>NZ_SJPR01000001.1:0-203705 GCF_007859955.1 Botrimarina colliarenosi
GGTAGAACGCGTGCCCCGGGCTCGCCGCCAGCTCGCCCGACGGCACGAACAGCTCCCCCTGCGACTCCCGCCGCCGCTTCCCCATCCCCATCGCGATCCCTCCGTCGCGTCAACCTAGACGCTCATAGACTAGCGCTATCTCGCCGCGATCGGGAGTGAGAAAATCAACGGGCTGCTAGGGGGCGGCAGCCAGTTAGGTAAAGAAAGTCCAGCAGCATGCCAAATGGTTCTTGAGCGTGCTGGCGGATTTGGGCCCACTGACTGGGCGTATAGAAGACATCCCGTCGCTTCCGTTTGGGCTTCACCATGCCGCTGATGGGGTTGGTCGAGAGATACTTTTGCTCCACTGCCCAATTGAGCATCCTCTGGACGATGGCCACCGCGTCATTCTGTGCCGTAGAGCCGATCCCGAGCCCTTCGTGCCAGTCGGCGACCTGCCTCGCTTCTAGGCGTGACGGGCGTAGCTGCCTACCGACCTTGGCGATAAAGAGTTTCAGGTAGTAGCGGTGGCGATTGTAGGTGGCCGGTTTTCGCTTCTTCTGGCACCAATCTAGATAGACCTGAGAGAGGTCGTAGAGCGTCGTCAGCTCGCTTTTGACCCGGCTGGGGTCCGCCATCAGAGCGTAGAACTTCTCGAACGCGGCCTCGCGGTCCTTGCCCAGAGAAATCTGGCGACCCGCGATGGAGCAGTACCAGCTGCTGGTCTGCTTACGGAGAAAGGGTTTGGATTCCCGTGACACGTTTTGGCTCCCATTCGTGCATTGATTCGTGCATCCGACGAATCAATGCTTGGAGCCGGCGGGGGAAAGTCCAGCGTTTCCCCGTGAAAAGATAGTCGGGCTGAGAGGATTTGAACCTCCGGCCTCTGCGTCCCGAACGCAGCGCTCTACCAAGCTGAGCTACAGCCCGCTAAGCCCCACAGCGTAGCAGGCCGCCCGGGGTCGGCCAAGGTGGTCTTTGGGGCCGTTTGGGGCGAATTATTGGACCCCTTTGCCGGAGCCTTGGGCCAGAATCCCGCCACCTCGTCCGGCGATGCGGCTGACGCTGGCGTCCCGGTCGGCTAGGCTGGAGGGCTACGGAACAATGAAGGGGCCTTCAATCGGACACCGCCGGCCTTGCACGCCTATTTGACCGTCCTGACCGGGCCCCGCACGGGGGCGCGATTTCCCTTGCCGCCCCGTGGTGAGACGCTGCTCGGCCGTGGGGGGGCGTGCCAGGTGGCGCTGCCTGACCCCATCTGCTCGCGGGTCCACGCCCGTATCGTGGCGGAAGGCGAGCACTGGGTTGTCGCCGACCGGGAGAGCCGCAACGGCACGTACGTCAACGGTCAGAAAGTCAGCGAGGCGGCGCTCGGCGATGGGCATGTGATCCGCATCGGGACCACCGAGTTGGAGTTCCACGAGTCGGAGGAGCCCCCCACCGCCGAGGATCAGACCTACGACGGATTCGCGCCTCCCTCGACCCAAACGATCGTCGATGAGCGTCCCGTTGGCAGCGGCGGCGTCGACGAGACGTCGCTCGACGGCCTGCCGAACGCCGAGCAGGTGAAGGAGCTGATGCTCCTCTACCAGCTCTGTATCAAACTGCTGGGGTCGAGCAGTTCCGACGAGTTGGTGCAGACCGCCCTCGACCTGCTCAAGGCGCGGACCGGGGCGTCGGTCGTTGGTTTTCTTTGGCCCAGCGACGAGGGCGAACTGCGTGCGAAGCAGACCTTGCCGTCCGACGCGGCGTCGCTGCTGGCGCTCAGTCCGTCGCTGTCCGAATTGGTGTTCCGTGCGGGCAACGCCGTCTGGGTCGCCAACCAAGAGGCGCCAAGCGTCGATCCGTCAGGCACGATAAAGATCGGCGCCTTTGCGGACGCGATCTGCGCCCCGCTGCTGCCGCGTCACGGCCGCGAACGACGCGACGAGGCGAAGCCGCTCGGTGCGCTGCACGCCTACCTCGAAGACGGCCGCTTCCGCCAATCCGATTTCGACTTCGTCATCTCCGTGGCGAACCTGCTCGCCGTGTCGCTCGCTAGGGCGATGGAATGGAACTCGCTGCGGCAGAACTTCGACCGTTTGGTCGCCGCCGCGCCGGGCTACGACGGGCTGATCGGCGAGAGCGAGCCGATGCTCGAGTTGAAATCGAAGATCGCCCGGGTCGCGACGGCGCGGGGGTCGGTGCTCATCCGCGGAGAGAGTGGCGCCGGCAAGGAGTTGGTCGCCCGCGCCATCCACCGCGCGAGCCCTCGCTCGGAACGACCGATGGTCTCGGTTAACTGCGCGGCGATCCCGGCCGAGTTGATGGAGAGTCAGCTCTTCGGGCACAAGACGGGGGCGTTCACCGGGGCCGACCGCGACCACATCGGCTACTTCCAGCAGGCCGACATGGGAACGCTGTTCCTCGACGAGGTAGGCGAGATGACACCGGCGGGGCAGGCGAAGCTGCTGCGCGTGCTCGAGGGGCACCCCTTCTTGCCAGTCGGGGCGACCGAGCCGATCACGGTCGACGTCCGGGTGCTCGCCGCCACGAACCAGGACCTGCAGAACTACGTCCGCGACGGGAAGTTCCGCGAGGACCTCTACTACCGGCTCAGTGTTTTTGAACTGCGGCTACCGGCGCTCCGCGAGCGGGGCAGCGACATCGCCCTGCTGGTCGATTTCTTCTTCGACCACTTCAAGAGCGAGCACGGCCGGCCGGGGCTACGGCTGAGCGCCGAGGCACGCGAGCGGCTGTTGGGGTACCACTGGCCCGGCAACGTGCGGCAACTCCGCAACGTGATCGACAGCGCCGTCGTGATGGCGGTCGGCCAGGAGATCGAGCCGGACGACCTCGCCCTCCGCGACGCGGGCGCCGCCGCTAAACCGTCGGAACGGATCGAGAGCCTCCGCATCGACGACTGGGAACGCAAACTCATCCTTGAGGCGCTCTCACGCACCAAGGGCGCGGTTCCCGAAGCGGCGAAGCTCTTGGGCATCGGCCGCGCGACCCTCTACCGCAAGGTCGAACAGTACGGCATCGACCGTTGAGGCCGCTCTCAACGGCGGCGCCGGCAGGCGGTTAGCACCGCGATCGTGGCCAGGAAAGTCGCCGAGGGTTCTGGCGCCGTCGTGGCCGCCGGGGATCGTTCTCCGTAGCGGTTGGCCCAGACCTGCCAGTCGGCGGTGGTGAGGGCGCCATCACCATTGCCATCCGAACGCAAGTCGCCGTTGGCGACGTGGTCTCGGAAGGCGGTGTAGTCGGCGGCGTTCACCACGCCGTCGGCGTTGTAGTCGCCGCTGAAGGTCTCGGGCTGTTGGAAGGTTCGGCCGAAGTTGCTCGACCAGGTGTCGTAGCCGGCCGTCATTTGGGCGGAGTCGGCGGCGCGAGCGGCGGACGACGTGGCGTCTCGCCAGACGGTGTAGTCGGCGGCATTGACGACGCCATCGTCATTGAGATCGCCGGCAAACTCGGCGGGCGCCAACTCGAACTCACACTGACTAAAACCGTTGATCTGGCAGACCGCCAACAGATCGGTTTGCGTGATCTCCCGCCGCTGGCCCCAGAACCGCCACTTCGACAGCATTGAATCGGGCAGATCGAGGTGCGTCGAATGAATCGGGATGTCGGTCCCCGCGAAAGGGGCGAGCGTCACGTCGATTTTGCCGTCGCTCGCTTCTTGATTGTAGAAATCCCAACTCGTGAGACCCAGGGCGTGACCAATCTCGTGCAGGGCCGTCGTGTAGAGATCGATGCTGCTCCGAGACGCCTCGGTGGTCCCGACATACTGTCGCGACACCTCGATCGGCCCCGCGCCCAGGTCGAGGAACGTGCGGTGGTCGTAGCGGAACTCCTCGTTCACGGTCGGCGTGGGGTCGACGAACATCTTCAGGTCATTCGCCAGGTTGCTGTTGAAGGCGACGCTGCCCGAAAGGGTCCTGGTCGGCCAGCCGCCGGCTGCGCCCGGGACGTGGTACGCCGCATTGCTCACTAGCGTTGTGTCGTACCATCCGAACGACAGCGTGAAATCGTGCTTGTCGGGGATCAACGCCTCCCACGCGTCGGCAGCGGCGCGGACGATCGATTCGAGGTCGCCCCCGCCGAGAACCGCGGTTGGCGCGGCGGTCGCCAGCCCAATCGAGGGAATTCTTTCCCCGTCGGAGGCGAAATTCGTGGTGATCGTCAGAGCGTGCGAAGCGCCCGCGGCCGCAAGGACCACCAGGGCGACCCCGCGTCGAATCCAATCTGTCACTAGTGGCCTTCTCTTCCCTGTGCCTGGCTGTCGTCTCGATGAGGGTTCGCCCGAATCAACCTTGGCGATTGCCAGCGCGCTGGCGAATCCGCAACGGGTTCCGGTCCACTGCGGTTAGCGTCCGGTTTACTGGAGATCGGGGTGGCTGGGAATGAGGATCGCCGAAGATTGCCGGTTACGCAAACTGCGGGGGCGTTATTTAGGCCTCTTTCCGGGACAATTTGGCCGGTGAGGGCGCGAAGCGGAAAAGGAGGAATTAGCCGGCAACCCGCCGATCGGGCTATGATTCGAGGATGCTCGCCAACGCTTCGTCGCCGTACGACCCCTCCTGGGGATGGGATCGTCCTACGCTAGAAACCTTCCAGATCGGACGGCTCAACGAGTTGCTGGCGGCGGTGACGCCGGCGAGCACGCTCTATCGGCGGAAGCTGGGTGCCGAGGCGCCACGCCTGACTTCTCTCGAAGAGCTCGACTCGCTGCCGATGACCAGCAAGGACGAGCTCGTCGCCGCCGCGTCGGCGGGCGAGTGGCTCACGCGGCCGGGGACCGAGTACGTTCGCTTCCACCAGACCAGCGGCACTCGGGGGGCGCCGATGGCGGTCCCCGACACGGCCGCCGACTGGCGGTGGTGGATGCAGGCGTGGCGGCACCCGCTCGATGCCGCGGGGATCGTGCCGGGCGACCGAGCGATGCTCGCGTTCTCGTTTGGCCCGTTTGTGGGCTTCTGGAGCGCGTTCGACGCCCTGGTCCAGCGAGGCGTGCAGGCGATCCCCGGTGGCGGGCTCAGTTCGCTAGGTCGACTCGACCTCATCGAGCGTGCGAACGCCAACCGGTTGTTTTGCACGCCGAGCTATGCGTTGCACCTCGCCGATGAGGGCGCGAAGCGGGGCGTCGACGTCGCCTCTTTGCCGATCGAGACGGTCGTCGTGGCCGGCGAGCCGGGCGGCAGCCTGCCGGCGACACGCGAACGGATCGCCGCGGCGTGGGGGGCACGGGTCGTCGATCACGCGGGCGCGACCGAGGTCGGTCCGTGGGGCTTTGGCGACGACCTTTGGAACGACCCGCCGGGACTGCGCGTCGTCGAGTCGGAGTTCTTGGCCGAGTTCGTGTCGGTCGAGACGGGCCGCCCCGCCGCGTTGGGCGAGCTGGCCCACTTAGTGCTCACCAACTTGGGCCGCTACGGCGCCCCGGTCCTTCGCTATCGCACGGGCGACCTCGTGCGGCCCGAGTGGCCCACCGACGGACCGTGCCGCTTTGTCCGGTTGCCCGGCGGCGTCCTCGGTCGGGCGGATGACATGCTCGTGGTCCGCGGCGTCAATGTCTTCCCGTCGTCGATCGAAGAAGTGCTGCGTCGCGTCGAAGGGATCGGCGAGTGGCGCCTCCTTGCCGAGCGACGCGGCGCGATGGACGAGCTCGTCGTCGAGGTCGAAGAGGCGACGGGCGATGTCGGTCGCGTCGCCGACGCGTTACAGACGGGCCTCGGCCTGCGGGTCGAGGTGCGAGCCCTTGTGGCGGGGAGTTTGCCGAGGACCGAGCACAAGTCGCGGCGCTTCGTCGATCGGCGTGATCCGAACGCCTAGGGCCGCCCCATCACACTCAGCGAACCGGGTTGCGTCAGCCCCCGGAGTGAACTACCAACGCGTCACCATGTCAGCACCGACCCCGACCGCGATCCACCGCCTCGCCGACGACCGTATCCAGATCGATTGGTCGGACGGGGTGCAGCACGTCTTCACCGCCCGGGGGTTGCGCGAAGCGTGCCCCTGCGCGACGTGCCGAGAGAAGCGTTCGGCGCCGCCGCCCAACCCGATGCAGCTGACGGTCTTGTCATCCGCGGAAGCCCGCCCCCTCACGATCGCCGGGATGCGGCCCGTGGGCGCCTACGCGTACAACATCGCTTTCAGCGACGGGCACGACTCGGGGCTGTTCACCATGGAACGGCTCCGCGAACTCGGTGCGGCCATAGCGGCGTCTTGAAGCGACGCTATTCGGCTTCGACGGCCGGCGTCGTGGCTTCTTCGACCGTGTCAGCCGCTTCGGCCTCAGGAGCGTCGGCTGCCCCGTCGCCGGTTGCCCCGTCGCCGGTTGCCCCCTCGTCGGCGCCCTCTTCCATCGGGGCGGCTTCGCTGGCGTCGGTCTCCGCCGCCGCCTCGTCATCGTCGGAGGCGTTCGAGAAGCCGGACAGGTTGGGCAGTCCCGGGATGCCAGCAGGAGCAGCGGTTGCCGGCTCGTCGTCGTCCCCCTCGGCAGGCTCCTTGGTCTTGATCAACTCTTCGCGGTCGATGGCGACCTTGTTGTAGACCTCGTCGGAGATGACGTAGTACCAATCGCCGAAGCGGTTGTTGAGCTCTTCGACGCGTTGCTTCGCCGCGGCGACTTTGTCGTCGTAGGCGTCCTGGTTGCGCTGATTGCGTTGGACGATCGCTTCTCGCTCTCGGGCGGCCGCTTCGGCCTTGGTTTCTTCGCCGTCGGCTTCTTCCGCGGAAGCTTCTTCCTCGGCGTCCTCTTCCGATGCGTCTTCGGTGACCTCTTCGGAAGGGACTTCCTCCAGTTCGGGCGTCTCGATCATGCCGTCGTTGAAGCGCGCCATGACAAAGAGGTAGCGATTGACGCCGGGATTGCCGGCTTCGTCATCGGCAGCTTCGTCGGCGGTCTTGACTGGCTGGTCGCCTTCGGACGACAGCTGCAGCTTGCCGAAGCGGAGGACGTACTCGACGCCATCCTTCTGGGTGACGATCACTTCGCCCTCGGAAGAGAGCACCTCGGTGTCGCCAGCTTCGGTCTTCGTAGGGGCGAAGCCGCGTTCCATGAGGCTCTGGATGCTGGAGCGGTCCTTGAAGAAGTCGTCTCCCGCCTTCAAGTCGCCCGAGAGGCCGGTTGGCTTCCGCTCGACGTCGACGATCGTGAGGTTGTCGACGGCGGTCTTGAGCTCGCGGAGGGTCTCCTCATTGAGCTCTTCGTCTTCGCCGAGCGTGAACTCGACATACTGTTCGGTATCACGGTCGTAGGTCTTCAGTTCGTGGGGCGACCACTTCGACTCTTGGTCGTCGTAATCGACCGTCAGGTCGGCGCGCGGGTCGAGGGCCAGGGCGGGGCGGAAACCCTGCATGACGAGCTCGGCCGAGTAGTCTTTCACTTCAACGCGGGCGATGTCGAAGGCGCTGATCTTCAACAGGTCGTCCTCGATCCAATCCTCGAACTTCGTCGAGAACTTCGACGGATCGATAGCGACGACGTAGACCACGTCCTGCGTCGGTTTGCGGACGAAGCGTTGATTCTCCGTGTCTTTGACTTCCTTGCCGACAATCACGTCGACCAGCGTTTCGCCCCCGCCCGACTCGAGCGTTACGCGGGCGCCGACGCCCGTCTGCCCGACCTCCAGCGAGGACGACGGCTCGACAACGCCAAACTCGGCGTGGTCGGCTGCCGACTGCGAAGCGATCGCCAGGATCTCGAGGTCCACCACACCGGTCGAAGCCTCGGCCATTTGCCGCTCGGCGTCGGCCGGGTAGCCCCCCTTGCTCGGGATGCTCCAGACGCCGTTCTCTTCGGCGACTTCAAACTCTCGGAGCGTGGCGGTCTCTTCGTCGAAGCGGACAATCCGCATCAACTTGGCTTCCTCGCTCTCAAAGGAGGCGAAGAGCGGCTGGCCGATCAGGTCATCGACTTGGTAGGTCACGTCGGTAGGACGCGACCAGCTCGCGGCCATCACCGAGCCGATGGCGGCGGCGAGGAACAGGAGCGTTTGGGTGCTTTCCTTCATGGTCGCTTCGACTTGTGGAAGGCTTTTCCGTGTGATGGGTTTGGTGAGCTAGGTTCTTCATCTCCCCTCAGGGGGGAGGGAGTCGTCTCTGCTTACGCGCTGATCGCGGGCTCAATTCTTGTCGTCTTTTTTCCGCATCGATGCGGCGACGTCGGCCCGGCGTTCGGCCGGGGTCTTGCCGCCGAAGCGGAGACGCGTCTTCGACACGCCCTCGCGCTCGCTCTCGCGGCGATGGAAGTAAACGAGGAAGGCCAGCATGATCGGCAGGATCGGCGGCAGGAGCACGGCGCAGAGCTTGTAGAAGTCTTGCACGCCGCGGACCTGAGCCGCGAGGTCGCGCTCCGTCTGCCGGATCTGCCGGTCACGCTCCGCTTCGAGCTTGGCGATGCGGACGTCACGGCTGCGGCCGAAGAGGATGCTCGCTTGCTCCATCCGTTGACGCTTTTCAACGGCGGACAAGTCGGGGTTCGACTCGATCTCGCTGATCTTCGCGGTGAACTCTTCTTGCACGCCGGCGATCTGCGCCTTGGCGTCGTTGATGAATTGCTCGCGTTGCTCGCCGGCGATCTCGCGGTACTCTTCGGTCTGGGCCTCGACCCCCTCGAGGATGCGGTGGCGTCGAGTCCGCTTGCGGACTTCGAGAAAACGCTCGTCGCCGGCAAGCGAGTCGAGCGTGTTCAGCACGAAAGCGACGTTCTGGAAGTTCCACTGCACGATCGCGTCTTCTTCTTCGCCCATCTCGCGGATGACGAAGAACGCGTCGCTAAGGCAGTCGATGTCAGAGATGACGACGGCGTTTAGCGTGACGTCTTCCTTCTTCTCGGCGGCGTCGGCCTCGTCCGTCTCGTCGTCGGCCTGCTTATCGAGCTCGTCGAGCGACAGCTGCTCGCGGTCGTCGGCCACGCCGCTGACACGGGCGGCCATGATGTAGCTGTCGCCGGTCGGCACCTGGCGGAGGCCGATCGCCTGCTGGGCCTGGCGGAGATCGCTCTGCGGGACGTAGCCGGTGAGAGCGCCGGTCACCGCTAGCGGCGTGAACTCGAGTTTCGAGCCGTCGCTCTGCTCGACGGAGCCGGGGTAGAAGAATAAGAGCTGCTGCAAGCCTGAGACGATATTGTCATCGGGATTGAAAGGCTGTGTGGCGCCCGGCTCACCGGCGTCAACAAATACCCAGAGGTCGTCGATCGCACCGGGTCCAGTGCCTGCACGTGGGTAGGGATTGAACTGCTGATAAACGACCTCGTCGCCGGGCACTTTAACGCCCAACAGCTTCCAGAGCTGGGTGATGTCCCCCTTGGGGGCGCCGGGCTGACCGCCGCCGAACATGCCCATCATGCCGCCCCCTTGCGGCGGGTTGGGCTCGGACGTGCCGACCACGTCTTGCCAGAGCCGCGGCGCGGGGTCTTCGAAGACCGCCGTCGGTTGGCCGCCACGGACACAGTCCACAAAGTTATCGAGCTCCGCCGGTCCGAGCGAAGAAGGCTGTACCGCCAGGAGGACGTCGAACTTCTCGGTGATCGGGCTGGCCGGATTGACCTCCACCACGTCGTACTGCTTCTCAAGCTCTTCGATGATCCGCGCCTTGGGGATCGGCCCTTGCATCGTGAAGCCGCCGTTGAGGTTGGCGGCCGTCTTCAACACCCCGAGCCGCTGACGCTTCTTCTGCGCGACGGTTGTGATCGAGCGGACCACCTCGTACTCGGCGGGGACGCCCTTGTCGATAAAGGGGATCACCACCTTGTCGAGCCCGCACGTGAACGCGGCGCCGAGGAAGATCTCTTGCTGGGTGCGCGCGCCCCGGTCCTTGGTGGCGACGCTGCGGGCCTCGATGCCGAACCGTTTCTCGGCGAGCGTGGCGTCTTCGCTGAAGTTTTCGATCTCGTGCTTCGTGACGCGGATCTTGCCGCCGGACAGCGAGCTCAGCTCGCTCAGCGTCGAGACGAGGTCACGCTTTTGAGCGGCGTACTCGGCCGGCACCTGGGGGCTGATGTAAGCGTCGACCTGGATCTGCGGGACGTCGTCGTCGGCCGCTAGGTCGCGGACCAGTTCGCGGGTCTTCTGCGACAGCGAGTTGAGACTCTCGCTCGTCATGTCGAGCCGGGCGTCGTTGTTCGAGAGGAAGACGTTGAGCGCCCCGACGACCACCAACAGGCAGATCGTCCTGAGAAGGTAGTGGCCCCCCTTCGATTCGCCGTCCTCGCGGCCCGCCCAGTGGCGCTTGCTGATGAGCACCATGCAGACGTAGAGCATCACCGCGGCGATGCTGAGGAAGTAGACAACGCTCGACAGGCTGACGACGCCCCGTTCGAAGTCGGCGAACTGCTCTGAGACGCTCCACTGACGGACCGTCTGGGCGAGGGCCTGGTTCTTGACGATCAGGTCGGCGGCCCCAAACAACGCCAGCGGGGCGTTGAGCAGGGCGCCGAGGATGAAGCCGACCGTTAGGTTGCTGGTGAAGAACGACGCGACCATGCCGACGGCCAGCATCGCCACGCCGACAAACCAGTACCCGAGGTACGAGCCGAGGAAGAGGCCCATGTCGGGGTAGCCGAGGCCCCAGCGGAACACGAGGAACACGCTGAAGAGCGAGAACAACAGCGCCACGGTGAAGATCGCGACGCCCGCCTTGAACTTGCCTATGACGACGTCAAAGTCGGTCGCCGGCATCGTGAGCAGCAGCTCGTCGGTCCCCTGGCGCCGTTCCTCGGCCCAGACGCTCATCGTGATGGCGGGGATGAACGCCAGCAGGATGAAGGGCATCCACCGCGACAGCTGGTCGAGGTTCGCCAGGTTGTTGCTAAAGAACTCCGGCGGCCAAAAGGCGGCGAGGCTCGTCAGCATCACGAAGACGCAGATGAAGACGTAACCCGTGGGGTTCGAGAAGTAGCTGACGAAGTCGCGACGGAAGATCGCGTGCAGGACGGTCCAGTTCATGGGGGATCGTTCTTGCCGATGCGTTAAGGAAGGGAGATGTGGGGAGGGGGGGAGATAAGGGGATGGCTATTCGAGGGACGCGGTCAATCGGTCGTCGTCAAAACATCCACTTCAAAGTTATGGTGGGGAATTCGGAGTCATGCTGGAGGGCATTCGCAGTCGCTTGCGATCCCCTTTTCTCCGATTCATCCCCCTCATCTCCCTTCAAAGCGTTTCTGTCCTCAAGCACTCTCCACCGCCCCGGTGAGTTCGTGGAACTTCGCGTCGAGCGCCGCGGGGTCGCTGCCGAGTTCGGCTGGTAGGCCGTCGAAGACGACGCGGCCTTCATTGATGAAGACGACGCGGTTACACATCGCCTCCACCTCTTGCAGGATGTGCGTGCTGAGGAGGACGGTCTTCGTTTCGCCCAGCTCGCGGATCAGCTTGCGGACTTCGCGGATCTGATTGGGGTCGAGGCCGGCGGTCGGCTCGTCGAGGATGAGCACGTCGGGCTCGTGGAGCAGCACCTGCGCCATGCCAACACGTTGGCGATAACCCTTCGAGAGCTTTCCGATTGGCTTGCCGATGACCGTTTCGAGCCGGCATTGGTCGATGACATCCTCCATGCGGTTCTTGAGGCGGCTGGCGGCCATGCCGCGCGCCTGGCCGAAGAACTTCAACAGCGTCCGCGGCGTCATGTCGGGGTAGAGCGGGCCGTTTTCAGGCAGGTATCCCAGCCGCTTCGAGGCCTCGATCCGGTCGGTCGACGTGTTGTAGCCGGCGATCTTCGCCACGCCTGACGACGGGGAGAGGTACCCCGTCAGGAGCTTCATCGTCGTGCTCTTGCCGGCGCCGTTGGGGCCCAGGAAGGCGGCGACCTCTCCTTGGCGGATGGCGAAGGTCACGTCGCGTGTGGCCGCGAAGTCGCCGTAGAACTTCGAGAGGCCTTCCGCTTCAATCATCGGCGCCGCTACGGGGGCGTCGCCAGCGGGCTGGGGCATGCTCATGGGGAGGTTCTTGACCGTTTCTAGTCGCGTCAGAAAGCGTGTAATAAGTTCCTAAGGCTAAACCGCTACGCCGTGCGCTGTCTATCCCGTGGCCGCGGTGTCGGCGGATTCATCACCTCTTGCGCCGCCTACGCTGGCGCGTCGGCGACAGTTCGCCCCGCGGACGGTTTTTCGCAAATTGTCACTAGCGGGCTGCGCTTTACGCAGGGATCCGGCTTTACGCAGGGACCCGCCGATGACATGCCCCACGACGCTCCCCTAAGCCGCGGGCACCCTAAGCCGCGGGCGCCGGTGGAGCGTCGAGCAGGGGGGTCAGCTCGATCTGTGGCCCGGTAGCGGCGCGGCGCACCGTGACCCGCCGCCGCCATTCGGCGTCCTTCGGCTGGGGGAAATCGTTTCGCAGGTGGACGCCGCGTGATTCCTCCCGCTTGGTCGCCGAGCGGATCATGAGTTCCGCGACTTGCAAGAGATTCTGTAGCTCCCAGCCGTCCGGCGTCGTGAGTTGCCGCGTCAGCACGTACCGCCGCCACGACTGAATGCTCTCGGCCGCCTCGGCCAGGCCATCCGCCTCACGCCACACGCCAGCCCGCAACCACATCAGGCTTTTCAGCGAGTTGCGGATATCGGCCAGGTCGAGACGCTCTTTGCTCTTCGGCGCCGCTTCATTGACAAGCGGGATTGCGCGGAACGTATCGGCCTCCTCCAAGGCGGCCGCGGCAGCGCCCTGGCCGGCCCGGTGGCCGTAGACGAGTCCCTCCAGCAAGCTGTTCGACGCCAATCGGTTGGCGCCGTGGAGGCCGCTCGAGGTCGCCTCGCCGGCGGCCCACAAGCGGGGCAGGGTGGTCGCCGCGTGTTCATCGACTCGGACGCCGCCAATCAAGTAATGCGCGCCGGGACGCACGGGGATCGGGTCGGTGGCGATATCGATGCCGAACTCCAGGCAGCTCTTCGCGATCCCGGGGAACCGCGCGCGGACGTGTTCGGCGTCGAGGTGTCGCAGGTCGAGAAAGACGCTCGGCCGCCGGGTCTTCTCCATCTGATGGACGATCGCCCGGCTGACGATGTCCCGCGGCGCCAGCTCGGCGCGCTCGTCGTACTCCGGCATGAAGCGATGGCCGTCGGCGTCGATGAGCCACGCCCCCTCGCCGCGCATCGCCTCGGTGATCAGGCTGCGGCTCGATCCGGCGATGTAGAGCACGGTCGGGTGGAACTGCATGAACTCCATGTCGGCCAACTCGGCGCCGGCCCGGTAGGCGATGGCGTGGCCGTCGCCGGTCGCCACGGCGGGGTTGGTCGTCTCGCGAAACACCTGTCCGGCGCCGCCGGTGGCGAGGATCGTCTGTTTGGCCCAGACGAACGTCTTGCCGTGCGTGGGGCTCCAGACCAGCGCGCCGCGGCACTCGGACTCGCCGGTCAATTCGGACGGGGTTGTCAGCAAGTCGATCGTGAAGGTGTTTTCCCACACCTGAGCGCGGAGCGTCTCGCGGGCGTGCACCCACATCGCCCGCATGATCTCGCGGCCGGTGGCGTCCCCCAGGGCGTGAGCGATGCGGTTGTGGCTGTGGCCCCCTTCGCGTCCGAGGAGGAGCTCGCCGTCGTCGCTGAGGTCGAACTGGGCGCCCCAAGCCATCAGCTCGCGGATGTGGGCCGGGGCCTCGCGCACGACCAGATCGACCACGTCCGGGTCGCAAAGGTTGGCGCCCGCCACCAGCGTGTCGCGGACGTGGTTCGCGAAGTTGTCCTCGGGGTCGAGGACCCCTGCGATCCCGCCTTGGGCGTAGGTGCTGTTCGATTCGCGGCGGTGGTCCTTGGTGACGATCAGGACACTGAGCCGCGGGTCGCACGCCATCGCAGCCCGCAGCCCGGCGATCCCTCCGCCAACGATCAGCACGTCGACAAAATGGTGCGGGATCCGTTTCGGATGAAACGGGGCCAGGTAGCGGGGATTAGCCGATTCGGCGGGGTCGGGCATTGGGAGAAGTATTTGATTGACGTCGCTGGGCAAGAAAACTGCAAATACAGCCCCAGAACCGATTCTATTGACCATTTGACCTCGCCAACTACAGTAAGCGGAGGTATTTCTGCCGTATTAGTCAAGCGAAGGTCGAGGATGTCGCGAGCTAGTGCACCGAGTTCATCTGCTTGGCTGGTGGGGGTAGTCTCCTTTCTCGTGCTTCACTGCATAAGCCCTGCCGCGGCGGACACTCTGCGGGTTTACCGGATCGGCAACAGTTTTACATGGGACAGCCATCCCCCTACGATCGACTCGTCTTCTCTTGAGACGCCCGTCAACGTCCACAGTGGCTATCACCTACGATGGGGGGTGACCCTTGGCTCGATTGCCGCAGTCTCAAGCGCCGATCTAGCATCGTCGGAAGGGGTTTGGAGCGACGCTTTGAGTAACGAGCAGTGGGACGTCGTAATCGCACAGCCTTTTCGTTCTGGTTCATCCAACTTAGCGTCCGACGTTACTGCGGTTCAGGCTTTTAGCGCAGCCCTCGACACGAACCCACTAAACTCGTCCACGCGTTGGGCGTTGTACCAATCGTGGCCATTTAAAAAGGCTACCTACACCGTCGATGACGAGTGGGATGCTTGGTTTGATCCCACCGATGGATTGACACGGCACCGGCAGGCTTACTACAAGGCGTTGCAAGGGGAGTTAGCCCAGGTCGGCGTTGCAGCGGATATTATCCCGAACGCCGACGTGCTTCATTACGTCATAGATAACCCCGATAAATTTGACGCCTTCAGCCAACTCGGCGATCTTTATCGCGATGATATACATATGTCGAAACTCGGCAGTTTCATTGTTGGCTCAACCCTCCTTACGTATTTGAATAACGCGGACTTAACGGGAATCAACGTAAGGGACTATGGGGCCGGGTTGGACCAGCATGAAAAAGACCAATTTCTAAGCGCAATTTGGCGGATCGTTGCGACGTCACAACGGCTAGGCGACTTGAATGGTGATGGTTTCGTCTCCTCCGCTGACCACCTTGCTTGGTCAGCGGCCTACGGAACAAAGGAAGCGGGCGTCGACGCCAATCTCGACGGCGTGGTCAACGCCGCCGACTACACGATCTGGCGCGACGCCGCCGCTCGGACGGCCTCGCTCTCGGTTCCGGAACCGACCGGGTTCTTGATCGGTCTGGCGCCGGTTGGCGGGCTATTTTTCCGCCGCGTCGCCCGCCGCGTTCACGCTGCGTAGGTACCACTCGACCGGGTCGCGGAGCCGGGGCGGCGTCTTGACGCGCGCCGCGTCGCGGAGGTCGCGAAGCGAGTCGTCCGGCGTCTCTTGCGCGGCGGTCGGGCCCGCGGGGTTGAGGCCGAGGCTCCGCAGCGCTCGGTCGAGCTCGGCTTCGCCCGTGGCGCCGCGGTCGGTCGCCTTCTGCTGTCGCGATTGCCAGCGGTTGACGAACCGGCGCAGGTCGTCCTCGGTCCAGCCCAGCTTGTCGAGCAGGCGGCGATCGACTTCCTTCTTACGCAGTTGCTCCTCGAGCCGCTGCAGCACCAACTCGGTCTGCTCCCGGGCGTAGTCGAGGTTCGCGGCGTCACCGCCCGACTCGGCGCCTTCGCCGGCGGCGTCCGACGTGGCGCCCCGATCGGTCAGCTCCATCGGCCCGCCAAGTTCGCCCGACCGGCCGCTGTCCTGCGGGCCTTCGCCCCGCCGGTCGGTGAGTTCGTTGGCGCCGTCGGCGCCCGGCTTGCCGGCTTCGTTGTCAGAGTTGCTGCGATCGGACGATTGGTCGCCGGCGCCTTCTTGTTGAGAACCTTCGCCCGATTGGTTCGATGTCTGACGGGGTTTGCGGTCTGATTGGCCCGGCTGTTGTCCGCCCGGCTTCTCGCCGGCGCCTTCCGTGTCGCGCGACGAAGAGCCCTCGCCCGGTTGGTCGCCCGGTTGGCCACCAGTGGGGGAGTCGGCCGCTTGTTCCCCGCCGGCGCGGCCGGTGGAGTCGCCCGCGCCGCGGTCGGCCGACTGGCCGGCGCCGCGGTCGGCGGCCTGGCTCTGCCCGGCGCTGCCGGACCCTTCGCGCGGCCCCGATTGTTGATCGCTCGATTCGCCGGGGGGCGTGTCGCCGCCCGATTCACTCGACTGCGAGTCGGACTGCTGGCCGCTGCGGTCTTGCTCGCCGGCGCCGGGACCGTCCTGCGACCGCTCGGGCTGCGGGCCGCCGGCCCCGTCGCGGGGCTGCGACTCGCCCTGGTCGGACCCCTCCTGGGCGTCGCCCTGTTGTCCGTCACGACTCTCCGACGCCTCCGCACTGCCCGCCGAGTCATTCGCGGGCTTTCCGTCCCGTTGGTCGGACGGTTGCCCTTCGGACCCGTCGGGCGTTCCCGAGTTGTCGTCGCCCGAGGGCATCTGCTCTTCGCCGGCGCCGTCGTTCGGTTCGCCGCCCGCCGGCGGCGTCTGTCCTTCCGTGGGCGACTGGTCTTCAGATGGCGACTGGGCTTCCTTGGGCGACTGGTCGTCGGAGGGAGAGTTGTTTTCGTTGGCGCCTTGGTTGTCGCTCGGGCCTTGCTGCTTCAGCCAATCGAGCATCCGGTCGAACGCCGAACCGTCGTCGCTGCCGTCGCGGGCGACCGGTTGCGGTTCGCCTCCGGCGCCGTCGTTCGGTTCGCCGCCCGCCGAGGGCTCGCCCCCTTCGCCGCCGCCCGATTGCGGTGTTTGTTGGGCGCCTTGGCCTTCTCCCTGTTGCGAGCCGCCGGCGCCGTCTGAGGACGACTCTTCCGCGTCCGACGAGCCATCGCCTTGGGCGCCGCCGCCCGATCCGTCGGACTCTTCCGATTGGTTGGCGTCCCCTTGCTTGCCGGGACCGGTCAGCCCGCCCGGAGGGGGTGCGCCGTCGTCGCCCGCCTCGCCTTCTTCTTGCTCGCCGCTCGGCTGCGCTTGCTGGCCGTTTGGCGCTTGCTGGCCGTTTGGCGGGGGTTGGTCGGCCGCGTTGGAAGGCGACTCGCCGGCGCCTTGCTGCGCGTCCGAACCGCCTCCGGCGTTCTCTCCGTTCTGCGGTTGGCCTTCGCCCGGCTGTTGCTGGTCGGGTTGCTCTTGATCGGGCTGGCCCGCTTGGGGTTGGCCTTCTCGGCCCCCTTGTTCGCCCGGTTGCTGGTTCGCCGCGTCGTTGGGGCCGACCACGCTGAGCACCTGCCGCTGGCTCACCGCGACGTTGGGCTGGGGCGTGCGGTTGTCGGTCGCCTCGAACCAGTAGTCGAGCGTGTCGCCGGGCCGCAGGCCGATCGCCTCGGGGACGATCTCCATTTCGCCAACGAATCGACCCCGACCCTCGCCGACCGGTAGGTCTCGTTCAACGACGCGGCGGCCGGTTGATTCGCCGATGAGCCGAACCTGCCGGAGCGCAAAATCGGGGTCCCGCGCCTCGGCGACGAGCCGCACCCGCTCGTTGACCGCCACGTCGAGACGCTTCGCCTCGGGCTCGACGATCGATGTCTCGGGCGGCAGGTCCGCGATCACCTCGATCTGGTACTGCGGTGGGTCGTGGTTCGCTTGGCCGTCAAGCGACGTGAACCGCAGGACATAGCTTGAAGGGGGAGCCGCCGTCCCACGCCGCGCGAGACTCAGCACGCCGGTCGCCAGGTCGCCGTCGGCTTTCATGCGGACATCGGGCCGGCCGTCGGCGCCGAGGTCGATCTGCGCCGAATCGATTGGCAGATTGGCTTTGGCGGTGAGCGTGACGCGCGTCCCTTCGATCGCCCGCAGATCGCCGACCCCCTCGACCTCGCGCGTCGCGTAGCCGGTGTAGGGGGGGTAGTCGTACCGGACCGAGACGGGGGCGATCGTCGGCGCCGTCAGCACCTCGACGCGGTAGGTCGGCGAGTGGGTGTCGCACGCCTCGAGGCGATAGGTGAGGGCGCCCTGCAGACCGAGGGCCGCCGACGCGCCGCTGCCGGGCGGGAGGGCGCCGCTAAAGACGCGACCTCCCGTCGACGCCCCCATCGGGACGCGCCGCGAGACGACGCGCTTGTCGTCCGTCGTGTAGACCAGTTCGACCAACTCGCCGTCCTTGAGCCCCGTGACGTTCGCCGAGACCTCGAGCCGGTCGCCCTGGGCAAGTGTCTGGTCGCCGGGCGTGACGTCGGTGATTCGGACGCGGCTCGGCGCGACGATCTGCGACCACGGCGCCAGCACGCGCCCGGCGGACGCGAAGAAGTCCTTCGGCGATGCGACGACGTAGGCGCCGACGACCGCAACGATCGCCAGCAGCAGTTTCGCCGCCCGCACCAGCGGCGTGTGATCGATCGGGGCGTCCCCCGTCTTGGCGAGCCGTTCGGCCGCCTGCTGTTCGAGGGCGTTCCGGACCGCGGCGGGCTCGGCGGCGCCGCGCAGTTGGAGGAGATTCAGCAAGCTGTTCTTTAGCTCGGGCGATTCGCGCTCGATCTCGCGCGCGGCGTAGAGCGGGTTGACGCTCCGCATCAGAGCGGGCCCCAAGCGGTTGAAGGCATACAGACCGGCGCCAGCGATCGCGACTCCGAACAGGGCGAACCGCTCCCAGCGGTCGAGGCCGCCGCTCACAAGCCAGTGGTCCGCCACCGCCGCCGCTAGCAACACAGCGAGCGTCCAGGCCAGCAGGACCACCAAGCCGGTCGCCAAGTCGGCGGACTTCACCGCGGTGCGCGTCTTGGCGATCCGCGCATCAACGAACGCGTCGTAGTCGACCGTGCGGTCGGACTTGGCGGGCGGCGGCGGAGCGAGAGTCGCCATGCGGCGTTTTTCAGCAGCGGGTCGAACGGCTGGTGGGGTCCCTCAAGTATACGCCCCTCCACGCCGCGGGCGGCAGTTGGCGTACGGCGATGGCTCGCCCCCAGCCCGCCATGACCGGTACGATAGCGCCCCCCGTCTTCCCGTCCGCACCTGATTGGCTGCCGAACCTGTGCGATCAAGCGATTTTTACGACCTAGTCAGCGGCCGAAGGCGTGGCGTCGGCGCGACGGCTCTGCGCGGGCTGCTAGCGGTCGCTGAGGGCCCGTACCGTGTCGGCGTCTGGTGGCGGAACCGCCGGTACGACACGACGCCGACGCTCGTGCAGCGCGTCGAGGTCCCCGTCGTCAGCGTCGGCAATGTCACACTCGGCGGTTCGGGCAAGACGCCGATGGTGAAGTGGGTCGCCCGTCGCTTACGCGCCGAGGGGGTTCGTGTCGCTCTCGTGAGTCGCGGCTATGGCTCCAACGACGGGGGGCCGAACGACGAGGCGCTCGAACTCGAGCAGTCCCTTCCCGACGTGCCCCACGTGCAAGACCCGGACCGCGTCGCCGCGGCGCGGATCGCGATCGACGAACTCGCCGCCCAGACGATCGTCATGGACGATGGGTTCCAGCACCGCCGGCTGGCGCGTGACCTCGACATTGTGCTGCTCGACGCCACCGAGCCGTTTGGCTACGGGCGGGTCTTCCCCCGCGGCGTGCTGCGCGAACCGGTTAAGTCACTGCGGCGCGCCGACGTAGTCTGCCTGACACGCTCTGACTTGGTCACCGACTCGCAGCGTGAAGCGGTGCGGCTGCGGGTGGCGGCTTTGGCGCCGGGCGCCTTGTGGTGCGAGTCGGTCACTCGGCCGACGCGGCTCGTGGGGGTTGCCGAGTCGGCGACCGACGATTCGCTCGAGGCCCCTGTAGAGACGCTGCGCGGCGCCCGTGTGGCCGCTTTCTGTGGGATCGGCAACCCGGCCGCGTTCCGCGCGACGCTGTTGGCGCTGGGGGCCGAAGTTGTGGCGTTCGTCGAGTTCGCCGATCACCACGCCTACATCCGGCCCGACGTCGAGCGGATCGAGCGAGAAGCTACCGCCGCCGCGGCCGACCTCGTCGTGTGCACGCACAAGGATTTGGTCAAGGTTGGCGTTGCGACCCTCGGCGCGTTGCCGTTATGGGCCGTTGCGATCGATGCGGTGGTGACGCACGGCGGCGAAGAACTGGCCAGCCGGCTCGCCGCGGTCGCCGCGGCGGCGCCCAGCGATGCCGATGAGGATGAAGACGAGGAGAACTCCAACGACCCTACCGAGACGCCTTCGTCTTAGTAGTTGGGGTTGGAGGAAGTTCGCGGCACCGAGACCTCGATTTCGTTGTCGATGACCTCGTCTTCAACAACGCCCAACACCACATGCTGAGCCAATTGCTTGGAATAGTAGGTCGAGCACTGCCCCGCCAAATGGATCACGCCACGATCGACGGCCACCGCCAAGTTGCGGATCCGGCGGCCAAGACGTGAAGTGATCCGTTCGTGAATGAGCCGTTCAAGTTCCCGCGTCGTCGACGACATGTGCGGGAAGGTTAGACGTCGACCGCTCGATACGGGTCGCAGCGACATGCGTCTCTCTTTGAGGGTTAGGCGGGAGCATCTCTAACCGCGTAATGCGGGGCGAGATCGGCTGTTTGCGGGAGGGGTGAACACTGGCCTTCCGTCGCCAGAATCCATGCAAACGACGCGCCCAAAGCGTCGTCCGCCAGCAGCGAAGGGCCGGTGGTGGCGGAACTCAGCGAGCGATCAACCGTTCAAGACGAATGGTCAATCGGTTGCCCTTCGCATTTAAAAATAGGGCCGATTGCCCGCTTCTGTCAAACCATTTCAAGAAGGTAGTGACCGATCGCTCCCCGGTGTATCGCAAGGAGATCACTCGGCGATCACCTTGAGCCTTTGGAGCTCACCTACCACCCGTTTCGCCAGCAAATCGACCGATTCATCACCACCCGGTAGAACGATCTCTGGGGCCAACGGCTCCTCATAGGGGTCGCTGATTCCTGTGAAGTGCTTGATCTCACCCGCTCGTGCTTTCTTATACAGCCCCTTCGGATCGCGTTGTTCACAGATCTCTAAAGGCGTATCGACAAACACCTCTAAGAAGTCCCCTTGGTCCGCGACACTTCCGCCGAGGGTCTGGCGGACCGCGTCGCGATCGCTGCGGTAGGGGCTCACAAACGCGGTTAACACAATGAGGCCCGCTTCGGCCATGAGCTTGGCGGCTTCGCCGACGCGGCGGATGTTCTCGACCCGGTCTTCGGGAGCGAAGCCCAGGCCGAAGCGTTCGCCAAACGCCGCCCCATAGCGCTCCGCCAGCAGTTGGGGCGTCGCGTTCAGGCCGTGGCGGACATTGTCGCCATCAAGCACGTAAGTACGGACCCCCGCAGCATGCAGCATCGCGTCGACGGCGTTCGCGACGGTGCTCTTGCCAGATCCCGATAGGCCCGTGAACCAGACGACCGCGCCGCGGTGGCCGGCGAGCTTCTCACGGTCGGCCCGCGCCACGGCGTGCTCGTGCCATACAACAATTGGATCGGACATAGGGGAGTGGGCAGTCAGCGTTAGGCAGTCGGCAGAGCATGCTGCGTTGGGGCAGCGAGCCGGGAAGCGTCAGCTCCCGGAGGAACCCGCACTCTACCCGACGAGGCCCGCCAGTTCACACAGCCCCGCCTGTTGCACCGGCTGGGGGCAGCTCCAGACCAGGAAGAACAGGGCCTCGCGGCAGAGCCGGCCGGCTGGCGCCTCGGCGAGGTAGCCGGCCCCCTTGGTGGCCGAGAGCGCGGCTTGGGCGGCTCGCAGCACCAGGCTGTTGGCCCGCTGGCGGAGCGACTCGCTGCTGCAAGTGGGCGAGCCGTTCGCCGCGGCCTGCAGATCAACCAGCAGGCGGGCGTGCTCGGCGGCGATCGCTTCGACGGGCGCCGCCAAGTCGGGCCGACGCGACGCCTCTTGGTGGAGCAGGGCAAGGCTCGCCGCCGCGGCGCCGAGCGCCAGAGTCGAGGTCTGGGGGCCGCCCGTTCCGGCGCCGACGCCATGCTTGAGAACGTCGGGAATCGGGCCGGCGACGACGTAGTCGTCGGATATCTCGGCGCCGTCGAAGCGGACCGGACCGGTCCGACTGGCCGTCAACGCGACCATTTCAAAAGCGGGCGGCGTCGTAACGGCCGCGAGGTCCGTCGGCGCCGCCAACAAGATTTCTTCGCCGGTCGGCTCGCCCTGGCCGTCCACCACCGCAGCGCCGACCACAACGTGCAGCGCCGCCTCGGCGCCGGTCACCCACGGCGCGGCGCCCTCGAGCCGCCAGCCGCCGTCGATCCGCGTTGCGGCGAGCATCGGCTTGGCGAGGTGCCGGCCGCTGGTCGTCAGGTGCGAGATGCCGACTGTCGCGAACGAATCGCCCGCCGCCAGGCCGGGGAGCAAGCGTTCCTTGAGCGCTTGGTTCGCGCCGCCGGCGATCCGCCGACAGGCGCCGGTCCGCTGCGTGATGATGAACGTCGTGGTGAGGCACGCCTCGCTGAGGGCCAGATAGCCGCGCGTGACGTCGGCGTCGTCCCAGCCCTGGCCGTGGTGCTCGGCGGGAAGAAACCACTCAAAAACGCCCGCCTCGCCGCAAAGCCGCATCGACTCGGCCGGCCAGGCGCTCGTCCGGTCGACCTCGGTAGCGCCGGCGCGCAGCGCATCGCACAGGTCGAGAAGTGCGGGCGAATCGGGCGAAGTGATACGGGCCATAGCGTCAGCTTATCACCGGCCCCCGCGCGACGCGACTTGCCGCCGTAGGAGGGGTCTTGAGCCGCGCACCAATGGATCTTGAGCCGCGCACGAAGTAAGCGGAGCCGTCTGGAGCGGCAATCCTCTCCGCTTACTTCAGTGCGCGGCTCAAACCCTTTGCGTCAGCGCATCCCCATCTCGCTCGACAGGCCGCCCGCCGCGGGCAGGTAGCAGAGCTTCACGTAGTCCTGCACCATCCGGTGGGCGCTAAACCGGGCGGCGAGCGTGGCGATCGAATTGACCATCCGCTCGATCCACTGGTGCGGCAGGCCATCGGCGTCGCGGTCGTAGAACAGCGGCACGACCTCGTCGCGGAGCACCTCGTAGAGGTGGTCGGCGTCGCGTTGGTCGGTGATCGCGGTGTCGACGTGCTGCGTGCCGTTGCCAATGGAGAAGCCGTTCTTGCCGTTGTAGGCCTCGCCCCACCAGCCATCGAGGATCGAGCAGTTGAGGCCGCCGTTGAGCACGACCTTCATGCCGCTGGTGCCCGACGCTTCGAGCGGACGCCGCGGGTTGTTGAGCCACACGTCGACGCCCTGGATCATGTGCCGGGCGACGTTCATGTCGTAGTCCTCGACAAACACGACGCGGCCGGCAAACCGCGGGTCGTTCCGCAGGTTGGCGATCTTCTTGATGAAGCCCTTGCCCGGTTCGTCGGCGGGGTGGGCCTTGCCGGCGAAGATGAACTGCACCGGGCGGTTGGTGTCGTTGATCAGCTCGGCGATGTCGTCCAGCCGCTTGAGGAACAGGTCGGCCCGCTTGTAGGTGGCGAACCGGCGGGCGAAGCCGATCGTCAGAGCGGCCGGGTCGAGCGCCAGCCGGGCGGCGTCGACATGGGCCTCGTCCTCGCTGCGGCGGCGGCACTGGCGGCTGAGGCGGCGCCGGACGAAGTCGAGGCACCGGCTCTTCAGCGCGTGGTGCGTCTCCCAGAGCTCGCCCGGATCGACTTGGTAAATCCCCTGCCAAGTCTCCGGGTCGTACATCTTGCTCTGCCAGTCGACCCCTAGGTAGCGGTCATACATCTGCCGCATCGGCAGGGCGAGCCAGGTCGGCACGTGGACGCCGTTGGTGATGTGGCCGATCGGCACCTCTTCTTCGACTCGCCACGGCCAGAGATTGGCCCACATGCGGCGTGAGACGACGCCGTGCAGCGAGCTCACGGCGTTGGCGCGGCGCGAGAGCTTCAGGCCGATGACGGTCATCGTGAAGGTCTCTTCGCCATTCTGCGGCTCGACGCGGCCCAGGCCCATCAGTTGGTCGTGCGAGATGCCGAGCTTGTCACGGGTGGGGCCGAGGTGCTCCTCGATCAGGCCCGCGTCGAAGCGGTCGTGGCCCGCCGGGACCGGCGTGTGCGTGGTGAAGACGGTCTGCTGGGCGACCTCACGGAGGGCGTCGTCGAACGACAGGCCGTCGTCTTGCATCCGCTCGTGGATGACTTCTAGCGGGGCGAAGGCGCTGTGGCCTTCGTTGAGATGGTAGGCGCCGGGCGTGATGCCCAGGGCGCGGAGCGCCTTGACGCCGCCGATGCCCAGCACCAGCTCCTGGCGGATACGGGTGCGGGTGTCGCCGCCGTAGAGGCGGCTGGTCAGCTCGCGGTCTTGCGGGCTGTTCCCCTCGACGTCGCAGTCGAGCAGGTAGAGCTTCACCCGGCCGACGCGGACAAGCCATACCTTGGCGTTCAGCGCGCCGTTGCGGGTTTCGATCGACACCATGATCGGCTTGCCGTCTTTGCCCACGGCGGGCTCCATCGGCTGGGTCGCGACCTTCGTGTTGACGTATTCCTCTTGCTGGTAGCCCTCGCTGTCGAGGTGCTGCTTGAAGTAGCCCTGGTCGTAGAACAGGCCCATCGCGATCAGCGGGATGCCGAGGCCGCTCGCCGACTTGATGTGGTCGCCCGACAGGATGCCGAGACCGCCCGAGTAGATCGGAACGGACTCGTGCATGCCGAACTCGGCGGAGAAGTAGGCGACCGGCTTGGAGCCGAGGACGCCCGCCTCGCGGGCGCCCCAGGTGTGGTCGGTCTTGGTGAGGTAGTCGTGCAGCCGGCGGTGAGCCTGATTGATCCGGGTGATCATCGCCATCTCGCTGGCCCGCTCGGCGACCTGCTCGGCGGTCATCTCCGCGAGCAGGGCGATCGGGTTGTGGTCGAGCTGGCGCCAGCGGACCGGGTCGAGGTCGCGGAACAGCTGACCGACTTCGGGCTTCCAGCTCCACCAGAGATTGCGGGCGATCGTCTGGAGCTTGCCGTAGAGGGCTTGCGGGGTGACTTCGGTCCAGTTCTCGCGGGCTAGGGCGGCGAGGGAGGGCTCTTGGACTTGGCTCATAATGTTCAGCTGCCTTCGGAACAGTGTGTTTCAGCCGTGGAGCGGTTCAGCTGCGAGATCGGCCGGGGTGGGAACCCGACACCGCAAGCGGTGCGGGCACGGACGCCAATCAAAGGGGGGACTGTGGTTCGGAGTATAGCGGAATGCCAATGGGCGAATGCCAGACCTAAATCCCTGATTCGACCAGACCTCAATCCCAATTCGATAAGTGCCGACAGCTCTTTGGGTCGCCTACCGCGACGGAGGGGTCGCGATAGAATGCGCAATCGGCTTTCGCAGGTCTTTCGTCCCACAGAATCTGCACGAGTCGCTGGGGCCCCCGACGCACCTTGCCAAGATTGCCAAGTCGATGCGGTCTGGGGCCGTGACGCGCCGTCTGTAGAGGATTTCCACATGCCAGCTGTCGCCGTTCAACCCACCGCCAATATCGACGGCGTGCTATCGCCGCTCGACGACGCCCGGATCCCGGTTCTCGACCGAGGCTTCCTCTACGGCGATTCGGTCTACGAGGTCTTCCGCACCTACGACGGCGTGCCCCTGTTCTGGCGCGAGCACTTCGAGCGGATGGAGAACTCGGCTCGGCTGATCCACATGCCGATCGCTCAGAGCCGCGAAGAGTTGATGGCAGAAATCCGTCGGGCGGTCGCCGCGGCCGGCGGCCGGCCGAGCGAGGACGGTACGGGCGAGGTCTATGTCCGCTGGCACCTCTCGCGCGGCGTCGGACCGGTCGATCTCTATCCCGATCCGAACTTGCGAACCAGTTTCATGATCTTCGTGAAGCCCGTGCCGAAGTGGAAGCAAGCGCATTGCGAGGTCGGCATGCGGCTGGCCGTCACCGACGTGCGACGCAACGCGGCGGACGCCCTCAGCCCCAATATCAAGAGCGGCAACTACCTGAACAACATCCTCGGTCTCGCCGAGGCGGTCGAGCGGGGCGCGGACGACTGCCTCATGCTGAACCACGAGGGCTACGCCACCGAGGCGAGCAACAGCAACATTTTCTTCGTCACCGACGGCAAGGTGCAGACGCCGGCCGACTCGGCGGGCAACCTCCGCGGCATCACGGGGGCGGCGTTGCGGAAGATCGGCGCCGCCGCCGGCTGGCCAATCCATGAAGAACTCCTCACCGTCGACGACCTGTCCCAAGTCGACGAGGCCTTCGTCACCAGCGCCACCCGCGAGGTGATGCCGGTGGCGGCGATACGGCTTCCCAGCGGCCAATGGCGTGAGCTTCCTCCCGGCGGCGGGCCGCTGACCCGCCAGATCGCCCAGGCTTACAAGGACTATGTCGCCGAGTACGTTGTCGCCGAAGCCAATGCCCGGTTGTGGTGAGCGGGGGGCTGTCGGCTGTCGGCTGTCGGCGGTCGGCTTATACTGTGCTGGCTCGGATGCGGTTAGTGTCTCGGCATAATGCTGTGGGAGGGGTCTCCAGACCCCGATTACGGTAGCCATTCCGAAACGGCGCGGTGCGCGCAATCGGGGTCTGGAGACCCCTCCCACAGATGTAATCGTCCTTCTTGAATACAAGCCGATAGCCGACAGCCGAGAGCTGACAACCAACTCTATGCGCCTCCCCGATATCTACGCCGCGAACAAGTTCGCCCTCTCGTTCGAGCTCTTCCCGCCCAAGACCGAGGCGGGCGTTGAAGCCTTGTTTGGGCACGCCCAGACGCTTGTGGGCTTCAAACCGGCTTATATTACCTGCACTTATGGAGCGGGCGGTTCCACCCAGGACCGCACCCTTGAGATCGCCGCGCGGGTGCGTAAGGAGTTCGGCCTGCCAGTCGCCACCCACCTAACGTGCGTCGGGCGCACCGCGGACCAGATCCGCGACTATCTGCGGCGGGCCGCGGAGGCCGACGTGACAAACGTCGTCGCCCTCCGGGGCGACCCGCCGGCCGGGGAGACCGAGTTCCGCTTCACCGAGGGGGGCTTCCACTACGCCAACGAGCTGGTGGCGATGATCCACGAGGACTTCCCCGCGATGGGCGTCGCCGTCGGAGGCTATCCGGAGGTGCACCAAGAGGCGCCCAGCCCCGAGGCGGACCTCGACGCGCTGAAACGCAAGGTCGACGCCGGCGCGCACGCCATCATCACGCAGCTGTTCTACGACAACGAGGACTTCTTCCGCTTCCGCGACCGCTGCAATGCGGCTGGCATCGACGTACCGCTCATCCCGGGCCTGCTCCCCGTGACGAACGTATCGCAGGTCAAGCGGATCGCCTCGCTGTGCGGCGCCGGGCTGCCGGTGGCGTTCCTCTCGCAACTCGAGGCGTGCGGCGACGACGCCGCGGCGCAGTTCGACGTTGGCGTCGAGCAAGCGACCGTCCAGACGCAAGGCCTCGTCGACGCGGGGGTCCCCGGCATCCATTACTACGTGCTGAACAAATCCGAGGCGGCGAGCCGCGTGTTGAAAGCCGTGAGGCTTGGGGGGTGAGGACTGCGTCGAGCGGATTGGCGAATAGTCATCGGGCGATGGCGAAGCCGTCGCCCCCGTCCCCCTCCTTTGCAGGGAGGGGCTCGGGGAGGGTGACAACGCCCAGGACAGAAAAGCACACCTGTGAGGAACGCCTCGACCCTCCCCTAACCCCTCCCTAAAAAGGGAGGGGGACGAAGGCGGCCGCTTCGCTGTCGAGATCGATCTTCTGCTTCAAGCCTAACCCCCTACCGAAGCACGCCTCCCGTTGGACGACCTCACTGGCTGCCGCCTGAACGACTACCAACTGCTCCGGCAGCTGGGGCGGGGGGCGATGGCGGCGGTCTATCTGGCGGAGCAGCAATCGCTCGCGCGTCGTGTCGCGGTCAAGGTGCTCGCCGCCGAACTCTGCCGCGACCGGGCCTACGTCGATCGTTTCCAGCACGAGGCCCGCTCGGCCGCGTCGTTGACCCACCCCGGGATTGTGCAGATCTACGAGGTCGGCGCCGCCGAGATCGACGGCGTCCGCCGCCATTACATCGCCCAAGAATACGTCGCGGGCGGCAGCCTCGGGCGTCAGATCCAGCGGAGCGGCGTCCTTGAGCCGGTCCGGGTGCTCGAGGTCCTCTGGCAAGTCGGGTCGGCCCTCGCCGCCGCCGCGGAGCAGGGCCTCGTCCATCGCGACATCAAGCCCGACAACCTGATGCTCGATCGGCTGGGCGCCGTGAAGGTGGCTGATTTTGGGCTCGCCCGCCTCCTCGAAGCCAACACCCCTCGGATGACGCAGGTCGGCGTCGCGATGGGGACGCCGCTCTACATGAGCCCCGAGCAGATCGAGGGACGCGAGGTCGACTCCCGCAGCGACCTCTACTCGCTCGGCGTGACGGCTTACCAACTCCTGACCGGCGACCCACCGTTCACCGGCGACACACCGCTGTCGGTCGCGGTACAGCACCTCAACAGCGCGCCCGATCCGGTCGCCAAACGCCGCCCCAACACGCCCGCGGCGTTGGCGGCGGTCATCGACCGACTCATCCGCAAATCGCCGAGTGACCGCTACGACTCGCCCAGCGCCCTGCTACAGGCGGTGTCCGAAGCCGCGCGGTCGGGGCAGTCCGAGGGGTGGGTGACCGCCTCGGGAGGACTCGGCGCGACGCTGACCGGCGCGTCATCGATCGGCGGCTGGTCACCACGGACCGGGGACGACGTCGAAGCCCTCCAGCGGCTCGCCGCGGCGATGCACGCCGACTCGGGAAAGCAGGCGGCCTCGCGCGGCCGCCTGCGACGCATCGCGGCCGCCTCGCTGATCGGGCTGTTGGTTGGCGCTGTCGTTGGCGGCGCTACCGCTCCTCGGGCGGTGCTGCGGTCGAGTGCGATCCGTGTCGAACGCTTCGAGACGGTTCAGCAGCAGCTCTTCCACGCCAAGATGGCCGAGACTCCCGACGCCTGGCAGGCGGTCCTGAGGTACCACCCCGAAGCCGACGCGTTGTACCACCGCCTTGCCCAGCGAAGTCTCGCCCTCTGTCTGCTGCGACGCGACGACGCCGCGGGCGCCGCCCGGGTGCTGGAGTCGCTGCCCGACGACGCCAACTCAAACGGCGGACACGATCTGGCAGTCGCCGCGGCCCGGGTCGTCGCCTACGACCGACTAGGTCAGGACGACAAAGCCCGCACGGCGGGCGCGACACTCTCGGGGGCGTCGCGGCAGGAACTCGACGAGCTGGCCCGGGTTGTCCCGGAGCTAGCCGCTCAGAGCACCGAAGTCTTACAGCGGCTCCAGTAGCGTGCCGGACCGTGGATGCACGAATAGTGCACACATGAACCCTATTTGTGCTGGGTTTTGGCCGCGCGATGTGATAGCTTCACGCCAGGTAAGTGATTTTATGTTCACTATCTGGAGTTGGCCATGCGAAAGATCAGCGGCGGCGGATTGGTGGCGCTCGGGGACGCCGATTGGGACTTTTTTCTCCCCGATGACGACGAGACCTACCCCGAGCCGGGCGACTTCTGGATCGAACGGGACGACGAGGACTGACGCGCGAAACAGCCGCGTACTTTTCTTCCTGTCCCCTTTCCTGCGGAGGAGCCTTATGTTGGCGTTGGAGCAAGTTCTTGAGGTGCGGCGGCTGCTCGACGAGGGTCAGCTGTCGCGACGGGCCATCGCGGCCGCCACGGGCGTCAGCCGTGGGTCGGTCGGTGCGATCGCCAAGGGCGAGCGGGGTCTCTTCGGCGCTCCGCCCGTGGAGCCCGAGGTTTTCCGCTCGGCGGCGGCCCAGCGGTGCCCGGGTTGTGGCGGCATGGTCTTCTTGCCATGCGTGCTCTGCGAGGCGGTGGCGCACCGCCAGGCGGTCGAGGGGGCGCGGGCCGCCTAGGGCGGTCCTGCAACCGGCGCCGACGGCCTAATCGGCAAGGCCGACCCGGACCGGCCGCGCGTTGCGGGCCGAATGCCGCCGCCGGGCGCGACAACGTCCGACATGCTTGGGCAGCCTTGCCACTTGGCTACGATCGAGGGCCCGGTTCCGAGTTGCGTCGGAACGGGGCCCTCCTTTTCTGCGCGGCGTGGTAGGTTTTCGGCAGGGGCCGCCGATTGGCAGCCTCTGGGGTGGCCGTTAGACTGCGGTTCGCCCGGTTTGCCCGGTGTTTGAGAATGCCTTGTCCCGCGTCCCGTTCCCACTTTCGGAGAGAGTAGTTGATGGCCGACGCCGCCAAGCTAACGATTGGCGAGAAGACCCTCGAGTTGCCGCTTATTGTCGGCACAGAGAATGAGGTCGGGCTCGACATCTCGAAGCTCCGCGCCCAGACCGGCGCGATCACCGTCGACGAGGGCTTCGTCAACACCGGTTCGACCGAGAGCGCAATCACGTTCCTCAACGGCGAGGAAGGGATCCTGCGCTACCGCGGGTACGCCATCGAGACGCTTGCCGAGAACTGCGACTTCGTCGAGGTCTGCTACTTGCTGCTGCACGGCGAGCTGCCCGACGCGGCGCAGATCGACGCCTTCCGGACCGACCTCCGCCAGCACTCGATGCTGCACGAGGACATGCGGAAGTTCTTCGACGGCTTCCAACACGACGCCCACCCGATGGCGATCCTCAGCAGCGTGATCCACGCGCTGAGCACGTTCTACGCCGACTCGCTCGACGTGAACAACCCGGACCACGTCCACCGCTGCAGCATGCGGCTGTTGGCCAAGGCGCCGACGATCGCCGCCTACGCTCACAAGAAGTCGATCGGCCAGCCGTACGTCTACCCGGACAACGAGTTGGGCTACTGCGAGAACTTCTTGCAGATGATGTTCAGCGTGCCCGCGGAGAAGTACGAGATCAGCAAGGTGGCCGCCAAGGCGCTGAACCTGCTGCTGATTGTCCACGCCGACCACGAGCAGAACTGCAGCACCAGCACGGTGCGGATGGTCGGCTCGAGCGACGCGAACCTGTTCGCCTCGATCTCGGCCGGCGTCGCCGCGCTGTCGGGCCCGCTGCACGGCGGGGCCAACGAGGCGTGCGTCGCGATGCTCGACCAGATCCGCGACGACGGCGCCGACGTCGAAAAGTACGTCGACATGGCCAAGGACAAGTCGAACGGCTTCCGTCTGATGGGCTTCGGCCACCGCGTCTACAAGAGCTTCGACCCGCGGGCGCAGATCATCAAGCAGGTCTGCCACGACCTGATCGAAGAGGGCCATATCAACGACCCGATCTTCGAGATCGCCAAGAAGCTCGAACAGGTCGCCCTCACCGACGAGTACTTCGTCGAGCGGAAGCTCTACCCGAACGTCGACTTCTACTCGGGCGTCATCTACCGGGCGCTCGGCATCCCGGTCGAGATGTTCACCGTCCTCTTCGCGATCGGCCGCATGCCGGGCTGGATCGCTCACTGGCAAGAGATGCGGGACAGCCCCGGCAAGCGGATCTACCGCCCGCGGCAGATCTACACCGGCCCGACCGAGCGCGATTTTGTGGCGTTGAAGGACCGGTAGCTTCACTCGCGGGTTCGCTCAAGAGCGTCTAGTTCTCCGCCGGCGTTCGGAACCGTCTCAAAGCACAACGCTCTGGCCGCGCGCCACGCGGCCAGAGCGTCTTTTGTTTGAACCCAGCGTTGCGTCGCCGTTACTCGATCAGCGACTTGTAGCCGAGCACGCCGATCGCGGCGCCGGGCGCGGCGTCTTCGTAATGGGGATGGCACATCACGCACTTGGGCAGCACGACGGGGATCGCGGTGGCGGCGCGGAGATAGCGCTTGCCGTCTTCGGTGAAGACTTCGTCGTAGTAGGCCTCGCCTTTCTTGATGACATCGACCGCGCGTTGCTCGAAGCCGGGCAGGGGGGAGTTTTCGTCGTTGTAAGGTTCGCCGGTCGCGTCGATCAGACGCACCTCGTGCCAGCCGTTGTCCTTGGCCGCCTCGAACAATTTCTTGAAGGCCACCCCAGCCGGCATGTCGGTGTCTTCGGTGACGTAGTTCTCGGTGATCAGAACGATCCCATGCTTGTAGATCCCGTCGATCATCCGCACCTGCTTGCGGGTGCGCTGGAGCGCCTCGTCGACCGGTGTCCCCGTCGTTGGCGCCTTGTCGGGGATGGCTTCCGCACCGCTTGAATGATCGGCCAGCAACGGCGCCAGGGCGAACACGGACGCGGCGCACCACAGGGGGACGAAGCGTGCGAACGGAAGGGGCGTGAATCGCATGGGGGGTCTCCGGTCAGGTGTCGAAAGGAAGATTTCTGAGGCCGCCCTGCTGCCGTCGGGTGCAGAGGTCGGCGATGGTGAACTCGGACAACGCGTCGTAGAATGCCCGCTCGGCGCGGATCAAGGCTCGGCGAAGTCGGCATCCGGGTTCGAGGGGGCACACCTCGGGGTTCTCAACGCACTCCAGCAGGCCGTTCCGCCCTTCGAAGCGTTCGACAACCTCGCGGAGGGCGATCTGTTCAGCGGGCAGCGCCAGCGAGACGCCGCCCCCCCGGCCGGGAGTCGTCCTCACGTAGCCGTGCTTCGCCAGCAACTGGATCACCTTCACGAGGTGGTCCTTCGAGATGACGAATTTCGTAGCGATGTCTTCCGAACGGGCCGTCTGCCCCGTGTACCCGAGGTACATGAGGGTCCGCAGGGCGTAGTCGGTTTGAATTCGCAGTTTCATGATGGTGAATGTGGAGTCAAATTTACCTGTTAGTCGCCGCGGCGCGTGAAACTGGCGCCAGAATGCCACTTTGAACACCCCCCCCACGCAGCGACGCCGGCAAACCACACCACCTGATTACCCCGGAGAGACCGAATGCTTTGCAACACTGCCCGCGTTCTTGTCGCGTTCCTCACGATGCTTCTCGCAGCGCCTTCGGTGGCCGCAACGCCCGACGCTTCTCCGAGCGCGTCGCTCGAAGCAATTCTCGACGAGGTCTGGCAGTGGCGTCTCCACGAGTGGCCGCAGTTCGCCACGCGGTGCGGCGACAGCCGTTACAACGACCGCTTGGCGAGCGTCTCGCTAGCCGACGCCGACCGGGCGGCCGCCAGCGACGCCAAGTTCCGCCAGCGCCTGCGGGCGATCGACCGCAACGCGCTCACCAAAAACGAGCGGCTGGAACGTGACCTGCTCGAGCGTGACCTAGCCGACTCGCTCGCCGAGTACGCCGCGGGACAACACCTGGCGCCGATCAACAACCGTAGCGGCTTCCACGTCGAGTTCCCGGAACTGCCCGACGATTCGCCGCTCGAAACGGTCAAGGATTACGAGAACTACCTGGCGCGGCTGCGGGCCTTCGGGGACTACGCCGATGGCCATATCGAGTTGATGCGGGCCGGCGTCCAGAAGGGGCTGACCCTGCCGTCGGTGATCCTCGAAGGCTACGAGTCGTCGATCGACTCTCACGTCGTTGAGGACCCGACGAAGAGCCTGCTCTACAAGCCGTTCAAGGAGTTCCCGGTTGGCGTGCCCGAGTCGGAGTACGAGCGACTGCGGACCGACGCGCGCGAGGCGATCCTCTCGTCGGTCGTGGCGGGCTACCGGCGGTTCGGCGAGTTCATGGCGGACGAGTACGTCCCCAACTGCCGGTCGACGATCGGCGCGTCGGCGCTGCCGGGGGGGCGAGACTACTACCGGCACTGCGTCCGCAAATTCACGACGCTCGATACGACGCCCGAGGAAGTGCACCGTGTCGGGTTGGCGGAGGTCGAGCGGATCCGTGGCGAGATGGACGCCCTTATCACGAAGATCGGCTTCGAGACCGACGAGGAGGACCGCTTCGCCGCCTTCGTCGAGCACCTGCGGACGGCGCCGGAGTTCTACGCAAAGACCGACAAGGAGCTGATGGCGACGACGGCGGCGATCCTCAAGCGGATGGATGGGGAGTTGCCGTCGCTGTTCGGCCGTCTGCCGCGGATGCCCTACGGTCTGAAGCCGATCCCCGCCTACATCGCCCCGAAGACGACGTTCGCGTACTACAAGTCGCCGGCCGGCGACGGCAAGGTGGCGGGCTTCTTCTTCCTGAACACGTACGACCTCTCGGCGCGGCCGATGTACATGCTCGAAGCGCTCGCGCTGCACGAAGCGGTTCCGGGGCATCACCTGCAGATCGCGCTACAGCAAGAGCTGGAAGGGCTCTCGCCGCTCCGCAAGTACGGCGGCTTCACCGCTTTTGTTGAGGGATGGGCGCTCTACGCCGAGCGGCTCGGCGTCGAGGCCGGTTTCTACGAGGACCCGTATAGCGACTTCGGTCGGCTGACGATGGAGGTGTGGCGCGCCGCGCGGTTGGTCGTCGACACCGGGATGCACTTCAAGGGTTGGAGCCGTCAGCAGGCGATCGACTACATGGCCGCCAACTCGGCGATGTCGATGCACGAGATCCGGTCCGAGATCGACCGCTATATCGGCTGGCCCGGACAGGCCCTCGCCTACAAGACGGGTGAGCTAAAGATCCGCGAGCTGCGCGGCGTGGCGGAAGAACGGCTCGGCGAGCGGTTTGACCTCCGGGCGTTTCACGATGCGGTGCTCGAGAACGGCGCCTTGCCGCTGGTGACGCTCGAAGAGCTCGTCGGCGAATGGATCGACGACCAAGCGGCGGGTGGCTGACTCCGTGCGTCCGACCCTCGGCGAGCCGTCGGCGTTAGCCGCGGGTGAATCAAGAGTGACGCCACCCGCGGCTAGCGCCGACGGCTCACTTTGATTCGCCTTTGGCGATTGGGCGCTAGCGGATCAGATCACGATCGAGACCACCGTCAGCACGCAGTACCCCAAGAGCGCCAGCCACCAGGCGAGCAGCAGCGGACGCGGGATGTTGATTTCGGCGGCCTGGAGCGCGAAGCCGGTGATCGCCAACGCGCCCATCGCGGCGGCCGCCTTGCCGGCCGAGCCGGCGAACGACATGAGGGTGAGCATCACCGCCGCCGCGGCAGTGGCGATCATCAGGTCCATCAAGGTGAAGCGGAAGAACGACGCCAACAGCTCGGCCGGACTCGGCGGCGGCTGAGCTGGCTCGGGTTCGAAATCGTCGTCGGCGTCTCCCCGGGCGCGGCGGAGTTCGGCCTCGCGGCGGGCGATCAGCTCGGCGCGGCGACGGCCCTCTTGGTAATTGAGCCAAGCGTGGGCCGAACCGAGGCCGATCAGGGAGAGGCAGATGAACCCGGCGAAGGTCGTTCCGTTGAAAATCCCCAACCCGCCGACGCCGAGAATGATGGCGACCACCGTCGTCGCGATCAGCACGGAACGGACGCTGAATCGGGCGCGGAACTTCTCGAAGGCGGCGTCGAAATCGCCCCGGTTCTCGAGCTCGCGGTAGATGGCGTCGACATCGATCGCCCGTTCGGCGCGGGCTAGGTCTTCGCGGGCGCGGCGCACCTGGTGGGCGGTGACTTCTTCGTCGGCGGGCTCGACCTCGTACTCGAAGTCGTCGTCCTCTTCCGGCGGCGCGTTGGGTGTAGGGGGCATCCCGTCATTCTCCGCAGGAAGCGCCGGACCGACAAGCGAAGCTCCGGAGGGGCCGTCCCCGGGGAGGGGGGGGAACCTGAAAGTTTCCGCCCGATCGGCGACGATCGCGATTCCCGCTCGCGCGGACCCAGTGGTTGTCTCCTTTGTCGAGCCTCGGCGTCATTGTCGTCGGGGCGGTTCCCTTGGCCGCTATGCACTTTCTACTGACCGCCCTGGGGAGCTACGGCGACGTCTTTCCGATGATCGGCCTCGGGGCGTCGCTGCAAGCCCGCGGCCACGCGGTCACGCTGGCGACCAATCCCTATTTCGCGGACGAGGCGGCCGCGGCGAACCTCACGATGGTCGAGGTGGGGACCGCCGAAGACTATGTCCGCATGACGCGCAACCGCTCGCTGTGGGGCCGTACGTCGGGTCTCGAGGTGGTGTTCCGGGAAGCGGCGATCGGGCTGCTCGAACCGCTGTACAAGCTGGTGACGGAGCGGGCCCAACCCGGAGAAACGCTCGTCATCGCCCACGGGCTTGACCTGGCTAGCCGCGTTGCGGCGGAGTCGCGAGGCGTCTCGGTCACGTCGCTCGTCTACGCCCCGATGGCGTTGTGGAGCAACTTGGCGCCCCCGCGGTTGCCGGCCGGCTTCGCCTCGCCCCGGGCGCCGCTCTGGCTCCACCGCTTGCAGTTCTTGGTGGGTGACTGGTTCTACGTCCGGCGCGTCATCACGCCGCCGCTGGAGGCCTTCCGGGCGTCGCATGGGTTACCGCCGCTGGAACAAGGTTTTTTCGACTGGTACTACGGGGTGGCCCCGCCGCTCTGCTTGTTCCCCGATTGGTTTGTCTCGCCCTCCGGAGCGACGCCGGCCGATTGGCCGCGCGGGACCGTGACGACCGGCTTCCCGCTCGGGGACAGCGCCGGGGGGCGTGACGAGCTTGCGCTGGCCGAGCCGCTCGAGGCGTTCCTCGACGCGGGAACGCCGCCGATCGTTTTCACGCCGGGCTCGGCGATGCGTTACGGCGAGCGCTTCTTCGCCGCGGCGATCGACGCCTGCGGGCGGCTTGGCCGCCGCGGCGTGCTGCTGACGAAGTACCCCGAGCAGCTGCCGGCGGCGTTGCCCGACACGGTGATCGCCCCGGGGTTCACCCCTTTGGGAAGGCTGCTGCCGCGCTCGGCGGGGTTCGTCCACCACGGCGGCATCGGCAGCTCGGCCCGCGGCTTGGCGGCGGGCGTGCCGCAGCTGATTCAGCCGATGGCGTTCGACCAATTCGACAACGCCTGGCGGCTGCGTCGGCTTGGGGTCGCGGACGAGCTGCGGGCGGAGCGGTTCTCCGGCGAGCGCGCCGCCAAGAAGCTGGGGCGGCTGCTCGAATCGTCCGCAGTGGCCGAGGCGACTAGGACTTGGAAAGAGCGGTGCGACGCACCGGCGGCGCTGGCTGCCGCCTGCGACGAACTCGAACGCCGATTTGCGACTCAGTAACGCACCGGCCCCGGCGCTTGCCACTGGTTCGAAAGCCGTGTGCCGGAGGCGCCGGTCGCGAGGCTCGCGCTGGCGCCCGCCGCTGACTGCAGCGTCGCCACGCGGGCGGCGACCTGCGGCTGGAAGCGGTTCACGGCCAGCGAACGCTGGTAATTCTGTAGCGCTTGCATCTGGTCGCCCGCCTCGTCACGCAATCGGCCCAGGGCGGCCAGGGCGCGGGCGTCGTTGGGGCTGATCGTCAGCGCCTGAACGAGCTGTTGCTCGGCTTCTTGCGAACGCTCGCTCTCTTCGAGCAGTCGGGCGAGCTCGACACGGGGGTTCGGGTTGGTCGGGCTGGCGACCGCCCAGTTGTTCAGCAGCCGGTACGAGGCGTCGCGGCGGCCAGTCTCGTTCAGCAGCACGGCGAGGCCGCGGTAGCATTCGACGTGGTCGGGCGACCGCTCCAACGCCTGGTTGTAGAGCGTCTCGGCCTGCTTCATATCGTCGGGGCGGTTGAACCGCACGCCCGACTGGTGCATCGCGGCGGCCAGGTTGTAGTAGCCGTCCCCGAGGTCGGGTCGCTTGGAGATCGCTTCCTGGAACTTGCCGGCCGCTTGCTGGTAGGCGCCCTGCTTGTAGAGGGCGACCCCTTCGGCATTGAGCGTCTGGTGCTGCACGGAGTTGCAGCCCGCGGCCGCCAGCGCAAGGCCAGCGAGCAGGAGCGACAGTGGTCGGGAAGGGAGCTGCATATGCCGAGCCTCTCGGGCGACGCGGCGGTTGGTAAGGATTATGCCGGTAGGCGGGGGGGACCGTAGCACCGGGAGGCCCCCACCGCAACACGAACCGCCGCCCGGGCGCGGAGCGAGTGCTACGAGTAGGCAGGCCGTCAATATCGCCCGATCAGGTTTGACTACGCAGACCGGAAATCTTGCCCAGTCGTTGCTCTTTGCCAGGTCGGCGCGTCGATGCTTGCATCTATCACCGCTGACCGCCGGCGTTGATCGGACCCCCGCCCCGAAAGCCGCCCCCCGCCTGCCAACGACCGAGCCGAGGAAACCCCGTGGCCCAGACCAAGACTTCCGCTAAGACGAAGGCCAAGACGGCCGCCAAGACGACCCGCGCCAAGGCGTCCGCCAAGCCCGCCGCTAAGAAGCCCGCTAAGGCGGCGGCCAAGCCTGCTGCGAAGAAGCCCGCCGCCAAGGCGAAGGCCGGCAAGAAGGCGGGCGAGGAAGAGGTGACCCTCGATCGCCGCGGAGCCGCCGAACGCCGCGACGAGGCCACCGCCAAGGCCGCTGCTACTGCCGAGATCGAGGTCGCGCAGGCGGCGAAGCCCCAGCTCGAGCGCCGTGAGAAGGTCAACCGTCGTCGGCAAATCGATCCGACCACCTGCGAACGCGACTACAGCGACTCGGAAGTCGAGTTCATGAACGCCCTGGACGCCTACAAGCGGAAGAGCGGCCGGATGTTCCCGACCTGTAGCGAGGTCCTCGAGGTCATCCGCGAGATGGGCTACGTGCAGCTCTCGGCGGCCGAGTTAACCGCCGTGCGGAACGGCCGTGGCGAAACCGAAGAGGTGTCGATCGAAGACGCCGCCGAAACCGAGGCCCACGAAGCGCTGGCCGAGTCCGAAGCGCTGCACGCCGAATGACGAGCGGGGCCGAATGACGAGCGGGGGAAGTTCTCTGTCGAGCGGGGCGGTCGGCCGATCAGCCGGCCGCCTCGCCGATCAGGTCGCGGAGCTCGGCGGGCGACGCGTCTCGGATCCGCTTGCCACGCTCTTCCAGACGTTCGGTGACCTTGATCATGGTCTCCTGCATCCGCGAGTGGGTCTCGTCCGACCCGCCGGCGAGGAGGAAGTCCTTGCCGCGGGTGAGCCGCTTGTGGCCGTCGGTTGCGTCGAGGCCGACGCCGAGGACGCCCGACACCTTGGCGGGCTTCTGCTTGCGGGATTTGTTGGATTTCATCGGCGGGGGCCTCACCTCTCGGTGCGGGCTGAGCGGCCACGAGTTTAGCGGCGACGGGCTTAGCGGCGACGGGCCATGTCGCGGAGGATTTGGGTGGCCGCTTCGCGGCTGTCTTTTGCCTGCGGCTTGTGAGGATTGAACGGCAGCTTGCCGGGCTCTCCCTTTTTTTTCTTCTTTTTGTCGTCGTCTTCGCCATCTTCCCCCTCGGCGAGGGCGGCGGCGTCTTCGGCCGACAACTCTTTGGTCTGGGCTTCGGCGATCGCTTTAACGGCGGCGTCGCGGGCGATCCGGGTTTCGTCGGTCCGCATCGTGAGCGTCTCGCCAACGCCCGGCGCGGCGCCGGTGGCGGCGTCGCCAATCAGCCAGTCGCTGATGTCGTCTTCCAGGTGCTCCTGGCCCCCGCCCCCTTTCGCCGCGGTACGGGCGACGGCGTCACCAACGCTCTGCACCTTCGGCTGCTTCGTTTGCTTGAGCTCGCCCTCGGCTTCATAGCGGAACTCGAGCGGGCCGATCCGCAGGGTGTCGCCGTTCGACAAGGCGTGGACACCTTCGATCTTGGCGTCGTTGACATAAGTGCCGTTGCGACTGCCGAGGTCGCGGACCGTGACGCCCGCCTCGGTGACGAGCAGCTCGCAATGGTTGCGGCTGATCGCTTCGCTGCCAGCCCGCAGCGTGCAGTCCTTTCCCCGGCCGATCACGAAGCGATTTTTCTTGATCGGGACCGCGGCGCCTTTCTTGGCTCCAGCTAGCACCACCAACTTCATGTCGTGTTCCTGTGGTCGAACGCGTTCGGGCCGTTGAGCGAAGAGGAGGGCCTTGCGGCGGCCCAACGGCTCGTTCGGAGGTTCTGGTGAGCCAACGCCCCAGGGGCGCGGGCCCGGTTGCCATCGGGTTACCTCTTCTCTTGTCGGTCACGCGGTTCCGAACGCGTGACTCGGCTTGTTGGAGACCGGTGCGGTCTCGCTCTCTAACTTTTTACGCAGCGACAGCGGAAACCGCCGGCATTTTGACGGCGATTGCGGCAGAACCTACCGCCAAGGAGCCCGCCTCGAGAGGGGGCACTGGACAAGAAGTTTCCACCCAATACCAGCATAGCAGGTAGTCCGCCCCTTTGATCAAGACGGGGATACGGCGATTTTATCTCGGTTTAACGGTCTCTTCATCGCCGCTGGACCCACCCCTCGGCGCCATGCTTTTCGGCGGCGATTTGGCGGGCGGCGTCGATTTCGGCCGGTCCCAGCTCGCCCGGCTCGGTCCGTAAAGCCAGTAGGTCGGCGAGGTTGCGCCCGAGCGCCGCGGCGAATGAGGCGGCGTCGGCGTCGAGCACGCCCAGGTCGGCCAACCCGGGAAGCTCGGGGGCGGCCGCCGACTGGGCCAACAGCACCCCGCCGTGTTGCAGCAAGGCGCCCCGGCGTTTCCGTTGCGCACTGCCGCACACTTTGTATCGGCCCCGTACGGCTGTCGCCGACATAGCCCGCGGGCGGGGGTCGCTTGGAAAGGGTCGTTCCTCCACTAGCAAATCGCCATCGGCCCGCCGCTGGAAGCAGAGGAACGGCTCCGCGGCCACCTTCTCTTTGGCGGGGTCACACAGCGACAGCCGCCCCGCGTCACCCCCCAGCTCGGCGACCGCGGCGATCACCGCCCGGTGGGCCTGGCAGTACAACGCCCGGGTGTCGAGCCCCGCCAGCGCGCGGGGTGGCAGCGTCAGCGAGTAGGTCAGCTCGTGGTCGTGAACCAGCGCCCCGCCGCCGCTGGAGCGGCGCACGCAGGGAAGCCCCACGCTTGCCTCGTGGGCGGCGCGATCGGCGTAACGCTGGAAGTAACCGAGCGAGAGCGTCGGCGCCCACTGATAGAGCCGCAGCGTCGCCCCGCCCCCTTCCGCGGCGGCGTCGAGCAGGGCCTCATCGACGGCCATGTTCCAGGCGCCGTCGGCGGGGCCGTCGACGATGAGGCGGCATTCGAGGGGGAATAGTTTAGGTGTCACGCAGAGACGCGGAGACGCAGAGGAAATCAGAAAACGGAAGACTCACGCAAAGGCGCGAGGTCGCAATGGTGGGAAACAGAGTCAATCGACGCGTTCTAAGCCGTCATGGTTCAGCATTAGCCAATGAAACTCTTCAGGATGGGAGCTATCCATCGACCAAACAATCTCACCAGACCAGGGATAGGCCTGCTCTTCGATGAACTCTAATTTCATCACTGTGAGGACACGACTGGTTTCAACCAGCCATCGATACAACGCTGCCGTGTCGTCATGGAGACATCCCTCGTACGATGGAAATCGCGAAATACGAACTCGATCCCCGAGTTCTAGCTTCTTCCAAAGCTCAGGATCCTCCCCCATTTGCTTTGCGCCTTAGCGCCTTTGCGTGAGTCTTTAAGTCTTCTACTGTCTCCGCGTCTCTGCGCGAAACCATTCATCAGCTGCAGTGGCAGAGCATCGGGTTCCGCGCCGCGTAGACCTCGTCGGGCCGGCTGATCGCCGTCGTGTGGGGCGCCTCGTGGAGCAGTTCGGCGGGCTCTTCGGTGATGCGGAAGAGCGTCTCGGCGAAGGCGTCGAGCGTCTCTTTGCTCTCGGTCTCGGTCGGCTCGCACATCAGCGCTTCCGGCACGGTCTGCGGGAAGTAGACCGTCGGGGCGTGGTAGCCGTAGTCGAGCAGCCGCTTGGCGATGTCCATCGCGGTGACGCCGCGCTCGGTCTTGAGCTTCCTCGCTGAGGCGACGAACTCGTGCATGCAGCGGTCCCCCTGTGGCACCGGCAGGATGTGCTTCACACGGCTGAGCAGGTAGTTGGCGTTGAGCACCGCTTGCTCGCTGACCCGCCGCAGGCCGTCGGGGCCGTGCGAGCGGATGTAGCAGTAAGCGCGGACCAGGACGCCGACATTGCCGAAGAACGAACGGACGCGGCCGATCGACTTGGAAGAAGAATAGTCCAGGTAGTATTGTGGATTGCGGATTGTGGATTGCGGATTCTCTTTAGCTGAATGCTGATGGCTGACAGCTGACCGCTTAGCGACGACAGGCGCTGGCAAATACGGCCGCAGCTTCTCCACGACGCAGATCGGTCCCGCCCCGGGGCCGCCGCCGCCGTGCGGGCCGCTGAAGGTCTTGTGCGGGTTGTAGTGCTGCATGTCGGCGCCGAAATCTCCCGGCCGGCTGATCCCGAGGATCGCGTTCATGTTCGCGCCGTCGAGGTACATCAGGCCGCCGCGGGCGTGGACCTCGTCGCCGATCTCACCGATCTGGGGCTCGAAGATGCCAACCGTATTCGGGTTGGTGATCATGAAGACGGCGATGTTGTCGTCGAGCTTCTTGCGGAAGTCTTCCATATCGACGGCGCCGGAGACGAGCGTCTTGACGGTCACGGTCTCGAAGCCCGCCATAACGGCGCTGGCCGGGTTGGTGCCGTGCGCGCTGTCGGGGACCAGCACCTTGGTGCGGTGCGTCTGGCCCTGGTCCTTGAAGTAGGCGGCCGCCACCCAAAGCGCCGTCAGCTCGCCGTGCGCGCCGGCTGCCGGCTGCAGGCTGCACGCGGGCAGGCCGGAGATCTCGCAGAGGTACTCCTGCATCTCGTGGAGGATGTGGAGCATCCCCTGGATCGATGACTCGGGCTGGTAGGGGTGCAGGTCGGCGATCCCCGGCAGGGCGGCGGCGCGTTCGTTCCGCTTCGGGTTGTGCTTCATCGTGCACGACCCCAGCGGGTAGAAGTGGGTATCGACCGACATGTTCTGCGTCGACAGATTCGTGAAGTGCCGCACGACCTGCGGTTCAGCCAATTCCGGCAACGCCGGCGGCGCGGGGGCGAGCGCGGCGGCGGGGAGCAGCCCGTCGATCGGGCGCTCGGGGACGTCGCAGGGCGGCAGCCGCAGCGCGCGACGGCCTTGCTTGGAGAGATCGAACAGCAGTTGGGTTTCGTGCTGGTTTTGCATGGAGGGCAAACAGCGAAAGTTGGCGTTAGTTAACTGAGTTGGATCACGACACCGAGCGATTCGGCCCGGGTCCGAGCGATAAACTGGCGGAGCGGATCGTAGAAGCCTTTGACATACTCGATCTCATTGGGGTCGCCCCAAGCGTCGGGAAAGACCTGGGCCGCCGTCATCGCCCCGGCGTTGAAACGCGCCCTGAGGTCCGACCACGACATCCGCTGCAGGAGGTCGTCGAACCGGGCGACCTCGGCTGGCGGAACGGCGCGGTCATCGCCATAGCCGTGGTCGCTCCCCTCGATCGCTTCGCCGGCGGAGAGGAGAAACCCTTCCGGCGGCGGGATCTCCCACTCGTCCCCCTCCGACCGGCTGAGCGGTTGGGTCAACAGCCACTGCAGCGCGTGCCACGACTTGTCGAGGTCGAGCTTGTCGCCGTCGCGGACGAGCTCCGGCGGCGCCTCGGGAAGCTCCATCGGCGGCGTGTAGCCCCCCAACATCCGCGCCAGCCACTTCACCCAGCCGGGCTGCTTGGGAGGCGTGTAGTCGGGACGCATCCAGAAGACGACCGCCAGCTCGGGCCGCTCCACCAACAGGTCGAGCGTCGCCGCGGGCGCCTGCTTGAGGGTCATGATCATGCTCATGGCGGGCACACCGACGAACAGGGGCACGGTTCTGGGGGGGATTCTGATCAGCGACGATTCAAAACGGAGAGCGCGGAGCCCAGGTTAGAGCAATCGACGGGGGACCGTCCAACCAGCAGCGCCTCCGCCGAATTCCTGCACGTTCCTCCGGCTGCGAAATCAGCCCACTTCCGCCGGCTCCCGAGGGGACCGCTGGGGCGAGGCCGCGGCGTCGTCGGTGAGAATCGCCACCATGCGGTCGAGCTCCGCGCGGGTTCGCTTCTCCGTCACGGCGACGAGCAGGCAGTCGGCCAGGTCGGGGTAGAGCGGGCCGAGGGGGACCCCGACCAGATAGCCGGCGGCGAGGCCGTCGGCCACGAGCTCGTCGACGCGGCCTTCGCGGTCGCGGACGACGAATTCCTTGAACGTCGGCGCCTCGAACGCCAGTTCGAACCGGTCGGTCGCGGCGAGCCGTTCGGCCAGGTAGCGGCTCTTCTGCAAGCAGAGGTTGGCGGTCTCCTTGATGCCTTCGGGCCCGAGCAGCGACAGATAGACCGTCGCCCGCAAGGCGAAGAGGCCCTGGTTGCTGCAGACGTTGCTGGTGGCCTTGTCGCGGCGGATGTGCTGCTCGCGCGTCTGCAGGGTGAGCACGAAGCAGCGCTTGCCACGGCGGTCGGTCGTCTGGCCGACGATGCGGCCCGGGACGCGGCGAACCAGCGATGCGCGGCAAGCCAAGACGCCCAGGAACGGCCCGCCGTACTGCATCGGTGAGCCGAGCGATTGGCCCTCGCAGACGGCGATGTCGGCCCCCTCACCCGCGGCAACCCAGTCGCCGGGACGCTTGAGCACGCCCAGGCCGATCGGGTCGAACACGGCGATCATCAACGCGCCGGCGTCGTGCGCGATGCGGGTCGCTTCGTCGGCGTCCTCGATACAGCCGAAGAAGTTCGGTTGTTGCAGCAGCACACAGGCGGTCTGGTCGTCAACCGCGGCGCGCAACTCGTCGAGACTCACGACGCCGTCCGGCGCGGGGACGGTGACCACTTCGCCCGGCAGGCAGGAGACGTAGGTCTCGATCGTCTGCCGGTACTCGGGGTGGAGGCTCGCCGGGACAACGACGCGGGTGCGGCCCTTGCCGGCGGCGAGCGCCATGAGCACGGCCTCGGCGGCGGCGCTGGCGCCGTCGTAAAGGCTGCAGTTCGACACGTCGAGACCCGTCAGCCGCGTGATGAGCGTCTGGTACTCGAACATCGCCTGCAGGTTTCCCTGCGCGACTTCGGCCTGGTACGGGGTGTAGCTGGTGTAGAACTCGCCGCGGCTGGCGATCGTATCGACGACGCTGGGGATGAAGTGGTCGTAGACCCCGCCGCCCAGGAACGAGACCGCCCCGGACGCGGCGCCGACATTCATCGCGGCGAGCTCGCGCGTGTGGCGATCGAGTTCCATCTCCCCCATCGCCGGCGGCAGGTCGAGCGCCCGGTCGAGGCGGAAGTCGGCCGGCACCTGCGACAGCAATTCCTCGATCGACGCGGCGCCGATCGCCTCGAGCATCGCGGCGACGTCTTCTTCGGTGTTGTAGGTGAACGGCATTTCGAAGGGGGAAGTAGGAAGTGGGAAGTGGGAGGAAGCAACGCGAAAGGGAATTCCCACTTCCCACTTCGCACTTCCAACTTTGCTCACGCTTCTTCGGCGCACATCTTCTCGTAGGCCGCGTGGTCCATCAGCGTGGCGAGGCCGGCGTCGTCGAGGATCTTCACCTTGGCGATCCAGCCCTGGCCGTAGGGGTCGTCGCTGAGCCATTCGAGGTTGTCCGCGAGCGGGTCGTTGACCTCTACCACCTCGCCGGCGATCGGGCAGTAGATATCGCTAACCGCCTTGACGGACTCGACTTCACAAAAGGACTCCGCAGCCGTGACCGGGCGCCCCGTCCGCGGCAGCTCGATGAACACGAGGTCCGTCAGCGCTTCGACGGCGTGCTTGCTGATGCCGATTGTGGCGATTTTGGCGCCGCTGGTCTCCTCGACAGAGACCCACTCGTGCGTCTTGGCGTAAAGCAGCTGTTCGGGATTCATAGGAGAAGGGTTCAGGCTTGAGTTGTTAGTCACAAGAAAGACGTGCGAGCCTCGGCGTCCCCGCCAGCGGCCACGTGTAAGCTATGCCCGCTTATAAAACGGCAACGGAACCACCACGGCGGGCGTCTCGGCGCCGCGGACATCGATCGCGAGCCGGGTCCCGTCACGAGCCAACTCGGGTTCGACATACGCCATCGCGATCGGGTAGCCGAGCGTCGGCGAGGGGCCGCCGCTGGTGACGACGCCGCACGGCCTGCCATCTACGAGGACCCGGTACTCTTCGCGCGGCGGGCGTTTGCCCTCGACCTGCAGGCCGACCCGCCGGGCCAGCGAACCGTCGTCCTTGGCGAGGAGCAACGCCTCGCGGCCAACAAAGTCGCGAGGGCCGCCGTCGACGCCTTCGAAGTCGACCGCAAAACCGAGCCCCGCGTGCAACGGGTTGAGCGCCTCGGTGAGCTCGTGGCCGTAAAGCGGCATGCCCGCCTCGAGACGCAACGTGTCGCGGGCCGCGAGGCCGCACGCCGTGGCGCCGCCGTCGATGAGCGTTTGCCAAAGCGTCTCGGCCTGTTCGGCGTTGGCGATCAGCTCGAAGCCGTCCTCGCCGGTGTAGCCGGTGCGGCTGACGACGCAGGGGGCCCCGGCGACGTTCGCCTCGCCCGCCCGGTAGTAGCGGATCGACTTCACGTCGGCGTCGGCGAGCGAAGCGACCAGCTCAACCGCCTCGGGACCCTGTACGGCGATCATCGCCGTCGCCTCGGTGCGGTCAATCAGATCGGCGCCCTTCATGGCGTGTGCGGCGAACCATTCGAGCAGCTTGCCGCGATTCGACGCGTTGACGACGAGGTCGAAACGCTCGTCGGTCACCCGCGTGAAGAGGATGTCGTCGAGGACGCCGCCCGACTCGTTGCAGACCAGCGAGTAGCGGACACGGCCGTCGGGCGTGCCGGCGGCGCGGCGGGTGGCGAGGCCGTCGAGCCACGCCTCGGCGGCGGGGCCTTGGACGGTGAGCCGGCCCATGTGCGACACGTCGAACAAGCCGACACGCTGCCGCGTGGCGTTGTGCTCATCGACGATCGAGCCCCCCTTACCCGAGTCATAGTGTACGGGCATCGCCCAGCCGGCGAAGTCGACCAGCCGGCCGCCGTGGGCCGCGTGCCAGTCGGCGAGCGGCGTTCGCAAAAGGTCTGCGGAGGGGGACGACATCCGGGCGTCGTGCGGTGGGAGGGAGGGTTGGCCGCCTGCCAAACCGACCAGCTTATCGGAGCAAGGCGGTCTTAGAAGGGGTTGCGGTACGCGCGAACGCGTTTTCGTCGGCTTGGGGGGCCGGATTTGTCAGCTCTTCTTGCCGCCGCCACCGCGATTTTGGCCGGGCCCGCGGGGTGTCTTCTTCTTTCCCTTGGCCGGCTTCGGCTTGGCCCGCCCGCCGTCACCGCTGGCGGACGCTTTGCCTCCCTCGGTGGTTTTGCCCTGTCCGGCGGAGCGTTCGCGCGCCTGGCGGTTTTTTCCCTGCGAGGGGCGTCGCTTCTTTTCGGCGGGGAGGGGCCGACCCTTGCGCCCGCCGCCGCCGCGGCTGCCCTTGTCGGGCTTGGCGTGGGCCGGACGGAGCCCGGGGCCCGAGGCGCGGCCCAGGTAGCGGAAGTCGAGCTCGCGCGAATCGACGTCGACATTCGCGACCACGACGCGCACCGCGTCGCCGAGGCGGAAAGCGTTCCCCGCGCGGCGGCCGACGATCGAGTGGCTCGCCCGGTCGAAGTTGTAGTAGTCGTCGCCGAGGGCCGTGATGTGGATGAAGCCTTCGGCCGGCATGTCGCGTCCCATAATGAAGACGCCAAACTTCTCGACGCCGGTGATGACGCCGTCCATCTCCAGGCCGATCTTGTCGCTCAGGTAGTTGAGCAGCTTGACCTTCTTCAGCTCACGCTCGGCCCCGGCGGCGCGGCCTTCGCGGTCGCTGCAGTGGTCGCCCTGCTGGACGAGCGTCGCCATCTCGTTGACCGGCTTCGGGCCGGCGCCCGCTTGGTGCTGGTTGAGCGCTTCGAGCAGCCGATGGATCGTCAGGTCGGGGTAACGTCGGATCGGCGAGGTGAAGTGGCAGTAGCAGTCGGCCGCCAGGGCGTAGTGGCCCTCGTCCTCGGGGCTGTAGACCGCCTTCTGCATCGAGCGGAGCGTCGCGAAGTTCACCGCGTGCTGCCGCGGGTCGCCCTTCACGCTGTTGAGCACTTCTTGCAGCTCGAAACGGTCCTGCAGGTTATCGACCGGCATGCCGAGCGAGCGGATGAACTCGGTCAGCGCCCGCGACTTGCGCGGGTCGGGCGAGCCGTGTACCCGGCGTAGGAACAGCAGGCCGGCGTCGGCCAGCTTGTGGGCCACGGCGATGTTCGCCGCGAGCATGAACTCCTCGATGACCTGATGGCTCTCGGTGTTCTGCTCGACGTGGGCGCCTGAGACGCGGCCCTCCTTGTCGAGGTCGATCTTCACCTCGGGCATGCTGAGCTCGAGCGCGCCGCGCTCGAACCGGCGTTTCCGCAGGATCATCGCCAGCTCGAACATCTGCCCCAGCAGTTGATCGACTTCCGGCGAGAGGCCTTCGGGGAGGCTGCCCGGTTGGCCGGCGAGTGGGCTGTCGGGGCCGACGAGCTTCTTCGCCACGAGGTAGCCGTCCACCTCCTCGTAAGTAAATCGCCGGCGGCTCTTGATCGCACTCTTGAAGACCTCGCAGTGGACGGCGGCGCCGTCGGCCGTCATCTCGAGCACCGCCGTCATCGCGTAGCGGATGTGGTCGGGCTGCAGGCTCGCCAGGTTGTTGCTGATGATCTCCGGCAGCATCGGGACGACTTCGTCCGGCAGGTAAACGCTCGTCGCGCGGTCGTAAGCCTCGCGGTCGAGCGGCGACTTTGGCTGGACGAAGTGCGACACGTCGGCGATGTGGACGCCGAGCTCCCAGTGGCCGTTGCTGAGCTTCTTGAGCGAGATCGCGTCGTCGAAGTCGCGCGCCGTCAGCGGGTCGATCGTCACGATCACCTCGCCGGTCAGGTCACGGCGGCCGGCCGGGATCGACTCGTCGAACAGCGCGGCCTGCTTGCGGGAGTCCTCGAGCACTTCTTCGGGGAAATCGCCCGGCAGGTCGTACTCGTACTTGATCGACAGGGTGTCGACGCCCGGCGCGCCGCGGTCGCCCAGCACGCGGGTGATGACCGCCTCGCCGTTACGCACTTGCGAGGGGAAGCGGACCATGTCGATGACGACCTTGTCCCCCTCCTTGGCGCCCTTGGCGCCGGGGTCGCCGACGTAGATTGGGTCGCCAAAGACCTTGCCGTCGATCTCGACCATCGCCATGCCGTCGGTCTCGACATAGGTGCCGACAAACGTGCTGGTTGCGCGCTCGACGATGTCGACCACCTTGCCGGTCGCCTTGCCGCGGGGGCCGGGACGGCTGGAGAGCGAGAGCCGCACGATGTCGCCGTTGGCGGCGTCGCCCGATTGCTTCTCGGGGACAAAAATGTCGAGGTCGCGCTCGGCCGAGGGGGGCGTCCCCTGCGGCCGGACGAAGGCGTCGCCCGAGCTGATCCGCCGCAGGGTGCCGACGACGTACTTGCTGTCGCCCCGCCGCTTCTTTGGCTTCTCGTCGCCGGCCTCCGGCTGAGCGCCGTTCGCCTCAGCCGATGGTCCATCGCTCGACGGCGTCTCGCTCGGCGGCGTCTCGCTCGGCATAGCGAGGCCGACCCGCGACGGGTGGCCGGCTTCGACGGGCAGGACGAGGTGGTTGGGGCCGAATTCAAGCTCCCCCTCGCGGATCATCTTCTTGATGAGCTTCTTCGCGTCGGCGGCCTTATCCCCCTCCAGCCCGAGCCGCTCGGCAATGACCTTCGGCTTCACCGCCCGGTAGGCGGCGTTGCTGGTGTAAGAGAGGATCGCGGCGCGGAGTTCGTCTTGCATCAATACGTGCTTGGGGTAGGGGGCGGCCCCGTGGCGGCGCCGCACGTGCCTACTATACCCAATCGGCGCAATCTCTGTGCGAGGGGCAGCGGCTAGGGGAAACCGGAGAAAGCGCTCTCGTCGTTCACCCATATCACGCGCCCGTCCAAGTCGAATTGGACGGTCACGAAGCCGGCGTTGAGGAACCGGTAGTAATTCCACGACTCACCAAGGCGGCTCTGAGCAGCAGGGTATATTTCGCCGGGAGAACCCAGTCTCGCCCGAACCTCGGCGGGGCTCATTCCCTCGCTGATCTGACAAAGCAGCCGGTAGGGGACGACGGGTCCCATGGCCTGCCGCCCCAGAAATCCCCCCAACCCAAGGAAAAGGCACACCGCCGAGACGATCAGCATCAAGTTGCGAAGCTTCACGTCATGGTTACCGTGATAGGTGAGCTTTGTGGCTACTCGTCTCAGAGTTCGACAGTCTTGAGAACTCTCTCGACGCTTGCGGTCTGAGGATCGTAGCCGTAGTGAACCCGTCGCAAGTGCTCCAAGACCGCGACACGTTCCTGCGGTGTCTTCGACCACCAGTACTCGCGGTCGAAATCGCCCTTTACAATTCTGTCCAGCTGGGAGGCGTCGATATCCAACTGCATCGCCATAGAACGTACCGAATAGGGACGTGGTCACGCAGACGTGGGTGGTCGCCTCACCCGGTCCCGTTAGCCGAGTCCTTGGCCTCTTCTTGCGGCAGCGGCTCGATCACGTTGACGTTGATCACCGAGTACCAATTCAGCCCCACGCGGTCCTTCTTCTCGTCATAAACGGCGACGGTGAGGGCCTCGTCGCCGACGACAATCATCTCGGGATGCCGCACATCGACCGACATGCCGTTGGACATGTGGAGTCGAAACGGCTGAAAAGGCCGGGCCATCTGCCGATCGCGGATGTCGTCGGGGGCCATGAGGGACTCGCAGCTTGCGGATGACGGGGACCCGTTAATTGTACACCATTTCGGTCGAGAACGCCTCCGCGTGGGGGACGACGCGGCCCGTGTAATATCAACCTGCAATCCGCAATCCGAACTCCGCAATCCCCACCTACTCCCCCTTCACGCCCTTCCACAGCTTGCGATCGCCTTGGTTTGGCCGCCTAATCGTCGGTGTCGCGACGCAGGCGATTGGGGAAGAGGAGGAAGATGATCCAAAAAGAGAACGGGAAGAAAAAGCCGAGTACAACCGTCAACACGCGGCTAACTCCAGAGGTAAAACGCTCGTTGCCGAGCGCGATAATTGCCAGAACGCGAAAAGTGAATGCCGCCAACAAGAAAGCAACAAAGACGCCAACCTCGATCGGGTGAGACTCGCCCGGTGGGCTCCTATCAATTCCCTGCGATACGATGATTATGACAAACGGCAGGATTGCGGCGGCCACGCCTATCCAATAGAGCTTCCAACTAGCCATCATTGCGGTGCAACTTCCTAAACGGAGTGAGCGTCGAATTGGGTGACTGGGCCTCTTTGGCCTCGATAGGTTGAAGCGTAAACAGCTCACTCCCCCTTCACGCCCTTCCACAGCTTGCGATCGATATTCGGGAAGTACTGTGTCCAGCGGCTGTCGCTGTTGGGGCACTCCTTGATCAGCCCGGCGAAGCTGGCGAGCTTGGCGTCCATGTCGTCGAGCGCCGCCAGGACGACCGCCTCGAGCGTCATCGGCACCTTGGGGCTGCCGAACTCGTAGCGGCCGTGGTGGCTGAGCACCATGTGCTTGAGCTCCATCAGCAGCACCGGCGGGAAGGCGATCTGGCTGCGCTGCTCCGCCTCGCGCGCCTTGGCGTCGAGGACGCAGACCGCCTGCACGATGTGGCCGAGCATCTGGCCCTCGTCGGTGTAGGCGAGGTCGCGCTCGTACTCGAGCTCGTCGACCTTGCCCGAGTCGTGCAGGAACGTGCCGACCAGCAGCTTCTCGAGATCGACCGCCGGGTACTTCGGCGCCACCACCTGCACGAGGTCGAGCATGTTGACGACATGGTCGAGCAGGCCTCCCTTGTAGGCGTGGTGGTTCTTGATGCCGGCCGGGGCGCGGCAGAACTTGTCCATGAAGACGTCGTCGCCGAGGTAGGCCTCGACCAGGGCGGCCAACGCCTTCTGCTTGACGCCGCGGAGGGTCTTAGTGAGCCGCTCACGGAGCTCCTGCACCTCGGCGGTCTGCAGGGTCATGAAGTCGGACTCGTCGACTTCGCCCGCTTCGGCCTTCTTAATGCTCTGAGCGATCAGCTGCATCGACCCCTGGAACAGCTGGGCCATCCCCTCGATGTAGAGGTAGTCGCCGTTCTCAAACGACGAGTACTCCCGCTCGCTGGCGTTCCACATCCGGCACGGCATCGACCCCGACCGGTCGGACAGGTCGATTTGCAGGAAGAGGTTCCCCTGCCGGTTGGGACGCAGCTGCTTGTTGCTGGCCAGGAAGACCTGGTCGACCTGCTGGTTGTGCTGCAGCTGCGAGACGAAGAGGCGGGACATCGGATTGCGGATTGGGGAATTCGGGTTGCGGATTGGCTTGACGGATGAGCCTACCAGATAGGGCGCCCCGGTACGCGGGGGCACGGCATTCCCGGCGAGGACGACTGTCAACTAGAATGCCGGCCCCCGTAGAATGCCGGGCCGTACCGATACTCCCACACCCCACTTCCGACTTCCCCCTTCGAATGGCCAAAACCGCCGTCTCTCCCACCCGGGCCGAGAACTACCCCGAGTGGTACCAGCAGGTCGTCAAGGCGGCTGACCTCGCCGAGAACTCCGACGTGCGCGGCTGCATGGTCATCAAACCGTGGGGCTACGCAATCTGGGAGGGGATCCAACGCGGGCTTGACACCCGCTTCAAGGAGACCGGGCACGAGAACGCTTACTTCCCGCTCTTCATCCCGATGAGCTTCCTCGAAAAGGAGGCCGAGCACGTTGAGGGGTTCGCCAAGGAGTGCGCGGTCGTCACGCACCACCGGCTGGAGCCTGACGGCAAGGGGGGCCTGCAGCCCGCGCCGAGCGCCAAGCTCGAAGAGCCGCTGATCGTCCGCCCCACGAGCGAGACCATCATCGGCGCGACCTTCGCCCGTTGGGTGCAGAGCTACCGCGACCTGCCCATTCTTATCAACCAGTGGGCCAACGTCGTCCGCTGGGAGCTCCGGACGCGGATGTTCCTCCGCACGACCGAGTTCCTCTGGCAAGAGGGGCATACCGTCCACGCCACGAGTGACGAGGCGGTGGAAGAGACCCGCAAGATGCTCGACGTCTACGCCGAGTTCGCCGAGAACGTCATGGCGATGCCGGTCATCAAGGGCGAGAAGACGGCCGGCGAGCGATTCCCCGGCGCCGTGGCGACTTACTCGATCGAGGCGATGATGCAGGACCGCAAGGCGCTGCAGGCCGGCACAAGCCACTTCCTCGGCCAAAACTTCGCCAAGGCGCAAGAGATCAAGTTCCAGAGCCAAGCCGGCGAGCTCGAGTTCGCCTGGACCACCAGCTGGGGGGTCAGCACACGGCTGGTCGGCGGCCTGATCATGTCGCACGCCGACGACGACGGCCTCGTCTGCCCGCCGCGGCTCGCCCCGGCGCACGTCGTGATTCTGCCAATCTACAAGAGCGACGAAGAGCGCGCGACGGTCCTCGCCTACTGCGAATCGCTGAAGGCCGAGCTTGCGACGCAATCCTACGAGGGCGAGGCGATCCGCGTGAAGCTCGACGACCGCGACATCCGTGGCGGCGACAAGAAGTGGCAGTGGGTCAAGCGTGGCGTGCCGATCCGTGTCGAGATCGGGCCACGCGACGTGGCGGGCGGCGGCGCCTTTGTCGGCACGCGGATCGGCGAGAAGCCCCAGGGGATGGACCGGGCGAAGCTCGTCGCCGAAGCGCCGGCCATGCTGGCACAGCTGCAGCAGCAGATGTTCGACCGCGCCAAGCAGGCCCGTGACGACGCCTCGGTGGTGATCGACTCGCTGGCCGAGTTCGAGGCGTTCTTCGCCGACGGCCAGCCGGGCGGACTCGTCTACGCCCACTTCACCGACGGCCCCGACATGGAGGCCAAGTGCAAGGAGCTGAAAGTCACGCCGCGCTGCATCCCGCTCGAGCCGCTGCTGGGGGATGATGGCCCCGGCAAGTGTCTCTTCACAGGCGCCAAGAGCGAGCGACGGGCCGTGTTTGCCAGGGCCTATTAAGCGGTCTCGCCGCGGAGACGCGACGCGCGCCGAGGTTCTTAGGGCGTTGTCAAAGCTGAGTTCTAGGATGAGCCGATTGGGCGCTAGCCCCGGTTGAATAACCAAGAACCGTGGCTAGCGCCAAAACGGCTAATGGCGCCAACCCCCATTCTCTAGCTTTTACAAGGCACTAAATCGTGCTGACATTCTCGCGGCGGCTCTGCCGCCAAATCTCCCTCCCCTTGATGGGGAGGGTCGGGGAGGGGTGAGGAACCCGTGTACCCGGCGCGCCGCCCTCCCCCCACTTATCCGGGGAAGTGGCCTCCCCACGAGGGGGGAGGGCGATTTAGCGATCCCGTCGCTAATGGTCCGTCGCCAGAGGCCAAAGGTCCGTCGCCAGAGGAATGTCAACACGACTTAGCCGCCGACCTGCCGTTGTCCCGTGTCTCCGCGGTGATCCTTTTCCGCTTATACTTGGGGACGCCGTCGCTGCCGCCGAGACCTGCTTAGGAAATTCGCGATGAAGCTCTTGCCGATCGCCCTTGTGTCGCTTGCCTGCGGGGCCGGGTTGGGAGTCGCCTTGGCTTATGTCGAGGTGGGGCCGACCGAGACCGCCTTTGCCCCCGCGCCACGCGAAGGGGAAACGTTCCTTCCGCAAGGCGCGGGATCGGTTGGCCCGACGGCGCTGAAAGCCGAGGGGCCTGTCGCGACGGTCGACGCCGCGATCTACGACTTCGGCACGATGCAGCGTGGCGTCACGGAGACCCACGAGTTTATCTTCACCAACGAAGGGACGTCCCCTTTGACGTTGGAAGTGGGGCGGACCAGCTGCAAGTGCACGCTCGGCGCCGTTGCTAACCGGCCGCTCAAGCCGGGCGAGTCGACGCCGGTCAAGCTCGAGTGGGTCGCCAAGTCGCTGCCGGGCGAGTTCCGGCAGGTCGCCAGTGTCCTGACCAACGACCCCCGCCGGCCGACCATCGAATTGACGGTCGAAGGCGTTATCACCGAGACGGCGGGCCTCTCGCCCGAGGAGTTCTTGCTCGGGAGGATCGCCGCCGACGAAGTAGCGACCGCCACGGTCTATCTCGCCAGCTACGACGAGGAGGCGACCGAACCGGTGCGGGTGGAAGCGATGATGCCGTCGTCGGCGGCCATGGCCGACCATTACCGCTTCGACGTGGAGCCGGTTGAAGGCGACGACCTGCCGCTCGAGCGCGCCAGCAAGGGCGTCAAGATCACGGTCACCGCCGGCCCGGGTCTGCCGATCGGCCACATCACGGAGTGGGTGACCGTGAAGACCAACCTGCAAGACGGCAAGCCGAGCGGCGCAGCGGGCGACGGCTCGACGCTGCAGGTCCCGCTGCTGGCGGTCGTCGAGGGAGACATCTCGCTGCACGGCGCCCATTGGTCCAAGGAACGGAGCGTCCTGAACCTCGGCACCGTGTCGAGCCGCGAAGGGAAGGAGTCGAAGCTGAGGCTCTCGTTCAAGGGGGACCACGCCGATGCGACCCGGGCGGAGGTCGCCTCGGTCGATCCCGAATGGCTTGAGGTTGATTTGGCCGAGCCGATCAAGATCCGCGACGGCGTCGTTCACCAGCCGATGACGGTCCGGATCCCGCCCGGCCGCCAACCGCAGATCCGCAGCGGCGCCGGCGCCGAAGCGGGGGGCGTGGGCGACGGGGACGCCCTTATCCGCCTGAAAACGAACCACCCCACCTCGTCCGAACTGGACGTGAAGGTCCGATTTGTGATAGCGCAGTAGGCGCCTCGCGGGCCGCTTTCGCCGGACCCCTGGGGAAGAGGTTACCTATCGAACCGCCTCCCATAGGGGGGCGACCGGACGAGCCGCGCCGAAGTCGTTCGCATTCGACCGTCGCGGTTCGGTTTCTGACACGCCGATTTACGACACCAAGCCGTGCCCTTCTCAAAAACACTGCTCTCGATCTCCGCGGTCCTTTTCGCCGGCGTCATGGTGATGCTCGCGACCGCCGGGGCGCCGCCGCTCGCCGAGCAACCGGGCGGTGACACCCCGCCGCCATACCTGGTGGCGGAGGACGCCTTGCCACAGGTCGCCAAGCGCTACGGCCTCGACGAGGAGGCGCTGGCCCGACTCCGCCGCGCGCACCACCACCTAGTCGAGCACCAGTCGCAGCCGAAGCCCGACCCGGTCAAGGCAAACGGCGAAGTCTTCACCCAGGCGAACGGCGACCCCTGGCCCAAACCCGACGCCGCGATCGTCTTCACCGGCGAGCAGATCGGCTACCTCGAGCCGTGCGGTTGCGCGGGGCTCGAGAACCAGAAGGGGGGGCTCAAACGGCGCCACACGATGGTCCGCACCCTGCGCGACCTGTGGGGCTGGCCAGTCGCCCTGTTCGACGCGGGTGAACAGGTCCGCTACTTCGGCCCGCAGGCCGACATCAAGCACCGCCGCACGATCGAGGCCCTTATCGAGATTGGCTACGACGCCGTCGGCTTTGGCGTGAAAGACCTGCGGACCGAGCTGCTTGGCATGGCGATCAACCTCGACGAAGCGACCAACCCGCTGACGTCGGCCAACGTCGGCGTGCTCGACTTCGACAGCGGCTTCACCAAGCGGTGGCGTGTCGTCGAACTCAAGGGAGCCGCGTCGTCTCCGACGGCTGCGCCGGTGCGGATCGGCGTGACCCAGGTCCTCTCCAAGTCGTCACTCGCCGAGGTCTCGCCCAGCGACGACCTGATGACGACGCCCGCCGAGGAAGCGCTCGCCGAGCTGCTGCCGCAGATCGAAGCCGACCGCTGCGACCAGAACGTGCTGATGGTTTACGGCGACCGGGCCGAAGCCGAAGCGCTCGCCCGCCAGTTCGACGTCTTCGACTGGGTGGTCGCCGCCCGCGGCGCCGACGAGCCGCCGAACCTGCCCCGCAAGATCGAGGGGACGACCCGCGGCGGCGGATCAATGATGGTCGAGGTTGGCCATAAGGGGATGTACGCCGTCGTCGTCGGTCTCTACCGCAACGCCGGCACGGACGCCAATCCGGGCGAAGGCTGGGAAGCGCGTTACCAAAAAACGCCACTCGACCACCGTTGGGCCGATTCGCCCGAGATGGCCGAGCGCCTCGCCAGCTACCAGGCCGAGCTCGAACAGCTTGGGTGGAAAGGGCTCGGGCTGCGCGAGGCGATCCACCCGACCAATCGGGAGTTCGCCGGCTCCGACGCCTGCAAGGACTGCCACACCGCGGCGTGGGAGGTCTTCGAGAAGACGCCCCACTACCACACGACCGAGACGCTCGTCGCGCTGCAGCCCGCGCGGCACTTCGACCCCGAGTGCATCGCCTGCCACGCGGTCGGCTGGGACCCACAGAGGTACTACCCCTACAAGACCGGTTGGACGAGCTATTCACAAACGCCCGACAAGTACAGCCAGGGATGTGAGAACTGCCACGGCCCCGCGGCGCGCCACGTGGCGGTCGAGATGGGCGACCTCGAAGTCGATGAGGCCGAGGAGCAAGCGCTCCGCGCGGCGCTCCATCTTGAGATCGTCGAGAACGAAGGGAACCTCAAGGGGCAGGAGCTTGGCAAGGTGGTCAACAACTGTCTCGGCTGCCACGATCTCGACAACTCACCCGACTTCGACTTCCAGAAGTACTGGCCCGAGGTGGCGCACAAGGGATTGGATTAAATCGTAGGGGCCGCTGTGCGGACCGTCGTCGGCGGTTAAAAAGCCTCGTCGCGGCGCGGCGGCAACGGACGGCTCGCTATTAGGTCTGTAGGAGGCGTCTCCGGCGCCGATTACGGCTTCCATGCCATGATGGCGTGGTGCGCGTTATCGGCGTCGGAGACGCCTTCTGCAAAACAATTGGGTGACATTAACTTGTCGCTCCGGCCTAGAGGGAAACATCTAGGTCGCGTGTGAATTGCCGGCGATTTGGCGGGGTTTTCCTTGACGGCCGGAGCGATCGACCTGATAACCGCCTAGCGCCATATCGGCGCGGGCCTCATCTGCTTAACCCTGCTTGTTTTTCATCAGGGGCATTCTCCCTCGGAGTCGGTCTAATGAATCTGAAAACTAGTTCTCTCACCACCCTCTCGGCGGCGGTGGGCCTCTTGGCGGCGGTAGGGACGTCGTCGCCGCTTCTCGCGGCGCCGTTGCTGCAGTTTGTTGACAACATGAACGGCAGCGTCACGCTGCAAGTGACACCCGACGCGGGGCTGCTGCCCGGCTCGCTCGGCGCCGAAACGGCGCTTTCGGTCCAAGGCGTGGGCGTCAACTTCACCGGCGTCTCGATCGCCGACACGACGGTGTGGGACACGGCGAACCCCGGCGCCAACCCGTTCACAGGTGGCGAAACCAACGGTCTCTACACCAACCTCGCGGCGAATGAGATTTTCGCCGCCTACGGTTCGGCGGTGCTGAACTCTCCCGCCGCGACCAACTTTCTGACGATCAACTACACCGGCGCCGGGACCATCCTCGCCAGCGGGCTTGTCGCCCAGCAGGGGACTAACTTCAACAACCTGTCGGCGAGCGTCGGTGTCGGCAGTAGCACGCCGCAACTGCCGACGATTCAGTTCGTCGACAACGGCGACGGCACCGTGACGCTGCAGATCGTCGCCTACGAGAGCGGTTCGACCGGCTCGGAGTTGGCGTTCTCCGTCGATGTCGGTGATGGGCTCCTCATCACCAGCGCGGTCATTGCCGACTCGGCGACCTTCGACATGGCGAACCCGGGTGACAATCCGTTCACCGGCACGGTGACGAACGGTCTCTACACCGACTTTGTGGCCAATCAGGTTTTCGCGTCCTACGGAAGCGGAATTCTCTCCCCCGGAACTTACGACTTCTTGACGCTCGGCGTTTCGGGCAACGGGACCCTGAACGCGACGGGAGTCGTCTCGCAACAAGGCATGCTCAACAGCGGGCTTTCGGCCAGCATCGATCTGGTCCCCGAGCCGACCTCGGCGTTGCTGCTGACCGTGGGCGTCGTCGCCTGCGGTTGCCGGTATCGGGCCGCCTGAGCGGATTGTATTTTTTTACGGCAGATTGCGCCCTGGTCGCTCTATGCGGCCGGGGCGTTTTTTTTCTCTTGGCGCCAAGCTTGGCCGCCTCGTGGCCAATACTTCCCTGTCTAGATCTATCGGGTTTCCTTTCGTCTGGAACTGAGCCGTCATGTCCCGCTATACGCTTGATGAGTTTCTTGAAGCCACTCGCCAAACCGATCGAAAAGAAGGGTTCTTTGAGCTCGAGAATCCCCGGATGCTCGAGTTGAACCTCGGCTCCGAAGGCATGCCCTCCGAAGCGTGGATCAAGACGGGTTCGATGGTTGGCTACGTCGGCCAAGTCCGCTTCACTCGTGAAGGGTTGTTGCAGCAAGGGGTCGGCAACCTACTCAAGAAGGCGGTTAGCGGCGAAGGCGCCCGTCTCACCAAGGCCGAGGGGATTGGTCGGGTCTATCTCGCCGACACGGCGAAGAAAGTGACGGTCCTGCAACTCCAGGGGAGGCGGTCTACGTCAACGGCAACGACGTGCTCGCCTTCGAGACCCCGATCCGTAACGAAATCAAAATGATGAAGCGGATCTCGGGCTTGCTGGCGGGCGGGCTGTTCAACGTTCGTCTGCAAGGGAGCGGACTGCTAGCGATCACCACTCACTACGACCCCGTGACGCTACGCGTATCGCCGGGGCATCCGGTCTGCACCGACCCGAACGCCACCGTCGCATGGTCGGGATCGCTCGAGCCGACACTGCGGACTGACGTGTCACTCAAAACCTTCTTCGGCCGCGGCAGTGGCGAATCGATCCAGATGCAGTTCGATGGCGACGGGTTCGTCGTCATCCAGCCGATGGAAGAGGTGTACGTTCAGGCGGGCGCCTAAAATCGATCTCGAAATGCAAAAAGCGGGGGCCGCACCGTAGCGCAGCCCCCGCTCGACTAAAAGGGGGCGGCTCAGAGGAGTGGCGCTGGATCGTACGTCCCCGTCCATTTCAGTAGGACGGCGTCGATCGCCATCGGAGTGAGCGCCATTTTGCCGACGACAGGACTGGCGTCGTCGCCCGGGTTGGTCACCAAGCCGCCGTTGTTGCGTCCCAGATCGCTTGTCGCAACGGTCGGACCGTCGGTCTCGTCCGAGTCGTTGCCCGGATCACCGACCAATCCGCCGCGGCCGAGGCCGCTCGGAATTGCAACTCCGCCGCCGCTCGATCCCCAGCGGTTGGTTCCGCCCGGTTCGCCGCCATCTCCTCCGTCGCTGTCGGGCTTGGGCATGCCAGCTTCGCCGGTTCCGCCGTTGCTAGAACCTTCGTCGGTTGAACCGCCGTCTTCCTCCTCTTCGCCCTCATCGTCGCCTGCGGCCTCGCTCCCGGTGTCGGTTCCGGCGTCACCTTCGGTCCCTTCTTCCGCGTCGCCACTGCTCGCACTGCCGTGCGCGCTGTTGGCGGCGTTCGCAGCGTGGGCCCCTTGCTGCTCGGCATCCTGATTGGCGTCTCCGGCAATTTCGGCGTCGATTTCGTTGCTACTGGCGCCCCTCACCGCGTTTTCGGAGTCGATTTCGGCTTGAGTATCGTCGTCGTTCGTTGAGATCTGCCCATCGATGTCTCCTTCGAACGAATCCTTAGCGACGGCGTCCCCGGTCTGCTCGTCGATCATCCTGGCCCCTGGCAGCTGGACGTCGTACGCTCCGTTGGGGTGGAAGACCGCGTAACCGCTGCTTTCGGTGTCGAAGAACTCGACGCCGCCGCTCTCCGAATCGTTAACGAGGATGTGGTCCCCGCCGGGGATGCTCACCCATTTCCCGCCGCCGACGCGGATCATGCGGTCGCCGTCGGCGTCTTGGCCGACGTTATTCTCGCGGAGCTTGTCGAAGTCCGTATCAATACCGACTGCGGGGCCTTTTCCGGTGACCGGCGGATCGACTTTGCCGGCGTCTAAAAAGCCCTTGAGGTCGATGAAGTCACTCGAGTCGAGTTGCTTCGCCAAACCTTCTTCCAGCGACTGTGCCTGGGCGACATACGCCGGCTTCTCGTTGGCTGCCACCTTCGCGGAATCGAGGTCAACAGCGAAGTCGATGGCAAGGTCGGCGGCCATTAGTCGCCGCCCTTCGAGGGCTTCGTTCTGCAGAGAAGGGGTCGATCGGTTGTTGTGACGCATTTGCAGGCCTCGTGGTGAAGAGAGGGTTTGGGGGCGAGACGACACCCCCGCCAAAGAGCTCAGCGAGAGGCCCTCGGAGTTGTTACAGGGCCAGCCCATTTTTTTCTCAGGGCCGCTCTGTGGTCCGCCTAGACGGATTGGCGTGGTTGTCACGGCTCGTTAAGCGGTCCTGGTTGACACCATGGCGGCGTGGACCTAGGTTGCGAGATTGGGTGCGAGCTCGACGCTCGCCGAGGGTGAAGCCGGCCACGGGGCCGGCTTTTTCTGTCGGTGATCGCGGCGCCGGCTGGGAGGAGAGTCCTCCGGCTGTCGATCGGCGGCTTGCATAGCGAAAAATACCGACAATTTGACAACCCGAAGGCCGCTCGGCACCGCCGAGGAAATTTGCCATGAACGCCGCCGAAATCCTCCGGATCGTTGACGCGATCCACCGCGACAAGAACATCAACCCCGAGATCGTCTTCGAGGGGATCGAGGCGGCGCTCACGTCGGCCCTCGCCAAGTACTACGGCGAAGAGGCGGAGATCTCCTGCGTCATCGACCGTAAGACGGGCGAAGTCGACGCCGTCTGCGATGGCGAGAAGCTCGACAGCGAAGAGGTCGTCGGCCGCATCGGCGCCCAGACCGCCAAGCAGGTGATGATCCAGAAGATCCGCGAGGCGGAGCGGGACGCCCTGTACGACGAGTACAACGACCTGGTTGGCCAGATGGTCAGCGGCGTGGTCCATCGCAACGAGGGCGCCGCCGCGACGGTCGCCCTACACAACGTCGAGGCGTTGCTCCCCCGCAGCGAGCAGATCCCAGGCGAGTCGCACCACGTCAACGAGCGCGTCCGCTGCACCGTTTACGAGGCCCGTAAGGCCGGCAGCCGCGTCAAGGTGATCCTCAGCCGCAAGATGCCCGCCCTCGTCCAGCGGCTCTTCGAGCAGGAAATCCCCGAGATCGCCGACGGAATCATCGAAATCCGCGCCATGGCCCGCGAGCCGGGTTACCGCTCGAAGGTGGCCGTCATCAGCAGCGACGCCCGCGTCGATTGCGTCGGCGCCTGCGTCGGAGTCCGCGGCAACCGCATCAAGAACATCGTCGACGAGCTCTCTGGCGAGCGGATCGATATCGTCCGCTGGGACGACGACCTGGAGGTCTTGATCCCCAACGCTCTGCAACCGGCGGAGGTCGATCAGGTGATCCTCTGCAAGATGCTCGGCCGGGCGATCGCCCTGGTGCAGGAGGACAACCTGTCGCTGGCGATCGGACGCCGCGGCCAGAACGTCCGGCTGGCGAGCAAGCTCTCTGGCTGGGACATCGAGATCATGACCCAGGAAGAGCTGGCCGAGAATATCGACCGGGCGATCGAGGGCTTCAGCACGATCGAGGGCCTCGAGATGGAGGTCGCCGAGAAGCTGGTCGAAGAGGGATTCCTCAGCTACGACGACCTTTCGATCATCGAGCCGACCGACCTGATGGCGATGGGCGGCCTCACCGAGGAGCAGGTCGACGCGATCGTCGAGCAATCGGAGACCCGCGCCGAGGAGGCCGAGATCGCCGCCGCCGAAGCCCGCCGGGCCAAACGCGAGCAGGACAAACTGGCGGACCAGCATCCGGAGCCCGCCGCCGAAGCTGCTGCCGATGAGCCCGCTGCCGATGAGCCCGCTGCCGATGGGTCCGGCGAGTCCGATGCGGACGGGACCGAGGAGCCCGCTGAGGCAGACGAGTCGACCGCCGAAATCGCGGCTGAGGAAGCCGGGGTGGCGACGGTCGGCGACGCCGAACCGATGGCCGCCGAGCCCGTAGCAGAGGGAGCAGAGACCGACGCGGACGAAAAAGCCGTCGAGGGAGCTCCCGAGGGCGACGAATCGACGGAAGACGAGCCCAGGGATCCGGCCTAATCGCCGCGGGCGAGAAGGGCGGTGAGGGTCAACTTTGCGCTGTCGGGCCGCACGGCCGGGCGGGTTTCTGAGGGAAGTGGGGGGCCGTTTAGCCGGAATTCACCGGTTTTCTCGCCTCCCCCCTCCCCACGCGGCTCGACAGGATGGCATACTGTTGGGTCTGCGAAACAACTTTGGGCCGGCACAGGGCGACCTGTGCAGGTGGAACCTTCGACCGGAGGCGTGCGGAATGGTCTCGTGATCCTCGTTCGGAAAACGCTCCTCATAGCGTCCCTCGTAGCAAAGGGCGTCCCTCGTAAAGAAGGGCGTCCTTAGTAGAAGAGAGGGTGGCTGTGACCGAGCGGCGCGAACCGTCCCGCTAGCGCCCCGCCTTGTCGAAGGCCCGCTGGCCCGAATTCTGCCGACTATCGGGCCCGCAAGGCGACCCCTGGCCTCACGCCAGGACGCCATCGGGCACGCTATAGAGACGGTTTTGAACGACGGATTTAACGAGGTAAAGAGACTTTGGCGGTCCGCATTTACGCACTCGCGAAGGAACTGGACGTCGACAGCAAAGAGCTGGTCGATGTCTGCACGCGCGCCGGCGTCACCGGTAAGGGCTCGGCCCTGGCCAGCTTGAGCGACGACGAGGTCGCTAGAGTCAAGGAGTACCTCACCGGCGGCTCGGGTGGCGGCGCCACGACGGCGACCGCTCCGGCGGCTCCGGCGGCCCCGGTCATGAAGCGACCGACAGGCGACGGCCGTGACGGGAAGATCCGCAACATCCAGGCCCCCAAGGCGGGGCGTTCGGCCTTGCGGCGCGACGGAAGCGAAGCCGCCGAGTCGCGGCCGCTCGATGTCGTGACGCCCGCGGACGACGCCCCCGAAGCGGAGGACGATGCCTCGCAGGTCGAGGCTCCCGCGGAGACCCCGATCGCCGCGACCTCCGACGCCCCGGTCGCCGACGACAGCGCCGCCGCTGAAGCGGCCGAAGCGGCCGAAGCAACCGCTGACACGGCGAAAGCGGAAGCCAAGGCCGAGGCGCAGGCCGAAGCCGAAGAGCGGAAAGCCGAGTTGGCGCAGCCCGGTCCGCTCGCACGGATGATGGGCGGCGGCCGCGGCGGCAGCGGCAAGATGCCGGTGATTGGCGCCGGGCAAGACAGCGGGCAGGGCGCCGCGAAGAAGCGCCCGGGTGACGGCTCCAGGCCGCGGCCGGTGGTCAAGCTCGCGGCGATCCCCGCCCAGACCCAGCGGCGCGAGGCGCCCAAGGCGAAGGCCAAGGACGAGACGCCCACGCAGAAGCCGGACATGAAGCTGCCTTCCGACGTGCTCGGCGGCGGCTCGAAGCCCCTGGCTCACCAGCTCAAACGGGCCGAACGGACCCTCGAGGCCGCCAAGCTCAAAGAGAAGGAAGAGGCCGAGAGCAAGACGCGTGGCCGACGCGGCGGCGCCGCCGCCGATTCCAGCGTCCCGATGCTGGGCGGCCGCGAGCAGCGTCAGCTGACGCGGAACCGTGGCGGCGGCCGTGCGAACTTCCGCCCCCGGCGGATGCTCGGCCGACGACGCAAGTCCGGCGTCAACACCGCCGCGCCGCGTAAGGATCGGATCTCGATTCAGCTCCCCTGCACGGTCAAGGACCTCTCGGAAGCCGCCGGCGTGCCCGCGGTCGCGATCCTCCGCATCCTCATGGAGGAGGGGGTCATGACCAACATCAACGCGGTCATGGACCCCGAGCTGACGGAGCTGGTCGCCGGCGACCTGGGCGTCGATATCGACTTCGTCCAGGCCGAGACGCTCGAGGACAAACTCCTCACGGCGATGGACGAGTTGGAGGACGACGAGGCCTCGCTGAAGCCCCGCGCCCCGGTCGTCACGTTCCTCGGCCACGTCGACCACGGTAAGACGTCGCTCATCGACAAGCTGATCGGCATCGACGTCGCCAGCGGCGAGGACGGCGGCATCACGCAGCACATCCGCGCCTACCAGATCGAGAACGACGGCCGGCCGATCTCGTTCGTCGATACACCGGGCCACGAAGCGTTCACCGAGATGCGGGCCCGCGGCGCCGGCGTGACAGACATCGTCGTGCTGGTCGTCGCGGCCGACGACGGCGTCATGCCGCAGACCGAGGAAGCGATCAGCCACGCGAAGGCGGCCGACGTGCCGATCATCGTCGCGCTCAACAAGATCGACCTCCCCGGCGTCGATCCGACCCGCGCCCTGCAGGACTTGGCCGCCAACGACTTGCTTCCCAGCGAGTGGGGCGGTGAGGTCGAGGTCGTGAAGACGAGCGCCACGACGGGCGAAGGCCTTGAAGAACTGCTCGAAACGATCCTCACCGTCGCCGAGCTGAACGAGTTCAAGGCGAACCCCGATCGGCCGGCGATCGGCTCGTGTCTCGAGAGCCAGCAAGACGCCGACAAGGGTGTCGTCACCAAGGTCCTCGTGCAGAAGGGGACCCTGCGAGTCGGCGACACCGTGGTTTGTGGCGAGGCGTACGGCAAGGTCAAGGCGATGACCGACCCGCTCCGCCCGAGCCGCCGTTTGCTCGAAGCGGGCCCCAGCGTGCCGGTCAACCTGACCGGTCTGAACCGCGCCCCGTCGGCCGGCGAGCCGCTGTACGTCATCGACGACATCGCCGCGGCCCGCGAGATCGCGGACACCCGCGCCCATGCCGAGCGGGCCGAGTTCCTCGGTTCGACCGGCTTCCAGGCCGCGACGCTCGAGAATCTGTTCGACCGTCTCGACGGCGTGGGCGATATCCAGACGCTCAACTTGATCCTGCGGGCGGACGTCCGTGGCTCGATCGAGGCGCTCGAGAAAGAGCTCACCAAGCTCGAGCACCCCGAGGTCCGGCTCCGCATCTTGCAGAAGAGCGTCGGCGGCGTGACCGAAGGCGACGTCTTGTTGGCCGACGCCTCGGAGGCGGTGATCATCGCGTTCAATGTCGTCCCCGACGACAAGGCCCGCGCGAAGGCCGACCAGCTCGGCGTCGAGATCCGTCGCTACGGCATCATCTACAAGGTGGCGGATGACCTGAAGCTCGCCTTGGAAGGCATGCTTCGGCCCGAGCAGCGTGAGGTCGATCTCGGCCGCGTCCTGGTGCAGATGGTCTTCAAGATCAGCCGTATCGGCGCGATCGCCGGTTGCCGCGTGCTGCAGGGGGTCGTCGAGCGAAACGCCCGCGCCCGTGTCATCCGCGAAAACACCGTCATCGGCGACTACGCCATCGACACACTCCGCCGCGAGAAGGACGACGTGAAGGAGGTCCGGGAGGGCTACGAGTGCGGTGTCAAGCTGGCCGGCTTCAACGACATCAAGGAAGCCGACCTGCTCGAAGTCTACAAGGTGATCGAGGTCACCCGCAGCTTCGAAGATTGAGCCCCAGCTTCGAAGATTGAGCCCACAGCTTCGAAGAATGAGAGAGTTAAGGCGTAGGCGTGCGACCCGAGAGACGACGCCGCGTACAGTTCTCAATGGTCGCCCGCACCTCCCAACCTGACACTCCAAGCCTCTCCACCCCCGTTCCATGTCTTCCCGACGCGTCCTCAAAGCCGCCGAAGCGATCCGCGAAGTGGTTGGGATGTCAATCCTGACCGACCTCCGCGACCCCCGCATCGAGAATGTCACCGTCACCCGCGTCGAGGTGTCGCCCGACATGCGGAACGCCCGGGTGCACGTCTCGATCATGGGCAACGAGGTAAAGCAGAATCTGGCGCTCAAGGGGCTCGAGAGCTCCGCCGGGTTCCTGCAGAGTAAGATCGCCGACCGCATCGACTCTCGCTACACGCCGAAGCTGGTGTTCAAGCTGGACGACGGCGTGAAGAAGTCGATCGCCGTCGCCAAGATGCTGGCCGACGTGCTTCCCCCCAGCGAACCCGAACTTGCCAGCGACCCCGAACAAGCCAGCGACCCCGAACGAACCAGCCCGGACGGGCGTGACGGGGAAGCCGATGCTTCCCCCGACGCCGACCGTGATTAGGCTGTGACCCAGCCGCCCGCCAGCGCCGCCGCGGCGCCGACCGACAACGCGGCCCCCTGAACTGCCCCGCTGAACGCCTACTTACGACTGCAAATGGCCGCTTCGAACCGCGCCTCCCGATTGACGAAGCTCGTCTCGGACCTAAAGAAACGTTACAAGCCAGCCCCGCCCGTCCAGCGTCCGCTGTTTGAGACGATCCTGTTCGCTACGCTGCTGGAGAACTCGCCGCCCGATATCGCGAACAAGGCGTTCGACGAGCTCGAAAGCGCCTACTTCGATTGGAACGAGGTCCGGGTCAGCTCGCGGACCGAACTCGCCGAACGGATGAAGACGCTTCCCGACGCGTCCCCCGCGGCCGACCGCCTGAAGCGGACGCTTCAGAGCATCTTCGAGACGGTCTACAAGTTCGACCTGGAAGAGTTCAAGAAGCAGAACCTTGGTCAGGCGGTGAAGACGATCACCGAGTTCGACGGGGTGACGCCGTTCGTGGTGAACTACGCCACACAGCACGGCTTGGCGGGCCACGCGATCGCGGTCAATTCGGGCGCGCTGATCGCCCTGCAGGTGATGGACATCATCACCGAAGCCGAGGCCAAAAAGTCCCTGGTGCCCGGGCTCGAGCGGGCGATCCCCAAGAGCAAAGGCGTCGAGGCGCAGCAGCTGCTGCACGAGATGGGGCTTGAAGTCGGCCGCAACCCCTACGGAGCGACGGCGAAGAAGGTGCTGACCGAGCTCGACCCTTCGTGCAAGGACCGCCTGCCGAAACGACCCAAGGTCGAAGAGGCCCCGGCTCCGAAGAAGGCGCCGGCGGAAAAGACCGAATCGCCCAAGGCGCCGCCCGCTGAGAAGAAGGGGGCGACGACGGCGAAGGCCGAGCCAACCAAGAACTCCGCCCCAAAGAAGAGCGAGCCCAAGGGCAAGCCAGCCGCCGAATCGGCCGCCAAGAAACCCGCTCCGGCGAAGACCGACGCAGCGACCAAGAAGAAGGCCGATCCCCCCAAGAAACCTGCGACAAAGAAGGCGGCAACGAAGAAGGCGCCGACCAAGAAGCCCGCGACCTCAACGGGCAAGAAAAAGACGGCGACCAAGAAGGTGGCGGCAACGAAGAAGACCGCCAAGACCGCCAAGTCCAAGACCAGCGCGAAGAAGGTCGCCGGCAAGAAGGCCGCCAAGCGCAAGCCGAAGTGACCGGTTGGCGCCGTTGGTCGGCCCTCGGCCTCGCCGGGAGTCTGATCCTCTGCGCGGCGGGGCTCTGCGCTGGAGAGCTCAACGCGGGAGAGCTCAACGCGGATGAGGGACGCCGCGCCGAGCCGGTCCCGCAAGCCGACGCCGAGGTCGCCGCCGAACTTTCACGGTCCGCCCAGCAGGCCCTCACTGCGGGGGACGAGGCCGAGGCGGCCCATCGGCTGCTGAGCGCCCTCCGGTGGGACCCGGGCCGGTTGGCCGATTATCGGCAGGCGGTCGCCTTACTCGCCGACCTCGACATCGACGCGGCCGTTCGCCATGCCGCGGTCTTGCTCCGTGAGGACCCCGATTTCGGCGCCGATGACGTCGCGTTGTTGTCACGCCTGGCGGCTGCGGCGGACAAGCAAGACACCGTCGAGTCGGCGGCGTACGGGGCTCAGTTTTTTCAGCGACTCGCCGAGACAGCCGGCAAGAGCCGCCAAGTCGCCCCCTGGCTCCTGGCGGGCTACTGGCGGGATGCGGGCGAGTTGTACGCGTCGGCCGATGAGGTCGAGGCGGCGTCGGCCGCGTTTGAGAAGATGCAGAAATTGGTCCTCGCGACGCCGGCGTCGGTCGACTCACGAGGCATGCGGTGGGAAGTCGTCGCCGGATGGCACCTCAAAGCGGAAGAGCCGGACCGCGCCGCTGTCGCGATCGAGGCGCTCGCCCGCCGTGGCGGCGAGACGCCCGAGTTGTTGACGCTCCGGGCGCGGCTGGCGAGGCAACTCGGCGAGGCGCTTGCCGCCGCCGACCACGCTTGGCGGGCGATCGAAGCACGGGACCGTGGCGCCGAGGGCGACCTGAGCCCGTACGGCATTTACCTCGACGCCATGCGCGACGTGAACCAGGCCGACCACGCCCGCCAGCGGCTAGAAGAACGCGCAAAGAGTCGGCCCGACGATTGGCGGCTCGCCATCGCGGTGGTTGACGCCTGTCGCGCAGCGGACCAATCCGAGCAGGCGTGGCGGTTCTCGGGCCGAGTGACGCAGCGACTGCTGGAGAGGCTCCCGGCACGCGACGCCTTGCTGGGCGTCGAGAGCGACGACGACCAGGGGGCAGGTTACGAGGCGCTCGCCGACCTCACCGAACGCCGCCTCGACCTCGCGCTACAACTCGATCGGCCGGGGGATTGGCTGGCCGAGGCGCCGGCGGTCGCGGATCGCCTCGACGGCCTGTTCGGCGTTTACGACTCGATTCTCAAGGCCGCGCAGGACCCGCTTTTCCGCCGGGCGGCGAGCGAATGGATCGCGCAGTCGAAATCCGCCGTAGAGTCCACCGTCGAGACCGACGCCAATCTGAAATTGGCCGCTGGACTCGACCGGGCGGCGTCGCTGATCGCGGTGGACGTCGGCCTCCCGGGCGACGCGGTCTTCTTCATCCGCTCGACCCTCCAGAGGGCTCTCGACGCGGGCGCCGATCCGCTCGAAATCGTCGAGGAGTTCAACTACTGGTTGTTTGACCTCAAGGACCGCGACGCCGATCACGCCGCGAACGAACTCGCTCAATGGGGGACCGAGAACCTCCTGCCACGGATCGATAAGGGGGGCGCCGCGCCGATAGCCGCCGCCCGGCTGCGAGCCGAGCTGGCGTGGGAGACGAGCCGACAGGATTTCAAAGACGAAGCCCTTCAAGAAGCCGCCTACGACCGGGCCGAGCGTTGGTTCGACGAGGCGGTCGCCCTCGCACCGGACGATGGGGGCGTCGCCACAGGATCGCTGTTCCAGGCCCTCTACGCCGGTCGGTTCGACAAAGCCGTGACCGAGGGGGAGCGGACGCTGCAGAAGTGGACCAAGCCCGACCCCGAGGCCGGCATCGATGACGAGCGGTTCGAGCTGGCGTCGGTCTGGACCGCCGCTGCGTTGCTTGCCCGCGACGGGGCAGGGGATAGCGGGGCAGGGGATCACGACCGGGCGGTTGAACTGCTCGAGCGGGTCCTCGACCGATCGCCCGAAGACCCCTCGGCGTTGGTGACACTCGGCGAGTCCGACCTCACCAACCCCGACCACCACGCCCGAGCGGCCCGTTTGGCGCGACAGGTCGCTCGACTCCGGCCCGAGTGGGCCGACCCGCCCGCCTTGCTCGGCGCGCTCGCCGACGCCGAGGGCCGCCATGCCGAGGCCGCCGAGCACTTCGCCGACGCGATCCGGGCGATCGACGCCGGCGCCCCGCTCTGCCCCTGGCAGGTCGAGGCGATCCGCGCCGCCCATACCGCGGCCCTCCAGGCCGCCGGCCGCGCCGAAGAGGCGGCGGCCGGGGCGCCGGCGCCATAGTCGCCATGCTTCATTCGCCATGCTTCATTCGCCATGCTTCATTCGCCATGCTTCAGTCGTCTAGCTTCTCAGCCAGGTCGGCTTCGGCCGGATCGGCGAGACCGAGCACCTCGCGCATCACGCGCTCGCCCAGCTCCTCGATCAGGGCGTCGTCCCAGGTCAAGGGCCCTTCGGGACCGGGCGGGACGCTGTTCATCAGCACAACGACGGCGCGCCGGCTCTCGGGCATCCACTGGATCGTCTGCCGAAAGCCTTTCGTGGCGCCGCGGTGCGAGTAGCGGGGCTCACCGAGTCGTTCGTCAACCATCCAGCCACAGGTGAACTGCCGCCCGCGTTGGCTGTCGCCAAACCCGTCATTGTTGGGCGCCGGCGCCCCGCACGGCTTGAGCCAATCGTCGTACGCCTCGTCGGAGAGCGGCAACCGTCGGTCATCAATCGCCGCGAACAACGCCTGCAAATCGTTGAGCGACGTGTAGAGGGCGCCGTCGCCGCCGAGCCGGGTGTACGCGCCTTGGTCCTCCTCGTGCCACGCGAGAGGCCCATCGACGGTCCCAACTTGCGCCTGCAGCAAGACGATCTGTCGCTCCAACGCCTCGTTCGGTTGCTGCTGTTGCAGGGCGAGTCGGTCGCGCAAGTCGATCAACTGCTGGAGACGCATCCGCGACTGGGCGACGTTGGCCGTCGCTCCCGGTTGATGGCCGAAGGCGCGGTGGGGGATTTGGTTCAGCCCTTCGACGAACAGGACGCTCTCGGTCATCCCGGCGGGCACGAGCACCTCGTCCTGTAAGTAATCGGCGAAGGGGCGGCCGCTCGCCTGTTGCACGACCAGGCCGAGCAGCACGTAGGCGGTGTTGGAGTAGATCGTCTGCCCCTGACTCGGTAGCGGGGATCGCCGCGAGCGGGCGACGGCCCGCAGCACGTTGAGGTCGGACGCGTCAGGGTTCTGGTTTTGGTTGATGAGAGAGTGGTAGGCCGGGAGGCCCGACGTGTGGTCGAGCATCGAGCGCACCGTGACCGGCCGGTAGGCTTCGGGAAGGCCCGGGAGCCATTCGAGGACCGAGTCGGTCAGGTTGAGGGCGCCCTGGTCGGCGAGCTTCAACACTGCCGCAGCGGTGACCACCTTGGTGAAACTCGAGACGCGGAAGTTGGTGGCCGGCGTCATAGGGAGGGGGTCCGATTCGCCACGCTCCGCCAGCTGGCGGACTCCGAAGCCTTGCTTGAACGCGACTTCTTTACCGTCCGCGTCACGGCCGAGGACCATCACCGCGCAGCCTACGTGCGGCGGCAGCAATTGCTTGACCCGCTGGTAGGCCGTTCCACCGGGCGGCTCGGGGGGAATCGTGACCGTGATGTCATCCGACTCGGCGCGAGCGACTGACACGATCAGCAGGTTGGCTGCAGTCAGCAGCCACGCGGCAATACAGCAGCGCGTTGGCATGGCGACTCCGTGAGGCTCTGGATGCAGGGGTGAGGCTCTGGATGCGGGACGGCTTCCCGACATGCTACCAGACCCGGGGCATGGCGCACGGTTTGCTTCTGTGGGGGGGCTCACGGCGCCGACGACGCAGGACCACGTCGGCCCGCCCGAATACCAACCAGGCTGCCAGCCGTCCGAACGGATTGGAACCGTTCCGGCCAGCCGTCCCCGACCGAAGGAGACTTCAGAGATGAGAATGACCATTGGCCTCAGTATGGCGTTGGCGATGATGCTCGCCTCACCGACGCTCGCCCAGCTAACCTCTAGCCCGAAACCAGCCGGTGAGATTAACCAGGCGAACGACGCTCTCAACCGTTCAACCGACGCCGCGCAGCAGTCGGCGGACAACGCCAGCAACGCCGCTAGTGACGCTGCTGATAGGGCGACGGAAGCGTCTTCGGACCTAAAGTCGAACGCCGAGGAGCAGTCGGCAGACGTGGCGGAGGCCGCGGATAGGAACGTCCAAGAGGCGTCCGACAACGCTCAAAACGAGGCGCAGGGCGCCTCGGATTCCGTCGAGTCGCAGGCTCAAGAGGCGTCGACGAAGAGCAACTCCGATAACGAAGACGCATCGAACAACACGGACCGTGACGAGGATTCTCGCAACGCAGAGGACAATCGCGTCACCAGCGACGCGGGCGACCAATCGTTCGGGAACGTGTCGCAAGATCAACTGAACGCCTCGTGGCGCTTCGTCGAGCGGGATGGCGCTTGGTGGTACCGGACGCCGACCAATGCTTGGATGGTTCGTCAAAACGGCGAGTGGCGTCCCTACCGCTACACCACCGGATACCGCGGCGCGACGCCGGCGGTTTACGACGGCGGGTACGACACATCGGGTTCGCAGTCGGGCGCCAACCAGTCCTACAACGGACAGCAGCAAGCGGCGTGGCAGGAACAGGGCACGGCGAACAGCCAATACGGCGCTCAGCCCGTGCAATACCAGCAGCCCCGCTACGGCCAAACGAGCCAGCAGGGCGCGGTTGGCACGAAGGAGTGGATGTGCATCGACGGCCGGATGCGTCTGGTGACGGTTGTCGCCGTGAGTTCGTCGAACTCGTCGGATTCGCAGCCGAGTTACGAGCCGGCGCCCGCGGCGCCCGAGTCGGCGGCTTCGCGCGAGGGGAGCGACCAGTCGGCTAATGAGCAGGACCGGGTCGCGAACCGGTCGCAGCAGTTGACCCCGCCGCCGATCCCCCAGCCGAGCGATTCGCAGGATCAGCGGGCGAGTGACCGCCCCGAGGCCCCCTCGAAAGAGCAGATGCGCCAGGGCGCCTACGGCGACAATTCTGGCGAAGCGAGCAGCAAGTCGAACGACGAGGAGTGAGTCCCCAGCCGTGATGCTTCGCAACTAGATTGACGACACTTCGATAGCCGACGACGAGCCGCTGGCCCCGGCATGCCCCCTCCCGGGCGTGCCGGGGCCTCTTTCGTTGGCGCCGTGATGCCTTGCGGGGGGCGGTCTGGCCAGAGAAACTAACCGATTCGCCGGAGCACAGGGCGCCAACGCCCGCCGGCTTGCCCCCGACTCGCTAGCAACCTAACCCCCTACCCCTCGTCATGGCCGGACACTCCCACTGGGCTAACATCGCGCACAAGAAAGCCGCCATCGACGCCAAACGCGGGAAGGTGTGGAGCAAGCTGAGCCGGGCGATCATCGTGGCCGCCAAGATGGGGGGCTCCGACCCCGACACCAACATCAAGCTCCGCTACGCGATCAACGACGCCAAAGCGATCTCGATGCCCAAGGACAACATCGAGCGCGCCATCGCCAAGGGGGCCGGCGAGGCGGGAGGCGACAACTACGAAGAGATCGTCTACGAAGGGCAAGGCCCCTCGGGCGTTATGGTGATGGTTGAGATCCTCACCGATAACCGCAACCGCACCGCCCCCGAGATCCGCAAGATCTTCGAGAAGGGGGGCGGCAAGCTCGGCGCCACCGGCTGCGCAGCGTGGATGTTCTCCCGCAAGGGGATCCTCACGATTCCCGCCGACCAGACCGACGAGGAGTCGCTCATGGAAATCGTCCTCGAGGCGGGCGCCGACGACGTGTCGCTGCAGGGCGACGTGTTCCAGGTCACCTGCCCGGTCGAGGCGTTCAACGACCTGTGCGCGACGGTTGAAGCGGCCGAGGGCCTGACCGCCGAAAGCCAGTCGCTGGGGTACCTCCCGAACGACACCGTGACGCTCTCGGGCGACGACGCCCAAAAGGCGATCCGCCTGATGGAAGCCCTCGACGACCACGACGACGTCCAGAAGGCGGCCGCCAATTTTGAGGTCGACGAGGCGACGCTGGCGGCGATGGGCGGGTGAGTGATCCATCATAGAATTCCTCCGGTGCGCGTTGATTTCTCCGAGCCAATAGGTCAAAACACCTAGGCACAGGCGGCCACGTTTCCCTCCCACCTCCGCCACCCCGACCTTCCCCAGGTCGGGACCCCGCCGATATGCCCGCCTCTCCCGTTTGGACCGCCACAATGGCGGTTGTCTGCTCGTTGATTGTCGCTACGCCGACGCTAGCAAAGTCCCCGCGCCAGCTTCTGCCTGCGGGGGAAGCTCGTCCGCTGAACGGCCCGCTGACTAGGGTGTCGCTCGCGGACTTCGTCATCGCCGAGCCCGTATCGGGCGCGGCGTTACGCAGGGCGCCCTGGTGGAGCGAGGTGATCGGCAAGCCGCGGGTCAGCTCCCCGAGTCCCCTCGGCGCCTGGCTCGCCTTCCGGCTCGAGGAGGAAGAATCCCTGGCCAGCCCCGGCGACGCCGCTCTGCCGTCCGGCGGCTTCTCGTTGCGGGTCGGAAGGTCCGACGACCCGCTGCTGATCGACTTGATGGTCGAGCAAGACCCCCCTTCGACGCGGCTTTCGTCGCGGATCACGCTGACCCAATTCGGGCCGACTCCCCGCTTGCTGACGAGCCTCGGCGACAGCTGGTAACCGCCTCGAGACGTTATGGCAGGGGGCGACTCCCCGCGGACAATCCCCGCGGGGGATGGCTTTCGCGCGGGCAGCGCCTACTGTTCAGGTAGTAGAAGTCGGCTCCCTGCCTGTCACTTCCCGGAACGGTATGGCCAATCGCGACACGCTCGGCGGCGTCATCCATACGTACCAAAAGTACGACCCGGTGAAGTTCCCCTCGGCGCGGGACGCCGGCGAGGGGCCCGACATGGTGTCGGCCGCGTTTGAGCACGCCCTGATGTTCGGCGAGCGGCGCGAGCTCACCGAGGAAGAACTGGCGCGGGCGATCCGGCTCGACCCGTCGCAGATCGCCGGGCTGGGGCCCTCGATCGACGCGTTGCGGGCGATGCTCGAGGAACGCAAGCGCAAGATCCTCGAACGATACGAGACCCGCAAAGCCCGCAAGCGCGCCCACAAGGCGCTGCACGGCGCCGCGAGCGAGGTGAAGCCGCCCAAGCAGTTCGCCGACCGCTTCCGCCAAGCGATCAAGACCGAGCAGCTCCGCGACCTCGAGCGGCTGTGGTACGCCACGGGGGACGACAGCTCGCCCTTCGCGCGGCAGCTGGTGCAGCTGCTCGATCGGATGAGCGACAAGTACGAGGTCGAGGAGCTGATCGCCAAGTACGCGTTCACCGGCGCCGAAGCGATGACCGTGCCGCAGGCGCTGGAGGTTAAGGAGGAGCTCGAGAAAATCGACGAGTTGCTCAAGCAGCTCGAGGAAGCGGCGAAGACGGCCCAGATTGGCCTCATCGACATGGAGATGCTGAGCGAGTTCGCCGAGCCGGGCGACGTCGACCAGCTGTCGGCAATGCAGCAGCAGGTACAGGACTACCTGCGCGAGGTCGCCGAGCGGCAAGGCCTCGAACAGTCGAAGCAGGGGGGCGCTTTCAAGTTGACGCCCAAGGCGCACCGCGTCTTCCAAGGGAAACTTCTGCAGCGCCTGTTCAGCGATCTCGAGGCGAGCCGCACCGGCCGTCACCAGGCGGACCTGACCGGGGAAGGCGCCGTCGAGACGCAGCGCACCCGGCCGTACGAGTTCGGCGACTCGGTCGCCAACATGGACGTCGTGAGCACGTTCACCAACGCGCTGCTGCGCGAAGCGGCCGAGTCACAGCGCAGCAACGCCCACGCAGGCGCCGGTGAGCCCCCGGCGTCAGTCGGGGGAGGGAACGACCACGCCGTTCCGACGACTCGCGTCGCCGGCTCGCCGAGAGGCTTCCGCCTCCGCAGCGACGACATCGTCATCCACGAGACCCGCAACACGCCGAAGGCGGCCACGTCGGTGGTCATGGATATGTCGGGCTCGATGCGCTACGACGGGCAGTACATCAATGTCAAACGGATGGCGTTGACGCTGCAGGGGCTGTTGCGGAGCGAGTATCCAGGGGACTTCTTGTCGTTTGTCGAGTGCTACTCGTTCGGCAAACCGGTCGAGGCGGGCAAGCTGCTGAACCTGATGCCCAAGCCGGTGACGATCACCAATCCGGTGGTGCAGTTGCGGGCCGACATGAGCCGCGACGACATCTCCGAGTCGATGGTGCCGCCCCACTTCACGAACCTGCAGCACGGGCTCTCGATCGCCCGGCGGCAGTTGTCGGTCCAGGACACGCCCAACCGGCAGATCGTGCTAATCACGGACGGCCTGCCGACCGCCCACTTCGAGGGGGAGGTCCTCTATCTCTTGTACCCGCCCGACCCGCGGACCGAGGCGGCGACCCTCCGCGAGGGGATGCTCTGCGCCCGCGAAGGGATCACCATCAACCTCTTTCTGCTGCCCAGTTGGTCACAGACCGAGGAGGATGTCCGCTTCGCCTACCGGCTGGCGGAATCGACACGGGGGCGGGTCTTTTTCACCGCCGGGCGTGATTTAGACCGGTATGTCGTGTGGGACTATGTCTCCCGCCGCCGCGAAGTGCTTGGCTAAGTGGGGCGACGCGGTCGGCTTGCCCCTTCGCCAGGGGGCCGGCGGGGCGGTAAACTTTGCCTAGCCGTCGGGGGCGACGCGGTCGTATCCCACGGCAAAGCCGGCCGAAGCGGTCGCCGAAATGCCGACAGGCGGCGAAGACCGCGCTTTGCCACCGCACGACGCTAGCGGACCTGTCCGATACAGAGGGAGCCCCTTGGCTTTCATTCAGCGATTAGACACGTCCTTCCTAGGCCCCGACGCCTCTCCCCCCGGAGTTGCCGCTCACATGCCAGTTGTTTTGCTCCGCCGAGTTACTTCTGTTGTCTTCGCCGGCCTGCTCCTGGCGTTTGCGCCGGCTGCCGACGCCGCCCCCAATGCGTCCCAGGCGTTCCCGGCGGAGACCGTTGGCTTCGTCGCCGCCGACAACGCCGTTGACCTCGCCGACCGCTGGTCGCGGACCCAGGTCGGTCGGCTCGCCGACGACCCGACGATGCGGCCGTTCGTCGATCAGGTCCAGCGACGCCTGAACAACCAGTTCGGCGCGCTGGAACAGCGGCTCGGCGTGACCATCGAAGACTTCCGCGCCGCCGCCACCGGCGAAGCGGCGATCGGCGTCGTGAAATCGACGAGCAAGAAGCAGCCCGGCCGGGTGGTCGCGCTCATCGACGTCACCGGGCGTGAAGCCGAGGCCAAGGCGTTGCTCTCCAAGATCGACAAGCGGCTCGTCGAGCGGGGCGCCGCCAAGAGTCAGTCGGGCGACGTGACGATCTATCAGCTACCCGAGGACAAGAAGGCGAAACTGCCGACCCGGACCGCCGCGGTCTTCCATCAAGCGGGCCGCCTCGGCGCCGCCGAGGGCGAGCAACTCGCCGTCGACCTGCTCGCGCGGGTCCGCGGCGAAAAGGTCGGTCGAGTGCTCGCCGACGTTGACTCGTTCCAGCAGACCCAGGCCCGGGCGCGCAAGGCGGCCGGCCGCACGACGACCAGCATCGCTTGGTACGTCTCGCCCTTCGAGTACGAAGCGGCGACGCGCGAGCCCCCCGCGCCGGGTGACCTCCCCGACAAGAAGGGGACGCTGACGATCCTGGCCGAGCAAGGCTTCGACGCCATTACCGGCGTAGGCGGCTTGGTGAGTGTCGCGACGACGCCCGAGCGGGACTTCGTCCACCACACGTTCATCTACGCCCCGCCCAAGCACGGCTCCGCTAACAAGCCGGCGGCCCAGAAGTACGACCTCGGCATGCGGATGCTCGAGCTCCCTAACGGCGTCGAGCGGTTGTCGGCTGAGAACCCGCCGGTCGAGATGTGGGCGCCGCGCCAGGTCGCGACTTACAAGACGGTCCACATCGACGTGGCGAACGTCTTCGAGCACCTCCCCACGACCTTCGACGCCCTCAACGGCTACGAGGGGGCGTTCCACAACATCCTGGCCGGCCTCGAGAAGGACCCGTACGGGCCGAAGATTGACGTCAAGAAGGACGTCATCCCGCACCTCGGCACGCGCGCCGTGGTGATGACCGACTACACGCTGCCGATCACGCCGGAGTGCGAGCGTTACTTGTTCGTGATCGACGTCGACAACGAGGCCGCCCTCCGCGAGCCGATCGACCGCTGGCTGAAGAGCGATGGCGCGGAGCGGAAAGAACTCGACGGCGTTCCCTACTGGGAGATGGTCCCCGAGGACGAGGCGCTCGCGCACGACGACCTCGACCCGCTCGTGCCGCTTGGCGAGCCGGTCGGGACGGCCCGTGGCGAACGCGAAGAGCGGGTCCTGCGCCGCGCTGCGGTCTGCCTGCACAAGGGCCGGCTAGCGATCGGGTCGGACGCCGACTTCCTCCGCCAGGCGCTGTTTGGCGTCTCGACGGGCGAAACGCTCTCGGCGAGCCCCGACATGCGGGCCACGATCGGCGCCCTGGCCGACATCGCCCCCGGCGAGCGCTGCGTCTGGACGTTCACCCGCAACGACGAGGCCTTCCGTCCGACCTACGAGTTGGTCCGTGAAGGGAAGATGCCGAGCGCCCAGACTTTCTTCGGCCGGCTGCTGAACCGAATGATGACGACCGAAGAGGAGCGGGAAGTGGGCGAACTGCGTGAGCAGAAGATCAACGGCCAGCGGCTCCCGTCGTTCGAGTTGGCCCGGCGCTACTTCGGCCCCTCGGCACGCAGCGTCCGCAGCGAAGGCGACGGCTGGGTCGTGAGCGGCGTCCTGCTGAGCAAGGCGCCCGGCACCGATAGCGCCGCGGTCTCGGTGGCGCGGAACTCGCGCTGACGCCGAGCCCTCCATCTTATCCCCTTCCCTTCTAGGGAGGGGCTAGGGGAGGGTCAGCGACGTCGATCGGAGTTGTGTTCGGCGAAGTCGATTCGTCCCGATGCCAGGCACCGCTCTAGAAAGTTCTGTCGTAACGGAGAACGCTCACCCTCCCCCGGCCCCTCCCTGAAAGGGAGGGGGGTAGAGCGCTTACGGCGTCGCGACTTTGGCCCAGTAGGGCCGCTTGCGGTCGGCGCGGGTACGGGCGTCTTCGAGCAACGTCCGCACGTCGGGATCGATCCGGTCGCCACGGGGGACGAGGCGTTTGCCGTTGTGTTCGATCTCGATCGGTTCGTCGAAGTTGACGAGCTCCGGCGAGAGCCAGACCGTGATCCGTTCGGCGGCGGCGAAGACGCCGAGTTTGTTGCCGCTGAACTTACGGCCGCGGATCGAGGTGGCGCGGACGCCCCGCTCGGGGGGCCATTGTGCGGGGGCGACCATCGACTTCTCGGGGAGGCCTTCCGCCTCGACCCACCAGAAGTAGTTGTCCCACGGCCGCATCGTGGAGCATTCGAACTCTTCGGGCGCCGCGCCGCGGCGTTTACGGCCCATCCAGTCGAAGGCCATCTGGATGTCGTCCGACAGCGGGTCGTAGCCGCGGCCGCGGTACTCGACAACGGTTGTGTCGAAGCGCGGGCGGAGGTAACGGTCGAGCTCGCGCTCGCTGCGGGCGATCTTATTGTTGTCGAGTTCGCCCATCACGATCCGCCACGGAACGAACTGGGCGTTCTTCCAGTACCAGCCAAAGTAGCTGTCGACATCCGCGACGCCGAGGAACGGCAGGACGCCCGCCCAGACGTCGGGGTGCGCCAGCGCCAGGTCCCATGCCAAGTCGGCGCCGGCGCCGTGGCCGGTGACATAGACCCGGTCGGAGTCGATCGCGACGCGCCGCATCGCGTCGCGGAGGGCGACCAACACCGCGGCGTGTTCTTCGGCCGTGTAGCCATAACGGAGTTGGTCGCGCTGGAACCAATCGACGGCCACCACGACGTAGCCGTGGCGCGTCGCTTGGCCGACACGGCCGACGCCCGGGCGGACGCCGCCGGCCCAGAAGTCGACCTGGGCTTCGGCCGCGACACCGAGGTCAGCGAGGGTCAGGATCGTGGGATAGCTCCGCAGCGGGTCGTACTCGGGCGGCAGCTGCACAACCCAACGCACGCTCCGTTCGCCGACCTGGACATTCCGCTCGAAGAAGCCGGGCGTCGTACCGGGTTCGCCGTCGGCAGGGGGCGCGGGGGCCTCGTTCTGTAGGCTCGTCTCGGCGACCGGTGGCGGCGGATCGACGAGCGGCAGTGGCGGCTCCATGCGGGCGATGAGCTCGGCGAGCTTGGGGACCTCGGCGCCATCGGCGTCGCGGATCGCCAGATAGGCCGACTCACGCTGTTTGGGATCGCTCTCAGCAAGATAGCGCCGGACGTTATCGCGGATCCGCACCAGCGACAGCGCCGTCGGCAGCGAATCGACCGAATTATTCGAGCCGAGCAGCCAGCCGCTGATCGCGACGGCGGCCAATTCTTCGGCGCCCAGCGCGTCGCCCGTCGCGAGCTGACGGAACGCGGTGAGGCGGTCGTCGGTGGCGGGGCTGAGCCGCGCCCGGATCTCGGTTGCGATCCGCTCGGCGACCTTTTGGGCGGCCGGCTCGGCGAGACGGCCGGCGGTGGCGTCGAGTCGGTCGAGCAGGTCGGCCCGTTGGTCGGTCGCGAGCTGGTCCTCGTCGAGCAACTCACGGACGCGCTGCAGCGTGTCGCCGGCGACGCCGTCGGCCGGGAATCGTTCGAGCAGGGTCCGCGCCAGGTGATGCTGTCCGGACGTCTGGCGGAGCTCGATCTCGTCCAGCAACGTACGCGACGCGAGCTCACGGAGGCGGCGGAGGTTGTCGTCGATGTCGGCGTCGACAACGCCGGCCCGGCCTTTGAAGTCGTTGCGGATCGCTTCGAGCTCGTGGGCCGCGTCGCGGTAGCGCTCCGCCTGCAGGTAGAGCCGCACCACCTGCATCCGTTTGTCGAAATCCTCGCGGGGGATGGCGTGGGCGAGGATGTGGTCGAGGGTTTCGCGCGGCAGGCTGCTGGTCGCCAGCCGCATGTCCCAAAGAAAGCTCCGCGGGTCGGCGCGGAGGCCTTGGACGCGGGTATAGACGGGGGTCACCTCGGTGACGCCCTGGATGACGGTGATCGCGCCCTTGTCGCTGGGCAGCTCGATGATGCGGCGGCCGTAATCGTCGAAGGGGGTGATCCGCGACGCCGCGCCGATGACCCCGAGCGACGCTCCCCGTTTGGCGTCGTTCTGCCAAACGCGGATCCGGACGCCGTCGGTGTCGCCCTCGTCGAGCACCTCGCGGACAGCGGTCTTGTGCACATAGGTGCGACGGAGGCCGTCCTCGATAACGAGGAGGGGCGTCGTGCGGATCTGCCCGGCCGACGAACCGGGGACGAGCGGGTCCTCGGCGACGCCGGCGGTCTCGCCGAGCTTGCCGGTGAGGATCCGGCCATCGTTCAGCTGCAGGGTGGCGGCGGAAGCGAGGGACGCCGTCATCGCTACGACGACTCCCAGCAGGGGCGCCTCCAGCAGGGGGACGCTGCACCGATTCAGCCGCCTTACGATTTTTTGAGAGTCGATCGGCCTCGGGCCCGAACGCGCAGTACGTTTTAGATAGGCCATAGCTTTGAGGGTTAAGGGGCCGTGGGGCCCTGCGATCCCGGCGCGAAGGCCTTTAACGGGAGGAGCAACAAGACATTCTCGGCCGCTGGGGGCGGGGGTCAAACCTCGTCGCGCCGCCGGCCCGCATTCCGTTGGCGATTGTGTCGACGCGGCCGCTGTGATCGACGTAACCGTCACGACTATCCGCTCTCTGTGCTACCGAGGACTCGATGATGTCCAAACCGTCGCCGCTCGCCGCCTCCCGAAAAACCACCCACCAAAAGCACTCGCGAAAGACGCACCGATCCAAGTCGTCGTTGGCCGCCCCCCCGCTCGTGCGGGCGACGGCGGCGCTCGCTTGGTTCGTCGCGGCGCTCTGCTGTCTGCACGCCACGACGTTGTGGCACAGCAAGACCGGCGAGTTTAGCGACGTGGTGTACTTCCTCGGCCTGGGCGGCGGCGCCGCCTATCTCGGTATGACGCTGCCGCGACGGGTCGTGTCGGCCTGGCGCAGCTGTCGGCAGCTCGCCGCCGCGACCGGAACCATCAACATGGTGATCCTGCCGAGCCTCGTCGTGGCGGGGATGATCGGGATCGGCTACCGCCTCTGGTTGGGGGTCGATCCGGCGGTGGCAGACTGGGTGACGAAGCTCAGCGCCGCCGCCGCCGCGACCGCCATTCCGTGGGCTTTCTACCACGTGCTGGGCGACGTCCGCGTCCGCACCTGGTTCTGCGCGGTCGACTGCCGCTAGGGAGACCTCGTCCGTTGTTGTTTTACCGCGGAGTTCGCCGAGGACGCGGAGGGATTCACTTCGTCGGCGTCTTAACGCCACTACCAAGGGGACACCGCCTTTATTAAGAGCTCCGCTGATCCTAGGGCGGTTTTCTCAGCGTCCTCCGCGAACTCCGCGGTGTATCGCTTTCCCCGCGGCTTCGCTCTCAGCTGCCAGCGGCGTGGTTCCCTGCTGCCGGCGGCTTGGCTCACTGCTGCCGGCGGCTTGGCCTCCCGCTGAAAGTCGGTGAAAATCGCGGGGATGAAGGACTTCACCCGCGAGAGCCTCGTCCACGACCCGGTGCACGGCTACGTGCCGTTCGTCTCGGTCGTCCCGGACGGGGAGACGAGCGAACGGACGCTGCTCGACCACCCCTGGCTGCAGCGCCTTCGGCAGATCCACCAGCTTCAGACCGCTTGGTGGGTCTATCCGTCGGCCGAACACACCCGGTTCCAGCACGTGGTGGGCGCCATGCACATGGCGAGCCGCGTCACCGACGTGCTCTACGAGAGCCTGCACGAGGTTTGCGGGGGCGACGTCCCCAGCCGCCACGCGGTCGATTGCCTCTGCCGGATGGCGGCCCTGCTGCACGACGTGGGGCACGGCCCCTTCGGACACTTCTTTGACGCCCACTTTCTCAAGCCGCACTACGGCCTGACGCACGAGACGCTCGGCGCCCACATCGTGCGCGAGGAACTGGCCGACCTGCTGCGGGGCGTCCGCGAGTGCCCCGCCGGGCGGATGGCCGACGGCGAGGCGATCGACCCCGAGCACGTCGCGATGCTCATCCAGCGGCCGACCGCCAACGACGCGAACAACTGGCCGCGATGGCTCGTTCTGCTGCGGAGCCTCTTCTGCGGGCTCTACACGGTCGACAACCTCGATTTCGTGCTGCGTGACGCCTACATGACCGGCTACAGCACGCACGCGTACGACTTGGAGCGACTGCTCCGGTACAGCTTTTTCAGCGAACGCGGCCTGACGATCCATCAGAAGGGGGTCGCCGCCCTGGTGAAGTTTATCCAGACCAAGAGTGAGCTCTTCCGGGCCGTCTACTTCCACCGCACCGTGCGAGCGATCGACAAGACGCTCGAGGGCCTGTTCCGCGACAGCCGCGAGTTGCTCTTCCCCGGCGACCCGCGCGACAATCTCGCCGCCTACCGGCAGTTCACCGAGTGGTCGCTGTTGATCGACGTGTCGCGGTGGAGTTCGGCCGACGACCAACGCCAGCGCGAGCTCGGCATGCGGTGGGATCGTTTGCTCGAGCGACAGGTCGACTGGATCGCGGTCGAAGACCGCAACGTCACCTACAAGCCGGGCGAGTCGGAACAGTCGAGCCTGTTCAGCGACGCCTCGCTGCTGGAGCACGCCATCCGCAACCGGCTGCCCGGCGGGATGGAGGACCTGCCGATGCAGATCGACTTGCCGCGACACATCTACCGGCCCGACGCCCTCGCGGCGACGGCGGGTCAGAACTTCCAGTTCAAGCCCTCGACCGGCAAGATCTATCCGCTGACCGACGACCAGCTGTTCCAACAGCTGCCGGTCGCCCATCGGGCGTGCCGCGTCTACCTGCAGAAGAACCACCCGAAAGAGCACGCCGCGGCGGTTGGCGAGGCGCTCGACGCGTTGGTCGGCAGTCGCAGCGAGGACGACCTCACGAACATGTAGGAGATGAGTGGATGTCGAGCCAATGACGCAAGCCGTCGGGGTGCTTCGATCGGCGAGAGGTTTGTAAATCGCATTGAAGGAGATGGGGGGATGGCGTCTTGTCGTTGAATACCACGCGGCAACGCGCCCGCTACCCAACTTTGAACGTTACGAACTCGCATTTACACCCGACGCGAAAGTAACAACCCGCTTGGGCCCGGCGCAACCAACCGCCATCCCCTGATCCCCCTTCATCCCCAACATCCCCCTTCCACAACTCACCTGCATGCCCAACGACGTCTACGAAAACCCGCTAATCAGCCGCTACGCCTCGCGTACGATGGCGACGCTCTGGGGCGCCCAGAAAAAGTTCTCCACCTGGCGACGGCTCTGGGTGGCGCTCGCCGAGGCGGAGGCCGAGCTCGGCCTGCCGATCACCGACGCCCAAATCAAAGAACTCCGCGCGAAGGTCGACGACATCGACCACGACGCGGCAGCGGCGTACGAAAAGAAGCTCCGCCACGACGTGATGGCCCACGTCCACACGTACGGCGACGCCTGCCCCGGCGCGAAGGGGATCATCCACCTCGGCGCCACCAGCAACTTCGTAGTCGATAACGCCGACCTGATCATCGTCCGCGAGTCGCTCGAGCTCATCGCCAGCCGCTTGGCGACCGTGATCGACGCCCTCGGTGACTTCGCCGAGAAATACCGCGACCTGCCGACGCTCGGCTTCACCCACCTCCAGCCGGCCCAGCCGACCACCGTCGGCAAGCGCGCGACACTCTGGTGCTACGACCTGGCGCTCGATCTGGCGGAAGTTGAGCACCGCATCGCGTCGCTCAAGGCGCGTAGCACGAAGGGGACGACCGGCACGCAGGCGAGCTTCCTCGAACTGTTCGAGGGCGACCAAGCCAAGTGCCGCGAGCTCGAGAAACGCGTCGCGGCCAAGATGGGCTTCGACGCCTCGTACGCCGTCACCGGCCAGACCTACCCCCGGAAGATCGACGCCCAAGTGCTCGACTGCCTGTCGGGCGTCGCGGCAAGCGCGCACAAGGCGACCACCGACCTGCGGATCCTCGCGATGCGGAAAGAGATTGAGGAGCCGTTCGAGCAGCACCAGATCGGCTCGTCGGCGATGCCCTACAAGCGGAACCCGATGCGCAGCGAGCGGATCGGCGGCATCGCCCGCTTCGTCATGAGCCTCGCCCAGAACGGCGCCGCGACCCACGCCACCCAGTGGATGGAACGGACGCTCGACGACTCGGCCAACCGCCGGCTATCGCTCCCGCAGGCGTTTTTGGGCGTCGACGCGATCCTCGTCATCTACGAGAACGTCGCCCGGGGGCTGGTCGTCTACCCCGAGGTGGTCGGCAAGAACCTGCGCGAGGAACTGCCGTTCATGATCACCGAGAACGTGCTGATGGAGGCGGTCAAAGCGGGCGGCGACCGCCAGGACCTCCACGAGAAGATCCGGCAGCACAGCCAGGAGGCCGGCGCCGTGGTGAAAGGGCAGGGGGGCGCCAACGACTTGCTGGAGCGCCTACGGGGCGACGCCGACTTCGCCGCGGTCGACCTCAACGAGATCGCCGACCCGTCGCAGCTAGTCGGCCGGGCGCCGCAACAAGTCGACGAGTTCCTCGCCGAGGTTGTCACGCCGATCCGCCAGCGCTACGCCGATAGGCAGCCACCGGCCGAAGAGCTGCGCGTTTAGCTAATTCGGACAGGGTGGTCCAAGCGACGTTAATCGAACCCTTCCTTTCGCATCACCGAGGTCGCGGTCAGCGTTTGCCCGCCTAAGAACCACGGAGTCGGGCTCCAGCTGACGGACAAGAAGTCGACAGAGAGCGTCATGGTGATGAGTTCACCGGCTTTTGCGGACCCAGGATCGGGGGAGACCGTCGCGGTGACGCCCGGCACCGACGCGCCCGAAGCATAGCTAACTGCCGCGGAAGTCGCGTCGCTGCTTGTGCCATTGAGCGTCGTCGCCTCGCGCGCCCCGACACGGGAGGCGCTGATCAAAACCTGTTGGACCATCAAAGCTCGGCCGATCTCGATGCAGCCAAGCACCATCAGAAAGAATAGGGGCGCAACAATCGCAAACTCAACCGCCGCGACGCCGCGTCGCTCGTCGCGCCGTCGCTCGTCGCACTGTCGCTCGTCGCACTGTCGCTTTCTGCGGGTCGGGTAAAGTGCCATCGGTTGGCGTCCAAAGGGCGGGGGGGCTCGGGTCGTTCTCGCAGGTGTTTACTGCAGCAGCACTGCCGGCGAGTAGACTTGGTAGCTTGTCCCCGTGACGGTGGTCGGCACGACGCCGCTTGTGAGGACGGGAGCCATCTGGATGGTGAGGTGCTTCTTGTTCATCGGGCCAGTGAGCTTGACGTCCATGATGCGGATTCCCTGCCACGCGACGATCGTGTAGATCGCGTTGTTGCCCGGTCCATTCACTTCGCGGAAGATCGGGATCGTCCGCGGTTCACCCTTAATCGCAGCGAGCTCATCCTTTACGCCGGCGCTAATGCCGGTGTCGCCGTTGAGCGTCAGCTTGCCACAAGCGTCAAACACAAGCGGCTTGCCGAGCGCGACGAAGTCGGCTGGGCTAATCCCGTAAAGGATTTGGCGGGCGATGTCGTTCGTGCTGTTGTTCGAGCCGCCGATGTCCACCGTGCCGCGATTGCCGGGTGACCCGGTCCCCTGCGGATAGAGATTCACCTCGACCTTGCCGTCCGAGCCGGGCGAAACGGCGCCGGCTTCTTCGTTCCATTGGAAGGCGTCGTCGCCGCAGCCCGCGAGCCAGTTTTGGTGCGTAACTTCGTCGAGGGCGAAGGGCAAGAGGTCAATGTTCCCGCCGCCCGACGGCGACTGGAAACCGCCCACGTTCCGCACGAGGCCGGCAGTCGCCTCGGCTTCGAGTGACTGGGTCTTCAAGCCGAAGATGCTGGCGAAGAACAGCGGCGCCGCGCCATTGAGCGTCGCGTCGCGTCGCACCTTGACTCGGGCCGCGTTAAAGAGCGACGGGTTGGAGGTGTCCAGCGTGCCGGGGCTTCCGAGGCTCGCTAGGTACCCGAACACCAAGTCGCCGCTCGGTTCGTTCGCGTAATTAGCGGCGATCTGTGGGGAGACGCGGCCGACCACGTTGTTACTGGCGACAGTCGCGGCGCCCGCCCGTCCAGCGAGCTCGCAATCCGCCGCTGTCGCCTCATCCGCGAGCCCCGACGCGTAATTCCAAGCCGCCGCCATCGCCGCGGCGTCGGCTGTCCGTTGCAACTCCTCCTTGACCGAGAGCACATAACCGACGTCGACGCTGAACGCCACCATACCGAGCATCACGATCGAGAAGATCGCTGCTAGGACGGTGATCGCACCGCGGCGATCTCCCTGGCGAAGGTTTCGGTTTCTTAGGGCGTACATCGGATCACTCCTCACAGCAGAGATTGGCGGACGATATTGAATCGACTTGCATCGCGCCCAAAGGCTCCGGCCGAGCTGGCCACGCTTAAGGATCCAGGTCGGCGTCGATGTCGATGGGCGCGATCATCTCTTGCCAATCATCCTCGCCGTCGAAACGCCAGCGAAGTTTCTGCAGCACCAAGGAAGAAACGCGGTTGCCGGCGTAGCCGATCCCTGATTCGGTCAGTGACGTCGCCGGCTTGTAGTCATTGAGGCGTGACAGTTCCGTGGGGCTGCTGACGCGAAGAGATCCGTCTCCACCGAACGCGCCCCAGGAGGCCGATTCGCCGTTGACAACCTCAAACACTAGCTGCCCGTCGCTGAGGGAGAGACGTTGGGTCCAACCGACCGTCTCCTCGTCGGTGTCGAGCGCTTGATGGCTGGGCGAGTTCGCTACCGAACGGCAAGTATCGCCGTGCCAGTGCTGCGTCTGGACACCCCCTGCGGCAAAGTCGGGGTAGCTCCAGTGATTGAGCGACACGAGGAAGAAGTGATCGTCGGTCCCACCCGCGGGAGACATCACCATGCTCACTTGCGGGGCGCTCCGCAACGCGTCGGGGCCGCCGACGCTGAGCGTCCAATGCTCCTCGATCTCGACAACGTCCTGCGCGAACGCCGGCGTCGCAAAGAGCACGATGGCTTGGGATACTTGCCAAACGCGCAGCACGCCACGCAGTACGGGACTAGCCATCAGAGTCGGCTCCAGGCGGGGGTGGATCCGCTTCCACCGTGCATCGAAGAATCGTTTGAAGAGATTCGAGTCGTCACCGACTCGGGGGGCGTGCGGAGTGTCCTTCACCCAATCTTAAACGTAGGCCATTTTTCGCGGTGGATTCCGAACTGCAGTTCGGATTGCGGTAGCCCGTCTACGCCGATGGGGCGCCCCCCTCTCTGCGACCAACCGCAGGGGGCCTCTCGATTCGGGCCTGCATTGCGTTGAAGGCGTCGGCAAACTCCTGCCAGTAATCGCCGTCGCGAAAGCGGATGGGATCGACATGTTCGCCCGCCGCGGCTGCACGCATCGCTTCTCGCAATCGAACCATCGGGCCGACGAAGCGGTTTGTAAACCGCATCAGGTCGAGCAGAACGACGGGCATGATAAGCGTCGCAACCACCGACGCGACCGCCATGCAGGCCAGCAGCGCCCGCAGCCTGTCGGGAGACTCCACGAGCGCCGCGACGCCGGGGGTGACGAAGACCCATCCGATCACCGTCAGCATCCCAAACACGGCCACACTGAACGCCCAGTAACGGGCGGCCCGCAGGGCGATCCCGCCCTGCACGTGACGATCGACGAAGTAGTGTTTGCGCAGGTGCTTCTTTGACATGCGTGCCCCTGAGAGGATGTGGCCAACTCACCCCGCACGCAGCGGCGTCAAGCGTCGTGCGGGCGGTGAGCGGCCAACAAAAAGCCTAGCTCACAATCCGCCCGCAGGCCGGTCGCGGTTGTCCGCCATTCGAAGAACACCAGGACGGCTGAACGTCGTACCGAAAGATCACCGACCGAAGCCACATCCGTGTTGCAGCGGAGAGTTGGGGGTGCGACTGGCACGTCGAATGCAACGATACGAGCAACAAGCGGCCGTCGTCTTTCGATGGACGCCTGGAATCCAGTCTGTCCGTTCAACAACCACCCCAAGGATTCTTGGCGGTCAGGCGCCCACCCGGCCCGTTTGCATGGACGCAACGCAAGGGGTCATGACGACCCAGGGCGGGGCGCCTCGCCGCGAACAGCCCCTCTACCCTCTCTCCAAGGAACTATGATGTCGCGCGCTTTCAAGTCCTGCTTCGCTCTCAGCCTGCTCGGTTTCGTCGGTCTCTTCGCGGGCTGTTCGAACAAGGAGAAAGTTGTTGATGTCGAGACTCCCAACCGCGACGTCGAGGTGACGCGTGACACCGAGACCGGTGAGGTCGATATCGACGTGGAACGAGAGTGATCCCGACTCCGCCATCGACATCTAGCAAGCCGCTGTCCGAATCGTGGCGGTGGAAGCTCGCGGCGCTTGCCGCGGCTGCCGCCGTCGCCATCTTCGGATTTGTGCGCTTGGCCGAGGTCGTCGCACGCGGCGAACTGCGCGACTTCGACCAGGCGTTGCTCCTTTCCCTCCGTGAACCAGCGGACCCCTCGGACCCTATCGGCCCGCGGTGGGTCGAGGAGTCGATGCGCGACATGACGGCGTTGGGTGGCCTCGCGGTCTCGTCGCTCGTCACCGCTGGCTCAGTCGCGTGGCTAGTGATCTCTCAAAGGCGAGTCTTGGCGTTGTACGTCGCCTGCGCCGTGGTGAGCGGGATCGCGGTCTGTCTTGTTCTCAAGTCGACCTACGACCGACCCCGTCCCCAGCTCGCGCCGCACGGTTCGCACGTCTATACCAAGAGTTTTCCGAGCGGTCACACGATGACCGCGGCGACGGTGTATCTCACCCTCGCCGCCTTACTCGCGCGGAGCGAGCCGAGGCGGGTCGCCCGTGTCTTTCTGTGGACCGTCGCGATCGGCGTCACCGCGATGGTGGGGATCAGCCGGGTCTACTTAGCGGTCCACTGGCCAACCGATGTGGCGGCTGGGGCGGCGTTGGGCGTCGGTTGGGCGATTCTCAGCGGGTGTGTCGCGCTGCTCCTGGCCCGCCTCCTCCGGCGGACGCCTTCCACCAAAGCGATCGCTGAGGGCCTTGAGGACGCCAACTCGCCTTCATGATCCCCGGCCGACGGCGGCGTCAACCGCTCTTTCGGCCAGACGCGGCGTCCGAATAGTTGGAAGGATCTCGGGCGCCCTCCCCGGGCCCGACGCCAACAAATCGGTTTAAATCGATCGCTGAACGCGCAAGGGGCCAATAAATCGCCACCCCGGTTAGAACGAGCCCGATTGAGCGAACCCCGGGCGTGCGTCAGAATGGCCCCGTCGCCGAGCGGACCGACGTCCCCCCCGGCCCAACCCTTCGCGCCCGTAGCTCAGCTGGATAGAGCAGCGGACTTCTAATCCGCAGGTCGCTGGTTCGAGTCCAGCCGGGCGTGCTTTGCTTTGCGGCGGCTTTGGGGGCGATTGGGGCCGCCCTGAGTGGCGGCTGTCGGCGCGTCAGGACTGTTATGTCGCGAACCGCTCTCGTATGTCGCGAACCGTTTTCGAGGGCGGTCGGAGGAGAGGGTGGGGGCTTCTCATGACATCGAAGGCCGCTCTCGCACCGAATTCGCTTGCCGCAGCAGTTTCAGCTCGGTCGCCTTGACGGCTAGTTCCGCCGGCGTCGCGACGCCGTACTTGTGGTAAATCCGCGCGCGGAAGTTCTCGACGCTCCGGATCGAGACATCGAGCGACTTGGCGATCGCCTTGTTGGGGAGCCCGTTCAGGAGCTGACCGAGGATCTTCGTCTCCCGTTCCGTCAGCGCGTCGTGAGCCACTTGCAACTGGCGGATCCGTAGGGCCCGTTCGTGCTTGACATCGTCGGCGGCGACCGCGTTGGCGACCTCCAAGAGCAAGTGCTCACAAGAAGTCGGCTTCTTGATGACCGAGAACGCGCCCGCCTTCATCGCGGTTACCGCGGTGGCGACGTCTACCGAGTCACTGCAGAAGAGGAGCGTGTAGGGATCGTCGCTGGCCGCTAATTGGCATAGCAGTTCCAAGCCGCTAGGTCCTTCGTCAAACGACAACTCGCTGAGCACACAGCAGGGGCGTTGAACGACAGCGCGATTCTGTAGAAACTCTTTAGCGGTCGTGAAGCCTTGTGTCGCGTAGCCTTCTCGACGAAGAACGGTGACCAAGGCGTCGCGACTCTCTGCGACCGAGTCGAGCACGTAGACGTGTCGAAGACGAGAGCGGCCAGGCTGAGCTGAAACCTCGCTTCTGCTGTGATGACGCATTCGGCATTCCTTAGGCGCGACGCCTGCCTGCTGCCATCGCCTGGGGGCTCGGCGGCAAATTGCAGCGGCACGCAGCGACCACGGGTCGCCGCTAGCACTATTGCGCAGGGCAGATGTCAAAGGTTGTTGAAAAGCGCGAGTGAGAGTCACTCACGCGCTTGCGGGCGTCATCACCCGCAATTCATGGCGCCCGCCGTAGGCGCCGAGACCGCTCACCGTTCATCGGGAGCGTTACGGTAGACTACTATCTATTCGAGGGTAGTCAACTGCTTTAGTCATCGTCTTGTTTCTCTGAAAACGACAGACGATCTGTCATTGTGCCTCTCAACGGAGTGCTATCGTGGCGCCTGGGGGGGGTGGGCGGATTACGGCTGATCGAATGCGTCGCCGACTTCAATAATCGACTGTGCGATTGCAACGATTTTCCTGTTCTTAATGCTCGCCAGATCCTGCAGACGTCGGTGGGCTTCGTGCTCGGTCAAACCGGTCCGTTGCATCAGCACGCCCTTCGCCCGTTCGATCAACTTTCTTTCGGCGAGGCTCCGTTGCAGCTCGTCCGTCTGAAGCAGCAGCGCATTGAGCTCACGAAAACGTTGCGAGGAGATCTCGATATTGGCCCTGAGGTTGGTCGCGTTGATCGGCTTGACGAGGTACGACATGACGTTGCCGTCCTTCGCGCGTTCAATGAACGTCGGATCGTGGTGACCGGAGACCACAATGATGGGCGTGAGGCTCACCGCCTGGATTCGTTTCGCCGCCTCAAGACCGTCCATGTCGGGCATGGAGATGTCGGTGATCACCAGGTCGGGAAGATGCTCCGCGCAGAGAGAGATGAGCTCTTGACCCGTTTGCGCCGTCGCCACGACCCGATGCCCCATCTCCGTCAGGTAGACGACGATCTCTTCGACCAGCAGCGGCTCGTCATCGGCGACGACAATTCGCAACGAATTCGGCATCGGGACCGATGGGAGGTGGAACGAACGATGTTAGGAAAAGCAACCGGAGAACGTCGTCGGACCAACGCGGATTATACCCCGACTCACCATCGCAACCCCAGGTTAGAAAGACGCCGGTTGGGAATGCTGACTCGAACAACCTGACGAGCAATGCCGTCGTGGGCGACTAGCCACCCAAACCGATATCGCCGGTCTGTTCTTGCCAGCCCCGCCAGGGTCCTTGTGTACGAGAAGGTCGGATTCACGGTGAGGGGACCTCGTCGGCTCATCGAGTGGCCGACGTACGCCGCCTCAAGACTGCCTTATCGGCTTCCGGGACGGGCTGATCAACTGGGATATTCCTAGGGGGACGCGGATGATCGATCCGCTCAGTGATGTGGCGGGCCTATATTGTTAAGTTCCTTGTCAGAGTCTCGGTGTTCGGGTCGCCTCCATCGGTCTGTCGGCCTGCGATTCTCTAATTCGAGGTGTCGGGATTCGGTCTTGGCAACTTGAAACGGCCATGCAAGAAGTCGATTAGCTCTTCTTGAAGCCGGTGGGTTTCTTTGCGGAGTTTTTCGACCTCAAGGCCAATGTTCAAGTCGCCATCCCGGATCGTGTTCTCGATGTGGAACGCAACATGGTCGGCCACCGCAGCGTCAAACAGACGGTAGTGGTTCTTCAGTCCCTGCGCGCATTTCAGCAGCGAGTCGGCATGGCCGCGCTCCATCGCTTCGAGCAGGCTTTCGAGAAGGTCGTCGGTTTCGTGGACGCTGATTTCAGCCAACTTCTTGAGGAGCGCGACATCGCCATTGGCGGACTCAAGGGCGACGGACCAATCGACGATGACCGATCGCCGGGATGGCTGCGCCGAAGCGTTGGGCGGACCTTCGGGGGGGGGCGGACCGGATAGTGTCGCGACGACGCCACCGATTCCTCGCAGGGCGTTGATCAAATCGTGCTGTTGAAATGGCTTGGAGAGGTAGCCGTCCATTCCGGCTTGCAGGCAGCGATCGCGGTCGCCTTTCATCGCGTGGGCCGTGATGGCGATGATCGGCGTGTGTTCGCCGTACTCCTGCTCGAGCCGTCGGATGTGTCGAGTCGCTTCGATGCCATCTACTTCAGGCATTTGCACATCCATGAGGACGAGGTCGGGACGTTCGTTGCTCCAGAATTGAACGGCCTCTCGCCCGTTGCTCGCTACATCGACTCGGTAACCCTGTTGCGTGAGCATGTCAGCAATCAGGGTTCGATTGGCGCGGCTGTCTTCGGCAAGAAGGATGCGGAGCGCCGAGGGGGCGTCGACGGAGGGCGCAGACGACTCGGATTCTAAGGACGGCCTTTCGACGCAGTAGCACAATTCAGCGGCGAGGGCGATCATGACCGACTCATACAACGCCCGCTCGTCAATCGGCTTCACGAGGAACCCGGCGAGGCGTCCATCGAAGGCGTGCGAGGCCTCGTCGTCACGTTCGGATGAGCCCAGCACGATCACCGGGGTAGTGAGGTGGCCGACTTCAGCGGCGAGAGGTTGCGTGTCCTTGCTGTCACCAACGGTTGGCGTGTGCTCATTAACCACGAGCAACTGGTAGGGGGCGCCGTTCGACTCGGCGACGCTCATTCTTGTGACCGCTTCGTCGGCGTTCGTTGCGGAATCGGGCTCCATGCCCCAGGATCGCAGCGCTTCGGAGACCTGGTCGCGGCATCCCTCGTCACCTTCGATGACGAGGACGCGCCGCCCGTTGAGCGACAGCTGCGGCCGGCGATCGGTCTTCTCGAGTTGATCCGTCGCCGTCCTCAGCCGCGCCGTGAAATGGAAGGTGGAGCCGCGACCCTCCTCGCTCTCGAACCAGAGGCGTCCCCCCATCATGGCGACCAACCTCGACGAGATCGCCAGACCCAACCCGGTCCCGCCGAACTTCCGCGAGGTCGAGGCGTCGGCTTGCTCGAACGCCTCAAAGATCGCCTCCGACTTATCGGGGGGGATTCCGATGCCCGTGTCGTGCACCGCGAAATGCAAGAGGATCTCGCCCTCCACTCGGTCAGCAGTGGGCTCTGCTTCTCGTTGCACCGTCAGCCAGACGTCCCCCTTCTCGGTGAACTTGAGGGCGTTCCCTAGCAGGTTCACGATCACCTGCCGGAGACGGCTGGGGTCGCCCTTCAGCGCGGTCGGCACGTCGGGGTCAATTTCGTACGACAGATCTAAGCCCTTAGCGTCCGCCTTGAGACCGAGCGCCTTCACGACGCCGCCGACAAGTTCATGGTGGTCGAAGTCGGCGTGCTCGAGCCGCAACTGGCCCGCCTCGATCCGGGAGAAATCGAGGATGTCGTTGATCACGTTGAGAAGCGAATCGGACGACTCGAGGATAATCTCGGTGTACTCTTGCTGCTTCTTACCGAGTTCGGTTCGCAGCAGCAGCTCGGAGGCCCCCATGACGGCGGCCATCGGGGTTCGGATCTCGTGGCTCATATTGGCGAGGAACGAGCTCTTCGCGCGGTTGGCGCTCTCCGCGGCTTCCTTCGCGGTCGTCAACTCGCCGAGCGCTGAACTAAGTTCCGTCGTCCGCTCGGCGACCCGTTGCTCCAGCGATTCGTTAACGCGCTTCAGCTGCTCTTCGGCCTCTTTGCGGAGCGTGATGTCCGCGATCGTGCTGAGAACGAAAACGCCGTCGCTCATCCGGACAGGACTCAACCCGATTTCCACAGCGACTTCGGAGCCATCCTTGCGAAGCCCATAAAGGTCTCTCCCAGCGCCCATTTGGCGGGGCTTGGCGTTGGCGAGATAGCCCGCCCTGAGCGTGGCGTGGTCGGTCCGGAGGCGTTCGGGCAGGAGCCTCTCGATGGAGGCGCCGATCATCTCCTCGCGGTGGTATCCGAACAGGCTCTCTGCGGCGGCGTTCCACAGCACGACCAACCCGTTCGAGTCGGTCATGACAATGGCGGTGGGGGCCGCTTCGACCGTGGTGCGGAACCGTTCCTCATAGCGATCACGTTCCTTCTCGGCGGCAAGGCGCCTCGTGATGTCGCGGGCGATCTTCGAGACGCCCTTTAGATGTCCCTCTTCATCCTGGATGGGTGAGACAGAAATCGAGACGTCGATGAGAGCGCCCGATTTGTGCAACCGCTGGGACTCGTGGTAATCGACCCCTTCGCCGCTCTGTACGGAATCAAGCAGCATGCTGACGTCACCCCAGAACGCGGGAGGCGACAGCATCGACACGTGGCGGCCAACGACCTCGTCGCTCGCGTACCCGAAGAGCCGCTCGGCGCCGTCGTTCCAACTGACAATGACGCCATCGAGGTCGGTGCTGTAAATGGCGTCGCCCGACGAGGTGATGATCGCGGCTAAGCCTTGCATCTCGTTCTCGGCGCGCCGTCGCTCTTCAATCTCGCGCTTCAACGATACCGTTGTGTCGTTGACTTTCTGCCGCATTCGCTCGAAGGCGCGGGCCAGGACGCCAATCTCGCCCGACGCGGAGGTGGGGGCTTCCCTCGGCGAGTCGGCAGTGAACTCGTCGACGGCGAGCGTCATCTGCTCAAGCGGCTTGGTCAATGTCCGCGAGGCAATGACCGCTAAGGCCGCCGCACAGAGCGCCGCGCACATCCCTGCGACGAGGCTTGACCAGCCGGCCGCTTTCGAGACCTCGTTAATCGCCCCGCGTGAGACCGTCTCGATAATGTAGACCGTATTGCGATCACTTAGTGCGATCGAGCGGACGGCCGCGTAGTGGCTCTCTTGGTTGCGGTCGGTCGTCCAGGCATCGGGGACGCTTGCGCCAGTCGGCGTCGAAGAGATGATCGCCGCCGCAAGCTCAGGGAAATCTTCCTGCAAGCGGTGAGACGTCCGCAGATCGGCGCCAAACTCCTTCGCTTCGTCGGGGTTCGCTAAGTAATTGCCGACTTCATCGACCGCATAGACGGCTCGATGCTCGTTGTTCGCTTCCCGTAATCGTTGGAGCGCTGGCGCCGCATTGATGTTTAGGACGATCGCCCCGAAAAACTCGCCGCCCCTCGTGCGCACGGGGGTGGCGGCGCGTAGCACCGGCTGGTGTGGCGACTCGATCTGGCCATGCTCTCGGTTGAGATTGATCGAACTCAGCAAGACTTCGCCTACGGGCGCCATCGTCGCCCTAACGAAGTAGTCACGACTCCCTTTTTGCTGGAGCTCATCAACCGCAACGTTCTCGACAGCCCCCCCCTCGCTCGACCGATTGACCCGGACCAACTCTCGGCCGCCGTCCGCTACGCCAATGAGACGGAGCTGTGAGTAGAACGGTTTAGCGTTCACGACGGAGTGAAAGAGGCCTTGTACTTCGGACCGCAGCGTCTCGACCGACTCCGCGGACTGCTCAGGCCCCCGATCGGTGTCGCCGCGGGCGCTGACGAACTGGGCGATCGCGGGCGCGCCACGCACCGCCGCGATGTCTTCGGTGGCGCTGCGAATCGTCGCCTCCAGGTCGGCGGCGAGCAGCGACGCATGAGCGCTGATCTGGGCGACTTCGCCAGGGACCACAACCGACTCGAGGCTCCGCCGAACTAGCAGCGCTTGGACCGCGGCGGTCGCCAGCGCGACGAGCATCATGGCGAAGACAAGTCGAGTCGAAAGCTTCATGCCGGAATGTTTTGGCCTAGCAAGGGCGACACAAGTCGGGGCAGCGGAGTTGGACGAAGAGATATTGTTGGGAGTCACGCGAAGATTATGGCATCCAGGCGACGCCTCCCGAAGCGCTGAATCGCGGATTCCCACGGGGCGGACTATTAGGCGGATTCACAGTGGCGGACCAGAGCGTCGAGATGTTGTGCCTGCCCCAAGAATCGGCCTTTTCATCCAGAACCGGTTTGACGGAGAAGGTGGGTGAGCCTCGATAGCGGAAATCACGCTCTGCTCTTTTGGGGTGCGTCACGAGCGGTAGCCATCGTCAGGAACCTTTTGCCCGGGAGCAACAAGGTGACAATGTCGAGCGCGCGATTCTTGCTAGCGTAGAAGTGGCTCGGTCGGCCATTCGAGCGTGATGACATGTTTGCAACTCTTGAAGCGACGGAGTCAATTCAAAGCCTTGCCAATTGACGCCGACGGTTTGATACCAAATCTCCGAAAATGGAGCCGGACGACGCTGCGGAAACTACGTTCCAGAGGCCTCCCATGCAAGCAACCGGATGCCGCGAGTCGTCAAGCTTCGCGCCGTCCCGTGGACGAGGCCGCCGGACAACACGCATCAGATCCTCTCTGTCTAGCCGGCGCAACTTGCTATGCTGAGACATGGCTATCGACGCTGCGGAGTAGGCGCCAATCGCACGACAATTGGTCTCAGCCGCAGTACTCAACAGCGGTTCTCAACCGCCAACGTTTGATCCTCATGGTAGACGGGCAACAGAGCGATTCCGATTTGCAGGTTTGCCCCGTGGTGTATGTCGTCGAGGACGACGAGCCGTACGCTGCGTGGCTCGATGAGGTTCTACAGTCGGCGAACCTGACAGTGCGGCTCTACACGCATCCGTCGAAGTTCTTGGCGGAGTTTTCGGTGGGCTCGGTTGAGTGCATCATTTTGGATGTTCGACTTCCTGAGATGAGCGGGTTCGAGCTGCACCGGAAGCTCGTCGAGCGCGGCGTGCCCACCCCGGTCATGATGATTACCTCCTTCGGCGAGGTTCCCGACGCGGTCGAGGCAATCCGAGCGGGCGCCGTCGATTACATCCAAAAGCCCGTGAGCGCGGCGGCGTTGCTGGACCGAGTTCAGAGGGCTTTGCAGGTTTCGATCGATCAGCAGGAGTCCAACAAGGACCTGCTGGCGATTCGCGACAGCTTCCGGACGCTCTCCCCGCGCGAAGTGCAAGTCCTCGACTTGTTGCTCGAAGGGAAGACCACCAAGCAAGTCGCGATGTCGCTCGGAATCGGCTTGACGACGGTTGATTTCCACCGCCACAACGTCCTGCAAAAAATGCGGGTTGAGAACGTGGTGGAGCTCGCGCACGTGATGGATCGGTACAACCAGTTGAAGCCTTCCTAGGCGGCGTCGACGGAAGCAATCGGCGTGCCGAAAAGAGGCACCCCGATCATGTTGTGAGACCTCGCCCTAGCGCGATCGCCCCACGCTCCTTTTCTTTGCAGCGTCTCTTTCTTCCATTGCGCGTTGGTCGCCGGTTCTCAGCTCTTGACGGACAACCGGAACTTTTCGGGGCGCCTCGATACCGAGACGTGTGGTTTGCTTGGTGGCGCCAAGCACCGTGATGCTGATGTCGCCACCGATGACGATCGTTTCGCCCGCCCTCCGGCTGAGAACTAACATGGTTCTGCCCCAGTTAGGATTGAGAGTCGCCCCGCAAGACATGACTGCCGTGCCATGAGGGGACAAATCGAGGTCGGCGAGTGTGCCTTCGTGTTTGTACACTGACTATTGTGATATTCCCAGCACCGACGCGGAATGATTCGCCAGAGCCGATTGCCGGCAGGCCGTCGCTGCCGTTTCCGTTCGACGGAAGGCGTCGTGCTCGAGCGCGTGACAACGCGCGTTCGCCGATCCAATCGACGCGTTCGCCCGCGTTGTCTCTGTGGCGCCGATGCCATGTAGCAGACGTGCGGTACGCGCCCCTTCGCAAGGGTCGGGGGGGTCGCGGTGATCAATGCATCGCGACGGATGAGTTTTCGACGCCGCGCATCGACGCGTCACCAGAATCTGGGATCGGCTCCCGCATCTGAAGCCCGCGCAGGCTCTTTTTTGGGGGTGAGGGAGCCTCCCGCCAAGAACAGCGGGGCCGGTCGTGCCAGGCCCCGTGCCCAAGCTAAACTAGAGCGGTCTTTGAATCCGCTCCCCAACGTCCTGCGCCGTGCCATCCCTACGACTTGACCTATCCGTACGATCGAACACGACACTGCAGCGCCTGCGCCCGCGGTTAGAAGAGCGGTACGCGCACCGGGTCGACCCGGGGATGTGGGAGTCCTTCAAACGGCGTCTCGAAAGCCAATTCGAGGCGTTATTCGCCCCGGTTTTCGCCCTTTATGGCGATCATTACGACTTTTTCTTCCACCTCGAGACCATCGTCCAGACGATCACCGAGGCGTGGATCGAGCGTGAGGGAGGCCTGTGCGGGCTCGACGCTCTGCGGGAAGAGGACCGCAGCTGGTTCCAATCGCACCGGATGGTGGGCGCCACCTGCTATGTCGACCTCTTCGCGGGGGGGTTCAAGGCGTTGGGCGATCATCTCCCTTACCTGAAAGAGCTGGGGATCACCTACCTGCACCTCATGCCGATCTTCCGGAGCCCCGAAGGAGAGGACGACGGGGGCTACGCGGTCAGCGACTACCGCAATGTCGATCCGAAGCTCGGCACGGTCGAAGAGCTGCGAGAGGTCGCCACGCTGTTCCGGCAGCATGGGATCTCTCTGGCCCTGGACTTTGTCCTCAATCACACCGCCGACGAGCACGAGTGGGCGAAGCGGGCCCTCGATGGGGACCCCAATTTCCAGGCCTACTATCGGATGTTCCCCGACCGGGAGCTGCCGGACGCCTACGAGCGGAATCTGCACGACGTCTTCCCCGACGATCACGACGGCGCGTTCAGCTATCGCCCCCGCATCAAGCAGTGGGTGTGGACGACGTTCCACACGTACCAGTGGGACCTGAACTATGCGAACCCGGCGCTGCTGCGGCAGATGACCGAGGAGATGCTCTTCCTCGCCAATCTTGGCGTTGAGGTGATCCGCATGGACGCGGTGGCGTTTCTCTGGAAAGAGCTCGGCACCGATTGCCAGAACCTGCCCCACGCCCACGACGTGTTGCGGGTCTTCAGTGCGGCCGCGCGGATCGCGGCGCCGGCGACGACGCTCAAGAGTGAAGCCATCGTCCACCCGGACGAGGTCCGCAAGTACATCCACATGGATGAGTGCCAGCTCTCCTACAATCCGCAGTTGATGGCGCTGCTGTGGGACGCCTTGGCGACGAGAAAGACCACCGGCCTGCGTGTCGCGATGGAGCGGCGCTTTCAGATCGACCCGGGCTGCGCCTGGGTCAACTACGTGCGCTGCCACGACGACATCGGCTGGGCGTTCTCCGACGAAGAAGTCGAGGCCGCCGGCTTCGACCCGCGTAGCCACCGCCGCTTCTTGACGAAGTTCTACACGGGGCAGCACGAGGGGAGCTTTAGCCGCGGGCTCGTCTTCCAAGAAAACCCCGAGACAGGCGACGCGCGGGTGTCGGGCATGACCGCTTCGCTGGCGGGACTCGAGCACGCGATCGAGATCGACGACCCCGCCGAGATCGAGCTCGCGATCCGCCGCATCGTCTTGCTGCACGGCGTCATCATGACGATCGGCGGGATGCCGTTGATTTATCTGGGCGACGAAATCGCCATGCTGAACGACTACGGGTTCGAGGACGACCGAGAGAAGTACGCCGATTCACGGTGGGTCCATCGGCCCCCCTTCGACTGGGAACGCAGCGAACGCCGCCACGACAACAGCACGCCCGAGGGGCGCGTCTATCAAAGCCTGCAGCGGCTGATCCAGTTGAGGACGCAGAGCCTCGCGTTCGACCGGGCCGAGACCGAGTTTGTCGATGTCGGCAACGAGCACGTGTTCGCCTTCTTCCGCAACCGCGACGAGCACTCGGCGCTGATCATCGCCAACTTCTCGGAGAATCCGCAGTCGATCTCCGCTAAGCGACTGCGGAACCTGGGGCTGAGGAAGACCGTCGTCGACACCTTCAAGGGCGAGGTGATCACCGCCGGTCACGAGCTCGACGTCGAGCCGTATCAGCTGATGGTCTTGGCGACCGGCTCGTCGCACGCGGCGGCGCGGGCCGCCCTCGACTAGCGTCCGAAAACCGCTCGTGGGGGGCCTACAGGAAGTCGAAGTGGCGGAGCCCCTCGATGACGCCGGCCGCGTAGTGCGACTCGGCGAAGTAGACGCGGGTCGCCTTGGCTTGTCGCAACGAGGCGAGCTCGGCGTCGTGGTTGCCGACGACGATGCCGGCCGTCTGGCCTTGCAGCATGTCGCGGTCGTTGCCCGAGTCGCCCGCCGTGGCGATGTGTTCGATCGGCAGACGCCACTTGTCGGCCAGGTAGCGGACCGCCTTGCCCTTCGACGCCCGGTGCGGCAGTAAATCCAGGAACGTTCCGTGTGAGAGGACCAGCGAGTAGGCGCTCTTGGTGGTGGCGAGCACGTCACGGACCTTCCGCAGGGCGACTTCGCTATCGACCTGCGCGTCGACGTCGTAGCTGATCTTGAATTCGCGTTGGGCGTAGTCGCGCTCTTGGAGTTGGAGGAAGCTCAGCGAAGAGAGCGCGTTGCGGATCCGCTCGGGGTGCCATCGGGTGCGGAGCTTGCTGGCCCAGCCGCGATCGGGGAGGAAGTCGCTCCCGTAATAGATCTCGGCCCCGACGGAGCAGATCGCGAGGTCGATCTTATCGATCCCGGCGTACGCGAGCGCTTCTCTCGTGAGTTCGATCGAGCGGCCCGAGGCGATGCCGAAGCCGATCCGCCCGCGGTGCTCGGCGAGCAGGTCGCAGAGTTGACGCATCGCGTCGTCGTCGCCCAGCAGGGTGTTATCGATGTCGGTGATAAGCATCCGCTCGACCGCCGCGAGGCGTTTGCCGACCGCGGGGGACTCGAACTCGTCGGGTGAGTGGTGGGCAGCTTTCACGAGGGGTTTAATCTCCTTGACGAAACGCTCGGCGTGGGTCGCCCAGCTGTAGTGTTCCCGGACGCGGTTGATCCCGTTGCTCGACTTGGTCTCCCAGTCGGCCGAGTCGGTGAGCACGTTGAGCAAGGCGCCCGACACCGCGTCGAGGTCGGTGACGTCAACCAGCACGCCGCTCTCGCAGTTCGCCGCGATGTCTTGCGGCCCGCCGTTGTCGGTGACGACGAACGGGAGCCCCACGGCCGACGACTCGATCGCCGTCAGCCCAAAGAGTTCCGTGAAGGCCGTGTTCACAAAGACGCCGCGCGACGCGGCGGCGAGGCGGTAGAGCTCGGGGACCTCGAACTGCGAGTCGTGGTTCTTCGGGATCGCCATCTTCCCGTAGAGATTGTACCGGTCCATCGCCAGCAGCATGTCGGTGAGGACCCGCTGCTCGTTCTCCGGCATCTCTTCGATGTTGTTGCGGATCCCGGCGAGGATCACGAGGTTCGCGATCGCCTGTAGCTGATTGCTCTGGCCGTAGGCCTCGATCAACGCGCCGATGTTCTTGCGGCGGTCGGGGCGACACAGCGCGAGGATCAGCGGCTTGTTCTGATCGAAGTGGAACCGTGAGAGCTCGTTTGTGATCCGGATGCGGGCTTGCTTGAAGCGCTCGTCGATCTCGGCGGAGGGGAGGTCGTAGTCGTAGTAGGGGAAGAAGCGTTCGAGGTCGGTCCCGGGAGGGATCACCTGGAAGTTCGCTTCCGGGCGGCTTGGGTAGAGTCCCCATTGCGAGGCTTGCTCGTGGCGGGTGCTCGTCACGATGAGGTCGGCGACGCCGAGGCAGTCTTGCTCGACCGCGATGCGTTGATCCATCGACAGCGTCTTGTTCGCTTGATCGACGGTCCAGCCTTCTTCGAGCAGGTACTCGAGCTTACTCTTCCCCAACGAGTGCCCGGTAAAGACGAACGGCGAGCCGAAGGCGGCCGCCACCTCCATGGCGATATAGCCGGCGTCGGCGTAGTGGCCGTGGACGATGTCGGGGATGCGTCCCTCGCCGCGCGTGAAGGCGATCATCGCGTCGACGTACTCGTCCAGATGGGGCCAGAGCCGCTCTTTCGCCATGTAGCGTCCACCGCCGCACGGCAAACGGACCAACCGACATTTCGGGGCGATCATCGAGATCGGCTCGTCGTACTCGGGATCCACGCGCTTGTCGCGCACCCGACGGGTGAAGAGGTCGACCGCTTCGACTTCGGGGCGTTCGCTGAGGCTCTTGGCGAGCTCGAGCACGTAGCGGATTTGCCCGCCCGTGTCGGCGTCTCGGCCCATCTCTACATTCGTCGGGCGGATTAACCCGTGGATGCTGACGAGCTGTAGGTACATAGTCTTAGTAAGGACACACTAGGAGGGGCAGCGGCAAACCAAGAGAGCTTGCGGGGTGGGTAGCGACTCGATCATTCCGTATCCTAACGGATGGGGGCCCCTAGCCGAACCACCCCCGACGCCCGACTCCGACGCCCGCCGAGCCTCATGCCTGCCGCAAAAGACAGCCGATCGGCCCCGCTCATCGTCGGGCTGGGAGAAGCACTCTTCGACTGCTTCGAGGACAAGCAAGTTCTCGGCGGCGCGCCGCTGAACGTGGCGATCCATGCCGACGCCTTGCTCCGCCCCCACGGCGGCTCGGCCGTTACGGCGACGCGGGTCGGCAGCGACCCGCTCGGCGACGAGGTGGTGCGTACGCTCCAGCAGCGGAAGGTGGCGACCGATTGGGTGCAGCGCGACGCGAACTCTCCGACCGGACGGGTGCAGGTCACGTTGGACGAGCAGGGCGTTGCTAGCTACGTCTTCGAGAAGAATTCCGCGTGGGACGCGATCGAATTCACGCCCGCCTTCGATGAACTGGCCGGCCGGTGTGATGCGGTTGCGTTCGGCACGCTCTGCCAGCGGAGCGAGACGAGCCGCCAGACGATTCAGAAGTTCTTAGCAGCCGCCTCCGGCGCGGTTCGCTTGTTCGACGTCAATCTCCGGCAGGACTACTACTCGACCGACCTGCTGCGGGACTCTCTCCGACTCGCCAACGCCGCGAAGGTGAACGAAGAGGAATTGGCCATTCTCGATGAACGGCTACTTGGCGGCGCCGGCGGCGAGCGACCGATGCCGGGGGTGGCCGCCGATCTGCGTGAGAAGTTCGCCCTCGAGTGGGTCGCCGTGACGCGGGGTCCCCAAGGGGCCGCGCTGATGAACGCCGACGGCTGGATCGAAGGCGAGCAGCCCGCCGCTCTGGAAGAGGCCGACGCCAACCGCGACACCGTTGGGGCGGGCGACGCCTGTTGCGCCGGGCTGCTGACGGGGACGCTGCTCGGTTGGCCCGCCGCCAGGACCCTCTCGCTGGCCAATGCGATGGGATCGTTTGTGGCGTCCCGCTCGGGCGCTACGCCCGAACTGCCGCAGCGGATCATCGACATTGTTCAGGCCGTTTAAACGCGGTTCAGGCCGATTGAACGCGGTCGCCGACGCCCCGGCCCGCCAAGCAGATCGAACGCCTCCGCCGCAGAGGCGACGTGCCCGCGGGGGTGGTGTCCTGACCGGCCATGGCGAATCGACCCCTCAGGACGTTGCCGCGGGCGTTTTCTGCGCCTCGCGCGGCTCTTCGGAGCGCCGGCCCAAGTTGCCGTAGCGGTGGTAGTCGTGCGAGACGCTCTGCTCTTGGACGCACCACAGCAGTTCGAGCCGGCCGCTGGGGCTGACGGGGGCGTCGGCGACATACGCGAGCGACTCGGCTGCCGGCTCGCGGACGATCGCCGGGACCCGGTCGGCGGCCGCGTACCGGAGGCGGAGGCCACGGTCGGGAGCCTTGGCGGCGATCGCCTCGTCCGACTCGGTGAGCGTCTCGAGTCCAGCGCCCCATGCAACCGACGCGTCGTCGAGCGCGGCGATCAACGCGACGAGCTCCGTCGGCAGGTCGGGCGGCGAGCTCACCACGACGCGGCACCCAAGCGACCGCGCCGCCATCACCCGTCCGATCACCTCGCGCGGCGTATCCTTGCTGTGCAGCCGAACGATGATTTGATTGAACGGTAGGTAGCGACGAACGTTGTCCTGGCCAAGCAGCTCGAAGTGGTCGTGACGGGCGAGGAACTCCTGCTCGGCCGCCTCGGCGTAGTCGACCGCGGCGCGACGCAACCAGGCCGCGTCGGCTTCGTGGAGAGCGCCGCTGGTCTGTAGCTCTTCTACGAGCGACGTCAGGGGCGTCCTTTCGTCTTCAGAGGCCTGGTCGGCAGATGTTGTTGCATCGACTGACGGCTGAGCCGATTCCTCAAGACGCATCAAGGTGGCGACATAATTGGGGCCGCCGGCCTTTACCCCCGGCCCGACCGCCGAGAGACCGCGCCCGCCAAACGGCTGGCGGAGCACGATCGCGCCGGTTGTCGACCGGTTGATGTAGAGGTTGCCCGCTTGGATGCCGGCGAGCCACGTGGTGTGCTCCCGGTCGTCGAGGCTCTCGAGGCCCGAAGTCAGGCCGTAGCCGGTCGCGTTGACGAGGTTGATCGCTTCTTGAAGGTGTCGCGCGCGCATCACGCCGAGGACCGGCCCGAAGAACTCGGTTGTGTGCGTGTAGCTCCCGGGACGGACGCCCCACTTCACGCCGGGCGAAACCTGGGCGGGATTGCCATCGATCGACAGGCGGGGCGTAACGGCCCAGCTCTCCCCCTCTTCGAGCTCGGTGAGGCCCCGCAACAAGTCGCCCGACGGGGCGTCGATCAGCGGCGCCATCCGCGACTTGAGGTCCCACGCGCTGCCGACCCGCAGGCTCGAGACGGCGTCGATGAGCATCTCGCGGAACGGACGGTCGTGATAGACCTCGTCCTCGAGAACCAACAGCGACGTCGCGGAGCACTTCTGCCCCCCGTGCCCGAAGGCGGAGTGGACGACGTGCGCGATCGCCAACTCGCGGTCGGCCATCGCGGTGACGATCGTGGCGTTCTTGCCGCCGGTCTCCGCCAACAGACGCATGTCGGGTCGGGCGGCGAGCATCCGCCGGGCGGTCTCGGTTCCGCCGGTGAGCAGCACGTGGTCGACCGCCGGATGCGTGACGAGTCGCTCTCCCGGTCCGGCGCCCGAGCACGGGACGAACTGCAACGCCTCGCGGGGGACGCCCGCGTCCCAGAACGCTCGGCAGAGCCTCCAAGCGGTCAGCACCGTGTGGCTGGCCGGCTTGAGGATCACCGTGTTGCCCGCCGCCAGCGCCGCCGCGACGCCGCCGCAAGGGATCGCCAGCGGGAAGTTCCAGGGCGAGACAACCGCGACGACGCCGCCCGCCTGCGCCTCGAGCCGGGGCGTGTTGGACCAGTCGACGGCCGAAGCCCCGTAGAAGCGGCAGAAGTCGATCGCCTCGGAGACCTCCGGGTCCCCCTCGGTCAACAGTTTGGCGCCTTCAGCCAGCATCACGCCAAGCAGCTCGCCACGGCGCTCGGCGAGCAGGTCGGCGACTTTCGCGAGGGTGTCGCGTCGTTCTTCGGGTGAGCGTCGGCGCCAACCGCTCGGGTCGCTCGCGGCGCAGGCGACGGCCCGGTCGACGTCGTCGTCGTTGGCCAACCGGTAGTTGGCGACGACCACCCCGGGACGTGACGGGTCGGAGGAAGGCCGCCCTTCGCGGTCGAGGATTTCCTCGCCGGCGATGGCCAGGGGGGCGGTCTCGGCCCGGCTGTCGCACCGGTCGGCCCATTCGGAGACGATCGATTCGGCCCACTCGCTGTGGTGGGGCGCCGCCCACTCGGTGTCGGGCTCGTTCACAAAGTCCGCCACGGTGGCGGGCGCCGCAATCGGCGTGAACGGCGCGCTGCGGCGGTCCTGGCGACGGTGCGGCTTCTCTTCGAGCTCGTCGATCAGCTGCAGGGAATCGATGAATTGCGATTCAAGCCGGCGCCAGTCTTCGGCGCCGGGTTGGATGTTGAAGGCGTGCCGCAAGAAATTGTCGGGCCCGGTGTTCTCGTCCAGCCGGCGGACGAGATACCCGATCGCGTGCAAAAACTCCTCCCGTCGACAGGCGGGGGCGTAGAGCAGCATGTCGGGCGCCAACTCGGTCACGGCCCGGCGCTGGTGGTTCGCCATGCCCTCAAGCATCTCGAACTGGACACGGTCGAAGGCGTCCGCTTCGGCGACCATCGCCAACGCGTAGCCGACCGTGAACAGGTTGTGCGAAGCGACGCCCAGCCGTACCGCCTCGAGATTCTCCGGCCGGAGGCCTTCGCGCAGCATCCGCAGGTAGTTGGCGTCGGTCTGGGCCTTCGTCGAGAACGGGGCGAGACGCCAGCCGTTGAGGCTCGCCTCGACGCGCTCCATCTCCATGTTCGCGCCCTTAACGATCCGCAGCGTCACCGCCGCGCCCCCTTCCGCGACCCGGCGCCGCGCCCAGTCGCAAAGCTCTTTTTGCACAGCGAACGCGTCCGGCAGGTAGGCCTGGAGCACGATCCCCGCCGACACGTTTTCCAGCCCGGGACGGTTGAGCGCCTGGCGGAACGCCTCGAACGTGAGCCGCATGTCGCGGTACTCTTCCATGTCGAGGTAGACGAACTTGGGCACGACGGTCCCGTCGGGACGGGTGAACTTCCCCTTGGCCGCGGCTTGAAAGAGCGTCTCGAGGCGGTCGGCCAGCACGCCGACGGTGTGCCGGCGGGCGATCGGCGTGATCTGCGAGAAGAGCGTCGAGGCCTTCACGCTCATCACCTCGATCTCGTCGCGGCCAAGCATCGAAAGATAATTTTGGAGTCGACACTTCGCCTCGGCTTCGCCCAGCAACGCCTCGCCGAGGTGGTTGACATTCATCCGCAGCCCCTCGCGGCGGCGGGCCTGCAGGTGGCGTCGCAGGTGCTCTGGTTCGGCCGGCAAGACGACGTTGGCTGTCTCGCGCTGCATCTGGTCCTTCACCAGCGGCATCGCGACGCCGGGCATGTAGCCGCCGAAACTCTGGAAGCCGGCCAACAGGCCCCGTTCGATGGGGCTGAAGAAGCGAGGTACTCCCTGTACGTCGAGGATATGGATCAGCTGGTCGGCCGAGCGACGCGAGCCGTGCGCTCGGAAGGCCTGATCGGTCATCTCGACGAGCGTCGCCTTGTCGCCCGGGCTCTGCAGCATGCGGTCAAGCTCGGCTTGCTGACGCTTTTCCTGCGGCGTTTGCAACTTGCCGGCGCGCTCCTGGAGCTTGCTGGCCAGCAGCAACGCACGCTGCGCCACGGGCTCGAGCGGAGAGTCCGGGTCGATCGGCAGCTGATCCAGTAAGCTTTCGGTTTTCGTGGCGGAGGGCGTCGACGCCATAGTCATCTTTTTATTTCGGTTTCGTTACGATTCGATTGCTATCCGCGTCGCCGCCGTGCGGGCCGGCTTCGGAAAGGCCAGCTCGGGGGGGAACTCACGAGTTCCGCCATTCGTCGCGCGAGCCGGGGCGTTCCAAGGGCGAAGTTCTCCGCCTGCCCACTCTACACATCGTCGGTGACGGAGGCGGGCGCCAGCCGATCCGGGCGCCGAGCAAAATGCTAGCAGGGGTCCGGTCCGCGTGACCGCCGTAACTCGCCTAGGTCGCCGCCGCCGGGGGGGATAGAATCACCGCCGGCGCCAGCGTCTCGCTCCGCCAGGTTCTCGCTCCGACTGTCGGGGCGGCGTACGATGCGATATTGCAGGCCCGATGCGGCGACGACTCTCCGGGAAAGCCCCTATGACGATCCTTTCGACCTCACTGGCCATCTCGACGGCGCTCGCCTTCACGAAGGGCCTGGCGGCGTCGCTCGTCGCCGTCACCTTCGGCTGGGTCCCGTCCGAACAGGCCGCCGAGGGCGCTGCGGCCGACGGCTACGATTACCTGGTTAAGCTCTCGTCCGAGGACCTCGAGGCGCTCCGCGACGGCCGCGCGCCGAGCCTTGTCAGCGAGTTACCGACCGACATCGGCCCGATCCAGCGGGTGCGTTTCTACGTCGGAGAAGGCGACGCCCCGCGGCGGCTCAACGAGCGCGACCTGGCGTCGCCGCAGCGGATCGCGGCCGCGTCAGCCCTCAGCAAAACCCAAACCGTCGCCAAGCCGGTCATACCCGAGTGGAAAGACACCGCTGAACTGACCGCCGACCGCGGCCGGTCGAGCAGTGATGGCCCCAACACCACCGCCGAGCGGCGCACGGCGTTCCAGAACCCCACCTCCCTGCAGCAAGGCTTCGAAGAAGCGACGCGGCCGCTCACCGACTCGGCGCAATGGGTCGAGAGCAAGACGCGCAGCCTGCTCGAGCAGAGCGGCGACAGCCTCCGCCGTGGGACCGAAAACCTGCTCCGCGGCACGGGCGACACGCTCGAGAAGATCGCCGACCCTTACGCGGGCCGGCCGGCGCAGTACGACAACAATGGCTATCCGTTGCAGCCACGCGTCGATCCGCCCGCGGCGTCGACCGCCCCGCAGCAGGCCCAGTACCAGCAGGGAAACCCCTCGCAAATCACACCACCGCCCTACGACTACCGCAGCGCCCCCCCGACGCCCAACTACGATGCGCCGCGCAGCGGAGGGTTGCCGTCGGCCGGGCTTGTCGAGCCTTACGCCAGCGAGACCGACCCTTACGCCGCGACGACGCGCGGGCAGGCGACACAATTAGAGCCGCTCCCCCGCAGCAGCGGCGCTACGGCTCCCGACTATCGAACCAATCCCAACTCGGCCGACAACCGCGCCACCGCGGCGACGCAGTCCGACCCGTGGGCCACGCCTTACGATCGGGCCGATCCGTACGCCGCGCGACGCGAGCCAGTATCCGATCCGCTCTCGCCGCCGGCTTTTCCCGAGCTGCCCGCGTCGCAGAACTCGGGGTCGGCCTGGAACAGCGGCGCCGCACCGTCAAACCCACCGCCCGTCGGCGGCGGCTTCGCCTCGGATCGGGCGCCAACGAGCTCAACCGCCGGGGCGACCCCCGGGACCGGTTGGGGCGGCGGAGCAGCCGGCGCGCCCGCCGCGGGAGGCGCCGGCGCCGCGGCGTCGAATGCGGCGGCCGTTGAGACCGCTGAGACCCGCTACTTCGAGAAGCTGCTCACCGTGATCCTCGGTGGCGTGACGGTCTTTACTTGGATCGCCTATCTGGATGTGCGAAACAAGTACCGCTCGGTGCTCCGCAATGTGCCGGGTGGCGCGTACTCTTCGGCTGCTTGAGGCGTGACGGGTGGAACCGGTCCCGCTACGGCTCCCCGACGGCGCCTCGCCACTCTGCTTGCCTCGACACTCTGCTTGCCTCGCCACTCTGCTTGAGCCGCTATTCGGCTGGCGTCTCGGCGTGGCGATTGCCGGTGATGAGCCGGGCCGAGCGGCCGTGCGTGACGTAGTTCCACGCCCACTGGAAGAGCACCAGCAAGCGGTTCTGGAAGCTCACCAGCTGCATCAGGTGAACGAACAGCCAGATCAGCCAGGCGACGTAGCCGGCGAAGTGGTAGCCGCCGATGCTGGCGACCGCCGCCGAGCGTCCCACCGTTGCCATCGACCCGTAGTCGCGGTAGCGGAACGGCTTGGCGATGCTGCCGGCAGCGGCGGCGGCGAGGCGGCGGCGGATCGTCTTCGCTGCGTACTGGCCTTGTTGAATAGCGACTGGCGCCACGCCCGGCAGCGGTCTGCCCGCTTCGCCCGCACAGCTCGCCATATCGCCGATGACAAAAATATCCTCGTGTCCTGGCAGATGGAGCGTCGGCGTCACGGCGAGCCGCCCCGCGCGATCGACGGTGAGGCCGGTCGCGTCGGCGAGCCGATTAGCGAGCGGCGACGCTAGGACGCCCGCCGCCCACAGGACTGTCTCGGTGGCGAGGGTCTCGGTCTGTTCGCCATGACGGATCGTGACCTCGGTCGGCGTGATTTCGGTGACGAGCCAGCCGGTGCGGACCGACACGTCGAGCCGGTCAAGAAACCCCGCCGCTTTTGCGGAGAGCTCTTCGGCGAATCCGGAGAGGACGCGGTCGCCCGCGTCGATCAGCACGATCCGAGCCGATTCCGACTCGATGCGGCGGAAGTCATTCTTCAGGGCGTGCCGCGACAGCTCCGAGAGCGCGCCGGCGAGCTCGACCCCCGTCGGCCCGCCGCCGACGACGACAAAAGTCAGCAGCCTCGCCCGCGCGACGGGGTCGTCGGTCCGCTCGGCGCGCTCGAAGGCCGAGAGGACGTCGGCGCGGATCTGGGTGGCGTCTTCGATCGTCTTCAAGCCGGGCGCCAAGCCCTCCCACTCGTTGTGGCCGAAGTAGCTGTGGGTCGCTCCGGCGGCGACGATCAGCACGTCGTACGGTAACGAGTCCCCCTCCCGTAGCAACACGCGCTTCGCATCGAGGTCGAAGTCGGTGACTTCGGCTTGCAAGACGGTGACGTTTTTCTGCCGGCGGAGCACCGACCGCAGCGGCGCCGCGATGTTGGCGGGTGACAGCGATCCGGTCGCGACTTGGTAGAGCAGCGGTTGGAAGAGGTGGTAGTTGGCCCGATCAATAAGAGTGACTTGCACCGGGGCGTTGCGGAGTGACTGGGCGGCGTGCAGGCCGCCAAAGCCTCCGCCGAGGATAACGACACGGGTCGGCTCGGCTTGGTTGGCGACTCTCGTCACGGGGGGCTTCAGAGGGGGGAGGGTGCGGAGAGACGGGTGGGACAGGACTGCAGATTTTACATCCGGTCGACCACGGCGGCGCGTGGCCCGGCAGGCGTGTCGGCGTTCAAACGGGGGGCAGCAGAACCGAAAGCGCCTGCGGAGCGGCCTCGAAGCGGAAGCGCCGGCCCGAAATCGCTTCGCCATCGGTCAAGAAACGGAGTTCGTCGGGCGATACGATGTCGATCTGGCTAGCCTGGCGGAAGGTTACCCGTTCGTGCTCGAGGTAATCGTTCAGTAAGAAGTCGGTCGCGAGCGACGCCAGGTCGAGGCCTTCTCCCTCCGCGATCAGGACCGCGTCGAGGAGCCCGTCGTCGAGCCGCGCGCGGGGGGCCACATCTAGACCGCCGCCGGCGTAGCGGCCGTTGGCGATGATCAGATTCCAGAGCGCCATGGAAGTGGCGGGGCCGCCGTCGAAGGCGATCTCGACGGGGTACGACGCCAGGTCGGTCATCACCGGCAGCGCGGCCCGCAGGTAGCACCAGGCGCCCCACGTCTGCTTGTCGTCGTCGCCGAGGCCCTCGATGACCCGGTCGGCGTTGCCGGCGGTGGCGATCGTTGCGCCGTAGCGCTGCTCGCCATCGGCCGTTAAGCGAACCAGGTCGACAGGCGTGGCGACGGCGCCGCGGAACACGGCGAGGGCTTCGTCGACATCGAGTGGCAGGCCCAGGTCGCGGCAAAAATTGTTGGACGTCCCTAGCGGGAGAATCCCCAGCGGCGTCGGCGACGGCGTTGCGAGCAGGGCGTTCACGACGGCGTGGACGGTGCCGTCGCCGCCCGCGGCGACGACGGCGTAGCCTTCTTCGCAGGCGCGTTCGATCGCCCGCCGAGTCTCCTCCGGTGAGGTGGTCTCGATCACGTCGGCTTGGCCGCCAAGCAACCGGCCGGCGCTATCCCGGAGTCGGTCGGCGGCGCCGTCCCGCGCGTTCGGGTTAGCAAAGATCCGGAGGGGGAGGGCGGCGGCGCGGGGATTGGCGTTCATGCCCCGCTACTTTAGCGAAGGGCGTGCCAGTTTAGCGAAGGGCGTGCCAGAGCGAAGGGCGTGCCGGGCGACTCACGAAGTTCCGCCTTACAGAAATGTAAGCGGGGACAGCCCAGCCGGCGGCGTCGCCTGCAAGCCCCGCTGCCGGCCGTGGCTCAGTACCGGCCGTGAAAGGTCGGCGTCGGCCGCACCGCGGTCGAGAAGCGGGCGTCGCCGCCGCCGGCGTTGGGGGCGGCGGTGGGGATGGCCGAGTTGCGCGCCTCGACGAAGAGCAGGGCGTCGGCGCGGGGCGGGCCCTTTATCATGTCGGGGATCATCTCGCTGAAGGCGTTCCCCGACTCGGGGCCGGGCGTCGCGACCATGCCCATCGAGAGGACCAGCACCTGGTCGGCCGGCCAGCGGAACCGCTCGTGCAGGTTGGCGCTGGTGATCTGGGGGACCTCGATCTGCAGCCGCTGCCCCGCATTGGCGCCCGCCGCGGCGCCGGGCGTCGGCAGGTCGAGCGACACGCGGCGCATCTTCTCGACTTGGTTGAGGCGGAACTTGACGACCGCCTCGGCCGTGTCGAGGCCGAGCGACAGCAGCGGGTTGAACTCGAGCGAAGCCCCTTCCTCGATCGTGCCGGTCTCGGGCTGGTAGCCGGGCCAGGCGTTCTGCGTCGGGACGATCCCCTTGATGTAGCCACGCGGGCGCATGGTGCTGAACACGATCGCTTGGCCGTTGGGGACGAGTTGGCCTGCGGCGTTGTAGTCGCGGACGTCGCCGCGACGGGCGAGCTCGGACGAGAGCAACGCGTAGTTTTCCTTCGGCATGATCCAGCCCTGCAGACCGGGGGACTGTACGCTGATCGGCGTCATCAGGCTCAAGGCCCGGACGCGCCAGTCGGGGTTGCGGACCGTGACGATCCGCATCGAGAACGCCAAGTCGGCGGCCCGGCCGTTGACGAAGCGATCGACGATGTCGGCGACAATCGCCTGCATCGCCGGCGTGTGGTAGACGGTGAGCGTCTCGCGGTCGGCGTTGAGGATGCCCACGGTCTCGCCGTGCCACGCCTCGTAGCCGGTCTCGCGGAGGATCCAGTCGACGACGCGTTGCTGCGGCTTCGGTTCGTTCGAGAGCCGCTGCGAGTAAGGTTGGATGTCGTATTCACGCCAGACTTGGCCGGCGTCGTTGGGAAGCCTTCCTGAGCCCTTCGAGACGCGGGCGCGGTTGACGCTCGGGGCGCCGACCGGGGCGAGCTCGCCCCCAGCGGCAGGCGGTTGTTGGCTTTGACCTATCGGCGTCACGGGACGCGCCCCGGCTTGCGGCTGCGACGATGGGGCCGGCGACCCGTTGTAAGAGGTCGCCCCGTCGGGTTCGCCATAGCGGACCGGCGTCACGGCGCCCGCCGACGCTTCGCCGCCGATCCATTGCGCCTCGCCGCCGGCTGGCAGCGGGGCAGGGGGGGCGACCGTCTGCGCCGACACGATCGTGACGGCTGACAAGACGTTGAGGCAAAGGACGAGTCCGGTTCGTCGGGTCATCCGCGGGTCTCCCGAGACGCAGCGGGCAACGCAGGGATGGCATCGTGCCTTCCCGCCTTAACGCCCGCGGTGAGGGGCGGATCGTAGAAGGCGCGGGGCGACCGGGGCAAGACGGATCGGCGAAGCGGTGGCGAGGCGTTTCGGCGCGCTACTCCGGGGGCTGACGCCCTCCGGCTCGCGCTTTCCCTCGATCGACGGACGCCCACCGTAACTTCACAGCGAGAACTTCACAGCGAGCCGGGAAGCGTCAGCTCCCGGAGGAACCCGCCATTACGCCCACTATCCACCGGCTAGCAGCGCCGGCGCCATCCGGAGCCTGCCAAAAGCAGCAGTACTAGCGAACCTGGCTCAGGGACCGCGAGGCTGCTGGCGGGCGCCGACGCCCCGTAGTTGTCCCGCCACTCGGCGTACGTCCCAATTACGTTGCCCGTGCCGAGGCTGTCACGCCAGATGGTGTAGTCGGCGGCGTTAACGAGGTTGTCGCTGTTGTAATCCCCAAGAAGGCCGGGCGTGACGACGTCCCAGCCGATGTCGGCGAGGGCTGCGGCGTCCAGCGCGGTCCAGAGCTTGCGGGTGCCAGTCGTGATCGAGGGGTCCATCGCCGCCTCTTGCGACGCCGAGCCGCCGAAGACGGTGCTGATGGTCCCGTTCGTCCAGTGGCCCTTGTCGACGGTGATGCCGGGGTTGCTGCCCCCGTTGGCGGCGGTCGCTTCCAGTCCGGTGAAGAAGTTCCCGACGCCGAGCCCCTGGAACTCGGCCGAGGCGCCGAATCCGAGGGTATGCCCAATCTCGTGCAACGCGACCGAGAGCAGGTCGTTCTGGCCCGAGGTCGGCGCGACGGTGTGGTCGTAATTCCAAGTCGTTCCGACCGTGTCGAACGTCAGCGAGCCCCCCCAGCGGCCGAACTCGCCGACCGGCTCGCCCCGTCGATCCACGGCGGCGAAAAAATCTTCGGTGATCGCTTCGATTTCAGCCAACTGAGACGGGAAGTAATAGCTAATCGACGATCGACGGCTACCGCCGCCGGGTCCGCCGAAGCCGAGCGTCGAAGTAGGGAGATTCCTCGCGCCCACGTAAATGCGGTACTCGTCGGCCGGGATCACCGGATTGTCGATGAGGACCGTGCCCCCCGTGCTCGGGTTCTCAAACTCGATGCTCCAATTCCAAGTCGAGATGGCGTTGGGCGAGTTCGGCGCGGTGCTGACGTAGTCGTTCGGCTTCTGGACGCGGGCGAAGGAGTCGTCGAGGATCGACGAGAAGTAATCCGCCGCCGCCTTGACGGTCGCCCGCGCCTTCTGGCCGTTGGCGGTCCCGGTGCTAAAGAACGAGCCGCTGTCGTAGGTGTAGTCCAGGACGACGTTGATCGCCGGCGCCGTCGCCGCCGACAGCAGCGCAGCGAGGGTGAGGGCCGCGAGACGCATGATGCCTTTGCTCCTGCCAGAAGAGGGCCCCGCCGCCTGACGACGCCGCCCTCTAGGCTAAAGGCGTTCGGCGGACCGAGCAAGCTTTGGCCGGCGGATTCGCGCCCCGAACGCGGCAAGAACCGAGGTCGCTAGCAACCCTGCGGCGTTGGGTTCGGGGACCGATTGGGCGGCGACGCTGCCGTAGGCGGCTCTCCAGGCGTCGTAGTCCGCTTGGTCGACTTGGTTGTCGCCGTTGGCGTCGGCCGCCAGGAGGGCGCCGGTCGAGCCCGCGGCGTCTCGCCAAACGGTGTAGTCGGCGGCGTTGACGGCGCCGTCGTAGTTGAAATCACCGGCGAGGCCCGGCTCAACAACCCAGAGCGTGAGCGACGAGCCGGTCTGCTGGACCCGCCAAGCGAGCCCCTCGCCCAGCGCCGGCGCCGTCAGCGAGGTAAAGCCGCCGGTGATCGATCCGGCCGTGAGCAGCGGGAAGGCGTCCCCCGCAGCGGGGGCGTACCCTTCAGGCGAGACGAACTCGACGACGAGTTGCTCATCGAGTTCCGCCCGACCCGCGACCTCGACTCGGTCGTGCTGGCCGGCGGCGTCGATCTCGATAACGAGCTTCCCGGTGGCGAGGTCGCCGCCGAAGGTCGCGACGCCGACGCTCATGCCGGGCCGGAGGGCGTCGTCGGCTTCGACGCGCCCGCCCCCCGCGACGCCCGATCCGGAGTAGTCACCGGCGAAGACGACCCGGGCGTTGCTCGGGACCGTGAAGTCGCCCCCCTCATCGACGAAGTGGCTGGCGAAGACAACGTGCGATTGGGGCGCCAGGTCGATCGAGCCCCCCGGCTTGAGCGTCGTGGCACCCGTGACCGAGCTCGGGGCGCTCGCGCCAATGACCACCGCGCCGCCATCGACCACCAAACCACCCTCGGTCTGCAGGGCGCCCTCATCGAGCGTGAGCGTCTGTCCGTCGCCGAGCACCAGCGCCGCGCCGATCAGGGCGACGTCCCCCCCGGCGGTGACGGAGATCGATTCAAGAAGACTAAAGTCCCGCGTCGCGCCGCCCCGTTCCGAAAACTCGCCGCCGACAACCGCGAGCGATTTTTTGACGCGGAGGCTGCTGTTGTTGTTGATCAACTTGCCCGTGCGGAGCACTTCGACCGCTTCGAGCGTCGCGTCGCCGCCGCTCGATAGCGCCAGCGTCGCCCGGCCTGTCGCGGCCTGCTCGGCGAAGCCAATCGTCGTCTTACCACCGGGGCTTTGGAGGAGCGTCGAGGCGACGACGTTCACCTCGGCCGTGAGCGCCGCCGCGCCGGCGCCGATGGCGAGATCGTCGACCGTCACCGACGATCCGCTGAAGAGCGTCAATTCGCTCCGGGCGGGGCCGGCGGCCTCGGCAATGGTGACGTCACCAAAAGCGGCGGTGGCGCCGTCGAAGAGAGTGACGCCCGTCGGGCTACTCGAGTCCGACGAGGTGGCGATCGACAGCGACCCGGTCGTGACATCGCCCGCTTCGATCAACCATTCCGAACTGGGGTCGACGCGCATCTGGCCATCGATCTGCAGGTCGAGGACCGTCCCGATGACGTCGGTGAGGCGGAGCGATGACGACGCCCCGATGAAGGCGTCGCCGGTGACACGCACCGCGGCGTTGGCGACGCCATCGGGCCGGAGGGTAATGTCGCCGAAGCCCGTTTCTAAACTGCCGATGGTCAGCAGCGGTTGGCCGCCGGGGATCGAGACCGCGAACGTGCCGAAACGCTTGAGCGTTGCCGACTCGGCTGCTGTGTCGGGGACGTTGGCCGATGACCATTTGGTCGCATCGGTCCACAGGCCGTTAACCGAATTCGTCCACTCCCGGAGTTGGGCCTCGGCGGCAGTCCCCGAGAGGGCGCCAATCCCCGAGAGGATGACGGCCAAGATCGCTACAAGTGGGTTTTTCTTGCTCATCACCATCGCTGCAATTGAAGGGAGAAGGCAGACGATGCCCCACCCTAATTACAGCGATAGCCGAATGACATATAGGTAAAATCACCTAGAGCGTGCTTCTTGTAAGCGTAGCGATTTGGTCGTCGGCGAGGCGAGCTGGGCGAGGCGACCGAAGCAGGCGAAGCGGTGCTTCGTCGATGCAGGTCAACGACGCCCAGCGAAGCCGCAGCCCGACCAAACGCGACCCTTACAAGAAGCACGCTCTAAATGGGACGGGGCCGTGGCCCTATCGCCCGTCGCATGAACGGCTCACGGCGCTTTGCCGAAGATCACCGTCGCGTTGTGCCCGCCGAAGCCGAAGCTGTTGCTCATCGCCACGCGGACGGGGCGTTCTTTCGGCGTATTCGGCGTGTAATCGAGGTCGCACGCCGGGTCGGGATTGTCGAGGTTGATCGTCGGCGGACAGAGGTCGTGCTTAATCGCCTTCAGCGAGATGACCGCCTCGACCCCGCCACTGGCGCCGAGCAGGTGGCCGAGTTGGCTCTTGGTGCTCGAGACGCTGAGCTTGTAGGCGTGGTCGCCGAAGACGCGTTTGATGGCGACCGTCTCAGCCTTGTCGCCCAAGGGGGTGCTGGTGCCGTGGGCGTTGATGTAGTCGATGGCGTCGGCGTTGAGGGCCGCGTCCTTGAGGGCTTCGGACATGGCCCGACCGGCGCCGATGCCGGCGGGATTGGGCTGGGTGATGTGGCCGCCGTCGCCCGAAGCGCCATAGCCGAGCACCTCGCCATAGATCGTCGCGCCGCGGGACTTGGCGTGCTCCAGCTCTTCGAAGACCAGTACGCCGGCGCCTTCTGACAGTACGAACCCATCGCGGTCGATGTCGAACGGCCGGCTCGCTTTGGTGGGGGCGTCGTTCCGCTCGCTGAGGGCGCGCATATTGGCGAAGCCCGCCAGTCCCATCCGCGAGCAAGCCGCCTCGGTGCCGCCGGTGACGACGATGTCGCTAGCGCCGCTCTGGATCAGCTTCAGGGCGCTCCCCATCGCGTTGGTCGCACTCGCACAGGCGGTAGCGACGGCGAAGTTCGGTCCCTTCAGCCCGTAATAGATCGAGACATGCCCGCTGGCCGCGTTGGGCATCAGCTTGGGGATCGTGAAGGCCGAGACCTTGTCGGGGCCCTTCTGCACAAGGCGCGTGACCTGGGCCTCGATCTCGTTGATGCCGCCAACGCCCGACCCGATCACCACGCCACAGCGGAACGGGTCCTCTTGCTCGAAGTCGAGCCCCGAGTCCTTCACCGCATCGACGGCGGCGACGACGGCGTACTGTGTGAACAGGTCGATGCGGCCGGCGTCTTTGCGGCTGATGTAGCCCTCGGTGCTCCAGTTTCCGATTTCCCCACCGAAGTGGACCTTCTGGTCGCTGGTGTCGATGTTGTTGAACGGCCCAATGCCGCTCCGGCCTTCGAGCAGCGCCGACCAGAGGGCGTCAACCTTCTGCTCAAGCGACGTAACGACGCCCAGACCCGTAACGACGACCCGACGACTCATTTTCGTGGTGCTCCTCTTTGAGGATCGCTGGGCCGTCGTCAGGACGGCGCGAGACCCTATTAGAGAAACCGCCCGCGTGCGGAGAGGCGCGCGGGCGGCGTGGTTTTAATAGCCCGATCGGCGCGATTACTCGCCGCCCTGGCCCTTCTCAATGAAATCAACGGCCTGTCCGACGGTCTGGATCTTCTCCGCCGCATCGTCCGGGATGTTGATGTCGAACTCTTCTTCGAGCTCCATGACTAGCTCGACCGTGTCGAGCGAGTCCGCGCCGAGGTCGGTCACGAAAGAGGTCTCGGGCGTGATCTTGTCTTTATCGACGCCGAGTTGCTCGGACACGATCTCCGTCACGCGTTCCAACACGCTTGCCACGGTCACTCTCCTTAAATACGCCTGGTTTATCGAACTTCCCCGAGCGAGGCGGCGGACGCCGCCGAACACGGTGGGGGAGGGGCTTCTTGGTAAGGGGCCTGCCCGGTGGGGGCAGGGTCCTCGGATTGCTGCTGTGCTGTCAAAGCCTTCGCACGCGTGCGAAGCGTCACAAAATAGAAGGTCTCCGCAAAGCGGGTCAAGGTGTCTGTGGGGGCTGACGCCCAGGGATAGGGGCTAGGGACGGGGGACGAGGGGAAGCAACTTGCTTCAATTTATTCCCTCGTCCCGCGTCCCTAATCCCTCGTCCCTGCCGCCGTCAGGCGACCTAGCAGGTCATTCCCCCGTCGATTACGAGGGTTTGGCCCGTGATGTAGGCGGCCGAGTCGCTGGCCAGGAAGAGCACCGCGTCGGCGATTTCCTCGGCCTCGCCTTGCCGCTGGAGGGGGACGGCGGCCTTGATCCGCTCCATCACAGCGTCCTCGCCGGCGGCCTCTTTCAGGGCGGCCGTCATGTCCGTGGCGATGAAACCGGGGCAAATCGCGTTGACGGTGATCTGACGCCGCTTGCTGGCCAGCTCACGGGCGACCGTCTGGGTGAAGCCGATCACGCCCGCCTTCGAAGCGGAGTAATTCGATTGGGCTTGGTTGCCGCGGAGGCCCGAGGTGCTCGAGATATTGATGATGCGGCCCTTCTTGGCCCGCATCATCGGGCCGGTGGCCGCCCGGGTGAACAGGAAGACGCTCCGCAGGTTGGTCGCAATGACCGAATCCCAGTCGTCGTCGCTCATCCGGGGGAGCAGCGTGTCGCGGGTGATGCCGGCGTTGTTGACCATCACGTCGACGCGGCCCCACTTCTCGGCGACCCCCTCGATCAGCTTCGTAGCCGCTTCCGAGTCCGCGACGTCGCAGGGGATGGCGTCGGCCGTCCCGCCGGCCGCTTCGATCTCGGCGACCGTCTCGGCCAGTTTGTCGGCGCTGCGGGCGACACAAGCGACCTTGGCCCCGGCGGCGGCGAGCCGCAGGGCGATCGCCTTACCGATGCCCCGCGAGGCGCCGGTGACGATGGCTACCTGGTCGGTGAGGTCGGCGTTGATGCGGCTGGAGGACATAGCGGGCTGTGTTGGAGACGGTTTTTTGAACGGAGTGTCGCGCAGTGTTGCTACTGGTCTAAGCCTCGACCCCTTCGCTGGGGAACTTCCTCTCGATCCGCTTGAGCAGGCCCCGCAAGACGCGGCCCGGGCCGATCTCATAGAAGCAATCGACGCCCCCCTGCATCAGCTGGCGGACGCTTTTCTCCCAGAGCACCGGGCTGACCACTTGCCGCACCAGCAGCGAGCGGATTTCGGCGGGGTCATTGTGGGCCCGCGCGTCGACGTTCGACACGACCGGCACGCGGGGCGTCACGAGTTCGATGTCTTCTAAGACCGCGGCGAGCCGCTCGACCGCCGGTTGCATCAGCGGCGTATGGAACGCGCCGGCGACCGCCAGGGGGATCACCCGCATCGCGCCGGCTTTCTCGGCCGCTTCGGCGATCCGCTCGCAGGCAGCGGTCGAACCAGAAACCACTGTATTTCCTGGGCAAAGCAGGTTGGCGACCTGCAGCGTCTCGCCGCCGCGGCATTGGTCACAGAGCTCTTCGACCTGGGGAACTTCGAGGCCGAGCACGCTGACCATGCCGCTCGAGACCGCCTCGGCGGCGTCCTGCATCGCGGCGCCCCGCTCGGCGACGACCCTCAGGCCATCCTCGAACGACAACGCCTCGGCAAAGCAGAGGGCCGTGTACTCGCCCAGGCTGAGGCCGGCCGTCGCGACACACGCCTCGACCACCGCCGGATCGTCTCGTTTGAGCTTCTCGAGCGCCGCCAGACTGGCGACGTAGAGGGCCGGCTGGCTGTTGACCGTGGCGTCGAGCTGCTCGGCGGGGCCCTCCATGCAGAGCTTCAGCAGGTCGAAACCCAGCTGTTGCCCAGCGCGGTCAAACAGTTCGCGGGCGGCGGGGACATCGTCACAGAGCGCGCCGGCCATGCCGACGCTTTGAGCGCCTTGGCCGGGGAATAAAAAGGCTGGCTGAGCCATCGGACCGCCTCGGAGGGGCCGTTCAGGGGGGCGGGACACGGCGCGCCGACGGCGGCCGTCATCGTCGGAGAGCGGCCGGGCTCGTGGCGGGGGGGTGCGCCGGCGTCCGCCAGCGGGGCCCGCCGCGTCGCCCTGGCGGAACGCTCGAAGAGCTAAAGCTGCGACCTCGGGATCACTCGGTCTCGACGACCGTCCGGCCCATGTAGTGGCCGCAGTTTTCGCACACGACGTGCGACGGCTTCATCGAGCCGCAACGCGGGCAGGCTTGCAGCTCGCGGGCCTTGAGCCCGTCGTGAGAGCGACGCTTGCCGGTGCGGGAGTTGGATTGCTTGCGCTTAGGTACGGCCATCGGATTCGCCCGGCGATTCGGGAGGGACCGCCACAGGGGGGGTCCCGAGCTACAGGAAAGGGGGGAGGTCGTCGGTCGCCGGAATCACCCCACGGTGGGGAGGCCGGCGGCCGCGAGCCCCATAAGGTACGGGGGAGGACGCCCCGGTGTCAACGACCCCTGTGGCGGCGCGTTGACGGTCGGTCCGGCGGTTCCCTACGATCGCGGTTGGCGGCCCGCCAGCGGGTCGCCTCTGCCAGTCCCCCCCCTGAGCCCCCACCGGAGCGGTGATCCGCCCATGCCTCTCTACGAAGTCGAGACCAAAGGCCACATCATGATCCTTTGGGCCGAGGACACCGACACGGCCCACTCGGTTGTCGCGGAGAGTTACCCCAACGAAGAGGTCCTGCGACTCATCAAGCGACCCCGCGACACGTGGGTCATTTCGAAGGCGGCGCTGGGCATCACCAGCGGCAGCCTCGATCCCTGCTCGACGGCCCGCGACTGCCTGGCTCGCGCCGAGGGGGACAAGCTCCACGCCATCCGGCTCTATATGAACGCGAAGGGCGTCGACCTCGATCAAGCCCGCAAGGTCATCGAGTCAAACATGGTCATGGGCTGGTGAGCCATTGAAGCGGGCTCTCCGTCCCACGCCGCTCCGCTACGGTCGCCGCGGTGGGCGGTGAATCAGTAGCGCGAGGCGGGTGTCGTCGCGGGCGGGGTCGAAGTCGATCCCTCGGGCCGGGTCGCGACGCTGACGGGCGACTGGTAGGTGCCTGTCCCGCCGGGGCGGTACTCGCCCGGCAGCGACGTCAGCCGAATCTCGGAGCCCGTGTTGCCGGTCGACGGCGCGGTCGTCGAAGCGGGCGTGACCGGGTTGATCGGCGTCGTGGCGGCGTAGGCCGAGCCGGCCGGCGGCAGCGTCCCGAGGGTCGACGGATAGCCGGTCGCGGCGGGCTGCGAACCGGTGGTCGGGTAGGGGCTCGCTGCGGGCGCCGCCGAGGCGACGCCGCTGGTGGACGGATAGGTCGGCGCGGAAGCGACCGCCGCCGTCGCCGCGGCAACCGCCTTAGCCGGCGCCGCGGAGGCCGTCGTCGTTGCGTTGTCGTACCAGTTCTGGGCAGAGGACGTCGCTTGCGCGCCGGTAGCGGCGTAGCGATCGGCCGCCTGTTGCGCCGTTTGCTGAACCGACTGCGTGGCCTGCGAGATGTTGCTCGATGCGGTCGAGGAGTAGCGGTCGGCCGTGCTAGCGGCGTCCTTGATCGCCGGCAAGCTGGGCAGCCCCGCCGCCGCGGTGGTGGCGGCGTAGCGGTCGCCGAGGCCGTAGCGGTCGGCCGACGGCGTGCTGGGCGTCGCCGCTACGACCTTCGGTTGGTAGCCATTGGGATCGTAGGGACCTGAGCCCGACGCGGCCGGAGCCGTCTTCGCAGCGGGGAGCGACGGGGTCGCTGTCGCGGCGATCTTGGACGGATCGGAGCTGGGCGAGGTCGGGTAGGCGCTCCAGTTCGGCCCCGAGGGGGCCGCTTTGTCGATGGTCGGGACCGCCGCGGCGACGGCGTCGAACTTCGGCGCGACGCCCATCATTGCCGGGGGCGTTTGCTGGGGCATGGCGACCGCTACAGCGGTCGAAGCGCCCGGCTTAGCGAGGGTCTCGACCTGTGGCGTAGCGCCGTCAGACGGCAGCTTCGGCGACGTTTCGGCGACGAGCTCGGCCTCGACGGCCGGCGACTTTTTCCACGGGTTCCACGCCCAGCGCGAACCGCCTCCCGACGACTGGCAGCCGGTGCTGACAACGGTGAGGGCGAGCAAGACGGCGCAGGCGGCGCCCGGCGTCGAGAGTTTGGTCTTAGTCATGGCTGGCGAGTGGTTACGGCCAGTTGGGTCGTGGCGGTCGCGCCAGATGCGCGGCTCGTTCCTGTTCTTCCTGTCGCACTCGGCAGTTGAAGCACTGCCGGTTGAGTCAAACCCGCCGTGGGGGCGAAATTGCGGGCAGACCCAGCGCGCGGCGGACCTTACGGAGAGCCCGCTGCTGGCGTCAATGGCAGAAGAGGGGCGGCCAGAGGCGTCGCTGGGCCGGGCACGAAAAAACCCGAACCTCGCGGCTCGCCGAGATCGCAAGAAAAAAAGAACGGGCGCCAGCCATGCCGGCGCCCGTTCCTCGTTATCGTCGGCTTTCAACCGTGGCTGACGAATCAGCCGGCGGGGTGAATCAGCCCTTCGCCGCCTTGTAGAGCTCGTCGACCTTCGCCCAATCGACCACGTTCCAGAACGCGGTGATGTAGTCGGGACGACGGTTTTGGTACTTCAGGTAGTAGGCGTGCTCCCAGACGTCGAGCCCCAGGATCGGCGTCATCCCTTCCATGTAGGGATTGTCTTGGTTGGGCGTGCTCGTGACGTGGAGCTTGCCTTTCTTGCAGACGCTCAGCCACGCCCAGCCGCTGCCGAAACGGTTGGCGCCGGCGTTGGCGAAGTCTTCCTTGAACTTCTCGAATCCGCCGAGCTCCCCGTCGATCGCCGCGGCCAAGTCGCCCGTCGGGGCGCCGCCGCCCGATCCGCTCATGGTGACCCAGAAGAGCGAGTGGTTGGCGTGACCACCGCCGTTGTTGCGGACCGCGCCGCGGATATTTTCGGGGACGCTGTCGAGGTTGCGGCAGAGGTCCTCAATCGACTGCTCGGCGACGCCCGCCCCTTCGAGGGCGGCGTTCAGCTTGGTGACGTAGGCGTTGTGGTGCTTGCCGTGATGGATCTCCATCGTCTGCGCGTCGATATGGGGCTCGAGCGCGTCGTTGGCGTAGGGCAGCGAGGGGAGTGCGTAAGCCATGATGGCGGGGCTCCTATGATCGGGATGGTTGCAAACCGACCACGCCGAGAGGGCGCCTGCCGGTTGGGGGCACGTTAGGAGGGTTCCCGAGCGGCGGGAGCCCTACGCCAACGAAATTACCGCAATCCCGATGCCAAGGACAGCCGCCGCCCTGTCCCGGAGGCTTGCCCCGATGAATTAGGCAAGGGACGCGGCGTGCCTTCCCGGCGATCGCCTTTAGGCCAAGTCGCTAAGAAGCTGCGCCAAGTGGCGTCGCTGGGCGTCGAGCGCCGTCAGCTGGTTGCGGAGCAACGCGGCGAGGTCCGGCGTCAGACCCTCCGATTCGGGCCCGCTCACGTGTCCCGTGTCGCGACGGAGGCCGTCCGAGGTGACCGCGGCAAACGCTTCATCAAGGGCGTCGGATGTCACGGCGGCCCGATCGACACGGCGCGGCAATCGAAGCTCGATGGGTTCGGTGGACAGGGCCATGTCGCGGCGCCGTGGTGAGAGGGTTAGACGGTGGTCGGTTCGGCGACGGCTTCCCGCGCCATCAAGTACGCCTGCAAACTGCTGAGCAACTTGCGGGCGCGGTCGACGATCTTGGCCTTCGACCGGTCACGATCGCGACGCGGCTGGATCTTCACGTCGACATACGTGTGGACGTACTTGCCCGCCGCGAGGCCGACGTTGTTGGTCCGTTCGATGTGGACCTGCGACAGATGGATATCGACGATGAAGCTGATCGGCTGGTCGGAGCCCCGCCGCGACCCGCTGCCGTCCGCCTCTTCGGTGATCAGGCGGATGTAGTTCTCGCTGGTCTTCACGATCTCGGCGTCGCGGTCGGCGATGAAGCCGCGGAGCTTCTCGACCGTCAGTTCGATCGGCACGTTGGTGACGAGTCGCGTCTGGACGATGGCGCCATTGCCGCCGCCGATCGAGCCGAGCAGCCATTTGCCGATGCCGCCCCAGCCGGCCTTGGGTTGATTCTCGGTCTGCATACCGCCACCCAATTGGACTACCTGATTGCGCCCCTGGTCCTTGGCCTGCAGCAAGGCCCTGTCGGAGCGGCGGAGAAGGGTTTCGGGCGTGTCGCCCGGCTGCAGTTCGGTGACGCCGAAGCTGGCGGTGATGGTCCTGCCGCCCAGGTTGGTGTGGGGCGTCTCGGAGAGTTTCTTGCGGATCGCGTCGGCCCGCTTCGCCGCGGTGGCGTTGTTGCAATCGGCGCAGAGGATCGCGAACTCTTCGCCGCCGTAGCGCGCCACGAGGTCGCCCGTCCGGCACATCGACTTCATGAGGCCGGCGAACGTCATGATCGCCTCGTCGCCCGCCTGGTGGCCGTAAGTGTCGTTGATGCTTTTGAAGCGGTCGATGTCGGCCATGATCAGGCTGCACCGCAATTCGGTGTCGAGGTGCGCCTCGACGAAGGCGGCCAGCATGCGGTCGAACTCGGCCCGGTTGGCGACCTGGGTCATCGGGTCTTTGATCATCTCGGCGTGCAGGGCTTGGCAGCGCTCTTCGAGCGTCGCCTCGCTCGACACGTCGTGCATCAGCACGGTCGCGCCGACGAAATGCCCCGGGCGGCCCGTGGCGCTCACCGGGATGACGTGCATGTCGACCGTGACGCTCTGGCCGTTGCGGCCCATGACGCTGACCCGCTCCAGGGCCTGCATCCCCTCGCCGAGCGATTTCTTGATGGGGCAAGCCGCTTCGTCGATGAGCTCGCCGGTGGCGGCGGCCATGTCAAGCAACGACGGCGTCATCTCTTTGCCGATCGCCGCGGTGGCGCCGACGCCGGTGAGCTTCTCGGCGCCCGAGTTCCACATGGTGATGATCCGCTGACTGTCGAGGAACATCACCGCGTCGTGCATGTTCTCAACAAGCCGCGTCGTGAACAGATCGGGCTCGCTGGGGGGCGTCGACCCTTCGGAGGCGGCTTCGGCCGGGCGGGGCGTCGCCTTCCAGGGGAGGCTGGTCGTGGTCGCCGAAGTGAGCCACCGGGCAGCGACGTCCGCTTCGAGCTGTCTCTGGTCGTGAGAGAACAACTCGCAATAGCTGCGAACCAGGTCGGGGTCGAACTGCGTGCCCGCCTGTTCGTAGAGCGTGGCGATCGCCTGATCCCGCGACCGGGCCGGTCGATAGACCTGGTCGGTCGTCATCGAGTCGAACGCGTCGACGATGGCGATCATCCGCGAAACAAACGGCGTTTGGTCGCCGGTCAGCGTGACGCTGCGGTGCGAACCGTCGAACCACGCCGAGGCCGAAACGACCCCGTCGATGATCTCGTCGGGAGCGCCGGAGGAATGCAGGATGTGCCGCGACGCCTCGCGGCTCGAGTCGATGATCTCGAGCTCGATGTCGCTGAGACGACCGGTCTTGTTGAGGATCGAGTCGGGGACGCCGATCTTGCCAACGTCGTGCAGCAGGGCGGCCGCTTCGAGCTGCGTCCGTAGCTTGTCGGGCATCTGCAGGGCGGCGGCCCAGGCGCTGCAGCCCAGCGCGACGCGGAGGCTGTGGTCGGCCGTCGGCGGGTGCTTGCAGCGCAGCGAAGTGAACAGGGCCGAGGCCATCCCGAGCCGCCCCGCCACCAACTGGTGCTGCTCGGCGGCGCCAGCGGCGCGCTGCTCGGGGCTGCTCTTCCCGCTGACGGCGGCCGCCGCGTCGACCGAACGCAGCAGGGCTCCGACATCCACTCCGGCCGTCGATGGCGCAGGGGGAGCGTCCCCCACGGTAGCGGGTGGGGAAGTCACGTCAGGAGAGGCGTTGACGGGCATATTCTTGGCGTGGCGCGCAGGGAGCGTGTCCCTCAAAGCTAGGTCACGCCGGCGCCCAACTCGGTAACTGGCTCGTAGACGCGCAAGTTGGTCGCGGTTCGCCGCAGGCAGGGTCCGCGTCACCCGCACAACCCGCCTAGCATGTCGCGTCTGGTGGGGGCGCCATCGGATCGCCTCACGATGACGCCGTCCACAGCCGAAAATCTTCCAAGGTCGGGCAGGGAGCCCGAACTTCCTATTCAGCCACGGCGACGCCCCGCGTCCGTCCCGTTGGCACGTTGCCGTCACGCGCGAGGGATCGCTCGAATGACCTCTTCGACCCGCACCGGTCGCCGCCGCCGCATGCTTCATGACGGCGCCGCGACGCCTTCCGCCCCCCTCGTCGATGACGAGAACTCCGGTGGCGCCAAGGTCCGTTACACCCCGCCGACCGACAGCGCCAGCTTTGCTGTCGGGTCGCGAGTCCTTCCCCGCTCGCCCCTCGCCTTGGGGGGCATGGTCGCCGGGCTGCTCGCGGTCACCGCTCTGCTCGGCTGGGCCGACGGGATCGGCGCTTCGGCCTCCGGCGTCGGGGCGTCCGCCGCTCAGCTCCTGCAGGTGAGCCGGCCCGGCTCCGTCGCCGCTTGGTGGGAGACCGGCCTGTGGCTCGCCGTGGGGGGCCAATGTGTGCTGCTGTTCGGCATGCGTCGGCATCGGACGAACGACCTGGGCGGCAGTTACCGCTGGTGGCTGTTCGCCGCGGCGACCGCCATCGGCATGAGCATCAGCTCCGCGACGCATGCGAATCAGGTCGTCGCGTCGGAACTCGCCGCTCTGACAGGCTTCTCACCGCTGGCGGGCGATCTCCTTTGGAGGATCGTCCCCGGCGGGCTGATCGTCGCCGCGGTCGCCGTGGTCGCCTTGCTTGAGGTCCGTGAGTGCTCCGCCGCGACGGCGTTCGCCGCCTCGGCTGGCGGCGCCACGGTGGTGTCGCTGGCCGCAACCGCCGGCGTCGTGCCGGCGGCCGCGCCGTGGCTGGCCCCGGGCGTGCTTGGACCGATCGCAACAACCGCCGCCGCGGTGCTCGCTTTGGCGTCGCTGATGGCTTATTCACGACGGATCGTCCGCGAGACGCTCGGCGAAGTAACCGCCCCGGTCGTCAAGAAGGCGGCCGCCCCGACAAGAAAGGTCGCCAACTCCCACGCCACCGAAGCCGACGACGCGGACGAGACAACCAAGAAGCAGAATCGAGCTGTTACCCTCTCGACGGAAACTGAGGACCCGGCGCCCGCCCCGAGTAGCGCCATGAAGAAAACCCAACGTGAAACGTCCCGCCCGAAATTGGCGGAGGAAACCACCGACTCGTCGCGCTGGGTTAGCGGCGCCGAGGGATACCACGAAGAGTACGACGACGAGGGGGGCCCCGAGGTCCGCAAGCGGACGAAGGCCGAGCGGAAGAAGCTCCGCCGCGAGAAAGAGCGCCGGGCCGCGTAGGGCCCTGGCGGGAGGTGGGTAGGACCGCAGGCGGGTAGCGGGGTACGTTGGGCGGTTTGCCGCTCTGCGACCCCCGTGCCCCTCTGCCTCGCGCCACGATGACCGTCCGCACCCGCTTCGCCCCCAGCCCGACCGGCTTCCTGCACATCGGCGGCGTCCGCACGGCGCTGTTCAATTGGCTGTACGCCCGTCAGCACGGCGGCCAGTTCTTGCTCCGGGTCGACGACACCGACCAGCAGCGGAACGTCGAAGAGGCGCTGGCGCCGATCCTGCACGGGTTCGAGTGGCTCGGCCTCGACTGGGACGAAGGCCCCGTCTCCTCGGTTGCTGAAGGTGCGGGCGACAAGCAATCGAAGGGGGACTTCGGTCCTTACTTCCAGTCGCAGCGCGGCGAGCACTATGCGGCAGCGGTTGACCAACTGCTCGCCAGCGGCGCCGCCTACCGCGACTACGCCCGCCCCGAAGAAGTGCAGGCCGAACGCGAGGCCGCCGAGAAGGCGAAGGAGTCGTTCGTCTACAGCCGCCAGTGGCGCGCCGAGACCGACGCCGACCGCGCCCGGTTCGAGGCCGAAGGCCGCGAGGCGGTCGTCCGGCTGCTGATGCCGCGCGAGGGGACGCTCGTCCTCAATGATCTGGTGCGCGGCGAGGTCCGCTTCGACTGGGCCCGCGAGCAGGACCACGTGATCCAGCGCGCCGACGGGTCGCCCATCTACCACCTCGCCACGGTGGTCGATGACGAGCTGATGAAGATCAGCCATGTGATCCGCGCCGAGGAACACCTCTCCAACACGCCGCGGCAGGTCTTTATCGCCGAGGCGTTGGGCTACACACCGCCGCAGTTCGCCCACCTGCCGTACGTCGCCGAACCGGGGAGCAAGAACAAGCTCAGCAAGCGGAAGCTCGACAAGTACCTGAAGAACCGCGACTTCGCCGCCCTCAACGAGAAGGGGCAACAGATCGCCGCCCGCCTCGGCCTCGAGACCTCGGCCGAGACGTTCAATCCGGTGATCGTCGATTTCTACGAGCAGGTTGGTTTCCTGCCCGAAGCGATCCTCAACTACTTGTTGCTGCTCGGCTGGTCGCTCGACGACTCGCGCGAGGAGTTCACGGTCCCCGAGATGATCGAGCACTTCTCGCTCGGACGGGTCAACAAGGCGCCCGCCAGCTTCGACCCGGCCAAGCTGCTCGCTTTCCAAGACCGCGCGATGCAACAGGTCCCGGCCAAGCAAAAGACGCCGCGCTGCCTCGAGATGCTCAAGGCGGCCGGCCTCGTGAGCGACCCGCCGGCGTGCGACACGGGCCCTGTCGTGGCGGGGATCGTCCAGGCCGCGAGCGACCGCCTCAAGGTCTACGGCGACATCCTCGATTACGACGACTTTTTTACCGCCGACGATCAACTCGCTTACGACGAGAAGACCTGGCAGAAGCGGATGGTCAAGCCCGACGACGCCGGGCCACTGCTCGCCAAGTACCGCGAAGTGCTGGCGAAGACCCCCGACGCCTCGGCCGAGGAACTCGAGGCGGGTCTCAAGGCCTTCTGCGAGAGCGAGGGGATTGGCATCGGCCAGATCATCCATGCCCTCCGTGTCGCGACCACCGGCAAGGGGGTCGGCTTCGGGATGTTTGAAACCCTCCAGCTGCTGGGCCACGAACGCCGTCTGGCGCGGATCGATCACGCCCTCGCACGTTTGTCCGGGTGACAGACATTTGTCACCCCGACTGGGGCCGCCAGTCCGTTTTTTCTGGAGAGCGTCGGATCGGCTGATTAGCGTGACTCGCGGAACAGGGCAGGGGAGACCGCGCCCCTTTTTCCCGCGAAGGCCGAGCGATGAACTCCGACCCCCCTCTCGACGACCCGTCCCTTCGCGGGGCGACGCCGGTGCGTCACGCGCTCAACGAAGCGCGTCGACGAGAGAAGCTCTCGCAAGCCGAGTGGCGGCGCCGCCGGGCCGAGGTCGCACGCCTCGTCGCCGCCGGCGAGGAAGCGGCCGCTCGGGCGCTGCTAGCCGAGATTGGCGTCGCATCGCCGGCCGACCTGTCGCCGGAGCCTGTCTTGAAATCGGCGCAGCCCGCGGCCGATCGGGCGCCCCATGCCGCCACGGCTCCGAAGCCGCAATCGGCGTCAGGAGACGCCCCCCAAAAAGAAGCTCGCCTTAAAAAGCAAACGCCCCACCCCGCGACCAAAGCGAAGCGCCCCCAAAGCAAAGCGAAGCGCCCCCAAAGCGAGCCCCCAGGCGTCAGCCGGGGGAGTGAACCACTCAAACGCCCGACCGCGCAACGCCGATCTCCCCCCCGTCGGGTTAAACGTCGGGCGCCGAGGACCTGGGCCGATTGGGCCCGCCAACGCCCGCCGTGGCTCACGAGCCTGGCGGCCCACGGCGTCTTGCTGACGCTCTTCGGGCTGCTCTCTTTCGCCACGTTCGGCGAGCCCGGCTTCTCGCTTACCGCGTCACTTAACGACAACGAGTCGTGGGACGACCTTCCCGCCGAGGTGACGCTGACCGACCTTGAAGTCGACTCCGAGGTTGATCTCGCCCACCCGATTGAATCGGTGGTCGACTTGGCGGCGGACCTCGAGTTGGCTTCGCTCGTCGAACCGGCCGACATGGCTGTGGTCGCCAACCTGGGGGACGTGCTTGCTGTCTCCGGCGGGAGCCTGATGGCGGCCGTCCCCGCGACGGGCGGCAGCAAGGGCGAGGGCGACGCCGCCGGCGGCAAGGCAGCGGGCGCCCCCGGCAAGGTGAGCTTCTTCGGCGCCGAAGCGAACGCCCATCGCGTCATCTTCGTCGTCGACAACTCCGGCAGCATGCAAGACGGCCGGATGGAAACGACGCTCGCCGAGCTGAACCAAGCCGTTCGCCGCCTCTCGGAGAGCCAGGAGTTCTACGTCGTCTTCTTCAGCGATCAGGCCTATCCACTGTTCTTTCCCGAGCCGGTCGCCGAGTCCTTGCCGGCGACGCAGGAGAACAAACGCCGGCTTACCGCTTGGCTGCGGCGGGTCGAAATGTGTGTCGGGGGCCGCATCCTCGACGCGATGGAGCTGGCCGCGAGCCTCGAGCCCGATGTGGTTTACCTGCTCACCGACGGCGATATCCGCAGCCCTTATGTGATCGAGCGGATGACGACGCCCGGCGCCTGGCCGTTCCTCGTTCACACCCTCGGCATGGGCGCCCGCACACCCGAGCACTTGGCGTTGCTGCAAGCGATCGCGGCCAACACCAACGGCGAGTACCGTCCGGTGGGGCCTAACCGCGTCGCCATCGCTCAAGCTCGCAACCGCCTCATCCCGTACCACCGCACGCCGGGCCCGGTCTGGGGCAGCGCGATCAAGCCGTGGAAATAGACCGCTCTAGAGCGCGCTACTTGTAAGCATCGCGGTTTGGTCGTCGGCGAGGCGAGCTGGGCGAGGCGACCGAAGCAGGCGAAGCGGTGCTTCGTCGATGCTGGTCAACGACGCCCAGCGAAGCCGCAGCCCGACCAAACGCGACGCTTACAAGAAGCACGCTCTAGCGTCGGCCCCGGCCCCGGTCGCCCCGGTCGCGGCGTCGATCGCCGCCGCCACGCTGGTCGCCACGATTCTCTGGCGGGGGCATGGTTCCCTGGGCCGTTAAGGCTCGGGCGAGGGCTTGGCGGACCTCATTGCTGGCGACGCCCCCCTCAAGCTGCATGACCTGGACGGTCGTCGTCGGCCGCGCTTGTTGGTCGATGTCTTCGATCGTTTCGAGCACGCTGTCGAAGACCTCGTTCCGCGCCGAAATCACGACAACATTCGCCGCGTCGTCCGAGCCGAGCGACAAGATGCCGCCGAAAGGGATCCCCGCCGGCTCGGTGGGGTCGCCGGCGCCGTGCTGGATACGTGTCAGGTAGCGCGTCGCGGCGCCCTTCGCCTTTTGCTCTTCGGTGTCGAACTCGCGGTCCCCCTTGCTGAGCAGATCGCGGTAGACGTCCTTCAGCGCCGACACAACGACCGACGCCTTCGCGTAGCGAAGCTTCACCGTCACGGTGCGGCGCGTGAGGATCCGATCGGCGACCGGTTGGCGGTCCCAGGCGTCGATCAGCCGTTGGATCTCGCGCAGCTGCGCTGACGTCGCGTTCGCGACCAGGATCGAGCTGCTCCAATCGTCCGCCAAGAACCGTAGCGGCATGCGCTTCGACAGCCGGACCGGTTCGTCGTCTTCCGACTTGACGCCGCGGATCCGGCCCCACCAATCGACGACTTGATCGTCGTCCTCGGCGAGGAAGTCTTTGAAGTAGATCTCAAGGTTGATGACGATGTCGTCGGGCGTGCGGTTCTTCACGTGGAAGACCTCGTACCGCGCCGGCGCTGGCGCCAATTCCGAGGCGAGTTCCTCGAGGCGATCGAGCGCCGCGGTGTCGTCCGAAGAGATAACGATCCGGCCACGGGGATCGACCTGCACCGTCACAGGGGCGCTGGTCGTGTCGTCCGCTCCGTCCATCGGGCCGGTCGTGTTCGCGAGCAAATGGAATGGCGAGCCGCCCCGGGTGACGGTCGCCACCTTGGCGGGCGCCGAGTCGGCGTCGGACTCTTCCTCCTCCTCGGGGGCCTTCTCCGCGGCGGGCGGGGGGACGATCAACTCGGTCTCGCCACCGACCGCTGGCCAGGCCTGTTTGAGTTGATCGATCAACCGCTCGGTCGCCTCCGGGTCGAGCGAGTCGAGCACCCGCACGCGGCGCCGGTCCTCGGCCTCACCGATGGGCTCGCCCAGTTTCACCAACAGGTCGCGCACCTCGTCGAGTTGCTGTGGCGTGCCGCGGACGATCAGCCGGTTGTTCTCGATGTCGGCGTCGACGCGGAGGATCGTCTCGGGCTCGTCGTCATCGTCGTTGTTATTGTTGCGGAAGCTGAAAAAGTACGGGTTGTCGTTGCTCTTCTTTTTCTTCTTCGGCTGATTGATGATGAGCGACTCGATCGAGCCGGCGACCGCCTCGGCGGGCAGACGGCGGAGCCAGAAGACCTCGACCAGGGTTTCCGCGCCGTCGAGCTGTTCGATGAGCGATGCGATCTTCTTGTGGTCGGCGTCGGTCGCGCGGGCGAAGATCGTCTTGCTCTCTTTGTCGCCACGGAGCTCGGCCAGTGGGCTGAGGTTGCCGATCTCCTCCAGCGCGCTGATGACCGCTTGCGGGTCGATTGTTTTCAGGCGGTACTGCTCTAGCGACCGGTCGACCGGACCGGCGGCCGCGTCGGCCGAGGCGGCGTTGGCTCCGCCGGCCGGGACGTCGAGCGACTCGATGGTCCGCTCGATGATCCGCATCTGCTCCGGCGGGGCGTTCGCCAGGACGCTGTTGCGCTGGCGGTTGTAGGCCAAGTAGACCGGCGGGCCGTCCTTCTGCAGCAGCCGCACGACGTCCTTGCCGCTCTGGGCGAGTTGCTGCATGAGCTGCATCTTCTGCTGCTGCATCTGCAGCTCCATCTGGCTCGGCCGGCTGTTGGGGTCGAGCCCCAACACGACGTAGAGCGTATCGATGACCGACGCCGCCTGGATGTAGCGCAGCACAAACTCACGCGGCACCTCGCGCCCTTCGGCGGCGAGCCGTTCGTTGTTGAGCAGCGCGCTGACCATCCGCAGGTTGGCGACGGTGTCGATCAGCAGCAGCCGCTTGGTCGCCGTCAGGGGCATGACCTTGGCGTGCGGGCTGAGCGCTTGCTTGACGTCCTCGGAGGCTTGTTTGACGTCGAGGTCGGGCGGCAGCTCGAGCGACAGCTTCACGAGGTCGTGCGGCTGGCGGTCGTAAAGCTCTTCCTCGGTGACGCGCGGCACGAGGCTCGGATCGACCGCGTCGAGCTTGATGACGCTCAGCACCTCACCGGACAGCAGCAGGGCGTAGCCGCGCGCCTGGAGGTGGCGGTTGATCAGGTCGCGGGCCTCGTCGATCGAGTAGGCGCGCTGCGTCGTCAGATTGAGATAGTCGCTGGGCAGCTCGCGCCAGTCGAGCGACAGGTTGCTGACGTTCGCCAGCCACTGCAACACGTCGGCCCACGCTTGGCCATTGAACGAAAACGTGATCCGCCCGCTCGCGTCGGGCTTGGCCTCGAGCTCGCGCGGATCGGGGGGCTTCGGCGGCTCGCTGGAGCGCTTCACCGGGCCGTCTTTTTTATCGTCGGCCTTGTCCTCCTTCTTTTCCTTGTCGTCTTCCTTCTTCTCCTCGGCTTTCTCGTCCTCTTTCTTTTCTTCCTGTGGGGCCGGGGAAGGGGCGCCGCGTTGGCGTCGCGCCGCTTCGATCTTGGCCCGGATCTCCGGCGGCACGCCTGCCGGGATGGCGTCGCCATACTGGCCGTACGCGGATTCGCTCGCCGTCACCCCGAAGAAAAGGGCGAACGTGAGGGCGACAGCAAGGTGGGCCTTAAGGGCTCGGGCGAACAAGACAACGCTCCGTCGGACGAGTGGCGGTCGCGGGCCTACGTCCGCGTCCCTCTACTGTACCCGCAACGGAGGCGCGACCCCAAACACGACGGGTCAAGAACGGGCGTCCCAAGGCGCCGTGAGGGCCGAGGCGCCGCCGGCCGTGACGCCGACGACAAAAACCCCGTCTTCGGGGGGGCCCTGGTCCAGCGCCGGCTTGAGATAGGGGAACGCATCGGCGAGATCGCTCTGCGCGTCGTCCCACCCGATCGCCCGGGCGAGGACGGTCGTTGGGTCGCTTTCACTAGGGGAATCGTCCCCCGCCGCCTGGGCCGCAATGGCGTCGTCGATGGCGTCCTCGCCCAGCCAGCCACGGGCGATCTCGCCGCCGAGTTCGTCCTCGCAGTCGAGCAGCACGATCATCGGGTGCGCGACCCCCGCCTCGACCGCCTCGTCGTACGCCTCGAAGACGAGCGGCAGGGCGCTCTCCACGAGCGACTGTTGGAGTTCGAGCGGATCGTCTTCGGGCGTCATGCAGCGAAAGAGAATCGACGCGCCGCTCGCTGGCAAGGGGACCGGCGCCGACGAGACGCTTTAGCGTGCGGTGAGAACGAGCCGTGACCGTCAGGGAGCGACCGAGCGACCGAGCGGCGTGGCGGCTTGTTGGGTCGCTCCCTGACGGTCGCGGCTCGTGTACCTTCCACCAAAAAAACGAAGCCCGACCTCGCCACGTTGGCGAGGCCGGGCTTTTTCTTTCATGCTTTGAGCACGCGCGGGGTGATCAGGTCCTTTGCGTGTCGAAGCAGGTGGTGGTCGCTGTCAGCGACCCGCCGGTCGCTTCAGGCCAGACCACCTGGCTGGCTAAGAAAACAGTCGGTCAAGGTACCACCTCCTTCATACTGAGTGCCGGCCGAGCGGGACGTGAATGCCAGAGACACTCCCGCGGGGCCCTTTCGTCCGTCACGCCGCGTCAGCGTGACCTCGACGCTCTTTAGTTTAATCGGCGCTCCTGACCAGAGCATCAGAGATTTCTTAGCAGGAAACGCCGATCCGCAATTTTTGACGCTTTCTCCACCCCGTTGGTTCGCGAAAAAGCCCAGGAAATCGGCGCCGGCTGCTTGCGTTTCTGGCGCCCGTGATTCTCAGTCCCGTCCCGAACCCCGTCCGCCGCCTCACAGTCCCTAGCCTTCCGACGACTCGCTATCATCCCGCTTGGTGATCCCATGAACCGCAAGCAACTCGAGAAACTTGGCGTCCCCCCGGCGTGCGTGCCGGCGGCGATCCGCTGTCTCTCGACCGCCGCCGAGAAGGGGACCGGCTTCGGCCTCAAGGGCAAGCGCTCCAAAGAGGCGATCACCGCTGCGCTCGCCGATCCCGCCGCGTTAGCGACCGATCCTGTCTGGGCCGATTTGGCGACGTCGCTCGTGGAGTACCGCGCCGAGCGATCCGCCGAGCCGGATAAAGTCCCCATCGACTACGCCGTCTGGGAGTGTTCGACGCCCGACGACACGATCGACCCCGCGGCTCACGCGCAGATGCGTCAAGCGTGCGCCGTGCCGTCGGCGATTGGCGCGGCGTTGATGCCCGACGCGCATGTCGGCTACGGCCTGCCGATCGGCGGCGTGCTCGCTTGCGAAAATGCGGTGATCCCGTACGCGGTCGGCGTCGACATCGCTTGCCGCATGAAGCTGTCGGTGCTCGACATGCCGATCGAGGCCATCAATTCACGTCGCAACGCGTTCCGCGAGGCGCTCGATAAGGGGACGCGCTTTGGCGTCGGCGTCGAGCACACGCCGCGTCAGCAGCACGACGTGATGGATCAAGACTGGTCGGTCACGCGCGTGACGCGCGAAAAGAAGGACAAGGCGTGGAAGCAGCTTGGCACGAGCGGCTCGGGCAACCACTTCGTGGAGTTTGGCGAACTGGTCGTCGACGAGCGGTCCGAAGACCTCGGTCTCGACGCGGGGCGCTACGTCGCGCTGCTCAGTCATAGCGGGAGCCGTGGCGCCGGGGCGGCGGTCTGCAGCACCTACAGCCAGATCGCGCAGCGGTTGCTGTCGAAACGGTATGCCGCGCTCGGTCGGCTGGCGTGGTTGTCGCTCGACTCCGAGGAGGGGCAGGCTTACTGGGCCGCGATGAACCTGATGGGCGACTACGCCGCCGCGAACCACGCCGTGATCCACCGCCTCGTAACCAAGCTGCTCGGCGCCCACGTCATTGCGGGCGTCGAGAACCACCACAACTTCGCCTGGAAAGAACGCCACGACCCCGACGGCCGCGGCGAGCGGGAGGTGATCGTCCACCGCAAAGGGGCGACCCCCGCCGCGGCGGGCGAGTTGGGGGTGATCCCCGGTTCGATGGGGACGCCGGCCTTCGTCGTCCGTGGTCGCGGCGTGGCGGCGAGCCTCGCCTCAGCGTCGCACGGCGCCGGGCGTCGGATGAGCCGTCGGCAAGCGAACGACACGTTCCGCTTCGGCGCCGAGCAGAAACGACTCGCCGAAGCGGGCGTCGAGGTCCTCGCCGCCGGCGCCGACGAGGTGCCGGGCGTCTACAAAGACATCCACGCCGTGATGGCGGCTCAGCAAGACCTAGTCGATACGCTGGCCCGCTTCGAGCCGCGTGTGGTCCGCATGTGCGGCGACGGCAGCCGAGCGGAGGATTAACGCCAAAGGCTCGCGACTAGTCCACCGGCTGCAGAAGCAACGAGTGCCAGCCGGTGCTGTAGGTCTCGAAGCCGGGCGCCTGGGCGTGGGAGACACAGGTCCGCCGGCCGGCGAGGTCGAGCATCTTGAAGGTCTTGGCCTCGGCGAACAGTTCTTGCTGGCCGGGCAGTTGGAGGCGGTCGTCCAGCTGCTTGCCCCACGAGTCGGCCAGCACGCGCCCGTCGTCGTCGCACAAGACGCAGCGGGTTGCTTGCCGTTCGCTCTCGGCGAGGGGGACGTTCTCAACGATCGTTTGGGCAAGTCCCTCCCAATTGAACAGGACGCCTAGTACGCCGAGCAACTTGCCGTCGCTCTGCCCGCCGGCGCGGACGCCGCACGAATAGACCAGCACGCTTTGATCGCCCACTAGCGAAGAGCGGTGGGCGGACTCGAAGCCATAGTCGTCGCCACTGTGGCTGTCGCGGGCTTGGCGATACCAATCGCTGTGCGCCGCCGACGAGCCGACCGACCTGTAGAGATCGGGTCGTCCGTTAGCGACAATCTGCCCGCGGTCGTCGCAGAGAACGAGATCGAAATAGACGGTGTACGCGCCCAGAATGACGCCCATCCGTTGTGAAGCGTGAGCAAGCGTCGGGGTCGTCGGATTGCTGAGGGCGTCGACGAGGCTGCTATCGGTCGCCCACCACCGGACGTCACAGGTCCGTTCGTAGAGGTTGCGGTCGACCAGATCGATGTTCACTAGCGCGAGGTCCGACAGCCGCGTGCCGCGGATGCTGGAGCCGATCAGTTCCATGAGCTGATCGATCGACCCGCGCGTCTTGTTGGCGAGCCCGTTCGCGACTTGCGAAGTCTTCGCGCCGAGCCCCTGCATCTCTTGGGCGACGACGCTGAAAGCGGCGCCCGATTGGCCCGCGCGGGCCGCCTCGATGCGGGCGTTGAGCGCCAGCAGTTTGGTGTCGGCGTTGATGTCGTTGATCTCGCCGATCGCGCTGGTCATCGTGTTCGAGAGGTCGGCGACGAATTGGGCGATCTCGGCGGCGCTGCCACGGTCGGTGGCCGGCGAAGTGGTTGTGGCGGAACTCATGAATAGGATCGCATTTGGAGTCGACGAAGGCGCGTAGGCCGACCCGCTGACGAGTCCTGTTCCGCCTAAAGAGCGGACTCGTGCAAATCGACCTAGTGAGCGAAAGGCTAGGCTGACAACCGATGTGGGCAACCGAAGTGAACTAAAAAATGTGCAGTTGGTTGTGACAGTCATAGCGGTCGAGGCTAGCGCCGCTGGGCGAACAACGCCGAGGCCCCTATGCTGCGGCCATGGAAGAAGAAGCCAGCTATGTCTGTGGCGAATGCGGCGAGGAGGTCGTCATCCCCGTTGATCTCTCGGCGGGCTCGTACCAGGAGTACGTCGAAGACTGCCCCGTCTGTTGCCGGGCGAACGTGATCCATGTCGAGATCGACCCCGAGGGGGGCGTCCGATCTTGGGGCGAACTAGAGTAGGGTAGCGAAGCGGCTAGGGGTCGGTGGCTGGGGCGATGGAATCGCCCGACCGCTGTTTACCCTAGCCACTAGCCACTAGCATCTTGCCTCTAGCCTCTCCTGATCCATGCCCAAGCCCGTCACCTTCAAGCCTGGTTCGAAGATCACGCTCGCCGACATCGACCCCCGCAAGGTCGAGGGCGATTGGGACAAGGAGTCGGCGAAGGAGCGGATCGACGAGAACACCGAGCGGTCTCGCGACCTGGCGTACCGGCTCTACGCCGAGAATCAGCGGGCGCTGCTCTTGGTGCTGCAGGGGATGGACACCGCCGGCAAGGACGGGACGATCCGGACCGTCATGACCGGCATCAACCCGCAGAGCTGTCAGATCACCTCGTTCAAGCAGCCGAGTCCCTTAGAACTCGACCACGACTTCCTCTGGCGGATCCACGCCGCCGCCCCGCGGCGCGGCGAGATCGGCATCTTCAACCGTTCGCACTACGAGGACGTGCTGGTGGTGCGGGTCCACGGGCTCGTCCCCGAGGCGGAGTGGAAGACCCGCTACGACCGGATCAACGACTTCGAGCGGCTGCTCATCGAAGGCCGCGTCAAGATCGTGAAGTGCTTCCTCCATGTCAGCAAGGACGAGCAACGCGAGCGTCTCCAGGCGCGGCTCGACAATCCCGACAAACGCTGGAAATTCAGCAAGGGGGACCTCGCTGAACGGAAGCTCTGGCCCGACTACCAAGACGCCTACGAGGACGCCCTCAACAAGTGCAACACCGAGCACGCCCCGTGGCACGTGATCCCCTCGGACCGCAAGTGGTACCGCAATCTCTTGGTGAGCGAGTTGCTGAAGGACACGCTTGAATCGATGGACCCTCGGGTCCCGCCAAGCGAGGAAGGGCTCGACGGCATCGTCGTCGAGTAAGAGAATGGCCGCGTAGGAGGCGTCTCCGACGCCGATGACGGCCTCCATCTCGAAACGGCGTGTTGCAAGAATCGGCGTCGGAGACGCCTCCTGCAATTATGCACGCCGGCATGGAGGGCGATCATGTCCCTTGTTGAAGACGCGATTCGCGCCGCCAAACGGCTGTCCAAGGCGGTTGACGCTTTGCGGTTCGACGAGCCGGTGACGCATGTCTACAACCCGCTCAAGTACGCCTGGGCCGCCCACGAGGCCTACCTACGGCGGATGAACCCCGACGGCGTCCGCGTGCTCTTCCTCGGGATGAACCCAGGGCCGTGGGGCATGGCGCAGACGGGGGTCCCTTTCGGCGAGGTGGCGGCGGCCCGCGACTGGATCGGGATCGAGGCCGCGGTGCGCCGACCAAAAGACGAACACCCCAAGCGGCCGATCGAGGGCTTCGCCTGCCAGCGGAGCGAGGTTTCGGGGCGGCGGCTCTGGGGCCTGTTCGCCGAGCGGTTTGGAACCGCCGACGCCTTTTTTGCCGAGCACTTTGTCGCCAATTACTGCCCGCTAGTCTTCATGACCGAGACCGGCAAGAACCACACGCCGGATAAATTGCCGCTTGACGAGCGCGAGCCGCTCGATGCGGCGTGCGATCAGCACCTGTCGCGGCTGCTCGACATCGCCCGCCCCGAATGGGCGGTGGGCGTGGGCAAGTACGCCGAGAAATGCCTGCTGAGAGTCGCGGGGGAGGGCGTGCGTGTGACGACCGTCTTGCACCCGAGCCCCGCGAGCCCCGCCGCCAATCGGGGTTGGGCCGAGGCCGCGACGCGGCAGCTGGAGGCGGCGGGCGTTTGGTGAGTGGAGATTAGTGGGGCTAGAGTCGTGCGTGGCGCTACTCCGGGCGCTGACGCTTCCGGCTCGCCAACTCTTTAACCCGGCTCGCCAACTCTTTAACGGAGAGCCGGAAGCGTCAGCGCCCGGAGTCTTGCGACGGTGGTTCGTACGACAGCGCCCCGCCGAGTTCGCGGTAGGCGCGATCAACGAGCGTAGTGAAATCGGCGCCCGCGTCGAGGAGCGGGTCGACGCCGACCCGTTCGACGAGCCGTCGCTCGGTATCGGAGTGCTCTTCGATGGCGCCGTCGGCGAGGAGGTGGCGCACCCGCCAGCCCTCGTTGGTGAGCACCCGCGCGATGAGCAAACCGCGGTGGCAGTCGAGCGGTTCGCGCTCGGCGCACATCAGGGCGATCGCGTGGTCCGAGGCGCCCCGCTCAAGACGCGTGATCCCCTCTCGGAAGGCCGGCAACTGGGCGACCAACTCGTAGTCGGCCCGACCCTCGACGTAGCACTCCGGTTCGTCACGCCGAGCGCCGAGCTCTTTGCCGAGCCACACGTAGGCGATCCCCTCGGCCCGCAGCGCCGGCGCGAGATTCTCTTGCCGGTACTGCGGCAGCCTCGCTTGCGGGTTCGAGCGGACATCCGCCAGCGCGGTGATCCCCGCCGCCCGCAGCAGTCGGAGAAAGTCGGGCCACTCGTGGGTCGAGTAGCCGACGGTATAGATCGTCGATCGACTCATCCGTCTAAATGCTGAATATCGCGCGATCCGTGAAGAACACGGACCAATTCAACTGCGTCCTTCGACGTTCGGAAGAAGATCAGGTACGGACCGGTGGTAATCCGACGCACGCCGGGCCCCAAGTGATCGACTGCCTCGCCAATAGACGGAAACACAGCGACAAGTCGCATGGTGTCGTCGATCGCCTCTAGCAACCGCCACGCGGCGAGGGGGCTTTGCTCACCGATATGCAGCGAAATCGCATCGAGATCGCGTTCCGCCCGTGGCGAGTGGAATACAGGCAGCATCGTCTAGCTCTGCCGAAGCCGATCGGCCAGCCGGCGTTTGAAAGCATCGACGTTCCAGGGAATGCCCTCACCCCGATCGAGTTCCACAAGCCCTTCCAAAACCTTCTCTCGTAGATAATCGTCGCTGTGGATCGTTGAGGGGTCTTGTTGAATTAGGGTGTAGCGTTGGCGAGTTGTTGGGTCTTCGGCATAGACAATCCCATTCGCCGCGGCAACCGCGGCGACTTGTTCGGGCGTCAAGGCTAGGTAAGTGTCCTGCATCATGCCCCCAATTTATTGCGCCGCGTAACCAACTGCAAAGAAGTTCGTCGCTCAGTTCGCCCCGGCGGGGGGCTTGCCGCCGTTGAGGTGGCGTCGCAGGTAGCTGGCGCGCTCGATGTTGCGGTCGGACTGGTCGAGTTCCATGCCGGCCAGCTTCTGCAGGTGGGCCGGCTGCGTGTGGACGAACAGTTTGTTCACAGTCGGGATCGCCACGTCGCCGATCAGGCCGAGATTGACCCCCATCCGGACGCTCGAGAGCAGGTGGAGCGTCTCCTCGCTGCTGATCGTCTGCGCCGTGCGCAAGATGCCGAAGGCGCGGCTCACCCGGTCGTGGAGGGTTTCTTGGCTCTCGCGGATCAAGAAGTCGCGCGCCTGGCGTTCGTACTCCAAGAGGACAGGCACGACGTCGGCGACCTTCTTCAGGAGCTCCTCCTCGGGCATGCCGAGGGTGACCTGATTGCTGATTTGGTAGAAGTCGCCCATCGCCTGCGAGCCCTCGCCGTAGAGGCCACGCACCGCGAGGTTGATCTTCTGCAGACTGCGGAAGACCTTGTCGATCTGCCGCGTGATGACCAGCGCCGGCAGGTGGAGCATCACGCTGACCCGGATGCCGGTGCCGACATTGGTGGGGCACGCCGTCAGGTAGCCGAGGCGGTCGTTATAGGCGTAGTTGACTTGTTCTTCGAGCAGATCATCGATCTGGTTGATCTCTTTCCAGGCGGTCTCAAGATCGAGGCCCGAGTGCATCACCTGGATGCGGAGATGGTCCTCCTCGTTGATCATCACACTGAAGCGCTCGCCACCATCAATGACGACGGCGCGGGCGCCCTCGGCCTCGGCGTGCTCACGGCTGATGAGCTGGCGTTCGACCAGGAACTGCCGGTCGACCTCCGACAGCTTGCCGACGTTGATGTAATGGAGTTCGCCGCCGGGGGTCGCGGCGGGGAGTTTGCCGGCGGCCTGGAGGGCCTCGATCCGGGCGTGCAGGATCTGCTCGATCTGTTCGCGGTCCGACTCACTCGCCCGGGCGATGAACGGGAAGTCGGTCAGGTTCCGCGCGAGCCGTACGCGGCTGCTGATCACGATGTCCGACTCGGGGCCCGAGGCGCGGAGCCACTCCCCGCAGTCGTGGGCCATCGTTTCGAAATCGAGAGACATAGGGAGTCGCTAGGCGCTAGAAAGTGGGGTGACCGCTCGGATCTCCGGTTGCTGACGCTGTGCGCCATGCAATCCGTTCCGCGTCAGCTGGCTTGTTCGATCGAGCGGATTTCGTCGCGGATCTCCGAGGCGCGTTCGTAGTTCTCTTTGGTGACGGCCTCTTTCATTTCGCGCCGCAAGCGGATGAGCTGCGTCTGCTGTTCGGCGTTGGCGCCGCCACGCCGGGGCGTTTTGCCGACGTGTTGCGTCTCGCCATGGATGTTGACCAGCAGCGGCTCTAGTTCCTTGGCGAAGTGCACGTAGTCGTGCGGGCAGCCGAGGCGTCCCTGCTTGCGGAACTCGAGGAAGCTGATCCCACAGACGGGGCAGACGCGCTGGTCGAGCTCGGCCAGCTCTTCGGCGGTCTGGCCGATCGCGAGCTGTTGGGCCAACAGGCCGGCCATCTCCGGCATCGCCGAGTCGGAGTCTTGGGTGATCGGCGCCAAGAAGTCCTTCGCGCAGACCTCGCACAGATGGACTTCTTTCGGCTCCCCATCGACCAAGTCGGTGATGTGGAAGGTCGCCGGTTTGTCGCACTTCTGGCACTTCATCGGCGGACGGGGTGGCTGGCGGTCGGGAGGACGGCGTAAGCGAGCGGCTTTAGGGGAGTCTATCGGTCCCCCGATTTAGCGGCAAGAACACCGCGGCGGGGGCCGACGTGGCATAAGTTGTTAGCTGAGATCAGGATACAGCACGCGGACCGTCGCGTTGTGGCCGCTGGGGGCCGTTGTTAGAGTGGCCGCGAACCCCGGCGGGTCGTCATCGGTCTGCCGTCCGTCATCTTTGTGGGCGGGGTCGTCGCCAGATTTGTGGGAGGCGTCTCCAGACGCCGATTACGCGCACCATGCCGATTCGGAATGGATGCCGTAATCGGCGTCTGGAGACCCCTCCCACAAGACGGCTGGAGACTCCCACAAGACGGCCTGGAGATCCCTTCCGCAGTTTCGTTTGTTGCCAAAGCCTGGTTCGGAGCTAACTCGTGTCAGCGTCATCGCCCCACCGTCCTACGTTCGCCGAGTTCGCCGAGTTGGCGAAAACCGCGGATCGCGTGCCGGTTTGGCGGCGGCTGGTGAGCGATTCTCTCACCCCCGTTTCGGCTTTCCACCGGCTCGAGGCGACCGGCGATAGCCCGGTGGCGTGCCTGTTTGAGAGCGTCATCGGCGGCGAGAAGGTGGGGCGGTACAGCTTCCTGGCGACCGACCCCTACTTGCTGCTCGAGGCCCACGGGACACGGATCACCCGGACCGAGTTCGGCGCCGGCGCCGGCAAGCCCGAATCATTCGACGCCGCGAACCCCCTCGAAACGCTCCGCGCCGAGGTCGGCAAGGTCCGCGTCGCCAAGCCGCCGGGGCTGCCGCCGTTCGTTGGCGGCGCCATCGGCTACGCCGGCTACGACACGGTCCGCTACGTCGAGAAGCTGCCGGACGCCCCCGAGGACGACCGCGAGCTCCCCGACCTTGCGTTCGGCTTCTTCGACCACCTCTTGGTGTTCGACAACGTCGACAAGACGCTCACGGTGATCGTGCTAGCGGACATTCATCAGCGAGATGATCTACGCGACCCCTATTGGTATGCTTGCGAACGAGTGGATGAGCTCGTCAAGCGAGTCTCGTCGCCGATCGACGAACTCAAACCCACCGACATCGACACCGCCGGCGGGGTCTCGCTGGACTTCGAATCGAACTTCACCCAAGCGGGCTTCGAGTCGGCCGTCGAGAAGTGCGTCGAGTACATCCGCGCCGGCGACATCTTTCAGGTGGTGCTCAGCCAACGCCTTTCGACGCCGTGGGAGCACGACCCGCTCGAACTGTACCGCACGCTGCGGGTCGTGAACCCGAGCCCGTTCATGTTCTTCGTGCGGATGCCCGGCTGCACGCTGGTCGGCAGTTCGCCGGAGATTATGGTCCGCGTCGTCGACGGCCACGTGACCGTCAGGCCGCTGGCCGGCACGCGGAAGCGCGGCAAGGACGAGGCCGAGGACAACGCCCTGGCCGACGAGCTCCTCGCCGACCCGAAGGAACGGGCCGAGCACGTGATGCTGGTCGACTTGGGCCGCAACGACGTGGGGCGCGTGGCGAAGTACGGCTCGGTCGAGCTGTCGGACGTGATGGTGATCGAGCGTTACAGCCACGTGATGCACATCACCTCGAACGTGACAGGTCAGCTGACCGACGACCGCGACGCCTTCGACGCCCTGGCCGCCTGCCTGCCGGCGGGGACGGTGAGCGGCGCCCCGAAGGTCCGGGCGATGCAGATCATCGACGAGCTCGAACCCCACCGCCGCGGCCCCTACGCGGGCGCCGTGGGCTACCTCGACTTCGCCGGCGACATGGACACCTGCATCGCGCTGCGGACGGTTGTCGTCGCCGGCGGCAAGGCCTACGTCCAAGCGGGCGCCGGGATCGTCGCCGACAGCGACGCCACGAGCGAGTACGAGGAGACGCTGAACAAGGCTCGCGGTTTGCTCAAGGCGATCGAGATCACGAAGGAGCGGCTAGGGGGATAGAAGCTAGAGGCTAGAAGATTGCGGCTTTGCAACGGATGATAGTAGTCGATATCCCTAGTCTCTTACCCCTAGCGTCTAGCCTCTCCCCTCCTTTGTCCCTCTCCGGCCAACTCCTTGTCGCGTCGCGGAAGCTTCGGGACCCGAACTTCCAGCGGACCATCGTGCTTCTCCTTGAGCACAACGACGATGGTGCGCTCGGCGTGGTGCTCAACCGGCAGGTGGACCGGACCATCGAGCAGGTTTGGGATACGGTCGAGTTCGACCCTTGCGACTGCCAGCAGCAGCTCAACCAAGGGGGCCCGGTGCCGGGGCCGTTGATCGCACTGCACACGTCGAAGGAGTTGAGCGAGAAACGCATCCTGCCGGGGCTCTACATGTCGATGCAGAAGCAGACGGTCGACCCCCTGGTGCGTCAAGACAAGCACCCGTTCCGTCTCTACACCGGCAACAGCGGCTGGGGCGGCGGCCAGCTCGAGGGCGAGCTCACGCAGGGGGGCTGGCTCACGACTCCGGCGGCTGTGTCGGATGTCTTCGCCGACCCCGACGAGATTTGGGAGGAAGTCGTCAACCGGATCGCGTTGGGCGTGCTCCTCCCAGGCCGCAATCCGGCGACGGTGCCTGATGACCCCTCGCTGAATTGAAGGCAGGTCGGCACAAGTCGGCTGTGGGAGGGGTCTCCAGACCCCGATCACGGTCTCTTCGCCGCTAACGGTATGGTGCGCGTCATCGGCGTCAGGAGACGCCTCCCACAATCCCGGCGGCCTGCCGAAGTTCCTGCGAGGGATCCGCCGTAGCGGGTATTCCTACCAATACTATCCAGCGACCTCCTCCCGTTGCTCTTAGCGGTTCATCTTCCAGTAGCTAGCTTTTCGACCTATTCTAATGGTAGCCGCGGCGTTTCCGCTTTGGCTTGCCCGCTGGTCTTGCGGCCCCGCTGTCGCCGAATGCCCGAGAAACGCCTCCGCCCCCGCAGCCGCCTCGGCAAATACGTCATCGAGAAGCGGCTCGCCGAGGGGGGCTTCGCCACCGTCTACCAGGCCCGCGACACGATCGAGGGGGTCCGCGTCGCTATCAAGGCGCCGCACACCCACCTGATGGACGATTCGGCGACCGAGCAGTTCCGCCGCGAGGTGCGGCTGATCGCGTCGCTCGACCATCCCAATGTCTTGCCGCTCAAGTCGGCCGACGTTATCGACGGCGTCTTTGTGATTGTTACGTCGCTAGCGGCAGAGTCGCTCGGCGACCGGCTTGAGCGTCGCCTCGCGACCAAGACGGCGTTGACGTACGCCGATCAGATGCTCGCCGGTCTCGCCTACGCCCACGAGCTGTCGATCGCTCATTGCGATGTGAAGCCCGATAACTTCCTGCTGTTCACCGGCGGACGGGTGCGGTTGGGCGACTTCGGCATCGCCCGGATCGCCCAGCGGACGCTCCGCGGATCGGGGGCGGGGACCGTCGGTTACGTCGCCCCGGAGCAGGCGCTCGGCGCCCCCTCGGTGCGGTCGGATGTCTTCTCGATGGGGCTCACCCTCTGGCGGATGCTCTCGGGGCAGCTGCCGGCGTGGCCTTACCGCTGGCCCCTCGAGGGGCATGACCGACTCAAGCGGCTCGTCAAAGAAGAGGCGATCGACGTGCTCCGGCGCGCTATCGAGCTCGAGCCCAACGACCGCTACGCCAACGCCGCGGCGATGCGATCGGCTTGGAAGCGGATCGGCGCCAAGGCGCTCTCCGACGCCAGCGCGGCGAGCGGCCGCCGCCGGCGCACGGTGGTCTCGACTCAGAACTGGCGGACCATTCAGCGGAGCGAATTCAAGCGTCGTTTTGGCGCTCAGCTCGAGACCCGACTGACCTGCCACAAATGTGAGGGGCCCGTCTCCGAGGCGATGGCTTTCTGTCCCTGGTGCCGGGCCGAACGGGCGCGTCTGCAGGAAGAGACCAAGTTTCCCCAAGCGTGCCCCCGTTGCCACCGCGGCATGAAGCTCGACTGGAGCTACTGCCCCTGGTGCTATGGCCCTGGGTTCGAACTCAGCTCTCCGCGCGAGTACACCGACAAGCGTTACACGGCCAAGTGCGGCAACGGCGACTGCGACCGCAAGCTGCTGATGCCATGGATGCGGTACTGCCCCTGGTGCCACGTGAAGGTTAAGCGGAACTGGAAGATCGAAGGGGTCGCCGACCGCTGCAACGGGTGCGGCTGGGGTGTGGTCGGTGAGTTCTGGAGCAGCTGCCCCTGGTGTGGGAAAGGGCTCCGTAGTTTGACCGGGGCGTAGCTTGACCGGTGTGTAAATAGACGGGTGTGTCGTTATTCCAAGCGAGACGGGCGATGCAGGCGACCTGCCTTTACGAATCCGAGATGACGGCGCCGACCGAGGTGGGTCGGCTGGGTCGTCGTACGGTCGTCGCCTTCTCGACCCGTTCACCCGGCAAAGAGACTTCCAACGAGGACTCGGCCGCGTTCCTGCCGTGGGACGACCATTCCGCCGTGCTCGTGGTCGCCGACGGGCTCGGCGGGGCGTCGCTTGGCGAGCTCGCGTCGCGTCGAGCGATCGAAGCCCTTTCGACCGCGCTGCAGCTTGCCGACCGCGAGACCTACCAGCTCCGCACCGCGATCATCGACGGCATCGAGGCGGCCAACCAAGCGGTCCTCTCGATCGGCGCCGGGGCGGCGACGACCCTCGCCGTGGTCGAGCTCTCGTTCGGCGGCCCCGAAGGTGAGTTAGCCCGCACCTACCACGTTGGCGATGCCGGCGTTTTGATCTGTGGCGGACGGGGCCGACTCAAGCTGCTGACGACGGCCCACGCCCCGGTTGCCTACGGCGTCGAGGCGGGGCTGATCAACGACGACGAGGCGATGCACCACGAGGACCGGCACGTCGTTTCAAACGTCGTGGGCGCCGCCGACTCACGGCTCGAGATCGGGCCGGCGATCACCCTCTCGCAGCTCGACACCGTGCTAGTCGCCAGCGACGGCCTATTCGACAACCTCACGACCGATGAACTGGTGCAGCTAAGCCGCCGCGGCACGGCGATGGACGCCGCTCGCCGCCTCGCCGACGCCGCCCGCGAGCGGATGGCCTCGATCCTGCCGGGGGTCCCCTCCAAACCCGACGATCTGACGTTGCTTGTGATGCGGTAGGGGGGCTTTCGGCAAGCGTTTTGGTGGTTCACTCCCGGCGCTGGCGCTTAGGGCTCCCGAACCACACGAGAGGTTAGCTAGCAACGGGGCGGGAGCCCTAAGCGCCAGCGCCGGGAGTTACGCCCCGAGAATCACTACACCCACCCCCCCCAGACCGCCGAAGACTGCTACGGCGAGTTGATCCCCGGTCGCGGTAAGCCTACGATTCGCGCTATGAGCAAGCACCGTCTTAACGTCCCCGGCTGCGTGTGTAGCGGGCCCGCCCAGTCCTGAGCAGGAACTGGCGCGGGACTCCGACCGCGTGCGTCGCCGCCAGCCCCGCTAGCAATTCCGCGGTGGCCTTCGACGCGAAACCCCCGCTTGCCCGCCGCCCGCCCGCGAATCACCAGGCGTGCGGCCCCTCTGACGGAAGCCTCCGATGGCCACCGATCCCCGCGTCAAAGACGCCGATCTGCCCCGACTGACCGACCGCATCGTCGCCACGTACGACAGCGTCGGCACGCTGCACCACCTCGATCACTGCCCGCTGCCCAAGTACTGCGACGTCGTCTCGGCGGTGCAGGACTTGATGGAAATCCTCTATCCGGGCTATCGCCAGCGAGAGGGGCTACACCGTGGAAACATCGGCTACTACGTCGGCGACCTGCTCGACCGCTTGCACGACAAGCTGACCAAGCAGATCGGCCGCGCGCTGCAGCACGAAGCACAGCGTCTTTTTGAAGAAGGGGGCGACGGCGTCGTCGGCCCCTGCGAGTCGCGTGAGGACTACGAGGCCCTCGGCCAAGCCAAGACGATGCTGTTTCTCGACCGGCTCCCCGAGCTGCGTGAGACGCTCGCCACCGACGTCGAGGCCGCCTTCGCAGGCGACCCGGCCTGCAAGGGCGCGGACGAGGTGATCTTTTGCTACCCGGGCCTCGAGGCGGTGACGGTCCAGCGGCTCGCCCACCTGCTGTACGAGCTCAATATCCCGTTCATCCCGCGGATGATGACCGAGTGGGCCCACGGCCGCACCGGCATCGACATCCACCCGGGGGCGACGATCGGACCGTACTTCTTCATCGACCACGGCACGGGCGTCGTGATCGGCGAGACGTGCGTCATCGGCTCGCACGTCAAGCTCTACCAGGGCGTCACACTCGGCGCGCTGTCATTCCCAACCGACGACGAAGGGAACCTCGTCCGCAACACCAAGCGGCACCCGACCATCGAAGACCGCGTGGTGGTCTACGCCAACGCGACGATCCTCGGCGGCGACACGACGGTCGGGCACGACTCGGTGATCGGCTCAAGCGTCTGGCTCACCAAGAGCGTCGGCGCCCACTCGACGATCGTGATCGAGAAGCCAAAGCTCCGCGTCCGCTCGGACGACACGGCAGCGAGCGCGTAGTCCAGAGTCATTGCACTTCTGTGGGAGGCGTCTCCCGACGCCGATAACGGTCTCTTGGCCGCAAAGGGCATGGTGCGCGTAATCGGCGTCGGGAGACGCGTCCCACATTTTTCGGCGCCTCGTCGGTGTGCTACAGTGCGGCGATCTGCTAACCGCCGACCGCTCACTGCCGACTGCCAATGCCCCTCGGTCCCGTCTTTCGCCACGAGATGCTCGCCGCCGGTCGGAAGCGCCGGTACTTTGCGGTCCGGGTTTTGATCGGGCTGGGGATGCTCGCCTTGCTCGCGGTTGGGTACCAGACGGTCTACCAACAGCTGCGGTACCAGCAGGGCGCCCTGACCGGGGACTACGGAGCTACTGTCACGCTTTCGATCTCGGGCGTCGCGCAGCTGACGGCGACCTTCTACACGCTCTTTGCCTGGGCGACGATGATCGGCGTCCTGGCCGTGACGCCCGCGGTGGCGGCGGGGGCGATCGCCTCGGAACGCGAACGCCGGACCATCGAGTACCTCTTCGCCACCGACCTGTCGAACTCGGAGATCGTCCTTGACAAGCTGGCCGCCCGGCTGCTGACGGTCGGCAAGCTCGTGCTGGCGACGCTCCCGGTCTTGGCCATCTTCCGCCTCCTCGGCGGCGTGCCGGGGTCGCTCTTGCTGACGCACTTCGCGATGCTCGCCAGCACGGCGACCCTGACCGCGGCAATCGCCCTGACAGTCGGCGTCTGGTGCGAGCGGGCGCGCGACGCGGTCCCCCGGGCTCTGGCGGCGGTCTTCCTTTGGCTAATCGCCCTGCCGCTCGGCTTCATCGCTTTGTGGCAGCTCGGCTTGTACGGGGTCCCTTGGGCCGAATGGCTGCAGGATCGGGTGGTCATGCCGCTGGTCACGGCCATGTCGGCCGTGCATCCGGTGATGATGCTCGCCACGTCGGCCGGCATTAGCGGCGGCGTCCTCGGCGTGGATGTCGATCGGGGGGCGATCGCCCTCATGGTGGGGTTCCAGCTGCTGGCAGCCGCGGCGCTGCTCGGCCTGACGGTCGCGGTTGTGCGGCGAGTCCACCTTAACGCGGCGTCGTCGCCCGGCGTCCGCCAGAAAGCCGCCGCCGGCGCGCCCGACTCGCGATCTCCGTACGAGCGGCGCCCGATGCTCTGGAAGGAGATGTTTGCCGCCTCGGTCAAGAAGCAGACGTCGAAATGGGCGATGCGGATCGGCGTGACTTTGCTCGTCATTGTGGTAGGAACGCCGCTCGTCACGCTGCTCGTCGGCGGCCTCGCCCGCTACCGTTCGATCGACTTTGAAGACTACATGCAGTTGGCGACCGGCATGGTCGGCACCTGCGGATCGATCCTGGTCCTGCTGATGGGGAGCCGCGCCGCCGGGCTCATTACGTATGAGCATGAACGCGACACCTGGCTGTCGCTGCTGACGACGCCGCTACCCGCGGGGGAGATCGTCACCGCCAAAACGCTCGGCAACCTCTACGCCTTCCGCTGGCCACTCATCGGCGTGGTGCTGATGCCACTGCTGGGAACGCTGCTCGACATCAGTGCGGTCCTGGCGACGCTTGGCGTTGCAGCGACGCTTGGCTGTCTTAGTTGGACCGCCACGGCGATCGGCTTGGCGGTCTCGCTACGGATGAAGAGCTCGATCAAGGCGATTGGCGTCACGGTGTTCGTGCTGCTCTCGATCGGCGCCTTTTACTCGGGACTGGCCGGGACGTTCGCCGGCCTCTCGGGGGCTAGTGAAGAGTCGCTATCGCTGCTGATTTTCCCGCCGCTAGCGCCCTTCTTGCTAATCGTACCGGTGATCGCGGTCTTCGATTCGACGCCCGACTACATCATGGCGTCGTACTTCGTCGGGCTGATCCTCTACGGAGCCGTGGGTTTTTTCGTCACGTTGGGGAACACGGCTAGGTTCGACCAGCTCTGTGGTCGGAGCGTTGGATACTGGCGACCCGTCCCAGGGACGACAACCCCGCAGCGGGGCCCGCTCGCCAAGCCGAGCCCCGACGCGTCGCTGTAACCGCCTACCAGCGGTTGGCGTCCCAGGCGATCTCTTGTTGGTAGACCGCATCGACCGGGCCCAGCTCTTGCTCCCGCGACAGCGGGCGATCGTCGGTGGCGCCGACGGGCGTCAGCGGCCGCCGCGGCGCCGCCGCCAACGGCGGCAGGTACGCCTCCGACGCCGACACCGTCGCGAAGTCGCCCGGCCGCTCGAGCCGCGGGTAGCTGACGCCCGCGACGGGCGTCGGCTTGCGGGCTAGGCCTCCCTCGGGGGCGCGTAGCACCATCCCGATCGGCAGCACATCGGGGTGTTCGAGCCGGTCGTTGTTCAGCTCGAACAGTTCGGCGGCGCGCGAGGCGTCGCCCAGGTACCGCTCCGCGAGGGCCGGCAGCGTGTCGCCGTCGGTCACGATGTGCTGCACGTACGAGTTGGCGACGGGCTGACGTTCAATCGGCTCGAAACTCTGCCGCTGCGAGGCGTCGTAACGCAGCGGGTTGGCGCCCGAGTCAAAGTGGCTCGAGGTCGCGTCGTACCGCGGTCGTTCGCCGTAGGGGCTTTCATTGAGCGCCGGTTTGGAATTGAGCGCCGGCTTCGCCGCCGTCACCTCCTGACCGAAGGCGGGGGGGGCTCCGAAGTCGGCGAAGGGGGCCTCGGCCGAAGGCGGCAGCGGGGCGCGGAGTTCGGGCCATTCAGCCGGGGCCATGGCTGCCGGCGCCGTCTCAGCCGGGGCGGCGACAGCCGGCGCCACGGCGGCGGGCGACTCGGCCGGTTCGGTAACGCCGCTGCGAGGGACCGGCGTCAACGGACGCATCGCGGTGAAAGAGTCATGACTCGGCTCCGCGGCAGGCGTCGCGGCTTGCGTCACGCCCGGCGGATTGAGGCTCGCGCCCGTGAACCAGTCGTCCGATGACGGCGGCGTCGCGAACGAAGCGGCGTCGGCCCCGCCCCACGGCGAATTGGACGTCGCGGAATGGGGCGTCGCGGGCGCCGCGGGAGTCTCCGCCGGCCACGATCCCGGAGGGACCATCGCCGCGACCGAAGCCACCTGGTTGGTCGGCGGCACGGACGGACCGCTGGCGGACGGCAGGGCGGGCCAGCTCTCGGCGCCAATCGGGGCGGAATTCGACGCCAGCGGACGCAATCCGGCGGCGTCGCTCGGGCCCGTTGGACGCAGGTAGTGCGACAGCCGCTCGATCACCTCGGGCGGACCGACCAGCGAGGCGGCAAGAAAGCCCGCGCCTAATAGAATAACGGAAGAGATCAGCTTGCTCAGTTCGTTCACGGTGTACCTCAGCCCCGACGTCTCCGTGCGGGCCCGTAGGCTCACCGGCGCGTCGTGTGGGAAAGAAAGGCTCGTCCGTGAACACCTGAAAGCGGCCCAGAGTCATCCAGTCCAGGCTCGCATCGGTCTCCGTACCCCAAGTATCGGCTCTGGGGCGGCAGCACTGCTGGCGGCCCCTGCAAAAGCGGGCGGCGCCGATCAGCGAAACCCTGCGGGCGCTCGAGCCCGAAGCCGAGAGGCCGCAGCGATCACCACTACGCAGCGGGCGGCTCGCGGTTCAAAAGTCTCGCGCAGAGACGCAGAGAGCCAAGACGGCGAGCCGGCGACGTAAGTCGTCGGTGGAATCAGGCAAAAACGCGAAGACGCCAAGAAGGTTGCTTGTGAACCTCCTCGGCGTCTCCGCGTCTCTGCGCGAAACTTTAGCGATTAGGCGGCGGCGCGGGGCGAGTCGCTCTTGGCGCCCGAGTTCGGATCGTCGGTGCCGGCCATCCAGAGCAGGGCGGGCGTTGCGATGAACACCGTGCTGTAGGTGCCGACGACGACGCCCACCACCAGGGCGAAGGCGAAGGCGTGGATGCCCGCTCCACCGAAGAAGTAGAGGATCACCACCACGATCAACGTGGTCAACGACGTCAGCAACGTCCGGCTGAGCGTCTGGTTGATGCTCTTGTTGACCATGTCGGTCGTCAGGCGGGGGCTCTTGCCCTTCACCTCGCGGATGCGGTCGAAGATGACGATCGTGTCGTTCAGCGAGTAGCCGATGATCGTGATGAACGCCGCGAGGATCGTCAGGCTGATCTGGAACGAGTCGATCTGCAGCGCCGTCGCCAGGGCGGGGACGCTCTGCACCAGCCAAGCCGACAGGGCGATCGCGCCGAGCGTGACGAGCACGTCGTGGATCAACGCGACGACCGCCGCCAAGCCGTAGGCGACGTTCTGGAAGCGGAACCAGAGGTAGGCGATGATGCCCAGCAGGCTGAGCAGGACGGCGGAGATCGCCTTGACCTGGAGGTCGCCGGCGACGCGGCCGCCAATCTTGCTGGTGAGCGGGAAGAGCGGCTCATCGGCCAGTTGCGCCTTCAAGGCTTCGGCGACGGCGACCGTTTCGTCCTTCGACAGACCGCCCAGGCGGAGCGTCCACTCCTTGAAGCGTTGGCTGCTGCCGGCCAAGTAGTCGTCGTTCTCGATCTGCGGCAATACGCCGGTGTGGCCCTGTTCCGTGACGACTTGCTTCAAGCGATCGACCAGCGCCTCGTGCGCGAGGCCGTCGTTGTCGCCAAAGCCCTCGTCTTGGTTGAACAGCAGCGGCAGCAGCGTGCCGGTCGAGCCGCCCGGCTCCTCGTAAGACTCCGGCTCGCCGATCTCGACCTCGTAGGTCTTCAGCTTGTCGCCGAACGTCTTGGCGATAATGGCCTCGACCTCTTCAACGCTGTCGATGTTCGTGCTGATGGAGTAGCGGGTCTTCGTCGCCTCGTCGGCGTCGAGCGAATCGCTCCGCTCAACGACCAACAGGTTGTTGTCACCGAGTTCCGGCTCGAGCGAGGTGCGGATCTCGGCGATCGGCATCGCCGCGTCGCCGTCGAGCACCATCGTGACGCTCGATCCGCCCGTGAAGTCGATGTCGAGGAGGTTCGAGCCGCGGCCGACAACGCCCACCAAACCGGCGGCGATCACCAGCAGCGAGAGGACAATCGCGACGTAGCGCTTGCCGAGGAAGTCGAAGTTCGTCTCGCCCAAGACCGACGCGAACGACAGGCCCTTGATCCAGCGGCGCCGCTCGGCGATGTCGAAGATCGTCCGGCTACAGAAGATGGCCGTGAACATCGACATGACGATGCCGAGGAAGAGCGTCACGCCGAAGCCCTTGATCGGACCCGTGCCGACCGAGTAGAGGACCACGGCCGCGATGAGCGTCGTGACGTTGGCGTCGACGATTGTGGTGGTCGCCTTCTCGAAGCCGTTGCGGATGGCCATCCGCAGGCCGGCGCCCTTCTTGAGTTCTTCGCGAATCCGCTCGTAGATCAGCACGTTGGCGTCGACCGCCATGCCGATTGTCAGCACGAGGCCCGCCAAGCCGGGGAGCGTGAAGGCGGCCTGGATGATGACCATTGCCGCGAGGACCAGCAGGAGCGTCCCCCCAAGGGCGAAACACGCTACGACTCCGGCGAAGCGGTAGAAGAACAGCATGAATAGCAGCACGCAAATGAGCGACGCGATGATGGCGATCTTGCCCTTCTCGATCGTCGTGGCGCCGAGGGTGGGGCTGATCGTCTCTTCGCTGATCGGCGTCTTGTTGAGGGCCGCCGGCAGGCTGCCCGCGTTGAGGATGCTGACGACGAAGTCGACTTCCTTCTCCGCGTCGGCGCCGCCGATCGTGATCTGGCCGCTGTTGGTGATGCGGTCGTTGAGCGTTGGCGCCGAGATCAGCCGCTTGTCGAGCAGGATGCCGAGGAACCGCTTCACGCCCGTCGAGGGATTCTCCAGGTTCTCGCCGGTGAAGCGGCCGAACTTGCGCGAGCCGATCGAATTGAAGTTGAAAATGACGATCGGCGAGCCGATCTCGTCGTAGCTCTTGGCGGCGTTCTTGAGGTACTCGCCGGTGACGTTCCAGCGGTCGAGCAGCACGAGGGCTTCCTGGCGGCTGCCGGCGGTGCGCTGGATCAGGCGGCCGTCGTCCTCGCCGAACTCACGCTCGTCGTAGAGGACCCACTCGGCGCGGGGCTTGTCGCCGATCATGACGACCTTCTCGCTCGGTCCGAGCTGCTGGGCCTTCTCGATGACGGCCCGGTCTTCGCTCCAACGCGGGTCGGCGACGATGCGGAACTCCAGCTGTCCCAGGTCGGTGATGCGCCGCTTGATGTACTCGAGGTCGTCGTTGCCCGCCTTCGGGATGATGATCTCGATGGCGCCGCCGTAGTTGCGGATCGAGACTTCTTTAGTGCCGGTCGGGTCGACGCGCTGGCCGAGGGCGTCGATCAGCCGATCGATGTCGACCTTGGGCCGGGCCTCGTCGGTGGCTTCCGAATCGTCGACTCCGTCGGCCGTCGTGTCCTCGGCGCCGCCCACGGTGGGGGTCAGGCCGGTGGCGTCGGCGAGTTCGTAGACCAGGGTGATGCCGCCCGACAAGTCGGGGCCGCCCTTGAATTGTCCGGTCGCGACGCAGAGGCCGGCGATCGAGAAGGCCGCAAGGATGGTGCTGATCCGCCAAGCTTGTTCCGGCATCCGCCACTTCTTGGCGAGCCAATTGCCCAGCAAGATCGGCAGGACAATCGCCGCCAGCGTGCCAAGAACGCCGGCGATCTTGCCGCCGGTATCCGAGGCTTCGGTCGCGGCGACGGTTCCGGTGGTCGATGTCTCGGCGGCCGGGTCGTCCGTAGAAGGTTCGTCCGTGGCGGGGGCCTCAGCCGGATCGGTGGCGTCGGCATCCGAGGCCGCCTCAACGTCGGCGCCTTCGTCCGCGGCCGCGTCATCGGCCGCCGGGGCGTCATCCACGACCGGCGCGGCGTCGTCCTGGGCAGCAGCGTCGTCCTGGGCGGCATCGTCGTCCTGGGCGGCATCGTCCTGCGCGGCGGCAGCGGCGGGCGCCGTGGCGGCTTCCTGGGCGACGGCCGGCGCAGCGGCGTGGGCCAGCAGCGTCAGCGAGGCGAGAAGCCATCCGAGCGACCGGGTCCGTCCGATCGTGGCGTCAGTGGGGGTCGACATCGGTCGAAAGACCCTTGCTAGTGGTTTGGTCGAGCGCCGGCGCCTCAGGCGTCGGCGGGGGGGTTCGTTATTTTTCTTCGTTGACGACGCTGTCGATCGCCCACATCGAGACGCGGACCTTGGCGCCCGTCGACTCGTCGATGCGAAGCGTCAGGCGTCCCACGTCGCGTTGGACGTTGGTGACGACCCCGTGGATGCCGCCGGTGGTGACGACGCGGTCGTTCTCTTTCAGGCCGTCCAGCATCTGCTGGAAATTCCTCTGTTTCGTCTTCTGGGGGACGATCAGCAGGAAGTAAGCCAGCAGACCCATCGCCAGGATCGGCAGGAAGCTGAGCAGCGACGGCCCGCCGCCCGCTTGGCCTTGGGCCAGCAACCAGACAGCGCTGAGCCCCCCCGAGTCGGGGAGGGCGGTTAGCAAGACGAGCGGCGTTATGAGCGGCGACACAGAACCTCGCAGCGCCGCAAATCGGGTTGCGGGCGCCCCTGCCTAGCGGTGGCGATTGAATGGAAACCGCGAATGGTAAAGCCTTACGGGAAAAGGGGAAAGGGGAGCGCGCCCCGTCTGTGACGAGAAACCGCCCCCCACCCCGCGCCAGCCAACAGGCGGAGAGCCCACAACGTGGGATGGGAGCCCCAAGCGCCAGCGCCGGGAGCCGCCCCACAAGACGCCCGCATCGCAGCCAAGAACTCCCCGCGCTGACGCTTAGGGCTCTTGCGAAGGTGGTTTCGCCCAGGCGCCTTGCCGTTCTCGCTTAAACTCCGCAAAGCGCCCCGTCTCGATCGCCCCCCGTACGTCGGCCATCAGCCGCTGATAGAACGTCAGGTTGTGGATCGAGAGGAGAATCCCGCCCAGCATCTCGCCCGCCTTGAAGAGGTGCCGCAGGTAGCCCCGGCTGTGCCGCCGGCACGCGACGCAGGGGCAGTCCTCTTCCAGGGGCCGTTGGTCGTTCAGGTGACAGGCGTTCTTCACCCGCAGCGGGCCTGCGGCGGTGTACGCCAGCCCGTTGCGGCCGTTGCGGGTCGGCATCACGCAGTCGAACATGTCGACCCCCCGCTCGACCGATTCCAGCAAATCGTCCGGCGTGCCGACCCCCATCAGGTAGCGCGGCTTGTCGGGGGGCAGGTGCGGCGCCGTCGCCTCGATCGTGCGGTACATGTCGGCCGCCGGCTCGCCGACGCTGAGGCCGCCAATCGCGTAGCCCGCCATGTCGAGAGCCACGAGCCCCTCGGCCGATAACCGCCGCAGCTCCGGGTCGAGCCCCCCCTGGACGATGCCGAACAGCGACTGGTCGCTCCGCGTGGCGGCGGCGAGGCAGCGCTCGGCCCAGCGGACGCTACGCTCCATCGCCGAGTGGACCGCCTCGGGGGGCGACGGCAACTGGACCACCTCGTCGAGCTGCATCGCCACGTCGGCGCCGAGCTGCTCTTGGATCTGGATAGAGCGTTCGGGAGTCAGGTCGATCACGTCACCGTTGACGTGCGACTTGAAGCGGACCCCTCGTTCGTCGATCTTCCGGGTGTCGGCGAGGCTGAAGACCTGGAAACCGCCCGAATCGGTGAGCATCGGGCCTCGCCACCCCGAGAGGGCGTGCAGGCCGCCGAGCCGCTCGACCGTGTCGCCACCGGGCCGCAGGGCGAGGTGGTAGGTGTTACCCAGCACCATCTGGGCGCCGGTCCCCTCAAGCCGCTCGACATCGACGCACTTGACGCCGCCAACCGTACCGACCGGCATGAAGGTCGGCAGCTCGACCGTCCCGTGCGGCGTGTGGAGCCGCCCGCGCCGCGCGCCGGTGGGGTCGACGGCGAGGGGCTCGTAGCGGACGGAATGCATCGACGGCTCGTCATCGATTGGGCGGCGAGCCGGCGACGTCAGTCGTCGGTGGGGATACCGGCATACGCTTGCCAACCGATCCCCCGACTGACGTCGAGGACTGGCCAGCGGACGGCCGTGTGCCGGCTTATTAAGCCTCGCCGCGGAGCTTCAGGCCCTGGGCGGTCAGCTTCTCGCGGACCTCGTTGAGGCTCGTGACGCCGAAGTTTTTGCACTCCAGCAGGTCGTCCGGCGTGCGGCGGACCAGCTCGCCGACGGTGGTCAGGCCGAGGCGGACCATGCACTTGCGGGCACGGACCGAGAGGCTGAGGTCCGAGATCGGGCGATCGAGCAAGGCCCGCTCTTCCGTCGACATGTTCTCGGGGTTGTAGGGCAGGTCCTGTTCGCGCTTCTGGTGGGCGAACTGGCCGAGCTCCAGACCCTTCGAGTTGAGCATCTCGCGGATTTCGATCAGCGAGGTCTCGCCGAAGTTCTTGCTGGAGAGCAGCTCTTGCTCGGTCGTCTCGGTGAGGTCGCCAAGCGTCATCACGCCCATCCGCTGCAGGCAGTTGCGGCTGCGGACGGAGAGTTCGAAGTCGGTGACCGGGATCGACAGCACCTGCGAGAGGCGGTCCTGCTGACGGCGGGCCTCCTCGTCGTAGAACATGTCGCGGCTGCCGTCGGCGTCCTTGTAGAACAGCCGGGCGCGCTCGTGGCCGGGGTAAATGTCGAGGATCCGCTGGTAGCAGCCCTTAGCCCGCTCGTACTGCTCGACGTCTTCGTAAAGGATGCCGAGGTTCAGCAGCGTGCCGACGTGGGCCGGGAACTGCTGGGCGGCTTTCTCGTACAGGTTGCGGGCGTAGTCGTCGTTGCCGCGACGGTCGTTCTCGAGGGCGAGGCCGAACAGCGAGCCGGCGTGGCCGGGATCGGCGGCGACCGCCCGCTCCAGCAGGGCGATGACCTCTTCCGGGTTGCCGCTCAGGGCCTGGACCGTGGCCGACCGCTGATAGAGGTACTCGGCGGTCTGTTCGACGGCGCCGGACAGCGAATCGAGCACCCCGAGAGCGCCCTGCGGGTCGCCCGAGTAACGGAGCGCCTCGGCCTTGGCCAGGTTGACGATCCCTTTGTCGTAGCCCGCCTTGCCGGCCGACTCGTAGGCGGCCACCGCCTCTTCGTACTTGTCGAGGGCGAGTTTCGCCTTGCCGAGGTAGAAGTGGGTCAGGGCGCCGCCGTCGGCCTTGGTGAGGACCTCGATCGCTTGCGTGTAACGGCCGAGCATGTAGAGGCACACGCCAAGCTTGGCCGAAGCGGCCGGGGTGCGGCTGGGCTGGGCCTCAAGCTCTTGGACCGCTTCTTTCAGTTCGCCGTACTTGCTGTAGTTGGCGGCGATCGAGGCGGTGATTTGCTCGATTTCGCGGGGCCCGAAGGCGGCGGTCGAGACGATCGCCTGCTTGATATCCGTGTCGAGAGCCGTCATGTAAGGCGGTGGGCAGAGGGGCAGTAGGCAGTGGTAAGGAAAGGGGACAATTCGGTCTTTGCGGGCAGAACTGCCGTCTGCTCGCTGCCTGCTGTCCTCTCACTCAAAAGCCGGTGGTCGGAGTCGAACCGACAACCCCCGCATTACGAATGCGGTGCTCTGCCAATTGAAGCTACACCGGCGTCCCGCCCGAGAGCCGAAGGCCCTCGGGACGGTAGCCCCGCAGTTTAGCGGCGAAAGGGGCGGCTGCCAAGACGCGAGAAAGCCGGCGAATTTGAAGGAATCTGCGTGCTCAGTTCCGTTCCCCTTCGTTCTCAGGGGGGAGAGGGACGGGGGCGTCTCTCCGCGGGAGAATCCCATCCGCCCCCCAGGCAAGGCGGCATGTTGTTCGGCGTTATTGCCGCTTTGCTTCCCGGGAGTTCACCCGTTCGTCCTCGACTTCCAGCTTCCATCTCTAACGAACCAGGAGACTGCCGTGCCAACGATCGCCGAGGTACTTGCTCAGCTTTGCGAAAATATCCGTTCCGCCTGCAATAGCGAGGACATCAAGAATCTAGCCGGCGTGAGCTCCGACACGGTCGCTGTCATTGGATTCGCAATCGCTTTGGCAGGCATCATTTATGTCGCCCGGGACTACAAAAGAGAACGAACGCATGACAAACGTGAGCGGGAATACGGCACCTTCCACGACTTAGATGAGAAGTACGTCCAGTTCATGTATTCTTGCGCGCAGCACCCCGATCTCGACTTGCTCTCCGAGCCGATGCCGATCGATCGACGTCCGACTGACGAGCAGGTCCGCTCCGAGCGGGCGCACTACGCGGTCCTTATCTCCATCTTCGAGCGCGCCACGGTGATGTTCGAGAAACGGTCCCGCGGGGGCTGGCGTCGGCGCGACCCCGAGTTGGAAGAGGCTCGATGCACCCAGTGGCCTGGATGGAAGGAGTGCATGCGGATGTACTGCGATAGGCCTTCCTTCCTCCTGGAATGGAGGGCAATCGGCGGCCAGTTTGACGGCGACTTTGTCCGGCAGATGAACGACATCGTGAGAGAGCGGCTTATCGCTCGTAGCAGGGCGGAGGAGATAGACCGATGGCTAGCTGAGCCCGCAGCGTCTGGCGATTCGGAATCGCTGGCCGACTCACTCGGCACGTCGTATCGGCGGTTTCGTCTTCTGGGTCTGAGCATTGTTCATCACACTCGACGCTACCTTTCTCGGCGAAAAGAAGCGCCTGGATCGGCGTGACCGAAGGTCGCAAGATGCGGTTTGGCGCTGGGCTTAACCTTGCCGGTCGTGAATAATGTGGGATTGCTGAAGCGTTTTTTGCGACCACCCCGCCACTGTCTTTGATTTGCGACTGTTTCCCTATGCCGCTCGAAGCCGCTGCTGACCAGACCGAACTGCTCCAGTCCCTGATGGCCGAGCGGGTGCTGCTGCTCGACGGCGCCACGGGAACCCAGACCCAGGCCCTGGGGATCGGCGAGGCCGAAGTCCGGGGGGAGCGGTTCGCGGATCACCACAAGGACCTCAAGAACTTCGGGGATTTGCTCTGCCTGACCCGTCCCGAGGCGGTCCTGACGATCCACCGGCGGTATTTGGAGGCCGGGTCCGACATCGTCGAGACCAACACCTTCGGCGCCAGCCCCGTCGGCATGCTCGACTTCGAGTTCGCCGAGGCGGGGCACGACCCCCTAGCGCTCTGCCGCGAGATCAACACCGCGGCGATCCGTCTGGCGAAGCAGGCGTGCGCCGAGTTTACGGAGAAAGACCCGAGCAAGCCGCGGTTTGTCGCCGGCTCCATCGGACCCACATCGAAGCAGATGGCGATCTCGACCAGCGTCGATGACCCCAGCTTCCGCGGCACGACGTTCCATACAATGGCCGACTCGTACTACGAGCAGGTCAAGGCGATGGTCGAGGCGGGCGTCGATATCCTCCTCGCCGAGACGGCGATCGACACGCTGAACCTCAAGGCGTGCCTGTTCGGCATGCAGCGGTACTTCGACGACTCCGGCCTGCGCGTGCCGGTGATGGTCTCCGGGTCGTTCGACAAGGCGGGCGGCACGTTCGTGTCGGGCCAGTCGGTCGAGGCGTTCTGGAACGCGTTGTCGCACTTCCCGATGCTTTCGATCGGGATGAACTGCGCGCTCGGGCCCGACGTGATGCGGCCCCACTTGGAGGAGCTGCAGCGGGTCGCGACGGCGCCGATCAGCTGCCACCCCAACGCCGGTTTGCCGAACGAGATGGGTCAGTTCGACCTGAGCCCCGCGGCGATGGCCAAGATGGTGGGCGAGTTCGCCGACGAGGGCTGGGTGAACATCGTCGGCGGCTGCTGTGGCTCCGGCCCCGAGCACATCGCGGCGATCGCCGACCGCCTCAAAGACGCCAAGCCGCATCGGCGGACCGAGGCGCCCGCGCGGCTCCGGCTCAGCGGCACGCAGCCGATGGAGCTGCGCCCCGACGCGCCGTTCCTGATGATCGGCGAACGGACCAACGTCACCGGCAGCCGTAAGTTCGCCCGCCTTATCAAAGAAGAGCAGTACGAGGAGGCGATCGAGGTCGCCCGCGAGCAGGTCGCCAATGGCGCCAACATCATCGACGTCAACATGGACGAGGGGCTCCTCGACTCCGAGACGGTAATGACGAAGTTCCTCCGCCTGATCGCGGGCGAGGGCGACATCGCCGCTGTGCCGGTGATGATCGACAGCAGCAAGTGGTCGGTCCTCGAGGCGGGCCTGCAGGCGGTGCAAGGCAAGTCGATCGTCAACTCGATCAGCCTCAAAGACGGCGAAGAAGAGTTCCTCCGCCGCGCCCGCCTGTGCCGCGCCTACGGCGCCGCGGCGGTGGTGATGGCGTTTGACGAAGAGGGGCAGGCGGCCGACGAGGACAGCAAGGTCCGCATCTGCAAGCGCGCCTACGACTTGCTCATCAAGCCGGTCGAAGATGGGGGCGCCGGCTTCCCGCCCGACGACATCATCTTTGACCCCAACATCCTCACCGTCGCCACCGGCATCGACGAGCACAACAACTACGCGGTCGACTTCATCAACGCCACCCGCCGTATCAAGCAAGAGTGCCCCGGGGTAAAGGTCTCGGGCGGCGTCTCGAACATCAGCTTCTCGTTCCGCGGCAACGACGCGGTGCGCGAGGCGATGCACTCGGCGTTCCTGTACCACGCCATCCGGGCGGGCCTCGACATGGGGATCGTCAACGCCGGCCAATTGGCGGTGTACGACGAGATCGACCCGAAGCTCAAGGAACTCGTCGAGGACGTGCTCCTCAACCGCCAGCCCCGTACGGAGGGCGAGTCCGCGACCGAGCGGCTGGTCACCTTCGCCGAGACGGTCAAAGGGCAGGGGGGCGCGAAAGCGGTCGAGGACGAGGCCTGGCGCGAGGGGACCGTCGAGGAACGCCTCAAGCACGCCCTCATCAAGGGAATCGTCAAGTACGTCGAGGAAGACACCGAAGAAGCCCGCCAGAAGTACCCGAAGTGCCTGCGCGTGATCGAGGGGCCGCTCATGGACGGGATGAGCGTCGTCGGCGACCTGTTCGGCGCGGGGAAGATGTTCCTCCCGCAGGTCGTAAAGTCGGCCCGCGTGATGAAGAAGTCGGTCGCCTACTTGCTGCCGTTCATGGAGGAAGAGAAGGAGGAGGGGGACAGCTCGAGCAGCACCCGCGGCACGGTCTTGATGGCGACGGTGAAGGGGGACGTCCACGACATCGGCAAAAACATTGTCGGCGTGGTCCTCGGGTGTAACAACTTCAAGGTGATCGACCTCGGCGTCATGTGCTCGGCGGAGAAGATCCTTGAGACCGCGCAGACCGAGGGGGTCGACGTCATCGGCCTGTCGGGCCTGATCACGCCGAGCCTCGACGAGATGGTCCATGTCGCCCGCGAGATGAAGCGGCTGGGGATGTCGGTCCCGTTGCTGATCGGCGGCGCCACGACCAGCGCGAAGCACACGGCGGTGAAGATCGCCCCGCATTACGACAGCGAGAAAGGCTCGGGGGGCGTGACGCACGTGCTCGACGCGTCGCGTTCGGTTGGTGTCGTCGAGAAGCTGCTCAGCGCCGAGGCGCGTGAGGAGTTCGAGTCGCAGAACCGCAAGCTACAAGCCGACTTGGTCGCCAGCTACAACAAGCGGCAGTCGGTGACGCTCAAGCCGTACGCCGAAGCGAAGGCCGCACGGTTCGCCACCGACTGGCAGACCGTCGACATCCCGACGCCGGAGTTCACCGGGGTGCGGGTGCTCGAGAAGTTCCCGCTCGCCACGCTGCGCGAGTTCATTGACTGGAGCCCGTTCTTCCAGACGTGGGAGCTGCGCGGCAAGTATCCCAAGATTTTCGAGGACGCGACCGTTGGCGCCGAAGCGAAGAAGCTCTTTGCCGACGCGAACGCGCTGCTCGACCAGATCATCGCGGAGGACTTGCTCGAGGCGCGGGCCGTCTACGGCTTTTTCCCCGCGGCGGCAGACGGCGAGGACATCATTGTCTACTCCGACGACACCCGCACGGCGGAGCGCTGCCGGTTCCATTGCCTGCGCCAGCAGTGGGAACGCAAGGGGCAGAAGGAGTTCCGCTCGTTGGTTGACTACGTAGCGCCGGTGGAGTCGGGCAGGGAGGACTACGTTGGAGGCTTCGCCGTGACGGCCGGCCTCGGCTGCTCGGAGCTCGCCGCCAAGTACGACGCCGACCACGACGACTACAACTCGATCATGGTGAAGGCCCTGGCCGACCGCCTCGCCGAGGCGTTCGCCGAGTGCCTGCACAAGAAGGTCCGCGGCGAATGGGGCTACGGCAAGGACGAGGACCTGACGAACGAGGACCTCATCAAGGAGAGTTACCGCGGCATCCGCCCGGCGCCCGGCTACCCGTCGCAGCCGGACCACACCGAGAAGCGGACGCTCTTCGACCTGCTCGGCGCGGAAGAGGCGGCCGGCGTCACGCTGACCGAGTCGTTCGCGATGCAGCCGGCGGCGAGTGTGAGCGGCCTCTACTTCGCCCACCCCGACGTGCGGTATTTCTCCGTCGACCGGATCTCCAAGGAGCAGGTCGAGGACTATGCGAAGCGGAAGGGAATGTCAGTAGCACAAGTCGAACGCTGGCTTGCGCCGAACCTCGGTTACGAGGCCAGTTGAGCCTAGAACTTTATGAGACCTGAGCACCTTGTGGGACTTGAGAACCTTGTGGGACTTGAGAACCTTGCAGGAGGCGTCTCCGACGCCGATTCGCCACGGCATGCTGTGCGTCATCGCGTTGTCGGGCAACGCGCGGCGCCCGATCGCCAAAGGCGATCCAAGGTGAGCCGTCGGCGCTAGCCGCGGGTGAATCACCCGTGGGGCCACCCGCGGCTAGCGCCGACGGCTCACCGAGAGGCGGACGCCCGCGTCCGCACGCTCAACCCCAACCTTCGGTCTTGACAGAGCTCTCGAGATTTCTTCGCGGCATTCACGGCTCGATAGACGGCGCAGCCTCCTCGACTCTCGCAGGCTGCTTAGCGGGCACAAAACGCATGGCCGCCGAGTTCATGCAGTAGCGCAGCCCGGTCGGCGCGGGGCCGTCGTCGAAGACATGGCCCAGGTGGGCGCCGCAGCGGGCGCAGCGCGTTTCGGTCCGGGTCATCATCAGGCCACGGTCCTCGTGCTCCGTGATCGCCTTCTCGTCGGCCGGCTTGAAGAAGCTCGGCCAACCGCACCCCGCGTCGTACTTCGTGTCGGAGGTGTAGAGGAGCAAGCCGCAGTTGACGCAGCGATACTCGCCAGCCTGCCTGTTGTCCCAAAACTCATTCTGGAAAGGCCTCTCGGTGCCGGCCTGGCGCGTGACGCGGAACTGTTCGGGGGTGAGCCGCGCGGCCCAGTCGACCTTCTTCCAATCGGTGTTAGGTGGCAGCGGCTTATCGGCGCCCGCCTTCGCGTCCCTCGGCGTGGCGGTGGCTTCTTTGGCGTCAGAGCTTGCGGGGGAAGCGACGGCGGTAGCGCCGCCTTCGTCCGCCGCTGGCGTCTTGGCGAATACCGCGACGACGGCGAACGCCACGGCGGCGACGCCCGCCATCATCAAGAGGTACTTCATGACTTGGGACTTCATCAAGGCGGTCTCCATCACGGCGGTCTCCATCACGGCTTGAGTTTGTCGGCGAACGCCTTGCGGTACTTCTCTAGCTTGGGGGCGACCACCGCGCGGCAGTACCCCTGCGTCGGGTTCTTGGCGAAGTAGTCCTGGTGGTACGGCTCGGCGGCGTAGAACGTTTCGAGCGGCGCGATCTCGGTGACGATCGGCCCAGAGAAGGCGCCTGCTTTGTCGAGCGCCGCCTTCACCTCTTCGGCAACCTGCCGCTGTTCGTCGTCGTGGTAGAAGATCGCCGAGCGGTACTGGGTGCCGACGTCGGCGCCCTGGCGGTTGAGCGTCGTCGGGTCGTGCGTGCGGAAGAAGATCTGCAGCAAGTCCTTATACGAGACGACGGCTGGGTCGTAGGCGACTTGGATCACCTCGGCGTGCCCCGTCTGCCCGGTGCAGACCGCCTCGTAAGTCGGGTTGATCGTCTGGCCGCCGGCGTAGCCCGAGACGGCCGAGTCGACCCCGGCGGTCGCCTCGTAGACCGCTTCGGTGCACCAGAAGCAGCCGCCGCCGAAGGTGGCGAGTTCGTGGCCCTCCGCCGGTGCGGCGGGAAAGTCTTCGGTGGGGGCTTCGCGGGAGTCGCGGTCTTGGGCGTCGGCGGACATCAGCGGGAGGGCTCCAAGGGTCGTGAGGGTGGCCGCGGCGGCCAGCAGCAGGATAGGGCGGGCGGTCATAGGCGGAAGAGGTGTGGGGAGGGCGGTTCGAGGAGAGGGGGCAGCCATAGTTTAGGCCGTTCGTCGCCAACGGCGAACACAGGCGGCTTTCTGCTTGCGTTCGGACGCCATCGAGCCGATACTCCCAACATGCTTACGTGGCGCAACGACTACCGGTTTACCTGCTTCTTTGGCTTCTTTTACGGGAGCCAAAGGCCCGGGGGTCGTGCGTAACGCCGCGTAATGCGAGCTAGATCACACGAGTGAGTAAAAAACTCAGCCCCGAGGCCCCAGCGGCCGCGGGGCTTTTTTCGTAGTCATTTTTCAATTTCGGCGCCCGCCCAACCCCTCACGCCCCTTCACTGAAATGATCGTTGTCATGAAAACCTCGGCCACCGAGGACCAGCTAAAGCACCTGGTCAAGCATGTCGAGTCCCTCGGGCTCAAAGCCAATGTCCTCCGCGGCACCGAACGGACCGTCGTCGCGGCGATCGGCGACGAGCGGGTCATCGGCGTTACGGCGCTGGAGAGTATTCCCGGTGTCGACAACGTGATGCGGGTCCTGGCCCCCTACAAGCTGGCTAGCCGCGAGGCCCATACCGAGACCTCGACGATCCGCGCCGGCTCGTTCGAGGTCGGCGGCAAGGCGATCGGCGTCATCGCCGGGCCGTGTAGCGTCGAGAGCGAAGAACAGATCGTCGCCACCGCCAAGGCGGTCAAGGCCGCCGGCGCGACGGCCCTCCGCGGCGGCGCGTTCAAGCCCCGCACCAGCCCCTACAGCTTCCAGGGAATGAAAGAGGACGGCCTCAAGCTGCTGGCGACCGCCCGCGACGAGACCGGCCTCGCCATCGTCACCGAGGTGGTTTCCCCCGAAGACGTCGACCTTGTCGCCGGTTACGCCGAGGTGCTGCAGATCGGCGCCCGCAACATGCAGAACTACCGCCTGCTCGAGGCGTGCGGCCGGGCCGACGCGGCGGTGCTGCTCAAGCGCGGCCCGAGCGCCACGATGGACGAACTGCTGCTCGCGGCCGAGTACATCCTCGACGGCGGCAACTCGCGCGTGATGCTTTGCGAGCGCGGCATCCGCACGTTCGAGGCGCACACCCGCTTCACGCTGCCGCTGGCGAGCGTTCCCTACCTACAGCAGAAGACGCACCTGCCGGTAGTGATCGACCCCAGCCACGGCACGGGGCACACCTACATGGTGTCGTCGCTGGCGAAGGCCGCGATTGCCGCCGGCGCCGACGGCGTGATCGTCGAGGTCCATCCCGATCCGGAGAACGCCAAGAGCGACGGCTACCAGACCCTCAGCTGCGAGGCGTTCGCTACGATGATGGCCGAGTGCCGCCGCATCGCCGAGGCGGTCGACCGGACGCTTTAGTCGCCGGCTTTGTCGGTGAGCTCTGACGCAATCGATCGCTGCTGGTTGATGGCGTCGGCTCGGACGACGAGCACGCCGGAGGCGGCGTCGTAGGCCGCGTTACCGGGTGACGCGGCGATGACCGACGCCGCTTCCGAGGCGGGGAGTGCGTAAAACTCGGTGGTCGCGGGCTGTTCGACGGCGTCGGGGGTCGTCAGCCAAAGCGTCTGCTTATCGAAGGCGCCCCACGTCAGCCCAATCCCGCCGAGCACGCCGTCGAGGGCGGTGCGCCACGGGCGGTTGGTGGCGCTGCACTCGAGAGTCGTCCGCGGCCCGATCCCCGCGTCGGCTAGCGCACGCCAATCGACGAGGATCGACAGGCCCGTGACGCGACGCCAGTAATTGATGACCTCGGACAGTGGCGTCGGCTCGACAAAGCTGAACGTCGTGCGGCGGTCGAGCGTGGGGGCAAGCGTCACGAGCGACGGCTCGACCGACAGCAGTGACCGCGGGTATTTCGTCGCCGTCGGCAGGCCCCGGGCGATCCGCAGCCGTTCGCAAAGGACGACAAGCTCGTACTGCGTCGCCATCGGCGCCGTGAGAGTCAGCCCGCCATCGGCGTCGATGACAGCGTCTTCTGGAAGGGGCGCCACTCGCTGGAGCAATTCGACGAGTCCCTCGGCGTTCGCACCCGCGAGGTCTTTCATCTGGTGCGTGATCGTGCGTACGGTCTCGGCTCCCCGGCGACCGACGGTGACGTGCGGTCCGTCGGTGGCGTAGGACAAACGCAGCGGCTTGAGCGCCAACTCCAGCAGCTCGGCGAGCGTAACGTTTTCGCCAACCAAATTGACCGGTTTCGTCGCGGCGACGCCCGCCTGGCGCAGGGCGGCGGGGTCGATCGTGACCGGCGCGCCCGCCAAGTCGCCAACCAGTCGCAAAGCTTCGTCGAGCGGCACGTCACGAAGATCGACAGACGGAAGGAGGTAGGCGAGCGCCCCCTGCGCGGAACCGACGGCGGGGCCGGTGGTCGCGTCGCTCGGGCCGAGCTGGACGAAGACGCCCGCGTGCTGCGCCGCGGCGGCGAGCCGCTGGTCGAGCGACGGCTCGGCCTCTTGCTCCTCTTCGGCCGCAAGCGAGTTGGGCGTAGCGACGCTAGGCGAAGTGGCTGACGCCGCGCCCTTGCGGAGGACCACTTCGACTTCGCCCGGATCGAAGCCGAGCGGATCGATTTCGGCCAACGGCTTGTCGGGCTCGATCACGTTGGGAAGCTCCGGCTGGCTGGCGTAGGCGACCCGCTCGATCGGTGGCTCGGTCGCTTGCTCAATCGGCTCGGGGGTTTCCGGCAGGGGGTCTAGCTGTCTCGGTTCGGGCGCTGTCTCGACAAAGAGTTCGGGCTCGACAAAGAGTTCGGGCTCGATCGCTTCGGTTTGGGAGAGCGGCGCCGCGTCGTCGACGGCCTCCGATTCGTCCGGCGTCGATTCCGCCGCCAAACTCGCTGGCGGGGACTCTGGCGGAGCAGCCGCGCTCTCAACGGTCGGGGCGGCCGGCGCGCCGATCTGGCTGGGATCGCTCGATCCCTTCACTAACCACACCGATAGGACGAGACCCGACGCCAACGCGACGCCAGCCATTGTCAGCCATGGCATCGAGAGGGTCGCGGAGGGGGCGACCGGCGCCTCGGCCGCGGGTGTCTCACTGGCGGTGGACGCGGAGGTCGCTTCGGCAAACTCACCTTGATCGGCTTCTTCGAGCGTCGCGTTCATCGCCAGGACAACGGGCGCCGTTGCGGCGGCGTTGTTCGACGACTCGAACGCCTCGCGCGTGATGAGGACCATGCTGCCGCACTTCGGGCACGCATGCACCTCGCCGATGAACCCGGCGTCGCGCACCTTCAGCCAGGACTGGCAGGTCTCGCATTGGACGCGGAAGGTGTTCAAGGCAGCGCTGAGTAATTACGAGAAGCAAGGAACACGGATCAACACGGAGTCGATGGATGGTCGCGGATGGCTTCTTGCGCCGAAAATCCGCGTTCTATTCGTCGTGAAGAGCTATTCCGATTGAAAGACGGTTGGCAATTCGTCGCCGTGACGGGCGGCGGCGGCTCGGGTGGTGATCGCGACGCCGTCGTCCGTGACCACGTAAACGAGTTTTTGTCGGGGGTCGGCGGGGCCGGTTGCGAGTGGGTCGGGGTTCGCTTTGCGGAGCACATCGACCAGCGCCTCGACGGCGGGTTTCTCCATTACGTCGAGCGCGATCATCTGGTTGCGAGTGATCCCCTCTAACTGTAGGTCGCGTCCACGGATCTCGATGGCGGTGGCGAGCGTGTCCGACAAAATCGCTACAGCCGTTTCAAGCGATTCCCGGCGGAACTGGATCGTAACGGGGGTCTGCAAACGCTCGGCGATCGGGATCGCGGCGAGCGACGGCGCCGTTGTCGATGCGGGGGTGATGACTGGGGGCGCGGCTAGCTCCGCAACGATCCTCTCCGCAGCGAGCGCGAGCTGGTGGGCGGCCCCGGGTGGGGCGTAGCCGTTGACCACCGCCTGCCGACCATCCACCCCGCGGCGGGCGTAGTCGCCGACGACCGCTAGCATCCGGGGCGAACGCTCGACGACCGCCGCGCTGTAAGAAGCCCAATTCCGGGATTTGACTACGGCGGCGAGGTCGCTCGACCAGCCTTCGGCCCGCTGCAGCACCGCCGCCGCGGTGCGGGTCTCCGGCTCGGCGACGTTGGCGAGCACCCGCAGCTCCCAGTAGAGCCGTTCGGCCTCGTCGAGGTGGAGGCTGATCGCGACCGCGGCCCATTCGTCGCGGGCCTGGGCCAGCAACAGCTCACGCAGCGGCGCCCACGGCCCCGCCAGCAGCGAGCCGCCGTCTCCCAGCAAGAATCGGGGCGAGAAGATCAGCGTCACGTGCTGGTCGCGGTCGGTCGTCTCGAGCAACTGCTCGATCTCACGCGGCAGCAGGGGCAGACGGTCGGTCGGTTCCGGATCGATGGCGACAGTGGTCGTCACGGACTCGTACGACGCGCCCGGGCCGACGCCGACGGTGAGGGTCTTGATCGCCGCTAGCGGGCCGGACTCCTCCAGCAGAACGCCAAGGTCTGCCGCGGGGCCCAACGCCTTCCAGACGCGGCGTCCCTCTGCGCTGCTGAGCAACGCGGCGGGCCTCAGATGCAGGAAGAGGCCGCTCCCCTCGGGGCAGAGCGACGGGTCAATTGGCCCGCCCCGTGTCGGCGACGCCCAGAGCGTTTTGCCGTCGTCCGGGATAAATCCATCGCCCGGCTTCTCGACGGCCGGCGTTTTGACAACCGACGTTTCGACAACGGCGGGCGTCGCGGTGGGGACAGAAGGCGGCGGCGGGTTTTGTCCACAACCAATCGCCACACCCAGCGTAAGAGAGAGCAAGCGGTGCATCGATCGGCGGGGCATCCCTCCAGTCTAAGGCCCCGCTACAGACGCCGCTATTCGGGCCTATCCTCGGAGAGAATTCGGGGCGGCAGGGAGCCAACCGGTGAGGCCGAAAACGGCGGCGATTTTTCGTCTCGCTTCTCCGGGAAAGAACGCTCCCTGGGTCGGGAGACGCCGATTTCGCGATTCCCCCGCCGCTGGTATGGTGCGCCCCAGGGGGGGCGACGACCCCGCCGCCTGAATCCGATCGCCCGGCTGCTCCTCCTCCCTCTGACCGAGCCCACGCATGAAAGCCTTCGAAGCCGTCCAGCACTACTTCCATAAGGCGGCCCACGAGCTCGGGATGGCGTCCCCGATGCGCAAGTTGCTAATCACCCCAGAACGCGAGCTCACGGTGCAGATCCCACTGCGGCGGGACGACGGCACGCTCGAAACGCTCGTCGGCTATCGGGTGCAACACAACTCGTCCCGCGGACCGATGAAGGGGGGGCTCCGCTACCACCACGAGGTCGATCTCGACGAGGTCCGCGGCCTCGCCTCGCTGATGACCTGGAAGACGGCCGTCGTCAACATCCCCTACGGCGGCGCCAAGGGGGGCGTCACGGTCAACTCACGCAATCTCAGCAAGGACGAGAAGGAGCGGATCACCCGCAAACTCATCGACTCGATCCATCAGGTGATCGGCCCCGACCTCGACATCCCGGCCCCCGACATGGGGACCAGCCACGAGGAGATGGCTTGGATCATGAATCAGTACGCCAAGTACAACGGCTTCAACCCGGGCGTCGTCACGGGCAAACCGGTCGAGTTCTATGGCATCCCCGGCCGTGAGGAGGCGACCGGCCGCGGCGTCGGCCTGCTGACGCTCAAGACGTTGGCGCGCCTCGGCCGCAAGGCGCCGGGGACCTCGGTCGCGATCCAGGGTTTCGGCAACGTCGGCTCGCACACCGCCAAGTTCCTCAGCGAAGCCGACTGCAAGATCGTCGCCATCGCCGACCGCACCGGCGCTTGGTACGACCCGGACGGCATCGACGTCCGGGCGGCGCTCAAATACGTCTGTGACAATGAGGGACAGCTCGATGGCTTCGAGGGGGGCAAGCGAATCCCCGGCGAAGAACTGCTCGAGCTCGAGGTCGATGTGCTCATCCCGGCGGCGCTCGGCGGCGTCATCCACGAGGGGAACGTCGAGAAAGTAAAGGCGCCGATCATCATCGAAGCGGCCAACGCCCCGATCACGCCCGAAGCAGACGACCGACTCCACGAGCGGGGCGTCGTTGTGCTGCCCGACATCCTCGCCAACGCCGGCGGCGTGACGGTCAGCTACTTCGAGTGGGCGCAGAACCGCCAGTTCTATAAATGGACACTCGACCGAGTCCGCGGCGAACTCGACCGCACCCTGACGCACGCCTTCGACGAGGTCTGGGACCGTGCGAAGGAAAAGAAGATCGGCCTCCGGACGACGGCGTTCATGGTCGGCATCGAGCGCGTCGCGCGGGCGGCGGAACTAGCGGGCCTGGGTTAAGAACCCCACCAACAGCGCCCCCACTCAAGAGGAAGGGGAGCCCTAAGCGTCAGCGCCGGGAGTCGAAGCGGGCACCCGGCGCCACTCCCGGCGCTGGCGCTTAGGGCTCCTAAATTCGACGCCGTCGGCCGAGCCATCACTCGGCTTGCTCCGGTGACAGACCCCACGTTTCTTCGAGAACGCAGCTTTTTTGCGGCGCCGCAGATTGTCGGTTTGGTTTCAGAAGTTGCCGTCATCGTGGCGGGGACGCTAGGAAGTCGAACTCGAACTGGCAACGAGGACGCGGTCTCATGAGAAAGTTACTCGGTGGTTTGGGCTGCGCGCAGGTTCTTGCCGCAACCAGTCTGGCGTGGCTAACGGCGACTTGTTCAGCGCAGCTCCGCGCGCCGAACTACGACGAATTGGTCTACGCGACCGTCGATTCAGGAGGCGCCGATCGGCAGTTACATCTCGATCTATGGTTGCCCGATGACGCCGTCGGCGAGACGCCCCTCGTGCTCTGGATTCACGGCGGCGGTTGGTCCGGCGGGACGCATGACCAGCTGCCGGTTGCGTTAGGTCAGATGCTCAACGCCGGGCTGGCGGTGGCGTCGGTCGAGTACCGGCTGAGTGGCGAGGCGATCGCCCCGGCGCAAATCCACGACGTCAAAGGGGCGGTTCGCTTCTTACGCGCCAACGCGGGACTTTACGGACTCGACTCCGAAAACTTTGCCGCTTGGGGAAGCTCGGCGGGCGGGCACCTCGCCGCGTTGCTCGCCACGTCGGGCGGCGTCGCGGCGGCCGAGGGAGATGTCGGCGGCAACCTCGACTACTCCAGCTCGATCCAAGCGGCCGTCGACTATTACGGGCCGACCGACCTGCTGCAGATGGACGCCGACGCCGCGGCGGGGGTGGGAAGTTTCATCGAGCACGACGCCCCCAACTCGCCCGAGTCGCGGCTGATCGGCTTTGACGCTCCCGGCGAAGGGATCGGCGTTCTGCGAGAGAACCTCTTCAACCCGGCGGCACCGTTCCCCGAGAAGGCGTCCTTGGTTTCGCTCATGAACCCGATCACGCATGTGTCGTCCGACGACCCCGCCATGTTTATCGCGCACGGCGACCAAGACACGAGCGTTCCCTTCCAGCAGAGCATACGGCTCGTCCAAGCGTTGAACTTGGCCGGGGTCGAGAATGAGTTCCGACGTGTCGTCGGCGAGGGGCACGGCGGGCCGCTATTTCAGCCCGTAAGTGTCGAGGCGGTCGAGTTCTTGGTAGGACGATTAACGTCACCCATTCCCGAACCATCGACCGCTCTGCTCCTCAGCGTCGGGATGATCATCGCCACGCAACGACGGAGTGGTAATCGTCGTCCCTAGGCGCTAGATCACCGCCCGCAGCGCTTCGATCGCCCGCTCAATGTCCTCGTCGCCAACGTCGTGATGCGTCACGGCGCGGAGGCGCTGGGGGGCGGGCCGGGTCATCAGCACCGCGTGGTGGACCAAGCGTTCGGTCAATTCGGCGGCGGTCCCGATCGCCGGGTCGATCTCGATGACGACGAGGTTCGTGTCGCAGCGGTCGGCCAGCAGGCTCAGGCCCGGTGTGTGACGCACCGCGTCGGCAAGCCGCGTCGCCCGGGCGTTGTCTTCAGCCAGCCGTTCGACGTGATGGTCCAACGCGTACAGAGCGGCGGCGGCGAGGATCCCCGCTTGTCGCCAACCGCCGCCCAACGCCTTGCGGGTGCGGCGGGCGGCCGCGATCAGGTCGGCCGGCCCGGCGAGGGCCGAGCCGATCGGCGCGCCGAGGCTCTTGCTGAAACAGACGCTCACCGTGTCGAACGGCGCGGACAGGTCACGGATCGCCTCGGCCCACGGCTGGCCGGTGGCGACGGCGGCGTTCCAGAGGCGGGCGCCGTCGAGGTGCGTCGCCAGACCGCGGCCGTGGGCCCAGTCGCAAGCGGCGCGGACGTCGTCCTGGGGAAGGCGCGCGCCACCCCAGCGGTTGTGCGTATTCTCCAGCGTCAGCAGACGCGTCCGCGCGTAGTGCAGGTTGTCGGGCCGCACCGCGAGGTCGAGCGTCTCGATCGCCGGCAGTCCGCCGTCGGACGAGAGCGGGTGGGCCGCCACGCCCCAGAGTTGCGCGTAGGCGGCCTGCTCGTAGTAATAGATGTGGCAGTCGGCGTCGCAGAGAAACTCGTCCCCCGGCTGGCAGTGGACGCGGACGCCGAGCTGGTTGCTCATCGTCCCCGACGAGACAAAGAGCGCCGCCTCTTTGCCGAGCAGTTCGGCGGTGCGTTCTTCGAGCTGCTGGACGGTCGGGTCCTCGCCGAAGACGTCGTCGCCAACCGGCGCCGCCGCCATGGCTTGGCGCATGGCGGCGGTCGGACGGGTGACGGTGTCGCTGCGGAGATCGATCATGCGGCCGATCTTAATCGATCGGCCCCCAAAAAATCACTTGGTCAATGCCGCCAGGGCGCCCTTGGCGTTGACGCGACCGCCGTGGCCGTCGCTCACCTCGGCGAAGGTGATCTTGCCGTCCTCGACGATGTAGGTCGCCGGATAGGCAGTCTCGTTCGGGGCGTCCCAGCGGAGGCCGTAGGCGTCCACCAGGTCAAAATTCGGGTCGAGCAGCATCGTGACCCCCTTGGGGAGTTTCTTACGCTTCATGTCCTTCATGGCGCCGGTCAGAAACTCGTCCGCATGGCCATCAAGGCCCGCCGCGTCGCCCGGGTAGACCATGACGACGTTCGCTTCCGCGTCGGCGAACTTCTTCGACTGACGCAGGAAATCGGTCGCTTGCTTCGAGCAGATGCCGCACTGATAGCCAGGGTAGCCGCGGAGGACGACCAGGACGGTTTTCCCCTCGTCGAAAGTCTCGGCCAGATCGACCGGCTCGCCCGCTGTGCTGACCAGCGAGAGGGTGGGCGCCTCGTCGCCGACGGCGGGGCGGGTTGCTGTCTCGGTCTGGGCGACGGCCGAAGCAGCCAGCAGCAGGCCGGCGGCCAGTGCGAACGTAGCGGAGCGGAGCGGGGTCATCATGGCGAGAGTTCGGGGGTTCAGTGAATGAAGCGGGGGGCGGTGAAACAGCGGCCTCGTCAGCGGTACCGGTAGCGTACGGGCCGCCCGCTCCTTACGCACCGGTTCGGCCAATGGTTGTGTGAGACGCCGCACGCTCCCCCCACCACTGTGGCGAGCCCGGCCGGGCCGTTAATCTGGAGGGTCTATGACAAGCTCCGCCACCCGACCGCTGGCCATCGCCCGGATCGACGCCCGCCAACCCGGCAGCCAGGCCGCCATCGATGAGCTGCGCCGCAAGCTAGCGCCCGAGGGGAACGTCGTCTCCGAGGCGGGCCGGCGGAAGACGATCGAGGTCTTCGGCGAGCCACTCTCCCCGGTTGAGGTCGTTGAGCGGATTTGCGACGACGTCCGCCAGCGTGGCCTCGAAGCGGTGCTCGAGTACACCGCCAAGCTGGACGGCGCCGAGCTGACGGCCGACACATTCCGGGTCTCGGCGGACGACTTGGCGGCGGCTCACCGGGCGGCGGATCCCGACTTCCTAGCGATGATCCGCCGGATTCGGGAACGACTCATGCGGTTTCAGACGGCGATCTTGCACAAGGACGTCCGCGTCGAGATCGAGGGGGGCGGCTCGCTCCGGCAGCGTTACCTGCCGTTGAACCGCGCCGGGCTGTGCGTCCCCGGCGGCGCCGCGGCGTACCCTTCGACGGTGCTCATGACGGCGATCCCTGCGCAGGCGGCCGGCGTGCCCGAACTCGCCGTCGTCGCGCCGCCAACCAAGTTCGGCAGCTACAACACCGACCTGCTGGCGACCTGCCACGAGTTGGGAGTCACCGAGGTCTATCGGATGGGGGGCGCCCAGGCTGTCGCCGCGCTGGCCTATGGCTGCCAAGGCGTGCCGAAAGTCGACAAGATTGTCGGCCCCGGCAACCTGTTCGTCGCGCTGGCGAAGCGGCGTGTCTTCGGCGAGGTCGGGATCGACTCGATCGCCGGGCCGAGCGAAGTGATCGTCGTCGCCGACGCCTCGACGCCGCCCGCCTTCACGGCCGCCGACCTGATCGCACAAGCCGAGCACTCGCCGGGGTCCGCCGTGCTGCTTACTTGGCACGAGCCGTTGATCGAGGCGGTCGTCGCCGAGCTCGAAAAGCAACTCGCCACGCTGTCGCGCAGCGACCTGACGCGGCAGTCGCTCGAATCGTTCGGCGCGCTGATCACGGTGCGCGACCGCGACCACGCCGCCGCCCTTTGCGACGAGCTGGCGACCGAGCACCTGCACCTAGCTTGCGAAGACCCCGAGGCGATGCTCGCCCAGGTCCGTTGCGCCGGCGCGGTGTTCCTCGGCCCGCACTCGCCGGTGCCGGTTGGTGATTACTCGGCGGGCCCGTCGCACGTGCTGCCGACCGGCGCGACGGCGCGGTTCGCCAACGGGTTGTCGAGCAACGACTTCCTCCGCTCGAACAGCGTGATCGCCTTCACCGCCGAGACGCTCGCCGAGCAGGGCGACGACATCGTCCGCCTCGCCAAGGTCGAAGGTCTCACCGGCCACGCCCGCACCGTGACGATTCGTAGGGAATAGGCGCCGATGCTATTCGTCTGCAACCAACGAGTCGTTCTGTAGGAGGCGTCTCCGACGCCGATTCGTGTCTCTTGGCGGTAACGGTATATGGTGCGTGAAATCGGCGTCAGAGACGCCTCCTACAAGATCTAGCTCCAGCTTCATCCCCGTTTATATGCGTTCATCAGTGGCAAACTAAATGTTCCGTGAAGCGATCGAGCAGATGAGCGGCTATGTCCCCGGCGAGCAGCCGCGTGGGATGAAGCTCGTAAAGCTCAACACCAATGAGAATCCCTACCCGCCTTCGCCGAAGGTGGTAGCCGCCATTCAAGCCGCTGCCGAAGAAGGGCTGCAGCGCTACCCCGACCCGTCGGCATCGGCGTTCAGGAACCGCGCCGCCGAGGTGCTCTCCGCTCACAACGCGGAGATCACGCCCGACTGGATCCTTTGCGGCAACGGCAGCGACGACATCCTCACCATCGCCACCCGGGCGTTTGTCGATCAAGGCCGTGCGGTGCGCTATCCGTGGCCGACCTACTCACTCTACAAGACGCTCGCCGAGATCCAGGGGGTCCGTCACGAGGCGGTCCCCTGTGAGCCCGATTGGTCGGTCGGCTTCGAGCTGACCGCGCCGTCGGACGACGTGCGGCTGGTCTACCTGGCGAACCCCAACAGCCCCAGCGGCACGCTGCTCGAGCCGGGCGAGGTCGCGGCGATCGCCGACACGCTCGACTGCCCGCTCTTGGTGGACGAGGCGTACGTCGACTTCGCCGAGACCAATTGCCTCGACCTGGTGCGGACCAACGAGCGGGTGCTCGTCAGCCGCACGCTTAGCAAGAGCTACGGCTTGGCCGGGTTGCGGTTCGGCTACTTAGTCGCCCAGCCTCACGTGATCGAGCAGTTGGCGAAGGTTAAGGACAGCTACAACTGCGACACGCTCTCCATCGCCGGCGCCACCGCCGCGATCGATGACCAGGCGTGGCTTGCTGACAACGTGACGAAGGTCGTCGCCGAGCGTCAGCGTCTCGACGCGGGCCTCCTCGCCGCGGGCTTCGACACGGTTGACTCGCGCGCCAACTTTGTCTGGGCGACCCATCCCACCGGCCAGCACGAGGCCATCTACCAGAACCTCAAAGCGGAGGGGGTCTTGGTGCGGCTGATCCGCCACCCGGGGTGGAGCGGCGGCGACGATGGACTCCGGGTTTCGGTCGGCACGCCGGCCCAGACCGACACCTTGCTCGCGCTGCTAGCGACGCTGTGAGATGAAAACCCCCCTCCCTTCTAGGGAGGGGCTAGGGGAGGGTGAACCCCGTTCAGGACAAGACGACTTGCCTGTGCTGAATGCCTCGACCCTCCCCCAACCCCTCCCTGAAAGGGAGGGGGACAAGCGACCGTGGCCGCGAGTCTTCCGTGCGTGCCGAAAATGCGTGTCGTAACGGTCGCCCGCACGCCGATAGTTCGTGCGGGGAGGGCCTGCGCCCGCTCACGCCGAGCGACGTATTGGCCCCGAGGGGGGAATTCGAATGGCCCATCGGCCAGCTAACACTTGTCGGTTGTTCGGCGTCGCCTTGGCGGCGTGGGGAAGTCTGCTGCTTGGCGACCTCCCTGCGCAAGAGCCTGCGATGATCGGCTCGCCAACGCTGTTGCCTCTCGACGCCGGCTCGGCCGCGTACCCGGACGGGTCGTTCGGCGAGCAGCTCTCGGCCGCTGCCCAGGGGGGCGACGGACCCGTTGGGGGGCCGAAGCACCGTCCCGGCGCCGGCCGACGCGATAGCTGGCTCGTTGGCCCCCACTGGCGGGCGACCGTCGATGGCGTGCTGCTCTTCCGTGAGGGCGCGAATCTCGATGCGATCCTCGCCGAGGTCGATCCGATCGCTCCGCAATCAACCTTGCCGCCGCTCGAGTTCCTCAACGACTTCGACCACGCCGCCGGCGTGCGGTTGCTGCTCACCAGCGAGTTCCCGCAATGCGCGGGCTACGAGTTGCAGATCGGCTACGTCGGCGTCGAGAAGTGGCTGGCCAACGCCTACTGGGAAGAAGAAACGATTCCCGCCGCGTCGCTGCCGCTGAGCGACATCGATGTCCAGCAGCGGCGGCAGCTGACCTACGACTCGTCGCTCCATTCGTTGGAGGTCAACTTTCAACGCCTCACCGACGGGTATCTCAAGCCGTTCGCCGGCGTGCGGTATCTGTCCCTTGATGAGTCGGTCGCCGACACGAACCGGCAGTTCACGAACGTGATCCTCGGCGACCCGGTTGATGTTGGCGACACGCTCTCGTCGGCGATTGCGCAGCAACGCCAATTGGCGGAGATCGAGAACAACCTGATCGGTTTCCAATCGGGACTGCGGCTCGATATGTGGCGCCCGACACGGCGGCTGCACCTGTCGGGTTTCGTCTCGGCGGGGGTGTATTGCAACATCCTGGATCGCAATCGGGTCTCCCAGGACTCGATATCGATCACCACGAAGGAACGCGTCGACGTGCCCGCCACCGGCACCACGCCCGCCACGACGCAGGTTAATACGACGACGAACTCGCTCGACACCACCAGCGTGACGGCCGCCGACGGCACCCGCATCGCCTTCACCGGCGAGGCTGCCCTTGCCGCCACCTGGAAGCTGAGCAGCACGACCGCCCTCCGCGGTGGCTACCAGGTGCTGTTCCTCGACGGCATCGAACTCGCCGAGAATCTTTGGACGGCGCCGCCACCGATCACGCCGCAGAGCGACGAGCTCTTCCTGCACGGTTGGTTCGCGGGCCTCGAGTATCGCCGCTGACGCAGCGTTGAGGCGTGAGACTTGAGGCCTGAGGGTTGTTGCGCCGTCCTCAAAGGGTGTGCAGCGCAACCCTCACGCCTCAAGTCTCAAGCCTCACTTCCGCACAGCGGAAGCACCCCACCAGGTGATCGTTCACCAACCCCGCCGCCTGCATGAAGGCGTAGCAGGTGGTTGGTCCGACGAAACGGAAGCCGCGGCGTTTCAGTTCTTTGCTCATCGCCTTTGAGGTGGGCGTCTCGGCCGGCAGGTCTTCCATCCGGCGCCAGCGGTTCTGCAGCGGCTCGCCCCCGACGAACGACCACAGCAGCCCGGCCAGCGACTCCTCGCCCTCCTGGACAGCCAGCACGGCTCGGGCGTTGCTGACGGTCGATTCGATCTTGCCCCGGTGCCGGACGATCGAGGCGTCGAGCACCAATTTGTCGATCCGCGTCGCCGTGTAGCGGGCGACTTTGGCGGGGTCGAACTCAGAGAAAGCCCGACGGTAGCCGTCTCGCTTGTTGAGGATCGTGCTCCACGAGAGCCCCGCCTGGGCGCCCTCGAGCGTGAGCATCTCAAACAGCCGCTGGTCGTCCCAGACGGGGACGCCCCACTCGGTGTCGTGGTAGTCGCGTTCGGCGTCAGAGGCCTCAGCCCAGGGGCAGCGTTTCGATGACATGCTGGGAATCGTAATCGCTCATTCGCCCGTAGTCTCCCGTCCGTCGGGCGAATACCTTGGAGGGCTATGACCGAGGTGACTTACGACTACGACGTCGTCGTCATCGGGGCCGGCCACGCCGGGACCGAAGCGGCGCTCGCCGCTGCGCGGATGGGCGCCCGCACGGCGTTGCTCACGACCAACCTCGACACCGTCGGCCAGATGAGCTGCAACCCGGCCATCGGCGGCGTCGGCAAGGGCCAAATCGTCCGCGAGATCGACGCCCTCGGCGGCGCCATGGGCCGGGCGATTGACGCCACGGGCCTCCAGTTTCGGATGCTCAATTGCCGCAAAGGCCCGGCGATGCACAGCCCCCGCGCCCAGGCCGACAAACGCCTCTACCAAGCCGAGATCAAACGGATCGTCGAAGAGCAAGAGAACCTTGAGCTCCGTCAGGAAGGGGTGGAAGAACTGTTGGTGAGAGAAGGGGACCGAGAGACCGAACCTCCCCTCGTCCCTGGCCCCTCGTCCCCGATCCCTTCGATTGCCGGCGTCCGTGTCCGAGGCGGTGCGACCTATCGGGCGCCCACCGTCGTCCTCACGACGGGCACCTTCCTTCAAGCCTTGATGCACACCGGCGAGGCGAAGACCGCTGGCGGGCGGGCCGGCGAAGGGACCTCGGCGGGCATTAGCGGGGCGCTGCACCGATTGGGGATCCGGCTCGAACGCTTCAAGACCGGCACGCCGCCGCGGCTCAACGGACGCACCATCGACTACACCGCCTGCGATTTGCAGCCGGGCGACGACGCCCCCCAGCCGTTCTCGTTTCTGACCGATGAGCTGACGCAATCGCAGCTCCCTTGCCACGTCACCTACACCACGCCGGCGGTTCACGACCTCATCCGCGCCAATCTCGAGCGGGCGCCGATGTATAGCGGGCAGATCAACTCCAGCGGCCCCCGCTACTGCCCCTCGATCGAGGACAAGGTGGTCCGTTTCGCCGACAAACAGCAGCACCAGCTGTTCCTCGAGCCCGAGGGGCGCAACACACGCGAGGTCTACGTCAACGGTGTATCGACCAGCCTGCCGCGTGACGTACAGGACGCCATGTTCCGGCTGATCCCCGGCTGCGAGCGGGCTCAGATTATGCGTTACGGCTACGCGGTCGAGTACGACTACGCGCCACCCGACCAGTTGCAGCCGACACTCGAGTCGAAGCGAGTCGCCGGGCTCTTCTTCGCCGGGCAGATCAACGGCACGACCGGCTACGAGGAAGCGGGCGCCCAGGGCCTCGTCGCCGGCGCCAACGCGGCGTTAAAGGTGGCCGACCGCGAGCCGCTCGTGCTGGGTCGTGACGAGGCGTACATCGGCGTCTTGATCGACGACCTCGTGACGTGTGGCGTCGACGAGCCGTACCGGATGTTCACCAGCCGGGCCGAGTACCGACTGCTGCTGCGGCAAGACAACGCCGACCGCCGGCTGACGCCGCTAGCCGCGAGGTGTGGGCTGGCGTCGGCCCAGCGCGAAGCGCGGCTGCGGGCGAAGCTCGGGCAAGTCGATCGGGTCGCCCATTTGTTGGAAACTGTCCGCTACCAAGGGCGCTCACTCAGCGAACAACTCAGGCGGCCCGAAGTGGACTGGACCGCGGCCCTGGCGATGGCCCCAGCCGAAGCCGCCGCGGAGCTTGCCGGCGCACCCGCTGACGCCGTTGAGCAAGCGATCATCGACGCCCGGTACGTTGGCTACGTCGCCCGCCAACAGACCGAGGTCGATCGCCAGCGGCGGCTGGCGGAAAAGCGGATCCCCGCGACGTTCGACTACGCCCGCATCACACACCTGCGGCACGAGGCGCGCGAGAAGCTGGCGCGGGTCCAGCCGACGAATCTCGCGCAAGCGAGTCGCATCAGTGGCGTGACGCCGGCGGACATCACGCTGCTGATGGCGCACCTCGGAGGCGGGCGGCGGCGATCGACGGCGGACCCCTCGGTCTAGCGTCGCTCACGGCGCCGAGTTGCCGCGCCTTGCAGTTTCTCCTTGCGTTCTAGCCTAAGTGCTTTTTCAGCAACTGCTTACGTCGATTGTTCTTCTGTTGACGCACGCGGCAGGCCCCTTATAATCCGGCGGCAAGGGCAAGCAGGGTAACCTTGGCGAAAGCGGGTGATGCCGCGTTCTGCAGGGTACACGGGGCTTTGCGTTGCAAATGACGTTTGCAAGGTCGCGAGAGTTTGCAAAGCTACGGGAAGAGGGGGCCCGGCGGGGCATCCTCTGACTGGCTGGTTTGGGAGGTTAGCGTCGGGTGGCGAGGGTCTCGAAGAGACGCGAGCACTCACGACGACAACTGAGGACCCAGACCCAGTCAACCAAAGCCAATTGGCGACGCCGCTAGGCGATACCACATGGAGGGTCAGGTGACCCTCCGACGGCACGACAACGAAACTGAGCGTGGACGGAGCCGCTAGGCCCCGGCTTCTCCCCCAAGGATTGGGAGACGTCCGGCAGCCGAACCGCCCGCCTCGACGCACAACCATCAACTAGGGAGAGGGGTGGTTCGTCCATGAAAACCGTCTTTACGACCGGCGAAGCCGCGAAGATCTGCAAGGTGAGCCAGCAGACAATCATCCGCTGCTTCGACTCGGGTCAGCTCAAGGGCTTCCGGGTCCCCGGCAGCCGCTTCCGCCGCATCCCGCGCGACCAGCTGTACTCGTTCATGCGGGACAACGGCATCCCGACCGACGCCCTCGATAGCGGGCGCCGCAAGCTGCTGATTGTCGACGACGACGTCGATCTGGTCGATCTGCTGGTGGACCACTTCGAGCGGGACGGCCGCTTCGACATCCGCAGCGTCAACAACGGCTTCGGCGCCGGGATGCAGATCAAAGAGTTCCGCCCCGATCTGGTGGTGCTCGACGTCATGCTGCCGGACATCAACGGCATGGAAGTCTGCCAGTTGGTGCGGAGCGACAAGTCGATGGACGACGTCAAGATCATCTGCATCAGCGGCATGGTCGAAGAGGACCGTATCCAGAAGCTGCGTTCCGCTGGCGCGGACGACTTCATGAAGAAGCCTTTCGACGTCGACGCCTTGATGGCGCGGGTCTGCCAGCTTCTGGAAGTTGAACCCGCCTCCGCAGGCTGACGGCCTCGGCGACACATTGCTCACCTGTGGGAGGCTTCTCCAGAAGCCGATTAAGCGATCCATGCCCTAGCGCAATGGACGCCGACATCGGCTTCTGGAGAAGCCTCCCACAAGTCATTCAAGGGGGGGTCATTGTTGGAACCGCCGCAGCCGATTTCTGACGAGTTGCGTCGTTGGTTCGCCGACGAGCTTCGCCGCGCCAAGCTCGACGCGATGAAAGAGCTCGCCTACGGAGCGAGCCACGAGATCAATAACCCTTTGGCGAACATCGCGCTGCGCGCCCAGACGCTACTCAAGCGGGAAGACGACCCCGACAAGCGGAAGGCCTTCGAGGCGATGCACCGCGCCGCGATGCGGGCGCACGAGATGATCTCCGATCTGATGCTGTTCGCTCGGCCGCCGCAGCTCGTGAAAGGATCGATTGATCTCCGAGAGGTGGTCCGGACCGTCTTGGAAGAGCTGAGCCCCAGGGCGGTTGCGTCCGAAACGGCGTTGTCGGCGCAGACGGCGGGCGAGCCCGTCGTGATCGACGCCGACGCGGAGCAGCTGGCGGTCGCCATCCGCGCCGTGGCGGAGAACAGCCTCGACGCGTTGGGGCGGGGGGGGGAAGTCGTCTTGTCGGTGACCTCGTCGAGCGACGCGGCGACCGTCCGCGTCGTCGACAACGGTCCCGGCGTGCCGGCCGAGATCGCCCCGCACGTGTTCGACCCGTTTTTCAGCGGCCGCGAAGCGGGGCGTGGCTTGGGTTTCGGGCTCTCGAAGTGCTGGCGGATCGTCACCGACCACGGCGGCGACGTACGCCTCGATAGCCCGCCGGGCGCGGGCGTGGCCGTGACGATCACGCTGCCGCGGGGCTAGCATAGCGGCATGGCCGACAACGAACGCTGCGACGTCGCGGTCTGGGACGTGAGCGGCGGTTTACTGGGCGAGACGCGGCGGCAGCTGCGTAACACCCTGCGCCGTGACGGGCCGCGTATCGCTATCGAGACCGGCGACTGGTTGCAGAAGCGAATCGCCATCGCCTGGCCGCAACGCGCGATCGCCAGTCATGCCCCTTCGATCGCCGAGGCGCTGGCCGCGTTGGTCGCCGCCCACCGTCCCGAGCGGTTGGTCGTTGTTGGGCCGGCGACCGCGATCGATCGGTCCCTCGCCGTCGGCAGCGTCCTGATCGCCGACGAGGTTGTGTCGTCGCATGGCGCCGAGCGACTCACGCTGCCGGCGATAGCGACGGCCGATCTCCCAAGCGGCGTGGTCGGTGTCGGCCAACTTGCTGTCGCCGAGACCGGCGCCCGCGTCACGACCGACTGGGCCGGTGTCGCCGCCGAAGCGATCACCGACCTTGGCGTCGACGCCGTCCTGGTCACGGTGGTTACGGCTCGGGCGAACGGAGTCCTGGCCGAACCGCCGCGGTCGCGACGGCCCACCGCGTCGCGCCAGGCGGGCCGCTTGCTTGGAAAGCTCTTCAAAGGCGACTGGAGCATGCACTCAAACGACGCCGCGTCATCGGCAGTCGCCGGAGCGATCCGAGCCCTGCTCGGGTCGCCGCATCGCGACTCCCCGAGTCGATAGACGGTGAGCCGACGAAGGCCGACTCGGCGGTTAGTTTCCCGAACGCTGGAGCGTCGCGACGCCGTTGCAGCCATTGGGCTGGTAGCAGACGGCGCGGCAGTGTTGTTTCGGCGCCCAGCTGGGGCCGAGGTCCATCAGCGACTCACCCGAGCCGGTGAAGAGCCAGCCCCCGCGGTTGAGCGTCTGCCCCAGCCGCAGGAACAGCGACTTGCGGTCGGGCGGTGTGAAGTAAATCGCCACGTTGCGGCAGAAGATAACGTCGAACGATCCGACATTGGTGAAAGGCTTCAGCAAGTTGCGGACCTCAAAGCGGCAGCGCCGTTTCAAGACGTCGTTGACGGCCCAGCCGCCGGCGCTCTTCACAAAGTAGGCTCCACGGTAGCGCTGGTCGAGGCCACGATTAACTTCCATATCGTTGTAGACGCCCCGCTGGGCCGCGGCGACGGCGGCCGGTGAGATGTCGGTGCCGTAGATCTGCAGGTCCCACTTCTCGAAATCGGGAACGACGTCCGCAAACGCCATCGCGATGCTGTAAGCCTCTTGGCCCGTGCTGCACGCGGCGGACCAGATTCGGAACTTCTTTGGAAAGAGCGACCCTGACTTCGCGTCGATCAACTCGGGGAGGATCTTGAACCGCAGGGCGTCGAACGGCGTTGAGTCACGGAACCACAGCGTCTCGTTGGTGGTGATCGCATCCACCACCTCAGTTTTCAATCGCGCGTCTAACCGAACCTTGCGGGCAAAGTCGGCGTAGTTCGCGCAGCCCGCCTTCGTGACAAGCTTCGAGAGTCGACCCTCGATCAGGTAGTCCTTGCTGTTGTCGAGATAAATCCCGCACAGTTCGTTGACGAGGTCGCAGACGGCGTCGATATCCGTTTGTGTCGGTTTCATTGGAGAACCCTTCCGGCGGCGGCCGCGATGAGGTGGTCGGCGACCCGGTTGAGCGGGAGGACCTCGTCGGCGAAGCCTCCGTCAACCACCGCCTTGGGCATGCCGTAAACGACGCAGCTGGGCTCGTCTTGAGCGAACACGACGCCGCCCGATGCTTTGATCAGTTTCGAGCCGAGGCAGCCGTCATCGCCCATTCCGGTGAGGACGACGCCCAGCACGCGCGCCCCGTAATTGCTGGCGACCGATCGGAACAAGAAGTCAGCCGATGGTTTGCAATTGCGCTCGGGGGGGTCGTCCGTCAGTTGGATGACAGGGCCCGACGCGAGCTTGGCGACCCGCATCTGGCGTCCGCCCGGGGCGATCACGATCTCACCGGCGCGGAGCGGCTGGCCTTGGGTCGCCTCGGAGACCCGGAGCTGGCAGCGACGGTTGAGGTCTTCCGCCAGGCTCTTGGTGAACATCGGCGGCATGTGCTGCACCACGACGATCGGCGCCGGGAAGTTCGCCGGCAGCTTCGGAAGCACTTGGTTGAGGGCCTGCGGTCCGCCGGTTGAAACGCCAATCGCGACGATCTCTGGCCGCAGGTTCGGCAGCCGAGGCCTCGCCGGCGCCGGCCGCACCGGAGCCTTCAGGCGTTGGCTCGGCGCGCCAGGGGTCGTCGACGCCGGGGCCGCGATGCGACGCAGCCGGACGGCTTGGACTTTCGGCAAGAGGTCGCGTCGGAGCTGCAAGATGCTCTCGTCGAGGGAGTTGGTGGTCGGTTTCAAGATGAAGTCGAAAGCGCCCAGGCTGAGGGCTTCGGTGGTCGTCTTGGCGCCGCGGGCGGTGAACGCGCTGACCATGATCGCCGCGACGTCAATCCCCAGGTCCTGGAGCTTACGGAGGACCCCGATCCCATCGAGGCGGGGCATTTCGAGGTCAAGGGTTACAAGATCAGGACGCAGAGCGGCGATCTGTTCTACCGCGCGCTCGCCGTCGGTCGCGGAGCCAACGACTTCCACGCTGGGGATCGCCGCGAGAACGTCGCGGACAATCTTGCGGTACAACGCGGAGTCGTCGACGACCAGGCACTTCAGTGGTCGAGACATGAGAGGCGTTCGTCTAAGGAGCAGTCTCAGGAAGAGAGGGCCGCGTCGGACGGCTTGGCGCCGGCCGACACTTTTCTCCTGGCTTGAGAAATAATTACAGTCGGAATTGCGAGACCATGCCGTTCAGCTCGGTCGCAAGCCGGGCGACTTCGACGCCAGCAGCCTTCGTGTCCGAAGCCGCGATGGCGGTCTGCCGCGCCCCTTGATCGACGCCGGTCATGTTCTCCGTGATCCCACGGCTGGAGGTGGCCGTGTTGCTGACGCCCGTCACGACCACGTCGGTCGCCGAGGCGGCCTGCGAGACGTTCTGGGAGATCTCGCGGGTGGTGATGCTCTGCTCTTCCACCGCCGCGGCAATGGTCCGGGCGACGTCGTTCACGTTGGTAATGACCGCCGTGATCTCACGGATCGACTCGACGGCGTCGCCGGTCGAACTCTGGATCCCTTCGATCCGCTTGCGGATGTCGTCGGTCGCCGAAGCGGTCTGCTTCGCCAGGTCCTTGACCTCCGAGGCGACCACCGCGAAGCCCTTACCGGCTTCACCGGCGCGGGCCGCTTCGATCGTGGCGTTCAGGGCCAGCAGATTCGTCTGCTCGGCGATATCCTGGATCACTTCGATGACCTTGCCGATCTCGTCGGCCGCCAGGCCGAGACCGCCGACACGCTCGTTGCTCACCTCGGCGAGCCGGGCGGCGCGGTCGGCGACGTTCGCCGACTGCTCGGCGTTGCGGGCGATCTCATTGATCGTCGAAGTCATCTCTTCCGTCGCCGCGGCGACCGATCGGACGTTGGCCGACATCTGCTCGCTCGTCTTGGAGATCTCCGTGACGCTGAGCGTCATCTGCTCGGCAGCGCTGGAGACCTTGGACGATTGCTGACCGGTCTGCTCCGCCCCGGCGGCAAGATTTGACGCCGTCATCGACAGCTGCTCGGAGGCGCCCGACAGCGACGTGCTGGTCAACGACACCTGTTGCATGATCTTCTGGATCCGCTCAATGAAGACGTTGAACCAGCCGGCGAGTTCCCCCAATTCGTCCTTCGAGGTGGCGTCGACGCGGCGGGTGAGGTCGGCCTCGCCCTCGGCGATCCCTTGGACGCGGCTGACCAGCGAGTTGATCGGACCGCAGACCGACCGGGCGATCCACCAAGCGAGCGCGAGCACCGTGACGACGGCGCCAACGAGCGTCGCGAGACTGGTCCACAGCAGACCCGAGGCGATCGATCCCGCGGTTGCTTCCATCGAAGCGACCGCTTCGAACGCTTCCTCGGTGTCCATCTTTGAGAGCATCGCCCAACGCGTGTTGAGCAGATCGACAGGACCATAGGCGGTAAGCGTCTCGGCCCCGCGATAGTCTTCGACCACGTCGGCGCCCGACTGCCCCTTGAGGGCGGCCTGAACCTCGGCGGTCGCGATCTTACCGGTGTCGCCGCTACGGAAGGAGGCGTCGAGGCTGTGCGTCTCGGGCTTCAGGAAGGAGTCGCTACGCATTTTGTAGTCGCCGCCGACGAGGACCGCTTCGCCGGTTTCGCCAAGGCCTTCACGGAAGGCCATCATTTCTTTGATCCGATCGACCGGCATCTGGAAACAGAGCACTCCGATCCGCTCGTCGCCGTCGAAGACGGGGGTCGCAATAAAGCTAGCGGGCGCCTCGTAGGAGGGGCCGTACTGAGCGAAATCCACCAGGGCGACCTCGCCCTGAGCGAGCGACTTGGCTTGGCGGTAGGCGTCGGCAAAGTTCGAGTCGGCGTAGGGGCCGTCCTTCAGCGAAGTGGTGTAGTCAAGTTCCTTGAACACCGAGTAGACGACATCCCCCGATTCGTTGTCGATCAAGAAAATATCGTAGTACCCGAACTTGTCGAGGTAGCTGCGGATGACAGGGTGCACCACGGCGTGGAGTTTGCCGTAGTCGGTCTCCTCGTCGGCCGTATCGAGCAGATGCTTCGATCCGAGGGGGTTGGCGTTGGCGCGGATGTAAGCGTGCTGCAGAGCAATCGACTGGTCGTCGAGCTGGCTCAGCCACTCTTCGAACTCCGGTTGCCGGCCGCCGTTCTTAGCGGCGTACTCAGCCGCGAATTCTTTCTCGTAGTACTCGCGTAGTTCAGCGCGGAGCGAGTCGATCGACGCGCCATCCACCAGCGCTTGCTTGCTGTAGTCGGCGAAGAAACCGGGCAGGTGCCGCATCGCTTCGACGACCATCCGGTCTTCCGCGAAAGTGACCGCCTGGTCGCGGATGCGTCCGAAGTAGTCCTCGACCTGCTGCGTCTTGAGTCCTCGCTGCTGCTCGAGTAGTGCGACGGCTCGCGATCGGATGTTGCTCGCCGCCTGGTCACGCAGATCAGTCAGGCCGCTCTGCGACGACTTGTAGCTAACGGCGCCGGCGACCACCAGAGGCAGAACGCCACACGCTAAGAATCCGAGAGTTAATCGTGTGCTGATCTTCATGGCGGATTGCCTTGAATAGGTTGGGCTAGCCAACGCCTCTAAGCGGCGAACTGGCGGCTTTTCAGGGGAGGGGGGCAAAGGGGGGCTAGTCGCGGTCGGCGAGCACTTGTTCGACGTCGAGCAGCACGCAAATCGTGTCCTGGAGTGCGTGGACGCCCAAGAAGAACTTGCCGTCGATCCCGTCGACGTTCGACGGCGAATCGCTGATCTGGTCGGGGCGGATCGTCAGGATGTCGGAGATCCGGTCGACCATCAGGCCGATCGCTTCTCCCTGCGAGTGCACAATCAAGTTGCGGGTGTCGCGGTCCTGCTCCGCGGGAGGCAGGCCGAGGACCGTGCGGAGGTCGATCACAGTCGCGACCTCGCCACGCAGGTTGATCACGCCGCGGACATGCCCCGGCGCATTGGGCACGGGGGTGATGTCGAGCTGCCGGTTGATCTCTTGGACCAGTCGGATGTCGACTCCCAGGAGCACCTCGCCGACGTAGAACGTCGAGAACTGCACTTGGTCGCTGGAGATCAGGTTGTCTTTGGTGGTCGTAGTGGCGTTCATGCGTAGCTCCCTGCGGTGCGGCCTTGCTGGGCTTGGCCGGCAAAGTTCTGGACGGCGGTCAGCAGCTTGTCACGGTCCATCTTGATCTGGTAATCATCGATACCGACTTCCATGCCGTGCTGGACGTCGGCGGAGCCGGCCAGCGAGGTCAGAGCGATCACCGGGATCGAAGAGAACCGCGGGTCGTTCTTTACCCGGTGGCAAAGCTCGAAGCCGTTCATGTTCGGCATCTCGATGTCGGTGACGATCACGTCGTAGGAATGGTTCTCGGCGTCGAGGTCTTCCCAGGCGAGTTTGCCGTCCTCGAAGTCCGCGACGCGGTACCCCTTCTCCTCGAAAATCTTCTTCACCTGCGTGCGGAAGAATCCGGAGTCTTCCGCCAACAGGATCATCGGCGGCAGCGACTCTTCGTTGAGCTCCGGCTCAGAATCAGCGGAGAACCACTCGGGGTGCGACATCTGCGTCAGCTCGAAAAGGTCGAGCAGACGGACCGTCTTCTCGTTAGTGACGAGCGACCCGATGACGCCCGGCTCACGGAACGTGACGGTGTCGACGACGGTCGGCACTTCGCGGATGTCTTCCAGCTCGGGGGCGATAAGCCCCACCTCGCGTCCACGGACGTCGTAGACGACCACGTACGCGCTCTCGGCGAAGTCGCCGGGACTGGCCGAAATGCACGACTCAAGCCGCATGAGAGGCAGCGTCGTATCGCGGTACTGCAACACCTCCTGACCGGCGACCGAATCGAGCTGGTCGACAGGCACCCGCTCGATGCGAGCGATGATGTCCATCGGGATGGCGAAGTTGTCTACCTGGTTGTTCTTGAAGAACAGCATCGACTGGCGGTCTTCCTTGTCGGCCGCCGAAGTGGTCGCGTCGGCGCCCTTCTCGCGAAGCTCCTCGTCGCTGCGTAGGTTGAGGTCGCCGGCGATCCCCGCAATGTCGAGGATCAACGCGACATGACCGTCGCCGAGGATCGTGGCGCCGGCGAGCTTGCGGCAATTCTTGTAGTGACGACCGAGCGGCTTGACGACGATCTCCTCGGAGTCGTGCAGGGCCTCGACAACCAGCCCGAAGCGGGTCTGCCCGGTGTCGACAACGATGACGTTGGTGGCGCCGGTGGCGTTCCCTTGCACCGGCCCTTCTGCCGGCCCGCAGCCGAGCTTCTCACGCAGACGCACCAGCGGCAGCAGTTGACCGCGGAGGCGGAGCACCTCGGCGTTCTTGACCCGTCCCAGCTTGGTGCTGCGTTCGCTGTCGCGGACCCGCACCAGCTCGGCGATATTGACCTGAGGAATCGCGAAGCGATCACAGCCGACTTGGACGATCAGCGAAGGGATGATCGCCAGCGTCAACGGCAACGTCACAACGATGTTCGATCCCTTGCCGACCTCGGACTCGACGTCGACCGTCCCGCCCAGTTTGGCGATGTTCGTGCGGACGACGTCCATTCCGACGCCGCGGCCCGAGACGTCGGTCACCTCGGCGGCGGTCGAGAAGCCCGGCGCGAAGATCAACCGGAGCGCCTCGCGGTCGTTCATCGATTCCGCTTGCTCGGGGGTAATGACCCCCTTCTGAACGGCCTTGGCCTTGAGCTTCTCGGGGTCGATGCCACCGCCGTCGTCACGGATCTCAATCCGCACCTTGCCGGCTTGGTAGCACGCCTTCAGCTTGATCGTTCCCTTGGCGGGCTTACCGGCGGCGGTTCGTACCTCGGGCAGCTCGATGCCGTGGTCGCACGAGTTGCGGACCAGGTGCGTGAGCGGGTCGCCAATCGCCTCGACAATCGTCTTGTCGACCTCGACCTCTTTGCCCTCGATTTCGAGGTCGCACTGCTTGCCGAGCTTGCTGGAGAGGTCGCGAACAACTCGCGGGAAGCGGCTGAACACGGTGCCGATCTGCTGCATCCGCGTCTGCATGATCGCCTCTTGCAGCTCGCTAGTGATCTGGTCCAAGCGAGCCGAGATCGCCTCGAGGCCGGTCTTCTCTTCGGTCGAGACGGCCTGCAACAGCTGGTTGCGGCTGAGCACCAACTCGCCCGCCAGGTTCATCAGGCTGTCGAGCACGTTGACCGCGACGCGGATCTGCGCCTCGGGCGTCGATTTGGCCGCTGCGTCCTTGGCGTCTGCCTCGGGGGCCGGCGCCGCTGCGGGCTTGGTCTCAGCCTTCGGCTCGATCGCCTTCGAAGCGGCGGGCGTCGTCTCTGCCGGCTTGGCTGCGGCTGCGGCCTTCGCCGCCTTCTTCTCGGCTAGTTTGGCGTTAATGGCGGCCTCGAGTTCTTCGTCGGAGGGAACCCCTGTCGGGGCAGCCGGCGCGGGAGTCAACTCGGCGGCCGGCTCGGTTTCAGCAAGTGTTGACGGGCTCGATTCGGCGTGGACGGCCTCCTCGCTGACCGGTTCGTTGCCGATCTCCATCGCGGCGGCGGCGATCCGCTCCAGCGCGGTGATATGGGCGCCGACATCGACGCCGTTCGAGTTCTCGACGTCCTCGATCAGGCCCTTCAAGGCGTCGGCCCCCTTGAGCATGTCGTCAACGATGGCCGACGTCGGCGTCAGCTCTTCGTTGCGCATCATGTTCAGGACGTTCTCGAGGTTGTGCGCGAGGTCATTGACCGTTCGCAATCCCAAGAATCCCGCGGCGCCCTTGATCGAGTGGATCGCCCGGAACACTTCGTTGACGAGGTTCACGTCAATGTTGGGAGCCGCCTCCTCGATCGCGAGAAACTGGTTCTCGATATCCGCGAGGTGTTCGTTGGCTTCGACGACAAAGTCGGCGAGCAGTTCGTTATCTTCCATGGGGGTCTCCTGGATCGATCCAGCGGACTCGGAGGGCGGTCGAATGCTGCGACCGAAAGGCCGCCGCATAGCTACATGACTTCAGTTCGCAAAACGTAAGTCACAATCAGCGGCCTACCCCTCGTTGGTGGCAAGCCGACGCCGGAATGCGCAGAAGATTGGCGCAACTCGGAACAAGCGCCCGCTGGAAAAGACCGCCTACGCAGCCTGGAGCGGGTGAACGGGCAGGTTTCAGCCTTCCCGTTCGGTTTTCCGCTCATCCGAAGGGTCGAGAAGATCGTCGGCGTAACCGGGCGGAAACGGGTCGAAGACCCCGGCGCCAAAGTCGCCCCGCGGCTTGTCGGTCGACTCCCCCAACGGCGGGCGGCGGCGTCGCGTCTTCCCGCTCTTGGGGCGGCCGTCCGGCTCTTTAGCAGCCGCCGTTGAGGGCGGTTGCCGCGCTGGCAAGGGCTTCGGCGGCGCCGCCTCCGCCGCCTGACGCTCGATCTCCGCCAGCGCCGCCGGGTCCGAGAATTCAGCTACCCAGTCGGCGGACGAACCGACCGGCTCGGTTGGCTTACGGCTGTCGGTCTCGGGCCCCCGTGGCCGGCGACACAGCTCGGCGAACCACGCGTCGCTGTCCACCCAGCGAGCTCCGCTCGAGCGGGCGGCGCGCTGCACGCGTCGGTCCCCCGAGACAACCGTCAGGTGCTTGGCCCGATGGAATCCCTCAAGGATCGCTTCGATCATCGCGTCGGCGTCGCTGTAATCGCGGGCGAACCGCAGATCGATGCCGTCTTGGTCGAACCGATCGGGAAGGCCCGGCGGCGCGTCGTTCGCGTCGAAGACAACCACCGTCGCCAGCCGCTCGGTCGGGGTCAATCGGTCGGCAAGGAAGGCGATCAACGCCTCCCGCGATCCCCGCAATGTCCCGGCAAGCTCCCCGGCTCCGAACAGGTCGGTTGCGTGGAGCAGGTTGTAGCCGTCGATCAACAGACGCACGGCGAGGGGGGAGGCTGGAGGGGGGCGGGCCAGATCGTTCCAGTCTCCTCCGTGGGGCCTCTGGCCTCAACTGCTATATTCGTGCCGCTCGCGGAACTTGCGGTGGAAGTACCGGTCGATCGAGCCGTCGGCGTCCATCAGGTGCGCAAGCAAGGCCGCGCGCACCCACATGCCGTTGCGGGCCTGGCGGAAGTACATCGCCCGCGGGTCGGCGTCGATCTCGGCGGGGATCTCGCCGAAGTGTTGGTCACGCGGGAAGGGGTGCAGGATCGGGGCGTAGGCCCTCATCCTTCGGACCAAGGCGGGCGTCAGCTTGTACGGCGTCAGGTCGAGCCGGGCGAGCGACTCGGCGTCTTCGGCGGTGTCGTGCTCTTTCTGCACGCGTGTCATGTAGAGGGCGTCGATCGCTTCGATCGTCGGGACGCCATCGATCGGCGCCTCGAGCGAATCGACCTCAACGACGGGAACCCCCTTGTTCGCGAGCCGCTGCCGCAGGTCGTCCCGCATCCGCAGCTTCTCGTGGTCGGGCGTCACAAACACCAGCCGCACGCCGGGGTATTCCGCCAGCAGCATCGCGAGCGACCGTACTGTCCGGCCACGGCCGATGTCGCCGCAGAAGCAGTAGGTCTTGCCCGCGAGGCCGGTTGTGAGCTCGGTGTAGCCGTGGACCGTCCGCAATTCGTCGAGCCGGCCGACGGGCGAGTCCTTCGGGTTCTCGAACTGGAAGGTTCGCTGCAGGGTGTAGACATCTAGCAGCGCCTGCGTCGGGTGCTCGTCGGCGCCCGAACCGGCGTTGACGATCGGCACGCTCCGCTGGCCGCTCTGCTCGAGGTCGTTCATCAGGTAGGCGCACGACTCGGCCAGTCGGGCGAGTGGCGACCGCATGATGATCAGGTCGAAGTAGCTGGAGAACATACGGATCGAGTCGAACCGCGTCTCACCCTTTGCCTCGCTCGAGGTGCTGGCGTCACGCACCTCGTTGCAGACCATGCCGAGGATCTGGCACGCCGCGGTGAACGACAAGAAAGTCCGCGTCGAGGGCTGCGTGAAATAAAGCATGACCCGCCGATTGGCCAGCAAGTCCCGTAGGAAATCTTGGCCGGGGCGTGACTGCGACATCACGCGGATCTGGTCCGCCGTCTCGGCGAGGTCCTCCAGCAGCGCCGGCCAGAACTGGCCGGCGAAGATCACGTGCCGCAGCCGCGTCCCCTCCTGGAGTTCGGCGGCCTTCTCGCGGATAGGCCGCGAGAGCCGGCCTTCGTACGCGCGGAGGTCGAGCTCGTCGCGTGTCGGTGGGACGGTTGAATCAGCCATCGGGCCGTCCTCCCCGGAACTCGTCCGGATGCGGGGCGGGGCGTCCGCGAGACACGCCCCAAGAGCGGCCCGCGCACGGGCAGCCCTCCTGCCGCCCGCAGCAACTGGTTATGGCACAGTCGCGAGCCGAGCGTCAAGCCGCGCGACGAGCAATGCCGCCGGCCGAAAGGAGCAACGCCGCCGCCAACGAAGCGGGCTCGGGGACGGCCGTCGCCGTGAGCGAGAGGCTCAGCTGATAGAGCTGGACGTTGTCGACCGTTCCGTTCACACGGAAGAAATAGTCCTGCCCCGGGAAGAGCACGACGTCGGTGATGAACTCCAAGACATCGCCGCGCGGCAGCCCCGCGGCAAGCTGGATGAGCCCCCCCGCTGCGTCGTCGCCGAACAGGGTGATCTCTAGCGGGTTCAGTCTCGAGGTGTCGAGTAAGTTCTGCGCGCCGTCCTGGGGGCCTTCCATGTAGGTCCGACCCACCTGGGTCAGGGTGAGGGCCATCTCGACCGGCTGCGCGACACGGAACGAGTAGAAATCCAAGTCGGTCCTGCCATCGATGCTGACGAAGTCGGTTTGCGAACTAGACACCACCGACGTTGCCCCATCGACGCCGATCCGCCAGATGTCGCCCGCCGGCAGCAACCCGACCGGCGTCGGGCTCCGCAGGCTGTCGTTTCCTCCGTTCTTCTCCAACACGTCGCCGTAGTTGCGGTGAGCGGCGAGGATGTCGTCGATCTGCGGGCCGTCGAACGAGGTCGAGATGAACGGCTCCATCAACTGTCCCGAGTCGCTCGACTCCAGGTGATTGAAGCCGAGTCCGTGCCCCGCCTCGTGCATGAGGACGTTGCGGAGTCGGCGGGAGTTGAACTGACTGTTGCCGTAGAAAGCAGAATTATCCGTGTCGATGACCATGTCGCCATGGTCGGGGAAGTAGTTGTAGGCGAGGGTGTTCGACCCGCTGGCGCCGTCGATTGAGTGGCCGCCGATCCGCACGTCGGGGTAGACCCCCAGCTGCCCGCGAGGCGTGGTGGTGTTGTTGAGCGTCGCGCCGCCGTCGTTGGGCTCGTAGACGTAAGTGATGCCCGACAGCTCGCTCCAGCGACCAAACGCCTCTTCGAAGAGATGGAACCATGGGGCGGACTCAATCCCCCGACGGCCGCCGCCGTACTGGGTGTTGAGCATCGCAATCAAGTTGCTGGGCGAACTCCCCTCGCTGCCGACGACCGTGGTGCCGTCGTCGACGAATCCCCAGGTGATCGTTACCGGATTGCCGCGTACGCCGGTCGACCCGAATGTCGTGGTCGAGACCCACCGGTCTCCCACCCGAAACTCCGCCGACGGGACTTCGTCGTGGTCATGATCCGGCAAGGAATCGTACACGTTGTCGAAGGCGTCACCGGACGCCCCGGTGCGCACGCCGTGCCAAGAACTTGGCACTTCCAGTCCCGCGGCGGTGGAAGCCGAATGAGCGTAAAGGACCGCGCAGACCGAGAGACATAGAACAAGCGCCCCCCGACGAACGGGGCGACCGCGTTGCAGCATCATGGAGGTCTTCTCGGCAGAAAGAGTGCGCTAACGCGACGACGCTAGGTGTTCCGTACCGACACGGGGCCTTTCAAGCCTTGCCCGCGTGGCTAGCCGGCATTGTGCGCCGACTTTTACGAGCGGTCAAACTACGGCGATCAACCGGCAGTGGATTCGCTCCAAAGCGATTGTCTAGCCGCGGGTGAAAACCGGCGTGGCCGGTGTGGAAAGCCCCTCCCGGTAGGCATAACCGTCGGCCGAGAAGGCTTCGATCGCCCTGCGACCCACCGCTCGCGATCGCAAGAGATCACGGGCCATCGCCCCGCGGGCCCGCTTGGCGAAGAAGCTAACGATCCGGTAGTCGTCCCCCTTCCGCTCTTTAAAGGTGGGCGTCACGACCTCGGCGTCGAGGCGCTTCAGCCGGACGACGGCGGCGTACTCGTTCGACGCTAGATTCACGACGAGTGGCGACTTGGCGTCCACGAGATCGGCCTTGAGAGCGTCGGTCACTTGGTCGCCCCACCAAGCGTAGATGCCTTTGCCACGCGGGTTCGCAAGCCGGCGGCCCATCTCGAGCCGGTAAGGCTGGATCAAATCGAGCGGCCGCAGCACACCGTAGAGGCCCGAGAGGATGCGGATCTGGTCTTGCGCCTTGACGAGTTGCGTGTCGGAAAGCGTGTCGGCGTCGAGCCCCTGATAGACGTCACCGCGGAAGGCGAGCACCGCCTGCTTGGCGCCGCGGGGGTCCCACTTCGCCTTCCAGTCTTGCAAGTAGCCGTGCGCGGTGTCGGCGAGCGTGTCGCTGAGCTCCATGAGCTTCGCGACGTCCCGGACGGACAGCTTCTTGGCGACAGCCGCCAGTTGCTTCGCCTCGCGGTGCAGCACGGGCTTCGTTGCCGGCAGGTCGCGGTCGCTCGGCGAGAAGTCGAGCGTCTTGGCGGGAGAGAGCAGGATCAGCATTCGTCTTTTAGCCGCCAGTATTCGCCGATAGTCGCGGACGCCATACGAGAAGACTCTTCTTACTCTTACGATCTATTATGGTGATCGCACTCAGAGTGAGTAGGAGTCACTAAATCGGAGATCGATTCAATCCGCGACGCGCCAACGCGCCTTGAAGAGCCACAGCAGGAGGCCAAACAGCGCGGCGTTGTAGAGCAACGACCAAGCGACGTGGGCGAAGAATAGCACGGGCTCGCCCGCCGCCTGGGCCGCTTCGCCGGAGGGGTCGTCGAACCCCTTTTCACGGTCGTAGTCGAGCGGCAAAGCGAACGCGGCAGCAAAGGGGCTCACCGCGGTCGCCGCGGTTACGGCCTCGGCCGCCGGTGTGCCGCGGTAGAACGTATCGGCGAAGTACTTCCCCGCCAGCGGCGCCAGGAAGAGTGTGATGATCACCAAGTAGCTCGCCACCAAGGCGGTCGAGGTCTTGGAAAAGAGCGTCGAACAGACGAGCCCCGTCAGCGAGGTCGTCACGCACGCCAGCGCGAAGATGACAAAGTACCCGCCCAGCGTCAGCAGGTTCAGCGGGTTCTGGATCCAGTAGAGTGGCATGACGCACGCCAACAGCACCGGCCACATCAGGAAGCCGGTCAGCACGGTCGATACGCGGAGCCCGGCGAGCAGTTTTCCCCAGAGGATCTGCCACGGCGTGATCAACGTCGTGAGCAACAGGTCGAGCGTCTGCCGCTCGCGCTCGCTGGCGACGCTGCCTGCGGAGAAGACCGGCCCGCACAGCAGGTTGAACAGCAGGACGTAGGCGATGTGCCACGGCGCCAGCCAGGGGTAGACGTACAGGCACGCCCCCATGATCGGGATCGCCATCAGCATCGAGATCTGGATCACGACCCGCAGCATCAGCGTGCCGCCGCTGAAGATCTCGCTCCGCATCTCCTTGTCGTAGATCGGGTTGGCGCCTTCGGGCAGGAAGTCGGTCCGCTTCGGCGGCGCGAAGAGCCGGTCGGGGAAGGCGTCGCGGTCGATGTAGAGGCCGACCGCCTGCGACGCCTCGTTCTCAACGTCGATCACATCCTGCCCGCCGGAGCCCAGGTCGGGCGGGTAGAGCAGCCGTCGCCGCGCCAAGTCCCACAGCACCACCGAACCCGCCAGGCACGCCAGCGGCACGAGCGTCGTCGCCACCATCAGCCGCGCCTCGCCGAGTTGCGCGAGCTGATTCCAGGCCAGCACCCCCACGAGCGCCAGCGGCAGGATCATCAGGTACGAGACCACCAGCGCCGACACGGTCCGCCCGAAGTGGCTGCTCGCCCACAGGCTGATCATGCCGAACAGCACGATCGACGAGATCATCGCCACGTAAGCGGCCGCCACGTCGTAGAAGCCAACGCCCCCCAGCGGCAAGCAGAGCATCACGATCGGCAGCGAGCAGAAGATTAGCACCGCCAGGTGCGTCAGCGACGCCAGCAGCTTGCCGAGGACGATCGCCCCCGGCCGCAGCGGCGAGGCGAGCAGTTGCTCGAGCGACAGCCGCTCCTTCTCACCGGTGATGGCGCCGGCGGCAAAGCTCGGCGCCATCAGCGACGCCAGCAGGTACTGCCCAAAAAAGAAAAGCCCCACCAGCCGCTGCGCCTCCTCGGGCCGCGCCATGTCGAGCACGCGCTGCTGCGGCCAAGCGAGCAGCACAATGCCACCGAGCAGCACGACATAAGCCGCCAACAACAAAAACGCCCGCGGCCGTCGCAGGTTGGCGAGCAACTCGTGCTGCAGGACGGGGTTCTGCGTTAGGTACACGGGTGGCTGGCGTTAAGAAGGGAGATGGTGGGTATCAAGGGGGGATGAGGTGATGGCGATAGGGTGGGGCAATGTCTTCTCGGTAACGGCGCGTCCGGATCATTTGCTGTCAGAATGTAGCCGCTCACGAAGGAAGTCAGCGTGTGCATCCATTTCTGTTGTTTCCGTAAAGATTGGTAACCCCATCGATTCCAGATAGGCAATACAGGCTTCTAGGCGATCCTCGTCATCGTCTGCAAAAACCATGACTCCACCACTCGTGCTCATAAATGCACTAGGTTTAAGTAAACCCAGATGCGATCGATCGGAGCCAACTCCTCCAGATCGATCTTGATTGACTCGCGCTTCGCGTCACTTTTCAATCGTTTCTTTCCCCGTTGTGTAGCCATCCCCTTATCTCCATTCATCCCCACATCTCCCTTCCCAACCGTTCAATACGAGCGAGGCCGCACGGTCCCTTGCACGCGGCTCGGCAGGCCTTGCAGCCTCAAGAAGCCTTCGGCGTCGGTCTGGTCGTAGCTGCCGCCCCCTTCCATGCTGGCGATCTCCGCGTCGTACAGGCTGTGCTCGGCTTTCCGGCCGTGGACCTCGATGTTGCCCTTGTAGAGCCCGAGCTTGATCTCGCCCGTCACCGGCTTTTGGGCTTCCTTGATGAACGCCAAGAGGGCGTCCATCTTCGGCGTGTACCAGAAACCGTAGTAGACGTCGCGCGCTACTTCCGGGGAGATCCGGTCGCGGAGGTTCACCAGGTCGCGGTCGAGGGTGAGCTGCTCGAGCTGCAGGTGCGCCGCGTAGAGCGTCGTGATGCCGGGCGCCTCGTAGACGCCGCGGCTCTTCATGCCGACAAAGCGGTTCTCGACGATGTCGATCCGCCCGACGCCATTGCGGCCGGCGATCGTGTTGAGCGTCTGCACGACATCGAGCGCCGACAGCTTCTTGCCGTTGACCGACACCGGCACGCCCGCCTCGAACCCGATCGAGACCTCCTCGACCGCGTCGGGCGCCTCTTGCGGCGACACGCCCATGCCGAAGTCGGGGACCTTCACGCCGCAGTTGTCGACCTCTTCGAGATCGCCCGCCTCGTAGCTGATGTGCAGGCAGTTCTCGTCCGAGCTGTACGGCTTCGACGCCGACGCCTTGACGGGGATCTTCTTGATGTCGCAGAACTCGATCAGCTCGGTCCGGCCGGGGAACTTGTCGCGGAACGACTTCATCCTCCACGGGGCGATGATCTTGACGGTCGGGTCGAGCGCCTCGGCCGCCAGCTGGAAGCGGCACTGGTCGTTCCCCTTGCCGGTGGCGCCATGGGCGAACGCCTCGGCGCCGACCTCGCGGGCGACCTGCAGGCACGCCTTGGAGATGATCGGCCGGGCGATCGAGGTCCCCAGAAGATAGATCCCCTCGTACTTGGCCTGCCACTGCAGGACGGGGAACGCGAAGTCGCGGATCATCTCTTCCTGGACGTCGACGATCCGGGCCGACTTGGCCCCACAGTCGTGGGCCTTCTTGAGGATCGCCTCGCGGTCTTCGCACGGCTGGCCGACGTCGACATAGACGCAGTGGCAGTCGTACCCCTCGTCCTGGAGCCAACCGAGAATGACAGACGTATCGAGGCCGCCGGAATAGGCGAGGACGCAGCTAGGCATGGTGGGGCGAGGGGGGAGGGCAGGGGCTCAGGAAACACCGCGAAAACCGACCCACCAGCGTAAGCGGACGGGGGCGGCGGGGGAAGCTACCGGGGAGGACGCTACAATCCACACGGTGGCAGCCTCGACGATTGCAGTTTAGGTGCCTCAGTTCACCAGGGGAGATCCGCCGAGTCTACGGAAGAACCCCTGTGCTCTTTTGGCAAGCCACTCCTACGAGTCCAAACTGATGGCTGGACTTATTTGGGCTGTTCGAGTTTGCGCGAACCCACTGTAGCCCGCTTGCCTCCCTTACTCCGATAGTTCGCATAGAAGTGGGATGCGAAGTTCGTTGCAATCAGAACATCAGAGGCCTCAAGCTAATGTCTGATCACGATAGCAATCCAGAATACGAGGGACTTCGGCAAAGCGATGACGAGTCTCGAGGGGAGAGAGCTGCCCGCGTTCGAACTTTGCGAGACATTTGTCAATTTGAACACGGTGTCCTCTTTAGAGGAGGAACCATACCTTGGCTTGCATTTGGGGATATGCAAGCTTCTTACGTCAATGGAGCGTACTTAGCCTGTGTTGTCACTGCTCAGATCGTTTTAGAGCACGAGATTGCTGCTTTGATGAGCATCTGTGGCGATGACCTTCCAGGGCGCCTTGGATTCTCGGACATCTGTAAGAAAGCAAAAGACGCTGGTTATCTCGATGCATCAGAATGTGAGTTGTTGAATAAGCTCCGGGAAAGCAGAAATCCTTACGTGCACATTAGACCGCTATTCGCAGAGGGTTGCTTTGAGCGACGTATCGCCGAGGCTTTGCGACCTCCTTGGGAGTTGGCGGAAGAGGATGCGCTAGCCGCAATTCGCGTCGTATACAGAATTATATCGAGAGGAGGTATCACCATGTGATCATATTGAGAGGGATCACGCTGCAAGTGTCGGACAGTGATCGTTAGGCATCTCGTCCCAGGTCCGTCCCTCCAACTCCCTCCCAGTCCGTGACTTCTGCACGCCGCCCCATTGCTTGAAGAAGAACGGCACCTTGCGGGCGACGCATTGGTCGCGGATGTCGGTCGCCCATTCGGCGAGCATCGGCCGGGCGCCGGGGCCTGATTCGCCGCCGACGATTACCCAGTGGACACCGCGCAACGGCAACCGGCGGATCGGACCGATGAGCGGCTCGACCGATAAGAATCGCACCTTCGCCGGCGCCCGGGCCAGCTCACGGACCCGCCCGGTATAATTAGCATTCTCAACGCTCGTCCCCATCCAGACGTTGTCGGGCCAGGGGAGGGCGGAGCCCATCTCGGCGACCCGTTCGGGCCGCTTGGTCAGCACTTGGAACGTGTGCTGCGACGCCGCGGCCATCGTCGCGAAGCAGCGGGCGATGAAATCGTCCGGCACGTCCTGGTGGAAGAGATCGCTCATCGAGTTGACAAAAATCACTCGCGGCTTCTTCCAGCTCAGCGGCAGATCGACGAGGTCTTCCTGAAGCGTCACCCGAAAACCGTTGCGGTACCGCTCCTGCCCCATCGCGTGCAGCCGCTTCGCCATCCGGTCGGCGTAGCAAAACTTGCACCCCGGGCTCACCTTGGTACAGCCCGTCACGGGGTTCCACGTCGCCTCGGTCCACTCGATTTTCGACGCCTGGGCCATCGCAAGACTCTTGGGTACGGTTCGCCTGTATACTATCCCGTCTCGGCGCAGTTTCAACGGTTTAGGCGCGCATAGTAAGCGGATTCCGCCAACTAGCGATACATGACAAGCACGGATTTGAATCCGCAGAAGGGCGAGAATCGCCTAGCTAAATGCCCGAGGCTAGTGTCCCGAGTTAGAAGTACGTTCACAGACGCGGGCGACGCGTTGGAGGATGGAGTCGGCGTCGGCGACCCATTGGAAGGGCTTGGGGTTTTGGTTGTACTCTTCTAGGTAGGCGTCGATCGC
>NZ_SJPR01000001.1:203805-510287 GCF_007859955.1 Botrimarina colliarenosi
CGGCGCGATCGCCGACCGGGTGAATGGCGGCGTCCCTCGAATACCGTTCCTGGAGGCGTTCCACCGAGGGCGACCTCCGAATAGATGCCTGAGCGCACCTCGTCCGCCATCGATCCGAAGAACAACCCAAAAATGGGTTGACGGCTAACTTTCCATAGATGCCATGCCCACGCTCGCGTGGGCATGAGAAGTACGTTGCGCTAACCATCCCTCGTCATCCCCGATCATAAACCCGCTCGTCGAGGATTGTCAGCGGTGGAACGCTTCCACGGTCGATCGATAATGGGTCATCTCCATTATCCAACCACGCCGCCGCGCTCGACCATCGCCAGTCGACCGCCCTTTGCGCCAGACCTCGACGGACCGGGTTGTCGTGGATGTAGGCAACCTTCTCGTAAATGTCGTTGATCGATCGCAGATTCCGGTCATAGCCGCCGCCACGCTGCCAGAAGCGGTGGCTTTCCTTGCCGTTGGGCTGGATGTCGCGGAGTTTCTCTAGGAAGTCCGGTGCGTTGTCGCGCAACCATAACAACGCGCGTTTTGATGTTGATTGCTTGATCGTCGTGAGTATCTGCGAAATCTTTGTCTCGCCGAGTGGAAGCACGATGAGATGCGCATGCTCGGGCATCACGACAAAGGCCCAGAGGTCGAACTGACGCTTTTGTTGCCCGAGGCGAATTGCGTCAATAAGCCATTCCCGCGACCGGTCACTATTCAGCAGCGCACGGCGTTGGAAACAAGAGAACGTTAGAAAGTGGGCGTCGCCGGGGTTGTCGTATCGTCGGCAAGTCTTCCGATGCGGCGGCATGTTGAGAGTTTGATATCGCTGGCAGTTGACTTCAAGGGAAAACCTCTCGGTCGTTCGCATGCCCACGCGAGCGTGGGCATGGCACCCTTCAACTGCCCTCACCGCGTCTCCGCTTTCCAATCCGTCAGGTGCATCTCCACCGTGCGGTAACCTCGAAACGTGTTGATCACCGGGCGGAAGGCGATCTCGATCGGGCCGTCGAGCCTCAAAAGCTCTTCTTCGCGGTCGCCGGCGCCGAACGCCACCGCGCGGAGTTTGACGCCCGCTTGTTCGAGGTCGACCGAGAGGTGGCGGCCGGCGCCTCCCATGCGGCGCGGCGGGCCGGCGAGGCGGACGCCGGTTGCGCATAAGGTCGGCCGCAGATTGCCGTTGCCGAACGGGGCGAGCCGTTCGATTTGGGTGACGATCTGGTGCGTTAGCGACGAGAGGGGCGCCTCGGCGTCGATCGCCAGCTCCAACAGCGCGCCGTTGTCGCCGAGCCTTTCGGCGGCGTGGGCGCAGAACGCGGCGCGGAAGGCGTCGAGCTGCGACTCCTCGACCCGCAGGCCCGCGGCGGCGGCGTGGCCGCCGTGACTGACAAGGTGCTCGCCGGCGGCGTTGAACGCGGCCGCCAAATCAAAACCGGGGACGCTGCGGCCCGAGCCGATCGCCGGCTTGGCGCCAAGCTTGTCGAGCGAAGCCACCACCACCGGCTTGCCGTACTGCTCGGCCAGCTTGCCGGCGACGATGCCGATGACGCCCGGGTGCCAGTCGCGGTCGGCGAGCACCAGGGCGGGGTCGTTGTCGGGGTCGAAGCGCTCCTTCGCCTGCTTGCGGGCGGCCAGCAAGACCGAGCGCTCGACGCTCTTGCGGGTCTCGTTGAGCTCATCGACGTACTTGGCGAGCTCGGCGGCGCGGGCCGGGTCGTCGGTCGTCAGCAGCTCGACGCCGAGCTCCGCCTGGCCGAGTCGGCCGGCCGCGTTGAGCCGCGGGGCGATCGAGAAGCCGAGGTCCTCGCCCTGCAGCTCGGGCTTCTTGGTGAGCTGGGCGACCTGTTCGAGGGCGGCGAAGCCGACGACCGGTGAGTGCCGCAGCGCCGCGAGACCGTGCCGCACGAGGATGCGGTTCTCGTCGATGAGCGGCACGACATCGGCGACGGTGCCGATGGCCGCCAGGCCGGTCGCCTGCAACAGGAACCGCCGCATCGGGCCGTTGACCCGTTTGGGGCCCTCTGCGCCGTGGCCGTCGCACGAGCGTTGGCAGAGCGCCCAAGCGAGCTTGAACGCCACCGCGGCGCCGCAGAGGCCGAAGAAGGGATAAGCGCCGCCGTCGGTGGTCGGCAGCTGCGGGTGGACGATCGCCGCGGCGTCGGGCAGTCGGTCGGCCATCTTGTGATGGTCGGTGATGATCAGCCGTAGGCCGAGCTCGCGGGCCGTGTCGGCCTCGGCGACGCTGGCGACGCCGCAGTCGACGGTGATGACCGTGCGGACGCCCTGGCCGGCGAGGGTGCGGAGCGCCTCGTGGTTGAGGCCGTAGCCTTCCTCGATGCGGTGCGGCACATAGAAGCGGGCGTCGGCGCCGAGCAGCCGCAGGCAGCGGAGCAGGATCGCTGCGGAGGTCATGCCGTCGGCGTCGTAGTCGCCGTAGATGACGATCTTCTCGCCGGCCCGGATCGCGTCGCGGACTTGGTCGGCGGCCTGGGGCACGCCGGGCAGCAGCTCGGGGTCGCGGAGCCCGGTGAGCTTCGGCTCGAGGAACTCGCGCGCCTCGTCCGGGTCAAGAATGCCCCGGGCGGCGAGCAGCTGGGCGACGACGGGCGGCAGGCCGGCCGACCGCTGCAACTCGGCGATGCGAGCCGGGTCGTGCGTCGCGATCCGCCAAAGGCGCGTCATGCCGTCCTTGCAAAGTGGGAAGTCGGAAGTGCGAAGTGGGAAAGTGCCAGCCAAGGCGGCTCCCACTTCCAACTTCCCCCTTCCAACTTCGAGCCATCGAGAGGCCAGCCTTGAAGACCCGCAGCGAGCCTCGCCGGGCGTTTACTTCTTCTTCTCGATGTGCAGCGTGTGGCGGCGGAGCCGCGGGCAAAAGCGCTTCAGCTTGAGCTTCTCTCCGCCCGGCTTGCGACGGATGGTGTAGTTGTAGTCGCCGGTTTCCTCGCACACGAGGAACACGGTCTCGACCTTCTTCTTCCGCTTGCCCGTCTTGGCCATCGCCGCGCTCGCTGAGATCTAGGGAAACTGACGGGGCGCCGCGAACCGGTGTGGTTCGGCGCCGACTCGCTCGCCTGGGCCGCCTACCGGGGCGAGACGGGGGAGCCGTCGCCCGGGGCCGCAGCCGAGTCCCGTAGCGTATCGCCCGCGGGGCCGGCGGAAAAGAGCCGATTCGCCCGAATCGGGGTGGCGAGAGCCGGTCGGCGGGCCGCTCTCGTGAAAAAAGGCGGGCCGAATCGGGAATGAAAAGGGAGGGAACCCGCCGGGCGGCAGGCTCTTGGGGGACACCCTCGGCCCAGCAGGCCCCTCCCAAGGCGGAAGGGCCCGCTAGCCGGCCGATGCGCCGCTGGCGGCGCCGCCAGCCGGAGCGGGGGCGGCAGCGGTCGCTGGCAGGGGCGCCTCGTCACGCGGATGCCGCGTATTGGGGGGCGTCATCAGCCGGGCGTCGGCCGCGATCGCGTACCAACGAGACCAGGGAGAGAATCCCGTGGTCGAGGGGGTCAGGCTGGGCATCGGATCGTCCCGTGGCTGATGGGGGAGCCCGGGATACCGCACGACGACGACAAGCGCCCGGCGGCCTGGCGATCTGGGCGTCCGACGAAGCGGACGGCAAGACCCATGGCTTTGCGTCCCCGTCTCACGACGGGTTTGCCTTGATCGATACGCCAGCGACGCCGCAGGGGTATCCTGGGGCTTGCCGGCGGCCGAGCCTGCAACGGGCGTTGCAGGCGGAGCCTAGAGCAACGTGAAAAAAGGGGTTTGAAGGAAGAGGGAGGGCCGCGACCGATGTCCCGGCACTCAAGGAATAGGTCGCGTTCGGGGGGTGGGCAAATCGCGAGGGGCGAAAATGTGGAGAAAACTCCTTTGGGGCGGCTCCGCTTACTTCGTGCGCGGCACGAGGCAACTTTTCCAGGAGCGTTTAGAGCCGCGCACGCAGTAAGCGGAGTGCCCCGTGTCCCCAGAACGCCCCCCCACCCTCAAGGCCACTCCGGCGCGCGTCCCTCCGCCTCGGCGGCGATCCCCTCTTTGGCGCTGTCGGTGGTCCGCGACGTCGCGCTGACCGCCGCCCCGCTGGTGAGCTGCGGCCCGAGGACCTCGCCGATCGTGTCGTAGAGCAACCGCTTGGTGAGCATCACGGCCTGGGGCGCCGCGGTCGCGCACTCGCTGCCAAGTTCGAACGCCCGGGCCCAAAGCAGGTTGTGCGCGACGAGCTCGTGGTAGAGCCCGATCCGGTGGGCCTCGGCGGCGGCGATCGTCGTGGCGGTCACCAGCAACCGGGCGGCGACTCCGGCTCCGGCCCGATGGGCGAGCAATGGCCCGGCGACGCCGGCGACCGAACCCCGCTTCGGCTCGGTGAACCCGAAGGTCGCTTGGTCCGAGGCGATGACGGCGTCGCAGCCGAGCACCAGCCCGGCGCCGCCGGCCGTGGCGGGGCCGTTCACCGCGGCGATCAGCGGCTTGGGAAACTCGAGCATCGCCACCAACAGGTCGCGGTACTCCTCGGCCTCGGCGCCCCAGCGGGCCATGTCGGCCAGCGGGTCGTCGCCCCCCGCCAACTCGGCCAGGTCACGGCCGACACAAAAGGTGTCGCCCGCCCCGGTGAGGATCACGGCCCGGACCCGCTTCTCGAGGTGCAGGTCGCCGATCGCCTGCCGTAGCTCGGCCATCATCGCCCGCGTCAGGGCGTTGCCGTAGTCGGGGCGGTTGAGCAGCACGGTGCCGACAGGGCCGTCGACCCGGACATCAACGGCGTCGCTAGGCATGATCATAGGGGAGCTTTCAAGCGGTTAGTTGTTAGCAAAGCAGCGTCTTACGCCGGGCGGCGAGCCCCTATCCCTTGACCCAATCAATTGCCGGCTGCGCGTCGTGGCCGAACTCGAAGAGGGCGGCCGGCGCGACGACCTGGCCTTTCGTTATCTTCGGTTGAATCAGGCTCTTCAGCGGGACCTCGAACGCTCCCGGACCGGTCGCCAATTCGACACGCTCGGCGATCTCCACCAAATGATCGTACTGCGTGGCGCTTGCCATCAAGTACCCGGCGTCGGCGCCCCGCCCTTCGCGGACGGTCACGCTCTTCCGGAGAGAGATCGGTAGTCCATCGACTTTCCGGCGTTCGCGGAGCGACGCCGACAACTCGTACTGTTCAACGAGGCTGAGCGTGACCGCAACGACGTCGCTCGCTTCCGGGCGATCGCTCTGGAGCGTCTCGGGCGGAGCGAAGCGACTGACGACGACCGTCGCCCCCGCCGCGAAGGCGGACTGGATGGCTGCCCACGTCGCTGGGGCGAGGGCGGCGACGATGGGGCGATTCTCTTCGGTCAACGATTTCTTGCCGGCGCCCTCCTCAAGCTGGCAGCCGGCCGCGATGAACGCTTCGAGCTGGTCGAGGACATTCTCGCCCCGGATCGCGGCGATCATCGGCCCCCCGGCGGCGTCCTCGGGGAAAGCCGCGCGGGCGAAGCGGGAGGCCGCTTCGGCCGGCGCCAGGTCGCCCGTCGCGATCAACAGCCGCAGACCCCCTTGGATCCGGAGCCGCGGCCCGAACGCCCGGGCGACGGTCGCCAGCTTGCTTCGCGCCACCGCTGGACGGTCGGTCCGCAGGTCGAGATAGGCCGAGCTGATGAGGTCGTCGGTCGGGTCCAGAACGCCGCCCGGAGGCGCCGCGGCGGCGAGTGTGGCGGCGTCGGCGACGGGAGAAGACATCGAGCAGACGGGGACGGGCGCGTGTTGATTGTTTGCAACAACGGGGAGGTTCCGCGTCCTCTTTCTGACTCAGCCAATCACGGCCCCCGCTGCGAACCAAAGTGTAGCGGCAGCCGTAAGTCCTTGGTAGCAAGGAAGTTGGCGTTGAACCCGGGCCCTCTGCGGACCCATTGGCCTGCCGCGTGCTTCTTGGGGCGTCACCGCTCTCTGGCCCGTCGCCTGACAGGCCCTCTCGTCCAACGCCTCTGTCCGTGAGTATGCCGTGCCTCGCACCCAGCGCCCTCAGCGGAAGACCATGAAATCCGCCCCCAAATCTGTCGCCAAGGCCAACGGGTCGTCGACTGCCTCGAGCAATCAGCACGACGACAACCCGAGCGAGTCGCACGTCGACGACCCGGTGCGGATGTACCTGATGCAGATGGGTGAAATCCCCATGCTGAATCGGGACGAAGAGGTCTCCTCGGCCAAGGCGATCGAGGCGACCCGGACCTCGTTCCGGCGGACCCTGCTCCGCAACGACTTTATCCTCCGCGGCGCCATCGACCTGCTCGAGAAGGTGCACCGCAAGGAGCTGCGGCTCGACCGCACCATCGAAATCTCCGTCACCAACGCGGCGGAGAAGAAGCGGGTGCTCGCCCGTCTGGGCCCCAACCTGCACACCGTCAACGCCCTGATGGAGATGAACCCGGCCGATTTCCTCGTGGCGGTCGATTCACGCCGTCCGAAGAAAGAACGGGTCGCCGCTTGGCGCCGGCTGATGGTCCGTCGGAACAAGATCGTCCGGCTGGTCGAGGAGATGAACCTCCGCCTCCAGCGGCTGCTGCCCCTGATGGACCAGCTCCACGAGATCGGCCACCGCATGGCGACGATCAAGGAGCAGCTGGCCGAGCCCGAGAAGCTGCTCGACGAGGCCCACGCCGACGAGCTCCGCCACGAGCTACGCTATCTGATGCGGGCCACGCAGGAGAGCCCGCTGACGCTGGCCCACCTGGTCGCCCGGACCAAGGAGCGGCGTGAGCGTTACGACGCCGCCAAGCGTCGCCTGTCGGCGGCCAACCTGCGGTTGGTGGTCTCGATCGCCAAGCGGTACCGCAACCGCGGCCTGTCGTTCCTCGACCTCATCCAAGAGGGCAACACCGGCCTGATGCGGGCCGTCGACAAGTTCGAGCACGCCCGCGGCTACAAGTTCAGCACCTACGCCACGTGGTGGATCCGCCAGGCGATCACCCGGGCGATCGCCGACCAGAGCCGCACCATCCGTCTGCCGGTCCACATGATCGACACGATGAGCAAGGTGCGGACCGCGACGGCGGAGTTCGTCCAGAGCCACGGCCGCGAGCCGTCGTCGGAAGAGATCGCCGACATGCTCGGCATGACGCTCGACGACGCCGCCTGCATCCTGAAGATGACCCGCCAGCCGCTGTCGCTCGACCAGCCGGTCGGCGACTCGGAGGACAACTACTTCGGCGAGTTCCTCCAGGAGAACCGCGACGATGACCCGCTGTACGACGCCAACCAAGAGATGCTCAAGGAGCGGCTCGACGACGTGATGGCCGAGCTGACCTACCGCGAGCGGGAGATCATCAAGCTCCGCTACGGCCTGACCGACGGCTACAGCTACACCCTGGAAGAAGTCGGCAAGATCTTCAGCGTGACCCGCGAACGGGTCCGTCAGATCGAGTCGAAGGCGGTCCGCAAGCTGCAGCAGCCGTACCGGAGCCGCTCGCTGGCGAGCTTCCTGGACGGCGTCGAGATCCCCGTCGAGATGTGAGCCAAACAGCCGGCGAACCACCTGGATACGTCTCAGCCGTGGGCGCTAGCCCTCGGTGGACCCCGGGTACTCGCTTCCCACCGAGGGCTAGCGCCCCCGGCTCAGACGCAATGAAATGGCGGGTTGAATGGGATTTTCCGCCATTGCTTGGAACTGGCCACCTCGCTGGTTAATCTGGAGAAACCGGAGAAACTGCGCCCCGTGGCGCCGGTTGCTCCGTCCCCTGCGAACTCCCCGCTAACGGAACCGATTCGATGAGCCTTCGCGCTTCCCTCTACTTGTTGCTCGCCGCCAGCGTGATCCTCGTTTCGGCTTGGGTCGAGACCGACGCCGCGGAGCCCGCCAGCCCCGCCGCGACGGACGCCGTCATGAGCGACGACACGGCCAGCGATGGGACTGCGCAGCCCGTCGACCTCTTCGACGCGATCGACGAGGGCCTCGTCGACGTGACGTTTGTCGCCCGCAACGACCGTCAAGGTCGGGTGATTGTTGAGAACAAGACCGACCAGCCGGTCAACTTCCGGATGCCCGAAGCGTTCGTCGGCGTGCCGGTCCTCGCCCAGCAGTTCGGTGGCGGCGGCTTGGGCGGTGGCGGCGGTGGTGGCGCCACGCAGTCGGTTGGCGGCGGTGGCGGACTCGGTGGCGGTGGTGGCGGTCTCGGCGGCGGTGGTGGCGGCGTGGGCGGTGGCGCCTTCAGCGTCGCCCCGGAGAAGGCCGCCAAGATCAACGTCCCGCTGCTCTGCCTCGAGCACGGCAAGCGGATCCCCTCCTCGAAGAAGCCCTACAAGATCGTCCCGGCCGAAGACGAGCTGTCGTCGCAGCCCGCGGTGATCGAGATCCTCGCCGCCCTCGGACGTGGCGAAGTCGATCCCCACGCGGCGCAGGCCGCCGTTTGGCACAACACCGACAACATGAGCTGGCAGGAGCTCGCCGCCAAGCTCGACGGCACCGAGCGGAGCACCGTCCGCAACGCCTACTTCACCGCCGCCCAGATCCAGGCCGCGGTCGCCTACCAAGGCGAAGCGGTCCGCCGCGCCGCGTTGCGGGCGTCGGAGCGGAGCGACTCGACGGAACAGACCCCCGACGACGACCAGAGCATGTCGTCCGAAGGCATGACCGATCGCCGCACCTACGACGAGCCCGCCGAAGAGCCGGCGGCCGCTGACGAAGCCGCGTCCACGGAAGCAACGCCGGTTCGCTAGCGGACGTTCGACGTCTCGGCCCACGCGGCCTGCGCCTCGTCGAGCCACGAGGCGTTCGCCGCTTCGTCGTCAACGACTCGCCACGGGTCCGATTCGTCGGCGCCGTGCGCGGCGCCGTTTCCGTTAACGACGTACGCTTCGAATTCTTCGCCGTGCTCAACCGGGTAAGAAGCCCGCGGCGGCGGCTCGACCTCCTCGGCGGAAAAACTGCGGGGCGTCCCGTAGCCACGCGACGTGCTGGATCGGCCGTACTCGATGCCGTCCGCCTCTTCGGTGAGACGTCCATAGGCGAGCTCTTCGACGTCGATGGCCGCTAGCAGGGGTTCGTACGCTTCGGGAACCGCCTCGTCGATGACGGTCGGCTCGGCCTGGGGCGCCTCAATGACCTCCACCACACGGCGTGTCTCGACGACCGGCTCAAGCGGCAGGTACTCGGCGTCGATGTAGGCGACCCGTTCGACGACGGGGGGTTCGGTCTCGACGGCTTCTTCTTCGGCAATCTCGGGCTCTTCGACGACCTCGGGCTCTTCAAGCTCGACGATCTCTTCCACCGCCTCTTCTTCAACGATTGCCTCTTCGAGCGGCTCCTCTTCGTAGCGGCTCGGCAGGCGCCGCACGTCGGCCGCCAGGTCGTTGAACATCCGCCGCACGTGCTCGTGGCAGGTGAAGAGGAGCACCTGGTGGCCATCCTTCGCGAACTCGCTGAGCACACTCGCCGCGATCCGGGCGCGGGTGTCGTCGAAGTTCACGAGGACATCGTCGAGGATCATCGGCAGCGAGACGCCGCGGCGGGCGAAGGTCGCCACCAACGCCATCCGCACGCTGAGGAAGAGCTGCTCGCGGGTGCCGCGGCTGAGGCTTTCGACCGGTAGCGACTCGCCGTCGGCCGTATCGACCATGAGGATGTCGTCGGCCAGCGGCGTCCAGACGCGGGGGTAGCGGCCGCGGGTGAGCTGCTCCAGGTAGCGTGACGCCTCGAGCAGCGTCTCGGGCTGGCGGTGCTCTTCGTAGTCGTTGCGGATCAGTTCGAGCATCGCGCCCACAGCGGCCCGCTCGCGCCAGCGCTGGCCGGCGGCGGCGATCTGCGCCTCGATGAGGTCGAGCTGGACCTGCTTGTCGGCGACGGTGGTGTCTTCGACCATCGCTTGGCGTTCTTTCTCGAGCGTCGCCTTGCGGACGGCGAGCTCGCGGAGCTGTTTCTCGAGCGTGTCGTGCTCGGACGTCAGCTCCGCCCACAAGCCATCGAGCCGCAGGGCCCGCTCGCGGTTCATCAGCTCGACGAAGTCGGCCTCGGTCCCGTGCGGGCCGATCGCGGCGGCGATCTCGCGCGTCAGGCGGGCGTAGTTCTCGGCGAGTTTCCCGGCGGTCTCGATGTCGGCGACCACCTGGCGGAACGCCTGCTCGTCCTCGGCGCGGGCCTGGGCGAACAAGGCTTGCAGGTCGGACTCGACGCGTTCGGCCAGCGCGGCGTGCTTCCGCTCGCGCTCCTTGAGCTCCTTCGAGCGGTCGCGGAGCTTCTTGCGGTGGTCGATGCGGGTCTGCTGCAACCGGCGCTCGCTCAGCAAGTGCTCGAGCTGGTCGGGGACCTCCGCATCGTCCAGCACGAGGTCCGCCTCTTCGGCCAGCGCGACGATCCGCTTGGCGAGCTTCTCGTGCTCGCGCTCGCAGCGGTCGATCTCTTCCTGCTTGGCTTCGGCCCGGCTCCGCATCTCGGCGAGCGACCGGTACTGGCCGGCGAGCTTCTCGATCTCGCTGGCGGTGGTCTCGTCGGGGAGGCCGACCGACTTCAGCGCCACGCGCCATTCCTTCTCCGCCCGGGCGAGCTCTTCCTTCGCCGAGCGATAGAACTCCTCCGACGCGGCTGTCTTCTGGCTCGCCTTGCGGCGTTCGGTCTCGACCGGCAGCATCCGCTCGAGCTCTTCCAGATGCTTCTCGGCGTGCTGCAGGCGGACAACGACCGAGCCCTCGTTGAGGTGCAGTTCGTCATCGAGCACGCCCAGCTCCTTAAGGACGAGTTGGACCTGCTGCTCCGCTGCTTCGAGCTGTTGGCGGCAGATATCGAGCTCGTTCGCCCGGTTGTCTTCGATCAAGTAACGGGCGAACCAGCAACCACCCGCCGCCAGCAACGCGGGCAGTCCGAACTTGCTGATCCAGCTGGTGTCGGCCGGGGCGATCCAGCCCCAGAACACAACGACCGCCGCCGCCGAGAACGCCGCCGTCAGCAGCACGAACAACTCGATCGGAACCACCTGGCGTTCGACGAGTCGGTCGCACTGGTCCGCAAGGTCCGCGACGGTGCGGCGGGACTGCTCGACCTTCTGCTCCGCCTTCAGCCGCCGGCGGAGCGACGAGACGAGCTCGCCCGCTTCCTCAATGTTGTTCGGCAGACCGAGCTTCTCGCTCGACGTCAGCGCGCCCTCGAGCTGCACGTCGTAGTTCCGCTCGTGGCCGCGGAGCGCGTCGAGCTCGCGCTTCGACTCGGCGACCATCCGCTCGGCGTCACCAACCGACTCGATAACCGGCTTGAGCGTCTCGAGGGTGTCGTCGTTGAGCTCCGGCGCCGCTTCGGGCGACGGCTTGTGCCGCCACAGCTTCGCCAGCCGGGCCGTTTCCGACTCGACGCGGGCGTCGAGCCGCTCGACCTCTTCGCCGAGTTCGGCCGACTGCCGCTCCAGCGCGGCGAGCCAGTCCTGCTGCTCGCCGAGGGCGTCGAGCCGACAACAGCTCCGCATCAGCACCTCGTTGACGCCAAGTTCTTGCATCTCCTTGTGCAGTTCGCGGCGCTGGCCGCGGAGCGTGTGCCGCTGACGCTGGTGCTCTCCGGCCTTCGTGTTCAGCTCTTCGAGCCGCGTGAGCGGCTTGTCGCCGAGGTCGGGAAGGCTCTCGTACTGGCGGCGTTCTTCGACGACACGCTCGCGTTCGGCCCACAACGGCTTGAGCCCCAGGGCTATCTCGATCCGGCGGGCGCGCTTCTCGGTCTCCTTCAGCTCGGCCTGTAGCTGGGTCGATTGCGACTCGACCTCGTCGATCTCAACGGCCAGCTTGCTCCACCGCCGCGAGTCGATCACGAGCTCGTCGATCTCGGTCTGCAGCCGGTCGCGTTTGCCAAGCAAGTCGGCGATGATCGACGACTCGCCCGCCGGGCCGATGAGCTGCTTGCGGCTCTTGCGGAGCCCCTGGATGACATCGTACAGCGAGACGCGGTCCAATCCCGACGTGAGCCGATAGATCCACCGTGCCGCCTCGGCGCCCTCGAGCGCGCCGAGCTCGTTGATCTCGTCGAGGCCGATCGCGAAGACGTTGCAATAGGTCCGCTCGTCGACCGACTCCAGCGCGTCGCGCAGCAGGCGGTCGCCTTGCTGCTCGCCGTCGGGGAGGGTGATCGACACGCGGCCACGGTCGCCGTCGCCCCGTTCGACGTAGCGCTCGACATCAAAGGCGCCGTCGTCGCTCAGCAGCCCCAACGACCCGCCCGGACGGCCCCCTTCGCGCGGCGGCAAGTAGCGCTCGCGCCGCTCGGCGGTGACGCCATACAGCATCGCGCGCAGGAAGTGCATCAACGTCGTCTTGCCCGCTTCGTTCGGCCCGTACAGGACCGTGATGGTGGGCGAGAGCTCGCTGAGACGCAGGTCGCGCCAGACGCCGAAGCCGTCGACGTGGAGATCGGTGAGTTTCATGGGGAGGGGTGAGGCTTGAGGCGTAAGGCTGGAGGGTTGCGCTGCGAGACCTTGACTCGGGTCTCACCGCTCAAGCCTCAGGCCTCTTCTGTCATCAACGCCACGCCGAGTTTGGCGGCGTCGTTGAACAGGTCGACTCGTTCGTTGGCGGTTTTGGTCTGCGCCACCGACGCCAGCGACGGGTCGGGGAGCGGCTTGGGGAGCATCCCGGCGAGGTCGAGAACGAACGCCTCGTTGTTGCGCATCACGTCGACTTGCCGCAGCAGGTCGCCGAGGATCGTCTCTTGGTCGAGTTGCTCGTGCGGCGGCTCGTAGCGCGATCGGCAGGTCACCGCGTAGGTCCAGCAGAGCGGCTTCTCGCGGCCGGCGTGCTTCTGCAAGTCGGCAAGCAGCTCGCCCGACAGGCCATCGGGGCGGAGTTGGGCGACGATCGGGCCGACCCCCTCCAGACGCCAAGCGATCAATTGATGAACGCCTTGGGCGCGGCCACGCACCTTGTCGAGCCGTTCTCGCAACCGGGTGCGGAGCTGTTCTGCGTTGACGCCGGCGGTGAACTCGACGGTTTCCTCGTGCCAACGGACGATGTCGGTAGCGACGAAGCGCGTCTTGGCTTTGCCCGACTCGTCGACCTGCACGACGGTGCAGCCCGACGGGCCTTGGTCGGTGGGGCAGCGTCCCTGCGGCGAGCCCGCGTAGTGAGCGACCCCCGGCTCGTGATCGACCGTCGCTCGACGCGAACGGCCGCCGAGCGCCATGTAGTCGACGCGGTCCCCTTCCTTGCCGGGGGCGTCGCTGGTGCCGTACGCGACGCCGACCGTGAAGCGGCCGTGCGCGTCGCGACGGAAGCCGCTGGCGTCGACCTCACGGTCGCCCGGCTTGCTAATCCCTTGGACAATCGCCACCACCGCGTCGCCGCGCCGCAGCTCATGCGACTCGACGCGGCCGACCGGGAAGACGGTCACGTTATCGGGCAGCCGCTCGGTGCGGGGCCAGGCGTCGGGCGGGTCGCACTCGCCGCCGGCCCAGAAGACGCGGACGCCACGCTTCTCGAGCCGGCTGAATTGATTCAGCAGGAAGGCGGCAACCCGTGGCGAGGCGCGTCGCGCGTCGAGCACGTCGCCGGCCAGCAGCAGGGCGTCGGCGTTCTCGGCGAGCGCCGTGTCGAAGACCCGCTCGGCCGCCTCGAGCGGCGCGTCGCGGAGCAGCTCGCGCAGGTCGTTTGGCGCCTCGGCGAGGCCGTAAAGCGGTCGATCGAGGCGTAGGTCGCTCGCATGAACGAGCCGCACCGGCTGCGTCGCCATCAACGCCTCCTTGCGTGGGGTGAGGGGAGCGGTCGAGGGCGCGCCCGGCCCGCCGGGTCCGCCCAGTCGCCAAAATCTACCCATAATCCGACGATCCACCAACTTCAGATGCGGGCGCCGCGCGCATTCTGTCGAGATCGGGGCGTCGGCCGGGGCTTGGCAAAGTTTGACGGTTAGGGCGCCGATAACGACCAGGAGGGACCATCCGCTCTACCCAACTCGTCTGTGCCGTGGCCGATCTGACACCCGAACTCGCCGCCCAGGTGGTCGCCGCCTGCACCGAGAACGCCGAAGAGGCGGCCGGGGCCCTCGGCCGGGCGTTGGACGGTGATTTCGTGCTCAAAGCGGGCGAACCGACGCCGTTTGCGTCGGTATCCGCCGAGGCGTTGGCCGGGGGCGGGCTCGTCTTCGCGTTCAAGTTCGGCGCCGAGCAGATGCTAGCGGTGCTGCCAGCCTCCGGGGGGCTGATCCCGGACTGGACCAAGGCGCCCGACCCCACGGGGCAGAGCAAGCTCAACACGCTCGGCCAAGAGCTGAGCATGCTGCTGGTCCCCGACACGCTGATGGCCGACTCGTTCGACGGCAAGTGGGTCGACGACCTAGCGGCGGCGGCGGGGCGGTCGGAGCCCGCAACCGACGCGACGGCGGCGCCGATCGAGCTCGCCCGTGGCGAAGCGCTGACACAAATGACGCTCGTTTGGCCCGTCGCGAACGCCGACGCCGCCTTCGGAGACGCGGCGGCTCCAGAAGCCGCCCCCGCCGAGGCGCCGGCGCCCGCGGCTCCGGCGCTGGAAGCGGCCGCCCCCGTGGACGAGCCCCCGGCGGAGGAATTGGGCCCGCGGTCGCGTGTGCTGCGTTGGAACGGACCGCCGCCGCGCGACCTCCGCGATCTGCCCCCCAACGCCCTCTCGGCGTTGCGTGTCACGGTGCCGGTCTCGGTCAACCTGGCGGGAAAGAAGATCCCGCTGTCCGAAGTCGTTGAGCTGGGCCCCGGTTCGATCATCACCTTCGACAAGGCGTGCGACGCGCCGCTCGAACTGACGGTCGGCAACCGGCCCGTTGCTAGTGGCGAGGCGGTCAAGGTGGGCGAGCGTTTCGGCATCCGGGTGCAGAAGATGATTCTGCCCGACGAGCACTTCCGGCCGATGCTGCCGCCGCGAGCGCGCGCGTGAGTCGCGGGCCGCACCGCATTAAACGAAAAGAACCGGCCCGCGCGGGTTTCCCCGCACGGGCCGGTGTCTTTTATCTCAGCCGAGTTGCCTCAGCGTCGCTACCCTGAGCCGGAGCTCAGCGGGCGAAGCTGACACGAACGACGTCACGCTGACGACCGATCGAGGCGTTCGGGTCGGCCATCGGGGCGGGCGGCATCGGAGCCGCTTCTTCGGTGGCGCGAACCGGAGCCGGGGCAGCGGCCGGAGCCGAAGCCGGGGCGTACGAGGCCGAACCGCAACCGCAACCAGCGGCGCCGCACGACGGCTCGCAGCAGCCGGCATCGCAGCCGCAGCTGGGATCGGCACAGCAAGACGGCTCACAGCAATCGCTGCAGCACGACTTGTGACACTTCATCTTGCCGAACAGCTTGTCGAGCAGGCACGGCTTCTTGCAGCAAGGCGAGCAGCAAGAGGACGCCGCACAGCACGACGGGTCAGCGGCACAGCACGAGGGCTCGCAACCGCAGTCCGACGCACAGCAGCTGGGCTCGGCGCCACAGCAGCCCGAACCGGCACAGCAGCTGGGGTCGGCACAGCAAGAGGGCTCGCAGCAATCGCTGCAGCACGACTTGTGGCACTTCAGCTTGCCAAACAGCTTGTCGAGCAGGCACGGCTTCTTGCAGCAAGGATCGCAGCACGAAGACGCCGCACAGCACGACGGGTCAGCGGCACAGCACGAGGGCTCGCAACCGCAATCCGACGCACAGCAGCTGGGGTCGGCACAGCAGCTGGGATCGGCACAGCAAGAGGGCTCACAGCAATCGCTGCAGCACGACTTGTGGCACTTCAGCTTGCCGAACAGCTTGTCGAGCAGGCACGGCTTCTTGCAGCAAGGATCGCAGCAAGAGGGCTCGGCACAGCACGAGGGCTCACCACAGCATCCCGAGTCGCAACCGCAGCTCGGGTCGGCTGCACAGCACGAAGGCTCACAGCAACCGTCGTCACATCCACAGCTCGGATCGCAAGCGTCCGAACAACACGCGGAGCCACAACCACCGCAGAGCTTCCCTAGCAGACCACCGCCGTAGCTTTGGCCAACTAGAGAGACGCTCAGCAGCAGCGCTCCCAGCATCTGAAACTTCATTGAGGACTCTCCTAACTTCTGCGAGATCCAACCCCACGGGGGGAAACATCGGTCACCCGGCCGACTTCCGGCAACGCGCGACGCCGCTCCTCAGCGGCCTAACTCTTCGCGTGCTGCCCGAAAGGGGGGGCGGGCTGCATCAGCCGAGGGAACGGCACTTATAAATGCCGGAAGTCCGTCGGGGCCGACACGTCCGTGTGCGGTGGGATCTTGCGGGGGGAGCGTCGCCGCCAGTCGAGCCACTCCTTGACTCGAAACAGTTGGGCCGGCGGGCCGACGCATCACGACTCCTTGGTCACGCCAGACCAAGGGGTCGCAGCGTACCTATCGGCGACCCTCGAAAGCCCCCTTGAGATGCCGCAAGCGTTTCCCAGCAAATGGTTTAGAGCAACTTCTACGAAGTCTATAACGGCAGTGACGGACTCTCTCAATGTGCCGGTTGTACCGGCCCGGTATCCCCCGTGACCGGCAGACTCGAGCCCCCCGCGCTCATGGTCCTGGCATCTTGTGCTTGGTATTGTTGCTACGTGGTGTCTGAACACGCACCAAACCGCACTCGCACCCGCTTCCCGCCGTAAGGTTGGTTGAAAGTTTTTTCCCCGCCGCCAGGATGGCAAGCGCCCACCATCTTGCCGATCCCACAAAGTCCGCCATGCCACAGCGATTCTCCTTCTCTCCGGCTTCGTCCCGTCGCCTCTTCAGCCCCCTGATCGCGGCCCTCGGCGCCCTCAGTGTCTTGTCCGGTCAGGCAATCGCTGCGGATTGGCCGGTCTGGCGGGGGCCCCACTACGACGGCGCCTCGCCCGAAACCGATCTGGTCGACCATTGGGACCCCGCTGGCGGGGAGGGGAGCCATCTCCTCTGGCGTAGCGCCGCCCTCGCCGGCCGATCGACCCCGATCGTCATGAAGGGGAAGCTCTACACGCTGGTCCGCGACCAGCCCGCCACAGAGCTAGAAGGAGAGAAGGTCGTCTGCGCTGACGCCGCCACCGGCGAAGTCCTCTGGAAGCACCGCTTTAACGTCTATCTGTCCGACGTCCCTGACACCCGCGTCGGGTGGTCGAGCGTGGTCGGCGATCCCGAGACGGGCCGCGTCTATGCCCAAGGCGTCTGCGGCTACTTCTGTTGCCTCGACGGCGACTCGGGCAAGCTCATCTGGGACCGTAGCCTCCACGAGGAGTTTGGTCTGCTCTCGACCTACGGCGGTCGGACCAACTTCCCGGTGATCCATGAGGACACCGTCATCACCAGCGCGGTCGTCATTGGCTGGGGCGACACGCCCAAGTGGAGCCTGATGGCGAAGCCGGCCCACCGCTTCCTCTCCTTCGATAAGGCGACCGGCGAGCTGCGTTGGCTCAGCGGCACGTCGCTCATCCCCGAAGACACGACTTACAGCATGCCGGCACTGGTGACCCTCGCCGGGCACCGGGCGTTGGTGTTCGGGTCGGGCGACGGGATGGCCTGGGCCATACAGGCCGGCACCGGCAAACCGCTTTGGAAGTACCCGCTGTCGCGCCGCGGCGTCAACCTGCCGCCGGTCGTCGGTCCCGAGGGCCGGGTCTATATCGGCCATAGCGAGGAGAACATGGTCGGCAACGCCATGGGGGCGCTGGTGGCGCTCGACGGCACGATGGTCGGCGCCGAGAAGCCGACCGACCTGTCCGGTAAAGAGATTTGGATCAAATACCAAGAGATGATCGGCAAGAGTGGTCCGCTGCTGGTCGATGGGCGCGTCTACGCGATCTCTGACACCGCCAAGATGACGGTCTTCGACGCCGCGACCGGCAAAGCGATCAATCGCCGCCCGGCTAGGCTCGGCCGCGTCATGCGGGGATCGCCTGTTTACGCAGACGGCAAGATCTACGCCTGCAGCGAAGGGGGGACCTGGACCGTTTGGAAGCCGACCAAGGACGGCGTCGAGAAGGTTGACGAAGTGTCCCTCAACGGCGAACAAGTTAACGCCTCGCCGATCGTGGCCAACGGCCGCATCTATATGACGACCAGCGAAGCCCTTTACTGCATCGGCTCGGAAGAATCGGTGGCGGCCAACGCCGACTCCTCCGTCCCCGCCCCCAAGCCGGCCCCGATCGGAGACAAGCGGGTCACTCAAGTCCAGATCGTGCCGTGGGACGCGCTGCTCAAGCCGGGTGAGAAGCAGGCGTACCGCGTGCGGCTCTACAACGCCAAGGGCCAGTTCCTGCGAGAGGCCGAACCCTCGCGTGTTTCATTCGGCGTCTCGGGGCCGGGCAACATCACGAAGGAAGGCGTCTACAAAGCGCCGACCGGCGGCAAAGCCGACACCGCGCTGGTGCTCTGTGAGATTGACGGCGTAGCGGCCGAGGGTCGCATCCGCATCGTCCCCCCCATCCCCTGGTCGTACGACTTTGAGGACGGCGCGAAGGACGTTCCCCTCACGTGGGTCGGCGGCCGCGTCCGCTACGTGATGCGTGAAGGGGATGGCAACCACTACCTCGCCAAGCCGACCGAACTCCCCACGCGACCCGGCGCGCCGACGACCAAGCTCGGCACCCGTAGCCAGATGTGGATGGGCTCGCCCGAGTTGGCCAACTACACCGTCCAAGCCGACATCCAGCTGCAGGAAGGGGTCGGCGGCGAATCAGGGTCCGACGGCCCGTCACCCGATGGCCCGCCGACGGTGGCCAGCGCCATCAAGCTCCCCTCGGCCGGCCTGATCAACAGCGGCTACACGTTCACGTTGTTCGGCCCCAACCAAGAGGCGCGGCTCTACAGTTGGTGCACGCACGACCGTCGCACCCAGGCGGCGCAGTCGATGGAGCTCAAGCCGAGCGTCTGGTACCGCCTCAAGCTCTCGGTCGTCCCCAAGCCCGCCGACGAGACCGCCATTGTCCAGGCGAAGGTCTGGCCCCGCGACGAGGCCGAGCCGGGCGAGTGGACCCTCCAGTTCGAAGACAAGGCGCCCCAACTCCAGGGCAGCCCCGGCCTGTTCGGCGACTCCAAAGAAGCGGAGTTCTACGTCGACAACCTGACGGTAACGCCAAACAACTGAACGTCAAACATTAACCGCCAAGACGCCAAGAGCGCCGAGTTGCGCCAGGCAGATGACTTGGCGACCCGTGGCGTTCTTAGCGCCGGGGCGGTTCCTCCTAACCCGAGTCCGAGTATGAAGCGCTTCTTGCCAGTCTTGATCCTGCTGGTGTGTAGTTCGGTCGATGCTGCCGACTCGGCGCCCTCGATCACCAAAGAATGGCCCCAATGGGGCGGCGACGGAGCCCGCAACAACACGCCCGTCGGCGTCGGCATCCCCACCGAATGGAACGTGGGCGACTTCGACTTCCGCACCGGCGAGTGGGACAGCTCCACCGCCGAGAACGTGAAGTGGGCCGCCCGCCTCGGGTCGCAGACCTACGGCAACTGCGTCATCGCCGACGGCAAGGCCTTTATCGGCACCAACAACTCGGGCGGCTGGCTCGAGCGGTACCCGGCCGACGTCGACCTCGGCTGCCTGCTCTGCTTCGACATCGCCGACGGCAAGTTCCTCTGGCAGCACTCTTCGGAGAAGCTCAAGACGGGCCGCGTCCACGACTGGCCCCTTCAAGGGATCTGCTCCGCGTCGCTGGTCGAGGGCAAGCGTTTGTGGTTCGTCACCAGCCGCGGCGAGGTCCGTTGCCTCGACACCGAGGGCTTCCACGACGGCGAGAACGACGGCCCCAAGACCGACGAAGCCCACACCGGCGAAAACGAGGCCGACGTCATCTGGGTCTTTGACATGATGCGCGAGCTCGGCGTCTCGCAGCACAACATGTGCAGCTGCAGCGTCACCGCGATCGGCGACACGCTGCTGGTGAACACCAGCAACGGCCTCGACGAGTCGCACATCAACCTCCCCTCGCCGAACGCCCCGAGCTTTATCGCGCTCGACAAGAACACCGGCGAGGTGCTGTGGACCGACAAGTCCCCCGGCGACAACATCCTGCACGGCCAGTGGTCGAGCCCGACCGTCGCGGAGATTGAAATGCCCGACGGCTCGAAGCAGATGCAGGTGATCTACGGCGGCGGCGACGGCTGGGTCTACGCCTTCGACCCGCTCGGCGACGGCGAAGGGGGCGCCAAGCTCCTCTGGAAGTTCGACGCCAACCCCAAGCAGTCGGTCTGGATCCTCGGCGGCCGCGGCACGCGCAACAACATCATCGCCACGCCGGTCGTCTACAAGAACCGCGCGTACGTCGCGGTCGGACAGGATCCCGAACACGGCGAGGGCGTCGGCCACCTCTGGTGCATCGACCCGACCGGCTCGGGCGACGTCTCCCCCGAGTTGGCTTTCAACGCGGCCGACCCCAGCACGCCGATCCCCCCGAAGCGGATCCAGGCGGTCATCCCTGAGGAAGGCGACCTGGCCCGCCCGAACCCCAACTCGAAGGTGATCTGGCACTACAGCGAGCTCGACTCGGACGGCGATGGCGAGATCGACCCCTACCTCGAGACGATGCACCGCAGCTGCGGCACCGTCGCGATCAAGGACGACATCCTCTACATCGCCGACTTCAGCGGCATCTTCCACTGCCTCGATGCGATGGCGACCGGCTCGCCGAAGGTCCACTGGACTTACGACATGTTCGCCGCCGCGTGGGGCTCGCCGTTGATCGTCGACGGCAAGGTCTACATCGGCGACGAGGACGGCGACGTCGCCATCTTCAACCATTCGACCGACCCCAACGTCGCGATGACCGAAGACGGCGGCGAGATGATCCCCGCCCTCGGCGAGATCAACATGGGCAACAGCGTCTACTCGACGCCGATCATCGCCGACAACGTGCTGTACATTTCCAATCGCACGCACCTGTTTGCGATCGAGAAGAAGGATTAACCGCGGAGTTCGCGGAGGACGCGGAGAAAAGCGCGGCGGTATTCCCCGGTACTCTGCTAGGTGGATCCTTCTCTGTGGGAGGCGTCTCCAGACGCCGATTACGCGCACCACGCCGCAATCGCTAGGCAACCGTAGTCGGCGTCTGGAGACCCCTCCCACAGTCGATCGCTTGTTGTGATCGCCGTTCCTCGGTGAACTTCTCCGTGTTCTCTGTGTGCTCAGTGGTGAAACCAAAATGAAGAAAGTACTCAGCGTCGGCCAGTGCGGCCCCGACCACGCCGGGATCGTCGCCTTCCTGTCGCGGCACTTCCCGGACGTCGTGGTCGATACGGCCAAACTCCCCGCGGAAACGATGGAGAAGCTTGCCGCCGGGTCTTATGACCTCGTGCTGGTGAACCGCAAGCTCGACGAGGACTACTCCGACGGCCTCGCGATCATCAAGGCGATCAAGGCCGACCCCAAGAGGGGGACGACGCCGGTAATGCTCGTCACGAACTACGCCGAGCACCAGGACGCGGCGGTATCGGCCGGGGCCTTGTACGGTTTCGGGAAGCTCGAGTACGGCGAGCCGGAAGTGATTGAGCGCGTCCGCGAGGTGCTCGGATAAAAAGGGGTTCACGCGAAGGCGCAAAGGCTTGTCCCGCTGCTTTCTTTGCGCCTTCGCGCCTTGGCGTGAGACCTCCTCGGGTCAACCCGTCGCGGGCGCCAGCGTCGCCTCGGTGGCCGTCGTGATCTCTGCCGCGTTCTCGGCCGACTCCTCGCACCGGGGGCACATCAGCAGCGTGTAGGCCGACGGCGCCAGCACCAGCGCTAGGAGCGTCGCGCCGCCGACGCCGCCGGCGATCGTGATCGCCATCGGGGGCCAGAAGCCGCCGCCGCCGAGGATCAGCGGCATGAAGCCGGCGATGGTGGTCAGCGTCGTTGCGATCACGTGGCGGCTCGAGCGGACCACCACGTCGCGGATCGCCGCGGCGTCGCCGGTCCGCGCCTTGGCGTCGTCGCGGATCGCGGCGAGCACGACGATCGTGTCGTTGATCCCCACGCCGATCAGTCCCATCGTGCCGATGATCGCCGTGAAGCCGAACGGATAGCCGGCGATCGCCAGCGACCCCAGCGCCAAGCCGACCGAGAGCGCCGCGACCGCGCCGATGATGGCCGCCATCCGGAAGCTGCCGAACGAGAGGACGAGCGTCGCCGCCATCAGCACCAGCAGCACCGCCACGTTCGACATCAGGTTGCCGACCGCGTCGTTCCGCTTGGAGCCCTCGCCGCCGTACTCCAAGCGATAGCCGGGCGGCAGCGTGAACCCCGACCCGGCGAGCCGCTCGACGAAGCGCCCCTGCACCTCCGACGGCAACGCGCCGGCGGTGATGAAGGCCTTCACCTCGTTCATCCGCTCGGAGTTGAAGTGCGGGATCGCCGATCGCTCGGGCGTCAATCGCAAGTCGGCCACCGCCGACAGCGGCGTGCGGGTCGCTTCGCCCGTTGCGGTGCGTCCGATCAGGTCGGTCGCGGCAATATGGTTGAGGTCGCTCCGCTCCGCGCCGGCGACGCGGACCCGCACCGGGAGGCTCTCGGTCCCCTCGAGCACCGACCCGCCGACCGCCCCCTCGAGCGTCGCGTCGAGCTGGCGGGCGACGGTCTCGTTGTCGAGCCCCGCCAGCCGCGCCGAGGCCTCATCAACCGTCACCGCGAGCTTCGGCAGGGTCTCCGACAGGTCGGACTGCGTGTGGACGATGTCGGCCGTCTGGCTCATGACGCGGCGGACCTCGCGGCCGAGCCGGCCGAGTTCGTCGAGGTCGGGGCCGAACAGCCGGGCCTCGATCGGCGCATCGAACGGCGGGCCCTGCTCCAGCTGCCTAACGAGGAACCGTGCGGCGGGCAGCGCCTCGTTCAGTGCCTGCTGCACCTCGCGGACAACGCCGAAGTAATCCTCGTTCGAGTCGATCTGCACCATCGCCTGGGCGTACTGCGGGACGCCCGAGCGGTTGGCGATCATGTTGTAATAGAAGGCGGGCCCGCTCTCGCCGAGGAACCAATCGACCGCCTTCACGCGCGGGTTCTGCAGCAGCAAGTCCCTCGCATCGTCGGCGATTCGGCGCGTTGCATCGATCGAAGCCCCGGCCGGCAGGTCCATCTGGATCTGCAACTGATCGCGTTCGGCGGGTGGAAAGAACTGTTCGGTCAGCGAGCCGGCTAGGACGAAGCCGAGGACCGGCGCCGCTACCGGCAGGCTGATACCGAGCAACGGGTGACGGAACAGAAAGCCCAGCAGCGTGGAGTAGCCCGCCGTGAGCCGATCGGAACGCAAACCCGACGACCACCAGGGACGCTCGCCACGCTGCTCTTGCGGGAGGAAAATCGCGGCGATGGCGGGCGTCACGGTCATCGCTAAGAAGAATGACGACGTGACCGCCATCATCACGCTGACCGCGATCGCGCCGACGAACTCGCCGGCGGGTCCCGGCATCAGGGCGATCGGCGCGAACGACAGGCAGGTCGTGAGCGTCGAGCCGAACAGCGGCCCGGCCAGATGGCTCACGGCGCTCGCCACCGCCTCGCCGGGCGATTCGCCGCCGTGCATCCGTTCGGCGACCTCGTCGACGATGACAATCGCGTTGTCGATCAACAGCCCCAGGGCGATGATCAAACCGGTCACCGACATCTGGTGGATCGGGATGCCCATCCATCGCATGCCGGCAAGCACCATCAGCGACGCCAACGGCAACGCCGACCCGACGACCACCGCGCTGCGCCAGCCCATCATCAGCCAGACGACCACCATCACGGCGGCGGCGCCGGCGACGAGATTCCACAGCAGCGTGCCGAGCCGTGTCTCGACGTAGCCGCTCTGCTCGAAGACGCGCTTCATTCCGACCGCGGGGGGGAGCTCCGCCCCGAACGCCTTGACGACCTTGTCGGCCTTAGCGGCCCAGACGTCGATGCGTTGATCCCCACGGACCAGCACCGCCACGGCGATCGCCGGCTTGCCGTCGACTAGCGCGAGCCGCGTTGGCGGGTCAATCACCCCCTTTTGGACGTCGGCAACCGCGCCGAGCGAGACGAGGCGTCCCGCGTCGTCGTCGGCGCCGATGCGGATCGGCGTCGAGGCGATCCGCCGCACCGTGTCGAGTTCGGAGTCGACTTCAATCACGAGCGAGCCATCGGCGGCGCGGAGCTGCCCGGCGGCGATCTTGGCGTCGCTGGCGGCGAGTTGTCGCGCCACGTCGGCGACCGACAGCCCGAGCGTCGCCAGCCGCGCCGGGTCGATCTCGATCGTGATCTCCTCGGCCGGGTCGCCGAACGTGTCGACCTCGCGGGTCCCCCCCACCGCGAGCAGACGCCGATCGAGTTCTTCGGCCAGCCGGCGCAGCACCGCGTAGTTCACGTCGGTCGGCGCGTCCCAGCGGAGCGCGACGATCGACGCGTAGGCGGTCACTTCCAGCAGGTCGAACTCGGGCTCGCTCGCCTCGGGCGGCAGCTGCGGGCCGGCGTCGTCGATCTTGTTGCGGACCCGCGACCAGACCTCCGACGCGGCGTACACGTCGTCCCGCAGCTCGACGACGATGTTCGCAACGCCCGACCGCGCCGTGGTGCGGATCTCCTTAATCTCCGGGATCTCGCGCAGCTCTTCCTCGAGCGGCTCGACGACGAGCGCCTCGACCCGCTCGGGCGTCGCGCCGGGGAGCCGGGCATTGATGATCGCGGCCCGCTGCGTCAGCACGGGGTCTTCCATCCGAGGAAGCACCAGCAACGACGACATCCCCGCAACGACGACCAGCGCGATCGCGAGCATCAGCAGCCGGCGGTTGTCGAAAAGCAGTCGATTCATCGGGGAAGGCAGAGGGCCGGAGGCGGGGGCTTAATCGGCGGGGCTGAATCGGCGGGAAGGGGCGGCGATCGATCGCTAGCCGTTTGAAGAGCTAGCCGGAGCCGCGGCGACCGCCTGCCCTGCGACGATGCGATGGGCGCCCTCGACGATGACGTGCTCGCCCGCTTCGAGGGCGCCGCGGACGAACGAATGATCGCCGTCCGCCTCGATGACCTCGACCGGCCGGGCCGCCGCCGCGCCCTCCTCCGCCACCAGAACCGTCCACAAGCCGCGACGGCCCGGGCTCAACGCTTGGGTCGGGACCCAGAACCCTGGCATCGCGACCGGTTCGCGGACACCGACGCGGACGACTTGTCCGGCAACTAAGCCGGCGGGACTGTCGAGCCGCAGCACCACGTTTTGCGTCCTCGTCGTCACGTCGAGTTCGGGACGCACCGATTGGACGATCGCCACGTAGTCGGTCCCGGCGATCGTTGCGGTCGTCTGGAGACCGACTTCCACTTGCGCCGCCGCCTGGGGCGGCAAGCCGATCCAGGCCTCGAGCGTGTCGGCCTCGACCAGCTCGAACACCGCCGCGCCGGGCGAGACGACCGTCCCTTCATCGACGCGGCGTTTGGCGATCCGGCCGGCGTAGGGAGCGAGCAGGACCGAGTCGTCGAGCTCATGAAGGATGTCGGCGACACTCGCCTCGAGCGCCGAGACCTGCGCCTCCTGGGCGGCGATCTGTTCTTGTCGGGTGCCCGCCTCGAGCTCATCGAGGTTCTTCTGCGCTACGTCGGTCCGCGCCGCCGCTGCGCGATAGTCGTAGAGCGCCTCGTCGTACTCTTCGCGGCTGACCGCGTTGCTGGCGACGAGTTGCTCGCGGCGTTTGAGGTTCCGCTCGGCGACGTCGCGCTGCGCGGCGAGGCTCCGCACCTCCGCCGCGGCGGCGGCGATCGATTGTTGGCGGGGTCCGGCGACCAGTTCGCGGAGGACGGCCATTGCTTCGGCGAGGTCCGCCTCGGCCCGCGACCGCCGAGCCAATAAGCGACGCGTATCGAGCCGAGCCAGTAGCTCGCCCTTCGTGACCGCGTCTCCTTCGTCCACCACCAGCTCGACGACTTTGCCGGCTCGCTCGAAGGAGAGCACGCTCCGCCGTCGGGCGACGAGCGTTCCCGTGTAGACGCGGTTGCGGAGGAACGAATCGACTGGCGTCGCCACCTGAGTCCGCACGGGCGTGGTCGCCGTCGGAGTGATCTTAGCTGGCGCGCCCTGCTGCGCGTTCAGCACGGCCGTCGAACCGCCCGCCACGACCACCACCAACAGAAGGGCGGCGAATCCGATAAGAGTCCAACGGCTGGTCATTTTGTGACGATTCGTCAAATTGAAGACAAATAAAAAGCGGACGCCTATTCGGTAAGCGGACCAATGGGGTCCGATGTTACTCAGTAAAACGGGTTATTGCGAAAACTGGTCGTGCCGGAAGATCTGCTGCTTCACCCGGTCCATATGGCCGCTGTAGTCGAAGTCGTCGCTCAGCGGCCGCCAACCATAACCGTCGAGCATGCGGTTCTGGTTCAGCCGCAGCGAGCGTGACGGACTGTCGATGCCGATGTCCGCCAGCGTGTCGCTGCTATGCGAGATGATCTGCACCCCGAGATAGATTGACCACATCCCGAAGACAACTTCTTCGGGCCGGACCCCCTCGGGGAGGGTCAGATCGCCCGACGCGACGCCACCATGGACGATCTCGACGACCGTCCCCATACAGCTATGCTCGCAAGTCTGCATGAGCTGCCGTCGCTCGGGGGAGGTTTTTTCCCAGATCGAGGCGGCGCGGACGATCTGTTCGACCTTGAAGTGGTAGGGGTAGTGCTCGACGAAGGCCTCGGCTGCCGCCCCGATGGTGGCGAGCCGCACGCGGTCGGGCCCCTCGAACGCCGCCGCGGCCCGGAACATCCGCAGGCGGGTGTTGAGGGCGTCGTTCACTAGCGCCAGCAGGATCTCTTCCTTGTTGCGGAAGTGCTGGTAGATGGTCCCCTTGGAGTACTCAATCTGAGCCGCGATGCGGTCCATGTTGAGCCCCAAATAGCCCCCCTCGAGGATCTGATCGCGGGCGACCGCAAGGATCCTCGCCTCGCGTAGGCGGATCTCCCGCTGCTTGCGAGACTCGCCCGGGAGGCTCGTATCGGGCTGCGTCGGCAGGTGGGGGGCGGTGGAGGCCATACCTTATTGACTATCCGTCAGAAACGACGGCGAGTCAAGCCGAGGCCCTTCCTCACAGCTTTCAACCGGGTCACCGCCGCCGAGCCGATCGGGTCGAGCGGACGAGCGGCAAACCGTTCGATTCAAACGACTTAGGCGTCTTTAAGAATCTCTTTGACCGGCTGCACAAAGTGCGGGCTCTTGCCCTTGGCGGTCAGTTCTTCGGCCTTCTTCTCGGCCTCTTTCTTCTGGCTGTAATCGTACAGAGCGACCCGCTTCAACGATTGGTTGAAGACGCCCCAGAACGCCTTCAGCCGAACTTCGGCGGCGGCTTTCGAACGGCTGGCCTTCTTCTTTGGGGCCGCCTTTTTGGCAGCCTTCTTCTTCGGAGCGGCGGCCTCTTGAGCCTCCGCGGCGTCGTTTTCGGCGCGGAGATCTTTACGGCTGACGACTTTACGAGCCATGAACGGCCTCTAACTGGCGGACCGGGAAGGGTACAGGACGGGGCGTCCGGGGACGCCGAGTCACGCATCTTACCGCATTCGCCGCGTCACTCCTACCGGGCGACCGCTCAGCCCCCCCCCGTCTCAGCCCCCCGTCGAGCTGGGGTCGGCCGCGATATCGATTCGCAGCTTGCTGGCGACCCGGTTGAGGCCCGCCTGGAAGTAGATGATCGGTCGGCGTCCTTGGTCGCCCTTCGGCGCCCGGCCGCGTGCCCAGAAGAACATCCGATCGACAATTTTCTGCGGCAGTTCGCCGCGGTTCACCGTGTCGATCACCGCGTCGACGTACTCATACTCGGCGGGGCGGCGGACTTGCAGTCCTAGCACGAGGCGTTCACGCAACTTGGGTTCGCGTTTGTCGTTGGTCTGTCCCCCTCCCGAGGTCGGGAGTAATAGCATCAGGGCGATCCCGAGCAGGGCAGAACGACGGGTCCAGAGCCAATCCATGGCGAGCCTCGCAAGTGGCGTTGTGTGTGCGTCGCTGTTAGCAAAAAGTGGGCCGAAAGCCAATGGCGACTGGGCTGACGGCGCGGTCCCCAAAGCGACCAATTTCCGCCCCAAGAAGCCTTCCGCGGACTATGCTTAGGCTGTAGGCTCCGACCAGTCGAAAGGCGAAGCGGAGCCGTCTGAACAAAAGCGAACGATCCGCGTAACGACAGGACCCCACGGGTCCGATAACTGTTTGCGAAAGCCACACGGCGACGCCCCGCGTCGCCGCTTACCGATCAAACTTTCCGACCAAAATTCCGCCGGGAGGACCTAAAAAAACGATTGGCCCGAGCCGATCCATGGCCGCGCGCAGCGCTGTCCGGTTCGCGTCTTTCTTCGAGTGACTCCACTCCGTCGCAATCGGTCGAAAGTTTGTTTGAAGAAGCCGCGGTGGGTTCGCCCGCCGCGGCTTTCTTTTTTTTGGGTCGGCTGCTGGTTTTGAGTCACACCGCGATCCGTCCCGTCGCCCTCGGCATTGGATTAGCGAGCAACGGTGGGGATGGCAGGGAACGGGGGGATGGTGGAAGCTAGGGGCTCCGCCATTCCGCTTGTGACCGCCGCGTGTGATGCCCCCAGACTCTTCAGCGAAGCCGTCCGCTTGGCGGAGCGCGTACCCGTTCGCCTCGCACTGGCTCGACGTCGGCGCCGGGCGGCTGCACTTCGTCGACGAAGGGCCCCGGGACGCCCCTCCCCTGCTGTTCGTCCACGGCAATCCGACGTGGTCATTCCACTGGCGTCGGCTGATCGAGGCCCTGCGGACCACGCACCGGTGCGTCGCGGTTGACCACATCGGTTGTGGCTTGAGTGACAAGCCGGATCGCGCGCTAAGGCTCGCCGACCGTGTCGAGCAACTGGGGCGTCTGGTCGATACGCTTGAACTCCGGGGCGTGACGCTTGTCGCCCAAGATTGGGGCGGCGCTATCGGGCTGGGCGCGATGCTCGACCGCCAAGAGCGGCTCGACCGCGTGCTGCTCTACAACACGGGCGCCTGGCCGCCCGAGTCGATCCCCGCCCGCATCGCCGTCTGTAAGACGCCGGGAATCGGCAAGCTTGCCTTGCAAGGCGCCAATTTGTTCTCGCTGGCGGCGCTGCGGATGACGCTCTCGAGGCGGCGTGGCCTCGATGCGGCGACAGCCGCCGGTTACTTGGCGCCGTACGACAGCTGGGCCCATCGACGGGCCGTCTACGAGTTCGTCGCCGACATCCCGCGGGGGCCGAACCATCCGACGTGGGGAACCTTGCAAACAATCGCGTCACGCCTGCCAGAGTTGGCGGGACGCCCAATCCGGCTGGTGTGGGGCATGCAGGACTGGTGCTTTACACCGGCCTGCCTCGATCGGTTCCTCGGCTACTGGCCGGGGGCCGAGGCGTTCCGGCTCGCCGACGTGGGGCATTGGGTCCCCGAGGACGCGCCCGAGGAAGCGTTGCGGTTGCTGGCCGAGTTCGTCCCGGCTGGCGACCCCGCCGCGACGCCGCAAGCGAGTCGGAGCAACTAGTTCAATGGCAGGCCCTTCCTCACGGAACGCAACGTTCGCGATTCGCCTCAACAAGGCGGCGTTCACGTTTAGCGCCGCTCACTTCATCACGTACGCCGGCGACGTCTGCGAGCCGCTGCACGGGCACAATTACCGCGTCGCGATCGAGGCGGACGGGGTGCTCGACGAGAACGCCTACGTCCTCGACTTCATCGCCACGCGCGACGCTCTGTCGGCCATCACGACAGAACTCGACCACCGGATGCTGCTGCCGACGGGGCACCCTCTGATCGGAGTCGAGGAGGCGACCGGTCCGCTCGGCGGAGACGAACTGGTCGTCACTTTCGGCGACCGTCGCTGGGTTTTCCCGAAGGGAGAGTGCGTGCGGCTACCCGTCACCAACACGACGGCCGAACTGCTCGCCCGCTGGATCGGCGAGCGTCTGCTGGTGGCCCTCGCCGAGCGTGGCGAGACGCCCCCGACGCGGCTGGTTGTCGAGGTCGATGAATGCGACGGCCAGGTCGGCGTGTGCCGGCTGGGTCGGTCGTAGGGCGTCGGGGCGACCTCCCCGGGCGCGCCGGAGCGTGTGATTCACCGCAGACCTAGTGGGTTTTCACACCTTCTCGACGTTCGCTGCGATGGGCGCCTCACGCGCAACCTAGGTTTCCCTCGTTAAGACCTCTCCCCTACCGCGCTGCGGCGTGGTCTAGCTAGTCGCCGAGCGAGGATGCGATCCCGATGAAAGTCGAACACATCAACCCGTTTTTGAAGGCTGTCACCAACACCTTCGCGACCATGCTGGCCGCCGATTGCCGCCGTGGCGACCTGTCGCTCGGCGATCCCAAGCACCGCCAGTATCCGATCAGCGGCATCATTGGTCTTTCGGGCCGGGCTCATGGCATGGTCGTGATCAACCTCTCGACCGAGGTCGCCCTCAAGGCCGCGTCGGCGATGTTGATGGAAGACCTGACCGAAGTTAACGACGACGTCCTCGACGCCGTCGGTGAGCTCGCCAACGTGATCGCCGGTCAAGCAAAGACCGAACTCGAGCAGTACGACCTCTCGGTCAGCCTGCCGAACGTCATCACGGGCGAAGGCCACGAGATCCGATTCCCGTCAGCGACCCCGCCGCTTGCGGTTCCGTTCAACACCGACTTCGGCCCGCTGCGGCTCGAGGTTGGCTTCGAGATCATCAACGAGCTTGCCCCCGCCTGACGCCTCGGTTAGTTCGACGCACAACGCCCTTGGCGGGCGCCCTTGGCCCGATTCTTCGAGCCGATGGCGTTCGCCGAGGGCTCGCTTTTTTAATCGACGACGCGGGTCCCTTCAACCGCCGTCACGGCGGCGAACAGCTCGTTGATCCTCGCGGTCATCGGCGTCGGACCGGCGCCGATCTCGCGCCCGTCGATCTCCACCACCGGCGCGATCTCGCCCATGGTGCCGGTGCAGAAGCACTCCTCGCCACGGTACGCCTCGGCCAGCGAGACGTCGCGGACCTGGTGCGGGATCTCGTTCGCCCGGCAGAGGTCGAGCACGGTCTGGCGGGTGATGCCCTCGGGGCACGCCACCGTGCGCGGCGTCGTCACCACGCCGTCGATGACAAAGAATAGATGGGTGGCGTTCGTCTCGGCGATGAACCCCCGCGAGTCGAGCATGACCGCGTCATCGGCGCCGGCGCGGGTCGCCTCGATCTTGGCGAGAATCGAGTTCAGTAGGTTGTTGTGATGGATCTTCGGATCGAGCACGTCGGGCGACGCCCTGCGGAACGAGGTAGTGGCCAGCCGTAGGCCGGTCTTGTCGTAGACGGGCCGTTTGAACTCGGCTAGGACGATCAGCGTGGGCCCGGCCTGGTTGAGCCGGGGGTCCATACCACTGGTGATTTTGACGCCCCGCGTGAGGGTCAGGCGAACGTGGGCGCCGTCGCGCATTTGGTTGGCGGCGAGCGTCTGGCGGATCGCGTCGGTGATCGTCTCATCGGAGGGGATGTCGGCGAAGGCGAGCGCCTTCGCCGAGTGACGCAACCGCCGTAGGTGCTCGGCCAGCTTGAAAATCCGGCCGTTGTAGAGCCGCAGCCCCTCCCAGACCGCGTCGCCCCCCTGCACCACCGAGTCGAACGGGCTGACCCCCGCCTCGTCGCGGTGCGACAACTTGCCGTTGATCCAGATTTGCAGGTCGCGGTTACGCTCGTCGAACTTCTGTAGCATGGATCAAGAGGGGGAATTTGTTTCGGAAGGGAACATAACGGCTGCGGCAGGGCGAAAGGTTACTAACCGACCCGCGTTGGACGTCGCCGTCAGCCCGGTTGGATCCGATGCTCGGCTAGTCGGTCGTACAACGGCTGGCACGCTTTGAGCACCGCGGCCAAGTGATCGGGGACGCCATCAAACTCGTCGCGTGGCGGACCGAAGCCGGTGGTTTGCTCGACCTTCTTGTACCAGAACGGCGCCCAGGCGCCGTCGGTCTCGCGGAGGCCCGGCGGCCATGTGAGCATCGCGTCGGTATAAGGAACGCCAACATGCTCGCAGAGCTTGTCCAGCACGCCCGGCGGGTCACGCAGCACATCGCACGAGTCAATGACGGCCGGCGTCTTGCCGGTCCGCCGCCGCTCTCGCTCGAAGAGCTCGACCTGTTGAGGCAAGCCGATGTCCTCGGGACGCGGGTCGGGGAAAAACTCGGTCATCGACACCAGCACCGCCGCCGGCCGGCGTATCAGGAAGCAGTTGGTGAGCCCATCGACCCAGTCACGGCCCACTTGCGGCAGCAGGTGATGCGCCATGTGTTTCTGGTACCAGAGCGGTCGATCGTCGGGGACCGGACCCGTGAGCCAGTCGGCGACGCGGCGCCAGTCGGCGTCGTGAACGGCAAGGGTCTCGTCGTAGCCCGGGTGTCGGCGGTCGGCCGTCTCGCGCAGGTAGTGGGCGTAAAGGGGCTCGTCGGTGACGGAGGTGTCGGGCCGAGCCCCCCACGACCGCAGGAGGGTGGTCGAGAGATTGCGCGGGCCGGACCACATGGCGACACGGGTGACGGCAGCTTGCGCAATGACGGTCATCGAACTACACAAGGTGGGAGGGCGATGGGGGGGGGGCGGATTATGAGATGTTCGTCAGCCCGGGCGGCCAGCACAAGCCACTAACAACCTTGGGCGCTCGATCACTACGAGAACACCGATGAGTCCTTGTCGCGAATGCCAGCGGGAAGTCAGCGAAAACGCCAGGGCGTGCCCCGGCTGTGGGGCGCCGATGCCGAGCCAGCTCGACTGGGACGGGTGGGGCTATGAGTACAAAAGCTCGCAACAGGCGTTGGGGCTGCCGCTGTTGCATGTCTCGTTCAAGTACCGCCAGAACGGCACGCCGGTAGTCGCCAAGGGATGGTTGGCGATCGGGCAGTTCAGTTGTGGCTTCGTGAACATCTCACAGTTCGGCCTGGGGCCGTTCTGTCTGAGCCAATTCGCTGTGGCGGGGATCGCCGTCTCACAGATCTGCGCCGCGGTGATCGCGCTCTGCCAAATCGGCGTCGTCTACGACGGCTGGGGCCAGCTCTTACTGAAGCTGGCGGACCTGCTGTGAGCGGCGAGTGGGACCGCATTGCGATCGTCGGCTGCAGCGGCGCGGGCAAGACCACGCTCGCGCGGCGCCTCGCCGACCGCTTCGGCTCGACGCACATCGAGCTCGATGGCCTTAACTTCGAGCCAGGGTGGACGAAGCGGCCTCTCCCGGAGGTCCGTCAGGATGTCGCCGAGGCGGTGTCGGCCGACCGCTGGGTCGCCTGTGGCAACTGGCGGCCCCTCCGCGACCTCGTCTGGGGGAGGGCGACCACGCTCATTTGGCTCGACCTGCCCTTCGCCACCTGCTTCCGGCGTGTCTTCTTCCGGACCCTGCAGCGCAGTTTGACGGGCAAGCTGATTCACAACGGCAACCGCGAATCGCTCCAGCAAACGTTCTGCTCTCGCGAATCGATCTTGCTATGGGTCATCCGATCCCACGGTGAGCGGCGCAAGAACCTCCCGCGAGAGCTACAGGAGCCGCAGTGGTCCCATCTTCGTACGCACCGGCTCCGTTCTCCGACGGAGGTCGACCAGTTCCTCAAACGGCTCGGCGATCCCGGCAACGGCTGAGCCAGTCGCCGCGTGAGAGAATTACTCGCCGATGATCTTCACGAGCACCCGCTTCCGCCGCCGGCCGTCGAACTCGCCGTAGAAGATCTGCTCCCACGGGCCGAAGTCGAGCTTCCCCTCGGTGACGGCGACGACGACCTCGCGGCCCATGATCTGCCGTTTATGGTGGGCGTCGGCGTTGTCCTCGCCGGTGCGGTTGTGGTGGTACCGCTGCGGCGACGCGTCGAACGGGGCGAGCTCCTCGAGCCACTTCTTGTAGTCGCGGTGCAGGCCCGGCTCGTCGTCGTTGATAAAGACGCTGGCGGTGATGTGCATCGCGTTGACGAGACACATCCCCTCCGCGATGCCGCTTTCTGCGAGGCAGGTTTCGACCTCGGGCGTGATGTTTTGCAGCGCCATCCGCTCGGGCAGGTTGAACCACAGCTCTTTGCGATAGGACTTCATAGCCGCCACTTTAACCGACAACGGGGGCCGGCCGCGACTCAGCCTGCTCGGTGGCGGTCGTGGCGTGGCGAGCGATGTCGGCCTTGGCGGCCCGTCGCCGCTTGTGAGGGTGGAAGCACGAAAGCAGAGCCGGCAGCGCGATTAGGTCGCCGATGACCGCCGCCGCGATCGTCGAAACCGCCATCGCGGCGAAGGTGCGATGGCCGGGCAACTCGCTCCAGAGCATCGTGCCGAATCCGGCGCAAAGAATCACCGTGGTCATCACCAGCGCCGAGCCGACGCCGATGAAGGCGCGGCGGATGGCGGCCTCGATATCGCCATCGACGGCGAGCTCTTGCTGGAAACGCGAGAGGAAGTGGATCGTGTCGTCGACCGCGATCCCCAGGCAGACGACGAACGCGCAGACGCTCGACATGTCGAGCGGGCTGCCGCTCCAGAGCAGCAGCGCCGCGGTCAGAACCAGTGGGAACAGGTTCGGCACGACGGCCACCAGGCCGATCCGGAGCGAGCGATAAACCAACGACAAGACCACCAGGATGATCGCCGACGCGGCGCCGAGGCTCGACCGCAGGTCGGCGACAATCTGGTAGAGATCGCGGGAGATCAGCACCGGCTGACCGTCGAGCTTGAAGACGAATCCTGGGTAAGACTTCTCCAATTCGGCGAACGCGGACTCGATCCGGTCGAAGACCGGCGTGTAGACGGCGATGCCGCGGTCTTGCATCCGGACCGAGACGATCGCTCGGTGTTGCCCCATGTCGTAGAAAAACGACCGGAGCTCGCTCGGCATCAGCGAGAGGAACGTCGCCTGGGTCGTGAGGTCGTTCGGGTCGCCGGGGAAGGAGGCCAGCATCGAGCGGATCGAGAGGGGCCGGCTGAGAAGCGGCTCGTCGGCGACGAGCGCTTCAACGTCACGAACGGCGGCGAGGATTTGGGGGTCGTCGCTCGGCAGCGTCTCGGGCCAATGGACCTCGGCGCGGAAGAACTCGACGCCGCCGAAGTGGGCGTCCGCGTACTCCAACGCCTGATACGACTGGCTCGACTCGGGCATCGCCGTCTTCATCCGGTTGTCGGGCGTCAGCCTCAGCGACAGCAGACAGAGACCAACGGTGAGGGCGATCGAGACGGCGCTCACCAGCCAGCGCCGCCGCATCGTCAGGTCAATCAGCGCGCTGAGTCGATTGACGCCGGCGCCGACGACGTCACGCTCGTGACCGCGGTCGATGTAGCGGCCGACCCATGTGCAGCTGACCCAGGGGATGAAGGTGACAACCGCGAGAAAGGCGATGAAGACGCCGATCATGCAAACGCGGCCGAAGTCCTGAACATAGTCGCTCTTGGCGAGCAGCAGCGAACCGAACCCGATCGCCGTGGTGAGCGACGTCAACCAGCAGGCGAGTCCGACCTTGGTGATCGCGTCGCGGGCGGCCTCGACCGGCTCGTCCCCCGCCGCGCGTCGGCGGCGGATCTGCACCAGCAGGTGGACGCCGTCGGTGAGGCCGACCATCGCCAGCATCACCGGCATGACGACTTGGGCGAGCGGATTCGCCGGCACGCCGAACAGCTTGACAAGGCCGAGCGTCCAGAAGACCCCCAGGCAGGGCGCCGCGGCGACGACGAACACGGCTGCCACGCCGCGGAACATGATCGACGAAAGGATCAACGCCAGCGTGTAGCCGATCGCTTGGAAGACGATCTGGTTGCGGTCGAAGGCCGATTGCTGGTCGGCGAACAACGGCGCCCGTCCCGTCAGCCGGACCGCCGTGATCGAGTCCCCGGCCGCTTCGCGGGCAGTGGCGAGGACCGTCTCGGTCGCCGACGAGGGGTCCTCGAGCCTTAGCCAGTTGTAGACAACCGGCATCAGCAGCGACTTGCCGTCGTCCGAGATCAGCTGCCCGGCGAGCGGATGGTCGCGTAGTCGTTGCTCCGACTGCCGGAACGATTCGGCCGACGCGTCGGCGGAGGGCACCAGCGGGTCGGCGAATCCGAAGACGTTGAGGATCGGCACCCGATCGATCCAGAAGACGCTCTGCACGAAGTCGACCCCCTCGACCGCCGCCACCAGCCGCCGGACGCCCGCGATCGTCTCGGGCGTGAAGACGTTGTCCGCCTCGACGACGAGAAAGGCGTCGCTCGACGCGAGGTTGAAGCGCGACTGGACGCGCTCGGTCGTCGTCGGCGGGTTCTCTTCGAGCGGCGCCTCGTACCGTTCGAGCGGATGGCGCGTGTTGCTCGGTAGCAGATACCCCAGCGACGCGAGCAGCGTCACCGCGAGCAGCATCCAACCGACCACGTTGCGGTAGCGGACAAAGAGGTCGGCGAGAGCGGACAAGGTGACTCGGGGTTGGTGGGGCTAGCGCTACGACGATGGGGGTCCCTACTTGTCGCCCCGTCGACTCCGACGCTTACGCTTCGTGATGGCCTGCACGCAGCGTGCCGACCTACCGACGGGCGTCGGCCAGCGCTGACTTGAAGACCTCTTCCGGCGTCAGCACCTGGTCGTCGTCGAGGTCGTAACGATCAAACGCGAAGATCGCGAAGGCGTGCGGCAGTTCGCGCCGCTGTAGCTTGCCGTCGCCGTCGTCGTGCTTCTCAAACAGCCGCTGGGTGAGGGCGAGCGCCTCCATGCGGACCCCTTCGGAAGCCTCCTCGATGTGGTCGCCTTGCTTGAGGCTGCCGACCGGCGCCGCGATCTCGAAGAAACCAATCATCATCTCCTCGAACGACTGGTCGCCCCACCGGACGGCGGCGGTCGGGTCGGGGTTGAACGGGTTGCCGGCCGAGTTGTCGAACGACGCCTCGCAATCGATCCGCATCCCGGCCGGGATCGTCACTGGGTCCGCCAACTCGTAGTTGGTCTGCCAGTTGAAATCGTAGTGCGGCACGTCGAGCAGCACGCGCGACTTGGCTTCGGGGGAGTCGGCGTTGGGGAACTCGGCCACCATCCGGAACGATTTGCCGCGGAAGTGCATGTGGGGCGCCAGCCCGATGAGCGTCGCGCCGGCCGGGAAGTGATCGCGGGAGGCCGAGACGTGGTAGTCGGGGTCGCCCGGCGGGATCTCGAACTTCGAGTTGACCGCTTCGAGCGTCACGACCTCCTCGGTCACGGTCGCCGGGTCGGCGAAGACGAGGCCCATCTTGGTCTGGTCTTCCGCCTCGGCGCCGGTCGGCGTGTAGTGCATCTGGAAGACGAACTTCGAGCCGGCCGCCACGAATCGGGCGCGGCCCTCGGGCAGCGTCATCGAGCTCTGACCCGGCACGTAGGCGGTGAGCCAGCCGAGCCCGCGCTGCGGCCGGTCGGCGGGTGGACTAACGAAGACGATAACGTGGTGCACGACCGAGCGGTCGCCCGGCACGATGTCGGCGGCCTGCACCCACTTGTCCTCGGTGAAACCGGGATCGACCGCAAAGTACTGGTAGTCGATCACTCCTTGCGCGGCGACACGGTACGGCTCATCACGCATCGCGACAACGAGGTCGGGCTCGCGTGGCAGCCTCCAACCGGTGACGAACTCGCGCTCGTCGGGCAGCTTGGCGGGGTCGCCTTCGGGCGCCCCGGCGTCGGCCCAGTCGTAGAGGGTTTGCTTTTCCTCAGCGCTGAGAAGGCGGGCGTTCGCGAAGTCGCCGTGCGCGGGGTTGGCGTGCCAGGGGGGCATCCGCTGGTCGCGGACCACCTCGGCGATCGTATCGGCCCAGCCGGCGACCTCTTCGTAGCCGCGGAGGACGAACGGGGCGATCTCGCCGTCGCGGTGGCACTCGACGCAGTGCCGTTCGAGGATCGGGGCCACGTGCTCGCTATAGGTGACGGCCGCGTCGGCGTCGGGCTCGCGTGGCCGGCCGATCACACAGCCGACCGCACGGGTTTCGGGTGTAGGCACGTCTTGGTCATCGAGGACCGCGTCGAGAGCCTCGCGGACGAACCGCTGCGACGGCGCCTTGCGGACGGCGCCGACGTCGTACTGGTCGTCGATCCGCCCCTGGTAGCGCACCACGCGCTGGCGGTCGAGCACAAAGGCCTCCGGCGTCCGCGTGGCGCCGAAAAGCTCCGCCGCCTCGGCGTGGTTGTCCTTGAGGAGCGGAAACTCGATGCCCGACCGACGCCCGTAGGCGGCCAGCTCGGTCAGCGAGTCCTGGCGGTTGGCGTTCACGCCAATCACCGTCACGTTGCGGTCGGCGTAATCGGCGGCGATCGCGGCCAGCCGGGGCCCGTAGAGCTTCGCCAGGGGGCACTCGACGCCAAGAAAAACCACGACAATCGCATCAGCGGCACCGTAGTCGCTCAACGAACGCTGCTGCCCGTAGGCGTCGGGGAGGCGGAAATCGCTGATCACCGTGCCGATTCCCCCCCACGCCGGTGCGGGGGCGATTGCCAGGCAGGCGACGAGAAGAAGCCAAGGGGACCGGAACATACCAACCTGCTGGGAATCGGAGATCGCCGCCGAGATGAACCGGCAAACGGACGATTTTGTTCACAAGCAGTGTTAGATCGCCCGCTCGGAGAGACAAGTTCCCCCCCGTTCAGGGCCAGAGGCGTGCGTCTCTCGTCTGCGGGTCACCAATGGTTCTGGCCCGTGATCGCCTGGACGGCGGCCCAGAGCTCGCTGTCGGGTGTCATCCGCCGCAATTTTCCGACCGACACCGGGAGCGGCACGTGGACGATTCGACCGTTCCAAAATCCGACGAAGAGGTCTGTCTTCCCCGCCATCGCTGCATGCACCGCTTGGCGGGCGAAACGCTCGGTGAGCAGGCTGTCGGCCGAGTTGGCCGGCGCACTGCGGATGTAATAACTGGGGTCGAAGTACTTCATGCCGATCGGATTGCCGATGGCTTCGAAGTGATCGGGGATCCGTTCCTTCAAGAGCAGCCCGATGTCCCCGAGGCGGCGGTTGCCCGAGGCGTCGACGGCCAGCGGGTCGCGGTTGGCGATCAAATCCTGACCCGCCCCCTCGGCGACGACAACCACGGCGTGGTCGCGCGCGTTGAGCCGCCGCTCTAGCCTCGCTAAGAATCCGCTCGGCCCGTCGAGCACGAGGGGCTCCTCGGGCACGAGGCAGAAATTAACCTCGCCGCTGGCGACCGTCGCCGCCGCGGCGATGAAGCCCGCCTCGCGGCCCATCAGCTTGACCAAGCCCACTCCGCGGGGAACGCTCTTCGCCTCGACGTGGGCCCGGTCAATGACGCGCTCGGCCTCAGCCACCGCCGAGATGAACCCGAACGTCTGGAAACAGAAGCGGATATCGTTGTCGATCGTCTTGGGGATGCCGACCACCGCCAGGTCGAGCTGTCGACGTTGCGCCTCGACAGCAATCGCATGGGCGCCCTTTTGCGTCCCATCGCCACCGATCGGGAAGAGGAGGTTGACCCCCATCTCGATCAACTTATCGACCATCACCTCCGGCTCTTGGCGGCCACGCGACGTGCCGAGCATCGTGCCGCCCTGGTGGTGGATCGACTCGACCCAGCTCGACGTGAGCTCCATCGGCTCGAGGGGCGCATTGGGCGCAAGGCCGAGATAGCCGTGACGCACCCCGTAGATGGTCGGCACGCCGTAACCATCGCGCAGCGTGTAGTAGAGGTGCCGGATCACGTTGTTGAGACCCGGGCAGAGCCCGCCGCAGGTGATAATCGCCGCTCGGCTCTTCGCCGGATCGAAATAGATCTGCTCGCGTGGCCCGGCCTTCTCGAAGGTGAGCGGCGGCGGGGTCTGCCCCCCGACGCAGTCGATGTTCACCAGAACCGCCGCGTCGTCCGGCGCGAAGCGACGGACCGCGAGCGGCGACTTGAACGCGGGCGTCCCATGCGAGGCCACACGAAGGTCATCTTGCGTCATCGTGGTTTCGGCGGCTGCGGAGGGAGAGACCGGGCGTCGTTGGCGACGCTCCGGCAGGCGCAGGGCGGTCCAGAGCGTTCCGCGCAGGAAGTTGCCTGTGCGGAACGAGCCGAACGGGACGTGATTGTGGCTTAGCGAGCCCGCGGAGTCACGCCTGCCATCCGATTGCGCCGCCCAGCTACTCACTACCACACCGCCGTCGCGTCCGACGGCGGTTGGCTCACATGCCCCCAGCAAGCGGAGACCCCCCCAGAAGGCGAAGACGCTACGAGGGAATCGCCCGACCGTGGGGTGGCCCACGCCGCAGCGCTGGGGTCCAGACCCGCCCGTCCTTGACGATTTCGCCCCGCTTTCACTCCGCCTTCACCACGTAAACGCCCCCCCTCCGACGTCCTACGAGGCCCATTTAGGCCGACTGCTTGAGCCCCGCGATCGATGGCTCCGCGAGAGAGGGGATCGCGTCAGGGACGCCTGGACGCCCTTCCTGACGGGCCTCACAGCGTGGGGCCGCTGGGACGGTATCCCAAGCCTCGAGCTCGTCCCGCAGCACGAGCACGTCGCTAGGAGCTTCGATCCCCACACGGACCTTGTCTCCCGCAATCTTCACGACGGTGATGACGATCGAATCGCCAACCCGGATCCGTTGCGCTTCTTTCCTTGAAAGCACGAGCATAAAAGTCCTGATACCTCCGTGCAAAAAGACACCCGAGCCGGGCGAGTGTCCTTATGTATACTAATGGAATGGGGGGCAGTCAATCGTTTTTCGGCGGCTTCACGCCGATAGCGGTTTGGGTTCGCAGGAACCGCTCGCCGCGAGAGTCGTAGCACCACAGGGCGCCGGTGGAAGCGTCCCAGACGGCGGTCAGCAGCACCTCGCGGGGTCCGCGGAGGGCAAAGTGGAGCCCGCACAGTTCGCCGTCGCGGCGGATCGGGACGCACTGGAGCTGCGCCGCGTCGCCGTAGAGCCGCCCTTTGGCGGCGAGGGTTTGCCGAGCGAAATCGGCGACTTGCTGGGCGTCGAACTGGTTCGACAACGCCTCCGTGGCGTTAGCTTCCACTCTCACCTCCGTGTGGTTGGTCTCGGTGCGATTTTTCACTTCCGCCGACCGGGCTATCCGTGCCCGGCGCTGGTGGAGTGGCGGCGGCCGGTCTCGACTTGTGACCAAGGCGCCAGCACAAAGAGTCTATCGGAGTGGGAGTCCGCAACCCTTAACAAGACTAGGCAAAATAGGGGGCCTAGAAAAATGGCGTCGACTTGACCGCCGTTTCGCCACTCAGCCGGCTTCACGCAGCGCGAAGTCAGCGCAACCAATATGTCGCGAACACGGCGTCAGAAAATACCCGCCCCGAAGCCAGCCGTGCCGTCGCCGCGGCGATCGGACGAATCGTCGAGGTAAGCGCCACGCGAGTCGCCGGGACCGATGTGCGGGCGCCCGACGCCGATGCGGCTGGGGTCGCCCTGCGGCGGATGGTGGGGCTTGTTCGAGGCGCTCGTGCGGTGCGCCTCGTCCATGCGGCGGACCGGGGCCTCGGCCTCATCGGCATCGACGAAGTCGCCGGCGTCGTACTCGTCGTAACGCGACACATAGTCGGGCGATTTGGCCCGCTCGAGCTCTTGCTGGTACTCCTCGACCACGTGATTCTGGATCATCTCACGACAAGAGGAGTTGATCGGGTGGGCGATGTCGGCGTAGAGCTTGGTGCGGCCGTCGGAGTCCTTGATGACCCGGCTCTCGTTGAGTCGGCCCCCGCACTGGTTGCAGAAGTGGGCGCGGAGGTGGTTCTTCATGCCGCACTTGCCGCAGTGAGCGGTCAGTTTGCGGCTGGGCATGGCGACGAACAGGCCGCTGGTCCCCTCGATGATCTTCAAGTCGCGGACAACAAAGCAGTCGTCAAAAGTGATCGAACAGAACGCACGGAGGCGTTCGCCCGGTTCGTCCATCAGCTTGATACGGACCTCAGTGATTTGCACAGCCGTCGCTCCTGGTTTGCTTACCCAGCGCCCCTTCGCCGCCGGCCCGCTGATCTTGGCGTCTGACTCCGACAAGGAGGTCCCCCAAGTGTGGCCGGTGTTTTGTGGGTTGGTCTGTCTGACTGCTCGTGAATCTCAACCAATTGTAGTGGCCAGTGTTTGCCCAACACGCAGCGCCCGTAATCTCACCGCCGCCCGACGCGCTTCGCTCATCGTTGGGAACAGCCCAAAGTAGGCCGAGCCGCTCCCCGAAAGTTGATGACCGGCGCAACCGCACCGATCGAACGCCCGTCGGACCCCCTCCAACCAGGGCGCCAGCCGCACTGCGGCCGGTTGCAAATGGTTCCGCAGGGTGGTCGCTAGTCGCCGCCAATCGCCACTCGCCAGCGCCGTGGCGGCATCGTTGGTGCGATCGCGACCCTCGACGCCCGCATAATCTTCTGGCTGACACCGTCCGTAGACCGCCGCGGTCGAGAGTCCGCCGGCAGGCTTGACGACAACGACCGGCAAGCCCGCGACCCAGGGGGTCGGCGTCACTTGTTCGCCGCGGCCCGCGACAACCGCCGCGCGCCGACGACGGTCAGCGATCGCCGCGACGAAGAACGGGATGTCGCTTCCCAAACGTCCGCCGATCTCCATAAGACGCTCTCGCGGCCAGCCGAGTTCCCAGACGTGGGCCCCCGCCACAAGAGCCGCCGCCGCGTCGCTTGACCCGCCGCCGAGACCGGCTTGACTCGGGACTCGTTTGGTCAACTGGACCGAGGCGCCGCGATCGATCTGCGCTTCCTGCCGCAGCGATTCGAGCGCACGAACGACGAGATTCGAGCCATCGGTGGGAACACCCCGCGTGAGGTGGGGAGCGCCCAACAGTTTGAGCGTGACTGGCGAGCCGGGCGCCTCGGCCGTCACCCGCAAGGTGTCCCGCAGGCCAATCGTCGCCATCAACGACCGCAGATGGTGGAAGCCGTCGTCGCGTCTGCCAAGCAACTCGAGACAGAGATTCAGCTTAGCCGGCGCATCGAGGCGACAGGTCAAGCTGGCGGACAGTGGCATCGCGGTACACGGTTGGTTCTAGAAAAGGGACCTCACCCAGGGGAGAGCGGGCTGAGGCGGATGCGTTCGGCGACTCCTTGGCTTCTTACTTCAGATACGCGGCGGGGAGTGTTTGTCCAGAATTCTACCGGGTTGCCGCCGTCTTTTCGCGGACAACGCTGTCAGTGGATTTTGTCAAGAGTTCTGCTGGACTGTAAAGATCAGCTGTGCTGGCGTCAATTCACATCGGTAATGCGGCTGAAAAGCGGGAAGGCCAAAGGTCGACACCCCCTCAAAGCGGGGTCCCTCCCGAGCTGAGGCCCCCGTGCCGCAGGGAGCGGGGTAGGCTACATTTTCGCCGCCGCGGCCCCGACGGGCCCGAACGGCGCGCCGCCACACCTCGACTACGTCTCCCGCAACGTCTCCCGCAACGCCGTGGCCCCCGACCAACCCCCGACGCCTCCCCGCACCACCGCCGGTTCGTTCTTCCGGACCCTCGGCGTGGGGGTTGCGATGGGGTCGGCGGATATCGTCCCGGGCGTCTCGGGAGGGACCGTCGCCCTGATCCTGGGGGTCTATGAGCGGCTCTTAGCCGCTCTCTCGCACTTCGACCGCCATCTAGTGCGAATGCTAGCGTCAGGCCGCCTGAGCGACGCCGGGGCCCACTGTGACGCTTGGTTCTTGCTCGCCCTGGGGGGCGGCATCGGAATTGGCGTAAAAGGGCTCGCCGGCCTGATGACCTACCTGCTGCAGGAACAGGCGACCTACACCTACGCGGCGTTCTTTGGGCTGATCCTCGCATCGGGAGTGCTGGTGGCCCGCCTGGCGCGGCCTGCCGACGCGATCCATGGGGCGCGTTGCGTCGCCCTGGGGATCCTCGCCGCTGCCTTCGCCGTCTGGCTCATGAGTCAGGGGCGTCTAACGCCCGTCGCCGGCCTCCCTTACACGTTCCTGTGCGGAGCGATCGCAATCTGCGCGATGATTCTGCCAGGGATCAGCGGCGCTTACCTGCTGCTGATTCTTGGCAAGTACGAAGAAATCTCGGCGATCGTCCACAAGGCGCCGACCCTCTCGCTCGGCGAGTTGGCCACGCTCGCCGTCTTTGCGACGGGTTGCCTTGTGGGGCTGCTGACCTTCAGCCGGCTGCTGAAGTGGCTGCTGGCCCGCTACTGGAGCTCGACAATGGCCGTGCTCGCGGGGTTCATGATCGGCTCGCTGTATCGGGTCTGGCCGTTCCAGACCGACACGACCCCATCGGTCGAAGAGTTCAAGTTCAAGATCTTCCAGCCGGTCTGGCCCGACGCGTTGGACAGCCGGGCGGCGGGATGCCTTGCCCTAGCGGCGGCCTGTTTTATCGGGGTGATGGTGATCGACGCCATCGCGCGGCGGATCGGCGACACGCCCGAGGAAATCGCCGAGTCGCTCGCCGAGCACGCCGACGACCCGTCGTAAGCGCTTTACTTGCGGTCGGTCTTGAGGTCGGCGCGCCGAAGGTCTTCGGCCGCGACCCGGATGATCGACGCGTGGATCGCCGCGACCGAATTCGCCGCGTCGATGACGGTCACCCGCCGGGGATCATTCTGAGCCTCGGCGAGAAAACCGGTCCGTAGCCGCTGGCGGTAGTCGGCGCCACGGCTTTCCATCCGGTCGGGCTCTCGGCCACGACGGCGGTCGGCGACGTCGGGATCGAGGTCGAGCAGGAAAACCCGGTCGGGAACCACGCCATCGACCGCCACCGCGCCGACCTGGGCCACCGCGTCTCGCGACAAGCCGCCGGCGTGGGCCTGATAGACAAGGTTGGCCAGCAGGTAGCGGTCCGAGACAACGACGGCGTCGTCCTCGAGGGCGGGGCGGATCACGTCGTCCACCAACTGGGCCCGCGCCGCCATGTACATCAGCATCTCGGCCCGGGCGCCGATCGGGCGGTCCTCGCCGCTATGGAGCAACAACTCGCGGAGCGACTCGCCCAGGGGCGTGCTGCCGGGGTCGCGGCACGTCACAACGCGGCGCCCCTGCGCTGCGAGCCAATCGGTCAAGAGCCGCATCTGCGTGCTCTTGCCGACGCCGTCGATGCCGTCCAACGAAAGGAACATGGCCGCGTTATAAGGGGCGGCCCCGCCCGACGCGACGGGGGCGCCTAAAGCGTCCCGTACCGATCCGCCGCGGTCCGGTGCCGGCGCGCCACCTCGCGACGCAGCCGGGGGGGCTTGAGCACCTCGACTTGGTCGCCGTATCCGAGCACCCACCAGACGATCTCACGGATGCCCGAGACCGTCGCGTAAAAGTCGAGCGTGCCGTCGTCGCGAAACTGGCAGCGCTGCGTCGGGTGCCACAGCACCTCGGCCACGTTCTGGCCCACGACCGACGAGAAATGCAGGTGGACCTCGCTGTCGGGTCCGTCGTCGGGGATCAAACGCCAGGCGTTGCGGAGGTGCTTCTTAACACTGAACGAGGCGGGTCGCTTAAACGGCTTGTCGACAGGGTCCGCCGAACGGACGCGGCCGATGTTAAAAGTCCGGACCTCGTCGTGACGCGCCGATCGACCGATGACGTACCAACTCCGTTCCTGGAACAGCAGGTGGTACGGGTCGAGGTCCGTTTCGATTTCCCGAAACTCCGTTCGGCAATCATACCGAATCCGGACCGTCTGCTTGTCGACACTAGCCCGCAGCAGGCTGCGATAGACTTCGCCCTTGTCGGTCAGCGGGTTAACCGGTGGCGGACGCAGGTCGATCGCGTCGGCGACTTCCGCCAGGCGCTCGCGCATCGCGGCCGGGAGGCTCGCTTGGATTTTTTCGGCGGCGCCAACCGCCGCGGCGAAAAGCGTGTCGCGTTCCAGTTCGCCCACCCGGCCGGCGAGCAGCACCACCGACAGGGCTTCTTCCAGCGTCAGATTCGTCGGTGGCAAGAAGTGCGCCGCGTCGATGCGGTAACGCTGTTCGGCGGCGTCAAAATCGATCGGGACGCCCGCCTCGCGCAGCGACTCGATGTCCCGGAAAACGGTGCGGCGGCTGACGCCGCACGCCTCGGCGAGCTTGTCAGCGTTGTCCCCCTGCCCCGACTGCAGCCGCTGCAGCAGGTCGATCAGCCGTGTGATCCGCTTGACGTTCATAGGTGTCGCCCGCGTCGCCGTAAGCCCGCACCACGCCCGACCCACCGCCAGCGGTCTGGGCCGATGCGAGCTGAACGCGATTCGCGAGTGGCGGAAGCTCCCGCTGTGGGAAGGCGTTGTTGGTCGTAGATTCGTAACCGGTCGCAACGCCGGCGATCATCGATTCGCTGCCGGGAGCCGCGAACAGCTGACCCGCGGCGCCGGCCGGAGCCGCGGCGCCGTACGAATCGTCCATCGGCATCGGCTGAAGGATCTCGCCTTCGCTCGGCGCCATCGCTGGAGTCGGCGTCCCTTCGAACACTTCCCCTTCGTACATGTCGCCGGGCATCCCTACCGAACCCATCTCCTGGACGTGCGGTCCCCGGCTGATCACGTTGGGGCGTGTGTAGCCATAGTCCAGGTAGACGCTCGCGTCACGCTGACGGGCACGACGCATCGCGTCGAAGTACGCCTTGCCGGGCCAGGGGCCCTCGGCCAGGTAAACGCCGTTGTAATCGAGTAGAGACCCCTTCCGAAAATGGACGTCGGTAATCGCCAGGTTGTAGTCGACGAGGCTGCGGTAATAGGCCGTTTCCGCGTCGGACCGGCGCCGCTGGGCGTCGAGCAACAGGTCGAGCGTTACACGATTCGCCTTATAAGACGTTTCAACCGCTTCGACTTCCCGCTGCGCCGCCTCACGACGGTTGAAGTTTGTTTCGGTGAGACTGTAATTCAAGTCCAAATCCCGAATCGAATCGCCTAACTGGTGCGAAACCTCTAATTCCAGGTCCTGTAACAACGCCCGTTCACGAGCCAATAGCAATTGATGATGCCGCACCGTGGACAACTGCTGACGGAATCCAATCGGCAGACTGAACCGCAGGCCCATCTCCCACTCTTGGAAGTTGCCGTCGGTCAGCACGTTGAAGGCGCCGACACCGGGCGAGAAGGGGCTGTCGACGCCCTGGTCGTCGCCGAACAGGTCGTCACCGCCACCCAACCACCGATAAGTACCGAAGGCGTCTAAACGCGGCAGCAGGTGATTGCGGGCGGCGATCAGTTCGAGCTCACGCCGCTTGATCTCCCACTTCTGTTTGCGAACTTCGACTCGTCTTCCGAGCGCTTCGCCATGAACCGAGGTCCAGTCGAACGCCACCTGGGCGGTCGTCGGCTCGTCGGCAGGCCGGATCAGGCGTCCGTCGGTGTGGGCGAGGCCCATGATGTAACGCAACCGGTTCTCTGACGAGTAGAGCGAAGAGAGCCCCTGCTCGACCTGCGCCTTGAACTGGAAGTACTGGGCGCGGGCCTGAGCCTCGCGGTCGGCCGAGCCACCCCGGGCGCCCTGACGGGCGAGGGCGGCGACCGTCTTCCAAGTCTGCAGCGCGCTGTCGCGGCCGATCTTCCGGGCTTCCAGGTCGCGGTAGGTGAAGTACAGCGTCCAGTACGACTGTTCGACATCCCGCATCAGGTTGCGAGCGGCGCCCTCAAAGTCGGCCAGCGACTGATCCGTGCGGATCCGGGCGAGCACGACGCCGTCAAACGGATTCACACCATTGGCCGCGAACTGTTCGAAACCGAATGGGCCGGCGATGCGGTTGTACTGGGCGCCGGCGCCCTGCAAAAGCGGCTGGCTGATGAACGTTTCAAAGTTGGTGCCCCACTGCGAGAAGGCCGGGGCGCCCTGCACAATCAAGTTGTTGTTGGCGTCGTAAGTCGTGTTGTTGCGGAACGCGAACTGGGTGCCGACGGCGCTCGTCTTGCTGACGCCCATGTTGAAGTTAGCCGCGTCCTGCTGGAACGCCCTCGACTGGAAGCCCGTGGCGAAGCCGCCGACGTTCACCGGCCGGTCGTTCTTCTGCCAAGAGACGCTCGAGTCGAGCTGGGCGTCGAACGCCGACAGGGCGGCTTCGACACCCGTGCCGTTGAACTGCGAGCCAAACGCTGTGCCGGTGGACGACTCGACCAAGGCCGGGTCGTAGGTTGTAGCCACGGCGGCGCTGTTGATCAGGTTCCGCGAGATGGTCTCGGGCGCCTGCTCCTGCACGACGGCGCCGAGCTGTCGCATCACCTGGCTGTTGGTCAGCGTGATGCGGGTCGCCTCCTCGAGCGACAGGTCCCAGACCTCGTAGTTCTCCGAATTGCGGACGGTGAGCGGCGCCTGCGCCGACGTCACCTCGTCGAGTGACGGCTCCTCGACATCGGGGTACTCGATCTGGGTCGCTACGTCCACGTAGTGACTCAGATCGCCGTCCTCCATGAAGTAAAATGGCTGTGTCGGCGCACACCCAGTGAGCGCGGTGACCGCAGCGAGGAGGACGCAGGAGAAGTCGCGGAACTGCCGATCCATGGCGGGCTCTTTTATGGCTTGAATCGTCACGCATCGGCGCCACCCAGAGGCCGTTCCATCGACCCGCTAGCCGGCGCCGCTGTCATGCGTGGTTGGTCTTGGCCGCTCGCAGTGAGCGGGCCAAGTGCCCCCCAATCACGCGCCCCGTCTCGAAGAAAGTCGCGGCGTCCACGCCCCAAAGCGCGACCACCGACCCCGAGCCGGAGCATTCAGCACAACTGGTATCGTCCGCCCAACCGGCAAGGCTTAACAAAAGCCGGTAAAGATCGCCGCCCCTCGCTGGCGCCGCTGGCAGAGCTTCCTAGCCCCTTACCAGACGCCCGGAATCAGCCGCTTCGTGCGGCGCTGATAGGCCCGATAGTCGTCGCCAAACCAGCCGACCAACGCCGCTTCTTCGGCGCGGATACGGTACACCAGGGCCGGCAGGCCGATGCCGGCGGCGATGGCGAAGCTAGCAAGGCTCTCGAAACAGAGCGGGTAGCCGAGCAACAGCCCGATGAAGCCCGTATAGGCTGGGTGTCGGACCCAGGAATAGACACCCGTCGTCACCAAGCGGTGTCCCTCGCTCGTTTGGACGAAGGCGCTGAAATGCCGCCCGAGCTGCAGCCGAGCCGTGATGCGTAGGACGAGACCGCTCGTCACCAACAGGATGCCCACGGCGCCAACCGCCAACGACGCCGGCTGAAGCGTCGTCCAATGCAAGACGGCCGCGTCCAGTAGTCCGACGAGCAGACTGGCGGCATAGGCGCCCTGCAGCAGCGTCAGACCCGCCCGCTGTCGATCTGGTCGCTCCGGCTGGTAGAGCCGCCCGAGGTGGATTCCCCCCTCCGCGACGACCCACACGGCGAACAGGGCAAGACCGACGAGGGCCGTCATCGGCGGGGCGCCGAACCCCATCCAATCTCCCAAGGCTACAGCCACAGGTGCAGCCGCCCGCCCAGCAGGTCGGGCAGTTTTTCTTTCACCATCCGTTCGACCTGGCGCGGGTGGTAGCGGGTGCTCAGGTGGGCGGCGATCACCAGCTCGTTCTCGAACAATGCCGCCCGCTCGACCCAGTCGTCGAGGTGCATGTGCCCATGCTTGTGGATCTTTTCTTTGCGGTGCTCCGGCGCGACGAACGTCATCTCGGCGATCAGAATTTTAGCCCGGTACATGTCGGGCGCCGCGTCGAGGCCCGGCGGCGACGTGTCGCCCAGGTAGCCGACGATCGGCGTGCGGACCTCGGCGCTGACCTCGACGCCCGACAGCCGTAGGTCGCGGATCTGGGTCCCTTCGAGCCCGTCGTACTCCGGCTTGAGCTTCTTACGGCGTTCCCACACGAGGTACGCGACCGACGGCACCGTGTGCGTGGTCGCCGTCACCGTGACGACCAGCTCGCGCGAGAGCTCGATCTCGTCGCCGGCGGTGACGCCGATCAGCTCGCACGGCAGCCGGCCGCGGTCGAGCCGCTGCATCGCCGCTAGCAGGCCCTTAATGTTCTCGAGGATTTCGTTGGGGGCGTAGATGACCGGCGGCTCCATCTTCATCATCCGCCGCCGCGCCACATAAACCGGTAGGGCCGCGATGTGGTCGAGGTGGCCATGCGTGACGAACCACGTCTCGGTCCCCATGAAGCTCCAGGGCTGGGCGCCCAGGTCGAAGCCGAGGCTCAGCTCCGGCACGCGCCAATAGCTCTGGACCGCGGCGCGGCTGTACCCCTCGATAGTGAGGTCGCCGTGCTTGAGCGTTTTGAGGGGGGCGTTGTTCGGCAAAGCAGTCGGTCGTTTCTTGGATAGTGCGGGACGCTCCGAGGGCTTGCGCCCCCGGCTCAGGGACCTAATAAGGGGAGTCCCCCGTCGAGGGTCCCCAGTCGAGGGTAACCAGTCGAGGGTCCTGAGCCGGGGGCGCAAGCCCTCGGAGAAACCACCCAATATCGCCGCTGCGGGCCCGCCTCGAAACCGCCCCCCGCTCCCAGCCCGGAAGAATCGGGCGCCGCTACTCCATCAGCGACACATCGAGCGGCGCCGGGCCCGCCTCGAGCGTGATCGGACCGTAACGCTCCGGTTGGTGGGTCAAGGCGTGGCGGTACCGGACCAGCTCGAGCATCGCCAAGAAGATTCCGACGAGGGTCGACTTGTGGATCGGCCCCGCGGGGAAGAGGTCCTCGAAGGGGACCGGGCCCGGGGCGGCGCGAAGGATCGCGTCGACCCGCAGCATGTGGCGGTGGATCGGCGTGTCGTCGTAGTAGATCGTTTCCGGCATCACCGGAGCGATCCGGTCACGCATGACGCGGGCGAACGCGCTGACCAAGTCCCAGAGCTCGACCCCTTCGATCGGGCGCTCCGCCGGGTCGATTTCACGCGGCGGGAGCCCCGCGGCACGGGTGTAGCGTTTCGACCAGTCGACCCGCAGCGTCTCGAGTTGGGCGGCCGCGTCGCGGTACTCTTTGAATTCGAGCAGGCGTTCGACCAGGTCGCTCGGCGACTCGATCGACTCCTCCTCGGGCGCCGCTCCGCTGGCGGCGTCCTCCGCGGCGGGGAGCACGCTCCTCGACTTGAGCTCCAGCAACAGGCTCGCCACGTCGAGAAAGTCGCCGACGGCGTTCGGGTCGAGCCGCTCGATCACCGCGACGTAGTCGAGATACTGCTGGGCCACGAGCGCCAGGGGCAACTCGGCGATTGGCAGTTCTTCCTTCTTGACGAGGTAGAGCAGCAGGTCCAACGGCCCGTGGTAGGCGTCGAGTTGGACCTGAAACACGGGCATCGGCGAGGCCGGGCGGGCTGGGGCGGAAGAACACGCAGAGCCTAGCGGCCAGCACGCCCCGGCCGCAACCGATCCACCCTCAGGCAATGACGCCCGCACGCCATCACCGCTAGCGCATCGACGCGGAGCGGGCGGACATGAAAAAAGCCCACCGCCCTCGAGAGGACGGTGGGCTTCGCTTGATGTCTCGTCAAAGTTGTCGCGTCAGCAAGGACGCCATCAACTCGGCAGCTACGAACTCAGTTGCAGCAGCAACGCTTGGCGGCGTGCTTGGCCTTAATGCGAGCGAACAGACCGCAACGCTTGGGCTTGCAGCAGGGGTCGCACGGGTCGCAAACGGGCTCGCAGCAAGGAGCGGCTTCTTCGCAGCAAGGAGCGGGAGCGGAAGCGGCTTCTTCGCAGCAAGGAGCGGCCTCAACAACAGGCTCGCAAGGGGCGGGCTCGCAGCAGACGGGGGCCTCTTCGCAAACCGGCTCGCAGCACGAAGCGGCGGGCTCGCAGCAGCTCTTCTTGTGGCAGCCGAACAGGCCGGCTTCGGCCTCAACGCCAGCCGACAGAACCACCGCCATCGCAACAGCAAATGCAAAAACGTACTTCATCTGTATTTCTCCCAGCTCTCGGGTTTCGCCTCCGAGCCTCTGCCCGGGCAGGGTCTCCACCAAGGAGATCCGCACGCGGACGGCTCAAAGCGCGACAAAGGGGGGGTGTTGCCGGTAGGTTGATCGGCGGACGTCCGCGTTAACGACCTACCGGCTGGCGTTCCGCCGCCGCCACCGAGGCGGGGCGCCAGGCCAAATGGGGTGTCTGCGGCAATTGTGCCGATTACACCGACCTTCCGGCCTGGGGCGCTGAAGTTAGCAAGAGCGGGAAGACTGTAAAGGGCCCGATTCCAGAAAGTCCGCAAATACCTGCCCAGCTGCGACATCCTGTCGCGGCAATCCCCCTTCAAAAACCCGCTATTCAGCGGATTTCGGCCGTTCCGGGCGCCGCGGCGGTCCGTGGGGCTTCCGCTCCCAACCCCGGCTGTTCGACGAACTGGGTAGGCGGGGTCGTGGGCACGGGCTCGTCCTCAAAGCTGATTACCACCGGGGTCTCGGCGCCGGCCTCCGAGGCGATTCCGCAGACGCGCCAGCCCGACGCCTCGAGCTTCAGCAGGCAACACAACTCGTGCGTGGCGGTGACGCCCGGCTCCTGCACCAGGCACTGGGCGGCCGCTTCCGACTCGCTGAGCAGACGCACCTCGCCGACGTTGAGCCGTTCGACTTGCATTCCCATCGGCGTCAGCACGCCGTGGTCCGCCGCGTAACGCCGCGCCGCCTTGGTCGTCAGCAGCCGTGCCGCACTTTCGGAGTCGCCCGACAAGATCGCCCGCATGAAGGCGTCCGTGCTGGCGCCGATCGCGCGGGCCGTTGCCGGATCGAGCGGTTGCTCGGCGTCCGCCGTCGCGCTCGATTGCGTGGCGGTGGCGCCCGCCGTCGGAGCGGTGCCCGACGGGGAGCACCCCGCTGAAACGAGCAGAACCACAACCGGCACAGCAAAGAACGAATAGTAACGCACGGCGTAGGCCTCCTAGCCACTCACGATCGGGGCGTCGCCCCAATGGGGGCGGTCGTGCGGAGATTGGCAAACGACGCCGCCCCGGTCAACGCCGGTCGCATCCTTCTCCCCCCGACCGGCCGCTAGCTGGCGGCGAGCCCCCGGTCGACCGACGCCTGTTCGCGGCTATAGACCGCCAAGACCGCCTCGAACGTCTGTTGGTCGACCTTCCACACCGGGTCGCTGTCGGGGTGCTGGTTGCAGTGCGTCGAGATCAGCCGGAAGAGGAACTTGAACAAGTGCCGCGGCGTGCGGAGCGACCGCAGCGCCTCGGCGAGGCGCGTGTCGCTGACCGCCGGGTCGATCAGTTCGCGGAGGGTCGCCGGCTTAGCGTCGGCCTCGGTGCAGGCGGCCAGCCGGGCGTTCGACAGATCGGAGAGCGCCTCGGCGGTCCAGTCGAGCGACGGGATGACATTCTGCTTGTCGAGCCGCGCCCGCTGATGGAAGTCACGGCCTTCGCGGTTGAGGTGCTCCAGCACCTCCGCCGGCAACAGCAGCTTGAAGCCCACGCCGGGCTGGCGGAGGAACTTGTTGTCGAGCATCGACCAGACAAAGTCGCGGATCGCCTCGACCTTGCCCCCTAGGAGGTGTGGCTCGTCGACACGGTCCACCAGCACCATCACGCCGCCGTACCCCAGCGAGCCGAGGACGCCCTGCAGCTTGCCGAACAACTCGTAGCGGTCGTCGGTGCGGCGTTTGTCGGGGAGCGGCTGGTTCTCCAGGTCGCGTGCCCGCACCCGCATCAACGAGCCGGTCAGCGCGCCGCGGTCACGCCGCAAGACGCGGACGTTGTTGGCGATCTTCCAGGCCCGCGTCCGCCGGCTCAGCCATTTGGAGATCCAGGGGACCCACGCCGCGGCGACGGCGACATAGGGCCAGGGCGTTTGCAGCCACTCCCACGCCTTGAACCAGCCGATCGTGCCGAAGATGACTGCCGTGCCAAGCGCGCCAATCTGAAACCACCCCGAGGCGCGCCACGAAGGGTAGCCGACCACGCGGGCCAGTTTCCGCCAGCGGACACTTTGCGGCTCGGCGGTCGAGTCGTCGTAGCAGGCGGCCAGCAGCATCAGGTCGCGCCGCTGCGCGGGGTCGAGTTTCTTGGCGGCGCGGCGGTCAAGCTTGGTCTTGTCGAGCAGCCGGTCCACCAGGTCGGTGACGGCGATCGAGAGGACCCCATCCATGTGGTCCCACAGCTTCCACTCTTCGAGCACGTGCTCGGCGTCACGCCCCTTGCGGGACGGCAGCCGATCGGCGAAACGGTCGAGCAGCGGGTTGAAGTCGTCGTACTCGACCACGAAGACGCGGTCTTCGGGCTTGGCCGATTGGTTGTGGCGATCGATCGCTTCGACGATCTGCAGCCGCATCGCGGTCTTGCCCGCCCCTTTCTCGCCGAACACCAGCGAAGTGGCCGGGTCGTTCGGGCTGCCGTAGACCTTGTCCCAAGCGGGGTGACGCACCTCGACGCAACGTGACTTGAAGACTTGATCGGTCTGCGCGTCTTCCTCCGCAAACGGGTTGCGGGTGACGCCGTGGTGAGAGAGGAACTGGTCGGTGCGCATGACGGGTGCCGAGTCGGGGCGAGCTTGGTAAGGCCGAGCGTTGCGTTTTCGCAACAAGCCTACGCTACGGGCCGCGACGCGGGGCGTCAGGGGGGCGGTTTTCTGGCGAGCCGGCGACGCGATTCGTCGGAGTTTTTGGCGGGTTCACTCGGGCGACTCGCGTCGCCGGCTCGCCTATAATCGGTGTATGCCGCAGGACCCGCTTCCGCCGCTGAGCCCGCTCAAGACCGATCCGAAGTACGGCTACTACCCCTGGTGGCCCGAAGACGGGGACGACTGGGTCCATCCCGGGGATGTCGCGACCGCCCGGTCGATGATCCCCAGCCCGCGGGTCTGGCGGCGCGACGGCGAGCGCGGCGGCTACGTTGTCCTGCACTACGGCGACACCGCCATCCGGGTCCGACGGACCCTGTGGCGCGAGGCGCCCTACGAGGGGATCGACCTGGGAGACTGGGTCGAGGTCCGTTCCCGCGGCATGACCAATGAGCCCCATGTCGGCCACGTGCGTGACATGCACTGGGACGAGCACGCCGGCGTCGTGCGTTACTGGCTGACGCTCGGCGACGACACGCCGCTGGAGCGGAGTTACGAGGCGCACGACCTCAAGCCGATCGAACCGGCAACGCCACGAGAAGAAGTCCGCCGCGAACCGAGATTCGATGGCTCAGAAGATCTGGATATACTGGAACCATGACCACACTCACCGCCGCCGACATCCTGCAAGCCGCCCTGGCCTTGCCGAGGCCCGACCGTGAGCGGATCGCTCGCGAACTCTGGGATAGCGTTCCCGCCCCAGGCGTTATGAGCGAAGGTGACCCGGGATTCGCCGAAGAGTTGGACCGCAGGGCGCAAGCATTTCGGGACGATCCTTCACGCGCCGTTGATTGGGACGTAGCTCACGCGGCGGTACTAGAGTCACTCCACCAGCAGCGTGCCGAACGTGCGAATCAGGATTGATCCCGAGGCGATTGTCGAGCTTTCCGACGGCGCCTTGTGGTACGACCGAAAGAGCTTCGGTCTCGGAGATGATTTTGTCGCTGAGGTTCATGAAGCGATCGGTAGAATCGCGGATAACCCGAGCCAATTTGGCCGCTACGAAGGTGGAGGCGTTGTGGGGAAGTACCAACGTGCGCTAGTGAAGCGATTTCCCTACGTCATCATCTTCGAAGCTTTCTCAGACGAAGTGGTCGTCCACTCGATCAGCCACGGCGCTCAGCGGCCCGGTTACTGGGAAAACCGCTAACCCACCGCCGGCGCCCGATCCTCCAACCCCAAACGCTTCATCTTCTTGTACAGCGTCGTGCGGTTGATGCCGAGTTGGTCGGCGGTCTCGTTGCGGTTCCACTGGTTGAGCTCGAGCACCTCGAGGATGATCGCCCGCTCGGGGCCCTCGAGCGCCTCCTTCAACGACTGGCCGGTGTAGCCGGTCGAACCGCCTCCGCCTGTCAGCCCGGGCAGCCGCATCTCGGGCGGCAAGTCGTGCAGACCGATGACATTGCCACGACTGAGCAGCACGCAGCGTTCGACGACGTTTTGCAGTTCGCGGACGTTGCCCGGCCAGTTGTAACGTTGCATCGCCGCGACCGCGTCGTCGCTGAAGCCCTCGACGTTCGGCCGGTTGGCGTCTTCGCGGACCTCGTCGAGGAACTTCCTGGCGAGCAGCGGGATGTCGCTCGACCGCCCCCGTAGCGGCGGGATCTCGAGGTTGATGACGTTGATGCGGTAGTAGAGGTCCTGGCGGAACGACCCGTCCGCGACGTTCTTGGCGAGGTCCTCGTTCGTCGCGAGCACAACGCGGACATCGACGCGATGCGTCTCGCTGCCGCCGACCGCCTCGAACGCCAGCTCCTGAAGCACGCGGAGCAGCTTGACCTGCATCGCCGGCGTGGCGGTGCCGATCTCGTCGAGGAAAATCGTGCCGCCATCCGCTTGAAGGAACTTACCGACCTTGTTGCTCACCGCGCCGGTGAAGGCGCCGGCGACGTGTCCGAAGAGCTCGCTCTCGAGCAGATTTTCAGGGAGGGCGCCGCAGGCGACTTCGACGAACGGCCCGCTGCGACGGTCGCTGCGGGTGTGGATCGCCCGGGCCAGCAGGCTTTTGCCCGTGCCGCTCTCGCCGGTCACGAGGACGGTGGCGCGGGTGTCGGCGACGCTCTCGATGATGTCGAAGACCCGCATCATCCGCTGATCGGAGCCGACGATGTGCCCCATGCCGTGCTTGCGGTCGAGCTTCTGCTTCAGCGCGGTGTTCTCGGCGAGCACCTTCTTCTGCGAGAGGGCCCGCTCGATCGCCATCAGCAGCTCGTCGTCGATGAGCGGCTTGGTCAGGTAGTCGAAGGCGCCGGCGCGGATCGCGTCGATCGCCGAGTCGGCGTTGCCGTACCCGGTGAGCAGGATGACTTGCATCCCGGGGCGGCGGCGCAACGCCTGCTCGAGCACGTCGAAGCCGTCGCCATCCTGCAGGCGGATATCGCACAGCAGGAGGTCGTACCCCTTGGCGGTGAGCCGCTCGACCGCCTCGGCTTGGCCGGTCGCGGTGTCGACGGCGAAGCCCTGGTCGCGGAGCCAGTCAGCCATCGACTCCAGCACTTGGTGGTCGTCGTCGACCAGCAAGAGCGAACCTTGAACGTCGGCGTGGCGGCTGGAAGACATGACGCACAGGGGGTGTTTGGCACGGGATCTGGTGTCGCCAAAAACCTACGTCACGCCCCGGGTGTGTCAAAAAAGCACGCCGCTATGCGGTCTAGGAGGGCGATTTGGGGCCGGATTGTCGACAGAATCGGCGCTATTCCGGTAACCCGACCGGTATGTTGGCGACTTTGCGACGCACCGAATCAACCGCCTCCAGACGCCGGCAAGAATTTTTCGGCGGATTACAAATCTGTCTGGCGCCTCTTCCATTCGGTTCGGCGAGCAGTAGGATACGCGCGCCACGCAAAACGCGGCGCCGACCTGGGCGTCCAACCCCGGCGGCACTTCTCTCTCTTCTGAAGGCGCTAATGAACGCGAACCTCTCGCGCGCCCATGTGTGGGGCGTGCTGACGCTGGCTTTGTCTATGGGGGTCGTCACACCGGCCCTGGCGCGACTTGGTAGTTTTGTTCCCGCCGATGGCTACGCGGTGCAGTCGGGCGACATCCGTGGCGATGTCAGCTACTACAACTCTGGCGCCTACGGCGCGAACGCAGGCGGCGGTAGCGGTCCGACGACGATCACGGCCGACTCGGGATCGTGGAAAGTGATCGGGCCGGCGGGCGGGTACTTCTCTAATCCGGTCGACCGCGCCGCGTATGTCGCCCAAGGGGTGCCCTACTCGGCCGGCTTCACCAATGCTCTCGCCGCGTACAACGTCGGCGGTCACTCCGGTGGTCGGACCGACAATTTCAATCTCGCGCTCCGCAATGACACGCCGCTCGGCACCGGGCCGATGGTCCACGAGTATTTGCTCGATCAGTACGACTTGGGCGTGGCGCCGGCAAGCGTCACGTCGGGGCCCGTCTCGATGGGCTTCTACTTCTGCCCCAATCCGGGCGACACGCTGAACCCCAGCCCGGACGGGACGGCGGGGGATAAGTTCACCATGTCATTGGTCGATAGCATCGGCAACATCGGCCTCCAGTGGGGCTACCTGCGCGACAACTCGGTAGTGTGGCGCGACAGCCCCACCAACCCTTGGAACGCGACATCTTTCGTCGCCGACCAGACAAACTGGGACGGCGTGCGAATCAATCTCGACCTGACCGCTGCCGGCACATTTGGCATCGACTACTTCGACGTCTCGGCCAACACCTGGTCGAATCTCGTCCCGGCAGGCACGGCGATGGGCCAGTCGATGGGAGAATTCACGGTGCTACGCTGGCAACTCGAGGACGGCTTGAGCGCGGGCGTGGGAGGCAAGAACTTCTTCGACGACTTCAGTTTCTCAACCGTCCCTGAGCCAAGCACGGCGTTGCTAGTGGCGTTAGCTTTGGTCGGTGTAAGAAGCCGGCGTTGAATCCTTAAGACGTGCTGCCCGAGGCTAGCGTCGACGGCTCAAGCGATACGGACTTGAGCCGTCGACGCTAGCCTCGGGCCTTTTCTTGAATTCAACAAGCCATGAGCACGCTAGCCCGCCCGCGGATGCGCCTTCTCGTACGCCTCGCGGAGCTTGCCGGTGCTGACGTGCGTATAGACCTGCGTTGTGACGAGGCTCGAGTGGCCTAGCAGTTCCTGCACGCTGCGGATGTCGGCGCCGCGATCCAAGAGATGCGTCGCGTAGCTATGCCGCAAGGTGTGCGGCGACGTCCGCGGGTCGAGTCCCGCGGTCGCCAGGTGCTTCTCGAGCATGCGGGCGACGCTGCGCGTCGTCAGGCGTCGGCCGAACTTGTTGGTGAAGACGGGCGCCTCGTCCCCTTTCACTTCGTTGGCGGCCAGCTTGCGGTCGGCCAGCCACGCCTGGAGGGCGTCGGCCGCGTAGGACCCCAACGGCGAGAGCCGTTCTTTGCGTCCCTTGCCGCGGACATGCAGGAGGCCCTGCGGGAAGTCGAGGTCGCCGTCGTTGAGGCCGACCAGTTCGCTGACACGCAGCCCGGCCGAGTAGAGCGTCTCGAGCAGCGCCCGGTCGCGGCGGCCCATCGGCTTGTTGGCCGGCGGCGTCGTCAACAGCCGCCCGACCTCTTCGCTCGACAGAAAGTGCGGCAGCTTGCGCGACTTCCGTGGGTTGCGGAGCGCGTCGGCGGGGCTCGCCTGCACCCAGCCCTCACGGCGGGCGAACTTGAAGAACGACCGCACGGCCGACATCCGCCGGGCGACGCTCGACTTCGCGTAGCCCGCCTCGCCGAGGGCCGCGACATATCCCCGCAGATCGGCGACCGTGATCGCCGCCGGATCGGGGGTCCTTCCGTCCTCGTCGGCGAGGTACTCGGCCAGCGCCGAGAGGTCCTCACGGTACGCCTTCACGGTGTGCTCAGAGGCGCCGCGCTCTCGCTGCAGGCGCCGCAGGAACTGTCCGGTGTGGCGACGCATACCAGAGGCTTGAGGATCGAGGGGTGAGTCCTGAGGGCTCGGCTTGCCGAACGGGGCTTGCCGAACGGATTCGCCAGCGCCGCCCTCGCGCCTCAGGACTCGAGTCTCACAGCTCGCCTTTCGGCAGCGCCGCGCGGCGGGCCAAACGGTCGTTCACGGCGGTGTGCTTGGTCGCCTCGTTACGGATGCGGCGGCTGAGGACCGCGGCGTCGTACCAAGTGAAGCTCAGCTCGGGGTTCGACGCTTGCCGGCCCAGGGCGCGGAGCGCCTCGGCCTGCTGAGCGTCGGAGTACAAGAACAAGTAGCGTTCGTTGCCCTTTACGAGGGCCAGAACATTGACGTCATCATTCACGGCGGGTCGCCTCCGTGCGGCGCGAGCGAGGGGAGCGGGGGGTGGGAGCCGCGAGGGGGTAAGCTGCGCGACGGTCGGGCCCACATCCGTTGGGCCGCCGCTCGGCGCCGCTGTCGTTGCGAGCCTGACTCCGCAACAACTCTCGCTGCCGAGTGGACTATCGGCCGTCCGACCAGCGACGCACCACTCGCGTTTCATCACCGCCGCCGCGCGCCGAGAGCATCTCAACGAGGTGCTGATGACAGCAAAAGCGGATGAAATCTTCGCTGCGCGACAGATACGATTGCCATCCACCGAACCGCGCGTCGTCCCGGAAATCGACATAACTGGCAAGCGCGACAGTGAACTCGGGGTCATTGCCCCGGAAGACCCGCGTGTGCGTCATAACCGGACCCGGGTTTGGCGTAGCGACGGGCCGCACCGGCGTGGGGCCGGGAGGCGTGAAGCCGCGTGCATCCGGCCAATTTGGTGGCATAGCGCCGGTCATTTCGAAAGCGCCGCCGGCGCCGCTCGCATCGACTGAGCCAGTTGCGCCGTTCATCGGCTCTTCGTATGCGGCCTGCTTGAAGGGCGCGCCCGCGCCGTTGTCGGCGTCTTCGCCCGGAGTCGGGAGCTCTTCCGCCCTTGCTGGCGGCGCCACCGGCTTCGGCGGAACGTCGTCGAACGGGTCCATCGGCGGGATCGAATCGAGGTCCATCGGCTCACGCAGCGGCGACAGGATCGCTTGTTCGGTCGCATTGACAACGGTCGGCGACTGCGTCTCCATCTGCGCGCGGGCCAGCGCCATCTCGGCCTCGAACACCAAGCGATCCGGAATGAACTCTTCTTGCGATGTCCCCCAAGGCAAACCGTAGCCGGCCGGGATCTCGTGGAACCCGGGGTTCGCCGCGTACCACTCGACCCGCATGCCGCACCGCGGCGGGTAGTACGGCGAGTAGTCGGTCACGGTGCCGATCACCACGGCGTCGACGCCGAGCTTCTTCGCTAGCCAGCGGGCCTGTTCGACCGCTTGCTCGGGCGGGTCGAACGTGACCCCGTACTGCCGAATCGCGGCCTCGACCGCCGCCACGGGGACCACCTCGAAGCCGGGGATCCCCTGCAGCTCGGCGTAGTAGGCCAGCGCGAACTCGCGGCCATCGACCGTCGGCTCGGCGCTCTGGTTGAAGAACGGAACGACCGCCACGCGGCTAAGCTGCGGAAACGGGTTGTGCACCACCGGCTGGTGCGCCACTTCCGGCAGCAGCAGCGAGCACCCACTGGCCAGGAAGACCAGCGGCGCGAGGGCCAGCAGCAGGGATTGGGGGCCGCGATTCATCGAGTCGTGCGTCGTGACGCCAGCAGGCCCCCCTGCTAGCACGAGGCGCAACCGCGCCTACCTCGGAAGGATCGTCGCAACCGGCCCAACCGCTTTAACCGAAATCGAGAAAGAGTCGTGGGAGGGGATCACGCCAAGGCGCAAAGCTCAAGGCGTTGCAGGCGTCCAAGCGATCCGCGGGGGCAAGCCGTCCCGCACCAGCACCTCGATGGAATCATCCCCTGCCGTTAGCCGAAAGCGACGGAACGGCTTGTCGAGATGGTCCTCGAAAATCTTGTGGTCAGGCAGATGAGTCGACTGTCGGTCGTGCGGTAGTTCGCAAAACAAGGGCTGGTAGTCTCCGACATCCGAGTACCGCGAGAGACAAGCGCCATCGACAAAGGCGAAAGACTGGACGTCGTCGAAAACGAAGATCATCCGCCCCTCGACCTGAGCGTCCTCCGGCTCCCAGACGGCTCTCCCGATTGAAAGCTGAAGCCCTCCCTCCCAGGTGATGGATTCAAGGAACCAATGGAGGCATCGTTCGTGGTCGATGTCCATCTTGCTTCTTCGCGCCTTGGCGACTTTGCGTGAGGGTCGCTCTTATTCCGACGCCCCGAAGTCGTAACGTGGCGACGGCGTGTGGGCCGCTTCCATCAGACCCACCAGCTCCGCCAGCACTGCCGGCTCTTGCTTGGCGACGTTCGTCGTCTCGCCCGGGTCGGCGTCGAGGTTGTAGAGCTCGGGCGTGGCGTGAGGGTTCGCACCGACGCCGAGGCGGACCGCTTTCCAGGGGCCGCGACGGATCGCCTGCTTGCCCCCCTGCTCGTGGAACTCCCAGTAGAGGTAGTCGTGCGGCGCCTGCCGTCCCGAGCCCGTCAGGGTTGGCGCCAGCGAGACGCCGTCGAGGCCGTCGGGCGTCGCGACGCCTGCTAGCTCACAGAAAGTCGGCAACCAGTCCCAGCCGGCCGACGCGAAGTCGCTGGTCGATCCCGCCGGCACGTGGCCGGGCCAGGAGGCGATCGTGGGCTCACGGATCCCGCCCTCGTAGTGGTCGCGTTTGAAGCCGCGGTAGGGGCCGTTCGAGTTGAAGAACGTCGGCCGGTGCCCGCCCTCCCGGTGCGGGCCGTTGTCGCTGGTGAAAACGACAAGCGTGTTCTCGGCGATCCCAAGTTCGTTGAGCAAATCGACCAGCCGGCCGACATCGCCATCGAGTCGCTGCACCATCGCCGCGAACGCCGCTACCGGATTCGTGACTTTCGCGCCAGCGTACTTGCCGACGACGTTATCGAACTGCGCGAACTGCTTGCGAAGCGGCGCCTGCGCCTCTGCCGGGACTTCTAACGCCGCGTGGGGGATTGTCACCGGTAGGAAACAGAAGAACGGCTCTTCTCGGTGCTCACGGATGAACGCCAGCGCCTCCTCAAAGATCAGGTCGTGCGTGTACTGCGCCGGTTCGATCGCAATCCGTCGGTCGTCGTCCCACAGGTAGTTGGTGTAATAGCGGTGCGCGTGCCGTTGGCAGTTGTAGCCAAAGAAGTGGTCGAAGCCGGAGTTGAGTGGATCGCTCTCGGAGCCGGGGTAGCCGAGCCCCCACTTGCCGAAGCCCCCCGTCGCGTAGCCGGCGCCCTGCAGCCGATCGGCGAGCGTGACGAGGTCGCCCGGCATCGGCGCCTGGCCTTCGGGCTGGTGCTCGGTGTTGCCGCGGGTGGGGCAGTGGCCGGTGTGCAGCCCCGTCATCAGCGCGCACCGCGACGGCGAACAGACCGTGCTGCCCGCGTAGTGCTGCGTGAGCCGCATCCCCTCGGCGGCCAACTCGTCGAGCCGCGGCGTCGTGAATTGCTGTTGGCCAAAGCAGCCGAGGTCGCCGTAGCCCAAGTCGTCCGCCAGCACGAACACGATGTTCGGTGGCCGGTCGGCGGCGACAGCACAAGAGGCGCCGCAACTGAAGAGAATCGCCAAGGCGGTGACCTTCACGAGTTTGCCTACTCAAGAAGAGGAGAGCCGGAAGCGTCAGCGCCCGGAGTGCGCCGTATACCCGCTCCGACTCCGGGCGCTGACGCTTCCGGCTCGCCTCGATAGCGCCCGGTTGGTTTCAACGGAGCAACCACTGTACGACAGGCAGCAGGATCGCGACTGCGACACCAATCGCTGGCATGATCAAGCAAGCCACCAGTAGCGCCAGCGGCCCTCGCGGAATGCGATAGCACGGCATGCGATGGCACGGCATGCGATGGCACGGCATGCGATGGCACGGCATGCGATGGCACGGCATGCGATGGCGCAGTGATGAAACCTGATCGGCCATCGAACTCCCTCGACTTGCGTCGAGGGCTCGCCGTTGGGTGTTGGCTCTCTGCGTCTCTGCGCGAGACTTAGCGCTTGCTCACCACTTCAAGCCGAACTTCTCGCCGCCGCTGGGGGCGCCGATGCCCCCCTTGAGGTTCTTGAACTCCTTCCGCTCTTGCTTCGGGCCTTCTTCCTCGACGGGGTAGTCGTCTTCCTTCGGGTCGGGCTTCGCCGGGGCGGCCATCAGGGCCTTGAGCGACAGCGCGATCCGTTGCTTGCCGCGGTCGACTGAGAGGACCTTCGCCTCGACGTCCTGCCCCTCTTTGAGCACGTCGGTGACGCGGTGGACCCGCTTGTAGTCGAGCTCGGAGATGTGAATCATCCCTTCGACGCCGGGCCCCAGTCGCACGAAGGCGCCGAAGTCCATCGTCTTGGTGACTTTGCCCTTGATCGTCGAGCCGACCGGGAAATCAGCCTCGGCCGAGTCCCACGGGTTGGCGGCCGTCTCGCGGTACGAGAGGGCGATCTTGCCGCTCGCGGGGTCGATCTTTTCGATCTTCACCTTGACCGACTGCCCCTCGCTGAGCACCTCGCGCGGGTGGCCGATGCGGTCCCACGAGAGCTTCGAGACGTGGATCAAGCCATCGACGCCGCCTAGGTCGACAAACGCGCCGAAGTCCCGCAGCGAGCGGACGACGCCCTCCCGCAATTGACCCGGCGCGAGCTCGGCCAGCAGCTTGTCCTTCATCTCGGCCCGCTCGCGCTCCATCACGGCGCGGTGGCTGAGGATGACGTTCTTGCGGGCGCGGTTCGCCTCGGTGATGACGGCGGTCAGCCGCTGGCCGATGTACTCCTCGGGGTTCTCGACACGGTAGATCGAGATCTGGCCCGTCGGCATAAAGCCGCGGATGCCGGCGACCTTGCACTCGAGTCCGCCCTTGTTCTTGCCGGTGATCGTCACCTCGACGATCTTGCCGGTCTCGACCTCGTCCCAATCGCCGATGTCCTGCGGCGCGCTGGGGAGGCTGAGCTCGTAGGTCCCTTCGTCCGGGTTGTAGCTCGTGACAATGACGTCGATCTCGTCGCCTTCGATCGGCAGGTGCGAGACATCGGGCTCGGCTTCAGCCGGGACGCCCTCGGTCGCCTGCAGCGCGGTGTCCGACGCCGGCGCGACCGCCGCGGCGGGCTGCTGGCCCGGCTTCGCGTCGAACTGCTTCAAGGGGACAACGCCTTGCAGGTGCGTGCCGAGTTCGACAAACACCGAGTCGCCCGACAGGCGGACGATCTTAGCTTTGTGCTTGGAGCCCTCGGGCAGCTCTTGCGGGGCGGCCGCTTGCTCGGAGTCGAGGACCTGATCGACCGATGAGCCCTCCATCAGCGAGGCGAGCTCGGCTTCTTCCTCGTCGGTCGGCGCCGTGCGGATGTTCGGGGGCGGGTAGTGCTTGCCCGACGACTTCGGTTGCGGTTCCCCTTCGGTGACCGGGTTGACCGGCTTGGGACGCAGGTCGGCGGCCGGGGCGGCCGCGTCGCCCTCAGCGCGTTGCGTGCCGACACGGAGTCGCTCGCTGGGGCGCTCGCCGTTCGAAGCGGGAGCCTCCGACGCCGGCGTCTCGGCGCCAGCCGACGCGTTTTGCGGCGTCGCGGGGCTCGTCGGGGACACTTCCGTGACGGGTTCCTGGCGCTCCGTCGTCGCTTCCGGCGACGACTCCGCCACACTGGTCTCGTCGTTCATCCCGCTCGCAGCCTCGAATAGTCCTGGGCGCCCATCGGCTAGGCGCCCCGCTAGTGCAATCGAGCGGCCGCCCGATCGCGGCCGCTATCAGCCGAGAAGTGTACCCGCCCGCAAGCCACGATTGCAACTTGCCGCCGCCCGACTTCGGGCATTTAATCGGGCTGCCTTTCGCCTAGTTTACGTGGCTTACGCAGGGATTCAGGAGTCCGATCGCCCGTCATCCGCCAGAGATTAGTCATCCGCCAGAGATTAGTCATCCGCCAGAGATTAATTAATGTTGAGCCGGAAGCGTCAGCGCCCGGAGGAGAGCCCTGGCGCCCGCCACACTCCGGGGACTGACGTCTCCCGGCTCCCTGCCCCCCTCTTCCTGATTACCGACCCCAGATTACCGACCCCCTGCCCTATAATCGGGTCACCGATATCCCTTATTCGCTCGAAACGGCTCTTCCAATGCCCGCCGCTCCGCTCGCTGTTCAGCCCCCCCTCGACGGCGTGAAGCCGTACAAGTCGCTCTCGAATGAGGAGCTCCACGCCCGCATCCAGGCGGTCCGCGACGAGCTCGGGCCCAAGCTGCTTATCCTCGGCCACCATTACCAGCAGGACGAAGTCATCGAGCTCGCCGACCTCCGCGGCGACAGCTACCAGCTCAGCCAGATGGCGGCCGACAGCAGCGACTGCCGGATGATCGCCTTCTGCGGCGTCCACTTCATGGCCGAGACGGCCGACATCCTCGCCAACCGGCCCGAGAAGCTCGCCGAGCGCGGCGGCCGCCGCGTCACGGTCACCCTGCCCGACTTGGCTGCCGGCTGCAGCATGGCCGACATGGCGGCGATCGATCAGATCGAGGACGCCTGGGACCAGCTCTCCGAGGTCATCGACACCACACGGCTCATCCCCGTCACCTACATCAACTCGGCCGCCAGCCTCAAGGCGTTCGTCGGTCGGCACGGCGGCATCGTCTGCACCAGCAGCAACGCCAAGGCCGCCATCGAATGGGCCTTCAACAAATCGAACGGCGGCAAGGGGGGCGATCGGGTGATGTTCTTCCCCGACCAGCACCTGGGCCGCAACACGGCCATGGGGATGGGGATCGTCAACGAGCTCATGCCGGTCTGGAACCCGCACGAGCAAGAGCTCGGCGGCAACACCGAAGAGGCGATCACCGCATCGAAGGTGATCCTCTGGCGCGGCCACTGCAGCGTCCACCAGATGTTCAAGGCGGAGCACGTCGAGCTGTTCCGCAAGAACCACCCCGGCATCCAGATCCTGGTCCATCCCGAGTGCCCGCAAGAGGTCTTCGAGCTGGCCGACCAGTCGGGCAGCACCGGCGCGATCATCAAGGCGGTCCGCGAAGCGCCGGCCGGCAGCAAGTGGGCGATCGGCACCGAGCTGCACTTGGTGAACCGCCTCAAGCAAGAACACCCCGAGCAAGAGGTTCACTTCCTCTCGCCGGTGGTCTGCATGTGCGCGACAATGTACCGCATCGACCTAGCGCACCTCTGCTGGACGCTCGAAAACTTCGCCGCCGGCACGCCGATCAACGTGATCGAAGTCGATGAAGAGACGGCGCGCTGGAGCTTAGTGGCCCTAGAGCGAATGCTCGAAGTCAAATAAGACGGCGAGCCGGCGACGCAAGTCGTCGGAGCTTTGGTGGTGGCGTTCGGAAAAGGAGATAGGGGGATGCTGGCGATAGGGGGGATGGAGCTGCCGCTCCGTGCGCAGTCGCTTACTCCCCTGTAACCTAAAGAAAAAAACGAGCGGACGCATTTCTGCGCCCGCTCGACAGAACGCCAACGTGACTCAAGCCGCGACGGCTTGGCAGGTCTCGGCGCAGCGGCGGCAGCTCTTTTCGCACTTCTGACAGTGCTTGTGCTTGTAAGCGCTGCACTCCTCGGCGCAGTGCTCGCAAACGTCCGCGCAGATCCTGCACAGGTCCGCTGCCCGTTCGCCGCCGATCGCCATGACCTCGACACAAGCCCGACAAATCGCCGCGCATTCGAGGCAACACTTGGGGCAGTCGTTCTTGGTCTCTTCACCGATCATCGCCGCCGCACAGGCCAGGCAGTCGGCGAGGCATTCGTTGCAAGCATCGATACATTCCTGGTAATTCGCGGTCGCAGTCGCCATCTCGTCCTCCTTTAGGGGTATGGCAGGAGATGTTCTGGAAAAACACGCATCACTGCGCTGCAAGCGATGTGCCAAACCCGCCCCCGCGAGCCGGCGACGCAAGTCGTCGGAGCTTCGGCGGCGGCGTTAGGAAAGGAGATAGGGGGATGCTGGCGACAGGGGGGATGGAGCTGCCGCTCCGCGCAGAGGCGCCGGCGTAGGATGGCGCCGAAGGCCCATCGGTAGCGCCGGTACAGGAACCAGTTAGTTGGGTGGCACCGCCTGTCGCGAGCGAGACGGCCGGCTAAGGGACAACCGCTTTCGAGCGATTGTCGGGGCCACCCGAGTCCGTAGGCCGGGACGAGCGCAGCGAAGGCCCGGCAGACAGCGCGTTGCGTATGACCGTGCCGGACCATCGCTGACGCTCGTCCCGGCCTACGTTAGCTGCAGAGTCCGCTGTCAACCATCAGCCAGAACTCACCGAAATAAATCCCGAGAGCCGTGATTTGGAGTAATCCGACAACCTTCGATTACGGAATACTCGATCGTCAAAGGTGACAAGTTCTACAAGCCCACCCTTATCCGTTCGCAGCGAGTGATCGCCACTGCATCTTCGAATCCTGCGCCATGCTAACTTACCTCCAGCTGACCACCCATATCTCCGAAGGACATCTAGACCATACCGTGAGCACGAAGGGCTAAAGAGGCACGTACGATTGAGACGCTTAGACACAAAGACTCGGTACAGAATCACCGCGGCGATCGCAATCCTAGTCAATCCGCAGTCGATCAGTTCTCGAAGTACGTTACTGCCGTTCCCCATGCGAAGACCTCAAATACTTGCTGTTGCCCAATGCAAGATGTCGAACTAGCGACTCGATTCTGAAAGCTTACGCCTATTAGTCCATTCGCACTCCTCGACTTCGCCGACTCAATCAATCGATCCAAGGCTTGCCGGTAGGTTTTTTCGACATCAACGCTACCACCACAGCCCTCAGTTCGGCTTGAGAACCCCACAACGAGCCCTAGTGTTTTATACTGCTCATCAATTACGGTTGAGCTTACTACAAATCTTTCCCCCACATCTTGCTGAATACGAGATGCAATGACGGGCGTCTGCTCAGGCAAAGAATGAGAATGCGAAGGGGCTGGGAGCAACGGACTTCCAACAAATAGTCCTTTCACACTCGAAGCTGCCACCCATTCTGAAACTTCTCCATTGTCGCTAGTTCTTTGGACTGGCGTGCTTAAATCTAAAACCCCGTTCGCACACAACTGCTTTAACTCTGCAGAGCTGACTGGGCCATGCACACCGCTCCTATGCTGGTAGTACCACCGTACGCTCACAAAGATATCTCCGTAATGCAGACAAGGCAGAAATCGCAGAAAGTATGGTCGGGGAATATTCTATCAGCAAGCACATACCCCAAACTCCGACCGTTTCTGCCTCGGAAATAAACGTGCCATTCAAGACAAGCGAAGCGAAGTTTCGACAGGAAGCAGTGATTCGACAACGCGACGGAACTGCCCACCGTCTGCTCCGGCCCGCTGACCGTAACAGCCTGCCCATTCAAGATCTCTGAGAAGCGTTGGGGGGAAACGCCCCCTCGATGTGCGTCACCTTCACCGGCCGCTTCGCTTCCACCGGCCAAACGATTGCCACCACGTCAAAACGTATCGGGTGATCCTGCAGGTCGTGCGTCCGTAGGAAGGACGTGGCGGCGCGCGTGAGGCGGCGCTGCTTCTCGGGGGTGACCGCTTCGGCGGGGGAGCCGGCTCGTTCGTTGCGGCGCGTTTTGACCTCGACGAACACGAGGCGCCGCTCGGGCGTCCGCTCGTCGATCGTCACTAGGTCGAGCTCGCCGAAGCGGTTCCGCTCGCCGGCCAGCAGGACGCGGTGGCCCTTGCGGCGTAGGAGCCGGGCGGCGTGATGCTCGCCACGTTCACCGAGGGGCTGCGGGCGTTGAAGAGACGAGAGCCAAGTCATGGCTCTCAGTTGAACCACAAAGGAACGAAGGAACAAAGGAAAACTTCGTTCCTTTGTTCCTTCGTGGTTCACTTTGATAGGAGCGGGTAACCGGGGCAGCCCCCCTCCCCCCGTTCCCCAAAAAAGGGGCCTCCCCACAAGGGGGAGGGGGATACGAAAAAAGCGATCAGCTTTCAGCCCGGAGGCCGAAAGCTGATCGCTGAATGCTGAATGCTGACCGCTAAGCCGCGAGCGGCTGTTAGCTCTTGGCGCCCTTGGCCACGTCGCGGCGACGCTCGCGGAGGCGGGTCGCCTTGCCGACCCGATCACGCAAGTAGTACAGCTTCGCCCGGCGGACGACGGCCGAACGGGTCACCTCGACCAGGGCGATCCGCGGCGAGTGGATCGGGAACTTCCGCTCGACGCCCTCGTTGTTGACGATCCGGCGGACCGTGAACATCTCCTTGCAGCCGCTGCCGCTGCGGGCGATCACGACGCCGCTGAAGACCTGGATCCGCTCTTTGTTGCCTTCCAGGATCCGCGTGTGGACGTTGACGGTGTCGCCGATGTCAAACTGCGGCACGTCCTCGGTCTTGAGGCACGCTTTTTCGACGATGTCGAGGAGGGGATGGGCGGACATGGCTTCGCTTCGGTTGGGGGGCCGTGTGATTCGGGCTAGGTTCGCTTTGGATCGGTGAGTGAGGCTTGAGACTTGAGTCGTGAGGGTTGGTTGGCGTACCGAGACAGGCCCGCTAGCACAACCCTCTGGTCTCAAGCCTCAGGACTCCGCCGCCCCGCGGCGCTCGGCCGTGCGGCGGAGGGCGTCGGCCTCACGCCAAGCGGCGATCTCGGGGTGGTTTCCGCTCAGCAGCACCTCAGGGACTTCGAGGCCACGGTACTCGCGGGGTCGCGTGTACTGGGCGTACTCGAGGGTCCGGCCGGCGCGGCTGAACGAGTCTTCTTGGTTGCTGGTTTCGTCGCCGAGGACGCCCGGCACCAGCCGGACGACCGCGTCGATGATCGTCATCGCGGCGACCTCGCCCCCGTTGAGGACGTAGTCGCCAATCGACACCTCTTCGGGCTGCAGGAGGTCGACGACCCGTTGGTCGAAGCCCTCGTAGCGGCCGCACAGTAGCAGTAGTCGCTCGGAAGTCGCCAGGTCTTCGACAAACGGCTGGTCGAGCCGCCGGCCTTGGGGGCTCATCAGCAGGAGGCGCCCCGGGGGAGCGTCGTCCGCTGTCTGAACCGCCTCGACCGCTTCGACCACGGGGCCGGGCATCAGCAGCATGCCGGGGCCGCCGCCGAAGGGTTTGTCGTCGACTTGTCGGTGCTTCCCGACGGCCCAGTCCCGCAGGTTGTGCAGGTGGACCGACGTCAGGCCGCGATCGATCGCCAGCTTGAGGAGGCTCTGGGTCTGGTAGCCGGAGAAGATCTCCGGGAAGAGCGTCAGCACGTCGAAACGCATGGCGCTCTCCCGACCTACGAGCCGCAAGCGGCGGTCAACCTCACTCGGCCTTAGCTTCTTCTGGCTTGGCTTCTTCAGCCTTCGCCTCTTCGGCGGGGGCTTCGTCAGCGGCAGGAGCGTCCTCAGCGGGGGCTTCGGCCGTCGCTTCCTCGGCCGGGGCCTCGGCGGCAGCGGCTTCTTCCGCGCTCTGCGGCGTGCTCACCGGCTCGCCTGCGTCGGGGATTTCGGCCGGCATCGACAGCTTCTCGAGCGCCGCCCGTTGGGCGTCGAGGTGCGTGCCACCCGTGCCGTACTTCTTGAGGAGGATCGCGACCTTCTCGGAGGGCGTCGCGCCGACCCCGATCCAGTAATCGACCCGCTCACGCTTGAGCTGCACCCGCGCGTCGGCGTCGGGGACCATCGGGTCGTAGGTGCCAAGCTCCTCGAGCACACGCCCGTCACGGGGCGAGCGCTTGTCGGTGGCGCAAATACGGAAGAAGTGCCGGTGGGCGCGGCCCATCTTCTTCATGCGGATACGAACTGCCACGGTCGCTAGTCTCCTCAGTCGCTCCGCGGGCCAGTGGGACCCTGCTAGAGCCAGATTTTGTAGGGGAATTCGTGAGTATGGCGACAGGAGACCCCATCGCACAAGCCCTGATGGCCATGAATGCCAGCAACTGGTCCTGAGCCGGTGGCGCGAGCCCCCGGAGCGTAGCTGGTACCCGGCCCACTCCGGGGGCTCGCGCCCCCGGCTCAGGGCGTTTTCTTACGGGGGAGGTGGGCCGCGGCGCCGGTGGCGAATAGGGCCGCCAGAGCAAGCGTGGCGGGCTCGGGGATGGCGACGGTCGGTGCGGCAGTCGCCCCGTAGTTGGCCGCCCAGCGGTCGTACTGGGCCGGGCCGATCGTACCCCCTTGAAGGGCCCCGTCGACGTCGTTCGCCAGGGCGCCGGCGGGCTGGCCGAGGTTGTCCCGCCAGACGGTGTAGTCGGCGGCGTCCACCAGGCCGTCGTCGTTGAAGTCGCCCAGCAGCACCGCCGACTCGAAGTCGGAGAGCCGCACCTCGCCCGCCAGCGGATCGACGCTGACGACATACGACCCGAAGCCATCCATCGTCGCTAGCCGCGAGCCGCTGGTGATGTTCGAGAACGACCCCGAAAGGGCGCTGGCGGTGAGCACCGTCAATTCCGCAAACGGGTCGGCGGGATACCCAGCGAGCGACAAGGCCAACTCGCCATCAAGCGACGCGTTGCCGGAGACGCTCAGCACGTCGTGCGACGCCGAACCGACCTCGATCTTCAGCAGGCTGCCCGCTTGCATGCTGAGCGAGGCCGCCGCCAGAGCGCCGACGCCATCCGAACCGGGCGCGATGACGCCTTGGTTCTGGGCGGTCACGGCGCCGAGGGAGCCCGTCCCGCCCAACTCGGCGTGGGAAACAGTGACCGCACCTGCGCTGCCGTCCACCAGCAACGTCCCGCCGCTGACTTCGTAGAGTCCCGTCGAGGTGTTTTTGCGTGAGAGCGTCGTCACGCCCGAACCGGTGTGGCGAAACGTTAGCGATCCAGCGACGAGCGTGTTGAAATCGAGCGAGCCGGAGTGGTTCACTTCGAGCGTCGCCGAGCCGTTGACCACGTCGCCGTTGAGGCCGACCGCGGCGCCGCCGGCGCCGAGTTGCAGCACCCCTTCGACGACGCGCGTCGCCCCCCCGTAGGCGGCGACGGCGGGGTTCGTGAGGATCGTCCGGCCCGGGCCGCGATTGGCGACCGACGCCCCGGTCAGGAGCGGCGCCGTCAGGGAGTCGTCGATAACGCCGTTGACGATGGTCTGACCAACGCCGTCAAAGGTCCATTCGCGGACATCGGTCGTGTTCGAGGCGTAAATGGGGCCATTGAAGGTGAGCGTCGTCGTCGCGCTCATCTGGTTAATCACGCTACGGCCGTTCGACTGGAACACAGTCCCGTTGAGCACGATCGCCTGCGATCCTGAGAAGACCACGTCGCGGGCGATCTGGAACTCGTTGGCGAGGGTGCGGGTCCCTTTGCCATCGGCGCCGCGGATCACCTTCAGCTCGTTGCCGCCGCCGATAGCGATCCGGCCGAGGCCTAGTGAGGTGTCGGTGTGGATTGTGTGGGTCGAGCCGACGTTGGGGTCGTTGTCACCGAGTTGGGTGACGCCTGTATTGGTGTTGGGGGCGACGTGGTCGAAGTTGCCGCGAGCAAAGATCACGCGGCCGCCCGGGGCGGCGCCGTCAGATATCACGCCATTGAGGACCATCTGTGAGATGCCCCCATTCACAAACCGGAGGTCGCCGGCGGCGCCGGGGGTGTCCGAGAGGATCACCGGGCCGTTGACCAACAGGGAGCGATCGGTGTTGTTGGTGACGGTGCGTTGCAATGCGTCGGGGCTTCCATTGATGAGGCTCCCCTCGAGAGTCATCGCGTTGGTCGCGTTGGAAAACTGCAGCGAACCGTCGAGCAGCAGGTCGACGGTTAAGCGGTTGGTAGCGAAGAGGCTGCCGGCGGGTTCGATCTGGTTGGCGGTGAGCGTGGCCCCGCCGGCGCCGGCGATGGTCGTAGCGCCGAGGCCGGTCGAGCCCATGCGCAACACGTCGAGCTTGACGCTTGTCGAGCCGAGATCCACCGTGTTGCCCATCGGCCAATTGCCGACAACCGTCGCGTTGTCGCGAAAGCCGGGCTGCGGCGCCTCGCCTGGCCACGAGCTGAAGGCGCCGCTCCCGCCCGACCAGTTGGCGGCCGAAGTCCACGACGCCGTCCCCGCGGGCCCGATGAACGAGAAGGTCTCCTGGGCGCGAGCGGACATCGGGCCGATCAACAGCGCTATCGCGACAAGGCGCATGCGGGGAGGTCTCCTCGGAGGTGAGATGCCGGATAAGGGCGCCCTCCGCCAGCTTCCGTCGAGGGCGCCCCATCACCCTACTCACCGTAGGAGTGGCGATGGGGGCGGTGTCGCAAAACGGGGGCTGATGCCGTACACCGGGAGACTCCCACAACGCGCGCCGTCGGCTCTCCGCTGATCGCAATGCGCGCTCCTCGGTTGAGCCCGCGATTTACAACGTAGGCCTACCCGAGCGCATTGGCGCCAGGCTACTTCTTTTTCTGCTTTTTCAGCTGCTTGAGCCGTTTCTGACGCTCTTTGAGGGCCTGCGCCTTGTCCTTCGTCGAGAGCCGCTTGCCGGTCGATTGCTTCTTCTTGGAGAGCATCCCCGCCGGGTTGCCGGCCATCTCGGACTGGACCTGCTTCATCATCTTCATCCGGTCGCCCATCCCCTTGCCGGCCATGGCGGTCATGATCGGCGCGATCGTGTCGAACTGCTTCACGAGGTCGTTGACGGCCGACGGCTCGACGCCGGCGCCCGCGGCGATCCGCCGGCGGCGGCTCTGGTCGATCGTCTTCGGCTTGCGACGCTCGTTGAGGGTCATCGAGTGGATGATCCCCTGCAGGCGGCGGAGGTCGCCCTCGGCGTCGAGCTCGTCGAGGTCGCCCAGCATCGATCCCATGCCGGGGATCATGCCGAGCACCTTTTTCATCGGCCCGAGCCGCTTGATCTGCTGCATCTGCTTCAGGAAATCGTCGAGCGTGAACTCGCCCTTCGCGAGCTGCTCTTCCAGGCGTTTGGCCTCGTCCTGATCGAATTCCTGCTGCGCCTTCTCGACGAGCGACATCATGTCGCCCTGGCCGAGGATGCGGCCCGCCATCCGCTCGGGATGGAACGGTTCGAGGTTCTCCAGGTGCTCGCCGGTCCCCATGAACTTCAGCGGGACGCCGGTCACCTCTTTGACGCTGATCGCCGCGCCGCCGCGGGCGTCGCCGTCGAGCTTGGTCATGATGACGCCGTCGAGCTCGAGCGCCTCGTTGAACGCCTTGGCGCTGTTGACGGCGTCCTGGCCCGTCATGCCGTCGACCACCAGGTAGATCTGATCGGGGTGGCAGCGCTGATCGATCCGCTTCAGCTGGTCCATCAACTCGCTGTCGATGTGCAGCCGGCCGGCCGTGTCGAGGATCACGACATCCGCTTCGAGCTTCTTGGCCCGCTCAACCGCGTTGGCGGTGACCTTGACCGGGTCTTGCGTGGTGCGGTCACTAAAGACCGGGATATCGAGCTGCTCGCCCAAGACGTGCAGCTGGTCGATCGCCGCGGGGCGCTGGAGGTCGGCCGCCACGAGCAACGGCCGTCGGCCATTCGCCTTGAGCATCTTGCCGAGCTTGCCGCAGGTGGTGGTTTTACCCGACCCCTGGAGGCCGCACATCATCAGGACGGTGACGTCCCCCTTGCCCTTGAGGTGCAGGGAGTGGTCGACCGGGCCCATCAAGTTGACGAGTTCCTGGTAGACGATGCCGATCACCTGCTCGTTGGGCCGCAGCGACCCGAGGACCTTCTCGCCGAGGGCCTGCTCGCCGACCCGCTTCATGAAGGTGCGGACCACCTCGTAGCTGACGTCGGCCTCTAGCAGGGCCTTTTCGACGAGCTTGAGCCCGTCGCGCATGTTCCCCTCGGTCAGCTTCCCCTGGCCGCGGAGCGTCTTGAACGCGGCGCCGAGGTTCTCTTGAAGGGCATCGAACATCTTTGGCAGAACGGGTTTGTGGCGATTGGGGCGGTGGCGAGCGGACCCAATAGTCTACGGGGCTTCGACCCGGCCCGGCAATCGGCGGCGGTCCCGTCGCCGCTTTTGGCAATTTAGGCATTCAGATTGGGCTCTGAGGCGGCATTAACTGTTAGGAGCGGCCCAGCCCCGGACTTTTCAGGGCGGTGGTCGGGAGACCGACCCGCATTCGTGCCTCGCGCACGGTGGCTTATCACGCCCGGCCCGCCGCTTGGTTTATGGTAGACCGCCTCAGGCGACGCCCTGCCGGGCCGATTGACCCGCTCCTCGGAACACGTATCGCTTTCTCACCTCTACTGGCAGCATGTACAAGCAAGCTCTCTCGATAGCCATTTGTCTCTCGTCCGCAGCCGCTTCGCTGGCCGCTGAACCGATGACGACCACCTGGGGCGACAAGGTCACCGCCGACAACGTCTGGCAGGAGTATCCCCGCCCGCAGCTGGAACGGACGAACTGGACCAACCTCAACGGCGAGTGGTCCTACGCCGTGACGCCGAGCGAGTCGGTCGCCGAGCCCGAGAAGTGGGACGGCGAGATCCTTGTGCCGTTCTGCCTCGAGTCGCACCTCAGCGGGGTGAAGCGCGAGCTGCAGAGCGACGAAGCGCTGTGGTACCTCCGCACATTTGATGCGAAGAAGACCGAGGGCAAGCGCACGCTGCTGAACTTCGAGGCCGTCGATTACGCCTGCGAAGTATGGCTCAACGGCAAGTCGGTCGGCTCGCACCGCGGCGGCAACACGCCGTTCTGGTTCGATGTCACCGACGCGTTGACGTCGGGCGAGAACGAACTGGTCGTCCGCGTCGTCGACGCCACCGAGGACTGGCAGCTCCGCGGCAAGCAGGTCCGCAATCCCAACGGCATCTGGTACACGCGCGTCTCGGGCATCTGGCAGACCGTCTGGCTCGAAGAAGTCGACGCCGCCTGGATTGCCGACCTCGACATGACGACCGACGCCGACGAGGGAACGATCAAGATCAAGGCCGATGTCGAAGCGGACAGTGACTACAAGTTCGCCGTGCGCGTGTTGGAGGATGGCAAGGAAGTCGTCGCGAACTCGGCAAGCGGCGACGAAGTAACGCTGACCGTCCCTGACGCCAAACTTTGGTCGCCGAAGAATCCGCACCTTTACGAACTCGAACTGACGCTCACCACGCCGGATGGCAAGGTCGTCGATAAAGTGAAGTCGTATGCCGGCATCCGCTCGGTCGGCACGACGAAGGACAAGGACGGCAACCTGCTGCTCACGCTCAACGGCGAGCCGATCTTCCACTGGGGCCCGCTCGACCAAGGCTGGTGGCCGGACGGACTGCTGACGCCCCCCTCCGACGAGGCGATGCTCTCCGACGTGGAGTACCTCCGCGACGCGGGCTTCAACATGATCCGCAAGCACATCAAGGTCGAACCGCGTCGCTACTACTACCACTGCGACCGCCTCGGCATGATGCTCTGGCAGGACCAGGTGAGCGGCGGCCCGAACCCGAAGTGGACGCGCCTCGCGCCGAACCCCGAAGACGCCAACTGGCCCGACGCACGGCACGCGCAGTGGATGCTCGAGCTCGAGCGGATGATCGATGAACTCGACAGCCACCCCTCGATCGTCGTCTGGGTGCCATTCAACGAAGCGTGGGGCCAGCACCGCACCGTCGAGGTCGGCGAGTGGCTCGTGAAGCGTGACCCGTCGCGGATCGTGAATGTCGCCAGCGGCGGCAACTTCTGGCCCGCCGGCCACATCGTCGACCACCACGCCTACCCGCACCCCGACTTCCCGTTCGGCCGTGGTAAAGGTGGCCGATTCGATGGCTTCGTGAAAGTCGTCGGCGAGTTCGGCGGCCACGGCTTCCCCGTCGAGGGTCACCTCTGGCGCCCCGGCAGTCACAACTGGGGCTACGGCGGCTTGCCCAAAGACGAGGCCGAGTACCTCGACCGCTACCGCGAGTCACTCCGCAAGCTAGCCGAGCTGCGCGACAAGGGCATCGCGGCGGGCGTCTACACACAGACGACCGACGTCGAAGGCGAGATCAACGGCCTGCTGACGTACGACCGCCGCGTCACAAAGATCCCCGCGAAGGAACTGGCGGAAATCGCCGAGAAGTCGCTCTTCAGCAAAGAAAAAAAATGAGCCGTCGGCGCTAGCCGCGGGTAGCGTCACGAACGACTAATCCCCCTCCCCCTTGTGGGGAGGGGTTAGGGGAGGGGGTGAAGCGGGTACACGGGTTCCCTCCGGTCGCTGACGCTCCCGGCTCGCCTTGTTGTGCTACGCCGCCGCGCGCACGTCACTCAAGAGCAGCTCCAACCGCCGCTTGCTCTTCCCCCAATCGATCCACTGCCCCTCAATGAGGGTGGCGGCGTCGATCTGCGCGCCGCGCTCGTCACGACGCACCGTGACGGTCATTTTGCCGCCGAGGGCCCACACGTCCGAGGGCAGCGTCGCGGTGACGGTGCAACCGTCGTCGTGCTGCTCAACGCTCAGCACCTCCTGCCCGCGCCGCGCCAATGAGGACAGCACCCGCACGATCGCCTCGCCCACCGGCGCGGCGACCACGTCGCTGCGCTCCTTCCCGGTTTTCACGCCCCATGACGCGTAAAGCGGCTGCACGATGCCGGCCAGCTTCTCCATCGGCACGCCCGGCGTGAGGTTCTCAGCAAGCGAGAGAACCTGCTCCCCGCTAAGCCCCTTCTTCACCTGCTTCGCCGCCTGGCTAAGCCGCTGCTGCACTTCGGGGACGCTAGCAATCACCTCGTAGCGGATCTCGTCACGCCACTCGATCGTGAGAACGACATCGCTCACGTCGTCCGCCGCCGCGTTGAGCGAATGCCCACAGCCGGAGCAAAAATTGCCCTGCGCGCGGCGCCCGCATTGCGAGCAGAACTTTGCGCCGGTGGAGCTAGCGTCTTGGCGTTCCATGCCGAAACCTCGATCGATTGGGATATCTATCGAACGATATCGGCAATCACCGCGAGCCACGATCAGCCCTGCATGCCGGTTCGACGAAGGAGCCACCAAGGACACGACATGGCCGCCTTCACACAGCGACGCGGGACGGCTACATCCGCTCAACTACGCGGATGCCCAGCAGTTCCAGGCCCGTCTCCAACGTCCGCGCCACCAAGTCGCACAGCAGCAGCCGGCTCGCCTTGGTCGCCTCGTCGTCGGCCTTCAAAACGGGGCACTTCTCGAAGAACTCCGCGAACCGTGGCGCTACGTCGAACAGGCACCCCGTCAGGTAGTGAGGGCGATACTCGGCGGCGACGCACTGGAACGTCTCGCTGAATCGGAGCCTCCTTGTCGCAGACGCTACTCAGGGCGGATTCCTATCGGCGGTGCGTTACGCGACCCATCGCAAGCGCGGCGAGAAGCACCAGGAGCGTTCCACCTGTTGCTGGCTCAGGAACAGGTACGTAAAAACCGCCGCCGAAAGGTCCCCCGGCCACATCAACAGCCACACGGACGAAGGCGCCGGTTGTGGCGTCAAACTCGAGCAACTGCGACCGGCGAGCGGGGTTGGTGGGATCGAAGTCTGTGACGGGCACAAGCAGATGCCCCGAGTTGTCGAAGAAAGGAGCGACGCCGAGGGAGTCGCGGATCAGCGGATTCGAATGACCAGCGAACTCCAGCGGCGCGAAAGGGTTGAGGTCGATAAGTAGTTCAATGGCGCCAGATTGCCCGTAGTCGTAGACGGAAATCTGGTTGTTCTGCTCAAAGTAGATTCTGCCATCCGGGCCGAAGACAAACGCCCCGACATCGGTGAGCAGTTCTTCCGCCGTGTAGGTCGGCCCGGTAGGCGTTTCGGTGATCGTGAGCCGCTGGAGGGTATCGCCATTGCTATACAAAAACGCCCCATCCGGGGCGAAAGCGGATGAGCCCTCGCCATTTCCGCCCGGAGGAGGGGCCAATTCAAAGCCCATCAAGGAGGCGGGTCGAACGACTTGCGCTCCAAAATTGATAGAATAGCGGTCCTCTGGACGGATCGAAGCGAGTTGCTCCGCGGTTAGCAATCCAGGATTCGCTGGAGTGCCATCTACGCTGAAACGCACAGGGAAGACAACTTCGGTGTCAGAACTCACAGAAACCGAGGGACTGGCTTTTCCTGTAAGCGTCGCGGACATGAATTCGGCTTGTTTGAACGTCGCAATGGCGTACCCGTAACCATCGTCACCAAAGGCGAACGGCGAAAAAAATCCGGTGAATAGGTAACTTGTGCTCAGGTAGGCGGCGCTGCCGGCATCCCCAAAACCCGGGCCGGGGATAACAGATAGTTCGGCGAGGCCGGCGAGGCCAGCGACGGGCTCTTGCGGCGAACGTAAGTAGGGATACGGCCCTCCCACTGGTTGCAGCCCCTTCAAGCCAATTTCTAGGCCCGTCTCCAGATCAAATCGATAGACATCACGTGCAGCGAACTGTTGAGTCGTAACATAAACGGCGCCATCGGGACCGAGGATCGGTGCAAACACGTTGTCGATTGGGACCAGACCAACGATACCAAAGAAGTTCGGCAAAAGTGCCGTCCCTTCGGGATTAACGTATCGCGCGTCATACCCGCCGTAGCGATGAACCAAGTCGCCCTCATCGTTGTAGCGAGCGACATTGTAGTTGTTTTCGCGGAGGACATAATCGGCGACCGCCTGCTGCGTTGAAATCGCCAGCAGAATCGACAGCGGTAGAAGCTTGTTCATGGCGCGGGTTCCGGGAAAAGTGCTGCTCCAGAGAACATCTCCTGGAGGGTACCCCGGCGTGCGGAGTGCCGCAAGCAAGTTCTGCCGATCACGAAGGCTACATCCGCTCAACCACGCGGATGCCCAGCAGTTCCAGACCCGTCTCCAACGTCCGCGCCACCAAGTCGCACAGCAGCAGCCGGCTCGCCTTGGTCGCCTCGTCGTCGGCTTTCAGGACGGGGCACTTCTCGAAGAACTCCGCGAACCGCTGAGCCACGTCGAACAGGTACCCCGTCAAGTAGTGAGGGCGGTACTCGGCGGCGACGCGCTCGAGCGCTTCGCTGAACCGCAGAAGTTCGAGTCCGAGCGCGCGCTCGGCGGGTTCGCAAAGCCGAAGCTCCGCGTCGGAAGACCGGAGACTCGCGGCGCTCACGCCCCCCTTCCCAAAAATGCTCTTCACCCGCGCGACGCTGTATTGCATGTACGCGGCTGTGTTGCCGGTCATCGCCAGCATCTTGTCGTAGCTGAAGACGTAGTCGCTGGTGCGGTTGTGGGCCAGGTCGGCGTACTTGATCGCGCCGATGCCGATCCGCTCGGCAACCTCGTCCCGTTCGGCGTCGGTCTCGAGGACGCTGCTCTTCTCGGCGATCGCCCGGGCGCGGTCGACCGCCTCGTCCAAGAGGCCCATCAGGCCGACGGCCGAACCGCTGCGTGTCTTGTAAGGCTTGCCGTCTTCGCCAAGGACCGTGCCGAACGACACGTGCGTCAGCTCTTGGTCGTATCCCCACAGCTTGGCGGTGGCGAACAGCTGCTCGAAATGGAGCGACTGACGGTGATCGACGACGTAGAGCACCGCGTCGGGCGCCCACTCCTTCGCGCGGTACTCGATCGTCGCCAGGTCGGTCGTTGCGTAGAGGAACGCGCCGTCCTTCTTCTGCACCAAGAACGGGGCGTCGAAGCCGTCGATAAAGACACACTGGGCGCCGTCGGATTCGCGCGCGAGGCCCTTCGCTTGGAGGTCCTTGACGACCGGCGCCAACCGATCGTGGTAAAAACTCTCGCCGAGCGTGTAATCGAACGCTACGCCGAGGCGGTCGTACGTGAGCTGCAACTCGTCGAGGCACGCCGGCAAGAACCGCTTCCAAAGGCCGAGGTTCTCGGCGTCGCCTTCGTGCAGTTTGGCGGTCTCGGCCAGCGCCGCGGCGCCGATCTCCGGGTGCTTGCTGCTCATCTCCGCCAGGAGCGAGTCGTCCTCGAAGGCGGCGACCTTTGCCTCGGCGGACTCGATCTCTTTCCGGAGCTCGACAACGGCGCCTTCCGCTTGACGGAGCTTCTTGGCGACCGCCTTGTCGGCTTTTGCATCGCCAGTCGACGGCTCCGCCTTGAGGTCTTCCACCCGCTCTTCGGCGGCGGCGAGCTTCTCTTTCAGCGCGGGCAGCTTGTCGGCGACGGTCGCTTGGTGGTCGCCGATCTGGTTCACGAGTTTGTAGAGCCGGCCCAGCTCAGCAACGGGCGCCGTTTCCAGGGCGACCTCATCACGAAAATTCTTGTAGCCGTAGATGATCATCCCGAACTGGGTGCCCCAGTCGCCGATGTGGTTGTCGGTGATCACCTGATGGCCCAACAGCCGGAGCACGTTGGCCAGGGTGTCGCCAATGACGGTCGAGCGGATATGCCCGACGTGCATCGGCTTGGCGACGTTGGGGCTCGAGTAATCGACGACGTACTTACGAGGCGTCGCCACCAGCTCGACGCCGAGGCGCTCGTCCGCCAGGGCCGCTGTCAGTTGCTCGGTCAGCCACGCGTCGCGGAGCCGCAGATTGATGAAGCCCGGGCCGGCGACCTCGGGCGGGTCGCACATCGCGTCGAAGCCGTCCTGAGCCGCCAGCCGCTCGACTAGTTGGTCGGCGACGTCGCGCGGCTTCTTGCCGAGCTTCTTGCCGAGCGGCATCGCGCAGTTGGCCTGGTAGTCGCCAAACTTGGCGTCTTGGCTCGGCAGGACCATCTCCGCGAGCTGAGCGGGGTCGTCGGCGAGCCCTTCGAGGGCGGACTTAAAGCGGCGGCGGAGTTCGGCGAGGGCGTTCATGCCAAGAGGATGGCCGGGGCGCTGTTGGGCCGCAAGGCTCACGCCAAGGCCGCTAAGCCGCTACGGAAGAAAATCTATGTAGGAGGCGTCTCTGACGCCGATTTCGCGCACCATGCCGGATTCGGCCAAGGCGCCGAAATCGGCGTCGGAGACGCCTCCCACAAAATCGCGTCTTGGCGTGAAGCGAGCGACCGGCTCGGCGGCTCTGCGCGAGTTAGTTTAAGAGGCCTCGCCGGACGTATCCCACGGCAACGGCACCTTCACCGCGTCGGTCCAGAGATCCTCGATGGCGTAAAACGCCCGGGTCTCTTCGTCGAACAGATGCACCACGATCGAACCGTAGTCGAGCAGAATCCAGCGGCTCTCGGCGTAGCCTTCGATCCCCATGCGGCTCTCGCCGAGGTCGTCCTCGAGGCGATGGTCGATCTCCTCGCTGATGGCGTGGAGTTGCCGCCGGTTGTTGCCCGTCGCCAGCACGAAGTAGTCGAAGACGGGGGTCAATTCCCGCAGGTCGAGAATCGTGATGTTCTCGCCACGGTTGTCGGCGGCCACTTGGGCGGCGGCGAGCGCAAGCTCCAAGCCGGTCGCTTCGCCCCGGCGGGGGGCGGCGGTTTCCGTGGCGGTTTCGATCTTGTCGGCGATCGCAGGCTCCAAAGCGCTAGCGGGCATGGTGAGCTGACTCCTCGGCTCGGTACTGTGATTGTAATCGACACGCCCGCGGGGGGCGACGCCTTGGCGGGCCCGTCGGGGGCGGTTTCCTGAAGGCTACGATCGGCCGGTTGGGGGCTCTCGTCGACGCCAGCCGGGCCGCTAGCTGCCCGTTCGGGGCAAATTTCCTACACTCTTCACTCTGGCTGCCGACCGTTCTTCACGGACCCGATCGCCGGGGGTGAGCCGACTCTTTTCTCCGAAAAAACGACCCCAACCCCACCAAGGCGCCACGATGCCTAGCGACAGCGACTCGACACGGACCAAGGAGGGCGCCCAAACGCCCTGGATCGAGGAGGGCGCCAAAGCGCCCGCCTTCAGCCTGACAACCGACGACGGATCGAAGGTTCGCCTTTCGGACCTGAAAGGCCGGCCGGTCGTCCTGTATTTCTACCCGAAAGACGACACGCCCGGGTGCACAAAAGAGGCCTGCGCCTTCCGCGACGCCCAGCCGAAGCTCGCCCAGAGCGACGCGGTGGTGTTCGGCGTCAGCCCCGACGACGCGGCGAGCCACGCCAAGTTCCGCGACAAGCACGCCCTGAATTTCCCGCTACTAGTCGACGCCGACCACAAAATCGCAGAGAAGTACGGCGCTTGGCGCGAAAAGAACCTGTACGGAAAGAAGTCGATGGGCATCCAACGCAGCACCTTCCTAATCAACGCCGAGGGCAAAGTGGCGAAGGTCTGGAAACGCGTCAGCGTCGATGGCCACGACGAGCAAGTGCTGGCGGCGCTGGCCGAACTGTCGGCCTAGGGCAGCGGCGAGTCGAAAATCACAAGGTGAAGCTGACTGAATCCCGTCACGACCAGGACCTCCACCCCAGGGTGGGGGTCCTCGCTTTTTTCGGTAATTACCCCTCTCAAATGCACTAGCGGGGCGCCCTGAAGACGAACTAATCTCTGGTCACTTCTCGATACGCTGCTCGTCTGAATCTCATTCAATGTCATCGCGGCCGACAGGCGGAACGGTCGCCGCGGCGATCCCGGTGGATTAGGCCACTGTAGGGGGCGTCGCCAACTCTTCGGAGACCCGCGATGGATTGCGACCGCGTGTTTGTCGCGCTCACATCGGGCCCCTTCCCGACGGGACGCGCCGATGATTCTCTCGTCGAACGCCACTTGATGACCTGTGTCGCCTGCCGGCAGTTCGCCGCCGCGCTACAGCCCTGCACGGCTCGACAGACCCACGAGTCGCTCCCCGTGGCGGAGCGTCAGGCGTTGCCTTGCTACCACGGCGCGCGACAGCCGGTCGCCAAGCAGCCCGTCGCCTCGATGGCGGCGGTGCTCCAGGGCCCCGCCGCTGTCGGGCCCCGCCCTGCTTGGCCACTCGGCGTAAGCAGTGGCTGGCGAAACGAGCTCACCGTGTCGATGCACGGCCCCCAGATCGCCGCCTTTGGCCTCGCCCAGCGGCATCGGCCGCGGCGGCGTAGCATGACCGCGCCGGTGGTGTTTTTCCTCGCGCTGCTCTGCCTCGGATGCTGGGTGTTTGGGCTCATCCGCATCTGACGCACCTGGTGACTGCGGGCGTCCCCAGTCCGATAGTAAGGGCGCGGGCGGGCGAAAAAACCCGGACTCTTCGGGTGCGGCGTCGGCGCCAGGGCCGGAGCTGACGTAGTTTTTAGATGGCGGTGGCGAGACTCGTCACCACCCGTCCGATGGGAGCGGTCCGCGCTGGACGCCTCCCGGGACGCTGTTCTCTGGTTGCCGATCCGCCCGCCGCCCTGTGTCGCAGCGGGCCCGGCGTCTCATCCGCTTGCTCGGTCCTCAGCGAGGTTAACCGTATGAGTTCCTGCGCGCCGCTCACTCAATCCGTGTCGAAGACGACGACGCTCCAGCCCGTGCTGGAGCGTCTCGGCGGCGGCCGGCATGAACGCCGCGGCATCGATCGCAGGGAGTTTAGCTTTCGTCTGCTGTTGACGCCCCTCGACACGCCCCGTGACGGTGGTGTCGAGGGGCGGGACGCGGGCGGTTCTTCGTCGATCTACGTGACCGGACGCAACCTCTCGCTGCGGGGCGTCGGCATTGAGCATGCGACGCCGATCACCCACCGGCGCGTCCGTTTGCAGGCGGCGGACTCACGGCTCGACGAACTGGGACTCGGCGACCTCGAGTTCGACGTCACGCTGCGGTGGTGCCGCTTCGTCAGCCCCGAGTCCTATGAGAGCGGCGGGCAGGTGACCAGTCCGCTACCGCAACAGCTGCTCGCCGCATCGAAAGCGTAGTGCGGCGGCCTCGCTCACAACGACTTCCAACCCAAGGCGACCCAACCATCATGGATTTCGATACCGGTCATCGAAAGGAACTGCACCGGCCCTTCACGTGACGTTAGATCGATCGGATCGATCTTGATTGTCTGCGGGATGCGGTCGGGTGGGTTGTTGAGCGCGTCGGCGAGGTTGTTCCGCAGACCGACCTCGGTGCTGGTGAGGCGTCCCCCCGAAGCGGGATCGAACCGCGTCGGCAGCACCTCGACGTCCCCTTGCCGGACGAGATGCCAGACGCCGTCGATCTGCTGCGGCTCGTAGGTGGCGATGAGGTCCCAGTTGTCGTAAGTCTTGTCCTCGACGCGGATCTGCTCCGCGTGGAGCAGGGCCTTCACCCGCCCCTCGTTGAGCTCGACCGAGATCGGGCGGTCATCGCGGAACTTCAGCGACCACGGCTGGAACCGCTCGCCCGGCTTAAGGGGCTCGGCCTTCAGCTTCAGCCACGGCGGGGCGACGATGTTGATCTTGGTCGGCTCGTCGACCGACTCACGGCGGAGCGTCGCGCCGCCGAGGTAGGCGTCGAGCAGGTTATTGACCGCCGTTTGGTGCAGCCGTGCGCTGAGGGGCGCCACGACGCCTTCCGGAGGGGCGTCCCATGCCGCCAGTTCGCCGCCATTGGCCATCACCGCGTTGACGGCCAGGTACTCGGAAGTCGTGCGATAAGCCAAATTCCGGGGCGTGGCTCGGCGCTGACGCAGCGGCCGGGTCACCCGCTCGTCGTAACGGCGACGGGCGTCGATGATCTGGCTGTCGAGTTGCTCGTTGAGACGATCCTCGACCCGGTCTTCGGCGCGATCCGAAGCGATCGCGTCGGCCTGTCCCTTCTTCTCGGCGACCCGCTGGCGGGCGACCCGCTCGATAAGACGGCTGCCGAGTCCGCCCCCCATCTTCGAAACGCTCTGCGTCTTCGTGCGGGTCGTCGCGGTCGCCTGGGCCGGCATCAAACGGAACGACTCGTCGGAGAGGTCGACGATCTTGGTGGCGGAGAAAGTTGTGTCCCCGAGGCTGCGTATCTGCACCGGTCCGTTGACGCCGGTGGTGTTCGAGCGGGTTGACCCGCTCAGCCGGAAGGCGAGCCGCGCCTGACCGAGCGACGGAATCGGTGACACCGTGAGCGTCGCGTTCGTCGCGCCCGTGCCGCGGATGCTGGTGCCGAGGATGCAGTCGGTGAGCGGGCCACAGTCATTGATGGGCCGGCCGACCAATTCGTTGAGCAGCGGCGCCTGGACCTCGACGAAGGCGTTCGTCATGCCGAAATCACGGCGGACCCGCTCGAGCAGCGGCCCGCCACGCCCCGCCGATTCAAGGCCAGCCAGCAACGCGAGGCGCCGTTCCGCCTCGTGGTTAGCGCGGACGTTGACGAGCCCCGCACGGTCGCCAAGCCGCTCGGCGAGGCCGTCGACCATCGCGTCGAAAGACTTCTCCTGGCGGTCGGCCGGCGCCGGCGCGAATGACGCGACAACAATGTAGTCCTCCAACGCCTGCGCCACGCTTTGCAGCTGGGGCTTCTCCAGCCCGTCCGCGCCGGAGCCGAGGCGGCGGAGCGTCTCGCGGGCGGCGGCTAGGTCGGGTTCTGCATCGGGGGCGAGCTGCTTCTGTACGCCTTCCCAGGCGAGGAAGTCGAGCCAGCGAGCGCCGAATTGGGTCGAGGGGTTCAACAGCCGTTCGACGGCGACCACCCGCTCCGCGAGCCGAGAGCGCGCCGCGTCGAGGTCTTCCGAGCTGAGCGGCTCGAAAGCCTCCTTCGCCGCCTCAGCGGCCTCGGGGAGGTCGTCCGCCAGCGACATGGCGGGGAGGGCGCACCCCGCGGCGAGGGCGAGAAGTACGAGAGCGAATCGATTGAACAAAGACATCACTGAAGCCTGGGGACCGGCGCGAGGGATGCGCCCGACAGGGGCATCCGGTTAGGCACTTTAGGCCGTCCGGGGGCTCCGCGTCTACCAACCTTGCCGTGCTAGCACGCTTCTAGGGCGCGCGATTAGAGGCGGTCGCGCAGTCCGCGGAAGTACTCCTCAGCGTGCTCCCGCCGCGACTTTGGCAGGCGTTCGCTCGTCAGCGGGTCGGCCGGTTGAGCGGCGGCGGCGTCGAGCGGCGTCTTGATCGACTCGGCGACCTCCCCCTTGATACTGGGGCCCTTCACGAGACCGCCAAACGTGCTGGCGCCCCGGCCGACTTCCTGCTTGACCTGGGAGTCGCGGAAAGACACGTCGTTCTTTTCGTCGGGCCGGAAGCCCTTGCCGCGCCCCTCCCCCATACCGTCGCCCGGGGGGCCGTCTTGGTTCTTGCCCTGGCCTTGGCCGGGCATTCCTCCCGCCATCTGACCCGGCTCCATGCCCATCGCCTGCTTGGCGTCCATGATGTCGGTCATGGCGGCGTCGAGCATCTTCATCTCTTGGGCTTCCTTGGCCATCTCGCCCATCTGCTGCGCCATCTGCTGCATGGCGTCGGCGGCCGCCTTGGCGTCTCCCTTGTCGAGGGCCTGCTGCGCCTGCTTCATCTGCTGGGCCATCTGCTGCAGCTTCTGCATCTGCGGCGCCTGCTGGGCGAGTTGGTCGATCTTCTGTTGCAACTTGCCGGCCTGGTTGAGGTCGCCCTTGCGCTGCGCCTCGGCGAGTTGGCGTTCGAGCTCTTGCTTCTGCTGCTGTTGCTGCTGGGCCGCCTCGGCGAGCTTCTGCTGCATCTTGCCGAGTTGGGCGGCGAGCTGCTCCTGCTTCTCGGGCGAGACTTTCCCTTGGGCGATCTCCTCGCGGATCTTCGCCACCTCCTCCATGGCCCGCTTCCAGTCGCCCTGCTTCATCGCCTCGGCCGCCTTCTCGGCCGGGCCCTTGCCGAGGTCCTTCATCCGGTTGAGCTGGTTGCGGAGCTCCTCGCTGCCGCCGAGCTTCTGCTTGCGCTCGGCGAGCTGCTGCGAGAGGTCGTTGAGTTTGACGGCCGCTTTGGTGGGGTCCTTCGCTTGCTTCTTGGCGAGGTCGGCGGTCCCTTCCTCGACCTTCTTGAGTAGCGCCGAGGCGTCGGTGAGGCCGTCCTTCTCCGCCTGCTGGCGACGCTTCTCGAGTTGCTTACGAGCCGTCTCGGCGGCCTTCTTCGCTTGCTCGGCGGCGACCTGTTCGGTGGGGGGCTTCTCGGGGGTCGCCTCGGCGATGCGATTGCCGACGAAGGTCGCCACCAACAGCGCCACGAGGGCCGGCGCCAACGGCCGCCACACCCCCCGGTCGATCCCCACGGCGAAGCGCTCGGCGACCTCGACCTTACCGATCGCCCGCACCGCATCGCGTGCCAGCGCCGTCCCGGCCGGGGTGGCTAGTTCGTCTTCCGAGAGCGTCAGGCTGCTGGCGACCCGTTCGCGGAGCTCGTACCGACGGTCGATCTCGACGGCCGCGTCGAGGCGGCTTTTTGGACGCAGGACCGTCCACAGGGAAGCCCAGGTCAATCCAACAATTGCGGCGCCACCAAGCCACAGGACGGCCCACCGGGCCGGCAGACCGGGCACAGGGAACAGTTTCGGAACGATAATCGCCACGAGAGCGACGCAGAACGCGGCGGTCAGGCAGAGAGCCAACCGCCCGCCCCACTGCCGTAGCACAAGCCGCCGGCGGGCGGCGTCGACGCGTTGTTGGATCTCGTCCACGAGCGGGGTCTCCTGAGGCCACCCGATTATAGGCGACAACAAGCCGGCATGGGAAACTGCCCTTGGGCGTGCTCCGCCGATGCTCGAAACCGACGAAAACGGCTCCTCCGACACCTCCAGCGGGTTCTCGTTCCGTGGCGGCCCGCCGGTCATGCTTGGCGGCTCAGCCACCGCGTTGCATGAATCGCCGCCAATCCGATGGCTTAAGCCGCACGGAAAGACGCTCTTCAGCGGGGGCTGCGGCGAACGGCATGGCGTTCGCACCACTCCTGGTCGTTCCCTGACATTTCAGCGCGCCGCCGTCTCGAGGCTTCCCCTCCGGCGTCCGCTGGACAACAAGACCCATCGCCCGAACGAAGGAGTAAGAACAATGTCCAAGCCCTACCAAGGCGACACCTTCAAGTGCGAATCGTGTGGCATGGAAATCGAGGTCAAAGCGCCCTGCAACTGCGACTCGGGCGACCCGATCTTCGCCTGCTGCGGCACCTCAATGAAAAAGCAGACCGCAGCGGCCTCGGCTTGAGCCCTGGCCACCGCGTTCAAACAAAGATCGCTTCCTAAGAAAGCAACCGACAATCAAGACCAAGGGAAATATATGAGCAACAAACAAAAAAGCGAATGCACCGATGAACTTAAGGGCAAGCGAGTCGCGATTCTCGCGACCGACGGCTTTGAACAGGTTGAGTTGACACGCCCGCGAGACGCGATCACCGAGGCGGGCGGCGACGTGCAAATCGTCTCGCTCGACATGGGTGAGATCCAGGGCATGCATCACGACCAACTCGGCGACAAGGTGACGGTCGACGCCATCGTGGCCAGCGCTAATCCGCACGACTACGACGCGTTGGTCCTCCCGGGTGGCGTCCAGAACCCCGATACGCTGCGGAAGAGCGCCGACGCCGTCGAGTTCGTGCGCGCCTTCTTTGAGCAGCACAAGCCGGTCGCCGCGATCTGTCACGGCCCTTGGATGCTCGTCGAGGCGGGCGTCGTTCAGGGGCGTCGCGTCACGTCGTACGCCAGTCTCAAGACCGACCTCATCAACGCCGGCGCTAACTGGGTCGACGAGGAGTGTGTCTGCGACGAAGGTCTCGTCACCAGCCGCACGCCAGAAGACCTAACGGCCTTCTGCGAGAAGATGGTCGAGGAGATCGCCGAAGGGAAGCACGCGGCGCAGGTCGCATAGTCACCCTCTGCGTTGCTTCTATCGACGCGCAGTTTGTCCGTACGAAACGAAGGAAGCGGGCGGGAGCCGGACTCCCGCCCGCTTCTCTTTTAATGCGCCGCGCGATGTCGCAACGGGCCCGTTCAGTGGCCGGCTTGCGAGGGACTTGAATGGTGGATAAAAGCCATCCGCCCGAAATGCACGTGGCCGGCCGAAGCGACCGAACCCGCCAGAGCAACGACCGCCACCGCCAACATCAGAATCCGCCGCGTCATGATGATTCTCCTGTCGTCTATGCAAACCTACGATTTCGCGTCGGCCTTCGGCGGAACCCAACCGTCCCGCGTTGTTAGCGAAGCCGACCTCTCATCCGAACTCTACGATCAGCACGCCACGGACGGGTCGGCGAATCGAGTGCGTTGCTTCTTTGTAACGTAGCGCCGCGGGCAACCTTGCGGAGCTTTAGCCTTACGCGGCTGTAAGGTTGAGGCCGAAACGTTACGTCGCCAGTTCGTCGGCCTGAGGCGTTGAATCGCGGTGCTGTCCCTGGCGCCCCGTTCTGACGTAAGCTGTTGAATGCTTGGCGTCCTCCCTCCCGAGACCCCTGCCGTGGCCGTCGCAGCCCTTCCAATCAGCCCCACCGGACCGCTCAGCGAGTCGCAGCACCGCGAAGTCGCGGTCGCCCACGACCGATCGCGGAAGATCCGTCGGGCGGCGGGCGTCGCCGCGTTCAACGGCTGGTCGATCGGCGTGCTCGCGGCGCTGTCGGCGCCGTTCGCCCTCTTCAGCCTGCCGGCGCTCGTGCTGGCGGGAGGGATGGGGCTCGTCGCTTGGAACGAGTTCCGCGGCCGCCGTCGCCTGCTGGCGTTCGACGAGTCGGCGCCCGCCTTCCTCGGTTGGAACCAGCTCGGCTTCCTCGCCCTGATCATCGTCTACTGCGTTTGGCAGCTCGTCACGAGCCTGTCGGGCGACAGCCCCTTCGCCGCCGAGCTCGCCGCTAAGCCCCAGCTGCGCGAGGTGTTCGGCTCGGGCGACGGCATCGATAGTCTCTACCGTGTCATCGTCATGGCGTTCTACGGCGTCGTGATCGCACTCAGCGTGGTGTTCCAAGGGGGCAACGCGGTCTACTACTTCACCCGCCGCAAGCACGTCATCGCCTATCGGCAGAGCACGCCGACTTGGGTCCGCGAAGTCCAGAGCGCGACCGCGGGGGCGTAGCTGGCGAACGGACCCTGCCGAACAAACGAACGCCGACCAAATAGACAAAGCCGCCGGTTTTTCACCGGCGGCTTTGTCGTTAGTGAAAGTCGAACTCTAGAGATCAGCAGCCAACCGTACGGCGACGAATGCCAGCGGCCAGGCAACCCGCCGCGACGAGCATCGCGCTGGTCGGTTCGGGGACGGCTTGGAAGTCGAACGTCGTCGACACGCCGCCGGGGACCGAGATGCTGACGTTGTCGAAGTAGCCGACTTGGCCCTGGTTGTAGGTGCCCACGCCCATCGCGAGGCTCACCACGCGGGCGTCGGCAAAGTCGGCGTCGGCCGTCGTGAAGGCGGTCACCCACTCGCCGAGCGAACGGATCGGCGGGCCGCCGGCGCCGTTGGGGAGCTCGAAGCCGCCCGTCCAGAACCAACCGCCCGACGCGTCGTTACCCGCGCCGGTCGTCGCATCGATGCTGACCGACTGCCACGCGTCGGCGGGGGAAGCCTGCGAACCGCCGCCAACTTGGTTCCAGGTCGGCTCGTAGACGAGCTGGCCGTAGTTGTCGCCCGTGCCGGTCGTCGAGAAGATGCCGATCTTCAGCGACGGGGCGGCGAACACGTTGCCGCCGGCGACCGTTTCTTTGTAGTAGTTGTAGCCAAAGATGGCGGAGCTGAGGACCGTCGTCGCGTCACCGAAGTCGGCGTACGTCGCGACCTCAGCCTTATCGCCGTTGTCCATGCCGGTGGTCAGCAGCGCGGCGCCGGTGGGGAGGGGCTGGTTCGACTCAAGGTCGCCACCCATGCCGACGAGCGACTCAATCGAAGCGGCGCCGCCGGCGCGAATGTCCGCGGCGTACCAGGCGCCGGCGGTCGGGACGGCGGGGATCGTGGTCTCGAAGGAATTGACTTCGACCACGGCCGCCGAGGCGGCGGAAGAAAGAAAGACGCAACCAAGCGCGGCCGCCAAGCCGAGGAGAAAACGCGAACGGGAGAGACTCATGAGACGCAACTCGAAGGAGAAGTGAGACGACAACCGGCCAGAAGGGTCGCCACCACGGCGCCGGCCCGGTTGTCCCAAGCAACCCTCTCCACGCTAATCGGCGCGGCCACGGCGACAACGATTTCGAGGGTCTCACCGCCATTCAACGCGACGGCTGGCAACGGTTGTCACGGTCGCACCGAATGCGCCGGCGCCGGTGATTCAGAGGAGCGAACGCCCGTGCGCCATCGTTCGTCACCGCCCCGGCATCAAAGCCCCGGAGGGGCGCAGCGCGTAGCCAGGGGCGCGAGCCCCTGGAACCGATCGCCCGCAAAGACGAAAAGCCCCGGAGGGGCGACAGCGGCATGGCGTGCCGAGTTACTGTCGCCCCTCCGGGGCTTTGTCGATGTTGCCGAGTCCCAGGGGCTGGCGCCCCTGGCTACGCGCTGCCGCCCCTACCGGGGCTGAGCTTCCGTGGAGTGGCCGGGGGCAAGCTTAGTTCATTCAGCAAAGCCCTCGGCGCCCAGCAAATCTTGCCCCGGGCAGCGCACCCGCAGCACATGCACCGTCTCGCCACGCACCACAAAGATAACGCGGTACGGGCGACCCAACTTCGTTTTGAAGATTGCTTGACGAATCGCTTCGTCAAACAATGTGTGCTCGGGAGCGTGACCGGCGGTCTCGGGATGCGTCCGCAGCCGTTCGAAGCAGCCGTCGAGGGCTTTTCGCCAAGCCTTGGCGCCCGCTGGCGATCGCTCAGAGAGATAGGCGATCGTCCCGCGAATGTCTGCCTGCGCGGGTTCGGTGACAGTGACCACGTAGGTCGTTCCGCATCGAGTCCAAACTCGGCGTCGATCTCGCGCAGAAAGTCATCGACCGGCCGCGTGTCGCCGCGATCGAGTGCGTCGAGTCCTTCCTGGATGGCGGCCGCTTCGCGCAGGCATTCCCGCCACAGCGCCAACGCCAGTTCGGGCGACATGGTCTTCCCGCTGGCGATCTTGGCGCCGACGAAGTCGTGAAAGCTCTCTAGTGAATCGGCGAACCCGGCGCTCATCGCAATTCTCTCCAGGCGACGTAAGACCTCAGCTAAAGACTACCACCAGAGCCTAAACGACACAAAAAAAGGCCGCCGGCTTTCGCCGGCGGCCTTCTCTTTTATTACTGACACCTGACGCCTGATCCCTGATCACTCAGGGCCGCAGGCCCCGGCTCAATACATGTCGTCCATACCAGGCGCCGCGGCGCCGCCCTTGCCCTTCTTCGGGGCCTCGGCGATCAACGCGTCGGACGTGAGCATCAGCGTCGCGACGCTCGCCGCGTTCTGTAGCGCGGTGCGGGTCACCTTCACCGGGTCGATGACGCCGGTCTTCACCAGGTCCTCGTACTTGTCGGTGGCGGCGTTGTAGCCCTCGCCACCCTTCATGTCGGCGACCTTCTCGCAGACCACCCCGCCGTCCTTGCCGGCGTTGGTGGCGATCGCCTTCAGCGGGGCCTGCGCCGCGCGGACGACGATCTGGTAGCCGATCTCTTGGTCGTGCGACAGGCCTTGCGGCTTGACCTTGGCCGCACAGCGAACCAAGGCGACGCCGCCGCCGGGGAGGATGCCCTCTTCGACGGCCGCCCGCGTGGCGTGCAGCGCGTCTTCGACACGGGCCTTCTTCTCCTTCATCTCGCTCTCGGTCGCGGCGCCGACGTTGACCTTCGCCACGCCGCCTGACAGCTTCGCGAGCCGCTCTTCGAGCTTCTCACGGTCGTAATCGCTGGTGCAGTTGTCGATCTCGCGGCGGATCTGGTCGATGCGGCCCTTGATGTCGCTCGACTTGCCGGCGCCCTCGATGATCGTCGTGTTGTCCTTCGAGATGATGACCTTCTTGGCGCGGCCCAGTTCGGCCAGACCGACGGTGTCGAGCTTGATGCCGAGGTCCTCGAAGATCGCCTGGCCGCCGGTGAGGATCGCGATGTCCTCGAGCATGGCCTTGCGGCGGTCGCCGAAGCCGGGGGCCTTCACCGCGGCGACATTGAACGTGCCACGGAGCTTGTTGATGACGAGCGTCGCGAGAGCCTCGCCCTCGATGTCCTCGGCGACGATCAAGAGCGGCTTGCCGCTGTTGACGACCGCTTCGAGGACCGGGACCAGGTCCTTGATGCTGCTGATCTTCTTCTCGTGCACCAGGATGTAGCAGTCCTCGAGGACGCACTCCATCAGCTGCTGGTCGGAGACGAAGTAGGGCGACAGGTAGCCGCGGTCGAACTGCATGCCCTCGACCCACTCGACCTCGGTGGCGAGCGACTTGCCTTCATCGACGGTGATGACGCCGTCCTTGCCGACCTTCTCCATCGCCTTACTGAGCATCTCGCCGATCTCGGTGTCGCCGTTGCTGGCGACGGTGCCGACCTGCGCCATCTCTTGGGTCGACTTCACCTTGATCGAGAGCTTCTTGAGCTCGGCGGTGATGTCCTCGACCGCCTTCTCGATGCCCTGCTTCATCTGCACCGGGTTGACGCCGGCGACGACGGCCTTGAGGCCCTCGATGAAGATCGCTTCGGCCAGGACCGTGGCGGTGGTGGTGCCGTCGCCCGCGATGTCGGAGGTCTTAGCGGCGACCTCCTTGACCATCTGGGCGCCCATGTTCTCGTAGGTGTCCTCGAGCTCGATTTCCTTAGCGACCGAGACGCCGTCCTTGGTCACCGTCGGCGAGCCGAACGACTTCTGGAGGATGACGTTACGCCCCTTGGGGCCGAGCGTGACCTTGACCGCGCGGGCCAGCTTTTGGACGCCACGACGCATCGCGTCGCGGGCTTCTTGATCGAAGGCGATCATTTTCGCCATGGGAGAACTCCGGTGTAGGTTGGGTGTTTTTCTTGATTCCCTCCCCCTTGTGGGGAGGGGCCCTTGCGGGGAGGGGCTAGGGGAGAGGGCGCGTCGGGTACCCGGGGGGAGAGGGCGCGTCGGGTACCCGGGTTCTTCACCCCTCCCCGACCCTCCCCATCAAGGGGAGGGGGTTAAGCTCGCTCACTCAACCACAGCAAGGATGTCCGATTCGCTCATCAGCAGGTACTCCTGGTCGTCGATCTCGATCGTCTCAGGGGCGTAGCTGGTGAAAAGAACCTCGTCGCCGACCTTGACCTGCAGCTCGCCGCGACCGCCGTCGTCCAGGAGCTTGCCGGGGCCGACGGCGACAATGGTGCCACGGTTCGGCTTTTCCTTCGACGAGTCGGGCAGGAAGATGCCGCCCGCGGTCTTGTCCGCCAACTCAACACGCTCGACGACAACCTTGTCGCCCATCGGCTCGAGCTTGACCTTGCCCTTTTTACTGGAGACTGGCTTCTTAGTGGCGGTCGCCATCGGCGAGATCCTCACGTCAGGGGATGGGGGATGTGAAAGTTGTTAGTCGATCGGGAGCCGACGTTGCCGCCGGGCCACCCGCTGACAGTTGTCTTTAAGCACTGGCCCCAAGCGCACCGGTAACCCCGGGCGCCACGGACGCAGTCGTGGGCGGGTAGAAGCAACTCGGGCGCCAATGCCAGCGAGAGTGCTGTCGACGGTCGTAAGTCTTTATCCAGTAGAGGATTGCGTCCACAGGCAATCCTCGCCGCCGGCCGCCTCGCCCTGTCATTCTGACCCCTGCTCTTCGGCATACGGCTCGGCGGAGCCGGGAACGCTGCCAGAATGGCGCCCGGTGGTGGGAGGCATTCTCCGCCCAAGTCCCCTAGAATGACGCCCACCTCGAACCGCTGCAGTTGTCAGCCCGTCCCGCTGCGTCGCGGATTTGCGGGTTGGGCAGCGCCCGCGACGCGACCCCTTCCCCTCCGGAGACTGTTCCCATGTTCCGCCCCTCCGCTCGCTTTGCTCTCGCCCTGCTGGCGCTGGTCGCCCTCGGGTTGGCCCTTCCTTCGCACGCCGAAGCGCGGCGTTACCGAACGATTGTCCGTCGCGCGCCGGTCGTCTACGCCGCTCCGGTGGTGGTCCGCCGCGCGCCGGTTGTGGTCCGCGCTCCTTATGTGGGCGTCGGTGTCGGCTACGGCCGGGTCCGCGTCGCCGCCCCGGGCGTCGGTGTTTACCTCGGCTGGTGAGCCGGCGACTTGATGGCTCCCTGACAACGACAACGAGCCGCTCTCTACCCGTGGGTAGAGAGCGGCTCGCTTTTTTTGGCGCGCTACGTGCACCTAACTACTACCGGACGTTCGCCGTTCCCCTCGGAGGACGATTCCCCCTGCAACGTAACGTTTTTCGACAATTCACCCTGAACCCTGAGAAGGCAGGGTGGTCGTCGTTGCCCCAAACATCCGGAGAATGCAATGCATCGCCAACGATTTTTATCGGCTTCCCTCATGGCCCTCAGCGTCGTCGCCATGCTGGCGATCCCGGCCGTCGAGGCGCAGGCCCGTCTCCGTGGCCGCTACTTCGGTCCGCGAGTGCGCTACTCCACGCCTTACGTCGGCGGCCGCTACGGCAGGTACTACCGTGGCCCCGTTGGCTACCGATCGGGGTACCGCGGCCGCGCCTATGGTTACGGCGGGTACGGCTATGGGTATGGCGGGTATGGACGCGGGGTAACGATCGGCGCGCCGGGAGTCGGCGTACGCGTCGGCTTCTGAGAGAAAACGAAGCAGCCGTAACCATTAGAAACGCCAGCAGGCCGCCGACCGTGAACGGTCGGCGGCTTCGCTTTTAATAGGCGGCGTCTTCAAACCGGGGCCAGGGCGCAGTCCCCTTCAGTCGCCGACTCGTGGAGCTCCAGCCCTTCACGGATCGCCATCGCCAAATCAAAGGGGGGGCACGGTTTGCTGAAGAAGCGGAAGACACGCCCCTCATTGATCGCACGCATCGTCGTCTCTGGGGTGGTGTGGCCGGTGAGGACAATTCGGACCACTTCCGGACAATTGCGGGCGATCCAAGCGAGCAGCTGCGTGCCCGACTGCCCCGGCATCCGCTCATCGCAGACGATCACGCCGATAGGATGCGACTGGATGATCGCCTTCGCCTCTTCGCCGGAGCGAGCGGTTAGCAGTCGAAACGGCTGACCCCGCAGCGATCGGCAAATGCCGTGTAGAAGGTTGGCGTCGTCGTCGACCAGCAGGACATCTCTAGCAGGCATGTCGCCCTCCGGGGATTCGAATTAAGATTTCTTCAGACAGCCGCGCTCGTCAAACGCCGATGCGCTGCGCCGCGATTTTGTCGGCCATGTCGGCGGCGACGAGGACGGGGATGGGTAGTTTCAGGTCGTGGGTAGCGCCGTAGCTCGTGAGGCGCCCCCGGAGCGAAGCGGTCACTTCGTGCCCCCGAGCTACCAAGACAATGCCACTGGTGGTTTCGACATCCTCCACCAGATACATGCCGTCGCGGAGGTCGGCGAGGGTGACCTCCATCGAGCGACGCGTGTCGTGCCTGGCGACGACTTTCTGCAGAGCCTCGATGGCGATCTCGGCGCTGTTCGGGGCGTGGCTAACGATCTGGTGCAACGCGTCCGCCCGCGGCAATCCGCGATCCGTCGTCAAGTGATCGAATTCCAATACGACCGCCAAGAGCGAGGCGTTGCGACGGACGTTGACGGAATCGCTCTCGGTCGGCGACTCGTCGTCCGACTGCAGAACCACGGCTCGGGCGATCGACTCTAGTCGCGGCGCCTCGCCGATGAGGTCGGCCGCGATGCGATACTGTTGGCTGACGAGGATCTGCTCCGCGTCGGTGAGGGGGTCTTCCCTGCCGAGCTTCTGCAGGAGGGCGTCCGTCATGGTGACCGCGCCAAGTTGAGACAGCGACGCGGCGATCTCGAGCTCCCACGGGTCGGCGATCTCGATCGCGTCGGCGACTTCGCGCGCCAGCGAGCGCAGCCGCGTCGCCCGACCGAATGCGGAGGGGTTAACGAGCGACAGCACGTGCGTCAGCATCGAGACGACGCCGTGGACGGTTTGAGCCATGAGCTCACGCTCGGCGCGGAGCCGGCGGTGCTCATCGATGCCGTCTTGGATGGCCAGCTCGAGTTCATCGGCCTGGCACGGCTTATTCAGAAAGCGGAACACCCGCGCAACGTTGACCGCTTTCACTGCGGTCGCCTGGTCGGCGTTGCCGGTCAGCATGATGCGGATGCTGTCGGGCGACAGCTCAAGCATCCTCGCCAGGAAGCCCGCCCCATCCTCGCGCGGCATCGTCATGTCCGAGACGATGACGGCGAACGGCCCGAGGAAATTGACGGCCGTCACCCCCTCTTCGCTACAGAGGGCGGTCTCGACATCGAACCGACGCCGCAGCCGGCGTTCGTACGCCTTTAAGACGTTCGGGTCGTCGTCCACGAGCAGGACGCGTTCGGGAGGAGTCATAGCGGATTCTCGTCGTGTCGAGGTGGGTTGGCTGTGCGTCTGGAACTTACGCGTTAGCGGGCTTTACGGCGTCGAGCCAGACAGCCGGCCGATCGCCCAGGCCGACCTGATCGAGGTAGCCCCGATCCCAGTCGGCTTCGTTGTCGACGAGCACTTCCGCGGCGTGAATGGCGGTGAGCGCCTCGAAGCGGTCCGACCGCGAGACGCTAGGCTCGTGATGCAGCGCCACGGCTTTGACAAGTGGCGCCGGCAGCCCCCAAAGCTGGAGCAGGTAGCCTCCCACCTCGCAGTGCGTCGCGCCGAACAGTTCTCGCTCGCAGTCCGTCAGCCGGTTAGGTTGATCGGCCGATTCGGAAACGAGTCGGGCGTAGTCCCCCGGTCGATGCTGCGCGAGAACCAGGCGGCCCACGTCGTGCACCAAGCCGCCGAGGAAGACATCACTCAGGTCGTCACCGCTGAGGTGTTCGCATTCGGTCGATGCGAGATCGCGCGCCCGGACCGCCACCCGCATGGAATGGTCCGTCAGACGGGCGAGAGAGAACCCGCCGAGATCGCGTCCCTCGAACTGACGGAAGACTCCGGTCGTCAGCACGAGCGGCCGGATCACGCCGAGCCCTAACAACGCCACCGCGTGGGGCACGTCGGAGACCCGCACCGGCAAACCAAAGAACGACGAGTTCACCAGTTGCAAGATCTTGGCCGACATCCCCAGGTCGCGAGAAATGATCTTCCCTGCGGTCTGCACGCAAGCCCGTGCGTTTGCCATCTCCTCCACCAATTCGGTGTAGACCTCCGGAAGCATCGGGAGCGAATCCACCGCCTCGACCAAACGCCGCACTTCCGTCGATCGTACGCGCGAATGCAGTTCAAGCGACGCGTCGATCGCCTCGGTCAGCAGCACGGGGTCGCAGGGCTTGGCGAGGTAACGGTGCGCCGGACCGACGGCCCGCAGGGTCATCTCCTGATCCGAATGCCCCGAGAGAATCATCCGGACCGTGTCGGGGTACAACTCGCGAACCCGCGTGAGCAACTCGGCCCCGTCCATCCCCGGCATCCGCATGTCGGAGACGACGACGTCGACCGGCGTCTCGGCGAGTCGTTCCAACGCCGAGGCGCCGCTCTCGCAGAACGCCATCTCCCATCCCCCCCGTCGGGTGCGGAGCATCCGCCGCAGACCCGAGAGGATGTTTGGCTCGTCATCGACAAACAGGATCGAAGGCATGGGATAGCGACCTTGTGGGTAGGAGGCGAGGGCGGTGGGTGGGTTCGGCTTTCTGCGGAGCGTTCTTATTGCCTACGTCTCGTCGCCGAGGGGCAGACGGATGACAAACGTGGTTCCTTCCCCAACCCGCGTCTCAACGCCGATCGTGCCGCCGTGCTTATCGACGATCACCGAACGGGCGATCGCGAGACCTTGCCCGGTGCCGACGCCGACGTCCTTCGTGGTGAAGAAGGGATCGAACACCCGGCCCAGGATCGCTTCGGGGATGCCGCAACCGGTGTCGCTGATCGAGAGCACCGCCTCGTCGGCCTCGCGGCGCGTGGCCACGCGGAGCACTCCTTTCTCGCCCGAATCGCCAACGACTTCGCGGATGGCGTGGGCGCCGTTCACGATCAGGTTGAGGACCACCTGGTTAAAGTCGCCAGGCAGGCAGGGGACCGCGGGGAGCGATTCGTCGAAGTCGGTCTCGATCGTCGCGACATACTTCCACTCGTTGGTGGCGACCGTCATGGTGTTCTGCACCGCCGCCGCTAGGTCGATCGGGGTCTTCGCCGCCGAACCCGGGTGCGAGAATTCCTTCATCGCCCGAACGATGGTCGCGACGCGATCGATCCCCTCGAGCGATTGGTCGATCGCCGAGCCGAGCTCTTCTTTAAGATATGCAACGTCGTATTCCTCGGCGGCCTGCACCGCCGCCGTGAGCGCCGCGGCGGCGTCGCCGCCGGTCCGCACCGCCTCGGCGAGGGCTTCGTAGGCCTCGAACGCACACAGCAGGTCGGTCACCGCTTCCTGGACAAAGCGTGTGTTGTCGCCGACGTACTGCGTTGGCGTGTTGATCTCGTGGGCGATTCCCGCCGAGAGCTGACCGATCGATTCAAGCTTCTGCGCGTGGGCCAGTTGCGACTGCAACTCGCGGCGTCGCGAGATGTCGTGGATAAACACATTGAAGACGAACGACGCCCCATGGCGCATCGTCGTAACCGACACCTCGGCGGGCAGCTCGCCACCATCGTGGCAGCGGGCGTTGACTTCGAGTCGCTTGCCCTGCTTCGGATCGACCGCCAGTAGACGCAGGCCGCCTGGGCGGTTGGTGGTGGGATCACCTGGAAGGATCGTCTCATCCAGCGACATGCCGACGACCTCGTCGCGGCTCCATCCGAAGAGCCGCTCGGCGTTGGCGTTCCACTCGATGAGGACGCCCGAGGCGTCGGTCGAGAGGAAGGCGTCGTTCGAGGTGTTGATCACTTCGCGCCAGTCGATCCCCTTGGGGTCGCACTTTGGCGTCGTCGGAGCCGCCTCGAACTCGCGGAGTTCGGCGCGCAGTTTCTCGAGTTCGGCCTCGGCGACCGGATCGACCAGCAGGGCGGTCATGGGCGTCTGGGGTGGCTCGGGGGAGGAAGAGAGAGGACTTTGGGAGGTTTCGACGTTTGAAAATTCGACGCCATCAGGCGGGGTTGTTGTGGAGCCCGGCGGGGTTGTTGTGGAGCAAGTCGCGGACAGTTGTCAGCAGCGTCCGCCATTCAACCGGCTTGTCGAAGGCGGCGGCGACGCCCATCCGCTCGAGGCGGCGACGCTCTTCGGGCGTGATGTAACCGCTCACGACAATGAGGGGGACACCCATCGTCGCCGAGTTATGGAGCAGGCACTCCAACAGGTCGCGGCCTTCCCAGCGGGGCATGCGCAGGTCGGTGATGATCAGGTCGGGCTTCCGCGTCACCGCCAGCCAGTAGCCCTGCATGCCGTCCGACGCCGGGACCACTTCGTACCCCTTGCGGCGGAAGCGGCGCGTCATTGCGGCGGTGACGTTGGCGTCGTCGTCCACCCACAAGAGGCGGCCCCGCGAGGGGGGACGGCGCCGCCTCTTCGGACGGCTCGACTTGGCTGGGGCCTCTCCACCATACAGTTTGGCGGGGGCGTCGGCGGTGGGAGCGATCAGCGTCATATCGTTCGGGACCAGATGGGAGAAGAGAGGAAACGCCTACCGGCAATCGGCAGGTCGATCGAAGAGAACAGCCCCTGGGCGCACCGGCGCCGCCATCTTGGGCGAGCCGGGCGTGTGTGTTAGGAGAGCCGGACGACCACGGGGGGCCGTCAGCCGGCGGCTCGCGGGGGGGCGAGCAGAGACGGCAAAGGAGCCGCCGGGCGAACGCTCTCTAGTGAAAACCTATGTCACAAACCGCCCTGATGTCGGCGAATCGATGTGTGGGTATCCACACCTCGTCGTCGGCTTTGGCGCCGCGACTTTGGGCGGGACTAGACCCCGCTCCCGACCCCATCGGTCGCTTGGTCCGACGCGCCCAGGTATCCCGTCAGCAGGATAGCCGCGACGAACGCGGTCCGTGGCACAAGGAACAGCAACGCGACCGCGATTTCAACCACGGCGATCTTCTTGATCAGCGGGATCGAGTAGCCGAGGTGGTCCATCATCTCGGCCTTCCCGTCCCATTCGACGATCTTCCCCGCCGCACTGGGGCCGCAGAGGAAGACCACGATCAAGACGCTCAGCGCCCAACCCGCAATCCGCCGCGCCTTTGAGGGAGTCGCCATCGCTAGTTCCTTAGCTCGGGTTGCTGAACGGTTTGGGCAGCCGAAGGGCGGCAGTATTACGCAGCGACCGCGGGCCGTAAAGCGATCGCGACGGATCACTGCCTGTTCGTTCTAGCCGCGCCGGCCCTCACGCCCTGCGTGAATCCACGGCGCTAGGACCCGCGTGAGCAGCGGCATCACGCCCCACGTCAGCGTCACCACCGCCAGGGTGATCGTCACCGCCGCCTTCAACAGGTAGGGCGCCCCCGCCAGCGGCTTGGCCAGCAGCCACGTCCACAGTAGCACCGTCGGGTAGACCCCGATCCAAGTCACAATCGCCATCTTCCAGCGCGGCGGCGGGGCGCCGAAGCCGCGGAAGAACGCCTCGAGCCCCGTCAGTTCGCGGCGGACACCGTCCCCTTCGACCAAGTGGGCGACGCTCTCTTGGAACTCCGCGAAGCGGTCGGAGGCATAGAACGCGTCGCACGCCTCGCGGTTGTCGAATGTCCGCAGGATGCCGTACTCACCCCGTGTCGAGCCGGGCAGCGGGCCGATGAGCTGCACGCCCGCCTCGCCCGGGTCGTGGCTCGACTCGATCGCGAACGCGCGCGACGCCCGATCGAACTCGGCCTCGCAGCCCGGTTTGACGTGCCGAGTGATCGCAACGTGAACGCGTTCCACAATCGTTTGAGAGGGTAGCGGGGGAAGGGGTTGCCGCCCGGCCGCGGGGTCCGATGACCCTGTCGGCAACGGCGGCATGAGGTGCTGGGCGATCAACCTATCCTACAAGCCCTGGACGCCGGCCCGGCAGGGTCGGGGCAGGCCGACTAACATGGAGCGAGCCCTTCGGCGTCGATCGACGGGCCCGAGAAGATCGCGCAACCGTGACCCCCACCTCCGGCGACTGTCGATGCGGATTAAGACGACCCTCTTCGTTGGGCTTCTGCTCTTTACTCACGTCTTGAGCGCCGCCGCGCCGGCTGCGCCGCCGAACCTCGTGCTGGTGTTCATCGACGACATGGGATGGGGCGACCTGTCGTGTTTTGGCGGCGGCGCGGGCGACACGCCCCACATCGATCGCCTCGCCGAGGAGGGAATCCGATTTGAGCAGTTCTACGTCAACGCGCCGATCTGCTCGCCGTCGCGGTGTGCGATCACGACCGGCCAGTACCCGCAGCGGTGGGACATTACTTCTTATCTCGATAACCGCGGAACGAACGCCCGCCGCGGCGTCGCCGACTGGCTCCGCCCGAAGGCGCCGTCGCTTGCGCGAACGCTCAAGCAAGGCGGCTACGCCACCGGGCACTTCGGCAAGTGGCACCTGGGTGGCCAACGCGACGTCGGCGATGCGCCGCTCATCCGCCGCTACGGATTCGACGAGTCGCTCACCAACTTCGAAGGCCTCGGCGCCCGCCTCCTGCCGCTCGGCTACGACCACGCCGGCCGGCCGCCGCACCGGCACGCCCTCGGCTCCGACACGCTCGGACGGGGGCCAATCTTCTGGCGCGACCGGGCGTACATCACACGCGACTTCGTCGACGCGGCCGCCAACTTCATCCACGGCGCCGCCGAACGGGGCGAGCCGTTCTACGCCAACCTCTGGCCCGACGACGTCCACTCGCCGTTCTTCCCGCCGCTCGACCGCCGCGGCGACGGCTCGAAGCGCGACCGCTATCTCGGCGTGCTGCGGTCCATGGACGAGCAGCTCGGCGCGCTGTTCAACCTCATCCGCAACGACCCGCGGTTGCGCGACAACACGCTCGTGCTCGTCGCCTCGGACAACGGCCCCGAGCCGGGCGCCGGGTCGGCCGGCCCGCTGCGTGGCTCGAAGGGGATGCTCTACGAAGGGGGCGTCCGCTCGCCGCTGATCGCGTGGGGCCCTGGGGTGCTCGACGCCGGCGCCGCGGGCCGCGTCAATCGCGAGTCGGTCTTCGCCGCGTTCGACCTGCCGCCGACGCTGCTTGAGATCGCCACCCTCGGAGAGTATGCCGAGAAGACCGATATCGAGTACGACGGCCAAGCCCTGCTGGCGGTGCTCCGCGGCGAGTCGGAAGCGTCGCGCGACGAGCCGCTCTTCTTCCGCCGCCCGCCCGACCGCGACGCGTTCGCCGGTGTGGGCGACCTCCCCGACCTCGCGGTGCGCGACGGCCGTTGGAAACTACTTTGCGAGTACGACGGCACGGCGCCACAGCTCTATGACCTGGGGGCCGACCCCGGCGAGAGCGATAACGTCGCCGCCGCCAACCCCACGGTCCTCGAGTCGCTCACTGAGCGGCTGCTCGAATGGCACGAAGCCATGCCGAAGGACCGCGGCGCCGAGCTCGCGGAGCGACGGGCGGGGAAGTCGTAGGGATCGGAATCCAAACGCCCCTCGAACATCGTGTTTCGGCAGGGTTGGCGGCGCGTCGCCAGGACGACGTTGCCGTGGGCAGCGTATTCCTCTGGCGTCGCCCGGCCCGGTTCGCTAGCGTCCGCGCGGATATTCGACCCCCCAAAAGGCCGAAGTGGATGCTAGCAAACCGCGCGCTACGTCTCGCCGCCCCCCTTCCACTCATCGCCGCCCTGCTGCCGCTCGCGGCCGGCTGTGCGACCGTGGTTAGCGGCCGGACCGCGGAGGTCGCTTTGCATTCGAATCCGCCGAACGCCTACGCGACCGTCCGCGACCTCGAAGGGAACCTGGTCGCCCAGACCATGACGCCCGGCGTCGTTGAGCTGAAGCGGGGCCGGACGTGGCTCCGGCCGGCCAAGTACCACGCGACGTTCGAGAAGCCGGGCTACGTCACCACCGAGGCGCCCCTCCACAGCAAGTTCAACCCGTGGGCGATCGGTAACCTGGCGATCGGCGGCGGGCTCGGCCTGGGCGTCGACCTCGCCACGGGCGCCGCTTGGAAACCAAAGCTCGCGACGCTCGAGCAATCGCTCGCCCGGGTCGACATGACGCAGGGGGGCGCCATAGCGACCAACGCCGCCCCGCCGGTGCGGATGGCCAGCGGGACCGCCGACATCTCCGACCGCCGCTAATCGGACCGCGGTTTGGTCTTCAACACCGAACGCTCGGCCCAGCCGATCAGCGACAGGATCACCAGCGCAAGCACAACGGTCGTAACGGCGATATTCCACCGGCCGGCGCCGCACGTGAGGCCGATCGCGCCGGCCATCCAGATCGTCGCGGCGGTCGTCAGCCCCTCGACGTCACCCTGCGACTTGAAGATCGAGCCGGCTCCCAAGAAGCCGATGCCGCCGATAACCCCCGCCACGGTGCGGAGCGGATCGAAGCGGATCTCTCCACCCGCCGACTCGGCGATCGCGATCGCCTCGCGGCAGAGGTCGTGCGACAGCAGCATGACCGCGGCCGCCCCGACGCTCACCAACATATGGGTGCGTAGCCCGGCCGGCTTATCGCGCGACTCGCGTTCAATCCCGACCACCGCCCCGCCGATCGCAGCGGCGACAAGACGAAGCACGTCCTGCCAGAGTGGAAGGTCGGCGTCCAACATTCTCTTCGGTCCTCTGGAGGGTCACTTGGCGAAACGACGGCTGCATCGTGGTAGTGGGGGGGCTCACGCCGCGGCCGTTCTTTCGGCACGTGACTTGCTGAATTAGTTATCGCAATGCACTCCTTGCACCAAGAACTCTAACCGATCACCGGTTGGGGGTCAGCGGACGCCGCCACGCGAAGATCAGGCGCGTCAGCCCGTCGAGGTATGCCCAACTCCGTTGATGGCTGGCTTTCCGCGCCTTCGTCAGCCGGAGGAAACGCCCGCAGGTCCGCCGGCCGACGCGGGTGGGTGACTCACGGACAGTGGCGGCGTCCGTCCCCCCAACCCTTGTAGTCGTTTCACCTACGCCCCCAGCCCTCGCAACAGCGCCCCGTCAACAGCGCTCCGTCAACAGCCGCCCGTTAACGGATTCCCGTGAGCCGACGGCGCTAGCCGCGGGTGAAACAGGTACCCGCCCCACCCACCGCCAATGGGCTCGCAGCCGGTTCAAGCGGGTCCACGCCCAGCCCCGGCAGGGGCGGCAGCGCGTAGCCAGGGGCGCAAGCCCCTGGACCCGATCACGCAGCAAGCGAAAAGCCCCGGAGGGGCGACAGCAGGCCGGCAAGCCCGAGTTGCTGTCGCCCCTCCGGGGCTTCGTCCGTAGGGCACGCCGCCTTCCAGGGGCTCGCGCCCCTGGCTACGCGCTGTCGGCCCTCCGGGCCTTTCTTAGGTGACCCCTGCTCAGCGATCGTTCGAAGTTGTGTCCCACCGGCGTGTTCGCGTAGGAATTCGCGCCGGGCGGGGCGGGTGTGGCTGGGGAGGAAGGCGTTAGCCAAAGCCCCTACCGTCCTGCGGGTGGAATCTTCTTTGGTGATTCGCTGGGGGGCTTGCTTCGCTGCGTCCCCAGACGCCCGGCGCCCCCTAGGCACCTAGCGGCGATCCTGACCAACTAGATAGCGTCAGGTGACAGATCGACAAGCTCTGGATATGTGAACCAGTAGGTAATTTCAGTCTCGTCACTCCAGGTAATCTGGTATCGAAAGCTTTGTGAGCGATGCGCTCCTGATGCGTCCTTGTACTCGATATTTCCGGTACCCAGAGCGCTGTTGCCGCGTTTGTAATCGTCGATACACCACGGCAGGCTGGCAATTGCAGCGGTCCCACCAGATGGGATATTGGATGGGATTGTTACAAATGCGTGCGCTCGCTCCGTCGTAACTTCCTCACGCTTTCCATCAGATATGAGTTGGCACGTATTGCCCCAATCAACTCTTACTTCAAAGGCAGTTCCAGGGCCGTAGTTTGATATTTCTGGACCGAATTGCCGCTTTGCGGGATGAACCTGCGTGAACTCTCTATTGCCATCTTCGCCTTTGCCGACCTGCACTGTTACGAATTGGTGAGTAAATCGAATCTCCACAGCAATGGCGGCAGCTTGCTGGCCCTCTTGCAGTTGTCTCTCAGCGAACAGTTGACGGTCGAGTTCAAGCTTGCGAAGTTCGCGGTCATTGCGAATCTCGGACAGCGTTATGGCATTCTGGATCACGGCTATAGCTAGACCTAATGCGGCCAACATCCCCGCACACCATTGCGCCCAGTTGCCGGGTTCTAAATCTGGACCTCCACTAAAGAACTTAACCATAACTGACAGTCGGGCTCGTAGTTTTGTAGGTCAGTCTGTGCCAGACGCCTTCATTTCATTCGCGGCGATTCGCGTTATTCGCGGTTCCTTCCCCTTTCTTGGGGCAAGCCATTCGCCGATGGCGCCCGCGGCTAGCGCCGTCGGCTCACGTTCCGCACGGCGGGCGCTCACAGGTCGGTCTTGATCGCCAGCTCCTTCAGCTGCTTCGCGTCCACCAACCCCGGCGCCTCGGTCATCAGGTCGGTCGCCTTCTGTGTCTTCGGGAAGGCGATCACGTCGCGGATGTTGTCGAAGCCGCCGAACAGCATCACCATCCGGTCGAGACCCAACGCGATACCGCCGTGCGGCGGGGCGCCGTAGGCGAGGGCTTCGAGCAAGAACCCGAAGCGGTCCTGGGCCGTCTCCTTGTCGATGCCGAGCAGCCCGAAGACTTTCGATTGCACCTCCGGGTCGTGGATCCGGATCGTGCCGCCGCCCGCCTCATAGCCGTTGATGATCAGGTCGTACGCCTTGGCGCGGCACTTGGCCGGGTCGTCGTCGAGGTGGTCGACGCTGTCGTCGAGCGGCGCCGTGAACGGGTGATGCATCGCCGACCACTTGCCGATCGCCTGCGGGTTGTCGGCGTCCTCGGTCCGCTCGAACATGGGGAACTGCACGACCCACGAGAAGTTCATCGCCTTGGGGTCGTAGAGCTTCATCTCCTCGCCGATCTTCTTCCGCAGCCCGTGCAGCACCTTGCAGGTGCCGAGCCACTTGTCGGCCGAGAAGAGGACGAGGTCGCCCGGCTTGGCATCGAGGCGCGTGCCCATCTCGGCCCGCAGCTCTTCGGAGAAGAACTTGGCGATGTTCGAGTCGAGCACCCCCTCCTCGTTGACGCGGAAGTAGGCGAGGCCCTTGGCGCCGAGGCCCTTCACGAACTCGGTCAGCGCGTCGATGCCGCGGCGGCTGTAGTGGTTGGCGCCACCGGGGACGCAGATCGCCCGGACGTGGCCGCCGGCGTCGGTGACGCTCTTGAAGACGCCGAAGTCGCTCTGCGGCGCGAGGTCGGTGAGGTCGACGATCTCGAGGCCGTAGCGCAGGTCGGGCGCGTCGTGGCCGAAGCGGCGCATCGCCTCGTCGTAGGTCATCCGCGGCAACGGCGTCGGCACGTCGATGTCCAGCAGGTCCTTGGCGAGCTTGACGACGAGGCCGTCGATCAGCGTCATGATGTCGTCGTCGTCGATGAACGCCATCTCGAGGTCGAGCTGCGTGAACTCGGGCTGCCGGTCGGCTCGCAAATCCTCATCACGGAAACAGCGGGCGACCTGCACATAGCGGTCGTAGCCGGCGATCATGAGGATCTGCTTGTAGAGCTGCGGCGACTGCGGCAACGCGTAGAACTTGCCGTGGTGGACGCGCGACGGCACCAGGTAGTCCCGCGCCCCCTCGGGCGTGCTGCGGCCGAGGATCGGCGTCTCGACGTCGATGAAATTGAGATCGGCGAAGTAGTCGCGCATCCCTTTGGTGATCTTGTCCCGCAGGATCATTGCGCGCTGCATCACGGGGCGACGCAGGTCGAGGAAGCGGTGCTTGAGCCGCAGGTCCTCGTTGGGGATCTCGGTGATCGATTCGCTCGGCGAGACCGGGGGCGCCTTCGACTTGTTGAGCAACTTCAGCTCGGTGACGCGCAGCTCGATCTCGCCCGACGCGTGCTTGCGGTTGGCCATCCCCTCGGGGCGCGGCTCGACTTTGCCGGTCACCTGGATGACGTACTCGGCGCGGAGGTCCTTCGACGCGTCGATGATGTCCTGCGGCGTGTCGGGCGGGTTGAACACCACCTGGGTGATGCCGTACCGGTCGCGGAGGTCGACAAAGAGGCCGCCGCCATGGTCGCGATACGAATCGACCCAGCCACAGAGCGTGACGGTGGTTCCCTTGTCGGTCAGGCGGAGGTCGCCACAGGTGTGGGTGCGAAGCATGAGAATTGCGGAAGTCGGATTGCGGATTGCGGAATCGACCGCTGTCGAGCCGCGCCCGGTAGGAAGCGGAGGCATAAAGCGAAACGGCGATTGTATTTGCGCCCGACGCCGCGGAGAAGCCGACCCCCGCGTCATTCCGCCTTCCCACGTCCCCCTTCCGCCTTCGCCCGCAGCCATTCGCCCAGCCGCCGCATGCCCTCGGCCGTCGAAATGGCCGGCCGGTAGCCGAAATCGCGGTTGGCGGCCTCTTTGTCGAACCAGTGGTCGGTCGCCAATTGGCGGGCGACGAACCGGGTCATGCGGGGCTCGCTCTTGAAGTCTCGGAGAGCCCACTGCTTCGCTTCCAGCACCGCGCCGGCGGCGTAGGCGGCCGTGGCCGAGACCGATTTTTTAACCGGGGGGAGCTCGACGAGGGCGAGGATCTCATCGACCCACCGCCACAGATCGACCGGCTCGTCCTGGGTGACGAAGTACGCCTTGCCGGCGTTCTTGGGCTCGGGCAGCGCCAGCTCGTCGGCCGCCAGCAGGTGGGCCGCCGCCGCGTTCTCGACGTAGACCATGTCGACCCGGTTGCCGCCGGGGCCGACCCGCCGAAGCTGCCCCGCCCGGGCGCGCTCAACAAGCCGCGCCGTCAGGTGATGGTCCCGCGGCCCCCACACCAAGTGCGGCCGCAGCGACGTGGTCCGCAGCATGCCACTGCCGGCGACATCGCTGCCGTCTTGGGTGAGCACGAACTGCTCGGCAATCGCCTTCGAGTGCGGGTAATGCGCGAGCCACCGCGTCGGGTACGGCGCGTCGGCCGTGACGCCCCGTTGGTCGGCGCCGTCGAAGACCACGCTCGGGCTCGAGGTGAACACCAGCTGCGTGACGCCCTGCTCACGGCACGCGCCGAGGACGTTGAGCGTGCCGTGGACGTTGGCCTGGAAGTAGTCGAACCACTTCCCCCAGACGCCGACCTTGCCGCCGATATGGAAGACGCCATCGACCTCTTCGCAAGCGGCGAGCACCGTCGCCCGATCCGCCAAGTCGCCCTGCCGCATCTCGACGCCGAGCCGCACAAGTTCGGGATAATCGCCCCGCGCCAGCCCGCGCACGACGTCGCCGCGAGCAATCAATTGCTCGCAAACGAAGCGGCCCAAAAAGCCGCCGGCGCCGGTGACGAGGTAACGAGGCAAGGCAGTGGGAAGTGGGAAGTGGGAAGTGGGAAGTGGGAAGGATTTGCAAAGAGCCCCAGCACGTTAGTGCGGGGAGTGAATCACCAATCAGCGTCGCTTACGCAATTGTTTCGCCGCCCAAACGGCAAGCTCTTCGCGGCGGATTTTGGAATTGTGGCGGATGTCGGTGGGGAGCGATTTGCGCTGCAAGAACTTCATCTTGCCTGCCTGGTCAGCAAATCGCTCGGCATGGACATCGGCGAGACCAACTAACAATGCGTTCGCTAGCTCCTCCAGAGAGGGATGTCCGCTTCGGCCTAGAACTCGCTTTAAGTTAACTCGGACGTAGACAACTACTGGCAATTGCGATCCACGACTGCCCAATCCGACAAGAGCCGTTCGATGGACCATCGGCTGTACGTTGAAGACATTTTCAACGCATTCGGTGTAGAGCGTCCCCTCGCTCGTAACGACGCGCTGCGACTTCCGCCCGCAGTACCAGAAGCGTTCTTGCTCGTCGAAGTAACCAACATCGCCGATGCGGTGCCAGATGGTGTCACCGTCGGCGATCTTCGCGATCTCGTTGTGGGTCGGACGTTGTTGGTCGCTCCCTGACGGTCGCGGTTCTGCTTCCAAGTATCGCTGGCTGACCTGTGGGCCGCGGACGATGAGTTCGCCGATCTCGCCTTGGGGGAGTTCTTCGGTGTCGTCGATCGAGGCGATCGGGGCGTCGGTGATGCGGATGATGCGCCAGTTGGAGGTTCCACCCCCGACTGACGTCGAGGGCTCGCCATCACTCGATTCCGCAATCCGCAATCCGTAATCCGCAATTCCTTTGAACTTCCTCCCCACGCAAACCCCCGCCCCCGCGTCGGTCTTCGCCGCCGTTGCGCCCAGAATCTCTTGGGCTTCGATCGTGGCGATCGGGAGGGCTTCGGTGGCGCCGTACGGCGTGTGCATCGTCGCTTCGGGGTGGACGCACGCCAGGGTCCGCCGCAGCACCTTTGCCGGCACGGGGGCGCCGCACGAGAGAATCTTGCGGAGCGTCGGGATCGATTCGCCCGTCGTCTCACAATGTTGACTCACTCGTTCCCACACGGCCGGCGACGCGAAGGCCTGCGTCACCTTCCAGTGGTTCGCCGCGGCGAGAAGCTTCTTGGGATCGCACGACGCGGGCCGCGAGAAGTCCATGTCGGGCAGCACGACCGTCACGCCGCAGGCGACGTTGAACAGCCCGAAGAGCGGGAAGCAAGCCAAGTCGATGTCGCCGGGCCGGATGTCGTACTCCTGCTGGATCATCGCGCACTGCGTGACGAACGTCTCGTGCGTGTAGAGCACCCCTTTCGGCGGGCCAGTGCTGCCGGAGGTGAAGACGATCGCCGCAGGGTCGGAGGCGGTGGTGTGAGCGATTGCGGATTGCGGATTGCGGATTGCGGAATCATTCGGCGTTGAGCCGCGCACGCCAGTAGGCGGAGTCGTCACACCGCCAAGCCGCCGCACCGACGCCAACGTCTCGCCGCCCCAGAACCAACGGCGGCCGACCGTGACGTTGAGCTTCGCGTTCGCGAATTGCTTGCGTTTCAGCACCCGCAGCGCATGGCCGAGAGGGATGGCGACGAAACCGTCGGGGTTCGTTGATGCGAGGCAGCGGACGATGTTCTTACGCCCGAGGCCCGCGTCGACGAGCACCATCGTCGCGCCGGTCCGCAGCAATGCGAACACGAGCGCCACGAACTCAACGCCCGGCTTGACCAGCAGAGCGATCCGCCTGCCGGGGCCAACGCCCAGGGCCGCTAAGCCGTGCGCTAACTGGGTGGCGTCGCGGTCGAGATCGCCGAGCGAGACCGTCCGCCAGCCGTCGCCTTTGGCGGGCGTCGCCAGGGCGACCGCGTCGGGCCGCTCCCGCGCCGCCTCGGCAAGGCGGTCGGCGACGTTCACACGGTCCTGAGCGGGCGCGTCCATAGCCCGGCGATTGTCGCCGACGCGGGGCCGCCTCGCGAGGGCCGCTTTTTAGCGGCGGATCGTCTCGGAAAAGTCGAGGTGCGGATCGTTGGCCGCGACCCGGGCCCGGGTGTTGATGAGGGCCTTCGCCTGCAATTGCTCGAACGATTCACCGCTGGTGACCAGCAGGCCCTCTTTGTAAGCGCTCTCCGCCGACAGCCCCGGCAGCAGCACGCCGATGTCGTAGACGACCCGGTTGGGGCGGATCCGGTTGACGCTGTCGGCGATGTTCGTCGTGCAGTTGTTGGTGAGCAGGTTGTAGAACTCGGGCTTCTCGGCGAGGCCGTTGGCGCGCTCGAGCATGTCGACCAGCAGGTCGCGGGCCGCCTCGGGCGAGGCGGTCGTCCGGTAGAGATAGGTTGGGCCGTCGTAGGTGACCGCGTTGCGGTAAAGCAGGTCACGCTCGTCGGCGACGACGTACATGATCTCGTACTCGCGGCCGAGGCCGAGGATCGGGTTGAATTTCTCTTCGCCCTTCTCCTTGCGGACCTCGACGCTGACGACCAAGTGCTGCGGCTTGGCGAGCGGCGGCGTCGGGGCGAATTCGAAGCTCACCAGCGTATGCGCGAGGGCCGGCACGGGGCCGAACGGCATCGTCACGAAGTCGACGCCGCGCAATTGCCGCAGGTCGTAGGTGCGGTCCTCGTGATCGACGACGTACTCGCCCGGCGCGAGGTGCTTGCAGTAACGGACGTTCTTGATCGCGACCTGATCGCCCTTGATCTTCGCCGTGGGCAGCACCGCTTGGTCGGGCGCCCAGTCGCGATGATTGGAGGGGGCGACCCGCTCCTCGACGGTCCGGCAACCCGCTAGCGCAATCGCGAGCAGCAGCAACGCTATCGAGCGGCGGTTGAGCGGGGAGGCGTGCATGACGGCTGCGGAGGCTAGGCGTCTGGCTGGGGCGACGCAACGCCAACGGTCTTGCCCCGGGGGTCGGCCATTTGCTAACAGCCAGCCGATTCGTCTCTCTCGCTCTTGCTCAGGATTGCTGGCATGGCTGCCGAAGAAACTGCCCAAACCACCGTCACCGCCGCCGAGCGGTTCGACGCCGCGTTGCAGCTGCTGATGTCGGGTCAGTTCAGCGCGCTGACGCCCGACGATTGGAAGCTCGTCGCGATTCAGGGGGGCATGCGGGTCGCCCTGGTGCTCGTAATCCTCTTCCTGGCGTTGACGTTCGCCGGCTGGGCCTCCGCGGCGGTGCGGGCGAGCCTCACGCGGATGAAGTTCGACCCAACGCTCACCAAGTTCCTCGCCAAACTGGCCCGCTGGGGCGTCTTGTTGCTAGCGGGGCTCAGCAGCATCAGTTACGTCGGCGTCGAGACGGCAAGCTTTGCGGCCGTGCTGGGCGCCACGGGCTTCGCCATTGGCTTAGCCTTCCAAGGGACGCTCTCCAACTTCGCCGCCGGCGCGATGCTGCTGCTGTTCCGGCCGTTCAAGGTAGGCGATGTCGTGAACATCGGCGGCCAACTCGGTAAGGTCGACGAGATCGAGTTATTCACCACGTCGCTCGATACGTTCGACAACCGTCGGATCATCCTGCCCAACGGCGCCGTCTTCGGCGCGACGATCGAGAACATCACGCACCACCCGGTCCGCCGCATCGACATTGAGGTGGGGGCCGAGTATCGCGCCGATATCGACGAGACTCGCGCGGCGCTGGAGCGCGCCGTCGCGATAACACCCGGGGTGCTCTCGAACCCCGAGCCAGCGGTGGTCCTGCTGGGCCTCGGCGCTTCGAGCGTCGACTGGTGCGTGCGCGGCTGGGCGCCGACGCCCGACTTCCTCACGGTGAAGCAGGCGCTGATCCGCTCGGTTAAGGTCGGCCTCGACGAGGCGGGTGTCGGCATCCCGTTCCCGCAGATGGAGATCCACGTCAACGAGCCGATCGAGATGAAATCCGGCAAACGCGCGGCGTAGGGTCCGCTGTGCGGACCGTGTCGAGCGGCGTACGAAATAAGAAGTCGTGTCAAAGCCCCAGGCTGCCCGAGGCTAGCGCCTGCGGCTCAAGAAAACGGTCCGCACAGCGGACCCTACAAGAGCTTGGCCAGCTTGCGGCCGGTGACGCTCAGCGGCAGGTCGGACAACTCGGCTGGCTTGATCCACTTTGCCGAGCCGCGCACGCGGCCGCCGTTGTGGGCCGCTTCGTAGCACTCCAGCGTGATGCGGAACCGCGTCACGCCATGCTTGATCGTGGTGATTAGGGCGCCGGGTTCACAGGTAATTCCGGTTTGGTCGGCGACCTTCTCCGTCAGCTCTTTCTTCGCGAAGAGCGGTCCCTCGGAGTCGATCGCGAAGCGGGGAAAATCCCATAGCCCGGCCCAGCGCTCGCCCTCGGCGCACTGACGCACCAGCACCGTCGCCCCTTTGCGGACGACAACGGCCGCCTCGCGGGCGTCGCTGAATTTCAGCTTCTTCGTCGTCGGGGCAAGGCGGTTGACCGACCCTTCGGCGCGGGCCCGACAGAGCTTCTCCACGGGGCAGGCGTCACACTTCGGCTCGACCGGCGTGCAAACCAGCGCACCGAGCTCCATCAGTGCTTGATTGAATCGGGCGACCTCCTTGGCCGGCAGCAGCTCCTCGGCGAGGCCCCACAGGCGGCGTTGGCCGGCGCTGGAGGTCGGTTCGCCGTCGTACGCGACGAGGCGTGTAAACAGGCGGATGGTGTTGGCTTCGAGGATCGGAGCCGACTTGTCGTAGGCGATCGAGACGATCGCCCCCGCCGTGTAGCGGCCAATGCCCGGCAGCGTCAGCAGGGTCGCGACGTCGCCCGGCATTTTGCCGTCGTGCTCGGCGACGACCTGCTTGGCCGCGGCATGCAGCGACCGGGCCCGGCGGTAATAGCCGAGCCCTTCCCAGAGTCGCAGCACGTCTTGCTCGTCGGCGGCGGCGAGCGCGGCGACCGTGGGGAAGGCCGTTGTGAACCGTTCGAAGTAGGGCCGCACCGTGTCGACTTGCGTCTGCTGCAGCATCACCTCGCTGACCCACACCCGATACGGATCGCGCGAGCGGCGCCACGGCAAGTCGCGGGCGTGCTTGCCGTACCAGGCGAGCAACCGCCGTCGGAACGCGCGCTTCCAGTCAGCGGCTAACGGCTCGGCGATCGCGGCTTCGCTGCGGCGCGTCACGGCTGGCTGGGACGCGGCAGCGGCACCGTCTTGCGGGCCCAGACGACGCGTTGGGCGTCGCCCTCGTAGCCAGCGATCCACTCGCGGGGGTTCTCGACCACAACGCCGATGACGCCGACTTCGGTCGCCCCGGAGTTGAGGAAGCGTTCGGCGTCGATCGGCTTCTCCATGACGACCGGCACCGCTTGATCGCCGATCCGGAATTGGTACTGGATCACTTGGCCAGCGCGCGAAACGTCCTCCGGTGAGCCCGCGAAGAAGACGCCGCCGTGCGGTCGCCCTGTCCATGCGATCCACGGGCCGGCGATTTGTCGCGATTCGTCACGGGCCCGTTGTTCCCGCAGTAGCCGCTTGAACGTGTCGGCCGCTTGTAGCTCGGCCGTCATGAGGCTCATGTCGCTGGTGTCGAGCAGCGTCAGCACCTGAGCCAGGTAACAGAGCCGGGCGTAGTGCTGCCCCATCGCGGAGACTTGCTCCGGGTCGGCGAGCGTCCCTGTCGCGAAGGCGCGGGCGGCCGCCTCGGCCGGGTCAAACGCCTCGGCAAGCTCCGTGGCGCCATAGCGGGGGGCGTTCACCAAACCGACCTGGGTCGACGGCGTCGGCGGCTCTGACATCGCGTTGGCGCCATCCTCGGGCAGCGCAAACTCGCTCGGCTCGGCGGGCGCCGGCGTCGACGCCATGGCGTAGCGATCGGCGGCAGGCTGCGGCGTGGTTTGCGGTTGCGTAGCCGGTTCGCTCGGGGCGGGCGCCGGCGCGAGAAACGGGTCGGCCGGCGTCTCGGTCGGCATCTCACTTGGCGTCTCGGCAGCCGGGGACGTCGTCGTCTCGGCCGCTGGCGGCGTCACCTCACGGGGCGCCGACGGCGGGAGATCGAACTCCGGCTCGTCGGCCGTGCCTTTATTGAAACTGGCGGGCTGGGTCGCCGGGTCGCGGATCGGCTCCGTCGGGGCGAACGGCGCCGGCGGCTCTTCCGCAGCGGCTTGGGTCGTGACGGGAGGCTCGACCGACGCTTCCTCGGCCGGCCGCTCGTTCGCGAGCAGCCGGCCCTCGGGATCGGCGAGCTGCGCGACGGCCTCGTCCGATGGCCAGGTCGTCACGAGGTACGCCGCCGGTACGATCACCAGCAGCAGTCCCGCCGCCGTACTGAAGAGCCCGCGCCAACGACCGCACTTCGGCGCCGGGGCCGTCAAAGACTCGAGGCGGAACGGCTCGGGCGTCGGCTCTTCGGCAGCGGGCGCCTCGTCGTGGTTCGACAACTCGAGCGACACCCCCTCGGTCTCCTCCGTCGGTTCGCTCAGCGCGGTCGAGCCGAAGTCGAACCGGAAGTCGGCCAGAGTATCTAAGCCTTGCTGCTCGTTCTCGGCGGGTTCAGCTGCGACTTCCTCGTCAGTGAGAAGAGCGGCAACCTCAGGCGTTTCGACGTTGGCGGCAAAGCTGTTGGGCTTCCAACCGAGCGATTCGGAAAGCGAGCGTCTTCCTTCCGCCTGATTCGGCTGAGCAGATCGCGGGGCCGCCTCCGAAGAGTGGTGCTCTGAACGCGACAGCCACTCGGCTACGGTCGGCGCCTTGGACGGTTCCGGAGTGGCGGGCGGTTCGGTCGGCGGCTCGTCAGCGGTGACAACAATCTCCTCAACTTCCTCAGCGGCCGCTTCCAACTTGACGGGCAGCGGAGGAACCGGCTCAGGAGACGCTTCGGGAGTCGGCGTCGGCTCTTCGACTTTCACTTCAACCGGAGCGGCGACGCCCAACTCAACGATCGCTAGCGACGCGACCGCCGACGGGGCCTCGCACGCAGGACAGGCGATCTCGCCGTCGGTCGCGTAGACCGCAAAGAGCTGGCCACAGTGTTGGCACTCCGCCACTCGCAAAGCCGGAGCGGAGGATGGGAGCGTAGCGGGGGCGTTCGGCATCGTTTGCGATCCTTCGGGCCGAGGCGGGGGCGTCGGGCCACCGGTGGGGCGGGGGACGCGATCCTGCGTCGCCCGATATTCTCACCGGATCGCCCCGGCAGACCACCCCGAATCGTCCCGATCGTGCCAATCCGGCCCGCCGGCGCCAGCATTGCAACCGTTGCGACCCGCAAGGTTTGCCAGGCTAGAAGCCATAGAGCGGCGCAAACTTCGCTCGTAGGCGGCGCATCAGCGGCTCGTGCGAGAGTGGCTTACCCGTCACTCGCTCGACCAACTGGCTCGCCGACAGTCGTTGCCCGACCGAATGGATGTGCTCGCGCAGCCACCCCAGGAGTGGGGCGAACTCACCTTCGGCAAACATCGCCTCGAGATCGCCGAGGTCCGCCTCGGCTTGGTCAAAGAATTGCGCCGCGTAGAGGTTCCCGAGCGAGTAGGTCGGGAAGTAGCCGAACAAGCCGGCGCTCCAGTGCACGTCCTGCAAACAGCCGTTGGCGTCGCTGGGGGGCGTGATGCCGACGATCGACGCGTAAGCCTCGTTCCATGCGGCAGGCAGGTCGGCTGGGGCGAGGGTCCCTTCGATCATTGCCCGCTCGAGCTCGAAACGCACGATGACATGGAGGTTGTAAGTCGCCTCGTCGCTCTCGGTGCGGATCAGCGAGGGGCGAGCCTCGTTCACGGCAAAGTACCACGCCTCGGGATCGACCCCCTTCATCGCGGCGGGGAACGCCTTGCCCAGAGGGTCGAAGAAGTGACGCCAGAAGCCTTGGCTGCGGCCAACGAGGTTCTCCCACATCCGCGATTGCGACTCGTGGATGCCCAGCGAGATCGCCTCGCCCGGCGGCAGACCGAACCAGTCGGCGGGTAAGCCCTGCTCGTAGAGGCCGTGGCCCGTCTCGTGCAGCGTGCTGAAGAACGCGTCGGCGAAGTCGTTCTCTTGGTAACGCGTCGTCATCCGCACGTCACGCGGACCCGCGCCGCCGCAGAACGGGTGCGCCGTCACGTCGAGCCGGCCCGAATCAAAATCGAAGCCGACCTTTGCCGCGGCCGCTTTGCCGAAGGCCGTCTGCTGGTCAACGCAGAAGCTCTTCCGCACCAACTCGCTCGGGGCGGTCCGGTCGCTGCCGACGATCTGTTGCACCAACGGCGCCAACTCGGCCCGCAGCCCCGCGAGCACCCGGCCGACCGACGCGGCGGTCTCGCCCGGCTCGTAGTCTTCGATCAGCGCGTCGTAGGGGGAATCTCCGTAGCCGAACGCCTCGGCCTTTTGGCGCTGGAGGTGGAGGGTCTTTTCGAGCCACGGCAAGAACAGGGCGAAATTGTCCGCCTTGCGGGCGTCGGTCCAGGCGTGGTGCGCCTTGCTGCTGGTGCGGGCGATCTCCTCGACGAGGTCGCCCGGCAAGCGTGTCTCGCGGTCGTAGCGGCGGGACATCTCGCGCACGCAGCAGCCGATATCGCCCTCGGGGTCGCTCGCTTCGTCTGAATCCCGGAGTTCGGCGAGCCAGTCGCCCAACTCCGGCGCGGTGCTCAGGCGATGCGCAACGCCGGCGAGGTACGCCTGCTGCTCGGCACGCCAGTCGCCGCCTGCCGGCGGGAGGTACGTCAGCTCGTCCCATTCGACGAGGCCCGAGATCGACGCAACCAGGGCGGTCTCGCGGGCGTGGGCGCGAAGCTTGTCGAACGTTTCGGCGGTGGACATAGGCGGCTACCAGAGCGAGCGGAAGCGAAACAATTGGTGTAAGGGATCTCCGACCACGGCTCATGGCGTCCAAACCACAACCGCGTCGAACGCGTAATCGGGGTCGGTGACCCCTCCCCCAACCACTTCTTCGCTAGAGTAGGACACCACGCGCCTTCACCCTAGCCCCGCCGCGGCTGCGAACCGTAGCGACTAACCGTCAACCGCTCCCATGCTCGACGTCCTCGTCATCGCCCCCCACCCCGACGACGCCGAGCTAGGCGTCGGCGGCGCGATCCTCAAGCTGCAGCAGGAGGGCAAACGGGTCGGCGTCCTCGACCTCACGTCGGGCGAACCAACGCCGCACGGTTCGCTCGAGACCCGCGCCCGGGAGACCGCCACCGCGACCGAGGCGCTCGGCCTGGAGTGGCGAGAGAACCTCGGCCTCCCCAACCGCTCGCTCGAGGCGACGCTCGAGAATCGGGCGAAACTCGCCAATGTGATCCGCCGCGAAAAGCCGCAGTGGCTGTTCGCTCCCTACTGGGAGGACGCCCACCCCGACCACGCGGCCGCGACCCAACTGGTTGAGGGCGCCCGGTTCTGGGCCAAGCTCACGAAGACCGACCAGCCGGGGCAGCCCGATCTGTCGGGCGAACCTCACCACCCGACACGGGTCTATTACTACTACTGCGTCCACCTGAAGCTGGCCCCCCAGCCGGCGTTCGTGCTCGACATCAGCGACGTCTGGGAGCAAAAGCTGGCGTCGATCCGCTGCTACGAGAGCCAATTCATCACCGGCCGACCCACCAATCCGTCGTTCCTCGATCGGCTCCGCGACGAAGCCGCCTACTGGGGCAAATCGATCGGCACGGCTTACGGCGAGCCGATCACCACGCGCGAACCGCTCGGGCTGGCCCGGCTCGACGGGCTCGTTTAGCGGACCTGGTGGACCCGCTTGCGGGTCGCTCCCCTAGCCGCCATAATCTGCGATTCCCGCACACGGCACGCCTCGGCTGGCCGTTGGGAACCGCAGCGGCCGATAGTTCAAGGCCTAGCGGCGCACCCCTAGCTCAACTGGATAGAGCATCGGACTACGAATCCGAAGGTTAGAGGTTCGAATCCTCTGGGGTGTACTTGCGGAGGCGTGAGGCGTGAGACCTGAGGCTAGAGCCGGCGGCAGTCGCCTCGATCCTGCGGCCTCACGCCTCAAGCCTCCCTCCGGCGGCGTAGCTCAGTTGGTTAGAGCAGCGGAATCATAATCCGCGTGTCGGGGGTTCGAGTCCCTCCGCCGCTACTGTTTCTCGGGCGGTCTTGGCTTGGCTTTGCCAAGACCTCGCCACGCATGTTTTTCGGTGGCGTTGGCTTTCTTGGCTGCGTTTGCGCAACGTGCTTTCTCTTGGTCGGTGCTGTTTTATGATCAGCCCGCGATCGGCCTAGTGAACTTTCTCCCGGCGTTTGGGGTCCCTTCCGCGTGCTGATTGAGCAGGCCTGCTGGGCTTCGGTGCGAGGGTCGCGTCCGGCTGGCATCTCGCCCGGATGGTCACCTCGTTGCCCAGTGCCCTCTTGGGTAAGCGTTCCGCAGGCGATTAACGCGGCCACCCGCAGCTGCGAGGGTAGTTGCCCGGTTTTTGTCAAAGATTTCGCGCTCCCCTGGCCACTGCAGCGAACCTTTTGTTAGGTTGCAGCGTTTTAGACGGATAGTCAAAAAAGGTCCGCAACGGCTTATCCCCCTTGCCTGTAAGGATTTACTGTTGTTCAACGGCTTGACAACAGACGCCTTCGACTGGCTCAGCCTGAGCGCTAGCGGTCGCCGCTAACGTTCGGCGCCCCACCCGCCGCCCCGCCTCCGAGACCCTCCCCGTGCAACGCCTCTCCCTTTGGGCCCGCCCTCTCTTGGGCGTGTGGCTCCTAGCCCTCGTTGTGACAGGCTGCGGTACAAAAGCGTCCCGGGGTCCCAGCCCCGGCGCCGGTCCGCCCCCCAAGGTGACCGTCGCCAAGCCGCTCGTGATGGAGACGCTCGATTGGGACCCCTACACCGGCCGGCTGGCGCCGATTGAGGAAGTCGATGTCCGCGCGCGGGTCAGCGGCTACCTCGAATCGCACCACTTCAATGAAGGGCAAGACATCGAGGAAGGGCAGCTCCTCTTTGTCATCGATCCACGCCCCTACGAGGCGACGCTGGCCCAGGCCAACGCGGCCCGCGAGGAAGCCATCGCCCGCCGCCAGCAGTCCGAGGCGATGGTCCGCGAGGCTCAGGCGAGACGGCAGCAGGTCTCGGCCCAACTCGAATTAACGCAAGCGCAGCTCAACCGCGCTCGTCCGCTGCTCCCCAGCGGCGCCATCAGCGACGACGAGTTTGATGAGTTGGTAGCCGCCGCCCGACAGGCCGAGGCGGACGCCTACGCCGCCGACGCCGAGATCGAATCGGCTAGCGCCGCCGTGGTCGCCGCCCAAGCCGCTATCGGCACCGCCGAAGCAGCGGTCACCTCCGCGGAGCTCGACCTCAGCTACTGCCGGATCACGGCGCCGATCAGCGGCCGCATCAGCCGCCGGAACGTGACGCAAGGCAATCTGATCTCGGGCGGACTCGGCGCGTCGGCCCTGACGACGATCGTCTCGAAGGACCCTGTGTACGCGTACTTCGACGCCAACGAGCAGGCCCTTCTCAAGTACATCCGCCTCGATCAGCAGAACAAACGGACCAGCTCACGCGACGCGAAGACGCCGGTCTTTATGGCCCTGGCGGACGAGCAGAACTTCCCGCACCAAGGCTACATCGACTTCGTTGACAACCGCGTCGACGCCGCGACCGGCTCCATCCGTGCGCGGGCGATTTTCCCGAACCCTGACGATGTCCTGGTGCCCGGTGTCTTCGTCCGGATGCAGATCCCAGGCAGCGGCGACGAGCAACGGGTGCTGCTCCCCGACTCGGCGATTTCAACCGACCAGACGTCGAAGTTCGTCTACCTGCTGGGCGAAGAGAACAAGTTGGTGGTGCGACGGGTGACAACCGGCGCGATCTCGAAGGAGCTCCGCGTCATCGAGAGCGGTCTCGACGGGTCCGAGACCGTGGTGATCAAGGGCCTGCAGCGTTGTCGAGCCGGACAAGCGGTCGATCCGACGGTTGAAGAGATCCAGCCGGGAGACGACCTGGGGCTGCCCGACAAGTACGAGCCGGTCCCGCCGTCGAAGTGGCTGCAACCCGCCGCGAACCCGGTCGAGACGCCCCTCCGCGCCGCCCGTCAACCGGCCCGCTATACCGAAGGGGCGTCGCGATGAAGTTCGCTCATTTCTTTATCGATCGCCCGATCTTCGCCACGGTGCTGTCGGTCGTCGTCGTGCTGGTCGGTTCGCTGAGCTACTTCGGGCTGCCGGTGTCGCAGTACCCGGAGATCGCGTTGCCAACGGTCGTTGTCTCGGCGAGCTACCCCGGCGCCACCTCCGAGACGGTCGCCGAAACGGTCGCGACGCCTCTCGAGCAGGAGATCAATGGCGTCGAGAACATGCTCTACATGGAGTCGCAGTCGACCAACGACGGCGCCATGTCGCTGACGATCACGTTCGAGCTCGGGACCGATATCGACCAGGCCCAGGTGCTGGTGCAGAACCGCGTCGCCCGGGCCGAACCGCGACTCCCCGCCGAAGTGCGGCAGGCGGGCGTCGTCACGCAAAAGACGTCGCCCGAGATGCTGATGGTGGTGCACCTCATTTCGCCCGACGCGTCGCGTGACCAGCTCTATATCGCCAATTACGCGTACCTGCAGATCCGCGACGTGCTGGCGCGGATCAACGGCGTCGGCGACCTGCGGGTGTTCGGCGGCGCCGAGTACTCGATGCGGGTGTGGCTCGACATCGAACGGATGGCGTCGCTCGATCTGACCGCGGGCGACATTGTCGGCGCGCTCCGTGAGCAGAACGTCCAAGTCGCCGCCGGGAAGATTGGCCAAACGCCCCTGCCGCATCCGAGCGACTTCGAGATCACGATCTCGAGCCAGGGCCGGCTACAAACCGCCGACGAATTCGACGACATCGTCATCAAACGGGGCGCCGAAGGGCGGCTCACTCGGCTCTCGGATGTCGCGAGGATCGAGCTCGGCGCGCAGGACTATTCGGTCAACAGCTATCTCGACGGCGACAACGCGGTGGCGATCCTCGTCTTCGCCCGCCCCGCGACTAACGGCGTCGAGACCGCCCACATCGTCGAGGAAACGGTCAAGGAGCTGTCAGAGAACTTCCCTCCCGGGATCGGATATAAGATCGCTTACAACCCGACCAAGTTTGTCGAAGAGTCGATCTCCGAGGTGTTCATCACGCTGGTCGAAACGACGCTGTTGGTGGTGCTGACCGTCTTCATCTTCCTGCAACGCTGGCAGGCGACGCTGATCCCCGTGGTGGCGATCCCGATCTCGCTGATCGGCACGTTCGCCGTCATGAGCGGCGTTGGCTTTAGCCTCAACAACCTCTCGTTGTTCGGCCTGGTGCTGGCGATCGGCATCGTTGTCGACGACGCCATCGTCGTGGTGGAGAACGTCGAACGCCTGATCTCCGAAGGCATGCAGCCCAAACCGGCGACCAAGCAAGCGATGACCGAGGTGGGTTCCGCCTTGATCGCCACGACGCTGGTGCTGGTGGCCGTGTTCGTACCGACCGCCTTCATTGGCGGCATCAGCGGGCAGTTCTATCAACAATTCGCCATCACCATCGCGGCGGCGACGGTCTTTAGCACGTTCGTCTCGCTGACCCTCACCCCGGCGTTGTGCGGCTTGCTGCTGCAACCCACGGACGCCAAGCCCGGCTACATCACAAGGGGGATGGACCTCCTGTTCGGCTGGTTCTTCCGCCCCTTTAACCGCGTGTTCGACTGGAGCAGCAACCTCTACGCCGGCGTTGTGAAGCGGTTTATCCGTCTCGGCTTGGTGATGCTGCTGCTTTACGTCGGCCTGCTCGTGGCGACGAAGTACAGCTTCGACCTCGTCCCCAACGGCTTTATCCCCGAGCAAGACCAGGGCTACCTGATCGTCGCGGCCCAGCTGCCCGACGGCGCGTCGCTTTCTCGCACTGATGCGGTTGTCAAGCGGATCAGCGAGGCCGCGATGAGTATCGATGGAATCCAGAACGCGGTGGCGTTCGCTGGCTTCTCCGGGGCGACTCGCACCAACGCGCCAAACGCGGCCGCTTGCTTTACGGCGCTCGAGGACTCTCGCAGCCGCGCGCGCCGCGGCCGTGACATCGGCGTCCTTCAGCAGGAACTCCAGGCGAAGGTCGCCCAGATTCAAGAGGCGCAGATCGTCGTTCTCTCTCCTCCCCCCGTGAGTGGCATCGGCAACGCCGGCGGCGTGAAAATGTACGTACAAGACCGCAGCGGCGCCGGCTACGCCGCTCTGGGCGCAGCGACCGACGAGCTGGTTGGATCCGCGATGCAGCAGCTCGGCCCACAAACGGGATTGGCCTTCGTCAATACCTTCTATCGAGCCGCAACTCCGCAGCTGTACGCCGACATCGACCGCACCCGCGCGCAACAGCTCGACGTGCCGATGCAGAACGTCTTTGAGACGCTGCAGGTCTTCTTGGGGTCGCTTTACGTCAACGACTTCAACTATTTGGGACGAACCTACCGCGTCACCGCCCAGGCCGACGCCCAGTACCGTGACGAGGTAGACGACGTTCTTCGCCTCCGGACTCGCAGCGCCTCGGGCGCCGTCGTGCCGCTGGGGACGATCCTCCAGATGAAAGAGCGTGTCGGGCCCGACCGCGTGGTGCGATACAAACTCTACCCCTCCGCCGACGTCCAAGGGGTGACATTCCCCGGCACGAGCACCGGCCAATCGATCGCGTCGCTCGAGCGTCTTGCCGAAACGACGTTGCCGCAGGGGTTTAGCTACGAGTGGACCGATCTGGCCAAACAAGAAAAGGTCGAAGGCTCGACGGCGTTGCTAATCTTCCCGCTCTGCGTGGTGTTCGTCTTCTTAACGCTCGCCGCCCAGTACGAGAGCTGGTTGCTCCCGCTGGCGATCGTGTTGATTGTCCCGCTCTGTTTGCTGTTTGCGATCGGCGGCGTCTGGTTCCGCGGCATGGACAACAACATCCTGACGCAGATCGGCTTCATCGTGCTGATCGCCCTGGCGTGTAAGAACGCGATTCTCATCGTCGAGTTCGCCAAGACGCTCGAGGACCAGGGAAAGAACCGCTTTGAAGCGGCCGTCGAGGCGTGTAGGCTCCGTCTGCGGGCGATCTTGATGACGGCGTTCTCGTTCGTGCTCGGCGTGATACCCCTGCTGATCGCCACAGGCGCTGGCTCGGAGATGCGTCGCGCGCTTGGGACCGCCGTCTTCAGCGGCATGCTCGGCGTCACCCTGCTCGGTCTGTTCCTAACGCCCGTGTTCTACGTCCTATTGCGAGGCCTTGTGGTTCGACGCAAATCCGAGCCGCAATCGCCCTGATCACCAGCGGCTAAGAGGGATCACCCTCTGCGCTGATTAAACGCGTGGCGCGGGGTCTTCGTGGGCGGCGCCGTTCTTCGCGGGGGGGGCAGTCACGGGGGATTCCTTCGACTTCTCGCCCTCTTTATCACCCCCCATGAACTTGGCGAGGCTCTCGGGGACCTCGATCCCGCCGACATCGCGGAGCACCTGCATCATCGGCGGCAGCGTGCCGGTCATGCCCTGCAGGAAGTCGGCCGTGTTGGAGCGGCCGTCTTTGCCGGAGCCGTTCTCCCAGACGACGATCTTGTCGAACTTGATGTTGCTGATCGCCTTGGCGGAGGTCTCGGCGAGCGTGTCGAGGTGCTCGAGCATCATCAGCTGGAACGCCTCGCGGGCGCCGCCGCACGCCTCGACGATCTGTTTGAGGCCTTCGCCCTTCTTGGCGAGGATCTCGTACTGGCCGCGGGCCTCGGCCTCGAGCTTGGCGTAGACGGCCGCCGCGTTCGCGTTGGCCTCCAGCGTGATCCGCTCCGCCTCGGCCTCGGCCTGGACGATGAGGCGGGCCTTTTCGGCCTTGGCGACCGCCTCGTACTCGGCGCGTTTCTCGGCCTCGACCCGCTCGGCGTCGGCGATCGCCGCCTTGGCCATGGCGCGGTTCTGGGTCTCGATGACGGCGGCCTCCGCCTCACGTTTGCGCGACTCGCCCCGCTCGTACGCCTCGGCCCGTTGCACCAAGAGCTCGGCCTGCGAACTGGCGATCTTCGCTTCGGCCAGGTTCTCGCCATCGACGGCGGCGGCGTTGGCGCTCGCCATTGCAATCCGCTTCTCCCGCTCGGCTTCCTTGACCTGTACCTCGCGCTGGAACTCGGCGGTCTGTTCGCCAACGGTCTGCTCCTTGAGCATCTGGGCGACCTGGATCGCCCGGTCGCGCTCGGCCGCTTTCTCACCAACCGTCTGCTCTTTCAGTAGCTCGGCGAGCCGGACCGCTTGCTCGCGCTCGGCCTCCCGGGTGCCGATCTCGCGCAGCTTGGTGGCGTCGGCGACCTTGACGGCCTTTTCCCGCTCGGCGTCGGCGACGCGGATCTCGCCCTTACGGAGCTCGTCGGCGACGTCACCGCGGGCCTGCTGGATCGCCTCGCTGGCGGCCTTCTGGCCGATCGCGTCGATGTAGCCCGACTCGTCGGTGACGTCGGTGATGTTGACGTTGATCAGCACGAGGCCGATCTTCTTTAGCTCGGGCTCGACCGAGTTCTGGATGTGCTGCAAGAAGGCGTCGCGGTCGCGGTTGATGTCCTCGATCCGCATCGAGGCGATCACCTGCCGCAGCTGGCCGAAGATGATCTCTTCCGCCTGCTTGCGGATCTCGTTGGTGCCGAGGTCCAAGAGGCGGATCGAGGCGTTGGTCATCACTTCCGGCTGGGTGCCGATGGCGACCGTGAAGACGCTCGGCACGTTGACGCGGATGTTCTCGATCGACAGCGCGCCGCGGAGCGGGATCTCGATCTGGATCGGCTCGAGGCTCAGGTAGCGGAAGCCCTGCACGAAGGGGATGACGTAGGTGGCGCCGCCGTGGATCGTCTTCGCCGTCTGCCCGCCGCCGACGAACATGCCGTACTTGACGAGGACTTGGTTGCTGCTGCAGCGTTTCACGAGCGACTTGATCGCCGCGTAGAGAGCGCTGAGGATCAGCACCAAAGCGATCGCAATACCGATGAGCCACATGAATGGCTCAACGTTATCGGGAACGCCTGCAGCGAGAAGGGATTGGCTCGACAACGGATAGAAGGCGTCGTTCATAGCGGCTTTCCTGGTGGAGGAGTTTCGGCGTTCGTGATTAGCCGGTTCTTGCTGTCGGAAGCTAAACGTCGAGGCGTGGTAGGGGCATGACTTTGACGGTGTCGCTCGAGACGACCTCCATCACCAAGACCTTTGAACCGGTGGCGAGCGGATGGCCAGCGTCGGTCAACGCTTGGTACTCGACGGTGCGGCCTTGCAGCGTGAGGTGAACCTTTCCCGCTTGGCGGCTCGATTCGGCGATGGGGACATACACCTCGGCGGTCTCGCCGATCGCGTTGTAAACATCCTCATTGCCGGAAGTCTCTAGCCGGAAGATTTGCTTGAAGGTCCAATAGACGGCGTACATCGCCCCGTAGCCGGCGAGCGCCGCGACCGCGAGCGAAACGCCCTTGGGGGCGCCGGTAGAATTGATCGCGCCGCCGACAAGTCCGAAGAACGTCGCCGCCGCGGCGAGGGTCCGCAGCGAGATCATCTCGAGGAACCAGAAGCCGGCCGAGTCGGTGTCGCCGCCATCGATTCCTGCGTCGGCGCCCGAGGCGTCGTCGAAACCGCCGTCATCGCCGCCCAGCACGAGCATGGCGAGTTGCACCAGCAGCACGGCGCCCCCGCCGACCGCGGCGTAGAGGAAGAGGGCTTGGAGATCCATCGAACGGCCTCGTCGGGGAGACAGCGGACCCGCAGAGCGGGGGCGTCCGGCACTGCCGGAGACCCGCGTGGGGCGGGGTTCGGCAGTGTTTCGCTGGCGGGCCAGCGATCTTGCCAGCAAACCCTCGCGATACGGCGCCCTCGCGCGGATTGTCCGTCTTCTCGGCTCGGGAGTCAAAGAAACGCCGCGAGTCGCCGAAACTTAGCTCGCCGGAGCCCCCGGCGGCTCCCGCCGCCGCGTTTGGGCCGTTACGCTCGGCCTTTCAAATCCCGCGTGACCCTTACAGAGCGACCATGGCGAAGCGCCGTCCCCACAATCCGAACCACAACCGCCGGCCCGGGCAGAAAAATCGACCCCAGGGCGGCCGCGGCGGCGGTCCGACGGGGGGCGGGAAAGGGGGGGGCGGTTCGGCCCTGGGGGTTCGCCAACTCGCCGGCGGGAGCGGTTGGGCGCTGGTGGCCCCGCCTTGCGCCGCCGAGCGGGCCGAGGACCTTGAAGAGGTTCACGCCATGATCGAGGCGGGCGAGCTGGAGATCGCCACCGACGAGCTCCGCTACCTGCTTTCCGGGTGCCCCGAACTGCTCGCGGCGCACGTTCTGCTGGGGCAGCTCGCCCTCGACGCCGACGAGACGCGGCCCGCCGACATCGAATTGGCGCGAGGCCATTTTGGTTTTGCGTTCGCCCTCGGCGAGAAGGCGCTCAACGCCAAGAACTGCCCCGGCCCCCTGCCGGGCGCGGACCCGGCGAACGCCCCTTGGCACGAAGCGGCACGCGGCTTGGCATGGTGCCTCGAAAAGCAGAGTCAACCCATCATGGCGGACCAGATCGCCACGATGGTGCGCCGCTTTGATCCGACCGATCCTGCTGAAGTCGGGGCGATGCTCGACGACCTGCGCGCCGGGGGGCTGCCGATTATTGAATTGGGGTGAGGTGCGTTAGGAGAGTGGGAAGGCGCTGCACTCCCCGGGCTTGCGCCCGGGGCTCAGGTCTTTTCTCTTGTCTGCCGTTTCTTTGCTACTTGTTCCTTTCACTACGGTAGGTCGATTGGGCCCAACTCCCATGAAACCGGTAGGGTGAAGACGCCCGTCGGCGTTTCGTAGACCCAGGTGAGGTCCTTGGGGTCAATCGCGTTCTCTTTCTCACCGGCGTCAGCGGGCTCACCGGCGTCAGCGGGCTTACCGGCGTCCGCGGCCTCGTTGACCTCGAAGTCGAGTAGGTCTCCCCCCGCGAGATCGAATAGGTAGGCGACGCCGATTTCGCCCTCGGTCTGCATGGTGGTCTCGAAGCCGGCGTGCTCGATCCGCTCGCCCGCGGCGTCGACCAAGTAGGACTTGTTTTGGAACACCCACCCGCGGTGCGAGGCGAGCGAGTCCCCCGCCTCGGCCAGGCGGAGCCGCATGTGCAATTCCCAGATCGCGTTGACCTTCCGGAAGCGACTAACCGTGACGGTCGCGTCGCCAAAGGTCTGCACGATCGGCAGCTTGGCGGCGCCGATCTGCTCGACGCGGAACTCGTGCGTCGCCGCGGGGATCATCGCCGTCATCTGCCCGGCAATCTTTTCGATCCGCTCGACCTGGCGGTCGGGGAGCGCCAGGGACAGCGTCAACGTCGTCGCCTGTTCGCCGGGACTCGCCTCAAGGTCAATCGACTGCTCCGGTGTCCGGGGGACCAGCGTCTGGCCCTTCGATCCGGTGACCGTCAGGGCGCTCATTGGCTGGGAGAGGGCGATCGGCCGCAGGCGGGGCTCCCAAGCCGCTTCGATGGCGATGTCGAGGCGCGAGGCGCCCTCGTCTCGCAGCCCACGTGTCGCCGAGAGGCTGACCGCCTCGAACCGGAACGGCCCGGCGTACGCGCCTGCTCCGGAGCGGCGTCCCGCCGACGCCTCGCGATCGACCAAGGCGATCTCACCCTCGTCGCCGTAGGGATAGATGGCGAGCTTCGCTTCGTCGAGCAATTTGTCGACCGCCGACCAGAACGGTTCGTCCTTAAGCGTCAGCGTGACGGGCCGCTTCACCGCGTCGCCGCCAAAGGCCTCGCGGTTGTCACGGAACTTGGCCCCGGTCTGGCGTGAGAACTCGGCCAGCACCTCGGCGAGCGGCGCCTGGGCGACCTGGATCGTCACTCTCGAGGCCGCCGTGGCGCGCTGGGCGAGGCCCCGCTCGATGCGCAGCCGCACCCGCTGGAGCGCCGCTTGGACCTCGGGCGGGATTGAGTCGTTCGCGGCCGGAAGCAGCTCGAGCACGCGCTCGGCGTCGCCAGGCGCGTCGCCAACCAATTCCACCAAGGCCCCTTCGGCCGCTTGGCGGTCTGCGAGGCGGGGTGAGCCAAGTTCTTCGAGCTGGATCAACACCTCCTCTTCCAAATCGCCGGCGCCGGCGTCGGCGGCGAAAAGGCACGTCGTGGCGGCGAGAGCCAGTCGGATCGATAATCGGGGCATGCGCGACGACTCCAGCAGGGTGATGACGGCTACGACGATTCTAAGCACGAAACGTCCGCCCGGTCTCGGCCGGCGACGCCCAACAGCGGATTGGAGCGGCATAGGCTTGCTGATAGGGGCCTCGCTGGGTGGCCCCAACCGCCGCTCATCTCCGCCTCGTTGTTCGGCCGCATGTCCTGGGTGCGTCTCCTACTGCTGCTGGCTGCTCTGGGCGCCGGGCCCGCCGGGGCGGCGGACTTTATGTTCGAGGCGGTTGTCGGCGGCACGCTGCTGGAAGGCCGCCCGCTCGCCTGGACTGACGCCACGATGACGCTGCTGTCCCGCGACGGCCAGCTGCACGAGTTTCCTCCCAGTCAGGCGAAGTCGGCCCGCCGCACGGCGCCGCACTTCCGTGGCTACGCCGTCGAGGAGATGCGGCAGCGGCTCTACAAAGAGTTTGGGAGCCGCTTCGACTACGCCTCGACCGGGCACTACCTGGTCGCCCACCCGCGGGGCGAGCGAGGGGTTTGGGCCGATCGGTTCGAGGCCCTGTATCGCTCCTTCGTGCGTTACTTCCGCGTCCGCAATTTTTCGCTGGAAGACCCCCCCTACCCTCTCGTGGCGGTGGTCTTCGGGAACCGGTCGGAGTACGAGCGGTATGTCTCGGGCTCGTCGTCGGGGGCGCCGACCGGCGCGCTGGGGCATTACGAGCCGCGGACTAACCGGGTCTACCTCTACGACCAGAGCACCGCGGGGGGCGACGACCGCTGGGACGAGACGGCCGCCACCGTCGTACACGAGGCGACCCACCAGACCGCTTATAACGTCGGCGTTCACACCCGCTTCGCCGCCGGTCCGCGCTGGGTCAGCGAAGGGCTCGCGACGATGTTCGAGGCGCGAGGCATCCACGACGCGCAGAGCTACGACCGTGGCGACAGCCGCGTCAACCGCGGCCGGTTGCTTGATTTCCAGAGCGACGTGCTGCCGAGCCAGCCGCTCGGCTCGATCGAGACGTTTATCGCCTCCGACCAGTCGTTCCAGCGCCTGCCGATCCTGGCGTACGCCGAGGCGTGGGCCCTGACGTTCTTCCTCAGCGAGACCCGCCCGCTAGAGTACGCCGAGTACCTGACCGTCACCGCGGGCCGCCCGCTGTTCTCGGAGTACCCGGCGGCGGAGCGCGTGGCCGATTTCCGCCGCGTGTTTGGCAGCGACCTGAAGCTGCTCGACGCCCACTTCCTCAGCTTCGTGAAGGGGCTGCGGTAGCGATCTCCCCGACGTGCGTCGGGAACGCGCGTCGGAGCCGGGGGCGCGAGCCCCCGGAGGAACGACCACGCCGCTTCACTCCGAGGGCTCGCGCCCCCGGCTCAGAGCTTTCGTGCTGGCGAGGGAGCCCCCTTCGCAGTGGGTTCGCGTCGTTCGGTATGTGGCGGTCGTCTGTATCGCAGCGCGCAGTCGGGGGGGCGCCAGCAACGAAAGCGATGATTGCAATCGCTTCGACTTGGCCGTCTGGGAAGACCTCGCCGATAGCTAGCGTCAGGCAAGGCACGGATCCTTTGCCGGTCGGTGGCGGCCGACCCCCTCACCGCGAGGCCCTGATAGGAGATCGAGCGATGGCCGCGAACCTTAATTTCGATGAGACAAACCCGCGTCCCCCGGCCTCCGGCGTCGGCGTGTGGGTTCCTCTGCTGGTGGCGATTGTCGCCCCGCTGCTGTTGATGCAGATCGCCGTGGTGCGTCCCACAACGGTCCAGCTCGACCGAATGCGGGGCCAAGTCGCCCGGCTCGAGGCGACGCTCCAGGAGCTGACGGCGAAGGCGCCCAAAGCCCAACAGGCGTCCGGTCTACTGGCCGAACTGGGCCAGCAGGAGACGCTGTTGTCGGCTGCCGAGACGACGCTCGAGCGGTTCGCCCGGCTCGAACGGAAGCTCTCTCGCGGTCTGGCTGAGGCCGAGCACGTCGCCGCGAAGCTCGATCGGCTCGACGCCGTTGTCGACAACGTCCGGCGCCAATCGGACCAGCTCGCCGACGCAGAAGCCGCCCTGCTGTCGGTCGCCGCGGTGCCGGGAGAGTTGCATAACGCGATCGATCGGGCCGGCCGTCTCGCCCCCGCCGTGGCGGACGTCGAGCGTCTCGCCGCGCGGCTCGGGGAGGCACGCGACCTTACCGACGCCTCGCTCGAACGGGTCGAGGGCCTCGTGGCGGTGCAACAATCGCTCGCCATCGAGTCCGACCGAATCGCCTCGGCGAACAAGACGCTCGACGGTCTGATGCGACTCGAATCGCGGCTCAACGCCCCGCTGATGGCGGTCGATGCATCGCACCAACGGCTCAGCGAGCTGGTGGGTCTCAAAAACGCGATCCTCGACCAAACCGACAACCTGCCGGCCGCCTTTGATACGTTCGAACTGATCGTTGGCCTGCAGGCCGACTTCCAGAAGGCCCGATCGGTGTTCTTGACCGCCCAGCGGCTGATGGCCGACCTGGTGCTGCTGGAGCCGGCGATCACCCGGATCGCGGCGATGGTCGAACCGGTGATCGACCGCACGACGGTCCACAGCCTGGCGGGCGCCGAGCTGCGGCTGGTGCTCCGCGAGCTGAGCGACCGCCGGGCCGACGCCCTGGCGAAAATCGAAGCCGAGAACGTTGACGCCGATCATACCCAACCCGAATCGACCGAGAGCGTGGCCGCCCTCTCCGACGGCTCGGTCAAGTAGCGAAACTCTCCCCGCGGGCCGTGGCGTCGCCGATCGGGGCGACGGCGCGGCCGTGTTTTTTATGGCTCGGGACGCGCCCCGTGCTGGCGCCGGCCGGTATCGCGACGACTCCCCCGGTTTGCTAGGTAATCCCCCTGAAGGGACCTACCGCGCGAACCAGGGTGATCGTCAACGGATGATTCCAGCTGCAACCCGCCGCCTTGCCGCCGCCCCGTGTGCCGTACTGTCGTTGCTATTCGCTACCGGCGGGACGGCCCCGGCGGACGGCTCGCTCGCCTACCCGCTCGAATCCGAGACCGTGGTGGCCGAGGACGGGATGCTGATCCTCCCCCCGGGGGCGATGCAGCCGAGCGATCCGAACGCTTACTTGATGGCCGACCCGCCGCCGGTGGTGGTCGAACAACAATTGTTCGCGAATGGGCTGGTCGTGCCGGCGGGCTACCAGTGCCCCACCGAGGGACATTGCCAAACGCCGTGCGTCGCCTGCCGGCAGGCGCAATATGTCGGCTGGTCGTTGAACGTCGATCTGTTGGTCTTTGAGCCTTACTATGCCGACGCGTCGTCAACGCTCGTTCACGATGACGACGCCACCGAGGGGACGCTTGGCCTGCGGCTCACCTTCGGCCACGAGAACTCCAGCGGGGGCGGCATGGAGTTCCGTTTCAGCGGGACCGACTTCGATGAACTCGGCATCCTGGACTCGGGCGCTCCAAACACTTTGCAGCCGGGCGAGATCCAGACTTTTCAGTTCGACTTTGACCTCACCCAGCGTATCTGGATCGGCGACAGCAGCATTGTGTTTGGCGTCGGACCCCGGGCGGCTTCGCTGATGCATCGTTTCGGCGCCGATCCCGAGGTACGCGCGAACGCCGGCGGCCTGGGCTTGTCGGCCACGCTCTATCGCCCGTTCTGGCGGAGCGAGAAGTGCCAGTTCGCCGCCATCGGCTTTGGCCGCGGCTCCCTCATGGGGGGCGAGATCGTCAACGCCGACGACCAGCTCCTGGCCGACGGAACACTGTCGGTCCTCGAGGCAGGTTTTGGCCTCGAGATGCGCCGTCAATGGGGGCGTGGCGACTTTGTCGGTCGCCTGTTGTTCGAGTCGCAGTGGTGGGAGTCGAACCTTATGCAACCGATCTATTTCGACGGGCTGAGCTTCCGGCTGGGGTATCAGTGGTGAGGCCGGTAAGTCTCTTCAAGCTGAGAAATCGACCCGGCTCTCGGCCCATTTGCGAAAGTCTTGCTCTGCGAGCGTGACGCCTTCTTTCACGAGCTCGAAGACGAGTTTTGCTTCGGGCCAGCCCATCGTCTGCAGCACGGCGTCGAGCGCGGCTGCCGGGCATTCGCCGTTGAGTTCGACGCGGTGCATCTGGCCGTCGTACTCGTGCATGTGGCCGTTGAGACGCCAGAAGACGCCCTCCTCTCGGCCCGTCACTAGGAAGAAGCCGTCGGGCTCGCAGTCGCAGCGCGGCAACTCCATAAGCCGGCTCTGCATCGCCTCGAACGTCATCGGCAAGGCCGCGAGAAACGCCGGCGGACCGCCCGCTTCGCTTCGCAGCGTCGGCAACGCGTGGCCGCGGAGCGTGACGGGGTCGCCCGCCACCGTCGTGGCGGGGGCGGCGTAGACGTTGGCGTGCAACTTCAGCATCGGGCCAGCCTCTCCGTTCGTTTGCCGGCGGGGGTCATTCGGCCGGCAGGGTGTGGCCCATCTTGTCGCGCTTGGTCGCCAGGTAGGTCGCGTTCGAGACGTTCACCGGCGCCGCGAGGGGTACTTGGTCGACCACTTCGAGGTCGAACCCGCCGTAGACAACGGCGTCGAGCTTCTTGGGATTGTTGGTCAGCAGGCGGATCTTCGACATGCCGAGGTCCTTGAGGATCTGGATGCCAACGCCGTAGTCTCGGGCGTCCGCCTTGAAGCCGAGGGCGAGATTCGCCTCGACGGTGTCCATGCCCTGATCCTGGAGCGCGTAGGCTTTGATCTTCGCGGCGAGGCCGATGCCGCGGCCCTCTTGCGGCAGGTAGATCACGGCGCCGACGCCCTCGGCGCCGATCTGTGCGAGGGCCATCTGCAACTGGTCGCCGCAGTCGCAGCGGAGCGAGCCGAGCACATCGCCCGTGAAGCAACTGCTGTGCAGACGCACCAGCGGGGCCGTGGCGGTCGAGGGATCGCCGAAGACGATCGCGACCGGCTCCACCGCCTCGTACTTGACGTGATAAACGATAATCTTCGCGACGCCGTGCTTGGTCGGCAGCGGCGCCTCGGCGTTGCGTTCGATGAGCTTCTCACGGACGCGGCGGTAGGCGATGAGGTCCTCGATCGTGATGATCGGCAATTCGAACCGCTCGGCGAGCGCGTGCAACTCTTCGCGTCCGGCGCGGTCGCCCGCCTCGTTGAGCACCTCGCAGAGCAGTCCCGCCGGCTTGAGGCCCGCCATCCGCGCCAGGTCGGTGGTCGCCTCGGTGTGGCCGGCCCGGCGGAGGACGCCCCCCTCTTTGGCGATCAGGGGGAACATGTGTCCCGGGCGGACAAAATCGTTCGGCGTGCTGTCGGCGTCGCAGAGGGCGCGGACAACGGTCGCTCGCTCTTCGGCGGTGATGCCGGTCTTCGCCGTCCGGTGATCGACCGAGACGGTGTAATTGGTCCGCAGCGGGGCCGTGTTCATCTCGTCGTCGACCATCAACGGCAGGCGGAGCCGCTGCGCCACGTCGGGCAGGATCGGCGTGCAAAGCTGCCCCCGGCCGTGGGTGATCATGAAGTTGACCGTCGCGGCTGTGGCGGTCTCGGCCGCGGCGATGAAGTCCCCTTCGTTTTCGCGGTCCTCGGCGTCGACGACGATGACAATCCGACCGGCGGCGATGGCCTCGACGGCTTGTTCGATGGTAGAGAAGCGGTGTGACACGGGGCGGCGGGGGGAGCTAACGGCTGAAGGCGGGGATCGCGATGGCGTAGTATAGGCGTCAGGGCCCCAATGGCCCCAGCCGCCGGCGGCAGCCGGCGGAATGACGCCCCGCGCTACCGCCGGCTGCCGCCGAGGGTTGGAATCGTTTCTGATGTCCGAAGCCGCCCCCCCCGCGCCGATCGCCTCCGCGGGAGCTGTCGCCCCACTAGGAGTCGAGGAATACATCGAGCAGGCCCACTTCTTCGGGATGCTCGCCGAGCGGCTGGCCGCCAACGCCCCCGCCCAAGAAGTTTTGGCCTCGGCGCGCGAAGAGGTGCTCGCGACCACGAAGCTGCCTATGGCGATCGATTTCTTGCTTTCCGAGCTCCGGCACTCGGGCGTCATGGCCTCGGCGATGACCAAGCTGAGCCACTATTTCACGCCGCTGCAGGCCTACATCGTCGGCGAGGGGGAGAACGAGCGGGGCCGCTTCGACCTGCGGGTCGGCCTCGAGGTGCTCGCCCGCGAAGCGGCCTACCGAGCCGGGATGACGCCGGGTTCGACCCGCGTCCCGACGCTGCAGGGCTTGTTTCTGTACCAGTTCGAGGTCCTCTGCCGGAACCGCCTGGGGTACGACAAGGGGCTGACCGCCGTGGCGGGTGACCCGTCGTACCCCCCTCACTGGAAGGAATGGATCCTCGCGATCCGCCACCAGGTGGGGATCATCGACATCGCCGACTTGATCTATGTCCAGAGCGACCACGCCGCCAAACGCGGGGGGGCGAGCCGGACGCCACTGTTTGGCGATCAGGAGGGGCGGATCGCGCTGGCGAACCGCAAGAAGGACCCGCTCTACTTGTTCAATTCGCTGCATCGGCAGCTCGGCTATCCCGAGCCGCCACGCACCCAGCGGGTGAGCGGCGACGAGAACCCGATCCCCCAGATGGCGCGGCGGCTTGAGCAGCTCGAGAAACGGGTCAAGCTCCTCGAAGAGGAGCAGCGAGGTGGCTTTGACTTGACCAAGTTTTACGCCAAACCGCCAACGGCATCGGAGTGAGTTATCCCAGGCGGCGGCCGACTGAACTTCCGTAAATACGAGAGTTTTCGGGCTTTAATGCGGTTCTCGGTCGGTAGCGCGCGTGGTATTCTCAGCGTTACAGCCAACGGTAACGGCCCAGATTGCCGCCTACCGCTGTAAGATGAGACGCGAGTCGAAAGCCCCCAAAGGCCCCAGGCCACCTCGTCTCCTTGCTGCGTCAATCGTCCATCCGACCCCCTTGTCGCCTCCGGCGAGCTCACGCTTGCCGCCCGACGCTGCCACAGCCGCCCGCCGTGGACTTCAAGCTGAGTCTGCAATCGGAGACCATCCGGTCGGTCTACCCCGAAGCACCTGTGGCGGTCGAGCCGACCATGTCGGTCGCCGACGTCATTGTGCTGATGCAAACCGAGAAGGTGGCCGCCGTCTTGGTGTGCGACGACGACCGGTTGGTCGGCGTCTTCACCGAGCGTGACGTGCTGCGGGTGCTCGCCGAGCGCGTCGATCTGTCCCAGCCGATTCGCGCCGAAATGTCGGCCGACCCGGTGACGGTGAACGACGATTCAACGGTTGGAGCCGCCATCGGCCGCATGGCCGAGGGGGGTTATCGCCACCTGCCGATCGTTAGCTCGATCCGCCCGACCGAAGCGACCGGCATGGTCGATGTGCGGGGCGTGATGCGGTACTTGGTCGAGCACTTCCCGAGCACGATTTACAACCTGTCACCGAAATCGTCACGGACCGCCGCCGAGCGAGAGGGCGCTTAACGCGTCGGCTTGCCTCGCGCCGCCCGCTGTTTTCAAGGCTGTTTTTACCACCTTCGCCGCGTTTATCCGCCGCCCTGCTCAATTCCGCTGCCCCGTCCACCATGTCGACTGTCGCTGAGAAGCCCACCACCGAACTGAACGAAGCCACTGTCCGCTTCTGCGGCGACTCGGGCGACGGCATGCAACTCGCCGGCACCCAGTTCACTACGACGTCGGCCCTGGTGGGCAACGACGTGGCGACGTTCCCCGATTTCCCCGCCGAGATCCGCGCCCCGCGCGGCACCAAGGCGGGCGTCTCGGGCTTCCAGGTGCACTTCTCGAGCAACGAGATCTACACCCCCGGCGACGTCGTCGACGCGCTGGTGGCGATGAATCCGGCCGCCTTTGTCACCAACATCGGCGACCTCCGCGACGGCGGCATCCTGATCGTCAACGAGAGCGGCTTCGACAAGAAGGGCCTCGAACTAGCCGGCCTCGATGGCAACCCGATCGAGGAAGTCGCCCTCCACCAGCTGGAGCAGAAGTACAAGGTCTACAAGGTCGATATGACCAAGCTCACCCGCGACGCCGTCAAGGAGTTCGGGATGGGGGTCAAAGAGGCCGACCGCTGCCGCAACTTCTTCGCGATGGGCCTCGTGTTCTGGGTCTACGGCCGACCGCTCGAGCCAACCCTGCGGTTCATCGAGGCGAAGTTCGGCAAGAAGCCCGAGGTCGCCGGCGCCAACCGGGCCGCCCTCATGGCGGGCTACAACTACGGCGAGACCGTCGAGGCGTTCGACACCCAGTTCCACATCCCCAAGGCGGAACTAAAGCCGGGCAAGTACCGTAGCATCATGGGCAATACGGCCCTGTCGTGGGGCCTGATGACCGCCGCCAAGCTGTCGGAGAAGCGGCTTTTCCTCGGCGCCTACCCGATCACGCCGGCGAGCGACATCCTCCACGAGCTCTGCAAGCACAAGAACTTCGACATCGTCACGTTCCAGGCCGAGGACGAGATCGCCGCGATGACCGCGACGATCGGCGCCGCGTTCGCCGGGGCGATGTCGATCACCGCCTCCAGCGGCCCCGGCATCGCGCTGAAGGGCGAGGCGTTCGGCCTGGCGGTGATCATGGAACTGCCGATGGTTGTGATCAACGTCCAGCGTGGCGGTCCCTCGACCGGATTGCCGACCAAAACCGAGCAGTCGGACCTCTACCAAGCGGTCTACGGCCGCAACGGCGAGTGCCCGATGCCGGTGATCGCGGCCCGTTCGCCCGGCGATTGCTTCGAGGTCGCCCAGGAGGCGTGGCGCCTCGCCGTCCGCTACATGACGCCGGTCATGCTGCTCACCGACGGCTACATCGCCAACGGCTCAGAGCCGTGGCGGATCCCTCAGTTCGCCGACCTGCCGAAGATCCCCGTCACGCACCCCGAAGCGACCGACGGTTCGGAGCAGTTCCTCCCCTACACGCGGGACGAGCGACTGGCCCGCCCCTGGGCCCTGCCGGGCACGCCGGGTCTCGAGCACCGCTTGGGCGGTCTTGAGAAGCAGGACCGCACGGGCAACGTCAGCTACGACCCGGAAAACCACCAGCACATGATCGACACGCGGGCCGCCAAGGTCGCGAACATCGCCGAAGACATCCCGCTGCAAACGGTCGACGGCCCCGACGAGGGCGACCTGCTCGTCATGAGCTGGGGCGGCACCTATGGCTCGTGCCTGTCGGCGACGCGGCTCGCCCGCAAGCACGGCAAGAGCGTCGCGCACGCCCACCTCCGCTACATCAACCCGTTGCCGCGAAACCTCGCCGAGCTGATGGGACGCTACAAGAAGGTCCTCATGCCCGAGCTCAACTCGGGCCAGCTCCGGACGATCATCCGCGACAAGTACCTGGTTGACGTCATCGGCTTCAACAAGATGCAAGGCCGCCCGTTCACGGTCGCGGAGCTGGTGGAGAAAATCAGCGAAGTGACGGGTTGATGTCATACCGTGTTCGGGTCTCAGAATGCGGGATCCGTCCGATAGTCGCCTCGCGTGGAATCCGCATTCCCCAATCCAAAATCCGAATCTGATCCCGTTAGTGGGTCGCCAAGCCTTCGTCAGCTCGTAGCCGAACCAACTGCCATGTCCGTTGAAATGTCTCTTCCCGTCCTCACCGATAAAGACTTCGCCAGCGATCAGGACGTCCGCTGGTGTCCCGGGTGCGGCGACTACTCGATCCTTGCGCAGATGAAGAAGGTGATGCCGACCCTCGGCATTCCGCGCGAGAAGATCGTGTTCATCTCGGGCATCGGCTGCAGCAGCCGCTTCCCGTACTACATGAACACGTACGGGATGCACACAATCCATGGTCGCGCGCCGGCCGTCGCGACCGGTCTGAAGACCGTTCAGCCCGACCTGATGGTCTGGGTCATCACCGGCGACGGCGACGGCCTCTCGATCGGCGGCAACCACCTGATGCACTGCATCCGGCGGAACATGGACCTCAACATCGTCCTGTTCAACAACCGGATCTACGGCCTCACGAAAGGCCAGTACTCGCCGACCTCGCCGCTGGGCAAGCGGACCAAGAGCACCCCGATGGGGGCGATCGACAACCCGCTCCACCCGCTCTCGATCGCGATCGGCGCCGAGGCGACCTTTGTCGCCCGCAGCATCGACACCAACATCAAGCACCTCGGCGCCACCCTCAAGCGGGCCGCCGAGCACTCGGGCACCTCGTTCATCGAGGTCTACCAGAACTGCAACGTCTTCAACGACGGCGCCTGGGACTACGCCAAGGACCGCAACACGAAGGCTGACACGACGCTCGAACTCGAGCACGGCAAGCCGCTGATTTTCGGCAAGGATCGCGACAAGGGCATCCGCCTCAACGGCCTGGAGCCCGAGGTGGTGCAACTGGGCAAGGGGATCACCGAGGACGACCTGTTGTTCCACGACGAGAAGGCCCTGGAGCCGAGCCTCGCCTACCTGCTCAGCCGGATGCGTTACGAGGATGGTTTCCCCGAGCCGATCGGCGTCTTCCGCAGCGTCGACGCCCCGCGTTACGACGAGCTAGTCAACGACCAGATCGCGCTCGCCACGAAGGAACAGGGTCCTGGTGAACTCGACAAGCTCTACGGTTCGGGCGAGACGTGGACCGTGGCATGAGGCCCGAGGCGTGAGTCCCGAGGGATCGGGGCTCGAACCACCACTTTAGTCTGTTACCTCAAGCCTCAGGTCTCCCGTCATGCTTGTTTGCCCCGCCTGCGGCGCCGATGACCTGATCGAAGGGGTCGACCAATGCGACCATTGCGAGCAGCCCCTCACCGACCAGTTCATCCGCCTGCCGAACAGCAGCCTCGAAGCGGACCTTCTCCGCGACCGTGTGCGCGATCTGCCGGCCCACGAGCCGCTTGTCCTGGGACCCGACGCGACGGTCGGCGAGGCTCTAAAGAAAATGGTCGCGGGGGGCGTGGGCTGCCTGCTTATCGTTGTCGATAAGGCGTTGGTCGGGATCTTCAGCGAACGCGACGCCTTGTTGCGGCTGGGGGTCCAGGGCGTCGACCTGCATGACAAACCGGTCGTGAAGTACATGACGCCCAACCCGGCGGTTGTCTCCGGCGGTGACAAGATCGCCTACGCCCTGCAGCGGATGGATGTCGGCGGGTATCGCCACCTCCCGGTCATGGAGGGGGACCGCCCGGTGAACGTCATCAGCATCCGCGATATCCTCCGCTACGTCACCGAGCACGACCGGACGGCAACCGTTTAGCCGGACCGCTTGGGACGACGCCTCCGGTGTTTCGGCGATGGCGTTGCTGGCGCCGCAGTCTCCTTCTCATTAAGACGCGCAGTACGATTGCGCAGGAATGCTGTTGGCTCGCGCCGACGGGTCTCCGTAATCTCCCCGATGCGGAGCGGGTGGTTAGCCACGCTCCCGAGGACTTGATTTCGAGAGGGTCTCACCGTGCGAATCGCCAGCCTAGCGCTTCGGATCTTGCTTTGTCCCGCCGCTTTCTTAGTGGCCGAGGCGTATGGCGCTAAGCCGATAACGATCGCCGAGGGGCCGGTTTCGCTCGGTGCGTCGGGCGTCGCAATCAATATCGAACACGGCGAACCGAACAAGGTGCTCGACGGCGTGGGCTGGATGATTGGCGTCCCCAGCAAGCTGATGCTGCTCGACTCCCGAGCGGACAACCACCAAATCTCGCCCGAGACCGTTGAAGAGGCGTGCGACTTTCTAGCGTCGCACGAGGTCGACGGCGTGATGGTCCGCGTCAACCAGTACGACCCCCTCGGTGAGTGGAAACGCCTGGCCCAGAACGACCGCGTCGGACTCGGCTGGAGAGCCACCGTCGGCGCCGTCTACACGCTCGGGTACTCGGTCCTCCCGGGCCGTCTCTTCGGCGGAGACTGGTACAACCCGTTCACCGACACCGTGAACATCTACTCCGACGTCCCCGCCCTGGCGATGGAGCAAGCGGCGCAAGCGCACGATGTCCATCAAAAGTCGCACCCCGGCTTCTACTCGGCGGTGCGTCTGCTCCCCTTTATCGGCATCGTTCACGAGGCTCGCGCCAAGCAGGCCGTCTTCAACTTCGTCGACAAGAACGGAACCACCGACGAGCAGGCCGAGGCGCGGCGGGTGTTAGCGCCTCAGATGGGACGCGAGTTGGGCGGTCAAGCGGCGATCTTTATCCCGCAGGTCGACGCGATCATGTCGGTCGGCGGAGCGGCGGTGGGCCATGTTGTCGGCCGCTACCAGGCGCATCAGATCGAGACCGACGCCTACGAAAGAGAACGCGAAGAAGTGCCCCCCGTTTACGGGCCGCAGCTCATTCAGCCTCGGGATTGACCCACTGCTGGAACCCGTCTTCGAGGAACCCCTCGCCGTGGATGAGTTCGCCGCCGATATGGCCTTCCCACGCGACGGCGAGCGCCAAGGCGATCAGGCCCAACCGCCAGAAGACGCCCATGCCCCTGCTCTGACGCGCCTGGCTGATCAGGGCGACCAGCGACAATCCAATCGACGCCACCGCTAGTGCGAAGCCGGTCCAGCGGTGCTTGACCAGTTGCTCGGACCAGTCGCCGAACCCATCTCCCCACGCCCACGGCTCTCCGTACTCGTAGGCGGCGTACCACCAGCCGCTAGCGACCGCGGCGACCGCGGTCAGCGCCCCGCCGATCAGGCAGGCGAGTGGGATCTGCGTCCGCCACGAAGGGACGACGGCTCCGATCACAACAAAGAACGCGCCGAATGCCCATAGAGCGATCGGCAGGTGGACGGCCGCGTGGTGCGTGAGCGCGAAAAAGGCCGGCGCGCGCTCGACAAGACCATTCCAGTCGGTCCCCGCCGCGGCAGGCGAGTCGGCGTCCATCGCATCCTCCTCATCGACGTCCCCTGCATCGAGAGGTTCGTCCTCCGCGGGGTCGGCGGTGTCAGCATTCGCCTCCGGCTCCACGGGGGGGACGTCGTCGCTCGCTACGGGTTCATCCGGCGGCGTCGGCTCGTCGGCCATCGGCTCTGGTGACTGAGCAACGGGGGCTTCCGCCGCGGGGGCTTCTGCCGTTGGTGTATCGACCGCCGGCTCGTCAAGAACCTGGGCGGCAGGGTCCTGCGCCAACGCCGCCGTCGCCAAGGCGAGAGCCGCCGCGAAACAGCAAGTCATCAAGCCGAAGCGTTGCACAGTTCCGCCCTCTGCCAGGAAAGACTAGTTCGAGTGAGCGACCCCATCGTACCCACTGAGCCGCGCCCTTGGCAGACCGAGGCCACCAGGCCGTTGAGTCCGCCCGTTCCGCCACGCACTTCGGTATCCTGAGAGCCGTGCCCGAAAGCGAACCCCCTACGCCGCTCGATCGCCACGAGGCGACCCGCCGGGTCGTCCTCGCCGGCCAGGCGGCCGCCGACGCCGCCGGTCTCGAATGCGTCTTGGAAAACTCCTTGAACAGTGAGTCCCGCTACCTCCATGTCTGCCGCGACGGCGTCTGGTACGGCCTCCGCGTATCGTGCCACGAGGCCGTCTACGACTGCTGCCAGGACTATGAGCAGGTGCGTCTGAGTGAACGACCGGACGAGGCCGCCATCACCGAGGCGACTCAGCGGGCCGAACACGGGGTGCTTCGCGGCGGCGACGTCGTCGCCAACCCGGCCGATGTCGCGGTCGCTATCGACAAGATCGCCGCGGTGCTCTGCGATGGCCGGACCTATCGGGACGACGACGGCCTGCGCTGGCGTTGGCGGTCGGAAGCGGCGAGTTGGGAACTTGCCTGCCGCTACTGGGGCGACGAGACGCAGCTCTCGCCCCCCTCGCATCGGCCGGCGGCAACGGTGACTGCGCGGATCCGCTGCCAAGTCCGGCACGCACAGAATGTTGCGGCCCGCTGGGCGTTCGAGGAGGGGCGGGCCGGAAGCTAGCGTCGCTACCGTTTGCCTAACCGGCAGATTCCTTGTCGAGCCGTGGCGCCCCATGACGATCAAGAAGGATGACGCGCCGAAGGCGCCGCCCGACTTGTCGAGGTCCGACCGTGCCCGCTCCCACCATGTCTAGCCTGCATAAGGCCGCCGTACTGCTGCTGACCCTCCCCGAGGATCAGGCGAGCGACGTCATGCAGCGGCTCTCGCCGCGCGAGGTCGAGCAGGTCTCGATCGAGATCGCCCGGATGGAACGGGTCTCGTCGGAAGATCAAGAAGACGTCATCAAGGAGTTCGCCGACACGAATCCAGCCGCCGGTGGTGGCGCCGGCGGGCTCGAATTCGCCAAGAAGCTGGTAAAAAACGCGCTCGGCTCCGACTCGACGGGGACCATCGACAACATCCGCCAGTCGATCGAGGCCCTGCCGTTCGGCTTTTTGCGGAACGTCGACAGCCAGAACATCGTCACGTACCTGACCGATGAGCACCCCCAGACGATCGCGTTGATCCTCGCCCACCTGCCGGCCGCCTTCAGCGCTGAGATCCTCGGAGGTCTCCCCCAAGAGCGGCAGATCGCCGTGGTGCGGCGGATGGCGACCATGTCGCAGACCAACCCCGAGATCATCCGCGAGGTCGAGTCGGGCCTCGAACGCCGCATGTCGAGCGTCATGAGCCAGAGCTTCCAGATCGCCGGCGGCGTCGACTCTGTCGCCGCCATGCTGAACGTCATCGACCGCACGACCGAGCGGGCGCTGCTCGAAGGCCTGGCGACCGACGAGCCCGACTTGGTCGAAGAGATCCGCCGGCTGATGTTCGTCTTCGACGATATCGGCAAGCTCAACCAGAAGGACATCCAGTCGGTCCTCAAGTCGGTGGAGAGCTCGCAGTGGGCGCTCGCGCTGAAGGGCGCGAGCCCCGAGCTGAAGGACAAGATCCTCAGCAATATGTCGCAGCGCGCCGCCGACATGCTCCGCGAAGAGATGGAGTACTTGGGGGCGGTCAAGCTCTCGGCCGTCGAGGAGGTCCAGCAGAAGATCGTCGATGTCGTCCGCGGGCTCGAGGACTCCGGCGTCATTGAGGTCAACCAGTCGGGCGAAGAAGAGAAGCTCGTCCAGTAGCGGGCGTCGCGGCCTGAGGCTTGAGACTTGCGGAGGGGGAGGCGAAGCTTGTTGGCTTCGACCCTCCACCCCAGGATTCGCCGCCCGGCCATGTCTCAGCTCTCCCCCATGATGCAGCAGTACCACGAGGCCAAAGAGGCCTCGGGGGACGCCCTGCTGCTGTTCCGCATGGGGGACTTCTACGAGCTGTTCTACGACGACGCCAAAGACGCGGGGCGGTTGCTCGGGATCACGGTCACCTCACGTGACAAGGACAAGGGCGCAAAGGCCGTGCCGATGGCCGGCTTCCCGCACCACCAGCTCGACGCTTACCTGGCGAAGATCTTGCGTTGCGGCCGCCGCGCCGCGGTCTGCGAGCAGATGGACGCCCCCAACGGAAAAGCCGCCGGCGAGCCGAAGGGCATCGTCCGCAGGGAAGTGACGCGGATCGTCTCGGCCGGCACCGTCACCGACGACGAACTGCTCGACCCGCAGGCGAGCAACTACCTCGTCGCGGTCGCTTACGACGGACAAGCCCCTAAAGGGGACGCCCGGCCCCTGGTGGGGCTGGCGTGGATCGATGTCTCGACTGGCGAGTTCACCGCCACCGGCATCGACGAGCGCCGCCTCGCCGACGAGCTATCGCGGCTCGACGCGGCGGAGTGCCTAGTCGCCGAGGGGAGCGACGCGCTGCTCCCGCCCGAGGCGTCCGATCGGTCGGCCGTCACCCGTCGGCCGGCGTGGTCCTTCGGCGTGCAGATGGCGATGGAGTCGCTCCGCAAGCACTTCGGGACGCAGTCGCTCGAAGGGTTCGGCTTCGATTCGACGATGCACCACGACGCGCTCGCCCTCTCCGCCGCGGGGGCGATCCTCGGCTACTTGCACGAGACACAGAAGTCGTCGCTCGCCCACGTCGATCGGCTGCGGCCTTTCCAGGCCGACTCCGCCTTGCAGATCGACGCCGCCACGTGGCGGAGCCTCGAAGTGACGCACACGCTGCGTGACGGACGGCGCGACGGTGCGCTGCTGGGCGTCATCGATCGCACCGTGACGGGCGCCGGGGCGCGGCGCTTGGCCGACTGGCTCCGCCGGCCACTGACCAGCGTCGCTTCGATCTCACAGCGCCAAGGCGCCGTCGCCGAGTTGGTCGAGAATCCGTCGCTGGCGACCACGGTGCGTGAAGAGCTGCGGGGCGTCTACGACCTGCAGCGGCTCGTCGCCCGGGCGACCACCGGCCGCGCCAGCCCGCGCGACCTCGCGAGTGTCGGCCGCACCCTCGGCGCCCTGCCGCGGATCAAGGCCAAGCTCGCCGGCCGGCAGAGCGAACGGCTTGCTCGGCTGGAAGAACGGATCGACCTCTGCGCCGACTTACGTGAGCAGCTGACCGCGGCGCTCGTGGACGACTGCCCGCTGTCGCCGCGCGAGGGAGGCTTTCTCCGCGAGGGCTACTCGGCCGAGCTCGACGAGTACCGTCAACTGATGGCGGGCGGCAAGCAATGGATGGCCAGCTACCAAGCGAAGATCGCGGCCGAGTCGGACATCCCGTCGATCAAGGTCGGCTTTAACAAGGTCTTCGGCTACTACCTCGAAGTGACGCACGCCCACACGGGCAAAGTCCCCGCCGATTTTATCCGCAAACAAACGCTCAAGAACGCCGAGCGTTACATCACGCCCGAGCTGAAGGAGTACGAAGAGAAGGTCTTGTCGGCCGAGGACCGGGCGTTCGCCCTCGAGTACGACCTCTTTCTCCAACTCCGCGAAGCGACCGCCGAGGCGGGCAAGCGCTTGCTGGCGACGGCCGAGGCGCTTGCCGAGATCGACGTGCTGGCGAGCTTGGCGGAGCTCGCCCGTTCGCGCGGCTACTGCCGGCCGGAGGTGGTCGAAGAGCCGGTCCTCGACATCGAAGCGGGCCGCCACCCCGTGCTTGACCTGACCGAGCCGGAAGGGACGTTCGTGCCCAACGGCGTAAGCTGCTGCGCAGCAAAGTGGGAAGTCGGAAGTGGGAAGTCGGAAGGCGCCGCGTCGGACCTTAATCCTCCCACTTCCGACTTCCCACTTCCCACTTCCGTCCTCCTGCTCACCGGCCCGAACATGGCCGGTAAAAGCACGTACATCCGTCAGACGGCGCTCATCACGCTCATGGCGCAGATCGGCAGCTTTGTCCCCGCCACGCGGGCGGTCGTCGGCGTCGCGGACCGGTTGTTCGCCCGTGTCGGGGCGAGCGACGATGTCTCGCGCGGGCAGAGCACGTTCATGGTCGAGATGACCGAGACGGCGCGGATCCTCAACACCGCGACGCCCCGCTCGCTGGTGATCCTCGACGAGATCGGCCGCGGCACGAGCACCTACGACGGGTTGTCGCTCGCCTGGGCGATTGTCGAGCACCTGCACGACGTCGTTGGCTGCCGAACCTTGTTCGCGACGCACTACCACGAGTTGACGCAGCTTGAAGAGCGGCTGCCGGGCGTGGGAAACCTGAGCGTGGCGGTCCGCGAGCATGAGGGCCGCGTCGTCTTCCTCCACCAGATCGTCCCGGGCCCCGCCGACAAGAGCTACGGCATCCACGTCGCCCAGCTAGCCGGCGTGCCGCGGAGCGTCAACGAACGGGCCGAGGCGATCCTCGCCGACCTCGAGCAAGCCCAGAGCGAACGGCAGCCGACGACCATCGCCGCGAAGGCGAGTGGCGGTCTTCAGATGACGCTCTTCGAAACGGCCGAGCACCCGCTGCTCGAAGAGATCCGGGCGCTCGATATCGACCGTCTCGCGCCGATGGACGCTTTCGAACGCCTCCACGCTTGGCGACAGCGCTTGCTCGCCGAGAGGTAGCCGTGCTCGGAACGCCACGGAGGGCGTTCCCTACTTAGCAACCAGTTCGTCGAGCGCTGCGTGCAGCTCGCGGTGGGTCGAGAGGGTGTACTCGATGTCGAACCACACGACCTTTCCGTCGGCGTCGAGCAAATAAACGCGGGGGCCGCGGCCTTCGCCGAGGGTGGCGTTCAGCTTGGCCCGGTCGACCGACAGCGACGCCACGCCGTTGCCAACCGGCGGGCCGGCGAGCGTCACCAGCTGGACCCCTTTGTCGGCGTACTTCGGTGCGAAGTCGTCCTTCAGGTCGCCGGTGAACATGGCGTTCATCCACTCGGTTCCGCCGGGGACCGCAACAACGGTTGCTTTCGCGCCCTGCTTGTCGGCGAGGCCCTCGACCGCGGGGAACGCGTCCCCCACCGCCACACGGCACATCGCTTGGTGCTCGCTGGAAAGGATCACCGCGGGGATCGCGAAGAACAGCGCTAGGGCGGATAACATAGGAAGTCTCGGGTCGCTTTGAACGGGAATCCCCCATTGGACGCCCCGCGGCCGTAGCGGTCAACGCACCTTGCGACGCCGCTGGCGCCGCAACCAGTGCTCAATTTACCTATCTATCCGCTCCGCTATGGCGCTGCCCGACTGGCGACTCCCCCCCGGCGTGACGCGTGGCGCGTGGGACTACACGCAATCACGGGCTATCGCCGACGATTACGACGACTACCACGCCGAGAACACGCTGTTTGAGTTCGAGGAGAACATCCTGGCCGAAACTTTCGGCGAAGCTCCCCCGGCTCGCGCCGGGGGAGCGCACAGCGACGGCGTCATCGCCGACCTCGGCTGCGGCAGCGGCCGGGCCCTCGTCCCGCTGGTGCGCCGCGGCTGGCGTGGCCTGGCGGTCGATCTTTCCGACGCGATGCTGGATGTCGTCCGCGAGAAGGCGGCGATCGATGGCTTGCCGATCGAGTGCGTGCTGGCGAATCTCGTCGAGCTGACGCCCGACCTTGTCGCCGACGAATCGGCCGACCACGCGATGTGCCTCTTCAGCACGCTGGGGATGATCCGTGGCCGCGACAACCGCCTCGCCGCCCTCGGGCACATGCGGCGGATCCTCAAGCCGGGCGGCAAGCTTGTGTTGCACGTCCACAACTTCTGGTTCAACCTCCGCGACCCGGGCGGCCCGTGGTGGGCGCTGCGGAGCCTGGCGCGGGGCGCGTTTGGCAAGAGTGACTACGAGACCGGCGACAAAACGTACCCCTACCGCGGCGTCCCCAATTTCTTCTTGCACGTCTTCCGCGAGCGCGAGCTCCGCCGCGACCTCCGCGAAGCGAACCTGACGGTCCTCCGCTGGATCCCTCTCGATGTGGGTCGGCGTCACGCGCTGAGGCGTCCCTGGCTGGCGCCGTCGCTGCGGGCGAACGGCTGGATCATCGTCTGTGAACGCCCCAAGTCCCCCTCCCTTTCAGGGAGGGGTTAGGGGAGGGTGAAGGTGTTCAGGACAGGGGAGCTTTCCTGTGGTGACAATCCAGACCCTCCCCTAGTCCCTCCCTGAAAGGGAGGGGGATACCTTTGCCCCTTGGCGTCCTGTCGCCGACAATCACTACTGCCTCCCGCAATCCGCCCTCTGCCTACGCTCCTCCATGCCTCAACTCACCGCCCCGCAGTTCACCGCTCGCAAGGGCGCCGCCGAAAAGCTCGTCGTCCTCACCGCCTACGACTACACGATGGCGCGTCTGGTCGACGCCGCGGGGGTCGATTGCGTGCTGGTCGGCGATAGCCTCGGCATGGTCGTGCAGGGCAAGGGGAGCACGCTCGCCGTCACGCTCGACCAGATGATCTACCACGCCGAGATGGTCGGCCGCGCGGTCGAGAACGCCCTGACGGTGGTCGACCTGCCGTTCCCGATCAACCACTACGACACCGGCGCCGCAATCGACGCCGCCGCGCGGATCCTCAAAGAGACCCGTTGCCAGAGCGTGAAGCTCGAGGGGGGCGAGGCCCAGGCCGACACGATCCACGCGTTGGTGACCGCCGGCATCCCGGTGATGGCCCACGTCGGCCTCCGGCCACAGAGCGTCCACCAACTCGGCGGCTACAAGGTGCAACGCGACCAAGACGCCCTCCTCGCCGACGCCCGCGCCGCCAGCGAGGCGGGCGCGTACGGCATGGTGATCGAGTGCGTCCCGTCGGCCATCGCCAAGGCGATCACCGACACCGTCCCGATCCCCACGATCGGCATCGGCGCCGGGCCCGACTGCGACGGCCAGGTCCTGGTGGTGAACGACGTCCTCGGGATGACGGCCGGCTACGTGCCACGCTTCGTGAAGGCCTACGCCCACGTCGGCGAAGCGATCCAGGAAGCCGCCACGGCGTTTACGGCCGACGTGCGGAGCGGCAAGTTCCCGGGCCCCGAGCAGGCGTTCAAGTGACAACGGGTCTCCCGCCGCTAGCCGAGACCCCGAACAACCGGTACAGATCGCGCTGCCCGTTGTTGGAAACCCACCAACCCCGTCTCGCAAGCCGTTCGGAAAGCGACGCGGAGAAAACGACGATCTACTTTTCAGATGCGGTTCGTCCTAACTCCCATGAGCTTGCCCGCGGATGCTCTCGGTTTCACCCAGCCGCGGCTTGTCGACCTCGTTGCTCAATCAGAGGCAGCGGAATCGCAGTGTCATCAACACGTCGCTCGAGCGGCTCTCGACCGGCAAGCGGATCAACCACGCCAAGGACGACCCGTCGGGGCTAATCGCCGCCGAGGGGTTCCGCTCGAAAATAACCGACCTCCAAGCCCAGTACAAAACGTCCCGCCTCGGTGAGCTCAACCTGCGGCAGCAGGAGTCCCAGCTCTCGGTGATCCAGAACGGGCTCAACGAACTACGTGGCGCCGTCGTCTCGACGACCGGCGACCTGTTCAACCCGACCCAAAAGCAAGCGCTGCAGCAAACGGTCGACGCGACCCTCGAGTCGTTCGACCGCCTCGCCCCCGGCCTCGCGCCGGCCTCGCTCGACGCGCTCGGTCACTCGGGGAACGCCAACCTCGTGAATGGCGACACCGCTCTCGCCAACCAGATCATCGACGGCGCCCTGCAGAGCGTGCTCGGCGATCGCTCGGCGAATGCGGCCAACTCGCTCTACTCCGATATCGAGCAAGAGCTGATTCAGGACCAGATCGTCATCAACACCGAGGCGCTCAGCCAGGTGGAGGACGCCGACTTCGCCGAAGAGGCGTCGAACCTCGTCCGCGGCCAGATTCTTGAGCAGGCGTCGACGATGGCCCTAGCCTACTCCCTGCAGTCGCACGCCGAGACGATCGGCGACCTGCTCGACCGCACGGTGGCGACGGGCCAGTCGATCAGCCAGAAGAGGGTCTGAACGTTTCGGAAACGCTCCGCCTAACGCACGTAGGCCGGAACCAGCGAAGCGCCGGTCCGGCAGGCGGCACGAAACGCCAAGCGTGCCGGACCGGCGCTGAGTTGGTTCCGGCCTACCTCACTTCTTCTTCAAGACCGACCGCCAACCGGTTGGCCCGGGGACCGGCTGCGCCATCGCCCAGTTCGATTCGCGGAGCGGGTCCACGGCGTAGTACAGGTCGGGATCGACTTCGCGGGCCGCCGAGATCAGTCGCCGCACCTGTCGCCGTCGGGCGGCGACGTACAGCAGCGTGACGGCGTGCTCTTCGTCGCTCCCCTCGAAGGTGAGCACCCGCGGGCTGCGTTGCCGCAGGGCGTCGGCCAGATCGTCCCCCGCGTCGTGCGAAACGATCCGTAGGATGACGCTCCCCATCGCCAGGCGGCGTTCGAGCCAGATGCCGGCGCCGTTGCCACAGGCGAAACCGGCGGCGTACGACAGCAGCAGCCAAGGGTTGCCGCCCGCCCGCTGGAAGACCTCCGACACCGTGGTGATCCAGATCAGCACCTCGAAGAAGCCGAGCAACACCGACGTGCCGATCCGCCCCTGCACGACGGCGATCGTCCGGCACGTGCCGAGCGAAACATCGACGATCCGCAGCGAGAAGATCAGGAGGGCGAGGGCCCAAACGGGGAGCGTATCGAGGAAGGGCATTTTGGAGCGACGGGGAGACAGGTAAGTGATCCTTGCAGGATCGCATACCGTCCCGCCCGCTGTCAGGCCCTCGCCTCACTCGCCGCGGCGGGTGTACTCGATCCGCATCGAGCGGAACTCGTTCCCCTCGTCATCAGGGCCGAACGTCTCGAAGACTTTGGAGTTCTCGTCGAGATAGGTCGTCACCATCCGACCCTTCTGCGGCTCATTCGTCTGCCAGCAGCGGCAGTTGGATTCCATCGTCAGCTGGTGGGTCGACGGGTCGTAGGAGCCCTGCATCGTCATCAAGTAGGGGCTCACCGAGTCGATCCAAGTCCCGATGTATTGCTTCTCCGCCGGGTCGTAGCCCATCTGCGAGCGTCCCTCGAACGGCATCCCGGCAAAGTCGCCCTGGAACTTGCCGACCGTCCACAGCGGTCCCATCGCCGTGATGGTCTCAACCCCCGTCGAGTGCTCCGGCTCGGCGTCAGGGGCCGTCCAGACCGTGACCTTGGCGTCCCAGACCCCCACTTCGCGAGCCATATCTCTGTGGAAGGCGGTCGGCTCAGGCGGCATCTGCGCCAATGCGAGCGGGGCGATCAGAAGAGAAAAGACGATGGCCAAGGTAGCTCGCATGACAAATGCTCCCGAGAAACGGCGAATGAACTTCCGTACACCCGTCAGTTTTCCGGAACTCCGAACCGATTGCAAGAGCCTTCGCCAAGATTTCACAACGAGGCGATTGCCGTCCGTACTTGTTCGGGCCAGTTTAGTTTGCGCCGTACGTTCTTTCCTTGTAGGAGGCGTCTCCGACGCCGATTACGCGCACCATACCGCTAGGGAATGGAGAACGTGATCGGCGTCGGAGACGCCACCTTCAGGCTCTCAGTGGACTCCGCCGGATGAGGTCGCCGACGCAGTCGTCGTCGCATTTGGTGGTGGGGTGAGGACGGTAGGGTGTTAGGTGCGTTGCAGCGTAGCGGAATCGCACCTACGGACTACGGACCTTGCGGCGTCAGATCCTCAACTAGGGGTGACGCTCTCGTTGCCGTAGTAATCAAGCCGCAGCGCAATTCCCAATTGGCCAAGCTCAGCAAGTAATGTGGCGGGGAACTCATCGTCGCAGAGTCGGTTCGAGAAGATTCCAACAAACAAGCTAATCCGGGCTCCTTCCATGGAGAGCTTCGCAAACGGATCCGAGTTTGCCTTAAGCCGCGAAACTAGTGCTTGGACTGATTCGGATAGCGACGCGTCTTGGACTGTTGGCATCGGCGCCGACCAATAGTGGCTCGGCCACACACCTTCTCGCACTTCACCCCTCCGATTGACACGACGCTCACCGCGGCTGTGTGACGACCTGGGTTCGATGCCCACCAGGCTCGTCACTGCCTCTCGAGGAAATCTGCCACCCTCCACATGTAGCGAGAAACAGTACTCATAGTCATTCAATCCTCGAACACAGCGTGAGCGCCCCGGTTGGCTTGGCGGGACAGCGCTCATCTCCCCACAAACTCCGGCGTCACCAACTCCGGCAGCACGCCCGCCTTGTAGCCACGCTCGAGGAACAGCCGCACCGACTCGCGGCCCTTGTCGCCGAAGTCGCGGGTCCAGTCGTTGACGTACATGCCAACGAACTTGTCCGCCTTGGCGTTGTCGAGGTCGCGGCCGTATTGCAGGGCGTAGTCGAGCGCCGGTTGGCGGTGGTCGAGGCCGTACTCGATCGACTGCGTCAGCAGCTTCTCGACCTCGCGGATTGTTTCCGTGCCGAGGTTCTTGCGGATCGCGTTGGCGCCGAGCGGCAGCGGCAGGCCGCCGGTCTCTGCGCCCCACCAAACGCCCAGGTCAACGATCAACTGGAGGTTTTGATCGCCGTAGGTGAGCTGGCCTTCGTGGATCAGCAGGCCGGCGTCGACCGGCTGACCCTCGAACTCGCCGGCGACGACCGCCGGGATGATCTGGTCGAACGGCACGAGGACGTGGTCGAAGTCCTGGCCCAAGAACAGCCGCAGGGCGAGCGTCGCCGAGGTGAGCTTGCCGGGGATTGCGATCCGCTTCCCCTTGAGGTCCTCGATAGAGTACTTCTCGGGGGCGACCACCATCGGCCCATAGCCGTCGCCCATGCTCGCGCCGCTGTTGCACAGCAGGTACTTGTCCTGCAGGAACGCGTAGGCGTGGATGCTGACGGCCGTCAGCTCGAGCTCGCCCGAAAACGCCCGCTGGTTGAGTGTTTCGATGTCTACCAATTCGTGGGTGAATTGGTAGTCGCCGGTCGGAAGGAGGTCCTTCGCCAGGGCGTAGAACATGAAGGCGTCGTCGGGGTCGGGTGAATGGCCGACCCGGATGAGCTGCTTAGTAACCGACATAGAGCGGAGAGGTTGGGTGCTAGAGGCGAGTCGCTGCCGCGTCGGGTGGGACGCCACATTCTCAGGAAACCGTCGCTGGCCGCCCGGCTTCACCGGGCCGGCCGGACCGCTCTAGTTTCTAGCCTCTCGCCACGAACCTCTAGCCCCTCCCCCCGTCAGGCCTCGATCGAGAGCCCGGACGCCGGGAGCCCCGACGCCGACTGCCCCGTCGCCGAGTGATGGGCGGGGGCGGCGCCCAGGTGGGGCTTCGGCGCCGGGACCTTCGGTGCGGACGGGGCTTTCTCGGCGGCCATCTCGATCTTGGCCTCGGTCGCCAGCTTCTCGACGGCCTGCCGCCACGTGTCCCGCTGGAACTCGAGGATCTGCAGCGCCTCGACCATCATCTTCTTGTCGCCGTTCACGTAGACGCTGGTGAGCCGGGCGTAGACGAACGTGTAGAGCTGGGCCAGCTTCTCGTTCAGGTCGTCGGTGCTGTGACGGACCCCGGCCAGCAGCTCTTCAACGATATCCATGGTCCGCAGCAGCGTCGCCTGATAAGCCAGGTCGTCGCCACGCAGGACGCCCTTCTCGGCCTCGCGGCCGAAACGCATGGCGCCGTCCAGCAGCATCAGGTGGAGCTGCGCCGAGCTGGCGGTCTGGATGCGAGCTTCCAGGTACTCGCGGTTCTTATCGGTCATCATGACGCGTGCGGCGGGCAGGGAGGAACTGGGGCGGATTAATTGGATGAATTCGCGATCGTGATCGGCTGGATCGAGCTGACCGTGTCGAGGTTCGACTGCAGCAGAGAAACCGTTTCTTCCAACTTGTAAAAGCTGAGCAAGAGACGGTCACGCTGTTGTTCGAGGCTCGCGGTGAAGAACTCGATACGGGTCTCGTTCGAATCGATCGTATTGGTGAGCGAGATTGACCGCGCCGACAGCAAGGAGCTCTCGTCGCCCGCCAACCGATCGGTCGCGTCGGTGAAACGCGCGACGACTCCGGTGTCCTCGTCTCGGAACAGTCGCTCGACGGCTCCGTGGTCTTCGGCGAGCGCGGCGTTCAGCTTCGTGGAGTTCACGGCGAGCTTGCCTTCTGCGTCGAGGCTGATGCCGATCGACTCGAGCGACGTGTATCGCGACCCCGTTGTGAAGCGACCCGACGCCAACCGCGAGAGGTCGGAGTCGACACGAACCGCCTCGTTCCGTCCGAACAGGATGCCGGTCGTCAGGGTGTCGGCGTCGTAGTCGGTCACGGTGTCGAGGTTGGTCCGCACCGAGTTGTAGGCCGCCACGAAGCCGTTGATCGACGTGCGGAGCGGGTCGTCGTTCTGGGCGACGTCGATCTTGACTGGGTCGCCGTTCGCTTGGTTGACCGTGATGTTGACGCCGTCGATGACGTCATTGAACTTGCCGTTGCTGCTGGTGACCGAGACGCCTCCCAGGGCGCCTTGGCCGAAGACGGCGACCGCGTCCGCGGCGCGGCTCGTTTCGGTGAACGACAGCGACGTCGATCCGGCGGAGACGACGATCTCGTTGGCCGCCCCCGTCGACGACGACGAGATCGCCAGGCGATAGCCGGCGCCATCGAAGACGACCGAGGCCTCGAATCCCGCGTCGAAGTCGTTGATCCGCTTCGCGAGCAGCTCGAGCGGCTCGCCGCTGCCGATCAAACCGGCGCCGCTGATGGTCTGCTGCCCCGTACCGTTCGTCTTTGACGACTCGCCGGCGATCTTGAGGTCCTCGGCGGCCGACCCCGTGAGGTCGACGACTTTGAGCTTCCCGGTTCCGCCCGCGGTGTCGGTCAGCTCGATGCCCGTGCCGGCGCTGTTGAGCGCGGCGGTGACGCCGGCGTCCGCGTCGTTGATTTTGTCGATCACGTCCTGCACGGTCACCGCCGACCGCAAATCGACGGTTTTGCCGGCGCCTTGCGAGTTGGTGATGGTGACGAGTCCGTGGTCGACGCCTGAGCCGCCGTTGAGGGCCGTGAGGGGCGTTTCGCCCGCCGCCTCGGTGATTTCGCTGAGGTTGACCGAGAACCGCGAGGTGCCGTCGATCGTCTGCTGGTTGTCGCCGTTGGTGACGCTCGACTCGCCGAGGATCCGCAATTGCGCGGCAGTCGCCCCGCCGGCGACTTCGGTGACCGAGAGTTTCCCCTCGCCGCCGGCGGTGTCGGTCAGCAAGAGGCCATCCCCCGCCTCGTTGAGGCTGGCCGTTACCTCGACCGCCGAGGCGTTAATCTTGGCAATGACGTCACCCAACGTCGGGTTATCAACGCCGCTGAACCGCAGGTCGATTGTCGAGCCCTTGCCGGCCGAGTCGGTAAGGCGGATTTGTCCGCGGGCGATTCCCTCGCCGCCCCGGAACGTGCTGAGCTTGGTTTGCAGGCCGACGGTGCGACGGTTAAGCGCGCCGGAATCGAAAGTGTTGGAACCTTCTTCCGCGAGGAGGCCGAGGCTCGCGGCGGTGGAGCCGCCGCTCGACTCGGCGACAATCAGCGAACCGGCCCCGCCGCTGGCGTCGGTGAGGAGCAGCCCCGTGCCGGCGTTGTTGACGCGCGCCGTGATGTCGATCCCCGCGGCGTTGATCGCACCGATCACGTCGTCGAGGGTCTCGGCCGCTGAAAGATCAACCGTCGCGGTGGCGCCGTCGCGGTTGGTCAGCTCGATGGAGCCCGCTTCGATCCCCTGGCCGCCGTTGAGGCTCGCTAGTAGCACGCCGCCCAACCCCGCGATCAGGCGGTCACCCGTGACGACGCCGCCGGTGGAGGCCTTGTCGAGCCCGAGGTCGTCCGCGGCCGACCCCTCGACCGTGAAGGTCTCGCTGCCGGTCGTGTTGTCGGTGATACGCAGCCGATTGCCGTCGGGGTCGATCGAGACGGTGACCCTGCCGTCGAGGTCCTCGTTGTCGTTGATCAGGGTGAGCACGTCGCCAACGGTCCGGGCGTCCGACAGGTCGAAGCCGGCCGTCGTGCCGTCGGCGAGCGTGAGGAAGAGGTCATCGATGTCTTTCAACTCGTTGACGGCTACGCCGAGGCCGTCGTTGAGCGACGCCAGCTTCGTGCTGCCCGTGATCCCGAAGATGTCGCCACCGGTCAGCGTGTCGGTCGAACCTGTCAGGCCGGCGAGGCCCAGGCTCTCGGCCGTCGTCCCGCCCCCGACCTCACGGACACGGAAGACGCCCGCCTCGCCCGTGTTGTCGGTGAGCACGATCTGATCGCCGTCGATCGACGCGGTGACGTCGATTTCGTCGCTTGAATTGATCTCGTTGAGGACCTCGTCGATTGTCGTTGCGGCGCGGAGGTCGATCGTGGCGGTGTCGCCGGCGCGGTCGGTGATCTTGATCTTGCCGGCGGCGAAGCCGGCGCCGCCGTTGATGTCCGTGAGCGAGACGCCCTTGTTCACGCGCCCGCCGAAGCGGAGCTCAAGGTCACCGGAGCCCAGCGCGTCCGAGAGATCGCCGATCGATCCACTAACAACTTGGTGCGAGGTGGCGGCGCGGAGCGGTGTGAGCTGATACGAGCCGGCCGCGGGCGTCGCCCCCGTTTGGACGGCGACCGTCACCGCCGCGGGGTCGGCCGACTTGACCGAACGCGAGGCGAAGGTCTGATTGCGGTCGAGCCCCGATAGCGAGAAACGCAGGCCCAGCACCAGCGACGACAACTGGTCGACGGCCGTCTGCTCGGCCTTGAGACTATCGGTTCGGTTCTGCAGCGTCGCCCGCGGCCGCGCAGCGATCGACAAGAGCTGATTGACGGTCTCCTCGATCGGGATCCCGGTAATCAGCCCCGACGAGGTCGTGATGCCAGTCGACGAAATTCGCGACATCGTTAGCCGTGGGGAGGTGGATTCGGACTAGGCAGCTGCCGACAAGACTAGCTCTCACGGCGCGGACTGCCCCGTAACGGGTATCGGTTGCGGAGACTCTCCGGCTTGAGATTGCTGAGCGGAGGGGGGAGCTTTCCGTAGCGCGGCTCGCGACGCTGGCGCCGAGGGGCGCCGCCCTACACCTGCCACGTCCCGCTCAACTCCCCATCAAGACGAAAAAAGCCGGCCCGACCCCACGCGGGGGCCGGACCGGCTCGTTATGACGCTGCTAGCGTTCCGCTTTCGCTTAACCGAGCAACCCGAGCACGTTCTGCGGGTTCTGGTTGGCGATCGCGAGAACTCGCGTGCCGGACTGGACGAGAATCTGCGAACGGGTGAGGTTCGCGGTTTCCTCGGCGAAGTCGGCGTCGCGGATCGAGCTCTCGGCCTCGGTGAGGTTCGAGAGCGTGTCGTTCAGGGCGTTCTTGTTCGTCTCCAGCGACGTCCGCTGGAAGGCGCCCAATCGGCCGCGGAGCGACGTGACCTGGTCGATCGCCTCGTTGACGATCCGAGCGGCCGTCGTCGGGTCGTTCGCCAAGTCGGCCGTTCCACCCGAACCGAGCTGGTACAGCTTGCCGCTCACCCCGCCGAGGGCGGCGGTGTTCACGCTGCTGATACCCAGGCGGGCCTGCTGGTTCGACACGACGTCCGGGCCGAGTTGGAACAAGGCGCCGCCACCGGTGATGGTGAACGACGACGTCCCAACGAAATCAGCCTCGACCGAAGTCGACAAGTCAAGCGTCGCGGTGTTGATCGACAGGCTGTTGCCGTCGCCGGTGGCGGCGATGCCGTTCACCGTCGCGACCACGTCGGTCCCTGCCGCACGCGATCCCGATCCAACCGCAGCGGTGAACGTCCCGGCGTCCTCTTGGCTGACCTGGAGGTCAACGAACGCCGAGCTGCCGTAGCCGGTCGAGTTGATCTGGAGCGTCGTGCCGTCCGGAGCCACCTCGGCCGCGACGCCCGTGGCGTCGCTGATGAGGTTGATCTGCTGGACGAGCGTGTCGATGTCGGTGCCGGCCTTGAGGTTGAACACCTCCGAGCCTGCCGAACCCGCCAGCTGGATGACCGCGTCCTTCAGCAGACCACCGGTCTTCGCCTGGCCACCAGCGAGGTCTTCGACCGTCGGCGTGGTGTCGTCGGAGAGGTTGGCCGCTGAGAACGTGCCCGACCCTTCGGCGGTGGTCACACTCGCGGTGTAGCCCGACTTGTTGGTGATCGCGGTGGCGATGTCGGCGATGTTATACGTCGACGTGTCGTCAACCGTGACCGTGATGTTGTTATCGGAGTCAATCGTGACGCCGATGCTGCCAGCCGTCACCGACGACGACGTGGCGAACGTGACGGTCCCGTCGAACTCCGCGTCAGCGGTGTCGGCCGTGATCGTGATCACGTCGGCGCCGTCAACGAAGCCGTTGGTCAGGGCCACGTCACCGGTCGAGGCGTCGACTTCGCTGACGCCCGACGGGTTGTAGGTTGCGGCAAGGTCGCCGACGGTGCCCGTCACCGTGATCCCCGTGACGGTTTCCAGAGCATCAGCGATGTCCTGGAACGTGATGGCGCCGGAGTCGCCGTCGTCGTCGATCGTTACCTGGTAGCCATCCGCGGTTTCAACAGCCAACGCCTTGGTGGCGCCGGCGTCGGCGATTGGGCCGTTGACGAACGAGAACGACAGGTTCGGGTTGGCCCCGAAGGTGGCGGGGTCCACCGAGATCTCCAGCGATCGCGTCTGCGTCACCGCAGCGAAGGAACCGGTCACGTTGAGCGGCGTCGGCAGGGCGTCGCCACTCTTAGTCGGGTTGTAGACGTCCGAACCGCTACCCGAGTAGCTGACCGAGGCGGCCTCGGCGATCTGATCCTCAACGAACTGCGCCAAGGCAGCGAGGTTCGTATTGGCGTCGTTGGCGACCGTCACCGTGTAGCCGGTGGTCGCGTCGCCCGTAATGCTGGCGACGACGCCGTCGGTGGCGTCAGCGTCAACGATCGACGCCGAAGCGGCGCTGAGGATCTGCAGGTTGAAGTCCTGATTGCCACCGGCGACTGACGTGATATCGAAGGTCTCGGTGTCGAACGTGGGGTCAACACCGTCCGTGGCGAACGCGGAGAATGCCGCGGCGCCGGCGGCCGTACTACCAATCGTCGATGCCGTATTGGTCACGCCCGAGGTATCGACCGTGAACTCACCACCGGCACTGATCGCTGCGGCGACGTCGGCCAAGGTTGCCGTACCGGCCGCCTGGGTCAGCCGGACCGCGAGCGTGTTCGTCGTCGCGTTGTAGTCAGCCGAAGAGCTCGGATCGGCGACGCCCAACGTCACGGTGACGAGCGGTCCGTTACCGGTCGAGAACTCGGCGCCGTCGGCGTCGGTGTCGGTGATCGCGGTGAGTTCGATCCCCTGCAGTCCGCCGCCAGTGGCGACGTTCGTGTAGGGACCGGTGGCGTCACCAGCTACGAGGTTCGTAGCGCTTCCGCCACTCACGGCAAAGTCGGCGCCAGCGCTGATCCCAGCGATGGCAGTCGCCACTTCTTGTGAGGTCAACGTGCCAGACGCGAAGTCAGCAGTGACCGTGATGGTGTCCGTGCCGTTGTAGACAGCAGAGTTAACTGCGCCTGGCGACGTAGCCGCATCAACAAAAGTGACCGTGATGCTCGCGTCACCGCCGGCGGCGCCGCCTTCCAACGCGGTGATGGTGAGCGCTTCGCTGCCCGTCACGCCGAAGGTCAGCGTGCCGGTCGCCTGACCAGTGATGTTGAGGTCGGCGATGCCTTGGATCGAGTCGGCGGTCTCGACCTGGACGTTGGCGGTGCCGGTTCCGGCGACTGCCGCGGAGGTCTCGACTTCGAACTGGGCGGTGCCGGTCGCGGCGACGGCGGTGTCTTGGAACGAGATGGTGCCGGTCGAATTGACGCCCGGAACGCCCAACTCAATGCCGCCAACCTCGACCGAGGCCTTCTTCGCGGCGGAAGCGACAGCGATATCGACGCTCACCTCTCCGGTTGAGCCGAGGTTCGCTTGGTCGATCTTCAGGTTCGACAGCTTGCCGAACTCGCTGCCGGCCGACGTCAGGAAGTCGAGCGAACCGTCGAGCAGGCGGCGGCCCTGGAAGGTCGTCGTCTGGGCGATGCGGTTGAGGGCCTCGAGCGACGAGTCAACCTGCAGCTGGTTGGCCGCGATCTGCTCGTCCGACAGGGCGCCGGCGTTGGCCGACTCGGTGACGAGGCCGCGGATGTCGTTCAGCAGCGAGCTGACCTGTCCGAGAGCCGAGTCCGCCGTCGCGATCACTTGGTTCGCGCGGTCGGTGTTGGTGATCGCCTTCTTGATCGACGTGATGTCGCTGCGAAGGTTCTCGCTCGCGATCAAACCGGCCGGATCGTCCTTGCCGGTGTTGATTCGCAGACCGGTCGACAGACGCGTCAGCGACTGCGACAGGCTGCTGTTCGCCTTCTGCAGGTTGTTCCTGCCGATTAGCGAACTGACGTTGGTGTTAATGCGTGTCATCGAACGTACCCCTTATTGGTCATCGGGTTCGGTAGAACGCCGCCCGCCCCGTGGTGGGTGCGGCGCTGGCGTTTTGGCGGGATGGAACCCCTCGGCTCCGATCGCCGTCGCGTTGTGGCGTCCTTGGTGCGGACTCTCGTGACGGCGGGTCGTGAGCCTTGGGGCATGCGTCCACGCGCCCAACACACACTCACATGCCTTAGCGAGCGATCCTGTGTCTTGTTCCATGACCACAAAGCCGACGGTCGGTCTTTGGGCCTAGGCGAACGTATCGTCTGCCAGCGGGGCGCGCCTGAGTGGGAAGCCACGTTTCCCAACAACGCTTGCCGGTGCTGTCCCGAATAACCGGCGCAGCCGTTACAAACCGTCATCTCTAAGCGACCATCAAGCTCAAAGGGCCCGCCAAGTGACTTGCCTTGGGCCCTGACGTAGGGTCCGATCCGCTACGGACACCGAGACAGCGAGCCGGCAAATCGGGTCGGTCCGGAGGGGCTCACGTGGCGAGAGCCACGACAGAGAACGCAAAGGGCCGCGGGGCTGTATGAAAGAAGGGCCCTCAAAGGGGGCCACGCCCATTGCGGAAAAGGCGAGCGGCCGATCAGCCCTCGGTGCGGTCGCCGCCGGCCTGGCGGGCCTGCTCGGCGCTGATCTCGCTAGCGCGACGATTCTCTCGCTGAATCGCTTCGTAGACCTCGCGGCGGTGCACAGGGATCTCGACCGGAGCGTCGATCCCAAGCCGCACCTTATCGCCGCGCACGTCGACCACCGTGATCACCACGTTGTCGCCGATGATAATGCTCTCGTCGCGTTGGCGTGACAGTACCAACATGGGCGTGACCCGGGTTGAGGCGAGCGCGATGGCGACGCGGGGGTGTCGGGCTGGTAAGAACGGCCTCCCCCAAGGGCGGGCCGCTGATATCTGACTTCGTTAGGTGCTATCGGCTGTCCTCTCCGGTGACTCGAAAGACGCTCGCGGAGAGCCGATTATGTCGTTCGCCCCGCTAGCGGCGGGGTCGGCGATAGCCTCGCCCACCGATCAACCGGCAGAACCGTTCAAGCCGACCGGCGCAGCTCGGCCGGGCCACCCAGCCAGTGCTGCACCGGATGGTCGTCCTTGGCCACGACTTGACGGCCGCGGCCTGTCTCCAGGCACACTAGGATCGGCGCCTTGAGGTTGAGCGACAGGGCGCCCGGCCCCTGAGGACCGCCGCCGTGGCAACTCAGGGCGACCACGACCTGCGGCGAAACGCCCCCGGGCGCCTCGAGCGGGGAGAGGTCGCGCGACGAGAGCCGCACCTTGTAGTCGGCGACGTACCGGCGAGGGCTCACGACCGCCAGGGCGAGGTCCGCCCGTTCGGTCGATTGCAGCCACCCCAATCCGGGATTCTGGCCGTCGGCGAGGACGACCCACTTCCTCCAGGCCTCGAGCCCGATCAGGCCCAAGGGGAATTCGAGGACGTCGGTCGCTTGAATCTCGACCGCTCCGAACCGCGTTGTGTTGATCTGCATCGTCGCCCTCCTGGCGCACGTCGCCCCTCACACGGAGCGGCTTGAGACTTACACAGAAGGCATCGGCTCCGCGGACGATTCACGATGAGCCAATCTGGCCGGTTGTGCCGACAACGCCGTCGCCGGCCGGCACGCCGGTGTCAGATGTAATCGAGAATCGTCAGATTGACCAGCGCGCCGGCCGTCTGCAGCGAAGCCTGGAGGGCGTACTGCTTTGCGGTGAAATCTGAGATCACCTTCACAAAGTCGGCGTCGATCTCTGTCGACAGCGCGTCTTGGAGCGAGATGCTCTCGTCCACCAGCCGCTGCTCGATTGAATCGAGGTTCTTGAGTCGGACGCCGACCTCGGAGCGGCCGAAGGTGACCCGATCGAGGTCCTCATCAAGGCGGTTGATCTCGCTTCCCAGCGCCACCGGATCGGCAGCCTGGAGCGCCTCACGCATGCGGATCAGCGTTGTGAAGACGCTGTCGACCTCCAGCGTGTTGCGGTCCGTGGACGCCACGCTGCCACCCACCACCGTCACCGAGTCTTCCCCGTCGGGCAGGAAGCCGAGCCGTTCGGCCACGTCGCCCGAGAGGGTGATCGAGTCGGCCGCCTGGCCGCCCGACGTGGTGGCGTCGAACGAGGGTGGCAGACCTACGACGTCGGTCGTCGCGACCGCGGCCGTACCGTTCGAGGTGACCGTAAAGCCGGTCAGTGTGTCCTGGATGCTCTGGGCGATGGCGTCGGTTGTGGTGTCGACGCCCTGGAGATCGACCGAAACAACGCCCGTGTCGGGGTCGTACGACGTCAGCAGCGGGCCCGTGCCGCCGCTGTCGATCACTTCTACGGAGAGGGCCTGATTGCCGGCGCCCCCGACCTCGGTCGCTTCGAGACGGATCGTGTCGCCGAGCAGCGTGAACTGCCCGACCGCAGGGGCCGCGAGGTCGCTCGCCGGCGCGCCGCCGGTTGTTGCCGCGGCAACGGGGCCAACGGCCGCCGCGATGCTGTCCGTTCCGCTGGACGTGACGGTAAAGCCGGAGAGCTGCCCCGCGATGCTTGCGGCGATCGCGTCGGTCCCGGCCGCGACGCCCTGTAGATCGACGACGATCGAGTTGCCTGAGACCGTCGTTTGCAGCGGCCCCGTGCCGCCGCTGTCGATCACCTCAACGGTAAAGGGGTAATTCCCCGACACGCCAGCGGTCGTCGCATCGATCGAAATCGTATCGGCGCCCAGCGAGAAAGAACCCGACGCGAACGACGCGGGGGCGTCGGGATCGGTCACGTTGAGGACCAGTCCGTTGCCGGTCTCCGCCAGCGACGCCGAGACCGCGCCGCCGGTGTCCGCGGCGATGCGGTCGATCAGGTCTTGAACCGTCAGCAAACCGACCGGGTCGATCGAGTACGTCTGGGTGACGCCATCCTCCGTGACGTTGATGTCGAAACGGTTCTGCGACCGGGTCTCGTTGTCGTTGGCGCCGAACTCGATGACGCCGACATCGCGGTTGAAGTCCGCCAAACGCGACGTCTCGGTGTAGGTGCGCAGGCCGAGCTGAGTGGCGGTTGTTCCGCCGTTCTCGCCAATCGAGAACGCGGCGCCGCTACGGCGGGTGCGGACATCGACGCCGTCGCCCGACGCGTTGATCGTTGCGGCAAGGCCGTACTGCGGGTTGTTGAGCAGGCCGAGGAGGTCCTCGATCGTCTCGGCTCCCGACGTGTCGATGGTGTAGGTCTCGTCGCCGTTGGTGACGATCAGCCCCGAAGCGATGTCCAGCTGGCCGTCAACGCCGCCGGTCAGGTCGACGCCAAGATCGGTCCCGGCGATCACTTTGCCCGATCCGACCTTTGAGGTCGAGGTCTGGTCGCGGTAGTCGGGCTCGGCGACGAACGTCCCCTCAGCGGTAATCGCTGCGGCGATGTCGGTGGCGTTCGAGACGCCACTCGCGATGTGGACCGTTAAGGTGTTCAACCCCTGGTCGTAATCGGCGGTCTCGAGTCCCGCGCTGCCGTCGTCCACATAGTTGACGGTCAGGCCGTTGAAGCTGGCGCCGTTTGAGGTCGCGGTCAGAACGAGGTCGTTGTCGGGGCCTCCCGAGACAATGCGACCGCGGGTTTTTGACCCAACGAGGTCGTCGAGCCGGGTCGTCGGTCGGAGGATTGGGTCGAGGTCGGTCCCGCTCACCGTCGCCGCCGGCGTCGACGGGTTCAGGATGCCGAGTTCGTAGGCGGTCTTGCCGTTGCCGACTTCACGAATGGTGATTCCCCCGTCGGCCGCGTCGATCCGCAGCGCGGCGCCGTCGAGCGAGACGGTCAGGTCGGCGCCGTTGGGGGCGCCCGCCTCGATCAGGCGGGCGACGTCGTCGATAGACTTGGCCTTGGAGAGATCGATCAGCGCCGTCGTCACCGGCTGGGTCGGCGACGCCGGCGTGAATCGGATCTCGACCGCTCCGCTGGCGCGGATCCCCAAGCCGCCGTTTAGCTGTGAAAGCTGCGTCTCGGGCGTCAGGCTGGCGTTCAGGTCCGAAGAGCCGCGAACCGCCTCGGAAAGCCCGCCGAAGACGTCGTCGCCCGAGACGTTGGTTTCGAAGAGCTGAGAAATATCGACGAACGTCTGAGGGCTCGCTTCGTCGCCCAGGTACTCGATGTAGCCATCGACTTTCCGATAGGCAATCGACGACTGCTCGGAGCCCCCGAGCAAGTAGTTGGTCGACAGCGTCGAGTTGCCGACGCGGGTCAGGCTGGCGATGAGCTCGTCGATCTGATCGATGACGGCCTGCCGCTCGGTGTCGGTGGCGATCGTGTCCATGACCCCCAAGGCGGCGCCCTTGAGGTCGTTGAGCGAATTATTGACGTCCGACAGGGCGACGTCCGTCGAGCTCAGGGCGATCTTAGCGCCCGCCAGGTTGGTGAGCGACTGGTCCTTCCGTTCGATGGTCCGCTGCAGCGCCATCGCCCGCTGAGCGGCCGCGGGGTCGTCGCTCGGAAGAAAGATGCGGTAGCCCGAGCTGAGCTGGTTCTGGAGCTTGGCGAGGTCGAGTTGATCGTTCTGTATCTGCGCGGTGAGGCGCCCGCGCATCATCGCGTCGGTCACCCGGCTGGTCGCAATCGGTAGAATTGTGCCCACGGTGGCTTGTTTCTCAGAGCCTTGAGGATGCTTCAGAGCCTGACGAGCGTGTCGAGCATCTCTTGAATGGTCGCGATCACGCGGGCGGTCGCCTGGTAGATCCGCTGCAGCGAGATCATGTCGATTGCTTCTTCGTCGATGTTGACGCCGCTGATCGCCTGGAACTCGTTGGCGAGCGTCGCCTCGAAGATGCCCAGACCCTCGGACACCGAACCGGCGACCGTCGAGTTCTGCGCCAGCTCGTTCACCAGCTGATCGTAACGCTCGATAATCGAACCGCCGCCGAGCGATTCGAGCGGCTTATCGATCATCTCCGCCAACAGGATGGCGTTCTCGGTGCTGCTGCTCGGCAGCGCGTCCTCGGTCGCCGACGCCCGCGCCAGCGCCAGCTTGCTGGCGTTGCGGATGCCGTTGAGTTCGCCGTTGATGCCGATATCGCTCGACCCGCTACCGGTAAAGAACGTGTTGAGGCCGATCGAAGCCAGGAACCCGCTCGAATCGTTCGAGAAGGTGAAACGGACCTCGTCGCTCTGGCCGCTGATCGCGAGCCTGCCGAGGGAATCGACCGACGCGCTGAGGCCGTCAACCGAGTTAATCTGCGAAGCGATGCCGGCAAGCGTCGTCGTCGAGCGGCTGCCATCGCCGAGCACATTCACCTTGATGGTCGCCGTCTTTGCGGCGCCCCCCTCGGTGAGGACGGTGATATTGAACTGGCCGTTCTCGGGCGCGAACGCCAAGCCGGCCGCATCGATCGGGTCGGTCGGGCTATCGACTCGGTTGACGCTCGTGAGCGACTTGAAGCCCTCAATCCCCTGCCCTTGCGAGTAGGCGCGGTTGAACTCGTGGATCAGCGTCGCCGCAAATTCGTCGAGACCCTCACGGAAACCATCGACGATCTCGTCGCGGGCCGCGGCGAGGCCTTGCAGCTTGCCACTGGTGAGATTGAGCGCCTTGCCGGTGTCGACAAAGACGAGCTCCGCGGCCGACTCGCCTTGCGTGTCGCCGGTCTCGAACGCGACGTCGCGGCGCTGACCCTCGAAGACCAGGAACTCGCCGCCGACCGAGATGCTCAGGCCGCCACTCGGCTGCTCCGAAACCGTCGCCGAGACCAGTTCCGTCAGCTGATTCACCGCCTGATTCCGAGACGCGCGGAGGGCCCCGGCGTCGCTCTTGCTGGAGCTTCCGCCCTCGACCTGGGTGATGCGGACGTTGAGCTGGGCGATCTGTTCGGTCAGTTGATTCACGGTGCCGACCGACTGCTGCACCTGGGCGTCGTAGTTGTCGCGGAGCCCCTTGGCGCGATCTTCGATGCGGCGGATCTCGGACGTCAACTGCGACCCCTCGAGCACCGCCAAGTTGCGGACACTTAGCGCGTCGCCGCTAACCGAGTTGAGGGTGTCCTCGATGCTTCCGAAGAAGTCGGTGAGCGCGGTGCTGAGGTCGTTGTCGCCGAGCTCGCCGAGGAGCCGCTCGATCCCCTTGTAGGCCTCGTCCTGGACCTGGGCGCTGGCGTAGTCGCCCGTCGCGCCGCGGAGCTGTTCGCCAAGGAACTCATCGATGACCTGGGTGATGCTATCAATCTGCACCCCGAGGCCGATCGTCAGGTTGCCCAGCTGCTGTGGCGGGGCGGGGACGTAGTTGACCTTCTCGCGAATGAACCCTTCGGTATTCGCATTGGCGATATTGTTCCCCACCACTTGCAGGCCAATCTGCATGGCCTGAAGCGTGTTGCTCGCCGTCTGTAGCGACCCGAAGAGGGACATAGTTTTTAAGAGGCGTGGACCTTCCTGGCCCGGCTCGCTGGAGCGTTGCTTCCCTGCTAGCGGCGCCGCCTGCCGGACCGGCGCGCCGCCACGGCTGTCTTACGTCAGACAGCGCGGTCCATGAGCACGCCGCCCGCCTTGCTCGGGCCACTCTTCTCGTAGGTCGGCGATTTCTGACCGCCGGTGGCGACAATCTCAATCATTTGGGAGAGGTGCAGCAGCGTGCGTTGCACGATCACCCAGTTGGCGAGGCTCTGGTGCTGCAACAAGCGGGCCCGGTTTTGGGCCTCCCGGAACTTCGGGCGTAGGACTTTACGCGTCGCGTCGGGCAGTTCGTCGGCGAGCGACCGCAGGTCGCTGTTGGGCAGCCCGCGCTCGGCCGCCGCGTCGAGCATGCCCTGCCGGCGTTGCTGGCATTCGGCGAGACGGACCGAGAGCTGCTGCTCCTCCGGCCCGATGGCGGCGAGCCCTTCGCGGTCGCCGCTCACCAGCAAGTCCCGCTTGCGCCCCAGGACGTCGAGCAGCTCGGTCTGCGTTGCGGACAGGTCCGCGAGCAGTTGCGAGAGCGGCCCTTCCCAGCCGTCGAGCGTGGTCGGAAACGTCGTCGTGTCGAAGCGGGGGGAGTCGCTCGTTTCGGTCATCGCATCGCCTGCCGCTGGTTTCTTGATTGAATCGACCACGTTGTTTTCACCGCCTCCGCAGACCGTTAAGGGCCGCCAGGCCAGACGTTTCCTGGCTCGCATCCAGCAAAGCCGCCTCGTCGGGAAACTGCTGGCGGAACATCCCGTCGGCGAACTGTCCACCGCCCGACTGCGCCATCTCTTGCGACATCTGGGCGTCGAGCTGCGACTGGAATTGCTCCTCGGCCATGCCGCCGTGGAAATAGGCCGGCTCGCCGACACTGCTCCGCATCGCCTTGAGCATCTGGCCGAAGAACGTCTCGCCAACGAACTGGGTGAACGCCTCTTTGAGCTCCTCGGCCTTCTCGACCGTTCCGTCGCCCTGGTGGTTGGCGCCCGCCGTGAGCTGCACGGGCGCCCGGGCCGGCGAGGCGGCGGTGAGCGAGGCGAGGGAAACGGGGCTGGTCATGATCGGTGCGAGAGAGGGCGTGTACGGTCGGGGCGTGATCAGCGGACAATGAGCTTGGCGTGGAGCAAGCCCAGGTCGTTGATGCCGCGGATAATATCGATGACGTCGTCCGTCGGCACGCGGAGGTTCTGCAGAGCGGCGACCAGTTGATCGAGCTTCGGCCGCGTCGACGTGCCCGGTGAGATCGCCAAGAAGTTATTCGTCTGGGTGGTGTCGACCATCAGATTGCGGTGGTTGTAAACGACGCTGCCGATCTCGACGTCGCCGCTGATCACGACGCTGCCGGTCCGTGTATTGCAGATGACCCGCGCCTCGGGCTCCGCCTCGTAGATGTCTTCGTCGAGCAGTTCCGAGACAAACGCGACCGTGTCCGACTCGTACTTGGCGGGGACCTTTACGCGGATGTTCGAAGCGTCGAGCGGCCGGACATAGCGATCGCGGATCTCTTCGTACTCGACTTGCTCTTGCAAAAACGACTCGGCGTAGTGGTTGCCGATCTTGGCCGCAATCGACTCGGCGACGCTGAAGCTGGCGTGGTGCGGGTCGAGCACGATCGTCACCCAGCCGTCTTCCGAAACGAACGGCGTGTAAACGTCACGCGACATCTGGCAGCCGTGGTGGATCGTGGCCACGGTCGGCTGGGCCTCGTTGATCACCTGCAGCGGTCCTTCGCAAAGGCCGAAGACCGTCGGGTCTTGGGTGTTGGGACCCTGCAGGGCGGCCGAGATCAGTTGGCCACCGAGCAGGCTCTTGCCATTGAGGGCGCTAACCCGGCAGTCGAGCAGTTCGCCGCTACGGGCGCCGGTGGCGGGGACCGTGGCGGTCACCATTACCAGCGAGACGTTCTTGATGTTCCGCAGCGCCTGTTGCGCCTGCTGGTCGAAGCGGCCGGTCGACGACACGGGGTTGCCCATCAGCTCCAGGGCGCGGCTCAGGGCGCGCATTGTGGCGGCGTCGTTCGCCTCGCCCGATCCGTTGAGGCCGCCCACCAAGCCGATGCCGCGGAGGACGTTCTCTTCTTGCCCCTTCAGACGGCAGATGTTGGCGAGCTTCGTCTTGCCTTGCGCAAACGCCGCGTCGGAGACGGCGAGCGTCGTGAGCAAGGCGGCGAGAAGGAATAAGACGCGTTTCATAGTGAGGTTCAGCGTGAATCGGAGGGGAGCAATCGGGTCGGCGGCGGATCACCAAGGCTTGTACTTGCCGTACCACTGCGACAGCCAACCGCGGGAGTAGCCGTCGCGGACGGCGCCCTTCTCGTACTTGCGAATGCGCTTGTCGGCGATCACCGAGTCGCGGACCACCAGGTCGGGCCCGATCGCCTGGCGGGGGATCGTGCCGGAGATGTAGGTCATCCAGACCTCTTCGTTGATGTGGATCTCCGATCGCCCCTCAATGACGAGGTTGCCGTTGGGCTGGATATCGACGACCCGGACCGCGATCGGGAAGGTGAGCGACTCGCGTTGCTCGACGTCCGACTCGGCCCGCATCTGGCTGTTGAGCGTCCCCGACACCTGGGGGTCGCCGCCGTTCTGCGGAGCCCGGCTTATGTTCTTGCCGTCGAACTTCAGCCAGTTACTGAGGATCGCGTTGTAGCTGCCGGTGCGGCGTGACTCGCCCGAACCCTCGCTCTGCATCACCGAGCGATAGTCGACCAGCACCGTGATGATGCTTTCCTTCTCCAGCGGCCGCTGCATCGCTTCGGGCGAGAGCGACTGAAAGATGAACGAGCTGTTGTTGAGCGTCGGCGCGGCGAGCCCCTGGGGGGGGACGTTAGCCGAGTAGGCGAGGCTTCCCTCTTGTCCACGGGCGGCGGCTCCGCAAGCGAAGCAGGCCAGTAGGGTCAGGACGGTTTTCATTGCAGGCCTCCCGGCTGAACGAGGTTGGCGACGGACGGGCTTGCCGACAGCACAGCGAGCCGACGCGGGCCGACGACGCGGGCGGGGAAACGCTCGTTGCGGTCGAGCATCTGAACCGAGATGAGATCGCCGATGCGGCCTTCTTGGGTGGCGATGACTCGCATGCTGACCGAGACGCCGCCGCCGCCGCTGACAACCTCGACTTCCTCGTTACGACGCACCATCAACGGGGGCGCCGTATTGGCGTCGGACAGCGCCTCGCCGATCCGCAACGGACGCGTGGCCTCTCTGCCGAGCCCTTCCTCGAGCGTCGTGTAGCCCGTCGATTGATGCGAGTCGATCTCTTCCAGCGGCACCGGCTCGAGCCGGACCGACGAGCTCGTGACGAGCGCGCCACGCGAAAGCGGCGTGACGACAACCAACCGCAGCGGCTGCTCGACGACGTGGGCGACGACGCGGTGGGGGTCGTGGTTCGGGTCGTCGGCCAAACCCACCTGGGCCGTCAGCGTCGAGCCAACGGGCGATCCATCTACGACCGCTTCGATCGCCGCGCCGGCGTGCTCGGCGAGCTCACGGACCGCCGTGTCGGTTAGTTCGACCCGACGGACAAGCAACCGGGGCCGGTCGGCTTCGCGGCCGGCGTCGAGCGTCGTCTGAATGGCGGCGGCGACGGCTTCTTCAACCGCTCGGGTGTCACGAGGCGAGAGACGACGGACCGCCACGTTGCGGACACCGACCGGCTCGCTGACGGCCGAGCGGCGGACACGGAAGGCGCCGCCAAGCGATTCGGCGGGGCTCGCGACGGGCGACGGGCGGTCCCAAGCGGACCCGGCGGCGTCGACCCGTGCGGACCCGCCGAGCGGCGTCGTGATTTGGATGCGGTAGGCGCCACGCAGCCGGTGGACGCTGGCGGACTCGCCCTGAGCGGCGAGCAGGTCGCGGACCGCTCCGGCCGAAAGGTATTGCGTGGTCCCCGGAGCGGGGCTCGGCATCAGCGGCGCGTCGGCGAGCCGCTCGGCGCCGGCGCCGCTGACCTTGGCGACGTCACCCAGCCGCACCAAAGCGCCCGAGACGCCAACGGCGTTCTCCAGCAGCGTGATGTCGGCCGCAACGGCCACGAGCGGCGCAGTGGCGAAGGTCAGCAGTAACAGTAGGAAACGCATGCTTTAATTCAGAGGAGAGCCAGAAGCGTCAGCGAACGGAGCAAGTTCTTAACGACGGAGGTTCGAAACAAGCTGCATGATCTCGTCGCCGGCGCGGATCACTTGCGAATTGAGCTCGAAGCTCCGCTGCGTGTTGATCAGGTCGATCAGCTCGGTGGTCGGTTCGACGTTCGAGGCTTCAAGGAAGCCCTGCTGGATGAAACCAACGCCCTGTTGACCGGGCACTTGGCCGCTGTTGACGGGGCCCGACGCCGGGGTCGCGGCGAACAGGTTGTCGCCCATCTTCATCAGCCCGTCCGGGTTGATGAACGTCGCCAGCGTCATGGTGCCAGCCGTCGTGTAGGTCTCTTGTCCGGCTTGCGAGTAGCGGACCTCGCCGGTCGGATCGATGACGACCGAAGTCGCTTCCTGTGGGATCGTGACGGCCGGGTTGAGCTGGTAGCCCAACGTCGCCGAGCCCACTACTAGTTGGCCGTTGGCGTTGACGCCCAGGTTGCCGGCGCGGGTGTAGAGCCGCTCGCCGCCGGGGCCGGTGACCTCGAAGAAGCCACGCCCTTCGATGGCGATATCGAGTTCGTTCCCCGTGTTCTGGAACGAGCCTTGGTCGAAGTCGGCTTGCGTGCTGGAGACCCGCACACCGAGACCGACATCGACGCCGGTCGAGGTGATATTGCCGTCGGTGTCTTGCGAGCCGGGCAGGCGGTACTGGCGGTAGAGCAGGTCCTCGAAGTTGGCGCGGTCCCGCTTAAAGGCGGTTGTGTTGTTGTTCGCCAGATTATTGGAGATGACATCGAGCTTCATCTCCATCGCCTGCATGCCGGTCGCGGCGGTGTAGAGAGATTGGAAGGCCATGGGAAAGGCTTGAGGCTTGAGGTGTCAGGTAAAGTGAGGGTTGCGCCGGCGGATCGAGGCGAAGGCTCCAAACCCTCAATCCTCAGGTCTCAGCGGGCGTTAAGCCCCCAGCAGGCGGCTGATGAGGCTGCCGGTCGCGGTGTCTTGGTGGCGGATCATCTGGGTGTTCGCTTCGAACGCCCGGTTGGTCTCGATGAGCTGCATCATCTGTTCGGTCGAGTTGGCGCCCGACATCTCGAGGAAGCCCTGGGCCACCTCGCGCTGCGCCGCGGGGACGGGGAACACCTCGGCCCGCGACTCGAACAGGTTGCCGCCGATCTTCTGGAGGTCGTCGTTCGAGTTGGGCTTCACGAGCGCCAGCGGGGTCTGCTCGTCCCCTTGCTCGACGTAGCCGTCGGCGGTGATCGCGTAGGTCTGGGTCGGATCGAGCAAGACCGGCGCGCCGCCCGCCGACAGGACGGGGCGGCCCGAGTCGGCCATCACCAGGCGGTTTTGGGCGTCGACACGGAACGAGCCGGCGCGGCTGAGCAGCGGCTTGTCGCCGGTCTCCGGCTCGACAGCGAAGTAGCCGTCGCCGAGGATCGCGACGTCACCGCTGTTGCCGGTCCGCTCGAGCTTGCCGGGAGCGAACGAGGTCCGCGTCTCGATGGTTTTGACGCCGCCCCCGATGTCGGGGAGGCCTTTCATGCCGGGAGCAACGTCACCCTGCTGGATCGCCTCGGCGAAGCGGGCCTGAAAAATCGCCACGTCCGGCTTGAAGCCGACCGTGTTGACGTTGGCCATGTTGTTCGAGATTACCTCGAGCCGTCTCGACTGGGCCTTAGCCCCTTCGGCGGAGAGGTACATGCCGTAGGACATCCGATTCAGCGGTTGCTAGCAGGATTGCCCCCCTGCTGGCGAGTCCTCCCTATGCAGGTGCGGCGCCAAACCCGCTGACGCCGCGAAACACGAGAGTTCGCGTCGATCCGGCAGCGCAGAAGGCGCCGATCGGCCGATTCTGCCGAGGGGGCGGCGGCAATTGGCGCCGCTCAGCGGGCGCGGAGAAGCGACGCGGCGCCGCGTGCTAGCAAGTCGTCGGCGACCGCCTCGCCAAGAGCGACAGCGGCGGGGACGTCGGCGCAGGGACCGGCCGTCTCGGCGTCGAGCCGCTTCGCGCCGTCGTCGCTCAAGACAACGACGGAGAGACGCAGCGTCGTGGCTTCCCACCGCCCCCAGGCGCCGAGGGCGGCGAGGCAGCCCCCTTCGAGGCGGGCGAGCGCCGCACGCTCGGCCGTCACCGCGGCGTGGGTGGCGAAGTCGTCGAGCGGCCGCAACGCGGCGATGGTGACGGCGTCGTCCGTGCGGCACTCGATGCCCAGCGCCCCCTGCCCCGGCGCGGGCAGCAGTTCGCTCGGAGGGATGCGGCCGGCGAGGCGGTCGGTCCAACCGAGTCGGGTGAGCCCCGCCTCGGCGAGCAAGATGGCGTCGTGCTCGCCGTCGTCGAGCTTGCGGAGCCGCGTGTCGAGGTTGCCGCGGAGGTCGCCAATCACCAGATCGGGTCGGCGGCTGAGCAACTGCGCGCGGCGCCGGAAGCTGCCGGTGCCGACGCGGGCCCGTGGTGGTAGGCCGTCGATCGTCGTCGCCACGGCCGAGACGAGCACGTCCGCCAGCGGCGCCCGTTCCGGGATCGCGGCGACCGCTAGGCCGGCGACGGGCGTAGTCGGCAGGTCTTTCAGACTATGCACCGCCAGGTCGATGTCGCCATCGAGCAGGCTCCGCTGCAACTCCTTGGTGAAGACCCCCTGCCCGCCGGTAGCGGGGGCGTCACCATCGACGATCGCGCTGATCGGCCCGGTCTGCTGGGCGTCGCCGCGGGTGCGGATCTCGATGATGTCGACCGCTTGGCCGAGCTGTCGGAGCCGGTCGGCCACCCAATCCGCCTGCCAGCGCGCCAGCTGACTGCCGCGTGTTCCGAGCCGCAGAGGGGCGTCATTCGGGCGAGACATGCCCTTCCGTGGGTTCGGTGACAGGCGTCGGATCGGTGAGGGACTCGGCTCCCTCTTCGGCCGTGCGGGCGGCCTTGGGAGACAGATCGACCAGCGGCTCTCCCGCGGCCAAGCGGCGTTCGCGCTCGACGACTGCCCGGGTGATCTGGTGCGGCGGCACGACGACGCCGCAGCTGAAGATGAACTGGAACGCTTGATCGAGCGTCAGCGGCATATCGACGGTCTCGCTCTTCTTGACCGTGATCGTGAACCCCGTGAACGGCATCGGCGACGTCGGGATCAGGACGCTCATCACCGGTTCGTTGGCGGCGGCCTCGATGTCGAGCATGCTCTCGCCCGTCACGAAGGCGATCGACCAGATCCCCTTGCGGGGATACTCGACCGCCACGATCCGCGAGATCTGGATGTCCGGCTCGGTGAACGCGAAGTCGGTGACTTGCTTGACCGACGAGTAGACGTTGCTGACCAGCGGCACGCGCGTGATGAGCGACTCGAACTGTCCATGGAAAAAGCGTCCGACGCCGGCCGCCAAGAACTTGCCGACCGTGTAGAGCAGCAAGAGGAAGACCAGCAAGAAGATCGGCACGACGATCCACGGCACGAGCCAGACGTCGTCGACGTAGCGGCGGACCCAGTCGCTGGCGGTCTGCGGCGCAGCCTCGCTCTGGCGCAGCCGCTTCGAGACCTCGGTGAAAACGCGGTCCGAGACGTAGAGGCCGTCGGCCGCCCGATGGAAGACCTTCCCCGACGCGTCACGCACCATCTCGCCGGTCACCACCTCGCCGGGCTCCTTCTCCGCGAAATCCTTGGGCTGGCGGATGTCGGCAGCGTACTCGACCAGCAGGTAACGGGTCGCCCCTTCGAGCGGCGTGAGGACATACCGCGAGATCGTGCCGCCGACCCACAGGAAGATCACCACCGTCAGCAGGGGCGGCAGCAGCACGCCCAATCCGCGCAGCACGGCCCGACGGAACGGGTCGAGCGACCGAGGCGCTGGCTCGGGCGTGGCGGGTGTTGGGGTAGCCATTGAGGCGGGTCGCGGGGGGAGGGCGGCGAGCGGGTGGGGAGGCGGAACGATCGGCGTAGCCGGTCATGATTACCCAGACTCCCTGCGCTAGCATTCTTCGGAATCGACCGCTATCAGCAACCCGCCACAGGCTGCGCGAGGGCGCCCTCGTAAACCGAACGACTCTACGCCGGCCCCAGCCGTTTAGCCGCAACGACCACTACGACCCGCGCAACGCCCGCCTTTTTCAGGGTCTGGGACGCCGCATGGCAGGTCGAGCCCGTCGTCAGGACGTCGTCGACCAACAGCACCATCTTTTCTTTCAAAGACGTGCGGGGCCGCACCGCAAAGGCGCCCCGGACGTTCGCCCGGCGGTCACTGGAGGCCACTGCGGTCTGCCGCCGTGTCGCCCGCGTCCGGCGGAGGGCCGACACGACCGGCAGCCTCAACTCGGCCGCCAGCGCCCCGGCGAGGGCGGCGACGCCGTCGGCCCGGCGGACCAACCGGCGGCGCCAATGCTGCGGCGTCGGAACCACGACCGTGGCGCCCGGCAGACTTAACCGCCCGCGATGGACGCCCGCCAGTCGGCGGCCCAGCGCCTGCATGGCGGGTTCGCCGACGGCTCGCTTGCCGTCGAGCACCAGTCGCCGCAGCAGGCCATCGTAGGCGCCGAGGGCGATCGACTCGTCGAACGCCCAGCGTTCGTCGCGGCAGGCGGGGCAGTCGTCGCCCGGGGGAGATATCGATGTCGCGAGTGGCGTCGCACACCGGCGGCAGGCGGGCTCCGGTAGCAGCGGCAAGTCCGCCAGACAATCGGCACAAAAGCCGCTGGCGTCTCCCAAACGGTCGGCCACGCCTCGGCCACAAGCCGGGCACGTCGGCGGGAACGCCAGGTCGAGGCCAAGCGAGACGGCGGAGCGGAGCAGACGGCTCATGGCGCCAGCGTAATCAGCCGGGCAGGACTCGTGTTGACCGCCGGGGCCGACGGTCTCAGACTCGCGCCTCTGCCGCCCCTTCCCTCGCCGCTGCTAGCAACCCCGCCGCCGTGCGTAAGATCGACCGCTATCTTCTCCGCCAGTTCGTTCAGGTCTTCTTGATCTGTTTCGTCAGCCTGGCGGGGCTCTACACGGTGATCGACGCCTTCGGGCGGTTGGACGACTTCTCGCAAGGCGATGTCTCGATCGGTGAAGCCGCGCTCTCGGCCGGCCGCTACTACGCGCTGCAGTCGCTCGGCTTCTTCAACAAGACCAGTGGCATCCTCACGCTGATCGCGGCGATGTTCACCGTGACTTGGATCCAGCGCCACAACGAGATGACCGCCCTGCTAGCCGCCGGCGTGCCCCGGCTGAAGGTGCTCACGCCGGTCCTCGCGGCGTCGGTCGCCATCGCGTTCGGCGCTGCGGCGTTGCGCGAGTTCGTGCTCCCCGGGCTGCGGCACGAGCTGTCGCTCGACTCCAAGGACTTGTCCGGCGATCGGTTGGTCGAGCTCAAGCCGCGCTACGACAACGTCACCGACATCCTCCTCGGCGGCGAGTCGGCCAACCTCGCCATCGGCACGATCGAGAACGTCAACTTCGCACTCCCTCCCCGCCTCTCGGGCGTCTACGGCAATCAACTTGTCGCCGCCACCGCGTCGTACCTGCCAAGCGACGGCGAGCGGCCCGGCGGCTACTTGCTGCAGGGCGTCACACGGCCGGCGGCGATCGACAACCAACCGACGCTCACCGATGAAGAAGGGGACTGGATCATCGTGACGCGACGCGACGCCCCCTGGCTCGAAGCGGGCCAGGCGTTCGTTGTCAGCGGCGTGTCGTTCGAGCTGCTCGCTGCGGGTTCGAAGTGGCGTGATCTGGCTTCGACTTCCGAGCTGATCCACGAGCTCGCCAACCCCAGCACCGACCTGGGCCCCGACGTGCGGGTCGCAGCCCACAGCCGGCTCGTCCAGCCACTGCTCGACGTGACGCTGCTCTTGATCGGTTTACCGCTGGTCGTCGCACGGGGGTCGGGAAACCCGTTCGTCGCGATCGGCCTCTGCGTCGCGGTCGTGACGGCGTTCTTCATCTTTACGCTAGGCGGCCAGGCGCTCGGCGGCGGCGGCTGGATTCGCCCCGCCCTGGGGGCGTGGTTGCCACTGATGGTCTTCGCGCCGATCGCGGCCTACCAAGCCGAATCGCTGCGGATGTAAGACCTGACCTGCTCTCGAGCAAGTCAAGAAGAAACCGAGGCGATGGCGGGTGAACCCGCGCCATCGCCTCAGAGATCGAATTTACTTTGCCAGGAAGCTTATCGAAGGCTCGGCCCGTTTACTTAACCGCGGCGGCGCCCGCTTCGGCGACGGCGTGGTCGTTCTCCACGGTGCTGCCCGAGACGCCGATCGCGCCGATGACCTCGCCCGACGCGTCCGTGATCGGCACGCCGCCGGGGAACGTGATCAGGCCGCCGTTGGAATGCTCGATATTGAAGAGCGGTCCGCCGGGCTGCGAGAGGCCGCCGATCGCGCCGGTCGGCATGTCGAAGTAGCGGGCTGTACGGGCCTTCTTCTGGCTGATGTCGATCGAGCCGAGCCACGCCCCGTCCATGTGGGCGAACGCGACGAGGTTCGCCCCAGCGTCGACCACCGCGATGTTCATCAGCGTTTCGATGGCGACCGCCTTCTTGTGCGCGGCGGTGACAGCGGCTTGGGCTTGTTCGAGGGTGATTCCAACGGCAGACGGCATAACGCGATCCTTCTTAACGAGTTGAATTGGCCGAAAGATGAAGACGAGAAGATGTTGATTGACGGGGGCTCTACCGGTCGATAGTGTACGCATGTACTCATTTCATCGGGGGCCCGCCATGCCGCAGGTCGATTGGCTCTTTCTCGATATGAACGCCTTCTTCGCCTCGGCGGAGCAGCAGATGCGGCCCGAGCTGCGCGGCCGACCCGTGGCGGTCGTGCCGATGATGACCGACACCACCTGCTGCATCGCCGCCAGCTACGAGGCGCGGGCCTATGGCATCAAGACCGGCACCAATGTCGGCCAGGCCCGCCGGCAGTGCCCTGGCCTGGTCCTGGTAAAGGGCCGCCACGAGGACTACGTCCGCCTGCACCACGAGATCCTCGCCGCGATCGAGACGGTCCTGCCGATCGAAAAGGTCTGCTCGATCGACGAGGTGGCTTGCCGGCTGTCGCCCCCCGACCGCGAGGTCGACCGGGCCCGGCAGGTCGGCGAGCGGGCCAAGCTCGCCATCAAAGAGCAAGTCGGCGCCCAACTCCGATGTTCGGTCGGCTTGGCGACGAACCGGCTGTTGGCGAAGCTCGCCAGCAATCTGAAGAAGCCCGACGGGTTGTCGGTCATCACCCGCGAAGAACTGCCGCGGCGGCTCTACGCCCTCGAGTTGCGGGAGTTCACCGGCATCGGCGCCAACATGCAGCGGCGGCTGGCGGAGCGCGGCGTGCGGACCACCCGCCAGCTCTGCGGCCTGTCGTGCGACGCGCTGGTTGAGGTCTGGGGAAGCCGCGTCGGCGCCCTCTGGTGGCACTGGCTGCGGGGCGAGGAAGCCGACGAGCGGGCCACGCATCGCCGCACCGTCGGCCATTCGCACGTGCTGGCGCCAGAGCTCCGGACCGACGAGGGCGCCCGCGGCGTGCTTGTTCGGCTGCTCCACAAGGCGGCCGCCCGGCTGCGGAAGCTGGGATACGTCGCCCGCCGGATCGAGTTCGGCGTCCGCTATGTCGGCGATCGGGGCGGCGGCGCCCGCGGCGGGAAATGGCGGGCCCGGGTCAATCTGGCTCGCTGCAGCGACACACCGACGATGCTCAAGGCGCTCGACACGGCGTGGCGGCTGCGGAGCGCCGACGATCTGGCGGCGACGCCGCTCAAGGTCTCGCTGTCGCTCTGGAAGCTCGAGCCGGCCGGCGGGATGGTGCTGCCGCTCTTCGCCGAGGAGCGGCAGGCGACGCAGGCGGCCCGGACGATGGACGCGGTGAACGCCGCCTTCGGCGCCGGCTCGATGTACTTCGCCTCGATGCACGAGACCCGGGACTCGGCCCCCATGCGGATCGCCTTCTCGCACATCCCCGAGCTCGAGCCCGAGCGAGACCCGACCCCATAACCCCTCACCGAGCCACCCTGAGCCCCCGGCGCAAGCCGGGGTGGTGTCGGTCGAAAGCTCCCCCCGGCTCCCGCCGGAGGCTCAGGGTTGAAGCGGGGAGCAGCGAGGGGAGGAGTGCCGAAGGGCGGCGCCAATTTGGCAGCCCGACCGGGCCCGCCATGCCGTCGCTAACGGACAGCCCTGTTTTTCTGCGGGTTTTGCCGCTGGAGGGGTCGCTGGCACGGTGGTTGCTCAACAGGGTGTCGGAGAGGGTGCGCCTGCCAATTCTGGCGCCCCCCGCTCCGGAAGCCTCGGCTTCGTAAGCCGCAGCGTTTCGAAACCCGCACACCCCGCCCCCGCTGACTCGCCGAGCCGGCAGGGGCGTCGCTGAACGATCAATCTCGATATTCCAGCCACTTTCTTCCAGCCGGAGGTTTTCGCCGTGGCAAAGCAGATGGTTTTTGATGATGACGCCCGCCGGCCCCTGGCCGCCGGTGTCGAAAAGCTCGCCCGCGCCGTAAAGAGCACGCTCGGCCCCCGTGGCCGCAACGCGGTGCTCGACAAGGGCTGGGGCTCCCCCAAGGTGACCAAGGACGGCGTCACCGTCGCCGAGGACATCGATCTCGACTGCCCCTACGAGAACCTCGGCGCCCAGCTCGTCAAGGAAGCGGCCAGCAAGACCAACGACGTCGCCGGCGACGGAACCACCACGGCGACCGTCCTCGCCGAAGGGATCTTCCGCGAAGGCCTCAAGATGCTCGCCGCCGGGGCGGACCCGATGGCGCTGCAGCGAGGCATCAGCAAGGCGGTCGAAGCCGTCAGCGCCGCGATCCTCAAGTCGGCCGACCCGATCGAGGTCAAGGACAAGAAGTCGCTGCAGCACATCGCCACGATCGCCGGCAACAACGACCCGACGATTGGCGCGGTCCTCGCCGACGCCTTCAGCAAGGTCGGCAAAGACGGCGTCATCACCGTCGAGGAAGGCCGCGGCTCGGAGACCACCGTCGAGGTGGTCGAGGGCATGCAGTTCGACCGCGGCTACCTGTCGCCCCACTTCGTCACCGACGAAGACGACATGGAGGTAGTCCTCGAAGGCTGTCAGATCCTCGTCTTCGAAGAGAAGATCTCCAGCGCCAAGCTGCTGGTGCCGCTGCTCGAAGCGGTCAGCAAGAGCGGCAAGCCGCTGCTGATTATCGCCGAGGACGTCGAGGGCGAGGCGCTCGCCACCCTGGTCGTCAACAAGCTCCGCGGCATCGTCAGCGTCTGTGCCGTGAAGGCGCCCGGTTACGGCGACCGCCGCAAGGCGATGCTCGGCGACATCGCGACCCTCACCGGCGGCTCGGCGATCTTCAAGGACCTCGGCATCAAGCTCGACGGCGTTCAGCTGACCGACCTTGGCCGCGCCAAGAAGGTGATTGTCGGCTCCAACAACACGACGATCGTCGGCGGCGCCGGCTCGAAGGACGCCATCCAGGGCCGCGCCGACCAGATCCGCGCCGAGATCGAGAACACCGACTCCGATTACGACCGCGAGAAGCTCCAAGAGCGGCTCGCCAAGATCGCCGGCGGCGTCGCCCAGATTAAGGTTGGCGCCTCGACCGAGTCGGAGATGAAGGAACGCAAGGACCTGTTCGACGACGCCCGCGCCGCCACGCACGCGGCCCTCGAAGAGGGGATCGTCCCCGGCGGCGGCGTCGCTCTGCTGCGGTCCGAGAAAGCGGTCGACAAGCTGGACCTCACCGGCGACGAGAAGCTCGGCGCCACGATCGTCAAGAACGTGCTGAGTTACCCGCTCTCTTGCATCGCTGAGAACGCGGGCGTCGACGGCGCCGTCGTCGTCAACCGTGTCCGCCAGCTCAAGGGCAAGACCGAGGGCTACAACGCCGACAAGGACACCTACGTCGACCTCGTCGCCGCCGGCGTCATCGACCCGGCCAAGGTGGTCCGCACCGCTCTGCAAAACGCCGCCAGCGTCGCGGCCCTGCTGCTGACGACCGAGTCGCTCATCACCGACGCCCCGTCCGACGACGACGACGGCGCCGGCGGCCACGACCATGACCACGGAATGGGTGGCATGGGCGGAATGGGCGGCGGCATGGGCGGCATGGGCGGCATGGGTGGCATGCCTGGAATGGGCGGCATGGGTGGCATGATGTAGCAGGAGCCCGGGATCAGCTGGTCGGTCGTCCGTTGACGATTGGCCCCCGCCCCGCACTTCCTGACGACTGATACCTGATCACTGACTACTTGCTTCGAAGAAGCACTAAATACACCGTTACAAAGGAACCCAATCCATGGCCAAGGGCATCAAGCTCCGTCCGCTGGACGACCGTGTTGTTGTTTCACCGCTAGAGGCGGAAGAGGTCACCGCCGGCGGCATCGTGCTGCCGGACTCGGCCCGTGAGAAGCCGCAGCGTGGCAAGGTCGTCGCCGTCGGCGTCGGCAAGTTGCTCGACAGCGGCGCCCGTGGCGAGCTGTCGGTGAAGATCGGCGACGAAGTGATCTACGGCAAGTACGGCGGCTCGGAGGTCGAGATCGACGGCGACGAGTTCAAGATCCTCCGCGAGTCGGACATCCTGGCGAAGGTCACCGCCTGACGGCGGTAGGGGCGAGGGGTGAGGGACGCGGGACGAGGGAACTTGTCCTCATGCCAACCCTCGTCCCGCGTCCCTTAGCCCCTCGTCCCTCGACACCACCACGCTTACCAGCCCGCCCCCGGCTGATATCACACAGGAGCCAAAATGGCCAAACAACTCATGTTCGACGACGCCGCGCGGGCGAAGATGATCGCCGGCGTCGATAAGCTCGCGGATGCGGTGGCGGTCACGATGGGCCCCACCGGCCGCAACGTGATCATCAACAAGTCGTTCGGCGGTCCCACCGTCACCAAGGATGGCGTGACGGTCTCCAAGGAGATCGAGCTGGAAGACCCCTTCGAGAACATGGGCGCCAAGCTCGTTCACGAAGTGGCCGACAAGACCAGCAAGTTCGCCGGTGACGGGACGACGACCGCCACGGTCCTCGCCCGCGCCATCCTCAAGGAAGGCGCCCGCAACATCGTCGCCGGCAGCAACCCGACCGCCGTGCGTCGCGGGATTGAGAAGGCCGCCCAGGCGGTCTGCGAGCACCTCGATAGTGTCTCGAAAGCGGTCAGCAGCAAGGAAGAGATCGCCCAGGTCGGCGCCATCAGCGCCAACAACGACCGCGTGATCGGCGATCTCTTGGCCGACGCGATGGAGAAGGTCGGCAAGGACGGCGTCATTACCGTCGAAGAGGGCAAGACGACCGACACGACGCTCGAGTTCGTCGAAGGCATGCAGTTCGACAAGGGCTACCTGTCGCCCTACTTCATCACCGATCAAGGCGCGATGGAAGCGGTCCTCGAGGACTGCTACCTGCTGATCCATGAGAAGAAGATCAGCTCGCTGCGTGACTTGCTGCCGGTCCTCGAGGCGGTCAGCCAGAAGGGCAAGCCGCTGATGATCATCTCCGAGGACGTCGAGGGCGAAGCCCTGGCGGCCCTGGTCGTGAACAAGCTCCGCGGCGTGCTCAACGTCTGTGCTGTAAAAGCCCCCGGCTTCGGCGACCGTCGTAAGGCGATGCTCGGCGACATCGCCACCCTCACCGGCGGCACGCTCATCAGCGAGGACCTCGGCGTCAAGCTCGAGAGCGTCACGCTAGAGCACCTCGGCCGGGCGAAGAAGGTCAGCGCCAACAAGGAAGCGACCACCATCGTCCAGGGCGCAGGCAAGAGCGACGACGTCAAGAAGCGGATCGACCAGATCCGTCGGACGATCGAGACCTCGACCAGCGAGTACGACAAGGAGAAGCTCCAAGAGCGCCTTGCGAAGCTCACCGGCGGCGTCGCGATCATCTCGGTCGGCGCCAGCAGCGAAGCCGACATGAAGCAGAAGAAGGCCCGTGTCGAAGACGCGTTGCACGCCACGCGGGCGGCCGTCGAAGAGGGGATTCTCCCCGGCGGCGGCGTCGCGTTGCTCCGCAGCAAGGAGGCCCTCGAGGCCGCCCGTTCGTCCGCTAAGGGCGACGAGAAGATCGGCATCGACATCGTGCTGGGGGTCCTCGACGCCCCGATCAAGCAGATCGCCAGCAACGGCGGCCTGCACGGCAGCGTCATCGCAGACAATGTCTTGCAGAAGGGCAAGAACATCGGCTACGACGCCAACGCCGGCGAGTATGTCGACATGTTCAAGGCGGGCATCATCGACCCGGCGAAGGTCGTCAAGACGGCCATCACCAACGCCGCGTCGATCGCCGGCCTGCTCCTCACGACCGAGGCGCTGGTCACGAACTTCGACTCGAAGGACGACGCCAAACGCGGCGTGCTCGGCAGCGTCCGCTAGGCCGCGACCGCAAGCAACGACTGTGACGCCGGGCCACCGCCGCAAGGGCGCGTGGCCCGGTTCGCTAGACAGGAAGAATCGGAACCACCGATAGACACGGGTAAACGCTGATTTTGTGGGAGGGGTCTCCAGACCCCGATTACGCGCACCATGCGTATTTGGCCAGGACACCGCAATCGGGGTCTGGAGACCCCTCCCACAAAGCAGTTTTGCTTCATCCGTGGATCCCAACCGAGCCCCTGCTTGAATGGCCACGCAGCGAGACTACTACGAAGTGCTTGGCGTCTCCCGCGACGCGGACGGGACGACGATCGCCACCGCTTATCGCAAGCTGGCGATCCAGTACCACCCGGACAAGAACCCCGGCGATGACGAGGCCATTTCGCGTTTCAAGGAATGCGCCGAGGCGTTCGAAGTCCTCAACGACTCGGAGAAGCGTTCACGCTACGACCGTTTCGGCCACGCCGGCGTCAACGGCCAGGCGGGCGGGCGGCAGGGCTTCTCCGATGTGGAGGACATCTTCTCGGCGTTCGGCGACATGTTTGGTGACATGTTCGGCGGCGGCGGCGGCCGCGGCCGCGGGCGGTCCCGCGCCGGGCGTGACGTCCGCTGTGACGTGACGCTCACGCTGCACGAGGCGGCCGAAGGGGTCACCAAGACCGTCGAGTTCCAACGCCACGAGCCTTGCGACGACTGCAGCGGTTCGGGCGCCGCGCCCGGCAGCGAACGGCAGACGTGTGGCTACTGCGGCGGCCACGGCCGCGTCATCCAGTCGGCCGGCATCATCCGGATGCAGACCACCTGCCCCGCGTGCCACGGCGCCGGCAGCACTGTCAGCAAGCCGTGCCGCCCCTGCCGCGGGACGGGCCAACGGCTCAAGACCGTCGAGACCGAGGTCCGCATCCCGGCCGGCGTCGACGACGGCACCCGTGTGCGGATCAACGGCCAAGGCGAGCCGAGCCCCGACGGCGGCCCGGCCGGCGACTGCTACTGCTTCATCAGCGTGCTGAGCCACCCGCTCTTCGACCGCGAGGGGCAGCACCTGATCGTCCGCGTGCCGATCACCTACACGCAGGCAGCCCTCGGGTGCGAGCTCGAGGTGCCGACACTCGACGGCCGCGACGAGGTGACTTTGCCGCCCGGCACCCAGTCGGGCGACGTCTTTAAGCTCGACGGTCGCGGCATGCCCGACCCGCGGCGCCACGGCCTCGGCGACCTGCTCGTGCAGGTCACCATCGAAGTCCCCAAGAAGATCTCGCCCGAAGAAGAACGGCTCCTCCGTGAGCTGGCCCAGCTCGAACACAAGAACGTGGCGCCGCAGCGAAAGAGCTTCTTCCAGCAGCTGAGGGACTACTTTGTCGGCGAAAACGACGACGCCGAAGCGTCCCTCGCCGCCGCCAAATCAAGCGACAACTAGAACCCGCGAAGAAGCGATAAAACGCCATGGCTGAAAACCCCAACGACATCGACGACGCCCTCGCCGCCGAACAGGCCGCGGCCAACGACACGGCCGCCGAGACGATTGACTTCGTCAGCGAGCCCGAAGGGAACGAGACGGCCCCGTCGCTCGAAGACAAACTGCGCGAAGCGGAGGACCGCAACCTCCGCATGCAGGCCGAATTGCAGAACGTGCTCACTCGGTCGCGGCGCGAAGTGGAAGAGACCCGCCGGTACGGCGCGATGGGCGTCGCCCGCGACCTGATCCCGGCGATCGACAACATCGACCGCGCGCTGGAGGCCGCCAACAAGACCGGCGTGGAAGAGACGGCCGGGCTCGCCGACGGCTTCCGGATGGTGCGGGACCAAATCGTTATGGCGCTCGCTCAAAACGGCTGCCAGCCGGTCGAGACGACGCCGGGCACCGAGTTCGACCCGTCGCTGCACGAGGCGATCCTCCAGCAGCCCTCCGACGAGATCCCCTCGGGCGCGATCGTCATGGCGGTGCAAACCGGCTACAAACTGCATGACCGCGTCGTACGGGCCGCCCAGGTGATTGTTTCCTCCGGACCGGCGAGCTGAGTTGGCCAGTTGTCCGTAGTCCGTCGCGGACTACGACCGAGACAACCGACGACAGACCACTGACAACTGCCCCCCCAACATGCCCACGTACGACTACGTCTGCGACGCGTGCGACCACGAGTTCGAGCTCTTTCAGTCGATCAACGACTCGGTGAAGAAGAAGTGCCCCGAGTGCGGCAAATCGAAACTCCGCCGGCTGTTCGGCACGGGGGCGGCGGTAGTCTTCAAGGGCTCGGGCTTCTACGAGACCGACTACCGCAGCGACTCGTACAAGAAGGCCGCGGAGAAGGACAAGAAGTCGGGCGAGCCGAAGTCCAGCGACTCTAAGTCAGAGTCAAAGTCCGAGAGCAAGAGCGAGCCGAAGAAAGAAGCGAAGAAGCCCAAGAAGTAGGCTCCGCTGTGCGGACCGTGGTTCGCTGCTTGAACCCTATTCGTCACACACTACCCATGAGAACGGTCCGCACAGCGGACCCTACCATGCGCTGCCCCCTCTGTGAAAAAGAGTTCGACCCCGCCGAATCGAAGGCGATGCCGTTCTGCAGCGACCGCTGCAAGACGATCGACCTGGGGCGTTGGCTTGACGAGGGTTACTCGATGCCGCAGGACGCCGACCCTGACAGCGACGCGGCGAACGACTGGCCCTTCAGCCTGTCCTGAGTCCCGCGACGCCCTCCGCCGCTTAAGCTCCGCCTCCTAAGACTGTTATGGCACAGGACGAGTTGCCCCGCCGCACGGACGTCGTCCGCGAAGTGGACTGGTTGGCGGTGGCGCCGTGGACCCTGCTGCTGCGTGCCCCCGGAGCGACACTCGGCTGGCCGCTGGTGATCGCCGCCCTCGGGTCGGTGCTCTTCGGATGGAACGGCGCCAATCTCTTGCCGGCCGCTCTCAATGTGCACAATGCGTGGGGCGCCGCATGGCGGGTCGCAACCTCTTGGAACGATGGCGGCTCGCTTGGCTGGAACGCGCTGCGGCTCGGCGGTTGGTCGATCCTCGGGCTGCTGATCGTCGCTTTGTCGGCGGCCGAGCTGACGAAGGGGGAGAACCGTCGGTCGTTCGCCACGCTGCGGCGGGCGTTGGCCCGCTGGCCGCGTCTGTTGGGCGCGCTCACGCTGGTGCTGCTTCCCGCCGCGTTCCTGGCGATGTCGCTCTGGCTCTGCGGGTTGGCGATGGGCTCGTCGCTGTTGTCAACGCCGGCGTCGTTTCTCATGCCGCTTGCTTGGTGGCTGGGGGCGTTGCCGTTGGCGGCTCTCCTGGCCATCGCTGCGGTCGGATCGCCCCTTGCGATGGCGGCCATCGTGATCGACGACGCCGACGCCTTCGATGCCGCCAGCCGGATGTTCGCTTATACGACCCAACGTGTGCTGCTGCTCGTGTGGTGCGTCGTTGTTGCGACCGCCCTGGGCCTTGTCGCGGGGACGCTCGTCGAACTACTAATCGCCGGCGGGGTGAGCGTTCTGCAACCGCTCCTCGACGTCGAGCCGCCGGTCGAGTTAGCTGACCGCTTCGAGCTGTTGCACCGCGTGGCGATCCATGCGGTGCGGGGCTTCTATCCCGCCTACCTGTTCACCGCGTCGACCGCGATCTACCTAGTGCTCCGACGGCAAGTCGATGGCCAGCCGATGGACGAGATCATTCAGCCCGCCGGCGACGCGTAGGCCTTCAGCAACTCGGTCATCTGCTTGTAGAAATGGCCGCGGCTGACAACGTGGTCGAAGCCGCTCTCACGGGCCATGTTGAGCTTCGCCTCGTGCACGTGGGGGCCGTAAGCCAAGAGCGTCGCCTGCGGCGCCGACTCTCGAACCGCCGCGATCCAACCGGGCAGGTCGGCGACCTTCGCCGTGAGATCGAGCGCCACGAACCGTGTTGTCTCGTCGGCAGCTCCCGCCGCGGCATTGGGGGCGACCGTCTGTAACCTGACGCCCGCCTGAGCCGCGGCGCCGTCGGCGGCGGAGGTCGCCATCAGGTCGGTCGTGACAAGCAGAGCGGTCATGTGGGGCCTCCCCGCACTGCGTGCTGGGGCTCAAAGTCGATGAGTAATGGAGTGTGATGGGCGCCGGCGGGCTTCGAGCCTCAGCACGAAGTGCGAGGAGCGCCAGGACGACGGACTAGATCACCGGTCTTAAATCGCCCCCGGCCCCGCCAGCCCGTCGCTAATCTGGTACGCCGCGTCCATCGGCAGCACGAGCAATTTGCCGTCGCCGATGTGCCCTTCTTTGCTCGTGCGGGCGTGCTCTTCGAGGCAGCGGATCGTTTGCTCGACGAAGTCGTCGTTGACAGCGATCTGAAGCTCGACCTTCCGCAACAAGTGCGACTCGTACTCGTGGCCGCGGTAGGTCTCAATATGGCCCCGTTGGCGGGCGAAACCCATCGCGTCGGCGACCGTGAGCCGCGTCACGCCGATCGAGGCGAGCGCTTCTTGGACCGCCTCCAGCTTGGTCGGCTGGATCACCGCGATGATAAGTTTCATGAGAGAGTCAACCGCTGCGCTGGGGGTTCGCCGAGCCCGCTGCGGGGCCGCTCCCCGCCACGGGCCACTCCCGTTACGGCCTAGGGTAACCCTGCGGCGCCACGGCCGACAACGGCGCCCCGCCGCTGAGGTCGCGGGCCGCCTCGGCGGCGGGCTCCTTGCCCATCATCAAGAAGTTCAGCAGCGACCCGCCGCCCGCCTGCTCGAAGACCCGGTCGGTCTCGAGCGTTTTGCGGATGCGGTCGGACGCCTCTCGGAGGTGCGCCTCGCTGTAGCGGTCGAGCTTGGGCTCGTCCTCCAGAACGAGGTCGATCTCCTTCTTGAGGTCCGCCAACTCGGCGTAGGCGAGCGTCTGGCAGTCTTCCGGCGCCGAGGTGCGGTCGAGCGCCAAACGGGCCAGCCGGGCCAGGTAGCTCCGTTGTAGGTTGCGGCGGAGGCTGCTCACCAACGGCTTGCGGTTGGTGTATTCGGCGTCCTCTTTCACGTCCTTCAGTTCGGCGAAGATCGAGCCGCTGAGGGTTGTCAGCAGGTCGGCGACGGTCATCGCGTTGGCGTCGTCCTCGGCGACCTTCATCTCGTTGTCGTGCAGCCGCGTCAGCGTCAACGACCCCATCAACTGGTCGAGGGTCCGGTCCTGCAGCAGACGGATCGTGGCGTGGACCGGGTAGTCGATCCGCGACGTGTCGTCGGCCCCCCAGTGCGACCACCGCGACGGGAGCATCTTGTTGTAGAGGCTCGCCGGGATGTCGAAGGGCTTGTCACTGAACATCTGGTCGGAAACCAGCTGCAGCGCCTCGCGTTGCTGCTTGCCGTCAACCAACTTGAAGGGATCGGGCGCGTCGGCGTCACCCTTGTGCGAGCGGCTGACATAGAGACCGCCGACATAGCGAGACGCGTTGAAGACCGAGTTCATGTGGGTGCTGAGCAGCACGCCAAAGGCCTGGCGGGCCTTCTGGTAGCCCTCGCCCTCGTCGACCATGTCCTCGATGATGCGCGGCATCGATTCGGCGACAAGCTCGGCCTGGATCTTGGCGTACTCGACGAGGTCGTCGCCGAAGTCGAACCGGCGGCTGTGCGGGTCGGGGTCGATGCCACGGGTGTCGTCGTCGGTGCTGAAGGCGTGCCCGCGTTCGCCGCTGCGGGCGGCGATCTCGGCGAGCCCCTTCTTCTCATCCTTGAGCGGCTTGTAGCCGTACTCGATGGCCCAGTAATCGTAGGGGCCGATGGTCGTGGTGTAGAAGTCGCCCTGCTTCATCCGCTCGGGGACCAGGAACACCGGCGCGTAGTCCATCACCGACGCGACAAGGCCCTCCTTGCGGACCTTCTCAACGTCGAGCGCCTCCTCGATCGAGTGGAGCGTGCTCGCCTTGAAGTTGTGCCGCAGGCCTAGGGTGTGGCCCACCTCGTGCATCGTGACCTCTTTGAGGCCTTGGTTGATGAGCTTGTCGAGGTCGTCCGACGAGCGCTTGCGTGTCGCGGCGATGGTGGCGGCGAAGGCGAACTGCCGCGACGCGCCGCCGAGCAGGTTGCAGCTGCAGCGGCCGTCGTGGCTGTGGGCGCGCAGGCGGGCGGGGAGCGCCTCTTGCTGGGCGTAGTAGCTCTCCAGCTCGATCGGGCCGCCGGTCAGCAGCTCGATCCCTTGCGGCGTGAAGTACTCGTACTCCTGCTTCCAGAACTGGAGGAAGTCGGCGTCGAAAATGATGTCGGCGTCGAGGATCTCGCCCGTCATCGGGTTGACGCGCGACGGGCCCATCGCGAAGCCGGCGCCAGAGGTGATCCAGCGGAACGTGTTGTAGTTGATGTCGCCCGGGTCCCAGTCGGCGTCGTTCTGCTGCTGTTCGACCTCGATGGCGTTGTAGAAGCCGGCCTTCTCGAAGGCCTTGTTCCATTCTTCGAGGCCGTCACGGATCGGCTTGCGGTAGGCGAAGGGGATCGTCTTCTCGAGCCAGAACTTGATCGGGTGCTTGGGCGTCGAGATTTCGGCCGACTCGTCGACCTTCTGCAGGTTCCAGCGGTTGATGTAGCGGACAAAGCGGTCGTCGGGGTCTTCTTTGGAGAAGTCCTTCACGGCGGTCAGGAAGTACCCGATACGGTCGTCCGCCTCACGCGGCTTGTAGTCGGTCGAGGGGAGGCGGCTGATCGAGTAGTGCACGTTGATCGTCGCGGCCCGCGAATCGGCGACGGTCTCGAGGTACACGTAACCACTCGACGCGTAGGTCGCGGCGACCTGGATCTCGACGTTCTTCGGGTAGCCCCGCACCTCGGACCAACTGCTCCGCTGGCGATTGAACGAGAAGCCGGGCAGCACCTGGCTGATCTGTGGCAGGTCGGTGAAGAAGACCGCCGAGAGGTCGACGAGGTACGAACCGCCCGAGCCACGCGTCGCGATCGGCAGGCTGAAGAGGATGCTGTCGGTGTAGGCGAGCTTCACCGCTTCGGCGGTCGGCGTGCCCGACTTCGCCTTGAACCGCACGTTGCGGCGGACGACGTGGATGTTGTCGCCCTCTTTGCGGAATTGCCAGACCCAGTTGTCGTCGTAGTTCCAGCTGTAGCCGCCCAGCAGCGGCAGCTGGCCGATGCCCTTGGCGATCGTAATCAGGACGACAAAGTCCTTATCGAGGTCGGACGACTTCAGCTCGGCGTAGAGTTTGGTGTCGGACTGGTGCAGGGTGATCAGGCCCTCGACCTTCTTGGTGTCCGCCAGGACCTTGGAGAGCGGCGGGTACTTCGGCTTCGAGTCGCTCGACGAATCGCTGCTCGACGACTTCGAGGCGTCTTTCGAATCGCTCGCCTCGGCGGAGACCGGCGTCGCGGCCTTGGCGTCGTCGCTCTTCTCCTCGGCAGCCTTAGTCTCGTCGGCGCGGGCCCGATTCAGCGGACCGGCGGCAACAACCAAAACGGCAACGACCGAGAGCGCGCGAAAGGCGTGTCGGCGGAACGAAACAAGCGACATAGTGGGGCTCGAACCGAGGGGGAGGGCTGCAGACCGGCGCGACGCTGCGGCGTTGGGGACGGTCGTTAGGATTGGCGCCAACTGAATAATAGGACGCGGGGCCGCCTGCGGGAGTCCCGAAGTATACCCCATTGTGCCTTGTTTGCTCGACCCGCGCAAGCTTCCTGGGCGTTACAGGCCGAACGGACCCGTCGTAATGCGACTACCCGAAACGATCCGCAATTCGATCGAAGAACGGTTGTTCCCCCGCGAACCGACCGGGCCGGCCGCGGCTTGGGCGCCAGCGTCGGGCGGGCTGAGCCGGGCGTCGGTCTGGCGCGTCAGCCGCGGCGGCGACGCCTACGCCGTCCGCTGGTGGGGGGCGGGCGTCGATCCCGAACATCTTACCTGGATTATTAATACGCTCAGAGCGGCGAAGAGTTCCGGCTTAGCTTTTGTCGCCGCGCCGATTGCTTGGGGTGTTGAGTGGCGGGAGGGCGCCGTCGGCCATTGGGAGGCGGCCCCCTGGATGCCGGGCGAACCGGTCGCAGCGGGCGACGCCCTCGAGGCGGAGATCAGCGTGGCGGCGGAGGGCCTGGCTCGATTTCACCATCAACTCGCAAGCGGCGACGGGCAACTCGCCAACGGCGCGGGGTCCATACCGCCTGCGTCGTCACCCTTTGCCGAGCGGTTCGACCGGGTCGCCTCGCTGCCGACGAACCCGCCAATCAGTCGAGAGCTGGCAGGGGCGTGGCCCGAACTCGAACCCATCGCACGTCGACTTCCCGCGGCAGCCGTAGCAGCGGCATCGGCGCTCCGACCGTTCGCCACGCTGCCTTGCGACCGCCAGCCGGTCCACGGCGATGCCCGGCCCGAGCACTTTCTCGTCGAACGGGGGGTTCTCGCCGGTCTCGTCGACTTCGGGGCGATGCGGCGTGATTCGGTGCTAGCAGATGTTGCGAGGTTGGCCGGCGAGTGGGCGGCGGGCGATCCCGAACGCCGCGACTACCCCGAACGCCGCGACTACGTGGTTGGCTGCTACGAAACAGCCAGCGGGCAACACCTCGACCGGAGGGCGGTGGCGGCCCTCGACCTTGCCGGGGCGGTCCTCTCGGCGGCCAATTGGCTCCGCTGGCTCGGCGAATCGGGCGTCGGCGCACCGAGCGATAGCGAGCTCGTCCGCGGGCGGCTGCGGTCGATTGCGTCTCGGTTGGGTAAACCGTGATTCGCTGGGACAACCGTGAGCTAACGCACCCTCCACGGGGGCGTGGGCGACCCATGGTGCTCGACGGCGAACCGTCGGTAGCGGCGTTGCGTCGAAGGGGCATTGGCTGGGATAGTCTCCGCCTGCCTAGAATGCCCTACCACCGCTCAAGCCGCCGCCATTTGGCGCTGGCCTCCTGGAGTCTCGTCCGATGACGCTCGCCCGCCCGTTAATTCTCCCCCTCTTCCTGGTGGCGTTGGTCGCCGCGCCGGCTGCGGCGCAGCTGCAGTTCGACCCAAGTGGTGGCGCGTTTGGGGTTGGCGGTGGCGAGTTCGGGTTCGATCCGCTCGCCGGCGAGGTCGATACGGCCGATCTAGTGAAGCTCGGCGCCCGATTCGCTCCGGCCGGCAACGGCGCCCCGGCGATGATCGAGGTAACCGCCAAGATCGCCGAGGGCTATCACATTTTCTCAGTCACCCAACCGCCGGGCGGCCCACAGCGGACCAGCCTTAAACTAAACGCCCCCAGCAGCGCCCGCCTCGCCGGCCCCTGGGTCGCCGACCCGGCGCCCAAGACGCACGTCGATCAAGAGATCTGGGTCGGCCTGCCCATCGAAGAGCACTTCGGCACCGTCACCTGGCGGGCGCCGATCGAGCTGCCAGCGGGCGTCGATCCGGCGACGCTGACGGTATCTGGCGTCGCCAACATGCAGGCCTGCACCGAGACCGCCTGCCACGCCATTGATGGGGCGACGTTCACGGCAGAGCAGGTCGAACCAGGCGCCATTCCCTTTGGCGCAAGCGAAGGGCCGCAACCGACCCAGCCGCTTGTGCCGGGGGAGTCGCCGTTGACCGGCACGGCGACATCGCCGCCACCTAAGGCGGTGACGCTCACCAGCCTCCTGCCAATCCTCGGCGCGGCGTTTGTCGGCGGCCTGATCCTCAACCTGATGCCGTGTGTGCTGCCGGTGATTGGTTTGAAAGTGCTGTCGTTCGCCGAGCAGGCGGGTCACCAACGCGGCAAGGTCTTGGCGATGAACCTCGCCTACACGGCGGGGTTGATGAGCGTGTTTATCCTGCTGGCGGCACTGGCGGCGTTCGCCGGATATGGGTGGGGTGAGCTGTTCACCTACGGCTGGTTCAAGATCGGGATGGTCGTCTTCGTGTTCGCGATGGCGCTCAGCTTTCTGGGCGTTTGGGAAATCCCGATCCCGGGCTTCGCCGGTGGCCGCGGCGCCAACAAGTTGCAGCAGAAAGAAGGCTACGCCGGCGCCTTCTTCAAGGGCGTGTTCACGACCGTGCTGGCGACGCCATGCAGCGGGCCGTTCCTGGGACCGGCGATCGGCTTCACGCTGGGTCAACCCACCGCGATCACGTTCCTGATCTTTGGCGCGATCGGATTGGGGATGGCGTCGCCCTACTTGCTGATCGGCGTCTTCCCGAGTCTCGTGAAGTCGTTGCCGAAGCCCGGCGCTTGGATGGAGACCTTCAAGCAATTGATGGGTTTCGTTCTGATGGCGACGGTTGTCTACCTGGTGTGGCTGGTGTCCGAGGAGCAGCGGATGCCCATGCTGGCGACGCTCGTCGCGGTCGCGTTCGCCTGCTGGTGGATTGGTTCGACGCCGATCACCGCCAGCACCGGTAAGAAATCGACGGCGTGGCTCGGCGGGTTGGCGACAGCCGGTTTGATCGGCATCGTCGCGTTTACGCAGATGGGACCCAGCGACTACGAGCTCGCTTGGCGGCCGTTCACGCCGGAGAAGCTGTCCGCCGCCAAGACCAAGGGCGAGACCATCCTGGTTGATTTCACGGCCAACTGGTGCGCGACTTGTCAGGTGAATTCGCGTTTGGCGATCAACACCCAGCGCGTCAAGCAAGTCGTCGAGGCGAATAACGTCACGCCCCTGCTGGCCGACTGGTCCGACCGTGGCCCGGCGATCCGCGAGACGCTCGAGGCATTCGGCAGCCGCAGCATCCCCTTCCTGGCGATCTTCCCGGCGGACCGTCCCAACGAGCCGATCCTGCTCCCCGACCTGATCACCGAGCGGCAGCTGCTCGAAGCCCTCGCCGAAGCCGGCGCTACCCAGAGCAACGCGGCGGCGACGGTGATGCCCGAGATCGAGATCGGCGAGGCGACTTCGGCGACTTTTCGCTAAACGACGGCTCATGAGGTAAGATTAGCGCCATGGACACTTCTGTCTCGACGCCGCTCGAACCCATCGTGCCAACCTTCCCCGTGAAGCGGTTCACGGCGGATCAGTACATCGAGATGATTCGGACAGGGATCCTCACAGAGGACGATCGTGTTGAACTCATCGATGGGATAATCACCGAGATGGCGCCGGCCGGAGAAGAGCACACCTGGGAAGTCGTTTACCTAAATCGACTCTTCCAGGCGGCTTGGGACACCCACTTCCTGTTCGTTCAGGGAACGATCCCGATTGGCAAACTTCATGTTTACGATCCCGACTTCGTCTTAGTGCGTCAGGGAGGATCGGAGCAGAGAAAGCGCTATCCGCGTGCTGACGAGATTGATCTTGTCGTCGAGGTAGCCAAGTCGTCGTTGAAACGCGACCAAACAGAGAAAGCGACGGCCTATTCCGAAGCCGGCATCCCCGAATACTGGATCGCTGACATCAACGCGAAGACGATGATTGTTCATCGCGAGCCGTCGCCTGCGGGATATCAGAAAATCGCTTCCTTCGATGGCGATGCGACCGTGACGCCTCTGGCATTCCCGCAGATCAAGGTTCGCGTTGGCGACGTCTTCGGGGAATGACGGTTTAGCCGAGCCACGTCGCAATGACCTCGGCGAACATCGCCTCGTCGAGCGTCTCGTGCGCCAGCAAATGGTCGGACACACCGGCCACGGCTTCCCAGTGGGTGTCATCCGTCAGTAAGCCGTGAAGGCCCACAATGCGGGCTTCGAGCCACTGCGTGCGGCGCCGCTCATCAGGAACGACGATCGCCGCTTCGTCCCACGCCTGCCCCCAATCGTGCCGCCACTCGGCCACGAGGGCGGGGTGCAACGGTTCGCCCCGGTAGATCATCTCCGCCACCGGGCCGGCGAGCGCGACAAGGACGAGCTTCTCGGCCAATTCCTTCGGCGTGAACCGCCGCCGCGACCAGGCGACCTCGGTGTCGCCATAGCGGCTGGGGCCGTCGTCCCAATCGGGCTCGAGGGTGACGCGCCGCACCCGCCCGCCGGCGTAGGCCGCAACGAAGGCGTGGCCCGCTTCGTGGTAGGCGGTGAGCTCGAGGTCGTCGTCCATAAGACTCGCGCAGAGACGCGGAGGCGCAGAGAGTTCTTTAGATTTAAAACACTTTGCGCCTTTGCGCCTTGGCGTGAGTCTACTTTTTCCACATTGATTTCACGCGAAGGCGCGAAGGCGCGAAGGCGCGAAGGCGCGAAGGCGCGAAGGCGCGAAGGCGCGAAGGCGCGAAGGCGCGAAGGCGCGAAGGCGCGAAGGCGCAAAGTGAGATGACGCTTCAAACTCCTCTGCGTCTCCGCGTCTCTGCGCGAGACTAACTAATTCGACCGATGACCCAGTTATCGAGGCCCAGCTCGGTAAGTTGGCTCGCGATGCTCTCGGCGAAGTGCTCGCTCACGACCATCGCCAAACCGACGCCGCAGTTGAAGACGCGGGCCATCTCGTCATCGGCCACGTCGCCCAGCTTCTGCAGCCACGTGAACACCGGCGGCACGGGCCAGCTTCCTTCGTCGATCGCCAGCGATACTCCTGTCGGCAGGATCCGCTCGAGGTTCTCGCGCAGGCCACCGCCGGTGATGTGGGCGATGCCGTGCACCACCTGCTTCTTGCGGTAGTGCCCCAGGACGCGGCGGACCGGCACGGTGTAAATGCGGGTGGGCGTCAGCAGCAAGTCGGCGACCGTCGCGCCGTCGCACTCGGCGACCGTGTCGTCGGGCGACAGGCCGGCGGCCTCGAACACGATTTTTCGGACGAGGCTGTAGCCATTGGAGTGCAGGCCGCTCGAGGCGATCCCGATCACCACGTCGCCCGGGCCGATCTTCGCGCCGTCGATCAGCCGGTGGCGTTCAACCACGCCGACCGAGAAGCCCGCCAAGTCGTAGTCATCGGGTCCGTACAGGTCGGGCATGATGGCGGTCTCGCCACCGATGAGGGCCGAGTCGCTCGACACGCAGCCGTCCGAGATGCCGCTCACCACCTGCTCGAGCCGCTCGGGGTCGTCCTTCCCCATCGCGATATAGTCGAGGAAGAACAGCGGCTCGGCGCCGCAGCAGAGGGCGTCGTTGACGCACATCGCCACCAGATCGACGCCGACCGTGTCGTGCCGGCCGACCATCTGGGCGACCTTGAGCTTCGTGCCGACGCCGTCGGTGCACGAGACGAGCACCGGATCTCGGTACTGGCGGGCGAAGAGTTTGCCGGCGAAGTCGAGCCGGAACAGCCCCGCGAACCCCCCTTCCAGCGGCATCACGCGCGGGGTGTGGGTCCGCCGCATCAGCCGCGGGAGCCGCGACATCGACTCTTCGTAGACGTCGAGGTCGACGCCGGCATCCTTGTAGGAAAGGGCCATCTCGTTCCGGGTCTGCTCTGCGGGAAGGCGAAAAGGGCGGGTCTCTCGGGGCATGCGGGGACCACCTTGGTCGGTCCGCGACGCGTCAACGACGGCTGATTCTCCGTGTTCGACGCCGCGTTGCGATCCCCCCCTCCCGATCTGGGCGGCGTCGTATCCCCGGGTCGTTATCCCTGGCCTGTTGACGGCTTCCCGCTTCGGGTCGTACCGAAGGGCGAAGGGGCGCGGCCGGGCGAGGTAGTCTCTCTAGGAGGGAGCCGACAACGGCCGATGCTAGCATTGCACCCTCGGATCGCGCAAGCTGGGTTTCGCGTGGCAAGGGGGTGTGTCTGGGCCAGGGAAGGCGGCTCCGGTCCACTGAACGACCCCGTTGACGCATATGCTCGCACAAGGCACGACTCCCTACATCGCCCGCTCGTCGGGCCTCGTGATGCCCAAGCCGCCCAAGTCGCACCCTCCGCTGCAGTTCAGCTACCCGCTCCCCTACGGCGCGATCCTGCGAGATGAAGGCGTTCAGTTCGTCGTCTTCAGCAAGAACGCCACCGCGATGCGGGTGCTGCTCTACAGCGGCGTGGACGATCCCGAGCCCTCCCGGCTCATCGAGCTCAACCCCGACACCGACCGCTGGGGCGATCTCTGGAGCGTCTTCGTCCCCGAGCTCGAAGCGGGCACGCTCTACCACTTCCAGTGTGACGGGCCCTTCGAGCCCGAGCGGGGCCACCGCTTCGACCCGCACGCGCGGCTGATCGATCCCTTCGCCAAGGCGCTGGCGGGCAAGTTCTTGCCGGGGGCCGACGGTGTTGTCCGTCCGCCGAAGTGCGTGGTCGTCGATGACCACTTCGATTGGCAAGGGGACCGCCACCTCAAGCGGCCGCTCAGCGAGACGGTCATCTACGAGATGCACGTCCGCGGGTTCACGCAGAGCCCCACAGCCGGCTCCGACGCGCCGGGCTCGTACTTGGGCGTGATCGACAAGATCCCGTATCTCAAGTCGCTCGGCGTGACGGCGGTCGAGCTGATGCCGGTCCACGAGTACCCGACCGAAGAGACCGACGGCAGCCGCACCAAGCGCGCCAATTACTGGGGCTACGACCCCATGGCGTTCTTCGCTCCCCACCGCGGCTACCAACTCGGCGACGAGCCGGGCGGGCAGGTCAAGCAGTTCAAGCAGATGGTGCGCGAGCTGCACGCCGCCGGCATCGAGGTGATCCTCGACGTCGTCTTCAACCACACGTCCGAGGGCAACGAGCACGGCCCCACCTTCAGCTTCAAGGGGCTGGAGAACAGCGTCTACTACATGCTCACTCAGGATGGTTCGTACAAGAACTACTCCGGTTGCGGCAACACGGTGAACAGCAATCACCCGATTGTCCGTGAGATGATTTTCAATTGTCTCCGGCACTGGGTCTACAACTACCACATCGACGGCTTCCGCTTCGACCTGGCGAGCATCCTCAGCCGCAACCGGAACGGCGACCTCGTCCCCAACCCGCCGCTGGTTGAGAACATCGCCGAAGACCCGATGCTCTCGGACACGAAGATCATCGCCGAGGCATGGGACGCGGCCGGGGCGTACCAGGTCGGCTCGTTCGCCAGCGGGCGCTGGGCCGAGTGGAACGGCGCGTACCGCGACAACGTCCGCCGCTACTGGCGGGGCGACCTGGGCATGACCGGCCCGATGGCGACCCGCCTCGCCGGCTCCAGCGACCTCTACCAAGCGTCGGGACGGCAGCCCTACCACAGCATCAACTTCGTCACGTCGCACGACGGCTACACGCTCAACGACCTCGTGTCGTACGAGCGGAAGCACAACCTGGCCAACGGCGAGGACAACCGCGACGGCGACAACAACAACTACGCCGCCAACTACGGCGTCGAAGGGCCGACACGCCGGTTGCCGATCCGCAAACTCCGCCGCCGGCAGGCCAAGAACTTTATCGCCACGCTGATGCTCAGCCAGGGCGTGCCGATGCTGGTGTCGGGCGATGAGGTCCTTCGCACCCAGCGGGGCAACAACAACGCCTACTGCCAAGACAACGCCGTGAGCTGGTTCGACTGGCGGCTGGTCGAGCGGAACGCCGACCTGCTGCGGTTCACCCAGCAGCTGATCGCGTTGCGGCTGCACCAACCGGTGCTACGGCGGGCCGACTTCCTCACCGGGGCGCCGCACAAGCAGGGCGACCTGCCCGACGTCGCGTGGTTTGGCGTCGATGGCAAGGCGATCGATTGGCACCGGACGTTCCACAGCCTGTCGTGCGTCCTCAGCCCGACCGGTTTGAAGGACGAGCACGCCCGCCACGTGCTGGTGATGATGCACTCGGGGGGCCAGCCCCAGCCGTTCCGCGTCCCCAAAACGGTGACCGGCCTCAACTGGCGGCTCGCCGTCGACACCGCCGGAGAGAGCCCCAACGACGCCTTCGCCGAGTCGGTCGGCCCGAAGCTCGACACGTCGGCTCAGGTGCTGCTGGAGCACCACGCCATGCGGTGTTACATCGAGGCGTAGCAGCCCAAACTCGCGATCCTTCTTGGAGGCTTGCGATTCCTTGTGGGCACTTGCGATTCCTTGTGGGGGCTTGCCATTCCTTGTGGGAGGCGTCTCCAGACGCCGATTACGGTGTCCTAGCCGGATTCGGCATGGTGCGCGTCATCGGCGTCGGGAGACGCCTCCCACAGGTGGCTTCGCCACCAAGAGGGGCCGCGAGGCGGCGCACGCCCCGCGGAGCGCACTCTAGAGCGAGGCGCGCCAACCGAATACGTTAAGGCGAAGGGAAAAGGGGTGACGAACGCCCCGAATCCCCGGCCCCTGACCCCTGATCCCTGCCGCCATGCTCTCTATCATCGGAATCGGCGACGACGGCCTCAACGCGGCGTCCGCGGCGGTCCGCGACCGCATCGCCGCGTCCGAGGTGCTGCTCGGCGACGAGCGCGCGCTGTCGCTCCTCGGCGAATCGACGACGGGCAAGCGAATTGTCTTGTCGGGTGACGTCAACCAAGTCGCGACCCAGGTCGAAGCGGTCGGCGATCGGACCGCGGCGCTGGTCGTCTTCGGGGACCCGATGTTCTACGGGCTGGCTCGGTTCCTCATCGAACGGTTCGGCAAGGACCGCTTCGAGGTGCTGCCGCACGTCAGCAGCATGCAGCTGGCGTTCGCCCGCGTCATGGAGAGTTGGGACGAGGCCTACCTCACCGACCTGGCGATCCACCCGCTGACGGCGGTCGTCGAGAAGATCCGCACCGCGCAGAAGGTCGGCCTGTTCACCAACCCCGACGTGGGCCCCGATCAGGTCGCCCAAGCGATGCTCGATCGCAAGATCGACTACTTCACCGCCTACGTCTGTGAGAACCTCGGCGCCCGCGACGAGCGTGTCACCCGCGCCGAACTCGCCGAAATCGCGGCGGGCGAATACACGTCACTCAACGTGATGATCCTGATCCGTCGGGCCGACGCCCCCGACCGGCCGCGTGACGCGGTGGGTCGGCGCCTGTTCGGCAACCACGACGACGCGTTCCTGCAAGCCAAGCCAAAACAGGGCCTGCTCACGCCGTCGGAGGTCCGATCGATCGCCCTGGCCCAGATGGACATCGCCCCGGCCAGCATCGTCTGGGACGTCGGCGCCGGCTCGGGTTCGGTGAGCGTCGAGGCGGCCCAACTGGCCCGCGACGGCGCCGTCTACGCCATCGAGATGGACGCCGAGGACCACGGCCTGATCCAAGAGAACTGCGACCGCTTCGACGTCGCCAACGTGATCCCGGTGCTCGGCAAGGCGCCCGAGGCGTTCGCCAAGCTGCCCGACCCCGACTGCGTGTTCGTCGCCGGCGCCGGCCGCGAGGTGACGCGTCTGGCCGAAGCGGCGTTCGCCCGCCTGCGTCCCGGCGGCCGCTTGGTGGTGAATCTGATCAGCATCGACCACATCGCCCAGGCCCGCGAGTCATTGATGGCCGCCACCCGCGCCGCCGGTCACGAGCCGAACCTCGGCGTCTGGATGGTCAACATCGCCCGCGGCGCCGACCAGCTAGAACGGCTGTCGTTCGAGTCGCTCAAGCCGAGCTTCCTGATCGCGGCCGTGAAGGGTTAATAGATTCACCACAAAGGCGCGAAGGACACAAAGGATGAGGAATAGGCCTTCGTGTCCTTCGTGCCTTCGTGGTTCTCTTACTTGAACCCGAAAGTGACCGGTATCGATCTTTACGAGCTCACGCCCGAACTGCGCCGCCTCGTTGACAACGAGCTCGACCGTGACGAGCGGCTGGCGTGGCTCGCGCAGCCCGACCCCAAGGCGTACACCCGTGGGTACTGGGTGATCCAGTTGTTCGGCGTCCCGTTCACGGCGTTCTCGGTTTTCTGGATCGCCATGGCGTCTTCGATGGGGGGCGGTTTCTTTGGGCTCTTCGGCGTCCCCTTCGTCCTGGTTGGGACCGGCATGCTCACCGCGCCGTTCTGGTGCCGGCGACTGGCGCGGCGGTCGGTCTACGCGATCACCGACCAACGAGCGATCGTTTTCAAGCAGGAATGGAGCGGCATGAGCATCCGCTCCTTCCGCCCCGATCAGCTTGGCGCCATCGAACGCAAGCAGCACGCCGACGGCTCGGGCGATCTGATCTTCGCGAAGGAAATCACCCAGTACGGACGTAACAATCACGGCCCCCACATTAGCCGCATCGGCTTCATCGGCATCGCGAACGTGAAACAGGTCGAGGACCTGATCGAGAACTTAGCGGCCGAGTCAAGTTGAACCACCAAGCAGCGTAGGGCGGGACTCTCAATCTTTGCGCCTTCGTCCCTTTGCGTCTCATCCTCCGGACCGCAAGGCGAGCATGGCCCACGCGCCCAATCATTTCCTCGAAACCTTGCCAGTAAAACTGAGAGGGGGCGTCGAGAGGTTGCTCGATCCGGACGAAGAGTTGCTATGGCTGGGGCAGCCGATTCCGGAGGCGTACGGCCGGCGGTTTATCGGCTGCGTCGTGGGGGGCGTTCTGTGGCTTCTGTTTATCGCCTTGCTGGCTCACAGCTGTGCAAGCAACCCAGCCCCACAACCGACCTCAGGCTACTTCTTCCTCGGCGTCTTGGGCCTGTTGGGCGTCGCCGGATGCTGGATGCCACTCGTCGGTCGATGGATGGCCCGCCGTACGGTTTATGGCGTCACCAATCGTCGCGTCTTTGCGACCTCCACGTGGGGACTGGGGCTCGCATCGTGGGCCCTGCCCTGGGAAGAGACCGGTCTGCCTTGTCGCTGGAGGTGGCACGACGGATGCGGCAGCCTCAAATTCCCCGACAAGAGGCCAAGGGCGTTAGCGGACCCGGACGACTCGCGACACTTTGGCTTCCACGCCCTACCCGACGTCAATCGTATTTACGGACTTATCGAAGCAACCTGGAGAGGCCCTTCGAACTCAGTCACGCACGTAGATAAATGCGTACCAAAGTAGCCAAGCCGTGAACGCAAACAGCGACCAGAAGGCGACCCGGCATCGATTGCGAAACGCCCTGGCACCGTCGGCGCCGCCCAAGGCGCCAACGAGCCCTTTGCCTCGGGGTGACCGTAGATAGTCGTCTGACAGCGTGAGACACCCCAAGAACATCCCGGTCGCGGCCCCGATGACGAGCAGCCCCAGCAAGCCACCTAGGGGCGAGTGCTCGTCGCAGATGAAGCGGAGACGCTCAAATGCATAGCCGAGGCCATACAACAGTGTGAAAACCGCTGTCACAATCCAGACCCGGTTGCCGTCGTTCATACGATCCTTTTTCGTAGCTGCCGCTTCCAACTATCTGAAAGCGTCCCCACCGCGGCAAGTTCCGCCGTCGCTTTGCGATCGTCTTTTAGCTCGTACATCACTTGGTTGGCGCGGGCGATGGTCCAGTCGGGGAGCGGGCGGGCGCTGCGTTCGATGGCGTCGCCGGCGGTAACCGTTCCTTCGGTGACGACCCGCAGGTACCAGCCGGTGTAGCCGTTTTGCTGGACCCAGAGGGTGAGCTGCTTGGTCCTCCAGCGGCGGGCCAACTTCCAGCATGGCTGACGGGGCTGGCTGACTTCGAACTCAGCGTCGCCGATCCGCCAACGGTCCCCCAGGCAGACATCCTCTTCTATTAAGCCGGCAACCGAAAAGTTTTCGCCGAACGCCGCGGCGCCTAAGGTTGGTTCCTCCAGTCGCTCGCGCCAGTACGGCCAGTGCTCGGCCGAGTAGACACAGACCGCCTTGTCGACTCCGCCGTGCACCGCGGTCTCCTCGACGCCGTCGCCGACGAGACCGAGCCCCGTGGCTTGGATCGGGCCCGCGACCGGTTGCTTAAAGAACGCGGTCCGCCACGGCTTGTCGCTCGTGTCGCCAACGGTCGGCGCCAGTTCTTGCGGCTGGCCAATCTGGATCGATTGAAGGGTCGGCGACACGGCGTCTTCCATCGCTTTAGCAGGTTTCTTGGAGGCGACGAACGGGCCCTAACATCCCACGAAAAAAGCCGCCGCGGGAGACCCCACGGCGGCTTCGAGAAGTTTGATATTTGATATCGTCGCGACGCTCAGCGACGGCGACGCGCCAGCGGCGCCAACCCGACGAGAGCGAGCAAAGCGGTGGTCGGCTCGGGAATGCGGACGTAGTTGAAGTTCACGTCATCGACGTACACGGTTTGATTGAGTGCGCCGCCGAAGCTCTGGATCGCGTAGACAAGGCGGGCCGTGTCGGCGCCGGCCGGGATCGTGTCCGCGATGATGAACTCTTCGTAACCGCTGCCGGCCGGCGAGGCGGTGAGCTGAGTCCGAGAAACCTCAACGTTACCCACGGAGTCACGCCACTCGATGCGGTACTCGCTACCACCGGTCGTGCCGACCGACTGGTGCCAGCCGCTGAACCACGCGTCCGCGCCGGCGAGGGCCGGCCCGAAGTAGACGTCTTGGAACGCGCCGGCAAACAAGTTGGTGTCCGGACCGATGTTCATCTCCAACGACTGGGCGCCGGTCCGCGGGCTGGTGGTCGTGAAGTCGCTCGTTGAACTCAACCCGGCGGAGAAACCTTCCCAGGTCCCAATGAACGGAGCGCCATCCGTCGTGATCGTTCCTTCGAAGCTTGGGTCGATCAGTTGGTTCGGATTGTCGAGATGCGCTGCCTGGGCCGTCGCGTTGGCAAACAGAGCAACCGCGAGGGTTGCTGAAAAGAGAACGAGAGATTTCATCACGAGGCTTCCTCAGACGGGGTGAAAAGAAGGAGGGAAGAGATTGAGGCGGAAACACGGGAATCCTGCAACCGCTTTCAATGCCCTGTCAGCGTAGGGGCGTCTCGACCCCTTGGTCAATTGTTTACCGGGCGTTTTGACTAAATACCCCAGTAACTGTTACATGGATGGGGGCTCTCCAAACAACCGTGGAAGCTACCTCTGGCCACGGGCTACCCCAGCAACAGGCTACCCCAGCAATAGAGCCTTCGTGGCGACTCCGATATCCGCCTGCCGCATCAGCGACTCGCCCACCAGCATCGCGTCGATGCCCGCCCCGCGGAGTCGCTGGGCGTCGGCGTGGGTTTTGACGCCGCTCTCGCCAACGAAGACCACTTCGGGCGGCACTTCCGCCCGGAGGCGGATGCAGTGCTCTAGGTCGACCTTCATGGTGTGCAGATTACGGTTGTTGACCCCCACGAGCGTCGGCCCGCACGCCAACACCGCCGGCAGGTTGGCCGGGTCGTAGAGCTCCACGAGGGCCGTCATGCCCAGCTCGTTGGCGAGGGCGTGCAGATCCGCCAGTTCGGCCGGGGCGAGACACTCGGCGATCAGCAGCACCGCGTCGGCTCCGGCGACGCGGGCTTCGACCAATTGGTGCTCGTCGATCAGAAAGTCCTTGCGGAGCACCGGCAGATCGACCGCCGCCCGGACCGCCCGCAAGTAATCGAGCGAGCCCTGGAAATGGGGCTCATCGGTCAGACAGCTGAGGCAGCTGGCGCCGCAAGCGGCGTAGGTCTGGGCGATAGCGACCGCGTCGAAATCGGCGCGGATCAGGCCGGCGGAGGGGCTCGCCTTCTTTACCTCGGCGATCAGCTTGATCGGGCCGCCCCCCCCCGTTTGGGTTGGCGCCGGCCGGTCGGCAGCCAGCGGCGCCAGGTAGTCACGCACCGGCGGGGCGTCCGCCAGGGCGGCGCGCAGCTCGACTAGCGGCCGTTCGGCGCGGGCCAGTGCGACTTCCTGTCGCTTCACGGCGACGATCTTGTCCAGTACCGTCGGCATATCTCGAAGTCGGAAGTGGGAAGTTGGAAGTCGGAGAAATAGCCGGCCAAAGGCGACTCGCGGCCGACTGCAATCACACGATATCGCTGCCGAATCGGCGTTTCGCCGGTCTGACAGACCCCCTACTATCCCTTCCGGATTGTCGCGCCGCTAGCGGCTGCTGGGCATTCCCACTACCCCCCCTTCCGACTTCCCACTTCCAATGACGAACGCCGCCACGCGCACCGAGCGCGACACGATGGGCGAAATGCAGGTCCCCGCGGACGCCCTCTACGGGGCGTCGACAGCGCGGGCGGTCGAGAATTTCCCGGTCGCCAACCGGCCCCTCCCACCGGCGGTGATCCACGCCTTCGGCCACCTCAAGGCGGCCTGCGCCGAGGCGAACAAGGGGCTCGGCAAGCTCGACGCCAAGATCGCCAACGCGATCATCGCCGCGGCCGACGAGGTCGCCCAGGGGAAACACGACGCCCAGTTCCCGGTCGACGTCTATCAGACCGGCTCGGGAACTAGCACGAACATGAATGCCAACGAGGTGATCGCCGCGTTGGCCAACGACAAGTTGGGTCTCGGCCTGACGACAAAGGCCGACGGCGGCGTCCACCCGAACGACCACGTCAACATGGGGCAGTCGAGCAACGACACCTTCCCCACAGCGATGTGCATCGCGGCGACGATGGCGCTCGGCCCGCTGATGACGGCGCTCGACCGCCTCGAGGACGACCTGGCGCAGAAGGCTGATCAGTGGGACGGCATCGTCAAGATCGGCCGCACCCACTTGATGGACGCCACGCCGATCCGCGTCGGGCAGGTCTTCTCGGGCTACGCCTCGCAGATCGCGGGCGCCGCCGAGCAAGCCGCGACGGCCCACATGGTGACCCGCTCGAACCTGCCGATCGGCGGCACGGCGGTCGGCACCGGCATCAACGCCCACCCCGAGTTCGCCGGCCGCGTCGCCGCGGCGTTGACCGAACGGCTCGGCCTCGCGGGCGAAGACGACGACGAAGACGACATCGATGACGGCGGCTTCCTCGAAGCGGCCGACCATGCCGAGGCGCAAGCCGCCAAGGACGACTTCGTCGAGGCGCACGCCTGCCTGAAGACGATTGCGGTGGCCCTCTCAAAGATCGCTAACGACATCCGCTGGCTCGGCAGCGGCCCGCGCTGCGGCGTCGGCGAGCTGATCCTGCCGGCGATCCAGCCCGGCAGCTCGATCATGCCGGGCAAGGTGAACCCTGTTATCTGTGAGAGCGCGATCCAGGTCGCCTGCCGCGTTATCGGCAACGACGCGACCGTCACGATGGCGGGCATGGGCGGCATCGGTTCGATCTTCGAACTCAACGTCGCGATGCCGGTGATGATCGACGCCTTCCTGGAATCGACGTCGCTGCTCACCAACGTCTCGAATGTCTTTGTCGATAAGCTGTTGACGGGCCTCGAGGTGAACGAGACGCGTTGCGCCGAGCTGCTCGACGCGTCGCTGATGACGATCACGGCGCTCGCGCCGGAGGTCGGCTACGAGAAGTGCGCCGCCCTCGCCAAGCAGGCCCACAAAGAGAACAAAACAATCAAGCAGCTGGTGGGAGAGCTCGAGCTCATGCCCGCCGAGCGCCTTGAAGAGCTGATGGACTACGACCGCATGACCCGCCCCGACGTGGTCTGAAGCGGTCGCAATCAACCAACGACTAACCCAACCCTCGGCGTCGCATGGATGCGTGCCTGAAACCCCTCGCCGACACCGCCACCGTCCTGGTGCTGGGGTGGGCGTTATGCGCCGCGGCAGTCGCCGAGGACGCCATCCGCCTGCCGGCTTGGGTCGAGTCGACCGACGACTCCGCGGCGGTTGAACAAACGGTCTACGAGGCCGCGCCAAGACCGCTGGTGAAGCCCGCGTCGCCGGCTCGGGAGCTCCCGCCGCCCCGCTTGTTGGCGACCGAGGGATTCGCCGACGACGACGCCCGTCGGGTGAGGCAGCTCGAGCACGCGGCGAACGGGGCGACGACGATCCACACGCTCACCCGTCTGCTGCGACGTTACGAAGAGACGATCGCCGCGTTCGGAGAGGCGACCGACCCCTCCCTGCGCGAGCAGGCCAATCGCGTTGGCAGCTGGGCGCACCACGCCCGGGCGAGGCTTTACACACAAGTAGGGAAGGCGGAGGCGTCGCTGATCGACCTCCGATCGGCGACCGACGCCAACCCCGCCAACGCCGCCGCGTGGCACGACCTGGCGGTCGCGCTGGCCGAAACCGGCGAAACGAAGGCCGCCCTCGACGCCCTCGACCGGACCCTGCGGATCGACCCCGCGTCGAACGCCGCCCGCCAGAACCGCGCCTCGCTAAGGCTCCAGGCCGGCGACCCCGAAGCCGCCGTCTCCGACTGCGACGCGGCGTTGGCGTCGGCGCCAGAAGGAGCCGCGGAGCGGGCGGACGTGCTGCTCTTACGAGGCGTCGCGTTGCACACGATGGGGCGGCTCCGTGAGGCGGCCGCCGACCTCGACGAATCGTTGCGCCTCGAGCCGCAACTCGCCGCTTGCCGAACCGCCCGCGGCCACGTCTACGCCGAGGCGGGCTACTACCAGCAGGCGATTACGGATTATCGCGACTCACTCGACGCCGACCCCACCAGCGTGGAGGCTTACCGCTCGCTGGCCTGGGTGCTGGCGACCTGTCCCGAGCGTTCGCTGCGCGACCCGGCGATGGCGATCGAAGCCGCCTGGCGGGCCCGTCGCGTCCTCGGACGTGACGACTTCTTGACGCTCGACGCGAGCGCCGCGGCCCACGCCGCGGCCGGCGAGTTCGCCGAAGCAATCCGGCTGCAGCAGCGCGCCATCCTGATGGCGCCGCAGTCGGCGGATGAGTCGGCTACTGCCGAGGCGCAACAGCGTCTGCGGCTCTACGAGGCGGGTCGCGCCTACATAGCAGTCGGCCCCGCCACGCTCCGACGCTAAAGCCCCACGATGTTCCCCCTCCCTTTCAGGGAGGGGTTAGGGGAGGGTCGGCGGCGTCCGTAGGCTCCCATCTTCCTGGCCTGGGGATTCATTGGCACAGGCGAGCGTCCCGAGTTGGCGCCCCGGGTTGGGGAGTGGTTTACCCTCCCCTAGCCCCTCCCTAGTAGGGAGAGGGACCTCTACGCCCTGGCGGTCTGGGCGGACTTTTCCGGATTTGCCGATTTTCCGGCCTGTTTCGGTTACGTCGGCGGCCGGTCGAGGTCGATGAGAACGGCATCGCTGAGTTCCGCGCTGGGGCTTGGTCTTTCGCTGCTGCTACTCCGACTCGAGGAACGTGCCGCCATGCTCAGGCGCCAACCGCTACTCTTGACCGGCTGCCTTCTTGGATCGATGGGAATCGCCGCCAACGCGGCCGAACCCACCGGCGTCGCCTTCGCGGGCGACTTGCAGTCGATTGACCGCGCTATGCTCGATGCCGCGCAGCTGCCGCTGCCGTCGGTCGCGTCGGGCCCGGTGCTTACGCCCCGCACCGCACCGCAAAGCGCTGCGACGTCCGCGATGGGACGCCCCGCGCCGGTCGTGCCCGCCGCCTACGCGGCCGAGATGCGGCCTCGCACCAGCGACCAACCCGAAACCAAGCCCTCGTTCTTCAGCCGGCTGAAGCCGAGCTGGCTGTTCAGCAAGAGCGAGCCCGAGCAGCCGGCGGTCGATCCGTTCGCCGCCGCCATCCAAGACGCCCGGATCCAGACCGTCGGCGCCGCGACGCAGCGTCGTGACGAAGGGGTCGAGCGGATCCCGTCCTACGTCCAGCAAGGCGCGCCGCGGCCCGCCGCCAACTTTCAGACTCAGCAAGGGCAAGCCTCGCGGGCCGGGTCGCCCGCGTTGAAGCCGATCGCCGCGGGTTCGAAGCCCACTCGCAACGGCGGCGTCGCCGTGCGGAGCGGGGGCGGTCCGAAGCGTGGCCTGCTCTCCGGCCTATGGGGCTCGGACGACGCCGCCGAATCGCCGGCCGTCATGCCGAAACCGCAAGCACGTCGCCCGTCGACTTCGACGGCGTCAACGGCTCCCGTGGCGCCGACCCGCATCGCCCAGGCGCCCGCCACGGCGCCCCGTCCGATGGCCTACGCCCCTTCATCCGCGACGCCGTTGCCGTCGAACGATTCGCGGTCGCTCGCCTCGTCGGGCGTCGTGATGATCAGCGACGACGCCGGCGCGTCCGCGTCGCCGGCCGGCCGCAAGCCGTCGCCGATCGCGATGGTATCGCCCGAGAAGCCGCTGCCGACGACGAGCAGCAAATCGACGCCGAAGCCGATGCATCTCACCAGCACGCCGCAGGTGACGACGCTCGAGAACCAGTTCGCCAAGGCGCAAGGTCCTCTGGCGACACCCGCCTCAACCCAGCCGCCTCACGCCCAGCTGCCTTCTTCCGAAGACGCCAAGGTGGTGAGCAAGCCAGCCTCCGCGCCGGTTGTCGTCTCACTGCCGCCGAACCCGATGCCTGCCCCGCTGCAGCAGGCCGCGGCGGAGCCAGTCGCCGCGGCGGCAACGCCGGCCCCGGCCACTTACGCCACGACGTCGCCCAGCCGTACGGAGCAGGCGTCACCGTCGGACGAAACCAGCGAACGCGCCAAAGCCTTGCTCGCCGAAGCGCACCAACTCGCCGCCACCGCCGCGACCGCCGAGGACTACTCCGGCGTGCTGCAACGTTGCCGCTACGTGTTGGCGATCGACAACTCGGAGCAAGCCGTCGCCTACGCCAATCAGCTCGCCGGTTGGGCGCTCTGCAAGCGGGGCGAGGTCCTCGAGGACGCCGACCGATTCGCCGAGGCCAAGACCGACTACCAAGACGCCCTCCACTGCGACGCCGAGTGCTGGCGCGCCGAGCACGCCCTGGGCGTGTTGGCGGCCCGCGAAGGGAACAACGAGGAAGCCTTGCGGCGGTTCAACCGCACGCTGCTGCTGAACCCTGAGTTCGCCAAGTCGTACTCGAACCGCGCCGCCCTCGCGGTGCAGAACGGCGATTACGAGTCCGCCCTCCGCGACTACCAGCTGGCGATCGAGATCGACCCCGACCTCGAAGCCGCTCACACCGGCCGCGGCCGCGTGTGCCACTTGCTCGGCCTGCTCGACGAGGGGCTCCGTCACCTCGACGCCGCCGAACTGCTGTCGCCCGACGACGCGATGATCGCCACCGGCCGCGGCGACGTGCTGGTCGACCTCGGACGCTATGGCCAAGCGAAGGCCGCCTACGAACGGGCGATCGCCCTCGATCCCCAGCAGCCGGCCGCCTACCGCAACCTCGCTTGGATGCAGGCGACCTGCCCCGTGGACGAGTTTCGCGACGGCGCCGCCGCGGTCGTTAACGTCCAGCAGGCGGAAGAGCTCGCCGGCGGGGCCGACGACCTGACGCTCGACACCAAGGCCGCCGCGCTCGCCGCCGCGGGCCGCTTCGACGAAGCCGCTGCGGTGCAGCAGCAAGCGATCGACGCCGCCCCCACGGCCGACGCCGCTTACAGCGAGCGGCTGGCGATGTACCGGCAGGGGACGTCGTTCACCAGCCAACCGGTCGCCGTCCGCCAAGCAACGTACCTGAAGTAGTCGGCGACAACGCCCACTACCAACCGATGAGAGCCGCCCGCCGAAGCCTGAGCGGGCGGACAGAGAAGGGGGGAAGCGAAGGCCCGGTCACCGCAAGGCGACCGGGCCTTTCGTTATTTACGGCGGCAAACTAGGAGGAGGTTTGCCAGCCCGACGGCGAGGAGCAAGCCGTTGGGCTCGGGCACAGTTTGCGTCCCATTGTTCGAAGCGACCTTGCCGTAGTTTGTCACCCAGACGTCGTAGTCCTCCTGCGACACGTCCCCGGGGGTTGTATCCCCATTCAAAGTGACCGATTCGTTCAGGTTGTCTCGCCAAACCGTGTAGTCGGCGGCGTCGACGACGCCGTCGCCGTTGTAGTCGCCATCGAGGCCGGGCAGTTCGCCCACCGTGAGGACCGTATAACCACCGAACGAGTCAAACACCTGTTGGATGGTGTAGTCGACTCCCGGGGTGGCGTTCAGAATGCTCTCGTAGGTATCGCCGTCCCAATAAAACACTGCGTCCGCGTAAACGTCACCAAAGAACTCGCTCGCGGTGTTCGCAAGACGCCTTCCTCCGTTTAAAAAAACGAATTGGCCCCCCTCACGCATCTTAATTTGGGCGACATCCGAACTCCCAAAGATAAAATTCAACGAGAACCGTCCCCCTCGTTCCAGGAGTATCTCAGCCGGTCCCGATTCACTCGTCGAGCTTGGCTGGAATGAAAGGAGATCCGCCTCAAAGTGTGATCCCGCGCCCGAGACGACCAATTGCGTGTCGCCCGCATAGAGTGTCGTTACACCAAAGCGCGCCCGTGCGATTGCGCCGCCTTCGACAACAAATCGGGCGCCGCCATCACGACCCATTTCCAGTTGGGAAGAGGTAAAAAAGGCGTTTTCTCCTCGCACTGTCACACTGGCTCTCGGCAAGCTGCAATCGGTACAGGCCCCTCCAATTTCGGTGATCCCAAAGTCGTTGTTGACGCCCCCACCCTCCACATTCACCACGCCGCCGTGGGCAACGACTATCCCGCGGGGCGCCAACTGCGAGTCTGAATCGCGAATGGTCAGGGTCCCAACAGAACCTCCCTGACCACCAATGCGGGTAGGTCCCGAACCGACGTAGGCGTCCTGCTCGATCGTGAGCGATCCGTCCCCTGAAGTTCCTATGTTGAGTGAGTCGTTAAACCAAAACGTGTTCGCCCCCTTCACCACAGCTGTGCCGTTCGATCCGGGATGGTATCCGAGGTAGGCCTTGCCCGAACGAATCTTCTGTCCATCGGCGATCGTCAACGAGGCTGAACCGTTGTAGCCGACGCCAAGCGATCCTTTGGCGGGGCTTGAGGATTGGGCAGAAAGTTCGATTGTGACATTCTGACCCGGCTCTTGATTGATCGTGAATTGCTGGTCAAGGGGGTGCGTTGCGTCAAAGGTAAGGTCGAAATCGCTCACCAAGCCAGTCGTTCTAATGACACCTGCGCCTCGCAGATTTGCTGGCGCCGCGATCAATCCGCCAACCGAAATCGTGGCCCCATCAAGAACAACGTTGCTGCTGGCGTTGACGATCAAATCCTTGTTGACATTCAGCGTACTGTCGGCGTCGATTGAGAGCGTCCCCGATCCTTCGGGGCCGAGCGCTATCGAGCCCGCCGAGACACTGCCGCCCGACTCGACCGTCAGTGAGCCGGCGCCGTTTCGACCAACGGTGATTTCGCCGGCGGAATTCCACAACGTCCCCACGCCAGAGACGACCGCGACCCCATGGGAACCGGTGTGGTAGCCGAGTTCACCACGACCCGAGTAAACCACTTGGCCGCCGGAGAGACTCAGCGTACCGGCGCCGCGAAAACCGGCCCCAAGCACCGCTTCGCTTTTACCTGTCCCACCGAAATCAGCATTCAGGGTGACGCTCTGATCGGGCAACCCGTTGAAGAGCCATTGCTGTTGTAAGTCGGCAGCCGACGCGATCGTGACGTCGATGTCGCTGACAACTCCGCGAGCGTTGATCGTCCCTGTCCCGAGAAGCTCAGTAGGCGAGGCGAGGAGTCCCTGCGTCTCGACCACTCCGCCGTCGAATTGAACGACGCCGGTTCCATTCGAGCCACGTCCCACATAGAGGTTGACGGCGTTCACCGCTCCGGCCGACCCCACCTGCAACGTTCCCGCGGCGTTGTCCCCGACGACAATGTCGCCGCCGTCGACGACGCCATCGTTATCGACCCTGAGAACGCCCGTCGAATTGCCACCGATGTAAACGCCCCGCGTGCCTCGCAGTTGCGACCCGATGTCGGTCACCGTCACCAGGCCCGACGCGTTGGAGTGTCGGCTCACATAGACCTCGTCGGCCAAGACGCGGCCCCCAGAGTCGATGCTTAGAATGCCGGTCCCGAAGTTGCCGACGTAGACATCGTTTATGTAGCTACCTTCGACGTCTAGCAACGAGTTGGCCCCGCTGACAGTCACTTGTCCCGTCGAGCCCAACCCGTCCGCTATCGTGACGACATCCGCTGACACCTTACCGCCATCCATGACGTCGAGGACTCCGGTCCCCGCCGCCCCAACTTCAAGCCAGCGATTAATGATCCATCTTGATCCGGCGCCGGTCACCAGGGCGTTCCCCTCAGCCCCCGAGCGTGACCCGAGGGAAGCCCAGTAGCCGTTCACTTGACCGCTGTCGGCGATCGTCAACGTCCCTTGCCCCCGATAGCCGAGGTAGATCCAGCTGTCGTTCCTCCAGGTCGAGACCGCGCCAGAGACCGTGATAGCGCCATTTCCCGTCGTGGCATACCCGACGTAGGCGTCATCGTTGGCGACATAGCTGCCTTCGTCGATCAAGAGCGACCCGACGTTCGTGTCACCGACATAGAGATCCGTGGTGGTCCCCAAGTCCCACGGATCCGCCACGCCGTCGTAGGCCGGGCTATAGTCGTCGGTCGCGGTGATTGCCGCGTCCGAGCTGGCGGCGGCCACCAGACAGAGGAATACCGCGACGGCTCGCTGTTGCGTCGAGAAGGACATTGTTGTCGAACCCCCAAAGGAAGCGGCGGGCTTGCGCCGGGACAGCAGCCCCGACTTTAGCTAACGCTAAATTCCGTGGAGGGCTTCATTTTTCCTGCCCTTCACCGTTCCTTTCACTTCCGGAACGCTCGGGGCCGTATCACGTCGCGCGCCAGTCCGACACGCTCCATCCCGAGTATAATCAGGTACATCAGGTCGAATTCCCACCATCGGTGCCAATTCGAGGCGCTGGCGGGTTCGGCGTGGTGGTTGTTGTGCCACCCCTCGCCGCTGCTGAGCATCGCCACGAGCCAGTTGTTGCGGCTGTTCTCGTCCGTCTCGTAGTTGCGGTAGCCGAACAGGTGGCTCAACGAGTTGACCGACCAGCTGATGTGCCACACCACGACCGTCCGCAGGAAGACCCCCCAGACCAGCAGACTCGCCCCGAGTTGGACCCCGGCGGCCGGCTCACCCGTCATGGCGAACCCCGCTACAAAACCGACGACCGCGTAGAGCAGCGCATGGGCGGCGTAGATCAGCAGCGGCAGCTCGCCCCGTTGCAGCCGCAGGTAGAAGGGCGTCCGCAACACGTCGCGGGCGTAACGCTCGAACACCGAGAGGCTACGCACCTTGGGGTTCGCCATCAACAACCATCCGAGGTGTCCCCAGAACGCCCCTGCGAGCGGGCTGTGGGGGTCGTCACGGTGGTCCGCGTCGCTGTGGTGCAGGCGGTGGGCCGCCACCCAACTCGCCGGCGAGTCCTCCAAGCAGCAGACAGCGACCACGACAAACGCCCGCTCCAGCCAGGCAGGCACCGCAAAGCTGCGGTGGGTCAGCAGCCGGTGATAACAGAGGTTGATCCCAACCGCCCCGTAGAAATAAACACCGGCCACGAACGCGATCACGCCCCACCAGCTGAACAGCCAAGGGGTGATCACGAGAAGCGCAAGCAAGTGGATCGCCACGATCGGCGTGGCGTAGCGCCAGTTGACGGCGTGGATCACCCCCGAGGGAAGCTCCAGCCGTCTTGTCGATGGAGCCTCTGCCGATGGGGCCACTGCCGATGGGGCCACTGCCGATGGGGCCACTGTCGACGGGGCCACTGTCGATGACGCAACGCGCGACGCGACGCGACGCGAGGCAATGCCGTCGTTCTCACCGCGGCGACGTTTTCTTCCTGCCGATTCGCCGCACGCAAGGGGGCGTTCATCCGATCTCTCCATGTCGGAGCAATATTGCTGCCTTGGCGAGAAGCGTGGTCCACGAGTCGACCGCTCACCAAGAATTTAGACCGAGGATAGGCGTGTCTCTTTCATCCAGCAAGGAATTCGTAGGAGCGATCCTCACCTTCTAAATCGCGACCCGAAAGGCTGCGCAAGGTGACTGCTTTACGGTGACCAAACCGCCGACAGAGCCGACTCCACTGCGACCACTTGGGTCCCTTTCGCACCAGCTCGCCCGACGACCAGCGACGTGTTGCTCGACTAAGGCCAGCGACGTGTTGCTCGACTAAGGCCAGCGACCTGTTGCTCGACTAAGGCCAGCGACCTGTTGCTCGACTAAGGTTGTCGCGTCGCTTAACTTTCTGAGCCGTCGATGTAGGATACCCCGCTTCAGCACTGCTAGGTTTTCGTGCTAGCCGCCCTACCGACGCGTCATGACCACCGGGAGATTCGCTCCCCACTGGCCAACCATTCGCCGGCGACAGCACGTCGGCCGGCTAGCGATTCGCCAAGCTAAAACAAGCGTTGCTGACACCCGTCACGAGCCGCCTCTTTGAGCCAACAGAGACCTAGAGCCATGCGAACTCCGTCCGAACTGATCGTCGTCGCCACCACCTGCTTGCTGCTTGGCGGGGGCGTTCCGGTCGACGCCGAAGTCGTCGAATCGCTCAGCGACGCCAAGAAAGCCGAGCTGGCCTCGCAGCCGCCGGTGACCGTCTCGACCGCGGTGGGCGACCTGAAGTTGCCGCCCCCTTACAAGTCGAAATCGACGACCAAGAATAGTAAAATCGTGCCGTGGCCCGAGGGCGCCGGGCCGCAAGCGCCCGACGGTTTCACGGTCACCAAGTTCGCCGAGGGCCTAGAACACCCGCGCCGGGTCTATGTGGGGCCGAGCGGCGAGGACTACTTCGTCGCCCTCAGTGACGACGCCAGCAAGAGCGCCAACCGCATCGTGCTGCTCCGCGACGCCGACCGTGACGGCGAGGTCGACGAGACGTTCGAGTTCGCCAGCGCGGCGAACGGCCTCAACCAGCCTTACGGCATGGCGATCGTCGACAACCACTTCTACGTGGGCAATGTCGATTCGGTGATGAGGTGGCCCTACCGCGAAGGGATGACGCAACTCGATGGCGAAGGCGAGCAAATCGCCGAGCTGCCGGCGGGCGGCTACAACCACCACTGGACCCGCAACCTGCTGCCGACCAAGGAGGGCGACCGCCTCTTGGTGACCGTTGGCTCCTCCAGCAATGTCGGCGAGCACGGCATGGACAAGGAAGAGCGACGCGCCGGCATCCTCGTCATGAATCCCGATGGGTCGGACGAGGCGATTTACGCGTCGGGCCTGCGGAACCCGGTCGGCATGGACTACAACCCGGTCACAGGCGAGCTATGGACCGCGGTCAACGAACGCGACGAAATCGGCGACAACCTCGTCCCCGATTACATCACCAGCGTCCGCCGGGGCGGGTGGTACGGCTGGCCTTACTCGTACTACGGCGACATCCGCGACCCGCGGTGGGCCGAGGAGCCCCACACCGACTTGGTCGACAGAGCGATCGTCCCCGACGTTCCCGTTGGGGCGCACACCGCCTCGTTGGGTTTAGCGTTCTACACCAAGGAAGCGTTCCCCGAGCGTTTTCGCGGCGGGGCATTCGTCGGCCAGCACGGCTCTTGGAATCGGTCCAAATTCGCCGGCTACAAGGTGCTGTTCGTGCCGTTCGACGAAGCGGGCCGTCCCCAGCCGCCCGAAGACTTCCTCACCGGCTTCATCGCCGACGGCGACGCGAGCCAGGTTTACGGCCGCCCTGTGAGCGTCGAAGTCACGCCGCGGGGCGACCTGCTGGTGAGCGACGACGACGGCGGCGTCATCTGGCGCGTGTCGTACAGCGATTGAGGCTCGGCGCGTTATGTTGACGGCCTTCGGCGAAGAAGGGCGTCGTTAAGTAGCGGGGCGGTCCTTTCTCCGCTGCTGCCCGAGGCAAGCGCCTGCGGCTCAAGTGGGGGGACCGCCCCTCGCAACCGTGCCCAGTAAGTCCGGCCGCCGGCTTCTCTCGGCAAGTTGGCGGACGATCAGGCGGTAACTTCATGTTCGGCCGAGCTTACGGCGACCGAGCCTTTCGTTATTGACGGTGACAAACGACGAGAAGATTTGTCAGCACCGCGGCGAGGAGCAAGCCGTTCGGTTCGGGCACGGGTTGTGTCCCATTGTTCGGTGTTACATTGCCGTAGTTCGCGGCCCAGACTTCATAGTCTTGCTGCGTGACGGTTCCAGGGGTCGTGTCGCCCGGCAGAGTTGCGTCCGAGTCGAGCCGGTCGCGCCAGACGGTGTAGTCGACGGCGTTGACGACGCCGTCGCCGTTGTAGTCGCCATCGATCGTCGGCAGCACGCCGACGGTTAGCAGCGTGAAGCCAGCCAAGTCGCCGCCGCCCTGATACTCCAGCGTGTAGTCGACGCCGAGCGTAGCGGACAGCAGGGTCTCGTAATTGTCGCCGTCCCAGTACCGGATTTCGTTGATCTCCGTTCCATCGAGAAACTGGGTCAGTGAACCCTCCCTGTCCCCCGGCAAGGCGAGACGCCCACCGTCGCGCAAGGCGAAGCCGGGACCCTCATAGGTCGAGTTCAGCGCGCTCTTGAGGCGGGTATTCACCTTGAGCATGGCGCCCTGCTCGACAAGCACCGAGGTTGGGCCAATGGTATCCGACGCGCCAAAACGCCAGCTATTGCGTTTAATCTCCAGGAAGTCGGTCTCTACCTGTGACTCGGGGCCTGTGACTAAGAGTTGCCCCGGATCGAACCCGATCGACCCAACTCGGATCGCGGGCGAGTAAACGCGGCCTCCCTCCTCGACGCGGAGCTGCGCCGCTGAGCTGCTGCCCACCGCTAAAAAGTTCTCGGTCGCTATCTCGCTACCAGCCCCCGTCACTGTGACAACGGGGAACGCGTCTCCCCCGGAAGAAGCGCCTCCGATAATAAAGTAGTTCGCGACCTGCACCTTCGCGGCGTCATCGACGACAAACGGCGTGTCACCGCTGACATAGACGTCTTCCCCCGTGAACAGAGACCCAACCCCACTGACCCGCAGTGAGGCGTTTGAAAAGTAGCTTCCGATATCGGCGTTGAGGGCGTGCAAGTGAGCCCCCTGCTCGATTACCACCTCGCCCACCCCACTGTTACCGGCCGCGAGGTGGTTCGTGATCTCCCATGTGGAGCCTGCGCCGGTGATAATGGCTCGACCGTTTGAGCCGTAGCCCTTGCCAAGCGTTCCATATTCGGACTGAATGTTTTGGCCGTCCGAGATGGTGAGCGTTGCCGAGTTGCGGAAGCCGGCGCCGAGATGGTGAAAGCTCCCGGTGGACACCGCCGGCGACAAGTGTAGTTCGACGTTCTGCTCGGGAATGGAGTCGAACAAGAAGTCCTGCGAGGTCTCATGGTTGGTGTCGAACGTGAGGTCGAAGTCGCTCACCAGCCCATTGGCGTAGATGGCGCCATCGCCCTCCAAAAAGTCGGGCGAGGCGAAGAGACTGCCGGTTTCGAGGATTCCACCGTCGAACTGGATCGCGGTTGGGTAACTCGAAGAGACGCGATGCACCTGGGTGACGCCGCCAACTATCGCTCTGCCGCCATCAACCAATTCAAGCCGCGCCCGACCTCCGTTCCCCAGGAACAGGTCCGACACGGTCTTCAGAATCGCACCGTCGCCGACAACCGAGATCGCCCCGTCGCCACCACTTGAGACGCCAAAGTAGGCCTTGCCGGCCAGCACCTGGCTGTCGCCGTCAATCGTGAGGGTCCCCGCCGCGGTGTTGCCGACGAAGAGATCAATCTCCGGTGCGGGCTCCCACGGGTCCGACACGCCGTCGTACGCCGGGCTGTAGTCGCCGGTTGCCGTGATCGCCGCATCACTTTTGATGGCGGCAATCAAGCAAAGGAGCGTTGCTGCGGTTCGTAGTCGCATCAAAGAAAACAACGTCGTCAAATCCGTCGAAAAAGGCGCCGGCGGGAGCCACTCAGGATAGCCGCAGACCGGGCCGGAAAAGCCAACTTTTTGCGTCAAAACCGCTCACGCTGGGGGTCCGATTAGGGCGGCATTTTTCTCGTCCCCCGGTGTTGTCTGCGCATTTCTAGGTCTCCGATTCGGCGCTGCTAGCTGCTAAGCTTGGGCTTTCCCGCCTCGCGACACGGACCGGAGCCCCCCAAAAGCATGGCCAAGCACATTTTTGTCACCGGCGGTGTCGTCAGCTCGCTCGGCAAAGGGCTCACCTCCGCGTCGGTCGGCATGCTGCTCGAGAAGCGGGGCCTCTCGGTCCGGATGCAGAAGCTCGACCCCTACCTGAACGTCGATCCGGGGACCATGTCCCCCTACCAGCACGGCGAGGTCTACGTCCTCGACGACGGCTCGGAGACCGACCTCGACCTGGGCCACTACGAGCGATTCACCAGCGGCCCGCTGACGCGCGACTCGAACTACACCACCGGGCAGATCTATCTGTCGGTGATCGAGAAGGAACGCCGCGGCGAGTTTTTGGGCAAGACCGTCCAGGTCATCCCGCACGTCACCGGCGAGATCCAGCAGTGCATCGCCCGGCTCGCCGACACGAAGGACGCCGACGGCCGCAAGCCGGACGTCGTCATCACCGAGATCGGCGGCACGGTGGGCGACATCGAGAGCCTGCCGTTCATGGAGGCGATCCGCCAGTTCGCGTTCACGGCCGGCAAGGGGAACTGCCTGTTCATGCACCTGACGCTGGTGCCGTACCTGAAGGCGGCCCGCGAACTGAAGACCAAGCCGACCCAGCACTCGGTCGGCCTGTTGCGGCAGATCGGCATCCAGCCCGACATCCTCGTCTGTCGGACCGAGCAGCCGATCGGCCGCGAGGATCGCGAAAAGATCGCCCTATTCTGCAACGTGCCGTTCGACGCCGTCATCGAAGAACGCGACAAGGACTTCAGCATCTACGAGGTGCCGCTGTCGCTGGTCGAGAACCGCCTCGACGCGCAGATCTGCGAGCGGCTGGGGCTCGACACGCCCGAGCCGAACCTCGACGACTGGCACGACTTGCTCAACCGCCTGCGTCGGCCCGACCACGAGATCTCGATCGCCGTGGTTGGCAAGTACGCCGAGCACCGCGACGCCTACAAGAGCATCTACGAGTCGATCGACCACGCCGGCATCCACCACAAGGCGCAGATCCGCATCGGCCGCATCCGCAGCGAAGACGTCGAGGCCGAAGGGCCCGAACGGCTGTTGTCGGGCTACGACGGCGTGCTGGTGCCGGGCGGCTTTGGCGAGCGAGGCATCGAGGGCAAGGTCCAGGCGATCCGCTGGGCCCGCGAACGCGGCGTGCCGTTCTTCGGCATCTGTCTCGGCATGCAGTGCGCCGTGGTCGAGTACGGCCGCGACGTTGTCGGACTCCAGGGGGCTCACAGCACGGAGTTCGATAAGGACACGGCCCACCCGGTGATCTGCCTGCTGGACGAGCAGCGCGAGGTCACCAACAAGGGGGGCACGATGCGGCTCGGCGCGCAGCCGACGGTGCTCGCCGAGGGGTCGCTCATCGAGTCGTGCTACGGCAAATCCACCGTCGACGAGCGGCACCGTCACCGCTACGAGTTCAACAACGTCTACCGCCAGCAGTACGAGGCGAACGGCCTCCGCTTCGGCGGCACCAGCCCCGACGGCAAGTTAGTCGAGGCGATCGAACTGCCGGACCACCCCTGGTTCCTGGCGGTGCAGTACCACCCCGAGTTCAAGAGCAAACCGATCAAGGCCCAGCCGCTGTTCGCCGGTTTTATCGGCGCGGCGGTCGCCTACCGCAACCGTCGCAAGGAGCGCGGCTCGGCGGGTGAGCAAGCCTCCGAAAAGAGCGAGTCGACCCAGCAGGCAACCTAATGAGCGAAGAAAAGAAAATCTTCATCGACGAGGACTGGAAGGCCCAAGTCGAGCGCGAGAAAGAAGCGGCCGCCGAACCGAAAGCCGCCAGCGAGCCGGGAGACGTAAGTCCCCGGAGTGAAGCGCAAACACCCCCAACTAACGTTGGAGGCTCGCCCGACCCCGATGACCCGCCGATGCCGGCCGCCTCGATCGGCATGCTGATGTCGTCGCTCGCCACCGAGGCGCTGCTGTCGCTGGGCCAGTTCCCGCATCCCGTGACGGGCGAGACCAAGGCGCGCCCCAATCAGGCCAAGTACCTGATCGACACGCTGGCGATGCTCAAAGAAAAGACCACCGGCAACCTGACGTCGGACGAGGCGCTCGCGCTCGACGATGTCTTGCACCAACTGCGGATGGCGTTCGTCGCCTCGAAGCCGTAGCGCGCCGAATCGCCGGTGCGAGCCGTCGCTATAAGCCGACGGCGCTAGCCTGGGGCTGCGTCGCTGATCGCTAGTTCGGCTCAATCGGCTTCGGCTCAAGCGGCCGGAAGCAAAACGCCACGCCCGACAGGGTGAAACGAAAGACGCTCGCGCGCCCCTCGCTGATCCGTCGTGACTTGCACCCCAACCGCTGACGGGCGGTCGTGGAAAAACGCGGGCTCACCCTGTTCGGGCGTGGCGGAGGATCGCTTGGTGGGAGTTGTCTGGTGGGCCGCCGACGAGCGGCGTAGCGAAGAATGTACGATCCTTTCCGCCGTGTGCAACCTCCGGCTTGGCAATTCACGGAGAGTTTGCCGGCGACGGCGTCGCTAGCACGCGACGTTCCACAGCAACCGCCATTGCGTAGTTTGCTGTCGCTGTAGGGTGAGAACGCCATCGAAGTCACCCGCCAGACGAGCAACGACCTGATCGTCTTGATCGGATAGCCACAACAACTCGCCACTGGCGAGACGGTGCACGTCGCCACGGCCGCCGCTGACGGGACCCTCGTAGGTCAGATACGCGGCGCGGTGGTCGTCGAGTTGCATCGCCTCGACCTCAGCGTCGCACGCTCCCGTCGCCGCTTCTGACGCAAGCCACGCGGTCGGCAGCGTCAGCAACGACCACGTCGCTAAACCTGCCTCGTCGCTCACGTCGTCCCGCTCGAGCATCAGGTCCCAATGGGGGCCGTCTCGGTAGTCGGCGGGGCAGTCGTGCCGCAGCAGAACCCAATGGAGTGGCGATTTCTGACCCATAACCCGTAAACCACCGGTACACGTCGGAGCCTCGGGCGCTAGCCCGGGGTGGGTACCCACCCCGGGCTAGCGCCCGAGGCTCCGACGTTCTTTTTTGGTGAATGACGCCGCGCTGTTTAGCGCGGGCTGATCGAGATCGCGGTGGTCGCCGTGACGGGTTCGCCCGTCGCGCCGTTCCGTAGGTCGAGCGACACCGTCGAGACGCCTTGTTCGACCGGCATGTACGGGAGTGCGAAGCGGAAGGTCTCGCCGGCGGCCAGCGACGGGATCGCCGGGAACCGGACCTCCGACTGGAACTGGGTCGCCCCGGCTGGGATCGTCGGCTGGATCTGGCTCTCGAACCGCAAGCGGTACTCCACATTCTGCATCGGTTGGCCCGACGTGTTGGTGATCGCCACGTTGAGCGTCGCCGGCTGGCCGACCTTCGCCGGGTTGGCGGTCGAGCTGATCACGCCCTCAAGATCGCGCCGTTGCGTCGGCGCTGGCGTCGGGACGTTTGGACGCCCCGGGAGGATCTCGACCGCGTCGGTTTTCTGTTCGTAGTCGCTGTCGGTGATTAATGCGTAAGCCGTGACCTTTGCCTGATTGCTCGGTGCGACACAGTCGAACTCGATGTCGAAGCGGACGCTGCCGCCGGCGGGGATCGACTCCCCTTCCCAGCGCAGCCCGCGGTCAATGGCGCGAGAGCCGCCGGTCGCTTGCGTGGCGACCAGTTGCGCGTCGGCGAGCACCTCGACGGCGAGGTTGCTGGCCGGCGTCGAGCCGTCGTTGTAGACCGTCACGATATAGCTGAGCGACTGCCCCACCTCTTTTCGGGCATCGAGCGCCGACTCGATCCGCAGCTGCGGCCGCGCCGGCGGCGCGGGGCGGTCGATCGTGAAGCACTGGCGATCAACCGACGACGCCATTCCGTCGGCAGAGACATTGACGCGGTAGCACTGCTGGCCCGCCTCGACCGCGGTGAAGTTGACGTCCACCACGCTCGAATCGCCCGGCCCCAGGTCGGGCAGGTCGGACCGCTCCAGCAGGTAGCGCCCTTGCAGGTCCTGGGGGCTGGAGAGCCCGCGGTCGAAGTCGATCGCGATCCGCAGATTCTCCGCCGGCGTGTCGCCCGTGTTGAGCAGTTCGACCGAGACCGGGATCGGCTCACCGACACGGATCGGGCCGGTCGACGCGCGGCGTAGCACCAGCTCGACGCGCGGGCCGATCTTGGCGGGGGGCGTTCCGAGCGTGCCGCCGTCGTTGCCGGTCGGGGGGGGCTCGAACGGCGCCGGGGGCGTCGCTCCGCCGCCAGTCGGCGGCGTCACGCCACCGCCGATTGGCGGGGTCGTCGGCACGGACGCGGTCGGGGTCCAGTTGACCACCGTCTCGCCGCCGCCGACTTCGAGCCGCGGCGCCGGCATCGGGCCGCTGGTCGCGGGGCGGATGACCGTCACCTTAACCTGGGCCGAGCCCGGCTGATCGTCGGTCGGCGACACCTGGACGCTTGCCCGGCCGTTGGCGTCGGTCGTCGCCTCGGACGCCTGGCCCGATTCGTAGCCGAGCCGCGCCTGGTCGCCGCGGAGCACCTCGTAGCGGACCAGCCAACCCTGCACCGGGGCGCCGTCACTCTGGCGCGTGATCGTCGTCGTGAGCGTCCCCGTCTGGCCCGGCTGCAGCGGCAGCGGTGGCGGCAGCTTCCACTGGGCGTCGACCCAATAGACCGTCGCGGTGCTGCGGCGGGCGTCCCAGTCGGTCGACCCGGGCGCGGTCGCCGTCACATAGCTGACGCCTTCGCTGGCGCTGGTGACGGTGATCCAAGCCTCGCCGGTGCGGACCTGCACGTCGTCCGTGGGGTCCTCGGTGCCGCGGCGGAGGCAGACGTTGAACGGCGTTGTGTATCCGACCGCGTAGGCGTTATCGACCTTGTTGGGCCGTTCCCACGGCAGCCGCATGAAGTCCATCTCGCCCCGTTCGCCGACGGTGACGAACTGGCCCGAGCCCTCCTGCCCCAGCATCCACTCGATGCGGCGGTTGGTGCGGAGGTAGCCGTCCTTACAGCAAACGCCCGCCTTGAGGATCACTTCGCTGCCGACGGGGGCGAGGATCCGGCTGGGCGTGATGGTGAGATTCTCGTCGGCCGGCGACTGGGCCGTCACGGCGACCGGCCCGGCGGGCGCCCCGTAGGCCGGAGCCCCGTAGGGGGGCGGGGCGGCGGGCGGCACGGCGCCGGCGTAGACCGGCGGGACGTCCAGATTGCCCCCCTGCGAGGGCAGCGTGGGGGCCGTCGCCTGAGGCTCGGGCCAGATCAAGAACCGCCGTCCGGAGGGGTCGATCCGCGGCAACCCCGCGCAGCCGCTGGTGAGCAGGGCCGCCACAAGGGCGACCCGCCACGCTTTCGGCGATCGGCGGGAGAGGGGGGACACGGGCATCCGGTGGCGAGAGCGGTTTTTCCTTCGACCCCCGGCCGTACGCGGCGCGCAGCCACGATTCCGGACGGAGGACCGCGAAAACGTAGCCCACGACAGGCCGCCAGGTTGGGAAACGGCAACGTTTACGTTGACTTTTCGCTACCCGGGGGATCGGGTTGGGGGGGCCCCGCGGGTTGTCGGGGCCAACCCCCCGGGGAGGGCCGCCGAATCGCCACAACCCCCTGCTGTTTCTTGCCTTGCCTACTTTGCCCGATTACCCTGAAGGCTCGACCCAAGAGGCCGCGGCCAACGCCTATCGCAGGCGCTACGCCGCCGGTCCCGACCCCCTACCCCTCCAGCTGCCGCGGCCGGGCGACCGGCCGGCCCGCAGCGATCGCGTTCGAGGACGCACCATGCGCATGACTTTGGCCCGTCCCGTTGGCTCTCTGGGCCGCGGATTTCTTACCGCCGTGCTCGTCGCCTTGCTGGCGTGCGCCTCGCCATCGCTCGCCCAATTCGGCGGCGGCGGTGGTGGCCAAGGTGGCGGCGGCCTCGGTGGCGGCGGTGGCGGCGGCCTCGGCGGCGGCGGTGGCGGCGGTCTTGGAGGCGGCGGTGGCGGTGGCCTCGGCGGCGGTGGCGGTGGTGGCGGCCTCGGCGGCGGCGGCGGTCAAGGTGGCGGTGGCGGCGGCCAAGGTTCCGGCGTCATCATCGACGCCAACGGCGTTCTGCACCGGATCGATGCGGCCGATCCCGGTGGACGTCTCGCCCAGCAACGCATCGCCGAAGCGATGAACCGCCTCGAAGGCGACCTCGCCAAGCCGAGCAAGCTCCGCAAGGTCTCGCTGACGCGCCTCGAAAAGGCCCTCGCCGGGCGTCTCGACGCCGGCCAGCAGCCGACCGACGCGATGCAGAAGCTCGCCGGCCTGACCCGCATCGACTACGTCTTCTGCTACCCCGAAACCAACGAAATCGTCCTCGCCGGCCCCGCCGAGCCGTGGGCCGAGGCCCCCTCGGGCCGCACGCTCGGCATCCAGAGCGGCAAGCCGACCCTCGAGCTGCAAGACCTCGTCACCGCGATGCGGGCCTTCGGGCCCGACTCGGCGGCCGACGACGCGCCGCTCATCTACTGCTCGATCGACCCGACCGAAGAGGGCCTGCAGCGGATGCAGCAGTTCCTCGCCCGCGTCGGCCGGCCCAACCCGAACCTGATCGCCTCGCAGCTCCAAGAGCGGCTCGGCGAGCAGGTCATCACCGTCGGCGGCGTCCCCGCCGACACCCACTTCGCCCAGGTGCTGGTCGAGGCGGACTACCGGATGAAGCTCATCGGCATCGGCCTCGAGCAGGCCGCCGCCCCGATCGCCAGCTACGTCAGCCGCGTCAACCCGGCGACCGTCAGCAAGAACGCCCTGCAGCGTTGGTACTTCGTGCCCGACTACGAGCGGATCAAGACGACCGAAGACGGCCTCGCGATGGAGATGGTCGGCGAAGGCGTCCGCCTCGTCGGCGAAGACGAAGTCGTCTCGCGCGACGGGATGCGTCGCAAGCTCGGCCGCAACAACCGGGCGAGCAACAAGTTCGTCACCGAGTTCACTGAGAACTACGCGAAGCTCGCCGCGGCGAGCCCCGTCTACGCCCAGCTCCGCAACTGCATCGACCTGGCCGTCGCGGCCGCGTTCATGAAGCAGCACGACCTGTTCGCCAAGTCGGGCTGGTCGATGGGCGTGCTCGCCGACGAGTCGAAGTACCCGGTCCGCACGCAGAACGCCCCGCAGAAGGTCGCCTCGGCCGTCAACGCCCTCTGGAAGGGGAGCACGCTGATGACCCCGATCGGCGGCGGCGTGATGATCCGCCCGACCGAAGCGCTAGACGCGGCGAACGTCAAGGCCGACGAAGACGGCAAGCTCGCCGAGCAGCGGGCGACCGTTGAAGCGGCCGCCGCCAGCGACGCCTGGTGGTGGGACTGAGAAGTCCTTCGCTACTCAATCTGTTTAACACGAGCCCTCCCCCGCGCAGCGGGGGAGGGCTTTTTTGTTTCGTTGTGACTGAGAGTGTTTCGAAGGCACTTCGGGGGATCAGATTTTTCTGAACGGCCACGGAGCCGAAGGGGTATACTCCGCCCATTACTCCTCACGTCGCCGACCCATCCCCGCGACTGCTGTCTCGACGACAGTCGCTGATTGCCGGGGTTTCAGTACCCCTGCGAGGATGATAGGTCGACTGCGATCAAAATTTATTTCTCTACTCCGGAGGGTTAGATGTTCCCCGTAAGAATCGCCTCCGTCCTCCTTCTCTTCTCGACTGCCAGCACCGTGCTTGGCGTCGAGATGGTCAATGTTCTGAACTATGTCCGGGCGGAAAGCGACATGCAGTTCAAAGGCTATGCCGCCAAAGCGGGTGGCGTCGGCAAGCTGATGAACTTCCGTGAGGTGTACTCGGTCGAGAATCAAACGACGATCCGCGGCAACCGTGACACCCTTTACTCGTTTGGCATCTACGACTTGGCTGCGGGCCCCGTAACGGTCGTCAAGCCGAAGTCTCCCGACCGCTTCCAATCGTTGCTCGTAATCGACCAGGACGAGTACAACCCTGTCCTCAAGACCGGTGCGGGGGAGGTCACGCTGAGCATCGATAACGTCGGCACGCGTTACGCCGTCGTTTTGTTTCGGACTTTCTGCGACCCGAAGAGTCCGACCGACATGGAGAAGGCGCACGCGTTGCAAGACGCCATTCAGGTCAAACAAGCATCGCCCGGAAGTTTGGAACTACCCGACTGGGACATGGCGTCGCTGGTGGAGACTCGTCAATCGATCAACGCGATGGTTTCTAAAATCGATGGCCTACCGAACGCCTTTGGCCCCCGAGGCGAGGTTGATCCGCTGCAACACCTGCTCGGCGCCGCCTACGGATGGGGCGGCAATCCGCAACGCGGTGCGATGTACTTCAATCAGGAGCCGACGAAGAACGACGGCAAGACGGCCTACACGCTCACCATGCCCAAGGACGTTCCCGTCGACGCTTTTTGGTCGGTCACCGTTTATAACAAAGACGGCTTCTTTACGCCGAACGACCTCGACGCATACTCTTTTAACAGCATTACGGCTAAGAGAGACGATGATGGCGGCGTGACGATTCACTTCGGGGGAGACGCCGACAAAGCGAACTACCTGCCCCTCACCGACGGCTGGAACTACGTCGTCCGCTGTTACTTGCCAGGTTGGCAGATTGTCGAAGGCGATTGGACGCCACCTACACCCCAGCCGGTCGAATAGTTGTTGCGGCGCTACGTACGCCCCTGCCGCGATGCTCCCCATAGGTACGTGATCCCTTTCCGCTATGATTCGCCACCTCCTGCTTCTCACCCTCGCCGCCACTTGCCACGTCGCCTCGGCCACGGAGCCGGCGCCCGCTGACGCGTGGCTCTTCACGTCGTTCCGCGGCAACGGTGACGGGCTCCACCTCGCCTACAGCGACGACGCCCGCACGTGGGTCGAGGTCCCGGGACGGCTCGTCACGCCGACGGTCGGCTCGGGGTTGATGCGCGACCCGCACATCACCCGCGGGCCCGACGGCCGGTTCCACATGGTCTGGACGTCGGGCTGGGGCGACAAAGGCATCGGCTACGCCAGTTCGCCCGACCTCGTCACTTGGTCGGAGCAGCGCTACTTGCCCGTGATGGAAGACGTCGCCGACGCGCGGACCTGCTGGGCGCCAGAGGTCTACTACGACGAGGCCCTCGGGCAGTTCTTGATCGTCTGGTCGTCCGACGTCCCCTCGGCGTCGCCGACGCCCGATCCGCGGGGGGGCTACCACCGGGCCTACTACGTCACGACCAGGGATTTCCAGACGTTCTCGCCCCGCCAGATGCTGTTCGACCCGGGCTTCAACAATATCGACGCCACGGTCATCAAGTCGGGCGGCAAGTGCTACGTCGTCTTCAAAGAGACCGACGACCAACCGAAGCAGGTCTGGGGCCGCGTTTGCGCCGCGGTTGCGGACCAGATCACGGGGCCCTACCGCCTGCTCGACGAGCCGCTTGTCGAGAACAAGCGTGTCGAAGGGCCCGCCGTCGCCTCGCTCGGCGACAAAACGATCCTCTACGCCGACTTCTATGTCGACGGACGCTACCTCGCGCTCGAGACCGACGACTGGAATGAGTGGAATGATATCTCTGCGGAGTGCTCCGTAGTCTCCGGCCAACGTCACGGCAGCCTGCTGCAAGTGTCGCGCGAGGAGCTCGAGCGGATCGCTCCCGACGCCGGGCGCCCCGCCCCCGCGGCGGCGCTCCCCGACGTCCATGCCGACCCGCACGTCGCCGTCTTCGGCGATCGCGTCTATCTCTATCCAACAACCGATGGGACCGAAGGTTGGCGTTCCACCTCGTTTCACGCTTGGTCGTCGGCGGACCTCCGCGACTGGCGCGACGAGGGGGTGATTCTCGACCTGCCGCGCGATCTCACCTGGGCCGACCTACACGCCTGGGCGCCGGCCATCGCGACCCGCAATGGCAAGTACTACTTCTATTACAGCGCGGACAAGAACATCGGCGTCGCCGTCGCCGACACGCCGGCGGGCCCCTTCACCGACCCGCTCGGCAAACCGCTCGTCGCGGCGCGGGACTATCACGGGATGCAGTGCATCGACCCGATGGTGTTCGTCGATGACGACGGCGCCCCCTATCTCTACTGGGGCCAGGGCCGCTGCAAGGCGGTCCGCCTGAACGACGACATGATCTCGTTCGACCCCGCCGCGGTGCGCGACATCACGCCGCCCGGTTACAACGAAGGCCCGTTCGTCCACCGCCGGGCGGACACGTACTACCTGAGCTGGTCCGAGAACGACACCCGCGACCCGCGCTACTCGGTGGCGTACGGCGTGTCGGACTCGCCGCTCGGCCCCTTCAAGAAGGCGGCGAGCAACCCGATCCTCAAACAACGCGGCGTCGTCCGTGGGGCGGGGCACCACTCGATCGCCAAGCTCCCGGGCGGCGACCAGTGGGTGATCGCCTACCACCGCTTCCGAATTCCGGACGGCGACGGCTACCACCGCGAGACGTGCCTCTCACCGCTGCGACACGACGCGGACGGCGTGATCCTGCCGGTCGATGTTTATGAACCGGTCGAGGCGACCCAACTATCGACGCCCGAGTAACGGCTCGAAGCGGACGATCGGCGGTGAGAGATTCGAACCGACAGCCAGCGATCAGGCCGCCAACTTGCTGCGTAACGGCAGGACGTTATCGGCCTGATCGATGTTCGGGCGTTGCACGCCGCTTTTGGCCAGGTGCGCGAACCCGAATTCTTGGAACGACCTCACCGCCCCTGCGGGGTCGGAGTCTAAGAAAGCAACGCCAATTTGACTTGGCCGCCGCGCGCCGCTTCGAAGTTAACGCCGCACCGTGACGACGCGCAGGTCGCAGACGTTCGTGTGGGTCGGCCCCGTCATCAGCAACGCGTCGACTGATGCGAAGAGCGGGTAGGCGTCGTTGCGGCGGAGGGGGTCGGCGAGGTCGGCGCCGGCGAGGCGGGCGGCGATCGCTTCGTCGAGCATCGCCCCGGCGGCGTCGGTCGGGCCGTCTTCGCCGTCGGTGCCGCCCGACACGAGCGCGACGCCGTGGCAGTCGCCAAGCTCGGCGAGGGCCGCGAGCGCCAACTGCTGGTTGCGGCCCCCTTTGCCTCGGATGTCGGCCGGGGCGAGCGTCACCGTCGGCTCGCCGCCGGTGATCAGGCAGTCGGGCTCGGTCGACGACGTGGCGTCGCGCATGCGCTCGGCCATCTGCGCCAGATGGCGGCCGACCCCTTCGGCGGGGCCCTCCGACTTGATCGCACAGTCCATGGCGTGGCTGTAGCCGAGCCGTTCCGCCTCGACGCCGGCGGCGTCGACCGCGGTGGCGTTGTTGGCAAGGACGAGCGTTGTCGCCTCCGTGGTCAGCGGCGTGGGCTTCGTTCTGCCGCTGTCGTGGAGCGCGGCGACGACGCGCGATAGATCGGGGTGATCGAGTAATTCGAGACGCCGCAGCACCGCGAGCGCGTCGGCGGGCGTCGACGCCGGCTCGACCGTCGGGCCGCTGGCGATCAGGTCGAGCGGGTCGCCGAGCACGTCGGACATCACCAGCGTCACGAGCCGGCCAGCGCGGCAGGCGCGGGCGAGGCCGCCCCCTTTGACGCGGCTGAGGTGTTGGCGGACGACGTTGAGCTCGTCGATCGACGCCCCCGCCGCCGCCAGGAGCCGGGCGACCGCGACCTTGTCATCGAGCGACAGCCTCGCGGCCGGCGCCGGGAGCAGGGCCGAACCGCCCCCCGATAGCAGGCAGATCACCACGTCGTCGGGCGACGCGTCGCCGACGAGCCGCAGCATCTGGGCCGTCGCGGCGGCGCCCTCCGGACGCGGCTCGTTGACGCCCGGCGGTCGTCCCCCGACGAGTTTGATCGCCCCGGTCGGTCCGACGCAGTCGGCCGGCACGCTGAGGAGCCCGGCGACCTGGCCCGCCTCAACCAGCGGAGCGAGCGCGGCCTCGAAGCCACGGGCCATCCCGGCGCCCGCCTTGCCGCCGCCGACAACGATCAGCCGCGAACTTGGCGCCAGGTCGACATCAACGGCGTCGCCACGGGTCGTTTCGATCGAGAGTCGCCAACGGCCTTGGTGGATCGCTTCGAGGTGGATCGCCTCGGCTAGAAGCCGCTCGGGGGCGACCGCCGCGACACCGGCCCGCCAGATCCGGACGGCGTCGTCAAGGAGACTGCGTTGGTCGGTCGCTTGGCCGCCCGTCACCGATCCCCCCGTCATTCGGCCGTTTGCGGTCGGCAGCAGGTCGCCTCGATGGACTTCACCTTGTCGAGCCGGCGGGCGTGGCGGCCCCCCTCGAACTCGGTGCCGATCCAGACCTCGACCATCCGCTCGGCGACCCGGGCGCTGAGCAGGTCGGCCGACATGCAGAGGATGTTGAGGTCGTTGTGGCGGCGGCTGATCTCGGCGGTGACCTCGTCGCTGCACGGCGCGGCGCGGACGCCGGGGTACTTGTTGGCGGCGATCGCCATGCCGATGCCCGTCCCGCAGATCAATACGCCCCGGTCGATCAGGCCATCGCTCAGCTTCTTGGCGACAATCGCCGCGAAGTCGGGGTAATCGACGCTATCGGTACCGTCGGCGCCGTCGTCGGTGACGTCGTGACCCAGCCCTTGAAGCTTGGAGATAACGCCCCTCTTGAGGTCCACGCCACGGTGGTCGCTGGCGACGGCGATACGCATCGTAATTTGTCCGGGTAGGAAGTCAGAAAAGGGGGCGTGGGGCGGCGTTGGGGGGAGGACCCGGTGGGGACCGGGTCAGCCCGCTCGTAACTCGGCGAGGATCGCCGCGGCGTGGTGTTCGACGCCCCGTTCGATCTGCTCGGCGCATCGCTGGTAAACTTCCAGAGGCCCGCCGATCGGGTCGCTGATCGCGCCGCCTGACGCGTCTACTAGCTTGACACGCCCCGCCGCCTCAGGCCAGAGGCTGAGGATCGATTCTACGTGCGAGGGGGTCATCGCGATCAGCAGATCGGCTTGCCGAACCAGGTGCTCGGTCAGTTGCTGGGCCGCGTGGCCGTCGGCCGACATCCCTTGCTGGCGAAGGACTTCCGCCGTTTCGGGGCTGGCAGGGCTGCCCACCGCCGCAGCGATTCCGGCCGACGCGATCATGACGCCGCTCGACTCGAGCTCGTCCTCGGCCACGCCCAACCCCTCCGCCAGACGCCGCCGCATGACCACCTCGGCCAGCGGGCTGCGGCAGGTGTTTCCCGTGCAAACGAAGACGACGAGCATGCGAGAGAGCCGTTCGAGGGTGGGGCGACCGACCACGCCTTCGCGGAGCACGTCGAAACCCGTTGGGGTGATCCTGACGACCGACGAGGGCTGGCCGTACCGCGCCGGACCGTCGTCGAGCACCAGCGAGAGCTTGTCGCCGAGGGCGTCGACGCACTGCTGGGCGGTTGTGGCGTCGGGTTCGCCGGTCTGGTTGGCGCTGGTCAGGGCGATCGGCCCGGCCAGCATCCGCAGGATGTCTTGCACCAGCTGGTTCGCGGGAGAACGGAGACCGACCGTCCCGTTCGGGCAGATATAGGGGAGAACCGCCGCCGGGAGCCGGCTGATGAGGCCCTCGTCGCGATTGGCGTCGACGACCAGCGTCACCGGCCCGGGCCAGCAGCGGCGGGCGAGCCGGCGGGCGGTGGGGTTCCACCCGGGGGCGTAGTCCTCGGCGTCCTCGGCGCTCTTGATCGCCAGGGCGAAGGGCGAGGCGGCGTCGCGTCCCTTGGCCGCGGCGAGGCGGGCGACCGCGTCGGGATGGGTCGCGCTGGCCGCGATGCCGTAAACCGTCTCGGTCGGCAGGGCGACGAGTTCCCCCTCGGCGAGGGCCTGGACGGCCCGGTGCACCACATCGCGGGCGTCGTCCGCTCGGGAGACGTTGATGACAAGGGGCGGCATGGCGGAGGCGTGAACAGAGCCGGCTATCGCTCCGGCCGGTGGCGTAAGTCGAGACCTGGATTCTATTTGTTGCGAAAACAAGCGGTCAACTAGGCGGCGCGGTCCGGCGGAGGTTGCCTAGACAACTCGCTCGCTTGCCCGACTCCCCTCTTACAGTGACAATCGACTGACGTCAGGCCCGATTGGGCCTGGGCGATCGCCCCTCCAGGCCCGACGGCATGACTGACCCCGCGTCTGACGCCGTCCACGGCCGCCACCTACGTGGACCCGTCAGCGGCCCCATCGGCCGCCGTGCTTGGCTCGTCGGCGTCGGAGCCGCTTTCGCGGCGGGCTGCTTGAGAGACGCACCCCCGGTCAGCGAGGGCGCCTCCCTCGCCCGGCTCGACAAGGTCTGGGGCGTCCATGGCATCGCCGGCGAGCGGATGCACAAACCCCGCGCCATGGCGATCGGGCCCGACGACCGGCTCTACCTGGTCGATTTCACCGCCCGCATCCTCGTCTACGACACCGACGGCGAGTTCCTCCAAAGCTGGCAAACCCCCGACAGCAAGAGCGGCCGGCCGACCGGCCTGACGTTCGACCCCGTCGCCAACGAACTGCTGGTCGCCGACACGCACTACTACCGCGTCCTGGCCTACACGCCCGATGGCGTGCTCAAAGAAGACCGTACCGTGGGGGGCGTCAACGGCAAGGCGCCGGGCGAATTCGGCTTTGTCACCGACGCCGTACGGGATTCGGCCGGCTGTCTCTACGTCAGCGAGTATGGCGACAACGACCGGGTGCAGAAGTTTTCACCCCAGGGGGAGTTTCTCACCCAGTGGGGATCGCACGGCACCGACGAGCTGCAGTTCAAGCGGCCGCAGAACCTGCTCGTCGACCCGCAGGACCGCGTCTGGGTCTGCGACGCCTGCAACCACCGCCTCAAGGCGTTTAGCCCTGACGGCGAACTCCTTTTCAGCTGGGGCGTCGAAGGCTCGGGCCCCGGCGAGCTCTACTACCCGTACGACATGGTGATGGACCCGGCCGGGGACCTCTACGTCGTCGAGTACGGCAACCACCGCGTGCAGAAGTTCACCCAGGCGGGCGAATCGCTCGGCGTCTGGGGCGAGCAAGGCTCGGGGCCGGGGCAGCTCTGGTCGCCTTGGGCGCTGGTGCTCGATAGCTTGGGGCGGTTGCATGTGCTCGATACACAGAATCATCGTGTGCAGAGGGTGATTGTGTAGGTTGTCCGACGACTTGCGGTACACCACCGACGACTAACGTCGCCGGCTCGCCAGCGGTTACTTCCCACTTCCCACTTCCCACTTCCCACTTCCCACTTCCCACTTCCCACCTTGTTCTCCCGCTCGCTTGCCTTCGACAGCCCTTGGTGGCTCGCCCTGCTGGCGCTGTTGCCGGTGTTGTGGGCGCTTAGCTACCGCGGCCTGTCCGGTCTGGGCACGTGGCGGCGCTTCGGGGCGTTGGCGTTTCGGTCGATCGTGTTCACGCTGGTCGTCTTCGCGCTGGCCGACGCCCAGTTCCGCAAGACGACCGACCGGGTGACGGTCCTCTACCTGCTCGACCAGTCGCTGAGCATCCCCGAGGCGCAGCGGGAGGCGATGCGGTCGCTCGTCAACGGCTTGGTGCGCGAGCACCGCCGCGACGACAAACAGGACCGGGCCGGCGTGGTCGTCTTCGGCGCCGACTCGGAGGTCGAGATCCCGCCGATCGACTTCAACTACGAGATGTCGCGGATCGAGTCGCTCGTCGACCGTCGGGCCACGAACTTGGCGGGGGCGATGGAGCGGGCCATGTCGCTCTTCCCGTACGACTCGGCCAAGCGCGTCGTCCTGGTGACCGACGGCAACGAGAACGCCGGCGACGCCCTCCGGCAGGCGCGGGCGATGGCCGACGCGGGCGTGAGCGTCGACGTGCTGCCGACACCGCTGATCGCTCGCAGCGAGACGGCGGTCGACAAGATCGCGTTGCCGTCGGACGTGCGGCTCGACCAACCGTTCGAGGCGCGGATTGTCATCGACCATCAGGCCGACGCCGGCTCGAGCGCCAAGGGACAGCTCCGCATCGTCCGCAAGACGGGCGACGTCGAGCAGGTCATCTCCGAGGGGCCCGTCACGCTGAAGCCCGGCAAGAACGTCTTTAGCGTCCGCGAGACGATCGACCGGGCCGACTTCTATACCTACGAGGCGCGGTTTGTCCCCGACAACGCCGCGGGGGACGCGTCGGCGCAGAACAACGTCGCCACGGCCTTCACCCACGTCCGCGGCAAGGGGCAGGTCCTCTTCATCGAAGACTGGGAGCACCCGGGCGAGTTCGACCGCGTCGTTGATGGCCTGCAGCGCGAGGGCCTCGAGGTGACGCTCCGCCAGTCGAACCAGTTGTTCGCCAACCTGGCCGAGTTGCAGCGGTACGACTCGGTGGTGCTCGCCAACACGCCCCGCACCAGCGGCTTCGGCGACGACCTGCCGGGCGAAGGGGGCGTGACGGTCGTCACGGACGCCCTCTCAGGGTTCAGCGACGAGCAGGTCGAGATGCTGGTCCGCAACACCGAGGAGCTGGGCTGTGGCTTGGTGATGCTCGGCGGCGATCGCAGCTTCGGCGCCGGCGGCTGGGACGATTCGCCGCTCGAGAAGGCGATGCCGGTCGACTTCGAGATCAAAGCCGCCAAGGTGACGCCGGTCGGCGCGCTGGCGATGATCATGCACGCCAGTGAGATCGCCCAGGGGAACTACTGGCAGAAGCGGATCGCGATCGAGGCGGTCGACACGCTCGGCCCCCGCGACTACGCCGGCCTGCTCACTTGGCAGCCCGCCGGCGACCAGTGGCTGTGGGGGCAGTCGCAGGGGGGGATGATCCCGGTCGGCCCGTCGCGACAGAACATGAAGGCCCGCGTCGATCGGCTGAGTGTCGGCGACATGCCTGAGTTCGACCCCGGCATGAAGGTCGCCGCCGCGGCGTTCGCGAAGCTCAGCACCGCCAACCCGGCGCCGGCGATCAAGCACATGATCATCATCTCGGACGGCGACCCGTCGCCGCCGACCGGGGCGACCATCGCTTCACTCAAGAAGCAGAAGGTCCGCGTCACCACCGTGGCGGTCGGCGCCCACGGCCCCGCGGGGCACTCCACCATGGAGCAGATCGCCAAGCAGACCGGCGGCAAGTACTACGTCGTCCGCAACGCGGCCGCCCTCCCGAAGATCTACCAGCGCGAGGCGCGGCGGGTCTCGCGGCCGCTGGTGCGTGAGCTCGCGCCCGCCGAGTCGCCCGTCAAGACGCTTGAGCACGAGATCGTCCGCGGCGTCAGCGAGAACTTCCCGCCGACCTCGGGCTTCGTCATGACGACGCTCAAAGACAGCTCGCTGGTGGAAGTGATCCTCCGCTCGCCCGTGCCGACCGACGCCGAGAGCTCGACGATCCTGGCGGCGTGGACCTATGGCCTGGGCAAGTCGGTCGCCTTCACCACCGACGCCGGCGCCCGTTGGTCCGACGCCTGGACCGAGTGGGAGGACTACGACCGCTTCTTCTCGCAGATGGTCCGCTGGTCGATGCGGCCCACCGGCGACACCGGCAACTTCACGATCTCGACCGACGTCGTCGATGGCAAAGCGCGGGTCGTCGTCGACGCCCTCGACAAGAACGACGAGTTCCTCGACCTGCCGGCGATTGGCGGCGCGGCGGTTCGGCCCGACCTCGGCTCGTCGCCGCTCGACTTCCGCCAGGTGGCGCCGGGCCGTTATGTCGCCGAAGTCGAAGCGGACGACCCGGGCAGTTACATGATCGTCGTCAGCCCCGGCGCCGGTCAGGGCGTGCTCCGCACCGGCGTCAACGTCGGCTACAGCGACGAGTTCCGTGACCGCACAACCAACGTCGCGCTGCTCGACTCGATCGCCGGGCTCGAAGCGAAGGGGGGCGCCGAGGGAGAGGACATCGCCACCGCAACCGGGTTCGAACTCACCGGCCTCGACGCGGCCAACGAGATCGCCCTGTCGGACGCCTACGACCCCTACCGCCGCGACCTGCCGCCCGCCGTCGCGAGCCAACCGATCTGGCCGCTGATGGTGCTGCTGGCGAGCTGCGTCTTTGTCGCGGACGTCTTCATCCGCCGCGTGCAGGTGAACCTCGCCTGGGTCGGCCCGCTGCTGTCCGCGACCAAGCGGCGCCTGTTCGGCGGCGAAGAGCGCGAGCCGCAGGCCGAGACGATGGCCCGCCTCCGCAGCCGCAAGGCGGAGGTTCGCGAAACGTCCACCGCCGCCGGCTCGACGCGTTTCGAAGCCTCCGACGAAACGCCGCCGAGCGCCGACGCCTCGCCGCTCGACGAACTCCGCACCCCGACCGGCGCCACGCCCAAGAAGCCGACCACGCCGCCGAAGCAATCGCTCGCTTCCGACGCGAAACCGACCGAAGAGGGTTACACTTCGCGACTGCTCAAAGCGAAGCGCGACGCGATGAAAGACCGTGACACAAAGGACAAGTGACAACTGATTCCCCCTCCCCCTTGTGGGGAGGGGGTAGGGGAGGGGGGAGACGCCGGGTACCCGATTCACCCCCTCCCCCTGCCCCTCCCCACAAGGGGGAGGGGAGACCTGAAAAACAACGCCAACTAATACCCGACGAAATCGCAATGTCCCTCGCTGACAATATCGAAGAACGCGCCGCCAAGTTTGCCGAGCGTTACAAGGCCGTTTATGCCGAGCTTGGCAAGGTCATCGTCGGCCACGGCGACATCTTGCATGGCGTGCTGACCTGTCTGTTTGCCGGCGGGCACACGCTGCTCGAAGGCGTGCCGGGGCTCGGCAAGACGCTGCTCGTGAAGACGCTCAGCGAGGTGCTCGACCTCGACTTCAACCGCATCCAGTTCACGCCCGACCTGATGCCGGCCGACATCCTCGGCACGAACATGATTGTCGAAGACGCCAACGGGCGGCGTGGCTTCGAGTTCCAACGCGGGCCGATCTTCACGCAGATCTGCCTCGCCGACGAGATCAACCGCGCCACGCCCAAGACCCAGTCGGCCCTGCTCGAGGCGATGCAGGAGAAACGCGTCTCGGCCGGTGGCACGACCTACGACCTCAAGCGGCCGTTCTTCGTCATGGCGACGCAGAACCCGATCGAGCAGGAGGGAACCTACCCGCTCCCCGAGGCGCAGCTCGACCGGTTCTTCTTCAAGCTGGTGGTCGGCTACTCGAACCGCAAGGACCTCAACGAGATCCTCCACCGCACGACGACCGGCGCGGTGTTCACGCCCGCCAAGGTGATGCACGGCGACGAGATCCGCGAGCACCAGCAACTGGTGCGCGAGGTGATCCTGGCGCCGCACGTGCAGGACTACATCGCCCGGCTGGTGCTGGCGACGCACCCCGAAGGCGAATACGCCGCCCCCGCCACCAACCAGTCGCTGCGCTGGGGCAGCAGCCCCCGCGGAGCGCAGACGATCGCCCTGGCGGCGAAGGTGCGGGCCCTCCTCGGCGGCCGCTACAACGTCAGCTTCGACGACATCCGCAGGGTCTACCTGCCGGCCATGCGCCACCGCGTAATCCTCAACTTCGAGGCCGAAGCGGAGAACATCGACCCGGACACGATCCTCGTCGAGATCCTCAAACACGTGCCGGAGAAGGTGGAGGAAGAGAAGGCGGCGTAAGAAATGGCTGGCGAGCCGGCCACGTTAGTGGTCGGTGTACTTGAGGCGGCGTTTAGGAAAGGAGATGGGGGGATGTTGGTGATAGGGGGGATGGAGCTGCCGCTCCGGCGGTAGGCTGTAGGCCGTGACAGGCGCCAGCGCGGTTACGGCAGAGCGGTGATGAAGAAGCAATTGCCGTAACTTCGCTGGAGCTTGTTACGGCCTACACCTTGCACAGGGTAACCAATGCACGACGATGCCACTCAGGAGCGGTGGAGCCGGCTTTGTAAGAAGTGGTCAGATGAAGGCTATTCTGCGCTCTCACCTGCAGAAAAAGTCTGGCTGAATGTACGGGCAATCATTGATTCAACGAGCGATGGCGGCCTCATCAGCTATTTCTACAACAGTGGCGCGGACGATTACGACGACATGATGGCTGCTTTGGGGACGCTAGGAGCCTCAAATATCCAATCAGAAGTAAAGAGAGTTGCAGCCCTTTTCCCTTCCCCTATGCCGGAAGACATCGACGTTCGCAATGACGTGATTGGCTCGTGGTCAGACGAAGACTTTGCAAGAGACCAATTTCTGGACGAAGTTGATGAGCGTCTCTTCGCACTGTTTGATGATCTGGAGGATAAGCTTGACGCATTCATCAAGGAACAGGGACTCATGAACTAGACCAAGCATTTAGCGGCAAGCCCATACGTTTACATGGGCATGCTTCCCGGTTAACCGTGTATCCACTTCATATGGCCATTAAAGAGTGGCCATGGCACCCAAAGATAACTTCGACCACCACACCGGAGCGGTAGCTCCATCCCCTCATCCCCAATTCATCCCCCCCATCTCCCTTCCTAACGCCCCCACCAAAAACACCGACCACTAACGTGGCCGGCTCGCCGACGTGCCCATCACTCAGCCCCTCCTGCCGCCCGACCTCGCCCGTCAGCTCGAACGCCTCGAGCTGGTGACGCGCAAGGTGTTTCGTGGCCGCATGAAGGGGGAACGCCGGTCGGCCAAGAAGGGGCAGAGCGTTGAGTTCGCGGACTACCGGAACTATGTCGCCGGGGACGACCTGCGGTCGCTCGACTGGAACCTCTACGCGCGGCTCGACAAGCTGATCGTCAAACTCTTCCTGGAAGAGGAAGACCTGCACTTTTACACGCTGATCGACGCGTCGCCGTCGATGGCGTTTGGCGATCCGACCAAGCTGGAGTACGCCAAGCAGCTCGCCGCGGCGCTCGGGTTCATCGGGCTGATCCGCACCGACCGCGTCAAAGTCGAATCGCTCGGCGGGCTGCAGAGCCCCGTGCTGCGCGGCCGGCGGGGCGTGTCGCGGCTGCTCGGTTTTCTCGACACGGTCGAGCCGAACGAGACGGTCAGCCTCGAGGCGGGCGTGCGGCAGTTCTGCTTGCGGAACCATGGCAAGGGGATCGTCGTCTTGCTCACCGACCTGATGGACAAGGCGGGCTACGAATCGGCGATGCGTTATCTGGTCGCCCAGCGGATGGACGTCTACGTGATCCAGATCCTCAGCGGCGCCGAGATCGACCCCGACGTGGCGGGCGACCTGCGGCTGGTGGACTGCGAAGACGGCGACGCAGCCGAGGTGACCATCAGCGCGCCGCTGATCGCGCGGTACAAAGAGACGCTCGCCTCGTTCACCGCCGGCGCCCAGGAATTCTGCGGCCGCCGGGGGATGAACTACCTGCTGACCAGCACCGAACGGCCGGTCGAGGAGCTGATGGCGACGTGGCTGCGGAAACGGGGTTTGGTGCGGTAAGATTCACCACAGCGAGCACGGCAATACATTTTTTTGGGCGGAGTTGTGGGAGGGGTCTCCTGACCCCGATGACGCGCACCATGCCATAACGGAATGGAGACCGTTATCGGGGTCAGGAGACCCCTCCCACAGGAACTAGGTTAGGCGTCCAGGGACCCTCTCTCCGTGGCCTCTGTGCTCTCCGTGGTGAAACGACTTGAACGAGCTATTCCGTAATACGCTCTCCCCCACCCAGTGGGCCGTGCTTGCCGCGGTTCCGCCGGCGATTCTTGCGCTCTACTTCTTAAAGCTGAAGCGCGTGCCGCTCGAGGTGCCGAGCACGTACCTGTGGCGGAAGAGCATTGAGGACCTGCGGGTCAACAGCCTATGGCAACGGCTGCGGCAGAGTCTGCTGCTGCTGTTGCAGTTGCTGGCGGTGGCGCTGGCGATCCTCGCGCTACTGCGGCCCGGCTGGCAGGGGACCGAGCTGACCGGCGGGCGGCTGATCTTCCTCGTCGATAACTCGGCGAGCATGTCGACGACCGACGCCTCGGCCGACGACGGCGTCAGCGAAGGCGACCGCGCGCGGCTGGCCGTCGCCAAGGAGAAGGTGCTAGGGCTCATCGACCAGATGGACCGCGGCATGACGGCGATGATTGTCTCGTACGCGGGCGAGCCGAACGTCGTCCAGCAGTTCACCGACAACACCCGGCTGCTGCGCGAACGGCTGGCGACGATCGAGCCGACCATCGGGACCACCGACCTAAAGGGGGCGCTCGACTTGGCGGGCGGCCTAGCAAACCCGGCCCAGGTGACGGTGCAGGAAGGGGCGCCGGAGGTCGATGTCGTCCCGGCCGAGCCGGCGACGCTGTTCATCTTCAGCGACGGCCGCTTCGGCGACGTGCAGGACTTTGCACTCGGGAACCTCGACCCGATCTACGTGCCGCTCGGCTCGGGCAAGACCAACAACCTGGCGATCACCGCCCTAGAGACCCGCCGCAGCGAGTCGGAACTGGGCCAGCTGCAGGCGTTCGTCCAGGCGGCTAATTATGGCGCCGAGCCGGTCGACGCGATCGTCGAGGTGCGTCGTGGCGAACGCCTCGTCGACGCCCGACGGCTGTCGATCCCGGCGGGCGAGACGGCCGGCGCGACGCTGGCGATCGGCGAGGCCAACTCGGCGGCCGGCGAAGGGGCGCTCGAGGCGCGGCTGTCGCGGGAGACGCTCGAGGGCGCCAACGACCGCCTCGAGGTGGACGACGTCGCCTTCGCCGCGATCAACGACAACAAGGCGAGCCGGGTGCTGCTGGTCACCAGCGGCAACATCGCGGTCGAGCAGGCGCTGACGACAGGCCGCGTCGATCGGCTCGGCGAGGTGACGATCGAGCCACCGGCCTTCCTCGATTCCCAAGACTACGAGACCCGCGCCGCGGCCGCGACCTACGACCTCGTGATCTTCGATCGCTGCGTTCCTAAGGAGGCCCCGCGAGCGAATACGGCCTACATCGGCGTGCTGCCTCCGGGCGAGGCGTGGCGACAGCGCGACGCGGAGGACGCCCCCGTCGCGGCCGAGTCGGTCACCGTGCCGCAGATCATCGACTGGAACCGCTCGCATCCGCTGCTGGCGAACGTCGAGCTGGGGAACTTCGACATCGTCGAGACGATGCTGCTCACGCCCCCGCCCGGCGCGGCGACGCTGATCGACGCGGCCGAAGGGCCCGTCGCGGCGATCGCCGCCCGCGACGGCTACGAGGACCTGGTGCTCGGATTCCCCATTTTGATCGAAGTCGACGGCGCGCTGCAGCGCAACACCGACTGGATCAACCGCCACAGCTTCCCCACGTTCTGGCTGAACGTGTTGGAGTACTTCGTCGCCCGACAAGCGGTCGGCGAGCGCTCGCTACGGCCGGGCGAGGCGATCGAGTTGCGGCCGCTCTCGCCGGCGAGCGAGACGATCTCGGTCACCTCGCCGTCGGGACGGGAAGAGACGCTCCGCCGGCGGGGCGAGCAGCCGTTCGTCTATCGGATGACCGACGAGGTCGGCGTCTACCACCTCGCTGAAGGGGGCCGCGAGACGCGGCGTTTCGCCGTCAACCTGTTCGACCCGGCCGAGAGCGACGTGCGGCTCCGCACCGACGAGACGCCCGACGACGCCCAGGCGGCGGCGGTCGCCTCGATCAAGATCGGCAACATCAACGTCGCCGCGACGGCCGGAGCGGCCCCGGCGCGGCACGAGCTATGGCGGGTGCTGCTGGTGGGGATGTTGGGACTGCTCGTGCTTGAGTGGTACGTCTATCACCGGCGTGTGTATATCTAGTGCGGTGTCCCCCTGCTTTTCAGGGAGGGGCCTTTCAGAGAGGGATTAGCGTGGGTTTTCGTTGTTTCGCACAGGGAAACTCGCCTTCACGGACGCGTTTCACCCTCCCCTAGCCCCTCCCTGGGAGGGAGCGGGACACGGGACGTTCCGTAGCGTTGATCGGCCGGTCTGGGCCAGATACGCTATTGAAGACTCGTTCTACGCCGCTGCAGCGGCACGCCCTATTCCTTATCCAACTAGAACGTCATGCCGCAGCAGCCCGCGTCGCAGCCCTCGCCCCTCGATCCTCGCAGCGCGTCGCGGCGGCGATTCCTTGGCGCCACCGCGGTGACCGCCGCGTCGGGGCTGGTGACGCCCAAGGCGTTCGGCGCCGTGCATAGCGGCGGCTCGGAAAAGCTGCGGATCGGTCTGATCGGCAGCGGCGGCCGCGGCAAAGGGGCGGTCTCTGACGCGATGAACGCCGGCAAAGACGCCGTGCTGGTCGCGATGGCGGACGCGTTTAGCGACAACGTCGAGGCGGCTCACAAGGAGCTCTCGGCGACGTTTGGCGAGCGGGTGCAGGTCCCCGAGGAACGCCGCTTCGCCGGCTTCGACGCCTACAAGCAGGTGATCGAGTCGGACTGCGACATCGTCTTCTTAACGACCCCTCCCGGGTTCCGCCCGATCCATTTCAAGGCGGCCGTCGACGCGGGCAAGCACGTCTTCATGGAGAAGCCGGTCGCCGTTGACGCGGTCGGCATCCGCCAGGTGATGGAGTCGGCCCGCGACGCCAAGGACAAGGGCCTCGCCGTCGGCGTCGGCCTGCAGCGCCGGCACGACGACCTCTACAACAAGATGGTCGAGAGGATCTGGGACGGCGCCCTCGGTGACGAGGTCCTTTACACCCGCGTCTATTGGAACGGCGGCGGCGTGTGGACCCGGCCCCGCACGTCGGAGCAGACCGAGATGGAATACCAGATGCGCAACTGGTACTACTTCAACTGGATCTGCGGCGACCACATCGTTGAGCAACACATTCACAACCTCGACGTCAGCAACTGGATCAAGCGGGGCCATCCCGTCAAAGCCAACGGCATCGGCGGCCGAGAGGTCCGCACCGGCAAAGAGCATGGTCAGATCTTCGACCACCACGCCGTGGAGTTCACCTACGCCGACGGCTCGACGATGATGAGCCAGTGCCGGCACATCGAGGGTTGCTGGTCGCAGGTGTCGGAGTTCGCGCACGGCGTGAACGGCCACTGCAACCTCGGCGGCGGCATGTTCTACGACCGCAGCGGCAAGGCGACCGAGCGGGTCCGCAAGCAGGGCGAGAACCCGTACGTCCAAGAGCACATCGACCTGCAGAAGAGCATCAAGGACAGCGCGCCGCTTGCGGAGGGCGAGACCGGCGCCGTCGCCACGATGACGGCGATCCTCGGCCGGCTCGCGACCTACAGCGGCAAGATCGTCGAATGGGACCAAGCGATCGAGTCGGACATAAGCCTGGCGCCGTCGACGTACGCCTTCGACGCCGACCCGCCGGTCCTGCCGGACGACCAGGGCCGTTACCCGGTCCCCGTGCCGGGCGTTTCTAACGGCTGGACGGCCTGAACCCCGGCGGACCCCCGCCGGTCATTTTTGAAGCGTAGCAATCGCCTGGCGCACGGCGTAGCGACATGCTAGGATCGTGCGTCCGGCGGCGGGTCGTTTTCGGCCCACGCAGCGGGATACCGGGGACGTGGCGGAACTGGCAGACGCGCTGGATTTAGGTTCCAGTTCCTTCGGGAGTGCAGGTTCGATTCCTGTCGTCCCCACTGCTGTGAGCGGCCGGGCGGCGGGTGGAAACGCCCGCCGCCCGGCGCCGCCACAGCCAGCCACCGATTTTTTCACCATGAATCAAGTCGTCGTCCGCTTTCTCTACGCCGTCCTGGTCGCCTCAGCGGCTGCGCCCGTGATGGCGCACCCGGAGTACCAGAAAGGCTTCCTGGACCAGTACACCAAGGGGCCCGGCGTCGACAAAGACTTCCGCAAGCTGGCCCGCTCCGCCAAGTGCTATGTTTGCCATCAGGGGAAGGAAGACCGGACCAATTACAACCGGTACGGCGAGGCCCTGACGGCCCACCTGTCGGAAAAAGACAAGAAGGACAAGGCCAAGCTCGCCCAGGCGCTCGAAACCGTCGCCGCCCAGCCTTCCGATGGGGAGGGTTCCGCCACCTTTGGCGAGTTGATCGTTCGCGGAGAACTTCCGGGCGGGCCGCTAGAAGAGTGCAAGAAAGAGCCGACCGGCGGTTGATCCGGCGAACCCGCCGAGTCAATCTGGCGTATCGGCTGACGTGACCCCACCCACCCCCCCCTCGGACCCTCTTATGCTCCGCAGCTTGCTCGCCCTGGTCGTGGCCCTTGGGATTGTCGCGCCCGCGGCCGCGTTCCCCGACTTCCAAAAGCAGTTCATCGCCAAGTACGCCGACGGCACGAACGAGGCGTTCACCGCCGACGTGAAGGACGCCAAGTGCTGGGTCTGCCATCAAGGCAAGAAGAAAGACAACCGCAACGCCTACGGCGAAGCGCTGCACGAGTACCTCGGCAAGAAGGACCGCAAGGACATCGAGAAGATCGTTGAGTCGCTCGACAAGGTAGCCGCCCAGTCGAGCAACCCGGACGACCCCGAGGCCCCGACGTTTGGCGAACTGATCGCCGAAGGCAAGCTCCCCGGCGGCTCGCTCGAAGAAGCCAAGCAAGAGCCGACCGAGAGCGAAGAGTAATCGCTGGCGGTTGGTAAGACATAAACGCAAGAGCCGCCCCGACCGTGTTGGTCGGGGCGGCTCTTTTTTATCCGGGATGACCGTGGGCAGCTCGTTGCAGCCCGATTCAATTACCGGCGGCTAGCGCCGTTCCGCTCACTACGAGGGCCCCTCTGGGATGATCGTGGATCGACCCTCTTTAGCGTTAGTTGATCACCGCTTCGAGCACGATCTGGGTCGTGTACGAAGCACCGGGCTCGATAACCATCAGCCCCGACTCCGCGCCCTTGGCCTTCATGTTCAGCGGGTCGGGCGTGCAGGTGTAGGGCTCGAGGCAGATCGCTTCGCGATGCCCCGGCGTGTAGATCACGCAACACGTCATCGATCCGTCGAACGTCTGCCGCAACGTCCGCCCGCTCACGGGATCGGCGAGCTCGGTCGTCGAGGCGCCCGCGGCGAACCGGTAGGCCGTGTCGAACTCGCGCCCGGCTAGCGGCGCGCCTGCCGCCAACGCGTCGTGTGCCGGGAGCGGCGTGGCGACCCCCGTCGGGATCATATCGGCCGACTCCCATTGCGCTTCGACCGGCGCCCTGACGACCGTCGATTCGGGGTCGGCGCCTTCGGCGAGCGGCAACCGGAAGTAGGCGTGCGTGCCGAAACCGAACGGAATGGCGGCGTCGCCCGGATTCGTGACGCTCAGGTCGAACGTCAGTCGGCTCGCCTCGATCCGATAGGTCGCGGTGACGATGTAATCACCCGGCCATTGCCCGAGGGCGGCGGGAGCGTCGATCGACGGGCGGAACTCGGCGGTCACCCGGTCGGCCGCCTGGTCGAGCAGCCGCCACGGGTTGCGGGGGGCGAAGCCGTGGATCGCATGGCCCTGGCCACTGGTGTCGTCGAGTTGGTACCGCTTGCCGTCCCACTCGACGACGCCGTTGGCGATCCGTCCCGGGAACGGCGCCAGCAGCGGGATGCCGCTCCGTGAGGGACGCCCGTCGCCGTCGGCGAAGTCGGGCTCGGCCCACAGCAGCTCGCGCGGCGCCGGGTCCGTGGTGTCGCCGGCAAAGGGGGAGCGCCAGCTAAAGCAGTTGAAGCCCAGACCGACCGCGACATCGGCGGTCGCGTCCGAGTCGGCGGCGGTGAGGCGAACGATTTTGGCGGCCATCGTGTCGTATCCGGATAGAGGGAATGAGCGGTCGGCGCCAAGTATGCCGCGCACCCCGCGGTCGCGGCGCCCCCGGCCCCCATTGGACACGCCGGGGCGGCGGTCTACGCTATGGCAAGCCGCATCAGCGGCGTCGGGCGATTAGCTCAGTTGGCTAGAGCGCCTCGTTTACACCGAGGATGTCGGGGGTTCGAGTCCCTCATCGCCCACTCCGAAGGCAATGCCAGCTTCTCGAGCCGACCGGTTGATCGGCGTTCGTTAGAAGGGCCCCTCTGTAACACGGCGTCACCGCCCTCAGATCACAGTCCGGGCGGCGGCATGCCGTCACAGATGGTGCGACGCCGATGACCGCCCAGGAACTTCCTCTCTTGCCGCCCTGCGGCGATTGCTGATTGCTAATCCCCCGTCCGCAGATACAATATTGGTATCTGCAAAAACGGGAGCAGCAACCAATTCGGAGCGCTGGGTGGCGGTCGACCTTTCTCGAGACGACTTTGTTGAAGACCGCCAAGGCAGGACGTTTTCTGACGTCCTGAACGACCCGGCGCAACCCTTCGACGACGTGCTGGCCTTCTTCAGCGACGCCGATCGGCAACGAAGGATGGAGGAATCCGAGATCCACCACGACCGCGCGCCGCTGGCTGGAGTCATTCGAGAGCTGGAGGCGACCCCCGCTATCGACGCCTATTTCGCCACGGTGCATCCGATCGAAACGAAGCGGCTTCGGCAAGCGATCGGGGTTGTCGTGCGGATCGTTATGGAGCGACGCGGGTGGAAGAAGACCGGGCGTAAGGGATCGATGGGGGTGCGGGCGACTGCCTCCAAAGGCCAGCCGTCGCACAACACTGGCGGGCTCGCTTTTTGGTTTATCCGCGCGGAGCGTTACGAACTCGCCGCGGGCATGCCGTTCGAGTCGGTAGCGCAGCGCTGCAAGCGGCTGGCGAGCGCCGGCTCCCGCGCGGTGTCGAAGAAGCCTTAGTACAAGCCGAGAAGCGATAACGATATCCGTCCTCCCAGCCGACGTCCGACTCCGCAACGAAGAATACGCCTGCTTGGTGGTGGTCGACGGCTTCCAATCCGCCGTCGCCCTCATTGCGCTGCTAAGCAGAGCGTTTGTCTTCACGACAAGCGAACCGATCATTTGTGCTCGCGCCTCCGACCACTGCAGCTTCCGGGTGGCTTACGGCCCCGGCCTCACGCACCGACAGCTTCGCACGCTGCTCTCCTCAATGCCAAGCGTCATCCTCGGCGCCGACATGGAGTCCGGCGACGCGCGGTAGTTTGCTTTTTTGATTTAGCGTGGCGCCTCTTGGGCCGCGACCGTCGTTCCGATCACGCCCCCTCGAAGTGAGAAGCCACCATGAGCGAGAAGAAACCCGAGCCCCTGCAGCGAGCGCAAGCGCAGAGGAAGTGCCCCGTCTGCGGTCACTCTTCTTACTCCGTCGACGGCATCCACCCGCAATGCCATCGCGCGAAGGCGGACAAGAAGCGGCTAGAAGTTCGCGCGGCCGAAGCTCGGGCCAACCCCCCCGAGCCGGTGGAAGCGACCGAGAAGAAGGGCGCCTTTAACAGCGCGGCTCGATTCCGATCGCCCGGCGCCTGAGTCGACGCCAAGGGGCTCCTAGAGGGTCCGCATCAAGAATGGCGGTTTCTCACTCGACGCCGCCGCCATCGGGAGTGAAGCAATTCCCGGGTCATTCGCCCCTGAAAGTGGACGATAACTGGGTCGGTCCAGCGCTAGCGAAACTTTCCGCAGGCGGACTGGCGACGGTTCGGCGCCCTGCGTAACATACGACGATGGTCCGCCTGAGCCGCAACAACTCGATTCGTCTGCTCCTCGTTGCGGCGGCGATCCACCTGCTCGGCGCCTGCCCCTGCGGTTGCCTAGAGCACAACGGGTGGCGGCTGACGGCCCTCCTGGTGATGGGCGGTGACGATTCGGTTCCCGCCGAGGACGAGCCGTGCGAAGACGGCAAGTCGTGTCACGACGCGATGATGGTCTCGTCCCGGGCCGCCGCGCCCGGGACGGAAACCAGTTCTACATGGGTGACGACCACCTCGGCCCCGTCCGCTTGGGCGATCACTGGCGCCAGTTTGGACATGGCGTCCGCGGCGCCATTCTCCTCGCTCGACCAACCTTCTATCGCGAGGCTGCAGGTTCTCCGCCTGTGATGCTGCGCGCTGGGGTGTTTCTGTCGGTCGTTCAGATGTTGCCGTTTAGCGGCATCGCACGACATCTCCCATCAGCGTGCTCGTAGGGAATTCCTGCGCGGCCGCTCCCGTGCTGAACCCTCGCCGAATCGCCGACGCTGTCGGCTGAAAAGAGCGCGGACGTCGCGATCTCGTCCTTATGGACCATTCACCGATGTGGCCGCAATGTGCTGCGGCTTTTTGCCGGATCGCCGTGGAGGAATGAAAATGAAACCGCTTCTTCTTTATGTCGGCCTGGTCTTCGCGTCGGTCGTCGTGACCGCAGCGGCCATGACCGCGCTGCGGCCTGCCCCCGTTGGCGCCGACCTGTCGGTGGAAAGCCCGCCCGACACGGCGGCCGCCACGCCTTTGCACTTGCATCCGGCCGAGCGGGAAGCGGCGGGAATCGAGCTGACGAAGATCGAAGCCCAATTGGTCCAAACAACCCGCACACTCCCCGGCCGGATCGTCTACGACGCCACCAAACATGTTTCGATCGTGGCGGCCGAGGGGGGTGTTGTCGAATCAGTCCTTGTCCAGCCGGGTGACCGCGTCGCCGCCGGCCAAACGCTTGCGGTGATGCGGTGTCCGGCCGTCGGCATGGCCCGCAGCGAGTTGATGAGCCGCAAAGCGGCGCTCGCGCTCGCGACGAACGAGTACGAGTGGCGCCTCGCTGTTAGCGATGGGGTCCAGACGCTCCTCCATCTGATCGAGCAGGGCCAGCCGATCGAAGAGATCGAGCGGCGGGTCGAACAGCAGCGGATCGGGACGCCGGGCGCGGCGTTGCTGACCGCCTACAGCGAGCAGTTGCTTGCGCAGCGTCTCTCTCAGTCGGCGACGGGCCCGGGCGGGTCAGGCGTCTTGAGTGGTCGTGTGGTGGACGAACGCCGCAGCTCGGCGCAGCAAGCGGCGGCGCGGATGAAGGCGGCCGGCGAGCAAGCGCTCTTCGAGGCGAGCCAGTCCTGCGTGGCAGCCGGGTCCGATGTCGAAGCCGCCCGCCGTCGCGTCGAGGTCGCCCGCCAAGAAGTCGCCACGCTCATTGGCCTACCCAGCGGCGCCGGCGGCGAGTCGTCGTCACTCTCCACCGACGAAGACCTCTCGATGCTCGCGATTCGATCGCCCCTGGCGGGGACTATCGAACGGCGAGAGATCTCGGCAAGCGAACGCGCGGCGAAAGGGACGGAGCTCTTTGTCGTCGCCGACACGTCGCACCTTTGGGTCGAAGCCGACATCCGCGGGGGGGATTGGGCCCTGCTCTGCGTCAGCGAGGCGGACTCGGTGCGCGTCACCACGCCGGCGACGGGCGACGCGAATTGGACCGCTCGCGTCAATTTCATCGGACGCCAGATCGACCCGCTGTCGGGATCGGCCCCGCTGGTGGCGGAGCTAGACAACCGGGATGGCCTCCTCCGTCCGGGTCTCTTCGCCCGTATCGACGTCCCGACATCGCCCCTGACCACTGCGCTGGTGGCGCCCGACTCGGCCGTTATCGATCTCAACGGGCAACCGACGGTCTTCGTCCCCGTCGGAGAAGTCTTCGAGCCCCTGCCGGTCGAAATCGGCCGTCGGTTCGGCGACTTGGTCGAGATCCTTTCACCCCTCCAAGCAGGTCAGGAGATCGTCGGCACGGGCGCGTTCTTCTTGAAGAGCGAGCAGCTGCTCGCGGGAGAGGAATAAGCCCATGCTGATGAAACTGATCGAGTTCTCGTTGAAGAACCGCTTCCTGGTCATCATCGCCACGCTGTTTATCGCCGGGGCGGGCGTCCGCAGCGCGCTGCTGCTTCCGATCGATGCGGTCCCCGACCTGACCAACACGCAAGTCACGATCATCACCGGCGCCGGCTCGCTGCCGCCGGTGGAAGTCGAGCGCCAGGTGACCTACCCGATCGAGTGGTCGATGGGCGGCCTGGCCAACGTCGCCGAGGTCCGCAGCGTCTCGAAGTTCGGCTTGTCGGTGATCACGATCGTCTTCGACGAAGGGACCGACATCTACTTCGCGACCCAGCAGGTGAGCCAACGTCTGCCGCAGGCCGCGACGCAGATCCCACCGGAGTACGGACCGCCCGAGCTGGGGCCGATGACGACCGCCCTCGGCGAGATCCTCCAGTTCGAGCTCCGCAGCGAGAGTCGGTCGCCGATGGAGCTGCGGACGCTGCTCGACTGGGACATCTCGCCACGGCTGCGCGAAGTCGAGGGCGTGACCGAGGTCAACACGATGGGAGGGTTCTACAAGACGTTTGAGATTCGTCCCGACCCCAACCGGTTGAACGCCCACGACCTGACGCTCGACGAGATCTACACCCGCGTGGAAGCGAGCAACTCGAGCGCCGGCGGCGGGTACGTCGTCCACCACGACGAGCAGCGATTCATCCGCGGCGAGGCGCTGCTGAAAGGGGTCGAGGACCTCCGCAACATCGTCATCAACCGGAGCGACCAGGGCGCCCCGTTGCTGCTGGCAGACATCGCCGAAGTCACGATCGCTCCGATGGCGCGGCAGGGGGCAGTCAGCCGCGACGGCCGCGGCGAAGCGGTCACCGGCATGGTGATGATGCGGATTGGAGAGAACTCGCGCACCGTCGTTTCGCGGGTCAAAGCACGGATCACCGAGGTCCAGGCGACGCTCCCTGACGACGTGCTGATCGACATCATCTATGACCGCGAAGACCTGATCGGCCGCACCCTGCACACGGTGCTCAAGAATCTCACCGAGGGGGGCGTGCTGGTGGCGATCGTCTTGCTCGCGACGCTCGGCAGCCTGCGGGCGGGTTTGATCGTCGCCCTAGCGATCCCGCTGTCCATGCTGTTCGCGACGAACATGATGCTGGCGTTCGGCGTGTCGGCGAGCCTGATGAGCCTCGGCGCGATCGACTTTGGGCTCGTGGTCGATTCGTCCGTGATCATGGTCGAGAACTGCGTCCGCCGCCTCTCGATGAACCGTGAGGGCCGCAGCCGATGGATGGTCATCCGCGACGCCGCGCTCGAGGTCCGCGGGCCGACGATGTTTGGCGAGCTCATCATCGCGGTGGTCTACGTCCCGGTCCTGATGCTAGAAGGGACCGAGGGCAAGCTGTTCCGGCCGATGGCGATGACCGTGCTGTTCGCCCTGTTCGGCTCGTTGATTCTCTCGCTGACCTTGATGCCGGCCCTCGCTTCGCTCGGCTTGCCGAAAGTCATCAAGGACCACGACCTCTGGCCGATCCGGATGCTGAAGAAGGTCTACCTGCCGACCGCCCACCTGGCGATCGGCAATCCGGTGGCGACGATCGGTATCGCCTTGGCGATGATCGCGGTAAGCATCCCCGTGGCGCTGCGACTCGGCGCCGAGTTCATGCCCCGGCTCAACGAGGGCGACCTCCTGGTCGAAGCGGCACGGCTCCCGACGGCGTCGCTCGAAGGCGCCGAGCAAATGGCCGCGTTGATCGAGACTAACCTGCTGAAGCTGCCGGAAATCAAAACGGTCTTCTGCAAGACGGGCCGTCCCGAGATCGCCAACGACGTCATGGGGGTCCACCAGACCGACGTCTGGGTGATGCTCAAACGGCCCGAAGACTGGCCGGTCCCGAAGTCGCGTGACGAGCTCATCGCCGAGATGGAAGTCGTCCTGAACGAGAACGTCCCCGGCGTCGCCTTCGGCTTTACCCAGCCGATCGAGATGCGTGTTGACGAACTCGTTGCCGGCGTCAAAGCGGACGTCGCCATCCTCCTCTACGGCGACGACCTCGCTACGCTGGCTTCCAAGTCGAAGGAGATCGAACGCGAGCTGCGGCGCATCCCCGGAGCCGCCGATGTGAAGGCCGACATCCAATCGACCCTCGCAACGCTCACGATTGAGCCGCGCCGCGAGGCGCTCGCTCGTTACGGTGTCGACGCCGCCGAGGTGATGGACGTGGTCGCCGCGATCGGCGGTCGCAACGTGGGACAAGTCCTCGACGGGAGGGCGCGGTTCCCGATCCAGGTCCGCTTGCCGGAAAGCTGGCGCGAGAGCGTCGATCTGCTGGGGCAGTTGCCGGTCGCCAAGGCGGGCGGCAAGCCGATCCCCCTCAGCGAGTTGGCCGACATCCGCCTCGAAGAGACCCCACCGACGGTCGAACACGACAACGGACGCCGACGGACCTTTGTCTCGGCGAACGTCCGTGGCCGCGACGTGGCGAGTTTTGTCGCCGACGCCCAGCAGAGGATCGCCGCCAACGTCGAGCTGCCGCCGAACTACGAGATCGACTGGGGCGGCGACTTCGAGAACCTCCAGTCGGCGAGCCGGCGGCTCATGCTCATTACGCCGATCGTGTTGCTGCTGATCTTCTTGCTGCTGCACGCCAGTTTCGGGTCGGTCCAGTTGGCGTTGTTGATTTTCCTGTGCGTCCCCTTCGCGGCGAGCGGCGGCGTCTTCGCCCTCGCGGTGCGTGGCATGCCCTTTAGCATCGCGGCCGGGGTCGGGTTCATCGCGTTGTTCGGGGTCGCGGTGCTCAACGGCCTGGTCTGGACCAGCGACGCCGAGCGCCGCCGCCAAGACGGCGTCGCCCCCCGGGAGGCGGCGAAGCTTGCCGCGAACAGCCGCTTCCGGCCGGTGCTGATGACCGCCGCCGTCGCCAGCCTCGGTTTCTTGCCGATGGCGCTGTCACACAGCGACGGCGCCGAAATCCAGCGGCCGCTGGCGACCGTCGTGATCGGCGGACTCGTGACGAGCTCCCTGCTGACCTGCCTTGTGATCCCGGCGATCTATCCGTGGTTCGCACCGCGGAACAAGGTGGGCGACTAGCCTGAACACCCCAGAGAACGGGATTCGGCGTCGTCTCGATGCCGTCGTAAGAGAGGGGGAAATCGCCTGCGGCAATCGACACGACGGCTTGTCCCGAGGCCCGGTGCTTACGGTACTTGGGAAGCGACTTGGTGAGGGCAGGCACAGCGCGAGGCTCAACGGTACGTACCGTTTTGGCTTCCCAGGAAACGCCGCACTGCCGACCGCCGGCAGGTATCGCAAGTCGCTATTCAGCTAGGACTTAGAGAAAGTGGGCACGACAGAACTCGAATCTGTGACCTCTTGCATGTCAACGAAGCTCGCCAAGGTGAGAAACGGGCGTTTTACAGGGGTTTTGCGCGGTTCTAGGTTCTACAGATCCCACCGAATCGGCCCTCTTTGCATTCATTTCGTGCATCGTTTCGTGAACGCCGATCGGCCAGCTCGCTCCGCGGGACATTTCGTCATTGCGGGAAGGACTGGAGCAACTCCGGACCGAAACGGGTCGCACTTGCAAATGGCCGATCCGAGCCCCTGGCAGTACACGCGTCTTGCCGATCACCTCGGGCTTCTCACGCTGGAAGCTGCACTCGGTCGTGTTGTGCAATAAGAGGATCGGCCCTTGGCGTCCGCCATCCGCGACTTCGTCGCTGCGAAGTGCCCGGCAAGGACGATGCTCTCATCAACGCGAGGGTTGCCGAAGGACCGGTAAGCCGCCTTCTTCGCGTCCCAGTCCTGGCACACAGAAGGGAGCGTCGCGCAGATATTCTCGCCCAGACAACCGAGCACCCTCGTGAATCGTGCCTTCAGCCGCTGGTCGGGACACTCGCAACCCTCCACCTCGCGTTCGACCCAGCCTTCCATGGCCCCGGCCGTCCGCTCAACGTGAAATTAAGCAAGCAACGCTCGCACGACGGAGGTTAGCCTCGACTGGGGCTCACGACTCCTCTTTTTCTGATACAGCTTTAGATTTCCTTGCAAGCAATACAACTACGAACAGCAGAACCGATTGCATAGCCACAAACCCTAACACGCACTGTGGTCGAACAAACACACCAACGCCGGGGAGAATATCACGCTTCTCGTCAAAGAAGAAAACTCGCTCGTACAGCCACGCCTGCAGATCGTACAGGAGCCCCACGACAAGCCCTAACGGTGAAAGCACAAACAAATACCACAGGAAGGCACCGACCAAATTAAGCACAAACCAACCAACGGCTACAGCTACAGCAAATCCGGCCGGGCTTTTGAGTCGTCGTGGCATCTTGTATGGGTGAATTTCGTTGGACATATCAACCTGGCCAGTCTGGATCAGTAGATGGGATCGGATAAGGTGGATTGGTTGAAATGACAATCCCTGCGCCAACAGCTTGCGACCGCATAAACTTATCGGCTGCTCTGCTATTCTGAACGTCTACCGCGTAGAGCCAGTTTCATAACCGTCTGAAGCAGACGATCATGCAGGCGAGCTTAATGAAGCCGTGGTAGAAATGGGCGTTGCAACCAACCGCTTCATGGGATCCAACTCTACATAGGGGGGATGATTAACGCTGGCGGGCGAGTTGCTGGGTTCAAAGGCGTCCGCCAAAGCTGCGACAGCTCATGACTTTCGGCCGCGGCGCACGCCACGCGGGGGTCCCTCAGGACGGGTGGCCGTCCGCGCGATTCCGGTAGAGCGTCGGGTCGACCGCTGCAACCATTGCCGCGGGGTTGGGGATCGGCAGGCCTCCCGCCTCGACGAATCGAGAGAGACGGGCCACGGCCGTTGCCGGATCGCGAACCATGTCGGCGTAGGCCAAGCGGAGCGTGTCGAAGTCGGCTCTTGTGGCTGCTTGCCCGTCGAACGCTCGCAAGTGCGACTCGAAGGCGCGGCGGACGATGTCTAGCGGGGGAGCGGGCTTGCCGAGCCTCGTGATCATCTTCGTCTGCGACGCGAGGATCTCGTCGAGGTCGCGTTCGACAAAGACCACGAGGTAACGCTCGCCCGTCGGCAATCCTTCAAGCAAGTGAGAGATGACCTTCACCGCCTTGCCGCGGGCGTTCGGCACCCAGCTGGCGTCCTGCTTGAGACGCTTGACGGCCTCGAGTTCCAAGTAGCCACGGGGATTGTCGATATCGGGGTCGCGGACCCCGTCGGTGTAAGGCGCGATCCCACCCGCTGCGAGCATCTGCATGAGCAAGGAGGTGCCGGAACGTGGCAGGCCGGTGACGACAACAACGGGCAAACTCATGAGGCGGAGTCTATCACCTGGGGGAAGACCCTGCGTCGGCACTTTTTGCGGGCGGCCATAGCAGCACGCCACCACGCCGACGGCGCGGCTTGAGGCGGGGCCGGTTGGGCCATTCGTCAAACGGTGGGTGAACGGCCGGATGAAGCCGCTGCGCGGGGTGGGATCACGGCAAGCTCGCCGCCTCGCCCCCTTTCATCGTCGAGAGGTTATGAAAGAGTTCAAGGTCGATGTCCTTGGTCAGGCCATGGACCGACCCGTCGGTCATTGCGAACAAGACCGACCCGCCCGAGTGGACCGAACCGAACAACCGCCAACGGGTTTGGTATTTGGCTTCGGGGTTTGGTTCGCCGTTGTCGCGAGACGCATCGAGGCCGTAGTAGGTGGGAAGGCAGGCCCATCCCGCCCACACGAAGCCCTGAGAGAATCCGTCGAAAAGCGTGTCGGTATACGTGAAGGTGTCGCCAACCCCGGCGCCGATCGTGCCGGGGGCCTCGCCAAACATAAGGGTCTTCGACGTCCCGTCGATCACTTTCGCCAACGGCGTTTCCGTGCGGCGGCCGAAAACGCCCACAAGTTCTCCCCGGATGCTGCGTTCTCCAAGCAGGGTATAGGGGAGCCCGTCGGTGTCGTTGATGCGGTCTTGCGGGCCGCCCGGGCCAACGACTCCGGTCACGCCCGCGTAGTTTGTTAATCCAAGCGGGGCCAAGGTAGGGTCGCTCCCCGACGATCCCGAGTTAAGCCCCCCGCTTTCGACGACGAAATACATCTTGTCGAGGTAGGCGGATTGGGGTGGCTGATCGGGAACAGAAGGGCAACGAAACGATTCGATGCTCGTCCCCGCCAGTCGGCGTCGCCGGTAATTGTCATAGGTGTCGTTGTAGTACCAAGGGCCGTTCGTATCGACGCCCAGCGGATACGACTCCGTGAATTGGTCGTATATCGCCGACTCTTCCACGTAGGGGAGTGTAAAGACCAGGACGCCGACCCCTTGGTTGAGAGCCCCACCGGCTCCGATGTTGGCGTTGAGCCAGGGACGATCCTGCAGCGTCGATCCGAGGTACCCGGGAGGGAGCGTCCCTCGTGCGGATTCGTAATTCAGCGCGGCGAGGCCGAGTTGCTTGAGGTTGTTCGTACAGGCGTTGCGCCGCGCCGCTTCGCGGGCCGCCTGGACGGCGGGGAGCAGCAACGCCACCAAGATGCCGATGATCGCGATCACGACGAGCAGCTCGACGAGCGTGAACGCGACGCGGCTAGTTTTCTTGGACATCGAGGGCCTTCCTTACGTTTGCCTTGTTCGGTAGGCGTGACGGCGGTTTACGCCAGCACGCGACTGGCGCGAAGTTCCGCTTCGCGCGATTTCTCGACTTGGCCAAGCGACCGATAGACGTTCGCCAGTTCGAGGTGAGCCGCTTTCATCCCGGGCGCCTGCCGGACACAGAGCTCGAGCGCCTCGAGCGCCTCGGCGGGTTTGTCGAGCGCCGCCAACGCCCGGCCGATCAGGTAATGCGCACGGGGCAAGAAGTGGACCAACTCCGCGGCAATTAGTGCGTCGTCGAGCGCGCCCTGGGCGTCGCCGAGCTCGAGGCGGGCCCGCGCGCGGCCCGTGAAAGCGAGCGGACTGTCGCCGTCGATGGCGAGCGCCTTGTCGAACGCGGTAATCGCCTCCCCGTACTGCTTGGTGGCGATCAGCACCTGTCCGAGTTTGTTATGGAGCCCCGGGAGCCGGGGGTCGGAGGCTGCGACGGCCCGCAGGTGTTCCATCGCCGCCTCGGGGTTCTCCTCGGCGAACTCCAGCGCGCCGAGCATCATCCGCGTCCGTGTCAGGCCGGGCGACGCACTCGTCAACGCCTCGAGGACTTTCCGCGCCCGCTTTTTGTCCGCCGTGGCGAGCAGGCAGGTCGCCAGCAGCGTCTGCGCCGCGGAGGAGTCGCGGACAGCGGGTTCGAGCGCGTCGAGACGCTCGATCGCCTCGGCGTTCCGCTGGCTGTCAACGAGCGATTGGATCAGATTGAATTCGTTCGAAGCGATCGTGTCACGGACCGTCTTCTCGATGTCTTCGCCGGGCGCCTCGACGTAGCCGAGCGCGACGAGTTGTTCCATCGCGGCCTGGGACTCGAGCGGGTCGACCCGCAGTTCGTTCGGGTGCATGCCGCAATCGCCGTCGACCTCTTCCCACGACTCGATCCGTTCTTGGATCGAGGGCTCTTCGAGGATCTCGGCCAGCACACGGCCCGGCATGTCGTAGGCGACCGGCAGGCCAAAGAGTTGCAAGACCGTCGGCGTGATGTCGAGGATGCCGGCGCCGTAGAGACGCGACCCCTGCCGGATCCCCGGCCCCTGCGCGGCGAAGACGCCAAAGGGGCGGTGCCATTCGACCGGGCCCGCCATCCCCTCACGCGGGTCGGGTCGCAAGTGATCGTTGTAGTAGCCGTGGTCGCTGATCAGCAGGACCGCGGTCTCTTCGCCCGCCTGTTCGAGCAGCGTCTGCAGCATCATATCGTGGAAGCGGTAGGCCCCCGTCATGCAGTGCCGGTAAGCCTCGAAGTCCTCTTCCGAGACCTGATCCATCTTCGGGGGATGGAACTCCATGAACTCGTGGCCGAAGCGGTCGATCCCCTCGTAGTAGACCGCGGCGAAATCCCAATCGTCCTTGGCGAACAGGTGGGTCGCCGTGGCGTGGACCGTCGCCGTCTGAGAAAGCAGGTGCTGCAATTTGCCGAGGCGGTGGTCGCTCTTCGCGATCAACTCGGCCGCCCCGGGAACGAACGGCAGGATGGCGCCGGGGTCGATCTCGCCCGGCAGCACACGCAGTTCCGCTAGCTCGGGCACGAGTTCCGCCGGGTGGACACACGACGCGGGGAGTGGTGTCGGTTGGCCCCCCTCGACGCCGAACTGCTCGAACTGGTTCGAGACCATGGCGCCGGCGATCGGCTCGGCGGGGTGCGACGCGTACCAGCCGACGATATTCGAGCGCAGGCCGTAGTGGGTCAGGAGGTTCCAGACCGCCTTGCACTTGCGGCTCGTGCTGTGGACGGGACGGACCCCCTGTCCGTTCGGGTCGGGCTCGGTAAAGCCGTGCACGCCGTGATCGATCGGCCGCTTCCCCGTCGCGATGGTGTTCCACAACATCGGCGAGAGAATCGGGCGGGTGGTCGCGAGGTTGCCCCAGACCCCCCGCTGCATCATGCCGCTGAGGGTGGGCATGAGCCCTTGTTCCACGAGCGGGTGAATCATCTGCCAATCGGCGGCGTCCCACCCGACGAGCAGCACTCGTCGCGGCGAACTCTCGGTCGTCTTCCTGGTGGGAGGGGTCACCTGGCGTCGGTCTCGTTCGTGTTCGTGGGGGTCACTTCGCGCGTCGGCGGCGCAGGACCGACAGTCCCGCGGCGCCGCAAGCAAGCAGCCCGAGCGTCGCCGGCTCGGGTATGGCCGTAGTGGCCGGCGGCGCGGGATCGAACTGATAGGCGGAGTAGCCGTAGTCCTCCGCCCAGGTCGCGTAGTCCCCTTCGTCAATCATTCCGTCGGCGTCCCCGTCGGCGCGAAAGTCTTCGGTGCTGCCTACGGTATCGCGATAGACGGTGTAGTCCGCGGCGTCGACGCGTCCGTCGCCGTTGTAGTCACCGGCTATTTGACCGGCTGCGATTGGCGCCCCCTCGGTCGCGTTGTACGCCCAGTCTCGAACAACGAAGACTCCCGCTTCGTTATTGACGGTGACACGCACCCAGCCGTAGTGCAGCTTGCCGAGGATGGGGAATCCGAACCCAAGGAAGGCGCTCGGCGCGTCATTGAATTGAGCGTTTGGGTTCGCGGCTCCGTACGCCATCGATCCGAAGAAGGGATTGCTGGTCGTGGTCGTCGAGTCGATTAGGTCGCCCGCTTCGAGGGCCGATGCGTACGCGTAGTTATTCGCGCCCGCCCGGAACGCGCTAAGGCGACCGGGCGCGTAACGGACGGTGATCCCTTGATAGGGGCCGTTCGTATTGGCGTAGTTCTTCAGGATGAGGTCGCTGTAGTAACCGACGTCGCCGTTGATCTCGAGCTCAAGCGAGTTTCCTTGATCAATCGCCAAGTTTTGGAGGGTCGACCAGACGATCTGCCCCTCGGCATCGGCGCCAACGAACGCCGTCGCGGCGCCGGCGGCAAGCGAGTACGCGGCGCGGCGCCGGGCGGTTGCGTCGAACTCGGGGGTCCTTTTCATAGCGGCGATTTCCTCTAGGTTCCCAGCGGTTTCTTAAACAGCGAGCGGGGCCTCGGCGGCCCCGCTCGCGTTGATTGCAAATTGCCCGTCGAGGTCTTCAGGCGGCGCGGCGGCGACGCATGGCGGCGACGCCGGCGGCGCCAGCCGCCAGCAGGCCGAGCGTGCCGGGCTCGGGGATCTCACCGGCTTGAATAGCGACACCCGGTTCGCTCTCAAAGGCGTAATCGCGGATCACAAACGTGCCGGCGGCGTTGTCGATGTCGACACGGGCCCAGCCATACGCCGAGCCGCCACCCGAGGGGAAGCGATAGCCGATGAAGGCGCCCGTAACGTTGGTGAACTCGGCGATTGGGTTGATGGAGCCGAAAGAGAGAGAGCCGATGAAAGGGCTCGTTCCGTTGACGAGCGAGCCGTCAATGACCGTGCCGGCAGCGAGCGCCGAAACGTAGCTCGTACCGTTGTTAAATCCGGCAACATTCCAGCCAAAGTACGGAGCGCTGAGGCCCTGGTAATTCTGGAGACCCAGCATGGGGTCGTACGATTTGTTCGTGAAGTTGACGTCGAGAAGCCCATCGTTGTTGAGGTCAATGAACTCGACGCCGACGACATCTTCGTCAAGGACGACATGGGTGATCGCGGCGTCCGCTCCCGAGGTCGTCATTCCCGCGGCCGCGCCGGCGGCGAGAGAATAGGCGGCCCGACGGGCCGTCTTGCTGGTGGTCGCTTGGCTCATGAGCATCTCCAAAGGTGCGGCGTTTAAAAGTTGCTTCGTTAGGATCTCCGGCTGAGTCGGTAGGACCGAGTCCCCGTCTTGCAGCCTTGAAGTTGGTTTCAATTCTCGGCGCCCCCATCTCTCGGCGCCCCCCTCGGAATCGAGGCACCAACGGAGAAGGGGCCCTACTGCCCCAATCCCGAAAATGTGCGTCGGCGGCGACTAACAGAGGCGCAAGCCTGGTCGGGCGGGGACCTGAATGGGGGATGGCAGGGCAGGACTTCAGGAAGGATTCCCGACGATATCGCGGCAGCCAGCTTCCGCCAAGAACGTTGCTGCCAGTTCGGGAGCCCGCATTCTAGCTACAGCGTTCCAGCGTTGGCAACAATTCTGCGCAATCCCGCCATCGGAATAGCCGCGGCGAGCAAGAGCAGGGCCCCCCGGGGCTCGGGGGTGGCGGTGGCGGGGGCTGTCGTCCCGTAGGCCGCGGCCCACACTGAGTAGTCGGCGGGCCCGATCTCGAGGTTGCCGTCGCCGTCGGCCGCCAGCTCCGTCGTGCTCCCCAACGAGTCTCGCCAGACCGTATAGTCGGCCGCGTTGACGAGCTCGTCCCCGTTGTAGTCGCCAACCAGTCCCAGGCTTTCTACGGCGATTTCGAGCCGGTAGAGCTGCGTCGCGGACGTCGCGCCGGACACCTTGACGGCAAAACTCCCCGCCACGCCGGCGGCGTAGCTGACCGATTCCAGCACGCCGACGCCGCCCGAGTCGGCCATGACAAGCGAGGCGCCCCCCTGGATCAGTTCAATCGCAAGATCGCCGACCGCCGCGGCGTTCACCGTCGAGAACGATCCCACTTCGGGAGTTTGGTTGTAAGTCGGCCCAATGGGGGTGAGGGTGATCTCGATCTCGGCGGGGCCGAGGAGGTCGAACGCGTAGAAGTCGAGGTCGGCGGAACGATTGATACTCACGAAATCGGTCTGGTCGGGCGTCACGACGAGCGACGCTCCGTCGCCCCCCAACGTGAAGGTCGATCCCCCCGCGATAGCGCCCAGCGGTGTCGCTGTTGCGAGCGAGTTGTTCCCTCCCGCTTTCTCAAACGTGTCGCCGTAGAGGTACTGAGCGCCCCGGATGTCGTCGAGCTGGGGTCCATCGAAACCGGACTGCGGGAACGGCTCCATCAGGATCGCGGCGTTGCTGCTGTTGAGGTGCCCGAGACCGAGCGAGTGACCAATCTCGTGCATCAACGTGTGGCGGAGCGAGAACGCCGAGTCGGCGGAGTTCGAGTAGTAGTCGACGTCGTCGGTGTCGAGGAAAATATCGCCCTTGTCGGGGGCGATCGAGTAGGCAGCCGTGCCGATACTAGTGCCGACCGTGCCGTCGTACCGCGCGCCGGCGAGGCGGATATCGGCCCGGACTCCGAGGACGCCCGGCGCTGCGTTGTGGGTCGCCCCGTCGTCGTTGGGCTCGTAGACAAACGTCAGCCCCGAGACTTCTCCCCATCGGTCGAACGCACTCTGCAAATAGCCGAACCAAGGGCGTCCGGTCAGGTCCGGGCCACCGCTCCCGGCGCCAAACCAGCCGTCAAGAGACGCCACGAGGTTGCTGTTGCGGTTCACCCCGGGCAACACGTCGGGCACCAGGGCGCCATCGCTGGCGATTCCCCACGTGAGGGTGGCCGCGGTGCCGCGAGGACCGAGAATGTCGTCAGTCGCTGTCAGCACCCAACGATCATTGTTGTAGTAGGCGGCGGCTTGGCCAGCCAACAACAAGGCGAGGCCCGCTACGAGGGGAGGGATCGGGACTTTCGGAGGCATCGGGCGGCGCGTCTAAGAGAGGGCGGACCACTCTACGCTAATATCCCGGACAGGAGCCCGCAACGGATTTGAACCCGCAGGGGATTGTTGGAGGTCTCACGTTGTCAGTCCCGCCGAACGATTCCGTCGGGGCTACGGACCGATACTGATGCGGACGCTTCCATCGTTAGCCAGGACGGTACGGGCGGTAAGGGCCGCTAAGACGCAGGGACCCAGGGTGATGCCGGCGTCGAACCCCGCGACGCTGCGAGATTGGCGAGGGCTTTCTCGCTCGACGCCTGACCAAAACCCTTCATTCGCCAAGTAGCGCTCGAGGCCCGCCCTTGGGACTGCGATCGCCTCACACACGAAAGCCGACGCCCCCCAGACTAAACCCTCTTGTGCCGCCATTCGTTGCGTGCGGCTCCCGGTTACGGTCAGGCGTGGCGGCCCGCTAGAAGCGGCCCCCCCTCCGCAAAAATGCGCGACGCTTACGTCACGGCCTGGACCGTGGCGATTTCAGAGCGCGACGCCCTCGGTCGCTTCTGGGTCACTCCCTGGGGTTGTGTCCCGCGACTGCGATCGCAATAGCCTGTTCCAGGGACTGCACATCCACTGGCTTTCGCAGAGCCGTGACGACCGGCTCGCTCTCTAAACAGATCAACTCGAAGTCGGCATGCCCCGACAAGAGGATCACCGGTGGTCCCAACGCGGCGACTTCTTCCGCTGCCGCTAGACCATCGAGTAGGGGCATGTCGAGGTCGGTGATGACGAGGTCGACTCGGTGGTCCTTCAGCCCTTCGAGGAGGTCGGTCCCATCCTCCGCCATGAAACAGACCTCGTGGCCGAGCTTCCGCAGGATGCGTCCGAGGACGTCACGCATGGCAGGGTCGTCATCGGCGAGTGCAATCCTAAGTGATGCGACCTGGCTTTCTTCCATTTTCAATTCGCTGAGTTCAATGAGTTTCGGAGACAGACAAGGACGCCGCTCAAGCTATCTCTGACGTAATGCCTTCCCTACGCAACTCAAGAATCGCTTGGACAAGTTCTCTTGCTTCGATCGGCTTGGCCAGGTGGGCGTCGTACCCCATTTGCAAGGCACGGTCGCGATCCTCCGAGCGAGCGAAGGCCGTCAGGGCGATCGCTGGGGTCTTGCCGCCGCTGGCGGGCGGCAGATCCCTAACCAGCTTGATGAACTGGTAACCATCGACGTCCGGCATGCCGATGTCGCTGACGATGACGCTAAATTGATTCTCTCCGAGGCTCATCAGAGCTTGCGTCGCATCGCTTACCGCGGTGACCGTGGCGCCGCTGTTCGTTAACACCCGCTGCAGAGTCCGCCGCGTATCGGAGTCGTCCTCGACCAGTAGCACTTGCACACCGGCAAGACTCTTCGCGTGGTCACGGTCGCGGTTTTGCAAATGACTTTCGGATGCGGCGCGCGGTGTCGAGTCGGGCGTTTGAACGATTGGCAACGTCACCGTAAACTCAGACCCGCGATCGGCGCCTTCGCTAACGACACTTACGGCGCCTCCGTGCAATTCGACGAGGCTCTTGACGATCGAGAGGCCAATGCCAAGTCCCCCATAGCGGCGGGTGGCCGTTGCGTCGGCCTGACGGAAGCGATCAAAGGCAAACGCCGCAAACTCTTTCGGCACGCCGATGCCCGTGTCGGAGACCGCGATCCGGACGTGAGAGTCCACGCGATCGACCGACGCCCTTACCTCGCCTCCCTCCGGCGTGAACTTGATCGCATTCGATAACAAGTTCCAGATGACTTGCTGTAGGCGGGTGGAATCGCCGGCGATCGTCAACCCCGGTGGCCCCGTGTCCGCCGTGAACCGGAGTTGCTTGGCGCGTGCGGAATGAATCACGCTCTGTACAGCGCTGTCGACAATGTCAGCTACCGCGACATTTTTAATCTCTAACTGCACCTTGCCGGAAACGATCCGGCTCATGTCGAGCAAGTCCTCGACCAATTGCGTTTGCGCCTTGGCGCTTCTCTCGATGGTCTCGAGCCCGTCTCGAATCTCGTCGCGTTCGGATGTTTCTGCGTCTAGCAGATAGGTCCATCCGAGGATTGCACTGAGAGGTGTCCGCAACTCGTGAGAAAGCGTCGCGAGAAACTCGTCCTTGAGCAGGTTCATTCTCTCGGCTTCGGTGCGAGCGCTCCGCTCCGCTTCCAGCAGTTCGAGCCGCTCCTTTGCGGCTCGCTGCAACCCCTCGTACAAGCGGGCGTTGTCGATGGCGATGGCGGCTTGCGACGCGACTCCCTGGATGAGCTTCTCGTCCTGCTCGGTGAACACGTCGGTATCGGGATGTCCGAAGAACAAACCGCCGATCACCTCTCCGCTCGGAGAGGTCACCGGCGCGGCGAGGTAGCTCCTCACCGGCAGATGGCCTTTCGGCATCCCGAAGTGGGGCGCCATCTTCCCGTAGCGTGCGTCCGCAAGAATATCGCCCGATCGGATGGGCCCTTCGCCATTGAACGTCGGCGCAAAGACGGGCGTTTTGCGCGGATTGCCAAACTTCTCGAAGGCCTCGCGAGGCGCGCCCGAGAGGCTGTAGAGCAGGTAACTCTCACCGTCCTCGCCAACAGTGCTGTAGAAGAAGGCGCCAAACTTCGCGCGGCTAAGCTTTGTCGCGATGTCCGTGACCTCCTGGATGAGCCCATCAAGGTCCAGCCTCGATCCCACCACCGCGGCGGTCTCAGAGAGGAGCTCCAGCGTCTGCGCCTGCTCTCGCAACTCGAACTCGACCCGCTTGGTTCGGTCGATGTCGGTGTAGGTCCCGAACCATCGCTGAACCCGCCCTTCGTCGTCGACCAGAGGCCGCGCGCGGCAGAGAAACCATCGATAGGATCCGTTCCGTGCCCGGAGGGAAGACTCCATCTCGAAGGACTTGCCAGAAGCGATCGCCTGCCGCCACTTCTCCATGAATGGCCCGAGGGTTTCGGGACTGTGGATCGACTGCCACTCCCAACCCTCCATTTCGTCGTAGGTAGCGCCTGCAAACTCAAACCACCCTTGATTGAACCAGAAAACTCGCCCGTCGGGATGGGCCGCCCACGCCAATTGTGGGATGGCGTCCGTGAGCGATTGCAGCTCCTCTTCGCTTCGTCGTAGGGCGCTCTCGGTCTGCCTGCGTGCGGAGACGTCCCGCGCGATCTTAGAGGCGCCGACAATCGCGCCGGCGGTGTTGCGAATTGGCGAAACGGTGAGCGAAATATGTCGCGGAAGGCTGTCCCGTCCCACTCTCACGGTGTCGAAGGCGTCGATCTGCTCGCCCGCGTGCATCTTCTCCAGAATCATCGCCGCCTCGTCAACTCGATCGGGCGGAACGATGAGCAGAATGGATTGGCCGACCGCCTCCTTTGCCGAGTACCCAAACAGCCGCTCGGCCGCGGCGTTCCAACTGATAATCGTTCCGTCGATCGATTGGCTGAATACCGCGTCGTCCGTCGTCTCGACAATCGACGCGAGCCTTGACTGCGCCAGCCGCGCTTCGGTGGCGTACTCACCGATATTCTTAGATGTCCACCACAGCAAGCCGACAAAGAACGCGACTTCGACAAGCGTAAAGAAGGCTGTGCCGAACGCACCGTCCATCAGCCCCGTTCTCTCGGCCCAGATACGCAGCCACGCCAGCGAGAAGGGGATGACGATTACCGGAACAAGTAGCCGTCGGAGAACGCTCCCCCCCACGCCCCGGCGTCGAAGCGATGCGAAGGGACCGGACTCGGCCGCCGCGGCCGCCGTGCCGACTGCGAGCGCGGCCAGAATTGTGCTCGACTGCCAAGCTATCGCCGTAAATTTGGCGACACCGAATAACTGATTGGCCCCGAACCAGTAACCTGTCAAGGACAGCGAAGTGATCGCCATCGGTCCGATTGCTAGCAGGCTGGTGACGCGCCGGCTACGGGCGTCGAGCGTCGCCAGATAGAGCGCCACTCCGAGAATCAGGAACGATGTGCAGGCTGGGAGCCCCATCCGCATCGAAGCGGTCGTGGCGAACTGTCCCCAGTCGCGATCGAGGACGAGCGTATCGATTCCCAGGCTCCAGCCCGTGAGGTGTTCGAGGACCGTTAATCCGCCGATCGTCGCGACAGCGGTCGCAGCGATCCGCGCTGCCATCACTCGCCAGGTCGGCGTAGCCTTCCGCCCCAAGAGGAGCGAAGCACCGGCGAGCACGGAGCAGACCGCCGTGTTGACGAGCATCGAAATGCCGTCGTTGCGCCAGTCGGTCAGCGCTTTGACATTCAACCACCAGCCGAGGAGCGTGAGGACTCCCCCGCCGATCGCGTACAGCCCGGCGCCGTAAACGATCAAGGCAATCGTTCTATGGAGGGGTGAGCCGCTTCGCGAGGAGGAGGCTCCCGATGGGTTGGGTCGAGGGCTCATTCGGTATCGCGAAGAGTAAGGCTGGCGAAGGGATGTTACGGCGCCCCTTCAATCAATTGCTTCCGGACTACTTCCACAAGCCATGCCGTCAGCCGGAGCAGGTAATCTTAGGCGCCTGCCGTCCTGCCATACAACTCGCGGACGTCGTTGCCCTTGCCTTGCTCGCTTTGTGGAACTGACCCTGGCTAACCAGAAGCCAACGTGGCGTGAAAGCGTTCAGTCGCAACGACGTCCCCGCTCCCCTGGACGTGCGCCACGTGCCGAGTCGTCTCGCGTCGCGAGGACACGACAGTTAAGACCTTCCCCCCCCGATCACGGCTCGGGCCGTGCACTCAAATGAAGGGGGCGGGTCACTTATGTTGGTGCGAACGCGAACTCGTTGACTGTCAGACGACACTACAGCGGCGCCGGTAGCCATCAGGCTCGCCGAGCCGTCGCACCCCCGTCCTGCGGAGAGGCCGAAGACGTTCTCGACCCGGCCAATACGACGATCCTGCTCGTCCGCTTGCCTCTTCGGCGGGACGCGGATTCGCATTGGCTTCCCCCGAGGGAGGAACCTGTTCGCTACCCTGCTGGCTTCAGGTCGGAAGCTGACGCCATGCTCGCGGCGGTTGCGAGGCTTCGTTCGGGATCACCGCCATCATCAACAGGAACAACCCTACGACGATGTGATTCTGATGTGGGGGCGGGGGTGGCGTCACGGCGAACCTTCCCCAAACGACCAAGCCTGCGGCAAGAAGCAACACGAGCCAATGAGCGTGCCGCGTCGGACCCCAATACGACAATCCCGAAAAGACACAGATCGCCAAGGCGACTCCCAGATCGCCCCAGAGCTGCACCGGGTCCGATTGAACGCCGAAGACAAATGGACTGATCGACAACCAAACCGCTGTCATAATTTCAACGACTCGTCCCCACATCATGGCGCCTCGCGTGAAAGTAATTTTTCGCCGGCTGCGTCAAGACGATCATCCCGCAGTCCACAGAAGGCGTCCCACAGCAACCGCGTATTATGGTGCTCTTTCCAGACGATAAGGAGGTACGCCAGCGACACCCTCACTTCATCCCACGCCCAATAGATAAGAATCAACGAGATGGCGGCGGTGACAAGGCACAGGAAGCACCACGACCCGACGACGAAGGCTTGGAACACAACCAACACCAAGCTGACCATGCCCAAAGGAATCACATCAATGCCAAACAGAAGCACCAGCCACGGCCGGTACTGCCAACGTCTTGTTGAGCCAGCCAGCCCGAGTATGGCGTCGCCTAGATAAGCGAGCACGCCGAGGGCTGCGTCGTGAATGCCGAGGATGCCGTACATTCTTAGGGCGGTGTCCGACTTTAGCACCCGATTGCTGCCATCGTCAAAAAGGGGGTCGTACGCATTCTCAATGAACCCCCATTGATACAGCGACAGGTGGACCGATATGACAGCGGCGATAAACGCCAGCAGACAGATCGGGATGCGTTGACCCCAACCGGACGGGTTGTGCCTGTACGGCGGAACGTTCCGATTCAGTTCATCGACAGGGGCGGCCTTGTCAGACATCACTTTAGTCCATTCTTGCGATACCAATCGTCGGGGTCGGACTTCAGGAGGCCCGCTATCGTCGGCAGCGTGCCAGCTAGATTGTGCTTAGGCTCCCACCCCAGCAACTCTCGTGCGCGAGAGATATCCAACGCATAGTGGTCGTCGGCCATGTCCACCATGAACGGCTTGATGAACGCGTCGCCACCTTGTACGAAATCGGCTATCGTGGCGCCGACTTTCGCGACTCCGGGAGGCACATAGTAGGTCGTCCACTCATGGCCGTGCAGCTCTTCTCCAATCGATTTTTGCATCGACTGGTAGGACGGCGGATCTGGCTCGCCGATCAGGATGGCTGTCTTTGGTGCGATTGATTTGCGTCGTTCTACCGTTCGAATGATCGCGTCCACGGCGTCATCGAGATGAACAGCCGCTTGACCGGCTTCGGTGTCGCCGGGGAAAAAGTGACCCTCGAAATCCCCTTCGTAGATCCGTTTCACCTGCTGAACGATCGTTGGCTGGCGCCCGTAATCGGTGTAGATCCCTGCAATCCGTAGAAAGACCGACCGCACGTTGGGGTGACCATCCCGGATCAGTCGCTCGGTCTCGATCTTGCTTTGCGGGTAAGACCATTTCGCCTTCAGCGGGTCGGCTTCCGTAAGATGACTGCCGATTTCACAGGGAGCGTGGACAAGCATCGTGCTCGTGAAGAGGAACTGCTCCAGCTCGAATCCGTCCAACGCATTCAGCAAGCGGTCGGTGCCGTTGATCGTGACTTTCTGATAGAGACCACTGTCATCTCCCGAGAAGTCGTAGTACGCCGCCATATGCACGACGCTTGCAAGCTTGCCTCCGCTAGCGAGCCGCACCTTTTCAATCGCCGTCCGCACCGACACCGAATCGGTCACGTCGCACTCGATATCGTGCACATGCTCATCTTCCTTAGGCGGCTCGGGCAACCCCACACGATCAAATCCGAACACTTCGTAACCGACAGCGGCGAGGCTTCGACAGACAGGCCGACCCAGCAGACCGGAGCTGCCTGTTACGATCACGGCGGGTCGTGGATTCGGCATGCTGCTCTTCATTCCTACTTCCTACATCCGAGGCTCAGTAGGTGGGCGAGTGTCTTATGCGGTCTCAACGGCGCGGCAGACCGACTAGGGACGGCGCGACAGGTCATTCTTCCCGCGGGTCCGCACGTCCCGTCCCTCGCTCCGATGTGTCCTGCCTACTTTCCAGTCGATAGACGTCCATCGAGCACGCTTGCCGATGGTCGAACAACGAAGCGCAAGATCGACGGTTGCCATTAGTCGATAAGTCACCGACTAGCTCTTCCCGCTGTCGGGCCGTCTCGCCTTGTCGGAAGCCACTGCGACCAAGAGCAAACTACCGATGGTTGGCCCGTTCAGTAGTGGTTAGCGAACGCTGTGCCGTACGAAAGGGGACTACAGAGTCAGCAATGCAAAGTAGATCGACAGCCCCAATGGGTCGAAATCGATCACCTAGGTCGCTCAGCAGCGCACCCGGACGCATGGCTGCCAGCCTCAGCAGCAAGAATAAGTGCAGGTCAGAAGCAAAGCGCATCAAACCGTTGATGGTGTGTCTTGCGGCAGTTCGCTTCGGTCGTAGACGAAGGACCTACCGGAGCGGTTCCACAAATCCGTCCACGAATCTCGTGACGTTGGGTGGCGCGAATTGTGCAAACCGCGGGTTTAGCCGATCGACCACCCCTGAGACTCCACTGTCCTGCAAAGTGCTTACCCAGACCCCGCCCAGGCCCTATGCCATCGCTGGATTTCGGATCGATCCCTGTTTGGGGCAACCTCTTGATCCTGGCGATCGCGGGAATCGTCGTCTGGATAGCAGGATTGAAGCTCGCCCGCCTCGCTGAATCGATCGCTTTACGCACCGGTATGAGCCGCGTGCTGGCCGGCGCGATGCTGTTGGGCGTGGCGACCTCGTTGCCCGAGATCGCGACGACGGTGACGGCAGGCGCCTTGGGCAACGCGCCGCTGGCGGTGAACAACCTGTTCGGCGGCGTCGCCATGCAGTTGGCGGTGTTGGCTGTGATCGACTTCTGGAGTGTCCGCAACGGCCCGCTAACTTTCTTCTCCCCCGACCCGGTCCTGCTGCTCGCCGGTGTACTGCTGGTATTGCAGGTCGCGTTGGCGGTCATCGCCGTCTCGGCGGGTGACGTGGCGATCTATGCGCACATCGGCCTTTGGCCCGTACTGCTGGTAGTGATCTACGGCATGTCGCTGTATTACATCGAGAACTTTGCATCCCTTGAGACCTGGACAGCCGCGCGGTTGCCGGAGAAAGCCTTGCAAGCCGGGAGTCCCGGAGACGATCAAGATGAGGAAGAGAAAAGCGACGCCTCGCTGGCGTGGTTGATGTCTTTGTTCGCCTTCAACTGCGTCCTTGTCTTGATCGGCGGCGCCTCCCTCTCGACGTCGGCCGACGCGTTATCGGTGCAGACCGGCGTCGGCAGCGGATTCATCGGGGCGACGCTGGTCGCTGTCGCAACCTCGCTGCCGGAGATCAGCACAACGGCGGGGGCCATTCGGCTCGGCGCTTACACCATGGCGATCGCCAACATCTTCGGCACCAACACGCTGGAGATCGCGTTGCTCTTTCCGGCCGATCTTGCCTACCGGGATGGCCCGGTGATGAACGCCGTGGATAATTCGGCACTGCTGATGGCCGGCCTAAGCATCGTCATGACCGCCCTTTACTTATGGGGACTGCTAGAACGGCGAGATCGATCGATCCTGCGGATGGGGGTCGATTCATGGTGCGTGGTGTTGACCTATTTGGCGGGACTAGGCGTCTTGTACTTTCAGTCGGGAGCGGCCGGGCAAGCAGGAGCGGCCGGGTGATCATGCACGCCGTCAATCAGTCGCTCCAGCCGATTCTCGATCGACCGCGACGCGCCACGTTCAGCTGGAGTCGCCGATCGATCGCGCGGTGGGCCCTGCTGGCCGTGACGGTATGCACGGGATGTCAGGGGCCCCAGTCCGCGCTCTCACCGGCGGGCGAGGGCGCCGAGCAGATCGCCGCCCTGTTCTGGGCGATGGCGATCGGCGCCGGGATGATCTGGCTAGTTGTTATTGGATTGGCCGCCTACGCATTGCGGATCGTTCCGCAACCACACGACAAGCGATCGTCACGCCGGTGGGTGATCGGCGGCGGTGTGATCGTACCGACCCTGCTGCTAAGCATCCTGCTGATGTTCGGCCTGGCGATCTTGCCGGCGCTGGTGCGGCCCGCGCCGGAGGGGAGCCTGCACGTCGAAGTCGTGGGCGTCCGCTGGTGGTGGCGATTCATTTATCCCAGCCCCGATGGCGGTTCGTTCGAGTTGGCGAACGAAGTACGATTGCCGGTTGGCGAGCCGGTACAGTTCGACTTACGGAGCGCGGATGTGATCCACGGTTTCTGGATCCCTTCGCTGGGCGGAAAGGTCGACATGATCCCCGGGCGGCAGACCCGACTGACGCTCTGGCCCACGGCCGTCGGGACCTACCGGGGAGTCTGTGCCGAGTACTGCGGCGCGTCGCATGCGAAGATGGCGTTCGATGTTGTGGTGATGCCGCGAGAGGAGTTCGACGCCTGGTTGCGACAACAAGCCCAAGACGCCATCGACCCGTCAGAACCGGACGCGCGCCGCGGGAGCGAGGTTTTCCTCAAGAGCGGCTGCGGCGGCTGCCATGCGGTGCGGGGCACCGCCGCCGACGGCTCGATCGGCCCGGACCTCACGCACTTCGGCAGCCGTCACAGCCTCGCCGCGGGGAGCCTCGAGAATTCGCCCGACAACCTCCGCCGCTGGATCACCGAACCGCAAAGCATCAAGCCGATGGCGGTGATGCCCGGCTACCACACGCTGTCGGACGCTGATTTAGCGAGTCTGATCGCCTACCTGCAAGGATTGGAGTGAACCGCCCCGCCGACAACGACGCCCCCGAAGGCGCACCGAAGAACGTCCAAGAGCAGCGACTCTTGGAAACGTGGCGTACGCCGCGCGGCTGGCGCTATTGGTCGGCGGTGAATAACACCGAGGTCGGCCTTTGGTACACGGTCACATCGGGCTGCTTCTTTCTGTTCGCGGGGGTGCTCGCCCTATTGATGCGGGTGCAACTCGCGACGCCGGGCGCCGAGTTCTTGTCGGCGGACCGGTACAATCAGATCTTCACCATGCACGGCTCGGTGATGATGTTCTTGTTCGCCGTGCCGATCTTCGAAGCGATCTCGATCCTTCTGCTGCCGCAGATGATGGGCGCGCGTGACCTGCCCTTCCCGCGGCTGTCGGCCTACGGCTATTACAGCTTCCTGATCGGTGGGGTGTTCGTCTGCGGTTCGCTGCTCTTCGACGCCGCTCCCAAAGGTGGCTGGTTCATGTACCCGCCGATGACCACCGACTATCAGCCGGGGATTGGCGCCGACATCTGGCTGCTTGGGTTGTCGTTCATTGAGATCGCTTCGATCGCCGCGGCCGTGGAGCTCATCGTCGGCGTGCTCAAGTGCCGCCCGCCGGGGATGCGGATCAATCTGATCCCGCTGTACGGATGGTACATCCTGGTGGTGGCCGGGATGATTCTGTTCGCGTTCCCGCCGCTAATCGCCGGCGACATTCTGCTGGAGATGGAACGCGCCTTCGACTGGCCTTTCTTCGACCCCAGCCGGGGCGGCGATCCCCTGCTGTGGCAGCACTTGTTCTGGATCTTTGGCCACCCGGAGGTCTACATCGTGTTCCTGCCATCCGTCGCTTTAATGGCGATGATCGTACCTACGTTCGCCCGGACGCCGATCGTGGGCTACGGCTGGGTGGTGCTCGCGGCGGTCGGCACCGGCTTCTTGAGCTTTGGCCTGTGGGTGCACCACATGTTCACCACGGGGCTCCCCGCGGTGACGCTGGGCGTTTTTTCCGCGGCTTCGCAGGCGGTGGCGATCCCTACCGGTATCCAACTGTTTTGCTTCCTCGCCACTCTGTTGGCGGGCAGAGTGGTCGGCTCGGTTCCGCTGCTCTTCATTTTCGCCAGCCTCGCGACGTTCGTCTTTGGTGGGCTAACAGGGGTGATGGTCGCGGTCGCTCCCTTCGACCTCCAGGCTCACGACACCTACTTCGTGGTTGGACATCTGCACTACGTGTTGGTAGGCGGGACGATCTTCCCCCTGATCGGAGGCACGTACTACTACTACCCCTTGGTCACCGCGAAGCAACTCTCAGCGCGCTTGGGAAAGATCGCGTTCTGGCTGCTACTGGTTGGGTTCAACATCACGTTTCTACCGATGCACTGGACCGGTCTGCTGGGGATGCCCCGACGGGTCTATACCTATCCGGCAGGAATGGGCTTCGAAACACTGAACCTGATCTCAACGGTCGGCGCCTTCGTGCTGGCCTCGGGCTTTCTGGTGGTGCTGTGGGACATCGTCCGACCGAAGGGCAAAGAGCCCTACGCCCCCCGCAACCCGTGGGACGCCGGGACGCTCGAGTGGCTGGCCGAGATGCCCCTTAAACCGTGGGGCATCCGCTCGGTCCCGATCATCAAGAGCCGCGACCCCCTGTGGGATCAAAAGGACTTGGTCCATGACATCGACGAGGGGCGGTTCTACCTGCCCGACGCCGAGGAGGGGCTTCGCGAGACGCTTGTCACGTCGGTGATCGACGCCCGGCCGGAACAGTGCCTGCGCGTGCCGGGGCCGACGTTCTTGCCCATGATTAGCGCGGCGTTCACCGGCGGCGTCTTCATCTTCGGCACCTACCACTGGTGGACGCCCGCGTTGCTCAGCGGCGCTGGCGCGGTGGCGACGATCCTCATCTGGCTGTGGACCGGCACAGCGCGGGTCCCTGAAAAGGAAGCGAAGAACGTCGGGCTTGGCCTAGAGCTCCCGATTTATATTTCGGGGCCGTCGTCCGTGGGTTGGTGGGCCATGTTCATCACCATGCTCGGCGACGCCACGGCGTTCATCTCGCTCGTGTTCGGCTACTTCTTCTACTGGACGATCCACGACGACTTCCCGCCCGAAACGTCGGCGGGTCCCGGCGTCGTGTGGCCCGTGGTTGGGGGTGTGCTGATGTTGCTGGCCTACGGGATGACGATCGCCGCGTGGCGCCTTAACCGGGCCGATCGAAGCGGCGCCTTCTACTTCACGCTGGCAACCGCCGCATTGCTGACCGTGGGAGGCGCCGCGGCGCTCTTCGCGGCGCCGTGGAGCACCGGCCTCGACCCCACGAGGCACTCCTACGACGCCATCGTGTGGCTACTCGTCGGGTGGACCGTCCTGCACGCCATGGTGGGCGTGTTGATGCAACTCTACTGCCTAGCCCGCCGCAGCGCAGGCCATATGACCGCGCGACACGACGCCGACATCACCAATGTCACGCTGTACTGGCACTTCCTCGCGCTCACCGTGGCGCTGACGGTCGGCGTTATCGCCGGCTTCCCTTTGCTCTCCTAACGATGGACGCGACCCCGCCTAACGCCGTACCCAACGCTAAAGAAAGCGACGAATCGCTGCTGGCGATCTTCGTCTCGCCGGCGGTCTGGGCCGCGCATTTCATGGCCTGTTACATCACGGCCGCGGTTTGGTGTGAGAAGTTTTCCGGCGACTCACTTTCGCTAGCGCCCGTGCGTGTGGCCTTTGGCGTCTACACCCTCCTGGCCGTCGCTCTCATCGGGGTGAACGGGTGGTTCGGATACCGCCGCATCCGCCGCACGCCCGGGGACCACGCCTATGGCGCCGACAGGGCCGAAGACCGCCACCGCTTCCTGGGGTACGTGACCACATTACTCGCAGGCCTCAGCCTCGTCGCGACGCTGTTCGTCGCAGCGGTCGCCCTCTTCGTGGAGACGTGTCACTAATGCGAAGAGCACTACTCATCGCCGGAATCGCTGCGCTTGCCGCCGCTTGGTCGGGGCCGCTTCGCGAACTCGCCCACTATCCCTTCTCCGGGCACATGGTGATGCACATGCTCGTGGTGGCCGTCGCCGCGCCATTGCTGGCTTTCGCGGCGGCGGGAAGCGGTTTCGACCCGACCCAGCGAGCGCCCGGTTTCTTCGCGCCGATCCCCGCATCGGTCGGCGAGCTCGTGCTGGTCTGGGCGTGGCACGCCCCCGCGCCGCATCACCTCGCCCGAGAAACCACCTGGGGGCTGGTCGCCGAGCAAGGTTCATTCCTGCTGGCCGGCCTGTGGGTGTGGCTCGCTGCTTTCGGCGGAGACCCCCGCCACGACCACGGCCGGCGCGCCGCAGGCGTAATCGGCCTCTTGCTCACGTCCATGCACATGACGCTGCTCGGCGCCCTGCTGGCTCTGGCGCCGCGCGCGGTCTACGCGCACCACACGGGCCACGGGCAGATCGACGCCCTCGCCGATCAGCACCTCGGGGGCGTGGTCATGATCGTCGTCGGCGGAGTCGCCTACTTGAGCGGCGGCTTGTGGCTCACATGGGAATTGCTTCGCAGCCGACACGACGTAACCGAGGCGGCGCCATGAAACTTCGACTCAAACAACGCGCGACGACCCTCGCCATCTTCTTCGCTTTGATGGCGGTGCTCGGTTCGATGGTCGTGGTGTCCGGCGTCGCCCCGATCCGGGCTAGCTCGGGCCATTGGGCCATCACGAAGTGGTTTCTAGCGTTCTCAAAGAACCGTTCGGTCGCCACGCACAGCCTCGGCATCAAGGCGCCCGAACTCGATGACCTAGGGCGTGTGCGTCGTGGCGCGGGCCACTACGAGACCGCGTGCGCTAACTGCCACGGCAGCCCGTTGCGTGCGCGATCGCCCGTCGCGCTCGCGATGACGCCGACGCCGCCGTTGCTTCCTCCGCTCGTCGAGCGCCGTAAGCCCCGCGAACTTTACTATGTGGTCCAGCACGGCATCCTCTTCGCCGGCATGCCCGCCTGGCCCACCCAGAAGCGACCCGAGGAGGTGTGGGATGTCGTTGCGTTCCTCGTCCGCTTGCCGCAGATCGACCGCGATGAGTACCTCCGCTTGATTTCTCCGGAGACCCGACCAGCGCCGCTTCCCACCGCCGACGGAGTCGCCACGGCGCCACTCGCTACTTGTACGCGTTGCCACGGCGCCGACGGAGGTGGCGGACCCGGCGGGGCGTTCCCTCGGTTAGTGGGGCAACCCTCCGAGTACTTGCTTGATTCCTTGGAGGCCTACGCCGCCGGCGAGCGCCACAGCGGCGTTATGCAAACCGTCGCGGCGGTGCTCACCGACGAGGAACGCCGGGTCTTGGCGAACCACTTTGGCAAGATGATGGCGCCGGGCACCGACCCCACGGCGTCTCCAGAAGACAGCGAAGCGATCGCTCGCGGGCGGAAGATCGCCGAGCACGGCCTACCCGACGCGAATGTGCCGTCGTGCATCGACTGCCACGGACCGGGTGAACAGCCGATCTCAGAGAATTATCCACGACTGGCGGGCCAGCCGACTTGGTATCTCGAGCGGCAACTCCGTCTCTTCCACGCGGGCCATCGGGGCGGCGGCGCGAACGCTCATCTGATGGACACGGTCGCCGCCAACCTGCAAGAAACATCGTACCGCGACGTGGCGATGTACTATTCGTCGTTGGGTAATGCGTCGCAAGAAGACGATTGAAGAGACGGATTTCAACGGACGTTTGACGTGCATCGAACTCCTTTGCGAACTGCGCAGTAATTCAATGACCGCCGGTTCTCCGTCTTCTATCCGAAATCTTTCCTCCGACGGGAGGCGTCGCAGCAACTCTTCGAGAGCTGCCCCGTCTGAGCGCGAGCGTTGAAGGCCACAGCTTCCCCAAGCGGACACGCGTCACGGAAGTTGACGGCTAGCCGTGAGAGGCAAGCTATTGACGTCGGTAGTGTTGACGCCCCAGAGATTAGGACCCGCGGACGCTACCCAAGTTCCCGACGGCGACTCGGCGGCGGAGCGTCGCGGCGAGGGTGGCGAGCAGCATCAAGGCGGCGCCTGCCGGTTCGGGCACGGACTGAGTCGTCGTTGAGGCGTTGGGCGCCGGTGTTGTGGCGCCGTAGTTGGTCGCCCAGAGGTCGTAGCCGGTTGGGCTGCTATCGGGCGAGTTGCCGTCACGCCACACGGTGTAGTCGGCCGCGTTGACGACGCCGTCGCCGTTGTAGTCACCGGCGAGGCCGGGGTTGGCGCCGACAACCAACAGGTCGACTCGGTCGGCGTAGTAATCGACCTGCCATTCGAGGCCCGCCGTTAGCGAGGCGCCCGAGAAGTCGATCGTATCGAACGCGCCGTTGATGGCGCCGCCCCCGAGGATGTTGAAGAGGTCGTTTGCCGAGGGGGCAAAGCTGTCCAAGAAGACCTCCAGCGTGCCGCCGAGATTGACCTGGCCCTCGGCGTTGACGTTGTCGTACTGGCCCGGGTTCAACCCTCCGAGTTGGATCGCCAGCGTAGCGGCAGTCGCTTGCGTCAAGTTACCGGTGACTTGGAGGAGGTCGGTCGTCCGCAAGACGCCCCCCTGGTTGTACAAGTCACCCACAACGCCGACGGTTGCCAGCACGCCGCTGAGCATGTCGAAGGCGCCTTCGGTGAGGTCGAGCGTGGTCGTCTCAAGGATTCCGCCGTCGAGCATCACGGCGCCACCTGAATGAAGCAGGGTGGTTCCGAGAACGGAAACCAAACCGTTGTCGAGAATGCCGAGTGTTCCGGTTCCCCCGGCGGCGAAGAGGGAGCCCCCTATCGAAAGATCACCCGTGCTATTCCACTGCGAGCCGGAACCGGAAACCGTCACGTTGCCTGTCGAACCGGTGGAAAAAGCAACTAAGCCTAACGAGTTTGAGACCACTCCCCCCGATTCGATGTTCAGCGTGCCGGCGCCCCCTCTTCCCACAAGCAGGGGGCTCGAGTTGTTCCACTCCGAGCCGGCCCCGGCGACGGTCGCCTCGCCCGTTGAACCCGCGTGGTAGCCGATCGTGCCCTCGGTGCTGCTGACCACGCCACCCGTCTCAACCCTCAGTACGCCGTTGCCTTCCAGGCCGACACGAAGGTTGCCCGAGTTGTTCCACCGCGAGCCGGCCCCGGCGACGGTCGCCTCGGCAATTTCGGAAGCGATAAGGCCAATGGCTCCGTTGGCGTTCGAGACCACGCCGCCCGCTTCGACGTTTAGCGTGCCATTGCCGAAACGGCCAACATCCAGTCCACCCGAGTTGTGCCACTGTGAGCCGGCGCCGGTCACGGTCGCCTCGCCGGTGTGGCCAATGTTAAAACCAATGGTGGCGGTTCCCAAGTTCGTAATTATTGAGCCATGCCGGACCAACAGCTTGCCGTTGGCGCCCGCATCGCTGATGACCATTTCTGCCAGACCATTACCAGAGGCGCCTGTATCATCACCCAGCTGCACGCGGCCTTCGGAACTAACGTTCAGCGTTCCCACTCCGCCGTCGGTTGTCGAACTGCCCCCCAAGACCAGTCCGCCAGAATTGTTCCACTGTGAGCCGGATCCCGTCACGGTCGCTACGCCTGTCGAGCCAGAGTCATAGCCCATGTAGCCGCTGATGTTCGCAAAGACGCCGCCCGCTTCGACGTTGAGCGTGCCGTTGTTGGAATTGCCAACGGTCAGATCCCCCGAGAGCGTCGCCGTTGCCGTGTTGGCAATCACAAGCGACGGCATGGCCGTAGGATTGTTCGCATCGATCTCGAAGTCTGCCGTGCCTGGGTTGAAGGTTCCGCCCGTGCCGTTGACCGTTAGGATTCCGTCGTGGAAGTTGAAGGCGCCCAGTTCGCTGTTATCGAACGAGCCGGTGGTGAGCGAACCCCCGTCCAGCGTGACGGAACCGGTCGTCCAAAGTTTGGTGGTTCCGATAACAGAAACCAAACCATTGTCGAGGATATTGAGAGTTCCGGTTCCCCCGGCAGCGGAGGAGGAGCCGCCGACATAGAGATCGGCCGAGTTGTTCCACTGCGACCCGGCGCCCGTGACGGTCGCCTCGCTCGCTGAACTACCAACGTAGCCTATCTTGCCTTCGGTGTTGGTGACCACGCCACCCGCTTCAACATGCAGTTTACCACTGCCTCCCCCACCTACAGACAGGGTGTCGGAGTTATTCCACTGCGAGCCAGCGCCCGTCACCGTCGCCTCGCCCGTTGAACCGCCAAAGTAGCCTATGGTGCCTTTGGTGTTGGTTACCACGCCACCCGCCTCAACAAACAGCACGCCCCTGCCGAAGACGCCTAGACGCAGTTCGCTGGAGCTATTCCACTGCGAACCAGCTCGCGTCACGGTCGCCTCGCCCGTCGCGCCGGAAGTGTAACCCATGTAGCCCACGGTGTTGGTGACCACGCCACCCGCTTCAACATTTAGCGTCCCGTTGCCGGAATTACCGACATCTAGAAAGCTTGAGTTATTCCACTGCGAGCCAGCGCCCGTCACCGTCGCCTCGCCCGTCGCGCCGGAAGAACTGCCAACGCCGCCGTTGGTACTGGCAACGACTCCGCCCGCTTCGACGTTCAGCGTTCCGTTGCCGAATTGACCGACAGCAAGCGAACCTGAGTTGTTCCACTGCGATCCGGCGCCTGTCACGGTCGCCTCGCCCGTCGAGCCAGAATAACTGCCAACACTGCTGTCGGCACTGGCGACGACGCCGCCCGCTTCGACGTTGAGCGTGCCGTTGCCGTATCGACCGACACTCAGAAAGCTGGAGTTGTTCCACTGCGAGCCAGCGCCCGTCACGGTCGCTTCGCCCATCGCGCCGGAAGCAAAGCCGAGGTAGCCGCTGGTGTTGGTGACCACGCCGCCCGCCTCAACATTTAGCGTACCGTTGCCGTAGTTACCAACATGCAGGGCGTCGGAGTTATTCCACTGTGAGCCAGCGTCCCTCACCGTCGCCTCGCCCATCGCGCCGGAAGAACTGCCGACATTGCCGTTAGCACTGGCGACGACGCCACCCGCTTCGAGGTTCAGCGTTCCGTTGCCGGATTGACCGACAACAAAGGAATCTGTGTTGTTCCACTGTGAGCCAGCGCCCATCACGGTCACCTCGCCGGTGTGGCCGGCGGTAAACCCAATGGCGGCTACTCCCGAGTTCGTAATCTTTGAGCCATGCCGGACCAACAGGTTTCCGTTGGCGCCCGCATCGCTAATGATCATTTCTGCAAGACCGTTACCAGAGGCGCCTGTATCATCACCAAGCTGCACGCGGCCTTCGGAACTAACGTTCAGCGTTCCCACTCCGCCGTCGGTGGTCGCCCTGCCCCCCAAGACCAGTCCGCCAGAATTGATCCACTGTGAGCCGGCGCCTGTGACGGTCGCCTCGCCGGTGTGGCCGGCTGTAAACCCAATGGCGGCGACTCCCGAATTCGCAATCGTCGAGCCATGCCGGACCAACAGCTTTCCGTTGACGCCCGCATCACTGATGATCATTTCTGCCAGACTAAGCCCAAAGGCGCCTGCATCATCCCCTACCTGCACGCGGCCTTCGGAATTCACGTTCAGCGCGCCCACTCCGCCGTCCGTGGTCGCATCGCCCCCCAAAACCAGTTCGCCAGAGTTGTTCCACTGCGACCCAGCGCCCGTCACGGTCGCCTCGCCCGTTGAACCGCCAAAGTAGCCTATCGTGCCCTTGGTGCTAGTTACCACGCCACTCATCTCAACAAGCAGCACGCCGCTGCCGAAAACACCTAGACGCAGTTCGCTGGAGTTGTTCCACTGTGAGCCGGCGCCCGTCACGGTCACCTCGCCCGCCGAGTCGGAACCATAGCCAATGGAGCTGGCGGTATTGGCGACTACGCCGCCTGCTTCGACGTTTAGCGTGCCGTCGCCGGCTTCACCAACACTAAGATTGCTGGAGTTGTTCCACTGCGAGCCGATGCCGGTGACGGTTGCTGAGCCCATCGAACCATAAAAGTATCCGAGGCGGGCGCTGGTGTTGGCGACCACGCCACCCGCCTCGACGTTGAGCGTCCCGTTGAGGTAACGACCGACTACCAGCTCGCTGGAGTTATTCCACTGCGAGCCAGCGCCCGTCACGGTCGCTTCGCCCGTCGAGCCGATAAAAAGGCCGATGTAGCCGCCGGCACTTGAGACCACGCCGCCCGCCTCGACGTTCAGAGTCCCGTCGCCAATTCCCCCGACAAATAACTCGCTAGAGTTATTGAACTGCGAGCCAGCGCCCATCACGCTCACCTCGCCGGTGTGGCCGGCGGTATACCCAATGGCGGCGACTCCCGAATTCGTAATCGTTGAGCCATGCCGGACCAACAGCTTTCCGTTGGCGCCCGCATCACTGATGATCATTTCTGTCGGATTAAACTGATAGGTCCCGGTATCATCACCCACCTGCACGCGGCCTTCGGAATTCACGTTCAGCGTGCCCACTCCGCCGTCGGTGGTCGCACTGCCCCCCAAGACCAGTCCGCCAGAATTGTTCCACTGCGAGCCTGCGCCGGTGACGGTAACGGCCCCGGTCCCACTACTGGAAAATCCAATATGGCCTTCCGTGTTGGTAGCTCTGCCACCGTCGCTGATCACCAGCTCCCCCTCACCCGTATTGCCGACAGTCAGACTGCCAGCGTTAGCCAGAGTCGAACCGGCGCCCGTGACGGTCGCTTTGCTAATGCCTAGCGAACCAGCTACGAGATTAATCTCGTCGAGCGAGAGCGTCACGACATTGTCGGGACCGGTCAGATCGACGGCCCAAGCTTTTGTTCTTCCATCGAAGCTGTCGTTAAGCACATCAAGGCGTAGTGAGTAGTCGCCGGGGGGAAGTACGGCGGGCAGTGGTTGGGCTCCATTTCCGGTCGGTGTGGTGGCGTGACCAAGGATGGATTCATAATTCCCTGAGATGCCGGAGCCGTCGTCGGTGAAGGCGATCTGAGTGGGTGTGCTGTCGAGGAGCGTTAGGGTCGGGTCGAAACCAACCGCCGCGATCACGTCGCCAGCGTGGTTCGTGCCGCCCGAGTGGGACCAGGTGCGAAACTCCAGCGGGTCGGGGCTGGCAACATCGGCCGAGAGATTGAACGGGATATCGACCTGGTCGGCGCCGAGGTTCATCTCGCCTTCGAGCGAGAACCGCGATTGGGCCGTGGCGAACGACGCCAACAAGAGCAGGGCGCTCGCTCGCGCAAGGCGAGCGAGCAGCGGAGACGTTTTGCCCATCGAGGCGCCTGGGTAAGAAGCTTTCAGCGCCCGCACGATCGAGAGTCGATCCATTGAGACGAAGGTTGTCCCGGCCATATTAGTCAGTTGGCGCCCGATTACTGCTGCCCATCCAAAATGGTTGGCGACTGGTCTCGCCCGTGAGCCCTAACCCCTAAAAATGCCGGGGCTTTTGCCACCAAGGGCGAATCGTCCGGATTATCTGTTCGCCTCATCTCGGTCGATTACGAGGACAATCGCTTCGACCGCCCGACGCCCCGAGCGAGGTCAACAGCCGCCGTCCGGGGCCTTCCGCATCAAACAGGAAGGCCCAGGAACCAACCTCTCTAGGCAGCACCGGCAGCAAAGAGACGACGCGCCCCGAGCGAGGTAGCGCAGGAGGATGCTTGCGACTTGGGGCCGAGGAAGACGACCCGCTCGCGGCCGTGGTGCTGTGTCTTGTGCGATTCGGGCCGGTAGTGTCAAACGTCGCACGGCCGCATAAGGCAGACCTCGCCCGGCCGCATGTCGGTGAGGCGTTGTAAGCGGCAACGACCTCGACGACCGTCGGGCCGGTGTCGGCGCTAGGCGCCGGCTGGCGGCCGCGGGTGAGCCACTCGGCGACGAGGCGGTCGTACTCCCGACGGCTCGCGGCGGTGCGATGGGGGCCGAGGTAGTGATCCACTCCGGCGATCGTCACGACGGCTTGTCCCGAGGCCCGGTGCTTGCGGTACTTGGGGAGCGACTTAGTGAGGGCGGGCATAGCGCGGGTCTCCTGCTGAGGACGCAAAACGGTACGTACCGTTTTGGCTCCCGAGAAAACGCCGCACTGCCGACCGTCTGCAGGTATCGCAAGTCGCGATTCAGCAAGGACTTCTGAAAAAAGCGGGCGATGAGGATCGAACCGACGACATCCAGCTTGGGAAACAGCCCCGGCGTGCAAACCCGTGCGAAGGAACGGGAGTTAAAACAGGCTTAGAATAGAAGGGCAAACGTCGTATGGCTACGCCTTTCTTTTCACTACTTCCTATCGATTTGCGATCAAACGGGAGTAGTGACTACTCCCGTTCTGTCCCGACGGGTGGGGAAGGGACTTGGGCCTAGCCGCATCTCCCTTGGGTCGCGATCGCCGGCCGCTGGAAAGGACCCGTAGCGCCGCGGCGTAATTACTTACTTACCTTCGGCGAAGTCGTGGGCGCAAAAGTGTCGGGATTGCCGGCTTCGCCTACCCACGGGGGCGCCCCGCGGAGGACCCGAACGCCCCCCGGGGTCTCGGGGTCCTTCCTGCGATCCGCACGCGACCGTTCCCACCGCTGCCGTTTGGGTCTGACATACACTCCGTCCGGCCCCCCCGTGGCTTAGGTTCTCCTCGGAGGGGACTACCCGGGGTAGGCATAGCCCCGCATCGAGCCAACTTTGTGCGCGGGGCAGTGCAATTCTCAGGATGATGATGAACTAGCCGCTGGGGCTAACCTGCTAGCGTCCCGGCCCGACTTGGTTCGCGCGGCGCATCAATCCCGTGGGACAACAGCAAGCCGGGGGGGGCGGTCGGGTCCTTCCACGACGCCCCGCCCCCCTTCGGGTGATACCGGCATCGAACCTCTCGCCGCTGTGAGACTGGCGAGGGCTCTCTCTCTCGACGGGGACCAAAACCCCCTTAATGTGCCAAAAAACGCGTGGGGCTCCCGCTACGGTCTGCGCTTCGTCGCTCCAGAAACGACTACCCCCCCTCCCCATAACCTCGGCTAAAACGTGCGAGGCTCCGGTTACGGTCGGGAGCGGTGACGCCCCAAGGATCAGGCCCCCGGAGCGCTACCAAACCCCCAAACGGGCGATTCGGCGTTGGCGGCCAGTGTGCGTCGTACGAGGAAGTCGAAGCGTGGTCGAGCATCCCAACCTTGCTGAGGTCTGGTGCACCTCAGCGAGTTAGCCCGATTGCTGAGCCGCCGAAGGTGGTCCAACTTCGGCAACTTGGCCCGAGCTGCTGAGAACGATGAAGCCTCAGCAGGTTTGGCGTAGGTCAACCGACCGAGCGCCTCGTCGAGCGTGCCGTCGCTGGCCCACTTGTTGAAGTGGTGGTAGACCGACTGCCACGGCCCAAACTCCTCGTGCAGGTCCCGCCACGGGCAACCCGTGCGGAGCACGTAGAGGATGCCGTCCACCACGTCGCGGGGGTCTTTCCGCTTCCGGCCCACCGCCGCCGGCGGCGGGAAGACATCAGCGATCTGCTCCCACGCGTCATCGCTCAAACGATCTCGCACCATCGCTAAGCTCTCCATGGTCGAACCTATCCGTCTAACCTCAGCTTGCGATATCGCCGCACTTCACGGCAAGATCAGTTCTCAGACAGTGCCTAGTTTCCGCTTTCTGTGAAATCAGCTAGGTACTTTCTTCAAAAGCACGTTCAATATGACTCTGGCGAGTATCGCATCGCATCGTTCGCGCAGCCATTTTCCGCCGCCCCCACGGTTCAAACGGCCAAGCCGACGAAGCCCAAAACCGCCGTCGAATCCATCAATTTACGCGAATGGAACGCACTTCTACAGAAGTACGTCGATGACAGGGAGATGGTCAATTACACAAGCCTGGAAAGCGTCAACAGCCGACATCGCGGCCCTCGATCGGTAGCTGCAGCAGCTCGGCGGTGACGTGCCCCCAGCCCGCTGTCCTCTCCGAGTACCTTAGTGCGAGCGCCGGCGTCTCCCGAATCCCGGATAGAAGATCAGCGATCCGATGGCGCAGATGAGTGTCGAGGGTTCCGGAACCGAAGAGAACTCGATCGTGACATTTGAGAAATCGATGCCGTTGTTGGGATCGCCAGCCGTGCTCGACGATCCGAACTGATTCGAGTTTACATGGAAGGCGAGCATACCGACATCGATTGAATCGAATGTGTCGGTAATCGAGAAACTCGCTGCTCCCAACGTCCCCGCGATCTCGACCTCGGTCGCGCTGATCCGAGTCATCGACATCGATCCCGTGTACTCCGTGTTGGCGGCGAATGAATATACGTTATTATCCCCGTTACCCAGGCTCGAGAAAGAACCATTGCCCGTCGTCGACATCAAGCGACCGGTGGCCGAGTTGGTAATGTGCTTACGGATGTTGAGATCGTCGGTTCCGTCGTTGACGTCCATGTCCATCAAGTAGCCAGGCAGACCGGGGTCTCCGGGGCCGCCATTAACGACACTCCAACCGAAGAGGGCGTTGGGAGAGCCGGAGGACGCCGAAACATCCCCGTCGAGACCCGCCCTGCCGAGCGTATCGAAGAGTCCCACCCGGAAGGAACCCGAACCCGTCCCGACTGTTGCGGGCGCCGTAAACGTGTAGGTTGCTTTCACGCTGTCACCAAGATTGGACAGCGTTTGAGTTGGGAAGACGGTGTGGATCCCACGACCGGAACTGCCCGTCACCAAGCCCAACGAGCCTGCCGAGACTTCAATCCCGCTGCTGGAGCTTGACGTCCACCAGTTGGTGTCCAAGGCCCCGGTCTTAGTCAAGTCACCGTCAGCGAAGCTGTCATTGACGATAATCCCCGCGTTAAGCGTGGTGTTGAGCAGCAACACCACCGCGATCACGCTCCCAAAGATCGAAAGGCATTTGCAGCGACGGCACATTAGACAGGCTCCCAAGTAGAACGTCATAAGGAGAAAGAGAAGAGTCACGCCAGAGAAGAGTTCCGCGCCGGTAGGTTATTAAGGCTCGGATGCAATCTGCACACACTCCGATTATTTGGATTTCCACTCTGTTTTTTTGTCAGCGGGACCGGCCGGTCGTAGAAGATTTCGGCCTGAGAATGCGCGAATCACATCATGCATCACCCACCGATTCAGTGCAAAGACGCTCTGGTGGTGCTGCCGATCGTCTCGGGACGCCAATCGAGAATCGAAGAGCGGCCCGGGAATCTTGCCGCCTTTGCCGCCGGTTGGCTACCGTTGACAGCCGGTAGGGGAGGCGCAGAAGTGCTCTTCAACGACCATCCGCTAGTCGGCAATCTTATCTCTTCGCGGACGGCCTCTGCCGTCGACCCCACGATCGCTGTTAGCGACGACATTGACCTTCCCATCCATCGTGTCCTTGGTCGGTAAGCCGAGCCCTGCATAGGGCAGCAGCCATTACTCTGTCTGCTCGATTGAGTTCGGATTGAATCGCCAGGAAGCACCGACCTCGTCCCGGCCGATAGGAGTCGGCGCCCTCACGTCGCCTTCGCGAACCTCGACACCGGCCACCGGCGAAATGCCTAGTGAGTCTCCCAGGAAGTGATTGTTGTCCCATCGAATCCCTTCAAGGGAGCAGCGAGCCTCTACCACGGCGTACTCCTTGGCCACAATGACGTTGCCACGAATGATGGAACTAACGGGCGCGAGCGTCGCTTGGCGATCGTCTGAAAGCCCGATCAACAGCGAGTGTTCGCAATCGACCAATCGATTGTTCTCGATGACGGCTCGTTTAACTTGGAAGTAGCGGTTCGCAGGCGAATTTGGGATGCCCATCATCAGGGTGAGCGCCGACCGGGCGTCATCGCCGGTCAGATTCTCCATGTAGTTACCGCGGACGACGTGGTCTTCTCCGATGATGCGGATGCCCCCTGTGCCGCGAGCCTTGTTTCCGCGGAAGACGTTCTCTTCGACGAGACACCCGTTTCCGTGCCGCAACGTGAGCGTCCCACTGACCTCGAGAAAGGTGTTCTTTCGATAGGTGTTTCCGCAGGACTTGTTCGAGACGCACTCGGTCTCCCCGTTGCATTTCTCGAACAAGTTCTGCTCAACCACGCATTCGCCCAAGAGCATCGAGGTCTCGCTGTCGCCGATCCGGAGGGTCTCGCCGCCGTTCTTGCCAAGGCGCTCGCGCGGCCCGAAATAGTTGTGGTCGATCCGATGCCGGCCCTCACTCCCGTCGCCCAACCAAACGACGAACGTCGTCCCCTTGCCGCTGCGGCCCACCAGTGCGCAGTGATCGACGCGATGGCCCTCCCCGTAGAGGTTGACCCAGCGGCACTCTTGAGCGTTGTCGCCCGACTTGGTCGAAATGACCGCGCAGTCGGTCAGGCGGCAGTGAGAGGCGAGCTGCTTTGAATCCACGCGGAATTGAATCAGGTCGCTAATTTCCGACGCGGGGTCTCGGAACAGCAGCCCCGCAACAACAACGTGCTCGCCTCCTATGCGGAGCACGCTTGCGCCTGTCACGACGGTCTGACCCGGCGTAGCGGCCCGGACGGTGATTGGCGCCCCCTTCTTGCCCTGCCCCCTAACGACCAACTTCTGGTCGCGCCACTCGCCCGCGGCGAGGACGACCTCATCCCCGGGGCTCGCCGACGCGACAGCCTTCTTGAGTGACGGAGCGTCGTCGACTTGCCAAACCTTGGCGACCGCCTCTGAAGGCACACAGGCCGCCAGCAAGGCGGCGACGACGGCTAGCGCCATGGGACGTCGTTGATCGATTCGGATGGGACGTGTCATTGCAAATAACGATCGAGAAAACACTAGAGAGACGCGGTCGCAAAGGGTGCGGCTCCTGCGACTGCCGACGCCTGCGGAGGCTTATGAAAACACTGAACCACCAGCACCAGCGCGATGTAAGCCACGACAAACGCGACACCGACGATGCCCCCCTTTTCGACGATCGCCGAAACACCGGCGGCGGTGGCGGCGGTGGCGGCGATCGCCATGAGGACGTTCCACACGATACGGCTGGCGCCCGTCGGCGCCTCGGCGCCGAGCAGGCTCTTCTTGTTCATCATCACGAAGAAAGTGACGTAGGCGATCGGCAGCAGCATCGCGCCGTAGACGCCGGCGATCACCGTCAGCCAAGCGCGGGCGTCTCCCTCCCAAAGGAGGGGCCAAAAGGCGCCGACCGACGCGATCAAACAACCCAAGCGAAACACCCAACCCTCGGCGGGTCGGTCGAGCACTTCACACACGACGAAACCCGAGATCAGCATCATCAGCGAGATCGAAGAAATGGTCATCGCGACGACGCCCACGCCAAACACGATGTTCGCCATGAAGTGCCCCCCCGATCCGCCCGAGGGATCAAACAATCGGGCGAGCGACTTTGCGAGGTCGAACGTGTCGCGACGGACGAGGGTCGCCGCAATCCGCTCGTCGGCAGCGGTGAACGGTATGATCTGATTGGAGCCGCTCACTGTTGCGGCGGCTCTCTGCTCCAAGAGGGCATCGTACGGCTTCTGGAAATGGCGAGGGACCTCAACGCTGCCGTCCGCCGCAACGACCACCCCCTCGGGGAGCCTGCCGTGGAACTGCTGGGCCGCCGCGATCACGACACAACCGGTGGCTAGCACGAAAGGGATGAACGTTCCGGTCGCCAAGTCGAAGATCGTCATGCCACGGAACGCCTTGTCCCAGCCGCGGGTAAGCAGCGCGTAAGGGAGCAAGAACGTCATGTTGATGCCCACGGCCGCGGCGCCGGCGGCGAGCATCACGTCACGCTGCTCGCCAACGATCAGCTCGGTCCAATAGCGCCGAGCTTCGGGGTCGGCGATCCCCTCCAGCAGTGGCCGCAACGTCGCCACGGGCTCGTAGAGGTGCTTGAAGTTAGGGAGGAGTCCTGCAAAGACAGCTCCCCAATTGACGCCTTCGGGAGTCATCGCCATGCGGACCACGACGCCGATGAAGCAGACGACGATTAGTGCGACGACCCATTTGAGTATCGCATCGTAGAGCCGCACCCCCCAACTGCCGCTGCCGTAGCTCCAGGTGACTACGGTGCAAAGGACGAGCACGGCGCCGGAGACCACCCACCGGCCGAGCAAACTGTTGGAGGGCCCCGGGGCCAAGACGCCATCTCCCTGGAACACCGACGGGAAGAAGTTCTGTTCACAGACCGCAAAGCACAGCGAGTACTGTGGCAGCGACCAGACCATGTTGGCCATAAGCGTCGCAATCAGCCACGACCAGCCGAGCACAGGATTGATGTGACGGTTGATTGCGCGGAAGGGCCGTTCACCTGTGGAGAGCGTGACGTAAGCGATGGCGCTCATCATGACGACACCGATCGCCATCGCGAACGGCTGCAGCCAGAGCAGGCTGAAGCCACCGAGGATTCCCAGGTAGAGGCTGCTGCCCAGCGAACCTCCGCCGAGCGTCAACGCGCTTTGCAGCCACCCGGGGCCGGAAAGACGGGCATATGCCTTAAGGGTGGCGGCCACGCCGCGTCCTTGAGCGTCGATAAGCAATTGCCGGTCCGCATCGACCCGACTCGAATCTGCCGGCATGACCCGCTCCGCAAAGAAAAGCCAATGAAAAAAGGAATCGCTCTCAGCGCACGACTTGCATGGACATGCCGCCATCCACAACGACCATCTCGCCGGTCATGAAGTCGTTGGTCGCGAGTAAATGCACGACTTGCGCGACTTGTTCGGACGTCCCTTCGCGGTGGAGGGGGATTCGGTTGGCGAGATTGTGCTTCTGCTGATCGGACGTCATCTTCTCATGGAACCGCGTGCGGATGATGCCGGGGGCGACGCAGTTGACCCGCAGGTTATCCTCGGCCAAGTCGCGCGCCAGCATCCGCGTCATCTGCACGATCGCCCCCTTCACGACGCCGTAGGCCACCGCGCCCGGGCAACCCCGCACTCCGGCCACCGACGAAACCAGCAGGATCACCCCTTCCGGGTTCTTGCGGAGATGGGGCAGCGCGTGGCGGATCAGGTGGTAGGCGGCGTGGACATGAACGTCGAACGCGTTCATCCAATCCTCGGGTCGAACGGTCTCGATAGTCCCTGGGCAAGGACCTCCTGCGCTGTGGACGAGAACATCGATCCCGCCCAACAGCTCGGCCGTCTCCGCGACAAGGCGTTCGTTCTCATCGGGCTTCGCCACGTCGGCATAGACCGCTTCGGCTTGGACGCCCAGCGCGCGGAGTTGCGAGAGCGTCTCGCGCGATGTGGCGTCTTCCGCCCGGCTGTTGACGACGACGTTGGCTCCGCCGCGGGCGAAGTCTAGCGCGATCGCGGCGCCGATGCCACGCGTTCCGCCGGTGACGAGGGCGCGTTTTCCTATGAGGTCCATCTTTCCTCGCAGTCAGGCAGTTCGATAGTTGGTGAGGAATCCGCGGGGGGCCCTATTGGTCCAGCCATTTGCAGAGCGTCTTATAGTCCCGGTCGAGCGCAGCGAGGTTCTCCTGCGTCTTCCCCTCCCCGACGTACTCCACGTGCAGCGACACGGGGCACTCGATCCCCGATTGGCGGTGCATCCTGAAGAATTTCTTATCAACGCGGCCGTCGCCGAGCGGCACGTGCTGCGTCTTATTGCCCGCCCATTCGAAGTCTTTGGCGAATACGGCGCCGAGGCTTGGCTTGATCACGTCGTACTCAAGCGGCCAGGAGAGGCCCCCCTCAATCATCGCGTGGCGGATGTCGAAGGCCACGCCGATCTGCTCGACAGGGATGCCGTCCAGCAGATAGTGGAGGTCCCAGATCGGAGCGCCGACGAAGTCCGCGCCGGAGTGGTTCTGGTAAACCGCCGTTAAACCTAGTTCTTTATTGAACGCCGCCAGCTCGCGCAACTGGGGACGGATCTCGTTGAGCTGGTCTATCACGCCCCGCTGGGGGTCGTAACGGTAGAAGCCCATCCGGTACTTCTTAACGCCCAGCGCCGCGCCGGTGCGGAGAACATCTTCGGTGTAAGGGTCTTCCAGCCGCACGACATCGGTCGTCATGATCGTAAGGTCGAGCCCGTGTTTGCGGAGCGCTTCGAGCTGGCGAGGGAGGTCTTCCTTGACGCGTTCGGGAAGCACATGCCCTTTAGCACGAACGGTCGATTCGATCCCGTCGAAGCCAATCTCGGCGACCCGGGCCGCCATCTCGTCGTAACTGAGCGACTGGATGAACTTGATGAAGGCGCAGATTTCGGGACGAGTGGGCTCGGATTGACTCTGGCCGAAGGCCGGCAATGCGACCGACGCGCCGGTGGCGGCAGCCGCGGCGAGGAACGCGCGGCGATCGAGTCGTTGGTGCGGAGTCGTCATGAGAGAACCTTGTGAGAGGGACAACGGAAGTCAACCCGCAAGGCGCAGCCTGAGGGCCGTCGCGCGACGGCGGCGAGCAGCATCGTTGCGAAGAACTGGATTGCGAGCGGTTCGGGAACACCGCGGGCCGGTCCGGCGCTGGCGGCGGTAGTGCCGTAGGACGCGGCCCAGAGGGCGTAGTCGGCCGGATCGACCGAGCCGCTTCCGTCGCCGTCGGCCGCGAGGTTGGTTGTCGAACCGAGGGCGTCTCGCCAAACGGTGTAGTCGGCGACGTCGACGACGCCGTCACCGTTGTAGTCGCCAGCCAACACGACTATCGCTTCTATCGATTGCGCTGTCTGATACAGCCGCCACGTTAGTGCGCCGCCAAGTTGAGGTACGAACGTCGTCGCAAATGAGCCGTCAAGTTGTCCGGCGACGTCGAGAAGCGTGAACGCGTCGCCTAGCGACGCTACATAGCCTTCATTCATGACCAGCTGCACGGCGCCATCGATTAGGGCGTCGCCGCCGATCGATAATTCACCGGCCCCGTTGGCGCCGACATGGATCGTCAGCAGACCTTCCGGCGATTGAGCGTAATCGCTGACGACCACCAGTCGGCCACCAGCCGTCACCGTGAGAGCGCCGCCTGTCGGTCCACCGACGATCAACTCGCCGACGGCGCCGATGTCGGATGCGACGATCGCCTCACCGCTGTCAATCACGACGCTTGCCGCTGTCGCGTCGCCGATCGCCTTGGCGACGGTCGTCGAGTAGAGAGCCCAGTCCACGGCGGTGTCGTTGCTTACTTGGACATTGATCGAACCCGATTGGAGCTGATCGGTGTAGGCGCCCAGATCGACGACTCCGACATGCGCGTCACTTGGGTTGACGGCCGCTTGCCAGCCCAGCTGGTCAAACGTCAGCTTGTGTGCGGTGGTCAGGTCGAACAGCCGCAAAAAGTCGTCGGTGGCCGCGCCGCCCGACTGTTTCAGAGCGATCGCGAGACTGCCGTGGACGACGCGTTCACCTGAATCGAGCTGGTGTTGGAAAGTGAAGGCGACGTTACGGTTACCCGACACGTCGTCGAAGCCCGTAATCGGGGCCATGGAGGTTGACTCGATCGCTGCGCGCCAGTTGGGATCGACCGGCGCCGCATCGACACTCGTGGGCCCATCGTTCGTGAAATCGTCGATATCGCCTATCAGGTAGTCTCGGTTCTCGATTCGATAAACGCCCGGCGTGAGCCGCTCGCCCCAAGCGTCGGCATTTGTCCAGACGTCGGCGCCGCCAAGCCAGTGAAAGGAGGTCACGTCCTTGGCGTCCTCGAGCTGCGCTTCGTAGAGGCTATCGACGTCGACCGGTGCGTTGTGAGAATCGACATACCCGGGCGGTTGTGGACCGAAGGTCTGGTCATCGATCAGCGCGCCCGTCGAGCCGACCAGCCAATTCTGGGCGGTAGGTGGATTCTGGACGATGAAGCTTTCGGCCGTCGAGTTCCAGATCACCATGTTGGCGCCCGCCCACCCGTGACCCGTGCCGAAGTTGCCGCGGTTGCGGGCGTTGATCTGGTCGCCATCGATCGTGATGTTGTCGAAGAGCGTCCCCGTGGCCCAGCGCTGGTGCGGCCCCGCCTCGTCGAGGGCGTTGTTTGCTATCGAGTTGTGGAACACGTGCGGGCCGGCAGGTCGGGAGCTGTTGTTGACAAAGTCGTGGCGGCCCTCGTTGGCCACGGAGTCCGTGACTAACTCCAACTGGCCGCTGAGGTCGAAGGTGTAACGACGCTCACCGGTGATCAGGCTTTTGGGGGTCTCGTTGATCGCGTTTTCGACCGTCACCCATTTCGCGCCGGGATTGCTTTGGACGGCGGATCCAGAGAAGTTGGCCGATGCCGTGCCCCGCACCCAGACGTTCTGGGCTTTATCGATCGTGACAAAGTCGGTTGCGTGGGCCTCGTCAGTCGCCGAGGCGAACATGGACTCGCCCCGCAGGTTCTCGACGCCCACGTTCTCGATGCGGCCGGCCCAGTCGTATTTCTTGATCGTCCCGCCGCCGTACTGCAGTTCGAAGGAGTTGGTGAGCGGCGCGTCAACGAAGACCCGGTCACCTTCGATCCGCGTGATGATTCGGTCGTAGCGCAGATTGAACGACCCCGGCGCCCACTGGACGACGGTCCCGCCGTCGGATCGAGGCGGGATCGTGTCCATCCCCAGGTCGCTAATCCAGTTGGCAGGGCTGGGACGCTCGACCCGCACGGTGTCGCCAACGGCGAATCCCGCCGTAGAATTGACACGGAAACTGCGCGATCCCACAGGGACCACCTTGTCAATCATGTTACGTGTCGAACCCGTTGTCGACTGCGATCCGGCGCCGGCAATCTGAATCAACTCGCGTTGAGTCGTCCCGGTCGCCACGAGTAGCGTCCCGCCTGCGTCGCGGCCGGCGCCACGCAAGACGATTCCGCTGGCGTTAATCTTGAGCTGGCCGCTGATCTCATAGGTCCCCGGACCGAGCATCACCGCGCCACGAAATCCGTCGGAACCCAGCGGCAGAGCGGCCACTTGATTGATGGCGGCTTGGATCGACGCGGTGTCGTCGCCGGCGATCGGATCGATCGCGATCATCGTCGGTACGTTTGGCAGCAGGGCGCGGCCGCCTCGGTAGCCGACGTCTGAGAAATCGGGGATGCGGTCCCCCTGAGCGTCGGGCGCGTAGACGAGGCGGCCCGTTGTCCCGCGGTAGACCCACTGGCTTTCGACTGCCCAAGCGGCGGGCAAGAGGCTCACAACGGCGAGCATCGGCGCGACCAGGCGTAGCCAACGGATATGCAAAACGGCGATGCCCGTCAGAAGCGGCGTGACTAGTGGGCTAGGGGTCGTCCGGGAGGAGGGCCCGAGCGGCCGATCGCCAGATGGCGCACACCTAAGAAAAGTTGAGAACGAGCCCCGCACCCCAGGCCAATGGGCCTGAGTTGGACGGCGACACGAGTGTCTGAATGCTACTCGCCGGAAAAGGTCGCAGTAATCCGTTTTTCAGGAATCGGGTTCGGATTTTTGGCGCCAATTGAGCTCCTGACCGCTTATCCTATCGCGAGTTAAATCACTATTCCTACCGATCGCTAGCTCAACAATCGCATGTGATCGCCGGTAATGTCTAAACGAATCGCCGCTCGGGAACTGCAGGGAACAGTTCTGTCGGAACATTGAGGTTGACCCTGGATTTGTTGGAATCACCGAGTTTGGTACCGTTATTTTGAGGTACTGCGACCAGCTAATCGATGAAATCGCACGCGTCGTCAAGTCCCTCGGTGGCCTCGGTCGCTAGCTCTTCTCCCCCTCATCAACCGACCCATCCATGCGGAAGATCCCGCATATCGCGCTGTTGATTGAAACTTCCCGCGAATATGGGAGGGGCCTTCTGCGTGGCGTCGCACGCTACCAGCAGGAGCACGGACCGTGGTCGATCTTCTTCGAACCTCACGGGCTGGACGACCCACCGCCCGAGTGGCTCCGCGACTGGGACGGGGATGGCATACTGGCCCGTGTCAACAGCGGGAGAATGGCGAACACGATTCTGGAAACCGGTCTTCCGGCTGTCGATGTCCGCGGCGCACTGCCCGGGCTCGGGCTCCCCTTCATCGGGGTCGATAACCGCCCGATCGCCCACTTGGCATTCCAGCACCTCGTCGATTGCGGGTTGAGAAACTTCGCCTTTTGCGGCACGCCGCGTGGGGAGAACCCCAATCAAGACCTGCGTTGCCAATACTTCGTCGAACTCGTCCAATCGGAAGGAAGCGAATGCTTCACGTGGCTCGGCAGCAACACCCATCCCACAACGACCACGTGGGAAGAGCAGCAGCAGCAGATCGCCTCTTGGCTCAGGACATTGCCGAATCCAGTCGGGATCATGACTTGCCACGACGATCGCGGCCAACAGGTGCTCGATGCCTGCCGCCGGGCCGAGTTGGTTGTCCCCGACGAGGTGGCGGTGGTGAGCGTTGATAACGACCCCTACCTCTGCAACCTCTGCACGCCGCCGCTCAGCAGCATCGACGTGAATCCCAGTCGGATCGGGTATGAATCCGCCGCCCTCTTGGCAAAGTTGATTAGTGGCGAGAAGCCGAAGCTATCGACTGTGTTGCTGGGGCCCCCCCGGGGAATTGCCGCTCGGCGATCAACCGACACGCTCGCCATCGACGACCTGGAGGTAGCGGCCGCGATTCGATTCATCCGTGAACATGCGGTCGAAGGAATCCGGGTCAGCGATGTGATTGCCCGCGCGGACCGATCGCCGAGCACGCTCGAGCGTCGGGTTAAATCGATCCTCGGCCGCACGATCAAGGCGGAAATCACAAGGGTGCGCCTTGCGCGGGCCAAATTACTGCTCAGCGAGACCGAGCTCTCGATCGCGAAAATCGCCGCCCGCACTGGATTCGCTGAGGCAAAGTACTTTTGCGAGGTGTTCCGTAAGCACGAATCAACGACGCCCACCGAGTTTCGGCATCGATTCCGAGAAGAGTAGCCCGATGCGCAGGTTGTTCCCAACCAACGCCGAAAGCCGTGCTGGAAGCGCTAAATCACGGCTCATCGCGCTCCGCTGTCCGGAACGCCGAATTATTGGAGTGCTAATCCGACTTATTGGATGGGAGCATTCGGGATTCTTCGCTAGTTTGAACCAGTCGATTATGGCTATTCGCGCCCGACGGCGAGTTGCCTGCCCTCCTCCAATTTCTTGTTGTCGAGTCCTCGTCTTTTCACTCTGTACTCGGGCCGGCGAACCGCCGACGAAGCGCGAGACAGCCGATGTGTCGCGTTCTGTGCGTGGTTTCGCCGCCTTGATCCTCATCTGTCTATCCCGCTTCACTGGAACTAGCCCATGTCTCATCCTTTGGCCAGTGGTCGTCGTTGGACACAGTTTTTAGTTGTCGCCGCGACGGCAGGGTTGCTCGCGGGGCAGTCGCCTAGCTTGGCGGTTGTCGTCATCCGCGATGGCTTCGGCGACGCCGACATCAACAACAACGGCGTTCCCTTCGAGAACGTCGATACCGATATTGGTGGAACGCCGCCCCTGGGGAGCCCCAACACCTGGGTCCCAGCACGGTTGAGGGACGCCAACGGCGACGGCCCCGCCAATGCCGAAGTGACTACCGTCCTCGACGCCTCGGACACGGGGATCCGCTGGCTCCAGACGCGTGGCTTCACTAGCGGCACCTCGACAACGCCTGGAACAGGCGGCCCGAAGCCGAAAATGCGGATCGTCGATGACGCGACGGGCGCCATGCAAGAGACGATGGCCAGCGGCCTCAACATCCCCGCCATCAACGACGGCTACGCGATGTCGTGGGAGTCAAGCGGCGGAGGCAGCACTGCGTCGGGCTTCTTCGATCGCCGGATCCATCTCGGCCCGCAAGTGGGGGATGAGGTGAAAGTAAGTTTCGACTTCCGCATCTGGCGTGACGCCCCCAACGCGAACAACATGCTCGTGCCGTTACTCGGTGAGCTGCGATTCGGACTCTTCCAAGACACCGACAATCAGCTTGGGATGACCAACCCGTTCGCGGGACGTCAGGTCGATGAAAATGGACTCCCGATCACAGGTTTGAAACCGGCTGTCTGGGGCCAAGATGAAGGCATGTTTGAGGGATCGTTGACAGGCCAACACGGACCCGGCGACGACATCGGCACCAACGGGGACTACGGCTGGACGGCGGGCATCGAGATGAGCGACACCGTAAATAACAACGGCGGCAGCTCGCGCATCCGTGAGGAGCTGCAAGCCGACCGCATCCTCCAGGGCGGCGACACGCACACTATCGCCGCCCCGAACAACCTGAACCCCGACCCCTTCGGCGTCCCGGAGTTTGACTTCGTCACCCTCAGCAACGCGAAGGTCTACAACATCTCGCTGTCGCTGGTCCGCGCCACGGAAGTTAACCCCGGTGATACGATCACGGCGACGCTGACGGTGTTCGACGCAGCGACCCAGCAGTCATGGAGTCTCAGCGGCACCGAGACCCTCGCCGACCACACCAGCGGAGGCGTGCCGATCGCGGGCACCGGTGGCGTACAGAGCGATTCGTGGGATTACTTCGCCCTCCGCAATGCCACCTCCGGGGCAAGCGAGTTCGATTTCTTGCTCGACAACTTCCTGGTGGAAGTGAATGGCAGCAACGCGGGTCTTCCCGGCGACTACAACGGTGACAACGTGGTGGACGCGGCCGACTACACCGTCTGGCGTGACGGCGGTTCGCCCGACAGCGGACCGGCCGGCTACACCTTGTGGGCCAACAACTACGGCGCGACGCTTCCGGCTTCGACGTCGGCAGCGATCCCCGAGCCTAGCGCGATAAGTCTGGTCGTCGCTGGCCTGGCCGCCGCGATCAGGTCGCGCCGCTAGTCGTGGCAGCTCGCCGACCGAAAGGAGGTTCGAAGGAGGTTGCCGGCGACGATCGCCGAATCTACGGCGAGCCGGTAGGCGGCTTAGAGTCAGCTGGTCGAACGGGCGGCAGGTCGAATGGGCGGCAGGACGCCTGCGCCCAAAGGCGTTGTCGATAGGGTTTGTTGATCGAGCTGGGGTGGAGGTCCGTTGAGGCGTCAATCGGCCGCTGCAATCCGATTGGCCCTCGACCGACCTAAGGCGCCGCCCGTTTAGCGATCAGATATCTCACTGCGTACGAGCGTGGCTCGTCCCATCCAAACCGCGTAAGGTTCAAGTGATGTCAGCAGCAAGTCGAAATGGCAGAGATCGTGGCAAGGGATTGCCGATGCGCGTCAGGGGCTTCACCCTCGTCGAGCTGCTGGTCGTGATTGCGATAATCGGCATCCTGGTGGCGCTGCTGTTGCCGGCCGTCCAGGCAGCGCGGGAGGCGGCGCGGCGGATGGCGTGCAGCAACAACATCAAGAACGTCGCGCTGGCGGTTCTCAATTACGAGGACACCAACGGCTTCCTGCCCGTCGCCCGACGATTCCCCGACGGGTCGAGCTGGACCTATATCGCCCAGCAGTTGGTAAACAAGCCGGTGAATTTCTCGGGCACCAGCGGGTTCGTACTTTTGCTCCCGTACATTGAAGAGCAGGCTCTCTTCGACGGGCTACAGATCGACGAAATGGGCGGCCTCTGGCCTTCGACGGTAAAGTTCCCCAGCGGGGTGCCTTGGCGGACGCCTGAACGCGAACGCCTCCTGGCACAGCGACCCGCGCCCTACGTCTGTCCGTCGGCGACCGCGCTGCCCTCGTCGGAAGACCCGTCGTGGACGAGTTGGAGCATCAAGCCGGCAACGGGGACGTATGCCTTCTCTGGGGGGCATCGCGGCCCAACGGGCCCAAGTGTCAACTACTGCCGGACCAAGCACCGCGCCTCGGGAGCTCACCGCTACTGGGAGCCCGTCGAGCTGCGACACGTCACCGACGGGACATCAAAGACGTTCTCCATTGGCGAAGTCGTGGACGCTCATTTAGTGGATGGCTCTAACGTCTGGGCCTACACCAATCGTTGGGCCGATGGTTTCCGGGTGACCGCGGCGCCACTCAACACGCCTCCCGGTGTTTTGGGGTTCGTAATCCCCCCCGACCAAGCGAGGCTGAACGGCGCCTTCGCCAGTCGGCACCCGGGCGGCGCCCATTTCTCCTACCTCGACGGGCACATCGAATTCGTGCTCGATACGGTCGATCTCGATGTCTACCAGAACGAATCGACAATCGCGGGGACACCCGTTGAACACGACGCCGCCGACAACGCTTGGTGTGTGGCCAATGGCGGTTGAACTAGTGATGCCTCTAGGGAGAGCACCCATGGCACAGAAACCGAGTTGGTCGGTCAGCTCGCACCGACCGTGGCGTAATCTCGCTGGCAAGCTCGGCTTCGTCATCGTCGCCGGCTGTGTGGCGGCGGCGGGCTGCGGCGACGGCCGCCCCAAGCGTGTGCCAGTAGCGGGTGTCGTATTGATCGACGGCAAGCCGCTCCCTAGCGGCGAGATCATGTTTGTCCCCAAAGGGACGCGTCCCTCGTCGTCCGAGATCGACTCGGAGGGACGCTTCAATCTCCGTTGCTTCGACGGGGCGGATGGGGCTGTGCTTGGGACACACCGCATCCAGGTCTTCTCTTGCGACCGCACCGCCACTAGGGCGACCTGGCACGCGCCGAAGAGTTACACCGACTTCCGCACCTCGGGCCTGACGCACGAATTATCCGGCCCCGACAACAACGTCGTGATCAACCTGACGTGGGGCGGCAAGTCGCCTAAGAGCGAGAGCAAGAACTGACGCTGATGCGCGCACGCCGAATTATCGCCGCCTCGTTTGCGAACTTTGCCGCGGTCGCGCTGCAGTTTGCTTGCGTCTTGTCGATGCCCGTTGGTGCCGCCGAGTTCCTCGTCAACAGCGCCGCCCAAATCACCACCGCCATGCAAGCAGCGCAGCCGGGCGACACCGTGGTCATGACCGACGGCATCTGGACGAACCAGCGAATCAGCTTTGCCGGAGCGGGCGCCAGCGGCGCACCGATCACGCTCCGGCCGCAAACGCCCGGCGGGGTGACGCTCAACGGTGATTCGACCCTGAGCATCTCGGGCGACTGGCTGGTGGCAGACGGGCTGAACTTCGAGGGGGGCGCACTGGCGTCGGGCAATATCGTCGAGTTCCGCGGCTCAAGGGGCGCCGCCACCAACTCGCGGCTCACCAACTCGGCGATCGTCAACTACAACCCCGCAAGCATCGACACGCGGTACTTCTGGGTGTCGCTGTACGGCGCCTCCAACCGCGTCGATCACAACTATTTCAGCGGCCAGAGCCACTCGGGCGTCACGGTCACCGTATGGCGCGACACGGCCGCGGCGGACAATCACCAGATCGACAACAATTACTTCGGCGACCGGCCCGTCGGCAACGGCAACGGCTTCGAGACGATCCGCATCGGCGATAGCAGCCAGTCGCTGAGTGATTCTTTCACGGTCGTCGAGAACAATGTGTTCGAGCGCACCAATGGAGAGATCGAGACCATCTCCAACAAGTCGGGCTCTAACATCTTCCGCTACAACACCTTCCGCGACGTAGCCGGGACGCTCACGCTGCGGCACGGGAATAACTCCCTCGTTGAGGGCAACTTCTTCCTGGGGGGAGGCGTTTCGGGGAGCGGCGGCGTGCGGGTGATCGGTGAGGGACAGACCATCGTCAACAACTACTTCAACGACCTGGACGGGCGTAGCGGGGGGGCTATCTCGATCTCGGCGGGCGTCCCTAACTCGGCGCTGAACGCGTACTACCAAGTCAAGAATTCCGTCATCGCGCATAACACGATCATCGATGTCAACGCCGCGGCCATCACCTTCGATGACGGCCTGGGGAGCAGCGGCCGCACGCTGCTGGCCGAGAACGTCACCATCGCCAACAACTTGATCTGGAGCACCCAAGACCCGCTATTCGAGGGTAACCAGGGCGCCGGTTGGAACTGGGAAGGTAACATCGCCTACGGGCAGTCACTGGGACCCGTCGCGGGCAACCCCGGTGTCACGGTAGCCAACCCGATGCTCGCTTTGGGCTCCGACGGGCTCTACCGGCCGATGGCGTCGAGCCCTTCGATCGACGCCGCCGCGCCCGGATATTCGAGCCTGATCACCACCGACATGGACGGCCAGCCGCGCGTCGGACTGTACGATGTAGGGGCAGACGAGTTCTCGACCGCGACGATCGTCCGCAAACCGCTCACCAAGACGGATGTTGGGCCGAGCTGGCTGGGAGGGAACGTCACGCCGCCCGGTGGGGGCAGTCGCTGCGGGCTGACCGGGTGCGCTCTGCAGGCGGAGCGTTACGCGTCGATTCTCGACCCCGACGGCGACGGCGCCGTCTGGACCGTCGCGACGGTCGCCGAGGCCCTTGGGGGCGCGGTGCTCCGCGCGCCCGACGGCGACCGAGTCGATCTCCCCACGAAGCTGCACGACACGATTGCCACTTACGACCTGGAGTTCCTGACGCCCGGCGTCTACACGGCGTACTACCGGGGCCGTGGTTTCGGCGGCTCTTCGGACAGCTTCTACGCGCCGACCGGTTTTGGCGTCGATCCGACGCAGAACAAGTCGCTCACCGCCAATGGCCTTTTCGATTGGACCAAAGACGCCACGACCTTCACGATCACTGCCTCCAATATCGGCGTGCCGCTCGAGTTGCGGCTGGCGATGCGGGAGCAGATGGCCGAGCTCGATGCGCTGGTGCTGAGCCTGGATAGCGCGCTCACCGACGCCGAGCTCGACCAGCTCTTCGCTGTTGTCGTGGGCGATTACAACGGTGACGGCCTCGTGGACGCCGCCGACTACTCGGTGTGGCGCGACTCGCTGGGACAATCGGGCGTCGGTATTGCCGCGGACGGCGACGGTAATGGCGTCGTCGATTCTTCGGACTACACCGTTTGGAGCAGCGCCTACGCATCGGCTGTGATGTCGCCATCTCATGGCGTGTCCTCGCCGGAGCCAACGGCAATGGCATTGGGTGCGTTGTCGATTACTGCCGTTTCGCTTCGGCGTTACAGAACCCTAGATTCCAAGACATTGTGACTGGGAAGGAACTTCGCGATGACCAAACCCACTACCGACGCAACCGCTCACCTGACACGGCGTGGGTTCCTGCGCACCTCAGCAACTGCTGCGGCAGTGGCGGCGCCCTACTTCGTTCCTTCATCGGTCTTTGGCGAGACGGCGCCCAGCAACCGGATCACGGTCGCATTCATCGGGACGGGCAATCAGGGTTTCCTCGATCTGACACTCTTTATGGCACAGCCCGATTGCCAGGTGGTCGCCGTCTGCGACGTGAACAAAGGGAGCGATAACTACAAGGAACCCTCGGACGTACGGGGTCGCGAACCGGCCAAGGCGCTCGTGGAAAGCACGTATGCAAAGCGGTCGGGTTCAGGGAAGTTTAAAGGTTGCGACACCTTCAACGACTTCCGCGAAGTCTTGGCCCGGAAGGACGTCGATGCGGTCGTCATCGTTTCGCCCGACCATTGGCACGACGTTATGGCGATCGCCGCCGCCAAGGCGGGCAAGGACATCTACGGCGAAAAGCCGCTAGGACTGACGATTGCCGGCCAGCAAGCGATGATCAAAGCCGTCAGGGACAAACGCTGTGTCTTCCAGACGGGCTCACACGAGCGGTCGAACCCGTACGTCAAAGCCGCCTGCGACTTGGTCCAGAGCGGCGCCATCGGCAAAGTGCGGCGGGTCGTCTGTAACATCGGTCGGCAGAACAAACTGGGCCCCGGCCCAGGGTGGGAGCCGACGCCCATCCCGAGCGGATTCGACTACGACATGTGGCTCGGTCCAGCGCCGGAAGCGCCCTACCACAAGGATCGTTGTCTGTACAATTTCCGCTTCATCGACGACTACGCGGGCGGTCAGACTGCGAACTTCGGCGCCCACTCGATCGACATCGCCCAATGGGGTCTGGGAACGAGCCTCACCGGCCCTAAGGAAGTCGAGTACGTCTATGCCGACTATCTGCCGGAGGGGAGCCTTTTCAACGCAGCAACGTTCCTCAACTTCCGCTGCAAGTATGAGAACGGCACGGTACTCGACTGTGTCACCGCCGAACCCTCAGTCCGTACCGCTTTCTACGGCGACGACGGCATCGTGAGCATCGACAACCAGGGACAGAACGCGTTAGTCATCCCACGGAAACTGACGCCGGAGAAGCTTCAAAAACGGGTGAAGTACCACTCTGGCGGGGATCACGTCCGCAATTTCCTCGACTGCGTTAAGTCACGGGAAGAACCCGTCGCGCCGATCGAGGTCGGGCACCGGAGTGCCTCGATCTGCCACCTCGGCAACATCTCGCTCAAGCTCCAGACCAAGCTCAAGTGGAACCCGGAGGTGGAACGCTTCGAGGGTGGCCGCAGCGATGAAGCGAACAAACTGCTTAGCCGCGAGCAACGTTCTCCGTGGAAGATCTCTTGAGAAAGCCGCTGCAACGACGTCGATTTCGCCCCGCCTACCGCTGCTCTGAGTATCGAATTGTCTGCTTTCCATTGGCATCAAAAAACACGACCTCAGCCGCGAGGGCTGGCGGGGGTAACTGCGCGGAAGTCGACTGATGTTCGGGTCGTCGCGGTCGAGTTGTATTTTTTGCCGTTGGACACCCGAGTGCCGCTAAAATTTGGCGCCGAGATACTGACCTCGGTTACGTGCGCTCGGGTCAAGATTACGGTTCAAGATGCCGCCGGCCGAACCGCAACGGGGTGGGGTGAAACACCGTTGAGCGTGCAGTGGGTCTGGCCCTCGATGTCGGCGTTCGAGGTACGGCACACGCGTCTGCGCCGGTTCTGTGAGCGGCTCGCCCGCCGTTGGTCCGATTTTGATATGGCGGGGCATCCCCTTGAGATCGGAGAAGCTTTTCAGCAAGAGGTCCTTGAGGCCGAGTCCGAGCAAGAGTACAGAGAGCACCCTTCCGAGGATCAGCTTCCTCTCCTCGCGACGCTAGTTTGTTGCTCGCCGTTCGACATTGCGCTCTATGACGCGTATGGGCGACTGCATGGGAAGTCGGTCTTCGAGATGCTCAACCGCGACTACATGAACCGCGACCTCTCGGCTTACCTCGAGGCGGACGCCGACGTCGATGTCGATTTTCACGGGCAGTTCCCTAGCGACTATCTCGTCCACGATCGTCCTCAGTCGTTGGTGGCGTGGCACCTGGTCGGCGGGCTCGATCCAATCTCCGAAGCAGAATTAACCGGAGACGAGCCGGTTGATGGCCATCCTGTCCTGCTCGGTGATTGGATCGCACGCGACGGTTTACAGTGCCTGAAGGTCAAACTCCGCGGCACCGATGCGGCCTGGGACTACGATCGTTTGGTGAGCGTCGGTCGAGTCGCCCAGGCGACGGGGGTCCAGCAGTTGACCGCCGATTTTAATTGCACCGTGATGGACCCGGCGTACGTGGTCGCCATCCTCGATCGGTTAGCGGCGGAAGAGCCCGCTATCTACGATAGTATCCTCTATATCGAGCAGCCGTTCCCCTACGACCTCGAGGAGTACCGGATTGACGTGCGCGAGGTTTCACGGAGGAAGTTGCTGCTGCTGGACGAGAGCGCACACAACTGGCAGCTCGTCCGGCTGGGTCGTTCGCTCGGTTGGTCCGGCGTCGCCTTGAAGACCTGCAAGACACTAACCGGCGCCCTACTTTCCCTCTGCTGGGCGAAGGCGCACGGCATGGCGGTCATGGTCCAGGACCTGACCAACCCGATGATTGCACAGGCGCCGCACGTGCTGCTTGCCGCGCACTGCGGGACGCTGATGGGGGTCGAGACCAACGCGATGCAGTTCTATCCAAGCGCTTCGGACCTTGAGGCCAAAGTGCACCCCGGACTCTACCGTCGCCGCGACGGTTGTATCGACCTCTCCTCATTGCGTGGATCGGGATTCGGTTATCGCATTGAAGAAGTGCACCGCCCCTTGCCCGTAGCGGCGGCGCGATACGGCGTAGCCGAATAGCCGCTCCGTCTCGCGTTCGCTAAACTCCATTGAAGAATCGGATGCTACCCTCTCGTCTGTACTGCTATGTCTGCCGACTCGCAGTGGTCGTCGCGTCGATCGGCGGTCTCAACCGCTACGCATCGACTGCGGAAGCAGACACTCTAAAGACTCTCTATTGGGAGGCGTCGCAACTCGAATCGGTTAGGAGGGCGCCGGACGAGCAAGGCGGCGCGGTTCGGCAGGCGCTGAAGGATTTGCGAAAAGCGGCCGACGACTCGCTCAACAGCAGTCCGTTCTCCGTCGTCGACAAATCGATCACGCCACCGAGTGGCGATAAGCACGACTACCTGAGCTACAGCCGCTACTGGTGGCCCAATCCGAAGACAGTCAATGGTCTCCCTTACGTCCGCCGCGACGGACAGGTCAACCACGCTCTCCTAGAGAAAGGAGATCGCGTGGCAATCGGTCGCTTCTGCGACGACTTCGAGACTCTCGCAATCGCCGCGTACGTATTCGGTGACGATCGGTACTCAAAGCGAGCAGCCGAGTTGCTCCGGACGTGGTTCCTTGACGCCAAGACGCGGATGAACCCGAATCTCAATTTCTCACAAGGAGTGCCCGGCGTCGCCGATGGCAGAGCGCCGGGTGTCCTCGACACAAGGCATTTCATTCGCGTGCTTGACGGGGTCGCGCTGCTCGACTCCCGAGGCGAGTTGACTGAAGGTGAGCTTTCCGAGCTCAGAACGTGGTTCTCTGAGTTCCTCAATTGGCTATTGACGAGCGAACTTGGTCAGAACGAACGGCGCGCCGCCAATAACCATGGGGCGTGGTTCGCGGCACAGGCCGGTCGAATCGCGTTGTTCATCGGAGAAACCGAAGTCGCTCGCTCGTTGGTCGCCGAGACGCGGGACCAGCGGATCGCGTCAAGCATCGCGGCAGACGGGAGCCAGCCGGAAGAATTGGAGAGAACCAATTCGCTTCACTATTCCCTGTTCAGCCTCTCGGCGATGGCGGTGTTGGCGCGTCTTGGAGAAGAGGTGGACATCGACCTGTGGCGGTACGAGGCGCCCACGGGGGCCAGCCTCGCCCGAGCGCTCAACTATGCCGCCCCTTTCGTGGCCGAGCAGGACAAATGGCGCCAAACCAACATCGATCGATTTGAGATGTCAGACCAGCAGTCTCAGCTGTTCTACTTGGCCGCCAGCCGGCTCGCCGACCGACGCTACCTGGACTACCTCCACCGATCGCCAAAGCGTTACCACGGCCGCCACTTCACACCGCTGCTCTTCCTGGAATCGAATCGGTAATCGAGGGGTTGCGGAAGGGTGACATCGAGCCGAATCGGTAAGATCGTTTGACGCCTGTCACCAGCTTGTGCATACGGAAATGCTCCCCCTTCCGCCTTCGAGTTGTTTGTGATTCACGGTTGCGACGGCTGAAGTAGGTTGCCTCACTCTCAGCGAGTTTGGCCGCTCGCCGAACTGCACACTTGGCCCGCCGGCGGACTAATCTGGAGCCATCTGTGCAGCTAGCGTAGGCTGCCGATCCTACCACCGAGCGACAGGAGGTCCTG
>NZ_SJPR01000001.1:510387-935489 GCF_007859955.1 Botrimarina colliarenosi
GCTTGCCCGGGTGGGCGAGCACGGCCCGCTGGGCGTGGGGCTCGACCAGCCGCAAGAACCACTCGTAGCCGACGGTCGCCTCGACGACGACCTCGTGGGGCCCCAATTCGCCGAAGAAGGCCTCGATTCGATCGGGCTCGACGCACCAGAACCGCCGCGACTGAAGCACCTCGCGCGATTGACTCACGACACAAACACTGATCGACTTCTTGTGGAGGTCCACGCCGACGTAATCCATGACGGTCTCCTGCAGGGGTAAAACGGGGAGGGTGACAACCCTCGTTTACCACCAATCCGAAGAACCGCCTACTCGGCGCGGCCTCCTCTCATAGGTTCACCCGGCACGGTGCTTCCAACAATTCGGGTTCGCGCAGGGGTGGCCAAAGAAGAGCGGCGAGTGGCTGGAGGCGAGAGGCTACGGAAGCAGCCGCCACGACGCCAAGCGCGCCAGGCCCCCCCGGGGTGGCCGGCGTCGCAGGGGTCAGCCGGATTCCCCGGAGCGGCGGCCGTCTTGGTGATTCACCGGGGGCTCCGCTTCGCTGCGACCCCGGCCACTCGCCACCCGCCACCTACCAGTCTACACGCTACTTTGCTCTCGTCGTTCCTCCCGCATCGCGCGGTACTCTTCGAGACTCCACGGAACTCGCTTTCGGACCGTTGGCTCGTAGTAACTGATGCCGCCGATCAGAAGGCACTCCGTGTTCACTTCGTAAAACACATGCCGATCCACCGCACCGTATAAAATCAGCGCGTCCTTCACGTCTTGGTTGATGAACATCCGAAAATTCCAATCCGGCAGCCTGAATATCGCATTCCCGGCAGCCTTGTCGGCGTCAAACACCAATCGCCCGATATCGTCGATCTCACCCCGCTTGTTGGGCCAAGAGCTCAGGCCTTGTGGATGATAACACTCGATCACCGACGCCTCCCAGTCGAGGCAATCGACCATCGAGAGGGTGTTCAGCAGAAACAGATCCGGTTGCGCCTCGTACTGGCAAGGAATAAGCTGGATGCTGTCGCCGGCGATCCCTCGGAGGACCTCCCCAAGCTCCTTCTCGACTACGAGGATGCCGTAGCCTTGCAGGTAAAGCGGACAGGGGACGCCGTCGTTTCCTTCCACCAGTTTCACCGGAGGCTCTTCGGGGAATCGGGCGCCGCGAATGTACTCCCAGTCTTCACGCGGACCTCCTTCCAGCGTCGCCGCGATATGCAAGCACCGCGTCTTGTCGTCGTATTGCAGATCATCATCGTACAGCCAGTAGTATCTCATTCTTGAACTCATCTTATCGCTCCGCGCTCGGCTGTTGACGCCCCCGCTTGGACCAATGGTAAGAGTTCGCCATCAGGGCCAAGCTCTCGACGAATCCCAAGAAGACCTGTTACGAAGGCGTTCTGATACTCTCGCGTCCCCGGCGAGAAACCAGCAACCGCTTTTCGAAGTCTTTCCTCGACAATCGTGTTGTAGTAACCGTGCGGACCGATGTGCCCTGGCACCTCGATCTTGTTTAGACTTCCGTCGATATCGACCCGTGCGTTGTTGAATAGCTTATTTAGCCGTCTTCCTATGGCACCGTAGGGCGTCGCAATGTGATGGTCGTTCACGCGGAACAACTGCTGCGGCGTGACAATTCTCCCGCCGATTTCCTCGGCGAGCAGTTGCTGCCGTTTCACAACCTCTCGCACGCCCCCACGCACCCCAACGTACACCTGAGCCGCGAACGCGCTCAGGGGGTCATTGACTCCAAGCAGCGGGCCGCGAGCGCTTAAGAAGCCTTGCGCAAACGGCAGGCCAGTGTCGTAGGCAAACTGCCGGCCAGCAGCGATCGCGTTCCCCGTCGCTTTCGAGACAACTCGGCCCGAGACGCCCGTCAGAGTCCCGCCGCCGTGGACAAGTCCGCCGCCGACCGCACCGCCAAGGGTGGAAGCGGCGAAACCCCCCACAGTGGGGCCGGCGGCGCCGCCTCGGTCAAACGCCGCGTCGAAGGCGGCGGCGGTCACGGTCGTTCCGAGGTACTCGGCCCCACCCGCCGCGCCACCCACGAATAAGGCCGTTGCAAAGGTCCCCAGCCCGTACGAGGACGCGGCGATGCCCGCGCCGGCGCCGGCCAGCACGCCAAGCCCGGCTCCGACGCCGACACTCGTGTAAACTTCTCCGTCGGTCGCGCTGGCGAGGAACGCGTCTCCCAGCACGCTGCGGTATCCTTCCCCGAAGGCGTAGAGGACTGTGCCGAGAATACCCTCCCCGTAGATCGCCGTACGTTCTTCAAGGCTGAGCTCGGGGATTGCCGCCGAGCCGGGGGCCTGCCGGACATTCACCGGGTCGCCGCCGGCGTACTGGTAGAGGTTGGTCGATCCCCCCGCTTCGCCAAGCGGGTCCTCGCTGAGGAAGCGTTGGTGGGTCGGGTTGTACCAGCGGGCCCGCATGTCGTAGAGGTCGGTCGATTCGTCCAGCTGGTGGCCGGCGAAGAAGACGGGGCTCGCCGCCAGGACCTGGGCGAACGGGGAGCTCTCTCGGCCCAGGAGGACGCTGTCCTGCATCCCGGCAAAGTCCACGCCGAGCCCGCCGGCCGCATCGACATTGCGGTGCCGGAGATGCCAGTTGGAATCGTTCGGGTCGCCGGTGTAGTCGTAAACGCCCACCGACGTGACCGTGCCGACGTGGTCGGCGAATTGCCACACCGTCTTGATGCTGCCTGCCGCGGTCTGGTCAATCGCCAGGACCTCATTCACGCCCGGGCCATTGAAGTAGCTCCGCGTCACCTTGTCGGTTGCGACGTCGATCTCGAACGCTAGCCGCTGGCCGTCGTAGGCGTACGCCGTCCGCTGCGAATCCGTCAGAGACGTAAAAGACCTCTCTGACTTTCTTCCCAGCACGTCGTAGTAGTAGTCGACCGTGCTGTAGGTGATGGAAGTCGGGGCGCCGGGATGGGGATTATCGACCTGTCTCGTGACTTCCACCGAGGTAAGCAGGCCACGGTGGTCCCATGTGTAATCCGAGATTTCGCCACTAGAGCGTAGCGTTGTTTGTGTGAGCCGCCCTTCGAGGTCGTACGCGTAATCCGTCGTGGCGTCGGACACGAGCCGGTTTAGACTGCCGTAATCCTGGCCGGCCGCGTTCGTATTGCCGAACCCGTCCCTCCCGAAGTTCGAGGGAGTGGTCTGGGTGACCTCGCCGATCGAGCTCTTGCTGTCGGCGCCGACGCCGGTGACCTCGCCGCGGGGGTTGTAGAACACGGTGGGTCGCGAGGTGCTGAGCAGCCCGCCCATGTCGTCGTGGATCGCCATGCCGGCCCCGTCGATGCGACCCGTGTCGTCGTACCCGAAAAGGTAGCTGGCGATCGCCGACGCAGCGCCCTCGGCCCGGTGGTGCGCCAGCGTCTCGAGCGTCCCCTCGTCCAGGTAACTGTAGTCGGTGTGGCCGATCGAGCCTCCAGTTGTGCTGGCTGTAGCGTACCGGTCGATGCGGTGGCGGCGGTTGTCGGCGTTGTAAGCGAAGGCCGCCGCTTTGGCGTCGGCGGCGACTCCCCCAGCCCACGGGCCGCCGCCGCCTGCCGACTGTGTCACGGCGTTCACCCGACCGCGGGCGTCCAGGCCGTACTCGTTGTGGGCAACCAGCGTCGTCCCGTTCAGGTTCCAATCGGCCCGCTCGCGGACCCCGTTGCGGTGATACGCGATTCCTTCCACGCTGGTGGTCGGCGCCTGAACCCCTTTGAACGTATGCTCTGAGGTTTCTGAAGAGAGTCGCCCGTATTCGTCGTAGACGTACTCGACCGCGGATTGGTCGATGCTGCTGGCCAGGAGAGTGCTTCCGTCCCATCCGGCGGTCCAAGCGTCGATGGCTTCTTGAAGGCTGCCGTCGGCGTTGTAGCGGAAGTAGGCGGTGTAGGCCTTGTAATCCTCATAGCCGGCCGGCGCCGACACGGTCCATTCTTTATCGACCGCTGGTCCTTGCGGACCAGCAGGGGCGAACTCGGCGGCGAAAACCACTCCGTTCCGGTCCTTACTAGTCGTCTTAAGCCCGTCATAGGTCCACGTGCGGGTGACCTCTTCGGTCCCGCCGCCGGGCTCGTCAATTGTCGCAGACTCCTTGACGATGCGCCCGGCCTGGTCGTACTCCCAGGTGATCTCGTTCATGCCGTTGACGCTCATTGAGAGCCGATTGCCCGCCGAGTCGTAGGCGTATTTTGTGACTTGCTCGCCGCGCTTGACCGTCTCGACGAGGGGCAGGCCGATCGAGGTGTTGTACGTGTACGTCGTCGTCTTGCCAGCGCCGTCGATTGATCCGGAGAGCAGCCCGTTTTCGAAGTACTCGTTCGTCTGTCGGACCTCGTAGCCTGGAGAAAACACGGCCGCCCCTGGGAATGACCCAGCAGGGATGTCGTCGGACTCTTCGAGACCGCTAACCCGCACGGCCGACTTCAAGACATCGCCGCGGGTATTGAGCAGGCTACGCGAGACCGTCGTCTCGTCATGTTCGCGAGTCCCGGACGTAAAGTCTTCATGCTCCGCGCGGCGGCTGGTGGCCCGGGTCGTCACGACGACGAATCCGCCGCTGTAGGCGTACGAATTGATGACCAAGAGGTCGTCGTTCATTGACGCGTCTCCCACGGTCTCGTCTCCCACCCGCACGACGACGGCGTTGCCCAGCGAGTCGTACCGGGTGCTCGTCTTCACGCCGAGGGGGTCCGTCACGACGAAATCGTAGTTGTTGCCGGAACCGTCGAAGTATTGCGTCCTCGTGATGAGCTCGCCTACTCCGTCGTCGGGACTGGCGTCGATCAGCTCGCCGTGCTGAGTCGCTTTGACGATCCGATTGAGACCGTCGTAGGCGTAGGTCGTGATACAGTTCCCGCCGCCGGTGGGGGCGTCCTCGGTCACCTTGATCAGATTGCCCGATTTGTCGTATTCGTAGTTGGTGACGCCGCCGTAAGCGTTCGTCCCGCGCAACAGTCGCCCGGCGCCGTCGAAGTATTGGTAGGTCTTGACGCCTTCGGGCGAAGTGGTCTCGACCTTGCGGGTGACGATCGGATTGGTGCCGATGGTGGCGGCCGACGCATCGTTCGTCGATGTGACCGTCGAGACCCGGGCGCCGCCGTTGTCGTCGGCGTGGTCGGTGACTTTGCGAAGCCGGCCCGATTGGTCGTAACCGTATTCGGTGACGTAAGTCTTCGCGGCGCCGACGGGCTGCTTGCGGTACTCGGTCTCGGTGAGCACGTCACCGGCGGCGTTGTTTGCGTAGACAAACCTCGCCCCGTCGAGGGAGAGAACGTTCGTCTCGATCAGGTAGCCCAGCTTGTCGTAGCGATAGGCCCGCGGCGCCGCGCCGGGAGTCCGCTCGAGGATCACGTTCCCTTGGATGTCGTACACGAACGACGATTTGATCTCGTGCGGGTCATACTCGTTGTTGAGGTGGAGTTCTTCAACGACCTCGGTCGGCGCGTCGTGTCGGAGGTCGGAGTAGGCGTAGGTCGTGAGCGCTCCGCTGAGGAGATTCTCCTCCGAGATTAGTCGCCCTGCCTTGTCGATTAGCTGCTCAACGGTTTCGGTTAGTTCGCCGAAGCCGAAGGCTCCACCACCGGCGCCATTCGGGTCGTATGTCGTGAGGCCGGCGACGCCGGTTGTGCTTGTGCTCTGCTGGAGATAATTCTTAGCGGTAACGCTACTGCCTACCAGCGGAAGTTCCTGCCGCTGGACGACGGCGTCGGTGACGGTGATCGTCTCGCCGTCCGGGAGGGTCGTCTGCTTCAGACGGCCGTCCTTGTAGTAGGTGTAATTGGTGGTTACGGGGTTGGTGTCTGTCGCTCTATTGGCGAACTGTTCGACCTTTGTCAGCAGTCCGCGTAAGTCATAGGTGTACTTGGTTTTGCTGTGATTATTCGCTTCTCCAAGAGTCTCCGTCTCGATCAAGCCGTCGTCATAGTAGGTATAAGACGCTTCTGACAACACGGCGCCGCCCGATTTGTCATACACGACCATCGACTTCAGCAAGCCTGTGCGGTCGTAGTCGTAGACGGCATAGGAAAGGACGACGTTGTCGACTTCCACGGTCTTCGTCGCGACAAAACCGTTGTCGTCGTAGGAATAAGTCGACTTTGTGGTCCGACCGCTGTCGGCGAGGTTTGCTACGCCGGTGTCGGTCACCTTTGTGGATTTAAGTCGCCGGTCGCTTGAGTCGTAGTCGTACTCCGTGACGAGGCCTCTGCTGTCGACGTGTTTGGCGAGCAACCCCGAGAATGCCAGATTGTAGAACTCGTCGTTAGTCCTGGTCGAATCACCGTGGAAATAGACCCACGTCTCTTCATACTCGTTACCGATCGTCAGCTTGACGAGTTGGCCGTACTTATCCCATTCTCGAATTGACTTGAGGCCGTTCGGGTCTACCGCCTGGACGAGCTTGCCCATCGCGCCGAACTTGTTGTCGTCCGTGGAGTAGGCGTATCGCGTGGTCCCGGAGAAAGAATCCAGGCGGACCACGTTGCCGCGGTAATCGTCATTGTCGTAGAGACCCGACGTATCGTTCGCGGGATTCGGCGCGGAAACGTCAGCGTTCTGGTAATCGTAGACGAAGTACGAGACGCGCCCGATTGCGTCCGTGTACGATTTGACCGAACCGAGGTAGTCGTAAGTCCACGCTTCGGAGGAAATGAGGGCGCTGGCCACATATCCTGTGCCGAAGTACGACTCGGTTGTGACACGGTTGCCCGTGTCGTCGTAAGTATGTTTAGTAAACCAGTCAGTGGTTTCATCATTGTCGAGCGCGACCGTCGCAAACCGCCCCGTGTTTGCAATTCGAGAATCGCCAGCGTTATCGATTCCAACCGAGGCTTCAGTGCCCGTACCATGTACTACACGCCCTAACAGCGAAGGACTTACCGTGTAAGTGCCGGCTCCGTGGGTGATTGTCTTGATGGCTCCTGACCCGGTTTGTGCCGCGTCAAAAATAAAGCTGGTTGAGCGTTCGATCGTTCCACCACCCCATTTGTCCGTCGCAAGGAGAGCCGTTGCGTTGCTGACGTAGGTGAAATCACGTATCCTATCGCCTGACGTCAGGTCATACTTGTGCAGAATCTTGTCGAGTTGATTGTTGCTATCGATTGTCAAATCGACACGTGCATCTCCGTTACCAGCGGCGTCGAAGTCAACGTGTACTACGTTGCTTTGTAGCGCCCCAATCGTGGTGATGTATCCATCCGTGCCCGTTATGCTCGCAATACGCAGTGGGTCGTTCGTGGAATACTCGAAACTGATCGGACGATCAGCTTGTGGCACGCGGATCTCGCTCAACCGCCAAGCCGGATGCGAATCGACCGTCTGCATCTTGAAGACGTAAGCGACTGCGTCCGGAGAGGTGTAGACGATAGAGTTGCCAGGCAGCTTGTTGATCTTTTGCGTTCCGAATTCACGGGGGTCTTGCAGGCCCGTCTTTAGGTTGAGCGGTACGAACTTGCTGAAGGCGCCATTTGCGGGGTCGTTGAAGTAATCTTGGCGGCTGTAACCCTCGCCTAAGTCTCCAAGTCCGAAGACAATCGGTTGCTCGCCCGGAAACCACAAGATGATCCTGTCGTCCTTGGTGGTGTCGCTTCCTGACCGGAGGTCGTCGATGAACAGCTGCGGCACGCCCTCCAGCGCCCAGCCTTCGCCGAACTGAGGCGTGTAGTTCCAACTTGTCGGGCTGCCAGTGACAAAATCACCCGCGTCAACCTTTTTCTGCACCACCACTGCTGTTTCGCCGCTTTGCGTGAAGTTGAGCTTCTCGTCGCCAGTGATTTTGCGGTTGTCAACCTCTGCTTCGAATGCAACCTTCCATCGGTACACGCCGGAAAAGATGGGAGCTTCGCTGGGCTGGAACGCGAAGTGGTACGGCTCCCCTGTCGCGAGGCCATTGCTAATTTGCGTCAAGGCGGTGCCGGTGTAGGTCACCTCCGTCACAACTTCGCGCGGAGTGGTACCGCCTGTGCTGACGTGGTCGTACCAGGTGAAAGTCGCGGTCAGTTTCTTAACCTTCGTGTCTTTCGGAGCGGTGAGCGTCGCCTCGATTGTCGGCCGCGGGTCCGCCACCGACGAGTCGTAGATCAAGCCTGGTAAAGTCGCTTCGGCGGCGCCGCCCGACCCGTCCAGCACGAGGTCGTGGCGCCGTATGATCGATCCGTCGACCAGGTTGACGAGGGTGTCGCCCACGACTTCACGATCGACGCCCTGCCGGTACGTGTTGACGTCGGACGCAGCAACCGACCACCTGTCGGTGTCCAGCAAGTCGTCGGGGTCTTTCGTAACCAAGCCTGGGCGATGGATCGAGCTAAGCCACGCGGCTTCGGTCGAATCGCCCGTTTGAACGGAACTAGTCAGCGGATGAACCGTGAGCCGAATCTGCTTGACCAGAGCGGCATTCTGGCTGTTTGCCTGCCCGTCGGTAGCGGAGACAATAAAGCTGTAGGTGCTGCTGAATCCAAACGCGTTGAGAGAATCATTGGACTTTGAGTCCTGGCTAATAACGATCCGGGCGTCGGTCTGGGCCGGCACGTCCGCGCTTTCCAGTTTGACCTCACGAACGGCTGATGTATTTCCACCCAGTTGCTTGTAGGCAAAACTGGCGGTGATGCTATTGCCGCCTGTGAGCGGGTCGGCCCCTCTGAACGGTTCATCTGAATCTGACACGGGGAGCGTGAGAGGGTTCACACTCTTGAACTGCTGTATTTTGATCGGATCGCCGTCGGGGTCGTACAGCAGGTCCGCTAGGTCAACGACATAGTTCCAGTTGCGAGCGACGTCGATCGTTTCGGTTAGCTCTAAGACTCCGCTAGGGTTGCCGATATAGTCGGACCGGAACACAGGCAGGCTGTTGGTCACCTGGATGGTGAGTGGTTGGTCTTTGAGCAACACGGCGCCGTCGTTTGTATCGACAATCCGATAAGAGAGCGCCTCTTTGGCGTAGTAGTACGACCCCCCTCCTCCTTCCGACTGCAAAGCGTTCTTGGTGAGGAGGTCGCTCTTCGGTTGGTAGACGAGGGCGCCGTCGTTTCTGAGAGAGAGAGTGCCTAGCTTGAAGACTCTAGACGGGTTTCCCGTGGTGAGCAGCTTGCCCGTCTCGGAGTAATTGAAGGTAAGGACGGATGAGCCGCCCGATTGGACGATTTCAACTCGGAAGGCCTTCCCGGGAGAGTTCTCGAAGGTCGCGACGGGATTGAAGACCAGCGTGGAGGCGTGCGACACCGTGTGAGTAAATGCCGCTTCGGTGGGCGTGTTCGCAACGACAATCGGCTCAAGGCCGGCCTCGGCGGCGAGTTTGGGATCGAGCGCCGCGATCTTGAAGAGGTTAACGCGGACATCGACTTCTTCAAACAACTCGCCTAGGTCGGACGCCCGGACCTTGAATTCAAGCGCGTCGAGCCCTCGCAGATCGGCGCCGCTCTTAACCTTGATCAGGCCTGTGTCTCTGTCGATCTCGATCGCGTTCGCGACGGCGGCCCCGCCGATGATCTCGTACTCTAGCTTGTCCGACGTATCCTGGTCGTAGGCGGTGACAACCCCTACGACGTCTCCGGTGATTGCTGTCGTGGGAAGGTTGAACGTGAGCGATCCGGCGAAAGTGGGCGCCTCGTTCACGCTTTCGACGACGATGCGGATATAGCCCTCAGCGTCTTGAGCATCGGGCCCGTCGGCATAGACCTGAAGGGCGTAGATCGGAGTCCGCTCGGCGTCGAGCTTCGAGGCGTCCTCGACCCGTATCTCTCCGGTCAACGCATCGATCGAGAAGACTCCGTTGAGGTTGCCGCCGATGATGCTGAACGTGAAGTCTCGCCAGGCAGGATCGATCTGGACGCGGGCCACCAGCTGGCCCGTTTGGACGCCTTCCTTGAGAACGACGTCGCTGCTGAGAAATACCGACGGACTGGTGTCGGCTTCCCCTTCGAACTCATAGGCGCCGATGTCCCGAAGGGTGTCGGGAGCCTGCGGCACGTATCCCCGCTGGTCGATATAGAGTTTGTGCTCGTCTGAAAGGGGGCCGCTTGGAGGGTCGGCGTCGGTTTGGACGATGGCAGGCGACCCACTTACCAGTGGGTGATACTGAATCGCCTCGTTGGCAGGCGCCAACGCGCTCAGAACTTGGCTTACATCGGTGACGTCCGTATTCGCTGCGAACGAGATCGTTTTGAATGACGTATCGAGGAGGAGCCCGCCGGCGGACGTCGCGGCATTTTCGATTAAGTTTCTCGTCGAGTCATCGGTAAACGCCTCTCCGGCGCCGTCGACAGAGATGGTTGTTAGTGCGGCGCCGGCGGAGTTCGTATTGCCGGCGAAGAGTGTTTTCACTGCGGTGACGACTTGGCCATCGGTGTAGATCGCCGCCCCGGCGGCCGCCCGGTTATGTACGAGTGTGGCGTTGACAAGCGTCAGTATATTCGCGCCCGCCGTGGGGTCGCTCGTGAAAATGGCTCCCCCTTCGTTGGCGCGATTGTTGGAGAAAGTGCTGTTGATGACCTCGACGACGGATTCTCCTTCCTGCCAGAGGCCACCGCCTTCTAAGACGGTGCTCGCCACTCCATTGCTGATGAAGGCGCTCCGGTTGATAGAGACCTCGCCGCTGTAGACGGCGAGGCCGGCGCCTTTCTGCGCCTCGTTCTGATTGACGGCGCTCCGGATGATTGTGGCTTCGATCCCCGCGAAAGAGACTCCGCCGCCATGGCCGTATGTCGCCGTGTTACTTTGAATGACGCTGTCGCGGATCGTCAGTTGTTCGCCGACGAAGGCCACACCGCCGCCATCGCCGGTTGTTGCCGTGCTGCCGGTGATTTCGACGCCGGAGAGCGTGAGATTGCCGGCTGAGTAGATGGCGCCGCCGCTGTCGGCCTGACCGTCTTCAAGAATCAGGTTCTTGAGCGTCGCGTTGACATCCTCGACGACAAAGAACAGTCGCGTGCTGCTGTTTCCATCGATTGTCAACTTGCCCGCACTGACCTCGCCATCGATGGTCACGGCGGTGTCGATCGTGTATTGGGCAGTTGGCGAGAGGCTCGTGAGGTTGTCGGCAAAGGCGATCACATCCGCCTTTGAATCCGTCTTGGCCCACAACAACGCCTCTTCAAGCGTCAGGCCGCCCACTCCGACCACCAACTTTTCTTCCGTGAGTTGCGACGCCTTGTCAGACGGCGTGTAAACGTAGGCGCCATTCGTGCTCAGGACGTCGTCGAGCTCGTCGCCTTTAACAAGGTCGAGCGTCACAGCATGGGCGCTGCCGGCGCTCGTGATCGTCTGCTTTCCGTCGTACCCCAGAACGATCGTAGCGGGGTCCCCGGCCCAGTCGGTGAGCAGTAGCTGGTCGACCCCACCCGCGTCCGCCAGGACGAGGTCTGCGTCGTTATGATCCGACAAGTAGTACCTATCGGCGCCCAAGCCGCCATTGACCGTCACCGACCCCGCGCCAATGAAAATCGAGTCGTCGCCGGCGCCTGTTGAGATATCGTACAAAACGTTGGCGTTCAGCCCGACGTTCACAAGGCCGCGAAGGTCAATGGCGTCGTTGGTGGACCCCGTGACGATGGCGATCTTCAACACGTCCGATACTTTGACCGTAGTGAGTTCGTCGTTCACCACGAAGTAATCGACGCCGCCGTACGACGCCACCGACAACTCAACCCGCGGAGTCTTGCTCGACCCGTTGCGAACCTCAAAGCGATCCCCATTGAGGCTCCACTCCACCGCCTCGAGTTGGCTGAGTCGGTACCTCTGCGCCACGACCTGTGCGCCGGTGCTCGCTGTCAGGTCGAACTTGCCCGACTTGCTTGCGGCCAGCTCGGGGTCGCTCCACGAACCGGACACGGCTTGCGTGAACGTGTTCTCCGTGGCGCCACCTTCCTCAATCCATCGGGTGGTCAGCAGCGACGAGCCGGCAACGCCGACGACTTGCTTGATCCAGGCCAAGCCGAGGCGTCCGTAGCGGTCGGCGGCAAGACTAAAGCCGCTGATGCGTTCTCCCGTTGTAATTCCCAGAGTGCTTGACGCATCCGCGACGTCGATATCCTCGACTCCGGACATCCAGACGCCGTTCGCGCGTCGGCTTATGCGTACACGATCACTTCCCCCGCTGTCGGGGCCTTCTGCCGTGGACAGGTTGCTCCATTCGGCAGTCTCTCGCCAGCCCACGACGGGCTCTCCACTCGGGCCGATCGCGAGTTGGATGTCACTAACGGCCCAGTCATCGAGGGAGTCGCCGTACGGCGGAACGGATGGCGTGGCGATGAGTAAAGTCGCGTTCCCCCAAGAAATAGACGACAGATCGTAGTCAGCGGCATACAACCGACCTTCGGTAACCGATTCTTCTAGCCACGCCAGGTGAATCGTCAGACCGTCGCTCGAGACGGTCGAGACAACGCCGCCTTGCGTGCCACCGGCAAGATTGACGGGAACGACGCTCGGCGCGAGCAGCTGCATCAAGTCACCCGAGCCACTCAGCGCGTACCGCCCGAGATAAGCGGAGCCCGAGGAAACCCATGTCACGATGAACGAATCGTCGTTGGCGATGAACGACAGAGAGCTTAGTCCGTCGGAGGCGACCGACTCCGCTCCGGTCACCGCTACCGCGTTTCCGGCAGCGACGAGCTGCTCACCGATCAGATTGAAGCGTCTGGCGTACAGGCACGCGCCAGTACCGCTTGTCTGTTCCCAGACCACGAGGAAGCTGCCGTCTTCCCCCGCGACGACCCGGGGGTTTGACGCTGTCACGTCGTCGGCGACAACGACAATCCCAGAGAGCAACGAGCCATCGGCCGCCACCCTCCTACCCCGGAGCCCCCCCGCCTCTTGCCAGACATGCAAGCCAATGCCACGGGCGTCAATCGCCACCGCCGGCGATCCGCCGTCGCGAGCGGCAGTGGTCAACGTTTGGACGGGCCCCACTTGTGGCGTGACGGCGACGTCGATGGCGCCCGTTGCGATGCTGAGGTCTTCGCCGTCAGCAAGCGCCTCGTCGACCAGACTCAGCGACCCGACAACGTCCTCGACGCTGACGACTTTCCCCGCCTTGCCGGCGGTCTGATCCCAGACTCGGAAGAAGACAACGTCCTCGACTGAGCCCGTGAAGTCGTCCTGCTTATTGAATCTTACAAGCGCGGCGCCCGGCAGAAGGAAGGCCTTGCCGGACAGGAGGTAGGGAACGGACCGCCAAGTCAACCCGTTGTTCAAGCTGTATTCGACCGAGCTGTTCGGAGTCGAGCCGAGTTCGACGCGCACAATCGCCATGCCTATTTCGTTCTTCGGACCGACATCCTCGTCCGAAGCTCCGGCAAGGAGCGAGGAGACCGCTACGCCTGGGTTCGTAGCAGGCGTCACGTCGCTCGCTAGCGAGATCGGCGGCGCCGGTCTGTCCAGCGTCGGCAGGTCGTTGACATTGATGACGCTGATCAGCGGGAGCACCAACGGGTCGGATTCGCCGTTCGCGCCTCGCGACGGGTCGGTGATGGTCAGGCTGACCTCTAGCGTCGCCGAATCATTGACATCGGAGTAGAGCGACTCGAAATCGACGACCGCTCCGGGCTTAATCCACAGCTCGCGGGTCAAACGCCCCTGCGCGTCGGTCGGGATGAAGAAGAGGTCGCTATTCGCGCCGCCAATCACGGCTGACCACGGCGAACTCGCGAGGTTTGTCAGCCTCAAGCCCGCGACCTTCATCCCGTCCGGTTGCGGGCCTTCGACGATACTCGGGACGACATTCGTCGCTTCAACGAGCGGCGGAGAGAGCGGATCGATCAGAGCCCCCGTCTCGTGGGCGCCGATGTCGATTGCGTCGCCAACTAAACGGTCGTATCCGGAGCCTCGCTGGTCCGTCGTCGGCGAGGCGCCAAGGGTCGTCCGGCCCGCGTCGATCGCGATGCTCTTGTCGTTGACGGCGAAGTCGTCGCTGAGCTCGCCAACGAAGCGTATCTGTCCCAGGGCTACGCGGTCACCACCGGCGGTCACGTCGGGTTCGCCGTAGAAGTTGTCGGTGATCGTGATGATCACCTGATCGGCGAGCACGGGCGTATCGAGCACATACGTCTCGGACAATCCCGCAACGCTCGGCGTCGTCTCCCGCGTCCATGTGATACAGGATCCAACCGGGTCACCATCGCGCTTGAAATCGATCTTGAGGACCTTCGCTTCGTCGCCGTTCCGGAAGAGGCTGGTGATCGCCGACCAGATGACGATCTCAGATAGCTCGACCGACCCCCCCAGGTCAAAATCGAAAGATGGTTCATCGTTGATCGCGCTGCCGCCAAAATTGCCGGGATCGTCGTCGAAGAAATCGCCCGAAGCGCCTCCAGCAGAAGTTGTCCGCCACGATTCGTGGCGAATCCTCTGTTTAAGGATCGCCTCATTGCTTCCGTAGGGCAGCGTCATCGGCGACGCATTGGCGGGAGGTCCTACGCCGTTGATTGCTTCATTGAATCCAACGATCGGATCGGCTGTCATCTGACTCGCCTCTTCGCCGGCTTCAGACCCCTGGCCCGTGTAACCGATGGCGCCGCTGGGGACGTGAATCATTGCGAGGGTGGAAGTGCCTGAAACTAGCGGCGCATGCGTCGCGTTAGCGCCTCCATTGTCCGCTAGGAGATCAAGCCCTGGGTCCAGGACGCCTGCGAAATAATATGGATCCGTCGATAAACTGACTCCATCCATGTAGTAGTACCCGGCGCCGATAGCGTAGCCGCCGATGAGATTGCCCCATTGATCGGCCTCCGGAACGCCTCCTTGGTCCCACGGCAGATTCTGGCCGGGCACGTCGGGGTTTACATACCGACCTTGAACATATCCAAATGACCGGTTAGGGGATGCCGGTCCATTTGCCGAATACCATGACGAGTACAGCGAGTAGTTGTTCCCTATCAAAGAATGATCGATCTGAAGCATGTCTCTTATTAGAGGTTCAATGCTCGTGTCGTTCGGGTCGGAGGAACTGGGCAAATATCCAAAGTAAATGTCTGAGGAGCCGGTGGTCGAGTTTTTCGCAGTCTTGGCATTGCTTGAGTCTGTCGAATCATCTAAGTGCTCGAAAGTGCTGTAGCTATAATTCGACGCGACGATGGAATGGTCGATCGTTAGCTTGCCGTGGTAGTCTTCGACCGAGGCGGGACCGCCGTCGGGGAAGTAAATGCCCGCCCCTACGTTCGCGGAATCTCCGGAAACCTGGTAGCTTCCATGGACGCGGTTCTCGACCACGGTCGAGTGTTCCAACGTGAGCGCGGCTTTACCATCGGCAGCGATGCCGGCGCCTTTTGGCGAGTCATAGAGGTTGTACCCCTCCGTCCGTAGGATCCGCACCTTCGCGTCATTGTTGGAGATCGTTGAGTTTCTCACCGCTAGATAGGCGCTCGAAGCGAGATCGAACTGATCCTTGGAACCGTGGAGGTACACACCGGCGCCGTAGTGAGACTCATTGAAGGAGATCTCCGAGTTGCTAATGACAACCGAAGAACCGTCGATGAAGAGCCCGCCTCCCGAAGCGCCCTTCAATTCGTCAAGTAGCGACGGCGAGTACGATTCCAGGCTCTCGCCGCCACTGTAGAGGTACGGTTCGTCAGAAGCTAATGCAATGTTGTTAGTGATGACGCTGCCGTCGATAACGGCCACACTTTCAACAATAGATACCCCCCCGCCGCGTGGATCAATCGAAGGAATGTTTTCCCGCAAATTGGAGTCATTGGAAGTATCTTTGGAAACATCGATTGTATTCTGATTCCAAAGATCTAGAGATAATACGCGGCGCGTTAAGTTTTCAAAGATGGCGCTCGAATTTATATCGAGACTGCCACCTTCGACATGAATGCCCCCTCCTGAAATGTTGGCGCTGTTGTTGGATACAGTGCTGGAGTCGAGGGACAGAGAGCCGCCTTGTGAAAAAATACCACCGCCACTCGGGGCAAGGGTTTCGGGAAAAGCCAAAGAAAGACCTAATCCACCTTGGACAGCTTCAGTGGGATTTCCGACGTGAGTGTTCTCCGGACGGGTGTACAAGTTATGCGCGCTGTTCCCGACAATCTCGCTGTTGTATATGGTGAGGGTTTCAGTTGACCTTATGGCGCCGCCAGAACCGTGGACGAAACCGCCCGTCAGGACGAGATTGCTGATCTCAACCATCAACAGATCGTCGGTCTCGTCGTCGATGTTAAAGAGCCGGCTCCCCAGCACATTCCTGGTTCCCGGCAATGTCAAGGAGTGGCTCGAATTCGGCTGCGCGAAGGCATTGACGGGGCCGGGCAGTTCAGCGCCCGGCGGATTGGCGATTTCAGGCAGCGGCACGTAACTCTTCGACGCGTCGATAGTAAGGCGACCCCCGCCGATTGCGGCGATGTCGAGATCGTCGGTGATCCGCAACTCGCCACGCTCGAGGAAGACCACGCCGTCCCCCAAGGAACTCGGCACGGCGATCTTCTGCTTGCCGTCGAGTAGATTGGAGAGCAGGATCGCTTCGCGGAGCGACAGATGCCCTGGGCTGAGATCGAGGTCGATCACCGTGTCGTCCACGTCTGAGACGACAAGGTCGTAGCCTGAAATGTCAGCGCTCGTAACGCCCAGGGCGGCAAGCATGCCCGAATCCGGCAGTGAAGGCAGGTGGGTGTACACCGTTGGGAGTTCGAAGGCGCCGATGTCGATCTGCCCCACTTTCCGGTCGAACGGGTAACTCTGCGGGTCGTTTTGGCGGTGGCCCCGCTGATCGGTCAGGCGTTTGCCGCCAAACCTAACTTCCCCCAAGGCGACCTGCTGGTCGCGCTGAAGACTCGGGAAGCCAATCCTGACGGTATCGGCCTCCACATAATTGCCATCCGCCAGCAACAGCGTGATGCCTGTCCCATAGCCCGCTCCGTTATTCGTCCAGTCGACCAACTCCGCCGGCAGGTAAGTCCAGCTGCCGCCACCGTCGTTGGAATACGAAATCTGGATCGTCTCCGGCAGCGTCGAGTTTACCGTCCCCGTCGTGACGGACCACAAGACGACTCGCTCCAATTCTCGGACTTCGTTGAAACCGAAAGTAAGCACCGGAGCGACATTGGGCCAATCGGTTTCGGAGTTGGGGTCGTGGCTAATCCACTTCGCCCCGTTGTAGTCGGTTGGAAGCGTGCCCCCTATGAGCGGGTAGACGATCGAGTCGATGTCGCGAAGTGTCGGTGACTCGGTGATCAGATTGAATGCCGGAGAACTGTCGTAGCGGAAGGTCGACGAACTCGCGGTGACAGGGCGGATCAGTTCATCGTCACTGCTGTCGTAGGGGGAGTTCCAGAACCCCGCGTTATAGGCGGGGCTGGCGGGCGTTCGGATCGCGTGTAGCTCCGAGGGTCCCCCGTAGTCGCCGAGTGGCGTCAATTGCGGGTCTGCCCCAATAATGTTCTCATTGAAGTCTGGTTCCTGTGGGTCCTGAATCGGCAGCAGGGGGTCGGCGCCATCGGGATCTACACCAACTCCGATGATATTGTTTCGACTCAGTGTTGACAGTGAGTGAAATGTTGCCGGCAAGATTCCGGTGTCAAGATATGTCTCTTTGTTCGGCGCAGAGAACCAAACGTCTGCGGTATTGGCGCTATTGACGGCAAAGATTCCAACCCTGCCGTCTGGGTTGACATATCTGTGATTCTTCACCCATGTGTGCGCGTATCCCTCTTCCGCGTTTAGTTCCTGAAAGAGTGGAAGGTCCCAGGCCACGTTACCAGCGACGATCGAATTCACAAAGGTCGCGGCGTTGTCGTTGTACGGCACAAACACCGCTTCTTTTATATTATCGAGCCAGCCGCCTACAACGAAGACGCCTCCACCCTGGTAACCCGCTTCGTTGTCGGTAACCGTCGTGTTAATTAGTTCGATCTGATCGGTGTTGGCGACGAAAATGCCGCCGCCCGCGATGCCGGCTTGGTTCCCTGATATCGTCGAGTTCTCGATGCGTAGCCGATGCAGCGAATTAGCGAGGATACCGCCTCCGTACCCACCATCATACGACAAATCGTTGAATAGGTCGGTTCCTTCTTCGGCAAGCAATCTCAGATCGGTTACGGGTTGTCCATCCCTCGCGTCTCCCATTTGCCGATTATCGGAGATTGTGCTCCTGGAGATGAAGACATCCAGGGGGCCCGACAAACGAAGGCCGGCACCCCCTGCAGCGCCTACGGCGTTTACACCAGCGCCATAATAAGTGCGGTTATTCGAGATTGTCGATCCGTCAATCGTGACCTGAAACGGCAGGACTTCACGCACGCTAAAGTGCACGGGCTTGTCTTGTTCAGGAGGCAATTCGTCGTAGTCTTCGTCCGGCTCTTCAGGTTCGGGTGTGACACTAGTTGGTACGAGTACAGCTAACGCGCTACCTCCGTCTACACCGCGTATGACACTGTCTCGAATCAGTATTGATCCAGGGAAAGCGAACGGAAATACGGGCGTTTCCGTAAAGCTCGCGGCGGCTCTTATCGCGTTGTCGCCCTGAATATTGAAAATCGTGCTCTGGATGAGTTCCAGTTTGCCCCATAGATCGACGTCGATCACGGGCCCGCGGAGGCCTTGGAAAACGGAATCGGTGATCGTTAGCTGGCTCGCCTTCGCCAGGACTGCGGTGCTTCCGGAGCCCACGTCAAGTCCTTCTGGCGGCAGAAAGCGGCTGTCGTCGATGACCACGTCCGACCACAATACGGCTACGGCGGCGCCGGCCGTCGATGCGTGGTGAACTGTCAGATTCTGCACGGACACGTTGGAGCCCAGCACCACGAACGAGCCAGACGGGTACTCGATTAACTCGCCCGGGTTATCTGGGTCCTCTCGCGCCTCGATGACCATCGCCCCGATCGAGTCGATCATCGTGACGTTGGTGATGGAAACCGTGTTCTTCCTGTCGAGGCCCACCAGCAACGATGTGGCGCCGGAGAGGTCGAAATCCTCCCCAGCGTTGATGTCGAAGCTGCCGCTGCCTTCTCGTGCGCCTTCCTGATTGAGCGTGCCGTAGATCGGCAGCCATTCCGTGGCGAAGTCGCCGTCGTCTACGATCCGGATCTTGAAAGAGGGCGGTGTAGTTGAGCCGTCGTGCTGGAACTTGATGAGTGGATATTGCTCCGGGAGAAATGAAAGAAGGGGGGTACGCTCTTCTTCTGGAATCTCATATTGGGGGTCGGACAGGTAGAAGTACCCACCCGTCACCTCCGACACCTCGTACCGCGCGATATCGCCACGCCCAATGCTTGAGGGAAGTTGTGTATGATCCGCCCAATTAAGAGTGTCGACGGCGATTCCACGGCTCGTGTCGAACACGGTGTTGTTGATCGTGACCGTGATCGGCCGACCACGCCTTTCGTTGGTCGTGTAGATGCCGCCCAGCCCGAGATTGATGTCGTTGGTCGGAACGCCGACCGCTACCCCTGATGCGACATCATCCATGTCGATGGGAGTGGTCTCGAAGCGGCTACCCTCAATGACGAGGTTGCCCATCGTGTAGATGTCGCCCGCAAATATTTCGCCCAAGGCTGAATAGGTATGCGGTGGATCATCAATCTCAGTTACGCCAGCATCCTCCAGGTAGCCCTGGAGTTGGTCTGAGTCCAAGGATTTTCCGACATTGAACGTGGCGTTGTTGACGAAGCGCGAATCAATAATCGTCAAATCGCCGGTCGAGTAAACGCCGCCGCCGCGCGCGGCAGTCTGGTACTCGCCGAAGATGGGCGCGAAGTTCATGGGGTCGTCACGGGGATAATCGACGAACCCTGTGTTGCCGATGATCTCGTAACCCGCCGGCCGCGGCGCGGCGTTGTGACTGACTTCGACGTGATCGAGGGTCAGAGAGGCGCCGAGCGAGTAGATCGCTCCACCGTGGGTCCAGGTGTCGCCGCCGCTGAGCGTCAGACTCTTCAGAGTGACGTCGACGTCTCTGCCTTTGACGTAAAAGACCCGCCCGCCATTTGCGTTGTACAACTGGTAACCCAGCTCTTCGCGGTCGGGGTCGTAGGCGCGGACGGTCAAGCCATTGTCGAGGCTGCTAGCGTCGATCGCCAGCGACTTGTCGATGACCAGATCGCTTTGCGATCCGAGCTCGATGACGCCGCCGTTGAGCCAGGGAGCGAAAGTGATCACTTGATTGCCCGACGCTTGTGCGATCGCTTCGCGGAGGGTCAGCTGACCGATCGACGGTTCGTCTGAGAGCGTGGTGACGACGATTGGCGCTTCCGCCTCAAGAGCGCCGATGTCGATGGCCTCGCCGAGCACGCGCGGGAACCCGACGCCACGTTGGTCGGTCGCGTCGCCGTAGTCGTACGCGGTGCTGCCGGCGTCGATGGCGATGCTTCCCGGCAGCAGGGCGTGCGTTCTCGTCGGCCCGCCGTTGTACGCAAGGTCAGCAACTCGCAACCCCTCCTTGGTGTATCCCTCTTGTGAGAAGAGATCGACGCTATTTGGAGAGTAGTCGGCAGTCGTACCGAGCAAGTTGTAGCTCGCAGAGAGCAACTGGCCGTAGTCGCCAACATACAGGTCGGTGCTTGACGTAGCATTGCCGTTTCCCACCACAAGCGAATTGAGGAGGGATAATTCGCCGTAGTAATCCGCGTAAATGCCGAGACTATTCCCGATTATTGTTGTGTTCGAGACACTCACATTTCCAAGGAAGCTTGTCAGACCCGTCCATCCATTGCCGGAGATTGTCGAGTTAGATACGCTCCCGTAACCTTCGAAGAACAATCCATAGTGGTCGTTTTCGACGATGGCGCTCTTGCTCACAAAGGTGGCGCCTGTCGAGTGGATGCCAGCCCCATTTCCGGAGCTTTCGATGGACTCGATGTTGACGTAAGCGCTGCTCCCGACTTCGATCGAATAGGAAGTGGCGCCGGTCAGCCTGACGCCCGTTAGCGTGGAGGCGCCGGATGACAGCATGAAGACGCCGTTGGCGCCGTTTCCGTCGATGGTGAGCAGGTCGGCGCCGGGGCCAGTGATCAAAAGGTTGCTGTTGACCGTCAGGGGGTCGGCGGCGCCGCCGTCGTGGTCCGCTAGCGTGATCGTCTGCGGCGTAGCGAAGACGACGGGGTCGAACTCGATCGTGTCGGCTCCTGGCGTCGCGTTTGCTAGCGCGATCGCCTGACGCAGGCTTAGATCGCCGGCTCCTACTCCGATGTCCGACGCCGTCGTTACCACAATGGCGCCGTCGCCCTGATACTCGAACGCTCCAGTGTCGGCTGTGTCGAGACGCGCAAAGTCGCGTTGGTCCGCTACCGCGCTGGTGGTGAATCCACTCTTGTCGATAGCGATGCTCCCTGCGGCCAGGGCGTGCGTCCGGGTCGGGCCACCGTAGTCCCCCAGGGACATCAACTTCACGTCGGACAATTCGTATGCCGAGTCGCTGAGGACTATATTCTCGGCGACTCCGTCGGTGAAGCTGCTGCCGTACTGGCCGCCGATGATGTTCCCGATGCCCCCGGCTGCCGTGACATACCCGGGGTCGAAGTCGATCCGCGCAGACGGAGTGGGTTGGGCGAGGTTGTTGTTGACGATCAGGCTGTTGTGGAAGGCGACGGAGCCGCCATACCCACCCCAGACTCCGAGGTCCTGGTTCTCCGCGATGGTGACGTGCTGCAGCGTTACGTCTCCTTCGAAATTCCACACGCCGATGCCCGCATTCTTCGAGACCGTCGAGTTCATGATCAAGACGTAGGCGCCGTCAAGCACCCAGACACCGCTGCCGTTTTCGGCGATGACACTGCTGTCGAGGTAGAGCAATCCTCCGTTGGCTTCCACCCCCGCGTCGAGGTTGTCGGCCGCCTGAACTCCCTTGAGCGTTAAGTAACCGGAGCTCTCAATCCCGACATTCGCCCCCCGCACGGTGATCCCAGAGAGCTCCGTTAGCCCAATATTGCTTATAACAGAGCCGGCTCCGCTACCGTCGATGGTGAGCAGGTCGGCGCCGGGGCCAGTGATCACTACGTTGCTGGTGATCGTCAGGGGGTCGGCCCCGCCGACCCCGTCGTGGTCCGCCAGCGTGATCGTCTGCGGCGAGGCGAAGACGACCGGGTCGAAGACGATTGTGTCGTCGCCGGGCATCGCGTTCGCCAGCGCAATCGCTTGACGCAGGCTCAGCTCGCCGGAGCCTACGCCGATGTCCGACGCAGTAGTCACAAGGATCGGACCTGCCTGGAACTCGAAGGAGCCAATATCGGCCGTGTATTCGAGGCTAAAATCGCCGTCTGCGGGTCGGAGGAAACCGCGTTGATCAGTCAACAGGTCGATTGATGCGCCGTTGTCGCCAGCGTCGATGGCGAGGCTGCTTGGATCGAGCGGGTGGACTGAGGTCGGCCCTCCGGCATGCGTCAAAGCGAGCAGGCCGACGGTCTCGGGCGTCTGGCCGAATGAGAACTCGGAGAGACCGCTCGCTTCTTGAGAAAGGTAGACCGTCCCTAGAAGGTTGTGCGATCCACTTGCAGCGACTTCCTCCCCGCCGTTGATGTCGTAGGCGGTATTGCCCAGTATTAGCGAGTTGTTGATTGTGGCTGTGTAAGGTTCGTCCGCTGCCGGCGCGAATACGACGCCGCCATAGGCGTTGTTCGTAATGGTGACGTTGGTCAAGGAAGACGAGTGCGACTCAGCATGAAAAACCCCCCAATGGTCGTTCCCCGAGATGGTCGTATTCTCAACGACGAGATTGGCGGTAATCGCCTGCACGCCATTACTGTTGCCCGAGATCGACGTGCTCCGGATGGTGACATCTCGGATGTTTCCGATTGGATAGTACGAGGTGTAGTCGTAGTGGGCATAGACGGCGCCGGGGCCGTAGTGGCCGGTCATCTCCAGGGAGGCTAGAGTCACTTCTCCGCCGTCGATGTAGACGCCGCTTCCTGAGTTGCTTGTCGAGACCCCCTCAATGGAGACGATGCCTTCATGGATCTGGAAGATCGCCGAGGCGCCATCGCCATCCAGATTGAGAAGATCAGCGCCGGGACCCACGATCACGACATCGCTGTCGATCAATAGCGCGTCCTCGTCCCCATCGCTGTCCTGATCCTGCAGCGTGATCGTCTGCGGCGTGCTAAAGACGCCTGGGTCGAACACGATCGTGTCGTTGCCCGGCGTGGCTGTCGCCAAGGCGATTGCCTGACGCAGGCTCATCTCGCCAGAGCCCACGGTGCCGTCCGACGTCGTGTTCACCACGATCGGTCCGTCGCCTTGGTACTCAAACGCCCCGATGTCGATTACTGGGGTCACATCCACCGTTGGGTCGCCATCGACGGGTCGCGAAAACCCTCGCTGATCTAACGCTAGAGTCGAGGTGCTGTTCCCCTTGTCGATCGCCGGGCTGCTCGGCAGAAGGGCGTGCGTCTTGGTGATCCCGCCGTAGTAATCGAGCGGCATTAGGCCGGCGTCCTGCCCCGACAGCAGCTCGATGTTCCCAACCCCGACGTTGGGGTCGAAGTGGTCGTTGCCGTAGCCGACCATCGTGTAGGAAGCCGAGAACGCCGGGGCCACCTTGCTGCCGCTGAGGTACAAGTCGGGAGTCGATCCGGAGCCGGTTAGGTTGCCCGCCAGGATGGTGTTATTGACGATGAGGTGGGACCCCGAACTCTTCTTGTAGAGAGCGCCACCCGCCCCGCTCGAAACGTTGCCGGTGACCGTGACGCTATCGATATCCACGTCGATCGGGTCGCCATAGACCGTGATGCCAGCGCCGGCGGGAGCATGGTTGGCGGAGAAGGTGCTGTTCAGCACCTCGACCGTTCCCCGCCCCGCCCCCGTGTTGAACTGGGTGATCTGCAAGCCGCCGCCGTAGTTGGTTGCGGTGTTGTCCTCGAAGGTGCCCCCTTCGATCCGGACCGTGTTCGCCACGGTCGAGGCATTCGAAGCTGTATAGACCATCAGCCCGCCGCCGGAGAACGCCGTGTTGCCCTCGAACGTGCTGTTGACGACGGTCGCGTCGCCATTCACAACGTAAGCTCCACCTCCATGGCCGTATGAGAAGTTGTCTAGCAGCTTTACTTCCTTGAGGTTGAGCTGATTGCCGTCGGAGCTGATTCCGGCTCCGTTGGAGCCCGTTTTACCGCACTCGATGGTCAGGTTCTGGAACGCGACTTCGTGGCCGCCTCCCGCCTCGATCAAGAACACCCGCGTTAAGTCGCTCCCGCTAATCGCTAGGCCGGGTGCGTCGGACCCATCGATAATCACGTCGCTCGCGACCTGCAGCTGGGTCGGGCTCTCTCCGCTTTCTAGGCCGTCGCCGTCCACGTCGCCCAGCACGATCGTCTGACCGGCGAGTGAGGTAGCAAAATAAATTGTGACTTGTTTTGGTCCAATCTTATTCGCTGCCGCCGCTAGGGCTTCACGCAAGGAGAGCAGGCCATCGAGGCCGTCGATGACGTCCTTGGCCGTATCGACGACGAGCGGAGCGACGTACTCCACTGCGCCGATGTCAACCGCGTTGGCGCTAATCACTAACGGCTGGTCTTCGCCGCGGTTGAACCCGCGTTGATCGGTCGTGAGTCCCGTCGCGAGAGAATAATCGCCGGCGTCGATCAGCGGACTCCCTGGGAGAGGCGCCATCGTACGGGTCGGTCCACCATAGTTTCCTAGTGGAGCGAGTTGTGGATCTGTGCCGCCGGAGTAATTGTGATTAGGTGCGTTGGTGACGACGCTTCCGAAGTGATCCATCCAAGTATTGCGACTATTGTTGGCGTAGACCGTATTCACAATGCTCAGCGTGCGCCCATCGCCGGAGCTCGCTCCGGAAAGCATAATCCCGCCTGAAGCTCCAACTGGTCTGGCAGTGTTATTGACGATTGTTGAGTTTTCTACATCGACCGAAGTCGTGCGGTAGGCATCGACGGCACCGCCGTAGTGATAAGACTCGTTGCCGACGAAGGTGCTGTTGACAATTCTCAGGTCGCTGCCGAAGTGGGCCTGGATCGCTCCGCCGGTTCCGCTCGTGCGGTTGTTTTCAAACGTGCTGCCATCGATCAGCGCACCCAAAGGGCCGTCTATTCTGACGGCTCCACCATAAGATGTAGCTGTGTTATTTATGAACTCGCTGTCGCGAATGGTAATTAATCCACTTTCTGAATAAATCGCACCGCCAACAGAACCAGCGGCATTGTCCTCAAACAACACTCGCTCAACGGTGAGCCCCCCCTGACTGTAGATCGCACCTCCCGACCATGTGGTGGTCACTCCCGCCATGCGTAGATCGCTGAACTCAACGTCAATGCCGTTGTTATTAACCCGGAAAAGTCTTTGCCCAGTAGCACCGCTAATAGTGAGCCCAGGGGCCATAGCTCCGCTGACCTTAACATCCGAAGATATTGTGATCTGACTGTTGAGGTTGATAACCTGGCCAGCTAGTCCCGACGCAAACTCAATCCGGTCGACGCCATCATTATCAGCCGCCGAATGAGCGATCGCTTCCCGGAGACTCCACTCTGAGTCGGTAGATGTCCCTGCCATCTCCGTATCTACAAGCGTTGTGACCGTATAGAGATACGACGTGAGAAGGTCTCGCCGTTCCAACGCCTCTGGCCAACTCCGGCGCCGACGATAGTGGTCTCGTTTAACTCGTTGTGTACGGCGGCGAAAGCCGAGGGCCGTAAGAGTCTTGTCCCATGACGAGGGAAATCGGCGCATGCTTACAAGATGTTGAGGCGAACGGAGTGCGGGCCGCTGAAGAGTTCTCGCCGAGCTCGACGTTGCTTTGCCGGGCTAGCTTGGCCCCTTTTTAGCGTATGAATGGTCCCTTACAAGGCAAAAGCACCAGCAGACTTCGCACGACGACATCGGCTGTTTACCCGCTGATCAGATTCCGCGATGTCGCTGGAGCCTCAGGATGCATAAGACGCGCAAACCAATTCGCATCAACGCAGAAATCTGCGAAATCGCCTACTATTGACCGTCACGCCGCTAACGAGCCCCTCTATAGCCTGAGTTGAGCGGTTTTGAAGAAGGAGAGTTTGAGGCGGTGGTCGGTGGCTTGATCGTCGAGCGAGGCGTGGACGGCGGTGTTGAGTTCATCGATGTCGTCGGGGACGAAGTTGGCCAGGTCGGCGTACTTGGCGTGGCTCCACATCGCCTCGACCGGATTGAGCTCCGGGCGGTAAGCGGGCAGATACTCGGACTCGATCCTCTTCCAGCCCCTCTGGGTGATCCGTCGCTCGGCCGATCGATGCACGCTCCAACGGTCCCAGACCACGATCAGCGGCCGGCGGACTTTCCTTCGCAACCGACGCAAGAAGTCGATCACGTTGTCTGTCTTGACATTCTTGCGTTGCACGTCGAAGCAGCAACCGGATTGGGTCCTCGCCGGCGAGAGGACGACCGCCCCGATCGCGCTCAGACGGTCGCGTCGGTCCCAAGAACGCGGCACCGGCGTGCAGCCGCGGGGGCCCAGGTCCGCCGGTTCAGCGGCTGCAGCAGGAAGCCCGTTTCGTCTCGGAAGACGATGCTGGCACCCCGCGGCGGTTTTTTTTTGATCCGCCCCACTCGTCCCGACGCCATGCTCGACCGCCTCGGGGTCTTGCTCACGAGCGACCGTGCGGGGCTTCTGCGGCGTGAAGCCCAGCTGGCGGAGCACCCGCGCGATCTGTCCCGAGTCGTACTCGACGCCGAACCGGTCGCGGATCAACTCGACCACCCGGGCGCAGGTCCACAGGTCGGTCGGGAAGCCCGCTGCACGCGACCCGGCGATGAGCGAGTCGACCAGCTCGTCACGCTGGGCGTCGGAGAGCTTGCGTTTACCGCCGGGGTGCGGCTTTGCGGCGAATCCGTCGGGGCCCTCTTCACGCCAGGCGCGCCGCCAGCGTTTCGCGCTGCTGCGATCGACACCGAAACGTTCGGCCACCGTGCGGACGGACTCCCCTGCTTGGAAGCACGCCGCAGCGCGACGGCGTCGAGCTTCCAGCTCCGCCGCACTGCCGTGAGGTCTCATGCACCTTGCTACGGTGCTAGCGATACGAAGAAGCTCTGACAAAAACTTGGTTTACGAATCAGGCTAGGGCGTGTTTTTCGCTTGCGACGCGGTAGCAGCGCACGGCGACGGCGAGTGTGTTCCAGGCGTCTTGGATAACGGCCGATCGGTCGTAGCGGACCCGCATCCGCCGCAGGCCCTGCAGCCAGCCGATGGGGTCCGTTCGACCACCCATCTCACCTTGCCTAGCAGCCCGTTGATTTCCTGGTTTCGATCAGTCGGATGAGCAGGGGGAGGGCGAGGGCGAGTTGATCGAGGATTGCGGCGAGGGCCTTGGGCTTACCGGCGCCGAGGAGCCTCCGCATCAGGATCGCCAGGTTGTGGGCCGCGGCGACGATCAGCGTCCGCTTCCGCACCTTCTCGATCCCCCGCAGCCGCGTCCGCCTCGCCCCGCCCGTGTCGCACACGTGGGCGAACGAGCGTTCGACCCGTTCGGATCGCAATCGTTGCAGCTTCGAGTTCTTCTCGGTCTTCGTCCGACGCCGGTTAGCGTAGATCGCTTCCTTCAACTCGATCGGCTTGTTGTTCCAACGCAGGCGGTGACGCCGGTTCGGCTCGGGCACGTACGTCCGCAGGCCCAGGCTCTGGGCCAGCTCGAGCTGCCCCGCCGCGTGGTAGCCCTTATCGGCCACCACCTCCCGGAAGACCTCCTCGTGTCCCGCCTCGGCCAGGTGCGTCCTCGCCGCCATCGCCGTGTCGGCCAGCGTCTGGGAGTCGCTGTGGTCGGCGTGATAGACCTCCGCCGCGACGATCGGCTCCGTCTCCAGGTCGAGCGCGTGCTCGGCCTTGTACGCCAGACGCGTGCGGCCGTTCTTCAGCTTCGCGGTCCGGGCGTCTGGGTCGGTCGGGGACTCCCACTCGGTGTTGGAGACCTTCTTGTTCTTCCGCCGCTTGTCGAACCGACGCAGGTCCTCGTCCGAGGGCTCGTCCCCTTCTTCGATCTGGCCCGCCTCTTGCATCAGCCGCTTGACGTACGCCTTCCAGTCCTCGCCCGAGCCCTTGCGGACGATGCTCCGCATGGCCGCGTCCGCTTCGAGCGTCGTGGAGTCCACGCCCAGCGTCTTGCCCTTCAGCAGGCCCCGCTCGGCCGCCGCGGCGAGCACCAGGCGGAACGCCAGCTCGTGCACCTCGATCGGCAGCCGGTCGCGGGTCTTGGAGAGGGTCGAGTGGTCGGGGGTCCGCTCGGTGAGCTTCACCCCCAGGAACTCCCGCAGGCTCAAGCTATCCGCACAACGCCAAGCGATCCCACGCTGCGAGTCGATCGCCTCGAAGTACCCGATGAAGAGCATCCGGAAGTAGACGCCCGGGGCGATCGAGTCGCGGCCGCCACACGCGTCGTAGTACGGCCGGCACGCCGCCTCGACCGCGTCGTCGAACCCACACTCGGCCAGCAGCTTGTTCAGCCGCCGTTAGAATGCGTGCCCCGGGCTCTCGGCCAGCTCGCCTGAAGCCACGAACAGCTCCCCCTGCGACTCCCGCCGCCGCTTCCCCATCCCCCTCGCAAGGCCTCCAAGGCGTCCCCTACCAACCGCCAAGAGCCTAGCGCCCAATCGGCGCCGTCGCCAGCGGGAAAATCAACGGGCTGCTAGGCGGTAGGACCCCCCCGCCATCCAACGCGGTGAACCCGCAGGTGGTCGCTTATAGTTGTGAGCGTGATGGAGAAGCGGTCTTGGGGCGGCGTGGCGGGTGGGACCTTCCTGGCGATTGATTCAGGTTGACGACAGCCGGCCATCAGCCCCTGTTGGTGAGAACGAGCAGTGCTTGAACTCATCCACAAAATCGGACACAAATGTGACACAGCGTGGCCAATGCAACTCCCATACGAGCTGCCCGCTATCCCGACACGGATCACCGCAAATCACTGCAGTTGAAAGCCTCATCCACCCAAGTGTCCACTCTCCGCCCTGCGAACCAAATACGACGGGTATAGGTTCGAGTCCTAGAGGGAGCACTGAAGCACTCATCAAACCCCGTGAAACACCGAGTTTCGCTGGGTTTTCTCGCTGAAGTGACGCACCTTCGGTGCTTGTTTAGGCTCCTTCCGGCCTATCGGGGGCCCCATCTCAAGGGTAACCGCCGCCGAAGCGTCGCCAAGCGCTTGGGCGGGCCGCGTCGGCCGTACTCGTTGGTCACGGTGGCATTGTTACCAATCCACCCTGTCGCTTACGTTGCGAGTTCTTGGGCTTCGACGAGCCAAGGAGCAACCGTTTGGCATGCCCTCCCGCCTCATAAGCTCGCGTAAGGCGATCGTGCTGGACACAACGCAGTTCCGCAAATAGCGAAGCGGGGTATCGCCATCGATACCCCGCTTCGTCGTTAAGATCGACTGCGCCTACGTTGTTAGACGGGCTTGCGGAAGCGGGGGCGGGAAACAAATCCCAGTCCAGCAACTCCCAGAAGCGCAAACGTCGAGGGCTCGGGGATGCGGATCTGGTTGAAGCTCAGGTTGTCCATCGCATGGCGACCGTTGAGTGGGTCGTTGACGCCCGCGAAGATAAGGGTGTAGCTCTCACCGGCATTGCCCGTAAAGTTCGGCGCTACGGTGATCACGTCGTCGTCCGGGTTCGTGAGCACGACCTGCTCACTCCATACCACTTGGTCCAACGAGTCCGTGATGGAGAGGTCCCATGTGCTGGAATCCATTGTCTCTTCGGTGTTGCCGAAGTCGAACGAGTTGAGAACCAGCGCGTAGCCGGGGTCGGCCGCAAAACCGATCGAGTGGTAGTCGAAGTCCAACTGAGCAATCCGCTCGTCGGGCCCTTCATTGTCCCAGTCGCCACCACCGATGGTCTGGTTCTCTATTTCGGCGAAGAAGTTTGACGTATGAATGTCCCACGCGTTGCCGCTGCCGCTGTTTTCTTGACCATCGACATCCCACGTTACCGTGATGTTGGGCGTGGAGCCGTTGCTCACGACCAGCCCATTGGTGTCGACCGTGGCGTTCGATCCGTAGTTGACCGGGATCGTTGCGTTGCTGCCACCAATCTGGCCAAAGCCAAGGATTGTTGCTTGGCTAACGCCCGCCGTAACCAGCGTGCCGATGCACGCCGCTAACGTCGCTAGTTGTCTGGTCATTGGTTCATTCTCCCTAGTGCGTTTCGTGGAACAGATTCAAGTACTCAACTTGCGTGCAGCCGATGCGGCGCGCAATACATCACCGATGTCGATTCATGCCTTTGTCGGACACCCGTAATCCTCGGCTACTTTTTCTTCCTTGAGGGACCTCAGCGTGTTTTGGAGACCAAGTCGAAGTCGCCTCCTCGATCTGAGCTACATCCTGAATCGGAGTCGGATCAGCTCATTCGTTTCATATGAACGGATGAAAACTGCGCGGCGGGCCGAGCTGCCAAACGTTCTGCCGACGCAGATTACTTCACCCCACCCGTTGGCAGTCGGCCCGCCGAGCAATTGCCTCGCTATTGGAATAGGTCACGATGTGTACGGCTCCCCGCGCTAGACGGCTTGGTCACGTCGGGTGCGCCGCCAGCGAGTCGTCACGCCAGCCGCAACAACCAACATGAGGACCGCACTGGGCTCGGGCACACTGACAGCCGAACTCGGCGAAGTCTTGCCGTAGTTGTTGCTCCACGCCGTGTAGTCTGCCGCGGTGACACTGCCGGGAGACGAGTCGTTAGGAAGCGAGACGTTTGTGTCTAGGTTGTCACGCCACACGGTGTAGTCGGCAGCATTCACCATGCCATCGTCGTTGTAGTCGCCGGCAATGCCGGGGGCGACGCCGATGTACTCGACTCGTGCGTTATAGACTTCGCCGTTCGTGTTGGACCACAGGAAGGCTAAGTCTTCGACGCCCGATAGGTTGTTGTAGGCGTTGCCGAGGCTGATGGCGCCGGACCCAGCGGTGAGGGTGGATTGGCCCGTAAAGAAAGCCTCGGCGAGGCGATTGGGATTGCTTGCCCCCGCCAATTCCCATCCGTTGCCGCTGCCGTTCCCCAGCGGGAACGACCCATCGCCGCCGACGCCATTGAAGCCCGCCGACGTCAGAGCGCCGCCGGGGCTATCGATGGCGTAACCATTCATTAGAATGTTTTCCGCGCCCGCCAGATTGTTGCGGAGAGTTAGTTCGCCACTCGTACGGTTCACGGTCAGCACGACATCACTGGGGCCGTCGAGCAATCGAAATTCATGCCCACCGATGCGGCTTGTGCTCGTGAGGGCGCCCGAAGCGGCGGTTTCGGTGATTCGCATGGCCACATACTGGCCGGTGTGATCTCCGCTCAGGGTGTAAGGTCGGATGGTGCTATCCGCAATTCGATTGTCGCCCGGCAACAGGTTGACGATGGCGTCAGGAGTGCCCGTTGGCGCAACGCCGGCGAAGTCGGTATTGCTGAACCAGAACTCGAACTTGCCGACTTTATCGGCCACCGCGTTGCCGCCGGTGCGCTGAGAGTAGGCGAACCAGTTGGCGGTGACGGGGGCTCCGTAGTCCATGAAGACGAAAGCCGAATCGACAGCTCCCGGCGTCTCGCCGCCGATCGCGTACTGCCCCAAGAAGCCGCCGGGGAAGAGAATGGGGTCGGTGTAGTTGGTCGTGAACAGGTCGAAGACGATTTGGCCCGACTCGTCGAGGATCGTATCGTCGAAGAGCTGATTAGGGCCGGCGTTCTCGTTCTCATTGAGCTGCCCTGCGGGGATCGAGGTGATAGGCGTCGATCCGACGACGCTGAATCCCTGCAGGGTCTGGGCCAGAGCCGACGAGCCTTGTGAGACGCCAGCAACGACGATCGCTAGAACAAGGGCGTTGCGGAGACGCCGTCTGGCAAAAATCGCGACGCCAGTCAACGCAATCAACGCCATCGACGAAGGCTCGGGGACAAGCAAAGCGCTTGCGCCGCCAGCGAGCGCGACGAACACGTTGTAGTCGTGGATGTCGCTGTCAAAGTCGCCGTCGAGGTCGCCATGCAAGTAGGCTTGGGAGGCCGTCATGCCGCTGTAGTTCCCGCCGAAGCCAGCGCGGAACAAGGGCCAGTCTTGAGCGTTCACTACTAGGTCGCCGTTGTAGTCGCCCCACGGCACGGGGCTGCCCACGTACTCCGGAGCGACCGCCAGTAGCGTTCCACCGGCGTCGTAGATCGTGAACGCGGCGTCTTCCCAGTTCGTTGGGGTCGTTCCATCCCGGCGGAATGTCGGCAGTATGTTGACGGCTTGACCCAGGTTGTACTGGGCGCCGGCTCCCAGGGAGACGCCGTCGTTTGGACCCGTGGGCCCGTCTTTCTCGTGCAACGAGGCGGCGGTTTCGCTGACAATCGACCAGTCATCGGTGGGGTCGGCATTCGTTCCGGTGATCGATGTCCAGCCGTCGGGATTCAGGGCGCCACTCGGCGAACGGATCTCGTACTCACTAAACGAGAATGCTTGGTCCGCGCGGATCGAGGCGACGCCAGCATTCACGCCACTTCGGTTGATGACCAAAGAGCCAACCGAATTGGAAAGATCCGGGATCTGACCGAAACTCAGGTTATCGATGGCATGCCGACCGTCCGAGCCGTAGGTTGAGTTGGTTCGCATGAAGGTGAGGAGATAGTCCTCGCCCGCCAGACCGACGAAGTTCGGCGAGATTGTCTGGGCCATGCCATTCGTGAACGTGACCGACTGACTCCACGCGACGTTCGACACCGAGTCGGTCAACGTGAGGTCCCACATGGTCGTGCCGGCCGTCTCGCCGGTGTGTCCGAAGTCGAGAGAGTTTAGGACGAGCTGGGCGCCGGGATCCGCGGCGAACCCGATGGTGTGGAGGCCGAAGTCAAGCTGGCCAACACGTTGCGTCGAACCTTCGTTGTCCCACGCGCCGCCACCGATCGTCGTATTTTCTATCTGCTGGAAGAAGTTGGACGTGTGGATGTCCCAGCCGTTCGAGCCAAGATTTCCGTTGTTTTGCTCGCCGTTGGCGTCCCACGTCAGAACGATATTGGGCGTCGCGCCATTGGTGACGACAAACCCGTTGCCATCCGCGGTCGCCCGCGAAGCCAGGTTTTTCGGAACGGTAGAGTTGCTGCCACCGAGCTGGCCGAATCCAACAACCGTCGCGTGGCAAACGCTCGATGCGGCGAGAGCTCCCGCCAGAAAAAAGGTCCTGCGAATCATCAAAGGTACTCCCAAGGAAGGCTCGTCTATGTCGCTTGAATCGATGTCGCTTGAAGCATGCCGCTGTCGGCGGCGTGCTAGTCACTTGAATCTTGCTGTTTCCGTACCGTGCTTAGCGCGTAAGGCGTCCTACCGCGGAGCGATCTTCGTCGCGCCGTCATCGTTCCGAGCGCCCATTCGCCGGTACGTCTCGGGATCGATATCGAACCCGATGCTCGCCACCGAGCCATCGCACATCGAGAACAGACAAACGCCGGGGTGGCTGCTCCCGAATATCTCGCGGGAAGCTGGCACGCCGACATCGGCTTCGACCTTGGCCAACGTGTCATTGGTCGAGCGGGGCGAGTGAGTCGCCTTGCGGGGCACACCGGCCGCAGAAACTCCGATGTAGTAGGTCGAACGAACCATATCGTCCTGAAAACCGATGAACATCGACCAGTCATCGCCTTTGTAAACTCCGGTCTCGTTGTGCTCAGCGGGCACCCACTTCTCTCCGAGCGCGATGGTGTTCGACAACCCGTCCGTGACGGCGCGCGTCGGGACGGCGTTGCCACAGAATGAAACCCCCGAGAACTCGGTGAGGCTCGGAGGGAATCCCGCCGGATAAGTCGAGTAAACGTAGTTGGTCGGCGAGATCGCGCGGCATCGGCTGTTGCCGGTTGTGTCGTAGTCGGTGTCGTCACCCACATTGATCGCGTAGTCGCTTCGCGCCGCCTGAGTGTAGGTGTATCCGAAGACCCCGCCCGTCCCGTCGCCCGTACGAACCGCTCCGCCATGAGGGTAGGCGTAGGGGCCGCCCGATCGTCGCGATGGGCAGTTTCCCAATGGCAAAGGCGTGGCGTCACGCTGGATCATTGCGGCGCTACGAGCCGCCCCGGTCAGGCCGTCGCCCGTGTCGTGCAACGCTTGCTCCTCGACGAAAGGTAGCGTGGTGAAGAACCAGCCGCCGGGCTGTTCGGCGCCACTGCCACGACCCGGGTCGGAGCTCCACTCGCCGGGCCAACCCGACCCCGGCAACCTCCCGTAGGTGCTTTCATGATTAAGCATCCCCAGCGTCCAGTTCTTGAGCTGCGAGGTGCACTGAGCGCGCCGGGCGGCTTCTCTCGCGGCTTGTACCGCAGGCAGCAGCAGCGCCACGAGGATGCCGATAATGGCGATCACCACTAGCAACTCAACCAATGTGAATCCAGCTCGACGTGTCACCAAAGGTCGCCTTGTGTTTGTCAAACGCGTGCTATCGTTCCGAATTGCTTTTGAAGGAAGGGTGATCGGCATTGGTAATCCACCGCAATTCATTTGCAGCCCTTCCAGGTTTCTATGAAAGATTGGGCCTAATCGCCGCGAAGGGCGTTGGTTGTACGAAGCCTTGGTCCGTTAGCAGCAAATGGCCTTTGCTCTCGTGGCAGGCGCCGCTTGATAGCGAGCAAAATACAACAAGGACTGACTGTGCCAATCACAAACTCACCATCTTCACTAGACTTTAATACGAATTTATATTGACACCGCGTTGATGTAAATGCGCCAGAATCAGCAACCGTTCACAACGGTGCTGATGACGAAGGCGCGATGTCAGTTTCGGCGGATTGAGCCGTTGGAGGAGTAGCCGCGGGAAGAGCACAGCTTGCCTTATAGTAGTCATACCGCGGCGGCGAGAGAGGTTGCGCAGCGGACGCGTTTTTCTCAAGAAGTCGGCCCGCTTGCTTGGGCGTAGTCAACGCTGGCGACCAATTCCTTACTGAGGCTAGGCCCTCCGCAATCCGTCAGAAACAGCGGCGTCGCCCGGGTGCGGGTGATTTCGGAGAGACTGTTGGATATCCCGGGGAAGATTTGTTGCGATGGACGCCACTCTTCTGGGGGGGCGGCGTGTACTTCGCCCCGCGACATCCAGGTGCGGGTCGCGGGGCGCCCCCTCGCATGGCTTACCGGAAATCGCACCGCGATGCTTCCTATCTCGCCCAGGAGGTCTGAGCTGAGGCGGATCGGCTTCTCGGCCCGTCCGGAGCCGTTCCAATGAGGAGAGGCCTTCAGGTTTCTCTCTTTCCCGGGCGGCTAGTGCGCAACCAATCCGAGATTGGCGGTATGTCATGGGTAGGCCTCAGGGAAAGTCGGCATGGCGGGCGGTTGCTCGGCTTATTACTTGTTCCTTGGTTGTACGGGGCTGGTTCCTTAGGCTGTACCGGGCGGCAAGCCGGCGTTAGTCTTCCTTTTCACTTTGGTCATTCTCGTTTCGGCAAGGCGGGCCCGTTCGATCAGCTCCACGCGATCGCGGGCCCAACGACTAAGAGACCCAACGGCTAGGGGGCGGTGTTGAACGAGATAGGCGACGACTCGACCGAGGCCCCATCGACGCCGCACGATTCCGCGAGTCGCGGGGAATTCGTGCAGCTGTTGACCAAAGCACAGCTCGGTCTGCTCCGCTACATCACCACCCTGGTGGGCGATCCGGATGCGGCCTCGAACATCCTACAGAATACGAACTTGCTGCTTTGGAAGAAGGCGGACGAGTTTGAAATGGGCACCAATTTCGACGCCTGGGCGACCAAAATCGCGTACTGGCAGGTCAAGGCTTTCGTCCGCGATCGTGGTCGCGACCGGCATGTCTTTAGTGAACAGCTGATTGTTCAGCTTGCCGAAGACTCGCAAGAGCTTCACGACATGGACATGACGATTCACTTGTTAAGAACTTGCCTGCAGAGCCTACCGGGGAAGAATCGCGAACTAGTTAGTATGCGTTACAACCTTGGGTTATCGATTCAACAACTCTCGTCGCGGCTCGGAAAGTCGCCGTCGGCAATTAAGGGGTCGTTACTTCGCGCGCGCCGAGCCCTCCGCGACTGTATCGAGGCCAAGCGATTAGAGACTCGTTGACGTTGTTCAGGCGTTTCGTTGATTCGACGCATCGCCTGCTGTTGGCTCATTGAATTAAATACCGTTGTTGGGAGGCTTTTGTTGAGAATCGCCGATTTCAAGGAGCTTGAGCGGCTGGTGTCCGATCTCTATGACGAGGGTCTGTCGCCTAGCGAAATGGCCCGTCTCGAGGCGTTGTTAATCAACAATCCGTCGGCTCGGACGCAGTACCGTAGCTTGGTCGACACCCACCTGGCGTTGTCTGTCGCCAGCAGCTCTTTGGAAGCGGAGCCCCAGAAGAAGCAAGCCAACGACGCGATCGCGACGCCGATGGCCCGCGCAGTGGCCCCGTCTACTTCTCCGCCTCGGGCGCCAAGCGCATGGGGATGGCCGTTGGCGACTGCGGCGGCCCTCCTGCTTGCCTCCTCTTTGGTTCTTATCCAGAGCCTTGGGCAAATCTCGGGCGACGCCCTCTCCGTTCACAGCCAATCCCGCTTTGCCGATTTAGCGACTCTCCCGACGGTCACGCACGTGTCGTGGGAAGGTCCGGCATTTCAATCGTTGGCGGATCAGTCCTTGCCTCCGATGACGGTTTCGCCGGGAGCTATTCGGTTGCGGCTTAAGGAGGGAAAGACAGCGGATGGCTATGTGTTCTGCCTGCGTCCGGGGATGTCCGTCGATCTCGTAGCGAGCTTCGACGCGACCGGTGAGAACAGCTTGTCGATCGTCGAGCTCACCGGCGGGCAGCAGTCGGTAACGAAGAAGTTGACGTTCCACAACGCCGGCGAGGGGCCGAGGCCGCTCCACGCCAACCCCTCCGCGAAAAACCGGCGGTATGGTGTTCTAGGGCATTGGACGGAGATCAACTCGGGGGCCCTTCCACGGTTCTTCTTGCTAACGGGAGTTCACAAACTCGCTCAACCCACGCCGGGCGAAGAGTGGCGGTTGAGCGAACTGGAAGTCTTGCTCGAGAACGACGATGCGGCGCACATCGGCTGGGATGACAGCGGTCCGGTTCCCCACGCTGGCGAGTCCTATCAGCAAGACGGCGACTACGACGATCTGGCGGCAAGCTTGTTCTTCTCACCCCTCGAGGGGAATCGATGGACAGACGCGAGCGGGCTGCGTGTCGTTTCGGGTGACGAAGACTCTCGGCTAGAGGTTCCGGCCAACCTCGATGAGGGATTCGCCTTCGATCTCCCGCCCGGCGCCATGGCGATGGTGAAGGGGGTTAGCGAAGCGCGATACCCCAGCGGCATGGTGATCGTTGACGCCGACACGAACGAGGTGCTCTGGTCGCGATCCAAATCTCGGGAATCGAACGCCTGCCTTGGCGCCGCGTGCATCAGCAATCACTCACTCACCTCACGGGCGTTGCGTGTTGTCGGCGTCCACAAACCCCTTGCGTCAGACGCCAGTTGGCGGCAGTCGGCAATGAAGACGCTCTACGAGCAGCCACGCTTCACAATCCTAGGATTCGACGATTCCTTGGGGGATGAGGACTACAACGACGTTCGAATCAACCTGTTAATGGAAGGTGGCCAAACGTCGGATTAGCATCCAGGGAGCGGGTGCGAGTGAGGTGGTTTGTGACGTACCCCAATTCGACCTGATCTGTACGCTGCACTCATCAGGGATCGCTCGAGCCATCTCCTTGAAGTTGACGCAAGCCGTCAAAAGTATTGGCTAGCAGGGCTGGAGAGGTAGGCTGTTCACGCACTTGCCAAACTCGATTCGTGAAGCGGCAATCGGCGGGCTTAGGCAAGCCGTCCCCTCGACGCATGACGCACTCACCCGGCGCCTCAAGCAAGCGACTAGCTCGGTAACTTCTCGTCCTCAATTTCATTGCACCATTGATGCGCACCCTCCCGAAGCGTCGATCCTTTCAGCTGGAGCGACTCGAGGAACGTCATTTGCTCGCAGGCGACTCGTTCTTCGTCAACTTCCAAAACGATGAGGCGACAACGCCCACTCATTACTCGCGCGACACGGGTTTGGTGTTTGGAGACCGCGGAGGTGGTCTTTTCTACGGCTGGACGGCCGACCACACCGACCAGTCACGCGAACGCAGTCTCGAGGCGGACCAACGGCTCGACACCCTGATTCACTTTGAGCAGGGCCAGTCGTGGGAATTCGCGCTGCCGAACGGGACCTACGAAGTTACCGTCGCTGTCGGCGATCCGGCTAATAACGATGGCCTCCATACGATCAATGTGGAAGGAGTCAACCTCTTTAACGCCGTGCCGGATGGGGAGACGGCGATCGTTGGCGTTGTCATCGTAACCGTCAACGACGGGCGTCTGTCCCTCGACCAGGGGGCGGCCGCGAACAAGTCGACTCGGATCGACTACGTCCATATTGTCGGCGTCTCGACGGGCGGCAACATAGCGCCTTCGACGCCGACGATCAATGAGCCCTCGATGGTCGGGCAGGTTGTGAGCCCCGCCGACGTGCACATGGAGGCGGTCGGCTACTCGGACAGCGATGGCGACGCCCACAAATCAACGGACTGGTCGATCTGGACCGTTGACGGCACGCCGGAGCCTGTCTGGCAAACGCTCGGCATCGAAAGCATCGAGCGTTATCACACCCACCTCGGCGACGGAATCTTTATCAACTCGCGGGCGGGCACAACCGAGTTGGCTCCCGACACCGACTACGAATTGCGGGTCCGTTTCCGCGACGACGCAGGTTCGGTCGGTCAGTACGCAACACGGCTCTTCCACACGAGCGCCGCCTCGACGGAGTTCCCGATGCTGATCGAGGACGTCGACGACGCGGTGGCGCCTGTATGGGCCAGCACGTTCGGCGACCCCGTCGAGTTGGCGGTTGGTTCGACCGTCGAGATCGTCGACGGGGCGAATGGTGGGCCGTTCCTGCAGTTCTCCGGTTCGCGAGCGGTAGGTAACACGGTCACCAACTTCGCCGCGATCGGCGTTCATTCTCCCGTCAAGGTGGTTATCACGGCGGGGTCCGCCGGTCTCTTGCTGGCGGAATCGGACCTGACCTTTACGAGTGACGACGGCGAGGAGTTGACGGTTTTCATGCCCGGCGTGAATCTCGTCAGTGGGGGGCAACTCGTGCTGTGGGTCGCGTCGTCCGGCGCGACGTACGTCGGGCTTCCTGGCCAGACTTCGCCGGACTTTACGTCGCTTGCGCGACAGGCGGATCTGAGCGTCCCCTTCATCGCCAACAAGCCCGGCTTTGTCATCGAAGAGGTGGGGGCCGGCTATCGGTTGCCGGTGAACATCGCGTTCGTGCCCGACCCGGGGCCAGATCCCGACGACCCGCTCTACTTCGTCACGGAGCTCTACGGATCGATCCAGGTTGTGACCCGTGACGGCACGAAGCACGAGTTCGCGACCGGGCTGCTTGACTACAACCCCACCGGGCCGATCTCCGGCTCGGGTGAGCAGGGCCTCACCGGAATCGCCGTCGTACGCAACGCCGAGAACCCCGAGGTCTACGAGGTGTTTGTCGCTTTGCTCGCCGACAACGGCAGCCCCAGCGGCGGCGCGGTGCACTACCCCAAAGTGGAGAAGCTCACGAGCGTTGCAGGAGGGCTGTCGATGCAGTCGCGGACGGTGCTGCTGAACATGCAGCCCGAGACACAGGGACAGTCGCACCAGATCTCGAACCTCTCGATCGGACCCGACGGGAAACTCTACGTCCACAACGGCGACGGCTTCACGGCCTCGACCGCCCAGAATCTCGACCAGTTCCGCGGCAAGGTCTTGCGGTTGAACCTTGACGGCAGCGCGCCGTCGGACAACCCGTTCTACGACGCCTCGAACGGCGTCACTGCTCGGGATTATGTCTTCGCCTACGGGTTCCGTAACCCCTTCGGTGGCGCTTGGCGGGCCTCGGATGGCCAGCATTACGAGGTGGAGAACGGGCCCAGCGTGGATCGCTTCGCGCGGGTGTTGGAGGGCGTCAACTACGGCTGGAACGGCTCCGACGCGTCGATGCAGATCAACGCGATCTACAACTGGTCGCCCGCCACGGCTCCGGTCAACCTGACGTTCGTCCAGCCGGAGACCTTCCGCGGAAGCCTCTTCCCGGCCGAGATGCAGGATCACGCCTTCGTCAGCGAGTCGGGCCCGACTTACGCGCAAGGGCCGCAGTCCAACGGCAAGCGGGTCTCCGAATTCGTTCTTGGCGCGAACGCCGAGCTCCTCGACGGTCCCGACTCGTTCATCCAGTACGTCGGCGCCGGCAGGTCCTCCATTGTCGGGCTCGCCGCGGGTCCGGACGGGCTGTACTTCACCACGCTCTATGAAGATAGCGGCTCCGCCGGGCCCACCGCGGCGGGGGCCAAGGTCTATCGCATCCGCTACGTCAACCCTTTGGCGGGCGACTATGACATCGACGGCGATATCGACGAGGATGACGCCACCGTCTGGCGCGAGACTTACGGCTCGAACCTGTTTCTAGGGGCGGACGGCAACGGCGACGGGCGCATCGATGCGGCCGACTACACCGTGTGGCGCGACGCCTACGAAGCTTTCACGACGGAAGCTGCGAACGCGGGCGCCCCTCTCCTGCAAACCGCGACGGAGCCCACGGTCTCCGAATCGTCGCCTCTCGTCGCCCAAGAAGTCGGTATGCCGCGTCGAGTTGCGTTCGAGGCGGTCTTAGTTAACGGGGACACCACGACTGCCCTCGGCGGCAGGACGCGATTCCGGCCTCCTGTCCGGGCGACCAGCGAGATCGACCATGACAAGATGCTGTTAGTAAACCGGACTGAGTCCGCGCCCGCCGAGACGCCAAACGACACCGCCTTCGCGTCGCTGAGAGGGTCGGTGAGCGACACGAGCGACGATGCCGAAGAAGAAACGACCAGCTTGCAATCACCCGACGGGGGCGCCGGCGGCCAAGCTCACCCACTTTCAGGCCACTTTCGCGGGGCTCGCCGCTAGGTTCGACAGCACGTCGATTGGGTCGAACACCGGCGGCGTGACGCAACTGGTGGGCGCCGGGGCAGGACACCAGGTCTTAGCCAACATCGCTGAGTTCTCGGTTCGCTTCTTCCGCGGTGCGCTTCAGTAGCCAATCGGGCAGCCAGCGTTTCAACCAGTAGTAGCGAGTGGCCCTCCGGCCAATCGGAACGACGAGTCGCTTTCGGCGGTACGCCACGATGGCCGCATCCGCGACCGAATCGGCCGTGAGTTCCGACTTGCCAAGTCGGCGGTGGACCGTGTCACGCAGGTGCTCGTCCGCGTAGACGGCTTTGCTGAAGAGGCCGGTTGGGGTGACTCCCGGGAGGACCGCCGTGGCGGTCAGCCCCAGGGTGCGCCACTCACCGCGGAGCGTTTCGGTCAGAGCGACGACGCCCGCCTTCGAGGCGTTGTAGGCGGCGAAGCCCGGCGGCGATACCGTGGCGAAGATTGACGCGACGTTCAGAACGCCGCGGGGCAGGGGAGGGGCTTCCGACGACATCGCTGACCGAGCGAGCAGCGGCGCCATCGCCCGGGCGCCGAGCATCACCCCGGTGAGATTGACCCCGACGAGTCGTTCGATGTCGGTAGGGGAGCAGTCGGCGAGCCGCCCCGCCACGAGGACCCCGGCGGCTTGCACCAGCAGGGCGACATCGGCGCCGTCGTGAGCAAGCGTCGCGGCAAGGCCCTCCCACGCGTCGGCGTCGGAGGTGTCGGCGGCGACGAGCTCGTGGTCGGCGCCGCCGACCGGAAGGAGCGACGCGTTGAGGCCGAGCAGCCCCTGGTGATCTTGGTCGATGAGGACAAGTCGGTACCCTAACGCGGCGAGCCGCAGAGCGATGGCGCGACCGATGCCGCTAGCGGCTCCCGTTACGACGGCGACTGGCGCGCGCTCATCCACAGAAAGCAGAGCGTCGACCGCCGCGAAGACGCCAGCCGAAGGCGAAGAATCCAACGCCGGCGGCAGCGGTGACGGCGCCGGGGTACGTTTGTTCGTAAACCCGGAGGCACCGTGGACACGACTTGAGATGGGCGGCCACCAGCGCTGCGTCTTCTGCGGAAAGCGACGCCAGCGAAGCGGTCGCGTCGCTATCGCTGAGTTGGTTCTCTCCGACGAGACGCTCGTGGTACGCCGGCATCAGCGCGACGCAGCGCCCGCACGAGATAGTCGCCGGCGCGGACGGGGCGAAAGCGGCGACCAACAGCACCGCCGTCGCCGCCACCGCCACCACGCCCCCGACCGCCTTGGCCGTGGTGCGGAGGGCGGTGCGGCGGGCGTTCTCCACCCCGAGGCGGTGACTAAGACCCCGCAGCGTGCCGGGCGCGCAGGGGGCCCAGTCGTCGGCGGGGGTCCAGTCGTCGGCGGGGGATTCGGGTTGCAGGTGGTCGTTCTTCATGGTTCTCGGCCTTACCGACAGCTTAACAAGTCGGGGCGCCGCTTGCCCGTTTCGAATTCGGCGTGAGCAAGGTCCGGCGACTAATCTCTCTCTACGAAATAATATCGTCGAAGGATTCGTCAACGTCCGTGGTCTACCTCACGTAATCGTGGGGGGTCAGTCAATCGGCCCGCGGGCCGCAGCCGGCTCCTGCCGCACCGGTCCGTCCGCCGCCCGTTCGAGAGCCGCGAGGCTCGTCAGCACGATTTTCCGCCGGCCGACGCAGACGAGGCCCTCGTTTTGCAGTTCTCCGAGCACGACGGTGACCGTCTCGCGGGTGCTGCCGATGACGCTCGCCATATCCTGGTGAGAGAGTTTGATGCCGAGCCGGACGCCGGGCGGATCGGCGGAAGGCTGGCCATACTGCCCGGCCAACTCGAGTAGCAGGCTGACAAGCCGCTGACGGTTGGAGCGGAACAGGAGCGATTTAAGGCGGCGTTCGATGCGGCGCCGTCGAAAGCCGATCAGTTTGGTGACGCCCATGGCCAGCTGCGGGTCGGACGCGATCAGTCGCCGCAGCGCTTCGGCGGGTAAGAGGACAACGGTCGATTTTTCGGCCGCTTCGGCGAACTCCTCACGGGGGCCGCCGTCGAGGGCCTCCATCTCGCCGAACAGTTCGCCCGGTTCAATGAAAGCGAGGAGGGTCTGCTTGCCGTCGCTGGTGAGTGAGCCGATTTTGACCCGGCCTTCGGCAAGCACCATGGCGGCGTCGGCCTGGTCGGCGGGCAAGTAGACCGGCTCGCCACGCCGGAAAGTCCGCGAGCGGCAGAGGGGCTCCAGCCGCGCGACCTCGTCCGGGCCGAGCCGGCGGAACAGGTCGCATTGCTTTAGGTACCAGAGCTCTTCGGTCATGCGGTCGCACTTTGGAAGCCGGAGCTGTCGGGGCCGAAGGGGGTGGCGCCGTGGCCGCCGGTCGCCCAGTAGCCGCCGCGGGAGTGGTCGTACTGTGCCTCGGCGCCGCGAACCGCTTCGTCGAAACGTCCCTCGTGGTAGACCGTCCGTCCGCCTACCAGCGTGCGGATGGGGCGCCCGATAAGTTCGACGCCGTCCCACGGACTCCAGCCGCATTTGGTGACCTGGCTTACCGAACGCACGGTATGGCGGGCCTCCAAGTCGACAAGGACGAGGTCCGCATCGTAGCCGACCTCGATCCGACCCTTCCCCACCAAGTCCCACGTGCGTGCCGGGGCGTCGCACATCCAGTGGATAATCTGCCGTAACGTACAACGCCCGGCTTGGGCTTCCGTCAGCATCAGGGCGAGCGAGTTTTCAACGGCCGGCAGTCCCGAGGGGGACTGCGGGTAGGGCTTCTGCTTCTCCTCCCAGGTATGGGGGGCGTGGTCCGTGGCGATCACCTGCAGCGTCCCTTCGCCCAGCGCCTTCCAGAGCCGCGCCGCGTCGTTCGGGGTTTTGAGCGACGGGTTCATCTGCACCAGCGTCCCCAACCGTGCGTAGTCGTCGGTCGTGAAGAGTAAATGGTGCGGGCACGCCTCGCCGGTGAGCAGGCCATGACCGCGATCGATGGCGGCCCGGATCAGGTCGGTCTCGTCGCCGGTTGAAACATGCAGGACATGGAATCGGTGGCCGTGACGCTCGGCGAGGTCGATCGCCCGGGCGGTGGCGATCCGGGCGGCGGCGTGGTCGCGGATGCGCGAGTGGTCGGCGACGTCGGTCGTTCCGGCCAGTCGTTCGGCGTTCGCGCGGACGGTCGCCTCGTCTTCACAGTGGGCGGTCAGCGGCAGTGTCGTCTCGGCGAAGATGCGCTCGAGGTCTTGCTGCCCATCGACCAGGAGGTCTCCCGTACTCGAACCGATGAAAACCTTGATGCCGGGCGTCCGCTCCGCCGCCTTGAGCTCGTCGAGATTGGCCGGCGTTGCGCCGATATAGAAGCCGTAGTTCACCAGCGACTTGGTCGCCGCTAGGGCGAGCTTCTCGTGCAACCGCTCCACCGTCGTTGTTGTCGGTGACGTGTTGGGCATCTCCAGGAACGTCGTGACGCCCCCCTTCGCACACGCCCTGCTGGCGCAGGTGAGGTCCTCCTTGTGGGTCAGCCCTGGATCGCGGAAATGGACTTGATCGTCGACGACCCCTGGCATCAGACAGAGACCCGTCGCCTCGATCGTCTCGTCGACCGTTAAGCCGACGCCGGGGTCGATATCGACGATCTCGCCCCCCTCCACGACGACCGCCACATCCGCGGCGCCGGTGGGGAGCATCGTCATCGCGGGGCGGATGAGGGTACGCATCAGTTGCAGCGGGGCGACAAAGGGGGACCGGGTGTGGTGTAGACGCCACCAATTGTGACGGCCTGAGTAGCGTTCGGGCAACATGCCGCGAAGTCTCCACACCGCCGGCAGGGAAAGGCGAGTTCCCCGGATCGCTTTCCTGCAAGGGGTTCTCTGCGACCTAGGCTTATCTCGGCCCCGAGAGCTGTCTCGGCGCCCCCCTTTTCCCACCCCTTCGGCCGATCGGCCCCCTCCTCCTGCCTGGCGCTCCGGTCGTTTGAACGGCCCCGTCGCCCCGCAATCGCGTCAATCACTATGGCACGCCGCGTCAACCGCCGCCTCGTCCCCAAGCAGCGCAAGCACGAGACACTCGAGTCGCGTGTCGTGATGTCTGCCGATCCGGTCTTGGGCTTGCACGGTTCCCTGTCGCTCGACGAAGAGCCGATGCTGAGCACGCACGGCGCGATCCCAACGGTTGAAACACAGATCATCGAGTCGGCGCCGGCGTACGATCCCGGCGCCGATTTCTGGCTCAAAGAAGGCGGCTCCTTAGAGGACGCCGACCTCGGTCAGCGTATCGAGCAGACGCTCTACGAAGCCAACCTAATGGTTGGGCAGGACCAAGTCGTCGCCGAGTATGGTTTTAACGGCAACGGTCAAACCGTCGTCGTTATCGACACCGGAATCGCCTACTCGCACACCGCCCTCGGCGGAGGCGTCGGCGCAGGGTACCGCGTCGTCGGCGGATGGGACTTCACGGAGAACGACGCCAACTTCTACGACGATCAGGGCCCCGAATCAGCCCACGGCACGCACGTCGCCGGCATCATTGGCGCCGATGGTGCGAGCGCCCACAAGGGCGTCGCCACCGGAGTCGACTTGATCGGCCTCCGCGTCTTCGACGACGCCGGCAACGGCTACTTCAGCTGGGTGGAACAAGCCCTGCAGTGGGTGCACGCCCACCGTAACGACTACGAGAATCCCGTAACGGCGGTCAATCTGTCGCTCGGCACGGACTGGAACTCCGACAGCATCCCCAGCTGGTCAACGCTCGAGGACGACTTCGCCCGGCTAGAAGCGGACGGCATTTTCGTGTCGGTCTCTGCCGGTAATAGCTTCACCTCGTACAACACGAAGGGCGTTAGCTATCCGGCGGCGAGCGATCACGTCATCCCCGTCATGTCGGTCGACCCCAACGGCCAGCTCAGCTACTTCAGCCAGCGGGCCGAGTACGCGATCGCGGCGCCCGGCCGCTACATTACCAGCACGGTGCCCGACTACGCCGGGAACGACGCCAATGCTATCGACGACGACTGGCTGAGCATGTCGGGCACCAGCATGGCGGCGCCCTACATCGCCGGAGCAAGCACGCTCGTCCGCCAGGCGATGGAATTTGTCGGCCAGACCGGCATCGATCAGTGGGACATCTACGACCATATGATGGCGACGGCCGACACGTTCTACGACTCGGCGACCGCGACCAACTACAAGCGATTGAACCTCTGGTCGGCCATCGACGCCCTGATGCCGGCGGACGACTACGGCTCGATCGAATCGACTGCCTACAACCTCGGGACGCTCACCGACAGCTCAAGCGCCGCGCCCCTCAGCACGCTTAGTGGCGTCATCAGCACGCTCGAAGACGCCGATAGCTTCAAGTTCGTCGCCGGAGCCACCGGCACGGTCACGGTCCAGGCGCAGGACGTCACGCACGACCTCGTCGCACAGTGGCAGGTGTCGGGCGCCGCCGACTGGAGCATCGACTCGACGACGGGGGCGTGTGTCTTCGACGTGGTCGCTGGCCAGACCTACATGATCTCGTTGTCGTCGTCCGACGGGTTGGGCTACTACGACCTCTCGATCGACCTCGAGGCGACCTTCGCCGCTATCGAATGGGGCTCGGTCAACGTCCAAGAAACCCGCAGCGGGCTCTCGGTCTCGGGCGAGCAGTGGTACCTCGTCACCGCCAACCGAGCCGGCTACTTCACTGCGGAAGCGATCGCCTCCAGCGGCGCGGCGAATGTCGCGATCTTCGACACGCAGATGAACGCGCTCACCACCGCCGGCGCGCGTGCCGACGTCCAAGCAACAGCCGGCCAAGACCTCTACCTCCGCGTCACGGGAGAAGCGAGCGGCTACGACCTACGGATGACAAACGCCTTAGCCGTCAGCGGCGGCGTGGCGACGCTGCTGGGGACGTCGGACGCGGATACATTCGTCGTCGACCTCAGCCTCGAGTCTTACAAAGCAACGCTAAACGGTGTTGGCTACACGATCGACCCGTCGCAAGTCAGCAGTTTTAACGTCAGCGCGGGAGCAGGCCAGGACAGCATCACCCTCTACGGGTCGTCGCTCAATGAGACGGCCTTGATGGGGTATCAGAGTGCGAAGTTGACGTCTCAGGTGTTGGTGACGAACGTTTCTCAGACGGAATCGATTGTTCTGGTTGGCGGGGGTGGGGTCGACACCGCATTCCTATACGGGTCGAGCGGAAGCGACACGTACCGAAGCTACGGGGATCGGGCCGTCATGTCGGGCGCCGGGTTCTATAATCGCGCTTCGCTATTTGATGTCACCTACGGATTCGCCAATGGCACGGACGACATCGCCTACATGTACGGATCGAGCGGCAAGGACACGTTCCGTGGGTATAGCGATCGCGCTGTGATGTCGTCGACGACGTATTACAACCGAGCCATCGGTTTCCAGAAGGCCTACGGTTACGCCAACGACGCCGCCGACGTGGCGTGGATGTACGGGTCCTCCAACGCCGATACGTATCGGGCCTACGCCGATCGCGTCGAGATGAGTGCAAGCGGCTACTTCAACCAGGCCAACGGATTCGCTACGACGTGGGGCTATCAAGAAGGAGGCAACGACGCCGCCTACTTTTACGGTTCGGCCGGGGCCGACCAGTACCGGGCCTCCGACACTCATGCCATAATGACCGGCGTGGGTTACAACAATTCGACAGCAGGTTTCGCGCAGACTTACGCGTATGCCGACAGTAGCCAAGACCGTGCATGGCTCTACGGGTCGTCAGGAGCCGACACGCTTCGGACGTACTCAGATCGCGTCATTATGTCGGGCGCTGGGTTCTACAATCGCGCGACAGGTTTTGCCGAGACGTATGGGTTTGCGAATACCGCCGATGATGTCGCGTGGATGTACGGCTCGGCGGGCGCGGACGTCTACCGCACCTACGGCGACCGAGTGATTATGTCAGGCGCGGGCTACTACAATCGCGCAACTGGATTTCAGGCGACGAATGGCTACGCCAACGATACGGCTGACGTCGCTTGGATGTATGGGTCCGCTGGAGCGGACACCTACCGCACCTACGCCGACCGCGTTGTTATGACGGGCGCCATCTATGCTAATCGCGCGTTCGGATTCTCCTCGACGCGCGGCTACGCCGATGGAGCGAACGACTCTGCCTGGATGTACGACTCGGTTGGCAACGATACTTACACGGCATCGGCAAATCGCGTTGAGATGGCGGGGACGGGGTTCCGTAACGAAGCGTTCGGGTTCGTCTTCAGCCGTGGACTGTCGCTATACGGAATCGATAGTGCTCTTCTCTACGACAGCGAAGGCAATGACGAAGCCCTCGTTAGGGGGTGGGGCGTCGCTCTTGATCACGAATCGGGCGTACGAGTTGAGGCCCACGGATTTGATGACGTCACTCTGGACGGCACGACCGGTGGGTCCAATTCTGTCGATCAAGAAGCAGTCGATTACGCCCTAAGCGTGACCGACGGCTGGGCTTGAGCCCGAGTGCCTCAAGCAGCACGACGTGGTTCTCGTGCATAGATCGCATTGTCCGTGCACTTCACCATGCCGTCTAGAACGTCGCCGAGAAACGCCTTCCGGCGGGCAAAACGGAACTCGCGATTGACTCGCTCAGCAGCGGCAATCCCCAACCGCCGCGACTTTTCTTGGTTTCGCAGCGCCTGCAGCAAGGTCTTGGCGATGCTCTCGGGCGTCTCGTCATCAACGTAGTAGCCACAGTCTCCCACAACCTCGGGGATTGCGGTCTTTCGATTCACGACTACCGGTGCGCCGCATGCCATTGCCTCGGCGATGGCTAAGCCGAATCCCTCGTGTCTCGAACATTGAAAGTAGACTCCGCAATTCTGCATCAGATCGATCTTCACTTCCTTGCTGATCTTACCGAGGAAGTCGACGCGATCGGATAACCCCAACTGATCGCAGAGTTGTACCATCGACTCTTGGCCGTCGACCGGTTCGCCTGCCAGCACTAAACGGGCCTCCGGCACGTCGTCGGCGATCAAGCGGAAAGCCCGGATGAGTTCTAGCTGCATCTTGCGTCGGACATTAGCCTTCTTCTTCCACGCAACGTTGAAGATTATGTTTGGCAGGCTTCGGTGGTTTCCCTTCGATCCGAGTTGGTACTCGTCCATGACGATGTGGGGACATAACAAAGGATCCCGGAGACGCATCATCGTTCGCAAACGATCGATCATGTAGCGGCTTACAAAGACGCTGCGGTCGGCATATCGCATGCCGTAGCGAACCAACGACCGGTACATCCACGATCGCTTCTCATAAAGATCGGGTTCCAAAGAGCCCGTGACGCAGATCGGCAATCCACGGGCTTTTAAGACTGGTCCCACCAGCCAGAGCCAGTTCCACCACCACAGGAAGACGACATCGGTGTCGCGAGGCACCTCCCGTAGTTTGGTCGCGATCGTCACTTCATGGCCGAGTGACCGCAGGATCTCAATGTCCTGCCGATAGAACTCGGTCGTGAAAAGTCGCGATCGATCAAGCCGATAGACCAGGAAGGTAACTCGCATCGTCGGAAGCCTTGTTGAGGTAGCGGTGCTCTAAGGAAGCGGCGTTGATTCGAGAGCGGGCGAGTAGACGCTCTTCGTTGACCTTGCCGGCAAAACTCGCTTTGACGGAACCGCGCGCAGCCTTCGCGGATGCAATGACAACGACTGGCGACGCTGTCGTAGTGGCTTCCGTAAAGACCGTTGTTTGGTCAGCCGGCACAGCCAACGCACAGGTTGTATGAGCACGAGGAAGACGAGGAATAGGGCGAACATTTCATAGGGCTCGCCTCGGTGGATAAGGACCAGGAACCGACCTATCAGCGGACCTAGCGAAACGAAAGCCCAAGGGGACGTCTGCAAGCTTCGAAAGAGCACGCAATAGAGGGCTCCGTGAAGGAATAGCACCGGCAGACCCCACCAACCCCAGAAGTTGATATAGACATCGCCCAGTATCGATGGTGGGACCGTTACCTGTAGGTCTTCCGGCCGTCCGTGTACTACCAGACCGAAAAGGATGTTCGTGTCAGGCGGTTTTATGTCGGGGAATCTTGATTCCGGCAAAAAAAAGACGAACATCCGCCGGTACGTAGCGGCGTTTAGATAGGGATGCCCGTCGGGGAACGTCTCGACCGCACCGACAAGGTTCGAGCCATAACCCAGGGGATCGCGGTCCCACATGCCACTGTACGTCGAGGGGCTGCATAGGGTTTGAGCAGCCTTAACAAAGGTCATCGAGTCTTGGTGCTGACGCAGCTCAAACAAACCAATCGCCAAGAGGAGGCTGAGCGTGCCGGCCATAGTGACGAGCACCACACTGCGCGCGTTGATTCGATAGCGAAGACTAATTGCAACAAGTGCGGTGGCGACGAGCGCTAGCGGGATCGATCGAGTTCCCTTAGCGAAGACAAAGTAGAAGAGCAGGCTTGCCAAAGGGAGGTAGGCAGCCGTTAGTATTTGGTAGCGGCGGTTAAGAAATACACCGACGAAAGCGGGCACGTAGATGAAGCTCGTCAAGTGCGTCGCCATTACAGAAAGTGCGCCCTGATTGTTAAATCGATGGGCGAACCGGCCTGCGGCAATCAAGTCAGAGACACTAATGCCTTTCACTCGCATCATCATCACTTGCGCGCCAACCGTGATGATGATTGCGGCCCAAAAAACGGCTTGAAGCCGCCTTTGAGTCTCTCGGCATTCTATCCAAGCGAGCATTTCTCGTCGCTTGTGGTCCATCTGTCTGTCGGATCGCCGAAACACTGCGAAGCCGGCCATGAGAGTGATGACGCCTCCTAGAGAGTACCAGGCCGCCTCGATGCGTGAGGCGTCACTAAATTCAGCGACATAGCTATGGCTCGATTGCATGATTGGCGCGACGCCAAAAATCAATCCGAACGACGCGAAGAAGACGGCTTCAGGAAAGCCGTGCGAGAGATACTTGAGCCGTGAACTGACCACTGTACAGCACAGCAAAGTGGTCAGTAGGCAAGGTATGAGGAGCATCCGTGCTCTCCGTATCGATCGTTTCGCCGTCGGTTAGGCTTCAGCGACATGTCTCAAGCGGCCACCGAACTGCCCGAAGCGATTGCGGGCTTCTTGAAGCCGACGGACAGACCGAGGTAGCCGCCGTGGTCGGTGTACTCAGCCTGAAACTCGTTGACTCCCGATCGCTGAAGAAGGTGCATGACATGATTCAAATTGTAGTCATTCATCTGCATCACTGGCGTCGAGAAGCGTCTTCCCCGCGCGACGTTGATTAGCCCGGCGGCGAGTGGGAGTCGCTTCTTTACCCAGGAGATGTAGCGGAGCCGCGGTTCGTCTTTTGTATAGGTTAAGTGGAGGACGCCGAATCCGCCCTCCGCCACTTGCTTGACGAGCTGTGCGATCAGCCGCATGCCGTTCCCTGGCGGGATGTGCTGCAGCACTATGAAAGTGTGGACCAGGTCGAAGCGGCGAGTGGGGTCTTGGAGCCAAGCATCGGTCTCGACGAAGTTGATGTTCTTCGCGCCGACGCGCTCCTGATTGTGTTGCGCTTCCCGCAGCATCGCCGGTGAGATGTCGACCCCGGTCACTTGGTCTGCGTACTTTGCCAAAGGGATTGCGAGTCGGCCAACGCCGCATCCGAAGTCGAGAACGTCGCCGAACCGTTGCGGAGCGTCCAGTCGCGTACGGAGCCGCGTCAGCAAGCCATCGACGTATTCGGCTCCAGAGTCAAAGAACTCTTCCAAAGCTCCTTCGGTTAGAGATCCCCGCCGATAGCGTGGCTGCGAGAGGACACCGAAGTACGGATCGTCCTCTCCGAACTTCCTCCACGCGGAGTTGCTTTCTGTGCGTGACATAGACTCTCGGTAAAAAGCGAGCATTGGGCCTTTGCCCAATTAGGTGAGTGGTGACGAGGCGGTTTTCGTTTTGCTCCGAATGGCGTTCCATGCCTGCCGGGTCAGAGAGCGGTCGTCCTGGCTGAGGACCCAATGCCAAGCAGCGAGGATAGCTACTAGCGATAGGATGGCAGTCGCCGCGAGACGTATCGGGTACAGATCAACCGCTCCAATAATCGCGGCGGCGAAGGGCACGAGGGAAGCGAAGGCAAGTGGTCGAAGGAAGGACTGCTGCAAGTAGTCTCGCCAAGTCGCGTCGATCGCGGAGCGGATTAGAAAGGGAATAGCGATCCCCGCCAACACCGATGTCAGTACAGAAGCCGCTGCAACCCCAACAAGCGGAGCATCGAAGTGAGGCGCCAGCACGATGGCGCCGACTCCACTCATCGCCGCTTTGACAATCAATAAACCCGCCAGCAGTCGCTGACGGTTCATCGCGATAAGTACGAATACGGGGGTACAGGCGAAACTCTCGATGAGGAACGCCCCAGCGACCATCCAGAATAGGACGTCGCCGGGATAGCCCTCGTACCCCAACCAACCGTTAACTAACTGCCGGGCGAAGGGCGCAACGGTGGCGACGAAGAGCGTGGCGGCGACCGTTGTTGCTTTGGTGAGATAATGGGTAATCCGACGCAACTCGGTAGTCTGCCGCTTCGCGGACCACATAACGATATAGGGCTGCACCGCGCGTGGCATCGCCGCAATGATCGAGTATGCCGCGGTCCGGAAGAGGCTCGTAAGCAAGAAGAAGGCCGGCGTCGCGCTCAAGGAGTCGAGACGCGGTGCTAGCAAGATTGTAAGGCTCCGATCCAGAACTCCGGCGATCCCGATGAGGAAATAGAAAACCGAGCTAGCTAGCAGGGGGCCGACCAGTCTACCTCGGTAGTTTCGAAGTCGCAGCCTCGCCCATTCCCCGCATTGACGCGACGACAAGCAGATCGCTGCGCTAACTGCGAACAGGGCAGAATTCATCGTGACCGTCAGGCCGAGAAGTCCAAAACCGCAGTAGATTGCCAGAACGGTCGCCACGAGCGCTATGACGCTACCGCCAATCTCCCAGAGAGTCCGCAGCGGCAGACGGCGGACCCCGATTAGCAAGCCTGGAAAGACCAGCGTGGGGATCCGTAGTAGGGCGAGCAAGGTAGAAGCAACAAGGCAAGCCTTTAGCAACGGCTCGTATCGTGCTGCGTCTTGCTCCGATAAGAGGTAATGCCCTATCGGTAGTAAAATAATGGCCGCAATGGCGACACTTCCGGCGATCAGAATCAGTGTGCAGTAAATGGCGAAGGCGGTCGCCATGATCTGACTAATCCGCTCTTTTTGTTCCAGCGCATACGCCCGACCGATCTCGTTGACGACGGTTTGTCCTATCCCTGATTCGGACAAGCTGAGGTACATCGTGACGGTCGTAATCGAAATCCAGAGTCCGTAGTGCTCGCGCCCGATCGCAGAGATCATCAAAGGCATCAGCACCAGCGCCGACGTCGCGCGGATCGCCGTGCTGAGGATGATCAGCAGTTTCGCCGAGACCACACTCTTGGCGCCGTCGCCCTGGTAAGAAGCGGGTTGTGCTCGGGCGGGAACTGGACGCGCAGCGGAGGCGATCGAGGCGGAACTCGATGGGGGTCGAACGACTATCGGCTGCGCGTCAAGCTGCATAGAGGTCGTCGGTCGACGAAGACGCCGCCATCTCGAGCGCGGCGATCAAGTCGTCAGCTGTCGCTCTCACCGCGGCGTCGGATTGGAGAGGATCAACCAGCAGCATGAGGCTTGTGTCGGCGAGTTCTTGAGCCTTGGGAAGTCGGAGGCCGTGCGGGTGGATGTCGCGGAAGGCGCGTTCAAGATAAATCTCGCCACACGAGCCGCTGTAGCACTTGGCGCCACGATCTGTCACGGCGTTCAGCAGTCGATCACGGGACCAGCCCACCGCTAGTTGGCTGGGTCGCAGAAACGCATACCACTTGTAGTACGAGTGCCTCACGCTAGAGGGCGGGCTTGGAATACGAAGCTCGGAGCGGGCTCTGAGTAGCTCGGTGAGAGCCGCGGCGTTGCTTCGCCTTTTTGACACCCAATCTTCTAAGTGACGTAGCGCCACTCGGCCCACCGCGGCTTGGACTTCGGTCATCCGTCCATTGGTGCCGAACGAGTGGTGAAGCCAACGGAAGCCATTCCCGGACGAATGGCGATGGACTTCGTCATAGTCCTTGCCGTGGTCCTTGTAAGACCAGGCGCGTCGCCATGCGATCTCGTCCCGGAGCAGGAGCATTCCTCCCTCACCGGCTGTCGTGATGATCTTATCCTGACAGAAGGAGAACGCCGCCGCGTCGCCGAACGAGCCAACATGTCGGTCGCCAATCTGTGCTCCATGCGCCTGAGAGCAATCCTCGACCACCAGCAGTTTATGACGGGCGGCAAGTTCACAGATTGCCGGCATGTCGCACGGCCAACCCGCTAGGTGTACCGGTATAACGGCGCGGGTTCTCGGCGTGATTTGCGCGGCGACTGTGTCGGCGGTGATATTCTGCGAATCGGTATCGACGTCGGCGCAGACCGGCTTCGCCCCTCTGGCGACCACGCAGCTAGCCGTCGCTATGAATGTGCGTGCTGGGACGATGACCTCGTCGCCCGGGCCGATTCCGTAGGCTTGCAGGGCGAGCTCAAGGGCGACGGTGCCATTCGAGACCGCGATCGCATGAGGCTGACCGACGTAGTCGGCGTACTCGCGCTCAAACTGTTTGCCTTCGTTCCCTGTCCAGTAGTTAAGCTGGCCCGAGCGGAGAACGCGGTTCGCCGCCTCGACTTGCTCATCGCAGAGTTGTGGCCAAGTCGGAATCGATTGATCAGGCGGCATCGCGATAGTCGTTTGGAGTTAGGTCGCCTCGTGGCAGATCGTCGAGCCGGGTCAAACGCGGCCCGGTGGCCGATAGCGTCCGCCAGATACAGACCAAATCGCCATTGAACGTATAGGAGCGCGCGTACGCCTCGTTCAACCGCAGTTTGTGCGGCAGCAAGACGCTTTCGTTGATTGCGTCAGGAAACGGCATCGCTGCTAGCAGGGTTTCCTCGTTACGATAGAGGAGCGTCGCGGGGCAGGTGATTCCCGGGCGGACACGCAGTACGTCGGGGTGGGTTTGTAAAAACCGGTCAAGATGCTGTGGCACTTCCGGGCGAGGCCCGACGAGTGACATCTCGCCGACAAGCACATTCCATAGTTGCGGAAGTTCGTCGATCTTCGAACGTCGAAGCAATCGACCTAGTGGAGTGATCCTTGGGTCATTGGCAGCGGTTGCGGTCGTCGCATTAGGCGGTCCCGGCCGCATCGTCCGAATCTTGAATAAGGTAAAGAGCACACCCCCGCGGCCGATCCGCTTCTGACGGAAAATCCCGCTAGCTCCGGTGTCGATGCGTGCGGCTATCGCAGCAGCGGCGATCAGCCAACCGAACAGGGCCAAGCCCAATCCCGAGGCGACGACGTCGAAGAGACGTTTCGTCTTTCCCAAGGTCGGGCGGGCGTAGGAGGGGATCGCGGCAGTCATGGTCCTGGGTCTTCAAGCGGCGTGGAAACGGTGCGATGCCGCGTGGACGATTGGCTGAATCGTCGCGATGTCGGATTCGGAAAGCGATCGCTTGCCCGCCCCGACACTTCCGGGGCGAATGGATTTGGCGAATTCACCCGTTAGCTGATCGGTGGTAGGGATTTCCAGAAAGTCTGCGACCCGTTTCAGCGATCTCGCTGGGTCGTTCACAAGACTCTCATAGGTGAGCGAGTAGACGCGGTGGCTTGGCAACTCAGCGAGCTGGGTTGTGGCGACATCGACGCATCTTCGCCACTGTGTCGCACAGACAACGGCGAGCGAGTTGCTCGCCCGCAACTCTTCAATACCTTCGAATCGCGGGCCCCATGACCGGAGAGCACGATCTTCAGAAAACCGACGGCGGGCGTGGCCTAAGAGGTATCGGGACGCGTAGTACGGGAGATCAGATAGCGGGACGAACCGAGCTTTCTTCGCCAAGTAGCGGAGTTCGATCGGCGCCGTCCAGCGCTTCATCGCCGACGCTGTGACGTCGAATCCATCACGCGTGAGATGAATGAATCTCGCGTTGGGCAGCACGGCGTTGACGAAGCCGGGACGCAGCGTATTGGCGCAGGTTTTCTCAACGACCCACTTCGCCCCGTAGCGCCGGGCGACCCAGTCGAACCCCGCGACGATTCGGCGTTGCACTGCCGGAGTCGCCATGCTTGGCGTGAACTCGTCGGTTGGGAATCGTTTTGCGCCACTTCGCCAAAGGTAGTTCACTTCATCGCATGGCCACGTCGCTACACCGTTAAGGCGAGTAAGGCCATCGCGTAGCAGATTCGTTCCCGAGCGGCCCGCCCCGAGGATGACGACCGGCGTATACCGGCGTATGGGTCCCATGCCGTTCATGCCGCAACCTTGCCGTGGGGGGCGATGCGTGGCTGACCTGCTGCGGCATTGCCGAGTTCTCGCACAAGTCGGCTCCATGCGTCGAGCATGCGATCAGCGCTGAAGTTATCTTCATAGAAACGAGCGATTTGCTGTCGGCGTTCGGGAGTCCACTCCGAACTTCGTTCAACCGCCTCCGTCATCGCTTCGGCGATTGCTTCTGCGCCGGCTCCCCTTGAGACAATGCCGAGCCCGTGCCTTTGGACCATCTGTGATAGCTCACAGTCGGCCTCGACGATCAAGAGAAGTGGCAACCCAGCCGCAAGATAAGCGAGCGTCTTGCTTGGGTACGCGTAGCGGATTACTCCCGGCGCGAGCGAGACGATCCCGTAGTGAGCCTCGTGCATCGCGATGTGAGCAGCGTGAATGGATTGTCGACCGACAAATTGGGTGATCGAAGGGTCAGCGATCACGCGCAGGCGCGCCTCGAGCGCACCGGCGCCCATGAAGGTGAGTCCGACCGGCCTTTTTTCGCAGCGGACAAGTTGAGACGCCGCTGCGACGTCTTCCAACGCTTGGAACTGGCCAAGATTACCGGCGAATAGGAATCGGACGCCGTCAGATGTCCAGAGCGGGCGAGACGGATTGGTAGGCGACTGTCCGTACGTCGGTAGTTGACAATTATTGATCACGCAGATTGGTGCTGGCTCGACGCCTCGATCGCGCAACGAGTCGGCCATGTCAGAAGACAGGGTGACGACGCGCGCCGCTTGGCGGCACGTCGTGGCGTCAATGTCTCGTAGCCACTTGTACAACCTGCCGTCCGACTTGATTCGACCAATCGCTCCAGCCGATTCGGGGTGGATGTCCTGGAGGTGGACGACATAACGGGCTCCTGTCAGTCGCGAGATCACGCGGAGAGCCAGTCCTATCGCGACGGGAGGATGGGCGTTTGCAATAATGAGGTCGTAGCGCCGAAACATTGTCGCGTGCGCGACGGCCCGGAAGAGAAAGAGCAATGCGTTCAGTAAACGCACGAGTTCCCATCGCTTCCGTTCAGGTAGAAGCCAGCATCGGTTGACTCGAACGCCCCCGACGAACTCGCTCCAGGGTTGCCGAGTCACAGCGTGATCGTTGTAGCTTGGTTGAGCCGTCACAACAGCGACATCATGTCCATCCGCTGCGAGCCTCTCCAGAATCATCCGGAGTAGCCCTGCGTAAGGCGTCGTGTCGGGCCAATAGTGGCGATAGACGGCTAGGATTCGCACGTGAGATTGAAGTCTTGTCGCGGCTAAGTTCAAGCGGCGCGGATGCCGTCCCAGAGGTGCCCGAGCTTCGAGGTGCCGAGGATCAGCTTCACCACGCGGTGCGAGACGTTCGTCACTTGGTACTCGGCAGCAATCGGCTGCAGGAGGGCGTGGTCACGGTTCTGGGTCACGAACTCGACCGACTCGGCGACGGTGTCGGTGTCGAGCCCGGTCAGCACGATATGGCCCGAGTCCATCGCTTCGGGCCGCTCCATCGCGGTGCGAGTCGTCACGGCCGGGAATCCGAGAATCGAACTTTCCTCACTGATCGTTCCGCTGTCGGAGACCGTGCAGAACGAGTCGATTTGCAGCTTCAGGTAGTCGTGGTAGCCAAACGGCTTGAGGAACTGGATCCGCTCGTCCATCTCAACCTCGACCGCGTCAAGACGCGCCCGGGTGCGTGGATGCGTGGTGACGATCACCGGCATATCGAATCGCCGGCAGAGCGTGTTCAGAACGTCCAGCAATTGAAGCAGTTGGGTCTTGTTATCGACGTTCTCAGCGCGGTGTAAGCTTACGAGCAGGTACTGGCGGGGCGTCAGTCCGAGACGCTCTGTCGCGTCCGACGACTCAAAGCCAGCGCGGTTGTCGTCCAGCACCTCTCTCATCGGCGAGCCGGTCAGGTAGATCCGTCGTGGGTGGATCCCTTCGGCGAGGAGATTCCGGCGGGCGTGCTCGGTGTAGACGAGGTTGAAGTCGCTGATGTGATCGACGATCCGCCGATTGATCTCTTCGGGAACATTGAAGTCGAAGCAACGATTGCCCGCTTCCATGTGGTAGACGGGGATCTTCATCCGCCGCGCCAGCACGCCGGCGAAGGCGCTGTTGGTGTCGCCCAGGATCAGCACGGCGTCGGGCTTCTCGGCGAGCAGGACCTGCTCCGTCTTGAGAAGCACATCGGCGAGGATTGTTCCGAGCGAGTCGCGCCGGATATTGAGGAAATGGTCGGGCTGACGCACCTTGAGGTCATCGAAGAAGACCTCATTGAGTTCGTAGTCCGAGTTCTGACCGGTGTGGACCAGGACGTGATTGACGTGCTGGTCCAACAACGCCATGACGCGCGAGAGCCGGATGATTTCTGGGCGGGTGCCGAGCACCGTCATCACTTTCAGGGGAGCAGTCACGCAGGCTTCCTTGCCGTGGTGGAACTCAGGCGGCGTGGCGGGTCGCCACGGGCGGCAACACGTCCTCGTAGAACGTGTCGGCATCGGATGGGTCGAACAGCTCGTTGCACCAGAACAGCGTCAGCAGTTCGGCGTCGCCGGTGTTCTCGATCGAGTGCGTGTGCAGCACCGGGATTGAGACGAACTGTGGTTGGTTGCCGGCAACGGTGAACTCAGTCACTTCGGCGCCGCCAATCTTCCGAAGCCGGATCGTCGCCTCGCCGCGGACAACGCAGAACCATTCCGCTTTACGCGTGTGGTAGTGATTGCCGCGGGTGACGCCGGGTTGGGTCGTTGAGAAGAAGACTTGGCCACCGGCGACCGTCTTGATCACTTCGCAGAGATCGCCTCGGGAGTCGCTGTGCAGTGGAGGGCGATGGACGTGGTCCGCCAAAGCGACGTACGAGAGAAACGTTGTGTAGAGCGTCGACCGCAATTGCGTCGTCAGGTCGGGGACAACATCCCTGTCGAAATAGTCGCTCCGGAACCCCTCGAGTAGCTCAAGAAGTTCGGTGATCCGTAGCTCAGCGGACCCATGGACAGGAAGGGTGACCGCGGAGCCCGGCTGAGGCGCCGCGGCGATTTGAGCAATTCGCTCGGCCAGGTCTCCCACCCAGACGAATTCAACAACGCGGTCTTCGACGATTGTCGGCCGCTCTCCATGCGTGAGCTGGTGGCAGAAAGTCGATACGACCGAGTTATAAAAGGGCCGGCAGCCGGCGCCGTAGACGTTTGGGATAACCAGCGTGGTAACGCTCGCGCCGGTCTCTTCTGCCCACGCGGCAAAAGTCTGTTCGGCTCGGAGCTTGCCACGGCCGTATGGGGAGTCCTCGTCGCGCTTCGTCGTCGACGAGTAGATAAGATGGGGGGTCACGCCGGCTCGGCGACAAGCGGCAGTTAGCTGCGCAGCTAACGCCAAGTTCTGCGACTCGACGTCGGCGGCGTCGCCGCGGTTGACGCCGGCAAGGTGAATGATCGTGTCGCACTCCCCAGCGAGCCGGCAGAGCCGGTCGGGATCGTTCCAGGCGGTGCGGTCGATCGTGACGATATCGCATGACGGGTCTTGGGCGAGTCGCCGGGTGACCCACCCGCCGACGAAGCCGTTTGCCCCTGTAATGCCGATGCGCTGCGTCACGCCGCTACCTTGAGTTGAGTCCCGCCGCTGGCGCCACGCCATGAGTCGAGCTCGGCTCGTACCTCAGGCAGCTGAAGCAGCAAAACTTGGATCTCACTGACCGAGAGCGTATAAGCGTTCGCCGACGTATAGCCCTCGGTGACGAACCGTGACTTCGTATCGCCCTGCGTAAAGTAGCGGGCGTAGTCACGGCCCCCTTCGCAGGGGACGCGGTAATAGTCGTCGAATTCCTCGGAACGTGCGAGTTCTTCGGGCGTGACGAGCATCTCGTGAAGCTTTTCACCCGCCCGCACCCCGACGACGTCGATCGGGTTGTCGGCTTTGAACAGCCCCAGCAGCGCGTCGGCCAGGTCCTGGACCGTGGCGGTCGTTGCTTTGCGGACAAAGAGGTCGCCCTGTCGGCCGTGCTCCATCGCAAAGGTCACCAGCCGCACCGCTTCGGCCAGTGGTAGGAGCAGACGCGTCATCCGCGGTTCGGTGATCGTGATCGGTTTGCCCGCCTTGATCTGCTGGATGAAGAGCGGGATCACCGAGCCACGGGAGTACATCACGTTGCCGTAGCGGACGCCGCAGTAAGTGACCCGCGACTGATCACTGAGCGAGCGGGCGAAGGTGAGCTTCTCCATCAGGGCCTTGGTCTGGCCCATGGCGTTGATCGGCTGGACCGCTTTATCGGTGCTCAGCACAACCAGCTTCTGGACGCCGGCGTCTTCGGCGGCCTCGAGCACGTTGTGCGTCCCGAGGACGTTGGTGCGGACCGCCTCGATGGGGAAGAACTCGCAGGACGGCACTTGCTTGAGAGCCGCCGCGTGGAAGACGTAATCAACGCCCCGCATGGCCGATCCGATCGCCTGGCGATCGCGGACATCGCCGATGACGAACGCGAGTCGCTCGTCGGCGAACGCCAGCCGCATGTCGTGTTGTTTTTTTTCGTCGCGGCTGTAGACGACGACCCTGCGCGGGTTGTGGTCTGCTAGCACGAGCTTGACGAAGTCGTTGCCAAACGACCCGGTGCCGCCGGTCACGAGAAGGGTTTTGCCTTCGAACATCCTGTTCTTTACCCGCTGTGGTGGGACGGTAGACCCGTGGGCGAACCGCCGTGTGCGAAGGCCTCCTGCCTTCCACCACCGAACATAAGCCGCTCGGGGTTTCGGCGCCAAGGTCGAATGCGAGACAGCGTTGCGCCCGGGCGAGAGGATTCGCCTCAAGTTGAGAACTCGCCTTGCCGGGGGTAGCCGGCTTCGGTACCACTCCGCCCCACTTGTGTCGCGAGGTGCGTCCCGGGGATCCCCCCGGGCGCCCGAAGACACGTCGTTCGTCAGGATCGCAGCAACATTCTCTCCTTGAGCCGAATGATCGAAGGCCATCGCAAACTGCTCGTCGGCATGCTGGCGCCGACTTTGCTGGTCGGGTTCGGAGCCGCGGTCGGCTGCCGTTCACCCCGCATGATGGCCCGCGCGTTGCCGAGTGAGTATCGCGCCACGCCTGGCGCCGGGATGCAGCGGGTGCGGCTTGGCGGATTCACGTCGGCCGAAGTCTCGAGCAAGTCGATCGGCGCCGATGACCTTCTTACGATTCAGATCGCGACAGGCCTCCTTGGCGAGGCGCCGATCGAACACAAGGCTCGCGTCGCGCGAGATGGCGCGGTCGATACGCCGCTCATTGGGCGCGTCACGGTGGTGGGTCTCGAACCGGCCGAGGCCGCGGACCAGATCGCCTCTGCCGCCACCGCGCGGGGCGTGTATGTTCGACCGCAGATTAGCGTCGAGGTCACCGAGCAGGCGACCAACAGCATCACCGTGCTCGGCGCTGTCGGCGAGCCAGGCGTGAAAGAACTGCCCCGATCGGGCTGTGACGTCCTCACCGCGATCGCTGCGGCGGGAGGACTCAACGAAGACGCAGGCGCCGTCGTTGAACTCCTTCGCGGCGGCTCTCTTGCCCTAGCCGATTCGGAAACGCCCGGGCCGTCGGCCGGCGTTAAGCAGGTCTCCTACGACGGCCCCGCGACTCGCAAGGGCGCCGAGCTGATCGACCTCGCGAAGCCGGAAGCGGTCTCGCCGGATCGCATGCGTCTGGCCGATCACGACATCCTAATTGTCCGTCCGAAGCAGAAACGCGTTGTCCACGTGACGGGTCTCGTCAAGAACCCGAATCAGTTTGAGCTGATGGAGGATCACGACCTCCGCGTGCTCGACGCCATCGCGATGGCGGGCGGAGCGGTGACCTCAATGGCCGATAAAGTGCTTGTGGTGCGGCAATCTCCCGAGAACGATGAGCCGCTAGTCGTCGAGGTCAGTATCTCTCACGCCAAGAACGATGGCAGCGAGAACCTGATCCTCCAGTCGGGCGATCTCGTGAGCGTCGAATCGACCCCCGCCACGGTCGCGGTCGAGGCTGTAAAGAACGTCTTCCGGATCTCGATGGGGGTCGGCGGCAACCTGTCGTTGTTTTGACGTTTGCGGTTCTCTATCACGTCTTGCTGCTTAAGAGACAAAGAATCCATGTCGCTGGAATCGGCTAACGAACACGGTGAGCCGTGGCGTGACGACAACGATGCGAGCGAGCACGCTCTGGAAGCGTTGGTCCGGCTCGCGCGGGTGATTCGCTACCGTCAGCAGACGGTCCTCTGGACGCTGGCGGCTTGCCTTGTGGTTGGCGCCGCCTACTACGCGACCGCCCCTCGCTACTACCGCTCGACGGCAAAGCTGCTTGTCGTCGACCAGAGTGGCGGCGAGATGGTGAGCTTGAACGAACAGGCGGGCGCGGACAACCTGATGGCGACGCACCGCGAGCTCGTCAAGAGTTCCGAAGTGGTGAGCCGCGCTATCGATCGATTGGGGCCCGAGTATCGGATTGATTTCGTCGACAAGAAGGCCAACGAATGGGTTGAAACGATCAACGAGCAACTCACCGCCTCGACCGTTCGGAAGACCAACTTCATCAATGTCGGTTACGACTCGCTCGACCCCGAGGCGGCGGCGGCGGTTGTGCGGGCGGTCATTGAGGCGTACCTCGATTTCGTCGCTGAGACGCACCGTGGGACCGCCGCAGAGGTGCAGGACGTGCTGACGACCGAGGGGACCAAGCTCAAGCAGGAACTCTCCGCCAAGCAGCTCGAACTGCAGCAGACACGCGAGCAGGTGGGCCACCTCTCGCTGCCCGACCACGAGAATGTCGTCGATCCGATTGTCGGACGGGCGATTCAGTACAACGACGCCCTAATGGGCGCCCAGCGTCGACGGCTCGACTTGACGGCGTCGCTAGCGACGATCCAGGTCGCGATCGCGCGCGGCGAGGACCTGTCGCAGCACATGGGGCTCGTCGAGGAGTCGATTGGCCAGGCGGCGATGCTCGCTGCGATGGGCATGGCGCCGAACGACATCGAGGTGCTCGCCGCGCAGCAGTCAAAGCTGATCGGCGTCCGCGACGAGCTGCGCCGCGTCGAGCCGTTCTACGGCCCCTCGCACCCGCAGGTGGTGACGCTCCGCAGCCAGATTGAGGCGACCGAGCAGTACCTCGCTTCGTACCGCAGCGACGCCTCCGGCCGCCCGACCGGGCTGAGCCGCGAGGAACTCGGCCCGCTGCTGATTGGCATGCTCAACCAGGCGCTAGCGCAATCGAACGAGCGCGAGCGGCAGCTCGCTGAGGCGTTCGAGGTCGCACGCAGCGAGGCGTCTCGGCAGAGCGGCGACCTCGTGAAGCTCGAGATGCTCAATCGCGACGTCGCTCGGCTGGAGAAACAGTATGACGCCGTCTGCGACAAGATCTCCGCGATCGACATGACCCAAGTCCAGGCGCCGATCCGCGCCACTATCGTTCAGGAGCCCTTGCCAGCCGACCGGCCCGCCTCGCCGCAATTGAGAATGGTGCTGATGGCCTCGCTGCTGGGCGGTCTCTGTCTGGGGATTGGCGTCGTTTATGTCCAAGATCTCCTCGACGATCGGTTCGGGTCGCCCGAGGAGATGGCGCTGCAGTTGGGCTGTCCCGTCTTGGCGGTGGTGCGTGACTTGCCCGCCCGGTCTGGCGTCGGTCTCGAGAAGGTGCAGATGTTTGCCCAGCCGCAAGGCGCCGAGTCCGAAGCGTTCCGCACGCTTCGCACGGCAATCACTCTAGGCGCCGCAGTTTCGGACCGACTGGTGATCTCCAGCAGCGAGCCGGGCGACGGCAAGACGACCATCTCGGCAAACCTCGCCGTTTCGTACGCCCAGACCGGGAAGCGGACCCTCGTCATCGACTGCGACCTCCGCAAGCCGGGCCTGACCGCTCTTCTGGAGCTCAAGGGGCAGGCGGGCGTCACCGACATCCTTACCACCCGCGACGATGTCGCCGCTGTCGCGGAAAGGTGTGTCCTCCGTACGGCGCTCGACACGCTCGATGTGATTCCGGCCGGACCGCGTCGGCCTGACCCGGCCGAACTGCTGCTAGGAACCAACTTTGCCGATCTGCTTGCGTGGGCCGATTCACGTTACGACCAGGTGCTGGTGGACTGTCCGCCGATCCTGGCAGTGAGCGACGCGCAAATTGCGGCCCGCCTCGTGGATGGGGTGGTTCTGGTCGTCACTCCGGAAAAGAACCATCGCCGCTTGGTCACTCGCGCCTGCAGCCACTTCTCGACGGGCGGTGCGCCGCTCCTTGGGGTGGTTGCGAATCGCATCTCCGAACAGGCCGGCAAGGGCTACGGGTACGGCTACGGATACGGCTATGGCTACGGAGTCGATGAAGCGGATCACGATGAGCCAAACGACCGGTCACTACCGGTCGCGGCCTAAGTTACGGGAACTCTTAGTAAGCAGGCGTCTCCCACCCGGGGGCAACCGAGGAAACCATGTTCGGCTCATTCCCACGCTTGCGAATGCCGTCACGAGCAACGCTCGCCGACGGCTGTCAGCGAACCCGGGAGGTGGCGCTCGTTGTTGGCCTGGCGTTGACGATGTTGACGCTCGGCGGACGGCACGACGGTGGTCGACTCATTTACGCGTTGGCAATTGCGGTGGCGACAATGGCGACGGTCGCCCGCGCGTCGCTCCTGGGGCGTTCGCTCTGGACGCCCCTCGGGCCACTGAGTGTCGCCATCGCGGGGAGCGCTTGCGTCGCCGCCCAGATTCTTCCGCTGACGGCAGGGATTCTCAGCGTGATGGCGCCGGGCCATAGCGAACTGCTTCCACTCTGGGCAACCGACTCTACCTTCGGAATCTGGAGCACCATCTCGCTCACTCCGGCCGAGTCGGTTGAGGGGCTTGGCGTACTCCTCTGCCATGGGCTTCTGTTCTTCGTCATCGGGGACTGGGTGAGCAGCGAGGAGGATGTCTCAAGAGTGCTCGCCTGGATCGCTGGGCTCGGTGTCTTCGCGGCGATCGTGGCGATGATGCAGCAGTTCTTCCCCGATGAACAATACCTGTGGCGTTACGATTTCCCGTTACAGCGATTCGATTTGGGCGTGAAAGGGCCGTTCTCTAATCGCAACCATCTGGCGCACTTTCTCATTTTCGGAGCGGCGGCCCTGGCGCCGCTCGCATTCTCACAAGCCCTTCCGAGCCGCCGTGGAGCCAAGAAGCCAAACGGCCCGTCGAATGGCGTCGTCCGTATCGCCTCATTGGTGGCTTTGGCGGTCCTCTTGGTCATGGTGCTGGCGACTCAGTCCCGCGGAGGCGCCGCGGCTCTGGCATTCGCGACCCTCACGGCGGCGCTGCTGAGTTGGTGGGGGGGCCGGCTCGGATTGAAAGACCTGATCATTCTCGCGGCGACCGGATCGGTCGTTTTGGGAGGAGTCTCGTTCTTCGGTTACGACGAAGTAACGGCGAGGCTCGATGATCTGGTTTCTGGTCAAGTCGACGAGCTCGACGCCGATGCACGGCGTCGTTTGATCTGGGCCACGAACGCCCGCGCCTTTACGGCGAATCCGTGGTTCGGACATGGCGCCGGCTCTCACCGCTTTGTCTATCCCTCGTATCTGGATCGATCGAGCTACAAGGAATTCACCCACGCCGAATCGGGGTACTTGCAGATCGCTACGGAGAACGGAGTCGCGGGACTGCTGGTGATCGGCGCCGCGATGGCCCTCTGTCTCCGCTGCGTGGCGACAGGGGTCCATGGCGCCAAGACGCCGCGCCGCATCCTGTTGTGGTCGGTCCTCGGCGCCGGACTTGCGGCGAGTTTCGTCCATTCGATAGTCGACTTCGTCTGGTACGTACCGGTACTAGCGGCCGTAGCGGTCGCCTTCGCGTCGTGCGCGATCCGCCTCGGAGAGATCCAGGCGGCCGAGGCGGCGCAGGCGGAAGAGCGTCCGCGACGAGAGCGTCGGGATACGGACTGGTTCAGGGGAGGACTTGCTGTCGCCGCGAGCGCGTTTGCCGTCGCCTGCCTGGTGGCGCCGGCAGCCGGCTCGCTCGCCTGGGACCGCTACTTACGCACGTCCAAGACGATCGCGTCGCTCGAATCTCGCCTCTTTACGTCGGCGCCAGATCATTTGGACCCCCACCTCAATGCAACCATCGACGAAACGACCCGTCGCTCGCTTGAGTCGCTCAGGTCGGTGGTCACCGTGGATCCGCTGAATGCTCGGGCGCACAGCCGCTTGGCTGGTCGGTTGATGCAACAATTTGAAAGAGTTGCGGCGCAAAGCGACAACCCGATGTCGATCGACATGATTGCCGATACGGTTCGGACCGGCTCCTTCAGTTCTGAGGCGGAGATCCGCGACTGGTTGGTCCGGGCTTTCGGCGAGTCGTCGCGGCTGCTCGCCGAAGCCTCCGCCCACTCGGAAGCCGCCGTACGGCTCTGCCCGCTTCAGGGGGAGGCTTACCTCCAGTTGGCGAGCCTCTCCTTCCTGCAGTCTTCCAATCCGCCGCTTGAAGCTTACGTTGAGCAAGCGGTCCGGTTGCGACCCTTCGATGGACGCGTTCGATTCGAGGCGGGTCGCCAGATCCACCTCGCGGGTGACGTTGATACCGCGTTCGAGCACTACCGGGCGAGTATTCGCTTGCCGGGGTCGCATCGCCAACGTCTCGTGGCGCAGCTGGCGCGGGTTCTGCCGGCGCACGCGCTTGTCAATGAGCTGAATCCCGACTGCGCCGCAACGGATTTCGTTCTGGCTGCTTATCGGAAAGTGGGCAAGGAAGCGGACCTCGTGGCGATCGCCGAACACGCCGAAGCCGAGTCGGTAGTCGAAGGCGAAACGCTCTCTCCCCAAGACGCGGCCCGACGTTGGCGCCAGGTCAGTATCGTGAATCGGTCGCTCGGGCGGTACGACAAGGCGATTGAATGCGCCACCAAGGCGTGCGAGTTATCGCCGAACGACTTCTGGATTCGGCACGAGATCGCTCTCGCCTATTTCGAGGCAGAGGCCTACGACGAGGCGGACCCGCACTTGCGATGGTGTCTTGCCCGGCGCCCCGATCTCCGCTATTTGCAACGGTCGCTGCATCTGTCGGCGAAAAAGCAGGCCGCCCTGAAGCTAGCCCAGCGGACACGGCCGCTAACGACGCCTGCTCCTCAGCATGAACAGGGGGCCGCAAGCGACAGCGAACCTCAACAAACTTCCACTGAGTTACGATGAGTCTTCAAGTCCGCCGTTGTCTCATGCTGACTGCGTTTGCGGCGGTTTCCGCCGTGACGTTTGTGGCGGCCTATTCGCTCCGCTTCGGTGGTCCCATCCCTGAGCAGCACGTCGCCGGCATGACGGTCGCCATGCTCTGCGCCGTCGGCGTCAAGCTCTTCTCGTTCTGCTGGCATCGGCTTGACCAAAACGTCAACCGCTACATTGGCTTTCATGATCTCGTAACGATCGCCAAGGCGACCACGCTAAGCACCATCGGGCTGTCGTTTGTCGACACCTTTCTGCTGCCCGAAGTCTCGACCCCGCGCGGCGTCTTGCTGATCGATTGGGGGGTTACCCTGCTGGCGGTCGGATTATTGCGATCGGCGCCCCGCGCGTACCGCGACTTGCGGAGTAACTTTGCCAAAGAGACGGGCCGCCGCGCCCTGATTGTCGGCGCCAACGACGAAGGGGAGTCGCTCCTCCGGACGCTCCGCATGGCGCGGATGCAACCGCTACGCGCCGTCGGCTTCATCGACCCCGATGTCCGCCAGTTCGGCCAACACATCGGCGGGGTCCCGGTTGTCGGCGTTCCTGAGGACCTCCCGCGGCTTGTCGCCGAGTACTCGGCTCACGAAGTGCTGATCGCCGGTTCGCTGCCCGGGCGGGTGGTGCGCACCGTGATGGCGGACGCCCAACGCGCCGGCGTGCCGGTCCGGGCGATGCCGACCCACGAACAGCTGCTACGCGGCACGGTTTCGGTTGGTCCTCGCGACGTCTCGATCGAGGACCTCTTGCGCCGTGATCCCGTGCGGCTGGACAACGGCGCCATCTCCAACTGGCTCGCCGGACAGACGGTGCTTGTCACCGGAAGTTCCGGCTCGATTGGCTCGGAGATCTGTCGCCAACTGCTCAAGCACAAGCCTGCCAAGCTGGTCGCTCTCGACCGCTCTGAAACGGGGCAGTTTTTCCTCGATCGCGAGTTGGAAGCGCTCGCCCCCGGGGTCGTTGAGGTCGTGCTCGCCGACACGAACGACCGCGAGCGGCTCGACGCGGTGTTTCAGGAGCATCGCCCCCGCGTGGTATTCCACGCCGCGGCTTACAAGCACGTGCCGCTCATGGAAAAGCATCCCGGCGAGGCGATCAAGAACATCACGCTCGCCACACGCAATGTCGCCGACGCCGCCGAGGCGTCGGGCGCCGCAAGCTTCGTTATGGTGAGCACCGACAAGGCGGTGAACCCGACCAGCGTGATGGGCGCCTGCAAGCAAATGGCGGAACGCTATGTGCAGGCGAAGAGCGTCGGGTCGGCGTGTCGTTTCGTAACGGTCCGATTTGGCAACGTGCTCGACTCGGCCGGCAGCGTGATCCCAATCTTCCGCCAGCAGATCGCCCAGGGCGGTCCGATCACGGTGACGCACCCCGATATCAATCGCTACTTCATGATGATCCCGGAGGCGGCTCAGTTGGTCGTCCAGGCGGCGACGATGGGGCAGGGGGGGGAGATCTTCGTTCTCGACATGGGCGAGCCGGTGCGGATTCTCGATCTGGCCCGCGACATGATCCGGCTGTCGGGCCTGCGAGAAGGCGAGGACATTGAGGTTGAGATCACCGGCTTGCGACCGGGCGAGAAGCTCTACGAAGAGCTTTACAACGACAGCGAGCAGCACAAGCCGACTTCGCACGAGAAGATCATGACGGCCGACTGTGCGGTGCAACCCCTCGTGCAGGTGCTGCACGATCTGCGTCGTCTTGAGGCGGCGGCCAACGACTCGGTTGCCGAGGCCTTGGCGGCGCTCGAAGAGATCGTTCCGCGGATGCCGACCGAAACCCTGGCGCTGCGCGTCGCCGCGTGAGCGCTGCGCTACGGGTGGCTCGCTTCCTCGCCACGCAGCGTTTCGAGCGTGTGGGGCAGTACGTCGGCGATCAGCCTGAGCGTCTCGACGGCGCCACGCGGCGAGCCCGGCAGGTTGACGATCAGGGTCCGCCCGACGACGCCGGCGACGCCGCGCGACAGATAAGCGTGCGGCTTCCCAGGAAGGCACCGCGCGCGGGCCAAATCAAGCAGGCCCGGATGGAGCCGCTCAGCGACTTCGATCGTCGCCTCGGGAGTGACGTCGCGTGGTCCGACGCCTGTGCCGCCTGTCGTGAGGACGAGCGACGGCGCAGCGGGCTCGCTGGCCCAGTCGCGGAGCTGCGTGGCGATCGCTACGCGATCGTCCGGGACGAGCTTCGAGGCGACGACGTCGCCTCCCAGGAACCTCTGCACGGCGTCGGCCAGTAGCGGCGTCGCCAAGTCCTCTGCGGCGCCGGCAGAGCGACTGTCGCTGACAGTGAGGATCGCGACGCGCGGCCCCGCGGCGTGGTGGCGGGTCGGCCCCGATTTACCGCCCGTCTTCTCGACGACTCGGAGGGAGCGGATCTCGATCGCTGGATTGAGTGACTTGCCCATATCGACGACGTTTAGCGCCGCCCCGGCGACGGCGGCGAGCGCCTCCATCTCGACGCCCGTTTGTCCCGCGGTGCGGACCGTGGCGGTGAGGACGACACAATCTTCTTCGAGCGTCGCCTCGACATCGATGTGGGCGAGCGGCAGCGGGTGGCAGAGCAGGACGAGGTCGGCGGTTCGCTTCGCCGCCTGGACGCCGCCGAGTCTCGCCACTTGGAGCAAGTCGCCTTTCTTGAGGGAGTTCTCGCGGATGGCGGCGGCCACCTCGGGGCCGACATCGACGCGGCCTTCGGCCACGGCGCGGCGGTCGGTAACCGGCTTGCCGCCGACGTCCACCATCCGCGCACGCCCCGCGGTGTCGAGGTGGGAGAGCGGCGGTTCGTTGGAGCGAGTCATGCGATCAAGGACGCCAAGCGTAGTAGGGATAGGGCCCAACGCCGGAAGTGTCGGCCGGGACCTCAATGAAGCCATCGGTTGCGGCGGGGCCACAGACGTCGCCCGAACCGCGGAGGGACGCGAGGCTCGCGACGCCCTGCGCGTTGAGTCTCACCGGCCGCCACCAGGTGAGCGGCAGCGTCTTACCCGACCACGCCTCCAGCGTAACCTGCGGCGTTGGTGATTCGATCGTAGCGTGCCCGGCCAACCGCCTCAGCACCGGCGTCAGCACGCGGCGTCCCGCCGTGAGCACGGCAAGTGGGTTGCCCGGTAGGCCGACGATCGCCTTCTCACCCGCCACTGCGCCGAGCGTCGGTTGGCCCGGCCGCGCACGGATCCGGTAGAACACGACTTCACCGCCGATGCTCCGGACCGCGTCGGGCACGTAGTCGTAAGCGCCCTTGGAGACGCCGCCGGTGAGCACGACCGCGTCGTTGCGTTGCAGCGACTCTGCGAGGACCGTAGTTAATTCTTCGAGCGAATCATCCGCGTGCTGTAGCTCGACCGAGTCGATCCACGGAAGGCCGCCAAACATCGCCGCGAGGGCCGGCCCATTCGAGTCGCGGAGACGCCACGGCGGCAGGTCGCTGGCGTCAGGCCGCTCGAGTTCGCTGCCGGTCGTCACGACACCGAGCCGAAGCGATCGGTGAACGCAGAGCGAACCGAGCCCCACCGTCGCAGCGGCGGCGATCGAGGCGGCGGTGAGTTCGACGCCACGGTCAACGACGACGTCGCCCGCGGCGGCGTTTTCGGCACGGCGCCGAAGGTCTTCCCCCGTGGTGACGGTGGTTCCTGCCTGCAGCCGGATCACCCGCTCGGCTTCATCGACACGCTCTAATCGGATGACCGCGTCCGCCCCGCGAGGGAGCGGGCTGCCGGTATAGATCCTCATGGCGGCGTGAGCCGGCAGGGCGCCGGGTGGCTCACCAATGCGGCACTCGCCGACCACCGGCAGAGCCCCCGCCGCTAGTTCGGCGGCGCGGACCGCGAAGCCATCCATCGCGCTGCAGTCGCAGGCGGGACTATCACGGTCAAGCAGGATCGGGTCCGCCAGCACCCGTTCCGCGGCGGCCGAGGTCGCCACGGTCTCGACCCCGATCGGCGCGAGCCGTTGCGTTAGTTGCTGAATCGCTTCGGCGGGTTCGAGTGGAGGCAAAGCCACAGCGATGCGGGGCGTGAAAGGTGGTGTTGTTAGCAACAAGTCTAAGCGACCGCGTTGCTAGCGTCGCGGGCGCCCGGTGTTCCGATTGATCCGATTCCAACGGTTTTGAGGCCAACTCACGTCAAGCGGTGATCGTCACGGCGTCGATGCTTCGACTGCGGGATGGCTGCGCCGTCCCGTGTGAGTCGCCGAGGGGGGTGGCCAGGCTGAGGCACAAAAGGCGGGGGGTCGAGGGTTGAGCGTTTTCCTACGCATCGTGTGCGTCGTCGCGGTCATGGCGTCGCTCGAGGGCTGTAGCCGCAGCAAGGCGCGGCTGCGCGCCGACCGCGACGCGTACCACCTGCTCGACCAGAAGTCGACGGTCGCCGGCGGCGACATCGGGGCGTACCGCATCGGGATCGATCCGCGGTCCCGGATGTACGACAACGATTCGCCCGACTGCCCGCCGATGCCGCCCGACGATCCGACCTCCCACCACTACATGGTGAGCGTCGACGGAAAAAAGGGGGCCAAATACTGGCGGGAAGCGCCGCGGACGCCGTGGGTCGACCCGCCCGACTGGCGTGCGACGCTGCCCGTCGACGCCCAGGGGCGCCTCGTCCTCGACTCCACCGCCGCGGTGCGGCTCGGTCTGGTAAATGATCCTGACTTTCAGAACGAGCTCGAAGAGCTGTACCTCTCGGCGCTCGACGTCTCTTTCGAACGGTTCCGCTTCGACACCCAGCTCTTCGGCGGCTCCGGCATCGAGTACGTCGCCGACGGCCGTGTCCGTTCCGGCACGGGCGAGTCGTCGAGTCAATTGTACGTCTCCCCCAGCAACAGCACGCTCGGGCCCGGCCCTGCCAACCGCTGGCGACTGCAGAAGCTGACGGCTACCGGCGGCGAGATGGTTGTCGGGCTGGCGAACACGCTCGTCTGGCAGTTCGCCGGCGGCAATGACTACTCCAGCCGCACCTTGCTCGACTTCTCCATCGTCCAGCCGCTGCTGCGCGGCGGCGGCCGCGTGCGGATCCTCGAGCGACTGACGGTCGCCGAGCGGGCGCTGTTGGCGAACGTCCGTTCCATGGAGCGCTTCCGAGGCGAGTATTACCTGAACGTCGCGGTAGGGCGCTTCCTCAGCGGCGGGCCTCAGCGGCGGGGTGGGTTGCTCGGCGGCGCGGGCCTGTCGGGCTTCGCGGGAGTCAACCTGCAGGTCGGCAACTTCGGCGGCGGCAACTTCGGCGGCGGCAACGGCAACTCGGGCGTCGCCGGCGCGGCGGCCGCCGGGGGGTACCTCGGCCTCCTCCAGACCCAGAAGGTCCTCAGCAACCAGCGCGCGAACGTCGCGGCCCTCCGCGACAGCACGATGCAGCTCGCCGCGTCTTACGACGCGGGACGGATCGACCGCTTCCAAGTCGACTTAGCACGGCAAGCGCTGTTCAACGCGCAGAGCCAATTGCTCCGCGCCGAGGCTGATTTCCAGACGTCGCTGGATAACTTCAAGGTCGATCTTGGTTTGCCACCCGACATCGAGTTGGTGATTGCCGACCCGCTGCTCGAGCCTTTCAATTTGCTATCGCCCGAGGTGACGGCGCTCCAAAACGACGTGGCGGACGTGCTGCTTACGACGGTCGATCCGGTGGAAGCGGTCGAAAACCAAGTCGACACCGCCCTCGATGCGACGCCCGTTCCGGACGCCGAGCCAGTCGATCCGCTTGCCGGTCCGACGTTGCCGACGCCAGATGGTCCGACCCTCTCGGAGAGCGTCCCCGAGGAGGTCCCGGCTGAGGCGGGCGAGACGGTCGAGTCCGACCGGTTGCTCGCCGAGGCAGCGGCGCAGTTCGCCGTCGTTGAAAGCGATCTCCAAACGCTCTTGAACGTGGTTCCGGCCCGCCGCGAGCATTTGCTCGCCATCCGGGATCGATCGGAAGTGGTCAATGCCCAGATCGATCGGGCGCTGTTTGATCCCGATCTGCTCGACGAGCGTGTCGCCTCGATCGAAGTCGATGTCGCCGCATGGCGTGACTCGCTCGCAACGCTGCAGGCTGAGTTCGTCGAGGCGGATGCGGCCGAGCGTCCCAAGCTGCTGCGTCGTTTGTCGGCGATGCTTCTTGAGTTGTCGATCCTGCAGGCCCGGACGCGGCTCGACGCGCTCGACCTGACGCCGATGGAGCTCACGCCCCAAGAGGCCCTGGAGATTGCTCGGGTCAATCGTCGCGACTGGGCGAACGCCCGCGCCTCGTTGGTAGACGCGTGGCGGCTGATCCACTTCAACGCGAACAACCTGATGTCGGCGGTCGACCTCGTCTTCTCGGGCGATCTGGCGAATGTCGGCGACAACCCGCTGCGATTCCGCGACACCAACGGGCGGCTACGCGTCGGCGTCGAGTTCGATTCGCCGACGTCGAGGCTCGCCGAACGGAACGTCTATCGGCAGTCGCTGATCGAGTACCAACAGGCGCGGCGGAGCTATTACCAGTTCGTTGACCGCATCTACCAAAGCCTGCGGGGCACCTTGCGGCAGATCCGCCTGAACGAGGTCAACTTTGAGCTCCGCCGCGAAGCGGTCCTGGTGGCGATCGCCCAGGTCGATCTGACCCAGCTGCGGTTGTCCGAGCCCCCGAAGCCGGGCGCCACCGAACAGTTCAACAACACCACGGCTCGTGACCTCGTGCAAGCGCTGGGGGACTTGCTCAACGCACAGAACGACTTGCTGTCGGTCTGGGTCAACAACCGCGTGCAGCGGCTGAACCTCGAGCTCGACCTCGGGGTGATGCTCGTTGATTCGCAGGGGCTGCGGGTCGAGATGGGGGATGATTTCGACATGTTCGTGCCCCGGTGTCCTTGCCCCGGCGGGGGCGATGTCTCGCCGTTGCCGCTGGCGGGGCCGTGCCTCCTGCCGCCCGACTTGGCGCAGGAGCTGCAAACCGACGCGGACGGGTCGCCAAACGAGCTGATGAAAGGGGAATTAGCGAACCCAATGGGTCCGGCGCCCGCAGAAGAGACGAGAGAGTTGACGCAAATCGACGCCACAATCTCGCCATCGCAACTGGGCGACTGACCGTCATGCAGCCATAATGAGGCGTGGCCCGCTTCGCCCCCCCTCCGACTCCCTTCTCCTCACGGCAACGAGATGTTTCGGCGCCCCCCCCATGCGTTGATCCGACAGCGACACTCAGGCGGCGCCCTCCTCTGGTTGGCGCTGCTCGTCTGCCTCGCTAGCGGGGGAGGCTACGCCTGGTGGCGTTCGGTCCAAGCGAGCGGCGCCGCGTCTGGCACGGACGACGCCGTGTTGCACACCGTCGAGCGGCAGGACTTTTCGCTCCAAATCACCGAGCGGGGCGAGATCCAGTCAGCCGGTGGCGTCGAGGTGAAGTCCGCCGTGAAGACCCAGGGAGCGACGGGGAACGCCATCCTGCGGATCATCCCCGAAGGGACACAGGTCGAGCCCGGCGACTTCCTCGTCGAACTCGACTCCTCAACGCTGGTGTCGGACCGCCTGCTGCAGCAAATCAACGTCAACACGGCCGAGGCGGCTGTCATCGAGGCCCAGAACCTCTACGAGACGGCGATCATCGCCCAGCAAGAGTACGTCGATGGGCTCTTCGTCCAAGAGAAGCAGACCATCGAGAGCGAGATCTTCGTCGCCGAGGAAGACCTCAGCCGGGCGAAGGAATACGTCCAGTACAGCAAGCGACTAGCCGCGAAGGGGTACGTCAGTGAGCTACAGCTCCAGGCCGACCGCTTCGCCGTCGAGAACGCCCAGAAGGCGCTCGACGCGGCAAAGACCAAGCTGCGGGTCCTCGAGGACTTCACCAAGGCGAAGACGGTCAAACAACTCGAATCCGACGCTGCGATCACAAGCGCCAAGTGGGAATCGCTCAAGAACAGCTACCAACTCGAGACCGACAAGCTCCGCGAGATTGAGGACCAGATCGCCAAGTGTGTGATCACCGCGCCGGCGGCGGGGACCGTCACCTACGCCCACGGCGAGGACCAGCGCGGCGGCGGCGAAGAGTTTGTCGTCGAAGAGGGCGCCGTCATCCGCGAGCGTCAGACGATCATCCGCCTGCCCGATATCTCGTCGATGCAGGTCGAAGTCGAGGTCAATGAGTCACTGATCCAGTACATCCGCCAAGGGATGCCGGCCGCGGTGAAGCTGGTCGGCGGCGATGGCAAGGTGCTGCGGGGCCGTGTCGCCCGCGTCAATCAGTACGCCGAGCCGACCAACTGGCGTCGGGCCAACGTCAAGGACTACAAAGCCTTCGTCGCGATTGAAGAGCCGACGGCTCAACTCAAGACCGGCATGACGGCGAGCGTCACGATCAGTGCGATGTTCGTCCCGGACTCGCTGGTGACCCCCGTTCAATCGATCTACGCCCATGGCGACAAGCTTTACTGCTTCGTGAAAGAGGGCGACCAACTGGCGCCGCATGAGGTGACGGTTGGACCGACGAACGACCGATTCTTTGTCGTTGAAACGGGCCTCGAGGCGAACGACCGCGTGGCGCTCAACCCGCGGGCGTTGGTGGACCAAGTGGCGCTGCCCGAGATTTCCTCCGAGCAGAAGCAGCACGCGGTCGACACCGGGTCCGACTGGCGTCGCCTCCAAGAGGCGCCCAAACCGGCCGCCCCGGCTAGCGACGCCTCGGGCGACACGACGGCCGCTAAGCAGACGGCCGGCGGCGTTGCGGGGCAGGGCTGATGACGGCCTCCGCCCGAACGCCCGCCAGGCCTGCGACAGCGGCTTCCGCGGCGGTTCTGAACGACGGCCTGGCCGTCAGCATCCGCGACCTGAAGAAGGCGTACGTCCTCGCTGGCGGAACGGTGCACGCCCTCCGCGGGGTGTCGTTTGACGTACCTACGGGCGATTTCGTATCGATCATGGGGCCCAGCGGCTCGGGGAAGAGCACCCTCTTGAACCTGCTGGGGTGCCTCGACCGGCCGACCGGAGGCGAGTTCTACCTCGGCCCCGATAACGTCGCGCAGATGAGCGACGACGAGTTGGCGGACGTACGGGCGTCCCGGCTGGGGTTTGTTTTCCAGTCGTTCAACCTGCTGCCGGCGCTGACCGTGCTTGAGAACATCGAACTGCCGCTGCACTACAGCGGCCGGCTGGGCCGTGACAGCCGTCAGCGGTGCGAAGAGCTCGCCGACAAGGTGGGCCTCGGCGACCGCCTCGACCACCGGCCGATGCAGCTCTCCGGCGGCCAGCAGCAGCGTGTCGCGATCGCCCGCAGCCTGGTGAACGACCCCTGGTTCCTGCTCGCCGACGAGCCGACGGGGAACCTCGACACCGCGACGACGCGTGAGATCCTTGACCTCCTGACGGGGCTCAACGAAGAAGGCCGCACGATTATCCTCGTGACGCACGAGCCCGAGGTCGCCGACCTCACCAAACGGACCGTCGTGCTCCGTGACGGATTGGTGGTCTACGACGGCCATCCGGACGGGTCGCGGGCGGCCTTGGACGCCAGCCGTCGCAAGGACGGACCCAACGGGGCTCGCTGACCGCCATGCAAAACACCTCCTTTGTCGCTTCGTTCGCCCGCTGGCGCCGCACGGTCGAGCTCAGCGTGAAGAGCTTGCTGCTGCACCCGATGCGGTCGGGGCTGACGGTGCTCGGCATCCTGATCGGCGTCTTGAGCGTCGTCTGGCTTCTGGCGATTGGCGAGGGGATCAGCCGGGCTTCGCAGGAGCAGATCGCCTCGCTCGGCGCCAAGAACATCATCGTCCGCACGGTCAAGCCGACCGGCGACGACTACGACGGCGCCGGCTATGGCGTCACCCGCGACGACTACGTGAAGCTGAGTTCGACGCTCTCGACGCTCGACTCGGCGGTGCCGATCCGCGAGATGACCTGCGAGTTCCGCGTCGGCCGCCGGTCGCTCGAGGGGCGGCTCGTTGGCGTGACGCCCGAGTACCAGGAGACCGCTCGCCTGAAGATCTCGATGGGCCGCTTCCTATCGGATGGCGACGGCCTCTTCGAGCGGAACCATTGCGTCATCTCGGCGGAGGTCGCCGACCGGCTCTTCCCGACCGGCTCGCCGATTGGCGAGTTGGTCCAGGTCGACCACGAGTTCTACAAAGTCATCGGCGTCTGCCAGCCGCGGTCGGCGTCGGCGGGGATCGGCGGGTCGATCGCGGCGGAAGACTACTCCAAGGACGTCTATATCGCGTTGCAGACGATGTGGCGCCGTCTGGGGGATCAGATCATCCAGATCACGCCCGGTCAGTTCCGTCGCGACCTGATCCAGCTCTCGCAGGTGACGCTCCGCGTGGCCGAGCCGAAGGACGTGCTGCCGACCGCCGACCTCGTGCGCGAGACGATCGCCGGCGACCACCCGCTGAAGGACTACGCCGTCACCGTCCCGATGGAGTTGCTTGAGCAAGCGAACACGACGCGGCTCATGTTCATGCTGCTGTTGGGCTTGATTGCCGCGATCTCGCTGGTCGTCGGCGGCATCGGCATTATGAACATCATGCTGGCGACGGTCACCGAGCGGACCCGTGAGATCGGCGTCCGCCGGGCCCTGGGCGCCAAACGGCGTGACATCGTCGGCCAATTCCTGACCGAGAGCGTCGTGCTGTCGATCGTCGGCGGTGGCTTGGGGGTGCTTGGGGGGCTTTTCTGCCGCCCCGTGGCGATCGGGCTGCGATACCAGCTGGAACGCTGGATCCCGGAACAGATGGCCGCTGTCCCCGACCTGGTGCGTAACGTCGAGCCCCAAGTGGTCCCGTGGTCGATCCCGCTGTCGCTGGGGATCTCGGTTGTCGTCGGCGTGGCGTTCGGCGTGTACCCGGCGATCCGGGCGGCGCGGCTCGATCCGATCGAAGCCCTCCGGCACGACTAGCAGCTTCCCGCTAGAGCGAGCAGGAAGGTAGGACGCCGCCCGGGGAGAGGCGATTGTAAGCGGCCTCGCCGCGCCTTTGCGCATTCTTCATCGCCGCTTCACGGTTGGCGCCTACGCTCCACGACGCAGCATTTCGCATCGTCCACCGTTCCTCTGGCGAACAACAATGACTTCACGCTTATTTCTCGTTGCGATCGCGGCGTCCGCGGCGTCCTGGTCGATAGCGGCCGAGTTGATCCAGCTCGACGCGACGAACTACGACGCGGCCGTTCCCGCCGGCAAGGAGACCGACGCCATTTACGGCGACTTCTTGCTGCGAAACGACCAGATCATCGCGGTGATCGCGGCGCCCGGCGACGAGCGTGACGCCAATCTCACGGTCCGCAACGTGGGCGGCAGCGTGATCGACCTGACCGAGCGCGACGCTCCGAACGACCAGCTCAGCTGCTTCTATGCGGGCGGCGGTGGCTACGCCTACGACCAGCGGATTGAGTGGCCGACCGCTTGGGACGCCGTGGCCGAGGGGAGCCAAGCGATCGCCTTCGCCGGCGACGCAACCGGGCCGAAAGCCTCGCCGCTGGCGATCCAGACCGGCTATGAGCTACGCGACGGCGAGGCGTTCGTTCGCGTCACCTCGATGCTCACCAATACCGGTGACGAGCCGGTCGAAGCGACGCCCTCCGACGGCGTCCGGGCCGACACCGACTTCAAGTTCGGCGTCGATCACGAGGCGAACCTCTGGTGGGCGTACGACCTCCCCTGGCGGCAGGCCTACGGCGTCCAGCCCGAATCGGGCACGGCGCAGATTGATCGGAAAGTAAACCGCGATCGGCGGTCCCCCAACCCGATCCTCTACCCGGAGGACCGAGACGACCCGCAGCCGGTCATGCTGGCCCCGGGCGAGTCGGTAACCTGGCGGCGGCGGCTCTTTCCGGCAGCGAGCAACGTGGCGCTGCAGACGCTCGCTTACGAGAATCGGGGTGAGTCCCTGCGGGACGCCGTCGTGACCGTCACCGACGGGGACACCCCCATCGAGGGCGCCCGGGTCCGTGTGATCCGTACGCCCGCCGACGGGGCGCCGGGAGAGCGGATTTCATTGGGAATCGGCCTAACCGATGGCGCCGGTCGCTTCGAGTTCGCTCTGCCCGCGGGCGACTATGCCTTGCGGGTCTCGGAGCTGGCTCACGGCTCGGCCAAGGCGACGATTGCGCTCGGTGGCGAACAAACGACCGCCGAAACAACGGTCACGCTCGCCCCGGCAGGTTTCGCCGAAGCGGTGATCACCGACGGCGCCGGGCGGCCGATCCCGGCCAAGGTGCAGCTCACCGGCGTCGGGGAGACCAAGTCGCCTGATTTCGGGCCCGAGTCGGGCGAGAGGGGCGTCAAGAACGTGCAGTACACGCCCGACGGGCGCTTCCGCTGCAAGTTGGCCCCGGGCGCTTACAAGTGGGTCGCCAGCTATGGGCCCGAGTACGACGCGGCCTACGGTGAGATCGTCGTCGACGCGGCCCAGACGGCTCGTATCGCCGCTTCGCTGCCGCACACCGTCGATACCACCGGCTGGCTCAGCAGCGAGTTGCACAGCCACAGCAGCCCCTCGGGCGACAACACCGCCAGCCAGGCCGGTCGGGTGCTCAATCTGCTCGCCGAGCACCTCGAGTTCTGCCCCTGCACCGAGCACGCCCGGATCGACGTCTACGACGAGCACCTTGAGGCTTTCGACGCTCAACACCGGATGCTGACCTGCCCCGGCATGGAGCTGACGGGCCAGCCGCTGCCGCTCAACCATCAAAACGCATTCCCACTGGTCCACCGGCCCCACGAGCAAGACGGCGGCGGCCCGCAGACCGACGCCAATCCCGTGACCCAGATCAAACGGCTCGCCGAGTGGGACAATGGCGCCGAGAAGGTCATCCAGACCAACCACCCGAACACGGCCCAGATGATCGGCGACCGTGACCTCAACGGCGAGCCCGACGAGGGGTTCGAGGCGATGTTTGGCTACATGGATGTCATGGAGGTCCACCCACCCGAGTTGATCTTTGAGCCCCTTGGGCAGCCCGGCGACGTGAATAACGGCGTCGGCAGCGGCGGATGGGACGGTCGGGGCTCGGTGATCCAGAACTGGCTCCAGATGCTCAACCTGGGCTACCGCGTCACCGGCGTCGTGAACACCGATGCTCACTACAACTTCCACGGCAGCGGGTGGATGCGCAATTGGGTCCACAGCGCGACCGATGTCCCGGCCGAAGCGTCGGTCGCGGACCTCGTCCATGAGTTCGAGCATGGGCACGTGGTGGTCTCCAACGGGCCGTTCATGCAGGTCACGGCGCGATCCGCCGCCCAGGACCGAGTCGCCTTGCCGGGTGACGACCTGCGTGCCGCCGACGGCAAAGCGACGTTCCGTGTCGTCGTCCGCTGCCCGAACTGGATCGAGATCAACCGCGTCCAACTGTTCGTCAATGGCCGGCCCGATCCCGAGCACAACTACACCGTCCGGTCGCACGGCGATTGGTTCGGCCGCGGGCCCGAGGTCTTCGACCGGGAAATCGAGGTCGCCCTCGACGGCGACGCTCATGTCGTGGTCGCCTGCTGTGGCGAAGGCCGATCGCTCAAGCCGATGTTCGGCGGCGACGACGTGAAGGACAGCTGGGGGCGGGAAATGCCCGTGGCGGTCGCCAACCCGATTTTCTTGGACACCGATGGCGACGCCGACGGTGACGGAATCGTCTTCGAACCGAACGGCGACGACCTGGGTCTCCCGCTCCCCAGTCCGGCGGGGCGTAAGCCGTCGCACGGCCACGACCACCCGAACCACCGCCGCTGAAGCGGGGCGATTCGGGGGTAGAAACGACAAAAGCCGCCGGCCGCTGATGCAAATCAGCGGCCGGCGGCTTTGATTAGAGTGTTGGAGTGGGCAGAGGCGGGGTCGAACCGCCGACACCGGCATTTTCAGTGCCGTGCTCTACCAACTGAGCTATCTGCCCGCCGCGTAGACCCCTGATCTTAGCTCCCGCTGCCGCCATGTAAACGGGGCAGGGGGGCGTCAGGGCGTTCTTCGGCATCCAAATCCGCCGGTTGGCCCGGCTCTACCGATTGCTCAGGAACGCCGAATCCTCGATAGCCCGCATGTTGACGCCCAACCCGCCTGTGGTAGCAATGGCAGGACGCCTGCCGTTCCCCGTCCGCTAGAAAACCTGCCCCCACCGGAGCCGATGTCCCTCTCTCCGATCTTCCGCTCGTTCTCGATCGACCTCCTGGCCGTCCTCGTTATTGCCGGCGCCGGATCGATTGCTTCGGCGCACCCCGACCACGACGCCAAGCCCCGTGCATACGACCTGGCTGACCATTTTCGGCCGACGCCGATCCCCGACCGGGTAGTTCTGACCTGGAGCGACGATCCGGCCACAACGATCGACATCACCTACCGCACCGCACCGGGCGTCGAGCCAACGCTGTGCCAGTGGGTCGAGGCGAGCCGGATCCTGGGCGACCACGCCTCGGGCGCCGTCCCCGAGTCGGAGCAGACCGAAGGGACCAGCGAGCCGTTCACCAGCGATCGGGGCGACTGCCTGATGCACAGCATCGCGTTACGGAAGCTCGCGCCCGAGACGCGTTACGCCTATCGGGTCGGCGATGGCGTCAATTGGAGCGAGTGGCATCACTACACCACCGCGAGCCGCGACGCGAAGCCGTTCGAGTTCCTCTACTTCGGCGACGCCCAAAACGCCGTTCGCGCGCTCTGGTCGCGGGTCCGTCGCGAGGCGCACGCCGACGCGCCGCGGGCGGCATTCGCCCTGCACGCCGGGGACCTCATCAACGCCTCGAACGCCGACACCGAGTGGGGTGAATGGCACGGCGCCGCCGGCTGGCTCAACGCCACAGTGCCGACCGTCGCCACGCCCGGCAATCACGAGTACTTCATCCGCAAGCTGCAGCTGACCGTCTCCGACCACTGGCGGCCCCAATTTTCCTTTCCATTGAACGGTCCAGAAGGGCTTGAAGAGACCTGCTACTGGTTCGACTACCAAGGGACGCGGTTCATTTCGCTCAACTCGAACGAGAAGCAAGAGGAGCAGGCAGAGTGGCTCGACCGCACGCTCAGCGACCTGCCGCCCGCCCGGTGGACGATCGTGACGTTCCACCACCCGATCTTTGCCGCCGCCAAGAACCGCGATAACAGCACGCTCCGCGAGCTCTGGAAGCCGATCTTCGACAAACACCAGGTCGATCTGGCGCTGACGGGGCACGACCATGCCTACGCCCGCTCGGGCCTCGGCGGCCCAGGCGATCAGATGGTAGGCGCCGAAAATGCAGGCGAAGGCGTCAGCACCAAGGAAGGGAAAACCGTCTACGTGGTGAGCGTCAGCGGCCCGAAGAGCTACCCGCTGGGTCAGGCTTGGGACGAGCCCCGCAGCGGCAGCGGGATACAACTCTATCAGGTGATTAGCGTCGACACCGGTTCGATCCGCTATCGGGCGTTCTGCGCCAGCGGCGAACTCTACGACGCCTTCACCATCGAGAAAGACGTCGATGGCGCTGTGGAACTCATTGAGCAGGCCCCTGAGACGCCCGAGATCCGCAAGTAAGCCTCGGGCTAGTCGGCCATCGCGAACTCGCCCCCGAGGTCGTAGAACGGCCCACACGGCTTGCAGCGTCGGATCTGGCAGACGACGCGGATCTGCTTTGCCGGCAACTGCGTCGCGTTCCAACAGAGCGCGAGGTACGGCGCGTTGGTCGCGCGGGTGTGAATAAGTCGCGCGCCCCCTTCTGAGAGGTCACGGAGAGCGAGCTTGAACGGTTCGCCAGTCAGCTCCCAATGTCGATTGACCGGCGCCGCGATAACCGTCGTGTAGCAGGTCACGCGATCCGACCCACGCAGATCATGCCCCGGAAGCACCGTGGGGACCGGCTTCTCGTTGTCTAAAACCTCCGACTCGGCGAGGCGGCGGATGAATTCGCGTATCGATTTGGGCGGATCCGTGAGTTCGCCCGGTGAGTCGAAGGCCTTGTCGAGTCGCTCCCCCGCGAGTTCGGTGAGTTCGACCAGTGAGGTTTCGATCTGATGGAGGAGATTGATCTTCTTGGCGACGTTCTTCTTCGGCGGGGCTTTCGAGAGCACCCTTTGCTTGAGCTGGCGGTGCTCCACCATCGCCTGGACCTTGAGGGCCAGGATGTCGTAGTTGACCGGTTTGGCGACGACATCGTGCACGCCTCGGCCGATAAGGTCGCGAACTAGCCGGGGGTCGTAGAGCGCCGTCAGCACCAAGATGCTGGGCGATGCAGGCATCTCTAGCAGGTCCAGGCAGAGCGAGTGCCCGTGCTTGAGAGGCATCCGCAAGTCGGTCAAGACCGCGTCGTAGGACTTCTGAGACGCTTTACGAATCGCGTCCTCGCCGTCGCACGCCACGTCACATTCGAAGCCGTAGCCCGTCAACGCACGACGGGTCAGGTCACGAACCTGAGGTTCGTCATCGACGATCAACAGTTGGTTGTTGTTTTGGATCATGGGGTGACCAGGAGCGGCGCCGTGAAGCCCGCTTCGTCCAAGGATTCAATCCCGTCGCCCTCGGCGTCCACAGCGACCGGCAGATAAAGGTCGAAGCGAGACCCCTCGCCAGGTTGGCTCGTAACACCGATGGCTCCGCCAGCCGACTCGACGAACGTCGCCACCATAGCGAGGCCTAGCCCCGTGCCTTTTCCGGGAGACTTCGACGAAAAGAAGAGGTCAAAAATGTGCGGCAGATTCTCTGCGGGGATCCCTTCTCCGGTGTCGATTACCGAGATTTTGACGTAGTTGCTTGGGGACAGCTCCCCCACCGCAAGATTGTCCGCCGAAGGGGCCGAGAGGGCGGCGGCTTGCACCGTCAGCACGCCACCGCTTGGCATCGCGTCACGTGCATTAATACATAAATTCAACATCGCTTGTCGGAACGTGGCGTCACTGGACGCCACGACAGGGACGTGCGTCGACGCGTCGAACTCAAGACGGATGTTCTCGCCAATAATCGGCCGCAACAACAGCCTCAAGGAGTCGATCGCGTCATTGACGTCGGTCAAATCGCCTTCGTCGAACTCGGATCGAGCGAACTGGAGCAGCCGCCTAGAGAGGTCCGCTGCGCGGTCGGACGCCGCCATTGCCGCGTCAAGATCGCGTCGGATTTCACTGTCGGGCGGAAGCTGGTTCCGCGCGAAGGAAAGATAGCCTTGAATGATTTGCAACACGTTATTGAACTCGTGCGCCACCCCTGCAGCGAGACCGTTGATCGTCTCCATCCGCTGGAAAGCGAAGCCGTCCGGGAGTTCACGGCGTGAGTCTGGCACAGTGGTGAATAGCCTGTCGCTTGCAGTAAGCAGGTTCTTGTCGCCTCGAAAGTACGTCGCCCCCAGGGTTCCCGCTTAGCGTTTGCGGTATTCCGCGGCCTTCTGAGGCCATTGCGGGTGAAGACGATTAACACAGTCACGCCGGCCGGGCCTTTTCACCCGGTTTTTAAGGGCGTCATGCCACCCGCGCGACGCCCACTTCGGCGTGTCTTTTTGTTCGGTTTACCGTCAGTTTCGGTCCACCCCTCTCGCATTGCGAACTACCTTTTTCGGCTGACCGGTATCCCCTGGGGTGCCGGAACCGCCCTAGGCATCGACCGTCACAGCTCTCAGTGAAGACTGCTAAGAATGGACTTGCTAGCCAACGCCGCATCCGTCGCCCCGCTCGTTCTGGTGAACCTGGTATTCGCCGCGATCGCTATCGGCGTCGGCTTTGCCGCAGGAGCGTGGGTCGGGAGTGCGAAGTCGGATCGCGTCACGCCGTCGCCGGATCTTTCCCCCAAGCTCGACGAGCATAAGCTAGTCCTCGAAAGCACGATGCTGGCGAGTGATCGACTCCGTGACCTCGCCGTCAGCGTCGCTTCCGATGTCGGCGCCCATAACGCCAACATCGGCGCGATCGAAGCGCAACTCTCCTGCGACAACGCCGACGGCGCGGCCAGCGCCGAGACCGTGCTCAGAGCCCTCGAGCAGATCGGTGAAGCCAATCAGGCATTGCAGTCAAAGCTCGCGAAAGCCGAACTACAGATTCAATCCCAAGCCGAGCTTATTCGCGCTCACGAGTCCGAAGCCCGGACCGATTCTCTGACACAACTCGCCAACCGGCGCGCCTTCGACGACGAAATCCAGCGCCGCTTCGCCGAATGGGAACGGTTCGGCACGCCTTTTTCATTGTTAATTCTCGACGTCGATCACTTTAAGAGTTTCAACGACACGCATGGCCACCAAGCCGGCGATGAGGTGCTGCGTCGGGTCGCCCAGGCGATCACAAGCGGGGGCCGAGAAATGGACCTTGCCTGTCGCTACGGTGGTGAGGAATTCGCCGTCGTCATGCCGACAACCGAGGGGATCGATGGCGGCATTCTGGCGGAACGTGTGCGTATGGCGATCGAGACCATGAGTATTCCCTTCGAGGGGAAGAGGCTCTCGGTGACAGCCAGCGGCGGTCTGGCGGGCGTGGAGCCGGGCGACAACATCGCCAGACTGGTGAAACGGGCCGACGAGGCGCTGTATGCCTCGAAGGACGCCGGCCGGAACAATACGCACCGACACACCAACTCGGTCTGCGTGGCGATCGGCAATCTCACCGGCCAGCCCGACTGCGCTACGGCGGACGTGGTGCAGCCCGAAACAAAGATGGAGATGGACGCGCTCCCCAACCGGACCCGCTTTCTTGAGCTCCTGCGGTCCGAAGTTCGGACTTCTCAACAGCGTTCCATGCCGCTTTCGCTCGTCACAGCCGACTTTCGGAGTTATGGCCGCCTGAAATCGGAGTTTGGCGACGCCGTCGCTCTGCTCACACTGGACTCCATCGCCCAGTTCCTCGGCAATGCGTTGCAGGAGGGGGGGTGCCTCGGGCGGCTCGGCGAAAGTGCCTTCATCGCGCTGATGCCGGACTGCACCGCTGCGGCAGCCACGGCCGCCGGTGAACGGATCAATGCCGCTCTGGCTCATTGCTCGGTCCCCCTCGGAGACGGGCACCTGACGCTCTCGACGCAGATGAACGTCACGGAGCTGCTCCCGAGCGACACTGCCGCGAGCTTCATGGAGCGCGCCGAGAGCGCCTTGGGTCACGTCGTCAGCAACGCGGAACCGGTCCTGGTTTAGGCGGACGTTCTGCTCGTCGCACCGGCGTACCACCGGTGTCTCGCCCGCATTTTGCAGGGCTTTTTTGGCTGGTTGGACGGGAATCGACAGATTTTCCGGATCGCCCCCCTTGTTCTCTCTCAAGGGGCCAGTAGGATTCTGCCGAAGTTGGTTGGCCTAGTCGTCGCTTGCGACAAACAGGCGCCACCAACAGCGGAGAGACCAGCGGCGATGATCTGTAAAGGCAACGCCGCAGAGCGACGAACGCCGACCGTCGGCGGCCGTAGTTCGGGGGAAAGGCCAGGTGACTGGATGACCCCGAAAAAAACTCTCGAATGCCCTTTGACAGCATCGGGAGCCTCGGTTAAAGTTCTGAGCTCGCAGCAGACGGAGCGAACGAAGTAGTCAGTAGCAGGGCGGCTAGCGAGCCGCCAGATTTGGACTGGCTCCTTCGTGCGTCCCGTCGCTGTGCGACGGCGAGGCGTAGATCCCGGCAGGCTGTGGCCGGGCCAGCGTTTTCGCTGGCGATCTTTGACAATTTGGCTTGAGCAAGAGTGGCATCTTAATTGGGGCGACTCGGCCGTCGGTGCGTCTTTCGAGACGGTCCGGTGGGTGAGTTGTCCTTGTCGAGCACCTCGCTCTGTAAGCGACCTTGGGTGTCTAGCCCGGGGGAGCAAGCGGAGCAAAGAAGCGTTACTCGCTGTTGGTCTTCGCCGGCCAGCAGCAACGATAGCAACCATTCTTCGATAGTGATGAGCGTAAGCTTTGAGCGTTCGATTAATGTGGCCAAGCTATTAAGGGCGTATGGGGGATGTCTTGGCATCAGGTGGCGATAATGGGCGTGGAAGTCTGCGAAATGCTCGGGGGAGTTGACAAACTAACAGTGATCCCGAGATTCCCTAGCAAACGCGGTGAACTGAAACATCTAAGTAACCGCAGGAAAAGAAAGAAAAATCGATTTCCTCAGTAGCGGCGAGCGAACGGGAAATAGCCCAAACCGTCGAGGTTTCCTCGGCGGGGTTGTAGGGCCCTTCACATGAGAGTTACAAATCCGATTTGAAGCAGAAGTCCTTGGAAAGGGACGCCGCAGAGGGTGACAGCCCCGTAAGCGAATCTGGTCGGACTCTCGAGGGGTACCTGAGTAGGTCGGGTCACGTGAAACCCCGACTGAATCCACGGGGACCATCCCGTAAGGCTAAACACAACCTGATGACCGATAGTGAACTCAGTATGGCGACTGAAAGATGAGAAGAACCCCTGTTAGGGGAGGTATGTGAACCTGAAACCATACGCTTACAAGCGGTCGGAGCACTATTTTAATGTGTGACGGCGTGCCTTTTGTATAATGATCCGGCGAGTTACCGTTTGCGGCTTGGTTAAGGCCTTCCGGGCCGAAGCCTCAGGGAAACCGAGTCTTAATAGGGCGAAATTGTCGCGGGCGGTAGACGCGAAACCTGGTGAACTACCCATGAGCAGGTTGAAGCGCGGGTCATACCGCGTGGAGGACCGAACCCACTTGGGTTGAAAACCGAGGGGATGACTTGTGGGGAGGAGTGAAAGTCTAATCAAACCAGGAGATATCTCGTTCTCTCCGAAATGCCTTTAGGGGCAGCGTCGAGCCACTATTTACCGGGGGTAGAGAGACTGATTTGGTTTGGGGCCCTTCGCGGGGTACCCTGCTGAACCAAACTCCGAATACCGGTAAAACTATCTCGGCAGTGAGTCCGCGGGGGATAAGCTCCGCGGTCGAGAGGGAAACAACCCAGACTACCTGCTAAGGTCCCGAAGTCGTGCTAAGTCACTAAGGAAGTTGAATTGCCGTGACAACCAGGATGTTGGCTTAGAAGCAGCCATCATTTAAAAAGTGCGTAATAGCTTACTGGTCGAGCAGTTCTGCGCCAATAATGAACGGGAGTAAGCACGACACCGAAGCAGTAGATTTTATGGTAGGAGAGCGCCGCTGAGCAGATACGAGCCGTACCGGAAGGAGCGGTGTCGGGTTCAGCGGGTGATTATGCCGGAATGAGTAACGATAAGGCAGGTGAGAATCCTGCCCGCCGAAAGCCTAAGGTTTCCTGGGGTAGGTAATTCCGCCCAGGGTTAGCCGGTTCCTAAGTCGAGGCCGAAAGGCGTAGACGATGGACAGCAGGTTAATATTCCTGCGCCGGTTCTGTGGACCAATGAGGGGACGGCGCTACGATCGCGAGGGGACGGTTAGAAATGTCCCTGGCCGCAAGGCTAACCCCGTTTACGATGGGTATGTCGCGTGAAGAGCGTCCAAGAAAAGCCTCGGAGGGTTGAAGCAGACCGTCCGTACTAAAACTGACACAGGTAGGCGAGACGAGTAGTCTAAGGCGCTCGGGAGAACACTGGTTAAGGAACTCTGCAAAATGATCCCGTAAGTTCGCGATAAGGGATGCCGGCGCAAGCCGGCCACAGTAAATCGGTTCCTCCGACTGTTTATCAAAAACACAGGACTCTGCTAACACGCAAGTGGATGTATAGAGTCTGACGCCTGCCCGGTGCTGGTAGGTTAAGGTAAGAGGTTAGTTATATTTATATAGCGAAGCTTTTGACCGAAGCCCCAGTAAACGGCGGCCGTAACTATGACGGTCCTAAGGTAGCGAAGTTCCTTGTCGGGTAAGTTCCGACCTGCATGAAAGGCGTAACGAGAGGAATACTGTCTCAACCAGTGACCCGGTGAAATTGTAGTCGTGGTGAAGATGCCACGTTCCCGCAGCTAGACGGAAAGACCCCGTGAACCTTTACTGTAGGCTGATATTGGGCTCGTGTATTGACTGTGTAGGATAGGTGGGAGGCTTCGAACCTCGGGCGCCAGCTCGAGGGGAGCCGTTGGTGAAATACCACCCTTTTAATGCATAAGTTCTAACGCTGTTTCCCGTGAATCCGGGCAGCGGACAGTGTCAGTTGGGCAGTTTGACTGGGGCGGTCTCCTCCTAAAGAGTAACGGAGGAGCCCAATTGGTACCCTCAGCCTGGTTGGCAATCAGGCATCGAGCGTAAAGGTATAAGGGTGCTAAACTGCGAGACTTATAAGTCGAGCAGGTACGAAAGTAGGGCTTAGTGATCCGGTGGTCCCGCATGGAAGGGCCATCGCTCAACAGATAAAAGGTACTCCGGGGATAACAGGCTTATCGCTCCCGAGCGTCCATAGCGGCGGAGCGGTTTGGCACCTCGATGTCGGCTCATCACATCCTGGGGGTGGAGAAGCTCCCAAGGGTTTGGCTGTTCGCCAATGAAAGTGGTACGTGAGCTGGGTTCAGACCGTCGTGAGACAGGTCGGTCCCTATCTACTGTGGGCGCACGAAACTTGAGAGGGTTCTTCTTTAGTACGAGAGGATTTAGAAGGACGTCCCTCTGGTGTTCCTGTTGTCGCGCTAGCGGCACGGCAGGATAGCTAAGGACGGAAAGGATAAACGCTGAAGGCATCTAAGCGTGAAGCCCGCCTCAAGATTAGGTTTCGTAGGTTAAATACCGAAAGTCCCCTGGGAGACGACCAGGTTGATAGGCCGGGTGTGTAAGCACGGTAACGTGTTCAGCTGACCGGTACTAACGGACGAACGTTTGGCCACATTAATCAAACGCTTCAAGCGTGCTAGAGACAGTCACCGTGAGGTGATTGTCAGTCCCTCTTGCTCAAGTCATGTCATAGACAGACACAGTCATGTCGCTGAGAAATCAGCGGCGAGGCGTGTTAGGTTTCACCACCTAACACGGCTTTCTGGCGACCATATTCGAAAGGAAATACCTGTTCCCATTCCGAACACAGTAGTCAAGCTTTCGAAGCCGATGATAGTGCCTACCAGTGCGAAAGTAGGTATCGCCAGTTTTTTAAACCCTCCCGGGCTTCGGCCCGGGAGGGTTTTTTTATGGCCTTATCCTGCCGTTGGCATCGCCTCGCATTTTGGCCAATAGGGTCCAGCTGAGGCGTCGGTTGAAGACGCCGGTTGCCCTTTGCTCAATGGCTAACCAAGCTGGCCATACGTGATGAAGTCCCACGTGTCGTCACGACATGGGGGGTCTTACTTCGACAGGTGGCCGACGAAGCCAGCCGCTTCGAGCACCGGCTGGGTGAGCGGGTCGGTGAATTTCACCATGGCGATCTCGTCGAAGGGGATCACGAGAAAGCGACCGCCTAAGGAGTCGGGGCTGGTCCGCTCTAGAAGCAGAAATTGACCCCGAATCATGAACGCCTTGAAGGGCGACGCCTCATTCAGCTTGCTGATCAGGATCCCGCGTTGAGGAACTGAACTCGGCCAATCACAGAAGAGATCGTGCCAGTGGCTTTGGGCAACGGTCGTGGGCTCTGCGACGACTGTCGGTAGGGGAGGGGCCGGAACCGACGGACGCGTCTCGGGGGGAGCCGGTCGCTGTACGGAGGCCGCCTCGGCGCGGGCCAAGGCAGCGATGGCGGGACTAACGGCGGGGGCCGACTTCGCGGCACGTTCCTGGACTGACGGTGGATTCGTCGGTGTTGCCGAGGCGACGGCCGGAGGGCATGTCGGAACGGAGGAAGGCAAACTCATCGCGGAAACCTAAGGCGGCGCGGAGACGGGCTGGGCGCGAGCAGTTGCGACCCCAGAGAAGGGCTCGACCCCCACGGAAGGGTAGGTCACGTGGGGCGGCCGGGCGCTGCACTGCCGATCACAATCGTCCGCCAGCTCTTGAAGAGGCCGCTAGAGGCCCATATTCGCCACTTCATCGATGAGCCGCCACCGCGCGTCACCTTTCAGGAGGTGATCCGGGTTGGACCTGACCCGCTCGAGCCGCGGCCAAATGCCGACGCGGTTGGCCACTTGAATCGCCAACCCCGGACGCGCGTTGGCCTCAAGGACGACCGGTCCTTTCTGGGCGTCAATGACGAAGTCGACGCCGATGTAACCCATTTCGAGGGCGTCGGAGAGCTTCATGGCTGAATCGAGCAGGTGCCTCCAGTTCGGCAGTTCGATACCAGCGATCGGCTGATGGGTGTCAGGATGCTCATCGACGATCCGGTTGCTGCAGACGCCGCCGTAGGTTTGTCCACTCGAAAGGTCGATTGCAGCCGCGATTGCGCCCTGGTGCAGGTTGGCTCGGCCTCCCGAGGCGTGCGTCGGAAGCCGTAGCATCGCCATGACGGGGATCCCGCGGTACAGGATCACACGGACGTCGGGGGTGCCGCCGACCGAGACGCTGTCGAGGGCCGGATGAGTGACGATCCGCCGTTCGACGATCACCGTGTCCATCTTGCCGCCAAGCGAGTGCAAGCCGGAAATGATCGTCGAGAGGTGATATCGGACCTCATTCCACCGGAGCCCGCGTCCGCTTGGGCTGATGTAGATGTCACCGACATGCTCGGCGATGACCATGACGCCGCGCCCAGCGGCGCCACAGGCGGGTTTAATCACAAAGTCGGTGATTTCGCGGACGAGTTCCGGGAACCTGCCTACTTCGCCGTGCTTGTCGAAGACCCCGTAGGTTTCGGGGACCGGGATGTCGTTCGCCTCGCAGATCGACTTCGTAATGAGCTTGTTATCGACCCGGGGATAAAGCCGGCGGGGATTCGACTCGAGGATGTACGAGAGGTTGCGGCGGTTGATCCCAAGGATCCCGCTATCTTTCAATTCACTCGGCCAGGCGAACCAGCGCGGCATCTTGGTGACTCGAGGGGGGAAGGGCGTCGCGGACCTGAAATCGGCAAGGGGGATCCGGACAAGGTCAGTCCGTCTTGACGAGATCGCGGAAACGCCAGAGCTCGACCAAGCGATACCCGGCATAGCGACCGATCGCGATGAACAAGGCGACCGTGATCAGGTGGGTTTCGGGGTAGACCAGGATGATATGGCCGATCGTTTCCCAGCTGAGGACCATGTAGCAGACCGCGCCGACGCCGATGGTGCCGGCGACGAGCTGCATGGCGAAGCCGACGCCGTCCTCCTCGGTGGTCACATAGAACCTTTCGATGAGGACGGTGACGATCACCAACGGCAGCAGCACCGCGTTGGCGCTGGGGGTGAGATTGAGATAATCGAGGGCTGAAACACTGAAGACCACGCACAAAATGATCGTTGTCAGAATGATGCTAAGTCGCGGCACCATAAGCAGCTGCAGTCTTCCGACAAGGACTCGGCCCGCTAGGCCGGCGATGATCACAACGGCCAGGATGAGCAATCCCGACGTCCCGTCGGCGTAGACGAAGCTGACGGCGAACAGGGCCGGAGCAAAGGTCCCGAGCGTCGGGATGCCGACGATGTTGCGGAAAAACGCCGTGATCAGGGCTCCGAAGGGAAGTAGCAGCAGAAGAGCCAGCACCTCGTGCATTTCGACTGGCAGTCGCGTCAGGTCGAATACTTGCGAAGGGTGGTTCTCGGTGCGGTCGAGCACCGAGTCGGGTGGCCCGAGGCGGACAATCGAGTACTTCGACACGATTTCCTCTGCGATCGCACTCTTGGGGGTGCGGACAATCTCCTCGCCATCGCGGCGAGCCGCGACGAACTCGTTAGGCAGCCGCCGGGCGTGGCCGTAGACCGGATCGAAGGGGAGCCAGCGGGCGTCCCGAAAGACTTCGACCCAAGTGTGGGGCTGCAACTGCTCCTGCTGCCGGAGCTCAAAACCGGTCACCAAGCGGGCGGGGAACTTCGCGGCCCGGCAGAGAGTCACCATCAATCGGGCCCGCCCCAGCGGGGTCGCCGAGCCGTCACGGAGGGCGCCCAGGACGCTGTCGTTGGAATTGTCAGCGGCGTGCTTCAGGTCGCGGGAGCAGTGATCGAAAATCCACTGCAGCTTACCGCCGTCCGACGTCGTCTCCGATTCGGCTCGACGCAAAAGAGCGAGAACATCGGCGTTCCGCGTTGGGAAAATCGTCCGCTCTTCGCTCAGGTACTTCGCCTCGGTGTCGCCCGAGAGGTTCTGGAGGGGGGGCTCACCCCAACCGCCGCGGGGTCGCAAACGGGCGACAAACTCGGCCGTCACCCGGTAATTATCCTGCTGACTGGTGCTGACCACGAGCTCGCGCGTGCCGCTTGGTCGGAGTCGGACCATCCGCTCCGAGAGCATCGGATTGGTCGAGTTTTCGGTCTCAATTGCGACGTGATCGCTGTCGGAGGGGAGGGCGAGCCGCACCTCGGTCCGGTCGCCGGTCGCCTTGAACTGCACGTCGTAGGTAAGACGCCACAGGCTGTCTTCCAAGGCGGTGCGATCGGCAACCCTTCCTGAATGGCGGATCGCCAGCCCAACTCCGCCGATAAGGAGCAGGCCGAAGATAGCGAGTTGGCTCAGCGAGCGACTACTCACAATAAGTTTCAGTCAAAAGGGGGAAATCAAGGTGGGGCACGGCGTCGACGAGCGAAGCTTCCGCAATTGCGCGGCATGCGCCTGCGCAAGTGAACCTCTTTGGTGGGGTTCGCGTAGACTATAGCTCAGAAATAGTCCCCCTGAACTGCCGGCATCTTGCTATTCTTCCGGAGCACCCTCATTCTCCAAGCCCTCCCCACCCGCCAAGTCGCGCCGCCTACACCGATGTCAACGGATCGGAAACTCCCGGGAAACGCCCCGTGCGTCCTCTTGATCGTTGCCGCCTTGCTGCTGGCCGCCCCCCTGGGTTCGGTGGCGATAGGGGCTGACGACCCGATTTCAGAGAAGGTGGACGAATCGATTCCACCGGAAGAATCGGCGCCACTGGACTGTCCGGAAGGCGAAGAGAAGGCAGTCATCGGGGCGACCGCCGACTTCGTTGAGAAGTCGTCCGGCTTCCGCTACACGGCTCGCGTCGACACGGGGGCGACGACCTGCTCGATCCACGCCTCCAAGGTCCGGGTCGAGGACGCCGAGAAGTCGATGCTCAAGAACGTGGGCAAGAAGGTGTCGTTCGAACTTGAGTCGGACAACGGCAAGAAGAAGCGGGTCTCGACCACCATCGCCGACACGATCCGGGTCAAGACGTCCGACGCGAAGGAGCGTCGCTACAAAGTCTGGCTGACTCTCCTGCATGGCGGGGTCGAACGCCGGGTGCACGTGACGCTCAACGACCGCTCGCATATGGAGTTCCCGCTGCTGATCGGTCGGAATTTCTTGTGCGGAAAGTTTGTGGTCGATGTCGCCGAAGAGCACAGCGACGGGGCGATCGCGGCCAGCGCCGAGGCGAAGTCGGCCGGCGACGGGGGCTGAAAGACAGGCCCGGGTTTGACTTGCGAGTGGGGGCGGTGGCGGGTTAATCTCCTACCGCTAGCGTGGCGTACTGATGCGCCGCGTGTCTCTTCACAACGCAACGATCGGGTTTTCGGCCGTGCAACCACTCGACTGGGCCGTCATCGGCGGCTATTTCGCGGTTCTCGTTGGGCTCTCCTTCTGGGCGGTCCGTAAGAAGAACGACACTTCGGAAGACTACTTCCTCGCCGGGCATAGCCTCGGGTGGTTCGTCGTGGGGGCGTCGATCTTCGCCTCGAACATTGGCTCAGAGCACCTCGTCGGCCTCGCCGGCAGCGGGGCGACCGACGGAGTCGCCTTGGCGCACTACGAACTCCACGCCTGGTGCCTGCTGGTGCTAGGCTGGGTGCTGGTGCCGTTCTACACCCGCAGCCGGGTGTTCACGATGCCGGAGTTTCTTGAGAGGCGTTACTCCCCGGCCGCTCGCTACACGCTGAGTATTATCTCGCTCGTGGCGTACGTGGTGACGAAGATCGCGGTAGGCATCTACGCCGGTGGCACCGTCTTCGCGGCCGTTCTGCCCGAGGTGAGCCTCGGGCCACTCGACGCGTTCTGGTGTGGGTCGCTGTTGGTGCTGGCGATCACCGGGGCTTATACGATTTTCGGCGGCTTCCGCGCCGTGGCGTACACCGAGACGCTGCAGACGGTCATTCTCGTGCTGGGGTCGGCCCTCGTGACCTACTACGGGCTACAGGCGCTCGGCGGATGGGGAACGCTCCGAGACACGCTTGGTCCCGAGATGTTCAACCTCTGGAAGCCGATGGTTCCCGAGGGGCTGACCTTCGAGTGGGCCCCCGTCGAAGAGGTCAACGAGGCGGGCGATTTCACCCGTCGGGCCTGGTACTTCAACGACAACTACCCGTGGTTCGGGATGCTGTTCTGCGCGCCGATCATCGGCCTCTGGTACTGGTGTACCGACCAGTACATCGTGCAGCGTGCTCTGGGCGCCGAGAACGAGACCCAGGCCCGTCGCGGGACGATCTTCGCGGCGTTCCTCAAGCTGCTGCCGGTCTTCATTTTTATCATCCCCGGCATGATTTGTTTGGCGCTGGCCAAGGGGGGCGAGTTCGAACAGCTCTCGGGACTGATCGACGCCAACGGCGACGTGGTCCGCAGCGAGGCCCAGGCCGTGTTCCCGCTCATGGTGCAAACGGTGCTGCCGGTCGGCATCCGTGGCTTGGTGGTGGCCGGCCTCTTGTCCGCCCTGATGAGCTCGCTGGCGGGCGTCTTCAACGCCTCGAGCACGCTTGTGACGATCGACCTCTACAAGAAGCGGTTCCCCCTGGCGACCGAGGCGAGGCTCGTGCAGGTCGGCCGGTGGGCGACGATGGCGGCGGTCGCTGTTGGGCTCCTCTGGATCCCGGTCATCAAGAACGCCGACAAAGGACTGTACGACTTCTTGCAGAGCGTGCAGGGTTATCTGGCGCCGCCGATCTTTGTGGTGTTCTTCCTCGGCGTTTTCTGGAAGCGGGCCAACGCGGCCGGTTGCCTAGCGGCGCTGCTGATCGGCTTCGCGATTGGCCTCTTCCGGCTGGGCGTCGATACGGCGCCGAAGGTGGCTGGCCCCGACTTCGCTTACAGCGAGGGAAGCTTCCTCTGGATCTGCAGCAAGATCTACTTCCAGTACTTCAGCCTGCTAATCACCGCGATCAGCACGGTGATCTTGGTGGTGGTCAGCCTCGCCACACGAGCTCCCGACGCGACGCAGATCAGCGGCCTCACCTACGGCTCGCTGACCGCCGAACATAAAGCCGAGACCCGCGCCAGCTGGGGTACGACCGACGTGGTCACCTCGTGCGTGGTGATGGCGTTAATCATTGCCGCGTACGTTTACTTCAGCGGCTAACTTGCTGAGCTTGGGTAACCCCCCCGCTCCCTTCAAGGAGGGTTAGGGGGTTGCCCCGAGCTGTTCATGCGTAGCTCATTGCCACGGATTTGATCACGGCCGGTTACAGCCGCTCCGCTCCGGGGTGGCGAGCTGGCATTATTCACGGAGCGGCTGCGTCCGATTTTGTGAGCGGCATGGCGCTAGCCGCCGGTGAATTACCGAGAGGGCAACCGGCGGCTAGCGCCATGCCGCTCACAAAGCCGGCTCGCCCTACGCCCCAAACTGCCGGAGCACGATGTCGAACACATCGACATCGGCGGTTGGCTGCTCGATGAAGGTCGCTTTACGGCTCGACAGCAGCACCCCGCGTTGGGCGTCGGTGCGTGCTGGCGCGCCGTGGGATCCCTTCACTAGGGACGGGTCGAGCGGCACGCCGCCGCCGTCGTGCTGCTTCATCGCGGCCATGTCCCAGAACTGCTCGCACGGGTCGTAGCCCGGCTTGTTGTGGATGTCGACTTGCCGCGCGAACCGCGGCGCCAGGGCCTCGTCGTTCCACCAGTAGTACGCCTGCCAGCTGTCAGGCTCACTGATCAGGACGAGATCGCCCGACCGCTCGTGGCCGAGGCCTTGGCGGGACTGCTCGTCGGCGTCCCATATGTCGGCGACGCCAGCGAGCTTCCCGAGTACAGCGGCCGCCTGGGCGATCGTGGCGGCGTCGTGTTCACGGACGAAAACGTGGCCCACTTGATGGTCAACGAGGGTCCAAGCCCGGCTCGCCGCGAAGTCGATCCGCTCTCGGCCGTCGTCGTCGAGCCGCACGGTGAGCAGTCCCGCGTCGCGCAGCGCCCGATTGGGGAAACTGGCGAGCGTTACCTCGGTGATCGCATACTCCGACGCCACCAACCACAGCGGCTCTTCTCCCAGCAGCGGGGCGGCGCCGTTGACGAGGCGGCCGATCTCCTCGTCGAGTTCGCCGAGCGCCGCGATCGCTGGCGGCGAGTCGGGCCCGAACTTCTGGGCGGCGTAGTCGAGGTGTGGCAAGTAGAGGTAGGCGAAGTTCGGCCGCTCGGTCCTGAGTAGTTCGAGATACGACGAGACAATCCAGCGGCTGCTCTCGATACTCGCCAAGGGCCCCCAGAAGTGTTTTAGTGGGAAGTGGCCCAGGGCGTCTCGCAACTCGCCGTAGTGCATCTCTGGAACGGTATAGCACCAGAGCGACTCGCTACCGTCGGGGTTGTGGATCGGGGCAAACGTGCAAACGAAGTCGGCGCCGCAGCCCTTCGCCAGCAGGGGGAACCAGACCGCCGAGGTGAGCGACGCGTCGTGCTGCTTGAGCCGTTCCCAGATCCGCGGCCGCTCGACAACATCGTTCCAGGCGGTCCACATCTCGACGCCGTCGTACTTCGGCCCGCGGCCGGGCGTGAGGCCGTCGCGCCAGTAGAAACCGTTGGCGATCACGCCATGCTCGGCCGGCGGCGTACCGGTCGTCATGTTCATCTGCACGGGGCAGGTGACCGCCGGAACACTGGGGACCAGCGTCGCCCGATCCCCTGCCGAGGTCAGCCGCTGCAGACGCGGCATGTGGGTGAGGTCGCGCTCGCGGAGCCCGGGGATCGAGAGCAGGAAAACGTGATCAGACATGCGTATTATAGAATCTGAGAACTACAAAGGAACGATGGAACAAAGGAAGCGGGGAGGGTTCGTCCGATAGGCCGGGAGGGTTTGGTTGCCGACTCTTTCTATCGGTCTCCCAGACAATCCGCTTGCTTTGCTCCATCGTTCCTTTGTGTTTCATCTTAAGGAAGTAAGAAACTCATAGGCAGCGCGCGCCGCCTGCGGTGCGGCGTGGCTGTGGCGGCTGAGCTCGACGCAGGCCGGGCCGGAGTAGCCGATTCGTTGCAAGGCGTCGAGCACCGGTGTGAAATCGATTTCTCCCTCGCCGAACATCAGGTGCTCGTGGACGCCTGCGCGCATGTCCTCCAAGTGGACGTTCGCCAGGTCGGCGGCGTGACGCTCGATCGCCTCGACAATGGTGGTCTCGCCGTTGCAGTGGACGTGGCCGATGTCGATGGTAAGCCGCAGCGCTTCGACCGCGGCGCCGCTGGCGGTGAGGCGTTCTTTCAGTTCGCGGTAATCGGCGAGCGTCGCGACAAACATGCCCGGCTCGGGCTCGAGGGCGATCGGCATCGCGTTGCGGTGAGCGTAGTCGAGCACCGGCGTCAGCCCCTCGACGAGCCGCTGCCAAGCTTCGCTCGCCGGGGCGTTGTCATGCACCACGCCCGACCAGAGCGACACGCAAGTGGCCCCAAGCTCCCGGGCCAAGTCGATGGCTTGCTCGTAGAAAGCGACCCGCACCGCCCGGCGGTCGGCTTCGGCGGTGACGAGCGTTGGTTCGTGCTTGGTCCACGGGTCAAGGACGTAGCGGCCGCCTGTCTCGACGACCAGCGTCAGGCCGAGCTTCTTGGCGAGCCGCCGCAGCTTGCCGGCTTGGTCGCCCAGCCGCGCGTCGCGGGGGTTGAGGACGCCGTGGTCGATCGTGAGGGCGACGGCCCGAAAGCCAATCGAAGCAAGCACCTCCATCGCGTCCTCGGGCGCGTGGTGGGCGAAGCCGTTGGTGTTGTAGCCGAGAAGCAAGATAAGGGACGGGGGGCTAGGGACGGGGGACGAGGCGGGGCAGCGAGCCGGAGGGCGTCAGCCCCCGGAGTGAATCACCGAGCAAGTCCGCATCAGGTCTGCGGGATCCACCGCGCCAACAACATCGTAACGGGCAGCAGCGCCAGAATCGCCAGCCCCGCCATCGGCCCGGCATAGAACGTGGCAAGCGTGGCGTCGATCACGACGAGCCCCTGGATCGCGATCCCCACCCCGCGGCCGATTTTTTTAGGGGTGGGCTGGAGGACGCCGGCGACCATGCCGCGGGTGGCGATCAGGGCGACGACGGCCCACGTAAGATTCCACTTCTCTGTCCCGATAAACCGGGGGAGTGGCAAAATGTCGAACTGCGGAAGGCAGCCAAGGAAGAATACACCCATGAGGGTTACGAGCAGCGAAAAGACAAGCCCGCTTCGTTTCCCCCCAATGACTTCACGACGGGCATAGAGAGTCAATCCGCAGACATAGAAAAAAATTCCTACGCCTAGGGAATCAGCTTGGGGGATTCTTAGGTCAGCCGATACTGCCGCGACCCCTAGGCTTACGTTCAGAACACGGCATAGAGCCATCAGTATCGGCCCGAATACCGTCCGCTTGAATTGGCTATTGTATGCGACGATCGCTACGAGTAGCAGAAGCACTCGATCCACGGCCTCGTAGGAGGCATCGAAGCACCCCGCGGTTATTCCGAAAGCCATTCCGGTGAGCAGTAATGATTGCGCAACCCGCTTGGCGACTTGGTAGGAAATCAGCCCTGCGGCGATTGGGCGGCCGCGATTGTCGAGAGCATCTTGCTCGGCGTCTCGAACATCGTTTAAAGCCATGCCGCCGTGATAGAGGCAAAGCGAACAGACCGTCATCAACGCCAACGGCAATGTCGGTTCAAGGGAACCACTTGCCACCGCGTAGCCCATCCACACGTCCGCCATCGCGGTCGGACCGTTCGACAGCCGCAGCAGCTTGGCGTAGGCGGCGATTCTTTGGACCACGGATGACACGGATGGACGGATGGAAGTGACGATTGTGCGATGCTTGATTGTGGGAGGGGTCTCCCGACGCCGATTACGCGCACCACGCCGTTTCGGAATGGACACCGCAATCGGGGTCGGGAGACCCCTCCCACAATGTTATCCCCCCACAACCTTATCTCATCCCGCCGACACGCCGTCAGCATGGCGGTGTCACTCATTCCTCATCCGTAAAATCCGTGGTTCTCCGCTTCGCGTCGTGCACCAGCGGCGCTAGGTAGGCGAACGCCTCGGCGGCGGCCGCGTCGGGGGCGTCGCCGTAAGGATAGAGCTCGACCGTTAACCAGCCGTCGTAACCCGTTGCGGCAATCGCCTTGATCGTCGCCTTAAAATCGATGGCGCCGTGGCCCGGGATCAGATGCTTGTGGACGCGCGTCGCCGCGATGTCTTCCAGGTGGTAGTGCACGGTGTGCGGCGCCATCTTCGCCACCCAATCCTGCGGGTCCTCGCCAACACAGTAGGCGTGGCCGACATCGAAATTCAGCCCCACGCGCGGCGAGTCCAGCGAGTCAACGAACTCGAGGTACTGGTCGAACTTCTCGATCAAGAGCTCGGGCTCGGGCTCGATCAAGAGGCCGACGCCGATCGCCTCGGCCATCTCGACACAAGGCAACAATTCTTCGCGGAAGATCCGCAGGGCCTCGGTCCGGGATTGCCCCTCAAAGGCCGGGCCGCCCGGCTCGGTCGTGATATGCGGCGCGCCGAGGTCCTTCGCCAGCTGCAGCGAGCGCTTGGTGTGTTCACGGCGGATCGCCCGGTAGTGGACGTCGGGGTCGGTCCAGCTGGGGTGCCAGTAGGGCTGCCGGGGGTCGGCGACGGCGTTCATCATGAACGCGTTGATGTTCGAGATCGTCAGGCGGTTCTCTTCGAGCGATCGCCGGATCGCCTCCTTCTGCGGCTCGAGCAGCCCCGCGGGCCAGGCGTGCGGCACGTCGGCCAGCAGTTCGACGCCGGCGTAGCCGGCCGCCGCGATCCGGCGCAGCGCCTCGTCGATCGGGTGCGAGAGGTAGGCGTTGGCGCTGAAGGCGAGTTTCACAGGCGGGACCTTGCAGTTGGGTCGGAACCATCGATTGTCGCCCACCGACACCCCGTAGGGAACGCCCTCCGTGGCGTTCCTGGCGCCAACGAACAGGTCCGCCATCCAGGTGTTCCGGAACGCCACGGAGGGCGTTCCCTACGGGCGGTTGGCGGCGACGACGGTTGGCTTGCCGTGTTGGTCGGGGAAAACGAGTAGCGTCATGGCGGCGTCGCCGCGGGGTTTGAGCTCTCGCCGCAGTGACTCGGGCCGTACGTCGACGCCGCGGCATTTGATCTCCAGCGTCCCAACGCCCCGTTCCGCGAGCCAGCCCGCCAGCCGTTTGCGGCTCAGCGGCATGGCCTCGACGACGCGGAACGAGGCGACCAGCGGGTCGGCCGCTGGCGTGTCGCTAGTGAAGTAAGCCACCCGCGGCGTGACTTGCTGGAGTTGGTTCTGGTTAGCGAGCGACCCCTCCAGGTCGGCGGCGAGCACCGCCGGGTCGAAGTCGTGCAGCCAATCGCCGATCGAAGTCGCGATCTCGGCCCGTTCGTCAGCAGCACCGAGGAAGGTGGCGAGGGCGCCGTCGCCGCTGAGCTTGGTGGCGCGCCGTTTCCCCGGTTTGCGGGCGAGCGGCCCGGCCCACGCCACGAGCTGCCGACACTCGCCGCCGCGGCTGATCCACTCCAGCTCGCACTCGGCTTGCCAGTCGCCAGGCAATTGGGCCGCCGGGGCCAGCTTGATCGCGGCGGCCGGCGTGCGGCGGCGCCAGGCGGCGAGCGTCGCCAGCGAGGGCTCGTGGGCGTCGGGCTGCGTGGTGCGGCGGCCGGCAGGGCGGCGGTCGGGATCGGCGTGCCAAGCGTCGCACTCGGGCAGGTTCTCTGCGTCGAGCATCGTGGTCGTGACGGTCGCGTTGACGTCGTAGGCGGCGGCGTTGCGCTGAGCAAACGCGGTCATCGCGGCGTCGGCGTCGATGCCGATTCTGTCGGCGACGCCCTGGGCGGATCCAACCAGATCGCCGCCGACGCCGCAGCAGGCGTCAACCACCGTGGTAAAGCCGTCGAGTCGCCGCGCCTTGTAGCGGGCGATCCACTCGTCGGTCGCTTGTTCAAGACCCCTGCGGGTAAAGAACATTTCCGCGGCGTTGGCGAACTTGTTTGTCCCGCGCCTTCTTAGTTCCGCCAGTTCGACCACAGCGGCGGCGTGACGGGGGTCGCCGAGCTGCTTACGCAGGCTCGTTAGCAGCGCCGGCGTCACTTGAGCGGCGGCGATTTCAGCGAGCACCGCGGCCGCTTCGTCGCCGAGGAGCCAGGAGAGGGGCGGGGGGGGCGTCATGCGGGCGGGCCGGATAGGAGGGTCGGGCAAAGCTCGCCAGCTAGCGGCGTCATAGCGGCGGACGCATCGCCGTGCGGCAGACACGGGCCAATGTGTCGATCTTCTCCGATGCGGACCTGTGTTGTTCCAACCACCCGCGTTTTCAACAAGTGGCGGCTCAAGATGATCGGACGACCTCTCGCTCTGGCTGGCCTGCTCGGCGCCGCCGTGGGGGGGCCGTACGTCGTGTCGCAAGCGAACAACGGCGACTGGCAGAACCCCTGGGGCGCCCCGCAGGCGGCGCCGCCTGCGGCCGAGCAGCCGATTGCTCAGGGTAGCCCACCGGCTGGTTTCGCCACCCGGCCGCCGAACCTCCAGGGACCCATGGGGCCTGGATCGGAGATCTACGAGAGCCCCGCGTCGCTGGTTGGCCCCGTCGGCACGCCGCTCGAGCAGGCGATGGACTGGAGCGTCGACAAGAACTGGGTCTACCACAACTGGGCCCGCAAATCGACCGGCTTGGCCGACCCAACGCTGTTTGGCGTCCGCGTCCCCCTCGTGACAGGGAGCGGGATGACCGACGTCGCCGGCTCGCTGACCTACTACTTCGACGGCGCCGGCGTGCTGCAGAAAATGTCGCTCTACGGCCGGACGGCCGACACGTCGCGGCTGGTGCATCTGGCGACGACGCGGTTCGGGATGCAGGCCGCTGCCGGATCGCCGGGGGACCAGGTCTTCCAGGCAGTTGAGAGCAAAAAGCTCCGCGGCCACCTCCGGACGCGGCCCGAAGGGACCCTGTGGGCGACGTCGCCTCACAGCAGCTTCGCCATCGAGATGCAGGTGACGCGGCCCGGCAGCCCCTACGTGGTGACGCCGACGACGCCGCGGCTCGAAATCCCGTCGGCGGCGGCCCCTCCGCCACCGCGTCTGGCGGAGGCTCAGGGCCCGAACGAAGGCGCCTCGCCTGTCTTTCCGTCGCGGAGCGTCGTTCCTGACGGCCAGCCGGTGAACCCCCAGGCGGCCGGCGCCGAGACGATTGGCGGCCCGCCGACGCCGTCGTTGCCGAAAGTCGGCTCGCCCACCGCGGCGCCGCCGGCGGAGTTGAAGCCGCTGGACGGCTACCGCGACCGGTTCCGCTGGCCCGGGTGAGGGGTGAGCGGCTAACGTGACGGCATGCCGGACCCGTCCCCCGTTATTCGTGTCGCCGCCCCTCACGAGCAGCGTGCTGCGCTTGAGCTCGCGCTGAGACCTTTGCCGGCGGCGTCGCGGGGCCCGTTGCTCGATGCGGTCGGGGCGACAGCGGGACACCCGCTCGGACCGCTCGACGCGTTGCTCGTCGCCGTGGAGAGGGAACGCGTCGTCGCCGCGACCTGGGCCCAACCGTCCCCCGGCGCGGCCGCGGCGCTGTGGCCCCCCGAGTGGGTAGGCGCCCGTCCGCCGCACGCCTCTGCTGTCGAGCTGGCCCTCGTGAAGGGGGCGGCGGCGGCGTGCGATGCGGCCGGCATTGCGTTGACGCAGGCGTTGTTTGAGATCGCCGACGATCCGCGGATCGCCGCCCTGCAAGGGGCTCGGTTCCGAGAGATCGCGAAGTTGCGTTACCTAGGGCGCACAATCCGGGCGGCGGACTCACCCACGGCGCCGGACGCCGTGCTGACCTTTGAGCCGCTGACCCAGCGTGACCACAGCCGATTGAAGAGGCTCCTGAAGCGGACGTACATCGACAGTCTCGATTGCCCGGGGCTCGATGACTACCGCGACCTCGACGACGTGCTGGAAAGCTACCGCGCGACCGGCCGCTACGACGCCCTGGGCTGGCAGTTTGTTCAGCAAGGGGGCGACGACATCGGCGTGGTGATCGTGGCGGAGCACCCCGACGCCGACCAAGCGGAGCTGATCTACATGGGGCTCGTCCCGGAGGCGCGGGGCCAGGGACACGGCGCAAGGCTGATAAAGCGGGCGATTCGGCTGGCGGCCGATTACGGTTCGGATCAACTCATGGTCGCGGTCGACGAAGGGAACACGCCCGCGCGGCGCGCCTACGAACGGGCCGGATTTGCGTCCTGGGCGAAGCGTTCAGTCTACGTCCGGGCCCGGGACGTCGCGGGGTGAGCCGCGTCACCGGCGCGGCGAACGCGTTATGCACGATCGGCGCGCCGTGTCAGCTTTCTGTCGACAACGGGTCGCGCGTGTGTTTCGCCCGGGTTAAGCCGAGATTAAGAATCGATGTTGGGTCAGGTTTTCCCCCGTTGTTCAGACAGCGTTTGACAGCGGCGCCAGCACCCCCATAATCGGCCGCTCGGGTGGACGGGGTGATCGCAGGGCAGGGCCGACAAGTTTGGCCTGCCGCGGACCTCTCTCGTTGGTGGTACGAAGTTCTGGTGGCGTCTGACGGTGGGGTTTTCCCGCTAGGCGACGCGTTCTTGCTGGCCCCGCTACGAAGGCGGGCCAGAGCCAGGCTGCCGCCGCGTTGGCCTCCGAATGGGGTGGGTGAAACGGGTCACGCAGGTCGCTCTTGTCGAGCGTTGCGTTGACCCTCTAGGAATCGGCACGGAAGGCTTGCATGGAAGGTCGGTGTGGAGTGGTTCGTTCTCACGAAGCGTGTCGCCAAGATGAGCGGACGGCCGGCGATTCGTTTCGTGACGCGTTACGACAGCAGATTGGCGCGACTCGCTACTCGACATGGTTTGCCGAGTCGGCGTTCGCCGAGGGGGTCCACGTGGCCGCAGGGACGGTTGGCATCGCCGTGAGCTTCGACCGAGGCGCCGCCGACCCGACCGTCACCCTGACGACCGCGTCGTCGTTCGAGCAGTCGCTGCTGCGGCGGCAGTTCCGCGTCGAGGTCGAGGCGGCCGCCCATGCCGCGTTCGGTCCCGCGGCGCAGGTCGCGTTCGAGGTGCAAACGTTAACCGCCCAACCCGCCCCAACCAACTCGACGAAACAGGCCGCCGCGACTAAGCCGACCGCCGACTGCCCAGCGACGTCGGCCATTCCGTCCCCAGCCGAACCGATTCCAGCTAAAACGTCCCCCAGCCCTACCAAGCCGATCGCGCGATCGGCGCCGCGTCCTGTCGATCCTTTGGAGGGTTGGGTGGTTGGCGAAAGCAACGCCCCCGCGACGCGGCTCTGCCAGCGACTCATCGCGGGCGACTTCGTCGCGTCTCCGGTTCTGCTATGGGGTCCTTCGGGGGTCGGTAAGTCGCACCTGTTGCGGGCCGTTGCCGAGGGGGTCCGTTCGCGGCATCGCCGCCGCCGAGTGCTGCTGATCACCGCCGAGCAGTTCCTGCGCGGCTTTGTCGATGCGGCCCGGGGAGGAGGGTTCCCGAGCTTTCGTCAGAAGCACCAGGGCGCCGACCTGCTGTTGGTGGATGACGTCCAGCAGCTGATCGGCAAGACACGCACGCTCGAAGAGTTCCGCCAGACGATCGATGCGGCGATCGAAGCGGGCGCCCAGGTCGTGATGACGGCCGACCGGGGGCTGAACGAGCTGCGCGAATTGGGCCCCGAAATCGCCTCTCGCCTTGCGGGGGGGCTCGCCGTCGAGACGCCGCTGCCGGACGCTTTGATCCGCGAAGGCCTAGTCCGGCAGGCCGCCGAACGGGTCGGCCTCGACCTGCCCGAAGCCACTGCCAGGGCGCTGGCTTGCCGGCTGGTGGGCGGCGGACGCGAAGCGCAGGGCGCCGTGAATCGGATGGCCCTCATCCACGACACCTTCGCCTCGGCCCTCGACGAGGCCCTGGCGATCCGGGTGGCGGACGACGCCAACCGGCTCTCGACCCCCCCCGTCCGGTTGGCCGACATTCAGCGGGCCGTTTGCGGCGTCTGTGGCGTTGATCTGAAGATGCTGCGGTCGGACAAAAGGACCAAATCGGTCACCGAGCCGCGGATGCTGGCCATGTGGCTCTCCCGCAAGATGACCGGCAGCGCCTGGAGCGAGATCGGCGAGTACTACGGTCGCAGCAGCCACAGCACCGTGATTGCCGCCCATCGGCGGGTCGAGACGCTGCTGGCCAAGGGCGAGCCGACCCGGCTCGTGTCGGGCGATCTGGGCGAAACAATCCGCCGGATCGAGGCCGCCCTCCGTTCGGCCTAACCGCTGCGGCGGGCGAATTCTTGCGTCCGATGGCGGCGGGAGCCGGTAGCTTGTGAGCCGGTTTCACGGGCGGGCCCTTTCATTCGGGGCTCCGGGTGGACATCGTAGAGACTTGCCGGGAACGCTGTTTCCGCCTTTTCGCACTTCTCAACGCACCTCGTTCCTTAAGGACGAATGATGGCCGACTCGTCGATTCCTCCCGTGGTTGCCTCCCGTCGCGGATTTCTGAAGGCGTCGGCAGCGACCGCTGCGACCGCGGGCTGGTGGTCGACGACGTCCCGCAGCTGGGCGGCCGGCTTCCGCAGCGCCAACGAGCGGCCCGTCTGCGGCTTTATCGGCACCGGCATCCGTTACGGGAGTCTCGTCACCGAGGCGGTCAAGTACGGCCCCTGTGCGGCGTTGTGCGATGTCGATGGGGCGCAACTGAACCATGCGGTGCGGACGGCTCAAAGTGTCTACAACCGGCACGGCGTCGCGGCGCCCGTCGCCGATCTCTACGAGGACTACCGCCGGGTGCTCGACCGTCCGGACATCGACATCGTCGTCATCGCGACCCCCGACCATTGGCACTCAAAGATCGTCATCGAGGCGCTGCTCGCCGGCAAGGACGTCTACTGCGAGAAGCCCCTCACGCACCACGTCGCGGAGGGACAGCAGATTCTCTCGGCGCTCGATCGGACGAAGCGTGTCATGCAGGTCGGATCGCAGCAGCGGTCGGGACTGCAATTCCAGACCGCCGTCGCGCTGGCGCGATCGGGAAGGGCCGGCAAGATCAATCGAGTGACCTGTAGCATTGGCGGCTGCCCGACGAGCGACTCGCTTCCGCTCTGCGCCCCGCCGAGCGAGATGAACTGGAACCGTTGGCTCGGTCCCGCGCCTTGGGCCGCCTACCGCGCCGCGGATTCGCTCCCCGACGGCGGTTACGGCGGCGAGCACCCGTACGGCCGCGGCCACGCTCACTTCCGCTGGTGGTACGAGTACGCCGGCGGCAAGCTCACCGACTGGGGCGCCCACCACGTCGATATCGCGATGTGGGGCCTCAACAAGTCGGACGCCTCGATCGGCCGCTTCACGATCGACCCGATCAAGGTCAACCACCCGGTCGAGTTCAAGGACGGCTACCCGGTCGATGACACCCGTTTCAATACCGCCACCACCTTTGAGATTCGCGTCACCTTCGAAGACGGCGCCGAGATCGACATTGTCGATAACTCTGAGCGGCTTGGCTTCGGGAACGGCATCATGTTCGAGTGCGAAGACGGCCGCTTCTTCGTCAATCGCGGCAAGCTGACCGGCAAGCCGGTTGAAGAGTTGAAGACGAACCCGTTGCCAGAGTCGGCTTTCACCGATCTGTATCAGGGCCCGTCGCAGGCCGCCGCCGACGAGACCGACGGGGACGGCCACGAGGCCCGCGGCTCGTCGCACATGAAGAACTTCATGGAATGCGTCAAGAGCCGGCAGACGCCGATCTCGGACGTCGCCTCGCACCATCGAAACCTGACCGTTTGCCACGTGTCGAACATCGCGATGCGGCTCGGGCGTAAGCTGACGTACGACCCGTTGAGCGAGCGCTTTGTCGACGACACCCAGGCCGATGGCCTGCTGAGCCGCGAGCCGCGCAAGGGCTACGAGTACGCCGTCTGAGGGCCTGGCGGTTCTCTCTTGTCGACGACGAACCTGTCGGGCGGTCGCCCTGCGCCGTGATGAACGCGCGTCGCTTTGGGCCCGACGCGATTTTTTTAATGCGCCATTCCGCTACCATGGGCCTTCTCATGCCGGGCCACGGCGGCCTCGTCACGTCTCTTGCGTTTTCTCACAAGTCGACCCATGCGTCAGTCTGGCAAGCTGTTTCAGAGCGCGTTGGTGGCGTCGCTCGGCGGGTTTCTCTTTGGGTTCGACACCGCCGTTATTTCGGGCGCTGAGCAAACGATCCAGTCGCTGTGGTCGCTGAGCGACACGCTGCACGGTCTCGCCATGAGCGCGGCTCTGTGGGGAACGGTCTTGGGGGCGCTCGCCGGTAGCGTTCCCACCGACCGCTGGGGCCGGAAGCCGACCCTCTTCTGGATCGGCGTGCTGTACTTCGTCTCGGCGGTTTGGTCGGCTTTCGCGGGCGATGTCGGCTCCTTCATGGCAGCGCGCTTCATCGGTGGCGTGGGCGTCGGCGTGTCGACCGTCGCCGCGCCGCTCTACATCGCGGAAATCTCGCCACCGGGCCTCCGCGGCCGGCTCACAGGGATGTTCCAGTTCAACATCGTGTTCGGCATTCTTATCGCCTTCGTGTCGAACTACTTCATGAAGCAGATTGGCGACGATAGTTGGCGGTGGATGCTGGGCGTCGAGGCGATTCCGGCGCTGCTTTACACGGTGCTCACCGCCACGATCCCCGAGAGCCCCCGCTGGCTGATCGGCTTCCGCGCCGACCGAGAGGGGGCGCTTACCGGTCTGGCGCGGCTCAACCCGGGAGCGACCGCCGCGGAGACCGCGGCCCTGGTCGATGAGATCGAGGCCGCCGCTGTCGCTGAAGAGTCGGTCACGGGCGGGTCGCGCTTCGCCGGCACGTTGACCAAGCCGCTGTTGTTGGCTTTCTTGGTCGCTTTCTTCAACCAACTTTCGGGCATCAACGCCATCCTTTACTTTGCGCCTCGCATTTTTGAAATGGCGGGGCTCGGCGACAGGGCGGCGCTGCTGCAGTCGGTCGGCATCGGATTGACGAATCTCGTCTTCACCTTCGTTGGCTTGGCTTTGATTGACCGGCTCGGTCGTCGGACGCTGCTCCTCATCGGGTCGTTTGGCTACATCCTTTCGCTCGGCCTCTGCTCTTGGGCGTTCTTCAACGACGTCGGCTCGATCGTGCCGGCGTGCCTTTTCGCCTTCATCGCGTCGCACGCCGTGGGGCAGGGCGCGGTCATCTGGGTCTTCATTTCGGAGATTTTCCCCAACGAGCACCGGGCGTTGGGCAACTCGGTCGGCAGTGGCACGCACTGGGTCTTCGCCGCCCTGCTGACGGCCTTCTTCCCGCGTCTGGTGACCGCGTTTGCTCCCGGGACCGTTTTCGCCTTTTTCTGCGGCATGATGGTGCTGCAGCTTATCTGGGTTTTGACCATGGTCCCCGAAACAAAAGGCGTCTCGCTCGAAGAGATCCAGCGTCGACTCGGGCTCGTGTGAAACCGAGGCCTACGAACGGACGGCTCACTTCTCGCCGAGCGGCACGTCGCGGTAGCGCTCGTGGCAGTTGACGCAGTTCGCGTTGATCCTCTGCAAAGCCACAGCGGCCTTTTCAGCGGGGATGCTTGGCGTGCCGAGCGTTGTCTCCAAATCGATGGCGGCCGCTTCGCTTTCGCGGAGCATTCGGAGGAACTCGGCCGGCTCGCCAGCTACAGCGTCGCTGCGGAGCAGTTCGGTGAAGTGCTCTCGGAGCAGTAAGGCTTCATGGCCCGGATCGAGGTCCGGATGATCCCTCGGCGCCCTCCAGCCGGCGGCGGCGAGCGTTTTGAGCCGGTCGTGGGTCTGCTCGATCGCGACCATCGCCGCCGCCATCGGGGGCGCCTCGACCGACTCGGGGAACTCTGCCGACATGCGGTCAAGCGTCGCCGGGTTGAGCGGCCTGGCTTCGCGGGCCGAGGCGAAGAGGCCGCGATAACTCGGGCTCGTGCCCGCCAGCTCAAGCACGCCCGGCGCGTCGGCTGGTTCCATCATCCCCGCTGTGACGCACGCAACCGCCGCGGCCGCCGGGCTGCGGTGCTTGCCGTGGTGGCAATGGACGTAGACCGGGCCCTCCAGGTCGCGGACCGCCTTGGCGAGTTGCGCGGCGCGTTCGGCCGGGACGCCGTCGTAGCCGTGTGGCAGGTGGATGTACCGCAAGCCGTGGCGGGCGGCCGCCGCCAAGTCGGGCTGTGCCGCATCGACGCTGATCACCGTCTTCACGCCCAGGCGGCTTAAGGCGGCGAAGGCCGTGTCCCCCTCGGGCGCCCCGCCAGAGAGGACCTTCGGATGGACCCGCACGAGGTTAGGAACCGGCGGCGACTCGATTCGCTGCGGCGACGCGGCTTGGGCGACGGCCGCTCCCAGGAGCGTCACGGCGGCAGCAGTCATTCGCGGCAGCGGCATAGCAAGCGATCGGCGGAAGAATGGACGCAATGGCGAACTCGCTCCTGTTGAGAGTCGCAGCTAGCCGTCAAAATGTCTACCAGAGGTGGCTGATGGGGGAGATTAGAATCCCGGCGGTCTGTCCGCTTCTCGCCGGTTGGTCAGGCCCATACGCCCCGGCCGGAACGGCGGCGCCAGTCGAATAAACTTCCCGTCGTCGGACAAGGACACGCATGCCCCCGCTCTCGAGCGTCTGGACCACGGCCGGTGACGCCTGGAACGACTGCCGCCACCGGTGGCGTTCTTTGCTCCTGACCGGCGTCGCGGTCCGGGTCGTCTCGCTCTTGCTGCTGACGCCCCTCTATGCGGTGACCCTCCGGATCGCGATTGCCGGTTCGGGGCGGACAGTGCTGACCGATCAAGACCTGCTGTACTTCGTGACGTCGCCGATCGGCTTGGGGGGGCTCTTCCTCGTGAGTGTTGCGATCGTGGCGGCGGTCGCCCTTGAGCTCGCCGCGTTCCTGGTCGTTCTGTCCCAGCCGAGTAACGCCACGTCGCTCGTAGCGGCCTTGCGCACTACGCTGGCGAGATGCCCCCGTGTCTTGCGAGTGTCGGCGCGACTTGTGATCCAAGTCATCATCTGGATTGCGCCCGCAGGGGCTGTTGCGGCGGCTACTTATGCACTGCTGCTCTCTCAGTTTGACATCAACTACTACCTGACCGCACGCCCCGCTGCGTTCTGGGCCGCCGGAGCGATTGCCGTCTGCCTCGGTGTCTACGTCGCAGTGGTTGGTTTGAAACTCTCAGCGGACTGGTTCCTCGCTCTGCCGATCGCCTTGTTCGAGGGGATCGAGTCTCCACGGGTCCCCACTGTCAGTCGCGAACGGATGTCCGGCAGCCGCTGGGAGGTCCGCGGTTGGATCATCGGATGGTTGGCCGCGTCGTTGCTTGTCTCCATGGGAGTGTCGCTGCTGGTCGGCGCCACGGCGTGGCTGTTGGCGCCGTTCTGGCCCCGATCGTTGACGGCGGTCGCCGCCGGCGTCGGCCTCGGTTTGGCCGCCCTTGTCGCGGTTGGCGTCGCGACAAACTTACTCAGCACGGTCGCTTTCGCGGCACTGCTGCGCCGGCTCTACCTGCGGCTCGGCGGCAGCGTCGACGCCGAGGTCGATCGCGAAGCTCTCGACCACCAACGCGGCGTTTGGCTCACGGCGACGCGGCTGGCGACGGGCGTTGGGTTGGCTCTGCTGGCCGCGGTCACGATCGGGTTCGTCGCGATCAGCAGCGTGCCGATCGAGGACGACGTGCTGGTGATCGGACACCGAGGCTCACCGCTCTCGGCGCCAGGCAACACGCTGGCGTCGGTCCGGGCGGCGATCGAGGATGGCGCCGACTGGGTCGAGATCGATGTCCAAGAGACGGCCGATGGCGAGGTGGTTGTCTTTCATGACAGCGACTTTATGAAAGCCGCCGGCGTCGATCTGAAGATCTGGGACGCCACGGCGAATCGGCTTGCAGCGATTGATCTCGGCGCCGGGTTCGCACCCGAGTTCGCTGGCGAGCGCGTCCCGACGTTCGCGGAGGTCCTGGCCGAGTGTCGGGGCAAGGCCGGCGTGGTCGTCGAACTCAAGTACTACGGGCACGACGTCCGACTCGAACAACGGGTGATCGAGATCGTGGAACGCGAAGGGATGGCGGATCAAACGATGTTCATGTCGCTCTACCGGCCGGGCGTCGAGAAGTTCAAGTCGCTGAGGCCCGATTGGCGGGTGGGGCAACTGCTCTCGGTCGCGGTCGGTTCGAAGAGCCGCCTCGAAGGCGACTTTCTAGCGATCAACGGCTCGTTCGCCAAACGCGGGCTCATTCGGTCTGCGCACCGCGACGGCCGAGAGGTGTATGCCTGGACCGTTGACGACCCGTTGGCGATGTCCGCCCTGATCAGCCGCGGCGTCGACGGTGTGGTCACCAACCTGCCCGCCGTCGCACGTTCGGTGCTCGCCGAACGCTCTGGAATGCCGCCCATCATGAGGCTGCTGGTCGACTTGGCCGACCGCTTCAAGCTTGCCTCGCCTTACACGCCGGCCCCGCTCGCCGAATCGCCGTAATGCGAACGAGATCATGGGAGGGGAGGGTGGCCCGGCACACCGTAACCCGTGACTCGGCTGCGCTTGCAGGCCGCGCAGGCGTCTAAGTAGAGTGAGAAATTCGACCCGTGCGGCTGTTCGGCGTTTATTGTGGGAGAGGCCTCGGGACGCAATGCCCCGCTGCTCGCCTATCCGAGCCTAGGTCCAGCCCCAGACGCCGCCCCCCCAAGCACTTCGGAAGTTGAATCCTTGATGCAGCACTTTGGGAAATTCTCTTGCTCGCTCGTCGCCAACGGGACGGCGACTCCTCCGATCAAGACGGTGGCGGTGGCGGTGGCGCTTGGTGCTTTGGCGTCTGGCTTGCTCTCTCTACCGGCCTCCGCCGCCCCGCCGCAGGTCCCCGGCCTGCCGTCGCAGACGGCCGAGTACATCAAGTACGCGTTGCAAGACCTGCCGACCCACTTTCAGGTCGGCGAAGTCGCGGCGCTCGACAACACGCCGGCAGACAACTTACTGACCGACGCCGGCGCGACGCTCGGACGCGTCTTGTTCTATGACACCCGGCTGTCGCATGACAGCAGCATCTCGTGCGCGTCGTGCCATCAACAGGCGAATGGCTTCTCCGACCCCGACCAATTCAGCGAGGGCATCAACGGGCAACGCGGCGACCGCCATTCGATGGCCCTGGCGAACGGCAAGTACTACGTGAACGGCGCCGCCTTCTGGGACGAGCGGGCCGAGTCGCTGGAGGCCCAGGCGCTGATGCCGATCGAGAACCCCCTTGAGATGGGGGCGACGCTCAGCGAGGTGGTCGACAAGTTGGGGCAAACGACATTCTATCCAACGCTCTTCACCGCGGCGTTCGGCACGGCGGAGATCACGCCCGAACGGATCGGCAAGGCCATCGCGCAGTTCGAGCGGGCGATGGTCTCGTACCAATCGAAGTTCGACACGGCGTTCGCCCCCGGTTCGACCACGCCCGACTTTGAGAGCGTCTTCACCGCCGATGAACTCGCCGGCCAAGCGATCTTCCACGGCGCCGGGCGGTGCAGCGGGTGCCACACGACCGAGGCGCAGGTGGGCCAGCAAATCGCCAACGTCGGCCTCGACGCGGACCCCCTTGACGGGGTTCCGGTCGACGAGGGCGCCGGCGAGGGGCGTTTCAAGACGCCGTCGCTACGCAACGTCGCCGTTCGGGGGCACTTCATGCACGACGGCCGCTTCTCTTCGCTGCAAGAAGTGGTCGAGTTCTACAGCACGGGCGTGCAGGATAACGAATCGCTCGACGAGTCGCTCCGCAACCCGCTGCGACTCCGCCTCTCGGAGCAAGAGGTCTCGCAGTTGGTGGCGTTCCTCGAAACGCTCACCGACGAAACGTTCTTAACAAGCGACCTCTTCTCGGACCCCTTCGTCACCTTGCCGGGCGACTACAACGGCGATGGCGAAGTTGATTCCGCCGACTACGACGTCTGGGTAGCAAGTTATGGCGACACGACCTCGCTCGTCGCCGATGGCAACGGCGACCAAGTCGTCGACGCCGCCGACTACACCGTCTGGCGAGACAACTACGGCCAGTCTTGGTTGACGGTGTCGGCGGCAGGGAACGCTTCGACGCCGACGCCCGAGCCGGCAACGCTGGGACTCGCCGCGCTGGTGATCGCCGCCATGGCCAGCCGACGACGGCGTCTTCGCTCGTAACCTCGGCGCGATTCGCTACTAATAAGCCCGGCGGCCCACTAAGCCCAGCGGCGGAGTAGGCCAAGCATCCCGAGCAACGCGGCGGCGAGGCTGTCCGGCTCGGGGACCGATGCCGATGTCTCAAGGGCGAGCGAGCTACCGAAGTTCGTCTGCCAGACATCGTAGTCCGCTTGCTGATACGTCTCGCCGAGGCCGTCACGCCAGACGGTGTAGTCGGCCGCATCGACGACACCGTCGCCGCTGTAGTCGCCCGGCAAGTAGGACACGGTGAGATACTGGTCGGCGGCGATCCCGCGGACGGTCTGCTTCGTCCCGTCGGGCCAGACGACCAGCAGCTCGTCGACGAGGGTGGCGTCGGCGAGCCCGAAGTGGACCGGCAGGTCGCTCTGGTTGAAGGTGCCGATGCTGGTGTTCGCTTCGCGGCGGAGCGTCTCGCCCGCTAGCACGCCTTCCTCAACGCTTGCGTACAGCGCGGCCCCGAGGCCGGTTGTGTTGGAGGTCGGTCCCTGCAACTCGACATACAGCCAGTGATTGCCGTTGGTCGAGGCGTCGCTCACATAGACCCGCTCGGGCGTCGGCGTGCCGGCGAAGGTCGAGTTGTTGGGGGTGATCAGGTCCTGGTCGCCATCGCGGTCGAGGTCGCCCCAAGCACTGTCGTAGCCGCCGGCGCCGACCGGGGCGCCTCCCGCCGCGACGTCGAGCCCTTCGAGCGACGTGACGTCGGTGAACTGCCAGTTGCCGTCGTTGCGGTACAAACGCTGGTTGCCGGTCGCGGCGAGGTTGTCGTGGAAGTAGAGGTCGAGGTCGCCGTCGTTGTCGTAATCGACCGCCTTGCTGCCGTTCATGTCGATCCCGTTGTAGCTCAGCAGCGGGTGACCGGTCAGCGTGTCGACGTCGGTGAATTGGTTATTCCCATCGTTCCGCCAGATCTTGGTGTCGCTGCCGTCGGCGCCCGTCGCGTAGAGGTCGACATCGCCGTCGTTGTCGAAGTCGATGAACTCCGTCCCGTAGGTGTTGTTGAAGTTCTGGGTGCCGTTGCTGTCGGCGATGTCAACGAAGCTGAGCGACCCCGTTTCGGCGAGCATGTTCTTGAAGAAGTTGTTGCGGATGTCACCGCCCGAGCGACATGTCGAGATATAGATGTCGATGTCGCCGTCGCCGTCGGGGTCGCCCATCGCCAACCCGTAGCCTTTGGTGCCGAACGCCACTTGGAGGCCGACATCGGCGCCAACCGGGGTGAATTGGCCGTTCGCGTCCTGGAGGTAGATCTCGTGCTTCTCGGGCCCTTCCATCCCGATGATGAGGTCGAGGTCGTTGTCGTTATCGATGTCGGCCCATCCCACGTTCTGATGGAAGCCCGGGTCGGCAAGACCGGTGAGGAATCCGGCGTTGGAGAAGGTCGACCCGTTGTTCCGCAAAAAGCTGCCGGTATTCCCGGAGCTGTTGCTCTGGCCAACAAAGACGTCAACCAAGCCATCGCCGTCGTAGTCGGCCCAGCCAGCGCTCCACGAAGCGCTCAGGCCCCCGGGGAGCATGGTTGAGGAGACGTCGGTGAACGTGAACGATCCGGCGCCGCCGGCGTTAACGATGTTGTTACGTAGAATTCTTCGGTCGGACGACGACGAGCCCTGAAAATAGGCGTCGAGGTCGCCATCGTTGTCGATGTCGGCGAGCGAGACGCTACGGGCGGAGTAGTTTACCCCTCCGAGGATTGTCGACCCTTGCTCCGAGAAGGTGGCGCCGTTTCCGTCGGCGGCTAGGCAGCAACCGAGCGTGACGATTGCAATCGTCTTACCGAGGGGGAGAAGACTCGAACGAAGCATATCGTGGTCTCTTTTCCGGAGGCGCCGATAGTCGGTAGGTTCCAAACCAATCGTAGTTGCTCGTCCAGTGTGATTGGAAGGTCGGCGCACGCAGAGAAATCACGCCTAAGAGACAGGGGAATGGCCCAAAGCAGCCCGCGTCGCCCCCTTACCAAGCCCGAGTCGGCCCCGAGTCGGCCGACCCCCCTCGATAGCCGCCCCAATCCACAGCCGTCAGGAGGTCGCCACTCCTCAGGCGAACTGCCGCCGCGATTGCCGGCGCCGTCTTGAAATAGCGCAAGGATCAAGAACCTGCCGCTCTGGGCGGCGATCTGAAGCCCTAGGCCGTCGATTTCAGGGCCGATCTGCTACTCAACCGCAAAGGCGGCGTGAGCCGCCCGCCGCGACCGAGGCGGTCGACAAGGCTCGACGGTGACTTCCGGAGCCCAAGAACGACAAAAGCCTTGCATTGCAAGGCTTTTGGCAGCGACGCCGACGGGACTCGAACCCGCAACCACTGGATCGACAGTCCAGTACTCTAACCAATTGAGCTACGGCGCCTCACTCGGCGAAGGAGAGACCCGACTGACTGGCAGCCGGTTCGCTCAACCGAGACTCGTAATCTTATTCGGACTTGGCTGGCCGTCAATTGGGGGGCCAAGTTCCCGGCGATCGGCGCCTTTTTTCTCCGAGAAGAGCGGTCGGAGGGGTTACGCCGGCTGGGAGAGTCTCGGAGCGGCCCACGAGGCGGGTCGGGAGCCCTAATGCGGATTGCCGTGGCCTACGGTTGCCGTGGAAGCGACTACTTTTCCCTCCCCCCACCAATCGCACGGCGCCGCCATGCAAGACTGGCAGGATTACATCACCGGGTTCTTCGCCGGCAAGGCGGGGGATCTCTGGGTCTGGTTCGATTCGCTCAGCCGGCAAGAGTGGCTGATTGTGATGGCGGCTTGCTGTGCGTTTGGCTTCCTGTTCCTCAAGAGCGGGGGCCACCGCGGCCCCTGCTGAGACGCCTCACGCTGGCCGGCCCGGCCGAACCCCTTTCTCACCCGCTATGAACATCGTCTCGGTATGGGGCGGAGGCTTCGGCCTTCCCGAATCGGTCGCCCTCGGCGCGGTTGCGCTGATCGGCTACCTGTTCGGCCGGCGGACCCGCAGCGAGACGCCCGCCGACGCCAGTGACGAGGTGGTGCGGGCCTCCGAGATCGCCCGCCAGCTCGAGGCGGTTGCCGTGGCGTTGCGTAATGATCTCGCCATCCATCGCTCCGAAGTGGAGCGCTTCAAACGCGTCGTCCGCAACGCCGGGCAGACGCCCGACGACGGGGCGTGGATCGCCCTCCGCGACGAAGCCGACCGAGTGCTGGAGCCGACCCTGCGGCTGGTCTCCCGCGTCGCCTCGGCCTACGACCAGATCCGTCGCCAGTCGAGCGCCCTGGCGCGGTTCAGCGGCGGCCGGACCGATTCGCTGACCGGCCTCGGCAACAGCCGGGCGCTGAGCGAAATGCTCCGAATCGAGTTGGCCGGCCATTCCGCGACGGGCGGGCAGCTTTCGATCGCCATCCTCGGAGTTCACCAAGAGAAGGGAGCGACTCCCGAGAACCGGTCGGAACAGCAAGCCCGCTTGCTGCAGATGACCGAGCTCTTGCGGTCTCAGTTACGCGACGCCGACGTGATGGCCCGCTACGGGATCGACGAGTTGGTGGTCGTTATGCCGCACACCAAGCTGTACGGCGCCTGCATCTTCGGCCGCCGCGTCCGCAAGCTTCTCGGCGACGCCGGTATGACGATCAGTTGTGGACTGGCTCAGTCGGCGCCCGGCGATACCGCGGCCGCCTTTCTGGGGCGGGCCGACTCGGCCCTCTACAGCGCCCGGGCCAAAGGGCAGGGGGCCCAGTTTCTCCATACCGGCCAAGCCATCCGAGAAGACGCCCCGCAGACGGCGTCCGCATCGATCGAGTCTCCCGAAATCGCCGAGTCGGCCTTACAGACGCCCGCCCAGGAGGCGGAAGTCGCCGCGCTGAGTGATTACAGTTAGGCCACGGTCGTCTTTGCCCTCTCCCACCGCTTGCTCACCATGTCATTGCGTCGCATTCCTACGGCTCGTTGCCTGCTTGCGCTGGCGCTCGTCGCGACGGCTGCTCGGTCGGCCGAGCCGCAACAAGCGCGGCTAACGATCGACGAGGCCGTCTATAACGTGCCGCTCGGCAAGGCGTTCGCGGTGCGGATCGGCGGCGAGCGGGTGACCCTGCGGATTGATCCGCAGAGCGACAACGCGTTCGAGGCGGCCGGCGTGGCGTTCCGTTACCCGTCGAGCCTCAAAGCGAGTGACACCGCCGGCGGCGACGACGTGCAGGTCTGGACCCTCCAGGGGCTGTCGGCCGCCGTAATGCTGCAGAAGTACGCCGCGGGGCTCGACGCCAAGTCGCTCCGCGATGTGTTGGTCGAGAACCTCATCGAGCGGGAGGGGGTGTCGGACAAGCAACAGCGGGTCAAGTTGACCGGCGCCGAGCGCGGCTACGAGGGCGCCCAGCTCCGCTACCAAAAGCCGGCCCAAGGCAAGGCGCCCGCCACCGAGACGGTGCAGAACGTCTTTACGTTCGCCAATGCCGAGGGGATCTTCGCCCTGATGGTGCAAGACGTGCATGCCCCGGGCGAGGAGGAATCGGACGAGTACGCCGAAACGCTAAGGCTCCTGGGCGAGTCGCTGGTGACGGGCGAAGAGCCAGCGCCGCCAGAGGCGCCCGCCGAGCCGCCTCGTTAGAAACCCCGCGCCGACACCACAACCGTTGTGGGAGGGGCGGCAGCCCTGTAGGAGGGGTCTCCGACCCCGATAACGCGCAACCAACTCTACCGGCTTGGAGACCGAAATCGGGGTCGGAGACCCCTCCCACCGAGAGACAGGGAGGAGGTCGCCTCTTCCCAGCGAAAGGGAGAGGCGGAGTCGCTGCCTCAGCGGCGCTGCTTCGCCGCGGCGAGGAGCAAGGCCGCCATCGCGGCCACGAGCGTGGTTGGCTCGGGAATCGCTCGTTGCCCAGCACTACTCCCGGAGTTCGGAAACTGGCCGACGTTGAAGCCGTAATGTTCTCTGAAGAGGGCCATCGCGTCGCCCGCCATGCCGGCGTCGCGGAGGACGGTGTAGTCGGCCGCGTCGATGCGGCCGTCGCCGTTGAAGTCGCCTTCGGCGTAGTCGGTGAACCCAGGGACATAGAAAAGATTCTCTTGGAGCCCGGTGACGGCCGTGTTGGCTTCGATGATGTCGGCGAGCGTCACCGCGTCGAGGTCCACCAGTTCGGCGATCATTGGATCGAGCACGCCGTCGAAATACAGTCCCGCGGCGGCGCCGTTGTAGAACAGCCGGTCCCCTTTGCGGAGGCGTTCGAATTGGCTGTCAATGACGGCGTAGAAAAGCGGCCCGACGCTCGCGCCGGCGACATGATCCTCAGCAAGCCCGCCGACCCAAGCGTCGAGGTTGCCGAGGTTCCCCTCGTACAAATCCGACAGCGTCGCGGCGAGCAGAGGGTCGGAGGTGATGTCGGCAAACGACTGAAGGACTCCCGCCTGGTGGTTCGCCCGAAGCGTGCGGTAGTTGGGCAGCCCCGCGTCGCGGCCGCGTTGGATGTTGATCGCCGCCAGGTCGAGCCCGCCCGCACCGGGTGGGCCGAACAGGGCGTTCCGTAGGTCGTCGACGACGAGCGTATCGATTTCTTCCGAACGCTGTTTCGCGGCGCCGCGCAACAGGTCGTCGACCAGCGTGGGGTCGCCGTCGATCAGCGTCGGATTGTGGAACGCGTTGCGGAGAGGGAGGGCCGATGCGGCGCCGGTATCGTCGATCAAGGCGAGGTTGCTCGAGACCTGGCTATGCCCCAAGCGGAAGGCGGCGTTGGCGAACGCGTTGGTGACCGAAGCATCGACTCCCGTGTACAGATGCGTGCCGAGGACCTCCGTGCTGCGACCGCCGCCGATCAGCGACGGCAGGAACTCTCGATAGGTGATCGCCTGTAGCTCGGCTCCCACGAGCTTGCGGGCCAACTGGTAGCGTCCCTCGTCGTCGAGCGACGGCTGCTGGACGCCGATCGCGTCCACCAAGCGGTTGTGCTCCCGGGCGAACACGGTCTGAAGCGACGTCAGCAGCGGATTCTCATTCGCCCGGATGTCGCCGGCGAGAAACATCGAGGTCGATGGCAACGGGCCGTTGTTCTCGACTTCGAGGCCTGCGCTGTTGCGCGGCAGCAGGCCGTTCGCATCGAGCAGCAGCTTGCCGCCGGCGCCACGCAGGGCCGCGGCCCGCGCCGCATCGGCGCCATAGACAACCGAACCGTCGAGGTAGCTTGACGTGTAATTGATCGGCGTCCTCCCGCCGCCTCGACCACCGCTAGGGAGGGAGTCGGCGCGGGTGAATGGGATTGGGCCCGGCGCCAACGGGTCCGTTGGGTCATTGACGGCGATGGGGGCGGCGCCGTTCACCTCGGGGCCGGCCGAGGTCTTGATCAGCTCGATGTCGTGAGTCACGAACTGCCCCCACGCCCAGGCGTAGTCGCTGAGCCCGCGTAGGCTCTTCACGTCCGACGATTGCGAGAAGACCGCATTGCTGATGTCGCGGGCGTTGGCGCGTTGGTCGTCGGTGATCATCGCCCCGCCGGAGTTGAGAAACTCCGCGCCGTACCCGAAACGGATCAACCCCGTGCCGGCCGACCCACGCAGGGGGACGTTCACGTTGTTACCCGTGCCGTCGAACGAACGGTCCTCGGCAAGGACGGCCGACGTGGCGAAGGCGAGAACGCAGCAACCAAAGCGGGCGAGCATCGTGGGACCCCTGGGTCAAAACCACTAGACGAGACGGACGCGCTGGGCGCCGGCCACCTAAAGTAACGCCCTCCGGCGTGGTGCGCGAAGCATAAAACCGAAACTCCCCACCCGTCGCGACGCCGCACGCCGGAAGACCTTGAGTCATCGACGCCGCCCCAGGGCGAGCGGCGAGAGACATCTTCGGCTAAGAAACCACCATCGAGACCCCTCCCACAGGGAGGTCTGCCGCCCACCGGTCGGGAGCGGCGAATGGTCGGTGTCTGCTCAGCGGCGCCGCTTCGTTGTGGCAAGGAGCAGCGTCGCCAGCGTAGCCACGAGCGTGGTTGGCTCGGGGACGGAATGCGGGATCAGCGAGGCGATGATCTCGCCGTAGTGGGCCTGCCAGAGGGCGAGGTCGGCGTGGTTGACCCAGCCGTCGCCGTTGGCGTCGGCCAGACCGCCGGTGAACTGGCCGAGGTGGTCCCGCCACATCGTGTAGTCGGCGATATCGACGCGGCCATCGGCGTTGAAGTCCCCCTTCCAGCGGTACTGGTAGACCCCCAACAGCGCGTCGGCGTCGGCTTGGTCGATGCGGCCATCGGCGTTGAGGTCGCCATCGGCGTAGAACACGGCGCCGTCGTCGGCCGTGACGCCGAGGTTGCCGACGAGCCGCTGGTAATCGACTTGATCGACGTCGCCATCGAAGTCGATGTCGCCCTCGGGCGTGTTGCGATCGAGCACGGCGCGCCACGCCTCGATTTGGCCGTTGGAGTTGCGCCCGTTGCCGATGATCGTCGTGCCGTCATCGCTGATGCCGGTTGCCTCGTCGAGTTGCCAGCCGGAGAGGTCGAGCCCGTAGTCGAGCCGTAGCACGTCGGCGAGCTCACGCATGCCGCGGGCTTCGTCCCAGATGAAGGGAGTCTCGATTGTCGAGAAGGGGCAAAACTCGTTGAAGCCGCAGGTCACGGTCGCCTCGCCGATCACGGTGCTTCCATCGCCCGAGACCCCCATCGCCTCGGCGCCGATGAAGGAACGGAAGCTTGTGGTTTTGAGCTCTCCGAGGTCGATCCAGCCGGTTTCTTCACGCCAGAGGATGGCTGTCTTGCTTTCTGAATAGAATGACGGTGGGTAATAGACGTCCCGTGAGTAGCTGTCGGTCGCGGCGTAAAGAACAAAGGGGCTCGTCGTCTCAACGCCCACCACCGTCCGCCCATCGGCCGAGAGGGCGTTGGCGGTCGTCGTCCGTAACGGTTGGAAGATTGGCGGATTCGGGAAATACGGGGATAGGTGAACGTCGTCGGTGGCCGTATTGCCGGGTGCAGGAAGTGACGGCCAAGGACGTATACCGAGGCCAACCGGCTCGCCGTTACGCCACAGGACAGGCTGCTTTTGCAGAATCAAATTGGGTGAAACGAACACGGCGTTGGACGATGTATTGCCAAGGACCACGTCACCGCTTGAGGAGACATCCACCGATTCTGACCAGCTATTTCCGAGGGGCAGGTCGAGTTCCTCGACCCCACTCGCTCTCGTGTATTGATATGCCTGATTGAAGCCGCCAACCGGATAGAACGGAAGGATGGTGAGGGGCGTCAATGGAGTGGGGCCGACATCGTCTGCTGAGACGTTGGTAGTGACATCGGACTGGTTGCTGACGGCAACGATCTGGATTGTCATCTCCGTCGTGCCGACCACCACCCGGCCGTCGCCCGAAATCGCCGCCGCCGTACGACTGCCGTTAGCCGGCGCCGGGATCAATTCCCTCCCCGCCAGCGACCAGCGGAACGCCGGGTTGTCGGCGAATGTTGATCCAGGCGTAGTGATGTTCCCCGCGACGTAGACGCCATCGGCGGAGATGGTGGTCGCCACGGTGTCGCCGGTCACGCCGTTGGGGAGCATGTTGTAGGCCGTCCGGCCGGTCCACGGCGACCAGACGAAGCCCCGGCTACCGCCCGTGCTATCGACGTTGGCGCCGACCACGACGCGGCCGTTCGCCGAGAGGTCGTACGCCTGGCTCGACCCGCCGGCGATGGCCCCGAGGCCATGGAACTCGCCACGGAAGGGGTGCGTCGCCCAGCTCAGTCGGTCTCGGGAATCGGCCAGCGCCCGGGCCGTGGTGTCACGCACCGAATCGGGCACAACGGCCGGCAGATCGACCGCCGGAATCGGACCCCCTGCGACGGCGCTGGCGCCCATGAGGAGCGGCAGCAGCCATCCGAGGCGGGGTTGATCGAACATGCCGGGGATCCTTGCGGAGCGAGCGATTTACTGACAGGCGAGGGCTTTCCTACCCCCAGGGCCGAACAGTCGGTCGAATGTCACGGTCTTGTCTACTAGCAGGAAGCGCTAATCGGGGCCACACGGCGGTTCGTCGATCGACGCTCGTTCGCCTATAACGGTAGTCGCTACTCCCTCACATCGAGCTCCTTATCGAGGGCCCCGCCCATGTTCGGTTTCTTCAGCGCGTCGCCCGCCGCAAAGAAGGCGAAACTTGAGAAGCGCTACATAGCTCTGCTTGCCGAGGCCCACCGCCTCAGCACGATCGATCGGCTCAAGAGTGACTTGGTGACGGCCGAAGCGGAGGAGGTGCGGCAACAGATTGAAGCGATCGAGGCGTCTGAAGCGGGCTAGGTTGTGTCGGCATCCCCATGGCGACGAGGTCGCCCGTTTCTCCTCTCGCTTTAGGGGGAAACAGGCTAGGCGAGGGTGCTGAAGCCGATTACCCGTGACGCCCCCCAAAAAAAGGAGTGGGTGAGAGGCAATCGCTACCGCAGCTCAGCGGCGCTGCTTCGCTGCGGCGAGGAGAACCATCGCCAGCGCGGCGACGAGCGTGGTGGGCTCGGGGACCGAGAGAAGTGAGATCGTCGCGATTACTTGGCCGAAGTTGGCCCGCCAAGCGAGCAGGTCGGCGTGGTTGACCCAGCCATCGCCGTTGGCGTCGGCGAGGCCGCCGGTGAACTGGCCGAGGTGGTCCCGCCACATTGTGTAGTCAGAGGCATCGACGCGGCCGTCGGCGTTGAAGTCCCCCTTCCAGCGATGCTGGTAGACCCCCAACAGTGTGTCGGCGTCGGCTTGATCGATGCGGCCATCGGCGTTGAGGTCCCCATCGGCGTAGAACACGGCGCCGTCGTCGGCCGTGACGCCAAGGTTGCCGACGAGCCGCTGGTAATCGACTTGGTCGACGTCGCCATCGAAGTCGATATCGCCCTCGGGCGTGTTGCGATCGAGCACGGCCCGCCACGCCTCGATTTGGCCGTTGCGATTACGCCCGTTGCCGATGATCGTCGTGCCGTCATCGCTGATGCCGGTCGCGTCGCTGAGCTGCCAGCCCGAGAGGTCGAGCCCGTAGTCGAGCCGTAGCACATCGGCGAGCTCACGCATGCCGCGGGCTTCGTCCCAGAGGAAGGGGATGACACCCACCGCCCCGAATCCGTAGAGCACATCGTCTATGAACAATCCCTTTACAATTTGGCTGAAGCCGATAACTGAGTTTCCGTCTCCCGAGACACCGGTGGCTTCGGCTTGAATCGAGAATCGATCGTCGGTGGTTTGGAGGTTTCCCAGATGCATCCATCCAGTTGCTTCACGCCACAGCACTGCGAGCGGTTGTGCGAAGATGCCGCTCCCGTCGTCGTAACCATCGACTCCTACAACCGTTGATCCATCGGCTGAAATGGCGTTGCCGACGGTATAGCGCTTGCTACTATCAGCTAGGCCATAATTACCGAGGCCTTGAAGGCCGCCATTGGTAGTCCAGAGGAAAGGTTCACTGCCGTAGTCTTCGGATGAGTCGAAACCATTGATAAGGACCGTCCCGCCATCGCTCGTGACCTCCACCGCGGTGGAGTTAACGTAGTAACCTTGGCTACCGCTTGGCAGCACGCCTGGCTCCTCCATTCCTCCGGTGCGGTTGTGGCGGAAAGCCCAGTTCCGCTTCTTTGCGAGAGGGAGTGAGGTAACGTGGCCTTCATCGTGCAGGTCGCTCAAGAAGGACGGATCGGGACCGTAATCGGAAGGCACATAAGGAGTACGGTACGTCCCAGCAAGGACACTGCCGTTGCGTGATAAGGCAGCTGGATAGATGTCCTTTGATTCAACGGAGACGGAGTTCTCCGGACCTGCAAGAGACCAGCGGAAAGCAGGATCGCCGTATTTGATGTCAACTTCGCCCGCGACATAGACGCCGTCGGCGGAGATACTGGTCGGCGTCGCATTGCCAGTCACGCCGCTGGGCAGCATGTTGTAGAACGCCTTGCCGGTGGCGGGGGACCAGACGAACGGTCGATTGCTATTTGTTGGTCCGCCCCGGTCGTAACCAATAACCACGCGCCCGTCGCCCGAGAGGTCAACGGCATAGCTGGGACCAGTGGGATTGACCCCCAGGCCATGGAACTCACCCCGGAACGGGTGCAGCGCCCTGCCGAGCGTGTCGCGACCTAAGGCGAGCGACCTCGCTACTCGGTCACGGACGGCGTCCGGGGTTTGCGCCGGCAGGTTCACCGCCGGGATGTCGATCGCCGCCGCTGTCGTGACGATGCCGGCAAAGAGGCACAGCGCGATCCCAGCGGTTGTTTTCCGTGAAGCCATAACGAGTCTCTCCCAGTTGCGTCCGAGCAAGCCGCCAAATCATGCCCCGATCGGGCCGTGACGCCAACCGCAGTTCCGGGGGGCGACTGTTGGCGAGCCGGCGATGTCAGTCGTCGGTGGGAACCACGATTGGCCCTCCACCGACCACTGACGTGGCCGGCTCGCCGAATGCTGAGGAGGAGTCTGGACGCCCCTATACTTGAGCTAGCCGCGGGTGGCGCCGGGTACCCGATTCACCCGCGGCTAGCGCCGACGGCTCGAGGGATCGGCTAGAACAGCCGTGGAGGGGCTTCGTCGCTCTCGTCCGGCGGGGGCGAGTGGCCGAGGTGCTCGTACGCCTTGGCCGTCAGCTTGCGGCCCCGTGGGGTGCGGACCACCAGCTCGCTACGCAGGAGGAAGGGCTCGATCTCGTCGGTGAGCGTGTCGACCGCCAGGTTGAGCGTGTGGGCGATCGCCTCGACGCCGGCCGGGCCGCCGCCGAAGACGCGCAAGATCGTCGTCAGGTACTTGCGGTCCTGCGGGTCGAGTCCCTTCTGATCGACACCGAGCATGCTCAGGGCGTCATCGGTGACGACCAGGGTCCCCTCGCCGTCGGCGCGGCTTTGGGCGTAGTCGCGGACCCAGCGGAGGCGGTTGTTGGCGATGCGCGGCGTCCCGCGGCTGGCGGTGGCGATCTTTTCCGCCGCTGCTTCGACGATCGGCAGGCCGAGCTTCTTGGCGTTGATCGTGACGATGCGCGTCAACTCGCTGATCGAGTAGAAGTCGAGGTGTTCCCGTACAGGGAAGCGGTCCCGCAACGGCGCCGACAGCAGGCCGCTGCGCGTCGTGGCGCCGATGATCGTCATCGGCCGCAGCTTCATGTTGACGGTCCGGGCGTTGACGCCTTCGCCGAGGGTGATGTCGACCCGGAAATCTTCCATCGCCGGGTACATGAACTCCTCGACCGCCTTGGGGAGCCGGTGGATCTCGTCGATGAAGAGGACCGACCCTTCCTCGGCGTTCGTCAGGTACGGCAGCAGGTCTTTGGGGGCGGCGAGCGCCGCGCCGCTGGCGATCTGCAGGCTGACGTCGAGCTCCCGGGGGATGCAGGTGGCGAACGTCGTCTTGCCCAAGCCCGGCGGGCCGTCGAGCAGGACGTGGCCGAGCGGTTCGCGTCGTTTGGCGGCCGCCTCGACGGCGATGCCGATCCGCTCACAGACGTCGCGTTGGCCGATGATGTCGCGCAGGTACTTGGGCCGCAGGGCGACGTCGTCAGCAAAGTTGCCGGGCAGGTCGGTCATTGGCTTGCCGCTGGGGGCGGCGTGGTCGTTGGCGAGCCGCGTCGTCTCGGCGCGGTTAGCGGCCCCGGCGGAATCGGCCGCGGTAAGGATCGTTTCGCGGGCCATCGAGCGCCCTCCGTGGTGCGTGTCCTAGAGGTGAACAGCCTAACAGAGAGACGCCGGCGGGCGGAGGGCAGACGGGGAGGCTCTCGGCCGCCCGAGCGCCGCGGGCGCCAGCGTGCCCTGGTGCGGGTCGGCGGAAGGGGGCTAGCCCCGGGGGGCCGGCCAAGCCAGCCGGTGTCGGGAGGCGACGGCGATCGCCCAGGTCGCCATGGCGAGCGTAGCCGCCGAGGGCTCGGGGACCGTCTGAGCGGGCCCACCGAGGGTCGCGCCGTAATTTTGCTGCCACAGGTTGCGATGGCGGCTGTTGATTGGCAAGCCGGCGCCGCGGTCGTTCGGCAGCACCACGTTGACGCGGACGTTGTCTCGCCAGACCGTGTAATCGGCGGCATCGACGACGCCATCGTCATTGAAGTCGCCCGCCAGGCTGAGTGGCGAACTGAGGCCGGTGTGCAAGAAGGCCCGGGCGACCGAAGCCATGTCGTTGAGATGCCACTCGCTCAAGGCGCCGACCTGGGCGCCCTCACGTCCCCAGAACTTGCCATAACGCCCGTTGGGGTCCTGCTTGTTGGCGTGGAGCCATTCCATCGCGTCGCCGACGGCGTCGATCCAGCGGGAGTTGTCGTCGTGCTCGTAAAGATCAACCAGCGCGTCGGCGAGCTCGAACGCCCAGTAGCCCTCGTCGTTGAGCGAGCCATTGGCGCCACTGAAGTAGCGGTTGACCGAAGCGTTGGCGATGCGCTGGGCTTCGGTAAGCCGCGACAGATCGCCCGTGGCGTCGTAGGCGGCGAGGTTCGCCGAGATGCCGAAGCCGGCGAAGTTCACCAACGGGTAGTCGCCTACCGTTCCCGCCTTCGGGCCGGTGAGGAAGAGTTTCTCGTAGAAGGTCCCCTCGGATAGTTGCGTGGTGTTCTCCGCCCAGGCGAGCCGCTGCTCGGCGTCTTCCCGATAGGCGACGTCGCCGGTCTCCTCGTAGAGCATGAAGCCGGCGCGAGCGCCCTGCAGCACCGCGGCGGAGTCGATGAAGCTGTTGTCGCCGACGCGCCAGTAGCTGCCGCCGGGGTGGCCGGGGACGGCGCCTTCCAAGAGGAAGTCGTAGACGTCTGCGGCGCGGTCGAGGTAGATCGCCTCGCCGGTGATACGGTGGGCTTCCATCAACGCGACAGCGAGGTGGGCGTTGTCGTCGTAGTACCGGTCGCCCACGCCGCGGCAACAATCGTAGCCACCCAGCGGCGACCAGTATTGATCGACCAGCTGATTGGAGAAGGCTCGCAGCCGCGGTGCGTAGTAGTCGGGATCGACGCGGGCCAGGTCGTTCAGCACCCGGAACTCGGTGCTCAGAGGCCAAACGAAAGCGGCCCCACCGGCGCCCCCCGACTGCCCCCCAGAAAGGTTCGCCGTCTCGGCGTAGAGATGGCTCCGCGGCAGGCCGAGCGACGCTTTGATCTCGTCCTGCGTCTCAATGCCCCAGGCGACGAGTTGGGCGCGATCAAACGCTTGCGCCGAAGCCATTCCGGCGAGCCAACACGCCAGGATAAGAGAGCCCAGAGGAGGCAAAGAGATCTTTCGCAACAAGGTATCCGCCTCATTCGAGCAGCCTGGGAGGGCGGGAGCGTTCCGGAACTCCCGAGGGGTTCATCGTACCAGCGCGAAGTGGTCGAGTCGCTTTCCCACGTGGAGAAGCGGGACCGAATCGGTCACGATCGGGGAAAACGCCGGCACGTTTTCGCCCGGTCTGAGCCGCCCAGGAAACGCTAGAACGATACCGCCCGATTGGCCTACGGAACTACCGAGCCGGCAGATCAGCGAGGAACGCCCGCAGGTCGTCGTAGTAGGACGGCGGCTGCGGCTGCCGGTGCGAGAGGTCTGGCAGCTCGATGAATCGTTTGAATCCGGGCGCGGTCTCAAACAGCCGCTGGCCTTGCTCGAAGGGGACCACCTCATCGGCCGTGCCATGACTGATCAGCACCGGCCCGTCGTAGCGGGCGATCCGGCCTAGCGAGTCGTAGCGGTTCTGCATCACCAGTCGCACCGGCAGCCAGGGGTAATGGATCGCCGCGGCTGCCGGTAGCGTCGTGAAGCCGCTCTGTACGACGAGTGCTGCGGCGCCCTGCTCGGCGACGATCGCCGTGGCGACCCCGCCGCCGATCGACCGGCCGACGACCAGCGTCTGGGCGGGCGTGCGGCCGGTGCGTTCGGCGAGCCAGCGCTGCGCCGCCATGCCGTCGGCGATGACGCCCGCCTCGAAGGGCTTGCCCTCGCTCTTGCCATAGCCGCGGTAGTCGAAGACCAGCACCGCCGCGTCGAGTTGGTCTCGCAGCAGCCGGGCCAGTGACGGCAGGGAAGAGACGTCGACGCCGTTTCCGTGGCAGTAGAGCAGGGCGTGCGACGCTTCTTCGTGAGGGAAGAACCAGCCGTGGACGCGCGTCGCCGCAGCGCCTTTGAGCGGCGGCACGTCGATCCAAGCCTCTTCGAAGTCGCCCCCCTCGGGGGACCACTCGCCCGCAGCCGGTGGCGGGGCCGGATAGACCAACCACCTTTCAAGAAACGACATCAGCAGCACAATCGAGAGGTAACCAACCGCCGTCCAACGGAGTCCCGTCAGCAAGAGCCCTTTCATGCGACGGCGGTGCGGAGAATCAATGCGGGGAATCAAGGCAGAGCGGATCGCTCGGAAGGGGAGATGTTGCGGGACCTCACTCGATTGGTGCGGCGCCGTACTCACCACCGCCGGGCTCGCCGCGGAACTCGCCTTCCGACTCGCCGGGGGGAACACCCGCTTCAAGACCGGGCGGCCGCGCCGCGACGGTCGTTCCGATCGACGTCGCCGCCGAGACCCCGCCGCGCAGGTCGGCCATCAGCTGCTGTAGGCATTGTTGGGCGACCCAGCGGCGGTCGTCAGGGCTGAGCTTCGCCAGCGGGTACTCGTACCGCTTGCCTTGGATCCAAAGCAGGGCCGCCTTCCCCTTCGCCCCGCCATACAGAGCGGTGATCTTCCGGCCCCGGGCGTCGGTCCACTCACGCTCGGGGGCGTTCTCTGGCGGTTCGGCGGCTTTCGCTTCGCGGCGTTTCGCGGCGAACCCATCGGGTAGGTCGCGCTCCAAGTGGGTGTGGTACGCCTCGACGTGCTGCCAGTCGGCCGGCGAGAGCTTGGCAAACGGGACGACGACGGGGTCACCGGCGCCGCTGACGCTGACTCCGTCTTCCCGCACGAGTTCGAAGCGGCCGCGCACCGGCTCGCCGCCGGTCGCCCACTCCCGTGGCCCGCTCAGCTCTTTGTAGCGCTCGACCCACTGCTGGTCCGCCTCGCTGAGGCGGTTCAGGGGCGCCGGGACGAGCTTCTTGTCCTCGCCACGCAGGTAGACAGTTGGCCCCCGCAGCCGGACAAAGTCGGCTTCGAGGGTCTGGCCCTCGTCGTTGGTCCAGGTCCGTCCGAAGGCAGGCCCCCCGGCGACCAACAGGGCGAGCGGCAGCAGTCGAGTCAGCTTCATGGCGAGGGGCCTTACGCGATCGGGCGAAGAGCGGCGTTCCGGGCCCTGAGTCTATTCGCTCGACCCGCCCCCCGCCAAACTCCGTCACCGATAACTTCTCGGCAAGGGTTACCGAGTGGTTTGTGGGAGGGGTCTCCGACCCCGATTACCCGCCGCTATCCACAGCGGCTAGGAGGCCGCTATCGGGGTCGGAGACCCCTCCCACAGGAATAAGAACTGGCGCCGGCTAACCGTCAGTCGTTGCGTTGCTCGTAAACGGCGTGCAGCAGCGCCTCGACGTCTTTGAACTTCTTCTTGCCGCCGGTCACGACGCCGTCGATCAGCCGGCGGGCGTCGGCGTCGCTGTGGCCGAGGGTCCGGAGAATCTCGAACGCCTCGCTCAAGAGGTCGTTGGTGACGTCGCCGAGCGGTTTCTCCTTGCGGCCGACCAGCAGCGCGAACTTGGCTGCTTTGCGACGCAGCTTGGCGATGATCCGCTCGGCGGTCGCCGGGCCGATGCCGGGGAGGGTCGCCAGCCCCTTGGCGTCTTGCTCTTCAATCATGACGGCGAGCTCCTCGACGGGCCGCACCATCGCCCGCAGCGCCTTGCGGACGCCGACGCCATCGACGCTGCAGAACATGTCGAAGAACTCCCGCTCAACCGCGGCGGTGAAGCCGACCAGACGCGGCGTCAGCTTGCCGCGGGTCGGGTCACCTTCGAGGTACTCAATCGTGTGGAGCGACGCCTCCTCGCCGATAGCGCCCGACAGCCGCCGACGGGCAAACTCGGGGATCAGCACTTCGTACTCGAAGGGCCCGGCGGCCAGCGTGGCGGCGTCGCCAGCGGCATGGACAACACGGCCGGTGATTTTGGTGATCATGGTGGAGCGGTCAGCGGTCAGCATTCAGCGGTCAGCTCTTGAGCCCCCAGACGTTAGTCGGGGGAGGGCGCGAAGGAAAGAGCCGACCATCGTGACCACTCCCTAAAAGTGTTTCGGCAGTCACGCATTGTTACCGAGCTCAGTTACCGTCGGGTTCCACTTGCTCCAAAAAAAGATGACTTGGGTCCAAAGGCTGCAGGCGATTAGACCATGGATCACCGTCATAGCGGTCTCGCCGTGGCACGCTTTGATCCAAGCGCTATATGTCATAATGCCCGCCAAGCCGACAGGCATTAAACGATTGGCCCAGATCGAAGCGCGGGCGGACAGATCCCGGTTCGAGAAGCCGTAGGCGAAGGCGACAATCCAAGCGATGGCTCCGATCGTTCCCACAACGCAGCTCACGAAGGAAATCAGTGAGAAAATAGCGTTGAAGATTTGATGCTCCCGACGTTAATTCCAGAGCATGCTACCGCGCCGTAGAGCGTTCACGCCACTAAGAGAGCTGACCGCTGACAGCTGACCGCTTCCCGCTCAAATGCCAATGCGTCACCGCGATCGCCAGGGCGTCGGCCACGTCGGGCGGCTCGGGCGGCGTCGCCAGGCCCAGTTCGCGTTGGATCGCCAGCTGCATCTGCGCCTTCGGCGCCCGGCCGGCGCCGGTGAGGATCCGCTTGATTTGGGTGGCCGCATAGTGCGTCACCGGCAGCCCCGCCTGGTTGGCAGCCAGGACAATAACGCCGCGGGCGTGCCCCATCAGGATCGACGTCTTGACCCGTTCGTAGTGCGAGTAGAGCTCCTCGATCGCGACCATCTCGGGTGAGAGCGAAGCGATCACCTCGGCGACGCCGGCGTGGATCTCGCCGACGCGGTGGGCGAGCGACTTCCCCTTCGTCCCCCGGACGACGCCCGCCTCGACCAGCCGCACCCCGTCACGGCTGGCGTCGATGACGCCATAACCGGTGATGTTCAGGCCGGGGTCGATGCCGAGGATCCGCATGCCGCCTTTTCGTGATTTAGAAGAAAGACTAGCCGCCGATGAACGCAGATAAACGCCGATGTCTTTTCGGTTCAGCGAACCGTATCAGCTATGCCAACCGAATCGCATCCGCGTTCATCGGCGTCTATCGGCGGTACCTCTTTCTTAACTAGAAACGCTCCACTCGGCGCCGCCGGCGCGGTCTTCGATCGTCACGCCGATTGCGGCCAGCTGATCACGCAGTGCGTCGGCGGTGGCGAAGTCCTTCGCGGCGCGGCTGGTGGCTCGCAAGCCGATCAGCATTTGCATTACCGCCTCGACGGCGCCCTCGCCGCCGCCGGTCCACTCGGCGCCGCTGGGGCGGTCTTCGATCGTCACGCCGGCCGGCTTGAGGCCGTCGCGAATCGCATCGGCGATGGCGAAGTTCTTTGCGGCGCGGGCGTCGGCGCGGAGGGCGATCACGACGGGCATCAATTTATCGAGCAGGTCGTCGCTGCCGGCTGCCGACATCGGGGGCTGGCGGAAGATGCCGAGGATGCCGCCCAGTTCCTTGATGGTCGTCATCAAGAGCTCGAGCGTCGCCACGTCCGCCGGGTCGGCCGACTCTTCGAGCTTGCGGTCTTCGCAGTACTTGTTGGTGAGCCGCGCCAGCTCGAACAACTCGGCGATCGCGCCGCCCGTGTTGAAGTCGTCGTCCATCGCCGTGAGGAACTTTTCACGGTGCGCCTCGGCGGCGTTGAGGGTCGGGTCGTCGCCCAGTGCGATCGAGCTCGCCCCGCGGCTCGTGGGGGGGGTGAGGCCGTAGAAGTCCGCCTTTGTGATCCGGGCGAAGCGCTTGAACAGCCGGTAGAAGGTCTCTAGCCCGACGGCGGCTTCCTCGATCGCCTCTTCGCTAAAGAGGACGGTGCTGCGGTAATGGGTGCGTAGCAGGAAGAAGCGGATCCGCTCGCCCCCTTGCTTCGCGATGAGATCGGCCAAGCCGCCAGCGCCCTTGCTGCGACTCATCTTGCCGCCCGCGTCGTCGGCCGGGGCTTCTTTGGCGTCGCGTTCGGCGCGGCCGCCGATCTTGCCGGCCGCGGCGTCTTTGCGCAGGAGGCCGTTGTGAGCCCAGTACTTCACCATCGGCTTGCCATGGCGGCACTCCGATTGGGCGATCTCGTTTTCGTGGTGGGGAAAGACGAGGTCGAGGCCGCCGCCGTGGATGTCGAAGGTCTCGCCCAGCAGCTTCTTGCTCATCGCCGAGCACTCGATGTGCCAACCGGGACGTCCCTTACCCCACGGCGAGTCCCAAGACGGCTCGCCCGCCTTGGCGTTCTTCCAGAGCGCGAAGTCCGCGGCCGAGCGCTTGCGGTCCGCCGCGCCGCCGCCATCGCCCTGCATCGCCTCGACGGTGCGATTGGAAAGTTTGCCGTAGCCAGAGTCCTTCGCCACGTCGAAGTAGACGTCGCCCTGTGACTCGTAGGCGAAGCCCTCGTCGACGAGCCCCGCGATGAAGTCGATGATTTCGCCCATGCACTCGGTGGCCTTGGGGAAGTCGTCGATCTCGGTGACGCCCAGCGCCGCCAAGTTATCGTCGTAATCCTTGATGTTGAGGTCCGCGACCTCGGCCATCGTGATGCCTTGCTCGGCCGCGGCCTTGATGAGCTTGTCATCGACGTCGGTGATGTTCACCACCCAGTGGACGTCGTAGCCGCAGTAGGTGAGGTAACGCTTGATCGTGTCGAACAGCACCGGCCCGACCATGTGGCCGATGTGCGCCTTGCCGTAGACCGTCGGCCCGCACAGGTAGATGCCGACCTTCCCCTGGGTGACGGTCTCAAACGGCTCTTTCTTCTTCGAGAGCGTGTTGTAGATCGTCAGCGTCGGGTGGGGGCCGGCGCTGGCAGCGGGATCGAATAAGGCGGCGGTCGAAGCGGCAGGCATGGGGGATTGCGGATTTCGGAATTCGGATTGCGGATTCAAGTCGACGAGAGCCGCGTCGTCCCCGACCGCGGCCCCTCTGTATTTCTGAGCAAACCGTAAGGGTACGGGTTTTGGGGTGGTGGGGGGAAGATCGGCTGTGCTGACGAGAGAAATTGCTTTCCGTCGCACCGCTCGGTAACTTCATGGACTTCAACCCTCCGACAAGGCAATTAGTGATGCAAGAGGCTGATTTCGATTCCACCCAGCCGGCGACGACAAGGGCGACGACTGCGGAGTTTGCTTACATGCATCCGCTCCAGGCGGGGAAGGTAGTAGGGCTGATCTATGCGTTTCTTGCACTGATTTTTGTGCCCTTCTTGATCCTCATTATTCTGGGCAAAGGAGGGCCAGATGCCGTCGGCGAGATTATTGGTGCGGCCGCGATGATGCTCATTTATCCCCTCGTTGGATTCTTGGGCGGCGTCGTCATTGCCAGCCTGTATAACTTCGCCGCTAAGCAAATCGGCGGGTTTCGTATCGACCTCAAATAGCGATCGATGGCGAATAATCGCCAGATATCCGCACGGCATCAGCACTACCCTGAGTCTCCGGCGCAAGCCGGGGGAGTTGTGCGACTAAAGCTCCTCCGGCTTGCGCCGGAGGCTCAGGCGACAACGTAAGCGACAGCTCAGGCCATTATTCGGCTTCGCAGACCAGCGCCACGCACCGGGCGTCGATCGCTTCTTCGCGGCCGACCGCTCCGACCCCCTCGCCGGTCTTCGCCTTGACGCCGACCTGGGCGACGGTGACCTCTAGAATGGCCGCGATGGCGTGCCGCATCGCGTCCTTGTAGGGCGACAGCTTCGGCTGCTGCACCAAGACGACGCAGTCGAGGTTCACCAGCTCGTAGCCGGCCGCCCGCACCCGCTCCATCGCAAAGTGCAGGAAGTCAGCGCTATCGCGGCGGTGGTTCTCGGGGCCCGTGTTGGGAAAGAGCTCGCCGATGTCGCGGTCGCCGATGGCGCCGAGCAGGGCGTCGGTGATGGCGTGCAGCAGCACGTCGGCGTCGGAGTGGCCAACCATGCCGCGGTCGTGCGGCACGAAGACGCCCCCCAGCCGCAGCGGCCCCGAGCCGGGCTCGCCGAGGCGGTGGCGGTCTTCACCGAGGCCGATTCTTTGGTTCATCGTGTTTTACCGCGGAGTTCGCGGAGGGCGCGGAGATAAGAAAAAAGGAAGTGCAGGGGCTGAGCCCTCGCACTTCCTTTTGTTCTTTGCGATCTCCGCGTTCTCCGCGGTGAAAAAAACTAGCTAGCGACCGCCATCGACTCGGCGGCCTTGGCGAGGGCGTCGGCCTTGTCGGTCTTCTCCCAGCTGAATTCGCCGTTCGGGCCGGGTTCGCGGCCGAAGTGGCCGTGGGCGGCCGTGATGGCCATCACCGGCTTGGTCAGGCCGAGTTCTTGGATCAGGCCACGCGGCGTCAGCTTGAAGTGGTCGCGGATCAGCTTGATCATCGAGTCGTCGTCGATCTTGCCGGTCCCGAACGTGTTGACGTTCACGCTCACGGGCTCGGCGACGCCGATCGCGTAAGCGAGCTGCACCTCGACCTCGTCGGCCAGCCCGGCGGCGACGAGGTTCTTCGCCACGTAGCGGGCCATGTAAGCGGCCGAGCGGTCGACCTTCGAGGGGTCCTTGCCGCTGAAGGCGCCGCCGCCGTGACGGCCGCGGCCGCCGTAGGTGTCGACGATGATCTTGCGACCGGTGAGGCCGGTGTCGCCGTGCGGCCCGCCGATCACGAACTTGCCGGTCGGGTTGATGTGGTAGGTGATCTCGCCGTCGATGAATTCGGCGGGCAGGCAGGGCTTCACCGCCTTCTCGATGATCTCTTGCTTGGCCTCTTCGGTGATCTTCGTGCCGCAGGGGGCGAGGATCGACTCGTCGTGCTGCGTGCTGACCACCACCGTGTCGATGCGGATCGGCTTGTTGTCCGGGCCGTACTCGACGGTGACCTGGCTCTTGCTGTCGGGACGGAGCCAGCTGATCTCGCCCGACTCACGCAGCTTCGCCAGCTTCTCGACGATGCGGTGCGACAGGTGGATCGGCAGCGGCATCAAGACGTCGGTCTCGTTGCAGGCGTAGCCGAACATCAGCCCCTGGTCGCCGGCGCCTTGCTCGCCCTCGACGTCCGACGCCTTGTCGACGCCTTGGGCGATGTCGGCCGACTGCTCGTGGATCGCGTTGAGGACGCCACAGGCGTCGTAGCTAAACCCGATGTCCGAGTGGATGTAGCCGATCTTCTTGATCGTTTCGCGGACGATCTTCTGCACGTCCACGTAATGGCTGGTGCGGACCTCGCCGGCGACGACCACTTGGCCGGTCGTGACGAGCGTCTCGACCGCGACGCGGGCGTCGCCCGGGTTCGGGTCGTTGCGCAAGATATCGTCGACGATCGCGTCGGAGATCTGGTCGGACACCTTGTCGGGGTGCCCCATGCTGACCGATTCGCTAGTAAAGAGGTAGTTGCCAGACGCCACGGTGATCTCCTGTCGGAACGCTACGCGGTGGTGGCGGCCGGCTTCGCGGCCGCACGGATGCGGGGGTAGCTCAGCATCTTAACGCCCCCACGGGGCGGGTCGCAACGGTTCGCGTCGGGCGATGACGGGAGAATCGCGGAGGAATCCCGCACCTTTGCGCCGCGGCAGGTTCCGCCGAAACTAAGGCCGCAGCTCCCCGGCCGCTTGCCGTCGCGGTATTCCACGCCCCTCACCTCGGTCTATCCGATGCCCTCCCCCGCCAAACTCACCGACCTGCTCACCCCCCATGGGCAGCACCACGCCGTCAAGTTTTGGGACTCGCTGACCGCCGCCGATCAGGGGCGCCTGGCCCATGAGCTCGAAGCGATCGACTATGACGAGCTAGCTGCCCTCTACGCTGGGGACGTCGATCAGCCCGATTGGCACGAGCTGGCCCGCCGGGCCGAGCCCCCCGTGGCGATGCGGCTCGCCGACCGCCGCTCGGGGCAGGGGGGCGGGCTCGGCGTCACCCCGTCCGATGCCAAGCAACTCGGCAAGGCGGCCCTCGACGCCGGCAAGGTTGGCGTCTTGCTGGTCGCCGGCGGCCAGGGGAGCCGCCTCGGCTTCGAGAAGCCCAAGGGGATGTACCCGATTGGTCCCGTCAGCGACGCGACCCTCTTTCAAATTCACCTGGAGAAGGCGGTCGCCCTGGCGAAGCGGCACGCCACTCACCCAGGCAAGGGGGGTGTCCCCGTCTATCTGATGACGAGCCCCGTCACGCACGACGACACCGTCGAATTCCTTGCCGAGCACAAGAACTTCGGCCTCGCCGACGACGACCTCTTCATCTTCTGCCAGGGGACGATGCCCGCGGTCGACATGGCGACCGGCAAGCTGCTGCTCGCCGACAAAGGAAAGCTGTTCCTCAGCCCCGACGGCCACGGCGGCACGATCGCCGCGTTGGCCTCCTTCAAGAAGAACGGCGAAGGCGCGATCGACCACATGCGCCGCCGCGGCGTCGAGAACCTGTTCTACCTGCAGGTCGACAACCCGCTCGTGCCGATCGGCGACGCCGAGCTCCTCGGTTACCACCTCGGCACGAAGAGCGAGCTTACGAGCGTCGCTGTCGCCAAGCAGGAACCCAAGGACAAACTCGGCAACTTCGTGATGGTCGACGGCAAACTCTGCGTCATCGAGTACAGCGACTTCCCCGACGACGTCGCGGAGGTGACCGACGCCGACGGCGGCCTCAAGTACTGGGCCGGCAGCATCGCGGTGCACGTCTTCGGCGTGGCGTTCCTCGAGCGGATGCTCGCCCTCAAGGACGCGCTGCCGTTCCACGTCGCCAAGAAGAAGGTGCCGCACCTGAACGAGTCGGGCGAACTGGTCGAGCCGACAGAGAACAACGCCCTGAAGTTCGAGCGATTCATCTTCGACCTGTTGCCGCAGGCGGAGCGGCCGATCGTGGTCGAGTACGGCGAGGAAGAGATCTTCGCACCGCTCAAGAACGCCCCCGGCGCGCCGAAGGACACGCCGGAGTACGTGCAGCGCTTTCTCACCAACCAACATCGCGGCTGGCTCGAAGCGGCCGGCGCGAAGGTCTCGTCGGATGCGGTGGTAGAGATCAGCCCGCTCTGGGCCCTCGACGCCGAAGGCACGGCGGAGCGCGTATCGGAGAAGCCGCTGGCGATTGAGAAGGACACCTATTTGCGCGACTAAGGGCAGGTAAGAGCCACGGATGACACGGATCGCACCGATAACTTATTATCCGTGCCCATCCGTGTAATCAGTGGTCGCTTCTCCTTGCTTAGCGGCTAGGATGACGCGGACTTCTTCGAGAAGTTCAGCGGGCAACTTTGGCCCGCGTCCCCACCCGGGGCGGAGACGTGGCGCGTTGGCCGCGAGTTCGAGCTGGATACGGCGTGCGCTTGTCAAGCTGTAGGCGCCAATGCTCCACCGAAACAGATGGTGGTTCCACAGAATCCCGCCGGGTCCGATAGCGACTTGAGAGCTGAATGGGATCGTCATCGCCCAAATCCCGATCATCACGGCAAGTGACGCCGGCGTTGGCGCTTCCCTCCAAGCCGCGACGTGAGCCATGACGGCGTAGGCCACAGCCATCTGGGTTCCGAGATAGCGGCAATCATCGGAGCGGAAGACGATTAACGGTTCGCCTAGACGACGCCAACTGAAGTAGTGCCTGACGGGCTCCTGTAGCACCACCGCGAACAGCAGAATCCACAGCCACCAAGGCATGGGCGTCTGATCGATTCCCGTACGGAGCGCGACCGACAGCGCATAGGCGTAACCTGCGGCGATGGCGCTGCCCCACAGCAGGTCGCGAAGCGTAAATCGCATGGGTCAGTCAGGTTGGAGCGGTTCTTTCTCGCCGTCAGCCGTTAGGCGGCGATCGATGGCGAAGGACGGTCGAGGCGATCGCATAGCCACAGGCCATGCCCAAGCCGACATCAACGCGAACCTCGGTGTTAATGGTTACGAGGACGCATGCTACCGTTAGAACGCCTAGCGTGACGTACTCGAGGATCGGCCACTCTGCTGGGGGCGGCGAGTCGTTCGGTAGTGCGTTGGCGTCCTTTGCCTCTAGCCATTTCGGAAATAGGTGAAATGAAATAGCCATCAGAGCGCAGAGGACGACCGTAGGGAGGTAGACCGGTCTACCGTCTCGTACTTGGTTGATTGCGGCGACGGTCCCCAGAGTAATCGCAACGATGCACAGCAGGGCCAGCAGGTCCGAGATGCCGAATCGCATGGGTCAACCAGGTTGGAGCGGTTCTTTCTCGCCGTCAGCCGATCTGCGTTCATCGGCGTCCATCGGCGGTTCTGAACCGCGTCGGCTGAATTCGGTCAGGATTTCGTGGAGTTCGCTGAGACGTGATTCGGCGATGGGGAAACGGACGCCGGCGCTTCCCCAATGCAGGTCGTCGAGGATCGCGGCGTTGACGAACCATTGATCGCCTTCCACGCCGATCGACGCGCCGACTCGCTCCCAAGGGTGACAGGTCCCCAAGAACCAAACGCCACGCTCGGTGATCGCGCTGTAAGACAAAGCGAGGGGCGCAATGGTCGCTACGGCGACGACTTGGTGAGCAAGGTGGAAAAGCCCAATTGGGGGTGAGTTGATATGACGGATGAACTCAAAGAACAAGAGACCATGGAAAGCGACGCAAACCAGTATGATTCCCCGATAATTCACCGGCCGCAAAGTCCAGGCGATCGTCTCGCCACGCCGGGACCAAAACCCGAACAGCAGGTACAAGATCGCGACAACCGTCGGGAGGTAGGCAATCCACTCGAAGTAGTTTTCAGGGTACAGGTCCACACCGGCTAAGGCGTAAGACGCCATAATCGCCAGATGGCAAGCGACGATCCCCGTCGTTATCAACAGGTCCTGAATGCCGAATCGCATGAGGGGTTCTCGTCACGATTGATAGAAGCTGTTGCAGTGTAACCACCCATCCCTCCTTTGTGTCCTTCGTGCCTTCGTGGTTCACTCGTAGGACCGCCGCGGGCGAGACGCCGCGGCTTACTTTCTTGTCGCAGCCGACCGCCAAACGCTGAACGCCCACTCCCGCCATGCTCGAAGTCGAACTCAAGTTTCCCCTCAACGACGCCGCCGTGTTGCGCGAGCGGCTGGCGGCGCTCGGCGCGGCGGAGCATCCCGCCGTCACGCAGTCGGATGCTTACTACAACCATCCGGCGCGGGATTTCGCGCAGACCGACGAGGCGTTGCGCATCCGCACCGTTGGGGACGACTCGGTCGTTACCTACAAAGGCCCGAAGCAGGGGGGCGGCGCCAAGACGCGGTTCGAGTTGGAACTGCCGCTCGCCGACGCGACGGCCGATGGCTGGGGCGAGGTGCTGACGCGGCTCGGCTTTCGCTCCGTCGCGACGGTTCGCAAGAGCCGGACGCCGTTTACGCTCCAGCGCGATGGCCGGTCGTTTGAGCTGACGATCGACGAGGTCGAAGGGCTCGGAGTCTTTTCCGAGGTCGAGACGATCGCCGATGAGGCCGACCGTGACGCGGCGGAACAGGCCGTGCAAGGGCTCGCCGCCGAGTTGGAGTTGAGCGACGCCGAACCGCGGAGCTATCTCGAAATGCTGCTCAACGCAGGCGGCTAGCGGGCCGCGGCGGTGGTCCGGCGCCAGGGCGAGGCCTACAGTGGGGATTCCCGCCTCCGATTCGCCCGCCTTCGGACCGTTATGTCTCGTGTCGTCCCGCCACCGCCCACTGCGCCCGCACCGATTGGCCAATCGCCATCGGCGCCGGCCGGCTCCGACGAGCATGGCGGCGTCCCGGGGAGCGAATCGCGCAACTTCTTCTTGCTGGTCGCCCACCAGGTCTTCTTCCGCGTCGGTTGGGTCTTCAAGACCGAGAGCATCGTGATGCCTTACTTCCTCGACGTGATCGGGGGGGGCCCGGTGCTGCGGAGTTGGCTGATGGTGCTCAACCGGATCGGCGCCAGCGTGCCGCCAACGCTCTACGCGCGGCGGCTGAAGCTGATGCGGCAGAAACGCTGGAGCCTGATGGCGACGACCATCGGGTCGGGCGTGCCCTTCGCCGCGATGAGCGTGTTGTGGGCGTCGGGCGCGTGGCGCGAAGCGGACGGCGGCGTCGCTTGGTGGACCAAGTGGTACTTCCTAGCGATGTACGCTTGGTTCTTCGTCGTGACGGGGCTCAATCAACTGTCGATCCAGACGGTGCAGGGCAAGCTGGTCCGCGCCGAACGCCGCGGCCGGCTCTTCACGACGGGCGTGCTCTTCGGTTGTCCGCTGGCGATCTTGGCGGTCGTCATGCTGATGCCGCGTTGGCTGGCGCTGCCCGACGGCGGGTTCGCCTGGATCTTCGCGGCGCCGGGCGTGGCGTTCTTGCTTTCGGGCCTGATGATGCTCGGAGTGCGCGAGACCGATGACGACTTTACCGAAGTCCACGAGGCCGGCTGGCGTCGCTTCCGCCGCGCGGCGTGGCTGGCGTTCGAGGAGCCGAAGCTCCGCGGTGTCGCGATCGCCGCGGCGCTCTACAGCTCGGCGTTCGCGTTGTTCCCCCATTATGCGACTCTGGCGCGCGAGGCGGCCGGCGCGGGGTTCGATATCCAGTCGCTGGTGACGTGGACCGTCACCCAGCACTCGGCCGTCGCGGTGGTGAGCCTGCTGGCGGGGCCGATCGCCGACCGCTTCGGCGCGCGCCATGCGGTGCAGATGACGATGCTCGGCGCCGCTTTGGCGCCGATCACCGCGATTGTCCTGGCGACGACCGGCGACGCCGGCGGCGGCCAGCTCTTCTGGCTCGTGTTTCTGCCGCTCGGCTTCACGCCGGTCACCAACAAGATGCTGCTGAACTACACGCTCGAGCTGGTCGACCGCGAGCACCACACGCTCTACACCAGCGCGGTCGGGCTCTGCCTCGCCGTGCCGGTGATCGGCGGCTCGCTGTTGGCGGGCGTGCTCATCGGTTGGCTCGGCGTCGTCCCGGTCTTCACGATGGGGGCGGTCGTCATGCTGCTGGCGTTCGCCCAGACGCTGCGGCTCGCCGAGCCGCGCCGGCAGTCGGTTTGAACCACGACGGGCACGAAGAACACGACGGCCAACTCGGCGGGGCTTACCGCTACGGTTTGCGCTTGTCGGACCGGCCGTCGTGTTCTTCGTGCCCGTCGTGGTTCTTCCGCTTTTCTCTCAAGTCCAAAAGGTTGGCCACCGTGGGCGTGTCAGCCTTACAAGCCGTTTGTAAGTTGCGCCAACGCCGTAGCGGGTCGCGCTGCGACGAATCGGGCCGTTAGCCGTGTTTCGAGCCGGATTGGCGAGTTTGGCGCCCCGGTTGCTCTATGAGTGTTCGGCGACACGCGGTCGCCAGTAAGCCCCACAGCCGACGACGCGGCGCCGGCGCCCCTCGAACGAAAGGAGTCGTTCCTCATCATAAAACCGACCAAAACTTGTTTGCTCTGGCCCGGCGCCTGATCGCCCGCCGGATTTCTTTCAACTTTTCGCCTCCTCGACGGGCGCCTCGTTCCTCACGGAGCGGGGCGCCCGTCGCTTATTTACGGGGCCCCAAACCCGTCGAGAACTGGCGCAGCGTCACCCGCACCGATCTGGAATACTCCCGCCGCGCTTGCGCTCTTTACGCAAACCCCCAACGGCGACGCGGCGATGGCAAAAACGATCTTCTTCTCGGTCGGCGAACCCAGTGGCGACCTCCATGGCGCCAACCTGATCCGTACGCTCGCGGCCGGGTCGGGCGAACCGATCCGCGCCGTCGGCTTCGGCGGACCGCGGATGGCGGCGGAGGGCGCCGAGCTGCTGTTCGACCTCACGCAGCTTGCCGTGATGGGCTTCATCGAGGTCTTCTGGAAGCTGCCGCAGTTCTTGCGACTTGCCGCCCAGGCCGACCGCTACTTTGCCGAGCACCGGCCCGACGCGGTGGTGCTGATCGACTTCCCCGGCTTCAACTGGCACATCGCCAAGGCGGCCAAGAAGCACGGCGTGCCGGTCTTCTACTATGGGACGCCCCAGGTGTGGGGCTGGGCCGCGTGGCGGGTAAAGAAACTGCGGAGCTACGTCGACCACGCGCTGTGCAAGTTGCCGTTTGAAGAGGCGTGGCTGCGCGAGCGAGGCGTCAATGCGACCTTTGTCGGCCACCCCTACTTCGACGAACTGCACACGCGGAAGCTCGATAACGAGTTTGTCGCCGCCCATGCCGACCCGAAACGGCCGCTGGTGACGCTGTTGCCGGGGTCGCGAACCCAAGAGGTGCGGGCCAACTTCCGTTGGCAGCTCGCGGCGATGAAGAAGATCCGCCAGCGCGTCCCGTCGGCCCGGTTCGCCGTCGCGGCCTTCAAAGAGAAGCACGTCGCGATGGCCGAAGCGGCGATCCACGAAGCGGGCTTCGTCAAAGGCGAGGCGCCGGCGATCCATGTGGGGCGGACGCCCGAACTGATCGAAGCGGCGACCTGTTGCCTGGCGGTGTCGGGGTCGGTGTCGCTCGAACTTCTGCACCACACGAAGCCGACCGTGATCCTCTACCACGTCTCGCCGTTCGCTTACTGGCTGCAAAGCGTCTTCCGCCGTGTGCCGTACATCACGCTGGTGAACCTGCTGACGGCGCCAGAGCTGTTTCCCGAGAAGGTCGGCGTCTACGACCGCCACGCCGCGCGCGACGCCCACGTGCTGATGCCGGAGTACCTGACCTGCGTCGATCGCTCGGACGAACTCGCCGAGCACGCCATCGAATGGCTGACCAACCGGGCCAAGCGGACCGAGGTGGTGACCCGCATGGCCGAATTGAAGGCGCAGGTCGACGTGGCCGGCGCTTCGGAGCGGGCGGCGGAGTACGTTAGGCGAGAGCTGGGCGTCGACGCCGCGACGCCCCGTTCGCAAGCCGCGTAATGCCGTCCCTGTAGGCTCCGATCCGCCCATGCTGTTCACCAACGCCGCGCCGACGCCGTACGATCTCCGCTTCCCGCTCCTGGGCTTTCCGGTCCGGATTACGCCGAGTTTCTGGGTCGTTGCGCTGCTCCTCGGCGCCAACCAGCCGTTGGAGCACGCCGTGGTGTGGGTCGCGGCGGTGCTTGTTTCGATCCTTGTCCATGAGTTAGGCCACGCCCTTTTGCAGCGCGCGTTTGGCGGCCGGGCGGAGATCGTTCTTTATGCGTTCGGCGGCTACGCTTCGGCGGTTGGCGTGCGTGACTCGTGGTGGCGGAACGTTTTGGTGTCGCTTGCCGGACCTTTTGCCGGATTTTTTTTCGCCGGAATTGTCTACGGCGTGATGCGATGGGTCGGCCCTCCCGACGCGCCGCTTGGCCGCGCGCTGGTTGGCGACTTGCTGTGGATCAATGTCGCATGGGGCGTGTTGAACCTCGCGCCGATCTGGCCACTCGATGGCGGGCGCGTCGCGCGCGAAGTGCTGACGTTGGTCATGAAGCCGTCGACCGGAATCGTCGCGTCGCTCGGTCTTTCTGCGGTTTTTGCCGCGTGTTTAGCGGCTTGGTGCTATTCGGCTACCCGTTCGCTTTGGAACACCGCGCTGTTCGCGATGCTCGCCTACCAGAGCTACGAAGCGATGCAGCAGTACCGCGCGTCGCGTGGCTCTTGGTAACGACGCGCGTCGCGCTGCGCGCTCGTTGCGATCGCCAACGTTGTTTGTCGCGCCGGTCCGCGCCGTTCGGCCGACGTTGATTCCGCGCTACGATTCTCGAAAAACCTGTTGCAGTGATTGAAGTAATGCTTACAGTAGCAACGCAGGTGTAGCCGATAAGGTCAACGCGAACCTGTTGAACTACCGCGGTGTTGTCTTCAACGCCAACTCCGCGGACAGCCTCAACGAGTTAGCTGATCGTTGTCGCCGAGTCGGTGACTCGCCGAGGGACGCCAGTCGTCATGCGGCGAGTCGTCGTCAAAGCAGAACGGTTTGTCGTTGTCGGTTACGGAAGAGTCGCTGCGGAAGAGCGGCTCGTTTCAAAAGCGGGTGATGAGGGTTGCCCAAACTAACGCCAAGCAGCCGCTCGATCACCGCGACTCGTTTTGAGGAGGAAGAACGTGGCTAAGAAGAAGAAGACGGCCAAGAAGAAGACGGCCAAAAAGAAGGTTGCGAAGAAGAAGAGCGCCAAGAAGGTAGCGAAGAAGAAAGGCGCCAAGAAGAAGGTCGCCAAGAAGAAGGCGAAGAAGAAAGTAGCCAAGAAGAAGGCCAAAAAGAAGGTCGCCAAGAAGAAGGCTAAAAAGAAAGTAGCCAAGAAGAAGGGGACCAAGAAGAAGGTCGCCAAGAAGAAGGCTAAGAAGAAAGTAGCCAAGAAGAAGACCAAGAAGAAAAAGACCAAGAAGGCTTGATCGGCGTTGCCGACCATCCCTTGGAAGAACAACGAAAGCCGCGTGTCCCCTCCCGGGACACGCGGCTTTTTTACTGGAATCGCCGGGGTTTTCGCGGCTGGACCCTTGCCGACGCCGGCGCGCGTTCGGCCTCACAACTCGACGAGCGTCACAATACGGAACCGTCCTACAGGACCGGGAGCGACGGCATGGCCGGTTGCCCGGCGCGTGACGCCACGATCTGGCGCACCACGCCGCGGGTGATCTCCATCAGCGGCGCCGCCATCGCGGGGTCGTCGTACAGTCCCGCCATCTGGCCGTCGTCGCCGCGCTTGCGGAGGTCAACATTGATCGGCGCCGCTCCGAGGAATGGCGCGCCCAACTCTTTGGCTTTCCGCTGGGCGCCTCCCGTTCCGAAGATGGCGTGCTGCGAGCCGCAGTCGGGGCAGACGAACGTGCTCATGTTCTCGACGACGCCCAGGAGCGGGATCTTCACCTTGCGGAACATCGCAATCGCCTTGACCGCGTCCAGCAGCGCGACGTCTTGCGGCGTGCAGACCACCACCGCGCCGGTAAGCGGCAGCAGTTGCGAAAGCGTCAACGCGACGTCGCCGGTGCCGGGCGGCATGTCGATGATCAGGTAGTCGAGGTCGCCCCAGTCGGTGTCGCGGAGCATCTGCGTCACGGCGCCGTGCAGCATTGGGCCACGCCAAACGACGGCTTCTTCGGCGGGGACCATGAAGCCCATGCTCATGACGCGGAGGCCGGCGGCTTCGATCGGCTGCAGCCGTTGATCGATGGCGGTCGGTCGCTCGTTGACGCCGAGCAAGTGGGGCACGCTCGGGCCATAGACGTCGGCGTCCATCAGGCCGACTTTGCAGCCGGCGTTGCGGAGGCCGAACGCGATCGAGGCGGCGATGGTGCTCTTGCCGACGCCTCCCTTGCCGCTGCCAACGGCGATGACGCTTTTCGCCGTGACGCCGATCTGCCCCAGCTTCTCAGCCGGTCGGTCGTGCGTCGTCGCTTCGACGACACACGCTAACGGTTCGACGCCGGCGTCGGCGGCGATCTTCGCACGCAGCGCGTCGAGGGTTTCGTCCCGCAGCGGCGCTGACCACGTGGTCAGTCCGATCTCGACACGCACGCCGTCGCCGTCGGCTTCAACGGCGCGAACCTGGCCCATCGCCCCCAACGGGCGGCCGGTCTCGGGGTCGGGAAAGGCATCAACAACGGCGCGGACGGCTTCGACGGCAGGCATCATAGCTCTTGAGAGAGGTGGTCATTGGGTACGCCCTCCCGGGGCTTCCCGGGAGTCACGGCGGGCGGATCGACGCGCCCAAACGCCCCACTTGGCGTGGTTTCGCATGTCATCGACCGGCGTAAGTCCCCCTAGTGTAGAGGCTTGCCGCCAGCTGCGTACCCGCCCCGCCGCGAGCGGGTTGTCGGGGTGTTGCCGGTTTTTCGCTCAATGCCGGCTGTGCCGACGGCCGATCTTTCCCCTTAGCCGGAGCCGCACGCGGTGCGTGGCGGACCGAATCGCGCGACGCCACACGCCGTCGCTACCGGGGGGGGAACCGACAGATGATCCGCAAATTCATTTGCGCGGCCGTAGTGACGGCCGCCATGGCGACGGGCTTAGCTGACCGCGCCGAAGCCCAGAACGCTTACGGCCGGGCCTTTAGCGGCACGTATACCGAGACCGACTGGGACCGCTTTTACCATTACCCGTACGTCTACTACCCCCAGAACTACTGGGGGAGTGAGTACTACCGGTCGGCCGACAGCCTGTACCACCGGTATCCGCCCGAGATGCGGATCCCGGTCTACAACAAGCGTTGGCACAACTACTACCCGAGCCCGCGCAAGTTCCACAGCGGGCACCACTTCCTTCTCGACGTGTTCTGAGAACGGGAAGCGGACGGCATAAAACGAAAGAGCCCCGGCCCGGCAGGGTCGGGGCTCTTCGTTTTGCTTTCAGAGTAAGCGCTAGCGGGCGGCATCGACCGTGGCGAGAAGCTCTTGGGCTTTGCCGGCTGATTCAGTCGAGGGGTAGTCCTCGACAACCCGCTTGAGGAGGCCCTTCGCGCGGTTCATCGCGCCCGAGCCGCCACGCGACGCGGTCGCCATCGCCTTGTCGAGCAAACGAGAGGCGGCGAGCTGGTCCTTCACCGCGTCCGATTTGGCAAGCTCTTTGGCCTTGGTTTTGGCGCGTTCGACGAGGTCGAACTCGTAGCCGGCGAATTGATGGCCGATCCCTTCGAGGCCCTTGTAAGCGGCCCACTCGTCGCCCTCGGAGAGCGACTCTTGGGCGGACTCCGCGGCTTCGGTCACCTCCGCTTGGACCGCCTCGAGCAGGCGATCGCCGCCCGCTTTGAGGTCGTCGTCTTTCGAGTCGGCCGCCTGATAGACAGGTCGCGCGGCCGCCGCGAAGTCGCCGAGCTCAATAGCGCGCCAAGCCGAGAGGAGCTTCGGCGGAACGGTCTTAGGGTCGACGCGCCACTCGGCGCCACGGAGAGCCGATTCGGCGGTTCCCGCGAAGTCGGCGCCCTGGCCGTTGCCCATCGAGCCGTCGCCGGCGACGTAGCGGACGGCGAAGACCTCCCCTTGGAGCGACAGCTTGGGGACGCCCATCGCCGTCTCGAGCGACCGGTCGTAGTCGTGGATGATCGGCCAGCCGACGCGGTTCTGCGCCAGGTAACGCTTGAGCACGCGTGGGTCGGAGCCGGAGTTGACGCCGATGAAGAGGACCGGTTTGCCCTCGTACTGCTTCGACAACCCCTGCAGGTTGGGCCAGTTCGCGGCGCACCGCGGGCACTCTTCTTCGAAGAAGTAGAAGACAACCCCTTTGCCGGCGAGCGACTCCATCGACAGCGGCGGCGAGTTGTGCCAAAGCCGTGGGTCGGAGGGGAGCGTGAATTTTTGCTCGGGACGCTCGGCGCCCGATCCGGTTTGCCCCGGCGCGGGGTCGGCGGAGCAACAAGCCAGCAGCGCTACGGCGGCGACGAGCCGTCGCTCTCGAAGAAAAGCCATGCCTCGTTCTCCCGATTGCGAGTTGGAGAAGCGGGGCGGGCGCTGCGAGTTCCGGCGCAACGCCCTCCCCCCCGTAGGTCATTCTATTCACAACGCTAGGTCAGCGAGCAACGGGCCGATGAGACGTCAGACAGGATTGCGCCCTTCGACGAGCTCGGCTTCCCACTCGTCCATCAGCGGCCAGCTGGTCGCACAGGTGCCGAAGTCGGCGAGCTTCTGGTACCCCTCCAAACGATCGATGGTCGCTTGGATGTGGGCGTTGTCTTTGCGGAAGACCGGCCCGTGGCTCGGGAGCATCCACTCGATGTCGCTGTCGCGGATCCGGGTGAGCGACTGGATAAAGTCGGGGATGCTGCTGCCGTGGTGGGCGTCGATCACGCCGACCGAGCCGTCACGGAACAGGTTGTCACCCGAGAACAACAAGTCACCCAGGCGGAAGGCGAGCTGGCCGTCGGTGTGGCCGGGCGTGTGCCAGACCTCGAGTTCGAGCCCGCCGACGCGGATGACATCGCCGTCTTTGACGAGCCGTTCGCATTTGACCGGCGGCATCGGCAGGTCGATCCCCTGCGCGCCGATGTGGGCGAAGGTGGCGATGCGGTCGCCCGCCTCGAGCTTGTTCGCCGCCACCGGGTGGCAGGTGACCTCGGTGCGGAGGATCTGTTTCGCCTTGGCGAGTCCCTGGATGTGATCGACGTCGGCGTGCGACGCGATCAGGGTCGCGCACTTGCTGAACGGGAAGTCGAGCTGGCGGATCAGCTCGAGCACCTCATCGACGGCGTCTTCGTACCCGATGTCGATCAACGTCCAGTCGTCGCCGTCATAGATCAAGTAAACGCTGCAAGTCACCCGGCGGCGCGCCTGGTGATTGAGCTCGATGACGTGCGGAAATATCGGCGTACGCTGCAGCATGTGGAAGGGGCGTGGGCTGGATTAACGGCGGCAGGAGTTCGGTGAATGATACGGGCGAGCGGTTTCCCCTCGCAACCAACCGCGGCGGATTGGCCGGCCGATTCAGTCCCCGAGGATCGCCGCGAGCCCCTCACGGTAGCTGGGATAGGAAGGTTTTACCCCTAATCGCCCCGTCAGAACCGTGTTGCGGACCCGCTTGTCGGCGGCGGCTCGGGCCGCCCGGGGTGAGTCGGCGGCGGGGGCGACGAAGGTCGGCGGCGGCGCGTTGAGCAACCGGGCCGCCTCGGCGTAGTAGTCACGACGTACGGCGGGCTGCCCGTCGCAGACGCACACCAACGCGGGTGGCGCGGCGTGGTCGGCCGCGGCCAGGACCGCCGACGCGCCGTCGTCGACATGGATGAGATTCAGCCAGCCCGTCTGCGGCGCCGCGATTGGCTCTCCGGCCCGGAGGGCGGCCGCGTAGGGGAGCCGGTCCGGGCCGTAGATTCCCGCCAGCCGCAGGATCACCGAGCGATCGCCCCAGGGGCTGGCGGCGAGGACTTGCTCGGCGGCCAGCGAAGCCCGGCCGCCATCGCGCGACGGGGCAGGGGGGGTCGTCTCGTCGATCCAGTCGCCGCCGGCGTCGCCGTACACGCCCGTCGTGCTGATGTAGACAACGCGCTCGGTCGCGCTCGACGCCGCCGCCAGCACGTTCTGCAGCCCCTCGGCGTAGACCTCGTGGATCGTCGGGTCGGCCGACCGATCGTAGCCAACGGCGTAGAGAAGCGTCTCGGCGTCGGGGAGGCGCACGAGGGTCGCCGGCTGCGTGACATCCCCAACAAAGGCCTCCAGGCCGTCCGCCCGGAAGGCGGTCGCCCGCGCGGGATGGCGTGTCACGGCAACGACGCGATCGCCGCGCTCCAACCAGCGCTGAGCGGCGCGCCTTCCGAGGTAGCCACAGCCGAAAATGAGTCGGGTCGCCACGGTGTTGGAGCCTCGCAGGCAAGGGGGGAGGGAGCCCACGCCAGCGTATCCGGCCCGGTCGGCATCCGATACACTCGGGCGATATCGCCGGCGGACCGGCCGCCCGAGACCCGTTCTTAGGATAAGACGCCCTCCATGAGCGACGCCCCCGACAGGGCTGCCCCCGGTTTGGTCCAACTTGGCTGGCTCGAATGGGTCGCCTTGCCCCGGCTGGGCATCCCGCTACTGCGTGCAAAAGTCGACACCGGCGCCAAGACCTCTTCGCTCCATGCCGAAGAGCTGCAGATCATCGGCGAAGCCGGCCAGCACGTCGCCCGCTTCATCGTCCGCACCCGCAAGAAGGTTTACCAATGCGAGTGCCCCGTGAAAGACGAGCGGCACGTGAAGAGCTCTTCGGGCCACGAGGAGCTCCGTGTCGTGATCGAGACAACATGCGTCCTTGATGGCCGTCGTTGGCCGATCGAGTTGACGCTCACCGACCGGACCGCGATGCGGTACCCGATGCTGCTCGGGCGCCGGGCGATGGAGGGCCGATTCGTCGTCGACCCGGGCCAGTCCCACCTGGGCGGCAAGCCCAAGCTCAAGCGCAAGCCACGGAGCTAGGCGTCTCGCTTCGCTCTCGAAATACCCACGGAACCCTGCATGAAGCTCGCGATCCTCTCCCGTAACCGCACCTGCTATAGCAGCCGACGCCTGCGCGAGGCCGCCGAAGGACGCGGGCACGAGGTCCGGGTGCTCGACACGCTGAAGTTCTCGATCGACATCACGAAGGGCGAGCCCAAGCTCTTCTTCCGCTCGAAGGAGCTCAGCGAATACGACGCCGTGCTGCCACGGATCGGCGCCTCGATCACCTACTACGGCACGGCCGTCGTCCGCCAGTTCGAGCAGATGGATGTCTTCTGCGGCAACTCGTCGGCGGGGATCGCCAATTCGCGCGACAAGCTGCGCTGCCTGCAGATCCTCAGCCGGCACCACATCGGCATGCCGCCCACGACGTTTGTCCGCGACCGCAAGGACATCTTGCCGGCGATCGAGCGCGTCGGCGGCGCGCCGGTCGTCATCAAACTGATCGAAGGGACGCAGGGCGTCGGCGTGATCCTCGCCGAGTCGGTCAAGATCGCCGAGGCGATCATCGAGACGCTGCAGAGCACCAACCAGAACGTGCTGGTGCAGAAGTTCGTCGCCGAGAGCCGCGGCCGCGACGTGCGGGCCTTTGTGGTCGGCGACCAGGTCGTCGCGGCGATGCGCCGCGTCGCCGTCGGCAGCGAGTTCCGCAGCAACGTCCACCGCGGCGGCTCAACCGAACCGGTCGACCTGCCCGATGACGCCAAGCAACTGGCGGTCCGCGCGGCCCAGATCATGGGGCTCCGTATCGCGGGGGTCGACATGCTCGAGGCGAACGACGGCCCGCAGGTGATGGAGGTGAACTCATCGCCGGGCTTCGAGGGGATCGAGCGCTGCACGCAACTCGACATCGCCGGCGCGGTGATCGACTACATGGCCGCGCAGGTCGATTTCCCCGAGGTCGATATCCGCCAACGCCTGACGGTCAGCCGCGGCTACGGCGTCACTGAGATTCACATCCCCGAGGGCTCCGACTACGTCGGCAAGACGATCGACGAGTCGGGCCTCCCCGACCGCGACATCAACGTCCTGACGCTCTACCGCGACACCAGCGTGATCCCGAACCCACGGCTCAAGCGGACCCTCGAGGCGGGCGACCGCCTGCTCTGCTTCGGCAAGCTCGACGCGATGCGCGAGCTGGTCCCCGAGAAGGTCCGCAAGAAACGCCGGCCGAAGGTGAAGGGTCTGCCGGAAGAGGCGACTGAGACGCCGGCGGTAGTGTAGGGTCCGCTGTGCCGGCCGTGCGATGCGGCTGAGTCATACAGCAAACATGCCCACGCTTAGGCGTGGGCATGGCGCCGGGCGTTTCGCTTCACAATGGCATGAGCACAGCCCCGGAGGGGCGGCAGCACGTAGCCAGGGGCGCCAACCCCTGGCTAGGGCCGTTCAAGCCAATCTCCGGCCCTTCGCCTCCGCGTCGGGTGTCGGCAACTTCACGTCCCACGCAAGCGATAATCGCTCCATTAGGTGGATCACCCAATAGCTCAAATCGATCTCCCACCAACGCAGGCCATGCCGCGCCGACGTTGGAAAGGCGTGGTGCGTATTGTGCCAGCCTTCGCCCATCGCGAGGACGCCGAACAGCGCGTTGTTGCGGCTCTCATCGTCGCTTTTGTACGGCTGACTCCCCCACAGGTGGCACGCCGAGTTGACGCTCCACGTCACATGGTGGACCAAAAAGATCCGCACGAGCCCGCCCCAGATCAGGCCACTGAGCGCGCCCATCCAGCTCTGCGAAAGCAATCCGCCAACCACCGCTGGCAACACAAGACCCAGCGCCACCCACAGCGGGAAGAGCGCGCTGATGACCCGGAACGTGCGGCTCTTGCGGAGGTCTTGCGAATAGCGCGCGAGGTTCGGCGGATCGGCTTCGAAGAACCAGCCGATCTGCGCGTGCCACAAACCCTTCATGAGGCCGACAAAGCCGGCGCCGCCGTGCTGCGGCGAGTGCGGATCCTCGGGCGTGTCGCTGTGTTGATGATGCCACCGGTGCATGCCGACCCATCGCAGCAGCGGCCCCTGCAGCGCCATCGAACCCATGATGGCAAACACGACCTTGACCCACAGGTACGTCTCAAACGACCGGTGCACGAACAGCCGGTGGAAGCCGATCGTGACCCCCATCGCCGTCAACACGTACATCCCAACGAGCACCGCCAAATCGCTCCACCGAAAGCCCCACTCCCAAACATAGAGCGGCGTCACCAACACGGCCGCCAAGGGGACAACGATGGCAATCATCGTCGCGACGCGCTTGCCCAGCGAAGCGGGTATCCGTGGCGGTTCGATCGTCGGAGCGGCGACGGGCGCCGCCGTCGATTGAGTGGTGCCGGCGTCAAGCAGGGAGGATTGGTGACTGATGATCAGATCTCGCGAGCAAGTGTCGAAGCGGTCCAGGTGTCGAAGCGGTCGCCGTGCGACCAATCGTCGGCGTCGATTGGCAGGACCCGCTCCAACTCGATGCGTCAATCGGCAGAGACCCGCCCGCATGGCAGGCCACGGAGCCTGTCAGAAATGCGGCAAAGCCGAAAGGGGAGGGGGCACTTATCGTGCCGAAGGCGAGTGCGGCCGCCCCGTCACCAACTCACTGACGTGAACGTTACGGTCTTGACCGAGCTTTTCCCACACCTCGGAGACCCGCAGCTCGCGATGCCGCCGCATGATCACGGCAACGTAGAGACGCACCCACCATTCGTCGTGCTCGGACAGGTTGGTTAATTGTTCTTTTGCTTCTTGGGCGGGCCCTTCGAGCTGCTCGTCGAACTTGTATTTCTTGAGCCACACGGCGTGGCTGACAAGATGTTCCGCCAGCAGGATTTCCTTTTTCAGTTTTTTATCTCGTTGCCGTGGAAGGACGGCTGGCAGGTCCTGCACGGGCTGAAATTCTGTGAAGGGCCTGTTTCGAACTTTGGCTTCAGCGATCTCTTGTTCGGTCGCGCCCTCCAGCAGTTGGTAGGGGATGATGCGGTCTTCGCCCTTCTTTCGACGCTCTTCTCGTTGCGCTTCGTCCCAGGTACGCCTCTCGATCATCATGGCGACGAGATTGCCGACTTCCGCAGCCTGGTTGTAAGCGAGCAGAGCACGCCCCGGGGATCGCTTGAAAAGATAGAGCGTGAAGACGGAGGGGACTTCTTCGTTTCGGGAAAGTACGTCGCGGACATAGTCAGCGACCTCATCGAAAGGTCCATTATGCTGCGTGCGCGTGTAGCCGTCGAACCACTCGTCGGCAAAGTCACGTAACCCTTTGTTCTCCGACTCCAAATGAGGCGCGAGAACGCGGATGAAGACGCCGGGCGGGATGTCGAGTTTGCCAAGGACGAGCAGCAAGCAAATGCCCTGCTCCCCTTGGGCCTCTTCCATGGTGGCGGCGGCTATCGCGAACTGCTTGACGAGGTAATCCTCGCGGTCCTCACGGTCGACTGCTTTCAACGCATCGATCGTCTGAGTCACGACAAGCTCGCTGGGTGAGTCCAGAGCAACCCTAAATTGAGCCTGGATTGCTGGATCAGCTTGAGCGAGCAGTTGCTCCACGCCCGTCTCTTGCGCGGCGCAAGCGGTCCATGGCGTAAGACATGCGATAAAGATGAAGACGAATCTCATCTTCGGCGCCTCGCTAATGACGGTGCCCAGATTAACAATGATAGAGTTCTACCACGTTTGTAGGGTCCGCTGTGCGGACCGTGCGATGGGCTGGCATCTGTGCTAACACATCGGATGGGTCGTGCCCATCCGCCGCCCTTCCATCTTATTGATCGCCTAGGCAAGTCCGCGCAGAATATCTAGAGCCAGTTTCAGAACATCGATTTGCTAGCTGAACCGAGTTGATTGATTGGTCGTAGGAGTCTTCGAAAGGAGACCCCTGATGACCGATCGATCCCGCCTTGGTGCGGGGTCCAGGATGGAGCCCGACTCTCGATTCTTCCGCCCGCAGCTCAGCGACGAGCAGTGGGCGCTTGTCAGCGACCTCTTCAAGCCGCCCAGACCGAACCCCAAGGGAGGCCGGCCCCGCGCCGACGCGCGGGCATGTCTGGAGGGCGTGCTGTGGGTGCTGCGTAGCGGCGCGCGGTGGAAAGACCTTCCGCCTTGGTTCCCTTCGTACCCGACCTGTTGGCGCCGGTTCGTCGAGTGGACGACCGACGGCACGCTGAACAAAGTCCACCAGCGGTTGGTCCGCTTGCTAGACAAAGCCGGCAAGATCAATTGGGAAGAAGGCTTCGCCGACGGCACGTTTGCCCCGGCAAAAAAAGGGGTACCGGCGTCGGCCTGACCAAACGTGGGAAGGGGACCAAGATCATGGTCCTCACCGACGCCCAGGGCCTTCCGCTGGGGACCGAGGTCGAGGCGGCCAATGTGGCCGAGGTGAATCTCATCGAGCCCCTGCTGGACGAGGCGGTGACCAGCCACGTCCCGTCGCGGCTGATCTACGATAAGGCGGCCGACTGCGATGCGTTGCGCGACCGGCTCGCTGAGCGGGGCGTCGATCTGATCTGCCCCCATCGCAAGAACCGCGTCCGCAAGAAGAAGCAGGACGGGCGGAAGTTGCGTCGCTACCGGCGACGGTGGACCGTCGAACGCAGCATCGCCTGGCTCCACGCTTTCAAGCGGCTGGTTGTCCGCAACGAGTTCTACGCCCATCTCTACCACGGCTTCATTAAGCTCGCCTGCATGATCGTCTGCTTCAGACGGTTATGAAACTGGCTCTAGTCTAAGACAACTGGTGATTTTGCAACTTCAGAACTGAGCAGTCGCATTTTGTGGTGCTGTATTAGTGGCAAAGCGATAATAAAGATTCTGGAAACTCGTTTATCTGTGTATTCACACTTCTTGCCAAACGCTGCCAGCTGCCGCCACCCCGTTTGCACTCGCAAAAGTGCGTGAGCTTGCGAGCGCTTGCGTAGAAAAGAGGGTACTCTTACCTCTTTTGGCCGTGTGATACGCTTCGCAGACATGCTCCAGCAAAGCAGTTTGGACTGCTAGGGAGAGTGGCTCATAACCTCGAGGTCGTCGGGGGTCTCCTTTCGGAGACTCCTACGACCAACCCGTCAACACGGTTCAGCTAGCAAATCAAAGTTCTGAAACTGGCTCTAGCCTGTTCTTCGGGGCGTCATCGGCTAGAAAGTTAGGAATCGTATCCGGCGTCCTCCTCGGTCGACTCAAGAACTCGACAGGCCATTCAGCATGACGCGGCTCGGTCACGTGCCGGTAGACACCCGGCTCCGGTTCATCGAGATGTTCGCGTTGAAGAACCAGCGCTAACGGCTCCTCTGCTCCTTCGACCGATTGACAAAACTCTATCGCTTCTTCGTAGGTGGCGAACGGGTAATAGTAGTCCTCGCCATCGCATTCGTCGGGCGCGCCTCTTTCGGGATGCATCCAGACTCGGTATTCGAGCAATTCATCCCAAACATAGCCGCCGCCCGCTCCCGCTCTTGCGGGGTAATCACCAACCTTGTCAAAATCGACAGGAAGAGGATACGCACTCGTCATTCAATTCATTCTGGTTCTCAGGAGGCCCCGACTGTCACTAGTCATGGCCACGCTTACGTGTCCGCGAGCGGTACACCAAGCTAGTTCTAGCGTATTCCCTCCGCGCAGGCGTGGGAATAGAGCCCGGCTAAAGCTAGTCGTGTCGTGCTGGAGAGTGCGCCGGAGGCGTCTCCCGACGCCGATTATGCGCACCATGCCGCAGCGGCTTGGAGACCGTCATCGGGGTCGGGAGACCCCTCCCACAGGCATGAGGTTCCTTCAACTGATCGACCCCGGGTCGTCCTGCCCCTTCGCCCCGCTCTCAAGATAAGCCGTCAGCATGATCTGTGCGGCGAGTGCGTCGAGCCTCGCCTTGCGGCGTTTGCTGGTGAGGTTCGCCGCCTGCAGAATCTCTTCGGCCTGGGACGACGTGTAGCGCTCGTCGTAGAACTCTGTCGGCACGCCGGTCTTTTCGGTGAGCCAGTCGCCGAACCGCCGCGCTTCGAGTGACTTCTGGCTCTCGCCGCCGTGGAGGTGGACCGGCAGGCCGACGACCCAGCGTACTAGGCGTTCTTCGCGGGCGAGTGTCGCAAAGTACTCGGCGTCGAGCCGTTCGTTGCGCCGCGTGTAGTTCTCGTGCGGCGACGCCATGCCGACCTCCAGGTCGCCGATCGCCACGCCGATGCGGACCGTGCCGTAATCGACGCCGCCGATGCGACCGCGTTGTGGTTGAAGGTCGGTCATACGAAATGGGTGAGCCGACGGCGCTAGCCGCGGGTTACGCCGGGTACCAGGGTTCACCCGCGGCTAGCGCCGTCGGCTCACGGTTTTAAAGGTACTCGTCCCAGCCGAGCCCCTCGAGCTCCTTGACGATCTTCCGGATGCTTTCTTCGTCGTGCTTGTTGGCGACGAGCGTGGCGTTGGGGGTGTGGACCACGATCAGGTCCTCGCAGCCGAGGGTCACGACGAGGTGGTCGGGCGTGCTGCGGACGATCGATCCGGTTGTTTTCAGGCCGAGGTGCTTGCCGACGATGGTGTTGCCCGCGTCGTCGACGCCGAGGCGGCGCGGCAGCGACTGCCAGCCGCCGAGGTCGTCCCACTCGAAGGGCGCCTCGATGACGGCGACGTTGGTCGCGTGCTCCATCACGGCGTAGTCGATTGAGACGCCGTCGATCGCAGCGAACTCCTTCTCGAAGACGGCGGGGCCGTCGGGAGTGTCCCAAGCGTCGACGATTTTCTCGAGGTGAGCGAGCGTCTCGGGCTGTCGCTCACGCAGCGCGTCGAGGATGGTCGAGGCCCGCCAGCAGAAGATGCCGCTGTTCCAGTAGTAGTCACCCGAGGCGAGGAACTCGGCGGCGGTCGCCGCGTCGGGCTTTTCGCGGAAGCGGGCGACCTGGAACGCCGGCGCGTCGCCGCAGGCGTCGGCGAGCGGCTTGTCGCGTTGGATGTAACCAAAAATCTCGGCCGGGTAGGTCGGCTTGATGCCGAAGGTGACGATCCGCGAGGGATCGGCGTTCACCAGCGCCTCGGCCTGCTTGACCGCGGTCTGAAAAACCTCCGGCGACGCGATCACGTGGTCGGCCGGCATGACGATCATCACGCCGTCAGGGTCTTTGCGGGCCTGGGTTACCAACAGCGCCGCCAACCCGATGCAGGGCGCGGTGTCGCGCTTGCACGGTTCGCCAACGATCGCCGCCGCGGCGAGTTCGGGAAGCTGCTTCGCCACTTCGGCGACGAGCCGCTGGTTGGTGACCACCATCCGCCGCTCGGGCGGGACGACGTCGCCCAGCCGCTGCGCCGTTTGGCGGATCATCGTTTCGTCTCCCACGAGCGAGAGCATCTGCTTGGGCGTGTCGCGGCGGCTCGCGGGCCAGAAGCGGGTGCCGGAGCCGCCGGCCATGATGATCGCGTGGAGCATGGGAGGGAGGATTGCGGAATTCGGATTGCGGATTGCGGAAGGAACGGCGGCCGTCACGTGCGTCACGAGGCGCGGTTGGGCGCGGCGTGTCGACCGGGCAAGCATCCTAGCCGCTCGAGCCTTCGCCGCCGACCGGCGCCCCTAAGGCCTCACGCAGCGATCGAACCGCCGCGGCGGGATCACTGGCCCCGGTCACTGCGGCGCCGACCGCGACCCGACGGAGCCCCGCCGCGACCACTTCTGAAATGTTTTCTGCCGTGATCCCGCCGATCGCGAAGGCCGGCAGCGTGATCTCTGCCGCTACCTGGCGGACAAAATCGATCCCGGGGAAGTCGGCGAACGACTTGGTGGTGGACGGGAACGTCGGCCCCACCCCTAGGTAGTCGGCGCCGGCGAGCCTCGCGGCGCGGGCTTGTTCGATGCGATGGGTCGAGACGCCAACCAGGCGGCCCGGCCCGACGACACTCCGTGCGTCGGCGACCGTAAGTTCGTCCTGGCCGATGTGGACGCCGTCCGCCCCGGCGGCGACGGCGATGTCGGCCCGGTCGTTGACAATCGAAACGACGCCGTGGCGTCGACAGACCGCCGCCATGATGCGCGCCCGCTCGACGAGCCGGCGGTCGTCGAGTCGCTTGTCCCGCAGTTGCAGCACCTGGACGCCCGCCGCGCACAGCGATTCGGTGAGCTGCTCGAACGCCTCGTCGGATGGCCCCGCCTCGATCAGGACGTAAAGCCTCGCGTCGCCGAGCCGATTGCGACCCCGCTCGGTCGTCCCAAGCCCCGCCGCGAGCGTGTAGGCGTCGTAACGGAGCCTTTCGAAGGCCGCTCCGAGGGCCGGGTCGATCGTCTTGCCGTACTCTTCCAGCGACCGCAGCGCTTCTTGTAGCCGGCCGAGGCTCGCGTTGCAGACATCCGCGGCGTCGGCTCGTTGTGATTCGCTTGCCGTCGTAATCGCCGTCCCGACATCGCCCGGCGTGTTGCGGCAAGCTAACCGATCCGCCATCGGCAGGGTGGCGCCCGCTGCCGCGATCCCGTGTCGCAACTCCTTGCCGAGTCGCGACAGGTGGGCGTCATCCAAGACGAACCGCGCGTAGTCCTCGACGACTCGAGCGCCTTCGCTCGCCCGATTGAGCGACGCATCCATCAGGCGGATGACGTGGGGGTCTGGGGGGCTTGTGTCGGGCATGGAGTTCGCGCCGAGACGCTGAGACGCGGTGGAAAGGTGGAGGGCACGATGACTCGCCAACCTCGTGGAAGAAAGAAGTCTCACGCAAAGACGCCAAGGCGCGAAGGAAGCGCGGCTCAGTCGATACGGATTCTCGTTTCTTTGCGTCCCCCGCGTCGCTGTGCGGGATCATCCCCTCGCCTGCCAGAATGGCGGGTGGTCGTTCGCTTTTCTGAGGGCAACCCGACTCGGAAGGATTTTTTTTTCGGCAGGCCGACGGCGGCGCCAGCGGTGGGAAGTTTTTGACGTAAATCACGTTGCTGGCACGGTTTGTCTTGTTGGCGATCGGGGGGACCGATACACTCCGCGCCGTCGTCAGGACGGGCGTCGCCGGCTTATTCGTTGCGTTGCGCCCCGCGATTTGCGTGTTTGAATCCCCGTCGCCGGCTTCCCTGAGCCGTGTGACCCCGCAAAAGGTCGGTTTTTTGCCCCGTCGCAAGCCCCGCCGCCACCTCCACTGGGCCGCCTACCTGTGGCCCGGGTTGCCGCATCTGTGGGTGCGTGGGTCGCTGGCTGGGCTGACGCTGGCGCTGGCCTTTTCGGTGTTATTGAACGTTCTGGTTCTCGCGACGCTCGTCTGGCCCGCGTGGCTTGAATCACGGCTTAAGTTTGCATGTGCGGCGACGGCTGTCGTGCTGTGGTTCGCCGCGTTGTGGGAGACGCGTGGCGAGCTGCGTCGGCTCGCCGCCGAGCGGGACGCCGCCGACAGCGACGAGCCCGCCGTTCCGCTCCCGTCCGAAATTACTGTTAACGACCAACTCCTCACCGAGGCGCAAACCAACTACCTGCGGGGCGACTGGCTCGCGGCGGAGCGGCTGCTCCGGCAAGCGATTCGCCGCGACCGCGACGATTTCGAGGCCCGTTTCTGGCTGGTGAGCGTCCTGCGAAGCGCCGGACGGCTCCGCCATGCTGAGCGGCTGCTGCGGCGGGTCGAGCGGCTCGACGCGGCCGCGGCCTGGCGCCACGAGATCGCCGACGAACGCCGCCGGCTCACCGCCGCCGCCCCGACCCAGCCTCAGCAAATCGACGACGAACCAACGATCCTGCCGATCGCCACCGCCCGTGAGGACGGGGGCCGGCAGTCAAGACGCCACGCGGCCTGAGAAAACGACGCCTTGGAGTGTTTCCGACCAAAGGCCTACAATCAGGCGTACCACAGACAGCACCCTACGAAACGACCCGCAGCGATCCCGGCACGGACATCAGCCCGCCGAGCTAACCGATCAATCCAGTGAGCCGCCGGGCTCGCTTCCGCAACGGAGCAGACCATGTACGAACGCTTCACCGACCGCGCCCGCAAGGTGATGCAGCTGGCCAATCAAGAGGCCCAGCGCTTCAATCACGAATACATCGGCACCGAGCACGTGCTCCTCGGCCTCATCAAGGAGGGGAGCGGCGTCGCAGCCAATGTGCTGAAGAATCTCGACGTCGATCTCCGCAAGATCCGTCTGGAGGTAGAGAAGCTCGTCCAATCGGGGCCCGATATGGTCACGATGGGCAAGCTCCCGCAGACGCCGCGCGCCAAGAAGGTCATCGAGTACTCGATGGAAGAGGCCCGCAACCTCAACCACAACTACGTCGGCACCGAGCACATCCTGCTCGGCCTGTTGCGTGAGCAAGAGGGCGTCGCCGCTCAGGTTCTGATGAACCTCGGCTTGAAGCTCGACGAAGTCCGCGACGAGGTGCTCAACCTCCTCGGCCACGGCATCGAGGGCCAAGAGCCCGAGCGCGGCGGCCGCGCCGGCGCCGAGGCCCCCGGTGAAGAGGACGAAGAAGCCGCCGAGGGCCGCAGCGGCCGCAAGGGCTCGCGTAGCAAGACCCCGGCGCTCGACAGCTTCGGCCGCGACCTCACCGAGCTCGCCAAGCAGGGCAAGCTCGACCCGGTCATCGGCCGCGAGAAAGAGATTGAGCGCGCGATCCAGGTCCTCTGCCGCCGCACCAAGAACAACCCCGTCCTGCTGGGCGAGGCGGGCGTCGGCAAGACGGCGATCGTCGAGGGCTTCGCCCAACGCGTCATCGACGGCAACGTCCCCGAGCTGCTGCTCGACCGCCGCATCGTTGTGCTTGACCTGGCGATGATGGTCGCCGGCACCAAGTACCGCGGCCAGTTCGAAGAGCGGATCAAGGCCGTGATGAACGAGGTCCGTCGAGCCAAGAACACGATCCTGTTCATCGACGAGCTCCACACGCTGGTCGGCGCCGGCGGGGCCGAAGGGGCGATCGACGCCTCGAACGTCCTGAAGCCGGCCCTCGCCCGCGGCGAGATCCAGTGCATCGGCGCCACGACCCTCGACGAGTACCGCAAGTACATCGAGAAGGACTCGGCCCTCGCCCGCCGGTTCCAGGAAGTGATGGTCGAGCCGACCACGCCAGACGACACCAAGGAAATCCTCCGCGGCCTCCGCGAGCGTTACGAGGACCACCACCGCGTCCAGATCACCGACGACGCAATCGATGCGGCCGTCGATTTCTCGGACCGCTACATCACCGGCCGGTGCCTGCCGGACAAGGCGATCGACGTCATCGACGAGGCGGGCGCGCGGGTGCGTCTGAAGACGATGTCGAAGCCGCCAAACTTGAAAGAGATCGACGAGGAGGTCGAGGCCCTCAACCGCGACAAGGAAGAGGCCGTCGCCAACCAGGACTTCGAGAAGGCCGCCGCGCTCCGCGACCAGGCCGACAAGCTCAAGAAGAAGAAGGCCCAGATCACCAAGGACTGGCGCGAGAAGTCGCGTGAGAACGGCGGCGTCGTCGACGAAGACATCATCGCCGAGGTGGTCTCGAAGATGACCGGCATCCCGCTGACGCGGATGAGCACCGAGGACTCGCTCCGCCTGATGCGGATGGAGGACGAGCTGCACAAGAAGGTCATCAGCCAGGACGAAGCCATCAAGGCGATCGCCAAGGCGGTCCGTCGCAGCCGCAGCGGTCTGCAGGACCCCAAGCGTCCGACCGGCACCTTCGTTTTCGCCGGCCCGACGGGCGTCGGCAAGACGCTGCTCGCCAAGGCGCTCGCTGAGTTCATGTTCGGCGACGCCGACGCGCTGATCCAGATCGACATGTCCGAGTACATGGAGAAGCACAACGTCAGCCGACTGATCGGCGCCCCTCCCGGGTACGTCGGTTACGAGGAAGGCGGCCAGCTCACCGAGCAGATCCGCCGCCGGCCGTACGCGGTGGTGCTGCTCGACGAGATCGAGAAGGCGCACCCCGAGGTCTTCAACATGCTCCTCCAGCTGATGGAGGAGGGTCGCCTGACCGACTCGTTCGGCCGCAACGTCGACTTCCGCAACACGATCGTCATCATGACGACCAACGCGGGCGCCGACGCCATCAAGAACGAGTCCGCCTTCGGCTTCCAGAAGCCGGACGAGGACGCCAGCTACGACGCGATGAAGGCCCGCGTGATGGACGAGATCGAGAAGGTCTTCCGTCCCGAGTTCATCAACCGCGTCAACGACGTGATCGTCTTCCGTCACCTGACCGAGGAGAACCTCAAGCACGTCGTCGAGCTCGAGGTCGCCAAGGTCCGCGAGCGGCTGGCCGACAAGGGCCTCGTGCTCAACCTCTCGGACGAAGCGAAGGCGTTCCTGGTCAAGAAGGGCTCGAACACCGACTACGGCGCCCGGCCGTTGCGTCGTGCGATTGAGTCGTTCGTCGAGGACCCGCTGGCCGAAGAACTGCTCAAGGGCGAGTTCGCCGGCAAGGACACGATCCGCGTCGAGGTGAAGACCGTCGGCGAGAAGAAGCAGCTCGTGTTCGAAGGCCTGCAGACCAAGGAATCGGAGCCCGAACCCGTCGCCGCGGGCGTGGGCGGCGAAGAGACCACCGAGGAGTAAGAGCCGCTGGCTCTCAGAAGCGAAAACCATCGAGGCGGGCCGCGGCGACGCGGCCCGCCTTTTTCTGTGATGTGGCTTTCGCGGCTACGGCTTCTCAGCCAGCAGCGTTTGGATCGCCGCTTCGAGGTCGCCCTTATAGATCGCCGCCACTCGCATCTTCCCCTGGCGGTCGATTAAGAAGCACGTCGGCCAGTTGCGGACTGCGAACGCCTTCTCAGTTTGTTCGTCCTTGTCTACGGCGATCGGCCAGTTGAGTCGGTTGGACTCGACATACTCCTCGGCTTTGTCGGCGTCCTTCGTCGAGTGGACGCCGATGACCACCAAGCCACGATCCGCGTACTCGTCGTGCAATCGACGTATCTCGGGCAACAATTGAATGCAGGGGCCACACCACGTCCCCCAAAAATCGACGAGCACGACTTTGCCACGGAAATCTTCGAGCGCATCTGCTTCGCCGGAGTTGAGCCACTGGGTGGCGGCAATCTCGGGCGCGGGTTTCCCTTCAAGGGAGTCGAGTTCGTCACGCTCGCCCACGTCGTAATTCCTCCAGAAACCGTCGGCGCCAGAGTGGGCCCGGGAGACCGGCGCCGACTCAAGTTGGAATGGTCTTCGCTGCGCCGAACGCAGGGTCTTCGACAGCTTGGGCAGTCGCTGGAGAGCGTCGTCGGTAATGTCCGGCGAGGCGATCGTCAGTCGCTCTAGCGCCGGGGCGCTCGCCAACGGCTTCAGCCCGTCATCGGTGGCGAGGCACGATAGGTTGAGAGCGCGTAGACGCGGCAACTGTGCGAGCACCTCGATGCTCTCGTCTGTTGTCACTGTGCTCGTTAGCTCGACGTACTCCAGCGCATTCAGATCGCGTAGATGAGAAACGTCCTCGTCGGTGAGGGGGCGGCTGGCGGATGACTGGAAGCCCGACTCGATCCGCAATTGCTTCAGCTTCGTGAACTCGGAGAACTCCGCGAAGTCCTCCGGCGACAGAGCCGGGCAGAAGCAAAGCCACAGTTCTTCTTCGAGCGAACAGAGGCCGTCGATTCCCTTCCAGGTGGGTTCGCCATCAACACGGGCGTCGATGTTCATCAGACCCACTCGCTTCAAGACGGGCATTGTGGCGAGCGTGTCGACGCAGCGCGTCGTCAATTTTCCTCCGGTGAGTTGAATCCGCTCCAGCGCTTTTAACCCGGCAAGCTTCTCGAAACCCTCATCGCTGACAGCCGTGTACTGAAGCCTCAAGTCTTTCAAGCCAGGCATCGCAGCAAGGACCGGCATCGAAGCGTCGGTGATCCCTTGGTCTTTCAAACCGATGGATTCAAGGTGTAGTAAGGCGCCGAGGGATTGGACACCCGCATCCGTGAGGGCAATGTCTCCTGATAATTGCCGCAATTCTTTAAGTTGAGACATGCTCTTCGCGGATTCGTCTCCTACCTCGATTCCATAGCAGCGCAGGTTCTCAAGTGCCTTGAAGTTGGCGACGTGACGTACCCCTTTGGCCGTTACCTTGGTGTGGTCGATCACTAGGCGCCGCATGGCGGGAAGTCCTTCGCTCAGCCGGCGCAGTCCATCGTCGGTGATCTCGGAGCCGCTTAGATCGAGGTGTTCTAGGCTTGCCTGAGTCAGCAAGGCTTCAACGACGGCATCCGTGATCGCAGGGCACGGTTCCTCGCCACGGAACTCGGGGTTGCCCGCCAGGACGCTGAGCGCCTTCAAGCCCACTCGCTCGCACAACGCCCCTACCCCCATGTCGGTGATCGCGGTCTGGCCGAGGTACACCGCCTTCAGTGACTTGCTCTTAGCCAGAGCGATTAGCCCTTTGTCTGTCACCTGCGTCGCGTACAGCAAGACCGATTCGAGTTGGGGCAGGGAGGCGAGGTTGGCCATGCCCTCGTCGCCGATCGCAGTGTTTGCGACTTGGAGATACTGCAACGCGGTGAGTTGGCGCAGCGACGCCAAGCCCTTGGAAGTGACCTTCGCTCCGCCTATCTCCAACCCTCGCAAGCCCGTAAGCCGCGACAGCCGGCGAACGTCGTCATCGTTCAAAGGGAGCCCGTAGGCGTTCAACACCGCGATGGCGTCGGCGGGAAGCCGATCGACCCACGCAAGGTCGGCGGCGCCGGCTTGCGACAGCTTCAACCGGACGACATGCCCCTCCGGGACCTCCACCTCGCCAGCGGCTGGCACCGGCGCCGACCATCCCTTGTACAACGCGCCGCCGTAGAGGTCGTAGCCGAACCCGCCTTCAGGCGCCGGTTGGGTCTCCACTTGTCCGACAGTTGACTCCGGGAAGGACAACGTCACCGCGCCGGTGGACGCCGGCGCCATCCACAGCGTGCCCGCCATCACGAGGACCATGAGCCTTGCCATCGCCGTTCCCCAGTTCCGGTTCTTGTCGCCGCGGTCACCAGCGGCTTGCCGACGCCAGAATACCCGGGCGGTGCCGATTCACGAAAAAGAAAAGCAGAGGTTGAGGACTCATCGGGGCTGGTTGCGCCGACGCGGCCCACCTTTTTTTGTTCCGCATCGTGAGGACGTGGGGTTAGAATCGCCGCGCCTCGATCCGATAGGACGCCCCCAGCGTGGATTACGACGACCCGCCCAGCGACGCACCGCCCAAGCTTCGGCGTCAACGACGGTCGTGGTGGGAGTGGAATCTCATCACGCTCGCTGCCTCGCTGTTCGTGCTGCTGTGGCTGCGAGAGTTGATTTCTATCTCGCCGTCCCGACTGTGGGAATTGCTAGCGACGATCTTCTTCATTTGGTGGCTGGCGCCGGCGGTGGTGCTGCATGGCTGGCCGTGGCCGCTGGCCTATTTCATGGAGTTTCGCGTCGAGGACGGGCTCCCTAACCGGGTCACGAGGAGGTTTCGCGCATCTCGTGCGTGTCGCTTGATGGCGTGTGTGATGCTTGTTGGCGCGGTAGTTAATGGTGGCTACGTGCTTTGGGCGCTCGCGGAGAGCGGCATGTTCCGTCGCGGATTTTCCCAGAGTCTTTCCTCGCCTCGTTTCTATTCCTTCATGGCGTCCTCGCTCTGGAGCGTTGTCCAATCGATCGGCTTCGCGGTAGGACTGGGGACCCTGGCGGCGATCGTGGACTCGATGGAACGACAGGCAGTCGAACGCGGCAGGCCGCCCCAAGACCAGAAGCCATAGATCGCCGTGCTAGCGGCCCGCAAGGTTTGCTCAAGCGGCGCAACCGTTAGAGTCGATTGGTTCTGATGGCGGTGCGCCCTGCGCCGCCGGTCGGTTCTCTTCGATCCACGCCGGTGCTGTCATGGCTTCGCCTAACTCCGCTACGCATTCGGGCCTTGGCCTCACTAACGGCGTCGCTTGGGTCGGCGGCGCCGTGATCGACGCGACGGCTTCTTTCGGCGCGATGTCGATCTTCTTCGTCCAAACGCTTTCGTGGCTGGTCCGGCGCTGGCCGAGCCGCCCGCTCTTGGTGGCGAGTCTCTACCAGATTGGGGTCCGCAGCGTCCCGGTGATCTGCCTGACGGGCGGCTTCATCGGCATGGTGCTCGCGGTGCAGTCGTACTACCAGTTCCGGACGTTCGGCATGGAGTCACGCCTCGGCGTGATGATCAACCTGTCGATGTACCGCGAGCTGGGGCCGGTGCTGGCCGCGACGATGCTCGCCGGCCGGGTAGGCAGCGCCATCGCCGCGGAGCTTGGCACCATGAAGGTGACCGAACAGATCGACGCGCTGGCGTCGATGGGCGCCAGCCCGATCCAGCACCTCGTGGCGCCGCGGTTCTTGGCCTGCCTGACGATGATCCCGCTGCTGACGATCGCGGCGGTGGCGATGGGCGTCCTCGGCGGCGCCTTCTACTGCATCTATGTTTTCGGGGTCGACCCATACTTCTACCTACAGAACGCCCAGCAAGGGACCAGCTCTTGGGACATTGTCTACGGCGTCATCAAGAGCTTCTTCTTCGGCGGGGCGATCGCGATCATTAGCTGCTACCGCGGCTTCCATTCGAGCGCCGGCGCCGAAGGGGTCGGGCGGGCGGCGACGATCTCGTTCGTTCAGTCGTTCGTAACGATCCTCGTGCTCGACCTGTTCTTGAGCATCGGCCTCGACCGGCTCCATGACGCGCTGTGGGGACAGGGGGCCGTGGTATGAACGCTCCCGCTCCCGCCAAGGACGCCAAGAAGGCGCTGGTCGCTATCGAGCGGCTGAGCGTCCGCTTCGGGACGCAAACCGTCCTGCGGGACCTGTCGCTCTCGGTGCCGCGCGGCCAGACGCTGGCGATCATCGGCGAGAGCGGCTGCGGCAAGACGGTGCTGCTGAAGTCGCTGATCGGATTGATTCAGCCGACCAGCGGCCGGGTGCTGTTCGACGGCGAGCCACTTGGCGGGATGAGCGACCGCCAGCTCACCGCGGCGCGGACACGTTACGGCTTCGTCTTCCAACAGGCGGCGCTCTTCGACTCGTCGACCATCGAAGAAAACGTGACGTTCCCGGTGCTCGAGCACCGGCGGGCGAAACCCGCGGAGGCGCGGCGGATGGCGGTCGATCGGCTCCGGCAGGTCGGGCTGCCCGAGTCGGTCCTCACCAAAAAACCGGCTGAATTGTCGGGCGGCATGCGGAAACGGGTGGGCCTCGCCCGGGCGCTGATGATGGACCCCGACGTGTTGCTCTACGACGAGCCGACGACCGGTCTCGACCCGATCATGAGCGACGTCGTCAACGAGCTCATCCTGCGCACCACCGAGCTGGGGGGCGACGACAACCCCGTGACGAGCATCGTCGTGACCCACGACATGCACAGCGCCGTCAAGGTGGCCGACCGCATCGTCATGCTCTATCCGGTCGCTCGCTTAAAGCCTGACGAACCGCAGATCGTCTACGACGGTCCGGCGAACAAGATCGAAAAATCGAGCGACCCCCGCGTCACGCAGTTCGTGCACGGCGAGGCGCGCGACCGGCTCGAAGAACTCCAGATCGCCTGAAAACCGACCAGGCGGCGTTCACTCCGCCTTCCTTCCCCCATCGAATCAGAGCTATGTCCGAACGAGGCCAAGAGATTCGTGTCGGCATCGTGACACTCGTCATCGCCGGCGTCGCGGGGGTCCTGGCGACCGTCGGCGCCGGCGTGTCGCTCCCTTTCGGCGCGACGCCCTACTCGATCAAGATCCGCACCGACCGGGCGCCGGGAGTCGGGCTCAATACGCCGGTCCGCAAGGATGGCGTCGTTATCGGTCGGGTCACCGACGCCGCCTTCTTGCCCGAGGGGGGGGTCCTGATCACGGCCGATATCCAGCCGGGCTCGCCGATCTACCAGACCGACATTTGCCGTATACGACCTTCGTCGCTGTTTGGCGATGCGGTGATCAACTTCGCCTACGCCGGCGACGGCGCCAAACCGGAGCGGCTCGAGGCGGGCTCCCTGGTGACCGCCGCGGCGCTGCCCGATCCGATTGAGGCGCTCACCAGCTTGCAGGTCGACGTCGGCCCTACGATCGAGTCGATCGGCCGCGCCGCCAACTCGATCGAAGAGCTCACCACCCGGGTGAATCGCGCCCTGGGGGACGACTTTGGAGGCGAACGGATGACGAGCCTGCTGGACGACATGACCGTCTCGATGCGTGAGTTCCAAGAAACCATGCAGGTCATGGAGCGGACGATGACCCAGGTCGAAACGCTCGTTTCTGACCCGCGCCTGCAGCAGGGCGTGCAAGAAATCCCCGCGTTGCTCACCGACGCGCGGGCTACGGTCCAAAAGGCGACCCAGACGCTCGAGTCCTTCGGCGCGGTCGTCTCCAGCGCCGAGACGAACCTGCGGAACCTAGAAGGCTTTACGGAGCCGCTCGGCGCCCAAGGCCCCGAGTTGTCGCAGAAGCTCGTGTCGGCGATCGACAATCTCGACAAGACGCTCGCCGACGCGTCGCGCTTCGTTGGCGCGGCGACCGCCAGCCGGGGGACGCTCAATCGGCTGCTCAACGACCCCGAGCTTTATGACGAGGTGCAGCGGGTGATCGCCAACGCCAACGTGGTGCTCTTCCACATGGACGAACGGCTCAAGCAGGTCCGGCCAATCCTCGACGACGCACGCGTATTCACCGACAAGATCGCCCGCGAGCCGGGGCGCATTATTGGCGGCGCCCTGAACCAAGGGCCGGGACTGAAGTAGCGACTAGCTGCTACGTGTCCCGGCGAGACCGGATCCTTCTTTGATCCAATCCAACTCTCCCCTTGTAGGAGGGGTCTCCGACCCCGATTGCGGCGTCCTGTCCGGCACGGCTTGGAACGCGTCATCGGGGTCGGAGACCCCTCCCACAAACTTAGAGGGGTCCCACAAAGCTATACGGGGAGACCTCTCCCGAGGTGGGGGAGGAGCTCGCCTAGTACCGAAAGCCGTTTGGCGCCGGGGTGGAACCGGGCTGCGGCGATAACGGGGCGGGCGGACTGCGAATCACCGGAGGCGGGTCGATCGGTCCGGTGGGCGGGGTGAACCCGCCGAACGGGTCGACCGCCGAGGCGGGGACCACCGGCGCGGCGCCGACTGGCGTCACCTGTCGTCGCAGGTCCTCGCCACGGGCGATGATCTGCTCGGCCGGCTCCAGGCGCGCCCGCTGTAGGTTGAAGCTCACGGTGCGGGCGTCTTCGAGCCGGGCGGGGACGAGGTTTTCGCTGACGAAATCGATCCCCGGCAACTCGTACCACGGAGGGGGGAGCGGCTGGTTGACCGTCAGGGTCTCGAATCCCGGCATCGAGAGCCGGATCTCGCGGGTCCCGTAGTAGACGTAGTCGACCGAGCAGGGCGTCGAGCCGATACGTTGGTTGTCGACATGGACCACGGCCCCCGGCGGGTTGCTGCGGACGGTCAATCGCCGGCGGACGCAGCCCGACGCCGTCAACACCGTCAGCAGCACCACGAGGGCGGCTTGGTAGCGGCGACGGCGGTCGGGGGGCTGGGGCACGTCGGTCGGGGCAGGGCGGATTTCGGGAAGTAAGGGCGGAATTAGGGGCGGCGGAGCATAGCGGCGGGCCCCCGATGGCTCCAGGCCAACACGGGTCAACCGCTGTCACCTGTCGGCGGCTCGGGCTACGATGCAAAGACAGGAAAAATGGATGGCCGATTTGCAATCACCAGCACCCCCGTTCGTCGTCCGGGCCGTTTCGCGGACCGATGTCGGGATGCGTCGAGCGACCAACCAAGACGCGGTGGCGATTTCGCCCCACTCGGCTGAGGGGCGGATCGATGGCGACGCCTTTCTGATGGTCGCCGACGGCATGGGGGCCCATGCGGCGGGAGAACTCGCTAGCAAGCTGGCTACCGACACGATCCCGCTCACCTACTTCAAATCGGGAGGAGAGGCTCCCCCGACCGCACTCCGTCGGGCGATCCGCCAGGCGAACGATAAGATCCATCAGAAGGGGGCTTCCGCCGCCGAGTTTTATGGCATGGGGACCACCTGCAGCTGCCTGGTGCTGACGCAGGGGGCGGCCCTCGTGGGCCACGTCGGCGACAGCCGCGTTTATCGCCTCCGCGACGGCGTCTTCGAGCAGCTGACCTTCGATCACAGCCTCGTCTGGGAGATGGCGGCCGCCAGCAAGGTCTCGGCCGACCGCGTCCCTTCGTGCATCCCGAAGAACGTCATCACCCGGTCGCTCGGGCCGCACAAGACGGTGATCGTCGACCTCGAGGGCCCGCACGCCCTGCAGCAAGGCGACGTGTTTCTGCTCTGCAGCGACGGGCTCACCGGCGTGGTCGACGACTCTCTCGCCGCAAGCCTACTCAGCACGCTGTCCCCGACCGACGCCGCCGAGGCTCTGGTCAATTTGGCGAACCTGCGGGGCGGTCCTGACAACATCTCGGTGATCGTCGCCCAAATCGAAACCGCCACCGGCGACACCGCGTCGGGAACCCCGGCCGCAAACCGACCGAAGCTGCAGATTTCATCGTTCGGGGTGGGGATTGCCGCCGTTTGCGCCGTGGCGTGCGCCGTGTTCTTCTACGGCGGCAACCCGGTCGGCGCCTTGGCGTCGGCGATCGGGTTGGGGGTCGCCTTGGCGCTCTCCTTTGTCAAACGACCGGCGTCGCGACCCGCAGTGCTGTCGCCGCTGCTGGGGGACGCGCTCGGCAACGGGCCTTACCGACGCACCGAATGCGGCGACCATGCCGCGGCGGCGGGGGACCTCCGGGATTTGGTCAGCGAACTCTCGAACCTCAAGTCGGAAGAAGAGACCGTGCGGCCGGAGGACATCCCCTTGCAAAACGGCAACGGGACTCCCGCAGCGGTGATGCTCGATTGGTCGCCTCTGAAAGAGCGGCAGCAAGCCGCCGACGAGGCGTTTGATCGCGGCGACTACGTCGGCTCGATCACACGCTATTCCGAGATCATTGCCCAGGCGATGGCGGCGATCCGCAACGACGACGACACGCACCGTTTTTCGGCGCACACCGAAGTGATCAGCTAGCACGGCAGGCGATTGACGGGCAATCGTTGTTCCCGCGACGCGGGCGGCTTGGTAGGGTTCTCGGTCTCGCTTGTTACAGGCCGTCACCGTCCCTCCGTCGCCAGTCCCGCCACGTCCGTGAAGATTCTCACTCGGTACGTGCTCATCGAGCTGCTGCAGGTCTTCCTGCTGACTCTCGCCGGCCTGACGGCGCTGATCTTCGTCGGTCTGATCGGCAAAGAAGCGGTCGACAAAGGCCTCGGGCTGGGGCCGCTGCTGAGGATGACCCCCTACATGTTGCCGCAGGCGATGCAGTTCGCTGTGCCGGCGACAATGCTCCTGGCGACCACGAGCGTCTACGGGCGGCTCTCGTCGACCAACGAAGTGATCGCCGTTAAAGCGCTCGGCATCTCGCCCTGGGTGCTGGCGCGTCCGACCCTTATTCTGGCGGCGATCACCAGCTTCGGCGCCGTCGCGCTGAACGATCTGGCGGTCTCGTGGGGCCGGATCGGGGTGCAGCGTGTCTTCGTCGAATCGCTCGAAGAAGTGATCTATAGCCAGCTGTCGCTCCACCGCAGCTACGCCGAAGGGGGACTGCAGATCAGCGTCCAACGCGTCGTCGGGCGCAAGTTGGTCCACCCGATCGTTACGGTGCAATCCGCCACGGACGACGAGTCTTGGAAGCTCGAGTCGGCGTCGGCGGAGATCCGCTCGTCGCCCGATAAACGCAAGCTGATCGTCCGCTTCGAGGGGATCCATCTCGAAGGCGAGTTGAACGCGGCGATCGCCTCGACGATCGAACGCGAGATCGACCTGGAGCGGCTCTTCGGCGAGTCGACCAGCGCCCGGAGCCCCTCCAACTACGCCCTCAGCGAGATCAGCCAAGAGCAGAGGCTCGTCGCCCAGCGGTTGGCGGACCTGCGGCGTAGCCAATCGACCGAGCGGGCGATGGCGTTGATGACCGGCGACTTCGATCGGCTGTCGAGCGACTCCTGGTCGCGGTTCGAGCGGGGCGTCGCTGGCGAGACATACCGCGGCCGCCGGCTGTCGGTCGAGCCGTTCCGCCGCTGGGCGAATGGCTTCAGCTGCCTCTGCTTCGTGATGGTCGGCGTGCCGATGGCGATCTGGCGACAGAAGGGAGAGTTCCTCGCGAGTTTCTTCCTCTGCTTCTTACCGATCTTACTGGTCTACTACCCGCTGTTGATGGTGAGCCTCGACCACGCCAAAGCGGGCGATGTCCCCCCCTACGCCGTGTGGCTTGGCAACGCGGTGCTAGCGTTGTGGGGCGTCTGGATGATGCGCCGCGTGGTGCGCAACTGACGGAACAGCGGCGAGCCGGGAGCGTCAGCGACCCGAGTGGTGGCGGTGAACGCGCCGCTACTCCGGTCGCTGACGCTCCCGGCGCTCACCTCTTTCTGTCGTTGCCGCCCGTTCGGTGGTCCTGCTATGCTCGGCCGGTGTGGGGTGAAGGTCGCCCCGCCATCCGCGTTCACGGCGACAAGGAGGTCGCACGTGCTCTCGCATCGATCGATCGGCGTCAAACTGCGCATCGGCGTCGGCCTGTTGGGGGCCAGCACGATCGTGCTGTTCTTCGCCGCGCTCTACGGGCTCTATGCCTACCGCGGGCTGGTCAAGACGCTCAGCGCCCGTGCCGCCGAGCTGCCGCTCGCCAACGAACTGAGCCAGCATGTCGCTGACTTGCGAGTCGTCTTCGGCAAGGCCCGCGAGCGATCGCTCGTCCACCGCCAACAGGCGGACAACCATATCGATCCTCCCTACTCGTTCACCGACGACGACCCGGAGGCGGCTCCCGAAGACGTCGCCGACCCCTACGACCTCAAGCTGCTGTGTGTGGAGTACCGAATCGAGTTTGAACGGTTCGCTGATACGCTCAAGCATTATCGAGAGCGGCTCGACGCCAACCGCGAGGCCGAAGACTCGCGGATCAGCAACGACGAGCCCGAGCGCGAGACGCTTGCCGAAATCGACAAGGTTCTCAAACGCATCCGCCGCGAGGGGATGTCGGACAATCTGCTCTACGACGAACTACGGGTCGAGACCGACTCGCTCGAAGTGGCCTTGGAGCGGCTCCGCGAACTGGCGGCGCAGCTTCCCAGTCACCTCCACAACCGGCTCGGCGATCTCTCCGGCGAAGTCCGCTCGCAGTATCACGTGGCGCTGGTGCTCGCCTGGGTGACGTTTGTCTCCGCCTTGGCGCTACTGGCGGTGGCGATGCAGGTGTTTAGGGAGTCGGTCGCCCGGCCGATCGGTTTGCTTGTTGGCGCCGCCCGCCGCGTGGCCGCCGGCGACTACAACCACCGCGTCGCCCTCGATTCACGGGACGAGATGGGCGAACTCGCCGAAGCCATGAACCGGATGATGGCGAGTTTCAAGCACACCCGCGACGACCTCGACAAGCAGGTGCAGGACCGCACCAACCAGGTGATCCGGAGCGAGCAGCTGGCGAGCGTCGGCTTCCTCGCCGCCGGCGTCGCCCATGAGATCAACAACCCGCTCGCCGCGATCGCCATGTGCAGCGAATCGCTCGAGAGCCGTTTGCTCGACCTCCGCGACGAGGACCCCGCCAACGCGGCCGAGTGGCACATCGTTCAGAGCTACCTGGAAACGATCGGTAAAGAGTCTTTCCGCTGCAAGCAGATTACGGAAAAGCTGCTCGACTTCTCCCGCATGGGCGACCGCGAACGCCGGCCGACCGAGCTGCGTGAGTTGGTCGAGGGCGTGATCGAGATGGTCCGCCACCTCGGCAAGTACAAGCACAAGGAAGTCGAACTCCTCGACGGAAGCCCCGTCGTCGCCGAGGTCGACGCGCAAGAGATGAAGCAGGTGCTGCTCAACCTCGTGACGAACGGTCTGGACAGTCTCGAGGCCGGCGGGCGCGTGACCGTCGACGTGGCCGCGATCAACGCGTCCGAGGGCCAGCGCGCCCGGATCGTCGTGCGCGACGACGGGTGCGGGATGAGCGCCGAGGTGAAGAAGCATCTCTTCGAGCCGTTCTTCACCCGTCGCCGCGGCGGGCAGGGGACCGGCCTGGGGCTCTCGATCACCTACCGAATTATCGAAGAACACCACGGCGAACTGGCCGCCGACAGCCCCGGACCGGGGCAAGGCTCGTCGTTCACCGTGACGCTGCCGACCGAACAACCCGTTGCCGCGATGGCGGCTTAAGAGAGTTGACCACCGAGACACCGAGGGCACTGAGGAAATCACAGAGACTGGATTCTGTAGGAGTCGTCTCCAGACGCCGATGACGCGCACCATACCGTTTCGGTATGGAGACCGTCATCGGCGTCTGGAGACGCCTCCCACAGATGTTGTTCATCTCGTCTCAGCGTCTTCCTCCGCGCCCTCTGTGCCTCCGTGGTGAAGTTATTAAAGCACCGGCCAAGGAAGGCCGCCGACGACCGTAAGGAAGCGTGATGCCCGCCGTCGATAAGAAAAAAACCGCCCCGCTGTCGCTGCTCTTCGCCGACGACGAAAGGTCGCTGCAAGAGCTAATGAAGCTCGAGTTGCCGCGGATGGGGCACACCGTCACCGTCTGCCCCGACGGCCTGACGGCGGTCGCCGCCATCGAGAAGAACAACTACGACGCAATCATCGTCGACCTCGATATGCCCGGCATGACGGGCGTCGAGGTGATCGGCCGGCTCAAGGAGATGTCCCCCGCCACCGAGGCGGTGGTCCTCACCGGCAAGAGCACGACCGAGAGCGCAATCGCCGCGCTCCGCTACGGGGCGTTCGACTACCTGACGAAGCCGTGCAAGTTGGTCGAGATCGAGGCGCTGCTGCGCCGCATCGCCGACAAACGCGAACTGACCCAGAAGTTCCACGCCCTTGAGCGGCGGCTCGAGCGGATCGAGGGGGCGCCGAAACTCGTCGGCGAGAGCCGGCCGATGGCCCGCGTCAAATCGCTGATCGACAAGGTGGCGCCAACCGAGTCGACCGTGCTCATTCTTGGCGAGACCGGCACCGGCAAAGAGCTCGTCGCCCGTGCCGTGCACGACCAGAGCCCGCGGGCCGATAAGCCGTTCGTCGCGATCAATTGCGGCGCGCTGCCGGAGAACCTAATCGAGAGCGAGCTGTTCGGCCACGCCAAGGGCGCTTTCACCGGCGCGGACGACCACCGCGTTGGTCTCTTCGAGGTCGCGTCGGGCGGCACGATCTTCCTGGACGAGATCGGCGAGCTCCCGAAGGCGATGCAGGCCAAACTGCTCCGTGTGCTGGAGAGCCGCGAAATCCGCCGCGTCGGCGAGAACAAGACGCTGACGGTCGATGTCCGCGTCGTCTGCGCGACGCACCGCAATCTGGCCGAGATGGTCGCGACCGACGGGTTCCGTGAGGACCTGATGTACCGCATCAACACGTTCGAGATTCTGCTGCCGGCGCTCCGCGACCGGATCGAAGACTTGCCGCCGCTCGCCGAGCACCTGCTGCGGCGTTTCCGTCCGCACGCTAAACCGATCGAACAGCAGCTGACCGACGACGCGGTCACCGCCCTCAAGGCGCACGTCTGGCCGGGCAACGTCCGTGAACTGGCGAACGTCATTGAGCACGCCACGATCCTCTGCGACGCGGGGCCGATCACCGCGGAAGACCTTCCGCAACACTTCAACCGCCGCCAGCTGAGCGTCGCGGCGCGGACGTCACGTGGCCCGACCACGCTCCGCGACCTCGAGATGGAGGCGATCCACGAGGCGCTCGACCGCAACGACGGCGCCAAGCCGAAGGCCGCCGCCGAACTCGGCATCAGCCTCAAGACGCTCTACAACAAGTTGAACCAAGAAACGGGCTTAAAGGTCGCCTGAGGGTTAGAATGCGACGTAAAGCGTCGGCGCCAGGGACCCGTTGTCAGGAGGCTCTGGTGGCGAGCGCTGAGCACGTCATTCGATCTTGGTAGGCGTTCATGAGCGTACTTCTCGAAAGCCCGCTTGCTGTGGGCGCGATCGGGCTCTTGCTCGTCACGATGGCGGCGATCCCGTTCTTTCAGACACGTTCGCGTGGCGCCTTGGGGCTCCTCGGCGCGGCGGTGCTGTTGACGATTGGCGGCGTCGCATTCGAGCGGGCGTACCTGACGCCACGCGAACAAGTACGAGACGCCCTCTCCGGGCTCTTCGGCGCGATCCGTAGCAACGATCTGCCGGGGGTGCTACGGTCGATCGATGTCGCCGCAACCGACGTGCAGGCCGACGCCCAGACGCTGATGCCGATGTTCCGCGTCGACGGCGCCGGCGAAGGGGGCGAAGTCGCCGTTGATTTTTCTACCGATCCCCCGGTGGACGGGACCATCGCAACGGCGACCTTAAAGCCGCTGATCCGGGTGCGGCACACCAAGTCCGGCGCTACGGGGGCTTATTTTGACAAGCTTGAGATCGACCTTGTACGGCGGGGCGATCGCTGGCTGGTGAGCGCCTATCGGCCCGCCAAGAACTGGCGTGACGGGGCGAGTCAGCTCGGTCGCTGAGCGGGTTGGTGCTTCGACTCCCGGCGCTGGCGCTTAGGGCTCCCGACCCACTTTGGATCAACCACTCCTTAGGCGGGAGCCCTAAGCGCCAGCGCCGGGAGTTGCGCCGCATAGCGTCTCACCACCCGCCGCCCTGATAGTACGACTTCCGCCCGGGACCGTATCCCCACCACGGCTGTTGGTGGCCGCCGCCGTAGCCGGGGCGCCCGCCGTAGCCCGGGCCGTAACCTCCGCCATAGCCAAAACCTGGGCCGTAACCGAAGCCGTAGTAAGGCATCGGAATCGGCGCCACGAAGCCGCTCGGCGGGGCGTAGGGGTAAGCGGTCCCCGGCATGCCGGGATAGGGCGTCGGGGTTGGGGCGTAAGCGGGCGGCGATTCGACGCAGCCTTCCCCTTCGCAGTCACCCGGCTGGGGCGCCGCCAGCGGAGCTTGCCAGGCACCTTGCGGGGCGTAACCGTAGGGGGTCGCGCCTTGCGGGCCAGGGACCGGCGTGCCGGGCGTCGCGGCCGGGTAGCCGGGCGTGCCATACCCAAACCCCTGCATGCCGCCGAAGAACAGATACGGGTTATGCCGGAACGGCGTCAGCGCGTTGAGCGTCTGTAGCTGGGCGTCGAAGCCACGCTCGCGCTGGGCGTCGAAGCCACCGAGCGAGTTGCCGAAACTGCGAACCTCGTAGATCGTATCGCTCGATCCGTCGGCGCCGCGGACATTGGTGCGGGTGCGCCAGTAGCGGCTCACCGTCTGTCGCGGATCGGGCAGGCCCTCGACCGGCTCGTGCTCGGCGTACTGCACGACGCGGACGCCCGACTGCGGGTCGTGCGTGTAGGCGCCCGGCGCGAAGGCCCAACTCGCTTCGGCAACGGCGTCAGCCGCGCCGAAGAGCGAACAGGCCAGTACGATCGCGAGCCGCGGAGGGCTCAGGAGGGAAGTGCAAGTGTTCATCGAAGTGTCGCTGCGAAGAGGAGGGGGCAGCAGGGGAGGAGAAGAGGTGGGAAGTGGGAAGTGGGAAGTGGGAAGTGGGAAGTGGGAAGTGGGAAGTGGGAAGTGGGAAGTGGGAAGTGGGAAGTGGGAAGTGGGAATCGTAGCCGTTGGGCAGCGAGCCCCGAGACGTCAGTCCGGGGAGTGCAGCGGAAAACGCCTTCCTACTCAGCCGTTTCAGCTTTCGCCGCTTCAGCTTCGGCGTTCGCCGCGTCGATCGCCTCTTGCTTAACGACCTTGTAAAGCTGGTGATCTTCGCCGTTGTAGTAGTACTCGTAAGGTTCCTGCAGCGGCTCAAGGACGAGTCCATTGGCCTCAACGATCTTCGCCATGAACTCGTCGTGGTCCTTCGGGTAGCGGCCTTCGAGGCCCCAGAAGAGGTCCAAAGCGTGCTGCACTTGGAACAGGTTCAGCTTCTGTTCGGCGCGGATGCCCCCTTTGAGGACGGTCTGCAAGTAGCCGCCGCGGGTCATCTTGCTGCCGCGTTGCATGTCGTTGGCGCTGACGGCGGACGCGCCCTGGTTGGCGAGGTCCGCCGCCGCGGCCGCTTTGGCGTCGGCCGCGGCCTTGGCGTCGGCGATGGCTTTGTCTTTGGCGGCTTGGGCGTCGGCGTCGGCCTTCTGGTTGAGCTTCTCGGCCATCGCGTCGAGGCTCGACTTGCCGCCGCTGCTGTTCGATCCGCCACAACCCGCCAGCGTCAGCGTCGATAGCACTACAACGCTAAGCGCCCACGAATGAGCGCGAATCAACACGAATGACGATGCGCGTCGCTTCGTGGCGATTCGTGGGCAGTTTTTCAATGAGAGCAGGCTGGCCATCTTGGACTCCGTTCGATTAGTGGTTGGAAGAGGTGGAAGCGCCGGCGGCGAGTCCGAGATTCCAAGCGTGCATCTGGCTGAGCATCGCGTCGCGGGTCCGGTCGACCGCCAGCGGCGAGAGCGAGAGCGCGCCGTCGCGGATGGCGACCACGTCGGTGTCGGCGCCGGGCGGGTCGGTGGGGGGCGTGCCGATCGTCCAGAAGTAACGACGCCCCTTCGGGTCGAGCCGCTCTTCGAACGCCGCATCCCAGCGGGTCGAACCCATCCGCGTGATCCGCACCTCGGGCTTGCCAGCGCTCGGCATCGTCGACGCAGTGGGGATGTTCAGGTTGTAGAGCCGGTGGTCACGCCAGGCGTCACGCTCAAGCATTTGTTCGATTACGGCGACCGACATCGCCGCGGCGGCGTCGAAGCGGGTGTGGTCTTCCCACTCCAGCGACACAGCGATCGACGGCAGGTCGTTTAACGCGGCCTCGGTGGCGGCGGCGACGGTGCCCGAGTAGAGGACGTTGACGCCGACATTGAGGCCCCAGTTGATTCCGCTCACGACAAGGTCGGGGCGGAACGCTTCGCCGTTCTCATCAAGACAGAGTTTTGCCAGGGCGAGCTTCACGCAATCGGCCGGCGAACCCTCGACGGCCCAGCCTTGCGCCGTGTCGCCATCGAAGACTTGGTTCGCCATCAGCGGCGTCAAGAACGTGATGCCGTGACCGACGCCGGACTGCTCGGTCGCGGGCGCCACGACATGGACCTCGCCCAATCGCTCCAGCGCAGCCCGCATCGCCGCCAAGCCGGGGGCGTAGATGCCGTCGTCGTTGGTGAGCAGGATCCGCATGGAAGGCTGCGGCCTCAATGGTTCTTGTGGGAGGGGTCTCCGACCCCGATTACGTGCTGCCAACCGCCAAGGCTTGGTCCGCGTCATCGGGGTCGGAGACCCCTCCCACACAGGACGAATGCCTAGGGGTCATCATAAGCGCGTCTTGCCAACGGGCGAAACCATCCGGCGACCGCTGCTGGGCGGGGCCGGCTGTGGCCGTTAGAATCCGCCCTTTCGACCGCACAACCGGCGCCACCCCAACCGGGGTGCCGCCCGATCGTCACGGAACGACCGCATGGCAGCGACCACGGACCCCCACGTGAACTACGAGACTCCCGCCTCGGGCGGCAGCGCCCTGGCCGCCGAGAAGGTCCTGGTGCTCGATTTCGGCTCGCAGTTTGCGCAGTTGATCGCCCGCCGGGTCCGCGACGAGCACGTCTACTGCGAGATCGTCCGCCACGACCTGACGGCCGACCGGATCGCCGAACTGGCGCCACGCGGGATCATCCTCTCGGGCGGGCCGAGCAGCGTCTATGAGGCGGGCGCCCCGCGTTGCGACCCGAAGATTTTTGAGCTCGGCATCCCCGTGCTCGGCATCTGCTACGGCATGCAGCTGGCGTGCGAGGCGCTCGGCGGCCGCGTTGAGAGCCACACCGTCCGCGAATACGGCCGCGCCCACTGCGAGGTGGTCGACGCGGGCGACCTGTTCCGCGACGTGCAGCCCCAGACCGAAGTCTGGATGAGCCACGGCGACCAGGTCACCCAAGTCGCCGAGGACTTCTCGCCGCTCGCAAAGACGAGCACCTGCCCGTTCGCCGCGGTGCGGCACAATCGCCTGCCGGTTTATGGCCTGCAGTTTCACCCGGAGGTGACGCACACCGTCGAAGGCAAGACGATCCTCGGCAATTTTTTGAGGGAGGTGTGCAAGACGACGGGGCAATGGCGGCTGGGCGACTTCGCCGACGAGACGATCGCCGCGGTGCGCGAACGGGTCGGCACGAGCCGTGTGATCTGCGGCCTGTCGGGTGGCGTCGACTCGGCGGTCGTGGCGGCGCTGCTTGCAAAAGCGATCGGCCCGCAGCTCACCTGCATCTTAGTCGACAACGGCCTCTTGCGCAAGGACGAAGCGACGGCCGTCGTCCGTGAGTTCACCGAGCACTTCAAAGCCGACCTCCACGTGGTCGACGCCGAGGAGCGTTTCCTTGCCAAACTGGCCGGCGTGACCGAGCCGCAGACCAAGCGAAAAATCATTGGCGGCGAGTTCATCGAGTGCTTCAAGCAAGAGGCCGCGAAGGTCACCGACGCGCGGTTCCTCGCCCAGGGGACGCTCTACCCCGACGTGATCGAGAGCGGCGGCAGCCCCGACGGCCCGGCCGCCTCGATCAAGCTGCACCACAACGTGGGCGGCCTGCCGGAAGAGTTAGGCTTTGAGCTTATCGAACCGCTCCGCGACCTCTTCAAAGACGAGGTCCGACGGCTCGGCCTGCAACTCGGCCTGCCGGAAGAAATTGTCTGGCGGCATCCGTTCCCCGGCCCGGGGCTCGCCGTTCGTTGCCTCGGCGAAGTGACCGCCGAGAAGTGCCGCACGTTGCGTGAGGCGGACGCAATCGTCGTTGGCGAGATCAAGGCGGCCGGCCTCTATCGCCAAACCTCACAAGCGTTCGCCGTGCTGCTGCCGGTGCAAAGCGTCGGCGTGATGGGCGACGGCCGGACCTACGAGAACGCCCTAGCGGTCCGCTGCGTGAACACGGACGACTTCATGACCGCCGACTGGAGCCACCTGCCGCACGACCTGTTGAGCCGCATCAGCACACGGGTGATCAACGAGGTGAAGGGCGTTAATCGGGTGGTTTACGATATTAGTAGTAAGCCGCCGGCTACGATTGAGTGGGAGTGACGCGATGCTTATCCGAATGCTGCTCGGAGCTTTTCTTGGAATCGTGGTTGGCGTGGCAATTCCGATTGTTTGGAGCTCTGTTGCGGGGGGAGAAGGAGCTATCAATGTTGCGGGATGGTTCTGGTTCGTCACAGTTCCCGGCGGGTTGATGCTTGGGATCATTCTCGGGGCGGTTAGTTCGCTCTTCGAATAAATTCAAAGGCGAGCCGACGACGCAAGTCGTCGGAGGAACCCTGGTGCCCGCGTCACTCCGACGACTTGCGTCGTCGGCTCGCCACTAACCGTGGTGGTGAGAATCGCTCCAGGTGAAGAGTGGGTTGGGTTGCTTGTGGAGGACGTAGTTGACCGCTGCTGTGACGGCAGCTTCGTCCTTCAACTTGCGTTTGGAGCCGCTCTTGGTCCACCACGTTCCCGAAGCCGGCTTTGGGAACTTATGATTCAATGCACGACTTCCATTTCCTTTGAATTCTTGCAGCATCTTGGCGGGGTCGAAGTCGATCGCGATTGCGACGACGAGGTGGAAGTGGTTCGGCATGATCGCGACGGCGAGTAATCGCCAATCACGGAACGCTGCCGAAGCCTTGAACTGCTCAAGAAGTATGTCTGCCTGCTCGACCGTTAGCCACACTGCTTCGCCTTTCATCTGCGCGATGGCGCTACGCTGCAATCCTGGAACCGGCGCCTCCCATGCTTCGCCGAGTTGATCGTGCTCGACACGAATGCGAGTGTTAGTGTCGGTGGACCGATAGTCACGCACCGACGTGACGCTACCTCGCGCATCGCCCGGGAGCCACGTGCCGTAAGTCGTGCTAGTCAGAAGCCAGTGCCACATGCTTCGCACGCTAATTCGGAGCGAAGCGCGATTCCAGCCACATTTCCAGACAGTGGCGAGCCGGCGACGGCAGTCGTCGGTGGAGAGTGGGTACTCAGCGCCCACCGACGACTGCCGTCGCCGGCTCGCCAATTCTGCTACACTCCAGCAGTCCGCTTCTCTCACTCGTCCACGGAGGAACCCACGCTATGTCGGACAACCAAGGCGTCGCCTACGTCAAGCCAGGCGTCGTTGAGATCCAGTCGATCGACGACCCGAAGCTTGAACTCGAGTACCGCGGCAAGACCCGCAAGTGCAACCACGGGGTGATCCTCAAGATCGTCTCGACGAACATCTGTGGAAGCGACCAGCACATGGTCCGTGGCCGCACGACCGCCCCGGCCGGGATCATCCTCGGCCACGAGATCACCGGCGAGGTGATCGAAGTCGGCAGCGATGTTGAGTTCATCAAGAAGGGCGACATCTGCAGCGTCCCGTTCAACATCGCCTGCGGTCGCTGCCGCTGCTGCAAGGAACGCGACACGGGCGTCTGCCTGAACGTGAACCCCGATCGCCCGGGCGCCGCCTACGGCTACGTCGACATGGGGGGCTGGATCGGCGGCCAGGCGCGCTACGTCATGGTGCCGTACGCCGACTGGAACCTGCTGGCGTTCCCGGACCGCGACGCCGCGCTGGCGAAGATCCGCGACCTGACGCTGCTGTCGGACATCCTGCCGACAGGCTACCACGGCGCTTGGACGGCGGGCGTCACGACCGGCAGCACGGTCTACGTCGCCGGCGCCGGACCGGTTGGTTTGGCGTGCGCCTATAGCTGCCAGATCCTCGGCGCTTCGGTTGTGATCGTCGGCGACATGATTCAGGAGCGGCTCGATCAAGCGAAGTCGTTTGGCTGCGAGACGATCAACCTCGCCAAGCACGGCGACCTGGCCGAGCAGATCGAGCAGATCCTCGGCGTGCCGGAAGTGGACTGTGCGGTGGACTGCGTCGGCTTCGAGGCCCGCGGCCATGGCGGCGACGCCGACACCGAGAAGCCCGCCACGGTGCTCAACAGCGTGATGGACATCACCCGCGCTGCGGGCGGCATCGGCATCCCGGGCCTCTATGTCACGGGCGACCCGGGCGGCGTCGATGAGAACGCGAAGATTGGCATGCTCGGCATCCGCATCGGTCTCGGTTGGGCGAAGAGCCATCACTTCACGACCGGCCAGTGCCCGGTGATGAAGTACAACCGCGGCCTGATGATGTCGATCCTCCACGACAAGGCCCACCCGGCCAAGGCGTGCAACGTCGAGGTGATCTCGCTCGAAGACGCCCCCAAGGGCTACATGGACTTCGATAAGGGCGCGGCGAAGAAGTTCGTCATCGACCCACACGGGATGATCCCCGCGACTTCGGCCTAACGCGACTTAGGCAAGTAAAAAGAGGGCCCACGAATCGAACGAATCCTCGCGAATCATTAAAGGATTCGTGTCGATTCGTAAGATTCGTGGGCTCCTTCTTTACTCGCCCGACACGTCGAAGCTGAACAGCAGGTCTTGGTCGCGGAGGTACATGCGGCCATCGACGATCACCGGGTGAACCCAGATCTTGCCCTTATCCTTGCGGATCTCGGTCTGGGGCTCGAGCGTGAAGCGGCCGTGCTCGGCCCAGCCGGCGGGCGAGGCCTCGATGAGGACCAGGTCGCCTTCGTCCTCGCTCTGACAGTAGAAGCGGCCGTCGGCGTAGGCGATGGCGCCCTTGCCGAGCGCGCTGCGCTCGCGCCAGACGCGTTCGCCGGTGGCGAAGTCTTGGCACAGCCAACCGACGCCGTCCGAGTGGCCATAGAGCTTGTCGCCCAGCAGCAAGACGCCGCCGTGATGGTTCTTCATGAGTTTGTTGTCGTAGACCACCGTGGCGTTGTTGTCGGCGTCGATCTCGACCAGCATGCAGCCCGCGCCGTAGCCGCTGGTTACATAGACTTGATTGTCACGGACGATCGGCGTCGGGATGACGGCGACCTTGCCCGGCCAATCGACGCTCCAGAGGACCGAGCCATCGGCCGGATCGACGCCCACGAGGTGCTCGGGCAGCAGTTGGACGTACTGCTTGTTGCCGTGCGGTTCGGCGATGACGATCGACGAGTAATTCGCCCCGTCGGTGGCGCCGGTTGACTGCCAGAGCAATTCGCCCGTCGACTTGTCGAGAGCGACGATCGCTCCTTGGGGTCCGCCGGGAGTTACGATCACTTGATCGCCGTCGACGAGCGGCGATTCGGCATAGCCCCAGCTGGGGATGCTGCCGCCGAAGTCTTGCATCGCGACCTTCCAGACAACGTCGCCCGTCTTAGCCGAAACGCAGGCGAGCGTCCCCTTGGCGGCCAAGCAGTAGACGCGGTCGCCATCGACGGTGGGCGTATTGCGAGGCCCGTTGCCCCAATCGTTGGTGTACTCTTCGCCGAGGGGAGCGGACCAGATCTCCTTGCCCGACTCGGTGTCGATGGCGATCAGCTGTTCGGTCCCGTCACGCGCGCCGAGGATATAGAGCTTGCCGTCGGCGATCGCGGGGCCGCCGTAGCCGGCGCCCGTGTCACTAAACAGCCAGACCCGCTCGGGGCCCCCCTCGGGCCACTCCTGCAGGAGGCCCATTTCCGACGTGAGGCCGTCCCGGTCGGGGCCGAGCCACTGTGGCCATTCATAGGCCGTCGCCACGGAAGTGATGAACAAGGCGAAAACGGCGAGTGGTGTAGCGAACCGTGGCATCGGGCAAGTCTCGCTGGGGTCCGGGAGGAAGCCGCTGTGTCGAGCGCGGCCCGACCGAACTTAGACCCCGACGCCACCGCCGGCAAGCAACCGCGACAGCCTCAGGACGAGTTTTTGTTCTGGGCGCGGAAGGCGTCGATCGCGATGACGGTCGCTAGCACCACGGCGTCGAGCGACGGGTCGTGCACCTCAATGCCGTAGGTGTCACGGATCGACCACGCTTGTCGAGCGACGACGGCGACCACCTCTTCGCCCCGCCGGAACTGGTAGTTGTGCTCCCAGAACGATCCGGTGATCGCCAACGGCTGGCCGTCGGCCAGATCGATGCTGTAGACGGGCCGCAGCGTGAAACGCCGCATTACGGTCGCGAGCGGCTCGCCCTGCTGAGTGATGTCGAACCGCGGGCGGAGCGACCACAGCTTCTGCCGCAGCCGGACAAACTCGCGGCCGTCGAGCGCGCGGATCACGTAGTCGGGCCGCAACGCCATCAGCCGGACCGCTACGAGGATCGGTTCGCCCGCCTCGTTGGCGATGTCGAAGCGGGGGGTCAGGCTCAGGAGCCGCTGTTTGACTTGGTATCGCATGGCGGCTATTCGCTACATCGGTCGTGGTCTTGCCCGATTATTTCAACCGAGGCCGGTGGGGCCCGCCTGCCCAGAAGCGGCCGGACCGGTAATAATCGGCGATCTGCCGGCGACGCCGCCGGTCCCGCCCCCTTTCGCGACGCGACTCCCCCCAAGCGTATGCCGCCCAATCAGAAGTACATCTACCAGATCGCCGGCCTCAACAAGAAGCACGGCCAACGGGAGATCCTCAAGGACATCGACCTCGCCTTCTACCCGGGGGCGAAGATCGGCGTGCTGGGCCGCAACGGCGCCGGCAAGAGCACGCTGCTGAAGATCATGGCCGGCTTCGACAAGGAGTTCGAGGGCTCCGCCAAGTTGAGCGAAGGTTTCACGGTCGGCATGCTTCAGCAAGAGCCGCCGCTGAACGCCGACAAGGACGTTATGGGAAACGTCATGGAGGCGGTCGCCGCGACCCAGGCGTTGCTCGACGAGTACAACGCCAGCTGGGAAAAAATGGCCGAGGTCGCCGACGACGAGGCGGCCACCGCCAAGCTGATGGCCCGGCAGGCCGAACTGCAGGACAAGATCGACGCGGCCAACGCCTGGGAGCTCGAACGGCAGATCGAGATCGCCATGGACGTCATGAATCTGCCGCCGGGCGACGCGGGCATCACCAACCTGTCAGGCGGCGAGAAACGCCGCGTGGCGCTCTGCAAGCTGCTGCTCGAGAAGCCCGACCTGCTGCTCCTCGACGAGCCGACCAACCACCTCGACGCCGAGAGCATCAATTGGCTCGAACGGTACCTGGCCGATTACAACGGCACGATCGTCGCGGTGACGCACGACCGGTACTTCCTCGACAACGTGGCGAGCTGGATCCTTGAGATCGAGTACGGCAAGGCGTTCCCGTTCGAGGGGAACTACACCGCCTGGCTCGAGCAGAAGGCCAAGCGGCTGGAGATGGACGAGAAGAAGAAGTCGGCCCGCCAGAAGACGCTCACCAAAGAGCTGGAGTGGATCCGCAGCTCGCCCAAGGCCCGTCAGGCGAAGAGCAAGGCGCGGATCAGCTCTTACGAGAAGATGGCGTCGGAGGAGTACGAAGAGCGTCCCGAGGAGCTGGAAATCCAGATCCCACCCGGCCCGCGGTTGGGCGACAGCGTTATCGAAGCGGTCAACCTCTCCAAGAGCTTCGGCGACAAGGTGCTGTTCGAGAACGTCAACTTCCGCCTGCCTGCCGGCGGCATCGTCGGCATCATCGGCCCCAACGGCGCCGGCAAGACGACCTTGCTCAAGATGTTCATGGGCAAGGAGGAGCCGACCAGCGGTTCCCTCAACTTTGGACCGACCGTGGCGCTCGGCTACGTCGACCAGAGCCGTGACCACCTCGACCCCGACAAGACGGTCTGGCAAGAGATTTCGGACGGCCTCGACCTTATCGAGATGGGTAAGAAGCAGGTCAACAGCCGCGCCTACGTCGCCAAGTTCAACTTCCAGAAGGCGGACCAGCAGAAGAAGGTCGGCGTCCTCTCCGGCGGTGAACGCAACCGCGTCCACTTGGCGAAGCTGCTACGTGGCGGCTCGAACGTGCTGATGCTCGACGAACCGACAAACGACCTCGACGTCGACACGCTGCGGTCGCTGGAAGAGGCGGTCGCGACGTTCGTCGGCTGTGCGATCGTGGTGAGCCACGACCGCTGGTTCCTCGACCGGCTGGCGACGCACATCCTCGCCTTCGAGGGGGACGGCTACGTCCACTGGTGTGAAGGCAACTTCTACACCTACGAGCAGCAACGCCGCGAGCGTCTGGGGATCGACGCCGACCAGCCGCACCGCTTCCGCTACAAGAAGCTCGATCAGAGTTGATGTGAGTTCTTGAAAGGAGATAGTGGGATGTTGGTGAGAGGGGGGATCGCAAGCGGACGGCACGTTGTGTTGTTGTTGCGAACCGTCGTGTCGCAGGATGTCCTCCGTATCGCCTTTCAAGAGATCTCGCACTGATCTGGGTCAGGCACCGACCTGCGTCAGGCACGGACCTGTGGGAGGCGTCTCCAGACGCCGATAACGCGCTCCACGCCATTTCGGTAGGGAGCGCGTAATCGGCGTCTGGAGACGCCTCCCACAAACAACAATAAAACCACAAGCAACAATAATTTTAAGGTGATAGCCCCCTTCGCCGCGTCGCGTCGCCAATCACTGACGGCGTCGGCATCGCCCGCGATCGCCCCCTATCACCAACATCCCCCTATCTCCTTTCAATAAGCGAGCCCCAAGTGAGCGTTATCCGCGTCGGTTCCAACGAGAAGTACGCCAGCGGCTGGGACAAGGCCTTCGGCGGCGGCAAGAAGGCCGCGTCGAAGAAGTCCACCAAGAAGTCCACCCCGAAGAAGGCCGCTAAAAAGAAAGGGAAGAAATAGCCCCGTCTTTACGGTCATTCCGGAGCCCCCGTCGCCAGTCGGCGGAGTGCAGCCCGAAAAAAGAGTTGCAAACCAAGCGGCGATTCGGCCACAGTTGGGGTACGGAAATCTCTCTTCTCTCCGGTGGAGGTGACCACGATGCGCCATCGTTTGACGGTCTCAGTGCTGGCCCTACTTCTGACCGCGGCCGTTCCCACCGCCGGTTGGGCCGACCCACCCGATTGGCTGAGCCACTACCGCATCGTTCCGCGTAAGAGCACGCTGATCGAGAGCGGGGGCTTCACCGGTTGGACGCAGCGCTACCGGGTGCACGGGCAGTTCGACTTCCTCCAGCTTTGGACCCCCGGCGTTCCGGGGGACCCCCAGCAGCGGGTCGTCGAGTTCGACAACGCCAACGTCTACGCCCCGTTGGGCGAGATGCTGCCGGCGTTCTACGACGTCGACGACCTCTTCAATCTGGAAGGCCTCGCTGGCAAATTGCTCCCGCTGGGCGCGCCGTTCGATGTCTACCACTTCCAAGGCCTGGGAAACACGAGCGCCGCCGCGTCGCCGCTAGAGCAGTCGACGGTCAATCTCTATGCCGCACTGCTCGGTCCCTGGATGTACCTCTACGGTGAGACCACGCCGCCTCCCTACTCGGCCGACTACCCCGTCTACCAGTTCCAGGCGCTTGCCTACCAGGGCCGCTGGGCCGACTGGAACGAGGACGGCGTCGTCGACGCGGCCGACTACACGGTGATGCGTGATCAGCAAGCAACGCTGGCGGCGTCGGACTTCGACGAGACGGTCGCCATAGATGACTGGCGCAGCCAATACGGCGAGCGCGAGCCGGACGTCGCGGCGTTCCAGGCGGCGTTCAGCGCCGCGCGGGCGACTGCAGTGGCGGTTCCGGAGCCGGGTTGCGCCGTGCTCGTAGCGATCGGCATCGCGTTACTCCCAGCACGCCGCGGACGCACCCAAACGGCGCGGCACCAAGGTGACCTGAGCCCCCGGCGCGAGCCGGGGGAGTGACGTGACGCGACTCCCCCGGCGCGAGCCGGGGGCTCAGGGCCGATCGCTAGAAGAAACGCTCGTGTCGTTACGCCCGTCCCAAGAAGTCGCCGGTGCGGGTGTCGACTTTGATCGACTCGCCCTGGGACAGGTACTCGGGGCCGTGGACGACGGCGCCGGTCTCAAGCGTCAGCGACTTGGTGCGGCCCGTGGCGCTGTTGCCTTTCACGCCCGGCTCGCACTCGGTGATCTTGAGGGTCGCCGAGGCGGGGATCGTGATCCCGACGCACTCGTCGTTGTAGATCATCGCGATGATGCCGGTGGTCCCCTCGGTGATCCACTGCATCTCGTTGGCGACGTCTTCGCGGTCGACGGTGTACTGCTCGAACGACTCGGCGTCCATCAGGTGCACCGACTCGAGGTCGCTGTACATGATAGTGACGTCGCGGCGGCTGAAGTCGGCTTCGGCGAGGGGCTCGGTCCCCTTGAGCGTGATGTCGACCTTGTTCTTGGTGACGACGTTGCGGGCGCGGAACTTGTAGAGCGTGGCGCCGCCGCGGGCGGAGGGCGACTGGACGCTGATGTTCTCGATCACGCAGGGGGCGTCGTTGTAGACGACCATGACGCCGGTCTTGACTTCTTTGGCGAGCATCGGAGAGGAGTTTGAAGTGGGAATTCGGAAGGGGGATGTCGGAAGACGGGAGGGCCAGAATCGTACCTCATGGGAAGCCATTCCAACTATTCCCCCCTCGTCCCCAGCCCCCCGTCCCGAATCCCTCAGATCAGCACTTCGCCCGCTTCGGGATCGATCGGCAGGCCCCCCGTCAGGTGCGCCAAGGCCTCGACGACGGTGATCAGGGTCGCCGGGTCGAGCCCGCCGGGGCCCAGCAGGTCGTCCTCCGGTTCGGCGTCGTCCCCGTCGGGGGAAGCGGCAACCCGCTCGAAGTGCATGACCTCAAGCCATGCGTCGGCCAGCACGAGGCGCCCCATCTGATCCTCGTCGAGCTCGTCGCGGAGCTTCTTCGCCAAGGCCATCGCCCGGTCGCTGACCGCTTCGCCCGCCTCGAAACGGATGTCGAGGGCCGCGTTGTCGTCGGGCGCTTGGACTAAGACCGACTTAAAGAGCCCGTCGTCGTCGGCCTTGAGGCGTTCCATCCGGAGACGCGGACCGGCGTTGCCGATCGCCGCCTCGACCTGGGTCAGCGTCGGCCGGTCACCCGCCTCGAAGAGGACGACATAGGTCTCGCGCCAGGCGAGGTCGTCGCCCGTCGGGGCGTTATCGAATCCGAAGGGATCATCCATGGCGGAGGGGGGAGGTTCCGAGGTTGGCGGTTCGTTGGGCGTCCGATTCTACCAGTTTGGGTCCTGCTCGGGACCGAGTCCGCCCTGCCAGGTCTCGAGCATGGCGATGAGGTCGTCCCGCTCGGTGACGCTCGCCCAGACCGACTCGTCCTGTTCGAGACGCACCTCGTAGAAGCCTTCACGGAGGCAGTCTTCTTCGCCGCAAAAGTGGGGCGTCGCGGCCACCCACATGACGCGATAGAGAGGGATGTGTTTGTCGTCGACCCGGCAGAGTATGGACATCGACGGGGCTCCTGTAAAAGGAAAGATAGGGAGAGGGAGGTCAGGACTTCCCGAGTTCTGCCGAGCGGCGCGCCGCGGTGGTCACCGCCTCGATCAGCGCCGAACGGACGCCGTGACGCTCGAGCTCGGCCAGCCCGGCGATGGTCGTGCCGCCGGGGCTCGCGACGGCGTCGCGGAGCGCGGCGGGGTGCTCGCCGGTGGTCGCCACCATGCCGGCGGCGCCCGCCACCGTGTGGGCGGCGAGCTCGGCGGCGAGGGCCCTCGGCAGCCCCGCCCGGACGCCGCCGTCGGCGAGCGCTTCGATGATTGTGTAGACGAACGCCGGCCCGGAGCCCGAGAGGCCCGTGACCGCGTCGAGCAGCTTCTCGGGCGTCTCGCTGGCGAAGCCGACCGCCGAGAGCAGCCGCTGGACGTCGGCGCCTTGGTCGGCGGTGGCGTGCTCACCAAGCGCGTAGCAGCAGGCGCCCTTGCCGATCAGGCACGGCGTGTTGGGCATGACGCGGACGATCGCCGCTCCCTTGGGCAGCGGTTTTGCTAACGCCTCGAGCGTCACGCCGGCGGCGACCGACACCAGCAGCTGTTTGTCCGATTGCCATTCGTCTGCCGCGGCGGCGAGCGCTTCGGCCGCGTTGTACGGTTTGACCGCCAGGAAGACGATCCGGGCGGACTTCACAACCTCCGAGGCGCTCGCCGCGCGCTTGGCTCCGGGGCCCACGGCGGCTTCGAACGCCTCGCTAGCAGCCGGCGACGGGTTGTAGGCGATCACCTCGGCGGGGGGGACGAGCCCCCCCCGGACAAAGCCGGCCGCCAGCGCCTGGGCCATCCGGCCGGCGCCTAAGAAGCCAATTCCGCCAGTGATTGTCTCGTTTTTCGGCACAAGGAGCCTTGTTGGGAGCGGTCACGGTTCTGTCGAGCAAGCTTTGATGCTAGGTCAACGCCGCCCGGGCCTCAATCCAAGCCCCGAATTGATGTAGGGACAGGGCGGCCGGATCGGGCCGGTTCGCTATGGACACGTCACCGGGAATCTGGGAACTCTCCCCACGGACTGAAAGCTGCGGGCATGTGCCCTTTGGCCTCGACCCAATCTGAAGAAGATCCAACCTTACGACGTGGAGCCGACGCACGATGCGAGCCCTTCGCCTCAATCGTCCCCAATGGCTGGCGATGGCTGTCGCCGCCTTTTTGACGCTGACCGGCGCCAACGCCTTCGCCGAGGGCTTTTGGCCCGGGGGCGATAAGGACGAAGCCACGACCGAAGCACAAAGCGACGAGGCGGCCCTGGTCGACTCGCCGATGTTCAAGCTCGGCTGGCCGAAAATCGAGATGCCCAAGTTTGCCTGGAAGCCCGGCTTCGGCGGCGGTGAGGACGCAACCCCCTCGGCCGTCACGCCCGAGGGGAACCCGATCTCACGGGCCCTCGACAAGGTCTCCGACTCGTCGAAGCGGGCCGCCGACAATGTCCGTGGCGCTTGGGGCGCCGCCCTCAATAAGCTGTCGTTCGGCGACTCGAAAGAGACGCAGCTCGCCCAGAAGGAGAAGCCCGGCTTCTTCTCGCGTCTGTTCACGCCGGTGGAAGAAGGCGACGACGTCGAGACCGTACAGCAGTTCATCGCCCAGGATCGCGTCGGCACAACTCGCTAATCGCGGCGATGGCTAGGACAGCGGGGCGGTGGGGTCTACAACCGAGAGAGATCGGCTAGCCGTCTCCTCGCAGGACCCGCGCCCCTGATGTCACGCCCCGACTTTCTGTCGCAGCTCCCCTCGTTGGAAGAACTGCTCGAGCACCCGCGCGTCGCGTCGACAATCGACCGCCTGAACCGCTCCACCGCCGCGGTGCAACTGCGCGGCGCGATCCAGAGCCTCGGCGCCGAAGTCTCACGCCGCGCCGAAGGGCTCCAGTCGCTTGGCGCTGGGGAGCTCCTCGACCGGTTGATCCGGCAGCTGGAGTTTCCACGGCCGACCACGCCCAGCCGCTGCGTCAACGCAACGGGGCAGTTCTTCTTGGCGCCGACGCTGCGGCCCCCTTTGGCCGCAACGGCGATCGACGCCGCCCGCGCCGCCTCCGAAGGCTTTTGCCAAGCGAGCGAAGCCGCCACGAAGACCGCGGCCACGCTGCTCGGCGCCGACGCCGCGTGGGTAGGCTGCTCGCACCCGCGGGCTCTCGCCACGGTGCTCGAAGCCCTCGCCGGCGGCGGGACGTGCGTCGTGGCGCGTGGCGACATGACCGAGGTGGCCCCCGGACTGCGCCTCGACGAGATCGCTCGACGTGCCGGGGTGACGCTCCGCGAAGTTGGCGCCGCCAATACGGCGACCGCCGACGACTTCGCCGGGGCGCTGGCCCCGCTCCAATCGGCCCAGCTCCAATCGGCCGACGCGCCGCGACTTGCCGTCTTGGTGCGTGACCGAGTCGGTTCGTCCGACGCGGCGCTGCTGAGCAGTTTGGCCCAGACGGCCCACCACGCTGGGGCGAAGCTCCTCTTCGACTGCGGTCGCGCTCGGCTGCGAAACGACACGCCCGCCTACGGCGACACGGCCCTGAGTGTCGAAGCGTCGCTCAGCGCCGGCGCCGACCTTGTGATCTTCGACGCCGCCGGGCTGGTCGGCGGCCCGGTCGCGGGCGTCGTCGCCGGGCGACGGGCCGCGATCGAGGCGGTCGCCTCGTCAGGGGCGGCGAAGCTCGACACGATCGATCCGGCCGTCGAGGCGGCGCTCGCCGCCACGCTGCAGCTGTTTCAGCGTCCGGGCGATCTGCGGTTCAACCATCCGTTGCACCAGCTTCTCGACGCGCCGATCGAAAACTTGCGGACGCGGGCCGAACGGCTTGCCCTGCGGATCGCCGCGGGTCAGGGGGTCGGCGCCGCATCGGCCGTCGAGCGCCCCAGCGCCGCCCGCGGCGGGGCCAGTTGGGCCATCCGTGTCGAGCCTGCCGCCGGGACACCGGCTGAGGTCCGTGAGCGGCTGGCCTCCTTGGAGCCGGCTCTGTTGGTTGAAGTCGAAGCGGACGCCGTCCTGCTCGATTTGGCCACCGTTTTCCCGCGTCAGGACGCGGTCCTGGTCGACTCGTGGGGGGGAGAGCCGGCCGCTGAGATGGATCCCCCCTGATTCTTCGCAACGCGAAAATGCGGAGGGCGCCTCGCTGCCGCCTCAACGGCGGGGCCGGGGGCGGGTACAATGCGGGTTTCAGGTAACCGCACACGCATGGCCGCGATGCGCCGAAGTTTCGCTCTCACCGCCAGCTATCGACTCGCGTTCGTCGGCGCCCTCGGCGTGACGGCGCTGGCGACCCGTGTGGTGTTCGGCGTGACGGACGCCGATGCGTCGAGGGATGTTCCTAGCGAAGCGCCCGCCTTTCAGCCGGCGCCGCTGATCGACCCGCAGCCCGCCTCTGCGCCTGCCCTCGGCCTCAGCGATTCGCTGCCGGGAGACGTGATTCCCAGTGAAGGGGGTGGGCCCGATGACGCCTTGTCGGACGAAGAGATCGCCCCACCCGAAGTTCCCAGCGAACTCCTCGACCAACTCCGTGCGGGGCATCCGTGGGCCCGTTTTGAGCGGGGCGCTTGGCGTCGCGTGCGGGTGATTACCGAGTCGTTCGACGCGGCGGGAGATTTCGCCGGTCGCACCAACACCGAGCGGGTCGAACGCCTCGAGGCGACTGACGACCGCTCCTACACGCTGCAGTCCGAGAATCGTGTCGCGTTCGCCGGCCGTCCCGCGCCGGGCGCCGCCGAGACCCAACGGCTCTGGCTGCTGACCGATCGGCCGACCGACCTGGGCGTTCCCGCGGCGATCGAAGAAGAACCGACGTCGATCAGCCTCGGCGAGGTCGTGGTCTCTTGCCAGACGTGGCGCGTCACCACCGAGTTCGAGGGGGCGCTGGCCGATGAACGGATCTGCGTCGCTCCCGAGAGGGTCCCGTCGGTGCTCCGCCGCCAACTCGTTTCAACCAGCGGCGAGGGGCCCGGTACGATTCAAACGCAGGCGGTCACCCGCCTCGACTTGCCGGCGATCTACGGGGAGGAGCTCACGCGATCGTGGCACGTCTCGACGACGATCACCCAGCCGGACGGCTCCCGCACCGAGCGATCGGCGGTCTACTCGGCGGACGCCCCGGGCGGCCTGCACTGGGAGGCGACCTCCGTTTACGACTCCCAGGGACGTCGCACGCACTGGTCGGTGGCCGAACTGGTCGAATCGGGCCGGACGCCGATCGAGCGGATCGAAGTCAGCGAGGCCACCGGCCTGCCGGAAGTCGCGATCGAAGTGAGGCCCCGGCGATTCATGCGGTTACTGCGACGCGAAGAAAGACGCGACGAAGACGCCCCCGCCGAGCAGCCCTGACGAACCACCCGCCGCACCGCGGCGTATCGCGGGGGAAGGGGTCGCCAATCGAGAGCCAGCAGAATCGCTAAAGTAACGCGATCTTGCCCCGTTTGCCGAGCCCCGATAAGCTGCAAGTCGTTTGTGCGTTTTGGCTTAAGTCACAAGCCGTTGGGCGCAAGCCGATGCAAGGATCTGCTTGGCGTGGCGATCCACGCTGATGCCCCTCCCGGGGGGACGCCGAAACAGACCTTTACGCCCTGTGCCTCTTCCCCGAATTGGCTTTTCGAAACCCTTCGAGTTCCTCGGAATGACCGACCTCGCCCGCCCCGTGACCACTTCTTCTTTCTCCAAGTCACTCGCGGCTGCCGCCGCTTCGTGGTTCCGGCGATGCGGACACCTCGGCGTCGTCGCCGCGATGCTCGTTGCGGTCGCCGCGCCCGCTTGGGCCCGGCCCAACGCGCCCTCTCGGACCGATCACACGATCGCGATCCTGGTCCGTCGACTGATGGAGCAGAAGCACATCTCGAAGCACCCGATCGACGACGAGATGTCGCAGCGGTGCCTCGAGGCGTTCCTCGACACGCTCGACCCGTTGAAGCTGTACTTCTACCAGTCGGACGTCAACGAGTTCGCTCAGCAGCGCAACCAGCTCGACGACCTGTTCCGCGACGGCAGCGTTGATTTCGCCCATCAGGTCTTTGCCCGGTTCCTCGCCCGCGTCGAAGAGCGCGCCGAGACAGCCCTCAAGTGGGTCGACGCGGACCACGACTTCACCGTCAAAGAGAGCATGGTGACCGATCGGGACGCCGCCCAGTACGCCAAGGACGCCGCCGAGGCGGACGAGCGCTGGCGCAAGCGGGTCAAGTTCGACCTGATGCTCAAACTCGCCGAGGCGGAGCCCGAACTCATTGACGTTCCTGACGTCGGGACCCGGCGGATTGGTTGGAACGTTGGCGACCACATCAAGTTCCCGGAGGACGCCGGCCCCAAACTCACCGAAGCCAAGGACCGTCTCCGCAAGCGTTACAGCAGCCTGCGGAAGCGTTGGAACCAGACATCGAGCGACGAGCTGCTTGAGCTCTACGTCACGGCGATGACCAGCGGCTTCGATCCGCACTCCAGCTACATGTCGCCGGAGACGCTCGACAATTTCAACATCCAGATGCGGTTGGAGCTGGACGGCATCGGCGCGTCGCTCCGTAGCGAAGACGGCTACACCGAGGTCGCCGACGTCATCGCCGGCGGCGCCGCTGACCAGGAGGGCTCGCTCAAGAAGGGAGACGTCATCATCGGCGTCGGTCAGGACTCGGACGGGCCGATGGAAGACATCGTCGACATGAAGCTCAACGAAGTCGTCAAGCTGATCCGCGGCAAGCGGGGCCGTCTGGTCCGCCTGCAGGTCAAGCCGGTTGAGAACCCGAACAAGATCGTTGAGTACATCATCACGCGCGACCGCATCGAACTAAAGAACCAAGAGGCGCGCAGCGCGATTATCGAGACCGGCGAGAAGCCGACCGGACAGCCTTACCGGATTGGCGTGATCGACCTGCCGAGCTTCTACCTCGATATGGATGGCGCGCGTCAGGGCCTGCCCGATTTTAAGAGCGCCACCCGCGACGTCCGCCGGCTGCTCGACGATTTCGAGCGCGAGCGCCAGGCCGGTCGCCCGATCGACGCGGTCGTCTTCGACCTCCGCTTCAACGGCGGCGGGTCGCTGACCGAAGCCGTGACGCTCACCGGCCTGTTCATCGATCAGGGCCCGGTCGTCCAGGTGAAGGGAACCGACGGCCGCACCGTTCCGTACGCCGACGAGGCCCCCGGCATGATGTGGGACGGCCCGCTGGTGGTCCTCACCAACCGCTTCAGCGCCTCGGCGAGCGAGATCTTCGCCGGCGCCATCCAAGATTACGGCCGCGGCCTGGTGGTTGGCGACGAGTCGACCCACGGCAAGGGCACCGTCCAGCAGCTCTTCGACCTGGGGGACCGCCTCATGGGACGCTCCAACCTGGGCGCGCTGAAGATGACGATCCAGCAGTTCTACCGCCCCGGCGGCGACAGCACCCAGAACCGTGGCGTGCTCGCCGACGTGAAGATCCCGGCCCTCACGGACCACCTCAAGGGGATCACCGAGGCGGAGATGGACTACGCCCTCGCCTTCGACCGAGTCAATCCGCTCCGGCACGACTTCCACGGCATGTCCGGCTCGGAAATCGCCACCCAGCTGCAGCGGATGTCGAACGACCGCGTCACCAGCTCGAAGGAGTTCAACGAGGACATCCGCCAGATCGATCGCTACGAGACTCAGAAAGACCGCACCTCGGTGACGCTCAACCTGGAAGAGTTCCTCACCGAGCGCAAGCAGCTCGACACGGAGAAAGAGACCGAGGAGATCAGTGAAGAGCTGAGCGACTCCGACCGGCCGGTCTTCGACATCGAGGATCACTACAACAAGGAAGCGATCGCGATCACGGTCGATTACATCCGGATGCTGCTAGCGAGCAAGCTGGCCGTGGCTCGGTAGGTTTTTCATGCTGACCGCACCACGACGAGTCGACTTGCCTACGAAGCCGCTGCTACGCCTTAATTTCACGCTCCTCATAAGTGCGGCAACGCTTGCGGTCGTTGCCGTGTTGGTTGTTGCCTGGGCGAGAGAAGCGGCAATCCAGCATTCTTCAGTTACCGAGATCAAACGCCTTGGCGGTTCGGTCTATTACGATGATGGGCCATGGTTTCTTCCCGGCGGAGTAACCGTGGCATTGGGGGAGTGGCTAGGAGACGATTATGTCCGAGCAGTGGTTGTTGTATGTCCGGATGAGAATCGACTCGCAGATTCGATGCCCCAACTAAAGCGTCTGCGTCATTTGCGAATGGTGTATTTTTGGGCCATCACTTCAGGCGAGACAATTGATTTGATTAAAGCGTCGCTCCCTGGCGTTGAGCTCAGCGCGAAGATGATGCGGTGACGGCAGGTGGCTGACCTTACGACAGCGGGATCCGCAGGCCGTCGTAGGCGAGGTCCATCCCCTCGGGTAGCGCGGCGCAGGTCGCCTCGTGTTCGAGGTCGTGGGCCATGTGCGTGAAATAGACCCGCTTGGCGCCGAGCTCCTCGGCGAGCGACACCGCTTCGGCGAGATTCAAATGCGTCGTGTGTCCCTTCTCTCGCAGGGCGTCGAGCACCAGCACGTCGAGCCCCTGGAGCCGCTCTTTGCTCTCGTCGGGCATCGCGTTGAGGTCGGTGCAGTAGGCGACGTTGCCGAAACGGAATCCGAGCGTGCTGAAATTAGGGCCGTGCTGCTGGCGGACCGCCGTGATCCGGGCGCCGAGCACGTCGATCTCGGGCCAGCCGCGGTCGGCGGGACCGATCCGCTCGAACCGCAGTTCGGGCACAGCGCCGCGGTGCAGGTTCGGGCGGCGCTCGAACGCGTAGTCGAACGACTTACGGATCCGCTGTTCGGTCCATTCCTCGCAATACAGCGGGACCGGACCGCCCAGGTAGAACTGCATCAGCCGCAGGTCGTCGAGCCCGAACAAGTGGTCGGCGTGCTCGTGCGTGTAGAGCACCGCGTGCACCAGGCCGATCCCCTCACGCAGCAACTGCTGGCGCATGTCGGGCGCGGTGTCGATCAAGAGGTTGCCCTCGGGGAGCCCCAGGATGACGCTGCAGCGGGTCCGCTTGTTCTTCGGGTTGGTGCTTGTGCAGACGTGACACCCACAGCCGATTGAGGGCACACCGACGCTCGTGCCGGTGCCCAGGACCACCATTTGTCCGGTGATGTCAACGGTGGCGACTTCGAGTGACACGGCGGGTGTAGCAGAGGCGAGCGGCGAGGGGGAAGGGCTGCCAACGAGTCTGGTTCATCGTACCGCGAGCGTCCAGGTCGGCGTCTTTTTTCGCGGAGGGCTGTAACACTTCGTCAGTTCGCGCCATGTTCTGGTAGACCGACTTCGCCCTCGGCGCCCGACGCATGCCCGATCCGACGCCAACCCGGCTAACGCCCCTCGGGGACGGTCTGCCCGACCCGCTCCCCAAACCGCTGGTGGTTCGAGCACGGTCCGATCGCGAGGCTTTCGGCGAGCTCTACGACCGCACGCACGGGGCGATCTACCGCTATTGCCGCCGGCGGATCGGCGAGCGGGCCGCCGCGGAGGACGCCTGCTCGGCGGTCTTCCTGGCGATCGCCGAGCAGATGCCGAGCTTCTCCGGAGACTCCGAGGTCGACTTCCGCCGCTGGGCTTTTGCGATTGCTCGCAAGCAGACGGCGTCGCTGCTACGCGGGACCGGCCGACGCGCCAGACTGCTCGCCGCTGCTGCGGAGGGTGGCGTCGTTGGCGCCGCCCCCGCCGATGAGGCCGAGACGGAGGGCGATGCGTTGCGCGCTGCTCTGGCGCATCTCGGTGAGCGAGAGCAAACACTAATTGACCTCCGCTACACGGAGGGGATGACCCACCAAGAGATCGCCCGCGTCCTCGGCTTGCGGAGCGGGGCGGTCCGCACGGCGATCAGCCGCGCGATCGCCAAGCTTCGGCAAGACCTAACGCCCTCCCACTCAGCGACACGATGACGGACATCGAACAATTGCTAAGCGGCGATGTCAATGCCGCCGCCGGCCCCGAAAGCGCAGAGCAAGAGTCGCACCGACTCGCCGCGCGGGGGAGCATTCTGGCCCGATACAACACGCCGTCGGCTTGTGCGGCGACGGAGCGTCTCGATTCCAATTGGTCCCTATGGAGGTTTATCATGACGCACCCCGCGCTTGGTCTATCGGCGGCTTCGCTCGTTCTGTTGTGCGGCGTCGCGGCCATGTGGAGCGTTCTGGGCGGCCCCGCGACGCCCGCTTACGCGCAGCTGGTTGAGCCGCTGCTGGAGGCAAAGAGCGGAAGTTTCTCGCTCGTTGTGCTGAGTCGCGGTAAGGAGGTGGCACGCGGCAAAGGATACTTCCGTGGTCCGATGTCACGCATCGAGAAGCCTGGCGACGCGGGGTCGTTCACCATTTTCGACGGCGTGAACGGGAAAAGTCTCGACCTTTCCTCGACTGAAAAGACGGCGACTCTCGCCGACATCCCCTTCTTCGAAAGGGACAAGAAAGTGGCGCCCGAGCTGATGAAAAAGTACGGGGGAGGAATGCTCGGCGCTTTCCGGATGTACCTCGATCCGGCTTGCAACCTCAAAGCCTTCGGAGCGGGGTGCTCGCGCGACGTCGTTGAAGAGTCGGCGCCGGGGGGCGGTAAGCGTCGCGGCGTGAGGCTATCCACCCCCGGAATGGTTCAGACCCTCTGGGCGGACCCGGAGACAGGCGAGCCGGACCGCGTCGAGATCGAGATCAAACGGATCGACGGCGTGAAGACGGTGCTCGCCGACTTCGATTTCAATGCCGAACCCGAAGAATCGCTCTTCGAGATGTCGCCGCCTGGTGGCTACACCCTCGACGACCGTACGGAGTAAAGTCGGTCGGTTAACGGGTCCGGACCCGTTCCGTCCGCAACGTTGACTGCGAGCTCAACGTCTTTCCCCGAGTGAAGCGGGGGACGACCCAGCCGTTCCGGTCGAGCGGGATGCTGACGGAGACCGTCACTTGCTGCGTATCGCGGGTGATCGTCGCCGGGTTGAAGTTGATCTGGGCGCCCCGGGCGCCGACGACGGTCAACAGGCGCTGCCCTTCGGCGCGGGCGTCGGCCGTGGTGGCGCCGGGGACGATCGCGGCGCGGGCCGCCTCGTAAGCGGCGTTGTCGGCCGTGTGGCGTAAGACGTTCAGCCGGCTGAACTCGAACATCGCCATCAGCACCAGGAAGAAAACCGGCGCGACGAGGGCGAACTCGACGGTCGTGGCGCCGCGGCGTGAGGCGGGGCGATGTCGAATCATGCTATTCGGTAACCAGGACAGGGAGCGTGCGGGCGATCTCACGAAACGCCTCCGCTAAGTCGGCGGCGGTGTCGGCGTGGAAGCTGCGGCCGCCGGTTGCGTTGGCGACGGCCCGCATCCGGTTGATATCGGCGTTGGGGCTGAACGTGACGGTGTGGACCGTGACGTCGGCGCGCGACGCCTCCGGGGCGACCGTCTCGGGGGTGACGCCCAGGTTGTGCCGGCCGTCGGTCATCAGGACGATCGTCTTGACGGCGAAAGGCCTGGCGTTGCGTAGCGAGTCGATCCCCTCACGAAGACCCTCGCCAATCGCGGTGCTGCCGCCGATGCCGTTTTGGAGGAACGCGTCCATCGAGCCGGAGATCCGCGCGTAATCCGATGTGAGCGAGTTGTGCAGTTGAGCGGTCCGATAGTTGAGCCGGACGCGTCCGCAGTTTTGCCTGAAATTGCTGCTGTAGCTCGCCAACGCGACCCGTTCGTCAGGGATCGTGGTCTGCAATTCAGCGAGGAACGCGTCGACTGCTTGAGCAAGCGCAAAGAAGCGGGTGTTGGACGGCAGGGGGCCGCAGTTAATGCCATTGCCCGTGCCGCTGAAATTGATGTTGAGCCCCATCGATCCCGAGCGGTCGATCACGAGGCAGATGTCACGGTCGAGCACCGTCGAGGTGGCTGACAGCACCGGTTGGAAGGTGCGTGTGCCGAGGACCGACCCAAAGAACAGGTTGACGCTGCCCGAGGCGGAGCCGGCGTCGCGGCGCCCTTGGACCCGGACCGCATTGCTGGGCGACCCGCCGGTTGCAAAGACGAAGCGGGCGTCGGAGTTGGCTTGTGTCGATTGGCCGAACGACACGTCGTTGCGAGCCAGTTGCAGGGGGGTCCCCGCGACTCGATTGCGTGAGGCGGCGTCGATCGCGGCGGCGAGGGCGGCCGCCTCGCTCTGTCGGAACGAGAGCGTCTTGGCGCCGGCTCGCGAGGAAGAGTCGGTGGCGGTCCGTAGTTCGGTCCGCACCAGCTGCATCCAGGCCAGATCGATCGCGAACGCCGCCATGATGACGAAGACGGGCATCAAGACGGCGATCAGCACGAGGATGGCTCCCCGGCGGTCGCGACGGCGTATCAGCGGGCGGCGTTGCACTGGCAGGCTCATCAGATCTCTTTCATGAAGACGGCGGACGCACTAAGCTGCCGGCCGCCGAAAAAGCTGAGCGGCAGGATGCGGTTGGCGTCGGTTGGGGCCGAGACACGGATTTCGAAGTACTCGCCTTCGTCGATCGATTGGATGCCCCCGGGGAGCACCTGGATGGCGCCGTTCTGTATCCGTCGGTCGGTCAACACGCCCTCGCCCGCCGTGCGGATATCGCTATCCGTGGCGTTGGGCAGTAGCGCGGTGTGGCCCGCCTCGTAGGCGGCGATCGATAGCGACTGCTTGAGGAAGATCATCGAGCAACTCTCGAGGGTCCCCAGCAGCAGGAGCATCAAGACCGGTAGGCAGATGGCGAACTCCGTCGCCGCGACGCCGCTGCGGTCGTTGGATTGATTTCGAAACACGGCGGGGGACCTCGTCGCGACGTAGAGGGGAGCGGACTTCAGGACGGCTGGTCGTCTTCGGCAGACGCTTTGTCGGCGTAGAGCCGATCAACCGCTTGGTTGAAGTTCTCGGCGAGGTCCTTCCAGAAGTCGCCTTCACGCAAGGTGATCCGCTCGGGCCTCTCGCCGGCGGCGAGCTGGCGCGTCGCGGCCCGGAGTCGCAGCATCGGGCCGGTGAAGCGGTTGCTGAGCCGGATCGCGTCGTGGATGAACACCGGCGCGAGGCAGAGCAGCACCAGCAGCACCGGGCCGTAGGTCCACCACGCCTCGGAGAGGTGGTCGCCGACCGGCATAAACGGTTGCGACATCCACTTCAGCCCAACGAGCAGCGAGCACGCCAGGACGGTGAACAGCAGCCAGTGGACCGAGAGGCGACGCGCCAACGCGCCTTGCACTTCGGGATCGATGTATTCGGCTTTCCTGCGTTGCTTCTTCACGACAGAGCCTCACGCTCGCGGTGGAGTCGGCGCGGCGTGGAAAAAAACCGCAGCGCTGCCTGAAACCTAGCTCAGCCTTGGCTTCGCTACGGCAGGACGCAGCCGCCGGCTTCGAACTAGGGACGGTACGACCGATACAATCGGACCGCTTACACCCTGAGAGCCGTCGGCGCTGGCCGCGGGCGGCGCCGCGAACGATCCACGCCCGTCTCAACCGCCAGCGCTGATCGGCAGTTCGGCGAAGTTCTTCAACAACCGCAACCCGGCCGCCTGGCTCTTCTCGGGGTGGAACTGCGTGGCGTAGAGATTGTCGCGCCAGACGCTCGAGCAGAACGGCCCGCCGTAGTCGGTCTCGGTCGCGACGCACGCCGGGTCGTCGTTAACGACGTGGTACGAGTGCACAAAGTAGAAGTAGGCGCCGTCGTCGATCCCCGCGAAAATCGGCGGCCGGTGGGCAAAGCGGACTTGGTTCCAGCCCATGTGGGGCACCTTGAGCCCCGCGGGGACGTCGAACCGCACCACTTTGCCGGGGAGGATCCCCAGGCCACGGTGCTCGCCGTCCTCGTAGCTCCAGTCGTAGAGCATCTGTAGCCCAAGGCAGACACCCAAGAACGGCCGGCCCGAGGCGATGAAGTCCTTGAGCGGCCCCTCAAGCCCTTGCGCCCGCACCGCGGCGAGGGCGTCGGCCGAGGCGCCCACGCCCGGCAGGATCACCCGCTCGGCCCGGGACAATTCGGCCGCGTCCGACGTGATCGTCGCGGCGTGCCCGACCTTCTCCAGCGCTTTCTGCACGCTGCGGAGGTTGCCGAGACCGTAGTCGACGATAGCGATCAAGAGAGACCGGAGGCTAGAGACGCGAGGCCTGAGGACACGCCGGGGCGTTGCTTGTGCCGAACAGCCGAAGGACCGCTATTCTGGCCGGCGGTTCGCCTGTTTGCCAGACGGCCCCGCGTCAGCGAGCTGCCGTGCGATCGTAAGAAGCCGCCGAAGCGACTACCGACGCCGCAGTGTCTCGGGATAAACGACCATTTCGAGCCGGCGGTTCTTCTGTCGGCCCGCTTCGGTGGCGTTGGAGACCAGCGGGTGGTTGGCGCCCTGGCCGACCGTGAAGAGCTGGGCCGCCGGGACGCCGGTGCGTCGCAGGGCGTCGTAGATGGCCGTCGCCTGGGCGACCGAGAGGTGCAGCGGCGTCGGGTACTGGGCCGACGCCACCGGGGCGCCGTCGGTGTGCCCTTCGATGCCAATCATGTGGCCCGGGTAGGCCTCCATGAGTTGCGTCGCGACGCTGGCGGCGAGCCGCTCGCCGGTCGGCTGGAGCTGGGCCGAATCGGAGTAGAAAATCTGATCGGCGGGCAGGGCGACACGGATCACGTCGCCGTCCTGACGGATATCGACCCCCGTGAGCCCGCGGAGCTGGATCGGCTCGAGCAGGGAGCTGTTCGGGGCGAACCCAATCGTGCGGGTTTGCTGCGTCGAAGCGAGCAACTTCTCGGTGCGGTTGCGGAGGTCGGAGTTGTCCGACTGGGTCGAAGCGAGCTGGTCGGCCGTCGCCCGGAGCTGCTGCTGCGTCGCCGTGACTTGGTCGCCGAGCAACTGCACCTGTTGCCGGGATTGGGCGAGCAGCGACTCGAGCTCTTGGTTGTCGCGGTCCATCTGCTCGGCCCGCCGCTGCAGGTCCTGCTCGCGCTGGGCGATCTGCTGCTGCTGGTCGTAGTTGAGCGTCACCGGCTGGGGCTGGCCGGTCGGGGTCCCGCTCGGTCGGAACACAACCCGACCGCACCCTGTTGAGAGCAACAGGCCAACGAGCAGGCAGTGGATCAAAAGGCGCGGCATAACGCTCGGGGGGACCGGCGACGGGGAGCGAGCGGCGCGAAGACTAGCAACCGTCCGCCGGGGGGCCAAGAGCGGTGCGTTGTGAGGCTTGAGGCGTCAGTCCTGAGGGTTGGTGTTGCTAGCAATTCCCTCCGGACTCACGCCTCAAGCCTCACGACGCGAAGCGTCGAATAAAGTTCCGCCGCCCCCACATCGGGGCGTGCGGCTCCCAGCCCATCCGCCGCATAAACCGCTCCGAAAGTCGCTGGTTGGCGGCGTCGCAGACAAGGGCCCGGCTTCCCTTGATGGCGGCGATCTCGTCGAGCGCCCGCAGGGCGGCCCGAAAAGTTGCGTAGCTGGCGCCAGCGGTGCAGGCGACGTAGCGGAGGGCGAGGAAGTCCTCGTGCCCCTGCGGCTGGTTGTAGTAGAGCCGGCAGCGGTCGGGCGGTCCGGCAGGCCGCCACGCGTCGCCCAGGGGCCACAGCTCGCGTAGTGACACGAGGTGCGGCCAGGGACGCAGGGTGACGCTCACCAGCTCGCCGGCGTGGGTCTCGATCACCCCGTATCGCCGCTGACGCAGGGCGTCGTCGGCGGCGGCGATGTCGGTGATGGCTTCTAGCAGGGGCATCGGCAACAGGGGCATCGGCAGCAGCGGCATCGGCGTCGCGGGGGGGTCAGGCGTCTTCGTCCGCCCAATCCTCGCTCATGCCGAGCACACGGAGCTTGAATTGCCGCCAAATCGCCAGCAGGACCCCGAGCAGCAGCAGGCAGATAATCAGCACGGCCGGCAAAACCGTCCCCATCCCGAACAGCCCTTCCGCCCGTGGCCAAACGTCCGCCCAGCGGACGACCACGAACGAGACCCCCAGGCAGAGGAACGGCCCGTAAGGGATCACGTCGTCGCGCCGCAGCACCAGCTGCAGCACCCCGATCACGAGCGCCGCGAAGGGCGCCAGGAAGAACACCAAGAGGCCCGCCTGCCAGCCGAGGAAGGCGCCGACCATCATCATCAGCGTCACGTCGCCGAAGCCCATCGCCTCTTTGCCAAGGGCGAGCGACCCGACGATCCGCACGGCCCAGACCATGCCGCCCGCGACGATCATCCCCACCAGCGCCGAGAGCAGCCCCCGCCACGCGTCGCCGCCGGTGAACCAGGCCATGGTGACGCCGAGCACGCCCAGGATCAGGATCTCGCGCAGCGGCCTCCGCACCAGCTCGCGACCAACCCGTTGGAGCAGCATCCCGAGCCCCTGCAGCACGCCGTGACGCGTCCGCCAGATGCGGGGCGTCAGCGCGAAACACCACAAGCCGAAGCAGCCCAAGCCGAGCAGCAGCGAGCGGTGGTTGTTCGGACCGCCCTCGAGCGACACCGGCCAATCGTTGGGCGCGGCGACATGGGTCGTCTCGAGCCAGACCGGAGCGAATGGCCCGACGAGTTGCCGCCCGTCCACCCCCTCGAGCGCCACCCCCGTCGTGGGACGGAGGTCGCGTTCTTCGACGTTCGGCAGCAGTCCCATCGGCAGGAGCGTGGCGAGCACCAGCCCGAGCAGCGTGCCGGGGACGGTGATCTCGTCGGGGATCGTCTTCTCATCGAGGTCGATCAGGGACGCGACCAGCATCAGCCACGACAGCACGAAGTGCAGGACGAACGTCGACCACAACCAGCCCTCGGGTGGGGCGGCAATGAGCGGGGCGATCTGGCCCGCAAGGAGCCCCTGACGGTCGACTTCCCACCAGCAGAGCGCGGCCATCGCGGCGGCGAACAGTAGCTCGACCGCCATCGGTCGGACCCAGAAACCGCGGCCGAGCGCGCCCGCGTCGCGGCGCAGACGCAGCCAACCGACGATCGGGAGCCGGTCGACCCAGCCGCGTGGGCGGACGCCGTCGGGGGTCGGCTGCCACGGCGAGAACCGGCGTTGGTTCCAGGCCCACTCGTAGGTCGCCGCGTTGGCGAGCGACGCCGCGACCGCCGCGACGACAAAAACGATGGCGAGCGGGAGGATCACGCGGCGTGGGGACGAGAGGGAGCGGTTAGTTACGAGAAAGATTGTGGGAGGGGTCTCCGACCCCGATAACGCGCACCCTACCGAGGCGGCTAGGATGCCGGAATCGGGGTTGGAGACCCCCCCCACAAGCAGCCAGCCGTTTATCGGCCGGCCAGCAGCCCGGCGATTTCTTCGGCGATCACCTCGGGCGAGCGGCCGTCGGCGTCGACCGAAAAGTTAGCACACTCTCGGTAGATCGGCTCCCGGGCGGCCAGAACCCGCTCGACTTCGGCCAGGCCGGTCAGGTCGGTCAGGTCGGTCAGGTTGGGGCGGCGGCTGGCGCTGGTTGCATCGCCGGAGATCCGGGCCGCGAGCGTCGTGGCCGGCGCCGTGAGCCAGACCACCGGCCCGGCTACGGCGAGTCGCGCGCGGGTCGCCTCTCTCAAGACGGCCCCGCCGCCGAGGGCGACGACCGTTCTCTCCAGGCCGCAGAGTCTCGTGACGACGCCTTCTTCGAGGTCACGGAACGCCGGCTCTCCGTCGTCGGCAAAAATCATCGCGATCGACTTGCCTGCGGCGTGTTCGATCTCGTCGTCCGAGTCGACGGCGTCCCAGCCCAGACGGTCGGCGAGCCGACGCGCGACAGTGCTCTTGCCGCACCCCCGATAGCCGATGAGGAACAGACGCGTCATCTAAGTTCCGCCATCCGTTGGGAACGCCCTCCGCGGCGTTCCATGATTCGATTCCATGCTCCGCATTTTATCACGCTGGGAACGCCACGGAGGGCGTTCCCTACGAGCCTCGCTAGTACTTCACGGGCCCGATGGCGCGCTTGAGCGTCTCGCGCATCACCTCGAACGGGGGTTCGTGCCCCGTGAACAGCAGGTACTGCAGCGACGCCTGGCGGATGAACATCTCGACGCCCGTCACCACCCGGCAGCCGTGCTCGCGGGCCTCTTTCACCAGCAGCGTCGACTCGGGGTTGTAGACCGTATCGAACACAACCATCGACGGCCGCAGGTGGGCCTTGCCGTAGGGGGACTCGTCGACGTTGGGGTGCATGCCGATCGGCGTGCCGTTGATGAGGACGTCGACATCGACATTGTGCCGAGCGGCCCACTCGACGGCGCGACCGCCAAACTCCTTGGCGAGCGCTTCGGCGCGCCCCTTCGTGCGGCTAGCGGCGACGACCTGCGCGCCCCGTTTCTGCAGCCCGTAGAGCAGCGCCCGGGCGACCCCCCCCGCGCCGAGCACCATCACCCGCTTGCCGTGCAGCGGGCTCGCGGCGCCGGCGACCGGCTGCTCGTTGGGCCCGCGGAGCCCGTGCTCGAGGGCGTCCATGGCGGCCTTGTAGTCGGTGTTGTAGCCGATGACCTGGCCGTCCCGGAACACGACGGTGTTGACCGCGGCGATCCCCTTGGCGGCGGGGTCGATCTTCGTCAGGTGGGCGGCGATCGCCTCCTTGTGGGGGATTGTCACGCTGAGCCCCTTCAGACCGAGTCGCGGCGCGTCCTCCATGAACTCCGCCAGCGAGTCGGGCGGCACGCGGAACGGCGTGTAGACGGCGTCGATCCCGTCGGCGCGGAACGCCGCGTTGTGGATGTGCGGGCTGAGGCTATGCGCCACCGGGTCGGCGACGACGCCGTAGACCGCCGTCTCGGCGCCGATCTTCTCATAGCCGTAGACCTCGCGCATCTGGTCGAAGCTCAGCTGCCCCGGGGCGAGCGTCCGCTCGTGGTGGAACGTCGCGTAGGTGAACGGCGCGCCGAACTTGGCGCCGAGGATCCGCGACGGCGTGCCGATGTCTCCCATGCACATGCCGGCGGTCGGCACTTCGGAAGACTTCACCAACTCGAGCATCCGCAAATTGTCGTGCGGCCGCTGCGCCATCGTGGCGATCTTGATGACGTCGGGGTCCATCCCCGCCATCCGGGCGTGGAGCTCCTCCAAATCATCCGGCGTGTTGCGGAAGTTGTGGTAGCTGACGATCCGCTTGGTCTTGCCGAACCGCGGCACGTTGGCGGCGATGTCCTCTTCGAGGTCGACATAGTCGGCCCCGAGGGCGATCGCCTCGCGGATGAACATCATCCGCTGCTCCTCCGAGCCGGCGAACTTGCCGCCGTCCTGCTCGCGGCGGTAAGTGACGATCACCGGCGTCGGCCGTTCGTTCAGCAGCCGGGCCAAGTTGACCCTTGAGCTGATGTAGTCGAGCCGTAGCTCGACCAGCTGGGCTCCCTGCTCCGCCAGGTGCTTGTGCTCGGCCAGCATGTGTTTATGCCGGCTGCGGCCGACGGAGACGCAGATCATGGGGGAGGGGCGAGGGGCTAGGGACGGGGGACGAGAGGGGGTGAGTCGCGGAACTCTGACGACGGATTGCCGGAGAAGGTTCACCAACCGAACCGTCGGAGCCTCGGGCGCTAGCCCGGGGAGTGACCCAACCCGCAGCTCCCCATTCTGTCTACCGCCCGACGATGTCGCCAGTCGCCGCCACCCGGCGCCAAAACTCCCTCATCCGCCGTCCCCTCGCCTCGAAGCCCTAGGGGCGTCATCTCCCCCGTCAAATCCGCTGGAACCGGCGGTCGAGCTCTTCCCGCGTAAAGATCAGCGAGGTCGGGCGGCCGTGGGGGCAGTGGTGGTGGTTCTCGGTCCCGGGGCGGGCGTCGAGCAGGGCGGCGATCTCGCCGTCGGTGAGCGGGTCGCCGTACTTGACCGCCGCCTTGCAGCTCATCGAGTGGAGCAGCTCGTCGAGCACGTCCCGCGCATCGGGCGCCTTGCCCGCCTCGGCGGCCAGCTCGCCCGCTAGCCCGCGGAGCGTTTCGCCCGGCGTGAGCCGACGGAGCATCGCCGGGAACGAATGGACCAGCACCGTGTCGCCCCCGAAGGGACGCACGTCGAGGCCGATCGACAGCAGCAAGTCGCGGGCGTCGAGCACGGCGGCCGCCTCGGCGGGCGACAGATCGACCGGCTCGGGCACCAACAGTTTCTGCGTCTCGAGCGGCCCGGCCAGCACCCGGGCGCGGAGCTGTTCGTAGAGGACCCGCTCGTGCAGCGCGTGCTGGTCGATGACTTCCATGCCGGCGTCGGTCTCGACGACCAGGTAGCGATTGTGGAGCTGCAGCGCGCGGGTCGGCGCAGCGACTTCAGTGCCGTGATCCTCGTCAGTGCAGGAGAGAGCCGCGTCGTCCCCGACCGCGGCGCGCGGAGCGACCGACAACGCATTGCCCGCGGTCGGGGACGACGCGGCTCTCGATCCGTCAAAACGGTGCATCGATAACGACTCACCCCCTGAGGGGAACGGACGAAACGCCGGCGCGCTGCCGCCGGTGTGCCGAGCGTAGGAGGGTGTCGCGGCGCCTTCGTCGAAACGCCGCTGCCGCTCGCCGAGTTCTCCCTTCGCCCAATCGACTAGTTGGGTGGTCGAGTCGCCCAGCGCTTCGTCGTCTTCGCTCGGGGCCTGCTCCGGAGCGCCGACCCGCAGGTCGGACGACAAGAACCGCGACCGCAGGGTCCCCAGCAGCTGGCTGTAGAGCGGCCCCGAGTCGGCGAAACGCACCTCGAGCTTTTGGGGGTGGACGTTCACGTCGACCAACGCCGGCGGCATCTCGAGCCGGAGGAAGCAGATCGGTTTGCGGCCGGTGAGGATCAGCCCGCGGTACGCCTCGCCGAGGGCGTGCTGCAGCGACCGGTCGCGGATGGCCCGGCCGTTCACCAGCAGGTACTGCATCCGCGTGTGGGTGCGGGTCTGTTTGGGGTCGGCGACAAAGCCCGAAAGCCGGATGACGCCCTCTTCGCGCTCGTCGCGGCTCTCTACGGCGATCAACGCCCCGGCCAGGTCCTCGCCAAAGAGGGCGGCGATGCGGTCGCGCCACGCCCGGTCCTCGCCTTGCGCTGGCGGAGCGGGGCAGGGGGGCAGGTCGTGCAGCACCCGGCCGTTGTGCGACAGCGTGAAGTGGACCGCCGGGTGCGCCAGCGCCACGCGGGCGAACGCCTCGCTGGTGTGCCCCGCCTCGGTCTGGGCCGTCCGCAAGAACTTGCGCCGCACCGGCGTGTTAAAGAACAGGTCGCGGACCTCGATGGTCGTGCCGACCGGGCAACCGGCGGGCGAGGCCGCCGCCTCGGCCGAGCCGGCCATCGACAGCTCGGCGCCCTCGGCGCCCTCTTGGCGACTGCGGATCACGAGGCGGCTCACCGAGGCGATCGACGCGAGCGCCTCGCCGCGGAACCCGAGCGTGCCGACACGGAACAACTCTTCGGCCGACGCGATCTTGCTGGTGGCGTGGTTCGTCACCGCCAGCGGCAGCTCGTCCGCGGCGATGCCCGAGCCGTTATCGACGACCCGCACCAGCTGGGCGCCCCCTTGCTCGATGGCGACGTCGATCCGCGTCGCGCCCGAGTCGACGGCGTTCTCGAGCAGCTCCTTCACGACGCTCGCCGGGCGCTCCACCACCTCGCCAGCGGCGATCTGGTTGACGACAAGGTCGGGGAGTTGCTTGATCGCGGGCATCGAACCGTCCTGTGGTTCGAAGTCGGAGGCTGGAAGTGAGAAGTGGGAAGAACGCCTGCATGGCGACCTTCCGACTTCCCACCTCCTACTTCCCACTTCAATTCAATCCGTACTCTTTGATCTTCCGGTACAGCGTCCGTTCGCCGATGCCGAGCATTGTGGCCGCCTCTTCGCGGTTGCCGCCGGTGACTTTGAGCGTTTCGGCGATGAAGATGCCTTCGATATCGGACATGCTCTTGCCTACCAGCTCGGCGAGCGAGCCCCCGACGGGGGCCGACGCGGCCGTCTCGTCGCCGGCGAAGCCGCCCGTGAACTGTTCGGGCAGGTCATCGAGGTCGAGCACGCCGTCGAGGTCGACGACGACCATACTCTCGATCGCGTTCTTCAGCTCGCGGACGTTGCCGGGCCAGTCGTACGCCAACAGCCGCCGCCGGGCCGCCGGCGAGACGCTCTTCACCTTCTTGCCGTGCCGTTTGCTGTGCAGCCGCAGGAAGTGCTCGATCAAGAGCGGGATGTCCTCGCGGCGCTCCATCAGCCGCGGCAGCCGCACGGTCACGACCTTCAGCCGGTGGTAGAGGTCTTCGCGGAAAGTCCCCGCGGCGATCGCCGCCTCGAGGTCACGGTTGGTGGCCGAGAGGATCCGCACGTCGACCTTCTTGGCCTCGTTCGAGCCGACGCGGGTGATCTCGCCACTCTCGAGCACCCGCAGCAGTTTGATCTGCGTTGGGAGGGGCATGTCGCCCACCTCGTCGAGGAACAGCGTGCCGCCGTCGGCGTACTCGAACTTGCCGATCCGGTCGTGCGACGCGTCGGTGAAGGCGCCTTTGATGTGGCCGAACAGCTCGCTCTCGAGGATGTTCTCGCTGAGGGCGCCGCAGTTGAGGGCGACGAACGGCCGCGTCTTCCGCGGGCTGTTCTGGTGGATCGCCTGGGCGACCAGTTCCTTGCCGCTGCCGGTGTCGCCCTGGATCAGCACGGTGGCGTCGGTCGGCGCGATGCGGCTGAGCCGTTCGATGGCGCTGCGCATCGCCTCCGACTCGCCGATGACCCCCTCGAAGCCGAACTTCTCGTCGAGCCGCTTCCGCAGCTCGGCGTTGGCGCGGCGTAGGTGCTGGCTGCGGGCCGCGTTGTCGACCACCGCCCGCAATTGCCCCAGGTCGAGCGGCTTCAGCAGGTAGTTGAACGCCCCGCGGCGCATCGCCTCGACGGCCGACTCGATCGTGCCGTGACCCGTGACGAGGATCACCTCGGCGTCGGGGAGCCGCTCGCGCGACTCGGCCAGCACCTCGAGACCGCCGGCGCCGCCCGGCATCACCAAGTCGGTGACGACGATCTCGTAGCCCCCCGTGTCCATCCGCTCGACGGCTTCTTTGCCGCTGTGGGCCGTGTCGCAGGCGTAGCCGATCTTGCCGAGCGACTCGCTCATCGCCTCGGCGTGGCCATGGTCGTTGTCGACCACGAGCACGCGGATCGGCGGTCCGGCAGCGGCGCGGGTGTTGGGGCTCGGCATGCCGCAAGTATGAAGGGGGAAGGGGGATGTCGGAAGTGGGAAGGCCGGTCGCCGAGCCGCGACCGTCAGGGAGCGACCGAGCGGGTTCGCTAGCCGTTCTGGACGCTCCCTGACGGTCGCGGCTCGGCACAGGTCCCACTCCCGACTTCCCACTTCCCTCAGGCGATCGTATCGACGATGCCCCCGTCGACCCGCAGGGCGGCCCCGGTCGTCGCGCTGGCCCGCTCCGAGCAGACGTACGCCACCAAGGAGGCGACCTCGGCCGGCTCGGCGAAGCGCTCGATCAGCGAACCGGGCCGGTTCCTGGGGACGAACTCTTCCTTCATCTGCTGTTCGCTGATCCCTTCGGACTCCGCCATTTCGCGGACAAACTGCTCGACCCCTTCCGACCAGGTCGGGCCCGGCAGCACGCTGTTGACCGTCACCCCCGTGCCGCTGAGCGTCTTCGCCAAGCCGCGGGCGACCGACAGCTGGGCGGTCTTCGTCATGCCGTAATGGACCATCTCGACCGGGATGTTGAGGGCCGACTCGCTGGCGATGAACACGACGCGGCCCCAACCCCGGTCCTTCATGCCGGGGGCGAGCAGCCGGCTCATCCGCACGCCGCTCATGACGTTCACCTTGAACATGGTTTCCCAGTCGTCGTCGGTGATCTCGAAGAACGGCTTGGGGGTGAAGACTCCCGCGTTATTCACAAGAATGTCCACTTCGCCGACTCGCCGGGCAGCCTCGACGACCTGCTGCGCGCCCTCGGCGGTCGAGACGTCGCCCGCCGCGGCGTGGGCGTCGCCGTAGGCCTTTAGCTTCTCGGCCGCCTCCGCGGTCCGCGATTCGTCACGACCATTCACCAGAACCGTCGCTCCCTCTTCGAGCAGCGTCTGGGCGATGGCGGCGCCGATGCCGCTGGTGGAGCCGGTCACCAGGGCGATGCGGCCCTTGAGTTTGAGATCCATGGGAAGCCTCGTGGGGATCGAGGGAGGGACGTTCGCCGGTCGGCGGGAAGCCCTAAAGAGGTGGGAGCCGTTGTTACGCAGCTACTCCGGCGGCAGTTCGCGAAGGAGAGGCTCGCGGCGTCATGGAAGCGGCGTGGTGGCCGACTTGTCGCCCTTCCCACTCCCGCCTTCCGACCTCGCCAATCTCGCCACGCCCGGCAGCTCGATCGCGAACCGCGTGCCGCGGCCCAGTTCACTCTGGACGCTGATCGCCCCGCCGTGGGCCTCGATGATCTTCATCGTCATCGGGAGGCCGAGACCCGAGCCGCCCGACTTGGTGCTGAAGAAGGCCTCGAACATCTTGCCCGCCGTGGCGTCGTCCATGCCGACGCCGGTGTCCGTCAGGTAGACCGCCGCCCGATCGCCGAGGGCGCGGGTCTGGACGACGATCTGACCCCCGTCGGGCATCGCCTGGACGGCGTTGAGCAGCAGGTTGGTGAGGGCGCCGCGGAACGCCTCGCGGTCGAGCCGCACCGTCGGCAGGTCGGGGTCGAGGTACGGGACGATCTCGACGCCCGCCTTGTCAGCCTCGGGCTCGAAGAAGTCGAGCGCGTCGGCGATCTCGTGGTTGAGGTCGCGGGGCGTGAGCTCGACGCGCCGCACCTTGGCGTAATTGAGGAAGTCGTCCAGCAGGTCGTGCAGCCGCGTACACTCCCGCTGCACCGCCGCGATCCGCTTGGCGGCCCGTTGCTGCGGGGGGCTGAGGATCACCGGTTCCTCGCCGTCGTCCGCCGGGTCGGGCAGCACGTCCTCGGCGAGCAGCTGCATGTTGAGCCGGATCGTCGAGAGCGGGTTCTTGATCTCGTGCGCAAGCCCCCCGGCGAGCCGAGCGATCTCGGCGTACTGGTCCATCAACCGCTGGACCGTCTCGTCGGTGGTGGGATCGGCCATGGGCTTGATTGAACCGCCAAGACGCCAAGAGCGCCAAGGATCGCCAGGGAATTATGAAGGGAGGGGCCGTCCTGTCACCATCTCGAAGTGATGCGCCAGACAAAGGACGCTTTTGTCCACGCAGCCACCCTCACAACCCTCACGGCGGCAATTTCGCGCAGGGTTCTCGGGACCCAATTTCGCGATAAGTTCCCTGTCGTTCCGCAATTGCTGGCTCTCTTCCTCCGGTGGGTCGGCCGCCCAGAGGATCGGCATGCTTGCGACGCCGCTCGGATGCTCGTCGTCGTTAAGCGAGGCGAACGCTGTCCCAACCGCGACGGGTGGTAACCCAAGCTCTTTTGCCATGTCCCGATGCCTATCGGTCTCGAACGCGTACTTTGTCGATGAGAGGATTCGTTCGAGGTCTTTTGGACTGCCATGATCAAAGATTTGGCAGAGCGCATGAGCATCGACTCCGCTGGGGCTGGGCCGGCGCTTTACTTTAGGATCAAAGTACGACGAGTTCGAGTTGTACTCCGCGATCAGTCGCCCTGATTCGTAACATAGATGCCAAAAGACATCGTCGTCGTGCACCAACACCGCTAGGGCGACGCACCCGAGCTCTCGGGAGAGTACTTCGGTGAGTTTCGATATCGACTCCGTGTCTTGCTCGTCACAGACCTTGTCGTAAGCAACACCTATCTTGGGGCCTGCCGGCACAACTGCGGCGCGACGTCTCGCCAGTAGTTCAACGACTTTATCTCCGGTCGTTCCCTTGAACGTAATATTTCCGTAGAACGCGCCCATTATTGCAAGACCTGTAAATCCTGTTGATCCAGTCTCAACCTTCTTGGCGACCCCTGGCGCTCTTGGCGTCTTGGCGGTTCCAAATAAGAAGAGCCGGGCCCCGCAAGCGGGACCCGGCTTCGATTGGTTAGCAACTCACCGCTTCGCTCAGGCCTTCGAGTCGGCCGGGGCGGCGTCGCCCGCGGCGTCGGCCATCGCGGCCTTGCGGCTGAGCTTCACACGGTCTTGGTCATCGACGGCGATCACCTTCACCTCGAGGATGTCACCGACCTTGCAGATGTCGCCGACGCTGGCGACGTAGCCGTCGGACAGCTCCGAGATGTGGCAGAGGCCATCCTTGCCGGGGAGGATCTCGACGAACGCGCCGAAGTCCTTGACGCTCGAGACCTTACCCTTGTAGATGCGGCCGACTTGGACGCTGGCCGTGAGGGCCTCGACGCGGCCGAGGCCCGCCGTGACGGTCTCTTGGTCGGGGCCGGCGATCGTGATCGTGCCGTCCTCGTCGACGTCGATCTGGACGCCGCAGTCCTCTTGGATGCCACGGATCGTCTTGCCGCCGGGGCCGATTAACAGGCCGATCTTCTGCGGGTCGATCGAGGTGCGGACCAGACGCGGCGCCGACGCGGCGGTCGCTTCACGCGGCCGCTGGATCGCCGAGAGCATGCTGCGGAGGATCTCGATGCGGGCCTCGCGGCTCTGCTGCAGCGTGGCGCGGATGATCTCCTCGCTGATGCCCATGATCTTCAGGTCGAGCTGGATGCCCGTGATGCCGTTTTGGGTGCCGGCAATCTTGAAGTCCATGTCACCGAAGTGGTCCTCGTCGCCGAGGATGTCGGTGAGCAGCGTCCAGTCGTCGCCTTCCTTCACGAGACCGACCGAGATGCCCGCCACCGGGTTGGTGATCGGCACGCCGGCGGCCATCAGGCCGAGGGTGGCGCCGCAGACCGAGGCCATCGAGCTCGAGCCGTTCGACTCGAGGATGTCCGAGATCACGCGGATCGTGTAGGGGAACGTGTCGTGGTCCGGCAGCACCGGGTTGACCGACCGCTCGGCGAGCATGCCGTGGCCGATCTCGCGGCGACCGGGTCCCCGGATCGGGCGGCACTCGCCGACCGAGAAGCTGGGGAAGTTGTAGTCGAGCATGAATCGCTTGCTGTACTCTTCGAACAGCCCGTCGACACGCTGCTCGTCGCGGCCGGTGCCCAGGGTGATGGTCACCAGGGCCTGGGTCTCGCCACGCTGGAACATGGCCGAGCCGTGGACGCGGGGCAGCAGGTCAACGGCGCACTCGATGCCGCGGAGGTCCTTGCCGCCACGGCCGTCGGGACGCTTGCCTTCGAGGATCGTCTGGCGAACCACCTTCGCTTCGAGGTCGTGCCAGGCGGTCTTGAAGGCGCCGATCGAGATGGCGTCGTCGGCCTTGGGGTCGGGGATCAGCTCGGCCATCGCCTCGGCCTTGAGGGCGCCGCACTTCTCGGCGCGGTCCTGCTTGCCGGGGGTCTGCTTGGCTTCCTTGAGCTTGGCGCCGTAGGCGGCGTCGAGCTTGTCGAGGATGCCGTCCGACTCGGGCGAGACGAACGACGTGGCCGGCGTGCCGACCTTCTTACGCAGCTCCAACTGCAGGTCGCACAGCTCGCCGATGAGCTTGTGGGCGTACAGCAGGGCCTCGGTCATCTCGTCTTCAGGCATCTCGCGGGCGAAGCCCTCGATCATCAAGATCGCGTCCTTCGTGCCGGAGACCATCAGGTCGAGCTCGCTGAACTCGAGCTGCTCGGCCGTCGGGAACGCGACCAGCTTGCCGTCGATCTTGCCGACGCGGACCGAGCCGAGGGGGCCTTCGAACGGCAGCGTCGAGATCGTGAGCGCGGCCGACGCGCCGTTCATGGCCAGCACGTCGCCGTCGGTCTGGCGGTCGCTCGACAGGACGAACGCCTGGATCTGGACTTCGTCGTTGAAGCCCGGGGCGAACATCGGGCGGATCGGGCGGTCGATCAGGCGGCTGGTGAGCGTCTCCTTGGTGGTGGGACGCCCCTCGCGCTTCATGAAGCCGCCGGGGAACTTGCCCGCCGCGGCGGTCCGCTCGCGGTAGTCGCAAGTGAGCGGGAAAAAGTCGATGCCGGGACGCGGGTCGCTGGTCGCCACGGCGGTCAGCACGACCGTGTCGCGGAGGGTGACCAGCACGCAACCGGCGGCTTGCTTGCCGAGGATGCCGGTCTCGATCTTGATCGTCTCGCCGCCGATCTGCTTTTCAACGATGTGTTTCTGCAACTTAGGATTTCCTTGTAGTGACGGGCCGACGACGCGGCCCCAGTGGCGGGCGATTCGCTGCGCAGGGGCTGGCGGGCACGCCGAGGAGCAGTGGCAGCACCGATACACCACGTAGAAAAAGCGTCCCACACGGGCGTGGGCGCCGACTTCGTGGCGTGACGACAGGGCGCGGCAGAGAACATGACAGCGCCCGGGTGGGGCGTCGGTCGGCCGCTGCTAAGAAAGAAGACTTTCGGCGAGAGAAGCCGCGCCCCGCGGTGGGGCGACGACCGGCCGTAGCAACAAAGCTACTTCCGGATCCCCAACCGCTGCAACAGATCGAGATACATCTGCGGATTCTTGCTCTTCACGTAGTCCAACAGACGGCGACGGCGGCTCACCATCCGCAGCAGACCACGACGGCTCGAGAAGTCCTGCTTATGGACTTGCATGTGCTGCGTCATCTGCTGGATGCGATTCGTGAGCAGGGCGATCTGGACCTCGGGCGAACCGGTGTCGCCGCTCTTGCGGCCAAACTCGGCCGCGACTTCGCTGGTCTTCTCGGTCGTCAACGCCATTGCCTGGTACTGCCTGCGTGTCTCGTGTTGGGCCGCGACGCCCGGAACGGGGGTCGCTGTCGCCGCGTGTCTCGGTCTGGAGCCTGCTTCCCTCCGCGGCCTGGTTCCCTACTCGGGATGTCGGCGAGGGCTGCACCTGCTCCTGGGCGGGGTCCACCGTTGGCCCCGGCTCCTACGAACCTTACGGATGTCAATAAACGCTTCGCAAGCCGCGTAGGGTAGCAGAAGGCCTGCGATTTGCAACAGGGGTTGAAGCTTGTTTGCGCAGAAGGAGCTTTGGCGAGCCGGCGATGTTAATCGTCGGTGGGAAGCGGGCAACCGGCGCCCACCGACGATTAACGTCGCCGGCTCGCCTTTCCCTCGTCCCTAACCCCGCGCACCTAGCCCCTCCCGGCCGTCAGGCCGGCGGCGTCCCCTTGGGCATGTCGCGGAGGCGGACAACGTTCCAGGCCAGCCCGACCTTCTCCATCGCCAGGATGAACCAGTAGGTGACGTCGACCTCCCACCATTTGTGGCCCTGCGACGCGATCCGCTGGTAGGCGTGGTGGTTATTGTGCCACCCCTCGCCGAACGCCAGCAGAGCGACCCACCAGAGGTTCTTGCTGTCGTCGGTCGTCTCGTAGTTGCGGTAACCCCAAATGTGGGTCGCCGAGTTGATCAGCCAGGTCACGTGCATGACGTAGACCATCCGGAGGGCGAGGCCCCAGAAGAACATCGAGCAGCCGTACCAGACGGCGTGCTCGCCCCCCATGCCCAGCGCCGTGCCGTAGTAGCCGATCGCGAAGAGGATGGCTCCAAGGGCGAAATGCGAGGGGAGGAACAGCTTGTGGAGCAGCACCATGCCGCGGTCTTTGGCCATGTCGGGCGCGTAGCGGGCGAGCAGCTCTTTTTGCCACTTCATGCCGCGGTTGGGCATGAACCAGAACATGTGCGACCACCACTTGCCGTGGCGGGGGGAGTGCGGGTCGCCGTCTTTGTCGCTGAATTTGTGGTGCTTGCGGTGGTTGGCGACCCACGTGAGGGCCGACCCCTCGCCCGATAGACCGCCCAATAGGGCCAGCAGCCAGCGGACCGGCTTGTAAGTCTGGAAGGCGCCGTGCGTCAGCAGCCGGTGGTACCCCATGCAGATGCCGAGGGAGCCGGTGGCGACGTAGAGCACCAGGAAGGTGACAAACGCCTGCCAGCTAAAGAAGAACGGGGCGGCGAGCGCCGCGATATGCGCCACGCCGATCCAGATGACGGTGGGCCAATCGACGCCGCGGCGCCAGAGAGCCCAGCTGTTGGCTGGCGGGACCTCTTCGTCCATCGAGCACTTTGCTTTACGGTCGCTCGCCGGGCGGGCGACGGGACGAGTCTTGGGGCGGGACGGAGGAGAGACAACGGTCGCTTCCACCGGGGGGAGATCGGAAGACTGCAACGACATGCGAACAAACCTTCGCGGGGGTGTTGTGATAGAGGCAGTCCCGCCTTCGTGGCGGGAGCGACTTCTGTAGCTACGCAGAAAACAGGCGTGTTTCTTGAGACAAGCTCTCAAATAGTAGAAAACCTCACGTAAAGCTAGGCACGCCGGCTTCGGCTGCCTACCCCAACAAGGCCAAATGCGGCGATTGGTCGCACGTAAGGACCATCCTGGCCGCTCAGGGCGTGAAAGCCGCCACCCGCACCCCGCCACGGCTGATTGAGGTGGTCACCAGCCCCACCTGGTGGGTGCTCCAGACTCGGGCGCCGGCGGCCATGTACGACAGCCCGGCGGCGTTGCGGGGCTCGCCGCTGCTGACCACAACCTGTTCGGGCCGACACCAAGCGGCAAAACCGGCCGGGTCGCTGCGGCGGCTGCCGTGATGGGGCGCCAGCAACACGTCGCAATCGTAAGGCTCCTGAGCGAGGAGCAGTTCAATGCCGGGCGACTCGAGATCGCCTGGCAGCAGCACCCGCCGCCCGGCGTGCTCGATCCCCAGGACCAAGCTGTTGGCGTTGTCCGACCCCACGACGCCGATGTCGTCGGGGTGGAGCACCTCGAACTCGGCTCTGCCGACACGCCAGCGATCGCCAAGTTGAACCGACCGCACCGGGATGCCGGCCGTGGCGAGCCGGCGTGACAATTCCGCCGGACCGCTAGCGTCTTGGGGGTCGTCCCACGACGGAAACATCAGCGTCGTGGTGAGGACCGCTCTGATCGGCATCCGCTCGAGCAGGCCCGGGACGGCGTTGTAATGGTCGGTGTCGGGGTGGGTGAGCACAACGGCGTCGAGGCGATGGACGCCGCGAGCCCACAGCGCCCGGGCGATCACGTCCGCGACCCGCTCGGGGGCGGTCAGCGCGCCGGCGTCGACCAGCACCGCCCCGCCGCCTGGCGTCTCGATCAACGTTGACGAGCCGTGACCGACCGCGATGAACGAACAACGGAGTTCGTCGCTGGCAGTCGCCGCCTCCCAAAGGGTGGGAACAAAAGCGGCCGCGACGAGGGCCAGCCCCAGCCGCCATACCGCCCCCGCAGCACGCGGCCAGTAGGCGCCGCTCGCCGCGGCGAGCGCGACCCACCCGGTCCAGGCGGCGACCCACCACGGCGCCGGCCCGCCGGTCCAGAAGCCGGCGCCCGGCGACGCGGCGCCGAACTCAATCGCGTCACTTAGCGCGTTGGTCGCCAGCGAGCTCACGCCGGCCGCCCCGTCGGCGAGCGGTCCGAAGACCCCCCAGAGGCCGTTGAGCATTTCGGCAAAAAGCGTCGCGAGACCACCGCCGATTAGCAGCATCAATAGCGGCGAGACGCAGAGCGACAGGGGCGCCGCGGCCGGCGAGACGAGGTGGAACTCGCTCGCCACGAGCGGCCCCGTCACGAGTTGCACCGCCAACGTGGCGCCGACGCCCCAAACGGCCCATCCGGCGGCGCCGCGGGCGATTCGCTCGCGTGGCGACCGCGTCGATCGGACGAGCCGCTCGAGCGGCGGCGTCCACGCGGCGCGCCGCTTGGCCGCGAATCCGGCGACGCCGAGCAGGGTCGCCGCGGAGAGGAAGCTGAGTCGGGTTCCCGCCGCTGCCCACGCCCCCGGCGCGACGGCGAACACCACGATCGCCGCCGCGGCAAGAGAGTTCGCGCTGATCGGTCGCCTCCCGGCCAACGCCGCCACACAAATCGACGACGCAACGATCCCCGCCCGCAGCGCCGGCGGCCGCGCTCCGACGAGGGCTACGTAGCCGGTGACCAACACCAAGCTAAGGGCCCAAGCGCTCCGTCGCGGCAGCAGCCCCAACGCCGCGAGCGCAATCGGCGCCGCGGCGACGAGGCCCACATGGAGCCCCGAGACGACGAGCAAGTGCACCGTCCCCGTCCGTCGAAACACGTCATAGTCTTCGTCCGATAGCCCCGACGCGTCGCCGAGCAACATCGCCCGCACCAGCGGCGCGGCGCGGGGGGAGAGCCGCTGATCGATCGATTGGATGGCGCTGTTACGGACACCAGCGAGCGTTCGCGACACGGGCCGCGGTGCGCCTCCGCCCCGCCGTGTGACACAGGCGGGGGACGCACACCAGACGGTCGCCAGCCGGCGTTCGGAGCGTTCCGCTGCGGCGGCGTCGCGCTCGCCCGGGTTGAGCGCCGGGTGTGGTTGCCGGAGCTGCCCGAAGACGGTCAGCCGGTCGCCCGGTGCGATGTCTTCAACGCGGCCGGCGATGGTTACTTCGCAGCGGCCGCTCGTCGCGCGCCACGACTCGGCGTCGCGGAGCCGGTTCGCCTCGACTTCGATCACCGTGCGGTCGGTCGAAGGAATCGCACGGAACGGTGTCGGCGCGGCGGCCGGGTAGTGGACGGGCGCCGTCACGGCGATGGCCTCAAGGCAAACCGGCTCGGCGTCCCGCGGCGCCGAACGTCCGAGGTCGTCCACGGCAAACAACCGCCAAGCGGCGCCCGACCAAGCGGCGCTGCTCAGCGCGACCGCGGCGAGCAACCAGCCGACGGCGAGATGGTTGGTGCGGCGCCGCCAAGCGAATCCCCAGCTAGCAAGGGCGACGAGCGCCGGCGCCATCGCCGCCTCAGCGGGCAGCCCGGCAAGCAGCGGCGCGACCACAGCACCCAACGCAACCGCCGCGGCGGTCCAGACCAGCGGCGTGTCGGCGGGGCGGGCCGGCTGCTGGCGCCGCGCGGCGAGCCGCTGCTCGGCGGCGCGGCGGCTGGGTGTAGGGCGGCTCGGTGCAGGCTGGCTGGGGGCGGCGGCGGGCGGGCTAGCTGGCATCGCAGCGGGCAGGGTAATTCAGGGGCTTCCGGGAAGCTACGAACTTGTGGGCCCAAGCTCGCGTAGCCAAGTCGGGCCAATCGGCGGTAGGATCGCTAGCGTCGGACTCGTCAGTCGGTAGCCCTACCCGCAGACGATCGACGCCGTCCGCTGGACCCATCTTCGCGGCGGTCAAGGAAGACCCGCTCTCACACAACGCCGCCGGCCAAGAAGGCCCCCAGCGCAGCCCGCCGCTTCAGGGAGGACTTTCTCGCCATGTCTCGCCGTCCCGCTCGTAAACCACGCCGCCGTGCGTCTTCTTCTATGCGAACGCTCACCGAACTCGCTTTTTTTGTCGCCCTCCTCGCCATCTTTGCGTCCGGCTGTGACAGCTTAGGGGTCGGAGTTTACGACCCCGAGATATCGAGCACGCCGCCCAGCGCGAAGGCGACCCAGAAGGCTCCTACCCAGAACCAGGTCGCCGCTGTGCGCGAAACAAAGAACGACGCCGCCGCCTCGCCGCTGATCCCCCGCGACGTGCTGTTCGGCAACCCCGACCGGGCCCAGGCCCGTCTGAGCCCCGACGGGAAGTTCCTCAGCTACCTCAAGCCGGTCGATGGCGTGCTCAACGTCTGGGTCGGCCCCGCGGACGACGTCGACGCCGCCAAGCCCGTCACCGACGACAAGCTCCGCGGCATCCGCTCGCACGGCTGGGCCTACAACAGCCAGTACATCGTCTACACCCAGGACAAGGGGGGTGACGAGAACTGGCACGTCTACGCCACCAATGTCGAGACCAAAGCGACCCGCGACCTCACGCCGATCGACGGCGTCCGCGGCGAGCTCGCCGGCGCTAGCGAGCGCTTCCCCGATGAGTTGCTCGTCGGCTTTAACGACCGCGACCCACGCTTCCACGACCTCTACCGCGTCAACCTGCTGACCGGCGAGAAGACGCTCGTCCAAGAGAATCCCGGCTTCGCCGGTTTCGTCACCGACGACGACTTCAAGGTGCGCCTGGCGGTGAACTTCACCCCCGCCGCCGGCCAGGTGTGGCTCAAGCCGAAGACCGACGAGCCGGGCGAGAAGGGCTACGCCGAGGGCGACTGGGAGCCGATGGAGGAGTTCTCGAGCGTCGATGCGATGACTAGCGGACCATCGGGTTTTGACAAGGCCGGCGCCGTGCTCTTCTTCGAAGACAGCCGCGACCGCAACACAGCCGGCCTCTTCTCCCGCAACCTCGAGACGGGCGACACGAAGCTCGTCGCCGACGACCCCCGCGTCGATGTCGGCGGCGTCATGTCGCACCCGACCGAGAAGACTTTGCAGGCGGTCTCGTTCACTTACAGCAAGACCGAGTGGAAGATCCTCGACGAGGCGATCCGCGCCGACATCGAGTTCCTTCAGCAGTTTCCCAAAGAAAGCGGCTCGGACGGCGAGTTCGTCGTCAGCGGCCGGACGCTCGACGACTCGAAGTGGACCGTGGCCTACCTGCTCGACGATGGTCCGATGAAGTTCTACATCTACGACCGCAAGGCCGAAGATGGCGAAAAGATGCGGTTCCTCTTCAACAGCCGCGACGACCTGTCGGGCTACAAGCTGGCGAAGATGCACACGCCCGTCATCGAGAGCCGCGACGGGATGAAGCTCGTCAGTTACCTGACGCTCCCGGTCGGCAGCGACCCGGACGGCGACGGCGTGCCCGCCAAGCCGCTGCCGATGGTGCTCGACGTGCACGGCGGCCCGTGGTCGCGCGACGGCTGGGGCTTCAACGCGTCGCACCAGTGGCTCGCCAACCGTGGCTACGCCGTGCTGAGCGTCAACTACCGCGGCTCGACCGGCTTCGGCAAGGCGTTCCTCAACGCGGCCAACGGCCAGTGGGCCGGCAAGATGCACGACGATTTGCTCGACGCCGTCCAGTGGGCGGAGGACCGTGGCGTCGCCGATCAAGACAAGGTCTGCATCATGGGCGGCTCCTACGGCGGCTACGCGACGCTGGTTGGGCTGACGTTCACGCCCGATGTCTTCGCTTGCGGCGTCGACATCGTCGGCCCGTCGAGCCTCGTGACGTTGATGAACAACGTGCCGCCCTACTGGTACCAGTTCATGCCGGTGATGAAAGAGCGCGTCGGCGACTGGGAGACGGAGGAAGGCAAGGCGGGCCTGCTCGCCAAGTCGCCCCTCTCGAAGGTCGATCAGATCGAGCGACCACTGCTCATCGGCCAGGGCGCCAACGACCCGCGCGTCACCCAACTCGAGGCGGACCAGATCGTCGAGGCGATGCAGGAGAAAGAGATCCCCGTCACCTACGCCCTCTTCCCGGACGAGGGTCACGGCTTCGCCCGCCCCGAGAACCGCATGAGCTTCAACGCGGTGACCGAGATGTTCCTGGCCAAGAACCTGGGGGGCCGCTACGAGCCGCTCGCGGCCGAGGACCTCAAGGGCTCGAGCCTGCACGTCCCGGCCGGCGCCAGCGACGTGCCGGGCCTCGCCGAGGTGCTGCCGGCGGAGCGGAAGGAGATGCCGAAGGTGGAGCCGGAGCCAGCAGCCGACGCGTCTTGAGACGGCCGAGTGTCCGATCGCTCGTCCGTCGGCGTGGCGACTCTGGTTGCGAGACCGCTACCGGTTTAGCGATCATACGGCGATGAAAAGCGACTCTCCTCGCCGTCTGCGGATTCTCCTGTTGGGCGTGACGTTCGGCGCGCTGGCGACGCTCGCCGCGCGCCAGATTGTCACGCATCTGGCGCCCGAGCCGGCGCCGAAGGTCGCTGCGAGCCAAGACGACACGCCGCCCGCCAAGGTATGGCCGCCGGCTGAGCTGCGTGCCGACCCCAACTGGCAGCTTCTCCGCTACGACGCCGAGGGGTGGTCGACGCAGTATGTCGGCACCTACAAGAACCTCGGCGAGTACCTCGGCCCTCCCCCGGCAGGGGTCACCCAGCTCGCGATCCCGATCCTGCCGACCGTCTACCAGCCCGACATCCAAGACAAGCTGTACTACGACGCGATCGCCCAGGGAGAGATTGCGGAAGGGGACAAGGTGTTGGTGATCGGCGCCGGGTCGGGCGCCGACTCGTGGGCGGTCTCGCTAAAGACGCGCGCGAAGGTCTACGCCGTGGATATCAACCCCCTGGCCGTGATGAACGCCCAGGTGACAGCGCGCCTTGGCGGATTCGAGATCGAGGCCGTCGTCGGCGACTTTCAAGAGATTGAGTTGCCAGACACGTTCCGCGACTTCGACTACGTGCTCTGGAACATGCCATTCGTCGAAGCGGGCGCCACGGCGGAGAACTTCCAAGACCGCAATTTCTACGACGGCGACGACGGGACGGTCGCGACGCGGTTTCTCAAGCGGCTGCCCTCTCTGCTAAAGCCCGATGGAAGAGCGATCGCGCTCAACTACGCCTTGGCCAAGCGGTACCTCACAACGCCCGGGACCGAGACGCGGGTCGCCTCGGGTGACGACCCGGCAGACCCGCTTACCTACATGCTCTTTGTGATCCCCAACCCGGCGACGGCCGCCGCGGCCGATTGACGCCCGAGAGGTGCGCGGAAGTTCGCTGATCCGGCAATCCTTGCAGGATGCGAACTCGGGTCCGATCAGCGTCCGCAGCGTGGTTGATTCATCGGGCCCTCTTGGGAGTCGAGGGGGGATGTCGAAAAAGCCAGCTTGACTGGTTCTCCCGCAGGCAGACTGGTTCCTTTTCCGCCATGACGGATCGCCCTGCAAGGCTGTGGGAACTGCATGCTTGATCCGATGTCGCATAAGCCGCCCTGCCAGGCTTCTTTGGCGGAGCGATCCACATGGGCACGCCCTTTGCTTTCACTACGGCGTCGCCAAGCCGTCGGCTTGGCGTCGGGCCCGTCGAGCGGCGGCGCCGTTTCGATGCGTAAAGTGCGACGGCGGTTTCTTGCCGCGTATGGCGTGTCGTCCCCCTCAACTCACGAACAGGAATCTTAATCATGGCCATGGAATCCCTCGCCGACGCATTCTATGACGAGCTACGCGACGTCCTCAGCGCCGAGCGTCAGCTCACCAAGGCGTTGCCGAAGATGGTGAAGAAGGCGACGTCGCCGAAGCTTCGTGACGCCTTCCAGAGCCATCTGGCCGAGACCGAAACCCACGTTGAGCGGGTTGAGCAAGCCTTCGAAGAGACCGGCAAGGCGGCCCGCGCCAAGACGTGCGAGGCGATGAAGGGCCTGCTCAAGGAAGCCGAGGAACTGCTCGCGGAAGACGCGACGGACGAAGTCAAAGACGCCGTGATGATCGCCGCCGCGCAGAAGGTCGAGCACTATGAGATCGCCACCTACGGCACGCTCTGCTGCTGGGCCGAGGCGTTGGGCTATGAGAAGGCGCTGAAGCTCCTGAAGCAAAATATCGCTCAGGAGGAAGCCGCCGATAAGAAGCTCACGCAAATCTCCAAGGCGGTCAACGCGGCCGCTGCCGAGGATGCGGTCGCCGCGAAATAACGGGAAGCTCCGACCACTAGCTGACCGGCCGACACGCGTATACGGCGGGCGTTTTCTCTTTGGAAAGCGCCCGCCGTGTCGCTGCGCGGCAAGCCATAGAGATTCGCCACTTCGCTATTGTTATCTTGCTTGTCGCGGTCGCCTTCGGTTCGGGAGTCGAGACCGAGTCTTCGTCGTCGTCGGCAGGTTATCGCGACGACGATTCGTCGCTGAGGACGCGGTTCAGCAGGGACTTGATCTGCGCCGACCACAACTCATAGCCCGGCCGGTTCAGGTGCAGGCCGTCATCGCGGTAGACGTCCGAGCGGGCGTCGCCGTCGGCGGTGAGGTAGGCGTCGGCGGTGTCGAGATAGAAGACGCCTTCACGCTTCTCGCATTCCGCCTGGAGCGCGGCGTTGACCGCCTTGGTCTGGTCCCAGACGTGTTGCCGTAGCGGCGTCGGGCGGACGTCGCAGCAGATAACGACAGCGTCGGGCTGGTGGCTTCGTAGCAGGTCGGCGACGTAGCCAAACCACTCGGCCACTTGTTCCGGCGAGCGGTCGTCGTCGCCGCCGGTGACGTCGTTGGCGACAAAGACCACGGCCGCGCGGTAGTGGTGCGGCGTGATCAGCCGCTTGGCGTAGTGGGCCAGGTCGCTGAATCGGGCCCCGCCAAAGCCGCGGCGGATGACGGGATAGGGCGCCAAGTCTTCCGCCGCGTTATCCCAGAGGCGGATGCTCGAGCTGCCGATCAGCAGCACGGCGCCTTCCGGATCGGGCTCGGCTTCGTCGAGCGCCTCAAGCCGTGATATCTCTGCTTCCCAGCCGGCGATCTGCTCGGCGTAGGGGCTTAGGTCGGGCAGGCGCGGCTCTGCGGCCGAGGCGGCGACGCCCGTCATAACGAGGGCGGTCAGGAGCAGTCGAAGAGTCATGACAAGGCAGGTCTAGCAGGGAAACGATGTTTGAGCCGCAGGCACGGCCGTTCGATCAGCCGATAGCTTAACACGCCCGCTAGCCAACAAAGGGGGGCACACACCGCTAGAAACGCCAGCAAGGCGGGCAGCTGTGTCCCCGCGACCTCGGGGAACGCGATCCAGGGGGTGGCTCCGCCGTCGCCTGGCCCATAAACGTAATCGCGCACCACCGCCCGCACCGGGCTATGCGTCAGGTAAATGCCGTAGCTATAGAGGCCGAACGATCGCAGCCAACGCGCCTCGAACCAGCGCGTCAGCGTTGGCGCCGCGGCCGGGTCGGCGAGGAGCAGCAGCACGGCGCCGCCGGCGATCGCGCCGAGCGTGATCCCAGGGCCGAGCGACCAATCGGTGACCACATCGCCGCCGGCGAGGGTCTCGACAAGGTCGCCCCCCGCCGCGAGCCCGAAGGCGACCGCCGCGGTGGCGATCAAGGCCGTCCGCCACCGTCGAGGGTCGAACCCGTCGCGGGTCGCGACCGCCGCGGCGGCGCCGATCGCCAACGCGTCGAGTCGGGTCGTCGTCAGCACGTAGAGCGCGATCGGGTTCCAGCCAAGCTGTTGCCCGGCGAGTCGTGTTCCCAAACAAGCAAGCCCGACGATGAGGCAGAACATGGCAAGCCGGCGACGGTCGCGGAACCAACCAACGACCCAAGGCCACACCAGGTAGAACTGCTCTTCGATCGCCACGCTCCACGTGACGGCGAGCGGGCCCACGAGGTAGGAGCCCGCCTCGGCCATCGTCCAGTTGCCCAGCAGGAGCCAGAAGCTCGCGGCCTGCAGCGTCGTCAAGGTCTCGGCGCCCAGCGCGCCGCCGGCGAGCGCCGAGACGCCAAAAACCGCCGCCACCAAGACGAAGTAGAGCGGCAAGATCCGCAGCGCCCGACGGGCGTAGAAGCTGCTGAGTCGGTTCGGGGCGTCCCGCGTGTCGAGGAGCACCCCCGTGATCAGGTAGCCCGACAGGACAAAGAAGAGCGTCACCCCGTACCAGCCGAACTGCAGCGGCCACAGGGCGAGGCGTTCCCACGTCGATGACGCCGGGATCACGACCAACTGGTGCAACAGCACCCAGACAATCGCCAGCCCGCGCAGGCCGTCCAATGCGGCGACGCGTTCGCGCTGGCCGCCGGCTCGGGGGGGGCCGCCGCTCAGCGGATCGCGTCCTCGGGCGGACGCCGCCCGATTGGCACCATCGCATGGATACGGGCGCCGTTGCGGATGAGCTCGATATCGACCCGATCGCCTACCTCGGTGAGGTTCACCAGATTGAACAGGTGGTCGAAGTCCTCGATCGGCGTGCCGTTGTAGGTGAGCAGGATGTCGTCCTCGCGCAGGGCCGCTTGCTGAGCGGGAGAGTCGTCCTTCACGACGGTGATCCGGGCGCCGAACAGCCGCGGCAGGCCGGCGGCGCGGGCGCGCTGCTCGTTGAACATCGGGTCGAACTCGACGCCGAGGTAGCCGCGGGTCGCCTCGCCATTCTCGATCAGCTGGCCGGCGATGCGAGTCGCCAGGTTGATGGGGATCGAGAACCCGATCCCCTCGTTGCCGCCGCTCGAGCTGGCGATCGCTGTGTTCAGGCCGACGACCTCGCCGCGGAGATTCACCAGCGGCCCGCCCGAGTTGCCCGGGTTGATGGCGGCGTCGGTCTGCAAGAAGTTCTGCAGCTCGACCTCGCCGTCACCCAGGTCGAGGTTGTAGCGGCCTTTGGCGCTGACGATGCCGCGGGTGACGCTGTGGCTGAGTCCGAACGGGCTGCCGAACGCCAACACCTGTTCGCCGATCTCGAGTCGCGAGCTATCCCCCAGGACGGCTGGCGCCAGGCCGACGCTGTCCGAGGCGGTGATTGACATCACGGCCACATCGGTCTGGCTGTCGCTCCAAAGCCGGTCGGGCCGGAAGGGCCGGCCATCGACCAGTTGCACGCGGATGTGCGACGGCGACGAATGCTTAATAACGTGGCGGTTGGTGAGGATGTACGGCTTGCCACGGAAGTGAACGATCACCCCCGAGCCGGCTTCTTGGCCGCCCGAGCGGATGCGGTGCTCGCGGATGGGGCGCGCCTCGATGTGGACGACACTCGGCGCCACCAGCCGGGCGACCCGCTTGTAGATGCCGAGCTGGGCTTCGAGGGCGGCGACATCTTCCGACAGGGCGCGGAACTCGGCGGCCCGGTTCTCGAGCGTGAGGGGCTGGAGGCCCGGGTCGCCGGCGTCGACCGCCACCAGGCGGGGCGACTCGGCCGGCTGGGCGAGCGACCGACCGGCGGCCAGCAGCGAAGCCGCGACCGCGGCGACGAGGAGCGGCGTGCGGAGGGGACTCGTCATACAGCGTTGGTCGGCGGTCGGGCCCCCCGCGGAGGGCCGGTTAAACGAAACGGGGCCGAGACGCTCAGGCGTCCCGACCCCGTAAGTTTAGCGGATCATCGGTGGCGGTTCACTCTCGAGACGCGTTACTGCAGCTCGAAGTCGTTCGCCCGACTGTTGGCTTCGGAATAACCGGTGTCGACGACGCGACTCCAATCCTCCGGCATCCGGTCCTCGAGGGTGCCGTCCTCGGCCGCCTGCTGGCATTCGATACACATCGTGGCGTAAGGCAGGGCGTTCAGCCGAGCCATCGGGATCGTCTTGTTGCAGATCTCGCAGTCGCCGTAGGCGCCCGAGCGGATCCGCACCAGGGCCTTCTCGATGCTGCCCAGTTCGCGGCTCTCGACCTCCGCTAGCTGCGAGCTGATCTCGTCTTGGGCCGTGTCGAGGGCGGCGTCGACGACGTCGCTGCCCGATTGCTCACGGAGTTGCATCAACAGGCTGAGGTCGCCCTCAAGTGCTTTGCGTAGCGCGTCGCGGCGCGTGACCAGCAATTGCTGGATCTTTGTAATGGAGTCTTTACGGGCGCGGGACATGATCGTGGGGCCTCATCAAAATGCTCGGTCGACGCCGCCGCGTGGGGCGGAGGGGCGTCTTCTCGAGCTGCCAAGGTCTGCTGTTCCGGGTGCGGGGCGACCCGTCGGCAGCCGCAGGGGACCCGCCGTGTCGCTTTGCAAGCTTAGTACGCGAAGACCCGCAATCCGGTTGCCGAGTTCGGTTCGGAATCTGCAATTCCGTTTATTCCCCTCCTGAGGGTGGTAGGGAGGGCAGGTACGGCCTGCCGTGTGCCGACCCGTTGATCCCGGTGGGATAGGGGGTTTGGGCCCATTTGGGCCTGCTTTGTGCTTGAACTCGCGGGGCGTTCACTTTGACCGACCCCCATCGGCGAGCTACATGCTGGTGGCCGTTGTGCCCCGACCCAACCCGACGGAACCGTCTGCACGCCCGTCTCAACGGCCCGACTCGCTCCCCGAAACTGCACCATGTCGACAACCACCTTCTGCGTCGCCGAAGCCAAAACTGGCCCAACCCCGCCCCGCGACTGCACCGATCCGGTGCTGGCCCGGCTGGGATTGTTGGGCCAAGACGGGTCCTGTGTGGCGTACTTGGACGAGTCGGCGCACACGATCGGCGGTGGCCCCCGGTGCTCGGTGCGTCTCGACGGTCCCGGTCTGCGGCCGCTGCATTGCGTCGTCACGCCGGGCGAAAGCGGCCCGGTTGTCCGTCGCTGGGCGTCCGAAACCCGGCTCAACGGCGCCGATTTCAGCGAGGCGCGTCTCGCCCCCGGCGACTGCCTGCGGGTTGGCTCGGTCGACCTCGAGGTGGTTTCGATCGATGTCATCGAGAAGACCGAACCGACCGAGCCGGCTGCCGCGGTCCCCACGACCGCCGACTTGCCCGCTGACGCCGATTTGCCCGCCACGGCCGAATTGCCAGTCGCTCCGACCGAAATCGGCGACGAGCTTGTTGTCGTTTCCCCAGAAGTCGATGCGCCAACGTCACTTGCCGAGGTCACTTCGGAGTGGCTCGACAACAGCGTCGACCTGCTGGAAAAGGCGCGGGCCATCGATTTGGCGTCGGGGGATGACCCAGCGATCCCAAGCCATTTGCTAAAGCCTTGGACCCCGGCTGCGACTGCCTCGACGCCGCCCGCGGAGGAAGTTGACGACCCCTTCCGGTTGGACGAGCCCTCCCCGTGGGACGCGTTGCTCTCGACGCCCGAGACCTCGACGCCCGAAGCGGAGTTGCCGTCCGATCCAAACGAACTCAACGAAGCGGCCGCGCCGCGGCTGCCTGGCTTTGTCGAAGCAGCGCCGGCATCGGAAGAGTCCGACCCGTGGCGATTGGAGGCGGTGACGCCCCATCCTGTCGAACCGACCCCGTCGTTCGACCCCAGCGCGGCGGCCTTGTTCAGCGCCGCTGCGGAGGAGAAAGACGTCGTTGACGAGTCGCTCTTCGACTCGCTTCCCGTCATCGAAGAATCGCTGGAAGAGGTGAGCGCGGTAGAAGACGCCGACTCCGTCGAGACGGCGGCTATGCCGGCATTTGCCGCAGACGGACACGCCGCCGATGTCGCCCGGCTACGCCAGCGGCTCAGCAGCTATCGACCACGCGTCCGCCGTATGGTCGCGGCGCTACGCAACGAGCGTCAGCAAGCGGACGGCCTCGGCGCGACCCTCGCTGAACTCCAGGAGCGGGCGGAGCAGGCCGTCGCCGCAGCGGATGAGGCGAACGGCGAGACGGAACGACTCGCCGAACAACTCCACCTCTCGCAGACGAAACGTGTCGACGCCGAAGCCGCCCTGCAGAACGCCTTGCAGCGCGCCGAGGAACTGCAATACCGGGTCGATGACCTCGAAGCCGCCCTCGCCGAAGCGAGCTTTGCCCTCGCCGAACAAGTTGAATCGTCGGTCATTGCGCCGTCGCCCGAACCTCTCGCCGCGCCGGAGCCCAGCGCCCTGCTTGAGGCCGACGTCGTTAGCGCTCCGTCGAATGCCGAGGACGAGCCGACCGACGCTGTCTGGCCGGAGCAATCCGATAGCCCCGCGTCATCGAGCCCGTGGGCTAGCACGGAGACGATGAACGCGGCGTCCGAACCGACCAAATCGGCGACCCGATACGAGGACGCCGAGTCGTTCATCGAGCCGGCGCCGGAGGCCACGGCCGAGTCCCTGTGGGGCATCGAGCGTCTCGGCGGCGAGTCGGAAGAAGTGGCCCCCGAATCGCTCTGGGAGACTTCACTAGAAGCGTCGGTCGAGGCGCCGTCAGATCCACTCGAAAGCCCCGCGACGCTGCTGGACCTCGCCGACACGGCCCCGAGCGAAGCCACGGCAGAGACCGAGCCGCAGTCCCTGGCTGCAGCGGACGGAAACGACTCCGACGAATCAGCGGAGGCGCCCGAACCTGGGCTCGTGGCCGGACTCGTCAAGGACCCGTTCGCCGCGCCGGTGAGGGACGAGGCGGAAGCCGCGGAGGCTCCCGAGCCCGAGTCGTTCATCGATCGCTTCGCGCACATGGTGCCCGACGAGGACGAGCCTGTGGAGGCGCCCGCTCCGCTCGCCGATCCCGAGCCGACCGCTTCAAACGGTTCGGTCGAAGACGAGTCGATCGACGACTACATGCGGAAGCTCATGCAGCGTGTCCGTGGCGGGTCGGAATGTGAGCCCCAGAGCCTGAGCACCCCGGCGACACAGCAGCCGACCCGTCCCTTGGCGGTTGCTCCCGTCGTAGCGGAAGCCCAATCGAATGCCGAACTGGAAGTCATCGCGCCCGAGCAACTGCTCAGCGACTTGTCCGAAATGCGACGCGAACCGACGCGAACCGTGACAACCGACATGGACGCGTTGCGGCAACTCGCCAACCAGTCGGCCCGCCACGCGATCGACGTCGCCGAGACCCGCACCAGCCGCGAAAAGGCGACGCTCCGCTTGACGGTCTCGGCGGTCGCCTTGGGATGCGGCGCGTTGTCGGCGATCACCGCCGCCAGCCCGTTCGATCTGCAGTTCGCCGGTGGACTCACTTCGGCCCTCGGCGGCGGCTGGTTCGGCTTCCGGACGCTCCGCTCTTGTCAGGCGACCGACTTCGACACCGAGCTGAAGGCGGCGGTGCACGGCAAGCGAGCGCGCTAAAGCGAGCCGGTCGCTAGATCCCCGAACTGGCGAACTGGGCGGTGACGGTCTCGGTGATGCCGCCGCGCGCATTGAACGCGATCTCGACCTTCAGCCACTGTGGGCTGACAACCGCGACGAGGTCATCGAGGATCGTGTTGGTGACGTGCTCGTAGAAGATGCCGTTGTCACGGAACGCCTGGAGGTAGAACTTCAGGCTCTTCAGCTCGACGCACTTCTTGCGCGGCGTGTAGGTGATCGTCACCACGCCAAAATCGGGCTGCCCCGTCTTCGGGCAGAGCGACGTGAACTCTGGCTGGCGGATCTCGATCCGGTAGTCGCGATCGGGGAATTGGTTGTCGAAGGTCTCGAGCAGGTCGCGCGACATCGGTCGTGATCGGTGGGAATGGGGGCGGGGCGTTGTGTCAGGGCACGAGTTTGGCATGATGGGTTGCGGCGGGGTAGGGGAGCCATGCGGGGCTTCCGCCGCCGACGAACCCACCCACCCCACCGCCGACTTGCCGTCCCTGTGCCCGATTCCCCTCCCAAAGCGGTCGTTCTCCTCTCCGGAGGGCTCGACTCAGCGACGGTCGCCGCGATCGCCAAAGCGGCAGGCTTCGACGTCTACGCCCTCAGCATCGATTACGGCCAGCGGCACCGCTTCGAGCTGCAGTCGGCGGCCCGCGTCGCCGCCGCGGTGGGGGTCGCCGAGCACCGCACCGTGGGGATCGACCTGGGCTCGTTCGGCGGCAGCGCCCTGACGGCCGATATCGACGTTCCCCAGGACCGCAGCGACGAGGAGATGGCCGGCGGCGTCCCGATCACGTACGTGCCGGCCCGCAACACGGTGATGCTATCGCTGGCGCTCGGCTGGGCCGAGGTGCTGGGCGCCGTGGACCTGTTCGTCGGCGTCAATGCCGTCGACTACAGCGGCTACCCCGACTGCCGGCCCGAGTTTGTCGAGGCGTTCGAGCGGCTGGCGAACCTCGCCACCAAGGCCGGGGTCGACGCGGCCGCGGGCGTCACGGGCGCCCGCCCCCTCCGGGTCCACGCGCCGTTGATTAAACTGACGAAGGCCGAGATCGTCCGCCGTGGCGTCGAGCTCGGCGTCGACTACAGCCTGACGCACACCTGCTACAGCCCCAACGAGAACGGCGTCCCCTGCGGCCGCTGCGACGCGTGCCAACTGCGGTTGAAGGGCTTCGCCGACGCGGGGCTCACCGATCCGGTTGCATACTCGGATTGATTTACCGCGGAGACGCGGAGAACGCGGAAAGGGGGGAGGCAAATTGAATAGGGAAGAAATCGATCGGATAGCTGGCGAAATCGTTGATGCTTCGATCGCCGTGCACAGAGCTCTGGGTCCGGGCCTTCTAGAGTCGGCCTACGAGGTTTGCCTAGCTTATGAGCTGCGTGAACGTGGTTTCGGAGTGGATCAACAGATTGAGCTTCCCGTCAACTATCGTGGCATGACACTTGATGCTTCTTACCGCCTCGACCTGCTAGTTGCGGGGGAGGTAATTATTGAGTTGAAGTCAGTCGATGAGCTTGCGCCAATCCACACCGCTCAACTGCTCTCGTACTTGCGGCTGAGCGACAAGCGGCTTGGCTTGCTGATCAATTTCAACGTCGATCTGCTTAAGAACGGCGTGAAACGTATTGCGAATAAACTCTAACAAACTCTGCGTCCTCCGCGTCTCCGCGGTGAACCTTCATGCGGATTGCTGAAGTCTACAAATCGATCCAAGGCGAAGGCCTCCTCACGGGGACGGCTTCGGTCTTCGTGCGCGCCAGCGGCTGCAACTTGCGCTGCTGGTTTTGCGACACGCCGCACGCCTCGTGGGCGCCAGAGGGGCAGGACCTGTCGGTCGACGAAATCGTCGCCGCGATTGAGGAATGGGACTGCCGGCACGTGGTGCTCACCGGCGGCGAGCCGATGCTCTTCGCCGAGTTGATCCCGCTGTGCGAGCGACTGCGGCGGATGCGGCGGCACATCACGATCGAGACCGCCGGCACGCTGTTCCTCCCCGTGACTTGCAACCTGATCTCGATCAGCCCCAAGCTGTCGGGTTCGACGCCCGATATCGAGCAGCACGCCCACTGGGCCCGCCGGCACGAGCGGTCGCGGCTGCGGGTCGACATCGTGCGGCGGTTGATCGCCCGGCACGTCTACCAACTCAAGTTCGTCGTCGACGCGCCGGAAGAACTTCCGGAGGTCGAACAGTTCCTCGGTGAACTGGGTGAGATCGATCCCGAACGGGTCCTGCTCATGCCGCAGGGGACGACGCCGGCGGAACTCGACGAGCGGGCCACGTGGCTTCGACCGCACTGCGAAGAGCGGGGCTATACGTACTGCCCGCGGAAGCAGATCGAGTGGTTCGGCGCGGCGCGCGGGACGTAAGCGGTTGGGTTGCGATTCGTGACGTCACCCGCGGCTAGCGCCGACGGCTCACGCGCAGCGATCTATTTGAGCCGTCGGCGCTAGTGTCCCGAGTTAGAAGTTCGTTCCCAAATTGGGCGGCTTTGGAATGAGGCTGGGATCAGAGATTTCACCACGACGGACACGACGGACACGACGGACTGCTCGCCGGGGCTTCGTTGAATCAAGAGACAATCCGTCGTGCTCTTTGTGCCCGTCGTGGTTCTCACTACTTATTACTCATCCGAGTAGCGGCAAGCACTCTGAGTGGGTAAGAACTTCCAACTCAGCACGCTAGCCGCGGGTGGGGCTCACTTCAGAATTCAGACCGTGAACCCGGTGTCGATCATCACGAAATGGCTTCAGCGGGCGGCGTCTCTTGCGGCTTGACGACAGGCTCCGCGACGGGCTTGGCTGGCGGCGCTCCCTTGGGCGCGAAGACCAGCACGATCGCCGCCCCGACGATCACCAGCAGCAACCCGGCGAAGAAGCCGCCGAGCGTCACCGACGAGACCCCCTCGAAGCCGCCGCGGACCCAGAGCGCTTCGAGCGTTGTCACGACCGGCGCCCCGCCGAACACGAGCGGCATGACGTACATCGGTTTGCCGCCGTAGTTGAAGGCCAGGATGATCCCCAGCGCGCCGATCGCCCCCGCGGCGCCGCCTGCGAGGCTCCAGAACGCGCCGCTGAAGTTGTACGTGCTCGCTTCTTCGAAGCTGCCGATGAGCAGCAGTTGCGGCACCACCACGGCGATCGCAAAGTAGGCGAGGCCGACGCACAACAACGGACGGAGGCGGCTGTGATGCATCGCGGCTTGGCCCTGGTGCAGGACCGGGCCGTAGGCGCCCCAGCAGGCGATCACGCTGGCGATCGATAGCACTTGCAGCAAGAAGTTGCCGCTCGCGGCGCCCGCCTTCTCGACGTTGCTCTCGACCGCTTCGGCGAGCGTCTCGTCAGCCGGCGCCTCCACCGCAGGCGTTTCGTCGGCCTCGACAGCGGCCGCCACGGGGGGGGCGTGCTTCGCCGGCGCCGGCTTGCAGACGAGCACCGTCACCGCCCCCATCACCACCATCAGCAACCCGGCGATGAAGATCGGGCCGATGTCCTTGAGCCGTTTGGCCCAGTAGATCGTCAAAAACGAGTTCACGACCGGCGCCCCGCCGAACACCAGCGGCATCACGACCGACGGCTTGCCGCCGTACGTAAAGGCCATGATGATCCCCAGCGCGCCGATCGCGCCAAAAACGCCCGCCAGGAGGCTCATCACGGCGCCGCGCGTTGTCCAGTTCCCTTTTTCGCCCTTAGTGTAGAGCAAGACCGCCGGCACGATGACGCCGATCGCAAAGTACGCCAGCCCGACACAGACAAACGGCCGGAGCCGGGCGAACTGGCCATCGACCAGCGACATCGCCGCTTGGCCCCGGTGCAAGACCGGGCCGTAGAGACCCCAGCTGACGACGGTGAGGGCGATCGAAGCGACGACTAGCAGCAGGCCACGCATGGCGGGTCTCACGGGGGGCGGTGTCTGTGGAGCCTCACTCTAGACGACGGCTCGCCAGCCAACCACCTCCGCTGAGCGCTGGGCGAGCCGGCAAGCGTCAGCTCCCGGAGGGCGAATGGATTCAACTAAACAAAGAGCCGGGAGACGTAAGTCCCCGGAGTGAAGTGGGTACCCGCCGCACTCCGGGGACTTACGTCTCCCGGCTCTTTGCGTTTTCGTCTACTCGCCACGGAGGGCGGCGGTTAGCGGAGCCGAGAGGGCGCGGCCCGAGGCGATCCGTGACGCGACGAGGCCGATCGCAACTGTTGCCGCAATGAGGGCGATCGCCATCAGCCAGGGGAGCTGCGCGTCGCTCTGCGCCGAGAGCGGGCCAAGGGTCGCCGCCGCCGCGATCGCCCCGGCGGCGAGTCCCGCCGCGAGGAGCGTGAGGTTCTCGAGCAGCACCAGTCGGCGGAGCCGGTCTTTGGTGAAGCCCGCGGCCCGGAGCAGGGCGAGCTCGCCGCGGCGTTCCAGCAAGTTGCGGAACTGTGCGACCGCGAGGCCAATAGCGCCGAGCGCGAGGCCCAACCCGCCGAGCGCCTGGAACGTCGAGAGGTAGGTGTTCTGCACCGCCAAGAAGTCGGCAAGCCGCGCCGAGGCGCTTTGGGCGTCGAAACCGTAGTCGGCGAGCGTGTCTTCGAGTCGATCGGCGAGCGCCGCCGGGTCGTCGCCGGCGATCAGGAAGAACCGGTAGCCCGACGCCGAGGGGAAGAGCCGCAAGAAGTCCGCCTCGCCCATCAACAAGTCGCCCTGCAGGACGCTGTTTTTCAGCAGCCCGGCGACCTCGACCGTCACCTCCTCGCCGACCTCGTCGCGAATCGTGAACTGCGAACCGACGCCGCCGTAGAGCTTCAGCGAGTACATCGCCGTATTGAAATCGAGAACCACGGGGACCGGCATATCGGCTGCCACGGCGCGGTTCGCCAGGACGGTCCAGGGCGCCGCGGGGTTGGCGTTGTCGGCCCACTCCATCGGCGTCGGGCGGTTGTCGGCCACTTCGGCGAAGCGTGGCGTCACGCCGAGCACGCGCGGCTGCTTGGTTTGGTAAAGGTTCCGGCAACTGGCGTCCTCGCCGTCCTGGACGCGGAAGCCGTAGACCGTGGCGCCGGCGAGCGCCGCTTCGCCGTCGCTGGAGAAGCCGAGCTCACGCCGGCCGTCGGCGGTCGCCAGATCGTAGTGCAGTGGCTGGTCAGACTGGGCGATGAGATCGAAGCCGCCCGTTCCCGCATCGGTGGGAGGCAATCGGAACGCGCTGGTGGCGAGCAGCAGAAAACTCGCGGCGGCGACGAGGCCGATCGTCAGCAGCGACCGCCCGGGGCGGCGGCGGACGTTCATCGCCGCTAGACGGGGTAGGGCGAGGCCGGCAGAGTTCGCCCCTTCGCGGCGGCTGAACCGATAAATCGTCGCCAGCAACGCAACGAGCGTCAGCCCTCCCACCGCGAAAAAGACGCCGGCGGCTGCTTCCCCGCGGAGCGAGCCGCCCGACATAGCCGCAACGCCGGCAAGCGTCGCGCAACCGAGCGCGACGCCAGTCGCGAGGCGTGACTTGCCAGCGCCTCCCGACGGTGGCTGTGCGGAGCCCCCTGCCAACAGCGTGCGTGGCGGCGTCTTCGTGGCGCTGCGGACGGCCCAGGCGATCGTCGCGATCGCCACCACCCAAGCGCCGACGGTGGAAGCGACCAGCGTCAGCGGGCCGACGTGTAAGCGGAGGAACGGCGCCCCCACGGCGGCGACCCAAACGGTCCGCAACAGGTAGAGCAGCCCGGCGGCATAGGCGACGCCGACCGCGGCGCCAACGAGCGCGCCCAACCCTGCGACGGGCGCCATCTCTCGCAGTTGACCGCGTCGCACCCGGCGGCGGTCGAAACCGATCGCCCCGAGCAGGCCGACCTCACGCCGCCGCTCGTCGATCGCTAGCCACACCAACAGCACAATCAGCAGCAACGCGGCGCCGATGAGGAACATGCTGAATAACAGAAATAGCACGTCGAACGGCGTGCTGCCCGACGACGCGGCGAGCCCCTGCGCGCGGATCGCTAGCGGCGCGAAGCCGAGGTCGGCCGGATCGATCGTGTCGAGCAGTCTTTGGGTGAGGTCGGCCCCATCGGCTTCGGGCGCAGCGACTCGTAGCAGGCTGACATCGCCCCAGCGTGAGCCCCAGAGCTTCTCCGCCAGCGCGAAGCTGACGAACGCCTTGGGGGTCGTTCGGTAGTCGTCCCAGTAGGTCTCGTCTTGGTCGCGGATCGTCTCGGTGAGCTCGAACGGCAGGTCCCAGTTGTCGATCGACTCGGCGTCGGTCACCCCCTCGAGTTGCGGCGTCCAGCGCGGGTCGTTCGCCGCGGTCGACTCGCCGTCGGCGTCGCTCAGCTCGACGATCGCCGACAGCTTGAGCGTCACCGGCGGCGCTTCGCGCAGCTCGCCGTGGGTGCTCTCGGGCTCGTAGTAGGTGAGCGTCACCGGGTCGCCGACTTTTGCATTGAGATCGTCCGCCGCCCAGCGGTTGAGCACGATGGCGCCGTTGTCGGTCGGAGCGATCGACGGCTGGGCGGGCGTCGCTTCGATTCCCGCGACGGTCGAGTACGGGATCGTCCGGTCGCCGACGCGGATCGTGTCGGCCAGGTAGGTCGTCGACGCGGTGACCGGCAGCGTGGCCCACGCGCGCCGCGCCGCGGCGACGACCTGGTCGGTGAGCACCAGCTCGCGCGACTCGAGCTGCCAGACGTCCGGACGCGGCTGGTCGAACGAGAGGCCGTAGTCGGCGAGCTTCGGCGCAACCGTTGGCGTCGTTTCGGCGTCAATAATCAGCGCGGTGCACTCGCCTTCTAGGCCAATCAGCCGCTGGGCAACGGCGAGCGGCACGAAGGCGTTGCGGGGTGCGCCCTGCGTCGGCGCGAGGCCAAATCGGGCGAGTCCCTCGGCGGGAAGCACCGCCGTCACGCGCAGACGCTGTGACGCGACGGTGTCGGCTTTCTCCCCCAACGCACTGTCGGCTGGCAGGGCGCTGGCGGACTTGGTGCGGAGCAGCACCGAGTCGCCCGCCACGACGCCAAGCTCGGCGGCGACCGCCGCGGTTAGCAGGACGCCCCGCTCTTGGAGCGGCCAATCCTCGGCGCCCATCGCGAGGAACCGCTCGTCGCAGCCGACGAGCGTCAGCCGGCTCGCGTTGCGGGTCTTGCCGTCGACCCGCACCGAGACCGACGCGGGGGCGAGCAGCAGCGGCGCGACCCGCGCGCCGTCGTTCTGCTGCTGCATCTCGTCGGCGAGCTCTGCGCGGAACGAGCGGCCGGGGGCGAGGGCGTAGTCAATGGCGCCGAGCCGCTGGAGCGTGAGATCGCGGAGGCTGCCGCGGACCGAATCGCCGACCACCAGCGCGCCGACGAGCACCGCCGTGGCGATGGCGACGCCGGCGGCGGTGGCCGCATGAGCGCGGCGCCAGCCCCAGAGTCCACGTCGGGCGAGTCGCCAAGGGGTGAAAGCTTCCATCCCCGCAGCAGAACATGGCGTCGAGCGCCGGGCCAGCCCCGCCACTGCGCACTAACGAGCCCTGCCGCGCACGGAAAAACCCCCCGGCCCGTGGGGGGCCGAGGGGCTCGTCATTTCTCAATCGCAAAGCGGTTGTGCTTTAGAGGGTGTCCGCCAGAGCGGCGGCGTCACCCGAGCAGCAATCGCCCGCTTCGCAGCAGCCGCTGGTGACGCAGCAGCAGTCGTCGCCACCGGGGCACGTCGAGTCGCACGTGCAGTCTTCGCAGGTGCACTCGTCGCCACAGCAGCAGCCGGCGCTAGCCGACGCAGCAGTGAGCTTCGCAGCGCAGCAGGCGCCAGCCGCGAGGCCCGCTTCCGCTTCGCAGCACGCGCCGTCCGAGCAGCAGTCGCCCTCGGCACAGCACTCACCGCTGACGCAGCAACAATCGTCGCCACCGGGGCAGGCCGCGTCGCACGCGCACTCGTCACACGCACAGACCTCTCCGCAACAACAGCCGGCGTCAGCGACAGCGACCTCGGTCGTGACCATCTTGCCGGCAAAAGCGACTGCGGCGGTCAGGCCGAACAGAGCAATAATTCGTAACATGGATTGATCCCCTTAACGGGGCTCCTTGTGAAGGTCCGCCGCGCCCAAGAAGGCGTCGGCGTAGAAATGAATCGCAGAAAGAACCGGATGCCGCGACGCCAAAGGGGGCGTCGAGACGGGTAATTCAACCGCGACGCCAACGGCGTCGGGGCGGGCGATTCAAATGACCCACACGCAGAATAGCGCCTGCCGGTCGGGTGGCGGGCGGTTGAGAGAGACCCGTTCGATAACACCACGAGGCCCATCGAGCGAGCCGGCGTGCGGTGGTTCGAGGGGGCCGGCGCCGAAGGCCGGCGGGAGGTCGTCAGGGTGGGGCGCTTCGGGAACCGTCGGGGGGCCTGCCAGCGGGCTCGCCGGTTTGGAGGAGAGGCAGCCGTCGCAGCCGCACTGCGTTGGCAGCGGGGCCGTCTCGACGCTCGTCTGGGCGTTCCGGCAGCAGGGGGGGAGGGCCGCTTCCGTCTGGCAGCAGGCGGGCTTGTCGGCCGCTTCTTCAGCAATCCGACAGGTAGAATTAGCCGCCAAACAGCAACAGGGTGGCGCAACGATCGCCGGGACGGCAAGCGTGAGCGTCATCAGCAGGGCTAGCAGCCGATCGAACAACGAGGGGGGCTCCAGAAGAAGGCTCTCTCAATTCTAACGCAATACGCAGGGGGTCTCGCAACAGTTCTTGGCCGATTCGCCGCAAAAGGGCTCAGCGGGGGGCGATTGCGATCGTCAATTCGTCGTGGCCGATCTTCTCGCCGAGGCGGTCCGTCACAAACAATTCGAGGCGATAATCGCCCGCCGCCAGCGACGCCGGCAGCGTGACGCCGTACTGGATATGGAAGTCGCGCCGCATCGTCAGGCAAAGATCGTCGACGTCCGGGAAGTCCCCCGAGGCGACTTCCTTGCCGGTCTCGTTCACGAGGCGGTAGGTGCTCGAGAGCATCGTGCGGTACCCCTCGGAGGAGGCGTCACTGCGGTAGTTGTCGATCTCCGCATAGAGGATCACCTGGTCGCCGGGGGCGTAGCGGGCGTCGGAGAGCGGGTCGTAGGCGCCGAAGCCGTAAACTTCGCGGCACGTCACAAAGTTGCGGACCTGGAGGCTCCCCATCGCGCGGAGCTTGGCGGTCGCCTCGGCTTGATGGCGGGCGGCGGCGTCGATGCGGGCGCGTTGGTCGTTCGAACCGGTCTCGTCGAGCATCGTCGAGAGGGCGTAGATCTGATTCGACCAGTATCCCTGCTCGGCGGCGGATAGACCCGGCGCGGGGGCGACCGCGCTGTCGGTCTTGCCGGCGACCAACTGCAGCAGTTGCAGCCGGAGCCGCTCGCGGGCCTCATCGACCGATTGGGGCGGCGTCGAGTTCGCTTCGCCCAGCTGCGTGATCGCCGAGTCGACGTGGCCACGCCAGTCGGTCGGCGGCGGGGGAGTCGGCGGGAACAACGCCTTCGCCTGCGGCGCGCCGTCGACGGCGGCGGATGTCGCGGCCGGCGCTTTGGCGGCGGCCAGCATGTGTTGGTTCTGGATCATCGCCGGGGGCTCCGAACCGCCGATCACCATCGGCAGCGACGGATCAGGCGGGGCGATATCGACCGACGCGCTCACTTGCATCACGCGGCTCTCCTCGGCGGGCGCGGCGACCAGCGGCGGGGACGCCGGGGCGGTCTTGGCGACCTGCGAGGCGGCCGGCTTCGCTTCGACGCCGGCCAGCTGCCGTTTGTAAGCGAGCGTGTGCTGCGCCCGCTGCACGGTGAGCGACCACATCGACGGCTTGGTGGCGGCGAGTTGCTCGAGCACCTCGGCGTGCAGCACGGGGTCGGCGATCGCCAGATCGGCCAGCTGCGGCGCGACCTCGGCCATCGCTTCTTGTTGCGACTTGTCGGCGTAAGGGCCGGCGTGGGCGGCGACGGCGGTCACCGGCGTCGTGTTCGGGGAGCTGGTCGCGTCGCGCAGCGCGGCCGGCGTCGGACCGAGCGACGCGCAGCCGGCGGCCGTCAGCAGCGTCAACGGCGCCAATCGCATAAGCATGGCCAATCCTTGGCGTTACGAAACTCCGGGGCAGCGGGCGTCCCGTTGCTAGCAGTCGGGTGCCCGTCAAGCGGCGGGATAGTAAGCAACCGGGGCCTCGGCTAGCAACGGCAGTCGCGCGGCGACACGCAATTCCTTCGTCGCAGACACCCTCGGCTCGCTAGCAGTGTAGACGGCGAGCCGTGAGCGTCAGCGACCGGAGCAGCGCCACAGTTGGCTTCCTCCACCTACCGCGCTGCCGCCGCCTCGCGCGACAACCGCAAGAGCAGGCGTTCGAGCTCAATCCGGGCGCGGGCCGGGGCGCTGTTGTGGCCCTTCATGGCGAGGTCCGCCTCGAGCACCCAGTCGGCGAGCTGTACGGCGCGGGCGCGGCCAATCTGGCGGAGCTGTCGCTCGGCGTCGCCGAGTTTGAACGGGGCGAAACCGGCCGATTTGAGCGCCGCCGACAGCGAGGGCCGTTGCCCAGAGCGCTCCGCCGCCTCGATGTGCGACGCCGCCGCCGAGAACTTGCGGAGTGTCGAGCCGAGCTGCGCCAGCACGCCGATCGGTTGCTCTCCGGCGAGTAGCAAACGGTCGAGCTGCGCCAACGCGTCGGCGGCCCGGCCATCGGCGGCGGCGTCAACCAAGTCCCAAGCCGTCCGCGTCCGCCAGCCGCCGACGTTCTCCTTCGCCAGCACGCCGTCGATGCGGCCGCCATCGCCCGCCAGCAGGGCGAGCCGGGCGACCTCTTGGTCGATCACGCCGAGGCTCATCGGCAAGAGGTCGAACAGCACCTCGACGGCGTCGGCCGAGATTTGCGTCTGGTGAACCGACGCGGCGCGAGCGGTGAGCCACTTGGCCGCGTCGCGCCGGTGCTTGGCGACCTCCGGACCGCGGTCGGGCGTTTTGCAACTAACGACCAGCCCGCTCGCGGCGACCGCCTTCGCGAGCCGCGTATTGCCGGGCAGCGTCTTCACGTCGAGCACGACAACACCGGCCGACGGCGCGGCGGCGAAGTCCTCGAGCTTGTCGCGGTAGCGCGTCACAAATGTGTCGGCGTCGTCAACGAGAGCGACCTGCTTGCCCCCCCCGCCGAACAGCGACCGCTGGCCGACGGCGTCGATAATGTCACGCCATTCGGTCGCGGGGCCCTCGAAGGCGTGCCAGTCGAGGTCGCCGTCGGCGCCACAGAGCTGGGCGCGGACCGCGCCAAGGACCTCGCGTTTGAGGAATCCGTCGTCCCCCACGAGCGCAACGACCGAGCCGGCCGGCTCGCTGGGGGCGAGCAGGTACTCCAAGCCGGTGGTTGTCGCGGACGTTTTCGCCATGGGGGCAAGTTTATCGCGACGAAGGTCCGGGCGTCAGCGGTCTTCGCCTTGCTCCAATCAGCCAGGAGGGTTGCTCGACCCGTTTCACAGATCTTGCGGCCGCGTGGCGCCGTCGAGTCGCCGATCGACACGAAAGCGGTCACTGCCAGGAAGCTTTGAGATAAGTTCGGTAGCGGGCTGCGGTAATGATGATGCAGTGTAGAGGCAGCCGAATTCAAAGCGACGAGTTAGCAGCCCATGAACGACTTGAACGAGAAGCGAATCGCCATTGCCGGGGGTAGCGGGTTCCTTGGAACTTCCATGGCGGCGCACTTCGCCAGCCGCGGCGCCAAGGTAACCGTTCTCTCGAGATCGACACCCCCGGTATTGGGAGATTGGACCAACTTGCTTTGGGACGGCCGAACTCTCGGCGAATGGGCGAAGGCGATTGACGGCGCCGACGCGGTTGTGAATCTGGCGGGTCGGACGGTCAACTGCATCAAGACGCCCGATCACCAAGACGAGATTCTGCGGTCACGCGTCGAATCGACCCGCGTCCTTGGCGAAGCAATGCGAGCCGCTAACTCGCCGCCGCCCGTTTGGGTGCAGATGAGCACCGCCCACATCTACGGCGATCCTCCGACGGCGGTGTGTGACGAAGACTCCGCCGAAGGCATGGGTCTCGCTCCGACAATCGCCCGCGCCTGGGAGTCAGCCTTCGCCGCCAGCAAGTTGCCGGACCAACGCGGCGTGATCCTACGAACCAGTTTCGTCATAGGACGCAACCGCGGCGCCGGCGGGGGAGCCTTGGGCACACTCGGTTGGCTCGCCCGTCTCGGACTCGGCGGCCGCGTCGGCGGCCGCGTCGGCGGCGGCGCCCAAGGCATGTCATGGATTCACGAGACCGACCTCAACAATCTCTTCGCCCGAGCCATCACCGACGAATCGATGTCCGGCATGTATATCGCCTCCACCCCCAACCCGGTCGCGCAAGCCGACTTCATGCGGACGCTGCGTCGCGTCGTCAAAATGCCGCTGGGTCTACCCGCGTACGAATGGATGGTGAGAATCGGCGCGCCGCTCTTCTTGCGAACGGATCCCGAACTCGTTCTCTACGGGCGCTATGTCGTATCGCGGCGACTGGCTGCCGAAGGCTTCGATTTTCAGTTCGCGGATCTTGAGCCGGCGCTACGGGACCTTTATCGCAAAGCAAACTGAGACGACGTCGTACCGCGGTCGTCGCCAAATTTTAAAATTGACAGCGAGCCCCCGATGTTAATCGGAGGAGTTATTGCGCTGCACACCCCCGATTAACATCGGGGGCTCGCCAGAGACGCGAGCTTAGTTCCCGCTCGGGCGCACGCCCTTCAGCGACCCGCTCGCCACCGCCACGTCGACCTCGATCGCCTGCGGCGTGGTCATCGCGGCGACATTGCCCGCTTCGTCGCGGGCCTCGGCCCGCAAGAAGAGCTGCCGGGGCAGGTGCCGTTGGAGGCGCCACGAGTGGCGGCCGTTGTTCGGCAGGTTGGTGGCGATCGGGATCCAGGGCCCCGTCTCGCGATTGGAGTAGAAAAGGTCGATCGGCCGCTCGGTGAGGTGCTCGTCGTTGGCGCGCCACTCAATCACCAGCTGGTCGGCGAAGTAGCCGACGCCTTGCCGCACGTCGCCGAGCAGCACCTGCGGCTTGGTGAGGTCGACGCCGACGACCGCCTCGGGGGCGTCGCCGGGGCGCGGCGTCGTCGCTTCGAGGCCGCCGATCGATTCGACGACCAGGCGGAATCCGTAGGTCCCTTCGCCCGGCGTGGTGACGTGGATCGGGCTCTCACGGTCGCTATCGATCGCGAAACGCCGCCAGCTGCGGCCGCCGTCGTCGGTCCCCCACAGCTCAACCTTCGCCACGCCCCAGCGGCCGGTGCGGTTGAGCTCGTAATCGAAGTCGAATTCGGTGCTGTTGACCATCCGGCTCGGCGGAGCGGCGTCGGGCGATGACGCGGCGCTCTCTCGATCGGCGAACGGGTCGGCCGGCGAGCGGCCGAAGCTGGCCGAGCTAAACGGTGTCGAGCTGAAGGCGGGTTGCGAGCGATCGACGCTCCCCGTCAGACCGCCGGCGACCAGCGGTCGTGACGCGGCCGACTCCGAGGGCCACGGCGTCGACTTCGCCATGGAATTGATACCCGAAGAGTTGAAACCCGGCGTGGCGGCCGAAGCGAAGGGTGGCGCGGCGAACGGCTTCGCTGCGGCCGGCTGGCGCCGCTCGGCGTCGGCGAACGGATCGAGCGACGGCGCGCCGGTGGCCAGCGGGGCGGGCGGCGTGGCGGTTGTCGAAGGCCAAGCCGTACCGAACGCGGCCGGCGCCGCCGGCGTGCGGGGCGCCAGCGCCGCTAAGCCTTGCGCCGCTTCGGCAGTCGCCGAACGCTCGACGCGGTTGCCGGCGCGGTCCTCAACGGTCGCCCGTACGTCGATGCGTGTCACCCCAGCTGGCGGACGCCACTGCGCGACCACGCGCGCCGATCGGTTGTCGGCCGAGGGCTGGGCGGACGTCACCGGCACGGGGGTCCAACCGGGCTGGCCGGTGGGTTGGGCGTAGAGCGTCAGCGGCTGAGCGGCGAAGCCGGTCGTGTCGCTGAGTTCCAACTCGACGGTCAGCAGGCCGGCGTTCAGCTGCGCGTCGAGCCGATCGATGGTGGGGGCGGCGGTATCGACGACGACCCGCATCTCGGGCCCCAGCGGTCCCGGCGGGGTGGCCACGCCGGCCCGGTCGTAGGTGCGGACCGCGAACCAGTGCTCGCCATCGGCCGGCGCTTGGAAGCGGAACGAGCGGACATGCGGCGCCGCCGAACCGGCGACCCGCCAGGCGCGCCCCTGATCGGAGGAGTGGTAGAGGACCACCTCGGCCGCGCCGGTCGCCGTCCCGGCCCAGCGGTAGGGGATCATCAGCTCGGTCCGCGACCAGAAGACGGGCTCGGAGGTCGGCGCCTGGGCCCTGGCCGGGGCGATCGGCGCGCACAGCAAGACCAACGCGACGAGGCGTCGCGCCGTTCGAGTTAGGCCGGCTGGTGGCTGAAGGCCCGGCATTCGCTCCCGCTGCGTTCCTGGGCTGACTAAAAAAGCGCTGGCGAAAAAAAGCTGGTCGTGGGGCCGCTGGCTTCCGAGGAAGAACCGACCGCCCCGTCTCGATCGGTATCGACGCGGCCGGCCTGCCCGCTTGACCGGGTACGCTTGCTACGATGATTGGGTAAGGTGGGTGGCGTGTGGGAAGGCCCGTTAGCAGGGTTTCCCAAGCCGATCCGACCGGGCGACTCCGGAAGGTCGCGCGAATAATCGGGACTGGTCTGCACGATTGGGCAGGTGTCGGGCTATGCTAGCCCTGTCGGGCCCGATGTGAGATTTTCCCGATCGCGAGGCGTCACGCGTGTCGATTCCCCCGCTCGCTGCCGCCACGTTTTGGATCGCCTTGATCCTGGGGATCACGGCTGGGTTCTTCGTAGTGGTGCGGAAATGGGCGAAGCGGCGGCAGCGGAGCTACGCCCGCAGCGCCAACGACCTGATGGCGGAGTTCCGCGAGCTGCACGCCCGCGGCGAACTGACGGACACGGAGTTTCAGCGGATCAGAGAAAAACTCGCCCCGGCGCTGACGTACGAGCTGCATCGGCCGGGTGAGGCGGCGAACGTCACCGAAGCGGCGGAGGTCCTGAAACAGACGGCCCGTACCCTGCTGGCGGGATGGAGCGGCACGGAGGGTGAGCGAGACACGAACGACGCCGCGGGCGGCGCCGCCCAGGAGGGTTGTGACGCGAAGCCCCCCATAGGTGGCGATAGCACAAAAGAAAGCCGATGAACGATTCTCGTCGGCGCACCGTATCCACGGACGCTTACACTGCTCGAACTGATGAGCGTGGACAAGGAAGCCCCGCCTGGCGTGAGGTGAGCAATTCGGAACGGACTGGCTGCAGCGAGACAACAGTGTTCGGGGCTTGGCGTCGGGAAGAACGCCGCCGCCACCCGGGCGCGATCGCGGCCAATCCGTCCCGAGGAGCGAGCATCGAGCGGCACCACGAGTCGCGGCTGAAAGACCTACCGGCTAACGAGCCTGGTGTCTGACGTCGCCACGCATGACGGGTTAAGGAGAATTGTCCATGCCTTCGGGTAAAGAGATCACCGGCACGCGGCGCACCGGCGCCACGAAGAAAAACGCCTTCTGTTCGTTCTGCCGCAAGAGCTATCGTGACGTCGGTCCTCTCGTCGAAGGACCGGGCGACGTCTATGTCTGCGGCGAGTGCATCGAGCTCTGCCAGAGCATTCTGGATCAAGAGCGGAAACGGCGGGGCTCTAGCCAGCAGCTGTTCGCCAAGGTCCCGTCACCCCGGGAGATCGTCGCCCAGCTCGACAGCTACGTCATTGGCCAAGAGTCCGCCAAGCGGGTGCTGGCCGTCGCGGTGCATAGCCACTACAAGCGGCTGATGGCGGCCGAGGACGAGTCCGACGTCGATATCGACAAGTCGAACATCCTGCTTGTCGGCCCCACCGGCTGTGGCAAGACGTTGCTCGCGAAGACGCTCGCCCGCAGCCTCAACGTGCCGTTCGCCATCGGCGACGCCACGACCCTGACCGAGGCGGGCTACGTCGGCGAAGACGTCGAGAACCTCCTGCTGAAGCTGCTGCACGCCGCTGATTTCGATGTCGAGTCCGCCCAGCGGGGCATCCTCTACATCGACGAGATCGACAAGATCGGCAAGACGAGCCAGAACGTCTCGATCACCCGCGACGTGTCGGGCGAAGGCGTTCAGCAGGCTTTGCTGAAGATGCTCGAAGGGACCATGGCGAACGTCCCCCCGCAAGGCGGACGCAAGCACCCCGAGCAGCAGTACATCCAGATCGACACGACCAACATCCTTTTCATCTGTGGCGGCACCTTTGCCGGCGTCGAGGACGTGGTCCGCAAGCGGCTCGGCAAGCGCTCGATCGGCTTTAGCCAAGACGGCGAGCGGAACGAAGAGGTCTCGTTCTCCGAGGCGATCGGACAGGTCACCGCCGACGACCTGGTCGAGTACGGCATGATCCCTGAGCTGGTCGGCCGTCTGCCGGTCGTCAGCAGTCTCCGTCCGCTGGACGAATCGGCTCTCGTTCGGGTCCTCACCGAGCCGAACAATGCTTTGACGCGGCAGTACCAGCGGCTGTTCAGCATGGAAGAGGCCGACCTGCAGTTCACGCCGGGCGCCCTCGACGCGATCGCCCGCCGGGCTCACGAGCGAGAGACCGGCGCCCGCGGCCTGCGGTCGATCATCGAGAGCGTGATGCTCGACATCATGTTCGAACTGCCCGACCAACCGCGTGGCCAACGCTACACCGTCAGCGAGGCGGTGGTCGACGGTCGCGAGAAGCTGTTCACCGAAACGCCGGAGAAGAAGTCGGCCTGACGGCCAATGAGGCTTGAGACCTGAGGGAGTGAGGGGCGCGCTGGCGAACCGATTGGTTTTGCCCAACGTCCCTCAAGCCTGTCACCTCAAGCCTCATCCCTTTCACAAGGCGACGTTCAACCTCGGGGCGGGGGCGCTAGACGCTGCCGCCGCTGGGGGTCCAGTCGCCTTCTTACGACACGGGCCCGGCGAACCTCGTTCGCCGGGCCCGTTTTGTTCTTGTACACCGCTTGTTCTTGTACACCGCTTGTTTTTGTACACCGCGCGGACAAGCCGCTGCGCCGGCTTCCGGTGCCAGAGCAACCGTCAGCAAAGCACAAGAGCAAGAGAGCACCGCCGCAAAAGAAGAACAGGGCCCGGCGGAGCTGATGGCTCCGCCGGGCCCTGGGGTGGGCTTTCTTAAGCTTTCGCGCGGATCAGGCGTCTTCGCCCGAGCGGCGGCGGCTGCCGACCTTGACGAGGCCAAACGCCGTCGCGAACCAGACCGCGGCCAGCGGCTCGGGGATCGCCGCGACGGTGTAGCTCAGTCCGGAGAAGTGCGTCTGGTCGCCGCTAAAGGCCGCGTTGTAGTCGAACTCGATCGTCGGGTTCGAGACCGCCGAGGCGAAGGTCCAAACGATCTCACCCTGGATCGAGTTGCTGGCGTTGCCGGTCACGTCGGAGCCGCTAAACGAGAGGCCACCCGTCACCGAACTGGGAACGCCGGCCGATGTCGACGACGAGAACGACAAGGCGCCGGCCGTCTCGAGGTCCGCGACGCTGAGGCGGATCTCCGTGACGGGATTCGCTGTGGTGAACTGGATAGTCGTCGTAGCCGAGTTATTGAAGAACCCGGCGAACATCGTGACGAAACCGGGGATTGACGCCGGGCTACTGGTGCCGCGGAAGAAGCGTCCGTCCGTCGAAAAGCCGATCGAATCGCCGGCGGGGACGCTATTGCCGCCGCTGGCGACGACGTCGAAGCTCGAGACCGGGCTGCCGAAGAAAATCGCCACGTCGTCTGCGTGGTTCGGCAGCGGCGCGCTGAGGTTCCCGTTTGAAAAGTCACTCGTGTAGGTGTCGGTGACGAGGACAGCGTCTGCGTTCGAGCAAACGATCAAACCGGCGCCGAAGGCCGATAGCAGCAGTGCAAAACGCATCATGTGATTCATCAAGGGGGGTCCCGCCTGGGCGCAAATCATGTTGTGGGTCATCGGCCTCCCGGAGACGCCTGCGACGGTCGCCGGGGAGATGAGCAACTGGGCAAGCTAAACGCCCCGCATGAGTTGTTCAACCAAGAAATTCAAAAAAGAGCCGCCGTAGCGCTTGGCGACGGACGGAGCCATCCCCCAGCACGGAACTGGTGTGGGCACCGCGAGGCCAGGGAGCTAGCCCTTGGGTCGGGAGACTACTTCGCGAAGAGCTGCCCCGCGATATCGCGGAAGGCCTTAAACTCGATCGCCGTGCCGCTGGGGTCGCGGAGGAACATCGTCGATTGCTCTCCCGGCTCGCCTTTGAAACGGGTGTAGGGCTCGATCACCCACGCCACGTGGTGCGACGCCAGCCGGTCGCGCAGCGCCTCCCAGTCGGCCATCTCGAGCACGACACCGTAATGCGGGATCGGCACGCCGTGGCCGTCGACGGCGTTGTTCGCCGCGTCGGCCTTCGCCGGGTCGCGCGACGGGTCGAGGTGGACGACGAACTGGTGACCGAACAGGTCGAAGTCAATCCACTGCGCGGTGCTGCGTCCTTCGGGACAGCCAAGAACGCCGCCGTAGAAGACCCGGGCGGCGTCGATGTCGTGGACCGGAACGGCGACGTGGAAGGGAGTAAGGCTGGGCATGCGCATTCCGTGTACTGAAAGGGGGGGGCGGCGCGGGACTGACGCCAACATAGCGTTTCGGTGGCGGTGTGTTCGCTCGAGTTCTCGCGAACCTTTCAGTGGGGCCCGCTGTCGGTCCCTGCGAGAGGGGCCGCCACCGATGCATTCTCGCGTGATTCAATCATTGCTCGGTAGAGCGATCAACTCAGGAGGTGGGAGTGATCCGCGTTTACGAGGCATCCGACCTGGAAGACTTGCTTGACGTGTGGATGGCGGCGTCGCTGGTCGCGCACCCGTTCTTGACCGCAGATTTTCTCGCGTCGGAGCGGGAGAACATCCCGAAACTCTATCTCCCCAACGCCGAGACCTGGATCGACGAAGCCGCGGGGCGGGTCGTCGGGTTCATCGCCCTGATCGGCGCCGCGGTGGGTGCTCTTTTTGTTCACCCTTCGCAACAGCGGCGAGGGATCGGCCGCCGGCTGATGAACAAGGCGAAGGCGTTGTACCCGGAACTCGAGGTCGACGTCTTCACGGCCAACCCGATCGGGCGGGCGTTCTATGCCAAGAACGGATTCCAACCGGTGAAAGAGAGCGTTCACGAACCAACCGGTCAGCGGGTGATGCGACTCCGCTTCGCTCCGAAGCGTGGATCGGAAGCAGGTTAACCTCGCTGACTGGTCTGGGACCGACGCCAATTCTCAACGCTTTGCCAGTCGCCGTAGCACCTCGAGCCCGCGGTCGAGCGTCGCCATCGGCGCCGCGTAGCTAATACGAAAATGCGTGTCGCGACGGCTGAAGATGCCGCCGGGGATCACCAACAACTCGTGCTCGATCGCGCGGGCGACGAACTCGCTGGCGGAACCTTGGCCGGCGGGCGCCTTGGGGAACACATAGAACGCGCCGCCGGTGGGGGCGACTTCGTAGCCCGCGTCGCGGAGGCCGGCGACGACGTGGTCGCGGCGCTCGCGGTAGGCGTCGACTTGGGCCGACATGTCGGTGTGGAACGCCTCGATCGCCGCGTGCTGCAACGGGTGCGGCGCGCAGACGAACGTGTACTGCTGCAGGGCGGCCATCTTGTCGATGAGCGCCGACGGCCCGTGGATCCAGCCGATCCGCCAGCCGGTGACGCCATACGATTTGCTGAAGCCGTCGACGACGATCGTCTGATCGTTCCAGCGCGCGGGCGAGGGGAGGGCGCCGTCGTAGCAGAACTCGCGGTAGATCTCGTCCGAGAGCAACGCGATGTTGTGCTTCTTCGCCAGTTCCGCCAAGCCGCGGGTCGACTCGGCGCTGGCGACGACGCCGGTCGGGTTCGCCGGGCTGTTGAAGAGGATCAGCTTGGTCTTCGGTGTGATGGCGGCCTCGACCTTCGCTAGGTTGATCTGAAAGTCATCCTCGTAGGTGTCGATCACCACCGGGACGCCGCCGACCATCTCGCAGAGCGTCGGGTACATGACGAAGTAAGGGTCGAAGACGATCACCTCGTCGCCGGGGTTCACGAGCGCCCACATCGCGAGGTTCAGCGCGCCGCTGGTGCCGCTGGTGACCAGCAGCTTGCGGCCTTCGTGGCCCCACTCTTCATCGACGCGTGCTTGCAGCCGATCGCGCAACGCCGCGGCGCCTTGCGTGGGGCTGTAGCCGTTGAGGTCGTCGTGGATCGCCTTGCAGGCCGCTTCTTTCAGCGCCGGCGGCGCGGGGAAGTCGGGCTGGCCGATCGACAGGTTGATCGGGTCCTTGAGCTTCGCGGCGAGGTCGAAGACCTTACGGATTCCGGACGAGTCGAAGCGATCGGTGCGGTCGGCGAGCCAAGGATGGGCGGGCATTGGATTGCGGAATTCGGATTTCGGATTGCGGAAGGGCACTTAACCACAAAGGAACGAAGGAACCAAGGACACCTAATTGACTCGTCCTTTGTTCCTTTGTGGTTCAGAAACCTTGTTGTAGGAAGAGTTAGGCGTCGACCGGGAGCGGTTCGCCGCGCCAACTTTCGTCGTCGGCGAGCGTCTCCGTTGATGTTTCGACGGGCTTACGGGACGGGGCTTGGACGAGCGTCACCATCGCCAGGATGCCGGCGATCGCGATGATTTGTTGCGTGGTGATCTTCTCATTGTCGAAGAGGCCCCACAGCATCGCGATCACGGGGACGACGTAAGTCACCATCCCGGCGAAGAGCGGGCCCTGCGACTGCACCATGCGGACGAACGCCCAGATACACGCGCCCGTGCCGGTGACGCCGAGCATCGTCAGGCCCATCGCAGCGAGGGCGAAGTCGTGTCGCGGCTCGGGCGGCGTGGCGCCGAGCGTCGCTTGCAACGCCGGCGACGCAGCGACCGGCCCCAGCAGCACCGTCGAGGTCGCCAGCATCAGGAATGCCAGAGCGGTCGGCGGCGTGTCGTTGAGGCTGCGTCGGATCCAGGTGTTGCCGATCGCGTAGCTGAGCGGCACCGTGACCGCCGCCGCCAGCATGCCGAGGTGGATTCCGCGGAGGTTGCCGTCGTACATCAGCAAGAAGACGAACGCCAGACCGCCGAGCACGCCAATCAGCTGCCGCTTGGTGGGTTGGATCCCCAGCAGCGGGATCGAGACGAGGATCGTCAACAGCGGGTTTAGCGCGACCGTCATGCCGAAGAAGCTGTGGCCGAAGCCGCTGGAGATAAGCGTCGGCTGGACGACGTACGGATAGCCGTTGGCGAGCACCCCGATGGCGAGAATCGCCGGCAATTCGCGCCACTTCACGCGCTGACGGCGGTCGATCGTCATCCACAACAGGCCCAACAGCAGCGCGGCGCTAGCGACCCGGCCGAACCCGACCTCAAAGGGGCCGAACCACCGTGTGGCCCGGTCCATCAGGATGAAGTTGGAGCCGAAGAAGAGGCAAACGAAGGCGAACTGGACGTAGGCCATGCGGCGTGGGGAAGGCGGGGGCGAGGTAGGAGCCCGATTGTAGGCCCGTGGCCACTGCCTGGACATCGCCCCATGACGCGAGGTTCAGGGGAACCGCCAAGACGCTAAGAACGCCAAGGAGATCTTAGTCAGGATTTACAGGATCGACTGGATGATCATGGGGGAAGGCAATTCTTCCTCGAATCCTGTCGATCCTGTTCATCCCGTCAAGAAATCTTATTGGCGAACCTTGGCGTCTTGGCGGTTCCTCACCGCACGCGGCACTTGAACGTTAGCAGGCCCCCTTCGCCGGCTTCCACCTTGCCGTCGATCGCCCAGCGCAGCACCAGCGAGCCGGCGTCGTTGCGGGCGGTCGTGAAGTCGGCGTCGCGCGACGACTTGGCGGAGCCGTCGACATACTCCAGGCGGGTCGTCAGGTTGTCGAGCAGCACGAGGTCCTCGAGCGCCGAATCGCCGACATTGTCGTAGCGGAGCGTGAACTCGACCTCTTCGCCCGGTTGGGCGGCGTCGGTCGACGCGCACTTCACCAGGCGGAGCCGCGGGCAGCCTTGGTCGACGTGGTAGAGCAGGCCGGGCTGCTTGGGCGAGAAAACGGCCGAGGCCGCTTGGCCGGAGATCGCGACCTGCACCTCTTGGTCGCCCGTCCAGGTGATCGCGGCGAGCGACAGCTCGGCGACGATTGGCCCTTCGGACATGACGACCTCGCCAAGGTGCATCAGCTGCAGGTTCACGTAGGGGCCGACGAGGCTGCGGATCTCGGCGGCGGCCAGGTGACGTTCGATGCCGCCCGCCTGTTGGCGACCCTTGTAGAGCCCGGGCGGCAACGGCAGCACCTGGCCCTTGAGGGCGAGGTTCTGGAGCGAGGTGGTCGCGACCTGGGTCCGGTCGGCTTGCGCGGCGCCGAAGAGGTCGCCGACAGCGTCAACGAACGTCCGCTGCTGGGCGCCCATCGGGTGGACGACTTGCCGCACCGAGGCGAACCGCGGCGCATAGATGCAGACCCGCGTGCTCGGCGCGACAAAGGTCTTGCCTTCGCAGCCGGTGTAGGTGGCGACGGTGTCTTCCTGATGCAGTCCGATGAGCCCGCCGTCGCGGAGCACGCCGGTCGAGTACTCGCCGTCGCCGCCGTCGCACAGGTATTCGTCGCCCGGCCCGGCGTAACGCTGGGGCTGGCAGACGGGGCAACCGACGACGACGCAGCCCCCGGCCGGGCAGCCTTGATCGCAAGCGCCCTGATCGCAGCCATCGCTATAGCCGTCGCCGCCGAGCGGGCACGACGGGCAGTCCTGGCCGTAGGCACGGCACGAGCACATCAGCAGCGCCGCGACGACGATGAGCGTCCGCCGGAACCAGGTCGGCATCAGCGGCGAGTTGGGCGGCGTGTCCACGGTCGTTTTTTTCCTTCAGAAGGTTAACCACGACGAAACGACGGGCACGACGGATCGTTCGTCGTGCCCGTCGTGTCGTCGTGGTTCAATTCTTTCACCTAGTCAGCGGCGGACGCCTGTCGTAGGGCGGAGTCTTTTGTGCTTGAAGCCAAGGGCGTTGGCGTGGCGTAGCAGCCGTTGGCGAGGACGCCCGTGTCGCGGGCGCCGATGCGGAGGATCGCCACGGGTCGGCCCAGTTGGTCGGCGAGCACCAGCGGGTCGTCGCCCGGGCGGGCCTCGAACCACTGCTGTCCGCCGGCTTCTTTCTCGCTGACCGGCAGCGCCGTCTTCGGGTCCTCGACATAGACAACCCGGGTGACGAACGCCCCTTCGGCGGCGAGCCGGAGGTCCTGAAGCGTCAGCTCGATCGCGATCGGGAACTCTGTTTCTCTGCCGTAGGGCGGGTAGGTCCGGTCGATCAGTTCGACGGTCGGGTAGACCGTCACCTCTTCCAGACCGGGGACGCCCTCGGCGCGGAACCGATAGAGCTGGCCGACGAGCAGGCCGACTTTGAGGCTTTCCGACCGGGCGGTCGTTTCGCCGTGGGCGCCGGTCGCCGCGATGCTCGTGCCCGAGGGCATCCGCAACTCGACCGGCTGGTTGTAACCGTGCAACGGTCCGCCTCTCAGAAGCCGCTGGCTTCCAATCGCTCCCGGAGGCATGGCGCCGGCATGTAGCCAGTGCTTGGGCGTCTGTGCTACGGAGCACTGAGGCGTGCTCAGCAGCAGTCCGCCCAGCGTCGCCATTAGCATCACGCTGCCGGCGGCAAGGCCCTGCTTACGCAAGGCACATCTGAGAGGGCGGACCGTTGTCATGGTTTCGTTCGCGTCTCGTACAAGGAGTCGTTCCGTGGTTGACCGACGCCGTGATCAATCGCAGTACTCTTCGCAGTCGCCGCCGCCGTGCGGGTACGCCTGGGCGCCCTGCACCGCGGTGCGGATCCCGACGCCTGGCTTCACCGTGCCGTGGATCAGGTCGATCGGAGCGCGGTTCACTTCGTCGACGTGGATCTTGTTCACCGGACGCGGGTAGTTCAGGCCCGGACGCTGCTTGACCGACACGTGAACGGCGTTGGTGGGCGGCGGCAGGTGAACCCGAGTGCGGTTCTTGATGGTGTGCTTCTGCAGGCCGGCGGGCGAACCCATCGGCAGGTGCGGCGGCCCGGGGATGCCGATCGGCGTGCCCGTGTGGGGCATGCCCCACTGCGGGGCGCCGGCCAGCATGTGCGGCGGCATCGGCTGCGGGGCGAAGCCGGCGGCCGGCATGCCTATCGGCATGTTGGCCTGTCCGCCGCCGCCGCCGTACATCGGACCGCTGAAGCTGGGCGACGAGGCGCCGCCGCCGCTCGGACCGCAGTTGTCGCACCCGGCGCCGTAGGCGGCGGGCATGACCTGATCGCCGTACGAGCCGCCAGCCGTGCTGAGGTCCTTGCTGCCCATCCGCAGCACCGCCAGGATCGAACCGCGACGGTCCGCCTCGGCGACCGGGTCCACACCCGGATCGAGCCGCGTGCTGACAAGCGTCTCGACGCCCGACAGAGCGAGCTCTTGGAACTCGGGGTCCGGTAGGTAGATGACCTTCGTGACGAAGTTGCCGCTCATCACCTGGTCGAAGTCTTCCTCGGTGAACTGGACCGGCACCGCGGCGTGCGCCAAGAAGGCGTCGGTGCGGGCCGTGACCGGGGCCACCTCGAGCGTCGGGTAGAGCGTCACGCCGGCGCGGCCGGGGATGTTGCTCACCTTCAGGCGGTAGATCGCGCCCTGGGGGAAGTCCTGACGGTCCGGCACAAAGAGCGGAGCCGAATCGAACATCCCGGGGCTCGCGACGTCCCAGGCGATGGTGAGGCCGTCCTCACCGACGAACTGGACCTGCGAGGTCGGGCCCGAAGCGGCGCCGCCACCCGCATAACAACCGCCGCCGCCGTTGATCGAGCAGCTACCGTCTTCGCAGTACTGGCACTGCTCGCCTTCGTAGTTGCATCGGCAGGCGCCGTAGTTGGCCGGCGGCGTGCCGCCGGGGCCGTACTGGGCCGGCATCGCCGGTCCCATCATCTGGTTGCCCACCGGGATGACACCCGGTCCGGGGCCATCGACCCCCGGGCCTGGATGCATCAGGCGTGAGGCGGGCGGCAGGTTGTAGGCCATTCGGCCTGCGCAGCCGGTGGCCGCTACAGCGGCTCCTAACAACGTGTTCACGATCAGAGTCTGGACACGCATCGCTTCCCCCCTCGGCGTGTTCGTCGCGCCCGTCGTCGCCGGCGTCGTGCCCGCGCGTCCGTGCGTCCCGTAATTGGCTTGTGTCTTTGCTTTTTTTGGCGACGCCCCAGTTGGGCGACAATTGCCGTGGACGCCTCCCGTAGGCGGCGCCTAGACTCCCGCCGCGACGCGTCGAGACGTGACGCGCGCCGCGGGGCTAGTGTTTCCCCAGGCTTAGGTTCGGCCCCGCACAACGCGTTTCTTTGGTGAAAGCGTCAAAACCCGCGTATGACGAGCAACCCGCCTAGCCCGACCCCCACGCGTCGGGCCACCGGCTGGCTGCTCCGCGGCGTCGTGCTGCTAGCAGTCGGCGTCGGCGCCTACTACGGCCTGGAAGTGGCCGACCGCGTCGTGATGGATCGGATCGCCGGTCCGGCCTCGGTCGGACCGATCGAAGTCCTCGACGTCCCGCCGCTGCCCAACACGCCGGCCCCGCCGCGGGTCGCCGTCTCGTCCGAGGGGCCGGGCAACCTCCTCCTCCGCCGCGCCGCCGTCGCCATTGAGGGGCACGGATCGATCGGCGTAAGGCTTGACCAACACGGCGTGATCGACGGCCTCGCCATCGACACCAGCGGCCGTTACTACCAACTCGGCGCCGGCAGTCAGCGGCAGTTCCTGCTTGAGCAGACCGGCCAGTTGGCCGGGACGCCGGCGAGGCTGCTACGCGTCTCCGACAGCCGGTTCCTCTGGACCGACATGGCGTGGGGCGACCCCTCGCAGCCCGAGCGGGAAGTGACTCGCATCGACCTCCGCCAGGTCCGCCGCGCAGTGACCCAAGCCGACGACGAAGGGGGCCCCCCGGCGGCGACCGATCCCAACGCATGGTCGCGTTTTGGCGGCCTGCCGATGCTGCTCAGCGGCCTCGACGAGTCGTTCACCTTCGGCGCGCCGCGGGTGATGCAGTTCCGCAACGAACGCGTCGCCGCGATGGTGGGACGCTGGCGTCCCGAACGCATGGCGGCGCTCGTCGGCGACGACCAGACGACGCTCCCGGAGCGCGTTCCGCAGCACGTTGTGGTCGCGCTAAGCGAGGCGACGCTGTTCCCGCTGCTGGTCGAGTACCGCAACGCCCAAGACGCCCTGTCGGCCCCCGGCCTCCCCGACGAGGCGCTGCTCACCGACAGCGCTCAGCCGCTGCTCAAGATGGACATCGGCGTCCCCGAGTTTGGCGAACGCCTCGACGCCCGACTCTTCTCGTACCGCCCGTCGGGCGACGACTGGGCCGACCAAACCGAGCGCGAAGTACGCCTCGCCAACCCGTACGACGCCGCGATACGGAAGTAACGCTGTTCGACACGGCCGACGCTAGCGTCAATCGAGCTGCCCGCTGCCCGACAGCAGCCGCCCTTCGATGAGCTGCGACATTTCGTTCATCTCACGCAGCAGGGCGAGCCGCTCGAGGCTCACCTGGAAGTACGTCCGCTGGACGGTGAGGAGTTCGAGGTAGCTGACCTCGCCCGCCGCGTATCCCTCGGTCGACAGGCCAAGGCTTTCCTTGGCGCGGGGGAGGACCTCGCTAGCAAGCGTTTCGGCCTGGGTCTTGGCCCGTTCGTAGCGGCCGAACGCGTCGGCCAGCTGCCGGTGGAGCGTTTGCTCGGTCGATTCGAGGCGGCGATGGGCGGCGACCAACTCGGCCTGCGCGCGGCCGACGCCCCCCTGGTTGCGGTTCCAGAGCATCAACGGCACGCCGATCTGCACGCCCGCAACCGTGTCGTCGGTGCTGTCGTCGTACTGCACAGAGACTTGCGCGGTCACGTCGGCGACCGCCTGCGACTTCTGGAGGGCGATATTGCAGCGTGCCCGCTCGATCTCGGCGACGCGGGCCGCGATCGCGGGGCTCGCGGCGATGAGGCGGCTGGCCGACGCTTGCCAGTCGGTCTGGCCGAGGAGCGCCGTCAGGTCGGCGTCGACCACCTGCGGCGTCTCGGCCGGCAGACCCGTCAGCGCGGCCAGACGGCGCCAGCCGGCGTCGCGACGGACCGTGGCCTGCCGTTTCGAGGCGCCGGCGCGCTGCGATTCGATCTCTGCCTGCAGGACGTCGGTGCGGCGACCCTCGCCCGCTTCGATCAGTTTGTTCGACGTATCGACGCCCTTGAGGCTCAGCCCCAACAGCTGGTCGGCGAGCTCGATTTCGAGCTGCGAGAGGTAGGTGTCGACGAAAACGGTCCGCACGTCGGTGAGCAGCCGTAGCCGCTCGACATCGTAGAGCTGTTCGCGGACCCGCGCCTCACGGGCGGCGACCGACTGGGCGTAGTCGAGCTTGCCACCACGGATGAATTGCTGCCCCAGGTAGGCGCCTTGCTGGCCAGCGCGGCCGTCGTTGCCGACCTCGCTCGCCAAGTAGCCCCCCGTGGGGTTGGGCGGCAAACCCGCCTGGACGCACTCCCAGCGGGCGGCCGTCACCTCGGCCCGTAACGCGGCCAGCGACGGGCTGATCGAGAGCGCACGGCTCTCGGCGTCCGCGAGCGTCAGAACGTTGGCGCCCGTCATGTCGGGCGTCAGGTCGTCCGGGAACGTCATAACGGCCGGCAGCGCTCGGACCGACGTCGGCTCAAGGAGCGGCTCCTGTCCCCTTGTGGAGGCCGCCGCCGCGCAGACAAGGACAAGCAGGATCGAGCGGATTGAGACCATGAGACGCCGATGCAGACGGGTAGCGGGTTGTGCCGAAGCTGCCCTTAGAATCGGTTGCACCGGCGAGGGACGCCCCCTTCGTCGAAACCACCGTTACAGTTTGTCAGCCGGAGCCGCTAGCATGCCGGGCTCGCTTAGTAGCCGGGATCGCTGGTCCCAGCCGGCAGGAGTTCGTCGCTAGCACTCCTTGCAGCGACTCGGGGACGCGTAAGATGGCGAACCTATGATCGACCTTCTGCTCGAAAACGCCGTCCTGCCGCTCGCCGATGCCCCCGCCGATGCGGTGGCGATCACCGCGGGGAGGATCGTGGCGGTGGGCCACGGCGCCCAGCTGCGGCGCGAGCTGGCGCCGAAGCGGACAATCGACCTTGCCGGACGCACCCTGCTGCCGGGCTTCAACGACGCCCACCTCCATGTCTGGAAGGTGGGACATCTGCTCACCTCGCTCGCCGACCTCCGCGACGCCGAGTCGCTGCCCGAAGTGCGCCGGCGGCTCACCGCCCCGATGCGTGCGGACGGTGAATGGGTGCTCGGCCGCGGCGTCAACGAGTTGCGACTCGCCGAAGGCCGGCTGCCGACACGCGGCGAGCTCGACGGGTGGTTCCCCGACCGGCCGGTCTGGGTCACCCGCGTTTGCAACCATTTCGGAATCGCGAACAGCGCGGCGCTACGGGTCGTCGGCGTCGATCGCAACACTTCGGCGCCGGCCGGAGGCGAGCTGCGGCGCGACGCCGCCGGCGAACCGACCGGCGTGCTGACCGAGACGGCCATGCGACTGGTGACCGACCGCCTCCCGCCGCCCAGCGACGCGGCGCTGCGCGACATGGTCCGCGCGGCGAACCAGCGGCTCCTGAGCCTCGGCGTCACGGCGGTGACCGACCCGGGCGTCGACGACCGGCTGCTTGCCGTCTACGAGGCGATGAGCGCCGCCGGCGAACTCGTCGGACGGTTCAACGTGATGCGGCTCGCGCCCGAAGACGCCGCTTCCGACGCGATGGCGGAGTGGACGCCGCCCCGCTGTGACGAGCGATTGCGTATCGACACGGCCAAGTTCTTCATGGACGGCGGGCTGAGCGGCGCCACGGCGGCGCTGTCGACGCCTTACCGCCACGCCGACACGCGCGGCGTGCTCCGCTACGACCGGGACGCCTACGCGGTGCTCTGCCGCAAGACCGAGGCGGCCGGCTACCGCACCGCGACGCACGTCATCGGCGACCGGGCGATCGCCACGGCGCTCGACGCCTACGAGGCGTTGCCGCGGATCGCCAAGCGGGCGCGGTTCGAGCACTTTGGTTTGCCGACCGGCCACGACCTCGTGCGGACCGCTCGGCTCGGGATTGGCGTCGCGACACAGGCGATCTTCTTGCCGGAGTTGGGCGCCAACTTCCGCGAGTATCTGCCGGAGGATTTTCCGGTGACGCCGTACCCGATCCGGACGATGCTCGAGGTGGGGCTCAACGTCGCTCTCTCGACCGACGCGCCGGTGGTCCGCGACGAACGCCCTCTCGCCGGAGTCGCCGCCGCGGTCGGCCGGCGGTGCGGCGACGGCGCGCCGATGGGGCCCGACGAAACGATCACCCTCCGTGACGGCCTGTTGGCCTACACGGCCGCCGGCGCCAAGCTGTCGGGCGACGACGACCGGTTCGGCGCGATCCGGACCGGCTTGTTGGCCGACTTGGTGGTGCTTGATCGTTCGCCGCTCGAAGAACCGGTCGATTCGTTAATGGAGATTGGCGTAACAATGACGCTCGTCAACGGCGAGGTCGTCTTTGAACGCGAATAATTAATTGTGGGACTACTAATTGTGGATTGTGGGAGGCGTCTCCGACGCCGATGACGGTCTCCATGCCGACGACGCAAGTCGCGCGTTATCGGCGTCGGAGACGCCTCCCACAGAACGAGATGCGATGTTCTTCTTCCAACTGCGAGCGGGGCTTTATGCTTGACTGTCGTAACCAGCAACTGATCGACGGCGAATGGGTCGACGCCCTCGGTGGCGATGTCGCGGACGTCGTCGATCCGGCGACGGAGAAAGCGATCGCCTCGGTCCCATTCGGCGGCGCCGCCGACGCGCAGGCCGCTATCGACGCCGCCGCGACAGCGTTCCCGGCCTGGTCGGGCAAGACCGCGTATCAGCGCGCCGACGTGCTCCGCACCGCCGCTTCGCTTCTGCGTGAGCGCCGCGACTCCCTCGCTTCGGTCACTACTGCCGAGAGCGGCAAGCCGCTTGCCGAGTCGAAAGGGGAGTGGACCGTCGTCGCGGACCTCTTCGACTGGTTCGCCGAAGAGGCTAAGCGCGCGTACGGCCGCACCATCCCCGCAAAAATGCCGGGCCGGCGGTTGATGACGATCGAGCAGCCGCTGGGCGTGGTCGGCGTCATCACCGCATGGAATTTCCCGGCCTACAACCCGGCCCGCTCGGTCGCGGCGGCGCTGGCGGCGGGCTGTACGGTTGTCTGCCGGCCCGCCGACGAGACGCCGCTATCGGCGTTCGGCCTTGGCGAAGCGCTCGTCGATGCGGGGCTTCCCGCTGGCGTCGTCAACGTCATCAACGGCGACCCCGCCGCGATGGCCGGCGCCATGATGGACGACCCGCGTTGTCGCAAAATGAGTTTCACCGGCAGCACCGAGGTCGGTCGCTTGTTGATCCGCCAATCGGCCGACACGGTGACCGGCGTGTCGCTCGAGCTGGGCGGCAACGCGCCGGTGATCATCGAGCCCGACGCCATCGAGCGTGCCGGCGCGGCGGCCTTCGCCAAGACGGCGGTGCTCGCCCGCTTCCGCAACGCGGGGCAGGTTTGCGTCGCGCCGCAGCGGTTCTATGTGCATCGCGACGTGTACGACGCCTTCGTCGAAGCCGCGACGCCGCTGGTCGCCGCCTACCGCGTCGGTCCCGGCGCTAACGCGACCAGCGACATCGGCCCGCTCATCAACGCCGCGCAGCGCGACCGGGTCGAACGCCTGCTCGCCGAGCCGCACGGCGGCCGCGTCCTGGCGGGCGGCAAACGCCCGGCCGACCGCCCCAAAGGCTTTTTCTTCGAGCCAACGCTGGTTGCCGATGTCGCGACTGATTCGGCGTTGTGGCGTGAGGAGACGTTCGGTCCGGTCTTGGCGGTGACGCCGTACGACGAACTCGACGCGGCGATCGCCGACGCCAACGCGCTGGAGAGCGGCCTCGCCGCGTTTGTGTTTAGCCACGACCTCGCCCGCGCGACGCATGCCTACGAGCGGCTCGAGTACGGCATGGTGGCGGTCAACGGCTGGGTTCCGCACGCCACCGAAGGGCCGTTCACCGGCTGGAAACAGAGCGGCGTCGGCGCCGAGTCGGGGCCCGAGGGGCTCAGCGAGTACCTCGAGACGAAGCTCGTTAGTCTTTTCGTGTAGCAGGCGGTTTCTATCGATCGCGACCAGTACGTGGCGCTGCCCGAGGCTAGCGCCTACGGCTCATAAAAAGCGATCGAATCTTGAGCCGAAGGCGCTAGCCTCGGGCAGCGCTACGAAAAAAGAAAAAGCTGGTGACCCGCGTCAACGTGCCGACGGCGGCGCCTCAAACAGCCGGCAAGCGTACGTCCCGTCTCGCAGCACCCGGCCGTCGTGGCCCGCGGCGCCGGCGAAGTACTCGGTCCGATCGCCGATACCATCGGTCAGTTTTTGCGAGCTGCGGTAACGGAAACCGACACGCTCGCCCTCTTCTTCGACCCAGTGGAGGAAGATGACGCTGTGCCCCGAGCCCCCTTCACGCCAGAGCTGAACAAAGTCGCCCGGCTGCGCTTCTTCAAAGGGGACCGCTCTGCCGATGCCGAGGTTCTCGACGGCCAGGACGACGAGGGTCTTGTCGCCCCCCGGCGCGCCGTACCAGTCCTTCAGGAACTGGCGCGCGTCCTCGACCGACTTGTCGGCGAGCAGGCCGCGCTCTTCGGCTGTACGCATCGCGACGGCAAAGGTGTAGCCGCAGCAAAAGCTGCCGTCGGGGTTGGCTTCGAGCAAGCAGGCGTCCTTAAAGACGACCGGCTCCTTCACCCCTGTCGCGCCAGCGGTCCAGTCGTAGCCACCGCCATCGGGGAACGACCGGGCGATCTCGATGACATCCGCCGCCGCAGCTGTGCCCGCACCACAGGTGATTTCTGCCGCGACGAGTAGTAGCAAAGCGAAGGCGATACGCATCAATCCGAGTGGGCTGGGGGCCAAGAGCCGTGATCTTTCTCCCAGCCTACTCTGAAGCGTCGGCCTTAAGCCAGCAGGTCGAGATGGTGCTCGTCTTCATCCGGTGGGCCGTTGTCGGGCGGCTCGCCTGCGGACGAGGCTTGCTCGGCGGCCGCTTCCTCCTCGGGCTCTGCCGACTCGTCGTTGCTGCGTTCCCACAGGCGCCGGCCGTCGGCGTCGCGGTCGGCGGTTCCTTGGTCCTCTTCGGTCTGGCCAATGCCGGCCGACTTCTCGGCCCGCAGGTCGAGTTGATCGGCGGTCTCCTTCACCGCAGAGTCGCGCGCCGCGCGCTCCGAGGTCGCTCCCTTGGTCTGCGACAGCGGCGATCCGGCCGTGCTGCCGATGATTCCTCCCAGCGGTCCCATGCTCATAGCGATGGTGGGGGTGAAGTGGCGACGTGTCTTGCGGGGTGACCTCTCGGTGAAGGGTAGCTTTCTTTAGACGCGGGGCGGCAACTTAACAGCGTCTTATCGGCGGGTTGCCGCCGGGGTGCGGACGGCGTTGGACGCGGCGGCGCGGGCCCCCAGGTCGGATTGGAGTTGTTCGAAGACGTTGCCGACGGCCGGGAGCACCTCACGGCGGACCTCGGGCGAGTCGATCGGCCCGACAACCCTTAGCCGCAGCAGTTGCTCGCTGGCGGAGCTGACGAACGCCTTTAGCACCGGCACCGCGAATTCGGTGCGGCCGACAATGCTGGCGAACGTCAAGTCAACGTCGCGCTGGAGCGTCGCCGTGCCGCGGCCGTAGAGGCTGACGGCGTCGCCCTTGAGGTCGAAGTTCTCGAAGTGGATGTCGTTCCCTTCGAGGCGGAACTTGGTCGAGAGCTGGTTGAACGCCGTGTTGTCGGGCGCGCGGTTCCGCAGGTACTTCAGCAGGCTGAGGAAGAGCGGCAGCTCGTAGAGGTCGGCGTCGTTGACCTCGAGGGCGCCCTCGCCGGTGAGGCCATAGATCGACGCGCCAACGCCTTGGAACTTCAGCTGCCCGTCGAGGCTGCCGTGCAGCGTCTCGGGGCGGCGGAGCCACTCCGTCGAGAGCCGCGTCACGTCGATGTTGTTCAAGCCGATCGCCAGACCGTAGCGGGTTTGGCCGCCGTGGCGGATCCAGCTGTTGAGCTCGACCGCGCCGCCGTACGCCTTGGCCTGGAGGGTGCGGGCTTCGCCGCTCTGTAGCTTCCGCGCCGCGCCCTCGCCGAGGAAGCAGTCGGAACCGTCGGCCCAGATCGGGCCGCGGACCTGCGTCAGCTGCAGGTCGTTCCAGAACAGCGAGTCGAGGTCGAGTTCGCCGGCGGTGGTCGCCGACGCGCCGTCGCTCTGCCCGCTCAGCCGGACGACCCCCGACACGCCGTCGATCGGCACGCCCGGGTTGAGCGACGCCTGATGACAATTGAGGCCGACCCGCCACCGCGCGGCGACCGGCCCGTTGGCGCCGGGCCCCTTGGTGACTTCGAACCGGCTGTCGAACAGGCCGAACGCCCCTTGGGGCTCGATCTCTTCGATCACGGCCCGCAACCCGGCGGGGGCGGCGAGCAAGAAGTCGCGGTTGAAGTCGAGCCGGTCGACGTTGAGTTCGGTGAGGTCGAGCTTCCACGCGCCCGCTTCCTGCGCCTCCCACGCGCCGTTCGCCATGTAGATGGTTCGGCCATGCTCGGCGCGGGCCTGCTGCATGGTGAGGCGGTCGTCGGCCCAGTAGAAGTCGCCGTCGACCCGTTCCAGGCGGTAGCGGTTGCCGCTCTCGGAGAGGGGGGGTTCGACCGCCAAGTTCTGCTGGTGCGGCGTCATTTTGAGTCGCACCGTCGGTTCGAGCTGGCCGCACTCGCGCGCGATATCGGCGACGAAGTCGATCTGCCCCCGCGGCCGCATCAAGGTCCACGCCTGTTGGGCGTTCTCGGGCAGGGCGTCGTACAGCGTCTGGTCGAGCGGCGCCGCTTCGCCGGAGAGCTGCAGGTCGAACCGGCACGACCCTTCGCGCGGTTCGAGGGATCCAAACCCTTCGGCCAGCGTACGCCCCTGGGTGTCGCGGCTACGGAGCTCGTAGAACTTCCATTCCTTGCCCCGCTGCTCGATCCAACCGGTGACGTGGCTCAGGGGGTAGGGAAAACGGTCGTAGAGCATCCGGCAATCGACGAGCCGCATGTTGAGGGCGATCGCCGGTTCGAGCTCTTCCTCGTTGATTCGCTCAGCGCGCCAGCGGACATCGATCCGGCCCGTCGGGTGGAGCGATTCCACGAAGCGGCGGGCCTCTTCGTCGGGGATCGCCGCCACCAGACGCTCGGAGATCGGCACGCTATTGCCCGCCACCTCGACCCAGCCGGGCGGCATCTTCGGCGGGGGGTCGGTCGAAGCCGACCGGCCGAATGAGACGCCGTGGAACGCGGCGGTGATGACGACCGGGGCGCCGTCGGCTTGGCCTTGCAAGCGGACGTCGATCGTCGCGTCGCCGGGCGCCGGTGGGGTGGGGTCCTCGCTGACGCCGCCGTTGACCAGGATTTGCCCCGTCGCGTTGGTGAGCCGGTAAGGGAACTTCTCGGCGTCCTCGAACGAAGCGTCGCGGGCGGTGATCGTAGCGCGGGGCGCCCACACGCGGCCATCAAACGAGACATCGACCGCCACGTCGGCGCGCCCCAGCGGGCGGAACCGCTGCCAGGCGTTGGCGGCCTTGGCGGGCAGCATGCCGGTAGGCGTGGCGGCGAGGTCGAAGTCGTCCATCCGGCAGCGGACGGCTAGCGGGGCGAAGAAGCCCCAGCCTTCGCGCCGTCCCGCCAGACGAATCACCGAGTCGCCCCAACGGGCGCCGGCGTTGTCGATCCGCAGGCCGCCGGGCGTCGCTTCGCCGACGATTTTGACTTCCGTGAGCGGTCGTTTCAGCGCGGCGAGTCGCGCCTCGCCGCCGGCGAAGTTGAAGGCGGTCCGCCAGTCGAGCTTCCCGCCGGCCGGCTGGCTCACTTCGCCGCTGAACGACACCGCGCCGCGGAGCGGCAACGCCATCGGGCGGATGAACCCGAAGTGCGCCAACGAGCCCATCAACTCGCTCGTCGTCTGAACCCCTTCGGCTTTGTACTCCAGGCGGAACTGCGACCCGTCCGCCGCGACGACGCCCCGCGCTTCGACGGTCCGGGCGATCGTGTCCCGCGCCGTGATAACGACATTCAGCTGTTTGTTGGAGTCCGCGACGGGGTCGATCGTGGCGTGGAGGTGGTGCAGGCCGAGCGTCTGTCCCTTGCCGCGCGCCTCGCTGGTGAGCAGCACGGTGGCGTTCTGCAAATCGACGCGCGGTATCGGCGCGCCACCGCTCCGGCGGAACTGGAAGTCGGCGACGTTCCACGTGCCGTCCTCGCGCTTGGTGATCGCGAGCCGCGGCGCCTTGGCGACGATCCGCGTGATCACCGGCTTGCCACGCATCAGCGAGGCGACGTCGAACTGGCCCTGGACGTGGAGCTCGTCGATCTGCAGCACGCCCCGCGGCGGGCGCCAGTTGAGCCGCTCGACGATCTCGACGTTGTACATCGTGACGCCTTGGCCGGGCGTGTACCGGGCGGCCCCGACGCGCGCCACAAACGACGGCTCACAGTGCCGGTTGAGCGCCGCCTCGCAGAGGCGCTGGGCCTCGTCGTCGAGGCGGAAGTAGAGAAACACCGCCAGCGCAGCGGCGAGCACCGCCACCAGCGTCAAGACGCCGCGGAACAACGACCAGCACGAGTTGACTACGCGTCCGAAAATAGCGAGACGTCCGTCCTTGGAGCGGTCCCGGCGTCGCGAGTCCCGACGATCCGTCGCCAGGCAGGAGTTCGCGTCGCTGGAGAGTGGCTTCCTTGCAACTCTTTTTCGACCGCCAGAGGGTAGGCCGCCCCTAGGAATACGGTCAACACGAGCCTTCGCTCGGCGGCCGTGCTAGCGTGAGCCGGTCGTCACGGCGTTCGACACGGACTTTGCCGGGGAGAATCACCGCCGCGGCGGGCGCGGATTGGGTCGCCAGATCGGTTAGCTGGCGCCAATGCCGCGCGGTCATCGCCTGCTGCGGCCACCGCGCGCGACGCCAGACGGCCCGCAGAGCCTCGGTGACTAAAGGCCGTGGGCTTTGGGCAAAAAGGGCGGTCTGCAGCGTGACGCTGTCCGCCGCGTTCTCCGCCATGGCCTCCGTCTCTAGCTCCCCCACCAGCAAGGCCCCGTCGAGCAGCGACTCGGCCAGCGTCGCAACGAGGTCGGCCGTCTCAGCGGCGCGCGTTGCGAACGCCGCCAAGTCCTGCCGCACGGCGGGAAATCGCTCTGCCAGCAGCGGCAGCACCGCGCCACGCAGCCAGTTGCGTGTGTAGGCGTCGTCGGCGTTGGACACGTCCTCACGGTATGGCTGGCGTAAATCGGCAAGATAGGCAAGCACGTCGTCACGCGTCGCCCCAAGTAGCGGCCGGACCAGCGTGCAGCTCTCCGACAGGGGCGCCGTCGCCCGGATGCCCGCCGCGCCACGGGGACCGGCGCCGCGGAGCAGGCGGAAGAGGACCGTCTCGGCCTGGTCGTCGGCGGTGTGGCCGGTCGCCAGGTAGCGGGCGCCGAGCTCGTCGGTCGCCCGTCGGTAGAAGCCGCGTCGCTCGTCGCGGAGCGCTTCCTCGCTGCGGGGGCCCACGATCGGGGCGGCTTCGGCAACGCAGCGGGCATCGTGGGCCGCCGCGAGTTTGGCGACCCAGCTAGCGTCGGCCTCGGATTGGTCGCCGCGGACCCGGTGGTCGTAGTGCAATACGACGACATCACCCCGACCGCCACCCGCCTGCTTTTCAGCGAGCAGCCAGCGGAAAAGGGCGACGCTATCGGCGCCTCCCGAGACGGCGACCGCGACCCGCACGTCACGCCAGAGTTCCGGTGGAGAAGCCTCCGCCGCTAGCGCCGACAAACGCGGTGACAGCAGCGTGTCACTGCTCGCGGAGAGGCTGGCCTGCGGCCTGGTTGGGGACGCCCTATCTTGCATCGTGCCAAGAGTTTCGGTAAACACGCGGGCTAGCCAAACCGGGTTGTCGCCACGCGGCGACCGGTGACTGGCAGCTTCGAGATAGCAGCGGCAGCGGCGTTGTTCCCCGGCGGGCAAGTGGTCTCGATTGCCCGGCGAAGCGACGCGGCGTCGCCATCACCAATACACCAAACCGCGTCTTCTCTCACCCCAGCGCGGGGCGTCGCCGTCCCGAAGCGTAATCTCCGCATCGCTGCAGGTTTAGGGATCGACCGCGGACCAGCAGGGCCCTCCATGGCAGGGGACGCCCGATGGGACTTGCCGATCCATGCAAAACTTGATCTATGCCGCGATAGCCCTTATCGCCGCCCTGATGGGGATGGGCGTGGTTTTGTGGCTGGGTCGACTCCGCAAGTGGGACGCCGAAAAGGAAGCCGCCCAGATCCTCGAACGGGCCGAGCTCGAAGCCAAGAGCCGCCTGAAAGACGCGGCGATCGAGGCCAAAGAACTCGCCATCGTCGAGAAATCGCGGATCGAGCAGCAGCTCTCCGACTCGCGCGAGAAGCTGCACGAGCGCGAGCGGCTGCTCGACAAACGCGACGACTCGCTCGCCTCGCGCGACGATCAACTCTCCAAGCAAGAGAAGATGGTCGAGAGCAACCAACGCCGGCTGACTGAAAAGCTCGCCGACGTTGACGTCCGCGCCAAAGAGCTCGAGAACCTGCTGGACGTCCAGCGGCAGGCCCTCCACAAGGCGAGCGGCCTCGGCCCCGACGAGGCCCGCAAGCTGTTGCTCGAACGGCTCGATTCGGAGCTCTCTCACGAGCAGGGCGTCCGCATCATGGAGGCCGAGAAGCAGCTGGTGCAGAAGGTCGACGCCAAGGCGAAAGAGTTGCTGATCACCTCGATACAGCGCTTCGCCGCCGCCCACACCGCCGAATCGACCACCAGCACGGTCGACATCCCCAGCGACGAGATGAAGGGCCGCATCATCGGCCGCGAAGGCCGCAACATCCGGACCTTCGAGAAAGAGACCGGCGTCGACGTCATCATCGACGACACGCCCGGCGTCGTGATCGTGAGCTCGTTCGACCCGGTGCGGCGGCAGATCGCCCAGCTGGCCCTGACAAAGCTGATCGCCGACGGCCGGATCCACCCCAGCCGCATCGAAGAGCTCGTCGCGGAGACCGGCGCCGAGGTCGAGAAGCTGCTCGTCCGCTACGGCGAGGAAGCCGCCCAAGAGGTCGATATCCGCGGGCTCCACCCGAAGGTGATCCAGCTGCTCGGCCGCTTGCACTACCGCACTAGCTATAGCCAGAACGTGCTGCGGCACTCGATCGAGGTGGCGTTCGTCACCGGCATGCTGGCCGAGGAACTCGGCTACGACGGCGACCTGGCCCGCCGCGCCGGCCTGCTGCACGACATCGGCAAGGCGGCCGACCACGACACCGAGGGGGGCCACCCCAAGATCGGCGCCGACCTGCTCAAGCGTTACGGCGAGAACGAGGTCGTCGTCCACGCCGCGCTCGGCCACCATGACGACATCCGTCCCGACATGCCGTACACCGTGATGTGCGCGGCGGCGGACGCCTGCAGCGCGTCGCGTCCCGGCGCCCGGCGCGAGACGCTCGACCGCTATATCAAGCGGATGCAAGAGCTCGAGTCGATCGCCTCGGCGTTCGACGGCGTCCACCAAGCGTTCGCCATCCAGGCGGGCCGCGAGGTGCGCGTCATCGCTAAGACCAACCAGACAACCGACGAGTCGGCCGCCAAGGTCTGCCGCGACATCGCGAAGGCGTTCGAGGCGCAGCTCACTTATCCCGGCGAGATCCGCGTCACGATGATCCGCGAAACGCGGTTCACCGAGATGGCGAAGTGAGGTGGATTGCGGATTGGAGATTTCGGATTGCGGATTGATTCGCAAGCAAATCCCCCCCGCCTTTTCTTGAATCCGCAATCCAAAATCCCCATTCCGCAATTGCATGCTTCTCCTCTTCATCGGTGACGTCGTCGGCAGGCCGGGGCGGGAGATCATCCAGCAGGCGCTGCCGGGGCTGCGGGCGGAGCGCAAGATTGACCTGGTCGTCTGCAACGCCGAGAACGCCGCCGCCGGGTCGGGCTACACGCCAAAGATCCACGCCTCGCTGATGAAGGCGGGCGTCGACGCCATCACGCTCGGCGACCACGTCTACCGTCGTCGTGAAGTGCTGCCCCTTCTCGAGTCGGCCGACAACGTCGTGCGGCCCAGCAATCTGCCGGCCGAGGCGACCGGCCGCCGCTGGGCGGTGGTGACGACGAAGTCCGGCGATCGCGCGTTCATCGCCTGCGCGCTGGGCCAGCTCTTCATGCGGCCGATCGACAGCCCGTTCCGAGCGCTCGACGCGGCGCTCGCCGAGGCGCCTTCCGACGTGAAGGTCCGCTTCGTCGACTTCCACGCCGAGGCGACCAGTGAGATGCAGTCGATGGGCCGCTACCTGGACGGCCGCGTCTCGGCCGTGCTCGGGACGCACACCCACGTGGCGACCGCCGACGAGTGCGTGCTGCCCGGCGGCACAGCGTTTCAATGCGATGTCGGCATGACCGGCCCGCACGACAGCATCCTCGGCCGCCGGGTCGACCGGGTGCTAGCGGCGACGCTCACCGGGATGCCGCACCCGTTCGACGTCGCCGAAGGGGACCCGCGGCTCAACGGCGCGCTGGTTGATATCGATCCCGAGACCGGCCTCGCCCGGTCGATCGAGCGCGTTTCGGTCAACGAGGTGGAAGCCAAGCGGCTAAGCCAGCTCTAGACCTGCCCTAGAGAAAATCAGCCGCAGGGCGCTAGCCCCGGTTCCCTGCAGGCCCGGCATGTCCAGAGAACCGGGGCTATCGCCCACCGGCTGATCGGGTCGTCGTATCGGCGTTGCGGCTTCCGCCGCCGCCCGCTACCCTCCCGCCGCCCTGCGTCACCGTGGGGCCCGCCGCTCTGCGTCACCCGTGGGGCGCTCCGCTTCTTGCACTCTACTAAGAGAACGACGCGATGGATCGCCCCGCTTCTCGCCTTCGGACGACGGCGCCCCGCTACGCCACGCGGCTGTCGCTCGCCCTGGCGGCGTTGACGCTGCTCCCCTCCGCCGGCTGCCTCCACATGCTGCTGGCGACTGGCATCTATATGTTCCAAGGGGGAAACATCAAGGACGCCGAGTGCGAGGCGCTCAACGGCAAACGCGTCGTGGTCTTCTGCAGCCAGCCGGCTTCGCAGGAGTTCCGCCACGCCGGCGCCTCGCGGCAGATCGCCCAGCGTGTTAGCGAGCTGCTCGAGGTCAATCTCCGCAAGAAAGAAAAAATCGACGTCGTCCCGCAGCGTCAAGTCGACGCCTGGATCGACGAGAACGACTCGGACGACTACCTCGAGCTCGGCAAGGCGGTGAAGGCCGACCTGATCGTCTACATCGATCTGGCTCACTTCGAGTTGTTCGCTGGCCAGACGGTCTACCAGGGCAACTCGGACGTCAAGCTCACGGTCTTCGACATGAACGACGGCGGACGCCGGGTCTGGGATAAGGAACTGGGCGAGATCCTGTACCCGGTGAACGCCCCGATCGCGATCCAGAGCAAGAGCCCCGCGACGTTCCAGAAGGAGTACGTCAACGTCCTCTCCGAGGCGGTTGGCAAGCACTTCTACCCGCACGACCCGACCGCCAACTGGGCGATGGACGCGATGGCGGCCCACTGAGCGACGCGTACCGACGCGCTTACAGCTTGGGCGTACGTCGTGGCTTGGGCTCCGGCTCGGGCCGCTCGGGACGGGGTCGGTTGTTCTGGCGCTCCCGTCGCTCCGCCAGGTTGCGGAACTCGTCGCGCCACTCCCAGCCGAGCGGGCGGGCAAGTTCGCGTTGGGCGAGTAGCGCCCAGGGCGTCCCTTCGTGTTCCTTGGTGACGCGCGTCAAGTAGGTCTTGGCTTCTTCCGCTTCGCGCGCGGCGAGGCTGCCGGTGGCGATGGCGTCGTTGGGCGAGATGATCCAGGTGTCTTTCTTCTCCGACGTGAACTCCATGCCTTGTTTGGCGCGGGCGAGCATGTCGTTGTAACCCTCGGCGCGGACCTTGGTCGCCAGCGCGCGGCCCATCGCCAGGTCGAACCCCGCCTCCCAACGGGCCGAGTCGAGCTTCGGGCGGTCCCCTTCGCCGCGACGGAGCGTTGTCACCAGTTGATCGAGCCGCGGCTCGAGCAGGGCGGCGGCGCGTTGGGCGCGGGTCAGGTCTTCGGCGAACTGCGCCTCGTCGAGCTTGGGAAACTCGCGGCGGACATTGTCGAGCGGCGCCGTCCAGCTCAACGACGCCGCCTCGACAAGCGCCTTCTTGGCCCCGTTCTGGTTCAGCCGCCGGCGGTACTCGGTTGTCGGCAGATAGTCGGGCCGGTACCGCCGCATCAGCCGTTCGTCGAAAAAGTAATCGAGGTTGGCGACCAACTGGCCGTCGCCCCCCTCGCGGTTCGCGCGGCCGGCGTCGACGCGGAACGGGTGGACCGCGATGAAGAACCCGCCTGACTCGGCCGTCAGCCGCGTCAGGCTGTAGGGGCCAAAGCCCGAGTCGAGCACCGGCCCGTCGAAGTCGCGGGCGCCGAAGTAGCCGAGCCGCAGCCGCTCGGGGAGCAGCGTCTCGGGGCCTTGGCGGACCGGCAGGTACTGCGGCGTCTGGTCGTACCTCGGGTCGGGGTCGACATAGCGGACGTAGGTCTCGAGCCGCCCGAACGGCGCCGGGGCGCCGACCACATAGACCGGCGTCTGCATCGTGCGGCACGCGTCGACGGCGCGGTCGAGCCGATCGAGGTCGTCGCCCGCCTCGTCGGTGACGACAACGATCATCACGTTGTGCTTGGGGCGGCGGAGGCGGTAGCGCTTGTGGCGTTCGACCGCTTCGAGCACCGCGCCGAAGACGTTCTCCTCGCCGCTGTCGTCGGGCTCGATCGAGCGGACCGCTGCTTTGATCGCGTCGATGTCGGCGGTCGGCTTCGGCGTGACGAACTCAACGCCCGAGCCAAACGCGGCGACCGTCGTCAGCAGCGGCGCGTCGTCATCGTCTGGCTCGTCGGAGGAGGCGTCCTCGCCGTCCGCGCGACGCGGCGACGCGACGCCGAGTTCTTCGTAGACGCGGTCGAAGCGGCTGACGATCGCTTCGCGCTGGCCGCTGAGGCTGCCGGAACGGTCGAAGAGCCAGACGACCACCGTCGGCCGCTGCTCGAGCGACAGCAGGATCTCGCCGGTGAGGCGATCGACGGCGCCGTTGCTGCCGGTCGTGCCAACGGCGCCGACGCCGCGTACGAGCAACAGGTTGTCGGGGTCGGGGCTGGTGAGCAGCGGCGTCGCCGACTCGAGCGAAGGGAGCTGCCCCACATCGGTGACCGCTTGCAGGTCGAGCGACACCTCGGAGATCACCGCCTCGATCGGGGCCGACGCGGCCGCGTCGCCGGCGCCGCCGTCCGACAGCGCGCCGATGTCGATCATCAGTTGCTCCGAGACGCGGAACGCCTCGTCGAGGTCTTCGGGCTCCTCCGGCGGAGGCGACGAGAACAGCAGCGGGGCCTTGTCGATCGGGACGATCTGCGTGAACACGCCGAGCAGCAGCAACGCCATGGCGTGCATCGCGAGGCTCGAGAGCCAAGCGAGCGGTTCCCCCGCCAGCGTCGCGAGGGGCGACGGGGCGGTCGATCGGTCGTCGTGAGGATCGGACAAGAGGCGTTTGTTGGGGGGGAGACACCGCCGAGGTCGTCGGGCCTGCGACCTCGGCCGGTTACTCAACTATACTAGAGATGGCTTGATTGTCCTTCGTTAGGAGTTGTCCCCCGATGCCGCTGCTACCTAGCCGCTCGCCCAGCCGCCAGAACGCCTTGAGCCGGTTCCTGCCGCGAGCCGCTTGGCGCCTCGCGTCGCTGGCCGCCGTGGCGGCGTCGCCGCTGTGGGCCCAGGAGGCCCCCACTTCGCTGCCGATCGAGCTCGAGACCGCCGACGGGGTGATCTTGAGCGGCACGTACTACCCGGCGACCGACGCCGGACGCGACACGCCGATCGTCGTCATGCTGGCCGACGAAGACGAGTCGCCCGCCGTCTTCAAAAACCTAGCGGAGCGGCTGCAGTCAGTGGCCGAGGGGGAAGCCGAGAGGACCCCAATCTCGGTGCTGACCGTGGCGCTACGCGGCCAGGGGGACAGCACCCGCGTCCGGACCGCCGACGGCGAGGTCATCGACCGCCGCGGCGCCCGCCTTCAGCCGGCCGACGCCGCGGCGATGGTGAAGGCCGACATGGAAGCGGTCCGCCGATTGTTGGTCGCCAAGAACGACGCGGGTGAGCTGAACCTCAACCGGCTTGGCTACTTGGGCGTCGGTCTCGGCGCGATCGTCGCCACCAACGCCGCCGCGCTCGACTGGGCCGTGCCGATCCTCAACCGGGGCAAGCAAGGCCGCGACGTGAAAGCCCTGGTGCTTGTGTCGCCCCCCTGGCGCCAGTTGGGGCTCGAGATGCTCCCGGTGCTGCGCCAGCCGGGCGTGCAGTCGGAGATCGAGGTGCTGCTCACTTACGGCGGCGAAGACAAGGCGGTCGCCGGCGATGTCGAGCGGATCGTCCGCCAACTCGAAAAGGGCCGCCCGGCGCCGGTTGATTCAACCGAAGAGCCGGCCGCCGAGGGCGAAGAGCCGACGCCGCCATCCGTGGTCGATGCGCCGGGCAAGTCGCGGCTGCAAGGTTCCGCGTGGCTCAAGCAAGCGGGCCGCGCGGGCGAGACGGCGATCATCCGTTTCCTCGACCGCACACTCGCCGGGCCCGACTACGCCTGGACGCAGCGCCGGCTCGATTGAGGACGCCCTTCCGCCGGCACAACCATCAGGCGTCGCCGAGGCTTTCGCTGAACGGCTTGGCGCTGCGGGGCATCCACTTACAGAGCAGGATGCCGCCGAAGTACAGCGGCGTCAGGCAGCCCGCCATCGCCAGCAGGCTCTGCGGGTCGGCGGGTGTCAGGATCATCGACACGACGAAGATGATCAGCACGGCGTAACGCCAGTACTTGATGTACATCGCGGTGGAGGCGACGCCGATCCGGTCGAGGAACAGCATCACCAGCGGCATCTGGAAGGCGACGCCGAACATCAGCGGCAGGATCAGCACGAAGGAGAGCCACTCGTTGATCCGTGGCGTTGCTTCGATGCCCATCCACTCGTTGAAGCCGAGCAGGAAGCTGATCACGTACTTCAGCACCACATAGAACGCGACGACGGCGCCGAGCAGAAACAGCCCGATGCTGAACGGCATGAAGACGTGGACGTAGCGCTTCTCGTGCGGGTAGAGCCCCGCCGCGACGAAGGCCCACAGGAAGTAAAAGACCGCCGGACTCGCGAGCACCGTCCCCAAGACGAGCGACGCCTTCACGTAAACCGAAAACACATCGGGCGTGCCGGTCGAGATCAGCTGGGCGTCACGCGGCTTGGTCCACATCCACAGGTCAACCTGTCCGGGCGCGTCGGCGGGAGGATCGACCGTGACGCCCGACCCGCGGAGCGCGGTGATCAGCGATTCGGCGTCGAGCACGTAGTGCTCGGGGACGAGCCCTCGCTTGGCGAACGACTGTTCGGTGGGCGAGCTCTCGCCTTCGTCACGGTTGAAGACGGCCTGCTTGCGGTTCTGTTCGAGCTCCTTGAGCCCCTGTTCGAGCGGCGCCTTCACGAAGCGGACGAACTTGTCGCCGACCAGCAGGCCGACGAGGAACCCCAAGAAGATCGCGATGACCGCCTTCCACAGCGCCGATCGCAGCTCCTCGAGGTGCTCGCCGAAGGACATCTTCGAGTCCTCTAAGCGGTCGGCAGACGTCAGGAGCTTCACAGGCGGACGACGCGGGGCAGGGGGGATGGGGGCGGGTGGCGGACAGCACGGGCGGCGCGATAATAACCGTCACCGCCGCGGCCGAGAACCCGGCCCGCGACCGACGCAAAGATCGCCCCGCTAACAGTTTACGCTCCCCCAACCGACGATGGCGTCGATGTCCCTGAATTACCCGCTCCAGTTGCGTCCGATCCTGCAGGAATACCTTTGGGGAGGCCGGCTCCTGGGCGAGCTCCTCGGCAAACCAATCGGTGACGGTCCGACTTACGCCGAGAGTTGGGAGGTGGTCGACCACCCCGATGGCCAGAGCGTCGTCGAGAACGGCCCGCTCGCCGGGCGGACGCTCGGCGATCTGGCCAAGGAGTTCCCGGAAGACTTGTACGGCGACCGGCCGGCGCCGCCGCGGTTCCCGCTGCTCTTTAAGTACCTCGACGCCCAGAAGACGTTGTCGGTCCAGGTCCACCCGAACGACGAGCAAGCGGCTCAGCAATCGCCCCCCGACTTGGGCAAGACCGAGGCGTGGCTCGTTGTCGCCGCCGAGCCGGGTGGCAAGATCTACGCCGGGCTGAAGGAGGGGGTCGACCGCGACGCGCTCGCCGCGGCGATCGAGGCCGGGGAGTGCGACCAGTGTCTGCACGCGTTTGAGCCGCAGCCGGGTGACTGCGTCTTTATCCCCGCGGGGACGGTCCACGCGCTCGGCGCGGGGCTGGTGATCGCCGAGATCCAGCAGGCCAGCAACACGACGTTCCGCCTCTTCGACTGGAACCGTCTCGACAAGGACGGTAAACCGCGGCCCCTGCACATCGAGCCATCGCTGGCGGTGAGCGACTACGGGCGTGGCCCCGTGGCTCCGCAAACGCCTCAGCCGGGCGACGCCGGCTGGGAACGGCTCGTGACGTGCGACAAGTTCCTGTTCAGCCGGGCCCACGTCGCCCCCCACCAGAGCGTCGAGCTGCCGGGCGTGGGCGGCTTCCGGATCGCCTCCCTGGTCGAAGGGTCGGGGACAATGCTGAGCGACGGGTTCGAGCAGGCGATGCACCCGGGCGAGACGCTACTGCTGCCAGCAGCCTGCCCCACCGCGACCTTCACCGCGACGGAGCCGTCGACCCTGCTCGATATGCGCCTGCCGTAGGGCGCTTGCCGCCGCCGATTGGCGTAGGGCGATTCCGCGGGGGTTGGTACGCTTCGGCCACGCAAATCCCCCTGCCGGCGTGCTCCTATGTCCTGTCTCCGACCGCTCGCTTGCCTCGGTCTCTCGGCGTTGCTCACGCTCGCCGCGGGGTGCGGTCCCAATGTGCGTAAGCCGAGTCTCTTCGATCCGGGCAACGCCGCGACGCAGCAGTACAACGCGATCTACCACGACCCGTACCCGATGCCGGACGTGGCGCCGGAGATCGTCGGCGGCCGACCGCGCGAGTACGCCCAGCCGGTCCCCGAGGCGGCCCGGGCCCGTGGGCTGCACCCGATGCAAACGGTCGCCCCGCCGCGATAGGGCGGGCGGCGAGGCGGGCGGGGTTTTCTGGCGGTTTACGCCGGCGTTTTGGCGTCCGCCCCTACGGCGCGATTGCCTGGGCGACTACGCTAGAGGGTTCCCTTCGACCCTCGAGTCCGTCCGATGCCCAAGAAATTCGTCAAGCGTTCAAAACCCACCGGTAAGCCGGGCGGGCAGGGCAAGGGGGCGAAAGGCGCCGGCCGTCCCACTAAGAAGGGGCCTAAAGGCCCCCCCAACAAGCGCGTCTTCCGCAAACGCCCCCCGCGGCCCGGCTCCCAACCGGCCGACACTGGGCCGCGTGAGGACGGCGAACGACTGCAGAAAGTCCTCGCCGCCGCCGGCATCGCGAGCCGCCGCGACTGCGAAGAGCTGATCCTTGAGGGCCGCGTCCTCATCGATGGCGAGGTCGTCAGCGAGCTCGGCGCCCGCGTCGATCTCGACAAGCAGACCGTCCACGTCGACGGCGAAGCGCTCGCCAAGCCGAAGCTCGTCTACTTCGCGGTCAACAAGCCGACCGGCGTCGTCTGCACGGCGCGCGACCCGTCGGGACGGCCCCGTGTGACCGACCTGTTGCCGCCGAGCGTCGGCCGGGTCTTTGCGGTCGGTCGGCTCGACATGTCGAGCGAGGGACTGATCCTCCTGACCAACGACGGCGACCTCGCCAACCGCCTCACCCACCCGCGGCACGGGGTCGAGAAGCTGTACCACGTCCAGGTGGCCGGCAAGCCGACCGCCGAGGCGCTCAGCGAGGTCCGCAAGGGCGTCTACCTCGACGAAGGGCGCGTCGCCTTCGCCAACATCAAGGTGAAGTCGACGAAGAAGAGTTCGGCGATCCTCGAGGTCATTCTCGACGAGGGCCGCAACCGCGAGATCCGCCGCGTGCTGGCCCGCGTCGGCCACAAGGTCCAGAAGCTCGAACGGATCGCCGTCGGCCCGGTGCGGCTGGGCGAGATGCCCTCCGGCGCCTACCGCCCGCTGACCCGCGAAGAGATCACCGCGCTGGTCGAAGCGACCCAGCCCAAAGCGAAGGCGGCCAAGGCGAAGCCGCCCAAGCGGAAGCCCGCCGCGAGCAAGCCCTCCGCAAGCAAATCGGTCGCCGAAGACAAGCGGACCGCCGGCCCGCGCCCCAACCGCAAACGCCCGCCCCACAAAGACGGGGCGCCGCCGAAGGTCGAGTCGAGCCGCCGCATCATCGGCGACGTGGCCGAAGAGAAGCCCCCCGCCAAGGCTCGCCCCGTCGAGAAGGCCGATCCCGAACGGGCCCCCAAGCGGATCCGGCGTAAGCCCGCCGGCCCGGGCAATCGCAGCGGCGGCGATTCACGGGGCGGCAAAGGGAAACCGAGCGGCTCCGGCAAACGCATCGGCTCGGGCAAACCGGCCGTCAAAAAACACCGCGGTGGCGGCAAGCCGAAAGGGAAACCGTAGTCAGGCCAACGTGAGACACGGAGGTTTTCTCGCCAAATAGGTAGGGTCTCGACCATCCCCCTCCCTTTTAGGGAGGGGCTAGGGGAGGGTGAGACGTCTCGGCACAGGTAGATTGTCTTGTGATGAACGCGATGACCCTCCCCTAACCCCTCCCTACAAGGGAGGGGGATCATTCGCAGAGACCTCTACCAAAAAACAACCCCTCCAATCACTCGCGGGCTCTTCAGAAAACGAAGCACGATGACGGATCGCCCAGCGCTCGACGCCACCCCGCTCCACGCCAAGCACTACGCCGACGGCGCCGCGTTCGTCTCGGCGCCCATCGTCGAAAACGTACGGCTGGCGCGCGACACCTACCGCCTCCGGTTCGAGGCGCCGGCGATCGCCGCGACGATCACGCCGGGGCAGTTCGTCATGGTCCGCCTCGCCGGCATCGACGACCCACTGCTCGGCCGCGCCTTCGCGTTATACGACGTCAGCGACGACCGCGCCGCCGTCGACGTGGTCTACCTCGCCCACGGCAAGCTGACGACAGCGCTCGCCTCGCGACAGCCGGGCGACCGTGTCGAGGTCTGGGGCCCCCTGGGCAACGGCTTCGACGGCGATGAACGAGAGATTGACGCCCTCCTCCTGGTGGCGGGCGGCATCGGCTACACGCCGTTCCTAGCCTGCGGCGCCGAGGCCCTCGGCCTCAAGGAATACGGACTAGTGGGAGGCGTCTCCGACGCCGATGACGCCTCGCCCCCGCAAAAGACGACGCGCCCCCGGCTCGCCGCCAAGTCGGTCACGTTCTGCTACGGCGTCCGCACGCTCGACTACCTGGCGGGCGCCGACGCCTTCCGCGCCGCGGGGATCGACCTCCGCATCGCCAGCAACGACGGTTCGGTGGGCCATCACGGCCTCGTGACCGACCTGCTCACGCAAGCGCTCGAAGAGAGCTCGGACCGCCGCCGCCGCGTCCTCTGCTGCGGCCCCGAGCCGATGATGGAGGCGGTCGCCGAGATCTGTCTCGCCGAACAGGTGCGCTGCGACGTGTCGCTCGAAACGCCGATGGCGTGCGGCCTGGGGATCTGCTTCAGCTGCGTCGCCAAAGTAAAGCAACCCGACGGCGAGTGGGATTACAAACGGACCTGCGTCGACGGCCCGATCTTCGACGCGTCGCAGATCGAGTGGTAAGCGGCGATCGGAATCAATGTGGGAGGGGTCTCCTGACCCCGATTGCGCGCTGCGTGCCGATTCGGTTTGGAGCGCGTCATCGGCGTCGGGAGACGCCTCCCACAATCTTGGCGCGCCTTGCTCTTGTGGCGCCCGCGGCTCGCGCCCACGGCTCAGGCGTTTCCTGGCGATTCGAACGTTGCGGGCGCGAAGCAATAGCGTTGTAGCCACAGGGCGACGCTCACCAACCCGATCATTACGGGGACCTCAACCAGAGGCCCGATCACGGCGGCGAACGCGACGCCGGAGTCGATGCCGAACACGGCGACCGCCACCGCGATCGCGAGTTCGAAGTTGTTGCTGGCGGCCGTGAAGGCGAGCGTCGTGGTCTTCGGGTAGTCGGCGCCGACTTGGCGGCCCATCAGGAAGCTCACCAGGAACATCACGACGAAGTAGACCACCAGCGGCACGGCGATCAACAGCACGTCGCCCGGGATGCGGACGATCTGGTCCCCCTTGAGGCTGAACATCACGAAGATCGTGAAGAGCAACGCCAGCAAGGTCAGCGGGCTGATCCGCGGAATGAAGACGCGATCGTACCACTCGGCGCCCTTGGCCCCCCGAAGCATAAAACGCGTGGCCATGCCGGCGATGAAAGGGATGCCGAGGTAAATGAAGACGCTCTGGGCGACCGCGGCCATGCCGATCGGGACGACGCTGCCGACGAGTCCCAGCTTTGGCGGCAGCCAAGTGACGAAAAACCAGGCGTAGAGACTGTAGAACAGCACCTGGAAGACGCTGTTGAACGCCACAAGGCCCGCGGCGTACTCCGAGTCGCCCTTCGCCAGCTCGTTCCAGACGATCACCATCGCGATGCACCGCGCCAGACCGATCAGGATCAGGCCTGTCATGTACTCGGGGTAGTCGCGGAGGAACAGCACCGCGAGGCCAAACATCAGCACCGGTCCGATCAACCAGTTCTGCGCCAGCGAAAGGCCGAGCACCTTCCAATTGCGGAACACGCCGCCCAGTTCTTCGTAACGCACCTTCGCCAGCGGCGGGTACATCATCAGGATCAGGCCGACCGCGATCGGGATACTCGTCGCGCCGACCTGGAAGCGGTTGATGAAGGTCTCGATCCCCGGCACGAAATAGCCAGCGGCGACTCCCGCCGCCATAGCTAAGAAGATCCAGAGCGTCAGGTATCGATCGAGGAAGCCAAGCCGACCCGGCGGGCAGGTCGGCGTGGCGCAGGCGCCTGGCGGGTTACTCGACATCGCCATCCCCCTCCAACGCTTGGGGGAGTGTCGCGACATAGTCACGGATCTCGTCGCGGACACGGCGATAAGAGCTCAGGGCTTCGTCTTCGCTGGCCGCTTCTCGCGCCAGTCGTGGCGGATCGTCGAACGGGCGATGCACCACTTTGGCGGCGCCACGGAAGGTCGGGCACGACTCGGCCGCGTTGTCGCAGACAGTGACGACATAGTCGAACTCGACATCCGCTAACGCATCGACATGCTTGCTGTGTTGCCGCGTGATGTCGACGCCAGCCTCGGCCATAACGGCCACCGCGTGCGGATTCATCCCGTGCGTGGCGACGCCCGCCGAGTAGGCCTCGATCGAGTCGGATTTCAGGTGACGGGCCCAGCCCTCGGCCATCTGGCTGCGGCAGGAGTTCCCCGTGCAGAGAAAAAGCACCTTTAGCATTTGCAGTTCGCCTGTTTTCGGCAGAGTTCTTCGGCGGACATCTTGAGGACCGCCTTGAGGGCGCGTCGGTCGGCCTTGGCCTGCTTGTCGCGGTCGAGGCTCGCTAGCGCCAGTTCCAGCGCCCCCAACGCCTCGGTGGGGGCCTCGTCGTCAGCGAGACGGAAATAGGCCCACCGGCCCTCCTTCCGCGACTCGACGAGCCGGGCTTGCTGGAGCACCGACATGTGCTTCGAGACCGTCGAGGTCGCCAGTCCGAGCACCTCAACGATCTGGCAAAGGCACAGCTCGCGTTCCCGCAACAGACCGAGCGCCCGGAGTCGGCTCTCGTCCGACAAGGCTTTCATGGTCGCAAGCAGAGTACGCATCGGTCTCGGTTGGTTGCTACGTCGTTTCGCCAATTAACGAAATGTAGAGGCCGTGCGTCGGCCCGTCAATAGAGGGCCGACGGCCGTAGGGGAGCAAGTTTCCGACCGAGAAACGACCCCGCGGTGGCCCAACGCCGAGCGTAGCGATTGTGCCGGCCCTCGTTCTCTCGGTGACTCCGCGGTCGAGCATCCGAAACTGACCGAGGTGAGCTGCACCGACGCGGCCTAGGGACCTCAGAAGAGTGGTCCACGCTCTCCGTCCGGGTGCAGACTATCCTCAGAGGTCGTCACGACCTCAGCAGATTTGGCCTTGCTTATCAGCGCCGCGGGTGAGGCAACCGCCATCTCGAACGAAAGTCTAAATTGCCAGCGGTCGGTCCGACCGATGCGGATCGCTGACCATCTGCTCTACCGCTCTAGACACGCCACTCAAGACTTTTGCTCGGAGTGAGCTGTATGTCATCGAAGCCATTCCTGCTACCGATGACCGTTGCGATTGCAATCAGGTGCCTTGAGGCCTTCTGACAAAGAACTCGACACCCAGCCGTTGACGCGCAGCCGCCTTGCTGTTACAAAACGTAGCGTTACGCAATGAAACACTAGGAGGAATGGCTGTGCCAGCCAAACCGAACACTCCGCTCAGCGACCTTGAAAACAAGGTGATGGAAGTCGTCTGGGGCGCTGGTCAGGTCACCGCCGACGCCGTCCGTGTCGCATTGGAGGCGTGGCGGCCCCTCAAGGACTCAACAATCCGAACCGTCCTGCGGCGGCTCGCCGAAAAGGGGTACGTGCGCCACGTCACCGAGGGGCGTACGTACGTCTATTCGCCTACGCAGCCCGCGCCGACCGTGGCCGCCGACGCCGTTCGGGGCATCATCGACAAACTCTGCAACGGCTCGATCGAGGCCTTGCTTGTCGGCATGGTCGATCAGGAAGTGGTCTCGCCCGAGAAGTTGGAACAGCTCGCTAAGCGAATTGCGGCCAAAAGAAAGTCTTCGAATCAACGCCGAACACGTCGCAACCAAGGGGACTGAGCCATGCTCGCGATCTCGCCCGACTTGCTGCTGTGGGACCTGACCGGCCTCTATTTGAAGGCCCTGCTGATAGGGACGATTGCCTGGACCGCGGTGCGGGCCGTGCGGCTGCGCGATAGCGGCGTTTTGCACCGCGTCTGGTCGATCGTCGCGGGCGGAATGCTCGCACTACCCGTGCTGGCCGCCTGCTCGCCCCCCATCCCGGCGCTGCCACCTCTCTTGCCGACTCTCGTCAGCGAAGAGAGTGCACCGCGACCGGTAGCGATCCCACCGTTTCAGCCCACCATCGCCGATCGGACCGCAGCGACTGGACTCGCCCCGTTGCTGTCGGTTGAGGTGCCTCCGTCCGTGGCCCGTGGGCGAGAACCTGCACTGGGAACATTGGCGCCGGCGCCCCTGTCGATTGCAAACCCACCGCGGCAAATCGCGGACGTCGCGCCGGACTTCGCGACGGGCGGCACGACACGCTGGAACTGGCGGTCGATGGCGCTCGCGGCGTATGTCGTTGTCGCCGCTCTGCTACTGGCCCGGCTGACCTACGGATTCCACCTTGCCCGCGGGCTCGTGGGTCGATCACGAGCCGTTGACCCCTCGCTCCTTCGACCGTTCGAAACGAATGGCGTTCGCGTCGTCGAGTCGAGCGAAGTCCGTGTGCCGTTGACGGCCGGCCTCTGGCGGCCCGCGATTGTGCTCCCCGCCGACTGGCGGAGTTGGTCCAACGAGCTGATCAAGATGGCCCTGCTGCACGAGGAAGAGCACGTCCGTCGGCGCGATGGGTGGACAAGGTTAGTGAGCGAGCTCAACGCTGCTCTCTACTGGGCACATCCCGTCGCTTGGTGGTTGCGTCGGCGGCTGAGTGAACTCGCCGAACAAGCGTGCGACGACGCCGTCCTCCGCACGACGGGCGACCGCGAGAGTTACGCCGAAGCCCTGGTTGCGATGGCGCGGCGGGTTGCGGCGCCGGGGCTGCGTGTCGTGCCGCTGGTGACGCCGATGGCCCAGCGGCCGATGCTCGAAAAGCGAATCGACGCCATCATCGACGCCAACCGCGCGCTCACCAAGCGGCTGCCTGCTCTGGTCGGCGTGGCGCTATTGGGGGCGGCGGCGCCGATCATTGCGATGGCGGCCGCCCTCGCGCCCGCGTTCCCCGCAGCGGCCGAGCCCAAGTCGTCCGACAGTGTCGCCGCACCCAACGCCGTTGCTGCTGACGCCGCCCGTGCCGAGCCAGTTGCGGAAGCAGTGGACGCCAAAGGCCCGCTCGCCGGGCGCGTCGTACTCGCCGAGAGTGGCGAACCTGTCGCCGATGCCCAGGTCCGGCTCCTCGTTTGGCCGCCGGACGCAACCAGCTACTCCGCTACGGTCACCCGCTCGGGTCCCGATGGCGCGTTCCGCTTCGACGACTTCGGCGTCGGCAAGCTGAAGCTGGCCGCCTTCCGGGGCGACCTGGCATCGCGCGCCAAGCTCTTCGGTGGCTACCAAGCCCGCCCGGGCGAGGGGGCAATCCGATTGGAAATGCGCGAGGCGCCGGCGCTGCGGGTCCGCGTCGAATCGAAGTCGACCGGCGAGCCAATCGCCGGCGCTACGGTGCGGCTCACTTGGACTGATCTCGAGAGAGATCATCCAACCGACGAAGACGGCGCCGTCACGATCCGTGGCCTGACGCCCGAGGTCTGGACCATCGAGGTCCACGCCGCGGGTTACGCAGAGGACGAGCAAGCGATCTCGCTGCCGCCTGCCGGCGTGACGACGGTCACCAGCAAACTCTCCCCCGGCGCCGAAGTGCGGGGCGTCATCCGTGACGAGCAGTCGGCGCCGCTCGCCGGCGTTGGAGTGAGCGTCTTTCCAGCCGACATGCAGGGCGGGCAGATTGAATACATGAAGACCGACGCCCAGGGCCGGTACCACTTTCGGTACCTACCGATCGCCGCGCTCCAATTCAATCTATCGAAAGACGGCTACGTAGACTTACGTCCGCAGGTAACGACACTCGCCGACCAGAACGAGCCCCAAGAGCTCGACTTCACACTTCCCAAACGCCCCGATGGCGGTTCGGTGGCGGGCATCGTGACCGACGAAGCGGGCGCCCCGATCGCCGGCGCACGCGTGGCCAATCGCGGCAACTCTTCCAGCGACCTCCGCGAGGCCTTCACGGACGACCAAGGCCGATTCCGAATCGACAACGTGTTCGACAGCGTCCGCGGGCACATGCTCTCCATCCGAGCGGAAGGCTTCGCGCCGCTCGCAAAAGAGTTCCGGCCCGGCGATGCCTCCACGCCCACGAAGGTGTCGGTCAAGCTCCGATCCGGCCACCGGGTCATTGGTCGAGTGGTTGACGAAGAAGGCAAGCCGATGGACGGGGTCCGCGTCTACTACGGATACGGCTACGAATCGTTCCACGAAGACCTCGGCGGCCACGTCATGACCGGCGCCGACGGCCGCTTCGAGTTCAACTCGCTCCCCGCCGATGTCCAATTCACGATCGACAAGAACGGCTACTCAAAGATCCAAGGCTGGGAGCTTCCCCTGGACGGCGATAGCATCGTCGACGTTGAGTTGCTCTCAGGGGGCGTGATCCGCGGCCGGGTGGTGAACGCGCAGACGGGCGAGCCGATCTCCCCCACCACGGTGCATCTCACCATCTCGCCCGACCGCACCAGCAGTGATCCTTCGGCGAGCCTCTCCGGCCCGGCGGCGACCGGCCCCGGCGAGCGCTTCGCGGCGCCCGGCGGCGACTTCCGACTGGCCGGACTCGTCCGCGGCATGCCTCTGCAGGTGACGGTCGAAGCGGATGGCTACCGCCGCGCGGTAAAGCGGCGTGTGGTCGTCACGAAGGAGGCCGACGCGTCGGAAGTCGTCTTCCGGCTCCAGCCGATCCAAGCGGATGAGCTCCAAACGATCGCTGGGCGTGTGGTGGACAAGAACGATCGCCCCGTCCCCCGCATCGCCCTGAGATTGATCGTCGCCGACCGCCGTCCCTTCCCACGCGACGAGTTCCCCTTCAACTGGGAGATGATTCAATACGCGGGCGGCGCCGGCGGCGCGGCGAAGAACGCGTCCGTCCGCCAATTCCTCACGGCGGTGACCGATGCGGAGGGTCGCTTCGCCTTCGAGCGCGTCCAACCCGGCGAAGATATCGAGATCGCTTATTGGGGCGAAGGCGTCGCCCGCGATCGGTTCGCCGGCATCGAAAAGCTCTCGGCCACTGAGCGGGCCGATATCGTGATCCCCACCATCGCCGGGGGAATCGTGCGAGGCACAATCGACGCGCAGGAGTATCCCGACGTAAATGACGTCATTCTGAGCGGATCAAGGAACTTCGTAAGCGGCGCCTTCGAGCCGGGCGACAACACGTTTGAGATCCGCAACGTGCCCGCCGGGAGCTACGAGCTCCAAATTTATGGACCGCGGGAGCCCGACGCCGCAAATCCCGAGTACAACGAGAGCGAAGTCATCAAGCGCGTCCGCGTCCACGTGGCTTCGGGGGAGACCGTCGAGATCACGGTCAACAGCGAGGCGCCGATCGGAGTGAAGCCCGCTCCACCGACGACGAAGAAGACAGAGCCGCCGACGAAGGAGTCCGCGCCCAGCCAAGGGCCACGCGGCGCCATCGACGCCGACACGATCACCATCGCTGGCACGGTCGCCAACGATTCGGGCGCCGCGGTCGTCGGCGCGCGGATCGTCCTGCCGCTTCCCGAGTGGCCCAAGGACCGCGACCGCGCGGTCGAGGCCACGAGCGACGCCGCCGGACAGTTCTCGCTTGTCGTCCCGCGACCGTGGGTCGAACCCGGTGGCTACACGCCCCTCTTCACGGCCTGGTGCTTCCATCCCGAGCAGCAACTCGCGGCCGGTTCGGTCTACGACCAACTGAGCCGCGGTTCGACCGACCCAATTCGATTCACGCTGAAGGCAAAGTCCGACACCGCCTTCGTCGTCAAAGGCCCCAGCGGTGACCCGATCGCCGGCGCCGTCGTTGAGCCTTGGTACTTCCTCATTGGCGCTTACCAGATTGTTCCGGCGTCGCTCCGTAAGGCGATCGGGGCGACGACCGACGCAAACGGGCTCGCTCGCCTCCCCGCGATGGGGCGTGAGGGATTCTCTGCGGTGCAAGTGACCGCCGAGGGATTCGGCATCCAGCAACTCCGACTGGCGGATTCCGCGTCGGCGCCCGCGACGCGCGAGATCGCCCTGCGTCCGACCGGACGTCTGGTCGCTCGATTGCTGACCGACGATCTAAGCGTGCTCGAGTCAGCGAAGGCCTTCGCGTACCAAGAGGACTTTGGCGGCAGGTACACCTCGGCAGCGGCCGAGCCCGAGTTCGACGCCGATGGCGTCATGGAGATTGCCGAGTTCGCCGAGGGACCGATCGACTTAGGCGTCCACATCGACGAGTCCCTGACCGTCCGGCCCCGCGTTCCCAAGGACCTGCAGGTCTACGCCGGCGAGACCACGACGGTCGATATCCCGCTCGAAGCTACGGTCCGCGTCCGCGGCCGGCTGCAGACCAAGGAGAACACTCTTCCAATCGCCGGCGCGCTGATCTCGGTGAACTATGGCGCCCGCTTTATGAGTGAGCAGGTCCGCACCGACGACGACGGCCGCTTCGTGGTGAATGCATTACCCGGTATCGTCCGGCAGCAACTTATCATGAAGCCGGATGCCTATTCGACTTGGGTCGAAGAGGACGCTGGCTGGCAGAATCCGGTGGAGGTACCGTCCGATGTAAAGGAAATCGACCTGCCGCCGCTTGAACTGATAGAGACTGTTGAGCGTGCGGGGCAACTCGTCGACCGGGCCAATCAACCGATCGAAGGGGCTCGAGTTTCCGCTGTCAGGGACAACCGGGTCTACGCGGGCGCCATGACAGACGCCGAAGGGAGATTCAAACTGTCGCTTCCGGCGTCACTGGCGGTCGGGGAATACACCGTCCACATCGGACGTGGCGGATCGAGATCGGTAGCGGCCGTCCAGAGCACGACTCCTTTAGTGCTCCAGGCTCGGGAATAAAGGGTTCAGTTCGTGGAGTTGCAGCGACCTTCACAAGACGTCCAGCAGCCGTCCGGACTCGTCATAAGACGTAACGGCCATGTTCTTGAAACGGCGCAGGGCATGGACTGAGGTTAGATGGACCGACGCTAATTCGGTCACGTTCAAATCGTAGTCGGATGGACCACCACCGGCGGCTTGGCCCGGCCGCGAAGTCGCAGCGGTCTCCTGGCAGCACGGACACCTCTGCAGTTTCGGAAGACGGCACGAGGGGTCAGTCGTCCGCTTCGAATCTGGGGTCGGTGGACATCACCTCGGCGGGTTATGCCGGTGCATGGAAGGTCTGTCAAAATATCAGAGTTCTCGGTGTCGCTTCTCGACGCAATTGCAGATTCACTTGTGAGCTTCCCCAGCGCCACGCGTCTTTCGCGTGCCGCCCGCGGCTAGCGCCGTCGGCTCAGTGGCCTTGGCTTGGCGCTAGCGCGCATGAAAAAGGGCCGGCGGATGCCGGCCCTCGTTCTCTCTGCGTCTTGGCGTCTCGGCGCGAGACGATTTCTCTCAGCTGGCCGCCGAGGCCTTCACGGCCTTGATCGCCTTCGTCAAGCGGGCCTTGGTGCGGGCCGCGGCGTTGGCGTGGATCAGGTTGCTGGACGCCGCCTTGTCGAGGGTCTTCTGGACCCGCAGGTAGGCCGCTTCGCTCTTCTCGACATCGCCCTCGGCGATCGCTGCACGGACCTTCTTCACCTGCGTCCGGAGCGAGGTGCGGGCGCTGCGGTTGACGAGGCGGCGCTCCTTGTTCTGGCGGAGGCGCTTCTTGGCGTTGGGCGAATTGGGCATAGCGAGAGGGGGCCTGGAATTTGACGCATCGGGGTATCGGACTCGCGGGGGGGATCGGCCACGCCGCCCCCCTGCCGCCACGGCTCCGCGGTGGCGAAGTCAGTGAGTTTTGCGGATCGAGGCCAGTTTGTCTAGCCTTGCCGACACGTCGCGGTACCCAAAATCGGCCGAAGCGAGGTCAGTCAGGTGTTTTTCGGCCGTATCGAGGTCCCGCAGCCCCATCGCCAGCACCCCGGCCCGGTAGAGGGCCAGTTTCCGCAGGTCGGTCCATTCGGTCGTTGGGCAGGCCGCGATCGCCGCCTCGTAGCTGCGGATCGCCAGCCGGTGCTGCTCGATCTGCTGGAAGCACTCGCCGAGCAGCAATTCGACCTCCGCCAGCCGCTTTTTGTCGGCCCGTGCGGCCTGCAGCGGGTTGACCGCCTCGCGGAACTTGCCGACCCGCTTGAGCCGCAGGCCGAACTCGAACTGGGCCCGCGGATCGCCGGGGTTGCGCTCGGCGCGGGCGCCGAAGACCTCGGCCTCGGCCTGGTTCGCCTCGCGGAGGGCCTCCTCGGCCAGTTTTTGACCGGCCGGGCCCCCTTGGCGGGCGGCCCGCTGCTCGGCGACCCGGGCCGCGTCCCGCTTGCGGGTCAGGAAGACCTCTTCGAGTTTCTCTAGCAGCGCCAGGTCGCCGCCCCCCGCCGCTTGGTAGGCCTTCTTGTAGAGCCGCTCGGCGTCGTGCAGCCGGCCCAGGGCCGTGTAGTGCTCGGCCAGGGCGGCGTACGCCTGCGGGTCGGCCGGGTTGGCGTCGATCGCCGCGCGGAGCTGTTCTTCGGTGAGCGTGACGGGCGCCGCTGCGGCTTCGGCCGGCGGCTGGTCGGGCGAGTCGTACTTCAGCCGCGCCGACGCCTCGGCCACGCCCGACGGGTGCGGCATCGACACCTCGCCGGCGCCCTTGAGCAGCTGCGGGTTGTAGCCGCCGCGGTCGATCGTCTTCTCGACGCTGAGCCGATTGATGGCGCGGTTGACCTGTTCGTCGTTCGGCCGCTGTTGCTGGACCCGCAGCCAACAGCCGATCGCCTGGTCGAACTCGCCGATCGCCTCGAGCGCGAGCGCCGCTTGGCGGTTGACGTCGAGGTCTTGCGGCGACAGGTCGAGCGCCCAACGGAGGTAGTAGAGCTCGCAGTCGGAATGGCCCAATTCGCCGGCGGCGGCGCCCATCTCGGAGATCACGCCGGTGTCGCCGGGCGTCTTTTTGAGCGCCTTGCAGCCGGCGGCGAACGCCTCGCTCCAGTCCCCCTTGCCGGCCGCCTTGGCGACCACGGCCCGACCACCGCCGAAACCGGGCAGCCCCTTAAAGTTGCTCGCCTTGGCCGCGACCGCCTTGGGGTGCATCTGGGCCAGGTTCGCCCGGAAGTGCTGCAAGTAGACCAGCGAACCGGGGTCTTCGGAGACGCACTGCGAGAACAGGTCGTGGGCGTAGGCGTAGTCGGCCTTCTGGAGGCACTTCTTGGCCCGTTCGAAGACCTGCTGCAGCCGCTGTCGCTCGGCGTGCGAGAGCCCCCCCGCGGCCGCCGGGGGCGGGTTCTGGGGCGGGGGCGTCTGTGAGGGGGACGGCGTGCTCATGCCTGCTCGGATTACAACGTCGCCCGCGCGCGGGCGACGTTGGCGTCGTGCCTGTTTTCTCGTTCCAGAAGAGGGGGCTGCGCGGGGCGGCCTCTCTCCTTGAGTCTACAACTTCCTGCCGCTGCGGACCAATCGGCGGCCGCCGCCCCTCGTTCGCCGGCCACGCCGCAGGGCATAATCGGTGCAGCTGGCGCGACCCGCGCCGCTCCACCCCCCCATTCGTCCCCCCCGCCACCGCGGATTGCACCCGTGCCGACGACCCCGCCAGGCCGCGACCCCGCCCCGTCTGCCAGAAGCAGTTCGGCGGCCGGCCGCGTCTACCTGGTCGGCGCCGGGCCGGGGGACCCCGAGCTGCTGACCCTCGCCGGCGCCCGCCGCCTCGCCGAGGCCGACGTCGTCCTCTACGACTACTTGGCCAACGACGCCTTGCTGCGCCACGCCGCCCCTCACGCCGAGCGCGTCGGCCTCGGCCGCCACGGCGTCGGTAAGCTCTGGACCCAGGACGAAATCAACCAGCGGATGGTCGCCGAGGCGCAGGCCGGCAGAACCGTCGTGCGGCTCAAGGGGGGCGACCCCAGCGTCTTCGGCCGAGTCGCCGAGGAGATCACCGCGTTGCAGGCGGCGGGCGTCGAGTACGCCATCGTCCCCGGCGTGACGACCGCCGTCGCCGCCGGCGCCTACGCAGGCGTCACCATCACCGACCGCGACCACGCCTCCTGCGTCGCCCTTGTGACGGGCCACGACCGCCGCGACGGCGACCCGTCCGGCACGGCCGACTTCGCCAAGCTGGCCGCCTTCCCGGGGACGCTTGTCGTCTACATGGGCGTGACGAACGCCCCCGAGTGGAGCCGCCGCCTCATCGAAGCGGGTAAGCCGGCCGACACGCCGGTGACGATCGTCCGCCGCTGTTCACTCCCCGATCAACAGACGCTGCACGGCGTGCTAGGCGACCTGCCGACGATCCTGGCGCCCAAACGGATGCGGCCGCCGCTGGTCGTGGTGATTGGCGCCGTCGCCGGAGCCACCGAGGACACCAACTGGTTCACCAGCCGCCCGCTGTTCGGCAAGACGGTGCTCGTCACCCGACCGGCGGGGCAGGGGGGCGCCATGGCGCAGCGGCTGGCAGACCTCGGCGCCCGGGTGCTCGAGCATCCCGTCATCGCGATCACGCCGCCCGATGACCCGGCGGCGCTCGACGACGCGATCGACCACTTGGCGGACTACTCGTGGATCGCCTTCAGCAGCCGCAACGGCGTCGACGTCCTGCTGACGCGGATGCAAGAGCGGGGCCGCGACGCCCGGTCGTTCGGCGGGGCCAAGATCGCCGCGATCGGACCCGCGACGTCCGAGGCGCTCGCCGCCTGGCGCCTCCACGCCGACGTGGTTCCCGATGAGTACCGCGCCGAGGCGCTCGCCGAGTCGTTGCGTGAAGAAGTCACCGGCCGGCGCGTCCTCTTGATCCGCGCGAGCCGCGGCCGCGAGACCCTCGCCGAAACGCTCCGCGAAGCAGGCGCCGAGGTCGATCAGGTCGTCGCCTACCAGAGCCGCGACGTGACGACGCCCGACGAGGCGATCCTTGAAGAAATCACCGCCGGCCGCGTCGATTGGATCACGGTCACCAGCTCGGCCATCGCCCGCGCGACGACGGCGCTGTTCGGCAAAGCGATCCGAGAGTCGCCGACGTCGCCCCGCTTCGCCGCCATCAGCCCCCTCACGGCCGCGACGCTGCAAGACGTTGGGTATGAAGCCGATGCAGTGGCGAGCGAGTACACCGCCGACGGCGTGATTGACGCGATACTTAAGCACGCGGGTTGGGAATCTTGATTCCCACATAACTCATTGCCACATAAAAAAAGCCGCCGGGGACCGAAGTCCCCGGCGGCTAGCAGGTGGCATCGCTGTGAAGGTGCGGTCTGCTCAACCGCAGCAGTCGCCCTTCTTCGCGTCACGCAGGTCGCGGACGCGGTCGTGGACCTTCTTGACGCCCTGGTACTGCTCGGCGATCAAGCCGGCGATCGGCGACGTGCCGACGTCCTTCAGGGCGTCCTCGTAGGCTTCCTTGATCTGATCCTCGCCGCGCTCGGCCTCAGAAAGTACAGTCTGCAGGCTATCGGACGAGCACGCCTCGCGGACCTTCACCCACGCACGGTGCATTGCGGCCAAGTAGCTGCCATCTTCCGCCTCGAGCTCGTCGTTCCACTCGATCTGGCGGCCGAGTTGATCGGCATTCTCGAGTCGTGACTTGGCGATCTCCGTGAAGGCCGACTTCGCCTTCGGGTTGTCAACGAGGTCGGCGCACTCGTCAAGCCCTTGGCCGAATCGACGTTCATCTGACGCAGCTCGCGGAGCTTCTTGAGCGTTTCGTCTTTCAGACCAATAACAGCAGTGGCAGTTGACATGAGGTTCCCTCCTGAGGGTTGATTTCGGTGATTGCTCGGCCACTGCCTCGGAGCGACGCAGGGCATTGCAGTTGAGGTCGTGGCCAGCTTCGAGAGAACGTTAGTGGGAATCCCATGCCAAACCCGTATTGAGGCCGCCGGGCCGGTTAGTGGGTCGCCGGTTGGTCGCCTGGCGCACGCCTTGGTGGATTTCGCCCCAGAGCGAGCCCCCTCGCCGCAGGAGTTCAGGACGCGTCGCCAGCGGGTTCGCGACGGCGACATGAAGGCGATATTAAGCCGTGATGACGTTACCCGTTGCGAGCGCGAGGGGGTCTCAAATCCCCCTCCCCCCGGTGGGGAGGCCACTTTCCCGGATAAGTGAGGGGAGGGGGACGGCCCGGGTACCCGGGTTCCTCACCCTTCCCCGACCCTCCCCATCAAGGGGAGGGGGATCTTGTGACAAGGGGGTATGGAGGCAAAGTCGCCTCGTGAAAGTCACATGACCTGTGAGTGGGCCGGCTGCGCTGGTGATGTCGCAAATTGTTGGAAGGACCTCGCGCGCTGGGACCGGGCTCGGTTTCATGAAAAACGACAACTGGCGCCGTCTGTCGGGCGGCCGGACGGGTTGTTGAGAAGCGTTGGGGCAAACCGCGCCGGTCGTGACGGGGGTTCCCGCTGCGGAAGGGGCGCCGTCGCGCTGGGAAAACTTCGGCCGGCGGCGTCGGGGCGGCCGATCCCCAGAGGAGGCGGGCCGGAATGCGCCCGCTGTGGCGTCGGCTGCTGGGAAAGTTCTTGTAACACCCCGCGACCGGCCCCGCTTAGTCCAGCAGCACGATCCCACGGGGGCATGGAGGGCCTCGCAGGACGGCCGTACCCGTTTGCCTGTAACGGAGCCGTTCCCCATGACCTACGTCACAGATCGATCCTCGACCGCACCTTCCTCCCTAGCGAGCGTCCCCTTTGCGAGCCGCATGAGCGTCTCGTTCCGCCGCGCGGGGCTCAGCGCTGACGAGGTCGCCGTCCGTCGGCTCCGCCGCCGGTTGCTGCGATTCATCCTCGAGAACCACCGGCGCCGCGAGGCGGAACGCGGTCTCAGCCAACAGCCGCTCGCGGGACGCCAATGAGCGGCCTCGCCGTGCGGATCGCCAGCTTACTTCTGTCCGTGTTCATCACGGCGCCGGCGGCCGCTGCGCTGTTCCAGGCGACTCCGTCGGCGCCCCACCCGGCCGTCTGCCGCGTGGCGGTTGTCGAGCGCGACGGCATGGCCTTCGGCAGCGGCACACTGATCGACGCCCGCGAGCAGTACGGCCTCGTCGTCACCAACTGGCACGTCGTCCGCGACGCCAAGGGGAAGATCGAGGTCCGCTTTCCCGGCGGGTTCACCAGTGAAGCGCGGCCGCTGAAGCTCGACGAGACGTGGGACTTGGCGGCGTTGGTTGTTTGGCGACCGCCGACCGAGCCCGCGCCGCTCGCCCAACGGCCGCCGCAACCGGGCGAGACGCTCACGATCTGTGGCTACGGCCAAGGCGACTACCTGCAGCAGACGGGCCGCTGCACCGACTACTACTCTCCCGAAGTGGGCCAGCCGCAGGAGTTGGTCGAGCTCAACGTCCAGGCGCGGCAGGGCGACTCGGGCGGGCCGATCTTCAACGAGCGCGGCGAGCTGGCCGGCGTCCTCTTCGGCGCGGCGCGGGGGACGACGCTCGGCAGCTTCGGCGGCCGGGTGCAAACGTTCCTGGCGTCGCTCGCCCCCGACATCGGTGCGGCGAAGGGGGCGTCGACCTTGATCGCCCAAACGCCGCGGCCGACGCCGCAACACGACCCGTTTCTCGCCGCGGAACGCTCGACCCCGCCGGAGGCCAGTCGTCCCCTATCGCCCGTCAGCCCCCCGCCGTCGCTGACCGACCGCAGTGCGGCGCCGGTTCTGGCGTCTTCAAGGCCACCGACACGCCACTCGGCCGACTCGTGGCGGTCGGCCGAAGCCTGGCAGCCGGCGGACCGTCCGGCTACCGGTGCGACTCCCGTGGCGGCGCCGATCGCCAGCGTAGGTTTTTCGCCCCAGGTCAGCCTGCCGGCGGCTCCTGGGACGGACAGCGTCGACTGGTACGACGATGGCCGCACGTTGCTGGCGTTGGTGGGGGTCGCCGCCCTGGTGGTGACCGGACTGCGGGCCCTGGGGTGAAACGGCCTCAGGGGTGATATCAGAGCAAGATTCGAGCGAAATCGGCGAACAGAAGGCATGAAGGCGAGGGCGTCTCGCGACAAAAAGCGCTCCCTTTTGTTGCGTTTGCGGGCGAGCCTTGATTTACGGGGTCCCGCCACGCAATCTAGAGAGACAGGCGGATCCAAAGGGCGGCGACGACACAATTGCAGGAGATGGGACGAACCGGATGGATCAACTGAGCGCCGAGAGCGCCTTTAGTAGCGTCGAGTTCGCCGAGAACCCCGAGCCGCGGGTTCCGTGTGTGCTGGTCGTCGATACCTCGACCTCGATGCAGGGCCTCAAGCTCATTGAGCTCTCGAAGGGACTCGCCACCTACCGCGACCAGCTGATGAAGGACGCCCTGGCGTCGAAACGCGTCGAGGTCGGCATCATCACCTTCGGTGGCCGCGTTCAACGACGCACGAAGTTCGTCACGGCGCCCGACTTCGTCCCGCCGCAGCTCGACGCGATCGGCGGCACCCCGATGGGCGAGGCGATTCTCGAGGCCATCACGATGGTCGAGGAACGTAAGCAGGCCTACCGCGAGAATGGCATCGCCTACTACCGCCCGTGGATCTTCCTGATCACCGACGGCGAGCCCAACGACCACTGGAAGCCGGTCTGTAGCCGGGTCGAGGCGGGCGAGAAGGACAAGTCGTTCTGCTTCTTCGCGGTCGGCGTGGAGGGCGCGAACATGGAGGTGCTAAGCGAGATCTCGGTCCGCAAGCCGCTGTGGTTGATGGGGCTGAAGTTCCACGAGTTGTTCACCTGGCTATCGAACTCGCAGCAGGCCGTTTCGCAGTCGAGTCCGGGCGAAGAAGTGGCGCTCCAAGACCCGACGTCGGGCCCCACGGGTTGGGCGGCGATCTAGGCGAGGGGTTAAGGACCGGGGACGAGGGCTTAGGCTTCGTTGCCGGTCCTGTAATTGCCCGACCTCACCGACTAGGCCCAAGCCGTCCCCGTTATAACTTCGCCGAGATCAACCCTCGTCCCCCGTCCCTGCCCCCCCGTCCCTTTCCCCTGCCATGTGGCGATACATCGCGGCTAGCGTCACGGGGCCGTCGCACGTGGGGAGCGGCGCGCCGTGCCAGGATAGCCATCAGGTCAGCGTCTTAACGCGGTTGGGCGATTCCGCCCTCGTCGCCTGCGTGGCGGACGGCGCCGGCAGCGCCTCGCGGAGCCAAGACGGGTCGGCGATGGCCTGCGAGGCGGTCCTCGAGCTCGCCACCGCCCACTTCGACGCCGCGCAGGGGTCGTTCGCCGGGGTCACCGCCGACGAGGCTCTCGGCTGGGTCCGGGAGGCCCGCGATCGGATCGAGCGGCTCTCGGAGATGCGGGGTGGCAAGCTGCGCGAGTACGCCACGACGCTGTGTGTCGCCTGCTTGTCACCGGCGGGGGGCGTCTTCCTACAGATTGGCGACGGGGCGATCGTCGCGCGTCGCAGCGGCGCGCTCGGCGTGGTATTCTGGCCTCAGTCGGGCGAGTATGCGAATTCGACGATGTTCCTCACGGGCGACCGGTTCGAGGAGCACGTCCAGTTCCAGGCCGCCGAGGGCGACTTCAGCGAGGTCGCTTTGCTGACGGACGGAGTTGAGAGGCTAGCGCTATCGTTCGAGGGGCGGACGCCCCACCCGCCGTTTTTTGACCCCCTGTTTAGCGCCCTCCGTTCTGCCCCCGATCCCGTCGCCCTTAACGCCGAGCTGACTCGATTCCTCGATTCGGAGTCGATGAGGCATCGGAGTGACGATGACAAGACCGTCGTCCTCGCTGCTCAGGCAGCCCCTCGATAAGCCGCTGCTCTACGACTCGTCGGATCGCGTCGTCCCCCTGGGAGACGCGATCGGCGCAGGCGGTGAGGGGACGGTGTTCGAAATCAACGGCCACCCCAAGCTGTTGGCCAAGGTCTATCACAAGGCCTCGCTCAACGATCAGCACGACCACAAGCTGCGGACGCTCGTCTCGCTCGGTGCCGAGGACTTGCTCGGCATCGCCGCTTGGCCGCGGGCCCTGCTGTTCGACCCCCGCACCAAGGCGGTCCGCGGTCTGATGATGGACCGCGTCGCCGACGCCCACCCGCTCCACGAGCTGTACGGCACCACCAGCCGTTCGCGCACCTTCCCGCAGGCGCAGTGGGGCCACCTCGTGCTGGCCGCCCGCAACCTGGCGGCGGCGTTCGGCACGCTCCACGAGCGCGGCGTCCTCGTCGGCGACGTCAACCAGGGCAACCTGCTGGTCGACGGCAAGATGTGCGTGCGGATGATCGACTGCGACTCGTTCCAGGTGACGCACCGCAAACACGTGTTCCGCTGCCCGGTCGGGACGCCCCACTTCACGCCCCCCGAGCTTCAGTCGATGAAGCTCGCCGACGTCGATCGCACGGCGGAGCACGACGCGTTCGGCCTGGCGATCCTGATCTTCCACCTGCTGTTTGTCGGCCGGCACCCCTTCGCGGGCCGCTACCAAGGCCCCGGCGACATGACGATAGAGAAGGCGATCGCCGAACGGCGGTTCGCGTTCTCGCACAACCGCTCCGACACCCAGGTCGACCCGCCCCCCGCTTCGCTACGGCTCGACGACTTGCCGCACGGCATCGGCGAGCTCTTCGAGCGCGCCTTCCGCGCCGACATCGACAATCCGGTCCGGCCGAAACCCGAAGAATGGATCGGCGAACTGGAGACGCTCATCAAGCAGCGCCGCGTCTGCCCGATCGAGGAGGCGCACGTCTACTCGTCGGCGTCGCTCGACTGCCCGTGGTGCCGGATCGAGAACGCGGGCGGGCCGTCGTTCTTCCTCAACATCGGCGCCGTCGATGGGACCAGCGAGTCGCGGCTCGCCGCGCTCGACGCCCAACTCGAAAAGATCGAGGCGATCCAATTCCCCGAGCTGCCGACGCTGACGCTCAAGCTGCCGCGGCTGCCGATGGCGATGCAGTCGGCCAAGGCGCCGCAGCGGGGCACGGCCGACTGGCTCGCCGCCGGCTGGATCGGCTCGGCCGCGCTGTGCCTCGGCGGCGCGTTCTGCGGGCCCGTGCTGGCGGCCGGGGCGGTCGGTTCGCTCGCTACGGCGGGGATGCTCGCCTTCGGCAAAGCGGGCAAGCAGCGGCGCCAGACGCTGGTCGAGGCCGACGCCGCGCTCAACGAGCGGCTGCGTAAGCTGGCCGCCGGCTCCTCGAAGATCTCCGCCGACCACGGCAAACGGCTTGAAGAGTACGACGCCTACGCGGCGAGCGTCTCGACCGGCATCCAGCGCTACAAAGCCGACACGGAGGACATGGAGACCATCCTCCGCCAGCTCCGTATCGAGCAGAAGGAAGACTTCCTCCGCGGCTACTCGATCCGTGACTACCGCCGCCGCATCCCCGGCCTGACGCCGCAGATGGTCGCGATGCTCGACTCTTACAGCATCGACTCGGCGTACCACGTCCAGAAGATCCTGCTAACGGGGGTGCCGGGGCTCACGCCGGCGGTGATGCTCGAGCTCCAGGCGTGGCGCACCCGCGTCGAAGAGAAGTTCGAGTACAAGGCCGAAGAAGGCATCACCGAGCGCGAGCTCAACGCGGACAAGCAGGAAGCGACGCGGCGGTTCAAGATCGCCCTGGCGCGCAAGATCCTGCAGGGCGCGAAGCGGATGCGTTCGATGGCGTTCGCCGCCCAGGGGCAGCTCGACCAAGCGATCGCCGTCTACAAACGCCACGTCGAACAGTGGCGCGGCCTCGCCCACCAGCGGCAGCAAACGCAAGCCGCCCGCGCGCCGTGGGAGCGGAAGCTCAACCTCAACCTGGCGACGGTGATCGGCGCCGGGGTGGGAGCGCCGCTGGTGGGAGCGTTGCTGTGGTTAATCGTGCGGTGACGCTCTGCGTGGCGCGCCGCTGGCTACCGCCCGCGGCTGAGGCCCACGAGGATGGTGCGATTACCGCCACTTCTCAGCCGCGGGCGGTAGCCAGCGGCGGCGCTACGAACGACTCGCGTGCTGATCGAGCACAACTCATTAGGCGTTCAAGGTGAGTCTCGATGAAAATCGTTACGAAGAGCACGATGTATTTGGCATGCACAACGGCGGTGCTGACCATTGGCGTGCTTTGGTTTGCCGTTCGAGAAGCGGTTGAAGCGGCTCGTCAATCTGCATGCCAAGGGCATATGAACGGGCTGCAAAGCGCACTCCGTAACTATGAAGCGTTGAATGGGCACTACCCACCGGCCTACATTAACGGCCCCGATGGGAAGCCGTGGCATAGCTGGCGTGTTCTGTTGCTCCCATTCCTTGGGGAGGAAGCTGTTTACGATCAGTATCGCTTTGATGAACCGTGGAACGGCCCCAATAACCAAGCGTTAGCGGACAGAATCAGCCCCAACCTGTTTCGATGCACAAACGCGCCGGGCGGCAAGCGTGAATGGAACACCAACTACGTCGCTGTGGTTGGTAAGGAGACGGCCTTCCCTGGAGCTGAAACGGTCGCTTCCGATGACATCAAGGACGGCGTCGAGAATACGATCTTGCTGGTCGAAATCGGAAACTCGGACATCCATTGGATGGAGCCGTGCGACCTGCAATACCGTTCGTTGACTTTGCAAACGGACCCTGAAAAAGCATCGTCAATGTCCGTCTCAAGCCGCCATCCGGCCGGTCCCGGCGTGGTGTTCGCCGATAGAATCACTGCCTACCGAATTCACTCGCCCTTACTACTATCGACTCTACGGGGACTACTCACGATTGCCGGAGGCGAAGAGGAAACAAAGGAATCTTTGGAAGGCTGGGACAACAGTGGCCGCTACCTTGTTGAGCCTCCAATCGCCAGCGATTGAATCGCCGAGCGAGTCCTCGCTTCTCGGGGCTTCCGCTACCCCTTATCCAATTCGCTGACCCCGACCAGTGCGCCCACGGCTCAGACGTTGATTGATGGCGAGTCGGCGACATCGCCCACAGCATCCCCGTAAAGGGCCCTGGAAGGCTCTAGAATTTTCGCCGACGTGTCAATGTGTCGGGTTGGCGAAGGAACGCGTCAGCGGGCCGCTGTGGGGCTTTGGCGCGGGGGTCGGTATTCCCCGCGTTTTAGCGGCTTTTTGCTTGCTTTTGGCCGCTAGGGTTTGGTTGCAGGGTCGGACGCAAGCGTCCGACCCGCCTCACCCCAACCCCAGCGTCATCACTTCAATAAAACTCGTGTGCCCCGCCAGGAGCTTTTCCACCGCGTCGTCGGTCATCGACATGCCGCCGTGCTTCTTTGCTTCGGCCGTTAGCTCGGGCTCCGGAGCGCGCTCGACGATGAGCCGCTGCATGCTGGGCGAGACGGGCAGCAGCTCGAAGACGCCGACGCGGCCGCGGTACCCGCGTTTGCCGCACAGCTCGCAGCCGACCGGCTCGTAGATCGCCGAGCCCGCCATGTCGGGGTGGCCCAGGGCGCGGGCCTCGGCGGGGGACATCTCGCGGCGCTGGCGGCACTTGGGGCAGAGCCGCCGCAGCAGCCGCTGGGCGACGCACAGCCGCAGCGTCGCGCCGACGAGGAACGGCTCGACGCCCATGTCGATGAGCCGCGTCACGGCGCCGGCGGCCGAGTTGGTGTGGAGCGAACTGAACACCAAGTGGCCCGTCAGCGCCGCCTTGATGCCGACATCGACCGACTCGAAGTCACGCATCTCGCCGATCATGATCACGTCCGGGTCGCTGCGGAGGATGTTCCGCAGCACCGAGCCGAACGCCACCTTGTCGGCCGTATCGACCTCGACCTGGGCGACGCCGACGATGTCGTGCTCGACCGGGTCCTCCACCGTGATGATGCGGCCCGGGTTGTTGGCCAGCCGGTGGCGAAGAGCGGCGTAGAGCGTCGTTGATTTGCCGGTGCCGGTCGGGCCGGTCAGGAGGATCATCCCCTGCGGCTGGGCGATGGCGGCCGCGAAGAGCTTGTGTCCTTGCTCGGTGAGGCCGAGGCGGTTGAGCGTCATCCGCGACGCCTCGATCGCCAGCAGCCGCAGCGTGAGCCGTTCGCCGTGCGTCGTCGGCAGGCAGGCGACACGCAAGTCGACGCGACGCTTGTCGGCGCCGAGCTGGACCATGAAGCGGCCGTCTTGCGCCTCGCGGTGCTCGGCGATGTCCATGCCGGCTAGCACCTTGAAGCGGGTGATGATCGCCGGGTGGTGCTTCTTGGCGAGCTTGCGGCACGGCTCGAGCGTGCCGTCAACGCGCAACTGCAGCAGGACGACGTTCTCTTCGGGGTCGACGTGGATGTCCGAGGCGCCCCGCTCGAAGGCCAGCTCCATGAGCTCGTCGCAGACCTGCACCGCGTTGATCGGGGCGGTTTCGGTCTCAAGGTCCTTGGCCTTCGGCTTGCCCATGCCGAGGCGGAACCCGCGGCGTTTCGGCTCGCCGGCGCCGTCCAAATCCGCAGCCGGGGCGTCGGCCGCGGTGGTCAATTCGAGGCCGTCGACGTAGGCGGCGATGAGCCACTCGTCCGAGTCGGCGTGGCGGACGCGGTGCGTCGGCATCAGGTTGCCGGCGGCTGCCCACTTCTGCAGCTTGGCCATCGGGTGCGGCCCGTAGACCTGGCCGTCGCCGATCTCGAAGTACCAAGCGTCTTTCATGGGGAGATGCGGGGATGGCGGCGTGCGGCAGTCAGCTCGCGGCCGGGTTCGGGCCCGCGAAGGCGACAGACGCACCGCTGAGATAGGGGGGATGGCGGTCTTGCCCTGGGCAATGCGACCCCTCAGGAAGGATAGCGTGCGTGAACAGTAAGGGCGATAAAGCCTGGAGACGGTCTTAACCGCACGCGCGGCCTAGCGTTCCATCCCGCAGGATACTCCATCCCGCAGGATACACAGCATCGAGCCGCCATCCCCCCCATCTCCTCGGAGAAAGCTACGCAGCAAGCCCCAACGAAACCTGACGCGGACGCCAAGCTGCAAAGAGACCATCCCCTCAATCCCCCCATCTCCTAGACCTTCACGTCCGCCGCCTTGCGCGGCGTGCGGCCGCCGGGGACGGCGTCGCTGGCGGGGTCAAACCACTCGGGATCGAACTCCATGCGGGCCTGCTTCTCGATGGCGATGTTCGTCGTCAGGGCGATCACCGCGTCGGCCAGCGCGACCTTCGGGTGGCAGTGGAGCGTCGTGGCGGGCTCGCCGTTGCGGATGCACCAGGCCCAGTGTTCGATCTCTTCTTGGTAGCCGCGGCTGACTTCCTGCGTGACCGCTTCGGCCGCCGGGGTGTAGCCGCCGCCGGTCTCGTACGAGTCGAGCGCCGTGGCGGCGTCGTTGACCGTCACCTTGGTGCGGGTCTTCGAACCGGCGTAGAGCATGACGTCCTTCTCGCGCTCGAGGATCAGTGTCCCTTCCGTGCCGAGGACAACCTCGCCATAGCCGCCGAAGCCGTTGCCATTGATCGACGAGTAGACGACGCCGACCTTCTTGTTGGCGTCGGCGACCTTGGCCTTGGTCGGGTCGTTGTCCTCGTAGTAGCCCTTGCCGGGGTACTCGTAGGTGGCGTAGACGTGGTCGTCGCAGTCGCGGTCGTGCGGGAAGATGTAGCGGCCGCCCACGGCGTTGACGCTCAGCGGGTTGACCTTCACGTGGCCCTCGAACTGCGAGCTGATGAAGATGCCCGAAGCGTCGAGTTGGTGGCTCCCCAGCTCGGCCATCAGGCCACCGCCGGTGCGGTTCCAGATCCGCCAGCGGATGAGCTCTTCCAGGGCGGTGCGGTGGTAACCCCCTTCGAGCGTGCCCGCTTCGTAGCCGTACTTGGCGGCGTCGACGCGGAAGTCGTCGAGCTGCTTCTCGGTCTGGGCGAGCCGCATCGAGAGCTTCTCTTTGTCGGCGATCTTCACCTTCGGGTCGTCGATCCGCTTCTTGTAAGCGGCGATTTCGCGGACCAGCTGGTGCTCGATCCGCCACTGGCGGAGCCCCTCCTCGCCGCCGGCCGCCTTGGCGGCGCGCTCGCCGGCGCTGATCTCTTCGGGGGTCAGCATCTCGGTCGGCAGCGGCGGCTGCCAGCTGTCGTTGCCCGGCAAGTTGCCGCGGTGCCACTGGGCGCGGATGCTGTGGATGTCGCCGATCAGGCCGCGGCGGATCGTGTCGACCGCGTTGTCGTACAGCACGCTGTAGTGGCGTTGGTGGCCCGTGGCGAGCAGCAGTTCGGTCTCGTCGGCGACGCGGGCCATCTCCTTGCACTGGGCGACGTCCCACGCCATCAGCTTCTCGGTCAGCACGTGCTTGCCGGCGCGCATCGCGGCGATGGCGGCCGGGTGGTGCATCCAGAGGGGCAGGGCGATGATCACCGCCTCGATGTCGTCGCGCTCGAGCAGCTCGTTGTAGTCCGTGTAGACCGCGATCTCCTTCTCGGCGGCGGTGCGGTCGGCGTAGCCGTAGACCTTGCAGAGGCCGGGGCGGGCTTTGAGGGTGCCGTCGCTCGACCAGTCGCCGTAGAACGCGCGGTGCTGGTTGAACGGCCGGATGTCGGCGATCGCCTTGACCTCAATGTAGTTCGGGTTCAACGCGCCGATGAGGACGTTCCCCTCGTCGCCGGTGCCGATGACGCCGACCCGCAGGCGGTCGTCGAGCTTCTTGCCGTAGCCCCAGTAGGCGGCGCCAAAGCCGCCCGCGGCGACGGCGCCGGCGAGCGTGACGTCCTGGAGGAAATCGCGGCGCGACGGGTTGGTGCTGATCAACTCGCCGGTAACGCGGCGGAAGTTGTCCTGGCCGATGGCCTTTTCTTCGTCCGAGAGATTCATAACGGCTGGCGGAGGGGAGAAGGTGGTTGGCGAGGCCCCCGCGAAGGGACGCGTCGGTGTGTTGTTTGAAGACCGTTAGTTTACGCAACGGCCGACGAGGCGGGTCGGTCGGGCAGACGCTGGTAGCGGGGTGACAAGTCACCAAACCGCACACGGGCGGCGTAAAATAACCCGTCGATCCCGGCCCACCGGCCCGCGCCGACCGCGGCGAGCACCAGGAAGGCGGCCATCTCGATCGACCAATTGAAGAAAGCCGTCATATCCGCCCCCGCGATCCACGGAGGCTGGGTAAGGATGAGCGAGAGCAAGAAACACGCGGCGAGGACCGCGGCGACCCGCGTCAGGAGCCCCAAAAAGACGCAAATGCCGGCCCCAAGAACGACGCAAGCGACGGCCGTATCGAGGCGGCTGACGACCGAGCGCTCGCCCAGGGCGTCCTGGACCCGCCGCGGTCGAACATCGAACTCGGCCTCGATCGCCTGGGCATCCTCAATGAAAGAGTTCTCGATTTGACGCACCGTGGCGATCCACGGCTGCATCGTCTTCCAGATTTCGTCGGCTTTCTCGTCGATCCGCAGCTGGAGATACGCCGGCGGAGAGACGCCCCCTTCGTCACGGAGCTTCGTCAGCCGCCATTCCTCGTGCTGCAGGTCTTCGATCGAGGGGAAGATGCCGTGGAGGTAGTAGACGATCTCGCCCAGCTTGGCGTCGCGGAGGGCCTGCAGGCGCTCGGCGCTGTCCTCGTCGCCGCCGAGCCGACCGAGTCGCTCCAGACCTTGGTCCCACCCCTTGGCGATGTTGCCGACCCAGCCACTCCCCGGAACGGCCGGGTCGATGTCGTGGGGCAGCGGCTCGGCGTTCTTAACGGCGTCGTCGGCGCGGCGGGCGTAGTCCGCCAGCCACTTGTCGATGGCGGCTTGGTCCTCGGCGCTACGCGAGCCGTATTCGATCGGCCGGGCCAGATCGACGTGCGCGCCGTAGGGGCCGGGGATCATCGACCGGAAGATCGGTGCGAACGGCCCCCGGGCGGTCCGCAAGAAACCGGCGGAGGTGAAGTTGGGGTCGAGCTTCTTGACCCCCTCGTTGAAGAAGTGCCATCCGGTCAGCAGCCGAAGCAACACGACGGCGATGATGGCGATAGTGGAGAGTTTGGTCATGCGATCGGGGAGAACGCCGCGAGAGCGGGGCGGCGAGGACGTTATCAGATGGCGTGAACGAGGGCGTCGGCGTCGGGGCCGATGCCCGACACCGGAGTCGATCTCTGGGCCCCAGGGGGACGACGAGTGGCGACGAGCGCGAAGCCTCCACTTTAACCGGCGAAAACGAAGGTTGCCATCGCCCGGCGGGCGTTCAGGCGAAATCGACCGCCGACGTAAAGCGTTCGGAGGGCTCGACTTGGCCGGCTTTCGGGGTGAGACTTCGGCCAACCCTCTCTACTGATACCGCCGCTTCCCGGTAAGTTGCGTCCGATCATGCCAAACCGCTCCAAATCGTCCGAAAAGATCGTTCTCTGCTACCCGGTCGAGCCCCAGCACCTGCGGCAGATCGAGAAGACCCTCGACGAGCTGGGCGTCGAGGCGGAATTGGTGAATGCCGGCCAAGAGCGGATCGCTGAGGAGTTGCCGACCGCGACCATTTACTGCGGTCACGCCAAAACGCCGGTCCCATGGGCCGAAACTGTCAAAGGCGGCCGGCTCCGCTGGATCCAAAGCTCCGCGGCCGGCATGGACCATTGCCTTGTGCCGGAAGTGATCGAGTCGGACATCTTGGTCTCGAGCGCCTCGGGCGTGCTCGCCAACCAGGTCGCCGACCATACGCTGGCGCTGCTCCTCGGCCTGCTGCGGAGCCTTCCGGTCTTTTTCCGCGCCCAGCAGCAGAAGGAGTTCATCCGCCGGCCAACGCGCGACCTTTACGGCGCCCGGATTGGCATTGTCGGTTTGGGGGGGAACGGACGCCGGCTGGCGGAGGTGTTTCAGCCGTTTAATGTCCGTCTGCTGGCGACCGACTGGTTCCCCGAGGACCGGCCCGAGGGGGTCGAGGCGCTGCTGGCGGCTGACCGGCTCGACGAAATCTTGCCAGAAGTCGACGTGCTGATTCTTGCCGCCCCGCTCAACGATCTCACCCGGGGGATGATCGACGCCCGCCGCCTGGCGCTGCTGCCAGAGGGCGCCCTGCTGGTGAATATGGCCCGCGGCCCGCTTGTCGTGGAGTCGGACTTGGTGGACGCCCTCGAGTCGGGACATCTGGGAGGAGCGGGGCTCGACGTCACCGAGTTGGAACCTCTGCCGGTCGAAAGCCGTCTCTGGGAGCAGCCGAACGCCATCATCACCCCGCACGTGGGGGGGCAATCCGCTTCCCGCATCGACGATATGACGAACCTCTTCTGCGCGAATCTGTCACGCTACTTCGCAGACCGAAGTCCTCTCAATTACCTCGCCGAGAAGCGGCTCGGCTTCCCCCATCCTGAGCACGCCGCGTGGCGGGGCTGAAGGCTCGCCGCAACGGCGTCGCCGTTCACGGCTCGCCCGGTTCCCCCAGGCTACCCAATTGAAGGTAAACTTTGAGGGAGTCCCTCCACGATCGGCTGCCTACAATGAGGGGACGCCCCGAGGCGCACCGCGGCGTCTCCTCCGCTAATCTCACCAGCTCGAGGCCTCCGCAGGGCCTGCTCAATTCGCTACAGTTCTTTCCCGGTGAGTGACGACTCGCTGTCCGAATGCTACCGAGAGTGGCCGCCGCGCCACGCCTATGAACACGACGGTCATCCAACAGAGCAAGACGCTCACCTTCCACGGCGATCCTCCTCGCTCGAAGGAGAACACCGTCCTCTGCAATCGGTACGACGAGCTGATCCAGTCGGAGAAGCTCGGCTGGACCGAGCACTTGCGGTTGAAGAGCCTGCTGGGAACGGGCGGGCAGGGCGTGGTGTACCTCAGCGAGCGCCGCGGCGCCGACAGCTTCACCCTGCCGGTCGCGTTGAAGTTTTTCTCGCCCGAGCGTTACAGCAACGAACACGCCTACGACGAGGCGATGCGTCGGATGGCCGTGGTCAGCGGCCGCGTCGCGTTGATCGCGCACGACAACCTGATCGACGTGCAGAACTTCATCGAGCGGGACCGCGTGCGGATCCTCGAGATGGAGTGGATCGACGGCTACGACCTCGACCTGTTGCTCACCCCCGCGATGCTCCGCCGCGCGAAAGACCGGGTCAGCACGCGGCGGTGGGAGTACATCAACAACGTCATCGCCACCCGCGGGCCCGTCCGGCCACGGCTCAAGCCGGGCATGGCGATCGCCATCATGCGGGAGATCATCGGCGGCCTCGCCGCGCTGCACCGCGAAGAGATTGTTCACGGCGACATCAAGCCTTCGAACATCATGGTGAAGCGGACCGGCAACGCCAAGATCATCGATATCGGTTCCGCGATCGACCTCAACGACATGCCGACCCAGCGCACCTGCACGCCGCAGTACGCCGCGCCGGAGATGCTCGAGCGTGAAGAGTTCACGCCGCGGTCCGACCTGGCGAGCCTCGGCTACGTGCTGATCGAGCTGCTCTCCGGCCAGCCGCTGTTCGCCGGCATCAACGACTACGCCAAGCTGCTCGAGGCGAAGCGGACCCTCCCGCAACGGCTCGACACGCTGCTGCCGGACGAGGTCACCGACAGCGACCTGTTGATGGGCATCTGCCGGCGGCTCACCGCCCCCGACCCGATGCTCCGTTACGGCAGCGCCGAGGAGGCCGACACGGCCGAGATGGGATTCGCCGAGTTCCAGCGCACGCTTGTCCGCGGCGACTTGGCGAGCGAGTACGAGAATGAACTGCGCGTGTGGCTCGAAGAGCTCGATTGATCGCCGCTGGCGCCGCTGGCGCGCCGCCGGTCGGGGCAAGTTGACCTTGACTCCGGTCTAGCGTCGGACGACGTTGTGGCCGATGTGGTCAGGAAGACCGCCATTTCGCCCCCGCCTCAACGTTGCGGAGACGCAAGGATGCGTTTCGCCCTCTCCCCCGCGCTCTTCTGCGCTATCGTCCTGTCTCCGTTCGACGCCTTGGCGGCGGAAGAGGACCGTTACGGCGGTGATCTCTCGACCTACGACTTTGGCTCGTTCGACAAGGCGAGCCCCAGCTCCGCCGTCGGCGGCTACCACAGTCCGTCGACAAATCCCGGCTCAACGGCGGCAAGTCCCACGACGACAACACCGTCGTCCAGCTCCAACGACCTGCGTTCTGGCGCGTCGCCGAGTTCGACGACGCTGCCGCCGCGCCCGAGCCAGAGCCAGGTGACGCTCCCGACCACCACCCGGCCGACAACGGCGCCCACGACCAATCCCAATCCGCCGAGCCCGCGCGGCTCGGAATTCTCCGCCGGTTCGAGCCAAGCAACGCTGCCGAGCCGCAGCACGACACCCGGCTACGGGTCGTCCAATTCCGGGTCCCCCAATTACGGAACGTCGCCGAGCTACAACACGACGCCCAGCTACGGCTCGACTCCCAACCGTAGCACTTCGCCAACCGCGTCGGCGGCCAGCCCCTCGACAACGCCGAGTGACTTGCGGAGCTACTCGCAGCCCTCGACGAGCCGTCAGGCGACGACGCCAACGAGCCCCGCGTACGGTTCGACGAGCAATCAGCCCACGAGACAGAACTTGTCGGAGTCGTCGGCGCTGACGAGCCGCGTCGGCTCGACGGTCGATCCGCAAGCGGGAGTGCGGGAGCGGAAGACGCAGGAGATGCTCGAGAAGATGCTCCGCCCCCGGTCGGATTCGAAGCTGTCGGGCACGCCGATGTCGCTGACGTCGGTCGTCTCTTCAGCGGCGAGCCGCGAGGAGCAGGCGCGCCGTGTCGACGCCTACTGGTCGCTCACCTCGGCGGTCGCCGACTACTACTTGGGCCTCGCCGAAGTCGGTGAGATGGACCGGCTCCGCCAGCGGCTTTCGACTTACAGCACAACGATCGGTCAGGCCCAGACGAGCCTCAATACCCGGATCAACACGTCGCTTAAGGCGGCGCGGGCGGCCCAGTTCCGGCTGGCGCAACTGATGGGAGGCGGCGTCATGCCGTTGCCGTCGGACACGCCGTTTACCGGGCCCTACGCGACACGTTTCGAGACGGTCTTCCCGGCCGGGGCGCCGGAGGAGGCGCGCCTTGTGGCTGAATTGTTGCCGCTCCGCCTCATCGAGCTGCAGGACGCCGCCGAGTCGGTGGCAAGCTCCGAGTCGTGGATCTCCCGGGTCGCCAGCGACCAGGCCGCCCAGTCGGACGGGACAGGCGTGATGCGGGCGCTAGAGCTTTTGGCGCTCAATCGCCGCGCGTTCGTCCAGATCGCCCGGGACTACAACCTGCAGATCAACCGCTACACGCAGCTCGCGGCGCCAGAGCGAGTCGACACGGGGCGGCTCGTGGCTATGCTCATAAGGACGGCGCCAACGGGCGCCCAGTCCGCCGAGGACGCGTTGATGGCCGGCTTCTCGGCCGGAGCGACCAACTCGGCCAGCCGCACCCCTTCCACGGACGCCCCCGCGCGACGCTAGCCGTCGCGGCGACGGCGGCGCCCCAATGGCCCCGCTATGCCGAACGGCATCACCGCTATCGCCGCCGCCAAGCCGCCCCGGCCGAGCGCTGCGCACGACGCGATGACGCTGCCGCTCGTCGAACCGCTGCGGATCGGCGACCTGGTTGTCGACCCGCCGATTCTGCAGGCCCCGATGGCGGGTTACACCAACTACGCCTTCCGGCAGATCGTCCGAAGCTTCGGCGGCGCCGGGCTCTTGGCGACCGAGATGGTCAACGCCCGTGGCTTTGTCTGGATGGACAAAGAGCTGGCCGAGCACCCCGACCGGCTGTGGGGCGTCGCCGACGAGCCGCGGCCGCTCGCCGTGCAGATCTGGGACAACGACCCCGACACGCTCGCCCAAGTCGGCGCCCGACTGGCGCACGAGTACAAGGTGTCGGTCGTCGACATCAATTTCGGCTGCCCCGTGCGGCAGGTGACCGAGAAGGCGCACAGCGGCTCGTACCTGCTCCGCACGCCCGACCGGATGGGCCAGATCATCGAGCGCGTGGTGGCCGCCTGTCATCCGACGCCCGTCACCGCCAAGACCCGCCTCGGTTGTAGCCGCGACAAGATCAACATCATCGACGTCGCGCAGATCGTCGAAGGCGCCGGCGCCGCGGCCCTCACGGTCCATGGGCGGACCGCCGCCGACATGTTCCGCGGCGAGGCGTCTTGGGACCTGATCAGCCAGATCAAGCCGCACCTCAAGCGAATCCCGCTGATCGGCAACGGCGATCTCGACACGGCCGACAAGGTCGTCGAGGCGTTCCGCCGCTGGAACGTCGATGGCGTGATGATCGCGCGGGCCAGTCTCAACAAGCCGTGGCTCTTCCAGCAGGCGGCCGCGGCGCTGCGCGGCGAGCCCGTGCCGCCCGACCCGACGGTCGAAGAAGAGCGCGCCCTGATGGTCGAGCACTTCCGATTGGTCTGCGAACGCTTCGGCGAAGAGCGTGGCGCGGTCCTGATGCGGAAGTTCGCCTGCTGCTACGCCCAGGGCCGCCCCGGCGCGCGTGAGTTCCGCAAGCATGTCGTCATGATCGATACGGCTCGCGAATTCTTCGACGTGGTCGCGACTTACTTTCCGAAGGCGTAGGCCTTCGTAGAGACATTAACCGCTTTCCTCGGGGCGTCTCCGGCGCCTCCCAGCACGGACGCCGACTTGGACGCTCTCGAAGACGCGGTATCAGAGTCCGAGACGCTACAACGCCTGCAGGCGTTGCTCGAGCCAGAGGACGCTTCGTCCGCTTCGTCGGCCGAGGCGATCAACCTGTTGCTCGCGTCGCTCGACGCCCGCGAGACCGCCCGCGTGGTCTGCGAGCTGCCGACCGAGCAGCAAGCCGACCTGCTGTCGCGGCTGACGCCCGAAGACGCAGTCGGGTTGCTCGAGGACCTTCCGGAGGTGACCGCCATCGAGGCGGTCGAAGCGCTGTCGGCGGAAGACGCCGCGGCGATCGTCCACGAGCTGCCGAGCGACGATCAGGCGGACTTGATCGGGGCCATGGACGCCACGGCGGCCGCGGCCGTCCTCGCCGAACTGGACGAGGACGAGGCCGAGCGGATCGCCGAGCTCGCCGCCTATCCCGAGGATACGGCTGGCGGACTGATGGCGACCGAGGTTGTCGCGCTCCGCGACATCGCGACGGTCGAAACAACGCTCCGCCGCCTGCGCGCCGGGGCGACGCGGCTGCGCGACCTCGACGTGCAGTACGCGTATGTCGTCGCCAAGGGCCGCCGACTCGTCGGCGTGTTGCGGCTCCGCGATCTGCTGGTCGCCGAGGAGGCGTCACGGCTCGCCGACATCATGATCGCCGACCCGCTGTCGATTTCGGCGACGATGCCGCTGGAGGAACTTGTCGCGTTCTTTGACGAGCACGCATTTATCGGGGTCCCCGTTGTCGACTCCGAAGAGCGGCTGGTCGGCACGGTGAGCCGGCGCGCTGTCGACGAAGCTTCCGAAGAGCAAGCGAGCAGCGATTATCGCCGCTCGATGGGCGTCGTCGCCGAGGAGCTCCGCTCGATGCCAACGCTGCGCCGCAGCCGGATGCGGCTGGCTTGGCTGAGTGTGAACATCGTGCTGAACGTGATCGCGGCCAGCGTCATTGCCTTCTACCAAGACACGCTGAGCCAGGTGATCGCCCTAGCGGTGTTCCTGCCGATGATCTCCGACATGTCGGGCTGTAGCGGCAATCAATCGGTCGCTGTGAGCATGCGTGAGCTGTCGCTCGGCTTATTGCGGCCGACCGAGTGGCTGCGGGTCTGGAGCAAGGAAGCGGGCGTCGGCCTGATCAACGGCTTGGTGCTCGGCGGACTGTTGGGGACGGTCGCCGCCTTCTACGCTGGCAACCTCTGGCTGGGGGTCGTCGTGGGGGGCGCTTTGGCCGTCAACACGCTGGTCGCGGTCCTCCTGGGCGGCGTGATCCCGTTGGCGTTGAAGCTCGCCAAGGTCGACCCGGCCCTCGCTTCGAGCCCGCTGCTTACAACGGTCACCGATATGTGCGGCTTCTTCGCGGCGCTGAGCCTCGCCACCCTCTTGCTCGACAAGTTGCTCTGATAGAGTCAGCGCTCGTCGGGTGCGGATCGTCCCACTGGGGCCACGACGCAGCGGCAGTGATATTTTCTTTGCGGAGCGGTTGACGATGGTGGCCTTCGGGTTGCTGGCGGTGGGTCTGGTTGCTTTGGTTGTCGGCGCCGAGATGCTGGTGCGGGGCGCCAGCCGGCTGGCGGCGGCTGCGGGAGTGTCGTCGCTGGCGATCGGGCTGACGGTGGTCGCCTACGGCACCAGCGCCCCGGAGGTCGCGGTGAGCGTCAACGCCGCGCTGCACGACCAAGCCGACATCGCCCTGGGGAATGTCGTCGGCAGCAACACTTGCAACGTGCTGCTGATCCTCGGAATCTCCGCCATCGCGGCGCCGCTGGCGGTCTCGTCCCAATTGGTGCGGATCGACGTGCCGCTGATGATCGCAGTGTCACTTGGCGTGGTGGGGCTGGCCTACGACGGCGTGCTCGGTTGGGGAGACGGCTGCCTACTGCTGTTGGGCGCGGCTGCTTACACCGTGCTGCAGCTAGTTCTCGCCAAGAGGGATTCTTCCCCGGTGGACCCCGAGGCGCCCAAGGTGTCGGTCATGGCGTCGATCTTGCTGGTCGCCTTCGGCCTCGCGACGCTTGTGTTGGGTTCGCGATGGATGGTCGACGGAGCGGTGCGCATCGCCGAGGCGTGGGGCGTCAGCCAACTGGTGATCGGCCTGACGATCGTCGCGATTGGGACCTCGCTGCCCGAGTTGGTGACGTCGCTCGTCGCCAGCCTCCGTGGCGAGCGCGACATCGCCGTGGGGAACATTGTCGGCAGCAACCTGTTCAACCTGACGGCGGTGCTCGGCGCGGCCGCGTTCGCGTCGCCGGCGGGGCTGCCGATCTCGGCCGAGGCGTTGCGGTTCGACCTGCCCGTGATGGTGGGCGTCTCGGTCGTCTGCCTACCGATCTTCTTCACCGGGATGACGATCAACCGCTGGGAAGGGGCGCTGCTGCTCGCCTACTACGTCGCCTACGTGGCTTACTTGGTCCTCGAGTCGCAGCGTCACCACGCGGCCGTCGCGCTGGGGGACGCCCTGCGATGGTTCGTCTTGCCGATGACGGCGCTGGTGCTCGTCACGCTCGCGATGAAAGAGCTGCGCCGGCGGCCGTGACGGTCCCTGTTCAGCTCCTGATCAGCCCCGCACCTTGAGACGCGGCTTACGGTCGATGTCGGCCTCGAAGTCGCCCATCTTGTAGGCCTGCCAGTAGTCGTCGAGCTTGAGCTTGACCTTCTTGGACAGCAAGAAGAGTCCGAGCATGTTCGGCAGCGCCATTGAGAGGATCATCAACTCGCTAAAGACGTTGACGTTCCGCGCCGTCACCACCGCCCCTAAGAAGACGAAGCAGAGAAAGATCAGCTTGTACGGTAGCGACGCCGCCGCTCCGAACAGGTAGGTGAAGCAGCGCTCACCGTAGTAGCTCCATGAGATCATCGTCGAGTAGGCGAACAAAGACGCCGCGAGGGCCAGCACCATCGGGAACCAGCTGATCTGCGTGGCGAAGGCGTTGGAGGTGAGGGTCGCCCCCTGGTCGGCGACGATAATCTCGGCGTGTTCGGGGAACCGCGCCGTGTCGTAGGCGCCCGTGATGACGATCACCAAACCCGTCATGGTGCAGATAACGACGGTGTCGATGAACGGCTCGAGCAGGGCGACGATCCCTTCGCGGACGGCGTACTGCGTTTTGGCGGCCGAGTGGGCGATCGCCGCCGACCCGATGCCGGCCTCGTTGCTAAAGACGGCGCGCTTGATGCCGACCACCATCACGCCCAAGAAGCCGCCGAAGGCCGACTCCCACTTGAACGCCTCGGAGAAGATCGTGCCGAAGGCGGCGGGGATCGCGCTGAAGTTCATGCCGAGGATCGTCAGCGCGGCGGCGACATAGATGACGCACATCAGCGGGACGATCTTCTCCGCGGTCGAGGCGATCCGCTTGATGCCGCCGAGGATCACGATCCCCACCAGCGTGACCATCACGGCGCCGTAGACCCACTCGCGGCCTTCCAGCCAAGGGAGCTGCGACTTGACGACGTCCATCGACTGCGACACCTGGAACGAGCAACCGCCGCCGAGCGAGCCACCGAAGCAGAGGAGTGCGAAGAAGATGGCGAGCGGCTTGCCGAGCCAGGCCATCCCCAGGTCCTCGAGGCCCTCGCTCAGGTAGCGCATCGGCCCGCCAGAGACGTTGCCCTGATCATCGACGCGCCGGTACATCTGGCCGAGCGTGCACTCGGTGAATTTGCTCGACATGCCGAGCAGGCCCGCCAGGATCATCCAGAAGACGGCGCCTGGTCCGCCCGTGCCGACCGCGATCGCAACGCCGGCGATATTGCCAAGGCCAACGGTCGCCGAAAGGGCCGAGGCGAGCGCCTGGAAGTGGGTGACCTCGCCCTCGTCGTCGGGGTCGTCGTAGCTGCCACGGACGACCTTCACCGCGTGCCAGAAGGCGCGGACGTTGATAAAGCCCATCCGCAGGGTCAGGTAGATCGCCCCCAGCAGCAGCCAGGCCACCACGAACGGAACCGACGTGCCAAGCCACCGCTCTGACTCGAAGTCGTAGAACAGGACGGTAACGAGGGGGGTAACCAGATAGTCGCCGAACCACGCATCGAGCGAGTCCATCCAGCCGGCTGTCGCATCGACTTCTGCCGGAGCTTCGGCGGTGGTATCAGCCGGCAGCGTCTCGGCGGGAGGGGCCGGCGCCGCCGGTTCCTCTTGGGCCAGGGCCCCCGATGTCACCGTTAACAGACCCGCCAAGGCAAGGCAGGCGATTCGGAGCGCGCGGGTGGGGGCTGGCATGAGGTGGGGTCCCTCGGTGGTGGGGGGTGCTTTCAGTCCGCTGGCGTCGGTGGGCCGTTAGGAGACCAGGAAAGAGTCCTGGTGGACGCCGCTGCTGGCAGACACGCTAGATGATAAACCTTAACGGGTCAACACTTTACGGCGCAGCGCAAGCGGGTTAATGCGACGCGATCTCATTAAAAACATTATGGGTTGTCGAAAATGCCGTCAGCCATAGGATAGGGGTGTTATGACTCCCAGCGACGAAACCGATCGCCTGTTGCTCGACCACCTCCGCCGCCACGCGACGGCGTCGGTCGGTGATTTGGGCGAACTGCTTGGCGTGACCGCTACCGCGATCCGCCAGCGGCTTACCAGGCTGATGGCCGAGGGGCTGATCGAGCGGAAACTCCATCAGTCGGCGGTGTCAGTCGGGGGCCAAGAGGGCGGCGAAGCGAAGAAGCCCAACGGCCGAGGGCGGCCCAGTTACGACTACGCCCTCACCGACCGCGGTCGTCAGGCCGCGGGCGACAACTACCACGACTTGGCCGAGATCCTCTGGGAAGAGATCCGCAAGATCGACGAGCCGCGGGTCCGCGTCGGCCTCGTCAAGCGGGTCGCCGAGCGGCTAGCCAGCCGCTATTCCAGCCAGACGGACGGCCAGGATGTCGCCGATCGGATGCGTCACCTGATGCGTCTGATGGGTGAGCGCGAGGTGCCAGTCGATGTCGACGAGTCGGGTGGCTTGCCGGTGCTGACGATGCTGGCGTGCCCCTACCCGACGCTCGCCGAGCAAGACCGCAGCATTTGTGCGGTTGAGAAGGCGATGATCAGCGAGATCGTCGGCCGCGGCGTGCGGCTGAGCGAGTGCCGGCTCGATGGCGGCGGTTGCTGTTCATTCGAGGCGTCGGCGCTGCCGTCCGATTCAGTTGAGATTGGCGCTGTTGAGATTGGCGCTGTCGAGGTTAGCGCTGTCGAGGTAGGTGACTGACGCCCATGGTTCCCGACACCTTCAACTCGACTGACGACACGGTTCCCACGACGCTGGGTCCCGATGGGATTACCTACACCGCCGATGGCCGGCCTTGGATCGAGGGCCGCTTCGAAGAGAACGTCATCACGACGACGCTCGAACAGGCGATCAATTGGGCCCGCGAGTCGAGCCTCTGGCCGATGACGTTCGGCATCGCTTGCTGTGCGATCGAGATGATGGCGACCGGCGCCGGCAAGTACGATCTCGACCGCTTCGGCGCCGGCGCCTTCCGCGCCACGCCGCGGCAGGCCGACCTGATGATCGTCGCCGGGACGGTGACCTACAAAATGGCGAGCCGTATCCGCCGGCTTTACAACTTGATGCCCGACCCGAAGTATGTCATCGCGATGGGCGCTTGCACCGTCGGTGGTGGACCCTACTTCAAATACGGTTACCACGTGGTGAAGGGGGTCGACTTGGTCGTTCCCGTCGATGTCTACGTGCCGGGCTGCCCGCCGCGGCCCGAGTCGTTGCTCGAAGGGCTGATGCGGGTGCAGGACAAGATCCGCAACCACCGCATCGCCCGGGCGGCCAACTCGCCGGTGGGCGTCACCGACGGCGACGAGTTGCCGATGCCGCACCACTCGGGACACACCATCCCGGCGGTCGACGTCGAGCCGGTCCGCGGCCACCAGCACTACCTCGAACAGATCAAGGCGGCGTCGAAGGCTTAATCCTTTGAGAAGGATGGGGCCCACGGATCGACGCGAATAAGCACGAAAAAATAACAAGCACTGCGATCATCGAACCACTAAGCGAGACCTGACTGCCAGAAGCAAGCGAGTGAATGCAGTTCCGGAAGATTCGAGATAATTCGTGTCATTCGTGGGCAGTTCCTTCATTCGCGAGAATTCGCGTTGTTTCGCGGTTCCCTTAGCAGTCGCCTACCAATCATCACTTCAGCGAAGCTTCAAGCAAGACAAACGATGTCGAAAACACTCCGCATTAAGAACCTCCACGTTTGTGTCGAAGGCAAGCCGATCCTCAACGGCGTGAACCTCACGATCAACCGTGGCGAGACGCACGCCCTGATGGGTCCCAACGGCTCGGGCAAGAGCACGCTCGGCAACGCCGTTATGGGGCACCCGTCGTACGAGGTGACCGACGGCACGATCGAGCTCGTCGACGCCGACGGGACCGTGACCAACGTCCTGGAAATGGACGCCTCGGAGCGGGCCCGCGCGGGGCTGTTCATGGCGTTCCAACGGCCGATGGCGATCCCCGGCGTCAAGCTGGCCGACTTCATGCGGCACGCCACTTCGAACGTCCGCAACCCGGACCGCAAGGAGGGCGAAGGCCTGATCCCGATGCGGGAGTTCCGCAAGGAGCTGAAGGACAAGATGGGCCACCTGCGGATGGACCTCGACTTCGCCCGCCGGTACGTCAACGACGGCTTCTCCGGCGGCGAGATGAAGCGTGCCGAGATCCTGCAGATGGCGATGCTCAAGCCGAAGTTCGCGATCCTCGACGAGACCGACTCGGGGCTCGACGTCGACGCGGTGAAGCTCGCCAGCGAGTCGATCGCCGAGATCTCCGCCGACGCCGCGGCCGACGGCGCGATGGGCGTCTTGATCATCACGCACCACGACAAGCTGCTGGAACGGAACACGCCCGACTTTACGCACGTCATCCTCGGCGGCCGGATCGTCGAGACCGGCGGCGTCGAGCTGGCGAAAGAATTGCACAACGACGGCTACGACCGCATCCGCGCGGCCTACCCCGAAGCGGCGAAGCTCAATAGCGAGATGGCGGAAGAAGACGCCGTCACGGTTTAAAGACTCACCGCGGAGGCGCGGAGGTCGCAGAGATAAAGTTCGCTTGGCGTCTCTGCCTTCCGCCTCAGCACCGCGGCCAGCACCAACACCAGCACAGCCAAGCGATCAGCTCCGCGTCCTCCGCGCCTCCGCGGTAAATAATAAAGAGAGACAGGAAATGGCTACCGACACGATCCCCACCGTCGCCGACCTCGAACGTCCCGTCGACGACGTGCCGCACGAGATCAATAAGTACGACTTCATCACGCAGACCACCGGCGTCTTTAAGGCGCGGAAGGGTCTGAACCGTGAGGTGGTTGCGCAGATCTCGGAGATGAAGAGTGAGCCGGGCTGGATGCGCGACTTCCGCCTCCGTTCGCTCGAGATCTTCAAGTCGAAGCCGATGCCCAAGTGGGGCGGCGACATCGCCATCGATTTCGACGACGTCTACTACTACCTCAAGCCGACCGAAGGCCAGAGCAAGAATTGGGACGACGTTCCCAAGGAGATCAAGGAGACCTACGACAAGCTCGGCATCGTCGAGGCCGAGCAGAAGCGGCTGGTCGCTGGCGTTAAGGCCCAGTTCGAGAGCGAGGTCGTCTACGGCTCGCTGCAAGAGGACCTCGGCAAGCAGGGCGTCTTGTTCACGGACACCGACACGGCGGTCCGCGAGCATCCGGAGCTGCTCCGCCAGTACTTCGGCAAGATCATCCCGCCGGAGGACAACAAGTTCGCCGCGCTCAACTCGGCCGTCTGGTCGGGGGGCTCGTTCATCTACGTGCCGCCCGGCGTGCACATCGAGTTCCCGCTACAGGCCTACTTCCGCATCAACGCGGAGAGCATGGGGCAGTTTGAGCGGACGCTGATCATCGTCGACGAGGGCGCCTCGGTGCATTACGTCGAGGGCTGCACCGCCCCGATGTACACGACCGAGAGCCTCCACTCGGCCGTGGTCGAAGTGATCGTCAAGAAGAACGGCCGCGCCCGTTACACGACGATCCAGAACTGGGCCAACAACATCTACAACCTGGTGACCAAGCGGGCGATGGCCTACCAGGACTCGTTGATGGAATGGATCGACGGCAACCTCGGCAGCCACCTGACGATGAAGTACCCGGCCGTCTACATGATGGAGCCTGGCGCGCGGGGCGAGATCCTCTCGATCGCGTTCTCGTCGAAGGGTCAGCACCAAGACGCCGGCGCCAAGGTCGTGCACTGCGCGCCGAACACCAGCAGCCGCATCGTCAGCAAGAGCATCAGCAAGAACGGCGGCCGCAGCAGCTACCGCGGCCTCTGCAAGGTCGAGAAGGGCGCCACGGGCGTGAAGAGCAACGTCGTCTGCGACGCGCTGATCCTCGACCACGACAGCCGTAGCGACACCTACCCCTACATCGAAGTCGAAGAGCAAGACGTCTCGATCGAGCACGAGGCTTCGGTCTCGCGGATCGGCGAGGAGCAGCTTTTCTACCTGATGAGCCGCGGACTGACCGAGGCCGAGGCGAGCTCGATGATCGTGTCGGGCTTCATCGAGCCGCTCGTGCGAGAGCTGCCGATGGAGTACGCCGTCGAGATGAACCGCCTGATCGAATTGCAGATGGAAGGCAGCGTCGGCTGATCCCTCGACTTTCCTCTTAATAAAACGGCGAGCCGGTCTCTCGATAAGACGGCGAGCCGGCGACGTCAGTCGTCGGTGTGAATCACGATCAACTCCGCCACCCACCGACGACTCACGTCGCCGGCTGGCCGACCCTCAAAACAACCGCAGCCACGTCCCTAGCGACGCAGCCACGAGTACAGCGACTATGACCGCGACCCTTCCCGCCGATATGCAGGCGACCCGTTTCGACGCGGCCGGCTTCGAGGCCCTCCTCGCCGCCCGCCCCGGCGAGCCGGCTTGGCTCACCGAGCGCCGCCGCCGTTCGTGGGAGGCCTTCGAGGCCGCCCCGTGGCCGTCGAACAAAGACGAGGAGTGGATGCGGACCGACATCCGCCTCTTCAAGCTCGACAAGTTTGGCCCGAGCCTCGGCGCCGCGGAGTCGATCGTCGGTGAGCAGCCTTTGCTGTCGAACGGCGTCGAACTCGGCGGCCGCGTCGAGGCGCTCAACGGCGTGGCGACCCTCTCGGAGCTCGACGAGGACCTAGCGGCCCAAGGGGTCGTCTTCGGCGGGCTCGGCGAAGCCGTGACTTGTCACAGCGAGAAGCTTGAAAAGGCGTTTGCCCGTGAGGTGGTGAGCCCGACGTACGACCGCTTCGCGATGCTCAACGACGCTTGCTGGACCGGCGGCGTCGTGCTGCACGTCCCCAAGGGGGTGCGGATCGAAAAGCCGCTGCACGCCATCGCCCGGATGGCCGGCGCCGGCGCCAGCGACTTTGGGAAGACGATTATCGTGCTCGAAGAGGGCGCCGAAGCGACACTGCTGATGGAGACCGCCTCGACCGACGCCGAGTCGGCCGGCCTGCACAACGGCACGATCGAGATCGTCGTCGGCCGCAACGCCAAGCTCCGCTACGTGAATCTCCAGAACTGGAACAACAGGACCTGGCACTTCGCGCACCAGAAAGCGGTCGTCGGCAGGGAAGGGCAGTTGCAGTGGACCATCGGCGCGCTGGGCGCCCGGCTCGCGAAGGTGAACCAGCGCGTCGCGCTGACCGGTGCCGACGCCGAGGCGCAGGTGAACGGCGCCATGTTCACGCAGGGCAAGCAGCACCTCTGCTACAACACCCACCAGCACCACGAGGCGCCCTACTGCCGCAGTGACCTGCTCTACAAGAACGCCCTGCAGGACCATTCACGGACGGTCTGGCGCGGCATGATCCAGGTCGACGAGGCGGGCCAGCGGACCGACGCCTACCAGCGGAACGACAACCTGATGCTCGCCGCCACGGCGCGGGCCGACTCGATCCCCGGCCTCGAGATCGAGGCGGACGACGTCCGCTGCACGCACGGCAGCACCAGCGGCCGCGTCGACGACACGATGATCTTCTACGCCATGAGCCGCGGCTACACCCGCCAAGAAGCGGTGCGGATGATCGTCGCCGGCTTCTTCCAACAGGTCTTCGACCGCATCACCATCGACAGTGTCCGCGAAGCGCTCGGCGAAGCGATCGGGCAACGCGTCCAGGACCTCCCCAATCAATGAGCCAGTTCTTTCCCGTCGGCCCCGCCGGTGACTTCGCCGACCCGTCGTCCACGCTCGTCGATGTCGATGACGAATCGATTGTGCTGATCCACGCCTCGGGCCGGTTCTACGCCCTCGACGATGTCTGCACACACGACGGCGGCCCGCTCAGCGATGGCCCGCTCAACGCGGGCGATGATCCGCCGTCGATCGAGTGCCCGCGGCACGGCGCCGAGTTCGCGCTGGCCGATGGCGCCGCCCTGACAATGCCCGCCACCAAGCCCACCCGGGCGCATGAGGTGAAGGTCGAAGACGGCCAGGTCCTGGTGCGGCTGTGTGACTAGTGAACAGAGCGGCGCGGCACAATTACCCGTGGAGTTGTGTCGTCCATCGGAAAACACTGCGCTAGCAGGTAGGCCGGGGAGTAGAGCAATTGGCTGAGCGCCCTCTGTAGACGCATGATGGTATTCGAGGAGTCCGGTCGGATCCTGCGCTGGGCGAGCTCAGGGCTGAACGACGCTCGCGAGAAGTGAGGGGTGGCGTCGCAAATAGTCCGCAGCTCGGCAAACGAGCCGAACGGCGCTAAGGCCTCTTGATAGGGCCCCACTGCCGCCATCAGACGCTGCCGCCCACGAGTTCTCAGCCACCCGATCAGCATCGAGATCAAACCGAGCGATATCGTTACCAGCCAGAGAAGGTGGTTCCAGCCGATCTGCCAGACCGCGCCGGCAAAACAGGCGAGAGCGACCACGGCGACCAGCTGGGTTAGTGACCATAGGCGGCGGCGTTCCAACGCGACGCTACAGTCCGATTCAAGCAGCAGGAGCAACCGCTGTAGATACTTCCATCCCCGGCGGTCGATCACCACTTGGTGGTCTTTGCAGTCGTCGTAGAATAGCCATGCCTCGTTCGACACAAATCTCACGACAGGGTCCTCCGATAGCGGAGCGTCAAAGATCCGTTCGTCGAGTTGGAATGCCGTGATCTGGTCGTTGAGGTAGTCGCGTAGGTCTGCGGCGAGGCGATCACGCGCTTCACGGTCGATGGGGCCAGCCGGCATCGCGCGAGAAGCGGGGAAGGCAGCGTAGGGATTGTCGTCCATGGATTCCTCGCGTTTGGAAGCCGTGGTTAACGAGCCGGCACTACGATAGAATCAGATCCTAACAAAATTTGTGCCGGGAGTGCCACCGAATGCCAATCGCCGAAGACACCGTCCGCGAAGCGCTCAAAGAGGTCATCGACCCCGAGCTGTTCGTCAACATCGTTGACCTGGGGCTGATCTACGAGGTCACGGTCACGCCCAACGACGAGTCGGGCGCCGAGGACGTTTCGATCGACATGACGATGACGAGCCCCGCGTGCCCCGCTGGGCCGCAGCTCATCTCGAACTCGCACGACGCGATCAAGAAGATCGACGGCGTCGGCGAGGTCGAGGTCAAGGTCGTCATGGTCCCCCCGTGGACTCCCGACCGGATGACCGAGGACGCCCGCGACCAACTCGGCATCTTTTAGTCGACCGCTTTCGGAAGCTAGCAATCCCTGTCCCACTACTGCGCCGGAGCCTGGATTGCGTACGCGTCTTGTCAATCTCTGGCTCTCGTTCTCGTCGAGCTTCTGGTTCGTGCCGGGCGTGCTGATGGTCGCCGGCATTGGGCTGGCGATTCTGCTCCCCGAAGTCGATCGCCAGATCGCCGGCGTCCTCCCGACGTTTCTGCGCGTCACCGGCGACACGGCGCGGACGACCATCAGCACGCTCGCCGGCGCGATGGTGACGGTCACCGGTATCGTATTCTCGACGACGACGGTCGCGATCTCGATCACCGCCGCCCAGCAAGGCCCCCGCTTGTTGCGGAATTTCTTCGCTAAGGCGGTGACCCAAACGACGCTGGGCGTCTGCCTCGCGGTGAGCGTCTATTGCCTCTTGCTCCTGCGGACCATCGACGAACGGGAGGGGGAGTTTTTTATCCCTCAAGTGTCGGTGCTCGCGGCCTATCTCTTCGTGTTGGGCGCGTTGTTGGCGATCCTTGTCTTTACGCATCAAGTCGCAGGACTGATGCAGACCCAGAATGTCGCATCGGACGTCGCCGACGATCTCGACAGCGCCATCAGGCGGCTCTATCCCGACGCCATGGACCCCGACGCCGAAGAGAGCGACGACTCGCCCGCTTGGCGCAAGTGTTGGGAAGGCTTTGACGACGAGGCGTCCCGCGCGGTGTCCGCCCCCGGCGATGGGTACGTCCAGGCGATCGACATTGACGGTCTGGTTCGGATGGCCAAGAGCCGCGACGTCTTGCTGAGAGTCGAGGCGCGGCCGGGAGACTACGTGCGGGAGGGGGACTGCCTGCTCTCGGTGACTCCCGAGGACGGCTTCGATGACGACGATGCGAAACAGGCCGGCGTCGCCTTCATGTTCGGTAAGCTCCGCACGCCGCAGCAAGACGTCGAGTGCGCGGTGCTCGAGTTGGTGGAAATCTCGGTGCGGGCGTTGTCGCCCGGCATCAACGATCCGTTCACAGCCGTCACCTGCGTCGACCGACTGAGCGGGTCGCTGCGTCGGCTTGCCGGCCGGAAGCCCGCGCAAGGACTGTGGCGGGATGACGGCGACGAGGCCCGTTTGATTGTCAAACCACGCGCTTTCGCCGACGTTGTCGACGCCGCGTTCAACCAGATCCGCCAACACAGCCGCACCGACGTCTCGGTCACGGTCCGCCTCTTGCAGGCGATCGAGGCGATCGCTCCGGCCGCTCGCGACGCCGAGTCGGTCGAGGCGCTCGATCGGCAGGCCGGGATGATCCTCGCCGCGGCCCGCACGGCCGGCCATCCGAAACAGGACTTGAAGGACATCGAAGACTTCTACAACCGAGCGGTCCGATCGCTGGGGACGAGCGCCGACGCCGCGGCCTCGTAGCGGGGCGATTTTGTCCTGGGGGCCCGCCCGCCGCCCGGTCCGGTCCTACCGCTTGCGAGGTCGCGCGAGGTGGGTTGTGAAAAGCCGCCGATGCTCCAGAACGCATGCCGCGCGGCCCCGGCGACGTAGCCTTTGGCGGAAGCGCCGCGGCCGTGGCGAAGACGTAACTCGGGCGAAGTCACTGGGATGATTACATCGCGTGTTAAACCGATTGACCAACCGGCGTGGTTTGAGCCGCACGAGTTGTTCTTCTCGCTGACGGACGAGAAAGGCAGGATCCGCTACGGCAACCAAGTCTTCACCCGCGTGTCGGGCTATGCCGAAGACGAATTGCTCGGCAAGCCGCACAACTTGATCCGGCACCCCGACATGCCGCGGAGCGTTTTTCGCTTGCTCTGGGATTACCTAGAAGCCGGGAAAACGATCGCGGCGTACGTGAAGAATCTCGCGGCCGACGGGAGCTACTACTGGGTCCTGGCGGCGGTGACGCCTTGCCGCGACGGCTATCTGTCGGTGCAGCTGAATCCCTCGAGCGGGCTTTTCGAAGCGGCGAAGCAGGCCTACGCCGAAACGCTCCAGTACGAGGCGCCGCTAGAGGCCGAACACGACAAGGCGTATGCGATCAAGCATTCTCTCGAACGACTCAACGAGATTCTCGCTGACCGAGGGTTCAAGAGTTACGACGAGTTCATGCGGGCGGCGGTGCGGCTCGAACTAACCGAAAGAGCCAAACAGGTCTCCGGCCGGACGCCCCCACTGCTCGGGCGGGTTGACACGCCCGCCCACCACCTTCTGCTGTCGTTGCACGGATCGTTGGGATTGGTCCGAGAGCAATTGAACGAGGTGTTTAGCTCGCTCGACGTGTTCGACTCGCTCAGCGCCAGGCTGGTCGAGAAGCACGAGGCGATAGCGGAACTCGGCCCGTCGCTCACGTTTCTGTCCCTCAACACGCACATCAGCGCCGCGCGGCTGGGTATCGACGGCGCTGTGCTGTCGGTGATTTCACGCAACCTGGGGGAGCGGTCCAAAGACGCCGACCGCCTCATCGCCACGCTGATGGAGCGGATGGCGCCGGCGTGTGACTCCGCCCGAGCGATCGCGTTCGATGTCGCGATCGCGCAGCTCGAGGCCGAGGTCTGCGAGTCGTTCGTTCAAGAGTTGCTCGTCAGCGAGGACGGCGCGAACCAAGACCTCGTGGCCGAGAGTCTGGCGTCCTTGATCGCCGAGCTCGGCAGCCGCTGTGGCAAGGTGCTGGCGGCGCTCCACGCGCTGCGCGAGGACATCCGCGTCCTGGCGACCGCCGCCCACGACCTCGTCGGCCAAGTGGGGCAGATGAAGACCGCCCAACTGAATGGCAAAATCGATATCGCGTCGCGCCGCAACACACAGGGCTTCGAGGCGATCTTCGAAGACGTCGCCGTGATCGTGGCGGACGCCCGCCGAGACTGCGACGATATCCTCGAGCTCCTCGACTCGACCGGCGAGAAGCTCAGCGGCTTGCTGCAGATGGAGAACGCCTTGCGGGGCGAGCTCTCGGAGGTTGCCTCGGCGACCGGGCAAGTCGTCGGGGCCTCCTTCGAGCCGGCTACCGCTTCTTAGCGAGGGAACAGCGGGCTTGCGGGCCCGTTCGAGTAACCGTCGCGGGCGACGTTGATCGCCTCGTCGAGGAAGAACCGGGTCGTCTCTTCGGCGGCGAGCTTGATGTCGAGGTCACGGCACAGCACCTCGGCGCGGAACAGGTGCGTCCCTTCCTCGTAGGCGCGGGCGTGGATCTTGAAGACAAGTTGCTCGCCGGCAGAGAGGCGATCGATCGTCGCGAAATCGACCCGTCCGTCCTTGATGTCGCTGACCGAGCCATCGACGTGGTGCGGCTCGATCCCTTCGGAGAAGAGCCCGACGACTCGCACGTCGTGGGCGTCGCACGAGCCACGGTTGGTGATCCGGACCTCGTAGGTGACTTCCTGGTCGGTGGCGATCGGTCCCTTCGGATCGAGCACGTCGAGCTTCAGGTCCGCCAAAGCGATCACTTCAGTCAGAGCGGTGACCGGCTCCGAACGGGTCTCGTCGGCCCCCGCGGCGCTCAGCACGAAGGTGTTTTCGCCCGCTTGCCGCATCACGCCGTGGAGCTCGAAGACGCGCTCTTCGCCCGCCGGCAGGGCGCCGAGGCGGTAAGCAAGCCGGCCGTTCTTAACGCCGGGGGTCGCCTCGTCGGCGAGCACCTCAAAGCCGGCCGGCAGTTCGACGTCGAGGACGACATCGGGCGCCGGGGCCGTGCCCGGGTTGCGGACGCGGAAGTAGTAGACCGACGGCGCGCCGGCGTACCGGTCGGCTGGGCCTCGCCAGTCGATGGCCAGCTCGGGCTTGCGGCAGAAGACTTCCTTGGTCAGCTGGGCGGAGACATCGCCATCGGCGTCGGCCGTCGCATTGACCGCCAACTGGCCCGCCTCACGGGCGGTCAGCTCGATCTCGACGGTCCGGTCATCGCCGGCGCCGATCAAGCCAAACTCGTGGCTCGTCTGGCGGGTGGTGTCGCCCCCGGGGGGCGTCAGGTGCAGCGTGACGTTTTCGGCCGAGCCTGTGCCGGGGTTCGAAATCGTCAGTCGGAACAGCTGAGGCTTGCCGTAGAGCACTTCATCGGGGCCGACAATCGCCAGGGCGAGCTTCGGCTCTTGAACCTCGACCATCGTGTGGCCGTTGAGCGGTTGATGCGAGTGATTCACGCCGAGTTCGATCGGCTCGCCTGTGCGGGCGATCAACTGGAGGTCGAGCTTGATGACGGCGCCAGCGGCAAGCCGATTAGCGCGCCAAGTGAAGACGCCCGGCTCGGCCGACCCGGTGAGGTCGACGACGCCATCGGCCGATTGGGCGCCAACCACTTCGGCGCCATCGGGAACGCTGATCTGAGTCACCACTTGGTCGGCGGCGATGTCGCCACGGTTGGCGAGCAGCACGCGGTAGGTCGCCTCGCGACCGACGGTGATCGTCCGCGGACCGGCGACTTTCGACACGAGCACCGGCATCCGTTGGGTGAGGAGCAGGTCGTCCTCGACCGGCTCGGGCTTCGCAGCGGCCGCCGACGGCGTGGGCGCGGCGCCAGCCGACAGCGGGCCGGCCGCGAGGTTGGCGTCGGACTTCGGTTCCTTGGCGCCCACCGTTGACGTGGTGGTGCTGTACCGATTGCCAATGAAGAGCGGCAGTTTGGTGGGATTGGACGGTTTCGAGGCGACGCTGACGCGGCCCGAATCGGATTCGGCGAACGGTGACTCCACGACGCGCGGAGCATTGCTAGCGACGGGGGCTTCGACGGTTGGGGCTTCGACGGCGTCGGACGCCGGCGACTCGGCCTCGATCGGCGTCACCCCGTCAGCGGCGGGCGCCGACGCCTCGTTCAGAAGGGGCGCCGGTTCGGCGGCGTCGCCGTAGGGCAGCAGGTTGGTTCCGGCCACGAGCGGCGCGATGTCGTCGTCGGCGAGCGGCGCTCGGCGCGGCGCCGGCGTCGCGGCGAGGGCGCTAGCCGCCTCGGCGGCGATCGACCGGGCGAGCCGGGCGTTGGTGGAGGCCGCGGTAGCCGCCTCGGCGCCGCTCGCCGGGGCGTCGGTCGAGAGGGCGCTGCCGGCGCGGGCCGGCGGTCGACGACCTTCGTAGTCGCTGGCGACCGGCAACCCTTCGGTGCGTTGGATATCACGGAGCAACCGCGACTGGGCCGACCCCGACGCGGCGACCTTTGGCGCCTGAGAGTTCGCCGGCGCCGGCTTCGGGATTGCCGGCTCAGAACCGGCCGACCCAAACCAGTTCCGTGGCAGCAGCTCACGCGGGTTGATCCGCGGCAGCGAGGACCGTTGGTCGGTCGCCATTGCCGGGTAGAGATCGCCCCCCGCAGCGGACGCAGCCGACCCTTGGGCCAACGCGTCGGCTCCGCAGGCGACGAACAGAACAATCAACAGGCACTCTGGCAGCCGCTTCATACCAATGCATCCCTGCATGGTGCAGCGCGTCGCTGATAGCGTCCGCGCACGGATCGATACTCCACTCTCTGGCGTCATCGGCCGACCGATCGGCGCGGGTTGAGCCGAAAGTTGAGAATCTTCCGGTTAGCGAAGCGGGGCAAACTGAGTCGACCTTGCCGCTAGCAGACGCCGACCTCTTCGCGGAGCACCGGCTCGAAGCCGAGGTCTTCGATCATGTCGTAGTCCGACTGCGGGGCCTGCCCCGCGGTTGTCAGGTAGTCACCCACGAAGATCGAGTTGGCCAGGTAAAGGCCGAGGGCCTGCAGGCTCCGCAGGTGCAGTTCGCGGCCGCCGGCGATCCGCAACTCCCGATCGGGATTCACCAGTCGGAACATTGCTAGCACCTTGAGGCAGTAGCGCGGGTCGAGGTCGACCGGCTTGCCGATCACGGCGCCTTCGATCGGGATCAAGAAGTTGACCGGGATCGAATGCACCCCGAGGTCGCGCAGCTGCTGCGCCATCGCCACCACGTCGGTTGGTTTCTCACCCATGCCGACGATCCCGCCGGAGCACATCTCCATGCCGGCGTCGCGGACCGACTCGAGGGTCCGGACCCGGTCGGCGTGGGTGTGTGTCGTGCAGACCTCGGCGTAGTGCTCGGCGCTGGTGTTCAGGTTGTGGTTGACGCGGTCGACGCCGGCGGCGGCGAGGCGTTGGGCCTGCTCATCGGTCAACAGGCCGAGGCACGCGCAGACCTTCAGGTTGTGCTCCGCCTTGATCTGCGGAACGATCTCCTCGACCGCACGGATCTCGCGCTCGTTCGGGCCGCGTGCGGAGATCACGATGCAGTAGGTGCTGGCGCCCCGCTCGACCGCCATCTTGGCGCCCGACAACAACTTGTCGCGGCTCAGCAGGTTGTATTTGGGGATCTCGGCGTCGGAGACCTTCGACTGCGAGCAGTAGGAGCAGTCCTCGGGGCAAAGGCCGCTCTTGGCGTTCATCAGGAAGTAGAGCTGCACCCGCTTGCCGAAGTGCTCCCTGCGGACGCGGTAGGCCGCGTCGATAAGGGAAAGCAGCTCGTCGTCGGGGCAGTCGAGCACCGAGCGGGCTTCTTCGTCGGTCGGGCGTTCGCCGGCCAGCACGCGATCGGCGAGGGCGGACCAATCGGTCCGGGTGGCGGCGGCGGGGCAGGGGGGGGCTTCGGCGGGCATCGGATAATCTCGGGAAGCAGAAACGCGGGGTTCGCTCGGGGGCAGTCGGATGCCATGATACTTAGATCGGCCGGTGTGCGCCAGCCGCATGCCGGAGCAAGTCCAACACCGCTCTCCTCTCCAGAGAACCCCCCGCGTGAACCACCTCGTGCGAGTCGGCGCCATGGGCCATGTCGGGCGATTCCGCTCGGCCGACGGGCTCGGCTACCGCCGGGGCCAGCGGGTCATCGTGCGGACCGCCCGCGGCCTGGAGTGCGGCGAGGTCCTTTCGGACGACCCCGGTTCGCAGGCCGAGTCGGACGGGCCCTTGCTGCGACGGATGACCGACGCCGACGAGATGCTCGCCGAGCGGCTCCGGCGGAACCGCGACGCCGCCTCCGAGGCGTGCGTGCGGCTCCTCGCCGAAAGGGGCTCGAACGCCGTGTTGCTGGACGTCGAGCACCTGTTCGATGGCCGGGGGCTCTATTTCTACTTTCTTGGTGACGTCGACTCCACGACCGAGGCGATCTCCGCCGAACTGGCCGACGCCTACAACGCCGAGGCCCGCTTCGGCCAATTCGCCGACGCCCTTGAGCAGGGCTGTGGGCCGGGCTGCGGCACCGCGGAAGCCGAGAACGGCTGTGGCACGGCGGGTGGCTGTGCGACGTGCGCGGTGGCGTCGGCCTGCTCGCGTTAGGCACGCTTCAAGGCGGTGCTTGTGGGAGGCGTCTGGCACGCCGATTACGGTGTCCCTTCCGAAACGGCATGGGGCGCGTTGTCGGCGTCGGAGTCGCCTCCCACAGGTTTCTTTCCTCAAAGGCGCCCAGGCCGGCCAGCCGGCAACGTGCAATGAACAGCCGGTTGTGTAAACTGCACGCCACACCGCACCCCCGGGATTTCCCATGGCGATCACCAGCGCAATCCGCGACGGCATTCTTTTTGTTCAGATCGAAGACTCGCGTCTGCTCGACGAGGCCAAGATCCAGAAGCTCGAGCAAGAGCTCGACGCCGCGATCGACGCCTCGACCGAGCCACGTGTCATCCTGGACTTCAGCAAAGTCCAGTTCATGTCGTCGTCGATGCTCGGCAAGCTGGTCAAGACCCAGAAAAAGGTCACCGGCTACAAAGCCAAGATGAAGCTCGCCAACGTCTCGCCCGACATCCAAGAGGTCTTCAAGATCACGCGGCTCGACAAGCTCTTCAGCATCGAGCCCGACGTCGAATCGGCGCGGAAGGCGTTCTTGAAGAAGGGGTTCTTCGGCTAACCGGGATCGCGGACGCCTTCTCGTGGGGCGCGCAGTGGAGACCTCCCCGTAACCGCTGCAAGAGCTCCCTCGTTGGCGTCGGCGTCGCGGAGGTCATCCAGTTTATCCAATCAGCGATTGGACGACGGCGGGCCGGCCGTAGTAAAAGCCTTGCCCGCAGAGGAAGCCCATCTGGGTACAGACCTCGTGGTCCTCGCGAGTCTCGATCCCCTCGGCTAAGGGGATGATCCCCAGTTCGGCCGTCATTTGGACGAGCCGCTCGACCATCTTTTGCCGTTCGAGCGACGCGGCGTGGATGTTCTGCACGAGCTTCATGTCGAACTTCAGGTAGTCGGGCGGCACCTCGACCAACTCTATAAGCCGCGCCTGACCGGCGCCGAAGTCGTCGTACGCGAGCCCGATGTTGAGATCGTTCAGCTTGGCGCGGAGCTCCCGCATCGGTTGGGCCTGCGTGGCGGTCGCCTCGTGGATTTCGAGCACCATCGGCCGCATCGGCGAGGTCTCGCGCAGCTCGCGGAGCGAGAACTCGAGCAGCTCTGGCTCGTCGATCTCGTTCGGGTGCGTATTGGCGAAGAGCAAGTGGTTCGCCGGGAGTGCGGCGCCGGCGTTGAGCCCTTCATCGCGGAAGATGCGGCTCAGCTCCGACTCGAGATTGAGCACGGCGGCGGCGCTGAACATCGCGTGCGGGTGCGTCAGGCCGAACAGCCGGCTGCGGCCGAGAATCTCGTACCCAAGTGTCTGCTGGGTCTTCATCGACACGATCGGCTGGAAGTGCGGCACCACCGCCCGTTCGGTCATCAGTTTGTCGAACTGGATCAACGACAACGCGCGGTCCGCCGAGTCATCCCGGACGGTCTGGTGGTGGGTCGATGGGACGTTGCGCCCAGCGCGGAACACCACCTGAGCGAACTGCACGAGGTCGCCGTGCCCCAAGGGGCAGTCGCCGTGGACCCGCTCGCCGTTGACGAACGTGCCGTTCGTGCTGCCAAGGTCGCGGACAACCAAGCCGTTCCCAACAATGAGAATCTGCGCATGCGCGCCCGAGACCGTCGGCGAGGCGAGCGAGAGTTTCTGGTCGGGGCGGCGTCCAACGGTGAACGGGGACACGTCCAGCGCGTACTGCCGCATCGGTTCGTCGTCGCTGACTTGGCCGCACAGCATCCAATTGTTTGCTGGTGCGAGCGTGTCGGGAGTGTTCATAGGAGCGAGTCGGAGTCAGCTGAAGCAGGGTTGGATTGTCAGGGTCGAGTTCACGATCAGCCGATTAGGACGGTCGCTTGGGGTTGTGAACCCGCGGTCTCGAAGAGCGGTTTGGCGGGCTCCTCGAAAGAGCTGATTACCGGGTCGTTCCAGGCGATGTCTCGCCGACTTCGAATTCTTTCGGCGAAGGCCGCGTAGTCACGCCGCCCGCCGATCAGCGACGCGGCTACATGGGGGAGCGACACCCCCGACATCTCCGTGACGAGCAGCAATTCGTTCTGATTGCCGTCGAGTCCCTCGCGGCGGGAGGGCTGTTCCAAGGTGAGACGCCGGAACACGCCGCCGCAGTCGGCGAGCGGCGGCGCGGCGAAACCGGCCGCCAAGGCCGCGTCGGCGGCCGCGCGGACCGTCGAGGCCTCTTCTCGCGAGACCTTTTGGGCCGCGTGTGCGAGCATCGCCTCCAAGACCTCCGTCGGCGTTTCTCCCGAGAGGACGGCGAGCAAACCCCCGTGCGCGGCGAGGTAATCCGCCTGCAGACGTTGCTCAACCGCGATTGAGAAGCGCTCCACTTCGCCGCTGACTGAGGGGGCCTCGGACTCGTCGGTGAACATCGAATCGAGCTGAACCACGACGCTGCGGAGCGTGTCGAGCTCGGATCGCAGGCTCTGCAGCCGTGACCGCAACCGCATCGCGATAGTGCGGGCGGCGACCAGAGCGGCCGCATCCAGGCGCAGCCGGAAGAGCTTGAACCGCGTGTCGTTCGCGTTGCCGGTCGTCAACCGGACCCGCTCGGTTTCGATATTGGTCGCCACTTTAGCAAGGTCGCCATCGACAGCCACGAGGTAATCGTCGAGCCAGAGGATGGCCCGCGACGCCCCTTCGAGCCGCTCTTGCGTGTCGTTCACCCGATTGAGGGTCCAGCAAACGGCCTCGTCCGCGAGTCGCGTGGTGATCGGTTCGACGATCGACTCGATTGATTTGCCACGGACCTGCCGTGGCGGGCTGTCGCTGTTGACGATCCCGAACGAGCGGTCCATCTTCGTCGCGAACTCATCGAGAGTCGACGAGTCATCAGAATGCAGCTTCGCGTCGAAGTACGCCGAGGCGTCGCCCCCGAGCGAGGCCTCAATCAGCGACCGGCAGTTCGACGCGAGCGTCGAGGAGTCGAGTTGAGTCTTGCCCAAGAACGCAACGGCGCCGTGGACCATTTGATCGGTCGTTTGGACCTTATTTGGCGTCAACGCTGTCGACTCGCCGCCCGCCCAACGCCGGAGCACGCGGGCCAGCGCCGCCCGTTCTAGCGCCGTCGGCTCGGCTTCCGACTGGCTATCACGGCTGCGGATAGCGAACGAGCGGAGTGTCGATCCGGTTTCGCCGCCGTCGCTCGATTCGCGGCACGCGTCGAGCAGCCGCTGGCCTGGCGTGAAGGCGTCTGCGAACAGGTACTCGGCGATCTCGTCGGCGGCCGACTCGAAGGCGGGCGTATCGATCTGGTCGCCCAACGGGACGAAGTAGGTATGGTCGAAGGCGGCGACGCCCGGTTCGTGCGCCGGGAGGCCGACTCCCGAGTCGCCGGGGTAGCCTTCCTCGCCGCGCCGCAGCCCCTCGAACTCGCTGAGCCACGCGTAGGAGTTGACCCGCGCCAGTTCGCACCGCTTGGTTTCGCGGAACGTTGAGTGGGTCATCACGCCGATGATCTTGGCGTCGTCGACGCCTAAGCGGCTGACGATCGACCGGACGGCGTAAGCGACGTCGATCGACATCCCCGAGCCGGAGCCGCCGGCCGTCGAGGCGACAACGTACACCCGCAGGCCGGGCTGGTCGAACGGCAGGCCGACCGCCTCGGTCGAGGCTTGGCGGCTGTTTTCGTCGATGGCGCTCGTGAGGACCGCGCGGAGCCGTTGAAATGCCTGCCGGGCATGGTCGATCAACGCCAGCCGGCCGAGCGGGCGGATGCCTTCGGTCTGCAGCGAGCGAGGGATATTGTACAGCCACCGGCGGCCCAGCCAGCGGAGGAGCAGGTCCGCCTTTTCGCGGTAGGCCTGCGGGCGGCGGAGCGGGAGGGTGACCGTTTCGGTGGCGTCGAGACCCAGGCCTCGTTCGCCGCCTCGTGACGCCGAGGCGAGGCTCTGGGCGTCGGTGTCGAACAGCAGCATCGGGGCCGAGGCGAGGGGCGCCGTCGCCCCCAGGTGCTCGTGCATCTGGGAACGCAACGCCCGGAGGACGCGCGCCCCCGAACCGCCGATACCGATAAACACCGCCGGCGCCGCGGCGAACGGGCCGGCGTCGATCACCGGCGCCGCGACTTCTTGCGGGGTGGCGTTGGCCAACGCCGGCGGGCGCATCGTTGTCATTTCGGACGCGTTGCCGAAAGCTTCGCCGGCGTCCGCTTCAAACACCTCGGTGACGGAGTGGCGGCTCGGCTTCGACGCGGGCGGCCGGGCGCTCGCTCGGCACGCGGCCGTCGTGCTCGTCTCGGCGCCGAACGATGGCGCCGTGTCGGAGGCGGATCGGAGCGCTTCGACAAACGCTTTGGCGGACTCGTACCGGTGCAGCGGGTCCTTCGCTAGGGCGCGTGAAACCGCGAAGCGGTCGCCATCCTCCAGGTACCCCAGCTCCGGGTCGTCCTTCATGTGCTGCAGCGTCAACTCGGCGGCGTTCACCCCCGAGAACGGCAGCGCGCCGGTGAGCATCTCTTGGTAGAGGATCGCCAGGCTGTACTGGTCGCTCTGCCGTGTTGGCGTTCCACGGAACACCTCGGGCGCGGCGTAAGTCGGCGTCATGCCGCCAACCAGCGACGCCTGCGCCTGATTGCTGAGGCTCTTCACGAGGCCGAAGTCGGCGACCTTGACGTGACCCGCCACCAGCAGCAGGTTCTCGGGCTTGATGTCGAGATGCGCCAGGTCGTTCCGCTCGGAGATGAAGTCCAACGCGTCCGCCGCGTCAGACAAGTATCCCAGCAGCTCGGCGCGGGGAATGCCCGGCATGCCCAGCGTTAGGCATTCGCTGAATCGGTCGCGGAGGCTGCCATCCGCCAGCTCCGAGACGACAATCAGCCTGCCGTCGACGACCTCGATACGGTCGAGCGACAACAAGAAGGGGTGGCGGACCGCTTTGATCTTCTCCAGCGCGTGCATTTCGCTGGTGGCGCGTTTGTCGTACTCGTTGCCGAAGACGAACTTGACCGCCTTACGGATCCCGCCGGGAGCCGTAGCGCTCCAGACCTCGCCGTAGCCGCCAGCGCCGATCTTTTCGACGAGGTCGTACCCGGGGAGTTTGACTTCGGGTTGTTGAGGAAGGTCGCTCACGGCGCTTCGTCCTAAAGAGTTCGTTCGTTGAATCAGCCGCCGCCGCAGAGGGCGGTGAAGTACGCCCCGACGGCGCGGTCGAGGTAGTCCGGCCGCAACTCGACCGGCAACCCTTGGTACGCGCAGAAGTTCCGCACCTGCATCAGCAGGTCGCGGGCGTGGCACCGGCGGAGCGGCATCTTCCGCGGGTGGTAGTGCTTCTGCAGCAGGTAGTCGACCGCCTCGGGTCGGTACGCACAGCCGATCGCCTCGCAGCCGCTGCGAAACAGCGTGCGGAACTCGTCGACCGACGGGTCGGTCACTTCCACCTTGTAGGGGATGCGCCGCAAGAACGCCTCGTCCGCCAGTTCGTGCGGCTCGAGGTTGGTCGAGAAGATGATCAGCTGGTCGAACGGCGCCTGGATCTTCTTGCCGCTTGCCAGCGTCAAGTAGTCGCAGCGGTTCTCGAGCGGGATGATCCAGCGGTTCAAGAGCTCGGTCGGTTCGACACGCTGGCGCCCGAAGTCGTCGATCAGCAGGCAACCGCAATTGCTCTTGAGCTGCAGCGACGCCTCGCTGACGTTCGTCACGGGATCGTGGCGGATCTCGAGGTTGTCCATCGTCAACTCGCCGCCGACGATCGCCGTCGGGCGGCGGATCTTGATCCAGCGGGGATCGACTCCCTCCTCGGTCAGCCGCGCGCCGCCATCGAAGTCGTCGGCTTTCGCGGCGGGCGTATGGATCGCGGTGTCGTACAGCTTGATGATCTGGCCGTCCTCGATCAGCGCGTGCGGGATCCACACGTTGCGGCCGAAGCAGCCCGTGATGCGTTTGGCGAGCGTCGTCTTGCCGTTGCCCGGCGCCCCGTACAGGAACAGGCCGGCGCCCGAGTTCACCGCCGGGCCGAGCACGTCGAGCAGCGCCGGCTCCACGCTGATGTCGGCGAAGGCCCGCACCAGTTGGTCGCGCTGCACGGCCTCGGCGCGGATCGTTTGGGCCTCGACCGACAAGACGTAGTCGTCGAGCGGCACCGGCGCCGGACCGACATACGCGGACGACTTGGTCGCCGCCAACGCCCGGTCGCGGCCGCTGTCGGTGAGGGCGTAGTAGTAGTCGTTGAGCGGCGCCTGACGCTCGTGGAACATCAGCTGCCGCGACCGCAGATCGCTGAGGAGCGGCTCGATCAGGCCGAACGGCAGACAGATACGGCGTCCGATCTCGCGCCCCGCCGCCGAACCAACCTGCAGAAGCAGCTTAAGCGCCAACCCCTCGAGCAGGACGCGGCTGACGCCGGTCTCTTCGACGGTCAGCGGTTCGCGCGGGCAGAATTCCTCGTCCGCAAGCAGCGGCGAGAAGAGTGGGCTGTCGGCGAGTGGCGATTCGATCGCGACCATACTGGCGGGCGGAAAGCGCGTCCCTCTTGCCCCATCGACAACGATCGAGGGCGCAAGGGGGACACAACGGTTGCCGAACCGTACGTCACCCGACGGAGTGGACGGCTTCACCACGGTGGTCGGTGCGCGTGAGCGTAAGCCGACTAATCCGGATAGCCGGCGCCGCCGATGCAGGCCTACCCGACCGGCGTTACTAACGCGCCTTCGCGGTCACGCCTGGCCAGTCGTCCGTCCTGAAAGGGGTCAGCGGCAGCCCCGCCGAATCGAAGACGTTCACCACCGGGTTGTTCGCCCAACCGTAGCGGACGGCGACCGGCTGGGGGACGTTCGGCGACGTGAGAACGACTCGCTTCCCCTCTTTTATCTCCGCGGTCGCGGCGTGGAACACCCGGTCCTCGCCGGCAACCGTGAAGCCCCGCGGCTCGACACCGTCGAAGGTCTTCAGCCCGGCGCCGACGTCGGCGATGGTGACGGTCGCCTTGCCGTCTTCAACGGCGAGGCTTTCGTAACGGGGGCTCTGGGCCTTGATCGGCAGGCCATAGGTCTCGCCCAACGCCAGCCGGGCCAGCCGCAATCCAACGTCACGCTTGTTGCGTGGGTGGATGTCGTTCGCCTCGCCGATGTCGATGATGACGGCTTGTCCGGCGTTGGCGAGGCTCTCGGCGGCCATCGTCTGCGCCTCGCGGAGCTCGGCCCAGTCAGAGCCTTCGACAGGCCCCGCGGTCTCCTTCTGGAAGTCGGCGAGCTGCACCCAATAGAACGGGAAATCCCCCTGGCCCCAGGCGGCGCGCCACGAAGTGATCATCCTCGGAAAAAGGTCGCGGTACTGGTAGGCGCGGCCCGCGTTGGTTTCGCCCTGGTACCAGATGACGCCTTTGATCGTGAAGGGCGTCAACGGCAGAACGCGGGCGTTGTAGAGGTTGGCCGGGCGGTGTTGGTTGAATAAGAGGTTGTCCATGCTAGGCCGCTGCGGTAAGGGATTGCCGGCGGCGTAGGCGGCGGCGCGCCGCTCGTAGAAGTCGGCAAGCTTCGTGGCGTACTCCGCGCGGAGCGACGCCTCGTCGATCTTGCTCTCGGTCTCCGCCCAGCGCTCGAGCAGCGGCTCGTAGAGCGGCTTCTCCCGCAGTTCAGCCAGCGGGACCCAGGCCTCGCAGGAAGACCCGCCCCAGGCGTTTCCGATGAGCCCAATTGGTGCGTCGAGCGTTTGTTGCAATTGCACGCCGAAGAAGTAGCCGACTGCCGAGAACGACTTGGCGGTCTTCGGCGTCGAGACCCGCCATGCCCCGTCGATGTCGTCGAGCGGCTCCTGCGCGCCCATCTGTTCGACTAGTAGGAGTCGGAGGTTGGGCCGCTTGGCGGCGAGGAGTTCGAGCTTCCCGTCCTTCGCGTTCTCGAGCGACCACTGCATGTTCGACTGGCCCGAGCAGATCCAGACGTCACCGACGGCGACATCGCGGACAACGACCGGCGCGTCGCTCTGCGAGCCCTCCACGACCAGCTCACGCGGCTCCCCCAGCGACAGCGGATCGAGCGTCACCCGCCAGGCGCCCGACTCGTCGGCAGTCGCTTGGTGGGTTTGGTCGCCGAACCTGACCGTGACCTTCTCCTCCGGCGCCGCTTTCCCCCAGACCGGGGCGGGCTGGTCCCGCTGCAGCACCATGTGGTGCGTAAAGACATAGGGCAGCCGGACATCCGCAGCCGCCACGGCAACGGTCGAGAGCACTACCAGGCCAATCAAGAAAGGAAGTCGCATCGAACGAGGCTCCGAGAAGTCGACCGAGAAGTTGAAGAGTACTGAGAAGTTGAAGCAAAAGGCCCCGCCATATTAAGCCTCGGATCCATCCGATACGAGCATCGCCAGATCTCGTGAGCTCGCATGGCTAAGCCAAGGCGGCGGTTTGCCGCCGCGCCGGGTCGAAGGGCGTCGTCGGCAAATCGCAGGCGACCCTGCGGATCATCGCGCTGATCAACACGGCCGTCGGCGGGGACAACTGCAGCCCACACCGGTGGTGGCCGCTTGCGACCCAACCATTGGCGACGCCGGGGAGGGGGCCGATCTGTGGCAACGCGTCCGCCGAGGCGGGTCGCAGCCCCGCCCATTGCCGTTCGACCATCGCCGCGCCGAGCGCCGGATGGATCGCACGGGCCGCCTCGAGCAACTCGTCCCGCGCCGCTGTCGTCGTGGTCTTGGAGAATCCTTGTTCCTCGACAGTCGCGCCGACCAGCACCAAGCCGTCGCGTCGCGGGACGGCATAGTGGGGGTACCGATGGACGATGCGCCGCAGCGGCGTCCCGGTCGGTCGCAGCAGCAGCATCTGTCCCCGCACCGGTCGGCCCGGCGCCCGCGACCACGCTAACTGAGCGAGTTCGGGCGTCCAGGCGCCGGCGCAAAGGCAGTACGCGCCGGCCCGGTACCGCCCGGCCGCGGTGACAACCGCTTCGATAGGGCCGTTGGGCCGCCGCTGGAAACCCTCGACGGCTGCCCCCGTCTCGATGCGGACGCCGCGTAGCCGGCACGCCTGTTCTAGCGCCTGCAGGCGGAGGGGGTTGCGCACTTGGGCCTCGGAAGGGACCCGCCAAGTCGTCGATTCGCCGGCTACTGAATCAACGTCGATTCCCATCGATTGCCAGCGGGCGAAGGCTGCCTGCAAATAGGAACGGTTCGCCGCGGTCTCGACATAGTCGGCGCCACAGCGGTCGTACTCGTCGTCGATCCCGGTTTCATCACACAACCGCTTCGATAGCGACGCATGCTGGAGACTCGCAACCCGCGCCATCGCGTCGATCGCCGGGTGGTCGGTGTACCACGAAGCGGGGGGCAAGATGCCCGCCCCGGCCCAAGAGGCCTCCTTGCCCAACTCGCCACGCTCGAGCAGCGTGACGGACAGCCCCTCGCAAGCCAGTTCATAGGCGATCGAGAGCCCGATGACGCCGCCGCCTACGACCACGGCGTCGTCGTGACGGTCGGAACGGGTCATCACACGGGAGGATCGGAGGGGAGGGACAGACCGACCAGTCGGTCGATCCGCGCGCCGAGTTCGCGGAGGGCGTCGTCGCCCCCCCCAATCATGGCGCGTAGACGAGCCAAGTCGTCGCTCGTGTCGATATCGTACCAGCTGTCGACGGCCCGGTAATCGTGCCCCTCGCGCCAGCCGGCCGCTTCGAGTCGCTTGAGGGTCGTCGCGTAGAGGGTTGCCTCGCTCCACGGCATGGCGTCGAAGATCGGCGGCGTCCTGCCGCGGACGCCGATCAGCCAGTAACCGCCGTCGTCGCTCGGCCCGATCACGAAACGCCGCGCGTCGCCGCTTTCGCCAAGCCACGCCATCGCCGATTGCACCGACTCGGCTGGCAGATGGGGGCTGTCCGAACCGAGCAGGATCGCCGTGGGATGGTTGGCGAAGAACGCCCGCATCCTTTCGCCGAGCGTCCCCTGGCTCTGCGGGACGCATCGCCACTCTCCGCGTCGTACCGCCGCTAACTCCTCGAATTCTTCCCGTCGAGTCGCCGGGGAGTAGGCCAGGACGAGGTCATGCCGCCCTGCCGACAGGGTGGCGAGCCTTTGTAACGTCGTCTCAAGAAAGGCGTGCGAGAGCTCCGCCGCCTTCGCCGCGCCGATTGTTGCGGCGAGACGCGTCTTGGACTTGCCGGGGGTCCAGTGCTTCGCCAAGACCCCCACGACGAGCCGTTCGGGGTGTCCCGATCGGGACGCACGGACAGACCCGGTAGACTCCTCTGTGGGGGGGTGCGTCGGCTCCCTGGGGGGGGTGTCAGCCATGAATCCGTCCCAACCGATTTGCGACTTGCCGCATGGCTCTTTGGAGGGGTTCGCTGTGGGTTCTGCCGTTGGTCAATCTCCGACCAACAGTAACTCGCTGCGCCGTCGTGAGTTGCGTAAGGACGGCGAGCCGGACAGTCGTTGGACCCCCTCGTAAGGCGGGGGTGTTGTGGACCGCTTTGGAGGGGCTCTGGAGCCTATTGGAATAGCGTAAGGTACTATTCAGTAGTGACTTATGGCAATGTTTGATCCCGCGATTCGTTGCTGCGTAGCATGTTCATAGAGCTCGCTAGATCGCCCAAACAACCACTGCCGTGGGCGTCAGGCTGAGCCCGCTCGATTGATTGTCGAGCGTCCGCGCACCGTGTTGTTCATGGGAACGACGCTCTCGGGATGGAGGCCGTGAGAACGAGTTCGGCGTCGCGATGAAGACCAACCAACCTTCTGTAATGACGCCATGGCCGCTCGTTCATCTCGCCGAGACTTCAAAGGGAAGCTGCCCGCGCGCTTGACACGTCGCCGCAATGGCGCGGTCTCAGCGCAGCTTACCCGTGACGCGCGTCCCAAGTCACGACGTGGCGTCGCGCAACGCAACGAGTCGTTGCCATTCTCTCCCCCCGAAGACTGGCACGAACCCACCGAAGCGGGCAACGGCTATCGCGTCGTGGTCCAGTCGCCGGGCGCCGGGTATCGCCACGTGCTGTCGGCCAAAGACGTCCGCGAACGGCTCGCCGATCTCCCCGAGTTCTTCCTCCGAGACCTCGAGGTGGTGCAATTCAGCCGGATGACCCGCAAGAAGCAGTCGCTGCCGTGCTACGGCATGCAGTGGGGGCCGGCGCTGTACCTTTACCCGATCGACGAATCGCTGGTGGAGCACTTCGGCCGGGCGCCGACGCCCGACATCTACAACGAATCGCGGATGTACGGCGGGCGCTGGCACGAGTTGGAGGGGGGCGCCTGGTCGCTCACCTGGTCCGAGTCGGCGATCCGCGACTTCTACCTCAATAACATCCTGATCCACGAACTGGGGCACCTGCTCGACGAGCGGAACACGAGCTACGTCGATCGCGAGCGCTACGCCGAGTGGTTTGCGACCGAATTTGGGTACCGCCGGACCGGTGGCGCCGACGCCCGACGGCCCAAGCGGAAAGTGCGGCGTCGGCATCACGCCCTCTGAGGGCGGTGGGCCGGTAGCGAGGTTAGCGGCGTGAGTCATTTCACATGGCGGCGATCTGCCGCAAAGACCTGCCTTATGCGGGCGGCCTGAGAGGCGTACGGTGAGGAGACGATTACTCGACTCCGCTCACAAATCGCCCCCGCTGGCGAACCGACTCACGCATGACTTATCTCGATATTGTCGCGTCGGTCTACCGCGACGTCGCTCAAAAGCCCGCTGATAACCTGTGCTGTGTGGCCACGGCCCCGCGTCGGTATCCGGGTTTGCGGATCCCCGGGATCATGCACGAGATGAACTACGGATGTGGCTCGTCGGTGCGTCCGGAGGACCTCAGCGAGGGGCAGCGAGCCCTCTACATCGGCGTTGGCGGCGGGCTCGAGGCGTTGGAGCTCGCCTACTTCACCCGCCGCCCGGGGGGCGTGGTGGCGATCGACCCGGTCGCCGAGATGCGCGAGGCGGCGGAGCGGAACTTGGCGCTCGCCGCGGAGACGAACCCCTGGTTCGATCCGGCGATGGTCACGATCCTGCCGGGGGACGCTTTGGAATTGCCGGTCGCCGATAGCGAGTTCGACTACGTCGCCCAGAACTGCCTATTCAATATCTTCCGAGCCGACCATCTCGAACGAGCCCTGTCGGAGGCCCGCCGCGTGCTCAAGCTGCGCGGCCGGCTGGCGATGTCCGATCCAATCACCCCGACGCCGCTGCCCGAACACCTGACCGACGACCCGCGGCTACGGGCCGCCTGCTTGTCGGGCTGCCAGACGTTCGACGCCTATGTCCGGGCGATTACGGAGGTCGGCTTCGGCCAAGTCGAGGTCCGTTCGCGGCGGCCCTACCGGGCGCTCGACGCGGCCGGCTATGGGTTGCCAAGCGATGTGCTGCTCGAGTCGATCGATGTGGTGGCCGTCAACCAGCCGACACCCCAAGACGGCCCGTGCGTCTATACCGGCCGAACCGCCACCTACACCGGCGCCGACGAAGCTTTCGAAGACGGCAACGGCCGCACGTTCCCCAAAGGGACTCCGCAGGCGGTCTGCGACAAAACAGCGGCGGCGCTGGCGGCGTTGGGACGCGCCGACCTGCTGATCACCCCCCCGACGTGGCACTACTCGGGTGGCGGATGCTGCTAGGGATCGACAGAGAGCGGCCATGAGTGGATTCGTCGAACGTCTCGGGGTGCCGCTCCGCGCGCGGGCTGAAATCACGACGCTGCAGGTGAATGTGGGATTGGCGTGCAACCTGGCTTGCCGACACTGCCACGTCGATTCATCCCCCAAGCGGACCGCGGCCGACGAGAACCTCTCAGAAGAGACCGCCGAGCGGATCCTCGGCTGGTTGGCCAACGCCCCGTCGATCACCACGGTCGATCTGACGGGGGGCTCGCCCGAGATGAACCCTCACTTCCGGCGGCTAGTGACCGAGTCCCGGCGGCTCGGCAAACGGGTGATGGACCGCTGCAACCCGACGATTCTCGTCCACCGCGACACGACCGGCGCCGAGCCTTACGCCTGGGCGCCGGCGTTCCTGGCCGACCACGGGGTTCACGTCGTGGCGTCGCTGCCGTGCTATCTGGAGGAGAACGTCCGCAAGCAACGCGGCCTGACGGCCTTTCCCGACTCGGTGGCGGGGCTCCGCCGGCTCAACGACATTGGCTACGGCCGGCGCCCCGAGTTGCGGCTGACACTGGTCTACAACCCGGTCGGCCCGTCGCTGCCGCCACCCCAGCAACAGCTCGAGGCCGACTACCGCCGGGTGCTCCGCGACGAGTACGGCTTGGAGTTCACCGAGCTGTGGGCGATCACGAACATGCCAATCGCCCGCTGGCGTGACGACCTCGAGCGGCGTGGCGAACTGGCGGCGTACGAGCAGCGCCTGCTCGACGCCTTCAACCCCGCGACGTTCGAAGGCCTGATGTGCCGCGGCCAGATTCACGTCGACAGCCAAGGACGCGTCCACGACTGCGACTTCAACTACGCCCTCCGCCTACCGACGCCGTCCACGGCGGGGCGTTTTCTCTGGGAGATCGATCCGGCCGAACTCGGCGGGCGCGAGATCGCGACGGGTCCGCACTGTTTCGGCTGCACCGCGGGGGCGGGAAGCAGCTGCGGCGGTTCGCTCGCTAGTTAGCGACCCGCTTATACGCATCGCCACATAAACCTGCGCGCTTCCTATTGCGCTGCCTCATCTTGTCGATCATATTGCGTGCATGCATGTCGAGCCGCACGGGACGCAGGAGGAGCTCAAGGGGCTTGAGCGTGGTGAGAAGAACGCCACGCGTTCCAGACGCCTGCGGGTGCTGATCCTCGCCCTGGAGGGCTGGACGGCCCCGGCGGTCGCCACGGCGGTGGGCCTATCTCGCCGGGCGTGCCAAGACGTGGTGCGGCGTTACAACGAACGGGGCCTCGCGGGGCTGGACGAACGTCGGGGCCGGTCTCGCAGGCCGGTGCTCTCAAGCGAAGAAGAGGCGGCGTTGCGGGAACGGATCGAGGCGGGCCCCACCGACCCCGACCCCGACCGCGTCTGCACGCTGCGTGGCAAGGACTTCCAGCGGGTCCTCGCCTCGGAGTTCAATCTGCTGCGGAGCCTCACGGGCGTCTACCGGCTCCTGCACAAGCTGGGCTACAGCTGCCTGCGGCCGCGTCCGAAGCACCGCAAGGCGGACCCCGAGAAGATTGAGGCATTCATGCGTGAGTGGCCCGAGCGAATCGAGCAGATCGCCGCGGGGCGCCCCGGCAAGCGGCTGCGGGTCTACTTCCAGGACGAATCGCGATTTGGCCAGCAGGGGACCAACACCAACGTCTGGGCGAAGAGGGGCTCACGCCCGACGGCCGTGCGGCAGACCGAGTACGAGTACCTGTGGGTGCTGGGCGCGGTCTGCGCCGAGACGGGCCACGCTGAGGGCCTCTTGAGCCCGCAGCTGAACACGAAGATCGTCAACACGTTCCTGGAGCTGTTCTCGGCGACGGTCCCCGAAGGGGAGCACGCGGTGATGGTGTGGGACGGGGCCGGCTTCCACACCGCCAAGGCTCTCGCCGTGCCCGAGAACATCACCCTGGTGCGTCTGCCGCCCTACAGCCCGGAGCTCAACCCGATCGAGAACCTCTGGCACTACCTCAAGAGCCACTTCTGGAGCAACCGCGTCTACGACGACTACGAAGCGCTCGAACAAGCCGCTATGGACGCCTGAAAAGTCGCCGTCCTCGACGAGGAACTCATCAAAACCGTCTGCCACGCTCCCTACGCAACTACACCAAACGCGCAGCTATAAGCGGTGATGCGTATTATGCGACCCAGCTAAGCAACTTGGCGCGGCGGTTGAACTTGCAAAGGAGGCGCCGAGCGGCCCAGTTTGAGCCGCAGCGCCGTTTCTACTTCTGGGTGCAGAGCGGCCAGCTCCGCTCTCTTGTTGGCGGCGCGCCGGGCCTTGCCGAGCGAATGCATCCAATCGAACAGCCCCGGAGCGGCCGCCATCGTCCCCCGGATCCAGCGGCCGACCGGGTCGACGATCACTTGTCGACGGTTGCGTTCAATCCCCCTGACGGCCGCGTGGGCGACTCGATCGAGCGAGACACAGCATACTCCAGGCGGGCGCCGCATCGAGCGTCCGCTCGACGTGGCGTCTTCGATCAATGCGGTCCGGACAAAGCCGGGGCAGAGCGTCGTGACGCCGAGCCCCTGCCGGCCGTACTCGACACGGAGCGCCTTGCTATAGCCGATCAGGGCGTGCTTCGAAGCGCAGTAGACCGCCACCCGTGGCATGACCGCCAGGCCAAGCACGCTACAGACGTTGAGCACGTGCGACTCGGGCCGCGCGAGCAGCGCCGGCAACAAGGCGTGGGTCAGTTTGACCGGGGCGTGCAGGTTGGTCGCCAGTACTTCGTCGGCGTCTTCCGGCGCCATGGCATGGGTCGGCCCGTAATAGGCGATCCCGGCGTTGTTGACCAGAACGTCGACCCCCGCCCAGCAGTCGAGTAGCCCCTCGGCGAGTGCTTCGAGGTCATGGTTGTCGGTCAGGTCGCACGGTATCGACAACGCGGCGACGCCGAACTGCTCAGCGTCGCGCTGGGTCTGGGCGAGTCCTGGCGCGTCGCGATCGACGAGCGCCAGCCGCACCCCTTTGGCGGCGAGGCGCAGCGCAATCGCCCGGCCGATGCCGCGGGCGGCGCCGGTGACGAGAGCGGTTTTGCCGGCGAGCCGTCGCATCCGGTCAAGTTGTTAGGAGAAGGTGAGCGATCGGGGACGCCAAGGACCAAGCCGCGGTCGCCGGCCGATCAGGCGGCCCGCCGGATCGTGTCGGCGCCCCGTTCGAGCATCTCGGCGGGGATCGTGCGGCTGAGCTGGTGACGGTCCTCACCCCGCAGCACGGCGACGCCCCACTTGTCGAGGTGGTACTTGCCGCCGTTGTAAACGCTGCGGTAGTACTTCTTGCCCGGGTAGACGGCGACGTTCGTCGGGACGGTCCGCAGGTTGAAGGCGATCCGGTGCTTGTCGGTCTTGTTCGCCGCCGAGCCGTGGATGCAGCGCTCGGTGAAGAGAATCATCTGGCCGGCGCGGCAGGGGATCTCGACGATCTCTTGGTCCTCTTCGCGGAAATCGAGCTCGAAGGCCGCGTTGTAGAACCCTTCCTTGCCGCCGAAGTGGATCGTGCGGATGCGGTTGTGGGTCCCGGCGGCGAACTTCAGCGCGCCGTTCTCGTGCGTCGAGTCATCGACCGCGATCCAAGCGGTGATCTGGAACAGGTCGTTCCGGTCGGCGGGGAACAACGCCGGGTCTTGGTAATCCTCGACCATGAAGGTGCTCGCTTGGTGCCACTGGATGGCGGGCGAGCCGGGGCCCTTGTAGAAAATCTGCGAACGCCAGCAGAGCAGGTCGGGGCCGAGCAACTGGGCGATCCGGTCGGTCACCGCGGGCGACTTCATGTAGTACCACAGCCGCGGCATCTCGAAGTGGCGGTCGCGCGGCGTCTCGAAGCCGTAGGTCTGCGACTTGGTCTTCTCGATCGCGAGCAGGTCTTGCTTGAAGTCCCGCATCTGCTCGGGCGAGAAGACGTCCAGCGGCCCAACGAAGCCGCGCTCGTAGAACGAGGTGAGCTGTTCTTGGGTGAGCCGGTGCTCCGGCGCGACATCGGCCTTCGACTCGACGACGGCCGGCTGGCGGAACTCGCACGGCTGGTCGATGTACGCGCTGGTGAGGCCCGAGCGGATCAGCTGGTTGAACATCCGCGGGTCCCAATTGCGGACGATCGACTTGAGGTCACGCGGCAAGACGCGCCTCGGCAGACGCAGCGCCTGATAGCCGCGGAGCCCGGCGAGGGCGGCGCAGATCGGCATCCGTTGCCAGAGAGGGCGGACCTTGGGGGCCATATTCATAGCGGAACGAGCCTTCGGCGAGACCAGCGAGGACGGGGCGAACACCACGCGACGTGCCCCTTACGTATCGGCGCTGCCCGCTGCCGGGATTAAGCCGCCTGGCATCCCTCAAGGGTTGCTAGCGGCGGCGACGGCATCGGGGCGCGCGGTGGCGTATACTGGGAGGGCTCGGCGACCCGCCCCGAAAAGTCCGCATCCTCGTCCTTTGTCTAGCTAGCAAGGCGACTCTCGTCGCTCTCCGCCATGGTCCGTGTGCTTCCTTGGATTGTCCGCACGCTAGCCGCCGCTGCGCTCGGGCTGTCGGCCTTTCTCTGGTGGTCGAGCGCCACGACCGCGTCGGCTGTTGGCTGCGACGCCTTCGCCGGTTTCGACTGCGACGCGGCCCTCGGGAGCCCCTGGGCGAAGCTCGGAGGGGTGCCCGTCGCGGCCGGCGGAACCCTGTGCTACGCCGCCGCGCTGGTTGGTTCGGTGCTAGCATGGCGCCGCGGCGGGGCGGCCTCGCTCGGTTGGCGGCTCCTCGAACTGACGGCTCCGCTGGCCGTTGGCGCCGGCGTCTGGTTCACCGCGGTTCAGGCGGCGGCGCTCGACTCGTTCTGTTTCTATTGCTTGGCGACCCACGCCTGCGGCCTCGCGATGGCGGTCGCCGTGCTGCTATGGCGCCGCGCCGCGTCCGCGGGCGGAGGCGAGGCACCGGTCGTGGTCTCGCCGTTTGCGGCGATGGCGTCCGGTCCGGCCACGGAGACCGACGCACCCCCGTCACTCGGCGTGCCGACCCTCGTTGGCCTGCTCGGGGTGATCGCCTTGGCGGGGGGGCAAACGTTGCTAGCCGCCCCGGCGGTCTCGGAGTACGACGCAAACCTGACCGACCAATTCGTCTTCACCGCAGCCTCCGCCGACGCGTCGGCCGAAGCATCGCCTCGTTCGCCAGAGCCAACGACCGAGGACCCCTCGGAGCCAGCCGCGCAGCCGGAACCCGAGTCGACCCCCTCGTCGACCCCCTCGTCGACCAAAGCGAAGCGGCGTAGCGGGGGCTCCCGTCTGGCGGCCTTTCTTAACGGCAAGCTCCGCGTGGACGCCTACGAGCAAGCGGTGCTCGGCTCGCCCGACGCGCCCCACTTAGTCGTCGAAATGATGGACTACGCGTGCCCCCACTGCCGCGAGTTCCACGACAAGCTGACCAAGGCGCTGGAGCGTTTCGACGGTCAGATCGCGGTGCTGGTGATGCCGGTCCCCGGTGAGATCGCCTGCAACAAGCACGTCCGCAAGGCGCGGAAGCAATCGCTCGGCGCGTGCTTCGCCGCCAAGCTCTCGATGGCCGTGTCGGATCTCGACCCGGAGGAGTTCGAGGCGTTCCACGCCTGGATGCTCCATGACGACACGATCCCCAACCGCACGAGGTCGCTGATCGAGGCGCGTCGGCACGTTGATGGCGACGAGTTGAGCGCCGCCTTACGTGACACCGAAGGCGCCCTAGGGGCCCGGATCAAGAACTACGTCGAACTCGCCGCCGCGATCGGCAAGCAGGGCCGCTTCGGACTGCCGGCCCAGATCCTCGGCGACCGGGTGGTGGCGGGCCCCTCCGAGTCGGTCGACGCCCTTTGTAAGTTGTGGGCGGAAGCGTTCGGCCTCGAGACCCCCACCGCAACGATCCCGTTCTAGAGCGCATGAAGCCCCCCAGCGCGGCGCGCAGCCGGACGATGGCCGCGGTCAAGAGCCGCGACACGGGACCCGAGCTGCAGGTCGCCGCGCTGCTCGACGCGGCCCGGGTTGCCTATCGGCGCGACGTGAAGGAGCTGCCAGGCCGCCCCGACTTTGTCGTCAAGAAGCGCGGCCGCCAGCCGCTGGCGATCTTCGTCCACGGCTGCTGGTGGCACGGCCACGATTGCAAGCGAGGCGACAGGACGCCGAAAACGAATCGCGCCTACTGGCAAGCAAAGATCGACCGCAACCGCCGCCGCGACCGCCGGGTGACGCGACAGCTGCGCGCGAGTGGCTACTCGGTCTGGGTCGTCTGGGAGTGCCGGCTAAAAGAAGGCGCGCTGCCGCCGCGACTAGCGGCACGGCTCCACAACCAGTGAAGCCAACTCCCAAGCGACCAGCGAGCCGGGAAGTGATCAACCGAATCGCGTCCGCTCGTCTTTCACCACCACCTTGTCGACGCTCACCGCCTTGTCGGCGATGTCCTTGCGGCACCACGCGCCGCGCCAGCGGATCGCCTTTACCGCCGTGTAGGCCGAGAGTTTGGCGGCGGGGACCGTGTCGCCGATGGCCGTGACGCCCAGGACGCGGCCGCCGACGTTGACCACGTCGCCATCGATCGACGCGGTGCCGGCGTGGAAGACTTTGACGTTCGGGACGTTCGCGGCTTGGTCGAGACCGCTGATGACGTGGCCTTTCTCGTAGCTGCCCGGGTAGCCCTCGCTCGCCATGACGACGCAGACCGCGGGGCGGGGGTCCCATTCGAGCCGTGGCGCCTCGTCGAGCCGGCCGTCGGCCGTCGCTTCGAGCACGTCGAGCAGGTCGCTCTTGAGCCGCATCAGCACCGGTTGGCACTCGGGGTCGCCGAAGCGGACGTTGTACTCCAGCACCTTCGGGCCTTGCTTGGTGAGCATCAGCCCCGCGTAGAGCACGCCGCGGAACGGGCGCCGTTTGCGCTTCATGTGGTGGACCGTGGGGACGAGGATCTCTTCCTCGACGCGGCGCAGGAGGGCGTCGTCAACGATCGGCGCCGGGCAGTAGGCGCCCATGCCGCCCGTGTTGGGGCCTTGGTCGCCGTCGTAGGCCGGCTTGTGGTCCTGGGCGGCGGGCAGGGCGATGATCGACTTGCCGTCGGTGATGGCGAGGATCGAGACCTCCTGGCCGTGCAGCCGCTCTTCGATCAGCAGCCGATTGCCTGCCGCGCCGAACTCTTTGTCGCCCGCGATCCGCTGGACGGCGTCGAGCGCCTCGTCGCGGCTGCCGCAGACGATGACTCCCTTACCGGCGGCGAGGCCGTCGGCCTTGAGGACGAGCGGTTGGCTTTCGCGCTCGTTGAGGAAGGTGGTCGCTTCCTCACCGGTGCGGAAGGTGTGGAAATCGCCGGTGGGGATGTCGCCGTGACGGAGCAGTTCTTTGCAAAATACTTTGGAGCCTTCGAGCTCGGCGGCCGCCCGAGAGGGGCCGAAGGCCCGGAGGCCGGCGGCTTCGAGGGCGTCGACCAGGCCCGCCACGAGCGGCGCTTCGGGGCCGACGACGGTGAGGCCGATTTCGTTGTCCTTCGCAAACGCGACGAGCCGCGCCGTATCGGTGGCCGGGATATCGACGTTCTGGATCGGCAGGCCGGTCTCGGTCGCCGTGCCGGCGTTGCCGGGAGCGCAGAAGACGATATCGGCCCGCGGGCTCTGCGCGAGTTTCCAGCAGAGGGCGTGCTCGCGCCCGCCGTTGCCTACCACCAAGACCTTCATCGCAATTGCTCCACGCCGTCCGGACTGTCAAAGAACCGCGGCATTCTAACGCAGGCGGTTGCCGAGCGGTACGCGCCGGTAGAGTGTAGCGGTGTGCGGGGCGGGGATTGCCACGAGATTCTTCGAGAGAACCGATGTTCAAGCGTGCCGGAATCGTAATTTCGCTGCTCCTAGCGGCCGGAATCGTCGACGGGGCAGGGGGCCTATCCGGGCGGATTGTCGTCGTGGGCGCGGTCCCTCCCGCGGAGGCCCTGCCGCCGGGCCGCGACGCCTGCTGCCAAGCGGCCGGGCCGGTGGACCAGAGCGTCGTTGTCGGGCCCGAGGGGGGGCTGGCGAACGTGGTGGTCTCGGTCGAGCCCCGACGTGGTGAGCCGGCGCCCCCGGCGGACGACGCAGTCCCCGAAGAGCCAGCAACCCTCACGAACCGAGGCTGCGCGTTCATCCCCCGGGTGCTTGTGGTCCGAGTTGGCCAGCCGCTGGTGCTGGCGAACAACGATCCCACGATGCACAACGTCGACATCGAATTCGTCCGCAACCGCCCCGCCAACGTGGTCGTGCCGCCCGACGGGCGTCGGGAGTTTGACCTCGTGAAGCCCGAGCGGCGGCCGATCGGCGTGCGGTGCAACGTCCACCCGTTCATGCAGGCTTGGGTCGTCGTCCGGGACGACCCGTTCGCCGCGGTGACCGACGAGTCGGGCGAATTTGAGCTTGCCGAGCTTCCGTCCGGCGAGTGGCGGCTGCGGTTCTGGCGCGAAGGCAAGCCCTTCGTTGGCCTACAAATCGGCAGCAGCGCGACCGACGAGCGGGGCGAAGTGGTCCTCGCCATCCCCGCGGGGGGGCTGCAACTCGGCGATTTGCGGGTTGCAGCGACCGATCTCCGGTGACGCGACGAATCGACGCACACGTCAGACGGCCGTGACGGCGCCGCTCGGGGCCGCGGTTGGGTAGGCTGAGCGTTTCGCGCCGACCGACCTGCCCGTCCCGTATGCCCCCACCCCGTCCCCGCCGCCGCCACCGTCTGGCCGCGTTGCTCTGCGCCGCCGCCGGCGCGACGGGATGTGGCGAGCGAGCGGACTCGTTCCAGCCCAATGGCCTGTTGCGGGCCACCGGCGGGTTGACCGACGAGCAATCGTCCTCGATCGACGCGGCCTTGGCGGAGTTGTTTGGGTCGCCCGACGAACCGCGGCTGCCGCCCGAGCTGCCACGGATGGCGGAGCTTTGCGATCTCGCCGCTCTGCAGCAGGCCGCGGGGCCAGTCGCGAGCCATGAAGTGGGCGTCACCCAGGGGCTCTACCGGCGCCACTGCGCCCGGTGCCACGGCGTGACCGGCGACGGCCGCGGCCCGACGGCTCGTTACCAATCGCCCTACCCACGCGACTTCCGCCGCGGCGTCTTCAAATGGAAGAGCACCTACCGCGACGCTCCGCCGACCGTGGCCGACCTCGACCGCGTGCTTGAGCACGGCGTCCCCGGCACGGCGATGCCTTCGTTCCGGTTACTGAGTGAAGAGGAACGCGAAATCCTGCAGCAGTATGTGATTTATCTAGCGATCCGCGGACAGACGGAACGGGCGCTGGTGTCGCTCGTGGCCGACGAACTGCCGGCCGGTGAGCCGCTGCGGCTTGAAGGCGACCTGCGCGATGAAGTGATGTCCGAATCGCTCGCGCCAATCGTCGCTGCATGGGTCGACGCCGAGTCGGACGTCGTCTCGCCGCCGGATTCCAGCGAGGTTGACGACCGTCTCATCGCCCGCGGGCGTGACCTCTACCACAGCGAGAAGGCGGGCTGCTTCAAGTGCCACGGAGCCGCGGGGCAGGGGGGCGCCGTGGCGGGCAAAGATTATGAAATCGACTACGACCGCTGGACGCGCGAGCGCGTCGTCGCTCGGCCGTCCGACGCCGTCGCCCACCTGGTGAGGCAGGATCTGCCGATCCGCCCGTCGAGACCGCGGCAACTTATCGGCGCAACGCCACATGGCGGCGACGCGACGGCCGACCTCTACCGCCGTGTCCATCAAGGGATCGCCGGCACAACGATGCCTGCCGTCGGCGGCGCCTACCCCGGCCAGCCCGGTTCTCTGACCGACGAAGAGGTGCAATCGGTGGTCGTCTACTTACAGTCAATCAACCCCAAGGAGTCCCCCCTGTAGGAGGCGTCTCTGACGCCGATAACGCGCACCCTGACGAGACGGATCGCAGACCGTCACCGGGGTCGGAGACCCCTCCTACAGAAACGAATTCATTGTCAGAACCTTACGCCAACGCTGGAACCGTCTCTCCCTGGCCGCACCGCTGGGCGTGGGTGCTGTGCTGCGCGACGTATCCGTTGATTTGGATCGGCGGACTCATCACGACGACCGACGCCGGTATGGCCGTGCCCGATTGGCCCGGCACCTACGGCTACAACCTGTGGCTCTACCCGTGGAGCACTTGGTTTTTCGGGCCTTGGGACCTGTTCGTCGAACACGGGCACCGGTTGTTCGCGTCCGGGGTTGGTTTGTTGACGATCGGTCTGGTGGTCGTCGTCTTCCGCTGTGACCGGCGGGCGTGGCTGCGTTGGCTTGCGTTGGCGGCCCTTGCGCTGGTGATTTGGCAAGGCGTGCTCGGTGGCTTACGAGTCGTTCTCAACGAACGGCTCCTCGGTTTCGCCCACGGCTCGACCGGGCCGCTGTTCTTTGCGCTAACCGCCGTAATCGTCGCCCTGACCGCGCGTAACGACGAGCCACGACCGTCAGGGAGTGACCAAGCCGCTCCGCTCTGGCCGTGGCTGCTCGCCGGCTTGATCTATCTGCAAATCATCGCCGGCGCGGCGCTCCGACACGTCCCGGAAGCGAGCTCGTTCAACACGTTCGCGCTGCACGTGCAGGCCCACCTGTGGGGGGCGCTGCTCGTGACGCTCTCGGTCGTCGCCGCGGCGATCGTGGCGTGGCGTTGGCCGGTCGGCCGCTCCCCCCGCGTCCTGGCGTCGCTCATGGCGGCGGTCCTTGCCGTGCAGGTCTCGCTGGGCGTCGCCACCTGGGTCGCCAAGTACCGCCTCCCGGCCTTCGCCCAGACGGGCGTCGCCGCCGACGCCTGGGACGCAATCGCCGGGGCGGGTACGATGGCCCCTTCGACGGCGGGCGGCTGGACCGAGACCTACGTCGTGACCGGCCACAGCGCCACCGGCTCGCTGTTGCTGGCGCTCGCCGCCGCCCACGCCGTTGTCGCCCGGCGACGGACCTCGACCGCTTCGAATACCGAACTTTCCTCCCACCGCGACGAGCCCAGCGCCGCCTCCGCAGGTCCCGCATGAACCCCACCGCCAACGCCTTGCCGGCCGCCGCCGAACGCACGAACCTCCTGGCGAAGGTCGGCCCCATGTCCAAGCTCAAGATTTTTGTCGAGCTCACCAAGCCGCGCATCGTGATGCTTGAGCTCGTGGCGGTGCTGATCACGCTCCACATCGCGACCGGCTACGGCGCGCCGGGGTCGCGGTGGTCGGCGTCGCTGCTGCTTGCCGTGTCGGTCGGCACGGGTCTGGTCGCGGGCAGTGCGAACGCCCTCAATCAGTGGATCGAGCGCGAACGAGACGCCCGGATGCCCCGCACGAAGGGGCGGCCGTTGCCGTCCGGTCGGCTGTCGCCCGACGAGGCGTTGTGGTTCGGGGCGTTTTCGCTCGCCTTCGGCGCGTCGCTGTTGATGTTCTTCGCCGGGACGACCGCCGCGATGGTCGCCGTCGCCACCTGGGTCGTCTACGTCGCGCTCTACACGCCGCTCAAGACCAAGACGTGGCTCAACACGGCCGTCGGCGCGGTCAGCGGGGCGATGCCGCTGTGGATCGGCTGGGCCGCCGGCGGCGGCGACTTGCTCGACCCGTTGGCGTTGTCAATCGTCGCGACGATGTTCGTCTGGCAGTTCCCCCACTTCATGGCGATCGCCTGGCTCTGCCGCGACGACTACACGATCGCCGGCTACCAGATGTCGACCAAGCTCGACCCCAGCGGCCGCTGGGCGGGTCTGCAAGCGGTGATCGGCTCGGCCGTGCTGCTGCCGGTGAGCCTCGCGCCGATGGTGTTCGGCGCCGCGTCGCCGGTCGCTTACGCCGTCGTGGTCGGTCTCGCCGGGCTGGTGATGCTGGCGACGTCCGCCGCCTTCTTGGCCGAACGGACGAACCCGATCGCCCGCCGGCTGATGCGCGCCAGCCTGCTCTATGTGCCGGTCTGGCTGGCGGCGCTCTGGTTCTGCGTCGGCTAACGACTTCCTAATTTCACCACAGAGAGGACGGAACTCATCGAGAGTTCTCCGAGCGGTGGGATCGCTTTGGCGGAAGGCCATCATTCCCACAGACATCGGCTCGCTGTGTTTCAAGACTCTCTGTGTTCTCGGCGCCCTCCGTGGTGAATCCCTTGCCTAATCACGCTATCCAGATCCGCGATGTCCGCCACCGTTACGGCGACCGCGAGGCGCTGCGTGGCGTGTCGTTCGACGTGACGGCGGGCGAGGTCTTCGCCCTGCTCGGCCCTAACGGCAGCGGGAAGACGACGCTCTTCAAGTTGCTCTCGACGCTCGCCCCGGTGCAGTCGGGCTCGCTGGCGTTCTTCGGCCACGACGTGGCCCGCGAGCCGGCCGTCGTGCGGTCGCTGCTGGGGGTCGTGTTCCAGTCGCCAGCGCTCGATAAGAAGCTGCGCGTCGAGGAGAACCTCTGGTGCCATGGCCGGCTGTACGGCCTCAAGGGGAGCGACCTCCGCCAACGGATCAACGAGGGGTTGGAGCGCTTCGGCGTCGCCGACCGTCGCCGCGACGTGGTCGAGACGCTCTCGGGCGGGCTGCAACGCCGCGTCGAGCTCGCGATGTGCCTGATGCACCAGCCGCGGGTGCTGCTGCTCGACGAGCCGTCGACCGGCCTCGACCCGGGCGCCCGGGCCGATCTGTGGCGCGCCCTGAGCGAGGCGCGCGAGCAAGGGGTCACCGTCGTCGCGACGACCCACCTGCTGGAAGAAGCCGAGCGGGCCGACCGCATCGCCATCCTCCACCAGGGCCAGCTCGCCGCTCTCGATACGCCCGAAGCGCTGCAGGCCTCGGTCGGCGGCGACACGATAACGGTCCGCACCACCGACCCGCAGCAACTGGCCAACGCCATCACCGCGGCGCTCGACGTCGCGACGCTCACCCTCGACGGCGCGGTCCGGGTCGAGGCGAACGGCGCCACCGGCCCCGAGCTCGCCACCCAGCTCTACGGCCGCTTCCGCGACCAGATCGACGAGCTGTCGATCGGCAAGCCAACGCTCGAAGACGTCTTCATCGCCCGCACCGGGCAGCGTTTTGATAATTAACCACGGAAAGCAGCGAGAACACCGAGCGTCGTCGTCGACGCCAATCTTTCTTTCTCCGTGCTCTCGGCGCCCTCCGTGGTGAATAAAGCAGCAACGATGGATTCCACCCCCACCTATTCCTCCCCGCTCGGCGTCATCGCCGCGCTCGCCTGGCGTGAGCTGGTGCGGTTCTTCCGCCAGCGCAACCGGGTGATCGGCGGGCTCGTGCAGCCGGTCCTGTTCTGGCTGCTCTTTAGCGAGGGCCTCAAGGCGAACGCGCTGGGGTACGAGCACTTCTTCCCCGGCACGCTGGTGATGATCCTGCTCTTCACCGCGATCTTCGCGACGATCTCCGTGATCGAAGACCGCAACGAGGGATTCCTGCAGGGCGTTCTCGTCGCGCCGACGCAGCGGCTGGCGATTGCGCTGGGCAAGGTGCTCGGCGGGGCGGCGATCGCGCTGGCGCAGGCGACGCTGTTCCTGCTGCTCGGCTGGGCGACCGGCTCGGTGGCGATCGCAGGCCCGATCGACGCGCTGCTCGTCTTCGCCGCGATGACGCTCATTGCGATCGCCCTCACGGGCCTTGGTTTCACCATCGCTTGGCGGATGGACAGCACGCAGGGTTTCCACGCCATCATGAGCGTTTTCTTGCTGCCGATGTGGCTCCTGTCGGGCGCCTTCTTCCGGCACGGGGCGGAGGGGTGGCTCGGCGGCGTGGTCACAATAAATCCGCTCACCTACGGTGTCGCGGCGCTGCGGTGGCGGCTCGGCGCCGGCGAGACCGCTGGCCTGCCGGCCGAACCGCTCTGCTGGGCCGTCACGATCGGCTTCGCCGTGGCGATGGTGGCGTCGAGCTGGTGGGTGGCGCAGCGGCGCTAGCCGCCCCGGCTGGCCACTCCCTCACGGTCGCGGCTCGTTCTCAATCCGCATTCCGCAATCCGACTTCCGCAATCGAATGCCCCACCCGCTCGTCCACGTCAACGCCGGGCTGAACACGCTCGCGACGCTCCTGTTGATCCTGGCGTACGTCTTCATCAAGCAACGCAAAGAGCGGCTGCACCGCAACACGATGTGGGCCGCGCTCGCCGTCTCGGCCGCCTTCCTGGGGTGTTACCTCTATTATCACTTCATGATCAAGATGACCGTACCGTTCACGCACCCCGGCGCCGTTCGGTATGTCTACTACACGATCCTGCTGAGCCACGTTCTGCTGGCGATGACGGTGCCGTTCTTGGCGCTCTGGTCGGCTTGGCTGGGGACCAAGGCGCTGTCGGCGTCGCCCGAAGAGTCGGGACCCCTCCGTCAGCGGCATCGCCGGGTGGTCCGCTGGGCGTTTCCCATTTGGCTCTATGTGTCGGTCACGGGCGTGCTCGTTTATCTGATGCTCTACCACCTCTACCCGCCGGTTGAATGACCGGGCTGGCGCGTTGGGAGGGGGAGACGGGTCGTTTCCCCCCGTTGCGGCCCTCGGGTAGACTCCAGAGGACGCCTCAGCGGCGTCGGAGCCCCCGGTAGAGCCCCTCAGGTTGAGACACGGATGCCGCCTCGCCCCTGCGTAACCCGCCGCCGTACGACCACCGTGTCGCTGGCGGTTGCGTCGGTGGCGGTCTGGCTGACCGGCGGGCCGTCGCGTTGCCAGGCGGAAAAACTGGGGCCACCACGGCTGCTCCGCGAGCCGGTCGCCCAGCCAGCGGACTCCCTCTTCATGGCGGCGGGCCTCACGCCCTTTCAGCCGGCCGACGTCTCGAGCCGCATCCGCCGGACGCTGCTGCAGTACGAGGCCCTCACCGCCGATGGCGCCTGGGACGACGCGATCGCGCTGATTGAGCGGCTCCAGACCGAGTCGGGCGGCGACCTCGTCGAAGTCGCCCCGATCGGCGCGCCGATTGAATCGCAAGACTCTGTTGATGGGCAACCTCCGACCAAGGAACTGCCCCTCGAAAAGCCGATCGGCCGCGAGCGTTTTGCTCCGCTCGCCCAGCGCTGCCAGCAACTGCTGGCGTCCCTGCCCGCCGAAGGACTCGCCGCGTACCGCGCCCGGATCGACCGCACGGCCCGCGAACGGATCGACGGGGCGACGGCGCGTCTCGACGAGTCGGCGCTGGTGCGTCTTGTTCAAGAGTTCTACGCCAGCGAACCCGCGGCCGACGCGCTGCTGGCGCTGGGCGAATTGGCGCTCGAACGGGGCGACGCCGCCGCCGCCCGGCGTTGGCTTAGCCGTGTGCATCCGTTGTTGTACGACCCGTGGGGCCGACCGGCGGGGGCGTCGCTCGTTCTGCTCGACCCGTCGGTCGATCCGGCCGAACTCGCCGCGGCTTGGCGGCAGTCACCGCGGCCCGAGGGTCTGCCCGTCGTCAACGCCAACGACGACTTGCTGCCCCTCGCCCTCTCAAGGCTCGCGCTCGCCTCGATCCGCGCGGGGGACCTCCGTCGCGCCGCCGCCGAGACGCGATTGCTCCGGGGCTTGGCGCCCGACGTCGAGGGACGCTTGGCAGGACGCACCCAACCCCTGGCCGAAGCGCTCGAGGCGATCATCGACGAGCAAGCCAGCAGCGCCGATCGGCTGACCCATCGGCAGGGGCCTTTCGCCTGGGCCTGGTCCGAGGCGGTCCCCTACGAGGCCGAGCCGACAGCAGCGCCGGCGCCGAATCTCAATCGCAACGTGATCCAACTGAACGCGTTCGGACAGCCGGTCGTCATCAATAGCGGGCCCGACCCGACGCCGACGGAGACCTCGCCGACCCTCAGCGCGGTTGTCGAGGGGCTCAGCGCGTTCTACGTCGAGCGCGGCGCCGTTCAACGACTCAACCTGGCGACCGGCGAGACCGAGCCGCAACCGCTGCCCGGCGTCGCGACGCCTCGCCAGCGCGGCGCGGGGCCGGCGCTCGGCGACGTGGCCCGCCGAGCCAACCTCGGGGTCAACGCCGTCAATCAACTGTTCGTCTTCCGCGGCGCAGCGGGGCAAGCGCCGAACGCTGCGGCGGCGGCGACCCAGCCGGTCCGGATCGACCCGAGTCTCACCGTCGCGGAGGGGGTCCTCTACGCACGGTTGGTGGAAGGGCAACGGATCGTCCGCGGGCCGAACGGCCGGGCGATGGCGAGCACCAACGAGTCGCTGATCGGTGTGCGGATCGACGCGACCGACGCCACGCCGGTCCGTTTCCGGCCGCCCGAGGACGACCCACCGGCCGCCGTCCGCGGCGTCGCCGATTACCAATTTGCCGGGCAGCCAACGGTGCGGGGCGACCGCCTCTACATCGCCATCGTCAGGCCGGGCGTCCGCAACGAGATGTCGTTGGCTTGCTACGCCGTCACGTCGGGCCGGCTACTCTGGCGGTGCGACCTCGGGTCGGGCGATGTCGAGTCACGCATCACCGGGACAAATCCCGCCCCGCCGGTTGTCGTCGGCGACTCGGTCTATGTTGCGACGAACCTCGGCGCGGTGGCGGCGATCGACGCGTCGCGCGGCCGAATTCGCTGGATCGCCCGCTATCCACGCACCACTCAGCCCAACATCCGGTTCGACCAAGTCGGCGAGCCGGCGTCGCCGTGCGTGGTGATCGGCGATCAACTCATCGCGGCGCCTTCCGACTCCGAACAACTCACCGCCTGGGACACCGGCACGGGCGCCCCGCTCTGGTCGGTCCCGCGCCGCAGTGACGCAACGATCGCGGGAGTCGTCCGGCAACCCAGCGGCGCCGTTGTCGTGCTCGCCGGACGACGCTTGACGAGTTACGACACGCTGACCGGCCAGCAACAGCTCTGCTGGCCCGAAAGCCCCCGCGCCGGGCTCCGCGGACTCGGCGCCGCGGCGGTCGTTGGGAACGAGGTCTTCTTGCCGACAAGCGAAGCGATCTTCGCGATCGATCCGACGTCCGGCTCGCTCACCCGCTCGCCGATTGACCTCTCACCGGTCGGCGGCGTGGGGGCAAACCTTGTCCCGACTGACGACGGGCTCTTGGTTTGCGGCCCCGACCGCCTGCGGATGTTGGCGGAATTGCCGTCACAAGACGATCCGGAACCGGACGGTCCGCTGTCGCGTCGAACGGAGGCAGCCCCCCGCGGGCTCGCCAGTTACAACGATTGAACAGAGGAACCGCCGATGGACGCCGATTAACGCCGATGAAGAAAGGTTGCCCGCGAATGACACCAATCAGTGCGAAGTAAGAAACACATTCGCGCGAATTCGCGTCATTCGCGGGCAAACCCATCACGTCGGCGTTAATCTGCGTCCATCGGCGGTTCTCAACGAAACAAGTAGGCAACTCAGCATGACGTTACCCGATTCGGATATCGAAGCGATCCAGCGCCTCGGCGACGCCTACGGCCGGCTCACGACCGAGCTCGGCAAAGTCATTGTCGGGCAGCAGGACGTGGTCGAGCAGCTGCTGATCGCGCTGTTCGCCCGGGGGCACTGCGTGCTCGAGGGCGTGCCGGGGCTGGCGAAGACGCTGCTCATCCACACGCTGGCCGACGCGCTGTCGCTGCAGTTCAACCGCGTGCAGTTCACGCCCGACCTGATGCCGGCCGACATCACCGGCACCGAGGTCATTCAAGAGGACAAGGCGACCGGCCACCGCGAGTTCCGCTTCTTGCCGGGGCCGGTGTTCGCCAACATCGTGCTCGCCGACGAAATCAACCGCACGCCGCCCAAGACGCAGGCCGCCTTGCTCGAAGCGATGCAAGAGAAGCAGGTCACCGTCGGCGGCGAGCGTCACAAGCTGCCCAACCCGTTCTTCGTCCTCGCGACGCAGAACCCGATCGAGCAGGAAGGGACCTACCCGCTCCCCGAGGCGCAGCTCGACCGCTTTATGTTCATGGTCCGTGTCGACTACCCGACCGAGGCCGAGGAGCTGGCGATCGTCAAGCAGACGACGACTGACCAGAAGAACTCGGTGACGCCCCAGCTGTCGGCCGACGACCTGCAAGCGATGGCCGACTTGGTTCGCCGCGTGCCGATCGCCGACCACCTGGCGCAGTACGCGATCCGCCTGGTGCGGCAGACCCGCGTCGGCCGTGACACCGCGAGCGACACGGTGAACCGCTACCTGAGCTGGGGCGCCGGCCCCCGCGCCAGCCAGTTCCTGGTGCTCGCCGCCAAGGCCCGCGCCGCGCTGCACGGCCGGCACTGCGTCGAGATGGAAGACCTGAGGGCGGCGGCCCACCCCGTGCTGCGGCACCGTATCGTGACGAACTTTAATGCGGAAGCAGACGGCGTGACGCCCGACGTGGTGATCGATCGCTTGATCGAGAGCACGCCGGCCGAGGCGGCGGCTTAGGGGATTCACCGCGGAGACGCGGAGGACGCAGAGAATTCTCAAAATGCAATTGTGCGTGAAGCTTTTGAAAAGCGAGATCGAAAGACTCGTTGAAGAGATACCAGGATTGCCCGATGACTACTTGAGGCACCTCAGCGAGATTGGATGGGGCGAGCAGTTGAATGGCCGTATTGTCTACGGGCGACCTACTTGTCCGACGGAAATCTTCGGCGTGAGAGTAAACAATTCGCCTAATTGGCTCTTGGGCGACGATGGGATGGGGTACTGCTTGGGTTACGACACAACTCGTCAAGTCTACGGGGAATACTCGGAGTCCGGCGGTTGGGAGCCCTGGCCATCAAGTGAAGGATTTGAGGCGTTTCTCAAATAAACAATCTCTCCGCGTCTCCGCGGTTAATCCCTTTATGCCCCAATCACCAGAACGCCTGCTCGACCCCGCCGTCCTCGCACGGCTCAAGGGCTTGCGGCTGCGCGCTGAGCGGATCGTCGAGGGGTTTGTCAGCGGGCTGCACCGCTCGCCGTACCAGGGGTTCAGCAACGAGTTCGCCGAGCACCGTGAGTACGTCCCCGGTGACGACCTGCGGTACGTCGATTGGCGCGCCTTCGGCAAGAGCGACCGGATCTATCTGAAGCGGTTCGAGGAAGAGACCAACCTGATCGGCTACCTCGTGCTCGACGTGTCGGAGAGCATGACTTACCAGAGCGGACCAACGGCGAGCCCCCGACGTGAGTCGGGTGAGGGCGCCCCGATGTCCAAGCTCGAATACGCCCAAACCGCCGCCGCCGCCCTGGCGTACCTGATCCTCAAGCAGCAAGACGCCGTCGGCCTCGCCACGTTCGACGACCGCGTCCGCACCCTGATCAAGCCGAGCGGCAGCCCGTCGCAGCTGACGCCGGTCATCACGGCGATCTCCGAGGGCGCCGGCCGCGAGAAGACGTCCGCGGGGCCGATCTTCCACGAGCTGGCCGAACGGCTCGGCCGGCGTGGCGTGGTGATGATCCTCAGCGACCTGTTCGACGACCCCGAGGCGCTGCTGGCCGGCCTCAAGCACTTCCGCCATCGCCGGCACGACGTCATCGTGATGCACGTCCTTGACCCGGCCGAGCTGGAGTTCCCGTTCCAACAGCCGACGCTGTTCAAGGGGCTCGAGTCGCTCGGCGAATTGCTCGTCGATCCGGTGCGGCTCCGCAAAGCTTACAAAGAAGAGTTCGACCGCTTCCGCAACGAGGTCGCCGCTGGCTGCCGCGCGCAGGGCGCCGACTACGTGCTGCTACGGACCGACCGCCCGCTCGACGCCGCGCTGACCGCCTACCTCCACCAACGCCAAGCCCGCCTGCGCTAGAGAGCCTATGAAGGGGGATATTGGGGATGAATGGAGATAGGGGGATCGCAAGCGGAGGGATTGAGATGATTTTTAGTTCAAACCGATTACACGCGGTGAGCAGAGTGCGCGAGCAAAAGGAGGAGATATTTAAACAGCCGCGGAGCGGCTGCCCGCTATCTCAAAATGATTAGTCGTTATGCAATCTGCGTCGATAGATTCCGAGGCGCGATACAGCAATACCGACCGCTTGCGATCCCCCTATCCCCAATCATCCCCGCCATCTCCCTTCCTAACGTCCCCTAAGTGACGCCCCCTCCCCTCATCGCCTTCGCCTTCGCGAACCTCGCCATCCTCGGCTGGTTGGCGGCGGCGGCTGCGCCGATCTTGATTCACCTCTGGATGCGGCAGACGCATCGTGAGACGGCGTGGGCGGCGCTGCGGTTCCTGCGGGCCGCTTTGGAGCGACAGGCGCGGCGGCTGCGGCTACAGCACTGGCTGCTGCTGGCTGCGCGGACGCTGCTGTTGCTCCTCGTGGTGCTCGCCGCCGCCAAGCCGCTGCTTAAGAGTGGCGTGCTAGGGGGCGGGGCGCCGACGCACCGGGTGCTGGTGATCGACGCGTCGCTCTCGATGAGTGCGATCGACGCCGAAGGGCAATCGGCCCTGGAGCAGGCGAAAGGGCTCGCCCTGCAGCTCGTCGACAACGCCCGTGCGGGCGACACGCACTCGCTGGTGGTGATGGGCGCCGACGCCGGGGCGCCGCTCGGCCGGCCGACCTCCGACGGCGGCGCGGTCCGCCGGGCAATTGAATCGATCGCACCGTCGCAGGGCGTGGCCGACTTGGGGCAGGCGCTCGCGACGGCTCAGCGGCTGATCGACACGGCCGGCGAGATCGGCGCCACGCAGCGGCAAGAGGTTGTCTTCCTCAGCGACTTAGCGGCCAACACGTGGACGCCGCTCGCCGAGACGGAGAAAAACGCCACCGTCGAGGCCTACGCGACGCTTGCCGAGGGGGCGACCCTCTCGGCGCTCGATGTCGGCGACTCGTCGCTGCCAAGCGTCGCGATCACGGCCGCGAGCCTCGCCAACGGTCTGCCGACACTCGCGGCGCCGCTCGAGATCCGCGCCGAGGCGCGGATCTTTGATGGCGAATCCGTCGAACGAATCGCCGAGCTGCTCGTTGATGGCGCGGTCGTCTCGGAGCAACGCGTCACGCTGTCGAACGACCAGCCGACGCCCATCGACTTTGTCTACAAGGTCGACCTGCCCGGCGTGCGGGCGATCGCCGTCCGCCTCGCCGACGAAGCGGGCGCCGAGGACCGGCTGTCGGACGACAACACCCGCTACGTCGCCTTGACGCTGCGGCCGAGGGTGCGGGTGCTGTGCGTCGCCGGCGCGCCGGGGGCCGCCGACTACCTAGCCGACGCCCTCGACCCGACGGGGGAGGGCGCCTTCGAGCCGGTGATTGTCTCGGACGCCGACCTGCCGACCATCGACCTCACGGACTTCGTCTGCGTCTTTCTATCGAACGTGCGCGAGCTTTCGTCCGGAGAAGCCGAGCGGCTCCACGACTATGTCGTGCGGGGGGGCGGCGTCGCTTGGTTCTTGGGGGACCGGGTGAGCCCGCAGCGCTACAACGACACGCTGGGACCGTTGCGCGAGAACCTCGGCGCGGGGCCGCGATCGACGAGCGATCTGCGGCTCGTATCGGCCGACGCCCAACCAACGGACCCCGCGGAGCCGGCCGAACCAGGAGACAACAGCGCGCTGGTGCCGGGTTGGTTGTCGCCCTCGATCGCCGCGCCGTCGTACCGCGTCGATCCGCTCGACTACAAGCACCCGATCGTCCGTCCCTTCCAGGGGCAAGAGCGGTCGGGGCTGCTCAACATCCCGGTGATGCGTCACTTGCCGATCGAACTGCCCGAATCCGCCGCGGTTTCGGTGGCGCTCGCGCTGGAGAACGGCGACCCGCTCTTGGTGACCGGCGAAGTCGGCCGGGGCCGCGTCGCGGTGCTGACGACGGCGGCGTCGCTCGACTCGGTCGATCCCGCGACCGGCCAAGCGTGGACGGCGCTGCCGGCTTGGCCGAGCTTCTTACCGATCGTCCGCGGCATGGTCACCTACTTAGCGAACGATGGCGGCGTCCGGTCGCTGCTGATTGGCGAGCCGATCGAGGGCCGCGTCGCCCGTGGCGCGGTGGGACAAGTCGCAATCGAGGACCCGACGGGCGGCGAGGCGGGCCGCGTCGCGCCCGACGAGTCGGGGGCGTGGTCGTTCCGGGGCGCCAAGCGCGTCGGCGTCTATCGGTTCGGACCGCAAGGAGAGCCGGCCAATGGCTCGGTCGCGGTGAATCCCGACCCGGGTGAGAGCGACCCCGCCACCGTCGCCACCGAGCAACTCCCCGAATCGCTAACGGTCCGCCGCGTTCTGGGCGACGTGGCGAGCGAGACAGTGGCGGCGCCGACCCCCCTCCACCGCTGGCTGCTCTACGGCGCGCTAGCGCTGGCGTTGATCGAGCCGGCGATGGCGTGTTTTTTCGGGAGGGGGAACGGATGACGCTTCTACAACTCCCCAAAATCGTCGCCCTAGCGACCGACGAGGTCTGGCGTCTGCAGACGCACTGGACCTGGGCGCCGTGGGTGACGGTGCTGTTCGTCGCCGCGGCCGTGGCGGCGATTATCCTCTGCTACCGCTACGAGACCTCACCGGCCGGCTTCGCCTATCGCCTCGCGCTGACGTTGCTGCGGCTCACGACGATCGCGCTCTTGCTCGCCATGCTCAGCGAGGCGGTTTTCTCTGGCAGCCGGAGCGGCAAGCCGCGGCTCGCGATCGTGCTCGATCGTTCGGCCAGTATGGACCGCAAGGACGTTGGCGACGCGTCGCAGACCCGGCGGCAAGCGGCCGAGGCGTTGCTGATGGCGGACGACAGCGAGTTGCTCCGCCAACTGCAACGGGGCTACGAGCTTGAGCTCTCCGTGGTTGATGGTTCGGTCGCCAATGCGGCGAATGGCATCGAGGCGATCACCACGGCGATCGGCGACGAGGGTCAACTGCCCGAAGCGGACGACACCTCGACCCGGCTCGGCGACGCGGTCGCCGGGCTGCTCGACGGCGCCCCCGCGGCGCCGCTGCAGGGGGTCCTCGTCCTCTCGGACGGTCAGGTGACTGCCGGTCGATCGCTCTCCGACGCCGCCGAGGCGGCGCGGCGCTCGGGCGTGCCGCTCTACGTCGTTGGTCTCGGCAGCGACGAAGCGCCGCCCGAGGCGCGGCTTTCGGACTTGGTGGCGGACGACACGGCGTTCGTCGATGACCTCGTCGCGTTCAAGGCGACGCTCTCGACGCGGGGTCTTGAGGGAAAGCCGATCCGCGTCGAACTCTTCCGCGAAGGGACCGCCAAGCCGGTCGCTGTCGAAACCGTCACGCCCAAGGGGGGCGACGCCGAGGTGCGGCTCATCGATCGGCCGACCACGCCGGGCGAGTTCCGCTACACGCTCCGCGCGACGCCGCCGGCCGACAACGGCGAAGCCGCGGCCGCAGGCGAACTGACGCACATGCTGCGGGTGCGGGACGACCAGATCCGCGTGCTGCTGGCCGCCGGCTACCCGAACTACGAGTACCGCTATCTCAAGCAGCTGCTGGAGCGCGACGAAACGATCCGTGTCGCCACGCATCTGCAAGAGGCCGACCCCGAGTACGCCGAACAGGACCTGACGGCGTTGCCGCGGATGCCGCTGCGGTTGGAGGCGTTGGCCGAGTATGACGTGATGGTGCTGATCGACCTCGATCCGACGCTCCTGCCCCGTTCGCTGTGGGATGAGGTCGGCAAGTTCGTCGGCGAGCGTGGCGGCGGCGTCGTGCTGGTGGCAGGGCCGCGGAGTCTGCCGGGCGCCTACCGTAGCCGCGAGGCCTTCGCCGCCCTGGCGCCAACGGTCGTCGGTGAGGCTTCGCTCGGCGGCTGGAACGACCCCGCCGGCTTCGCGGTGCTGCCGACGCCGCTCGGCGAACAGACCGCCGCGATGGAGCTCGGCGACACGCCCACCGACAGCGCGCGGGTCTGGCGGTCGCTCGCGCCGCTCTACTGGCGGGCCGACGTCGGCGCCCCGAAGCCGGCCGCGCAGGTGCTCGCCATCCACCCCACCGCAAGGCTCGATCGGGGCGAGCCCGCGCCGTTGATCGTTTCGCACTTCTACGGCGCGGGAAGGGTGCTGCTGCACGCGGTCGACGCCACTTACCGTTGGCGGTTCCGGGTCGGCGACGTCTACTTCGCCCGCTACTGGGTGCAGACGCTGCGTTCGCTGGCGCGGACCAAACGCGACGAGTCGGCCGCGAGTCTCGAACTCGCCGCCGACAAGCCACGCTACGAACCGGGCGAAGCGGTCCGCCTGCGGCTGCGCGACGAACGGCCCGGCGCCGCCCGCGGTGACAAAGCGACCATCGTGCTGCAATCGCCCGGCAAGGCGGAACGCCGCATCGAACTAGCCGCGGGTGGCGACGGCGGGCGCTTCGAGACAATCGTCCGCGATTTGCCCCCCGGCCGTTATCGCGCGTTACTAGCGGAAGCGGGCGAGACGCCGACCGTCGCCGAGTTCGAGGTCGCGGCGCCGCTCGGCGAAGACGCCCGCCCCGAGATGAACCGCGCCGGGCTGACGGCCGCAGCCGAGCGATCGCGCGGCGCCTTCGTCACACTCGACGAGGCGGACCGGTTGGCGGAGATCATCCCCCCGGGGCGGCCGACGGCGCTCGAGTCGCTGCCGCCGGTGGAGGTCTGGAACCGCTGGCCCTTCTTGGCGGGAATCACGGCCTGCCTCACCACCGAATGGATCCTGCGTAAACGTCGCGCGATGCTTTGAACCCCGCTCCCCCTCAGGACGACGTGGCCCAACCCTTCCTAGAACGACTCGACGCCACCGCCGCGAGGCTGCGGGGGGTGGCGCGCCAAGCGACCGCCTGCTGGACCGCCGCGACGGCGATCGGCGTCGCGGCGCTGCTGGTGCTGATCGACTGGCTCGGGCGATTCAACGACCCCGGGTTGCGGTGGGTCTTTTCGTTGACTTTGATCGGCGCGACGGTCGGCGTCGCGATTTGGGCATGGCGTCGTTTGGGCCCGACCGACGCCACCCGGCTGGGGGTCGCCCAGCGTCTTCAGCGGTCCCGGCCCGACTTGGGGAGCCGCTTGGCGAGCGCCGTCGAGTTCGCCGCCAGCGACGCCGCGGACCGTTCGGCCGGCTCCGAACAGTTGCGTCGGGCGGTGGTGCTTGACGCGTCGAAATCCGCCGACTCGTTGCCGTTCGACGCCGTGGTCGATCGCACGCCTCTGCGCCAGTCAATCCGTTGGCTGCTTGCGGCCATCGCCAGCGTCGCGGTGCTTGCTTTGGCGGCGGGTCCGGCGCTCGGCACGGGGCTCTACCGCCTTGCGGCGCCCTGGGCCGACGCCCCGTGGCCGCGGTTGGTGACGCTGCGCGCGGTTGATCCGCCGACCACCCTGGCGCGGGGCGCCACCTTCGAAGCGACCGCCGTCAACGAGACCGGCCCGCTCCCCGACGAGGTCCGGGTGGAGTACCGCTTCGCCGCCGAGGCGGGCACGTCGTCACGACGCGAAACGGCGCCGGCGCAGCTGGTCGGCGATCAGGCGGTTGCGACCCGTGACCGGGTTCAGCGTTCGTTCTCGTTCCGGTTTGTCGGCGGCGACGACGACACTATGGCGTGGAACGACGTGGCGGTGCTCGACCCGCCGGTGGCCGAGGCGTTTGCCGTGACCGTTGCGCCGCCGGCCTATAGCGGGCTGCCGCCCAGCGAATCGACCGGACCGTTACGCATCTTGGCGGGGACAACCTTGTCGGTCTCCGGCTCGGCGGACAAGCCGCTTTCCGGAGTGACGATCGAGCTGCCCGGCGAAGCCGATCCGCCTGACGAAGCCGCCATCAAATGCGATCTGGCGGAAGACAACAAGCAATGGACGGCTGCGCCGTGGGAGGCTCAGCCGACGCCGGACGCCAGCTCGTCGCTGACTTACGAAGTCCGGCTCGAGGGCGAGTCGGGCGTGGTGGGAGTCATTGGGCCGCACCGTTACGAAGTCGTCGCCGACCAAACGCCCCAGCTGAAGTGGCGCTCGACCGACGAAGAGGACGTGGTGACCGCCCGGGCCGTTCTCTCGATCGCCGGCGAAGCGAGCGACGACCTGGCTCTGCAGCGGATTGAGATTGAATGGTCCCCACCCGCCGCCGAGGGCGAGCAGCCGGCGCCGCAACGCGTCGTCGTCGCCGAGCGGGGCGCCGAACCGCCGGCCCGGAAATCGCTCGACGAGGGGGACCAGCAGCCGATCGCCTACGATTGGGACCTCGAGCCGCTCGGGATCGATCCCGGGACCGAACTGTCGCTCTGGCTGACGGCGACCGACTACCTTCCGCAGGAAGGCCGCACCGCGACGCCACGTCGGCTGACAGTCGTCACCGACGAGGAGTATCAGTCGCGGCTCGCCGAGCGGCAGTCGCGGCTGCTTGGGCAGGTGCAACAGGCCTTGGCGACGCAGCGTGACGCCGCCGGAGCAACGCGGGACCTCGACGCCGACGCCCGCGACGCCGACGCCATCGACCGCGCGCAGCTCGATCGGTTGACGTCGGTCGAGTTCCAGCAGCGCGAGGCGGCCGCCGCGGTCGATGACCCGACGCTCGGGGCGACCGCCGCCGCGGAGCGGCTGCTCGAGGACCTGCGTCGTAGCCGGCTCGACGCCCCCGACCTCGACGAACAGCTCGCGGCGGCGGGCGAAGCGCTCCGTCAGCTGGGCGACGGCGCCATGCCGGCGGCGCGGGGCGAGCTCGCGTCGGCCCGCCGGGCCGCGCAGCGGGCCACGGAGGAGGGCGCCGACCCGAAGGAGGCGTCCGCCGAGTTCCAAGCACGTCTTGCCGACGCCGAAGGGCAGCAAGCCGAGGCGATCGACCGGCTCGAGCAGGTCGCCGACCTGTTGACCAGCTGGGCCGACTTCCAACGCTTCGCCGGCGAGGCGGCGGCGATCGAGAAGCTCGAACGTGATCTCGCCAATGAGTCGCAGCGTCAAGCAGCGGCTGCCGCTTCCAAGCTCTTCCCCGACCCGACCCAGGCCGAGCGAGACAAGCTTCTGACCGGCCAGGCCGAAGCGGCGCGCCGCTTCGACAAGCTCCGCAGCGCGATGCAGCGGCTGCTGGCGAGCCAGCCCGCCGGCGCGCCGCCGACGGCCGCCTCGGAAGCGGTCGCCGACGCCCTCGCCGAGGCGGACGACGCCGACGTGCCGGGCAAACTCCGCGACGCGTCGCGCGACCTGGCCCGCGGCCGGCTGGGGACTGCTTCGCAGGCGCAGCGTGACGCGGCCGACGGCCTCAAGGCGATGCTCGAGGCGCTACGGCAACGCACGACGACCGACCCGAAGGAACTGGCCAAGCGGCTGACGGAAGAGAAGCAGAAGCTCGCCGAAATTCAGAAGGAAGTCGAGCAACTCAAGCAACGGCCCGACACGCGCCAGACCGAGGCGGCCCGCCAGCAAGCCGCCTCGCGCGCCGCCCGCCTCGGGCGGCGGCTGCAGCGACTCACCGCGCCGCAGGCGTCGGCGAGCGCGTCGCAAGGCGCGCAGCAGACGAGCGGCGATCAGCAGCCGGGTGAAAAGGACCAACAGCTCGCCGAGGCGCAGCAGTCGTTCGACCAGGCGCAGCGCGAGATCGATCAGCGGATCCGCGAGCTCGAGAATCAGCAGACGCAGCGGCTGCTCGACCAACTGGCGGCCCGCATCGGCGGCTACATCGAACGGCAAGACACGCTGCTCGACGGCACGCTCGACCTCGAACGGGCGGCGGACCAGCGGCGTGTCGAAGCCGAGGCGCCCGACTTGGCGGTCGACGAGCGCGACCTAGCGGACGAGTTGTCCCGTTTCGCCGAAGAGCTTGGCAAGCGGGCCGTGTTCGAACTGGCGCTCGGCGGCGCCGCCGAGCAGACCGAAGAGGCGGCCACGCGGCTCGAGGCGGCGCGGGTCGATTCGGCGACCCAGCGACTGGAAAAGGCCGCGCTGGCGCGGCTTCGGCATATCGAAGAGGTGCTGCGGCAAACGCCCCCGCCACCACAAGAAAATCAGCCGCCCGGTGGCGGCGGAGAGGGGGGAGGGGGCCAACCGCCGCCCCCGTCGCCGATCGACGTGGCCGAGCTGAAGATGCTGCGACTAATGCAACTGGAGGTGCTCACCGAGACCGACGCCTACGAGGCGGACACCGCGACGGCCCGACGATCGGGAAAACCGCTCCCCCCCGAATGGTCGGAAGAGGGTCAGGACCTCGCAAAACGCCAGCAGCGGCTCGCCGAGCTAGCCTTAGAGCTCTCGGAGCGTGATAATGATCCTGAGGCGGAAGCAGACGAACCCGAATGACCACGGGCCCGTAACCGTGGTGGCCCTCTACCGAGTCGGAAAACCAGCATGCCGCGATATCTCTGCTTGCTTTTGACGCCGGTCCTGTTCTGTCTGCCCGTGGTGGCGTTTGCAGCGCCGACGCCGGGATTTGGAAATCTGGGCGATAGCCTGCTCGACGACGATCTGGCGAAGGCGCTGTCGCCGCAGGCCGACAAGCCCGCCGGCCCCGCGGACTGGGCGCCCGACGACGATGTCTTGCGACGGCTCCTGAAGGGCGACGAGCCCGGCGCCGCTGGCGAGGATGTCGGCGCGTCGCCGCTGGCGAGCGTCGTCACCGGCATGCAGCGCGCCGAGGGGCTCATCCGCGACGACGCCGACGGGCAGGCCGCGGTCCCCGTCCAGAAGGAAGTCGTCGCGAAGCTCGAGCAGCTGATCGCCCAGATGGAGAAGCAGTGCCAGGGCGGATCGTGCAACAAGCCGAGTTCGCCGAAGGACAAGCAAGCCTCCAAGCGGAGCCAGCCGAAGCCGGGCGAGTGCGACAAGCCGGGCGAGTGCGACAAACCCGGGCAACAGGCCGGGAAGCCGGGTCAGAAAGCGAACCAATCGGGCACGACCAAGCTCGCCGGCGCGCCGACCGCCGACACGCCCGAAGCGCAGCAAGAACTGCTCAAGGCGGCCTGGGGCCACCTCCCCGAACGGATGCGCGAGCGGATGCTGCAGGGCTCCGACAGCGAGTTCCTCCCCGAGTATCGCGACGAACTGCAGCAGTACTACCGCCGCCTCGCCGAGCGCACGCCTCGGGAGGCGCCGTGAAGCGTCTGTTGCGGTCTTGTGTTTGCCTGGTGTTGCTCGCTGCGCCGACGCTCGGTCGGGCGGCCGAAGCGGCGACGCCCGACGAGACGGCCCGTGAGATGGTCGCGCCGGCGGATCGCGCGATCGATCGCGGGCTGCGGTACCTCGCCTCGATCCAACTCCCCGACGGCAGCTTTGGCGACCGCGGCCAACGGATGGGGAGCAACCCGGCCATCGTCGCCCTGGGGGGGATGGCGTTCCTCGCCAGCGGCAGTTCGCCCGGGCGCGGCCCGTTCGGCGAGAACGCCCAACGCTGTGTCGATTTTCTCTGCGAGAACACCCAGCCGAGCGGCTTCATCGCCGTGGATGGCGCCACGAGCCACGGGCCGATGTACGGCCACGGCTTCGCCGCGTTGTTCTTGGCCGAGGCGTACGGCATGTCGCCACGCGACGATCTGCGCGAGAAGGTCGCCGCCTCGGTGCGGCTGATCGTCTCGGCGCAGAACCCCGAAGGGGGTTGGCGTTACCAGCCGACGCCGACCGACGCCGACATCAGTGTCACGATCTGCCAGATCATGGCGCTCCGCGCCGCCCGGAACGCTGGGATCCATGTCCCGACCGACACGGTTGACCGCTGCATCGCCTACGTGAAGCGCTGTCAGGTCGACGACGGGGGATTCGGCTACACGCCGCGCGACCGATCGAGCCAATTCCCGCGCTCGGCGGCGGGGGTGGTCGCCCTCTACAGCGCCGGCGTCTATGACGACGAAGCAGTCACGCGCGGCCTCGACTACCTCGACCGACAGCTCCCGGTGGGCGGGCGGGCTTCGCGCGGCGGGCACTTTTATTACGGCCACTACTACGCGGTGCAGGCGATGTGGCAGGCGGGGGGGGACCGCTGGACCCGTTGGTACCCGACCATCCGCGACCTGTTGATCACGGCTCAGGGCGGCGACGGCTCGTGGCAAGACGGCAACGGCCAGGCCTACGCGACGGCGATGGCGTGCGTCATTCTCCAGGCGCCGAACAACCAGTTGCCGATCTTCCAGCGATGAGCCGTATGGCGTTGCCTCGTTACGAATTGCAAACGCCCGCTTGCTGGAGCCGGGTCTCCGCCAGAACCATGGCCCGCGGTTGCCGCGTGGCGTCGATCGCCCTCCTCTTGGCCGGCCCGCTACTTCTGGCCAGCCCACTCTGCGCCGCCGAAGGCGTCGCCGTCCTCCTGGAAGGCGAGCCGATCGCGTCGGCGACGATCGAATCTTGCGAAATTGATGCAGCCCGGCGCGAAGTGGTCCTCGGTGTGGACGGAGAATCCCAAGCAATTTCTGGTCTGGTCCGGTGGGGCGCCCCGACTCCCCCGGCGGCGAGGACGACGGTGGTGCTCGAAGACGGCTCGCGGCTGGTGACCGACCGCCCTTGGTCGCCGGCGGGCTTGGCTCGCGTCGAGGCGGACAAGGTTCGACTACGCCGCGGCAAGGCCTGGATCGACCTGCCACGCAACCGCGTGCGTTGGGTGCTTCTCTCTCCCGAGGCGGCCGGGCTCGACGCCGAGCGGCTGCCCACCGACGATACCGACGACGACACCGTCTTCCTGACGAGTGGCGACCAACTCTCGGGGCGTGTCGAGACGTTATCGGCCGACCTGCTCCGGCTCGACGTCGCCGGTGAAGTGATCGAGACCCCGCTTGAGGCGATCGCCGCTGTCCGATTTGGCGAGGCGGAAATCGCGGCGAACGATGCGGTTTGCCTGGTCGGGCTGGACGATGGCACGCTCATTGAAGCTCAGAGTCTGAGCGTTTCGGAAGACACGTTTACGCTGGTCATCGCCGGTTCGGCGGTGTCCGGCGACGCCGCCGCGCTCGTTTTGGTGCAGCCCTTGGGCGGGTCGGTGCGGTATCTCTCGGACATCGAGGCGGTCGATTACCGCCATACGCCCTATCTCGACCTGCCGTGGCCTTGCTCCCGCGACACGGGCCTCCACGGGGGGCCATTGGTCGGGGGCGGTCGGCGGGCGGCGAAGGGGATCGGGCTCCACTCGGCGGCGCGGCTTGTCTACCGACTCGACGCCGGTTCCCAGCGTTTCCAGGCAGAATTGGCCGTCGCCAATCCCGCGCCAGACTCCGCCCGCACGGGGAGCGTCGTCTTCCGGGTCTACTTGGTGCAGGAGGGAAAGTTCGAACCGGCGTACCAGAGCGGCGTCATCCGCGTGGGCGATCCGGCTACGCCGATCGATCTGCAGGTGTCGGGGGCCGACGCCTTGGCCCTGATCGTCGATTACGCCGACAACGGCGACGCCGGGGACGACGCCCTGTGGCTCGACGCGCGGCTTGTTGCGACGCCGTAGTCGGGCCGGCGCCGGGGTGGGCGTTCGGGGGCGGTCGCGATTAAGCTGACAGGTCTTTCCCGTCCTCCACGCCCCGCTGCCTGTGTTTGTCGGACCCGTATTCACCCGCGAGGCGATCACCGCCCCGCGGCGCCCGCAATTCTTCGTCGCCCGAGTGCTGCTCGTCGCGACGCTGTTGGGGCTGGCGCTGACGGCCTGGCAGGTCTTTGTCGGGGCGGGGGGGGGCGTCGCCCAATTGGCGGGTCCCGGTGACTTGGCCCGCTTCGGCCGGGCCGTCTTCGAGTTGCTGACGCCCTTGGTGCTAACGGTCGCCGTGCTGTTTTCGGCGCTCTTCTCGGCGGCGGCGGTGTCGCAAGAAAAGAGCCGCGGCACGCTGGTGCTGCTGCTGCTCACCGACCTCAGCAACAGCGAGTTGGTGCTCGGCCGCTTGCTGGCGAGTCTGTTAACGGTCCTCGTCGCGACGCTTGCCGTTGTGCCGTTCCTGCTAACCCTTGCGCTGCTCGGCGGGATCGACCACCAGCAGGTCGCCTGGGCGATCGCCGTGACGGCCGCGGCGGCGCTCGCCGCCGGCAGCCTTGGCTCGACGCTTGCGCTCTGGCGAGAGAAGACGTTCCAGGCGCTCGCGCTCACCGCCATCGGCCTCGTCCTGTGGCTGGCTTTGGGTGAGGTCGTTGCTTCGGGCGTGCTCGGTGAGCAACTCTTGGGTCTAACCGCCGGCGACGTGGCGGCGCGGATCAGCCCCTGGCAGGCGCTCACGGCGGCGATGGAGCCCCGCTACGGCCGGCCGCCGGCGTTATTCGGGATCGAGCAGCCCGCCGCCACCGGCGCCGACTCGGCCGCTTGGTTTGTCGGCGTCGGGTTCGCGCTGGCCGGGCTGTTGAACTTGGCGGCCGTGGCGCTGGTGCGGGTCTGGAACCCGTCGCGCGAATTGCGGTCGAACGCCACGGCGACCGAGGCCGCCCTGGCGCCGCGCGAGGAGGTCGTCGCCGCGGTGATCTCGCCCCCCGACCCCGCCGACGTGGTCGTCGGCAAGGCGCGCGGCCAGAGCGCGGCGGTCCACCATGCGGGCGGCAAGTCGCGCGCGGTGTGGGACAACCCCGTCTTGTGGCGTGAGGTCCGCACCTGGGCCTACGGCAAGAAAGTGCTGGTGGTAAAGGCGGCCTACGTGGCGATCTTCGTTGTCTGCGCCGTGGCGACGGTCCAAGCGCTCGGCCGGCCCGCTAACGGGCGATCGGCGATCCCTCCGGCGGCGATCCCGATGGCGCCGCTGCTGGTGGTGAGCCTGGTGCTCGTCAACGCCTTGTCAGTGACGTCGCTGACGGGCGAACGCGACGGCAAGTCGCTCGACCTGTTGCTGACGACCGACCTGTCGCCCAAGGAGTTGATCCTCGGCAAGCTCGGCGGGGCCTTTTGGAACGCCCGCGAGATGATCCTGCTGCCGGTGGGGCTCTGCTGCTACCTGGGCTGGGTCGGCGCCCTCACCGGTTGGGAACTGGCTGTTTTGCTGGCGTGCTTGATCGTGATGACGGTCTTCTCGGCGGTGCTCGGCTTGCACGCGGCGATGATCTACAACAGCAGCCGCAAGGCGATCGGCGTGAGCGTCGGCACGCTGTTGTTCTTGTTCCTGGGGGTCTCGACCTGCATGCGGATGATGCTGGCGCTCTCGAACACCTTCGACGGCCAGCTGGCGTCGTTCTTGGGCTTTATCGTCGGCGGGGGGCTGGCGTTGTTCGTCGCCTTGGCGTGGCGGAACCCCTCGACAGCGATGGCGCTGGCGAGCTTCTCGGCCCCGTTTGCGACTTTCTATGCGATCGTCAGTTTCCTGCTCGGGAGCTACAGCCTTGTGGGGCTGGCGACGGTCGGCACGTTCGGGTTCGCGACCGCGTCGATGCTGGTGCCGGCGCTGTCGGAGTTCGACATCGCCACCGGTTCGCAGCCCTCCCGAGAAGACTGAATCAGCGGCGTTAGCGGCGAGCCGGCCACGTGAGTGGTCGGTGGAACCCGCTCGCTGACGCCCCACCGAACCACTCACGTGGCCGGCTCGCCTAAAGATGGCCGGTGCGTCGCGATCTGCGGGCGGCTCGCCCCGTCGGGACGGGCCCTCGACGCGGACGGCTCTGGTTGTGCTACGATGGGGGCAGTCTCCCGCCGCCCCTTCACCGCATGCCGATGCCCCTGCTGGACTACTGGTTCGAGCTCGCCACGATGGCCGCGCTCGCCGGTGCATCGGCGTTCTTCTCGGGGAGCGAGGCCGCGCTCTTTTCGATCTCGCGCCCCGACCGCAGCGAAATGGCCAGCGGAACGGCCGGCGAACGCCGCGCCGCGACCCTGCTTGCCCGGCCCGAGCGGCTGCTCACGGCGATCTTGTTCGGCAACCTAATCGTCAATATGACGTATTACGTGCTGGCCGAGGTTGTCTCGATGCGTCTGAAGCGGGCCGACGACGTCGCCTCGTGGGCGCCGCTGGCGTTCACCATTGGCTCCCTGTTGTTGGTGATCCTGCTCAGCGAGGTGGTCCCAAAAAGCCTGGCGGTGCTCAAGCCGCGTTGGGTGAGCGGCATGGTGAGCACGCCGCTCACGCTGGTGACGCGCGCCGTCGATCCGATCTTCCCCCTGTTGCAAACCATTAGCGACTCGGTCGCCCGGCTGTTGGTCCCGAACCTCGAGCCGGAGCCCTATCTCGAGCTTGCCGACCTCGAGCGCGCCGTCGCGATGCAGTCGGGAGAGACCATCCAGAACGAGTCCCTGCTGATTCAAGAGCGACAAGTGCTCCATCGTCTGGTTGAGCTCGCCGATACGACGGCGGCCGAGCTGATGCGTCCGCGGCGCCGCTGTTTGGTGGTCCGCCCGCCAGTTGCGCTCGACCAGTTGGTGGGCGAGCTCGAGGGCGTCGGCGAGTACGTCCTGGTGACCGAGAAGGGGAGCGACGAGATCGCCAGCGCCTTGCCGATCAACCGGTTGGCGATGCTCCCGCCCGACCGGCTAGAGTTGCGGGCCGAGCCGCTTTCGGTGGTCCCTTGGTGCGCGCCGGCGTCGGTGATGCTCAACCAACTCCGCGAGCAAGGGCGTCGCGTGGCGGTGGTCGTCAACGAGTTGGGCGAGACGATCGGCATTGTCCCGCTCGAGCGCCTCCTCGACGTGGTCTTGCGAGACGCCTCGCGTATCGACCCCCACGACGCCCACGGCGCCCGCCTCGTGAAGCTGGCGGACGGCGCCTGGGAAGCCTCGGGCGAGACGCCGCTCAAGCGGATCGCCAAACGCCTCGGTCCCTGGGCCGACGAACACGCGCAGATCCCCACCTCGTCCGGGAAACTGACCGACGTGCTGATGGCGGCACGTAGCGTCACCGTGGCGGGGCTGCTGCAAGAAGAGCTGCAGCGTTCCTTGCAGCCTGGCGACCAGATCGAGCTCTCGGGGCTGGTCTGGTCGGTCATCGATGGCGCCGACGACGACGACGCCCCGCTCTTGATCCGGATCGAAGCCCCGGTGAGCGGCGGCGAAGCCCCCCTCCCGGCGGGCGACGCCGAGCCGGGAGGCGAGCCGTCATGACCTACGCCGTCATCATATTCCTGGTCGGATTAGCGCTGAGCGCTTTCTTCAGCGGCACCGAGACCGGCTACTACCGGGTTCCTCGGATGCGGCTGGTGATCGACGCGGTGGGTGGCGACCGCACCGCACGCGGTTTGCTCTGGGCGTCGAACCATCCCGAGGCGTTCGTCGCGACGGCGCTCGTCGGCAACAACATCGCCAATTACTTAGCGTCGTCGGCCATCGTTGGCGCCGCGGGGGTGCTCCTCCCCGCCGCGGGGCTCGCGGGAGAGGTGGCGCTGACGCTGCTCTTCGCGCCCGTTGTGTTCATCTTTGGCGAACTGCTGCCGAAACGGACTTTCTTGAAGGCGCCGTACCGCTTCCTACGCCGGTGCTCCGGGGCGTTGGCGGTCGCGGGAATCATCTTAGCGGCGCCGACGTTCTTGCTCTGGGTCGTGAGCCGCGCGCTGAGCGTCGTCACCGGGTCGTCGATCCAGCCGTTGCGGATGGCGGTGCGGCGGCGTGAGTTGACCGACGCCTTCGCCGAGGGGCAAGCCGTCGGGCTGCTCTCGCCGGCGCAACGCGAGCTCGCGCAGGCGACGTTCTCGCTAGGGGGCAAACCGCTCCGCGAGTTCATGACGCCCGTCGCCCGACAGCCTCGCTTAACAGCGCGGGCCGAGGCGGAGGACGTCTTGCGGCTGGCCCGGCGGCACCAAGTCGACGCCTGGCCGATCGAGCCGTCGACAATCGACGAGGGGGAAAGCCGCTACGCCTACGTCCGCGCGTCGCGACTGGTCACGACCAAGGACCTGCCGCCCGACTTGCCGACCGAGCCCCTTATGGTCTTCAGTGAGAGCACGCCGTATCTCCACGCCTTGACCCAGCTCGAGTCGAGCGGCACGCCGATGGCGGCGGTGCTCGGCGCCAACCGCCGCGTCACCGGGTACGTCTACGTCGAACGCCTGCAACAAGCGCTGTGGGAAACAACCTGAGCAGGCCCCTTTCGGCAGCGGCCAGCGTGATCAGCGGGCGTACCCGAGGGACTTCACGACCGAGAGCATCTCTTCGTAGTTGATAAAGCGGCGCCGGTGGCGGGCTTTGTAGCTGTCGATCGCGCGGGCCAGGTCGGCCGCCTCGTCGCTGAGCCCGTCGTGGCTGTTGGTGAACTGGCGGCGTTCGCGACCGACGGCGCCGTCGGTCTTCTCACGCCGCCGATCCACGAACGGCGCGGCCTCGTTGGTCGGAGCGGTGAGATTCGAATCGGCTTCGAGCAGCGTGTTAGCCATGTCGCTACTTCTGCAGGGGACGGAGTGGTCGGCGGAAGGTCATCGCCTGCAAACCTAGCTCACAATCCGCCCAGGGGTCGCCGAGAGTCGGCTTGTAACGGCTGGTCCGAATTAACGGCCCGATCAAAGGCTCGACTAGCGAATGGCCGCGTCGGCCGGCTGCAGCCGAGCGATCAATTGCCGGCTGCCCAGGTGCGTCGCATCGAGACTCAGCGCCCGACGGGCGTCGGCGACCGCCAATTCGTTCTGGCCGCAGGCGGCCTGCGCCTCGGCGAGGCGACAGAACAGGTCGGCGTTGCCCGGACCGCGCTGGGCGGCCAGCCGGAGCGTGTCGGTGGCGTCGCGCGATCTACCGAGGGCCAGGTAAGTCTCGCCCGCCTGCGCGAGCGCCTCGGCCGGTTCCTGGCCGGGGGGGTACGCGTCGAGCAGTTGGTGGAGCGTCGTCAGACAGCGGCGGTGGTCGCCCCGGTCGCGGTAGAGCTGGGCGACATCGCTCAGCAGCTCCGGGTCGGTCGGTGCGTAGCGGAGCGCCTGCTGGTAGTCGGCGAGCGCCAGGTCGGCTTTACCGAGTCGCTGCTGAGCCCGGCCGCGCAGAGCCCAGGCGGCGGCGCTGCCGGCGTCGATCTCGATCGCTTGCTCGCCCCACGCGGCCGCCTGGCCGGCGTCGCCCCGGGCGAGCCGCATCTGCCCGGCACGGATGGCGGCGTCGAGGTTCGTCGGGGCGCAGCGGCACGCTTCTTCGGCGCAGCGGAGCGCTTCTTCGTGCTTGCCGGTTTGCCACAACGCCTCGGCGAGGTGGTGCTGCGTGGCGCCATCCTCGGGCGTCGCCTCGGCCGCTTTGCGGAGCCACGACTCGGCCTCGCCCGCCTTGCCGGCGTCGAGGGCCGCGACGCCACGGCGCCACATCTGCTTCGCTTGGTCGACCGAATCTGCCGCCGTGCGTCGCGTCAGCGCGCAACCCGACGTGCTGATGGCCAAGGCCAGCAGCGTCGTCTGTCGGAGGGCGCTAGCGACAGTCAAACGGCGTCCTGCGTTGTCTCATGAGGGGGGTGACCCATCCGCACTCAGGGTGCTTATCGGTCACGGGGGCCGTTGCGCTGCGGGAGAGTATCTGCCTGGGCGCGACGTCACAACGCCAGCTAGCTCGTCACGGCGCCCCGGTCAACAGCGGGCGGCCGGTCCGATAGCATGGGGGGCCATCAAAACGGGCCGCGTCACGCGGCTGCTAGCAGATTCGAGGAGCCACGATGTTCGCCACTTACAACCAAGCCGGTGTCTCGCTCGCCTATCCCGAGAATTGGACGCTGGAGGAGGACCACGACGAAGAAGCACGGCTGAACCTAACGATCACCAGCCCGAACACCGCCTTCTGGACGCTGATCGTCTACGCCGAACCGCTCGACCTGGCGCTCCTGCTTGATCAGACGCTAGCGGCGCTGAAGGAAGAGTACCCCGAGCTCGAGTCGGCCGACACGCTTGAAGAGGTCGCCGGGGTCCCCCTCCTCGGCAAAGACGCCACGTTCTTCTACCTGGAATTGACGAGCACGGTCCATATTCGGGCGTGCCACCGGGGGGCGTCGACGTACCTCATCCTCTCTCAGTCGGAAGACCGCGAGCTGTCACGGACCGCGGAGGTGCTCGACGCGATCACGCAGAGCCTCCTGGCGGGACCGCCGCTAACGGACGAAACTGACGTCAACTGAGACGCGACTTCCCACCCCTTCGACGACTGCCGCCCGGCGCTATGGCTAAGAAAAAAGTGAAATCCGCCGCCCCCGACGCCGAGCCTTTAGAGGCTTCGCTCGGCGAGTTGGAGGCGATCGTCGCGGACCTCGAGGGGGGGGAACTCGGCCTCTCCGATGCGTTGGCCCGCTACGAAGAGGGGGTCCGACGGCTCAAGCAGTGTCACGCTCAGCTACAGGCCGCCGAGCGGCGGATTGAGCTGCTAAGCGGGGTCGACGCCGACGGCAACCCGGTCACAACCCCTTTCGATGACCGCGCCACGGCGGACGAGGAGGGCTCGGCGGCCCGGTCGCGGAAGCGCACGGCCGGAAAAGGCCCTGCCGGGGAGGGGTTTGCGACCGACTCGTCCGGAGACGTGGACGATCGACCCCGGCTCTTCTAGACTGAAGGGCACGCCAGCACGCCCCATCTTGTTGTGGCTGAACGCGTTACGGCCCGCGCCTCGCGACTGCGAAGCGTCCCGGCCGGCGTGGTCGCCCGATCGGAAGGGACGCTTCCTTGCGTGCCTGCCGCCCCCGCCGCGGGGGGCAGCCGTGCCGGTCTCAACGCCCCGCCAATTGCATGCTTACCGAAGCCGCCACCAAGGACCCGTCCGAAGCCGCGGCCGATGTTCAAGCGATCGAGGGGGCGCTGAGCCAAGCCCTGAGCGACGCCCCGGGCCGGCCCCCGCGACTTCTCGAGGCGATGCGCTACGCCGTGCTCGGACCCGGCAAGCGGCTCCGTCCGCGGCTGGTGCTGACCGCTTGTCGGGCTTGCGGCGGCGATCCGGCCGACGCCCTGCCGGCCGCCTGCGCCGTGGAGATGATCCACGCCTACTCGCTGGTGCACGACGACCTTCCGGCGATGGACGATGACGACCTGCGGCGGGGCCGCCCGACCGTTCACCGTCAATTCGACGAGGCGACCGCCATCCTGGTCGGGGACGCCCTCCTCGCGCTCGCCTTCGAAACGCTGGTTTGGCCGCCGACACCGGTGCAGGTCGCCGCCCCGGCGTGCCGCGAACTCGCTCATGCGGCGGGCCCCGCGATGCTCGTGGGAGGCCAGGCCGATGACCTTAGCGGCGCCGAGGCGGCCCCGGACGACCGCGACGCGGCCTTGGCGCACCTCGAAGCGATCCACCGCCGCAAGACCGGGGCGATGATCAACGTGTCGCTCCGCCTCGGGGCGCTCTGCGCCAGCGCCAAACCGCAGCAATTGTCCGACCTGACCGCCTACGGCGACGCCCTCGGCCTGTTGTTTCAGGTGACGGACGACCTGCTCGACGTGGCGGGCGACGAATCGGCCGTCGGCAAGCGGGTCGGCAAGGACCAGCAGGCCGGGAAGCTTACCTACCCGGTGCTCCTGGGGGTCGAGGCGAGCCGCGCCTATGCCGCTGAAATGGCGGACCGGGCGGTGGCGGCGCTTGCGTCCTTCGGCCCCCCGGCGGAACCCCTCCGACGCCTGACGCGACAAATACTCGAACGGGACCGCTAGCCCTCGGATGGGTCGACAGCGGGCGTTATTCCTAAGCGGCGAAACACGGTTACGACGGCAGATCATTAGCGACAGAGAGAGTCACTTTCATCGGCTGGGTTGTGAGCAACACGCTCGCACCTCCTCAAAAAAGTACTTCTCCTTGCCGCGACCCACCGAGCGACTCGTAGAGCACGATGCCCAACGCCCCCCTCCTATCGAAGATCACCTCGCCGCGCGACCTCGACGGGATGTCGAACACGCAGCTCGAGCAGGTCGCCGCCGAGATGCGCGACACGCTCTGCAACCTCGTCGAGGCCCGCAGCGCGCACTTCGCGTCGAACCTGGGCGTGGTCGAGCTCTGCCTGGCGTTGCACACGACGTTCGACTTCCTCCGCGACCGGCTCATCTGGGACACGGGGCACCAGATTTACCCGCACAAGCTGATCACCGGCCGCTACGACGAGTTCCCGTCGATCCGCACGAAGGGGGGCCTCATGGGCTACCCCAACCCCGACGAGAGCGACTACGACCTCTTCGTCACCGGCCACGCCGGCTCAAGCGTCTCGACGGCCCACGGTCTGGCGAGCGGCGACCTCGCCCTGCGGCCGAACGAGAACCGCTGGAGCGTTGCGGTCATCGGCGACGGGGCGTTCCCCTCGGGCGTCGTCTACGAAGCGCTCAACAACATTAAGCGTGACGGCAAGCGGCTGCTGATCGTGCTGAACGACAACAAGATGTCGATCTGCCCGCGGGTCGGCGGCGTCGCCGACTACCTCGACCGCCTGCGGATGAACCCGATGTACTCGGGGCTCAAGGAAGAAGTGGCCCGCGTGCTGTCGAAGGTGCCGCTGCTCGGCGACCCGACCGAGCGGCTGCTCGCGCAGATCAAAGAAGCCGCCAAGGCGGGGCTGCACGGCGGGATGTTCTTCGAGGACCTGGGAGTCCGCTACATCGGCCCGATCGACGGCCACAACATCAAACTGCTCCGCAAGTACCTGCGGATGGTGAAGGCGAGCGACGGCCCCGTGCTGCTGCACGTCGTCACCGAGAAGGGGCACGGCTTCCGCCCCGCGGCCGAGGACCCGGTCACGTTCCACGCCCCGCCGGTCATCGAGCGCGATTGCGACCGCATCGTCTCGATGAAGAAGAGCGATGGCCGCGGTTACACGCACGTCGCGAGCGACGCGATCCACGCCGCGATGGCGGGCAACGACCGCGTCACCGTGCTCACCGCCGCGATGTGTCAAGGGAATAAGCTCGAGCGAGTCCGCAAAGACTTCCCCGCGCGGTTCTTTGACACCGGCATCTGCGAGGCCCACACGGTCGCCTTCGCGGCGGGCCAGGCGAAGGTCGGCATGCGGCCGATCGTCGATATCTACAGCACGTTCCTGCAGCGATCGTTCGACCACATCTTCCAAGAAGTCGCGTTGCAGGACTTGCCGGTCACGTTCATGCTCGACCGCGGCGGGCTCTCAGGCCCCGACGGGCCGACGCACCACGGCGTGTTCGACCTCGCCTACCTGCGCGTCTTCCCGAACATGGTCGTCATGGCCCCCGGCGACGCGGCCGACTTGTCGCCGATGCTCGACTTCGCGCTGCAACATAGCAGCCCGTGCGCGATCCGCTACCCGAAGGCGGCGGCGATCGAGGTCGCCGGCGAGCGGGCGCCGATCGAACTCGGCAAGGCGGAGGTGTTGCGCGAAGGCCCCGACGGCGCGATCCTCTGCGGCGGCGCCTTGCTGATCGATTGCCTGGCGGCGGCCGACCGGCTCAAGAGCGAGCAAGGCCTCGACGTCACCGTCGTCAACGCTCGCTTTATCAAGCCGCTCGACACACAAACCATTCTGCCGATTGTCGAGCGGAGTCCGTTCGTCGTGACCGTCGAAGAAGCCCAGCTCGCCGGCGGTTTCGGTAGCGCCGTTCTGGAAGCGTGCTGCGACGCGGGAGTTTCGACCGCCAACCTGCGGCGCCTTGGGATCGGCGATCACTACGTCGAGCATGGCGACCGTGAGGAACTTCTGGCGGACCTCGGGCTTGATGCGGCGGGGATCGCTCGGGCGTGTGAAGAACTGGCAGGCAGCCCCGCGGCCAACTTGGCGGGGTAGGGTCCGCTCTGCGGACCGCTTTTTTGGAGGACGGAACCGGTTCCACGGTCCGCACAGCGGACCCTACACTGGCGAGCATGCACGACGCCCCGAAGACGATCTTGATGTACGACGGCTCGCGGCCGGAACTCGCCACGCGGGCCGAGGCTCTGCGTCGTGTGATCGAGCCGCTGCTGCCAGTCGTCGCGGTTGAGAACGACCTCGAAGCCCCATTCGACTCCCAGGGCGCCGAGATCGCGATCGCCATGGGGGGCGACGGCACGATGCTCCGCACGGCCCGGCGGATGGGGCCCGATCAGATCCCGGTGCTGGGCGTTAATCTGGGCAAGCTCGGTTTCCTCGCCGGCACCCACCCGGATGCCTTGGAGCAGACCCTCGCCGAGGTTACGGCTCGACGCTTTCGCCTCGTCGATCACCTGATGATTGACTGCTCGCTGGTCCGCCAGGGCGCCGTGGTCGAGACGCGACTCGGCCTCAACGAAGCGGCGATCCTCGCCGGCGAACCGTTCGGTATGATTGAGGTCGACTTGCGGATCGATGGCGACCTGGCCGCGACCTACGGTAGCGACGGCATGCTGATCTCGACGCCGGTCGGTTCCACCGCCCACAACCTGGCGACCGGCGGGCCGATCCTTCGCAAGGACCTTGCGGCACTCGTGGTGTCGGCCATCAACCCCCACACGCTCACGGTGCGGCCGATCGTCGACTCGGCTGACCGCGTCTACGAGTTGACCACCCAGAGGCCCAACCCGGGCACGACGCTGCTGGTAGACGGCCAAGTCGTGGCGAAGCTCGAGCCGGGCGACACGGTGCGGGTCGAACGCTCGCCTGCCGTGTTCCAACTCGTGGAGGTCACCGGCCAGACCTACTACCGCACGCTGCGCGAGAAGCTCGGTTGGGGCCGCCGGCCCCGTGATCCGAAGTAATCGGATTGTAGGTAACGGCGCCGCTTCGCTGTTGACGTGGGACGCCGTCTCCGGTCTGCTCTTGGCCCGTCTCGCCCAATCCACCGATCCGTCGCGCAAGGAAGCCGACCGATGCGATTCGCTCTCGCCGCCGTTCTGCTGCTAGCAGTCCCTCAACTCGCCCTCTCTGACGGGGCCGAGAAGCACCTGCTCCGCTACAAGTTGAAGACGGGGGACACCCTCCGCTGGGAAGTGGACCAGCGTTCGAGCGTCACCAACTCGATGGAGGGGACCACCCAAGAGGCCCAGACCAAGACCGTTTCGGTCAAGGTTTGGAAGGTGATCGACGTCACGCCCGATGGCGAGATCGAGTTCCTGAACCTCGTTGAACGGGTCCGGATGGAGAACAAGCTCCCCGACCGGGCCGCGATGGTCTTCGATAGCACCAAGGGGGAAGAACCCCCGCCGGGATTCGAGGACGCCGCCCGCGCCGTCGGCGTGCCCCTCAGTTCGATCCGCATGTCGCCCCGCGGCGAGGTGATCGACCGCGATATCAAGCACCACCAGCCCGCCGCCGACCCGCACGAGCAGGTCGTCTTCCTGCTGCCAGAGAAGGCCCTTGAGGTCGGCGAGTCGTGGGTCCAGCCAATCGACGTTCTCGTGAAGGTCCCCGATGGCGGCCAGAAGACGATCGTCGCCCAACGCAAGCACACGCTCAAGAGCGTTAGCGCCGGTGTCGCGACGATCGCGACCGAGTTTCTGGTCCTGTCGCCGACGACGCCGGAGATCGACGGCCAGATGGCCCACCGCATGGTGAAGGGGGAGATCCGCTTCGACATGGACCGCGGCCGCGTGCTGACGCAACGGCTCAACGTCGACCGCCGGGTGCTCGGTTTCGCTGGCGCCTCGAGCAGCATGCACTTGGTGACGCGGCTCGAAGAGGCCCTGCAGCCGGCGCCGACCGAGGTTGCTAGCAAGCCGTAGCCGGCTGCTGATTTATCAGCGGCCCGCTAGCACCCAATCGCCAAACGCGATTCAAGGTGAGCCGTCGTCGCTAGCCGCGGGTGAATCACCAGAGGGGCCACCCGCGGCTAGCGCCGACGGCTCACCGATTTGTCGGGCGCAAGCGTCCGATGGATCACCCCTCCCCAGCGTTATCACCTCAACAGAACTTCCCGCGGCGAGTCGCCTGAAACGAAGAATTCGTTGCACAAGATTCAGCGGCATTTTCGACGGAAAGAGCGCCAACGGCGGTGCGGCGAATTCCTGACCCAGGACACGGGGCGGTGGGACCGGTTAAATCGGTCTACCTCTGGGCCGTCCGAAACCGATATACGAAGAGGGTGCGTTCCGTCCGTGAGCGCGCCGACCCGCGAGTCTTTCGATCCGAGCCGGAAAATGCCCGCCCTTGGTTCCCGCGTCTGTCTACTGGCCGCCGCTGTTTCGCTCGCTGCGAGCGACGCCGCCGCCCAGTACAGCTACGCGCCGCCCCGCGATTACTACCGCAACGACACGGCCGAAGGAACCGTCACGGGTGGCGCCTTTGGCGCCATCGCTGGCGCCCTGATCGGCGGCGGTAAAGGCAAGACGGGCGAGGGCGCTCTGATCGGCGCCGGTGTCGGCGCCCTGACCGGCAACCTGCTCGGCCGCTCCAAAGACTCCGCTGACCAGCGCCAAGCCCAGTACGGCTACGCCGCCGCCCAGAGCGCAAACGTGCAGGCGGCCGCCCAGGCGGTCACCAACTACGACCTGGCGCAGATGACGCAGGCGGGCCTCAACGAGGCCGTGATCGTTGGCGCGATCCAGCAGCGGGGCGCCCGGCTCGACCTAAGCCCGCAGGGGCTGATCCAACTCAAGCAGGCGGGCGTCAGCGACAGCATTTTGGTGGCGGCACAGCGGGCCTCCGGCTCGCCGGCGAGCTACCTCGCCCCCGCCCAGCAGCCCCCGCAGCGGACGGTGATCGTCGAACGGCCGCTGTACTACTACCCGCCCCCGCGTCCGGGCGTGGTGTTCCACATCGGCGGCGGTCGTCCCTACCACCACCACGGCCACTGCTGGTAAGGCGACTCGTTACGCTCCCTCGACCTCGTGCACGATCACGATGTCGTGGACGCCGCCGGTCATTTCTTTCGAGCCCTCGGGGCCGGCGGCGAGGTGCGAACCGCCGACAATCACGACGCGGTCGCCCTTCGTGGCGAAGCCTTGCTCGATCGCCCAGGCGTCCATGAAGCGGATCAGCGCCTGCGTGTCGAAGGCGGGCGCGCCGCGGAGCGGGGTGACGCCCCAGTAGAGGCACATCTTGCGGAGCGTCTGCTCGTTGGTGCTGACGCCGATCGTCGGCACGAAGCTGCGGTGCTGCGACAGGGCCATCGCGGTGCGGCCTGAGAAGCTCGCCGCGACGACCAACTTCGCCCGCAGCGTGTGGGCCATGGCGCCGGCGCCCCGCACCACGGCGCGGGTCACGTCGTGCAGCCGCTTGCCGACCGGCACGGCGTCGGCGTCGCGTGGCGGACGGTCGGCCATGCTCCGCTCGGTCGCCAGCGCGATGCGGTTCATCATCTTCACGGTTTCGAGCGGGTAGTTGCCGATCGCGGTCTCGCCCGAGAGCATGCAGGCGTCGCCACCATCGAGGATCGCGTTGGCGACGTCGGTCACCTCGGACCGCTTCGGTCGCAAGGCGTCATGCATGCTGTCGAGCATCTGCGTGGCGATAATCACCGGCTTCTCGTGCCGATGGCACGTCGTGATGATCCGCTTCTGCTCGACCGGCATTTCGGCGACGTCAATTTCGACGCCCAGGTCGCCACGCGCGACCATCACGCCGTCGGCGGCGGCCACAATCTGGTCGAGCCGATCGAGCGCCTCACGCTTCTCGATCTTGGCGATGACGAGCGCCTCGGAGCCGTTCGACTGGAGGATGTCGCGGAGGGCGTGGACCTCGTCCGGCTTGCGGACGAAGCTCAGGCTGACGAAATCGACGCCCGCCTTGGCGGCCCATTCGGCGTGCTGGTGGTCGGTCATGCTGATCGCCGGGGCGCTCAGCTTCACGTCCGGCAGGTTGATGCCTTGCCGGCTGCGGATGGTGCCTTGCTGGACGACCCGCATCCGGGCGCGGCCGGGGGTCTTTTCGACGACTTCCATGCTGACGGTGCCGTCGGCCAGCATGACGTGGTTGCCGACCTGGAGCTCCTTCACCAGCGGCTTGTAGCTGCAGGTAAACTCGTTCGGCGCGCCGGGCTGGTCGCCCGCGACGAAGAAGAACTCGGCGCCGTGCTCACAGAACAGCGGGTCGCCGGCGACCTCACCGAGCCGGAACTTGGGGCCCGCCAAGTCGACCAGGATGGCGATCGGCTGGTCGAGCTCTTCGCTGATCTTGCGGATCGTATCGACGTTTTGTTGCTGACGCTCGGTGTCACCGTGGGCCATGTTGAGGCGGAAGACGTCGACGCCGGCGAGCGCCAACTTCTTCAGCATCTCGGGCTCGGAACAGGCGGGGCCGACCGTGGCGACGATCTTGGTACGGGCGCGGCCGCGGATATCGGAAGAAGTTGGCATCGGCAAGGCGCTGGTAAGCGGTGTTCGGACCGCCTCGGCCAGGCTCGCGGCGGCAGCCGCGGGGTCCGAGGTGAGTGAGTCCGCCTGTTTGGACATCATCGTTTGGCGCCGAGCGTTGGCAGGGAAGGGGAGGGGGGCGTGGCCAGGCGGCCGTCGCCGGAGGGGGGTCCCTAAGCCTTGCACGAAACGGGCGGTCCGTGAAGCACGATTTCCCGAGACTTTTATGACGATTGCGACAGCAGAACCGACAAATCCCCCCGATTTCTCGCCGCGTGGCGGTTGTAGGGGCCCGCGGTTATGCTCGTCGCCATGCCGAGCGGAGTAAAAAAACAGACGGATACCCGCGAAGCGGGTAAGCAGGGACTCATCACCGGTGGTTCGGCGGGCCTCGGCCTCGCGATTGCCCGCGCAGCCGCCGCCCAAGGGATGCGGCTCACCCTCGTCGGCCGCGACGCCCAGCGGCTCGAAGCGGCGTGCGAGGAGATTTCTCACCGATTTCCGCAGTCCGAATGCCACGGAATCACAGCTGATCTTGCTGTCAGCGGCGAGGCGTCGCGCGTGGTGGCGGAGGCGTCGACGGACCAGCCGCTCGATTTTGTTTGCCACGCCGCGGGTCTTTCGGCGCGGGGACGCGTCGTCGATACGCCGCGGGCCGAATTCGAGCGCTTGATGGCGATCAACTTTTTTGCGGCCGCTGAACTCGCCGCCGCGGTGGGCGAACGGCTCGCCGAGCGGGGGGGCCGGCTGGTGCTGATCGGTTCGCTAGCGACGCGGGTGGCCCCCGGCTACCTGGGCGCCTACCCGGCCAGCAAGCACTCGTTGGCGGCGCTCGCCCAGCAGTTGCGGATGGAGCTTGGTCCGCAGGGGCTCAAGACCCTGCTGGTCTGCCCCGGACCGATCGCCCGCGACGACGCGGGGACGCGCTATGACGACCAAGCCAACGGCTTGCCCGAGTCGGCCCGCCGCCCCGGCGGCGGCGCCAAGGTCAAAGCGATCGACCCCACTTGGCTCGCCGAGCGGATCCTCCGCGACTCGCGACGCGGCCGCAGCGAGCTCGTCACGCCGACGAAGGCGCGGCTGCTGTTTGTGCTGTCGCAGATCTCGCCGTCACTGGGCGACTGGCTGTTGCGACGGCAGATGAAGCCGTAGACCCAACGCAATTTGAAGTAGCGCTCGGATCGAATTTAACCGGGGCTAGCGCCCTGCGGCTGATTGACTCCGCGTATCAGCCGCAGGGCGCTAGCCCCGGTTCTTTCCCTTTAGATTGCAATACGTATTAGGCGGTGTCAGTGACATCATCGACGATGCTGACGACTTCGCCCCGGGCGAGTCGCGTCGTCAATCGATCCCCGACCGAAACCTCGCTCGCCGAACGGACGAGTTTCCCTTGCTGGTCGGTCGTCAGCGAGTAGCCGCGGTGCAAGACGCCGAGCGGGCTGAGCGAATCGAGCTTGCCCGCGATCGCCCCGAGCCGTGCCCGGCCGCGCTCGACCTGCCGGCCGACGGCGCGGTTTGCTGCGCGGTCGAGGTCGTCTAGCCGCCGGGCCGTGTCTTGGAGCATCGCATGCGGACGGGCGAACGGCCGGCTGCGGGCGGCGCGGGCGACGCGTTCGTGTCCGAGGGCGACGCGGCGGCGGGCGGCGCCGTGCAATCGTCCGCTGAGGGTTTGCAGCCGCTGGGTGATCTCGTCACCCGACGGGGCGACGCGCTCGGCCGCCTCGCTGGGGGTCAGCGCCCGCACGTCGGCGACGAGGTCCGAGAGCGTCACATCGATCTCGTGGCCGACGGCCGAGATCACCGGGATCTCCGAGGCGGCGATCGCGCGGACGACGGCCTCTTCGTTGAAGCACCACAAGTCCTCGAGGCTGCCGCCGCCGCGGCCGACCACCAGGGCGTCGAGCGCCGGGCGCAGCCGGTTGGCGGCCCGGATGCCGGCGGCGATCTCGACGGCCGCGCCCTCACCCTGGACGCGCGCCGGAATCACCAGCACGTCGACGCCCCGCCAGCGGCGGCTGAGCACTTGCAAAAAATCGCGGATCGCGGCGCCGGTGGGGCTGGTGACGAAGGCGATCCGCCGCGGGAAGGCCGGCAGCGGGCGTTTGCGGGCCCGATCGAACAGCCCTTCGGCGGCGAGCTTTTCACGCAGCTTCTGTAGCTGGAGCTCGAGCGCCCCCACGCCGCGAGGCTGCGCCTCGTTCACCACCAGCTGGTAGCTGCCGCGCGGGGCGTAAACGTCGACCGAGCCGTGGCAGACCAGCTCGAGGCCGTCGTGCAGGTCGAACCGTAGCCGCGCCGCGGAGCCACGCCACATGACGGCACGGATCTGGGCGGCGTCGTCTTTGAGCGTGAAGTAGCAGTGCCCCGACGAGGGCCGCGAAAAGTTCGACACCTCGCCGGCGACCCAGACGTCGGGAAAGCCCGACTCGAGGGTTTCCTTGATCCCCACGGTGAGCGCGGCGACCGAGAGGGGTTCGTGGCTAGCGTTGGGTCGCGTCACAGTCGGGGGCCTCCATGCGGTGAGGCGCTGATTGTGACGCGGTTGGCGGCGGAGCGACAGCGGCGCTAGGCGGCGAGCCGCTTGGGGGGCTGGGATCCGGTTGGCTTGGGCGCCGGTCGTTCACGGCGGGCCGGGACGGCGTCGTCGCGCGTCTCGCCGGTCGCGGCCCACGCCTCGGCTTCGATGGTCAGTCGATTGAACTCGGCTTCGATCTCGAGACGGCGCGCTTCGAGCGCGGCGCGTTCGAGGTCGGGCGCGACACGCACCTCGGCGCCCAACAGGGCCCGGCCTGTGGTGAAGGGACGCGGGACGGCGAACCGGTCCCAGCTCCGCATCCGCCAGCAGTGGTCGTAGGCGACGGCGATCGGCACGATCGGCAGGCCCAGTCGCGAGGCGAGGAACACCGGCCCCGGCGCCACCTTGCGGCGCGGTCCGCGGGGGCCGTCGGGTGTGATCACGAGGTGCTGCTGTTTGCCGCGAGCGGCGAGCTCGCGCAGGGCGGCGACGCCCCCCCGGTTGGACGATCCCCGCACACAGGCGAAGCCCGAAGCGTGCGCGATCGCCTCGAGGACGTCGGCGTCGCGGTGTCGGCTCACGAGGATCGCCACGTCGGCGTCGGGCCGCAGGTAGACCGGCGCGAGGAGGTACTCGTGCCAAATCAGGTAGATCCGCGGCCCGCCGATCTGGCGGACCGGGTCGAGCGTTGGGTCGGCGTAAACGACCTCGTAGCGGAGCGTGCTCATCCACGCCCGCAAGAAATGAGTGAAGGCGTACCCTGCCGCCCCGTTCATGCCGCGCAGCTTGAGTTTCATCGTGAGACGTCCGTTTTCCGACCGGTGAGCGGCGGGAAAACTAGCAAACGCCCGGGCGGCGACGGAAGAGCGAACGGGGCCGCTCTTAGCGGGGCCAATCGCCGGCAAAGACCTCGACGGCGGGGCCGGTCATTACCACATGGCCGTCCGCCTCGCGCCAGCAGAGATCGAGTTCGCCGCCGAGCAGTTCGATCGTCACGCTACGCTCCGTCCGGCCGGTGAGGGCCGCGGCGACCGCGACAGCGCAGGCGCCGCTGCCACAGGCGAGCGTCTCGCCGGCGCCCCGTTCCCACGTCCGTTGGCGCAGCCGCGTCGGTGATAGCACCTGGACGAACTCAACGTTCGTGCGTTCCGGAAACGCCGCGTGGGTTTCGATCGGGGGACCCACCGAAGCGACCAGCCCGTCTGAAGGCGGCTCGTCGACGAAGAGCACGCAGTGTGGGTTGCCCATTGAGAGGATGGTCGCCGTGCGGGCGCCGCCCTCGTCTTCGATGGACGCGGCCCGCAGGTCGCCCTCGGGTCCCGCCGGCAGTCGGCAGGGGATCGCCTCGGGCGCGAACTCGGGGGCCCCGAGATCGGCTTCCACAACGGTCGCCTTGCCGTCCGCATCGCGGCTGACAATCCGCATCGGCACGAGCGTGTCGGCCGTCCGGACCACGACCACCTCGCCAGCCAAGTCCCCGCTGTCGGCGAGCCGTTTGGCGACGCAGCGCAGGGCGTTGCCGCACATGGCGGAGTACGACCCGTCGGGGTTGTACATCCGCATCTCGACGCCCGCGTCCGAGTCGGGGCGGGTTTCTGGCAGGATCAGCACGAACCCATCGGCGCCAACGCCAAACCGCCGGTCGCAGGTCGCCTTCGCCAAGTCGCCTGCCGACTCGATGGGCGCACGGGCGAAGCGCTCGGCCAGCTCGCCGGTTAGCGCTTCGACAACGACGTAGTCGTTGCCACAGCCGTGCATTTTGGTGAAGCGCATCGCGGGGAGGTTGGAGAAAGGGGGGCGGGGCGGGGTTGCGTCTCTCATTGTGGCTCGCCCCTCCGGTCGTCGCCAGCCGCGCCGGGCGGACAAGACCGCGAAGGCGGGGGCAAGGGTGTCAGAAAAAAAATCGTCGACGGCGTGTCGGGCGAACCATGCCGAATCGGATTGGCAGAGTACGAGGCCAGTTCGACCTCACCGCCACCCCACGAAACTCGAGCAGGATAAGCTCCCATGTCAACGTTCAACCAATCACTCCTGTTCAAAGCAGTCGTCAGCGTCTGCAGCTGCTACGCCGGTTCCGCCGCCGCCGCTTTGGTGTCGCCGGGTGATTTCGCCGCGCTTTCAGGAACGACGAGCGCCGCGACGCCGGTTCTCGCCGGCACGGTGCAAGACGATCCCTTGCGGGCTTTTGAGATCCGCGACGGCAGCGACAACCTCCTCGTTTCTGGCAATCTCCAAGACCGCGTTTCGCTGTCGGATGACCTGGGGACGCTCGTCTTCTCCCCCCGGATCCGGGACACGGCGGGCGTTCCGGGGTTCGCCCCGATGGAGATCTTCGCGCTGCAGATCACGGGCTACGGCGGCTACACGACCGAGATCGAATTCCGTACCGATGGATCAGGCGACCAGGGTCCCGACTCCGTGAGTCGCAGCGCCGACGGCGAGGGGTTGAGGTTCCACTACAACACGTCGCCCCTGTTGCCGCCGGACGAGTCGTACTTCAACTCGATCCTGACGGATGCGACGGCCTTCGCGCCGATCGGCACGGCGACGATCTTCGCCCGGGTCGGTTCGACCGGCCCCATCTACACGACGACGCTCGAGGGGATCAACGTCCCGGTCCCCGAGCCGACCGCCAGCGTGCTGGTGTTGGGCGCCCTCGGCCTGGCGGCCACGGTGCGGCGGCGGGGATGAACTGAAGCTGAATTTGAATCACCGAGCAGCCACGACTCATCGGTCGTGGCTGCTTCTTTTGGTGGTGACGTTAGGAGAAGGAGATGGGGGGGATGTTGGTGATAGGGGGGATCGCAGGCGATGCGGTTAGCGGCCTAGCGGGACGAAGGGGCCGCCGAGAAGGGACTTCCAATTAAGGTTGAGGTGCCTTTCGGCTGAACCATCAGAAGTCTGGCGCGAATTGCACATAGAGCTGCGGCTTATCGGAGAAGCCAGCCGCTCGCAGTTTTACCACAGCATCTTCCGCCAGGACTCGCAATTCATTGAGCGCAAGCACGAGTTCGAACTCGTGTTCGTAGCCAATGCGAACAATCTTCTTGCCGACGAATAAGAACTCTTGCTCGTTGATGGGATCCTGCGAATAACTTCCCCACCAGTGATCGAGTTGATGATTGATCGCTGCCAACATCCGCGGGTCCGTTTCGTTGCTCAGCGCATCGGACTCTTCTTCGGTAGTAGCAAATCGCACTCCGAAAAACACCATGGTCGCATCAGCTCCCATAGCGATTCCTTTTTTGGCGAGGAAAGCGACTGGTTAAAGAATTCTCGAACAGCAGAGCGCCACTGCCGAAGGGACGCTGTCCCACGCGCGGCTACGCCGGCCGCTTGCGATCCCCCCGTATCTCCACTCATCCCCCTATCTCCTTCTCGTTAGTTCAACACCGACCACTTACGTGGCCGGCTCGCCTTACGCGCCGAATTTGGCGAGGCGGTTGGCGTTGGCTAGGGCGAGAGTCATCAGGTGCTTGGCCTCGAATTGGCCGAGGCCGCCGGTGCGGCACTCCGCTTCGCCGAAGGACTCGGCGCCGTCGCAGCGGCAGTTCTTCGCCCACAACAGCGTTGGCACGGGGTGCCAGCTGTGGCTGGCGAGCATCGCCGGCGTGCTGTGGTCGCCGGTGGCGATGAAGACGTCCGGCTTGAGGGCCATGATCTTCGGGACGGCCGCGTCGTACTCCTCGGTGCGTTTGACCTTGGCGTCGAAGGCGCCATCTTCGCCGGTGCTGTCGGTGTACTTGAAATGGATGAAGAAGAAGTCGTACTTGTCCCAGTTCGCCTTGAGGACTTCCATCTGCTCATCGATCGTCTGGGCGTCGCCAACAACGTCCATGCCAACCAGCGAGGCGAGCCCCTTGTACATCGGGTAAACGGCGATCGCGGCCGCCTTGAGGCCGTAGACGGTTTCGAAGTTCTCGATCGACGGCTTGCCGGTGATGCCGCGGAGGGTGCAGCAGTTGGCCTTCGGCTCGTCGGCGAGCAGCTTCTTCACCTGGGCGATGAACTCGTCACAGATCTTGGCGGTCTTCGCGCTGCCGGCGTCCTTGGCGACGGCCGATAGGGGGGGCACGCCGGTCGCTTGCGGGTCGGTGTCGGCGACGTTGCCTTCGAGGCCGGGGCCACGGAGCACGACCACAAAGCGGTGCTCCTTGACCGGCTTCACGATCACTTCGACGCCGTCGATCTTGATCTCTTTGGCGAGCCGCTCGACGATCGGCGTCGACTCTTCGGTCGGGATGCGGCCGGCGCGGCGGTCGCTGATGTTGCCGGCGGCGTCGAGCGTGCAGAAGTTGGCCCGGATGGCGACGTCGCCCTCCTCGAGCTTGAAGCCGATGCCGGTCGCCTCGAGGGCGCCGCGGCCGATGAGGAACTCGACCGGGTCGTAGCCGAAGAGCCCCAAATGGCCCGGCCCGGACCCGGGCGAGATGCCGGGCGCCACGGGGATCGACCCGCCGCAGACGCCTTCCTTCGCCAGCTTATCGAGGTGGGGGGTTTTGGCGGTCTCGAGCTCGGTCTTCCCCCCCGGCTGCTGCGGCAGGCCGCCCAGGCCGTCGCCGACGTACATGACGATCTTCGAGTCGTTCTTCTGCAGCAGCGGCTTGATCAGCTCGTGGATATTCATCGCGGCGGGGCAGGGGCTTGGAGACAGGAGGGGGCCAGAGAGCCGTGGCGTCCTCGCCCACGGCCGAACCCGTAATCGTCGGCATCCGGGCCCTGGCGACAAGTCCCGAAAGCCAACTCTTGTGGGAGGGGTCTCCCGACCCCGATTCCGCGCTGCGATAGGTGGGCGGTTGGCGTACCGTAATCGGGGTCTGGAGACCCCTCCCACAAAAGTCAGGCCCATGTCGGCTGCCCAACCAAAAACCAACGTCGTCCTCATCGGCATGCCCGGCTCGGGCAAGAGCACCGTCGGGGTGCTGCTCGCCAAACACCTGTCGCGGGGCTTTGTCGATACGGACCTGATCATCCAGACGAACCACGGCAAGACGCTGCAGCAGATAGTCGACGGGGCGGGGCACGCGGCCCTGCTCGACGCGGAGGAAGCGGCCGTCCGGAGCCTCGATGTGGAGAACCACGTCGTCGCCACCGGCGGCAGCGTCGTTTATAGCGCCGCTGGGATGGCCCACCTGAAGGCGATCGGCGTTTTGGTCTACTTGGCGACCGATCTGGCGACGCTCGAGGCCCGTGTCGGCGACTACACGATGCGGGGGCTCGCCAAACGCCCCGAGCAGACCCTGGCCGACCTCTTCGCCGAGCGACAGGCCCTCTACGAACAGTACGCCGACGTGACCGTTGAAACGGCCGGCTTGAGCCACGACGCGGTTTGCGCCCGGGTCGAAGCCGCCCTGGACCGCTGACTGCCCGGGCCGCCCCCGTTAGAATCCAGGCCGAAGCAATACCACCACCGAGAGCACCGAGGGCACGGAGAAGAACGCTTTGACTGGATTTACAGGATCGACAGGATCTTATTTTTATCCCGTCAATCCTGTTGATCCGGTCTCGTTCTTGCTCCGTGGTCTTTGTGGTCAACCCGAACCAAATAGAACGCCATGACCCTGCTCAAGTACAACCCTTCCGGCGCTCTGTTTGACGAGGGCGGCATCTCGCCGACCGATCTCAACGCGCTCGCTCCGCAGCTGGAATCGGCGCGGGCCGAGGTCCTCGCCGACGCCGATCTCTGGCAGGCTGGCGCCGAGGTCCCGGCCGACAAGGAGCCGCTCGACGCGGGCTTCCACTTGTTGCCGGACCGCCTGCTCGCCGAACTGGCCGAGAAGGGCGCCGCCAGCGAGCTGGCCCGCCTCAAGTCGACCGCCGACCGCCTTGCGGGCGACTGCAAGAGCGTCGTCGTGCTCGGCATCGGCGGCTCGTACATGGGCGCCCGGGCGCTGCTCGAGTCGTGCTGCCACCCCTACTACAACGAGGTCCCCGCCAAGCTGCGTGGCGATCGCCCGCGCATCTACTTCGAGGGGAACAACGTCGACAACGACGCCGTCACCGGCTTGATCGAGCTGCTCAAGAGCCGCGACGAGCCGTGGGGCGTCGTCGTCATCAGCAAGAGCGGCGGCACGCTCGAGACCGCCGCCGCGACACGGATCTTCCTGCGCGAGCTCGAAGCGTCCGCGGGCGACAAGCTCACCGAGCGCTTCGTCCCCGTCACCGGCACGAGCGGCAAGCTGTTCGACCTGTCGACGGCGCTCGGCGCGCCGGACATCTACGAGGTGCCCGACGGCGTCGGCGGGCGGTTCAGCGTGCTGTCGGCCGTCGGCTTGCTGCCGGCCGCGGTGATGGGCCTCGACATCGAGAAGCTGCTCGCCGGCGCCAAGGCGATGAACGACCACTTCGCGACCGCCCCGGTCGGCGAGAACGTCGTGCTGCAGTACGTCGGCGTCTGCAACCTGCTCGAAGAGACCGAGGGCTGCGTCACCCGCATCCTCAGCACCTGGGGCAAGCGGCTCGAGGCGGCCGGCCTGTGGTACGACCAACTGCTCGCCGAGAGCCTCGGCAAGAACGAGCAAGGCGCTTTGCCGCTCACGATCGTCAACACCCGCGACCTCCACAGCCGCGGCCAGCAGCACCAAGAGGGCCCGCGCGACAAGGTGATCACCAACGTGATCGTCGAGTCGCAGGACTCCACGCCGCTCGCGATCGGCGAGAGTGAGAATAACCAGGACAAGCTCAACGAGCTGGCCAACAAGACGCTGCCGGACATCCTCCGCGCCGCGATCGCCGGCACCAACCAGGCCTACGAAGAGGACAACCGCCCAACGGCCGACCTCATCCTGCCAAAGCTCGACGAGCACACGATCGGCCAGCTGCTGCAGATGCTGATGCTCGCGACGGTGGTCGAAGGCCGCCTGATCGGCATCAACCCCTACGGCCAGCCGGGCGTCGAGGCTTACAAGAACAACATGAACGCGATCTTGCGGAAGTAAGGATTCACCGCGGAGGTCGCGGAGGACGCGGAGAAACCGATTGGGTAGTACTTATGGCTTTCGACCTGGCAAGAATGGACGGAATCGGTATGTAGGTTCCTGGACGGAAACACCATACGTACCGATTTCGCTGCCTTTATCTCCTGAATCAGCGAAGAGCTTGCTTGCATCAGAGGCAGGATCGGAGAGCGTCTACTCCCATCAGCAGATTGCGAACTGGTTCGATGCCTACGCTATGCACATGCGGTGTTCAAATGAGTCTTTCCCACCACAGCTTAGAGATGTCGTTGAAGATGTGACTGCACAATGGGACTTGTTCTTGTCAAACACCTACACCTTGCTCGAGTTACAGACGCTCGACTTTAAGACTGTTCGCCTTCCAAGCAGGTGGTTTTCTGATTGGCTAGAACAGGTCAACTCGGAGTAACTCCGCGTCCTCCGCGAACTCCGCGGTTAATCCAAACAAGAAAGCATGCCCACGACGCTCACCTGGTACGGCCACAACGCCTGGCTCCTCGACTGTGAATCGGAAGACGGCGAGGGGACCAAGGTCCTCATCGACCCGTTCCTGAACGATTCGCCCACGGCGCCGGTCAAGGCCGACGACGTCGAGTGCGACTTCATCCTGCTCTCGCACGGTCACGGCGACCACCTCGGCGACACGGTCGCGATCGCCCAGCGGACCGCGGCGACAGTCGTCACCAGCTTCGAGATCTCGCAGTGGCTCGCGGGGCAGGGGGTCGCCGCAGACAAGACGATCGGCATGAACCCCGGCGGCGGGGTCGACCTCCGCTCAGCTTCTGGGGAACACTGGGGGCGCGTGAAGATGACGATCGCCCACCACTCCAGCAGCCTGCCGGACGGCACGTACGCCGGTGTGGCGATGGGGATCGACATCGCCACGGGCGGCAAGCGGCTCTACTTCGCCTGCGACACGTCGCTGTTCTTCGATATGAAGCTGATCGGCGACCCGTCGCTCGCCGGCTCGCATCTCGACGTGGCGGTGTTGCCAATTGGCGACCTCTTCACGATGGGCCCCGCCGACTCCGTGCAAGCGGCCAAGCTGCTGATGCCGGCCAAGGTGCTGCCGTGCCACTACAATACGTTCCCCCCGATCGAGCAGGACGCCGCCGAGTGGGCCAAGGACATCCGCAACCACACCGTCTCCGAGCCGATCGTCCTGCAACCGGGCGAAGCGATTACGCTGTAAGGTCTCACGCAAAGGCGCGAAGGCGCGAAGGATCCGCAGTCGCGTTCTTCGCGCCTTCGCGCCTTTGCGTGAGATCTTTATTGATCCGCTACCTCAAGAGAACGCTATGAACTCCCACTGCTCTGCGTCTCTGCGTCTCTGCGCGATACTTATAGCAGTTACCCCCGCAATCGGCGCCGAACCGCTCGTTTGGAAGTGGGCGCCCGGTGACAGCGACCGCTACCAAGTCGTGCAGACGATGCGGATGACGGTCGATGCCGGCCCGGCGGGCGAGGTCACCTCGTCGATGCGGCAGGACATGGTGATGCGCTGGACCGTCGAGGACGTCGACGCCGACGGCGTCGCCCGGATCTCGCAAGGCGCCGAGCGGATCGTCATGAAGAACCGCGGGCCGATGGGGCAGGACTTCACCTACGACTCCGACAGCGACGAGCCCCCGGCCGGCATGGCCGCGCTCGTCGCGCCGATGTACGACGCGATGGTCGAGCACCCCTTTGTGGTCACGATGCGCCCCAGCGGAGAGATCACCGAGGTTGTGCTCTCGGATGACCTCTCGAAGGCGTTCGATCGTCTCCCCGGCAACGTCGTCTCCGGCGACTTTGTCGCTCAGATGACCAAGGAGGCGGTGGTCAGCTTCCCCACCGAGCCGCTCGCCGTCGGCGACCAGTGGACCGCGACGACGCCACTCGAATTGCCCCCGCTCGGAGAAATGAAGGTCGTCACGACCTATGTCTACGAGGGGACCCGCGACGTCGAGGGCCGCACGTACGAGGCGATCAAGCCGTCGGTCCAGATCGAAATCCCCCCGGGACAGGCCAACGTCCGCCTCGAGACGAAGGACGCCGACGGCGAGATCCTCTTCGACCGCGAACAGGGCCGCGTCTTCCGGTCGCGTTTCGTCCAGTCGATGGTCGTCCGGGTCACCACCGACCAGGGCGAGATCGCCAACGGCATCAAGCAAGCGATCGAGCTCCGTCAGCTCGGCGAAGGGGAGTCGCTTTCGCTGGACGACAATGACGATTCGACCCCAAGCGACGAATAACCTGCCGTCGGGCAAGCGGTCCCGCCGACTTACCTCTCTCCCTGTGAATCCGGCACTCCCTTGTCCGATTTTATAACCGTCTGCCGCGTTGGAGAGATCGCCGAGGGGGAGGGCCGCACCGTCACGGTCGGCGACCGGCTGGTCGCCGTTTTCCTGGTGAAGGGCGCGTACCAAGCGATCGACGATTTGTGCCCCCACCAGGGGGCGTCGCTGGGGGCGGGCTGCGTCGAGGACGGCGAGGTCTTTTGCCCCTGGCACGGCTGGCGATTCCGCCTCGCCGACGGCAAATGGGCCGATAACCCTCGCCTGGGCGTCGATGTGTTCGAAACCCGCGTCGAGGGGGACGAGGTGCAGGTGAAGGTGGCGGGCGAGCCGCCGGCTGAGGGCAATTAGGAACGCGGGCCGGGCCGGTCGATAAGCGGCTCGGCGCGCGGTAAGCTGGTGGGCTTGCCTGAATGCCCCCTACCTGCTGCCCCCTGCCTGCTCGCAATGAAACTCGCTGTCATCGCCGGCGACGGCATCGGCCCCGAAGTGGTCGGCGCGTCGCTCGAAGTCCTCAAGGCCGTCGCCCCGTCGGTCGGGTTGTCGTTCACGACGACCGACTTCCCGTTTTCGGCCGCCCACTTCCTCGAGACGGGCCACGTCCTGTCGGACGACGACATCGCGACGCTCCGCGGCTACGACGCCATCCTGCTCGGCGCCGTCGGCGGCCTGCCGAACGACCCCCGCCTGGCGGGCGGCGTCATCGAGAAGGGCGTCCTGCTCAAGCTGCGCTTCGAGATGGACCAGTACATCAACCTGCGCCCCGTGTCGCTCTACCCCGGCATCGAGACGCCGCTCAAGAACAAAACGAGCGAGCACATCGACTTCGTCTGTGTGCGAGAGAACACCGAGGACCTCTACTGCGGCGTCGGCGGCTTCGTCCGCAAGGGGACGCCGCACGAGATCGCCACGCAGACGATGGTCGCGACACGGTTCGGCGTCGAGCGCTGCATCCGCTACGCCTTTGATCTGGCGAAGACCCGCAAGCGGAAGCACCTGACGCTCGTCCACAAGACGAACGTCCTCACTTTCGCGGGCGACACGTGGCATCGGGCGTTCCAGGAAGTCGCTGAAGAGTACCCGGACGTCGAGACCGCTTACCACCACGTCGACGCCTGCTGCATGTTCATGGTTAGCAAGCCCGAGGTCTACGACGTGATCGTGGTGCCGAATATGTTCGGCGACATCATCACCGACCTCGGCGCGGCGATCGCCGGCGGCATGGGGATCGCCAGCAGCGGCAACCTCAACCCGGACGGGGTCGCCCCGGGTATGTTCGAGCCGGTGCACGGCTCGGCGCCCGACATTGCGGGGCAGAACGTCGCCAACCCGATCGCCACGATCGACTCGCTCGGCTTGTTGCTGCGTGAGACGGGTCGCATCAAGGGCGACGCCGCCGCCGTCAAGGCGGGCGAGCAGATCGGCGACGCCGTCCGCAAGGTGACCCCCAAGTTCGCCGGCAAGAATCTCGACCGGAGCGGCTACGGCACCGACGAGATTGGCAAGATGGTGATCGAAGCGCTGTAAGCGTCGCGCCGCCAGCCCCACCCGACTCTCGACGCACCGAAGGAGGCGTTGTCCGTGAAGATCATCGCCCTCACCTGCGGCGCCCCGCCCGAATCGTTAGAGACGCTGCCACTGGAGCGCCTGCGCTGCGAAGGGGACCCGCTCAAGCCGGACCAGGTGGCGCGGCTCGCGATCGACGCCCTCGAAGCGCCGCTCGGCTTGCCGCCGCTCTCGCTGTGCGTCACTCCCGATGACCGGGTCGCGATCGCGCTGGGGCACGGCACGCCGGCCGCTGGGGCGCTCGTCGCGGGGGTGATCGCGTCGCTCGCGGCGGCGGGGATCGATCGCAAAAACATCACCGTCGTGACCGCCAATCCGCGCGATGCGGCGCCACTCGAGGACGAGCTGACGCAGGACGTCGCGGCCGGCGTGGCGATCGAGTCGCACGACCCGTCGGGAGACGACGCCCTCTGCTTCGCCGGCCTTGGGAAGGGAGACCGCACGCTGCTGGTAAACCGCACCCTCTTCGAGGCGGACGTGGTGCTGCCGCTTTCCGCCGAGGCGACCACCGGCGATGTGGCCGCGACCGACGACGCCGGGGGCGCCTACGACGGCCTCTTCCCCGACTTCTTCGATCGCGACACGATCGACCGCTTCCGCAAGGTGCGGACCGTCAACGACGCCACCCTCGGTGACGGCCGCCAATCGGCCCGACGCGCCGAAGCGGATCAGGCCGGTTGGCTGGTCGGGGCGCCGCTGGTGCTTCGGGCGGTGCCGGGTCCGGGCGGCGGTGTCGCCCGCGTGCTGGCCGGCGACCCGCGACAGGTGGTCGCGGAGGCGTCCTCCGTCAGCCGTCGCGCGTGGGAGACGCCCCTCGTCGAGCCGGCCGATTGTGTGCTCGCCATCGTCAGCGGCGGCGCCGACCAGCAGACGTGGGCGTCGCTCGGCCGGGCCCTCGCCGCCGCCGAGCGGGTCGCCCGCTCCGGCGCGGTGATCGCGGTCTGGAGCGAGTTGGCCGAGCCGATCGGCGAGAAGCTGGCCTGCCTCGCCGAAGGAGACGACCCGTACGAACTCGCCGCCGCCCTCGCCGCCGAGTCGGGCGACGAAGCGCTCGCCGCCTGGCGCGTATTGCAGGCGCTCGACCGTGGCCCCGTGTTTTTGCACAGCCGCCTCGATCCGGACGACATCGAATCGCTCGGCATGGCGCCGGTCGCCAACGCCGAGGAGATGCACCGGCTCGTCAGTCGGTTCGACGCCTGCATCCTCTTGGAGGAGGCGCAGCACGTGCTGTTCGTTAGTGACGGAGTGGTTATCGAATGAACGCCTGGCCCGATGGCGCCTACGCGTTATGCCCTGGCTGGTCCGCCGTCGAGGCGTCGGGCCCCGACGCGGGAGCGTTCCTACAGAACTTCTGCACGAACGACGTGCTGGCGCTCGCCGACGGGGCGTCGTGCGAGGCGATGTTCACCGACGTAAAAGCCCACGTCCTTGCCTATACCTGGGTCGCCCGACTCGACGCGGAGCGCTACGTTGCGCTGCTCATGTCCGGTCGGGCCGAGGAGTTGCGGGCCCATCTAGACCGATACTTGATCCGCGAGCGGGTCGAGTTGCGGCTCGCCCTGCCGGAGCCATGGACGATCGCCGCGACGACCCAACCGCTGTGGAGCGTTCCCCTAGACGCCTTCGGGGCGGGGGTGACCGCGTCGCTGGCGGCTCCGCCTAACGATCTCAGCCCGTTGGCGGACGACGACTTTCACCGACTCCGCATCGGCCTCGGGATACCGCTCGACGGCGTCGATGTCGACGACCGCAATCTGCCGCAGGAGGTCGACCGCAACGAGCAGGCGATCTCGTTCCGCAAAGGGTGTTACCTGGGGCAAGAGCCGGTCGCCCGGATCGACGCGCTGGGCCGCGTCAATTGGTTGCTCCGACGCGTCGAGGTGGACGGCCCGCCCCCGGCGCACGGCGCCGAGCTCGCCGCCGATGGTAAGGTGATTGGTCGAATTACTTCGTGCGTCGCGACCGAGAACGGATCGCTGGCGCTGGCTTACGTCCGGCGTGAGCAGAGCCACCGCGGCGCCATGCTGACCGTTGGCGAGCTGACGGCGCGGGTGGTTTGAATCCGACCCGGCATCAGTCGAGGGGGCAGGCTTCGCCGAGACGCCAATGGCCTACATCGAGGGCCATCGGTTCGCGTTCGACGCGGCCGATCGCTCGGATGTCGTCGCGGGCGGCGAAGTACGAGGCGACCACCGCCGGGTCCCACTGCTTGCCGGCGCCTTCGCGGAGCGTGCTTTCGACGTCTTCGAGGGGCATCCCCTTCCGGTAGGGGCGGTCGCTTCCCATCGCATCGATCGCGTCGGCGATGGCCGCGATCCTCGCCAGCGCCGGGATTTCTTCCAGCGCCAGCCCATCGGGGTAGCCGCTGCCGTCCCACGATTCGTGGTGGTGGCGGACGATTGGCAACACCGGCTCGAGTCCGGGGACGCCATGGAGGATTTGCTCGCCGAGGGTCGGGTGCAGCTTGATCTGATCGTACTCGTCCGCGGTGAGAGCGCCAGACTTGCGGAGCACCGCGTCGTCGACGCCGATCTTGCCAATATCGTGCAGCAATCCCCCCACGTAGAGCGCGTTGAGCGCTTCGCCCTCGCAGCCCATCTCTTGGGCCAGCCGCACCGCGATCCGCGCAACGCGGTCGCTGTGGCCGCACGTGTAACGGTCTTTCGCGTCGATTGCCGAGTGGGCCGTATTCAGCACCGCAAACGACTGCCCGAAGGCCTGCTCGAGACGCCCCACCAGGGTGTCGCACGGGCCGTCGGTCGGCAGCGGGCGGTTGGAGAGTTGGGCGGTCGCCAAGGGGGGAACTCCGTCGCGTCGTTGTCGCCCCCGTCCGTGTCCTGCGGCAGGCCCGATTCCTGCGGCGGGGGGAACCTCCGAGAAAAATACGACGCAGCGGGACGTTACTCGCAGGCCGGCGGTTGACTGTGCGGGAGTCGCACCGATGGCCGTTCCAATCGGGCCGGTTGTGCCGATTTCGACGCTCAATAGGGGGGGACGCACAGAAGGGGGGACGCTCAGAAGGAGCTCGTTATCCCGGAAGAGCGGCGGCCGTCAGGCGAGCGGCGGCTCAACTCTCGTTGCGTCGACGCAGCTGGTAGCGCTGGCTTGCGCGCTCGAGGACGGCCCGCTCGTTGGCCGTCAGTGCGTGGACGCCGCTGACATGGACTTTGGCCAGGATGTCATCGACCTGAGCCTCGTCGAAGCGGTCGATCGAGAGGTCGTAGGGGTCCGTCTCCTCCTGGAAAGCGTCCCGTACGAAGTCGCCGATCTCGGCGTGACCCCCAATCTCGGCGTGACGGAGCACGTCCGGTTTAACGTCTCGCAAAGAGACCCCGATGTAGTCGTCGTCGCTGGGGGGAAGCCATGCCGCGGCGTTCGCGCCATTGCTGGCGTCGCCGATCGCGCCGAAGGCGATGATCACGGCCAGCGCCGCCATCGCAGCCCCAATCCACGGCGCGCCGAAGTCGGTGAGGGACAACGCGCCGCCGGCCGCCAACAGCAGCGCCGCGGTCAGCAGGCCGACCGCCAGCGTGACGTCGCGGGCGGCCCGCTCGCCGATCAGCAGGTCCAACCACGACCGCAGGCCGGCGGCTCCGTCGAACGGGCTCGCCGGGGCGAGGTTCAAAATAAACAGCGGCCAGTTCACCGCCACCAGCGTTGCGGCGAGCAGACCGAGCGGCGTCGTCGCGCCGTCGCCGCTAAAGAGTGAGATCGGAGAGAGCAGCAGCGGCCGCGCCAGGGGAGGCGTCGCCGGCCCCTCGACCACGACGAGGCAGAACAACGACGCCACGACCAAGCCGAGGCTGGCGAGCGGCCCCGCCATGGCGACAAAGACCCGCTCGCGGGGGTCGTCAGAGGGTTGCTGCGTGTGGATCGCCCCGACGGGCCCGAGCACAAGGGCCAGGGGCTCCCGCCCCGACGGCGTCAGGCGGCGGAGCCGTGCGGTGGCCAGGACATGAGCCCCCTCGTGAACGAGCAAGCTGACCAGATAAGCCGCCAGCACGAGCCAGCCGGTTGCGGAGCCGGCCCGCAGGCAGGCGCCCGCCGCAAGCACGACCAAGACGGCGAGCGAAACATGCACCCGGACCGGCGCCTTCGCCCAAACGCCGACCGGCGCCGACCAACGATCGGCGGAGGGCAGCGGGCGGGGTTTCGCGGACCGGCGAGGGCGGACTCGCTGAAAGCGGGCCATAGGGACGGTGGGGCGAGGGGGAACACAACGCACCCTTGATCGTAGCGATCGCCGCCAAAACGGGCAAACTTATGCGTTATGCCGCCTGTTTTCCCGCCTTATTCGACCGTGACGCTCTTCGCCAGGTTCCGCGGCTTGTCGACGTCGCAACCGCGGAGCACCGCGATGTGGTACGCCAGCAGCTGGAGCGGGATCGCCGTCACGATCGGTTGCAGGTAGTCCGCTACGTGGGGGACGCGGATCACCTCGTCGGCGATCTGGCTAGCCCGCTCGTCGTCCTCGTCGACGATGGCGATCACCGGGCCGCCACGGGCGCGGATCTCCTCCATGTTGGCGAGCACCTTCTCATAGACGGCGCCCTGCGGCACGATGAAAACGCTCGGCGTGTGCTCGTCGACCAGGGCGATCGGTCCGTGCTTCATCTCCGCCGCCGGGTAGCCCTCGGCGTGGATATAGCTGATCTCTTTGAGCTTCAGCGCCCCTTCCAACGCGGTCGGGAAGTTGTACTGACGGCCCAGGTACAAGAAGTTGTCGCACCCGGCGTAGCGGCCGGCGACGTGGCGGGCCATGTCGTTGGTTTCGAGGGCTTTCTCGACGGACGCCGCGAGCGCTTCGAGTTCGTCAATAATCCGCAGCCCCGCCTCGTAGCTCAGGTGGCGGAGGCGGCCCAGGTGCAGGGCGATCAGGGCTAGAACGACGCATTGCGACGTAAACGCCTTGGTCGAAGCGACGCCGATCTCCGGCCCCGCATGCAGGTAGACGCCGCCATCCGCCTCGCGGGCGATGGTGCTGCCGACCACATTGCAGATGGCTAGCGACCGATGGCCTTTGCGCTTCATCTCACGCAGCGCCGCGAGCGTATCGATCGTTTCGCCGCTCTGGGTGATCGCCAGCAACAGCGTCAGCGGCGACATCGGCGGGTTGCGGTACCGCAGCTCGCTGGCGTACTCAACCTCGACCGGCAGCCGCGCGAACTCCTCGATCATGTACTCCGCCACCATCGCCGCGTGCCAGCTGGTGCCGCACGCCGTGAGGACCATCCGGTCGATCGAACGCAGCTGCCGCGGTTCGAGGTTCAGGCCCCCGAAGACAGCGGTCGCTTGCTCGCGATCGAGGCGGCCCCGCATCGCGTTGCGGATCGTCTCGGGCTGCTCGAAAATCTCCTTGAGCATGAAGTGGGGGAACCCCCCCAGCTCGACCTGGCTCGCGTCGATCTCGAGCTGCTCGACGCTGTGCGTCACCAGCGCCGAGTCACGCCCCAGCACGCGGATGGCGCCGGCCGAGACGACGGCGATCTCGTGGTCCGCGAGGTAGACGATCCGGTCGGTGTGCCCGGCGAGCGGTGACCCGTCGCTGGCGATGAAGTGCTCGCCGTCGCCCACGCCGATCACCAGCGGACTGCCGAGCCGCGACGCCAGGATCACGTTCGGGTAGTCGCGGAAGACGACCGCCAGACCGTAGGTGCCACGGAGCTGGCTGGTGGCCACCCGCAGCGCCTCGACCAAGACCCGGTGCGGGTCGTCGCCGTCCGGCAAGCCGTCGATTATGCCGCCCGCTAGCAGCTGGTCGAGCTCGAAAGAAATCAAATGTGCGACCGCCTCGGTGTCGGTGTCGCTCTTGAAGACGTAGCCGCGCTCGGTGAGCTTTTGCCGCAGGACTTGGTAGTTTTCGATGACGCCGTTATGCACGAGGGCCAGGACCCGGTCGCCGCCTAGATGGGGGTGGGCGTTCGCGTCGTTGGCGGGGCCGTGGGTCGCCCAGCGCGTGTGCCCAATGCCGAGGGTCCCATCGTGCGGGGTCGCCTGTAGGGCGCTGGCGAGCTTCTCGATGCGGCCGGTCGTCTTGGTGACGGCGAGGCCACCCCCTTCTTCGAACGTCACGACGCCCGCGCTGTCGTAGCCCCGGTACTCGAGACGACGCAGCCCCTCGAGCAGGAAGTCGGTCGCCCGGTTGGGGCCGATGTAGCCAACGATGCCGCACATAAGGCTGGAGGTCCTGTTCGATCGGTTCTCTCGCGTCGGGAATCCGGTCCCCCCGGGGGGAGCGATAGCAGACGCGACACGGTCAGCGGATGGGAGCGGAGCCCCCCAGATAGAGCGGAGTCTAAGTCGAGACGCCGTAAGGAGAAAAGACGAGTAACGCCGGCGCCGACGAATCGATCTGTCCGCCATCGCCGATTTGACGTAACTAGAGGACCCTGCGTTCCCTGACTCCCGCCTGCTCCGATCCCAGCAGTCTCCCCCATGGCCTCCCTCCGCACCTGCGTTGTGATTCCCGCCCGGATGGATTCGGTCCGCCTGCCTGGCAAGATGCTGCTGCGAGAGACGGGCCGATCGCTGATCGAACACACCCACGCCGTCGCCCTGCGGGCCCAGACCCCCGAGGCGGTGATCGTCGCCACCGACCATTCGGCGATCGCCGACGAGGTCCGTCGCTTCGGCGGCGTCGCGGTGATGACGAGCCCTGACTGCCAGAGCGGCGCCGACCGTGTCGCCGAGGTCGCCAGCCGGCTCCCGCAGTACGACCTCTTCGTCAACCTCCAAGGGGACGAGCCCGAGCTCGACCCGGCGGCCATCGACCGCCTCGTCGCGCAGTTCGATGTCGATGCGGCGACCCCGATGGCGACCCTCGCCGCCCCGCTCGAAGACCCCGAGCTGCTGCACGACCCGAACGTCGTGAAGGTGGTGTTCGATTCGACCGGCCGCGCAATGTACTTCAGCCGCAGCCCGATCCCGTTTGTCCGCGACGCGGTCTCGGCGACCGCCGTCGGCCGGGCGCCCCTGTTCCACCAGCACATCGGCATCTACGCCTATCGGCGCGACTTCTTGACCCAGCTCCCGCAGCTAGCGCCGTCGCCGCTGGAGCAGGCGGAGAAACTCGAGCAGCTCCGCGTCTTGCAGGCGGGCCACACGATCCGCGTAGGCGTGATCCCGCACGCCGCGTCAGGAATCGACACGGCGGCCGACTACGCGGCGTTCGTCCGCCGCCACTGCCGCGCCGAAGCGGCGTAGCGGGGGATCGGTTGCGATCCCCCTTCTCTCGCGGCCGACAAAAACCAGTGGCCGAGGCGGGACTCGAACCCGCACGCCCCTTACGGGACACCAGATTTTAAGTCCCACAGGTACCTTCTCGCCCCAACGCTAGGGGCTCAATACCGGGGGAAAACGTGGCTTTCCGCTTCGCCAGGGAAGGCGTCGGAAGCCTAGTTTCGGCGAAACATGTAGCACTCATGTAGCACTTTCGAGGTCACAACCCGATTCGCCGCCAACAAAAAAAAGCCAGCGCTCTCCCACCATCGACTGGCCCCTGACAGACGACGCAGTCGCTTTCTAGTAGGCCAGATGTCGCCTTCCAGTTTGCGTTTTGGTAGCTTCGGTGGATGGCCGCGAAGAAACCTAATCCGTCGCAATCTCATTTGCGCGATATCGCTCGTCTCAAGTCAGCTGCCGAAGCCCTTTGCGACTACGATCTGCAGCAGGTGCGTGCGGAGGAGTACCACGCCAGCAATCGCTTTTACGATCGCGAGCGCATCCTGGCGTACACTCGCCGGGAACTCGGATTGCCGCTTCCAGAAACAGGCCCCGAGCCGACCATCGAAATGGAGGTCGCCGACGCGTACTCCTGTAAACGGCAATCCTATATGTTTCTCTGTAATCGCCCTAAGGAATGGTTTTTGGGGCTCGTCGATGCCAGTCGACAGCTACATCAAGAACTTGATCGCCAGGGTCGACTCGGGGAGGTTATCAAGCTTGCGAGACTTGAGGACCTAGCAGAGAAAGACCGCCCTACAGCCGACCAATGGTACGAACCGGAGCTGCCCGCAGGTCCCGAAGACGCCTATTTCTTTTTGGATAACGACTACAGTTCACCGAGATTCGGAGCGAGACTCTTCCTTTGGCTCGTTGCTGCAGCGGATCCTGAACGATTTGGATACCCCCGCCGTTTCTCGAAGGATCTCGAGTTCGCCGATCTATGGGTCGCTAGGTCGAAGTCGTCTGACAAGAAAAAGCAAGACGAGAAAGAGACCGTCGAACCGAGCAATGAGCCGCTGTATGCCTTGAGCAAAGCTATCGAAAGCATCGTTCGAATCAAGCGTTACGATCAAGTCTACAAGCAACAGGTTCTGAAGTCGGATGGCCCGCGAGATGACGGCACCTTCTGGTACGGCAACAAGTCTGTACGTCTAACCGATGGTGAGGCAGCAGTTGTCCGCCGTGTTTGGGAAGGTGGTGCGAGAAAATCAGTTGCCGATTATGAGTTTGCTGATATCCACGAGAGGGTTCAACGGCACCAATCCTCAGCGTCGCGAAAGACGCAGTCAGTACACCAATGGCTCAGTTATCGCTCCTCGCAGATCAATAGGAAGCTCCGATCTATAGGGCTCCGTTTGTCGCAGGGTGTGAAAAAAGATGAGCTGACCCTCGTGGATCTGCTCGGTCGGCCTATTGGAAGGACGATTTAAGAGTTTCCAGACCTATGGCTCGCGGGCAATTGCCTCGTCCGCTACTTCGTGGTTTGGCTGCCCTCGGGTCCCATCGGTTGGTCTCGATTACTGCGGGGCGGACAGGCGGCCTTTGTGTTGAGTCGGAGATCATTCCTCGGAAAAGCGGGTTCACAACTACAAGAATTGTAAGGCGTGTCGAAGTTCCGCATGAAGCAAGCCGACGCTTTTCGGCTAGGGGGACGTAGCGACGTAGTGCGTGGAGATAGAACCATGCCCCGTTCCCGATCGCTCTCTGAAAGATTGCCACAACTGGGCCAAGAGATTCTTATTCAGAGTCGACGGGCGTACTCGACAAGCGGTCATCGCCGGCGCATACGCCGCGGCGAGGCGAGAATCAAGTACTTCTCAGGTTGGTGTAAGTAGAGCTGGGTTGGACGAATCGATACACCAGCCCTTCTAAGAAGCACTGACAAAACCCCATCCGTGTTTGGCACGTGTTTTGCGCGGTGTGTAAATCGTTTTTAAGACGACTCACGACAGAGGGCCGAACGATGGTCGATTCTCGGATGCCCTACAAGTTCTTCGACGAGTTGGAGCCGCACCTGACGCCGGAGCAGCCGGTCGGGCTGCACGACTCACCGCCGCTTGCGGGCGTGGGAGGAGCTGGGTGTCTGGGACCGGCTCCACCTGCACTTGCTAAAACTCTTGCGGAAGGCGGGCGAGTTGGAACACGACGCGGTGGTTGTCGATTCGGTCACCGTTTGGGCCTTTGGCGGCGGTGAGCGATCGGGCCCGAGCCCTGTGGACCGGCGTCGGCCCGGCTGCAAGCATACGCTGCTGGTCGATGAGAACGGCGTGCCGCTGGCAATCCGCACCCCGGGGCCAACCGCAGCGACCACACGCAGTTGCTGCCGGTGACACTGGACTACCCGAAGGTGGGCGGCAAGTCGGGTCGCCCGAAGGGGACGCCCGACGAGTTGTACGCCGACCGCGGCTACGACTCCCAGGCGGCCCGGTCGCTGCTGCGTTGGCTGGGGATCGAGCCGAGGATCGCCAAGCGGGGCGAGGAGCACGGCAGCGGCTAGGGCAAGGTGCGATGGGTCGTGGGCTCAAGGCGTTGCGGCGGATGCGGGTCCTCTACGACCGCTTGGTGGTCATCCAAGACGCCTGGAACTCTCTCGCCATCGCCATCGCCATCGCCATCGCCATCGTCTGCTTCGGCGTCGCCCACGAAAAGCACGCCCTCGAATGATCTTCTAGTCACGGTTTTGTCTGTGCTTCTAAGGGTTTTTTCCGGCAGCTTCCGCTCAGGTCCAACTGCAAAAGATCCGCTCATTCCTCCCGGCGGATAACGGCGGCAGTCGCCCGGCAGTTTCTTGGCAGCCCGACGGCAGCTTGGATGGCTGATGATCCGTCCTGACGAGCAGGCACTGGCCCGCTCCGGAAAGTTTGCGTACCAGGATCGCCTCGCATCCAGCCGCGTAGGGAAAGAGACTTGCCCCGTGCGGTGACCACGCCAGCCCGTACGTCGAACTGGCAAGCGTCCACCCAGATGCGAGAGGATTCGCCTCAACTAAGGGAACTGACAAATGGGAAAAACATTCTCCATTTCCGTCGATGACGATTTCTTTCGCGAGCTTCGCGACACCGTAGTCAAAGAGATCTTAGACGCGAGGTCTTGGCCGCCCGACCGGATCACACTGACCGAGGATGAGGCCGCTAAAGCGTGTGGCCTAGGAAGGCATGTACTTCGTGACCTTCGCCAGAGCGGAAAGATCGAGTTCACAAAGATCGGCAAACGCATCATGTACCGTCCCAGCGACCTCATGGGGCTGATCGAACGTGAATCTTCTCAAAATAAGGGAGGACCGTGATGACCAACTGGATCGCAAAGTCTGCAAGTGCGATCGGAGCAGGGAGTTCGCTCGGCCGCAAATTGCAGCCGGCACGTGACTCCAAAGTTGCCAGGTACAAGGCGGAAGACGATGGCTGCCCCATGCAGGTAGACGTCAAACGGAGTGGCAGCAGAAAGCAGGGGCACTCGCCCGTCGAACGCAAGGAAACGGGTGACGAGTATTTCCACAACGATCCCGATGGATATTGAAATGTGTCACGACCACGATGAACCCAAGCGTGCCTACCTCATTGAGAGACGCACCATTCGAGGGATGAAGAATCTGAGATTGCCGACTCTCGTATCGCTCCGCAATAGCGGTACGTCCGCGATGAGATCAAAGTCTCAACGGTCTTCTTCAGATGCGCCTGTCGGTCAATGCATGCGGCGAATTGGAAGGGCGATGTCCACAAGCGACGCGGCCAATCGCCCCAGGATTCCATCAACGGGTTGGATTGCCCCTCATTGCCGCCGTTTCGGCCGACCGTCGAGCAACCCAATGGCCCCCCGCCGGTTGAACCGATGAAGAGCGGCGACCAGATGTCGGCTCGCTCATGTCGGATTGATGTACCGGCGTCAACCTTGAGTGGCCCAACGCGCCGTACTGGCGCCTTCCTTGGTGACTGACGGCCGAGGCGGCGTCTCTCGTTTCGCTTTCATCCACTGACGCCCCTCTAAGCACCTCCACGGCCTCGCAAGGGTCGCATGTCCCAACGAAAACCCCCAGAGAACCTCGATGAGCACTATCAACTTATGGACCGGGATTGACCAAATCGATGCCGCCACGCCGAACGCAACCCCAGCTATCCAACCTAAGGCAGGCGTTCCGAGCGTCGGCGCCAGTGCCTCAACCGGACCCAACGCCATCAATGGGGTCGGCGTTACCTACACGACCGACTCAAAAGGGACGCACATGCTCGTTCCGCAGAAAGGTTCGCGAGGGACCGCTTTCAGCTCTAGCGGGCATCCAACTCGCGAAACGCTCGCTAATTTCTCCGCAGAGATTATCGAGCAAGCGACGCATTACACCGACACCGGGAAGACTCGGCTGATCTACAGCATCCGTGTGACCATCGGTCATCAAACTAGGCTCTGTTCCGTGTCGGCGAACGAGTTCGCCAATACCGATTGGTGGACCCAGCAGATTGGGGTTCAGGCGATCGTGGCGGTCGGTCCAACGAAGCCGGATCATCTGCGTGCTGCGATTCAGCAGGCGTCCTCGCCCCGCTTCATCGAGACTTTTGAGAAGGTGGGTTGGCAGCTGCGTGACGGTAAGTACTTCTGGCTTCACGCCGGCGGCGTGATTGGCCCACCTGGCCCGCATCCCAAGGCGACGCAGCACACTTCGACCTCGCCGCTTGACGCCACCAATTCGGCTGCCGGCGTCCCCATTGGCTCGCAGGGGACACTTGGCCCACCTTTCCGATCGCAGCTGCCCAAGGCGCTGCGAAGGTACAACCTTCCGCTACCAGATCGTCGATCGCTATTCGCGTCTGGCGAAGCCGATCTGATCTGTAAGTACGTGCTTAGTGACCCCCACCCGTCCCTCGTCGTGGCGTTCGGGGCGGTCCTACGGTCGGTGCTCGGTGTGAGCGAGCTGAGCGTGATGTTGTACGGTCCCACAGGCTGCCAGAAGACAAGCCTCGCGTTGCTAGCACAGCAGTGCTTCGGAGCGAAGTTCGGTCGCAACTCCATTCCGGCGAGCTGGAACGCCACTAGCAATGCTATTGAAGGGATCGCCTCCATCGTCTGCGATGCCGTGCTACTCATCGATGACTTCGTTCCTACGGGCACCTCGGGCGACGCCGCCGCGAAGCAAAAGCAGGCAGAAGACTTCCTTCGCGGACGGAGTAACGTCAACGGCCGAGCTCGCTGCAGCTCGGATGGAAGTCTGCGGGAGAGCCGGCGCCCCATGGCGACGCCCCTCTGTACGGGCGAAGACCTTCCCATGGGAGAAAGTCTGCGCGCCCGACTCTTCAGCTGCGAAATGCAGCAAGGGTGCCTCGATCTTGGTCTCCTGACCCGCAATCAACATCTCGCCAACGACGGAGCGTACGCGCGTATGATGGCGGTCTTCATCGAATGGTTGGCGGAGCTTCGCTATCGAGACCCTCACAGTTGGCCCCTCAATCACGACTCGCGGATCTGGTTGAAGCGTGAAGTGGACCGACTCCACACCGGCCTTCACGGGCGTCAACGCCAGATGATGATCGACCTCCTCACTGGTTGGTTCGCCTACCTCCAGTTCTTGGTCGACGCGAACGCGGGGTATGCGGAGCTACCGGACTACCTCGGGTCGTTTTTCCAAGAGTTGTTTGGCCGTCTTAGCCAGCTGGTTGTCTACCACGACGCGACGCTCAAAGACGATGAACCGACTTACCGCGCTGCGCGCCTTCTCGATGGGGCTTTGCGTTCAGGCCGTGCTCACCTCCGATCGCCGCTACGCAATGAGCCCTTGGTGGACGAGCAGTGTCTGCCGCGACGCTGGGGATATCGACCCGAAGACTATACGGTCGAAGTCCCCGAGGATCCGGAGGACTCCGACAACGACCTGTCGGGATCGGATGGGGTCTCGGGAAAAACCCAAACTGAACAGAGGACCCGATTTGTGGCCCAAGGCAAGCACATCGGTTGGCTCAAGAACGATTCGCTCTATCTCCTGCCCGACGTCACCTTCGCCCTGCTGCAGCGACTCTCGGCCGAGTCGGGGCATCCGTTGAACCTCTCGCAGCTCGCACTCGCTAAACGTCTCGCTTCCGCTCGTCTCATCCGGCGCCGAGACGAGAAGCATATCGCAACTCGGCTCTCAGTCGGAAAGTCCGAAGATCTCGATCGAGTCGCTGTTTGGGATGTCCCTATCGCCAACTTGGACGCCGTCCTCAACAAGAGCGACCCGCTAAGCCAGACCACCTTCGACGGCTGCTTCTGCATGCTGCTGGGGGATCGAAGGCCCTGCGATCGAGACTGCCCTGAGTTCATCGACGTTTAAAAACCGCGGGCGACGACCCAGCTCAACTCCTTCTTTTCCTACCTTGACCTAGTTGGCAATTCCTCTGCGCCGTCGACTAGGCGTCGAAACCTTAGCGATGAAACTGTTGTATGCAAACGAACAACCACCGATCGATCGTGCCATTTGACCAATGGCGGACTTGGCGTGACCGGCAGACGTTGAAGCACGAACAGCAGCGATCGATCTCGCCGACCATTGTGCATGGGCTGACTTCTCACGAACGAGCTTTACTCCGACCCGGATGCACTCGTATCCAGGTCGATCTACCAGTCGTCACCGGCTTCAAGGTGCATTTTCCCGAGGGGCCAATCTGCCAAGCGGTTGAATCGCTTCCCGAATTCAACCTGCACTACGAACTGACACCGGAACGAGGGGCGGTTGGCTCGCTCGCTGCCGACGGCGACACAGCGTCGGAGATCGCTGCGGTGGCGAGACAGCTAACCGAACGGCTTCCCTTCGTTTCTCGCGCCGAAGGATTCGATTGGGATATCGAACTCAACGACGAACCAGCTCTCCGTCGCACGCTGGAGGAATGGATCCGAACGCGTGTGCGGCTGGTCGCTTCACAACGATTCAGCGATCTGCTGCTACCCCCGATCCGAGAGAAAGTTTGCCGACAACTTATCGACGCGTTCGGCACAGTTTCTGTCGTGCTGGACTCTCAGCGGCCTATGGCGACGGTGGTCGCGTTTCCTAACGGCAGGATCACGGTTACCCCTTCCCTCATCGGCTGGGATGACGTTGACGGGGCGGATCTTCTCTCAGCGGTGAACGCGACGTGCTTCGAGGACGCCCATGTTCTCGCGATGGCGCCGTGTCGAAGGGTTGGGCTCACGATCCCCTCGACGCCCGCTCCTCCCGGTTGGATCTACAGGCCATCGATGCTAATTGTCGTGGCGAACCGAAAAGATATCAACGATCCGCTTCACCTCCTCGTTGAGGAAGGGCTTGGCGACGACGTTGATCACATCACATCGGTGGTTCGCAGGTACTGGGTGCGGGGCGTCAACCGGCATGGCGGATTCGGGACCTGGGGTTTTCTGCCTCTGTTTGGCGACCTGACGTCACGTGGGAATCAGCTACGCAGGTTTCTCGAGGAGTTCAATCGTGCCGAGTCGCCGTGGGATGATGTCGCCGCTATCGAGTAGCCGACTTTCATCGAGATCCCCAGCGATCCTCTCCCGTTGCCTAGTCGCTTTAGCGGACAATATTCAAAGAGCGAAGGTGATAGGGAGCGGGTATCTAAGGGAGTTGAAGCCTACTTTACCCTCAACGCACCGAAAGGTCGATCTGGCACGGCGCCTCTCGACGATTCGGTAGCTCCCACCCGGCTGGTGAGCTGACCCCACCACTCTCGCTAATACCCCTACCACAATACCTACACCTCCCCCAAGAAAAAGACTACCTAGTACAGAAGAAAGAAAAACAACTAGTAGAAAAAAGAAACTCCAAAGACAACTGAATCAAAGACTCGAATCACTTCAGAATCAATCCAAGTTCGCTCCCAGTTGTGCCGTCGGCTTAACCAGCTTTTGATGGTCAAGCCGACGGCGAGTCCAGAGAGCTCCTCGCAACGCTACCAACGCTTACGCCTGCGAGGTCGCTGCCAGTCACTCCAATCGATCCCCGGCACCACGAATTGAAACCGACTTCTCTGCTTACTGACGACGCTCCAGATGCAAAGGTAGGCCGTGCGTCCTACCCGTTTTCGCTCGACCGACCGCTCGAATCCATGCTTGAACGACTCGATTCGAGTGCGCTGGAAGGTCGCTCGGTTTATCTGGGGCCAAGAGTGACGGTCGATTGCCGTTTGCCGACACCGGCTTTCTGGCGAGCGGTGTATGCAGAGCTCTGCTCTTGGCGACAGACGGCACGGAAGATCTTCAGCAGGAAGAAGGTCGAGTCGCCTGCGGAGTGGTTGGATCCAGCGAATCCAGCGAAACCGAGCAGTCACCACCGACTTCACCGTCAGGTCTGCCTCACCGGATTATTGCTGATCAATCAGCAATCGATTCCCAGCTGCTCCTGGCCCAGCCGTCAGGCGGTCGGCTACAAGCCGCGGCGTCGCGGTCGCCGAAGGCGAGGAGCCTCGGGTTAGCCACGAGTAATCGGGGCCACCTACGGGTATTAAGGGCGTTGTCTTAGTTCCAAAGGAACCCGACCATGGCCCACGACCTCGCAACGACCAACGGCCGACCGGCCATCGCCTTCACCGGCATCACCCCTTGGCACGGACTCGGAACGCGACTGGCCGAGCCGGCCAACGCGGCCGAAGCGATCACTGCCGCGGGACTCGACTACGCCGTCGACCTGTGCCCGCTGGTGACCGAGTGCGGCCTGCCCGTCGCAAAGCGACAAGCGGTCGTGCGTAGAGATACGGCAACGGTCCTCGGCACGGTCGGCGCCGGCTATGCTCCGATTCAGAACCGGGCCGCCTTCGCGTTCATGGACGAGCTCGCGGGCGAGGGCCAGATCCGTTACCACACCGCAGGGGCCCTTGGCCTGGGCGAACGGGTCTGGATGCTGGCCCAACTGCCGGGCGAGCTGCGCGTCAAAGGAACCGACGACGTCACCAATAAGTTCCTGCTGCTGTCCAACTCCCACGATGGCTCTTCGAGCCTGCGTGTCTTCTTCACCCCGATCCGCGTCGTCTGTCAGAACACGCTGACGTTCGCCCATCGTCGGGGACGCGGTCAAGGCATTTCGATCGTGCATCGGGGCGACGTTCGGACCCGGATCAACGAGGCCCGCCAGCTCTTGGGCATCGCCGACCGCCGGTTTCAACAGTACGGCGAGCAGATCAACCACCTGGCCAAGCGGTCGCTCTCGTCCAGCGAGGTCGACTTCTACTTCCGGGCACTCTACCCGGATCAGCTCGACGAGAAGCGTGGCCGATCGCGGGCGATTCGCGAGCGGCTCATCAACCTGTTCGAAGTGGGCCAAGGCCAAGACCTGCCCGGCGTTCGGCACACGGCCTGGGCAGCGGTCAACGCGGTCACCGAGTACGTCGATCATCATCGCTCGACCCGTGGCCAAGCGGCCCGCACCGTCGTCGATCGACGCCTGACCTCCGCCTGGTTCGGTTCGGGCGCCGTGCTGAAGCGACAGGCGTGGGAAGCGGCGCTAGCCCTCGCCACCTAGTCAGCGAGACGAGATCGAACGGGAGCGATGAGAAACGCAAAGACGCTTCAGTCTAGGGGACCACTCAGTTTGGTGGACCGCTGTATTCTTAGTCAAGCCGCTTCGCCGCTTCACGACGAAGTCTCCAGTCCGTAGGCATCTCTTGCCGAGGCAACAGTCGCCGAGCGTCGTTTCGAGGAGGCTCGAACCGACTGAGAGCGATGAAAGCAGTGAGAATTCGGCTCGTAGGAAACCTGCTGAAACGTCTAAGTTCTACGCAGGTTTGCCTGGCTGTGAGATCGGCGTCCATTTGCCCATCAGCGAAGCCATCTTCAGGACGGTCGTCCCGCGGTCGAATCGACCGCACTCCCTCAGAGGTCGTCGCCACCGTCTGCAGTTCGACGGAAGCCGTAAGCTCAGCAGCTGGTCCAGCCGCTGCGCCGTAGAGATACTCCGAACTGACGGCGGTGGCGAGACCGCTGCGGCAACGAACTTCGACTTCTACCCTCAGGTCTGAATACCATCACTAGTCAAAGAAGGGCGCTTTTGCCTTCAGGGATATCACTTGAGAGCCGCATTTTCTGGCTTGGCATATGCGGCTTTTCTGAGATTACGGTAACTCCTCAAGCTAAATCCACCGAGCCGATTGCGAGCCCCAGCTGATTTCCTGTCATCGCACTGCAAAGGTGGGCGCCGGGTCTTGGGGACTCTGGTATATTAGTAGTTTTCAGATAAAGGCGGCGTGTCCGTTGCCCGCACTACGCAAGCTGAGACCGAACCTAGAAGAACCACCTCATGGCCCGAACCGCAACGCTTAGTCTGCTCCTGTTTTTGGTTTTCGCCACGCCCGCCTATCCCCAGGCTTCGAAGCTCAACCGGGCGGTGCGAACCGCTGAGAACCTTGAGCCATCGATTCCTCTATTGGAGCAAGCACGCGAGACCGAAAGGAAACTCGCTGAGCTTCGGCGAACGACCGGCAAACGGCCGAACATCGTGTGGATTATTGTTGACGACATGGGGTACGGAGACCCAGGCTGCTATGGAGGAGGCAAAGCGGTTGGGGCCGACACGCCGGTCATGGATCGCCTCGCTCGCGAAGGCTTGCGTCTGACCTCCTGCTACTCGCAGCACACTTGCACTCCAACTCGCTCCGCCATCCTTACCGGAAGGCTACCAGTTCGGACCGGGCTTATCCGTCCGATTCTCGCCGGTGATACGCTGACCGTGAATCCGTGGGATGGCGAGACGAGCGTCGCCAAAATTCTTGGTGACGCGGGTTACTACAGCCTGCTTACCGGCAAATGGCATATTGGCGAGGGGGAAGGGATGCGGCCGCACGAGGTCGGCTTCGACGAGTATTACGGCTATCTGCCGGCACAGAAGGAGATAACACAAGCTTTAGACACTCGTCGCTATCCGGACCTCACTCTCGATGCGGACAAACTTGAGCGCTACGAGTCCATCGGAGCGGAGCACGCCCTCATTCACGGCTTCAGCATGGGCGATACAAAGACGGTTTCGACCGTTAAGTCCCTCGAAGAGATGGGTGCCGCGGACGAGCAACTCATCGATTTCTCGGTCAAGAGAATCACAGAGCTAGCAAAAGGAGAAAAACCATTCTTCCTTGAGCACTGCTTCATGAAAGTGCACACGGACAACTTCGCCAATCCTAAGTACAAAGGTCTCAGTGCAAGTAAGTACGCTTACAAGGACAGTCTGTGTGAAGTCGACCTACTGATTGGCCGACTCGTGAAAGCTTTGGACGACGCCGGGGTGCTTGAGAATACCTTTGTGTTTGTCACATCCGACAACGGCCCGCAGATGGATGCCTGGCCAGATGCCGGTCATACCCCGTTTCGTGGAGCGAAAGGGACTACGTGGGAAGGTGGAGTCCGCGTCCCAGGTATCGCCTACTGGAAGGGCATGATATTGCCGGGTCGGGTAAGCGATGGCGTCTTTGACCTGATGGACCTGTTCAACACGGCGGTCCACCTCGCTGGGGCAGACGCTGAGTTGCCGCGTGAAGTGTATATCGACGGCATCGACCAAACGGCTTTCCTGTTGCACGACGAAGGAGAGTCGAACCGCGAATGTGTCTTCTTCTGGTGGAAGAGCGAGCTGACAGCCTTGCGGATGCGTGAATACAAGTGGCACCAAAAGGTATTGCTGCCACAGTCGACTTTTATGCATATCGACATGGCGGTGCTTCAGGACGTTGGCACCGCTCCGTGGCTCTTCAACTTGTACATCGACCCGAAGGAAGAGTTGCCCGTTGGACATCGTCGCAACGCGTGGCTGGCGTCACTCGGGGCAGAGGCGAAAGCCCACCTCATGACCTTCAAGAAGTATCCGCCGAAAAAAGTTGGACTCTAACGAAGAATAGACCTCGCAATGAAACTGCATCGCCATCGATTTGTTGTGCTCTCCGCCTACCTGGGACTACTTGCTATTCTGTCGCCTGCCCATGGGCAGCCTCAATACGGTACGGTATTGCCGTTCCCGCCAACGCCTACGGCCAGCGAGGCAGGTGAGACCATCCTCGACTCGACGATGGAATGGCGTGAACAACCGCAGCGGCTTGGTCCCGATGCCCCCAACGTTCTCATTGTGCTGATAGACGACGTCGGCTTCGCTCAGAACGATACCTTTGGTGGAGAGATTCACACGCCGACCCTATCCCGACTACTGAACGAAGGAATTTGCTACAACCGATTTCATACCACTTCTATTTGCTCCCCGACTCGGGCAGCTCTGTTGACTGGCCGCAACCATCATCGTGTCGGAAATGGCACGATTGCTGAGCGAGCATCAGACTTCGACGGCTACACGGGCGTTATCCCCAAGACTTCGGCTACCATCGCCGAAGTGCTGCATCATTACGGCTACCGGTCAGCAGCCTTCGGCAAGTGGCACAACACGCCTGCTAACCAGACGACCGCGATGGGGCCGTTCGACCGCTGGCCGACCGGTCATGGATTCGATTATTTCTATGGCTTCCTAGCTGGCGAAACGTCGCAGTACGAACCGCGGCTCTACGAAAACCTGAACCCCGTGGAGCCGCCGCACGACGAGGAGTATCACCTCACCGAGGACATGGCCGACAAGGCTATCGCTTGGCTGAAGCAACATCAGGCGTTCTCGCCCGATAAGCCGTTCTTCATGTACTGGGCACCTGGTGCCGCCCACGGTCCGCATCATGTCTTCTCAGAGTGGGCTGATAAATACAAAGGAAAGTTTGACGATGGTTGGGACGCCTATCGCGAGCGGGTCTTCAAGCGGCAGAAAGAACTGGGCTGGATTCCCGAAGACTCTAAGCTGACACCTCGGCCCGACACGCTGGCCTCGTGGGATAGCATTCCTGAGTCTCAACGAGCCTTTCAGCGACGATTGATGGAAGTGTTCGCAGGACTTGTTGAGCACACGGATGCCCAAGTCGGCAAGCTGATAGACGGACTCGAAGAGCTTGGGGTACGCGATAACACCATTGTGCTTTACATCTGGGGAGACAACGGGGCAAGTGCCGAGGGACAGCAAGGCAGTATCAGCGAGCTGCTTGCACAGAACAACATCCCAAACACGGTCGAGCAGCAGATGGAGGCACTCGAACAACTCGGTGGCCTTGAAACGCTCGGCTCAGCGAAGACCGACAACATGTATCACGCCGGTTGGGCGTGGGCAGGTGATACGCCACTGCGTTCGACGAAGTTGGTCGCCGCACACTTCGGCGGGACACGGAATCCGCTTGTCATTTCTTGGCCAAAGGGCATCCAACCGGACGAGACGCCTCGCTCGCAGTTCCACCACGTCAACGATGTCGTGCCAACTCTCTACGATATCATCGGCATCAAGCAGCCCAAACAGGTGAACGGCTTTGAACAAGACCCCATCGACGGCGTGAGCATGGCGTACACGTTCGCCAATGCCAACGCGAAAGGTCAAAAGAAGACGCAGTACTTCGAGAATAACGCTAGCCGAGGCATATACCACGACGGCTGGTTCGCCTGCACTTTCGGTCCGTTCCTGCCGTGGGACACGCCCAGCACGGGCGAGCGGCTCAAAGCTTGGAACCCGTCGCAAGAGGTCTGGGAGTTGTACGACCTGACCGAGGACTTCTCACAGGCTACTGACCTTGCAGACGACGAGCCGCAGCGGCTTGCTGAGATGAAAAAGTTGTTCCTGGCCGAGGCTAAGGCGAACAAGGCACTGCCTATCGGCGGTGGACTTTGGACACGGTTTCATCCCGAGGACGTGATCTCCACTCCTTACAGGTCGTGGCGATTCGACGCGACCACCCGGCGTATGCCCGAGTTTACCGCTCCAGGGCTGGGCAAGAAGAGCAATGTCGTGACCGTCGAAGTGGAAGTCGACGAGAATGCCTCGGGCGTACTCTACGCACTCGGTGGTGGTTCGGGTGGTCTCACGCTCTACATGGACCAGGGGAAGCTGGTCTACGAATACAACATGCTCCTCATCGAACGGTATCGAGCCGAAGCTGCAAAGACGCTACCGGCAGGCGAACACTCGATTGAGGTCACTACAACCCTGGCCCGACCCGGTGCTTCCGCCACCGTCGTCATCAACGTCGACGGAGAGGAGGTGGCTCGTACTAGCGTCAAAAGGACTGTTCCGGCTGCCTTCACTGCCAGCGAGACTTTCGACGTGGGCGTTGACCTTGGCTCACCGGTCTCACGCGATTACGCGAAGCGGAGGCCATTTGAGTTCAATGGTGTCATCAAGGAAGTAACCGTCGCGCTAGAATGACCCGTAGGCAATAAATCGTGCGTCACGGACACCCGAAAGTTCCCTGCGGCGGCCTGACCACCGCCCGCATTTTGTTGGTTTGCGAAGTCACCGCGGGTGCCTCA
>NZ_SJPR01000001.1:935589-2080178 GCF_007859955.1 Botrimarina colliarenosi
GCCTCTTGGTCCGCAACGAGAAGCACGCCGAGAACTACCTCGCCCTCTTCCAACTCGGCTGCCTCCTGCTCTGGTACCGAAGGTTACGACAACTGACCGGATAAGGCACTTCTGGGATAGTTACTTAATGGGAGGCGGCCTGGCTGAGGGCGACCAGCGGGTTGTGGCCTCTGCGTTTGAGGGTGCGGAGGACGGTCATCAACACGGCCCGCGTTTCCGCGCCGCGGGGCCGGCGTTCTGGTAGGAGTTCTTCCGCATCGACAAGGCCGGCCGGACCTTGCGTTCGGCGTGATTGTTGGTCGGATCGACGTTCTCACGCCACAAGAACGTGAACAGCTCGCCGGCGTGCCTCGCGCAGCGGCCAGCGTCACGCCCGCGACGTAGTGCAGCCATGCGCTCTAGCAGCGCGTGCATAAGCCGAGCTGGCACTTGGGCAACGCGTCGAGGACGTGGAGCTCGATATGCTTCTGGCGCTTGCCGCACCAGTCGCGGTGGATCACATGCTCGATGGCGACGGGCTTCAGGTCGTCTGGCGCGTCCTCGGCATAAGTTGGGGCGGGGAGGGCTTCCCATTCCGGCGCCAACGCGGTCCCTACCGTAGCAGTTACTCCACCCGCTTCTTGTCGAGGTTTTGGGTGGGGGTGTCAGGTTCTGAGGGTCTGTCGATTCCCTACCCAAAAGGCCGCCGCACGCACTTATTTGGCGGCAAACGGGGGCTTTGCCTCGATTGCGAGCGCTTCGCCAGCTGCTGAGGCAGCACGCCATCATAAAGACTTACATCTCTCTGCAACTCCGAAATCCCCATGAGGGGTGGTAGTTTCCAGCCGCCTTGCCATAGCGGATTCCACCAGTCTTCCGTCGGTATTACACAACGCGTTAGCAGGATCGCTCCAACTTGCGCAGAGGCGCGGTAACTCGCATTCTAATCCCCCAGAAGACCAGTCACGGTTGATTGGCAAGGGCCGAAGTGCATTCACTAAGGGACGAATGGTTGGAGGGCTAGTCGCCGACGCGCCTCGATTCCCGATGCCGAAGTCGATCGTGAGTGCAAATAGTCTTCGTGGAGGATACGAACATCATGTCCGTCGAAAGAGACAAGCTGATCGCTCAGCCCAACAACGAGATCGACCAGCTGTGTGCTGTTGGCCGCATCCCAGTGGTCTTGAGCAAGGCGGATGCGGGTTACGAGATTGCGCACTGCGCGGGGTGCTTACGGACGCTATCTTGGCCTTCGCCGCGTCCCGACGCTTGGGCGGCGCCAGTCCCGTGCCCCGAATGCCAACGCATCTACTTTACGGCGGCGCGCAATCGATCGGGGATCGAGATCCCGAAGGACGAAGCCAGTCAGGTGAACGACGCGCAGCAGGCGTCGCGCACGGCCCCCGATTCTCCGCCGCTGCCGATCGCTATTCAGCTGCTCTCGAATTTCTTCGGTGCGGGGCTGGTCGTCGACGAACGCCGCCAGTCAGCCCGTTACGCCCTTTCGGCGCCGGTGGTTGTCGTGCCGTTAAGTAACGATGGAATGCCCGTCGCCGAGGCGTACAGCATGACCCTCTTGGACATATCGGCGTCCGGCATGGGACTGATGCGGACCGGTCAGGCGATCGGCAGCTATTTGCTCATCGACTTCGCTGCCGCGGGCGCGCCGGGCACTCAGTGCCTTATCAAGGTGTGCTGGCGGAACGAAGCCCATGGAATCACTAAACTGGGCGGCGAATTCATTCCCTTCGTGCGGTGAATCCTCCCCGGGCCGCACCGCGGCTGGCTGTGGGGCTGGAAGGTAGAGAGAGACGCGGGGGAATCTCGCACGACCGGGGCGTTCGACGCCGCTAACCGCCGAAGGGGGGATGGGAAGGACTCGACCGGCCCCCCGGGTATGCGGTTCCTCTGCCGGGCCCGCCACGGAGTAGGCGAAGCCCCCGATCGAGCGTCTTTTGCGCGGTCGCCCGCGCCGTGGGCAAGTAAGCAAGCGCGCCGTGGGTCCTACGTCGCCCGGCGACCGAACCACCGACAGGGAACAACGAAGAGACGTAACGGCCTTAATCACCCCGACAGCGACCAAGCGGCGCAGGAGTGAGACTCGAAGATAAGGCCACCACAGCTCCCTCTGAGCGGTGATGTCGATCGCGTACTTGACGACCTTCTCAACTTCACCGGACATCCCGACCACGGGGTTGTAGGTCGCCTGGATCCAACGGTGGCTCCCACCCCTCGCGAGTCGCTCAAAGTCACCGGAATGGAAGTCACCCTTATTGGAGACTCGCCCAGAACGCGAGATAGCCCTCGTCGTCCAGAATCTCGCCGGGCACAAACATGCGGTGCTGGCGGCCGATCACCTCGTGCCGCGAGTACCCCATCATCCGAAGGTAATTGTCGTTGACGTCGATGATGACGCCATCGGGATTGAACTCGATTCGCCCTTGGGATCGATCAATCGCGGCGAGCTGTGCGTCGAGGGCGACCGCCGCTCGTTCGGCGATCTGCTCGGCTTGCTTCTGTCGAGTGATGTCGACGGCGTACTTGACGACCTTCCATACGCGCCCGGCTTCGTCAAGGATTGGGTTGTAGTTGGCTTGAATCCATCGCCTTGAACCGTCTTTTGCGATCCGCACGAACTCGTCGCAGTGGTGCTCCCCCGAGCGGAGCTTTTCCCAGAAGCGGGCGTAAGCCTGCGACTCTCGGTAGGTGGGCTCGACGAAGCACCGGTGGTGCCGGCCGAGCACCTCGTCCCGGTGGTAGCCCATCGCCTCAAGATAGTTCTTGTTGACATCGATGATGACGCCATCGGGTGTGAATTCGATTCTCCCCTGCGATCGATCGATTGCTTCCAGTTGGGCGCCGAGGATCGTCGCGAGCGATTGCGTATCCATAGCGGGAGCTCGGTTACTCTCGGGGGAAGTCGCGGTCAAGGTCGCCGAACTCATGGCCAGGATGACGAAACGGAGGGGTGCTAGGGTCGCCCGAACGCAATTCCAAACGGCCAAGCCGGCCGGTGTCTTACGGAATGGAGCGGGGCGCCCGTGACGACCTCGCGTTGTACGGGTCGTACTGACTTGTCACGAACTGTGCGGCAGTACTGCGCGGCAGTGAAGTCTGGCAGGGAAAGCCGCGTCCTCGAGAGAGAAAAGGGAGTAGGGCGTTTCCCGTCCCCACTGTGCAATCCGTGGGAACGGACGCCTCAATCGCGCCCAGCGGGTGAATCCGACGGGCTCGCAGCTCTCGGGCCGCGCATTCCCTACAACCGCTACGCCCGCGCCGGCGTACTTGCCTTACGATGTTGCTTCAACTCAACAAAGATTGACCAAGTGCTGCTGGCATGGGGCCGCTCTTCTCGATGGTCGTTTCCGTCTAGACCGTCCTGGCTTTGTGCGATGAAGCAGCTCTCCCCCTGAGATTCGACTGCCGCCAAGCCCGGATGGCGATTCACGGCAGCGGATGGAGATCCGATTGACGCTACAGCGGCGCCACAGCGAGGCGTCCGTTTCATCGCCCTCTTGCTCAGGCCGCATCGTCGCTCAATCGAAGAGCCACAGCCCATACGCGTCGGGCGAGTCGGCCGCCGCCGCGGTGGCCGGCCAAGAGGTGGGCGTTTGGCCCGGGCGTTCGCGGCGGAGTGACACGGCCCACGCCGCCCGGGCGATGTGCTCGGGATCGGCCAACTCGGCCAGCGGAATCGCCGCTTCGGCGCGCCAAGACGATTCGTCGGCGTCGGCCGCCACCCACCAGGTTGGCCGCCAGTGGTCGTCGTTCCAGAGACCATCATGCGTCCAGCCGCGCGCGTCGATGGTGAGCTCGAACGCCGTCACATAGTCACGGTCGGTGTCGATCCGTAAGTGCAATCGGTCGTGTCCGGTAAGGTCCGCGTCGCGGGGACGGGTGGCGTTGGCGTCGATCGGCTCAATCGAATCGGACGCCGCGTCGATGGCGAGAAAGAGGAACTCCTCATCGTGGGCAATGCGGACGGTGGCGGTCGATTTGGCGGCGCCGGGGAGGGAGAGCGTGATGGCGTCGGCGCCCGACCATGCCAGATCATCGAACCGGCCATCGAGCTTGGGGCGTCGCGCGGCGTAACGGCAGTTCGCGAGCGGCTTGTCGGGGGGGAGTCCCTCGGGCTTGGCGATCCAACGCTCGGCCTGGGCGGCCCGGCGCCAGTCGTCGGCGATCGATTGCTTGGAGAGCACCAGCGCCGTGCGATCGGCGTCGGCGCCGAAGCCACGGGCGCGTTGCGTCGCCGCCTCGGCGAAGCGGATCGCCGGCTGCGCGTAGAGGGAGGGCCGTGCCTGGCCGAGGAACTGGGCGAGCGCCGCGGCGCGCTCGAGCCGTTCTTCGGAAGTGAGGACGCCCGTCTTGTCGGGCGCCGCGAGCTGGGCCACGCCGCCGGGGTTGCTGGGGACGTTCGCGAGGGTGTCGGGTCGGGCGTCTTGGCCGGCGACGGCGCGTGAGTCGGCCCGGGCCCGTTCGCCACTGGCGTAATACTGCAGCAGCCACAGCAGCGACGCGTCGGCGAGCGGGGCGTCGGGGTAGCGGCGGGCGAGCAGGTAAAGCGTGTCCGACGCCAACTCAAGCCGGCCCGCTTGGCGGTAGCCCTCCGCGAGTTGGCGGAGCAGGTCGGCGCCCGATTCGGCGTCGAGACCGCCGGTGAGATTTACGACCTGGCCCGCCCAGGCCGGGTCACCGACCGACTGGTCGAGCAACCGCTCGAGGTTGCGTCGCTTGGAGGCGAGGCGGCGGAGCTGTTCAAGCTGGCTGGCGGGAGCGACCGCGGCGGGACGGCGCGCGTCTCCGCCACGCGGATGAGCAAAGCCCGCCATCAGGTCGGGCCGGTGCGTCGATGGCGCTGGCTTTCCGGCGAGCGTCCGCCAGCGGTAAGCAGCGGGCGCTGTGGTGTCTTCCTTATCGAGCAGCCCCCGCGCCGCATGACGCCACTGCGCGGACGTCGCGCCGAGCAGCGAAGAAAAGTCGCCGGTGCTCTGCCGTGATTCGCCGGCGGCGAGGGGCGCGCCGTCGTCGATGGCGTAGCCGACGACCCGCTCGGCCCGCCACGAGGCGAGCCCCGTCTCGACCGGCGGGGTTTGGGCGGCGAGTTCCATCGCCTCGGCGGCGGCGTCGGCGAGCAGCGAAGCGGCGCCGGACAAAGCCCGTTCGGGGTCGGCGGTGACGATAACATCGGGCCGGTAGGTCACCAAGAGCTTGCGAAACTCGGCGACGAGCAGTTCGCGGGCGCGCCCATCGGTCACGCGGTTGAGCCTCTCTAGCAGGGCGTCCGGCGGGAGCGCGGCGTCGGCCGCTTCGAGGGGCGTCGACCAGCCGAGCCGCACCGCGTCGGCGCCGACTAGCGTCGCGGCGTCGGCGAGTCGGTTCGCGGTTGGGGTGGCGTCGGCGGAGCGCTCCGCCAGTAGCGGCGAGGCGACGACGGTGCGGAAACCCTCACCGGCGGCGTTGATAGCGAGCAGCTCGGTTGGCAGCTTGTCAGGCTCGGCCATCACGAAAGCGGCGGCGCTCCGGCGTTCGCCAGCCCGCTGGTCGCGCCAGGTTCTCCCGCCGTCACGCGTGGTGAGGATGCGTCCGAACTCGCCAACGGCCCAGCCGCGGGCGTCGTCGACAAACGTGATGGCGGTGATCGGTGTGGCGACTCCCGTGCGAGCGAGGCGCCAGGTGCGTCCGGCGTCGGGCGAATGGAGCACTATCGAACCCGGCGAACCGGCGATCCAGACATGCTCGCCGCGGCAGGCGACCGCCCGCCAGTCGAACCAGTCGGCGAGCGACGGCGGCAGGTCGCTTGGCGGCGGTCCCCAGGCTTGGCCGCCGTCGTCGGTGGTGCGGACCAAGGCGCCATCGCCGACTAGCCAGCCGCGAGATTCGTCGACAAGGGCGACCCCGTAACCGCCACGGCGATCACCTGCGCCGAGTGACGCCGTGACCTCACGCCCGGTGAGTCGCGCCGAGGCGCCACGGAGCCCCGCGACGACGCCGGCGAGCTCGCCAACGCGGTCGCGCGTGAAGGCGCCCGCTCGCCACTGCTGTTGAGCGGCGGCCGGGACGGGTCGCCAGTGGCGGCCGCCATCGTCGGTCGTGAAGAGGCCGGACGGCGCGAGCGCTGTTCCGTCTCCGGCGGCGACGCCGTGCTCATTGTCGAAGAACCGGACCGCCCGGAGCCGTGGCAGTTGGCCCTCGGCGATCGACTCCCAGGTGCGGCCGCCATTGGCGGTGGCGAGGACGACACCGCGCGACTCGTGCGTGTATGGCCGCGCCGAACCGCCGACGGCCCAGCCGTGGTTGGCGTCGGCGAAGGTTACCGCGTCGAGGCCGTCGTCGGTCGGGGTCGAGAGACGGCGCCAGTGGTCGCCGGCGTCGGTCGTCTGGAGCACGACGCCCCGGTCGCCCACCGCCCAGCCGTGGTCCGCATCGACAAACGCCACGCCGCGTAGCGAGGCGTCATCGGCCAGCACGTCGGCGAGCGACGGCGGGCCGTCGGCGGCCGGGGCGTGGCTAGCGACGATCGCGAACAGCAGTAGCAGGCGGCGCATCCGTGCGGCCTCAAGTCGGGGTTCAGAGCGGGGCGAGAGCAGCAGAGTCTATCCGGCCTGGGCGTGAAGACCCACATGGAATGCCCCGCTTCGGGCGCCTTGGTTGGCATTGTAGGGCCTGTGCTGGCGGCGCCGGCGCCGCACGAACCGAGGCGTGAGCTAGGTTTCAATGCCTCCAATTGCCCCCCGACTTGCCGCGGCCGCCGATGCCTCCTGCCGAGACCCCGACGCTCGCCGCGATCGCCGACCGCGCCGGGAAGTTGCACTCCCCACCCGCCGTGGCGATGGAGGTGCTCCGTCTGACCGACGAGCCGCAGATCGACGCCCGCGCCTTGTGCCGCTGCATCGAAGGGGACCCTGCCCTAGCGAGCAAGCTGCTGCGGGTTGTTAACAGCTCGCTGTACGGGCTCCCCCAAGAGGTGGCGAGCTTGTCGCAGGCGATCGCCCTGCTCGGCGTCAAACCGCTCAAGTTACTGGTGCTCGGCTTCTCGCTGCCCGAGGGGATCGCTGAGGGGCTAACCGGCGGCGCGCTGCAGCGCTACTGGACCGAGACTCTGACGACAGCGGCCGCCGCCCGCCGTTTCGCTGTAGCGGGCTGGGGGCGCCTGGGGGACGAGGCGCTTGCCGCGGGCCTGATGCAGGGGGTCGGCCAACTGGTGTTGCTGAGCCAACTCGGTGACGAGTACGCCTCGCTCATCGACGCGGTCGCGTCGAGCAAGCCTCGCGGCGGCCAACGCCCTACGCTCGCGGCGATCGAGACACAATCGCTCGGATTCGAGCATCGCGAGCTGTCGGCGGAGATGTTGCGTCGATGGAACCTGCCGTTGTCGATCGCCGAAGCGATCAACCAGCAGGCCGGCGACAACAACCTCGACCATTTGACCGGCGACACGGCTTGCTTGGCGCAGTCTTTGCGTCTGGCGAATTTGCTGACGCAGATCTTGCTACGTCGAGATCTCTCAATGCTTTCGACGCTGCTCACTTGCGGTCAGAACTACGGCGACCTCACGCTAAAGCAGATCAACACCATCGTCGGGACGCTCCAGGGCGAAGCGGCGCAACTCGGCGAGGCGATGGCGGCGCCGCTCAGCGACGGGGGCGACTATCAGCAGACGCTCATCGACGCGCACGCCCGGCTATCACTGCTCTCCGAGGAGAGCGCCGTTCGGATGATCGGCGACCCGCGGGATGGCGCCGAGATCGACGAGGACGAACAGCTTTGCCGCGACCTGTTGCTTGAGACACGACGCCTCGCCGCCGCCATGCGGGTGATGCTCGCAGGCGGGCTTGAACCACGATCGGACGAGCCGCATGCCGAGCCGCACCAGCCCGCGTCGGTCCGGCAGCCCCTATCGACCTCCGCCGACCCACTCCTGCGACCCCGGTCGTGGCTTCTCGAGCGGATCGACGCGGCGATCCTCCGAGCCCGTGAGAGCCGATCGGGGCTCACGCTTTCGATCCTCAAGGTCTCGCCGAGCAAGCCCCACGCCGAAGCGAGCGTCCTGGCGTTCCGAGACTGGGTCGCTGCATCGCCGTGGGCGAGCGACCTAACGCACGCGACTTGGGCGCCAACCACGCGGGATCAAGCCACGGTCTGGCTGCCGGGCATTGATCGCCTTGAAGCCAACCGACTCTGGTCAGCCGTGGCGATCGAACTAACGAGGACCACGCCGGTACGACTCGACGTAGGGATCGCCGGGGTCGCTCACCCGACGCCAAGCTTCGACAGTGAACCGCTGCTGGCGGCGGCGGAGCGATGTCTCGCCGGCGCCGTGAGCGCCGCTGGGCCGACGGTTAAAAGCATCGAGGTGTTTTGACCCCGACGTCACGACACAGCCGTCTTGCGGTGCGTTCGCCCAGCGAGCTCGTTGTCTAGCGGCGCCAGCCGCCGTAGTAGTGACCCGTCTCTCCATAGCGGGCGCCACCGGCCACGCTTGTGGCGGGACTGAGGTAAGTCGCCTGCTGGACCTGTCGTTGAAGCGTCTGCATCTGCGCCTGTTGAAGGCGGTTTGCCTCGTACTGGTCCTGCATCGGGCGGACGAACGTGTAGTAGTTCGGCGCCGCGGAGCTTGAGTCGGTACGGAACAGGTTCAGGTAGGGGCTGATTGTCGGCCCCGTCGAAGCCGCCGCAAACGGCTTGCCGCCCATCGCCGCCGGTCGGCCGGTGGCGGAGCCGACGCCATTACGGGCGGCGGTGCGATAGCCCGATCCGGCGCGGTGGCTGAGCACGTTCGTCTGCCCCAGTGCTGACATCGCTGTTTGAGGTCGGGAACCGATGCCGGTTTGCGCTTCGGCAATGGCGACCATTCCGAGCGAGCAGGCGAGAGCGATGAAAGTGCGGTGCATGAAGAGCCTCGAAAGCCAGAGGAGTCGGCCTCACCGGAGCGAGGGCGTACGACTCTCTTCATCGACCGCAGGGGGGCGGCATCTTCGGCGTAATCGCTAAAGTAGCTCCGGGGCTAGCAACGCCGGCGCCGCAGCGGCAGCGGTGGCGATCTCTCCGTCCAACAAGTGACGACGGATCGAGCGGAGCCGCTCGTAGCGCCACCGTCCGACGATCACCGCGACGCCGTGCGGTGGGTCGCCGACGCCGATTGCCCGTTCGATCGTCGCCAGCAACCGATCGACGCCTATGCCGTTCGGGGCGTCGGTCGCAATGACCTCGGACGGAATCGAATCGCTTCGGGGGTTGAGGTCGGCTTTGCTGGCTACTTCGATGACGGCGGCGTTGACAGTCGCCTCGGCGAGCAGTGAATCACGGAGTTCAAGAGCCTCCGGCGAAGCGAACGCCGCCGCCTCGCGGACAACCACGACGATATCGGCCGAGCGGAGTGTCGCGCGGGCGAGTTCGACGCCGGCCGCCTCGATCACATTGTCGGTTGCTCTCACACCGGCGGTGTCGGCGAGCGTCACCGGCCAGCCAGAGACGGCAGTCGTCGCCGTCACGACATCTCGGGTGGTGCCCGGCAGGTCGTAGACGATCGCCCGGTCGAAGCCGACCAACGCGTTGACAAGGCTGCTCTTGCCGACATTCGGCGCGCCGGCGATCACGATACGCCACGGCTGCGTAAGACGCCGCCCGAGCCGCTCGCGGCTGAGCAGGTCGTCGATCAGGGCGCCAGCCTGTGTGGCGTCGCCGGCGTCGAGCAAGGAAATCAGAGACCGTAACGCCGCGTCGAGTGAGCCATTCACCTGATCGAGGAGCACCCCAGCGACCCGCTCGGTGGGCGCGTTCGCCAAAGCGTCTTGCAACTCGTCGGCTAGCGAGGCGGGGCTTGGCTTGGTTTCGACGGCGCCGTCGCTCACCAGAGATGCGACAATCGCCGCCGCGGCCGCGACTCCGCCGTGGCAGTGGACCTCGACGCGGTCGGTTGCGGTGCGCACGGCGACGAGCTCTTCGCCCGGCGTGTCGGCGTGAGGGCGTCGCCAGCTGCCGAAGCGGATGGCGTTGATTGGCGCCGTTGTGAGGGGGTGTGCGCCGCCGAACCAACTATCGACCAGTCGCACCGCGTCGGCGCCGGTGACTTCGACCACGGCGATAGCGCCCCGTCCGGCGGGCGTCAGCCGACAGACCCGCGTCATCGGTCAACGCCCGCTGCGAGGGCGACGCCGGCGAGCGTCAGGTGCGGCACGCAGCGGACCGACAGGTCAGGGCCGCCAATCAGTCGGGCGACCGACGGCGCCGCCCCGCCGGTGAGGAACACCTGGGGCGCATCGGTCAGGCGGTCGCGCTGGCGGGCGATCAGCTCCCGGATCGCCCCGACTGCGCCCCAGAAAACGCCTGCAAGGATTGCCGGTTCGGTCGAACGGCCCACCGCGTCGGGCGCGTCGCCGAGGTCGCCGAACTGGATGTCGGGAAGGCGGTCGGTCTTCTCCGCCAGCGCCCGAGCGGCGAGCGTCGGGCCGGGTAGGATGGCGCCCCCTTCGAGAGCGCCGTCCGTTGCGATCAGGTCGACCGTAATCGCTGTGCCGACGTCGACGACAATTGCCGGCCGGCCATCGTGGCGCAATCGATTGGCGGCGACGGCGGCCATGACTCGGTCAACGCCGATGCGGGTCGGCTCGTCAACGCGGAGCGTGATTGGCGCCGTCTCGCTCGCCATCCTTTGAACATCGTAATGGCTGAGCAACGCGGCAAGCGCCTCTTCGGCCGGACGAGAAACGCTCGCCAGGGCGATGCGGGGACGGACATCGCCGATCGCCTGGAGCCAGTCGTGCAGGGCGCCGGCGATCAACTCGTCGAGCGTGCTCGCGAGCGTCTCCGCCGGTTCGGGGAGTCGCGGCGCGGCGATCGGCAGATCGCCCGATAGGGCCGTTGTGACGCAACCACCGTCAACCGATGTGAAGAGACCCAGCTTGACGCGGGTATTGCCAACGTCGATGGCGAGAAGGTCGGTCGTCGAGGAAGACGTGTTGCTCACGTGACTCACAATAACACAGGGGGCGGGCGGGCCGTTAGCGATACAGGCCGTGGCGGGCGATGTACTCGGCGACGGTGTCGGGAACGAGCCCTACGATCGATTCGCCGGCAGCGATCCGTCGCCGCAAATCGCTGCTGCTGACCGCCATCGGCGGCATATCGATCCGCAGGTGGGGGACTTCGGTCGCGACACCCCCCTCGCCGGGGCGCTGCACGACCATTGGCCTGGCGAGCCGCAGGACCTCGGCAGGCTCGCGCCAGCTTGAGAAATCGCGGAGCGTGTCGGCCCCCATCAGAAAGAACAGCTCCGCATCGGGCAGTTGGCCCCGCATCTGCCGGAGCGTGTCGACCGTGTAGCTGACGCCGCCGCGGTCAATCTCGATGGTCGAAACCTCCCGGCCCGCTTGGCCCTCGGTCGCGAGCCGCAGCATCGCGACCCGGTCGGCGTCGGCGGCGACGGGGCCATCGGGCTTCAGCGGCTGTACCGCGGCGGGAATCAGCCAGACCGCGTCGAGTTGGCCCTGCTCGGCGCAGCACGCGGCGAGGGCCAGATGGCCGTTGTGCACCGGGTCAAAGCTGCCGCCGAAGAGGCCGAGACGCATGGGGGGAGATCAGCGGGGGCAGATGGGGGATGATAGGGGGCCGGGCCTATCATCCCTCATCCGACATCGAACCTCTATCCTCACCCCTGTGTCCCAACGCTCTCTCTTCGACGCCGAGCCGCCCGCCTGGGAGATCGATGCGCAATCGATGGTCCTGGCGGCGACGGTCGTGCTGCCCAGCGGGCCGCCGGGGGAATTCGACTACGCGATCCCCGACACGATGGCCGACCCCCGTAAGCCCGATGTCTATGTCGAGCCGGGCCGGCGGGTGCGGGCGCCGCTCGGACGGGGCAACCGGCCGGTGGTGGGGTACTGCGTCGCGGTCGGCCCGAAGCCCTCGTCGCCATCGCGGCCGCTGAAGCCGCTGCGCGGCGTGCTCGATCCGGTGAGCCTCGTCTCGCCGTCGATGCTGAGGCTCACTCGCTGGATGGCCGACCATTACCTGACGCCGTGGGGCCAAGTCCTGGAGGGGGTGGTGCCGTCGGGCGTCCGCGGCCGGGCGGGCACACGCGACGTCACCCTATTGAGTGTTCCGACAAAAGTCGCCGCCCGGCTGACCGGCCTCGAGCTGCCGCCCAAACAGGCCGACGTGCTCCAGGCGCTCGCCGCCAGCAGCAAGCCGCTGTCGCTGAAGCAGCTCGCGATGCGTGTCGGCTGTACGACAGCGCCGATTAACGCCCTGCGAAAACGTGGCCTCATCGAGTCACGCGTCGAGCGACTCGCGACCGACGGCCTGCTCGCCGAAGACGTCGCCGTCGAACGCCAACCGGCGAAGCGACTCAACCCCGACCAGGCGAGGACGCTCGACACGATCCTCGCCGCGGTCGATGCGGGCGAGCACGAAACCATCCTCGTGCACGGCGTCACCGGCAGCGGCAAGACCGAGGTTTACCTGCAGGCGATCGAACGCGTCGTCTCATTCGGACGGCAGGCGATCGTGCTCGTGCCCGAGATCAGTCTAACGCCCCAGACCGTCGGCCGGTTCCGTGAGCGTTTCGACCGCATCGCCGTGCTGCACAGTCACCAGTCGGATGTCGAGCGTCACCGCCAATGGCGCCGCATCGCGGCCGGAGATGTCGAGGTTGTGGTCGGCGCCCGCAGCGCGGTCTTCGCGCCGACGCCGCACCTAGGGCTCGTCGTCATCGACGAAGAGCACGAGACCACCTTCAAGCAAGACACCGCGCCCCGCTACCACGCCCGCGACGTCGCCCTTGAGCGGACCCGCGCCGAGGGGGTGCCGCTCGTCTTGGCGAGCGCGACGCCGTCGCTCGAGGCGTGGCGTTGTTCACAGCCGGGGGCGCCCGAGAGGTTCCGGCTAGCGAGCATGCCGCGGCGGATCGGCGACCTGCCGATGCCGGCGGTGCGGGTCGTCGACCTGCGGGTCGACGGCGAGTCTCGTGGCGCCATTAGCCGGCCGCTCTATCAGGCGATGGACCAGGCGCTTCGCGACGACGGGCAGATTATTTTGTTGCTCAATCGCCGCGGCTACTCCACGCACGTGCAATGCCCGGCTTGTGGCTATGCGCTAAAGTGCGATCACTGCGACGTGGCGATGACGTTCCACCGGCAAGACAACGCCGTCGTTTGCCACTGGTGCGACTACCGCTCGGCGCCGCCGACGGTCTGCCCCGACTGCCGCAGCCCGCGGATCCGTTACGGCGGCATGGGGACGCAGAAACTCGAAGCGGAAGTCAACGCGCGGTTCCGCGGCGTGTCCGTCACGCGGATGGACGCCGACACGATGCGGCGACCGGGCAGCCACGAGACGGCGCTCGACGCGTTCCGCCACGGCGAGACGCGGATCCTGCTCGGCACCCAGATGATCGCCAAGGGCCTCGACTTCCCCAATGTGACCCTTGTCGGAGTGATCTCCGCCGACTCGGCGCTCAACTTGCCCGACTTCCGTGCTGCGGAACGGACCTTCCAACTCGTGACGCAAGTCGCCGGTCGCACCGGCCGTGGCGAGCGGGGTGGCCGCGTCATCGTCCAGACGTTCGACCCCGACCACCCGGCGATTCTGGCCGCGGTGCGGCACGACTACGAACGGTTTGCAAGCGAGGAGCTACCGGCCCGCCGGGCGCTGGGCTACCCCCCCTTCGGCGTCATGGCGCGCATCATTGCCCGCGGCGCTAGCGAGCCGCTGCTGACGGCTTACCTCGATCAGGTAGCGGAGACTTTGAAACGCGCCGTCCAGGAGGCGGGCGCCAAGGTCCGCCTCGTGGGCCCGGCGCCGGCGCCGATCACCAGGCTGCGGGGCGAATTCCGCCGGCACCTACAGATGCACTCCCCAAGCGGCGACGCGGTGCGGGCCGCCCTACGGGCCGGTTGGCTGCCAATCAAGCCGCCCGAGGGGGTGCGTTCGGTCGTTGATATCGACCCGACCGATATGTTGTGAGAGGGGGGTTAGGGACGAGAGATGTGTAGCCGAGCCGCGACCGTGAGGGAGCCGTCCTGACGACTCCGCTATGGTTTGGACGAATCCCTCACGGTCGCGGCTCAGAGTGATCTCCCCGCGTCCCTGCCCCCCCGTCCCCCCCACTTTCTGCCGTCTGCCGGGCGTCGGTGGCCTGCTACAATCGAAGCATGACTCCACGCGGCCTCAAACGCGTTCTCGTCGGTGAGACAAGCCTCGAGCGGAAGTGCCGCTGGTGGTTCGGCATCGCGCTGGGCGTCCTGCTGGTGCTGAGCTTCTATTGGTCGGGGCAGCAGCTACGCGACTTCCTCCGCCAGAGCGACCGCAAGCTGGGGCGCGAGCTGGTCCGCGCCGCCAACATCGAGCGGCACTTCGAGGAGTTGATGCAGCCCTCTGCCGAGGAGGAGGCGGGGCTTCGACCCGAGGAGGTCGATACCTGGAAAGAGATCATCGCCAACCTCGTCCAGGCGAGCCAAGCGAGCGGCGTGAAGTACCAGTCGTACTCGGTTAAGCCCCAAGACGCCGGCAACCCGAACGCCTACGGCCGCCCCGAGCATCCCCACGAGTGGGAGCTGCTGCGGCGGTATCTCGACGCCGAGCCCGACACAAAGGAGGCTGAGCCCGCTTCCCGCTACGACGATGACGGCACCATCTGGCGGTTCTACCAGCCCCTTTATGCCGAAAAGACCTGCGTCACCTGCCACAGCATCTGGGGCAAACCGGTCCGCGCTGGGATCGTTGAGGGCGACCTAATCGCGGTCATGCGGATCGAGGTCGATCGCAAGAGCGGCCGCAGCGACATCGCCGCCTACGACGCCACGATGTGGGGCGTCGCGGTGGTGATCTTCTTCCTGTCGATGTTCCTGCTCTGGTTCATTGTCAAGCTGCTGATTGTCAAACCAGTGACCCACCTCCGTGAGGTCGCGAACGCCGTCCGCGAGGGGGACACCAGCCAGCGCGCCGACATCCAGACGGGCGACGAGTTCGAGGAACTGGCCGCCTCGTTCAACCGGATGCTCCGCCAGCTCCTCAGCCAGCAGAACTCGCTCGAGGGGATCAACAACGAACTCGACAGCAAGGTCGACGAGCTCGCGCAGATGAACCTGCGGCTGTTCGAGATGAACCGCCTGAAGAGCGACTTCCTCGCGACCATGAGCCACGAGCTCCGCACGCCGCTCAACAGCATCCTCGGCTTTAGCGAGGTGCTCGCGACGGTCGACACGCTCGACCCCAAGCAGCAACGCTACGTCGGCAACATCCAGCGGTCAGGCAAGATGCTGCTCGAGATGATCAACGACATCCTCGACCTGGCTAAACTGGAATCAGGGCGGATGGACGCCTCGCCGGTCGAGCTGCCGCTGGCCGCGATCGTCACGGCCCAATGCGATATGGCCCGCCCGCTGGCGGAGCGCAAGAACATCGATCTCGAGGCCGAGTGCGAGGCGGGCGTGCCGCCGCTCCGCCAGGACCAAGCGAAACTGCAGCAGATCCTCAACAACCTGCTCTCGAATGCGATCAAGTTCACGCCCGAAGGGGGCCGCATCTTGGTCCGTGCGCGGCGTGAGGAGGACCACGCGCACGGCTCGCCCCATCGGCTGAGTTCCGTCGCGACGTTGGTCCTCGAGGTCGAAGACACCGGCATCGGCATCAGCGACGCCGACCAAGCGATCATCTTCGAGAAGTTCCGCCAAGGCGCGTCGGCCGTCCCCGGCGGCGACGCGATGACGCGCGAGCAGGGAGGCACCGGCCTCGGCTTATCGATCGTCCGCGAGCTGTGCCGCCTCCTCGGCGGCGACGTCACGGTCCGCAGCGTCAGCGGCAAGGGGAGCACCTTCACGGTCCGCCTGCCGTGGCGGCTGCCCGACCGGTCGGACCTCGAGGCCGAAATGAATCGCGGTGTCGCCGAGCTCACTCGCCCCGCGACCCAGGCGTTGCCAAGCCCCGCCGCTGTCTCTTCGCACTGAGCCGACAGCGGCGGCACAACAGAGTGATTTCGTCACCGCCAACGAGGCCAACGGCGTCGCCAAGAAGGCTCTCAACCCCACGTCGGCGCCGCTCTCCTCCGTCAGTTTCGAATTCTCGACAGCACTGGCGGATCCGTCATTCGACGCGGTTTGTACCGCGAGCAAACCGGCACGCAAAACGGGCCATCTCATAACACGCCTCACCGCGGCGGCAGGCTCGGCCGCGTTGCGTTTGGCGTCGGTTGGTACTCGGCGCCGCGGAGGTCGTCGATCGTTGTGCGGCCGAGTCCGACGTAGTGCGTTAGTCGCTGAGCCGACGCGGGGGCGTAGGCCTGCTGGCCGTTGGAACGGGCCCAGAGGCGGGCGAGCTGCTGGGCGTCCCCTTCGAGGATGAAGCGGTCGGCCGACTGCGAGTAACTCGCGCGGCCCGCCTCAGCGACGAGACCACCTCCGTCGGCGCCGATCGCCGCGTCGATCCGCACGCTGCGGAGCGCGACCAACTCGATCGGACCGATTGGCGCGCCGGTGGTGCTGCCACGCCGCACCGAAGCCGCCGGATCCTCGTGGACGCGGAGCTCTTCGCAACGCAGTTCGACCGAGTCGGGCGGCACGCCTTCGGGCGAGTGGAGCGGCAACTGGTGATCCCACGCCAGCACGGGGCCGTACACGGTCTGCACGCCGCCGAGGAACTGCACGCGGCGTTCGAGGTAGTTGCCGCCGATCCCTTCGCGGAAGTCGACGCGGAGGAACTTCAGGCCGTCGCCTTGCTTGCCGGCGTTCGGTTTGTCAGCGCCCGGAGCGCCGCCGAAAGGGTTGGCGCTCGCGCCGGAGAGCCGCACCGAGCGGATGGATCCCGGCCCCCGGCCGGAGATGGCGCCGCTGAGGCGATTGATGGCGAGCGAATCGGTCTTCGCGCGTTCGTGCGAGACCTGCCCCGCGGCGTCCGTGCCTCGGTAGTCGACCGTGACGCCGCCCGAGCACTCGACCTGGGCGACTTCCACCGCGCCGGCGCCGCCGAACGAGCCGTTGCGCAGGTCGATCGGGTGCGAAAGCGTGGCGGTCATCTGAGCGCAGTTGAGCCAGCCGCCGGCGCTCTCAGCGAAGACCTCGTCGGAGAGGGAGAGTCGAGCGCCGTCGAATTGCATGCCGCCGCGCCAGCGGAGGGTCCCTTCGCCAGCGAGGGGGTTCGCGCCGTCGCTAGAAGGGAGTTGCAGTCGCGCGTCGCCACGGCCTTCGGTCCACGCACGGCCGGCGGCTTGATCGACATGCAGGTCGCGGACCCAGACCCGCATCCCTTGCGAGCGGATCTCGGCGAGACCGTGGTGCTCGGCGCCCGCGACCGGGGGGGCGTCGCCGGCGCCGGAGAGCGTTAGCCGGGCGGCGCCACGGCGTTCGAGCCGGTCGATCCGCAGTTGTTGACCGATAATCTGCATCGGCTCGCCGCCATCGGGGCGGGGGTCTTCGTCGACACGGACGCCGCCGTTGCAGACGAGCGCTAGCGGCGCCGCTTGGCGGCCGGCGAGACCGATGTCGAGTTGGATCGATTGGGTCTTCAGGCGGTAGTGTCGATCCGCGGGTGAAGCGCTCGCCCCCGGGCTCGATCCGAGCGAGGCGCCCAACGCCGGTCCGCCGCCATCGACGACCGCGTCGGCCGGCAAGGGGCGCACCAGGGCGACGAGGTTGTCGGCCTGGCCCTCGAGTTGCCGGCCGACGAACTCGACGGCGCCGATCGCGTCGATGCGGTTGATCTGGACAGCGCCCTGCTGGCCATCGCCGGCGGTGAGCTCGATCGCGGGGCCGTCCTTGCCGTCGGCGGCGACCTCGCTCAGTTGGGTAACAACGCGGTCCGCCCGGAGCTTGCCAATGCCCCCGGCCGCGAATTCGGGACGACCAACGATCGACAGCACCGGCTGGCCGCGGTCGTCACGCCGCAGCGTGACGGCGGGCTCGCCGCCGGGGATCTCTTTCCAGCGCGCTTCAAAGTTGCGCTCGGGCTCGTCGGGCGATGGCGTGATCCTCAGCCAACCGGGGCCCGCAGCGAGCAGTTCGCCAACCACCTGCGGCGATCCCGCGGGGGGCGACGTGTACTCGAGCACCGGGGCCGACGCCTCGCTGAGCCCGTGGGCCAGCTGAGCGGGCGAACCCTCGATCCGCAATCGTCGGTCCGTGATCCATGCCCGCAGTCGTCGCCCCCGCACCGCGGCGCTGCGGCTAGGTGAGTCGAGCCGGACCGGCGCGCCAACCGCTTCGATCAGCCGTGGCGTGAGGTTCGAAATGAGCCGGCTTTGGCGGCGGGCCAGGTCGGGCTCGTCGACCGGATTGATCTCGGCGGCGGCGCCTTGGGCGTCGCCGAAGTGGAGTCGCAGCTCACGGCAAAAGAGTTGGTCGTCGGCGACGCCCGGATTGCGGAGCGTCGCGCGGACGTCGTCCTGTAGCGAAGCGATGAAGCGGGTGAAGTCGAAACGGAACGGCCCGGCGCAGGTGAGTTCTAGCGGCCCCGCGGTTTGGATCGGCCCCTCCGCCGAGACAAGTTGGACGTTCCGATTTGCCGTCGAATCGGACGTCACACGGCGCGACGTTTCCGCCAAGGCGCCGGTGCTGATCAGCGCCTGCACCTGTTCGCGGATCTCTAGCGATTCGACGCCGGTGATCGGCAAGGACGAGCCGCTGGCGCCGGCGTGGGGCTCGCTGAGCAGCCGGATCTCCAGCACCTTGCCGTGCGCGCGGTGCGGCCCGATCCGTAGGTCGACCGCCGCGCTGGTGGTGATCATCGCTTGGTTGAAGCGGAGGTCGCGCGTCACGAGCCGCAGGTCGTCGGCGGGGCCCGGGTCCTTCATGTCGCTGCGGACGATGACCTCGCCCATGAACTCCCCGGCGACCGGCTTGCCGACGCTGCCGCTGGTGAAGTCGATCCCGCCCCCGCCGTCCGGATTGTCGAACTGGATCACCGAGCGATTGGGGACTTCGGCGATGATCGCGTCGCGCGGCGGCGGGGCGCCATGAACGAGGGGCGTCGGGAACGCAACGAGAACGCTGCGGGCGATCTCGACCCGGCCCCCTTCAATCGGCCGAAAGTCCTCGAGCACAAGCACGAGGGGGCCGTACTCGTACACTTGCGGTGTGCCGAGGAGGGCCCAGTGGTCTGGCGGCAGGTAGCTGGCCAGCATCTTCTGGTAGCGGGCAACAGCGATACCGCCGCGCTGCCAATCGTCTTCGCTCGCCGCGTCGTACGCCCGCGTCGGCAGGGCCGGCTCAACGATTGGCACAATCGCCAAGACGTACGCCTGGTACGCTACCAGGGTGACGGCCAGGGTGACGGCGGCGTTGATGAGGCGTTGCACGGGGATGATTTACCGCGGAGCTCGCAGAGGACGCGGAGAATTTAGCCGTAGAAGGTCGAGGAGCCGCCGCGGGGCGGGGCGTCGAAGTAGACCTTGGAGTTCTTGAGAAGCGGCCGAAAGTCATCCGGCGGAGTCGGCGTTTCCCGCCTCGGAGCGACTCTCCTCCAATCAAAAATAAAGTCCTCTGAGATCAATGCGGGCTTCAGCAATTCGCGAGTGAGGGGAAATGCCTCGTCGAGAAATCCTTCTCGGAACGACGCCTGCGTCTCATCCGGTTTGTGTGGCCCAATCTCATGGGCCGATCCCAACGAAGCAGCTCCGACCATTATCGAGATGAGTAGCAACCTGAGCATTTCACCCTCCCTAGAAAGTTAAGTCCGCGTCTCCGCGGTGAAGCTCATCCGTGTAACGAGCCGGTCGCGGCGTCCCATCGCCCTGATTCTTTCAATAACTTGTCAACGATCTCCCGCAGCGCCCCGCGACCGCCGGGCGCCAAAGTGACGTAGTCCGCGGCTGCCTTCAGGTCGGCCGCTGCGTCGGCCACGGCGGCGCCGAAGCCGACCGCTTCGACGGTCGCCAGGTCGGGCAGGTCGTCGCCGATGTAAGCGATTTGGTCGAGGGCGAGCCCTTCCTCATCGGCGATCTGGCGGACGATGGCGAGTTTCTCGGCGACGCCCTGGTGGACGATCGTGATCGCCAGCTCCGTCGCCCGCTTCTCAACGACGCGCGACGTCCGGCCGGTGACGATGCCGACCTTGCCGCCGGCGCGCTGCCACAGCTTGACGCCGAGGCCGTCGTGGACGTTGAAGGTCTTGGTCTCGCGGCCTTCTTCGTCGAACGTCATGCCGCCATCGGTCAGCACGCCATCGACGTCGGTCAGCAGCAGCTGGATTTCGGGCATGCGTTAAGTAACTAGAGCGTAGATTCAGTTGGCGAGCCGGCGACGCAAGTCGTCGGAGGAATTACCCCGCCGCGTAAACATCCTCGCCCGGGAAGATCCGCACAGCCGGCTTCGGGGGCGCCTTCGGGACAACCGTGGGGGCGTCACCCGCTTCGCGGGCGACGACGTCGGTCACGTCGACGAGGCCAATCGCCTTGCCGGCCGCGTCGATCACCGGCAGTTCGCTGAACTTGCGGTCTGCGAGGAGGGCGACCGCCTCGCTCATCCGCGCCCCGGATTGAATCGTCGTCGGTCGGCGGACCATGAACTCGCTGACGGGCCGGTCGAGCGACTCCAGGTCGCGCTTCTCCAAGAGCCGGGCCAAATCGCTGTCGGTGAAGAGGCCTTCCAGCGAGCCGTCGTCGGCAATCAGCATGACGGCGCCGGTGCGCCGGCCCGGTTTGCCGGTGCCGACGAGCACCTCACGCACGGTTTGGGTCGCCTTGGCGACGCGGCACTCGGTGAGCGGGCGCATCTCGTCTTCAACGAGCGCCAACTTGCGGCCGAGCGAACCGCCGGGATGAAAGCGGGCGAAGTCCTCGGCGCGGAAGCCGCGGATCGAGCTCAGCACCAAAGCGATCGCGTCGCCGACGGCAAGCATCGCGGTGGTGCTGGTCGACGGCGCCAGGCCGAGCGAACACGCCTCGTCGAGTTGCCCGAGCGGCAGCACGACTCGGGCGGCGCGGCCGACGGTGCTTTGGGTGCTGGCGGTAATCGCGAGGATCGGCGCCCCGAACTCACGCAGGCTCGGCAAGAGCTGGGTGACCTCGGCGGTTTCGCCTGATTGCGAGAGCATCAACACGATGTCGCCGCGGCCGACACGGCCCAGGTCGCCGTGGAACGCCTCGGCAGGGTGGAGGAAGTGGCTTGGCTGGCCGGTCGAAGCGAGCGTCGCGGCGATCTTCTGGCCGATCAGCCCGGCCTTGCCCATGCCGGTGACGATCACCGACCCGTGGCACGACTCGAGCAGTTCGATCGCGGCGGCGAACTCGTCGCCCAGTTGCTGCGAGAGCTTCCAGAGGGCGATCGCCTCGAGACGCATGACCTCGCGCGCAGCGGCGATCCGTTGGGGTTTGGGGAGCGACGTGTCGTCGCTCGTTGGGTAACGCATCGTAGCGTTCATGGCTTCGTCGTCCGTGACGGCGCCGGGGTGGGACGGCTAGGGGGAGGGGCGGGAGTGTAGAGGGCGCACCCCAAACCAACAACGCCGACCCCGAGGTCTGCTAGCAGCGAGCGAAGGCGAGCCGGCCACGTCAGTGGTCGGTGGGGGCGCTATAACACCGACGACAGACGTCGCCAGCTCGCCGGTCGTGCGTCAGGCGGCGACCCGTGCGGGTTCCGAGCCGTCCGAGATTGCTAGCAACGACGTTCTACGGCGCGAGTTGTCCCGCCATACCAGGATGACGCCGATCAGGACTGGCGTCAGAAGCTGACTTGCGGCAACGGGGCTCGCCAACTGGCGAAGGCTTGCCGCGTCCATTGGGTCACAGAAGGGAACCGAGATGAGGTTCATCGCCAGCTCTGGCTTCGCCGGGTCGATGCGATAGCTATGACGAGGTAGCGAGTTTAGCAGGCCGATTCCCAGGCATGCCGTGAGGACGAGCATCCGGCTTTGGGTCGTCTGTAGCACGACACGACCATAGAACCATGCAACAACGGCGGGAACTAAGAACGAGAACACTCCTAGTGCGAGACCCCAAGATAGACGTGTGTACTCGACAGGGCTCCAGATCTCTCCGGGGGCTCCGCCGGACCAAGTCCAGATTTTGCCAACGCCGAAAAGCACGAGCACCACACCCGTCCATGCCGTTGCAAGGACGAGAGGCGGCAGAACGACGAAGCTCACTAGCGGCCAGCGGCCGAACCAGCTGCGCCGATGGTAGTCGCGGGCGATCCGCTTGGCCAGCACACGTGTCTTGCCAAGCCGCTCGTCGGCCACCGCTTCCGGGTTGGCGGCGCCCGCTGCGCGGAGGTTTGCTAGCAGGTCGACGCGGTGGTCGTCGAGTTCTTCCGCCGTCCGTTTGGCGTAGTCGGCCGGCAGGCCACGGCGGATCAGTTCGGCGTAGAGCGTCGTTTCAACCGGCTTTTCTTTCATGAACAGGAACGAGGGCATGATCGCCTCCTTGCAGGATGCCTTGAATCGAAGCGGCGATCCGTCGCCACTCCGTCGCTGTTTCCGCCAGGCGCGACTTGCCCGGCGTCGTTACGCGATAAACCACGCGGCTACGGCCGCCGAAAGCGACCCGCTGCGATGCAAGCTGGCCCCGCTCCTCAAGCTTGTGCAGCAAGGGATAGACGCACCCCTCGCCAAATCCGAGGACGCCCCCCGACTGCTCCTGGATCGCTTGTACGATCTCGTAGCCGTACATGGCGCGGCGGCTCAGTAGTTCGAGCACCACCAGCTCGGGGACGCCATTGAGGAAATCGGGATTGGTGCGTCGAGTGCTCATGCGGCGGACGCTACCTATTGGTTCGAGGTAGGCCAATACCAATACCTATCGGTTTGATGTATTTGGGCGCGAGAGCTGAAATCAGGATCAAGGAAGGAGAAAGGGCGGACATCGGCGGGCGCCGTGAGCAAACTGCCCACGGGTCAACTGCTGGCGTGCGGTTGGCTCACCTTCGACCTGCCATGCGGCGTGACGAATCACTGCGCGGTCGGAATTTCGGAGCGCGCATAAAAAAAGCTCCCAGAAAAGCACACGTCCCAGGGGGGCAAAGGACGGGTAACTCTTCCGGGAGCGATTGGACGCGTTGGTCGGTCGGGCGAAGGGGGGAGAATCGCGTCGACCGACGCGGCGTCAAGGGTTTGTACGCGAGCGGCGGCAGGCTTCCGTGCCTCGTCCGGCGCTGACGCGAGCACGCCTTTCTAGGGCGGGCCCTCCACGTGACTTGGTTGGGTTGGGTTTGCTAGCGGGTTGGCCGGCTGGTTCCTGACGGCCGGTGGGCGAACTCGCGTTCTCCCTCAGCCGTGTGGCGGGGAAGTTAGGCGGCTCGCCAAATCGCAGCAAGGCCGGTTTACGAGAAGTCGAAGATTTCTCGCGAAGTGCAGGCGCCGTCGCTCCGGTCAAAGCCCCTCGTTGAGTCCCTGCAGATCGTCCGGCACAAAGAAACCATCCTTCCGCACCAGCTCGCCGTCGAAGTACATCTCGCCGCCGCCGTAGTCGGCTCGCTGGATCAAGACGAGGTCCCAGTGGATGCGGCTGCGGTTGCCGTTGTCGGCCTCGTCGTAGGCGTTGCCGGGTGTGAGGTGGAACGAGCCCCCGATCTTCTCGTCGAACAGCGTGTCGAGCATCGGGTGTCGCACGCGGTTGTTGGTTCCGATGGCCCACTCGCCGCAGTAGCGGGCGCCCTCGTCTGAATCGAGCAGCTGGTTGATCCGTTCGGTGTCGCTGCTGGTCGCCTCGACGATCTTCCCATCCTTGAACGTGAAGGTGATGTCGGTGAAGACAATCCCTTGGTAACGGCTCGGCGTGTTGAAGCGGATCACGCCGTTGATGCTGTCGCGAACCGGGGCGGTGAAGACCTCGCCGTCGGGGATGTTCCGCTCGCCGCTGCACGGGATGACCGGGATGTCCTTAATCGAGAACTCGAGGTCGGTCCCGGGCGCCGTGATCTTGATGCGGTCGGCGGCCTGCATCCGCGCCACGAGCGGTTTCTGGGCCTCGCCCATCGCGGCGTAGTCGGCGGTGCAGACGTCAAAGAAGAAGTCGGTGAACTCGTGCGTCGGCATGTCGGCCGCTTGGGCGAACGAGTCGGTCGGGTAGCGGAGGACGACCCACTTGGTCTTCGGCACGCGGTAGTCGTTGACGTGGCGGAGCCAGTGCTCTTGGTAGAGGTCCATCCGCTCGGCGGGGATCCCCTTCAGCGCGCTGGCGTTCGCCGCGCCCCGGACGCCGATGTAGGCCTGCACTTTCTCCATCCGGGCGCGCTCGAGGCCGCCGGCGAGCTTCATCCCCTCCTCGGTAGCGTTGGCGTAGACGGCCCGCTGGATGCGTTGGTTCTTGAGCTCCACCAGCGGCGTCGCGCCGCGCTTGGCGGCGCCCTCGACCAGCGCGACAACCAGGTCGGGCTCGGGTAGATCGATCGCCTCGATGAGGATCGTCTCCCCCTTCTTGAGCTCGCAGCTGTGATCGAGCAGGACGTTAGCGAGCGTATCGATACGGGGGTCGTGCATGGTGGGGGACGCTAGGCTAAAGACCGAAGGGGGCCGGGTCGTGCTTGACCGTGGCGTCCGACGGACGGTGAATTGGCGAGTCGAATCCTAGTTATCGGACGCCCCCGGGGGTCTGAGAAGGGGCGGATCGCAGAACCTGGCCCCCCTCCGTGACGTACACTAGGTGTATCGTCGCAGTCTCTTTTCATTTGTCGCGAGGAGGCGTTCATGGCCGTCCCGGCCGAAACCCCGACGCTCGACGGTCCGCGGACCGAAGGGCCCGATGTCGATGAAACGTCCTTCGCCGAAACCGCCCTCAAGCTCGGCGGCAAAAGCGACGACGAGGCCCGCCGCACCGGCGCGATCGACCGGGCCGACGACCAGGTCGAGGCGCTTTTCGCCCCCCGGTACCAGACGGTCAACAGCCCGGCTCACCGGGCGGTGTGGGAACGCCGCGTCCCGGCGGCGGAGTTTGTCGGCGCGCCCGCCGATGTCCCCGTCGACGTCCGGCGCGTGATGGACGCCTCGCTCGACGTGGTGCGACGCCACAAGCGGGCGGGCGACGTCTACGGCGACGATGGCCGTGTCCGCGAAGAGGTGCTCGACGAGCTCGGCGAGGCGGGCTATTGGGGCTTGCTCGTCGCGAAAGAGTTCGGCGGCGTCGGCGCCCCGTTCACCGCGGTCGCAAGGTTCCTTACCGAGATGGCGACGCTCGACGGCACCATCGCCGGCCTCGCGTCGATCCACGGCTGTATCGGCGCGGTCGATCCGGTAAAGACCTTTGGGACCGAAGAACAGAAACAGAATTGGTTGCCGCGTTTGGCGTCGGGCGAACGCCTCAGCGCATTCGCGCTCACCGAGCCGGCGGCCGGCAGCGACCTCACCGCGCTAAAAACGACAGCGGTGCTCGACGGTGACGAGTATGTCATCAACGGCGAGAAACTTTTCATCTCGAACGTGCGGCCCGGAAGGACGATCGGCCTGGTGTGCCTCGTCGAGGGAAAGCCGGCGGTGATGATCGTCGATCTGCCCGACGAAGAGAGCGAGCAGTTCCAGCTCAAGAAGTACGAGATCTACGCCCTGCGGCATCTCTATAACCGCGGCATTGTCTTCAAGGACTTCCGCGTCCCCAAGGGGAATCTCTTGAGGCCGCCTAAAGGGGACGGCCTCACCATCGCTTACCACGGCCTCAACTTGGGCCGCGTCTCGCTGTGCGCCAACGCGGCGGGGACGATGCGGCTGATGCTGGGATCGATGCTCCCGTGGGCCGACTACCGTGTCACCTACAGCGAGCCGATCGTCCGCCGCGAGCTGGTGCAGCGCCGCCTCGGCGAGACGGCGGCCCTGATCGTCGGCGCCGACGCCCTGGTGACTTGGTGCGCGAATCTGCTCGACGCGGGCTACCGCGGCGAGATGGAATGCATCATCGCCAAGATCTTTGGCTCTGAGGCGCAGAAGCACGCGGCGATCGAGCTTTTCATGAAGACCCACGGCGGGCGCTCGTTCCTGGCCGGCCATCCGTTCGGCGACAACGTGCACGACTACCTGGCCCCCTGTATCTATGAGGGCGAGGGTGAGATGCTCGGCATGGCGTTCTTCAAGTCGCTTGTGAAGGACCACGGCAAACGCTATTTCGAGCCCGTCGGCAAAGCGATGGCCGCCGCCGGCATCAAGAAGCCCAACCCGTTCAATCCGCGACACGCCCTGGTGCTCGCCGGCGTCGCGGGCCCTTATGTCCGCTGGCTGCTCGGGCGGAAGCTCGGTGGCCAAGGGATGGCGGAACTGCCACTCAACCTGCCGGCGCCGCTGCACTACCACGCCAAGTACGCCTGCTACCAGCTGCCGAAGATGGCGCTCGAGATCGACGCGGCGATGCAGAAGTTCCAGCTCAAGCTGGCCGACCGGCAGTGCAAGATGGCCGAGCTCAGCCAGCGGACGCAGGACTTGATCACGATGCTGGTGACCTCGCTCTACGCGGGGCGACAGAAGGACCCGATCGTCCGCGAGGCGGCCGACATCCTCTGCCAACAGCTGCACCGCAAACTGAACGGCCACCGCACGCCCGACCGTTACTACAAGCAAGTCACTGAACTAGGCCGCCGGATCGCGGCGGGCGAAGCGAACGGACCCGAGTCGCTCGGCCTGGCGGCGATCGAGCCGCCCCCGATTCTGGAGCGTTACGACGTCTGAGGTTGAGGAGACCTATTCGAATTGTTGGAGGGGTCTCGAGACCCCTCCAACAACATCGACCCACTTCGCTCCAACACGGAACGTCTGCGCACAAGTCGCGTCTCCGCCATGTTAAAGTCGGCGTCGGTATGCCTCCCTCTTGGAACCGACAATGCGTCGCCTTATTTCCGCGGTTGTTTGTCTCGGTCTGTTGTTTGCCGGCGCGGCTGAACTGCTTGCCGAGCCATCAGCCCTACTGATCACCGGCGGCCGCGTCTGGACCGCCGACGCCGATCGTCCCTGGGCCGAGGCGGTGCTGTGTGTCGACGGCGAGATTGTCGCCGTTGGCGACCGGGCGGACATCGAGGCCAAGGCGCCCGAGGACGCTGTTATCGTTGACGCCGCGGGGGGGCTCGTTACGCCGGGGTGGTTCGATTCGCACATCCACTTGTTCGTCGGCGGACGCAACCTCACCGGCGTGCGGCTCCGCGGCGCCAAGACTCCCGAGGAGTTCACCCGACGCATCGCCGAGTTCGCCAAGCAGCTCAAGCCGGGCGAGTGGGTCCGCGGCGGCGAATGGGACCACACGATCTGGGGCGGCGAGTTGCCGTCACGTGATTGGATCGACGCGGTGACGCCGGACAACCCGGTCTGGGTCAATCGCCTCGACGGCCACATGGCGCTAGCGAACACCGCGGCCCTCCGCGCGGCGAAGGTCGACGACTCGGCTGTTGCGCCCGAGGGAGGAGCGATCGAACGCGACGCCTCAGGACGCATGACCGGGCTGCTGCGGGACAACGCCATGGACCTTGTGGGAGGGGTTGCGCCAAGCCCCTCGGCGGCCGACCTGATGAAGTCGCTCGACGCTGCGAACGATTACTTGCTTGAGCGCGGCGTCACGAGCGTCGTGCAAATGGGCTCGCTGGAAGAGCTGGCGGCGATGCGGGCGGCGCGGTCGAGTGGGCGCCTCCGCGTGCGGGTCCGGATGGCGACGCCGCTCCACCAGTGGCGGCAGCTCTTGGAAGAGATCGAGCGCAACGGACCCGGCGACAACTGGCTGGCTGTCGGCATGCTCAAGGGCTTCGTTGATGGCTCGCTAGGCTCGCACACCGCGGCCTTCCTCGACCCCTACGACGATGTCCCTTCCGACCGCGGCCTGATGGTCAACACGGCCGACGACCTCGAAGTCTGGACCCGCGCCGCCGACGCCGCGGGTCTGCAGGTCGCCGTCCACGCGATCGGCGACCGGGCGATACGGACACAGCTCGATGTGTTTAATCACGTCGCCAAAGCGAACGGCGCCCGCGACCGCCGGTTCCGCATCGAGCACGCCCAGCACATTGCTGCAGAAGACGTCGGCCGGTTCGCCTCGCAAGACGTCATCGCGAGCGTGCAGCCGTACCACTGCATCGACGACGGCCGCTGGACCGAGCCGCTGATCGGCGTTGAGCGCAGCAAGACAACGCACGCTTACCGCTCGCTGCTCGACGCCGGCGCCCGCGTGGCGTTCGGCAGCGATTGGTACGTCGCGCCGGCGACACCCATCGAAGGAATTTACGGCGCCGTCACGCGACGGACGCTCGACGACAAGAATCCGGGCGGCTGGTTCCCCGAGCAGAAGATTTCGGTCGAGGAATCGCTGCGGGCGTACACGGTCGATTCGGCCTACGCCGCTTTTGCCGAAGAGCATCGCGGCGCCTTGCGGCCCGGCATGGCGGCCGATTTGGTGGTGGTTGACGACGACTTGTTCAAGATGGCGCCCGAGTCGATCAACACCGCGACGGTGCGTTACACGATTGTCGACGGAAAGGTCGCGTACGACGCCACCGAGTGAGCCGTTTTACCCAGATGGGATGATTCGGCTCTTGGTCGCCGGTTAAGTTGGTCGCCGGTTAAGTTGGTCTCCGGTTAAGATAGTCGGGTCTTTTCAAACCGGCCGTTCGCTCCGAGAAACCCCACTCATGACCCGTCTTGTGACAGCCCTGTCGCTGCTATTCGTCACGGCGACCTCCTTTGCCGAGGAGCCGGCCGGCTCCCCGGCCACGCCAGAGCCGCTCCAGGTCTTCGACGCCGCAACCTTTGACGACGACGGCTTCGAGTTGCCCTACCGGCTGATGGCGCCGAAGCCGACCGACGACGATGAGAAGCGGCCGCTATTGGTCTTCCTGCATGGGTTTGGCGAGCGGGGCGACGACAACCGGCGGCAGCTTGACCACGGCGGTTCGTTGTTTGCTTCGGCTGATTTTCGCGATCGCCACCGGGCCTTTGTCCTCATGCCGCAGTGTCCCGCTGGCAACAAGCCCGATTCGGATGAGCCAGTTGTCTGGTCGATGAAACTGCGCCCGACCAGTGTGACGGTTCCGCTGGGAATCGACCAACCGCCGAGCAAGCCGATGCACGCCGTGCGTGCTTTGGTTGATCGATTGATCGAAACCCTGCCGATCGACACCGACCGTCTCTACGTGGCGGGCCTCTCGATGGGGGGCTACGGCACGTGGGAGATGGCGGCGCGCGAACCGGAGTTCTGGGCCGCCGCGGCGCCGATCTGCGGCGGCGGCAACCCAGAATGGGGCGAACGGCTCAAGGACCTCCCGCTCTGGGCGTTCCACGGCGACGCCGACAACGCGGTCCCCGTCGAGCGGTCGCGAGAGATGATCGCCGCGATCAACGCCGCCGGCGGCCGGGCGATCTACACCGAGTACCCCGGCGAAGGACACGGCAGCTGGAACCCCACGTTCGCCAGCCGACAGGTCTGGGACTGGATGTTCGCGCAGCACCGTTAACGCCGTGGAAAGTCGGCGCGCCATGGCGAGATCCGGCCCCACCCGCGCCGATGACCGATACATCGACCCGGTTGGGGAAGTAATCGATCTCCCACTCAAGGCCGGTCGGCAACTTAGCGCCGGCGACGTCGACCACGTCGAAGTCGCCCGGTCGACTCACGCCTCGGCGCTCACCGGCTTCCTATCGCGCCAACCGCGATACGCCGTGCCGGCCCAGCGCTCGAGGGCGCCGGCCGTGTCGCGCGGGCGGACATGCAGCGTCGTGGCGGGGCGGTGCGTGGCGCCCCAGCTCAGCTTGTACGGCTCGTCGCCGCGGAGCAGGTCGAGCCGCGTACGGCCCGACTCCAGCGCGCGACGCGCGGTGGCCGTCTGCAGCAAATGGCCGGAATCGAGTTCGAGACCGGCCCGTGAGATGCCGCCCTGGTAGACGTAAAGGGCGTTGCCGCCTTCTCCCGGGCGATCTTGCAGGGCGTAATCGATTGCGGTGGCGACGCCGTCGATCTCTAGGAGGGCCAAGCAAAGTTGCCCCTCGGCAAGCAGCCGCTCACTAGCGAGTTGGTGAAAGCGCTCGAAGCGGGGTTCGTCAAAGACGCCCGAGTGGCCCATCACCTCACGGCGTTCGCGGTGCAGGTTCACCAGCTGTGGCCACAGCTCACGCCGGTCGGCCTCCGTTTGCGCGACGCGGACCACGGCGCGGCCGGTATCAAACCATTCACGTTCCCAGCGCCGCACCCGTTTGCGACGATTTTTCGAGAGGGTCGCGAGGTAGTTGTCCCAGGTAGGATCGGCGCCGTTTTGGGTCAGTTCCGCGGGGAAGCTGCCGCAATCGGCGACCCGCTCGGTGTCGAGGCCCGCCTCGCTGAGCAGCCGCTCAAGGTGATTCATCGCCCGGTCGTCGGCGTCGATCGACTCGAGGCGGATGCGCCGCCACGCCTCGCCGGCGCTATCGACGAGCCAACGAGCGACCGCCGCAACGACCGTCGGCTCGTCCCGAGGCGAGCGGCACAGCAGCGTAGGGTGGTCGGTCGCCGCTCTGCCATCGCCGAGGAAACGCACCGTCGGGCCGACGACCGATCGATGTCTCAAGTACCAAGGCGCCAAGCCGATCAGCGCGCCTTGGTCGTCGCGTACGGCGAGCGTTGCGAGCTCGCACGCGGGGTCGTCCTCGCCGAATGCCTCCCACCAGCTTGCTAGCCAAGCTGGCGACTGCATCGGTGTCGGTACGGCGAGCGCCCGCCACTCTTCGTCGAGGCGACGCAACGAGCCGAGCGTGGTAAGGGTTTCAATCGACATGCGAGGAAAGCGTGAGGTGAATCCTCCTCCGTTTCGGGAAGGGGGAAGCGGTAGTCTCCTTACGACTCAACGGCCTCCTCAACTCCATGCGCGGTGAGCTCGGTCTCGTTTTCCGTCTTGAGCAACCGAAATCCGTCCGGTGCGGTGCGGTCGAGCTCGAACGTGATCGGATAGACCCACTGCTCCTTCTCCTTGCCCACGAGCTTGCCGATACGGCGGTCGAGCCGCGCCAATAATTGTTTGGCGTGCGCAGAGAAGCCGTCGACCTCAATGCTCTTGCAGGGGAAGCCGAAACGTTGCCGCAGGATCCCATTGGCGGTGTGGACGTTGAGGCGCCGCCGCGCGCGGGCGTTCTTATGCTCCGTCGAGAGCGATACGTTGAGCCCCTCGAGGTTCTCTACGCGGTGGGGCGCCAATTGCGGCCACGTGATGAGTTGGCCCGGCTCGGCGTCGAACACCAAAGCGTACTTGTCCCACTCGGAGTCGTAAGGAACCTCTTCCGACCACTCGCCCGAGCAGACTTTCTCCAGGACGAACGCCGACGCAAACCGCTTATCGAAGTGCGGGTAGACCCACGCCCGTTTGCGCCCACGGATATGCCACAGCATGTTGACGGGCATGTCGACGTGGTAGGGCACCCAAGCGTGGGGCGAGCTGATCAGCAGGTTGGCGGTGCGGTTCTCGGCGCGAAAGTGCGACGCATTGCTCTGCAGCGCATCGAACAGAGAATGGATCACCTCGGCGTGGGTCGGTTGGTGTTGGAGCAGCTGCCGGCAGTTGATCCAGAGGTGTCCCTCCCGGACCATCTGCACGAGCTCGTCGCCGGGGACGCCGTTGCGGGTTCCCTCGCGCCAATCGAACCGGTCCTTCCTTTTGCCCATCGTGTTGATGGAGAGGTGCTCGGCCGGGTGCGAATCGAGGATCGTCGCAAGGGCGTCGTCGGTGAAAAGGCCGGTCTCGGCGAGCCGATGGTTCGCAACGAGGACGCCGCGTTCGAGCGTTTCGAAGTCTTCAGGTTGCCAATCGGAGAGGAGCGAATCGGGCATTGCAGTCGAGGATCGGAGGTCGTCGGTCAGGCGCGATCCCGCACGCGTTGTGGGGCCACTAAAAACCTAGTCCGCGCCCACGAAAGTGCGGCCTTCCGAAGCCAAGGAGTCGCAACCCCGGAGCCGTCACAATCCCTGCAACCACGGCGCAGGGTGCGTAATCACCGCAGGCGCCGGCCGGCCGAGAGCCTCGAAGCCTCCGACGATCACTCGGTCCGGCTCGCGGCCGATCGGCTCGTTAGGCGATTTCACCTAAGCCAGCCAGTTCGCCACCTGATAAGTGACCAGCGCCGCCCCGTAAGCCAAGACGCTCATGTACCCGAGCTGTAGCAGGGCCCAATTCCAAGAGCCCGTTTCGCGCCGCGTCACCACCTGCGTCGGCAGGCACTGCATCGCCAGGACGTAGAACACCAGCAGACTCAGGCAGGTCGCTGTCGTGAAGACCGGCGTGCCGTCGGCCCGCTGGGACGACTGCATCGCTCCCAGGAGCTTTTCCTGGTCGCCGTCCTCCCCTAGGCCGTAGAGGATCGACAGTGTCGACACCACGACCTCGCGCGCCGCGAACGACGACACGACCCCGACCGAAGTCTTCCAGTCGAATCCCAGCGGGGCGAACACCGGCTGGATCGTCCTCCCGATCCGTCCGGCGAAGGAGTTTTCGAGCTGGGTCTGGGCGGCCAGCGCGTCATCGGTCGGCAGGTCGGCGGGGTCGGTTTTAGGGTACGTCGCCAACGCCCAGAGCACGATCGAGATAACCAGGATCGTTGTCCCGGCGTTCTGTACGAACTGCCACGCCTGATCGACCGTCCGCAGCAAGGCGTCGCGGATCGACGGCGCCCGGTAGTTGGGGAGCTCGATCACCAGCGGCCGGCTCTCGCCCTTCAAGAGCGTCCGCTTGAAGACAAACGCCGCCCCCAGAGCCGCGACAATCCCCAGGGCATAGGCGCCCGCGAATGTCGCCGCCGCCGCTCCCGGCCGGTCGGGGAACAGCATCGCTACAACCATCACATAGACTGGCACCCGCGCCGAACACGACAGCAGCGGGGCTACGAGAATCGTCACCAGTCGGTCGCGGCGGTCGTCGATCACGCGTGTCGACATGATCGCCGGGATCGCACAGGCATGCGCCGACAGCATCGGCACGAACGCCTTGCCGGGCAGGCCGACGCGCTGCATCAGCCGGTCCATCACCAGCGCCGCTCGCGCCAGGTAGCCCGAGTCCTCTAGCAGCGCCAGCAAGAAGAACAGCAGACAAATCTGTGGCAGAAAGACGAGCATCCCGCCGACGCCGCCGATGACGCCATCGACGAGCAGGCTCTTGAGATCGCCGTCCGGCAGCCAACCGCCAACGGTGTCGCCCGCCCAGCCGAACAGGGCGTCGATCAGGTCCATTGGCACGGTGGCGACGGAGAAGATCGTCATGAACAGGGCGAACATCACCACCGCGAACGCCACGAGGCCGCCGAAACGGTGTGTCAGCACCGTATCAAGCGAGTCGGTCAGGCGGCTCGGCGCGCCGAGGTCGCCGGTCAGCGAGTCGGCTCGCACCGATTCGGCCCAGTCGAAGCGCGACGCATAGCCACAACCGTTACAGCTGGTGCAGGCGCAAGCCGCCGCGTCGAGTTGCGGCAACGGCTTCTGGTCGGCCAGCGCGTGGACCGCCGCCACGAGTGAATCGATTCCCTCGCCCGTCCGGGCCGATACCCGCACCACCGGGCAGCCGACCCGCGAACTGAGCCTCGCCAAGTCGAGCTTCAATCCGAGCCGGTCGGCCAAGTCGCTCATGTTCAGCGCGACAATCGTCGGCTTGCCGAGCCCGAGCGCCTCGCGCGCCAGCGGTAGATTGCGTTCGAGGTTCGTGGCGTCGACGACGATCACGACCGCGTCGGGCGCGGGCTCACCGGCATGGCAGCCGCGGAGCACGGAGCAGGCGACTTCCTCCTCGGGCGACGTCGCCTCGAGGCTGTACATGCCCGGCAGATCGACCAGCGTGATCGGCTCGGTCCGCAGCGGCGCGGCGGGGGCTGGCTTGAGGACGCCACGACGGTGCTCGATCGTCGTGCCAGAGAAGTTGGCGGTGTGCGCCCGCTGCCCCGTCAAGCGGTTGAATAGCGACGTCTTGCCGGCGTTGGGATTGCCAACGAGGGCGACCGTCGCGGCGCCGCCCGGGAGGGGACGTTCGATGACAGGCAGATCGACCGAAGACTTGTCGGCTTCCACGGGGACGCCATTACTTGCAGAAGAGGCCGACTCGGCGGGGCTCACGCGGCGGTCAGCAGGACGCTCGCGGCGAGCTCGCGAGAAATCCCGATCCGCGACCCGAGTACCCGCAGGACCCAAGCGTCGCCGGTCCGAAGGACCTCGACGAGCCGCCCTTCGCAGACGCCCAACGCCCGCAGGCGGGCCGATTCGGCCGTCTCGCCCAGAACGCGCACGACGCGGCCACGGGCCCCCCGACGGAGGGCTGACATAGCGAATTCACCGGCTAAAGCCGCTTCGACGGCCGGTTGAACGACGGGAGCTAGGGGGTTTCGGGCGACCATTTCGTTTGTCTTGAGAATGAATCTCATAACCGCTAGATGAAGACTATCTGTGTTTCGGCCTCGGGACAACCCGGCAAGAAGCCTGCTTGAGCGCTTTTTGCCAAGATTCCGACATCGACCCCTGCGTAAAAGGGCCCCGCTCCCCTCCCGTCCCACTTCCCTCGTCCAAAGCCCCTGCCTAGCGGGTTGCGGCGCGCCCACGCCGCGGAGAGACTTGGCGGCTCTCAATCCGCTTACTGTCAGCGCCCCACGCCACCGTGTCCGACGCCGCCGCTACGCCGATCGCCTCGCCCCCCGGCCCGCCGCTGGTCGGCGTCGTCATGGGGTCCGACAGCGACTGGCCCACCATGCGGCTCGCGGCCGAGGCGCTCGCGTCGATGGGCATCGCGTTCGAAGCGAAGGTTGTCTCCGCCCACCGCACCCCCGAAGCGATGGTCGCCTACGCCAATGAGGCCGAAGGCCGGGGCCTGGAAGTGATCATCGCCGGCGCCGGCGGCGCGGCCCACCTGCCGGGGATGATCGCGTCGATGACCGTGCTGCCAGTGCTCGGCGTGCCGGTTCAATCGAAAGCGCTTAGCGGGCTCGATTCGCTGCTGTCGATCGTCCAGATGCCGGGCGGCGTCCCGGTCGGCACGCTCGCGATCGGCGCGGCGGGCGCCAAGAACGCCGGCCTGCTTGCCGTGCGGATCCTCGGCGCCTCGCGGCCCGAACTCCGCGAGCGGCTTCACGCCTACCGCCAGAGCGAAGCGGACCGCGTCCGCGCTCAGGAGCTGACGTGAGCGCCGCCGACCCGAGGGCCCCCCTCCGACCGGGCGCGACGCTGGGCGTCTTCGGTGGCGGCCAGCTCGGCCGAATGTTTACGCACGCCGCTCAACGGATGGGCTACCGGGTCCACGTCTTTACGCCGCACCGCGGGTCGCCGGCGGGCCTCGTCGCCGAGCACGAACACGTCGGCCTGCTCTCCGATCTGCGGAGCGTCGCTAGCTTCGCGCTCTCGGTCGACGCCGCGACGCTCGAGTTCGAGAACGTCCCGACCGAGTCGATCGCCGTCGCCGAACGCCACACGCCGGTCCGTCCCGGCAGCCACGTGCTGCACACCACCCAGCACCGCGTCCGTGAAAAGACGTTCTTGAAGGAGGCGGGCGTCCCGGTCGGCCCGTTCGCGGCGGTTGCTTCGCTCGCCGAACTGAAGAACGCCGCTGAGTTGGTGGGCCTCCCCGCTGTGCTGAAGACGGCCCAGATGGGCTACGACGGCAAAGGCCAGCGAGTCGTCCGCGACGCGTCGGAGCTCGAAGCGGCTTGGACAGCGATTGGCCCCGGCGAGTGCATCCTTGAGGCGTTCATCGACTTCACGCGCGAGGTGTCGATGCTCGTCGCCCGCGGCGTCGATGGCGAGACGGTCCTCTACGGCCCGATCGAGAACGAGCATGCCGACCACATCCTCGACGTGTCGGTGTTACCGGCCCCTGGCACGACGCCGACCGTCGCCGCCGAAGCGGCCCGGATCGCGACGCGCGTCGCCGAGGGTCTCGACGCGGTTGGCCTCATCTGCGTCGAGCTCTTCGAGAAGTCGGACGGGACGCTACTGGTCAACGAGATCGCCCCCCGCCCCCACAACTCGGGCCACCTGACGATCGAGGGCTGCCGCACCAGCCAGTTCGAGCAACAGGTCCGCGCCGTGGCGGGCCTGCCGCTCGGCTCGCCCGAGTCGCTCCGCCCCGCCGCAATGGCGAACCTGCTGGGCGACTTGTGGTACGGGAGCGACGGCGCTCCGTGCGAGCCCGACTGGCCCGCCGCGTTAGCCGCCGGCGCGAGCCTCCACCTCTACGGCAAAGAGTCCCCCCGCCCGGGCCGCAAGATGGGCCACCTCACGTTGCTCGGCGACACGTCGGAAGCGGCTCGCGAGCAGGTGCGTGCGGCGCGGGGATGCCTCAATCGATAGGGTTGCGCTTCGGAGCGAAACAAGACGCCCCGTTTACGGTTCATCCAACCGTCCGTCTTCAGCGCGGCTAGGCACGTACACCACTTCGCCGTTCGCCAAGCGATAAGCGACGCCGAGGCGTTCGCCTTCGCCGCTGAGTTGGCTCTCGCTGACGCGGTAGTGCTCGAGGGGCTCTCCGTCGGGGAGGATTGCTTCACTGCCGGGCTTGCCGCCGCTCGACGCGATCGCCTCGAGCGGCGCGATCCGGGTGATAAGCGACAGCAGGATGGCGACGGCAAAGACCATCGCCACGTCGAACAGGTTGGCGACGCCGCTGAGCGGGTCGTCGTCATGGCTTGCGAGCAAACGGCGGTGGGGGCTTGAGCCGCGATCAGCCATGCGAGTTCTCCCAGGCGCGCTGAGCGGTAACGGCCTCGGCGCGGCTCGCTCCCTCTTGCCAGGCGGCGACGGCGAGTTCGACGTCGGCCAGGTCGCTGGCGTACCACTGCCGGCGGATCAGCAGCAACGTGTAGCAGAGGCCGCCGATGAAGACGCCGATCACGGTCGTGCTGAAGACGATTACCAGATTGCCCGCCAGCGCCTCGATGTCACCCGCCGACAGCCCCACGAGCGCCGGGCCCATCGGGATGAGCGTTCCCATCAGGCCGAGCAGCGGCCCGGTGCGGACGCCGAAGCTCATCCACGCCAGGCGGCCCGACGCGGCGAGCTCGAGGTCGGTGAGCGCCTTGGCTTCGGTGACGCCGCTGCGGAGGGAGGCGGCCGCCTCGCCACGGAGGCCCCGCTGCGGCCGGTCCGGCGTTTTATTTCCTGGGGGCGCTAGCGACGCCGTCCAGTCGGCGCCGCGGCAGCGCCAACGCCATTCGCTCAGGAAGGCGCCGAACGCGAACAACGCCCAACCGAACATCGCCACCAGCGCGACGAGCACCGGCGCGAGCATCGCGGTGGCGAGTTCGTAGACGAGTTGGGCGAGGGGGTCCATCGTGTCAGCCCGTCTTGCGGTCTTGCGTGAGATAGCCTGCGCCGATCAGGGTCGCGGCAATGACAAGGCCTAGCAACCAGAGGTAACGGAAGGGGGTCTCTACTGCCGGCGTCGTTTCGGCCGCCGCTTCGACCAGCTGCTGGCCGGTGACCCGTCCGGTTGTCTGCGTTGCGGTCGTTTCCTCGGGCGCCGCGTCGGGCGGCGAGTCGTTAGCGGACGAAGTGGATGTGCTCGCGGAAGTGGCCGCGGCGCCGAAGCCGGCTGATTCTTCGAGCCGAGCCTCATACGCCGCGACCAACTCGCCCGTCGCCGCGTCGCTCGGGGCGGATAGGGCGTTGCGGACGAACTCCTCAAGCTTGGTGTTGCCGCCACCGCGCAGGCCGCCCCCTTCACCGTGACGGGCGACCGACTCGGCGTAGGCGACCGCGATCTCGCGGACCACTTCGTCGCTCGGACGCCAGTAGCCTTTGCGGATGCTTTCCAGAAGCACCTCGGTCAGGTCCTGGAACGCATAGGGGTTCTCGGCCTCGAACCACTCGCGGATCGCCAAGCTCTTGCTGTCACGCACATAGATCTCAACGATCTCTTCCCAGATGTCGTCGCTGACACTGTCGGGCCGCATGATCTTCCAGCCCATCGTGTTGGAGACATGCACCCCGATCTGGTCGGCGCCGGCGTACCCTTCGCGCATCATCCCCTCGATCCACTTGCGGTTTAACAGCCGCACGCGGTACTCGCGGCGTAGCGCCTCCTCGGCGGAGACCATGCCGGCCGAGTCGGGGTCGCGGACGTCCGACAAGAAGTACTCGGGCTCGACCCCGGTAAGGTGCTTGACCGCCATGCAGAGGCTGCCGCCGTGGTACCAGTCGTACTTGTTCGAGAGCGGGCTGCGGGTGCGGTCGGACCAACTCCGCAGGACAATTTCGGTTCCCTGGATCGATCGGTCGTACGCCTCGGGGGCGTTGTCGCCCCAGAGCCCGTCGGTGTAGACGTAGCGGGACTGGCTGAGGTAGACCTCCATCAGGTCTTCGCGGGTGTCCCACTCGCCACTCTTCTCGACGAGGTAGTAGTAGCCCGCGCTGCCGTACTGTCCCAAGGGGTGGCCGAAGATCCGCGCCTGCGACAGCTTCTCGGCGCGCGCGGCGTCGACGCCCGCTTCCTCGAGGTCTTGCCGGGTCTGCTGGCTGTTGCGCCACACCCAGTTGTCGAGCTCCTCGGTCTGGGCGACCAGCCGAATCGCTTTGTCGAGAAGCCGCATCCGGGTTGGGAGCATGTCGCGGTAATAGCTCTGCCCCGCAATGAAGACATCGATCCGCGGCCGGCCGAGTTCTTCGGCGGGGATGAGCTCGACATCGACGACCAGGTTCTGTTCGTCCCACACGGGTCGCACCCCGACAAGGCGGAGGATCTGCGACTCCATGACGCCGTAGTCCTGGAATGTGGCGAACGAGTTGAGTGTGAAGCCGATTTTCTCGGGGTAGCGCCCGGTCTCTTGGAGCTTTTGGGCCAAGAGCTGATCGACCAACTCGCCGCCGAGTTCCCATGACGGCTTGGTCGGCACTTCTTCGGGGTTCATGACATAGAGGTTCCGACCGGTCGGCAGCGCTGCAGCGTTGCGGTCGGGCCCGCCGCCGGGGCCGGGTGGGATGAACTTGCCGTCGAGCGCAGCGAGCAGGTTGTCGACCTCCTCGCCGGTCCGCGCGAAACCCTCCGCCAGCCGCCCCGCTAGGGAGAGCGACTTGGCGAGCGGCGCGGGGACGGCCGCGGCGGGGTCGGCGCCGGTCGTTGCGGCGAGCGCCTCGGCGGGCGACATCCCCTTCCGCACTACGAGCGAGACGATCTCCTCGCCGGCGCGCCGCAGGTACTTCAGGCTGTCTCCCGGCGTGAGGGCTTCGCCGGCCGGGACGTCGATTACTACGTCGAGGGCCGTCAGGTACGCCTTGCCGAGGCAGGTCGTGAGGTACGGGATCAGCAGGTCGTCGCGTGGCGGCTCGCCGAAGACGTGCAGGCTGACGGGCGTCGTCTCGTTGTGGACGTCGTGCAGGTAGGAGAGCACCTGTTCGATCTCGGCGGGCGTTAGCATCCGCCCACCCGGCAGATCGAGGCCGACATCCTTGTCGAGGTTTTCGTTGCGGACCTGCTCGCTGATCGTGCGGCGGAACTTTTCTTTGAGCGCGCCGTCGTCGAGCACGATCCAGTGGTCGATGTCGTTGTGGAGATTTTCGAGCTCGTCCCAGAGCTCGGCGTTGACGCTCGGCGGCACGAGGTGGTCGATCAGCACGGCGTACGCCCTCCGCCGGGTGGGAGACGACTCGCCGAGGTTGTTGAGAATCCACGGATTGATGTTCGGCATCGTGCCGAGCACGATGTCGGGCCAGTCCTCGTCGGAGAGGCCCACCGCCTTGCCGGGCAGCATGAACTCGGTGCCATGCGTGCCGAAGTGGACCAGGGCGTTGGCGCCGAACGACGCTTCAAGCCAGAAGTAAGTGGCGAGGTAGTTGTGTGGCGGCGGCACCAGCTTGTCGTGCACGAGCGACGTGTCTTGGGCCTCGCCCCGTAGCGGCTGAGGGAGCAGCGTCACGCCTCCCAGGTCGATCCGCGGGATGACCAGGAACGGTTCACCGGCGTCGTTCTTCCAGACGAGAAAGTCACCGGGCGGCTCGCCCCAACGCGCGATCACCTGTTGGCGGAGCGGCTCCGGGACGCGGGCCTCGAACCACGCTCGATACTGGTCGAGCGGCACGAGCACCGCGTCGCCCGACCGCGCCAACTGATCGAGCACGCCCGGCGCCCAGACGCCGATCTGCCGGCCGCGTTCCTGCATCCAGCCGATCAACTCGTCTTCGTCGGCCGGCACGTCGCTCAGGGCATAGCCACGGTCGCGCATCCGCTGCAGCACATTCACCAGACTCCGCGGTCCGTTCATAAACATGCCGGTGGCGCTGCCGCGCATCAGCTCGGCTTTGCCCATCTCGCGGTCGTAGTAGACGAACGCGATTTTCTTCTCGGCGTTGGGGAGGGTGGCGAGCCGCATCCAAGCGACGGCGCGGTCGGTGAGGTGGTCGATCCGTTCGGCGATCGGCGAGAACGCCTCGCTGCTGCCTCCGCCCTGCTCGGTGCCGGCGCCGATCTGCGGCTCGATGGCCCCGAGGAGCTCTTGGCCGATAACTTGGAATGCCATCTCGTTCGAGGCGAGCCCCTCGACGCCGGTCCGCCAGTCGTCGATCGATTGTTTGCGGAAGAAGATCGAGTGGAGGTGGGGGATCCCTAGTTCGGTCCGCAGCTCGACACTCTCGCGGCTGTGGCACGTGTGGATGACGCACTGCGGTCCGAACTCGCGCAGCGCCGCTTCGTACGCTGGTCCGCCATCGATCGCTCCAACGGCCAGCACGCCCCGCGATTCGAAGGCCCGGATCAAGGCGTCGACGACCTTCGGCTGTTGGAACACGAGGTGCGTCGTGTGGACAGCGATCAACACCCGGTGGGGGGAGTCGATCGGTCTGTCAGCGCCTCGGGCCCACTGCAGAAAGGAAGCGGCGTCGGCAAACATCCCGTCGTTGTTGGGGTGGTAGAGCCCCTGCACGGCGCCGACCTCCTCGGGCGGCGGCACAGCGCCGCCGTGGCCCAACAGTTCCGACCAGATGTAACGCAGCATCCGCCGGAGGTTCTCGGTCGAAGAACCGTAGTAGGCGGACAAGCGCTCGTCCTGCTCAATGACGCCGCTGCGGGCCAACTCGGGAAGATCGCCTTCAACGAGGCCGGAGATCGAAAAGATTCGCAACTGTGGATTGGCGGCGCGACCCGCCTCGATCATCCGCCGGTACTGTTCGCGGTCTTCCTCACGCGTGTGCTGGAAGAAGACAATCCGATACGGGGCGAGATCCGCCTTGCCGGCGGCGATGTCGTCGTCACGCAGGTAGTCGAGCTCCATGCCGGTCTCGCTCTGAAGCACCTCAAGCTGTTCGAAGACTCCGCCGTGCAGGCCGACAAAGGCGAGACGCGGCGCGGGGGCGACTTGGGCAGCGGCAGAGTCGGCGCAGCAGACGGCGCACGCCACGACCAGGGCTTGGAATCGGGAAACCAATCGAGGCTCGCTTCTCATCAATAGGAGCCCGGGATGTCTTCGGCGGCGCGGGTGCCGAGGGCTTGCATGGTGACTTCGTCGATCGAGTCGGACACGATATGCACCGAGCCATCGGCAAAGGCCAGGATCGCGACTCCCGGGTGGGCGCTGCGGGCGGCGAAGTTCGTGCAGCCGTTGCTCGGCGCCTTGCAGTCGGTGCGGGAGTCGTTCGGTGGCCGTGACGTGCTGAACATGTTGAGGTGGGGCTGCCCGCCAATCCACGCCGTAGCGCGGTCGGCCGTATTCGACTCGCCGCCGACGCAGGTGCTGATGTCGTCGGCGTTGCCGGAGCCCCTGAGGTAGATGTAATTGTCTTCGAGCGTATTGGGGTCGAGGTCGCCCTTGAGCGACTCACCGACCGCGATTGTCTGCGAGGTCCCGTCGGTGATCTGCGACATCTTGAACTTGGTGTCGTGGCCGAACATGCCGCTACACACTTTCGTTCGGCACTCGCAAACGGTGCCCTGGTTGCCGAGGTAGTTGGTCGGCGCGAAGAAGAGCGTCTCGGCGTCGTCGCGAGGGATTGCTGCCACCTCATAGGCCGCGATCGGATCGCTGGGGCAAGTGAATGTCGGGATGACGTTTCGCCCGGCCGGGACGAGTAGCACGTTGTCGTGGGCGTTGAGTGCGGGATCGATCATCGACGGCTCGATCATGTCAGCGATTGCCCGCTCTTCGACGAACGGCAGGCAGAGCGTCAACCAGCTGAGTTGGTGCCGATACGAGGGGCCGTCGTCTCCGCTCTCTTCATGCCCCGGCGGAAAGTGCCCATGCGTGTCGTGATACATCTGCAGCGCCAACCCGAGTTGCTTGACGTTGTTCGAGCACTGTGACCTCCGCGCCGCTTCGCGCGCCGCCTGGACGGCGGGCAGCAGTAGCGCCACCAGGATGCCGATAATCGCGATCACCACCAATAACTCAACCAGGGTGAAACCCCGTCGATTCCGCATGCCTTTTCTCCTGGGTCGCCTCGTCCGCGGTTCCGAATGAATCACTATCCGCGCGGTTGCTAGCGCCGCTCTACGGTTGCTAGCGGTGCTCTACGGGGGGCCTTCGTTTCCGAGGACGAGGCGGGACGGACCTTTCCCGACGCACGCTGCCAGCGAAAGGGCCGTCAAGAAGCAGATGGCGTGCCAAGAGTGCGGCGCACCGCTTTGCCGGGGGAAACAACCAGCCCGCCGTTACGCGTCGCGCGGTGATGTCGAGTCGATCGACACGTGTGTCGACCAAGGCGACACGGGCGGGGCCGCTGCCAGTGCGTCCCGGCCCGCGCCGACTAGGGACCTGCGCCGACTAAAGACCCGCGCCGATTAGGGAGAGGACGCGACCGGCGGGAAGACGCCTTTCTCCAGACGACGAAGTCCGTCTGTCGGGCCGCTGTACAAGTACACGTACGCGAGCATTGCCTCGGTCGGGTTGACGACGACCTCCGCCACGACGCGCCGATACTCGTGCGGCGTCGGGCTCACCGGGCCGCACCCCTCGTACAGGTCGAGGCGCGACAAGACCCGCTCGTCGTGCAGGCGATAGAGCTCACCGCGAACCGTGTCGCTGTCGTGGAGCGGCTCGGTGACGGCTGGGTAACGCATCGAACCGCGTGGCCCCTGCACCAGGTACATCCGCCCGCACAACACCGCCGGCCCGACGAGCGTCGCGGCGTGCCGGAGGGCGATGGCGTGCGCGTTGTCAAAACCGCTCTTCAGCGTGCCGTAAACGAAGAGGTGATCGCAGGCGTCGCTCATCTCTGGCAGGCGTTGTAGCGGCCTAGCGTTGTGATGACCTAGCGTTGTGATGACCTAGCGTTGTGACAACTCAGTAGTTCGGCGTCGGCGCCCGGAAGTCACTGAGGCTGACCGTCTTGAACCATTCGATCGTACGGTCGAGCCCTTCGTCGAGTTTCACCTTCGGCTCCCAGCCGAGACGCTGCTTGGCGAGCGTGATGTCAGGCTGACGCTGCGTCGGGTCGTCGGCCGGCAGCGCTCGGTGGACGATCTTTGACTTCGACCCCGTGCGGGCGATCACCTTCTCGGCGAGCTCGAGGATGGTGAACTCGCCCGGGTTGCCGATGTTGACCGGGCCGATGAAGTCGTCGGGCCCGTTCATCATCCGGATCATCCCTTCGATAAGGTCGTCGCGGTAGCAGAACGAGCGGGTCTGGTTCCCCTCGCCGAAGACGGTGATGTCTTCGCCCGAGATCGCCTGGCGGATGAAGTTCGAGACCACACGGCCGTCGAACGGGTGCATCCGCGGGCCGTAGGTATTGAAGATCCGCACGACACGGACGTTCACCCCGTTGTGGCGGTGGTAGTCCATGAAGAGGGTCTCGGCGGCGCGTTTTCCCTCGTCGTAGCAGGCGCGGAGGCCGATCGGGTTGACGCTGCCGCGGTACGACTCGGGCTGCGGGTGGATCTCCGGATCACCGTAGACTTCGCTGGTGCTCGCCTGGAGGATCTTGGCCCGGCAGCGCTTCGCCATGCCGAGCAAGTTGATCGACCCCATGACGGAGGTCTTCATCGTCTTGATCGGGTTGTACTGGTAGTGGCCCGGCGCGGCGGGACAGGCGAGGTTGTAGACCTCGTCCACCTCGAGCCAGAGCGGGTGGGTGATGTCGTGGCGGATCAGCTCGAAGTTGGCGTGGTCGAGCAGGTGGACGACGTTCGACTTCTGTGACGTAAAGAAGTTGTCGGCGCAAATCACGTCGTGGCCGTCGGCGACCAGTCGCTCGCAGAGGTGCGAGCCGAGGAAGCCGGCGCCGCCGGTGACGAGGATGCGTTTAAGCTGGGACATGCGGGCCGTTGCGAGGGACGTGCGGGGGGGCGGAAGAGTCGTTGGCGGGGTCCGGCGTCGCCGGCGGAGGGGGTAGCGTAGCATTTTGATTGACGCGACGCCGGAGGGCAAACAAGCGGTTATCCGCTACACTCTCGGCCTGAGCTGCCTCCTCCGCTCATCTGCCGCTTATCCGCTCGGTCCCCTTGGCGCCCAAGTCCCCCTCGCCGTCGATCGCCACGCCGCCGCGGGGGGCCGCCCTGCTGTTGGCCCTTGGACCCGCCGTTGTCTGGTGCGCCGAGTACATCGGCTCTGGAGAGGTGATCCTCGCCACCCGCACGGGCGCGATCCTCGGAACCGGCGTCCTCTGGGCGGTGGTCGTCGGCGTTTACCTGAAGTACCTGATCGGCATGGCGGGCGGATGGTACACGGTCGCCACGGGCGAAAGCATGATCGACCTGTTCGGTCGACTGCCGGGACCTCGGAACGCCTTCGTCTGGCTCGTGCTGGTGGTGCAAGTGGTCGCGTCGGTCCTGGCGATCAGCTCGATCGCCGCCACGGCCGGAGTTTTCGTCGCCGAATTGACGCCGCTGCCGGCGCGCTACGCGGGATGGGCCGTGACGCTCTTCGCCGTCGGGATCGCCTGGGTCGGCGAGTTCCGCGCGCTCAAACTGGTCATGGCGACGCTCATTTCGATGACGCTGGTCGGAGTGGTTGTCATTGCGACACGAGCGGCGCCACCACTCGGTGATCTGTTCGCGGGACTCACGCCGCACGTGCCGGTGGTCCCTGGCTGGGCGATCGGCCAGGGCGTGGCGACCAACGCCTGGGCCGAGATGCTGCCACTGTTGGGCTGGGGGGCGGGCGGTTTCGCCAGCCAGGTTTGGTACACCTACTGGGTGATGGGCGCCGGCTACGGCGCGGCGGCCGGCGGGAGGCAAGGCCAGCCTGCCGACGTCGACGCGTTGCGCAACCTTTCGGACGACGCCGCCGAGCGGCTCGTTGGCTGGCGCCGTGTCGTCACCTTCGATGCGACCGCCGCGATGCTCGTCGGCGTGGCCGTCACGGCGGGCTTTCTGATCGCCGGCGCCGGGGTGCTAGGGGCGAACCAGTTGGCGCCCGACGGCGCCCAGGTCGCGCTGACGCTCGCGACAATCTTTGGCGACCAGTGGGGCGCGGCCGGCGCGACCCTCTTCCTTGTCGGCGGGGCGGCCGCCCTCGTGTCGACGCAACTGGCGCAAGTGGCCGGTTGGCCCTACCTGATGGACGACTGTGTGCGGCTCTGTTTGCCACGCGCGGTCGCGGGGTGGACGCCGCTTGCCCGCCGCCGCGGCTGGCTCGTCTTTTACGTCCTGTTCAGCATGACGATCGTCTACACACTCGGCTATCAGCCCGTGGCGCTGGTCAAGTTCGCCGCGATCGCCGAGGGCCTGCTGCTGACGCCGCTGCAAGCGCTCGCGATGCTGGTCGGCCTCTACTGGGTGCTGCCCCGGATGTTCCGGCCCGAGGTTGCTCGTCAGCTGCGTCCCAGCCCGGCGATCGGCGTGGGCCTGGCCGTGGCGTTTCTTGTGTTCAGCTACTTCTGCGTGGTGCAGTTGCCCCGCGTGCTGCTAGGCTCGTAAGCCCAAGAAAGACGAGCAGGATGGCGCCGGGTTCGGGCGTCGCTGTGGCAAGGCCAACGGGCGGGAGCACCGCTCCGTAGTTGGCTTGCCAGCTCGCATACGCGGCGCTGTCGAGCCCCTGGTCGCGCCAGACGGTGTAGTCGGCCGCATTGACGGCGCCGTCGAAGTTGAAATCGCCCGCCAACTCCAGCATCTCCGGGTCGACGACCTCGGCCAAGGTTGGCGCCACGAACAGCGGCCCCGCGGTTTCTGAATCGACAACCAGCGATGTGGTCAGCAGGTTGAATCCGGTCGCCGCTTCCCAGACGCCGTCGTTGGCGAAGCGGACCGCGTAGCGGGGGTCGTCGTGCAGCGACGCCTCGATGTCGGGCATCCAGAGGGCGACCGTGTACTCCCCTTCGGCGAGGCTCTCGGGGAGCAGCAGGCCGGTCTCGACCGTCGCGGTCGTCCCGCCCGACCACCAGCGCGGATCGACGGCAATCGCGACCGTTGAGGTTTCGCCCGTCGTGTTGTGCCGCAGGACAACCTCGACGTTCCGCGGGTTGAACAGCTCGCCAAAGCCGACGTTGTCGATCGTCAACGAGATCGGCATCAGGCCGGCGGGCTTCACCGCCACCGGCAGCGTCGCCTCGTCGAGTTCGAAGCGGTAGCCCAGACGCCGCTGGATTTCGTCGAAAGAGCCCTCGTCGCGCCAACGCTGAATCACGTCGGGGTGATAGTCCAGGTTCAGGTAGTCGGTGTGCAAGGTCGTCATCTCGCCGATGGCGTTGCCGGACTCACAGAAGCTGCTGTTGTTGCAGGTCTCGCCGCCGTGCGGGACGAATCGGCTCTCGCCGCCGATGTACGCCAACTCGCGGCCGCGCGACCAGCCGGGCGTCACGTAGGTGCCGAAGTCGCTGCTCGAAGCAAGGAAACAGTCGTTCAGATGGCCGACGCGTGACAGGTCGCTGCCATCGAAGGCGTTCGCCGCCGTGATGACGGCCGTCTCACTGGTCGTCGAGCCGCTAAAGATCTCGCGCTTGAAGTGTGGCGTCCGGATGCCGACGGTCCGATCGACCGGGAGGGCGTCGAGGATCGCGGCGAGGATCTCCGCGCGGTCGGTCGGATTGTCGAGGCCGTTGGTCGAGCTATGCCACTCGCCCCAACCGCCGATGAAGCCGGCGTCGATGTTAAAGATCACGTCCTTGTTGGCTTCCCACAGCGGCTGGAGCTGCTGGATATGCCCGAGGATGACGCTCTTGGGGGCGTCGGCGCCGCCGTCGTTGTTGTAGTTAAACCGGAACTTGACCTTCAGCCCGCTCTCGCGGGCGGCGTCGAAGCCGGCCTGGATCTGGTTCAGAAAGCCGGTGCTGAGGGCCTGGTTGCGGAACGCGCTCGCGGTGACCCCGCCGTAGACGATCGTCGCCCCCTGAGCGCGGATGTTAGCGTAGTTCCACGGGTCCAGCAGGTTCGAGAACCGCATGAACCCCCGTTCGGGGTTCAAGAACTCCGCGGTGTTGGCCTGGTAGGCGATCGTCTGCGCGGGCCCCTGCGCCCCCGCCGGGGGCGCGGCGAGGCAGCCAATGGCCGCCACCAACAGTACCGTGGAGGAAATTCGCATCGGGGGGGCTCACCTCGCGGAGTATCAACAGCGGTCCGAGAGCTACGTCACGAGCCCGCCGGAAGCTACACCAGAAATGAGCGGATCGACCCCGTCGCCCTGCCGGCCCGCCGAAACCCCGGACCGCCAGTTATTGCAGTTCGGCGATCCGCACGTGGCGGAACTGCATGGTCATCGTATTGCCCGGGTGGAGTTGCAGCCCGATCGGACCACTCTCGATGGCGGTTTCCGACTGGTAGTGGGTGACATGCTCGCCGTTGAGCCAGACGTCGTAGTCGTCGCCGACCACAACGATCACCATCTTGTTCCAGTCGTCCTGCTTCAGCACCTCGGCGACGCCCTGCGCCTCGATCGGGTAGCCCTTGCCGCCGATGTACGGCGACGCGGTCAGGTCGCGCTTCAGCGAGCCGGAGATCCCGAGCTGGATCTGGTCGTTCTCTTGCCGCAAAAAGACGCCCGAGTCGACGACCCCCTCGCCAAACTTGAATTCCAGTTCGACGACAAAGTCTTTGTAGGACTTTTCGGTCCAAAGCGTCGAGGCTTGCTTGCTGGGGTCGTTCTCAACGGTCAGCACACCGTCGTCGAGCGTCCAGCAGTGGGCCAGCGCCGAGGCTTTCCAGCCATCGAGCGAATCAACGAGCGTCGGGGGCAAGCCCTCGGCCACGGCGGACCGCGGCGCCATGGACTGGCCGGCGGCCGCGAGGACGAAGGCGAAGAGTGGGCGGCAGAGCGGGTGCGTCATCGGGGTATTTTTCCAGGGCGAGACAAGCGGACCAGATCGCCATGATACACCAGCCGCACCGCGAAGCGGTGGGGTGGCCGCCGGCCCGACTCCTCGGGTTTTCAGCGAGGCTCTACCAGCATTTCGGGTCCGGCGAGAGTCTGGGCTACGGAGCCGCCGTCATACACGTCGGGGGCTCGCCGATCACGCCGACGCTTCGACGCGTGCAATGGCCCATACCTCGCAGCTGCCCAAGTGAGGGTCGTTGGGTTGCAGCCGGCGCATCTTGTCACGGATTTCGTTCGCTAGTGTGAGCTCGGGGAGGAGCCCGTACGGATTCACAATCGACGGTGAGAACATCTCCGGCATCGGACCGCAATTGGTCAACGGGCTGTTGTCGAAGCACTCATCCATCAGGTCATAGCCGCACAGCATATACGAGGCTGGGAGTTTTTCAGTACCGTTCGGACGCTCGCACACCGCGAGGACTTGCTGGTGGAGCGGATCAATTGGTTGCCGGTTCTCTAGGTACTCGCCATGGTAGAATAGTGTGGTCCGGTAGTCTTCTTGAACGTTCTGCTCCCAGTCGTCGGGCGATAGTGATTCGATGAGGTCGGGGCACATCATCGAATCGAGCGTGATCAACTCGGTAAGGTGGTCGAATCGGGAGAAGGCGAGGTACCTGGACCATGCCTTGCTGTCATCGGAAGTGAATCGCTCTCGGAGCGTATAGAGCCAGTCCCCCTTCATACTGCCACCTCGGCGCCCGCTTCGAGCACGCCGCGCGCCTTCGGCCAGACGAACACCGCCTCGATCGCCATCCAGATTTGCAACACCAGGATCGCGACGCCAAACGCCACCAGCGGCCAGTTCCGGGCCGGCAGGAAGTCGTTGATCACCTGCTCCGCCATCGCCCAGCCCGGGATCGCCAGCAGGGCGAGCCCCGGGATCATCGCGAAGGCGACCGGCAGGCCGCGACGCCACAGGTAGACAACGATCACGATAAACGCCAAGCCGGCGAGCAGCTGATTGGTCGCCCCAAACAGGGGCCACAGCATGAGACCCCCCGAGCCGGGGCCGGCAGGCCCCGGGATCATCGCCATCGCCCCGCCACCAACGACGCTCAGCGTGGTCGCCGTGTAGCGATTCGTGAGCGGTTGGAAGTGCAGCGTGCCGGCCAGTTCTTGGATCACGTAGCGATGGAGCCGCGTGGCGGTGTCGAGCGTCGTCGCGGCGAAGCAAGCGACCAGCACGGCGATCACCGCCACCGCCAACGGCCGCGGCAGGCCGAGCGCGCCGACGAAGTTCGCGCCCCCTTCGACGAAGGCGCCCACCTGCTGGCGGAGCCGCATCGCCTTCCAGCCGCCCGACTTGCTGACGGCGCCATCGGCGGCGGTCGTTTCGATAATCACCGCTTGGTACTTGGATCGCCACGCGTCGGCGCCGGTGAGTGGCTCGCCATCGGCGCCCGGCACGCCCATGCCGAGGCCGGCGCAACAGGCGAGGATCACCACCACGGCGAGCGCCCCTTCGAGGAGCATGCCGCCGTAGCCGACGACGCGGGCGTCCCCCTCGTTCTCGAGTTGCTTGCTCGTCGTTCCGCTGGCGACGAGGCAGTGAAAGCCGCTGCACGCGCCGCACGCCACGGTGATGAACAAGAACGGCAGGATGGCGGGGGCGTCGGCGGGCGGATCGGTGGCGACGACCGGCGCCGCGTTGAGGTCGGCCGCCCCGGTCAGACCCGCGACGACGAGACCCCCCACCAACAGGCCCATCGCCACCAGCAGCTGCAGCGCGTTCACATAGTCCCGCGGCTGCAGCAGCAGCCACACCGGCATCACCGACGCCGCGAAACAGTAGGCCAACAAGATCGCCGTCCAGACGACCACCGGCGTTCCGTAATCGCCCAGCGCTGTGATGGCGGGCAGCACGATTGGATGCTGCGTGCCGTACCAGACGCCGACGTACAGCAGCACGAGCGACACGAGCGACATTGCCGTCAGTCCCGCCCCGCCGGTGCGGCGCGTCGCTAGGCCGATCATCACCGCCAGCGGCAGCGACAGCCAGACGCTCAGCACCGACTCGGGGTACTGGTCGAAGATCGACGCGATCACCAGCCCGAAGACGGCGATCACCAGCATCAGCGCGAAAAAGAGCACGATCAAGAACAGCACCCGCGCGCGGGGCGAAATGATCTGCCCGGCCGCCTCGCCGATGGTCTGACCCCGGTGCCGCAGGCTCACCACCAGCGAGCCGAAGTCATGAACCGCCCCGACGAAGATCGACCCCAGCACGACCCACAACAACGCCGGCAGCCAGCCCCAGAAGACGGCGATCGCCGGCCCGACAATTGGCCCCGTCCCGGCGATGCTGGTGAAATGGTGCCCGAAGACGACCGAGCGCCGCGTGGGGACGAAGTCGAGGTCGTCACGCTCGGTGTAAGCGGGGGTCCGTCGCGTTGGGTCGAGCTTAAAAACCCGCCGGCTCAACCAGCCGCCGTAGACGACGTACGCCAGCCATAGTGCGGCGAACGAACCAAGAGCGACGGCGATCGTAAGCATGAGGTAGCCGCAGAGGAGTCGTTGGTGGGAGGGGTCGGCTGACCCCGATTCCGCGCCGCCAGCCGCTAGACGCAATGAGACCGCAATCGGGGTCAGGAGACCCGATCATCCCAGCGATGGACGGATCAGCCCTGTGACGCCCCCGCAGCGACTAACGAACCCCGCTCTGACGCGGGGCTTGTCACGCCACTATAATCCCGCCGGTGGCTGGGCCTAAGCCCGCCGTCGCCCCCCTCCGCCCACCGTGAACCGCTTCACAGGACGCCCCCCCGTGCCCGAACAAGTCGTCATCATCGGCAGCGGCCCCGCCGGCTGGACCGCCGCGATCTACGCCGCCCGCGCCAATCTGAAGCCCCTGGTCTTCGAGGGCGCGATTAGCGAAGAGAACCGCCAGTCGGGCACGCTCCCGCTTGGGCAGCTCGCCCTGACCACCGAAGTCGAGAACTTCCCCGGCTGGCCCGCCGGCGACGTCTCGGCGTATCTCAAGGACTCCCTCGACGAGGAGCACGCATGGCTAGCCGACATGCACCAGAAGGAGGGGATCAGCGGCCCCGAGCTGATGCACCTGATGCGGCAGCAGGCCAAGAACTTTGAGACGCGGATCGTCACCGACGACATCGCCGAGGTCGATTTCAGCCAGCGCCCCTTCAAACTGAAGAGCGCCGGCGCCTCGGGAGACGTCCAAGAGATCGAGGCCCACTCGGTCATCATCGCCACCGGCGCCAGCGCGAACTACCTCGGCCTCGAGTCGGAAGACCGCTTCAAGAACCGCGGCGTCAGCGCCTGTGCGGTCTGCGACGGCGCGCTGCCGCGGTTCCGCAACAAGCCGCTGGTGGTGGTTGGCGGCGGTGACTCGGCCGTCGAGGAGGCGGACTATCTCACCAAGCACGCGGAGAAGGTCTTCTTGGTCCACCGCCGCGACGCGCTCCGCGCCTCGCCGATCATGGCCGACCGGGCGAAGAACAATCCGAAGATCGAGATGGTCTGGAACAGCGAGGTCACCGAGGTTTACGGCGACGACGAGAAGGGAATGACCGGCGTCAAGCTGTCATCGACGACGGGCGAAGGCGACCGCGACATGGACGCCGCCGGCATGTTCGTCGCCATCGGCCACACGCCCAACACGAAGTTCCTCAAGGGCCAGCTTGAGATGAACGAGAAGGGCTACCTGAAGTGGACCGTCCCGTTCCGCACCAACACGAGTGTCGAGGGCGTCTTCGCCGCGGGCGACGTGTCGGACGACTACTACCGCCAAGCCTGCACCGCCGCCGGCACCGGCTGCATGGCGGCGCTCGACGCGGAGCGGTGGTTGGCCGGCCAAGGCATTGTCGAGGAAGCGACCGCCGGCGCCTGGAGTACGGACGCGGCGAAGAAGTAAGTCGTGCCGCGACGCCCCTCGTCTCCCTCGCTCGGATGGGAGATGAGGGACGCGGTGTCCGCTCCTACCAGACTCAGACGACTCCCATGAAGAAACTGTCGGTCAAGGAAGCCCGGCTCGAAGGCGCCATCGGCGCCGCCGCCAAGATCGAAGGTTGGGTCCGGACGCGTCGCGACTCGAAGGCGGGCTTCTCGTTCATCGAAGTGAACGACGGCTCGTGCCTCGGCAACCTACAGGTGATCGCACCGGTTGAGCTGGCGGACTACGAGAGCGAGATCAAGCACCTCACCGCCGGATGCAGCCTGACAGTCACCGGCGAGATCGTCGCCTCGGCCGGCGGCGGGCAAGCGACCGAACTCAAGGCCGATTCGGTGCTGGTGCATGGCTGGGCCGAGCCGACGACCTACCCGCTACAGAAGAAACGACACTCGCTCGAGAAGCTGCGCGAGTGGGCCCACCTGCGGCCACGGACCAACGCCATCGGCGCCGTGATGCGCGTTCGGCACCGCGTCTCGAAGTCGATCCACGACTTTTTCCACGAGGACGGCTTCCTCTATACCCACACACCGATCATCACCGCCAGCGACTGCGAAGGCGCCGGCGAGATGTTCCGCGTCACCACGCTCGACGCCGACAAGCCGCCGCGCGACGACAAGGGCGCCGTCGACCACACGCAAGACTTTTTTGGCCGCCCGGCCTACTTAACGGTTTCGGGCCAGCTCGAAGGTGAGCTTTACGCCAGCGCCCTCGGCAAGGTCTACACGTTTGGCCCGACGTTCCGCGCAGAGAACTCGAACACCTCGCGCCATCTGGCCGAGTTCTGGATGGTCGAGCCGGAGGTGGCGTTCTTCGAACTCACCGACAACATCGACCTCGCCGAGCGCTTTCTAAAACGGATCGTCGCCGACGTGTTGCGTGACTGCCAAGAAGACCTGGCGCTGTTCCAACAACACATCGACAAGACGGTGATGGAGCGGCTGGAAGGCCTGCATAACGGCTCGTTCACACGGCTGCCGTATACCGAAGCGGTCGAACTGTTGGAGGGCTCAGGCGAGCCGTTCGAGTACCCCGTCCAGTGGGGAACCGATCTGCAAGCCGAGCACGAGCGCTGGCTAACCGAGAAGCACTTTGCGGGGCCGGTGGTGCTGACCGACTACCCAGCGAGCATCAAGCCGTTCTACATGTTCGTCAACGAGCCCGACGACCAGGGCCGCCGGACGGTCCGCGCGATGGACGTGCTGGTGCCGGGCGTCGGCGAGATCATCGGCGGCAGCCAACGCGAGCACCGCCTCGACATCCTGGAAGCACGCATGGCCGAGCAGGGGCTCAACCCGGCCGACTACTGGTGGTACGCCGACCTGAGGCGTTACGGCACGGTGCCGCACGCCGGCTTCGGGCTCGGCCTCGAGCGGATGGTGCAGTACGTCACCGGCATGGCGAACATCCGCGACGTGATTCCTTTCCCGCGAACGCCCGGCTCGGCCGAGTTCTGAGCCGAAGAATCTCGTCCCCCTCCCTTTCAGGGAGGGGTTAGGGGAGGGTTGGCGTGCTCTGTTACAAAAGGCTAGAGGGGTACAACGGCAAGCTCGCTGCCTTAAGCACATCCCGAGCGACATCGGTGGGGTGCCGTCGAGACCCCTCCCCTAGCCCCTCCCCTTGAAAGGGGAGGGGGACTATTTGTTGCTCCGCTTGGCTTCGTCCAAGAGCGCCTCGAGCCGTTGGATCTGGCGGTCGCTCTGGGCGACGAGCTCTTGCAGCAGGATTAGCTTGCTGTCGATCTGTCCGTTGATTTCGCGGGCCAGCTCGTGCATCTCGACTTGCTGACGGTTGAATCGGGCGGTCGCGTCTTCGCGGGCGCCGTCCCACTGGCTGGTTGGGCGGTGCTGCTTCAACAGGGCCGGTCCCGAGCCGCCACGCGTCAATTTGCCGAAGTTGCGGAAACTCCGCCGCAGCAAGATCATCGCCAACAGCGCGCACCCGAACGCGAACAGGAGGGGGGCGTACCAAGGCGTTTCGGCGAGTAGCGGGATTGGATTCACTGTTACTGCTGTCGGCGCCACGCGGCGGCTAGGGCGACCGAAACCTCCCCGACGGTGACGCCGGCGGCGTCGGCCAAGGCCTTACAATCCTCGTACTCGGGGGTGACCCGCTCGCTGCCGTCTGGGAGCGTAGCGACGACGACCGAGCCGGCGCCCCACTCGGTCTCCAGCGAAACCTTCCGCCGCGGCAGGACGATTCGCTTCACCGTCTGGCGCCGCATGCCGAGCGCCGTCGTGTGTCGGAAGACGATCGCCGCCAGCCGATCGGCGTCGGCCGGCGCCGCTTGGAGGCTCAGCAAGACGCCCGGGCGGTGCTTCTTCATCTGCAGCGGCGACAACGCCACGTCGAGCGCCCCGGCCGCCCACAGGCGTTCGACACAGTCGCCGATCGCCTCGCCCGGCGTGTCGTCGAGGTTGGTTTCCAAGAGCACGATCGTTTGTGGCGCCCCTCCGGCCACTTGCGTGGCCGGCTCGCCTGGCACAGCGATTCGCTCGCCGACGACGAGCCGCAGCACGTTGGGATGATCGAAGTCTTTCTGGCCCGAACCCAAGCCGATGCGTTCGATCGTCATCGCCGGGAGCGGGCCGAACGACTTGACGAGCTCTTTGACGATCGCGGCGCCGGTGGGCGTTGTCAGCTCCCCGACGATCGGCCCGGCCGGTGGGTGTTCGGCGAGCGGCACGCCCGCCAGCAGCTCGGCCGTGGCCGGCGCCGGGATCGCGCAACGGCCGTGGGCGATCTGCACAAAGCCGCTCCCCGTCGGGACGGGCGAGCAGTAGACCTCCTCGACGCCCAGCAGGTCCCAACCGATCGCGGCGCCGACGATGTCGGCGATTGAGTCGATCGCGCCGACCTCGTGGAAGTGGACCTTCTCGAGCGTCGAGCCGTGGACCTTCGCCTCGGCTTCGGCGATGCGGCGGAAGATCGCGGTCGCCAGCTCGTGGGCCCGCGGCGTCAGGGCGCCGCCGTCGATCATCTTCTGGATGTGGTGCAGGTGCCGGTGGGCGTGCTCCGGTTCGTGCTGGACGACGACCTGGGTCGCCCGAAAGCCGCACTTCTTCACTTGGCTGGCAACGAGCCGGCAGTTGGGCGTCCCGTCGGGCCAAGCAAGCGAGTCGAGTCCCGCCTGGATGGCGGCGAGGTCAACGCCCGCGTCCACCAGGGCGCCGAGCGTCATGTCGCCGCTAACGCCGCTAGCACAGTCGAGGTAAGCAATCCGCATGGGGGGTTCTTCGGCCGGTTGAGTGTTCGCAGGAAGTGCCAGCAGGTTACCAAATGGCGACCCAGCCCGCTGCCATCCCCGCCGCGCCTTTAGAGTTCCGCCGATTCTCAAGTTCCGCCCTCTTAGAGCCCCGCACGAAGTAAGGGGAGCTAGCAATAGAGAGTGATACCGCTCCGCTTGCTGCGTGCGCGGATCAGTTTGCTTGCGTGACTCCGTGACTGCTCATTTTCCGTTGACCTGCGGGGGGCGATTCCGTAGCGTCCCCGTGGAATGTCTCTGCCCGTCAGCCAACCGCCGCTCCGTCTCGTCGCCGTCGCCGCCGATGTGGCCCGTGCGAGGTCGCTTGCGGCGAGCGTTGCGTCGGCTTTCGACGCGGCCGAGCCGGTGCTGGTGGCGACGGTCGCCGAGGCGTTGGCCGCACTCCGCCGCGAGCCATTTGACGCCGCCGTCGCGCTGCACGAGCCGCCGCTGGTGGATGCGCTGATGCTCGCCCGGGCGCTGCGCGGCGCGGGGGACGAAACGCCCCTCGCTATCCTTGGCGCCGAACGGGCGATCGACCTCGAAGCGGCCGCTTGGGACGCCGGAGCCGACGAGTACGCCTGTCTGGCGGAGACAACCGCCGACCAACTTGCCGGGCGGATGCGACGTGCGATCGACGCCCGCCAGCGCCTCCGCGAAACCCGCCGGGCCCTCCTGGCCGAACAGCAGCAGCTGGCCCGCGAACAAGAACAAACCCAGCGGTTGGTGCAGACGCAGCACCGGCTTCTCGCCGAACTGCGGCGCCTGCCTGACGAACCCGAGCGGGCCCCGACGCTGCGGCTCACGCACGGCGCGGCCGAGGCGTACTCCGAGCTAGCGCGGCGGGCGTTGCTGGCCGACGGGCCGCGTGGCGACGAGCTTGGCCGGTTGGCCGACGAGCTCGCCGCCGAAGGAATCACCGGTCCGCGGCTGTTGGAATTGCACCTCACGGCGGTGAACGAAACCGTCGCGGGCTTAGAGCCGCGGGCCGCCCAAGCGGTCCGCGAAGGGGCCGATCGGCTCCTCTTCGAAGCGGTCGTTCACTTGGCCGAGGCTTACCGGCGCCGTTATCTTCGGACAGCCCCTGCTGCCCAAGAAACGCCCGCCGCCCGAGCCGCTTAATGCCTGCCGACCCTTCCGACCGCGGCGACGATCCCCGTGACGATCCCGGCGACCAAGCCACGACGGTCGCCGAACTCCGCCAGTTGGTCGAGGACTTTGTCGCCGAGCGCGACTGGTCCCGTTACCACTCGCCGAAGAACCTCGCGATGTCGATCGCCATCGAGGCGGCCGAGCTGATGGAGCACTTCCAGTGGCTCGAACCGGCCGAGGCGCAGCGCGCGATGGACGACCCCGTGAAACGCGCCGCTGCCGCCGAAGAGCTCGCCGACGTCGTGGGCTACTGCTTCGCGATGGCCGGTGCGATGGGGGTCGACCTGTCGCAGGCGGTGCGTGCGAAGATGCTCCGCAACCATGAGAAGTACCCGGCGGCGGTCTTCCGCGGCAAGCCGAGCTACGAGCGGCCAGCGGATGAGAACCTCGGATGACACCAGATTCCCCCTCCCCCAAGGGGGAGGGGAGCCAGCTCTCCTGAGACCTGTGGTTAGAGACCAACCTACGACCCGTCTCGCGATCGTAGGCGCAAGCGTCCGCGCCGCGGCCCAATCGGCGTTGCGGGCCGGTTTCGAGGTAGTCGGCGCCGACCTCTTCGCCGACTCCGATCTCGATGGCGTTTGTCCGGTCACTAAGATCGACCGCTACCCGGACGGCCTCTCCGACTGGCTCGCCGCGCAGGACGTCGACGCTTGGATGTACACGGGGGCGTTAGAGAACTACCCAGACCTCGTCGAAAAGATGACGACGATTGCGCCGCTGTGGGGCGTCCACGGCGAGACATTACGGCGTTGCCGCGACCCGCTGGTTTTGCAGGATGTCTTTGCCGCGGAGGGGATCGCGTTTCCTGAAACGCTGCCTCGTAACACGCCGCCGACCGACGACACGCTCTGGCTTGCGAAGACCTACCGCCACAGCGCGGGCGCCGGCGTGTGGCGGTACGGTGAACAGCCAACCGGCGCCGATGTTTACGCGCAGCGATTTGCCGAAGGGACGCCGGAGTCCGTTTTGTTCACGGTGTCGTCCGCCGGTGTGACCTTGCTGGGGAAGAGTGAACAACAACTGCGAAGTGGCTTTGGATACGCCGGGTCGATTGTTTCGACCGAACACCAGGGAGTGGACGCCGAAAGGTTCGCGGCGTTGGGGCGTGTTCTCTCGGAACGGCTAGCGCTCAGAGGATTGGTCGGCGTTGACTACGTCGCTCAAGGCCAGCGATTTTGCGTAATCGAGATCAATCCCCGCTACACCGCGTCGGTGGAAGTCCTTGAGCGAGCGACAGGCGTCTCGGCAGTCGCCGCCCACGCGGGTTGCTTTGCTCGGGCATGCCAATCGAAGCCGTCGGGAGAACGCGTTCCGGTTGTTGGCAAGCGAGTGCTCTACGCCCCGAGGCGGATCGATATCGATCAAGAGCTTGCGATGAAGCTGCTCGATCTAAGCAAGGCGGGACGCGTCGCCGATGTCCCGCGGGTGGGGGCGACGATCGGCGCGGGCGAGCCTTTCTGTACGATACTTGAAGACGCGGCGTCGCTTTCCGAGGTGAGGGCGAAGCTCGACCTCTCGATGGAATCCTTGCTCAGTCTGGGCGCCGCCCCGGGCTAATAATCATGGCTTAACGGGTCTGCATCATGCGTATCGGCGTCGTTAGCGACACCCACGGTTCGATCGATCACACGCGTCCCGCGATCCGGATGCTCGAGTCGCTCGAAGTCGAGGCCGTGCTGCATTGCGGCGACATCGGCTCGGCGGCCGTGGTGGAATTGTTTGCCGCGTGGCCGACGCACTTCGTCTTCGGCAACTGCGACTACGACCACGCCGACTTGCGGGAGGCGATCGAGGGGGCCGGGCAGACGTGCCACGGCCTGTTCGGCGAAATCGAGCTCGCGGGCGTGCCGATCGCCCTGCTGCACAGTCACGACCGGCGACGCTTTCAAGAAGTCATCACGGGTGGCGCGTATCGCCTCGTCTGCTACGGCCATACGCACGTCGCGGCCGAAGACCGGCACGGCGAGACGCTGGTGCTCAACCCGGGGGCGCTGTACCGCGCCGACCGGCACACGATCGCGGTCGTGGAGCTGCCGACGGTGGAGAGCACGCTTGTCAGCGTGTGAGGCTTGAGACGTGAGGGTTGCGCTGCGGACAGTGAGGGATAGGCATAGCAACCCTCAAGTCGGCGGCCTCAAGCCTCACCGCTAGCCCGCCATCCGGTGGATCGAATCCTCGACCGGAAGGAACTCGATCTCAGCGGCGCGGTGGTAGTACTGCATCAGGTAGGCGTCTTCCGGCGAGTCGTCGTAGAAGTCGCGGAGGACCGAGGTGGCGCGGAAGCCGGAACCCTTGAAGAAGAGTTGGGCGTCGAGGTTCGTCTCGCGGACCTCGAGCGACAGCCGGGTGCGGCGTTGGCTGCTGAGCTTGGCGACGAGCTTCTCGACCATTTGCGAGCCGACGCCGCGGCGGCGGGTGTCGCGGGCGACGGCGAAGTTGAGCAGGTGCAGCCGGGTCTTGTGCAGTTCGTAGATCATGAAGCCGACGACGCGGTCGCCCCGCTCGGCGACCATACCGATGCAATTACGGCGGCGGAGGCAAGCGACAAAGTCCTCTTCCGACCAAGGGAACTCAAACGCGGTCTGCTCGATGTCGAGCACCTGCTCCATATCGCGACGGATCATCCAGCGGATGTGGACGTCCAACCGCGTGAAGCTCTCGGTCATCGCCATCGGGGGCTCTCCTTGCTCGCTTAACCGGCGCGGGTCGTAAGAGACGCGGCCGGTGGTGGTTTCATCCTTGATTAGCGCCCCGCATCCTGGCGGTGGCAACCCGTCTGTGGGGGCCCTCGCCGTCTGAGGCAGGGGGAAACTATCAGAACCTCCCGGCGCGTGCCAAGGCGAATGAAGGACTTCGGTGTGATTGCCCCAAAGTGTTGTGCGGGTTGGACTTGACGCCGGTTGTTTCCAGGCTTCGCGGGACGAAGTGGGACTGTGCAGGCGGCGCCGCGTTGGGGGTTTGGGGCGTTGGCGCCGGCGCCGGAGTGGCGGGATTTGTCGGCTGCGGCCGCTTTGCCGGCTGAGAGCGTCGTACGCTTGTGCGCCGCGTTGTGCCCCGCCTGCAGAAGGGCGGCTTGCGCCGCGGCGTACGCTCTCCTTCAGGCCCCCGTGATGAACCCGTCGGACGCCGCCGCGTCGCCGAACCTGCTCAGCCCCGCCCGCCGCGACTACCAGGTCTTTCGGCGGCTGGTGATTGCGCTGTTGGTGGTCGCTTGCGCGGGGCCGTTGTCGCTGAACGTCGTCGATCCCGACCTGTGGGGGCATGTCCGCTACGCCGAAGAGTGGATCGCCCAGGGAGAACTCCCCCGGACAGCAACCCACACCTTCACCGCCCAGGGCCATCCTTGGGTGAACCACGAGAATCTTGCTGAGCTGGCGCTCGCTTACGGCTTCCGTACGCTGGGCGTCCAGGGGATGCTCGCGGCGAAGGTGCTGCTGGGGATGTCGATCTTGCTGCTTATGTCGCTGGCCGCGCGGCGGCAAGGCGTGCGGCCGATCGCCGCCTGGGCGACATTCTTGCTGGTGGCGCACAACCTGCAAGCCTTCTTCCCGCTGCGGCCTCAGCTGCTGAGCTTTCTGTGGTGTGCGGTGATGCTGCTGGCGCTCGACCGGGCCTTCGCCGGGTGGGGGAACCGTCGCAGCGACTTTCAAAACAACCGCCGGAAGGCGGACCTGACGGCGATCGATTGGCGATGGCTGGCGGGGATGCCGCTGCTTTTCGTCGTGTGGGCCAACTCGCACGCGGGTTTCGCCGCGGGGCTGGGGATCTTCACGGTGGTCCTCGTCGGACGGGCGGTCGAATTGTTGATCCGGACGGGGCGCGAGGCCTGGCGGCCTGTCGTCGGTCTCGCCGTCGTGGCGGCCGCATGTGGGCTGGCGACGCTGGCGACGCCTTACGGCTATAGCCTCCACCTGTGGCTCATCGAATCGCTAGGCTCCCCGCGCCCCGAGATCACCGAGTGGGCCGCTCCGACGTCCGACAACCCGGTCTTCTGGCCCTTGGTGTTGCTGATCGCGGTCGCCCTAGCGGCTTACGCGTTCACCGACCGCCGACGCGACCTCGTGAAGATGCTGGTGCTCGCGCTGGTCGGCTGGCAGGCCGTGTCGCACTTGCGGCATATCGCTTTCTTCGCGTTGCTGTGCGGCTTCTGGTTGCCGCCGCACTTGCAATCGATCGCCAGCCGCCTGCGGTCAAAGGCGGCGCAAGGCTTGCCGACGGCGTCGCTTTCGCCCTGGATGCGAACGGGGATCGCCGCGGCGCTCGCCGGCGCGATTGCTCTGCAGGCGACGTTCCTCGGCCAGCGGCTGGCGAGCTTGCCGGTCTACCGCTCGCGCTATCCGGTCGACGCCCTCCAGTGGATGGCGGAGCAGCATGTCCGGGGCGACTTGGTGGTCTGCTTCAATTGGGCCCAGTACGCCTTGGCGGCGTTGGCGCCCGACGTGAAGGTGTCGTTCGATGGCCGTTTTCGCACCTGCTATCCACAGCAAGTTATCGACCGGCACTTCGACTTTCTCGTTGGCGGCCGCATCGCCCGCCATCGGAGCGGCGATTCGGGTCCGATCGACGGCTTGCGGACGCTCGAGGTCGATCGGCCCGACTGGGTGCTGGTTGATCGCAAGTACGCGAATGCGGTTGAAGTGATGGCCGACGCGGGCCGTGCGAACGGCGGCGCCTGGACGCTTGTGTATCAAGACGCCGTCGCCCAGCTGTGGGGGCCGACCGCCGTGGTCGACGACGTGTCCTCGCCCAACTTCGTACCGGCCGAACGGCGTTTCGTGTCGGATCATTTCTCGCTGACCGCCTTCGAGTGGCCCGCGTTGCCGCGTCGCAGAGTGTTGGCGCCCGTTGAGAATTCCTCCCGCGAGGTGGCGAAGCGTGACGCTAGCGCCCCCGCTGTTCCCTATAATGAAGGCTGACACGGATCCCCCTCCTATGAGCACGATCGACCAACTCGAGACCGAAGATCGCATGACCGTTGCGTCGCCCAAGGCGCCGTTGCGGGACGGCGCAATCCACGGCCGCATCGAGAAAACGCTCGCCGAGGCCGAGGCGGCCCTGGAAGAGGCCCGGCTCTACGGCGACCTCGCTAGCGCGGCGCCCGCTGGGCCGGCCGCCGGCAGCGCGACGCCGGTGCGACTCAAAGTGTCGATCTTGATGCCGGTCTTCAATGAGATCGCCACGATCCGCGAGATCGTCGCCCGCGTCCGCGCCCAAGCTCAGCATGACGAGTTGCTGATCGTCGACGACTGCAGCACGGATGGCACACGCGACCTGCTCATCGAGATCGACCGCGACTGCCCCGACGTGCGGGTCGTCTTACACGGCTACAACAAGGGCAAGGGCGCCGCGCTGCGGACCGCCCTATCGCACGCCCGCGGCGACATCGTCCTGGTGCAGGACGCCGACCTTGAGTACGACCCGGCCGACTACGCCAAGTTGCTCGAGCCGATCCAGCGCCGCGAAGCCGATGTCGTGTACGGTTCGCGGTTCCTCGAGAACGCCGAGCAAGACCCGTCGCGGCTCCACCGCTTGGGCAACCGCCTGCTGACCGCCGCGTCGAACCTGACGACCGGCCTGCGGCTCACCGATATGGAGACCTGCTACAAGGCGTTCCGCCGCGACGCGTTGCGTGGCGTGTGGTTGCGGGAGAATCGCTTCGGCTTCGAGCCCGAGCTAACGGCCAAGTTGGCCCGCCGCGGCTGCCGTTTCCTTGAAGTGCCAGTCGCCTACAACAGCCGCGGCTGGGAAGAAGGCAAGAAGATCGGCCCCCGCGACGCGGTGCGGGCGCTATGGTGCATCGCCCGCTACGCGTTCTGGGACTGAGCTTTAATTCCTCCGCAGCTAACTCTCTCCCCCTTCGGGCGAGGGGATTCACGCTACCACGCGCCGGTCGCTTCGCTCAGCTCGAGCCACTCAGCCTCGAGCGTCTCGCATTCGTCAACGATCTCGGCAAGCTGGGTCTGGAGCTTCTTGATCTTGTCGACGTCGGTCGCGGCCTTCGTTAGCTCTTCGTTGAGTTGCTTCTTTTCATCGTCGAGCTTGGCGATCCGCCGCTCGACCGCCTTGAGGCGTTTCTGTGCGTCGCGGTCGGCCTTGCCGCCCGGCTTGGGGCTGTTGGAGCTGTCGTCAGCGGCGGCGTCCTTCGCTTTGACGCCGGGGGCGACCCGGAGTCCGGCGTCGATCTCCTTCCCGATGCGATAGACATAGTCGTCGTAGCTCGACGGGTAGGCGACGACGCGGCCGCCACCCACCTCGATGACGGACGTTGCCACCTCGTGCATAAAGTGGCGGTCGTGGCTGGTGAAGATCACCGTACCGACATAGCGCTTTAGCGCCTCGGCGAGCGCTTCGACCGTTTCGACATCGAGGTGGTTGCCCGGTTCGTCGAGGACTAGCACGTTGTGCTTCTCGAGCAGCAAGCCGGCGAGCACGAGGCGGGCCCGCTCGCCGCCGCTGAGGACCTTGATCTTCTTCTCAGCGGTCTCGCCCGAGAAGAGAAAGCTGCCGGCGATGGTCTTGATCTGCTGGGTCGTGGTGCCCGGCGTGGCCTGATACTCCAAGTATTCCAGCACCGACTGGTCGGGCCGCAACGTTGTGTAGACGTGCTGGGCGTAGACGCCCAATTGGCAACCGAAGCCCCACTTCATCTGCCCTTCCTTCACCGGAAGCGATTCGCAGATCGTCCGCAGGAAGGTGGTCTTGCCCTGGCCGTTGTCGCCGACGATGCCGACGCGCTCGCCATGCTCGATCTCTAACTGGATGTCGGAGGCGATGTCACGGTCTTCGTAGCCGATTGTCAGGTTCTCGGCCCGCATCGCGGGTCCCTTACGGGCCTCGACCGCCGGGAACGAGAAGTGGACCCGGGCCTCCTCGCCGGCGACCTCGATCATCTCGAGCTTCTCGAGCTGCTTCGCCTTGCTACGGGCTTGGCTGGCCGTATTGGCGTTCGCCCGGTTGCTGGCGATGAACTGCTCAAGCTGTTTCCGTTTGGTGGCGGTCGCCGTGTTGAGCCGTCGGTCGTGCTCGCGGCGTTCTTCGAGGTTCGTGAGGTAGCTCTCGACGTCGCCCGGGAACATGGTGAGCGAGCCGCGCGTCAGCTCAAGGGTGTGGTTGCAGGTTGCGCCGAGGAACGACCGGTCGTGCGAAACCACCAGGACGCCCGCCTTGAAGTCCTTGAGGAAGTGTTCCAGGAGGATCTGGGTCCGCAGGTCGAGAAAGTTGGTCGGCTCGTCGAGGATCAGCAGGTTGGGGTCGTGGAGCAAGAGCGCCGCCAGCTTGACGCGGGTCTGCCAGCCGCCCGACAGCTCGCGGACGGGGCGCAGCAGCATGTCATCGCCGAGGGCGAAGCGCCACGCCACTTGGCCGCACTTCCAGTCGGGCTGGCCCGAGTCCCGTTGGAGGAACTCCATGCCGGTCTCGCCGTCGCGGAACGGGTCGTGCTGCCGCAGGTAGCCGAGGCGGAGCTTTTTGCTGCGGACGACGTCGCCCGCGTCGAGGTCCTCGTCCCCCAGCAGGATGCGGCAGAGCGTGCTCTTGCCGGCCCCGTTGCGGCCGATCAGGCCGACTTTCTGATCGTCCGTCAGGGCGCAGGCGGCGCCGTCTAGCAGGACTTGGTGGCCGTAACGCTTGTGGGCGTCTTGGAGACTGAGAACGACGGGCACGGCGGGCGGCAGGCTGGAGGCGGGGTGTATCGATTGGGACCCACCAGTTTCCCCGCCCTGCGGTTTGCAATCAACGGCGCCGGCAGGGGCCCTGGGCGAGGCGGCAGAGCGATTCCGTGGAGAACGCCTTTGCGCACGCACTCCGACGACTTGCGTCGCCCACTCATCTGGCCCCTTCGGTCGGTTAGGCTGCTGGGGAAACCCTGACTCCCCGGAACCCAACGATGCTCCGAATCCACGTCCTGTGCGCCGTGTCGCTTGCTTTGTTTCTGCTCACGCCGGTGTCGGCGGCCCCCCCTGTGTTGCTCGGGGTCGATGTCCTGCAGCGGGACGGCTTCGCCCCCCTCCTCGGCAAACGCATCGGCCTGATCACCAACCACACCGGCCTCGACGCCGCGGGACGGACGACGATCGACGTGCTGAACGACGCCGACGAGGTGAATCTCGTGCGGCTCTTCGGCCCCGAACATGGCATCCGGGGCGAGCTCGATCAGTCGCAGATCAGCGACGGCACGGACGGGCCAACCGGCCTGCCGATCGTGAGCCTCTACGGGCCACGCCGCACGCCGGAGCCGGAGCATATGGAGGACCTCGACGCCCTGGTGTTCGACATCCAGGACATCGGCTGCCGTTTTTACACGTACCCCTCGACGATGAAGCTGGCGATGCGGGCGGCGGCCGACGCGGGGATCACGTTCGTGGTGCTTGATCGGCCCAACCCGATCGATGGCGCCACGATCGAGGGGCCGATGCGCGACGCCGACGGGGAGTCGTTCGTCGGCTTCCACACGGTCCCGCTGCGTCACGGCCTGACGCTCGGCGAGTTGGCCAAGCTGTTCAAGAGCGAGGGGGACGAGCGCGGGCCGATCGAGGTCAATCTAGTCGTCGTTCCCTGCGAGGGGTGGAAGCGGGCCGAGACCTGGGACCGCACCGGGCTGGTCTGGACCGACCCGTCGCCCAACATGCGGCGGCTGACGCAAGCGTTGCTCTACCCCGGCGTCGGCATCATGGAGACGACGAACATCTCGGTAGGGCGCGGGACCGATACGCCTTTCGAGGTTTTTGGGGCGCCGTGGATTGAGGACCCGCGTGAATTGGCCGCCGTTCTCAACAACGCCAACACGCCCGGCGTACGGTTTGTGCCGCGGTACTTCACGCCGACGGCGAGCAAGTTCGAGGGCGAGCGTTGCGGCGGGGTCGATGTCGTGTTGACCAACGCCAAGAAACTCAATGCGGTCGATGCCGGCATGGCGATCGCCGCGACGCTGCGGCGGCTCTACCCCGACGCGTGGGAGACCAAGAATTACAACCGCCTCTTGATCAACCAGGAGGTCTACCAAGCGGTGGTCGCCGGCGCGTCGGTGGACGAACTGCAAGGGCTCGCCCGCAAGGGGCTCGACGCCTACCGTCAACGACGCGCGGCGGTGCTTTTGTATCCCTGAACGCCTTTTCGTGGCGCTGCCCGAGGCTAGCGCCTACGGCTCATTCTTGCGTGCTTAGGCACGACGGCTTGAGCATTCATTAGGCGTCATTGGCACGCGTTGTTCCTAGAGGACAGCTAGGCGACGCGGGAAGACCGCAAGGCGGAACCAGCCAACATCGCCAACACCATCAGGACTCCCATCGGCTCTGGAACACTGAGGCTCGGCGGGGTAGTGGCGCCGTAGTTGGCGGCCCAGACATCGTAGTCACCGGCGTCGATCTCGTTGCTGTTGTCGCCATCGGCGGCGAGGTTCTCGGTCGATCCGAACGAGTCGCGATAGACCGTGTAGTCGGCGGCGTCGACTCGGCCGTCGTCGTTGTAGTCGCCGGCGAGGCCTGCGGCGAGGACTTCACCGATCAGGGTGAGCGAGAGCGTCTGCTGCTGATCTCCGGGGAGGTCTTCGCCGGAAAGGTCGAGCAGGTAGGTCGCCTCGAACAGGCCGGCGTTGCTGGTGTCCAGGAACACGTTCATCAGCCCAATCATTCCCTGCTCGATACCCGTGGGGAGCATACTGAGGAAGGAAAAGACGCCGAGGTCTCCAGCAACCGCCGAGACGCTATCCAGGTCCAAATCGGAGGCGTTGGTGGGACCTCCGAGCCCGTCGAAGTTCGTGATGGCAAAAACTTCTTGTACGATCGTGCTCCCCTCTAATTCAAACGCGCTGCTACCGACATCGACCTGGCCAAAGTCGATCGTAATGTCCGTCACAATCTCATTGCTCGCAAATGAAGCAACGGGGTGGCTGAGCACGCTGAACGAGAGATCGACCACATCGTTGCCGTCGTTCGCCCCGCGGCCGCCGCCGCCGCCGCTCGTGATGTCGAGATTGTCAATGACGACCGTCCCGGTGAAGTCCCCCGCCGTCGAGGTCGAGACGTTGAGGCCCGCGTTGAAGGTGTCGACAACGCCGGTCGCGACATTCATGGCGACCGGCCGGGCGTACTCGCCCGCATCGGTGAAGGCGGTGCCCGTCGCGGTGACCTGGTAGTAGGTGCCGTCGAGGCCGGCCTTGTTCAGGCCGATCGCCACTTGGCTCGGCGCCGAGCCGCCGACGTAGACGCGGCCCAGGTCGAGCGACTGCGTCGAGACCCCCGACGACAAAGCCGTCGTCCCGGCGATCGATAGGCGGGTGTCATTCGACTGATCAACGAAGAGGCTCCAGACGTACTCGGGATGATCGATAAACGGATTCCGGTTGTGCTGGTAGCTGTCGAAGATGATGTCGTTGCGGCGGCGTTCGAAGTCGTCCGGCGCGGCGCGGTAGTGCCAGTCGAGCAGGCTGGCGAGGTTGCCGAGCGATCCGGACGAGGTCGAGGGGTTTCCGTTCGAGAGCTCGAGGTCGGTCGTGGACGAGTCCGACCCGTCGTACCGCACGGCCATATAGAACTCGGCCCGGGCGATCATGCCGGCGTCGGCGTCGCCGGGGTACCAGTAGTCCCCTTGATACCCGTAGGGGTTGCCGTAGTTTCCGCCGAAGTTTGCGTTGCTGCGCTGGCTGTTGATCGAGTTGTCGGAAGGACGCAAATGGTGCATGTCGCTTGTGTCGGGCCCCGATGAACCGACGCCGCGGCTTTGCGGCCAGGTGTGTTCACGGTTCCAGGAATTGCCGCTGTCCCAACCGGGGATGCTGCCATTGGGGTTGATCGCCGCGACGTTGAGCGACGTCCGATCGTAGACCAGGAGCATCCGTCCCGGGTTGTTGGGGTCGGCGTCGGTGACCTGGAGGATCGACCGCAAGGAGTCGTACGAATAGACCGTGTGCCCATCGATGATGTCGTGCAGGTTCGACTTGAGCGTCGCCCCCGTGCCCGTGGCGCTGCTGTAGTACCCGGCCGGGGCGTCCCAGGGCCCCGCCACGGCCAGCGCCGCCCACAAGACGATCGCGTGCGCGAAAACGAGGGTGCGGGCAGTTACAGTGGGCATAGAGGGCGGGGCGTTTAGGGCGGGAGTCCAAACCTCCCATTGTCGCAGGACGCCCAAGTCTTGCAACGCTCTCGCAATACAAATGCGCCAAGACGTAACAAAGAAGTGGAAGGGAGATTTCCTTGCGCACGGTAGTTATCGGCCTGCTCAGCCTCTTGGGAATCGCCGCCCCGAATGGTTCTCCTTCGGCCCTCGCCGCGACGCCCGGCGAGCCACTCCCCCGCACCGGGGACGAAATCGTCGTCTGCGGACAGCTGTTCCACACGACCGCGCCGGTCGTCACCTGGATGGACCCGGGTGGCTACGACGCCTACCGCGTCGAGCGGCGGTTCGCCCCCTACGAAGAGTCCGACTGGCGAGCCAGTGAAACCGCCGCCAAGCTCGACAGCCCCAATCGCTACGGCCTCCGTAAAGAGAAGCTGACGCCCGAGCAGATCGAGAAGGTCCGGGGCGGCGGCTGGTCGCTCGACGAGTTGCAGGACGTCGTCGATCAATTCGTCATGCACTACGACGTCTGCGGCGTGAGCCGGCAGTGCTTCAAAATCTTGCACGACCACCGCTGTCTGAGCGTCCATTTCATGCTCGATGTCGACGGCACGATCTATCAGACGCTCGACCTGAAGGAGCGCGCCTGGCACGCTACCACCAGCAACGGCCGTTCGATCGGCATCGAGATCGCCCAGATCGGCGCCTACACGGCCAAGTCGCGCGGGACGCTCGACCAGTGGTACACCAAGGACGCCGAGGGGTTGATGCGGCTCACCTTCCCCCAGTGGCTGCAGACCGGCCTGCGGACCGAAAACTTCGTCGGTCATCCCGCCCGGCCCGAGATCGTTGTTGGCGAGATCCAGAACACCCTGCTGTATCAGTACGACTTCACGCCGCAGCAGTATGACTCGCTTACGAAGCTCACCGCCACGCTCTGTCGGGTCTTCCCGAAGCTGACTTGCGAGTACCCGTCCGACGAAGCGGGCCAGGTCATCCCGCACGTCCTTCCCGAGGCGCAGCTACGCGACTACCAAGGGCTGTTGGGTCACTACCACATCCAAGAGAACAAGACCGACCCCGGCCCGGCGTTCGACTGGCCCCGGGTTGCGGACGGCGCGAAGAAACTGATGGCTGACGCCGAGTGACCCGGCCCCCAGCGCCCTGGCCCCCGGCGCAGTCTTCGGCCGAGACTCCACGCGGTTGAGTGATATCGCGCGCAGGCGTGGGCAAGTCGTTGCCCGCGATGGCGGCCGCGATGACGGGGAGTTCTCGGACGAGTGCTACTCGAGTGCTACTCGACGGCGGCGACGTTTTGCCACGAGCCCGCGGCGACAGACGCCTCGACCGCTTCGAGGACGGCGACACACTGGGCGCCGTCGCGGAAGTCGGGCGCCACGTCATCGCCGCTGGCGATCGCTTGGAGCAGGTCGTAGACCCCGTGGACGAAGCTGTGCTCGTAGCCGAGCAGATGCCCGGGCGGCCACCACGCGCCGACATAGGGATGGTCCGACTCGGTCGCCATGATCCGGCGAAACCCCTGGCGGGCGGTCGGGTCGTCGGTGGAATAGTACTCCAGGACGTTCATGTCCTCGAAGTTCCACACCAGCGAGCCACGGCTCCCCGACACCTCGAATCGGTTGAAGTTCTTGCGGCCGGGGGCCATGCGCGTCGCTTCGAACGTGCCGATGGCGCCCCCCGCGAAGCGGGCGAGGAAGATCGACGCGTCGTCGACGGTGACCTTCCCTTTGCCCTTGGCGCCCGCCGCGCCCGAGGCGCCGACGCCCGACCCCGAACCGTCCGGGTAGGGGCGTTCCTCGACGAAGGTCTTCATGTCGCCGACCACCTGCGTGATCTCGTCGCCGGTGATGAAGCGTGCGAGGTCGATTGCGTGGGCGTTGAGGTCGCCGTGGGCGCCCGAGCCGGCGATCGACTTGTCCATCCGCCAGCTGTAGGGGCTCTCGGGATCGACGAGCCAGTCTTGCAGGTAAGTGGCGCGCCACTGGCGGACCTCGCCGATCTCGCCCGCCTCGACCATCTGCCGGGCCAGCGACACGGCGGGGCAGCGTCGGTAATTGAAGTTCACCATGTGCCGAACGCCTGCTTCGCGGACCGCGGCGAGCATCTTGAGGGCGTCGGCGAGCGAGTTAGCCAGCGGCTTCTCGCAAAAGACGTGCTTGCCCGCCTTGGCGGCGGCGATCGATATCAACGCGTGGGTGTCGCCCGGCGTGCAGACGTCCACGAGGCCGATGTCATCGGCGGCGACGACGTCTTGCCAATCGGTCTCGGCCCGTTCCCAGCCGAACTGCTCGGCGAAGGCCTGGGTGCCGGCCAGGTCGCGCGAGCAGACCGCCTTCATGACGGGCCGGACGGCCGGATCAAAGAACTTGCCGACCTGGAGGTAGGCGTTCGAGTGCGCCTTGCCCATGAAGCGGGCGCCGATCATCGCGACGTTGATTGTGCTTGCCATGTCGCTGCGGGATGAGGTGAAGGTCGTGGTACGGCTGAAAGGGGCATCCATCGTACCAGACCGCTCCCCGCTGGGCAGGTAGCCGATAGCGGCGTAGCGACCTCGCAGTTAGAGACGGCTCACTCTCGGCCCGTTCTGCCCCCTATCGGGGCCAGTTCTAATCGGGGCCAGTTCTAAGAGGGCGCCGAAGCGAGCCTTACGACCTCGACTTCCATTCGCAGCAGATCGACCGGATCGCCGAACTGGTTGTAGACCGCCACGTCAGCCGCGTCGCGGCCGTAGGCGATGGCGACCCGCCCCCCCTCAAGATTCGGCTGGGTCGGGTCGAACGTGTACCACCGCCCGCCGACGTAGGCCTCGAACCAGGCGTGCAGGTCCATCGGCTGCAGCGATTCGAGATACCCCACCACCATCCGGGCCGGGATCGCCAGCGCCCGGCAGAGGGCGATCCCGAGGTGCGCCATATCACGGCAGACCGCCTCGGTCCGCTGGTTCACTTCCGTGGCGCTGATGATCTGCTGCCCCGATCCCGGGACGTATTGCAGGGCGCCGCGGATGTAGTCGACGATCGCCGCGCACTGGTTGTAGCCCGGCGCCCACCCCATGGCGAGCGAAGCGGCCATCATGGTGAAGCGGTCCGATTCGCAGTACCGGCTCGGTAGCAAGAACGGCAGCGTCTCGTCGGGCAGCGATTGCACTTCGATGAACGGCAAGCCGTAGCCCGTGTCGGCGGCGTCGGCCGCCTCGATATCGGCCGAGGTGCGGATCGAGAACCGACCCATCGGAGCAACCAGACGCTGGCACAGATTGCCAAACGGGTCGGTGAACTCGACCGCCGGGACGCTGGGCGTCAGGACGTACTGCTCGCGGGCGACCCACTGCTGGGCGCCGCTCCGAGGGCGCAGCATCAGGATGAAGGGCGTCGGGGTCGAGGAGTCAAACTCGAGCAGGCAGGAAGCGTGCAGCCACATGGCGGGGTCGGTTTGGGAGGACGCAGAACGAGAGAGACCGTCGCTTTAGTTTAGTGGCGGGGAAGAGGCGCCGCCCCTTCGCCCCCCCGATGAATCGGAAATTCCCTTCGGAATCTCCGTCGGAGGCGCCTCCATTCAGAGGGGTTCTCCCCCGCCCCCGGCGGGAATTGCTATCTTCTGCGGTCATGACCGAAGAACCGACCCCCGCCGCCTCCGCCAAGCCCGATCGCTTGTTGTCGCTCGACGTCATGCGGGGCGTGACGATCCTGGCGATGATCCTCGTGAACAACCCGGGGGACTGGGGCGCGCTTTACTGGCCGCTGGGCCACGCCAAGTGGCACGGCTGGACCCCGACCGACCTGATCTTCCCGTTCTTCCTGTTCATGGTCGGCGTGGCGATGGCGTACAGCTTCGCCAAGTACACCGACGGCGCGGGCCAAGCGACTCGGGCGGTGTGGCTGCGGATCATCCGGCGCACCGTTGTGCTGATTCTGTTGGGCCTGGCGCTCAACGGCTCTGGCAGGATTCTTGGTGTGCCGTTTGGATTACAAGAGGGCTGGAATCTCGAGACGCTCCGCTGGCCGGGAGTGCTGCAACGAATCGCCTTGGGGTACTTCGGTGCGTCGGTGGTAGTTCTGACTCTTGGCCAGCGCGGCCGCTGGATCGCGGCGATCGCGCTGCTGGTGGGCTACACCGTGCTGCTGAAGACACTGCCGACCGACGTAGCGTTCGCTCAGCGGCTCGAGCCCGAGAGCAACGTGGTGCTGCGTGTCGATGAAGCAACGATCGGCCGGCAGCACATGTGGTCCGGCGCGGTGACCGATCCCGAGGGACTCCTCAGCACACTGCCAGCGATCGTGACGCCGTTGATTGGCTTTGCGGTGGGCCGACGGCTGAAGACGCGGCCGCTTACCGCCGCCGGGGCGGGCAAGCTGCTCGTCGCGGGACTCGCCATTGCGGCGTTGGGGCAGGGCTGGCACGAGCTGTGGCGGAGCGACGCGGCGCCGCTGCTAGGTATGCCGATCAACAAAGCGATGTGGACGCCGAGCTTCGTGCTGCTTGCCGGCGGCCTTGGCATGGCGATGCTCGCTGGCTGCCTGTTCGTTTTCGATCTTGCGGGGAAGAATTCGCCTGCCGTCCGGCGGGTGGCGACCGCCTTCCAGATGGTGGGGGTCAACGCGATTTTCGTGTTTGTCGCCTCCGGCTTCGTGGCGCGGGCGATGTCGCTGTTTAAGATCGGCGACCAGACCGTTAAGGGTTGGGTCTACCAGAATCTGATCGTGAGCCCGCTCGGCGCGATCGGCCTGGGCGACCCACGGCTGGCGTCGCTCGCGTTTGCGGTCGCCTTCGTCGCTTGCTGGTGGTTGGTGCTGTGGGGGATGTGGCGTCGAGGTTGGTCGATCCGCGTCTAACCATTTTTTTGCTATTCATATAAAGGGAGCCCTAAGCGCCAGCGCCGGGAGTAGCGCCACGGCCGAGTCGCTTGGTATTCCGACTCCCGGCGCTGGCGCTTAGGGCTCCCCTCTCTCTTGCTCAGGGTGCGTGTCGGATGGCGCGTCTTCTCGAAATCGAACTGGTCGTCCCGCCGCTAATGCTGCCGCAGCGGATGCGTGACCTGCTGGACGACGCGGACGACCGCATCGAAAGGTTCCACCACCGGCGCCGCGATAATCCGGCGCCGGCGTTCGTGCCGAGCGACTTTGTCGAGAGCTACCGGGCCCTGTCCCAGGTGACGGCGTTAAGCCTCGCCCCCGGCAGCCGGTTCGTCGAATGGGGGAGCGGTGTCGGCGTCGTCACCTGCCAGGCGAGCCTGCTGGGGTTCGACGCGATCGGCATCGAGATCGAGAGCGAGCTCGTCGACGAGGCCCGCGCCCTCGCCGAGGATCACAACATTGAGACCGAGTTTATCCACGGCAGCTTCGTCCCCGACGGCGGCGACGAGGTGCTCGAAGCCAATGCTTACAATTTGGCCCGTACCGTGACGTGGCTCAGCAACGACGCCCCCAGCGCGTACGACGAACTTGGCCTCGACCCCGATGACTTCGACCTCGTATTCGCGTACCCCTGGCCCGGCGAGGAAGAGACCGTCTTTGAACTCTTTGCCGAGTTCGCCGCCGTCGGCGCGCTGCTGCTGACCCATCACGGCGAAGAAGGGATGCGGTTGCAGCGGAAGCGACGGTGAGGGATTTCGGATTGCGGATTTCGGATTGGTCGGTAGGGCAGCGCGTGGCCTGCTTCGGCGTTCACCGGTTATTCGATAGACATGGCCTGCTCTAGGATACGAGTCACCGCTGCCGAATCCGCAATCCGAATTCCCCAATCCGCAATCGAATGCTCCGCTCCTCCCTCCTCGACCTCGAGCGTTACGGCCATCTACGGCGCATCGACGCGCCGGTCGACGCGTACTTGGAGGCGGCGGCCATCCATCGGCGGGTCTTTCAGGCGGGCGGGCCGGCGCTGTGGTTCACCAACGTGGCGGGCTGCCGATTCTCGATGGCGAGCAATCTGTTTGGGACGCTCGAGCGGTCGAAGTTCCTGTTCCGCCACACCTACGAGTCGGTGCAGCGCCTGATCGAGTTGAAGATCGACCCGACCCGGGCGTTGAAATCGCCGCTACGCTACGCCGGCGCGCCGCTGACGGCTTTGCGGATGCTCCCCCGCTCGGTCCGTTCGGGCCCCGTCCTGGCGAACGAGACGACGATCAGCTCGCTGCCGAACCTGACGAGCTGGCCCCGCGACGGCGGCCCGTTCGTCACGCTGCCGCAGGTCTACACCGAAGACCCCCACGCGCCGGGGCTGATGAAGTCGAACCTCGGCATGTACCGCATCCAGCTGGCGGGGAACGACTACGAGCGCGACAGCGAGATCGGATTGCACTATCAGTTGCACCGCTCGATCGGCGTCCATCAGGCGGCGGCCCGGCGACTCGGCAAGCCGTTCCGCGTCAACACGTTTATCGGCGGCCATCCGGCGATGACCCTCGCCGCGGTGATGCCGCTCCCCGAGGGGATGAGCGAGCTGACCTTTGCCGGAGCGCTGGCGGGCAGACGGATCCGCATGGCGCGGCGCCGCGACGGGCTGCCGGTCTACGCCGACGCCGACTTCGCGATCTGCGGCACGGTGATCCCGGGCGACGACGGCGAGAGCGGCCTTCCGCGGATGAGGCCCGAGGGGCCGTTTGGCGATCACCTCGGTTACTACTCGCTGCAGCACCCGTTCCCCGTGATGCGTGTCGAGCGCGTTTATCACCGCAACGACGCGGTCTGGGCTTTCACGGTGGTGGGCCGCCCGCCGCAAGAAGACACCGCCTTCGGGGAATTGATTCACGACCTCACCGGCCCCGTGATCCCGACGGTGCTCCCCGGTGTGCTCGGCGTCAATGCGGTCGACGCCGCCGGCGTTCACCCGCTGCTGTTGGCCGTGGGGAGTGAACGATACATGCCATTCTACGGCGAACCGCGTCCCCAAGAGATCCTCACGCAAGCGTCGGCGATCCTCGGCCAGGGTCAGCTGTCGCTCGCCAAGTTCTTGTTCATCGTCGACGCCGGCTGTTGGCCGCAACGGGACGACGCCCTGCACGATCTGCATGCGATCAGGCCGTTCCTCGAAGCGGTGCTCCGCCGCGCCAACTGGACGCGCGACCTGCACTTCCAGACCCAGACGACGATCGACACGCTCGACTACTCGGGTGACTCGATCAACGCCGGCTCAAAGCTCGTCGTCGCGGCGGCGGGGCCGGCCAAGTTCGACCTCGCGACCGAGCTGTCCGCTGGCGGAACGCTGCCCGACGGCTTTGGCGACGCCCGCGTCGTCATGCCGGGGGTCGTCGCGGTGCGTGGGCCGCGGCTGCCGGCGCCGTCGTTCGACTACGACGCGTCGCGTCGCGGCGACCAGTCGGGCGAGGCGGTCGAGGTCGCGGGGCTGGCGGACTCCCACGCCGGCGCCCGGGCCGAGATCGATCGGCTCTGCCGCGGCCTGCCGCTCGACCACCCGCTCTGCCGGTTCCGGCTGATCGTCGTCGCGGACGACCCCGACTTCGTCGCGGCGACGAGTGGGCGGGAGGGGATCGGCAATTTCCTCTGGGCCGTTTTCACCCGGGCGAACCCGGCCGCCGACGTGTGGGGCGTCAAACCGTTTGTCCGTCAGAAGCACTGGGGGTGTCTCGGCCCGCTAGTGATCGACGCCCGGGTGAAGCCCCACCACGCCCCCCTGATGGAGGAAGACCCCGCCATCACGGCGAAAATCGAGGCGATGGCGGCCTCGGGCGGCCCGCTCCAGGGGCTTTTTTAGACCGACTCCGCTGGGGGAACGGCTTTGCTCCGGCCTACGGGCGGCGTAGGCTTTTGGGGCCCGGTACGGGTTTTCCTTCCGTTGTCTCCAGGTCTTGTCGCCATGCGCGTCTCGCTTTTCTTGTTGGTCGGCCTCGCCTACGCGGGCAACGCCGGGTGCGAAGGTCTCGCGACCGAGGTCGAACAGGTGGAGGCCCGTAGCGAGGCGGCGTCGCCCGCAGCCGACGGCGAGGGCGCGGTGGCCTCTGCCGCCGAAGACGACGAGTTGCTGTCGATCGGCTCGAAGGCGCCGGCGCTCGACATCGCGAACTGGTACAGCGGCGACGCGCCCGAAGGTCCCGTCACGTTCGAGTCGGGCAACGTCTATGTGGTCGAGTTCTGGGCAACGTGGTGCGGCCCCTGCGTGATGAGCATGCCGCACCTCGCCGAGCTACAAAAGGAGTACGCCGACAAGGACGTCACCATCATCAGCGTCAGCGACGAGGACGCCGAGACGGTCAACGCGTTCCTCGAACTCCCCGTCCGCGGTTCGAAGGCCGAGGAGCCCCCGACCTACGGCGAACTGACCAGCGCTTACCGGCTCACGTCGGACCCCGATGGCTCGACGAGCGCCGACTACATGGAAGCCGCCGCCCAGGCGGGAATCCCCACCGCGTTCCTCGTCGGCAAGACAGGTCTCGTCGAATGGATCGGCCACCCCATGCAGATGGACCGCGTTCTCGACGCGATCGTCAGCGACGCCTGGGACCGCGCGGCGTTCGCGAAAGAGTTCCGCGAGCAGCAACGGCTGGACAAGCTGCAGACCGACGCGATCGCCGCCTTGCGGAGTGGCGACTTCGCGGCGGCCAGAGAGCTCGCCAAGGATATGGCGGAAAGCACCGAGGACCCGGCGAAGAAGCAGCTCGCCAGCCGCCTGTTGGAGTTCGCCGACCAAGCCGAGTCGCAACAGATCATGATGACCGACCCCGAGCGCGCCGTCGGCGAGTTCGATAAGATGCTCGTACGGCTCGACAACGACCCGCGGGCGGTCAACCAACTCGCCTGGGGCGTCTACAAGATGGCCGCGTCGGGCGCGCCGCTCCGCAACGACCTGTTGCAGGCCGCCGCCGACGCCACCGAAGGGTTGCTGACCGACGACGACCCGCAAGCAAACCTGCTCGACACCATCTCTCACCTCTACCACCAGATGGGCGAGCTTGACCAAGCCATCGCCTACCAAGAGCGCGCCCTGACCGCGTCGCAAGAAGCCGACGCCGACGCCCCGCAGCCCGAGATCGAGGCGTTCCTCGAACAACTCAAGGCCGAGAAAGCCGGCGAGTCGTCCGACGACGCGGAGGACGACGCCGCCGCGGGCATCTGAGCCGTTCCCCCGAACTCCCACGGCTCATCGCGAACGGACGCATGGAAGACTGGCTCCCCAACCTGTTCGAGGGCTTCAAACGCACGCCATGGTGGCTCGAGCTGGCGCCGTGGTGGGCGGCCGCCGTTTGGTTCGCCGCGGTCGGCGGTTGCATCGGCAGCTTCTTGAATGTCGTCGCATTGCGGAGCCCGCGCGGCGAGGACATCGTCGCTCAGCCAAGCGCCTGCCCCGTCTGTGGCCATAAGATCCGCCCGTGGCATAACCTGCCGATCGTTGGCTACCTGCTGCTCGGCGGCCGCTGCCGCGACTGCCACACGCCAATCCCGATCCGCTACTTCCTCTGGGAGGTGGCGTTTGCGCTACTCTTCGCGGTGGCGGGGATGTGGAGTGTCGGCCGTTTTTTCCGCTAACCGCACCTCGAGTTGAGCCGTCGGCGCTAGCCGCGGGTAGCGCCACGTTCGACACACCGTCCAAAGGGCATTCGCCCCATCAGCTATGCTGAACGGGTTGCCCCTCCCCCCTGCCCCCCTTTCTGAAACGGAGGGGGGTGATCGGCCACTCTAATTTTCCTGCAGCCTCCAGCCACCCCTCATCATATGCGACTCACCTTCCACGGCGCCGCCGGCACCGTTACTGGCAGCAAGTACCTGCTCGAAACCGACGGCGCAACGGTGCTGATCGACTGCGGGCTCTTCCAAGGCGTCAAGAAGCTCCGCGAGATGAATTGGGAAGACACCCCGTTCAAAGTGGGGGAGGTCGACGCCGTGCTGCTGACGCACGCCCACCTCGACCACGTCGGCTACCTGCCGCGGATCGTTAAGGAAGGCTTCAACGGGCCGATCTATTGCACCGCCGCGACGGTGAAGCTGGCCGAGCTGATCCTGCTCGACTCGGCGAAGATCCAAGAGGCGGACGCCGCCTACGCCAACAAGAAGGGCTTCAGCAAGCACAATCCGGCGCTGCCGCTCTACACGGGCCGCGACGTCATCGAGACCGTCAAGCTCTTCCACGAAACGCCGATCGAGGACTGGCGCCACATCGCCGGGCCGGTCTGGGCCAAGTGGCGCGACGCGGGTCACCTGCTCGGCTCGTGCCTCATCGAGATCGAGGTCCGCGAAGAGAAAAAGACGACTCGCCTCGTCTTCTCGGGCGACGTCGGCCGCTACGACGGGCCGCTCTACTTCGACCCAGCGCCGCCGCCCGAGTGCGACTACCTCGTCTGTGAGAGCACCTACGGCAACCGCGACCATCCCGACGCCAGCCTGCTCGACGGTCTCGATGAGGTCGTGCAGCGTGGCATTGGGCGAGGCGGCGTGATGCTGATGGCGTCGTTCGCGGTGGGCCGCGCGCAGCAGTTGATCTACTTGCTGCAAGTGCTCAAGTGCGAGGGACGGATCCCCGACCTGCCGATCTATCTCGACAGCCCGATGAGCGTCAACGCGACGAAGATCTATCGCGAGCACTGCGACGAGCACGACCTCACCGAGGCGCAGCTCTGCGGCGTCGCGGGGAGTTGCCAGGTCGGCGACCGCCCGGTCCTCGGCGGCGACGCGGTCCATCTCTGCAAGACCGTCGAGGAGTCGAAGGCGCTGAACAGCGTCCCCGGCCCGGCGATCATCATCAGCTCGAGCGGCATGATGACGGCCGGCCGGATTGTGCATCACCTCAAGAAGCGGCTCCCCGACCCGAAGACCACGGTCATCCTCGGCGGTTACATGGCGGTCGGCACCCGTGGCCGGCGGCTCGAAGAGGGCGAGCCAACCATCCGCATGCACGGCGAGGACATCCCGGTGCGGGCCGCGATCGAAAAAGTCCCCGGCCTCTCGGGCCACGCCGACCGTTCGGGCCTGCTGCGGTGGCTGAGCCATATCAAAACGGCGCCGAAGCAGACCTTCCTCACCCACGGCGAGCCCGACAGCGCCGCGGCCCTCGCCGCGACGCTCCGCAAAGAGCGGGGTTGGGAAGTGACCGTCCCGGCGATGGCGGAGTCGGCTGAACTAAAGTGAGTGATAGAGACTCGCGCAGAGATGCAGAGGATTGCACAACACTTTCGGTGTCGGATGATCTCCTCTGCGTCTCCGCGTCTCTGCGCGATATCCTATCCCCCGCCGCGGTCGAGGACGACGCGGCTCACGCCCACCCGATTGCTAGCACCGCCTAGCGCCTGACCACTAGCGACGAGCGCCCCCTCCCAATGCCCAATAAGCCCTCCAAAGACATCGGCTCGGCCGCCCGCAAGCCGCCGGAGCCGATGGACGTCGCGCCCGACTTCTCGCTCGACGCCCACCGGGTCGCGCTGCCGCCCGAGGTCGAGGCCAACCGCCAGGCGATCCTGGCGTCGCCCACCTACGTCCTGGCGGAGAAGGACACCAACTGGCTCCGCGACGCGGCGATGCGGCCCGTGCGGATGCAGCTCGAGCTGCAGAAGACCGAGCTGCTGCTTTCCCGGGCGGGCGTCAAGAGCACGGTGGTCGTCTTCGGCGGCACGCAGATCGTCCCCCACGAGGAGGCTGAGCAGAAGCTCGCCGCCGCCCAGGCGGAGCTCGACGCCAACCCCGACAGCCACCTAGCAAAGCGCGGCGTGGTGCGGGCCGAGGCGCGGCTGAAGAAGAGCCGCTTCTACAACGAGTGCCGCGAATTCGCGAAGCTGGTCAGCGGCCGCTGCCAGATCGACGGCAAGTGCGAGTTTGTCGTCACCACCGGCGGCGGCCCCGGCGTGATGGAGGCGGGCAACCGCGGCGCGTTCGAGATTGGCGCCAAGTCGATCGGCCTCAACATCGAGCTGCCGCACGAGCAAGAGCCCAACCCGTACATCACGCCGGAGCTCTGCTTCGAGTTCCACTACTTCGCGATGCGGAAGTTCCACTTTATCTTGCGCGCCGCGGCGTTGGTCGTCTTCCCCGGCGGCTTCGGCACGCTCGACGAGTTGTTCAACTGCCTCTGCCTCCGCCAGACCGGCCGCATGCAGGCGATCCCGATCATCCTCTACGGCAAGGAGTACTGGGACTCGGTGATCAACTTCCAGTCGCTCGCCGACGAAGGCGTCATCGCCGACGAACACCTCGACCTGATCAGCTACGCCGAGACGCCCGAAGAGGCTTGGGGAATCATCGCGAAGTTTCACAGTATCGAGTGACGGCCGCGAGGAACTTGCGTAGCGCGTAGGCAACGCCCTCGGCGGCGTTCCGAGCGCCAGGTTCTCGCCCCGCAGCGTAATGCTCCAAGCGCCTACCGGGTACCGCCGGATGCCGACAACGCTCTTTAAGCGGTGGTGGCTCATCGCGATTGCCCTCTACGCGACGCCGGCGGACGCCACTACCCGCAACGTGACGAGCACGGCGGAGTTCGCCACGGCGCTGGCGGCTGCTCAGCCGGGCGACACCATTTCGCTGCGGCCGGGCGTCTACAACGGCGGCCACTTCCGGGCCGGCCTTACCGACGTGACGATCCGCGGCGCCACCGGCGACCCCCACGCGCCCGAGGAGATCGTGTTCCGAGGGGGCGTCAACGGCATCCAGCTCTCCGACGCCAGCGGCGTCACGCTCGAGGGGCTTACCTTTGAGCAGCAATCCGGCAATGGAATCAACATCGATGACGGCGGTACGTTCGCCACGCCATCGACCAACATCACCTTGCGGAATGTGACGGTCCGCGACATGGCGGCCTCCGGCAACAACGATGGCGTCAAGCTCTCGGGCGTCACCGGCTTCTTGCTCGACCGAGTGAAGGTCTTTAACTGGGGGGCCAGCGGTAGCGCAATCGATCCGGTGGGGTCGCACAACGGCGTGATCCAGAACTCGCACTTCCGCAGTGTCACGCTTACCGACAACGGCAGCGGGGTGAGGCCCAAGGGGGGCAGAAAGAATATCTCGGTCCGCAGCAGCCTGTTCGAGTTGCCCGCCGGCGCGGGCCGCGCCCTGCAAGCGGGCGGCTCGACCGGCAGCGAGTTCTTCCGCTTCATCGACGGAGACAGCGGCTACGAAGCGGACGAGATCACGTTCGTTGGCAACCGGGTGATCGGCGGCTCAAGCTCGATGAACTGGGTCAATATCGACGGGGGCGTCGCCCGCTACAACGACTTCCGACAGCCGTCGCGCTGGGCGATGCGGATCCTCAACGAGAACCCGGGCGCGACGATCATCGACACCAGCAACGGCGTCTTCACCGACAACTACGTCGAGTACGACGGCGCCGCCTGGAGCCAAGCTGTGAATGTCGGTTCGGAGGTCAACGCCTCTTCGTTCACGTTCGCCCGCAACAAATGGCGGAACACGGCTAACCCCACTTCGACCGGTTCGATCGTGACGCTCCCCGTTCCCGAGACGGACGGCGAGTACGGCGTCGGAGCGCCTTGGGGTGTTGGGTTCGCGATGCGATGGGAGCTCGATTGGGGTGTCTGGGTCGTCGGCGTCGATGCCGATTCGGCCACAACGGCCGCCTTTACGGTTCCCCATTTCCGTGAGTATCTGATCGCCGCCAAGGCTGACGGGAGCGAGTTCGATCCGCTGTCAAATGATCCGCTGTCGGGCGATTGGCTGGTGAGGCCAGCCGAACTCGGGCTCGAAGTCGGGGCATTCCGAGACTTTGTGCTAATCCGCCCCGAGGACTGTTCGATCTGCTCGACGCTAAGCGGCGACTACGACCGCAGCGGTGTGGTGGACCCAGGCGACCGACTGCTGTGGGCGGAAAGCTATGGCTACACGGGAGACGCCCCGCTGGCCGATGGCAATGGCGACGGTGTCGTCGACGCCGCCGACTACACCGTGTGGCGCGACGCCTACGCGGCGTCGCTCGCGACGGCCGCCGTACCGGAGCCGACTTCCGCCACGCTACTCTTGTTCGGACTCGCCTGGCGGCAAATGCGGCGCCGTCGGGGGTAGAATTGCGGCTCGCGGGCAGGTCACGATAGGAGGACAATCCACCCCCCCCGAGGTTGACCGACGTGTTCCGCCCGCTGTTGCTTGCCGCTTTCTGTTTCGGTTTGGCCCTACCGTCCGTCGCCGCCGAGCGCGTGATGGTGGGCTACTTCGCCACCTTCGGTGACTTGCCGGTCGAGCAGATCCCTTGGAAGTCGCTGACGCACGTCTGCCACGCCTTCCTGCGGGTCGACGCCCAGGGGAAGCTCGTCACGACCGAGGCGATGCCCAACGCGGCCCTTACCGCCGACGGGCGGAAGAACGGCGTTCCGGTGATCGTCACCATTGGCGGGGGCGTCACGGTCTCGGGGCTCGAGAAGGCAACCGTTGACGCCGCCTCGATGCAGGCGTTCGTGGGCGAAGTCCTCAAGGTGGTGCGCGACGGCAAGTACGACGGGGTCGATCTTGATTGGGAATGGCCACGCGACGAGGCGACCGGGGCGGCGCACGGGCGGCTGATCCGCGAACTCCGCCGCCAACTCGACGCCGAGGCGAAGAAGTCATCACGCCCGACCCGCTACCTGCTGACGGCGACGGTCAACCCGACGGAGTTTTTCGGGCAATGGGTCGACGCCGAGACGGTGGCGACGCAGGTCGATTGGCTGAGCGTCATGGCGTACGACATGGCGGGGCCCTGGTCGCCGCACGCGGCGCATCACGCCCCCCTCTTCCCGTCGTCGAAGGACCCCGAGCAGGCGACCCGGAGCGTCGCCGCCGCGATGCGTTACTGGGAGTCCGATCGGGGCGTACCGAAGTCGAAGCTCGTTGTTGGCGTCCCGTTGTATGCGCGGTCAATGCCGGCCCAGTCGCCGTTCGAGCCGCTCGATACGGAGTTGGCGCGCCACCACCGCGCGCTGCCGTTCGCCGCGGTGCGGAAGCTTGTGGGCGAAGGGTGGCGAGCCGAGTGGGACAACGAGAGCCGCGCCCCGTGGCTCAGCCGCCCCGAAGCAGAGAAGCCCGCCGCGGCGGCCTCGCCCCTGACGCCGGTCGACCCCGACGTCTACGACGGCCCCGTGTTGATCAGCTACGACGACCGCAACTCGGTCTTCGGCAAGGCGACCTGGGCGCGCGAGCAGGGTTACCGGGGCCTGTTCTTCTGGGCGCTCCATCAGGACCGGATGCCGGACGATCGCCACTGGTTGCTGGAGGCGGCGGACAAGGCCTGGCCGGCGGAGTGACCCGGCCCTTCGCGATCAGCAGACCCGTCGCGATCAGCGGTCGAGTTCAACAACGACCGACGTCACCGACTCGGGCGGCGCTGTGAAACGGAGCGATTCGTCCTGCTCGACGGCGACGACGGTCCGGGCCTCATCGACCGACGAGCTCGACCCCTCGGCGGTTCCGATGACGGGCGTGGCGCCGCGGACCCCAACGCGACACGGTCGTGGGGCGTCATCGTCGTTGACGACGACTACCATGAGACGCTGGTCGTTTGACGACACCGCGGCGACGACCGCGGCGTCGGCCGTTGGCACGATGCGGTCTCCCGGTCGGATCCGCCGTGTGAATTGTGAGTAGAGCCCGTAGTTGGAGTTCGGCCGGAAGGTCTCGGTTGGATCGTCGAGATGGAAGCAACTCCACTGCGAGGAGACGTCGACGACCTGCCACATGACCCAGGCGGTGGGCCGCAGTTCATTGAGGTCAAGGGCGACACGACGCATCATTGCGAGCAGAACGCCGCCACCCCGTTTGCGAAGTCCCATCGGTCCCGACTCGGACTGCCAAAGCCGTTTGCCCTCAGTCGCGGCGAAGTCGCTCAACTCGCGCCGCTGTGAGCCGCGGTAGGTGTGGGTGTTGATTTGTCCGACCGTAGCGAGCGCCGCGGGCGTCAGCCGCTGGGCGTTGTGGAGCGCCAGGTCGATCGAGTGGGCGTCGGTGGCGGCGAGGGTGGTTGTTTTGTCGAGCCCGCGCTCAGCAAGGGCCTGCGACACGGCGAGGAGGACGGCCGACTGCTGCCCCTCGGGGACGTGGCAACCCTCTTGGTTGCCGGAGGTGTTCCACCACGGCTGGTTGGGTTCGTTAAACGGGTCGAGCGAGCGGAACACCAGGCCGTGGCGGTCGCGGTAGGCGGCGAGCACGTTGGTGAGGTACGCGGCGAAATCGTCCACCCGGTCGTCGGCCAGGTTGGGCTGGCCCAGGACCCCACCCGCCGCACAGCCGCTGCGCGTCATCCAGTAGGGGGGGCTGTTGCTGAAGGCTTCAAGGACCGCGTCGGGAACGCGGCTCACGAGCATTTCCAGGACGCGGCGTTGCCGCTCGTCGGCGTTGGGGTCGAGCGGCGCGTCGGGGCCGGCCTGGAAGCCGGGCAAGTCGGCGTACCGCCGGAAGTGATTGTGGTCGGGCGCCTCGCCACCGCCGATGTTGTAGCGGAAGACCGAGAGCCCCAAGCCGTCGACCGGGTCGGTGATCGCGTCGAGCAGCGGCCCAAGCGATTCGTCACGCCACCCGCCGACACGATGGGCCCACCAGCAGAGGCTCGTCCCCCAACCCTCGAAGGCGTACGCCTCGGGGGAGTCCACGTCGATCGTCAGCGCAACCTCGGCGCGCGTCGATTGAAATGCGATCAAGACCAACATCAAGATCGGCAGAGACTTCATGCGGAAATCCACGGGATGCGGAACGCCACGGGGGACTTAGGAACGCGTCGCACTATTCTGTCCCGCCGTTGAGGCGATTGCGACCGTCCCGGACGATCAGCGTCGCCGACGCCGGCCGAACGCGGCTGCGGCGAGGAGCAAAACGCCGGTCGGTTCGGGGACCGCAACGGCAGCCGTCCCGCCGCGGACGGCGCCGTAGTTAGCTTGCCACACCGTGTAATCCGCTTGGGTGAGGGTCTTGCCGAGGCCGTCTCGCCAGACGGTGTAATCGGCGGCGTCGACCACGTCGTCGAAGTTGAAGTCGCCCGGCAGGTTGGCGAGTCCGTCGATACGGGTTGGCACGCCGACGTCGATGTGAAGGTGATTGAGGTGGCCGTTCGACGCGTCGAGAACCGCGACGCCGGGCGCCTGGGCGTTGATGGCGTTGCGGATGTCGTTGTTCGACGTCAGGACCCGCGTGACGCCGGTCGTGCCGGGGGCGTTGATGAACGCCAATGCGTGCTGCACGACCTGCGATTCGGCGAAACTGAGGGAGCCGTTGCCAACGTTCCAGGTCGAGCTGTCGACGTGGACATCGATATCAAGGCCGACGCGGTGCGACGAATGGAACGCGCCTGACCCGTAACCATCGAGCGTCGAGATTCCGTTGGTCATCTGAGTGACGCCGGTCGTCTGCTTCGCCAGGGCGGAGCCTTTGGTGAAGACGTCGAGCGCCCAGCTGGCGCCGAACCGCTCGGGCTGCGGTGTGGTTCCACTTCGGTCGCCACCGGGGAGGATGTCGAAATCGCCGATCAGGTTGCTGAGGCTGAACGTGCCGGGGACTTGCGGGTCGGGGTCGATCAGTTCGTCCCACGTTGGGGCGTTGGCCGCGTTGAGCCAGGCGGCGGTGGTCGGCCCGACGATGCCGTCGGCCTGCGAGGACGACGACTGGGTCGCGTTGACGCCGCCATCGAACACGGCCTGAAAGGTCTGCATCGCCGTGTCGGTGGCGGTGTTGAACGCGCCGCTCACCGCGACGGGCGAACCCCCTTCCGCGACGAAGCCGAAGTAGCGGAGCCGCTGTTGTTGCTGGGCGACGTAGAGCGGGTTGTTGGCTGTGCGGTTGACCCGCTCGAAGCTTTGCAGGACCGCCCCGTCGCCGGCGCCTGTGTAGCCGGGCTGTACGGTGACGGCGAAGGTCTTCGTCTGGCCGCCGATGACCAGGCTCCCCTCGAGACGACCCTGGAAGCCGCGGGCGGTCGAATTGACATCCCCTTGGCCGGGGGTGTCGAAACGCGGGTTGGCGAGAACCCACAGGCGGCCGTCGGTCGCGAACGATCCCTGGCTGAGCTGGCTGCTGGTATAGACCGAGTGCCCCAAGAAGCCACCGGTGGAGAGCCCGCCAAAGGTTGCGCCGGCGGCCACGCCTGGTAACGCCCCGAAGTCGAGCTCGATGGCGTCACCTGCCCGGCCGTAAAACTCGAAGTCAGCTGCCGACGCGCCCGACGACGCTAGCAAGAACAAGAGGGCGAGCGTGGTGGCAGCGCTACGAAATGGCATGGCGGAGCGTTTAGAGAGCGTTTGGCAAGTCGCAAACAGGGGAACATTCATTCTAGGCGCTGCGGTCGCGGTAGCCCCTGCGAATTGCGCAGACGAGGCGCCGCATACCCCCCGATGGGGTGTGACTCAAAGGTGGCTATCAGGGTCCGGCTTAGACAGGTACGTTACCCGGCTGCTTGTCGTCTGCGCTGCCCGAAAGGGAGTGCACGAAACCCACCCAAAAGCCCCCGCCGCCCCGTCGACGTGGACAAGTTTCATTTTCCGCCCTGGGTCAATACCTTCACCTTAATGGTGCTAGGTGGCATCGCCGCAGGCGGCGCCTACGCCGGCGCCGTGCTGTTTTACGGCACGATGCCCCGGGTGATGTACACCGGCTACCAGCCGGAGCAGCCGGTCCCGTACAGCCACAAGCTGCACGCGGGCGAGTTGAAGATCGACTGCCGCTATTGCCACACGACGGTCGACAAGGCGGGTCACGCGGCGATCCCGGCGACCAACACCTGCGGCAACTGTCACAACGCCACACAGAACCCGGACGGCACGCTCGCCAAGACGGCGATCCACACGACCAGCCTCAAGCTCACCAAAGTGCGTGAGAGCCTGGCGACCGACAAATCGATCTATTGGGAAAAGGTCCACGACCTGGCCGACTACGTCTACTTCAACCACTCGGCCCACGTGAACAAGGGTGTCGGTTGCGTCGAGTGCCACGGCCGCATCGACAAGATGGAGGTCGTCTATCAGCACGAGCCGCTGTCGATGAGCTGGTGTCTCGATTGCCACCGCAATCCCGAGCCGCGGCTCCGCCCGCTGGATCAGATCACCAACATGGAGTGGGACCCAGAGGTCAGCGGCGAGGGCTCCCGCGCCGAGGTTGGCGCCGCCGTCGCCGACAAGCTGGGGGTCCACCCCAACACGAACTGCACAACGTGCCACCGCTAACCGCGGCCGGCGCGGGCTGATCCCCGAGGGCGCCTCGCCCGAGCGGGTCGGCGCCAGCGAAGCATTCAATCCAAGCACTGCCGCGTCCCTTCCCGACCGCAGCGATGACCCAAGCGACCGAAAATCCCGTCAGCTCTCGTGCCGCCTCTAGCGAGGGCCCCGCTTCCAGTCGGGTGAGCCCCTACTGGCGGAGCCTCGACGAACTGCAGAGCACCGACGCGTTCCAGGAGTTCCTGGCGCGGGAGTTTCCGCAGTCGGCGTCCGAGTTTCCCGAGGGAGTTTCGCGCCGTCGCTGGATGCAGCTGATGAGCGCGTCGTTCGCCCTGGCGGGCGCCGCCGGCTGCCGCTGGGAGACGGACGAGATCACGCCGTTCGCCAACCGGCCGGAGGGTTACATCCCCGGGACGCACCAGCACTACGCCACCAATATCCATTGGGCCGGCGCCCCGCGTCACCTGCTGGTCACGAAGTTCGACGAGCGCCCCGTCAAGATCGAGGGCAACCCCGATCACCCCGCGTCGCGTGGCGCCGCCGACTCGTTCACCCAAGCGGCGACGCTTGCCCTCTACGACCCCGACCGCGCGACGGCCGTCCAGCTTCGCGACGGCTCGCAGAAGTTTGGCAAGAACTGGAACGACTTCGAGAGCTTCCTCGACGAGCGGCTTGGTGAGCTGGGCGACGGCGCCGAGCTGGCGATCCTCACCCCTTCGATCGATTCGCACACCTTCTACGCGGCCCTCGACCGTGTGAAGGACAAGTACCCTGCGGCCAAGTTCTATCGGCACGACGCCATCTCCCGTGAGAACGAGCTGGCGGGCGCCGAGCTCGCCTTCGGCCAACGCGTGCGGTCGAACTACCGTTTATCGGACGCCAAAGTCATCGCGACGTTCGACGCCGATCTGCTGACGGCGATGCCCGACTCGATGCGGGCGGCCCGCGACTACGCCGAGAAGCGGGACCCCGATGGCGAGATGAACCGTCTCTGGTCGGTCGAGAGCTTTTTTAGCCCGACCGGCGCCGCGGCCGACCACCGGTTGCCGCTCAAGTCGTCCGCCATCGGCGGCTACCTCGCTCAGCTCCGCGACAAGGTGAAGGAGCTCGCGGCGGGCGATCACGATCACGGCGACGCCGTCGAGGGGGAGCCGACCCCCGAGCAGTTCCTCGCCGCGCTTGCCGATGATTTGGTGCACAACCAGGGGACGAGCGTCGTCGTGGTTGGCCCCGGCCAGCCGGCCGCGGTCCACGCGATTGGCCACGAGATCAACGGCCTGCTCGGCAACGTCGGCAAGACGGTCGTCTTCACCGAAGAGCCCAAGCCCCGCGTCGAAGTGGCGGGCATCGACGCCCTCCTCACGGCGATGAAGGACGAGCAGGTCAACACGCTGCTCGTGCTCGACGGCAACCCCGGCTACGACGCCCCCGGCTTTGCCGAAGCGGTTGAAAAGGTCCCCCACACGGTGCGGCTCGGCGTTTACGACGACGAGACTTCGCGGGCCTGCAAATGGTCGCTGCCGCAGACCCATCCGCTCGAAGAGTGGGGCGACGTTATCGCCTGGGACGGCACGGTCGGCGTTTGCCAGCCGATGATCGAACCGCTGCTGGATGGCCGCTCGGTCGTAGAGCTGCTGGCCCTGGTGGCCGGCGACCGCTCGCCGAACGCCCGCCAGATGGTCGCCGACGCCCTCGGCGAAGCGGCCGATGTCCCCGGCGAAGCCGCCTGGAACAAGATGCTGTACGACGGGCTGCTCGCCGACTCGGCGGCCGAGCCAGTCGATGTTGGTCAAGCCAAGGCAGCCCCTGAGCTCCCGGCGTCAGCCGGGGGAGACGACGCCATCGAGCTCGTCTTCGTCCCCAGCAGCAGCACCTACGACGGCCGACTCGCGAACAGCGGCTGGCTGCAAGAGACGCCCGACTTCCTCACCAAGCTGACGTGGGACAACGCCGCTTTGGTGTCGCCCGCGACGGCCGAGAAGCTCGGCCTGCAGCACGGCAAGACGGCAACGCTGTCGGTCGGCGAGACGAGCGTCACGGCGCCGGTCTACGTCATGCCGGGCCAAGCGGCTGGCTCGATCGCGATCGCTCTTGGGTATGGCCGCACCGCGGCGGGCCGCGTTGGTGGTCTGGTTGACCCCGAATCGGGCAAGGCGGCCGAAGGCCTTTACGCCAACGACCTCGCCGCGCTCTGGATCCCCGCCCCGGCCGATCCGGTCGGCGTCGACATCTACCCGCTCCGCGGCGCCGCGATGACCGGCTTTATCGCCGAAGGCGTTGAGATCAAGTCGCTCGGCAAGGACTACCTGCTGGCGACCACGCAGGACCACCACGCGATCGACGCGTTGGGCCTCGAGGCGATCGGCAGGCGGACCAGCGAGCTGATCCGCACCGCGTCGCTCGACCACTACGAGGAGCACCCGAAGTTCGCTCCGGAGATGAGCCACGAGGTGATGGTCCACGTCGATGGCGAGCACCGTCCGACGGAACCCCTCTGGAAGCTCAAAGAATACAAGGGCGACTACGCCTGGGGCATGTCGATCGATCTCGGCAAGTGCATCGGCTGCAACGCCTGCATGGTCGCGTGCCAGGCGGAGAACAACGTCCCGGTGGTCGGCAAGGACCAGGTGTCCAAGGGCCGCGAGATGCACTGGATCCGCATCGACCGCTACTTCAAGGGAACGGCGAATCTCAAGCAGGCGGACGACCCTGAGAACTTCGTCAACCCGCAGGTCGCCCACCAGCCGCTCACCTGCCAGCAGTGCGAGACGGCGCCGTGCGAAGAGGTCTGCCCCGTCGCGGCGACGGTGCACGACGCCGAGGGCCTCAACGGCATGGTCTACAACCGCTGCATCGGCACGCGGTACTGTTCGAACAACTGCCCCTACAAGGTCCGCCGCTTCAACTACTTCCGTTACACGAAGAAGCTGTACGAGGCGTCCAACGAGCTGCAGAAGCTCGTGATCAACCCCGAGGTGACCGTCCGCAGCCGCGGCGTGATGGAGAAGTGCACCTTCTGCGTGCAGCGGATCTCCGCCGCCCGGATCACCGCCAAGAACGAGGGCCGCTCGATTCAGGACGGCGAAGTCGTCTCGGCCTGTGCCCAGGCGTGCCCGACCCGGGCGATCGAGTTCGGCGACCTCCGCGACGAGTCGTCGAAGGTCAGCAAGGCCCACGCGTCGGACCGGGCGTACGGCATCCTCACCGAGCTGATGACTAACCCGCGGAACCTGTTCCTCGCGAAAGTCCGAAACCCGCACCCGATGCTCGCCCGCCCCGACCTCGACCCCGCGGTTCATGGCCATGGCCACGACGAGCACGAGGGCCACGAGGAAGGTCACAGCGACGAACACGACCACGAAGAAGCCCACGCTTGAGAAGAGTTCACCGCGGAGACGCGGAGATCGCGGAAGAAAACGCTGAGAATTCTTCGCTCGCTCGTTCAAAGAAAGACAACCACCAATCACTTTGCGACTGTCTCCGCGTCCTCCGCGACTCCGCGGTGAATCAAGAGAACCAAGAGCAGAGACGACCCTATGGCAACCGCCGATATTCCCGCCGGCTACGTCCCCGGAAAGCTCGGTTCCGTCCCGGAACCGTGGATCGATCCGCCATGGATTGAGGGGGACAACGACTTCCGCAGCGTGACCGACAAGGTCTGCCGGATCGCGGAGAACCCGCGCCCGCCGGTGGCGTGGTTCATCGGTTTCGTCTTCGCCGCGTCGCTGGCCGGCATGCTCGGGGCGATGATCGGCTACCTGATCATCACCGGCGTCGGCGTCTGGGGTAACCAGAACTCGGTGAGCTGGGGCTTCCCGATCGTTAACTTCGTGTTCTGGGTCGGCATCGGCCACGCCGGGACGCTGATCTCCGCCATTCTGTTCCTGTTCCGCCAGCACTGGCGCACCAGCATCAACCGCTTCGCCGAGGCGATGACGATCTTCGCGGTCGTCTGCGCAGGCACGTTCCCCGGCATCCATATCGGCCGGGTCTGGTTCGCTTACTACCTGTTCCCCATCCCCGATACGCGGCTCTACATGTGGCCGCAGTTCCGCAGCCCGCTGCTGTGGGACGTCTTCGCGGTCGGCACCTACGCGACGGTGTCGCTGCTGTTCTGGTACATGGGAATGATCCCCGACCTGGCGACCCTGCGAGACCGGGCCCGCCACCCGATCCGCCGGATGGCTTACGGCATCCTGTCGGTCGGCTGGATCGGTTCGGCCACGCAGTGGCGGATCTACGAGAAGGCCTACGCCCTGCTCGCCGCCTTGGCGACGCCGCTGGTTCTCTCGGTGCACACGATCGTTTCGTTCGACTTCGCGGTGAGCCAGCTCCCGGGCTGGCACACGACGATCTTCCCGCCGTACTTCGTCGCCGGCGCCGTGTTTAGCGGGTTCGGCATGGTGCTGACACTGATGATCCCGGCCCGCGAGTGGTTTGGGCTGAAGGACATCGTGACGATGCGGCACATCGACTGCATGTGCAAGATCATCATCGCCACCGGCTCGATGGTCGGTTTCGCCTACCTGACCGAGTTCTTCATCGCCTGGTACGGCGGCAACCCGTACGAGCAGTTCGCCTTCATCAACCGGGCGTTCGGCCCGACCTGGTGGGCGTACTGGACGATGGTCACGTGCAACGTGATCTCGCCGCAGCTGTTCTGGTTCGGCTTCGTCCGCCGCAACCCGATGCTGATTTTCATCATCTCGATCTTCGTGAACATCGGGATGTGGTTCGAGCGGTACGTGATCATCCTCTCGCTGGAGCGGACGTTCATCCCCGGCAGCTGGCAGTCGTTCGTCCCGACGTGGATCGACCTCGGGATGCTGGTTGGCAGCTTCGGGCTGTTCTTCACGCTGTTCCTGTTGTTCTGCCGGTTCTTGCCGATCGTGGCGATGAGCGAGGTGAAGCAGGTGATGGCGCACGTCGATGGCAACCCCCACCTGCCGGGCAAAGCAGCGGCGGCCCACTGAGCCTTTTTCCGCATTTATCCCCCGGTGAATGGCCGCGGGCTAACTACGACAAACATGACCGATACCGCCACCACCGACGTCACGCCCCAGCCGAAGCGGCTCGGTCTGCTCGCGCAGTTCGCGGGGCCGGATGAGCTGATCGCCGCCGCCGAGAAGGTCACCGACGCCGGCTACCAAAAGGTCGAGGCCTACTCGCCGTTCGCCGTCATCGGCATCGACGAGGCGCTGAAGGCGAAGAAGACGCAGCTGCCGTGGCTCGTGTTCTGCATGGGCCTCACGGGGTGCCTCGTCGGCATCACGATGCAGTGCTACATGAACGGCGTCGAGGGCTCTTGGTGGCTCTCGGGTTACGACTACCTGATTAGCGGCAAACCTTCGTTCAGCATCCCGGCGTTCATCCCCGTGACGTTCGAGCTGACGATCCTGCTGAGCGCCTTCGGCGCGTTCTTCGGCATGTTGGCTTTCAATCAACTGCCGAAGCTGTTCAACCCGCTGCTGCGGAGTGACCGCTTCGCCGAGGTGACGACCGACGGGTTCTTCCTGCTGGTCGACGCCAAGGACGGCAAGTACGCCGAGGCCGAGACCGAGGCGTTCCTCACCTCGGTTGGCGCCACCGCGGTCGAGACTGTCGATGAGGTTGTGACCGGCTACGCGCTGCCGGCCGGCATCCACCTGGTGGGCGCCTCGGTGGCGACCGCCGCGTTGCTCGTGCCGCTTTACCTGTGGATGACGTCGTCGACGACGACCTCGTTGCCGCGGATCACCCTGTTCAAGGACATGGAGAACCAGGCCAAGTACAAGGCCCAGCGTCCGAGCACGTTGTTCGCCGACGGCCGTGCGGCCCGCCCGCCGATCGATGGAACCGTCGCCCGCGGCAGCGGCAAGGACGACGTCGAGCTGTACTACGGCGTGAAGCCCGAGTCGAATCTCGTCGGCGCCTTCGGCGGGGGCGACTTGCAGTTCGCCTCGTTCAACGGCGACGGCCCGGTCAAAGCGACGCTCGTGGCCGAGGGCGATGAGGCCGATTCCGCCGCCGAGCCCGCGGAAGCCGCCGCCGACGCGGCGCCGGCCGAAATGGAAGAGAAGGACTGGGTCACCGAGTTCCCCAAGTCGCTGAAGATCAGCAGCCAGTTGATGGACCGCGGCCAGCAGCGCTTCAACATCCACTGCGCCGCGTGCCACGGCCTGACGGGCGCCGGCGACGGCCTCGTGACGCAGCGAGCCCTCGGCCTGCAGCAGGGCACCTGGGTCCAGCCAACCAGCCTCCACGCCGAGGCGGTCGTCACCCAACCGGTGGGACGGATCTTCAACACGATCACCAACGGCATCCGCAAGATGCCGGGCTACAAGGAGCACATCACCCCCGAAGACCGGTGGGCGATCGTACTGTACCTCCAAGCGCTGCAGCGCTCGCAGAACGCCTCGGCCGACGACCTGCCGGCCGACAAGCGTCGCGAGCTGAGCACCCTGAAGTAAGCAATTAACCACTGAGATCACAGAGAACGCAGAGAGTAAGCACCGAGTCGATTCTTTGACAGAATCGCCAGGATCAGCGGAACGGAATTGATCCTGTCGATCCTGTAAATCCTGTCAAAGAAACTCGGTGTTCTCTGTGCTCTCCGTGGTGAAACCGAACCCGCGATTTTCGATGGCTAGCTTGGTCAACGCCGACATCACCGAGATCCGCCAAGCCTCCGCCGGGCTCGCCGGCGCCGGCTTCTTGCCTGGCGCTTTGGGTGCCGCCCTGTTGGGGGGCGCCGCCGCGATCGGATTCGCGATGGGGTCGTGGGAGCAGTTCGTCCACGCCTATCTGCTCGCCGTGATGTATGTCACGTCGCTCGGCGTCGGCGGGTTGTTCTTCGTGCTGGCCCACCACCTGACCGGGGGCCGCTGGGGGACCACGGTCCGCCGTCTCGCGGAGATCACCGCCGGGACGCTCGCCGTCTCGTTCGCGATGTACTTGTTGATTCTGGTCCTCGGCGTGCTGGCGGGGAGCGATGCGCTCTACCCGTGGGTCAATCCCGACATGTTCGTCGGCGACCAGATCATGGAGTCGAAGCGGCCGTACCTCGACCCGACCTGGTTCACGATCCGTTCGTGCGTTTACTACGTCATCTGGATCGCGATGGCGTGGACGATGCTTGGCCTCTCGACGCGGCAAGACAGCAGCGAGCCGACCAAGCGGGCCCGGGCGATGCAGTGGTACGCCGGCCCGATGATGCCGATCTTCGCCTTGAGCCTGAACTTTGCTTCGTTCGACTGGATGATGACGCTCGAGCCGCACTGGTTCAGCACGATGTTTGGCGTCTACTTCTTCGCCGGCTCGTTCGAGGGCTTCCTCGCCTGGCTGATCTTGCTGTGCGTTGTGCTGCAGGGCCGCGGCGTGCTGACCCAGTCGGTCACCACCGAGCACTACCACGACTTGGCGAAGCTGATGTTCGCGTTCGTTGTCTTCTGGGGCTACATCGCGTTCAGCCAGTACATGTTGATCTGGTACGCGGCGATCCCCGAAGAAACCCTCTGGTACGATATCCGCCAGCATGGCGTGTGGCCCTTCTGGGGCCTCGCTCTGGCGGCAGGTCACCTGCTGGTTCCGTTCCTCGGTTTCATGTCCAAAGCGGTCCGACGGAACAAGCAGCTGATGCTGTTCTGGGCCTGCTGGATGCTAGCGATGCACTGGATCGATTTGGCGTACGTCATTTTGCCGCAGGTCCGTGCCGAGGGGTCGGTAGCCGTTACGATCGTCTTGGGGCTGATCGCCACCGCGGGCGCGCTCGGCGTGTTCCTGTGGGCTTGGATGAGCGGCGCCGCTGGCAAGTGGCTGTTGCCGGTCCAAGACCCCCGGTTGCCGATCGCCCTCAGCTATCACAATCACTGAGGCCCAACCGCCGAGGCGGTCTACCGATCGCCTGACCGGCGAAAACCGACCAAACCGCGGCCGTAGCGGTTTCCCGTCACGGCCGCCGCGACGAAAATCAGTTGATCCCGCCCTGCCTGAGCGGTTAGCACTAACTGGCGAACCAAAGCGATGAGCCACACCCCCGTTACCATTCCTGCCGGCCAGCCGATCCCCGAGCCGGGCGTCGAGCCCGAGGGCATCGAGAGCCTGACGATGCTCATTTGGGGCTTCGTTTCGGTCGCCATCGTCCTAGGAATGATATTCGGGTCGTCGGCCCTATACTTCGCGGCGCAGCGACAACTCGACGCGAAGCGGGTAATCGCTCCCCCCTACTTCAGCTCCGACAAGGTGATTACCGACCAGCAAGGGGTTCTCGCGAGCTACGCCCCCCCCGCCTCGGAAGGGAAGCCCTTCACGATCCCCATCGACCGCGCCAAGCAACTCGTGCTCGCCGACCTCCAGAGCAAAGCGTCCGAGTAACCCAGCCGCCGAATAGCCGAACCGCTGACTAGCCAAGCCGCTGACTAGCCGGTTGGACCGTCTCCCGACCTCAGCACGAAGCCCATGACCACTCGCTTGAACCCGACCCGCCTCAGCGGGGCCTTTGTGGCCCTGGCGCTGGCGGCGTGCGCGGTTCCGGCGTCGGCCCAGCTGCTTGAGAAGCTCCCCGAGGAGATGGAGGGCGTCGGCATCGACGACAACTCGGGCCAGCAGATCCCGCTTGACCTGCGGTTTCGCGACGAGAACGGCCGCGCCCTGTCGCTGGTCGAGGTCTTCTCGGGCCAGCGGCCCGTGCTGTTGTCGCTCAACTACAGCGACTGCCCGATGCTGTGCGGCGTGCAGCTCAACGGCTTGGTCGACACGCTCCAGCAGATCGAGGGTTGGACCCCCGGCCGAGAGTTTGACGTCGTGAGCGTCAGCGTCGATCCGCTCGAAACAACCCAGCGCGCCAAGCTCACCGAGCAGAAGTACCTCGACCGGTACGGCCGCGGCGGCGCCGCGAGCGGATTCCGTTTCTTGACCGGCAACCAGCAGAACATCCGCGCGCTCGCCGACGCGGTCGGGTTCCGTTACAAGTACGTCCCCGACACGAAAGAGTACGCCCACACCGCGGCGGAAATCGTCGTGTCGCCCAAGGGGATGATTTCCCGCTACCTGTACGGCGTCGCGTACGACCCGCAGACGGTGCGGCTCTCGCTGGTCGAGGCGGCCGACGGCAAGATCGGTTCGCCGCTCGACCAGATCATCCTGTTCTGCTTCCATTACGACGAGACCAAGGGCCGCTACGGTCCGGTCGCCCGCCGGGTGATGAGCCTCGGCGCCGGCGTGACGGTTTGCGCCCTGACGCTCGGTCTGATCCCCTTCTGGATGCGGCGGACGCCGACCGGCGACGCCGAAGCCTCTCTCGAAACCAACCCCGCTACGCCGCAAGCGGCCCCGCACGATGCGGCCGAGCGGGAGCCCATTGAAGTCTGAGACCGATGATTTCTGTTCCTAACTTCGCACCGCTACTAGCCGGTTTTTGGTTCCGCGACGCCGCCTCGACCGGCGCCGCGGACGTCGACTGGCTGTACTTCTTCATCCTCTGGCTGAGCGTCTTTTTCTTCTTCTTGATCACGGCGCTAACGGTGGCGTTTGTCGCCCGTTACTACGCGCGGCCGGGTCATGCCGCAGAGCACACCCCGCACCACAACAATGCGTTGGAAGCGGCCTGGTCGATCTTCCCCGGGTTCTTGGTCGTCGCGATTTTCTACTGGGGTTTCACCGGCTACCTCGACCTGCGGACGCCGCCCGAGAACGCCTATGAAATCCGTGTCGTCGCGAAGAAGTGGAACTGGTCGTTCATGTACCCCAACGGGGTCGTCGACCCCAACCTGCACGTCCCGGCCGACCAGCCCGTGAAGCTCGTGATGTCTTCGGACGACGTGCTGCACAGCCTCTACATCCCGGCGTTCCGGGTGAAGATGGACGTCGTGCCCGGTCGCTACAGCACCCTGTGGTTCGAGGCCACGAAGCCGAACGACGAGTCTTATGACCAAGCGATCGACGCGACGACCACCGGCTCCGACGAAAATGGCTACGACCTGTTCTGCACCGAGTACTGCGGCCAGGGCCACTCGGCGATGCTCGCCAAGGTGATCGTCCACAAGTCGGGGACGTTCGAGACGTGGCTCGAGGACGCCGCAAAGATCGACCCGGCCAGCTCGCCCGTCGAGCTTGGCAAAGACATCTGGAAGTACCGCGGCTGCGCCCAGTGCCACTCGGTCGACGGAGCCAAGGGGACCGGCCCGACTTGGAAGGACACCTACGGCACCGAGCAGGCGACCGACAAAGGCGAAGTCACGGTCGATGAGAATTACATCCGCGAATCGATCCTCAACCCGATGGCGAAGATCCGCGACGGCTACAAGGGCGTGATGCCTAGCTACCAGGGGCAGCTCAAAGACGCCGAGATCGCCTCGGTGATCTGGTACATCAAGAGTCTCAAGGAAGGCGAGGAGGTCGCCGCCTCGTGGGACGAGATTGGTGGCGTGCCTGGTCAGGAAGAGACGCCTGCCGAGGAAGGCGCCGACGGCGACGAACCTGCGGACGCCGAAGAGCCTGCCGAGCCGGCCGATGCCGCGCCCGCTGACGAACAATAACCCGCCGCCTGACCGCGTCGGAGACGACGCGGCCCGCTGACACGCAATCAACCACCAGTCGACGGCCACCAGCCACCAGCCTGTCATGATCTCCCAATCTCGCGAACACTCGCTGCTCGAAGCGATCACCGCGGACCCCAGTCGCAAGGTGTACATCCCGCAGGGCCGCAGCTACCTGCAGAACCCGCCCGGGACCACCTTCTGGCAGGGCGTGGCGTCGTGGGTCTTTACGCTCGACCACAAGCGGATCGGCGTGATGTACCTGTGCGGCGTGATGTTCTCGTTCCTGCTCGGGGGCCTCTTTGCGGGCGCCGTCCGGATGGAACTGTGGAACGGCACGCCCGACCTGTTGGGCGACACGCTCCAAACCGCGCAAGACAACTACAACCAGATGTTCACGCTGCACGGCGCGGTGATGACGTTCCTGTTCATCATCCCGAGTATCCCCGCTGCGCTAGGAAATATCTTCTTGCCGATGATGCTGGGGGCGAAAGACGTCGCCTTTCCGCGGATGAACCTCGCCAGCTTCTACCTCTGGTGCAGCGGCGCGATCTTCTTCATCGCGACGCTGCTCACTTCGGGCCTCGACACCGGCTGGACGTTCTACACGCCCTACAGCACGACCACGTCGACAAGCGTCATACTGGCGACGATGGGCGTCTTCATCCTTGGCTTCAGCTCGATCTTCACCGGCCTGAACTTCGTCGTGACGGTCAACACGATGCGTCCCAAGGGGATGACGTGGTTCAAGATGCCGCTGTTCCTGTGGGGCATCTACGCCACGGCGATCATCCAGGTCCTCGCGACCCCCGTGCTGGCGATCACGCTGGTGCTGCTGATGTGCGAGCGGCTGATGGGGATCGGCATCTTCGACCCTCTGCTGGGCGGCGACCCGGTGCTGTACCAGCACTTCTTCTGGTTCTACTCGCACCCGGCCGTCTACATCATGATCCTGCCGGGCATGGCGATCATCTCGGAGGTGATCCCGGTCTACAGCCGCAAGCATATCTTCGGCTACACGTTCATCGCGTACAGCTCGATCGCGATCGCCCTGCTGGGCTTCCTGGTCTGGGGCCACCACATGTTCACCAGCACCGAGAGCAAGCTCGCGGCGGTGATCTTCAGCGCGTTGACGTTCACGGTCTCGATCCCGTCGGCGATCAAGGTCTTCAATTGGCTAGCGACCATGTACAAGGGGTCGATCCACCTCAACACGGCGATGCTCTACGCCCTGGCGTTCATCATCCAGTTCACCATCGGCGGCTTGACGGGCCTGTTCCTCGGCGCCCTGGCGGTCGATGTCCACCTGCACGACACCTACTTCGTCGTGGCCCACTTCCACTACGTGATGATGGGGAGCACGCTGATCGCCTTCCTCGCCGGCATCCACCACTGGTGGCCGAAGATGTTCGGCAAGATGTACAACGAGCGGTTGGCGCAGATCGCCAGCGGCCTCGTCTTCATCGGCTTCAACCTGACGTTCTTCCCGCAGTTCATCCTCGGCACCCAAGGCATGCCGCGACGCTACGCGGCTTACAAGCCGGAGTTCCAGTTCCTGCACCAGCTGTCGACCAGCGGCTACTTCGTGTTAGGCGCGGGTCTGGTGATGGCCGCGGCGGTGTTGATCTACTCGTTATTCCGCGGCAAGAAGGCGCCGAACAACCCGTGGGGCGCCGCAACGCTGGAGTGGAAGTGCTGCAGCCCGCCGACAACGGCGAACTTCGAGATTCAACCCTGGACCGGCAGCCCCTACGTCTACGACGACTTCGTCTTCGACCCCGACGAGGGGGGCTATGTCGAAGTGCTCCCCGACCTGCACCGCAGCGCCGCGGTCCCCGCCGAAAGGCCGGCCGTCCCTGCGACCCACTAGTTTAATAGCGTCACCGCGGAGACGCGGAGGTCGCGGAGCGAGCTGGTAGACGTCTTGGCGTCCTCCGCGTCTCCGCGGTGATTTCAAAAAACCTGACAGACAGAAGCGACGATGGCCGACGCCGCCACGCTAGACGCCCCAGAAACCGAACCGCACGGCGCGGGTCACGATCACGGGCATGACGATCATGGGCACGGGCACCCGTCGCTCGCGCACCACTTCGAGGACCTCGAACAGCAGTTCCAGGCCGGCAAGCTCGGCATGTGGCTGTTCTTGGCCCAGGAGGTGCTCTTCTTCTCGGGGCTCTTCGCCGCGTACACCGTGTACCGCTGGCACTACCCCGAGGTGTTCGTCGACGCGCACCACCACCTCAACAAGACGCTCGGTGCGGTCAATACGATCGTGCTGCTAGCGAGCAGCCTGGCGATCGCCTGGGGGGTGCGGGCCGCGATGCGGAACGACCGCCGGACGATCCTCAACACGCATGTCTTCACGCTTGGCTGCGCAGCGCTGTTCCTCGGCGTTAAGGCGATCGAGTACACGCACAAGTGGGACGAGGGGATCGGCGCCGGCAACTTTTACAAGTTCACCGGCGGCCACGTCTCGGCCGACTGGTACTTCGGCGATTACATGCCCGGGATCGCGATTTGGTCGATCGTCATCGGCGCGCTCGTCTGCTGGGGCGGCGCTATCTGGGCGAGCAACGCAAAGGTGGTGAAGGGCTGGGTGACCGGCTCCATCGGCGTCTGCATCCTTTCGTTCGGTCTCGGGATCGTGCTCGCCAAGTGCGTCATGCCGACCGAGGCCGAGCTCGCCCGGGCCGAAGGGCACGGCGGCCCCCACGCCGCGTCCCACGACGCCCCCGCGACCGGCAAGCCGATGCCCGCCCCCGCGCACGGCGAGTTAGTGCAGACCTCGATGTCGGCGGAGACCACCACCGACGGCCAGACCGCCCCCGCCGCCGAAGGCGTCGCGACGACGGAAGACGCCGCCAAGGCCGACCAGCCCCCGAGCGAAGTGGTCAATCCCGAGGGCGCGAACGTCGAAATCGCCAAAGCCGAAGTGGTCCAGGGCGAAGCCCCCGGGGGCGAGCCCGCCGCCAGCGAGACGCTCGGCCAAGCCGCCCCGCGCGAGCCGCGATTCGGCGCCGCTAACTTCTTCAGCATCTACTTCGTCATGACCGGCGTGCACGCGGTGCACATCATCGCCGGCATCATCGCGATTACCTGGGTCGTCGCCAAAGCGGCCGCCGACGAGTTCTCTGCCGAGTACTTCCTCCCAGTTGAGAACGTTGGTCTCTACTGGCACTTGGTGGACCTCGTGTGGATCTACCTGTTCCCGCTGATGTACCTCATTCATTAAGCCCATCAGCTATCAGCAACCCGATTCGAACGGGTCGCTGGCTGACCGTCGACCGCTGACCGTTCCTAGACCTATGTCGCACGAAGCCCCCGGCCACCACATCTCGAGCCCGCAATTGCTGTGGGCGACCTTCGCCGCGTTGGTGGCGTTGACGCTGCTGACGGTCGCCGTATCGACCGTCTCGCTGAAAGACTTCCCCGTCCAGTATGTCCTGCCGATGGTCTACGACCATCCGATGGACGTGTCGTGGCTCGACATGCCGATCACGCTTGGCATCGCGACCGTCAAGGCGCTGCTCGTGGCGGTGATCTTCATGCACCTGCAGCACGACAAGCTGTTCAACAGCGCGATCCTCATCGGCGCGATGGTCTTCCTGGTGCTGTTCCTCGGGATGACGGTGCTCGACAGCCACGAGTACGACCCCCAGATCGACAGCTACCAGCAAGACCGGGCGGCCGAGGCCAATCCGTAGGACTGGCTTAACCCGCGCCGACGGCCCCCACCCCGGTCGGGGCCCGCCGGTCTTTACCGGAAATGTGGCGCCGCTCACGCAGCGAGGCCGAGCGCCCCGCCGATCAGGAAAGACAGATCGCCTGTCCTTTCCCCGATCGTCGGAGTCGCTGCCGTGTCTCGCCTGGTCCTCCCGCTCATTGTGGTTGTCTGCGTCCTCGCCGGCGCAGTCGCTCAGGCCGAATGGCCGTTCTTCGGCGCCAAGAAAGCGCCCGCCGAGATCGCCTGGGTCGACGGGACGGCCGACGCCTTCGTCGCCGCCCGCCAGACGGGGCGCCCGATCTTGGTCTACGTCACCGCCGAACAATGCGGCTTCTGCCGGAAGATGGAGCGCGAGACCTGGAGCGACCCCGCTGTCGCGGAGTTGGTCGCGGCCGGGTTCGTGCCGCTGAAGCTGAACGCCGATCACCACCCCGACGAGGTGGCTGCCCTCCGCATCAAGGCGTACCCGACAACGGTGCTGGTCTCGCCGCAAGGCAAGCCGTTCGCCGGCCGGGCCGGCTTCCTCGGGCCCGAGAAGCTCGCCGAGCTGCTGCAGCCGGCGGTCGCGACGAACGAGATCCGCCAGCCGCTGAACTAAGCCTTCAAGCGCGCGTAATCCTCCTCCCTTTCAGGGAGGGGCTAGGGGAGGGTGGATCCGTTCAGGACAGGACAGCCTTCCTGTGAGGAACGCCCCGACCCTCCCCAGACCCCTCCCTGAAAGGGAGGGGGAAAGCTGTTTCACTTGCCGCCTTCGCTCGAAAGCCGGCCGACGCTCGATTCGAAGTACTTGCCACGACGGCGAGGCGTCTCGACGTCCTCGGCGCGCTCGTGCCGTTCGCGGAGGTCGTCGACGCTCGCGGTGCACCAACGGCACCCGACCACCTCGAGGTGGAACGTGACGTAGTCGCCGAGTCCCTCGGGCAAAACGCCGAGCAGGTGGCTGCCGAGCTGTTCGCGCGACGGGCAGGTGAGCCGGTTGCGGCGCCAGACCTCGCCGAGCGAGTGAAGCCCCGCGTCGCGCCCGGCGACGAGCGTGGCGAGCCGCTCGCGCAGCTCGTCATCCGCGCGGAGCGCCGCTTCGATCGCCGCGATCCGCTCCGGTGCGATGGCTTCGTCGAGGTAGGCGTGCAGGTCGGCGTCGGAGAACATGCTGTAGGGTCCGCTGTGCGGTCCGTGCGATGGATTCGGTTTTGTCTTGTCAGTTTCCACTTCGAACCGCCAGCCACGGTCCGCACGGCGGACCCTACACCAGCTCGGGAAACACGCCTTCGTCGAGCCCCTGTTTCTTGAGTCGTTTCTTCAGGTTGGCGAGGAAGTCGAACTTGAAGTTGGCGACCTGCTGCTCGGTGAGGCCGACCGCCTCGGCGACTTCCTTGTTGCCCATGCCCCGGACAAACAACAACTCCATCGCCTTGATCTTGGGCCAGTCGTCGCGGTCGCGCCAGATCGCAACCTGTTCGGCGAGCGCTTCGGCGAGGGCCTCGGCCTCGAGGGCGCGGCGTTCGCCGCTGCGGGCGATCGTGCTCGCCTTGCGGTCCGAGCCGGGCAGGTCCCAGGCGCCGCCGTCGTCCGAACCGTCGCCGTCGGTGCTGCTGAGCGTGACGGCTGGCCGCCGGCCTTCGCGCCGCAGGTGGTCGGTGAGCTTGTGGGCGGCGATCGAGAAGAGCCACCCTTCGAGCGGCCGGCGGGCGTCATAGTTGGGGAGGCTCGTCAGGAAACCGATAAAGGTCTCTTGGACGACATCCTCGCTCGCGGCCGAGCGGCCGTACCCCAGCCGGCTGCGGACGAACGCCAGCAGACGCCCCTCGAACTCGTCAATCAACCGCCGCCACGCGTCGGGCTTGCCACGCCGGATCTCGACCACGAGCAGCGACTCGGGCGACGGCGCCGCGTCGTTCGTGTCAACGCAGCGGTCGGGCATTGGCGAGAGAGGTCGGCTCGGCGAGGGAACGGATGGGGCTCACAAAGAGTATCGGCCGGCAGGCGTCGCGATGCAAACCAAGCAAGCGAATCGCCCTCTCAAATTTTTCTAGGGAGCCCTAAGCGCCAGCGCCGGGAGTTGAATCGGGTACTCGCTCGACAATCTGTGTACCCGGGGTCACTCCCGGCGCTGGCGCTTAGGGCTCCTGACTTCTCATTGCGAGGATTTGTTCGCGGCGCCACTCCCGCCCGCTCGGAGCAGCATGTGGGCGAACGCCACTAGCGTGAGGACGCCGGCGCCGCCGAAGGCGACGCCCGTCACGCCCCGGCGGCGTTGCAATTCGGCTCGGAGTTTCGCGGTGGCTTCGGAAAGCACTGCTCGTTGTTCACCATTTACTTCGGCGAGGACGTACCTCAGATGGACTTCGCCGACCGACGTGTCTCGTGACTCGTTGTGGACGGCGACGACGTACTGCGCCGGGTCGGCGGCCCCGTTGGGAAGGCCATTGGCGCCGGGGGCGATTTCCTCGAGCCAATCACGGACCGCTTTGTCGGCGGCGTGACGGCACGCGTCGGGGGTGGTGAAGGGGCCGACGGCGATCATCCGCTGATGGGACGCGACATCGCCGTTGACCCACCCGGGCCTCTGCTGGTCGTCATCGGGCTCGACGGCGTCGCTCGTCACCTTGCCCAAGTCAATCTTTGGCGCCGCCGCGGCTACCTCTTCGAGTTCGGCGTCGGTCGCGACCTCGGGCAACGGCGGTATCGGCGCCTGTGGCGTATCGGGCGTATCGGGCGTTGAGTCGATCCGAACCAGGGCGGGCGTGCCGCCGAAGTCCTTTCTTATCTCGGCAGCTCGGTAGCTCACCAAGAGCGTCAAGAGAAAGCCCGCTAGCAATAGCAACACGGGAATCGCCAGGAGGACGCCCCAGCGTTTATGTCTTGCCGCGGCGACAAGACCGACCAGCAAACTTCCCACGATGGCCATCGCCACGAGGCTGGCGATCACGATTGTGATCACGGTTAACCAGCTGGGTTCAATTGTTTCATGCATCGTAAATCCCTCCTCCCTCGCCACGGGCCAGCGCGGCGCGGCGGCTGGGGGGACACCAGGGGCTGCTGACCTGTACCGCCAGGGCGATCATGCCGGCGAGCACCAAGCCGGTCGGTTGCGGGAACCAAGTCACAAGCGTGACGAGCCACGCCCCCAAGCTGGTAAGGGCGATCGACCACAGGCTGACGCGGCTCCGCCGGATGTAGTCGGTCGAACGCCACCATCGCACCAAAGCGAAGAGGCCGCCGAAGAAAGCGAGCGATGCGACGGCCGGGACCGCGACAGCGTGGCCTTCGACGGCCACGCCGCTGTAGAGATCGATATTGAAGAACCCGTTGAGCGCAACCTCTCGAGGGCTGAACCCCCAGTCGCCCGCGTAAGGGAGCTGCACACCAAGAAAGCTCGCCAAGCCGAACCCGACGGCGCCGAGCGCCATGCCGGCGAGCAGGTTCATACCGCGGCGCGGCAGGTGGTCCTCGACGTGCGTCTCGGCGACGCCGCTGGCGATCAGCACGCCCCACGAACCGAGCGTCCCCATGACGGCAAGCCAGGCGCCGAGCCCGACCGGGTCGGCGGGCGTCCCTTTTGCGAGCAACGGCGCCGCGATCGCGGCTGCGATCGTCGCCACCAGCGCCGAGCCGAGCATCGAGCCGGTCAGGCTTGTGGCCTTCTGCCGCAAGGAACGCGCCGAACGGAGCTGCATCGCCGCGAGACGCCAGTTGTAACGGGTCCGCCGCGGCGCCGAGGGTTTGACCGGGCGGTCGAAGTGAGTCGTCTCATGAAGACTTGCCGCCGCTTGGGGGGCGCCCGACTCTTTGAGGAACGCCGACCAGATGACGTAATAAACCAAGTAGAACGGAAGCACCGCCGCGGGGAGAGCGATCGCCGCTCCCGAGAAGACGAGCAGCGTCACCGCGCCGAACAAAATCAGCGCCTTGCCAAGCGGCGGGACCGCGAGCGCGCCCCACCAACTGCGGATGCGGTGCGACTCGTCGACGAGCGCCTGCCAAAGCGGCTCACGCTGCGGCGTGGGAAAGTTGGTGTGCGGCGGAGAGCTCACCGGCACCCAGTGCCGGATCGGACCGTACACCAACTCGTCGCTAATCCCCCCGGAGCGTTTATTGTGGGGCGGGCCCTGCGCGGCGCCTGGTTGAGCGCTCGCCGCATTGGTCTCGGTTGCGCTAGGCAGCATCGCCAGCATCTCTTCGACGCTCGATAGCCGCAGCTCGGGGTCCTTGGCCAACGTGCGCGCGACGATCGTCCGGTAGGGCTCGCCGACGCGCGACAGCTCGGGCTCGGCCGTCAGGTGCTTCATCAGCACCTCGCCGACGCTCTCCCCCTCGAAGGGCACGCTGCCGGTGAGCATCTCGTAGAGGACGATCCCGAGGGCGTAGGTGTCGATCTCGCGGCCGTAGCGTCCGCCGGCGATCTCGGGCGCCATGTAGTGGACGGTGCCGACCGACTCGGTCTGGCCGCTGCGGCGGCTGGTCGAGATGAACTTTGAGAGGCCGTAGTCGCCGATTTTGACGCGCTGTTCGATTGGCCCGGCGGCGCGCTCGAGGTAGATGTTGGCCGGCTTGAGGTCGCGGTGGACGATGCCGCTGGCGTGCAGGTAGCCGACACCCGCCGCGATGCCGCGGAGCCACGCGATCGCTTCCTCGATCGGCATGCCGTCGGGAGAGCGGTTGATGGCGTCCTCGAGCGACTCGCCGGCGACGTACTCCATGACGACCCACTGGTCGTCGGCCGAGTCGCTCCGCAGGTCGTACAACGCGACGAGGTTCGGGTGCTTCAGGTTGAGGCACTGCCGGACGCCGCGGAGTTCGATATCGAGGTTGCGGCGGATGAGCTTGAGGGCGACCTCTTTGCCGGCGTCGCTAGTGGCGAAATAGACCTCGCCGAAGCCGCCACGGCCGACCCCGCGTTTGATCGTGTAGCCGTCGAGCGGCTGGTCGCCTGTCGCGTACTGGAACTTCGCCGCGCGGCGCCCCCGGCTGCCGTCAGTCGACCCGTCTTGGCCACTCGGACCATCGGCCTGGTCGTTCGCGGCGGGCGCTTCGCGGTGCATGGCGTGCCGTCGGCGGAGAAGGGTGGGGGCGAACATTTAGTTTAACCGGTGAGGCGTCTCAATTTCCCCCTCCCTTTCAGGGAGGGGTCGGGGGAGGGTGAATCCGCTCAGGACAGGGGCTTTCCTGTGATGAACGCCTTGACCCTCCCCTAGCCCCTCCCTGCAAGGGAGGGGGATTTTATGGCAGGTGGTGTAGCTCCTTCACGCCTCTAGCACCTGTTCGACGGTGAACGCGAAATCTTGCCCCTCGATTCGACTTCCCGGCACGATATTCACGGGGCCCGCCGCTGTTCGGCAGACCAGCCCCGCGGGGCTGCGGAAAAGGATCGCCTCTTCCCGCCAGTCGGAGCAGCGGATGTGGCTGTGCGGCTTGGGGCCCAGAATGCAACTCTCGGCCATCAGCAGCACCGCGTCGGAAGCGGGGACGGTGCGGTGCCCGCTCTCGACGGTGAGCAGCGCCGATGCGCTGAGCGCATGAGGACGCCGGAAGCGCACGGCAACCGCCCCGAACTCGAGGAGAGCGCCGTCCTCGATAACGGCGGGGCCATCCAGTTCTCGGCCATCGAGCCGGGTGGGGCCGTAAGGCGTGAGCACGTAGCGGCCACCGCTGCGGGCGAGCCGGGCGTGGCGACGCGACAGGTCGGCGAGGATCGGCAGGTCGGGGCCGTCGCTCGCTCCGATCCCCGGTTGGCCGATCACCAGCTGCTCGGCGAGCGTCACCAGGTAACCGCCGACGCCATCGACCCACAGCATCTGCTGGTCACGTCGCGGCGATGCCGAGGGTTGGCCGGTCACGGTTTGATCCTCGGGGGCGCCGCCGGCGCGGGTGGTGTCGCGAAGTCGCAAGGAGATTTCCGCGACACTGCTCGCCGGCCGCGATGCGGCGTACCACTGGGTCGGCTTGTCGTCGGCGGCCAGAGGCATGGTACGCGGTGCGGGAGGTGAGAGGGGGGCGGGAGAATCAAAGAACTCCGGGAGCTGACGCTTCCCGGCTAGCTAGACAGCGAGCCGGAGAGCGTCAGCTCCCGGAGCAACCAGTCACAATCAGTCCAACTGAATCGTCGCCGAGACGGCCGCGACCTTGCCCCCCTTAGCCGCGGAGACGGTTACGGTCGGGTCACCGAGCCCGAAGTAAGCGGCGACCTGTTCACGCACGTCGTGCGATTCGGCCGGGTCGAGCTGGATCTCGCCAGGGAACGTCGTGTCGGCGTTCGCCAGCCGCGACGCCACGTCGAGCCGCGAGCGGATATCGGCGATCAGACCCTTGGCCCGCGACAGTTGGCTCTCGTCGAGGGCCACGACATCGTTCGACGCCTGGGCCACCTCGACCAGCTGGCGTTTGGCCTCGAGGTTCATGATGTCGGTCTCGAGCTCCTTCTGGGCGGCGATCATGGCCGTCAGTTTCTGGCGGGCCGCGTCGAGGTTCGCCGTACGGGCCTGCTGCATGTCGCGCAGGTGCTCGAGCGTCTCGTCGGCCACCTTGTGGCGGGTGAACCGCCGCGACAGGTCCTCGACCACTTCGCAGCGGTCGTAGTTGTGGCCGGCGTAGCGGAAGACGTCGCGGTCCTCGGTGAGGTCCGACTGCAGCCGCATGATCTCGTTCTTGCTGCGGTCGGCCTTCTCGGCGGCGGTTTCGATCTTCTCGCCGAGCCGTTCGAGCTCGATCTCTTCCTTGGCGATCACTTCCATCGAGTGACGCACCTCGGGGGCCAGGTTGCGGACCATCTGGCGGGCGCGGTCGAGTTGGAACTCAACTGGGACGGCCCGCTCGACGGTTGCGCTGGCTCGGCCGAAAGCGGTGCTGAGGTAGCTGAAGGCGTCACCGCCAACCGTGAGGCCCCCGAGGAGGCCGAGGAGCAGCGTCGAAACAACAATTTTCTTGAGCATGGTTGGGTTCCCCTTCGCGGTGGGACGGAGTAGGTCGGGCCCCGGGGCGGGGTCTCGGATGGCTGAAAGGCCGCAAAACACGGCCCACAATCAGCACTTCGCGGCCGCGGCGGGCATCTTGCCGCTACGGAGCCAAAAAAAGCGGCCTGCGGAAACCAACCGGGCTGAGGGCGCCCTCTGGCGGGTGGGGCGATAGAATAGGAGCCGTCGCTACCGGACGGACTCCGAACCCCGACCCCTCCGCAATCCATGCCCCACGCTCGCTTGTTGCTGTCGTTGCTGTTGTTCGCCCCGCTCGGTCTGGCCGGCTGCGCCGATGGGCCCGTGAAGCCCGACCCGGCGGCGGTGAAGACGCTCCGCGAGACTTTTGTTCTCTCCGACGAACCGGCCGCCGCGGTGACACCCCTCGCTTGGCGGGAGGCTCAGGAGGCCGACCAGGAGGCGGAAGAGTCGCCTTCGGACCGGGTCGTTCTGACCGGTATGGTGGGCGGCATGCCGAACCCCTGGGGCGCCGAGAACGAGCTGGAATTCCCTTGGAAAGCGGGGGAGGCGACCTTCTTCCTGGTCGATCCGGCAACAGCCGAGGAGTTTTCATCGCACGCGACGGAAGAGGGGATCGAGCACGCTGAAGACTGCCCCTTCTGCTCCCGCGAGGCCGCCACGAAGACCACCTCGATCGCCGTGGTGACCTTCCCTTCGACCGACGATCCGTCGAAACCGGCGGCGGTCGACGCCCGCGACCTGTTCGGGCTTAAAGAGGGCGACACCGTCGTCGTTCAGGGGATCGCCAGCGTGAAAGGGGGCGTCCTGATGGTCGCTGCCGATGGCCTCTACCGCCAGCCGTAGGCCTCCCAGCCAGACCTCTGGGATGAGGTAGTTTTGAACGTACCCTCCGCGGCCCACGCCCCCCCGCCTGCCTTGCCCGCAACGCCCCCGCCGCCGACCGACGCCTGGGTCGATCTGTCGGACTACACGCCGGGGGACTACCGCCCCGGGCGGGGGAAGCTGACGCAGCTCGTCTGGTACTTCCTCAGCGTCCTGTTGTTCGAGTCGGGCTGGCTCCCGGCGAGCGGCCCCAAACGGGCGCTGCTGCGGGCGTTTGGGGCGACGATCGGCCGGAATGTGACGATCAAGCCGAATGTGCGGATCAAGTACCCCTGGCGGCTGAAGGTGGGGGACCACGTCTGGATCGGCCAGGAGGCGTGGATCGACAACCTGGGCGATGTCCGGCTGGGGAGCCACGTCTGTCTCTCGCAGCGGGCCTATCTCTGCACCGGGGGGCATGACCACCGCCGGAGGGGTTTTGGCCTGCTGGTCGGCGATATCACCGTGGGGGAGGGCTCCTGGATCGGCGCGGCGGCTACCGTCCTAGGCGGGGTCACCATCGGCCCCAATGCTCTGATCGCCGCCGGCAGCGTCGTGACGAAGGACGTCGCGGGCGCCCAAGTCGTCGGAGGCGTCCCCGCCCGCGTGCTCGGTGACCGCGAGCCCCCGACCGCCTAGACCCCACTGGCGGTTGTCTGCTGGCAACGCCTGTGGCGTTTCGGCGACATCGGGAGTGGATGAACTTGTCGATTTTTCAGGCAGGCGTGCAACTCCGAACCGCTCGACAGCGTCTAATAGCCGGAATCTGCCGGGGATTTCCCCCTCGAAGTAGAGTTTGGCCCCATCGAAGGGGGTTTGGCCCGGCAGTTGCCCAGAGGTCTGCCCCGGGAAGCGGCGGAGTCCGCGTCCCGAACTATCGACCAGAAGGTGGCGTCGCGCAATAATCGCGGACCGCTACGAGAGCTCGCATCAAGGACGCACCCCGTGACGTTGTCGTCGTTAGTCTTCTCCGAATACCGCATCGCCACCTACGCCATCGCGTTGGTGGTTGGGTGGTTGGTGTCGCTGGTGATGACGTCGATTGTCCGTCGCGCTAGCATCAAGCTTGGCTTTGTCGACAACCCGGGCGGCCGCAAGACCCAGGCGAAACCGGTGGCGTTGGGGGGCGGCGTCGCCGTTCTCGGCGGCGCCTTGGCGGCGGCGGCGGTTGCGTTTCTGTTCGCCGACTTCGCCCTCACGGTGACCTTCTTCGGCCAAGACGCCCGGCAGCTAGCGGGCCTCGCCCTAGCGGCTTTCGCGACCCTCGTGCTGGGTCTCTACGACGACGCCCGCGACCTCCGCGGGCTCTACAAGCTGATTGGCCAGGTCGGCATCGCCGGCGTGCTGGTCTACTTGGGCTTGAAGATCCCGATGCTTTCGATCTTCGGCTCAGACGTCGAACTTGGGTGGGTCTCGATTCCGCTGTCGATCTTCTGGCTGGTCGGGTCGACCAACGCGATCAACCTGCTCGACGGCATCGACGGGCTCGCCTCGAGCATCGGCATGGTGCTCTGCCTGACGCTGGCCGCGATCAACGCCTACTTCGGCCAGTTCCCCGAGGCGGTGGTGACCCTCGCGATGGCGGGCGCCCTGTTCGGCTTCCTGCGGTTCAACTTCGCCCCGGCGAGCATCTATCTCGGCGACGCCGGCAGCATGGTGATCGGCCTCGTGATCGGAGCGATCGCCCTCCAGACGAACCTCAAGACCCCCGCCTTCGTGGCGATGGTCGTGCCGCTCGCGGTCTGGGCCGTGCCGATCCTCGATTCGGGCGCCGCGATCGTCCGTCGCCGGCTGACCGGCCGCAGCATCTTCGCCCCCGACCGCGGCCACCTGCACCACGCCCTGTTGTCACGGGGCTGGACCGTCAGCCAGGCGTCGCTCTTCATCACGCTCATCTGCTCGGTGACGTGCCTTAGCGCCGTGTTGGGCGTGATCTGGCAAAACGAGCTCATTGTCGTCGTGACGGTGGCGATCGTCGTCGTCTTCCTGATCAGCAGCCGCACCTTCGGCCACGTTGAGTTTGAGCTGCTCCGTAATCGCCTGCGAGAGAGCGGGATATCACTCCGCTCGAAAGAAACCCGCGAAGACCGCGCGCAGCACGGTACGGTCCGCCTACAGGGCTCGCACGAGTGGGGGGTAATGTGGGACTCGCTCGTCGAGTCGGCGCCGGGCTACGGGCTCACCAAGCTTCAACTGACGATCCATATGCCCGCCGTCCACGAGGCGTTCTACGCCAGTTGGCGGGCGCCCAAGACCTCCAAGCACACCGCCGACTCGGTCTGGCGTCTGTCGCACCCGCTGCTGGTGGACGGGGTACCGGTCGGCAAGCTCGAGGTCGCCGGCGTGGCCGACGACCCCGATCGCTCGACGCTTTCCCAGATCACCCAGGTGCTCGACTTCCTCGAACCGATCGAGGACGACATCCGCCAAGTCAAAGAGTCGCTCACCCATGCCGCCGCTGCGAAGCGGGCCCAACCCGCCCCGCCCGTCGCCCACCTCGAAACCTCGCTAGCCGGTCGTTAACACCGCCCGGTCGCCCAACGCTCCCCCCGCCGGCCCGCTATCATGAGGGCCCCGTTCGCGGCCTCCGCGCCGCCCTCTCCTCCCGCTCTCCCCCATCCTTCCGCTCGCCATGATCGATCGTACGCGCCCGGTGTTTCTCTCCGGCCATCGTGGGATGGTTGGATCGGCGTTGGTGCGCCGCTTCGAAGCCGCCGGCTTCGAGCGGGTCCTCACCGCCACTCGCCGTGACATGGACCTCCGCGACCAGCACCAAGTCGACGCCTGGTTCGAAGAGAACCGTCCCGCCTACGTCGTCCACGCGGCCGGCACCGTCGGCGGCATTCACGCCAACCGCAGCCGCCCGGCCGACTTCCTCTACGACAACCTGATGATTCACGCGACGGTGCTCCACGCCGCGCACCGCACAGGCGTCGACAAGCTTCTTTACCTAGGGAGCAGCTGCATCTACCCGCGTGATTGCCCCCAGCCGATTCGTGAAGAGTATTTGCTGACCGGCCCGCTCGAGGCGACCAACGAGGCGTACGCCATCGCCAAGATCGCTGGGCTCAAGTCGTGCTCAGCGTACCGCCAGCAGCACGGCAGCAACTTCATCTCGGCGATGCCGACCAATCTCTACGGGACGAACGACAATTTCGACCTCGCCAACTCCCACGTGCTGCCGGCCCTGATCCGCAAGTTCCACGACTGCCGCTTGGCGGCCGAAGCGAGCGGCGCCCCGGGCGAGGTGACCGTCTGGGGGAGCGGCCGCCCGCGGCGTGAGTTCCTCCACGTCGACGACCTGGCCGACGCGTGTCTCTACCTGATGGATCACTACGACGGCGAATCGACGATCAACGTCGGCACGGGCGAGGACCTCACCATCGCCGATCTGGTCGACCTCGTCCGCCAGGCGGTCTACCCCGAGGCGACCGTGTCCTACGACGCCTCGATGCCCGACGGCACGCCCCGCAAGCTGCTCGACGTCTCCAAGTTGACGAGCCTGGGCTGGAAGGCGCAAACCGCGCTTTCTGCGGGCATCCCCGCGACCTATGCTTGGTTTCTTGACCACGTTGAAAACGCCGACGCCGTCCGCGGCGTGGCCGCCACCTGATGGTGAATTGAAGAAAGGGGATGTCGGAGATAAGGGGAGATTAAAGGGATGGTGGCGACCGACGGTCGCCGGCTTCTGTATCCAGAACTCAGAATTCAGCAGCTTCCCGTCTTTTCTAATTCCTTAACCGACTTAGTTCTTTAGGCTTCCATCTGTCTTCGAGTCAACCTTTCGAACCGCCATCCCCCTGCCCCCACCCGTCCCCCCGTCTCCCTTCCTATAGCGTCCTTCTAATAGAAGCGTCCTACCGAGGTCCCTCATGGCTCGCGATCCGAAGCAGAAAGTCGCCCTCATCACCGGCATCACCGGCCAGGACGGCTCGTACCTCGCCGAGTTGCTCCTCGAGAAGGGCTACGAGGTCTGGGGCGTCATTCGCCGCAGCTCGTCCTTCAACACCGGTCGCATCGACCACCTTTACGAAGACCCGCACGTCGAGGACCGCAAGCTCAAGCTCTGTTACGGCGACCTCGCCGACAGCTCGTCGCTGCAGCGGGTCCTCAGCCAGTCGCAGCCCGACGAGGTTTACAACCTCGGCGCCCAGTCGCACGTGAAGGTCTCGTTCGACATCCCCGAGTACACGGGCGACGTCACCGGCCTTGGCACCGCGCGTCTACTCGGCGCGATCTACGAACTCGGACTTCACAACTGCCGCTTCTACCAAGCCTCCAGCAGCGAGCTGTACGGCAAGGTGCTCGAGACGCCGCAGACCGAGTCCACCCCATTCTGGCCTCGCAGCCCCTACGCGGTCGCCAAGGCCTACGCCTTCCACATGACCCGCAATTACCGCGAGTCGTACGGCCTGTTCGCGGTCAACGGCATCCTCTTCAACCACGAGTCGCCCCGTCGCGGCGAGACGTTCGTCACGCGCAAGATCAGCCGCGCCGCGGCCCGCATCAAGGTTGGCCTGCAAGAGCGGCTCTACTTAGGAAATCTCGACGCCAAGCGTGACTGGGGCTTCGCCGGCGACTACGTCGAAGGGATGTGGCGGATGCTGCAGTCCGACACGCCGGACGACTACGTCCTGGCGACCGGCGAGACGCATTCGGTCCGCGACTTCTGCGACTTCTGTTTCAACGACATCGGCCTGCCGCTCGAGTGGCGTGGCGAAGGCGTCGATGAAGTCGGCGTCGGTCCTGACGGCCAGGTCTTGGTGCAGGTCGACCCCAACTACTTCCGTCCCGCCGAGGTTGACTTGCTGTTGGGCGACCCGTCGAAGGCGAAACGTGAGCTCGGCTGGGAGCCGACCGTGACGGTCGAAGAGCTCGCCCGCATGATGGTCGAGCACGACTTGGTGCTTGCCGGCAAAGAGGCCGCCTCCAGCAGCGCGAGCCCCGTGACGTGAGCCGCGAAGCGTCGTCGCTAGCCAAGCGTCCGCGTGTCCTGATCCTCAGCCAGGTCTACGTCCCCGACCCGACCGCTGTCGGCCAGTACCTGGCCGACGCGGCCGAGGCGCTTGTCGCGCGGGGTAATGACGTGCGTGTCATCACTTCGGCGCGCGGCTTCGACGATCCGACGCAGAAGTACCCGCTCCGCGAGACGCTGGGCGGCGTCGAGATCGTGCGGATGCCCTTCGCATCGTTTGGCAAGAAGACGATCGCCCACCGGTTGGCCGGGATGGTGGTCTTCCTTGCGCAGGCGCTCGTGCGGGGGCTCTTCACGCCGCGACTCGGCGCAATTCTGGTCAGCACGTCGCCGCCGCTGGCGTCGTTCGTGGCGGTGATTATCGGCTTCGTGCGACGGGCCCCCATCACCTACTGGGCGATGGACCTCAACCCCGATCAGATGATCCAGCTCGGCAGGATCAAGGAGACGGCGCTCTCGGCGCGCGTCTTCGACTGGTTCAACCGACGCATCTTGCGGAACGCCGCCCACATCGTCGCGCTCGATCGCTTTATGGGCGAGCGGCTCTGCCGCAAGCACGACGTCTCCGACAAGCTGACGGTGATGCCCCCCTGGCCGCACGCCGAGCACGACGGCGGCGTCCCCCACGACGAGAACCCCTTCCGCCGTGAGCACGGACTCGAAGGCAAGTTCGTCGTTATGTACAGCGGCAACCATGCGCTCACCAATCCGATCGAGACGCTCCTCGACGCGGCCGTGCGGATGCAGGACCGCGAGGACCTGGTCTTCATGTTCATCGGCGGCGGCGTGCGGAAGAAGTCGGTCGAAGCGACGATCGCCCAGCACAAGCCGACGAACCTGATCAGCCTGCCGTACCAGCCGCTCGAGTCGATCCGCTGCTCGCTGTCGGCGGCCGACGTCCACCTGGTGACGCTGGGCGACGCGGTCGTTGGCTGCGTCCATCCCTGCAAGGTGTACGGCGCGCTGGCGCTCGGACGGCCGATCCTCTACGCCGGCCCGTGGCCGAGCCATGTCACCGACCTGTTGAGCGAAGACGACCCGGCCGCGCGGATCGGGTGGAGCGTCGAGCACGGCGACGTGGACGGCGCCATCCGCGTGATTGACGAGATCCGCGCCCTGCCGCCGGCAGAACTCGCCGCCATGGGCGAGCGGGCCGCGGCCTTGGTGCGAGAGCGGTTCGACACCGGGCGGATGATTAACCAGTTCTGCGACACCATGGATGCGACGATTAAGAAGTAGCAGCGAGACATCGTAGGCGCTCCTGGCGTCTTGGCGGTTCCTGTACAATCGCCCCATGGACGCACTCCATTGGCGGATCGGCATCGACGAAGCGGGCTACGGCCCGAACCTGGGGCCGCTGGTGGTCGCCGCGACGGCGTGGCGGACGCTTTCAAAGGACGACCTCTACGAGAGTCTTGTCGACGCGGTCACGCCGACGACGCCGCGTGGCGACGAACGCCTTTTCATCGCGGATTCGAAGGCTGTTTACGCCCCCAAAGCGGGTCTAGCGCAGCTCGAGCGGGCTGTCTACGCCGCCTTTGGCCAGCCGCATTGTTGGAAGGAACTCATTACCTGTCTGGGCGCCGACCCTAACAAAGAAATGGCCAAAGCGCCGTGGCGGGAGGGATTCGACCCGCCGCTGCCGTGCCACGCCGATCCGACCGACATCGCCGCTGGCGCCCGGCGGCTGCGCGAAGTCAGCGAGTACGCCGGGGTCGCGACGCCGCGGGCCGCCGCCCGACTCATTTTCCCGTCCGAGTTCAACCGCCTCGTCGCCGAGCACGGCACGAAGGGCGCCGCGCTGTCGCACGTCTCGATCGGCCTGGCGCGGCGGCTCTACGACATGGTTATCGAGGAGGGCGTCTCCTGTGCGTTCACCTTCGACAAGCACGGCGGCCGCAACCGCTACGGACCTCTGCTGCAGCAGCACTTCCCCGACAGCTGCGTCGAGACGCTCGACGAGGCCCGTCCGGTCAGCCGCTACCGCAGCGGCAACGGCCTGACGTTCGCCTTCCGCACCAACGGCGAGACCGAGCTGCCGGTCGCCCTGGCGTCGATGACGGCGAAGTTGCTCCGCGAACTGGCGATGCGGGGACTCAACGCCTTCTGGACGGCGCACATCCCCGGCCTCAAACCGACGGCCGGTTATCCCGTCGACGCGAAGCGCTACAAGCAAGCGATCGCGGCGAAGCAGGCGGAACTGGGCATCGAAGACCACCTTCTCTGGCGCGAGCGGTAACCATGATTGTCTACCTCGCCCGCCACGCCTGGGCCGGTCACTACGGCGACCCCGCTTGGCCCGACGACTCGCAGCGGCCGTTGACTGACGAAGGGATCGAACGCTACCGGCGGATGGTCGAGCGGCTCGTCGAGGGGGGCTTCGCCCCCGAACGGATCGCTACGAGCCCGTATGTCCGTTGTGTCCAGACCGCCGAGTTGCTCGCCGAGGCAACGGGCGCGCCGATCGAGTCGTTTGCGGAACTCGCCCCGGGGGCCACGTCGATCCCGCTCTTGCGTTGGTGCGAGATCGCCAGTTCGGAGCGGGTCTGTCTCGTAGGCCACAACCCCGACTTGGAGTCGATCTCCGCAAGTTGGCTTGGTGACGACGACGCCTCGATCCGCTTTGCGAAGGGAGCCGTCGCCGCCGTCCGCTTCGATGTCCCGCCTCCCGAGCCGGGCGATGGGACGCTCCTCTGGCACGCGACGGCCAAGCTGCTCGGCGTCTGACGACAGCGGCGCCAGCGTCGGGGCGCCAGCATGGGGGCGTCAGCCGGTCTTCCGGCGCCGCGCGCCCCCGGCTACCGTTCCGTCCGATGAACGAACAAGACGCCAACGACGAGGGACCCGTAACGCTGCCGATGTCACGGCTGCGCGCGGCGTTCGAGCGGATGCTCGACAAGCCGAGCAACGCGTCGCCGGCGCCCGATCCCGACGCCGTGACCCCCGAAGGGATCGTCGAGGCGGTGCTGTTCGTCGGCCGCTCGGACGACGCCCCGATCTCTGCCGAGGCGATCGCCGCGGTGATCCGCGACGTCTCGGCAGCCGACGTCGACACCCTCATCGAGCGGCTCGACCAACACTACGACGAAGACCACGCCGCTTGCCGCGTCGAGCGGTCGCCGGCAGGCTACCGATTGGTGCTCGCCGAGGCGTTCGCCGACGCGCCCGACCGCCTCGGCGGACGCGTCCGGGCGTCGCGACTCTCGCCGGCGGCGCTGGAGTGCCTTTCGGTGATTGCTTATCGGCAGCCGATCGCCGTTGCGGCGATCGACGCCCTCCGTGGGGGGGCGAGCGGCCCGACGTTGCGGCAACTCGTACGCCGTGACCTTGTCCGCTGCGACGAGCCGTCGGAAGGCGATGAGGGGCCCCGCTACGCCACCACGGACCGCTTTCTACAGCTGCTGGGCCTGTCGAGCCTCCAGCAATTGCCGCGCGTTGAGGAACTCGACGACTGACCAGGACCCTTCGCTTGGGGGTGGAGCGGTACGGATTGCCGCACGCCGGGGGTTGCTTCGAAGCGTCCCGCATGACAAAACCGTGAGGCAGTTTCCAGGGGCCCGTCCGAAGACGTGGCCCCCTTGCCGTTAGGGGCCGGCCGCTCGAGCGTCGCCGGGTCCCCTTCGCCGAAGGTCGATTCGCCGAAGTTCCTGTCGCCGAGGTCTTGCCGCGATGCCCGGGCCGCTCAACGCCGGCGAACTCCGTCAGCTGACGCTCCGCGGCGGCGTGGCGATCGCGCCGTCGGTGCTGGCGTGTGACTTCGCCCGACTCGGGGAAGAGATCGCCGCAGTCGAGGCGGCCGGCGCCACGGTGCTGCACCTCGACATCATGGACGGCCACTTCGTCCCGAACCTGTCGATCGGCGTTCCCGTGGTGCGGGCCATCCGCCGCATCACCGACTTGCCGCTCGACGTGCACCTGATGCTCGACAACCCGGCCGACTATGTCGAGCCGTTCCGCAAGGCGGGCGCCGACATCCTGACGGTCCACGCCGAGGTGCTCGACGACCCGCGGCCGCTGCTCGACCGCATCCGGTCGCTCGGCGCCGCCGCAGGGTTGTCGATCAACCCGCCGACGCCGATCGAACAGATCGAGCCGGTCCTCGACGCGGCCGATCTGGTGCTCGTCATGAGCGTCATGCCGGGCTTCGGCGGCCAAGCCTTCAATCCCGTTGCGCTCGACAAGCTCCGCTGGCTGCGGGACCATCCCCGCTGTAGCGCGGTTCTCGAGGTCGATGGCGGCGTCAACGACGAGACGGTCGCCGCCTGCACCGAAGCGGGCGCTGAGCTGCTGGTGGCGGGCACCGCGGTGTTCGGCGCCGAGGACGGCTCTTCGGACTACACCCAGCGGATGAGCACGCTCACGAAGTTGGCGGAAGCCGGCTGTCGCGGGGCGTGAATCCGTTCCTTCTGAGATCCTTGTGATGCTCAAGTTTCTGCTAGTCCGTCCGGGCGCGACCGAGTTCGACCAACAGGGTCGGATCCAGGGGACGCTCGACATCCCGCTGTGCGAAGACGGCCGCCGTCAGACCGAGGAAGCGATCGTCGGCGTCGCCGCCGAGAACCCGACCGCCGTCTACACGTCGCCGTGCCAGTCGGCGCGCGAGGCGGGCAAGATGATCGCCGAGGCGGTCGGCGCCCAGAACAACACAACGGTGAAGTCCAAGCCGCTCGAGAAGATGGTGAACCTCAACCACGGGTTGTGGCAGGGGATGCTCGTCGAAGAGGTCCGCACCAAGCAGCCCAAGGTCTACCGCCAGTGGCAGGACCAGCCGCACACGGTCTGCCCTCCGGGGGGCGAGACACTGCTGCAGGCCAAGGCCCGCGTCGGTGAGGCGCTCCGCAAATTGCTTAAGAAGCACAAGGAAGGGACCATCGCCCTGGTCGCGCCCGAGCCGTTGGCGAGCGTCGTGCGGCACGTGCTCCACCACGACGAGGTGACCGGCCTCTGGAAGGGCTCGGAGCGTTGTGGCCTGTGGGAGGCGATCGAAGTCGTCGAAGAACTGCCGACCGGTGTGGCGTGAAGCGTGCTTGGCGAGCGGGGCGAGGCCGCTATCGCCAACAGATGAAGGGTTCTCAGCGCCCGGTAGCCTGCCTTAACGGCGCCCGAGAATAGCGCCCGCCGCTCAAGGTCCGCTCTTGCGCTTTGGTGGCTGTATGCATTGGGCGCATTCCTACCATCTGGTCGATGCATTGGTCGGGTCATAGGCTAAGCCCCTATAGTTGAGATCCTTGTCCGACGCTTGCGTCGGCCTGAGTCCCATCTCCCCGCTCTTTTCGAAAGAGGAACCATATGTTCGTGCGTCCGTTGTTGCTGATCTCGGCGGTGTTGACGCCGCTCGCCGCGCTCGGAGCCCCCAGCGCGGGCGCCGACGTCGCCAAGTGCCCGGTGATGGGCGACATGATGGATGTCACAGCCCGCGCCACCGCGGCGGGGACGTACACCAATGGCGACTGGTGGCCGAACCAGCTCAACCTCCAGATCCTGCATCAAAACTCGGCCAAGTCGGACCCGATGGGCGCGGACTTCAACTACGCCGAGGAGTTCAAGAAGCTCGACCTCGAGGCCTTGAAGAAGGACATCGACGAGCTCATGACGACCTCGCAGGACTGGTGGCCGGCGGACTACGGCCACTACGGCCCCCTATTCATCCGGATGGCCTGGCACAGCGCCGGGACCTACCGCGTCACCGACGGACGTGGCGGGGCGGGCTACGGCACCCAACGCTTCGCGCCGCTCAATAGCTGGCCCGACAACGCGAACCTCGACAAGGCGCGGCGCCTGCTCTGGCCGATCAAGCAGAAGTACGGGCGGAAGATCTCGTGGGCCGACCTGATGGTCTTCACCGGCAACTGCGCCCTCGAGTCGATGGGCTTCAAAACGATGGGGTTTGCCGGCGGACGGGAAGACGTCTGGGAGCCCCAACTCGACGTCAACTGGGGGCCCGAGACAACCTGGCTTGGTGACGAGCGCTACCACGGCGACCGCGAACTCGATAACCCGCTCGCCGCGGTGCAGATGGGCCTCATCTACGTCAACCCGGAAGGCCCCAACGGCAAGCCCGACCCGCTCGCCGCCGCCAAGGACATCCGTGAGACGTTCGGCCTCATGGCGATGAACGACGAAGAAACGGTCGCCCTAATCGCCGGCGGGCACACCCTCGGCAAGGCCCACGGCGCCGGGAGTGCGGACAACGTCGGCGCCGCGCCCGAAGGCGCCAGCATCGAACAGCAAGGCCTCGGCTGGAAGAATAAGTTTGGCAAGGGCAACGCCGAGTCGACCATCACCAGCGGCCTGGAAGGCGCCTGGACCTCGACTCCGGCCAAATGGTCCCACGATTACTTCGACAACCTGTTCAGCCACGAGTGGGAACTGGTGAAGAGCCCGGCGGGGGCCCAGCAATGGCGCCCCGTCGATGGCGCCGCGGCCGGCACGGTGCCCGACGCGCACGACCCGTCGAAGTCGCACGCGCCGATCATGTTCACGACCGACCTCGCCCTTAAGATGGACCCGCAGTACGGTCCGATCTCGCGCCGCTTCCACGAGCACCCCGAGGAGTTTGAGGAGGCGTTCGCCAAGGCGTGGTACAAGCTCACGCACCGCGACATGGGCCCGGTCTCGCGCTGCCTGGGGCCGTGGGTCGCCGAGCCGCAGCTGTTCCAGGACCCGGTCCCCGAGGTCGACCACGAGTTGGTTAGCGACCAGGACATCGCGAGCCTGAAGCGCAAGCTGCTCGACTCGGGGCTTTCGACCTCCGACCTGGTCGCGACCGCTTGGGCGTCGGCGTCGACGTTCCGGGGGAGCGACAAGCGCGGAGGAGCCAACGGCGCGCGGATCCGCCTGGCGCCGCAGAAGGATTGGGAAGTCAACGAACCTGCCAAGCTCGCGAAGACGCTCGAGAAGCTGGAGAAGATCCAGAAGGACTTCAATAGCGCCCAGTCGGGCGACAAGAAGGTCTCGCTCGCCGACCTGATCGTGCTCGGCGGATGCGCGGCGGTTGAGAAGGCGGCCAAGAAGGCGGGCCACGACGTGGAGGTCCCCTTCACGCCGGGCCGCACCGACGCGACGCAAGCGATGACCGATGTCGAGTCCTTCGCCCCGCTCGAGCCGACCGCCGACGGGTTCCGCAATTACTTCGGCAAGGACCTCGACCGCCCCGCGCCGGAGAAGCTCATCGATCGGGCGAACCTGCTGACGCTGACCGCTCCGGAAATGACGGTCCTCGTCGGCGGCTTGCGGGTGCTCGACACGAATGCCGGCAAGTCGCAGCTCGGGGTCTTCACCAAAGAGCCCGGCGCGCTAACCAACGACTTCTTCGTCAACCTGCTCGACATGAGCAATGAATGGCGCCAGTCGCCCCGCTGCGAGTTCTTCTTCGAAGGACGCGACCGCGAGTCGGGCGACGTCGTGTGGACCGCGAGCTCGGTCGACCTCGTGTTTGGCTCGAACTCGCAGCTCCGCGCCATCGCCGAGGTCTACGCGAGCGAAGACGCGCAGGAGAAGTTCGTCAACGACTTTGTCGCGGTCTGGAACAAGGTGATGGAGCTCGATCGTTTCGACCTCGATCCCTCTTTCCAAGACGGCGGGAAGTCGGTCGCCATGAACCGACGCTAGGCGCCCGGCATTCCGACGGCGGCGGCGCGGGGTTAGGCTCTTTCGGTGCCGTACCTCGCCCTGCTCGCCGGTTGCCTCGCCTGTTCGACCTCGGTCCTGTGGATCAAGCTGTCGCACGTCGACCCGGTGCTGCTCACCGGACTGCGGCTGGCGATCGCCGCGACGGCCTTGGCGCCGTGGGCGGTGCGCGACTGGCGGCGGCATCGGGCCGAACTCAATTGGACCCACCTGCGTGACTCGGCCCTCCCCGGGTTGGTGCTGGCGGTCCATTTTTTCAGTTGGATCTACGGTGCGCGGCTGACGCTCGCCACCAACGGGTCGCTGATCGTCAACTTGACGCCCATCGCCACGCCGTTCCTGCTGGCGGCGTTGTCGAGCGAGCGGGTGACACGGCGCGAGGTGATCGCCACGCTGTTGGCCGCCACAGGCCTGCTGATCTTGTTCGTCACCGACTTCCGGTTGTCGGCCGAGACGTTCTACGGCGACGTCGTCTGCCTCGGGTCGATGGTGCTGTTTGCGCTCTACCTGGTGCTGGGACGCAAGTTTCGCCATCACCCGACGACGATGCTGTACGTGACGCCGCTCTACGCGATCGCCGCGGCGGCGTCGTTCGGCGTCGCGGCACTGGTTGGCAGCCCCTGGCCGACCGACTGGCGCGCCGAGGCGCCGTGGGTGCTGCTGTTGGCGTTGCTGCCGACCATCATCGGCCACTCGCTGCTCAACCGCGCGATGCGACAGATGCGTGGCCAGGTCGTGGCGGTGGTGAACATGTCACAGTTCGTCTTCGCCGGGATGTTCGCTTGGATGGCGCTCGGCGAACGTCCCCACGCGGCGTTCTACCCGGCGGCCTTCTTGGTCGTCGCCGCGGGCGTGGTCGCTGCCGGGGCCGGGTGGCGGTGGCGACGATCCGCGCGGGCGGTCAGCGACGCGACGTAGTTAATTTGGCAAGCTTAGTGCGAAACACCTACGGAACGTTTGGTGATTTGGAACTAAGCTGTGCGGCATGCCGCACCTGCCTGCACCGCCTGCGACCGCACGTCGTCGTGACGTCACCCTGACCTACGCCAACGCGTTGACGTGGGCGTTGGGCAACGGTTTGGTGTCGACGACGTTGGTGGTTTACCTCGCGCTCGACCTGGGCGCCGAGGGGGTCGCGGTCGCGTGGCTGCTCGCGGCGCCCCGCTTCGCGGGGACGCTCCGAGTGATCGCGCCGGCGGCGATCGCGGCCGGCGCGCGGCGTGGCTGGGGCCGCAAGCCGGTGTGCCTCGCGGCGTTTGCGGCGAGTGGCGTCGTGCTTTCGCTGGTGCCGCTCGTCGCCTGGGGCCATTCGGGGGCGGCCGTCGGCGACCGGCCCGCCCTGCGGATCGGCGTGTTGGTTGCCGCTTGGTGCGTTTACCACCTGCTGGAGTACCTCGGCGGCGTCGCGCTCTGGAGTTGGCTGGGGGACCTCTACCCACGCCGGCTGCGGAGCCGCTTGCTGGGAGGACGCGAGCGCTGGCTGACGCTCGGCCGTGTCGTTGGGATCGGCGTGAGCGTGGTGCTGGCCGCTCTCTGGAGGGTCGTGCTGCCCGACGCGACGCGTTGGGCGCCTCTCGCCGCGTCCGCCACGGTCGGAACCGTGCTGATGCTGGCGGCGCTCGTCCCGCTCGCGCTGACCACCGCACTGGCGACACGGCCCAGCGCCACGCCGATGGCGCCTTGGGAGACGCTCTGCCAAGCGATCCGCGAACGGCCCTACCGCCGGCTGCTGACGTTCAGCTGCTGGTTCGGCTTCGCCAACGGCCTGACCGCCACGGCGCAAGGGATGTACCCCAAGGCGATCGGCGTCGACTACGAACGCCTGCAGGCGTACCGCATCGGGATGGGGTCGGGCCAGTCGGCGATCGCCCCTTGGTGCGGCCGGATGGTCGCCCGCTACGGGGCGAAACGGGTGATGCTGCCGGCGCAGTTGATCGTGGCGACCGGGCCGTTGTGGTTCTGGTTCGCAACGCCGGAGAGCGCGTGGCTCGTCGGCGTGGCGTACGCGGTGTGGATCGCCTACGCCGGTCTCAACGTCGGTCTCGACACCCTCAAACTCGGCCTCGCCGACCCACGGAACAACGCCCCGTACCTGGCCGTCTACCACGCCGCGAGCGACCTCGTGAACGGCGTCACTGTGCTGCTGGGGGGCCTATTGTACGACACCCTCAAGGAGAGTGACGCGGACGCGATGCGAGTGTTCGGCGCGCTGTTCTTGGCGGGTTGGGTATGCCGGACGCTCGCGGCGCCGTTGATTATGCGTCTGGACGAACGGGGCGTTTAAGCTGGTCGCGTTCCATAGGGTGTCGCCCTGATTCAAGCGATTATCAACAAGGCAGAGCCGCGGCGGCGCTTCAAGTAACCCATCTTCGATCCGGGCCGAATCTTGCTGAGGTGATGTCCACCGACCGCAATTTCGGGGATACTCGCGAGAATAATGTCGTGGTCGGTGGTAAGCCCCCCATGCGGCGGGCGGGAACTGAGCCTCATACGTTAGACGAATGTGCGGATCACAGTAACTCTCTTTGCCATTGCCGTTCTCGTGCTAGGGTGCGGAAAGAAAGACAAAACCATGACGTGGTCAGACTCACTCGATCCAATTGCGATCACTACTGACGCAGTCGCTTCCAAAGCCAAGCCTGTACTGCTTGTCATACACGAAGACGGACACGGAGGTTGGCAGTTTATGGATGGCGGAGACGTAAGCGGTTCGAAACCGCACGTCATGCCCAAATACGAGTTATTGAAGCTCGACCCCACTCTGAAGGAAGTCATAGACCTTCCGGTAGATTGGGAAGCGCGACGGAGTAGTGCGTCATCTCCTTGGGTAAGGAGGAAGAGGTGACATTGAGGTCGCCTAGCCAGTTGGATGCATAGGTCCTCAAACTCGCGTCGGTGCAGCTCAACCGCCGACAGTTGCGGATGCACGACTAAAGTGCGAATTCATCCATGGACGCACGTCTCGGAGCTTCGAAGCGACGCCTCGGCTAGGAAGCTCTTCCAAAAGGCAAGGCCCGATGTCAGCCATCGTCGATTCGCCGCGACGTCACTCGGGCGACCGTCTCGGCAACATCTCCGGCAACTAACTCGCGTCGCGGGCCTCTTCGGCGTCGCGCTCTAACAACTCGTCGAGATGCGCCGCCACGCAGTCGGCTAGCGCGGGCGGGTTGTAGCCCCCTTCTAGCAGGCTCACGAGCCGCCCGTCGCAGTGCGCGGCGGCGACATCGACAACGGTCTGCGTCAGGCTCACAAAGTCCTCGACTTCCCAGCCGAGGGAACCAACCGGGTCGGTGCGGTGGGCGTCGAAGCCGGCGCTGACGATCACCAGCTGCGGCCGCAGCTTGTCGGCGAGGTCGGCGAGCTCGCGGGCGAAGAGGCTCGTGCAGCGGTCGCGGGACGTCCCCATCTCGACGGGTAGGTTGACCGTCGTGCCGAGGCCGTCGCCGGTCCCCGTTTCGTCCGCGGCGCCGGTGCCGGGGTAGAAGGGCCAGCGGTGCATCGAGAGGAAGCCGACGCGCGGGTCGTCGTAGAACTCGGCCTGGGTGCCGTTGCCGTGGTGGACGTCCCAGTCGACGACCAGCACCCGGTCAAGGCCCAACTCGTCGACCGCCACGCGGGCGGCGATCGCGGCGTTGCCGAACAGGCAGAACCCCATCGCCCCGGTGCGGACGGCGTGGTGTCCCGGCGGTCGGATCGCACAGAACGCCCGGCGGGCTTCGCCGCGGACGACACGCTCGACGGCGTCGCAAGCCGCCCCGACGCCGAGAGCCGCGACGTCGACCGAAGGCGGACTGACGACGGTGTCGACCTCGGCCCGCCCGCCCCCCCGGGCCGCGAGGGCCCGGACTGCCGTCAGGTAGTCGGCGTCGTGACAGCGGAGCAGCCGCTCGTCGGTCGCGGCGGTCCACGCGGGCCGCTCGCAGCGGGCGAGCTGGCCCCCGCGTTCGAGCCGGGCGACCACCTGCTCAATCCGCGCAGGGCACTCCGGGTGCCCCCCCGTGGCGTGGTCACGGAAGCGGGGATCGCTGTAGAGCAGGGTCATTATCGCTTGAACGGGGCGGGGGGCGGCTGGGTTCGGGACCTGCCGATTACGCGGGCGGAGACCCCGGCGGTGGCGGGCGGGTCCCAGAATGTTGACACTTTCGCCGTGGGCTTGCTAGTGTGGCGATGGACCGCCGCGCCCCGCGTGGCGACGTCCCAAACCCTTTTAGCGGCGGCGTTTAGGGGAAACCCCCCTTCTCCGCCAAGCCGCAACGGAACCGGAACCCCCTGGCGATGCGTTATCTCTGCGACACGACCGTTGCGCGCTGGTTGCTTTGCCTCACGGTGATCGCCCTGGCGGCGCCCGCCTCGGCGCAGCGCTACAAGTCCGACGCCGTCGAGAGCCGGCTCTCGTCCAAGGGCGCCATTGCGCGGCGCTACGCCAAGTCGGGCACGGGCGACGCGCAGGAGTTCAAGGAATACGTCGAGAAGTACTTCTTCCCCGCGATGACGCAGCCCACGGCCGAGGGGCTGGCCGACCTTGAGAAGCTGCACGGCGACCTCTTCAAGTACTACCTGTACACCTCGACGGGCGAGACGCAGAAGTACATGAACCAGCAGGCGATGGAGTTTGCGGTCCGCGTGCTGCGCGCCTCGTATCATCCCAGTGTGCGTTACAACGCGCTGCTTATCCTCGGCAAGCTCGACGACAAGTACGCCGACCCCCCCACCCCGAGCGCCAAGGCGTGCGACCTGCTTTGCTCGCTCGCATCGAGGGCGCTCAAGAACGCCCGCGTCCCAAACTACGAGTTGGTTGGCGCGCTGATCGGCCTGGAACGCCATGCGAAGTACGTCCGGGTTCTGCCGAGCGACCAGCAGAAGGCGCTAGCGAAAACGCTGTACGACGTGATGTCGGTCGATAAGCTCGAGGGGGAGTTCACCCCCGAGGTGCGTGAGTGGGTCTTCGTGAGCGCCGCGTCGGCGATCGCCAACTTGGGGACCCCCGGCCCGCGCGGCGTCTTCGCCGCGGCGTTGACGAAGCGGATCGGTGACGAGTCGTTGTCGCTCGAGTCGCGGGCCACCATTGCGGCGGCGCTAGAGAAGCTCAACGCCAAAGCGGGCCAGTTCGATGGCGAACCGGTTGTTAACGCCGTCATCGACCTCGCCGCCGAGATCGGTAAGGAAGAAGCCGAGATCGCTAACAAGTTCGAAGACCTCCAGCTCCAGGTCGGCGGCGGGTTCATCGGCGCCCGCGGCAAGCTCTCGCGGCGGATCGTCCAGAACGCCGAACGTGAGCCAACCATCGTCCGCGAGGCGCTGCTCGCCCTGCTAGTGGACCTGCGGGACGGCGTCCGCGCCGCCAAAGCGATCAGCCCCGAGCCGAAGCAGGCCGCTGTCGCCACGATCGACGACGCCGTCAGCAACGCGATCCGCGTCGTTAGCGACAAGGGGAAGATCGACCTCGACGTCTCCGAGGCGATCAAGGACATGGCCGAGGCGATCCAAGGCGTCGCCAACACCGAGCCGCTCGCGGCGGCCGAGTAGAGCCCGCCACGTTTTCGTTCAGCGCTTCATCCCCCTCCCTGCAAGGGAGGGGGATGAAAGTGAAAAAGGGCGTGGGTTGCATGCAACCCACGCCCTTTTCGCTTAGTTTGACCGTCGTCAGACGACGTAAGTCGGCAGCGTCACGCCGTCGAGGTCGAGCGTCTCGGCGTCGCGGTAGTAGCCGTTGCGGTAGGCCCCTTCCCGGTAGCGCCCCTCGCGCGTGATCGGCTCGCGGTACAGGCCGTCGTGGTAGTACGAGTCGCGCTCGACGCCGTCACGCCAGTCGAACGGGGTCCGCCAATCGAACCGCTCGAGATAGCTGTACGGCGTGCGGGCCGTCGTCGTGACCGGCCGCGGCTCGATGACCGGCTCGACATCGCGCTCGAAGCGGTAACGCGGTTCGACCTGATGGTACGCCGGGCGGTATGCGGCCTGCGGGCGGTAGCCGCGGGCGACGCGACGCGGGCGCCACGACTCGCCGTGGATGGCGGCCTCGTAGGCCCAGCGGGCGAGGACCGAGCGGATGACCGACAACGATTGCGTGCCGGTCCGCTCGCCGACGACCCACTTGGCTTCACGCCAACGGGCCTCGCTGTGGGCCAACTCGAGCAGCTCGTGGCCCGCGTTGGTGAGTCGCACGCACGGCACGCCGGCCGAGGGGCGCTCGACCTCTTTGGCGAGGCCCGCGTCGATCAGCAGACGGACGTGGTAGCGAAGCGTCTCTTCCGCCTCGCCGCTGGCGCCCGGCCGAAGGGCGGTCACAGCGCAGTCGGGGCCGTGCCCCTCGATGTCGGCCAGCAACTGGCGGCAGAGGTCCAAGTCACGTTTCATCGGGCGCCTTCCTTTGCACTCGGAGTGAGGAGGCCGCGTGTCGCACTGGGTCGAGGGCGCCGCGGCCGGGGTATTCGGGAGGAGCATGATGCGCCAACTCCGCCAAATGGGGCAACGCGGATTTATGTGGGCGGTGTTGCTGAGCAGTCGAGTAGGTGGCGGAGCGGTTGGGTGGTTCACTCCCGGCGCTGGCGCTTAGGGCTCCCGAACCCGCGAAATGGAATCGTCAACGACGGGGCGGGGAGCCCTAAGCGCCAGCGCCGGGAGTTGCGCAAGAAGAATCGCCGCGCCAAAAATGCTAGCAGCCGCCCCGAGTCCCACTCGGGGCGGCTGCTAGACGCGATAGCACTCCGGACCCAGTTCGGAGCGTCGTTAACTCTCACTTCCAAAACGCCACCTTCAAACCGCGAACAGTTCGCCCAACTCGGCGGCGAGCCGCTTGCGGGCGACGTGCAGGCGCCGCTTGATGGTGCCGACCGGGGCGCTGAACGAGTCGCTCATCTCCACGAGCGACTGCCCGCGGACATAGAACGCCTCGAGCGTCGTGCGGTCGAGATCGCCGAGCCGCGCCAGCCCGTCGCGGACCTGCTCGGCCCGCTCGGCGGTGAGCGCGGCCTCGACCGGGCTGCGCCGTTCGTCGATGCAGGTCGCCTCGAGGGTGGCCGGCTCGGTGTCGACCGACCGCTTGCGCCGGACCTGCCGGTTGATCGCCATGCGGACGGTGATCGACTTGAGCCACGCGCCGAACGCCCGGGGCTCGCTGAGCTGGTGCAACCGATCCATGGCTCGGATCAACACCTCTTGCGAGAGCTCGGCCGCCTCGGCGTAGTTGCCGAGCCGACGCAGCGCGACGGCCTGGACCATCCCCTCGAAGCGGACGACGAGCTCGCCGAACGCTTCGCGGTCGTCGTCCTGGGCGGCGCGCACCAAGTCCTCGGTCTCCCACTCGGTGAGCGGCAGGTCCTGGGCGGTGACGACCCGGAAGGTCGGCGTGGTTTCGAACAACTCGGCCGCGCTCGGTCGCTGAGCGGACAGCGGCGTGGCGATAGCGGTCATCGTTTCTCTCGCTTCCCTGAAGGCGGAGCGGGACGCGCTAGGGGCGTCGCAGCTCGCCGTATTTCCCGGAGAGCGGGCGCCATGCAGCGTGCAGGGCGTCCCGCGGAACGCGAGCGGCGTGAGACAAGTGCGGCGCGGGTTCCGCTCAATCGAGAGGGGAACGGCGAAGCTTCCCCGTGTGACGGGCCGCATCAAGACGATGCGGCGAGCACACAAGGCAGCTGAGCGCGGCACGAGTCACGTCGATCGCGACAGACTCCACGCGTGGGGACCAGATTTCGGGGACGCTCGGTTGGGAGCAGCCCCGGGGTCTCACGCGGCGTTAGACAACGGCCGACCGGCGGCTGACGATCGATGAACTCGATCGGCTGCCGCGACACGCATCACTCTGCGGGCGACACATGGTCGCCATCGCCGGGTGGGCATGCCGCATCGCTAGTCGTTCGACTAGCGACGCATAGGGTTGGCCTACTACGCCGGGATTAAAGCCGCCTACTACGGAGCGCCAGCGCAGGCGTGACGAGGCAGCGGCCGAAATCACCTTGGCAATCTTCGTGGCGGCCGAAATGGCGGCGGTGAAGGTCGTGGCGATCTTGATGGTCGTTGTCTTCATCGGGGCCTCCGCTCGCGCTGTGGGCGCGGCTATGGAGAGAACGGTTGGAAAGGCGTGGTCAGGTCGGGCGCCGGGAGGGCGACCGAGGGGGTAACCAGCCATCTTGTGGGGTAGATCGGCGGCCGGTCGGGTCCACCTTGTGGCGAACCAGATCGGCGTAGCCAATCCGATCTAGCAAGCTTTTCAGCAAAACCGGCCCCGGTCAAGCAAAATCGGGGCCGATGAGCCGCCGCTAGCGGGAAAACAGCGTCTCCGCTGTCGCCCTAACCGTCGCGGCATGGGGGGGACAACACGGGGGGCGGGGTGGGTTCGCGCGGAATCGGAGTTTTTTTGTGGTTCACTCCCGGCGCTGGCGCTTAGGGCTCCCGAACCAGAGGGATGGAGTCTTCAATCGAGGGGCAGGGAGCCCTAAGCGCCAGCGCCGGGAGTCGCGCCCCATATCGGCTCGTCACTGAGAACGCACTAACCCCGGTAATCCGCGTGGCAATCGACACAACTGCGGCTGACCTCGGTCATCGCCGCGGCGGCGGCGGGCTGGTCCTCGGCCTCGGCGGCGGCCGCCAGCTGCCCCGCGGCGACGCGGAGCCGGCGGGCGTAAGCCTGGTAATCCGGGTCGTCGTGGTCGTCCGCCTCGGGCCGGAGGATCGCCTCCGCCAGCAACGCGAGCACCTGGGCCTCGTGCCGGGCGTCTTCGGCGTTGCGGGCCAGCGCCCGCTCGCTGGCGACCCAACCGCGGAGCCGTTCGCCCTCGGCCGCCTCCATCCGCCGCATCAGCGTCGAGCGGCTCGCCAGCTGCGACCAGTCGACGGTCGGCTCCGCCTCGGGCGTGGCGGGACGTCCCCCGCGGACCAGGTCCTGCAGGTCGGCCGACCGATCCGCAGCGGCGGCGTAGGCGGCGTCGGTCGCGGCGTCGGCCTCCGTCATTCCAGCGGCGAACAGGCCGCGGAGCGCAGCGGCCTCGTCCCGCCAACGGGGTTGGCCCGAGTGCTCGGCGGTCACCGCGAAGAGGGTCGCGATGACCCCCAACGCGTCGGTGGCGTCGCGGAAGCCGCCCGCCTTGTAGGCCGAGGCGGAACGGGTTGTCTTTGCTAGGGCGGACGCCTGCCTTTTGACCTCGGTCTCAAGCACGTCAGGGGCGACTAGATCGGACCACGCCGCGGTCGACGCCGTGGCGGCCGACCCGGACCGTTCCTCGGTCGGCGTCGCGGCGCCGGCCTGCGGCCGGGGGCCGACGAGCGTCGCGAGGGCGTCGTCGAAGAACGCCGCCCGGTCCTCGGCCGTGAATTCCGGCGGCCGGGCGCGGGGCGCTTCGGCGGCGGGGGCGGGGGCGGGGGCGGCGATCAGCAGCAAAAGCAGTGTCGAAACTCGCATTCGCTTACCCTTTTCATCGCTTCTCAGCCGCGGGCGGTAGCCCACGGCGGCCCCGCGGAGCGGCGCCTCACGCCGTTTTGGCCGCTGGCTTCCGCCTGCGGCTGAGGGCCACCAATCGGAGTTTTGGGCCGCGCTGCGCGCTCGCTGTCTGTCGTGCTAGTCTATCGCACCGCACAGCACCCGTCCCGAAACCTAGAACCGACCCCGCCGCGATGTCTGCCGAAGCCCTGGTCTCGAAGGTCCACCAAGCCGTCGCCGACGGGAAACTCACCGAGTCGGCCGAAGTGAACCTCACGGCGTGGCTCACCGAGCCTCGCTACGCGGATTACTCCCCGCAGGTGGCCGAAGCGGTCGAGTCGGGCGATTGGCAGACCCTCGACGACGTCTTCTGGACCATCATCCCGTTCGGCACCGGCGGCCGTCGCGGCAAGATGCACCCGTTCGGCTCCAACGCGATCAACGACCGCACCATCGGCGAGTCGGCCCAGGGGCTCGCCGACTACATCAAGTCGAAGCTCGGCGCGGACAACCTCTCGTGCGCCATCTGCCGCGACACCCGCCACAACGGCGAACGCTTCGCCAAGCTGTGCGCCGAGGTCATGGTCGCCGCCGGCTTCAAGGTCTACTTCCTCCGCGGCTTCCGCAGCACGCCCGAGCTGTCGTTCGCGGTGCGCTACAAGAAGGCGAGCTGCGGCATCATGGTGACCGCCAGCCACAACCCGCCGAGCGACAACGCAGTGAAGGTCTACTGGTCGACCGGCGGACAGGTGCTGCCGCCGCACGACAAGGGGATCATCGAGCGCGTCATGAACTGCCAAGAGATCGTGCGGGCCGACTTCGACCAGGCGGTCACCGACGACAAGATCGTGTTCTGCGAAGAAGAGGTCGACGTGGCGTTCATCGACGCGGTGCTGACCCAATCGCACCCCGGCCCGCGCGACCTGAAGGTGATCTACTCGCCGCTGCACGGCGTCGGCGCGACGGCGGTCGTGCCGGTTCTTGAGCGTGACGGCTTCGGCGATGTCGAACTCTTCGGGCCGACCTCGACGCCCGACGGCGACTTCCCGAACGTGCCGGGTCACGTGTCCAATCCCGAGCGGCCGGTCGTCTTCGACGCGATGATCGAGCGGGCCAAAGAGACGGGCGCCGACTTGTGTGTCGCCACCGACCCCGACTGCGACCGAATCGGCCTGGCGGCGCCTTTGGAGCCGGGCGGCGACGAGTGGCTCACGCTCAGCGGCAACCAGATCGGCGCCCTACTGGCCGACTACCTGCTCGAAGCTCGGCAAGGCTCGCTCACGCCCGAGCACTTCAACATCATCACGCTGGTCACGACGCAGTTGACTCGGCGCATCGGCGACTCGTACGGCATTCGGACCATCACCGACCTGCTCGTCGGCTTCAAGTGGATCGCCGGCGCGATCGACGAGAACGGCCCGGAGAAATTCATTTTCGGCACCGAGGAGTCGCACGGCTACATGGCGGGCACGTACGTCCGCGACAAGGACGGCGCCCTCGCCGCGATGCTCGCCTGCGAACTGGCGGCGAAGCTCAAGGCCGAAGGCAAGACGCTCCACCAGAAGCTCGACGACCTGTTCTGGCAGCACGGCCTGCATGCCGAGCGAACGATCAACGTCCAGATGCCGGGCTCCGATGGCATGGAGCGGATGATAGAGGTGATGGCTAAGTTCCGCTCGCAGCCGCCGACCGACCTCGACGGATTCGGCGTCGCCCAGCTACGTGACTACAAGACGGGGGTCACGCTACAGATGACCGGCGCCGCGCCACCGGCGAAGCTCGAAGGCCCGACCGGCGATCTGGTGATCCTCGACCTCACCGAGTGCGGCAACTATGTCGCCTGCCGCCCCAGCGGCACCGAGCCGAAGATCAAGTTCTATCTCTTCACCTACACGCCCGCCGAGCAGCTGCACGACCTGGAGGAAGCGAAGGCCGACCTTGAGAAGCAACTCGACGCGATCGAGGCCGACCTGCGGAAGTTCGCGGGGGTTTAGGCGCCCACCCCTTCGTGAGCGGCACGGCGCTAGCCGCCGGTATTTCGCCAAACACAACCGGCGGCTAGCGCCGTGCCGCTCACGGACGGACGCTCACGGAAGCTTTAGGCATCGCTCATGCCGAGCCGATGAGAGGGACGAGGGCGTGAGGCTGCGACCCGCTTCTCTCTTGTGTGAGGCCTTTTTGATGACCGTGACCGACATCGCTGCTTTCGGCGCCAGCAGTTCTCTTGGGGCCTTTGGTGGCGCCAGCAACCGGCCCGACCGTCACGTGCAGAGCGCCTTTAGCGCCGTGCTCGAAGAGGCTGGCCGCGAGGGGTACGCTTCGGCGAAGCCGCTCGCTAGCGGCGAGTCGGTCGCCGAGAGCGCCCAGAAGGCGTTGGACGACTGGTTCGGCTCTGAACGCAACGGTCGCTACGCCACCAAGGAATCGCTCGAGGAACTGCAGCAGGCCTTTGGCCAGATCGTCGTCCGGGCGATGGACGAGGGAGGCTATGTCGATCCGAAGGGTTTCTTGGCGGGGCTGAGCCGCGACGAGTTATCGACGCTCCAGTCGGTCAACTCCCTCGCCGAGCCGATCAACGTTGGCGGCCTCACCGAGGAGGGCGCCCTCAACCTGCTGTTGCCGCCCGCCGCGCAGGTCGACCTCAACCACGACGGGATCACGCAGTCGGGCGTCGGCAACGGCCTTCGCTTCCCCAACAGCGACACGCCCGCCGAGGTGGTCGAGGCCTGGGACGCCGCCACCGCCGGCATGAGCCCCGGCGCCATGATGGCGTTCGAGTTGCGGATGATGCTCCCGCTGCTGACGGCGAACATCGAAGTTGACGACAACGGGCAGTTCGTCCGCCACTACGAGCCGGGCGACCCCGGCTGGCGGAACCCCTTCAACGAGGCCGGCTACTCGTACCGCGACGCGGTGCAGTCGATGATCGACGCGCTCGACTTCCAGAAGGAGCAGACGCCGATCGACCAGTACGAGGAGCAAATGGCGTTTTGGCGGCGGTTCGGCGAGGAGCTCGCTGCCAACGGCGCCACGTGAGCGGCATGGCGCTAGCGCTCTTCTGCTCAGCTCTGTCTCGTCGTGAGCGGCACGGCGCTAGCCGCCGGTGATTAACCAAACGCTACCGGCGGCTAGCGCCGTGCCGCACACCTAGAAGCTATCGGTAGACGTGGGCGAACTGCTGGCCGAAATCTTCCAGGTCGGCGTCGTACCCTTCGGCGGCGCGTCGCTCGTTGATCCTGCGGAAGACGCTTCGTCGACGCTGCTCATCAATTGGTAGACGGAGCGCTATCCAGCCGCGGATACCGCCGACGCCGTGCCAATAGCTTTGTTGCAACTGCCAAACGATAATGACTTCGTCGACGCCGTATGTATACAGCGAGTCGATGTAATCAGTCGTGATCTCCGGGTACGACTCCAGGATCTGCTCTCGCTCGTATTCGGGAGCATTCGCGAGCCAATCACTGGCTTCGCGCGCCATCCCTTCGTCGTACGCGGCTAACGTTCGCCAATCGACTCGCAGGCCGTCCCAGAAGTAGTCGGTTTGCCCTTCTCGGAAGTACCGCTTGTGCAGGTGGTACGCCAAATCGGGATCCGCCGCCGCCGAAGCCTTCACGCGCTTGGTCATCGCCGGTGAGTTAGGGGTCCCTACGATCCACCCGCACCCGTTCATGCAGGGGAATGTGCAGAAGTATCCGCCCCAGTAGCGATGCTTGACCCATGCTTCCATATTCGCATGGCGGCACACCCATCCCAGGTCTCTCAAATCAAAGTGGATCTGATCGGAAAAATCATCCTCGATCGACCACCCCGGGAAGCCGAGCACCCGGAACTCCAACCGATCGCTCCCCCATCCACAGTCGGGGCAGCTGCTTAGAACCCATCGTCCATCGACGCCTCCGATCCACAAGACGATCGATCCAACCAGCAGTGCCAAGCCTCTAGGCACATAGAACCACTTACGCAGCCGGCTCCGCAGCGACCACGCCACCAGGGCGAACGCCCCGGCGAGCACGGCGGCGTGCGGGTAGCCGAGGCGCTGCGCCACCACGAGGTAGGCGGACACCAGCGCCGTGACCCACAGGAGGGTGGGTAGTCGCATTCTCAGCACGTCACGCTCGAAGAGTCGGGCCCCGTCTCAGCAGACTAAGGAACGGCTCCCGCTGAGGCCAGCGATTAGCACGCCACAACGCGTAGCCGCATGACGACCGCCGCGCCGACAGCGCCGGCGATCGCGACGGCCCACCAGGCGACCGGCGGCAACGGGGCGAAGAGCAAGCTCGCGCCGATCATCACCGCCATCGCGCCGAGCGCCTTGGTCTTCACGCCGGGGCGGACGCCGCGGTGCAGCCGCCAGTGGCGGAGGGACGGGCCGAACCACTTCGAATCCAGCAGCCGCTGGTGCAGACGCTGCGAGCTGCGGCAGAGCGAGTAGCTCGTCAGCAGCAAGAAGCACGTGCACGGCAGCCCCGGCAGGATCGCGCCCAGCACCGCCAGGGTGAACCAAACACCGGCGAGCGTCAGGTGCATCACTCGGCGCCAGCCGGTCGCTTGCCGCGGCGTGCGGACGTAACTCTCACGCCCCCCTTCGGATTCAGGCCACCGCTCGACCGAGTCTGCGGGCAGAGCGATCGCGGCCGTCGCATTGAGCAGCACGGTCTCAGCCGCGAGATGGCCCGACAGCCACGCCAGCGATGCGCGGTGCACCGTCTGACCCCGGTAGCGAACGGTCGCTTCATCCGCCGTTCGATCAATCGTCAGCGACCGAACCGAAGGGTCCGCCAGGACGCGACGTGCGATCTCGATGCCGGGCGTCGGCTCGTTCGCCCAGGACGGGAGAGGGAGCGGGGTGGAGAGGCTCGCCATAGCACGGCTCCAGGATTCGACGTAACGGCTCGGGAAACAACGACTCGCGGAAACGGAGCCCGCGGAACGCTACACCACGGGGGTGCGTCACGTAGCTCGCCGGCAGGGGGACGCGGGGATTACTCACGACGAACCGCCCGATCCGATAACTTGGCGACCGATTGGTCGGGAAGCAACGGTTTTTTGGGCCGCGTGGCTGTAGGGACGATCCCCGCGTCGCCGATACTAGACTTTGTTGACCAGGGTAGTAATATATAGGTCAGGTAACGCATCGCCCTGCCAATTGCACTGAGATCGCGAAATGTCTGCAGCGCCCCAACTAATCGACAGCCCGAATCCGGCCCCCCCCGTCCCGGGGGAGACGCCGTCGGACGCCTTCTTGGCGGACCTTGCGGCCGAGAGCCAGCGGCTGGAGTCCGCGACGCCCGACGAGATCCTCGCCTGGGCCCACGAGCGCTACGCCCCGAGCCTCGCCATGGGGACCGCGTTTGGCCCCGAAGGCTGCCTGCTGCTGTCGCTGTTGCCGAAGCTAGCGCCATCGACTTATGTCTTCAATCTTGAGACGGGCTACCAGTTCCAGCAGACGTTGGACCTGCGGGACCGGATTTGTGAGAAGTACGGCCTCGAGATCGACATGCTCGAGCCGGAGCTCTCGGTCCCGGAGTACGAGGCCCTGCACGGCGGGCCGCTCTACAAGACCGACCCCGACCGCTGCTGCCACGACCGCAAGATCAAGGTGCTGCAGCGCGCGGCGGTGGGACGCACCGCCTGGATGAGTGGCATCCGCCGCGATCAGTCGCCGGTCCGCGCCAAACAGCCGATCGTCGCCTGGGATCGCAAGTTCCACCTCGTGAAGATCAGCCCGCTGGCGAACGCCACCAAGCAAGGCGTCTGGACGCGGCTTCTCAAGGAGGGCGTCCCCTACAACCCGCTGCACGACGAGGGGTACCCGAGTGTCGGCTGCTGGCCGTGCACGCAGAAGGCCGACGGCTCGGGCGACGAGCGCGCCGGCCGCTGGGCGGGCAACGCCAAGACCGAGTGCGGCTTGCACACGGATGGCGGAGGAATTTGACGAAGTGGGAAGGCGGAAGTGGGAAGTGGGAAAGTTTGACCCGCTAACCCGCTCCCACCTGAACACCAACTTCCCACTTCCGCCTTCACAATTCCCACTTCGAAAAATGCTTTCCGCCAAGACCGAGTACGCGTGTCTCGCCCTTGCTCGGCTGGCGTCGGAGTACGCCGGGGGACAGCCGCTACAGGGGCGTCGTATCGCCGCGGAAGAGGGAATCCCCGAGGGGTTTCTCGTGCAAATCCTTCAGGAGCTGAAGCGGCTGGGACTGGTGACCAGCACGCGGGGCGCGTGTGGCGGCTACCGCCTGGCGCGGGAGCCAGAAGAGCTGTCGCTCGGCGAGGTGATCGATCTCGTGGATGGGCCGCCGACGGGAGCCAGCAACGTCACCACCCCCACGCCGCTCGGCGAGGCGGTCACCGAGGCGATCAGCGAGTCGGCGCTCGCCGAGCGCGAGCGGCTACGCGGGGTGACGCTCGCCGAGATCACCGCCCAAGCGACCGCGCACGGCGCGATGTTCTATATCTAGGCCCACCGCAAACGTTATCGCACCAGCCGACGTCGAGTCGGCGGCTTGCGCTTGGCGGCGCCGAAACGGCCCGTCACTCGGCGAGCCGGACCCGGATAACGGACAGCGAGTGCGGGGGCGCTTCGTAGTCGAAATCCTCGGCAACTTCTAACGGAGAAGAAGTCGGCGTCATCGGTGACTCGGCGCTTCGACCTCGGGCCATTGGGTCCTGCGGGTTCGATGTCATGGGATCGCCGGTCAGCACGTGCACCGTTGCGGAAGACGCGGTTGCGGGCGACTCGGTTGCGGGCGTCTTGGGAGAGTAGCCGTCGGGCAGAGCGATCTGCGTAGCGCACGCCTTGTCGGTGGTGTTAACCAGCTTGACGATGAGGACACGGTTCTCCGAGTCAAGGACCGTCGAGGCGAACACGCCGGTGGCGCCGTCGCCGGGCTCGCCGTCGTTGACGCGCGTCGTGAAGGACTGGTCGCCGCTGTTCCGACTAAAGAGCTGCTGCACGTAGTAGTTGACCGTGGGGTACACGCCGGCTTCGTCGAAGTAGATGAGGTCGGGGGTCCACTGGGTGTGGCCACGTCTCGCTAGCAGCGGCGCGTAAGAGGCAAGCCGCACGATGTCGGCGTTGCGCTCGAGGTGCGTTAAGTAGGCCGCCTCGGCGAGCGCGCTGCGGAGCGTCGCCTGTCGGCCATGGTCGTGGGCCGCGTACTCGCCCAGGTAGACCTGGGACTTGTCTCGGTCGTACCCGTCGTACCGCTGCGTGTTCTCCAGAAACCACTCCGGCGAGCGGTAGTAGTGCTCGTCCACCATGTCGACGCCGAGCGCGTCGGCGATCCGCCAGCCTTCCTCGTAATCCGGTCCCTCGGAGGAGGGCCCGACGGTTCCGATCAGCGTGATCTCGGGGTGCTTCGCTTCAATCGCTTCGTGGAGGATCTCGAAGCGCTTGCGGAAGACCGGGGTGATGTGGTCCTCGTTGCCGACGCCCAGGTACTCCAGATTGAACGGCTCGGGGTGACCCGCTGCGGCGCGCTTCGATCCCCACTCCGAATCGGCGGGGCCGTTCGCCCACTCGATGAGGTCCAGCACCTCTTGGACATAAGCGGGCATGTCCGTCAGCGGCAGGCCCTCTTGCCCCCGTCCGCCGGTGACGCCGGAGTTCTGGCAGCTCACCGCCGCGGGGACGACCGGCAGCGGCTTCGCGCCGATGTCTTCGCAGAACTGGAAGTACTCGAAGTAGCCGAGTCCCATGGTCTGGTGATAACCCCAGATGTTGAGTTGGGCGCGGCGATGCTCGATCGGGCCGATCGTGTCCTTCCAGCGATACATGTTGGCGAGCCCGTTGCCGTGCACCAGGCAACCGCCCGGGAAGCGGACAAACTTGGGCTCGAGCGCCTCGATCGATTCGGCCAGGTCGTTGCGGAGGCCGTTCGGGCGATCGCGGAACGTGTCCTGCGGGAAGAGAGAGACCATATCGAGGGCGATCCCCCCCTGCTCGTGAGCGAGGAGCACGAACCGCGCGCGGGGCTCGGATTTGTCGGCGGTGATCCCGCCCTCGAGGCGGCGCCAGTCGCTGCCCGAGTACTTGAGTTCTGTCTCGCCGAGATTCGCGCCGTCGGGTCCCTCGAGTCGCGCGGTGAGGGTGAACGACTTGTCGTCGGGGATGGGCCCGCCGCCCCAGCGTCGCTCGACGTAGAGCTGACGGACGAAGAGCGACACGTTGTACTTCTTGCCAGCTACGACGGGGACGCCATCGAAGCCGGGGTTGCGCACACCGACCCCCTCACCCACGTTATCGACATTCAGCACAGCGTACGTCGGATTGTTGGGGTGCAGAGGTCGCCCGGCGTCGAGGCCGAGCGAGCCTTTGCCGCCCCCTAATTGGACCACTTCCCAAAAAGAGAGGGGGTTCCAACTGAGTTGCTCGAGGGCCGAGTAGTCGAACGAGCGGTTCTGGATCAACTCCGCGTACAGTCCGCCGTCGGCCGCATAGTTGATGTCCTCGAAGAAGACTCCGACTAGGTCCGTGCTAATGGGCTTTGGCGGCCCCTCGATCTTGATCGCTAACGGGGCGGATGTTTGCGCCGTGGCGATGAGGGGCAAGCCGAACAAGCAGGCGAAAAGGCCGGTGGAGCGAAGAGAGCTATGCATGGTGGTGAGTACCGTCCGATGAGTTGGTCGAGCGTTCCCGATAGCTTAGTTGGGCGAATAGTGGGGTGACAGCGTCCGTCGAAACAAGGGCTTTGACCGCCAATGAGAGACGCCCGCCATGGAGTGGTAGGCGGCGTGCCGGGCTCCACGGTCCAAGTAAAGGCCGTTGTCCGTAGGCAGGCGTCGACCTTCTGGGCGGTTGGAGACCGAAGAACCCGCTATAACATCGGCCCGGGCATCTCCGCTTCGTTGAAAAAGGGACGCTCCCGCAGCCTCCACAAGTCGCCTAAAGCCATCATGGGTACTTGCGAATGACCGATCCTGCTGATCCGACAGAGCCCACAAGGAGCGGGCGTGTGCACGACAAGGCTGACCGCTTCGGACGCGGACTGCTCTTCGCCCTGCTCGTGTTGGTCTCGCCTGTCGCGGTGTTCTTGTGCGGATTCTGCAGCTGCTTGGGGGTGGTGGGAGGGGGGCTCCCGGGCGAGGTCGCTTGGGCGGCATTTTGGGTGGGCTTGCTTGTTGGATTGTTTGTTGCTGTGCTGCTCTTGATCCGCGCGTATAAGTGGTTGTTCGTCGTTGAACCGATCCTGATGGAAGACGTCCGGACCGATGATTGAGCCACTCCGCGCCAGCGACCATGCTTTTCTCGGCCTGACGCAGAGCCTCTGCCCCGAGTGCTTAGAGGTGGTGCCCGCGAAGATTATCCATCGCGCGGGACGCGTTTACTTCCGCAAGCGTTGCAAGACGCACGGGACGCGCGAAGACTTCGTTTCGGGCGACGCGGCGTGGTTTGATCGCCACGTCGGTAACAACATCGGCAAGACGCCGCATCGCAGGGCGATCGAGCCGCGGCGGGGATGCCCCTACGACTGCGGCCTGTGCACCGAACACGAACAGCACACGTGCCTCGCCCTATTGGAGATCACTAGTTCTTGCAACTTGACCTGTCCGATGTGCTTCGCTTCGAGCGCGCCGGGGGGACAGCATCTTTCGCTCGAACAATGCCGCCGCGCGATCGACGCCCTCGTCGAGGCCGAAGGGCGCCCCGAGGTGCTGCAGCTTTCCGGGGGCGAGCCGACGGTTCATCCCGAGTTGCTCCCGATCGTTGATTACGCCCGCGATCAGCCGATCGATATCGTGATGATCAATACGAACGGCGTCCGGCTGGCCAAGGATCGGCGGCTTCTCGAAGACCTCGCCGCCCGCCGCGACCGGCTGGAGATTTACCTCCAGATGGACGGCTTCAACGACGAGGTCTATCGACAGCTACGCGGCGAAGAACTGCTGGAGACGAAGCTGGCCGCCATCGAGGCGTGTGGCGAGGTGGGCCTCAACATGACGCTGGTCGCCATGCTGCAGGCGGGCGTCAACTTTGGCGGGGGGGAGGTCGGCGAGCTGATCGACTTTGCCGCCGCGCGGCCGTGGGTGACCGGCGTCAGCTTCCAGCCGGCGACTTACGCGGGTCGGTACTTCTTGCCGGCCGAGCTAGAGAACCGCGTCACGCTGCCCGATGTGATCCACGCCGCCGAGCGGGAGACCGCCGGCCGCTTCCGTGAGAGCGACTTCACCCCGCTGCCGTGCGCTCACCCCAACGCCCATGCGATCGCCTACGCCTATCGGTCGGGTGACCGCGTCACGCCGCTGGCGAGGCTGATCGATCTAGGCGAGCACATCGACTTGCTTTCCGGCAGGATCACCTACACCCGTCCACGGGCCAAGGAACTGATCCAGGAGTACCTCAGCCGCCAGTGCTGTGGTCCCGGCGGGTGTGGACCGACGGGCTGCGACCCAGTTGCTCCGTCGCCAGTTGTTCCGTCGCCAGTTGCTCCGTTGCCGGTGACGCTGGGGGCCAGCCTGCCCGTGCTCGAAGCGACGCCGAAAGCCGACGACGGCTTGGCGGCGATTGGGCTGGAGTTCGTTGAGCGGGCGATGGCCGAGCGGCTCGATCCGCGCGATGTCTTCCGCGTGACGATCACCAGCTTCATGGACGCTTACAATTTCGACTTGCGGCAACTGATGCAATCGTGCGTCGCGTTTGCGTTGCCGACAGGCCACCTGATCCCGTTCTCGGCCTACAACGTGTTGTATCGCGAAGGGCACGCACCGCTGCCGCCAATCACACCGCGCACGCCAATCACTCCGTCGGCCGATCTCGTTCTGCTAAGGTCGGGTCGATGATCGACCCCGTCTACACGCTCATCATGGCGGCGGCGGTGCTCGCCGGTGGGTTGATGCTCCGCCGCAGCCAGCGGTCGCTGCCGATCGACAAGGCCGACCGCTTGGCGATCGGCGTCGCTGCCTTCTGCGGCGCGATGCTCGGCTCCAAGGCGCCGTTCGTGCTGGCGGGTGACGCCGCTTGGTGGTCAGCGCCGGCTTGGCTCGCCAATGGCAAGACGATCCTCGCCGGCCTCGTCGGCGGTTACTTGGCGGTCGAGTTGGCCAAGTGGGCTCTGGCGATTCGCACCAAGACCGGCGACTCGTTCGCGCCGGCGGTGGCGGTCGCCGTGGCGATCGGCCGACTCGGCTGCTTCCGCGCCGGGTGCTGCTACGGGGCGCCGACCGACGCTCCCTGGGGGGTCGTCTTTCCGCACGAGGACCAGCTGCCGCGTCACCCGACTCAGCTTTATGAGGCAGGCTTCCACGCAGTGATGGCGATCGTGCTCATCACGCTGCAGCGGAGCGGCCGGTTCCGCGGCCAGTTGCTGAAGCTCTACATCATGAGCTATGCCCTCTACCGGTTGGCGACCGAGACGATTCGGCCCGAGCCGACCTACTTCGCGGGGCTGACCGCCTACCAAGCGGCCTGCTTGCTGCTCTTGCCGTTGTTCGCCTTCCTCTGGTGGCGCGACGCCCGCAATATCCCCTCGCCGGACGCGGGCCCGGCGTCTTAGACCAAAGCGGTCGATCGGGCCGTCGCGTCTTTTTAGTGACGCGGCGAGCGACTCATGCGAACTCGCCCGCGTCGGATTCCGGTTCGACCAGCTTCGGCTCGATAACGCGCATCGAACGCCAGCTGCCGTTCAAGAAGCGGAGCAAGAAGACCATGCCGATCGTGCCGACCCACGCCGAGATGACCCCCCAGCAGCCGTACAGGCCGGCGTGGGCGACATCCACCATCAGCCAGGTAAGCAACCCGAGCGCGAGGGCCATTACGAGGCTCGTCAGCAGGATGAACCGCGTATCGCCGGCGCCCTTTAGCGCGCTGACGAAGACGATCGCCATCGCGTCGAGGAAGTTGTAGGCCGCGACGAAGCGGAGCAGCACCAAGGCGGTCGACTCGACGGCGGCGCGCGTCGTGAGGTCGCCCGACATCGGTTCGCCGGCGAAGAACCCGCTGAGGAACAGCTGCGGGAAGAAGACGAGCCCGATCGAAACGAGCGCCATGTAGGCCCAACTGACGTGCAACGCGGTCCAGGTCGCTTGGGCGGCGACGCGGTCGCGGTCCTCGCCCAGGTGCTGGCCCACCAGGATGCTCACCGCCAAGCCGATGCCGAAGACCGGCATGAACGCTAGCGAACTGATGCTGAAGGTGAGACTGGTCGCCTCGTTCTCGACCGAGCCGAGCCGGCCGACCAGCACGACGAAGACGGTGAAGCCGAGCACGTCGAGCAGCATCTGCACGCCGGCCGGGCCGCCGAAGTAGAGCAATCGACGGAAGAGTTTCACGTCGAAAATGGCGTGTCCCGTGCCGAACTCGGCCCGGTAACGTGGCAGGACAAAGATCAGCAAGTAGGTCGCTGCTTTCAGCCATGTGGCGGTGACGGTCGCCCAGCCGGCGCCGGCGATTCCCCAGGCGGGGAACACCTCGAGGGTCTCGTCGCCCCAGGCGACGGTGAGGCCGAAGATCCACCACCAGTCGAGCAGCACGTTGAGGATCGCGAACACGCTGTCAACGATCATCACCACGACGGTCTTTCCGCGGCCGCTGTAGAACGACGACAGCGACTGCGCGAGCAGCATGCCCGGCGCGCCGTAGCAGAGGATCGCGAAGTAGCGCCCCTCCAGTTCGACGTCGGAAGGGGCGTGCCCCGCCGCGAGGAAGATCGCATCGGCAAAGGGGATCGCCGCCAGCAGGAAGGGACTCGCCGCGAGCGCGAACCAGACGCCTTGCCAGACGGCGGGGCCGATGCGACGCGGCTGCGCCGAGCCGTGGTACTGGGCGACGAAGGTCGACGTGTACGAGCAAATGCCGAGGGGCAGACAGAGCGCGGCGAACCAGATCATCGACGCGACGAACGCCGCCGCCATCGCCGCCCCCGACCAGTGGTTGAGGAACATCCGGTCGACGAACGTCATGACCGTCCACGATAGGCTCGACACGACCAGCGGCGCGGCGACCGACAGCACCTCGCGGCCGCCGCCGGGGCGGGACCACCAACCGGTGGGGGAGAGCGTCTCGTTGGCGGTGTTCGTTTCGGACAACTGGAAGCTCCTTCTTCTTCGGCGTCCGTCCTACCCGGCGGGCGGTCGGGGCGCCGCGGCGGTCCGTCGGCGGCGGGAGAGTGACCGGCGCGCCGCCCCCCTCCGTGCTGCGAGCGTAGCGTGCCGAGAGACGACACGGGAGCCAGCGATCAGGTTCGCCCTTCGATCATTCGAAATCGGCGAAGGGGTCGTCCGTATCGGCCGGGGCGTCGTCCCCACCGCCGGCGGGGGCGAACGGATCGAAGGGATTGCCGGCGGGTTCGGCGTCGGCTGGTTCTTCGGCGGGCTCGTCGGCGGGGCCCTCGACAAAGTCGGCGGGCTCGTCGGTTGTCGTGACCGGCTCGTCCGCGGCGGGCGGAACCTCGTCATTGGGCTCGGCGGCCCCGTCGTGGCGCCACGGCGACGCGAGCCCCGCCTCGTGGAAGCACTGGATCAGCCCTTCCGCGGAGACGAAGTACAGACGGTCGTTCTGGGTGTTGGCGATCGGCGTCAGCGCGCCGACGGCGGGCCAACTGGCCACGGGCCTGCCGGTGGCGACGTCGAGCACCCCCACGGCGCCGTCGGGCGTCACGGTATAGACCCGCTTGTCGGTGGCCGAGACAAAGTCGCTGAGCCCTTCGACGGTCCAGAGGTGTTCGCCGGTCGCCGCGTCGTAGGCCCAAATCGCGGGGGCAGCGGTTTGGATGAAAGCGACGCCGCCGGCGACGACGATTGGCTTGTGCACGGAGCCGCCGACCGTCGCCCGCCATGCGGGGCGGCCCCGGTCCGCCTCGAGGGCGTGAATCACGCCATCAACGCCGGCCACGTAGAGCATGCCGTCGACGAGCATCGGCGAAGCCGCGAGCGGCTCGCCGGCCTCGAACCGATAGATCGCGCCCCCTTTGCCGACCGGCGCCGCGTAGATCTCTCCACGGACCGTTGACCAGATGACGCGTCCATCGCCGACGACAGGGGACGCCTCGAGCTGGCCCGGCGACGCGATGATGTAGGGAACGCCGCGCTCTTGGTTGAGCGGATAGGCAAGCAACCGGCCGCTGACCGCGGGGACGTAGACATAGTCGTCACCGAGCACCGGCGCCGAAGCGGGCGAACCGGAGGCCTCGATGGCCATCTCGGACTCGACGCCTCGCTCGACCTCACGCAGCACGTGCAGCGTCGATCCGATGGTGACGGCGCAGCGAACGAGGGTGGTGTCGGCGCCGTCGGCGTCCTTCACCGTGACACGCGACACCGTTGGGCCGAGCACGACGGTCGAACCGCCCGAGCCGAGCCGCGTCGACCAGCGGGTCGCGCCGGTCTCGGCGTCGAACGCCTGGAGGACGCCGGCCGAAGTGAGCACATAAAGCGAGTCGCCCGATAGCTGGGCGCCGACGGTCTCCTGCGTCGCGGGGTCGAGCGCCGCTTGGGTGAACCACGCCCGCTCTAGGCCCGCCATTTCCGCCGTGTGCTTGGCGACGACGCGGGACTCCGCGGGCGACGCTAGCAAGGCTCCCAGCAGCGCCACGAACGGGACAAACCGGCAAAATCCGTCGGACAGCGGGCGGGAGGATCGCGGCATCGGATTGGTCCAGCAGGGGGCTTCAACGGGTGCAGAGAGGGCACCGGCCGGGGGCGGCGCGGGTCCCTGTCATAGTAATCGGGGCCGCGAACGGCTGCACGCGTCCGGTCGCAACGCCGGCCAGCGGCTAGACCCTGCCCGGCGCGACTCCTACATTGCGCGCTACCCGGACCGTTGCGCACTGGGGGGCAAACGCCCCCAGGCCCCCCTTTTTCGCTACTCGCCCCCCCTGCCCGTATGACCGCCCAGCCCGACGATCCGCGGGAACGGCGCGCCCAGTCCGAGCGAGAGGTGCTGGGGTACCTCAACTTTTCATCGGGCGCGACCGACGGCGGCTTCCTGACGGCCGTCAACGAGCTCTTCGCCCTGGAAGAGTCGGTCGCCGCCAACGCGGGGCCGGCGCCGGTCGATCGCGTCCTGTCGAATCTGGCCCACCGGTTAGAGACGCTCCGCGCCGAGGGGAAGGCCTTCGCCGACGCCGAGCAGGCCCTCGGAGTCCTGCGGCTCACCGGGCAGTTCCGCCAGGTCTACAGCCGCTTCCACGCCGACCTCTTGTGGGGCCGCGAGGACCACGAGCTGTGGCGTCCCTTCTTCCTGGGGCGGGTCTTCGAGGCGATCCTCAGCCAGGGGGCGCCGTGGGACGACGCCGCCCTCAACGCGGCCCGCGACCGCCTCGACGACTACATCGGCTACCGCCCGATCGCGGTCCTCGAGACCGACCAGAAGATCGAGCCCTACCGCCACGAGTGGATCCGCCCGATCCCGCTCTACATCGCGCAGGCCGGCGTCGCCCACGGCCGGCGCCACGACTTGATCGTGCGGACCCTTAAGGTGCTCCGCGAGACCGACGACGGGATCCTCCGCGCCGCCTACTTCGACCCCGACCACTTGGACGAACTGGCGCTCGACCCCCGGGCGTACGATTTCGATCACCCGGCGCACAAACGGCCCAACCACCACTTCGGGTTGTGGGACCCGAACCACATCGACTCCAGCGGTTACTACCGGCGCTTCGTCCTCCAGCCGGTGGTGCTCGACGCCCTCTGCGCCCGCGTCGAACAAGACGCGGGCGACCGACCCGACGGCAGCTTCGCGCGCGACGAGCTGCTCGACGAGGCCGCGGCGGTGCTGGCCGGCACCATCTTGATGGCGTCGGGCGTCAGTGGGTCGGGCCCCACCGCCCACAGCGGCGAAGAGACCCTCGCCACGCTCCTGCCACAGATCGCCGCTTACCGCGACCGGTTCTACGCTGACTTGCTTTCGCGGGTCGGCGGCGACCACGGCGAGCGCCTCCGCCGCGAGGCGGAACGCCTCCACCAGCCGTTCGCCGGCGCCCGCCAGCACCTCAACCAGGCGATCGCTCGTCGCCGCGCCGAACAGCTGCAGCGCGTGCGGCTCGCCCGCGTCTACGCCCGGATGGGGGCGGCCAACTCGGCGCTCGAGCAGGCGAACGAAGTGCGGGTCGCCTCGTCGCGGATCCTCTGCAAGATCTACTGCAAGCTCACCGCCGGGCACCAAGCGCTCGACGCCCATGACCTGGCTGTCACCGCCGAGTTGACGCCCGAGATCGAGGACCTGCTGGAGCGGGGCATCGAGTGCGGCGCGCTGGTCGATCCGTGGAACGTCGTCGGGTTTGGCGGCAACTACAGCCTGTTCCCTTCGATCGAGAACACGATCCACGACTACCGCGTCGACGACTTGATCCAGGTGGTCGAGCAGCTGCTTGGCCTCTGCGCCCGCGCTTGGAGCGAGGCGGCGGCGGTCGACGACTCGGAGTACGAACGGTTCTTCTCGACAACGCTCGAACGGATCGCGATCTGGTGGGATCAATTCGCGACGCCGATGGTGAGCGGCGTCCGGCGGCTGCTCGCTAAAGAAGTGGAGGTCTCGACGAACCTCGTCGCCGGGGCGTTGAACGCCTGGCACAAGGCGGGCGCCGCGGCGGGCGACATCGCCTTCTGGGGCATGTTCGTTGACCAGTTCGACTCACCGAAGGCGTTCCAGCAGGTGGTCGAGGCGCTGCTCGAGAAGGGCGACCTCGTGGCGTCGATGGCGCTGCTCATGCGCTGGGTCTGCCAAGTCGATCTGACGCCGCTCGACGACGGCGACGCGTCGTTCCACCCGCTCGCCGAGCGCTGGCTACGGCTCGTCGAGAAGCGGGGCGAAGAGACGGGCGAGGACCAGTGGCCGTTGGTCGCGAAGTTCTTCGCCCACCTCGAGGCCAACGCCGAAGAACTCTGGGACGCCCCCCGGTTCGAGCTCGGTATGCGGCGTGACGACGACGATGACGACTCGCTGCTCGATGAGCTGCTGGGTGACGACGAGGACGATGACGACGACGACCTCTTCGGCTTCGGCGACGAGGACCCCGACTTCGAGGGTTCGGAGTTTGACCCCGACGACGAGTTCGACGACGAAGAAGACGACGACCTGGGCCTCTTCGGCGCCGCCTACGACGGCGTCATTTTCGAGGATAGCAGCGACGACGGCGTCGAAGGCGCCCTCTTCGAGCCCGACGGCGACGAGACCCGTCTGGAGTTCGAAGACGAGGCCGAACGCCTCGAGGGACGCTTGGCGTTCCTCAACACCGTGTCGCGGTTGTGGAAGCACGCCGCCGTCGTCTGGGGCGTCCGCGGGGCGGCGTCCGACGGCCGCGCCGAGACCATCGCCAGCTGGCGCCGCATGGCGACCCAGCGGGGCGGTCAGCTGACCCAACTGCTCGAGTCGGTCCATACCCACCGGTTGCCGCAGCCTATGGGCGACCACGAGTCGATGGTCGAGTACGACCGCCTGCGGACCATCAAGGACGCGATCGTCGAAGGGGTGATCACCACCTGTGTCGAAGCGGCCGACGCGGCTCGGCTGCTCCGCGCGGCGGCCGGGGCGATGGCGGCCGACGACCCGGCCCATTCCGATCCGATCCATTCCGATCCGGCCCAGCCCGATACCAACAATCCCGATGCGGCGAGCCCCGACACCCCCAAGGCGGTCGGCGCGGCGGTTGGCGTGCTCCGGGCGGTTTTGCTCGCCGACGCGGACGGCGTCCGCCATCACTGGCCACAACTCAGCAACGCCCTGGCCGGCGAGGAGTTGCTCTACATCCCGATTAGCCGCGGCGGCGATCCCCGCAAGATCGTCCGCGTCCGCGTCCTGCACCGATTGATCAGCGACCTGCTGGCGTGGATGCCGCGGCTGGGGCTGATCCGCGAGACCACCCGGCTGCTCGAGGTGGCCCAAGGGATGGAGACCGACCACCCGGTCGGCCGCGGCGCCGTCACGGAGTACGACCGCCTATTCGAGGCGGGCTACGCGTCGATCGTCCGCTGCCTGGTCGCGTCGAGCGAGTCGTGGCGGATCACCGAGCGCGTCGAAGAGGCGGGCGACGACGCGGCCGACGTCATGCTCGTCGAAGCGCTGCAAGACCTGACCGAGGCCGAGCTCGGCCGCTGGCTGGCCCACAGCAAGACCGTGCGGCTAAGCGTCGTCGAGCGCCTCGGCGATCCGCGCGAGTGGGAACGCTTTGTCCGCTTCGTGGAAGAGTTCGGCGAGGACTTGTTCACCCAGCGCTTCCTGACGCTCAGCAACCTGCGGGCGATCCTGCATCAGAAGGTGGGCGTCTGGCTCGACAACCTCCGCGAAGAGCCCCCGGCCGACGCGCCGAAGCTCGTCGAAGCGATCGACGCGGGGATCGGGCGCGAAGAGGCGATCCGCCACCTGACCGTTGCGATCGAGGCGGTGGTCGAGAATTACGCCGTCTACCGCGACTACAACGCGACGACGACCCAGTCCGACCACGGCGAGATGCTGCACGCGCTCGTCGATTTCTTGCGGCTGAAGAACGCCTATGACCGGGTCGCCTGGAACCTCAAGCCGGTGGCCCTGGCCCACCGCATCTTGGTAGAGAGCGGCCGCTCGACCGCCGCGGCGCTGTGGCGTAGCGCGGTCGAGGAGCGGACGCGCGAAGCGGCCGACCAGCACCAGCGGGGGCTCGAGCAATTGGCCCAGCGTTACGGCATGCGGTTACCAACGGTCTCGCAGCGGTTGGCCGAGCGGTTCGTCCGGCCGCTGACGATCGACTTGCTCCGCTCGCTCGTCGGTCCCGCCATGGGCGCCGACGCAGCGGTCGACCCGAGCGAGGCGTTCGCATCGCTCGAGATCGAGGTCGCGATGCTCCTCGCCGAAGCGGGCGGGGCGGGGCTCGACCTGCCCGACTGGGTCGAGGCGCTCGAGGAAGAAGCCGAACAACAGCAACGCTTGCTGCGCCGGGGCGAGGACGAGGCCGACGACCCGCTCCGCCGCATCGAGCAGGCGCACCTCTCGTGGGACGAGACCCAGCGGCAGCTCGGCGTCGAGGACGAAGCGTAGCTGAGCTGTCACGCACTCGTAACAAGAAAGCAGCGAGCCGGGAGGCGTCAGCCCCCGGAGTGAAGCGGGTACCCGGCGCCCTCCGGGGGCTGACGCCTCCCGGCTCGCTTTTTGCAAAGGTCAATTCGCTCTTGCAGCGGGCGGGCGGGTTGCGAGACGCTATCGGCGTCACTCCCCCGCAAGGACGCGCCGTGAACGCCTTCCCCCGACTGCTCGCCATCGCCGCCCTCCTCGCGCCGGCCCCCGCCGCCGCCGATTCCGCCACGTTCGGACGCCGCAAAGCAGCGGTCGGCGACGCTATCGAGCAATCGATCGCGATCACCCTACGACTCGACACCACGTCGCGGCAGGGCGAAGCGATCCTCGACCAGGCGACGAGCGAGGTCGAACGCCGCCAACGTCGCCGTGTGACGGCCCAAGCTTTGCAAGACGGCCGCGTCGTCGCCGCCGAGGTGCGGTTCTTCGAGGCGGCGAGCACCCACAACGGCGCCACGGCCACCGAGCCGGTCGCGGACAAGTCCTACCGCTGCGTCCGCGAGGGAGAGAAGCTCCTGGTCACCAACGCCGAGGGCGTGGTCCCGCCGCTCGACGAGTACGCGCTGGTCGTCCGGGCGATGGAGACGCTCGGCACAGCGAGCCCGCTGGCGGAGTTTCTCGCCGGCCGCACCGTCGCGATCGGCGAGCGACTCGAACTCCCCGCCGAGCTCGCGCAACGCACGCTGGGATTCGACAAGAAGATCGGCACGGTCGACAGCTTTGCGCTGACGCTCAACGAGATCGGCGCCGTCGAGGGCCGCCGCGTCGCGCGCTTCGCGGCGACGATCGAGGCGTCGGGCGGGGGCACGGGCCAGATGGGGCTCTTCATCGACGGGACGTTCGACATCGAAGAGGCGACCTGCCGCGTTGTCGCCGCCGAGTTGTCGGGGCCGATCGCGATGAGCGGCCTTCGCGGCGTCGGCGTCGTGGCGCACCAACTCGACGGCCGCGGCCGCATGCAGATGGAGCTCACCGCCCGCTACCGCGACGCGGTGCGGTAGCGGAGAGAACGCCCGCACTCTCCCCCCTCCTTTTCAGGGAGGGGCCAGGGGACGGTGAAGCTGTTCAGGACAAGAAAACATTCCTGTGATGAACGCCGCGACCCTCCCCTAACCCCTCCCTGAAAAGGAGGGGGAGTTTTTGGTGGGGTCAGTCCGGCAGTGCGGTGTTGACCGCTTCGGACTGGTACAGCGGCAGGTAGCGGTAGTAGACCTCGAGCGTCATGGTCGCCATCGCGGTCGTGTAGAGGCGTCCGCCGCGGTCGTTGTGCGGGCCTTCGACCCACCAGCTTCCTCGCTCGTGGCCGCGGGTCGATTGTTGCTCGACGAGTTGGTCGCGGACCGCGTCGTTCCACTCTCGCCAGACGGGGCCGACGCCGCCGGTGTGGTGGAAGATCGCCTGGGCCGCGTAGTAGTTGTGATAGAAGTTGCCCGAACGTGGCCCCTCTTTCGCCAGCCGCTCGACGCCCTGTTTCAGACGCTCGTCCGATTGATCCCAGCCGAGGTACATGCGGCAGAGCAAGCCGACGGCCGAGAGCGTCGGCGTTCCGTTGTAGGCGGGGGCCTCCTCACCCTCGACCGGCTCGGGGGCGGCGAGATAGCCGTACCGCGTTCCGTCCGCTGTGCTGGCGGAATCAAGAAACGCGGTCGCCCGGCTGGCGACACGCTTCGGCGCCTGGAGGCTGGCGAGCACGCCGCTCTTGAGCGCCATGATCTGCCAGCCGGTCACCGACGTGTCGCCCGGTTGCTGGGCCGTGTAACGCCAGCCGCCCCCCTGCGGGTCTTGGGCGTAAGCGAGGTAGGCGATCGCCGCTTGCGCCGGCGCGCGGAGGTCGGGGTCTTTGGTCAGGCCGTACGCTTCGCAGAGGGCGATCGCGCTGATGCCGTGCGCGTACATCCGTCCGCTGTCGGACCAAGAGAGCCCCGGGTTGTCCTCGTCGATCTCGCCCAACCGAACCAAGGCTCGGAGGCCGTTGCGGATCACGCGGCGGTAGCGGCCGTGCTCGTGCGTCTCGCCGGCGCCGAGGAACGGCAGAAGTGCGAGCCCCGTGGCGCTCGCCAGCGAGTCGCCAAACGGGTCCTTGCCGGGGACCTTGCCCGGGTGGTCACAACGGCCACGGCACGCGCCGACGTTGTGGACGAGGCTCCAGGTGCCGTCGGGGTTCTGGTGCTCGGCCATCCATTTCAGCCCGCGGGCGACCGCCGCCTCGCTCGCCGGCGAGCCCCCCTTGGCCGCGACGAGCGCCGCCTTGCCGGCGTCGGAGCGGCCGTCGGTCCCCACGCCCGCCACCACCGACAGGTTCACGTCGGTCGGCGAGGCGATTGCCGAGTCGGCGAGCAGCGTCGAAAGGTCAACGGCCGCCGTGGGCGACGCCGCCATGGCGTCGGGGGTTGGGGCCGCGAGTGGCGGCGCCGACGCGGCGAGCGGTTGCGACAGGTCGTCGGTCGCGAGGTCGAACGAGACGTCGTCGAGGTCGATCGCCTCGTCGATCCGCTCCGCGGGAGGGGGTTCGCCCTGCAGGCTGAAGGTCGTCGAAAGCGGCAGCGGCGGCAGCGTCGACCACGCCAGCACCAGAAACACCATGGCGTGCAGGGCGAAGCTCGCTAGCCAGCCATACGACTCACGGCCGCCGGCGTGGTACGGCTCGTCGGCGGTCGCTTCGGGCGGCGGTGTTGCGGATTCAGCCAAAACGCGGATGGTTAAGTGGCAAGCAGCGTGTGCCAGCAACGAACACAGGGTGGCGATTAGGCGAGAGGGGCGGCGACGGGCCGGTCTCTTTAGGCTACGGCGCCACCCCGCCCCCCGCCACGCCTTGGCCCGCCACGCCTTGGCCCACCACGACTTTGAAAGCGGCGTCCGGCGCCGAAGCTGCCCGAGATTGACAGAAGAGCGGTATAATCCCGTCGGTCGGCTCCACCGCCAGAGGTGGGCGGACAAACTGAGCGGACATGCGGAAAAGCAAAGGTTGAGACCGAGGATGCGAATCACGTCGCCACCGCCGAACGTCGCGGCGCTCTCCCGGCGCTTTGCCGTGATCTGGCGCTTTGCCGTGATGTTGACGCTTGCGCTGTGTTCCGGGGCGGCGCTCGCGGCCGCCGACGGGGCCAACCCGGTCGACCCGGTTACCGAGCCGGCTGTCCCGTTGGCCGCCGAGGGCGAGGAGGGCGACGCTGACGACCGTCCCACGCCGCGCCGTGTCGCCCTGGTGCGACTCCGCATGCCAATCACCGGCAATGACGACGCCGTCTATCAGGCGCGGCTGCAGCGGGTGGTCGACCAACTGCTCGCCGACGCGCCGCCGGATGACGAACGACGGCCCCTGCTGGTCCTCGAGTTCGCCCCCGCCGCCAACGGGGGCGCCACCGAGTTCGAACGCGCGCTGCGGCTCGCGCGGTTCTTGGTGGGCGACCAGATGACCCGCGTCAAGACGCTGGCCTACTTGCCCGACTCGGTCGAGGGACACGCCGTTCTGGTGGCGCTGGCGTGCGAAGAGATCGCCATGGCGCCCGAGGCCCAGATCGGCCGCGCCGGCGTCGACGAAGACGACGCCCGTCCGCTCGAGCCCGGCATCCGTGCTTCCTACCAGCAAATCGCCGAGGCCCGCCGTACGGCGCCGACCGCTATCGCGTTGGCGATGGTCGACCGCGCCGCCGAGCTGGTCCGGCTTGAGACCGATCGCGGTGTCGAGTACGCCCTCGGCGCTGACCTAGAAGACCTCCGCGAGGAGCGCGCCGTCGTTAGCGAGGACGTCATCGCCCCGGCGGGGACGCTCGCCGTCTTCACCGGCCGCGAGGCGCGGGAGGAAGGAATCGCCAAGTACCTCGTCTCGAGCCGCGAAGCGCTGGCCCAGGCGTTGGCGGTACCGGCCGAATCGCTGATGGAAGACCAATCTCAGGCGGGCGAGTGGCGGCCGGTGATGATCGACCTGTCCGGCCCGGTGACTAGCCGCAACGTTCGCCGTCTTGAGACCCTGATCGGCGATGAGCTGGAGCGTCACCGCATCAACTGGATCGGCGTGCGTATCGACTCCGCGGGGGGCGACGTTCGCGCGGCGATCCGGCTCGCGCAGACGCTCGCGGAGCTTGGCGACGGCGAGGTCCGCACCGTCGCCTACGTGCCCCAACGCGCCGAAGGCCCCGCGGCGCTGGTGGCGCTCGCCTGTGACCAGCTCGTGATGCAGAGGGGCGCCGTACTGCGGGGCGTCGAGGCCGACGAAGCCCCTCCCCCGCCCGGCAACGACGCCCCCCCACCCGGCGACGACGTGGGCCGCGTCCTCCGCGAAGGGCTCAAAGATCTGATTGTCGACCCGCAAGAGCAGCTCGACGCCGCTCGCACCACAATCCGCGAAGTCCTAGCGCCCGCGACGTCGCGGACCTGGTCGCTGCTCGCCGCGACAATCGACCCACGCCTTGAGCTCGCGGAGTACGCCAACCGCCAGACCGGTGCGGTGCGGATCCTCAGCCCCGACGAGCTGGAAGGGCTCGACGAGGCCGCCGATTGGCGCCAGGGTCAGGCGGTCAAAGCGGCCGGCGAAGCCCTCGACCTGTCGGCCGAGCGGGCGGTCGAAACCGGTGTCGCTTGGCAAGCCGTCGATCAGTTCGACGACCTGCAGGCGCTCTACGGCCTGACCGAGGCGCCCGCTACAGCGACCCCTAACTGGGCCCTCGAACTGGTCGAAGCGCTCGCGTCCCCCGGCCTCGCGGCGTTGCTCTTGGTGATCGGTATCGTCGGTATCTACATCGAACTGCACACGCCCGGCATGGGGCTCGGCGGGTTTATCGCCACGGTCGCGCTGCTGCTGTTCTTCTGGAGCAAGTTCCTCGACGGCACCGCCGACTGGCTCGAGGTGCTGCTGTTCGCCACCGGCCTTGTCTGCGTGCTGCTCGAGCTGCTGGTGCTTCCCGGCATCGGCATCTTTGGCGTCGGCGGCTCGCTGCTGATCATCGCGTCGCTCGTCCTGGCGAGCCAGACGTTCATCCTGCCGCAGACCGAAGGCCAGCTCATCGAACTCCGCAACTCGTTGGCGACCGTCGCCGGCGCCGGCTTCGGTTTCTTGGTGCTGGCGGGGGTGCTGCGCCAGTACCTGCCGCAATCGGTCCTCTTCCGGCGGGCGACCCTCGGGCCGCTCGACGAGGCGGACCGCATCGAGCAAGACCGCCGCGAGCAACTCGCCGACTACGAGCACCTGCTGGGCAAGACCGGGACGGCCACCACGAATCTGCTCCCCAGCGGCCGCGCCGAGATCGATGGCGAGCCGGTCGATGTCGTCACCCGTGGCGAGGTTGTTGATCGGGGCGAAGCGGTCGAGGTCGTTGAAACCCATGCGAACCGAGTCGTCGTCCGCCGCGTCCAGGGGTAGAGTGAGTTATCCCCCTCCCTTTTAGGGAGGGGCTAGGGGAGGGTCAGAGCGTTCACTACAGGAGAATAAACCTGTGCTGAGAACCTAAACCCTCCCCTAACCCCTCCCTGAAAGGGAGGGGGACTAAACGCTTCCTCCAGCCTCCGGTCTCCAGCCTCCCTTGAACGCTCTCGACGGAATCTCTATCGCCGTGCTGCTGACGCTCATCGGCAGCCTGCTTGTCGTGGCGGAAGTCTTCTTCCCGTCGGGCGGGCTGCTGGGGTTCCTTTCAGCCGCCGCCTTCTGCGGCGCGATTTATAGCGCCTACTCAGCGGGCGGCTGGATGTACGGCCTGGGGTTCGCTGCGGCCGAAGTGATCCTCGCCCCGCTCCTGCTCTACGTGGCGTTCGTCTACTTGCCACAGACGCCGATCGGCCGGTTGCTGGTCGGCGCGGCGCCGACCGAGCAGGAAGTGCTCCCCGAAGGCGATCGCGATGAGCTGGTGGGCCGTGTCGGGGTCGCCCGGTCGAAGATGCTGCCGTCCGGTTCGGTAGAGATCGACGGCCAGATGCTCGACGCCGTCAGTCAGGGCCAAGCGATCGACCCGGGCGAGTACGTTCGCGTCGTCGAGGCGAGCCGCAACCGACTGGTCGTCCGCCGGGCCACGGCCGCCGATCGCCCCGACCCCACGCGAGAGACCGGTGGCGCCGACCTGCTGTCGCGCCCCCCCGAGGAGTTGGGCCTTGAGGACTTCGATTTCGACGACGACCCGCCGCAAGCTTGAGCGCCCGACCGCGAAGAGCCTCCAACCAGCCCGCTTTCAAACGGCCCGCTCTCAAACGGCCCTGAGCCCCGGGCGCGAGCCCGGGGAGTGAATCCGACGCCTACTCGACTCCCCGGGCTCGCGCCCGGGGCTCAGGGGCTCAGGGGCGGGCTCAGGGACGGGGCCGAAGCCGGTCCCCAAGGTTGTTTCGGCGGCGTGGCGGCTCTACAACAGGCTTATCTGCCGACCCTCTTACGATGCCGAACTGCGATGATGGAACTCCTCAAGAACCCGACCGTTTGGATCGTCATCACGGTCGCGGGGATCATCGTCCTGCTGACGATCTTCGCAATCGTCGCCCGGTTCTTCCGGCTCTACATCCAGTCGGTGACCACCGGGGCGGGGATCGGCCTGTTCGACCTGCTGCGGATGACCTTCCGCAAGGTCAACCCGACGGTGATCGTCCGCAGCAAGATCATGGCCACGCAGGCGGGCCTCACCGACGAGGAAGGGGTCACCACCCGCGCGCTGGAGGCCCACTACATGTCGGGCGGCAACGTGCCGCTGGTGATCCGCTCGATGATCGCCGCCCGCAAGGCGAAGATCATCGACCTCGGCTTCAAGAAGGCGACCGCGATCGACCTCGCGGGCCGCAACATCCTCGAGGCGGTCCAGACGAGCGTCTACCCGCGCGTCATCGACTGCCCGGCGAAGAACAGCAAGCGGCCGAGCCTCGACGCGGTCGCCCAGGACGGCATCCAGCTGAAGGTCAAGGCGCGCGTCACCGTGCGGGCGAACCTCGACCAACTGATCGGCGGCGCCACCGAGGAGACGATCGTGGCCCGTGTCGGCGAGGGGATCGTCAGCGCGATCGGCTCGTCCAAGAGCCACAAGGACGTGCTGGAGAACCCCGACCGGATCTCCAAGGCGGTGCTCGCCCGCCGTCTCGACTCGCAGACGGCGTTCGAGATTGTCTCGATCGACATCGCCGACATCGACGTGGGCGACAACATCGGCGCCCGCCTGCTGGCGGACCAGGCCGAGGCCGACACCCGCGTCGCCCGCGCCGCGGCCGAAGGGCGGCGGGCGATGGCCGTGTCGCAAGAGCAAGAGAACATCGCCGGCATCGAAGAGATGCGGGCCAAGTTGGTCGAGGCCGAAGCGGAAATCCCCGCCGCGATGGCCGAGGCGTTCCGCACCGGCAAGCTCGGGATCCTCGACTATTACCGGATGCGCAACGTCCAGGCCGACACCGAGATGCGGACCTCCATCGCGACGGCCAAGTAACCCCCCGCGATGGCTGCCTAACCCCGCGTAATTGACCGAGGAGCCTGCCGTGCCCTTCACGCCCCTTGCCGCCGAATCGAGCCTGCTCGCCGCAGGTTGGGTCGCCGCGGGCTGGATGGACGGCATCGGCCCGCTGTTGGTGGTCGCCTTCTGGGTGCTCCGCCAAGTCATGGTCACGATCCGCGACCAGAAGGAGGCCGCCGACCCGGAGAACCCGGGGCGGGAAGCCCGCTGGGACGACCGCGAGGCGCTGCCAGACGACCTGCCCCGAGCCGATGGGCCGCCCCGAGCCGAGGGGCGTCCGCGCGCCGAGCGCGCGCCGCAGCCCGCTCCAGCGGCGAAGCAAGCCGACCTGCGGTCGGAGGTCGAAGAGTTCTTGCGGCGGGCGACCCAGCAGCACCAGCCCGGCGGCGACCCCGCTCCGCCGAAGCCACGGCGCCAGCCGATCGACCCCTTCGAGGAGCCGCCGCAACGGGCCCCCCGCCGCCAGCCGCCGCCCGCCCGCCAGCAGCCGTCTAAAACGACCCCGGTCGAGGCGGCCGACGCCGAGCGCGAACCGCGCCGACCGCGGCCTTCGGATTCGATGACGCAACGCTCTGAAATGCGGCATCTGCCCGAAAGCCAGCTCGCCGAGCAGGCGGCCCATCTCGGCGAATCGCTCTCGCAAACCGACGAACGCCTTGAGGAACGGCTTCATCAGAAGTTCGACCACCGACTGGGCAACATCGCCGAACGCCCGGCCGCCAGCGCCGCGGCCGAACCGGATTCCGCCGCCGCTCGTATCAAGAAGGCCCTGAAACGACCCGGGGGCGTGGGCGAGGCCGTCATCCTGGCCGAGATCCTCCGCCGCCCATCGGATCGCTAAACCGTCGGATCGCTAAACGCCACCTCGCTGGGAATCGATCGATGCCGCTTTACGAATACCTTTGCAAGAGCTGCGATCACGAGGTCGAGGTGCTGGTCCGCTCTCCCGAAGAGCGGCCCGCGTGCCCCGATTGTGGCCGTACCGAGTTGGTCAAGCTGCTGAGCGTCTGCGCGACGCCGAGCGGCAGCGGGCGTCCCGAAGCGGGTCCGCCGGCCGGCTCGTGCGGATCGGGTTGCGGCTGCTTTCCAGCCGGCTGATGAATCGCCGGATGCTTCGGAGCCGGGGGCGCAAGCCCTTGGCGTCCCCAGATTCCGTCTCTTACTCCGTGGGCTCGCGCCCGCGGCTTCGATCTTTTGAGGTGAAGGGGGTCTTTTGAGGTGGTTGGCTCCTCCCAGGCCCCTACAACCCGCAGAGGCGTAGCGAGCCGACGTAAGTCCCGCATCAGGGCGAGATTACGCAAAACGCTTAAATTGACACCCCTTTTCACGCGTGTCTATACTGCCCAGACGCCAATCGGTCGGCGGGTGCGTGTGGGGAGCGATTCCGCTCCCCGCCAAGAGTCCCCCGCCACCGGCTGCTGGCTCACGGTTTCGAGGTGGCTGTCACCCGCGGGCCGTCCCGCCCTTCGCTGTTCGAGAATAGGCCTCACACGATGAATCTCCTGGGCAAAAGCCTGGTCGTCGCACTGTTCTTCCTGAGCGTCCTGTTCATGGCGCTGGCGCTGACCGTCTACTCGACGCACCGCAACTGGAAGTCGGTCGCCGACGCAAAAACACAGCAGCTCAACGACGAGCGCGCCCGGTACGAAACCTTGGTGCGGCAGTCGAACGCCCTAGAAAGCCAGCTCAAGGCCGAGGCCGAGGCGGCGCTGCAGCAGGTCCGCAAGCTCGAGACCGAGGCGACCCGTCTCGCCGAGGACAACCAGCAGATCAACCGCCGCCTGAACGATCTGAGCGTCAAAGAACGCCAGGCGATCGAGGCGGTGACCGTTTCTCAGCAGGGGAACAACCAACTCGCCCAAGAAGTCACGCAGCTCCGCGACTCGATCAGCGAGAACATCGTGGCGAAGGACCGCAGCTTCGAGGTCGCCCTCAAGGCCACCGAAGAGCTGCAGTCGATCCGCAACGACCTCGAGACTGCGATCGAGCGGCAACGCGATCTGGTCGCCGAGACCGGCCGGATGAGCCGCGTCATGGAGTCCGAGGGCCTCGACCCGAACACGCCCGCCGACGGCGTCACGCCGCGGGTGGACGGCTTCGTCAGCAAGACCCAGCGGCGTAGCGGCGTGCAACTCGTCGAGATCAGCATCGGCGACGACGATGGCCTGCGGGTCGGGGACACCGTCGAGGTGTTCCGCGACACGAAGTACAAGGGCCGCGTCGAGATCCTCAAGACGGCTCCCGACCGCGCCGTGGGCCGTGTCGACACCCGTTTCCAGCAAGGCCCGATCCAGGAGGGCGACCGTGTCGCAACTCGACTCAACCTCAACTAGCCCCGTTGGCCCCGCACGTGGCGTCCTCGTCAAGAAGCCGCCGACGTCGATCTACACGGTGCTGATGATCCTGGCGACGCTCTCGATGTCGCTGGGGTGTCTGTTCCTGGCGCTCGAGCGAGCCAAGTACGGATTCTAGGCCGGGCGGCGGCGGGGATCGCCCCGATTCGCTGCGGTTGCGCGTGTCTTGACGCGACTCCCGGCGCTGGCGCTTAGGGCTCCCGCCCACCAACGGGCAGCCAACACGTGGGCGGGAGCCCTAAGCGCCAGCGCCGGGAGTTGCGAACTCCCCCACGGCGCGGATCGCAAAAAACTCGCCTCGCTACTTCCAGCGCCACGAGACGTCTTCCACTCGCTACGCCCGCAGCGCGATCAGCGCAGCAAGAAACGCGTAGCCCCCGACGTCCGAAGACAGCCGAAAGCCACGCGTTTCTGCGGGGTGGTCGATTATTCCGGCGAGTTTCGCCGGCTGCTTGTTTGGGAGGAACGGTTCCGCTTTCGGGGCTACCGGAGCCGCACAGCGGCGAAACCATTACTACACAGAATAACCAATTCCGGTCGGGGGAGGCAATAATTCCGAAAGATTCGTCCTGAATCTTCGCAACGCTTCAAGGGCCCCAATTCCGGGGTCCCGGGCTCGGATTCCGGGGTCAGCGACCCGCGAAGAAGCCCCCGCTGAAGAAACCTTGCCCCCGTCCCGACCGCTTCAGCCTTCGTTTCCGCTAACAGCAGGTGACCCGCCCTTGGCGAGGCGGGTCGTTCGTCGAAGGATCCCTCGCACCGCTCGCAAGTCGCCTGCTCGGCGTTCTTTTAGCGTTCATCGCTAAAAAACAGCCGTCGCTAAGTCGTTACCTGCGAAAGATTTGCGAAGGAAATCGCTCCGGAAAGTGGGCCCGACTGGAGTCGAACCAGCACGCCCTTGCGGGCACATGCCCCTCAAGCATGCGCGTCTGCCAATTCCGCCACGAGCCCCTTTCTGCAGCCGTCGCGTCGAAACGCGGCGTCGCAGCCCCCTAAAATACTCGGCGGCCCGGCGCCGTCAACGGGCTAAAATTGGGAGCCTCCTGCGGCAAGGTTTTCCCGCTTTCGTGGACAGCCGGGCCCCCGAGCGACACAATGAGGCATGGCGGCCGCTCGTCTGACGCACGGCGAGTCGCCCCCGTGGGGCAATAGCGGGGTCCGGAGACGGCGAATCGTTCGCCAGACCCGAGTCCGCCGCGCCCCGCAAGACGCTCTCAGCCCGTCCGAACGCCGCCGCCCCGGAACAGGTCGCGGCTGGTGGGCATGCGAAAAACCTAACTGGCAGGATTAAGAGACTATGAGGCGCCCCCTCTTCCGCTACGCGAACGCCCCCGCCCGTCCGCTGCCGGGCTTCACCCTGGTCGAGCTGCTGGTGGTGATCGCCATCATCGGCACGCTGGTTAGTCTTTTGCTTCCCGCGGTGCAATCGGCCCGCGAAGCGGCTCGCAACAACACTTGCAAGAACAATATCAAGCAGTTGGTCACCGCTATGACCAACTACGACACGACACAAAGCGAACTGCCGGGACTCATTAACGAGATCGGCAATCAAGGCAGCTCGAAGGCGGCCAACGGCGAACTGTCGGTCGGGCGTCGCGCCAGCTGGGTTGTCATGCTCTTTCCCTACATGGAAAACGGCCCGCTCTGGGACCGCTGGACGCAGAGTTGGAATAACTCGGCTCCCATCACGCAGATCGCCGCCATCGATGCGTCCTTCACACCGGAGATCGCCAGCATGCAGTGCCCCAGCGATCCGGCGGAAACCGTTGGCGAGCCGACGACCTCCTACGTCGGTAACGCGGGCTGGGCGTTCGGCGATCCGTCGAGACCCACTGGGACCCTCTTGGAGTACGCAGCGGACGGGGTCTTCTTTGACCTCAACAAGAAAGCGACGGGCATTCCCACTACAGGCTGGCTCAACGCGGTGGATAACCGCGAGGGGACGCCGACGCTGCAGATGTCGCTCGCTTACATTTCGTCGGGCGATGGAACGAGCAAGACGATGATGATTTCTGAGAACCTCAACGCCGTGAATTACACCTACTCGGCGAATGACAATTCCATCCCGGACGCCAAGCAGCACTTCGGCTTCGTATGGCACCGCGAGCTGCCAACTTCTTCCGGCTATCCCGACAACGTTTACCGCATCAATGGCGGCCGCGATCAGTCGGTTGCGACGCCGACTACGATGGTCGATGTCAACGAGTCGCTGGCTTACCCGTCAAGCAATCACCCCGGTGGCGTCAACATCGCCTTCTGCGACGGAAGTGTCCGCTACATCAATGAGCGGGTGACGTCACGAGTCTATGCCCAGTCGATGACGACCAAGTACAAACGGTCGAACTACTACGACGTCGATGACAACAGAACACCGGACCGCAATCTGCCACAGCCGTCTGAGTCGGACCTGTAGCGGCCGGGGCGGTCAGAAGCGCCGCCTCACGGCGATTCGAAGTCGGCGGGTATCGCGCCGTTGGCGGGCGCCAGCAGCGGCTCGACCGTGGGGAGGAACTCGCGGGCGAACGTCATGCAGACGCTTTCGTCGCCCTCCTGCTCGGCGGCATCGCCGCTGGTGGTGAAGTAGAGCTTGAAGAGGGCCGGCGCGGCCGCGAACTCGTAGCGGGTCGCGCTGTCGCCCATCGACCCCGGCACCCGCCATGTGACCGGCTCGCCGGAATCGGCTTGGGGGCGGAACCAGGTCCAAAAGACGCGTTGCTGCTCGACGCCGCCCGTGCGCGACGGACGAGAGAACTTGGCGGTCCAGAAGTCGGCTTCGGGGTCGTCGAGGTGGAAGGCGCGCTGGTCGCCCTGCATGGCGAAGCCGCTCCCGCCGTAGCAGATGTCGGGGGTGTGACGGAACGTGTCGCGGGCGTGCCCGACGATGAACCAAATGCCTACCGACTGCCCGCTCGCTTCGTTCTTGTAGGTCCGCGAGACATAGCCGCGGGCGCCGGCGACCTCGCGCTCGCGTTCCCCGACCTCGTTGTCGACGCCGACCCAGTTGCCGATTTTCTTGGGGACGTCGTCCAGCAGCGTGGCGCAATAGTCGCAGTGGCGGTTGTCGCCCCAGCGTTCGGACATCCGCCCTTCGATGAAGGTCAGGGCGGCGATCGCAACGACGGCGATCACGATCGGAACAATGCGCGACATCGGGCGCCCTGCGAAGATGCGAAGAAGGGTGACTACGAAACCGACCGGAGCGGGACGGAGCGACGCTCCGCCTCTCGGAACGCTAGACCCGCTTACGGGGTGAGTCAAGCGAACGGGCCGCTCCGTCTGGCGACGGGCGGCCCGTTGGTGGTTTTCGACCGGTTGTGCCGGATCAGCGTGTCAGCGGCAGATGGGCCGAGGCCGGTTGGACGGACGTGTCGAAAGTCGCCGGCCGGCCCCCCGTGATGGGCAGTCGGCGGAGCATGGTTGGCGACCCGCTGTTGGTGAACCCGACCGGCAGCGGCGGCGGCGCGTCGTCGCTCGAGGCGGTCTTCGGCAGGGACGTCGGTTGCGAAGTCGGCTGCGACCCGAACGGCAGGCTCGGCGGCCCGTAGCGGTTGGCGGTGGGGTTGCCCTCGGGCGGGGCGTAGCCGAACGGCAGGCTTTGCGGCGCCGGCGGGGCTTGCTGTTGTCTGGGCGCCGGGGCCGGCATCGCCGGGCGCGGCAGGTTGGGCTCGGGGAAGGCGGGCAGGTCGATCTCGCGACCGGGACGCGGCGCCGGCGGCAGGTCCCTGCCTTCCGTGGGCTCTTCCGAGCGTTCGTCTTCGATGGGGCTGGGGGCCTGCTTGTCCTCGTCCTCGGGCGCCGGCTCTTCGTAGTCGGGAAGCAACGAGTCTTGGGCGTCGGCCTCCTGCGGCTTGGGGCCCCCTTCCTCGGTCCCCGGCCAGCGGCGCCACCGCGTCTGGTTCCAGCCCCAGGTGCCGCGGGACGGATAGCATCCCCCTTCGGCGGTGCAAGGCGGGACGGTGGCGTGATCGACACAAGCGAAGCCCAGCCGCTGGCAGGAATTGCACGACGCCACGGGACCGCAGCCGCCAGGGGGGCAGCTCGCCGCCGGCGGGCCGGCTGCAACGGGTGTCCCCGGCACGTAGTACGAGACGCCAACTCCCGATCCCATCGCCTGGGTGGCGGCGAGGCCGACAACGAACGCTAGGGTTTCGACTGCTCGAACTTTCATCATGGGTCTCATTCCCCTCAAATCAGACCGGCCGCCGGGCCGGCGTCTTCCCCATTGCTGGGGGGATGGCTTGAACGCTTTCCGCTACGCGATCCGCGTCACACGGGTCGCCGAGCCGCTTAATTCGTAACCTGCGAGAAGTTGACGACGCGGTCGATCGAAGAGGCGCCGAGCGATGTGAACCCGAAGAGCCGTTCGAAAGGCCGCGTGATCTTCGAGATCACCGCGTCGAACTTCACCAGCGGGTCGTCGGCGATAAAGACGCGGTCGCCCGGCAGGATTTGGTAGTTGGTCGCGGTCGAGGCGCCGCGGGTGATGTCTTCCCAGTTGACGTTCAAGATCTGCTCGCATTCGGCGCCGTTGCGGGCCGGGCGGGCGATCCAGATCTTGGTCGACGAGACTTGGCTGAGGCCGCCGAGCGCCGCGATGGCGTCGAGCACGGTCTCGTTGCCGGTGATCGGCAGCTGGACAACGTTGTCGCCGAAGCCGCCGCCTTGCGTGATGATGTAGTACTTCTTGCTGTTGTAAGAGAAGATGTCGACGATCACCTGCGGGTCCTCGAGCTTCAGCGACAGCTGCTGCTCGATCGCCTCCTTGGCCTCTTCGATCGTCAGGCCGGTGACGTAAACCGAGCCGTAGTTGCCGAGGTTGACGCGGCCGTCGGGGCCGACGAGGTGCTCGCCGACGATCTGCTGGGCTCCCGACGAGACCGCGAGCGAAACGCTCACTTCGGGCTCTTCGAGGATCGTGCTGAGCTGTTTGCGGATCGCGTCCTTGGCGCCGTCGATCGTGAGGCCGACGACTTTCACCTTCCCGTAGGAGGGGCCCAGGTCGATCATGCCTTCGGGGTCGACGAAGAAGGCGTCCGCGATCGGCTGGTCGGGCAAGGCGCCCGCCGCTCGGATCAACAAGCCGTCGAACGGCTCGACGATGTAGGGCGGCTTGGGGACGACCTTGATCGCGTTGAGCAGCAGGATGTCCGGCGGCTCAATCGTGTAAGGGGGCAGCGACATCATCTCCAGCTCGCGCGGCACCGGCGAATTGGACGAAGGCCTCGGCGGCGACGCCGGGATCGGTTCGCGTGGCGCCATGAAGGCGGTGCAGCCACTGCTGGTAACGGCCACAACGCCACACAACAACGTGAGGAGCCGGGCGTGACCCAGAGGACGGCAGGCAACAGTGAAGAGATCGCCAATCATCGCGTATAATCGCCTCGTCGAAGGGCGCAGCGGACTTAGTGGCCACCTCCCCGGCCGAGACTCTGCTCGGTCGGCGCATCCGTTACTGGCGGCACAGTCGTTATGATCGGACAGGTCGCCCCAGAACTTTGACCCAGCCGTTAAATTCGCCCCAAGTGGAGGGGTCGCCAGCCGCTAGCGCTGGTGGCGCCGGCCGCGACGCGAGCCGGCCTCCCCCTTGTTTGACAGCATGCCGGGTGACGCCTAGGCTCGACTTTGGTGGCGTAGCTCGCGGCTTCGGAGCCGGTTCGTCGTTCGCCCGGCGGTGGGATTCGCCGCCCAATTTTCTGTCCGACACCGGAACTCCCTGCCCGCCGGCGTCGTCCTAAGCCCCGTCAAGCCAGCCGCGGAAAATCCGCCAAGCCGGTTGCGCCCTTCCTGCCCCCTGCTACCCATGGCCAACGACTTCGTCAGCCCCGTCTCGCCGCTGGCCGGCGGCCCCGTCGCGTCGGCTGCCCAGTTTTCGTGGGACGACGCGTACCAGAAGAACACCTACCTGGGCCTGCTGGGCCTGGTTGGCCTGCTGACCTATTCCTATTGGAACATGCTGGAGAACACGTCCGCCGCTTGGCAGACGGACCAGTACTCGCACGGCTGGATCGTGCCGATGATCGCCCTCTACTTGATGTGGACGATGCGGCCGAATCCCGCGGCTCAGGACCCCCCGGAAGGGGTCCCGCAGGAGACCTTCATGGGGGTCCTGCCGGCGTCGCAATTCGGGCGGCTTGGCGCCGGTCTGGGCGCTGCTTTGACGATCGGCGGCCTGTCGATCGGCAACCCGCTGCTGCAGGGCGTCGGCATCGCCGTCGTTTGTCTGGCGGGACTCGCCTATGTGCTGATCGGCCAGCCGATCGAACGGGTCGCCGCCAACGAGCGCTGGATCGGCCTGGGCGTTCTGCTCGCCGCCTACGCGTTGCGGATCTTGCTGGGGGCAGGGCTCTACATGGAGCCGGTCAACCGTGTGTCGTTCTTGGTCGCCATATTTGGCGCCTTTCTGATGCTGGGCGGCTGGTCGCTGCTCCGCTGGACGGGCGCGGCGATCGGCTTTCTGATCTTTATGTTCCCGCTCCCGAGCGGGATCGAGCAGTCGTTGCTCCTCAGCCTGCAAGAGCTGGCGGCCCGTGCTAGCGAGGTCATCCTGACGATCTTGAGCCAGCCGGTGATCCGCGACGGCAATCGCATCACCGTCGACGGGATCCCCCTGGAAGTCGCCGAGGCGTGCAGTGGATTGCGGATGGTGACGATCTTCGGCGGCTTCGCCGTCGCCTGTGCGCTGCTGATGAAGCGTCCCTGGTGGGACCGGATGATCGTCCTGCTGAGCGCCATCCCAATCGCACTAATCGTTAACGTCACTCGGATCGTCGCCACCGCGCTGTTGTTCCGGATGTTCCCCGAGGGCGAGGCGATCCACCAACTGATTCACGACTACGCCGGCTTGGCGATGATGCCGCTGGCGATGGGACTGCTTTACCTCGAACTCAAGGTGCTCTCGTTCCTCAGCGTTGAGGAGGAGGGGATCGACTCCGGGGTCGCGGCGGGCGGGCAAGGCGGCGCGTTCGGTATCGGGGCCCCGACCTCCAGCCGCTGAGGCGGCGGAGCGACACGGCAGCCCATTTGACGCGGTTTTGCAACACATGGCTGGCGGAGAGGATGAGCTGCTGCGGTCGTAAACCCTTCGATTGCAATGGTTTGCGTTCCTGGTAACCGTCCGCGGCCGGTTTGGCCTTTGGATTGCTTCACCGGAGGAACAACCACCGATTCCGCCGCGGGAGCCCCGCAGCGATTCGGTTGTCCCCCCTCCTCGCTAACACTACTCGTCTCCCGCACTCGCCCGCCCTGGATAAGCCAGTGGCGAGGCCGCCCGACCCGGAGAATCTCGCCCGATGAGTCAGAACGAAAACGGCAACGTCGCGTCGCCCCCTTCCGGGGCCTCCCTCGTCGCAACCGCTCCCTCCGCAACCGCGATGACGGAGCATGGCGTCCATGGCCACGGCTTCGGACAGCCGATCGGCTTTGGCGGGCAGGACGTCCTCCGTGGCGGCATGGATCGCGACGGCTTGTTCCACGCCTTGCGGCGGCGGTGGTTGCTCGCCACGTCGATGGGGCTGCTGCTCGCCACGACGGTCACGGGCCTCCTGTACTGGCTCTTCCCCGAGACCAATTCAGCGAGCGCCCAGTACGACGTTTCTAGCAGCCCGCTGACGCTGCTCGAGCGTGGCCCGAACGTCGGGAAGGAAGACTACGAGATCTACAAGAACACGCAGCTCGCCTACATCAAGAGCCCGTTGGTGCTGATGACCGCCCTCGGGGCGAACAACGGCGCCATCTCGCGGCTCGACATGTTCGACGACGTTGACGACAAGGTCGAATGGCTCCGTGATGAGTTGGGGGTCTCCTTCCCCTCACGCGGTGAAATCATGGAGATCTCGATGGCGGGGCCGCACCCCAAGGAGGACCTCAAGCAGGTCGTCGAGGCGGTCAGCAAGGCGTACTACGACGAGGTGATCTTCCGCGACGCCGGCGAACGGGCCCTGCCGCTCCAGATCCTCCGTACGAGTCTCCGCAAGATCAGCGATCAGGTCCGCGACAAGCTCGACACCTACAAACAACTTGCCAACGACAGCGGCACCAGCGATGTCTACAGCGGCTTCGACCCCGAGACGCAGCTCATGCTCACCGAGGTCAAAGAGATGCAGATGCAGCAGTCGAAGCTCGAGAGCGAGCTTTCCAAGGCGACCGCCGAGTTCAAGATCTTCGAAACGCAGATCAACGACCCCGCGTACCAGGAGCAGATCGTTGACGAGATGGTCCAAAAGGACCCGATGATCGCCCAGTTGCAGCAGGAGGCCATGTACTACGAAATGCAGATCCGCAGCCTGAAAGCCACGGTCAAGCGTGGCACGTCGGCCCAGATCCGCATGCTCGAACAGCAGGCCGCCCAGGCCCGCCAAGAAGTCGAGCAGATGAAGCAGCAGCTCCGGGCGCAGATCGCGGGGCAGCAGACGAACGAACCGAACCCCTACCTCAAGCAGGCGACCACCGCCTACCAGATTCAGAGGCAGTTTACCCAGGCCAAACTGAACGAACTGAAGGAGCGTTTCGAGGACATCAAGTCGGCTCTCATGCTGAAGGCCGAGAGCAACACCGACCTGATGCTTCGCTTGGCGGAGATCGAGCAGCTCCAGGATGTCGAGCAGGGGATCGCGACGAAGATCCAGACCCTCCAGGTCGAGAACCAAGCCCCCAACCGGGTCCGCGCCATCGGCAGCAAGGGGAACGAGTCGGCCGTCGCCGAGACGTTCGAGAATCGCAACCGCCTGATGCGTTACGCCATCTCCGGGCTGGGCGGACTGACGACCCTCTGTCTCACCTGCCTCGGAATCGGCTACATGGAGTTCCGTGCCCGTCGCCTCAACGGCCCGCAGCAGATCGACGAGGGCCTCGGCATCCGCGTCATCGGCACCCTGCCGAGCCTGTCGGGCAAGAAGTCGCTCAGTGCGAAGAGCCCGATCCTGGCCCAGCTCAGCGAGTCGATCGACAGTGTCCGGACCGCCCTGATGCACGAGTCGACCTCCAAGAAGCGGCAGCTGGTGCTCGTCACCAGCGCCGAGACCGGCGAAGGTCGGACCACGGTCGCCAGCCAACTCGCCGCGAGCCTGGCCCGCGCCGGACGACGGACCTTGTTGGTGGACGGTGACCTGCGTCGGCCGGCCCTGCACACGCTGTTCAACGCCCCGCTTGAGGACGGTCTGAGCGAAGTGCTCCGGGCCGAAGCCGAGGTGTCGGACGTCGTCCGCCCGACCCAGGCCGAGGGCCTGTGGCTGATGACGGCCGGCTACTGCGACACCGACGCCATCCGCGCCCTGGCCACCGAGCAGGTCCAGCCGATCTTCGACAAGCTCCGGGCCGATTACGACTTCATCATCATCGACGGGGCGCCGGTCATCGGCATCTCCGACTCGCTCCTCTTCGGACAGCACTGCGACGGGGCGATCCTGTCGGTGCTCCGCGACCGTTCGTGTGTCACCAAGATCCACCAGTCGGTCGAGCTGCTCCGCAGCGTCGGCGTGCGGATCATCGGCTCGGTGGTCAACGGCGTCACAACGTCGGCCGACCGCCGCGTGACACACCTGCAGCAGGTGACGCCGAAGAGCGAGCAGAAGAAGCTCGAAATGGCCGACGCGTGATCGACCCTCTTAATCACTAAATTTCCACAAGCGGGGCCCTCCGGGGCCCCGCTTCTTTTTTTGCACGGATTGTCCGTTGCTTCGCATTCCTCACGTCAGACACTGGGTGGATAGACACTGAGCGGCCAGACACTGGGCGGACAGTCGCCCCATCGTTAACGTAGGAATCTTCTGACAGGTTTCCGCTTCAACGTCGTTCGCTCTATGGCCAAGGCCACACCAGTCCCTAAGAACGTCTTCGGGAATCCGCTCACGCCGTGCTGCACCGATCCGGTGACCGGCTTCTACCGCGACGGGTTTTGCCGGACCGGCGCCCGGGACGTCGGCGTCCACACGGTCTGTGCGGAGATGACGGAGGAGTTCTTGGCGTTCAGCCAAGAACGCGGCAACGACCTCAGCACGCCGGTCCCTGAGTACGAGTTCCCGGGCCTCGTCGCCGGCGACCGCTGGTGCCTGTGCGCCGCCCGCTGGAAAGAGGCGTACGACGCCGGCATGGCTCCGCCGGTTGTGCTGGCGGCGTGCCACATCTCGTCGCTGGAGTTCGCAACGCTGGAAGAGCTGCGCGAGCACGCGGTGGAGTGACGTTCTGTAGGAGGGGTCTCCCGACCCCGATTACGGTCTCCTCGCCGAACGCGGCATGGTGCGCGAAATCGGCGTCAGAGACGCCCCTTACAGTTCTCTCGACTAGCCGATATCAACTAGTGGACTCGCTGCCCCGGCTTCGCGCCCTCATCGGGTGAGAGCAGGAAAACCTCTTCGTTTCCTGGGCCGCTGGCGGCGACCATCCCAGTGCTGACGCCGAACTTCATCTTCCGCGGCGCCAGGTTCGCCACGTACATGACGAGGCGTCCGACCAGGTCCTCCGGTGCGTAGGCCTTCTTGATGCCGGCGAAGACGTTGCGAGTCTCTCCGCCGCCGAGCGACAGCGTCAGCTGCAGCAGCTTGTCGGCGCCCTCGACGTGGTTCGCCTCGACGACGCGTGCGATCCGCAGATCGACCTTCGTGAAGTCGTCGTAGACGCACTCCGCGGCGAGCGGCTCGGTGGCGAGCGGCTCGGGGCCGTCGTTCCACTTGTCGTCGAACGTCGTCCCCGCTGCCGCTCCGGGCGCTGACGCTTCCGGCTCGCCTGCTGCGGCTGCGGCGTTTTGCTTCGTCTCGTCAATCATCGCTTGGACCTTCTCGGTTTCGACGCGTTGCATCAGGTGTTGGAACTTGGCGACCGGCGTGCCGACCAGCGGCGTCTGCGATTGGTCCCAAGAGGTAATCGGATCGTTGAGCAGCTCGCCCGTCTGCTGCGCGAGTTTTGGTAGCACCGGGGCGAGGTAGATGGCGATCTGGCGGAACAGGTTCAGCGCGATCGTGCAAACCTCCTGCACTCGATCGGTGTTGGCGGGGTCCTTGCGTAGTTCCCAGGGTTTGTTCTCCTCGACGAACGGGTTCGCCCGGTCGGCGCAAGCGAGCACCAGCCGCATTGCGTGCGAGTAGTCGCAGCGCTCGTATGCCGCAGCGATCTCGTCGCCAGCAGCGGCCGCTTGCTCGAAGAGCCCGCCATCGTCGGGGTACTCCTTCGACAACCCCGTCTTCTCGACAAATTTCGCGGCCCGGCTGGCGAGGTTCACCACCTTGCCCACCAAGTCGGTGTTCACCTTCGACACAAAATCATCGAGCGTGAGATCGAAGTCATCGACGCGGGCCGAGAGCTTCGACGCGTAGTAATAGCGCAGCGGCTGTGGGTCGAGGTGGTTGAGGTACGTCCGCGCGTTGACGAACGTCCCCTTGCTCTTGCTCATCTTCTCGCCACCGACGGTGAGGAAGCCGTGGATGTGGACCTTCGTCGGCAGCGCGAGGCCGGCCGTCTTGAGCATGCCGGGCCAGAAGAGCGTGTGGAAGTAGGTGATGTCCTTGCCGATGAAGTGGTGGACTTCACAGTCGCCGCTACGCCACCAATCATCGAGCTTCTCGACGTTTCCTTGGACCGTCTGCTTGTCGCACCACTGCTGCGTGCTGGCGATGTAGCCGATCGGCGCGTCGAACCAGACATACCAGTAGTTGCCCGGCGCGTCGGGGATCTCGAAGCCGAAGTAGGGCGCCGGGCGGCTGATGTCCCAGTCACGCAGTTCGAGCGGCTTGTCTTTGGGGCCGAGGAAGTGGCCCTTGAGGTAGTTGGCGATCTCCGGCTGGAGGGCGTCGGACGTCTCGACCCAGTCGCGTAAGAAGCCGTGCAGCTTCTCGAGCTCGATGAACAGGTGGGGCGCCGTCCGAACTTCGGGCGTCGCGCCGCTGAGCGTGCTCACCGGGTTCACCAGATCGGCGGGCGTGTAGGCGCTGCCGCAGCTGCTGCAGTTGTCGCCCGGCTGGTCGGCGGCGCCGCACTTGGGGCAGGTCCCCCGGACGAAGCGGTCGGCGAGGAACGTGCCCGCCTCGGGGTCGAACAGCTGCTGGACCTCCTGTTCCTTGACGAGGCCCGCCTTGCGGATCGACGCCCACAGCTCGCCGCACAGCTGGCGGTTCTCTTCGCTGTTGGTGCTGCCGTAGTTGTCGAACTCGATCAGGAAATCCGCAAAGTCGGTTTCGTGCTGGCGCTGCATGTCGGCGATCAGCTCGACCTCGGTCCGCCCCTCTTGGCGGGCGCGGATCATGATCGCGGTGCCGTGCGTGTCGTCGGCGCAGACGTAGACGCAGCGGTTGCCGGTGAGCTTCTGGAAGCGGACCCAGATGTCGGTCTGCAGGTACTCCACGAGGTGCCCGATGTGGATCGGGCCGTTGGCGTACGGCAGGGCCGAGGTGACGAGCAGGCGGCGGTTAACAGGGGTTTCTGCGGGCATTTACGGCGGGCGGTGGGCGGTGACAGCAAGAGCGTGGCCGGCATTCTATCGGCGTCGCGTCGTCCCCACGACCCGACCGCCAGCGGCCCCTCTGGCACGCCAAGTGCAACCAAGTGACGGCGAGCCGGGTGACGTCAGTCCCCGGAGTCCGTTTTCGAATCCGGGGGGCGTCAGCGACTTGAGCGAAACTCGCGAAAAACTCCGACGACTTGTGTCGACGGCTCGCCGAAAGCCCGCCAGCCCTGCTAGCGGCGTTGAAGTTTTGAGGTTGTAACAATTACCGGACTGGCACAAATTTGCCGAGCTGACTGACTTGCCCAGGTCGCCAAAGGATGGCGGCCAGCGCAACCACGAGATTTTTTCGTCGCAGGATGCGGCGTTCGCTCGTGGTGGTCGGTCCACTCACTCGCCGCCAGACCACGTCGTCCAAGGAGGGATGCGGATGGTCACTCGAAGGTTCGTTTTTACATTCGCCACGCTCGCTGCCTTTGCAGCGGTTGCGTCCGCCCAGCAAGTCGAGCTGCTCGACTTCTACCTGCCCACCTGCGGGCCGTGCCGCGCCATGGCGCCGACGGTCGAACGCTTGGAAGCCGAAGGGGTCCGGGTCCGCCGGGTCGATGGCTCCCGCGAGCCGCAGCTCACCGCGCAGATGCGCGTCGATAGCTACCCGACGTTCATCGCGGTCGCCGATGGCCGCGAAGTCGGCCGCGTCGTCGGTGCGACCAGCTACGAACAACTCGCGCAGTTGGTGCGGTCCGCCAAGCCTCGGGGCTTCGAGCAACCGACGCCGGGATTCGCCGCGACCTCGGGGCGTGACAACACATTCGCCGCCGCCCCCACCGCGGGCGCCGTCCCCAATGCGACGGCCGCCAAGCTGCTTTCGCGTTCGGTCCGCCTGACGATTGTCGACGACGCGGGCCGCTCGTTCGGCACCGGCACGGTGATCGACGCCCGCAGCGGCGAAGCGCTGATCGTCACCTGCGCCCACCTATTCCGCGGCGCCGACGGCCGCCCGATCGACCCGTCCGGGCGGATGACCATCGAGCTGTTCGACACCGCGACCGGCACGCTCCGTGTCGCCGAGCGGGTCGACGGGCAACTCATCAGCCACGACTTCGACGCCGACGTGGCGCTCGTCGCGATCCGCCCCAGTGGGGTCGTGCCGACAGCGCCGGTGGCGGCGTCGCCCGGCGACCTGCGTATCGGCGCGGTCGTCCGTAGCGTCGGCTGCGACCTCGGGGCCGACCCGACCGTGCGTGACAGCCAGATCGTTGACCTCAATCGCTACGACGGTCCCGCGAACATCGAGGCGGCCGGCGCCCCGATCCAAGGACGCAGCGGCGGCGGCTTGTTTAGCGACACCGGCGAACTCGTTGGCGTCTGCAACTTCGCCGACGAGTCCGCCAACGAGGGGATCTACGCCGGCCTGGCCTCGATCCACGCGCAGCTCGACCGCATCGGCTTGACCGATTTGTACCGCAACCCCCAGCCCGCGGTTGCGGCGCCTGTCGTCGCCTCGGCGCCGCCGGTCGTTCCCGCGACGCCCGCCGCTATGACCACTCCCGAGCTCACGCCGATTCAGCGGACGCCCGTCATCCGCGGCCAAGACCCAATGTCCGGCCAAGGGGCGCTCACCACCGCCGAGCAGGCGACGCTCAGCGAGATTGTCTCCCGTGGCGAACGGGCGGAGGTGGTGGTGCTGATCCGGCCCGACACGGCGGGGGGGCGGACCGAGGTCCTGACGCTCGACTCCGCCTCGCCGGAATTTGTCTCTGCCCTCCGCAGGCTGGGGACAACCCGCTAGTTTTCTGGCGGCACAACCGGAACAACCGTCGCGGGCGTCGATATTTGCACATTGGCGACCCGCGGCCTTATGCAGGGCGTGAAAGAGCGCGGCTGGATGGCCTACGTTTGCGGCTGAAGTAGGGATTCCCTCTCCAGCGACCGAGCGCTCCGATGCTGCTGTTCGTCTTTTTCGTCGCCACGATGAACCTTGCGGTTGGGTATGCGCTCGGCGCGGGGCTGACGATCCGCTCGCTATTCGCGATGATGCCGACTCGCGCCGCCAAGCCGGTGATCGCCGAGGTCGATGACGCCGAGCCGCTCACCCGCCCGGCGCCAGTCGCCGCCCCAACGCAGGCTCCTGCCGCGCCGGTGCAGGCAGTCGCCCCGGCGGCCGCCACGGGCGTCCCCGCCGAGCCCGCTTCGGCGCCCGCGAAGCCGAAGGCGAAGGCCGTTGACGTGATTGCGAGCCTCTCGGCTTTCCGCGAGCAACTCACCGCGGCGAACGTCGAACTCAAACTCGCGGAGCAAGACGCCGTGAAGTTCGAGCAGAGCGCGACGAACCTACAAAAGGTCAATCACAACTATCTCGAAGAGACCGAGGAAGCCCTCAAGCAGCTCGACGAGCTCGGCGCGGCGGGCGACCAGGAGGCCTCAGCAACCCGTGACGCCGTTTCGCACGGCGCGTCGGAAGTCGCCGCCATCAGCAGCGAGATCGACGGTCTTATCGAGGGCGGGTTCGAAGAAGAGGCCGCGCGGAAGAAGCTGGTTGAGAAGTCGGGCGCGTTGCGCGACGCCGCGATCGAGGCCGAGAAGGAAGCGGTCTCCGCGGTCCCGAAGCCGACGCCGCCAGCGGCGGAAGCCGTTGCTCTCGACGGCGAGATCGACGCGACCTTCGCCGGGATCGACGACCTCTTCGAGCAACTCGAGGCGTTGCTAGATGCGGCCGAGTCCGAATCGGTAAACCATCTGGCCGCTGTGCGCGTCGATCCTATCGCCGACGCCGAGGGGAACGACAAGCTGACCCTCGCGGCCGAGCGCGCGGTCGCCGGCATCGCCAAAGAACTGCTCGCCGAGGACCAGGTGCTCGTCCCCGGCCGGCCGGCGTTGATTCTGCTCAACGGCGACTCGTTTGAAGCCGCCTCCAAGCGGGTGGAGCAACTCCGTCAGCAAGTGGAAGCCACGCAGTTCACGCTCGGCGGGGTTGAGCACAAGGTGACGATCACCTGCGCGATCGCCGACGCCCACCAAGGTGACGAGCGCGACAAGCTCGTCGATCAGCTGAACGGGGCGCTTGAGGAGTCGATGCGTGTCGGCGTCAACCGGACGTTCCACCACGACGGCGCGTTCCCCACGGCGATTCCTGAGGGACAGGTAGAGGTCGCCGCCAAGACGGTCGAGCTGGCCCTGTAAGCCAGTTCCAGGCCGGCGCAGCGACCGCGCGACTCAATCGGTGAGCTGGAAGACGGCCTCGATTTCGACAGCCCAGCCCGCCGGCAGGGCGGCGGCGCCAAAAGCGCTGCGGGCGCCAACGCCCGCCTCGTCGCCGAGGACCTGTTTCATCAACTCGCTAAACCCGTTGATGACGGCCGGATGCCCCTGGAAATCGGGCGCCGAGTTGACTAGCCCCAACGTGCGGACGAGACGGCCGACGCGGTCGAGGCTGCCGAGCTCCGCCTTGAGCGACGCGAGCATCGCGAGCCCGACCAGCCGCGCGGCGTCGGCGCCCGCCTCGATCTCGAGATCCTCTCCTAGTCGGCCACACACAAAGCCCCCCTCCGCCTTGAGCGGACCGTGGCCCGACGTGTAGGCGAGCCCGTCGACCACCAGCACCGGCTTATAAAGTCCGAGCACCTGCGGCGCTGCGGGGAGCGATAGGCCGAGCGATTCGAGACGTTGTTCAATAGACATGGCGGCGACGCAGGGAAGTTGAAGTGAGTTGGCAAGCGGCGGTTCAAACGCCGTACGTTTTTTTGGGGTCGAAGGTTGGCTCGGCGATGACGCGGAGGCCGGCGGCGTCCGCCTCGCGATAGAAGCAGCTCTCGTAGCCGTTGTGGCAAGCCCCCGGCCCGAGTTGTTCGACCTCCAGGAGGATCGTGTCGCGGTCGCAATCGACCAAGACGCGGCGGACCTGCTGGTGGTGGCCGCTGGTGTCTCCCTTACGCCACAAGCCTTTGCGGCTGCGGCTGTAATAGACCGCCCGCCCGGTGCGGAGCGTCTCTTCGTACGCCTGGCGGTTCATGTAGGCGAGCATGAGGACTCGGCCGGTCGCCGCGTCCTGGGCGATCGCCGGCAACAGGGCCTCGTCGTCGGCGAAGGCGGGTCCGGTCGGGAGGTCAGGGGTCGCCGTCATCGGTTGGTCGTCTCGTGGGTTCACAGCGGGGTGGTCCTCGTCCGTGGTGGGGACCGATGGCTCACGACCGTCGTCGGCGGAGCAAGCCGGCCGATCGTCCCCGCCGGCTCGATCGACCCGATCGGCAAAGTCAGGTGCAATCGGAAGACTAGCGTTCTGGTTCGACTTTCGGGGGAGAGGTCGCCGATCCCCATGCTAGCAAACCCCGTCCTCCCGTCGGAGCCCGCGACGTGCCATCCTCCCTCACCGTCGTTCTGCCAATCCACAACGCCGAGCGGTCACTCCGCCGTGACGTCATCGACGTGCTCGAAGCGGCCGCCGAGCTGACGACCGACGTGGAGGTGCTGATCGTCGATGACGCCTCGACCGACGACTCGTTTGAGACCGCGACAGATCTCTCCCGAGAGTTCCGACAGGTGCGGGTGCTACGCCGTTCGCGCCGTCAGTCGCTGCAGGAATCGCTCCGCGAGGTGCGCGCCAGCATCCGCTCGGAAGTGGTCATTGTCCACGACGGCTCGTCCCGCGTGAACCCGGACCAGCTGCGGCTCATCTGGCGCCAGCAGCAGGTCCTCGGCGCGGTCCGCGACGCCCAAGGGGGTCAACACGGTGTGTCGTTCGCCGACCTCCGCCGGCCGTCGATCACGCAGCCGGCGATGGAAGCGGCGCACCGGCGTTTGTGGGGATTCCAGCGGGTCAACACGGCCGAGCCGGCGCCCGCCGCGGCGGCCGTCCCCGTCGCCGAGGCCGCGATGCTGGACGACAACCAACGGGCCGACGACGCGTCGCGACCCCGTCCCACCAAGCGGGGGCTGGGCGTGATCCCCAACCTGCCGCGGGCCAACGTGCTCGGTTCGATCAGCGATTTCGCCCGGGGAGAGTGACGGCCGCAGCGGCGAGAGTCGCCTGCGCGGGGACGTCGCCTCTCTTCTGGCAAAAAGATTGACAAAAATTTCGCCGCGCTGTTTTCATACAGCCGCGCGTTGCATTTCTGAACACGGGGTCCCGTACCGCCACTCGGGCCCCGGCGTGGTTGTGGCATTCTGCCCCGCGCCTTTTATTGCATCCGTAAGCTCTTTTTTCACAACGACTTACGCCGCTTGACGCCGCGCGGGGCCCTTCTAGGATTCACCGCGACGGCGAGAGACGTGTGCTGCTCCGCGGGCCACGCTTCAAGACCTCTTCTTCGTAACGCGGAACCGGAAAGGGTAGGAGGCAGACCATGAGTGTTGCCGACGATTTCGTGATGAATTCGCACTTCATGCCGACCCCCGGGGGAGCGTCGTTACCAACGACCGCGTCGACCCCGTCGACCGATCGCAACAGCGGCGCCCCACGCCGACCGGTGCGTCATCACCGTGTCGCCGAGGTCCGCCAGCAGCAGGGCGTCTCGGTCCGCAGCGCCGCCCGGCGGATGGGGGTCTCGATGGAGCTGGTGCGTCGTGAGGAGCGGCCCGACACCGACCTGACGCTCTCGCAGCTCGCCCGCTGGCAGAAGGCCCTCGAGGTCCCGCTAATCGATCTGTTGGTCGACAACGACGCCCCGCTCAGCGAGCCGGTCCTCAAGCGGGCCAAGTGGTTACGGTTGATGAAGACCGTCAAGGCGCTCGAAGAGCTCAAGGCGACCCCCGCGGCGACCCGCATGGCGCAGATGCTCGAGCAGCAGGTCCTCGAGGTGATGCCCGAGCTGCAGGACGTTGGCGCCTGGCACTCGGTCGGGCAGCGCCGCACGCAGGACGAGCTCGGCCGCATCGCCGAGGACATTGTGCCGACCTCCTTCGCCCGCGACGGGTTGCACTGATCCCCGAGACGCCACCGGCGGCTGACTACGACGAGCGGCGTGGTCGCCCAGCCAGGTCGCTAAGCCACCCAGGTCGCTAATCCAGCCGGCGCCCTAACCCAGCCGGCTCAGCACGGCGTGGTGCAGGGCCTCGGTCGCTGCGACGAGGTAGTCCGCTTTCCAGACGTCGTAGGGCCGGCCGTAGCAGTCGGTGACAGCGGCGCCCGCTTCGAGGCAGAGCAGCACACCGGCGGCGGCGTCCCACGGGTGGATCGAGAAGGCCCAGTGGGCGTCCATCCTTCCCGCGGCGACGTAGGCCAGGTTGAGTGCAGCCGAGCCGGTCCGCCGGACAGCGCGGCTGGCTTGCACGACGGCGATGAACGCCGCCAAGTCGGGCGAACCGGGCTCGACGCGCGGCGGCAGGCTGACCGCGACGAGGGCGTCGCCGAGCGCCATCGCGTCGGTGACGTGGATCGGTTCGTCACCGAGGAACGCGCCGCCCCCTTTCGAGGCGGAGAACATCTCGCCCCGGACCGGGTCGAAGACAGCGCCGGCGATGATTTCCCCGTCGAGCACCACGCCGACGCTGGTCGCGAACATTGGAAAGCCGTGGACGTAGTTCGTCGTCCCGTCGAGCGGGTCGACGATCCAGCAGAGCCGCCCCTGGTGCTCGCCCTGCTCGGCTTTGGGGCTCTCTTCGCCGACAAAGGCGTCGCCGGGCCGGGCCGACAGCAGCACCTCGCGCACCGCCTTCTGCGACGCCAGGTCGGCGTCCGTGACGAGGTCGGCCGGGCCTTTTTCCCGCATGGTGAACTTGTCGCGGTACGCCAGCAGCGTCGCGCCCCCCGCCTGGGCGGCCTGGACGGCGAGCCGGCGGAGCGCCGGGGGGTCGAGCGGGGCGTCGGCGGCGGGCATGGCGGTAGCGGGCTCGGAGCGGGTCGGGGGATGGCGGCGTAAACCGCCAGGAACGCTTGCTTTACGCTCACGGGTAGCGGCCTCGCGGTCAAGCGCCGGGGTCGTGCAGCGGCCGCGCCGCTTTGCTGACCGACACTCTTTTCCAGACATTTCGATCGTTTTAAGAACGCCGCGTAACAAATCGCTGGACACTGGTTTCAGCCTTGTTAGGATAACGCTTGGTTCAGGAGAGACCGGTGCTAAGGATTATCCCCGCTGTTGGCGGGAGGCGATTGCCTAATCCTGATCATCCCCGGTTCCGTAGCGACGGCCTCTTCTCTGTTCCGGCCCCGTCGTTGCACCCTCGGGTGTGCGGCGGGGTTTTTTTATTGCCTCGCGGCGTTCCTCCGCCGTCCTCAGCAGGCTCTTCGATAAAACGGGCTCTTCGATAAACGGATTGAGCGAATGGGCGAGTCGGCGAGTTGGCTAAGTGAAGCCGCCACGGGTGACGCTTCTTCCAGCGGTGATTTATCGGATGGCCTTGCCCTGCTTCGCTGCGGCCCCTTCCGCGCCGCGCTGCCGACCGGCGATCCCGCGGCGGGGCTCCGTGACGTGTCGTTCGATGGCGTTGCGCTCGCGGCGACGCTTTTCTCGGTGACCACCCCGGCGGGCCCCTTGGCGCCGGCGAGCGAGACCTACGTCCGGGGCGGTGACTACGTCAGCACGCACCCGCCGACCGAAGGGTTCCCGTTCCGCACCCAGCTCTACTGGTCCGCCAAGCCGGTCGCGGGGGGCGGCGTCGCGGCGACGCTTAGCCTCTCGCTGCAAACCGACCTGCTCGACACGAGCCCCGTGTTGACGCTCGGCGTGTCGCAGGCCACGGCGCCGACGGTTTCGGGCGACGCCTGCCGCTTCGACCTGCCGAACGCCACGCTGATCATCGCTCCCCACCCGACCGACGCCGCCGAGTGCGAGGCGGCGGCGAGCGACGACGGTTGCGTGCTAAGCCTCTCGCCCCCGTTTCTCGAGAAGGGCGTCATCCGCCGCCTCCGCGTCGCGGCAATTGTGCTCCCTGCCGGAGTGAGCAATCCGGCGGTGAGCGAAGCGATCGCCGATCTAGCCGACGATCCGCTGCCGCTGACGACTTGAGCGAAGGGCCCGTCCGCTTCTCAAGGCCGCCGGAGCTATCCATGCGACATCGCCTGAGAACGATCGGTTCTTACGCCGGCCTCATGGTCGCCTTTGCGATCGCCGCGATCTGGATTCACAGCTACGCGGCGAGCGACGCCCTGTGGTTGGTTAGGGGACGGACTCGATGCGAGCTGAGCTCTTGGCGCGGACTACTCCACCTCAGCGAACGCTGCAGCGACGTGACCTTCGTTGGCGGCCATGCGCGACTCGTCGCCAAAACGGTGGGGGCCGAGAAGAAGCTTGAAGGACAGGATCGGGCACGCGGGTACAGCGGGAGCATCATCGAACCGCAGCCGTTCTCGTTTCGCTTGGGCAAGACTCTCGCCACCTCCCGAGACGGGCGCGTCCACTACGAACGCCACGTGACGCTGCCGCACTGGTTTGTCCTGCTGTTTGCCACGGCGCTGGCGGTGGTCCTGCGCCCCCACCCGCGTTGGCGATTCGGGCTTCGCGACCTGTTCGCCTTCTCGACGATCGTCGCGGTCGTCGCGGCGGGATACACCTTGCTGAGTCGGTTAGCAGGGTCGTGAAGGCGGACCGGGCGCCCCAGCAACGGCTCTGTTGACGACTCTAAAGGCGCGTCCGCTCTGCGCGGCGGCGTACGCAGAGCAGCGGGGTCATTGTCAGCCAGAAGGTCGCTGGCTCGGGGACCAGGGCGATGCCGGGCGAGAACTGGTTCATTTCCGGGGCGCCGAAGATCGGCAGTAGGCCGGTCAAAACCGTGTCGGTTGGATCGCCCGCGGTGAGGTCTTCCGACGAGGTGAGCGTGTAGTGGAGCTCCATCTCATCGAAGGCGAGGCCGGCCGTTAGGGTGACTCCATTGGTTCCGACATGAACCTCTTGAGTTTCAACGGACGTTTCACTCAGAGTGAAAACCTCCATTCCGTCGTTACGGAGCACCAAGTCAAAGTCGCCGGTCCGGACAGCCGACGGGTCGGCGGCGAACGCCATCAGCGGGAAGTAGTCGTCCGAGACCTCAACTAACCAATAGCTGCTATTGTCCGCCGTGATGGTCCACAAAAAATCATCGCCCGGTGCGAGAGAAGCGCCATCCGGGTCGTCACTCCCTGGGACGAGCGTCGCCACGTCGTTCCCCGTGTAGAGGACGTTGAAGACAAGGCTCGTCGCGCAAACTGGCGCTGTCGACAGCAGGCCCATCGCCAGGATGGCTTGTGATAAGAAGGGGCCCACTACCCCGATTTTCCGCTTCATGAGTCGCTCCGTGACAAGGGCTTTTTCGAAATACAGGTGGCGGCAGATCGTCCGACAAGCCACGGAGAGATCGATAGGCAGGCGACCCTCCGTGGGCAGCCGCACTGTAGCCGTTTCCTGCATCAGCGAACAAGAAATAAAAGGCGGAATCCACCGGCGACCAACTTCGCGTTGGCCTGAACCGATCGATAAGAACCCTAGCTACCTGGCGGCGAATCGAGCCTCGGGACACACCGCCGGTTCGGTTCTAAACCCCGAGAGGCCATTCACCCGAGGCCGACACCTTAGCCATGCCGAGCAGGGATGGTTGGAAGGACCTCGCGTCCAGTTACCGGGACTGTCGCTTACCAAACGATAACGCCCGCGTCGATCAGCCCGCTGATTCACTTCAGCAACACACCGAGGCTTACCGGCGGCGCCTCGCCGTGCGACACGGTCACGGAGTTCGCTTCACGCTCGACTTGGTACGGCTCGCCGGTGACGGGGCTGACGCGGTATGGCGGCGGTTTGAGGTCCGCGGCGAGGGCCAGGGCGATGGCCCACGCCTCGACGTGGCCGCGGTCCTCGGCGGCGGTGCGGATCGCCGACGGTAGGTCCTCGGTGAAGAGCGTCGCGGCGAACAGCGTCGGCACGCTGTTGATCTCGTCCATCGCCGCGGCGATCGACTCTAGGCGTTCCGGGTAGGGCGCCGCGGCGGCGTTGATGAGCCGCTGCATGGCGCGGAGGTAACGGGCCTCGTCGGCGTCGATCTCGGCGGGCGTCGCGTTGTCGAGGTTGTCCATCCGCCCCGTTGATTGCAGCTGCTTCCGCTCGTAAAGCGTGACGAGCCGGCTGAGCATCCCGGCGCGGATCGCCTCGTAGGCGTGGATGATCGTCGCGCGTTCGCCGAGGAGCATCCGCTCGTCGGTCGGCCAGTCGGTGACGTGATCACGCAGAGCCGCGTAAATCTGCTCGGCCTCGTAGTGCCGCAGGACGCCCGCCTCGAGCAACTCCGCGGCGACCGCCAGCGACTCGGCCCGCAGCGTGGCGGCTTGCACCCGGGCCTCGACCCGCCGCACGTCGGCGAGCCAGTGACTCAGCCGCAGCGCCCGGAGCACGTCGGCGAGCGCGGCCGCGGTCTCTTTCTTATCGCCGGCGTCGAGCGCCCGGACGAGAAGCAGCCGGACGCCGAGCGCGGCGTCGTCGAGGTAGCTCATCGTGGCGAAGAAGCCGAACTGGTGGCCGACCGAGAACCGGCAGCGGGGCCGATCGACCGCCGCCGCGGCTTGCTCCACCAGCGGTCCGTACGCCTTGACGAACGCTTCCCGCGCCAACGGTTCGGTGGCCGGATCGAGGAGCGTCGCCGTCGCCGTCAGCAGCTCGACGCGTTGCCGCGGCGCGCCGATGGTTGTGAGGGAGACTGCCGCGTTGGAGTCGGACGACTCGAGCGTCGGCCCGGCGAGCTGCAGGGGAAGCCCCCGCTGTTGCTCGACCGCTTTGATGAGCGGCGGCAATTGGGGATCGACCGACGCGAGGGCGCCGGTTGGCGTGGCGAGAGCGAGGATTTGGTCCTCGAAACTCGGACCGCTGCAACCACTCGCCAGGGCGAGTAGGAGGCACAGCGGGAGGCCCAGCAGAAGGAGCGGGTGACGGCTTGACGACGCGATCATGTCGGGAGCCTCCTTGCTCGTGCCGTCGATGGTTATTCAGCAGCCGTTCACACGCTAGTTGTTGCGCCGGGCGGCGGGCCGGCGGCTCTTCTGCCGGGCGCCCGAACCGGGGTCGGCGACGCGCAGGTCGGGCGTGTTGGTTGGGCAGAGCTTCGCCAGGTCGTCGAACTCGACCAGCTCGGCGATGCCGGCGGCGGCGATCTCACGACCCGAAACGTACTTGCCGGGGTTGATCCACTCGTCCATCAGCTTGGTTTCGACGCCGAACATCTGGGCGAGCAGCTCGTCCATCTGACGCTCGAGGTCGCCGAAGTGGCGGGCCCATTCGGCCGCCTCGGCGAGGCCGACGTTCTCTTCGCTCTGCCACCGCATCGGGTGGAACAGCAGCACGCTGTACGGGGTGACGATGCGGCGTTCGCAGGCGGCGAAGGGCCAGAGCGTGGCGCTAGAGCACTCGCCGGTGACGATGCCGGTCGCCTTGATGCGGCGGAGCTTGATGAGCGACATCAGCGACATCGCACAGTAAGGGCTCCCGCCGGGCGAGTCGAAATAGATGGTGCATTCCTCGCCCGGAGCGACGCCGAGGAGGCGGTCGGTGAGGTCGCTTTCCGAGTCGGTGAGGTCGCCGACCATCGAGATCTCGAGGGGGGCGTCGTCGGACTCGAAGTTGTCTTGGGAGGGTGAGCTCATGGCGGTGACTCTTGCTGTCTCTCGACGTGTTGCTTGTCTAAACCGAGCAGTGAGTAGTTGGCGGGTCGCGCCCGCGGTGGGGTAGCGGCGAACGCCAAAAGCAAACGGGGACGGTGGAAAAGCGTTGAACCCGGCCCTCGATTCGCCGGCCCTCGCCCCGACCGATTGCCGCAGGGCGCAAGTTGCAGTCTAGGGAAGAAGTCCGGGCGGCACCAGTTTTGGTTGGGTGAAACTGCGGTCAAAATAGGGGAGGGGGCGGCAAAAGCCGCCTGAACCGCGTAATCTGACCCGGTGTCCGTTGCAACCCAACCCCGCCCGCTATGCCGATCCACTGCGTCTGCCCGAACGGCCACGCCCTGCGTGTGAAAGACAAGCTGGCCGGCAAGTCCGGGACCTGCCCGACTTGTCAGGCCGAGTTCCTGGTGCCGGCGGCGGGGCCGGTGCCCGTCGTCCCTCCGGGTGCTAGCGTTCCCGTCAAGGATCGACCGGCCGCGAGCCCGCCGCCCGCCGCTCCACCGGCCCCCAGCGAAGCGGTCGAGTGGCGGATGGCCCGCCCCGACGGCCAGCAGTTCGGCCCGACCGTGCCGATGGTTTTCGCCCAATGGATCGAGGCGGGCCGGGTGACGGGCGACACCTTGGTGTGGCGGACCGGCTGGCCCGAGTGGCGGCGGGCCGACGCGGCGGGCGCCGAGCTGCCGGCGCCGCTGCCCGAAGCGACCGAACCACCCCCCCTGCCCGCGGCGGGTGTGACCCTTCCGCCCCCGCCAACGGCGACCGCCGCCCCCGCAGCGAGCCCTGCGGCGCCGGGCATCGAGAAGCCGACGGTCGCCACCAGCGCCTACTCCGTCCGCCGCCGCCAACAGGCGCGGCAGCGGCGGAACTTTTCGATTGCCTTGGGGTTGGTTTGCTTGGTCCTCGCCCTACTGCTGGTAGGGTTGATGATGAGCGGCCCGCCGGCCGGCGCCCCCGTGATTCCCAACTGACGCAACTGATCCCCTCGCACCTCTGCGCCGGAGTTCCGCCGTGATTGCTCGCCTGCTGCTTGTCGTCGCCCTAGGCGCCGTGACGTCGTCGACCCGCGCCGACGAGGCCGCGACCCGGGCGATCGAGGTCGCGGAGGGCGCTCTGGTTTTCGACGCGCCGGCCGACTGGGAGTCGGTCACCCCCGCCAACCGGATCATCGAGCACGAGATCGCCGTCCCCGCCCCGAGCGGCAGTGACGCCGGGCCGGCGCGGCTGACCGTCATGGCGGCCGGCGGCAGCGTCGATGCGAACCTCGCCCGCTGGGTCGGCCAGTTCCAGGGGACCGAAGGGGGCGCCGACCGGCAGTCGGCCAAGGTCGAGAAGCAGCAGTCCGGCGGTATGGAGATCACGCTGATCGACGTTGCCGGGACCTACCTCGAGAGCCTCCGCGGCCCGTTTGGCCCCAAGACGCCGCGACCCGATTACCGTCTGGTCGGCGCGATCGTCGAGACCAAGGGCGAGGGGAACTACTTTTTCAAGCTGATCGGCCCCGCCGCCACCGTCGAACCGGCGGTTGAGCGGTTTCAAGCCATGGTTCCAACACTGCGGAAGTCCGGCGAGTGACGCGGCGGAGCAGTTCGGTAGGCGCCCGAGGCTGGCGCCTGCGGCTCAAAGAGGGCTCCCTGCTTAGCCGTCGGCGCTAGCCGTGGGTTGCCCTGGCGAAGCGTCAACGAAGCCGGCCACCGCCATCGACCGGCAAGACGACGCCCGTCATGAACGGGTTCTCGACGAGCATCGCCACCGCATGGGCGACGTGCTCGGCCTTGCCATAGCCGCCGAGATCGTCGGTGCGGATCATCGCTTGGTAGCGGGCGTGGTCCTTCCGTTCCTCGGGCTCTTCGGGCTCGCCGGGCAGGTGCTGACAGATCACGGGGCCGGGGAGCACCGCGTTGACGCGCACCCGTTTGTTCCGTCGCGACAGTTCGACGGCGAGCATCCGCGTCATGCCGGGGATCGCGGCCTTCGACGGGTGGTACGCCGGGTAGTCGCGGTACGGCTTGCCGTCGGGCCCGGTGGCGGCGTCGCCGAGGTTGATGATGACGCCTCCGGACTCCTGGCCCGCCATCCAGAGGCCGGCGTGCTTGGCCAGCAGCAACGGCGCGACTGTGTTGACGTCGAGGCACTTCCGAACGTCCTCGGCCCCAAAGTCCTCGAACGGAGTCTCGGGCCAGATCGCCGCGCAGTTGATGAGTATATCGAGCGCCCCGGCATGCTCGTCGCACGCGTCGCCGGTGCAAGCGAAGTGTCGGGCGACCCGGTGCACGAGGTCCTCGGCGACGCCCTCGTCGGTTAGTTCGGCTTGGAACGCGCCGACATCGGTCCCGTAGCGCTCTTGTAGCAGGGCGCCGAGCTCGTTCGCCTCGTCGATTGAGGAGTTGGCGTGGATCGCGACGCGGGCGCCGCGGCGGGCGAGCTCAATCGCGATCGCTTTGCCGACACGCCGAGCGCCGCCGGTTACTAAGGCAACCTGCCGGGCGAGAGTCGGGGGGAGCGGATCGGCCAGCATGGCGTTAGTGTAGACCATCAAGGGGGCGGAACCCAAACAACTCACACCGACTAGCCGGACAGCCTCCGGCGACTTGCGTCGCCGGCTCGCCCGACCCGCCTTGGTGACAAGCAACAGCAGCAGAACAACCGCCATGAATCGAAACAACTCCGATGGCTTCGAGACCCTCAGCTGGACCGGCGCCGGCGACGGCTTCCTGACGCTGCTCGACCAGACGCGGCTCCCCAACGAGGTGACCTTCGTTAATTGCGACTCGGTCGAGGATGTCTGGCAGGCGATCAAGCGGCTCGCCGTCCGCGGGGCGCCCGCCATCGGGATCGCCGCCGCCTACGGCGTGGTCCTCGGCGCCCGCGACGAGAAGATGCTCGGCAGCGGCGACTCGCCCAAGACGGCCGAACAGGGTTGCCGGGCGGCTTTGGCGGCGTGCGACCACTTGGCGACCAGCCGCCCGACGGCGGTGAACCTGTTCTGGGCCCTCGACCGGATGCGCGGCGTCATCGCGACGGTTGGTGAAGAGCCCTCGGCCGGTCGGGTGGCGGAGCGGCTGCTGGCCGAGGCCGTGGCGATCCACGAGGCGGACCGCGCCCAATGCGCCGCCATTGGCCGCTACGGCGCCGACCTGCTGGAGACTCTTGGCCCCACCATGGGGATCGTCACGCACTGTAATACCGGCATGCTCGCTACCGGCGGCGACGGCACGGCGCTCGCGGTGCTATTCGCCCTCAACGAGCGGGGGATGCAGCCCCACGTCTACGCCGACGAGACGCGGCCCCTGCTGCAAGGCGCTCGACTCACGGCTTGGGAGCTGATGGAACGGGGCGTTCACGTGACGCTGATCTGCGACTCGATGGCCGCCCCGCTGCTGCGCGACGGCAAGGCCCAGGCGGTCATCGTCGGCGCCGACCGCATCACGGCCCGCGGCGACACGGCCAACAAGATCGGGACGTACGGCCTCGCGGTGCAGGCCAAACACCACGGCGTGCCGTTCTATGTGGCGGCCCCCACGACGACGTTTGATCTGTCGATCACCTCCGGCGACGAGATCCCGATCGAGCAGCGGGCCCCCGAAGAGATCACCGAAGCCTTCGGACGCCGCACGGCGCCCGAGGGAGTGGAAGTCGACAACCCCGCGTTCGACGTGACGCCCGCCGAACTGATCACGGCGATCATCACCGAGCGCGGGGTGATCGAGCCCGTGTCGGAGGAGGCGGTCCGCGCGATGGTGGATCCTGAATCGACGCAATCGTAGGCCGGAACCAGCGAAGCGCAGGTCCGGCGTGCCGTTAAGAGGAAGCTTGATCCCGGGTTCTGCCGGACCTGTGCTGCGCTGGTTCCGGCCTACTTGTTGTTGGCCTATTTCTTCGCCCACTGACGGAGGACGCCGTCGTAGACGCCCGCGAGGCTGCGGGCCATCGCTTGGTCGCTGAAGTGGTCGAGGTGGCGTTCGCGGGCCAGCAGCGACATCAGCGGGTAGTCGGTCTCGCCGTTGAAGAGCTCTTCGAGGGCGTCGGCGAGTTGGCTGACGCTGCCCGGTTCGACGAGGAAGCCGGTCTCGCGGTGGAGGATCGCCTCGGTCGTCCCTTCACATCGGGTGGCGACCACCGGCAGGCCGGCGGCCATCGCCTCGAGGACCACCATCGGCAGCCCCTCGCCGAACAGGCTCGGCAGCGCCAGCGCGTCGGCCCGCGCCAGGGCGGCGGGGACGTTGTCTGTAAAGCCGGTCCAGTGGATGTGCTCCTCGAGGCCGAGCTTTTTGACGCGGCTGCGGATGTGGTCCTCATACTCAGCGGACTCGAACGGCCCGATCGCTTCGAGATGGACATCGAGCTCCCGCGACCGCAGGTTGGCGAGCGCGTCGATCAGCACCTCGACCCCCTTCCGCGGGCGGAACAGGGCGACCATCGCCACCGTGTAGGGGGCGATCGGCTTCCGCCGCCGGCGGGCTTCCTCCTCGGTGAGAGGCGGGACGCCGTTCAGCACACAACGCAGCTTGTCGGGCGAGACCCCCATCGTCCGCATATGGTTGGTCAGCGTCGGCGACACCGTGACCAACTGGTCGGCCCGGTTGGCGCAGCCGCGCTCGAGGAAGTGGTTGCTCCAGTTCGCCAGCCGGCGCGTCGAGTCGCGGCTCGCCGGGCTGTGGACGTGGTAGACGAGCGGCACCCCGGCCAGACGCGAGGCCAGATAAGCCACCAGCAGCGAGCGGGGCGTGTGGGCGTGCAGCAGGGAGTAGTCCTCTTGGCGGACCAGCTTCGCGAGGCGGCGGGCGACCCCCAGGTTCCAGCGGCCCCGCATCTCGACCTCGTGCAGCGGGCACGCGACCGACCGCCGGTGGTCGCCGAACTTGCCCGGCTTGAGGCTCGCAAACGCCACCGAGTAGCCGAACGACGGCAGGGCCATCCCAAGCAGGTCCTGGACCCGCTCGGCGCCCGAGTAGTGCTCACCGTTGACGACGTGCAGCACCCGGACGGTCGGTCTTGCGACGCCGCGAGGCGGTTCGGCCGCCAGGGGAGCGGCGGGGGCCACAGGGCCCACCGGCGCAATTTCGGGCGGGGGCGCCAAGGTCGGCGCCGAGGAGGCAACGGAGAGCGACATGGCTCGGCCGGGAGTCGCGAGGAGAGGAGGGAGGGCGTGAGGAGGGGGGACGTGGCGTCGCGCAGCGACGTGGGGTCGTCCGAAAAAAACCCTAGCTCACAATTCGGCCCGGGGTCGCTGGAAGGCCGGCTGGCGCGGGTGGCGCCGGTTGTCGGGGCCGCGCCAGGCGGGCCGGGGGAGCCGATTGCCCGGTGCGGTAACTCCAAGCCTGCAAAAAACTTGTGCGATCGAGGCGAGGAGCAGATAATGTGGCTGCCGGTGGCTGGCCCCCGTCGGCACAGGAACAGAGCCTCTCGAGCCGTCGCCCCTGCCCCGGTTGCCCCGTGCCCCGGAGGACCGGGAGCGACGATCGCTAGGCCCGCCGGCGGCCCCACGGCCGTCTTTTCCCGGTGCGGGCAAGCTCCGGGCCAAGCGGACGATGCGTTCCTCACCAACCGGGCGTAATGCCCCAAGGTGCGGGCCGGAGCCGCCGTTTGTTGTTAAACTGCACTTGGTAGGGCGTGCTGCGCCCTTCGAGCGTTTCCCCGGCTTATCCCCCGGTTATCCGGCGACCTTTAGCGGCGAAGACACAGCGGCATGGGCACGATCCTTATCGACAAGCTGCTCTCGGCGGTGGTGAAGCAGGGCGCGAGCGACCTGCATATCACCGTCGGCCAGCCCCCCGTGCTGCGCCTCAGCGGCCGCATGCAGAAGCTCAAGACCAAGGTGCTCGACGAGGCCGACACGATGGGCCTCATGAAAAGCATCACGCCCGACCGCTGCCAACAAGAGTTCCAGGAGACCGGCAGCACCGACTTCGGCTTCGCCTTCGGCGACCAGGCCCGCTTCCGTGTGTCGGTCTTCCGCCAACGCGGCAAGGTGGCGATGGTCCTCCGGCAGATCCCGGTCGACCTCTACACGATGGATCAGCTGAAGCTGCCCGAGATCTTCAAGTCGATGATCCAGCGGCCGCGTGGGTTGGTGCTGGTGACGGGGCCAACGGGTTCGGGCAAGTCAACGTCGCTTGCGGCGATGATCGACTACCTGAACGACAACGTCGATCACCACATCATCACGATCGAAGACCCGATCGAGTTCCAGCACAACCACAAGAAGTCGACGATCAACCAGCGTGAGGTCGGCACCGACGTCACGAGCTTCTCCGAGGCGATCCGCCGCGCCCTGCGGCAGGACCCCGACGTGATCCTCGTCGGCGAGATGCGGGACCTCGAGACGATCGAAGCGGCCATCACCGCGGCGGAAACGGGCCACATCGTGTTCGGCACGCTCCACACCAGCAGCGCCGCCGGGACGATCAACCGCATCATCGACGTCTTCCCGACCAACCAGCAGGACCAAATCCGCACGCAGTTGGCGACCGCCATTCTGGGGATCCTGTCGCAGCAACTGCTGAAGAAGGTGGGCGGCGGCCGCGTCGCGGCGTTCGAGGTGCTGGTGGTTGACGCCGGCATCGCCAACCTGATCCGCGAGAACAAGATCTTCCGCATCACCTCGGCCATTCAAACCGGCAAGAAGAAGGGGATGCAGCTCTTGGACGACCACATCTACGAGCACTACTGCAACGGCTTGGTCACCAAAGAAGACGCCCTCGGCAAATGCAACTCGCCCGAGGAACTCGCCGCCCGCATGGCGGCGTTCGACAAGAGCGACGGCGACCCCTTCGCGCAAGACGAAGAAGACGACTGACGCCTCCCGCCGGCTCGCGCCGGGGGCTCAGCATGACTTAACCAACCGACGAATTCCCCCCTCCTGCAACTCTCGATTCTGATATGGCGATGCGACGGCTCGGCCAAGTGATGGTCGATATGGGCTACATCGACGACGAGCAGCTCGACCTGCTCGTCGACGAGCAGAAACAGCAGCCCGGGCTGCTGATCGGCCGCGTCGCGATGGACATGGGCCTGATCGATGAGGAGAAGCTCACCCAGGCCGTCGCCGAGCAGATGCTGCTGGAGGTGGTCTCGCCCCACGAGGTGAAGATCAAGAAGGAGGTGCTGGCGCTGGTCTCGGGCCCGATGGCCCAGATGTACCGCGTCATCCCCATCGACTTCGACGAGGACGCCGGCACGCTGTCGGTCGCCATGGCCGACCCGCAGAACCTGTCGGTGCAGGACGAGTTGCGGACGTTCCTCGGCCACAACATCAAGGTGATGGCCTCCAGCGAGTCGAGCATCAACGCCGCGCTGGAACGCTACTACGGCGAGAACACCGACAGCGTCGAATCGATCGTCGAGGGGCTCGAGAACGACACCGAGCTCGCCGCCGCCGCGGCCGCCCTCGATAAAGAAGGCCCGATCGACCTGACGAGCGTCGAGGCCCTCGCCGACAGCGCGCCGGTCCGCAAGCTCCTCAACATGGTCCTCTTGATGGCGATCAAGGACCACGCGTCGGACCTCCACTTCGAGCCCTTCGAGGACGAGTTCCGCATCCGCATCAAGGCGGACGGCGTGCTGTACGAAATGGTCCCGCCGCCGCGGCACTTGGCCTTTGCGATCACGACCCGCATCAAGGTCATGGCGAACCTCGACATCGCCGAACGCCGCATGCCGCAGGACGGCCGCATCGAGCTCACCGTCGGCGGCCACCCGGTCGACCTGCGCGTGTCGGTGCTGCCGACGATGTTCGGCGAGTCGGTCGTTATGCGGGTGCTCGACCGCTCGGTCGTGAACCTGAGCCTGAATAACGTCGGCATGAATCAGGCCAACATGGACCTGTTCCGCAAAGCGATCATCAAGCCCAACGGCATCGTGTTGGTGACCGGCCCGACGGGCTCGGGCAAGACCACGACGCTCTACTCGGCTCTGTCGGAGCTGAACACGATCGAGGACAAGCTGATCACGACCGAGGACCCGGTCGAGTACGACATCGATGGCATCGTCCAGGTGCCGATCGACGCGGCGATCGGCAACACGTTCGGCGCGTGCCTGCGGGCGATCCTCCGCCAGGACCCCGACAAGATCCTCGTCGGCGAGATCCGCGACCTTGAGACGGCCGAGATCGCCGTCCAGGCTTCGCTGACCGGTCACCTCGTGTTCAGCACCCTCCACACCAACGACGCGCCGAGCACGATCACGCGTCTGAAGGACATGGGCGTGCCGACGTTCCTCATCACGGCGACGGTCGAGGCGATCCTCGCCCAGCGGCTGGTGCGGCGGATCTGCAAGAACTGCAAAGAGGAGTACCACCCCTCGAGCGAACTGCTGGCCGACCTCGACCTCACGGCCGACGACGTCAAGGGCAAGAAGTTCTACCGTGGCGGCGGGTGCGAGATCTGCAACAACACCGGCTACAAGGGCCGCGTCGGTTTGTTCGAGCTGATGATCATGACGAACAACCTCCGCGAAATGATAATGGAAAACTGCCAGACCGGCGAGCTCCGCGACGCCGCCGAGAAGGAGGGGATGGTCACCCTCCGCACCGCCGGCATGGCCGCCATGTACGAAGGGACCACCACCGTTGACGAAGTCGTCCGCGAGACCGTTCTGGAAGCGTAAGAAGAAGCGTTCAGCTGTCAGCGATCAGCTGTCAGCTCGGAAGAAAAGAGCTACCGACAAAATCGTTACCGAAAGCTGACCGCTGATAGCTGACAGCCGTTTCCGAAGGAAACTCCCATGCCGACGTTTCAATTCGAGGCGATGGACGCCACCGGCGCCGAGATCAAGGACGTTATCGAAGCGCCCACCGAGGAAGAGGCCCAGGCGACAATCCGCCAGATGGGCTACTTCGTCACGAAGATCAACGTCAAGAAGATCCGCAAGAAGTCCGAGTCGGCCGGTCCTAAGAAGAAGAATCGTGGCCTCGTTATCGGCGGGGTCAAGTCGCGTGACCTCACCACCTTCACGCGGCAGTTGTCGATCCTCCAGGACGCCGGCCTGCCGATCTTGCGCTCTCTCCGGATCCTCGCCGAGCAGGCCAAGCCGGGGCGGCTCAAGTACTCACTCGAGGACACCTGCGAAGAGATCGAAGGCGGCTCGACCCTCTCCGAGGCGATGAGCAAGAGCCCCAAGTGCTTCGACCGGCTCTACGTCAATATGATCAAGGCGGGCGAGGCGGGCGGCGCCCTCGAGCTCATTCTCCAGCGTCTGGCCGACTTCAAAGAACGTTCCGAGTCGCTCAAGCGTAAGATCAAAGGCGCGATGATTTACCCGGTGGTGGTCGTCACCGTCGCGGTGGGCATCCTCACGTTCATCATGATCTTTATCGTCCCGGCGTTCCGGGAAATCTTCGACGACTTCGGCCTCGACTTGCCGATTGCGACCGAGTTCCTCGTCGCGTTTTCGGAATGGACCGTTAACTACTGGTACCTGATCCCAGGCGTCCCGGTCAGCGTCTGGCTGTTCATCAAGCTGCTCCGCAAGTTCAAGCACGGCCGCATCGGCTGGGACCAGTTCATCATCAAGGTGCCGATCTTCGGCCCGTTGATCGAGCAGAACGTCCTGGCCCGCACCACCCGGACCCTGGGGACGCTGATCGCGTCGGGCGTGCCGATCCTCGAGGCGCTCAACATCACCCGCGACACGTCGGGCAACGCGGTCTTCGAGAACATGTTCCAGAAGATCAGCGACGCGATCCGCGAGGGCGAGGCGATCGCCGCTCCGATGAAGGAAAACTCGGTGCCCGGCTTCCACCCGGTCGCGGCGCTGTTCTGGTTCTGCTTTGTCGGCGGGCCGATCGGGCTGTTGCTGTATCTGCTGAAGTTCCGCCAACGCGTCGTCGACGACCTGGTGGTCAACATGGTCGACGTCGGCGAAGAGACCGGCGAGCTCGACACCATGCTTTACAAGATCGCCGACGTGTACGACGAAATGGTGGCGGTCCGGACCGACTCGCTCACCAAGCTGCTTGAGCCGCTGCTGGTTATCTTCCTCGGCGGCGCGGTCGGCTTTATCGTCGTGTCGCTCTTCCTGCCGCTCGTGAAGCTGATCGAAGGACTCACCTGAAGTGGGAAGGCGGAAGTAGGAAATGGAAAAAACTCGGGGCAATGCTCTTAACGGAAGGAACGAGATGATGCGGACTGAAGAAACAAAGCGGCTTGCGCGCGGTGATTCCGCGTTCCGCAATCCGCAATCCGCAATCCGGCGGCCGGGCTTCACGCTCGTGGAACTGCTGGTCGTGATCACGATCATCGGCATCCTCGCGGCGCTGCTGGTCGCGGCGATCGGACCGGCGCTACGGAAGGCGAACCAGACCACCATCGTGGTGCAGATCGGCCAACTCGACGCCGCGCTGAAGGATTACCAGAACGTCTCGGGCAGCTACCCGCCAAACACCCAGACCGATGGCACGACGGGTCCGCTGGCCGAGGCGACGGTGCTCACCGACTTCAAACAACACTTCCAGCGGGCCTTTCCGAGTCACCGCGAAAGGCCACAGATGATTGAAGCGCTGGTCGGCCTGTCGGTCTTGGCGCCGGATAGCCCGGTGGTCGGCACCGACAACAACCTAGCAAACGACGCGACCAATCTGCCCGGCGGCATGACGGCGGCCGAGGCGCTCGTCTTCTGGGTCGGCGGCTTTAGCGACGACCCGAAGTACCCGATCAGCGGACCGGGGGGGCCTTCGTACCCCTTGACAGGTGGCAATCCCAACGAGATCGACCCGATCGCCGACCGCGGTTGGCGCCTCGGGATCGACCTCCCGAACCTCGGGCCGCGTGACCCCGACACCAACTACTTCCCGGCCAACTACAGCCGCCACATCGAGTTCGCCGATCCGCGTGACGGCAGCGTCGTCCGGCGGATCAACTTCTGGGTGCTGAGGGCGCCCGGCTCGCAGTCGCCCTACCTGTACTTTGACGCCTCGCGCGGCAGCGGCGTGCAGGGGACGAACGACGCCCCCGCGGCGACGCTCGGCGACTTCAGCGAGTCCGACGTCATGCAGGAGTCGCTCGAAGCATTGTTCGACGTCTACGCCATTAAGAAGCTGGCTGAGAACGCGCAGGCGACGCTACCTTACCAGTTCGCCAATAATGGCAAGTTCCAGATCCTACACGCCGGTGTTGATGATGAATGGGCCGGCACGCCGCGGATCGATACTAGCGACTCAACTTCCAAGACTCTGGTGCCTCCCGATGTCGTTTACCCAAGGGGCCCTTGGGAGTTGGAGCTTCTCGACACGCTGACGAACTTCAGCGACGGAACCTTGGAGGACGCCCAGCCGTGAGCGAAGTAGGAAGTCGGAAGTGGGAAGTGGGAAGGGCGCAGCCAGCGTCGCATGAACCGCTGCGCCGTCACCTTTTCCAACATCCCGCATCCCACATCCCACATCGTCGTCAGGCGTTCACCCTGGTGGAACTGCTGGTCTCGATCACGATCATCTCGATCCTCGCGGCGCTGCTGCTCGGCGCCGCGGCGGTCGCCGCCGAGACCGCCCGCGACGCCCGCACCAAAGCGCTCGTGGCTCGGCTGCACACGCTGCTGATGGAACGTTACGACGGTTACCGCAACCGGCGGGTCGAGCTCAACGCGAGTTGGGCGGCCAACGCCAATCCGGTGGTGACGGGAATCGATTTCACCGCCTTGGACCCGAGCTACCGAGAAGCGGCCGCCCGGCTTGTCGGTCTGCGGGAGCTGATGAAGCTCGAGATGCCAGACCGTTGGAGTGACATAGTTGGCTCGGCGGTGCCCGTGTCGCCGGGAGAGATCGCCACGAGTCCTGCGGGGGCCTTTCTCCAGAGGACTCCGACGCTCTATTCGGTGTACGCCCGCGCCTACAACGCGATCGTTCCGAACCGGACGGCGCCGGCTACGGCCTACATCAATACGCAGACCAATCTTCCTAACACAAGGGACGACATCGTCGAGAACGAATCGGCCGAGTGCCTCTACCTGATCATCATGAACGCCACGGGCGACGGCGAGACGCGTGGCCTGTTCAAAGATTCGGACATCGACGACACCGATGGCGACGGCGCCCCGGAGTTCGTCGATGGCTGGGGGAACCCGATCGCGTTCCTGCGGTGGGCGCCCGGCTTCGACACCGACGTGCAGTTGAGTGTCGCCTCGCTGAGGCGTACTGAGCAAAAGATCGGCGCCAACGCGGTCGGCGAAGCGATCCTCGCCGACCACGACCCGTTCGACATCTTCCAGCTCGACCGCACCAATGCCCGCGGGTGGCGGCTGCAGCCGCTGATCATCTCGGCGGGCAGCGACGAGGAGTACGGAATAAGGTTCGACGGAGACGGAGTCACAGAGTATATCCCGCGTCTCGACCCCTACGACGACGTTGGCAGCGGCAACTACTTGGGTGAGGCGACGGACGACCCAACCGACCTCGCAATCGACCTCGACTCCGAGCTCTACGCCGACAACATCCACAACCACAACGTCGGCGCCTTGAGCCGTAAACGTTGAACCACTTAGCGACACCACCTTGGCGGGCCGCCGGGGCAGACGGCGACCCCCAACGAAAGGACGAAGCGATGCGCTTCGAAGAGGAGAACAACAGCGGACGACAAGCGGCGGGCGACAGCCCGATTCCGCCTTCCGCCTTCCGCCTTCCGCCCTTGGGGATGACCCTCGTCGAGCTGCTAGTCGTCATCGTCTTGGTGACGACGCTCGTCTCGACGGCGATCCCGATCATCTCGCCCGGCGGCGACAACCGGAAGCTGCGCGAGTCGTCGCGCAACCTCAACGCCTACCTGCAGGGCGCCCAGGCGCGGGCCATCGAGACCGGCCGCCCGTTCGGCGTCTCGTTCCAGCGTCTGTCGGCCGACACCGGCAGCGGCGCCGACAACGCGGTCTGCGTGCGGATGGAGTACGTCGAGGTGCCGCCCTGGTACTCGGGTTTCAGCCCGACGTCAGCGGTGCGGATATCGCCGGCGTGGGTTCCTACGGACACGAGCACCCCTCCGAATCGGCTCTTCTACGATCCGTCCTCGCCGATTGCTTGGCGTCGGATCGGTCCTGTCTGGATTCAATTTGTACAGCGAGGACCAACGCCCAACGGTAGCAAAATGCCTCCTGGCTGGGTGTCCGACTTGACTCCGCCACAGTTCTTTCGACCGGGCGATACGATCGAAGTTCACGGCCAGCGCTATACGCTGCTTGATCGTGCTCAGGCAAATAGCAATTCGGCTGATCTGACCGTTCGATCCGTCGATGGCTACTATCCAGGAACTGTTAGCGGAAGCGTGACAACACTACTAGCTAAGCCGGAAGGTCTACCCAATGGAGCGCCAATCGAGCAACTACCAACCCTCGCCATAAAGTACGACGCTAACGGCAATGCGGTGTCGTCATCCTCTCCTTACGACGAACCCTTCTGGACCGAACCGACCCCCTACAAAATCTACCGCCAGCCGGTCTCCGCGGGCGGTGAGCCGCTCGAGTTGCCGACGGGCGTCGCGGTTGACCTGCAGGCGAGCGTCTTTGGCAACGGGACGCGTGTTTATCAGCCGCATGTTGATTACGTCGAGAGCGCGGTCTCTTTCACCCCGCGGACCGACAACGTCATGGTGCTCTTCTCGCCCGAAGGGTCGATCGACCGCGTCTATGGGCTTGTCGACGCAACCGGCCAAGAGGTCCCGCCGACGACGGTGACGAGCTACCTGGCCCTCTGTGTCGGCCGACGCGACCTGATCCCCGCCAAACCGCGTGACGCGGTGAGCCAAGCCGCCTACGCCGAGCCGATCGACCTCTACACCGACGTGGTTCAGCCCGGCCTGAACGAAACAGAAGCCACGGAGCTCACCGACCAATACAATTGGTTGAACCTGGAGACCCGCTGGGTCCTTGTCGGCGGGCAGTCGGGGTCGGTGTCGACGATCGAGACCAGCGCCCCGTACTACGCCGGGGCGACGAACAACATCTTGATGCAAGCCCAGCTCGGCGCCGCCCTCGAAAACGCCCCCCGGCGCAACAAGGCGGGCAGCCGTTGAGAGGTCGACCGATCCCGGGGCGGGCCAGCCCCGACGAGCGAAACCGCGGCAAACGAAACCGAGAGGGGCGAGAGCCGTTTGAGTCCTAACCCATGCTGAGCACCGCCACGAAAACTCCCACTTCCCACTTCCGACCTCCCACTTCGCGCCGCGCCCTCACGCTGGCCGAGGTGCTGATCGCGATGGGCCTGCTGACGATCGGACTGCTCGGCGTGGCGTCGATCTTCCCGGTCGGCGGCTACTACATGCAGTCGGGCGACATCGCCGACCGCGCCGGCGCGGTGGCCGAGGCGGCGCTCGAGGACGCGATGGTGCGCGGGTACCTCGACCCAGAGCGGTGGGTGGTGCATGACGCGAGTGTCGCTGGCGCCACATCGGGACGGTTTATTTCGTACCTCAATGGCGACGCAGCTGCCGGTCGTATTGGATTGAGGACCGCCGTCGCCAATGTCAGCGCCGTCAAAGCCCAACCGTTGAGCACGATGCCTGCCCTGTCGATTCTCGGTCAGAACCAGAGAACGACTCCCGATCGCTACACGGCGAGGCTCTTCGGTGGTGCGATCGTTCTCGATCCGATTGGCATGACGGCTGCGTTGGGGGGGACGGATGCGTTCAATGCAGCGGTACAAAACCCGGTAGGGTCGGTGGCCGTCAGACGGTTCCCGGCGTCACCTCCGGACAACGACGACATGTCTCTAAGGGCATGGCCGGATTGGTTCGTTGGCCCTTTCCAATGGCCCGTACGCCGGGCGACGCCGATCCATTCCGCAGCAATATTGAACGACAACTCGAACGCCAATAATCGGCCATTTAATAAACAGTTGCCCGCCGCTCTGAATGCTTTCACCGCCCCGGATGACTTGGCGATCACTCTCCCTGAAAATGGAGACGACCCCGCCTTGGGGCTGTGGGACGCGCTCGACGGGACGACCGGGCGCCCGAGCGCGGCGCGGCTGTCGAACCGCGACTTTTCCTGGATCCTCTCGATCGCTCCGGAATCCACCAGCGACCGCGACGCCATCGCGTTTCAACCGGACGCCTACCCCGTTGAAGTTTCAGCCGTGGTGTTCCACAAGCGGGCGATTGGAACAGGGCTGCAGAGCCGGCTTGAATCGGAACGACTGGTTAACGCCCGCTTGGTATCAACAGGCCCTGGCGGGGGGGAGATGCTGCTCACGAAGCGCACTGCCGATTCGGGAGCCGGCTCTCCGTTCGAGAACCTCCGCGTCGGTCAGTATGTAATGGTCACCGGGCCGCACCCGCTTAGCAACGCTATGCGGCCGATGCTCGCGTTGAAGTGGTGCCGTGTCCTCAGCATTGAGGACCAAGGCCCCGTGAACCTCGGCACGGGAACCGTGCAGCTCTCCAAGGATCAAGCGGTGTTGGTGTCGCTCCGCGGGCCCGATTGGCCTTGGACCGACTCCACTAGTGCGGTCGCGAACAACCTCCGTGTCGGCATCCTCCCCGGCGCCGTCGCGGTCCACACCAAGACGATGCGGCTCGAGGCGGGGACCGAGTGGGCGATCGAGTAACGCCGGGCCAACCCACACGGGCCGAAGCGGCTCTTCAACCATTCTCTGCCGGCGGTCGGGCAAGCCGCCGGCTTCTTATAGCGAAGCAAGCGACATGAACCGACGCAAACGACTCCGCCGCCGACTGCTCGCGCGGCGCCAGCCCCAGCGGCGTGGCGTCCTGCTGCTGGTCGTACTGAGCATGCTGGTGCTGTTCCTGTTGATTGGGACGACGTTCCTGCTCACGAGCGGCCAGTACCGCACCGCGTCGAAGATCGTCGAGAAGGCGCACCGCACGACCTTCCAGCCGGCCGACCTGCTGGAGCGCGCGCTGATGCAGCTGGTGCGCGACACCAACAACGCCAGCTCGGTGATCCGTTATCACAGCTTGATGCGCGACCTGTACGGCGTGGATGGGTTTGTGGCGAGGGCGACGGCTGGCGTAAGGATCCCGTCTTCTACGAGTAATCCGGCTATCGTCTCCGCTCCGCAATTGGTTGGCCCACACTACGCGGGCGTTTCAACGACAACTGCCGCCGCGACACCAAGGGGGGCAACTAACGGCCAGCTAGTTGAGTTATATGTAGTCGACGCCGACCGGGAATCGGTTCTCAACCCGGACGATGCGAACGTGGTCGGGTTGGATTTTGATCAGGCGGGTCTGCCGGTCAACCATTCACTGTCGAGGACCGACGGCTACTACGAGGGGTGCCTCCTAACGATCATGACGGGGCCTTGTCGGGGGAGCACGGTTCGAATCGTCGATTACGACTACATCGGAGACGCGGGTCTTCAGTTATCGACGGACCCCACCAATAACGGTTCGTACCAGGGGCCCGTAGGCCGGTTCCGAATCGTCGCGCCATCACGCGCGGACGGACGCCCCCTCACCGTCAATGGTGGCGTCATTACGGAACTTGTGGACGGCGCCTTGGGGCACCGGTTCATCGTCAATGGCCGGCCGTTCAACGGGACCGGTGTGGGTTACAACCCTTTGGCGTTGTCGAGTTCACAAGCCCAGTCGCCGATGGCACGACTCTCGGCGCTGGAGTTGGTTGGTGTTGATGGCGACAATGGTTACGGGATGGAACGTGCATTGATCCCAAACTCGGTGCATAACATTAGTTTCAGTGTCTCCTTGAATCCTTCGGCGGGTGTTGATCCTTGGAACCGTCTCTACGACAGATCAGAGTTCTTGGCGCTAGCACAGAGTTTTGTTTGGGCCGACAATCCTGCCTACAACTCGGCAACGTCACCCCTCTATAAGACGTTCGCCGGTCCCGGCGACACGGACGAGTCCTATGACGCGCCCGATACCCAAAACATGGCATTGGCGTCGCAGTCGCTGGAGCCACGTCTGCGCGGCCGTGTCGTCAACGCGTCCGGTGTGTCGCTTGATCCCGATGCCTACTACCCCGCCGGCGCTGGGACGGCTCCCGCGTATCTCGATCTAGAAGGCGTGACGATCCCGTCATTCCACCGCCCGTCGCTCGCGAACTTCTGGTTCCATCGGCTCTGGCGATCGACTTGGTTGCAGGGGGTCGTTGGCGACGCACACGAACGCGCCCGGGCGATCCTTGAGCCGTACGACTCCAACGGCGCCCCTCTGCATGGGCTCAACGCCGCGCAGGCTTTCCAGATTGCCACCATCAAACGGAAGTTCCTACTGCGTCCCCTGCGGGACGACCACCCATCATTCGACGGCAGCAACGCGCTGTCGCGCTACGGCACAGCCGCCTTACGCGCCGTTATGGGTAACAACACGACTGCAGGCACTGGCGCGCTCGTTAATACGAAGGGAACCGCTGGCGATATTTCCGACGACGAGATCACCTTCCCCTTCTGGGAAGCGGTCGGCCCGTGGGACGTCGACAACGACGGCGACGGCGTCAACGACAGCGTCTGGGTCGATATCGGTCTGCCGGTGCAGCAGACCGAAGATGGCCGCTGGTACAAGCCGCTGGTGGCGATGCTTGTCGAGGACATGGACGGCCGCCTGAACCTCAACGCCCACGGCGGCGAGGCCGACTTGGCGGCGCCGTTGCCGAATCTCAACAACGGTTCCTCCTACGCCAACGACTACTCCAACACGGGCGCTTCCAGTGCGTTGAACGGCAATCTAGCGATGGATTCGCAACGGCTTCAGACGACGCTCTCCGACCGCTTTGATTTCAGCTGGCTCCGTTCGTCCGACCAGCTGCCACAAGGAACCGGCTGGGGTGTCGCCGAGACGTCGTTACGCTCGCTGTTGTCACCGACGTTGCCGATTATTGACGCCCTCAACGGACCCACCTACACCGGCAATCCGCAGTACGACGACTACGCCCGGCTGCTCTACGGCCGTCCCGATCCGCAAGCCGCCAATCGAAACGTCGCCGCGCCGCTGCGGGCGTCGGTCGGTTTCGGGCGTTACGGGTCGGTCGGCGCGGGCGCCGTCCTCGGGACGGTCCCGCTCACCAAGCCGGGCGCCACCTACGTGACCGACCCGACCAAGGTTTCGGCGGGGGCTTCCTACTCCGCGGTTCGCGACCCACGGACGCCGCTCGAGTTTCTAGGCTACCCGGCCTACACCGGCGCCGTTACTGGTGAAGCGCGGAGCGGCTTCAGTTCGGCGCCCGACATGCGGGGCCGTTTCGCGACGGGCCTCTCGGGCGCCGGCGCTCCGGTCGCCGAGGCGACCGCCGAGGCCAATTCGATTGGCGTCCACTGGCGCGACCTTCCGGGCAATGCACCGGACGATTCGCCGTACGAGCTCGACCTGTCGGTCTCGGCGCGGAACCTAGCGCCGGCGAGCCTCGACGCGATCCGCCGTAGCTACGACCCCGACAACAGCGGGCTAGTGGAGCCACTAACGGCGCCGCTGGTGGACGACGCGCCGTTCTCGCCGGCCGAGCTCGAGCGGATCCTCCGCGCGTTCGACGCCGACGCCGACAAGCTGGCCGACCGGCTCTGGAACGCGGTCGACGCCTTCGACCCCGCGAAGCTCGCCGCCCAGAACAACTTGCTTAGCAACGGTGACAACCCCACCTACACACCCACTTCACTCGAGCAAGTTGTCGCCGGCGCCCAGGCCGCCGTGACGCGCCGGCAAGTGACGACCGAGAGCTGGGACCTGCCCGCTCCCAACGAGAACCTCTACGACCGCCTGCTCCTCGGCGCCGACGGCAAACCGGGCGTGCCCGAGTTCCAGAGCGTCGGCGACTGGGTCGCCGATAGTTCGAGCCCGCGGTACGGGATCGCCGACGATGACGGCGATGGTCTCCTCGACGAAGGAGACGAAGCGATCATCGGTTACGACGCAACGAATCAGTCCCATACCTTCGCTGATGGGTCGGTCGCGACCTACCGAGACCTCTTCAACGCCGGTTGCGACGACTACGTGGTCGTCATGCGACAGGACCCGCCGATCCCGGCGCGATTGACTGATTATCTGAAGTACCGCGTTGTGCTGGAGCTGATCCGTAAGGGATCGATCACCTACGGCGAGGTCACCACGAATCGTCCGCGGGTGGATCGACTTTGCGAGCAGATCCTGTTCGGCAAGAGCGTCGCCACCACCGATCCCCTCCGCAACACCGAGCCTTACAGCTTCGGCGGCCTGCTGGCGCCCGAGGTCCTCGCCGGCCGGCGGATGGACCTCAATCGCCCCTTCGGCGACGGCCGCGACAACAACGGCAACGGCGTCGTCGACGAGCCGCAGGAAGCGGGCGAGCCGTTTGTCGACCTCAATGCAGACGGCGTCCACAATGCCGGCGAGCCCTTCCTGAACCTCGACGGCAGCTTTGCTCCCGTGAGCGCCACACGGCAGATCGATGACGCCAACAGTAACGGTCGTCGAGACTTCGATGATCTTAATTCGAATGGCGTCCGAGATCCGTACGAGCCGTACACGGAGGGGTGGATCGACGAAGACACCTACAACGGCCCCTCGGATTACCTCTGGGTCGACGCCGATGGCGACGGGATCGAAGACGCGGGGGAACGGAAGCGGTTCCACTACCTGACGACCGCCGACGCCAGCGGCCGCGGCGCCTTTATCGACAACGATGGCGACGGCGTGTACGACGCCGGCGAGGCGATCGTCCGGGGCGACGACCAATTGGCCCGCCAACTCTATGCGCGGCATCTCTACTGCTTGGCGTTGTCGCTCTTGGACGAGAACTATCTCGCGCCGTACGACCCGAGCGATCCCCAGATGCTGCACTACATCGACCCCCGCAGCGGCACTTGGTTGAATGGGACGCCGTCGGCCGACTCCAGCGAGGCGTACTGGATCGCCTACGAGATTTCGGGCGGCGACCCCGAGGCGTTGGCGACGCAACCGGGCGGGCTCCTCGTGCTCAACCGCGCGCGGCAGATCGCCCTGCGCAAGCTGACCTGCCGGCGTATCGCCCAGTGGGCGGTTAACGTCGTCGACTTCCGCGACGCCGACTCGATCCAGACGGCGTTCGAGTACGACGAGAACCCGTGGAACGGCTGGAACGTGGTGGGCAGCTCCGGAGAGGTCTTCCCGCTCGACGGCGACCTGACCACCGACGAGAACGTCGGCCAGACCCGCACCGTGACGGTAAATGGCTTCTCGACGCCGACCGCGCCCCGCCGCATTACGACGCGGGACGAGTGGACACGCGGCGTGGTTTGGGGCGCCGAGCGTCCCGAGGTGCTGCTGACCGAGGGCGTCGCGTGGCACGACCGTCGTTTGCAGGCTGACGGCGCAAGCGGCGCGCTCGTCGATGATGGCGGCGCGATTGCCCCCGATAAAGACGATGATCTCGATCAACTTCGCAAGCCGAAGAGTTTCGCCTATCTCGAGGCGTTGAACCCATGGATCGGCGACGACCAGCGACCCGCCGAGTTATATTCCCAAGTCGATCGCGACGGCTCGCGGCGCGAGGAGCGGGGCGTCCGTTTCGATCGACTCAGCGACGCGGCCTACACCACCCCGCTACGGGGCGTGACACGCCGCTCGCCGGTTTGGCGGATTATCTGTGTCGAGGAGCAACCACTCGTCCGCAACGCCACGGTCGGCAAGGAACCGGGTTCCAATATAGCGGGACTCGCTCAGGACGACCCGGAGCGGACCAAGAGCGTCGGCGCCGATCCCAACGGATTGTCGTACTTGACCATCCCGTTACGTGGCGGCCCCTGGGTCTATGCAACCGACGGGGTGGGGATCACGTCGGCCGGCGGCACGTCGGTTCCGCAACTGGCGAAGAGCTATCTCGATTTCCATGAGCGGCAGAAGATTGAGACGCGCTACGCGCTAGCGACGACACCCGACCTGGCGGTCGGCGCCAACTTGCTCGACGCCGATGGTGTCACGGTCCCAGCAGGGGTCGTCGAACGCCCTCCCACGGTCCCCGACCCGTCGTTCCCCTCATTCGACCGATTCGCCCAGCCTATCGACTCACGCCAGTTCAATCTGAGCATCTCCAGCGTCGTCGAGCCGACTGGTCCGAGCAGCCCGAAATCAACGATCACCCGCGCCGAGGCGTACAAGCCGCGGACGTTCATTGAGCGGGTCTTCTATCCGGCCGCCGCCAACTTTGCGGTGACAGATGACCCGCAAGGTGGAAACACTAAGCGGAACCTGCCGACGGCCGACCTGATCATCCCCGACGACTTCGACGTAGGCGTTGACCCGGCGACGGGTCCGGGGCTGCATATCCCGCGGCTTTTTTATGAGTTAAATGTCCCCTTAACTGGAGCCGTCACAGGCCGGCTCCGCGCGGAGGGGCGCCAGGTCGGGGTCGATCCGCTGTCGAGGCCAGGCGCCCTACGGGTCTATATCAGCAAGTTCGGAGCGGTTTACGACCGGTTCAATCAGCGACAGAACAACCCGCCCCGGCCCTACGAACTGCTACAAACCTTCAACGAATTCGGTGACCCCGAGACTGGCTTTGCGCCGCTCCTCCCAGGACGCCGAGCCGTCTTCGGCACGACTGGGGCGATGTACAACATCGATCCGACGCTCTCAAACCCTACCATCAACGGCCCCGACGCAGCAAATCTCACCAATCGCTACACGAGCTTGCTCTCGCAGCCCGAAGTCGCTGGAGCGCAGAAGAAGACGACCCCACCCAGCGAAGCCGGGTATCGGCGGGTCGAGATGATCCCGAGCAGCAATCCGAACAAGCATCAGTTCGCGCTGCGGATGAATGGCCTGAACGAGTCGCTCTCGGTCCGACGCGGTTCGACATCGTTCAATGTGACGGGAGGCGAAGCGACCGGGCAGGTCGATGCGACGCTGGCGGCGGCTCCTCCTGTGATCGCGATCCCGATCGATCATTTCTCGATCTCCGAGCCGATCGACGAGTACCTCGTCCGGCAGATCGAGCTCGACCCCAATCTCACGCATTATCCGCAGCCGAGCTACTTGCAGCACACGGGTCAGGCCCCTCCCACGGAAGAGTACTTCGCCAACTCGGGTGGGAGCGCTAATTACCATTTCGACGAACCGTTCGATGTTTTGCCGGAACTGATTGAGAACCAGACGACGCCAAACTATCGTTCGATGCATCTGGAGCGTCTGGCCAATCCGCTGTTGCCGTGGAACCCGCCGCCGGTCGGCCCGAACGGCGACCCGATTGCCCAGCACGACCCCAGCCTGCAGGTGAACCCCTACCTGCCGGTCGACGCGCGGTCGCTCGACCTGACGGCTTTCAACAGCACGTCGATCAAAGAGAACGCCGTCTTATCTCCTACCGGAACGCAACGCCCTGACCCGGACAACGAGTATGTCAACCAGTCCGGCACATTCGGTCCAGAGCAGCGACATCGCCGCCAGCGGAGCATGAGCGGCGCGCTGACCGGAGCCCTGGAGCCTGGCAGAGAGACGGTGATCGGGTTCGCTACGAACGAGCGGGGCCGTCCGTACGGACCCTTCCCGCTGCTTTGGATGACCGAGCCGTCACGGCTCTTGTGGCGACAAGCCGGTGGATCGACCTTCACGGAGATCGCCCACCGTCTGGCGGCAGTCGCGTCGCACAATGGCTACTTGGCTCGTACCCAGGACCAAATAGCGACGATTGGTCGCGACGGTCTCGACTACGACCAGGCGGCGATCAACAAGCCTTATGCCGCGCTGCAGCTTATTAACGTGGCGTGGCGGACCTCGCTCGGGTTCAGTGACTGGATGTTCGGCGAGTTCTACACCGGCCAAGGACTGCGTTGGCACACCGACGGCGCCTCCGAGGGGGCGATCGAAACGATCGACCTCGACGGCGACGGCGCCGCCGGCGACTTGGCGGGCCGCCCCGAGGTGAACTTCGACCCGACTATCGACACCAGCGAGACGATGGCGCCGAACGGCGTACCGGTCGCTGTAAATAACGCCGAGGCCGGCTTGCGTAGTGCTGGGAACTCTCGCCAGTTGTGGGAACGGTTCGTCGCTTCGCAGGGGGTCGATAACTCGACGACCCCCGAGTTGGCGTGGCCGAACCGGCCGCTAGCCAGCGCCGGCGAGCTGCTGCAGGTCCCCGTTTGGGGCGGGTCGCGGATGCTGACGTACTTCTCGGTCTTCAACTGGCAGTACACACAGCATCCCCATTTCAGCCGCCGTACGCAGGTGAACCCCTACGACGGGGAGACGTTCGTCATGCACGACGGCGTCGACTTCGTTCCGAACGAGTTCAGCGTTCCGGACGATTTCAGTGCGAATACCACGACCACGTTCGATGGCGACTTCGCTAATGATCGTGATACCAACGGCAACCTGACGGTTGCTGACGGCGACAACTTGCCGGAGGCCGACTCGACCAACGAGGTCCGCTTCCGCGACGCCTTGGGCCACTTCGGCCACCTGATGAACTTCTTCCAGACGGCCCGCTTCCCCGCGATCGTTGCGGCGATTAGCCGGCAGGACGCCAACGGCGAGACCGAAGAGTACGTTGTCCCCCGTGGGGCGTCGCACTTCTATCGGCTGCTCGATTACGTGCACGTGCCGTCGCGGTTCACGGCGACCGACAAGCTGCTCAACGCCGATGTGTTTGGCGACGCGGCGATCGGCGTCGACGACCCGCGGCAAGAATTGGCGGCGCCGTTCAACCGGATCGACAACTACCGCGAGCCGGGCCGGGTGAACCTCAACACGATCGTCGGCCGCCGCGACGCGAACGAGCCGAAGACCCGCCAGACACCGCTTGCCGCTGGCGGGACCGCGGTGGTGCCGCGGCTGCCTGACTACTGGTCCGAGGTCTATGACGGCTTGATGCACCGAGTGAAGGATGACTCCTTCCTGGACTTTGCCTCCAACTCGTTGGTTCAGCAGGGCCATCTCGGGCCCGCGTGGCGGGACGTGGCTCTGAGCCGCCGGGGATACGTCCAGGCGGGATTTAATCCGTCGCTCGATCCTTATTCGGTCTCAACCCTTGCGGCGGCGCAGCAGAACCAAGTCGACTACTCGCCGATGCGGATGAATCCCGACTTCCCGACGTTGTTCGCCAACCCGTTCCGGGCGCCGGGCGAAGGGGCCAATGTGCCGCTAGCGAACATGGTGCAGACGGGCGTCGATGCGACGATGCTGCGGGCCCACCCGCTATCGCCCGGCGCCGACGGGGCCTGGGGTCGCCGTGGGCAGGACGATTCGGTGGTCGATAAGAGCGGCGACGCGGCTCCAAACAGCGTCGTCGACGCCGACATGAACGGGAACCGAGACGACGCGGCGGAAGCCGGGACGCTCCCGATGCAGATTGGCGACTCACCGGCGATGGGAGTCCTGGAGCGACTCAGCGGCGATACGGTTCTGGCCCGGTTCGCGGCGGACCCGACCGGCGTTGGAACGACCCGACGTGGGAAATTGCCCGACACTTTCCTCGACGATGCATTCAGGCCTACTAGTCTCGATACCAATCCGCGTGAGCTTGCCCCACAGAGCTCGGTGAGGAATACGGAGATCAGCAAGCGCACCACCCCGGTCGCGTTGTTCTCGGGCGCGTCGCTCGAGCCGTCGCTCGACACCGAGCGGAACGCCACGCTCCGTTACCAGCCGATCCAGCGGATGGCGAGCCTCGCCACGACGCGGTCGAACGTCTACGCCGCCTGGATCACCGTCGGGTTCTTCGAAGTGAAGCAGGCGAAGGACGACTCGCGCATTTGGAATCGGTATATGACCGACACGAACTCGGATGGTGTCGGCGACGCCTTCATTTCGCCCGCGTTGCAGGACCTGTTCTTCCGCGTCTACCCGGACGGTTGGACGCTCGGCGAAGAGCTCGGCCGTAAGACGGGCGAGGACGTGCGGCATCGTGGGTTCTACCTCATCGACCGGTCGCGGCCGGCGGCCTTCAAGCCGGGTGAGGACGCCAACGTGTCCGAGACGATCCTCCTGCGGAGACGCATCCAGTGACGCGGCCAAAGGCAAGCGGCGGACGCTTCGAAGGCCCCGTCGGACTGATGGTGGCGGTCATTGCGATCGTCGTCGCCGCGGCGCTGGTGGAACGGCTCACCCGCCCCCGGGGCGGCGAACGGATCACGCCGCTGCCGATGCCCGAACTGCTGGTCGAGGGTTGGCTGAACACGGGCGACGGCCCGAGCCCGACGCGCGAGTCGCTCCGTGGCAGCTATGTGGTGCTCGACTTGTGGGCGACCGACTGCGTGCCCTGCCTGCGGTCGCTGCCCCATCTGGCGCAGCTGTCCCGCGAGTGGGGCCCCCGCGGCGTGGAAGTCGTCGGGCTGGCCTCCGAACCGGCGTCACGTCGCGAGGCGGTCCAAGCGGCGATCGATCGGGTGCCGGGGATGGACTGGCCCGTCGCTTACGGGGCCGGGATGGTCTTCGGGCAGCTGGGGGTCGAGATGATCCCCACCTACGTGCTGTTCGATACGGAGGGCGTCGGCGTCTGGCGGGGCCACTCGCTGGGGGACCTCGAGGCCGAGCTAGCGTCGCGGCTCTGAGAAGGGCCGCGAATTCGGGTGGGCGGTTGGATTGAAAGGGCGAAATCGCTCGTGGTTCGCTCCGGGCGCTCACGCTTCCGGCTCACCGCGATTCGTTTGGCGAGCCGGAAGCGTGAGCGCCCGGAGTCGAAGCGGGTACACGCCCGCCCGCCGCCACCGCGAACCTCCGCCGCTAGGCCGGGGTCCCCCCAGGGCCGTATGGTAGGCGATCCCTCGCCTCCGCCCGCCGCCCTCTCGCTCTCCCCACCCCGCCGTGGCTAGTTCTCTGATCCAATCGCCCGGCACGCTGCGTCCGCTGATGCGGTTGTCGCTGCCGGTGCTCGCGGAGCAGGTGCTGCACTTGCTGGTGGGCCTGTCGGACCTGGCGCTCACCGGCCGGCTGCTGGAGGGGACCGAGTACGTCGCCGGCATGACGCTGGTGATCTATCTGCTGTGGCTGGTGGGGACGCTGTTCGCGTTCATCGCCACCGGCGCGACGCCGCTGACGGCGCGGTTCACCGGCGCGGGGCAGCCCGAGATGGCGAACCGGGTGATGAACCAGTCGATCACGGTCGGACTGGCGTGGACGGTGGTCTTGATGCTCGTCGGGCTGCCGATCGCGGCGCCGGCGGTGGCGATGATGGGGCTCGAAGGCCCCTCGGCCGAGGCGGCCGCGCGCTACCTGACGATCGAGCTGTGCGTCTTGCCGGCGATCATGTTCGAACGGGTCGGCATCGCCTGCCTGCGCGGCGCCGGGGACACGATGAGCGGCCTGTGGGTGATGGCGCTGGTGAACGTCGTCAACATCGGCGTCAGCTACACGCTGGTGACCGGCGCCGGCGGGGCGTTCACGCCGCTTGGTTGGGACGGCGTCGCGCTCGGCACGGCGGCGGGGCACCTCGTAGGCGCGGCCCTGCTGGTGGCGATGCTCGCCGGCGGCCGGGCCGGCTACCGGATGCGACCGAGCCTGATGAAGCCCGACCCCGCGATGATCCGTCGCCTGCTGCGGATCGGCATCCCCGGCGGCGCCGAGGCGGTGCTGCTGGTCGTCTGCAACCTCGCCTATCTGCGGATCGTGCTGAAGCTCGGCGACGTCGCCGCCGCGGCGCACGGCGTCGCCATCCAGGTCGAGTCGCTCGCCTTCTTGCCGGGCGGCGCGTTCCAGATTGCCGCTTCGACGACCACCGGTCAGTACCTCGGCGCCGGCGATCCGGCCCGCGCCACCCGCAGCGCCTGGGCGGCGACCGCGGTCGCCTCGGCTTTCATGGTTGCGGCGGGGGTCGTCTTTTGGTTCACGGCCGAGGACCTGATCGGCCTGTTCGTCTTCGAGAAGCCCGACGTGGTGTCGCTGGCCGCGCAGCTGCTGCGGCTGATCTCGCTGGCGATGCTGCCGCTGGCGGTGTCGATGGTGCTCGCCGGGGCGTTGCGCGGCGCCGGCGATACGCGGTGGCCGCTGTTGTTCACGATCATCGGCTTCGGCTTGGTGCGTGTGCCGCTGGCGATGTACCTGTCGCAAGAGACGGTGACGCTGCCGCTGATCGGGGCGACGTTCGCCGGCGCCGGCTGGGGCGCGGTGGGCGCCTGGTGCGGGGCGGTCACCGACCTCTGCGTACGGGCGACGCTGATGACGGGCCGCTTCGTGAATGGGGGTTGGAAGACGGTTGAGGTGTGACCTTACTGCGGGATGGACTTGTAATAACTTCCCTATTCAACTCCCCCAGTGACGTCATGCGCATCAAGCTCGTCCAGATTGGCAACTCGCAGGGGATCCGCCTACCGAAGGCGGTGATTGAACTCGCGGGGCTTCCCACCGAGTTGGATCTTGAGGTGACGCCAGGCGGGGTGATAATCCGACCCGCGAAAACAACGCGCGCCGGTTGGGCCGAGGCCGCCGCGGCGTGTCATGAGGCGAACGATGGCCCGCTTGATGACTGGGATGCCGCCGCAGACTTTGATGGCGAATGGCGATGAAGCGTCTTGAAGTCTGGCTGGTGAATCTCGACCCGACCGTCGAGAGCGAGGTCCGCAAGACGCGGCCCGCGGTGATCGTTTCACCGGATGAGTTGAACGCCGATTTGCGGACCGTGATCGTCGTGCCGCTGACGACCGGCCGCAGCTACCCCTTCCGGATCGCGACACGGGTCGGCGGAAAGCCGCGAGTCGCTGCGATCGACCAGCTTCGAGCTATCGACAAACCGCGGCTGGTCAGAAAGACGGGCCGTATCGAGGGCTCGACGCCGACCAAAATCTTGGCGGCGATAGCCGAGATGTTCGCGGCATGAACCGAGCGGTGGCGTCGATCCATAGCGGCGGGCCTGGGGAAAGGTGTTTCCAAGCCGCTCTGCGCCGTCACGCTCAATCTTCCGCCTTCTTCGTCACACGGAACACCTCGTCGAGCGTGGTGATGCCCATGCAGACCTTGCGGATCCCGTCGTCGTAGAGCGTTGTCATGCCGAGGCGGCGGGCTTCTTTGCCGATCTCTTGGGTCGAGGCGCCTTGGAAGGTCAGTTCGCGGACGCGGCTGTTCATCGTCATCAGCTCGAACACGCCGAGGCGGCCCCGGTAGCCGCTGCCGCCACAGTTGTTGCAGCCGCGGCCCCGCATGAAGGTGGCGGTGGCGGCCATCTCGGGGGTGATGCCGGCGGCGTCGAGCTCCGCCTGCGTGTAGTCGTAGGGCCCTTTGCACTTGGGGCAGTTCACCCGCACTAGTCGCTGGGCGAGGATGCCGATGACCGAGCCGGCGACCAGGTAGGCGGGCACGCCCATGTCGATCATCCGCGTCACAGCGCCCGGCGCGTCGTTGGTGTGCAGCGTGCTGAACACGAGGTGACCGGTGAGCGACGCCTGGATGCCCATCGACGCCGTCTCGTAGTCACGCATCTCGCCGACGAGGATCACGTTGGGCGCCTGGCGGAGCATCGCCCGGATGATCAACGCGAAGTCGAGGCCGATCGAGTGCTTCACCTCGACCTGGTTGATGCCCGGCAGGTAGTACTCGACCGGGTCCTCGGCGGTGATGATCTTGCGGTCGGGGCGGTTCAGTTCGTTGAGCGACGCGTAGAGCGTGGTCGTCTTGCCCGACCCCGTGGGGCCCGTCACCAGGAAGATGCCGTTGGGGCGGCGGATAAGCTGGTTGAAGACCTTGAAGTCGCGCTCCGACAGGCCGAGCTGCCGGACGCCGACCTTGATGTTGTCTTTGTCGAGGAGCCGCATCACGCAGCTCTGGCCGTGGTTGGTCGGCAGCATGCTCACGCGCAGGTCGAGCTCCTTGCCTCCGGCCGTGATCTTGATGCGGCCGTCTTGGCAGCGGCGCCGCTCGCTGATGTCCATCTTGGCGAGGATCTTGATGCGCGAGAGCAACGCCCCCAGCAGACGCCGCGGCGGGCTGTCGCGTTCGATCAGCACGCCGTCGATCCGATAGCGGATGCGGATGCGGTCCTCGAACGGCTCGACGTGGATGTCCGACGCGCGGAGCTGCACCGCCTCGCCGATCATCAGCTGCACGAGCTTGACGACCGGCGCCGAGGCCTCGTCGACCTCGTTGTCGTCGTCGTCCGAGTCGTTCTCGGTCTCGGTGAAGTCGATTGCCGTGTCGGTGAACTCTTGCAGCATCGAGTCGGCCGACTCGTCGCCCATCTGGCCGTAGTTGCGGTTGATCGCCTCGAGGATGTGCTCTTTGGTGGCGAGCGCGATATCGATCTTGCGATTGAGGATGAACTGCAGCTTCTCGATCGTCTCGAAGTCATCGGGGTCGCTGACGCAGACCACCAGCGAGTCTTCCTTCTCTTCGATCGGGATGACCGCGTTCTCTCGGGCGACCGACTCGGGGACGAGCTCGACCACAGCCGGCGGGATCGGCACGTCTTGCAGGTTGATGAAGTCGAGACCGTTGAGGTCCGCCATCGCCTGGGTGACCTGCTCGGCGGTGGCGTAGCCGAGCTCGACGAGCGAGTCCTCCGGCTTCTTGCCGCCCTTCTTGGCGATGCCGGCGGCCTCGGTCCATTGGTCGGCGCCGATGACGCGCTTGTCGATAAGGAACTTGCCGAGCTTCGTCATAGGAGGGCGCAGAAGGAGCGTGGCGAAATCTGAGACTTAGCCGAGGGCGGAAGCCCACGGCCGCATTGGTACACAATCCACCTTGCCCGTTGGCTGCCGCCAACGGCTGGGCGTCGTAACCCCTTGCTAGTTACAGACTAATGGCGGCCCGCGGGGGTGTCAAACTGCGGGGCCTAGTGAGGGTCCGCAGGGCTCGCGGTCGACAGATCCGGTGTCGCCGGGGGCTCGGTGGGCCCGCCGTGGACGCCTTGGGGCGGTAGCGGGGCGCCCGGCGCCTCGGGCGGGGCGATCAGGTCGTAGTTGGGCTGGGGCATCCCCGGTTCGATTTCGGGCTGATCACCACCCCGATCGGGGCGTCGCCGCCGCCGATCGCCTTCCCGTTCTGCCTCCTGCGGAACGCGGTTACGCTGTTCACCGGTGGACCGCCGGCGTTCCTGCAACTCCCGCTCTTGGCGGCGAATCCGCTGCTGGGCTTCGCCGAGCTCCTTCTGGAGCCGCTCGGCCCGCTCGTTCGCCTCGCCGATGGCCCGGCGGACCCGCTCAACCATGTGGGCGCGCTCGGCGGTTTGCGTGCGGTCGTCCTTCGCGCCATCGGCCGATTCGGGCCGCGACTTCTCTGCCTGGGCGGGTTCCTTTTCCTTGGTTTCCGCCACTTTCCGAGCCGAATCACGCAGCTTCCCGGCGGCCTGACGGAGCGCGTCGGCCTCGTCGTACCGTTCGCTCATTTCGAGCTCATGGGCCATCTGGTCGAGCTGGAACGCCGACTCCCGCAGCATCACCTGCGGCGGACGGTTGGGCTGAGGTCGCCCGTAAGTTGGCGTGGTCGAACCTGACCAGCCGGACCCGCCGGCGGGTTGGACGAAGCGCTGATGGCCGGGAGAAAGTGACCAAGGATTTGCCGACGGCGCCGTCGGCCAGCTCGTCGGCGAGTTCGCTCGATTGGAGGGTTCGTAGGGCTGGTCGTTGGCCCACGCCTGCGGCTGGGGCGTTTGATACTGGTTCTGGCTGGGAGGCGCTGACCAGTAGTCGTTGGCCAATTTCTGTTGACGCTGCTGTTGACCGTCCACACTCCGCAACGCTTCAGCAAACTCGTTTGGATTGGTGCTGAGGGGCGTACCCACCTGCTCGCGCAAGTCGGTGATCTCTTGAACCATCCGCTCGGGTGGCGGGTCGCTGAACGCCGGAACGCCCGTCGTCAGGACCACAAGCATCGTGAGGACGCGCTGCATGACCGTTGCTCCGCCTTATTTGGGTTGCTATTCAGCTTGTCGTCCAACTTCGCGCTGCCCGAGGCTAGCGCCTGCGGCTCAAAAATCGATCGACCGGGCGGGCGTTTCGTTGACGACGGGGGCGACCGGCGCCTCCGGCTCGACCGTCGCCGCGTCCTTCTTATCCCCCTTCTTCTCGCCGTCAGCAATCTCGGCCGCCGCCTTGCTGGCCGGGCCCGAGACGCCTTGCTTCTGCAGCTCGCGCCACGGTTCGTGCGACTGGTAGCACCGCAGTTCGGCCTCGAGTTGGCCGTCGTAGCCGCCGAGCGTGTCGAGCTCGGTCGCCTTGGCGATCGCCTCTTCCGAGCGCTTGACCGCTTCGTCGAAGTCGCCCTTCTCGGCCAGCGACGCCGCGAGCGTGCTGAGGATGTGCGGCGCGCCGTACTCGGTCACCTCCGCCGCCTTGGTCGCCAACTCGACCGCCTTCTCGCCGTCGCGGACGTTGTCGTAGGGGCTCGTCGCCAGGGTCCAGGCGTAGTTGTTGAGCACGCCGGGGTCCATCGGGCTCTGCTCCAACGCGATCTCGAAGTCCTCGATCGCCTTCTCGTGCTCGCCCGCGTAGAGGTACATGTCGCCCCGCAGACGGCGGGCCAGCTCGTTCCCCTCGTCGAGTTCGAGCACCTTGGTGAGGACCTCGATCGCCTCGGGCGCCATCTGCTTGTCGGCGTAGAACGCCGCTAACTGCATCTGCAACTCGGGCCGGTTGGGGTCGATCGCCACCAGCTTCTCGAGCCACGCGACCGCCTCGTCGGTGCGATCGAGCTTGTCGAGCGTCTGCGCCTTCATCAGGTGCGCCCGCACCAGGCCGGGCTGCTGCTTGAGGATCGAATCGACGTCGGCCAGGGCGCGTTCGAACTCGTCGTTGGCGGTCAGCAGTTGCGCGCGGATCAGCAGCGAGGCGAGATTGTTCGGTTGCAGCTCCAGCGCCTTGTCGAGCTGGGCGATCGCCTCGTCGAGCTTGCCGAGCTGGCTGAAGACCTCGCCGCGGTACTGGTAGGGGCTCAGCAAATCAGGGGCGAGTTCCGACGCCCGGTCGAAACTCTCCAGCGCCTCTTCCTGCTTGTCCTGCATCAGCAGGGCGAGCGCCTTGAGCTCGTGGACCTTCGGGTTGTCGGGCGCCATCTCGATCGCCTTGTCGATGTCGGCGATGCACTCGTCGGCGCGGCCGTCGGCGCGGTGGGCTTGGGCGCGGAGCAGCAGGTACTCCGCTTTCGAGGGGTCGATCTCGACCGCCTTGTTGAAGTCTTCGAGCCGGTCGGCGGCGTTCTTCTGGGCGGCGCCGCGGAGGGCGTAAGCCTGCGCGATCGTCGTGGCGTCGGGCGCCTCGGCGTCGGGGTCTTCCTGTGCCGCCTCGGCGAGGCGGATCACCTGCGACAGCGCGCGGCGGGCTTCGCTCGAGCTCCCCATCGGCAGCGACTGCAGCCGGCCGATCAACAGCCACGCCGTCGCCTGCGACTCGTCGAGCGAGACGATCCGCTGCAGGTCGGTGAGGGCGTACTGCCGGACCGTCAGCCAACGCGGGTCACGCCGCGGGTCGGTGATCGGCTGGCCGAGCACGACTTGCGAATAGCTGGCGGCGCGTTGCAACAGTGTGGCGACGAGCAGCTCCTCGGCGAATTCGGAGTTCTCCGAGTCGAGCCCCTCCTCGCGCGCCTCATCGAGCAGATCGACGACTTCGTTGAGGTCCTTCAGCTCCTGGGCGTCGAGCTTCAGCTCGATGGCCCGGTTGAGGGCGTCGACGCCGGGGTTGTCGGGGTCTTCGGGGCTGGCGGGCGGCGCCGGCTTGTCGGCCGCGTCAGGTTTTTCCTCCGTGTCTTCCTTTCCCTCCGTCTCTTTCTTGTCGGTCTTCTCGCTGGGGGCCGACTCTTCGTCCTCGGCGGTGTCTTCCGAGGCCTCCACGGACGCGTCGTCGGCTTGCTCATCCGGCGCCGCGGCGGCGGTCTCGGCCGGGGCGACCGCGGCCTCCTGGGCCCATGCCGGCTGGACGCCCCCCAGCAGGAGCGACAGGGTGATTGCTAGCGTCAGTTTCGTCAGCAGGTGGGTCGACATCGCGGGAGCGTCCTGGGAGGCGTTCGTGGCAGCAGCCGCATTATTACGGGCCGGCGCGCCGGAGACTACGCGCCTTCCGCCGGCTGCGGCTGTCTTCTGGGGCCGCGGCGGCCTAAAATCGCCGCCCCTGCCCTCTCCGGAACTCGAGTCCCTCGCCCCTTAACCCGCGTCCCTCCCATGGAAGCCGGCATCGTTGGCCTGCCGAACGTCGGCAAAAGCACCCTGTTCAACGCCCTCACCTCGGCCGGGATCGCCAGCGAGAACTACCCGTTCTGCACGATCGAGCCCAACGTCGGCGCCGTCCCGGTGCCCGATCCGCGACTCGAGACGATCCAGTCCTTCATCAAGACCCAGAAGGTGATCCCCGCGATCCTCCAGCTGGTCGACATCGCCGGCATCGTCCGCGGCGCCAGCGAGGGTGAAGGCCTCGGCAACCAGTTCCTCACGCACATCCGCAACGTCGACGCCATCCTCCACGTCGTCCGCTGCTTCGACGACCCCGACATCATCCACGTCGAAGGCTCGGTCGATCCGATCCGCGACATCGAGACGATCGACACCGAGCTGATGCTGGCCGACCTGCAATCGGTCGAGCAGCAGATCCACAAAGCACAGAAGAACGCCCGCACCGGCGACAAAGACGCCAAGCGCAAGGTCGAGATCCTGCAGGAATGTCACGACCGTTTAGCGGCGGGAACACCGGTGCGCGGGCTCGTCTACGACGACCCGGCGTCGGCGAAGATTCTGCGTGAATTGCAACTGCTCACGTCGAAGAGCGTTCTCTACATCGCCAACGTCGAAGAGGACGATTTGCTGGGCGAGGGCGAGCTCGTGAAGCGCGTCCGCGAGCGCGCCGCGGCCGAGCAGGGCGAGGTCGTGGCGGTCTGCGCGCGGCTCGAAGCGGAGTTATCGGAACTCGACGAAGCGGACCGGGCCGAGATGCTCGAGTCGGTCGGCCTCACCGAGCCGGCGCTGGCGTCACTCGCGCGGGCGGCCTACAAGCTGCTCGGCCTGCAGAGCTACTTCACCGCCGGCGAAAAAGAAGTCCGCGCCTGGACGATCCCCGTCGGCGCCACCGCCCCCCAAGCCGCCGGCGTGATTCACACCGACTTCGAGAAAGGCTTCATCCGCTGCGAGACGTATTCTGTCGACGACCTGGTCGCGCTCCACACGGAGAAAGCGATCCGCGAAGCGGGCAAGATGCGAGTCGAGGGGAAGGCGTATGTGATGCGCGATGGGGATGTGTGTCATTTCTTGTTCAATTAGGGACGAGTGGTTAGGGACGGGGGACGAGGGAAGCGCAAGCGACCTATTGAGCCGTCGGCGCTAGCCGCGGGTGACGGCGAGATAAGCTACCGCCGCCGCGTGAACCATCCCATCGCGATCGCCGCAAGGGCAATGGCATTCGGCTCGGGGATGGCGTCGACCGTCAGCGCCCCGCCGTAGTTGGCGGCCCAAACATCGTAGTCGGCCGCGGTGACCGTGCCGGGCGTCGCTTGGTTCGGGAGGGTCACGCTCTGGCCGAGGTTGTCGCGCCAGACAGAGTAGTCGGCCGCATCGACGATGCCGTCGTCGTTGTAGTCGCCGGGGAGCGCCGGGAGCTGGCCGACGGTCAGCATCGTGTAACCGGCCAAGTCGCCGGTTGTTTGGTACTCCAGCGTGTAGTCGTGGCCGTAGGTCGCGGCGGTGATCTCGGCCCAGTCGGCGAGGGCGTCGTCCCAATAGCGGATCGCTTTAGTTCCGTCGACCATCGCTAGAAAATCGGCGAGGGAGTCGTCGCCGGTGGCGTCGCTCGTTAGCGCGAGCATGCCGCCGGTTGCAATATTTACGAAGCTGTCATGGCCACTCACGTCATCGTCAACCGAGAGTGAGCCAGCGACGCTGACGAGTCCGCCGTTTGAAATAGTCAGTGTACCGCTGCCCTGGTGACCGACGACCAAGTCGGAACTGTTGATCCATTGGGAGCCGCTTCCAGAGACCGTCGCCACTCCCTTGGAACCAGTGTTGTGGCCCAAAAAAACCAATTCGACTTGTAACGGTTCCGCTCGACTGGACATCCATCTTACCGCTGCCGGAGCCACCGACAAATAGGTCAGCGCTGTTGTCCCACCGGGAGCCTGTTCCGGAAACCGTCGCCTCACCTGTGCTTCCGGAAAAGCTGCCCAGCGCACCTATGGTATTGCTGACCGCTCCGCCCGCCTGGATGCTGAGCTTCCCGCCGCCATTGTTTCCAACTGAGAGGTACCCGTTGTTGATCCATTGGGAGCCGGGCCCGGAGACGGTCGCCTCACCGAGAGAGTTTTTAGAGAGGTAGCCGAGGTAGCTCTCTTCATTGGTGACGATTCCGCCCGATTGGATGTTGAGCGTACCGACGCCCTGATAACCAACGAGCAAGTTACCGGCGGTAGTCCAATGAGAGCCGGTTCCAGAAACCGTCGCTTCGCCGACGGAACCAGGGTAGTTGCCCAAGTAGCCCTTGGAATTGGTGACCGTTCCGCCGGCTTCGATGTTCAGCTTGCCGCTACCCTGGTCACCGACGAACATGAAACCAGAATTGATCCATTGGGAACCTCCGCCGGTAACCGTCGCTTCGCCCTCGAAGCCAGGATTCACACCGAGTGTGCCAACACTGCTGGTGACCTTTCCGCCCGACTGAACGGTGAGGGTCCCGTTTCCGTAACGGCCGACTTGGAGAGAATTAGAGCTGTTCCATTGGGAACCGATACCCGTGACCGTCGCAACGCCCTTGGAACCAGAATTGTATCCGACATATCCATACGAAGACTCCAGAGCGACTCCATCAGCGATGGTTAGACTCCCCACTCCTTTGTACCCCGCTCCGAGAACTCCTCCATCCGCGGTCACGTGGAGGACGCCGCCCGTAGCGAACAAAAGCAGACTTTGATTTCCGTGAGTTGCATCGAAGACCATGTCGCCATCGACGATCGCGCCTTCTGTCGCCGTGATTGTCCCGTCACCGCGCAGGTCTGACAGAGATGCGTACAACGTGCCGGTCGTAACCTGTCCCCCGTCTACGACGCGGAGTTTTCCACTGCCGGCCAGACCCACATAAAAGTCGCCGCGGTTGTTCCACTGAGATCCGATTCCAGAGACGATCGCCTCACCTGTGGAGTCAGCGCTGCTCCCCAAGTATCCGGATGTGCTAGTGACCGTTCCACCCGCATCGATGGAAAGCGTCCCGACGCCCTGCTGACCGACGTAAAGAGTGCCGCGATTGATCCATTGAGAACTGGTGCCCGATACGGTCACTTCGCCTGTCGACCCTTGGTAACGGCCCAAGGACCCGGTGGTGCTGGTGACCAATCCACTCGCTTGGATGCTCAGATCCCCGCTGCCGTCACGACCGATCAAGAGGGCTCCATCAATGTCCCATCGAGAGTCGGTTCCGGAAACGGTCACCTCGCCCGCGGAGCCAGCGTAGGAGCCCACACTGCTGTCGCGGCTGGTGACCATTCCGCCTTCAGCGATATTCAGAGTGCCGGCGCCCCGATTGCCGACGTAAAGAAATCCACCGTAATTGATCCATTCTGAGCCGGCGCCGGAGACCGTAACCTGCCCCGAAGAATCAGGAGAGTATCCCAGGAATCCGTGGCCGTTGCGAACCGTTCCGCCCGCGAGCACATTCAGTGTCCCACTGCCACCATACCCGACTCGCAATTCACCGTTATTGATCCACTGTGAATCGGCCCCGGAAACGGTTGCCTCGCCCGTAGAGCCCGAATTGACACCCAGGTTACCTATGTTATTGCTAGCCTTTCCCCCCGCCAAAATATTGAGCGTCGCCACGCCATTTGAACCAATATTTAGCAGGCCGTTGTTGATCCATTCAGAGCCGATTCCCGAGATCATTGCCAAGCCGGTGGAACCTGAAACGCGGGCAAGGAATCCGTTGCCATTGGTGACTATTCCACCCGCCTGGATGTCTAACGTCCCACTGCCTCGACCACCAATGTAGAGTGAATTGGCGTTATTCCATTGAGAGCCGGTTCCCCAAACCATCGCTACGCCGCTCGATGCAGACGAGTCACCAAGATAGCCGGCGCTGGTGCTGACGGTTCCGCCCGCTTGAACATCCAGAGTTCCTCTACCCTCGTATCCCAGGTAAAGAGATGGAGGGACTAATCCATTGAGAGCCAGTTCCTGAGACCGTCGCCTCGCCCATAGAGCTAGGACTATACCCCAGGTAGCCCGCACCCGATTTCAGATCACTTCCTCCATCGACCGTGATGGTCCCATCAGAAGTTTTTCCAACGTAGCTCTGTGTACTGCTCGTCCACGTCGCAGGATCACCCGGTTCAATGTCGCCGCTCGAAGTAATCGCGGCCAACGCGGACGCAGGGCCGAGCACCGACCAAAGGGCGACGAGGAGCCAATGAAGAGCGACCGAGGATTTCATACCCACCACCGTACCAAGAAGGCAGAAGTAGGCGGTAGCGAGAGGACGTAAGATTTCGGGGATTGGGGACGTTTCCACTAATGCGAGCCCTCTCAACTTCGCATTACCACGCTCCGTCGTGAGCATGGCGCCAGCCGTCAAACGGCTGGTACGATCCCCGCATGATCTACCTTGCCACTTGCTCCGATCACCCCGCCGGCGTTCCGGAAGACCACCTGCTGCTGGAGGGCTTGGCGAGGAACGGACCGGCCGCGGCGATTCGGCCTTGGGACGACGGCGATTGGCGGCTGTCGAGCGGCGACCTCTGCGTCATCCGCTCGACTTGGAACTATGTCGATAAGCGGGACGAGTTTGCCTCGTGGCAGCGAGTTGTTGCTGCTCGCGGGCGGCTGGTGAATCCGCTCGACGTCATCGAGTGGAACATCGACAAGAAGCATCTGCTCGAGCTCCAGTCGCGCGGCGCGCCGACGGCGCCGACCGTGCTCGTCGCGGCGGGTGTGGCGTGTCGGCTTGAGGAGCACTTTGGCGCGTTCGGGTGTGAAGAGCTGGTCGTGAAGCCGACGGTGGGCGCTGGGTCGTCGGGGCTTGAGGTCTACTCGATGGTGGACGCGCGGGGCGACGCGGGGCGGTCTTGGGCTTACGACGTGCTCTTGCAGCCGCTCGTGCCGGCGATTCGGACCGAGGGGGAGTGGTCGCTGGTCTTTGTGGCGGGCGTGTTCCAGCACGCGGTGCGGAAGCGGCCGGCGCGGGGCGACATCCGCTCGCAGCCCGAGTTTGGTGCGACGGTCACCGCTGAAGCGCCGCCTAACCATGTGCTCGCCGCCGCGGAACAAACGATCGCCGCGGGACCGATGACGACGTTCGCGCGGATCGATCTGGTGGACAACAGCGGGACGGCGTTGCTGATGGAGGCGGAGTACATCGAGCCGCAGCTCTTCCTGGAGGGACAGCCGGCGACGGTGCGGGCGTTGGCGGAGGCGCTGACGGCGCTACACGGGTAGCCGAGATCAATTTCTCTCTGTGGGATTTCTCTCTGTGGGAGGGGTCTCCAGACCCCGATTACGCGCACCATGCCCTATTCGGCCACGAGCCATGCGCTATTTGGCCAAGAGGAACGTAATCGGCGTCGGAGACGCCGCCCGGACGGGGGGGAACCTGTTGACAGATGTTCCTGTGCCCCGTCGAATTAACGCCGCGGCGTCCCCAGGGCGTCCTGCGTAGACTTTGCAGGTTGGCCTATGGCAGCCCGACCGCACCGGTTTCAGGGCCGTGGCATGACCACGGTAATCGCGTGCCGAGGGAGGCCGACTGAGTGGAAGATAATTCGCTAGCGATGTCGATCGCCGCCACGGAGCGGCCGCTCGAGACCGCCCCACCTGCGAGCGTGACGGGCGCGGGCGCCCTTCGGCGAGCCACGGCTGGCGCCCATGCCGCAGTGGAGAAAGCCGTCGACTGGAACTACTGGCTAGGCGGCCGGTCGCCCTACGTCGAGTTCCTCCAGCGGCTCACCCGATTAATTGGCGCCGCCGATGCGGCGAACGAGAGCCAACTCGCCAGCCCTCCCGAGTGGTTCCGGCGTCGCCGGACGGCCGAGACGATTCGCCGCGATCTTTCGTCGCTAGCGGGCGAGCCAGCAGCCGGGGCGGGGCGATCTGGGACCCCCCGCGACAAGAGCGACGCGGGTTTCGACTGGGTCGACTGCTCGGCCAAGGCGGCCGGCGTCCTCTACGTGCTGGAGGGCTCGGCCCAGGGGGGCGCGATCCTTGCGAAGATCGTCCAAGATCGCCTCGGCGTCACGCGCGATACCGGCGGCGCCTATCTCTATGGTTACGGCCCCGGCGCCCATGAGCACTGGTCGCAGGTGCGCCGGTGGCTCGATCAACTACTCGCGACTCCGGAAGAGACCGCCAACGCTGCGGCGGCGGCGAATCGTACTTTCAACCTGTATGCCGAATGCCTTGGGGCGCCCAAATGATCCGATCCGATGCTTCGGAGTCGGTCGTCGATACAACGAATTGCGACCGCGAACCGATCCACCTGCCCGGCGCGATCCAGCCGCACGGTTGCCTGTTGGCTTTTTCGCTCAAGGCGAGGACGCTGACGCACTGGTCGTCGCACGCCGATCAGTGGCTAGGGGTTGCGCCGCGAGGGGGCGAGTCGCTAGCCGAGTTTTTCACCCCCACGGCGGTGGCGCGACTCACCGCCCTGGCGGACGACCGGCCGGGCATTGTTCACCCCCTCGGTGGACCGATTCTTAGGACGGGCGCTCCCCGGCAAGCCGCCGACGCCGCCGCGCATGTCTGGAGCGACGCCCTGATTGTCGAGCTCGAAGAGGGTCCCCCGGACGGCCGCGGGTTGGCGCCCGACAACCTCAGCCTGCCGCGCCGGCTCTCGCTGGCCAATCAACACTTCCAGGCCAGCTCAACCCCAGACGGTCTCTACGACGCGATCGTGCGCGAAGTCCGTGAGATCAGCGGCTACGACCGCGTCATGCTGTACCGCTTCTTGAAGGGGGGACACGGCGCGGTTGTCGGTGAAGCGGTCGATCCGAGATTTGGCTCCTTCCTGGGTTTGCACTACCCGGCGACCGACATCCCGCAGCAGGCGCGACAACTTTATGTGCTCAATCCGATCCGCTCGATCGCCGATGTCAACGCCGAGCCGGTCGTCCTTCGCTCGGTGAACCCGCTCTCGTCACCCCCCTTGGACCTGAGCTTCAGCGCCTTTCGCGCGGTCTCGCCGATCCATGTCGAGTATCTCCAGAACATGGGGGTTGCGGCGTCGATGTCGATCTCGCTGGTGATCGACGGCGAGCTATGGGGCTTGATTGCGTGCCATCACTACTCGCCACGAGTGCTCACCTTTGACCGACGGGCGGCGTGCGAAATGCTCGGCACGTTGGCCGGGCCGTATCTGACCACCCGACTCGATAGCGAGGCGGGCAAGCTCCAGGCGACCCGTCGGTCGCTTCTCACCGAGGTGATGCACGACGTGGCGTCGCGCCCCGATTTCCGCGACGGGCTGCGGGATCGCGCGCCCCAATTGCGGCGGGTGCTCGACGCCGACGGCGTTGTCTTCTGCCGACGGCATGATTCTTTGCCGTTCGGACAGACGCCGTCCGAGACGGTTGTGCGCGCGATCGAGAAGCGGCTCGCCGATCATCCCGACGCCGTTTGGTCGACCGACGTGTTGGGGGAGGAGTTCCCGGATTTGGCGGAAGACCTCAGCGGCGTCGCGGGGTGCCTGGCGGTCGCGACCGAGGCGTCGGACCTCAGCGCCGTGATCTTCTTTCGGGGCGAGTACGCCCGGGAGGTCCGCTGGGCCGGCGAACCGACCAAGGTCGAGACGCCGACGGCCGAGGGCGGCCGGCTCTCGCCCCGCCACTCCTTTGCCGAGTGGCGCGACACGGTTCGCGGGCAATCGATCGAGTGGTCGGCGAGCGACCTCGTCTTGGCTAGCGAGGTCCGGTTGGCGCTGATCGAGCTCCTCAGCCGCCGCGCCGCCAACATCGCGCGTCTCAACGACGAACTTTCGCGCATCAACTCGGACCTCAGTTCGTTCGCCTACGCGGCGTCACACGACCTGCGAGAGCCGCTGCGGGGGCTCAATCAGGCGATCTTTCTGTTACGCCGCGAGCTGCATCCCGCCCCGACGCCACAGCTCGAAGACCGTCTGGTCGCCATCGAACAGCTGGCCGGGCGGATGGACGACCTCGTTGGCGGGCTGCTTCGACTGGCGCGGGCCGGGTCGAGCGACCTGCAGTACGACCATTTTCAGTTGGACGAAGTCGCTAGGGAGGCCGCGGAGATGGTCTTGGGGCGACCAATCCGGTCGGATGTCGACCTGCAAATCCAGGAGGGGGTCCCCGTCTCCGGCGATTTTCTCTGCGTTCGGGAATTACTCACGAATCTGATCGACAACGCGATCAAGTACAACCGAAGCGATCGAATAGCCGTTTCGATCGGCGTCGAGGAGGCGGCGAACCACTCCGCCGGCGCCGGTCGAGGTGCGATGGTCTTTGTGGTAGAGGACAACGGTATCGGAATTGCACCGGAACTTCAGAAGGACGTTTTCCAGATCTTCCGCCGGCTCCACCTGCCCGGAGAATTCGGTGGAGGGACGGGCGCCGGCTTGGCGATTGCCAAGAAGGTGGTCGAACGTCATGGTGGACGGATCTGGATCGAATCTGGCTCCGATGGTGGCTCCAAGCTGCTCTTTACTCTGAGTCCGAATCCGACCGAAGACGAGGAGATTGAATGAACAACTCTCCCCCAACGGTCTTCGTTCTTGAAGACTCCGACCTCGACTTCGAGTTGCAGACGCTCGCCATTCGCGAGCTTGTTCCCGAAGCGCGAATCGTCCGCGCCAGCGACTGCTGCAACGCGCCGAAGTCGTTCGAAGAGATCCAGCCGAGCCTGATTGTCATCGACGTCGATCTACCGTCGTGCAATGGGTTGGCGTTCCTTGAAAAGATGCGGAAGAGCCAGAGCGTGTCGGCGCCGGTGGTTGTTTTCTCGACCTCGACCGACGCGTCCAACGAATCCCGCGCGCTCTCTGCGGGGGCGGACCAGTATTGCGTGAAGCCCGTAGCGGCGGCGGCCTACCTGCAAGCGGTGCGGTCGTTTGCGTCGCCCTACTTGGCAGTCGGCGGCTGACCCGATTTCTGGCCCGAGTTCTGGATGAAGATCCGACAAGTCTTAATCGTCGATGACAACCCCAACGATCGAACCGCGGCAATCAACGCCCTCCGGGCCGATCGTCAGGTCCGCTACGCCTTCCATGAGGTCGCAACGGGTGTCGAAGCGTTGGCCATGTTGGAAGTCGCGAGCGAGAGTATCGATCTCGTCATCCTCGACTACCGCCTGAAGGATATGCACGCCGACGCGATCGTGTCGGAGATCACCCGGGACAACGAGATCCCAAAGATACCGATCATCCTCTTGACCGGGAGCGTGGGGACCGAAGCCCGCTCAAGTTTGATCCGCTCGGGCGTACAAGACTACTTCTCAAAATCGGCCGTCACCGCCGAACTGCTTCCCCGGATCGCCGACAACGCCATCGCGCGGCACCGGCTGATGCGGCAGCTTTACGAAAGCGAGCAAGCCGCCGCGGCGGCGCGAGAAGAGGCGGAACGCGCCAGCCGCGTGAAGTCACAGTTCCTGACCTCGATCAGCCACGAGCTACGGACCCCGCTGACCGCCATCCTCGGCTTCACCGAACTGGTCCGGCGGAACCCCCAAGGGCCCGACGCCGACCGTATGCTCGAGATGATGGGCAAGAGCGGCGTCCACCTGTCAGAGATCCTCGACGACCTGATCGATATCGCGAAGATCGAAGCCGAGACGCTCCAGATCGCGCCGGTCGTCTGCGACTTCCCGTCGATCATCAAATCGACGTGCGATCTGTTGGCGCTGCGCGCCAGCGACAAGGGGCTGCGGCTCTCTTACACGATCGACCCCGATGCGCCGACGACCGTGCGGATGGACCCGGTCCGTTTCCGTCAGGTCCTGATCAATCTGCTTAATAACGCGATCAAGTTCACCGACCGCGGCGAGATCGTCTGCGAAGCGTCGTGCGAAGAGGACGACGGATTGGTCGTCCGCGTCACCGACACGGGGACGGGCATCGCGCCCGAGACCGCGGCCCGTATCTTTACGCCGTTCGTTCAGGGATCGTCCTCGGCCGAGAATCTCCGCACCGGGGTGGGGCTTGGACTCGCGATCAGCAAACGCCTTGCCCAGATGATGGGAGGCGACCTAGAGATCGAACAGACGTCGACAAACGGCACGACGTTCGTGTTCACCGTCAAGGCTCCGTGCTCCGATAACGGGCCATCAACCGACGAGTCGGCGTCGCATTTGGCCAACTCGACGTGCGACTCCAACGAGGAGGTTTCGTGGCTCGATAAGCGAATCCTGCTCGCCGAAGACACCCCCGCCAACCAGTTCCTCATTTGCAAGCTGCTCGAGCCGAGCGGCGTTGCGATCGATCTGGCCGAGAATGGGGAAGTGGCTGTTCAGAAGGTGGTCGCCCAATTCGCGCGGGGAGAACCGTACGACCTCATCTTGATGGATATGCAGATGCCCGTGCTCACCGGCTACGAGGCGGTGACGCAGCTGGCGAGGCTGGGGCATCGCACGCCGATAATCGCCGTCACCGCGGCCGCCTTGAACGACGAAAAACAGCGCTGCTTGCAAGCCGGTTGTTGCGATGTCGTCACCAAGCCGATTGATTTCGAAAAGCTGATCAACGTGGCGCGACGCCACCTGAGCTAGTGGGCGGTCATCGACCGAGCCACCCCTTCCGCCAGAAGAAGATGAGCATCCCGCCGGCGGTGCCGAGCATCGTCAGCCAGACCGCCGGGTAGGCCCAGCGCATGTGCAGCTCGGGCATGTGCTCGAAGTTCATCCCGTAGATGCCCGCCAGGAAGGTGAGCGGGATGAAGATGCTGGCCATGATCGTGAGGACCTTCATGACCTCGTTCGTCCGATTGGCGATCGACGACAGGTAGGTGCTCATGAGACCGGTCACCATCTCGCGATACATCTCGGCGACTTCCGAGGTCTGCACGCAGTGGTCATGGGTGTCACGGAGATAGATGCGGACCTCGTCAGAGATCGCGTCGAAATCGCCGCGGACCAGGGCGTTGATCGCTTCGCGCTGAGGCCAGACGCCTCGCCGCAAGTTCACCAGACGGTTCTTGATCTGATTCAACTGGCGTAAAAGCTCTGGGGTGGGATTCATTACGACGTCTTCTTCGAGGTCCTCAAGCCGGTCGCCGATCGCCTCGAGGATCGGGTAGTAGCCGTCGATGATCGTGTCGGCGATGGCGTACGCCAGGTAGTCGGGGCCGTGCGTGCGGATCACCCCCTTGCCGGAGCGGATCCGCCGCCGGACCGGGTCGAGCACGTCGCCGTAGCGCTCTTGGAACGTGAGCACGTAGGTCTTTCCGAGGACCATGCTGACCTGTTCCATGTCGAGCTCATCGTCGTCGGTGCGACGCACCATCCTTACGAGGAACAAGAGCTGGTCCGTGTAGGACTCGGTCTTCGGCCGCTGCGGCACGTTGACGACGTCCTCGAGCAGCAGCGGGTGCATCTGGAAGATCTCGCCGATCCGCTTCATGATCGACCGGTCGCCGAACCCCTGGACGTCGATCCAGGTGACGGCGCCCTCGTCGAAGGCCTGGCTCATCCGCTCGACGTCGGTGATGTCTTCTTCGGTCACGCCGTCGGGCGAGTAGCGGATCGCGTGGATCCGCGGCTCGGGCGACTGCTTAGGGATGACGAGCGTGCCGGGTCGCGAGCCGACCTTGGGGTGGCGTTTCTTGAACACGAACGGCTCCGGGTGGGATCGCAGTGGTTGCAGGTGGCAATTGGTGGAGTGCCGCCTGAGGCTAGCGCCTTCGGCTCAAGCGTAGCCGGGCCTACTCCAGCGTCGGCTCGCCAAGCAGGCGGGCGAGCGAGTCGCTCCAGTCGGCGTCGGAGGTGGTCCGCAGCAAGGCCTGGTTGACCGTCTCCCGGAGCGGGCTGTTCGGAGGGAGGGCGAACGCGTAGTCCTGCCGCTCGAACTCCGCGGGGAGCACGACCACTTCTTCTTCGAAGCGGTTGTGGACCTCGTAACGCAAGACCGGCGCGTCATAGACGACCGCGTCAACGCGGCCCTCGATGAGGTCCTCTAGGGCGGCGTCGATATCGGGCTCGCCGCGCGCGTAGATCCGCCGCGCTCGCAGGTAGGCGGCCGAGGTCGAACCCTCGACCGTAGCCACGCGCGCTCGCGGGAGGTCGGCGGGCCCGTTGATCCGTGAGCGGAGCTGGGTCAGCGTGAGGGCCGACGTGATTGCTGCCGTAAAGCTCGCGATGATGAAGAGGCCCGAGAACATCCAGAGCAGCCCGATAAAACGCCCCGCGGGGCTCTTGGGGACCTTGTCGCCGTAGCCCACGGTGGTGAGCGTCACCGCCGACCACCACAACCCCGAGGCGACGCCGCGGAAGAAGCCGCCGCCGAACTGCTCGCGATTGACGTGACGCTCGAAGTAATAGATGGCGACACCGGTCGCGAGCATCGTCGAAAGCAACGCCGCGACGACCCCCAAGAAGGTTGGCGACAGGATCGACCGCACCAGACCGAAGAGCCCGGTGACCCGGTCGCCGGCGCCAGCGGCAATCCCGAGTCCCGAGCTGTGGAAAGCGTGTGAGAAATCGAGGCGTTTCTCGCGTTCGAAGTTGACCGTGATCGCCGCGGCCGCCATGTCGACCTCGCCGTTCTCGACCGCCGCCAGCATCGGTTCGATGCCCATGTCGCGGTACTCAATCGTGTAGACGTCGCCGGTGGTCTTTTCGAGTTCACGCCGGAACGCCTCGGTGAGCTCGATGCTGATGCCGCGCCAGACGCCTTGCTCGTCACGCATGGCGAAGGGGGGGACCTCGCGGGTAGCGACTAGGAGCACGCCATCGGTCAGTGTCGTCGGTTGGGCGATCGACGTGGTCGGCGCGACGGCGAGCAGCGCCAACGCCGCCGAGGCTAGGCTTCTCCGCCAATACCAGCAGAGTTCTCGGCGTTGTTGGGATATCGAGTGGAGCATGGGGCGGGGGCGAATGTTCAAAGCGATTGGGTCCCTTCGAGGTGGCGGTTCATTGTTCACCGAGGTACCGATAGATCATCTCTTCCCACGCGTCGCTCGCGCGGAAGCGGAGGACGGCGGTGTTGATCGGCTTGCGGAGCGGGCTCTCTGGCGGCAGGGCGATGGCGTACTCTTGCGTGTTGAACGACACGGGCAGCACCTGGATGGTGGAAGCGAAGCGGTCGTTCGCGAGGTGCGCCAGCAGCGGCTTGTCGTAGACGGCCGCGTCGGCCTCGCCCCGCTCAACCGCCTCGAGCGCCGCCTCGACCGAGTCACGCGTCCGGAAGGCGATGCGCCGGCTCCGCAGGTAGTTGGCGGCGGTGCTCTTGGCGACCGTCACGACGCGTTTCGAACGCAGGTCGCTCGGGTCGTCGATACCGACGCCCAGCTGCTGGACCGTCAGCACGGAAGTAATGACGCCGGTCAGCAGTGAGAGCAGCAACAGGCTAGCGATCATCGCCGCCCCGGCGACCAGCCGGCCGGCGCCGCTGACTGGGAAGATCCCCTTGTGTCCCAGCAGCAAGATCATGGACCACCAGAGGCCCGCTTCGATCCCCTTCCGGCGCTTGCCGCCGAAGGTCGTTTGGTTGACGTTGCGTTCGAACCACCAGAGCATCACCCCGCAGACGGCGACGATCCCCAGCATCAATCCGACCAGCGAGAGCAAGCGGGGCGTCACGACGCGCCGCAACAGTTGAAAGACGCCCGCGTGGTTGCCAGTCGCCACGGCGATCCCGAGCCCCGTTGTGAAGTGTGGGTGGCAGAACTCGAGGCGCTGCTGCCGATCGGCGGTCACGCTGATCGCGGCGACCGCGGCGTCGATCCGGCCGGCTTGGAGGTTGGCCAGCAGGTCTTCGAGCGACTCCTCGCGGAATTCGTAGCGGAGGCCCAATTCCGCGGCGACGTGCTTCCAGAGCTCGATGCTGATGCCGGTCCAGCGTCCGCCGGCGTCTTTGTAGGAGAAGGGCGGGCTCAGTTTCGTCGCGACAACGAGGGGTTCCTGGGTCGAGACGGTTGGCCCCTCGGTCGAATCGTCGGCTGCAACCGCCATCAGCGGAACGCCCAGTAGGCTCGCCGCGACGAGAAGCAGCGTCACTAGAGGCCGCATCGGCTGTCCCTTGGGTGGTCGGGTCGGGCGTGCTCGCGTTACGCTCGGGTCGCCGCAACGCCCCTGCCGCAACGCCCTGCCGCCAGGACCCAGCCTACCCGATTCGCCCCGCGACCCGAACGCCGTTGCGTCTCGGCGTCCGTTGGGCCGCTTGTGGGCCATCGGGCGGCTTGTTGGTATGCTAGGCGGGCGTCGTTTGGCGTCCCTCGCATCGCTACTCACACCGCCCCGTCTGCCGTGGCACGAATCCGCCTCCCGTTCCCGATGCCGTCGCGACAGCCACCGCAAAGCCGTGGCTCCTCCAGCGGGCGCATCCCCGGTGGTTACGGGCAACGGCAGCGACCGCCCTTCGGCGTTGGCAATTCGCGGCAGAGTTCGGGCGGCGGCGGACTGCTCAGCGGCGGCATGAAGATGCGGCTGTTGATCGCCCTGGGGTTCATCGCCTTCGCGCTGATCAGCTACTACGGCAAACCGGGCGACGTCAATCAGATCACCGGCGAGCGCGAGCGGGTCGCCTTGCCGGAGGAAACGCAGGAGATGGCCCTCGGCCAGCAGGCCGCGCCCGAGATGGTCGCCCAGCACGGCGGCGCGTCGCGGAGCCGCGACGGTCAGGCGCTGGTCGACAAAGTCGGCGTCGAGTTGCTCGCCGGCCTCGATGTCTGGATGGCCGAGCGAGAGCAACAGATCGGCGTCGAGTTGCACAACCCGTATCAATTCAAGTTCACGTTGCTCGCCGACGACCAGACGGTCAACGCCTTTGCGCTACCGGGCGGTCAGGTGTTTATCACCCAGGCGCTCTTCGCGCGGCTGGAGACCGTCGGCCAACTCGCCGGCGTGTTGGGGCACGAGGTCGGCCACGTCGTCGAACGACACGGCAACGAGCGGATGGCCAAGCAGGCGATGTTCAGCACGATCGCGATGGGCGCCGGCACCGCCGCGGGCGGCGACGCACGGAGCGTGCAGATGGCCCAAGCCGTCGCCAACGTGATCCAGATGAAGTACGGCCGCGACGACGAGCTGCAGAGCGACCGCTGGGGCGTGATCCTCACCGAGAAGGCGGGCTACGACCCGCGGGCGATGATCGGCGTCATGAAAGTGCTCGACGAGGCGTCGCCCGACGGCGGCCCGCCGGAGATGATGAGCACCCACCCCAAGCCCGCCAACCGCGTCGCCTACATCAAGCAAGTGATCCACGACGTGTTCCCCGAGGGGGTCCGCCCGGGGCTCACGCCGTAGGGAGCACGCCGGTGGTGGGCGCCTCCCACTGAAAGCCCCTCAACACGCTGCTCTCAACGTGGAAGACGGTTTCCAACCAGAAGCAGCGTGCCGTTCACCCGGCTCCGCGCCCGAGGCTAGCGCCGACGGCTCAAGTTGCGCCCGCTTTTTGAGCCGTCGGCGCTAGCCTCGGGCAGCGCTAGTTTGGATAGCAATCCTTACTAGGCGGCCCGTCGCGGAACCAGGTACGCCGCTAGCTCATCAGACATCAGCGATCTCGCCAAGCGGTGGTCGCCACGCAGAGCGTGGGCGACAACCTCAAGTCGGCGTCGCGTCGAAGCGTCGAGGTCGAGCACGATCCGCAGCCGGCCGTTGCGCCAGCGGCTGCCGCCGCCCAGGCCGCCGAGCAAGCGACGCCTCACCTCGCAGCCGAGTCGGCGAGCGATGTCGGTCGCCTCTTCGAGCAGTTCGCCGTAGGCGTCGCCGAGGACTTCGGTCTGCTGGCGCACCGCGGCGGCGTCGGCGAACGACAGCGTCGTGGGCCCGTCGCCATGGCGTAGCGCAGCAAGCGAACGAAAACGGGCGGCTCGCGAACGAGAACGGTTCGGGAGCGTAGCGGCGGCCGAGAACGGCAGCGTCGCTACAACCTTCGGAGTGGGCATCCTTGCCTCGCCGGGTTGAACGTCAAAGTTTGGCGCCGCGGATTCCTTCCGGACGCATCGCTGGGGATTCTACGCGCTGCGGTTGCAGAGGGCGAGTCCTGATCGTCGATGGTTTCAATGCGGCGAGTCTCGCGGCCGGCGTTTGCGCAAGCATCGCATCCGGCGCGGCGCCGTCTTCTGGACGACAACATGGCGGGACCGTGCTAGCAATGACTCCAGTCGACTCTTCTCGCAATGACAATCCGACGCTCGAAGAAGAAAACGCGCGTCTGCGTCGCGACCTGCAAGCGGCGCAGCAGATGACGGCGCTGGGTGAGCTCGTCAGCACGACGACGCACGAGTTCAACAACGTCCTCACGACGATCCTGAACTACGCCAAGCTCGGTCTCCGCCACACCGACGAGGCGACCCGCACGCGCTCGCTTGAGAAGATCCTCTCCGCCGGGCAGCGCGCCGAGAAGCTGACCTCGAGCGTTCTCGGCCTGGCGCGGAACCGCTCCGCCGACCCCGCGCCGACCGACCTGGGCGCCCTCTGTGACGAGACGCTGGTGCTGCTCGAACGCGAGCTTCAGAAGTACCGGGTCGGCGTCGACCGTCAGTACGAGGCCAAAGGCCAGGCGATGGTCGTTGGCAACCAGGTGCAGCAGGTGCTGATGAACCTGCTCACGAACGCCCGCCAGGCGATGCCCTCTGGTGGACAGGTCGTTATCCGCACCGCCGACAACGCGGCGGGGACGGTCGATCTGTCGGTCCGCGATACGGGCGCCGGCATCGCGATGGAGATGCTGCCACGTATTTTCGACCGTGGTTTTTCGACCAAGTCGGGCCCCGACGAGACGGGCAAAGGGGGCGCCGGCCTCGGCTTGTCGGCTTGCCGTGAGATGATCGAGGCCCAAGGGGGCAAGATCCGCGTCGAGAGCGCCGTCGGTCGCGGCACGCAGTTCACGTTGCGTCTGCCCGCCGCGAGCGCCGCGGCCCTCGCCGGTCCGGCCGGTCAGCCGATCGCCAAACTGGGCGTCACCGACGCCGAGTCCCGGTCCGCCGCCGCGATCTGACTTTATTGAGGTGATGACACGGGGGTTGAGGGTGAGCCGTCGGCGCTAGCCGCGGGTGAATCCCCCGTGACGACACCCGCGGCTAGCGCCGACGGCTTACCTTGGATCGCCTTTGGCGATCGGGCGATAGCTCGTGTAAGGCAGCGCTAGTGCGCTCTGCTAGCGACACCGGGCCCGGCGTACTTTTTTGCCGAACTTGCCCAGGCGGTCCAGCCGATACCACCGGCACAGGTCCACCTTGCCGGTGGTGTGATGCGCCGGCCAAGCAGCTAGCACACGAGTCTCGTCCCATGCGAAAGCCCCGCCCGTCGTACCGCCGCTCGCTCCGCCATTTCGAGTTGCTCGAGGGACGCCGCCTGCTGGCGACCGACCTGGCGCAGATCGCCGGCTTCGTGCGGAACGACCTCGACAACGACGGCGTTGATGACGTGGTCGCCGTCAGCCAGCAGGTCGAGTTGTTCCTCGACAACGGCACGACGCCCGGCGTCTTCGACCTCGGCGACACCTCGCAAGGGACGACGACCACCAACGCGTCTGGCGCCTACTCGTTCGATGGCCTCGTCGCCGGTGACTACTTCGTCCGCGTGAACCCCACGACCGGCACGCAAACGCGGTCGGGTGAGAACGTCTCGGCGTTGATCTCGTTCGACGCGACCGAGGCGATGGGGACGACCAACCTTACGATCGACGCGTTCGACACCGCCCAGTCGGCCAACGCCTCGACCGCCGGTTTGACGACCGCCTCCGACGCCGACGGCGTGAACGCGGGCGACGGCGGCGCCCGCGACCTGCTGGCCAACATTGTGTCGGGTTCGGGCGAGATTGCTTTGGTCTCCGATTTCGTGGGAACGGGGATCCTCAACCTGGCGACGACGGGCAACGTCCGCGGCGCCGCGAGTGTCGTCTGGGACGGGGCCGATGGCGACGCCGAAACTGTCGATGCGGGCGGCCTCTCCCTCGACCTCTCGAACAGCGGCGCCAATTCGGCGATCGAGCTACAAGCCGCCGCCGACCGTGCCGGCGCCAGCGTGACGGTGCGGCTCTACAGCGGCGCCGGCAATGTGTCGGAAGCGACCGTGACGATCGTCGACGACGACGCGGCCATTGACGGCGACGCCGACGAGTCGATCAGCATCCCTTTCACCTCGTTCACAACGGTTAGCGGCGCCGGGGTCGATCTTTCGGACGTCGGCGCCATTGAGGTCGAGTTTGACTTCGACGCCCCCGGCTTCGAGTCGCTTGACGCCCAAGTCGACGTGGTTGGCGTGCTCGGATACACGACCAAGACGGCCGACTTCACCGTGCTCAACGAGATGAGCCTCGGCGACCAGGTCTGGCTCGACCTCGATAACGACGGCGTCTTTGACCCGGGCGAGACCGGCGTGGCGGGCGTCGCCCTCACGTTGTTCGAGGATTCCGACGGCGATGATTCGATCAGCGGCGAGACGCAGGTCGGCACGGCCACGACCGCTTCGGACGGAACCTATTTGTTCAGCAGCCTCTTGCCGGGTGACTACCTTGTGCGGGTTGACGCGTCGAACTTCACCGGCTCGGGCGCGCTGGTCGGCAAGGTGACGAGCACCGGCAACGATGTCGCCGGCATGGCGCCCGACACCGATGTCGCCAACGTCGATGACACGGACAAGGGAACCGCCCAGATGGACGGCAGCGTCCTCTCGAAGGGCGTCACGCTGGTCGCCGCCGACGAACCAATCAACGACGGCGACACCGACAATGACACGAACCGCACGCTCGACTTCGGGTTCATGCCGTTCGACCTGACGATCACCAAGGTCGACGACGACGCCGGCGCGACGCTCGCCCCGGGGGACACCGTCACCTACACGATCGTCGCCACCAATAGCGGCCCGGCGCCCGCGGCCAATGTGACGGTGACCGACGTCCTGCCCGCCGGCCTGACGTTCGTCTCCGCCGGCTCGACGACGCCGACCACCAACACGGCCGTCGGATCGACGACCGAACTGACTTTCGACTTCGCGAGCATCGCTTCGGGCGACACCGAGACGATCACGATCGTCGCCACGATCGATTCCGGCTTTGTTGGCGCGGTGACGAACAACGTCTCCGTAGCGGCGCCGGGCGAAGTCGATGTGCTCACCAACACGGCGACCGCCAGTTCGACCGTCGCCGTGCCGCTCGGTTCGATCAACGGCAAGGTCGTCGTCGACATCAACGGCAACAACGTCCGCGACGCGGGCGATCTCCCGATCCAGGGGGTCGTCATCTCGCTGTTCGACGCGATGGACCAACTGGTCGATACGGCCGTAACCGACGCCATGGGTTGCTACGAGTTCACCGGCCTCGTGCCGGGCGTCTACCGCGTTGTCCAGACGCAGCCGACGGCGTTTGCCGACAGCAACCAGACGACCGGTTCGACGGGCGCCAACGCCAGCGGCACGAACACCATCACCGGTATTCAGGTCGATGCGGGGAACAACATCCCGGTCGGCCCGGACAACGACTTCCTCGAGGGCTTGCCGACCATCAGCAAGCGGCGGTTCTTCTGGTCGACGGGCTTGTTCAACGCGTTGAACTAACGCTTTCTCAAAGCTGTATTCTAGGATGAGCCGATTGGGCGCTAGCCCCGGTTGAATCGCCAATCACCGTGGCTAGCGCCAAAACGGCTCATGGCGCCAACCTCCATTTTCTAGCTTTGACAAGGCGCTAGCGCCGTCGGGCGCGGAAGAACTCGGTGAGGATCGCGCCGCACGGCTCGGCGAGGACGCCCGCCTGCACGTCGGGGCGGTGGTTGAGTCGGTCGTCGGCGAGCAGCGTGTAGAGGCTCTCGACGGCGCCCGCCTTCGGGTCCGTCGCGCCGTAGACGACCCGCGACGCGCGCGACTGGACGATCGCTCCGGCGCACATCGGGCACGGCTCAAGCGTTACGTACAGCGTGCACCCCTCGAGCCGCCAGGCGCCGAGCGATTCGGCCGCCTGCGTGATGGCGATCATCTCGGCGTGGGCCGTCGGGTCCCGCAACGTCTCGCGCTGGTTGTGCGCCGCGGCGACGATTTCATCACGACAGACAATAACCGCCCCAACCGGCACCTCGCCCGCGGCCGCGGCGGCCTGCGCCTCGGCGAGCGCCAGCTGCATGTAGACGAGGTCTTCGGGTTGTGGCAGAAGCATAGCGGGCGATTTGGTTTCTTTGCGACCAGGGCGGGAACTTCCCGCGGCGACCTGTCGTAAGGTTAACCGAAGCGGGCGTTCGGTTCAGGCGGCCCGACTGCTAGAATGAGCCCAACCGGACAACGACAGCGACGTTTTCTTCTATGACGCCCGGTCCCGCCACCCTTCCCGCCGTTGTGACGCCCTCCCCCGCTTCCGAAGCGCTCGACGCCTCCGGTCCCCGTGAGGGCCGCGGCTGGCGCAAAACGGCCGCCTACTGGCTCGCGGCGCTCGTGTTCTATTGGCTACTGCTCTTCATTGGGACGCACATCCCCGACCCGCAGCTGCCGGGCCCGACGCTCGATTACGACAAGTTCATGCACGCCGGCGCCTACGCGGTGCTGACGACGCTCCTCTTGATCGCCTGTCGCCGCACGGGGGCGTCTCCCAGACTGTGGGGCCGTTTGGCGGTCGCCGGCTTGGTGCTGCTCTATGGGGCGATTGACGAGGTCACCCAGCCTTACTTCGGGCGTTCGTGCGACTTGCTGGACTGGCTGGCCGATCTCGCCGGCGTGAGCCTGGCGGTCGTCGTTGACGCCTGGCGCCACCGGCGCGGCTGACCCCGTTTTTAGCGATGCTTCGGCTGAATTGCAGACGACCCAAGGGGTCGTGCCGTCTATCCGGTTGGGAACTTCCCCCAGGATGTGGAATCCCGTACGTCGCGTGGGGTAAAGACAAGCAACAGTTTTGAGGCCAATCAATCGCTGACGGCCCTCCATGTTTGTTTATCTCCCCGGGCCGATGAGTACGACTGACAGCGATCGCGGGGACAAGAAGTCCGCCGCGCTATCACGATCGCCCGTCGCGGGTTCTCCCAGTCCGGGCGTGCCGCTGCGAACCGTCCTGTTGTGGGCGCTTTGTGTCGGAGCCTCGTTTATCGCCTTAGCGGTTTACAGCAAGACGCCCGGGCCGACCGGTTCGCCACCGATCGACGCAGAAAGCGACGCCGGATCGCCATCAGCTTGGCGGTCATCGGCTTGGCGGATCGTCATGGCGATCCACCCGCAATGCTCCTGCACCGGGGCGTCACTGGTCGAACTCCGGCGTCTACTGACGCGTTACGACGACCGGCTCACTTGCGAGCTCTACGTCTATCGGCCGTCGGACAAGTCGGCCGATTGGTCCGACTCCGCGATCGTCCGCACCGCCCGTCGCACGCCGGGCGTAACGATCATTGACGACCTGGATGGCGCCGGCGCCCGGCGGTACGGCATCGCCACGTCGGGAGGCGTTGTTCTCTACGACAGCAACGGCGTTCCGCATTACCACGGTGGCGTGACCGGGTCGCGCGGCCACGAGGGAGCCAACGCGGGCAGCCATGCCGTCGTCAGCGTTCTCGACGGCGCCGATGAGTCGCCCAGCTCGCGGCCGACTTACGGCTGTTCCCTGTTCTCGACAAGCGGTGATGAGGCATGAGCCGGCCTGCGGAACCAACCCGATCGCACCTCGCCGACGAGCGCTTCCAGCATTCGTTGAGGGAGTTGCAGACCCTCACCGATCGGGTGTTCATTTACTTGCTTCTCGGGCAATGGGCCGCCGCGATTCTGTGCGCCGTTGTTATCTCTCCGCTGACTTGGTCGGGCGGCGCGAGTTCGACGCATGTGCACGTCTTAGCGGCGGTCGTCCTCGGCGGCTTGCTGACGACGTTTCCCATTTGGATGGCGCGAAAGCGACCGGGTGAGTTTGACACGCGCATCGTGATCGCCTCGGCCCAGATCTGCTTCTCCGCCCTGTTTATTCACTTGATGGGGGGGCGAACCGAGGCGCATTTCCATATCTTCGGCTCGCTGGCGGTCCTCTCGTTCTACCGCGATTACCGGGTGTTCGTTCCCGCGGTCTCGCTGATCTTCTTTGACCACCTCTTCCGCGGGATCTTCTGGCCGCAGTCGGTCTTTGGCGTCGCGTCGCCGGAGGTGCTCCGCGTCTTCGAACACGCTGGGTGGGTGCTCTTCGAGACGGCGTTTCTTGTGTGGGGGGTCGCCCAGAGCCGCTCTCATCTGCGGAGCATGGCGGACCTACAGTGCTCGTTGGAACGGGAACGCGATACGCTCGACGCCCGAGTGAATCGGCGGACGGCTGAGTTGACGCAGGTAAAGGACTACTTATCGAATGTCATCGACTCTCTCGACGCCCACATCTGCATCCTCGACGCGCAGGGGAAGATCGTTTCGACCAACTCCGTATGGCGTGAGTTCGCCGAGGCCCGAGGTGGCGACCTCGAGAAGATCGACGCGGGAGCCAACTACTTGGCGGCTTGTCGCGCGGCGACCGGCGAGTGCCAGGAAAACGCCGCCCGACTCGCCGACGCAATCGAGGCCGTGATCGAGGGGCGTCGCGACGGCTACATCGACGAGTACGCTTGTCACGAGCCGGATCGGCCTCGCTGGTTTCAGATCCGCGTCTTACCGTTTGTGGGGGGAGCGGCGTCGGTTGTCGTTTCCCATGTCGACATCACGGAGCGTGTCGCCGCCTTGGACGCGTCCCGAGCCGACGCGGAGCGCGCGGCCGGCCTCGCTCAGATTATCACCGAGTCACCGCATGAGATCTACATCTTGCGGTGGACCGACCTGCGATTTGTCCTGGTCAACGACGGGGCCGTGCGGGCGACGGGATACTCTCGGGAAGAACTCTTGCAGATGTCTCCCGTTGACTTGGTGCCCCATTCCGATCTCGATCGCTGTCTTGCCGATCTCGAACCGCTCATCGAGGGACGCCAAGTCCTCGTCGAGTTTCAAGCCGAGCACCAACGCGTCGACGGGGTCACCTACCCGATCCAGGTGAAAGTCCACGCCGCGGTCTTCAACGGCGAACAGGTGTTTGTGGCGTTCATCACCGACCTCAGTGAGATCCGCCGGCTCGAGGGCCGCCTCGCCCAGGCCCAGAAGCTCGAGTCGATCGGCCAGCTCGCCGCCGGGATCGCCCACGAGATCAACACGCCCATGCAGTGCGTCTCGAACAACATCGAGTTCCTCCAAGACTGCCACCATCGCTTTTTTGACATTGTCGACAGATTGATCGGCACGCTCGACCTTCCCGCCAAGTCGTGGGAGGAGCGGAAGGGCTCGGTGGATCGCTTGATCAAAGAGGTCCGCTACGAACGCCTGGCGTCGCAAGCACCCGCCGCTCTGGAAGAGACCGCCGAGGCTTCGCGCCGCATCGTCGACATCGTCAGGGCGATGAAGGCGATGTCGCACCCCGGCACCCGCGAATTCGTTGCGACCGACATCAACGAGTGCCTCCGCAACTCGGTGACGATCGCCCGCAACCGTTGGAAGTACGCCGCCGAGTTGACGCTCGATCTCGACGACGGCCTGCCGGTGATCCTCGCCTTGCCGGCCGAGCTCAACCAAGTGTTCCTCAATCTGATCGTCAACGCGGCCGACGCGATTGTTGAAAAGAGTGGCGAAGGGGCGGCCCTCGGCAAGATCACCCTCCGCACACGGGGCGAAGGCGACCTCGTGCGGATCGAGATCGAAGACACCGGCGGCGGGATCCCCGCCGACATTCGCGAACGGGTCTTCGATCCCTTCTTCACGACGAAGGACGTCGGCAAGGGGACCGGCCAAGGGCTCGCGATCACCTACGACGCGGTGGTCAACAAGCACCAAGGGACGATCGACCTGCTCAGCACCGTAGGCGTCGGGACGACGTTCGTCGTCTGCCTTCCGCTGCGGTTGGAAGCTGCGGAAGCGTCTTCGGACGTTCCGGCGGCCGTCGGCGAGGCGTGAGTCACGTTCCGGCTACCCCGGTGTGACATTTTAAGGCGAAGGCGATCGCTTCGACCAAAGCGTCGGCGTCCTCCAAGGCGTCGTGGTTCCAGAACCGCACGACGCGGAAGCCTTGCGACTCGAGCCACGCCGTTCGACGCAGGTCGTGGTGCTTGCCTTCTGCTGTGTTGTGCTGCCCACCATCGAGTTCGACGACGAGCTTCGCGTCGAAGCAAACGAAATCAACAATGTAGGCGCCGATCGCCGCTTGTCGGCGAAACTTCCAACCACGCAGTTGCTCGCAGCGTAGTGACCGCCAAAGCTTACGCTCAGCGTCAGTCATCTCGCGACGCAGCTTGCGCGCAAACTCCCGCTGCTCCGCGTCGCGATACATGGCGGTTTACTTACTGGAGATGATGGCCGCAGAGTCTCCCCTCCCCCTTGTGGGGAGGGGCCGGGGGAGGGGGTAGCCCCGGATACACGGCTTGCCAAAGTAACTGGGCGAAAGCACAAAAGCGAATTACACGGAGGCGGCGCGTGTTCCGCTTCTTCCCCCCTCCCAAACCCTCCCCACCAGGGGGAGGGGATAAGAAGCGGCTTCGCCGCGTTGTGCTACGAACTACTGACTCAGTAGCACTTTGAATCGATCAAGTGCGTTGAACATTAGTCGGTCTAACTCCCAACCGTTGAGACCCGCCTGCTCTGCCGCTTCGAGATAGAAGCGTTCCTCACCTTCGTAGGTGGAAAAAGTTAGACCGAGTATCTTAGTGATCGATTGGATTCGACTGTCGATAGCAATCGATTGTCGAAACTCAGGATGGTAGACATCCATCATGATGTTCCGAGCGTATTTCGAGCCTATGCCGTGAAATTGGCTCAGGAAAGCGATCTTCGCTTCGCGTCGATGAGCTTGAGTCGAGCCGATGATGGACCGCCTAGTTCGCGTACAATTTCATAGCTCGTGGCGATATTATTCGCCTTCTGATTAGGCATTCGGACCTTGCCGTTGCGACAGGCTTTCTCAGCTTGTGCGAGACGGGCGGAGCGATTTTCTAAGGCGTCAAGTGCATCGTATGTAACTAGAGAATAGTTCGTTTGGTTACCGATGAGTCCGTGCCATCCATCCGCTCTACCCCTCGTAGCGAAGCTCTGGAGCAGATAATGCCACACGAAATCGGGGCGTTCGAAGTCCGAGTAATTGGCCTTGAGCTCGTCCAGCTTCAACGCATATTCGTTAGCGACCTGTCTCGCGGCAGTGGCTAAACGGTGCTTCGCTTGCTCAAGGTTGGTACTCACTTCTTCGACTCGTCGTCGCCCGTCTCAAGCACCGCCAGGAACGCCTTCTGCGGGATGTCGACGTTGCCGATCGACTTCATCCGCTTCTTGCCTTCCTTCTGCTTGGCCCACAGCTTTTTCTTGCGGCTGATGTCGCCGCCGTAGCACTTGGCCGTGACGTTCTTGCTCATGGCGCTGATCGTCTCGCGGGCGACGATGCGCGTGCCGATCGCCGCTTGCAGCGGTACCTCGAACATGTGCCGGGGGATCTCTTCCTTGAGCTTCTTGATGACGGCCCGGCCGCGGGGGTCGGCGTCGCGCTTGTCGCAGATGATCGAGAGGGCGTCGACCCGGTCGCCCTTCACGAGGATATCGAGCCGCACCAGATCGCCCGCCTCGTAGCCCTTCATCTCGTAGTCCATCGTCCCGTAGCCGCGGGTGATGCTCTTCAGGCGGTCGTGCATGTCGTACACCACCTCCGCCAGCGAGATGTCGTACACCAGCATCGACCGCTGCGGAGAGAGGTACTCCTGACGGACAAACACGCCGCGGCGATCGGAGCACAGTTTCATAACGCCGCCGATATACTCGGCCGGCATCACAAAGTTCACCCGCACGACCGGCTGCTGAAACTCCTTGATGTCGCTCGCGTCGGGGACGCGCGTCGGCGTATGGACCTCGTTCCAGACGCCGTCGTTGGTCTGGATCTTGTAGGTGACGTTCGGGGCGGTCTGCACAAGGTCCATGTCGGACTCTTGCTCGAGCCGCTGCTGAACGATCTCCATGTGCAGCAGGCCGAGGAAGCCGCAGCGGAAGCCGAAGCCCAGGGCGTCGGATGTCTCGGGCTCGAAGACGAAGCTCGGGTCGTTCACCTGCAACTTGCCGAGCGCCTCGCGGAGGTTCTCGAAGTCGTGCCCGTCGCTCGGGTAGAGGCCGCAGAACACCATCCGCTTCGGCTCGTCGTAGCCCGGGAGCGGCTCGGCCTGCTTGCCGCGCGCGGTCGTGACGGTGTCGCCGATGTGGACGTTGCCGAGCGACTTGATGTTGCAGATCATGTAGCCGACCTGCCCCGTCGAGAGGAAGTCGCGCTGGGTCCGCTTCGGCGTGAGCTGCCCGACCTCGAGCACCTCGTGCTCGGTCCCCGCCTGGAGGAACTTGATGCGGTCGCCGGGGCGGACCATGCCGTTCATCAGCCGCAGATAGATGATAGCGCCGCGGTACTCGTCGTAGACGCTGTCGAAGACCATCGCCTGCAGCGGCGCGTCGTTGTTACCCTTCGGCGGTGGGACGCGGTCGATGATGGCGTCGATCACCGCGGCGCAGTTCTGGCCTGTTTTGGCGCTACAGCCGATCGCTTCGGTGGCGTCGAGCCCGAGGGTGGTCTCGATCTCTTCCTTGACCTCGTCGGGCCGCGCGTGGACGAGGTCGATCTTGTTGAGGATCGGGATGATCTCGAGGTCGTGCTCGATCGCCTTGTAAGCGTTGGCGACCGTCTGCGCCTCGACCCCCTGGAAAGCGTCGACCAGCAGCAGCGCGCCTTCGCAACAGGTGAGCGACCGTGACACCTCGTACTGGAAGTCGACGTGCCCCGGCGTGTCGATCAGGTTGAGCTCGTACTCCTCGCCATCGCGATCGACGCGCATCGACACGGCGTGCGACTTGATCGTGATGCCGCGCTCGCGCTCCAGGTCCATGTCGTCCAGCAGCTGCTCTTTCATCTCGCGCAGCGTGACGGTGCCGGTCACCTCGAGCAGCCGGTCGGCGAGGGTGCTCTTGCCGTGGTCGATGTGGGCGACGATCGAGAAGTTGCGGATCCGCGAGGGATCCAGCGGCTCACCGGCCTTGCGCTTGCGCGGGGCGGGTTTCGAGGGCGTGGGAGTGCTAGCGGGGGCGTCGGCCATTGCGGCTCGGGTAGCGGTGGAGGGAGGGAGCGGGGCGTTCACGTCCGGCGCGCACCCCGACCCGGGGCGGCAAGCCGCCGAAACTCCCCATTTGACTCTGCCGACGGCCCCGACGGAAGAGCGACGCCCCGGCGTTTTGCGGCCGTCGGCGTCGCTGATGACCGAGAAAACCCGGCTCTTCGCCGGTAAATCGGCCGGCGACACGCTGAGCAAAAATCCCGGCACGCCCTAGTGATAAAGCCGGGCGTCCTGCCTGATGACGCCATCGACCGACCGAAACGGCATATCATCGTCCTGTCGCCCGCAAGCGGGAGAGTTGCGGGAGCTGGTTGTCTCGTGAGTTAGATGCGTTGGACGCCCGATAACGTTCTTTGGAAGCCGCCATCGGCGCCGATGAAAGCCAATGTGGACCGAACCCGCTCTCGCCGACTGACTCTCGCCGCCGTTGGGCTGCTAGCGGCCTGCGCGCTCTCCACGCCGGCCGCTCTACTCGCGGATGAGCCGCGGCGGCTGCCAATGATCGACGACGCTGTCGCCGCTAGCGTATCGCTGCCGACGGTCACGCCGGTTGTCTACCAACCCTTCATCGGCATCGCTTGCGAGCCGGGGGACGACCCGTTGGCGCCGCGCTACGAGGTGGGCGCCCTCTTCGACAAAGGGTTGTTCATCCGTGGCGTCGATCCCGAGCGCGACCCCTACGCGATGTACATCGGCGGGCGCCTGCAGGTGCGGCACACCGGCTTCGCTCGCAGCGCCGAAACCTGGACCGACTCGGCGGGCGTCACGCGGACCATCCGCAACCGCAACAACTTCGACGCCGAACGGGTGCGGCTAAACATCCAGGGGACCGCGGTCGATCCCGCTCTGTCGTACTACTTCATCCTCGACGGCGACTCGGACGGCGCCTCGACCGCCGACTTTCTGACCTTCTTCTTCGAGTACGAGTTCGACGAGGCGTGCCGGCTGCGGTTCGGCCGCTGGAAGATCGCCAGCGACCGCGAGTGGCTCCTGTCGTCGCGTTTCCTGACGCTTGCCGACCGGTCGATGGCGACCGAGTACTTCCGTGGCGCCTTCAGCGAGGGCGTTTGGTTGCTCGGTGATTTCGGCGACGGCTGGCACTATGAAACGTCGTTCACCAACGGCCTTTCGACGTCCACCCGTCGGCCCTCCGACCTCGATGACAACCTGTGCGTCGCCGCCACCGTTTTTTGGGAGCCTCTCGGAGACTTCGGCGCCACCTTCGTTGACTACGATTGCCACGCAGAGCCGGTTGTTCGCCTGGGTGCCAGCACGGCGTTTGATAAGTCGGACGACCGCAGCGACGCGGGCTTCCCAGGCGGTGACGACAACTTCGTGCGACTCTCCGACGGCACACGCCTCTCGGACCTCGGCGTCCTCGGCCCGGGCGTCCAGCTGCTGGGCGATCGCGTTCTGAAGAGCAGCCTCGACTTTGGCTGGAAGTACCGTGGGTGGTTCGTATCGGCCGAGTGGTTCCTGCGTTCGATTCAAGACCTGACGGCGACCGGCCCGAGCGTGGTCTCGCAGATCGACGACCACGGCTACCGCTGCGACGCCGGCCTGTTCTTGATCCCCAAACGGCTCGACGTCATCGGCCGCGTGTCGCACGTCTCGGGACCGTTCGGCGACGCCTACGAGTACGCCGGCGGCTTTAACTGGTACTGGGGCAGCGGCAAACGAGACGGCAAGCTTGCCGACCCGATCAACAAATTCACGTTCGACGTGACGGCGCTCGACGGCTCGCCCGTCTCGACGACGACAGCCGACCTCTTCGCCGGAGACCGCGGCGTGCTGTTCCGAACGCAGGTGCAGATTGGATTTTAGGTGGTGCTGACAGCGCCCCATGGATCCCCCTCACCCTCGGTTGGGAGGGGGAATCTGGCGAGGGAGTCGCCATGAGAATGGCGCTACAACCTCGTGCAGCGGCATGAAAGCCGTTGCTAGCCACCGTGGTCGGTCTTGGATAATTCCTAGCGGCGAAGCTCTTTACCTACCGCCGAAAGTCTCGCCGCCCCGCCAAAGTCGCCCTGCCTTACGCAGGGCAACTTTCTTCCGGGACCTTGTTGGAAGGATTGTTCGGTTTGCGATAGAGACCGGGACGGCAGCGGATGCCGCAATCGGTACGATGGAAACGACCAAGAACCAGTACATGCCAACCACTTCATTTCGCGCCGTCATGGTGCTGGCGACGATAGCGATCGGCCCCCGTGCGATGGCTGCCGACGACACGTCCTTCGTATTTTCGACTCTCGCGGCGGAGCAGAGCTCGGGGGTCGAACTCTGCGATTACGGTTGCTCCCCCGAATGCGCTGACGCGTGCGGCGGCGGGACCGGCTGGTTCGACGAGCTGACCTTCTTCGGCGGCATCGACGGGTCAAAGCAACCGCAAGACTTCGGGGTCAACGCCAACCTCGGCGGCCAGGCGCATGCCAATTGGGGCCTGCCGCTGAGCGAGCGCCTCGGCCTCGGCTTGCAGATTGGCCAGACCCTCGTGGCGTCCGACAACGCGGTAAGGGTTCAAGAGCTGCTCGGCGAGTCGACCACCCGTTTCCAGAGTTACACGACCCTCGGTCTTTTCCAGCGGACCGATTCGGGGTTCTCGTGGGGTTTTACGCACGACTGGCTCAACGAGGACTCGTACGACCAATTCTCGCTGCAGCAGTGGCGTGTCCGGGCGGCGTACGACGTCAGCGCATGCGACCAGTTTGGGATCACAGCGAACATCGCCAGCGGCGGCGACACCGGCGTCTACAACAGCCCGACCCCGGCGACTGTCCGCCTCGAGGCGATCGATCAGGGCCATTTGTACTGGCGCCACTGGTGGCCCACCGGCGTGCAGACCACTGCCTGGGGCGGCATCGCCTGGGGCCACGGCGAGGACAACGTGGTGACCGGCGCGTCGCCCCGCTTTGGCGATTCGTTCCTGATGGGCGCCGACATCTTGGCGCCGCTCAACAACTACCTGGCGATCTACGGCGAAACCAACCTGATCTTCCCGGCCGACAGCGGGACGGTCGACGCCTTCCTGGGCATTCAGTTCTATCCGGGCGGTCGCGTCAAGTGCGCCCGTCGCGGACAGTTCTCACCGCTGCTGCCGGTGGCGACGCCGACTTCGTTCTCGACCGACCTGCGGATGACAGGCCCGACTTGATGGCGGCGTACGGGATCAGTCCACCAACAAATAGCCCGACCACCAGACCGGGTGTTCGGCCGTGAGGTCGGCGGTGGCGCCCGGCGCGAGCCGCGGCTCGCGGAGCGGGTCGAGCGGTTGGCTGCGGCCGAGCGTTTGCGAACGCTTCCACGACGCGGTCGTCGAGAGGTCGCCCAGCCCGTTGAGCCACTCGGCGACAAAGTCGCGCGCCCTTGCGCCGCCGGTCGGCCAGCGCTCCAGCAGCAGCGGCTCGGCGCCGCCGGCGAGCAGCGACGTGATGAGTTGCATTTCGGGCGCGCCAACCGCGACGGCGCCCTTGGCACGGCGGACCTTGGCGCCCCCCGCTTCACCCCCTCCCATCGCGCGGAGCACCACGGGGGTCGGCTCGGCGAGCGGCAAGCGGCTCCACGCGCCCGCCTCGCGGTCGCCCCGGTCGCCCGGCGTCAGCGGCAGCCCGAGCGGATCGATCCCGGCCGGCTTGCTTCCCAGGTCGATCAGCACCCGACCGGCGACCGCTTTGACCGTCGGCACGCCGGCGTCGAGGCCCCTCGGCGGGGCCGTCGCTTTCGCGACCGCCGCGATGACATCGATCCCCTCGACCTCGACGGCCGATTTCGTGTCGGCGGTCACGGCCCAGGTGGGAAGCTTTTCGTCGCGCTCGATCGGTTCGGTCCGCGGTCGCGTCGCCCAGCCGGGGGTCGGCGCGTAGGTGATTGTTACGTCGGCGAGTGTCTTCCCGTCGTCGGCGCCCGGCAGCGTCAGCAGCGACAGCGGCGCCCGCCAGAGCGGCCCGTCGGGGACGACCCACAGCCGCTCGAGCGTGGCCGCGTCGAGCCGAGAGTCGGCGAAGAGCCGCTCGGACAACGCGTCCGCCCACTCACGCCAGTCGTCGCCGGTCAGACGCTCGGAGTCCCAGGTCTGCTTGGGGCTCGTGCCAACGACTTCGCGCAACAGACGCTCGACGTCGGCGGTTACTTCATCGGTCGGACCAACTCGCCAGAGGTGCTCGCCGGCGGAGGTCAACACGACGGCGTGGATCTCGTCCTGCCATCGATGGAAGACGAGCACCGCCTCGCCTTCGGAGAGACGCCCCTTCGCGGCGACCGGATCGATCGGCGGAGGGAAGACCAGCGGCGTCGGCGTCCGCGACAGCGCGACGCGCAACACGAGTTGTTCCCGAGCGGCGAGCGACTCGGCGAGGTCGTTCGCCGCCCGTCGCGCGGCGGGGTTCGCGGTGTCGGGCTGTTCGTCGATCGCGGCCCGCAGCGCCGCGGTGGCGATCGAGCCGGCGCGGCGCCGCTCGCGATACTCGGGCGCGGCGCCCTCGACGCCGGCCCGCGCCGCCAAGGCGGCGGGCGGCAGCCTATCGTCCCGCGCTTCCATGAGCCAACGCACCGCGACGAGGCGGCCGGCGAGAGGCTGGCTGGCGAAGAACTCGCGGCGCCGTTGGAGGTCAATCACCCTGAGGGCGAGCAGCGGGTCGCGGCGATCCAGTGCCGACGCGAACCAGCGCTCGAACGATCCCCGCTGCGGCGCCGCGTTCGCCGCGAGGGCGTCGAGCGGCTGCGTCTGCCAAGCGATCGTGCTCGGGTCGCCGAGGACCTCGGCGTACGCTTGGCGGGCGAGCCGCTTGGTCAGCTGGCCGTCGTCGAACCATGCGTCGGCGACACACACTTGCAACAGACGTCGCGATTGAGATTGCTGCGCGATCATCGCCCGCCGCGCCTGCGTGACGGCGGCGTTGTACGGGCCGGCGGCCGAAACGATCGCGGCGAGGCGTTCGGCTTCACGCCCCATCCAGCCGCCGGCCGGCTCGCGTTCGCGCCGGAAGAGCTGGCCGAGCGCCGCCCGCGCATTGACGAGGTCGCCGGCGACGATCGCTTGTTCGATGAGCGCCAGCCGGGCGTCGATCGCCACCCGCCACAGGCCGCTCCGTTCGGTCATCGCGATGATCGGCGCGAGGGGGGGCTTGGGGGCGGTCGGGTCGGCGAGCGACAATTCGTGGAGGGCGCGCGTCGCTTCGGCGAGCACGTCGTAGTCGTCGTAGGCGATGGCTGCCGAGATGGCTTGCTGCAACAGCCGGCCCGCGCCGGCGCCGTCTCCCGACCCGGCGGCGAGACGGCCCTGCGCCAGCAGGGCGAGGCCCGACAGGCGGTGCTGCATCCGGCCCCCCAAGAGCGTCGCCTGCTGGAGGTGCGGCAGCGCCTCGATGGCGTCGCCGGTCGCCCCCTTGGCGAGCCCCCACCAGAGTTCGGTCCACGCGGCGGTCCAATGCCCCCCCGGCCCGAGCCCGCCGCCGGCGAGCCGGGTCGCCACCGCTTGGGTCCGGCGGTCGTAAGCGCCGAGCGGCCCGAGCAGGTCGCCGCGTCGGTAGAGCGCCCACGCGATCGTCCGCGACAGCTCTTCGCAGTCGAGCTTCCAGTACTGCGCCTGTTGAACAACGCCCCCCTGGTTCTGCACGGCCGAGTTGTCGACTTGCCCGTACTGGTAGAGAAAGCTCCGCGGAATGTCGGCGTAAACGACGCCACCGCCAGCTGCGGCCCAAGCGGGCATCCGCCGCGCGAGCGAGGCGTCCTCGCGCGGGGACTGCTGCCACTGCACGCGCCGCATCCAGGTGGCTTGGTCCAAGAAGAGGTCGAGCGCCGCGTCGAACTGGGTCAACGACTCCGCCAGCCGCCCCTGTTGATAGAGCGCCTCGCCGAGGCCGGTCGCGAAGCAGATCGAATCGAGCCACCGCGAGTCGATCGTCTTGACCGCCGTCCGCAACTCGGACCGCATCGCCCGTTCGGCCCGGTTGAAGTCGGCCGAATGCAATTCGTCGAGCGCGCGGAAGTAGGTCTGTCCCGGGTACGAGCCGAACTGCGCCGAGGCGGCCGACGCGATCGTCAGCGTCACTAGCAGAGCCGCTAGCAGCGCCGCCGCGAGACGTGGGGCAAGGGAGTCGGCTCGGGGCATGGCGGGGTTGCTAGCGTGAGAAAGCGAGGCGGTAGGGCAAGCTTGCGCCCTCTCTCACCCTACCCCGCGGTGATCATTCCGTCGCGTTGAGGGTTTTTGTGAAAGTCTGCCGGTTGTGACGCCGATAGGGATTGTGACGGCCCGCAGCGCGGACGCCGTCGTACCGCACTCAACCTATCCAGCCGCGGCCGCCAAAGCTGGCGCGTCGCGCTCCGGAGAGATCGAAATGGATCACGGCTCGCGTAAACTCGGCCTCTCGGCCTACGGACTGGTTGCCGCCCTTGTCGCCGCCGCTAGCCCGTGCCTGACGGGTTGCCAGTCGGACATCGCGGGGCAGACGCTGCCGAGCCCGTACTACATGACGGACGACGTGCAGTACTACGCCCCGGGCCCCGAGTTCAAGCTCGCCAACGAGGCGGCCGCGATGAAGGCCCAGAAGGAAGCCCGCATCAGCCAAAAGCAGCCGTGACCACGGCGGCGGTTTGACTCGCGCGAATCGAACAAAAAACCCAGCCGCGACGGAGCGTTCCGTCGCGGCTGGGTTGCGTTGTTACGACGTTGCGTGCGGCGGCGCTCAGCGCCGCAGACGCCGAGTCGCCATCGTCAGGGTGGCGCCGATCACGATCACCAAGCACGACGGCTCGGGGACCTCAACCGCGAGCACCGAGTCGGCCGCGGCGGTCACCAAAAGGCCGTCCGCCGCACTCAGGCCGAGGCTGCTGAGCACGCCGGTCAGCGGGATGTCGGCCGTTGCCGAGTCACCGTAGATCGTGCCGTAAAGGACCAGCGCGTTGAGCAGCGTGCCACGGTTCTGCGCGTGGTAGATGTCGCCCGCGTAGTAGTTGAGCGGGAAGCCCGACTCCTCCCACGCGTCGCCCACGGGGGCGAGCCTGGCGATCTCTGAACCGACCACCGCGTTGATGTTGGCGGTCGACATCTGGTAGCCGTCGCGGAGCTCTTGCTGCATCTGCGCCGGACCGCCGGGGAACGTCGGGTTGGCGCCGGCGTAGTACGAGTGGCCGGGCCCGCGGGCCCAGGTCTCGTACATGACCGGGACGACGTCGGCGCTCCGGTTCGCCACCGCCTGGTACATCGCGAGCGAATTCGACAGGTGCTGCGAAAGGTTGCCGATGTGGGTCGGCGCCGTCGAGAAGTCCTGCAGCACGACGAAGTCCCAGTCCTCCGCGGCGGGGATCGCGGTGTTGATCGCCGACGTGTTGTTCGCCAAGTGCCAAGCGAGCGACTGGCCGTTCGCTGAACGGTTGACGTTGCGGGGCGCCGGACGGCCCGCCGCCACCGCGATGTCGCTAATCACATCGGGGACCGAACGAGAACTGCCGCAGCAGGTCGCGTTCGTAAAGCTGTTGCCAAAGTAGATGATGTCGAAGGGGTCTTCGGCCCGCGCCGGCGACGCCGCCACAAGGGCGGCGATCGCTAAGGCGAGTCCGAAACCCCGACTCGGAAGTCGGAACATGAGTGCTTCTCCGTTGTCGGCGTTGTGAGCCAGGGAAGGAATAAGCTCAACGACGACGGAACAGGAGACCTCCCATCGCAACCCCTGCGATCAGCAGCGACGCCGGCTCGGGGACCGACTCCGAGATCACCATCGCGCCAAGGTAGTAGAACTTACTGCCGTTATCGTTGTTGGGGCCGGCGGACACGTCGATCGAAACAGCGCCCGCTCCGTTCGGCTGGATACCGGAGACAACAACCAGGTCGCTCACGTTGCCCGACGCATTCAGGAAAGCGGTCCCCGAGTTGGCGCCGCTGACGTCGTACATAGTCTCCCGATTGTCGGTGACGCCCGTCCTCGAGCCAAAGAACGTGAAGTCATAGGTCAGCGACGGGTTTAGGCCGGTCAGCGTGACCGTGCCAAGCGACGCGTCGGGGTTACTGCTGAACGGGCCGGTGTGCCCGAACACGTTGTCACGGGTGGCCGTCGCTTCGAGCAACGCACCGGCGGCGCCGGCGGGAGCGGTCTGCCCTGCCGTGTTCGATCCCGGGAAGAACCCGCTGAGCGAGATGCCGATGCCGGTGTTCGCGCCATCCGAGTCGATTGCGTCGGCGATGCTGAGCGTCGCCGGTGGATTGACGAGGATGTTGTTGTAGTTGCCAGCCGTTGGCTGCGAGCTGTCCCCGAAATCGAAGAGCACATTCGCGGCGACGGCGCACTGCGCCAGAGACAAGCCCAAGACGAGGGCGGACGAAACGATCCACTTCATGAGACACACCTTTCTTGAGGAGAAACAAGGATGCAGACGAATCAGCTCTCCAACCTGGGAGCCGCCCGCTGAGAAAAGAAAAGGGATTAGAGAGTAGGCGCCGTCGTCACCACTTCGCCTTAAGGCGTCGTGAAGAGTTCAAGCACTTTCATTCGGCAGACTAGCCACCCCCTCCTGGCGATGCAATGGGTTGGCGGGCCCGCAATAGGACCTCGTCGCAAAGCGGAACAGTAGTCGATTTACCACCAACGACCGCCACTCTCAAATCACCGACAAACGAGTGCGAAGTAGCCGTTACCGTGACGCAAACGGCGCCCCTTCACGCTGTGCGACAAGACTTGCTTTCCGGCCGCATTAGGCACCTCGGCGTCTCGGAAACGTCAGCGCCGTCGCGGCTAGGGCCAGCATCACGGACGACGGCTCGGGGACAGCGTCCACCTGCATCAGGTTGATGTAGTAGAACTCGTTACCGTTGTCGTTGCCCGGCCCCGCCTCGACGCCCACAAAGATGTCGCCGTTGGCATCGGGGAAGACGCCGCCCAGATGCAAGACCTCGGTGTTATTGTTCGACGTCACCGCAACGCCGTTGAGGCTGTTGGCGCCCGAGGCCGTGTACATTGTATCGCGGTTGTCGGTGACGCCGTTCCGCGCGGAGAAGAACGTGAAGTTGTAGGCCGTTGCGGGGTTGAGGCCCGAGAGGCGCACCTCGCCGTACGGGTTGTCGTCGGCGCCGGCGAACGGGCCGGAGTGGCCGAAGAAGTAGTCGTCGGTCGCATCGACCGGGTACCCCGCAGCGTCGCCAGCCGGGGCCTCCGAGCCAATCTGCGAGGGCTCACCCGTCTGGAAGAACGTGTCGGTGATCGAGAGCGTCACGCCGGGCAGAATGGTGCCGTCGGCGTCAAAAACGGCGAACAGGTCGGTCGTCGCGGGGACGATGTTGTTCCAGTTCCCAGCGGTCTGACGCGCCGTGTTTCCAAAGTCGAACAACATTGTCTCGGCGCTGGCGGGCGCTGCTAAGAGCGCGCAGCAGAGAGCGGCATAGCGGCTCATTGGATCAACTCCTCGGTGAAAAGGTCCCTCGAGGACGCTGAACAAGTGTTCCGCAACGACCTTTTGGGCATGACAAGCGTCGTCATGTTTAACCGAGTCCGACCCCAATGCAAGCGCTTTCAGTTCTTCTTTACGCGGATCGGCGAGATATGAGCGCGATTTTATGACCTCGGCCTAAGCGGAGGCTGCGCCACTCGCGGCCTGCTAGTGCGGGGAATGTTTCCCGGGGGCCTAGGAGGCCGGGCGTAGCCGATTGGCCAGCCGCCTGGCTGCCTGCAACGCCCGCGGCCGCCACGCGCCCGCGGCGATGTGGGTCAGTCGGCTGCTCTTCTGGACGATGGTCCGCAGCCGCGCCTTGTAGGCCTCGCCGCCAACGCCCAGATCGAAGCTGCGGTCGCCGCGGTTCAGGCTGTCTTCGATCACCCTGCCTAAGAGCACCGTGCCCGCGCCGGCGGCGAAGTGCGGGTCGTAGCCGGTCCGCAAGCCGAGCACCGCTCCGTTGCAGTGGTAGGCGTAGTAGTAGGCGGCCGGCTTGTCGTCGAGGTACAGGACGCTCATGTCGAGCATGCCGAGCCGGGCGGCTTGCGAGTGGGCGTCGACCAGCATCTCGGCGACGGCGCCGTGGCACAACGTGTTCCCGCTGCGCGAGACCGCTTGCCAACTCTGTTCGGCGATCTGCAAACATTGGCCGTAGAGGTCCCACCGCGGATCTCCCTCGCCGTTGCGGAGCGCCTCGGGCCGGTGGCGGACGAACGTGACTCGATGCTTCCCGGCGAGGCGCCGGCGTTGACGGCGGATCTCGTGGCGGGCCTTCGTCGTCCGCGACGCCAGGTACGCCTCCCAGTTAGCGAAGCGATCGAGCTCGATGACGGAAGTCGATTGGTCGTCTTCGACGACGGCGTGCAAGCCGGCCAATCGCATGGCGTGCTCGGTGCGGCCCCGGTCGGTGGTGTCGTGCGCTGTCCAGCGGGGCAGGAACACGTCCCAGGTGCGTGGCGTCCGGGCCAGGTGCTTCATCGCCATGGCGAGCGTCGCGGTCTGGCTGGCGCCAATCGGTCCGAACCACGGCCCCCAATTGTCGAGCGGATAGGTCAAGACCCGCACCGGGCCGAGCTTCGACGGCTCGGTCTGTTCCACTAGCGGCAGAATGCCGATCGGCCGGCCCCCGGAGCGGACCACCAGAACCCGCAGCCGTTTCCCCTCGCCGCAGTGCTTCCAGTAGGTTTCGAGCCACTCGAAGGTTTGGAAGTAAGAGGCTCGCGGCGTCGCGGCGTGCAGCGCAGTCCACGCTAGGTGGTAGCTGCGGAGCGAATCGAGGTCATTGAGCTCGACGACGTCAGCCATAGGATGCGTCCGGTTGAAGAAGAGGCGACAGGACCCCCGCCCGTCGTGCCACCTCCAGTTGCAACCGGGGCGCCAGAGCCGTGGCGGACCACCGCGGCGTCCCATCGAGATGCGTTCGCGGCGGCAAAACCGTCCCAGCTGTCGCCGCCGCACCCCCGCGGCGTTTCGTCCGGGCGACACGTTGCGTCTCGGCAACCCCAGCCGCCTGATCGACGAGGCGACGCCGCCACTTACAATCAACCCCATGATGCACACCGACCTCATTGAGCGACTCCACGCGACCCCCTGGCGGGGCGTCCTCGCCATCACGGGCGGCGGCAGCGGCGCTATCGAAAGGCTCCTCACGGTCCCCGGGGCGTCGGCGACGGTCCTTGAAGCAGTGGTCCCCTACTGCCAAACGGCGCTGGCGGACTGGCTAGACGAGACCCCTGCCCGCGCCTGCGATGAACGGACCGCCCGCCAGATGGCGATGTGTGGGTTCGAACGCGCCCGGCGGCTCGCCCCAGACGCCGATCCGCGGACGCTTTTCGGAGTCGGCTGCACGGCGAGCCTTGCCAGCAGCCGCCCAAAGCGGGGCGATCACCGCGCGCATATCGCTGTGCAAACGGCGGGACGGACGCTCCTCGTCACGCTCCAGTTTGAGAAGGGCCGCCGCTCGCGCGCTGACGAGGAGGGGGCGACCGCTCACACGGTGGTCGCCACCCTCGCCCAGATCGCGGGCGTGCATCAACTCGATCTCACAAAGACGCCGCCAGGCATTGAGGCGAGTGTCGAGGACGTCGCCGCCCCTGCCGAGTGGGTTGAACTGCTGCTCGGCGAGCGCGACGTGGTGACGCTCCACCACGCCCCGGCGCCGCGGGGCGTGGCGGTCTGTCTGTTCCCCGGCTCGTTCAACCCGCCGCACGCCGGGCACGCCGCGATCGCCCGCCACGCCGCCGAGCGGACCGGCCGGCCGGTGGTGCTTGAGCTCTCGATCACCAACGTCGATAAGGCGCCGCTCGACTACATCGAGCTGACACGGCGCACGCACGCGCTCGCCGGCCAGCCGCTGTGGCTGACCCAGACGCCGACATTCGCCCAGAAGGCGGAGCTCGCCCCCGGCGCGGTGTTCGCTGTTGGCGCCGACACCATCGAACGGATCGGGCAGGGGCGCTACTACGCCGACGACGCGGCCCGCGACGCGGCGCTGCAATCACTCGCCGAGCGGGGCTGCCGCTTCCTCGTCTTCGGACGAATGGCGGACGACCAGTTCGCCGGGCTCGACCACCTAGCGTTGCCACCCGCCTTGCGAGCGCTTTGTGACGGCGTGCCCGAAACCGACTTCCGCGTCGACGTCAGCTCGTCAGAGATAAGGTCGTCGTAGGCCGGGACCAGCGAAGCGCAGGCCCGACAAGCCATCGGGTTGAGTCTCTCTCGGGGTCTGCCGGGCCTGCGCTTCGCTTGTCCCGGCCTACCGGCTAGAGGCTACCTGCGGGACACGGCGCCGTAGCCGACTCGCTCAACCGTCTCGCCGCCGCGACGTGTTGGTAGGTCGTGTAGCCGCCGGTCAGGTTGGCGGCGTTGTAACCGGCTTGCAACAGGATCCGCGTCGCGAGGTAGCCCCGTAGGCCCACCTTGCAGTAGGCGACAACGGGTTGATCGATCGAAATCTCGTCGAGGCGCTCACGCAGGTCGTCGACCGGCAGGTTGATGGCGCCGGGGACCGCTCCGGCGGCGTACTCCGCCGGCGTGCGGACATCGACGATCGTGACGTTCGCGGGCAGGATCCCATCGACGATCACCTCGGAATACATAACCGGGTGATCGTCCCGCAAGACGCCGGCAGCGATGAAGCCCGCCATGTTGACCGGGTCCTTGGCGGAGCCGTACTGCGGCGCGTAACAAAGCTCGGCCTCTTCGAGATCGAAGACCGTGAAGCCCGCCTGGATCGCCATCGCCAGCACGTCGATCCGCTTGTCGACGCCCGCGCCGCCGACCGCCTGGGCGCCAAGAACGCGTCCCTCGTCGGGGCAGAACAGCAGCTTGATCGACATCCCCTCGGCGCCGGGGTAATAACCCGCGTGGTTCGCCGGGTGGAGGTAGATCTTGTCGTACGCGACCCCCGCGGCCCGACACGCCTTCTCGCTGAGACCGGTCATCGCGGCGGTGCGGTCAAAGAGGCCGACGACCGCGGTCCCTTGCACCCCGGTAAACTCCAATTGGCGTCCGACACACGCGTCGGCGGCGATGCGTCCCTGGCGGTTGGCGGGCCCCGCCAGCGGGATCAGCGTCGGCTGTCCGGTAACATAGTTGCGGACCTGCACGGCGTCGCCAACGGCGTAGATGTGGGGGTCGCTGGTCTCCATCTGCTCGTCGACGACGATGCCGCCGCGCGCGCCGACTTCGAGCCCGGCGTCGGTCGCCAGGTGATTGTCGGGGCGGACGCCAATCGCCATGACGGCGAAGTCGACGGCGATCGAATCGCCCCGCTTGGTTTCGATGCGGATCCCTTCCCCATCGACCTGGAACGCGATCACTTCGTCATTGAGACGCAGGTCGACGCCCGCCTCGGCAAGGCGCTCGGCTATGGGGGCGACCATCTCGGCGTCCCACGGCGTCAGCACCTGGCCGTTGCGTTCGACGAGCGTCGTCTCGATGCCCCGCCGCACGAGGTTCTCGGCCATCTCGATGCCGATGAACCCGCCGCCGACCACGAGGGCGCGCTTCGCCGCGAGCGTCGCCGCGTGCAGCCGGTCGGCGTCGGCGAGGTTGCGGAGCGTGTAGACGCCCGGCAGATCGATCCCTGGGATCGGCGGCCGCAGCGGCGCGGCGCCGGGGGCGAGGATCAACTTGTCGTACGACTCGTCGTACTCACGCCCGTCTTGCAGATCGCGGATCCGCACCGACTTCGCCCCGCGATCGATCGACAGCGCTTCGTGCCGGGTCCGGACGTCGAGGCGGTGGCGTTGGCGGAGCAGTTCGACGGGCGCCACCAGCAGCTTGTCGCGCGAGGCGATTTCACCGCCGATGTAATACGGCATGCCACAGTTGGCGAACGAGGGCTCGGCGCCCCGTTCAATCATGACGATCTCGGCCGACTCATCGAGCCGCCGCAACCGAGCCGCCGCGCTCGCCCCACCGGCAACGCCGCCAACAATCACAACTTTCATTTGCATCGCTGATAGGTAAGGAGGAGACGCCCGCCGGCGTCACTTGTGCTGAGAATTGGATTCGTACGGTCCAAAGCGTCACGCTAAACGTTCTAAGCCGATACTCCGCTCGCGTCGCTTTGGATTCAGTCGAATGCGGCATTCCTATTTATTGGCCGCTTTACTGGGTTTGGTTCCAGGGCATTCGCGCAATCAGCATTCCCATCGCGCACGTATCGGTGACGCCGGCGAAGACAAGCCCCGCGCCAACAAAGCCCGCCAGACCGAGCCAAGCGGGATGAACGAACGCGCCGAGCGCCGTGCCGATCACCACCAACGACCCCGCCGCGATCCGCACCTGTCGCTCGAGCGACATCGACTTCCGCCCGCGTTCGAACGGCAGACCGGCCGACTCGCACGCCTCGGTTCCCCCGGCGACGTTGCTGAGGTCGCCCACGCCGGCGGCGGCGAGCTGGTCGCAAGCCTTCGCGCCGCGACTCCCCTTTTGACAGATCACATACAAGTGGCCGTCGTGCGTCTTGAAGTCGGCCGGCTGGAGCCGGTCGAGCGGCACGTTGCGGGCGCCGCGGACATGGACCTCACGGAACTCGGCCGGCGTGCGGACGTCGATGAGGTTGGGATTTCCTTGCCGGAGGGCCTCGGCAAGTTCGGCTGGCGAGATAGTCGCGTACATCGCAGTGTTGGTGGCTAGGGGGACGACGGCGCTCTGCGAGTTGTCGGTGTGTTGACCTTTTTCACGCCGAACCGGGCCTCGATGCACTCGAGGATCGACTCGAGGTGCGTCTCGGTGATCTGGTAGTAGCGTCGCCGTCCCTCCTTAACGCTCTCGAGGAACCCACACCGCTGCATCAGCCGGAGGTGTTCCGACGCCACGTGGCTCGCCACGCCGCACGACTCGGCAAGTTCGCCCACGGTGAAGTCCCCCTGCCGCAACATCTGCAGCATCCGCAGCCGGTGCGGGTGTGCCAGCACCTTGAGGCATTCGGCCGCTTGGGCGAGCGTCTCGAGATCGGTGAGCTGCAGCTTGCGGGGCGGATTGTTCATCGGGCGGAGCCGGTCGCTAAGGGATTAATATATCGGAACCTTACGACTTATCCATCCATAGGGTTCGCAGGTTAGGGCCGAAAAAACGCAATCCGCGATCTCTCGGCCACCGGTTGGTGTCCGCTAGCCCCCAAGGCTCCTGCCGCTTACCATCCGCGGAGCGGAACTCCTTCCTACGGCGTGAGATACGGCTATGGCCTCCAACGTTTTCGCCGGTGTCGATATCGGCGGCACCAACATCAAGATCGGGCTCGTCGATGACGCGGCCCAGACGCTCGCCCACGAGTCGCTTCCCACCGAGCAAGAACGCGGTCCGGCGGACGCCGCCCAACGGGTTGCCGAGGCCCTCAAACGCCTCGCCGCCAAGGCGGGCGTCACCGTGGCCGATATCACGGCGGTCGGCCTCGCGTCGCCGGGGCCGATGGACCTCAAGACGGGCCAGCTGCTCTGCCCGGGGAACCTCCCTCAGTGGCACAACACGCCGCTCCGCGACCTGTTCGAGAAGGCGACCGGCAAGCCCGTTAACTACGAGAACGACGCCAACGCCGCCGCCTACGGCGAGTACTGGGCCGGCGCCGGCGACCGGTTCGATTCCCTCGTGATGGTGACGCTCGGCACCGGCGTCGGCGGCGGCATTATCCTCGACGACAAGGTCATCGACGGCGCCCACAGCTGTGGCGGCGAGATCGGCCACATCATCATCGACGCCGCCGAGGACGCCCCGCTCAACTCGCTCGGCATCCGCGGCACGCTCGAAGGGTTCTGCGGCAGCTACGGCGTCGTCGGCCGCGCGCAATCGGCGATTTCCGACCGCTTCGTCGAGACCTCGCTGCGGGACGTCATCGAGGGGGGCGAAGAGCTCACCCCGCTGTTGATCGCCAACGCCGCCGAAGCGGGGGACGAGCTGGCGATGAAGGTCGTCCTGGAGACCGCCCGCTACCTCGCCATCGGCATCGTCACGGTCGTCCACACCGTCGACCCCGAGGCGGTCGTCATCGGCGGGTCGTTGACGTTCGGCGGCGCCGGCCACCCGCTCGGTGAGAAGTTCCTCGCCGCCGTCCGCGAAGAGACCAACGCCCGGCTCATCCCCAGCCTCCGCGGCCAAAAGCCGATCGAATTCGCCAAGCTCGGCGGCAGCGCCGGCTACATCGGCGCCGCGGGCCTCGCCTGAGCGGCGCAGCAGAAGTAGCGGGCGGTAGCAGAAGTCCCCCTCCCTTCCAGGGAGGGGCTAGGGGACGGTCGGGATGATCAGGACAGGATGACTCTCCTGTGATGAACGGGCCTGTGATGAACGGGATCACCCTCCCCACGATTGTCGACATAGCGGCTTCCCTAAAAAGGAGGGGGATACGCTGGGCGCCGCTTCACGACGCCTGTCCCCCGACGACGGATCCCTGATCGTGGACCCCAGGGGCGTCAGCCCCAACGGTTGCCCTCGCGGCCCGCGAGGCGGATACTTCGCGCAGACCCCTCGCCCGTCTCGTTGAAGGACCGCCCGCCATGCCTACGCCGCTCGAATCGCTCGTCGCTTCCGGAACCAAGCTGTGGCTCGACTCGGTCGACCCCGACTTGGTGGAGAAGAACATCGCCCTCGGCGCCACCGGCGCGACCTCCAACCCGGCGATCATTTCGGACCTGGTCAAGACGGGCCGCTACGACACGCTGATCGGCGAGCTCGTCAGCGAGGGCTTCAACGACGACGACATCGCCTGGGGCCTCGCCGACCACGTCGTCGAGACGGCCCAAGAGGCCTTCGAGCCGACCTGGGAAAAGACCGGCGGTGACGATGGCTGGGTCAGCTTCGAGCTCGACCCGCTGATCGAGGACCCCGAGGCCGACCTGCCACACGCCGACCGGGTCGCCCGCTATATCGAGCTCGGCAAAGAGTGGTTCGCCGACCAGCCGAACCGCATGATCAAGGTCCCCGGCACGCCGGCCGGGATCGACGCCCTCGAAGAGCTCTGCGCCGCCGGCGTGACGCTCAACGTGACGCTCCTCTTCACGCTCGACCAGTACGAGCGGGCCCGCGACGCCGTCTGGCGTGGCGCCCAACGGCGCGACGACCTCTCGACCTTCAAGAGCGTCTACAGCATCTTCGTGTCGCGGATCGACGTCTACACGGAAAAGCACTGCCCCGACCTCGAAGCCCCGGCGCAGGGCCAGGTCGGCGTCGTCAACGCCAAGCGGGTCTGGCAGGCCAACCAGGCGTTCTGGGCCGACAAGGGGCTTAAGCTCAACCAAGAGATCATCTTCGCGAGCACCGGCACCAAGGACCCCAACCAGAAGCCGTGGAAGTACGTCGAGGCCCTCGCCGGCAGCGACATCCAGACGAACCCGCCAGCGACCAACGACGCCGCCCAGGCGAGCGGCGTCACGTTCATGCGCCGCGTCGACGAGATGCCGAGCCCCGCGGTCCTCACGGCGATTGACGCCACGGTCGACTTCAACGCCCTGCACGACACGCTGATGCGCGAGGGGGTGCAGAAGTTCGCCGACCCCCAAAAGGCCCTGCTAGCGGCGATCGCCGCAAAGCGCGCCGAACTGGCCACGGCGTGACCAAAAGAATCGCTGTTTTCTTTTTGGAACCGGTCCCGCTCCCAGACGCGCGAGGTCCTTCTAACAGTTTGGGTTCGCGCACGTGGCCAAATCGTTGGTTGCAACACAACGGGGCTGTCGTCTCTACGCACACGGCTGCCACAGGCGAAGTGAGTCGTGCGAAGTTCTAGGAACCTCTGACGCCCGAGGGGCGACTGAAGGATTGCGGCCGTCGCCAATCGTCCACGGGTCGACCTTGCGTGGGAGCCTACTCGCATGACCTTTCCGATCCTTGCGTTAGCGGTCGCGGCCCTCACAAGCGAGTTGGACGTCACGGTTCTCCGCTCGGAACGCTTCGCCGAGGCCAAGTTCGGCCTTCGCGATCGAATCTTTATCGTTCAGGACGCCTGGGAATTGGAGCGTTGCCGGCGACTGCTGCCGGATTTCCCCCCGATTGATATCCGGACGGAGCACGCCGTTATTGTCCCGAGTTGGAGGTGGCGTCGACGTGAGATCGAATCGATCGAGTCCGAGGGCGACGATCTCGTGGTGCGAATAAAGCAAAGCCCCCGTCCCAGACCCGGCACAATTACTACGACGGACTATGTCCCTCCCGATCTTTTCGTTGCGAAGGCTCCCGTCTGCGGTGGTACGGTGCGTTTTCTGATCAACGACCGCCTGGACCACGTTGTCCTGCGCGGTGACGCGTTGGCAGCACGTACGACGGATTTGCTTGCGGACCTCCTCGCCTGGAAGTCAGGGAGGCGTTGGACCGCAGAGGAGTGGCTCGCACGCTACCGATACGAATATCGCAACAAGCTCGACGGCGAAGAGCTTGACGACGCTCTCACGGTGTTTCGCCGCGACTACACCGAAAGGCGCTGTCGGGTGATCTTAAAAGAGTTGGCGCAACTCCAAGACCGGACGGTCACGCCACGGCTGGTGGGAGTTGCGGCTTGGCTCGGTCCTCACGACGCGATGGTGGGGCATTTGCGCCAAACCCTGGTGGCGCTGGGGGGTAACGAGACGGTCCGGGCCTGCGAGCTGTTGCTCGAACTTGAGAACGAGCAAGCCCGCTTGGTTGCGATCTTGGCCTTGTCGGACTTGTCGATTCCATCGACGCGACCCATGGCCCATGCCCACTTGGCGGATTCGTGTGATGCGGCTGCACGAACAGCCAAAACCCTCTTGCATCAGCTCGGGCTCTCCGTCGAGGACGTTGCGCCAATCACCGAAGCGATCGAGGCGTTGGAACGACAGGCCCAGGCCAAAGGAGCCGATTGCCGGGCAAAGTGGGCCCTCGCCAACTCACTCGTGAGTATTTTGGAAGCCCTCGGACCGGAAGCCGAGTCGGCGATCCCGCTGCTCACACGGCTCGCCACAGGACCTCCGAATTGCTTTTCCGATCAGATCCGTCCCAAGGCGAACGACGCCCTCGCCGCGATCTCGGCCGGGCTGGTTCCAGGGTCTGCGCCTTAGCTAATGGTGTCGACGTTGTTTCCCAGATTCGAGTAGTCCACTTTCTCACGGGGGTTTGTGCCATTCAGGTACTCCTCAACGTTCGTGTAGCCGTCCCCGTCGTCGTCCTTGCTTCCATCGGCGGCTGACTTTGGGTTGAGATCGTACTTCGCTTCCCACTCGTCGGGCATGCCATCTTGGTCGGTGTCGGCGCCGACCTCGGCTGGCGCGTAGGAGTAGTCGGGGTAGCCGCCAACTTCATCGGGATGGCGCAGGATCCCGGTGCTGGTGGCTGCTTTTCCGGTGCGGACCATTTCGGTGACCCGCTCGTCCACCTCGTCGCGATGGGGCAGCGTGGCGCCCGCTTTCGAGAGGACTTCTTCGAAAGCGTTGGAGGCGGTCTGCTGATTGATCGGCCATCCTGCGAACGGCGTATAGACTCGGGCGTGCTTGATCTCGCCCCCGCCCGCATCCAACCGCATCCCCTTCCAATTGTCGGCGGTCACTTCGGGAGAGCCCTCGACAAGGTTCCCTGCGACGTACCACTTGCCGGGACGACTGTCGGTTTTCGGGTACCAGCCGCCGCTCTCGAACCGTCTCGGTGGAGACGACTGTGACCGCTGCTCGATCTTGGCGATCGTGTGAAGCATGTCGTCGTTCGTCGCCGGGCCCGCCTTGTAGTAGTTATTGATGACGTTGATCAGGGAGGTCTCGTCGCCGCCGTCCATGGTCCGATGCCCCCAGTTGAAGATCACGTTATTGCGATAGTCAAAGTCGCCACTCATGCCGATTGAGGGATTCCGGCCGGTGTTGCAGGCGAAAAGGTTGTGGTGGAACGTCGCGTTGTGGCCTCCCCACGTCCCGCCAAACTCGTGGCCGGGTCCAAGCGCCTCGCTCGAGATACAGTACTGGATCGTCAGATTGCTGACGGGGTTCTTGATCTGAGTGACCTTCCCGTGCGCAGGGGGGACCTTGGGGTCGTTGTCCATCCAGCGGTAGAGCGAGAGGTTCTCGTCACGGCCCCAACTGGCGGTGCAGTGATCGACGATGATCTGCCCGACGGGATTGCCCCCGATGTTGTCCGAACCTTGACCCCCCGAGGGATTGCCACGCCGCACCCTGAGGTGTCGGAGGATGACGTTGCGGGTGTTGATGTTCAACGAATGATTCGAGAGGCAGATTCCGTCGCCCGGCGCCGACTGGCCCGCGATCGTGATGTCGGCGTTGTCGATGTCAAGATTCGACTTCAGCGCGATGACGCCTGCGACACGGAAGGTGACGATGCGTGGCCCTTCGGCGTCGATGGCGGCTCGCAAGCTGCCCGAGCCGCTGTCGTTGAGATTGGTCACGGCGATGACCCTTCCGCCGCGGCCCCCCGTGGCGAACATGCCTCCGCCCCACGCGCCGGGGAACGCCGGAATTCCGTACGGCATCATGAAGGGCACCGGCGGCGCCATGCCGGGCTCAGGTTCGGAAACCGAAAGCGGCTTGGTTTTACTCGGCTTGGTTTCAGTCGACGGGGTTTCGTTCGACGGGGTTTCACTCGACGGGAGAGCTCCGTCGCTCGCCAGAGCAACGCGACCACCCGTCAGAAAAGCCAGTGACAGAGAGGCTATCAACAATCGGTTTGTCATCGTTTCCTGATCGGGACGGAGAGAAGTTCGGATGGGATCCGCTTTGGCTTGGACGAGCCTTTCGGCCGTTGCCTGGCTAAAGACGAGCGGTGTCGTTCGCCCCGACGGTCTCGGACGTGAGGGGCCTGGAGGCTTGCTCACGCCTCGTGGCGGCCACCGGCCGTCAACGACCTTCGAGGACGCCTACCTATCTGAAATCAAATGGAGGGCGATCGAGGGCGAAGAACGCCTTTTATTGCGACACGCAGGGGCGATCCCGGTCCTCGAACCGGGGCGATCGACGCCTCGGCGAGGCGCCGTGACCTTTGTTGGCGAGTTTAGTTGGCGAGTTTATTACTTCGTCGGGGCGACCGCCGCCCACGGCGTCGCCTCCGCGTGCCGCTCGTACTCAAGCCGGCCGAACGCCTCCGGGAGCGACTTGCCTTCGAAGGCGTGGTCGGCGAAGTCGAGGAGGTCCTCGACGCTCGGCACGTGGCCGACCGGGCGGAAGCGGATCGAGAGCCGGTCGCCGGCGCCCAACAACTCGTAGACCGGCTTGGCGGCGAGGTAGCTGAGCTGCGACCCCTCCGGATTGATCCAGGTGTCCTCGGTCCCCTCGGTGCTCATCTGCCAACGCGGGGCGACCAGCGCGAGCAGCTCGTGCTGGTCGATCGGCAGCTCCTCTTCGCGGCCGACATACGCGCGGAAGCCGGGGCGGAGCCAGTAGCCGTACTTGCCGGTGATGTTCTCGAGCCGCTCGGCCTTTCCGAAGACGTAGCGGTAGGGCGCGGCGCCGCCGCAACCGGAGTGCTGCGGGACGGTGATGGCGATCCGCTCGTCGAAGGCGCCGGCGACGAGCGCGGCCTTGCCCCAGCGGCTGTGTCCCGAGACGACGACGCGCGACGCGTTGATCCGGTCATGGTTGGCGAGGGCGTCAATCGCCCGGTGGACCGACCAGGCCCACGCCATCAAGCCGCCGCAGTCGATGTCGTCGCCAAAGAGTTGGTAGACGCCCCCTTCGCGGCAGCGCTTGGAGTCGTCGCGGGCGGCGTCGTTGTAGTTGATCTCGACAGAGGCGTAGCCCCGCGCGGCGTAGGGGCTGGGCCCCGGTGGGCGCTTGAACCGGGCCGGCACGTCGCCGAACCAACCCCCTTGGATCACGACAGGGAGTCTTCCGGCGCCCTCGGCGGGCAACGTCAGGCGGCCGTTGACGACGAGTTTGGCGTCGCCTTGCCCGAAACGCATCGCGAAGGGCTTCACGGTGGCGCCGGGCGTCGATTCGGTGTCGGGCTCGCCCCACTCGATGGCGGCCCGTTCGGGCTTCGGCGGCAGGTGGCCGTACTCGACGCGTTGGAACAGCTCCTTGAGTTCCTCACGGCGACGCGCCCAGTCGTCAGCGTCGGTGACGCGTGTCCCGTCGGCAAAGATAAACGGGTCGGGGAGTTCGGCGACGGCTTGTTGCGGGGCGGTGGCGAGGAGGGCCGTAACTGCCAACAAGGGGGCGATACGCATGGCGGACTCGCTGGGGAGAAGAGAAGGTCCCCGCGATTGTAACCGCCGGAGCGGTGGCGAGTTGGTTCGGCCGACTCCCTGACGGTCGCGGCTCGTAAAGCCGATCCCCCGATCCCCCGTCCCTCGCCCCTAACCCCCCGTCCCTCGCCGTCAGTACGCGTTCTTCTGCCCCAGCACGACCCACAGCGTGCGGAAGAGGATCTCGACGTCCATCGTGAAGCTCCACGTGCGGATGTACTCGTGGTCGTAGCGGATGCGACCTTCCATTTTGTCGAGCGTATCGGTCTCGCCGCGGAAGCCCATCACCTGGGCGAGGCCCGTGATGCCGGGCTTCACTTTGTGGCGGAGCATGTAGCCGTCGATGAGCGTGCGGTACTGCTCGTTGTGGGCCGTAGCGTGCGGGCGCGGGCCAACGAGGCTCATTGAGCCGCCGACGACGTTGAACAGCTGGGGCAATTCGTCGAGGCTTGTCTTGCGAATAAAGGCGCCGACGGGCGTGATACGAGCGTCTCCCTTGGTGGCTTGCTGAACGGCTGAACCGGCGTCACCTGGCTGGCAGGTTTCCACCCGCATGCTGCGGAACTTCCAGACAAGGATCTCACGGCCGTCGAGCCCATACCGCTTTTGGCGGAAGAAGGCCGGCCCACGACTGGTGAGTTTGACGGCGAGCCCCGTCGCCAACATTACTGGGCTGAACACGGCGAGCAGCGCCAGACCGGCGATGAGGTCGAACGAGCGCTTCAGCAGGCCGTCGATCCCGTAGAGCGGGTTCTCATGAATACTCACCGCCGGCAGGCCGCCGACGTTGGTGAGGCGGGCGTGGAGCAGCTCGAAGACGAAGAAGTCGGGGACGAGGTAAACGTCGGCCGTCGTGTCGGCCAGCTTGTTGAGGACGTCACGCAGGCGCTTCTCGGCCCGCATCGGGAACGTGAGATAGACGGTGTCGATCTCGCCGGCGCGGCAGGCGGCGACGAGGTCGCTGACGCCGCCGACGACGTCGCCGAGTTCGGCCGGCACGTCGGCCTTCCGCGACGCAGAGGCGACATCGGCGTCGCCACGGCGGTCGGACGACGCCTCGTCACGCCGGCCTTTCTCTTGGTCGTCGGTCGCGGCGAGGGAGCGGCGGTCGCTGGCTTGGCGACGCTCGACGTAGCGGTCGTCGTAGAAGCCGACCGTCTTCAGGCCGAGCTCGGGCATCCGGGACAGGTTGCGGGCGAGCTGGACGCCCAACTCGTTGGCGCCGCAGACGGCGACCCGCTTGGTGTTCCAGCCCTCGGCTTGTAGGCGCCGCTGGGTGAGTCGCAACGCGAACCGCAGCGCCACCATCACCATCGGCGTGGCGAGGATCCAGGCGACCTTGGTCTCGTAGCTGAACCGGGCGTTGTAGGCGGTGACGAGGCCAATCGCGAGGAGCGTGGCGACGGTGTAGGCCCAGGTCAGGGCGAGACAGCCGAGCTCGCCGCGCAGCCGGGCGCCGCGCCAGCTGCGATAGACGCCGGTGAGCTCGCTGACGGCGTGAAAGACGACGACCGCGGCGGCGGTGACGCCGAGCCACTCGTTCACCAGGGAGTGTCCCGCGTCGCCACCGACCGGCGTGAGCTTGGCCGCAACGTTAGAAACGACGGCGACCGCTGCGGCGTCGATGACACGGTGCAGGCTGGTGAGGACGCTCGTGGAGTTGGTGATTCCGCGGTTGAGGGGCGTCATCGGGGGCAGCTCGCAGTTGGGCTAGAGACCGGTCGGGCAAGCTTAGGTTGCGGGCGGGCGAATTCTGGCAGTGGGCCGCCGGGGCCGAATGCCGTAGCTTGTGGGGGAGGGCAGGCGAGTCGGATTGGGAGGGTCGGGCCGGCGGCGGCGATTCCGCAGGTTTGGCGAACCCCCAACCGCATCGCTCCGCACTACGGCCAGGGGGAACGCCGCGGAAGGCGCTCCCCAGACATCACCCAACGAGTGGCGTGAGGGAGCGACTATGCGTCTATTTGAGGCCCTGGCCTGTGGTCTGCTGCTATCGGTCGCCGCCATCGGGGGGGCCGAGGAGGCGTCACGCCGAGCCATTGAGGACGCGATGCAAGCCGGCCACTGGGACGAAGCGCTGAAAATGGCGCAGCTGCGGCTCGACTCGGGCGACGGCCAACGGGCCGACCTGGCGTCGGCGTCGGTCTGCTTGCAGCGACTCGGTCGGGCCGAGCAACTCGACCAACTCATTGAGGGCGCCGTCGAGCGCTACCCGAAATCGGTCCCGATGCTGATCGGAGCGATGGAGGCTTACGCCCTCGCGCCGCACTACGGGGTCGAGGTCGCCGGCGAGTTCCGCCGCGGGCCCCAGCGCGGGGCCGGCACGACGCTGTCGGTCGAAGAGGCCGACCGGGTCCGCGCCTTGCGGCTTGGCGAGCAGGCGCTGGCCGTGGTGGGCGACGACGACAAGCTAGCGGCGGAGGTCTTGGAGCAACTCCGCTCGACGATCGCGATCAGCCGTATGGGCCGGTACGCCTGGCGCCTGCAGTTGCTGACCGACCTCACCGACGAGTTGCCCGAGCCCACCGATCGCTGGGGGGGCGTCGCGCAGAGCGATCCGCCCGTTGCGCCCGACGGCGAGGGGCCGCTGCTCTACGAGGTTCCCGATGGCTGGGCGTCCGCGCAGAGCGACGGCGAGCGCTGGCGGTGGACCCTCGCCGAAACAGCGCGTCGCCTGCCCGGCAAGACGGCCGAAATGGAGTTGGCGTACGCCGACTTCCTCCGCGACCAGTTCGGCGTGCAGTCGCTCGTGCAGCAGGGCTGGTTCCGTCCGCAGCAGGCCGACGACGACGATCCGCTGACCGAGACCTCCGCCTTGGCGGTCGAGACGCTCGACGACAACGAGACGATCGCGCGGCTGGCCACCGGCGTGCGGCGTTTCACGCTCCCCGAGGGGCACCGCTTCGTCGAGCGGTACCGCAAGCACGATCGGTACACGACGCTGGCGGACATCTACCTGAATCGGAACCAACGCCCTAGGGCGGTCGAGGCGACCCGGGCGGCGATCAAAGCCGAGTCGAACCGCGACGTCCGCAAGGGGATCGAGCAGCAGCTCGACCAGCTCATCGACCCGTGGGTCCGTTTCGACGCGACCCTCACGCAACCCGCCGGCGAGGGCGTGCGGCTCCGCGTGGCGCACCGCAACGCGGCGAAGGTCCATTTGCTAGCGCGTCATGTCAACGTGCCGCTGCTGCTAGCGGACGTGAAGGCGATCTTGCGCGACCCGCCCCGCAACGGCCAAGGGATGGCGCTGGAGGTCGAGAGCCTCGGCTGGCGACTGGTGCAGGGCGAGCAAGCGAAGTACGTCGGCGAAGAAGCCGCGTCGTGGACCGTGGACGTCACGACCCCGCCCGACCACCGCGACGGGGACACGCCGGTCGAGACGCCCCTCGAAGAGCCGGGCGCGTACCTCGTGACAGCGACGCCGGTGGCGGCCGACGGCTCGGCCGGGGCGCCGTCGATGGTCGTCGTCTGGGTCGCCGACACGGCGCTCGTCCGCAAAACAACCGCCGACGGCGCGCTCTACCAGGTGCTCGACGCCCGCCACGGCCGGCCGGTCGCCGGCGCGACGGTCGAGCTGTTCGGCTACCGCCAGACGGCGCCGCCGCCGGGAGGCGGCTTCCGCAAACCACAGATCGAGACCACCAGCGTCAGCAAGCCGAGCGATAAAGACGGGATCACGGTCTTCGATGTCGCGCCGCCCGAGAACGAACGCGGCTACGAATGGATGGCGATCGCCACCAGCGCCGACGGCCGGCTGGCGCACCTCGGTTTCTCGGGCGTCTGGCGGAGCTACGCCGACACCAACCCACCGGAGCAGCCGCGGACGTTCGTCGTGACCGACCGCCCCGTCTATCGGCCGGGCGACACGGCCGAGTTCAAGGCGTGGGTCGGCAAGCCCGACTACCTGGCGGCCGCCGCCGAAGGCGAGGAAGCCGAGCCCTCCCCTTACGCCCACCAGGAGTTCCAGGTCGACGTCTACGACGCGCGGGGCGAGAAAGTCGACACCCAGCGTCTCACCGCCGACGCCTACGGCGGCGTCGTCGGGGCCTACGTCACGAGCGACGCCTCGTCGCTCGGCGTGTACCGGATCGACCTCGTCGGCTTTGGGGGAGGTAGTTTTCGTGTCGAGGAGTACCGCAAGCCGGAGTTCGAGGTCACGGTCGACGCGCCCGAAGAGCCGACACGTCTTGGCGAAGCGTTCGAGGCGGTGATCCACGCCGACTACTACGCCGGCACGCCGGTCCGTGGCGGATCGGTCAAGTACAAGGTGGTCCGCACGAAGCAGAGCGAGCAGTGGCTGCCGCCGATGCCGTGGGACTGGCTGTACGGCCGTGGCTACGGCTGGCTCGGACAAGACGCCACGTGGCGGAGCGACTGGCGCCGCTGGGGCTGCTTCGCGCCGCTGCCGCCGTGGGGGCAGCGTCCGACCGGCCCGCCCGAGGTCGTCGCCGAAGGCGAAGCGACGCTCAACGCCGAGGGAGTTTTCCGCCTGCCGATCGAGACCGCGCTCGCCGCGCAGCGCTACCCCGACAGCGACCACGAGTACCGCGTCACCGCCGAGGTGACCGACGCGGGACGTCGCACCATCGTTGGCGAGGGCTCCGTGCTAGCGGCGCGGCGTCCGCTGGAAGTGACGGTCTGGCTCGACGGCGGGTTCTTTGAGGTCGGCGACACGGTCGGCACGAACGTCTCGGTCCGCCGGCCCGACGGCAAGCCGATCGCCGGCGAGGGAGAGCTGCGGCTGATGAAGATCGCCCCGCCGGCCGAGCAGCCGGAGACGGAAGCGGGTGAGGTCGTCGAGCTGGTCGATCCCGACGAGACGCTCGTCCAGGCGTGGCGGCTCGAGACCGGCGCCGACGGCGCGGCCATGATGCGGCTCAAGGCGTCCGAACCGGGCCGGTACCGGCTCGTCTACAGCAGCGAAGCCGCCGACGGCCCGATGCAACCAGCGGTGGAAGGCGCGGTTGTCTTCACAATCCGCGGCCCGGGTTTCAACGACGGCGCGTTCCGCTACGGCGACCTCGAACTCGTCCCCGACAAGGCGGTCTACGCCCCGGGCGACACGCTGCGGCTTTTGGTAAACACCGACCGCGTCGGCTCGGCGGTGACGCTCTTCGTCCGACCGGTGGCGGGCGTCTATTCGACGCCGCGCGTGCTGGTGCTGGACGGCAAGAGCGACGTCGTCGAGATCCCCGTCGAGCGGTCCGACATGCCGAACTTCTACGTCGAGGCGTACACCGTCGTCGATGGCAAGCTCCACAACGTGACGCGGCAGATCGCCGTGCCGCCCGAGTCGCGCGTCGTGAAGGTCGAGGCGTCCCCGTCGGCGACGACCTACCTGCCGGGCGAAGAGGGAACGCTTCTGGTGCGGCTCACCGACGAGGCGGGCGCGCCGGTCACCGGGTCGGCGACGATCGCCGTCTACGACCGCAGCGTCGAGGCGATCGCCGGCGGCCCCTCGGGCGGCGACATCCGCGCGGCGTTCTGGGACTGGACCCGCTCGCACTACCCCAGCACGACGCACAGCCTCGCCCGGAACGAGGGCCCGGTGACGCCGCCCGACGTGCCGGGCATGCAGGACCTGGGCGTCTTCGGCGGGGTGATGCCGCGGCGCCGCGGCGACATGATGATGAAAGGGTTCGGTGGCGGCGCCCCCGTCCCCATGTCGATGATGATGTCCGCCGAATCCGACGCCTTCGGCAGCGCGACCCCCGCGATGGCCCGCTCGGCCGCGACGCCGCCCGGCGGCGAAGCGAGCGAACCTCCCGTCGCGGTCCGCGAAAACTTCGCCGACACCGCGGTCTGGATCGGCGCGGTCGAGGCCGACGCCGAGGGCTTTGCGATCGTGCCGATGCCGCTCCCCGAGAGCCTCACCTCTTGGAAGGTGCGGGTGTGGGCCGTCGGCGACGGGCTCCGTGTCGGCCAGGGCGAGGCGGAGGTCGTCACCCGCAAGGACCTGATGGTGCGGTTCCGCGCGACACGGTTCCTCGTCGACGGCGACGAGGCGACCCTCGCGGCCCTCGTCCAGAACGAATCGCCGCGCGAGCTCACCGTGCGGGTCCGGTTGGAGGAGGAAGGGGGCTCGGTCGCCCTCCCCTCGGCCGTCGAGAAAACCGTCACCGTCGCCGCCGGCGCCGAGGCCTTGGTCGATTGGCGCGTCAAGGCGACGAGCGAAGGCGAGGCGACGCTCCGCGTCGTCGCCACGTCGGACGGGACCCTCTCCGACGCGATGCAGATCAAGCTCCCGGTGCTGGTGCACGGCGCGGAGATCGTGCAGTCGTACAGCGCGGTGATCGCGCCGCAAGACCGGCTGGCGACCTTCGAGGTGATCGTCCCCGAGAAACGCCGCCCCGAGGCGACACGGCTCGAGGTGCGTTACAGCCCGACCCTCGTCGGCGCGATGCTCGACACGCTGCCGTACCTGATCGAGTACCCGCACGGCTGCACCGAGCAGACGCTCAACCGCTTCTTGCCGGCCGCGATCGTCCGCCAGACGGTCAAGGACCTGGGCGTCGATCTGGCGACCCTCAAGCCGACCGAGCCACGCGACGGGCCACGCGTCGGGCCGCCGGGACGACCCGACCCGGTGTTCGACGCGGACGAGCTCGAGCGACTCGTCAAGGCGGGCGTGCAGCGGCTGACCGAGATGCAGCTAACCGATGGCGGCTGGGGTTGGTTCAGCGGCTGGGGCGAACACAGTTCACCCCACACGACGGCGGTCGTCGTCCGCGGCCTGGGCGTCGCGAAACGGAGCGGCGTCAAAGTCGCCGACGACGTCGTGGCGCGGGGCCTCGACTGGCTCGCGAATTACCGCAATGAGCAGCTTGAGAAGATCGCCAACGTAGACGCCGACGGCAAGCCGATCAACGATCAGCGCCCCTGGAAGCACGCCGCCGATAACCTCGACGCCCTGGTCGAACTGGTGCTCGGCGAAGCGGACCGGCCCAGCGAGGCGATGCTCGGCCTGCTCTTCGAAGACCGGCTGCAGCTCGCCCCCTACAGCCAGGCGACGCTCGGGCTCGCGTTGCACCAGCAAGCCGTGGGTGGAAACAAAGTCGCCACCCAACGCCGCGACACCGTCATCCGCAACCTGCGGCAGTTTGTTGTTGAGGACGACGAGAACCAAACCGCCTACCTGAACCTGCCCGGCGGCTACTGGTGGAACTGGTACGGCAGCGAGTACGAGGCGCACGCCTACTTCCTCAAGCTGCTCGCCGCGACCGAGCCGCGGGGAGAGCTCGCCCCGCGGCTGGTGAAGTACCTGCTCGCCAACCGCCGGCACGCGACCCGTTGGAACAGCACCCGCGACACCGCCCTGGTGGTCGAGGCGATGGCCGACTACGTCCGCGCCAGCGGCAAGGCGGCGGTCGATGGCACGGTCGAGGTCTGGCTCGACGGCAAAAAACGCGACCTCCGCGACTTCACCGCCGAGAACGCGCTGCGCTTCGACGGCCGCTTCGTCCTCACCGGCGAAGAGCTCTCCGCCGGCCGGCACACGCTCGAGCTCCGCAAGTCGGGCGAAGGCCGCCTCTACGCCGGCGCGTCGCTCACCAACTTCAGCCTCGAGAGCGACCTCCGCGCCGCAGGGCTCGAGGTGCGGGTCCAACGACGCGTCCAGAAGCTCGTGCCGATCAAGGCGTCGGCCGACGACGTCGACGCCCGCGGCGCCGCCGTCTCGGTCAAAACCGAGCAGTACCGCCGCGTCGATGTGCCGAACCTCGGTGCCGTCGAGTCGGGCGACCTCATCGAGGTCGAGCTCACGATCGCCAGCAAGAACGACTACGAGTACCTCGTCATCGAGGACCCGAAGGCGGCCGGCTTCGAGCCGGTCGAGACCCAGAGCGGCTACAACGGCAACGCCATCGGCGCCTACGTTGAGTTCCGCGACGAGGCGGTCCGGTTCTATGTCCGCACCCTGGCGCGGGGCGAACGATCGGTCCGCTACCGCCTGCGGGCGGAGACCCCGGGCAAGTTCGCCGCGCTCCCCGCGCAGATCAGCGCGATGTACGCCCCCGAGCTGCGTGGCAACAGCGACGAGATGCGCGTGGTTGTCGAGGATGCGGAATAGGCAGGGTTGGTGGTCTTGCTGGATCGCGCTGCTTCGTTATTGGGGGTGGGCCGGGGGGGCGAAGTCTGCTTTTACGCTACCCGAGGCTTGCGCCTACGGCTTATGCGCCGGCTGCCGCTTCGATTTGAGCCGTAGGCGATAGCCTCGGGCAGCAGCGCCAACCAACGCCCCTTCTCACCCCTCCACCGCTCGACCAAAGCCGGCGCCGCATGGGATGTCGGGGCCGGCGCCCGGTTGCGGGTTGGGCTCGGCGGCGGGATAGTGCTGGGGTAACGCTCTCCCCGCCCGCCTGCGACCGCTACCCCCCGTTTGCCACGATGGCGCCGACGATTAATTGGGCGCTCGACCTGCTGGTCGGCTGGGTGGGCCTGTCGATTCCTCCCGACGCGGCGGTGGGATACGTGCTTGCGGCGCTCGTGCAGGTCGGGATGATCCTGAACCTGGCCGCTGTCGGAGGCCTCGTCTTTATCTGGCTCGAGCGGAAGATCGCCGGGCGGATCCAGGACCGGCTCGGTCCGACGCGGGTCGGCGGCCGTTTCGGCTGGCTGCAGACGGTCGCCGACGGGCTCAAGCTCCTCACCAAAGAGGACTTGATGCCGACCTCGGCCGACAGCCTGCTGTTCCGCGTGGCGCCGTACATCGGTGTAGCGGCGTCGGTGGCGGCTTTCGTCGCCCTCCCCTTCGCCGGGGGGCCGCACCCGTTCGTCGTGCAGCGGCTCGACATCGCGGTCTTCTTCGTGCTGGCGGTGCTCGGCCTGGAAGTCTTCAGCATCATCCTGGCGGGCTACTCGTCGGCGTCGAAGTGGTCGCTATTCGGCGCGATGCGCGAGGCGGCCCAGGTCGTGAGCTACGAGGTGCCGCTCGGCCTCTGCGCCGTGGTGCCGGTGATGCTCGCCGGCAGCATGGACCTCGTGACGGTCGGCGACGTGCAACGCGGCGGCTTCTGGAACTGGCACGTGCTCAACGACCCGTTCACGCTGATCGTCTTCTGCGTCTACTTCACGTGCGCCACGGCGAGCGTCAACCGCGCGCCATTCGACCTCGCCGAGGCGGAGAGTGAATTGGTCGGCGGCTTCCACACCGAGTACTCCGGCATGCGGTGGAGTTTCTTCTTCCTCGCCGAGTACAGCTCGATGCTGCTGGTGAGCCTGCTGGCGGCGATCCTGTTCCTCGGCGCTTGGCACGGCCCCGTGCCGCTCGGCATGAACGGCGAGGGGTGGCTTGGATCGGTCGTCGGCTTGGGGGTCGCGAATTACCTCGGCAACCTGCTGGGCCTCGCCTGCTTGATGACCAAGGGGGTGTTTTTGGTCATCATCATGATGTGGGTCCGCTGGTCGATGCCCCGCTTGCGGATCGATCAGGTCATGACCACCTGCCTGAAGTACTGTACCCCCTTAGCGGCGGTCTGCTTCCTCGGCGCGACGGCGTGGCAGGCGGCGTTCCCGGCAGGCCTGCTGTGGCGCCCGCCAACGCCGGGTCTAGTTGAAATATCAGAGCAGAAGACGAGCCCCGGAGGGGCGGCAGCGCGTAGCCAGGGGCGCGAGCCCCTGGAAGCGATTGGCTACGCGCTGCCGCCCCTCCGGGGCTTCTCGACGGAGGCGCCCCAATGATCTGGCACTCGGTTCTGTTCACGCTGTTTGCGGCGATCGCCTGCGGATTCGCCATGGCGGTCGTCTTCACGTCGAACGTCGTGCGGATGGCTTTCTATCTCGTGATCAGCCTCTCGGCGACGTCGGGGCTGTTCTTCCTTGCCGGCGCCGACTTTGTTGGCGCCATGCAGTTGATGATTTATGTCGGCGGCACGCTGGTGCTGCTGATCTTCGGTGTGATGCTCACCGCCCAGCAGCGGTTCGTGCAGATGCGGCCGTCGCGGTCGGAGGTCCTGCTGGCCGGGCTGTTGGGGGCGGCGCTGTTGGTGCTGCTCGCGTCGGCGGCGGTCGGCGTTCCGACTTGGCGGGGGAGCGGCCCCAAGGCCGCGGCGCTCGACGAGCCCCCCCTCACCGCGACGCCGATCGCCCTGGGACTGCTCGGCTTCCGCGTCGACGGCGACCCGGACGACGGTCAGAACCGGGCCGGCTACCTGTTGCCGTTCGAGATCATCTCGGTCCATCTGCTCGTGGTGCTGGTCGGAGCGGCTTACCTGGCCCGCACTCGACTGACAGCGGGCTCGCTAGCGCAGCAACCGCCGGGCGGGTTCGAGCAAGACGCCGCCGAAGACCGGATCGCCGAAGTCGAGGCCATCGCCGCCGATTCGCCGGGCACGGAGGGGCCCCCAACATGATCCTCGCGTCACTCGTTACCGAGCCGGTGGGCGTGGCCCACTACCTGATTGTCGGCGCCGTGCTGTTCATCGCGGGGATAGTCTGTATGGCGACCAAGCGGAACCTGCTCGGCGTGCTGATGGGGGTCGAGCTCGTGCTCAACGGCGCCAACGTCAACTTCATCGCGATCGGCAGCCCTTACTTGCGTGGCGACGCGGCGTCGGTCGGGCTCGATGGGCAACTGATGGCGCTATTCGTCATTGTGCTCGCCGCCGCCGAGGCGGCCGTTGCGCTGGCCATCGCGCTGAACTTCTACAACACCGTCCACACGATCGACGTCGACGCCGCCGACCAATTGCGCGGCTAGAACAAGATGCACCGACCTAACAACTGATCCACCGATTTCCCCTCCTCCCTAAGGAGGAGGGGTTGGGGGAGGGGGGTGAAGCGGGTACCCGGCGCCCCCCCCCTCCCCTAGCCCCTCCCCACAAGGGGGAGGGGGATAAAGAACATGACCCCCGAACGCCTCCTACCAACGCTGCTGCTGCTCGCCTGGCTCGCGCCACTGGCGTCGTTCGTCGTATCGGCGATCGCCGGCTCGCTGTTGTCGCGACGCCATGGCGGCCAAGAAGGAGGGGCGGTCGACGGCGCTGCGGCCCGCACGATCGGCCACGTTGCAACCGGGGCGATAGGCGTCAGCCTTGTCGCCTCGGTGCTCGCGCTCGGGGCGTGGATCGCGGCCCATCCGGCGACCGACGGCCACGCCCCCGCGGCGACGGCCTACGCGGGCGAGTGGTTCGGCGTCCTCGATGTCGGCCCGCTGCACGTCGGCGCCGCCTACTACATCGACGCCCTGACGGTCGTCATGGCGGTTGTCGTGACGCTTGTCGCCACGTGCGTGCATGTCTACTCGTTCGGCTACCTGGCCGAGGAAACCGCCGCCGAAGGCCTCGAGGCGGTCGCCGACGACGAGGCGCCCACCTACTACGGCAACAAGCTCCGCCGCGCCGGGCGGCTGCACCGCTTCTACCAGCACCTGTCGCTGTTCTGCTTCGCGATGCTCGGCGTCGTGCTGGCGGGCAACGCGGTGATGACGTTCGCGTTCTGGGAACTGGTCGGCGCGAGCAGTTACCTGCTGATCGGCTTCTACTACGAACGCCCCAAGGCGGCGGCTGCGGCGACCAAGGCGATGCTGTTCAACCGCGTCGGCGACGTCGGCATGCTCGTCGGCCTGATGGCGCTGTGGGGGCTCGCCGGCACGTTCGACTACGAGCGGCTCTTCGCGATGGCGCCGACCTGGATGGCGAGCCACTACGGCCTGGCGACGCTTGTCGGCGCCGGCCTCTTCTGCGGCTGCATCGGCAAGAGCGCTCAAGTCCCGCTGCAGGGCTGGCTCCCCGACGCAATGGCCGGCCCGACGCCGGTCTCGGCCCTGGTTCACTCGGCGACGATGGTGGCGGCCGGCGTGTTCCTTGTGGGCCGTATCTATCCGCTGCTGACGGTCGAGGTGCTGGTCGGAATCGCTTCGGTCGGCGCCGTCACGCTGCTGGTCGGCGCGACGCTGGCGAGCGTGTCGCACGACCTCAAGCGGGTGCTCGCTTATTCGACGGTGAGCCAGCTCGGCTACATGATGCTCAGCCTCGGTTTAGGCGGCTGGACCGCTGGGTTGTTCCACTTGGTGACGCACGCCGGCTTCAAGGCGTTGCTGTTCCTCGGCGCGGGATCGGTGATCCACGCCGTCGGGACCAACGACCTGCGGGCGATGGGGGGCCTCCGCCGCGCGATGCCCGCGACGGCCGGATTGATGCTGGTGGGCGCGCTCGCCTTGATGGGCGCCGGCGTGCCGGTGCTTGGCCTTGGTTTGAGCGGGTTCTTCTCGAAGGACGCGATCTTCGAGTACGCCGTAGCTTTCGCCCGCACCAACCCTTCGTATGCGTGGCTGTTCTGGGCTCCGCTGATCGGGGCGGTGCTCACAGCCGCCTACATTACGCGGCTCGGGCTGCTGACTTTTGTTGGACAAGCGAGGTCGGAGAAGGCCGAACACGCCCACGAGTCGCCCGAGTCGATGCTTGTGCCGATGGCGGTGGTCGCCGCCATGGCGATCGGCGCCGGCTGGGCCGTGCCGGGGAGCCGCTTGTCGGTCCCGTCGCTATTGGCGATGTCGGCGCCCGAGGCGACCCACCACGCCCGCACCGGCAGCGCCTGGAGCGGCGTGACGCTGCCGGGCGTTGAGTCGGCCCATGAAGTCGACGTCCGCGCCGCGGCGGGCTGGGCCGCGATCGGGGCGACGCTGGTCGGCGTCACGTCGGCCTTGTTAATGCACCGCGGCGGACGCAAATGCGAAACGCCCGCCGGCGCGCCGATGCGACAATTCGACGAACACTGGCTGCCGAGCGTCAGCCGTGGCTGCGACGCCGTCGCGCGCCGCCTTGGCGCGTTCGTTTCGGGTCCGCTCGACCGCGGCGCGATCGATGGCGGCCTCGCCGGAGCGGCGGGGCTGTTGAAATCAACCGGCGGCGGGCTGCGGCGGATACAGACCGGCAGCCTCCGGCAGTACGTCTTCTTCCTCGCCCTGGGGGTCGTGCTGGTCAGCGCGGCCTCGCTCGGCGTCGCCCTCCGCTGGATCAACGGGTGACGCCATGAACGACCACGCCCTCACGCTCCTGGTGCTCCTCCCCGCGGCGGCGGCCTGCGCCATGGCGCTCGTCCCGAAGTCGGCCGGCGGCGCCGCGAAGAAACTGACGCTCGCCACGACGGCGCTCGTCGCCCTCATCGCTTGGTCACTCGCTTTCGATGGCCGGGCGGGGGGCGCCGGCCTCTCGCACATCGTCTCGGCGCCGTGGATCCCGTCGCTCGGCGTACAGTTCTTCCTCGGCGTGGATGGCGTCAGCCTGCCGCTGGTGATCCTCACCGCGAGCCTGTCGTTCTTAGCGGCGCTGGCGAGCCTCGGCGTCGAGCGTCACCCGCGCGGCTACTGCGCGTTGCTGCTATTGCTTCAGACCGGCATGCTCGGCGTGTTCCTCGCGCTCGACTTCGTCGTCTTCTATGTCTTCTGGGAGCTGATCCTGGTGCCGATGTACCTGCTGATCGCTGTCTGGGGGGGCGACGGCGGGCGGCGGGCGGCGTTGAAATACTTCATCTATACCCTCGCCGGCAGCGTGCTCATGCTCGGCGCCGGGCTGCTGCTCTACGGGCAGAGCGACCTGACGCGATTGGCGCCGGCCGACCTCGCCGAGTGTGGGGTGATGGGACCCGACGCCGCCAAGCCACACGCCTCTGGCATGGTGCTCGCCGAGTGGCTGGCGTCGGACGACCCACTGGCGGAGCGCTATGTCGACGCCGAGGCGGCGGGCGCGCCGCTGCGGACGTTCAACCTCTCGGCCATGGCGCGGCTCGCCCGATCGACCGATGTGTTCACGTCCAAGAGTTGGGGCGGCCACAACCTGGCTTGGTGGGCGTTCGTGCTGCTCGCCGTTGGCCTGGCGATCAAGCTGCCGGCCGTGCCGCTACACACGTGGCTGCCCGACGCCCACACCGAGGCGCCCACGCCCGTGTCGATGCTGCTCGCCGGCGTGATGCTCAAGCTGGGCGGCTACGGGTTGGTGCGGATCGCTTGGCCCGTCTGCCCCGAGGCGGCCCGCGACCTGGCGTTTGTCGTCGCCGTGGTTGGTGTCGTCGGCCTCTTCTGGGGCGCGCTGGCCGCCATGGCTCAGACCGACTTCAAGCGGCTGGTCGCGTACAGCTCGGTGAGCCACATGGGCTACGTGCTGATCGGGCTCGCCGCGGGGACGCTCGGCGCCGACGCCTGGGCGCTCGGCGCGACCGGCGCGGTGTTCCAGATGGTCGCCCACGGCGTGACGTCGGCGGGGCTCTTCTTTGCGGTGGGCGTGATTTACGAACGGGTCCATCACCGCGACCTTAACCAACTCGGCGGCCTGATGAATCGGATGCCGACCGCCAGCGGCCTCGCGCTGGTGCTGGCGCTGGCGAGCCTCGGCCTGCCTTGCCTGTGCGGCTTCGTCGGCGAGCTGCTGGTGCTGCTCCCGGCGTGGACGTTCAATCCGTACCTCGCCGCGGCGGCCGCCTCGGTGACGGTGCTCATCGCCGCTTACACGCTCCGCGCCGTGCGGCTCGCTTACTACGGGCCCGAGTACCGCGGCCCCAACGGCGACCGGCTGACGCCCGTCACCCCGCGCGAACTCGCCGTATTGATCCCGCTGGCGGTCGCCGCCGTCGTGCTTGGCGTCCGGCCAGGAATCGTTACCGAGGTCGCCGAGCCCGCGCTCGTTGCGGCCGGGCAACCTTTCGCTCACCCTCACCCCAACCTGCCGGGCATGACGCCCGTGGCCGATGCTGCCGACGCTCGTCGAACAACTCGCTAACGACACGGCGGGCTTGAGCCTGCCGCGGTCGGCGCCCGAAGTGACGCTCGTCGTCACGATCGTGGCGCTGCTGCTAGCGCGCGTCCCGGCGGCGTTGCGACGGATCGACCCGGTGTGGATCGCGTTGACCGGCGCGCTGGTCGCGTTGGGTTGCCTGCTCGGCGAGGCCCGCGGCGGCCTCGCGGCGATCGAGCCGGTCGAGCTGTTTACCGGCATGCTGCGGCATGACGCGCTGGGCGTCTTCTCACGCGGCCTGCTGTTGATGTTCCTGGTGATGATGGTCGTCTTGTCGAAACTGACCGGCCTCGCCAGCCGCGACGACGGGCAGGACTTCTTCGTGCTGCTGTTCGGCGCGACGCTCGGCATGTGCGTCATGTGCCGGGCGAATCACCTGATGACGGTCGTCTTAGGAATCGAGATGGCGAGCGTCCCGTCGTACGTCCTTGTCGGCATCGTGAAGGGGCGTCGCCGGTCGGGCGAAGCGGCCCTCAAGTACTCGGTCTACGGCGCCGCGGCGGCGGGCGTGATGCTCTACGGCGTGAGCCTGCTCGCGGGCCTGCTGGGGTCGGTGCACCTGCCGACGCTCGGCCTGCGGCTCGCCGAGCTGCAGGTGGCGTCGCTCGCCGGTGACCCGTCGCAGCGTGGCGTCATCATGGCGCTCGCCCTGGCGGGCGTGCTGGTGCTGGTTGGCATGGCGTTCAAGCTGTCGGCGGCGCCGTTCCACTTCTGGGCGCCCGACGTCTTTGCCGGCGCGCCGGCCGAGGTCGGGGCGTTCCTCTCGGTGGCGTCGAAGACCGCCGCTCTGGTGCTGCTATTGCGGCTGGTGTCGCTTGTGCTGCCGCACGGCGTGTCGGTGGACGCCGCCCTCCCCGGCGAAGGCGTCTCGCGGCTGGCGGCGATGAGCGACGCCGGCCCCGCCGCGCCGGCGCGGGCGTTCGTCGTCGGCCTGATCGCGACCGCCGCCGCCGTGACCTGCACGCTCGGCAACCTCGCGGCGCTGTCCCAGACCAACGCCAAGCGGCTGCTCGCCTACTCGACGATCGCCCACGCGGGTTACCTGTTGATGCCGATCGCCGCGGCGATCGCCCTGGCGGAGCACGACCCGGCCGGGGCGTCGGGCGCGGCGGCGGCGGTGATGCTCTACGCGGCGGGCTACCTGTTCCTGAACTTCACGGCGTTCGCCGCGGTGGCCGCGATCCGCAACACACGTGGCGCCGAGACGATCGAGGACTACGCGGGCCTCATCCGCACCGCGCCGGTGACCGCCGTGGCGTTCTGCCTGGCAATGATCGGCCTCCTCGGGCTGCCGCCGCTGGTCGGCTTCTGGGGCAAGCTGGCGGCGCTACGGGCGCTGGTCGACGCCGGCGGGCCGTGGATGGTGATGCTGCTCGTCGTTGCGGTGCTCAACACGGCGTTGTCGCTGGTCTACTACCTGCGGGTGGTGAAGACGATCTGCCTCGACGCCCCCCCCGAGGACGCAGGGGTCGAACGGCCCGAGCGGCCGACCCGGTTGCTGCTGGCGGTCGGCGCGGCGCCGATCTTGCTGTTGGGGATCGCCCCCGAGTGGCTCGCGCGGCTCGCCGGTGAAGCGTGCCAAGGTTTATTCGGTTAACTGTCTGCGCAGAGACGCCCTGGGCCCGTCGCCCGGCGTCCCCTACAGTCGAACCATCCCGCCGGCCGTTTGATGGATGGCCCGCCGCCCCCCGCCCCGCTGGTTCCCGTGCCTCACCGCGTCACGCTCCGTACCCTCCGCAGCGCCTGTTGTGTGTTGCGGCGTTCGTTCCTCGCCTACTTGTCGCACGCCCGCCCCTATGTCGGTCCGGAGGCCGCCGCCGAGGAAGAGGTGCTCGACGAGTTGATCGCGCGGCAGGAGGCGCTCGCCGACCGGGTCGCCGCCAAGGTGCAGGCGCTAGGGGGCGAAGAGCCGCACTGCGACTTCCCGGCCGAGTTCACCGCGGCGCATGATGTCAGCATCGGCTACGCGATGCGTCGCGCGGCGGAGCTCCACCAAGCCGATCTGGTGCGTCTCCGCGAGCTGCGTGAAGAACAGCACGACCCCGACGCGGACAAGCTACTCGCCGACGTCGTGCACGAGGCCGAGGCGATCCGCGACCAATTCAAACTGGCGAACCAACCCGCCGGCGCCCGCTGATGCTCTACGACACCCACGCGCACCTCGACCAACGGACCTTCGCCGACGACCTGCCGGCGGTGCTGGAGCGGGCGCGCGGCGCGGGGGTGCTCGACGTGAACGTGATTGGCGTCGACGCCGCGTCAAGCCGGGCAATCGTCGCCCTGGCGGCCGAGCACTCGAAGCTCCACGCTGTGGTGGGGATCCAGCCGAACGACGTCGGCGAAGCGCAGCCGGGTGACTGGGACGAGATCGTCCGCCTCGCCGCCGCGCCCGGCGTCGTCGGCCTCGGCGAGACCGGCCTCGACCGCTACTGGGACGCGACCCCCTTCGAACAGCAGCAGGACTACTTCGACCGCCATCTGCGGCTGTCGCAAACAACCGGCCTGCCGTTCGTTGTCCATATGCGCGAGTGCGAGGAAGAAGTCCTGGCGATGCTCCGCTCGGCTCGCGAGCGCGGCCCGCTCGCTGGCGTCATGCACAGTTACACCGGCACGGCCGCCGGCGCTACCGAGGCGATCGAGCTGGGGCTGCTGGTCAGCTTCGCCGGCATGGTGACGTTCAAGAAGTCGGACGCCCTCCGCGAGGTCGCCGTTGGCGTGCCGCTCGACCGGCTGCTGGTCGAGACCGACGCCCCCTACCTGACGCCCGAACCGGTCCGGAAGGTCAAGCGGAACGAGCCGGCCCACGTCGCCCACACGGCGAGGTTCCTGGCGGACCTACGCGGCGAGCCCTTCGACGCCTTCGCCGAGCAGACGACCGCCAACGCCAAGCGGCTTTTCGTGCCCCGTTGAGACAGCACGGCTCGGTGTTGGAGTCTGTTCTCCAAGAGTTGTCCGGCTCGAGACCTGTCGTCTCGCTGCCGCTCGCTTCACTGTCGCAGGCCCAGCAGCGGGAAGCAGAGCACCGGGATCACCAGCGACGCCATCCCCAGCAGCCAGCGGCCGTTGCCGAGTTCGACCGAGTCGTCCGACGTTGGCGGGTGGTCGACCCCCATCAAGATCACGAGCACCAGCATCGGGGTCCAGACGGCCGCCTGCTCGAGGTTGATCACCACGTAGGCGATCGCCACCACGATGAAGCCGCGCGCAAAGGTGTGGGCGTCGCGGCCGAACAAGCCATAGATGGTGTGGCCGCCGTCGAGCTGGCTGATCGGCAGCATGTTGAGGCCTGTGATCAGCATGCCGACCCAGCCGGCCATGAAGAAGGGGTTCACCTGCGAGATGCCGATCCATTCGCCCGCATTGACCGAGGCGTTGCCGGCGGCGTCGTGGACGGGGCGGGCGGCGTGCTGACGTTCGATCATCCATTTGACGATCTGCGGGCTGTTGAGCTGCACCTCGCCCGGCTGCGGCCGTTGCGACAGGTCGAGCTGGCCGACGCCGTACCAGAGGATCGGAATCGCCACCACGAGTCCCGCTAAAGGACCGGCCAGGCCGATATCAAATATCTCCCGCCGGTTGGCGCGGAGGCCGTCCATGCCGATGACGGCGCCCATTGTGCCGATCGGGTTGAACGGCACGGGGATACAGAGCGGGTAACTGGCCGGAATGCGGTGAATGAGCGTGAGGACGAAGTGCCCCATCTCGTGCGACAGCAAGATGGCGAGCACGGCCAGCATGTAGACGAGGCCCTGCTGCCAGCCCGACGCGAGGGTCTGAGCCATCTCGCCCCAGTCGTCCATCCGCTCGAGCGGACGCCAATCGGCGGCGCCGACCCAGAGGGTGCTGGCGCAGGTGGCGAGGAACAGCCCGACCGGCAGCCCGACGCGGCGCCGACGGCTCCGCCGGGGCGGCTTGGTCCGCAGGTCCGAGGCCCGCAGCTCGGGGCCGACCTCGACCGAAAACTCAGCGGGCGGCGGAGCGGCGAGCTGGTCGTCGACGGGGCGAGAGGGTGGCGGCGTGGCTTCGCTCATGCGGCCGATCGTAGGGCGCCCGTCGTTCAACCTGTAGGAGGGGTCTCCTGACCCCCCCGTCATCGCATCTACGTCGTCGCGATTACTTCGGCTTACTTCGGCTTACTTCGGCGCGAGCGTCGCGATGATGCGACGGCCCTGCATCGAGGGGCCTTGCTCGAGCTTCGCGCAATCTTCCAACTCGGTGATCACGCGCTGCAGGACCTTGAAGCCCTCGTCGGTGTGGGCGTTCTCACGGCCACGGAAGATCACCGAGAAGATGACCTTGTCCTTCTTCTCCAAGAAACCGCGGGCCCGGTTGACCTTGGTCATCAGGTCGTGGTCGCCGATCTTCGGCCGGAGGCGGACTTCCTTGTTTTGGCTCTGGTGCGTGTGCCCCTTGTGGTGCCGCTTCTTCTGCTGGTACTTGAACTTTCCGTAGTCCATGATCCGGCAGACGGGGGGCCGCTCGGTGGGGGCCACCTCGACCAGATCGAGCCCGGCGTCGCGTGCCTTCTGCAGGGCGTCCTCAGTGGGGACAATGCCGAGCTGCGTGCCGTCCGCATCAATCACCCGGATCGGGGTGATGCGGATCGATTCGTTGATGCGTTGGGTGTCTTTTCGATCGGCGTTGCGATCGACGGTACGGAAGCGAGACAAGTGTTTTCCTACGGGGGACTCGGATTGGCCGGCGACCAGGGATTGCCCGGCGCCCGGGCAGGCCGCCTAACCGGACGGCAAGACCCGAAAGTATTGGTCATGGAACGGGTCTGCGTCAACTGAAGCGGCGGCGATAAAGGGGCCGATTTCACCGTTCGGGCCGATTTTTCCGGGACCCACGCCGGCGAGACCGCTCTTGTTAGCCCGCACGCCGGACCTCGAAATAGACCTGCGAATTGCCGTACCAGGTGCCAATCGGCAGCGGCCCGTAGGCGAGAATCTTCGATTCCCACCCCTTTTGTCGCATCGACTGGATCGCCCGGCGGAAGTCAAAGCCGCGGTGGCTCGATTTCAGCTCGGTGGCGCGACGGGCGGGGATTCCGAGCAGGCTCGCCTTGAGGAACTCGATCGGATAGTGCTCCGAAGGCTTCAATCGCAGCAGAAATCGATTGCACTCCTTCAAGAAGAGGGCCGGGCCCACTTCGATCGGGGCGCTCACGACAATGGCCCCCTCGGGCCCGAGGACGGCGTCGCAGTCGGCGAGGAACGCGTCGAGCTCGGCGTCGGAGAGGTGCTCGATCGTTTCGAAGAGCGTCACCGTCCCGAACGGGCCCTGGCCGCGGACTTCGTCCATCGTGGCGAAGATCGGCAGCCCCGCCTGGCAGCGTTCTGCCATGAAGGGCTCGTAGCCGACGGCGCTGCCGGGCCGCTCGGACTCGAGCGAAGCGATCAACACACCCGACCCGCACCCGTAGTCGAGCACCCGCCCCGCGTCCAACCGGCCACGCACCAACTCGAGCGAACGCCGCACTCGGGTCCGGTGGGCGTATCGGGCGAGCGGGTTGGGAGAATTGATCGTGGCGGCGTCGTATTCAGACATCGCGGCTTTTTTGCGGACGGGGTGGATTCGACAGAAAGAGGACGCGTGCCGAAGGGGGGCGATCCGTTCACTTTACTTCGGTTTCGCGATGGCCACCAATGACAGCCGGCGGCGGCCTTTCTAGAGGCCACCCTAGCGCCCGGCCCCAAACTGCTGCGAAAGCCGGCCGAGCATGCGTTGTTCGAGGGCCTCGTCGCGGCCGATGTCGATCCAGCGGCCCGGTCCGGTGATGGCGTCGACCGGGGTCACCCGGTCGGTCGGCAAGGCGCTGTCGTTACGGATCGAGGCGGCCCCGGCGCTAGCGAGCTCGGGACGATTGAGGTCTTCCAACTGCTTTTCGACCCGCACGTCGAGTTCGTAGCCCCCCGCGGCGGGCATCACCCGGACGATCGCCCGGCGGCGGATCGTCTGTAGCGTGCTCTGCCAGCGATTGAAGCCCCCGGCCGAGTCGCGGCGCCAAGGCTCAAAGATCGTCGAGCCCGACGCCCATTGGGTCTCAAGCCGGCCCTCGCTGAGCATCGTGCCGGATTGGCGGATCCGCTCTTCGCTACGGATCGGGAAGTAGCGGCTCGCTTCACGGGCGACCGTCTCCCACGCCGCGTCGGGGTTCGAGGCCCGGACATACAACGGATTAGGGAGTGGGTTGTCGATCCGCGGCTGCTGCGGCAAGCCAAAGTCGTCGCTGATGGGCCCTCCCTCGGGAGGCAGCACGTCGAACCACCCCGGCTCGGCCGTCGCGGACTGCGGCGCCTTGGGAGCCGGGGCGCCCGGAACCATCACCATCGGGGGCCCGAAGGCGCCGATTGGCGGCCCGACCTCGTAGCCGAGCCCGAACGGCGGCGGGGTGTCGCAGCTCAGCTCGCCGGGAGCCAAGTAGCTGGGCCCCCACGGCGATCCAGAGACCGCCATTGGCCCCTGGCCACGGAACACCTCGGTTGACTCCGATTCGACCGCTGCGGCGGGCGGCGCAGGCGGGGCGTCGGGCGCCAATTGGCACCCCATGCTCGTCACGGCGAGGAGGAGGAAGGAACGGTGCATGCGTTCGGGCAGGAGGATCGGCCAGCGAGTGGCGGAGCGTCGCGAAATCGGCCTGCTGCGGCAATGCCAGCCCGCCCGGTTCTGCTAGCATTCCCGCATGTCTCCAAACCCCATGAATCGCGAAGAAGTCCGCGCCTTCGACCGCGACGCCATTGAGCGGCTTGGGCTGCCGGGCGTGGTGCTCATGGAGAACGCGGGCCGCGGCTGTGTCGAGGTGCTCGAGCGGCTCGGCGTCGGCGGGCCAGTGCTAGTTGTCTGCGGCAAAGGGAACAACGGCGGCGACGGCTTTGTGATCGCCCGCCACCTGGCGGTCCGCGGCTACGACTGCCGGGTCGCCCTGGGGGCCGACCCCGCCGACCTGGCGGGCGACGCGCGGGTGATGTTCGAGGCGCTCACCCACTGCGGCGTGCCGATTCTCGACGAAAGCGGCGTCAACGCCGGCCTTATGCTCCAGGAACTCGACGCCCTGTCGCGCGACGCGGCCTGGATCGTCGACGCTCTGCTCGGCACCGGCGTGAAGGGCTCGCCCCGGCCGCCTTACGACACCCTGATCGACTGGATGAATGGCGAGGGGGGGCGGCGCCTGGCGGTCGATCTGCCGAGCGGCCTCGATTGCGACACCGGCGAGCCGGGCTCGCCGACGGTGCGGGCCGACCATACCTGCACGTTCGTGGCCCCGAAGGTCGGCTTTGCGAATCCCGCCGCCGCGGAGTTTCTGGGCGAGCTTCACGTGCTGGATATCGGCGCGCCGTTCAACCGATAGGCGGAATGCGAGACACCACTCACTTCGCAGGTCTGTGGGAGGGTAGGTCTGTGGGAGGCGTCTCCCGACGCCGATTACGGTATCCATCCTGAAATGGCGTGGTGCGCGTAATCGGCGCCTCCCACAATTATCCTATTGAATAACGCCTTTAGCGCCGCTGGCAGCCTACGCAGAAGAATGTCGAGCGTTGCGCCTGGACGATCCGCTGCACCTCCCCCGCACAGCGCGGGCACGGCTCACCGGCCCGGCCATAAACGCGATGGTGCAGCTGATAGCCGCCATCTTGGTTGAGCTTGTTGCGATACGTCCCGTCGCCCAGCGACGACCCCTCATAGCGGACCGCTTCGCTGAGCACTTCGCGCGTCGCCACCGCGATCCGCTCCCACTGCGGGCCCGACAACAAATCGCACCGCGCCGCCGGATGCACGCCGGCAACATGCAAGATCTCCGCGGCGTAGATATTCCCAATCCCCGCCACCGCTCGCTGATCGAGCAGCGCGACTTTCACGGCCCGCCGACTCCCGGCGAGCCGGCGACGCAAGTCGTCGGAGGAAACCACCAACCCATCCGGCCCCAGCAACTCCTCCCCAAACGACGCATCGAACTCCGCCGGAGCGTAGAGCCGAACCTTCCCCAGCCCCCGTTGGTCCCAGAACCAGACGCGCTGGAGCACGCCCCCTTCCAGGCCAAGCTGCACCCGCAGGTAGAGCGGATTGGGCGACTCGCCAGCGCCGACTAAGCCGGTCATCCGCGGTTCGAGGATCAGCCGGTCGCCCGAATCGATCCGCAACGAAACCCGTTTGCCAACCCGCTCGACCGCGACGATCTCACGTCCCACCACCCGCCGCCGCAACCCGTCAATGCGTGGCGTGATGCCGATCGGCTTCCGCGGGCAGGGGAGCCGCTCGAACGAGGCGATGGTGGCGCCCGCCGCGTCGGCGACGCCGCGTCGCATGGTTTCGACTTCGGGGAGTTCCGGCATGGAAGAAGGGTTACCGCCAAGACGCCAAGAACGCCAAGGGCTGCTAGGGAGATTTACCGCGGAGTGCGCGGAGGACGCGAAGAGCAGGACTCATCTGCAAAAAGCACGCGACTAACGGTTAGCTGACGGAAGGGGCCTGAGTGAATGTTCCCCCTGTAAGTCGAAGTCCCAAGAAGTACGTTACGAGTAGATAAGCGAATTGCAGGCCAAGGGCCCCAGCGGCGAAGCCAAGTGTGATTGGTCCGAAGAAACCGACGCCAGGAAATCCGAATCCGGGACCACTCGGGATAATCAAAGCCATTGCCAGCTTAGTAATCCAAATGGCGTTCAGTATTGTCCCACTACCAACCATAAGTGCTGCGGCAGTTTTCCCTCGCGCAGCAAGGGCCGCCACGACATGCGGCATAGCACTAATGGCAAACAAGAACAGGATCAGCATTGAGGGCAATACGGTGTAGGGGGACATCGGGCGAACGAGGCAAACGCACAACCCTAGATACAGAGACAACGATGCGGTGATCGCAAGAAGTGCTCTCGTTGAATACCGAAACCAGTCGGTAGCTAAGTTCGCTCGTGGGAAAGCAACCTCTTCAAACTTCCAGCCGCGCAGCCACCGGGCGATCGAATAGATGGAAATCCCTCCGAGATAGGCTGACAGATAACCGAGGGGCGGTAGAAGGGCTTCAACCGGCAGAAAAGTCTCCCTCTCAAGACGGAACCCAAAGCCGACCCAAGCCATAATCAATAGTACAGGGATCGCAGACAATCCCACACGTATCGCCACAGCTTGTCGAGCAAAGGCTCCCCAAGACGCGCAGGCCAAAACTAGCGACCACGCGAGCCCAAGCGTCGCACCGAACTGAAATTCGTAGAGTGACTCTGACAAACCTTGCCTCCGTTAAGCTGCTTAAAACGCTCTTGCGAGCGGCGCGTTTCTTCGCGTCCTCCGCGGCTCCGCGGTGAAAGCTTCCAGGGGGAACCGTGGCGTTCTCCGCGTCCTCCGCGATCTCCGCGGTAAAATCCCCCACCGAGCCGTGGCGTTCTCGGCGTCCCAGCGGTTCCCTTGATCACGCCGCCCCCCGCAGCCGACAATGGAGGGCTCTCCCACCCAGGATAACCGATGAGCAGCGCCGCCCCCTCCGCCACTAGCCAAGTTCCCGACGCCGCCGGCCGTTTCGGCCAGTTTGGCGGTCGGTACGTGCCCGAGACCCTCGTCAAAGCCCTTGAGGAACTGACGGTCGAGTACGAGAAGTCGATCCGGGACCAGGCGTTCCAGACCGAGCTGGCCGAGCTGTGGCGGGATTTCGTGGGGCGGCCCTCGCCGCTCTACCACGCCAAGCGGCTCAGCGAGACCTGCGGCGGCGCCCAGATCTACTTCAAGCGCGAGGACACCAACCACACCGGCGCCCACAAGATCAACAACACGCTCGGACAGTGCCTGCTGACGATGCGGATGGGCAAGACCCGCGTGATTGCCGAGACCGGCGCCGGCCAGCACGGCGTCGCCACCGCCACGGCGTGCGCCCACTTCGGCCTGCCGTGCGTCGTCTACATGGGCGAGGAAGACATCCGCCGGCAGTCGCCCAATGTCTTCGCGATGAAGCTTCTCGGCGCCGAGGTGCGGCCGGTCTCGACCGGTTCGAAGACGCTCCGCGACGCGATCAACGAGGCGATGCGCGACTGGATGTCGTCGGTCGAGACGACGCACTACATCCTCGGCTCGGTCGTTGGCCCGCACCCGTTCCCGCGGATCGTGCGCGACTACCAGTCGGTGATCGGCAGCGAGACGATCGCCCAGTGCCAGCAGAAGCTCGGCCGGCTGCCCAACGCGGTGGTCGCCTGCGTTGGCGGCGGCTCGAACGCAGCCGGCATGTTCTACCCGTTCGTCGATCACACCGAGGTCGAGCTCATCGGCGTCGAGGCCGGCGGCCGCAGCGACAAGCCGGGCGATCACGCCAGCCCGCTCACGTACGGCCAGCCGGGCGTGCTGCACGGCAGTTTTTCGTACGTGATGCAGGACGAGGACGGGCAGACGTGCGACGTCCACAGCATGTCGGCGGGCCTCGACTACCCGGGCGTCGGCCCCGAGCACAGCTACTGGAAAGACGCCGGCCGGGTGACGTACACCAGCTGCCAAGACGGCGACGCGATGAAGGCGTTCGACGCCTGCGCGTCAAGCGAAGGGATCATGCCGGCCCTCGAGACAGCGCACGCGGTGGCGAAAGCGATGGAGCTGGCGGCCGGGCGTTCGAAGGACGAGGTGATCGTCGTCTGCCTCAGCGGCCGCGGCGACAAGGACGCGATGGAGATCGCGCGGCTGAAGGGGGTCAGCTACGGCTGAGACTTCGATGACCGAGGAAGCGTTAGCGTCGAGAATCGAGGCATTGGGCTTAGGTCCTTTTCGAGAAGAGATAATCGAATCGGCGGAAGCGTGTCTATCGGTAACCACGAGTCGTGATGAGTCACGCCCCTGTGAAATCGGGTCGTCGAAAATTGGCGGTGATCCTGACCTGCCAGCCGATCTCGAATGGCCGAGGGCATCGGAGAATAGCCTCCACTTCATCGCGCAGTTCAAGCTTTCAGAGCTGCCGCCGATCGCTAGTACCAGTCTGCCATCGGTGGGCATGCTGTACTTCTTCTACGACATGAATGGCCAGCATTGGGGTTTCGATCCGGAAGATGGCGAAGGCCATCGAGTGCTTTACTCGGAATGCGAAACGGGCTTGTCTCGACGGTTGCCCCCTGATGACATCGCCAACGACGACGCGGTCTTGGAGTGTCATCTGCAAGTGGCGAAGTCTTTCTCCCTGCCCTCCGATCCTCCCAGCGGCGTTTCTTTTGAGGGAGATCAGGCGCAATGGGACGCCTATTTTGAGCTCACTGAAGGCTCTCACCAACTCCTCGGCCTCCCTTCTGAAATCCAGAATCCAATGGAGCTCGAATGTCAGTTAGCGAGCAACGGCCTGTATGTGGGTGACGCTTCCGGGTACCAAGACATCCGAGCAAAGGCCCTTGAGGAAGGGGCAACTGACTGGCGGCTGCTCTTCCAAATGGATTCGGATGATGACGCCGGGATCATGTGGGGCGATGGAGGGATGATCTACTACTGGATTCGAAAGCAGGACCTTGCCGCGAAGCGATTCGAAAAGAGTTGGTTGATTTTGCAGTGCTATTGATCCGCGATTATCAACGACCCTGCCCGACAGTGGGTTGAGCCCAGTAGACTTAGCGAACTCCGCCTTCCCACTTCCCACTTCCGACTTTGTCTGCTCGATGCCCGCAATCCCCGACCTCTTCGCCAAGCTCCGCACCGAGAAACGCAAGGCCCTGATGCCGTTCGTCACGGCGGGCGACCCCGACCTGGCGTTCACCGCCCGGGTGCTGCGGGAGGTTGTCGGCCGGGGGGCGTCGATGTGCGAGGTCGGCATTCCGTATAGCGACCCGATCGCCGACGGGCCGGTGATCCAGGCGTCGTACACCCGGGCGCTGGAGAAGAAAATCAAGCTCGCGGCGATCCTCGAGATGCTCGGCGACACCTGCCCCGACCTCGGGGCGCCCGCCGTTACGATGGTCAGCTACGCGATCATCTACCGCCACGGCGTCGAGAAGTACTGCGACGACGTTGCTTCGCGGGGCGTCGCGGGGCTGATCGTTCCCGACCTGCCGCTCGACGAGTCGGCCGGCCTGGCCAAGATCGCCGGCGAGCGCGGGCTGTCGCTGATCCAGCTGGTGACGCCCACCACGCCGCGCGAGCGGGCGGTGCGGATCTGTGAGACCTCGACCGGCTTCGTCTACTACGTCTCCGTCGCCGGCATCACGGGCGAGCGGACCGAGCTGCCGCCCGACCTGGTCGACAACGTCGGCTGGCTGCGGACGCAAACCGACCTGCCGATCTGCATTGGGTTTGGCGTCAGCAAGCCCGAGCATGTCCGGCTGCTATCGCCGGTGGCGGACGGCCTGATCGTCGGCTCGGCGATCGTCAAACGGATCGCCGAAGCGGCCACCCGGCCCCAGGCAGACGTGCTGAAGGAAGTCGGCGACTACGTGGCGACCTTGCTGGCGGCCCTCAGGTAATAGGGGCCATTGAGCGGCACGGCGCTAGCCGCCGGTAGCTTGGTTCGGTCGGCTTTGAATACCGATTACCGGTGGCTAGCGCCGTGCCGCTCACTTCTTCGCGGGGCCATCTTCCGCGGACCGTGGCTAATTCCTGTAGCCCGGATTAGGCCGGCGCCGATTTTATTCGTTGGCCCGATTTTGGCGTCGATCCCCATTTTTGGCGTCGACCCCATTTTTGGCATCGACCCAAGTCGCCAACTAAAATATTGGTAGCAAACCAGGCGGCGGAAACGGCCCGGCGGCTCCGGCTGCTGGGCGGTCTCCGCAACACCCACGACGACGCGTCCGCGGGAGTCCTCTCCACGGGCGGCGGTTGGGGTTCAGCGGCGTCGGTCGAAAGGCCGCCCCAACCGATCGCGATGTGGCCCGCTCCCCGAGCGACGCGGCGTTCCTAACGCCAAGCGTACGGAGAGCGACCAGCCATGCGAGACGATCGTCCCGAGGCCGACCAACGTGAGTCGTCCGCCCGTCGGTTCTTTGCCGGCGTCACCGAGCAGGCCTTTATGGTCGAACTCGGCGTCGCCGATCCGCTGCTCATCGACTACGTCGCGAGTCTCCTCACCCGGTTCCTCGCGTCGGACGACATCTACTCGGTCCGCAGCGTCCGGGGCGAAAGGTTGACGCAGGTCGCCGACATGCTCGCCGAAGCCGAGGCCCGCCGCGGCTCCGCGAAGCGGCAACTCCACCGCCACATCGGCGACTTCACGCTCTTCTGGACGGGCGTCTTCCCCGACATCGCCAAGCGCAACAAGCACCTCGGCGGCAAGGACGCGCTGCTCGATTACCGCGAGATGGGCAAGCGAAGCTACGCCGCCGCCAGCCGCATCCCGGTCGATCGTGAGACAGCGCCGAGCCAGCTGTTGGAACGGCTCAGCGACGAGTTCGAGCTCTGCGTCTACGGCCTCGGCGAAGTCCGCAAGGCGTGGGAACAAGCCGAAGGGGGGCCGCTGCTGGTGTAGGCGGTCAACCCGCCGCCACGACGACGCCCACGATCGCCACGACGATCGCCGGCGCGATCAGCGCGAAGAGCCACACCCACGCCGCCCGGTGGGCGAAGTTCAGCGTCCAGCCCATCCAAGGGATCGGCTTCGAGACCCACACACGCGCGTCGCGCGGGCTGTTGTAGACGCCCCAACGCCAGTTGGTGGGGTCGTTCCACTCGGCGTCGTTGATTTCTTGGATTTCTTGCTGGTCCATGGCGTGTCGTCAGTTTACAACGCGACGCCAAACATAATCCTGAGCCGTGGGCGCAAGCCCTCGGAGTGGCGCTTTCTCGCACGCCACTCCGAGGGCTTGCGCCCACGGCTCAGGTTTTGTGGGGTGCTTTGATTTCTAGTCGGTCAGGACCTCTTCGCCGGCGATGGTGCTCATGGCCATGAGCCAGCCCCAGCGGTCGATGACATCTTGGTCGTCCGGGTTCGTGAAGCTTGGCACGTCGCGGATCCCGTTGGGGTTGATCCCGATCGCGACACCGTTGCGGCTGGTGCTGAGGGCCTCGGTGTGGCCGTCGAGGAAGACGAACATCGTCACGCCCGGGTGGGCGCCGCCGCCGAACAGTTGGACGCCGCGGTTGCGCTCGCCCTGCTTCACGCCGTTAGAGTCGGGGCTCTCGGCGAGGCCGTCCTCGGTGCCGCGGAGGATGACGTTGAGGTTGTCGGCGGCGAGGAAGCAGGTGTCGCCCTGGGCGGTGTGCCGCTGGGCGTCGTCCCAGTCGCCGAGGAGCGGCGGGATGTGCTTCTCACCGATGGCCAAGGTCTTCGACATCCCGTCCGTGACGTTGCGGGAAGCGATCTTCGAGTTGCTGAAAACCGGGCCGGCGAGCGACCAATCGACATGGCCGTCCTTAAAGTCGACTTCTCCCTCGACATAATCGTTGTCCTCCATGCCCATGTCCTCTTCGAGGCCGGCGTTGGCGGCGTAATCGCCGAGCACCGCGACCCCGCGCGGCTCGCCGTTGGCCCCGCCACCTTGACCGCCGTTGTCGAAGTCACGGTCGGCAGCCGCGGGGCGGCGACTCGGGCAGGCGTAGACCTCGATCGGCGTCCGCATCGCCGCGGCGTTCGCTTCGGAGTGGACGGGCTCGCTCGGGACGTGCGCGTCGTAAATCGACTGCTCCTCGAGCTGCGGCAGGATCAGAAACGCCCACGACACGCCGTACTCGTCGGTCGAGGTCCGACCGTTGGGGAATTGCCCCTTGGCGTCGTGGAAGTTTTGGACCGCTAGCCCGATCTGCTTGAGCTGCGAATTGCACTGGGTCCGCCGCGCCGCCTCACGAGCCGCTTGCACGGCGGGCAACAGCAGCGAGACGAGGATGCCGATGATCGCGATGACGACCAGCAACTCGACAAGCGTGAAGGCTCGGCGCTCCCTGAGGGGGGGCGTCGTAAGAACGATTGGCATGGAACAACCCTGTTGCGGGACCTACCGCGTCGCGGCTCTTGTTGGACTCTGGCACTCTATGCGCGAGAACCCACAAGACCAGGGCTTTTTCAGCAGGAGGCGAGCTCCGACGGGCCCTCCCTCCCCTCGACGCCGGGGCAAAGGAGAAATCTCGTCGGTCACGCCTTGCGGCCGTCGACCGCGACGCGGCCAATGCTGTGGTAGCAGTAGCCGCGGGCCTTCATGCGGGCCGGGTCGTAGAGGTTGCGGCCGTCGAAAACGACATGGCCCGCCATGAGCTGGTAGATCTCGGCGAAGTCGGGCTGGTGGTACGCCTTCCAGTCGGTGCAGATACAGAGGGCGTCCGCGCCCTTGAGGGCCTTGGTCGCCGATTCGCTGAACTCGACGCCCTCGGTTTCGGCGGCGACGTTCTCCATCGCCTCGGGGTCGTGGGCGACAACGGTCGCGCCGGCTTCCTGCAGTTGGCGGATGAGCACCAGGGCGGGCGCCTCGCGGATGTCGTCGGTCTCCGGCTTGAAGGCGAGGCCCCAGATCGCGATCCGTTTGCCCGACAGGTCGCCGTCGAAGTGCGTCTTGACCTTCTCGAAGAGGACCGTCTTCTGCCGCTCGTTGACGTTGTCGACCGCGCGGAGCATCTCGGGGACGTTCCCCTTGTCTTCGGTCATCGCGGTGAGGGCGCGGACGTCTTTGGGGAAGCAGCTGCCGCCGTAGCCGACGCCCGGGAACAAGAACGCGAAGCCGATGCGGCTGTCGTGGCCGATGCCGCGGCGGACGTCGTTGATGTCGCCCCCCATCTTCTCGCAGAGATTGGCCATCTCGTTGATAAAGCTGATCTTGGTCGCCAGCAGGGCGTTGGCCACGTACTTGGTCATCTCGGCCGACTCGGGCGACATCGAGAGGAAGGGCTTCTCGGTCCGCAGGAAGGGGGCGTAGAGCTGCTGCAGCTTGTCGCTCACTTCGGCGCAGCGGACGCCGACCACGACCCGGTCGGGTTTCATGAAGTCGTCGATCGCGGCGCCCTCTTTGAGGAACTCCGGGTTGCTGGCGACGTGGCAGTCGCGGCCGGTGAGCTCCTTGAGCATGCCAAAGATCTTGGCGTTGGTGCCGACCGGCACGGTGCTCTTGGTGACGACGATCGCGTCCTCCTGCAGGTGGGGGGCGAGCGCCTTGGTGACGGCCCACATCGCCGAGAGGTCGGCCGAGCCGTCGTCGCCCTGCGGGGTGCCAACCGCCAGGTAGATCATCTCGGCCGTTTTAACCGCCGAGGCGGTGTCGGTCGTGAAGTGCAGGCGCCCTTCTTCGGCGTTGCGGAGGACGAGCTCCTTGAGGCCCGGCTCATAGATCGGAATGACGCCGCTCTTCAGCCCGGCGATCTTCTTCTCGTCGATGTCGATGCACGTGACGTCGTTACCGCTATTGGCGAAACAAGTGCCCGTGACGAGGCCGACATAGCCGGTGCCGATGACTGCGATCTTCATTGCGTACCGCGAAAGAGGGAAGGAGTAATGGGCTGCCTGCTGATCAGCGCGGCGGGGGGTGGAGTCGATTGGCCGTCGGAGGCCGTTCTCGAACCGTCATGATAGTTCTGGCGTCCCATTCGTCGAGCCGGCGGCCATTCCTACGGCATGAAACCCGCTAGCCATCGCCCCAACCCGCAATCGCGTCAGACCCGTTCGGGCGTAATCGGCAAAATTGATCTAAACGTGACGGCGGGACGGAAGATACCGGAAACTTTCCCTGAGGGGAGGGCGAGCCGGGTTGTGACGCTTCTGCGGGTAACGAGGTGGCGAAACCCCTCTGCTCGGGGACTGCGGGAACGCCTTGCCTGTTTCTTCGTTCTGTGCCGCCGCGCTCTGGCGGGACTCCGCAGGGGATTTACCGCAGCGGGGCGCCGAAATGCGACCCATGTTTCGGGGCGTCCGCTGAAGAACCGCCCCCCATGCCGCGCCTCTTGTGGCGCTAGTTCCCCAACCTGCTGTTCACGAGAGAGACGAAACATGTTCATGACGAAGACGAAGACATCCCGTATCAACGCCGAGTTGGCGAACGCAACGCCGGCCGACGACTCCAAGGCGGTCCTCGACGCGTTTGGTCGCGCCCAGGCCGTCATCGAGTTCCAGCCCGACGGCACGATCGTCACGGCCAACGACAACTTCCTCTCGGTCCTCGGTTACTCGCTCAGCGAGATCCAAGGGAAGCATCACCGGATCTTCATTGACTCGGCCGAAGCGTCCACCGACGCCTATCGCACGTTCTGGAACGACCTGGCCCGCGGCAAGTTCGCCGCCGGCGAGTTCAAGCGGATCACCAAGTCGGGCGAAGAGGTCTGGATCTCCGCGTCGTACAACCCGGTCCTCGACGAGAGCGGCCGCGTCACGAAGGTCGTCAAGATCGCCTCGGACATCACCTCGACCAAGCGCAACGGCATGGAGCAGGACGCCCTGTTCGACGCCCTGAGCCGCTCGCTCGCCATCATCCAGTTTCAGAGCGATGGGACGATCCTCAACGCCAACGAGAACTTCCTAAAGACGCTCGGCTACTCGATCGACGAGGTTCGCGGCAAGCACCACCGCATCTTCTGCGACGCGGCTTACACCAACACCAACGAGTACGAATCGTTCTGGAAGCAGCTCCGCCGGGGCGAGTTCGCTGCCGGCCGCTTCCAACGCTTCGCGAAGGACGGCACGGAGGTCTGGATCCAGGCGTCCTACAACCCGGTCTTCAACGCCCGCGGCGAGGTTATCCGGGTCGTCAAGCTCGCTTCGAACATCACCAAGGAAGTCCAGGTAGAGCTCGCCAACAAGAAGGAAGCGCAGGCGGTCGGCCACAGCGTGGCGACGAGCACGACGGAGATGGCGGCGACGATCGAGGAGATCAGCAAGAACGTCTCGCGGACGGCGAGCCTCGCCCAACAGGCCGAGGGCCACGCCCAGGTGTCCACGACGGCGACCGACGCCCTGCAAGAGAGCAGCCGCGCGATCGGCAAGGTGGTGGGCGTGATCCAGGAGCTGGCCGACCAGACGAACCTGCTGGCGCTCAACGCAACGATCGAGGCCGCCCGCGCGGGCGAGAGCGGCCGCAGCTTCGCGGTCGTCGCCAACGAGGTGAAGGACCTCGCTTCGGAGACCTCGAAGGCGACGCAGAGCATCGAACAGTCGGTCAAGGAGATCCAGACCCGCATCACCGAGGTCTCCGAGTCGATCGGCAAGATCACCGAGAGCGTCACGGAGGTGTCGGGGAACACCAACACCGTCGCCGCCGCGATCGAAGAGCAGTCGATCACCATGAGTGAGTTGTCGAAGACCGCCGAAGGCCTTGTCAGGCTCTCGGAATAGCACTTATCGCCGCCGCTCTTGCAGCGGGGGACGATGCCAACTGGGGCAGCTGGCGGCGGGGGCGTTCCGGAAGGGACGTCCCCGCCGTCTTTTCGTTGGCGGGCCAAGACTTCCTCGCCGTCGCGCCGTCGATGGCGTGCGGTTCCATCGCCCGAACCACTTCTTGGTGCGGCAACTCCAGAATGGCCCCCGGTGTGAGAAACCACACGGGTTGGCTTCGGGAAGATGAAGGCGCACGGCGCCGATTCGTAACCGACGGTTCAGGGATCCAATTTCGCCGGGCTTCCCCAGCCGCCTTCTTTGGCTAGTCCCAACAAACTCCGTCCGCAGAGAGACCCAAATCATGTTCATGACCAAGACCAAGTCGTCGCGTATCAACGCCGAGTTGGCGAACGCAACGCCGGCCGACGACTCCAAGGCGGTCCTCGACGCGTTTGGTCGCGCCCAGGCCGTCATCGAGTTCCAGCCCGACGGCACGATCGTCACGGCCAACGACAACTTCCTCTCGGTCCTCGGTTACTCGCTCAGCGAGATCCAAGGGAAGCATCACCGGATCTTCATTGACTCGGCCGAAGCGTCCACCGACGCCTATCGCACGTTCTGGAACGACCTGGCCCGCGGCAAGTTCGCCGCCGGCGAGTTCAAGCGGATCACCAAGTCGGGCGAAGAGGTCTGGATCTCCGCGTCGTACAACCCGGTCCTCGACGAGAGCGGCCGCGTCACGAAGGTCGTCAAGATCGCCTCGGACATCACCTCGACCAAGCGCAACGGCATGGAGCAGGACGCCCTGTTCGACGCCCTGAGCCGCTCGCTCGCCATCATCCAGTTTCAGAGCGATGGGACGATCCTCAACGCCAACGAGAACTTCCTAAAGACGCTCGGCTACTCGATCGACGAGGTTCGCGGCAAGCACCACCGCATCTTCTGCGACGCGGCTTACACCAACACCAACGAGTACGAATCGTTCTGGAAGCAGCTCCGCCGGGGCGAGTTCGCTGCCGGCCGCTTCCAACGCTTCGCGAAGGACGGCACGGAGGTCTGGATCCAGGCGTCCTACAACCCGGTCTTCAACGCCCGCGGCGAGGTTATCCGGGTCGTCAAGCTCGCTTCGAACATCACCAAGGAAGTCCAGGTAGAGCTCGCCAACAAGAAGGAAGCGCAGGCGGTCGGCCACAGCGTGGCGACGAGCACGACGGAGATGGCGGCGACGATCGAGGAGATCAGCAAGAACGTCTCGCGGACGGCGAGCCTCGCCCAACAGGCCGAGGGCCACGCCCAGGTGTCCACGACGGCGACCGACGCCCTGCAAGAGAGCAGCCGCGCGATCGGCAAGGTGGTGGGCGTGATCCAGGAGCTGGCCGACCAGACGAACCTGCTGGCGCTCAACGCAACGATCGAGGCCGCCCGCGCGGGCGAGAGCGGCCGCAGCTTCGCGGTCGTCGCCAACGAGGTGAAGGACCTCGCTTCGGAGACCTCGAAGGCGACGCAGAGCATCGAACAGTCGGTCAAGGAGATCCAGACCCGCATCACCGAGGTCTCCGAGTCGATCGGCAAGATCACCGAGAGCGTCACGGAGGTGTCGGGGAACACCAACACCGTCGCCGCCGCGATCGAAGAGCAGTCGATCACCATGAGTGAGTTGTCGAAGACCGCCGAAGGCCTTGTCAGGCTCTCGGAATAGCACTTATCGCCGCCGCTCTTGCAGCGGGGGACGATGCCAACTGGGGCAGCTGGCGGCGGGGGCGTTCCGGAAGGGACGTCCCCGCCGTCTTTTTTTAATGGGTCGGGCGTCGTCCCCCCTCCCTTGCAGGGAGGGGTCGGGGGAGGGTCAACGCGATCAGCACAAGACAACTCCCCTGTGCCGTGAACGAACACCCTCCCCTAGCCCCTCCCTGAAAGGGAGGGGGACCGCTTCGCTATTCGGCGGCTTCGGCCGCAGGCGTCTTCGCGGGCTGCTTCTCCCAGGGCCACGGCTCAACCGGGATCGGCACGCGGAGCGACCAATCGTCGGCCCCGGCAGGGATCTGCGCCGCCATGTCGACCATGGCCTGTTCGTCGGCAGTGAGCTTATCGGGGGCGCCGTCCACCTCACGGATCTTTATCCCCTCGAAGGTCTGCGATGGCCCATAGTAGCTCTGGTCATGACTGCCGCCGTCGTCGACGCCATTGGCTCCGCACGAGTAGAGCAGGTAGCCGTCGTCCGTCAGCCGATACAGGAAGGGGGCGTCTGTGAAGGTGTCAACGGGCAGCTTCGGCAGCACGGCGGGAACGAGCTCGTCGAGCGACGCCGGGTAGGCGTTGTGATCGGTGCGATAGATCGCGAGGGCGAGAGCGAGGCGAGTCGCCTCGTATTTCGTCTTGTCACGTCCCGGTACAGTCAGCTCCCATTCAAATGTTACCGAAAAGCTAGCGAGTACGGCTTGGCTTATCACGCCCGCCCGACCTGCTGGCGTGAGCAACCGCATCGGCTCGGCAAACGGATCGATCTGGCTGACAAGCGCGTAGTCATCGGCAAGCTGTTGAAGGGCGTCGGCTTGCTGTCGGGGCGTCGGCAGCTTGTACGCAGCGTCCTTTCTGTCGTGGTACTCGTTTAACGCGACGAGCACAGGGTTCCAATCGATGGAGGTACGGGACGCCAACCCTAATAGCGGGTCGGTGGGTTGTAACCAAGACTCAAGGAAGGTTGCCTCTCCTCGGATGAGGGAATCGAGTCCGTACCAGCGTTCGCCTTCGATAGTGCGGACGATATCGCAAGCCGGCGGAGAACCATCGAGCACTTTGAGCAGCCACCGCAGGGTGGCTCCGGGCGTTGCGGGGTCCGCCGCCAACGCTTGAATCTGCGCCATTCCCATGCCTTCGAAAGCACTCGCAAGCAACTGATCAATCATCAGTCGACCGCGCCCCACGTGATGAGCCATCTTGAGGAGGCTCACCGATTCATGGGCGGCGTCGTCGTAACGCTTGCAACCAAGTGCGTAGTTGCAAAGCAGTTCCAAGTGGCGAGCCGCGCTACGTATTAAGGAGATTTGGCGATTCCCAAGTTCTGCCATCTTCCCGCCGGCGAGATGCTCGGGGGCGGGTAAGTAGAAATGCGATTTCTCCGCGGCGTCGTGTAAGCGATCGAGCCCGGCGCGATTCGCTTCGATCCACTCGGCCGCAAAGGGAAGGTCTTCCGCCGTCCAGGGACGGTCGAGCGCCAGCCAAACCAACTCTTCAACGCGGATGTCGCCTGCTGCTTGGTCATCGGTCGCCGACCAGAAGGCTGCGTCATTGGTTCCGTAGAGAGTCGGAAACCCTCCACCGAAGTCGATTTCTTCACTAGCCGGCGGGCCTGCGATGTTGGCCGGCTTCGCGACACGAGACCGATAAAGCCGCGCTGCTGCTAGGTTCATCGCATCGCCACCGTACGTTTCGATCCGTCGTGTCGGATTGGGAACGTCCGGCATGCCCAGCTCTTCGATGAGCAGCTTGGCTTCCGTGGGCGAGTAAGCGTCGTCACCTTCGGGCCACATCGCTTCGAGCAGCGGGATCGCTCCGTTGTTGTCCGGTGTGACGTCCTTACGCATTTTGGCGAGCAGCGCCGCCGCGTAGTCGGGCAGGCCGTCCGCGGCGAGCGGCGTCGTCCGGTGCGTCGTCGCTTTGCTGATGACGATTGGCGGGTTCGGCCCGAACGTCACGTAGAGGACAAGGCCCACCGCGGTGAGCGTCGCCAGCGCAAGCAGCCACCACGGCAGCGTCGACTTCTTGGTCCGGCGGTGGCGGTCGATTGGCGAGTCGAACATGCCAGTTTATCAGGCCGCCTGCGACGGCGCCGGCGTGACCTGGGGGGCCGGCGTGTCATGGGGGCAGTCCCATTCGCGCCAATCGGGCGTCGGGCAAGGAACGTCACGGCGGCCGCTCGCGATCGCCAGCGCGCCCCGCACCAACGCCTCGGCGCCGCAGCGCCAGGTGGTGGGCGAGAGGGGTTCGGCCGTGGCGAGTTCACGCCACAGCCGCCAGGCGGTGGCGAGGTTGCCGTTACGGGCCGCCTGCCGGGCCCATTTGCCCCGCGGGTCGGAGAGCTTGCGCTGCGAAGGCTCGCGGCGGGACAGCGGCGCCAACCCGCGCTCGGCCCGCGCTTCCAACAGCAACTGGGTCATCCGTTGCGACTGTTCGGTCCGGCGGTTCCAACAGACCGAGCCGGGATGCAGCCGGTAACGCAGCAACGGTTCGGCGAGGTTGGCGAGCCGGCCCGTCAGCGCGAGCCGCAGCCAGAGATCGGCGTCCTCGACCCACTCGTAATCGGCCCGGTAGCCGCCGGCGGCGAGGACCGCATCGCGACGCATCAAGACCGTTGGGTGGGCGATCGGCGCCGCGCCGGCAAGAAGCGCCGACTCGATCGCCTCGTGCTCGGTCGGGCACGGCAGGGTCCGCAGCAGGTCCCCTGTGGGGTCCATGGTCGTCACCGCCGAGCCGACGAGCGCCACCTCGGGGTGTCGCCCGACAAAGTCGAGCTGCGTGGCCAAGCGGTGCGGCAGCGCGACGTCGTCGGCATCGATCCGGGCGATCCATTCGGCCCGCGCCTCGGCGAGGCCGCGGTTGAGCGCCGCCACGATGCCAGCGTTGGGTTGGTCGATAATTCGGAACCGAGGATCGGCCGCGGCAAAGTCACGGAGGATCGCCAGCGAGCCGTCGGTCGAGCCGTCGTTGACGCAGACCGCCTCCCAATTGGCGAACGTCTGCCAGCGGAGGCTGGCGAGCGTCTCGCGGAGGTATCGCTCGCCGTTGTAGACCGGCAGGACGAAGCTAGCGGCGGGGTGTGGTGTTGCGTTGGGGCGTGGCATGGCGGCGGGATCGTCGCCGACGCCTGCAGATCGGCACAAGATCGATCCGGTGTGTGGTAAATTGCGGGGCCCCCGCCGTCCCACGCTAGCACACCCGCCCGCCCGATGCCCTGGACCCAAACGACGCTCGACCTGCCGCCGCTGCCGCGGGGGTTTCACCTGATTACCCGCCGCGTTGTGGAGGCGATGCCGGAAATCGCGGGAACTCGGGTGGGGGTGTTGCACGTCTTCATCCAGCACACGTCGGCCAGCCTGACGCTCAACGAGAACGCCGACCCCGACGTGCGGCACGACCTCGAGCAGGCGTTCAACCACCTGGCGCCGGAGGCCTTCCCCCACACGCACACCTGCGAAGGCCCCGACGACATGCCGGCCCATGTGAAGGCGTCGCTGCTGGGCGCCAGCCTGTCGGTCCCGGTCCGCGACGGCCGGCTCGCCCTCGGGACCTGGCAGGGGATCACCCTCTGCGAGCACCGCGACCACGCCGGCGGTCGGCGGCTGGTTCTCACCCTGTGTGGCGATGAGCTAGGCTAGCAGGACCGCTGGTTGAGACTTCCAGGCTTCCGCGACGGCGAACGCCACCGGCTCTTTCTTGTACTTCTTGGAGTGTTATTGATGCGACCCACCTTGATCGGCTGCTTCTTGCTCGCCGCGGCGACGCCCGCTTTTGCTCAGAATGGCCAAGCAACCTTCGTTGCCGAGACCTCCCCCTCGGACGACTCCGCGACGCCCAACAACCCGCCGACGCTGGGTGGTCAGTTGATGGCCACCCCCTCGGTAGAGAACGGCTGGCACTCGCTGTTCAACGGCGAGGACCTGAGCGGCTGGACCGCGAGCGAACACAAAGACACGTTCAAGGTCGTCGACGGCGTGATCGTCGTCCACGGCGACCGCTCGCACCTCTTCTACACGGGCGACGTCAACGGCGGCGAGTTCAAGGACTTCGAGCTGTGGGTCGAGGTGCAGACCGAGCCGAAGGCCAACTCGGGCATCTACTTCCACACCGAGTACCAAGAGACCGACTGGCCGGCGAAGGGCTACGAGGTGCAGGTCAACCAGTCGCACAGCGACTTCCGCAAGACGGGTGGCCTCTACGGGATCGTCGATGTGAAGGACGTGTCGCCCGTCGAGGACGGCGAGTGGTATGTCGAGCACATTACGGTGAAGGGCAAGCACATCGTGGTGCGAGTGAACGGCGAAGTCACCGTCGACTACACCGAGCCCGACGGCGTCGAGCGCGAGGAACGCTTCGCCGGCCGCCTGATCGGCAAGGGGACCTTCGCCCTCCAGGGACACGACCCCGAGAGCGTCGTCCGCTACCGCAAGATCTGGGTCAAGCCGCTGGACTGAACCGAGGAAGAGAAGAACAAAAAAGCCACGCCGGCCCCGATGGCCGGCGTGGTTTTTTTATGGTTCCTCTTCTTGGAGCGCAAAGCCAATCCCGTTCACAAGTCGGATTCGACTCCCGTTCACAAGTCGGATTCGACCGCACTGCGCTCCGAAGCCAGCGAAGCCGCTTGTCACCGGTCAGTTGGGCTGGCCGGCGGGGTCGACGCCCTTTGCTAGCCGAGGATTTCACCCAGAAACGGGGGCGTATCGTCCCGCTAGCGGCGCCGGCCGTTGTCACCTGCGCTACAGGGTTTTTCGTTAACTTTTGCGCAAAAGGCCTGACAGGGGGGGCAAGCCAAACTATCTTCGCGGTTAGACGCGGCTCGGAACCCGCTTCGATTGACCCGCTTCGACTAGCTCCGAGATCGGGTCGCGTCGGACCCAGCTCTGAGGTGCAACGCCTCGGAGTAGCGAAACACCCCGCAGACCTAGCTTGAAAACTGTTCCTCAGCTTTGACGGTTCCTCTTGAGCCCTTTTCGGTCCTGTTGGGTGGAGTACGGCACACTTTAGTACGGCATCAATGATCAGACTCGCCCCGGGCAGGCCAGACGGCTTGTCCGGGGTTTTCGTTTCGCCCGGCGGGTTCTTGCGGCGTCGGAGTCTGTGACGCCGCACAGGGGCCTCCAGTTCCGCCGAATTCCCGACGAGGACTGGTTTCCCGCTTTAGGTGGCGAGGATCGCCTCGCCGACGGCCAGCCCGCTAAGGTAAGCGCCCTCGACGCGGGGTCCGCCGCACCAGTCCCCCGCGGCGAACAGCCCTAGCCCGCGGTCGGCCAGCGCCCGTTCGTCGAGCGGGTTTTCCGGCAGGGCAAACCGCCAACGATGGCCAGCCAACGACGTCGGCGCCCGCGGCGTGGCGCCGACGGCCCGCCAGAACGCCGCCAGGAGGCTCTGTGCGGCCTGTTCGGGGGCAACTTCGAGGTTGGCCTCGCTCCACGCCGCCGAGCCGTGCAGGACCCAGTGGTCGCCTCCTACGGCAGGTCGCTCCGGCTTGGAGCTATCGCGGGCGATCCAGCTCAGCGGCGTCGCCTCCGTGGGTCCGTTGACGAACGCGCCGTCGAAATCGACCGGCAGCGGCCCGGCGAACGACGCCATCGCGGCCCAGCAGCCCGTCATGCGGACGCTCTTGGCCGCGTTGGAGAGGGCGGGTGAAGGGGTCAGCAGTTCGGCGGCTTGCGGCGCCGGGGTCGTCACCACCACCTTCGCAAAGTCACCCAGGGGCTCGCCCGACTCGCCCGCTAGCCGCCAGCGGCCGGCCCCCCGCTTCAGCGGAGCGACTCGCACGCCGGTCGTGACGCGGCCCCCCGCCTCGGCGACCTCCTCGGCGAGCCGCTTCGCGACGGCGTTCATACCGGGGACGCCGACGTAGCGCTTCTTCCCTCCCGGCGGGTCGGCGTTCACACAGCCGGCGGCGTCGCATTCGATCGTCGCCAATCGCCCTTCCCACTCGGCCGCGACCCCCGCGGCGACCCATTCGGCGACCTGGGCCCGGAAACGGTCCGATTCGGCCGTGAAGTACTGGGCCCCGTGGTCGAACTGCGCGCCCTGGGTGGATGATGCGTCGCCATTAGCGGTGCGGGTCGAGAGGCGTCCCCCGACGCCGCGTCCCTTGTCAAAGACGTGGACGGTGGCGCCGGCGCGGGCCAGGAGCCTCGCGGCGGCAAGGCCGGCCATGCCGGCGCCGAGGATGGCGATGGTGTCGGGGTCGTTCGATTCAGACATCGGGGTCTCAGAGCGGTGATCGCGGACTCACTGCCGGCGCGCCGGCTGCGTCGTTAGATTAGTCGGACCGCACCTTGCCGCTAGACGCAACCCACCCCCGCAATGCCCGATCCCCACGAACCCGCCTCCCCGGTCGACGATGTTCTTGTGGTCGGCGCCGGCCTCGCCGGGCTCGCCTGCGCACGACGGCTCGTCGCGGCGGGGAAAAAAGTGGCGGTTTTCGAGGCGTCGGACGCCGTTGGCGGGCGGGTCCGGACCGACCACGTCGAGGACTTCCTCCTCGATCGGGGCTTCCAGGTCTACAACCCGGCCTATCCCGACGCGGCCGAGGCGCTCGATCACGCGCGGCTCGAACTCAAGCCGTTCGAACCGGGCGCGCTCGTCCGCCACGGTGGCCAGTTCCATCGACTCAGCGACCCGTGGCGGCGGCCCACCAAGGCGTTCGCCACCGCGTTTAGCGGCGCGGCGACGCTGCAAGACAAACTGCTCGTCGCCCGGCTCCGCGCGAAGCTCCGCCGGGACCCGTCGCTCGACGCCATCGCCGGCGAAGAGGTGACAACGCTCGACGCCCTGCGTCGCTGGGGGTTCTCCGACACGATCATCGAACGGTTCTTCCGCCCGTTCCTCGGCGGCGTCTTCCTCGAGAACGAGCTCGCGACGTCGAGCCGGATGTTCGAATACGTCTTTCGGTTGTTCGGCGAGGGGGAGGTCTCGCTGCCACGTTACGGGATGCAGCAGATCCCGGAGCAACTCGCCGGAGAGCTGCCCGAAGGGGTCGTGCGGCTCAACGCGCCGGTCGAATCGCTCACCACCGAGGGCGACACCCACGACGGTGGCGTGATGGTTGGCGGAGTGCGTCACCAGGCGCGACTTGTCGTCCTGGCGACCGACGGACCCGCGGCCGACCACCTGCTCGGCGAGACGGGCGGCGAATGGCGTTCGACGGCGTGCGTCTACTTCGCGACGGCCGAGGCGCCGATCGACGAGCCGATCCTCTTGCTCGCCGGCGACGGACCCGACGCCGGGCCGATCAACAGCCTCTGTGTTCCGAGCCTTGTCAGCCGCGCCTACGCCCCCAACGACCACGCCTTGGTGTCGGTCTCGGTCGTCGGCGACCCGGCCGTATCGGAGGACGGTCTGGTCGAGTCGATCCTCCACCAGGCGCGCGAGTGGTTTGGTCAGCCGGTCGCGACGTGGCGGCTGCTGCGGGTCTACCGTGTTCGGCACGCGCTGCCCGACCAGCGTCCACCGCACTACCGGACGATCGAGAAATCGACCCGGGCCCGTCAGCGGGTCTTTGTCTGCGGCGACCGATTCGACACGGCGTCGATCAACGGCGCGATCCGCTCGGGCAATCGGACGGCCGAAGCGGTGCTGCGCGAGCTAGCGACTTAACCCGGCTAAGCACCAGTCGCTGCACTCCTTAAGGAACCTACCCGTTACACAGCAGCAACGCCCGCATTCCCCCTCCCTTTCAGGGAGGGGTCAGGGGAGGGTGGCGCCGTTCATCACAGGTGCGTTCTCCTGTCCTGATCACCGCTACCCTCCCCTAGCCCCTCCCTGAAAGGGAGGGGGATAAGACGACGCCTCTCGGCAAATCTTCATGGCCGCTTCTTCCAACACCGGCGGATCGCGACGCTTGGCTATCAACGCCGAGTGGTATGGCCGGTTGCGATGGGTCGTGCGGCTCAACGCGCCGGTCGAATCGCTCACCACCGAGGGCGACACCCACGACGGTGGCGTGATGGTTGGCGGAGTGCGTCACCAGGCGCGACTTGTCGTCCTGGCGACCGACGGACCCGCGGCCGACCACCTGCTCGGCGAGACGGGCGGCGAATGGCGTTCGACGGCGTGCGTCTACTTCGCGACGGCCGAGGCGCCGATCGACGAGCCGATCCTCTTGCTCGCCGGCGACGGACCCGACGCCGGGCCGATCAACAGCCTCTGTGTTCCGAGCCTTGTCAGCCGCGCCTACGCCCCCAACGACCACGCCTTGGTGTCGGTCTCGGTCGTCGGCGACCCGGCCGTATCGGATGACGAACTCGTCGAGTCGATCCTCCACCAGGCGCGCGAGTGGTTCGGTCAACCGGTCGCGACTTGGCAGTTGCTGCGGGTCTACCGCGTGCGGCACGCCCTGCCCGATCAACGGCCGCCCCACTACCGCACGATCGAGAAATCGACCCGTGCCCGTCAGCGGGTCTTTGTTTGTGGCGACCGCTTCGACACGGCGTCGATCAACGGCGCGATCCGCTCGGGCCATCGGACGGCCGAAGCGGTGCTGCGTGAGCTCGACGCTTAACCCGGCTCAACACCCTACGCCTCCCTACCTTGGGAACTAATCCGCTAAACAATAGCAACGCCCGCATTCCCCCTCCCTTTCAGGGAGGGGTCAGGGGAGGGTGACGCCGTTCATTACAGGTGCATCCTCCTGTCCTGATCACCGCTACCCTCCCCTAGCCCCTCCCTAAAAGGGAGGGGGAGTTAGACGACGCCTCTCGGCAAATCTTCATGGCCGCTTCTCCCAACACCGGCGGATCGCGACGCTTGGCTATCAACGCCGAGTGGTATGGCCGGTTGCGCTGGGTCGCTGCGGGCGGCCAGCTGGTGACGATCGCCTTTGTCCTCGGGCCGCTCGGCGTGGCGGCGCCGGGGCCGCCGCTCGTCGCGCTGGTGGGCGTCACCCTGCTCAGCAACGCCTTGTTCTGGTGGTGGACGGCGACGCGCCGGACGCCCCCCACCCGCGGTCAGTGGCACGCCGTGGTCGGCGGGCTCATGGTGCTCGATCTGGCGGTGCTGACGGCGATGCTGGCCCTGACCGGCGGCCCGACGAACCCGTTCATAGTCTTCTACTTCGTCAACTTGGCGCTCTCGGGCGTGGTGCTGCCGGCGCGCTGGGCGTGGGCCCTGTCGGTGCTAGCGATCCTCGGCTTTACGCTCTTGTCGATCGCGCATCAAAGCGTCGACGTGCTCCGCGACCCGGTGCGTTTGCAGAGCCTGACAACGATCTGGGGGCGCGGCGAACGCTCCGTGCCGCTGGCGATTGTCGGCGCCGGGGTCGCCTTCGCGGCGTCGGCGATTGTGATCGTCAACTTCACGACGCGGCTCACATCCGAGCTACGCAACAGCGAACGGGCCCGCCGCCGCGCCGAGAAAGAGATGGCCCGCGTCGAGAAGCTCGAAGCGCTCGGCACGCTCGCCGCCGGCGCCGCCCATGAGCTGGCTACGCCGCTCTCGACGATCGCTGTCGCCGTCAGCGAAGCGCACCGCGAGCTCCTCCAGGCGGGCGGCGACGCGGCGATCGTCGAGGACCTGGCGCTCGTCCGCCGCGAGGTGGGGCGTTGCCGGACGATTCTCGAACGGATGGCGACCGAGTCGGGCCAGCCCGCCGCGGGGCTCCCTGAGCGGCTCACCGCCGACGAATTGGTGGGGGACGTGCTCGACGATCTCCCCGCCCCCGACCGTGTCGATGTCGAGTGGCTCAACGGATCGGCGAACCTCGAACTCGTCGCCCCCTCGGTGGCGCTCGCCCAGGCGATCCGCGCCGTCGTCCAAAACGCGATTGACGCAACGAACGAAGTCGACCCGGCCGGGCGGGTCGTGCTCTGCGGCGATCGGCTGGCGAACACGCTACGGCTGTCGATCGCCGACCGCGGCCCGGGGATGCCCGCCGAGGTTCTCACCCGGGCCAGCGAACCGTTCTTCACAACCAAGGCCCCCGGCAGCGGCATGGGGCTCGGTCTGTTCCTCGCCCGCAGCGTGGTCGAAAGACTCGGCGGCTCATTGCGACTAGAATCGCCGACAGAAGGGGGCGCTTTAGTGACGATCGTCCTGCCGCTCGCCGACTCGGAGTAGAAGAGACGCACCATGAACGAAGCCCTCCCGCTCGCCGGCAAGACGCTCCTTCTTGTGGACGACGACGAGCTGCTACGCGAGCGGATGGGGCGGGCCCTGGCCGCGCGCGGGCTGCGGGTGCGTGTCGCCGCTAGCGGCGAGGAGGCGCTGCGGCTGGCCCACGAAGAGGCGCCCGAGCTCGCGGTGCTCGACCTGAAGATGGCCGGACTCACGGGGCTCGAGACGCTCCGTGAACTGAGGGCGATCGCCCCGCAAGTGCGGACGGTCATCCTCACCGGGTATGGTTCGATCGCCAACGCGGTCGAGGCGCTCCACCAGGGCGCCGAGAACTATGTCACCAAGCCGGCCGACGCCGACCAGGTGCTCGAGGCGTTCCACCGCAGCGGCGTGCTCTCCGACGACGAGGCGCCCCCCGCCAAGGAGGCCGCCCTCCATACGCCGAGCCTCGCCGAGGCCGAGTGGAACCACATCCAGCAGGTCCTGGCCGATTGCGGCGGCAACATCACCCGCACCGCCGAGCGACTCGGCATCCCGCGCCGCACCCTACAGCGCAAGCTCAAGAAGCTCGCGCCGTGATCGATTGGTCGCGTCGGTAGTCGCGGCGCTGTCTCGTTCCCGCCACGCTAGGGTGGCCCCGCGGAACTGGCCCGGCCCGTCGCCGGGTTCGCCAAAGCGTCGCCGGGTTCGCCTAAGCAGCCCAGTCGCTAAAGACGGACGCTCGTGAAACGACGGCCGCGGGCGCCTTCGTGACCACTTTCACAAGGTCGGGAAAAAACCGCCCATAAATGTTCGCATCGGCGCCGTCGGGCCGCTAGTTTTGCCAGGGAGGCCGGCGGCAGCCATGTCGCGGGCATTCCTCTTCTCTCCGACGAGTATCGGCCATCAAGCCTGACCGTGGGCGTCTTCCTCACTGGGAGGACGGCATGGTTTCGCGGTCCGGCTCGGGCGGCGCCTCCTACAGGAGCCACGCGATGATGCAGACGGTATCGGCCCAAGACTTCATGGTCACACGTCTCACGACGTTACCGCCCGAGATGGATGTGCACGACGCCATCCGGCTGTTGCTCCGGCACCGGATCTCGGGCGCCCCTGTCGTTGGCCCGGGCAACCAGTACCTCGGCGTCTTCACCGAGCGGTGCTGCATGCAGGTCATCCTCGACGCCGCCTACGAGCAGCTGCCATCGAATCACGTCGGCGCCTTTATGGACACCAACGCCATGACCATCCCGCCCGACACCCAGCTGCTATCGATCGCGCAGGCGTTCCTCCTTACCAGCTACCGCCGTCTGTCGGTCGTCGATGAGAACGGCATTCTGTTGGGCAATGTGAGCCGTCGTGATGTCTTGAACGCGGCGGTCGATTCGCTCAAGAAGGCGGCGCCGGCCCGCGAGTCCAACCTGCTGTACCTCAGCGCCTTGATGTCGCGTGAGGAAGCGCCAATGGCGTAAGGGCGGGCGGCCCCTGACTCCAGCCCCCGACTCAACCACCCCAGGCCTCAGACGCCGGCTCGTCCCTTCGGCGAGCCGGCGTCGCGAGGCTTTTTCTTTTCCCGCCTCGCCCCGATCGTTGCCCGAGCTAGAGCGTGCTTCTTGTAAGGGTAGCGTTTGGTCGGGCTGCGGCTTCGCTGGGCGTCGTTGACCTGCATCGACGAAGCACCGCTTCGCCTGCTTCGGTCGCCTCGCCCAACTCGCCTCGCCGACGACCAAATCGCTACGCTTACAAGAAGCGCGCTCTAGCGTCTCAGTAAGAGTGGCCACGCTCTAGCTCCCCCGGCCTTCGGCGAGACATCACTTCGGGGACCGTCGCCGAGGCAATCGTCGCCGAGGCAATGGTCGCTCTACGTCGGAGTTGGAATCCGCCTGACGCCATCCCGGATGGGGAACGTATGGCTACGAGCTGCGCCAGGTGACGCTGCTGAGCCGAGGAACGGCAAGCACAGAAATTGCCGCCCTCGAAAAGCAAAAAGGCCCCTCGGCGAGATGCCGAGGGGCCTTTTGTGGTTTTTCTGATCCGCTTGCGACCGCAGTGACTAGCGGCCTTCAACTAGCGGCGACGCGCGGCCAAGCCGGCGAACGCGAGGGCGGCAAGCACCGCAGCGGTCGGCTCGGGGATGACGTTGTCCGGATCGAGCGGGCCGCTCGGGGTGATGTTGAAGTCCTTCTTAGCGATGAACGACAGCGAGCCGGCCTGGCTGGTGGCTACCAGGGTGTTGTTCAGCACGAACTCGCCGGCGGTGACCGCCGACATCGGGCCAAAGTTGTTGGCCGAGAGGGCCGGGCCGAACTCGAGCAGCAGGCCGAGCTGCCAGGGAATGCTGAGGCCGGGGGTCGTGAAGACAGCCGAGTTGCTGCCGATGACCGTGAACTGATTAGCGGGCGTCAGAGCGATCCCGTCGACTTCGGTGACGAGGACTTCGGCGAAGATGCCGGCGTTGACGCTCGTCGTGGGGGGCGTGCCACCGACGATCGTGTAGTCGCCACCCTCACGGACGGTCAACGAGCGGATGCCCGTGCCGGGGAGGGTCTCGAACATGAAGTTCAGCTGGCCGTCGGTGATCTCGAGGACGCCGTTCGAGGCATTCGATCCGAAGGCGAGGGGGTCGAAGTCGAGCGTGTTGACGTCAACTTCCGGCACCCCATAGAGCGGGATCGCGTCGGTCGAGGACGATTCGGTGACGTCTTGGTAATCGACGACGCCGCCGCCACCGTAGTCATTGAAGTCGCCGTAGTTGATCGACGAGGCGAAAGCCGGCGAAGCGGCAAACGCGGCAAGGGCGCACATCGCCCCGAGGCGAGAAGAAAGAGCAAGAGTTGTGACGTTCATTAGGTCGATTCCGCGTGCCGCGAGGATGGGTGTCTTTGAAGTAGGACTGCCGCAGGTATCACGCGTTCATGCGTCGGAGAGCCGCCCATCTGTGGGCAGACAGGTTGCGCATCTTGCCCCGTTTTAAGTCAAGCAGCCGCGGAAGGCAATCTTTATCCGCAAACTTTATCGGGAATCCCCTCCGGTTTCGCTTGACTAGCCCTCTCGCCCCCTCTTCGGGGTGGGGGCCGTCATCGGAAAGGGTCGATGGCCGCTAAAACAAGCACCGATCGGTTCGGCTCTGACTGCAGAAGCCCCCTCGATTGCCGGGCCCGTTCGCCTATTTGAACAGCGATTCGGCCGTAGGCAGCCGTTTGCCGAGCTGCTCGAAGGAGAAGGTGCCGCGGCCCAGCTGCTCGCCGATCCAGCCGCTAGCAAGCCGCTCGATCTCCAGGCGCGGGGCGTCGACCTGGGCGGTCAGCTTGGTCATCGCCTCGTCGAGCTTCCGCTCGAGCGACGCCAGTTCGCCCGCCACCTTCTGCTTGGTGGAAGCCAGCTGCCGCTCGGCTTCGTCGCGGGCGAGCGTCACGGCGGCCGTCTCAAGCGACTCGGCGACAGCCGGCCCCAAGGTCGACCACAGGGCCATGTGCGGGTCATTCAGCGTGCCGCTGAGAGTGACGCGTGTCGCCGGCCGCGCGATGTTCGCGAGGCGTTCTCCGACGGCGCCCCCGAGCCGCGTCACAAGCGGTCCCGCCGAGGGACCCACCGTCGGCGTCAGGGCGACCCGGTCTTGGATCAGCTGGACGTCGCCCGACAGGCGTTCGCCCTCAACCCGGATGCTGACCGACAGGCTGCTCGTTGAGGGCGCCATCGTCAGCGCAAACTTGGCGGCGTTGCCGAGCTCGGTCTTCGGGAGGTCGAGCGTCGGGCAATCGACAATCAGTTCTTCGATGGGCTGAGGGCCGGTGCGGTCGATCGTCGCTCGGACCTCCAGCGGCAGGCCGCCGGTCGTGTGGAGCGTCAGCCGCATCGGCTCGCCGTGCAGGGCGGGCGAGGTCGTGAAGTCAGTCACAACGCCCGACAACTCAACCGGCCGTCCGGCGAGGCGGGCGCTGCCGGCGATCTCGAGCTGGCGGATCAGCAGGTCGGGCCGCTGGCGGACGCCGACGAAGTGGACATCGACGCCCCGGTCCCGCGGCGTCACGCTGCGGCCCGGCTTGGTGGCGGGAACCATCTCGCGCGTCCAGCGGACCCAGCCGACGACGTCCCGTACGGCGCCCGTCATCCGCTCGCCGAGCAGCTGGCTGGTCAGCGACTGGGGGTCGAGTTGATCGATCTGCAGCCGCTCACGCAGGCGGGTCTCGTCCGCGAGGCGGGCCTGGTCGACGCGGCGCCGGTCGGCGGCGACGTCGGTCGGGAGCGAAGCGAGTTCGGCGTGCAGGTTCGCCAGCCGGCCACGGAGCTGGGCGACGCGCTCGGGCGCCTTGGCGAGGAACTCGGCGTTCCGCAACGGGTTGGCGCGGGCTTCCTTGGCCTGGTCGCGGAGCAACTCGACCTCCGCCTGCAACGCCTTGGCGTCGGCGGCGACGGCGGCGAACCGCTCGGGCCAGCGCTTCGACAGGTCCTGAGCCAGCCGGACCGATTCGAAGTCGTCGTACTCGCCCGAGAGCTTCGCCTCGAGGCTGGCGATCCATTTCTCGGCGGCTTGGTCGACCGCCTGCTTAGCGGCGTCACCGAGCCAGCCCGGCGCCGTGCTGGCCTGTTCGTCGTCGGGGTTGAGCGCCCCGGAGGTCTCGCGCGGCGTGCCGAACCGGAGGCCGCGGACCGAGCCGTGGTCGGCGATCGCCTTGCGCCGCAGGAGCGAGTCGGACTCGAAGTCGATCTCGATCTTCTCCGCCTCGAGGAGGTTCTCCATCGGCCGCTGCGGGTTGGCGATCCGCAGGCCGGTGAGCGTGGCCCGCGTCTCGACCACCGAAACATCGGCCCGATCGACCTCGACCCGGGCGCCAATCGCCGCCTGGCCGCCGGCGATCATCGCCCGTTTCAGCGCCCACCCCGAGCCGAACTCGAGCAGGCAGAACAGCACGACCAGCAGCACCAGCCGCGGGACGAGGTAACCGAGTCGGATGTAGCGGGTCATAGAGAAGGGCGAGGGGCTAGGGGCCAGGCCGGGGACGTGAGCAAAGGTCTCAACGTCCCAGCCCGAGGCCGGCGCTCAGCTTGTCGGTGATCTGGACGCCCATCAGCAGGCGGCCCAGCTTGTATTTGAGGATCCAACGGACCGCCGCCGGACGGAGGCGATCCACCAACCCGCGCGTCACGAGGTAGACCGGGTAAGACAGGTAGAGCCCGACCAGCAGCGACCCGCAGGTGACGCTGTTGTGCAACCCCCACCAGGCGCCAAGCGGCGCGTCGTACAGATATGAGTAGGTCGGCTGCAGGCTCGGCACGGTCAGCACCTTGAGCCCGAGCTTGTGGGTGAAGGGGTCCGCCAGGGGCGCCAGCATCCCGACCAGCGACGCGGCGGTTAGGCCGGCGACCTTGTTAACCCGCAGCGCACAGAGCAGCACGCCGAGCAGCACCGCGACGAGGGTCGCTTTGGGCACGAGCCCCAGCACGACGCCGATCGCCACGCCCGCGGCGACCTGCCGGCTCGAGTCATGCGCCGCCAGCACCGCCACCAGACTTCGCAGCGGTGAGATCAGCCATTCGAACATGGGACAACCGGATCAGCAGGGACGCGACGGGCGCGCACGGCGGCGCGCTTCTCCATCGGTCTGCTTCGGCCGGTTGTGCCGGTTGGCTTGAGGGAAACGCTTGTAGGGATCGGCGGGAGCCAGCACTTTTGGCCGCTTCTTGTGGATCGAAGCCACCGAACGGGGCGCGAGGTCGTTCCAATAATACGGTTTCCCGCAGGTGGCCAATCGCCCCTTTACCGACGCCGGTGGCGTCGCCGTGACGCCGATACCCGCCGCCTGGGGCTTCTCCGACCAACCGAGACGCGCGGCGCCTAGCGTAAAACTTCCCTCTTTGCGGTCGCCATCTCCTAGCAACCGCAATCGCCGGGATGGCATGTCGTTCGCACGCTAGCGCGGCTCGCATGCCCGCCCCATCCTCCCTCCGTGGCGATACTTATGATCAGCAAATGGATCACCGCCGGCTTCGACGACGTGTCGATGGTCGTCCTCTCGGCGTTCGTCACCTACGCGGCGATCCTCGTCTACACGCGCTTGGCGGGTTTGCGGAGCTTCTCGAAGATGTCGGCGGCCGACTTCGCGATGACGGTCGCGGTCGGCTCGCTCTTCGCCTCGACCATCGCGTCGCCGAAGCCCCAGCTCGCCATCGGCGTCGTCGCGCTCGGGACCCTGTTCGTCGGGCAGTGGGCGCTGTCCTTCGCGCGGGTCAAGTCGACGTGGTTTAGCGGGGTGGTCGACAACCAGCCGATCCTGCTTATGAAGGGCGAGGAAATCCTCGACGACAACCTGCGGCGTGTGAACGTCACCCGAGCGGATCTTTACGGCAAGCTGCGTGAAGCCAACGCGTTCGACTTCTCACAAGTGCTGGCGGTCATCTTCGAGACCACCGGAGACATCTCCGTGCTCCACTCCCGTGACAGCGACGCCCAACTCGATTCGCGGCTTCTGAATGGCGTCGTCGGTGGCGGCGGCGTCGCCACGGGATCGAGTTGAAGCCAACCAATGAAGTGAAGAGGGGAAAAAGAGAAACGCGACAGAATTGAGAAACGCGGCGAGGGCATCCCCCGCCGCGTTCGATTGGTTTTGGTGGAACTGCCGCACCCAGCTCAGTCGACGCGCCGACGGACGACCGCGGCGGTCAGGGCCGACCCGGCGAGGAGCGCCGTGGTGGGCTCGGGGATCCTATCGATAAAGACCGAGACGTCGTCGATGAAAAAGACCGACACGCTGCCCGAATCGCCACCGGTGACCGTCGCGAACTGCAGGGTGACGCCGCCACTAACGTCAGGCCCGGCGAGCGTTGTGAAGCTGAAGTCCTGATACTGGTTGGTGAGAACGAGCGGGCCGCCCGTGAGGATTTCGTTGGCGGATGTCCCGCCGCCGTCGATCTCGGAGAAGAATTCGGCGAAGACCACACCACCTGCCGCGCCTTCTCCCTTCGCAGAGAAAGAGATGTTGATGGTGTCGCCCGGGTTGACGACGCCGACGCCTAGGTTGGCTTGCTTGATGACGGCGCTCGACGCGGGGTCGTTGTTGAAGACTTCCGCCGCCCAGGCGCCGCTGTTGGCGTCGCTGGTGATGTTGAAGGTCGAGTTAGCCGTCGGGAACGAGACCCAGTCGCTGGTGTCGCCGGTCTCGAAGCCGCCATTGCTGGTGAGTTCTGTCGCGGTCGATAGCGACGCGACGAAGAGGACGCCAAGCGCGCCGATAAAACGCAGGAGGTTCGCGATCATGAGACAGGGTCCTGTGAAGAGAAGCTCATCGAAGAGCCGGGGGAGGAGATCAACCCGTGAGAAGAGGAACGTTGCCGAAACGTCGCACGCGGCGATCGCCCCGACAGCGCGGGCCCCGAACCCGCTAACGACACGCACGTCTCGACGAGAACGTTGTGAAGTCGTGGGGATTCCGAGCGTGGGCTGAACCTACCGTCCTCGACGACCCTTACGCACGCCATGCGTACAGAGCCGCCTGCGTTTCAACTCATTCCAGAACGACGCGGAAGCGGAGGCCACACTCACGGCAGACGCGGTACTGCTCGGCGAACCCCGCCCCATTGATCCGTTTACCGGTAAGAGCTTTTGAGTCGGCCGCGCCGCACCCGGGGCAGCGGACCGCGACGGCAATCACTTTCCAGAGGGCGCCGCGACGGCTGGGTGGCACGTTGATTTGAGCCGACGGATCGTCTGACGAGTCAGCCTCGTCCGGAACGTTCTCCGGCTCCGCCGAGCGGAAACTCGCGTCTTGCGACTCCTGGGTGACCCTCATGATGAGGCCCTCGGGGCAGATTGCCGTGATGAGTCAACGAACTGCCGAAACAATTCGTTGTCGCCGCATGGTAGGCGTCTCGGAAGGGACGGCAATGGCGAGACGTGGTTTCCGGCCACGCCCCATTCAGTAAACAGTTACTGTGCTTCACGCCATCCGCGCAAAGCGCCGCCTGGAGGGGGCCCGTTCGGCCGGTGGCGGTAGGCCCCACTCCGCCATTAGGATCGCGGGGGTCCTGACCCACGAGAGCTCCCGCCCATGCACTACCGACGACTCGGCAAAACCGGCTTCGACGTCTCCGAAATCGCGCTCGGCACCTGGCAGGTCGGCGGCAAGTGGGGCGCGCCATTTGACGACGCCCTTGCCGAATCGATCCTCGACGCGGCGATCGATCGCGGCGTCAACTTCATCGACACCGCCGACGTTTATGGCGACCAGATGAGCGAGGCGGCGGTCGGTCGCGTCGTGCGGCGGCGGAGCGAAAAGGTCTACGTCGCCACAAAATGCGGGCGGCGGATCCGGCCCCACGTCGACGAGGGCTACACCGTCGCGGCGCTGCGCGGCTTTGTCGAAGCGAGTCTCGCCAACTCGGGGCTCGAGACGCTTGACCTGATCCAGCTGCACTGCCCCCCGCCGGCGACTTACTACCGGCCCGAAATCTTTGGGCTGTTCGACGACCTCAAGGCCGAGGGCAAGGTCCAGAACCTGGGGGTCAGCGTCGAGAAGGTCGAGGAGGCGCTCAAGGCGATCGAGTACCCGAACGTCACCACGATCCAGATCATCTTTAATCTCTTTAGGCAACGGCCGGCGGGGCTCTTCTTCCGCGAGGCGCAGGCCCGCGACATCGGCGTCATCGTCCGGGTGCCGCTCGCCAGCGGGCTGCTGACCGGCAAGTTCGGCAAGGAGACGACGTTTGCCGAGGGGGACCACCGCCACTTCAATCGCGACGGCGCCGGCTTCGATAAGGGAGAGACCTTCGCGGGGATCCCCTACGACGTCGGTCTGCAGGCGGTCAACGAACTGCAAGACGTCTTCCCGGGCGAAACCAACCTGGCGCAGGCCGCGCTCCGCTGGATCCTCGACCATCCGGCGGTCTCGACGGTGATCCCCGGCGCGTCGCGCGTCGAACAGATCGACAGCAACCTGTCCGCGTCCGAGCGGGCGCCGCTCAGTGAAGAGCAGCGGGCGAAGATCGACGCGATCTACGCGGCGCGGGTGAAGCCGTTGGTGCACCAGTTGTGGTGAAACAATGACGAGCAAATCTCAAACGAGCCCGCTAGTGTCCAGTGCCTACGAAGTCTTTCAACCGTACCAATACGGCAATGACTTCGAATTGAATTCGAGTTTCCCCGACAACCAGCTACTGGCGGCTTTCGAAAGCACTCCGCTGCGATCACTAAGCCTTGCAGATTTCGGTAGGTACCCCTGCAAGGCTCTTACCACCTGGGGGAATGACCGTCACTTCCGCCACTTTCTGCCGCGAATGTTGGAGCTACTTCTTGACGACCCGTATGACGACCTGTGGCATCACGAGGTGTTTTTGGGAAAGCTTTCCTACGCACGCTGGTGGGACTGGTCTCCAGCCGAGCAAAGAGCGACCGGCTCCATCCTCGAACTAGTATGGCGTCAAATTATTGCGACCCCGCCTCGCTACGATCGAGACGACATCAGCGATTCATTCCTTTGCGCACTTAGCAACGCGAGAATGTCGCTAGAGGCACCGCTTGCCGACTGGCTAAATGAGAATACGATCGAATCCGTTCGACAGCTCGCGGCGTTTGTTGATCTCAACTTGGAGGATGTCCGAGATAAGAATCGGCTCTTCAACTCGTTTTGGGACCGTAGTTCCGCTGGCTATCAGGTGACGCTTTCTTGGATCACTTCGGGACCCGTCGCCAAACGGCTCTTGGAAAGACACGACTATTTAACGGCTGACCAACAGTTCGCAGCAATCCAGCTCGAAGCATTGGCCGAGTGACCCACTAGCTGCCAAGCCAACGATCATCCACCGCGGCGAAAACAACCTGTTCGCTTGGCATGCTGGCTAACTCGAAACGTTCCGCAAATTCCGTTGCCGACATCTCGCGCCGTCCGCCGAGGCCGCACCACTCGGCCAACAAGCCGATGACACGTTCTGGCGACACCCCGCGGTCGCGGTAGTGCGAAAGCCGGGTGTCGCCGTGGCGTTTGGCGAGGCGGCGGCCGTCTTCGCCGACCACCAGCGGCAGGTGCGTGTACGCCGGCTCGGGGCCGAGGCCGAGCGCCCGGTACAGCAGCAACTGGCGCGAGGTGCAGCCGAGCAAGTCGTCGCCGCGGACGACTTGCGTCACCCCCTGGCGGGCGTCGTCCACCACGACGGCGAGTTGGTAGCTCGGCTGGCATTGCTTGGTCGCCACCAAGAAGTCGCCGACCTCAAGCTGCGGGTTGAAGGATTGCGGCCCGGCAAACGCGTCGTTGAACGGGACCGGCTCGTCGGGCGTCAGGAAACGCCACGAGACCTCCGGGTCGTCGAGCCGCGAAAGGTCGATCCGTTCGCCCGGCGCCGGCCGGCACGTGCCCGGATAGCGCAACTCGTGGTCGCCCGCGTGCGGCGCGCTGAGGCTCGCGGCGAGGATCTGCGAACGGGTGCAGCGGCACGGGTACGCGAGCCCGCGGCTGACGAGCCGCTCGAGCGCTGCCCGGTAAGGCGTCAGGTCGTCCGTCTGGCTGACCGGGCCGATGTCCCAGTCGAGGCCGAGCCACTGGAGGATCTCGATCGCCCCTTCGGAGGCGCCCGCTTTGACGCGAGGCCCGTCAAGGTCCTCAATCCGCAGCAGCACCCGCCACCCGTTCTGCCGAGCGAGAGCCCAGTTCACCAGGAACGTGCGGGCGTTCCCGAGGTGAAGGGCGCCGGTCGGCGACGGGGCGAGGCGGGTGAGCATTGAAAGCGTGAGACCTGAGGGAGGAGGCTTGAGTGTTGCGCACTCAGGCCTCAAGACTCAAGCCTCACCCCTTCCTTTTACACGTCGAACTTCACGCCTTGCGCCAGCGGCAGGGCGTCGCCGTAGTTGACGGTCGTTGTCGAGCGACGCATGTACTGCTTCCAGCTGTCGGAGCCGCTCTCGCGGCCGCCGCCGGTCTGCTTCTCGCCGCCGAAGGCGCCGCCAATCTCGGCGCCCGAGGTGCCGATGTTGACGTTGGCGATGCCACAGTCGCTGCCGGCGGGGCCGGTGAAGCGGCCCGCTTCGCGGACGTCGCTGGTGAAGATCGCCGACGACAGGCCCTGCGGAACGCCGTTCTGCAGCATCATCGCCTCGTCGAACGTCTCGTAGGTGAGCACGTAGGTGAGCGGGGCGAAGGTCTCGTCGAGCACCACCTCCGACTGCGCCGGCATCCGCACCAAGGCGGGCGTGACGTAGTAGCCGCCGGCCGGCACGCCGGCCGTGACGCGGTCACCGCCGCAGACGACCTCGCCCCCCTGCTGGGCCGCGGCGGCGAGGGTGGTCTGCATCTTGTTGAATGCGGCTTGGTTCACCAGCGGGCCGACGAGGACGCCCTCTTCGGTCGGGTCGCCGATCGACAGCGTGCCGTACGCCTTCGTGAGGCGGCCGACCAATTCATCGGCGACCGACGTGTGGGCGATGATCCGCCGCAGGCTGGTGCAGCGCTGGCCGGCCGTGCCGACCGCGGCGAAGACGATGCCCCGGACGGCGAGGTCGAGGTCGGCCGACGGGGTGACGATCATCGCGTTGTTGCCGCCCAGCTCGAGCAGGCTCTGCCCGAGACGGCCGCCGACAACAGTCGCCACCTTACGGCCCATCGGGATCGACCCCGTCGCGGAGACCAGCGGGACGCCTTCATTCGCCGCGAGCGCGGCGCCCGTCTCGGCGCCGCCGTTGACGACGCACGACAGCGCGGCGGGGGCCTCGTCCATCGTCGCCGCGGCGCGGAGCACCATCTCGTGGCATGCCAGCGAGATCAGCGGCGTCTGCTCCGAGGGCTTCCAGACGATCGCGTCGCCGCACACCAGGGCGATCATCGCGTTCCACGCCCAAACGGCGCAGGGGAAGTTGAACGCGGAGATGACGCCCACCACGCCGAGCGGATGCCACTGCTCGAGGAGTTGGTGCTCGGGCCGCTCGCTGGCGATCGTGAGGCCGTATAGCTGTCGGCTGAGGCCGACCGCGAAGTCGCAGACGTCGATCCACTCCTGGACCTCGCCCTCAGCTTCGGAGGGGGTCTTGCCCGCTTCGAGGGTGATCAGCTTGGCGAGGTCGGCCTTGTTCTGCCGCGCCATCTCACCGATCCGCAGCACGAGCTGTCCGCGGATCGGGGCGGGGACGGTGCGCCATTTGAGGAACGCCTCGTGCGCGGCGCTGACCGCGGCCGCGACGTCGTCCGGAGCGGCCGCGCCGCACTTGCCGGTCGATGCGCCATCGATGGGCGAGCAGGGGTCGAAGGCCTCGCCGCCGCCAAGCGTGTAGGCGTCGCCAATCGCCAAGCCGGGGCGGGCGCCGTTGATGAGGGCGGGGAGCAGATTCGTGGGTAGGTCCATCCGATTACACCTGAGTTAAGTAGTTACCACGACGGACACGACGAGCACGCCGGCCAACCCGAGGTGCTTGCTCTAGTGGCTTACCAAATGGTTAGAGAGTCTCCCAGTGACGGGCCGTCGTGTCCTTCGTGCCCGTCGTGGTTAACCCTCAACCTAACCGATCTAAGTCGCGGCGATCGGCGCGCGGACGCTCATCGCCTTCGCGTACGGCTCGCCGAACGGGTTCGCCTCGAAGTCGGCGAGCTTCACGTCTTCCTGACGCACGAAGCCCTTCGACGGCAGCTGGCCGCGGCGGTGGAGATCGACGACGCAGCACATGCTGGTGGCGGTGGTGATCTGGATCGAACTCGCCTCGAGGCCGTGCACCTTACCGTGGTACACCTTGCGGGCGTCGGCGACCTGCTCGTAGCGGTCACCCTTCCAGCCGGTGACGGTGCTGAAGATCAGCACGACATCCTGGTTGGTGCAGGGGATCGCCTCTTCCATCAGCTTCTTCAGCAGGTCGCGGTTGTCGTAGAACCGCAGGCCGTGCAGCAAGAACATCATCAGCTCGCGGTGGCCCGTGTAACGGACCGTCTTGTAGTCGAGCTCGTTGACGCGTCCCGCGAGGGTCTCGCACAGCGTGCCGAGACCGCCGGAGGTGTTGAAGGCCTCGTAGTCAACGCCGTCGAGGGCGAAGTGCTCGAGGCCCTCCATCGGCTGCAGGTGCATCTGCTTGCCGTCGCTGATCGCTTCGCACGGGTTGCAGTACTCGTTGATGAGGCCGTCGGTCGACCACGTCAGGTTGTACTTGAGGTGGTTGGTCGGGTAGAGCGGCAGGGCGCCGACGCGCATCTTGACGCGGTCGAGCTTGTCGAAGCCCTGGCAGAGGTCGTGGGCAAGGATCCCGATGTAGCCCGGCGCCAAGCCGCACTGTGGCATGAAGATCTGTCCCTCGGCGGCGCGCTCGGCGATCGTCCGCACGGCGTGCGTCGTGGCGACATCCTCGGTGAGGTCGAAGTAGCTGACCCCCGCCTCGAGGGCCGCCACGGCGATCCCCTCGTTCTGGTCGAATGAGCAGGCCGAGATCACCGCCTTGCGTCCCTTGCAGGCCGCGACGACCTCGTCGTGATTGGTGACGTTCACCACCTTGGCGGTGACGCCGGGCGTCTCGGCCACGAGCGCGTCGCAAGCGCCTTGGGCGATGTCGCCGACCAAGACGTCGTAGTCGCCCGACAGGTGCAGCATCCGCGCGATGCCGCGGCCAATCTTGCCGGCGCCGAGAATCAGGACGGGGTACTTCAAGGGAAGCTCGCTGGAATAAAAGGGAAGGACTATCGGTAGTTGGCTGTCAGCGATCAGCTATCAGCGGTCAGCTGAAAAGTCGCTGGCGCTTGAGCTGAAGGCTGATCGCTGAAAGCTGACCGCTAAGCGTCAGCGCTTGGCGTCAGTCGACTCGAAAATCTTGTCCGCGCTCGCGGCGACGAACCCCGGGTACAGCTCGCCCGACTCGGTCGGGTAGCGCTTCGCGAATTCGTAGTAACAGGTCGGGACCTCGTGCGTGTCGCCGCCGGCGAACTCGATCGGCATCCGGTCGGCGAGCGTCGAGCCTTGCTCCAGCAGCACGGCGGGGGTCCCCTTCACGCGGCCGCCCGAGTCGTTGACTTGGTAGCCGAGGCCTTCGACGACCTGCAGCACCTCTTCGACGCTGGTCGTCTTCTCGAGGTAGTTGATGCCGATCGTGAAATGGTTGGGGCGGATACCGATCGACGCCACCCAGGCGGCGTACTCGCTCTCGGCCTGCAGGGTTTGGTAGTCCTCCCAGCTGACGGGTTCCCACAACGGGCCGGCCCACAGGACGCTCGGGTCAGCGACCCGCGCCGGATCGACTTGGGCGGCGAGCCCCTCGAGGATCTTCGCCGCGGCGGGGGAAAGCTCGTTCACCCGCAATTCGGAGAGGAACACGCGCGGCAGTTCCGGCTCGGGCGGCAAGTAGCCGTAGGCCGAGAGCTTCTTGTCCTTGAAGTCGTACGGCTCGTAGGGCGTGTAGCCGACGGCCAACAGGTGGGGCTCCAACGCCTTCAGCCCGATCGGCTCGAGGGCCAGCGTCCGGAACGCGACGTGGTCGTTGACGACCCGCTCGCCGCGGTCCTCAAAGGCCGATTTAATCCGCCCGGCCTGGGGCGTCATGGCGACATAATCGGACCAGAGATGATCGAAAAACTCGTTGGCGTTCATGCTGCGCCCTCCTGAGAGGCGACCTAGCGGGATCAAAACCGTTCCCGTTCATGCTAGTCCAGCGCACAACCGCGAAGAAGAGTCGCCAGTGCGCACGTGAACCGCGCCGCTGCGTGAATTGGTGGCCTATCACTAACTATTTTATCGGGAAATGAGGGTCACTCCCGGCGCTGGCGCTTAGGGCTCAAACTCTCTGGCGATGCCTCCACACCGCGGGTCGGGAGCCTTAAGCGCCAGCGCCGGGAGTAGCGCCAAAACCAGCCCCGCCCACCGCCACCCCGCCATGCACCCGTTTGACGGTTGGCGGCGGGGCGCCTCATACTTCGGGGCCGTCGGTGGCCGGCGAGGGGTCTCTGCGACGGGGGCCTCGCGAACCTGGTCAGGGTGGAAACGCAGCAGCCATAAGCATGCGTCCACGGGTGTGGGGGCCCCTCGCCCGCCGCCGACGGTTTCTTGTGGTCCACGGGACCGAAGGGCCTCCTACAACGACTGCCGTTCGATGTCCGACGCCACCGACCAAGCGACAAGCGGCGGCGAGTACGTCGTCGTCGCCCGCCGCTACCGGCCGCAGACCTTCAGCGAGCTGATCGGCCAGCAGCACGTCGCCGGCGCCCTGCAGCAGGCGATCCGCACCGGGCGCATCGGCCACGCCTACCTCTTCACCGGCGCCCGCGGCGTCGGTAAGACCTCCGCCGCCCGGATCCTCGCCAAGGCCCTCAACTGCGAGTCGGGGCCGACGCCCGAACCGTGCGGCAAGTGCGACGCGTGCGATCGGATCGCCACCGGCGACGACGTCGACGTGTTGGAGATCGACGGCGCCAGCAACCGCGGCATCGACGAGATCCGCCAGCTCCGGCAGAACGCCGGCGTGCGGCCGAGCCGGTCGCGGATGAAGGTCTACATCATCGACGAAGTCCACATGCTCACGAAGGAGGCGTTCAACGCCCTCCTCAAGACGCTCGAAGAGCCCCCCGAGCATGTGAAGTTCATCTTCGCGACCACCGAGCCGCAGAAGATCCCGATCACGATCCTCAGCCGCTGCCAGCGGTTCGACTTCGCCGGGGTCGACGCCGGCGCCATTGGCGAGCGGCTCCGTCAGATCGCGGTGGCAGAGGGCGTCGGCATCGACGACGAGGCGCTGCAGGTCCTCGCCGTGCGGGCGGCCGGCTCGATGCGTGACAGCCAGTCGCTGCTCGAACAGCTCCTGGCGGTCGCCGACGGGCAGATCACCTCCGAGCATGTGAACCGCCTGCTGGGGATCGCCCCGGCGGCGCGGGTCGCCGAGCTGGCCGAGCGGCTCGCCGAACGCAACGCGGCGGCGTCGCTGTCGTTGCTCGACGCGGCGGTCCGCTCGGGCGCCGACCCGGGGCAGGTGCTCGACCAGCTGATGGGCTACTACCGCGACGTCATGGCGGCGGCCGTCGGCTGTCCCCCGGAGCAGATGCTGACGGCACTCCCCGCGCAGTACGACGCGGCCAAGGAACTCGGCCAGCGGCTCGGCGTCAACACGCTGCTGGCGGCGATGCAGGTGCTCGACCAGACCGCCGCCCGCATGCGGGTGAGCGTGCACGAGCGGACGCTAGCCGACATGGCGATCGTCCGGCTTGCAACGCTCGAGGACCTCGAGGACCTGGCGCAAGCCGTCGCCGACCTCCGCGCGAATCCCGGAGCGGCCATCGCAGCGCCAAAAAAAAACACTGAGCCGAACGCGCTAGCGTCGGGCGAACCCGCCGAACGGGCGCCACGGCCAGCGCTAGCCCCTCCGGTCGTCCCGGCCAATCCGCCACACATCGCCGTCGCGACCCGGCCGCCGTCGACGCCGCGACCGGCCGCCCCCCCAGCGATGGCGCCACCGCCGCCAGCGGCAACGACGGTCGCCGTCGCCACGCCACCGCCCGCGTCGGAACCCGACTCCGACCCGAACAGCATCATGGCGGAGTTCGCCGCGATGCAGCAAACCGTCAAAGCGTCGAAGCCTACGGCGGGCGTCCCCCGCCGCGTCAGCCGGCGCCAACAGCAAACCGAGATCGCCCAGCAGCCGTTCGTCGCCAAAGCGATGGAGCTGTTCGGCGTCGAAGCGGATAAGCTCCGGTACACGCCGCCCCGCAGCGAATAAAACCTATCGTGTAGGAGGCGTCTCCGACGCCGATTTCGGTTCGCCAGCCGTGGCGTTATGGTGCACGTCATCGGCGTCGGAGACGCCTCCTGCAAACCACCCCCTCAGCCCCTCGTCCCTCGCAGTTATGTTTAAAGGACTCGGCAATCTCGCCAACCTCGGCGACATGATGAAGCAAGCCTCGCAGATGGGCGCCAAGGTCCAAGAGGTCCAGGAGCGGATGAAGGCGCTCCGCGTCACCGGCGAGGCGGGGGGCGGCCTAGTGCAGGTCGACATGACCGGCTCGCAAGAGGTGCTCGCCGTGCGGATCGATGCGGGCCTGGTCGAGCGGAACGAGCGCGAAATGGTCGAGGACCTCACCGCCGCGGCGATGAACGACGCCCTGGCCCGCGCCAAGCAGCTGCACGCCGACGCGATGCAAGAGATCACCGGCGGCCTGAACCTGCCCGGGATGGGCGACATGCTCGAGAAGTTCGGCGGCCAGCAGCAGTAACGCCCACTGAAAAGACACCGCCTCACCGAGTTGCGGCGAGCCGGCGGGCGTGAGCCCCCGGAGGACGCCGGGTACCAGGGTCACTCCGGGGGCTGACGCCGCCCGGCTCGCTGCCCCTCGGATGGTGCTGCCCGGCGAGAGGCGGCCCCGCCGCAACGCTGTCTGCGAGCTAGACTTGCTGCGCCCGGTTGTTTGACCTTACCACCCTCGTGGCGGTATGGTACAGCAGTTGCTTGGCCGCGGCGGCGGACTGCAACCCTCCCGCCGCCCGTGGCTCTTTCCACGGACCTATCTCGAGCGGCGTTCAGGCAGGAAAAGACGATCATGCGGATGTCCTTCGGGCAGTCGATGCAGATGGCGCAAAAGCAAGTGCTTGCGCCGCGCATGATCCAGTCGATGGAGATCCTCCAGCTGCCGATCCTGGCGCTGCAGGAACGGATCGAGCAAGAGCTGCAGGACAACCCCTGCCTGGAGCAGGTAGAGCCCGAGGTCGAAGACGCCCACGAGCCGGAGCACGTCGAGCGCGACGACGGTGAGAGCGAGCTCGTCGTCAAGGAGGACTCGAACAACGAGGACGACTTCGAGCGCCTCGTCAACATGGCGGACAACCTGCCCGACGACTACGAGGAGCGGAGCCGTCCGTCGCAGGGCCAGATGGACGCCGACGCCGACCGGGCGTTCGACCAGATGGCGAACATGACCGCCCGGGCCGAGACGCTCTGCGACTACCTCCAGCACCAGCTCAGCTGGTTCGACCTGGAGGAAAGCCTCCGCCGGATGGCCGAGCGGATCATCTATAGCCTCGACACCAACGGCTACCTCAAGTCACCGCTCGAAGAGCTGCTGCCGGCGACGCCGCCCGACCTCAACGGCTCGGCGGAGACTTACCGCAAGGCGCAGGTCGAGCTCGCCGAAAAGGCGCTCACGGTCGTGCAGCACCTCGACCCGCCCGGCGTCGGCGCGCGGTCGCTCAAAGAGTGCCTGCTGCTACAACTGCCGCCGGGACACCCGTTCGAGCCGGAAATGCGCGTCCTCATCGAGAACCACCTCGAGGACCTGCAGAACAATCGCCTGCCGCAGATCTCGAAGAAGACCGGCCTGTCGCTCGACGACATCGGCGAGGTCTGGGAAGAGATCCGCCTGCTGAAGCCGAAGCCGGGCGCCGAGTTCGCCGAGTCGAACGTCCCCAGCGTGCGGCCCGACGTGTTCCTCGAGAAGGACGAGGCGGGCAAGTACGTCGTCCGCCTCGAGGAGGGCGACTTGCCGAGCCTCTACGTCTCGCCGTACTACCGCAAGCTGCTCAAGCAGGCGGCCGACGCCGACGACGAGACCCGCGAGTACATCAAGCGCAAGATCAACTCGGCCCAGTGGCTGATCGAGGCGATCGAACAACGCCGCAGCACGCTGAGCCGCGTGTCGCAGGCGATCGTCGATCACCAAACGAAGTTCCTCGACGAGGGCCCCGAGGCGATCGAGCCCCTCAAGATGCAGCAGATCGCCGACCGCGTGCACGTCCACGTCACGACCGTTAGCCGCGCGGTCGACGACAAGTGGATCCAAACGCCGCGCGGCATCTTCCCGCTGAAGCGGTTCTTCGTCGGCGGCACGCAGAACGCCGACGGCGACGACGTCGCTTGGGACGTGGTGCGGATTAAGCTGCAAGAGATCGTCGACAAGGAGAACAAGTCGAAGCCCCTCTCCGACGACGCCCTGGTGAAAGAGCTGGCGAAGGAAGGTATCGAAGTCGCCCGCCGGACGGTCACGAAGTACCGCAAAGCAATGGACATCCCCAGCAGCCGGCAGCGGAAGGACTGGGCGGCGGAGAAGAAATAAGTTGGCCGCAGATGGACGCAGATAGGCGCGGATGCGTTTACAGGGCTTCAATCTTCTCTTAGTCGCTTTCGCTATCTGACTTAGCGAATAGGTGAGAGCTTGCCCCCCGTTAGGCATCCGCGTTCATCCGCGTTCATCTGCGGCTGATTTCTTTGGGCGAGACCAAAAGGCCCGCCAGAGGAATTGCGGGTTGCCTAGCACGTAGCGGCGCCAGAGGCGGCCGGGGTCGGCAATAAGGCGGGCGGCCCATTCGTGGCCGGCTTTGCGGAGCCACGCGGGGCCGCGGGCCTGTTCGCCGGCGTAGTAGTCGAACGTCGCGCCGAGGGCCCAGACGACCGGGGCGTTGATGCGATCGCGGTTGGCTAGGACCCAGTGCTCTTGGATCGGCGAACCCATGCCGACGAGCACGACATCGGCGTCGAACGTGTTCGCGGCGTCGATTGCCGACGCAGTCTTCTCGGGGCTCGCGACGTAGCCGTCGTGCGAACCGATCGGGTCGAGGCCGCCGACGAGACCGCCAATGTGTTGATCGAGTTCTTCGAGTGCGCGATCGACGACACCCGGTTTGCCGGCGATTACGAAGACTCGCAGGTCTTCTTGCTTGAAGCGCCCCATCAGGTCAGGCAGCCAATCCGCGGCCGTCATGCGTGGCGGCTCGGAAAGACCCTGTAGACGCGCACCCCAACCGATTCCTTTGCCGTCGCAGTAGACGAGGTCGCACAGCTCATTGAGATACTGCCGTAAGAGCGCGTCGCGCGCAGCGAGGTTGGCGACATGGACGTTGAGATAGCCGACCGTCCGCCGAGCCGACTTATCCCGCGCCGCGGCGACGACGTAGTCGAACAACTGCCCTAAATCGACAGGATCGACGGCGAGGCCGGTGACATGGATACGGTCGGGGAGCATGCTTGTGATCCTGTTGAACCGCCTAGGCATGGAGGCCGCGGAGTAAAAAGCACTGAGAAGTTTCTAGACAGGATCAACAGGATTGACCGGATAAGGATGGGAGCCGCTGGCCTTCACGAATCATCCTGTCGATCCTGTAAATCCCGTCTAGCTTTCTTCTCCGCGCCCCTCAGTAACGCTGTGCCTCGGTGGTGAATCGTTTTGCCCAGTCGAGTAATCGTTGCGATTGAGCGAGACGGTCGTATTCCGCAGGCACGCGCGTGAACGCGTGGCGGGTTTCGTCGGTCGTCGCCAGGAAGCGCTCGAGCGCCGCGACGATGGCGGGTTCGTCGTTCTGATCGGCCACCAATGGATCGGCGACGTGCTCTCGCACTAATCGGACCGTCGCCGAGTCCTCGGGTCCAAGCACCAGCACCGGCCGGCGGACCGCGGCGGCCTCGAAGATCTTTATTTTGATGTCTTGTGACTCGGGGCCCGTGTGCACCAACAGCAAGTCGGCCTGCCGCGTGGCGGTTAGAGAGTCTTCGTACGGCTTCCAACCGGTGGTGACGATCTCGACACGTGACGGATCGGGCGCGGGAGGGAGCGACTGAATCACTCGGCCCGCCAACTCCAAGCGAAACGGTTGGCCTGTTTTCTTCGCAACGGCTTCGAGCGCCGCCACGAGCGCCTCCAGCGGGTGACCCTGCCAAAGCGTGCCGCTGAAGAGCAACCGAATTGGCGCCGCGGCGTCGCGCGTCGAGACCGGTTGGTTGAGGATCGCCTCGACGCCGGTCGCGTCGAAGCCGTTGGGGATCCAGCGCCACTTGGCGTCCCCCTCGGTCCGCCAGAAGTCGGCCGGCAGGTCGCTGTGCCGCGAGCGCACCTTGTCGAGCGTGCTGCGGCTGACGACGGTCAGCCCGTCGGCGTCGCGCAACACGGCCGCTTCGAGGCGGCGGTTGTAGGCGCGGTACGCGTTGTTCGGGAACGGGAAGAAGACCGGGTGGAACCAGTCGTCGCGGAAGTCGGCGATCCACGTGACGCGTCCGCTGAGACGCTCCTTAAGCGCGCGGCCCGCTAAGTGAACGCTATTGTACGGGCTTGAGGTGAGCACGATCGCCGGTTCGCCGCCGATTGCCCCGACCGCCGCCTTCACGAGGGTCCGGTTTGCAAGCCGTCGTTGATCGGGCAGCAATAGCCACGGCCGCAGTCGCGCGGCGAGGCCCCGCTTCTCGGAAGTCGGACCTTCCTGGGATCCGGCGCTGATGACTGTCTTGCCATCGTCGCCGCGCGCGAGGCGGGCCGGGTCGAAGACGGCGGGCGTAATCACCGTCGCGGGGCCGTCGTAGCGCTCGGCGGGCTGATAGTACGGGTCGCGGGGGTGCGCCTCGGGCGTGACGACCGTCACCCGGCAGCCGGCGGCGACGAAACCGTTGACCCAACCCAGCATCCGGCGCGCGCCGGGGCCGCCGATCGGCGGGAAGTAGTGGGTGACCAGGACAACGTGCACGGCGGGCGGCTCGCACAGGGCGGGGCGGGAAGCCCCAGCATGCTTGTGGCCGACAAAAAGGGCAACGCTTGCAAACCGCCCGCTCCAGCCGCCGCCGGCCCGACCGTCAGAGGGCGAGCGACCCGCACCACCCGACCTGCCCTACCCGTCCGGGCCAACGCCGCCGCCGTTAGACCGATTCGATGTGCAGCCCGCGCGTGCGGCGTTCGGTGCGGCGGGCGTCGTCGATCGCGTCGGCGACAGTGGCGACGTTCTCGATCCCCGGCAGGTGCAACTCGGGGCTCGTGCGGTCGCTCGAACTGATGACGATCGTCCCAACGCCCAGCATCCGCTCGACGGGGCCTTGGCGATAGGTGATGTCGTCGACGTCGATGAGCTCGACCCGATCGACCGTCCGCCAGAGCAGCCCCGACTCGTGGACAAAACGCTGCGTGCTGAGTTTGTAATGGACGCTCAGCCGGCGGTAGCCGTACCACGCCGCTAGGGCGAGCCACATCAGACCGATCCCAAGCAGCACCGCGAACCAGCCATTGGCGGACGTGTTGGCCAGGCCGGCGACGACGACGGCGGCGACCGTGGCGACCGCGCCGCCGATCCAGGTCCCCAGCATGGCGAGGTGCGAGTAGCTGCCCGACCAGAGGTGGTCCTCGGCGTCGACGCCGTTGGCTTGCTTGTTAGCGACCGCCTGCTTGAAGCGGTCGCGGGGGTCGCCACCCTCGGCGGGCGGGAAGTCGGCGGCGTCGTCCGGCATAGGCTTGCTAGCGTTGAAGTCGAGGGGCGGCGGAGTCGCTGAGCAGCGATCTTTTTCGCGGCGATGGTTTTCGGTTAGCCGCCGAGTATACCGTTTCCGCCGGGGCTTCTTGAGCGGCCGCCTGGAACTTCGCCCCCGGCGGGCTGATCTTGGCGAGAAATCTTGTCAGCAATCCGCTGACCAGCGACCCGCCGTCGGCTATCTTCACGCCATGAGGTGCCCGTACTGTCGTAAAGACAATGACAAGGTGATCGACTCCCGGGCCAGCCAGGACGGGTTGGCGATCCGTCGACGCCGGGAGTGCGTCGCCTGTGGCCGGCGGTACACCACCTACGAGCGGGCCGAAGAGACCCCGATCAAGGTGATCAAGCGGGACGGCTCGCGGGCCCCCTTCGACCGCGACAAGATCCTCCGCGGCCTCGAACGGGCCTGCTGGAAACGGCCTATCTCGACCCGCCAGATCGAGACCACGGTCGCGGCGATCGAGAACGACGTCTACCAGTCGTACGAGACCGAGATCGAGTCGCCCGAGCTCGGCCAGCTGGTGATGGAGCACCTGCGGGAGCTCGACCAGGTGGCGTTCGTCCGATTCGCCAGCGTTTACCGGCAGTTCAAGAGCGCCCAGGACTTTGTCGAGGAACTCCGGCCCTTCCTGGAGAACGGCAAACGGAAGCCGCCCCGTCTGTAGGCAGCGTCCCTGGCTTCGTTGACCCCCGTGGCCGTCGACCCCGTGCCCGTAGACAAAGCCGCCCGCACTTTTTAGGATTTGCGGTTCGCGACATGGGGCGGTAGCTCAGTTGGGAGAGCGCTGCGTTCGCAATGCAGAGGTCGAGGGTTCGACTCCCTTCCGCTCCACTGGTTCTTGGCGGCTCCGCTTACGGCGTGCGCGGCTCAATGCGAGCCGCGCACGCCGTAAGCGGAGCCGCTAGAAAACCCACTGCCGCCGCGTCGCCCCCTTCCTCCGGCGACCCCTTCCCGAGGCGCACCGATCGTGAAACTCACCGACTTCTATAGCGAAGTTTCTCGCCGCGCCGACACCGGCAAGACGTCGATCAACGCGGCCGAAACCCGCCGGGTGTTGTCCGAGGCGTTCACGCTGCTCAACAGCCTGTCGGCGGCCGAGGCGTCCGACGTCGTGGCCAAGGGAATCGCCCAGGCCGCGAAGAAGGCCGCCAAGTAGGCGCCGCTGCTTTGACCGCCATTCCGCCGACCGTCTTGCCGACCTCGGCTTACCTGCACGTGCCGTTCTGCCGGCACCGGTGCGGCTACTGCAACTTCGCCGTTGTCGCGGGCCGCGACGACCTCGTGCCGGCTTACCTCCGCGCCCTAGCGACCGAGCTGGCGCAGCTCACCACGCCCCGGCCGATCGAGACGCTCTACCTCGGCGGCGGCACGCCGACACGGCTCCCCACGCCGCGGCTCGACGAGTTGCTGACGCTCGCTCGCCGCTGGTTCCCGCCGCAGGCGGGCGTCGCGCCCGAGTTTACGGTCGAGGCGAACCCCGGCGACCTCACCGTCGAAACGGTCCGGCTGTTGGCCCGCCACGGCGTCACGCGGCTGAGCCTCGGCGTGCAGTCGCTCAACCCGGCCAAGCTGCGCCAGCTGGAGCGGGACCACACGCCGGCCGACGTCCGACAGGTGGTCGACGCCGCGCACGACGCCGGCATCGCCCCGGCGATCGACCTGATCTTCGCCGCGCCGGGCGAGACGCTCGAAGCGTGGCGGGCCGACCTCGACGAAGCCCTGACGCTGCGGCCGTCGCACGTCTCAACGTACGGTCTGACCTACGAGAAGGGGACGTCGTTTTGGTCGCGGCGATTGCGGGGCGACCTCTCGGAACTCGGCGACGACCTGCAACGCGGGATGTACGAGCTGGCGATCGATCGGCTCGCCGAGGCGGGGCTTGAGCACTACGAGGTGTCGAACTTCGCCCGCCCCGGGCGCCGCAGCCGCCATAACGAATCGTACTGGACCGGCCGCGAGTGGTACGCCGCCGGCCCCGGGGCGGCCCGCTATGTCGGCGGCGTCCGCGAGACCAACCACCGCAGCACGACGACCTGGATCCGTCGCTTAGAGAACGGAGAGCCCCCGGTCGCCGAACGCGAAGAGCTGTCGCCTGAGGAACGGGCGCGCGAGCGCCTCGTCTTCGGCCTGCGGCGTTTGGAGGGGGTCCGCTACGACGCGTTCGCGGCGCAGACCCACCACGAAGTTGCCGAGCTGGCCGGCGAGGCGATCGCCCGCTTCGTTTCGCTCGGCTTGCTAGTCGACGACGGTCAAGTCGTCCGCCTCACGCGCAACGGCCTGATGGTCAGCGACGCGATCTGGCCTGATCTCTTGTAGGGTCCGCTGTGCGGACCGTTCTTATCGAGTTCGCCCCAACGTATCGGCGGCCTAGAACGCACGGTCCGCACAGCGAACACGACTGGTAAGACGGCGAGCCGGAAGCGTTGGTGACGGGAGTGTCTTGGTACCCGGCACACCCCCACACTTAACGCCGCCGGCTCGCCGTTCTCACATGGGCGCCTTCGGCAGTTTTCGCACGAAGGGCGCTTCGCTTGCCGGCGGTAGGTCCTCACCGGTTTCTTCTTGCCACATGTCGCGTTCTTCGGGACTCGCGTAGTAGCGGAGCCATGCCTCGGCGTCTTCGCCCAGGTTGGCGCAGTCCCAGTGCAGGTAGGTCCCTTGGCGGTCGAGCTTCTTCTCGAACGCCGGCAGGATGTCGCGGGCGACGAGCGTGTAGAGTTGCCGGTCGCTGAGGTGGTCGGTGAAGTCGAGCACCACGTTCTTGGTGAATAGCGTCTCGACCGTCTGGGTCAGGAGCCGCGAGATTTCGTCGGCCTCGAGACGGTCCGGCTCGGGCAGCACCAGCGGCGGGTCGAACCACTGGCCGATCGGCAGCATCGGGGCCCGCTCCCAGGCGAGCATCGACTCGAGGAAGTCGTTTTCGTGCGGCGTCGACATCCGACCGACATCGACCACGTCGATCGACTCGTCGAACAGCGGGTCGAGTTGGTCGCGCAGCTCCGCGTTGCGGAGGAGGCAGTCAACCGGGTCGATTTTTTGCTTGGGGGCGAGCATCGAGCGTTCTACCGCAGCGGCGGGGTCGATCGTTGGGCGAAGCAGCGGGCGGCCGGCACGACTGCCGAAGCCCGTCTTTGACTTTATCAACGGGCCCGGGCCGCCGGAAGCAATTGGACGCCTCTCGGCGTCAGGTGGAAGGGTCGCTAGTTCGCACGACCGTCACGACACGCAGGGTCACCCGTTGCAGCTTGCCCAGCCGTCACAAGCCGTCCCTCGCCGGCGCCGCTAGCGTAAAAATAAACTCAAGTCGGCCGGCGCGCACGCGATTCGTGAGGCAGGCGCCCAGCTCCCTTGCGTCGGTTACCTACCGTCAGGGCCCCTGAGCCGGGGGCGCGAGCCCTCGGAGTTGCCGCCGGCGCCCCGCTTCTCTCCGAGGGCTCGCGCCCCCGGCTCAGGGGATTCGTGAAGGCGAACGCCATTAGAGCTCGACGCCCATCTCGCGCATCAGCAGCTTCAGATCGTCCCACGCCGGCTTCTTGGCCGACGGGTTGCGCAGCAGGTAGGCCGGGTGGTAGGTGCAGACCACCTTGCGGCCGGCGTGGTGGTGAACCTGCCCGCGGAGCCGGCCGATCGGCGTCTCGACCCCCAGGAAGTTATGGGCCGCCACCGCCCCCAGGCAGCAGACGTACTCCGGGTCGATCAGCTCCAGCTGCCGCTCGAGGAAGCCGCGGCAGGCGCCGGCCTCGTGGGGGGTTGGGTTGCGGTTGCCCGGCGGTCGGCACTTCAGCACGTTGAGGATGTACACCTCGCCACGTGAGAGGGTGCAGGCCTCGATCATCTTGGTCAGCAGCTGCCCGGCCCGGCCGACAAAGGGCTCGCCAAGCCGGTCCTCGTCGGCCCCGGGGGCTTCGCCAAGGAAGCAGAGCCGCGCGTTGGGGTCGCCCACGCCAAACACCGTCTGCGTCCGCGTCGTGGCGAGCTCGTGGCAAGCGGTGCAGCCGGCGACTTGGTTGCTGAGAACCTCAAGCGATGGGGCCGCTGACGCGTCCGGGACGGGGGACGACGGACGCGGGACGGGGGGAGCCGCCGTCGGCCGTTCCGGTGGGGTCGACCGAGCAACGGGCGGCGAGCCGGCGACGCCAGTCGTCGGAGGTTGCTCCGCCGAAGGGGGCGCCACAACCCGCCCCTCACGCCGCCGCCAATGCGTCACCCCTGCCCCCTGCAGGCTTTCCAGCCGCTGCAGTAGGGCCCGGGAAGACAGCGGCGAGGACGATTCGGCCATGCCCGCTAGCGTAACGGCGAAGCGAAGCATCGGCGAGCCGGGAAGCGTCAGCTCCCGGAGTGACCCGTGAGCCCAGTCCCCTCCGGGAGCTGACGCTTCCCGGCTCGCGAATGCCGTTTTCGCGGCGACTTCCGCCCCCGACGCCTGCTCCCCGAGGCCGCGCGCAGGTACGATGAGGGGTCCCGCTTCGTCCTCCCACCAGCTTCCCCACCCCATGGGCGTACCCCAAGTCGCCATTGTCGGCCGACCCAACGTCGGCAAAAGCAGCCTCCTCAACTGGCTGGCGGGGCGGCGTGTGGCCGTGGTCGACAACAAGCCGGGCATCACCCGCGACCGCATCCTCTACCTGATGCAGCACGACGATCGGTTCTTCGAACTGATCGACACCGGCGGCATGGGTCACATGGACGCCGACCAGCTCACCGACGACATCGAGGCCCAGATCACCCTGGCGATCGATTCGGCCGACCTGATCATCTTCGTCGTCGACACCCGCACGGGGCTCGTGACGATGGACCAGGAGGTCGCCAAGCGGCTGCGATACCTCAAGACGCCGGTCCTCTGCATCGCTAACAAGACCGACGACGAGACCTTCGACAACACGGCCGACGAGTTCGGCAAGCTCGGCCACGGCGCGCCGATCAAGGTCAGCACGCTGCAGAACCGCGGCAAGGCGGTGCTGCTCAACCGCATCGCCGAGGCGCTCCCCCCCGAGGGCGAAGGCGAGGTCGATCCGGGCGAGCCCGAGATGCGGGTCGCCATCGTCGGCCGCCGCAACGTCGGCAAGAGCACGTTCGTCAACACGCTCGCCGGCGCCGAGCGGATGATCGTCAGCGAGATCGCCGGCACGACACGCGACAGCGTCGACGTGCGGTTCGAGCTCGACGGCAAGGGCTTCGTCGCCATCGACACCCCCGGCATCCGCCGCCATCGCGCCCAAGCGAAGTTCGACATCGACTTCTACGGCGCCCACCGCGCCCAGCGCAGCATCCGGCGTTCGGACGTGACGCTGCTGTTCCTCGACGCCGGCGAGCGGATCGGCCGCGTCGACAAGCAGCTGGCCGAGTACATCACGACCGAGTACCGGCCGTGCGTCATCGTCGTCAACAAGTGGGATAAGTACGCCGGCACGATGCCGACCGAGAAGTGGGTCAACTACATCAACGACCAGATCCCGGGCCTCCCCTACGCGCCGATCGCTTTCATCACGGGCCTGACGGGCAAGAACGTCAAGGCGCTGCTGAACCACGCGCAGATGCTCTTCAAGCAGTCGCGCGAGCGCGTCGGCACGGGTGAGCTCAACCGCCTGGTGCGTGACGCCGTCAAGCGGAGCCCGCCCCCCATGCACCAGGGCCGCCGGCCGAAGGTCTTCTACGCGACGCAGGTTGGCGTGCAGCCGCCGACGATCGTGCTGTTCTGCAGCAACCCCAGCGCGTTCCAGAAGCCCTACCTGCGCTACCTGCTGGGCCGGTTCCGCGACGAGCTCCCCTACTCCGAGACGCCGATCAAGATCTACCTCCGCAAGCGCGAGTCGAGCGACAACCGCGACGAGGTCGGCGAGATCGAGGTCGAAGGGCTGTAGTGCGCGCCGTTTCTTGAGCCGACGGCGCTAGCCGCGGGTTGCCCGCTAACCCGCTCTCAATGAGCGTGTGCCGCATGGTGCCGCCGCAGCGTTTCCAATCCAAAATCGTCCGTGGTGCTGTGCCACACCGAGTGGACGTGGTTCGGCTCTTGGAAGTCGAGCTCGAGGATGAACGTCGGGCCGTGGACGCGGAAGTAGTGCCGTTTGGTCGTCGCCGGATCGGTGAGGGTGGCGACGCTGCCCGCCCAGGCGAAGTGCAGCTGGTCGAAGCCCGCCGAGTCGATTTCTGACAAGAGATCGTCGGCCGCCTCGGGGCGCAGCAGGTTGGCGAACGACTCGACGAGGCGCCGCACGGCGGCTTGCTGCGTGGCGTTCATCTCTCTGACCGAGAGGCCGGCCGGGCCTTCGATTTTCGGCGGGGCGCCGGGAACGCCGGCCACGTCGCCCGGCGCTTCGGGGGCGAGCGTCGCGGCGGCGCGTTGCTCGGCGTCGAGCGACGCCATCACCGCCCGGCCCAGATCGTCCTCGGCGCCGAGCGCCCGCAAGCCGACCCGAGGCCCGACGCGTACTTCGGCCGGGTTGGCGCCGAGGAACAGCGGCGTCGACGCCAGCGGGTCGTCCGTCTCGGGGCCGGTCGAGGCGAAGTTCAGCGACACATGGTGTCCCTCGACCCGCCAGCCCCACGGCCGGCCATCGGTCGCCGTGGGATCGCCGAAGACAGCGAACCAGTACTTCTCTTGGTCGCGGCGTGACGCCACGTCGGGCCGGTCGGCCTCCATTGTCCGCAGCACGTTCTCGAGCGACATGATCGTGGTGACTTTCAAGTAGCCACGGTCACTTAGCGCCGAACGCATCAGCGCCCGGGCCGCCCGCCGTTGCGGGAGGTTCATCTCCTTGAAGGCGACGCCCACGCGCTCCATCGGGACGAACTGCCAATTCGTCCGTTCGGGCCCGTCAAAAGCAAACGTTCCCTGCGTCCGCAAGTCGTCGTCGAGCGTCGTGAGCCACGCCGCCGCTGCGGCGCGCATCTCCTCCGTGGCCTCCAGCACCGCGGCGCCAGAGGGCTCACGAGCGCCGGCGGCACTCGCCAGGAGGAGCAGGGCAGCGGTCAGCGGGCGGGCGGACGACATTCGTGACTCCTCGCAAAGTTGGTCGCAAGATGGGGCCGCTAGTATAAACGGCCGGGACGGGCTGCGGCGGGGCGGTCAGGTCGGTCCCGTTTGGGTTATTCTGGGACTCCCACGGCCAACGCCGTCGCCTCATCGCTAGAACTCCATCTCCTTCAGAATCACGCCATGAATTGGCTCTCACTCGGCTTGCTCGCTGTTGGCGTCGTTCCCCAAATTGCCGTCGGCGAGGCGGGACGCGTCGAGATGTTCCCGCTGGCGGAGGTCGAGCTCCTCGACGGACCGCTTCGCCACGCCGTCGAGGTCAATCGCGCGACGCTGCTGCGGCACGACGCCGATCGGTTGCTCGCCCCCTTCCTGCTCGAGGCGGGTCTCAAGCCGAAGGCGCCGAAGTACCCCAACTGGGAGAACACCGGCCTCGACGGGCACACGGGCGGGCATTACCTGAGCGGCCTGGCGAACACGGCCGCCGCCCTCGACGACGACGCGTGCCGCGAGCGGCTGGCGTACGCGGTCGCCGAGCTGGCCCGCTGCCAAGAGGCGAGCGGCGACGGCTTTGTCGGCGGCACGCCCGGCAGCCGCGAGCTGTGGGAACAAGTCGCCTGCGGCGACATCCGCGCCGGTGGCTTCTCGCTGAACGATCGCTGGGTGCCGCTCTATAACCTGCACAAAACGTTCGCTGGTCTGCGTGACGCCTACCGGGTCGGCGGCGTCGAGCAGGCGAAGGACGTCCTCGTGCGGCTCGCCGATTGGTGCGACACGCTGGTCGCCAACCTCGACGACGCCCAAATGCAAACGATGCTGCAGTCAGAGCATGGCGGCATGAACGAGGTCCTCGCCGATGTCTCCGTCATCACCGGCGACGAGAAGTACTTGCGGCTCGCTGAGCGGTTCAATCACCGGTGGCTGCTCGATCCGCTCGCGGCGGGCAAGGACCAGCTGAGCGGCATTCACGCCAACACCCAGGTGCCGAAGGTCGTCGGCTTTCAGAAGATCGCCTCGCTCAACGGCGATCAGCGCTTGCACGACGCGGCGCTCAAGTTCTGGGAGATCGTTGTCGGTCACCGCACGATCGCGATCGGCGGCAACAGCATCTCCGAGTTCTTCCCGGCCCCGAGCCAGTCGATCCGTTGGATCGAGCAACGCGAAGGGCCCGAGACCTGCAACACCTACAACATGATGCGGCTCAGCGAAGAGCTGTTCGCGGTAAGCCCCGAGGCGCGGTTCGCCGACTTCTACGAGCGGGCCGTCTACAACCACGCCCTCTCGGCCCAGCACCCCGAGCATGGCGGCTATGTTTACTTCACGCCGGCGCGGCCCCGGCACTACCGGGTCTACTCGCAGCCGGAAGTTTGCTTCTGGTGCTGCGTCGCGTCGGGCATGGAGAACCAGAGCCGCTACGGCCAGTTCCTCTACGCCCATGACCCAGAGAGCCTTTATGTGAACCTCTACGCCCCCTCCAAGCTGCATTGGCGGGAGAAAGGGGTCGGGGTGCATCAAGCGACCCGCTTCCCGGACGAAGAGCGCACCTCGCTGACGTTCTCGGTGGAGAAGCCGGTCACCATCTCGCTGCGGCTACGGCACCCGAGCTGGGTCCCGGCGGGCGATTTTAAGGTGACGATCAACGGCGAGGCGCAGATCATTGACTCAAAGCCGTCGTCGTACGTCGAGTTGAAACGGGAGTGGCGTGAGGGGGACCGTGTCGATGTCGAGCTGCCGATGCACACCGTCGCCGAACCGCTGCCGTACCTCGACGACTACGTCGCTCTGGTGCATGGCCCAATCGTTCTGGCGGCGAAGACCGGGACCGAGGACCTCGACGGCCTCATCGCTGATGAAGCGCGGATGGCGCACGTCGCGGCCGGTCCGCTCGAGCCGACCAACGAGGCGCCGATGCTGATCGGCGCCGCCGAAGAAGTGACCCAGCAGCTCCGCCCGGTCGCGGGCAAGCCATTGACGTTCACGCTGGCCGACGCGATCCGCCCCGACGCCTTCGACGGAATTGAGCTGACGCCGTTCTTCCGCGTCCATGACGCGCGCTACATGCTCTACTGGCGACAGCTCACCGAAGCGGGCTATGCCGCGGCGCTCGCCGCAGCCGAAGCGGCCGAACGGGCCCAGCTCGCGCTGGATCGCGCAACAATCGACCACGTCCTGCCAGGCGAGCAGCAGTCCGAAGTCGGCCATCAATTCCGCGACGAGCAGAGCGAGACGGGCGTCTGGCTCAGTCGCCGCTACCGGCACGGCAGTGGGTGGTTCGAGTACGTGCTCAACGCCGGAGACAACCGCGACGCCACGCTGCGGGTCACCTATTTCGGCTCCGACCAGCGGCGGTTCACGATCAACGTGAACGGCAAGGAACTCGCCGACGTGGACTTTGACGCGCCGAAGCCGGGAGAGTTTGTCGAGATCGACTACCCGGTCCCGGCGGAGATGATTGAGACGGCCGACGACGGCGCGCTCGCGGTGCGTTTCGCCGCGAAGCCCGGGTCGATGGCGGGCGGCGTCTTCGATGTCCGGCTGATCGATCCTGCCAAGCTCAAGGAGAGCGACTGAAGCCAGCCGTCAATCGAGACGCACCTTGAACACGGCCCGCTTCACCGGCGCCGGGCTCTCGGGCGCGACGCACGGGGCGTGCGCGTCCTCCGGGAAGAAGAACATCACCTGGCCGGGGCGGAAGTCAAACCACTCGCCACGGATCTTCTCGGGGTCGTAGAAGACCTTGTCGGTCGCCGCGTCGTAGGGGGTGCGGACCGGCAGATCGTCGGTCCGCGGCGTCCAGCCCATCCGTTCGGCGCCTTCCAGCAAGCACTGGATATCGGCGTAGCGGTCGTGTGCTTCCCAGACCGTCTCCGGACCAAGCGGCCGCGGAGTCATTGTCTCACAGATCAGGAACAGCCGCTCGCCGTCGATCGGGTGCTTGCCCGGCGTGAGCGCAGCCCAGTCCGCGCCGCGCGCCCACTCGATCGCCTTCGCGAAGTTCGGGCCCAGGCAGGCATAACGCGCCAGGTCATCAAGGGTGGTGAGGATCATTTTACTAGGGTCGTTGGTTTCTTCATCCCCCTCCCTTTCAGGGAGGGGTTAGGGGAGGGTGGAACCGTTCAGTACAGGACCGTTTTCCTGTCGTGACCGCCGAGACCCTCCCCTAGCCCCTCCCTGAAAGGGAGGGGGATCTCTTTGCCGAGCTCCGCTGGCGGAGCGTCAGCCCGCCAAGCCTTCGAACAGCGGCGTCGACAGGTAACGCTCGCCCAGCGAGCACATGATCGTGACGATCCGCTTGCCCTTCATCTCGGGGCGGGCGGCGACTTTCGCGGCGGCGCACATGTTGGCGCCGCTGCTGATGCCGGCCATGATCCCTTCCTCCTTGGCGAGGCGGCGGGCCCACTGGAACGCCTCCTCGTTGCTGACGGTAATGGTCTCGTCCACCAACGAGGTGTCGAGGTTCTTCGGGATGAACCCGGCGCCGATGCCCTGGATCTTGTGCGGCCCCGGCGCGCCGCCCGAGATGACGGGGGAGTCGGTCGGCTCGACGGCGATCGCCAAGAACTTGGGGTTCTGCTTCTTGAGAAAGCGGCTGCTGCCGGTGATCGTGCCGCCGGTGCCGACGCCCGCGACGAGGGCGTCGATGTCGTGGCCCGAGTCTTCCCAGATCTCGGCGCCGGTCGTCGCCTCGTGGATCGCCGGGTTGGCGGGGTTCTCGAACTGCTGTGGCATCCAGCAGCCCGGCTCGGCCGCCATTTCGCCCGCCTTGTTGATCGCGCCCTTCATCCCTTCCGACGCGGGCGTGAGCACGAGGTGCGCGCCGAGCGCCTTGAGCAGCGTGCGGCGTTCGACCGACATGCTCTCGGGCATCGTGAGGGTGAGCTTGTAGCCCTTCGCCGCACAGACGAACGCCAGGGCGATGCCGGTGTTGCCGCTGGTCGGCTCGATGATGTGGGTGTCGGCCTTGATGTGGCCGTCGCGTTCGCCCGCCTCGATCATCGCGGCGCCGATCCGGTCCTTCACGCTGTTGAGCGGCTGGAAGAACTCGCACTTGGCGAACACCGTCGCGTGCCCCTCGGGCACAAGGCGGTTGATGCGGATCATCGGCGTGTCGCCGATCGCCATGGCGGCGTTGTCGTAAGTGCGATTGCGGGGCATGGGCGAGAAGGGGGAGAGCGGAATGACGAAGGCGGACGATTTCAAGGCGGAGTCGAGTCGGGGGCGCAAGCCCTCGGAGCGATCCGGCGCCCCGTCGGTTTATCCGAACGCCCCCCCACAGAACAACCCCGCCGCAGGCCCGGGGGCTCGCAGCGGGGTTGTTGGGAAGGAGTGGCTTGGGCCCGCTCCACCGACTTGCGTCGCCGGCTCGCCGCTTTGTGCGCCGCCGATCATTGGCAGTACAGAGCGAGCAGCTGCCGGGTCATCAGGCGGAGGTTGTCCGTCATGCCGCAGAGGGCGTCGCCGTCAGGATCGCCGACGCCGTGGCGGCCGGCGTGCGTCGGACGGAAGGCGACCCGCGGCGTCGGGTTCGTGCTGCCGATCGTCACCCCGAAATTCCCGCCGCCGATCACCAACCGCACGCCGCGGTGTCCGACAGTGTGGGTCGTGATCTGGGAATAAGCGATGGGGCCGCCGTGAGGCCGGAACGCCGGCTGATGACGCACGGCGTGCCGGCGTGGGTCGGCGAGCGCTTCGCGGACCGCATCCTCAACGTCGCCCGCCTGCTCGTCGAGGCGATGCAACGCGCGATCGATCAGCCGCACCTGCGTCCGGCTCGGGATCGGCCGCGTGATCAGCAGTTCGAGGCGGTCCAGCTCGCGGCAGAGCCGGTCGAGCTCGTCGTAAACATCGTCGGCAATGAGCCGGGCCGACGAGCAGTCGTCGAAGGTCGCGTGGGCCTGAGCTCGCACCAGGGCCATCTGGCCCCGCACCTGGCCGGTGTAGCCGAGCAGCGGGTCGAGGTGGTCGGCGGCGGCCGGAGCGGTCAACAAAGCCGCGACGGCGGCAGTGAGGGTCGTGCGGAGCATGATTGGTTTCCCCTTTGGCGAGTCACGTCACCCCGGGTTGGGGCTCACCGACAAGTGGAAGCAACCGAGGCGCCGACACCCTGGATGAAGCGCGCAATCCCTTGCTAGATAAACACTTAAAGGAAAACGAGCCAGCGACTCCGCGGAGTCGCTGGCTCGTGCAAGATGTCAGAATGAATCGATCGCCAGCCAATCGCGGTCAAAACGACTTCTTAGCGGTGGCTGCGGCTCGAACGCCCCGCGTTGCGGCTGCCGCCGAAGAGGAAGTTGAACGGGTTGTTGGACTTCGGCTTGTCGGCGTCGTGGATGTGCGTGATCGGGAAGCTCTCGACCCGCTGGCCTTTGCGACGCGGCAGGCTGGCGATCGACTCGCCGGCCGGGGGGATCACGAAGACCTTCGGGTCGTCGATCACCCACGGGGTGCTCCACGACTGGCCGTTGTCCCAGTTGGCGACGTTGAAGAAGAAGTTGTCGAACGCCAAGCAGCGGTAGTTGTACGGGAAGCTCGAGGTCAGGTAATCGTCCGCGGTGAGGTCCTCGACGCCGGCGTGGCCGTAGTAGTGGATCTGGCCGTCGGGCGTGAACGACATGCCGAGGGTCCACCAGCCCGGCTCGTCGATCTTCGTACTCCGCATGTCCTGGCCGTTGGTGTTGGCGCGGACGGTGAGCTGGGCGTGGTCGACGCCGCCGTTCTTGGCGTTGCCCTTCTGGAACAGGATGAACATGCCGGGCCAGTAGGCGGCGACTTCCCCCTCAGGGATGCGGCCACGGCAGTCGGTCCGCATGCCGAAGCTCGCGCCGCTGCGCTGCTCCCACTCGCTGAACTCGGGCAGGTAGACCCGCACCGTGCAGCTCGGCTGCCACGTGACCGGGATGGAGCGGCCGAGCTTGCGGTCGACCTTCATCAGCAGGTCGTCCTGCTGCTGCTGGCCGGTGGTCTTGCCGGGGATGCCCGAGTACTTGGTCTGGAACATCAGGGCGCCCTCACTGCCGGCGATGCCGCCGGGGGGCGTCGCGACGCGTTTCACAACGTCGGGGGTGCCGCGCTTGGCGCCTTCGTGCCAGAGCTTGTTGTTCGAGAACCCGCCCGGGGCGCGCTGGTTGTCGTCCTGCTCGTAGCTGCTCTTGGGCAGGTTGAGCACGTACGACCAGTTGGCGTCCTCGAAGTCGTCGAACGCTTGGTAGACGTGGTCACCCGTCCCCGGGACGAACGGCGTGCCGGCGAGCGTGAGGGCCGGCAGGAGCGTGAAAACAACAGTGGCGACGTGGCGGGTGAGCATCCTTGCTCTCCGGTTGAGTGCTAGCAAAGCGGGCGCGGCCGCACGCTTCCTTGCGCGCGGCTTGTTGCTAGGGATCGACACTCGGCGGCGTGACTTCCAGCCAAAACGTCGCGCAACTCCGGGCGCTGACGCTTCCGGCTCGCCACGCGCTCGCTCGGCTAGCCGGAAGCGTCAGCGCCCGGAGCGCATCACGCACCCGCCACTTGGCCGACAAAGATCACAAGCGTCCCCCTCGCCGAGCGAGCGGTGCAAGCACTGCGCGATCCGCTTCCCCATCACCTCGGCCATCAGCTCGTGGAGCCCCAGCGGCGAAGTGACCTGGTATCGCACGCCCGGGTGGTTCGCCGCCGCCTCGGCCGCTAGCCGCGGGATATCCTGGCTCCAGTGCCGGCCTGGCGACAAGAAGTAGGGGAACACGACAACCGTCTCGGCGCCACGCTCGACGCACTTGGCGAACGCCGCGGCGATCGACGGCTCCGCCAGCTCCATATGGGCCGGCTCAACGATGGGCATCCCCGACACCCGCTGGAACAACGCCGCGACGTCGTGCAGCAGCGCATTGCTCTCTTCGCGACGCGACCCGTGATCGACGACGACGACGCCGACCCGCTGGGGATCGAGCCGCAATTCATCGCTTAGCCGGTCGATCAGCATAAAAATATCTAGCCGCAGAGGGACGCAGATAAACGCGGATGGTTGTGACTTGGTCGAGCTACTCTTTGCTAGCTAGATCGAGAAGCCTCAACTTCAGAATAGATGCTGCGCCGCCAAGTGACATCCGCGTTTATCCGCGTCCCTCTGCGGCTAAACGATTAGAGAACCAAGTCTTCACGTGGCCCCACCGTGACGACGGCGTTGCGGTCGAGGGGGTGTTCCGCCGCGACCCGCATCAGGTCGTCGATCGTCACCGCGTCGAGCCGCTTCAGCTCCTCTTCGAGCGATCGGTAGTCGCCGCGCATCTGCCAGCCGCCGCCGAGGTGGAACAGCCGGCTCCGTGGGCGTTCGCTGCCGAGCACGACGCGGGACTTGATCTTGCTCTTCGCTTGTGAGAGTTCGTCGGCGGTCGGCGGCTCGGTGGGGATCGACGCCAGGACCTCTTCGACGGCGGCCAGGTTCTCTTCGAGGTCGTCCGGCTCGCCGGCCAGCCACGTGTAATACATGCCGACGCCTTGGTAATCGTAGTGCCCGAGGCTCGCCGACTCGGCGTGGCCCGGGTCGATCAGTCGCCAGTAGAGCCGGCTCCCCGAGTCGTCGCCAAGGATGGTCGCCAGCAGCTTCGCGGCGTAGCGGTCCTCAGACACGCCGTCGGGGGCGTTGCCGAGCAACAACGCGTACTGCTGCGTGGCGGACGAGTGAACGATCGACTCGCGCGAGGGCGTGACCGACGTCGGCGCCAACGGCCGGCTTGCGTCGCCACGGTCCCACGCGCCGCAGGCCGCCTCGGCTTGCTCGACCATCGCGTCGAAGTCGACCCGACCCGACGCCGCCAGGACGAGGTTGCCCGGTGCGTAACGCCGCTGGAAGTACGAACGCATCGCGTCGGACGTCAACGCCGCGACCGACTCGGCGGTCCCCAGCACGCTGTTGGCGATTGGGTGCGCGCCAAAGCAGAGCCGCTTGAGGTGATCGTCCATGCCGTAAGGCGGCTGGTCGAGGTACATCTCGATCTCTTCGAGGATGACCTTCTTCTCCATGTCGAAGTCCTCCGTCCGGAGGCTCGGCCGCATGATATCGGCCAACAGGTCGATCGACTCGGCCTGGTGCTCGGGCAGGAGCGACGCGTAGTAGACGGTGTTCTCTTCGCTGGTGAACGCGTTGTAGTGGGCGCCGAGCTCGTCGAACTCACGGTTGACGTCCTCGGCCGTGCGGCGGGCCGTCCCCTTGAACACCATGTGCTCGAGGAAGTGGCTGACGCCCGCCTCGGCCGGCGTCTCGTCCCGCGCGCCGGTCTGTACGAAGAACCCCAGGGCGAGCGACAGCGCCGACGGGTCGCACTCGGCGATGACTTCGAGACCGTTCGGGAGGGTGTGACGCTTGAATTGCATGTGGTTGGAACCACCGAGGGACACAGATTGGATTCTTGTGGGAGGCGTCTGCGAGGCCGCTTGCGGTCTCTTGGCCGTGTTCGTCATGGAGACCGCAATCGGCGTCGCAGACGCCTCCTACAGACGGGAGCGCCTACTGGCTTCTTGATCTCAGTTCGGCCGCGTCAGCGGCTGCGGGCCCAGCGTAACGATGGTGAAATCGCTCGGCGGATTCCGTTGGAGGTAGTCATTGATTGTGTCGGCGGTCACCGCGTCGACCAGCTTGTTCACTTCCGCTAGCGAGCGGATGTGTCCCAGGTGGCGCCAGTCGCGCGCCAGCACCCCGGCGCGGGCGTGGGTCGACTCTTGTTGCAGGATCAAGCCGCTCTTCATCCGCGCCTTGAGGCGACCGAGCTCCTCGGCGGTGACGCCGTCGGCCAGCCGCACCAGTTCGCTGTGGGTGACGTCGAGCGTCTCCTGGGCGCGCTCGGCGGTGGTGCCGGCGTAGCAGAAGACGGCCGCCCGGTCCTTCTGCGTCTGCAGCGACGCGTAAACGGTGTAGCAGAGGCCCCGTTTCTCACGGACCTCGGTAAAGAGCCGGCTGCTCATGCCGCTCGAGAGAACGCCGTTGGCGCCCCACGCTTGGAAGTAGTCGGCGTGGCTGTAGGGGACCGACGGGAAGGCGATGCCGATGTGCGCTTGCGACGAGTCGTAGGTTACGTGGCCATCGCCTGCGCCGGGCGTTTCGACCGTCTTCGAGGGCGCCTCGTTGTTGACCCAGTCGCCGAACAGCCGCTCGACGTCTTCGACCATGGCGTCCCAGTCGAACGCGCCGGCGACGGCGAGGATCGCGCTGTCGGGCGCGTACCGCTTGTGTTGGAACTGCCGGACGTCGCGGATCTGGAGCGACTCGACCGCCGCGATGTTTCCGCTCGAGGCCCGGCCGTAGGGGTCGCCGTAGTGGCGGCGGCGGAGCTCTTCCATCAGCTTCTGCGACGGTTCGTCCTCGACGCCCCGCAGCTCTTGCAGGCAGACCTGGCGGCCCGCCTCGAGCTGGTCCTCGGGCAGGTGCGGCCGGCGGACGATGTCGGCGTAGATGGCGAGCGCCGCGGGGAGGTTCTCCGCCAGGGTGCTCGCGCCGAGCGACGTGTGCGACAGGCCAACCGATTCGCCCCGTTCGACGCCGAGGGCGTCGAGGTCGCTCACCAGCGCCCGGCTGTCGCGGTCGCCGGCGCCGCGGAGGGCCATCTCGCAGGTGAGGTTCGCCAGCCCCAGTTGGTCGGCCGCGTCGTAACGGCAACCGGCGGGGATCATCAGCGAGAAGGCGGCCGACTGGAAGCCGTCCGCTGGCTCGCCGATGAGGGTCAGCCCGTTGGCGAGGCGATGGACGCAGGCTTCGCGCGGAGTCGGGGCGTCAGGCGGAGTTAAAGACACGCGGCGGCGGCCCTTGGGGCGGGAGAAAACGAGCAGTCGGGTGAAAAATGGGGGGCGCCGGCGGCTGTAGCGGGGCGTCTCCGTAAGAACGCCCGCCGAAACGCTATCGGGCCGGCAACCCCCTGCGTCCAGAGGACTTAGCGACGTTACCGGTCGTAGGGCCCGCTGGCAACGCCCGCCCCCCCATCCGGCGGGCGATTCGTTGACGTTTGCGCACGCCGTCCGTAAGGTGGAAGAGAGATGGCGGAGTCCCAATCCGGGAAGATCAGGCGCTCACCATCCCCGCCGCGGCTGGCCCCCCCACTCGGCCTTCGCCCCTGCCGCGACCCCTCTCAACGAGACCCACCTATGTACGGCGAGCTTGTGCCGCTCGGCGGCGGGGACCCGATCCCGCTGCTCAAGAAGAAACTGCTGATCGGTCGCCGCGAGAGCTGCGATATCGTTCTGCGGTTCGCTAACGTCTCCGCCCACCACTGTGAGCTGCGGATCGAGGGAGGCTACCTCTATATCCGCGACCTGCAGAGCCGCAACGGCGTGAAGGTCAACGGCATCCGCATGCCCGAAGGCCGGATCGACCCGGGCGACACGCTGGCGGTGGCGAAGCACACCTACCGCGTCGAGTACTCGCCGGCCGACCTCGGCGCCGTCGGCCCCCCGCCGACCGAGAACCGGGCTCAAGAGATCATGAGCACGTCGCTGTTGGCGCGGGCCGGGCTCCAGAAGGCGGAAGCCCGCGGCGCCGATCGCTCGAGTTCGAAGCGGTTCGACCCGACCAACAACTCGGCGGGTCAAATCAAGTTGCCGAGCGACAAGCTCTAAAAGCCCACCAGGGCTTTGTGGGAGGCGTCTCCAGACGCCGATGACGGTCACCAATCCGCTAAGATAGGGTGCACGTCATCGGCGTCTGGAGACGCCTCCCACTGTTTTGGTTCCTGAATGGCTAAGAAACGCCGCAACGTCCGCGCCACCTTCCGTAAGGGGCACGACACCGCCAAGCGCGAACGCGGGCTCACCCGCGCCTTCGAGCAGCACGGCGGCGAAGCCGAACACGAGCGGGGCGAACGTGTCAGCGGCAAGGGTCACCTGACCCGCAAACGCACCGTCGCCGGCGCCGAAGTCGTCGAGGACAGCTCGGGGCAGATCGTGCTCCCCGACGTCGACCGCGAAGTCTGCGTCCTCGGTCGGGTCCTCCGCGTTCAGGGGCTCGTCAGCCGCGTGCTGGGGGACGACGGTCGGCAGTACGCCTGCGCCACGAGGCAGCTCTTAAAGCAATTGGCGACCGAGCTGCGACACGTCGTCGCCGCCGGGGACCGGGTCTGGGTCCGTCCCGAGGGACCGCCCCCCGCCGACGGCGCCCTGCAAGAAGGGATCATCGAACGGGTCGAGCCGCGGCACGGCGTCCTCAGCCGCAGCAGCCGCAGCCGACAGCACCTGATCGCGGCGAACATCGACCAGATCCTCGTCGTCGCCTCGGCGGCCGCGCCGCGGCTGAAGCCGAACCTCGTCGACCGCTACCTCGTCACGGCCGAGAAGACCGGGCTGCGGCCGATCGTCTGTATCAACAAGATTGATCTGGTGGAGCCGGTCGACCTCGTGCCGATCATCGGTGTCTGGTCACAGCTCGGCTACGAGGTGCTGCCGGTGTCGGCGGAGACCGGCTTTGGCGTCGACCGCCTCCGCGCACGCCTCCGCGCCAAACAGACGGCGTTCACCGGGCAGAGCGGCGTCGGCAAGAGCTCGCTGCTCAACGCGATCGACCCGGGCCTCGCCCTCCGCGTGCAGACGGTGAGCTCCGAGAGCGACAAAGGCCGCCACACGACCACGACCGCCGAACTCTACCCGCTGGGCGAGCATGTCGGCGGCGGCTTCCTGGTCGACACGCCCGGCATCCGCAGCTTCGAGCTGTGGGACGTGATCCCCGAAGAGGTCGCCAACTACTACCGCGAGCTCCGCCCCTACGTGAGCCAGTGCCGCTTCCCCGACTGCACGCACACGCACGAGGATTTCTGCGCGGTGAAGGACGCCGTCGCCGACGGCTGGATCGACGCCCGGCGTTACGAGAGCTACGTGCAGATCCGGTCGGGCGAGTGAGCTACTCAGCCGGCGGTGTGTTCTTGCCGCGCCACGGGTCCTCGGTCGAGAGGCTCCCGTCGGGAAGCTCCCAGTGCAGAACGCCGTTAATCGAGTAGACGCACGGCACCCCGGCGCGGCGGGATTCTTCCTGAGCGCGACGGACGCCATTGGCAGCCATCTCTTCGACTTCGGCGGCGAACTCGTGGGCAGCTAGACTGAGCGGTTTACCAGCACCAGCGGTCGAGTCATACATGGTCACCTTCCACGATACTGAGAAACTCGCTCATTGCTTGACGATGAATTATCTGTGTCTTCTCGGTGTCGCCAAACGCAACTTTGCATTCCGAAGTGAATCGGTTGTCGAATAGTGTCCAAAGATCGGCCACCAGACGGTATTGTAGCCAGAAATTGCGGATGCTGCGGTAGAAGCGACGTATCACATCCTCGTCGGGGACGAAGTGACCGCCAGTTCGCACGCGTTGGGCAACACGGGCAATGCTAGTTGCGGGGGCGTCAACAAACGTAAAAGCGATCTCGACTCGGAATCCCAGGTTGCGAGCTCGCTCAAAGTTACGCCCAATCGAGCGCCCTGATAAAGTCGATTCAACGAGGATTCTTCGTTCTGAATGCAGTGCTTGGTCGAACTGCTCAACGAATCCTCGCCCGGCCGCCGCGGCAACCGATTCAGGACGTTCCGGACAGATTTCGGCAGCTATTTTGTCTGCTCCCAGATAAAGCCAACCGCCCTGTTCTAGATACGCGTTTGCCAGGGTCGTCTTACCGGACCCGTTCGGACCGCCGACGACAAGAAGTCGCTTCGGTGGAAGGCTTTCTCCCTGCTCTCCCCCCATCTCATTCTCTCCCTTTAGAGGATCACTCCGGCGTGAAATCGACGTCCGCCTCCAGCCTTAGCACAAACTCGGCCAGCAGTTGGGCCGCGTTGTCGAGGTCCTCGAGCGAGATCACCTCGACCGCCGAGTGCATGTAGCGGAGCGGCAGGCCGACGATGCCGGTGGCGACGCCGGCGCGCGACAGTTGCAGGGCGTTGCCGTCGTTCGAGGCGCCGCGATTGAGGGCGGCCCACTGCATCGGGATGCCGGCCGACTCGCCCGCTGCGCGGACCCGCTTGAAGACCACCGGGTTGATGTTCGGTCCACGCTGTACGACGGGGCCGCCGCTGAGCTTGATATCGGATTCCTGCGTCTTGTCGACAGTCGGGCAGTCGGTTGCGTGCGTCACGTCGACGGCGATGCCGACGTGCGGGTCGACGCCGTACGCACTGGTCTGCGCGCCGCGGAGGCCGATCTCTTCCTGCACCGTCGCGACGGCGTGCACGGCGACGTTAAGGCCCCCCTTCTCCGCCGCGCGGCGGGCCGCCTCGATGCAGACCCACAGGCCGGTCTTGTTGTCCATGCCGGGGGCGTTCGCCAGGCCGTTCCGCATCTCTTGGTAGCCGAGCTGGAGCGTCACCGGATCGCCGATCTCGACGAGCTCCTGCGCCTCGGCTTGACTGCTGGCGCCGATGTCGAGCCACATCTCTTTCTGTTTGACGACCTGCTTGCGCTCTTCTTCGTCGAGCAGGTGGATCGCCTTGCGCGAGATCACCGCCGGCACCGGGCCGCTGGCGGTGTGGATCGTCATCCGCTGGCCGATCAGCTGCTGCGGGTCCCAGCCGCCGATCGGCTTGGAATAGATAAAGCCGAACTCATCGATGTAGGTGACGATCAGCCCGATCTGGTCCGCATGGCCGGCGAACATCACCCGGAGCGGCGCCCCGGGGTTCACCGACACGATGACGTTGCCGTGGGCGTCGGTCCGGACCTCGTCGGCGAACTTCGCGGCGTAATCACGCACGACCCGCTGCACCGGCTGCTCGTAGCCCGAGGGGCTGGGCGACTCGAGGATCTGTTGGAAGAACTTTTTGGCGGCAGGCGTCATACGGTGAGTGGCGCGGGGTTGAGGTACGGCGGACGGGGGAAAGGCGTTGCTAGCAGCCGGGCAGCGAGCCGGAGGGCGTCAGCCCCCGGGAGGGAATCACAAACAAGCTCTCTCTCTCTCATCCACAAAGCCTCCGACGAATGGAAAGCCTCCGACGAATGGCGTCGCCGGCTCGCCCGGGCGTTCGCCGACTTTACCAAGCTTGCCGCCAGCGGGCGACGGGCCGCGGCCGGCCAGTGAAACTGCGGCGACCTTGCCGATTCGGCTCAACGGGGGCGGCCTAATCCGCCGATCCCTCACTACCGAGCGCTAGCCCTCTCGGGGGCTGCGCGTGCTAGTCATGAAATCGCCGCCGGCAGGGATTGCGGGTGGCGAGAAAACCCAGCGGGAGTCTCCAGGGATGGCCCTTTCCAGCTCGAAATCGTCGACGATGGCGAACCTTGTCGCGTTCGTCGCCCTCAGCCTCGCCGCGACCTCGGGTTGCATGGCGTTGCGACCCGGTTGTGGTTGCGGCATCGCCGGCGTTTGTGGTGGCGCTGTCGGCTGCGGCGACGTCAGCTGTGGCTGTGAGCCCGGCTGCGCGGTGGAGCCCGGCTGTGGTTGTGGGACCACCTGTGGTTGCAACGGCCGCTCGATGGCGGGACAGATGTGGTGCGGCGATTGCGGCTGCGACTCACACAAGCCGCTGATTAATGTCTGCACCGGACCGGACTGCTGTGGCGGCTGTGAGCCGGGCTGCGGCTGTGCCCCCTCCTGTGGCTGTGGCATGGAAGCGGGCTGCGGCGTCGAGCCGGGCTGTGGCTGCGACGTCGGTTGCGGCGACACGTGCGGCGTCGGCCCTTGTGGATGCGGCAACTGCCCGATCATCCAGAACGTTGGCTTCGGCCTGAAGTGCATCGGCTCGGAAGTCCGGAACCTGCTGCGTCCGATCGGCACGCCCCTCGGCCTCTGCTGCCCGCAAGGCAGCGGCTGTGGCGGCTGCGGCGGTTGCGGCGACCTCTACTGGAACGAGTGGCACAGCGACCCGCCGCGGTGCTGCGACCCGTGCGACGACTGTGGCAACTGGGTCGGACCGACCGGCAGCACCAGCATGCGGGCGCCCTACGACCACGAGTTCGCCCCACGCCGGATCGCGACCCTTCCGGGGACGGGCACGCTTCGCTGAGCCAACGGGGCTTCTGAGATCTCTGCTCGGAAGCGGTGGGACGACATCAGGATCGATCGCCCGAGGCGAGCCGGCTTCTTACGCCACAAAATTACGCCACTGAACGCTCGTCGTGGGTTGGCGTCGTGGAACGCCCTATCGCTAAGCGTTCCCGTGCCGTCTGGTTGTGCCCCCGCCCAGCGCTCTCCGCGTCGACGGGACGCCAGCGAAGAAGGGCTGGCGAGCCGCGGGCTATGCCGGTCGCGGGGCTGTCCGACGCTATCGCGTTCGGCTCAAGGGGCGTGACGTTGCGCGAGTTTTCGAACCACTCGGTGCGGACTCGCGTAAATCGCCCCTAGCCCGCCCCCGCACTCCCCTCCCCCCCGCACTCTCCTCCCGGAGCCCCGCCATGAGTTTTCAGGTCCAGACCCGCACGGCGCTCGTCACCGGCGCCAACCGCGGCATCGGCGCCGAGATCGTTTCGTCGCTCGTCACCCACGGCGCCCGCAAGGTCTATGCCGGCGTCCGTTCCGCAGAGAAGGCGAAGGCCCTCGTTGAGCGGTTCGGCGACGTAATCGTGCCGATCGAGATCGACTACGAGAAGCCCGCGACGATTGAGGCCGCCGCCAAGGCGGCGAGCGACGTCGAGCTGGTTGTCAGCAACGCCGGCGTGCTACGCACCGCCGACCCGTTCGCCGACGACGCACTCAAGAACCTGCAGTACGAGCTCGACATCAACGTCTTCGGTCTGCTGCGGATGGCCCGGGCGTTCGCGCCGGTTCTGAAGAAGAACGGCGGCGGGGCCTTCGTGCAGCTCAACTCGGTGGCGTCGCTGCGTAGCTTCCCGCCCTTCGCCACTTACTGCGCGTCGAAGGCGGCGAGCTATTCGCTGACCCAGGCGCTGCGCGACACGCTCCGAGAGCAGGGGACCGCGGTCTTGAGCGTCCACCCCGGCCCGATCGACACCGACATGGGCGACCACGCCGGGTTTGACGACTCCGACCCGCCGCTGGTTGTCGCGGAGGGGATCGTCGCCGCCCTCGCCGCGGGCGACTTTCACTTGTTCCCGGACAAGATGGCCAAGCAATTCGGCGAGGCATACGCGGGCTTCGCCGCAGGCGTCATCGACGCCGACCCAGCGGAGTGAGCAGGCCGGGACAAGCGTCAGCGCAGGTCCGGCTGGCGTCACTCAAGCGTCCAATCGAGGAAGCCAGTGACGGTTCGACTAGCTTGAGCACGTCTCGCCGCGTGCCGGGCCTGCGCTAGCGCTTGTCCCGGCCTACTGCGGGTAGAAGGCGCCGGTCCTTAAAAATCGCGCGACGAGCTCGGCCGTCTCGCGTTTCCAGAGGATCCCGGTGTGCCAACCCTCCACCGTCTGGTGATCGCGGGCGCCTTCGAGGTGCGTCTGCTCGGGGTAGAGCACTCGGTCGCGGCTCGCGGCGAGGATGCCGAGCTCGATCCCCGGCGGCACCGGGCCGAGCCGATTGACGAAGCTGTCGGGGGCGTCGATGAGTTCGACCAGCGTCGGTGCGAGGAACCGATGCGGTCTGACGACCAAGCGGTCCCACACCGGATGGCCGCTATCGACCGCCAGCCGGGTCGCCATGTGCGAGCCGCGGTTGGGCGGGGCGATCTGGACGACGCGCCCCAGGTTCGGCGGCAGCTCTTCACGCAGGGCGCAACGGGTGACGATGCCCCCCATGCTGTGGACCACGAGGTGAACCCGCTCGTACCCCGGGGCGACGCGGCGCAAGAGGGCGGCGAAACGCTTGCCGAACGTCGCGTTCGACCACCACGGCGACGGGTAGCCATACAGCCGCACGGCGAACCCGGCGGCGTGGAGCCGGGCCGCTAGCGGCGCCAGGAACAGGCGCGTCGAGCCGATGCCGTGCGTCAACACGACCAGCTCGCGCGACCGCGTCGCTGCGGCGCGCCACTCGGGGCTCGGTTCAGCGGGGAGCGGCTCAGCGGGGACGATCATGCCGGCGGGACGCGGAGGGACGAGCGAATCGGTACGCATCTCTATACGTCAGTGGCCCCGTTTTTGACCATCCACCCGGTCGCGAAATCGACGAGAGCGCGGACCGGGTAGAGCGACGCCCAACCCGATCCGATCCGGCCTTCGCGAAACCAACCCCCTTCGGCGGCGTAGGACTTCGCGATCGTGGCGAAGCCATCCGAGTCGTGGTGGCGTTCTCGATAGGTCCTCCAAATCCGACGGCCCCCTTCGAAGATCGGTGAGCCCTGGTCACGCCAGCGATCGGACGAACGAGCCTCGGCCAAGTGCAACGAGGTGTTGTTGTCGTGCCCGACTCCTAGCAGCAGAATCGACGCCTGGTGCGCGTACAGGCGCCCGAGCGGCGAGCCGTCGCCAAAAGCATCCTCAAGCGGATGTGGGGCGGTGATCGACCCCGCTAGCGGGCCGCGGGCGGCGAACGACGCGACCGGATGATTGCTGCGGGCCGTGTCCGGATACCGCCGGAACGCCTCGGCGACCGCCCCCATCTTGTCGGCGGGCGTCGTCGCCGGGTCGAACACCGGCATCGCCGCACGGATCGCTTCCCACCACGATTCGGGGACGGGCGGATTCGACCAGCCGCTCGGGTCGGTCAGCCCGGTGGTGTGCGTCGGCATCACGAGCGTGCCGGCGTCGCCGAGCACCGTGATCAGCGCTTCGATGACCGCGACCGGCCCGCCGGCGACCCAGCCGAGGCGGCTGAGTGACGTGTGGACAATCAGCGTCTGGCCTTCGGTGGCGCCTAACGCACGAAGGTCTTCGACGAGCGTCGCCACGGTCGCGGGGCCACGGTCGGCCGATCGTGCAATGGCGTCCGCTTCGGACATCTCAGCCAGACGTGTCGAGATGCGCGCCCTTGCCGAGGGCGGCGCCGAGTTGGCCGGCCGACTCGATCAGCGCTACCGCGGCGTCGCCGGCGGACCGCTGGGCGTCGAGCGCCTTGCCCGCCACGGCGTAGGCGATCTTCGATTGTGTGGACGATTGCTGGGCCGCGAGGACGCTCTCGATCGCGGCGCCCGAGCTGGTGCTGGAGATATTCATACCGTTCGGTATCGGCCTCTCGACGCGTCGCTCGCTTGAGTCGATTCACGAAAGCGGCCGTGGAAAACCGCTGGCTCTCCCGACACCTCGCCTAATCGTCGCAACCGGACTCGCGGGGACTCAGAACTTGGGCCCGAAGTAGCGGATTGCGGCGATGCAGATCACCGCCCCGACGGTGGCTGTCACGAGCGTCGCCGGAAAGCCGACCTTCTCAAAGCCGAGCAGTCGGAAGAGGAGCCCGCCGACGAAAGAGCCGAGCACGCCGACGACCATCATGCCGAGGACGCCGGCCTGTCCCGCCTCCATGAACTTGGTGGCGAGCCAGCCCGCGAGGAGGCCAATCAGCAAGAACCAAATCAGACTGAACATAGAAGGGGATTCGCTCCGGCGGAGGGTTTATTGGATCGCTTCGTCGCGCGAGCGAAAAATTGGCAAGACCTCGTCGAGCCGCATCAGGTGCAGCGCCTCGTGAGGATGTTTCTGGAGCCCACTGAGCCGCAGGCGTCCGCCCGCCATTGCGACCCGTTTGTGCACTCGCACGAGCTCACTCATGAGCGCCGACGAGAAGAACGTGATTTCGTCCATCTCCAGCACCACTTGCAACGCGCCACGCCGGTGGATCTCTCGCCAGAGGCCCTCGGCGAGCTGCCACTGGCCGCCACCGGCGGGCGGGTGGAGCCGCACGCCGAGCCAATCGCCGACCGGCTCGAAAGTCGCGCGCCAGCCGTCGAAGAGGTCGATCGTCGATGCCTCGCCCATCGTCGCCTCCGGTGAAAAGTAACCGCCGATGCACGCTGATAAACGTCGATGTCGCTCGTCGCGGGCAAGTGTACGGCGAAGGCGACCCTCCCTGCAAAGAGAAAGGCTGACAATGCAGGAGGACGCGGCGCCAGTGAAGACATCCGCGCCCATCTGCGCTTATCGGTGGCAAATCCCTTAGCGGCTAGGCAGACTCACGGCGCCAGGAGCAGTCGGCCCGGCGCGGCGAGGAAGTTCTTCAACTCGTTGACGAAGCGGGCCGCGTCGGCGCCGTCGACCACACGGTGGTCGTACGTCAGCGAGAGGGGCATCACGAGCCGCGGCTCGATCGTCGCTTCCTTCCCCTTGCCGATCACCCACGGCAGCATCCGGCTGCGGCCGACCAGCAGGATCGCGACCTCGGGCGGGTTGATGATCGGCGTGCTGTACGTGCCGCCCACCGCGCCCATGTTGCTGATCGTGAAGGTGCCGCCACGCATCTCGTCGATCGACAGCTTCCCTTCACGGGCCTTATCGACCAACGCGTCGAGTTGGCGGGTGATCTGCGAGATGCTCATCCGGTCGGCGTCACGCAACACCGGGACGGTCAGGCCCTTGGGCGTATCGACCGCAACGCCAATGTTGACATACTCCTTGTAGATCACTTCCCCCGCTTCCATATCAACCGACGCGTTGACGATCGGGTGAAGCTTCAGCGCGCCGGCGATCGCCTTGATCAGGAACGGCATCTGCGTCAGCTTCAGGCCGCTCGACGCGTAGTCTTCCTTGCTCGCCTGCCGCATCGCTTCGAGGTCAGTGACATCGACGTCGTCGAAGTTGGTGAGCTGCGGGATCGTCGTGTAGCTCGCGACCATGTTCTTCGCGATCGTCTGCCGCATCCGCGACATCTTCTCGACCCGCACGGCGCCCTGGGCGTCGCTGCTGGCGAGACCCGGCGCGCTCGAGGCGGGCGCCGAGGCTCGGGACTGCTCCTGCGTCTGACGGACGTGGGCCTGCACGTCGTCCTCGGTGACGCGTCCGCCGGCGCCCGACGGACGGACGCGGCGCAGATCGACGCCGAGCTCACGGGCCAGCCGACGGACCGAGGGGCTCGCGGCCGCGGCGGCGTGCCCGTCGCCGGGGACGTCCTGCGCGACCGCCGGGGCCGGCTTGGCGGCGGGCTGCGGCACGGGATTGGGCTCGGGGGCCGGAGCGGCGGCCTGCGGCGCTGGCGCCGGTTCGGGCTCACTTTCAGGCTCCGGCGACTCCGCCTCGGCGGGCGCTGGCTCCGGCGCGGCGGCCGGTTCGGGCTTCGGCTCCGCGGCCGGAGCGGCGGCGCCCGCCTCGATCTCAAAGATCGCGGCGCCGACGGCGACGGTGTCTCCCTCGCTCACCAAGATCTTGGTGATTTTGCCGGCCGAGGGGCTCGGCACGGGGACCGTCGCCTTGTCGGTCTCTATCTCCAACAAGTCCTGGTCGGCGGTGACCGTCTCCCCCTCGGCGACGAGGATGGAAAGGATGTCGCCCGACTCGATGTTTTCGCCGAGGCTGGGAAGGGTGATCTGCGGCATCTTCTTCTCGCGGTTTAGCTTGCGGCTTTATGAAGGGAGATGAGGGGGATCAAGTTGGGGATAGGGGGATGGCGTTTCGGCGGGGCGATGCGTGTCTGAAGTTGATGAAGGTTGAATCAGGACGTGTCGACTCAAGAGTTCAACAACTCATGAAAGTTCATCGTTGGCTTTTCGGAGAGATGTCGCCCCGGTCAAGGCCATCCCTACATCCCCCCTCATCCCCACTATCTCCCTTCCTTCGGTCTCAGGCGTAAAGCGGTGACTTCTTTTCGCGGTCGTAGTCGAGGTCGTTGATCGCTTGATCGACCACCTTGGGGTCGAGCTGGCCATCCTTCGACAGCTTGTAGAGCGTCGCGATGACGACGCTCTCCTTATCGACCTCGAAGTGGCGGCGGAGGTTCTCGCGGCTCTCGCTGCGGCCCATGCCGTCGGTCCCCAGGCAGAACATCCCGTTGGGGGCGTACGGGGCGAGCTGCTCCGAGAGCGCCCGGATGTAGTCGCTGGCGGCGATGATCGGGCCTTCGGTCCCTTCGACCTGTGACTCGAAGTACGACTTCTTCCGCGGCGCCGTCGGGTTGAGCATGTTCCACCGCTCGACCTCTTGGGCGTCGCGGCGGAGCTCGGTGTAGCTCGTGATGCTCCAGACGTCGGACGAGACGCCGTACTTCTCGGCCAGCATCTGCTGGGCGTCGAGCACGCCGTGCAGGATCGAGCCCGAGCCGAAGAGCTGCACGCGGTGCTTCGAACCATTCGCCTCGACGCTCTTCACCCGGTACATGCCGCGGATGATCCCTTCCTCAACCCCCTCAGGCATCTCCGGCATGAGAACGTTCTCGTTCTCGATCATCAGGTAGTAGATGCATTGCTCGTTCTCGACGTACATCTTCTGGAGGCCGTGGAAGATGATGACGGCCGTCTCGTAGTTGTACGCGGGGTCGTAAGCGCGGACCGTCGGGAAGGCGATCGCGTTGACCAGGGAGTGGCCGTCCTGGTGCTGGAGGCCCTCGCCGTTCAGAGTCGTTCTGCCGGCGGTCCCGCCCAATAGAAAACCCTTGGCCCGCATGTCGGCCGCGGCCCAGATCAGGTCACCGATCCGCTGGAACCCGAACATCGAGTAGTAGATGTACATCGGGATCATCTGCACGCCGTGCGAGCTGTAGGCGGTGCCGGCGGCGTTGAAGGAGCTCATCGAGCCCGCTTCGGTGATGCCTTCTTCCAGCAGCTGGCCGTCCTGCGCCTCGTGGTAAGAAGCGAGCTCGTGGAAGTCGACCGGCTCATAGAGCTGGCCGGCGTGGGCGTAGATGCCGACCTGCTTGAACAGGCCTTCCATGCCGAAGGTGCGCGACTCGTCAGGGACGATCGGCACGATGTGTTTGCCGATCTTCTTGTCGCGGAGCAAGTCGGTGAGCAAGCGGACGAAGCCCATCGTGGTGGACTGCTCTTTGCCCGGGCCCTTGCTGACCATCTTGTTGGTGAGGGTCTTCTCGTACTCGGCGAGCGTCGGCACCTCGATCGGTTCGGCGTCGCCCTTGCGCGCCGGCACCGAACCGCCCAACGCCTGGCGGCGTTCGCGGAGGTACTTCATTTCCGGGCTGTCCGCCGGCGGCCGGTAGAACGGCGCCTCGGCGACGCGCTCGTCGCTGATGGGGATGCCGAACCGTGTGCGGAACTCGAGGAGCTGCTCCTCGTTGAGCTTCTTGTTGTTGTGGGTCATCATCCGACCCTCGCCCGCCTCGCCCAGGCCGTAGCCCTTGATCGTCTTAGCGATGATGACGGTCGGCTTGCCGTTGCGCTCGCACGCCTTGGCGTACGCTGCGTAGACCTTCTCCGGGTCGTGGCCGCCGCGCTTCATCTTCTCGAGCTTTTGGTTCGACAGGTTCTTGACCCGCTCGAGCAGCTCGGGGTACTTGCCGAAGAACTTCTCGCGGATGTACTCGCCGCCGGCGACGACGTACTTCTGGTACTCGCCGTCGACGACCTCCATCATCCGGCGGGCCAGCAGGCCGTCGTGGTCGTCCTCGATGTAGGGGTCCCAGTCGCCGCCCCAGACCACCTTGATGACGTTCCAGCCGGCGCCCCGGAACGTCCCTTCGAGCTCTTGGATGATCTTGCTGTTGCCGCGGACCGGGCCGTCGAGTCGCTGCAGGTTGCAGTTGATGACGAACGTCAGGTTGTCCAGCTGCTCGCGGGCGGCCAGGCCGATCGCGCCGAGGGTCTCCGGCTCGTCGCACTCGCCGTCGCCCAGGAACGCCCAGACACGCTTATCCTTGCAGTCCTTGATGCCGCGGTCGGTCAGGTACTCGTTGAAGCGGGCCTGATAGATCGCCATGATCGGCGCGAGGCCCATCGAGACGGTCGGGAACTCCCAGAAGTTCGGCATCAGCCACGGGTGGGGGTAGCTCGAGAGCCCGCCCCCCTCGCCCATCTCGCGGCGGAAGTTGATGAGGTTCTGCTCGGTGAGCCGCCCCTCGAGGAACGCCCGGCTGTACATGCCGGGGGCGGCGTGCCCCTGGTAGTAGACCTGGTCGCCGGAGAAGCCGTCTTCGCCCCGGCCGCGGATGAAGTGGTTGAACGCCACCTCATAGAGCGTCGCCGAGCTGGCGAACGTGCTGATGTGGCCGCCCGGCGACGCGGGGTCGCGGTTGGCGCGGGTGACCATCGCCATCGCGTTCCAGCGGACGTAGCTCTTGATGCGCCGCTCGAGCTCGCGGTCGCCCGGGTAGGGGGGCTGCTCGCTGCGCGGGATCGTGTTGACGTAGGGCGTCGTTGCGGTGAACGGCAGCTCGACGCCGTTCCGCACCGCGGCCGCTTCGAGGGCGGCGAGCAGTTCCTGGGCGCGTTCCGGACCGCGGTTCTCCAGAACGTAGTCGAGCGATTCGAGCCATTCACTCGTTTCGACCGGATCAACGTCGTTGGGGATCGGCGAGGCGGGGACTTTGGCGTTGGCGCTGGCCATGCTGACTTACCTGTTTCGATTTAACGCGAAGTTCGCGGAGGACGCGGAGAAGGTCTTAGACAGGATTTACAGGATCAACGGGACAAACGAGGCCGCTTACTTCAACACTTATCTTGTTGATCCTGTAAATCCTGTCTAACGCTTTCTTCTCTTCTTCGCGTCCTCCGCGACCTCCGCGGTGACATGCTTACTTACGTTTTGGCTTGTAGATTTCGGTCGCGGTGCCGAGGTGGACTTCGCCGGCGAAGGCGATCGTTTCGCTGAGTGTTGGGTGCGGGTGGATCGAGCCGGCGATGTCGTGCACGTTGCAGCCCATCTCGATGGCGAGCACCGCCTCGGCGATCAGCTCGCCGGCGCCGGAGCCGACGATGCCGCAACCGAGCACGCGGTCGGTCTCGGGATCTATGATCCACTTGGTGAGGCCGTCGGTGCGGCCGTTGGCGAGGGCCCGGCCCGACGCCTGCCACGGGTAGGTCGCGATCTCGACCTTGCGGCCTTGGGCCTTCGCCTCGTCGGCGGTAAGGCCCGCCCAGGCGATCTCGGGGTCGGTGAACACCACGGCGGGGATCGCCTGGGCGTCGAACGCGGACGGCTTGCCGGCAAGCACCTCGGCGGCGATGCGGCCCTCGTAGGCGGCCTTGTGGGCCAGCATCGGGTCGCCCGCGACGTCGCCGATCGCCAGGATGTGGGGGTCGCTCGTCCGCTGCTGGTCGTCGGTCTCGACGAAGCCCCGTTCGTTGACCGTGACCTTCGTGTTCTCGAGCCCGAAGCCCTTCGAAACGGGCCAGCGGCCGATCGAGACCAGCACCCGGTCAAACGTCACGGTGTCGGTCAGGTCGGGGCCTTCGATCGAGACCTCGACCTTGTCGCCGACATCCTTCAGGCCGGTCACCTTGTGCCCCAGCAGCACGCCGGCGAAGCGTTCCTTGACCCGCTTGGCGAGGGGCCGCACCAGGTCGCGGTCGGCGCCGGGGAGCAGGCCGTCGGAGAGCTCGACCACCGTCACCTTCGACCCAAGTTCGTGATAGACCGTCCCCATCTCGAGTCCGATGTAGCCGCCGCCGACGACGAGCAGCGACTCGGGGATGTCGGGCAGCGCCAGGGCGCCGGTCGAGCTCACCACGCGCGGCGAGCCGATATCGAGGAACTTCGGCATCGCCGGGACGCTGCCGGTCGCCAGGATGCAGTGGTCGAACGTGAGCCGCTCGTCACCGACCGTCGAGCTATGGTCGCCGACCGACTCGAGGTTCAGCGTGGTCGAATCGACGAAGACGCCGCGGGCGTTGATCTTGCGGACCTTGCGGGCGTCGGCGAGCTTGCTCAACCCCCCCGACAGGGCGGCGATGATCTCGTCTTTCTTGGCGCGGACTTTCTCGACGTCGATCGTCGGCTTTCCGAACGAGACGCCCCAATCCGACAGCTCTTGGGCCTCAGAGATGACCTTGGCCGTGTGGAGCAGCGCCTTGCTGGGGATGCAGCCCCGCAACAGGCACGTGCCTCCCAGGCGGGGGTCCGCCTCGACGATGGTCACTTCCAGGCCAAGATCGGCAGCCAAGAACGCGGCGGCGTAGCCACCGGGTCCACCGCCAAGAACTACCACCTGAGAGTGCATCTTCGAGACGGGTCCTGTACGAGGCGAGAAGCGGGAGGGACACGGTAAAAAGCGGGGGGAAGTACGCTCCTGGGGCGACCTTCCGCCGGGTCTCTGTACGCCCACAGTATCGACCGTGACGGGAGACTTGGCTTATCGTCGCCGCCAGCGGGCGGGCTGAGCCGGCTGCGACGGTTCGGTCACCGTCAGCGCAAATCCATTCCGCCCAAGCCGTTACAGCCCCTAGAGTTTACCCACGGCGTCGGGGGGCACAATGGGCTCGCGGAGTAGCGTCCGGCGACCCTCGCCAGCGAGAGAACGGCGGGGAAGTGCCGTCGTGTTCGCTCGGGTAGGACTGGCGCTGGGGTCGGCGGAGGACTCCGCCCGGCGACGCTCCCGATTTACCACCCCGATATCCCAATTCCCCACCCCGAGCGCCAAGCAGGCGAGCCGGACGGTTCGCTAGCTGGGGGCGTCGTTCGACCCGCTGTCCGAATCGGGGTGAGCCGGCGGCGCCTTCTTGGTGATGGGGCCCTCACCGGGGTGGAGCAATGGCATGCCAACCGGCTTGGCGGTCTGAATTTGCTTTTTTCGCACCGACTCGGGCAGGTCGTGAACGACCTTCTTGCCGATCAGACGCGAGGTGCGTCGAGGTGGCTTGGGGTCGGGCTCGGAGGGGGACGTGGTCATCTTGCGACTCGCGGTCTCTCAGACAGGCAGTGGCAGCCAGAAATGGGCCGCCGCGGCGGCTCTCCCCATCTTACGCCCAGAAAGATCGGGAGACAAAAGGCATTGGTAGGTGTCGGCCATGTTGGCAGTAGCTCAGCGGTTGGTGACAACTGCGTGACACTCCGAGAGCAACTCTCCGACAATCGTGCTAGCGTTCCCTAGTTTTTCATTGATAGCGCGTGCTAACGCCGGTAATTTCACCCTTGCACGCGACTCAACAGCGAGCGGGCCTGTGTAAATCGATTCGCGGCGACTCCTTCTAAAAAAGTTCTATTCAGCGACGCTCGATTTTATGACGCCTTGATTCTTAAAGGAGTCTCTCTATGGCTGCCGTCGAGTTGCTGCACTACTCGTACGAGAAGGTCAACAAGCAGGCGATGAGGATGAGCCTGACGGCTCAGGCCTTGCGGATCGCCAAACCCTTCCCAATGCCGGTTATAGAACTCGGCGTCGCCGAACGCGGAGGCGCCGCAGCGCGTACCGCGAAGCGATCCAAGAAGAAGTCCAGCAGTGAGGCAGGCGGAGTCCCGGTGCGCCGCGCAGGCGTTTCTCCGGGGCTATTCGCCGGGGCGGTGGTCGGGCAGGCGCAGCCGCTGCCCTATCAAGCCGACCTCACCGAGGTTGTCTCAAACTATAGCACGTTCCCTTACTCGGCGGTGGGGAAGATGTTCTTCTTCGCGGCCAACGGCGACGCTTACGTCGGGTCGGCTTGGCTGGTTGGCCGCAAGGGGATCATTACCGCGGCGCATTGTCTGTACGACCGCGACGACGACGACGCTTTTTACAGCAATATGACCTTTGCGCCGGCGTACAACGGCGCCGCAACCGGTCAAGTTGAGGTTCAGCTCGACGAGTCGGTGATCGATCCGCGCTACGCCAGCGAGGCGTGGCCCAACTGCCTGATGTGGGATTTCGGCGCAGCGACGTTGAGTGACGATCTGTCGCAGCAATTTGGCTACTTGGGTTACGACGCAAGCGGCGTCATCGAAGCGACCCTGGTCGAAGCGCTTGGCTATCCCGCCGAAGCGCGCCCGATCCCGCGTAATCGAAACGGGGGGGCTGACGACCCTGAGACCTATCCCTTCGATGGCTCGCAGATGTGGCGAAGCGTCGGCGATTATCTCGGCGTCAGCGGGGATGTCGGAGGGGCCGCGAACGAGATGACCGGGGGATGCAGCGGCGGGCCGTGGGTCGAGGGAGACGTAGCGGTGGGTCTCAATAGCCACCGCTATGTGCCCCACGACAATCGCATGTTCTCGCCGATGTTCGACCACGATTTTCTCGCCTTGATCGAGTGGCTTGACGAACGCGGCGCGCTCTAGCGCGAGAGCCAATTGCCGCGGGACAACTTTCGGCGGAAAGCAGGGCCAACGGCCGAGCTTTAGGCCAGCACCCGGTCGAGCGCGGGGCCGAGCTCGGGGGTTTCGAAGTTGAAGCCCGCTGCGGTGAGCCGCTGCGGCGTGACGCGGGCCCCTTCGAGCAGCAGCGGGTCGGCCATCTCGCCCATCGCCAGGCGGAGGGCGAACGCCGGCGCCGGCAGCACCGTGGGGCGATGCAGCTTCGCGCCGAGCGTCGTGGTGAACTCGCGGTTGGTGACCGCTCCGGGCGCTACGGCGTTGATGGCGCCGTGCATCGCTTCGACGTCGCCGACGAACCGCAACGCCCGCACCAAGTCGGGCAGCGCGATCCAGCTCATCACCTGCTCGCCACTGCCGAGGACGCCGCCCGCGCCCAGCTTGAAGATGGGCAGCATCTTGGCTAGCGCGCCCCCCTTGGGGCTCAGCACGATGCCGATCCGCGTCTGGGCGACCCGCACGCCCGCCTCCCACGCGGGGGCGTTGGCGGATTCCCACAACTGGCACGCCTCGGCGAGGAAGCCCTCGCCGGCGGCCGCATCCTCATCGACGGGCGTCGAGCCCCGGTCGCCGTAGAAGCCGATCGCCGACGCCGAAACAAGCGCCCGAGGCCGGTTGGTCAGCCCGGCGACCGTCTCGGCAATCAACCGGGTGCTGTTCACGCGGCTGTCGACGATCAATTTCTTGACGGCCGGCGTCCAGCGGTCGTCGGCGATCCCTTTGCCCGCCAGATTGAAGACGACATCGACCCCCTCGAGCTTCTCGGCGTCGATTTCGCCGGCAGAGGGCTTCCAGTACACCTCGTCGGGCTTCGACTTGCTGACCGGGTGCCGGACAAGCCGCAGCACGCGGACGCCATCGGCGGCGAACGCTTCGGTGAGGGCTTGGCCGACAAGGCCCGAGGCGCCGGTGATCGCGATCGTACGAGGCGAAGACATACGGAGGATGCTCCAGGAGGGGAGGGAGCGGGGCGGGAGGCGTCACGGCGGGCGCCCGTCGGACGCGGATTATAACGGATCAGCGGCGCCGTTGCTGATAACGCCGGCTCGCCTGCTCAAGGATCCGCTGTTCGTCGCGGGTCAGGCTGGCTTGCCCCTCGGCCTGGATCTTCCGCAGGATCTCATCGACCCGGCCCTCGGCCGGATCGGCGCCTGGCGCGTCGTCGTCTTCGCGATGGACCCGGAGCTTCGGCTTGCGTTTCAGCAGCGACTTGAGGGAAGCGGGGGCGGAAGCGCCGCCGCCCAGCCAACCGGGGAGCCAATTGCTGACCCGCCAGCCGAAGCGGTAGTACAGAAACCCGAACAACGCGCCACCCAGGTGGGCCGTGTACGCGACGTTGCCCGATCGACCGACGGCGCCGAACATGTCTTGGGCGATGAACAAGACCGCCATCAGCCACGCCGGGACCGGCAGCACGCCCATGAGGTAAACCTGCACATGGGGGTAGTTCAGGGCAAAGAGCACGAGGACTCCGGCGATCCCGCCCGAGGCGCCGAGCAACAACGCTTGGGGACGGCCCTGGGCGGCGATTGTCTCGACGCCGCTCCATGCGAGCCCCGCGAAGATCGCGGCGGCAAAGAAGAACGCGAGGTACTCACGCCCGCCGACCCGCATCTCAATGACGCGGCCGAAGAAGAAGAGCGCAATCCCGTTGAAGAGCAGATGGTAAAGCGTTTGGGTGCTGTGCAGCATCGCGTAGGTCGCGACGCTGTAGAGACGCCACGGCTCGCGCCACCAGTCGGCCCGCAGCGATAGCTGGTCGGTGAGTTGGCCGTTGAGGGGCCGCTCGAGCAGGACCTGCAGGAGAAAGACGCCGACCATCGCGGCGATCAGCTTGCTGTTGGCGGACCAGGAGGCGAAGCCGCCCCCGACGCCCCCACCACCGCCGTCGCGCCAGCCGCTGCCCGTGTCGTAGCTCCGTTCGTAGTCGCGGTCGTAGATGCCCATCGGCGGATGCTTGCTCTTCCCTGGTGGCGGCGCGGCGCCGTCGGGGCGCTTCTCCAGCAAGTATCGTAGAAGCTCGCCGCCGGAAAGGGCAGCGCGGCTCCGCGGTCGGCTATTCAGCGGGCCAATTGGCGTAGGGGTTCGATGTCTCGGCAGCCGTCGCCTCGGCGAACGCGTAGCCAGCGTTGCCGGCAGCGACCGCCACCAGCGCCAGGCAGACCGCTCCCCGCAGGGCGATCGGCCGCCAGCCGGTGGCGAGACGCTTCGGGAGGGGCAGCCCCGTCGCCGCGAGCGCGCCGGCCAGCAGCAGCGTGTTGACGGCGGTCACTTCGGCGAAAAAGTAGCCCAGCAGCAATAGGCCGCCGGCGAGCGACGCCAGCACCGGCCCGGCCGTTTCAACGCCGCGCCGCCGGTCCGCCGCCACGCCGACGCCGCCGAGCTGGGCGCCGACGATCGCCGCCACCACGATGCCCGCCAGCCGGGCGTAAGAAAGCGATCCCGAGGTCGCCAGAACGATCGCTAGGCCGAGGGCCGCCGCCGCCGTTAGCGCCGCCCGCAGCCAGTCGCTCGCAGCCGACGCTTCGGATTGCGGGCGTGACAGTAACCAGCCGACCGCTAGCAAGGTCGCCGCGAGGCCGGTGCTCCACGCCGCTGCTTCGCCGCCGCTCCACTCGCTCGTCAGGTAGACGCTCCCCCACAGCAATCGCAGCGGCAAGCCGACCGCGAGGGCGACCCCTAAGGCGGCCCCGACGGGGCGGCCATAGCCACCGGCCGTGATGAATAGCGAGATAACCGCGGCCCCGGCGGTCGCCGCCGGCAGCCATTGGCTCGACTCCCGCGGCCAGGCAAACGACGCCGTCGCCCGCGGCAGCGCCGACGCCCAACCCGCGAAAGCGGCGGAGAATCCCTCTCCCCCCGTCGCCCCGGGTTGGGCCGCCAACGCGGCTTGGCCCGCGACAAAGGCGACCCCGACCGCGAGCGGCCAAACAACCCGGTCGCTAACCCCGGCGCGGAGCAGCCCTTGGCGGACGACGAGCGCAACGGCGCCGGGGAGAACGCCTCCGAGCAAGATGTCGGCCGGTCCTAACATCGCAAATGTCTCCGATGCTTGTGCGATCGAACAAAAAAATGGGGGAGGGGGAACAACAAAGAAATGTGGGAGGGGTCTCCAGACCCCGATGACGGTTTCTTGGCCGTAGCGGCATGGTGCGCGTAGTCGGGGTCGGGAGACCCCTCCCACAACTGGGCCGGGAGACCCCTCTGACAACTAACTGAGCAGTTCCCACCGTTAGCAGCCCCCGCAACGGGTTGGTTGCTTGTGGCTGGTCACTTGCGGACCGCCTCGAAGCTGACCGTCACGCCGACGTTGTCGCCGATTGGGCCGACCATGAACTCCATGCCGAAGTCGGACCGCTTCAGCGTTGTCTGGCACAAGAACCCAACGCGGTAGTCGTTGAACGGCGACGACCCTTCGCCCAGGTACTCCATCGGCAAGGTCACTTCACGCGATTCGCCGTGCATCGTCAGCGTGCCGGTGACGTTGTAGATCGCTTTGCCGTCGGCGCCCGTTGTCTTCTCGACCGAGCTGCTCTCGAAGGTGATCTGCGGGAACTGTTTGACGTTGAAGAAGTCGGCGCCGCGGAGGTGCTCGTCCCGCTTCTCGTTCATCGTGTCGAGGCTCGCCGCGTTGATGGCGAACTGGAACTGGCAGACGGCCGGGTCGTCCTTGTCGAACTCAACCGTGCCCGACGCCTCGCGGAACATCCCGTAGGTGTAGCTGTAGCCGAGGTGGCTGATGCTAAAGACGGCCGACGTGTGCGCCGGGTCGATGCCGAACGACTCGGCACGAGCGGACGGCGTGGCCAGTTGGCCAACGGCAAAGACCGCCGCTGCGGCGATCGTGAGCGGGTTAGCACGCATTGTCTCTCCTCTCTCAATGAAACGGGGGATTAAGCAGAATCGTTGTTTGCGCCGGGCGTCGCACCGCGGGCCCGGACCATCAGCTTGTTGATCGAACGCAGCTCGGTCGCCGAGAGGTGGCCGAGCGTGTCGCGGTGCAGCTGCCGCACCTGGGGGTCGAGCTTCGTCAACAGCCGACGCCCCTTGGGCGCCAGCTTCACCAGCACGACCCGGCGGTCGGCGTCGCTCCGTTGACGGGCGGCGAGCCCGAGCTTCTCGAGCCGATCCACCAACCGCGTCACGTCGGGCGCCGGCGTCACCATCTGGGGGCCGATCTCGCCGGAGGGGACCCCATCGCCCCCCGTGCCGCGGAGGATCCTTAGGATGTTGAAGAGCGGCCCGCTAACGCCGTACGACTTGAAGAGCTGGTCGAACGGCTCGGAAAGGCGCGCCATCGTCCGCGCTATGTTGAGCATCGCCTCCTGCTCGGGGAGGTCGAACGGGTCGCGTTTGCCAAGTTCTTCGGCGAGAGGGGTCATGGTGACGGTACGTCGTTGGGACAAATGGTGTTTCAACAAATATCTACTTAGTCAAAATTCGGCAACCCCACTACAAGAGCCGCGTGGGAAGCAGGGAAACGCCGCCGGTAATCTGGCTCACGGTTCGCCGCTCGTTGAACCGGTACAATACGTCTCTGACAGACGAGCTAGCGACCGATCTCTTTGAATGAGCCGATGAAACGCATGGTTTGCCGATACCTTCCAGCGACGATCATTGCGGCTGTCGCGCTCACCACGATGGCGGTCGGCGAATCTCCCCAGGAGGACGTCATTCGTTCTACCTCGTCGCTCCCCCCGGGCGGTTTGGGGGCCGCGATCGAGCTGGGCCGCGAGCTGGTCCACAACACGAGCCGCCACCCGCTGACGGCGGCCTACGTCGGGGCGGCCCTCAACTGCACGTCGTGCCATCTCGACGACGGGACCCACCCCGAGGCGGCGACCTTCGTCGGCGTGGCAGCCGCCTACCCGGCTTGGTCGCCGCGCGAAGGGCGGGTCATCACGCTCGAAGACCGGGTGCTCAACTGCTTCATGCGGAGTGAGAACGGCGTCCGTCCCCCCAACGGTGGCGAGGCGTCGGTCGCCATCAGCGCCTACATCACGTGGCTGTCCGAGGGGGCGCCGATCAAGATGAACCCCAACCGGCCGCTCGGCCCCAACGCGGTGAAGCCGCTCCAGATCGATCCCCAACCGGCCGACCCCACCCGCGGCGCCGACCTCTACGAGACGCACTGCGCGTACTGTCACGCCGAGGACGGCGCGGGCTCGGACGACGGCCCGCCGGTGTGGGGCGAGCGTTCGTACAACCGCGGCGCCGGCCTCAGCCAGAACGCGAAGCTCGCGTCATGGCTCCGCGTCGCGATGCCGCTCGACGACCCGACGCTAACCGACCGCGAGGCGCTCGACATCGCGGCCTATGTGAACTCGCACGACCGGCCGGGGTTCGTGCTGGAGGAGCATTTGGGGCCGTTGCCGGAGGCGGACGTTGTGGATTGAAGGCCCGAGGCTAGCGCCGGCGGCTCAAGTGGCGGCCGCTTCTTTGAGCCGCCGGCGCTAGCCTCGGGCAGCGCCCGTTGGGATGACGCCGGGTGTTCGACGCAACTCCAACGAGCGACGAACCACGCGCTTATCTTTCGCGCGTGTCAGCATTAATCGATCCGCTTCGCCTTCTGCCGCATCCCGTTCTGGAGCAGGTCGACCGAGCTGCAGTTGCCCGCCTTGTCGACATGGAACTCGAGCTTGGCGTCGACCGCTTGGTGGCGCCACAGGGTCTCGCTCTCGGGGGCGAGCGGGTACGTCGACTGACCGGTCGCCCCCACCATGAGCTTTCCGCCTTCGATCGAGACGGTGAGGACAAAGGCCGGCGTGATCGCGTACTTGCCGACGTAACGCTGCATCACCTCGGGCGCCACTTCGGCCTTTTCAGGGAAGACCCGCGGTTCGACCGGCATTCCGGCGGCGGATTGGATAATCTGTTCGGCGAGCTGATCGATCTCGCCGGTCGCCGTGTTGGTTAACACGACCACGGCGGCGTTGAGGTCGCGGCTAACGAAGACCGCGCTGTGGTAGCCGCCAGTCTCTCCGTTGTGCCAACGAGTCGACCCGTCGCGGGCGACGTGCCAGCCGAAGCCCATGGCGAAGTCGGTGTCGGCGATCGGCTTCTGGTGGATCATCCACGCGAAATCGATCGCTTGGCCGAGCTTCCCCTCGGGCGGGTCGAGCTGGGCGGCGGCGAATTTCATCAGGTCGTCGACGGTGCTGCGGATCGCCCCGGCGCCAGCCAGCTTGCCCAGGTCCCAGTTGTGGCCGGGCGCTCCGCCAACCAAGTGCGGAGGCGCCAGGCGGGCCTTCTGGTCGTCGGTGAGCTGGATCGTCGTGTCGGCGAGCCCCAGCGGCTCGGCGACGCGGGACTCCAGGAGCGACTCGTAAGTGGTCTCCTGCTCTTGCGCGAGCAGCTCGCCCAGCAGGCCGGCGCCGAAGTTCGAGTACGCCATCTTCTCGCCCGGGCGCTTCAGCGGTTGGTACTCTCGGAGGAACGCCGCGAGGCGTTTGCCGTCGTAGTCGGCGTACGGGTTGTTGGGGTCGCTCGGCTCGAGGTTGGTCGGCAGACGCGGCAAGCCCGACGTGTGCGTCGCGAGGTGCCACAGCCGGATCGGCAGCGTCTTCTCCCGGCGCGGCATCTTGATGCTGGCGGGCAGCAACTCATCGACGGGCGTGACCGGAGAGACCCGCCCCATGGCGATCGCGTCGGCCAACAGCAAGCCGGTGAAGACCTTGGAGACCGAGCCGATCTCGTAGATCGTTGCGCCGTCGGGGACGCGGCTGTCGGACTCCGAAAAATGGCCGTAACCCCGGACGGTGGCCTCGTCGCCCTGCAAGACGCCGACCGTCATGCCGACGACCGTCTCGCTGTCGACGTAGGGCTTGGCGAGGCGGTCGATCTGCTCGGGCGTCACGGCGACCGCAGCGTTGGTTAACAAGAGTCCGGATAGCAGCGTGGCAGTCGTTCGCATCGTTTCATCTCCGGGTTGAGTTGGGAGTCTACTTGGTTCGGCGGCGGCCGAAGGATCTTGGCGGCGATTGGGGTCATTCTCGTTGGCGGGGGGCTCCTCCCTCCCGCGAGACATGGCGGCGGCCTTAATCGCCCAACGTTTCGCTTCGCTCATCGGCATTTCGTTGAGCACCAGCTCGTCGTCCGAATCGAGCGGCGACACCACGAGGCGGACCGTGTCGCCCGGCTCGTGGCCCATCTGCGTCAGCACCTCGACGAGGTCTTCCTCGAAACGCATCCGCCACTTTGCGAAGTAGTTCCACTTGCAGAACGAAAGAATGTCAGCGGTGGCCACGCTGTCGATCGAGACAAGCTCGTACCAGTCGTCTTCGAGCCGCACCTCGGGGGTCTCCTCGCGCCAACGGATCCCGTCGAACGGCGACCGCTTCGGGTACTCGACATCAACGATCCAGCCAAACAGGGCCATGCCGGCGACGCTAGCCAACAGGATCAGTATCCAAGAGATCACGAAACGCCAGGTTTCCTTCGTGCGGTCGGGCGGATCGGCAGCCGCACGCCCCGGGGCCGACTCCGTGGTCAACGAATCACGCAGGGCAACGAGATCGTTCCGCAGGTCGGTCATGGAGGTCGATGCCACGGAGCGATTCAACGCAAAGATGAACGCGTACATCACCGTCACGAGGAACGTGATGCCCACGAACTCGGTGCAAAGCCCGTCGATCGCGAAGAAAAACAGCGTGACGCCAAGATAGAACGGCGCCAGGTACCAGACGTGCACCGACCGCAGCATCGCGATCTGCTTGTCGACCCGTTTGATCTCGTTCTCGCAGTACTCCCGCATCGGCACGTCGAGCCGCGGCGCCGGCGTGCTGGTGCGAGTCCGGTACAGCCGCCACATCACGAAGACCGCCGCGGCGATGTTGACCACCATGCCCGTCGCCGCCACGCGGGGCAGTGCGAACCCATCGAAGGCGCCCAGCAGCGACCGGCCGAACGAGTAGATGACGAACAAACAGGCCGCCGTCTCGATCAGATCGCGACGCAGGATCTTGGACCAAAAGCGTTCGGTCGCCCTTGTGGTAGTGACGTACCGCTCGAGCCGCTTCTCCTCGGTGGGAGCAGCGCTGACCACGGCTTCGTTCTCGGTGCGCCACGAGGGACCAAGCTGATCGAAGTTCATCGCTCGCCCTCCCCTTGGCAGAAGTCTTCTTCAAACCGTTGGCGGATCCGGTGCAGCCGGGTGCGGTACGCGCCCGCCGCGACGCCGAGCACCTCGGCCGCGTCGGCCTGGGCGACGCCGTCCAGGTGGAGCAGCATCACCGCCCGGTCGGCGTCGTTCAGCGACGCCAGGAACCGGTCGAGCACGGCTGTGACGTTGGTCTCGTCGCCCTCAGCGTCGCTGCCGGCGAGCTGGGCGACGTCGTAGTGGGCTTGGCTAATCTTCGTGGCCCGCGTGGCCGACTTGCGCCGCCACGCCAACGCCGTGTTTAGAGCGACTCGGTAAGCCCACGTTTCGAGGCTCGACGCGCCTGCGAATCCCTCGAGACTCTTCCAGACCTGCAGCGCGATTTCTTGCAGCAAGTCGTCGCGGTCTGCTGGCGCCGCGTACGCCCGCGCGATCCCGATCCAGCGGGAATGGCTCTTGCCGAGCAGCTCGCCGAAGCGAGCCGACGGGTCGGGCTTGGGTTGTTGGGGTGGGGGCATCCGCCGGCCTTGCGGGTCTCGGCCGTCGGGCCGTTCGTTGCGTCGTCTACCCATCTTGGTTGCGCGGGCGGCCCGATTGTTACAGCCGCCGCCCGATTTCTGAACGAGCGGGGTCGGGCTCGCCGCCCTTCTCTCCCGCGCCCGCTGATCCTACGCTTCCCCTATGGCGGACGAAGGCGACGGCGTGACGATCGAAACGACCCCCGACGGGGACGACGGCGCCGCTGCGCAGGCCTTGCCAAAAACGCAGCCCGAGTTCTTCGCCCGGGCCGCCGAGAAGGTGCGGGCCAAGTTCCCCGCGACGCCGGGCGTCTATCTGTTCCAGGACCAGAAGGGACGCGTCCTTTACGTCGGCAAGGCGAAGAACCTCCGCGCCCGGGCCGGCAGCTACTTTTTGAAAGCGGCGGCCGAGGACAAGCGGACCGCCCAGCTCGTCGCCGAGGCGTACGACATCGACTTCCTCGACGCGGAGAGCGAGGTCGACGCCCTGCTGATGGAGTCGCGCCTCGTCAAGGACATCCAGCCCAAGTTCAACCGCGACCTCCGCGACGACAAGTCGTTCCCGTACTTGCAGATCACGACGCACGAAGACTTTCCGCGGGTCGAGATCACGCGCGAGCCAAAGGCGTCGGCCGCCAAGCTTTACGGGCCGTTCACGAATGTGTACGCCCTCCGTGGCGCGCTGCAGGTGCTGCAGAAGATTTTTAAGTTCCGCACCTGCTCGCTCGACATCGACGAGGGGGACGAGCGTTGGCGGTGGTTCCGGCCCTGCCTGCTGGCGTCGATCGACCAGTGCACCGCGCCGTGCAACCTGCGGGTCTCGAAGGAAGACTACCGCAAGGACATCGCTCGGCTGAAGACCTTTCTTGAAGGGGGCCGGACGCGTCTGCTCAAGGAACTGAACGCCGAGATGGAGGAGGCCTCCAAGTCGCTACGCTTCGAGAAGGCGGCGAGGCTGCGTGACGAGATCCAGCTGCTCCAGCGGCTCGACGAGCGCGGCGAGCTCGAAGAGGACGTCCAGCCCGAGGTCTTTTACGTCGACCCGAAGAAGGGCCTCGCCGGCCTCCAGAAGGTGTTGAAGCTGCCGGAAATGCCGCGCGTCATTGAGGGGGTCGACATCGCTCACCTGGGCGGCAACGAGACCGTGGCGTCGCTCGTCCAGTTCATCGACGGTCTGCCGTTCAAGCCGGGCTACCGCCGCTACCGGATCCGCGACGTGAAAGGAATCGATGACTTCGCCAGCATCCGCGAGGTGGTGGCCCGCCGGTTCGGCCGGCTCGAGAAAGCGGGCGAGGCGTTCCCCGACATTTTGTTGATCGACGGCGGCAAGGGACAGCTCTCGCACGGCATGGAGGCGTTCGAGTCGCTCGGCATCACGCCGCCGACGGTGATCTCGCTCGCCAAGAAGGAAGAGCTGATCTATCGCCCCGGCGAGTCGGAGCCGATCCGTCTGAGCCGCCACGCCTTCGCGCTGCGGCTGCTGCAGTACGTCCGCGACGAGTCGCACCGCTTCGCCCAGCATTACCATCACCTGCTGCGGCGCAAGCGGACGCTGGGCGACTGAGTGGGGCGGAGTCGATTGCGGAGGCTACCCGCGGCTAGCGCCGACGGCTCACTTTAGTTCCATTGTGGGAGGGGTCTCCAGACCCCGATTACGGCATCCACACCGAACCGGCATGGTGCGCGTAATCGGCGTCTGGAGACCCCTCCCACAATTGAGTGACGTTCGCCAGCGGCGTCGGGGTGGGCTAGACTTGGCGTCCCACCCCGATACTGGTCCCGCCTGCGTCGCCCGCGATGTTTCTGATCGACACGCTGATCCTCGCGACGGGCGTTCTGCTGCTCCTTGGCATTGTCTCGAGCAAGGTCTCGTCGCGGCTGGGGGTGCCGGTCCTGGTGCTGTTCCTGATGATCGGCATGCTGGCCGGCTCCGAAGGGATCGGCGGGATCGAGTTCGAGAACTACCGGCTCGCCCACGCGATCGGCACGGTCGCCCTAGCGCTGATCCTCTTCGACGGCGGGTTGAGCACGTCGATGTCGTCGGTCCGGCTGGCGTGGAAGCCGGCCGCCATGCTAGCAACGGTCGGCGTGCTGATCACGTCGGTCGTCGTCGGGGTGGCGGCGATGTGGGTCCTCGGCGTGTCGCCCCTGCAGGGGCTGTTGCTGGGGAGCATCGTTGGCTCGACCGACGCGGCGGCCGTCTTCTCGGTCCTGCGGTCGGGCGGCGTGAACCTGTCGCGCCGGCTGACGTCGGTGCTCGAGCTCGAGAGCGCGTCCAACGACCCGATGGCGATCTTCCTGACGATCGGCTGCATCGAATTGTTGCTTGGCCGTATGTCTCCCGGCGTCGGTTTGCTGGGGCTGTTCGTCGCTCAGATGGCGATCGGCACGCTCTGCGGGCTCATCGGGGGCTATGTCGCCGCCTGGGTGGTGGACCGCATCGAGCTCGACGCGTCAGGGATGTACCCGGTGCTGGTCACGGCGTCGTGCTTCTTGACGTTCGGCATGGCGACGCACCTGGGGGGGAGCGGCTACTTGGCCGTCTACCTGGCCGGCTTGGTGATCGGGAACCGACCGCTGGTCTTCAAACGGGGCGTGCGGGCCTACCACGATTCGCTCGCTTGGCTTTCGCAAATCGTGATGTTCGTGGTGCTGGGGCTGCTCTGCTTCCCGAGCCGTCTATGGGCCGTCTCGGGCAAGGCGCTGCTGCTATCCGCTGTGCTGATCCTCGTGGCCCGGCCGCTGGCGGTGGTCGTCTCAACGTTGCCGTTCAAGTTCTCTTGGCGAGAGACGGTGTTCATCTCGTGGGTCGGGCTGAAGGGGGCGGTGCCGATTACACTGGCGACCTTCCCGCTGATGTTCGCGACGCCCGACCACGCGCTCCAAGCGGCGGTGCTGTTCGATGTGGTGTTCTTCATCGTCGTCGTGTCGGCCGTCGTGCAGGGCGCCGGGCTCACGCCGGCGGCGCGGTGGCTGGGGCTCGAGCATCCGCCCGCCCCGGTCGCCCCAGTGACGCTTGAGATCAGCTCTTTGAAGCATGTCGAAGGGGAGGTGGTCGACTACGCCGTCAGCGCCGACTCGCGCGCCGCGGGCCGCAAGGTCAAGAACCTCGGTCTCCCCGAGGGGGCGGTGATTGCGATGATCGCCCGCGGGACGCAGATCATCCCGCCCCAGGGCGCCACCCGCGTCGAGGCGGGCGACCACGTGATCCTCGTGCTGCGTCCCCGCATGCGGACGCTGGTGAATCGGGTGTTCGCCCCCGCGGGCGACTCCGATGGCGCCCTGACACCTTCCTTTGAGTTCCCCCTCCGCGCCGCAACCACCGTGGGCGAACTGATCGAGCTCTATCAATTGCCGCTAGAGGGTCCCAGCGACAGGACGCTGGTCGAAGCGATCAGCCAGCATTTCGGCCGTTACGCCGAGCTCGGCGACTCGGTTTGTTACGGGACGGTGACGCTCCGCGTCGATCGCGTCGGCGACGGCGGCGTGGTCGAGATCATCGCGATGTCGGTGGTCACCGAACCGCCGGCGAGCCGTCCTGTCGGGAAGAAGAAACCCCCGTCGAAGGACGCCAAGCCCGGTCCCGGCCCGGTGGCGTGAGACACGCGACGGCTCACCACCACGTCCAGACGAGCCACCGGCCAACGCCCAACAGCGCGTCGAGCAGGATTACAAAGCCGATGAGCCGCACCGCGTCGGCGTCCTCGAAGGTCTGGGCCTCGTTATGCGTCATGTGCGAGTAGCCTTGGCCGCCGAGCGTGTACCACGACACGAACTCATTCGGGCCGACGACACACGCCAGACCAACGAGCGCCCAGGCGATCATTCCCCCGTCAGCGACCAGTTGGTCCAACGGCCATTGCCGCCAGACGACCAACGCGAAGAGCGCTAATCCAACTAAAGGCAGGCCGTAGAGCCGCAGGTTGGGGAGCAGCCAAGCGGGCGTTTTCATCGGCGACCTTCGGGCGGGTTTTGTGACGCCGGTAGTTCGCTGGGGGTGGTGGAATCTTGCCGCTTAGTGAGCCGATTTCTCGGCGGCGGCCTGGATAGCGGTCCACGGCGCCTCAAAGCCAGGCTCGCGTTCCGCCGGCTCGGCGGGCCGCTCGGGACCGACTAGTTCATAACGCGCCCGAGAGACGACAATCCGCTCGATTGTCGACTCATCCGTGGGCAATTCGCCGGCGTCGCGCCACGCCTCGACGAAGCGCGCGAGCACCTCGGTGGCGCGGGCTTCGTCGACGGGGATTTCGATCAGCGACTTCATCGGCGCGACGTAGCGGGCCGAACCGAGCATTTCACGCACCGGGTCGTCGTCGAGCGGCAACCGCTCGCCATCGATGGTGACCGCCTCGAACTCGGGCCAGACGACCGAACGCCCTTCGATCTGGTCGAACAGCGGGTAGCAGGCGAGCGGCCACGACTTGTGTAGCCGGCCGGCGCCGAGGACGCATTGGCCCAGCAGGATCGTGCCGGCGACCACGGCGAGCGGCTTCCACGACCAGCGGCGTTGCGGCGACACCTGGCCGGCGCCCTTCGTAGCCGTTGGCACGCGGCACGCGCGGCTGTCGGCGACGCGGCGGTAGACCTTCCAGCCCATCGCGGCGACCGGCGGCAAGTAGATCACCGGCAGCGTCAGCCACAGCAGCGGGACCCGCCAAGCGATTTTCTGATAGGCGTCGAAACCTTTCGCCGTCCCCCATTCAGCGGCTCCCCCGTCCCCCGCCCCTCGTCCCTCTACCCTCCACGCCGCGTGCATGTCTTGCATCAGAGCCGCGTCTTCCAGGAAGCCGAGCCCGTCGTCTTCGACGGCCGACCGCTGCAGCGCGTTGACCGGCTTGAGCTGTTGGAGCCAGTCGAAGACGCCGAGCACCGCCATGGTCCGCCGACACAGGCCACAGTTGCCGTCGTAGAGGACGCGTATCGGTTCGCCCAGCAGCCGGCGGCCGACCCAGCGCAATAACCGTTGCCAATCGACGAACATCACGTACATCACCTGGAGGGTAATGAAGCTGATGTTCATCAACAGGTTGGTGAGGTTGTGGAACGTCAGCCCCATCATGGCCCAGACGGCGCGCGAACGCTTCCAGAGCAGCGCGATCGGCAGACCGAGTTCGAAGACGACCGCGAACAGCGCCCCGCCGACGCCGGAGAAGGGCGCCTTGTGCAGCGGGATCGGCGGCGTGTAGGTCTCCAGCTCGAACCACTTCTGCAGCATGTGGTTCTCGAGGTTGTTGCTGAAGACCCACTGCGGGCCGTTCGAGGCGACCTTCCAGAAGCCGGGGAAGAAGTAGACCGTCGCCAGCACCAGCATTGCCAGGCGGATCGGCAGGCCGTACCGCACCGCCCGATGGGGCGGGGCGACGACGCCGCGGTCGGCTCCCCGGAAGGCGCGTACGATGGCGTCGATCGACAACGCGTCGCCGCACTGCGAACAGGCCAGCACCGCGCCGATCAACAGGAGGTGGTGCAGGTGGTTGACCTTCCCCGACAGCTGCGGGATGCCGATCAGGTAGACGCCGAGCAGCACGCTGACAACCGTCGTCGCACGCGTCAGCACGCCGAAGACCGCCAGGACCGTGGTCACGGTGGCGATCGTCAAGAGCGGCGTCACTACCTCGGGCGTGATCGGTAAGAACTGGTAAAACCAGCCGGCGATCAACGGGAACTGGTACATCTCCCGCGGCCAAGCGGCGTACGTTTCGATCAGCTCGGTGCGCAACAGGTAGAGCAGCATGCCGAAGACCGCGATCCGCAGGACGGCGAGGTTGAGCGGCGCCGACGACGCGAACAGGAATCGCTTGAAGCGCCGCCGCACGCTCGGCAGGCCGATGGCGCAGCCGGCGACGCCGGCGAACAGCGTGGCGAGCGCCGAGGCCTTCGTTGCGTAACCCCGGCTCCAGGCGGCGTACCACTCGCGGCTGCCGTCGAGTCCGGCGCCGACGCGGTAGGCGCGGTGATTGGCGATCTTCGTGTTGAGCCAATCGCTCGACTCGCCGTCGAACGCCGACTCAATGAGCGGCGGAACGGCGAACTGGCTGCCGACGACAACGGCGAGCCAACCCAGCGCAAGGACCGCGAGGGCGATTTTTTGGAAGGTCGAGAGCGACCGGTCGCGGGGCATCGGCGGGGCGGGGGTCGGGGCGAGGGACCCTTACTCTAATTCATTTCGCGCCCTCCCTGAAACAACCGCGACAGAACGCCTCGGTTCACCCCTGCCTCAGCGGCGTCCAACCGTCTCAACCGTTACTTTCGGGTCGCCTCTTGCATTTCGGCGAGCTTCTCGTAACTCAGGTCGCCGGTAAAAGTCGTCCAAATCCGGGCCGTCTTCTTTAGCTCGGTCACCTTCGCGTTGATCGCCTTGTTGAAGCGGTCGTCGTAGAGGTCCTTGCGGATCTGGCCCTGGACCTCGCGGAACGGCGTCGGCCCGGCGTCTTTCCGCTCGATGACGCGGACGATGTGGAAGCCCATCGGCCCTTCGAGGATCGGGCTCATTTCGCCGGCGGAGAGGTTGAACAGCGCCTGATCGACCTCTTGCGAGGCGAGCGACCCCTTGGTGGTCCAGTCGTGGGCGCCCCCCTCCTCGGCGGTGAAGCCGTCGGAGTTCTCGGGGGCGATCGCGGCAAAGGCCGGCTCGCCCGCCGCCGCCGCGCCGCTGGCCGCGTAGGCGGCGTTGCCGAGTCGCGCCAGCGCGGCGTAGGCCTCGCTCTTCGAGGGATGGTTGTCGAACCGCACCATCAACTCTTCCCAACGCACGCGGTCCGGCTCGGCGTAGTCGGACTCGTGTTCGCGATAAAAGTCGAGCATCTGCTCGTGCGTCACTTCCTTGCTGATCTTGACCGCTTGCTGCAGCCAACTGCGGGCGATCATCGTCCGGAAGAAGTCCTCGCGGCGTTCGCTGAGCGACGTTCCCAGATCGAGTAAGCGCTCTTCGAGCGCCGCGCGGTCTTCGACGCCGACGCTCTCGATCAGGCGGGGGACCTCGCCCTCCTCAAAGGGAATCTCGAGTTGCTTCTTGATTGCGCCAACGTCGGCCTGGGGCGCGTTGCTGCGGAAGTCGGCGTACAGCAACGCCATCTCGATGCGGCTGACCACCAGGTTCTGGAGCAGGTCCTCGCGCGCCTTGGCGAACAGCGGCGACTTGATCAGTGCCTCGGTCTGTTCGGGCCCGAAACGTTGCTCGAACATCAGCCGCACCTGCCAGTCGAGCTCGCACGCCAGGATCACCTCGCTGTTGACGCGGGCGATCACCTCGCACGATTCCATCGGCTGGACTTCGACCGGGCCATCTGCGCAGGCGGCCGTGGGTCGCATGGCGACAACGTACCCAAGCGTAAGAATCGCGACCGCCACGCGCCACGCCGCCCTACCGAAACGAATTGCCCCACCGTTTAGCAGGCGCGGCTCGCGGGGATTGGCGGCGTCGAGTTGGTTCACAGTCGAATCCACGAATTGGCGACGAGTGGCCCATGCCGGCCCCTTGTCGTCTGGTCGTTGCGGTGAAAATAGCGGCGGAGTCTAGGCGGCGGCCGTTCCGCCCCGCAAGAGCGTTTCCGCTAGCACCAACAGCCCGTTCGGCGTGTCCGCATCCGGGGGAATGGGCAGGTACGCCTCGCTAGCATCCGCGATCCGCAGGCGCCCTTCCGACGACTCGACGAGGCGCCGGATCGCGGGCCGCTGGGTGTACCCGAACACGAGGTACTTCCCTTCCCGACGGATCGACTGCACCCCCCACCCGTGGGCGGCGACCCGCAGACGGGCCAGCTCGATCAGCCGCTCGGCCGGCGGTGGCGGGGCGCCGAAACGGTCGACCAGCTCGTTGAGGAAGTCCTCGACCTCCGCGTCCGAACCCGCCCGCGCCAGCCGACGGTAGAGGTCGATGCGGTCACGCTGGTGGCCGACGTAGCCGGCCGACAGGAACGCCTCGCTCGGCAGGTCGATGTTGACGTCGACCGACAGCCGCGGCGGCAGCTGCTTCAGCTGGCGGACCGCGTTCTCAAGCAGCGAGCAGTAGAGCTCGTAACCGACCGTGGCGATGTGTCCCGACTGCTGGGTCCCCAGCAGCGACCCGGCGCCGCGGATCTCGAGGTCGCGCATCGAGAGGGCGAACCCCGCGCCGAGTTGGCTGAACTCCTCGATCGCCCGCAGCCGCCGCGCCGCCTCGGGCGACAACCGGCGGTCTTCGTCGACTAGCAAGTAACAGTACGACCGGCGGTCGCAACGCCCGACGCGGCCGCGCAGCTGGTGGAGGTCCGACAGGCCGTAGCGATCGGCGTCGTCGATGATCATCGTGTTGGCGTTCGGGATATCGAGCCCCGACTCGATGATCGTCGTCGCCAGCAGGACGTCGTACTCGTGCTGGACGAAGCGGGTCATCACCTCCTCGAGCTCGCCGTCCGCCATCTGGCCGTGACCCACGCCGATCCGCGCCTCGGGGACGATCTGCTGCAGCCGGGCGGCGATGTTGAGGATGTCGTGCACCCGGTTGTGGACGAAGTACGCCTGCCCGTCGCGGTCGAGCTCGCGCAGCAGCGCGTGGCGGATCATCTCTTCCTGGAAGCGGGTGACGCGGGTCTCGACCGGCAGCCGATCGGCCGGCGGCGTCTCGAGGTTCGAGATGCCCCGCACGCCCAGCAGCGCCATGTGAAGCGTACGTGGGATCGGGGTTGCGGTCATCGTCAGCACGTCGACCATCGACCGCAGGGCTTTGAGCCGCTCCTTCACCGCGACGCCGAAACGCTGCTCCTCGTCGATGATCACGAGGCCCAGGTTGGCGAAGTCGATGTCGGCCGAGACAAGGCGGTGCGTGCCGATCAGCACATCGACGCCCCCCTCCTTCGCCGCGGCGAGGGTACGCTTCTGTTTGCCGGCGGAGATAAACCGGCTCAGCCCCTCGATCACGAAGGGGAACTCCGCCATCCGCTCGCGGAAGGTGCGGAGGTGCTGCTCGGCGAGGACGGTCGTCGGCGCCAGGACGGCGACCTGGTAGCCGGCGTCGATCGCCTTGAAGACGGCCCGCATCGCCACTTCGGTCTTCCCGAAACCGACGTCGCCACAAAGCAGGCGGTCCATCGGCCGGGGGGATTGCATGTCCTCCTTGATGGCGGCGACGGCGGTCTTCTGGTCGGGCGTCAGCTCGTAGGGGAACGCCGCGTCGAACTCGCGCTGCCACTCGGTGTCGTCCGGGTAGCGGATGCCTGGCCGCGCGTCGCGGCGGGCCTGCACCTCGAGCATGTCCGAGGCGAGGTCGCTGACCGCTTCCTCGGCCGCCTTCTTCTGGCGTTGCCACGACTTGCCGCCGATCTTCGCCAGCGGCGGTTTGAGCTTTTTGCCGCCGACATACTTCTGCACCAGCTCGATCTTCGAGCATGGCACGAAGATACGCGTGCCGCCGTCGTACTCGACTTCCAGATGCTCTTCGGCGCGGCCCTCCTTCTCCACGAGCTTCATGCCGCGGTAGCGGCCGATGCCGTGGGCGACATGGACGACGAGGTCCCCCTCGCGGAGCTCAAGGAACGAGTCGATCGCCCGCCCCGTGATCGCCCGGCCCCGTTGGCGCGAGACCTCGCGGCGGTTGAACAACTCGGACGAGCTGAGCACGAGCGTCTTTTCGCCGACGAACCGGAAGCCGCCGGAGAGCCCGCCGAGGGCCAACTCAAGCCGCCCTTCGATGGCCAGTTTCGAGTCGCTCAGCAGTTCGCGGAGCCGATGGATCTCCGCCTCGGTGGGGCAGACGATGACGACGCGTTGCCCCTGGCCGATCGTTTCGAGCTCGTCGCGGAGGCGGTTGACGTCCCCCCCCATCGCCTGGCCGCTGAGCCGCTCGACCGACTCGAAGGCGAGGTGCCCCGTCTCTTCGAACGACCCGGCTGGCACGCCGGCGAGCGTCACCGACGGGTGCTTGAAGACCTCGGCGAGGGTCATCCGCACGCTGTGCAGTGTCGCCGGGTTGAGGGACCGCTCGTGGAAGAACTTGCCTTCCTCCTCGAGGTCGGCCGGCTCGATCAGCGCGAACCAGGCGTTCTGACCCGCGGGGCCGGCCAGGTGCGCCGTGAAGTGGGCGCGGCCCGGTTTGGTTGGATCAAGCATCGTGACCGACGTCTCGGCGAGCGTCGCGACGCTCCGCTGGGTCGCCGCATCGAACGAACGGATCGACTCGATCTCGTCGCCGAACAGCTCGATCCGCACCGGCCGCTCCGCCTCGGGGGCGAACAGGTCGACGATGCCGCCGCGGACAGCGACCTCGCCCGGCAGCTCGACGGCGGTCGTCCGGTGGCAGCCGTGCGCCACGAGCCACTTGCACAGCTCCTCGACGTCGATCGTCTCACCGACGGCGAGCCGGCGGGTCGCTTCGGCGATGGCGTCGGGCGTGGGGGTCGGCTGCAGCAGGGCCTGGATGCAAGAGACCACGATCCGCGGCGCGCCCTCCAGCGGGCCGTCGAGCGTCTTCAGCGTCCGCAGCCGCGCGCCGAACGCGTCGTCCGAGACGCGGCGGTCGGCGGCGTCGGTCTGCCACGCGGGGAACATCGCGACCGTCGCCGGATCGCTGACAAAGTTCGCCAAGTCGGCCGCTAGCGGGACGACGTCGCTGAGGTGCGGCAGCAGCACCACCAGCGGCCCGGGACAGCGCTGGGCGAGAGCCGCCGCGACGAGTGCGCGCGACGATCCCCAGACGCCGCCGAGCGTGCCGCCGTGGCCTGCGTTGAGGCTTTCGGCGACCCGGGCGAAGTCCGCGTCGTGGGTCAGAGGTTCGGTCAGCCGGGTCAGCACGGCGGCGGCGCTGGGGGGCGCCGGGCCGGTGGGGGCTTGAGGAGCTTCGGTGCTCACGGAGTCACTATAGGCGGAGCCGCCACGGCGGCGAATGGCCCCCCGGCGACGGCTGACGGACGGAAACCCGACCGTTACAATATCTAGAATCTCGTTAGCCAGCCCCGGAGTTAGCCATCACATCACGACACCGAATCCAATTCCCTCCCGTCGAATCCGCGACGCTCGGCCAGGACGAGGTCTTCTTCTACCTCGTTGAGAACGGTGACCGGATCCGCCTGCGGTTCCACGACTACGACGCGATCTACCGCCGCCCCGGCCTCTACGAGCAGGTTTTTTACGACCGGCTCCAGTGCAACTCGCCCCGGGTGGTTGGCGACCTGCTGAAGTTCGCGGTCGAATCGGCCGGCGAGAACCTCACCAAGTTGCGTGCGCTCGACCTTGGCGCCGGGAACGGCATCATGGGCGACGTTCTCAAGCACCACGGCATGGCCCGGGCGGTTGGGGCCGACATCATCCCCGAGGCGCGTGACGCGGCCTACCGCGACCGCCCCCATGTCTACGACGAGTACTACGTCAGCGACTTCACGGACCTCGACGAATCCGACCATGAGCACCTTGCCGAGTGGTCCTTCAACTGCCTGACGTGTGTCGCGGCGCTCGGTTTCGGCGACATCCCCGCCTCGGCGTTCTTGCAAGCGATGCAATTGATCCAGTCGGGCGGTTGGGTTGCTTTCAATATCAAAGAGACCTTCCTCGACAAGAGCGACAATTCCGGTTTCTCTCGGCTGATCCGCGAACTGATATTCTCCGAGTTCCTCGACTTGCATCAGTTGCAACGCTACCGTCACCGGCTTGCGATGGACGGCTCACCGCTCTTCTACTTCGCTCTGGTGGCGAAGAAGAACGCGGACATCCCGGCGTCGTTTCTTGAAGAGCACGGCTTCGCCGGGGCCTGACTCGTTTCGGCGTCTCACAGCGGGAGCGGTCGTATCGCCACCAACCGATCGGATAGGACCCGCCCGACAGGCGAAGGCCCCCCCGGGAGCCCCGCGGCGCCCGCGCCGTGGCGCCACTACGCGGCCATCGCCAGTTTGATCCTGGCCGGCGAGGCGGTCTTCATCCCGCCTTTCCACCTCGGTCGCTACTTCAAATCGAGCCTGCTCGGCACGCTCGAGATCAATGAGTTCCAGCTCGGCGAGGCCCAGGCGCTCTACGGCGTTGTCGCCATGGCGTGCTACGCGCTCGGCGGGCCGTTGGCGGACCGGTTCGCGCCGAGGCGTCTGCTGGCGTTGTCGCTGCTGCTAACCGCGGGGGGCAGTCTTTGGATGGCGACGGTCCCCAGCCTGCTGGGGTTGAAGCTGCTCTACGCGTTCTGGGGCGCCTCGACGGTTCTCGTCTTCTGGGCCCCCTTGATCCGGGCTACGCGCGAGTGGGGGGGCGAGCCCGCCCAGGGCCGCGCGTTCGGCCTGCTCGATGGCGGGCGGGGGCTGGTCGCGGCGCTCGCGGCGAGTCTTGCCGCGTCGGGCGTCATCGCCGCGCTGGGCGCCGACGCGCTTGACGACCCGGTCAGTCAGCGGACCGCTTTGCAGGGACTCGCCGTTTTCTACGCCCTTTGCTGCGTCGGCGCCGCGGCGGCGGTCTGGTTCTTTGTCGGAAACGATCGCCCCGAGGACACCACCGACCAGGACGACGCCAACGCCCGCCGCCGGGCGCCGCTCGCCGACACGCTATGGTGCCTCCGCCAGCCGACGATCTGGTTGCAGGCGGTGGTCGTCATCGCCGCCTACAGCGCCTACAAGGGCTTTGACTTCTACGGCCTCTACCTGGAAGACGCGGCGGGGGTTTCGAAAACCCGTTCGGCCGAGCTGACGAGCTACCTCAACTACCTGCGGGTGGTCGCCACCTTTGGCGCCGGGCTCTTGGCGGACCGGATCGGCAGCGTCGCCACCGTCGTGGCGGGCTGCTTCGCCGTTTTGATTGGCAGCTACGCCTGGCTGCTGACCGGCGGCGGGGGGTACGCGGTGATTATCGGCGTGCTTGCCGCGGCGAGCGCCGGGTCGTACGCGCTGCGGGGGATCTATTTCGCCCTGCTCCAGGAGTCGCGGTCGCCCCGGCGGCTGACCGGCGCCGCGGTGGGGGTGATTTCGTTCGTCGGCTTTACGCCCGACATTTTTATGCCGTGGGTGAGCGGGTGGCTGGTCGCCTCGGCCCGCGACGCGGGCGACGTCCTGCTCGGCTACGAGCGGTTTTACGGCCTGCTGGCCGGGCTCGCCGCGGTCGGATTGGTGGCGGCGCTGCTGCTACGCCGCCGGGCCGCCAAGCAGTACGATTAGCGGCCCCGATCCCCTCGACCCACCGACCACCGCGTCGTCCTATGCCGCAGTTCGCTAGCTCGATCAATCAGTACCCCGGCCGCGCCTCGCTCGCTTGGTACGCGCTGCTTATCGTCGTCGGCACCGCGGTCCTGTTTCTTATTACCGCTTGCGCGGCGTCGCCCGACCGGCCGATCTCGTTCCTCGACGCCTTGTTCACCTCGACCAGCGCGTCGTGTGTGACGGGCCTCGCGGTGCGGTCCACCGTGCACGACTTCTCGTTCGCCGGGCAGGCGGTGATCCTCGGGCTTATCCAGCTCGGCGGCATCGGCATCATGACCGTGACGACGTTCATCGTCGTCCAGTTCAACCGCTCCGGCAGCCTGCGGCAGCGCAAAGCGATCGCCGACACCCTCGGCGCCGGCGAGGGGGGCGACCTCCGCGTCATTTTGCGGAACGTGCTCGCGATGACCGCGGCGTTCGAGCTGGGCGGCTTCCTGCTGTTGGTTGGCTACAACCAAGCCAACTTCGCCCGCTTCGAGGAGCTCGGCGTCTGGACCTCTCGTGGCGAAGCAACCTGGCACGCGCTGTTCCACAGCGTCTCGGCATTCTGCAACGCCGGGTTCTCGCTGCACGATCAGAGCCTCATCCCTTTCGCCGACAGCTTTGTCGTCAACGCGACGATCGGGCTCCTCGTTGTCGTCGGGGGGCTCGGGTTCCCTGTCGTGAACGACCTTTGGAAATGCCGGAAGAAGCCAGCGCCCGACCGCTGGGGTTCGCTCCAACTGCACTCGAAGATCATGCTGATCGGCACCGGGGTGCTGCTCGCCTTCGGGTTCATCAGCTTCCTCGCCCTGGAGCACGACGGCGTGCTAGCCGAGGACCCCTTCTTGGTGCGGATCTACAAGGCGGCGTTCCACAGCGTCACGTGTCGGACGGCGGGATTTAACACCGTCGAGATCGCCGAGCTGACCAACGCGATGCTCTTCATCAGCATCTTGCTGATGATGGTCGGCGGCGGGCCGTGTAGCACGGCGGGTGGGTTCAAGGTCTCGACGGCCGCCATCATCGCCCTGCGGGCTTGGGCGACCTTCCAGGGCTACACCCGTGTGAATCTGTTCCGCCGCACGCTGCCGGTCGCCAGCGTCGAGCGCGCCGTCGCCACGGCGATGCTTTTCGTCACGATGGGGGGCGTCGCCCTAACGGCGCTGCTCGTGATCGAGCAATCGGAATTCGGCCACCGTGGGTCGTCGGGCCTCTTCCTCGAGATGTTGTTCGAGGTGATCTCGGCGCTCGGCACGGTCGGGCTTTCGATCGGTCTCACGACCGACCTGAAGGACCCCAGCCGTGTCATCATGGTCCTGCTGATGCTGATGGGCCGGTTGGGCCCGATCACGGCGTTCGCGGCCCTCTCGCACGGCGCCCGTACCGAGCCGGTCGAGTTCCCCAACGAAGAACCGATCGTGGGCTAGTCCCCCTGGTCGGGCGTGGCGCCTCGCCAGCCGCCGGCGTCCGGCGCATGATGAGTGGCTGACGCCCACGCCCCCGAGGGGGCGCCTTTCAAGTCCTCCGCCTCACGCCTCAAGCCACTGCATGGCCGAACACAAGCAATTCGTCGTTATCGGTCTCGGTTCCTTCGGCGGCGCGCTCGCCGAGCGGCTTGGCGAGAACGGTTGCCGCGTCACCGGCATGGACCAGAGCAAGGAACGTGTCGAGTCGCTCAAGGACGTCCTCTACGAGGCGGTGATCGGCGACGCCCGCGACCGCGACTCGATCGCCCACCTGCCGGTCGCCACGGCCCACGCCGTCGTCATCAGCATGGGCGAGGACATCACGCAGTCGCTGCTGGCGACGCTCCACGCCCGCGACCTTGGCGCGAAGCAAGTGGTCGTCAAAGGCGTCACCGACGAGCACGCCCGCATCCTCAAGAGCCTCGGCGTGAACCGGGTGATTTTCCCCGAGGAAGAGATCGCCCGGCAGCTGGCGGACCAGATGACCTGGCCGAACGTGCTCGACTTCTTGCCGATCGACCCCGAGTACAGCTTCGTCGAGGTGGCTTCGCCCGACTTCTGGGCCGGCAAGACGATGCAAGAGCTCGACCTACGGCGCAAGCACAACATCTGGATCGTCGGCGTCAAAGACGCCCTCACCGGCAAGCTGCAGATGTTCCCCGGTGGCGACTACCGCCTCTCGGCCGACCAGGTGCTGCTGGTCGTTGGCAAGCAGGTCGACGTAAACAAGCTGAGCGACTTCCGCTGAGGCGGCGCCACACAACGCCCTAAGCCGCAATCTGTCGGCTCTGCTCCCTCAACAGCTTCTTCTGATAACGGCCCTGCACGACGTCGATCAGCACCATCGTGACGATCGTGAAGTAGAACGTCGTCTTGCTGAGCGGCTCGACCGGGTAGTTGAACAGGTGGAGGTGCGCCAGGTGCCCCCCTTCGCCCATCAGCATGACGCCGACGATCAACAGCACGAACAAGCCGAGCACCTCGTAGAGCCGGTTCTTCTTCAAGAACTCTGACACGCCGTCGGCCAGGGCGATCATCAGGATGCCGCTGATGATGATCGCGGTCGCCATCACCCAGAAGACCTTGGTGAGGGCCATCGCCGAGAGGATCGAGTCGAACGAGAACACCAGGTTCATCAGCACAATGGCGGTGATGATCGCCGCCTCGGAAGACTTTTCCTTCTCCAGCCCGTGCGCCAGGTCCTCGATCGCCAGCAGGTGCATGATCTCCTTGAGCGCCGTGTAGAGGATGAACACGCCGCCGAAGAGCACGATAATGGCGTGCAGATTGAACGACCCCGACACGACCGAGCCGACGGGGCTCTCCTCGGGGAGCGTCAACAGGGGCGTCTGGAACGAATCGATCGCTTTGACCAGCACGAACAGCAGCACGATCCGCAGCACGACGGCCAGGGCGATGCCGATGGTCCGCACCCGCTTCTGACTCGCCGCGGGGGCGCGCTTCGATTCGAGCGAGATGTACAGCAGGTTGTCGAAACCGAGCACGGCCTGCAGCATCACCAGCATGCCGAGGGTCATTAGGTTTTCGATCACAGCGGGCGGCTCCAAGAAGAACGGACGGGCGAGTCCGTAGTTCTAGGCGCCCGACCGCCGCCCCGCCAAGGGAGATCGCCGGCAAACCAGCGAGCCGCCAGGCGTCAGCCGGCGGAGTGAAGTGGGTACCCGGCGCACTCCGCCGGCTGACGCCTGGCGGCTCGCTTTTGCTAAACCCGCTCCAGAATCGTCGCGATCCCCTGCCCGGCGCCGATGCACATCGTCGCCAGTCCGACTGCCGCGTCACGGGTGACCATCGCATGGAGCAGCGTGGTGGCGATCCGCGCGCCGCTCGCCCCCAGGGGGTGGCCGATCGCGATGGCGCCGCCGTGGACGTTGACCCGCGTCTCGTCCAGGTCCAGCGTCCGCAGGCACGACAGCGCCTGGGCCGCGAACGCCTCGTTCAGCTCGATGAGGTCAATGTCGGCGAGCGCCATGCCGGCGCGGGCGAGCGCCTTCTTCGTCGCCGGCACCGGGCCGGTCCCCATGACGCAAGGGTCGACCCCCGCGACGGCCGTCACGCGGATCCGGGCGAGCGGCGTCAGGCCGAGCGCCTTGGCCCGTTCGTCCGACATCACCAGCATCGCCGCGGCGCCGTCGTTGAGGGGCGAGCTGTTCCCCGCCGTCACGGAGCCGACAACCGGCATGAAGGCCGGCTTCAAAGCGGCGAGCGCTTCGAGGGTCGTGTCGCGGCGGACGCATTGGTCGGCAGTGATCAGTTCCCGCTCGCCAGCCTCGTTGCGGCCCCAGGTGGGGATGATCTCGGCGTGGAAGTCGCCCGCGTCCTGCGCGGTGGCCGCCTTCTGGTGGCTGGCGAGGGCGAACCGGTCCTGGTCCTCGCGCGAGATGCCTTGCGACTGAGCCAAGAACTCGGCCGTGACGCCCATCATCAGGGCGCCCTTGCTGGTGTACTGCATCAACCGCGGGTTCAGATCGACGCCATCGCCCATCGGGTAGTGGTGCATGTGCTCGACACCGCCGATGACGTGCACGTCCTCGCCGCCGGCGCCAATCGAATGGGCCGCCTGGTTGAGCGCCTGCAGACTGCTGCCGCAGAGGCGGTTGATGGTCGCCCCCGCCACCGAAGACGGCAGGTCGGCCATCAAGGCGACCAGGCGCGCGACGTTGAGGCCCTGCTCCCCCTGCTGCTGGGTGCAGCCGAGCAGCACGTCGTCGATCGCCGCGCCGTCAATGCCGACGCGCTCGACCAGCGCGCGGACAACGCCGACCGCCAAGTCGTCGCCGCGCACGTCGCGATAGACGCCGCGTTCCGGGTGAGCCCGGCCGATCGGCGTGCGGACGGCGTCAACGATAACGGCGGACTTTGCCATTGCGGATTGGGGATTTCGGATTGCGGAATGAAAGAGTTCTCGATCAGGAGGGCAGCGAGCCGCGTCGTCCTCGACGCGGTGGTCACGAGTAAAACGCCGTCTCTCCATCGACCTTCTTCAGCAGCATCTCTGTCGGTTCAAAACGTTTGCCGAACGACTGCAGCGGTTCGAGGCGTTGGGCGATTTCCGCAGCGCCGACGGTGTCGGCCCAGAAGAACAGGCCGCCCCGGTGAGGCGGGAAGCCGATGCCGAGGATCAGGGCGAGGTCAACGTCGCGGGGGTCGCTGACGATTCCCTCGTCGAGGGCGCGCGTCGCTTCGAGCAGCATCGGGAAGAGCAGACGATCGATTGTCGATTGGGGATTGGAGAATTCGGATTGCGGATTCGTTGCTGCATTCCGCATTCCGCAATCCCCAATCCGCAATACTTCCTCGCTCGGCGTCCCCTTCGGCGGCTTGCCCCCCTTGCCGGGCGCCCAGTCGTAAAAGCCCTTGCCGTTCTTCTGGCCGAGGCGGTCGGCTTCGACCAGTTGGGCGACGATCGGAGCCTGTTCGATGCGGTCACCGAGCGCCGCGTGCAGCACCCGACCCGCATGCAGGCAGGTGTCGAGGCCGACCACGTCGTGCAGTTCGAGCGGACCCATCGGCATGCCGAAATCCTTCGCGGCGCGGTCGATCGTTTTGATCGGAACGCCCTCGCTCACCATCAAGGCGGCCTCGTTCATGTACGGCATCAGCAGGCGGTTGACGAGGAACCCGGGCCCATCGTTCACCACGACCGGCGTCTTGCCGAGCTTTTTGGAGTACGCGACGAGCCGTTCGATCGTGTCGTCGCTGGTCTTCGCGCCGCGGATCACCTCCACCAGCGGCATCTTGCGGACCGGGTTGAAGAAGTGCAGCCCGGCAAAGTTCTCAGGCCGTTCTAACCCTTCGGCGAGGGTCGTAATCGGGATTGTCGAGGTGTTCGATGCGAGGATCGCGTCGTCTTGCAGATGCGGTTCGATCTCGGCGAAGATTTGGCGTTTGACGTCCGCGTTCTCAACCACCGCTTCGATAACGACGTCCGCCCCAGCGAGCCCGCCCGTCTCGGGCCGGGCGCCGATCATCGCGGCGCGCTCGATGGCGAGGTCGGCGCTGACGCCGCGCGTCGCCTTGTCGAACGACGCCTCGCGGACGACGCCCTCGATGCCGGCGGCGAGCGCGTCGGGCCGGTTGTCGGCGAGCAGCACACGGACGCCACGCTTGAGATTCGCGGCGGCGATGCCTTGCCCCATGATGCCGGCGCCGACGACGCCGGCTAGCGCTACTTCCCCCGACTTACGTCGAGGGCTCGCCACTTTCTGCTTATCGCCTTCCGCTGACGGCCCACTCTTCTTCGCGCGGTCGGTGAGGAAGAAGACGTTGAGCAGCGCGCGGTTGACCGGCGAGCCGAACAGCGGCGCGAAGCCGGCCGCCTCGGTCTGGCACGCCTCGTCGAGCGTTTGCTGCGACGCTTCGAGCATCACCTCGAGCGCCGCCATCGGCGCCGGGTAGTGCCCCTTCGTCTTCTGCTGGATGACCGCCGCGGCGGTCGCGCCGAGGAACGCCAGCTCGGTCTCTGACTGGGGGATCGCCGCGGACCAGCGCTCGCGGTCACGGCGCCATCCGCCGGACGCCTGCTCGGCCTCGATCATCCGCACTGCGGCGGCGATAAGTGGGAGGTGGGAGGTGGGAAGTGGGAGGTTGCTAGCGGTCTCTGAAGGAACTTCCGACTTCCCACTTCCCACATCCCACTTCACAATGTCGTCCGCCAGCCCCAGCTTGTAAGCTTCGACACCGCTGACGCTCTCGCCGCCGGTGACTAGTTCAATGGCGTTCGAGAGGCCGATCATCCGCGGGGTCCGCGCCGTGCCGCCCCAGCCGGGCATGAGGCCGAGTTTCACTTCGGGGAAGCCGAGCTGCGTCTTGGGCGAGTCGGTCACCACCCGGCGGTCGCACCAGACGGCGAGCTCGAGCCCGCCGCCGACGCAGACGCCATCGATCGCGGCGACGGTGACGTAGTCGCACGACGCCAGGCGGCCGAGCAGCGTCTGGCCGCGGCGGCTGGTGGCGATGATTTGGTCCTTGGGGTGGTCGAGCCCCGCGGCGAACTCGGTGAGGTCGGCGCCGGCGATGAAGACGCCCGGCTTGGCGGAGGCGAAAATCAGCCCCGCGACGCCCTCGGCGGCGTCGACCTCGTCCAGACGCCGCTCGATCTCGTCAAGCATCGCCGACGAGAGCAAGTTGGCCGACTTGCCCGGCAGGTCGAGCGTAAGCACCGCCACCCGGCCGGGGTCGGCGTCGGTTTCGATCCAATCGAGCCGAGTCGCTGCCATTCGTGCTGTTCCTGACGAGGAGCCCGCTGACGAGGAGCCAGTTAAGGGGGAGCCCAGTTAAGGGGGAGAGCCGACGCCGCTATGCTGGTACGCTGTCGCCGTGCCGGGCGTTCGCGGTCAATCTCGTAAAAGCTTACCTCGTAAAGGGTTCCTGCGTGACAACCCCCGCCGTCAAACCCGCCGCCAAGCGGGCCGCCGACCCCCGTTGGCGGCTTGCGATGGGGATGATTCCGGTGTTGGTTGGGGTGCTGATCTACCGGCTGGCGACCTCCATGCCGCTGACGCCCGAGGAAGCCCCGCCTGCTGGGCCGGTCGGAGCGGAGGTCGTGGTCTTGACGATCACACAGCCCGACGCCCCGGCGGTCGAGAAGGAAATCCCCTGGTCGGCCGGGCAGACCGTGGCGGACGCGACCCGGCTGGCGGCCGATACCGAGTGGCGGGGAGAGGGCGAAATGGCCCTGCTCGAGTCCCTCGGCGGCGTCCCGAACCAGGGCGCCGACGGTCTCAACTGGCAGTTCGAGGTCAACGGCAAGTACGCCACCGCCGGCGCCGGCGCGATTCGGCTCGAGCCGGGGGACCGTGTCTTGTGGAAACTGGCCCCGTACGAGTAGGTTCCTATCCTTCCGCTCTACCGACTCCGTCGCGTCGCCCCGCCGGGCGCCAGCGGCGGTTTTCATCTCGCCTGACCAGGCATGAGGTCTCCAAGATGTCGACGCCCCGCCGTTCACCCCTTTCCGACACGCTTCCCACGGTCGCTACCTTCGTCCTCCTCGTGACGATTGGCGTGGTGGGACGCTGGGGCCAGCCCGACTGGTGCGTCACGCCGCTGGCGGCGGTTGGCCTGCTGGCCGGTTACGCGTTGCCGCGTCGCTGGGCGATCGCCACGCCGCTCACGGCGATGCTGATCTCCGACGCCATGCTGCCGTCGTACGGGTCGCTCGGCGTCGCCGTGGCGGTCTACGCCGCGATGGCGACGGCGCCGCTGCTGGGCTCGCTGCTGCGTCGCCCGTTGCCGAGCCGCTCGGCCGGGCTAGCCCGATTGACGGCGCTGTCGCTGACGCCAGCGATGGTGTTCTTCTTCACGACGAACTTCGCCGTCTGGGCCTTCCAGTCGCACTACGCCAAGACCGCCGCCGGCCTGGCCGAGTGCTATCTCGCCGCCCTGCCGTTCCTGCGACGGATGCTGGCTGGCGACGCGGCGTTCGTCGCGGTGCTGTTCGGCGCCGCCGCCCTGGCGGGAGCGTTCTCGCTCACCGGCGCGAAGTGTCGTGAGACGACGCGTCCGGCACAGGCTTAAGCCAACCTGGAGTGTCGCCCGAGGCTAGCGCCTGCGGCTCAAAAGTCGGCCTCATTTTTGAGCCGTAGGCGCTAGCCTCGGGCAGCGGTAGTTTTCGGATGGTGATCCGGAAAAGCCCCCCCTACATCCGCGACATCGTCCGCAGAAAATCCTGCTCGAAGTCGGCGGGGGCGCCAAAGTGATCGCTAAAGGTCTTGAGGCGCCGGCGGGCCTCATCGGCCTTCGGCTCATCAGCCGGCGGGCCGTCGAGCGGGCCCCGTTCGCTTAACGCCTTGACGAACGCGACGTACGCGTCGCCGTGCTTCTTGATCAGGTAGTAGTTGAGCGCCCAGGCGTCGGCGTACGCAACGCCAGCGGTGCGTGAGTCGCGCAAGCGGTCGTCCGACGCCAGCAGGCTCGTGAGTGACGATCCGTTCCACTCGGGCAGGTGGCGCCGGAAGGTCTGTAGACGGCGGTCGTTGACGCGGCCGATGCCGCTCCAGCCGCGGCTCGACCCGGCGCCGGGCGCCTCGAAGTAGGCGGCCATTCCCTCAACCAGCCAGATTGGCAAGTCGGCGTAGCGCTCCATCAGGCCGGTGTTGAAACAGACCTGGTGGGTCGCCTCGTGGACGATAGTCGCCACCAGCGGCTCCGCCGCGGGGAGGCCGAGCATCCGGGTGATCTCGCGCCGCGACCCACGTCGCATCCCAACGCCAGCCGCGCGCAGCTCGTCGGCGCCAGTGATGTCGTACATCCGCACCCGGTTAGTCGCCATGTGGTAGTAGCCAACAGCGCCGGTCGGCACCCCCTCGGCGCGGCTGGCGGCGTTGTAGGCGGCCGCCGTGCGGTGGATGACGATGGGTAGGGGGAACGCCGGCCCTTCGAGCTCGATCCCGGCTCGGTCCCAGTACCGCACCAACGCCTTTTGCAGGCCCTCGAGCAGCGAGCTGGCCCACTCGGCGTACTCGCGGCTGGTGTCGTAGGCGACGACGTAGTGCTTGGTCGTGTGCAGCCGGAACCCGTCCGGCAGGTCGTCCAGCAGGCGCTGGCCGAGCGCGTCGGGCTCGGCGGGGGCGAACGGCGTGTCGTCGCTCGACTCGCTCAGCACGTCGTCCGCGGCGATCAGCCGCCGGGCGCCGTCGACGCTTTCGAAGAACTTGTTTCCGGACGAGTCCTCGACCACCACGCGGCCGGTGGCGGTCTGCTCGTGGTAGTCGGCGTCGGGGTAGGGCCGGTAGCGGTAGGTGAGGGTCTCCATCGCCCCCGCCAGAGCTGGCGGGAAAATGAGGAGGAGGAGCAGAGCGGCGAGCGGCAGGCGTCGGGCGGTCATCCCTCTATGGTAGACCAACCCGGCCGCCGGGCCGACAGCGGCTTGGCGCCCCCTCGAATTGGCCGATTTATTGGATGCCGTCCCGCTCCCAGGAGGGCGGGGGCCTTCCAACAATTCGGGTTCGCGCAGGTGGCCAAAACGTGCCTTGAACGTCAACGACCGCAACGAATCACACCCCGGGGGTGGAGCCCTCAGCGACGGCGCCGGGAGTGGCGCCGAGCGAGCTCGCCGTCGAGTCCGGCGTCCGTGCTGACAAGATTGTAGCGAGGGCGTGAAGTCCCTGGAACGGATCGAGTCCGCTGCCGCGTCGCCACTACGACGCGGCTAAAAAAGCGTCGCGAACGACCGGCGCCGGTTCGCGTTGGCCGCCATTCTGCAAAGAAGAATACATGCCGAAGCAACGTCGGCAGTTCCGGAACGGACCGAGGTGAGCCGCACCGACGCGGCCTAGGGACCTCCGATGAGTGGTCCACGCTCTCCGTCCGGGGTGCCGACTATCCTCAGAGGTCGTCACGACCTCAGCAGATTTGTCCTTGCTCTTCAGCGCCGCGGGCGATGCAACCGCCAGCACTAGCCCCTCCTCGTAAATGCCGGCGTGCGAGCGACCTCTGCAGGAGCTAGCCTCGCGTTGCTGATTTTTTGACGCTTGTGCCTTCAATGAATCCCAGCGACGCTAGCTGTGTACTGGAATTGCCGAGATTCGGGTGATCGAACAAGGCTCATTAGCCGTGCAAGGATCAATGGGACACTCCTTGGCATCGGCTATAATCATCCGCATGGCCGACGTCACGCACTTCGTTCTCTGTCTTGTCAATGGACGCCCGGAATGCAATTGAAGCTTTCGAGGATCGCGCTGCTCCTCTTTGTGTTACTTGCACTAACAGCAATGTGGTCAGGGTCGTTGCTGCCACGGAGTTTGATCTTCACTCCCTCTCCTAGGAACATTGAGGACCTCCGGTCGCTAGAATCACAATTTCAAAAGGTCGCGGACGCCTCTATACCAGCAGTCGTAGCTATACAACAGCCCAACTCGTCGGGGCATGCATCCGGCGCGCTAGTTTCTTCGGACGGACTGATTGTTTCGTCATTCCACGTATCCCATCGCCTTCCCTGGGATGGTGTCGCACCGATTGAGCACCTTAAACCAGGAGAAACGACCACCGTGGTTTTGGCCGATGGAAGAGAATGCAAGGCCAGACTACTTGGAGCAGACCAGACCACGGATATCTCATTGCTCAAACTGGTGGATGGCGGCCCCTACCCGTTTCTGCGGATTTCAGCAGACTCACAGCTGCATCTTGGCGATTGGGTGTTGAAGGTCGGTCACCCTGCGGGCATGCAACGAAACCGACCGCCTGTAATCCGAGTCGGGCGCGTTGTGGTTAGTGAGGCAGAGTTCTTCGTAAGCGACTGCAATGTAACTGGTGGCGATTCGGGTGGGCCTTTCATAGACCTTGATGGTGAAATCGTGGGAATCCCATCAGCTCTAGTTGCCGACGAACGAAATTATGGCATGTCGAATTACGAGTGGGCTCAACGCAAAAGCGGGTCGCCAATCCTGTCTTCGGCGATTCCTGCTCGGCACATCCTCTCGCAGTGGAACCAAATGCTTGCTGGCAAAGTGCTGCCACTAAAAGGGGACACTTCGCGCCAAAGTAGACTTTTGCAAAAAGTCGATCGGATTCTTCCCAGTGTGAATTGGATGCAAGGAGGGAGCCTCGAGAAAGCGTTCAGTTTGGCGTCGAATGATGCGAATGGTTGGGTCGTTCGTGTTCTGGATTCAAGTGGACAGCAAGTTTCGCTCGGCACTATCTGCTCCTCAGACGGAAAGGTCGTGACTGTGAACGGGACATTGCCAGATAGCCCGCGTTGTCAATTGTCTAGCGGTGAGACTTTCGATTGCGATATCGTCCGTCGAGACGATCAGTTCAAATTGGCTGTGCTCAAGATTCCCTTAGAGAGTACGACTGCCGCTAGCTGGGGAACGAGTAGCAGAAATGCGACGGTTGGTGCATTTGTCGCGGCTCCACTTTTCACCAATAGCAGCAACCAGATTCGTTTGAATGTCGGTATTGTTAGCACTCCAGAGTTGGCCCCCATGAGCGGGAGAACGTGCGAAAGTTTTGAAGTCGACATGCGTCTGCCCGACAAGTCGTTCGGTGGACCTGTGGTAAATCTTGACTGCGAGGCGATTGGAATCGCGGTACATTCAACCGTCTACGGGGCATTGGTGATTCCCGCGGCCCAAATCAGGGATCTGCTCGTGGATTCGCCAAGGTAGAGGACAACTTCGTCGTTGAAACTGCGGACGACGTTGCCGAGGTCGATTCACCGCTCCAGATTTAGTCCGTGAGTAAGTTGCCGAAGCTGGACCACCCGTTCGGAGTTGCGCCAGCAGGTAGCTCGCAGAGGCCTCCTTGCAAACAGGGGCACCTCTGCAGTTTCGGAAGACGGCACAAGGGGCCAGCCGTCCGCTTCGCATCTGGGATCGGTGGACATCACCTCAGCGAGATTCATCCGAGCTCGACCTGCCTCGGCGTGGAACGACGCACGGTCTTGCACGTGAGCCCGTCTCGATAGGCGCCCGTCTCGACAGGCAGTCGATTGCCGGTTTGCCGACCGCCAAGGCATAGGGATGGGGCTGCCGCGCCGGAGGGGCTGCGCGTCGTCGTCGGCATTTGTTGTCCCGCCGCCGCACTTTTGGTGTTCCTGGGGTGAGAGGCGTTCATGCTGCGTTCGAGTACCGGCTGGGACTCGCCCTTCTCAGCCCCCCAAGATTGTGCTGGGACGCTCCTTCGCCAAAGTGCTGGCGATCGCTTTCGGCTGCTCTCGGTCCGCCTTTTCGAAAAAAGCCAATCCGGCCCTCCGCCTCGGCCGTAACGACTGGGAATGACTCCGGGCGAAGTCGCCGCAGGCAAAGTCACTGGCAGACTTGTCGGGGCGTTTTCGTCTGGCGCTCTTCTTGCGCGTTACCGCCGATGGCAAACGACTCGCGGCCCGTCATTTGCAGTTTGCCTGCAACCTCGATGTTCCCGCACGTCCTCTCCCCTAGCGAACCCAGAACCATGCACCTCTTTCGATTCTCCGCTCCGCTAGCACTGGCGGTTGGCGCCGTCGTCGCGACGACGGCCCACGCGTCGGACCACCTCGACGCCCCCAACCTGATGGGCAACGGGCAGGTCGACGTTAACGACCTGTACGCCTTTCAGTCGCCGACGAATCCCGCCAACACCGTCCTCATCCTGACGGTGAACCCGGGCGCCGGCGTGCTCAGCCCGCGGACCTTCGGGACCGACGTCACGTACTCGTTTAAGATCGACAACACGGGCGACGCCGTCGCCGACATTAGCTACGACGCGACCTTCGGCGCTCCGGTAGCGGGCGTTCAGGCGCTGACGCTCATGGGACCCGGCGGCGTGATCGCGGCGGGCTCGACCGGCGCCACCGCCCCGACCACCGGCGGCGGGATGGTGCAAGCGGGCGTCTACGACGACCCGTTCTTCTTCGATCTGAACGGCTTCAACGACGGCTTGAACTTCACCGGCGACGATTTCTTCGCGGGCCTCGATACGTCGGCGATCATACTCGAACTCCCCAGCTCGCTGCTCGGCGGTCCGAACCTCGGCATCTGGGCGACCACCACCCAAGGTGGCAGCCAAGTCGACCGCGTCGGGCGCCCCGCGATCAACACCGTGCTGATCCCGTCGGCCCGCAAGCAAGAGTTCAACGAGGCGTCGCCCGCCAACGACTTCTCGGCCTTCGGGACCGACGTGAACTCGGCGATCGCCGGACTGAGCACCCAGTCGAACGCCGACGCGTTGACGCCGGTGCTGCTGCCGGACGTGCTGACGTTCGACACGTCTAGCGCCGCGGGCTTCCTCAACGGACGCCAGTTGGCCGACGACGTGATCGACGCCGAGCTGACGCTGCTGACCGCCTCGTCGACACCGATCGGCGACGGGGTCGACGCCAACGACAAGGCTTTCCTCGGTTCGTTCCCCTACCTGGCAGCGGCGAATATCCCCGAGCCGACGACCATCGCGATCGCCCTGATCGCCGTGTCGGGCCTCGCCACGGGACGCCGTCGCGCCTGAGCAGGGTGACGCCGGTCACGAAGTGAGGGCCGATCATTGAGGGAGCGTGGAGAGCCCGGCCGAACGGCGGTCGGGCTCTCTTTTCTTACGACGCTGTCCTTGCCGACTTTTCGCTCGCTCGCGTTCAACACGGGATAACGCCTCAAGCCGATGTCGAGTCGATCACGAATCACCGCGACGGTCTTGGTCACGTTCGCAGCGGGCGTCGCGATGGCGGGCGACCCCTATTTGCCGGAGGACGACGAGGTCCTCCAGACGCTTCCGGTCGCGGTCTTGGCGGGGCAGAGCGAGGTCGCCGACCTTCGCCGACGCCTCTTGAAAGAGCCCGAGGACGCCGACCTCGCCGCCCAAGTCGCGAACGCGTACGTCCAGCTTGGCAAGCAGGGGGGCGGGCCCCGCTACTACGGCTACGCCCGCGCGGCGATCGAGCCGTGGTGGGACGAGTCGGCGCCGCCGGCGGAGATTCTCCGCGTCCGCGCGAAGCTCAAGGAGACCGATCACGAGTACGCGGCGGCGCTCGAAGACATCGAGACGTTGCTGCAGAGCCGCCCCCGCGATTCGCAAGCGTGGATCGAAGCGGTCAACCTCCACCGCGTGCAGGGCGACTACGACGCGGCGTGGGTGGCGTGCGACCAACTGAGTGAGTTCGCCGAAGGGGTCGCGAGGGTGTTCTGCCGCGTGCCGCTCTTGGCGGTGACGGGGGGCGCCGAAGAGGCCGCCGGGCTCATCGAGCAAGCCTTGCCGATCACCAAAGAGAAACTGCCGGCCGTTGCGCCGTGGCTCTTAACGCAACAAGCCGAGACCGCCCGCGCGCTGGGCCGCGACGACGTGGCGGAGCGGGCTTACCGTGAAGGGCTCGCCCTCGACACCAACGACGGGTTCCTCAAGCGGGCCTACGCCGATTTCCTGCTCGATCGCGACCGGGCCGACGAAGTCGCGGCGATGCTTGGCGACGATTTGAGCGATAACGGCTACTTGCTCGCCGCGGCGATCGCCGCCCGCCAGACCGGCGACACCGCACGGGCCGCCGAGTTACGCCGCGAACTGGCCGACCGCTTCCGCGAAACCCGGCTGCGGGGCGACCTGCCGCACGGCCGGTTCGAGGCGCGCTTTGCGCTGGAGCTCGAGGACAACCCCCAACGGGCGCTCGAGCTGGCGCTCGCCAACTGGGACCGCCAGAAGGAAGCCCGCGACACCCGCAACGTGCTCGAAGCCGCGCTCGCGGCGCAGCAGCCCGTCGCGGCGGCGGAGGCGATCGGCTTCCTCAAGGAGGCGGGCACGCAGGACGTGGCGCTGCAGCGACTCGTCGAGCAATTGGTCGAGCAGCTGGAGGCGAAGCCGTGAAGCTCCCCCGCGCCCTGCCGCTGTTGCTCTTTGGCTTGATCGCCTCAGCCGCTTACGCCCACAAGCCGAGCGACAGCTATCTGCGGATCGAACGCGAAGAAGGCCCGCTACTCGTCGAGTGGGACATCGCGCTCAGCGATCTCGAACTGCTGGTCGGCCTCGACGCCGACCAAGACGGCAAGATCACCTGGGGCGAAGTGAAGGCGCAGCAGGCGGCGATCGCCGGCCACGCGCTCAGCCATCTGCAGCTCACCGCCGACGGCGAACCGTACGAACTGCGTCTATCGGGCATGATGGCCAATCGGCACAGCGACGGCGGCTACGCGGTCCTGTTGCTCGAGGGCGCCGACCCGGGCGAGGCGAAGCTCGACATCGCGTACCAACTGCTGTTCGACGTCGACCCGACCCACCGCGGGTTGGTTCTTTACACCGCCGACGGGTCGACCACGACGCACGTGTTGAGCCGCGAAGAGCCGGAGGTCGAGCTCGGCGCGGGGCAGGGGACGCTCTGGAACGCGTTCGCCCAGTACGTGCGCGAAGGGGTCTGGCATATCTGGATCGGCTTCGACCACATCTTGTTTCTGCTAGCGCTACTTTTGCCGGCGGTTTTGTTCCGCCAGGAAGGGCGATGGGAACCCGTCCAAAACTTCCGCCCGGCTTGCTGGGGCGTGCTGAAGATCGTGTCGGTCTTCACGCTGGCCCACTCGATCACGCTCTGGCTCGCGGTGATGGAGTACGCGACGCCGCCCAGCCAATTGATCGAGTCGACGATCGCGCTGTCGATTGTCGTCACGGCGCTGCACAACCTGTACCCGGTGCTGCGGATCTCGAATTGGGCGATCGCGTTCCTGTTCGGCCTGGTGCACGGCTTCGGTTTCGCCAACGTGCTGATCGACCTGGGGCTCAGCCAGGCGTCGCTCGCGGTGGCGCTGCTGGGGTTCAACGTCGGCGTCGAACTCGGCCAGATGGCGATCGTGCTCGTCTTCCTGCCGCTGGCCTACCTGACGCGCGGCACGTGGTTCTACCGCTGGGTGGTGCTGCGCGGCGGCTCGGTGCTGGTGGCGGTGATCGCGGCGATCTGGTTCTACGAGCGCGCGTTCAACGCCGAGATCATCGGCTTCTGACGTCCGCTGATCCGTCGGCGGCGTTGAGCAAGCGGGCGACTTCGTCACGCAGCGCTTCGCCGGGCAGCCCGATTGCGGCGATCTTGCCTACTTGGTCGATGACATACACCTCGGGGAAGCCATCGACCGACCACTCCCTCGCGACGCGGCCCGGATCGCCGTCGAGTGCGACGCTCCAGGTCAGCTTCCCGTCGGCGACGCCTTCGAGCGCGCTGTCGGGCGTCGCATCACGCATCAGCGTGAGGATTTCGAGACGGTCGCCGTATTCGGTGGTGAGGTCGGCCAGGTCGGGGTACATCCGCGCACAGGGGCCGCAGCCGGTGAAAGAAAACTGCACGACGACTGCCTTGCCACGTTGGTCGGCCATCCGCCACGGCTCGCCGTCGAGCAGGGAGACTTCCAGATCGGGAGCGACCACGCCGACTTTGAGATGGCGTTCCCTGAAGAGGAGCGCGGCGGCCTGGTCGGCGAATCGCTGGGGATGAGGGTCGTCGATGATGCGGATGACGTACCAGCGATCATCGACCCCTTTGGTTCCTGGGATCAAGGGTGACGCCTCGTCGGCGACGAGCTGTTCGAGCGTCGCCACTGCGGCGTCGCGGCGCGCCGCCATCTCGGCTTCGGACGGAGATTTTGCCAGCCATTCCACGTGAAGATCGAGTTCGCCTGGCCGGTAGGGCTTGGCGCCGCTGCGCAAAGCCTCGACGCGTTGCACCGATCGGACCCGGGCGTCCTCCAGTTCGAGGTCGTCATTGGCGAGGTAGAACCGGAGAGCGTCCCGCGTCGCCTTTGGAACCGTTTCTGAAGCGACGAGCGAAGAGATTGCGTCGTGGGCGGCGGGCTCGTAGTTGCCGTAGAACGTCACTTTACCGGCGATCGACAGCAAGTTGCTTTTTGCATAGAAGGGCAGCCGTGACAGCGCCTCACGTCGCCCGACGACTTCAGGAGCGTCGTCCCCTCCGCCGCGGCCCGCCTCCTTGAAGACGTGCCACAACGCCAAGAGGCCGACGTCGTCGCCGCGGTGATCGGCCTCGAAATCGAGCAGCCGCGGGATGTACTCGGCGCTCGGATCGACGAGCGTACTGTCGGCGATGGCTCGGTCGTAGTCTTCCCGCGATTTCAACTCGCTTGTCGCATGCCAGTACGGCTCTAAGGCCGCGTAGTAGTCCGTCATCAACGCGACGAGCTCTTGCTCGGCAGACGTTAAGTCCGGGTTGCGAGCACTTTGGACCGCCCAGATCAGACCCGCGGTGCACGCCACGAGGAGGACGGCGACGGTTAACGAGGTTCGCATCGATGGATCTCCAACCGCCCCGATTTCGGCAACGCCCAGCTGGCGACAAGAACGCCAAGCTACCGCCAAGGAGGTTCGGCGGAGGGGGATTGGTCTAAGAATCTTGCGAAAGTTCACTCCGACGACTTGCGTCGCCGGCTCGCCGTTCGCGCAGGGGTCGGCGGAGCTTCAATCCGAATTCCGAATTCCGAATTCCGCAATCGATCTCACTCGTCGCCGAAGACGCGGGTGCTTTCTTCGCGGCGGATGGGCCGCGTTATCTCGTTTGATTCGACGAGCACCGTCACACGCTGGTCGCCCGGCTCGGCGCCGGTGACGCGGACGCGGAACGCCGCCTTCTGGCCCGGCTCGAGACGCGGCAGCGGGGCGAATTCGGCCCGGGTCGCTTCGACGCGGTGGGCGGCGTCTCCATCGGCGCCGACGACCCGCAGGCCGCTCGGCGCCTCGACGCGGACCCGCACGCCGGTGGCGGCTTGGGTCCCCTCGTTGAGGACGCGGATCTCGTAGATGTTCTCGCCGCCGATTTCGATCGGGTCGTTGAGGTCGCGGACCTCGAAGGAAAGCGACGCCACGCCCTCGACGCGGATGTTCTGCGAGTGCTCGGCCTCGAGCCCGTCGCGCGCTTCGCTCTGGACCTTGAGGACGTGTTCGCCGGCGGTGACCGGCATCGCGACCACCTCGACCTCGCCGCGCTCGCCCTCGGGCAATTCGGCGAGGCTCCAGTAGACGCTGTGCGTGGTGGCGTCGTACTCGCCCAGGTTGTTGGCGCGGACAAACTCCATGCCGCGCGGCAGGTGCGTGACGAGCCGCACGTCCTTGGCGGGGGCGGTGCCCGGGTTGTCGACGCCGATCGTGTAGCTAGCGGGCCGCTCGAGATAACGCCGCGACGGGCCGTCGATCGACACCGACAGCGACGGGGCGACCACGTCGAACTCAACGCTCTTCTCGGCGCGCAGATCGCCATCGGCGATCGCGGCCACCGCGTTCACCACGTGGCCCGCCTGAGCGGCGGTCATGTGCAGATCAATGCGACGGGTCTCGCCCGGCTCGAGCGAGCCGACCTCGTACTCCAGCGCCGCGCCGGCGGCGTGGCGGAGCTGGGGCGGCACGTCCTCGACGAGCAACACGCCCGTCGCGACGCCGGTGCCCGGGTTGTGTAGTTCGATCGAAATGGTCTGCTCGTCGCCCAGCAGCACGTTCTCGGCGGCGGCGATCCGCATGGTTAGCTGCGGACGCGTGGCGACCGTCGCGGCGCTGGCCGAGGCGTCCATCGTCACCGTGGCGACGCTGCCGAGGGGGCCCTCGCGGAGCGGCTCGAACTCCATCTCGACGGTCCGGTCTTCGCCGGCGGCGACCGTCCCGAGGCGCCAGACGAGGCGGCCTTGGTGCTGGTCGGCGGCCGGGTTGGTCTTGAGCAGCCGCGCGCCGGCGGGGGTCTGGTCGCTGAGCACCACGTTCTCGGCGGGGCCGCTGCCGGTGTTGCGGACCTTCACGACGAAGCGGCACGGCTTGCCGATCTGCGCCTCGCGCGGCCCGCGTTTCTCGACGACGAGCGACGCCTCTTGCGGGCCTTCGAGTGTCTCGGGGCCGGGGCGGCCGTTCCCTTCGGTGGGGGGCGTTGGCGACGCGCCGAAGGCGCCGGCAAAGGCGTGGGGCTCGGCGACCGGCGCCGCCGAAGCGACCCGCGGGGCGACCGGTTCAACGCCGTTCTGAACGGGGGGAGCGGTCCGCTCCGTCGGCCGTGTCGCCGCGGGCGTCCGCTCGACCGGCGTCAGCTCGGCGAACTCCTCGCGAGCGATGGTGATTGCCTCGGCGTCGGCCGGCGACGCGAGCGGCGCGGGCGCGACCGGCGTCGCGCCGATCGCGATGCGGTCGGAAGGTTGGGCTGCCGATTGGGTCGTCGGATTCGTGCGCGGCGTGGGGGGCAGGGCCGCGAACGGGTCGTCGCCGAGCGGCGGGGCAGCCAAGTCGCTCGCGTCGCTGGTGGCGCCGACGCGGATCACCTGCTCGGGCGCCGCTTTCTCGGTCGCTTTCAACTCGGGTCCGGCTGGAGCGCCGCGGAGCGGATTGCTCGACGGCAACGTTGCGGCCGACGACGGGTTCTGCCGGATCGAGTTGGTGGCGACGGGGGCCGGGGCGGCGCCGTAGCGGCCGCCGGCGGGGGTGACCGTCGGCGCGTCAAAAGCCGTCGGATCGAACGGCGACGGCTCGGCTTGCGCCGGTGGGGCGATCGCCTTGGCGGGCGGGGCCAGCTTGGCTGTCGCCCAATCGGCGACGTTGAGGGTCGATTCGGTCTTGGTCCCCGACCACGGCGTCGGCGGGGCGTCGTCGCCACAGACGACGGCCGGGGCGGCGCAGGCCGCCAGGACAACGAGTCGGACAAAGAGGCGTTGGCGATCCATCGACGACGCTCACGCGGGGGTTACCGGTCTAGCGGAACACCCACCACGCCGGAGCGGCGCAGCGGTTCCAGGGCGGTAACTAGCAGAACCCCCGCGAGGGGCAAAGAGCGGTAGGGGCCGCCGGCTATCGGCGGCGAACTCTAGCGCCCACCCCTGTGACGGCGTCAATCCGCGTCGCAGTACGACAACGCTAGCAACGCATACGCGGTCGCCAGGTTGGGGTCGGACTCGAGCCAGCGGTCGTTCGAGTTGACCCAGGCGCCGGTCGGCTGTTGCTCGGCGGCGAGCTTGGCGACCAGCTCGCCGCGCCAGTCGTGCGACGTCCCGTCGGAGTCGGTGATCGTCGGCTCGCCGATCGCGTCGAGCGCCTTGGCGAACGTGTGGTAGTAGTAATAGAGGCCCGAGGTCCCCATGCCGGGATTCTCGTCGAGCGAGTAGTGATTCTTGACCCAATCGTAGGCGGCTTTGACGCGGCGGTCGTCGGGGCCGACGCCGGCGTAGATCATGCTCTTCAGGCCGGCGTAGGTCATCGAGGCGTAGCTCCGCAGGCCGCCGTTGTCGGTCTCGCCCGCCTGGCTCGAGCCGCCCGCGGCCGGCGTGTAGTAGAAGCCGCCGTCGTTCACCTTGGCGGCGAACTCGGTCGTGTTGTGCTCGGTCTCGAGGTTCTGCGTGCGGCTCACAAAGGCCAGGGCCTTCTGCATCGCGGGGTCGTCCTCGCCACGGCCCAGCGCGTGCAAGGCGTCGATCAAGAACGAGGTGTTCGACAGGTCGGGCCGGTTATGGTTGCCGTAGCCGGCGCCGCCGTAGCTGGTGCTCGATACGCCATGGCCCTCTTCCTCGTCCCACTGGATCCCTTTGAGGTAGCGCTCGGCGGCGGCGAGCTCGTCGGCGTAGTCCTTCTTAGCGCCCGGCGCTTCGGCCGCTTCCTTGAGGCACTGCATGGCGATGCAGGTCTCGTAGTTGCGGTACATCGAGTCGGGCGTATAGATCCCGCCGTCCGGCTGGGCGAAGCCGGCGACGTACGCGACGGCGTCGGCTACCAGGGGGTCGCTGATGCTGCGGCCGTTGCGGAGCAGCCCGGTCGCGACAAGCCCCGTCACCGCCGGCCCTAGCCGGGGGCTGAAGGCGCCTTTCTCGTCACGCGTCGTCTCGAGGTAGCCCACCGCGCGATCAACGAGAACGCCGGCGCTGGGCTTAGCCGAGGTCGATGCGGCGGCGGTCGACGCGGTAGCCGACTCTTGCGCGCCCGCCGAGTTGGTGAGGGTCGCGAGCAAAGCGGTCAGCACAAACACAGATTGAAGACGCATGAGAGAAACCCCTTCTCACTACGGTGAATTACAGCGGTGAATTAAAAAATGAGAGCCAAACCAAGAACGCCATCCAGCAACCGAGCGCCGTCGCCGCCAGGGGGACCTGCCACCCAAGGGACGTCGCGGGAACCGCAGGTACGGGGCTCGGAGCCACGGAGTTCACCTCGCCGTCTGGGGCGTTCATTCGTCGTCATCGACATTGTCGATCGAGAAGACTTCCGCTTGGCCAAAAGCCTCGACGAAGTTGTAGACGTCGTCGAAGTCTTCGCGGCGGTCGCTGTCGGTCTTACGCATCTGACCGATGCCGATCAGATTAAAGACGATCTCGCCGAAGTCGCCGGTGTTGTGGATGCCCCAGTGCCCCAGGACGCTCTGCGCCAGCATGCCGTACTGATGGATCGCGTAGTGCTGGATCGCCCGACAGAGCTCGGGGCCGGTGACGTGGCGTTCCTCGTCGTCCTCCGCCTCATCGACCTCGTCGCCTTCCAGCTCGGAATCGTCGAACTCCGAGTCGAGCTCTGAGTCTTCGTCCGAGTCGCCGAGGCCGAGTTCCTCTTGGCCGTAGCGGAGCGCGTCAAAGACAAAGACGTAGGCGTCGAAGTGGTATCGCTTATCACGGCGAAGCAGTTCGGCGAGAGGGTGCTTCGGATCGAGCATGACCGACACGTGACGCTCGGGGCTGAGAGGCATCGGGCGGGGAGGGAGGCGGGGGGCACAGGACGCGGTGAGCCCCGCCTTGAGTGTATCCGCCCCACGCGATTGTGGGGACAACCCCCCACGAAAAGGTTCACCCTTTCTCGCCGGCGTCGGGAGGCGATTCGGGTGGGGAGGGATCGGATGAATCATCGGGGGCGTTCTTGCGGGGGCCCGGCGAGCGATCACGCGGCGGGCCCGAACCCCGCCGACTGCCCGATCGTGGGCCCCTCCCCTGATTCGCCGCGGCGTCGCCTTCCGTCGGCTTGCCCTCGGCGGTGTCGTCGCTGGGGCGTGGGGGGCGGACCGCCTTGCCGACAACGGTTAGCACGTCTGAGGCCGGAATGACGATCCGCCGGCGATCTTCGGTCTCGACCAGCAATTCGCCGGTGAGGATCTCTTGCGATAGCACGCGGGCCTTGCCGTCGCGGGTGAGCACGTCGTAGCCGACTTTCGGGAGTTCGCGTTGCAGCTCTTGGTAGGTGTCGTACTCGTATCGCAGACAGCACTTGAGGCGGCCGCAGCGGCCGGAGATCTTGGTCGGGTCGAGGGTCGCCCGCTGCAGCTTCGCCATCTTCATCGAGACGGGCGGCATCTCCGACAGGTGCGTGTTGCAGCAGACCGGCTTGCCGCAATCGCCGTAGTCGGCCAGCAGCTTGGCCTCGTCCCGGACGCCGATCTGCCGCATCTCGACGCGGGTCTGCAGGTCGCGGGCCAGCGCCTTCACGAGCTCACGGAAATCGACCCGTTGCTCGGACAGGTAGTAGATGATGACGCGTTCGCCGCCGTAGAGCCGTTCGACCTGCACCAGTTGCATGTCGAGATTGAGCTCGGCGATGCGGCTGCGGACCGTCTCGAACTCGTTCACCTCTTGCTTGTGCAGGCGCCGCATTTCGACGGCGTCTTCGGCCGACTCGAGGCGGAGGATCTGGCCTGTCCGGGGCTCCTCGCCCATCTGCGCGAGGACGTGTTCGGTCGCCTCGCAGAGGACCTCGCCGACTTCTTGGCCGCGACCGGTCCGGGCGATCACCCGATGGCCGCGTGCGTAGGCGTCGCGGGCCCGGCTGGAGAAGACCCCCAGGTGGCGCATCGAGCCGTAGCGGACGACGTACTTAGGCATGGACGAGCGGTGGCGATCGCGGAGAGCCCTCCAAAACGTCGGAGGCGACCCTGCCAGCCTAACGACCGATCGGGCTGACGCCCAGGTGATCCACCTCCTGCGGACCATGGATGTCGGCGATCCCGCTGCGGACGGCGATCCGCAGCAGCTGCAACGAGGTCGAGACGCCAAGCTTCCGCATGAGCCGGTATTTGTGGTTCCCCACTGTGCTGGGAGAGACCCCCAACGACTCGGCGCACTGGCCCACCGTCTTGCCGAGGCCGACCAGGCGGAGCACTTCAAGCTCGCGCCGTGTCAGCTGCGAGAGCTCCGAATTGTCCTCGCCGCTCGATTGCAGTTCTTTGCCCGCCGCCTCCCGCAAAGCCCGTGTCAGGGCCGTCCAGCCTGCTGCTCGCGACACCGTTCGGCAACAATCGCACGGCTTTGCGGCGCTCGAGTGAATCAGCGCAACGGTTGCGATCGTGAGGTCACTAAAATCGCTGCCGCAGCGGCTCGCCAGGCGGACGTCCGGGGGGGCCGCGAGAGAGCCGCTGTGCACCGAATGGAATCCCGGCTCGAGGTTGACACGCGCCGCGTAAGCTTCACGATCGAGCGACGCGTCGAGGCTCACCAGGACCCGGACGGGGCGCGAGTTGACGACAGGTTTAATGGCAGCCAGTTCAGTCATTGATCACCACAGAGCGAGGAAGGGGTGAATCGGCCCTGGATGATCGCTCACCTGCGGATTCACGCAACGTCTCCTCGCCGAGGGGGGGACGACTAGCTGCAGTCGCGTTTCCTGAGGCTAAATTGTTTTGACGTTGTGGTTTACGTCGTTTTCGACACGCCGAGCCGGTTGATGTCAGCGACAGACAGGTGGCACTTACCGCTCGACGGAAAACAAAAAATAATTCGCAGTTAGAAACCGCGCTCCCCGGGCGGGATGTCGGTTGTCACCGTCGGGCGGAAGGTAACGATTAACCGAAGGACCCGCCCGCTCCGCCAATTACAAGAGGAACGACCCACTCATGGCCACTCAAACGCGCGACGAACTCGTCAACAAGAAGTGCCTCCCCTGCGAAGGGGGCGTCGAGCCGTGCTCGCTTGACGAGGCAAACGGTCAACTCGGTCAGCTCGACGGCTGGCGGCTCACCCATGACGGGCAGCGCATCCGCAAGGACTGGCGCGTCAAGAACTTCATGGCCGGCATCGACTTCTTCAACCGCTGCGCCGAGGTCGCCGAAGCCGACGGGCATCACCCCGACCTACACATCGAGGGGTATCGCAACGTCTCGGTCGAGCTCTGGACGCACGCCATCGGCGGATTGTCCGAGAATGACTTCATCGTCGCCGCGAAAATCGATCAGCTGCCGATCGAGCTCAAGGAGGATTGAGCGCGCGGCATGTTCCCGGCAGTACGGTCCCAGCAGTACGATCCTAAAGGTGGACGTGGTCCTAAAGGTGGATCAGTGGCCCGATGGGAACAACGGCCACGCCGACACGACGAGAAGGCTTCGCCACCGAATTCTCCGCCACCGAAATGGTGACGCCGCGTGGCTTAGACCGCGGTTTGCTTCTGCGGGCTCGCCTGCCTCTTGGGAGTTGCGATCGCTTTCTGGACGGTCACGTGTTGCGGCGCGGGGCTTACCCCGTAGGCGTTGACAACCTCGAGGCGATTAACGACCCGTTCGACCCCTTCGAGCGATTGCAACAAGCTTTGGGCCGCCTGCTTCAAATAGAAACTGGGGACCTTGCCTTCGAGGCACAGGGCGTCCTCTTCGACGTGGCACTCGATGTGCCTCAAGTACAGGTGCGAGCTTTGCCCAAGTCGTCGCACAGCCGCATGGATTACCCGTTCCGCGTTTTCAGCGACCATGAGAAACTCTCCGTAGATAAGCCGGACGGGAGACAGACCCCGTATTCGTTACGATGACCCATCGACCACAGCGTCGTAAAGGTCGAATCGACGCAGAAACTTCTAGTGGCGGCGACATCGCTGATAGCACCCACGTTCTTGATCCTCTTAGACGACGAAATCCTTATGCCGGTCACCGACGATTCATTCTTGGCTTGGGTAGTCCGCGAAAGACCCGACGGCCAATGCGCCGGTCGGGTTGAAAGACAAACCAACGACGACCTGCCCGCCGTCGAGGGCCCCGCGGTGCTAATCGACGTCGAATGCTCTTCGCTCAACTACAAAGACGCCCTGGCTTGCCGCGGCCACCGCGGTGTCGTCAGGAAACTTCCTCATGTTCCTGGAATCGACTGCGCGGGCTGCGTCGTCGCGAGTGACTCCGACGACTTTAGGCCGGGCGACGCGGTCCTTGTCACGGGCTACGACCTGGGCGCCGCGCGCTGGGGGGGCTACTCGGGCCGAGTGCGGGTCCCGGCCGACTGGCCGGTCCGACTCGTCGACGGCTTTACACCTCGCGACGCCATGGCCTACGGCACGGCAGGCTTCACCGCCGCCCAGTGCGTCATGGCGATTGCCGATCGCGTCAGCCCCGACGAAGGCGACGTGGTCGTCACCGGCGCCACGGGGGGCGTCGGCACGTTCGCCGTCGCGCTGCTAGCGAAACTCGGCTACCGCGTGACCGCCGTCACCGGCAAGCCGGACCAAGCGGGGCAACTGCGCAGCCTGGGGGCGACGGAGGTGGTCGGTCGCGAAGCGGTCGCCGACGATTCCGGGACGCCGATGCTGTCCGAACGGTGGGCCGCGGCGGTCGACACCGTCGGCGGGACGCCGTTGACGACCCTCATCCGCTCGCTGCGCTACCGGGGGGTCGTTGCCGCCTGTGGCCTTGTGGCGGGGACCGAGTTGCCGCTGTCGGTTTATCCCTTTCTGCTGCGAGGGGTGACCCTCGCCGGGATCGATTCGGCGAAGTGTCCACGCGGGCCGCGGCTCGAGGTGTGGAGGCGTCTCATGGGTGATTGGCGGATTGAATTGCCCGCCGATCTCCTCACAACGCTGACTTTTGACCGCCTCGAGGAGGGGGTTGAGAGGATTCTGCGAGGGGGCGTCGCGGGGCGCACGCTCATCAAGCCAACTTCGGAGGGGTGTTGATCACGGGTTGCACCGAATGGGGGGGTCGTTTCGGTTTGTCGGACGACGCGTCGAAGCGCTCCGCCGTCGCCCGGCCGCCGGCATGCCCCGAGCGGGTAGAATACTTCAGAGAGGACGCTCGTCGAGTTTGCGGCGTGGGTCGGCTCCATGGCGTGTCGCTACGCGCTGAACCATCGAAACTTCGAATCGGGATTTACAATGGCTCGAACGCTCTGCTCCGCCGTCGGCTTAGCCGTTGCGTTGACGCTGATGAGCGCCCTGCCGGCCGCTGCGCAAAACCCTAGTATCAGCCCTGCGGTCGCTGCCGCCGCGTCCCAGGAGGCGATGACGCAGCTGAAGAGCCAGTCGGGCGGCAGTATGCAGACAATCGACTCGATCAACAGCTCGGTTCTCCGCCAGTCCCGGGCGTACGGCGCCTCAACCGGATTCTCCCCGATCGCGACGATGAACTCCTCGCTGTCGGGCTACGCCCCCTCGAGTGCGACGTCGGGCGTCGGTGCGATTAAGCCGTTTTCCGGAATGAGCCCGAGCTCGACGATCAGCCCCTATCTGAATCTCTTCAACCAGGGCCCCGGCGGTCGTCAGCAGACGGTCGACAACTACAACGTCCTCGTCAGGCCCGCGCTCGAACAGCAGCGGACGAATCAAGCGCTCCAACGCCAGCAGCAGCAACTCAACATGCGGGTGCAGGCCATCTCGGCCCAAGCCGCCTTCGAGGCAGCGGGATCCGAACGGATGATCGCCACCGGGCACCAGACCGGCTTCGGCTACTACTCGCACTTCTACCCGGGCAAGAATCAGGCGCCGCGTGCCCGAGCGCGCTAATTTGCTTCGAGGAAGCGCTTTAGCAGGTCGGTCCCTTGGTAAGTCAGGAAGCTCTCGGGGTGGAACTGCACGCCGTAGAGGGGCCAGTCGCGGTGTTCGACGGCCATGATCACGCGCTCGACGCCGCCCTCGGCGGACGGGTCCTCAGTCCACGCGGTGACGCGTAGCGCTACGGGGAGCGTGTCGGGGCGGATCACCAGGCTGTGATACCGTGTCGCTTGGAAGGGGTTCTCAAGACCTTCCAGCAGCCCGCCCCCATCGTGATAGATCTGGTCGGTCTTGCCGTGCATGAGCCGGCCGGCGCGGACGACCTTGCCCCCCAGGGCCTGTCCGATCGACTGGTGGCCGAGGCAGACGCCGAGCACGGGGACCCGTCCTCCGAAACGGTGGATCGCGTCGACCGACACGCCCGCCTCGGTCGGCGTACAGGGGCCCGGCGAGACGACCACCCGATCGGGCTCCATCGCCACGAGCTCGTCGATCGTGTGCTCGTCGTTCCGCACCACGCGGATATCGATCGACGGGTCGATCTCGCCGAACCGCTGGACGAGGTTGAACGTGAACGAGTCGTAGTTGTCGATGACCAGCAGCATGCGATCGCTCCGCGGGGGGTGGGCTCCCAGCTTAGTCGAAAGGGCTCGGCGCGGGAGGGCGATGGGGGTGGCGTCTCGGTTTACTCCCGGCGCTGGCGCTTAGGGCTCTTATTTCTGGCGTTGCTCCCGCACCGCGGGCGAGAGCCCTAAGCGCCAGCGCCGGGAGTGAACCACCAAACGACCAGCCCACTCCCCCCCGAGGTTCACCCCTTCCGCCGACTCCCAAGAAAATAGGGCGGGGACCTCAAGATTGCGGGCGGGATAGCGAAGTGATATCACATTGCTATCTCTTCCCCATTTTGGAGTCTCCGCTCATGGTCACCGAAAAGCCGCTCCAGCCGATGTCGGGTTGGTTTCCCTTGCTCTGCTGCTTGGCGATGCCACCCCTCGCCGTCGCAATCTGCATCGGAGTCGCCACTCTCGATAGCGATCCGGTCACGCTGCTCTTCGTCCCGGTAGCGCTTGGATTGCTCGTGGCGACGGTGATCACGGCCATTGGCTTTAAGGCCGTGGCGCCAAACGACTCACGGGCGCTGCTGCTGTTCGGCGAGTACCAGGGGACGATCAAAGAGTCAGGCTTCTACTGGGTGAACCCCTTCTACTCGACCAAGAAGGTCTCGCTCCGGGTGCGGAACTTCGAGACCGGATCGACCAACCAGCCGGAGAAGAAGGACGCCGCTGGCAACATCGTCCAGCACAAGTCGCAGTCGGGCGGCCGGCCGTCGAAGGTCAACGACCGCGACGGCAACCCCGTCGAGATTTCGGCCGTCGTGGTGTGGAAGGTGATCGACACGGCCGAGGCGCTCTTCGAAGTCGACGACTACGAGCACTATGTCGCGGTCCAGAGCGAGGCGGCGCTCCGCGGGCTCGCCAGTCGGCATCAGTACGACAGCGAGGACCACGAGACCTCGCTCCGCGGCAGCACCACCGAGGTGAGCGACCAGCTGGAGAAAGACATCCAGGAACGTCTCGGCAAGGCGGGCGTCCAAGTGATCGAGGCTCGCATCAGCCACCTCGCCTACGCCCCCGAGATCGCCGCCGCGATGCTGCAGCGTCAGCAGGCGCAGGCCGTCGTCGCGGCGCGGACCCAAATCGTGGCGGGGGCCGTCGGCATGGTGCGGATGGCCCTCGACCAGCTGTCGGAGGAGAAGATTGTCGAGCTCGACGACGAACGCCGCGCGGCGATGGTCTCGAACCTGCTGGTCGTCCTCTGCAGCGACAAGCACACCCAGCCGGTCGTCAATACCGGCACGCTCTATAACTGAGCCAACCAGCCCGAGGCCTGCTGTGGCGCGAGAGTCGTTCCTGCTTCGTACCGACCCCAAGGTCCTTGCGGCGCTGCGCCGTTGGGCGGACGATGAATTGCGTAGCGTTAACGGGCAGCTCGACTACGTGCTGCGGCAGGCGCTCCGCGAAGCGGGGCGATTGAAGGAAACCGACCAACCCAAGGACGACTCGTCGAGCGGCTAGGCCCACGGCGAGGAGCAAGATCATGAGCACGCCAGCCACCTCCCTCGCCGTTTCGGACGAGGAAGCCCTCGACCTTGTCTGTCAGCTGATGGCGATCCGCGGTCGGGGCGGAGAAGAACGGGGCGTCATGGACTTCGTCGCCGCCAAGCTCACCGAAGCGGGCGCCGACCCCAACCCGCTGCGGTTCGATAACGCCAACGAGCTGAGTTCCCTCGGCGGAGGCGTCGGCAACGCCGTGATGCAGCTCGACGGCGACGCGTCGCTCGGGCCGCGGCGGATGCTGATGGCCCACACCGACACCGTCCCGGTCTGCCTCGGGAGCAAGCCGACCATCGAGGGCAATCTGGTCCGCTCGGGCGATCCCGCGACCGGCCTCGGCGCCGACGACCGCTCCGGCACGGCGGTGCTGCTGACGACGGCGATGGCCCTGCTGCGGAGCGGCGCCCCCCACCCGCCGATCACGTTCCTCTGGACCGTCCAGGAAGAGGGGGGGCTGAACGGCGTGCGGCACGTCGATGTCGGGATGCTCGGCGAGCCCGAGTTGTCGTTCAATTTCGACGGCGGCGACCCGGCCAAGCTGCTGGTTGGCGCCACCGGCGGCTATCGCATGTGGGTCAACGTGCACGGCTGCCCGAGCCACGCCGGCATCGCCCCGGAGAAGGGGGTCAGCGCGGCGGCGATCGCCGCCTTCGCCGTCACGGACTTGGTCGAGAAAGGCTGGCACGGCCTCGTGGAGAAGGGCGACCAACGCGGCACCTGCAACATTGGCATTGTCGAGGCGGGGGTCGCCACGAACGTTGTCGCCGAGCACGCCCGCCTTCATATCGAGGCCCGCAGTCACGACCCCGCCTTCCGCACCCAAATTGTTGCGGCGATCGAGGCGGCGTTCCTCCGCGCCTTGGACAAGGTCGTTAGCAGCGAAGGCCGCCGCGGTACGGTCAGCTTTGATGGCGGCGCCTGCTACGAGTCGTTCAAGCTGCCCGAGGACAACCTGTCGCTCGTCACGCTCGAAGGGACGCTGCGGTCGATGGGCCAGGAACCACGCCGGGCGATCTCTAACGGCGGCCTCGACGCCAACTGGATCACGTCGCACGGCATCCCGACGATCACGCTCGGCACGGGGCAGCACGACATACACACAGTCGATGAGACGCTGAACATCGAGGAATACCAGCTGTCGCGCCAGGTCGCCTGGCGTTTGGCGACGGGGACTTAGTCACTCGCCGTGGCGTCTTTCACTTGGAATCGGCCTTCCTTTGGAATTGGCAGTCCCTTGCAACCCGACGACGAACTCTGCCTCTGCTTCCACGTCACCCGGCGGAAGGTGGAGAACTACCTCCGCGTTGAGCGCCCGGCGGCGCCATCGCAGCTAGCGGATTGCTACGGCGCCGGGACCGGGTGCGGCTGGTGCCGGCCCTTGCTGCGGAAACTCTTCGAGGCGCAGCGGGCGCAGGCCGAGGCCGACCTGCCCGACGCCGCCGACCATGCTAGCGGCCGTGGTGAGCACATCGCCACCGGCGGTGGTACGCCGCCGAAGTAGCGGGTCTGCCGAAGAGACCGGGCCGACGCCGCTTCGGCGGCGCACTTCTGTCTTGTCGCGAATCGCCGCTTGCGCGTAAGGTCGTCGCCTTGCTCCCCGCCCCGGAAAGGATTCCACCGATGCCCCTCGACAGCACGACGATCGTCCGACAGGTCCTCCAGCTCCAGGCCGACGCCGTCGCGCGCTGGCACGTGGAGCCGATCGACAACCCGTACACCGGCCTGTTGAGCGTGGTCTGCCAGCAGCACCAGTTCAACTTCCAGCTCTGGCACGAGGAAGACATCGCCCGTCGGACCGACGTCACCGACGCCCAGATCGCCCAGGTCAAGCGGAACATCGACGGCTTCAACCAGCGGCGTAACGACTGGATCGAGCGGATCGACGAGACGCTCCTCGAGATGCTCGACGCCCGCGGCGTCGCGGCCGCCCCCGACGCCCCCCTGAACACCGAGACGCCCGGCTCGGCGATCGACCGGCTGTCGATCATGTCGCTGCGAGTCTTCCACATGGAAGAAGAGCTCGCGCGTCCCGACGCCACCGAAGAGCACCTGTCGAAGGTCGAGCCGAAGCGCCAGCGCTGCGTCCTGCAGCGAGCCGACCTGTCCAACTCGCTGGGCGTCTTGCTGGACGACATCTTTGCCGGCCGCAAGCAATTGCGGGTTTACCGCCAGATGAAGATGTACAACGACCCGTCGCTCAACCCCGAGCTGTACCGGTCGCAGCGCCGGGCGGGTTGAGCCGTCTCTGCGGGTTGCAGCGGTTGGCGGTAAGACGCGGCCCGGTGGGGGACGCGTCCGGCCCGGCTGATTGGGCTATGCTAAACTATCGAGCCCCGCCCCGGTGGACGCCGTGAATCGTCGCGGCGTGCGGACGGGGCTTGGTCGCCCGGCGGGCGCTGGCTCGCCGAAGCAACCCGGTCCTACGCCCCCCAGCTGCCCCCCATGCTGCTTCTCCAGGTCTCGCAACTCGAGCAGCTATCCGATCTGGCGAAAAACCAGCTTGGGTTGGTGATTTTCGCCGTCATCGTGATGGCGATGTTCGGGGTGATCTCGACCTTCTCCGAGTGGGCCCGCTGCATCGGACTCGGTTTGATGATGTGGCTCGCCTCGCTCGAGCGCCCGATCGAGACCGAGTACTACTCGCTCGAGATGACGCGTTGGTTGCAGATGCTGTCGAACTCGTCGCGCGTGCTCAGTATCGGCCTGCTGGGGACGCTCGTGTTGGGAGGGCTCTTCGCCCGCAACAACGATCGCAAGCAGCTTTTTTCTTGGCCGTTGATCACGCTGGTGGCGTTGCAACTCCTGAATTGCCTGAAGATGCTCGCGCAGGAGGATGTCTCCCGCTTTTTATCGACGACGCCAACAGTCATCGCGATCTTCCTGTTCGCCGCCGTCGGCTTCGGCCGCGTGCTTGGCCGCGAGCGGGGCATCGAGATGCTGCTGTGGGGAGTTTTATTGAGCGGGTTCCTCTTCGTTGGCGGCACGATCCACGAACTGCTGCTCAACTCCGCGTCGGTCTTCGCCAATAATCGACTCTACGGGACGACCTTCAACCCGCAGCCGGCGGGCATGATGTGCGCGTTGCTCGGTATGATCGCGACCTATCTGCTGATCCACGACCGCCGGCACTACCTGTCGAAGCCGGTCCTCTTGGCGCTCCTGGTGCTGCTCGGCCTCGGCCTCGTGGCGACGGGGTCAAGAACCGCCCTGTTGTCGGCGGCGGTTGGGTTTGCCATGCTGCTCCGCAATAAGGCGTTCATCTCGATCGCGGTAGCGGCCGTCGTCATCTACGCGGTGTTGGTTCTCGCCAACAGCTTTGAGGGGATCCAAACCAGCCAAGACCGGCTCCTCGACACCACCAACACCCGGCGAGACAGCTGGCAATCCCTGATCGATCAGTTCCTTAGCAACCCGTTGTTCGGAAGCGAAATCGAAGGGTCGGGAACCGCCGAGAGTTCTTACCTGGGTGTCGCCGCCCGGCTGGGAATCATCGGCATTGGGTTCTTGGGCGCGTTCTGCTTCGCCACGCTGAGAATGCTCTATCAGCTGTTCAGGATCCGCAGCGCCGACCCCCGGCTCCGCGCCGCGGGCGACTTGGTCACCGCCCTGGTGGTGGCCTTCGCCACCTCGTGTTTCTTCGACGCCTACCTGTTCGGCTCGATCTCGTGGCACATGCTGCTGCTGTACGTCGCCCTGACGATCGGACAGTACTTGATCGAGAAGGCGCATCAGCCTGTCGTCGTGATGTCGCGCTACCCGGTCCCGACACGAATGGCGTATCAGTGAACAGCGGCCCGGTAGAACCTGTCCACGAATCCCGCCTGCGACTCGCCGCCTACCATACGGCGATGTCCCCCTACGAGTTGCACTTCTACAACCGGCTCGCCAACGAGTTGCCGGCGCAGATGCTCGTCCTCAACGCCTATGGCGACTCGTCACGGCAGTGGCGGCTAGCGACCCCGTTGGCGTTGACCCTCGAGGACCTCTCGGCCGGCGACCGCACCCCGCAATCGGTCACGCTCGGTCAACAGCGACGCGAATGGCGGCGCGGCGGGGAGGTGATTGAGCGTCTCAAACAGCAGCGTTCCGACGCGTTGATCTTGGTCGGCTACAACGACCTGGGCCGCCTGAGAACCGCTTTCTGGTGCTGGCGGCATAGCGTCCCGGTGTTGCTCCGTGCGGACAGCAACCTCGCCGATGAACAGGGGAAGAGCCCGCTGAAGCTTGCCGTGAAACGGGCCTACATCGCCCTGGTCAGGCGCCTGGTGACGGCCGTTCTGGCGGTGGGGCCGCTCGGCGTCGCCTACTGGAAGCACTACGGCGTCCCGGGCGATCGGCTCTATGTGTCGCCCTACGAGCCCGACTACGCGTTGATCGAGAACGTAAGCGACGACGAGATCGCCGCCGCCGCCGAGCGTCACCAAATCAACCGCACCCGACGGCGGCTGGTGTTCAGCGGGCGATTCGTGTCGGTGAAGCGGGTCGATCTGCTCATCAAGGCCTTCGCCCAGATCGCCAACGAAAGGCCCGATTGGGACCTGCTGCTTATCGGCGACGGGGAACTTCGCCAAGAACTCGAGACGATGACGCCGTCCGACCTCCGCGAGCGGGTCCAGTGGACCGGCTTCATGGCCGAGCAGCGCGAGGTGAACCTGCTGTACCGCCTTTCGGACGTGCTGGTGTTGCCGAGCGAGCGGGAGCCGTGGGCAGTCGTTCTCAACGAGGCCGCCGCCTCGGGGCTCGCCCTGGTCACCAGCGACGTTGTCGGCGCGGCGGCGGCGCTCCTTCGTCCCGGTGTGAACGGCGAGAAGTTCGCCAGCGGCGACCTCGACGGCTTGGCCCACGCGCTACGCACGGTGACCGACCCGACCGCGATCGACCGCTACCGCGCCGGATCGGGCGAGGTCTTGGCCGCCTGGCGGAGCGAAGCCGACCCCGTCGCCGCCGTCCGCGACGCCTTGCGAGACGCGGGCGTAAGCGGCTAGTCGATCAACTGTCGCAGCCACTCTGAGAGCATCGCGGTCTGTTGACGGCGGTCGTAGATCGCTTCCAGTTCCGTCGGTCGCGACGATCGACTCGGTTCGGCGAGCGAGCGGATCGCCGTGGCGAGTTCCTCGGTGTTCGGGTGCGACACCGAGACACAGCCGCTTCGTCGCTTGAGGAACTGCCGATCGGGCCGGGTCGGGTTGACTACCAGCACCGGCTTACAAGCGCCGAGATACTCGAACAGCTTGGAAGTCAGCAGCAGGTGGCGTGACCGCTTCTCGCTCAAGTAAGCGAGCAGCAGGTCCGCGCCGACGACGAGCCGCATCGCCTCGTCGTGGGGCACCAAACCGAGAAACGTCATGAAGTCGCCGTGATCGACCGGCAACTCGGCGACCCCGGCCGGCAGGTGCCCGGCGTGTAAGAAGCGGAGGGGGAGCCCCTCGGCGCGGAGACGCTTGATCGCCTCGTAGAGCGCTTGCGGCGCGTCGTCGGCGATCTGACCCACCGACCGTAATTCGAGCGGGGCTTCGGGCGGGCGCGGTGGCAGCTCGGCGGCGAGTCCCTGTAGATCACTCGGGGCGCCATTGGGCAGCAGCTCTGCCGGGCCGCGACGGTCGGTGTAGTGGCGTCGCGACCAGCGGCCGTGGATCGGGATCGCGTGGATCGTCAGGTCGGCGTCGCGGTAGATCTGTCGCTCGTGTCGTTGGTGCAGCAACGTGAGCGGCGTGAGCCACCCTCCCGGCACGAATCGATCATCCAGGGCGTAGGGGTCACGAAAGTCGGCCGCCCATTTGGCGCCGGTCGCCTGCGCGAGATGACGCCCGATCCAGTGGATCGAGTGGGGGGGGCTCGACGAGAGGATCACATCCGGCGCGATCGACTGCGCCGTCTCAACCGCCTCGACCGCGAGCCGTCGCCACGACAGCAGGGTGATGTCGGGGACGAAGAAACGTTCCGCCTGCCGCTGCAACTCCGCCGCCACGCCCCGCCGCGGCGCGCCAGCGATCCGCCCCGCCGGCGGCGCCGGCCGTTTGGGGCCCAGGTAGTGCAGCCGCACATCGGGGTGGACGTACTGGGCGAGCCGCTCGGGAGTCGCCTCGTAGCCGTAGTGCCGGCAGAGGATGTGGGTCTCCCAGCCGAGGTCGGGCAGCGTCCTGGCCCACTGCGTGACGCGTACGGACTGCACCCCGGGATCGGGGAAGAAGGTCGGAGCGACGATCAACAGACGGGGCAACTTAGACGGCTCGGAAAATTGTCGTATTTAGATTGCTGCTTGATTGGATTGACTATGTGTCCTTCGGAGGCGGTTGCGATACAGGGATCACTCGCCTTCCAAAACAGCTGCCCCCGGACCCTGCGTTTTCGCAATCGCCGCCTTGTAGGCGTCGAGCACCGCATTGGCCATTTCGTTCCACCCCCACCGCGACACGGTTGCGAGACTCGCCGCGCCTCGGGCGGGGAGCGACTCACGGGAGTTTCGCGCCTCCTTCATGGCGTCTAGCAGTCCCTCGGGCGAGGCCCGATCAAAGACGATCATACCGTCGGCCGTCGTCGCATCGAGAAGGGTCGGGATATCGGGAACGATGACGACCCGTCCGAACGAGGCCGCCAGCAGCAACGTGCCCGACGTCAGGATGTTTCGATAAGGCAGAACGACGACATCGGCCGCTCCGAAGTACTTCTGCAGGTCCTCGTCGGGGACCAGGCGGGGGCCGGCGTGCAGCATCACGCCGGGGGTCGCTTCCGATTGCGAGGCTAGGTCCGTGGCGAGCGTCGGATCGATCACTTGCCCGGCCACCACGAGCGTCGCGCCACGGTCGGCGAGCCGACCAAAGTCGCCGATCAACTCCTGGACGCCCTTGTAGCCCCGGATCTTACCGAGGAAGAGGTACACGAACGAATCCTCGCCGATGCCGAGTAATCGTCTCGCTTCGGCGCGCTCCATGCCGCGGGGGTAATCGTCGACATAGTTGGCGTGGGGGGCGACGTGGATCTTGCTGCGGTCGCCCCGGAGGTACTCCCGAGCAACGACGTCGGCGATCGCGTCGCTGTGGACGAGCAGGGCGTGGCTGCGGGCGGCGAGTTGCCGATTGAGCCAACGCTGCATGCGAGGGTTCTTCGCATCGTGACCGACTAGGTTGTGGACCGTCCAAACGATCGCCGTGCGTCGCAGCCGCAGCACGGCGATCTGGAGGCAGAACAGAACCGCTTTGACAAACGTGGCGACGGGCCCTTGCCCGACGGTGTAGTGCTCGGGCCAGTGGAGGTGCACGACGTCGGCGGCCCGCACCTTGGGGGAGAGTAACAACCACGGCGTGAACGGACCCCCCGACACCTCGCAACCGCTCTGATCGAGTTTTTCCGACAGCGAAGCGAGGTACGGGTTGTCCTGCGACGGGGGGCACATCACGACGCGGATCGGGTGCGGCTTTGGCATGGCGGACGCGTCGGGAGAGAGATTAGTGGCGATGCGTTGGCGGTCGAGGCCTCGCGACGTCGGTTGTTCAACGTCTCGCGAAGATGTTGACGGCCAGATCGAACCCGCGCCGTGCCGGCGCTTGGATCAAGGGGTGGCGGGTGACGGCGCCCTCTTTCTCGAGGTCGATTCGGAACCCCGCTTCACGAAGCAGGGCGAGCACCTCGTCCAAGCGCTGGTCGCCATCGGCGGACGAATGATACTCAACGAACGCGGCTTTGACGTTGGACAACAAGTCTCGGCAATCGAGGAGGACGTCGGTCTCGGCGCCCTCGATGTCCATCTTCAGCATGTCGATCGGCTCGTTGAGGTAGTCCGCCAATCGGACCCCTTGCACCGTTGAGGTCGCCGCCGCTTGGGAGTCTAGCGGCGTGTCGCCGCCGATGCGTCCGGTCGTTGAGGCCGGGTCGCTACTGAAGGTCAGCTCAGATTCATCGACCCACACGGCGCGGCGCACCGCTTCGACATCGGCCATGTCAAAGGATTGAAGGTTGGCGACCAGCGCCGCGTGCACCCGGGCGTCGGCCTCGAAAGCGGTCACGCGCGCCTTCGGGTAAAGCTTCTTGAAGTAGATCGACGCCACCCCGATGTTGGCTCCGCAGTCGAGCACCCGGGGCGCCTCGCGGTCGGTCTCGAATCGGTAGATCTCCCGGCACCAGATCTCGTCGACAAGGCGGCAAAAGGCGGCGCCGTTGAAGATCTGCATTGGCCGCCCTAGCACCATCGATGTCTTCGGTTCGCTCGTGGTGTCGCCGGCGAGCCGTTGGTGTTCTAGGAAGGCGCTCCGTGAGAGCGTCGTTTCAGGACCACCCGCGAGGATCGGTCCTAATCCGTAGCCAACCTTGGACAACGCGTGCTTGGCGATACTCTTGAGGTCTCTGCTCATCGGCGGGCTTAAAAGGGAAGAGTCGATTGAACGGGAGTCGATTTAGCGGCGCCGAGCGACGGGCTATCACTTCGGCATCGACGGGTGGTCTGCGGTCGCGTGTGCGTTACTGCTCGGCGTTTTTCACTCACCTTAGCATTTGAGCCATGCTTCTCGGGCTGTGATATCCCTCCACTGCGATCAGCACCGCGAGGATCGCGACGCCAGCGGCGAGGGTGCGTATGACGATGTCTAGCAACGGCGTCAGCGTGAAGAACGAACCGATCAACAACGAAGTCACCACGACCGCGGCGGCCGCCACGGCCGGCCACGCCGCCGCCCGATAAATATCCAAGGTCGAAACGGGTCCGCGCCGGCCGACCCACCACAAGCAAGCCGGGACGATGAGTATCGTGCTGGTCAATGAATAAACGGTCGCGAGCGGAACGGCGCCGAACGGGGCCGACGCGGCAATGCTGACGATCATCGTGCCGGAGCCGAAGACTCCCCACCAGAAGATGTCACGGCCCCGCCCCTGACTGGCGAACAGCCACCCCGAGGTGTGGGCCACGGTTTGGCCGACGCCCGCCAGCGCGAGCCAGAACAGAACCGGCGCGTAGTCGAGCCAGCGATCGCCTAGCATCACACGGATGACCAGGTCCGCATTGACGGACGTGAACGCGGACAACGACATCGAGAAGATCAACGTTAAACGCACGATCCGGGTGAAAACCCGCCGGTATCTTTCGGGTTCGCTCGCAACCCGGCTGAGCGCCGGGACGGCGATCGTCTGGACGGTTGAGTTGATGCACTGGTTCGGAAGGATGAAGAGCCGGTAGGCGCGGTCGTAGCCGCCAACGACGGCGGTGCCGTAGAACTTCGCCAGGAGCAGCGTGTCGCTTTGGCGGGCGAAGTAGTTGATGATGTTGAAGCCGGTCAAGTTGGCGCCGAAGCCGGCCATCGCCTTGGTGCCGACGCCCCGTCGCGGCGGCCCGGGCCGCCAGGGACAGGCGATCCACGACCCGATCATCTCGACGAGGGCCCGCGTCACCGGCGCCGCCACCAACGCCCAGTAGGCGCCGGGTTGGCCTCGCATCGAGAGCGCCAGTAGCACCGCGAGGCCCTGCCCTAGCGTGTGCGCGACGACCTTGATCACCGTGAGACGATCGAACTGCATTGCGCGGCTCAGCAACGCTTGGTGCTGGATCGTCATCCCCGCCAGCACAAAGGCGACGACCGACGCCAGCGTGACCGGCACGATTCGGGGGTCTCCGTAAAACCAAGCGATCAGCGGCGACAGCGCCGCCAGGGTGAGAGCCACCAGGACGCCCAGGGCGGTCGCGATCCAGAACAGGTTGGACACCTGTTCCTTGGTGATCTTTTCTCGCTGGATCGTCGCCGCCGACATGCCGGCGTCGACGAACATCGAGGCGAAGCCGGTGAAGACCGCGACGATCGCCACCAAGCCAAAATCGTCGGGGCTGAGCAACCGCCCCAGGGCGGCGATGGCGCCCAGCGAAACGACAATGGTGCCCGCTTGCGAAATCGCCGAGAAAGCGCCTCCCCGAAGCGATTTGCCCCGTAAGTTCTCTCGCACCGAATCGCCGCAGAAATAGTCTTGCTGAGGCATTCTGAGTGGAACGGTTGGTGGCGGCGTGGGCCGGGTGGCACAAACCAGACGGGGGAGGAAGGCCGATGCGGAGGCGGCTGCGTCGAGCGTAGGGCAAAAGGGGGAGTGAACCACCCCCCTCCGCCCCACCCCAATCGGCGCAGGTGAAGACGCTATCGCCTCGGTTCGGTTAGACTCGGGCGAGCCCCCGACGGTTCCATCGTGGGCCGCCCAAGGCGGCCCCGCAAGCGGCCCGGCGGCGGACCTCCCCGTGGCGGCACGCCGGCGACCGCCACAATCCGGACAATTGCCCCACCCGGGCGACCCCCCAACAGCGGCCGGCTTTTGTCGTAAGTTATCGCTAGTGCGATCGGTCCTGTCCTTCGGCTTCTCCCCCGCTATGAAACACCGCGTCCTGGTCCTCATGGGCACCCGCCCCGAGGCGATCAAGCTCGCCCCCGTGATCGCCGCCCTCGAGGCGGACGACCGGTTTCAGCCGCTCGTCGTCAACACCGGGCAGCACCGCGAACTGATCGACCAGGTGGTGTCGCTCTTCGGCCTGCGGGTCGACCGTGACCTGGCGGTCATGCAACCGAACCAGTCGCTGGCGTCGCTGACGGCCCGGTTGCTGACCGCGATCGACGACGTGCTGGTGGCGCTCGAGCCGAAGCTGGTGCTCGTCCAGGGTGACACCTCGACGGTACTCACCGGCGCGCTCGCCGCGTTCTATCGCCGGACGCCGGTGGGCCACGTCGAGGCGGGCCTGCGGACGGGCGACATGAAGTCCCCCTTCCCGGAGGAAGGCAACCGCCGGTTGACGACGCCGCTGGCCGCGATGCACTTCGCTCCCACGGAGTTGTCGCGAAGCAACCTGCTCCGTGAGCATGTCGACCCGGCGACGATCTTCGTCACCGGCAACACGGTGATCGACGCCCTGCAGATGGAGCTCCGCCGCCAAGAGGACCCCGCGGTCGGCCAGCGCCTTCGCGCGAGTCTCTGCGAGGTGGGTGGCGACGATCTCTTCGACGGGCCGATGGTGCTGGTCACCGGCCACCGCCGCGAGAACTTTGGGGATGGCTTCGAGCAGATTTGCGCCGCGATCGCGACGCTCGCCGAACGCCACGCCGACACCAAGTTCGTTTATCCGGTGCATCTCAATCCGAACGTCCGCGACGTGGTGCACGCGCGCCTCGGCGACCTTCCGAACGTGCGCCTGCTGCCGCCGCAGCCCTACAGCGAGTTCGTCGCGCTGCTGGCGGCGAGCCGCGTGGTGCTGACCGACTCGGGCGGCGTCCAAGAAGAGGCGCCGAGTCTCGGTAAGCCGGTGCTGGTGATGCGGGACACGACCGAGCGGCCCGAGGGGGTCGACGCCGGCACGGTGCGGCTCGTCGGCCCATTCGCCGACAAAATCGTTACGGGCGTTAGCGAACTGCTTTCGGACGAAGCCGCCTACCGACGCATGGCCGAAGCGGTGAACCCCTACGGCGATGGCCAGTCGGCGCCGCGGATTGTCGAGGCGTGCGCGGCGTTCCTACAGGTGTAGGGTGGCTGGGCGCGGCTGTGTCGAGCGCGCTTCTACCCGCGGCTAGCGCCGATGGCTCAAGGCCGATCGCATCGCCTGCGATTGAGCCGTCGGCGCTAGCCGGGGGTAGAAGCCGAATAAGCTTCGCCTCACTTCGCCTGACGCAGCCCTTCGTGACGCACCGTCCAAGAGCCGTCGGCGGGGAAGCCCGGTGCATCGACCGTTGGGTCGGCGTCTTCCCAGCCGGCCGCCATCATCGCCGCGGCGTAGAGCAACCCGCCGTTCGCCGGCAGGTAGACCGGCAGGCGGTCGGCTTGGCGGCAGTGGCCGTTGACGAGGTAGCCATTCTTCGGCGTGTCGCGGAGCAGCAGGTCGATCGCGTCGTTCGGGCGGCCGAGACGGGCGGCGGTCATCGCGGCCATCGGGCAGTCCCAGCCCCAGGTCGAGGGCCAGTCCCAGTCACGTTGCACGTCGCTGAGCGTGCGGTCCATGACGCCGCGGTCGATGAGCCCCACGTTGGGCAGCACGCCCAAGGCGGCGAGCATGGAGGGGTGATCTTCGCGGGTGGTGTAGGGCGCCGTTTCGATTGCCGTGTAGACGCCGTCGCGGATCGTCGGCGGGGCGATCTTGTCGGCGACGGCGCGCCAACGCGGTCTCTCCGGCAAGCCACGCCGCTCGCGCCAGTCGGCCGCGACGCGCAAGGCCCAACGCCAGTAGGCGACTTCGAACGTCGGATTGAGGACCTCGCCCCGCAGGCCGCTGTAAGACTCTTGGGCGGCGACCAGCAGCGGGCCGAGCACGTACTGGTCGCGGTCCTCGTCGTACCAGGCGTAGTCCGCCATGAAGTCGGCGGTCGCATCGACGATCGGCCCGTAGCGATCGAGCGTCGCCGGGCTGGGGTCGGCGTCGTACGCTAGCTCGGCGAACCAGATCGGGTGCGGCTGTTGCCAGATAAGCAGCTCACCGACATCGCTGGGGGAGCTGACGCCGTCGGGCCCCGTCATCTTCGGCCAGCGGACGCCGGCGTAGCCTTGCCGCTCGGCGATGCGTCGCGCGGCGGGCAGGATCTCTTTGTACCAGCCGAGGCTTCGCTCTAAGAGATCGATGCGGTTCCAGAGGGCGAAGTGCGCGGCGTGCCACCAGTGCATCTCGAGGTGGTGCTTGCCAAACCAGCTATTGCAGACGAGCCCCGTCTCTTGCGGCGGCAGCGACCCGGCGCAGTGAATCGCCGTCAGATGCTGCGAGAGCACGATCCGCCGCTCGAGCTCTCGCCAACGCGGGTCGTTGCTGGCTGAGAGATCGATCGCGCCGCCGCGCCTCCAGAAAGCTTTCCAGTGCTCGGCCGAAGCTTGGCAGACTTGTTTGGCGGTCAGCTGGTCGTCAGGAATCTCTTGACCAGCGTTGAACCGTAGGACGGCGTCGAGCCGAGGGGTTTTGGAAGAGAGGCGAATCGTGTGAGGCGTTTCTTGCGTCGAGACAGCGGCGTCGGTATCGACGGCGACGGTGTAATGGGTCTCGTCGAGCGTCCGGGCCACACGCTTCCCGCCCTGGCCCGTGGCGAGGGTGGTCGTATGACGCTGCGGCGCCTTCCAGTCGTCGAGTCCCGGCCCCCATTCGCCCGAAGGGTAGCTGAATCGCAGCTCGATAGCCGCCCGTCCGCTGGCGACGAGTGGCGACTCGACCGACACCGCGATCGCGTCAAACGTCGGATGAGCAACCGTCCGCACGGTGACCGGTTCGCCATCGAAGGTGAAGCGACTCGTCGCTTCGCCCGTCCACAGGTCGAGCGTCTGCGTCGGCGACTGGATATCGTCGCGCGTCGCTTGGCGACCCTCGGCAAAGGTCAGCCGCAGGGCGATGCGGCCGAGGTTGATCCGGTGGGGATTCGCCCGCAGCGTCTGGGCCGCGGTTGACTGGCGATCAGTGGCGTAGGAGATGTCGCGGCCGTGGACCGAGTAGTCACGCAGCGCTTCTTCGTAGGCGACGCCGCGGCTCTCCGGGAACGCGTGCCATGCCCACTGCGCCATCGTCGCCAACGGCACAGCGCCCGGTGCGTCGCTCGGGAAGGTCTGCAGCCCGGTGACGTCGAAGTTGAAGGCGAACTCCCCGTTGCCAACCGCCAGCGGGGCGTCGTCGTGGAACTCGTCGAGGGTGATGGTGTGCCGATGAACGAGCGCTTCGCGGTCGATCGGCTGCGCCGGGGCGGGCGAAGCGAAGAGAACAACCGAGCACGCAGCGAAAAGACGCCAACTGGTCATGTCGGACGGCCTGATGAGGATAGAGGAGCGGCGGAGCTCGGGATCGTCGTCGTGCCCGAGGACGCCCGAGTGTAACCACCCGGCACGGCACGTTGTCCCCCTCCCTTTTTAGGGAGGGGTTAGAGGAGGGTCTTCGCGTTCATCACAGGAGAACGCTCGTGTGGTGAACGCCGTGACCCTCCCCCGTCCCCTCCCTGAAAGGGAGGGGGAAACGCGCCGCCCCTTTTCTTCCCGAACGCCCGGTAGGCTAAGATCGGCGCGTCCCGAAGTCTCAAAAGAAGGTCGGTCTTGTCCGCTGAAGAAGCCTCTGCCGATGAGCCACCCGCAGAGGCGACGCCGGCGCCCCTCCAACGCGTCGCCGCAATTGATTGGGTGGTCGGGTTCTTTGCAATGTGGGGTACGATCGACGTGGTTCACGGTGTCGTGCCCTACCTCACGGGTGACGGCGCCACGCAATCCATTGCTTTGGCTGGCGTGCTCCCTCTCGCCATTGCTTGGGGCCTGTACCGGGGCCATTCGGCAGGACATTGGTGGGCGACGTTGTTTTGTTCAATCATGGCCATTGGCTATGCGCTGATTGCCCTCTTTCTGTTGGGCAGTGGGATGCTCTACCTGGCCGGAAATCCGTTTTCTGGGCGGCCGAACAGCGGCGAGGATTGGCTGACGTTCGCCCGCATGGCGATCGTGGCGCCGATCGCGTTTGCGTGTCTTAGGGTCCTACAGCGAGATGACGTGACGGGCTACTTCAATGACCCGTCACGAGAGCGGCGGCCGGTTCGGCTACAAATCAGGCATCTGTTCTTAGCGACGCTCATGGTCGTCATCGGGCTCGTGACGATTGACCTCGACCCCCGGATAACGACGCCGCGCGAAATCAAGAGGATGCAGCGTGAGAGGCAGGAGGCGGCTCAGGCGGCGATCAAACAAGCTCGGCAAATGCAGCAAGAGCTGCAGGCGCTAAACAATTTGAGCCAGCGGAAAAGTCAGGAGGCGACTGAAGCGGCAAACGGCGGAACGCCTGCGCCGACAAGCGTTCCGGATGTCTCACCAAACGGGCAGTAGCCTAAGCGTAGGGCCAGACAGACTCGCTCGGATCAACCTGTGCTCGCCAGATAGGTGAGCGGCATGCCGCGATCGCTAACGCGCCGGCGCCGCGAGGCGGTCTAGCGCCCGTGTCGGCGCCGCGTACGGAATAAAACCGTCCGCACGGGCCCGCTTCTGAAAGTCGGCGACCTTCGCGGGCTGGTTGATGTAGTCGACCACCAGCACCGGTTTGCCGGCGGCGAGAAAATCCTGCTTGAGGACGGCGACCTTGTCGGTGTCGATCGCTAGGCGATTGTTCTCGTCGTCGTCGCCCCGGTAGTAGGTGTCTTCGATGCCGATCGCGGCGATGGCGTCGAGGTACTCCGCGGCGAGTGCGTCGTCACCCGGCTCCGGGGCCGAGCCATGCCGCAAGTCGTTCAGCAAGAACTCGCCGTTCTGGGGGATGACGAAGAACTTCGGGTGGCTCTGCCGGGCGTGGCGGGTCATCTCGACGATGAAACGGGCCATCCGCCGCGCCGCGTCTTGGCCATCGGCCGGATCGCCGGGCCGCTTCGCGGCCGGAGAGGTCCCGCCGCCCGAAGACTCGTTGCCCCAGAAGTAGTAGGCGTCGACAATGTCGAGGTACGCGCCGTCGAACCCCTGGGCGACGATCTGATCGAGCCAGCCGGTCTTCGCGTCGTTGAAGATCACGGCTTGCCACTCGGGGTCCCAGTAGCGGACCTTCCGCGACTCGGGCCAATCGGGGTTGAACGGACCGAGCCACGCCGGCGCGGCGGCGGTGAGAGGCTGGTTGGCCGAGCCGTTGCGGGTCCACTCGGCCCGCCAGTGGTCGCGGAAATCGCTGGCTTCGCCGATCGAAAGGTACGACACGACGACCTTCCGCTGGCCGTCTCCCCCCGGGCCGTCGCTGGAGTGCTGCATGTCGTGGATTTCTTGCGGCGTGAATTTCGACGCGCCGTCACCGAAGCGGGCGAAGTCAATGACCAGCAGGTCGTGTCGGGCCGCCGCGAGCCGTGCGGGCTCGGCCCGCTGGAGCAGATACGCCCAGTTGTCCACCTCGACCGGCCCGTCGGCCGTGGGGAACGTCTCGGCGTGGGCCGGGAGGCTGGCGGCGAAAAGCAACGCAACGAGGGGGCGGTACACAGGCGGGTCCTTGGCCGACGGGGTGGGGCGGGTCCCCTGCTACGCCGCTACGGCTTGATTTGCTACACCGACGCGGGGCCCGCCGCTTGCGTATACTGTCCGTCCCCCGCCCCTCACTGCCCGAACCGCTCCGCCGGACGCGACTGCTTTGCCTCTTTCCGATCGCCGCCGTGGGTTCACGCTCGTCGAACTTCTCGTGGTGATTGCGATCATCGGCGTGTTGGTGGCGCTGCTGCTCCCGGCGGTGCAGGCGGCGCGCGAGGCGGCCCGCCGCGGCGCCTGCCAGAGCCACCTCAAGCAACTCGGCTTGGCGACGCAGCTGCACCACGAAGCCTTCGGGCGCTTTCCCACGGGGGGGTGGAGCTACGTCTGGACGGGCGACCCCGACCGCGGCTCGGGACGCGATCAGCCGGGCGGGTGGCTCTACAACGTGTTGCCGTACGTCGAGGCGGGCGCTGTGCATAACCTTGGTCAAGGGCTGAGCGAATCGGCGAAACGCCAAGCGGCTGCCGAGGCGGCGGGGAGCGTCGTCGAGATCGCCAACTGCCCAAGCCGACGCCCCGCGACACTCTACCCCTACACCAGCACCAAACCGATCCGCAACGCCGAGCCAGTGGCGTGGGTCATGAAGACCGACTACGCGGCGAGCGCCGGCGATCTGGTGACCAACAGCGAAGGCCCCGAGACGCTGGCGGAAATCGAGGCTTTTGCCGGCTGGGGGAACGCCTTCGACGCGACCGGCGTCCTCTACGCCCGCAGCGAGATCCGCATGGCGCAGGTTATCGACGGCACTAGCAAGACCTACGTTCTCGGCGAGAAGCGGGTGCAACTCGGCGCCTACGAGAAAACGGCCGAGCAGGGGGGCACGTTCGACTGGGGCGACGACGGCCTGGGGCTCGGGGGCCACGGCACGGACGTCTCACGATTCGCTAGTCTCGACACACCACTCGGCCCCGACAGCATCGACCAGTTCAACAAGAGCTTCGGCAGCAGCCACCCGACCGGTTGCGGCTTCGCCATGGCGGACGGCTCGGTCCAGTGGATCAGCTACGACATCGACCCCGAAGCGCATCGGCAGAACTCGACCCGCGCCGATGGAGCGACTTCGCTTTGATTCAGATGGCCCACGAATTACACGAATCGCCGCGAATCGATTTCCATAGAGGCGATTGTTTGATTCGTGGGCGCTTCCTAGACGAGCACGACACCTCCGACCAACCACAACGATGCAACGATATCTCTTGCTGAGCGCCCTGTTGGGCGCGTCTTCGATCACCTTTGCCGAGGACCGGAGCGAGGCGATCTACCTGGAGAAATGCGCCTCGTGCCACGGCCGCGAGCTGCAGGGGGGCAACGCCCAGAGCATGGTCGACGGCGTCTGGCAGTTCGGCGGCGGCGACGGCGACCTCACCCGCAACATCAAGTTCGGCATCAGCGCCGTTGGCATGCCGAACTACGAACCGTCTCTCTCGGACGACGAGATCAACGGACTGGTCCGCTACATCCGCGAGGCGCAAAGCCGAGCCGGCGCCGAGCGGCCGCCGCTCCCCGAGACGCTCCCCACGCGCGACTACGACGTGAAGGTCGAGAAGTGGATCGGCGAAGGGCTCCGTCTGCCCTGGGCGTTGACGTTCGTCGATCAACGGACCGCCCTTCTCACCGAGCAACCGGGGCGTTTGCGGATTATCAAAGACGGCAAGCTCGACCCGAAGCCGATCGCCGGCACGCCGCCGGTTTTCAGCCGGGGGCAAGGCGGCTTGCTCGACGTCGCGGTCGATCCCGACTACGCGACCAACGGTTGGGTCTACCTGACGCACAGCCACGCCCTCGACCGCAAGAGCGAGAAGGGCGAAACCGCCTCGATGACGCGACTGGTGCGCGGCAAGATCGTTGACCACGCCTGGACCGACCAACAGGTCCTCTTCGAGGCCGACCCCGCCACCTACCGGTACACGACGCACCACTTCGGCAGTCGGATCGCCTTCGACCCCGAGGGACGGCTCTACTTCTCGATCGGCGAGCGCGGCCACCAAGACGACGCCCAGAACCCGAATCTCCCCAACGGCAAGGTTCACCGCGTCAATCGCGACGGGTCGATCCCGGCCGACAACCCGTTCGCCGATGGCGTGAAGGGGTTGCCGTCGGTCTTCACCTACGGCAACCGTAACCCGCAAGGCCTAGCGACGCACCCGGCGACCGGCGTCATCTGGGAGAGCGAGCACGGCCCGATGGGGGGCGACGAGATCAACGTTCTCGAAGGGGGCGTCAACTACGGGTGGCCCAAGATCACCTACGGTCTCAACTACAACGGGACCCCCATCACCGACACGCAACGGGCCGAGGGGATGCGGCAGCCGGTCTCGTACTGGGCGCCGTCGATCGCCGTCTGCGGCATCGAGTTTAGCCAGGGCGACGAGTTCCCGCGTTGGAAGGACCACCTGATCGTCGGCGGCCTCGGGCACGAGACGCTCCAGCGGCTGGCGATCGCCGACGGCCACGTGATGCACACCGAGCAACTGCTGCAGGGCGCCGGCCGCGTCCGCGACGTGGCGGTCGACCCCAGCGGCGCGATTTATGCGGTGCTCAACGGCCCCGCGATCGTGATCCGTCTCACCAACGGCGGCGTCGCACGGCGTCAATAAACGGCGTCAATAAACCGCGCCCGGGGACGCCGCGAGGAGGTCTTGTGGGTCGTCGACGGCTTCGTGCCGTTCGTCGGCGGACTCCGGTTCGGCGGGGGCGTCGGCCATGGGCAGCCAGACCCGGAAGGTCGTTCCCTCGCCCAATTCGGAGTCGCACTCGATCCGGCCGCCATGCTTGGTGACGACGATGTCGTGAGAGATAGCGAGCCCTTGCCCGGTCCCTTTTCCGACCTCTTTGGTGGTGAAGAACTGCTCGTACATCCGGCGTTTCACCTCAGGCGTCATGCCGCCGCCGTTGTCGGCGATTTCAATCAACACACCGTCGGACTCGACCCGGGTCGCGACGCGGATCGTCCCGAGAGGGTCGTCCTCGGCGCGGACCTCGGTGATCGCGTCGGCGGCGTTAACGATCAGGTTCAGCACCAGTTGGCTGATGTCGTTGGTGAGGACCGGCAAGAGCGGCAATTCGGGATCGAGATCGAGCTGCAGCTCCGCGGTGTACTTCCAGCGATTGCGAGAAATGGTGGCGGCGCTCTCGACCAACGTATTGAGGTCAACAAGCTCTTTGGCGGCGGTTCCGGGATGCGACATCACCCGCATGGCGCGGACGATCTCGGTGACCCGACCGATCGCGACGTCCGACTCCTCGATCGCCGCGGGGGCGTGCTGTTTGAGACGTTCCAGCATGCGGGTCCAATCCGCAGCGGGACGGGTCGTCTCGGTGGGCGCCTCGGCGTGATGGTCGCGTTGGCACGACTCGGCGATGCCGAGCAGCGTCGCGACCGCATCGCGCAGGAAGGTGAGATTGGCGGCGGCGCATTGGATGGGCGTGTTGATCTCGTGGGCGATGCCGGCGGCGAGCTGCCCGACCGCTTGGAGCCTGTCTCCGTTCTGGACCCGATCACGGAGTCGATTCAATTCGGTGACGTCGGTGTAGACGCCAACGATCCCCGTGATCGACCCGTCGTCTCCGGTCAACGCCGCCTTAGAGACGACCAGCTCTCGTTGGACTCCACTCTTGAGACGCTTCGCCGCCACCCGGTTCGTGACGGCTTCCCCACTCCTGAGGAGCTCCTCCTCAATGGCCAGCTTCTTGATGCGGGATTCGTCTTCCCAAGGCAGGTGCTCGTCAGAAAGGCCGACGATCGACTCCTCGTCGTCGAACTCTACCAGTCTTGCGTAGGCGCGATTGCATCCCAGGTAGACGCCGTTGGTGTCTTTCCAGAAAACGCCGTTCGGAGCCGCGGTAATCAGGGACTCGATCAAGTGGTGTTCGGCGGCCAGGTCCTGTGTCCGCTCGCTGACGCGTCGTTCCAGGGCGGCGTTGAGCGTGGCGAGTTCACCGGCCGTCTGGCGTTGGCGATTAATGAGAAGCCCCCCGTACGTGAGGGCCGCGACGAGCAGCACGATAAAGATCCGCTGCCGGACCGCGTCGTTGTTCGAACGCTCCGTCAGTGCGTGGTGGACCGACGCCAAGGCGATTTCTAGGCAATCGCCAGCGACCGACGCGTCGAGCGCCGCGACCGTTTCGAGGATGGCGTCTCGGTCACGGATCGTCGTCAAGTACCTGGCGACGCTCGCGAGGACGGCCTTGTTGGGCGAATCGCCCGGCGTCTGGCCGAGGACCCAGTTCAACTCTTGACTCGCCTCCTTGAGTTCGCCGGGAGTGACGCCGCCGAGGACGCGGGCGCGATGGATCGTGTCGGCGATCGGAAGCAAATCAATCGCCGTTGATGGCGACTCGGTCTCAAAGGCCTCGGTCAAGCCGCGGAGGGCGTTGTCGGCGGCCCTTGTGGCGTTCCGATAGACCGAGTGGTCGGTCTTGAACTGCTCAATCTCGTCGATATCTCTAAGCAGGAAGGCGAGGGGGTCGACCGTCACCAATTCCGCATCGGGATCGTAACTGAGAAGCGTTTGCCTCAGCGATTCGGCGTTTTTCCTCAATCGCTTTGACGCGGCCGTTAGTGCGTCGTAGTCCCAGGCCTGTCCGGAGGCTAGCCGCTGGACCGCCTTAGTCGCGGTCCGCAATTCCACCGCCGCGTTGTCGATCTTGTTGTGCAACGTCTCCAAACCGACGCCGCGGTCAAGGAGTGACCAAAACGCAAAGCCCAATACGGCGCCTGACAGCACGCCGAGGGGGCCCCAACTCGCAAGGCGATGGTGGCTCACAGCGTCTCCTTCGGCGTGTCGCCCGTGAGCGTGTTCAGGAAGACAACGATCTTGCGGATCTCGGCCAGGTCCGGTTCGTCAGCGCCGACTTGGTAGTGCAGCATCACGTGCACCGCGTCTTCGAGGTTTAGCGCCGAGCCATCGTGGAAGTAGGGTCCTGTGAGCGCTACGTTCCGCAGCGACGGGACGCGGAACACGTGCCGGTCTTGCTCACGCTGGGTGTGATTGAACCGGCCGAGATCGCTCGGGCGTAGCTCCCGCGACGCGACAAAGTACTCCCGCATGACGCCGAGTCGTTGAAACAGATTCCCACCCACCGCCTCGCCCTGGTGGCAAGAGATGCAGCCGTGTCGCTTGAACAACTCGAAGCCCTCGAGGGCTTCCTTCGAGACGGCGTCGTCGTCGCCCTGAAGCCAGCCGTCGAAGGGGGCGTTGAGTGTCGCCAGCGAGGTCTCGAACGCCTCGATCGCGATGCGGACGCGTTCGGCGGTCGCCGGCCCACCGAAGGCGCTCGCGAAGGCCGCGGTCAGACTGGCGTCGTTGCCGATCCGTTGAAGGACCTCGGCCCAATCGGACGCCATCTCTTTCGGGTGATGGATCGGGCCGTCCACCTGTTGTCGCAGGTTCGCCGCGCGGCCGTCCCAAAACTGGGCGATGTTCAAGGCCGAGTTGAACACCGTCGGCGCGTTGATATCCCCGGGTTGGCCGTCGACGCCAATCGAGAAGCACTGCCCATCGTCTCCGCCCTGAGACAGGTCGTGACAGCTCGCACACGAGACCGTCCCGTCGCGTGAGAGCCGTGGGTCGTGGAACAATCGGCGGCCGAGCGCGACGAGTTTCGGGTCCAGTCCGGTCGGCGCCTCGATGGGAGTGATGGGCTTCCCGCGGTAATTGCTCTTGGTTCGACTCGCGACGTGCCGGAAGTTGACGCGGTCGGAAGGTTGCCTAAAGGCAGCCAAACCATGCCGACGCCGACGATCAACGAGACAGCACACGCCCCTAAGACGGGGGCGAAGGACGTTCCCCCCGGCGGTGGCGAGCTGAGAGTGGGCGGATGGTCGGCGCTGCCATGGTCGGCGGCGTAGGGAGGTCGGTGCCGTTATGGGAACCTAGAAATCTGGGCCGCCTCACCGCTCGCCAAACGAGGTTCCCCCTCGGTTAACCGCACGCCCGACGCGTCGCGAGGAGCCGCCTGGAGCGGTCCGGCCCGTTGTCTTGTCGGACCACCGGCAATCCGGGCAGCGATCGCCTACAATCGTTACATCCGCTAGACGCCCCCTTCCCACTCCCACGAGCAAAGGCGCCCTGTCATGTCCCGTTGCCTGCCTTTTGTCGTCGGCCTTCTGCTGGCGATCCCCGCCGCCGTCACCCAAGCCCAGACCGACGCCGTGAATAGCCCACCGCCCGCCGCGCTCGACTTCACGATGGAGACCCTCGACGGCGAGCCCGTCGAACTCGCCGAGAAGTACGCCGGCAAGGTGGTGCTGTTCGTCAACGTCGCGAGCAAGTGCGGTTTCACCAAGCAGTACGACGGCTTGCAGGACCTGCACGCCAAGTACGGTGACCAGGGGCTCGTCGTTGTCGGCGTTCCCTGCAATCAGTTCGGCGGCCAAGAGCCCGGCACGGCGGATGAGATCGCCCAGTTCTGCTCGAGCACTTACGGCGTCGAGTTCGACATGCTCGGCAAAGTCGAAGTCAACGGCGAGGGTCAGTGCCCGCTGTACGCTTACCTGACGAAAGAGTCGCCGTACCCCGGCCCGATCAAGTGGAACTTCGAGAAGTTCCTTATCGGTCGCGACGGCGAGGTGACCGGCCGTTATGCGTCGCGGGTGACGCCCGACAGCGTCGAGCTGGTCGCCGATATCGAGCACGAGTTGGCGAAGGATAACGAGTAAGCGGGATTCTCCCCTCGCTTTCAGGGAGGGGTCGGGGGAGGGTGACGGCGTTCATCACAGGACAGTCTTCCTGTTGCGGAAACTGGTGACCCTCCCCTAGCCCCTCCCTAAAAGGGAGGGGGATTTCTCACTCTGGCTTCGTGGCGTAGCCGCGGCCGACGAGCCAGCCCTCGAGCACCGCGGGCCAAGCCGCGACGCTGCCGCTGGCTGGCGCCATGCCGAAGCCGTGACCGCCCGTCTCGTAGAGGTGCATCTCAACCGGCACGCCGTGGCTCCGGCACGCGTCGTAGTAGCGCTGCGCGTTGGCGACCGGCACGGCGCCGTCATTGATGCTGTGGATCAGTAGCGCCGGCGGCGTCGAGTCGGTCACTTGCTCGTCGGCCGACAGCAGGGCTTCCAACTCGGCGTTGGGCGACGCGCCCAGCAGATTGTGTTGTGATCCCTGATGGGTCACGTTGTCACGCATCGAGATGACCGGGTAGATCAGCACCGAGAAGTCGGGCCGGGCCGAAACCCTGTCGAGAGAAACCTTGTCGAGGGAGTCATCGAACCCTTCGAGCGAAAGGTCGGGGAGCGTCGAGGCCGACGCGGCGAGGTGGCCGCCCGCCGAAAAACCCATCACGCCGATTCGCTGGGGATCGACGCCCCACTCGGCCGCACGGCTCCGCAAGAGGCGGATCGCCCGTTGGGCGTCAAAAAGCGGCACGGGGTGGCGATGCTTGCCGCCGCCACACCGATACGGGACCACCGCCGCGGTGACGCCGCGTTCGGCGAGCCATTGCGCGACGAGATGGCCTTCTTTATCGATTGCCTGCCCGCCATAGCCGCCTCCTGGAAAGACAACGATCGCGGCGCCGGTAGCGCGGTCAGCGTCGGCCCGGTAGAGACTGACGACGGGCTGCTCGACGCCGGTGAGCCAGCGATTCGGCCGGCCGCCAGCGCTGCGGTCTTCGTAGTCGCCGATCTCGCTGGCGGGTGGCGCGGAATCACTCCACAGGGGCAGCTCGAGGGGTTCACTGCCGCGCGCGGCCATGGTGGTGCTCAGCAAGAGGGCGGTCAAAGGCAAGAGGGTGGTCAAGGCGAGGGGCAGGGATCTCATTCGCCGCTTGCTCCGGTATGCAGGACGCCGACTACGGCGGGGCGGTACTCGCGGACGTCCCAGCCGACTTCGCTGCGGTGGGCTTTGACGTCGCCGCCGGGGAGGAGAGAAAAGTCGAACCGTTCGTCCGCTTCAACGATCAGCATGCTCTCGGGCGGCGCGTGCTTCAACAGGCCGCTGATGAGCATCAGCATCTCTTCCTGGCGATCGATAAAGAACGCGTAGGGGGGCGAGACAAACGCCAGCCAGGGGGTCGCCGGGTCGGCCGCCCCTGCCGCGCCCCCGCCGCTGGGCAGGTCCCGCTGCGCCCAGACGAACGCGCTGGCGATCAGCAATTCGCAAGACGACTCGACCTTCACCGCGGCGATGTTTTGTTTGACCACCGCCGCGGTCGGGACATGGCGTTCGATAAACAGGCAGCTGGTCGCCCCGCGGCTGAGCGCCTCGAGCCCCAGGGCGCCAGTGCCGGCGAAGACGTCGATCGCGTGCTTCCCCTCGGCGTGGGTGCCGACCAGATTGAAGATCGCCTCGCGGACGCGGTGCTTCATCGGCCGGGTGACCCGCTCACCGGTCGCCTTGCCGGTGGAGTGCAGCAGGGGCTCGCACGTGAGCTTGGTGCCGCGGTAACGGCCGCCGATGATGCGTAAATCGACTGCTTCGGTCGGCGTGTCGCTCTGCTTGCGTCGCTTGGGCATTCCGTAGAGAGGCTCGGTAATCGGTAAAGAGGGCGGAGGTCAAATGACCGAGGAGTGATAATAACCGGTGGCGGAGGGCTTCGCTGAGCCCCGCACGAATGGCGGGCCAAACTCGGCCCCCCAGCGGAATTTTGGCGGCGGGGGGCGACCTCTTCTGGAGCGTGGCCCGTATCCCCTATCATTGGGGCTCAGCCAACCGGCAATTCGCCCCGTGACGCGGGCGATCGTCCCCGTCACCAGCCAACTATCTCCTAGCCTCTCGAATAAGCGATGCCGCTCCTCCGTACGACGGTCGCAGCCGTTACGCTTTGTCTCGCAGCGACGGCGTTCGCCGACGTCCAGGCCGATTACCAGGCCGCGGTCGGAGCCTACCGGGACCAGATCCGGCAAATCGAGAAGCTGAACTCCGAGTATCAAGACGCCGACGTCTCGCGGCGCGAAGCCATCAATGACCAGCTGAAGCCCCTCGTGGCGGAGGCCTCAACCAAACTCGACGTTATGACCGACGCGGCCCTAGAAGTCTTCAAAGCGAACCCGATGGCCGACGAGCAGATCACCGATCTGCTGCAGACGGTCGTGGAGTTCCAGATCGTCGGCGGCCCCAACGGGGGTGGCGACCAGTACGAGGCGGCCCTGCCAATCCTCGAAGCCCTGATCGATGGCGGCGACAAGAAGCCGGAACTGCCGATGTGGGGCGTCCTCGCCGCGGTCTCCACCAACGAATTCGACCTAGCGGACAAATTCGCCAAGATCGCCGTCGAGACAGGCGCCGTCCGGGCCCAACCGGGCGACTCCGAAGCGGCCCAAGAGACCTTTGGCGCGGCGATGCGGTACCTGGAAGAGAAAGACCGCTACCGGGCCCGGTGGGAGAAAGAGGCGAAGATCCGCCAGGCCGAGGCGGCCGCTGACAACAATCCCCGCGTCAAGATGACGCTCTCCAAGGGCGACATCGTCATCGAGCTGTTCGAGGACCAGGCCCCCATCGCCACGGCCAACTTCCTCTCGCTCGTGAAGGACGGCTTCTACGACGGCGTCGTCTTCCACCGGGTGCTCCCCCGCTTCATGGCCCAGGGTGGCGACCCGACCGGCTCCGGCTCCGGCGGCCCCGGCTACTCGATCGCTTGCGAGTGCTCACGGCCCGACCACCGCCAGCACTTCCGCGGCACGCTCAGCATGGCCCACGCCGGCAAGGATACGGGCGGGTCTCAGTTTTTCCTCTGCTTCGTTCCTACCGATTTCTTGGACGGCCGCCACACCGCCTTCGGCCGCGTCGTCGAGGGGATCGAGCTGCTCGGCGAGATCCAGCGGATCGACCCGGGCGCCCGCAGCGGCGTCGAGCCCGACAAAATCGTGAAGGCCGAAGTCCTCCGCGACCGCGGCGGCGACTACGACTTCAAGAAGCTGCCCAAGAGGTAAGCCCTCGGCACGGGGCCCAAAGGACTCCCCCCTCCCCGGAGCGGCGGCGGCAATTCGGTTGACCGGATTGGCGCCCCTAGCTCCGGGGTTTTTTATTGCGCGAAGCGAAAAAGAGGGCGCCCGATCTTCCCGGATCGATAAGCACCCCACATGGGGGGTTGGGAACCCCCGGTGATCGCCTGATTGACGACCAGCCCCCCGGCGCGTACGCTGGCTTTGCTCTGGCCAATGCTGCGGGCGAATTCTATTCGCCCGCGTTATTGACGGGCCGCTGGCGCCGGCCTGAATCTCCAATTTGCGTTTGGGATGCATCTAAAATCGCTGAAAGTCTTTTGTGACATCATCCGCCTCGGCAGCTTCTCGAAAGCCGCCGCGCTGAATGGTGTGTCACAGCCCAGCGCCAGCCAACTGGTCAATCACCTTGAAGATCGACTCGGCGTCGAGCTGATCGACCGCTCGCGACGCCCGTTCCGTGTCACCGAGGCGGGCAAGGCCTACTACGAAGGCTGCCGCGACCTCGTGCAGCGTTACGAATCGCTCGAAGGTCTCGTCCGCGGCCTCCAGCAGTCGCCCGGCGGGCGGTTGCGAGTCGCGGCGATCTACTCGGTCGGCCTCGGCCAGATTCATCGGGTTGTCGAAGAGTTCCACACCAAGTGGCCCAACGTCGAGCTGCGGATCGACTACATGCACCCCGACCAAGTTCGGGCGGCGGTCTTGGCGGGCGAGGCGGACCTCGGCGTCACCAGCTTCCCCGAAGCGGACCGTCAGATCTCCGTGACGCCGTGGCGTGACGAGGCGTTCGCCCTGGCGGTGAATCCCGACCACGCGCTCGCCAGCGCGCGGCAGATCGCGGTTCAGACGCTCGACGGCGAGCGGATGGTGATGCCGCAGGCCGGCCTCCGCGTGCGTGACGAGATCGACCGCTGGCTCGCTTCGCACCGCGTCACGGCCAAGGTCGCGGCCGAGTTCGATAACCTCGAGTTCGTCAAACGGGCGATCGAGGTCGGCGAAGGCATCGGCCTGCTGCCGGGCCAGACCTTCGTCAACGAAACGTTCGCCGGGACGCTCGTCCGGATCGACCTGGTCGACGAAGCGGGGCGCCCCGAGACGTTCGTCAGACCGCTCGGCGTGCTCCGCCGCCGCGACGACGAGGTCTCGCAAGCCGCCGAGAACTTCCTCCAACTCCTCGATCGGCACGCCAACGACTCGCCAGAGCCGTTGCCTCGGGCCGCCACCGCCGGTTCGAAAGACGGCGGCGCGGCGCAGGCCGCCACGGTCTAGCCGGCGGTGCTCGTCACGATAATTCAGCTTACGCGACCTCTCTTAGCCTTGTAGCGATGCCCAAAAACCAGCCGCTGATCCACCTGCCCGAAGCGCAGGGCCTGTACGACCCCCGTAACGAGCACGACGCCTGCGGCGTCGGGTTCATTGCGAACGTCAAAGGCAAAGCGTCGCACCAGATCGTCTGCGACTCGGAGGACCTGCTGCGCCGCATGGACCACCGCGGGGCATGTGGCTGCGAGGAGAACACGGGCGACGGTTCGGGAATCCTCACCGCGGTCCCCGAACGGTTCCTCCGCTCGGCGATTAAGGAAGACCTCAAAATCGATCTCCCCGAGGCGGGCCGCTACGCCGTCGGCAACGTCTTCTTGCCCCAACTCGCCGACGAGCGCGCCAAGTGCAAGGCCGAGGTCGAGCGGCTCGTGAAGGAAGAGGGCCAGCGTCTCATAGGCTGGCGCCCGATGCCGGTGAAGTCCGACCTGGCGAACCTCGGCGCCACCGCCCGCAACGCCGAGCCCGCGGTCGAGCAGATCGTCATCGAGGCGGCCGACAACCTGGTTGGCGAGGCGTTCGAGCGCAAGCTCTACATCATCCGCAAGCGGGCCAGCAACACGCTCCGCCGCGACAAGTCAATGGAGCAGCGGAAGCTGTTCTACGTCTGCTCGCTGTCGACCAAGGTGCTGATCTACAAGGGGATGCTCACCACCGAGCAGTTGTATAAGTACTACCCCGACCTCAAGGACCCGACCTTCGAGAGCCATCTGGCGATGGTCCACTCGCGGTTCGCGACCAACACGTTCCCGAGCTGGGACCGAGCGCAGCCGCTGCGTTTCATGTCCCACAACGGCGAGATCAACACCGTCAAGGGGAACGCCAACTGGATGTACGCCCGGCAAGGCGTGCTGCAGAGCGACCTCTTCGGCGACGACCTCAAGAAGCTTTTCCCGATCGTCGAGCCCGACTGCAGCGACTCGGGCACCTTCGACAACGCGCTCGAGTTCCTGCTGATGACCGGCCGCACCCTGCAGGGCTCGGTCATGATGATGGTCCCCGAGGCGTGGCAGAATCACGCCACGATGAGCGAATCGAAACGCGCCTTCTACGAGTACCACTCGGCCCTGATGGAGCCGTGGGACGGCCCCGCCTCGATCGTCTTTACCGACGGCAAGTACATCGGCGCCGTCCTCGACCGCAACGGCCTGCGTCCTTCGCGCTATTACCTGACCCACGACGACCGCGTCATCATGGCGAGCGAGGTCGGCGTCGTTGACGTCGATCCCGCCAACGTCAAGGCGAAGGGCCGCCTGCAGCCCGGCAAGATGTTCTTGGTCGACTTCGAGCAAGGCCGCCTGATTCCTGACGAGGAGCTCAAAGAGGACTTCGCCAGCCGCAAGCCGTACGGCAAGTGGCTCGCCGACAACCGGATCGAGCTCAACGACCTGCACCCTGAGAACGAAAAGCACGGCTTCAAGTCCTCGACGCTGCTGGAGCGGATGCAGGCGTTCGGCTACACGGCCGAGACGATGAACTTCATGCTGCTGCCGCTGATCAAGGTCGAGAAAGACCCGATCGGCTCGATGGGCAACGACAGCTGTCTGGCGGTGCTCAGCGACAAGCCGCGGATGCTGTACGACTACTTCAAGCAGCTCTTCGCGCAGGTCACCAACCCGGCGATCGACTCGATCCGGGAAGAGGTGATCATGTCGCTCGAGTGCTACATCGGCCCCGAGAAGAATCTGCTCGAAACGAGCCCCGAGCACGCCCACCGGTTGCGGCTGCCGCACCCGATTTTGTCGAACGAGCAGCTCCGTTCGATCAAGCACATCGAGCGCGGCGACGACGTCGGCAGCTGGCGTTCGACAACGATCGACATCACGTGGCCGAAGGAAGAGGGCGCCAAGGGCCTGAAGCCGGCGCTCGAGCGGGTCTGCCAAGAGGTCGAGGCCGCGGTCGATGCGGGCTACGCCATCGTCATCCTCTCCGACAAGAAGATGGACGCCGACCGCGTCGCGATCAGCGCGCTGCTGGCGACGGGGGCCGTCCACCAGCACCTGATCAAGACGAGCAAGCGGACCCGGGTCGGCGTCGTTGTCGAGACGGGCGAGGCGCGGGAAGTGCACCACCACTGCCTGCTGGTCGGCTACGGCGCCGACGCGATCAACCCCTACGTGGCGTTCGAGTCGCTGTGGCGCGCCCGGCGTGACGGGTTGCTGGATGACGGCAGCGAGCAACTCTCTCCCGAAGAGTCGGGCGAGGGCCACGAGCACCCCACGATCGAGGCGGCCGCCAACGGCGAGGCGATCGACCCGGTCACTTCCGCCGATCACGAGTTGGTCCGCAAGTACCGCACCGGCGTCGCGAAGGGGATGCTCAAGGTGATGGCCAAGATGGGCATCTCCACGCTGCAGAGCTACAAGGGCGCGCAGATCTTCGAGGCGATCGGCCTCCGTGACGAGGTGATCGACCTCTGCTTCACCGGCACCGCTAGCCGCGTGCAGGGCGTCGGCTTCGACGTGCTCGGCGAAGAGGCGATCCGTCGGCACACGCTCGGCTACCCCGCCGGAGGCCAGCGCCGTCTGCCGGTGCTCCCCAACCCGGGCGAGTACCACTGGCGCGCCGAAGGGGAACGCCACATGTGGGACCCCAAGAGCATCGCCGACATCCAGGTCGCCGCCCGCAACGGCGACAAGGACTCGTACAAGCGTTTCGCCGATCACATCAACTTCGACAGCCGCACCCGTTGCCAGCTCCGCGGTCTGCTGGAGTTCAAGAAGGACGGCAACGGCGGCCCGATCCCGATCGACGAGGTGATGCCCGCCAAGGAGATCGTCAAACGGTTCTGCACCGGCGCCATGTCGTTCGGCAGCATCTCGGCCGAGGCGCACGAGACGCTTGCCATCGCCATGAACCGCCTCGGCGGCAAGAGCAACACGGGTGAAGGGGGCGAGGACCCCGCCCGCTGGACCCCCGACTCGAACGGCGACTCGCGCCGCAGCGCGATCAAGCAGGTCGCTTCGGGCCGGTTCGGCGTGACCATCAGCTACCTCACCAACGCCGACGAGATCCAGATCAAGATCTCGCAAGGCGCCAAGCCGGGCGAAGGGGGCGAGCTCCCCGGCCGGAAGGTCGACGACAACATCGCCCGGATCCGGTACTCGACGCCGGGCGTCGGCCTCATCAGCCCGCCGCCGCACCACGATATCTACTCGATCGAGGACCTCGCGCAGCTGATCTACGACCTCAAGAACGCCAACCGCGCAGCGCGGGTGAGCGTCAAGTTGGTGTCGGAGGTCGGCGTCGGCACGATCGCAACGGGCGTCGTAAAGGGGCACGCCGACCACGTGCTGATCGCCGGCGACGGCGGCGGCACCGGCGCTTCGCCGCTCACGAGCATCAAGCACGCCGGCCTGCCGTGGGAGCTTGGCATCGCCGAGACGCACCAGACACTGATGGCGAACGACCTGCGGAGCCGCGTGGTGCTGCAGACCGACGGTGGCCTCAAGACCGGCCGCGACGTGCTAATCGCCGCGATGCTGGGCGCCGAGGAGTTCGGCTTCAGCACCGCCCCGCTGATCACGCTGGGCTGCATCATGATGCGGAAGTGCCACCTCAACACGTGCCCCGTCGGCGTCGCGACACAGGACCCCGAACTCCGCAAGATGTTCCGCGGCAAGCCGGAGCACGTCGTGAACTACCTGTTCATGGTCGCCGAGGACGCCCGCGAACAGATGGCGGAGCTCGGCTTCCGCACCATCGACGAGATGGTCGGCCGGCTCGACATGCTCGACCCCTCCAAGGCGATCCAGCATTGGAAGTCGGACGGACTCGACCTGACGAAGCTGCTCAGCCCCGGGCCACGCCCTTACGACGACGCCGGCAGCTACTGCACCAAGTCGCAGGACCACGGCCTCGAGAAGACGCTCGACCTGCGGCGCCTGGTTGATCTCGCTAAGCCGGCGCTCGAGCTGGGCGAGCCGGTCAACGCCGACCTGCCGATCGTCAACACCGACCGGACGGTTGGCACGATCCTCTCCAACGAGATCGCCAAGCGGTACGGCGAAGAGGGCCTGCCGGACGGCACGATCCACTTCAAGTTTGACGGCCATGCGGGGCAGAGCTTCGGCGCGTTCCTCGCCCATGGCGTGACCCTCGAACTCGAGGGCGACTCAAACGACTTTGTCGGCAAGGGGCTCTCAGGCGGCCGCGTCATCGTCTATCCGGATAAGACATCGACGTTCGAAGCCGAGGACCAAATCCTCGTCGGCAACGTCTGTCTGTACGGCGCGACGCGCGGCGAGGCGTTCTTCCGCGGGCGGGCCGCTGAGCGGTTCTGCGTGCGGAACTCGGGCGCCAAGGCGGTCGTCGAGGGCGTGGGCGACCACGGCTGCGAGTACATGACCGGCGGACGCGTCGTGATCCTCGGCCCGACGGGACGCAACTTTGCGGCCGGCATGTCGGGCGGCGTCGCGTACGTCTGGGCCCCCGACCGCGCCGCGTTCACCCTCGATTGCAACCTGGGGATGGTCGAGCTCGAGGACGTGATTGACGACGAAGACGTCGCCGAGTTGAAGGAGTTGATCGCCCGACACCACGACCTGACCGGCAGTTCGGTCGCCGCGGGTATGCTCGACCGCTGGGACGCGGTGCGAGGCGACTTCGTCAAGGTGATGCCGACGGACTACAAACGCGTCCTCGAGGAGAAAAAAGCGGCGGCGGCCGAACCGGCGGCGGTCTAGGATCTCACGCCAAGGCGCGAAGGCGCAAAGGATGCGCTGCGGTCAATGTATCGTAGGGAATCCTTGAGATGCATGAGAACGAGATTGCTCAACAGGTGATCGACGCCACCTTCAAGGTCCACACTCGGCTGGGTCCCGGGCTGCTTGAGTCGGTCTACGAGGTGGTCCTGGCTTACGAACTGCGGAATCGTGGGTTGGTTGTCGATCGTCAAGTTCCCGTTCCGATTCAGTACGAAGGGCTCAAGTTTGACGAAGGTTACCGCATGGATCTGCTGGTCAATGAATCCGTCATTGTCGAGCTCAAGTCCGTCGAAGCTGTGACCGGCGTCCATAAGAAGCAATGCCTCACCTACCTCAAGTTGGCCGATAAACGACTCGGACTACTGATTAACTTCAACACCGAACTCATCAAGGAAGGAATGCACCGCGTCGTCAACGGCTTACAATAGTTGGCGGTACACGCGGCAATCCTTTGCGCCTTCGCGCCTTTGCGTGAGACCTCAAAGCGTCACGAGAGTCATGGGAAAACCCACCGGATTTAAAGAGTTTCAGCGCGAAGCGGTCCCCTACCGGGACCCGCTGGAGCGCGCTGGCGACTACCTCGAGATCTTCACCCACGCCCCCGAGGAGCACCTCAAGACGCAGGGCGCCCGGTGCATGGACTGTGGGGTGCCGTTCTGCCAGTCGGACGCCGGCTGCCCGGTCGACAACCTCATTCCCGAGTGGAACGACCTCGTCTACCACGGCCGGTGGAAGGACGCGCTTGCACGGCTGCACAAGACGAACAACTTCCCCGAGTTCACCGGCCGGGCCTGCCCCGCGCCGTGCGAGGGGGCGTGTGTCCTCGGGATCACCAGCCCGCCGGTGACGATCAAGAACATCGAGAACGCGATCATCGACAACGGCTGGGAGAAGGGTTGGGTCGTCCCCGAGCCCCCCGAGCTCGAGACCGGGAAGAAGGTCGCCATCGTCGGCTCCGGCCCCGCGGGGCTCGCCGCCGCCCAGCAGCTCCGCCGCGCCGGGCACAACGTCACCGTCTACGAGCGCGCCGACCGCATCGGCGGTCTCTGCATGTATGGCATCCCCAACATGAAGCTCGACAAGGGGACTGTCGAACGACGCGTCGACCAGCTGCGTCAGGAAGGGGTGAAGTTCGTCACCGGGGTCCACGTCGGCAAGGAAGAGGAATTCGCCCCGGGCCACATGACGGCCATCATGCGGGAGCGGAAGGTCCCGCTGAAGATTGTCGATCCGAAACACCTCGTCGACGAGTTCGACGCGGTCCTCGTGGCGACCGGCGCCACCAAGCCTTTCGATCCGACCGGCAACTGCCCGGGCCGGGAGTTGGAAGGGGTCCACTTCGCGATGGACTTCCTCACCCGCAACACGAAGAGCCTGCTCGACTCGAATCTCGGCGATAAGGCCTACCTGTCGGCCGAAGGGCTCGACGTCGTCGTGATCGGCGGCGGCGACACAGGCGCCGACTGCATCGGCACCTCGCTCCGCCACGGCGCCAAGAGCATCGTCAACCTCGAGGTCGTGCCACAGCCTCCCGACGAGCGTCGCGCGAACAACCCCTGGCCGCAATGGCCGCAGGTCTACCGCGTCGACTACTCGCACGCGGAGATGAAGGCGAAGACAGGCGAGGACCCCCGCTGCTACCAGACGCTCACCAAGGAGTTCGTCGGCAAGAACGGCAAGCTCACGGGGGTGAAGACCGTGACGCTCGACTGGTCAAAGCCAATCGTCGGCGGCGCGCCATTCACCGAGGTCGAGGGGAGCGAGAAGGTCTGGCCGTGCGACTTGGCGCTACTGGCGACCGGCTTTGTCGGCCCCGAGTTGGCGATGGTCGAGATGCTCGGCCTCACAACGCAGGCCCCGCGGGGCGGCTGGAAGACGATCGCCGCCGAGCATGGCAAGTTTGCGACCAGCGTCGAAGGCGTCTTCGCGGCGGGCGACTGCCGACGCGGCCAATCCCTGGTGGTGTGGGCCATCAATGAAGGCCGCGGCGCCGCCAGGGCCATCGACGAGTACCTGATGGGCTACACGGCTTTGCCGGCCCCGGGGGTCAACCTCCCGCAACAGGTTGTGTAAGGGTAGAGCAGTTGGTGTAAGGGTCGAGCAGTCAGCGATCAGCTGAACAAAAAGAATACGACAAGAGCCGCGACCATAGCCATGGTCGCGGCTCTTGCTTTTTCTTTTGTAGCTGACAGCTGACAGCTACTCAGCTCAGCTGAGCTTGCCGAGCGCCTTGAGCAGGGACTGCGCCTGGTCGACACCGCCGACCTTCGCGGCGAACTCTTGAGCCTCGATCAGGTGCGAGAGGCTCACCTTGTCGGTGGCGCCGGCGGGACGACCCACGGGACGGCCCGACTTCGCGCCGGTCTTCGGACCGGGCTTGGCGCGCTTCTTCTTTTTCTTCTTCTTGCCGAGCATGGCGGCCTTCACGTTGCTCACGAGGGCCAACGCGACATCGATCCCCTTCTTCTTCAGCTCGGTGGCGACTTCGGTGGGGCCGGCGTCCGGCTTCGACTTTAGGTACTCGCGGATCGCCGCACTCTTGTTCGGTCCATTTGCCCGCTTCTTTGCCACTGTGTCTTCTCCGTTAGAAATTTAAATCGTGGATGACGGCGTCAGCCACTCCAACATAGGTTGCAACCACTACTTGACCGAAAGTCGGCCTAGGGCGCCACCCCTCACTAACAGAAACAGATTCACATGCGGAACGTCGCGATATTGCAAGTGGGTTCGCGAGCATCGTGACAGTTGCAACAGCGGCGCGACCCGTCGTCAGCGTCAACGCCGCTGCAGGAAAGCGTTTAGACGGGGTCGCAGAGGCCGATTCACGCAGCTTTAGTGAGTTGGCGGCCGGTGCGGCAACGATTACGATCAAGCACCGGGCGGCGGCAGCCGCGCGATTCTGTTGCGCAATTTGAAGAGGTGAACCCGATGGCTTGGTTGTTCGAACGGACTGTTGAGGCGGCGGCGTGGGTTGCGTTGCTAGTCGCGTGGATCTCACTCGGCCTGGCGATCTATTGGTTTTATCTCTTCGTCTGGGACTGGCGTCTCGGCCCGGAGTACGAGCTGCTCCGCGACGCGGGCAAGGCGGCCGCCGCATTTGTCGGCTTTTCACTCGCCCTGGGCGGGTTGGCCTGCGTCGATCGATTCCTGTTCGACGCCGACGAAACCCTAACGAAGTGAAATATAAGAACGCCGAACCTGCGGCATCCCGCTATTGATTCAGGCCGGGACTTTCGAAATCCCAATAGCAATTGAAACCCAACACGGCATGAAACCCGTCGGCGCATGAACTGACAGCGCATGAAAAGGGGCCGTCGAGTTGCGGGAGACTCGACGGCCCATTGAGCCCGGCGAATTGTGGGAGCCGGGCGGACGGAGGGAGCCGTGGGGTGGGGGCAGCCCCGTTAGGGAGACGGGGCGGCTAGGAGCACGACGGTTAAGGGTGAGCGGGGAACTTCCGGTCGGGAGTCAACGTCTTTCGGGCGCCGGTCGGCGATCGCTTTGCGACGCCCGATATGACTCGCACTTTCTCTTCTACCGATCGCCCTAGGTGCATCCCTCGTGCCAAACGCCCCGCGGCGTAGCGGTGACGCGTCTAATTGGCGAACTAAACGGCATTCCGGGCCGTAGAGAGGCGTCGGGGCAAGACGCCTTCTTGCAAAGCTTACAAGTTGGCCATGTAGGTTGTTCCATGGGGTGGGGCGGGTGGCGTCCCTCCGTTTGCCAGCGGATAATAGCGGCCGCCGGACCCCGCCCAACCCGATGAAACCCAGCTAGCACGCCGCGACGCCCTATGCTGCTCCTCGAAGGGGTCCGTAAGTCTTACGCTCAGCCGGGAGCCGAACGGCTGCCGATCCTCGACGTGCCGCGCCTTGCTGTCGGAGCCGGCGAGCAGGTGGTGATCCGCGGCCGTAGCGGCTGTGGCAAGACGACGCTGCTGAACGCGATCGCCGGCCTGACGACCATCGACGCCGGCAAGATCGCCATCAAGGGGGTCGATTTAACCCGACTGCCCGAGGCCGCCCGTGACCGGTTCCGCGCCCGGCATATCGGTTATGTGTTCCAGACGTTCAACCTGCTCCCCGGCTTCACGGCCCTCGAGAACGTCCTGCTGGGGATGACCTTCACGGGGCAGCGGCCCGACCGCGCCCGCGCAGCCGATTTGCTCAATCGCGTCGGGCTCGGCCATCGGGGCCACCACAAACCGGCCGCCATGTCGGTCGGCGAACAACAACGCACCGCCGTCGCCCGGGCGCTGGCGAACCGTCCCCTGCTGCTGCTCGCCGACGAACCAACCGCCAACGTCGACCCGGGCCATCAGCAGCAGATCATCGACCTGCTCCGCGGCGTCTGCCGCGACGAGAACGTGTCGATGCTGCTGGTGACCCACTCGAACGAAGTCTCCGACCAGTTCGACCGCGTCGAGCAACTGGAAGAAGTTAATCAAGTGTTGAAGGCGAACGTGTAACGCTTTCTCTAGGAGGCGTCTCCGACGCCGATGACGCGCACCAGACCGTTTCGGAATGGATGCCGTAATCGGCGTCGGAGACGCCTCCCATAAGAAGTCGGTTCAAAGCGATTTCGCCACAAACCCTACCGTCCTAATGGCCTACCCACCTATCTCCCTCTTATGAGTCTCTGGCGGATCGCTTGGAAGAACATGCAGCAACGGGGCGTCGCTTCGTCGCTCACGGTGCTGTCGATGGCGTTGGGCGTCGCCGTGATGGTGGGGGTCATCGTCATCCACGCCGTCGCGGTCAAGCAATTCTCGTCGTACGCCGGCGGCTACCAGTTGATCGTCGGCGGCAAGGGGGGCGATCTGCAGCTGGTGCTGAGCACGGTTTATCACCTCGGCGAGTCACGCTACACGCTCCCTTACAGCTTTTACCGGGAGTTCACCGACGGGAAGTACGCCGACCTCACGGTGACGGCCGTCCCCTACTGCATGGGCGACAGCTTCGACCCGCGGCCGCTGGAAGACGGCCCGAGCGACCAGCTCTACCGTGTCGTGGCGACCACGCCCGACCTGTTCGACAAGCTGGAGTACGGCGTCAACCGCGACGGCACGCCGCGACGGTACCGCTTCCGCGATGGCCGGAACTTCCGTAGCGACCACGCCTTTGAGGCGGTGCTCGGTTCGGTCGTCGCCGCCAAGAGTGGCGTCAAAGTCGGCGAGACGATCAACCCCACGCACGGCATCAGCGGCCGCGGCGACCGACACGACGAGTTCCTCGTCACCGGCATCCTCGAGCCGACCGGCACGTCGAACGACCGCGCCGTGTTCGTGAACCTAGAAGGGTTCTACCTGCTCGACGGCCACTCCCTTTCCCAGAAGACGGTCGAGGAGAAGGCCCTCTCCGGGCCGACGGGGCCGCCCCAGGTCGAGAATCCTCGCGGGGTGCTGCCCCCCGCGACGCTTTACAACAACAACGACGAACCGATCGAACCCCTCAGCGAGCCGCAGCGTGAGGTGTCTTCGATCCTGGTCTTGAGTGATGACCAGATGGGCCCCACGATCCTTACGTCGCAGATCAACAAGGACCAGAACCAAGCGGCCCAAGCCGTCGCGCCGCTCCGCACGGTGGCGAACCTGCTCGAGGGGATCGTCGGACCGCTGCAGGTGGTCCTGCTGGTGCTGACGATCCTGATTGTGGTGGTCGCCTCGATCAGCATCCTGGTGAGCATCTACAACTCGATGAGCGAACGGTCGCACGACATCGCCGTGATGCGCGCCCTGGGGGCGAGCCGCTCGTCGGTGATGCTCGTGGTGCTCAGCGAGTCGATCTTGCTCTCCCTCACCGGTGGGGTGCTGGGGATCATTCTGGGGCACGCCCTGATCGCATTCGCCGCCCCCTACATCGAGGCCCAGGCCGGCATCCAGCTGGCTTTCTGGGAGTTCGACCCCTGGGAGATCGCCGTCATCCCCGCCCTGGTGGTGCTGGCAACGCTCGCCGGCCTCTTGCCGGCAATCTCGGCCTACCGGACCGACGTCGCCCACTCGTTGGGGTAAACCAGCCAACCGCTGACCGCTTGGCATTTGGACAGGATCAACAGAATCGACGGGATGGCCTAGAATCGATCCTGTGAATCCTGTTGATCCCGTCTGGCATTGTTTGATTATGAAATCACTCCGCCTCCTCACCGCTCTGCTCCTGCTGTGGAGCGCCCTGCTGAACACCGTCCCAACGGCCTCGGCGTGCCCGTTCTGCGCGGCCGAGCAGCGGACGCTGACCGAGGAGATAAACGACAGCAGCGTCGTGCTGCTCGGGCGGCTCTCGGCGCCGTCCGAAGCGGCCCGCAAGCTGGCCGACGCCGATGTCCCCTACGGATTCATCGACCCCGAAACGGGCGCCGCTAAGTTCACGATCGAGACGGTGCTGACCGGCAAGCCGCTGGTGGACGGCGTCACCGAGATCGAGGCGATCTACTTCGGCGAAGCCGACACCGAGACGCTCTTCTTCCTCCGCGGCGTCGGCGAGCCGCCCGACTGGGCGATCCCGCTGCCCCTTTCGCCACTAGCGGCCGAGTACGTGCCAAAACTGCTCGAACTGCCCGCCAGCGGCGCCGACCGTTTGGCGTTCTTCCAGGACTATCTGGAGCACGAGGACCTTCTGCTCGCCCAGGACGCCTACGACGAGTTCGCCCGCGCCCCGTACCAAGACCTCATCGATCTGGGCCCACGGATGGACCGCGACCAGCTACGGGCATGGATCACGGACGTCTCGGTCAGCCCAAGCCGCCGCCGCCTGTTTCTGACCATGCTCGGCGTGTGCGGCGAGCCCGCGGACGTCACGATGCTTGAGCGGATGCTGATGTCCGACGCCCGGGTGATCGGTCCCGCCGTCGACGCCGGCGCCGCGGCGGCGATCGCGGTCGGGGGATCGCCGGTCTTTGGCATGACCGGTGAGTTAGTCCGATTCGGCGAGCGGCAGCGCAAGCTCGGCCTCGACGCCCTGGTGGCGTGCTACATGACGCTCGCCGGCAAGCACGGCGACCCGTCGAAAGCGCTCGACCTGATCGACCAGCGGTTCCTCAAGGACCCCGACGCCGATTACTCGCACGTCTACGCCGCGCTGCAGGCGCTGCGGTTCCTCGCCTCCGAGCAGGCCGACCTAGCGCCGCACGACCGATTGCTCCAATCGGCCCGGTTGCTGCTCGACAATCCCGAGTTCGCCGACCAAGTCATCCCCGACTTGGCGCGCTGGGAGGATTGGAGCGTCCTCGAGCGGCTGGCCGACATGTACCGTTCGACCTTCGACGAGAACGACGCGACCGCCCCGGTAAAGTACGTCCGCGAGCCGATCATCACCTACCTCGACGTCGCCAAGGAGCAGCCGGGCGACGTCGCCGAGCGGGCCGAGCAAGCGCTCGCCGCGATCGAGCCGCTCGACCCGGCCGCCGTCGAGCGGGCCCGCACCCTGCGGGAGTTCGGGTTCTTGGCCCAGGCCCGCGCTAAAGCGGCGCCCGCTGTTAGCACGCCGGGAGACTCGGTCACCGAGCCCGCGACCGAGCCTGCCGCTGAGCCCGCCGCCGACATTGCCGTGGACCCGCCGGCGGATGTCGCCGCCGATCTGGCGAGCCCGATGATTGACGAAGCTTCCGAGGCTCCCGCCGCCGAGTCCGCTGTGGAATCGACGGTGGACACCCCGGCCGCCAGCGATCCCGTCGCAGCGGACCCGAATGAGAAGGCCCCGGTGACGGTCGAGGCCGCTCCGACGCCGCCCAGCCGGGTGGTGCTTTTGGGCGTCCCCGTGGTCGCTGCGGCGCTGCTTGTTGGGTTCTTCTGGCTAATTCTGCGGAGCGGCGTCGCCTGACGCGGGCGACCAGATTGGGGGCGAACCCGGCCGGGTTGCTACCGTAAGATAAAGGGTCTCCATGGTTGGAGGCTATTTCTGTAGGAGACGCCTCCTACTGAGATTGGGTTGTTGGCCCCTTGTGAAATCCAAGCTGAAATGTCCGTCTCGACAATGAGCGAAATCGACGCCTCCCTCGCTGATGAGCCCCTCGAATACCGGTCGGTCCACACCTTTGCGGTGCTTGGCCTGCTGTTGGGAGTGCTGTCGGCCGCGCTATTGTTCATGGCGCGGGTCAGCTTCGAGTCGACCGTCCTAATGGCGCCGATCCCGGTCGCGGGGCTGATCGTCTCGCTGATCGCGCTGCGGGGCATCAACGCGGCGCCCGACCTCTACGCGGGCAAGCCGCTGGCCCAAGCCGGTGCGGCGTTGTCGGCGTTGTTCTTGGTGTTGGGCGTCGGTTACGCGAGTGTCGTCTACGCCACGGAGGTCCCTGACGGCTACGAGCGGACCTCGTTTATCGCGATGAAGCCGACCGAGAGCGATGTCGTCAACCGCGACTTCATCCCCAAAGAGGTGCAGGAGTACATCAAGAGCGGCGAGCCTGTCTTCATCAAGGGCTACATCCGCCCCGACTCGATCAAGTTCAAGCAGAACCTCAATAACTTCTTACTGGTGCGGGACAACCAGCAATGCTGCTTCGGCGATCTCTCCAAGGTGCAGTACTTCGACCAGATCCAGGTGAAGCTCGGCACAGGGCTCTCGACCGACTACCACAGCGGGCTATTCCGTGTCGGCGGCGTCTTGAAAGTCGCCCCGGGCGACCCTCGCGCCGGGACGCCGCTGACGTACGAGCTCGTAGCGGATTACATCAAGCCGTGAGCGGGCGAGCGACAACCGCCGCCATCGGGTTGGCCGCCATTTTTTTGTTTGGATGTGACCCGAAGCCCCCCGCCCCGCCGGCGCCGCCCGTCGCGGACGCCTCGCCGATGGTTGAGTCTCCCGTCGAGGCCCCCGTGGCGGAGGCTCCCGCCGAGACGCCGCCATCGCGGCTGTCCGACCAGACGTTCGACGACATCAAGTTCGATATCGAGCCCGACGCCCCGTTTGATCGCTCGATGCTCACCGACAAGGTCCGCGAGCTCGATGGCGAGCGGATCCGCATCCGGGGCTACATCCTGCCGACCGCCCAGCAACGCGGCATCAAGCGGTTCGTCTTGGTGCGTGACAACCAAGAGTGCTGCTTCGGCCCGGGGGCGGCGCTCTACGACTGCATCCTCGTGACCATGCAGGAAGGCGAGACAGCAGAGTTCTCGGTCCGACCCGTCGCGGTCGAAGGGGAGTTTGCGATCGACGAGTTTGTCGGACCCGACGGGACGACGCTCGCGATCTACCGGCTGACGGGCGAAGCGGTGGAGTAGGCGGGCCGCTCAGCGATCCCCATCCCCTTCGTTGCCGAGACCGAGCTTGTTGAACCAGTTGCGGCGGGCCTCGCCCGGCGTCGCCGCTTCGCCCGAGGCGCGGAGCGTCTCGAGCTCGAGCTGTTGCTCAGCGAGTTCGGACTGCGCGCGGGTGATCTTCGCCCTCTCGACCGAGAGCTCGAGTTCGGCAGAGCGGAGCTTCTCACGCCATTCGTCCTCGAGCTTGGCGAGGCGTTCGCGCTCGGCGCGGATCAGCTCGTCAGAGTCGAGGACCGCCGAGATCGCTTCGGTGTCGTCGTCGGCCCTTTCGACCTCGGCAGAGGCTTCGAGTCGGGCGTGGAGCCGCTCGATCTCGGCGTCTTTCTCCGCGACGACGGCGTCCGTGATCTGAATCGTGCCGGCGATCTTTGCGCGCTCTTCTCGGCGTGGTTCGTCGTCGGGCTCTCCCTCGCTTTCGAGCGACGCCAGCAGCCGCCGCTTCTGCGCTTCCCAGTCGTTGCCGTCGCCGGCGGCGACCGGGGCGGACGCCGAGTTCGCCAAGCGGTCCCGCAGTTCGGCGTTCTCGGTCTTGAGCTCGCGGAGGTCTTCTACCGCCATCTGGAACCGCGACCGGAGGTCCTCGACCTCGACCGACGCGTCGCCGCCCGAATAGCTGCGCGCCTCCTCGAGCTGCTCGGCGAGCTGGTCGCGCTCTTGCCGCAGGCTTGCGAGTTCGACCGACCCGTCCGCGGTCTCGACGGGTCGATTGGCGATTTCTTGTTCGAGCTCCGCCACGTGCTCGCGGTGCGATTGGAGATCGGCCAACGCCATCTCGAACTTTTCGAGAAGCGTGGCGTGATCGGTCTCGAGCTCCGAAAGCTTCGCGAGCGATTGCGTCGACTTGTCGAGGGCGGTGCTCAGCTGATTGACCTGCTGCTGCGCCTCGGCGAGTTGTTGTTCCGCGGCGTGCTGGGCGTCAACCGCCTCTTGAAGCTGCGTCAGCAACTCGCTGCTGCTGTCCGTCTTTGCCCGCTCGGCCTTCAGCTTCTGCGACTCGGCCACCAGTCGTTCTTCGATCGCCGAGAGCTCGGCCTCGATCTTGACGCGGACCGCTTCCCACTCTTCGCGTTCGGTCTGCCAGGCTTGGCGTTCGGTCTCGTACTCGGCCCGTTGCTGCTGGAGATCGGCGAGCTGCTGCTCGACTTGCTGACGCGTCGCATCGAGCTCGGTCGACTGCTCGCGGACCATGTCGGCCGCGATCTCGCTGGCGACCTGGGTCGCGAGGCGTTCGATGAGCTCGTTGGCCCGTTCACCGATGACGCCGACGTCTTTGCGGCGCCGTTCGTCGGCCGACCGCAATTCCTCACGCAGCGTCGCTATCGCGGCGCGTGAGCGATCCGCGACTAAGCGGATTTCGTCGGCGGCGGGGCCGCGGGGGTCCATCGCGTCGGGGTGGAGGTCAACGGTGCGGGCGGGCGGGGACCCAGAACGGTCCACGGATATATAGGTCGCACCTCGCGGCGTCGCAAAACGCGATTCCGTTCCGGTTGCGAACACACCGAAAACGCCGGTCGTAACGGCCGGGGGCGGCGTCAGGCGGGCGACTACGCTCCCAGAACCGCGGGATTCACCACCTGCTCGGGGGTCCGTCCCTGCAGGAAATCGACCGCCTGGCGAGCGACGCGGGTCCGCAGCTCGCGGATCGCCTCGGTCGAAACGAACGCCGTATGGGGCGTGACGATCACCCGGGGGTCGGTGTAGGGGGCCTTCGAGAGGTCGGGAGGCTCGCGGTCTTGCACGTCGAGGGCCGCCCCCGCGAGCACGCCCTCGTCGAGGGCGGCGGCGAGGGCCGTGTGGTCCACCAAGCCGCCGCGCGACGTATTTACCAGGAACGCCGACCGCTTCATCTGGCGGAACGTTTTGGCGTTCATGAGGTGCTGGGTCGCGTCGGTCAGCGGGCAGTTGAGCGACACGTAGTCACTGTCGGCCAGCAGCCGATCGAGCGAGACCCACTCGACTCCCTCGGGAACCTGCTTCGAGCGGTTGGTGCCGATCACCCGCATGCCGACCGCCTGCGCTTTCTTGGCGACAAGCGTCCCGATGCGTCCCAGTCCGACGACGCCGAGCGTCTTGCCGCCGATCCGTTCGATCGGCAGCGAATCAACCAAGCTGTAAGAGCCCCGCTTGGTGGCGAGGTGCCCGTCGGCGATCTTCCGGCCCAGGGCGAAGATCAGCGCGAGCGTGTGCTCGGCGACTTCTTCGATGCAGTAGTCCGGCACGTTGGTGACCAGGACGCCGCGGCTCGTCGCATGTGCGACGTCGATGTTGTCGAGCCCGATACCGGTCCGGCACACGTGTCGGCAGTTGGTCGCCGCGTCGAGCACCCGCGAAGTGACCGGCGCCCAGCAAGTGAGGAGGACATCCGCGTCGCCCACCTTGGCGATAAGGGTCTCTTCCCGATTGTCGGGCGACACCTCGAGCGTGCATCCCGCCTCGGCGAGGATCGTTCGCTCCAACTCGACGTCGGGCCACGGATAGTCGGTATAGAACGCGCGGGGCATGGCGGAAGTCTCCTCGAATCGTCTCGACGCTGTCTTGGCGCTGTCGCGGCGGGCTAGTTCTTCTTGAGTTCGGCGCGGATCGCGGCCGCCCCGACGATCGGCTCGCCGCAGGTGTGATCCTGGCAGACGTAGAGGGTCGCTTCGCCGTTGATCGACGACTTGCCGGCGAAGGTCGACTCCATCAGGGGCGACGGCTGACAAGGCCCGATGCGGGCCGCCAGCACCGCCCGCGGAACCGGCCGCGCCCGCAGCTCGGCGACGATCTGCTGGGCGTCGGGGCCGATCCCTAGCAGGACAAACTCCTTGGTCGGTCCGAGCCAGAGGTCGAGCGCCGTGAACATCTGCCCCATCGCGGTCGGGGCCCGCTGCATGAGCGGCGCCGCGGCGGTGAGCGTCTGGTGAGCGGCGTCGAGGTACTTCGCGACGCCCGTCAGCTTGCCGAGCCGCACCAGCGCCGTGGCCGCCAGCGAGTTGCCACCGGGGGTGGCGTTGTCGGTGAGGTCCTTGTTTCGCACGATCAGCCGCTCGGCGTCGTCGGCCGTGTAGAAGAAGCCGCCGCCATCGCGATCGGCGAAACGCTCCAGGACCACGTCGAGCAGCTGGGCCGCTTGCTCAAGGCGTCGCTCGTCGAAGGTCGCCTCGTAGAGGGTGATCAGCCCGCAAGCCATCGCGGCGTAGTCGTCGAGGAAGCCGCTCGCCTTCGCCTCGCCGGCCCGCCAGCTATGCAGCAGACGGCCGTTGTCGTCGCGCATCGCCGAGAGGACGAAGTCGGCCGCCCGGCCGGCGGCGCCGAGGTACTTCGTTTCGCCGAAGACCGCCGCGGCGCGGGCCATCGCGTCGATCGCGAGGCCGTTCCAGCTGGCGATCACCTTGTCGTCGAGGCCGGGACGGGGTCGCTTCTCGCGCGCCGCCAGCAGCTTCTTGCGCCAGGTCACGAGGTCGCGTTCGAGATCGGCCGGATCGAGGCCCATGAGCGTCGCTTGGGCCGCCGGCGTCTTCGGCAGCGAGAGGACATTGCGGCCCTCGAAGTTGCCGATCGGCGTCACGTTGTAGACGCGACAGAACTGGTCGGCCTCGTCTTCGCCGATAATCTTGCGGATCTCTTCGGGCTTCCAAGTGTAATACAGCCCTTCCTCGGCGTGCCCCTCCGGGTCGTCCGGCGGCGCGCTGTCGGCGTCTTCGGTCGAGAAGAAGCCTCCCTCCGGCCCGGTCATGTCGTTGACCAAGTAGTTGAGCGTTTCGCAGGCGATCCGCTTCATCCCGGCGTCGCCGGTCGCGGCAAAGGCTTCGACATAGACGCCCGCCAGCAGGGCGTTGTCGTACAGCATCTTCTCGAAGTGAGGAACGAGCCATTGCTCGTCGACGCTGTAGCGTGCGAACCCGCCGCCGAGTTGATCGTAAATGCCGCCGGTCGCCATGCGCTCGAGCGTCGTGCGGACCATATCGAGCCACGCCCCGCGGCCCGACTCGCGCCACATCCGCAGGATGACGGTCAGGTCCATCGTGTGCGGGAATTTCGGCGCGCCGCCGAATCCGCCGTGCGTCGGGTCGAAGGTCTGTTCCAACTGCTTGCCCGCCATCCCGATGAGGATGCGGTCGAGCACGACATCGGTCGGCCCGTCGACCGTCGCGAGGTCGGCGATCTTCGCCGTGAGCTGGTCGGCCATCTCAAGCGCTTGGGGGCGCCGCTCACGCCAAGCGTCGATCACCGCTTCGAGGACTTGATCGAACCCCGGCATGCCGCGCTGCGCGGTCGGCGGCCAGTAGGTCCCGCCGTAGAACGGCTTGAGGTCGGGCGTCAGGAAGACGCTCATCGGCCAGCCGCCGCGGCCGGTCATCGCCTGGACGGCGTTCATGTAGATCTGGTCGAGGTCGGGCCGCTCCTCGCGGTCGACCTTCACCGGCACAAAGTGCTCGTTGATCACCGCGGCGATCGCGGGGTTCTCGAAGCTCTCGTGCTCCATGACATGGCACCAGTGGCACGCCGAGTAACCGATCGAGAGGAAGATCGGCTTGTCGGCGTCCTTGGCCTGCGCGATCGCCTCGTCCCCCCACGGCCGCCAATCGACGGGGTTGTGCTGGTGCTGTAGCAGGTAGGGCGACGTCTCGCTAGCAAGGGCGTTGGGCATCTTCGTCCGTAATTTCTCAACAATAGGGCGTAGCCGAGGGCGGAAGCCCCCGGCGCGTCGAATTAATGTGACGGCATGCCCGTCTTCCTGATCACGATCCACGCCTACCGGAGCTGGAACGCGGACCACCCTCGCGGCTATGTCCGCCACGGCAAGGGCATCCTACCCCCCAACGCGGAGCAGGCGAAAGCGTACGACGAGCGGGCCGCGGACCTGCCGGCCCTGTTCGGTGACGCTGAGCAAGCGGCCATCGCCTCGATCTCGGCCGATGCTTGCCTCCGACGGATCTGGCGGCTGCACGCGATCGCGGTCGAGCCGACGCACGCTCATCTGCTGGTAAGCTGGCGAGACGACACGCGATCAAGCGTCGTTGGCGGCAAAATCAAGAACCTGATCAGCCGCGAGTTGAACTTAGGGCTAGCGACGAAACGCAAATGGCTGAGTCGTGGGGCGAGCCGCAAGCGGGTGAAAGATCAACGGCATTTCGATCACCTCCTCGAAACCTATCTTCCGAAGCATCGGGGATTGTTTTGGAAGGAAGGGTTGCCGCCGCTGCCGCCGCCGGCTTCCGCCGGCGGCTAAGCGTTTCAGCAACGAGGGGGGTCTCAGCCGTCGGCGGAAGCCGACGGTGTGATCGACCAAATACGCTAGCACCCACTCCCTCCCTGCCCGCAAAGTTTGCAGCATCCGCCCAGATACGCGTCGTGCTTGTAAGTCGGGGGGGAACTGTCGAGGGGGGGCAGGCGAAGGTTCTGCGTCTTTTCGCCCCTTCGTTGCGGAAGTTAACCGCTTCCTCACCTGTCGGGCGCACGGCTTGCGTACACTTCTCTCGGCGTTCGCTTCGTCGCAATGACGGCTCGGCAGCGCCCCCTCTCAAGTGGGAGGGCCCCCACCCTCGCGACGGGCGCAGTGCCGGTCGTCCTGCCTATCGCCGCCGACGCAGCCCCCGTGTGGCAACGCACGGTCTTCCCTGCGCGCGTGGCTCCCCCCTTTCGGATGCGACTCAGATGAAGCGTGGATTTCTGATCGACATGGATGGCGTGATCTACCGCAGCAGCCAGTTGATCCCTGGCGCGGTGGAGTTCATTAAGCTGCTGCAAAAGCGGCGGATCCCTTTCCTGTTCCTCACCAACAACAGCCAGCGGACCCGCCGCGACGTGGCGATGAAGCTCAACCGGATGGGCATGCCGGTCGATGCGAGCCACATCTTCACCTGCGCGATGGCGACCGCCCGGTACCTGGCGCACCAGAAGCCGCACGGCACCGCCTACGTCATCGGCGAAGGGGGCTTGCTCAACGCCCTGCACGAGAACGGCTACGCGATCGTCGACAAGTCGCCCGACTACGTCGTCGTCGGCGAGGGACGCACCCTCAGCTTCGAGATGCTTGAGTCGGCCGTTCAGATGGTGATCGACGGCGCCAAGCTGATCGCCACGAACCTCGACCCCAACTGCCCGACGCAGCACGGCACCCGCCCCGGCTGCGGGGCGATTGTGTCGCTGATTGAAGCGGCTACCGGACTCAAGGCGTTTAGCCTCGGCAAGCCAAGCCCCGTCATGATGCGCGCCGCGCGCAAGGAACTCGGCATGGCGACCAGCGAGACGATCATGATCGGCGACACGATGGACACCGACATCCTCGGCGGCGTCCAGATGGGCTACCGGACGGTGCTGGTGATGACCGGCACGACCTGCCAGGAAGACCTAGCGAAGTTCGCGTTCCAGCCCGACCTCGTGGTCGATTCAATCGCCGACCTCTGCGACCACGACGAGCTGCTCGACGAGCTGGTGCCAACGTTCAACCGCGAGGACGACACCCCGCACGACATGCGGGAGTGGATCGCGGCTCACTCTTGAAAAGGTTAGCCGCGGATGGACGCAGATTAACGCGGATATTTTTTGGCAGATCGGCGCCGATCAGCTTGGCGAGCCATTTGCCAAAAGATTGCTAGTGCCTTGCGAAGGCCTCGCGCTCCGGCGACTCGCATCCGCGTTTAACTGCGTTCATCGGCGGCTACTTTTTTTATTCAATCCACCCTCCGCCAAGGACGCGGGCCGGCTCATCAGCGGCGTAGCAGACAACCGCTTGCCCCGGTGTGACGCCTTGCTGCGGGGTGTCAAATTTCACATAGAAACGCCCGCCTTCCAGCGGCTCAACCGTCGCCGGCGCCGCGGCCGAGTTGTAGCGGATCTGCGCCTCGCAGCGCATAGGCCCAGTCGGTGGTTCGACGAGCCAGTTCGCTTCGTTGGCGGTCAGCTCCGTGCGGTCGAGGTCGCTGCGCTCGCCGAGGATGACGCGGCGCGTGTCGGGATCGATCGCCACGACGAAGGCCGGCTTGCCGAGCGCCACGCCGAGGCCTTTACGCTGGCCGACCGTGAAGCCGTCGACGCCCTCGTGGCGGCCGACGACTTCGCCATCAACGGTGACCAACTCGCCCCCGCGATCGCCGTCGCCCCCTTCCGTCGAATCGAGCCGCCGCTTCACGAACTCGTCGTAACGGCCCTGCGTGACGAAGCAGATCTCTTGGCTGTCCTTCTTCTCGGCGACGTTCAGCCCGATCGAGGCGGCCAGCTCACGGATCCTCGGTTTCTCAAAGCCGCCGACCGGCAGCAGCATCCGCGGCAGGAGCTCGCGACCGATGCCGGCCAGCACGTACGACTGGTCCTTCGAAGCGTCGACACCGCGCAGCAGGGCGGGCCCGTCGGGGCGTTGTTCGAGCCGCGCGTAGTGCCCCGTGGCGACGAACTCCGCCCCAATTGAATCGGCGTAGTCAAAGAGCTTGCCGAACTTGATCCAGTTGTTGCACTGCACGCACGGGTTGGGGGTCCGGCCGCGGGCGTACTCGGCGACGAAGTAGTCCATGATGCGGCCGAACTCCGCATTCAGGTCGAGTGCGTAGAAAGGGATCCCTAGCCGGTCCGACACGCGGCGGGCGTCTTCGGCGTCGGCAGCGGTGCAGCATCCCTGCTTGTGGTCGAGCCGGGAGATAATCGGCAGCGACGACGCGTCACTCGAACAGACCGCGGGCGACTGCTCGCCATGCCGCATGAAGACGCCGACCACATCGTGCCCCGCTTCGATCAGCAGGTGCGCAGCGACGCTCGAATCGACGCCGCCGGACATGGCGAGAACAACGCGGGACATAAACCTTCCGAATCAACCTGAGCCCCAGGCGCTAGCCTGGGGAGCGTGTACCGAAAAACTCCGCAGGCCAGCGCCCACGGCTCCGACGCAATTCCGTGGGGCGTCTTCCCCACTATCCTACGCACTGGCGGGCCCGATATAACTGCGGGTCTCACAAGACGTTTGCCGCGAGAGCTTACGATGGAAAAGGAATGGTACGATCGCGCCGAGGCGATCCGGGAGGCCCTGCTACAGCTCAGGGACTCTCTTTGACTACGCTGGCAAAAAAGAACGAATCGCCGCGATCGAAGCCGAGCAGGCCGCCCCAGACTTCTGGAATAACCAGGAGACGGCTCAGGCCTCAATCGCCGAGCTGAAGGGCTTCAACGCCGTCGTCAGCCCCCTCGACGCGGCCGTGAAGGCGGCGGGCGACCTCGACGCCCTCCTGGAGATGGCCGACGAGGACGAGGCCTTCGCCGAAGAGGCCCAGGGGGAGATCGCCCGCATCGAGGCGATGCTCGAGGGGCTCAAACTCTCGGCCCTGCTGAACGGCCCCAACGACGCGGCCGGCGCCATCATCACGATCCACGCCCGCGACGGCGGCACCGACGCCAACGACTGGGCCGAGATGCTGCTGCGGATGTACCTGCAGTGGGCCGGCAAGAACGACTACTCGGCCGAGCTCCTCGACCGCTCCGACAACGAAGAAGCCGGCATCAACGACGCGACCGTCGTCATCCGCGGCCCGATGGCCTATGGCTATCTCCGCGGCGAGACCGGCATGCACCGCCTGGTGCGGATCAGCCCGTTCAACTCCGAAGGCAAACGCCAGACGAGCTTCGCGGCGGTCGATGTCACGCCCGAGATCGCCGACTCGGCCGAGATCGAGATCGACGAAGCCGACGTCCGCATCGACACCTACCGCGCCAGCGGCGCCGGCGGCCAGCACGTCAACAAGACCGACTCGGCGGTGCGGCTGACGCACTTGCCGACCGGCGTCGTCGTGCAGTGCCAGAACGAGCGCTCGCAGCACAAGAACCGGGCCAGCGCGTGGAAGATGCTCCGGGCCAAGATGGCGCAGCGCGAGGAAGACCGCCGCGACGCCGAGGACGCCGCCGCCCGTGGCCAGCAGGCGAAGACCGGCTTCGGCAGCCAGATCCGCAACTACTTCCTCCACCCCGACCAACGCGTCAAAGACACCCGGACGAAGTACCAGCAAGGGAACTTCCAGGCGGCGCTCGACGGCGACATCCAGGGATTCCTCGACGCCGTGCTGCGTTGGCGCGCCGGACAGCCGATCGAAGTGACGGACGACGACGATTGACCCGGAAGTGTGTGGGAGGGGTCTCCGACCCCGATTTCGGCGTCCAAACCGCAACGGCGGGCAGCGCGTCATCGGGGTCGGAGACCCCTCCCACAGAGATCGTTCGTCCTACATAGATCGTTGCGGAGGAAGTGGAGGATGCCGACCGAGGGAGAGACCGTCGCCGAACTGGTTAACGGCGGACTACGGCTCCGCTTTGTATGGGAGAGCGACCGACTCACGCAGACGCTCTGCCACGGTGAGACGCAGCTAACGTCGCTGGACCAACGGGCGATCGAGACGCCGGTTTTTATCGAGCTCCATCAGCAGGGGGAGCTGATCTTCTTGTCCGGTCAGTCGGGCGATCGGCACTGGTCGGCGAGTATCGAACCCGACGACGAGGGATTCGTCTTCGACCTCGCCTGCCGGGCCAAGTCACGCGCCGAAGGGCTCGGCGTCGCGTACGCCGGCAGTCCGGGACTGCGGATTCTTACCGACGCCGAGCCCGCCCCTCAATTGCTCGACGGCGTGCAGACGCTCGCGATCGAGCCGCCGGCGGGCGACCCGCCCTACACGGCCCGGCGCCGCTATCGGCTCGCGATCAAAGCGTAGCGGTCACTCTTCGGCGGCGATTTCCGCCAAGGTCTTGGTCGTCCCGTCGCTGTGGTTCATCATCATCGGCTCGCGGCGCTGGCCGGTGGGGGGCTCAAACTCACGGACCCAGATGTTGCGGAAGCGGACCGGGTTGCCGTGGTCCTGTAGCGCGATCGGTCCCTTGGGTCCGATATCGACGTAACGGGGCGGGTGGTTCCAAGCGGTGTCCCCTCGCAGCGCGAAGCGGTTCTGCACCAGCACGCCGTTGTGGACGACCGTGACATAAGCCGGCTCCTCGAGTTGGCTCGAGGAGTTGAACTTCGGGCAGGTCCAGTAGATGTCGTAGGTGTTCCACTCGCCCGGCTTCCGCATCGCGTTCGCCAGCGGCGGAGTCTGCTTGTAGATCGCGGTGGCCTGACCGTCGGCGTAGGTTTTGTTGTCGTAGGAGTCGAGGATCTGCACCTCGTAAATGCCCATCAAGAAGACGCCACTGTTGCCGCGGCCCTGGCCGTCGCCCTTCACATTGGACGGCGCGGACCACTCGAGATGGACTTGGCAGTCGCCGAACTTCTGCTTCGAGGTGACGTACCCCTTGCCGGCGAACGCGATGCCGTCCCTGACGGGCCACTGCTCACCGTTCTCCCACGCCGACATGTCTTTGCCGTCGAACAAGACGACCGCGTCCGAGGGGGGGTCCCGATCGGTCTCGCCCGGCGTCACAACGGGGGGCTGGTCCCACTCCATCCCGGGCAGAAACTCGATGTTCTGCGCCGAGGCGGGGGCGGCGATTCCACCCAGTACGAGCAGCAAAGCGGCGAGACGTGTCATGCGGGGCGTATCCGAGGAAAGATTGGGACGAGTTCGAGTCGGCTGATTATGCCTACGGGGATACGACGGATCAAAGGCGGGACGCGCGAGACGTGGACGTTTCCCGCTTCCCCCTCTTCGCGGCCCTTCCTTCTCCTGAGGTCGGCTGCGCGAGATACTAGGGGGATGCCCGCCCCCCCGATCGAACAGCTCCAGCGCGAGCTGACCGACAAATACGTTCTCGTCACCGGCGACCGGCCCGAACTGGCCCGGTTCGACGGCTATGTCGGGCAGGTGAAAACGGTCAACTTCAGCGGCCGGGCCCTCGTTGAGTTCACCGGCTTCCAGAACAACCCGGCTTGGTTCGACATCGATCCGGCGTGCTTGCGGGTGGTCGATAAGCCCCCCGAGCCCGAGGCCCCCGCCAAGCGGACGGCCCGCCCCGCCTCGAAGATTCCGGCCAAGACAGGGGCGTCGGCGGCCGACGTCCTCGCCGCCGTCCGGGGAGGCGCCAAGGCGTCCAAGCCCGACGCGGCGGGCCGGTCTGGCAAGCCGACGGCCGGTGCTCCGAAGAAACCGGACTCGAAACGGGTCAGCCCCTCCGTCGGCGCGAGCACCGCGGATATCCTGGCGGCAGCCCGCGGAGGGAAGTCCTCCAAGGCCCCGCCCGAAAAGACCTCCCCCGCCGAAGGCGAGAAACGCACGAGTCCGTCGGTCGGCCTCTCGACAGCCGACGTCCTCGCCGCCGCCCGCGGCAAGAAGCCGTCCGCCGACCCAGCGCCACCGTCCCCCAAGCAGCCCCCAAAGCAGCCCCCCGCAGCGAGTCACCAGAGCGGTATGACGACCGAAGAAATCCTCGCCGCCGCCCGCGCCGCGAAGAAGCCCGCCGCCGAGGCCCCAAAGACATCGGCGATCGACGAGCTCGCCGCTGAATCGAAAGGCGCGGCGCGGCGCCAGCTGACCGCCGCCGACATCCGCGATATCGGTTTGGGTAAGCTCTCGATCCATCGCGAACCGGTGGTGGCGACCACGCCGCTAGCGAAGAAACCGCGCCCCGCGTCGGCCGACCCACACGTCGAGGCGTTGCCGGCGAAGGTCGATCACACCAAGTACACCGCCGCCGACATCCTGGCGATGGGGCTGCGGAAGTAGGGAACCGCCAAGACGCCAAGAGCCGCAAAGGAACGCGATCGTAGGGCATGCCTCGCCCGCAAGAAGCAGAGTCAAACGCAACGGCACAGCGACCGAAACTCGGAAAGCAAAGTTATATGGAAACTGACCCGAGCAGTTGGCGCAACTACGCAGCGATATCGCTCACATTGAAAAGCTCGCTTTGCGCCTTGATCTTCAGCGCCGTCGCTTTGAAAGGATCTCGTGTGAGATGGTGGAAGCGGCTACTCAGCGGCGTCGGCTGTTTCTTCGTTGAGGCAGGGATACTCATCGCCTATCAGTGCGGACGCGTCGAAGGCGCCTCGTTCAAAGCCTGGCTACCCCGTGTTTTAGTAGGCCTTACCGCCATCGCGCTAGCCCTAGCATCTGATTGGTCCGGCTGGCAGTCTCGAAGTGAGTGGGCCCGCGACTCGATGGTCGGTGCTGTTTATTTGCTGTCTGCCGATGCCGCGAGCTCGGAAGGGAGCATCATTTATACGATGGATGGTAATGCCGGTGAGATTACAGGTCGGTGGAACTCAGCAGTATTCCTTGGCGCGTACGGAGTCGCTCTTGGCGCTTTGTTTCTCCGCAACACTCTTAACGCTGCCATCGCTCTTGGTTGGCTGGGAGCGATGACGGGCGTCATTCTCAGTGTACGTTTCTTTGCTTGGTCTCTCGATTCGCTCGACAATGATGTCTCCCGTTTACACTACAGTTTGAGCTACTACCTTCACTTCCACGGCCCGACCTTGCTAGCGCCGTGGGTGGCGTTAGTAGTCCTAATTCTGACGACACGCGCGACAAGTTCAGACCCTGTTCAGGACGCTACGCCGTAACTGCGTTCGGCTTGTTACGGCCCCCGCAACCCAAACGTCTCTCTGCGTCTCCGCGTCTCTGCGCGAGACTAAAATCGTAGGTTCGGCGCAATCGTGACGATCGGCTACTCTTCGCTTACATCGCCGACATCGACCTGCGACCAGTCGACCTCGCCCGCGAAATCCAGGTCGTGATTGGCGAGCAGCGCCTTTGCCCGCTCCAAATCGGCCTTCGCCACCAGCACCCGGGCGCCGGCGTTGATCGCGATCTGGAAGTCGGAGACCGCGTCGCCATCGACCTCCGCGCGGATGTCGTTGTCGGCGAGATAGCCCTGCACGAGGTGCGCGTCGGTCAGGTGGCCGCAGGTCGTCAGGACGACGATGTCGGTGGGGTCGTTCATGGCGATTGGTCCTGGGGATTGGTTCTTGGAGAGGGAGCGGTTCGCGCGTTCCTCCGGGGACTGACGTCTCCCGGCTCGCATGAAGCGAGTCCGTCATAGTGTACCGTTCGATCCGCCTGCGAGCCGGGAAGCCTAAGCTCCCGGAGTATTCGGGTCACTGACCCTATTCGATTTCCACTTCTAATCCGCACCGCCTACAGGATCAGCAGCACCAGCAGCCACAGCACCACGACCACCGCCGCATGACGCATCCACGAGAACGGCGTCGCGCCACGCGTAATTGAATCGTCTTCCCCTTCATCGGCGTCGCCGACATCCACCTGCGACCAGTCAACGCTGGCGCTCTCGATCCCCTCCTCAGCGAGCAGCCGCTTCGCGAGGTCGAGCTCGTCGGCGCGGACCAGCACACGCACCATCCCCGGCGCCTCGGCGCGGAAACCCGCGACCATGTCGCCGTTGTAAACGGCCCGCACGCCGTGCTCGGCGAGCGCGTCGCAGATCATGATCGCGTCGGCCTCGGTGGGCGTTTCCGTCAGCTTCACCGTTTTGTGGGGATCGCTCATCGCGCTCGATCTCGATCAGGGAAGTTAAAATGGTTTGGTGATTCCTCCGGGGACTAACGTCTCCCGGCTCGCATGAAGCGAGAGCCGCCTGCAAGCCGGGAAGCGCCGTGGTCCAGTAAACAAAGCTCCCGGAGTTTTCGATTTCCCTCGTCCCCCGTCCCTAACGCCTCGTCCCTCTAAGCGAAGAGTTCGCTGATCGGCGCCCCACCCCCCGCGATCTTCATCGGCCGGCCGTTGGTGCTCGTGAAGTTGGTTTGCAGCGACAGGCCCATCGCCTGACACACCGTCGCCATCAGGTCCTCGGCCGAGTGGGGTTTCGACTCGACCGTCGATCCGTCCGCCGAGGTCTCGCCGATCCCCAGCCCCCCTTGGAGGCCGCCACCGCCGACTACGGCGCTCCACGCCCGGGCGTAGTGGTCGCGGCCCGCGTCGCCGTTGATCCGCGGCGTGCGGCCGAACTCACCCATCCAGACGATCACGGTCTGGTCAAGCAGGCCCCGTTCCTCGAGGTCGCTGACCAGGGCGCTCATCCCGCGGTCGAGCTCCGGCAGCTTTTGATCGAGCCGCGTAAAGCAGTCGTCATGCAGGTCCCAGCCGCCGAAGTCGACTTCGACGAAAGGCACGCCCGACTCGACCAGCCGCCGCGCGAGCAGGCAGCTGCGGCCGAAACCCGAGTCGCCGTAGCGCTCGCGCGACTTCGTGGGCTCGCTCGCGACGTCGAACGCCTTCATCTGGTCGCTCCGCATGAGCGAGACGGTCCGCTCGAGGACTTTGGCGTGTTCGCCGGCGGCGGGGCCGCGACGCTCCTTGGCGAACCGGCCCTCGATCTCGGCGAGCAGGGCGAGTCGCTCGTCCATCCGCTCTTTCTCGACGAGCGCCTGAACGTCGCGGACGCGGCCGCTCTGATCGACCTGCAGCGGGGCGTACGCCATGCCGAGGAAGCCGGGGCCCTCGCTCGGTCCGCCGATCGAGACGAACGGCGGGATCTCGAGGCCGGCGATCTTCGGCTCCATCTCGTGGGCGATGACCGAGCCGTAGCTGGGGTGCACAACGTTCGGGTTGGGGACGTAGCCGGTCCGCAGGTAGTAGGCGCCGCGGGTGTGGTCCGCCTCGCGGGTGCTCATCGAGCGGATCACCGACAGGTGCTTCATCTGCTCGGCGACGAGCGGCAGCCGCTCGGTGATCTCGACGTCGCCGGTGGTGCGGATCGGGCGCAGGGGTCCGCCCGTCGCGACGCCCGGCTTCATGTCCCAGATGTCGATCGTCGGCGGCCCGCCGCTCATCCAGAGCAGGATGCACGACTTGTGGTCACGAGAGAGCTGCGACGCCGCCGCCTCGACCGTCCGCCCCAGAGCGAACGACGCCGCGCCGAACGCCGCGGCGCCCGCCATGTGATCGAGGAAGTGTCGCCGGGTCATGCCGCTGTGCATGGCGATTCCGAAGTTTTGAGCCGTACGCGCTAGCGTCGGGTGGCGCCCCGTTTGGCTTCACCCGCGGCTAGCGCCGACGGCTCCGATTGAAGGGGATTGTTTTGTGGGTGGCGGATTCGAGCGTTGGCAAGGGTCTTGGCGAGACCAAGCCGAGACCGCGGCAACTCTAATGCTGCAGGATGAATTCGTTGCTATTGAGCAGCGCCCACCACACGTCGCGGAGCGCCTCGGCGGCGTTCCCTTTCCGGGCGACGAGCAACTGGTTGCAGACGGCGAGTTCCTTGCGGTCGGGCTTCCGCGCCAGGGCCGCCAAGTAAAGCTTCTCGACGCGGTCGGCGTTCGACAGCGATCGGTCCGCGGCGATCGACGACAGGAACCCGGCCGGCTTCTTCTCAGCATAGTCGCCCGCCGCGGCGGACTTCTTCTTCATCTCGACCCAACCGAGTTCGGTCGCCCGCCGCACGAGCTCGCTGTTCATCATCGCCAGCGACTGGGGGATCGATCCGTTGAACGACGTCGCCTCACCATTCTCGTCGTTGCCGAAGGCGGTGGCGAACTGCCGCGTCCAGCGCCGGCGGGCCTCGTCGCGGCGGTCGTCGGAGAGGGCCTCGTCGGCTCGGGTGGCGGTGATCAGCGATTCGTAGATCTGCTCGGCAGAGAGTTGGCGAAGGTAGAACCGGGTGAATAGCGGCGGCTGGCCGAGCGATGGCTCGTCGTCTTGGTTCGATCGCCCCGCCATGCTGTCAAGGCCGTAGGCGTCGCTGAGGACGATCCATCGAGAGAGGCGAAGCAGGTCGTAGTCCGCGTCGCGGAACGCCGTGGCGAGGGTCGCCATCAGGTCGGGATGCGACGGCGGGTTGTGGGCGCCCATGTCGTCGACCGGCCGGGTGAAGCCGTAGCCGAAGAAGCGGCCCCACTCGCGGTTCACCGCCGAGCGGGCGAAGTCGGGCGACTCGGCGATGAAGCCGGCGAGCTCCTCGCGGCGATTCACTAGCGCCAGCCGGCCGCTGTCGCCGTAGTCGTGGCCCCGCTCGAGGAACACGTCGTGCAGCGAATTCCCATCGATGAAGACCGGGTAGGCGACCTTCAGCTTGCCGTTGCGGAGTTCGTAGTACGTCTCGGCGGCGTCGGCCTGGCCCGGCAGGCTCGCCAGCGCCGCCATCCGGTCGCGTCCTTCGCCGTAGAAGTCGCGGTCGACGATACGGGCCTTGGGGCGGTCGTCTTCGTCGTCGCGGACGCGCTCGGCGCGGGTCTGGCGGAAGAAGGCGGCGAGCTCCCAGAACTGGTTCTGACGCCCCTCGTTGAAAGGGTGGTTGTGGCACTGGGTGCACTGCACCGAAACGCCCAGGAACAGCTGCGCTGTCTTGGCGGTCGCTTGCACGCCGTTCTCGTCCATCTTGTCGGCGAGGTAGTTGGCGGCCGGGTTGTGGTCGTCGTCCTCGGGTCGGACGCTGCCGCTGGCGGTCACCATTTCGCGCATGAGCTGGTCGAGGGGCCGGTTTTCGGCAAAGGCCACACGGAGGTACTTCTCGAACGGCTCGCGCACCGCGAGGGAGTTCCGCCCGCCGCCGGTACGGCCGATCAACAAGTTGGCCCACTCGGTGGCCCGCCAGCGGGCGTGTTCGTCGCGGTAGGAATCGCCCAACAGCCGATCGACGAGCCACCGCCGCCGTGACTTGGCGGCCTGGGCGACAAAGGCCTCGAGCTCATCGATCGTGGGGATCCGTCCCACCAGGTCGAGATAGACCCGCCGCGCCCAAGCGCCGTCCGGCGCGGGCTTCGAAGGGGTGACGCCCGAGTCACGCCAACTGGCGCTGAGTGACTTGTTGATGGCGGCAACGATTTGCGCGTCGTCGACCTTGGCGTCGCTGACGGCGTCTTGAGCGGTGGCCGCAAGGCATCTTGCTTCGCCGAGTACCGCAACCGCCGCGACGAGCGTCACGGTCTGGCAGAGCGTCCGGAAAAGAGCTGACGCATGCGTCATCGGCAGCCGTCCTGAGAAGAGCGAAACGAACGCCTCACTAGCAATTCTAACCTTCAACCCGCCGTCGAACGAAGCTAACCCCAACATTGCCCGCTGATCAGACGAATGCGGCCGAACTACCGACCACCTGTCTGGCTAGTTATTCAACCGCCGGAGCCGCCATCGGCGCCGCCCCGAATGGGTTCCGGTCGAAGGAGTGCAATCCGGTCGAGTCGACGCCGTTGAGTTGGCTGGGGCGCGTCTTGGTGATGACGCTCTCCCCCTTTCGATTCGCCAAGAGTTCGATAGTTATCGCCCCAGCGAATGGCGTGGTTCGTCTCGAAGTGCGGCAGAATTGCCCATTGTATCGAAACGATGCGTATCAAAACGCAACAGGCGGGCTGGGGTCGCCTGTTCCAACGACCCCAAGCCCGCCCGTGTTGTCCAGAATCAAAGCCGACCATTAGCAGGGTACGGCGGCCCGCCTTTGGTCGTAACCTCTTCTCCGTTAAGGGATTCCGTCAACAGTTGCGATAGCCTCTTTGTCCGCCGGCCCCTGAGCGCCTCTTCTCATTCCGGCCCATGACTAGCTGTCGGGGACCCGGTGGGTTACCTGCTGACAACTACAAGTAATGCAATCACTGTGCCAAACATTGCAGGTGGATTGCCCCTTCGCATGAGATCGATGTGATTGCGGTTGGCGTCAATTGGATACCATTTGCGGCGCGGCCGGCGATGCGATTTGAGGGCTCGGACGCGACACAAAGTCCCTCAGGGAAGGAAGTTGCCGTTCCGAGGGGGCCGTTCGGCGCCGTTGCTGCGTATTGAGAACTGGCGAATACACGGCACGATCCAGGTAGGGTCGGCCTGGCCAGGCATGGCGCCGCCGCGGCGCCCGAAGGAGAACCCAAACCATGTTGCGTTCGAAGAAAAACCTGCTGAAACGATCGTTTGCCGTTATCGCGATGCTCGCCATCGGCGGCCTGGTGACCCTCGGAGGAGCGTCCGAGGCGCAAGCCCGCCACGGCTGTGGAGGGTACGGCTACGGCGGCGGCTATGGCGGCGGCGGATACGGCCACCACGTGAGCCACTACGGTGGTTACGGCGGCGGATATGGCCGCAGCGCCGTGATCGTCGCGCCGGGCTACGGGTACGGAGGCGGCTACGGCTACCGTGGCGGCTACGGGGTTGGCTACGGCAGCTATTACGGCGGCCGTGGCGTGTCGATCGGCTTTGGCTTCTGAGAGCTCGGCCGGCGCCCGCGTTCAAGGTTAAGACCGGTAGGGCGACGCTCCATTGCGTTCCCTACTGGTCTTTGTTTGTGCAGTAGCTGCAGTGCGATTTGCGTCGCCGACCTTCTCGATACGAGGGGTCGATCAAATCGCTCGCTCAACGATCGAAGAGCTTCTTGATCGAGTAGACGGTCACCTGCCGACCCGCCCTGGCGATCGACTTCGTGAGCGGAATATCTTTGGGGCAGACCGCCACGCAATTTTGGGCGTTGCCGCAGGCCGCGACGCCGCCAGGACCCATGAGGGAATCGAGCCGCTTGTCGGCGAGCATCTTGCCCGTGCCGTGGTCGTTGAAAAGGATCGCTTGGCTGATCGCTTGGGCGCCGAGGAAGCCCGTGTCGTAGGCGGCGGTCTTCCGAGCTGCGTACGAGTCGTCCGTTTCGCCCGGCTTCCGCTCCAGCTCGATCTTGGTGTACTGCGGGCACGCGTCGAGGCAGCAGCCGCACGTCATGCACTCCGACAGCGGGTAACGCGACTCTTGCGAGTCTTGCGATTCCTTCGGGCCGGCGCCGCGGTCGAGGTAATCGTCGACCGGCACCCACGCCTGCACGCGCTCGAGCGCGCGAAACATCCGGTCGCGATCGACGACGAGGTCGCGGAGCACCGGGAATTTCGCCATCGGACGCAGCTCGATCTCGCCGGGCGTCTCTTCGAGCAACTTATCGACCAACGCCGAGCAGCTCTGACGGACGCGGCCGTTGATCACCATGGTGCAGGCGCCACAGACCTCTTCGAGGCAGTTGCAGTCCCAGGCGACGGGGGACGTTTTTTCACCCGCGGCCGTCTTCGCCATCCGTGCGATCTTTTGCAGCACGCTGATGACGTTGAGGTTCGGCTCGTAGGGGATGCGGAACCTCTCCCAACGGGTCGGCTTGCCGGGGGCGTCCTGCCGCTGGACGCGGACGTCGAACGTGGAGGGACGGGCGTAGTCTTTATTCGGGGCGATCATGCGGGCGCCGAAGGGGGCATGCGGTTCGTCGTTAGCCGGCTCCGTGAGGGAGCGGCTTCTCAGGCAATTTAGGGCGTCGGGCCGGCGACCGCCAGAGACGACGCCCGTCTGTCTATCGCGGTTAACCGTTGCGCGGCGGTAGTTTTAACGAGGTCAACGGCCGCAAGATTTGGAACCGAGGCCCTCTAAAGTGTACGATCCGGCCGGCGTGAGCCTTGCTCTGCCCCCCGCCGTCCGCCGACCGGAGCCCACCTCATGGCGAAGAAGACCGCTAAGAAAGCCGCCGCCCCGAAGCCCGCCGCCGAAAAAGCCACCAAGCAGGTCCCGCCGACGCCCACCGCGGCGCCGGTCACGACCAAAGTGACGCCAGCAGCGGCGCCGGCCGCCTATTCCAGTGACGCGATCGGCTACGCGGCTGGCGACGTCTGGGGCGCTTTGCACGGCAAGGGCTGGCAGACCCTCGCGGCCGTGAAAAAAGCGTCGGACTGCCCCGCTGACCTAACGCTCATGGCGGTCGGTTGGCTGGCGCGAGAGGGGAAGCTCGACTTCGCCGTCAGCGGCCGCTCGGTGAAGGTGACGCTCAAGGGCTGACACGCCCGCAGCGGCCGTCGTTAAGCCGTGACCCGTCGTTCACCGTGACCCGTCGCTAAGCCAACGCCGGTTCCCGCTTCGCGGCGGCGTCCTTGGCGGCCTGGCGTTCTTTCCAGACTTCTTCGATCATCTCGGCGCCCACCAGGCCGTAGAGCCGCGGCCGGGGCGGGATCAGCGAGGTGTCGACCTCTTCGTAGGTTATCGACGGCTCGCCGGCGTCGTCGAAGGTGGCGATCGTGGTCTTGAGCCACTTCTCGTTCTTCGCCTGGAAGGCGTCGCACCACTTCTCGGCCTGGCGCCTGCGCTCGGTGGGGTCGTCCGACGAGAGGCCCGGCATCGTAAAGTCGGGCTTGAAGTGGGCGCCCCGGCACTCGTCCCGCTGCAGCGCGCCACGGAGGATCGCTTTGGCGATGGGGAACATGTCGCGGAGCGCCTTGGTGAAGACCACGTTTTGGTTCGTCCAGGCTCCGGTGTCGGAGAGGCTGCAGCGCTGGGCCCGCTCGCAGAGCTCGCCGACCTTGGTGAGGGCGGCCTCGATCTGGTCGTTGCGACGCACCACGGTGGCGGCCTTGGTCATCTCTTCGCCGAGCAGGTGGTGGATCTCATAGGGGTTCTCGTCGCCGTCGCCCGCCTGCTTCAGCAGGGCGTCGTGCTCCGCCTGCTTGGCGGCCACGGCGCCGGCGTGCAGCGAGTCAAACTTGGCGTCGGTCGAGCTCGCCTGCAACGATCCGATCAACTTCTCGATGCCCGGCGCCGCGAAGAGGCCGGTGAAGATGCAGGAGAGCAACGAGTTGGCGCCGAGCCGATTGGCGCCGTGGTAGTGGTAGTCGCACTCGCCCATGGCGTAGAGCCCGGGGATGTCCGTCTGCTGGTTGCGGGGGTTCTCGGCTTCGAGGCCCCCCTCCCGGCTGCGCGCGTAGTCGGCCCAGAGGCCGCCCATGATGTAGTGGACGGCCGGGAAGATCTTCATCGGGACGTCGCGCGGATTGTCGCCCTGGAACTTCTCGTAGATGTTGAGGATGCCGCCGAGCTTGCGGTCGAGCTCCTCCCGGGGGATGTGCGTCAGGTCGAGATAGACGCACTGCTTGTCGGCTTCGACCGAGAGGCCGCCGTTGACGCAGACGTCGAAGATCTCGCGCGTGGCGATGTCACGCGGCACGAGGTTGCCGTACTCGGGGTAGCGTTCTTCGAGGAAGTAGTAGCGTTCGCCCTCGGGGATTTCGCGCGGCGCCCGAGGGTCGTGCGGCTTGCGCGGGACCCAAACGCGTCCCCCTTCGCCACGGGCCGATTCGCTCATCAGCCGCAGCTTGTCGGCGCCCGGGATCGCTGTGGGGTGCACCTGGATGAATTCGGGGTTGGCGTAGCGGGCCCCGGCGCGGATGCAGCGGCTGGCGGCCGAACCGTTGCACGCCATCGACATGGTGCTGCGGCCGTAGATCAACCCACAGCCGCCCGAGGCGACCACGACGGCGTCGGCCTTGAACGAGCGGATCTGCATCGTGACGAGGTTTTGCGCCACCGCGCCGCGGCAGCGGCCTTCGTCGTCGACGATCGGACCGAGGAAGTCCCACCCCTCGTGCATCGTGACGAGCCCGGCGGCCTTGTGGCGGCGGACCTGCTCGTCGAGGGCGTACAGCAGCTGCTGGCCCGTTGTGGCGCCGGCGAACGACGTCCGCTTGAACAACGTGCCGCCGAACCGGCGTTGATCGCGGAAGCCTTCTTGGGTGCGGTTGAACGGCACGCCGAGGCGGTCCATCAGCTCGATGATCTTCGGAGCGGCGTACGCCATCTCCTTGACCGGTGGCTGGTGCTGGAGGAAGTCGCCGCCGTAGACGGTGTCGTCCAGGTGGAGCCACTCGTCGTCACCCTGCTGGCGTGTCAGGTCGTTGACGCTGTTGATGCCACCCTGGGCGCAGGCGCTGTGGGAGCGTTTGACGGGGACGAGGCTCACCAGGTCGACGCTCACGCCATTCTCGGCGAGCTTCATCGTGCAAGCCAAGCCGGCGAGTCCGCCACCGACCACAAGAACGCGTTTTTGAGCCATATTCGATTCGGCTGGTTAGAGCTGTCAGCAGGGGCAATTTGGCGAGCGTGGCCAGGGCGAGCGGCGAGCGGCGAGCACAACGCATCGCGGCGTCGGCCTATTCCTCGGCGTCGGCGTTTTCAGCGGGCTCTTCTTCGACCTCGTCGTGGGCTTTCTTGTGCGAATCGGCCGCGACGAGCCCCTGTTCGACTCGGGAGTTGAACATCTTGTCCTCGATCTGCCGGGCCTGCTCGAAGCCTTCGCCCGAGCCGACAGCGATCATGCCGCCCAGCGCCGAGAACCCAACCGCAAGAAGCCCCAGTCCGAAAACACCGCAGACGTAGAGGGCTTTCTGTTGGGCCTTCTCGCTGGTCCAAACGCCCCACGTGATGCCCATGGTCCAGAGGCCGTTGGCCAGGTGGAAGACGCTCGCCGTGATCCCGAGGGCGTAGAAGGCGATGATCAGCGGGTTTTGCAGCGCGGCGCCGGCGGTCGACGGGGCGTTGTAGGGGCGGAACTGGTGCCCTCCCAGCGGCTCGGCCGCGGCCAGCCACCAGTCGAACTGGAACCAGCCGTGCATGTGGAAGACGTGGTAGAGAATAAACAGCAGGGCGATCATGCCCGTCGCCCGCTGCAACGTGTACCGCACGTTGCTGCCGTAGGCGTAGTGGGTCGTGTTGGGGACGCCGGTCGTGATGATCCAGACCCCCACCGCCGCGTGGAACAGCAGCGGCAGGAAGATAAATAGCCACTCGACCAGCGGCAGGATCTTCCCGAGGGCGTGGATGCCATAGACGTTCTCCTGGAACGTCTCGGGCCCGTTCAGCACGCTAGCGTTCACCGTCAGGTGGACGCACATGAAAGCGCCGACGGGTATCAGACCCGAGAGCGAGTGGAGGCGGCGGATGAGGAACTCGTGTCGTTCGAAAAACGACAGGCCAGTGGCCTTAACGGGCGCAGCGACAGACACCGGCCAACCCTTCCGTTCGACGTGGCATCGCGGGACAAAACCACCCCGCTAGCGCGCCAACCGAATCGCCGAGCTGGGGTTTAACGCCCCTGAGTATAGGGGCGCCCCGCCCAACAGCAACACGGCCCCCCTGGCGCCGTGATTGCCCGAGCACCGCGAATCAACGCAAAAAAACCGGGGGGCGTCATTAAGACGCCCCCCGGTGCGGTTCGCTATCGATTGCGAGCGAGATAATCAGAGGCCGAGGTTCGCCGCTCGGGCGCGGTACTCGTTGGCCAACGCCGTCTGGCCACTGTCGGCCAACTCGTTGGCGAGCGACTCGTACGCGGGCCGCAACGTCTTGTCGAACTCGATGGCGTTCATGTAGGACTGGATCGCCTTCTCGCGCTCGCCGGCCAGCGATTGGGCCTTCCCGCGGCGGTAGTAGTGCATCGCCTCGCTCGGCTCAAGCCGGATCGCCTCGTTCAGGTCGTTGATCGCCTTGCGGTAGTCGCCGTGCGAGAGATGGGCCAGTCCGCGGTTGACATAGGCGGGCGTGTAGCGGTCGCTGACAGCGATCGACTCGCCATAAGCCCGGATCGCCTCGTTCATGTCGCCGAGCTTGGCCCACGACATGCCCTTCCAGAGATTCGAGCGGGGGCTGTCGAAGTCGATGCTCGCCGCCTGTTCGAAATCGCGGATCGCGAGCCGTTCTTCGCCCATGAAGTGGAAGCAAATCCCACGGCGGAAGTACGCTTCGCCCTGGTTGGGGTCGAGTTGCAGCAGCTTGCTGAAGGTCCGAACCGCGTCGGCGAGGTCGCCGTGGAGCCGTTCGGCCACGCCTCGGCGGAACAGGGCGGCGACGCGGATCCCGTCGGTACGGGGGTCCTTCTCGGGGAGTTCTTCGAGGAGCTTTTCGCAAGTCGCGACGCTGACGGCGTACTTTTCAGTGGCCGCCTCGGCGTCGCCTTCCCGCGCTAGTTCCTTGCCCTGCTCCTCGTAGACCGAGGCGAGCGTCAGGTAGCCCTGGGCGAACGGCAGGTCTTCCGCCTCGTCCTTGGGCTCGTACTTGGCGATCGCCTGCTCGAGGTTCTTCGCCGCCTCGGCGTAGTCCTCTTCGATCAGGGCGATTTGGGAGCGCGTGAAGTAAGCCTCGTAGTTGTCAGGCTCGATCGCCAGCGACGCCTCGAGGTCGGCGTTGGCTTCTTCGAACTTCCGCATCGATCCATACGCCTGGGCGCGGAGCCGCAGGGCTTCGGCTTCTTGGGCTTCCTCGCCTTCGGGCAGGTCTTCTTGACCGGCGATGGCGTCGAGGTACTTGGTCAACGCCTTCTCGCCCGGGTCGGACCCGCCGAGCTTGACGAGGGTCTTGCCGTAGTTGAATTGGTACTGGGGGTTGCTGCGGTTGGCCTGGACCGCCGCTTGGAAGTCGGGAAGGGCCGCCTGATAGGCGTCGACCTTCATGTAGACTTCGCCACGCGTGTTTTGAATCTCGGGCAGCACCTGAGGCTGCGTCTGGGCGTACTGGATCGCCTTCTTGAGGTCCTCAATCGCGGCCTCGTAGTCTTCGATCTGGGCGTAAGCCTTCGCCCGGAAGAGCAGCGGGCCCGGAGCGTAGGCGCCGGCTCGCTCGAAAGCATTGACGACGGTGGTGAACGTCGCGGCGGAGGCTTCGTAGTCGCCGTCGGCGAACTGCTGCTGTCCCTGCTCGAGGAGGGCCTGCAATTGTTCCTGGGCCGAAAGTTCGCCCGTCGCGCCGAGGGCGTCGGCGGCGACATCTTCGTCTTGGGCCAAGGCGGAAGAAACCGACAGGCCAGAAGCCAACAGGCCAACGGCGAACGAGCGGAAAAGCAGATTCATGACGGACGCCTTAGCGGGAGTTCCGGCGGGAGCCTAACGAAGAAGGACTAGGCGACCGCTCCACATTCCCGTGGCGCCGGCCGAGTCCAGACCCCCGAGTCTACCCCCCTGAGACGCGGCGGGCGGGGCTTCGGTTCCCCTCGCAACGCCATTTAGCGGCGCGGATGTACCGGTTGCGCCAGCTCCGCGGGTCACACCAGCGGCCGCGCTGTTTGGGTGATTTCTTTCGCCGGCTGCGTATCCTTCTTCCCGGCGACCGCCCTGCGTCCGTTCGATCGGGCGGTGCGGCAGTACTCGGTCGCAAACGCTTCGGCCGCTTCGGCCGTGAAGTCGCGGTCGATCGTCCGCTTCAGCCGCCCCAACTCGTAGATATGAACCACGTAGTTGGTGACCGGTTCGGGCCGGCCGAACTCGTCGGTCTTCTCGTCCGTCTCGGCAGACGTCTCTTCTGTCTCGTCAGCCGTGGGCTGGGGCTCGTCGTCGACGGGCTTGGGCGCCCGCTTTTTCTTCTTGCGGCTTTCGGTGACGGGTTTCTCTGCTCGCTTCTCGGCGGGCTTCGTTTCGGCGGGGGTGTCGTCGTCGTCCGCGTCGTCGAACAGCCCGGCGCCGAATCCGCCGCCCGATTCTGACTTCTTGGCCGCGGTCTTCTTCACCCGCTTACGCCGGACGGGCTTCTCGTCCTCGTCAACGACCACCGATTTGGCCTTCTTCTTGACCGTCTTTTTCTTGACGGACTTCTTCTTAGGCGCCGCGGCCTTCTTCTTGACGCTCTTCTTCGCCGACTTTTTGGGCTTCTCTTCCCCGTCGTCGTCGAAATCAACGTCGGCAACGTCGTGGAACAGGTCGTCGTCTTCTTCGCGCGGCATCGGCATGGCTGGAGAGCCCTGAGAAAGAGCTAAACGCGCGGGACGCAGGGAGAACTTGGTCGGTTCACCCGGCGGGCTCCGCCTGGAGCGGGGACTCGCCCCGCAAAGGACTGAGGGAGACAGCCGCTGACGGAAGACTCCCGCCAGCTGTGGCTGGCCCGCTTGGTGTCGCCCCATTCGGGGGGGCGTCGCGGGCAGTACGGACTACGCCGCACGTTCGAAGCTAGTATCTCGGCCCGTCGGGGACGCTGTCAACTCCGGGCGTGGCCGCCAGGCCGTCCTAGCGGAACCGATTCAACGCATCGCCATCTGCTGGCGGGCCACCTCGATCGCCCGCGCCAGGGCGGTGTCGGCCGGTTCGGCGCCCGCTTCGCCCCGGTTGCCGCCCGCTTCGCCCCGGTAGCCGGTGGTGCGGCGGACCGCCCTGGCGTCGTCCGCGGCGATGGTCACCGTCACGTCGGGGCTCACGCCCACGTCGCTGATCGCTTTACCGAGCGGCGAATAGAACTTGGCGGTCGTCAGCCGGATGCCGGCGCCGGAATGGGTCATCGGGAAGATTCCCTGGACCGATCCCTTCCCGAACGAACGGACGCCGACAATGGTGCCGCGACGGTTGTCGTGGATCGCCGCGGCGAAGATCTCGCTGGCCGAGGCCGAGTCGCCGTCGATCAGCACCACGAGCGGCACCCGCCAAGTGCCGGCTTGATGGGCCCGGTAGTCGAAGTCCTCGCCGTCGCTGCGGCCACGGGTCGAGACGATGTTCCCCTGGGCGACAAACTTGTCGGCCAGCTCAACCGCCGACGTCAGCAGCCCGCCCGGGTTGCCCCGCAGGTCGATGACAAGCGTCCGCATCCCTTGCCGGTGGAGGTCCCAGAGGGCCGACTCGACATCGCGGCTAGTGGATTTCTGGAAGACCGGAATCCGCATATAAGCGACGCCATAGTCGGCGTCGAAGATGCCGGGCTCTTCAATGCTCGGCACCTCGACGTGCTCGCGGCGGACGCGGACGGTGCGCGATTGGCTGTTGAGCGGGGCGTCGGTCGCCGGCTTTGCCGCCAGGTAGGCGAGATCGTCCGACCCCGTCGCCGGGGCGTTCGGCGAGGCGACGGTGACAAACGCGAAGCTCCCTTCCTCGCCGGTCAGCAGCGCGGCGGCTTCGTCGGTCGTCAGGGCGGCGGTCTGCTGGCCATCGACGGCGGTAATGCGGTCGCCGGCGTGGAGGCTGGCCCGTTCGGCGGGGCTGCCCGGAATGACCCGGACGATCAGCAGGGCGCCGCTGTCGGCCTTCAGCTCGACGCCGAGGCCGACGAAGTTGCCTTCAATCTGCGAGTAAACGTCGCGGAGCTGGCCGGGGGTCAGGAACGCGGAGTAGTTGTCGAGGCCGCCAGCGGCCGCGGAAACGAACTCCATCGTCCAAGCCGCCGCCGGGGCGCCGATCCGATTCTCGCCGAGGGCCGACAGGTCCGATGCGATCCGCAGGGCCTCACGGGCGTTGCGGACCTCGCCGATCGCCAGGAGGCGGTCGTTCAGTTCCTGACGCAGCGCCTCGATGCGGGCGTCGGTCGGCCGGATGCCGTGCTGGCTCTGGAAGGCGGGGTCGCGGGTGGCGACGAGCATGGCGTGAGCGCCACGCCGCGTCAGCTTCGTCCAGGGCGGGGTGACGACATAGTGCGACTCGATCTTTGAGAGCAACTCGGAGTGCAGCTCGAGCGCCGCGCGGGCGTCGACGCTGCCGAGGGTCTCGATGAAGCTGGCGTCGGAGTAACGACGCTCTAGACAGCTATGCAGTCGGGCGACGTCAAAACGCCATTCAAGGCGGCGTTCGCCCGGGGTTTCGCGGAGCGCCCGCTCGTAGTGAGCGACGGCGTCGGACCAGCGGCCGAGGCTCTCGAACTCGAGGCCCTTCTCGATCGCCGCGTCGGCCTGCGCCGGGAGCGCGTCGGCGGGGATCGCCACCGACTCGCTCGCTTTCGCGGCGGGCAGAGCGACCGCCGGCTCGGCGAACGCCCCCATCGGGGCGAGCGACAGCAGGGCGGCAAACAGGGCGCATCGGCAGGGCGACGCGTCTAGAAGCTGGGACATAGGCTCGTTCCGTCTCGCGGGGCAGGACACCCCTCGTCGGGCGACGCGAAAAGTCGCGATCGCTACGGCGGGGGGCGGCTCGCTCGCGACCGACGCCGCGACGACGCACCGCTCTGGGCCGGCTCAAGAACGAGCAGGCCGAGAATTGCGGGACGCAGACGCGGGGGGAGGGCGTTCGCGATCGAGTCAGCCGCGGAGTCGGAGCGCGTCCCAGCTCGCGTGCGTTTTCAGCGGACGGTTCCGCCGAATTCAGCACACTCTTCCGACATCCCCCCAGCTCATGCCGGGGTCGTGGCCAAAGGAATATAGATCGCGGTTTCGGGGCGGTCAAAAAACGCGTGGCCGATTTCGACGCCTCGCCAAGCCGTCCGGGCGAGTGATCCGCAAAGGCGGCGCGACTGGCCCGGGCAGGGTCCGATCGCGACGATTAGGCGGGGTGCGTCAACAGCAGCCGCATTGCGCTTTTGGACCGGGAGAAACCCACCCTCGCCCTTGAGCAACGCCCCATTGGGCGTCGCGGCGACAGTAGCGAGAGAAGCAGGTCGCTGTGGCTTCGTGCCGTTAGTCGCCGGGGCGCCCTCGCCCCGGCCGTTCTGAGGCTAAGTACGCGGGCCGCTGGGGCGGGGTTCACGCCGGCTTGTTGATCGTCGAAGTTGGCGGTGCTATCGTCCGTCCCCCGGCCGTCTTTCGCCCTCCCCTCCACGCCCCCTCCCGCGACGCATGCCTACCCTCCCCATCAAGCAGGCCCTGCTCAGCGTCAGTGACAAGACCGGCCTGGTGTATTTCGCCCGGCGGCTCAACGCGGCCGGCGTCGCCCTGCTGAGCACCGGCGGCACCCGCAAGGCGCTCGAGGACGCCGGGCTCCCGGTGCGGGACGTCGCCGACTACACCGGCTACCCGGAGATGATGGATGGCCGCGTGAAGACGCTTCATCCGCTGGTCCACGGCGGCCTGCTCTGCCGTCGCGACAACCCAACCGACGTCGCCTCGGCCAAGCAGCACGGGATCGAGATGATCGACCTGGTGGTCGTGAACCTCTACCCGTTCGAGCAAACAATCGCGGCGGGCGACCCGCCGATCGCCGAGGCGATTGAGCAGATCGACATCGGCGGCCCCTCGATGGTGCGTTCCGCCGCCAAGAACCACGCCTTTGTCGCCGTGGCGACCGACCCGGACCAGTACGAGGCGATCGCCGAACAGATCGAGACCCAAGGGGGCACGACCGCCGAGCTCCGTCGCTTGCTGGCCGCCGACGCCTTCGCCAACACCGCCCGGTACGACACGACGATCGCCGGCTACTTCGCGCGGAAGACCGCCGCGGAGGGGGCGAGTGAAGACGAGCCCTTCGCCGACCGGATCGAGCTCTCCCTGGTCCGCGAGTCGGCGCTCCGCTACGGCGAGAACCCGCACCAAGCTGCCGCTCTTTACGCGCTGGCCGGCGCGCCGACCGCCGCGTTGGTCCACGGCGAGCAATTGCACGGCAAGGAGCTGTCTTACAACAACTGGCTCGACCTCGACGCCGCCTGGGCCGCCGCCAAGGCGCTCCCCTCGCCGGGCGTCGCGGTGCTCAAGCACAACAACCCGTGCGGCGCCGCGACCGCGGCGACCGTCGGCGAGGCGACCGAGCTCGCCTGGGCCGGCGACCCGGTCAGCGCGTTCGGCTCGATCCTCGGCTTCAATGTCGAAGTCGATGAGGCGGCCGCGCTGTGCCTCGCCGAGCCAGGCAAGTTCGTCGAAGCGATCGCCGCCCCCGGCTTCACCGACGAGGCGATGGAAGTCCTCACGACCAAGCCGAAGTGGCGCAACAACGTGCGTCTCGTGAAGCTCGACACCGAGGCCGCCCCCGCCGGCCGTATCGTCCTCCGCGCGATCGACGGGGGCTACCTCGCCCAGACGGCCGACGACGGCCCCGACGAGCCCGACACGTGGCGGTGCGTCACCGAGGCCCAGCCAACCGCCGAGCAGGCGGCCGACCTCCGCTTCGCCTGGGCCGCATGCCGCCATGTGAAGTCGAACGCCATCGTGCTGGCCCGCGGCGGGATGCTCGTCGGCGTCGGCGCGGGTCAGATGAGTCGCGTCGACTCGGTCGAAATCGCGATCCGCAAGGCGGGCGATCGTGTGCGGGGATCCGTACTCGCCTCCGACGCCTTCTTCCCGTTCGAGGATTCAATCGTCACCGCCCACGAGGCGGGCGTCGCTGCGCTGATCCAGCCGGGTGGCTCGAAACGAGACGACGAGGTGATCGAGGCGTGTAACCGCTTCGGCATCCCGATGGTCTTCACCGGCAAGCGGCATTTCCGGCACTGAGCTCCTCCCGTCCTGGGGGCGACGGCGTCGCGGTGAATGCCTGTTTGCGGCCGGAATCCCATGATATAAAGTAAAGCTCCTGCCCCCAGCGACGTTCGCTTTGCCCCAGAGCGACGATCTTCAAAAGCTGGACCTATTCCCTGCCAATTGCGTAACCGCCCGCTCCCTTCATGGCCCGTGTCACGCTGCAAGTGCTCGACGGCGCCGATCGTGGGGCGGTGTTTGATCGCACCGAAACACCGCTGACAATCGGTCGGGAAGAAGGCAATACGATCCAGCTCAACGACGAGCGGATCAGCCGCTTTCACGTCAAGATCCAAGAAGACCAGGGCAAGGTCGTCCTGACCGATCTTGAGAGCACCAACGGCACCCGCGTCAACGGGCTCGACACCCAGCTCCGCATCCTCCAAGTGGGGGACCTAATCGCGGTGGGCCGTTCGACGTTGCTCTACGGCGCCCGTGATGAGATTGCCGCAAGGGTCGAGATGCTCCGCGCCATGGGCGCCCGCGCGCCGAGCGACTCGATGGTCGACAAAGCGACCGGACCGGTCGAGGAACGCGAGCCCAACCTCAACGACTCGGCCAACCTGGTCGATCTGCAGTGGGGGGCCGATTCCCTGGGATTCCCCGGTACGCTCCACCTGCCGGGACCGCCCGGTTTGCCGGAGGGGATGACCCCTGCCCAAGCCGCGCAGGTCGCCGAGATGCTGGAGTATTTTCATACGCGCACCCGAGCGCTGCTGCACAACGCAATCGCCCCGAACGGCGACCGACCGGTCGCGATCGAGCGCGAGCGTTGGCACGAGTTGGTCGATCTGCAGGCGCAGCTCGCCCAGTACCTCCGCCGCATCGGCGACGCGACCTAACGCGGTCTCGACGAGGTGAGCCGACGGCGCTAGTGTCCCGAGTTAGAAGTACGTTCACAGACGCGGGCGACGCGTTGGAGGATGGAGTCGGCGTCGGCGACCCATTGGAAGGGCTTGGGGTTTTGGTTGTACTCTTCTAGGTAGGCGTCGATCGCCCGCTCCAAGGCGGGCACGCTGCGGAACACGCCCCGCCGGATCCGCTCTTGGGTGATCTTCGCGAAGAACCGTTCCACTTGGTTCAGCCAACTGGCGCCCGTCGGCGTGAAGTGGACGTGGTATTCCGGGTGACGCAGCAGCCAACGCTGCACCGCCTCGGTCTTGTGGGTCGCGTAGTTGTCCATCACCAGGTGCACCTCTTGCCCAGGCCGCTTCGCGATCGTCTTGTCGATACGCCGCAAGAACTGCAAGAACTCTTGGCTGCGATGCCGGCGGCTGCACCGGCCGATCACCTCACCCGTGGCGATATCCAGCGCCGCGAACAGGCTCGTCACCCCATGCCGGTGGTAGTCGTGCGTGCGCCGCTCGCACGACCCGGGCGTCATCGGCAGCAGCGGCTGCGAGCGGTCGAGCGCTTGAACCTGGCTCTTCTCGTCCACGCACAGCACCAACGCGCACTGCGGCGGGTTCAGGTACAGCCCCACCACGTCCCGCACGCGGTCCACGAAGAGCGGGTCGGTGCTGATCTTGAACGTCTCTTCGCGGTGCGGTTGGAGGCCGAACGCCCGCCAGATGCGGCTGACGGCCGTCTGCGACAGGCCCGACCGCTCGGCCATCGAGCGGGTGCTCCAGTGGGTGGCGTTCTTGGGCTTCTGCTCGAGGGTGAGCTTCACCACCTCCGCCACCATCTGATCGGTGATCGTCCGCGGGGCTCCGCTACGCTGGGTGTCGTGCAGCCCTTCCAAGCGGTGCTGGATGAACCGGCTCCGCCACTTGCTGGCCGTGCGGCGTGAGACGGCCAGCTGCTGAGCGACGCTCGAAAGACTCGCCCCCTCGGCGCACCGCAGCACGATCCGCGCCCGCAGGACCAAGGCCTGCGACGCGTTGCGGCGGCGGCACAGCCGCCGCAACTCTTCCCGCTCTTGGTCGCTCAGCAACAACTCTCCCTCGGCAACACGACCGGCCATGACGACGCTCCGCGGTGGGGGGACGGAATCACCCCACTCTACCGACGCCCCCTTCTTCGCGCAAGCTGCTTGGGAACGAATTTCTAACTCAGGACACTAGCGCCTACGGCTCAAGCACGGGCGTCAATTCTTGAGCCGTAGGCGCTAGCCTCGGGCAGCCCGACAGCAGAGGCTGACTGCCGGTTCAACAGCCGTCAAGAAATGAATGAGGGCCGCAACGACTCACCCCGCATCGCGGGCCAGCCGCAGACCGCTGAACTGCCACCGCGCCGCGGGCGGGAAGAAATTCCGGTACGTCGGCCGCACGTGTCCGGATGGCGTCGCCACCGAGCCGCCGCGTAGCACGAACTGGTTGCACATGAACTTGCCGTTGTACTCGCCCAGCGCCCCCTCGGGCGGCGCGTAGCCGGGGTACGCGGTGTAGGGGCTCGCCGTCCACTCCCAGACCGTGCCGTAGCTCTGCGCGAGGCCTTGGGGTGAGTTGGCGAGGGGCTGCGGATGCAGCGCCTCGCCGGCGTCGAGCAAGCGGTCGGCGAAATCGCCGTCGACCGGCAGCTTGTCGCAGGCGGCTTCCCACTCGGCTTCGAGCGGCAGCCGGGCGCCGGCCCAGCGGGCGAAGGCCTCCGCCTCGAAGTAGCTGACGTGGCAGACCGGCGCCGTCGGGTCGATCGGTTGCCGTCCCGCGGTGGTGAAGTGGGTCCAATGCCCATCGCCCTCGTCACGCCAGTAGAGCGGCGCCCGCCAACCTTCTTCCTGGACGGTCGCCCAGCCGGCCGACAGCCAGAGCTGCGGCGTGTTGTATCCGCCGTCGGCGATGAACGCTTGGTACTCGCTACAAGTGACGGGCCGGCTGGCGAGTTGGTGGGGACGCAGCAACACCTCGTGCCGCGGCCCCTCGCAGTCAAACGAGAAGCCTTCGCGGTCATGGCCCACCTCCACAACGCCACCCGGCCGGTCGATCCACGCCGCCGCGGGCGTGTCGCCGAGACGGAATTCACCGTCGCGGTAGACCGGGTCGGTCGGGTTCTGGGCGAGGGCGTGCTTGATGTCGGTGACGATCAGCTCTTGGTGCTGTTGCTCGTGGTGCAGCCCGAGCTCGAGAACGCGACGTTGCTCTTCGTTGGGTTCGCCGCTGGCGAGCAACAACTCGATATGCTCATCAACGCTCTGACGGTAAGCGAGCGTCAGCGCGAGCGACGGCCGCGAGAGCACGCCACGCTGCGGCCGGGGGAACGGTTGACCGACCGTGTTGTAGTAGGAGTTGAAGAGCGTTTCGAACGCCGCGTCGAACGGGCGGTAACCTTCTTGGTCGCGGAGCAGGAAGGTCTCGAAGAACCACGTCGTGTGCGCCAGGTGCCACTTCGTGGGGCTCGCGTCGGGAATCGACTGTACCGTCGTGTCCTCGGGCGACAGCGTTTCCGCAAGCCGTTCGGTGAAGCGACGCACGCGGCGGTAAGCGGCGGCCAACTCGGAGGACGACTGGGTAGCGGCGTCGGCCAGGAGCGTCATGCGAGAACCTCTTGACGAAGGGAGGGACGGTGCTGAGCCGAGCATCAGCGAAAGGTACGAATCACTCCGCGACAAGATGCACCACGGCAAACCAGTCGCGCGGGTCGGTCCACGCCTTGCGGACCGTCAGGCCCGCACGGGCGGCGAGCCGCGTGAAGCCGTCCAGCGTGTACTTGTGCGAGTGCTCGGTGTGGATCGTCTCACCACGGCGGAATCGTACGGGCTCGCCGGCGATCTCTACCTCGTGCTCGCGTTGCGCCACCAGCAGCATATCAATGCGGCCATGCTCGGGGTCGTAGTCCGCGCGGTGCTCGAAGTCGTCGAGCGAGAAGTTGGCGTCGAGCTCGCGGTTGATCCGCTCAAGGAGATTGAGGTTGAACGCCGCGGTGACGCCGGCCGCGTCGTTGTAGGCGGCCTCGAGCACCTTGACGGGCTTCTGGAGGTCGATACCCAAAATGGCGCCGCCACCGGCGCCGACCGTCTGGCGGATCGAGGCTAGCAGACGTCGCGCGGCTTCGGGCGGAAAGTTGCCGATCGTCGAGCCAGGGAAGTAAGCCGCCGCGTGTGATGGCATACGCGGGAATGTCGGCAAGGCGAACGCCTGGGTGAAATCGGTACAGACCGGCAGCACATCGATCAGCGGGTAACGCTTTCCGATGCGCTCCGCCGCCGCCACGAGGTGCGACTCACAGATCTCAACGGGCACGTAGGCGATGGGGTCGATCAGCTCGTCGAGCAGCAACCGTGTCTTGAGGCTGCTGCCGCTGCCATACTCGACCAGCGCAGCGCGGGGTCCGATCTGCTCCGCCATCTCGGCGGCGTAACGTCGTGTGATGGTGAGTTCGGTCCGGGTGGGGTAGTACTCGTCGAGTTCACAGATCTGGTCGAACAGTTCCGAGCCACGTTGGTCGTAGAAGTACTTACAGGGGAGCCGTTTCTGGGGGCGGCTCAAGCCAGCGCGGACTTCGCTGAGGAACTGCTGGTTGGGGTGCGTCGCTAAGGCGGTCATCGTCGGTCCTCTGGAGGGGGATAAGCCAGCGGCGGGATCAACCTTTGAGCACAATCCGTGCCAGAACAGCCGAGGGCGGCGACGAGGAAGGCGCAAAAAAAGGAGTGCTCGCCCTGGCGTTGCCAGCGCCTCAGGTTGGAGAGCCTACGGGCGCTATGCCGGTCGGGCGAGAGCCGCAATGGCGCCGATCAGCCGACGCGGATCGGGTCGCTCGACGAACCGCACGGAATCCCGTCGCGGTGGCTCTCGAGGAGAAAGTGACTGCCGAGTAGACACTTCGCTGGCGACGAACCGGTGCGATTTCGGCCCACGCGACCACGCCCTAAGAGACCACGCCCTAAGAGACCACGCCCTAAGAGACAACGCCCTAAGAGACAACGCCCCAAGAGACAACGCCCCAAGAGACAATGCCGAGTGGCCGGGCCGAAGGCCGCCGACGGGGCGTGGTCCTGGCCAACGCTCAGCCGTTCCCGCCTTGCATGCCGTGATCGCCAGCATGCCGTGATCGCCGAGCATGCCGGGATCTTCGAGCATGAAGAAGTGGGCGATACAGAACTCGAATCTGTGACCTCTGCCGTGTGAAGGCAGCGCTCTAACCAACTGAGCTAATCGCCCCGATTTGATCGCCTCGCGGGCGTGGCCCGTGGCGAGCCCCAAATATTAGCCGGTCGGGTGCGGGGACGCCAGATGTGGCGCCGGGCTACTGGGCTAGCCGGCGAATTGGTGGGCTAGCCGGCGGATTGGGCCGGAGCCCCTTCGCGGCGGTCAATGTCGGCGATCGCCGCTTCGTCGGGCGCCGCTGCGGGCGCTTCTTCTGGCGCCGGCTCGCGGGTGTCGTAGGCGGTGTCGCTCGCGCTGTCATCGTGCGACACGGCCGCGGGTCCGCTGAGGCGGCCTTGAGCGCCGGCGACGGGCGTGCGGGCGGCATGGTCCGCCTCGTTCATCGCGGTGCGGAACTCGTGCTGCAGGTCGTTCATCCCGCGGCGGAACTCCGACAAGCTCTTGCCGATCGATCGCGCGACGGTTGGCAGCCGACTGCCGAATAGCAGTACGGCGACGACTCCACAGATTAAAAGCTGAATCGGGCTGAGGCCAAACATATCAAGCTAGCCGAGAGGTGAGCTCGTGAGGATTCAAGGGAGCTCGTCGGGAGGCAAATGAGAGAACGCCGCGATTACTCGGCGGGGTCGCTTACTTGGCGGGGTCGTCGCTGTGGTCCTCGACTTCCTTCACACCCTTCTTGAACTCGGTGATGCTCTGGCCAAAGGCGCGAGCGATCGACGGCAGCCGCGTCCCGAACAGGAGCAGCGCGATCACCAAGACAATGATGAGTTGAAGGGGCCCGGGCGTTAACATGGCGGCGCCACCGGCGACGGCCGATGCGTGGGGGTAAGTCGTTGGGCGCGTGAGAGTTAGCGCGTCCCTTCTAGTCTACGCCGAGGGTAGTGGGCGTCAAATGGGTTGCCGCAACTGGGTCGCCGCAACCCGGCGAGCCGCAAGCGTCAGCGCCCGGAGGGATGGGGGTACCCCGTTCACCCCGGGCGCTGACGCTTCCGGCTCCCCCGGGCCTTCACCGCCGCAAAACCCCTGGGCGGGCGGCGATCCACGGGTCGCGGCCGATCTTTTCGGGATCGTAACGGTAGTAGACCTCCAGGCACATCGTCGCCAAGGCGGTCGAATAGACCCGGCCGCCGTAGCCCCCCCAAACGGTGTCGGGGCCCCAGCTGCCGGCGGTCGGTCCCTGGGCCGCTTGCTTGGGGAGGACGGTCCGCTGCATGGCGTCGTTCCAGCGTCGCCAGGCCTGCTCGGCGCCGTTGCTGGTCGAGCGGTGATGGTGCAGGGCGAGCGTCCCGTAGTACCAGTAGTAGAGATTCGCTTTACCGCCGGGGCTCGAACGGCCCGACGGGGCGCCGGGCAGGTCGGTGAGCAGGTAGGCGGCGGCCTCGTCTTCGGCGGCGGCGCCATGCCGCGTCACGCCGAGGATCTGGCGGCAGTACATCGCCTCGGCGGTCATGGTGCTCGAGGTAGCGCCGCGTGGTTGGTAGCACCCCAACCCGCCCGCCGGCCCGCGCTGCACCGAGGCGACAAAGCGTTCGCAGCCGGTCCAGGTCGGGGCGGGGATCGCGACGCCGGCGATCTCGGCCGAACGGAGCGCCATCACGATCCAGCCCATCTGGCTCATGTCGCCGCGATCGCCGGGTTGATAACGCCAGCCGCCGTCGGTGTGGCTCTGCGAGCGGACAAGGTAGGCGGCCGCCGCCTCGACCGCAGGACGCAGCCGCTCGTCGTCAGTGACCGCCATCGCTTCGGCAAGTGCGAAGGTCGCCATCGAGTGGCAGTAGGTGCGGGCGTAGAGGGTCGCGTCGCCAGCGAGTTCGCCGTTGGGCTTTTGTTGGTCGAGCAAGAACTGCAGGCCGCGCGTGACGACGTCGCGGTAGGGACCGGCGAGGTGCGTGTGGCCGGCGCCCCCCATCGCCAACAGCGCGAGCGCCGTGAGCCCGGTCTCGGCGCCTTGGCCCGCGCCCTTGCGGTCTTGGTCGAGCGTGTACGTCTCGCGGCCGGCGCCCCAGCGCTCGGCGTCCCACCCGCCGTCGGGCCGCTGCGCGCGGGCGAGCCAGTCGACCGCCGCGGCGACCGCGTCGAGCGATTCTTGCGTGCCGCCTTGATCGGCCGAGAGCCGGCGCTGCGTGAGCTCGCCACGTTGCGCATAGGCGCTCGGCGCGACGCTGGTAGGAGCCGGCGTCGATGCACGGGGGACCGGAGTCACCTCCGGCGGCGTGCTCCGCTGCACCGGTTCGATCGGCGCAAGCGGGGCCGCCGACTGCTGATCAGCGGCTGGCTCCGTCGGGGCGTCGGGTGGAGTTGGCTCCGGCTCGGCCGGGCGGGGCAGCGTCGCCCACGCCTCTTCAAAGTCGGCCGTTGGCGCCGGCGTGATCGGTTGCTTGGTGGGAGCGGGCGTCTCGTCTGCCTGCTCCGTATCGGGTTGCTTTTGGAGGGGGACCGGTTCAACGAGCGGCGCCTCCGCCAGCAAGGGGGGCGGCTCGACGGCGTCGGGCTCGGGGGGCGTCTCAACCGGCGCGTCGTCTTGCTCCTCTTCGGGGACGGCCGGCGCTGGCTTGGTCTCGGGCTCTGCTTCGGGAGTCGGCGTGTCGGGCGTCCGCATGACGATCCGCACCTTCACCAGCGGGGCGTCTTCGGCGCCGGCTCGCGGTGGACCGCCGACACGGATGCCCGCCATCGCCGCCAAGAGCAGCAGATGGGCGCCGATCGACAGGGCGCCGTAGCGATGCAACGGCCGGCGGCGCCCCCAGTCGGTGAACGCCATCGCCGCGCAGACGCCCGCCGCGATCAGCGCCAGGGCGATGAGGAGCGTGGTGAGGGACATCGTCTGGCGCGCCCTCGGGGTTAACGCCGGATCGTGTCGGACGTCTCAACCGAGACGCCCACGTTGGCGATCCCCGCGGCGCGGCACGCCGTGAGCGCGGCGGCGACGTGCTGGAAGTCGCAACGCGAATCGCCGTGGATCAGCACGGCGGGGCCGTCGATCGCCGTGGAAGCTTCTTTGGCCGCTTGGAGGTCCGCCTTCAGCTCGTCGATTGAACGGGGAACGCCGTCGAGCGTCACGACCCCCTCGGCGCTAACGCTGACAACACGCTCTTCCTCGACCGCGGCGACTGACGTGCCGTCCGATCCAACCGTGGGCAACTCGAGCTCGACGGCGCGCTCGACCTGGGCGAACTGCGTGGCGGTCATAAAGAAGATGAGCAGCAAGAACACGACGTCGATCATCGGCGTCAGGTTCAGCTGCAGCGGGTCGTCGCTAGTGGTGCGTTTTAGGGGCAACGGAATTTGGATTGCGGAATGCGAAATGCGGAATAGCGACGGACGAGCCGCGACCGTCAGGGAGGCGTCAGGCCGCCTTGCGGGAGCGACGCGACTTTGCCGAGCCGCGTTCTTCGAGCGCCTCGGCGGAGATCAAGTTGACGAGCTCCTGGCCGTGGCGGTCGATCTGCCCAACGAGTGAGTCGATCCGGCCGGTGAGGTGGAGGTAGGCGATCATGGCGGGGATCGCGACGCCCAAGCCCGCCGCGGTCGACATGAGCGCCTCGCTGATGCCGCCGGCGAGCAGCTCGGGCTTGCCCATCGCCGAGGCGCCGGCGATGGCGTCGAACGCCTCGCGCATCCCCCAGACGGTTCCGAGCAGGCCGAGCAGCGGGCAGATCTGGCTGACGCCGCTGATGACGCGGACGTATTTGCGGAGGTCGGCGGCGGCGCGCTCGCCTTCGTCAAGAATCGCCTGTTCGACCTCGACCGCGGGGCGGCCCCAGCGACGCAGGCCCGCCTCGAAGACGCGGGCGATGACGCTCTCGTTCTCTTCGCAAAGGTCGAGCGCGCCCGACTTGTCGACGGCGCCCTCTTCGACCTGCGTTAGAACGCAGTGGACGAAACGCTTCGGCACGACGCGGCTGCGTCGCAGGGCCATCAACCGCTCAATAACGCAGAGCACCATCACGACCGACGCAATGGTGATCGGGATGAGCAGCGGCCCGACGAGCAGCAGCGTTTCAAGGAGTGTGGAGTCCGACATGGAAGACCTGAGGCTTGAGACCTGAGTCTGGCGGGGGTGGTTGGCTCGGCGCTAGGTGCGACTCGCTCCCGCCTCCCACCAGCCCGTGCAAGCCACCGCCGACCTGCACCCAGCGGGCGCGGTCGGCGGCGTGTGCAATCGCTTTTCCGCTTCCGCTCAGTTGAGCGGCGGTAGGCATTCTGCGTTGTCGACGTTGCCCACCATGTGCAGGTGGTTGTGGTCGATGTAGAGCACCTCGCGGGCGTCCTGATCGCGGATCGTGTGAGGCACCGGCCACCCGACGCGGCGGACGTCCTCGTAGTAAACCGTGCACTTGTAGTGGGCGTGGTGCTGTTGGGCGGGCCCGATCATCGGGTAGACCCGCACCGGATCGACGTAGTCGGCGATCTTCTCTTTGACGATCCGCACGTCGTTGCGGTTGCGTTCCCACAAGAGCGGGATGCCGCCCTCGATGGGCCGGGCCTTCTCAAGGGCGCGGATCACCTCGTCGTCGCTCGGCGGGTCGAGCGCCACGGGCGGTCCGCCCGAGTCGTCGATCGGGCCGAGGATCGGCACGCGGTCGTACCGTTCGGCTTCCCAGTACTTGTCCTCTTCCTCTTTTTGGAGGTAGGGAGAGATCGGAATGGGAATCGAAGCGATCCCCAAACTCGGGCCCTGGCTGACCAAGCCCCAGAAGCATCCGGTGCTGGTGGTCGTGACGACTGCCGCCAGCATTGCTGCTGTGGCGAGTTGCGGCCGGAGCATCATGCGTTGCCGTGCCATCGAAAAGGACCCTCTCGTCTGAAAGCGAGCGGCTGGGGCGCGATCCGTCGCCACCCGCCGTTTTGTAGTTCGATAGTCTTCTTATCGTGTGAAGCTGGGCGGAACTTGCGGGTTATTACGAAAAAACCGGCAGACCCACGGCGGCCTCTGCTAGCAACAATCTGAGCCGGAAGCGTCAGCGTCCAGAGTCGTAGCGGGGACACGCCGTTGATTCCGCGTGCTGGCGACTGCTCTGAAGCAGTTTGCGTCCCTCCACAGCAACTCCGGGCGCTGACGCTTGCGGCTCGCTTAGAAAAACCGCGACGCCCTCGGGAGAAGCTTCTCCCGAGGGCGTGCGTCGTTCTAATTAGCCGCCTACCACACTCAGTGGCACTCTTGGTGGCTGAAGTCGAGGAACCACCAGCCGTCGTCCCACTCGAGCGTCACCTTCCGCCATCCCAGCGGGACCTGCGGGTAGGGGTGGAACGGCCCGATGTACGGCCAAGCCGAGGCCGAGTACTGCTGCGGGTAGCTCACCGCGGCGTAGTTCGGGTGCGCGGCGTAGCTCGGCCAGGCGTAGTTCGGCATGTTGGCCTGGTCGTAGCTGACGCCCTGGGCGCCGGCCGTGCTTTGGCCCTGGGGCATCCCGCCAGCGTAGGCGGCGCCGTACTGGGCCGGCTGAACCGGGCCACCCTGCATGGGACCCTGCTGCATGGGACCCTGCTGCATCGGACGCTGCTGCATGTTGGGCTGACCGCCCCCCATCTGCCGCATCGCTAGCGGCATGCCACGCGAAGGAGCCTGACGCGACGGGGCCTGGGCGGCCGGCATCGCGGCGGGGTTCGGCGGCAGCGGCGCCGGCGCCTCGAGTTCGGGCTGGTCGAGCGACGCCAACTGTAGGGCGTCGTTGGTCTTGGTCTCGACCTTCTCAGCGGCCGAAGCCTCGACGATCTCGAGCTTGTTCACGACGTGCGAAACGCCCTCCACTTCGCGGGCGAGTCGCTCGGCGGTGGCGGATTGGTCGGCGCTGGTGACCGAGCCCAAGAGCCAGGCGACGCCGTCCTCGTACTTGACGCCGACACGGTAATTCTGCAACTGGCCGCTCTCGCGAAGCGATTGAGCGACTTGGCTGGCCATCTGCTCGGGCGTAGAAGCCCCAGCCGACGCCGGCCAGAGCAGGGCCGCCCCCGCGGCCGCGACGATCCACTGACGCATCTTACTCCCCCCCTTCGTGTTTCGTTGTGACAGTCCCGGCGCCGGGTTTCGAACCGACGGCCGGTCACTGATCGTGGGTCGGTGGACCCGGACCCTCGCCCCCGGTGGGCGTGGCGCCAACATCCCCTGCGGGCGGTACAACCGCTCCGGTTGGTACTTTCGGCAGCCTTGGCGGTGGGTGGGGAGTCTTTTTTCGGTTTTGCCGGGGAGGAGTTCTTTCGGCGGCCTGCTGGCGCCCCGATCGGGGCCTCTTCAGGCGATGGCATGGCGATTGCCTAAGGAGTGCCTAGGCCTCCGCGCGCCCGCTTTTGGCGCCTCGGTCTTTCCTGCCTTTGAAACGCCCCAGGACTTGGATGAGCTAGCCCAACGAACCCACCCGCCGCTCACACGGACGCCTCGCGCTTTGCCGCGCGGCGCCGCCGTTTGATGCCGCCGTACAACTCAATGTTTCCCTGCAGCAACGCAGGTCTCGTAGCGGTGACGACACGTCGCCGTGCCCGAGGCTCATGGGGCCGCCAGCCGCGGATTAACGGTCGGCGCGCCTTAGCGTGAGGGGCAGGGGAGACCCTACCAAATCGACCGGCGCGTCAGCGACGCCCGGGACGAATGGCTGGCTCGAACGTCGCCTCCGGAGACCCGGATCGTGCGACGACGGGGCCGTGCGCCGTTTCACTAAAATGGTGAAACGCCTCCCTGTTCTTGTGCCACCGCTTAAAGCAAGACAACGTCACGACTTAGAGCGACTTGCGGCGGGGCACGATGCCCTCCCCCTGCGTTTTTATCGCCGTAAGTCGTTTCACAGATGACGCTTCGGGCCGGTTCCCGGATTCGATGACAGGCCAAGGCGACGGACGCTCGTTCCGCCGCCTGCGATTCCGAATTCGCCCGCTTTTTCTGCGGCGATTGCAGCAGTTGCTACCGGGTAGCCTCCGCGGGCTGTTTGCTGGCACGACGCTTGCTTCTTTAGGGGAGCAGAGTCGCAAACCGTTGCGGCCGCACCGTTCGCACAAGGGACCCGCTACTGACAGCCCTGCTGCTTGTTAGGAATCTTGCCATGCAAAACTACGCCAACCACACGTTCCGCTACGACCACTACGAAGACCGCGCCACCGACGACTCGAAGGGCGTCAGCACCCGCAAGTCGCAGCGCTCCAGCCGCCGCCGTTCGCGGAAGCGCTCTTCGAGCACCCCCGGCATGACCGTCAACGGTCGCCGCGGCCGCCGCTGGACTTGGTGAAGCAGGCGTCAGGAGTCCGTAAATCAGGCGTTAGTCTTCAATCCACTGCCTGACTGACGACGGATGACGGACTACCGATCACTCGCTCAGCGAACCACGCGCTGCAGCTCGGTCTCGAGCTCGCCGGCGGTCAGGTTGCGATTGACGACACGGCCGCGGTCGTCGACGAGCAGCATCAACGGCAGGTTGATGACGCCGATCGAGGTCGCCCGATCGCCGTCGAGGCCATCGGCGTCGTAAAGGTGTTCCCAGGACGACTTCGTCTTACCGAGGAACGCCTTAGCGGCTGCCGGATCGCTGTCGAGGTTGACGCCGATCGCGTCGAACTTGCCGCGGTACTTCTGCCGCAGCGCGTCGATCTGGGCGAAGTCCCCCTCGGGACCGCTCCAAGTGGTCCAGTAATGCACGAGCACAAAGCGACCCTTGTAGGGCGCTGCGGCGAGGTCGAGCTTGCGCCCCGAGAGGGTCGGGCCCGTCAGCGGCAGCACCTTGCCGACCGAGCCGAGGCGGCGAACCGCGCCGGCCGCCTTCTTGCCAGCCACCGTGTTGGGGAACTCAGCGGCCGCTTGGCGGTACCATTTTTCGGCGACCTCTGACTCGCCCGCGAACTCGCCCGCCATGCTGCCGAGCTGCAGCAGCGCGTCGGCCGCGTCGGGGCTTGTCGGGTAGGTCTTCACAAAGCTCTCGAGATCGCTGATCCAGTTCTGCTGGACCTTCGCGAAATCGGCTTTCGGATTCTGGTACGCCAACCCGTTCTCGGCGGCGATCTGCTGGTAGCGGAAGTGCGCCTCGAGGTCCTTGCCGACGCGCTGCACGCCCGGTGAGCGGGCCAGGGCGCCGAGCTTGGCGACCCCTTGCTTGTAGCCGTCCGCCTGGATCGCGGCGCTCAAGAGGCCGGCCAGTTGCTTGTACCAAGCGGTCGCTTCGTCGGGCCGGGTCGCCGATTCGGCCAGCTTCTCGAGCAGCATGACGCGGCGGTCGGTGAGCTTTTCGCGGTCGGCCGGCTTGAGCGAAGCGGCTTGGCGGTCGAGCTTGTCGAGTTCGGTCATCCAAGACTGCACCTCGTCGCTCGGGGCGCCAGCGGCCGACGAGCTTTGGAGAGTCGGCACCGAAAAAACGTTGGCGAGTTCGGGGCCAGTCGCCCCGGTCTGCGGCGCCTCGACCAGACGCCAGCCATCGCCGACCTGCACCATCGAGCCGAGCAGCAACTGCTCGGGGGCGCCCCCCGCATCGGCCAGGGCCGACGCGTTCTCGTAGACCACGACGTCCTTGGTCGAACCGTCGAGGCCGGCCGGGATCACGCCGGGTCGCGGGGCGCCGAAGTCCACAAAGCGGCTCTTGGCGTCGATCGCCTTCTGAGTTGAGACAAGCTGTTTGAACTCGCTCGCCGCCCGCTGCCGGCCGTCCGCAAAATTCTCGGCGAGCGTCTTACCCAGGCCGAGCGACTTCGCTTCTTCGGTGGTCAGCAGCAGCCGCTCGAACCGCTCAAGGTCCTTGTTCTGAACGGCGAGGAACGCCTCTTCGGCGACTTCCTGCGGCGAGATCCGCTTCCAGGAGTCGATCTTGGTGTCTTCGTTTTCGTCGAGGCCCCACCGCGAGCCACCGGTGTGGAACCAGCGATACTGGTCGGCCCGGTTGTCGAAGTCGGCGTCGATGTCGCGGTAGACCTCGAGGCCGGCGGCGTAGTAGCACCAGGTGTCGACGACGTTGTCGGAGTTGGCGTCGGCGAAGCGGCGGAGGATGCGGCCCGAGCCGTCGCGGACAATCCACGAGGTCCCCTTGCCGTCGCGCTCGGCCTTGATGGTGCACGCCTTGGCTTCGTCGCCGGTCGGGGTGTCGTACTCAACCCCCTTCTGGATGGGCGAGAGCCCCAGCGCCTGCTCGGCGGTGGGCGCCGACCCCTGGCCGAAGGCGGCGGGGCTAGCGGTGACAGCAAGAGCGATAAGCAGCGCGCGATAGCAGGGCGTCATGACGACGAGTTCCTCGGTCCGTCCGTGGGCGGGAATAGGCAGCGATACGTGCGCGGAGTATCGCGATCCCCGCGGGCGGCGTACAGAGCGATTCGCGCCGGAGGACTCACCGCGGAGACGCAGAGGACGCGGAGCAAAGAAGAGGCCGAGCCGCGACCGTCAGGGAGCCGACCAAGCGAGCCAGCGGAAACAACTGCCCCAAAGGGGCGAAGGACGACAGCCCAGGGCAACGCCCTGGGTACTGTTCGTCCGCCGTGCCCGCAAGCCCTGAAAGGGCGACGGACATCGAACGTACCGTCGCCCTTTCAGGGCTTGGCGTTTGGGTAGTTGCCTTCATACCCAGGGCGTTGCCCTGGGCTTTCCTTCGTCGCCCCGTTGGGGCGAGTTACGATCCGTTCGCGATGTACAGCCAACGGCGAAGTACTTCTGCGAGTACGCAAGTGCTTATAAGGATCTCGAGAAGATCCATCAGGCGTAATCGGTAGCCTTGGAGAGTGAACCGAACCACGCTAAAGAGACAAAGACAGAATGCTCCAATATAGAATCGATTCAGGATTTCTTGCGCCATCTGTGCAAGCCAAAGGGAGTCTCGCACGTAACTGAAACAGTAAGGCCCGATCGCAATTCCAGCGAAAGTAATTCCAACAAGCCACCATCGACAACTCGAAAGCAACCATATTGAGGCTCGGACGAGGCTTGGTAGAACGTCGGAAGGCATCTGGTGCAAGTCTCGTGGGGCGAGCACAGAAGTTCAACACGATTCTATCCGCTCTTGATGCCTCACGATCACGACAATCATTCGAACGGAGCCAGCGGCAAACCCGCCCGGTCGCTCCCTGACGGTCGCGGTTCGTTAGTTGCCCTCCGCGTCCTCCGCGGTGAATCACCCCTTCGCCGCTTTGATCTTGTCCAGCATCCGCCCCGGCGAGCCCATCGCGTTGTAGCCGGCGTCGAGGTGGAGGATCTCGGCGGTGACGCCGCTCGACATGTCGCTGAGCAGGTAGACGCCGCTCTTGCCGACTTCTTCGTGCGTCACGTTGCGGCCTAACGGGGCCATCGCCTCGTAGAGGCCGAGCATCTCGTCGACGCCGGCGCCGCGGCCGCTGATCGTCTGCATCGGGCCGGCCGAGAGGGCGTTGACGCGCACGTCGCGCGGTCCCAGGTCGAACGCCAGGTACTTGACGGTCGCGTCGAGGGCCGCCTTGCAGACGCCCATCACGTTGTAGCCGGGGACCGCCTTCTCGCCGCCGTAGTAGGTGAGCGTCAGGATGCTGGCGCCCGGGTTGAGCAAGTCCTTGGTCGCGCTAGTGATCGCCATCAGGCTGTGGACGCTGATCGCCATGGCGAGCTTAAAACCCTCGCGGCTGGTGTCGACGGTGTCCTTCTTGAGGTCCTCCGGCGGGGCGAAGGCGATCGAGTGGAGCAGAAAGTCGAGCTTGCCGAAGTTCTCCTTGCAGCTGGCGACAACCGCCTCGATGTGCTCGTCGTTGGTGACGTCCATCGGGACCAGGAACTTGGCGTTCGGCTGGTCGTCGATCAGCTTGCGGACGCGGCCCTCGTTCTTCTTACGGGCGTCATCGGGCTTGTCCGGCATGTGCGTGAAGCCGCACTCGCCCCCTTCGGCCATGACGCGGTCGGCGATCGCCCAGGCGAGCGATTGCTTGTTGAAGACGCCCGTGATCAGGCCCTTTTTTCCCTCGAAGAGGCCAGACATAGCGGCGGCTCCCGGATAGCTGGTGGTGGATTGGATAAGCGGGCGATGGTACCCGCGTTGCCGCGTTGCGGAAACGGGCCGAGGGAGCGGCCGATGCAAGACGGCAGCGAGCCGGGAGACGTCAGTCCCAGGAGAGAAGCGGGTACCAGGCGTCCTCCGGGGACTGACGTCTCCCGGCTCTCTGCAACTCGGGGTGGGCTACAGGTCAGACTGGAGGACGCAGCGTGTGGTTGCGTTCCGTCGCGACGCGCGTCACGATCGGCGGTCATGATGACGACGCAACCGCTCGCAAAACTCGCTGTCGATTTGATTGCCGCTGTCGGCGAAGGGGCCCAGCCGTTCGACGGCCGGGTCGCCGCAGCGGTGCGTGACGCGCTAGGGGCGTCGGCCGTGGCGTTGTGGCGGCCGGCAGCGCCCGAGTGGCGGCGGCTGGCGGCCGCGCCGGCGACCCTGGTCGAGCTGCCCGAAGCGGCCGCGGAGGCGCTCGACGCCGAAAGGCCCACCGAGCTGGCGGGCTGGTTCGCGATCCCGATCGCGTCGCCCGATGGCGGCCGGCAGGGCGATGTGCTGGTGCTGCGCGCCCCGACGGTCAAGTTCTCCGCGGAGGACCTGGCGACCCTGGTCGAGTCGGCCCGCACCGCCGCGCTGGCGACCTTGCAGGACGCCGGCCGCACCGAACGGCTGGCGGAGCTCGTCTCGCTGTCGCTCGAGTGGGGCGAGTCGAGCGACACCGCCGCGCTGCTGGAGCGGATGGCCGAGGCGGCGACACGGCTCTTCGATTGCGACCGGGCGACGATCTTCCTCTGGAAGCGCTCGGCGGCGCAGCTGGTGGGCCGCCCCGCGCTCGGCATGCCGGACAACCAACTCACGCTCCCCGAGGACGCCGGCGTGGTTGGCCGCGTCGTCCAGTCGGGCGAGCCGCTCCGCACCTCGCTGCGTGACGCCGAGATGGTCGATCGGGCGACCGACAAATCGACCGGCTACCGAACCGACTCGCTCCTCTGCGTGCCGCTCGACGCCCCGGGCGGCGAACGCCTCGGCGCCTTCGAGCTCATCAACAAGCGAACGGGCGAGTTCTCCGACGACGACGTGTCGGGGCTACTAGAGTTCGCCCGGCTAGCGGCCGTCGCGGTCGCCAATGCGCAGCAGGTCGAAGAGCTGGTCCGTGAGCGCGACGCGCTCGTCGAACAAGCGGCCAGCGGCGTGCGGATGCTCGGCGAGGCGCCGGCGATCGCCGCTTTACGCAAGACGATCCAGCGCGTCGCCGACGCCGACCTAGCGGTGCTGGTGCTCGGCGAGAATGGCACCGGCAAGGAGGTTGTCGCCCAGTCGCTGCACTTCCAGAGCCGCCGCCGCAATGCGCCGCTGCTGGCGGTCAACTGCGCGGCGATCGCCGAGTCGCTGCTCGAGAGCGAGCTGTTTGGCCACGAGCGGGGCGCCTTCACCGACGCGCGTGAATCGCGGGCCGGCAAGTTCGAACTCGCCGACGGCGGCACGCTGCTGCTCGACGAGATCGGCGACATGTCCCCCGGCGGTCAGGCGAAGCTGCTGCGGGTGCTGGAAGACAAGACCGTCGTCCGCGTCGGCGGCGCGGAGGAGCGGAAGGTCGATGTCCGCGTCGTCGCCGCCACCAACCGCGACCTCTCCGAGCGGGTCCGCGAAGGCAAGTTCCGCGAAGACCTCTTCTATCGGCTCTGTGTCGTGACGATCGAGCTGCCGCCGCTCCGCGACCGCGGCGACGACGTCATCCTGCTCGCCGAGCACTTCCTCAAGAACTTCTGCCAGACGCGCGGCCGCAAGGCGCCGAAATTCTCCGCCGCGGCGAAGCGAAAACTAACGACGCACAACTGGCCCGGCAACATCCGCGAGCTGCGCAACCTGATGGAACGGGTCGCCTACCTGACCGACGAGGCGACCATCGACGCCGACGAGCTATCGATCATCGACCGCGGCCCGACGCGCGGCGCGGGCGGCGAGCTGGCGATCGAGGGCGAGCTGACCGAAGCGACCTACGAGTTCCAACGCCGCTACATCAACCAAGCGGTCGAGCGCGCGCGAGGTAACGTCGCCGCCGCCGCCCGCTCGCTCGGCCTGCACCGCTCGAACCTCTACCGCAAGATGGGGCAGCTCGGGATGGACTCGGAAAAGGAGTGAACCATAGATGGCGCGGATGAGCACCGATGCAGAAGAGCGATTTACCGCGCTACGAGCGATGTGGGCGGCGATGCGCCCCACCCTACTAGTCCAAGTTGGAATCGTTCTTATGTCGTCACTGGTTCTTGACGGTGGCGTGATTTACAAATGCGTATTGACCGCCGCGATTTCGTACTGGCTCTTCGTACTAGCCGCGGTGTTTCGCCGCCGTCCGAGATTGGAGCGTCACGATCGCTGGTTTCTGAAGTGGGGGTTCTTCTTCTGGTTGGGCTACGTCGCAGTAGTTAGGTCTTGGGTGGCCTAGATCACCGATCGGCGTTTATCCGCGTCCATCTGCGGTTCCCGACTCCAACCCTTCACTAATCACGTCAAAGATGCGATCGAGGTCACCCGCCTCAATGTTCAGCGGCGGCATGACGTAGACGAGGTCGTCCTTCGCCCGTAGCCAGACGCCGTGGTCCATCGCGTAGCGGCCGATCTGGCGGCCGATCGGTTCGGTGAGATTGAAGGCGGCGATCATGCCGCGTTGGCGGGCGTGCTCGACCAGCGGGTCGGCGGCGAGATGGCAAAGACGTTCGCCGAGGTGGGCGATTCGCGCCGGCAGTCCGTCCAGCAATCCCGACTCGAACTCGTCGAGCGTCGCCATCGCGGCGGCGGCCGCTAAGGCGTTGCCGCTGTAGGTGTGGCCGTGCCAGAAGGTGCGGTCCTCGGTGGCGTTGCGGTTGAGGAACGCCTCGTAGAGGCGCGGCGTGGTGAGCGTCGCCGCCATCGGCACGTAGCCGGCCGTCAGGTGCTTACCGAGGCACAGAAAGTCGGGGACGACCTCCTCGTGATTGCAGGCGAAGAGCTTGCCGGTACGGCCAAAACCGACGGCGACTTCGTCGGCGATCAGCAGCACGTCGTGCTTGTCGCAAAGCTGGCGAAGCCCGGAGAGGAAGCCAGGCGGGTGCATCAGCATGCCGGCCGCGCACTGCACGAGCGGCTCGACGATCACCGCGGCGATCGTGTCGGCTTGCTCAGCGAGGACCGCCTCGACGCGCGCAAGGGCCGCCGCGCATTCCCCCTCCGCCATGCGATTCCCCTCCCCCTGGTGGGGAGGGGTTCGGGGAGGGGGGGCGAAGCGGGTAGCAGGGTTCATCCCCCCTCCCCAACCCTCCCCACCAGGGGGAGGGAGTTTTCTGGAATCTGGCGGATCGACGCGGATCACTTCGCACAGAATTGGCCCGAAGACATCGTGGTAACGCCCGATGCCCCCGACGGCCGTCGCGCCGATCGTGTCGCCGTGATACGCCTCGCCAAACGCCAGGTACTTTGTCTTGGCGGGCTGCGGCCGTTCGCACTGCCGCCAGTACTGCAGCGCCTGCTTCATCGCGACTTCGACCGCTGAGGAGCCGTCGCTCGAAAAGAAGACGTGCTGCAAATCTCCCGGCGCTAAGTCCGCCAAACGCTTGGCCAGGCGCACGGCGACGTCGGCGCCCATGCCGAGACTCGTACAGTGGGCCATGCGGCCGAGTTGCTCGACGACCGCGGCGCTGACGCGCGGGTGGTTGTGGCCGAGCGCTGCGCACCACATGCTGCTCGCCGCGTCGAGATACGCCTTACCTTCGATGTCGTAGAGGGTCGATCCTTCGGCCCGCGCAATCACCCAGGGCTCGTAATCCGCCATCGGCGTGAACGAGTGCCAGTAGTGGGCGCGGTCCCACTCGCAGAGTTGGTCGTTGGTTGGCGTCGTCATTTGTAACTGTTGACCATCCGGTCTGTGGGAGTGGGTCCCCTCATCTGTGGGAGGCGTCTCCAGACGCCGATGACGGTCTCTTGGCCGAATAAGGCATGGTGCGCGTCATCGGGGTCTGGAGACCCCTCCCACAGAGATCGCTGGAGACCCTTTCCACAGGGACTGCTGGAGACCCCTCCCACGGCATTCTGCCTGCTAGTCGCGGGCCGTCCAATCTAAACAAACGGCGTCGCCGACGCCCGCGGCGAGCATCTCGGCGGCGTTGCCATTCACGAGCGCCATTTCCACCATGCCGCCCGAGCTGACGAGCGCTACCAGCGTCTGCGGCGGGTTCTCGGCGTAGGTCCGCCAGAGACCGAAGGTCTCGTGCTCGCCGAGCGTGACGCGGAGCCGTTCGTCGCGCGGGGCGTCTTCGAGAAGGTTGGCGCCGATGTTGGTGATCAGGTTGCCGTAGCGATCGACCTCAACGACGCGGCCTTCGATGCGATCGTCACCGGCGGTGGGGCCGTCTTGTTGTGGGAGCATGGTCAGACATCCGTGTGGCGGGCCAAGTTCGGCGACCGGGGTTCCCGTGAGCAGCAGCGCCGCGGCTGGCGCCATCAGGTCGCGGCCGTGGAAGGTGTGCGAATCGCCGGCGGGTTGGATTTCTTGAGGTTCGAGCGTCCTAATTGAATCGGTCTGGCCGTCGAGCCAGCCGAAGAGGCCGTTGTCGGGACCGACGAACCGTTGCCCGAGCGCCTCGATCACGACGATCGGCCGGTCGGCGCCGACGCCCGGATCAACGACCACCAAATGCACTGTCCCCGCTGGCCAGTAGGGCGCCGCCGCTTCTAAGAGCCTCGCCGCGGCGGCGATGTCTTGCGGTGGGACCTCGTGCGACAGATCGACGACGGTCACCCCGGGCGCCCGGCTGTAGAGCACTCCCTTGAGCTGTGCGACGTAGCGGCTACTGAGGCCGAAGTCGGTCGTGAGCGTTACGAGCATAACTGCACAGGAGGCCAAGCCGCGGGGTGTTCCGTAGAGAAACCCTAACGCAGAAGTGGCTTAGCCGCCTACCGTGCGGACCACCAAGAAGCGCCCGCCATCCCAATCGACCTGAGCCGGGGGCGCAAGCCCTCGGAGGTGGCCTTCGTTGAACTCCGAGGGCTTGCGCCCCCGGCTCAGAGTTTATGGTTTATGTCTCAGACGCCTTTGGCGATCAGCTCTAAGCAGATCTCACGCACGCGGCCGGGATCAGCGTTGGGGTTGCGCTTCTTCGCCTGGCCGATCAGCGCGCCGACCGCCTGCTGTTTGCCCGCTTCGACGTCGGCGACGACGCGCGGGTTGGCGAGGAGCAGTTCGCGGCAGATCGCGACGAGTTCGGACTCGTCGACCGCTGCGATGCCGAGCTTCGCCATCGCGGCGTCGGTGTCGAGGTCGTCGGCGATCATCAGCTCAAAGACCTCGCGCGAGCGGGGGCTCGGCAGGTCCCCGGCCGTGAGCTTGGCGATCATGCCGGCGAGCCGTTCGGGCGGCAGTCCCACTTCCTCAAGCGACTTGCCGTCCGCGTTCATCACCCGCAGCACGTGCTGGGTGACCCAGTTGGCGGCTAGCTTGGCGTCGCCCGACTCGGCGGCGACTGTGAGGAAGTAGTCAACGACTTCGCGGCCCTGGTTCACCAACACGTCGGCGTCGTAGGCCGAGAGGCCGTGGTCGGTAACGAGCCGCAGCCGGAGGGCGGCGGGCAGCTCGGGCATCGCCAGCCGGACCCTCTCGACCTCGAGGCCCGGGTTGAGCACCGGCGCCAGGTCGGGGCAGGGGAAGTACCGGTAGTCGGCCGACTCTTCCTTCTCGCGCTGCGGGATTGTCTTGCCGGCGTTGTCGTCCCAGCCGCGGGTCTGCTTCGGCGCCTCGCCGATGCGGCGGCCGGTCTCTTGCCAGTCGCGCCATTGGCGTTGCGCCTCGTACTCGATCGCCCGCTCAACCGCCCGGAAGCTGTTGAGGTTCTTGATCTCGACAATCGGCGTGGCGATCGACTTGCCGAGCTTCTTGGGGTCGTCGATGTGGAGGTTCACGTTCGCATCGACGCGGAGCGAGCCCTCCTGCATGTTGCAGTCGGAGACGCCCAGGTATTCGGGGCCGAGGATTAGTTTCAGCTCGGTGAGATACGCCTTCGCCTCGGCCGCGGAGCGGAGGTCGGGCTCACTGACGATTTCCAAGAGCGGCGTACCGGCCCGGTTGAGGTCGATGACGGTGTCGCCGCCGGCGCCCGACTCGTCGTGCAGGCTCTTGCCCGCGTCCTCTTCGAGGTGGGCGCGAGTGATGCGAATCGTTCGTGGCTCTTGCTCATCACACGCGATCGCCAGGGCGCCGTGCTCCGTGATCGGCAGATCGAATTGGCTCGTCTGATAGCCTTTCGGCAGGTCGGGGTAGAAGTACTGCTTGCGGTCCCACTTGGTGTACGCGGGAATCGTGCAGTCGAGCGCGACGCCGGTCATCACCGCCAGCCGCACCGCCTCGGCGTTGATGACCGGCAGCGAACCGGGGAGCCCCAAGCAGACAGGGCAGACCTGCGTGTTGGGATCGGCGCCAAACCGGTTGGGACAGCCACAGAACAGCTTCGACTTGGTCGCAAGCTGCACGTGGACCTCAAGGCCGACGATCGTTTGGTAGTCGCTCATAGTGTCGCCAGGGGTCGGTTGCCCACGAATTACACGAATCGACGCGAATCATTCACGTGGTAAGTACCGCTCGTGCTGCAGGCCTTTGCTGTGTCCGAAATTGATCAAGAGTCCCAATGGCAGCTTGGTTGCATGGAGATAGTTGAGAAGTTGTGCGCGGTGCTCATCGGTAAGGTGAGAAACCGCCTTCAGTTCGACAAGAATCGATCCATAGCAAACGAGGTCCGCTCGATACGCCTGCAGCAGAGGCTGCCCTTTGTAATGCACCTGCACTACCGACTGTGGTGTGAAAGGTATTTGTCTTGCCGCAAGCTCCAATTGTAGCGCCTCTTGATAGACCGCTTCCAGAAATCCACAACCGAGGTCGTTGTAGACCTCGAAACTGGCTCCAACGATGGCGTAAGATTCGTCCTTCAGAACGATCTGAGCCATCGGGTCAACCCAATTCGATTTGATTCGTGTGATTCGTGGGCCGTCAGAGCGTTGCTAGTGGCGCCGTGCCAAACGCGTCTTCGTGCATTCTTGCGGCGCGGAGGAGGCGTTCTTCTTCCAGCGGTGGGGCCATCAGTTGCAGGCCGATCGGGAGGCCGCTCTTTGACATGCCGCACGGCACGCTGATCGCCGGGAGGCCCGCCAAGTTGGCGCTGACCGTGTAGAGGTCGAGCAGGTACATCGACAGCGGGTCGTCGGTCAGCTCGCCCAGCTTGAACGCCGGCGCCGGGGTGGTGGGGCCGAGGATCACGTCGACCTTCTCGAACGCCTGGTCGTAGTCCTGACGGATCAGCCGGCGGACCTGCAACGCTTTGACGTAGTAGGCGTCGGCGTAGCCCTCGCTGAGGGCGTAGACGCCGAGCATGATCCGCCGCTGCACCTCGGGGCCGAACCCCTCGGTGCGGCTCTTGCGATACAGCCGCACCAGGGCGGTGTCGATTTTTTTGATGGCGGCCTTATCGCCCGTCTCGGCGGCGGCTTTCCGCTCGGCGGCAAGCTCGGCGTGCATCGCCGTTTCGTCGGTGCGGTGGCCGTAGTGAACGCCGTCGTAGCGGGCCAGGTTGCTCGACGCCTCGCTCGGGGCGATGACGTAGTAGGTAGCGATCCCGTGCGCCGCGTGCGGCAGGTGGACCTCGACGATCTCGGCGCCCAGGTCGCGGTAGCGCTCCACCCCCGCGTCGATGGCCGCTTTGACTTCGGGATCGAGCCCCTCGGCGTAGTGTTCCGGCACGACGCCGACGCGGAGCCCCTTCAGCGGCTCGTTGACGACCGGCGCCGTGGGCTTCGCTTCGAGGTTCGCGGAAGTCGAGTCGCGGTCGCAGTGGCCGGCGATCGCGTCGTACAGCAAGGCGACATCCTCCACCGTGCGGGCGAAAGGGCCCACTTGGTCGAGGCTGCTGGCGAACGCCACGAGGCCGTAGCGGCTGACGCGGCCGTAGGTCGGCTTCATGCCGACAACGCCGCACAGCGCGGCCGGCTGGCGGATCGAGCCGCCCGTGTCGGTACCGATGGCGAGCGGCGCCTCGCAAGCGGCGACCGCCGCGGCCGAGCCACCGCTTGAGCCGCCGGGCGAGCGGGCCAGGTCCCACGGGTTGTGGGTCGGCTGGAAGGCCGAGTTCTCGGTCGAGCCGCCCATCGCGAACTCGTCCATGTTCGTTCGGCCAATCAGCACGGCGTCGGCCGCCTTGAGCTTCGCAATGACGGTCGCGTCGTACGGCGCCCGGAAGTGTTCGAGCATCCGCGATGCGCAGGTGACGATCTCGCCCTCGTCGCAGAGGACGTCCTTGACGGCGACCGGTAGGCCGGCGAGCGGGCCGAGCGACTCGCCCGCGGCGCGGCGCTTGTCGATCGCGGCGGCCTGAGCCAGGGCGCGTTCGCCGGTGACTTTCAAGAAGGCGCCGACGCGGTCATCGACGGCCGTGATGCGGTCGAGGTGGGCCTGCGTCAGCTCGACCGACGTGACTTCGCCGGTGTCGAGCAAGCTGCGTTGCTTGGCGGCGGAGAGCGGAGTGAGATCGGCCATCGCGTTGGTCGCTTCCTGACGGTCGCGGTTCAGTAGGGATGGAGACGCCGAACCGTGACCGTCAGGGAGCGACCACACGGCTCAGCCGTCGAGCACGGCCGGAACTTTGAATCCGACTGAATCCTTACGCGGTGCGTTCGCCAGCGCCGCTTCGTGCGACAGGCCGGGACGCACCTCGTCGGCTCGCAGCACGTTGTGCAATTCGACGGCGTGGGCCATCGGCTCGACCCCTGCGGTGTCGACCGCCGCCAGCGAGTCGACGTAGGCGACGATCTCCGCCAGTTGCGGCGTCAGCGCTTCGAGCTGGGCGTCGTCCAGGTCGAGCCGCGCCAACAGGGCGACGCGCTCAACCTCGGCGCGAGAGATCGCCATGGCGAGACCGGGCTAGGGGCGGGGTCCGAAGTTACTTCTTGCCGGCCTTGATGGCCTTGGCGGGAAGCTGGAACGGCGCGCTGCGGACCTTCTTGACCACGGCGCCCGAGCGGATGCACTGCACGCAGACCCGCAGGTGCGCGGCGTTGCCGTCGGTGCCGGTGACCTTCACCCGCTGCAAGTTCGGCTTGAACTGCCGCTTGGTGATGCCGGTGATCTTGGTGCCGACGCCGCCGAGGTACTTCTTCTTACCGCGGATGGTGACCTGGTTGCCGATCTGCGGGCCTTTGCCGCAGAGTTCACAAGCGCGAGCCATCGGATTGCCTCGTAGTCGGACGGCCCCCGGTGTGGGGGCCCGTCGCCAAAGTGTTATCGGTGTGCGGGATTCGTCGGGCTCGGCGCCCCCCGCCGCGGGCGTCCTGCCGCGGCGAATCGCACAGATTAGCGGACCGGGGCCGGGGGGGCAATGCTCCCGAGCAAGCTAGATGCGTGCAAATTCAAATTGTGGGAGGGGTCTCCGACCCCGATTACGGCTTCGTATCGCTATCGGCAGGGAGCCGTAATCGGGGTCGGAGACCCCTCCCACAGCAGCCTGCAGCGTCACTCACTTCCCGCCGGTGAACTCCAGCACCTGCTTCAGGATGTGGCCATTGGTGGCGATTCCCTCGCCGGCGTGGACGGTCGGTTCGCCGCGCCAGCTGGTGAACGTGCCGCCCGCCTCTTCGAGGATCGGCTTCAGGCACGCGGCGTCCCAGACGCTCATTTCCGCGTCGACCATCAACTCGGCCCGCCCGATCGCGACCATCATGTAGCCATAGCCATCGCCCCAGGTGCGCGAGATGCGGGCCTTCTCTTGCAGGGCGAAATAGACCTCGGTGGCGTCGTTGGTGCGGTCCTGGAAGCCGGCGACGTCGCCCGTCAGGAACAGGCCATCCGCCAAGTCCTTGACGTCCGAAACGTGCGCCTGGGTCAGCTCGCCGCCGCCATTCTGGTACCAGGCGCCCCCGCCGACCGCGGCGTGGATCGTCTCGCCGGACGCGGGGGCGTTGATCACGCCGAGGATCGGCTCGCCGCTCGTTTCTTCGATAACGGCGACCAGATTCGTGTAGAGCGGCACCCCGTGCATGAACGGCTTGGTGCCGTCGATCGGGTCGAGAATCCACTTGTAGCCCGACTCGCCCGGCTTCTCGGGGTACTCCTCGCCGAGGATCGCGTCGGTGGGGAAACGCTCCTCGATCCGCTGGCGGAGGTGCTGTTCGGCGGTCTTGTCGGCGACGGTGACGGGTGAGCCATCGCCCTTCCAGTCGATCCGCAGGGTGGGCGACCGGAAGTACTTTTGGGTGATTTCCCCCGCTTCGAGAGCGATCTGGCGGGCCCATTCGAGCCGCTCGTTGGCGGCGGCCCGCCCTTTCTCAGAAAGTGCGGGCTGTTGGGAAGCGGCAGTGGCGGGCGTCGTCATGACGTCGACGGGGGTCCAGAGTGTCGGATTAAGTGGGGAGTCGAGCGTCGGCTCGCGCCGGGCCAACCGTCCCGGCGCGCTCAGGCTAAACCTGCGAGCGTCGTTTGAGAAGACGTCTGTAGGGGTACCGTAAGTGGAACCGGCGGGAAAATGCCCGTAGAATCGGGTCCGAGCCGAGCGTGGCGAACACCCCCCCTTTCGTGGGCGACGCCGCGGACTCAGCCTCCCAATCCAAAGAGGATGGAGCCTCCCATGCGTCTTGTAACCCCCACCGCAGCCCGCTGGCTGGCGGTTTTGGTCGTCGTCGGCTCCGCCTCCGTGGCGCTGGCGCAGCGCTTCGTTTGGCCCCCCGCCGCTGGGGATCGGATGGCGGATAACACAGCCCCGGCCGCTTCGACGGCCGCCCCTGGGGACGAAGAACCGCCGCTCAACCTAGCGAGCCGCGCCGACGAAACGCCCGTCTCTCGGCCGTTTGCGACCGTCACTGCCGCCGCGATGCCGACGCCTTCGCCCGCCCCGGCGGGTGGCAACCGGCTCGACTGGCAGATCCTGGAGAATCCGAACGGCCCGCACACGGCCCTAATTTTTGACCCAGTCCGCCAGGTCTTCGCCGTTTACCACGTCGACTCTGCTAGCGGTCAGATTATGCTGAAGTCGGTCCGTAACCTGTCAGCCGACCTCCGGCTCCCCCAGTTCAATAGCAGCAACCCGGCCCCGAAAGACATCCAATCGATGCTCGACGAGGCCCGTTAGCGCGCTCCCGCGCCCAACCGCCCGACCTGTCCCGCCATGTCGCAGAAGTTTATTAGCCTTGATGACGCCGCCGCCCGCCTCGGTCTGACCAAGGAGCGGCTCAATCATCTCCGTGAGACGAACGTCATCAACGGGTACAAGGACGGCGCGAGCTGGAAATTCCGGACCGAGCACATCGAGCGGCTTGAGAACGACGGGGTCCCCAGCGAGTCGGACGAAGAAGAGGACTTCTCCTTCGGATCGGGCGACGAGTACAGCCTCGGCGATCTGGGCGGCGACCTGCCCGAACTGGCGCTCGACGACGCCATTGAGAACGATCCGGACAAGAACGAAGGCGACGCCGCCGCCAAGACCGAGATCGGCGGGCCGATCGAACTGGACGACGACGACATCGGTCTGGGCGTCGAGCCCCTGGGCGATGGCGACGACGCCGAGTCGATCCTCCTGACCGGCGACGACGAGCTCGAAGGGGGCCTCCCCCGGCCGCAGAGCACGATCATCGGCAAGAGCGATCTGTCGCTCGAAGACGACCTCCAGCTCGCCTCCGGCAGCGACGCCGCCCCGGCGTCGCCGAAGTCGGGCGCCGCGTTCGAGGACCTCGAAGAGCTTGAGCTCGACCTCGAATCCGAGTCAAGCCGCATCCTCGATTCCAAACAGGCGGATGCGGCCCGCAAGGCGGCCGAAGCGGCCTCCTCCAGCGGCGACGACTTGGAGCTCGACCTTGCCGGCAGCGATCTCGGGCTGGCCGGCTCGGACGTGCTCGGCAAGCAAGAAACCGACGAGGCAGGCACGCCCGGCCTCTCGGGATCGGGCAGCGTTAGCGGCCTCTCGGGCCTCGACAGCATCCAGCTCGGCGAAGACGAGGACGACGACCTTGTGCTCGGCGGCTCGGGCAGTTCGGGCGACCTGGGCTCGGGCGACAGCGGCATCAACCTCTCGCCCTCCGACAGCGGCTTCGCGCTGGACGAGGTGCCCCTCGACCTGGGCGGCTCGGCGATCGGCTCGGCGCTCGACTTGGCGGCTCTCTCGGCGGCCGGCTCGGGCGTGTCAGGGTTGGCGATGTCGGGCGTCGGCGGCGAGGACTTCCAGCTCACGCCCGCCGACTCGGGCGACGAGGAAGAAGACAGCTCGCAGATTGTCGCCCTTGAGGAAGTCAACGAAGAAGACGAAGACCTCCCCGGCTTCGAAGCGATCGACGAGGGGGACGACGACCTCGGTGGCGGCTTCGGAGGGGGCATGGGCGTCGAGACGGCCGCCGCTCCGGTGGTGGTCGGCGGCGGACAAGAAGTGCCGTTCCCCGGCTGGGTCGTCGGCCTGTTGGGCGCCGGCTTTGTCTCGATGCTGCTCTGCGGCGTCATGGCCCTCGATATGGTTCAGAGCATGTGGGCTTGGGACGAGCCCTTCGGCTTCAACAGCTCGCTCATGGACGGCCTGCTCGGCATCTTCGGCGGCTGAAGCTGGCTTGGCTTTTTTGGGTCGATCTGGGCTTATTTGGGTCGATCTGGCTAGTCCGGAAGGGGCGAGAGACTGCGGCAGATTGCCGCCCTGGCGAGAATACCGGCCCACAGGGGGTCGGTCTGGGTAGGCCCGTCGCCGTGCCTGCCCGTAGGATAGGGGGCTTCCGCCATCGGCCGGGCCGATGGCTTTGCCACGCCCCTTCTCCCGCAAGAGAGCCGTGCTCCCCGTTTGCCACAGCGTCACGCTTGCCCTTCTCGTCGCCCTCGCCAGCGGTTGCCGGCCGGAAGACGAGGTCCGCACTTACCGCATCGCGAAACCGGACAATTCCGAGGCGGCGCCAGCCGTCACCGCCCCGGCAGTAGCCGCCCCCCCCCAGGGCGAGCCGACCGACCGGATGCTCGGCGCGATCGTTCCCGGGCCGTCACGGGCTTGGTTCTTCAAAGCGGTGGGACCCGTCGGGGCCATCGATGAAGCCGCCGACGCGATCACTGAGTTCCTCGCCTCGATCCGCTTCGACGGGGACGAACCGACCTGGGAGACGCCCGACGGCTGGACCGAGTCGCGCGCCGCGGGGATGCGACTGGCCACGCTCCAAGTCCCCGCCGGGGACGGCGCCGCGCCGATCGAGCTGAGCGTCATCGGCCTGCCGCTGGTCGCGGAGTGGGACGCCCAGGTGCTCGACAACGTCAATCGCTGGCGGAAGCAGCTGAAGCAGCCACCGCTCGACGCCGCTGCCTTGGCGGCCGAGACGCGTCCCCTCGCCGACGTCGCCGAAGAGGCGGTGCTGGTCGATCTACTCGGCTGGTTCGACGGCGGGACGATGGCGCCCTTCGCGGGTGGCGCCGCGGCGCCCAAACCATCAACTCCGCCATCAACTCCGCCATCAGTTCCGCCAGTCGCGCCCCCGGCCGCGCCGTTCCCGATCGGTTCGTCGGAGTTGAAATCTCAGACGCCCGACGGTTGGACGGCGGGGCCCCCTTCGACGATGCGCAAGGCGTCGCTGAAAACGCCCGGCGGCGCCGAGGTGACCGCGTTCGCCTTCCCGGCCGCCGGCGCGATGGGCGACCGCTTGGCGAACGTCAACCGCTGGCGTGGCGAGGTGAAGCTCGATCCGACAACCGACGAGGGCCTCGCCGAGGCGGCCGAGGCGATGCCGCTGCTCGGCGCAGAGGGGTCGTACTTCGAACTTGTCGGCCCCGACGAGACGACGCACGCCGCGATGGTCGAGCGCGACGGCCAAGTCTGGTTCTTCAAACTACGCGGCCCCCGCGACGAGGTCGCCGCCCAGCGTGACGCGTTCCGCGCGTGGCTCGGATCGTTGTCCCTCTAGAAACAAGCTATGAGCACGACCCTCGAGTCCCAGCCCGCCGCTGCATCGGACGCCGCGCCGGGCGAATCGTTGGAGTCGCGCCCGCCCCGTGGCGCGGCCGGAACGTCCAATAGCTGGCTGGCGGCGCTCGCTTCGCTGCGGCTCACCGTGACGCTGTTCGCCCTGGCGATCTTCCTTGTCTTTGTCGGCACGCTCGCGCAGAAGGACCACGACGTCTGGTACGTCGTCGAGCAGAACTACTTCCGTGTCTGGGTGGCGACGGTTGAGTGGCAGACCTTCGTGCGGCTGGTCGAGATGTTCACCAAGGCCGAGACGCCGCCGATCACCGGTGGCTTCCTGTTCCCTGGCGGCAAGCTGATCGGCGTCGTGATGTTCGCCAACCTGCTCGCCGCGCACGCGGTTCGATTTAAGGTAGCGGCGAAGGGGACGCGGCTCGCCTGGGGATCGGTTCTGCTCGCCGGGGGCGTGGCGGCGACGGCGGCCGTCTTGGCGACCGGCCTCGATACGTCGCTCGTTGGGCAGCTCTCCCCCGAGTTCTGCGACGGCCTCTGGCAGACGCTGCGCGCGGCCTTGGCTGGTGTGGCGCTGGTCGGCGCCTACATGACGATGCAGAAGTACGGCCACCTGCGCCCCGCCGAGTGGTGGTTGTTGGCGGCGTTCAACGCGGTGCTGCTCGGCCTCGCCGGCTATCTGTTCGCTTACCCGACGGTCGCCCCCGACGACGCAGGGATGCGGATCGTCTGGCAGCTGACCAAGTGCGGCGGCGCGGCGCTGCTGTGCCTCGCCGGCTGTTGGGTGGTGTTCCGCCAGCGGGCCGGCATCGTGCTGCTGCACGCTGGGATTGGGCTGTTGATGGTGGGCGAGCTGGTCACCGACCTGGCCGCCGTTGAAGGGGTCATGTCGATCCCCGAGGGGGGGGCCGTCAACTACGCCGAGGATATCCGCCACGTCGAACTGGCGATCGTCACCGACGAAGCCGACGCCCAGCGCGTCACTGTGGTGCCGCAGAACGTGCTGGCGAAGGCCGCCGCGAGCGGCGAGGTGGTGTCACACCCCGACCTGCCGTTCGACCTCCGCGTCGTGCGGTTCGACGAGAACTCGCTGCTCGCCCCGCCGATGGCGGTCAACGAGAACCCGGCCACCGTGGGCGCCGGCCTCGAGCGCGTCGCGATCACCAGCAAGTCGGTCTCCGGCGTGGCGGTCAGCGCCGGCGTCAACCGCCCGTCGGCCTACGTCGAGCCAATCGATAAGCAGACCGGTGAGTCGCTCGGCGTGTGGCTCGTGTCGGCGTCCTTCATGCCGATGGATGGCGGCGGCGGGACGAGCCTCTTGCCGCAAACGATTGACGTCGACGGGACCCCCTACGAGGTCGATCTCCGCTTCAAGCGGCTCTACAAGGACTACTCGGTCACGCTGACCGACTTCCGCTTCGACCGCTACGCCGGGACGAACGTCCCCAAGAACTTCCAGTCGGACATCGTGCTGAGCGACCCGTCGCGCGACGTCGAGCGGCCGGTAAAGATCTGGATGAACAACCCGCTCCGCTACGCGGGCGACACGATCTATCAGCAGAGCTTCGACGAGGTCACCGAACGCTCGACCGTGCTGCAAGTGGTCACCAACGGCGGTTGGATGATCCCCTATGTCAGCTGCGTGCTTGTCGGGCTCGGCATGCTGACGCACTTCAGCCTGACGCTCACCCGATTCGCCCGCCGACGCGTCGAGGAAGCAAACCGCCTCGCCGCGAAGAGCGAGACCCGCAGCGACGCCGGGCCGAGCCTGTTGTCGGCCGAGGCCTGGGCACAGCCGATCGTCTGGGCGCCCGCGTTGGCGGCCCTCCTGACGGTCGGTTACCTAGGGAGCAAGACGCGACCTGCCGTTGACGAACCGGGAGCGATGGCGGTCGAGCGTTTCGGCGCGTTGCCGGTCGCCGAGGGGGGACGCATCAAGCCAATCGATACGCTGGCGCGCACGACACTGCAGGCGATCAGCGCCCGGCAAGAGGTGCTGCCGGCCGAGAAGGGCGAGCCACGCGTCTCGGCGATCACGTGGTTACTCGACACGATCTCGGCGCGCAAAGGCTGGGACACGCACCGCGTTTTCCGCATCGAGAGCCTTGAGCTGCTCGACGCGCTCGGCCTGCCGCCGCGGCAGGGGTCGTTCCGCTACAGCTACGCCGAGGTGATGAAGGACCCCAGCGTGCTCGGCGGTCAGGTCGATCAAGCCTTGGCACGCCGCCGCGAAATCGCCGCCGCCCAGGCGCAGGGCCGACCGGCCGAGCCGCTGTCGCTGGTGCAGGAGCAGACGCTCGGTCTGGCGGACAAGGTGTCGTTGTTGCACCAATTGGCGAGCGCCTTCGGCGAGCCCCGCATTGACGGCGATTCGGAAGAGGCGGTCCGTCAGCAACTGCTCGAGGCCCAGGCACGCGGCGAACAACTCGGCAAGAGCGGCGCCGTCCGCGTCGTGCCGCCGACCGAGCCGACCGGCGAGTGGACGACGCTCTACCAATCGAACTTGGCGAACCTGATGCGGCTGGTGATGAAGCAGCCCCTCGAGCCGGCGGGGGCCGCTTGGTCCGACGCCCTCACGGCCTACGCCCGCGGCGACGCGGCCCAATTCGCCGACGAGCTCACCGACATCGAGGCGGCGGTCGAGAAGTACCAGCGTTCGCTCGAAGCGACGCCCGAGGCGCTCGCCGGCTTGGCCGGCTCCGAGCGGCTCGACACCGGCGCGGTCCGCTTCGAGCACTTTTTTAGCCACTTCAGCCCGTTCTATTACTGTGCGGCGATGTACCTGCTGGCGTTTGTGCTGACCGCCTGTGGCTGGCTAGGGCAGGGGAGTTGGTCGCGCGCGCTTGGCCGGGCGGCGCTGGCGGTGATCGTCGTGACGCTCTGCGTTCACACCTTCGCACTGGTAGGCCGCATCTATATCTCAGGCCGCCCGCCGGTGACGAACCTCTACTCGTCGGCCGTCTTTATCGGCTGGGCAGCGGTGCTGTTTGGCGTCGCTTTCGAAGCGATCTACAAACTGAGCGTCGGCAGCGCCGTAGCGAGCGTCCTCGGCTTCGCGACCTTGGTCGTGGCCCATTACCTTTCGCTCGACGGCGATACCTACACCGTGCTCAGCGCGGTCCTCGACACCCAGTTCTGGCTCGCAACGCACGTCGTCTGCGTGACGCTCGGTTACTCGACGACGTTCCTAGCCGGCTTCCTCGGGGCGGGTTACCTGATCGCGGCCTGCGGCCCCCGCTTGTGGGGCGGCGCCAGCCGGCTTGATAAGCGCGCTGGCGATCAGCTGGTGCGGATGATCTACGGGACGCTCTGCTTCGCCCTGCTGTTCAGCTTTGTCGGCACGGTCCTCGGCGGCTTGTGGGCCGACGACTCGTGGGGCCGCTTCTGGGGCTGGGACCCGAAGGAGAACGGCGCCCTGATCATCGTGCTCTGGAACGCCCTGGTGCTGCACGCCCGGTGGGGCAGGATGATCGGCCCGGTCGGTCTGTCGGCGTTGGCCGTTGGCGGAAACATCGTGACCACCTGGAGCTGGTTCGGCGTCAACGAACTTGGCGTCGGCCTCCACGCCTACGGCGCCTCGGAGAGCAACACGGCGACGATGCTGCTCTTCTTCGCGGCGAGCCAGCTGGTGGTCATCGCCCTGGCGACGCTGCGGCCTCGGATAAAGAGCGTGTAAAAGAGTCTCGCGCAGAGACGCAGAGACGCAGAGAAAAAGCGATTGAAGGTTCAACGCTTTGCGCCTTCGCGCCTTGGCGTGATTCTTCGTTTCGAGAAGGTCTCACGCCAAGGCGTGAAGGCGCAAAGAGGGTGCTGCCAAGCAATTTCTCCGCGTCTCTGCGTCTCTGCGCGAGACTTTTCAATAGCTGTGCTTGTCGATCTGGACTTTGCCGCGGAACGTCCAGTAGACCACCGACGTGTAGGCGAGCACAAACGGCAGGCCGATCAGGGCGAACAACGCCATCAAACGCAAGGTCTTCGGCGACGAGGCCGAGTTGTAGATCGTCAGGCTGTCGGCCGGGTCGGTGGAGGACGCGACGAGCTCGGGGAAGAGGGCGAAGCCGAACAGGAAGACAAGCGCTAAGATCGAACAGCCCGACGACACAAAGGCTTGGCCGTAGCGTCGCTGAGTCAGGCAGCGGGGCAGGTTGAGCACCGCCAGGAGGTTGAGCAGCACGATCACGGCGCCCCACGGGTGCTCGTCGAAGTTCTTGGTCGCCCGGTCGATCGTCCCCACCGCGACGGCGGTCGTCGCGAAGAAGAGTACGACGTAGGCGGCGTAGGCGAACCAGGCCCAGACGCGGGTCCGCTCGCGCAACGCCCCGGTGGTTTTAAGACCCAAGTAGAGCGAGCCGTGCAGGGCGAACGCGGCCACGGTCAACGCGGCGACCATCAGCGAGAAAGGACCGATCTGTTCGAGCGTCGAGCTCGCCATGATCCCCCGGTTGTCGAGCGGCACACCCGCCATCGCCGCGCCGACGGCGGCGCCGTAGACGAGCGTCGTCACGAGGCTCGACAGAAAAAACATGCCGTCCCACAGCAGCCGCCACCACGCACGATCGACTTTGCCACGGAACTCGATAGACACCGCCCGGAAGATCAGCCCCCCGAGCGCCGCCATGAACGCGAAGTAGAAACCGCTGAACGCGGTGGCGTACGCCTCGGGAAACGCCGCGAACAGCGCGCCGCCGAACGTTACCAGCCACACCTCGTTGCCGTCCCACAGGGGGCCGATCGAGTTGATCGCTAGCCGACGGTCGTGGTCGCTCTTGTGCAGCGGGTGCACCAAGCCGACCCCAAGGTCGAACCCGTCGAGCACCGCGTAGCCGGCGAGCAACACGCCGAGCAGAACGAACCAGAGGGTGGGGTAATCCATTGTTTCTCACATGAAAGAATAGCCACCGAGTTTCAAAGACCGAGTTTCAAAGAACGTGGAGTGGTTTCGATCTGACAGGATCGACTGGATGAACAGGATTGGCTTTCGATCCCGTCGATCCTGTAGATCCTGTCAAAACCTCTCTTCACTATCTCAGATTCTACACGGTGGCTGCGCGGTCAGTCTTCTTAGGCGTCTGCCATGCCGATGTCGTGCCGCCGCTCCGGGACCGTCTCGCCGTCGTCGTCACTCTCGCCTAGCTCTGGTCCATGTTGGATCTTGCCGTTGAGGAGCACCAGCCAAAGCACGCCGAGCGTGGTGTAGATGACGCCGAAGAAGACGATCGAGCCGAACACCTGGTCGGCGTGTACCGACTCGGAGACGCCGTCGCTGGTGCGGAGCCCGCCGGTGGCGACGCCGTCGATGATCGTCGGATAAACGATCCACGGCTGGCGGCCACACTCGGCGGCGACCCAGCCCGCCTCGTTGGCGGCCATCGCTAGCACGACCGAGCCGACGAAGAACCAGAGCAGCCAACGCTGCTCGAACAGCGTCCCGCGGCGGTAGAACCACCAAGCGACCCAGGTCGCGACGATCATCAGCGTGCCGATACCGACCATCAGGTGGTACGCCTGGAAGGTGATCCACACGGGGGGCTCGCCGTAGACGGGCCCGAGTTGGTCGAAGCCTTGGACCACTGCCGTCGGGTCTTGGTGCACCAGCAGGCTGAGGCCCCCGGGGATCGCAACGCCCCAATCGACGCGGCGTTCTTGTTGGTTGGGCCAGCCGAACAAGTAGAGCGGCGCGCCGGCCTGCGTCTCGTAAAGCCCTTCCATCGCGGCGAGCTTGGCCGGCTGGTGCTCGGCGACCATCTCGGCGTTGAAGTGCCCCGACACGGCTTGGCAGAGCGACGCGACCGTCGCCAACAGCAGCGCGCCGGTGAACGACCGCTTGGCGAAGTCGATATGCCGCCCCTTTAGCAGGTACCACGCCGAGATGCTCATCACGAAGCAAGCGCCGAGGACAAACGCCCCGAGCCAGACGTGCGTCAGTCGGTGTACGGTCGAGGGATTGAAGACCATCGCCCAGAAGTCAACGATCTCGGCCCGCATCGCGACGCGATCGCCAACAACGTGTTCACGTAGCACGTGGCCGGTGGGCGTCTGCTGCCAGCTATTGGCGATGACGATCCAGACCGACGAGAAGATGCCGCCAATCGCCACCATCAGCGTGGCGAAGAAGTGCATCTTCGGGCCGACGCGGTCCCAACCGAACAGCAGCAGGGAGAGGAAGCCCGACTCGAGGAAAAACGCAAAGATCCCCTCGGCGGCGAGCGCCGAGCCGAAGACATCACCCACGAACCGTGAGTAAGCGGCCCAGTTGGTGCCAAACTGGAACTCCATGACGATGCCGGTGACGACACCCATCGCGAAGTTGAGCCCAAAGAGCCGCGTCCAAAACCGGGCGGCCTGCTCGTAGATCGCCTCTTTGGTCCAGAGGTAGCGTCCCTCGAGATAGACCAGCACCACGCCCAGCCCGATTGTGAGGGGCGGGAACAGGTAGTGGAACATGATCGTCAGCGCGAACTGAATCCGCGACAGCATGACGACATCCATTCCGAAAACGGTCTCGTCGGGCATTTCTGGCGATTGCTCGTGGGTGGCGGCGCGGAGCGTTTACGTTACACCATCGGCCACGACCCGTTGCGCGGATAGCGCGGCAGATGGTCGCGGTTGGGGGAGTTGGGTTGTGAGTTGCAAGTTGGCGCAACTCCCGGCGCTGGCGCTTAGGGCTCCCGACCCATATTGCATAAGCAATACTCGCAAAGGGAGCCCTAAGCGCCAGCGCCGGGAGTGAACCCGCGGACGCCGCAATGCGTCCCTATCGTCGTCCGCTTCGCCCCCGAGGGTTCCCCGCATGTCCCAGCGTCTCGAAGTTACCGACCCCGCCGCGTACCGCCGTAAGCTCCAGGACCAACTGGCTGGGCGCGATCCGCTGGAGGTGATCGGACAAACGCCGGCCGCGCTGCGGGCCCTCTTTGCCGGTGTGGACGAGGCGACCGTCCGGTCGCGGCCGTTCCCTGGCAAGTGGACGCCGCTCGAGGTGCTTGGCCACCTGGTCGACGCCGAGTGGTCGTTCGGTTGGCGGATGCGATTGGTCCTTGGGGACGACACGCCGCCGATTGTGCCGATGGACCAGGAGAAGTGGGTCGTCGCCCAGCGACACAACCAGGCGTCGCTCGGCGAGTTACTCGACGACTTCGCGGCGCTCCGCGCGATCAACCTGCGGCTTTGGCGCCAGATGACGCCAGCGGACTTGCAGCGGATCGGCGTCCATGGCCAGCGGGGAGAAGAATCGCTCGACACGATGCGTTGGATGCTCGCCGGGCACGACGAGTCGCACCTCGACCAGATCGAGCGCTACCTCGTTGCGGCGCGGCCTTAGCACTTCGCTCCGGTCGCTGACGCTCCCGGCTCGCCAGTCAGAGGAACGGCGAGCCGGGAGCGTCAGCGACCGGAACTGAACGGCCCACCCGTCACTGCCGCGGTGGTGGTCCGCCGCGCCGCCCACCGGGGCCGCCGAAGCCGCCCCGTGACTTCGCGATGACCCCCGGGAATTGGCCGTCGTCCCCCTCGGCGGGCGTGCGGCCGAGCGTGAGGTTGAACTCGACCTCGTACTCGTCGAGCGGCGATCCCTCGATCTTGCGGAAGTCGCCCATCAAGAGCTTCCGCTCCGCCTCACCACCGACGCTCCGCAGCACGCCGTCGCGCTCGTTCTGCGGCTGACCGGCGACGAATAGCTGGGTCGTTAGCACCCGTTGGCCGTTTTGACTCACGGCGAAGTGGATGTGTGGCGTGCGGCCCGGGTAGGGGACCGGCTTGATCGTGCGGAAGTAGTAGGCGCCCGACGAGTCGGTCAGGAAGCGGCCGTACCCCTGGAAGTTCTTGTCGCGCTCGGCGTTGCGGTCGGCCGAGTGCAGATAGGCGCCGTTGTTATCGACCTGCCAGATCTCGACGACGGCGTTGCGGACCGGCTCGCCGGCGCGGCTGAGGACCCGACCGGTGAGGTGCGTGATGTCGCCGAGGCCGTGGGCGGTCGCCTCGTTGACGATTAAGAGGTCGTTGTCGGTGTCGAGCGGCAGCCGGTCGGGATAGAAGGGGCCCTCGGTCATCGACGGCGTGGCGAGCAACTCCGCCAGCGCGGCGGGCGACATCGCGGCAATGCCGGCGGCCGTGAAGCCGGTTCGGAGCGAGCTCAAGAGGAATTCACGGCGCGGTAGTCGGACGAGTCGGGATGGCATTTTCGGGGCTCCTGAGACAGCTGGCGACAAGGGCACTCTACCCGAAACCCGGCAGCGAGCCTCAGGTTCCGTTGATTCGGCGGGCCACGAAGAGGCACAAAAAGCACAGAACTGGTGGCGGCGTACGGCCCATTTTTTTTCGTGCCTTCTGTGCCACTTCGCGGCTGCCCTCTGCGGCGACCACCGGGAGTGGTAAATTGGCCGGCGCCGGCTCCGCCCGGATCGCCCCGCCCGCCTATCCCGCCAAGTTGATACCGCGATGTCCACGGAAGAGACGCCCCCCGCCGCTGCGAAAAACTTTATCGAGCAGCAGATCGACGCCGACTTGGCCGCCGGCCGCGCGGACCACGTCCATACGCGGTTCCCGCCGGAGCCCAACGGCTACCTCCACATCGGCCACGCCAAGAGCATCTGCCTCAACTCGGGGCTGGCGCGCACCTACGGGGGCAAGTTCAACCTGCGGTTCGACGACACGAACCCCGCCAAAGAAGAACAAGAGTACGTCGACGCCATCATGGACGACGTCCGCTGGCTCGGCGCCGACTGGCAGGACCGGCTCTGCCACGCCAGCGACTACTTCGAGACCTACTACGAGTGGGCCGTCGCCCTGGTGAAGGCGGGGCACGCCTATGTCTGCGACCTCACGGCCGACGAGATGCGCGAGACCCGCGGCACGCTCACCGAGCCGGGTACGCCGAGCCCCCACCGAGGCCGTTCGGTCGAGGAGAACCTCGATCTGTTCGCCCGGATGCGCGCCGGCGAGTTCCCCGACGGCGCCAAGACGCTCCGCGCAAAGATCGACATGGCGTCGCCGAACGTCAACCTGCGCGACCCGGTGATGTACCGCATCAAGCACGTGCCGCACCAGCGGACAGGCGACGCCTGGTGTCTGTACGCCGCCTACGACTGGGCGCACGGCCAAGGCGACGTGATGGAGGGGATCACGCACTCGATCTGCACGCTCGAGTTCGAGAACCACCGTCCCCTTTACGACTGGTACCTCACTCGGCTGGACGAGTTGAAGCTGCTGCCGCATCCGCGGCCGCGACAGATTGAGTTCGCGCGGCTCAATCTCACCTACACGGTGATGAGCAAGCGGAAGCTGTTGCAGCTGGTGCAAGAGAAACACGTCGACGGCTGGGACGACCCCCGTATGCCAACCATCCGCGGCCTGCGGCGCCGCGGTTATACGTCCGAGGCGATCCGTGCGTTCTGTGAACGGATCGGCGTCACCAAGCAGAACAGCACGATCGACATGCTATGGCTGGAGGACGCCGTGCGCGAGCACCTCAACGAAACGGCGGAACGTCGCATGGCGGTGCTGCGGCCACTGAAGGTGACGCTGACGGCGTTCGCCGACGGTTCGGAATTGCCGGAGGGGGTCATCAAGGTCTGCCAACTCGACAACCACCCGCAGCACCCCGAGCAAGGCTCGCGCGAGATCGAATTGACGCGCGACCTCTGGATCGAGGCGGACGACTTCATGGAGGAGGCCCCCAAGAAGTTCTTCCGGCTCAAGCCGGGCGGCGCGGTGCGGCTGCGCGGGGCGGGGATCGCCAAGTGTGAGGAGGTCATCAAGAACGCCGCCGGCGAAGTGACCGAACTGCGCTGCACCTTCGACCCCGACACCACGGCCCTTGCCGACGGCAAGAAGGTGAAGGGGACCATCCACTGGGTCCCGGCCGCTGATTGCATCGACGCCGAGGTGCGGCTCTACGACCACTTGTTCGCGAAGGAAGACCCCGACAAGGCGGAAGAGGGGAAGACCTTCCTCGACAACATGAACCCGGCGTCGCTAGAAATCGTAGTCGCTAAGCTCGAGCCGGAACTCGCCGACGCCGAACCGGGCGAGCGGTACCAGTTCGAACGGCTCGGCTACTTCTTTGCCGACCCGATCGACTCGGTCGACGAGGCGCCGGTCTTCAACCGCACCGTGACGCTCCGCGACGCTTGGGGCAAAGAAGCGGCGAAGTAGCGCGCAGAGACGCGGAGTCGCAGAGACCTGGGCTTTAAGCACTTTGCGCCTTCGCGCCTTGGCGTGATTTTAACTAATCAAATGAGTCTCACGCCAAGGCGCGGAGTCGCAAAGAGTTTTGATTCACACCTCGGCGACTCTGCGACTCTGCGCGAGATATCCTCTTTTCATGCAAGCGAGCCAGTAGCATGCCGCCTGTTTACGGCCCAACGAATCCGTCGCCCGAGTCCCAGGCCGCTGCGGGTGTGCGACGGTTCGCTTCGTTTGTTGAGCTGAAGCCCGAGCACGAAGCGGTCTACCGAGAGATGCACGCCGATGTCTGGCCCGAGGTCGTCGCCGCCTGCAAGCGGGCGAACATCCAGAACTACCACATCTGGGTCCAGACGATCGGCGATCGGAAGTTCATCTTCCGGAGCTTCGAGTACACGGGCGTTGATCCCGCCGCCGACTTCGCCGCTGTTGGCGAGGACCCGACGATTCGTGAGAAATGGTGGCCGATCACGGACGATTGCATGACGGCCGTCGATGGCGGCTCGGGTGGCGACGTGTGGCGCGACGCCGAGCTGGTGATGTTCCTGCCTTAGCCGTAACGGCCTTCGAGGGAGCCATGAATATCCCCTTTGCGCCTTCGCGCCTTGGCGTGAGACCAAAGCACTTTTATTAATCTCACGCCAAGGCGCGAAGGCGCAAAGGGACTTGCTTCAATCGTCTGCGTCTCTGTGCGAGTTTCTACTATGGTGACTCGACGTCGCGCTTCACGATCGGCTCTCCCTTCTCAGCCGTGACCTCGACGTTGTTGAGCACGACGCCGCGTGCGTGACGGATTTCCAGGCCGGCTCGCTTGGCGGTGATCTGCACGTTCTCCAGCAGGACGTTCTCGATCGGGCATTCGGGCAGGCCCACGATGAAGCCCGCGTCCTTCGTGCTCGTGGCCGTTAGATTGCGGATCGTGATATTGCGGTACCGGGGCGTCGTTTTGGTGATCGGCTGGGCCTCTTCGACCTCGGCGGGGATCTTCGGGTAGTAGCTGGTGATCGTGATCGCGCCGGCGACGTTCTTCATTGTGATGTTCTCGCACAGCAGGTTCTCGACCGTGCCGCCCCGTTTGCGATCGCTCTTGATGCGGATGCCGTTGTCGGTGTCTTCGAATGTGCAGTTGCGGACGATGACGTCCTTCACCCCGCCGACGGTCTCGCTGCCGATCGACATGCCGTGGCCATGCTTGAACGTGCAGTCGGTGACGGTGAGGCCAAGAGCGGCGAACTCCCGGCCGTCGGCTCGCTTGCCCGACTTGACGGCGATGTTGTCGTCCCCCACGTCGATGAGGCAGCGCCGCACGGTGACGTCGACGCACATGCTCGGGTCGATGGCGTCGGTGTTAGGCGCCCGCTCGGGGGCTAAGAAGGTGGCGTCCTCGACGAGCACGCCGTCGCACTCGGTCGGCACGAAGTGGAATTTTGGCGCGTTCTGGATCGTGACGCCGCGGACGACGAGGTTCTTTACGCGGGTCAGCACAATCAAGTTGGGCCGGGGCAGCGTGTAGCCCGACTTCTTCTGGCGGGCCGCCTCGGCGGCGTCCCACCACGCCTGCCCGCCGCCATCGATCGTTCCCTCGCCCTCGATTGTGACATCCTCCAGGTCCTTGCCGGTGAGGAAGTGGTCGAACTTGCCCGGCTCGTCGGGGCGTTCGTAGGCGGTGCGGTCGCTGGTCGCCAGCAGCGTCGCCCCCTCAGCGAGCCGCAGGGTCGTGCGGGTCCCGATCGTCAGCGGCTCGCTCAGGTAGGTCCCCGCCGTGAGCAAGACGCTGCCGCCGCCCGCGTCGCCGCATTCGTCAAAGCACTTCTGGATCGCCGCGGTGTCGAGCGTCGTCCCGTCGCCGACCGCCCCCGCCTCTCGGACATCGAAGACCCGCGGCTCAGCCGCACCGGCGGCGGCTGTGGCGAGGAGCGTCACGAAGAGACCGAGGGAAGCAATCGAGGATTTCATAGAATCGCTGAGTACGAGGCGCCGAGAAGGAGGAAGGTCGAGAAGGAGGGCGGTGAAGAGGCCCGGCGGCACAAGATCTTCGGCCGGGGTCTCTCCCTGTATGCGGTGACGGGGGGCGAGTCGCAACGACGAATCCTGCAAACTGGCGCACCAATCGCGCCGGCGACGAGAATCTCCCGGCGTTCGGCGGGACGTCTTGCATCCCAGCAAGGCTCGCCCATAATGGCCTAACTCGTTGCTCAGCAACGGCTTGCCGGAGTGGCGGAATGGCAGACGCGACGGATTCAAAATCCGTTGCCCGCAAGGGCGTGTGGGTTCGACTCCCACCTCCGGTACTACTACGCTGCGTTTTTCATAGCATTCTCGTTCCGACTCAGTCCAGAGCGGCCGGCATTTTTTTCCGCCTGTGTCCGCAGTTTTGTCCTTTTCTAGGAAGCGTCGGCCAGACACTCCGCGGTGCGGAATCGTCGATGGCCGCGGTAGTTTCTGCGGTATGACCGGATCTGCCGCTGTCGAAAAGACCTTTGCGGCTGCGCCGCCCGCCTTCGAGTCAGGGTTGATGCATTCCCAGCCAGTCGGGCAGTGCGCAGATTGACCGAGGTGAGCTGCAGCTGGGAGGCTTGGCGACTTCCTGGTAGCGGCCCAATGCTCCCCCGGCCGGGTGCCGCCTATCTTCAGAGGTCATCGCGACCGACGCTAATTGGTGGGCTCGCTAACCGCGGACGGGTGAGGCATCCGACGCCGCATGGGCAATCTGGGAAGCGTCCGAAATCAGCTGCACCGCTCCAACTACGCGGTACACCGAAGGTGTTGAGAAGTTTCACTACGACGCGGCGGAAGTTGCCATTATTATTTCGCCGATTTTATGGCCGCCGATAGTAGATTAGTCGGCGCCAAATCTGACATTGGTGATGCACCCGACGCGGGTTCTGCTCCCTTCTTTACACATTTTGCACGCCATTTTTTCCGGCGGGCGCTACCCACGGCGGGGTGGGGCGCTCCGCTACACTCTCATGATCGTTCCCCTGCCTGATCTTCCACCCTGAACAGGAGCGTCGTCCCCGATGATCCACACCCCGATTCTCACCCTCTTGTTAGCAGCCGTGGCAGCCCAGCCGGCCGCTGCCGGCACGGTCTCGTTCGATTGGGCGTTTGTCGGTAACCCAGGCAACGCTGGCGAGCTCTCTGGCACCGGAGCTGGCGGGTTCGGCCCCGACACGATCGTTGGCGCTGTCGACTACTCCTACCGCATCAGCAAGCACGAAGTCACGAACGCCCAGTACGTGGAATTCCTCAACGCCGTCGACCCGACCGGCGCCAATGCACTGGCGCTTTACAATACGAGCATGGCTGGCAACTTTGGTGGCATCGAGCTGCGCGGAGGCAACGGCGATGGCAGCAAGTTCGTCGCCCAGGTGGGCCGGGAGCAGAACCCGGTGACGTTCGTGTCGTTCTTCGACGCGATGCGGTTCGCCAACTGGCTGCACAACGGGCAAGGCGCGGGAGATACGGAGACCGGCGCGTACACCATCGGCAGCGGCATCGACGAGGTCCGTTCGACAAGCGCCAAGTACTGGATCCCCAGCGAAGACGAGTGGTACAAGGCGGCGTACCACGAGGAGTCGGCCGGCACTGCAGGCGTTTACTTCGACTACGCCGCCGGGAGCGACAGCATCCCCGTGAGCGACCAGCCGGGTGACAATCCAGCAGCGGTGAACTACTTCGACGACGACGGCATGGCCGACGGCTTCAACGACGGCTACGCGGTGAGCGGCTCGTGGAGCTTCCCCAGCAGCACGAACCCGTTCACCGATGTCGGCGCCTACACGGCCGCGGCGAGCCCCTACGGCACGTTCGACCAGAACGGCAACGTGTGGGAATGGACAGAAGCAGTCTTTAGTTCTTCTTCCCGCGGTTTGCGGGGCGGTTCGTGGATCAGCAGTTCGAGCGACTTGTGGGCCGCCTTCAGGTACAACAACAGAGCCGCGAGCGAGGGCGCCATAGTAGGTTTTCGCGTGGCAACCGTCCCTGAAACAGGTTCGGTTCTCATAGCGGGGTCGGCAACGATGGGATGTTTGATCCGGAGACGAGCGTAGCATCACCCTGGTGCTCTTACCCTCTTTCCATTTCTTCTTTTCTCTTGTAGCCGAAGGCAGCGGGCGAGACTTCTGACGACAGAGTCTCACCATGAGACTCTGAAACATAGCGGGACCGGATCGCGAGCCGCCGGTCCTGCCCGTTGGATGGTGAACTAGATTTCGGTCGGTCGGATCAGTTTCGGCGGCTTGGCGGTCTGCCGAACTCACGTCGGTGCAGCTCACCTTGGAAAGTTTAGGAGGTGCCCATCCTGCGTAGGCTTCATCGTTCTCAGCAGCTTTGAGTGTCCCCGTAGCCTGCGTCGGTGGACATTACTTCCTTCAGACTTGGCTCGGGCCAAGCTACCGAAGTTGGACCAACACCAGCGGCTTTGCCCAGCCGGGAAGTCGCAGCGGTCTCCTGGCAGCAGAGACACCTCACGCAGTTTCAGAATACGAGTCGCGTCACCCGCTATCTCGAACGCCTTGATGGAATTGCAGACGGTGAGGTGGACCGACTTGCTTCTAGGCAACTTCAAATCCGTGTCTCCTTTCTCACTCAACTAAAGCCGTTTTTTGGCAAGATCATTGACGTATCCATTCCTCGCGATCAGCTGGATACCATAGTTGGCCAAGCCAGTGCGTAGGTGCTCGTTTCCGAGTCGTTGTCGCCGATCATTGGCTATTGCAGCCTGCCTCAAGTCGATACCTCGCACTTTGGGTGGCTTTGCCAAATTAGGTCAGCTGTCCGGTCGGCATCCTGCCCGACGTAGTAGTCCATCGTCGTTGACAGAGACGCGTGCCTCATCAGCTCGCGCAGGGCATGAACGGGGATCCGTGCGGCCCAACGGACTCCAAACGAGCGACGGAAGTCGTGGACCGAGGCGTGCTTCTTCGTCTGCTCATCCACGATGACCCCGGCGTTTTCACCGATTCGAGCGACAACGCGACTCACCCAGATCGGGTTAGCGACTCGGCCGTCGCGACCAGGTGGTCGAAAGATTGGGCCCGTACGCTCACCGTCAGGCGTTTGCTGGAGGAACTCAGCGAAGTCGGGCGTGATCGGGACGCAGCGGTCCTTGCCCCCTTTGTCGTACTCGGCCGGGATGAACAGCATCGGCCGACGTCCCCCGAGCTCGACGCGCGGGACGCCGTGTCCGCGCCACTCGAATAGCAGCGACTCGCGCAGTCTGAGGCCGGATAACCACATGCCTTCCAGATAATGCCGCCAGGCTGCGACCCTTTGGGGACCGACGACCGACTCGGTGGCGTCCAGCATGCTGCGGAACTCATTGTCCGTGAGCGGCCGGCCCTTCATCAGCTTGCCCGTGCCGCGGAGGCTGGGCAGCTTGACGCGGGGCGCCTTCTTGAGGAGCTCGACGTCCTCGCACCAGCGGAGGAACGCACGGAGGTGCGTCAGATGGCTGCGGATGCTGGCCGGTCGCAGTCCCCGGTCGCGGAGCTTGCTTTGGAAGATGCTGATGCGTGAGGCGTCGAGGTCGGTCAGGCGGTGCGGATGCACGACGCGCTGCACCTCGTCGAGCGTCTCGCGGTACTTTTTGATGGTGCTGGGGCGCAGCTCGGGAAGCTTCTCGGCTTTGTGCCGTTGTCGGGCGTGCTCCCAAAGGATGGCGCCGCTGGCGTCGTAGCGGCCGGTGAGAATCTCTTCCTCGAGTCGACCTGCTTCCTTGAGCGCCGCGGCCTTGGTCGTCGCCTGCGTCCTGCGTTGCCGCTCGGCGCCGGTGTCCGGGTCCGTCCAACGCAGCACGTAGTGATCGCGGTCGCGTTTCTTGACGCATTTGACGTTAGGTCTCATCACGCGCGCGCTCCTCCATGAAGGCGATGACCAGGCGACCAGAAAAGTAGGGGCTACGGCCGATGCGGATGACCGGCAGCCCGTCGCGGCGGAGCTCTCGCAGTCTGGCGGGCCCGAGCGCCATCCGTCGCGTGAACTCGGCCAGGGTGTAGAGCTCTCCCTCGGCGATCAGTGAACCACCGCTGCCGTCGGATGCGTCTTGATCAGTTGTCATGGCTCGTTGTCAGTAGGGGAGGGCGGCGTAGTCGAGTTCGAGCCGCTCCTGTTGTGGGTAATTGAGATGCGGCGCCTTCGTTAGCGGCCTGACAGGGACGCCGAGGAAACGGGCGCGACCGGAGGCGTCGAGGTCGTCGCGCCGTTGCTCGAGCTTCTCGAGGAGCCCGTCTCCGCAGACGGCATCGACACGGTCCATCACCCGTTGCAGCACCTGCCTGGCTCGCTTGAACTTCTCCGGCATGGCGGAGCCGACACTGGCGACGAGGCCGCCGATCTGGCGAAGTAGCTTCTCATCGTCTGGCGTGCCGGTCGCTTTCCGGACTAGGGCGACGACCTCGCCTTCCGCCCAGGCTGCGAAAGCTTCACACACCTTGGCCCAGAGTTCGGAAGCCTCGGCGCGGGCGTGGTTGCCGTGCTCGCGATGACGCTCGGCGTCGTCGACGATACGGAACCAGTGCTCTACCAGGTACTGCGTGATGGTCGGTAGGAGGTCGAAAACCTGCTCTACCGTTCGCGCTTCGCCCTGGAACCCGTCGGGAGCCACCGTATGCCACTGGGCAAGCCATTCGCGGCGGAGTTGGTACTCGACCCGCGTCGCGGCCTCCGGGAGCACGCCGCCCCACCGTCGTTGCTTGAGCACTTCGAACTTGGCGGGGTCCGCCTTCTTCGTCGCTTCCAGCAGCTTGTCATAGATCCGCATCATCGCGGACCCTTTGCCGCGGACGAAGCCGGTGTAACCGAGCTCGTCGTCGAAAACGCCACCCGACCTGGCTCGTCCAATGAAGTCGCGCCGCTGGTACGCTTCGCAGAACTCTTTCACGGAGACGCCAGGAAGATCGATGCAGAGGTCAATCCGTGCGACGAGGTTCGTCTGCGTCTTGATACCGAGATCACGCAGCAACTCACGGGCGTCTCGCCAGCACTTCTTGTGGCCGTCGCGCATCAGACGGAACGAGCTGAACTTGATGTGCGCTATCTCGCCACGGTCCCCAGGAACGTCGCTCATCACCAGCACGTCGATTCCGTCCCATTGGAGGTGGTAGTCGAAGAAGAGCGTGCCGGCGCAACGGCTCAAGCCTCGTGGCTTCACACGGACCTTTCGATCCATGACGGTTAGGGAGGCGTGCTGGGCGGTGGCCTTGCTCTTGGCGTACTCTTGGGCCTGTTCCAACTCGGGAAGAAGACGCATGAATTCGCGTTGATGCTGGCCCATGATCCAGACTTCGAGAGTGTCGATGCCCCCAGTAGTTTGTGTTTGACGGTTAGAACCCCCCGTGTTACTCGGGGCGGGGGGTTCTAGGTCTCCGCAGCATTGGCGGCAGAAGCACGTCGCGTCGTGCTGTTGGCCGGCGCGGTCGCTGTTGGTAAAGTACGCATCTTCCCTGATACGCATGGGTCACTCCTTGCGTTGAAGGTCACGCCCAGCGGTCCCGCCTCTCGCCAAAGAAGTTCGGGGCCGTTGGGCCTTTCTGTTGTTACGCCGCTTGTCGCTCCTCGTGGCTCCGGAGCCGCCCCGCTCACCAACAGAGGCTGAGTGGGGAAGTGTCCCCCTGCCACCGTCTCCGCCACGTCCACGTCCACCCTCAGCTATGGGCGAAGGGTGTACGCGTACGCGGCTCCGACGGAGGCAGGGGGACAGCAAGGCTCCTTTTGACGTTCCGTCTTTCCGTTGTTCGTGGTTGCGTGAGTGAGCTGTGCGAGGCCTTCTTCGGATACCGGCTCACTTAATCAGCAGTGCGAGCCAGAGTCCTGCGTCGGCAGGTTAACCCGTTTCCCTTGCGAATCGTTAGGACCGCTCGCCGAGACGATCGGCTACGCTGCTCGCTCGCTCCTTACGTCGCTCTCTGTGCTGCTCGCCGACTCGCTCGACGTTGCCGTGCTTCCGATCGACGCGGTGAACGATTTTCCCACAAGCCGGTAGGCCTGCTCTTTGCTGAGGCCGTGATCGCGGCGCAGATGCCAGTGCATGCCCGTTCGCGTTTTGATCGCGAGCTGGCAGCGAGGGCAGGTGCGGCTCATTTCTCGATCGTTATTAGTCGCCACTTCGTGCGATCCTCGGCGTAAAGTCCAGCGATCCATAGATCGCTCCTGGGTCCCCTGACACATATCGTTGGGGCAGTTGGCCGTATTCCGGCACTCCGCGATGGGCAGCTGCGTGGTCTGCGCTCACCCAAATATCTTCTTCTATCTCGTACTCCCATTCCCCCTCCGCACGGCGTCCAAGGAAGACGCACCCTCTTTGACTCCGCACTCTTACTGCTGCTTCCCCGCGTTCTCTGTAGCCTTCTCCGGGCTGCGAATTCTCCGCACCCCATTCGGCGAGCCCGTGTACGAGTTGCTGCACCGCTATGCCGGCTATGGTCGCTATCCCTTCCAGCTTGTCGTAAAGCTCTTTTTCCAGCCGGATCTCTACGCGGACCTTGCCATCCGTAGTGGTTGACTTCTTCCGGGCCGGCTTCTTCACTGTATTTTTGGCGGTCTTCTTAGGCATGCTTGATGTGGTCATGGGTTTGCGGGTGACTGTCCGAAGTTTCGGCAACCTAGTGTCGTTGCCTTCACGAAACAACGCCGAAAGTTTTCGGTGCGTATTCGGCTTGTCACCGCGCTAGTCCCTTTGTCCCTAACTTGTCCCCTGTAAGGGCTTTATGGGCGTCTGCTTGCCATGCTGGCAGGCAGCGAAAAGCCCTAGAAAAAGGGCTCTTGAGTAGGACCGTGGCGATTCAAAATCCGTTGCCCGCAAGGGCGTGTGGGTTCGACTCCCACCTCCGGTACTGGTTTCTGGCGGTCTCGAAGTGTTTCTGGCGGTCTCGACGTGGCTACGCCACGATTTCGCCACGCGTATTACTGGCGGTCTCTTTGGCTGGCTCAAGACCTCGCCACGCTTGGTTGTACGCTTTGCTTGCTTGAGCCGACGGCGCTAGCCGCGGGCGCCAGTGGTACACGCCTCGTGGCGCTGCCCGCGGCTAGCGCCGTCGGCTCAAGGTGATTCTCGGCTCACAGGCCGTTCAGCGCGTCTTTCAGCACGCCGGTGTAGAAGCCGAAGACGCGGAACACCAGCGCGATAATCACCGCCGCGATCGCGGCCCAGACAAGGAATGCGGCGATGCGGGTCAGAACCCCCACGGCGTGCTCGGCCTCTTCGTCGTAGCGGCGGGAGAGGCGGTCCATCGACTCGACGATCGTGCCGGTCTCTTCGGCGACCTCCAGGTGGTCGAGGAACTCCCGCGGGAACACGCCGGTGGCCGCGAAGCCTTGCGAGAGCGGCTCGCCCCGGCCGACCGCCGCGGCCACCGCGGCGTCGTGCTGCGAGTAGCGGGCGTTGTCCGACGCGCGCAAAACGATGGGCGCGACGCGGCGGAGGTCCATCTCGACGTTCATCGTCAGCCGCAGGGCCCAGGCGATCCGCGCCAGGGCGATCTTCTGTAGGGCGGGCCCGATGACGGGCAGCGTGCTGACGCGGGCGCGGACCGCGGCGGCCCAATCGGGGCGGCGTCGCAGCGCCATCCAGGCCAGCCCGGCGGTCAGCGCGATACCGACCAGGAGGTTGGCGTAAATCACCAGCCCTTGGGCGCCGACGAGCCCGAACCCGAGCATGTCGAGCGGCCTGCCGCGGCCGTCCTTCAAGAAGCCGCCGATCGCGATCAGCAGGCCGACAATCGCCAGCGCCATGCCGAGCTGCACCAACGGCCAAGCGATCTCCGAACGGAACGTGCGCGCCCGGTCGACCTGGCTCTGGTAATGCTGCGACAACCGGCGGAAGACCTCGGGCGCCGAGCCGGTCTGTTCGCCGACGCGCGACAGCTCGACCAACAGCGGCGGGAAGAAGGGACCGGCGTTGGCGATCGCTTCGTCGAGGGGCTCACCCGCGGCGATCGCCGTGGCGACGTCGCCGCAGGCGGTGGCGGCGCGGCCCGATTGACGGTCCGCCTCGCTCCGCCAGATGCGGCGGATGTCGATCCCGGCGTCGAGCGACAGCGCGACGCGGTCACAGAGACCGGCGAGCGTCTTGGCGGAAGCCGGCGCGCCCGCGGTGAGCATTGTAGAGGCTTGAGGTTGCAGGCTTGAGACTTGAGGACGCGCGGCGACTCGCCAGCGGGTCGAGGCGATCGCCTTGAGCAACGAGACGCTTGCCCTGATCAAAGAGTATCCAGGCCGAACGTTTCGTCTACCGTCTCAAGCCGGCGGACTCTAGTTCTCGCTGTAGCCCGTGCGGGCGACGGCGCGGCCCAAGGGGTTCAGCAAGAAGCGCTCGCGGCAGTCGTGGCACAGGTCATAACGGACCTGGCGGTAGAGGTTTTGGTCGTCCTCTTCGTCGAGGTCGTCCATCCGTTCGAGCAGGTCTTCGATCTCTTCGAGGTGGTCCGACTCGTCGGCGCCCGGGTTGGGATCGTCGTCGATCGCGGCGTAAACCTCGAGCCTGACGACGTAGCGGGTTTCGCAGGCTTGTTTGATCGCCCGGCCGCAGCAGTCGCACGTGAAGTGGATCATCGGTGAGGGCCCCGTCTGAGGTAAAAATCCGCTCAATTCGCCTGCAAACTCGCCGCGGTGTACGCCCGCGCTGCTCGCCGTCTCGTGGTCCGTGCTCTCTGCCCTGCAGGTGCATCCTAAGTAGAACGCGCGGCGCCCAGCAAGCCGAAGCCCGCTTTGTTTTAGGATTTGGGGAGAGGGAATTTTAAGAATTGAGGAAGCAGGCGTCGGAAGTTGGTGAAGGAGGGCGTTCTGGCGCCGGCTCGGCTAGCCCGGTCGATTTCTCCCGACTACGATTGGAGGTACCCGGTGGACAACACGTCGGCCGCCCCGCAAAAACGCGCGGCGACTGGGGTTCGCGCAGCGGCGCGAACTTGTCCCCGTCACAACGAGTCCGATTGACGATCGGCCGGCCCCCGCCGAGGGGATCGGCCGTTGAGGCGAAGCACGCAGCGATTCTGCTTACACGGAACTGAGCCTGCCTGTACGGATCTGGGAGTGACGAGTCATATGGCGACGGCTGCATATGGGATGACGCCCTACGGGGCGGCGGGACCGGCTGCGAACGCCGGCGGGTCGGCGCTCCATGCGAGCGTCTTGGTGTTGAACCGCCAGTACATGGCGATTCATGTGATCGACGTGCGCCGCGCGTTTGCGCTGTTGATGCGCGAGCTGGCGGAGGTGATCCACATCGAGGATGGCCAGTACGCCAACTACGACTTCGACTCGTGGCGCGACCTCAGCGAATTGCGGGCGAGCTTCACCGAAGAGGGCGAGCTCGAGCCCGACCCACACGCCGACTGGGTGCGCTCGATCAACTTCCAGATCCAGGCGCCGCGAATTTTGCGCCTGCTGCACTACGACCGGGTGCCGCGCCAGCGGGTGCGGCTCAACCGGCGGAATCTGTTCGCCCGCGACGGCGGGAAGTGCCAGTACTGCCGCAAGACGTTCCCGACGAGCGAGCTGTCGATCGACCACGTGGTCCCCAGCTGCCACGGCGGCGAGACGACTTGGGAGAACGTCGTGTGCGCTTGTGTGAAGTGCAACGTCCGCAAAGGGGGCCGCACGCCCGAAGAGGCCGGCATGAAGCTGGCGAAGAAGCCGGTCCGCCCGAAGCGGAGCCCGCTCTTGGCGATCAAGCTGGGGAACCCGAAGTACGTCAGCTGGCGGTCGTTCGTCGACGCGGCGTACTGGTCGGTCGATTTGAAGTGAGGCGACTCGCACCGAGCCGCCCCTAGGTCCGCCTGTAGAGAACGCGCTCCGCGAAGAATCCCTCGCCCCCTTAAGGGGAGGGGGGGTCGAACCCGGGCGCGAACGACACCTCCTCCCCATACGCTAAGCGGCAAGGAACCCACCCAGGCGGTCGGCGAGAAGCTGGCTGTGTGGCGCCTGCTCAGATCGACGCCTCCTTACGCAGTTGGCTAGGCTCCCGATCACCGTTCGTTAGATATCATCCATTGACCGAGTGCGTTTCGCATCGCCCATCTTCCACGTAGAACGTGATCTCGTGTGGGTCTTGCTCTTCTTGCCATGAAAACCGCATCGTCACGGTGAAATCATCTTTCGCAAAGACTCGCACGCTCAACACCGACTCCGTTCCCCAGACCTGCTCAGGAGCATCAAATGCAGGAACGCCCGTGACGGCGTCCGCATATGGTTCGTAGAAGTCGAACGCTTGGTCTTGGATAAGGCTAAGTAACTATCCCAGAAGTGCCTTATCCGGTCAGTTGTCGTAACCTTCGGTACCAGAGCAGGAGGCAGCCGAGTTGGAAGAGGGCGAGGTAGTTCTCGGCGTGCTTCTCGTTGCGGACCAAGAGGCCGCGGCACTTGCTGAGCCAGGCGAAGGTTCGCTCGACGACCCAGCGTCGGTTCTTGCGCCTTCGTGGCTTGGGGTTGCCTGGCCGCTGGATCGGTTCGATGCGAGGTTCGTATCCGAACTCCTCCGCGACTCGGCGAGCGGCCGGCGTGTCGTAGCCTTTGTCGAGGCAGAGCCGCTCGGTCGAATCGGGACGCTCGACGACCACCATGTGGAGCAGGTCCTCCAGACACTTCGAGTCGTGCCAGTTGGCCGGCGAGGTCATCGCGGCGAGCGGGCCCCCTTGGCCGTCAACGAGCAGGCTCTTCTTCGTGCCGTTCTTCGCCCGATCCGTCGGGTTCGGACCGACATCGCCCCCCCAAAGCGGGCTTTGCCCAGCATCGCGTCGGCCGCCTGCCAGTCCCACTCGACGCCCCCCAGCTCGTCGCAACGCTCCACCAGTGTCGCCCACACCTTCTCCCAAACGCCGTCTTCTCGCCACCGCTGGAACCAGCGGTGGTTGCTCGAGTCGCTCCCCAGCTCGGCCGGCATGCGGTTCCACTGGCAGCCGCTCCGCAAGCGGAAGAGGACCGCGTTGAAGACCTGCCGGAAATCGACCCGCGGCCGACCGGTAAGCTTGGCAGGATACGCTTCAATCAAGATCGGCTCGACAATCGCCCACAACGTATCGTCCACTTCCCAGATCGTCTCCAGCGACGCCGCTACGGCCATCTCGCACCTCCATGGTTCGGGTTGCGAGAACCTCTACGAACTTCGCTCTACCCCGCCAAGACCAGTTCTGGGATAGTTACTTAGCACCTCGCTCCAGTGCGATTCAATCCAATCGTATCCAGATAACGCCACCCCCGACGGTCCATCATCGGAACCGTCAGCAAAGCATACGGCGATTGGTGTCTTGCTGTACGGGACCGAAACCTCGTCAATCTGCCAATCGATGTCTTCCGGATAGAGTTCACCAAGCCTTGGATGGTTGAACGTGTCTTCCATGTAGACCTCCGACTGGTGCTGGCTATTGAATCGATGGCTGGCGGTCAGATGTCCCGGAGCAGCGGGTAGGGTGGGTCGAGACCCACCGGCAGCCGAGTTGATTGCCGATTCATGGTGGGTCTCGACCCACCCTACTTGGCTGCTAGCGAGCGGAACGCTTGATAACGCGATCTCGGTACTCCTGAAACCCTACCCAGCCGGCTTCGGCGTCGGAAAGTTGATGCAGCCACTCGCCCTGGGACGTATCTAGCAAGTACCAACTACATTTCTCGCCGATAGCTAAGAGCAGAGGAACGGCATCTCCGCCTCCACGCACATGCACCATGAAGCCGTAACATGGATCGTCTCGCCCGACATTGAATTCCACAGAGAAGCCCCCGCCGTCCAAGAAGCCCCAACTGGGGTCATTCCAATTGACCGCGGGAGCAGCCTCGCTGATTCTCGCCCGCACTTGCTCAAGCGTGCCAAGGGACTCGCCTCGCCAGTCATCGGGCATCTCGGGCACTGGAGGTGGCGGCACCTTCGCAGCGAAGAAGGAAACGTCCCAGCTCAACGTGGCTCCTCCAGACTTCTGGCGATACTGAAATGCACAATCGGTGACCTCCAAGCGGGTAGGGTGGGTCGAGACCCACCGGCAGCCGAGTTGATTGCCGATTCATGGTGGGTCTCGACCCACCCTACTTAGCTCAATGCCAGGTACAGTGCTCACCTAGGAGTCAGAACGCCGTGATTACGTTTCAGGTTGTTGAGGTCTTGGCAGTCGGCAACCGCCGTGCTGTAGCCGGCAGAGTTGTGGCTGGTGATGTCACCCGCGGGACTAGATTCCACAGCCTCAGCAAAGACTACCTTCTTCTGAACAAGAGCTGCCCAGTGCGTCGCATTGACCTCACTGTGACTCAACTGAGTGCGTATGGAGACGACGATAGAGACTGCTTGCCTGAAGGGATTACAGGTGGGCTGATTCTTGAGGGCGATGGATGGAACTCGATTGGGAACCCGACAATCGACAGCATGGTTTACCTGATTGCCGATACTCTCATCGCGACGGCTTCGTAGGATGTACCGCTAAGTGCAAAGGTGTGACCCGCCTGGGGGCGTCGGAGCGGTCCCCGCCCAACGGCTCGAAACCGCCGCTTGGTAGCCCTTGGCGTGCAAATCGCCCGAACGAGGTCGGTACCCACCGTCTCCGGACAGACACCCTCTAGCCAAAAAGAGCCGCCGATGACGAATCACCGGCGGCTCTTTGCAGTTCTGTCGTTCGCCCGAAGGGCGCCCGCTCAGCTGTCGGCGAGCGGCTCTTTCTTCTCGGTGATGACTTCGCACTCCGGCGCCTGCTCGGCGTTCAGGGCGATGAACTCCTTCCACTCTTCGGGGACGTTGTCCTCGTGGTAGATCGCCTCGACCGGGCACTCGGGGACGCAGGCCTCGCAGTCGATGCACTCGTCGGGGTGGATGTAGAGCATCTTATCCCCCTCGTAGAAGCACTCGACGGGGCACACGACCACGCAGTCGGTGTATTTGCAGTCAAAGCAGGGCTGGGTGACGACGTGCGGCATGGGGGCGGGTCTCCTCGCTGGCGAAAGGCCGCGGAGGCGGCCGATGGGGTTGGCTTACCGCCTTAGGGCGGGTGGCGTTTGGCGGGTGGTCGTTGGTTGGCTTATGCCGTTGAGGCGTTGGTTGCGGCCCCATTGGAGAGGCCATCGGCCAAGCCTAGGGTGCGGCTTGAGGCGGTTGGCTTGTTGCGACTGGGTATCGATAGCCAGACGGCAACCCGTTACCCCGTCTACGCTTACGCATCGTAGCCAAGCGTAACACTTGGGCAAGCTAGGGTCGTTGTGGGGTGCTGTCAACGGGCCGCGATTCAGTTGCTTGCATCGGAGCCGCTGCGTACTATGAAGGTTGGCGGTCTGGCCGCCGGCGCCACGTGGCAAACCGTTCTACTTCAACGGTTTGCGTGCGATAGCCGGCCTCCCGGCTGCCGAATACAGAGGTAGCAAGCGAGGGGGGCGGCCATCGGGCACGTCGCCTCCCGCGGCGATCCTTTCGGGGAGCCGCCGCGTAGCGTTACAGGAACGGCAAGCAGGGGCGCCAACCACGGCCGCCGCACCGCGACGGACTGTGGTTTCGATCCGCTGACATCAGGGGACCGCAGTTGGCGTTCTCACCAATCGATCGCGATTTACTCGACTCCCTGCTCGGCGGCAACGCCGAGGCATGGCCGCAATTCGTTGATCGCTTCCTAGCGCTGATCTCACACGTCGTGAGCCATGCGGCCGACTGCCGCGGCGTCCGCCTCACCGCAGCCGATCGGGAGGACCTGATCGCCGACGTCTTCGTCACCCTCCTCGAGCGCGACAAGGCGGCCCTCCGCCGGTTCCAACGCCGCAGCTCGCTGGCGACCTACCTGACGGTGATCGCCCGCCGGGTGGTGGTGCGTCGCCTGATGCAGCGGGCCGGTCAGACGCCCGTCGCGATCCATCCGGCCGGCTTTACGAGCGAGCCGACCAACGGCGAGGCATCCGCCGAGCAACGCGTCGCCGACAGCGACCAGGTGAACCACATGCTGGGGGGCCTCTCCGAGCCCGACGCCCAAGTCGTGCGGATGTATCACCTCGAAGGCCGCTCGTACAACGAGATTAGCCGCGCCGTCGGCCTGCCGGTCAACACGATCGGCCCGGTCCTGAGCCGCGCCCGCCAGCGCCTGCGTCAGCAGGGCGGCTCGCACTGAGCCCGAAGGTCATGAGCCGACGGCGCTAGCCGCGGGCGCCAGTGGTACACGCTCTCTGACACTACCCGCGGCTAGCGCCGTCGGCTCAGGTCCTTCGTCGTGGTCACGGCAAGGGTTCGGATGCGCTTTTGTGGGAGGGGTCTCCGACCCCGATTGCGCGTCGCTATCCCGCAATGGCTTGGAAGCCGCGATCGGGGTCGGAGACCCCTCCCACAGAATCAGTTGCCTACGGCAACGAGCGGCCGCCTGCGGGGAGGCCAACGAACCCACTCGACTGCGGCAGCGTGACGGGCGTCACGGCGGCGGCCGACGTTTGGGGGTAACTGCTTGGCGTTTGGTAGATCGGCGCTGTTGGCGTTGCCGAGGGCGTCGCCGGCAGCGTTGCGACGGGCGCGCTCGGCGCGGCAGCCGGCGTGCTGGTCGAGGCGTAAGGCGTCGCGATCGGCTGCGGCTGCCCATAAACCGATCCGACCCCTGTCAGGTCCCACGGCCCCGTCGTCGGGGCGGGCGTTCCGCCGGGCGCCGTCAGATCGATGACCGGGTACGAGCCGATTTGAGGGACCGTCCAGAGCTGGCCCCCATCGCCGACCGGGGCGTTCACCACGATCGGCCCCGTGCCGATGGTCAGGTTGAGCCCCGACGCCGGCACGCTGATCCGCACCCGCTCGGGGAGCGAGGTCTGTGTCCCGGGGTCGTAGTGGAACTGGTCGGCAAAGACGCTCGCCGTCAGCGAGCCGGCCGTGTCGTAGACATGCTGTTCGCGGACGCAGGCGGTCTGGGCGTCGATGATCAAGACCCTCGCCCCGCCGTCGGCGACCTGTGTCCGCAGCTCGATCGTGCCGTTGTCGCGGGGCAGGGGCCCGACGTACGCCGCGTTGGGGTCGAGTTGCACAAGGCCGAGCGCCTCGATCAGCCACGCCGGCTCGACGGGCACTTGGCCGCGGACGGGGCTCGTCGCCCACTGGTCGTGCCGGGCCGTGTAGAGCGCCGGCGGCTCGTTGCGGCGGGCCCAGATCCAGAACCGCTCGTCGTTGCTCCCCAGGTCGAGCTCGGGACCGGAGAGCGCCGTGGTCGCCCGCAGGCGGAACCGCATGGGCCGTTCGACCGCGATGCTCGCCGACACCAGCGGCAGGCCGGCCGACTGGGGCATCGAGACCGACGCCGACTGCGCCTGGTAGGTCTGGATCCGCGCCGAGTTGGCGTTCACCGCGGCGACGACGTCGGCCGAGGTCGCCGTCGGCGTGAGCACCGCCGGCGCGGGCGGTCCGGCGATGCCGAACGGCGAGCCGAGCCGCGGCGAGCAGCTAGCGCCCATCGACGAGACAACAACTACCAAGACGGCGAGCGTCGCGGCGAGGCGGGCGAGCGGCGCGGGGCGTTGTCGCATGGCGGGTCGGGGAGGGTTGGATTTCAAGCGGCGCCGAGCAGTTCGGCCAGCCGTTCTTGCAGGCGGGGCGCTTCTTCGGCGTTGGGCGGCGCGATCACCACCTCGATCGGGTCGTCCCGTTCGCGGCAGACCAGCCGCAGCGTCTCGGTGGGGCCGTCGTCGGTTGTTTCGCCCTGCAGGCCGGCGAGGAAGCTCTCGCCCTGCAGGCGGAGCACCCGGCGGCGCACCAGCAGCAAGGCCAGCAGGTAGCGGGCCGGCGCTTGGTCGGGCTTGTCGGCCCACTCATCGAGCAGGCTCAGCAGCGCCTCCCGCGGCGCCGGCTTGGCGTCGCCCGTGCCCGGCATCTGCGACCGCCACCAGGCGATGGCGCCCTCCGGCGGCGCCTTCTCAGCCAGGTCGGCCCACGCCGACGCGGCGTAGTCGCGGCGGACCACCTCGTCGCCCTCGTCGAGCAGCACCGAGACGAACGACTCGCCCGCCGCCAACTCACGGTCCGTGGCGGCGCAGCGGCGCGTACAGCGGCGGACGGAGTAGTCGATCGCCATGCGGGCGGGGGTCCTTGGGCGCGGACGGGGAGGCCGCGGACCGTACGAAATCAGCCCCGTTCGCCGCAAGGCCGGGTGCGGTCGCCGCTAGCAGGCCCAGCGACGACCGTGAATCAGCGCGCCCGGAAAAACCGGTTCGAGCCGCCGCCGGGGCCGATGGCGATCCGCACCTGCGCCAGGCAGCGCGGGCAGCGTCCCTCGTAGGCGTCGCCATTCCGGTTGCGGTAGATGCGGGCGTAGATGCCGCAGCACTCGAACTGCACGCCGAGAAAGGCGCCACGAGCGTCGGCGCCGGGCCCTTTGGGGCCCTCACTGGAGAGGTCGAGTTGGCTGCCCGGATCGTCCATAGAGTGCTAGCGGCTCGACGGGTGATTTCAGCTAAGATGTACCGCGACCGCGGGGCGGCCGGCAAGACGAACCGGCGCCCTCGGCCCGACGCCTTCGGATGCCATGACCCCGATGGACGATTCGCAAAGCGATCTCTGGCGACGGCTCGACGCGTTCCAGCTCGACGATCCGGCCGCGTCGCTCCCCTTCAGCCGCCGCCTAGCGCGGGAGAACGGCTGGGATGTCGGCTTCGCCCGCCGGGTCGTCGACGAGTACAAGCGGTTCGTCTTCCTAGCGATGACCGCCGGTCACGAGGTGACGCCGTCCGACGAGGTCGATCAGGCGTGGCACCTCCACCTGACTTACACCCGCAGCTACTGGGGCGAGCTTTGCGGGGCGGTCCTCGGCCGCCCGCTACACCACGGCCCGACGAAGGGAGGCCACGCCGAGGGCGCCCGCTTCGAGGACCAGTACGAGCGCACGCTCGCCAGTTATCGGGCGGCGTTCGACGCCGACGCGCCGAGCGACATCTGGCCGCCCAGCGCGGTCCGCTTCGGCGAAGCGGCCGACTTTGTGCGGGTGAACCGCCAGCGGACGTGGTTGGTGACGAAGCCGTGGCGGTCGCTGCCAAGCAAGGGACACGTCGTCTTTTGCAGTCTTGCGGCGGCGCCTCCGCTACTTCTTGCCAAAGCCAACTGGTTTCTCTGGGCTGTTGGCGGGTACGTCGTTCTTGCCCTCCTCTACAAGGTGTTCGCGAATCGCCGGCGAGGACGCGGCGGAAACCGGAGGCGTCTGCCGGGAGGCGACACGGGTTGCGATTCCGGTTCCGGAGATGGTGTCGGGATCACCTTCGACAGCGACAGTGGTTGCGGGGGCGGAGGCTGCGGCGGATGCGGCGGCTGCGGAGGAGACTAACCCAGCGAGGGACAGCGAGCCGGGAGACGTCAGTCCCCGGAGTTGCAGCAGGGACCAGCTCAACTTCGGCTCCACTCCGGGGGCTCACGCCTCCCGGCTCGTTGCTTTTTGTCGAACCTTGACGGGGGATCCAGAACGTCATGACCACCGCACTCTTGCTCGCCGCGATCGATTGGGGGAGCGTCGCCTGGTACCTGTGCATCGCCGTGGTCGTCGGCGCCTTGCTCGTCATGACGGGCGGTTCGGGGCCGAAGTTCCCCAATGATCTCCCTTGAAGGGCGTCCCCGTAAAAAATGGCGTCCCTAAGAAAGAGGGCGCGGGGCGAACCTTGACCCTGGCGCCGCGGTCTGGGCTATACTCGACCAGAGCAAAACCATGCCGACCCAAAACCTCCTCCTGCCGCTCCTCCTACTAGCCCTGATGGGGTCCTAGGGACGGCACGCAGTTGCACAACTGATCACGCCAGACCCCGGGGCCATACGGCCGCGGGGTTTTTTCGTATCCTTACCGCTTCAGCGAACTCTTTCTTCAGGCGAACCAACGACCATGTCCCGGCAGATCACGATCTTCGACACGACGCTCCGCGACGGCGAGCAATCGCCCGGCTGCAGCATGAACCTGGCCGAGAAGCTCGAGATGGCCCAGGCGCTCACCGATCTGCGCGTCGACGTCATCGAGGCCGGTTTCCCGATCGCCTCGCCCGGCGACTTCGAGAGCGTCAAGGCGATCGCCGAGCTCGTGAAGGGAGTCCAGGTCGCCGGCCTGGCGCGCTGCAACGACAAAGACATCGACCGGGCGGGCGAGGCCCTCAAGGGGGCCGAGGCGCCGCGGATCCACGTCTTCCTCGCCACCAGCGCCATCCACCGTGAGTTCAAACTCAAGATGGACAAGGAAGAGATCCTCCGCCGCGCCGTCGAAGGCGTGAAGCGCGCCCGCAACCTGTGCGACAACGTCGAGTTCTCACCCGAGGACGCGGCCCGCACCGAGCTCGACTTCTTGTGCGAGGTTGTCGAGGCGGCGATCAAGGCGGGCGCCACGACCGTCAACATTCCCGACACCGTCGGCTACGCCACGCCAGCGCACATGTACAACCACATCAAGACGCTCGTTGATCGGGTGCCGAACATCGACAAGGCGGTGATCAGCATGCACTGCCACGACGACCTCGGCATGGCGGTCGCCAACAGCCTGGCAGGCATTGAGGCGGGCGCCGGGCAGATCGAGTGCACGATGAACGGCATCGGCGAGCGCGCCGGCAACTGCGCCCTCGAAGAGGTCGTCATGGCGCTGCGGACCCGCAACGACTTCTACAACGCCGACACCCGCATCGACGCGACGCGGCTCGTGCCGACCAGCCGGCTCTTGTCGGGCATCACCGGCATGGAGGCGCCCCGCAACAAGGCGATCATCGGCCGCAACGCCTTCGCCCACGAGTCGGGCATCCACCAAGACGGCATGCTCAAGGAGCCGACCACCTACGAGATCATGCGTCCCGAGGACGTCGGCTTCACGAAGACCGACCTGGTGCTCGGCAAGCACTCGGGCCGGGCGGCCCTCGCCGATCGGCTCAAGGCGCTCGGCCACCCGGTCCAGGGCGAGACACTCGTCAAAGTCTTCGACGCGTTCAAACGGCTCGCCGACAAGAAGAAAGAGGTCTACGACGCCGACCTCATCGCCTTGGTCGACAAACGCTCGCCGACCGAGCGCGATTGGTCGCTGGTTTCGTATGAAGTGAAGACCCACACCGACGATCCCCCGTCGGCGACCGTGACGCTCCGCCGCGGCGCCGAGGGAAAGACCGAAGAGCAGACCGACACCTTCTTCGGCGGCGACGGCCCGCTCGACGCGCTGTTCCGCGCCGTCGAAAAGGTCACCGGCCTGCAAATGGAGGTCCGCGACTACCGCGTCCACAGCGTCACCAAGGGCAAAGACGCGCAGGGCGAGGCGAACATCGAAGCGGTCTGCGACGGCCGCCTCTACCGCGGCCGCGGCGTCTCGACCGACACCGTCGAGGCGAGCACCAAGGCGTTCATCGCGGCGGCCAACGGGGCCCTCGCCGGCGGCGGCCCCCCGGCCGACGTACGGCGCAACGCGGTTTAGGCGCGCCGGGAGCGTCAGCGACCGGAGTTCGTAGGAGACTCTAGGAAGGGGGAGGTGGGGATGGAGGGAGATAAGGGGATGGCGACACGTGGCGAGGGGTCCTCATACCAAGCAAGCGTCGTGACGATGAGTGAGCCATTGCCGACGGAAGCCGACTTCTTGCTGAACGACGGTGGCCCCGTTCCTCAAGAGGCATGGAAGAACTTCGGTGGTTTGTCGTTGGAGCAGGCTTACGAGAAGTTTTGCGATCGGGCCTATCTCTACAGCCAAGACTTCGAGTTCATGGGAGAACGTGCTTTCGCTTACTATTACGAGGTGCTTGATCGGTATGTACGAGAAACGATCGAGACGCTCGATGAAGAGCGGTTGATGGTCTTGAGTACCGTTCATCGCATTATTGATGTCCACTTGATCCATCGGAGTGGCTACCTATGCGGGGAATACTCAGGGGAAGGCGCTGTCGATGCGATGGGTTTGCCAGGAAGGGTCGTTAGCCTTTGCGACTGCGTCATGCCGGCTATCGCAGAGCGGTCTTTGAGCTCCCGCATCCCTGACTCTGACGCCACGGATGAAGACTTGACGATTTCTTGGCAAGGTTTGCGGAATCTGGCGGAATCGATGAAACCCTCCGAGCCGCCATCCCCCCATCCCCAATCATCCCCACATCTCCCTTCCTGAAGCGTCCTTACCAAAGAGGCATCCCCCATGAACCCCGCCACGATTGCTTTATCCATCCTCGGCGGGTTCGTCGGGCTGATCATCGGCGGCGAGTTGCTCGTGCGCGGGGCGTCGAACCTGGCGGCGGTGAACGGGGCCCTCGCCGGCGGCGGTCCACCGGCCGACGTACGCCGCAACGCGGTTGGATGGGGGCGTTAAGAAGGGAGATGTGGGGATGAATGGAGATAAGGGGATGGCCGAACGACAGGGCGAAGCCGATTGCGCTTGGACAGTTGAAATCTCGATCGATGATTTCTTGAAACGAGCGTTTTCCAGTAGCGAGAAAGGAGAGCTCCTATTTGGATGGTCTGGCGTAACGTCCCCAGGTAAGACAGTTGATTCACTGTGGAACTGGGTAACTATCTGTGACTACGTGATGGAAGGCTTCGTACACTACGAGCTTCGAGTTGGCAGCGAGGGCAGAAACTCACTTCTAGAATTGAAGTTGCATGGGACTAATCGTGACGAATACGTCCCAAGGCAAATCCACTTCTATCTAGAGCAGAGCGGCTTGAAGGGATTGATCCAAAAGTTGGATTAGTTACTCCGAACGACCATCCCCCCATCCCCACTTATCCCCACATCTCCCTTCCTGAAGCGTCCCTACAACCGAGGCATCTCCCATGGACCCCGCCACGATTGCTTTTTCTATCCTCGGCGGGTTCGTCGGGCTGATTATCGGCGGTGAGTTGCTCGTGCGCGGGGCGTCGAACTTGGCGGCCGCGTTCAAGGTGCCGCCGCTCATTATTGGGCTCACGGTCGTGGCGCTCGGGACTAGTGCGCCGGAACTCGCCGTGTCGGTGCAGTCGTGCTACGTCGGCAAGACCGACTTGGCGGTTGGCAACGTCGTCGGCAGCAATCTGGCGAACCTGCTCTTCATCCTCGGCACTGCGGCGCTCGTGGGGCCGCTGGCGGTCAGCAACCAACTGTTCCGGCTCGACATCCCCGTGATGATTGCGGCCGCTGCGGCGCTGTTCGCCCTCGGCTCCGACGGCGAGATAAGCCGCGGCGAAGGGATTACGCTCACCATCGCGATGGTGCTCTACCTCATCTGGACCGTGAACGAAGGGAAGCGGGAGGGAAAGAAGCTCGAAGAGGAGTTGCGGGAGTTGACGCCCGACCCGGTGCCACACAACTGGCGGCAGTTCACCGCCAACATCGCCTCGCTGATTGGCGGGCTGATCCTGCTGGTCGGTGGCGCCGACTGGTTGGTGAAGGGGTGCGTCGATTTAGCCACCCAGTGGGGCGTTTCGGAACTGGTGATCGGCCTGACGATCGTGGCGATCGGCACGTCGCTCCCGGAGCTAGTGATCTCGATCCTCGCCAGCCTGCGTGGCAAACGCGACCTGGCGGTCGGCAACGTCGTCGGCAGCAACATCCTCAATGTGCTGGCGGTGGTGGGGATCTCGGCCTCGGTCGCCCCGGCGGGCGTGAACGTCGACCCCCAGTCGCTGCGGTTCGATATCCCGCTGATGCTGGCCGTCTCGGCGGCCTGTTTCCCGATCTTTCTGACGGGCAAGCAGGTGAGCCGTTTGGAAGGGGCCGCGATGCTGCTTTTTTACGTCGCCTACCTTGCGTGGCTGGTCTATTCGTTCGCGGTCGCCGGGCAGGCCCCCGGTTACGGGTCGCTGATGGGTTTCCTAGCGCCCCTCGGGGTGGCTATGGTGTTGCTTCTGGTCCGCCGCCGGCGTAGTGGTGGTGGGCGTTGAGCCGCCGGCGACTAGCCATGGGTGCTAGACGCGGGCGACTTTCGACCAGGGCTGCCCGCGGCTAGCGCCGTCGGCTCAAGAAAATCCTTCTCATTCCCTCCAGGGGACTTCGGCGATGGTCTCGACCCGTTTGTCGGTGATGATGTTCCTCCAGTTCTTCACCTGGGGGGCGTGGGCGCCGACGCTCGGGGCGTGCTTCAGCGCCAACAAGCTCAGCGAGGCGACCGCCGGCGTCTACGGCGCCGGGCCGATCGCGGCGATCATCGCGCCGCTCTTCTTGGGCCTGGTGGCCGACCGGCTGTTCTCGTCGCAGGTCGTCTTTGGGTTCTTGATGCTGTTGGCGTCGGCCTTCATGTACCTAGCGATCGGCTACGCCGAGGCGGGCAACAGCGACATGGTCTGGTGGATGTTTATCGGCCACATGCTCTGCTACATGCCGACGCTCGGCTTGGGGAACACGATCGCGTTCGCCAACGTCGACGATCAAAGCAAGTTCCCCGCGATCCGTGTCTGGGGGACGATTGGCTGGATCGTCGCCGGCCTGTTGGTGGGCATCCTCGGCTGGTCGGCCAGCTTCAACATCCTCTGGCTGTCGGTGATCGCGTCGGCGGCGCTCGGCGTCTACTGCTTTACGCTCCCCAACACGCCGCCCCCCGCGAAGGGCAAGCCGCTCGACCTCAAGAGCCTGTTGATGGTCGACGCGTTCCGTCTGATGGCGAACCCGCCGTTCGCGGTCTTCATCATCTGCTCGACGCTGATCTGCATCCCGCTGGCGTACTACTACGCTTTCACCAGCAACCTGCTCACCACCGCGGGCTTCGAGCAGGCCTCCGCCACGATGACCGTCGGTCAGATGAGCGAGGTCTTCTTCATGGTGCTGATCCCGTTCTTCTTCCGCCGCCTGGGTGTGAAGTGGATGATCCTCATCGGCATGGCGGCGTGGGTCGCCCGCTACTTGCTCTTCGCCTACGGGGCGCCCGAGCAGGTGACGTGGATGCTGATTCTCGGCCTGCTGCTGCACGGCGTTTGCTACGACTTCTTCTTCGTGACGGGGTTCATGTACTCCGACCAGAAGGCGCCGGCCGAGGCCCGTGGGCAGGTGCAGAGCCTGCTGGTGTTCTTCACCCAGGGCGTCGGCATGTTCCTCGGCTTCTGGTTCGCCGGCAGCCGCTACGGCGCGACGATGACGAGCGAGCCCGAGCTGGCTCAGGCGATCAGCGCCGCCCGCGACGGCGGGCAGCTCAGCTTCTTGCAGTCGCTGGGAAAGATGTTCAGCCAGTCGCTGCCCGACGGCCTTGATGGCGAGCTCGTCACCCAGACGATGGCCCAGTGGAAGGAGTTTTGGACCCTGCCGGCTTACATGGCGCTGGCGATCCTGGTGCTGTTTGCCGTGGCCTTCTGGGACCGGGTGGATCGGGAGAAAGCGCTCGGCGAGCCGCTCGACGAGTCCTCCCCCGCCACGCCCGAAGGCGCGCCGGCCTAGGTCGTGGGCGCTGGAAATCGAGGGCCGGGCGTGTAAGGATCGCGGGCCCGGCGGCGTAGCAACGGGGCTCCGCCGCCGGCAGGACGACCGATTGGTCGCCTGTGGGAGGCGTCTCCCGACGCCGATTACGGTCTCCATTCCAAAACGGCATGGTGCGCGTAATCGGCGTCGGGAGACGCCTCCCACAAGACCTGATTCTCCCACTTCCGCCTTCCCACTTCCCACTTCGTATGCCCCGCCCGCTTGGAGTTTTCGCCAGCATCGACGCCGGTCTCGGTGTGCACCTGGATGTCGCCCACCAGTTGGGCGTTCCCACGGTCCACCTCCACACGCCGCACAAGGAGTCGCGCACCGAGGCCAACGCCGAGGCGTTCCGCGCCAAGCTCCGCGAACTGGGGATCAAGATCTCGGTCGTCTTCGCCGGCTTCGACGGCGAGTCCTACGCCGACATCCCGACGACGCAACGCACCGTCGGCCTCGCCCCTGCGGCGACTCGTACCGAGCGGCTAGCGGAACTGAAAGAGATCGCCGACTTTGCTCGGCTGCTGTCGTCGCCCGAGACGAGCTACGCGGGGGGCCCGATCCCGGTGGGGCTGCATGTCGGCTTCGTGCCGCACGACCCGACGTGCCAAGAGTTCGCCGACGTCGTCGCCGCGACGCAGGCGATCTGCGACCATTGCGCCCCGCACGGCCAGGCGGTCCATCTTGAGACGGGCCAAGAGCCGGCCGGCGTGCTGCTCGAGTTCCTCGCCGCGGTCGATCGCCAAAACCTCGGCGTCAACTTCGACCCGGCCAACATGATCCTCTACGGGTGTGGCGAGCCGTTGCCGGCGCTCGAAGAGCTCGGCCGCCACGTCCGCAGCGTCCACTGCAAGGACGCCAAGTGGAGCGCCGACCCGGGCGAGACCTGGGGCGAGGAGACGCCGCTCGGCAAGGGCGACGTCAACTTCGCGGCGTTCCTCGGCGTGCTCGACGACATCGACTACCGCGGCCCGCTGACGATTGAACGCGAAATCCCGCAAGAGCCCGAACGCCAAAAAGCAGAGATCGGCGCTGCTTTGGAACTGCTTCGCTCACTCGACAAGTAAGCGATGCGAAGGAAGGGAGATAGGGGGATGCTTGGAGATCGGGGGATCGTGTCCGCCACGGAGAATGCCTTCAGCAATCGAAATCATCAACTCTTCTCAAGCTCATTTTTGATTTAGAGAAAGAGGGTGCTTATCGATGAAGTCCTAAGTGGTCAAACGACCATCCCCTCATCTCCAATCATCCCCCGATCTCCTTTCATAAAGTCAGCCTCTCCAAAGATTCACCTTTAGTAGTTCTCCTATGCTAAGAGTCGGCATCGCCGGGATTGGTTTTATGGGGATGGTTCACCACCTCTCCTACGCCAAGCTGCGCGGGGTGAAGGTGGCGGCGATCGCCGATCCGAGCGCCGAGAAGCGCGCCGGCGACTGGCGTAGCATCAAAGGCAACTTCGGCCCGCCCGGCGCGAAGATGGACCTGTCGGGCGTCGCGACCTACGAGTCGGTCGACGAGATGATCGCCGACCCGTCGCTCGACGCGATCGACGTGACGCTGCCGCCGGCGCTGCACGCCGACGTCGCCTGCCGGGCGCTCGCCGCTGGCAAGCACGTCTTCTGCGAGAAGCCGATGGCGATGCGTCTCGCCGACTGCGACCGCATGGTGCGGGCCGCCCAGCGCACCCAAGCAAACGGGGCGGGCAAACAGCTCTATATCGGCCACGTGCTGCCGTACTTCCCCGAGTACGCCTGGGCGTTGAAGGAGATCGAGAGTGGCAAGCACGGCGCGCTGCTCGGCGGCGCGTTCAAACGCGTCATCTCCGACCCGGCGTGGCTCACCCACTACTGGGACGCCGACCGCGTCGGCGGCCCGATGCTCGATCTGCACATCCACGACGCCCACTTCATCCGCCTGGCGTTCGGCAAGCCCGCGGGGGTGACCACCCGTGGCCGGATGCGCAACGGCTTGCCCGAGCATTGGACCACGCAGTTCGACTTCGGGGACGAAGGCGTGGCGGTCACGGCAACGAGCGGCACGATCAACCAGCAAGGCCGACCCTTCCAGCACGGCTTCGAGATCCACCTCGAACGGGCGACGCTCGTCTTCGACTTCGCGGTGATCGGCGGCGAGGGCGCCTACCTCTGCCCGCCGACCTTGCTAACGCACGACGGCAAGGCGAAGCGTCCCAAGCTGGCCGGCGACGATCCGATGGACGCTTTCAAGGCCGAGCTGCGCGAAGTCGTCCGCTGCCTCCAGAGTGACGAGCCCTCCCCGGTGCTCGGCGCCGAGTTGGCCCGCGATGCGATCCAGCTCTGCCAGGCCCAGTCGAAGAGTTTGGCGACCGGCCGGCGGGTGAAAGTTTGACGCTTCAAACTCCGGGAAGCGTCGACTCCCGTAAGAACCACCAAGAAAGGCTCCATTTCGCCGTTCCGACCCGTTTCGGAGCCTTTTTTTGCGCTTTGGCGAGACAAAGCTACTCGATTCGCCGCCAAGGGCGCCGCGCTCCCGGCTAAACTGACGTTTCCCGACCCTCTCAACCGAACACTTCGCGCAACCACATGGCCGCCTTGAAGCCCGCCGCTTCCACGGACTTCGCCCTCCGCAATCAGATCGAGCGGATCCCCTGCTGCGTGTTCAAACACGCCCAGTCCGCCAGCGAGTATGTCGCCGGACAGATCGCCGATCTCATCCGCCAGCGCGCCGCCGAGGGCAAGCCGTGCGTCCTCGGCTTGGCGACCGGCAGCACGCCGACGACCGTCTACGCCGAGCTCGTGCGGCTCCACCGCGAAGAGGGCCTCTCCTTCGCCGGCGTCCACACGTTCAACCTGGACGAGTACTACCCGATGCAGCCGAACGAGCTGCAGAGCTACGTCCGGTTCATGAACGAGAACCTGTTCGACCACATCGATATCGATCGGGCGAACGTCCGCATCCCCGACGGCACCCTCGCCGAGGAGGACGTGCTCGCCCACTGCGCCAATTACGAGCAGCAGATCGAGGAGCTCGGCGGCGTCGACATCCAGGTCCTCGGGATCGGCCGCACCGGGCACATCGGCTTCAACGAGCCCGGCTCGGGCCGCGACAGCCGCACCCGCATGATCACGCTCGACAAGAAGACCCGCCAAGACGCGTCGAGCGACTTCTTCGGCGAGGACTACGTCCCCCGGCGGGCGATCACGATGGGCGTCGGCACGATCCTCGAATCGGCTCAGATCTACATGCTCGCCTTCGGCGAAGGCAAAGCGAAGGTGGTCGCCGAAGCGGTCGAGGGCGAGGTCACGCCGATCATCGCCGCCAGCTTCCTGCAGGATCACCCGAACTCGATCGTCGTCCTCGACGAGGCGGCCGCCGCCCGGCTCACCCGCTACCAGGCGCCGTGGCTGTTGGGCCCGCTCTCGTCGGGCCCCGGCGGCGTCTTCGAGTGGAACGACGAGTGGACCCGCAAGGCGGTGATCTGGCTCGCCACGAAGCTCGGCAAGCCGATCCTCAAGCTCACCGAAGAGGACTACAACGAGGAAGGCCTCCAAGAGCTGCTCGCCAAGAAGGGCCGCGCCTACGACATCAATCTCCAGGTCTTCCGCCAATTGCAGGCGACCATCTCGGGCTGGCCCGGCGGCAAGCCCCCCGAACGCCGCCAGCCCGGCGACCGTCGCCAGGCGCACGACGACATCTTCCCGAAACGCATCATCTGCTTCTCGCCCCACCCGGACGACGATGTCATCAGCATGGGCGGCACGCTGATCCGCTTGTGCGATCAGGGGCACGAGGTCCACATCGCCTACCAGACGTCGGGCAACGTCGCCGTGTTCGACGACGACGCGATCCGCTACGCCGAGTTCATGTCCGAGTTCAATCGCCAGTTCGGCATCGACCCCGAGCAGACGGCGAAGCTCGAAGAGCACGTCGAGACGTTCCTCAAGAACAAGCAGCCTGGCCAGGTCGATAGCCCCGAGGTCCAGGCGATCAAGGGCCTCATCCGCCGCACCGAGGCCCGCGCCGGCGCCCGCGTCGCCGGCGTCCCCGAAGAGCGGTGCCGCTTTCTCGACATGCCCTTCTATCAAACGGGCCGCGTCCGCAAGAACCCGCTCGGCGAGGACGACGTCGAGCTGATCATGGCCTACCTCGAAGAGCTCCAGCCGCACCAGCTCTACTGCGCCGGCGACCTCTCCGACCCGCACGGCACGCACCGCACGTGCCTCCGCGCCATCCTCACGGCGTGCGACCGCTTGAAGGACCGCGACTGGATGCAGCACTGCGTCGTTTGGCTGTACCGTGGCGCCTGGCAAGAGTGGGAGCCGCACCAGATCGAGATGGCGGTGCCGCTCAGCCCGCAAGAGTTGCTGCGGAAACGCAACGCGATCTTCAAGCACGAGTCGCAGAAAGACAAAGCCCTCTTCCCGGGCAGCGACCCGCGGGAGTTCTGGCAACGCGCCGAGGACCGCAACCGCGGCTGCGCGCAACTGTACGACCGCCTCGGCTTGTCGGAGTTCGAAGCGATCGAAGGCTTCGTCCGCTGGAAGGGCGAACTCGACGGCGTGGTGTGAGCGTTCAAACGCACCGCGATCTCGACGCTGATGCTTGGGGTGCGCGTTTCGATGTTGCTCTCGCATCGTGGTCGTGCGCCCTCAGCGTCTGCGCGGGGAGTCGTCCCACCGAGCCCCCAACGGCACACGATGGCCCTGATCGCGGTGTCTTTTTCAAGATCGCCTAGAAGCCAATCTACTCAGCAAGGCGACGGCCCCCGGGGCTCGGGGACGGCGGACGCCACTTCCACTGTGTTTGAAGTTCCACTGTGTTTGAGTAGTCGTTGGGTTTCTACCGACGCGCCCACGACGGGCGCTGCTTGCGCGTGCTGCCCGCCGGGCGAGCAGGTTGGTTTCAAGGGAGCCAATCAGACCGACGATTTTGCTTCCGTGTTAAGCCTTTCCACCCTTTTGCGGTATTACGGGGCTTTGGCAAGGGGTTTGCGACGAAGGTGTAGTCCGCCAACCACTTTCCACTCACTACGGCCCCCTCACTACGGCAGAGCTATGGAAGACCACACTTACCGTGAAGAAATCGACACCAACTTAAAACGACCCACTCCCATCAGCTGGGGAGCGATCCTCGCCGGCGTCTTCGCGATGCTCGGCGTTAGCTGGATGATGTACCTGCTGGGCCTCGCCATCGGCGTGACCGCGATGGATCTTTCGGATACCACCTTCATCGGTGACGGACTGTCGCAGGCCGCCATCTTCTGGATGATTCTGACCGCGCTCGCCTCCTACTTCATCGGCGCCTCGCTTGCGGCGCGATTGTCGGGCACCGCGGATGACAGCGAGGGCATGATGATCGGCTTTTCGCTCTGGGGCGCTGCGACGACCGCTTCGGTGCTGTTGGCCTATTGCGGCGTTAGCTCCATGATGCAGATGGGGGGATCCCTCGTGACGGCCGCCGCGTCGGCGACGGGCTCCGCCGCCCAAGCGGCGACCTCGGCAGCGGGGAGCACGGTGGCCGGGGCCACCGGCGCGTTTGCCGCGCTAGAGGGGACCGACACCGCTGCGACGATCCGTTCACGTCTGAAGCGGCAGCTCGCCACCACAGTCGCCGATCTCGATGTCGAAGGGGGCGAAGACGTGACGGCCGAGGAAGTCCGTGAGAGCATCGACGACCTCGACGCCGCCGCGCTGGACGACCTTACGAAGCAGCTTATTGATGACGATCGTGAATCCGCCGCCGAGCTGATCGCTTCGGAAACTGAGCTCTCACAGGCGGACGCCAATGAGCTGATTGACGGTGTCTACGAGGCGCTGGAAGAGCGGTACGGCGATCCCGACAACGACACCGGTCTCGCCGGCGACCTCCGTAGCCAAGCGATTGATCGGGTCGCCGAAGCGATCGTCGCGTTCGACGCGAAGGGTGGCGCCAACGTCTCCAAGCAATCCGTGAAAGACGCGTTGCAGGATCTCGACAGCGAATCCCTCTCGGCGGTCGCGAAGGCCCTCTACAACGGCCGGACCGAGAAGGCGAAGGACCTGCTCGTCGAGAACACGGACCTTGAGGAAGAGGAAATTAACGAGCTGGTGAAGGGAGCTTCCAACGCTTACCGAAGCCGCGCCGACGCGGTCGTTGAGGCCGCCGACGAGACGACCGAAGCCGTCAGCACGTACGCTGCGGAGCTTCTCTGGGCCGCGTTTGCAACCACCGGCCTCGGTTTGGCCGCCGCCGTGCTCGGCGGGTGGTGCGGCGCGGACACCTCACGGCGTTTGTACTACGAGGTCCGTGAGGTCCATAAGGACTGAGCGAGCCCGACGCCGCGACGGTGATTCACTCAACCCTCTCTACCGCTCAGGAGCTTCCCATGCGTTTCGGACTAATCGGCACCGTTATTGTCATCCTGCTGATCGCCGCCCTATTGCAAAACGTCGCCATCGGCGGCGTAGGCGGATTGATCCTGCTGGTCTTGATCATCCTGCTGTTGATGGGCCGGATTTAATCCGCCCCGCCGGCGGCGGGGCTCGTCCCACTGCCGGCTCGTCAAACGATTCTACACAGAGCGATCGTCGTCCAGTGTGTCGACGATCGCTTTGCGTATGATGGCCGCGCTACGGCGGAAGGCGTCGGCCTCGTCGTCGTTCAGGTCGGGTTTCATCCAACGCGCCACGCCCGTGCGGCCGACCACGACCGGCACGCTGAGGCAGACGCCCGACACGCCCAGGTAGCCATCGACCAGCACCGAGAGGGGCATCGTGTGGCGAGAGTCGTTCGCGATGCAGTCGATCACGTGCGCCGCGGCCATCGCGATCGCGTAGTTGGTGCAGCCCTTCAGGTCGAACACGTCGAGACCGGCGCGGGTGGCGCGGGCGACCATCTCTCGGCGGTCGGGGCGGTCTTCGAGCGGTTCGCCGCCGGCCGAGGCGCGGCTGAACGCGACGAACTGGCTCTCGCCGTGCTCGCCCATCGTGTAGGCGCGGATGTCGGCCGGGTGGATGCCGACCTGCTCGCCAACCAGTTCGCGGAAGCGAGACGAGTCGATGATGGTGCCGGTCCCCATGACGCGGCTCGGCTCGAAGCCCGACAGCCGGATGGCGTGCCAGGTGAGCACGTCGACCGGGTTGCTGAGCATGAGGATCTTGGCGTCGGGCGACGCGGCCGCTAGCGGCGGGATCAATTCGCGCATCAGCCGGGTGTTGGCCACGGCCAAGTCGAGGCGGTTGTTGAAGCCGTCCTTCCATGGCGCCGAGGCGCAGATCGCTAGCACGTCGGAGCCGGCCGTCTCGGCGACCCCGCCGGCGCGGATCGCGATGTGCTGGTCGACAAACATCAGGGCGTGTTGCAGGTCGAGTGCGTCGCCTTTGGCGACCTCGGGCGTGCGGTTGACGAGGACCAACTCGTCGGCCAGCTCTTTGAGCATCAGCGTGTAGGCGAGCGTCGAGCCGACACGGCCGAGTCCGATGATAGAGACTTTCATGGTTCGATCCGCGTTTAATAAGAACCGCCAAGACGCCAAGAGCGCCGGGGCTCGCCAAGGTGAGACAGGATTTACAGGAACGACAGGATCGTCGGTAATTAGAAGTAATCCCGTCGATCCTGTTGATCCTGTCTAAAGCCTATCCCGTCAACTGCCGAGACCGCGTCGTGTCGCCAAAACCGCCCGCGATTACCGCCGATGAGCACCGCCTGCGGATCGCCAACCTGCAGCATCGGATGGCCGAGCAGGACGTCGACGCCGTGTTGCTGCCCGGCGGGGCGAGCCTGCGTTACTTTACCGGCGTGCGGTGGGGGCTGAGTGAGCGGCTGCTCGGCGCCGTGATCGGCCTTGAGGGGGGGCCGGTCTACATCGCCCCGGCGTTCGAGGAGCCGAAGCTCCGGCAGTTGATGAAGGTCGAGGGCGAGGTCCGTACTTGGCACGAGGACGCGTCGCCCTATGAGCTCGTCGCACAGCTGCTCGACGAGTGGGGGTCAAAGCGGGTCGCCCTCGACGAGCCGACACCGTGGACCTTCCTGATGGGGTTGCTCGAAGCGGCGATAGACGTTGAATGGGCCGAGCCGCTCACCACGATCGCCGCTTGCCGCGCCGCGAAGAGCCCCGCCGAGATCGCTTTGGTGCGGTGGGCGATGGGGCTGACGCTCGACGTGCACCGCCGCGTCCATACGATGATACAGCCCGGCATGACCACGACCGAAATCGTCCGAGCCATTGATCAGATGCACCGCGATGGGGGGGCCGACGGCGGCAGCACGTTCTGTATCGTCGCGTTCGGCGACCAGTCCGCGTTCCCGCACGGGCCCGATGGCGAGCAGACCTTGCGTGACGGCGACACGGTCCTCGTCGATACCGGCTGCACGGTCGAAGGCTACCATTCCGACCTGACGCGGACGTACGTCCTCGGCGAACCGACCGAGCGGCAGCGGCGGCTGTGGGCCGTCGAACGCGAAGCCCAACAGGCGGCGTTCGACGCGGTGCGTCCCGGTGCGGCGGCCGGATCGATCGACGACGCGGCGCGGGCGGTGATCGCTCGGCACGGCTTCGGGCCCGACTACCAGACGCCCGGCCTGCCGCACCGCACCGGGCACGGCCTCGGCCTGGAGATCCACGAACGGCCGTTCTTGGTGCGGGGTGACGAGACGCCGCTCGTCCCCGGGATGATCGCCAGCATCGAGCCGATGCTGTGCGTTTACGGCGAGATGGGCATCCGCTTAGAGGACCACTTCGTCGTGACCGACGACGGCGCGGATTGGCTCTCGGAGCCGAGCACGTCGCTCGACGCGCCGTTCGGGTGACGGCGCTTGCGGCTCAGCTTGCAGGGATTGCCCTCGGAAGCAGCGCGTTTTGAAACGGCAAAAAACCGGGGCTAGCGCCCTGCGGCTGATTGAATCGGCGCATCAGCCGCAGGGCGCTAGCCCCGGTTCCCAATCACCGACCCACCTCCGAAAGTCGCGGAGCGGAAGGGGCAAGAACAGCGCTACTTCTGAGGGCGATCCTTATTAGTTTGGATCGACGGCGTTGTGCTGGTCGATCGCGTCGGCGATCGCGTCGTCGCGGAAGCGCTCGCCGGCGACGCCCTGCGGGTCCCACGGGCCCTCGCTCCAGAGGAACGCCTTGTCGATTGGCGGCGTTGTGTCGGGGCCGTTCTGGAGGTACTCGCAGAGCGCGGCGTGGTACTGCTGGCGGAGTTCGGCCAGCGCCGGGTTGGTCCAGGGGCTGAGGCGGGAGGAGCCGCGGCCTTCGTACGGCTTGGCGGCCACCTCGGCCGGCGTGGCGTACACGGGGCCGTCGGCGCCGGGCCGCACCGTGTCGCCGCCGATGCCGGCCTCGGCGTAGACCAGGCGGGCCTCGGGCGGGAGGTCGCCGCCGAGCGAGCGGAGCTCCTGTAAGAAGTTCTGCGTCGCCTGTTGGAAGTCTTGCGGCGTCGGCGGTACGCTCACGGGGGCGTAGCAGGAAAAGGCGACGAAGTCGAAGGCGGCGAACAGTTCCGCGACCGCTCCGCGATTGATCGTCGCCTGATCGAGCTCACCGGCAAGGCCGCTCCAGTTGAGCGCGACGCCAAGCCGGACGCCCGCGGTGCGGGGGTTCGTGGCGAAGCGTTCGCGCAATCGCCGGACGAGCTGCAGGTAATCGGCGGGGTGCTCGAACAGCGAACGCCCCATCTCGCCCGAGAGCGCGAAATCGACGCGGGTGTCGGACGTCGCCCCGGCCTCGACGGCGTCGGCGAGCGGGTCGATCAGCAGCGACTCGTACGAGCCGGGCCCGATCACGTCGCCGGGGGCAAAGCGATAGAGGTTCCGCCATTCGTTGACGGGGCCGCCGGCCGGGTCGAGGTGCGGCAGCAGCGAGACGTTGAGGCCACGGCGGACGGCCTGCCCGATCGCCGCCGCGAATGCGTCGCGGAAGCGGTCGGCCAGGTCGTCGGTCGCGACGGTGAAGTTGCTGGCGGACTCCCAGGGGCCCCGGCGTGAGCCTTGCAGGCCGTAGGCGTCGATCGTGAGGTCCTCGTTGAGCCGGGTGTGCAACGTCGGCACGAACTGCACCCAGCGGTCGCCGGGCGGGGCGACAGCGACGATCTCGGCGGCGCGATTAACCCGCTCGGCCGCCGAATCAAGTGACTCCGCGTCGAACAGCATCACGGTCGGGCAGAGGGGCGCCCGCGCCGCGGGGCCGGCCGAGACGAGCCGGAACGGCCCCGGCCGCGTCAGCCGGGCGCCCGTGTCGTCGGCGGGCTGGTCCGGCGCCGCGGCCTCGTCGGCCGGCGAAGCCTCAGCGTCTGGCGACGCGTCAGCGGGCGGGGCGGCCTCGGCCCGCTTCGCCGCGGCGGCTTCCATCTTGGCGGCCATCTCCGCGGGGACGGCGGCCCGCAGTTTGACGAGACCCTCGTTGATCTTTTCGCGGATCGGCTCGAAGTCGAAGTCCTCGGGGAATGTCGCCTGGTGCATCGGCTTGTGGAGCTCGCCGAAGGCGTCAAGGAGCACGCCGGTGGCGTCGTCGAGCTCGGTCAGCTGCTGGTCGGTCAGCCCGGCCGGTTTGGCGAGTCGCTTGATCGAGTTGAAGGTCTTGCCAATCTGGTGCAGCGGCCGGTCGGCGGACTTGGGGTCGTCCGCGTCGAAAGCGGCGAAGATCTCTTCGGTCTGCGATTCGAGGGCGACCAGGGCCTTGGGGAACTCGCTCGGGTCGACTGCGGGGTCGTTGGGGGCTTGGTTACAACCGAGCGGCAGAATCACAGCCAACGCGGCGAAGGCGAGAAGGGGATGACGCATCAAGAAACTCCAATCGTGTCAGTGAAGGCAGTGAAAAAAGGCCCGGTGGGGGCCTTGGCTAATTGTCTTGGGACGCGGGCAGCAACTCGGCGCGGCGCTCGAGCCCGACGCCCCGGTTGACGAAGCGGGAGTCGCTCGCCTTGGTCGGGTCGAGCTCGCCCGGCTTGAAGAGGCCCGCGGCGGTCATCGCGTCGAAGAACGCGGTGACACGCTCGCTATCGAGAGCGCCGACGCCCCCCGTGAGCGCGGCGCCCGAATCGACGAGCCCCCACTTCCGCATCATGGCGATCGAGTAGTCGATCTGTCCCTGCGTCATGTCGCGGTTGTCGGCGAGGATCAGGCGGTTGGCCTCGGCGGCGTCGCCATAGAGGTACTCGTACCAGCCGATCGTCGAGGCGTCGACGAACGCCTGGACGAGTTCGGGACGCTTGTCGATGAGGTCTTGGCGGGTTTCGAGCAGGGTCGAGTAACTGGCCCACCCGTGGTCGGCGAGCAGGAAGACGTTCGGCTCCTTGCCGCTCGCTTCGAGGATGCGCCGCGGCTCGGCGGTGGCGTAGCCCTGGACGGCCCAGTCCTTGTGGACCAAGAACGGCGCCAGGTTGTGGTTGTAGGGGCGGATGAGCGACCGCTGGAAGCCTTGCGACGTCTCGAGCCAGAGGAAGAAGCTGTGGCGGCCCGGCGCGCCGAGCAGCAGCGGCGCCTGCCTCAAGTCGTCCCACGTCTTGACGGGCCCGTCGGCGTGGCTGATCAGGCACTGCGGGTCGCGCTGAAAGTAAGCGGCGACAACCCTTGTCGGGATGCCTTGCTTCACGACGTCGAAGGCGGGGATCAGGTTCGTTCCGATCAAGAACTCGGCCTGACCGACCGGCAACAGCGGGCGGTTATTGACCATCGGCCCGCCGACACGGATCGACACGTCGAGACCGCGCTGGGCGTAATGGCCGGCGGCTAGCGCCTGGTAGAAACCACCCAATTCGGGCTGGGCTTTCCAGTTCAAAGCAAGCGTCACCTTCTCGGCGCCGCTAGCGACGAGCGGTGCGAGCGCCAACAGAAGCGGCAAGACGGGTCGAAGCACGACGGAGCAGGGGCAGGGGGACGGTCCGGGGATCGCCCCAGTCTACCAATTTCCCCTTCCGCGGGATGGGAAGCCGCAAGCGGGGTGGGGAGCCGTCAGCGTCAGCGCCCGGAGTCGAAGCGGGTACCCGGCGCGACTCCGGGCGCTGACGCTTGCGGCTCTCGAAGACACATGCTGCTGTCGAGCGCTGGTGGTTTCGTACTACAGCGTCGATTCGTGCCAGCCGGCTAGCAGCCAGCGGCTGAGCAGGTGGGTCGCGAAGTAGCCGGCGATCCCGGTCAGGGCGATCAGCCCCAGGGCGGCGAACATCAGCGGCGTGTCGAGGCGGTACTGCCCCTCGAACACCGCGGCGGCGAGGCCCGACTGCTTGCCGCTGGCCCCGGTCACGAACTCGGCGACCACCGTCCCGACCAGGCTCAGATTGACCGCGGTCCGTAGCCCGGTGAGGAAGTAGGGGAGGGCGGTCGGCGTCAACAGCAGCCACAGCCGCTGCCAACGCGTCGCCCCGTAGAGGTCAAAGAGGTCGCGGAGCCCGGGGTCGGCGCTCCGCAGTCCGACGGTCGTGCTGGCGAGGATCGGGAAGAACGCGACGATCCAGGCGCAGACCAACAGCACGACCTGCGTCTGGGGGATCCACAGCATCAGCAGCGGCGCCATCGCCACGAGCGGCGTCACCTGGAGGGCGACGGCGTAGGGGAAAAGACTCAGTTCGATGAGGGGCGACAGCGAGAACGCCACCGCCAGCAGCAGGCCCCCCGCCACCGCGGCGGCGAGCGCCAACGCCATGGTGCGGACCGTCACCAGCCAAGCCGGCCCGAGGGTCGGCCACTGCTGGACCAGCGCTTCGGCGACCGCCGTCGGCGCGGGGGCGACGTAAGTGGGCACTCCCCGCAGTTGGATCAGCGCTTCCCACCCCGCCAGGGCGAGCAAGGCGACGACGGCGGGCGCCGCGATCCGGCCCCAGGCAAAGCGATGGCGGCTGCGGCGGTCTTGCGGCGGGGGAGTTGTGTCGGGCACCGACCGAGTCTAGGCCCGGCGGCGACGCCCCACAACTTCCGCCCCTGCCGTGCGAAAGTTGCGGGCGTCGCTAATAGCACCAGCTCTTAAAAGCACCGACCCGCCGGTCCTTAGCACTCGGCATAGGAAACGACGGGTCGGCATCTGCCCCACTTAATCAATCGGGGGAAGCCGCAACGATCTACATGAAACCGAAGCGAAATGTGGACCGATGCAATCTTGCACCCCCCTCCGAGGCGTTGACGAGGCAAGCGACCCGAGCGGAGTACTACCGGGTCATGGATGTCCTCTTTGGGATTGGTTGGGATCCGTCCGATTACAGCCGACTTCACTCGTCAGAGTGGTTCCGAAGGCGCCCGTTTGCCGAGGCCTGCCACATCTGCCCCGTCGCGGCGTCGCAGGCCGTGAGCCACCCGCCGCCGTGGCAGTAGGTGTCGAGGCACCAGAGGTAGCCCCCGTCGAGGACCTCACCACCTTTCTGGGAGGAATGACCGACAATCGCCCGCTTGCCCGAGACGTGCTCGGCGGGGAAGTGTTCCTGGAGGCTCTGCCAACGGAGGGCCTCGACGGGCTGGCGGTCGAGTGGCTCGTCCGCCACGTAGTTGGCGTGCGTGAAGAAGACCTCGTCCGCTTCGTAGTAAGGCAGACAGCGGTCGAGCAGGTCGAGGTGCTCCTGTGGAATCACCGAGAGGTCGCCGACAAAGCCGTACGAGTCGAGCGTCGCGACGCCGCCGTGGTGCAGCCACAGGTTCCGTGGGTAAGACCCCCGCAGGGCGCCGAGCATCATCTCTTCGTGGTTGCCCAGCAGCGGGATGAGCCTCCCCGAGGCGTCGATCTCTAGCAGCGTGTCGAGCACGCCCCGCGAATCGGGCCCCCGATCGACGTAGTCGCCCAGTGTCACGAGGCGGTCCTCCTCCTGCAGATCGATCACCTCCAGCAGCGCCCGGAGGGCGGCGCTGCAGCCGTGGATGTCGCCGATGGCGATCAGTCGGGGCATAGGGAGGGGAGGTTTCGGAACGGGAGGGGGCGTACCAGACTGTAACCCATGTCACCGTCATGGCCGACTCCCGGGCTTCCAGGGTAACCGCTACGACGGGCGTGACGCACCAGGGCAAGTTATGGTGACCCCGCCCCGCCCCCGGCAACGACCAGCCACGTCGATGATGCACGCAAAGACTTGGAAGCTCGCCGCGTTGGTCGCACTGCTCGTTGGACTCGCCGCGGCCATTCGCCTTCTCCCCGTCAGCGAGTGGCTGTCCGGCTTCTTGGAGTATTTGCGTGGTCTTGAGTTTTGGGGGCCCGCTCTGTTGGCGGTCGTCTACGTTGTCGCCACGGTGCTGATGGTCCCGGGGCTGATCCTCACACTCACCGCCGGCTACCTGTTTGGCGTGGCGCTAGGTACTTGCGTCGCGTCGGTCGGCAGCGTGCTCGGTGCGACGCTCGCCTTCCTCATCGGGCGTTATGCGGCGCGGGACTTCGTCGAAGGCCTCGCCAAACGCAACCCTCGCTTCGCGGCGATTGACAGCGCGGTCGCCCGCCAGGGCTGGAAGATCGTCCTGCTGACGCGGCTCTCGCCGGCGTTCCCTTTCAACGCGCTCAACTACCTTTATGGCGCCACGCCGGTGTCGCTGAGGGACTACTTCTTCGCCAGTTGGATCGGCATGCTTCCCGCCACGGTGCTGTACGTTTACCTCGGCGCCGCGACGGGGAACCTGACCGACCTGCTCACCGGCAAGGTCGAAGGGGGCGCCGCCCGGCAAGCGCTGCTGGTCGTCGGCCTCATCGCAACGGTCGCAGTGACGGTCTTCGTGACGCGGATCGCGAAGCGGGCGCTGTCGGAGGTGGCTCCCTCGGCCGCCGAACCCGTGGTTGAAGCGTGATACGGGTTCACTCCGGGCGCTGACGCTTCCGGCTCACCTCCCACTTCCCACATCCAACTTCCCACTTCGGCTCATGCCTTCCATCGAACTGCAGCCGTACGACGCCCATAACCAGCGGTTGGAGTCGCACGTCCATCCGCTCGATTGGACGAATCCCACGCCGAGCGGGCCGTACGATCTGGTGGTGATCGGCGCCGGGACGGCGGGGCTGGTCTCGGCGGCGGTGGCGGCCGGATTGGGGGCGAAGGTCGCGCTGGTGGAACGCCATTTGATGGGGGGCGACTGCTTGAACATCGGCTGTGTGCCGTCGAAGGGCCTCCTCAGCGCCGCCCGCGCCGCCCACGCCGTGCGGCGGGCCGGCGAGTTCGGCGTCCACGTTGATGGCGAGGTGCGTGTCGATTTCGGCCAAGTGATGGAACGCATGCGGCGGCTCCGCGCCGACATCAGCCCGGCTGACTCGGCCCGGCGGTTCCGCGATGAGAAGCGGGTCGATGTTTACCTCGGCGCCGCGGAGTTCACCGGCGGCGATGCGGTGCGCGTCGCCGACCAGACGCTCCGCTTCAAGAAGGGGGTGCTCGCCACCGGCGCCCGCGCCGCCGCGCCGCCGATCGCCGGGCTCGACCGCGTCGCCTACCTGACCAACGAATCGGTCTTCTCGCTGACCGAGTTGCCGAGGTCGCTCGGCGTGATCGGCGCCGGGCCGATTGGGTGCGAGCTGGCCCAGGCGTTCGCCCGCTTTGGCAGCGAGGTCCACCTCGTCAACGCCGACCCATGGGTTCTGCCCCGCGAAGACGAAGACGCGGCCCAGATCGTGCAGCGGTCGCTCGAAGCGGACGGCGTCCGGATCTATGGCCACGGCAAGAGCGTGCAACTGTCGCCCGAAGGGGACCGCGTCCGGATCACGGCAGCCGGCGGCGAATACAACGTCGTCGTCGACAAGCTGCTCGTCGCGGTCGGCCGGGCGCCGAACGTCGAGGGCCTTGGCCTGGAGAGAGTCGGCGTCGAGTACGACGGCAAACAGGGCGTGAAGGTCAACGACTATTTTCAGACGACCAACCCGAAGGTCTACGCGGCGGGCGACATCTGCTCCCCCTACAAGTTCACGCACGCCGCCGACTTCATGGCGCGGGCGGTGGTGGCGAACGCCCTCTTCACGCCGCTCGGCTTCGGCAAGCGCAAGGCGAGCTCGCTCGTCATCCCCTGGGCCACCTACACCTCGCCCGAGCTGGCCCACGTCGGCCTCACCGAGAAAGAGGCGGAAGCGAAGGGCGTTGCGATCACGACGTTCCGTCAGGACCTAGAGCACGTCGACCGGGCGATCCTCGACGGCCAGACGGAGGGCTTCGTCAAGATCCATGTCGCCCGCGGGACCGACCGCATCGTTGGCGCCACGATCGTCGCGGAGAACGCCGGCGACCTGATCGGCTCGCTCTCGATCGCCATGACGAACGGCGTGGGACTCGGCAAGATCGCCGCCAGCATCCACCCCTATCCGACCCAGGCCGAGGCGATCCGCAAGGTCGGCGACCTCTACAGCCGTACGAAGCTGACGCCCTTCGCGGCGTGGTTCCTCAAGACGATGCTCCGGGTTTCGACCTAACTCCGAAGCGAAAAAGGTCCTGACGCCAAGGCGCAAAGACGCAAAGGCGTGCAAAATACCGCGATCCTTCGCCAACTCCCCTTTGCGCCTCCGCGCCTTTGCGTGAGTCTTTAGGGACCCGTGTCGCAAAGGAATGGCTATGAAAGCTTCGGATCTTTTCGTCCGCGCCCTCGAAGCCGAGGGCGTCGAGTACATCTTCGGCATCCCCGGTGAAGAGAATCTCGACCTGCTCGACTCGCTGTCACGCAGCTCGATCAAGCTCGTCCTCACCCGCCACGAACAGGCCGCCGGCTTCATGGCGGCGACCTACGGGCGGCTCACCGGCAAGGCGGGCGTCTGCCTCTCGACCCTCGGGCCGGGGGCGACGAACCTCGTCACCGCCGCCGCGTACGCCCAGCTCGGCGCGATGCCGATGCTGATGATCACCGGTCAGAAGCCGATCAAGACCAGCAAGCAGGGACATTTCCAGATCGTCGACATCGTCGACATGATGCGGCCGCTGACGAAGTACACCCGCCAGATCGTGTCGGCCGACAACGTCCCGTCGCGGGTCCGCGAAGCGTTCCGCGTCGCCGAGGAAGAGCGCCCCGGCGCCGTTCATCTGGAACTGCCCGAGGACATCGCCAAGGACCCGTCCGACGCCCACGTCATGGAGGCGAGCAAGGTCCGCCGCCCGGCGGCCGACGACAAGTCGATCCGCATCGCCACCGGCTTGATCGAGAAGGCCAAGCGGCCGCTGCTGCTCGTCGGCGCCGGCGCCAACCGCCGGCTCTGCTGCAAGATGCTCCGCCGCTTCATCCACCAGACCGGCATCCCGTTCTTTACGACGCAGATGGGCAAGGGCGTCATCGAAGACACCCACGAGCTCTGTCTCGGCACCGCGGCCCTTTCGTCGAACGACTTTGTCCACCGGGCCATCGACGCGGCCGACCTGATCATCAACGTCGGCCACGACGTGGTGGAGAAGCCGCCGTTCTTCATGACCCCCGGCGGCGTCAAGGTGATCCACGTCAACTTCACCACCGCCGAGGTCGACCCGGTCTACTTCCCGCAGGTCGAGGTCGTCGGCGACGTCGCCCACAGCGTCTGGCGCCTCGGGAACGAAGTCCGCCCGCAGGCCGACTGGGACTTCAAACGGTTCCAAGAGGTGAAGTTCGCGCTAGAGCAGAACCAAGAGGCCCACGCCGACGACGACCGCTTCCCGCTCACCCCGGCGCGGCTCGTCGCCGAGGTGCAGGCTGTCACGCCCGATGACGGCATCCTGTCGCTCGACAACGGCATGTACAAGATCTGGTTCGCCCGCAACTTCGACGCGCACCAGCCGAACACCGTGCTGCTCGACAACGCTCTGGCGAGCATGGGCGCGGGCCTCCCCGCGGCGATGGCGGCCCAGATGGTCCACCCCGACCGCTTCGTCATGGCGATCTGCGGCGACGGCGGCTTCCTCATGAACGAGCAAGAGCTTGAGACCGCCGTCCGCCTGAAGCTCAACCTCGTGGTGCTGATCCTCAACGACTCGGGGTACGGCATGATCAAGTGGAAGCAAGAGGCCGAGGGGATGACCAACTACGGCCTCGACTTCACGAACCCCGACTTCGTCAAACTGGCCGAGGCGTACGGCGCCCGCGGCCACCGCGTCGAATCGACCGAAGCGCTGCGGCCCCTGCTCAAAAAGTGCCGCGACACGCCGGGCGTCGACGTGATCGACTGCCCGGTCGATTACTCGGTGAACGTGCCGCTGCTGAACGAAGAGATCCCGAAGCTGGCGGCAGCTTTGTAGAGATTCACCACAAAGTAACTAAGGAACAAAGAAGCGAAGCGACTGTAGGAGGGGTCTCCAGACCCCGATTACGCGCACCATGCCGTTTAAGGCTTAAGAGTCCGTAATCGGCGTCTGGAGACGCCTCCTACAAGAGTTGGCGTTTCGAAGTTGACGAGGTCGGAGTCCGCGTGCAGTAGTGCTGTACGAATCAATGGAGTTCATCATGGCTATCGAAACCAGCTACTCCGATGCCCGCGTCCGCTTTGCCTCGTTGCTCGATGAGGTCGTCCTCAATCAAGAAGTCGTGATTATCAACCGCCGCGGCAAAGAAGCTGTGGCGATGATCGCTGCATCCGAGCTGAGCGGCTTAGTGGAAACGGTTCATCTCTTGCGGTCGCCAAAGAACGGCCAGCGATTGCTTTCGGCACTTGAACAAGTGCAGACGACGAACAGCAACTCATCGTCGCTAGACAAGCTCCGTCGAGACCTTGGACGTTAGTGAGACAAAAATGGCCTTCCGGGCAATGAAACATTGGTTGAGGAGGGATTCGGATGGCAGTAGCGCTTCTGGTAGAGATCATCTTGAACTGGTACGCAATCGAGTTCGCTCTGCAATGATAGGTTCGCCGCCTGCCCCTTGGTCCGTTTGCGTCTCCTACCCCATTGGTGGACTGACTGAAGTAGGGTTCGCCGACGATTCGGATCTCTTACTTGTCGTGTCGTTCGCAGGACGAGGGTTATTTGATTGCTTAACGGGCACACTTATTGATCGAAATAGCGATGAACCGTGCCAAGAGTGGTATGACGAGCAACGTCTTATCGCGACAGGGATAGGCTCTCTGTGCGGAACTCAAATTCGACTCTCCGGACTTCACGGCGGGGGATTGGTTAGTTCTGGTAGGGACGGCTGGTGGGCCCAGCGTCTGGACCTTGACTGGCCCGATTCATCGCTATTGCTGGGTGGTCCAGGAGGATGGATTTATGACAACCAAACAGCGTTTGCCAAACTGGCTGTAGAACGAGAAGTTCGAGCTTTCGGCTTCTCTCCCACCGGTCAATCGCTAGTAATTGCAACTAGCAGTGACCTCACGATCATCAACTCCGCGTCCTCCGCGTCTCCGCGGTGAATCCAAAATGCTCAAAGACAAATACCCCTTCTACCTCGCCAACAAGCCCGAGTCGCCCAACGCCGACCTGGAGGTGACCGACAAGTACACCGGCGAGGTGGCCACCAAGGTCGCGATGGCGTCCGCTAGCGACATCGACCGGGGCATCGCCGCGGCGGTCGAGGCGACCGAGCCGATGCGTCAGATGCGGCCCTACGAGCGGCAGGCGGTGCTGCAGCACTGCGTCGATCGCTTCAAGGAGCGTTTCGACGAGCTGGCGATGGCCCTCTGCATCGAGGCGGGCAAGCCGATCAAGGATTCGCGGGGCGAAGTGTCCCGCCTGATCGACACGTTTCGGATCGCCGCGGAGGAGTCGGTCCGCATCGACGGCGACATCCCCAACCTCGAGATTTCGGCCCGGGCGAAGGGCTACCGCGGGTTCGTGCAGCGGGTGCCGATCGGGCCGTGCTCGTTCATCTCGCCGTTCAACTTCCCGCTGAACCTGGCCGCGCACAAAGTGGCGCCGGCGCTCGCCGTGGGCTGCCCCTTCGTCCTCAAGCCGGCGAGCCGCACGCCGATCGGCGCGCTGTTGATTGGCGAGGTGCTGGCCGAGACCGACCTGCCGGCCGGCGCCTTCAGCATCCTGCCGTGCCACCGTGACGGCGCCGACCTGTTCACGACCGACGAGCGCCTCAAGCTGTTGTCGTTCACCGGCTCGCCCGGCGTCGGCTGGGACCTCAAGGCCCGCGCCGGCAAGAAGCCGGTGATCCTCGAACTCGGCGGCAACGCGGCCTGCATCGTCGATGAGGACGCCGATCTGGAAGACGCGGTCGGCCGCCTCGTCATCGGCGCCTTTTACCAATCGGGCCAGAGCTGCATCGGCGTGCAGCGCATCCTGATCCACGAGTCGGTCTACGACGAGCTCAAGACGAAGCTCGTCGCCGCCACCAAGAAGCTGATCGCCGGCGACCCCAAGAACGAAGACACCTTCATCGGCCCGATGATCAGCGAGGGCGAGGCCAAGCGGCTCGACGGCTGGATCCAGTCGGCCGTCAAAGCGGGCGGCAAGCTCCTCTGCGGCGGCGGACGAGAGGGCGCCATGCTCGAAGCGACGCTCCTGGAGGACGTTCCCCCCAGCGAAGACGTCTGCACCGAGGAAGCCTTCGGACCGGTCGCCGTGCTCAGCAAGTTCAGCTCGTACGACGCGGCGCTCGCCCAGACGAACGACAGCAAGTTCGGCCTCCAGGCGGGCGTCTTCACCCGCGACTGGTACAAGATCCAGAAGGCGTGGGACACGCTCGAAGTGGGCGGCGTCGTCATCGGCGACGTGCCGAGCTGGCGCGTCGACAACATGCCCTACGGCGGCGTCAAAGACTCCGGCCTCGGCCGAGAAGGCATCCGCTACGCGATGGCCGACATGACCGAAGAGCGTCTGCTGGTGATCCGCACGCCGTCGGCTTGAGACCTGAGGCTTGAGGTGTGAGGGCTTCGCTGCGTGCCGTACCCGGTCGCCACGCCAACCTTCAAGTCTCAAGCCTGCAGCCTCACCCCGCTTCAGCGGGCGAACACCAGCACCGGCCCGGTGGCGTAGTACGAATCGGGCCGGCCCATCGTGTAGCCGTTGAACTGCGCGCCGTACTGGCCGCCGAACGGCGTGGCGGCCGTTGTCGGGCGGGCCTGCGAGTAGCCGTACCATTCGCGGGTGGCGATCCGGCCGGCGCGCTGGGCGGCCTTCATCTGCGCCTTCTGCTGGATGATCTCCATCGGTGTCATCTTACCGATGCGGCCGGCGTACTCGGGGCGTTCGACCGACGGGGCGCCCACGGGGCCCGGGTCGAGCGTCACCTGCGCGGGGGCGACGTCGCCCATCAGCAAGGCGGCCGCGGCGAGGGTCAGCGAGGCGAGGCGAATACGCATGGCGACGGCTCCGTCGTCTAAGTGGGTCGAGGGACGCGCCGAATCCATTCGGCTGCCGTGAGAATCGTCGCCCCTGGCGTCTCCCGTCCAACCGGTCGCCGCCGGCCCGCAGGACCGACAGAACCGGCGCCAGCGTCATTCCGGGGCCCACGTCCTCCTGGGGGGGCGCGTCTTCCCAAGGACCTACGTACGGACGCCCCATCAAGAATTGCGTCTCTAGCCGCGCACGAAGTAAGCGGACCGGCCCGCAGCGCGTTTCGGAACGCCGGCATTGGAGCCCGTTTCGGTATGCCAGCCGGTCCGCTTACTGCGTGCGCGGCTGGAAGCCCAAGGGCGTGACGACGGCTTTTCCAGGACAGGGGAGGGCCCCTACAACCGGTACAGGTTGACCATCCCCCGCCAATCTCGTAGGTTCGGCTTTAGTGAGGGGTCGGCGAGGCCGATACCATTCTCACAACCGCGTCGAGCGTCACTGCCGTCGCGACCTGCTGGCGCCGCTAGGCGGCCGGCAGACCAAGAGATCCTGCTGGCGCCGCTAGGCGAGCAGCAGGCCCAAAGGCGTCGTAGCCAAGTGGCTAAGGCATCGGATTGCAAATCCGACATCGTGGGTTCGACTCCCACCGACGCCTCTCAGCAGAACCCCGGGAAATCGTTGTATTTCCCGGGGTTTTTTCGTTCCGAGGCCGATCGCTCTCGGTGGGCGAATTGTCAGCAGACGCCCTCACGACGGTTCCTCCGAGAAAAGAACGGCCTTCAGGGTGCAGCGACGGCGGGACGCTAGTCGATTCGCCCTTGACCGTCCCCTACTCGAACACCGCGCTTGCGGAGTCGCCGCGACTACTTGAAAAGTCGCTGCGCGAACAGGTAGAGGTTATTGCTCCACTCGGTCGGGTCGTGACCGTACGAGTCCACGTGCCAGACGTGCGGCACGTCGTGTTCTTTGAGGTAGGCGTGCACGCCTTGGCTGATGCGGATTAGGCCGTCTTTGTTGCCGCAGGCGAGCCAGAGCAGCTTGAGCTTCTCACGCGCCGCGGCCGGGTCGGAGACCAGCTGTTCCGCGGGCTTGGTGTTGGGGGCGGAGGAAAACCCGCCGACCCATGCGAAGGTGTCGAGGTTGCCAAGGCCAAAGTTGAGCGATTGCCCACCGCCCATCGAGAGCCCGGCCAGGGCGCGGTGTTCGCGGTCCGCGGCGACCGAATATCGCGACTCGATTGTCGGAATGACGTCGTTCAGCAGGTCTTTGTCGAACTCCGCAAAGGAGGGCGCCGAACCGAACACGTTGCCCTCGGCCCGGTCGTTCTTCTGGGCGCGGCCATTCGGCATCACGATGATCATCGGCTCGGCTTTTCCGTCGGCAATCAAGTTGTCAAGGATCACGCCGGGCGTGGCGAAGCGTTGCCACTCGGTTTCGTCGCCGCCGATGCCGTGCAGCAGGTAGAGCACGGGGTACTTCTTGTCGGTCGTGTAGCCGGGCGGCGTGTACACGTTCATGTTCCGCTTTGTGCCGACGCTTTTCGAGTCGTACGGGATCATCTCCAGCTTGCCGTGCGGGATGTTGTCACGGACCTTCTTGAAATCAGCAGGTGGGTCGTCAAACGCGGGCTTGTCGTCGGGGCCCAACTCAATCGGGCCACCAAATCCAGGCCCGCCGCGGCGTCCGTTACGCCTCGCCGGCCGAGCGTCGGCGGAATCCTGCCCGGCGGCTTCGTCCTGGCCAGAATCCGCTTGGCCAGAATCCGCTTCGGCCGAGTCGGGCGCGGATGCCTCCTCGGTCGCCTGCGCACGGGTGGCGCCGGCGAGGGATGCGACAAGGGTTGAGACAGAGAGCACCAATAGGGCAATCGAAAACTTGTTCAACATGTTCCGTTTCCTCGTGAGATGAGGTTTCTTGAAAAGCAGCACCAATGCTCGCAGGGGGGCGTGACCTTGTCGTCGCTTACTTCCTTGGCTGTCTCCAACTCCAGGCTTCGCTGCCTCCAACGTCACGATTCCGCGTTTGAACAAAAGGAAGTGATACCTTCCCCTCTCTCCGGGTCTCTCCGACCGCGCCGCGGGCGCCGAATTAAAACGCCTGCGTCGAGCGATGGATCGGCTCGCTACGGCGCGAGCGCCTGAGCCGCTTCGTCGCCTTCGTCATCGCTCACTTTCGACGGAATCGTTCCTGAATGAGGCAACTGTCACGATGAGCAGACGCCCTACCAGCGGAGGGACGCTTTGCCACCAACCGGCGTCTGGTCAGACGATGATGAGCCGCCAAGCCACGATGAGCAAGTTGTCTGCCGAACTCGGCACGGCGGCGCTTTGTAGAAACTACGAGCGCGTCGCAACGTGAGGGAAGCCAGTCTAACGCACTCAGATCCGATGGCTGTCTAGGCCACGCATGCAATCTCGCGCCGTCGCTCGTGACAATCGGGCCGTCATCAGCAGCAACTTACGACTCGCCGAGCATTCCGTAGCCGAATCGACCTACGAACACCTATCGATGTGCTGGACTAACTTCCTGCACACGACGGGATGACGTCGAACGAGCGGCGCCAACGGGAGATCGATCGGCGCTAGCCGGTCGATTTTCCGTGGCGACCCGTTGAGTAGGGCGCCCGACGGCTACCTCAGCGACCCTCGGTCGCCGCGGCCGACGCAAAACTGGCACCGCTGTCACAATAGGTGGGAATTCGCTTGACAATCGCTCGGGCTGGCAATAAGTTCGGACGTTGTGAGGGGAGTTGGCGCGCAGTAGGATTCGCTGCCGTCTCTCTTCCCAGGCAACCTTATCGAGTAAAGAGCCACGCGACCTTGTCCAAAAGAGAGTCGCTGTCAGAAAACGGCAGCGATGCCATTTCGCCCTAGCCAATCCGGCTTCACTGGCTTTCTATGGCTGTCACGATCGATCAGATCGCCGAACGTGCTGGCGTCTCCGCCTCCACGGTTGCTCGTGTTCTTCGCGGTGACGTGAAGGGTGTTCAGGAGCGCAGTGCCCGAAAGTCGCGGGAGATTCTCCGCATCTCTGAGGAACTCGGCTACCAGCCGAATTGGCGTGCGCGAGCTCTATCAAGGGGGAAAACTCACACGATCGGTCTCCTGTATTCCAACCCAAGGTGGATCTTCGAAGACCCGATGAACGAGATTGCAACGTCGTTCACGGAGACCCTGCAGACAGAGAACTACGACATTCGTTTGGTCCCGGTTACCGAAACCGGCGACTGGAAGGAACTTGTCCTTGGCGGGGCCGTCGATGGCTTGGCGTTTCTGCTGCATGTTCCTGAGCCGGCCCAACCAATCGTGCTTGAGAGGCGGCTCCCGACCATCTTGCTGGGCGAAAAATTCGGCGGGCTGCAGCATGTGGTGACTGACGATGTTTCGGGTGGACGTTTAGCGACGCGGCACCTCTTGGGGCTCGGACACAAACGGATTGCGCTCTACGTGAATGAGTCCATTCGCGATCACGTGAGCGTCAATGAGCGTCGGCAAGGTTTCGAGCAAGCGATGCGTGAAGCAGGCCACGATCGCAAGGCCGAGGTCTGGCGTTGCAGCACCGACGATGTCATGCAGCGACTTCTCTCGGGAGACGCCCCTACTGCCGTGATTTGCTATTGCCACGTGGAGGCGCTCGAACTGATGCACGCTTGCTGGTCACACGGCGTGTCTGTCCCAACCGACCTTAGTCTGATCGCCTTCAACGACATCGCGGCGACTCGCTTCACGACCCCGCCGTTAACCGTCATTCGTTTCGACACGAGCGAAATAGGCGCAATCGGCGCTAGGAGATTGGTAGCCCGAATAGCGTCGCCGGAAGAAGCAACCGATGAAGATTCCGTGGTTAGGCAGCAGCTTGTGCTACGCGGCACGACGGCGCCCCCCGCTAAACGCTCTTCCTAGCTGTTCAACGCTGGCATTATCCGACTCGAGGACCGTTCGCATGTACCGATCGCATTCCAACTAGTCATCCACGCCTGCTCTCGTTACCCACTATTCAAGATTTGTCTGTTCGTGATGCTTCCTAAGTTCGTTGAAGCCCTCGATTAGCAAGCTATCTACTCCGCTCTTTTCTTATCGTTAACCAGCTCCCCTCATGGGCCACAGGCGCGTTCAGTGCTCTGCCGGCAAAGGCTGACGGCTCGGGTCGGCTCCAGCTCGCAGAAAGCATCCGTAGCACGCCTTGTAGTTCATGAAGCCTAGGAACCCACCGTAGGGATTCCGTAAGCCGTACTTCGGCCTCTCTTCGTTGATCTGGACCTCTCCTCTGATGCAGCAGGATGAACCTGATGAAAGCGACATTAGCTTTTTTGCTTTGCTTGGTGTTGGGCTTAGTGTTGGGCGCCGCACCTGCACAGGCGGTCATCATCGTGTCCGGTACGGACAGCGGTAGCTATGATTCGTCGGGGGGCGCTGGGAGCGTCGACTACTCGCTCCAGGGTTCAGGAAACGCACTCGTTTTCGGCACCTACATCGACAACAACTACACGCCCTCCAGCATTCAGTTTGGCGGCATGGCCGCGGACGGCTTCGTCCAAGATGGTCGAACGTCTCTGTTCTACTTCTACGACCCAGCCGCCACGGGATCCTTCTCATTCGATGTCACTGCCGGCAGCACCAATTCGGCTTTCTTCATCTACGAGTTGAGCAACGTCGATACGTCGGTCGTCCCTGACTTAGGGACGGGGACCTCGATAACAACGACATCGGACAATCGGTTCATAACGAGCTTTGTTGGCGTTAACAACGCTGACGGATCAGTGCTTACTTCCACGGGCGTCCAGTCGCTCTTCGGGGTCGGGAACGCCAACGGCGCGACCGGCGGTGGCGCGATCGGCGCCGGCATTGCCGATGAGTTGGCCACGGGGGTCGCGGGGCTGAACACTCTGACTTGGGACTTTGGCGGCAACGGATTTGGCCAGGGCGATGTCTCTGCCGCCTTCGTCGGTTTGGCCGGCGGGCCGGTGTCGTGGTCCTTCAACGGCGGCGGCAATTGGAGCGACAACGGCAATTGGAACGGCGGAGCGCCGAGCAGCGGTGGCGAGGCTCTGCTGGGCAACGTCCTCAGCGCAGCGAATTCTCCGGCGACCATTGTTCTCGACACCCCCGGAATCAACCTCAGCAAGCTGACGATCAGCAACCCCAACCGTTACCTCATCGCCGGTCCGCAAACGCTGACGCTGAGCGGCGACTCGGAGATCTCGGTCGGGGGCGGCACGCACGAGATCAGCGCGACGATCACCGGCTCTTCTGGCTTTGTAAAGAGCGGTGGAGACAACCTCATCCTGTCGGGCACGAACACCTTCACGGGCGGGACGAACGTCCTAGGAGGGTCGCTGCAATTGGCCAGCAGCGGCGCCCTGCCGGGCGATGTTAGCTTGGCCGCGGCTGGCGAGTTGAGTTTTGTTGAGGGATACAACGGCGCGTTTGCTGGGAACATCTCTGGCAGCGGCGCGGTCGTCCTGGCCAACTCGCTTACGACTGAAACGGTCACCTTCAACGGGGCCCAGTCGATGTCGGGAACCATCGACATCAACGGGGGCACGCTCGCCATCGGTGATAGCGGCGCCTTGGGAACGGCGGACGGCACGCTGGCGACCCGGACCCGCATCAGCGGCGACGAGCTAGGCGGCGTCGAAGACACGGGCAAGCTTGCCCTCACCGGGGGAGTGAACATTGCGAGCGAGTTTCTTGTCCTCGGTCCTCGGGCTAACGCGGCAATCGACGCAGTGCACCTGACGAGTGCGGGCAGCAACTCGTGGGCCGGCAACATCAAGGGCGAGGCGACCGGCGCGCAGTACAACATCGAGTCAACTTCCGGAACCCTGACGCTCAGCGGCACTCTCTCTGCCCCGGAAGGAGGCGGCGGGGCGGTGGCTTACGTCTTCTCCGGCGCCGGCAATACGAACTTGTCGGGCCGGATCACCGACGCCGAGACCAACGCCAGCGGGGAGCAGTTCGTCGGCGCGCCGAACGCCGAAGACAACGTGAGCCTCATCAAGCGTGGCTCCGGAACGCTGACAATCGGGACCGCCAGCACCTTACAGAGCGACTACTGGCAGGCGGGAACCGTCGTCGAAGGGGGTACGCTGGAAGTGCTCTCCAACGGCGCGAACGGCGGCGAGCTTTGGGGCCCGGTCGAAGTGCGCGGCGGGGCCGTGTTGGATGTCGATCACTTCTCCAACTACTCGACGCAGGTTGATCAACTCTTCTCCGGCGCCGGGACGATCAGGGCCCAAACTCTCTCACTTTTCGACGACGCCCTGGTTAGCCCCGGCGACGACGGCGTTGGCACGTTGACCGTCAACGGCAGCGTCGTGATGAATGGCGGCGGCGGTGGTGGCGGCACCTTGCAGTTCGAGTTGGGTGACACCACAACAATCGGTGATAGCGATCGCATCAGCGTCAGCGGCAACCTGACCACGGCCGGCGGAACACCGAACATGACGGTGAGCGTCGTAGCGGCCGAAGGCAGCCTCGCTGCGGGTCAGTACACGCTGATCTCTCACGGCGGCGGCGCGATCAACGTCAGCGGTCTGACGCCTGCGTTCTTGGATTCTCTAGGCAACCCGCTCACGACGCGCCAGTCCCTGGCGATCAGCTCGACGAGCGGCGCGGTCAACCTTGACGTGACGGGCACGGCGGGGAACCTCACCTGGACGGGCGCCAACGGAACCGCTTGGAACAAGAACACATCGCAGAACTGGACCGACGGTAGCCCCCAAGTCTTCTTCGATCTCGATCAGGTGACGTTCAACGACACGGCTGGTGCGAACAGCACGGTCGATATCTCAGGTGAGGACGTTTATCCTTCGGTTGTCACTTTCAATAGCTCAACAGGCAACACTTATACGCTCACCGGCACGAACGGCTTCGGTGGTCAGACGCCGATCAACCTGACCGGTGACGTCACGGTTTCTCTCGGTAACACCAATACCCTCGAGGGAGACATCAGTCTTGCCGCCGGTACGACTCTCGAAATCAACGGGGGAACCCATACGTTCTCGGGCGAGATCAGTGGCGCTGGCGCCCTTGTCTTCCAAACGGGCGCCAATCTCGATGGCGTCAATACCTACACCGGCCCCGTGACGATCAATGGCGGCACCATTTTCCCCATCTCCCCGACCGCCTTCGGAACCGCTGATGCAGGGACCACGCTCAACGGTGGGTCGATCTGGTACAACTTCCAAAACGTGGCGGTCGCTGAGCCGATGACCTTCAACGGCGGCAGCATCATTGTCGCCGGTAACGCCGCCTCGGCGGTGAGTTTCTCCGGCCCCGTCACGGTGAACGCCGGCGGCGGCACCTTCCTGGTCAACGGTGGCCTGGGTGACGACGCGCTGGCGATCACCAACGAGGTCTCGGGTTCCGCCTCAGGCGCGGTGACGGTGAACGTCGGGCCGAACTCCGTGGCGACCCTTACCGCAAACGTCACGAACAACGGGACGTTGAGCAAGGTTGGCACCGGCACGCTCGCTATTGGCGCCTCGGCGGCGGTCTCTTCTCCGATGATCGAGGTTAACGGCGGCACGCTAGACGTTACCGCCAAACCCTCGCTCGTGCTCGCCGACGGGCAGATGCTGACGGGCAACCTCAGCACGGTCAGCGGCAATGTCACGGCGGGTAGCGGATCGACGATCCGCGTCGGCGGCGCCGGTTTGCCGCTGTCGGACGCGGTCTATGTCGATGCTTCCTGGGGCGCTGTCGACAGCAACACTACGTTGGTGGGTGGCGGAGTTCTGACTCCGATCAACAACGTGTTCGGCAATCAGCCGGAATGGAACGCCCGTTCCCCGTTCGGTAACGGCGGCAGTGTCTTGCAAGGTCAGACCGGCGAAGCGAATCCCAACTCGGCTCCCGTCCTAGTAACCACGGTCGATGGACTCCAGCCCAGTCAGGAGTACGAGGTCTGGGTCAATTACTGGAATGACGGCTCGGGATGGCGTGTGCTCGCTGGAGATTCCGAGAGCAATCTGACGCTTTACGAGCCAGCCAATAGCGTCGCCGCTTCGACTCTGACCTACCCCACGCTTGTGCTAACAACGGAAGGAAACCGAACGATGCTCGCCGGAAGCCTTGGCACGTTCACCGCCAACGCGATGGGTGAGATCGAGGTGTTCATCGACGAAAGCAGCGCAACGGGCGGCGGAAACCGGGCCTGGTACGACGGGCTGTCGGTCTCCGTACAGGAGATCATCGGCGCCACCCTGACGGTCACTGGCGACGTATCGATGGACGGCGGGTCTACCCTATCGCTGGACCTTGGAACGCCTGTGAACTCCGACCTTCTGAGCGTCACTGGAAACCTTGAAGCCAGCGGAACCCTCGATCTCACGCTTGACGGACAGGCTCCGGATCCCTCACTGGGCGACGTGTTTAACGTCTTGGACTTCGCGACCGCTAGCGGCTCCTTTGACTCCATCTTCGTGCCGGGGTTGGGTGCGGACCTGACCTGGGACACGACGAGCCTCTTCACTACCGGGGAGCTGAGCGTCGTTGCGTTCGATGGATTGCTAGGCGATTTCAACGACGACGGAATCGTCAATGCCGGCGACTACACCGTCTGGCGCGACAATCTCGGAACAAGCTTTGACCTCAACGGCAACGGCAACGAGCTCGCCGACAGCACGGGCCTCGTGGACATGGCTGACTACAAGATTTGGGCGTCTAACTACGGCGCCGTGGCGACGTCGCTTACCCTCAGCGTGCCCGAGCCGTCGGCTTTGGTGTTGGTGTTGGCCGCCGCAGGCTTGTTCGCCAGCCGTCGGCGGGGTGCTTTGAACTGATGCGGGGTTGGGGGGCAAGCTGACATGCCGTGCCGCCACGTGGCGGCACGGCATCTGCCCATTGCCTTGCGGATTGAGGAAGAGGCTCTTCATCACAGAAACAGACGCTATCCAAGATCAAGTCCATTCGAGCCCCCACGCCTGGCTTCCATGAACGGCTTCTACGGCGACCAGGCGACGGGCAAGGTGAGTGAAGCGGCTTCCTCTGTCCCGCCCCTGTGGCTCACAACTCTCCACACAACAACGCAAAGGAGTCGAGCGATGGCGACTGAGACGATTCTTGCCACTCGGGCACGAATGCGGTTGGCATTCACTCTCGTTGAGCTGCTGGTCGTGATCGCGATCATCGGCATTCTGGTCGCGTTGCTCTTGCCGGCTGTCCAGGCGGCCCGCGAAGCGGCTCGGCGCACCCAATGCACCAATCAGCTCCGCCAGCTAGCCATTGCGGTGCACAATTACGAATCGACCAACGGCAGTGCGCCGGGGGGGTCGGGGTACCCTAACTATTTCGACGCCCGTCTCTGGCAGAACGGCGACCAGGTCTACTGGAACTGGATGACCGCCCTCATGCCTTATATCGAGCAGCAGAGCGTCTTCGACTCGCTCAATATGACAAAAGGGGCTGCTGCCGGAACTTGGCCAGGGAATGGCGTACTGACGGATCGGGCGACGAACGTTGGCATCGCCGCTACCGTACAGATTCCCGAGTTGCTTTGCCCAAGCGACCCGTTCTTCTCGATCGCCATGAAGGCAAATTCCGCCGCGCTGTCGGCCGATCTCCAGCCCATCAAGATCTTCGGGATCGAGAATCCGCCCGCCTCGCAGGGGAACTCGTACATCGGCTCGTTGGGGCCAACCATCCAAGACTTCTGCACCTTTGACAATGCGGCCGACGTCTGCATGGGACGCAACTGGGGAACGCCCGACCCGGCCAGCTATGCGTCCGATTGTTTTGGGTCCGACAATTGCGTTCAGTCCGGCGCTTGCGTCGGAATGTTCTGCCGGAACCCCGAGGGTGTAAAGTTCAGCAAGGTTAAGGACGGCTTATCGAAGACCTACATGCTGGGCGAGACACTCGCCGACGACAGCAACCGCAATTGCGTCTTCTGCCTCAACACGCCCTTGGCGGGCACGCAGACCCCGATCAATACGCCGGGCAATTACAAGGACGGCATCCCCAACGCCTACTACCTCTTCAACAGCTTCAAGAGCGAACATCCGAGTGGCGCCAATATGGCGATGGGGGATGGGTCGGTCCAGTTCGTTCAGGACACGATCGACTACCTCGTGTGGAGCCAGACCGGGACAACTGCCGGCAGCGATTTTTCGGGTGATAAGCTGCAGGGGACGATCAACGAACCTCCCCGGTAAACGTTACGAGCACACCACGCACTGTAGCGACCGGTCTCAGATGCCATTGCAAGGAAGTGTTTACAGACGCCGACGTTTTAATACTCCGACTAATAGCAGTTGAGATGCGGTCGGATCGCGGCGTTACGAATGGGTTAAAGCGACATCGATCTATCGGGTTAATATGAAGACGCCTCGACTTTTCAGTGTTTCCTTGATCGTGACGGTCTTTTGCCTGTTGGCAGTGGGTTGTAGTGATTCCGGCCTCCCGATGACCAAGGTTTCTGGCAACGTCACGATCGCCGGCGGACCGCCGCCTAATCCAGGTCAGATTATCTTCACTCAGGTCGCTGGCACCGGTCGAGAAGGCCTGCCGAGCCGGCCGGCAATGGCGACTTTCCAAACGGACGGCGAGTTTGCAGCGCGAACGTTTGAAGACGGAGATGGCCTCCTGCCGGGGACCTACACGGTGAGGATTGATTGTTTCTCCGGGCCTCTTGGCGAGGGGAAATCCCCGAGAGAACTCAGCTTGGTCCCATCCGGTTGGGCGCCTGAGAAGCTGTCGATAACCGGCGAAGAGCGTTCCGTGACCGTCAACTTTGATGTGCCACGCAAACGGTAGCACGCCTTCACGACGATGCTCCGTGGCCTCGTCCTCCAGTAAGACGCCGTGTCGCCAGCCGACATCGATCCCAGCTTCTGTCACTAGCGGGCGCCGATTCAATGCGATCGCAGGCCCAGCGCCTTCACCGGCGGAGTGTGCAATCCTACTAGGAACCGAGACCTCAGCGATTCGGATCAGAGAGCATGGCAAAGCGTTCAAGGAATCCCAAGCGCTGGCGAGGCTCGGCGGCCCTCCAAAATTCGCGACGGCTCAGTGCTCACGGGTCTGGTCAGGAGCGGCCAAGTTTCGAGCCGCTCGAGCAACGCCTCGTCCTTTCTGCGGCGCCCGTCCAGTTATCGGCGACATGGAGCGCCGAAGCGGCGCTCTTTGGCGACTACAACCGCGACGGGGCGGTTGACGCAGCCGACTATACGGTTTGGCGCGACGCCTTCGGCGGAGTACAGACGCCGGGGGAGGGCGCCGATGGCAGCGGGGACGGCAGAGTCGACGAGCAAGACCATGCGTTCTGGTCCGCCAACTACGGAGCCGATTCCGCAGAGGGACGCGTCGAACTCGCTTGGGAGGCGGCCCCCGGCGCGACCAGCTACAACGTCAAGCGTTCGGCGACGCCCGATGGACCCTACTCGACGATCGCAACAGGAGTGATCGGCGACCGCTTCAGCGATCCGGCGCCGCCGGGAGTCGAGCACTACTACGTAATCACCGCCATCGTCGATGGCGTCGAAAGTGAGGTCAGCAACGTGGCGACGCCGCCGCGCGTCTTGCAGGCCGAGGACGCAACTCTCTCGGGCGCCGTCGAAGCGTCGGTCGGCTCGGGTTTCTTCGGCGACGGCTACGTGAGCTACACGTCCGCGACTGGCGGCTACATCGAATGGACCGTCTCTGCCGCTGAGCGGGGCCAACACGGTCTCGGGTTTCGGTACGCGCTCGACTCGACGCTTTCGCGTTCGTTGGAGTTATCCGTCAACGGACAGCTGATCAACCCCGAGTTCATCTTCGGCACGTCCGGCGACGGGTCCAACTGGAAAGAGCTGACGGCCTCGACCCTCCTAGAGGCCGGAGCGAACACCATCCGCCTCACAACGACGGGTCTAGGCGGCGGCGCGTTCGACCAGCTGACCGTCACGCCGCTGATTCACCAGACCCCCGCCGAGAGCAACCTGCGACGGCCGATCTCGCCAGAGCAGCCGATGTGGCTGGTGCACATCGATACGTGGAACTACGCCGACCCGCAGAAGATCATCGACCTGATTCCGGAGGACCTCCGTCCTTACGTGGTGATGAACATCTCGCTGTCCATCAGCCACGACGCCGAGACGAGCCAGTTCCAAGTCGCCGAGTACGGCTACGAGATCGCCAAGTCATGGCTACGGGTCTGCGCCGAGAACCAGATGTGGGCGGTTATCCAGCACTCTAGCGGCGGGTTCGCTCAGTTCTCGGACTTTGACCTCTCGGTCTACGAGGAGTTTTACCGCGACTACCCGAACCTGATCGGCTTCAGCTACGCCGAACAGTTCTGGGGGTTCGATGACTCCAATGATCCGCTGTCGGCTAAATGGACCGATCGGATGGCCCACTTTGCCAACCTACTGGAACTGAGCAACCAGTACGGCGGCTACTTGATCGTCAGTTGGTGCGGGAACCAATGGAACGAGAGCATCAATCCGATCGCAATGATGAAGCGGTCGCCGGACTTCGCGCAAGCGGCCCGGGACTATACGGAGAACTACATCCTCTTCGAGAAGTACACCCAGCAGTCTTACCAACTCGACATGGAGAGCGTCACCCTGGGGGCGTACCTGTCGGGCTACAGCGGCAACTACGGAATCCGCTACGACGACACCGGCTGGACGGACGCCGACGGGAACCACGAAAACTTCACGCTGGTGACCGGTGCGGCGCCACAACTTGAGCACGCCTTGCTGACCGGCCAGACCGTGGTCGATGGCCCTGAGCTGATCTGGACGCAGAACTTCTACGAGACCAACCGCATCCCGGCGGGGAACGGCTACACCCAGCGGAACTGGGACACCTTCTCGCAGTTCGACAACGTCAGTTTCGACCTGTTCCGTAAGGTCCTAGACGGCACGGTGCGGATCCCGACCCGTGAGGAGGTAATCGAGCGAACCAAGGTCGTTGTCATCAACGACATCGATTCGGGCACGCCCGAGCAGGTTTACGCCTCGCCCCAGACGCTGTTCGAAGGGGTCTATGCCGTAGACGGCAACTACGAGAACAACAAAAGCTTCTTCAAGTCGTCGGGACGTTACCCCACCATTCCGACGGTGTTCGACCTGGACGACGACCTCGCCCAGACGTTCGAAGTGCAGATCGACCGGTCGGACTACAACACCATCTGGCCCACCCTCGGGGACAAGGTCGACGACCTCAATGCGTTGTTCCCGGAGGAGTACACCGGCGACTTGTATGCCGGAAGGCATGAGAACGCTTGGGTCGTGTACAACCCGTTCAAAACGGGGCAGACGGCCAGCGCCAGCATCCCGCTGAAGTACAACACCAGCGACCGTATGGAGTTGACCTTCTCCCAGTACACCACGGGGATCGTCAAGGAACACGCCGACAGCCTGTCGTTCTACCTCAACAACTACGACAACGTCATCGACACCGGTCTAAAGACCGACACCATCAAGATCTACGGCGCGACGTCGGAACCGAGTTGGTCGTACGCGGACCGAGCGAGCCACCAAGCCAGCGTCGTCACCAGCGACTGGACCGACGGGGTGTTCACCCTGACGGTTGAGCACAACGGCGCGATCGACATCACCGTCAACGCGGCCGGCGCCGCGGTTGATCGCCTAACCGAGTTCACGCCCGCGACGATCATCGCTCCGGATCGCCCATTGGCCTACACGGGCCCTCTCCAGCATGAGGCGGAGGTGTTCGACTACAGGAACATCAACAACGTCACGACAGCTGGGCAATGGGGGTCGATCCGCAACTATACGGGACAAGGCTACCTGAATTTCGGAACGAGCTCCTCGGCGGCGGTGAGGGATACGTTCAGCGTCCTCAAGGACGGCGTGTTCGAGCTCGAAACGCGGTACTCCGTCACCGGTTCGACGGTGACGACCGTCGATGTCTACGTGAACGGGGTCTTCGCCGGCACGCCGACTTTCACCCCGACCGCCTCGACGAGTGATTGGGCTGTCACCACGCTGGAGGTTTCGCTGACTGAAGGCGAGAACACGATCGAACTCCGCGCCCGATCGACGGGGGCGTCCAACCTCTACCTCGACAACATCGTCCTGGTCCCCACGGCCGACGGCAGTGGACTCGTGATCGAGGAAGGCGCGCCTAGTTTTGCCGGCGTCGACGGCGTGATCGAAGCCAGTCAGCCTGGCTACAACGGCGCCGGCTATGCGAACACGCAGAATGTGGCGGGCGCCAGCGTCGACTGGGTGCTTGACTTGGATGCATCAACCGTCAAGTCATTCACCTTTCGGTACGCTGGCGCGGGGAACCAGACCGCCGACCTCGTCGTGAACGGCGTGACGGTCGCTTCCGACATCCAGTTCACGTCGACAGGATCCCTCTCCGAGTGGGGCCTCGTAACCGCTTACGCAAGCGTGCCAGAGGGCGTCTCTGCGATCGAACTCGTGGCGACTAGCGCAACCGGTCTGCCGAACCTCGATCACTTGGAGTTGGTCGGCGGCGCGACTTGGTCACCGGGCGACTCGCCATTCATGCCGGTCGGGGTTTCTGTGACGGGCGCCACCGCGTCGCAGATCGATCTGGAATGGTGGCCCTCGCCCGGCGCTGACAGCTACGACGTCTTGCGCGCCACAGGTGACGGCGCCTACACGACCATTGCGACGGGCGTGACCGCTACCGACTACAGCGACGCCGGGCTGCAGGAGCTCACGGACTACCACTACGTGGTCGTGGCAGTGAACGCGAACGGCCCGAGCACGGCAAGCGCATCGGTGGTTGCCACGACCAAGACGACGCAGCCCCCGGCAGCGCCGGGCGGGTTGGCGGCCGTCGCCCTGGCGTTCAACGAGGCGTCCCTCTCTTGGACGGCCTCGCCAGGCGCCGAGAGCTATACCGTCAAGCGTGCGACGTCCATCGGCGGACCCTACGTCACGGTGGCGATCGGCGTGACCGGCGTCTCGTTCGCCGACACGGGGCTGTTCGCCGACTCGACCTATTACTACGTCGTTTCGGCCGTCAATGATGTCGGCGAGGGCCTCGCTAGCGTCGAAGCGAGCGTCGCGACGCCCGCTTCGGCGATGCTCGAACCGGTCGCGGACACCTACGTGCGAGACGGAGGGAGCGTCAATTCGAACTTCGGCGCCGACACCACGCTCGTGGTGAAGAACGACGGCGGCGCCGGCTTCACTCGGAATACGTTCCTGAGGTTCGACGTGAGCGACCTCGCCGACGCTTCGAGCGTGCTGCTGTCGCTGACGCCGTTTCAGATCGACAGCGGCGATCCGATGTGGGTCGAACTGGTGGTGGACGACAGTTGGAGCGAAACGGGCGCGACCTGGAACAACCAGCCGTCCGGAACTGGCACGGCGCTGGCGGTCGTGTCGGGCTTCGTCGTCGGCCAGCAGAAGACGATCGACATCATCAGTGCGGTTCTCAGCGAAGCGGCGGGCGATGGCGTGCTGTCGCTACGACTCTCGATGCCAAACGTCGGCAACAACTATATTGGCTTCCACTCGAGTGAGAGTGTTGCAGCCGGGACGCGCCCGCAACTGCTGGCGACGCTCCCGAACGCGGGCGCCCCGGCGCCGGGAACGCCAACCGGCCTCGACGCCACGGCCACGATCGCCACCCGCATCGACCTCGCCTGGACGCCGACTCCCGGCGCCAAGAGCTACAACGTCTATCGCTCGACAGTCGGCGGCGGTCCCTACGAACTGATCGCGGCCGGGGCGCCAGCGGGCAGCTACAGCGATGACAGCCTCGAAGCCGGCACGACTTACTATTACAGGGTCAGCGCGATCAACGGCGCCGGCGAAAGCTCGCTCAGCTCGGAAACGAGCGCGACCCCGGTCCCGGGACCTTTGATCGTCGAGGCCGAAGACGCGTTCCTTTCGGGAGCCGTCGTCGGGACCGAGTGGCTCGGCTTCACCGGGAGCGGCTACGCCGACTTCGTCACCCCAACGGGGGACTACGTCGAGTGGACCATCGCGGCGCCGACGGCGGGTAATTTCGAGTTTGCCTTCCGGTACGCGAATGGCGACTCGGCAGACCGCCCGCTGCGGCTGACCGTCAATGGAGAGATCCTCGTCAGCGGCATGGGCTTTGCGCCAACGGGCGGCTGGGATTCGTACACCTCGGTCACCGCGCAGGTCATTCTCACCGAAGGCGCCAACACCGTACGGCTCACGGCGATTGGTTCGAGTGGCGGCAACCTCGATCAGCTTACGGTGACTCCGATTACCGAGGGGATTGGTCGAATCACCGCCGCCACCGTCGGCGATGCGGGACAAGCCGGTCACGCCGCGCTAGCCACCTTCGACGCACCCGCGGCGGTCGTCGCGGCGCCGCGGGGGAGACCAATCCTCAACGCCGGTGGGACAACGTTTGTCGCCGACAACGGCGCCCTGTTGCGGGGGCCGTTCGCCTCGACCGAGTGGGGAAATCCGCCGCCGCTGAGCAACGTTCAGCAGATCAAGAACTACGGGGCGAACGCCGTCCATCTGTATGGCGAGGTGTTCGACCCCAATTACCAGTCGGGCGTGCCGGGTTCAGGAACGGCGCCCGGCTACGCGTTGAGTCGCATCGACCAGATGGTGCAGATGACCCGCGACGAGGGTCTCTATCTCGTTCTCACGATCGGCAATGGCGGAAACAACGGGAGCTTCAATTACGACTACGTGATGGATTTCTGGTCCCTCTACGCCAACCGTTACAAGGACGAGACCCACGTAATCTTCGAGGTCCAGAACGAGCCGCACGCCTGGTCGACCCCCTACCCGGATGCGGCCCTCCAGATGCAGGCCGACGCCTACACGCTGATCCGCTCGCTGGCGCCAGAAACGCCAATCCTCTTGTTCTCGATCGCGGTGCTGGGCGACGGCGCCTCGGCGCTCGCCGACATCAACGAGGTGTCGCAGGCGGCGTCGATCGACTGGACGAACACCGGAGTCGCGTTCCACGGCTACGCGGGCATGTCCACCATCCCTGCCGTAGAAATGCTCATAGACGCTGGGTACCCGGTCTTCATGACCGAGGTGGCCGGCGAAGAGTGGGGTTCGCAAGACCACGGCCTCGTGGTGGAGCAGATTTCGGAGTACGAGCGTCTGAGGATTTCTTGGCTCACGTTCCAGCACATCCCACCCAACTTCATCTCCTCGTCGATCTTTGCCCCCGAGACCTACAGCGACTTGATCGACAGGGCGGGCATCTCATGGACGCCTGACTTCGGCACGTTCCCGGCCCAGCGCGGGGTGTACGGCAACGGCGGGCTGCCACGGGTCACCGCCGGCCTCTCAGGGACGCTACGCATCGAGGCAGAGTCCTTCGACACCGGCGCGCAGGGCGTCGCCTACAGCGACACCGATGCCGTCAATGTGGGCGGCGCGCTGCGGACCGACGTGGGGGTCGATATCGAGTTGACCGACGACCGTAACGGCGACTTCAATCTGACCGACACGCAAGCCGGCGAATGGCTTGAGTACACGATCAACGTCCGTGAGCCCGGTTACTACACGCTGCGGCTGCGGGTGGCGAGCGCCTCAAGCGGCGCGGTGCGTCTCCTTCTGCACGAAGACGATAAGACCGGCGTCTGGCAGCTCCCCGCCACGGGCGGCGACCAAAACTGGACGACCGTCGAGCGGGAGGTTTATCTCGAGCCCGGCAGGCAAAAGGTCCGGCTGGAGGTTGTCACCGGCGGGTTCAACCTCAACTGGATCGAATTGGCGCCATCGACTGCGGGTCCTCTCCCCAACGGCATTTACAAGCTCGTCAATCGCAACAGTGGGCTGGCGCTCGAGAGGGGAACGTCGCAAGGGAGCGATGTCGTCGTTCAAAACGAGTACACCGGTTCGGCAAACGAGCGGTGGAGCCTCGTTCATCGCGGCGCCGGTCAGTACAGCATCGTCAGCGCCGCTGCGAGCAATTCGACCTGGAGCAACACGTACGCACCGGTCTTCTCTCAGGAGGGGGACGACCCGCTCGGGTTGACGCCGTGGGGCTTCGACAACGCCTCCGCACGGCGGTTCATCCTCGCGCCCGCCGGCGACGGCTTCTTCAACATCATCGTCGCCGACGAGGGGGGGAGCGTCGGCATGGCGGGCGGATCGACGGAGCTGGGTGACTTCGCTCAGTTCCTGCAGCGCTCCGACGGCGCCGAGCAGCAGTGGGCGATCGTTTCGCCGAGCACGCCGTCCTTTCCCACGGGACAGACGGCGACGTGGAGCAGCGATGCGGCGACGCCCGGCGACTACAACGGCGACGGCGTGGTGAACGCCGCCGACTACACCGTGTGGCGTGACAACCAGGGCGCCGCCACGGCGACGCCGGGGCAAGGCGCCGATGGCGATGGTGACGGAATGGTCGATTCCGACGACCACCGTTTCTGGGCCGACAACTACGGCGGCAGCGTCCCGGCCCGCCGTGTCGAGCTCTCATGGAGTTCCTCGCTGGGCGCCACGACCTACAACGTGAGTCGCGCGCCGAACGCCGGAGGACCCTATGTCGCCATCGCCACCGCCGTCACCGGGACGCGCTTTAGCGACCCCGCCCCCGAGGAGGGCGACTACTACTACGTCGTCAGCGCGGTCGGCCCCGGCGGGGAGAGCCTGATTAGCTCTGAGGCGTTAGCGAAGAACGAGCGGTTTTTCCAGGAGGCCGGTGGAGTCGTCTCGATGGAGGCGGAGAACGGCACACGTGGCGGCCGTTGGACCACCGGCGATGACACCTCCGCATCGGGCGACGCCTACATCGAAGTTGATCCTGCGTACAACCACACCGGCAGCTCGCCGGCGGGGACGTCCGACGAGTTTGTCGTTAGGTACAACTTCAACATCTCGGCGGGGGGTGACTACGGGTTCTGGTTCCGTCTGTTGTCCAACTCGGCGGAAGACGACTCGTTCTTCTGGCGCCTCGATAACGGAAGTTGGAATCTGGAGAACAACCGCTCGGGCGTTGGAGCTTGGTTCTCGACCGATAACGCACAGGTCAACTCACTCGGCGCCGGCGATCACGTCTTGGAAATCTCTTACCGAGAGAACGGAACCCGGCTCGACAAGTTTGTCCTCCAGCTCGACAACTTGGCGGACCCCACGGGGGACGGTCCGGCGGAGAGCCTAGCGCCGCCGACACCGGGCGGCTTGGTGGCGACCACCACGTCCAGTTCGCAGATCGACCTCACGTGGTCGGCGTCGCCCAACGCGGCAAGCTACAACGTCCATCGCTCCACGATCGATGGCGGCTCTTACTCGGTCATCGCCACGGGCGTCACGGCGACCGGCTATAGCGACACCGGCCTCGTGTCGAGCACGGACTACTACTATGTGGTGAACGCCGTCAATGCTTTCGGTGAGAGTCTCAAGAGCGCCCAAGCCAGCGCCACAACCGACGGCAGCGGCATCGGCCGGATCGTAGCGACGGAGTCCGATCCCGAGACCCAGGCGGTCGGCCGAACTGCTCCGGTGGTGATCGGAGGCCGGTTCGCCGCCCCAAGAGGTCTAACCGCCCGGTTCACTCCGTCCGATGTCTCGTCGAATGACTTTGAGTCCCTGCTACTGACCGCGTCCCTGCGAGACGAGGCGTTGCAGTCAGCCGACTTAGTGAACTCCGATTTCGTTGGCGATCCAGTCCCCATTTCGCCCGACGACGATTCCGCTGAAGAGGCAAGCACGTGGCTTGATGAACTGGCCTCCGATCTGGTGATCGCTTGGTGATCGACACCAGGCAACCCTCGTTCGTTCGCCATGCAAACAAGTGCGACTCGCCATGCACCGCAATAGTTTGATGTCTCCGTATCTGCCGGGCGGCTCCGCCGCTTGATCGCGTCTTCTACTTTGTTGCACACCTCGGGCTCCTAAAAAATGAGCAAAGCGAACCTAACGACGTCATTGCTCGCATCGTGCCTGATTGCGATGACGCCAACTGCGGCCGTTGGTCGCATTGACCTGAACGTGATTAACGGCGGCTTTGAGACGGGCTCGCTGATGTCGATCCCCGCGGGGTGGAGCGTTGCGCCGGGGTCCAACCCGTTCTGGACCGGCGATAGTTCCCTAGCGGGCGCCGACCCGGGCGATGGCTACGCCGGTAGCAATCAGTTCATCTCCGCGAATTGGCCCTACGGCGGCTACAGCGACGCCGGCTCGCTCATCGGCGGGGAGGCGAATGCCGCCCTCCTTTACCAAGACATCGACCTCACCCCGTACGGTTCGCAAATCGGCGTGGGCGACTTGTACCTGGGACTGTCGTACGCCTACTTCGACAACGACCCAAACGACTTGGGTACGATTTCCTACGACTTCTTCGACGCCGGTGGCGGGATGCTGGGCGCGGGTTACGTCGGCGACACCCAAGCCGGAGGCGGTTGGGCGTTCGTCGAAAACCTGCAAGCGACCGAGGTCCCGTCGAACGCCGCACGGCTCCGCATTTCGCTCGGAGCAGAGCGGATTGGCGCCGGGACGCAGCGCAACATCGCGTTCGACGCCGTCGCCGCCAGCCTTCAGCCCCCACCGCCGCCCGGACCCGTCACCGACATAGTGCACGGCAATCTGATCCAGTTCGACAGCGACGGGAACTGGACCTGGTACACGGACGAACGGACGATCGTCGATCCGAATAACGGCCACGTGCTTGTCAATTCGGTCGGCTTTGACGAAACCGTGCAGGGGGGCGGCTACCCAGGCAACGTCGATGTGGTTGATTTCAACCCGACAACGGGGCGACGCGTTGTGACGCGGCTGTCGAATCAAACGAGCAACCCGGCCATCCAAAACGACGACCACAACGTCGGCGCCCTCCTGGTGCTTCCTGACGGCCGCTACCTGGCCATGTACGCCAATCACGGCAACAACGGCGGACTGGGGGACGAGTTCACCCGCTTCCGAGTTTCGACCAACCCCGGCGACAGCACCTCCTGGTCCGAGGAGAAGCTGTACAACTGGTTTGAGAACGTGCCTGGCGCGAGCACGCACCCCGGCGGGACCGCGGAGTTCGCCAACGTCAGCTACCACAACCTCTTCTATCTATCGGAAGAAGACCAGGTCTACGACATCTCGCGCAGTTACGGCCTGCTATCGACCAACGGCGCCGCGCAGAACATGCCGAATGTGCTTCGCTACGATCCGGATACGAACAGCGTCGAGTGGGCGGGGCAACTTCTGGAAAGCGACGCCCAGGGCTACTCGGCCTACCCGAAGTACGTCTCGAACGGCGTCGACCGCATTTACTTCGCCACCACCGAGACCCACCCGCGCAACTACAACAACAGCATCTTCGCGGGATACATCGAAGGGGGGCAGACCTTCGACCTGATGGGGAACACGGTCGACGACAACTTGTTCGACAGCAACGTCACGGCCGGAAACGGTTCCGTGCCGGACGTCACCGACTTTACGCTGGTTGCCTCGCCCGACCCCTTGGGGCAAGGAACGAACCGACTGTGGACTTCCGACGCCGCGCTCGACTCCAACGGCAACCTGATGGTGCTGTACACGTCGCGCTCGAACCCGGACGGGCTGACCAACGACGGTGGCACGAACAACCCAATCGACCATCGCCTGCACTTCGCCCACTGGAATCCGGCGACCTCGACTTGGGTGAACAAAGAGATCGCGCGGATGGGAGATCGCCTCTACGGGCCGGAGCAAGATTACACCGGAGTCGGAGCGTTGATCCCCGGTGACGAGAACACGCTCTACATCTCAACCTATATCGATCCGCGTGACCCAACCGGGCAGACCGAGACCTCCAATCACGAGATCTATCGGGGGAAGTACGACGGCTCTCAGTGGAACTGGCATGCCGTCACCGAGAACTCTTCGGTCGACAACCTCCGCCCCATCGCGCCCGACACGCACGGGGCGGCGCCGCAATCGGTGTTTTGGTTCCGGGGCGACTACAACACGGCCCACGACATCAATGCGGCGGTCGTTGGGATCATCGACCGGGATGAGATCGGCCCGAGCAGGCCCGTCACCTACGTCGACGCGACGCCGATCAACACCACCCGCACCGATGGTTCGCCAATCGCCTCGACAGCAGCGAGCAACGCCGCCGGCGCGGCGGACAATCTTTGGCATGAGCGGACGGGATTCGGCAACGGCGGTAGCGTGCTCGCTTCCAACGAATCGGGCGCCGAAGATGCTGCGGCTCTGAAGACAACGGTCACCGGCTTGGATGCCGGCGTTTACGAGGTGTTTGCCTACTTCTGGAGCGACAACGACGAGGATTGGCGTCTGCTGACGGGGCTTGAGAGCGACAATCTCATGGACTTCCGTAAGTACGGGTCGCAGCACGCCGACGAAGATCAATTCGATAACGCCGTGACGGTCGCCGCCAACAACAACGACCTCCTGCTCTATCGCGTCTACCTTGGTCGCGAAAGCGTCGCGGCGGGAGGGAGTATCGAAGTGTTTGTCGACGACTGGACGACCCTCAACGGGAGCCTCTCGCGCACCTGGTTTGACTGGGTTGGCTACTCGTTGGCGGCGCCGCTCTTGGCGGGCGACTACAACGGGGACGGCACGGTCGACGCCGCGGACTACACCGTCTGGCGAGACCTTCTCGGAACCACCGGACTGGCGGCGTACGCTTCCGCGGACGGCGATGGCGACGGCGAGATAACCCTGCTGGACTACGACATCTGGCGCAGCAACTACGGCGCAACGATCGACACCGTCTCGTCCCTAACGGCGCCCGAGCCCGGTAGCATCACGGTTCTGTTGCCGGCGTTGGCCGTGGCTAGACGGCTGCGATGACGCCGGCATGACCACAGCCTCCGACATTGAAAGGTTCGAGTCGACTAATCAACTCTCGCGAATAATCCCGTAAAGAACACCTATGCTCACAAACCACCAACGCACCGCCCTCGGGGTCATCGCGGGGGTTCTCCTCGTCACCGCTTGCCGAGCCGACTACCCGATCGTGTCGCACCGGTACTTGGCCGACCCGAGCTGTTTGGTGACCGACGATCGCGTCTACATCTACTGCTCGAACGACGACGAGAGCCCCGTCGAGGGGTCGTACAACATTCCCAACGTGGTCTGTGTTTCCAGCAGCGACATGAAGAACTGGACGGACCACGGATCGGTCTTCCGCGCCGAGTACAGCACCACCTGGGCGAAGAAGACCTGGGCCCCCGCGGCGATCGAGCGGGATGGCAAGTACTACCTCTACTTCGGCAATGGCGGCGCGAACATCGGCGTCGCCGTGAGCGACGAGCCGACCGGTCCGTTTACAGATCCACTCGGCAAAGACCTTATCAATCACGGCACGCCGGGCGTTCAGCCTGCGGAGAGAATGTGGCTATTCGACCCCGGAGTGTTCATCGACGACGACGGCCAAGCGTATATCTACTTTGGCGGCAATGGCGACGACAACGTCCGCGTTGCCAAGCTGAATCGCGACATGACCAGCCTCGACGGCGAGGTGATCAAGATGCACGCCCCCAACTTCTTCGAGGCGGCCTGGGTCTTCAAACGCAATGGAACCTACTATTTTTCGTACTCGACGACGCCACGTGCCGAAATGCGAATCGACTACATGACGAGCGACCACCCTATCGAAGGTTTCGAGTACGGCGGCGTCGTCGCTAAGCAGCCCCCCATCAATAACGACAATAATCACGCCGCACAGTTCTTGTTCAAGGACCGCTGGCATCACGTCTACCACAACCGAATCGTCGCCAAGGAGGCCGGCATCCCCACCGGATTCCGCCGCAACCTCGCGATCGAAGTAATGGAATTCAACGCCGACGGCGGCATCAAGGAGGTGACCTACACCGAAGATGGCGTCACCCAACTCGGCCACCTCAACCCGTACGAGACAACCGAAGCCGAGACGTTCCACGCGCAGCACGGCGTCGAGACCGAGCCGAACGGCGACGGTGGAATGAACCTCACCGGGCTGAACGACGGCGACTGGGTCGAGGTCGTCGGCGTCGACTTTGGCGACGATGGCGCCAGCCGCTTCACGGCGCGCGTCGCGAGCGACCACGCCTCCGGAAAAATCGAGATCCTTCTCGATGGAGCGGACGGGAAGCTCGTGGGGACTTGTGAGGTCGACGATACCGGCGGTTGGCAAACGTGGGACGAGGTCGCCTGTGACGTGACGGGCGTCACCGGCGTGCATGACCTGCGTCTGAGGTTCGCAGGCGACGACGACCGCCTCCCCAACGTCGACCATTGGCGCTTCGAGAAGTGATTCTAGTAGCCGCCAAACCCTTACTTACCCTTCATGCCCATTGCCTTCAGCCGGGAATTCAGAGTGGTTGGCTTGATGCCGAGCAGCTCCGCGGCGCCGCCAGGGCCGTGAACTTTGCCCCCGGCGGCTTCCAGGGCGCGCCGCAGGTTTGTCTGCTCAAAATCGCGGACCTGGGCGTCGGTAAGCACCTCCGTCTCGTCGGGCGTTGACGCGGGAGCGGCACTCGGACTTGTGTTTTCAAGGTCAATCTGCAGCGGGCGCCCCCGTGATAGGATCAGCGCGCGTTCGATCACATGCTGGAGCTCCCGGACATTGCCGGGCCAGTCGTAGCGTTCTAGCCGCTGGGCGATCGACTTGGTAAGGCGGGGCGGATCGACCCCGAGACGCTGCGCCGCTTGCCGCAAGAAGTGCTCGGCGAGGGGGGCGATGTCTTCGCGTCGCTCGCGCAGGGCGGGCAGCAGAATCGGGAAGACACTCAGGCGGTAGTAGAGGTCCTCTCGAAATCGTCGCTGGCGTGACTCTTCGCGTAGGTCCCGATTCGTCGCTGCGATAACGCGGACGTCGACCTTTCGCGTCCGTTCCTCGCCGATCCGCTCGATCTCTCCCTCCTGGAGCACGCGCAATAATTTGCTCTGTAAGTCGAGCGGCACCTCGCCGACCTCGTCGAGGAAGAGCGTGCCTCCGTCGGCCAGCTCAAAGCGTCCGACACGGTCCCGTAGCGCGCCGGTAAACGCGCCCTGGACATGCCCGAAGAACTCGCTCTCGAAGAGCTCGCGCGGGATCGCCGCACAGTTCACTTTGATGAGGGGGCGTTCGGCTCGGTCGCTGCGTCGGTGCAACTCGCGGGCGACAAGCTCTTTACCGGCGCCGCTCTCGCCAAGGATGAGGACGGTTGATTCGGTGGGGGCGACCAGTTCGATCTGCTGAGTGACGTTCCGCAAGGCGGGGCTGGCGCCGAGCATCTCGCCGAAGCCCTGTTCCGTGGCGACCTCCTGCTGCAAGTACTCATTCTCCTCTTCGAGCCTCGCCTGTAGCCGCTGCACCTCCCGCCAGGCGTGTGTGTGGGCGATCGCGACGGCCGCATGGTCGGCGATCATCCGGAGCCAGTCGAGGCACTCCGTTCCGATCCGCTCCCGGCTGAAGACGCATAACACGCCAAGCACCATGCCGTGGTGGCTGAGCGGCTGACCAGCGAAACCGAGGATCTGCTCGGCGCGTACCCATTCGGGATCGGCCACCCATCCCGGCAGGTCGGCCATGTCGGGCGCTTCGATCGCTTCGCCGCTTAATGCGATTCGCCCGACCTTCCTGACGCCGATCGGGAAACGGCGGAACCGACCATCGAGCCGCGACAGGTCGCGGTCCGGATCGACCAACGAACGCCCGTTGCTCGCTACGAGGTGGAGGCACTGCGATCGGTCGGGGCACTCATCCCGCATGGGACAGGTGGCGCACCCTTCGCCGGGCCGCACGAGCCACAGCCGGACGAGCGCAACCGCCTCGGATTCGGCGACCCGTGAGACCAACAGATCGAGCAAGGAGGGAAGCTCGCGCTGCTGGGCGAGATCAAGCAGGAGCCGCTTCGGGTCGTGGAACAGCGGAGCGCTACGATTCGGACCTGCCATGCCATAAGCATAACGACAACTCGTCGTCCGATAACGATTTTTCGTCGTTTGACGATTTTTCGTCGCCTTGTTTCAGGGGCAAGTAATCACCTAAGTCCTTTGATGGAAGTCGTTTGTGGTTGGATCCATCGGTTTGGCGCCGGATGTGTAATGGGAGGTTCTCAGCGAGCAGCAGCTCGCCGAATCGCTTTCCCCACCCCACAGGAATCCGAACCATGTCCCGCCTCCCCCAGATCGCTCCCGAGCAAGCCAGCCCGCAGCAAGCCGAACTGTTCGCGGTGGCGAAATCGAAGATGGGCCGTGTGCCCAACCTGCTCCGGGCTTTGGCAAGCTCGCCGGCCGCCCTCCGAGGCTACCTCGACTTCTCCGGCGCGATCGGCGCCGGCAAGGGGCTCAACGCTCAGCAACGGGAGATCATCGCCCTCGCCATCAGCGAGACGAATGGCTGCGAGTATTGCCTCGCCGCCCATTCGACGATCGGAAAGATGGTCGGTCTTTCGCCCGCAGCGATCGACGCCGCCCGTCGCGTCGATGGCGTCGACGACGCGAGCCGCGCCGTCGCTCGCTTCGCCAACGCCGTGCTCGTGTCGCGTGGCCGCGTGTCGGACGCCGACCTCGAGGCGTTCCACGTTGCCGGGTTCAGCGACGAAGCGGTGGCGGAGGTGGTGGCGCACGTCGCGTTGAACGTGTTCACGAACTACTTCAACAACCTCGTCGAGACCGACATCGACTTCCCCGCCGCAGCGCCGCTTGCGGCTGCCGATCCCGAAGCCTGCTCGACCGCCTGCGGTTGCAATGCCTGACCGCCTCGCCCCGGGCCGCCTCGCCCCGGGCCGGCGAGGCGCCGGCTCGGGGTCCTTTCCCCCCCCACCTTTTAATGGACAAAGCCATGACAAGCCCTTCCTCCCTGCGACCACCTTTCACACGCGACACGGCAACCGCCAAGGTTCGCGCCGCTGAAGACGCCTGGAATTCTCGCGACCCGGGCCGGGTGTCGCTCGCTTACAGCGAGGACTCGACGTGGCGCAACCGTGACGAATTCGTGCAAGGCCGCGAAGCGATTCGCGCTTTGTTGACCCGTAAGTGGGAGAAGGAACAAGACTACCGCCTGATGAAGGATCTTTGGGCGTTCGACGGCAACCGGATCGCCGTCCGTTATCAGTACGAGTACCGCGCCGCGGACGGGGGGTGGTGGCGCGCCTACGGCAACGAGCTGTGGGAGTTCGACGCCGAAGGACTGATGCGTCGCCGCGAGGCGAGCATTAATGACCTCGCCATTACCGAGGCGGAGCGTAAGTTCCACTGGCCGCTCGGAGAGCCGCGCCCCGCTGAGCCAGCCGTCGTCCTCTGCATTGCATGAGTCAAATCAGTCCGATCCCCGTCACCAATCCGTCCGCCTTGATGGGCGGACACACCCCAAGGAGTTTCCGATGGACCGTACAATCTCGCGTTACCGCTGGCTGATCGTCGCCTTGTCCGCCGTGGCTGCGGCGCCTGCCTTTGCCGCCGAACCATCAATTCGCTATCGGACGGTCGAGATCGACGGGCTTGATATCTTCTACCGCGAGGCGGGCCCGAAGGACGCGCCGACGGTCCTCTTGCTGCACGGGTTCCCGACTTCGTCGCACATGTTCCGCGACCTGATCCCCCGACTCGCCGAGAAGTATCATGTCGTCGCGCCCGACTATCCGGGATACGGCTACAGCTCGGCGCCGTCGGTCGATGCGTTCGACTACACGTTCGACAACCTTGCCCAGGTCGTCACCAAGTTCATCGAGCGTGTCGGCATCGAGCGGTACTCGCTCTACTTGATGGACTACGGCGCGCCGATCGGCTACCGCATCGCCGCAGCGGCGCCGGAGCGTGTTGACTCGCTGATCGTCCAGAACGGCAACGCCTACGAGGAGGGACTCGATAACGCGTTCTGGGAACCGGTCAAGAAGTACTGGGCGGACCGGACCGACGCGAACGGCGACGCACTCCGCGGTGTGCTGACGATCGACGCCACGAAGTGGCAGTACACGCACGGCGTACGGAACGTCGAATCAATCAGCCCCGACACGTGGGACCACGTGCAGCCGCTGCTCGACCGCCCGGGCAACCAAGAGATCCAGCTTGCCATGTTTTACAGCTATGGCAGCAACCCACCGCTTTACCCGGCTTGGCAAGAGTACCTGCGGAAGCACCAGCCCCCTACTTTGATCGTCTGGGGTAAGAACGACGCGATCTTCCCGGACGCCGGCGCTTACCCCTACAAGCGGGACCTCAAGGACCTTGAGTTCCACCTCTTCGACACGGGGCACTTCGCCCTGGAAGAGGACGGGGCCGAGATCGGCCGGCTGATGCGGGACTTCTTGGATCGCAAGGTCAGCCACTGATCGCTTTCGCCCGCCGCCCTGTTTGGGGCGGCGGGTTCTTACTTCAGGACGAAACAGGCTTCCCACCTTACCGGAGTCGACATGTCCCGCTACCCAAGTGACATCGCCTTTACACCGACGGTCAAGACGATTCAGGAATCGAAAGGCTCGCGCGAAGCGTACCACGGCATGGAACAGCGCGGCGGCTGGCAAACGACGGTCACCCCGGATCTTCGGCAGTTCCTATCCGAACTCGACATGTTCTATCTGGGCACCTCGAACGCCGAGGGCCAGCCCTACATCCAGTACCGCGGCGGGCCGGCCGGCTTCCTGAGGGTGATCGACCAGACGACGCTCGGCTTCGCCGACTTCGGCGGCAACCGGCAGTACATCACGCTCGGCAACCTCCAAGACAACCCGAAGGCGTTCTTGTTCTTGATGGACTACGAGAACCGGCGGCGCGTGAAAGTCTGGGGCCGCGCCCGAGTCGTCGAAGGTGATGACCAGCTCAACGCCGCGTTGGGGGACCCGAGCTACCCCGCGCAGGTCGAACGCGCGATCGTCTTCGACATCGAGGCCTGGGACGTCAACTGCCCGCAGCACATCCACCGGCGTCTCCCCGAGTCGAAGGTCCGAGCCGAGATCGAGCGCTTGCAGCAGCAGATCGCCGAGTTGCAATCGCTCGTCCCGGGTTCTTAAAGATAAGCAACCATGCCCCCAAGGGGACCAAAGCCACCCGCCCGTAGCGCCCGTGGCTAAACCGCCACGGGCGAGTTGCCCACTCGTCGTTCGTCGCCTCGGGGTGATGCACCATCTAACAATGCAGGTATTAGTCGGTTGCTAGAGCCAAACGACGCTCACGACTACTTCAGTGGCGAGTAGTCGGTAGGGTTCAGAATCACGGACTCAATCTTGGTCGTGAGCTCCCCGTCCTTTTCCGACTCCTCGACAGCGCTCCGAAACTCAGGGTCCACCGCGATCCCGTTTACCAGCATTTTCTCGCGGCTTGGGTGATCGGGGTAAGCGATCAGGTAGTAGAGCCGCGGCTGTTTGTCGTCCCCCTCGGCCGTCCAGTAGCCGACGTTCTTGATCCCGTGCTTCTCGAAGAGACGCAGCGTGTGATCGCGGAATCGGTTGTTCAGTGCCTCCAGTTTGCCCGGCGCCACGTGATAGATCCGCAGCTCATAGACTGGGGAGGGCGTCACCGCGCTGCCGTCTCGAGGGGAGGGCTCGTCGGACGACTCGGGCTCCTCCGATCTGACCGCGAGTGGAGCGAGGACGAGCGGGACCATACACAGCAGCCATAAGAACCCGCTTTGTCGGCGGACTTTGCGATTGCTAGGGATTCGAGACATTGGTCGAGGCTCCTTTGGCTGGGGTGGGTGAGAAATCGACGCCGGAGGTGAAGCGGTCGCTTCGAAGCGGATAGCTTTGGCAGTCAGGCGACGGGAACGGTTCCGCCATCGATGACGTACTCGGTCCCCGAGATCGAACCCGCTCGCGGCGACGCAAGAAACGCAATCAGGTCGGCCACCTCGGCGGGTTTGGCGGGCCGCCCCAGCGGTATCCCCCCTAGTGAAGCCATGATGATCTGCTTTCCCCCCTCGTAATCGACGCCAGCGTCGTCCGCGATCCGCTTCGCCAACGCCACGGCGGCCTCGGTCTCAACCCAACCGGGCGAAACGCGGACGACGCGAACACCCTTCGGCGTCACTTCTTTCGAGAGGCTCTTGCTGTAAGTCGATAGCGCTGCCTTGGCGGCGGCGTACGCCGTGGTCGATTCAGCCAAAGGAAGCTGCCGCTGGATCGAGGTCACATGCACCACGACTCCCGAACCTTGTCGGGTCATCGTCGGAATCAATTCGCGGTCGAGCCGTACGGCTGAGAGCAGGTTCAGGTTCAACTCGCTGAGCCAAACCTCATCGTTCAAGGCGGCGAAGCCTCCCGGAGGAGCGTTCGATCCGCCCAGCACGTTGACGAGGACATCGATCCGACCGAGTCGCTCGATCGCCGCCTGTGCGAGCGCACGACACCCGTCAGCCGTCGTGAGGTCGGCGCCCACAAATTGCACGGATCCCGGAAGCGATTCGGGCGCTGACCGGGCGCAGGCGACGACACGCATGCCGGCGTCGGAGAGCGATTGGACAACGGCCCGCCCGACGCCTTTGCTGGCCGCGGTGACCACGGCGGAGCGCCCCTGGAGTTGGAGATCGAAACTCATGGAACAATCTCCAGCGACTCGATCTTTCCGCCCGCGATCGCAAAGAGGAATCGTAGGTTCGCCGGGCTGCCAGGAAAGTCGCCCACTAATCGGCAAGCCACGGCGGTGTGGCCGTTCTGTTGGTCGACAGCCTGCGGCTTACAGCTGTACGTGTACTTGGCGGCGACGTCGGAGCGCCACCGCCGGATCTCGTCGATTCCGCGGTAGGTGTTTCCCTCGTCCTTGACGATGGCGTCAGGGCTGAAGCAGTCTGCAACCGCTTCTCCCCGGCCCCGGTCCGCTTCGAAGTACGACTCGATTGCATCGGGTAGTTCCAGCGTCATAGCACAGCCTCCTAATGGGAGTGGGCGTGATGTGTCTGGAACTGTACGAACTGTGCTTTACGGAATAAAGTAGCTTCTTATTGGAAAGCAGGTTTCCCGCGAGGAAGCAATGGCGAACGATAGAGATAGAACAGCCCCCGACAACGAGCACGAGCCGCTCCAGAAGCTGCTCTCCATCCTAGCAAGTCCCTGGACGCTCCTCCTGCTGCATCGGCTGCATATCGAAGGGCCCAAGCGGTTTGGCGAACTGCGGCGTCGTCTGGGCCGGATCTCGACGAAGACGCTCACGGAGCGACTGCGTCTGCTCGAGTCGGAAGGTCTGGTCACGCGACATTACGAACCGACCGTCCCGCCCCAGGTGACTTACTCGCTCACCGAGAAGGTGCTTGAACTCGATGGCGTGATGATCGAACTCGACCGGATCGCCGAACGCTGGTACGGCAAGGGAGGACGGAAATAGCCGGCTGTTCGCAACGTCGAAAGGGCGCGCCCAGTCGACTTCCTGAGGTTGGCAACATGCCGAGTTTCGACCAATACCAGCGACTTGGCGGTCGCCGCATCTGCAAAGGTCTGAGTACGCCAACGAGACCGCTGCGATTTGGCGGAGCCAGCAATCCGCCTCGGGTGAGGCAACTTCGGTGAGTTCTGAGTATCGAAATCGCTCGAGAAGCGATCACTGCTGGTCGCGCCTTGATACTTCCTCCTGGGGGAACAAATGAAGTCTTGGCCTAGTCGGTCACCGGATCAATTAACGACCCGGGAGTGCCGCCGGCTGACACGTCTCGACAAATGCTGAGATTTGTGCTTTCGCTCTCTTCAGAACGCCATTTTTATGAATTGCAAATCGCCGCCGGGTCCGCCGGAAAGACTGGCGATAACACCTTCCCATGCGAATACTCAGCAAGCGTTGCGGCCTCGGCTAGCCAACGGCGATCGGTAGAATCGTTGGATCGATCCGCTCTGCATTCCGTCCTTACCTACTTAACTATGAAGACTCTAGTTTTCAGCACACAGCCTTACGACCGTCGCTTCCTCGAGATCGCTAATGTGCCTCACCGGCACAAGCTGGAGTTTCTGGAAGCCCGCCTGTCGCGGGGGACCGCTTCGCTAGCCGACAGTTGGGACGCGGTTTGCGTCTTCGTCAACGACCGGCTCGACGCCGAGACGATTCAACGGCTGGCCGAGGGCGGGGTCCGTGCCGTCGCATTGCGGTGCGCTGGTTTCAACAACGTCGATTTGGACGCTGCCCGCTCGGCGTCGATGCAGGTTGTCAGGGTTCCAGCGTACTCGCCCCACGCGGTGGCTGAGCACACCGTTGGCCTCATGCTGGCACTCAATCGCAACCTGCACCGCGCGTACGGACGGGTCCGCGACGGCAACTTCGCGTTGGGCGGGCTGATGGGCTTCGACTTGGTAGGCCGTACCGTTGGCGTGATCGGTACCGGGCAGATTGGGGAGATTGTCGGGCGAATCATGCAGGGTTTCGGCTGTCGGGTGCTTGGCTTCGATCCGCGGCCGAACGATGCCTGTCAAGATATTGGGATTGAGTACGTTGATCTTCCCACGCTCTTCGGCGAGTCAGACATCCTCTCGCTGCACTGCCCGCTGACGCCCGACACACACCACTTGATCAACACAGAGTCGCTCGCCCAAATGAAGCGGGGCGTGATGATCATCAACACCAGCCGCGGCGGCGTGGTGGACACCCGCGCGGTCGTCGAAGGACTGAAGAGCGGCCAAGTCGGCCATCTTGGCCTCGACGTCTACGAGGAAGAGGGCGACTACTTCTTCCAAGACCTCTCTGACCATGCGATTCCCGACGACACGCTGGCCCGATTGCTGACGTTCCCCAACGTGCTAATAACCGGGCACCAAGCCTTCTTCACGCATGAGGCAATGACAAGCATTGCCGAGACCACGCTCGCGAATCTCGCGGAGGTGGAGACTACCGGCAAGTGCCAGAATGCAGTGGGTTGATCCTCCTGCGTTCTAGGAATTGAACCATATGTCTCATAAGACGATAGTGGGTTGCACGGGAGCCGACAGAGTTGTCTTGACCCCCGCTAGTGAAGAGGGGGGCAATGTCGTCGCTGCTTCATTCAGGGGGCAAGTCGCGTTGAACTACCGCGCTCAGATGCCTTCAATGGGATCCTGTCGAAACCGAGGCACGGCTTCATTACCCTCCCTTGCGTGAAGTGCAACGGCGTCTCAGCTCGAGGTTATCCAGCGGCTACCTAATCATGTCACGAGTACCGAAAAGCGGATGCGGTAGTGGTCTGGCCAAGTGGACTAATCGCCCTTTGTCTGTGGAGGGTATGCTGGCGTGCTCAGCCCCTTGAGTTGAATGCACTACCGACCGCCATCCCTTCATACAGGACCCACACCAATCACCGATGGAACTCTGGCAAATTCTCGCTGACATCGTCTGCCTTCTAACCATTTGCCTGGTCGGTGGCGGGCTTGCATCGCGGCTGGGCCAGAGCCCGCTCGTCGGCTACTTAATGGCGGGAATGCTCATTGGCGGGCCTGGCAGCCTGGGACTTGTTGGTTCTCAGCTAGAAATCGAAGCGATCGCTGAGTTGGGAGTCGCCTTGCTCCTCTTCAGCCTCGGGTTGGAGTTCTCGGTTGAACGCCTTAAGGGTCTCGGCAGCAAACCGCTCTTGGGTGGTGCGTTACAAATCTTGGTAACGCTCGCCCTCGGAGCGGCTGCTGGACTGGCGTTCGGGCTAGAAACCCAGCCCTCGCTCGCGTTGGGAGCGATGCTCACGCTCAGCAGCACTGCAGTTGTTCTGCGGATCTTGACGGAGCGTGGCGAAATCGAGATGCCGCACGGCCGCAACAGCTTGGGGGTGCTCCTTACCCAAGACATCGCTGTGGTGCCGCTCGCGGTCTTCATGACCGTGCTTGGCGAAGGTGGCTCCACAATTGAGATCGCGAAGGATGTCGGGCGGCTTTTCCTGCTGGCAGCGGGTCTCACGGCGGCGTTGTACACGCTGACCAAGATTGCGGTGCTGACGCTCGGCACGCTGACCCTCCAACGCAATCGTGAGCTGACCGTGCTCTTCGCGACGGCGAGTGGTCTTGGTTCGGCGTGGGCCGCGCACGAGGCCGGTATATCACCGGCTCTTGGAGCTTTTATCGCCGGGATGTTGCTAGGCAGTTCCCCGTTCGCTACCCAAATTCGTGCCGATGTTTCGACGCTTCGCGTGCTCTTGCTGACCCTGTTCTTCGGCGCCGCCGGGATGATGGCTGACCCGTTATGGATGGTCTCCCACGCCCCTGGCGTTGCGGCCGCTGCGACGGCATTAACCGTTGGCAAGTTCGTCATCGTGACGGCGATCTTCCTCGTCTTCGGGCAGTCGTTCCGTGTGGCTGCAGCCACCGGCCTGACGCTGGCCCAGATCGGCGAGTTCGCGTTCGTGCTTGGGGCTATCGGACGGGCCTCGGGGGTAGTTTCAAGTGAGGTCTATGCGTTGGTTGTGTCGGTGACCATTGTCTCCTTCATGCTCACGGCCATCCTTGTCCCTCGGGCTCCGTTGCTGGGCGACCGCTTGGCCCGCCTGCTTAGGCTGACTAAAGCTAACGGCGAACCGCCGGTGACTGCTCCGGTCACTGATGTCGTCGTGGTCGGTTTTGGCCCTACTGGCCAACTAGCAACGATGCCATTGATCGAATCACGATTAAAAGTGACGGTAATCGAACTAAACTACGATGGCGTCCGCCGAGCCAAGAGCTTCGGGTTCAACGCCTACGTAGGAGACGCCACTTCGGCGGAGATCCTGGAACACGCCCTCGTCGGCGAAGCCCGCCTAGTCATCGTCACGCTGCCACACTTCCGATCGACTCTCCTTATTATAGAGCTGGTTCGCTCAATGAATCCCTCTGCTACGATCCTGGCGCGTTCTCGCTACCACATCCACAGCGAAGCCCTCTTCGCCGCGGGTGCGATCATCTACGGCGACGAAGATCAGGTGGGCGAAGCGCTTAGCGACCGAGTATCTTCGTGGATTGCCGAGTCTTGGCAATCTTCGGATTCTGGTGGCGAAGCTAAGCGTTCGCCAGACGCCTAGCTAGTATTGCGTCTTTCCGATTGGCATTAGCAAGCACGTACCTCGTATACCGCAGCATACTGAGGGAAGGCGCCGTGACCACTAAACACCCCATGCTCGACAACGCAAGGATCCAACCGCACCCCGCCACCGATTTGTCCGACGCCCGGCTGGCTCTCACTGCGCCAAGAAAAGCGGCAGATCGGAATGGCGTATTGTCTCTAGCATCGTGTCGCCGAGGACCTTGCGGCTGAACAGTGTACGGTGGCTGTTGCCCATCACGATCAGGTCGGCGCCCCACTCTGCCGCCACGCCGAGAACGCCCCCTTTCGGATCGCCGGGGCGGTAGTCGCGTTCGACATCGATGCCGTGCTCTTTGAAGTAGTTGGCAGCGTCCAGCAAGTGCCGCTGGCGTCGTTCGTGGTCGTCACCAAACGCCACGATCCGCACCAATGCGTCGGGCCACAAATTCATCTGAACAAACCGCCGCATCGCCTTAGCTGACTGGGCTGAGCCACTGTAGGCGATCAGCGCACGCTGGATCGTCCGCTCGGTTGGTCCCGTTGCGATAATCGGCCTCACGCCACCCGCGATCAGCCGCACCAAAGTGTCGGCGGGGTCGTAATTCGCCTCGCCATGGACACCGTACTCGAATAAGCCGCGGAGTCCAATGACTGTAAGATCGTGGTAACGTGCCTGTGAGACCAGGTAGTCGAACGCCTCGCTGCGTTCCTCAGTTTTGACCTGGTGCGGCCGGCCCGCCGCCTTGCACGTGTCCTCGAAATGAACGATCGCCGCTGCTACACGGTCGCGTGTCTCCGCGACCCGGTGCTCAAGCATGCCGGCCCTGGCGCCACCGGCTCCGATCGGCGCCGACCCGAGTCTTTCCAACTGGGCAAAGTTGGCGACCGTGACGCCGGTCAACGAAGCGTCGTGCCGCGTCGCGATATCGATCGCTACACGCGTTGCGGACTCGGTGAAGCAAGTCCCTGGGACGCCGCGACCCCCCAGTCCTACCAATACACTACCAATCATTACACCACCTTCCAGAGCGTATCAATAAAAGACATCGTGTCCCCATACCAAGCGACAGCCAAGCCTCGTGTCGAGGCGAGGCACCAAGCGACGCACGCCAACGCCTCGCTCACATTCTTTTACACGGAACTAACCAGGTGGTGCCACAGATGCCCATCCTTGGCGTCAAAGCGTCACCGGCGAATCCCCCGATGGTTCCCTCGTTCTCGACAAGTTCGAGTATTACCGAAACTGCGGTCGGTGGACATCACTTCCTTCAGAATCTGCTCCAGAAATGCCGCCGAGGTTGGAGCGCCCTCGCCCAGTTGGCACGGCCCCGAAATGCGACTCGGTGATCCCGACCTCAGCGGTTCCGAACTGGCCCGGACTCGCGTCGGTCCGGCACGTCTCGGAGTCGTGCAGCCACAGTCGCGTTCGTCCTCGGCGTGAAACACCAGAACGCTTTGGTCCCCCCGGCGCCCCGGCGGACTTGTTCAGCGGCGAGGCCGGGCTCAACGCTCGATTTCGCCACGTGCGCGAAACCGAATTAATGGAAGGACCTCACGCCCCGGTCGGGGCCGCGTTCCAACTAAATGACAGATTTAGCGTGCGGCGCCGCTCATTCGCAGCACGCCCCGACGAAATCTCCCGGGGAGTTAACCCGAACGAGACGGAACAAAGCGTGCCACTAGCATTGCAAATCGGACATCGTGGGTTCGACTCCCACCGACGCCTCTCAGCCGCTTTTATAATTGAGCGTTGGCCCCGGGGAACCGTGGTGTTTCCCGGGGGTTCTTTGTGCGGGGCCGATCGGCCGCAGCGGGCGCCGCGGGCGCCGCTACGCGAACCGCACGCTGTAGATTGGCGGCAAGTGCGCCGCGACGTGGCTCCAGCTCTCGCCGCCGTTGTCGCTCGTCCAGAAGCCACCGGTCGAAGAACCGAAGGCGAGTTGGTCGCCCGTGTCGTCGACGTCCAGGGCGTGGCGGAAGACGATGTCGTAGGCGTGTCGCTGGGGCAGCCCCGCTCGCAGGGCTGTGAACGTCGCGCCGCCGTCGGTGGTCTTGGCGACGGCGAGCGCCGCGTCGACGGGGTAGCGTGACTCGTCTTTGACGGCCGGGACGAACCAGGCCGTGTCAGGGTCGTTGGGGTGGACGGCGACGGCGAAACCGAAGACCGATGGCGTGACCGATTCGATCTCGGTCCAGGTGGCGCCGGCGTTGTCCGAGCGGAAGACGCCGTTGTGGTGCTGGATCCACAGCCGGTCGGGGTTCGCCCGGCAGCCGACCATGCGGTGCGGGTCTTGCGACACGGGGCTGTACTGCATGTCGGGCGGCATGAAATCGGCGCGGAGGCCGTGGTTGTCGTTACTCCAATTGGCGCCGCCGTCGTTGCTGGTCCAGACGCCGCCGCACGAAACACCGAGGGCCAGCCGCAGGGGGTCCCGCGGGTCGACGACGATCGAATGCACGCCCGGGTCGTCCTTGCCGCCGCCGAACCATTGGTCGCGTTCGGCTCGGTCCCACAAGGAATCGACGAGCCGCCAGGTGTCGCCGTGGTCGTCGCTGCGGAAGAGGGCGCCGGGGATTGTGCCGCACCAGAGGACGCCCGGCTCGTCGGGTCCGCCCGGTTCGAGCGACCAGATCTCGGACAATGCGGCCGGCTTCCGCGGGACGGGTTCGTCGTCGCCCCCGGGCTCGGTCGGCATCCGATCGATGACGGTCGCGCCGGCCGGGAAGGCCGGGGCGGCGATCTCTTCCCACGTCGCTCCGTAGTCACGGCTGCGGTGCAGATGGCACCCGAAGTGCCCCTCGTCGACCGCAGCGTAGGCGGCGCCGTCACGCTGGTCGACCAGCGACATCGAAAGGTTATTGCCGAGGAACGCGACCCGGTCGATGTCCCAGCCAGCGGCGCCCCGCCGGAATGTAAACAAGCCCTTACGCGTTGCGACGTCGATCCGAGTGGACATTGGCGGCTTGCGAGTCGAAAGACATGCGATTCGAGAGAGAGGCAGCTAGCCCCCGGAGAGGGCCTGCATGACGAAGACTTCCGACGTCGGCGTCACCGCGTCGCTCAGACCGAGGCGGTCAGTGATAAGGCGGCCGTCAACGAAAACGGCGACGTGCCGGCGGAGCCGACCTTGCTCGTCGAGGACATAGCTCTTCAACTTGTCGCGGCCCACAAAGGCCTCGGCGAGCGCAGCGGCGACAACACCGCCGTTGACCTCGATCGGTCCGTCGGGGGCTTGGTCGCGCAGCTAGTGGGTGAACGAAACTGTCGCCATCGACGAACGTACTCCGGGGGGGCGGCGCAAGGCATTGGAACCTGCACCGACGGAGACGGCAACCATTTTAGAGGGCGTGCTGGGCGCCGCCGGTGACAAGAAGTTGGCATGGGGAGAGACGCCTAGCCTTCGCTATCGAAAAGCAAAGATCAGCGACCGACCTGGTCTTCCATCATCCGCCGCGCCGCGGCCTGGGCGGCGGACCAGTCGCCGGCGCGGGCGTCGTTGAGGATCGCGTCGAGCCAATCGGCTTCGCGCTGGGTGATCTCTTCCGCCTCCCGCGCCGCGCCGATCTGCACCGCAACGGGGTCGATCGCCTCGGACGTCTGCCGATTACACAGGCCGTAGAGCGTCTTCGCGAATTGATACGCCTTGGGGCTCACCTCGCCGTAGCCACAACCGGCGACGACGAGCAACGCAACCACGATGGCGAGAACGCCGCCTAATCTCTCAGAGGGTTTCATCGGACACCTCCCCTTCGGCGATGCTGCTGGACTCGGCCCACAGCAAGAGATTGACGTCTTCGGTGACGAACCGGACCGAGGCGTCGCCCAACGCGACGTTGCCGCCCCCCGGGTGGTCGGCGACCATCTGGCCGACGTGGAGCGTGGGGAAGTTCACCGGGTGGATGATCGGTTGATCGGCCAGGTCGCGCTCGCCTCCCGACGGGCCGGCGTGCACCAGGACGAGCGTCGCGGCCGCGTCGTCGCCGTTGTCGGGCGTGGCGAACTTGGGCAGCGTCGTGGCGCCGGCGACGACGCCGACCCAGGTCTTGTCGCTCAGCCGTGCGGTGTGCTCGCCGAAGAAGATCGTCTTGGTGATCCCGTCGGTGATGTCCTTCAGTCGGGTGCGAGAGTTTCGATAGAACGGGCCGTCGGCGATCTTCGACACGTCGCGGTGGTGCGTGACCATCTCGGTCGTGCCGGCGTAGATGTCGGTGAAGACAAGCTGCTCGTCGGCGCCGCCGCAGGCGCCCCAGCACGACTCTTGCCCGTGGCTGGCGACATAGTGCGACCTGCCAACGCGGATCGGCTCGCCGTCACGCAAGAGCGGATTGCCCGAGTCGTCGCCCAGGGCGAAGGCGTCGGTCTCGCCGCCGACGCTCGGACAGAGCAGCGAGGTGACCGTCGCTTGGATCGTCTGGCTGAACCGGATGTCAACGAGCGGCGCCTCAAGATCGATCTGGTCAGCGAGAGCGGTCTCTTCCAATTGCGGCAGCAAGTGAGCGGCCCAGCCCCAGCCGGGCGGGCCGTCGCCGGTCTCCGCGTCGCGATTCGGCGAAGCTTCGTCGATGACATAACCCGGCGGCAGTTGCCGGCGTGCCGACTCGTAGTTCTGCACCGCCAGGCCGAGCTGCCGCAGGTTGTTGACGCACTGCGACCGCCGCGCCGCCTCCCGGGCGGCCTGCACCGCAGGGAGCAGCATCGCGACGAGCAGGCCGATGATGGCGATCACGACGAGCAACTCGACGAGGGTAAAAGCGGAGCGTCGTGACGGGGGTGGCATCGCAGACTCCGGGAAGTGTAACCAAAGCTAAAATTGGCCTCGCCCCGATTGTAGCCTTGGCGAAACCGGCGTCAAGCGACGGCTCCCCCTCCCTTTCAGGGAGGGGTTAGGGGAGGGTGAAACCGTCCAGCACAGGAAAGCTCTCCTGTCGTGTACGCGAAGACGCTCCCCTCGCCCCTCCCCGAAAGGGAGGGGGATTTCTTCTCTCGCAATCTTTCCCGTGCTTAACCGTGTCGCATTGCCTCGCTGAGCGAGTCAACCAACCGTGAAAGAATTCCGCGAACTTCCTTTTCAATCCGCGTCATCCGCGTCCCATTCTTCTTTCTTCCATCCTAAAATCGGCGAGCCCCGCCGCCGGCGTAGCGGGCCGCCTTCGCGATCGGCCCGCCCGGCGCCACAATCGGGGGCATGGAACCAAAGCCCTCCGAGCCGCTCCGCGTCGCCTGTGTCGGGGCGAGCGTCACCTTCGGGCGCGGGCTGCCGAACCGGCGCGTACAGTGCTACCCGGCCGTGCTGCAGCGGCTCGCCGACGAGCGGTTTGGCGCCGGCGGCTGGCTGGTTCGCAACTTTGGCTACAGCGGCGCCACGGTGTCGCGGGGGTCGAACGAGCCGTACTGGCAGACGCCGAGCTTCACCGCCGCGACGCGCTTCGAGCCGCAGCTAGTCCTGATGATGCTGGGCACCAACGACGCCCAGTTCGCCAACGAAGCGGCTCGGCAGACGTTGGCGGCTGACTTGGTGGACCTGGTCGAGCACTTCCGCCAGTTCGGCGCCGAGGTCCTGGTGGCCGACCCGCCGCCCGCATTTCCGCCAGTCGCCGAGATTGATTTCGACGCGCTGCGGGACGAGGTCCGGCCAACGATTCGCCGCGTCGTGGGCGAGATCGGCGCCCCGCTGGTCGATTTTCTGACTCCGCTGGCCGACACCGCCGCCGACTTCCCCGATGGCCTCCATCCGACGGCGCCGGTGGCCGAGCGGATCGCGCAGATTGCGTTTGAGGCCTTGCTGGAGCGACTGCCGGCCGGTTGAGGGCAGGCTGGTGGGGCGCCCGAGGCTAGCGCCGGCGGCTCGAGAGGGGCCGCGTAACTCTTTCTTGACCAATGTGTTACGGCGTGTTGCAATGGAAGGGCTTGGGTCTTTCAGGGGCTTTTCTGCGCCCGAGCACAGGCCGGAGAAGCGCCACGTGACCAGACGACCGCTGCCCAACCCGCTCAAAATACGCGCCCGTCAGGGGCGTGACCGCTTTGCTGCTCTAACGATCGTCGAGATGCTGGTCGCGATGTCGATCTCGCTCTTGATCATGGCGGCGGTCGTCACGGTATTCGCCAATATCTCGACGAGTGTGACCAAGCGTCGGGCGACGATCGAGATGTCCTCGGCCCTGCGAAACGTCCGCGAAACGCTCGCCCGCGACCTCCGCGGCGCCACCTGCCCGGCGATCCCGTGGCAACGCCCCGAATCGAACCACGGCTATCTCGAGATCATCGAGGGCCCGCAGAACGACTACTACCCGAGCCCCTGGTTGTTCGACGGCGATGGCGACGGCCAGGCCGACCCTATCGGCACGAACCCGGATCAGAGGATCGACCTAGCGCTCTCGTCGCTCCCCGGCAGTAACCTGGGCGGTAACGTCACGAATGACTTCGATGGCAAGGGTCAAACCATCGGCGGCGGCGCCCTGTTGCCCGAGAACACCCCGACCGACGGCCGCGGCCTCGGCGACGGCGACGACACGCTGATGCTGACGGTGCGGAACGAGAAAGAGCCGTTCGTCGGGCGGATCCCACAGCGTACCGGGACAGCTAACACCCCTTCCACGTCCGGCTTTGCAGGCTGGGAGAGTGAAGAGATCGAATCACCGCTAGCGGAGGTCGTCTGGTTTGCGCTAGAGAACCCGGTCGACCCCAACCGCACGTTCGCCTTCGGCGAGGCGGGCTACCGGACGATCTATCGCCGAGCGCTGTTGATCCTGCCCGACCTGGAGTATCGCATCCCGATCTTGGGGGGCGGCAGCACGGTGTTTTCTGCGCCGGGCGTCGTGCGGGTCCTCAACGCTAATATCGGCCGAGACCGGTCCGATCTCGCCTTAGCGTCGTTGATCGCCTTCCAGGATCGGTACGACCTTTCGGTGCGTCTCGAATGGGACCCGCTTCTACCGGACGCCAATAGCTCACCTCCCAGTGATCCGTCGGGACGGTGGTTGATTCGAACGAATACGCTCGGCGACCTCACGAAGCGAGAGAACCGGTTTGAGCACCACGGTTTCGTGCCGCAGCCTACCAACGCTTTTTGGACCGAGCAGCGGGGACCGACTCCGCGGTTCGCCGATCGCTTCTTTCCCTTCGCCGCAGTTACGGCGGGGATACATTCCAATACGCCTGCTCTCAACGCTCAATTCGTCTCCGATCCGGAATTGCCATCGACACCAGCTACCGGTTTTCGATCAGTAAATGACACCCTAGGTGGGACCGATACGGCGGTAGTTGCGTATGAGCGCGACAGCGGTGGAGCAGGTGGTTCGTACGCAGTGCGTCCCTATGTCTTCTTGCCCGACACGGCAAACTACCCGGCATCGGTCCGGGCTGTCTTGGACGAGAATGGACAGGTCGTGCATCTCACCAACGGCTTGGCGCCCCTTGGCGGTGGGCGTCGCGGTGACGACGTGATGTTGACCGAAGCCCTGGCGTTCGATCTGCGCGTCTACGACCCCGGCGCCCCGGTTTATGGATACTACTCGGCGGGCGCTTCAACCCGGCCTGCCGATCTCATTCTGCAGCCGGGCGATCCTGGTTGGCCTGCGGCTTACTACGCGGACACGGTGTCATCGCCACTTGGGGACGGGCCTCCGGTGACCGCTTCGTTCCCGTTCAATCTGCAGTCGCAAGGTGCGTATGTCGATTTGGCGTACCGTCTCTCGTTCATCGATCCAAGCGGCTTGCTATTGGCGCAGGATTTGAAGTACCGACGTTCCGTACTCAACGATCAGTGGGCCGCGTCGGCGTCCAATGGTGTCCGGAATTCGCCGTTCTTCGATGATGGCCTTATCAGGAACGGGGTAGGCGCGAGCTTGCTGACGCGGCGATACGCCACCTACGACACCTGGAGTTGGCACTACGAAAACAACGGCATCAATGAAGATGGCGACGACACCAACGGGACACTGCTCAGCGACGCGACTACGAATGGCGTCCGCGCTACAGACGAAGGAACAAACGGGCTCGATGACGCGGCCGTCTACAGCGGGACGGTGGCGACGCGACTAGGCCCCGACGATTACGCCGAGCGTGAAACCCGGCCGCCGTACGACGCCCCGCTGCGTGGTCTGCAGGTGTCGCTCCGCGCTTACGAGCGTGACAGCCGACAGATCCGCGAAGTGCGGGTCAAAGAATCGTTCGTCCCGGAGTGAGGCATGGAGGCGTGTTGGCGCGGCCTCTCGTCCCCCGTCCCTGGTCCCTCTCCCTTCCCTCATGCACATCATCCGCCTACGGGCCGCTTGGGAGGTCGAGGGAGACCTCGCCATCCGGCGGTTCAACCGGCCGACCGGCCTAGAGGGGGGCGACCGCGTCTGGCTCGCCTGGGACGGGGCCGTCGAGCGGGCCGAGTTGAACGGCGTGGGGCTCCCCCCTCGCAATAACCGTCACGACGTAACCGAACTTCTAAAGGCCCACAACGAACTATCGCTCGTCGCCGAGTCAACGACCCCGCCTACGGTCCGGTTAGAAATCGCTCCCGCTTGACCGCCTTCATGTCGTCTTCGAGGGTCGCGTCTTTCCGGTTAGCCGCATCGGGACGGGTCGATGCGGTTATGCGGGGCGTTTGTCCTGGGAAGGTTAGTGGCGCCATGTCGCGCCTCGACGCCGACGCACGCCGTTTATTCGACTCCGCCCAGGGGGCGTAATAGATTGTCTCTAAGGAAACCGACGCGACGCTTACTTCTCGGAACCGCTGCAATGCCCCCATTGGCTCGACACCATTATTTGATCTTCGGACTGCTTTTGTCGGTCAGCTCGTTGACCGCAGCGGTCGTCGAGGGAGCCATCGTACGCTTCCAAACCACATTGGGATCGATCGATGTGCGTATGTATGACGGCCTAGCGCCAAACAGCGTCGCCAACTTTCTGAACTACGCCAACTCCAACCGATACGACAACACTTTCATCCATCGGGTGCCACAGTTGGCCGGCGGTGGGTCGTCGAACTTTGTCATCCAGGGGGGCGGCTTTAAGCTTAATAATTCGATCTTCGACGCGACCGGCATCGTGACCGACGCCCCGATCGGGAATGAGTTCAACGTGTCCAATCAGCGCGGCACGCTGGCGATGGCCAAGAACACTCTCGGCGCGACGAGCCAGTGGTTTTTCAATCTCGGCGACAACTCTTTCCTAGACGATCAGGACTTTACCGTCATCGGCCGCGTCTTGGGCAACGGTATGGACGTCGTCGACGCCATCAATGCTTTGTCCACGGTCAACGCAGAGGTCGCCGAGAATGCTGACGGCGAAGACTTCGACGAAGTACCCGTCCTTGACCTCGATAAAGTGGTGACGCAGCAAAACATCCTCAATGAGGATGCGGTTATCGTTTCCGATGTTTCGCTCCGGCCGCTCTCGCCCGGCGACTTTAATCAGAACGGGTTCATCGACCTCGGCGATCTCGCGCTGTGGCAAGCCGACTACGGGTCGACAACTAAGGGCGAAACCGACGCCAACGGCGATGGGATCGTCAACGCCGCCGATTACACGATCTGGCGTGATCTCCGTGTCGCGTCGGCGACGGCGTTTGCAACGCCCGAGCCCTCCGCCGTAGTCTTGACGATCCTCGCCGCCGCAGCCGCAATGGCCCGCCGCCGGGCGTAAAAAAAGCGCGACCTCGGCGAGCCGGCGACACGCCGACTTGCGACGACGGCCAGGGGCAAACAAGCCGGCGTCGCACAATGCATCCGAGGCCACGCGGGCCAGCCTGCTAAGAAGCACCCCGTGTGCCGTTGTGCGTCGTTGGGGTGTCCCGCTTTGGGAACGTGGTAAGCCCTTAGCGGGCCGCTCTTTACGAGATCGGCGGCGCGTCTCAACTTGGGACGACGAAGCCCCGGGGCGGGCGGCCGCATCAGAGTGCGACGCTTCCCCTGTACCGAGACGGCACAGCCCCCCTTCGCCCGGGTGCGTCGTACCAGATTGAGACAGCCCGAACGGGGTGATCCGGACCGTCTCGCCCCGGGGGCGGCATTGATCTCACGCCGCCGGCGCCTTACCAACGCGGCTAGCGGCCCCCCGAGGGCCGATCGCTCACGGAGGAGGGGCCCATGGCCATCGAGAAACCCCACGCTGTCGCCACGATTGGTCCGCACCGCTGCGGGCCGGGCGAGCCCCTGTTGCTCATCGCCGGGCCGTGCGTCATCGAGTCGGCCGACCTGACGCTGTCGATCGCCGAGTCGCTCGCCGCGATGTCGCAGCGACTGAGCGTGCCGGTCGTTTTTAAGGCGTCGTTCGACAAGGCGAACCGCACCAGCGCCGACGCCTTCCGCGGCCTTGGCATGGACGAGGGGCTGCGGATTCTCGAACAGGTCCGCGACGCGACCGGCCTGCCAGTGACGACCGACGTCCACGAGTCGCACCAAACGGTCGCCGTCGGACAGGCTTGCGACCTGCTCCAGGTGCCCGCCTTCTTGGCCCGCCAGACCGACCTGTTGGTGGCCTGCGCCGCGACGGGGCGGGCGGTGAACGTCAAGAAGGGCCAGTTCATGGCGCCCGGCGACATGAAACACGTCGTCGGCAAGCTCGTCGCCGCCGGCTGCCGGGACGTGTTGCTCTGCGAACGGGGCACCTTCTTCGGCTACGGCCGGCTGGTGAACGACTTCCGGGCGATCCCGGAGATGCAGGCGCTCGGCGTGCCGGTCGTTTACGACGCGACGCACAGCGTCCAGGAGCCGGGTGGCCTCGGCGGCGCCACCGGCGGCCGCCGCGACATGGTCGAGCCGCTGGCCCGCGCCGCGGTGGCGGTTGGCGTCAACGCGGTCTTCTGCGAGACGCACCCCGATCCGGACACCTCACCGAGCGACGGTCCGAACATGGTGCCGCTCGACCGGCTGCCGGCGCTGGTGGAGCGCCTCCTCGTGATTCGGGCGGCGGCTGGCGTATGATGGGGCGTGCCGGGCGGGCAGCGCGCCCGGTGGTCCAGGAAGCAGCCCCGACCCCGTGGTGGCATGAAGTCAGCAAGAAGCCCGCGACCGCCGTTCTCTTTCGCTTTAGCGTGCTTGTCGGCGGGTGCGCTGCTGACGGTCCCCGCTTGCGACGGCGGCCGGCGACCGGCGGCCAAGCGGCCCGCGGCCGGCGTGGCGTCGCAGCGTGACGCCCGCGGGCTGTTCAATTCGATCCGCTCGCAGCTGCGGACGCTTCCCGAGCGGTCCCAGCTCGAACTGACGCCGCCGGTTGTTGTGCTCGATTCTCGGTCGAGCACCGACGGCGAGGAGATCCAGGGCCTGCTGCGTCGCCGCCCCGAGGCGCCCAACGAGCCGGCGAACCTGATCACCGTGCCACGCCGCAACGCCCGCTTCCGCAGCGCCGTCCAGCCGGGCGACATCGTCAAGTACTACGGCGTCCCCGACCGCGACACACTGGACCGGCTGCGGGAGACCGGTGATGTCGATATCGCGACCTTCGAGTCGATCGATCTTGTGGTCGCTCAGGTTTTGGGGGACGACGCCCTGCTGATCGTAGGCGGGTTCGCCCAAGAGGACGTCGCGCCACGCAAGATCGAGGTCTGGCGGATCGTCGATGAGCGGATGGACGAGATCCAGCGTGAGATGGGCGCCTACTTCTCTCGCCGCGAACCGCCGCTCGCCTGGCATCCCAGCCCCGACGAAGCCTCCCTCAAGCAGCTGACCGAGCGGCTCAACCAGTGGCTGCGTCAGGTCGGCGCCGCCGGCAAACGGGCGGACGCCTCGCAGTGGAAGCGCCCTGCGCTGCTGGGCGCGCTCCCCGCGTCAATCGCCGAGAACGAGGCGCTAGCGCCCTACTTGGCCGACGACGAGCTGGCGACCGGCTACTTTCGGCTGTACGAGAGCCGCTTGATCCAGGGCGCCACTTGGCGACGTGACGTGGCGCGGTGGGCCCGCGGCAGCGACGCGGCGCCGATGGCGGTCGCCGGATCGCTCTTCGACTGGACGGTCCGCAATCTGCAGCTGGTCGAGCCGACGCAATCGCCGCCGCGTTGGCAGTGGGAGCTGATGCTCCACGGCCAAGCAACCGTTGCGGGGCGGGCTTGGCTCTTCGCCGGTCTCTGCGAACAACAGAACCTGACCGCCGTCGTGGTGAACACAGCGGGCGAGGCAGGGGAGGGGGGGCGTCTGCTGGTTGGCGTCGTCGACGGCGACCAACTGCGGATGTTCGACCCCGCGATTGGCTTGCCAATCCCCGGCGCCGAGTCGGGCTCGATCGCGACGCTCGCCGAGCTGCAAGCCGACGACAGCCTGCTACGGCAATTCGATCTCGACGGGCAGCCCTACCCGGTGACCGCCGAATCGCTCAAGTCGGCGACGGCGGCGGTCGTCATCGGCTCGCCGTTCGCCCTCTCGCAACGGGCGGGCGAGTTCACCCGCCGCCTGACCGGCGAAGACGCCCTGACGCTCGCCCCGGACCTCGACGCCACCGCCGACCGGCTGCGTGGCGTCGCGGGGATCGAGGGCGTGACGCTCTGGACCGAGCCCTTCGAGACACTGGCCGACAAGCTGGCGGCGAAGCCGTCGGAACGCCAGCAGGCGGTCAGAGACTTCTTGCCGTTCGCTTGGCGTCCCATGCTGTGGCGCGGCCGGCTGCAACAGTTCCGTGGCGTGCACGAAGAGGCCGCCGTCAAACGCGACGCCCTCGACGAGACGCTCGACGACCATCAAGCGGCGCAGCGCTACTACATGAACCGAAATGTCCGCCCGCCGGACGACCGGCTGAGCACGGTCCCCGAAGATAAACGCGACATCTACCGATCGACGCGGACGTTGGCGACGCTGTTCCTGGCGGAACTCCGCCTAGACGACGGCGCCGACGCGGTCGCGATCGACTGGCTCGAAAACTCGGCCCTCGACGACTCGTCGGCCGACCCGTACCGGCCCCTCATCCAGGACTTGAAGGCCCGGGCGCTGGCGCGTCTCGGCGAGAAGGAGAAAGCGGCCGACGTGCTCGATTCGATCGAGGGGCCGATGGCCTACGGGGCGAAACTGCTGGCGCGTCAGTACCGCGAAGCCGCCACCGAGGAAGAAACCACCGAGGAAGAAACCACCGAGGAAGAAACCACCGAGGAAGAAACCACCGAGGAAGAAACCACCGAGGAAGAAACCACCGAGGAAGAAACCACCGAGGAAGAAACCACCGCTGACGATGACGCCGCTGGCGATGAAGACGAGCCAACGGCGGGCGAGCCGTGAGCGCTGTGGTCCGTCGGCAGTGGTTCTTGATCGCCCTGGCCGGAGTGCTCGTCGGGGGGGCCGCGTTGCACGGCGTCTTGCGGCCGTGGACCGACGCGATCCCCCGTGACCCGTTGGTGGCGATCATTCTGCTGGCGATGTCGGCGCCGCTCGACCTGCGCCGCTCGCTGGCCGGGCCCAAGGCGACGACCGCGGCGGTGATCGGCGTCGCGGTCAACACCCTGCTCGCCGGCCCCCTGGCGTGGGTTGCTAGCAAGGGCCTTAGCGAGCCGCTCGCAATCGGCCTGATCGTCGTCGCCTTGGCGCCCTGTACGCTTGCCTCGGCAGCGGTCTGGACGCGGCGTGGCGGCGGCAACGAGGCGGTCGCCCTCACCGTGACGGTGGTCACCAACCTGCTGACATTTATCGCATTGCCGGCGTGGGCGTGGCTGCTCATTGGCCAATCACGCTCGGTCGACGCCGTGGCGCTCAGCCTCCAAATGCTGCTCTACGTCGTGCTGCCAATCGCGGCGGGGCAGGTGATCCGGACCCAGCCGGCGTGGCGGCTGTGGTGCGACCGGCGGCGGCACGCCCTGAGCCTCTTCGCGCAGATCGGGCTACTGGTGATGGTGCTGATTGGCGCCGTCCGCTGTGGGGCTCTGCTGGAGCACCCGGCGACGCGGCTGGGGCCGGCCGAATGGGGGCTGCTGTTTTTGCTCGCTGGGGGGGTGCACTGCGTGCTGTTCGCGATCGGCTGGCGGCTGGCCCGCGTCGCCGGCGCCCCGCGGGGCGAGGCTCTGGCGGCCGCCGTCGCGGGGAGCCAGAAAACGCTCGCCGTCGGCCTGACGGTCGCGATGGACTTCGGATCGCTGGCGATTCTGCCGATGATCGTCTACCACGCTCTGCAGCTGGTGATCGACGCCGTTTTGGTCGATCGGCTGGGGGTGAAGTCCGCGAATCCGGCCCACCAGCCATCTTGAGCCCCGCCCGCCGCCCCCGTATGATACGGGGCTACGGCGGACTCCCCGCCAACACCAAGGGCCCCGCGACCTCACCAAACGAGGACGCCACCCCGGGCCGAACCGAGAGGAACCCCGCCATGCAGGCCGACATCCACCCGAATTACCAAGAGACCAAGGTCACCTGCGGTTGTGGCAACACGTTCGAGACGCGGAGCACCCGCCCCGAACTCCGTGTTGACATCTGCAACGCCTGCCACCCGTTCTACACCGGCAAGCTGAAGTTCGTGGACACCGCGGGCCGCATCGACAAGTTCAAGAAGAAGTTCGCCGCCGCCGGCTACGCCAGCCTCGGCAAGAAGAAGTGAACATGAAGTTGGAAGTCGGAAGTTGGAAGTCGGAAGAGCGTTAGCGCGGCCGTCGGTTTGACGGCAAGCGTTACCTCCCACTTCGTACTTCCAACTTCCAACTTCCCATGCGTGACTTACTTGAGACCAAGCTTGCCCGTTTCGAGCAACTCGAACGCGACCTGGTCGATCCCGACGTGCTGGCCGACTCCAATCGGTTGGCGAACACGGCGCGGGAGCACGGCTCGCTGACGCGGCTGGTCGGCAAGTACCGGTCGTTCAAGGACCTGTGCCAGCAGATCGCCGAGGCCCGGGAGATGGCCGCGGGCGACGACGCCGAGATGAGCGAGCTGGCCGAGGCGGAACTCCCCGACCTCATCGAGCGCCGCGAAGCGCTGTGGGACGAGCTGCTGACGATGACGCTCGGCGGCGAGGACGCCAACCGCACCCGCTGCATGATGGAGATCCGGGCCGGCACCGGCGGCGACGAGGCGGCCCTCTTCGCCCGTGACCTGTTCGAGATGTACAAGCGCCACGCCGAGGTGAAGCGCTGGAAGGTCGAGATCATGGACGCCAGCCCGACCGAGTTGGGCGGCTTCAAAGAGATCGCGCTCGCCTTCGAAGGGGACGGCGTCTACCGCGAACTCCGCTACGAGTCGGGCGGCCACCGCGTCCAACGCGTCCCCGCGACCGAGACCCAGGGCCGCGTCCACACCTCCGCCGCGACGGTCGCCGTCATGGCCGAGCCGGAGGATGTCGAGGTCACGCTGACGCCCGAGGACTACCGGGTCGACAAGTTCTGCGCGTCGGGCCCCGGCGGGCAGCACGTCAACAAGACCGAATCCGCCATCCGGCTCACCCACTACGACACCGGCATCGTCGTTCAGTGCCAGGACGAAAAGTCCCAGCACAAGAACCTCGCCAAGGCGCTGCGGGTGCTCAAGTCGCGGATCTACGACCGACGCCAGCAAGAAGAGGCCGACGCCCGCGCCGCCGAGCGCAAGGGCCTCGTTGGCTCCGGCGACCGGAGCGAACGGATCCGCACCTACAACTACCCCCAGAACCGCTTCACCGATCACCGCGTCGGCCTGACGCTGTACAAGCTCGACCAGATCATGGCCGGCGACGTCCAGCTGGTGACCGACGCCCTGGTGGACCACGACCGCCAGAGCGTCCGCGACGCGATGGGAGGGTTGGATTGAATGCGGATTTCGGATTTCGGAATGCGGATTGAAGTAGGTCGACGGCTCCGCCATCGTTCCTTCCGCAATCCCCATTCCGCAATCCGCAATTGCCTACTAGCGGACTCTCAACTTCGAGACCGCCATGCCTGACGCTACGCCTTGGTCCGTTCTCCGTCTGCTGAATTGGACGACGGACTATCTGAAAGAGCACCACGCCGAGTCGCCGCGGCTCGACGCCGAGGTGCTGCTCGCCGAGGCGCTGGGCTGTAAGCGGATCGCGCTCTACACCCGCTTCGACGAAGTCCCCGCCGAAGCGACCCGCAACGCGTTCCGGGCGCTGGTGAAGAAGCGCGCCGACGGGGCGCCGGTCGCCTATCTGGTGGGGCGCAAAGAGTTCTACTCGCTGGAGATGCACGTCGAAGAAGGCGTCCTGATCCCGCGGCCCGACACCGAGCTGCTGGTCGTGACGGTGCTCGACCGCATCAAGGAGAAGGGAGGCGGCGACGTGATGATCGCCGACATCGGTACGGGAACCGGAGCGATCGCCGTGGCGATCGCCAACCAGGCGCCGTCGGCCAAGGTGGTCGCGATCGACATCAACCCGCAAGCGGTCGCCCTGGCGAAGAAGAACGCCGAACGGCACGGCGTCGCCGAACGCGTCGCGCCGATCGAGGGCGACCTGTTCGCGACCGTGAAGGCGTCGCGGCGGTTCGACTTCATCGTCAGCAACCCGCCCTACGTGACGACCAACGAGCTGATGAACCTCGACCCAACGGTCCGCGACCACGAGCCCCACCTGGCGCTCGATGGCGGCCCGGAAGGGACCGATATCATCGAACGGTTGCTTGCAGTCGCGCCGGAGCGATTGGCCGACGGCGGCGAGCTGCTGATTGAGATCAGCCCGATGATCGCCGACCGCGTCGAGCGGTTGGTGCGCGACGCCCCGGGGCTGGAGTTCCTCGCAACGCTCAAGGACCTCTCGCAACAGCCCCGCGTCACGCACGCAAGAAAGGCGTAACGAATCGACCCATCGCATTTTCGATCAAATGAGAGCCGCGTCGTCCCGACCGCGGCGGCGCCGGGTACCCGCTTCGGCCGCGGTCGGGACGACGCGGCTCACACGCTGAATGCTCGCAGCGTGATTCCCTCTGCTTCGAGCGCTGCTCGAACGGCCCGCGTCAGCTCCACCGCGTTCGCCCCGTCGCCGTGCAGACAAAGGCTGTCGCAACGGATTGCGATCTCCTTCCCGCTCATCGAAACAGCGACCCCGTCCCGCGCCAGCCGCCCCGCTTGAGCGACGACGGCTGATTCACTGGCTAGCATCGCGCCGGGGAGCGACCTTGGGGCGAGAGTCCCGTCGTCGAGATAAGCCCGATCGGCGAAGGCCTCGGCAAAGTAAGCGACATCGGCTCGGTCGGCGGCCTCTTGCAACGCGGTCCCGGCTTGGCCGAGCAGGGCGAGCGGCGTGTGGTAGTCGTGGACAAACGCCACCACCGCAGCGGCCAGGGCGGCGTCGCGTCCCGTTTGGTGGTAGAGCGCGCCGTGCAGTTTCACATAACGCACCTCGCCGCCGAGTCCCGCCGCGACGGAGTGTAAGCGATCAACTTGAGCGAACAGCAATCGCCGCAAAGCGTCCGGCGTGATCGCGATCTCCTGCCGGCCGAAGTGCTCACGATCTTCGTGGCCCGGATGAGCGCCGATGGCGACGCCGTGATCGATCGCCCATCGCACCGCCGCGGCCATCGTCAACGCATCGCCGGCATGGCCGCCGCAGGCGATGTTCGCGGAGGTCACCAGCGGGATCAGCTCGGCGTCATTCCCGGCGCCTTCGCCCACGTCGGCGTTGAGATCAATCGTTGGCATCGAAGGATTGAACCACAAAGGAACTAAGGAACGAAGGAGGTTGCAAACAAATCGCTTCCTTAGTTCCGTCGTTCCTTTGTGGTTCAAAGAATAAGCTGTTGGAGTTGGATGCCAACGGCGGCGATGGCGAGGTCACGTTCGGCTTGCTGTCGCAAGTGGATCGCCGCGTCGAGAGTGATTTCGACGAAGCGGACCGGGTCGCCCGGCGCCAGTTGTCCGAGCGCGGGCCAATCGGCCGAGGCGATGACCGCCATCACGGGATACCCGCCGAGCGTTTGCCGGTCGGCGCCCAGCACGATCGGTTGGCCGCCAGGCGGGACTTGGAGGGCGCCGTGGCAGACGGGTTGCGACGGGAGGTCGTCGGCTTGTTCGACTTGCAGCGCGGGCCCTTCAAGGCGGACGCCCATGCGGCTCGATTGCGGCGTGACGCGGTAGGTTTCGTTGAGCAACCGACGCCACGCCTCGACGCCAAACGCTTCGGCTTGCGGGCCGCGAAGAACACCCAGCGTGGCGACTCCCCCACCGAGAGCCCGCCGCCAACCGACGCCGACGAGGACCGCGTCGGTTGATCGGCACGTGGCGTTTGCGTCGAGTGAACCGAGCAGCGTGTCCGGCTCAAGCGGCTTGCCGATCGCGCCGCTGACGCCGCCGGGAAACGCGACGTAGGCCCGGGCGCCGCCGACCAGCCGCCGCAGGTCGAGCTTCTGGCCGGGTTGGAGTTGGACTTGGTGCGCAGTGGAAACGGCGCCGGCGACACCGAGCGTGACCGGTTCGATCGCTTCGAGCACGGGGCCGACCAGCGTTGCTTCGAGGACGGGCGTCTCCGGAGCGTTGCCGACGAGCCGATTCGCCAGCCGCAGCGACGCCGTGTCCATCGCCCCGCCAGGGCTGACGCCAAGGTGTTGTTGTCCAAAGCGGCCGAGGCCTTGCACGGTGGTCTGCACCCCAGGGCTGACGACGCGCAGTAATGGCCTGTCGATTTCCGGTTCAGGCTTGGTTACCGTCATTCGCTGCTCGCTGGCCAGACGGTAGAACTCGTCGCGATCGATTGGCACGAAACGGACCCGGTCGCCGTAACGCAGCAGCGAAGGCTCGTCGCGGCCCTCGTCGAACATCACCAGCGGCGTCTGGCCAATCAGATTCCACCCGCCGGGCGAAGCCTGTGGGTAGACCCCCGTGTAAGGCCCGCCAATCCCCACGGCGCCAGCCGGCAAGGCCGTGCGCGGCGTCGCCCGCCGCGGCGTCTGCAACTCGGTCGGCAACCCTTCGAGGTACCCGAACCCCGGCTGAAACCCCACCGCGCCGACAACATACTCCGCCCCCGCATGCCGACGCACAACCTCGTCGGCGCTCAGCCCGGCGTGCTTGGCGACCGCGTCAAGATCGGGCCCCAAGTCATCGCCGTAACAGACGGGCAACTCGATAAGCCGCGACGGCGAAGCCTCGCCATCGTTCGCTTGGTGGCGATTCAACCACTCGGTGACAGCGTCGCCCGCCGTAACGGTCGGGTCAAAGTGAACCGCCACGGCGCCAAAGGCGGGGACGACGTCGAGGATGCCGGCGGGCGCGGCGGCGGGGGCAACGTGAGCGGCTCGGCTTGATAGCAGAGCGGTGTCCCCCAGAGCGATCACCCTTCGTACCCCCATCGCTCGGCGTACGCCCCCCAACGCTCCGCGATCCGCTCCCGCACCTCGGCCGGCATCTCGAAGCGGTTCGTCTTGTAGTCCTTCTCCTCGGCCAGGTAGGCGTCGACGCCCGCTTCGGCGTTGTCGAACGAGCCGAGATCGAGCTGTTCGTAGACGGCGCGAAGGCTCGCCTTCGGGTCGGCGACGAGGTCCTCGTAGCTCATCTCGACCAGCCGTCCCTCGGGGATGAGCGAGCGGTCGCGGTCGTACGCCTCGTACATGCGGGTGAGGTTCGAGAAGACCTCTTCCTCGATCCAGTCGTACTCGGCTCGATAACCTTGCAGGCTCTGCACGTCGGAGAGCGACTTCCAGAGCCGGACCGTCGAGGGGAAGAGCTTCATCGGATCGCGGCTGATGTGGACGAACCGGGCGTCGGGGAAGTGTTCCAGAATCGTCTTGATCCGTGCCGTGTGCGGCGGTGACTTGAGGATGACGCGGCCGGGGCGCTTGAGGCTCAGCGTGCCGACGAACCGCCGCAGGGATTCGCCCCAGCGGCGCCGGTCGTCGGGCGAGACGTTGTCGAGCGTCAGCCATTCGCCGCAGACAGGTCCGTTTTGCGGAAACGCCCAGCTGCGGTAGGGCGTCGGCAGGCCGAGGCTGCAGAGGGCGAACTCGTCTTCTTGCGGGCGGTCCCAGCCGGTGGCGACGTTGTCCATCGGCCGCTTCTTCGGCAGCAGCCAACCGATCAGCGGCGTGATGTAACGCTCGCTGAGGAGAAAGTGATACGGCGCGAAGCACTCGAACGTCGTCGGATAGACGTGCCGGGGGTCACGGATGAGCAGCTCGTGCAGCAGCGTCGTGCCCGACCGCCAATGCCCGAGCACGAACAGCGGCGGCTGGCTCGGCTTTGCTAGCCGCAGGCGGCGGCCGTAGAGGAGGTCGGTCGCCAGCTTGCCCACGAGGTGGAAGAGCCCCACGCCGGTGATCGTGAGACAGGTCAGCGCGCCGCGGACCGACAGTCGGCAGCGGTTGCGCAGGACCATCGCCCAGAAGACGCCCGGCGTCATGCCGTGCCAGAACAGCGGCGTGAGCCAGCCGTAATGGTGCAGCGGGTCGGCGCCGTAGCCCTGTTTGTTTGGCTTGGTGGGTTCCGTATCGGGCATCGGTTGCGGGGCGTGCGTTGGCGAGGGGGGCGACGTAGCGAGTCTAGGTGGTGGTGGGGGGCGTGTCTGCGCTGCCACTCCCGGCGCTGGCGCTTAGGGCTCCCGCCCGCAGTTATGGTGGCCGCAAGCGATTGAGCCCTAAGCGCCAGCGCCGGGAGGGTCCGCTAGATCGTTCAGCCGGTCGAAGTCGTGCGCGGCCGCGTCGCCTGCGGAGCGGTAGCGGGCAAGCGTTGCTGATTCGTACGCCTTGTCTCGACGCGACAAACGCCACAGGGCGGCTGCGACCGCTACGAGGGCGACCGTCGCGGCAAGCCCGATGGCCGTGCCTGGCCGTATCGTGGCGGCGTCGGGCAGGGCGAGGGGGATCGGCGCCCGACCCACCAAGAGCGGCGCGAACTGGCGACGGTCGTTCCCACGCTCGGTGCGCGTCCGGCTGCGGTAAGCCCACTGCTTGAAGAAGAAACCGGCGAGCCGCGCCGGTTGACGGATGGCGTCGCCGACCGGGAACCCGGCGGGAAGTTCGCGCACGACGAAGACGATCGGCAGGTTCTGCGAGTCTTCGGTGAACGCTTCGAGTTCGAAATAGTGATCGATTCCCCGTCGGGCGGCCGCGTCGCTTGCGCTGGCGTCAACCCGTACGGCGCGACGCACGATAGCGTCGAAGACCACGAGCTCGCCCCGTTCAGCGGCGCCTTCACCGAAGAGCGGCGTCACCGAGTAGCGGCGCTGGGCCTGCTCGGTTTCGAGCGAACGGATCACCCAGCGGTCGCGGACCGTGTCGCCCGCGGCGCGTCGATGGCGGGCGACATAGTCATCCAGCCCGGTGCGCGCCAGTCGGGCGAGTTGTGACGCCGGTGTCGCCTCGACCGCTCCGAGCAGCGCATAGAACGCCTCCGACTCTTCGGAGCGGAGTCGCTGCTGATCGACCACCTTCGCAAAGAGCTCGACGTCGAATCCCAACTCGGCGAGCAAGGCCGCGCCCATCGAGCCGGCGGCGGGGGCGCCGAAAGCAACCTCATCGGTGGGCGGCGTGGCGGCGTTCGGTTTAACTGCGTCTGGCTCGACGGCCGGCATCGTCAGGGTTGTTTCTAATCGACGTGCGACGATCACCGGTGTCGAGCCCACGCCTTCGGCCCAGCGGTACGACAGTTTCTTGTAGAAGACGCCGACGGCCGATGCGTCGTACGGCTCGGTGGCGTCGGCCGGTTCTTCGAGCGTGTAGACGGTGATCGGCCACACCTCGCCGCCGACGGGCTCGAGCGTGACACGCCACAGCTCGGTAACGCCGAGATCGTTCGCCGCGGGTTCAACCGCCTCAACACGCAGCGCCCTGCCGGCGACGGTGACAACGCGACCCCGGTAGGCGTCGGGCTGGCTGGTTAGCGCCGCGTAGCCGACGAGTCCCGCCGACTGCGACGCCAGCTCCGCCGCTTCGTGCTCGGCGACGGCGGCCAGCGATGCGAACCAAGCCGGCTGCTCGTCCGATCGGAAGGGGGCGTTGTCACGCACCTCCGAGAAGGTCTCGGCCGTGACGAGCGGCGGGGCTTCTGAGGCCGCTGCGGGGAGAGCCGTCGCGGCCGGTTCGCCGAGGGCCCGGCCGATCGCCCGGTGGGTTTCGGGTTGCTCGAGGCGGCTCATCAGGCCGATGACTAAGACGAGCCCGGCCAGCATTGCGGCCAACCGAAGGCTCGGCCCGCGTCTGCCGAGGTCGGCGGACCGGCCGGGCGGACGGCGTGTTGGAGGGCTTGGAAACCGCACGATTCGCCGGCGAAACCGTTTTCTTTGGGGATTGGGGGCGTCCGTAATAGAATACACCACAACGACTTAGGAGTCCCAAAGCGGGCGCCGCGGCGGTATCGGGGCCGATTTGCGGCCGGCGGTGTTACGCGGCAGGCAATAGCGGACGGCTCCGATCGCGAAATCTTCACAAGACAACCCCGCCGAGGCTGGGCGCACCTCTCCCGGCGGTCATATCACCCCTCAGAGCGCGGATGGCTCTCAACCGAACCGACTTCCAGTCGCTCGTCGATGAGCACGGGCCGGCCCTTTATCGGCTGGCGTACCGGCTGAATGGCGATGCGCACGACGCCGAGGAGATCGTCCAAGAGACCTTCCGCAGCGCCTGGTCAAGCCGCGACCGCTTCGACAGCACGCGCGGCGAACGGGCGTGGCTGGCGTCGATCCTCCGCCGGCGTTCGGCGGACCGTTGGCGCCAGGTGGGTCGAACGCTGCCGGCGACCTCGGGCGACCACGTCCTCGACTACTCCGTCGAAGACGACGACCCGCTCGAGCAAGGCTACACCGACAAGATGCAGGCGGCCCTCGGCAGGCTGCCCGACGAGATGCGCGAAGCGCTGCTGATGGTGATCGTCGGCGAGCTGACCCACCAGGAGACAGCCGACGCCTTGGGGGCGCCGCTGGGCACGATCCTGTCGCGCGTCAGCCGCGGGCGGCAGCGTCTGCGAGACGAGTTGTTGAAGATCGAACGGGGCGAGGGAAACGCGGCGTTATCCCACTAGGGTGGCGGCGATTTCTTGAGAAGCCTCGATAACCGAAAGCCAACTGAACGAATCTACCTGCGACGGGGGCACGAGCCCCCTCTGACAAACACCCAAGACTTGCATCCCGTGACGGCGGAACCTTCCGCCCACCTGCCGTCGGAGACGGCGCCAATCCTTTCCGAGACCCCGAGCCTGTCATGGCCTTTGACCCGCTTTATTCGTCCAGCCCGTCCGACAGCGGGCTGCTCGACGGCGTCGATCTTCCGGCTTACCTGGGGGGGAAGGCGCCGTCGCGACGCGACGCGACGCCAACCAACATCCCGAGCCGGGACGACTACGTCGCGCCAACCGCCGGGCCGGTCGACGCCGACTCGCCGGAGGACTCGCTGCGCGACGTGCCGCTCCCCGACGGGTTCATGGCGCGGCTGCGTGGATTGGTGAACGATCTCTGATCGACGCTGACATCGACGCTGACGAGGGGCCGCCTGCTGGGATGGTGAGTTGGGCGGCCTGTATCGCTTGGGCAGGCGCCACCACCGCGATCCGATCGGTCTCGCTGCAATGACGGCCGCAAGACGGTGGCCGGAGGTTTCCCCGGCGTGCACAATAGAGGCGTGATTCTCTCGTCGCCCCGCACCGCCGAACCGCTTCGCTGCTCTGCGGGCGCCCTCGTCTTCACGGATCCCCTGTCCGCCTTAGCGGGACCGCTGTTCGCCTGCCTATTGATGCTTTTCGCCGCGGCGCCAGTTAGGGCCGCCGACACCGCTACTCAGTTCGTCGAGCAACTCCGCGCCGAGGGGCACGCCGACTTGGTCCTGGAGTACCTCGAGCGCGCCCAAGACGACCCGCTCGTTTCCGACGCGTTCAAACAGACGATTCCGTACCAGCGGCTAGCGACCCGGCTCGAGTCGGCGCAGCTGATCAAGGACCCTGCCGCACGCTCCGCGGCGCTTGAGGAGATCGAGCCCGAACTCCGGCAGATGGCGGCCGGCAGCGAGGAGGCGAGGCGATTGCAAACGGATGTCGCTGACCGACTCGCCACCGCCGCCGCCGACAGCGCTCGACGGTCCGCCTTGTCCGCGGAACGCAACCCCGTCGCAAGTGAACGGGCAGCGGCGCGGAAGACAGCGCGGAGTGAAATCGATGCGGCCCGCGACCAGCTCTCCAAAGCCGAATCGCTGATTGTCGCCGAGCGTGAAACCCTCAAAGGGAATCAAGCCGCCAGCCCCGAGGGGCGCCGGCAAGCCGACCTCGGCGCCCGCCTCGGCTTGGTCCGTTTGCTCAACGCCCGCCTGCTCCATGAGAAAGCACAGACTTACCCCGACAACGCAGCGGATCGCAAGCGGCTCAATACCGAAGCGGCTCAGCAACTCGGCGCGCTCTACGATAAGTACTCGAAGTGGGTCATCGGACTCTACGCCCACCTGTACGAAGGGCGTTGCTACCGGCTGATCGGCAACCATCAGCTGGCGGCCGCAGCGCTCGAGGACCTAACCGCCCAGCCGGCGTCGACCCCCGAGCTCCGTCGCATCGTGACGCTCGCCCACGCCGAGCTTTCGGCACTGGCCCTGGACAAGGGCGATCTCGACGAGGCGTTAACAAAGCCGTCAGAGTGGCTCGACGACCTATCGGCGGACGAGCAGGCGGGCCCCGAGGCGGCCACGCTCCGCTACCGGCTCGGCGTCGCGGCGCTAGCGAAGGCGGAGACGATCGACGGCGCGGCGCAACGCAAACTCCTCCGCGACGCGCGGGAGTGGCTCGGCGAGTCGGCGCGAACGCCGAGCGATGTCCAGGCCGACGCCCGGGACCGCTGGGCAGAGGTGACCGCCTCGCTCGGGATCGAAACGGCGGCGCCGAAGACCTTCGAAGAGGCGGTCGCCGCCGGGGCCGAAGCGATCCAGTCGATGCTGGCGTTCGACGTGGCCATGAAGGGCGCCGCCGCCGACGAGGCCGAGCGCCTCGCCTCGCAACGCCGCAGCAGTTACGCCGCCGCCTACGCAGCGCTTGAAGCGGCGGTGAAATTCGCCGACGACAAGACCGACCCCGCCGAGGCGGCCCGCGCCCGGTACCAATTGGCTTGGCTCGACTGGGACGGCGGCGACGCCGCCAAAGCCGCGACCCGCGCCGAGTATGTCGCCCGCCGCGACGCCGACACCGAGTCGGGCGAGCAAGCGGCGCGGCTGGCGCTCGCCGCTTTCGAGAAACTGCAGCGCAACGGCGATGCGACCGCCGCCGACCGGCTAGCGAAGCTCGCCGACTTTATCCTCCAGCAGTGGCCGGGCGAAGAAGTCGCCGAGGCGGCCTCAACTGTCCTGGTCAGCAGCGCCCTGCGATCCGGCGATCTGGCGCAAGCCGAGAAAGTTCTCGCCGCGGTCCCGGAGAGTCAGCGGCCCGAGCTGGCGCTCCGCCTGGCCGTCGCCCGCTGGGAGCAGGGCAAGTCGGACCCCGCATTGGCCCCCACCGCTTTAAAAGCGATGCAGGCGGCGTTCGAGAAAGCTGCCGCCGACGGAGACGCCTCGCCGCTGGCCGTCACCGCGGCGCTCTATTTGGCGGACGAAGCGATCACGACTGGTGACGCGAAGCGCGGCGAGAAGTTGCTCAACGACGCTCGCTACGGCCCGATGACGCGGCTCGAAGCGGGCGAGGCGCCGGCCGACACCCCGGTGTTTGCGGTCGCCGTGCTCAAGGCCGCGATCCGCAGCGCCGCCCTCACCAACGGCAAGACGCCGGCGCTGATCGAGCAGTTGGCGAATCTCCTTGACGAGTCGCCCGCGGAGCAGACCGGTGGCGAGCGCGCTTGGCTTGGGCTTGCGGTGGCGTTGCTCGCAGATCTCGACAGCGCCAACTCTGCCGACTCTGCGCAAGCGACGCCCGTGGCCGCCGCGCTCGATGCGACGCTCGACCAACTCGACGGCGTCCAGGAGTCGGGTGACTGGAACACCCGGCTCTGGATCGCCCAAGCCCGGCTTCGTGTCGGCGAGGTGCTTGGCGACACCTCAGCGGGTCGAGAAAGCCTCGCCGCCGGCCGTGCTGCGTTTGCGGGGTTGATCGCTGAAGCGGAACGGCGTGCCGATTTCGCGCCGTCGCCAACGGCGGTGCTCGCCGCCCGGCTGAAGCTGGCGGAGTGCCAGCGTGAGTTGGGTGAGTTCGCCGAAGCGGTCGAGACGCTCACCGACTTGCTCGATGGCGGCCCGGTGCTGCTCGACGTGCAACGCGTCGCCGCCGAAACGCTCCAGGCGTGGGGGGCGTCGTCTAAGGACACCGCTCGGCTCGAAGAGGCGATCGCCGGCGCTAGGCCCGGCTCGGACGGCAAGAACCTTATCTGGGGCTGGAGCAAGCTGGCCGCGGTCGCCGGCCGCTTTGCCGGCAGCGACCCCGGCCGCCGTCAGCTTTACCTCGACGCCTGGCGGCATGTCGCCGAGTCGCGTTACGAGTCGGCGATGCTCTCTAGCGGCGCCACCCGCACCGAACAACTCCGCAAAGCGGCGAGCACGATCGTCGCGGTGCAGCGGAAGAACCCCGAACTTGGCAGCGCCGAGAGCAAACGGGCGTACGACGAGTTGCTGCGGCGGATCCAACGCGCCTCGGGGCAGCCGGCCGACGGTCTCACGAAGGCGGGGGCCTAAACCACGATGAAACCGGTTCATTGGATCCTATCGCTGGTCATTCTGGTGGCGCCCGCCACGACGGCCAGCGCCGTCGACCGGGTGCGGCTTGTCGAAGGGGGCTCGGCGTCGGGGACGATTCAGAAGATCACCCGCGACGCCGTCACGATTGAAACAATCGATCGCACGATCGAAGTTCCCGTGATCCAGATCCGGGCGGTGCTGTTCGACGACGAGCCGTCGCAGTTGGGGCAGGCCCGCATCAATACCGAGAATGGCGGTTACGAAACGGCGCTCGAGAAACTCAACCAGGCGGGCGACGATCGGTCGGCCGCGAAGGGGATTCAGCAAGACTTGGCTTACTACCGCGCCTACTGCGCGGCGCGGTTGGCGATGGGGGGGGAGGGCGAAGCGACGCAGGCGGGGCGGGCGCTCACCGAGTTCGTTCGTGAGAACCCCGACAGCTACCACTACTACGCCGCGGTCGAAGCCCTCGGCGATTTGTTGGTGTCGATCGGTCGCGAAGAGCAGGCCGAGCGGACCTACGCCCAGATCGCCAAGGCGCCGAGCCTCGGACTCAAGGCGCGGTCCGCCTTGCTGATCGGCCGTTCGCTCCAGAGTCGTGGCGAGCACGAGGACGCGTTGCGACGGTTCGACGCGCTGCTGGCGGCCAAGGCGAATGAACCGGGGATCGCGATCATTCAGCAGGCCGCCCAGCTCGCCAAGGCGGAGAGTCTCGCCGCGACGGGCGACCTCGAGGGCGGTCTCAAGTTGACGCGGGACGCTATCCGGGCTGCCTCCGCGCAAGAAACCGCCGCACTCGCCGCGGGCTACAACACCCTCGGGCGGTGCTATGAGGAGGCCGACCGATCGAAAGACGCCCTGTTCGCCTATCTGCACACCGACCTGCTCTTCAACAGCGACCCAGCGACCCACGCCGAGGCGCTCGCCCATTTGGCCAAGTTATGGCGGTCGGTCGGCAAGCCCGACGAGGCGTCGGACGCCGCCAAGCGGCTGCGCCGGCAGTACGCCGCCTCGCCCCAAGCCCGCGAAGTCCGATGAGTCACGAAGGTGCGAAGCACGAGCCCAACTAGACACAAGCCTACTCGGCGGCGTCCAATGCCCGCATCGCAAGACGCGGCGCGAACCGAAACCCTCTCGACGGAAGACGCGGAGAAACGATGCCACGACGCACGTTAATGCTCGGAACCTTGGTGCTCGCCCTTTTTGTGACGCTCTTCGCGTCGCCACCACGGGCGTACGCCCAAGAGGAAGACGCGCCCGCCGCGGCCGAGGCGGCGCCGGCCGACGCGCCAGCGGCGGCGACGGTCCAGCGGAAGAGTTACCTCGGCTGGGCCTTCGAGTCGCTCGGCCTGGGTTACAGCCTGATCTTCCTGGCGATGTCGTTCACGCTCGTGTCGCTGCTGGTGATGAACCTGCTGAAAGCGACCCGCTCGAGCATCGCCCCGCCCGACCTAATCGAGGCGTTCGAAGCGCACCTCGACGCCAAACAGTTCAGCGAGGCCTACGAGCTGGCGAATTCCGACGAGTCGTTCCTCGGCAAGGTCCTCGCCGCGGGGCTCGGCAAGCTCTCGGGCGGCGGCGACTATCCGCACGCTATCGAGGCGATGCAAGAAGTCGGTGAAGAAGAGAACATGAAGCTCGACCACCGGCTCAGCTACATGGCGTTGATCGGCACCATCAGCCCAATGGTCGGCCTGCTCGGGACGGTGCAGGGCATGATCGCGTCGTTCAACGTGATCGCCACGTCGCCCACGACGCCCAAGCCGAGCGAGCTCGCCCAGGGCATCTCGACCGCTTTGTTCACGACGCTCATCGGTCTGGCGATCGCGATCCCCGCCATCGCGGCGTACAACCTGCTGCGTAACCGTGTGGCGCGGTTGGTGTTGGAAGTGGGCATCCTCAGCGAGGGGTTGATGAGTCGGTTCCAGAAGTCGAGTTAGACGTGGCGCGACTCCCGGCGCTGGCGCTTAGGGCTCCCAGTCATTGGATTGGTGAACGATGTGTCGGGAGCCCTAAGCGCCAGCGCCGGGAGTAACCCCGCCAAACACCTCCACAAATCCTCCACGCTGCCGTCCGCGATGCGACTCACCAAAGCCAAACGCCACGAGATCACCGAGGGGGATATGACCCCGATGATCGACATGACGTTTCAGCTGATCGCGTTCTTCATGGTGTTGATCAACTTCTCCGACGTCGAGCAGGACCAACGCGTCAACCTGCCGGCGAGCGAACTGGCTAAACCGCCCGACACGGCGTACGACGAGCCGCTGACCGTGCAGATGACGGCCGACGAGACGATCCTGTTCGGCGGCGACGAGATCGACATCGACCAGCTCCGCGGGCGCTTGCGTACGGAGGCGACGCTGCTGCGAGCCTACAAGGACAACCGCCTCAAGGACGCAACGGTCGTGATCCGCGCCGACCTCCGCAGCCGTACGGGCAGGGTCCAAGAGATCATCGAAGCGTGCCAAGAAGCGGGCTTCGACACGTTCGCGCTGCGAGGAAGACAGAGCGACGTGCCGACGCTGACGAGTGAATAGAAGCCGTTCCCATGCGAGACAGCGAGCCATCGTAGCGATTGCCAGGACCGAAAGACCCTCCCCTTATCTCCCCACGAAGTGGTGGGCTGATAAGCCGCGGTATTGAACTCCCCGCCGGTTGCTGACGCTCCCGACTCGCCATCCCCCCCTCTCCATGAAGATCCGCCACACCGACCACCGAGATCGCATCGACGTCCCGATGACGCCGATGATCGACATCGTGTTTCAGCTGCTGGTGTTCTTCATCATGTCGTTCAAGATCGTGCTCCCCGAGGGGGACTTCAACATCCGCATGCCGCTGCCGGCGAACGACGCCCCCGCGGCGCCGAGCGAGTTGCCGGTCTTCAACCTGCGGATGACGGCGGGCGAGGGGGGCGGGCTAGAGCAGCTCTCGATGGACAGCCGCGTCTTCGAGGGAGAGGACCGCTTCGCGAAGCTCCACAGCTACATCCGCGGCCTGATCGACGACAGCGGCGGCCCCGGCACCGCCGAGGACCAGGAGGTCGAGATCAACGCCGACTACGACCTGCACTACGACTACGTGATGCGGGCGATCACCGCCCTCAGCGGGTATCTCGAGAACGGCCAGCGGCACCAGCTGATCGAAAAGATCCGGCTGACCCCGCCGACAGAGTCGGAGTAACGGCAGTATCGATCTAGCTATTCCCAAGTTATAGCGAGCCGGAGAGCGTCAGCTCCCGGAGGACCCCGGTACCCGCGTACTCCGGGGGCCGACGCTGCTGATCTCGTGATTAGCTTGACTCGGTTGGCAATCCGGCTAAGCTGCGGCTAGCCGCTTTCGACAATCCCTCCACGCCGGCACGCTACTGAACCCCACAACCGACCCGACCCGTTCGCCACCTTCGGCGAAGTGTCGTGTCGCTTGTGGGGTTCTTCTTTTCTCTCCACTCCTTGGCAAGATCTTCAAATGACATCCTACCTTCACACCGCTTTGTCGCTCTCGCTGCTAGCGACTTGCTTCACGGCCAATGTCAGCGCGTCGGTCGTGATCGTGATCAACAACCCGGCTCCAGGGACATTCGAAACGGCGGAAGGTAAGTGGACCCTTGTCGAGGACCCGCCCCACGATGGACTCGGCGCAGTTGCAATAGCCGGTTCCACCGCCATGCTCGGTGCCGACGGCGCCGTCCCCAGCGCTGCCGACATTGGATACGCCAGCGTCAACGGGCAGGACGCCATGAGTTCAACCGGTGGCTTCTACTTCGATCCCAATTTTGACTTCTCTGTCGCAATTGATTTTGTCTTCTCCGCCAATTCATCGTTGGGAGCGGGGGGGATCGGCTTTGGGATCGGAGAAGATATCAATGGATCGAACTCGGCTGGCGTCGGTTTAGGATTCGTGAATGGCTCGCCCCTTCTGTTCGCGACCGCGGGACGTGTTGGCGATGTAAATCAGCCTCTTGAGTCGATCACAAGTGGATTCGGCATTGGCCGCCTGTTCGTCGAGTACGACAGCGCGTCGGGCGACGTGATCGTCGGCGTCAACGCCACGCAGGGGACACCCGCCCCGTCGGTTTTCAAGACAATTGCCGGCATTCAGGATCTGTGGGATGACGAGCCGCTGCTCGTGTCGTTCTTTCTGCGTAGCCAAGCAGCGAGCCCCTTTCCCTCGCTCACAAGCGGTTCTGTTCAGTCTGCCTTCAGCAACTTCGAAGTGCTGAACGGCACGCCAATTAGCGTCCCCGAGCCGAATGCGGCATTGCTGGCTGGCGCTGCCTTTATGTGTTGCCTAAGCCGTCGGCGGTAGCCGACGGACGTGAGGCGATAAGCGTCCGCCGGCTGCAGCCGGCGGCTTGGGGGCCGCTTGGTGACGCGGCGTCACGCCCGCGGGTGGAACGCGGCGTGGACTTTCTTCAGCTTCGACGCATCGACGTGCGTGTAGAGCTGGGTCGTTGCAATGCTGGCGTGCCCCAGCAGTTCCTGCACGTGGCGGATGTCGGCGCCGCCCGCCAGCAGGTGCGTCGCGAAGCTGTGCCGCAGCGAGTGCGGGCTGATCTTCGCCGAGACGCCCGCCATCGCGGCCGACTTCTTGAGCAGTTCCCAGATCCGTTCGCGGCTCAGTCGGTCGCCCCGCGACGAGAGGAGCAGGTACTCCGACTCCGGATCGCGTCGCTTGGCCAGCTTGGGCCGCTCCTTCTCTAGATACGAGGCGAGCATCCTTTGGGCGCTGACGCCCATCGGGACCATCCGCTCTTTGTCCCCCTTGCCGTGGCAGAGGCAGTAACGCTCTTCGAGCCGGACGCTGCGGAGCCGCAGGTTCGAGACTTCCGACACCCGCGCGCCGGTCGCGTAGAGCAACTCGAGGATCGCCCGGTCGCGGCGCCAGAGCGGCTCGCCCACCACGGGAGCGGTGAGCAGCCGATCGACCTCCACGGGGCTGAGCACCTTGGGGACGCGGCGCCAGAGCTTTTGCGAGGCGACCAGCGCCGCTTGGTTGTCGTTGAGCGCCCCTTCCAGCAGCAGGTAGCGGAAGAACGACTTGAGCGACACCACGTGGCGGGCGACGCTCGTCGGCGCGAGGCCTTGGTCGCTGAGCCACGCCGGGTAGTCGGCCAGGTCGCTCGCCGTGAGGTTCGCCAGCCGCCGACCGGCGAGCCACTCGAAGAACCGCCGCAGGTCCCGCCGGTAGGCCGCGACGGTGTTGGCCGACATCTGCCGCTCGCTCGCTAGGTAGCGCTCGAACGCCTCGCGCCAGCGCGTGGCGTCGCTCGCCGCGGCGGCGCGTTTCGTCTTGACGAGTTTTTTGAGGTCCTTGCGCGGCATGCAACGCCTGAAGGCGGAATGACAGAGGGGGCCTAACGACTGCTTTCGTCATTCTCACTCGATCGGGGCCAGCGGGGCGGGAAACGATTGGCTGACAGCGCCCTTTAGCCGCACGCCGCCGCCCCGTACGATGCTTTCCGCCATCTGGGTAAACTTTGCCGCCTTGCGACGCCGCCAACGCCGACCCCTATGTTCGAGATCGTCCGCGAAGAGCCCTACGAGTTCGTCCCGCCGGTGGAGTCGCCGCTGTGGTGCTGGATCGTCCGGACGTTCCGGCTGCGGGGCTACATGCGCGACGTCTACCGGGTCGAGACATTCGACTACCGCGGCTCTCAGCATTTGCAGGACTCGCTCGACCGGGGCGCCGGGATCCTCCTGGCGGCGAACCATTCGCGGCTCGCCGACCCGATGGCGATGGGCTTTCTCTCCGGCGACCTCGGGACCGAGCTCTACGCCATGGCGAGCTGGCACCTCTTCATGGAGGGCTGGTGGCAACGGTTCTTGATCCGCCGGATGGGCGCTTTCAGCGTCTATCGCGAAGGGGTCGACCGCCAAGCGGTCAACCAGGCGATCGACATCCTGGTGGAGAACAAGCGGCCCCTCTTGATCTTCCCCGAGGGCGCCGTGTCGCGGCATTGCGACATCCTCATGGAGTTCATGGACGGCCCCGGCTTCATCGCCCGGCAGGCGAGCAAGCGGCGCGAGAAGGCGGGCAAGGGGCCGGTCGTCATCCACCCGGTGGCGATCCGCTACTCCTTCGACGGCGACGTCGACAAGGCGGTCGCGTCCGATCTCGAGGCGATGGAGAAGAGCTTCAGCTGGCAGCCCCAGACGCACCTGCCGACGCACCAGCGTCTCCGCAAGATCGGCGAGGCGCTGCTGACGCTTAAAGAAGTCGAGTACCTCGGCGCGGCGGTCGAGGGCGAACCCCACCAACGGGCCCTCGACCTGATCGCCACGACGCTCCGCCGGATCGAGCAGAAGTGGGGCGTGGCGAATGGCGACAAGGACCTCGGCTACCTAAACGTTGTGGCGCGGGTGAAGAAGATCCGCACCGTTGTGCTGCCCGACCTGATCGCGAAGAAAGTCCCTCCGGCCGAGCGTGAAGACCGCTGGCGCGACCTGGCGACTTGCTACTACCTGCAACAGATCGCCCACTACCCCCGCGGCTACATCACGGGGCAGAACGATCTGCCGGAGCGGGTGATCGAGACGGTCGAGCGGATGGTCGAAGACTACCAAGACCGGGCGAGCTACCACGGCCCGCTGCATTGTACGATCGAGGTGGGTGAGCCGATCGAGGTGAGCGCCGAACGCGACCGCTCGGCCGAGACCGACCCGGCGATGGCGCTCGCCGCGGAGCGGATCCAGGCGATGCTCGACGGCCTCGCCGCCGAACGCCGGACGAAGCTGTTTGGTGAGAAGAAGAATTAGCCGCCGATGGAGTGAGTTGATTGCCGACGCCCCGGCAGCGATGCTACCTCTCAACTGTAGGAGGCGTCTCCCGACGCCGATGACGCGCACCAGGCCGTATTCGGCCAAGAGACCGTTATCGGCGTCGGGAGACGCCTCCCACAGGGGGGTAGTTTGCCCCGGATCAATCCGTGTGCATCCGTGTCATCCGTGGTTCCAACCCGAAGTGGTGAAGTAGTGGCGGCTGAGCCGGCGATTGTGGTAATGGCGGAGATGGCCAGCGGCGAGGAGGGGGATTTTTTCGCCCTCTTGGCCGACAAGCAGACGCTGCTTACCAAAGAAGGTAAGCCGTACTACCGAGTGACGTTCCGCGACGCGGGCCGCGACTGCAGCTTCCCGATCTGGGGCGACGCCCCGCTGGCCGACGCGTGCCGCGACGATTGGAAGGTCGGCGACTTCTACAAGTTACGGGCGCTGTACCGCGAAACCAATTACGGCCCACAGCTCGACATCCGCAAGATCCGCCCCGTCGAGGAGTCGGACACGGCCGACGGGTTCAGCCCGCAGATGTGCCAGCCGGCGTCGCGGTTCAATCCCGAGGAGATGTTCGACGACCTCATCGCGCTCGCCGAGGAGGGGATCGAAGAAGGCCCGCTGCAGACGCTGGTCGTCGGCCTGATGACCGAGCACCGCGACACGCTGCTCTCCTGGCCCGCGGCGAAACGGAACCACCACGCCTTCGCCGGTGGCTACCTCGAGCACGTCCGCAACGTCGCCCGACACGCCTACTACTTGGCGCAGCGGTACGCCGAACTGTATCCCGACATGTCGCCGCCGCTCCGCGTCGATGTGGCGGTCGCCGGGGGCATCCTGCACGACATCGGCAAGCTGCGCGAACTCTACGCCACGGCGATGGGCGCTGACTACACGGCGTCGGGCAGCCTGATCGGCCACATCTTGCAGGGGCGTGATATGGTCCGCGAAGCGGCCGCCGCCCAGGCGATCGCGGGCGAGCCGCTCGACGAAGAGACGCTCTTGCGGCTCGAGCACGTCATCGTCAGCCACCAGCGTCTGCCCGAATGGGGAAGCCCCAAGCCGCCGATGACGCCCGAGGCACTCATCGTGCACTTCGCCGACGACTGCGACGCGAAGTACCAGATGATGCTGACGATCCTCGACGACGACACCGCAGCGGGCCCGCTCACAGGGCGGCGCAACGTGCTGGGACAGGCGGTGTATCGCGGTGGGGAGTAGGGAACCGCCGATGGATGAGACTTAGACGGTCGCCCACGAATCACACGAATCGATTCGAATAAGAGCAAGATTTGACGGCAGGCATCGAAACCTCCGATATCCAGATTGGAGCGATACGATGGCGGAATTTATGGAAGCTTGCTTCGAGCTTTGCCTCTACATTCTCACCGATGAGAAGCCAAGTCGTGCGATGCGGATCACCCGCGCGGTGATCATCTGGCTCGTTCTGTTCCTTATCCTGTCAGCTCTGGTCGTCTTCGGCCTTAACTACTTCTTTGGCTAAGTGCGATCGCTTCCTGGCAGTTGGCATCGGCGTTTATCCGCGTCCATCGGCGGTTCCTAACTGAACTCCAACCGCACCACGTCTTGCTCCGGGTCGATCATCGACTGGTCTTCGCAGATCGTCACCTGTGACTCGTCGGGCAGGCCGATTACTTCGGTGTCCTTGAGCGTTGCGTCGCGCTCCAGAACGTAGTGGGCGATGTTGTAAGCGGCGCCGACCAGTTTTTGCGGGTCGCCATGGTAGTGGGGGACCTCCATCTCGAGTCGGCCGAGGGCGGCGAGGCCGGTGGTGAAGAGGCCGTAGCCTTCGTCCGCTTCGAGCTCGTAAACGCGGAAGTCGATCCAGAGGTTGAGCGGCAGGTCGCTCGCCGACGATTGGGCCGCCAAACTGGCGAACGCAGTCGGCTCGTGGACCGCGCCGCTGCCCCCCCAGACGATCCCGAGCGACGGGGCGTTCTTCGTGACCGCGACCGTCAGCCGCGTTAGGCGGAAGCTGACGTCGATGGCCCGCTTGGTGTCGTCCAGCAGCGTGACGAACAGGTGGGCGACGTGCGGCCGGAGGGCGGCCTCGGCCTCGGGCCAGTACCACGCCGTGGCGCAGGGGCCCTTGAGCCGCTCCCAGGGGATGGGCTTATCGACAAGCGTCACGTTGGCCGTGGCGCCATCGTCCCAGGCGAGCGTGAACGCCCCCGCGGTGCGGCTAGCGACCCGTGGGGCGGGGCTGTCGGGAGCAAGGCGGCCGATTTCAGCGGCGACGGCTTCGGCGTCGGCGAGCGTCTGGTCGGACAGCGCAACGAGGGCAATCGAGGTGGCAGGCATGCGGACGAGTATATCGTCAGCGCCGCCGACGATCGACCGGCGAGCCGGGCGGCGTCAGCCCCCGGAGGGCAGCTGGTACCCGCCTCACTCCGGGGGCTGACGCCTCCCGGCTCGCCTACAACTGCCCTAAGCGGCGCGGGGCGCCCTTGGCGGCTTCTTACCCTTGAGCTGATAGACGTACGCCAGGACCTCGGCGACGGCCGCGTAGCTGTCGGCCGTCACCGGGTGGTTGATCTCGACCTCTTTGTAGAGCAGCTGGGCGAGCGGTTTGCGCTCGACGATCGGCACGTTGTTCTCGAGGGCGAGCCGCCGGATGCGTTGGGCCAAGACGCCGGCGCCCTTCGCGACGACGATCGGCGCCTTCATCGTCTCCGAGTCGTACTGCAAGGCGACGGCGAGTTCGGTTGGGTTCGTGACAACGACGTCGGCTTTCGGCACGGCGCCGGAGATCCGGGCCTGGGCCATCTGCCGTTGCACTTGCCGGCGGCGGGCGGCGATCTCCGGATCGCCCTGCAGGTTCTTCATCTCCTCCTTCATCTCTTGGGCGGTCATCTTGAGGTCCTGCTCGTGCTTCCAGAGCTGGAAGAACAGGTCGGCCAGCGCCAAGATTAGCAGCGCTATACCCGCGGCGAAGACCGTGGCGAACGCCGTGTCGACGATCAGACCCGCCAGGTGGGGAGCGCCCATGCGGGCCGCCTCGAGCACCTCGGTGACCCGGCCCGAGAGGACCATCGCGGTCGAGGCGGCGACGACCGCCACCTTGAACAGCCCGAAGCCGAGCTTCGCGACGCCCTGTGTCGAGAAGAGCCGCCCAAACCCTTTCAGCGGGCTGATGCGGCTAATGTCCGGGGCGAGTCTTTCCGGGACGAACAGGAAGCCGACTTGGCCGATGCTCGTGATCACTCCGGCAACGAGCAGCAGACCGATCACCGGCGCCAGCGCTAGCGCGGCTTCGGAGATGAGTCCGATCAGCATGACGCTGGCGTTGGCGGGATCGGCCACGAGGTCGAACGGCTCGGTCAGCATCCGCCGCATGACGCGCTGCATCACGTCGGCGATGTTCTGGCGGAAGAGCCATAGGAGGCCCGTCCCAACGAGCAACAGCACGGCCGAGCCGAGGTCTTGGCTGTACGGGACTTGCCCCTTCTCGCGCGCCTGCTGGCGGCGGTGCGGGGTTGCGTCGAACGACTTTTCGCCAGATTGCTCCGCCACGGGTTACGGCGCTCCCACCGAGTCGGCGAGCGACGTGATGGCCGACGTCAGCGGGCCTTGGTAGGCGTACGCGACGGCGCCCATCGACGCCATCATCACGCCGAGCGTCAGCATCGCGTTGATGCCAAAGCCGACGACCATCGTGTTGATCTGCGGCAGCGTGCGGCTGATGAGGCCAAGCACGAGCGTCGCCAGGAAGAGCGCCAGCAGCAGCGGCGCCGACGTGCGGACGCCGAGTTCGAAGCCGACGCCTAGCAGGCCGATAAACCCCATCGCGATGTCGTCGATCTCGAAGCCGCTGCCCGGCGGGGCGAGGCGTAACGTCTCGAGGAGCCCGTCGATCAGCTGGTTCAGCCCGCCTGCGGCGACGAAGACAGCCGAGACGACGAGGTAGTAAATCTGCCCAAAGACGCTGGCGGTGTCGCCGAAGACGGGGTCGGCGCCCTCGGCAAGGGCCATGCCGCTCATCTGCCCGACAATCTGACCCGTGAGTTGAACGCCCGAGAGGACGACCATCAACCCAAGCCCGAGCGCTAGACCAACGACGACTTCTTTACCGGCCAACGCGCCGAGCTCGATGAAGGTGGTCGCTGTCGGCAGCGGCGTCGTCATCGTCTCGAGGGTCATGGGGGTCACGAGGCCCGCCATCGCGACCGCCATCAACACTTTGAGCCGTAGCGGCATCGACTTGTCGCTCAGCACCGGCGCCGTCGCCACCACCGCTCCGACCCGCGCGAGGATCAGAGCGAACGTGACGCCCAGTTCCGTCAGTTGCGTTTCGAGGCCGGACATCCCTAAATAACTCCTGCGCGTCAGTGAAGCTACAGCGTGGACGGGATCTCTCGGAAGAGATTCTCCGAATAGTCCATCAACTGGGCGAGGATCCAAGGGAGCGTGATCGCCAGGGCGAGGCCCATCGCGACGAGCTTCGGCACGAACGCGACCGTCTGCTCCTGGATTTGCGTCAACGCCTGCAGCAGACCGATCACCAAGCCAACCACGACGCCCGCGATCAGCACCGGCGCCGCAATCACCGACGTCATAAACAACGCGTCGCGACTGATGTCGATAGCGAGTTGAGGGTCCATGGAAAGCGGCTTACCGATTGCAGATGACTAAAGACATAGCAGACAAAAGTGACATCGAGCCGCGCACGAAGTAAGCGGAGGGGCGTCGATCGGAGAAAGCGAACCACCCGTTCATACGAAGGGACACCGCTAGGCAATACTCTCCATCAGCATCCCGATCACAAGCGTCCACCCGTCGAGCAACACGAACAAGAGGAGCTTAAACGGCAACGAGATCAACACGGGCGGCAGCATCAGCATGCCCATCGAGATCGTCACGCTCGCCACGACAATGTCGAGGATCACGAAGGGGAGGTAGACCTGGAAGCCGATGAGGAACGCCGTCTTGAGCTCACTGAGCATGTAGGCCGGCAGCATCGCGGCGAGGGGGACGTACTCTTCGTCCTCCTGCGGATCGTAGAGGGCGTAGTTCGCTCGTAGTTCGCCCGTCTCCTCGTCGTACGATTCGGGGAGGCGGCGGAGGAACAGCAGCACGCTCGCCTGATTTTTTGTGCGGTGGACTTGTTTGCCCATAAAGTCACGCAGTGGCGCCGAGGCGTTGTCGAACGCCTGGTCCATGGTGAGCCGGCCTTCGGTGTAGGGCTTGACGCCGTTCTGGTAGCTCTCGGTCCAGACGGGCGTCATCACCAACAGCGTCACGAAGAGCGTGATCGAGGTGAGCACTTGGCTCGGGGGCGCCTGCTGGGTGCCGAGGGCCTGACGTAGAAGTCCAAGCACCACGATCACCCGTACAAAGCAGGTCGTCATCAGCAGCACCGCCGGGGCGAGGCTGATGACGGTCATGAGCAGCATCACCTGCAACGTCGAGCTGAGGCGCTCGGGCCGCGTCCAGTCCTCGGGGCTGCCGATGCCGAGCAAGCCGTCGGCGACGTCGTTGCCGGACGTGGACTTTTCCTCGGCGATTTCAGCGGCGTCGATGATCGTGACGCCAGGCGAGACCCCTACCGACGAAGCCGACCCAATCGACGATGACATCGCGGGCGCCGACAACGGCGTCGCTGAAGCGATGGCTTCGAACTCATTCTGGGCTGACGCCGAACCGGCGAGCAACAGCACGGCGAGGACCGGTGTCGCCAGCTTCTTGAGTGGGCTTTGCATTAGGTCAACCATCGCCGCGACCTCCCGGGGTGTTGGCGTAGGCGGCGGCCAGCGACCGTGGGTCAAAGGCGCCGTCGGCGAAGCCGAGCGAGTCGCCGCGGCTCTCCTGACGGTCGTCTAGAAAGCCGGGCCGTGTCCGCTCGCCTTCCATCTGACGCAAGAACGCATCGAACTCGGCGGTCGAGCCGCGTCCGCTCTGGGCGTCGCACGCGGCGACGAGGCGGGCGACCTCTTCGGGGTCGGTGATTTCGGTGAGCGTCTCCATGCCATCGGGCGACACGGCGATCAGCACGAGCTTCTGGCCTATGCGGACGAGCTGGGTGACCTGCTTGCCCCCCAATGGCGCGCGCCCGAGAACCTCAACGACTTCCCGCGGCAGCGGCCGCGACGACTTGGGCGCGAGGCAGCGGAGCAGCCAGACGAACGAGATCAGCAGCCCAACCGCGATCGCCAACCCGGCGCCGGTGGCCGTAAGCGTCTGGGACGAGGGCCGCCAGTCCAACATCGACTGCAACGGGTTGGCGAGCCGGCCGTCCGACGTTGGCCTCGCGTCTTTTGGTGCGAGGGAGGAACCGAGCAAGCGACTAGAGCGGTCGCTTGGCGCCGGCGCTTCGGCAGACGGATTCGAGGGGGTTTTGGCGGGGGGCGCCGGAGTCGCGACCGGTTCCTTCGCGTTTGAAGCGGCGAGAGGGGCCGGATTTGTGAGCGGAGTTTCGGGCTGAGCCGTTTCGTCGACCGACGGCGTCGCGGGGTCGCTTGGCTTGGACGCCGTCGCGAAGAGGGCTTCCTCGAAGGGGTCGAACTGCCGTGGCTCCGGCACGTCGGTGTCTTCCCGACGGGGCGCTTCGCTCGGCGAGACAAGCGACAACGTCGAAGGGGACGGCGTCGAAGGGGGCGGCGCGAGGGGCGACCCCATTCCCAACGCATGGAACGCGGCTGGCTCGACGTGGGTATCGATGCGGCGCATTCCCTGGGGGCCGGCTGACGAGGCGCCGGCGGGGCGCATCCGCTCGTAGGCGTCCGCGGGAACCAACACATCGTTGTCACCGGCGCTGGCCGAAGTCGACGCGACGAGCGCGGCGAGTGCTAGCAGCGGGGGGCAACAACGTGTCGGCATCGTCTGCGGTCGTCCTTGAGCCAATCCGCCGAGATTCGGCGCGAAATTGGCTTATAGGAGCGCTCGCCCGAGGGGGCCAGACCAACCGCGCCGGCCAACCCACAAAGATTCGGGCGCCAGCACGCCGAGAGACGCGGTCACGCCACCGCCGAATCGCCGACGATGAGCTCGGTGACTCGCACACAGAAATTGTCGTTGAGGACCAGCACCTCGCCGCGGGCGATCAGCCGGCCGTTGACGTAGACATCGACCGGATCGCCGGCGAGTTTGTCGAGCGTCACCACCGCGTCGCGGCGCAAGCGGAGGACGTCCTCGATCGGCATGCGGGTGCGGCCCAACTCGATCTTCAAATCGAGCTGCACGTCGCGGACGAGTTCGAGCGTCGCGGCTTCGGTGTTGGCCGGAGACCCGCCGAACGACTCGAGGCGGAACGGCTGGACGCCGTCGGGGAGACTCTCGGCGTCGAGCTGATCGATCGACGCGATCGCCGCCTGGGCCTTGTCGAGCAGCAATTCAACGTCACTGGACGGGCCTGTGCCCGCGCCCAGCGAGGCGGCTGTTGAGGGCCCGGAGGCGACCGCCGAGGCGGCGGCGGGTGTCGCCGACGGCGTGGCGCCGCCGGAGATCAACGCCTCGATCTCGTCTTGGCCGAGCGCAAAGGTGTCGCTGGCGGGCTCGCTCGCCGGCGGCGGCGCCGGTTTAGAGCTCGAGCCGGCCGAGGAGAGCAAGGCCTCGATATCGTCTTGATTGAGTTGGGCGTCGTCCGACATGTCGCCTCGGGCCCCGGTTAGAGGGCGCCGTCGCTTCCTTGCGTGTCTGTCGATCGCCGAACGCTAGCGTTCGATGAAGTTCAGCTTGGTGAAAACCACTTCGCGCACCATGGGGCGCCCGAGAGAGCGATTCGTCTTCTCAAGTATCTGACGCTTGATCAACCCCAACCCGGCGTTGGCGAGGTCGGCGGATTCCGCGGCGTGTATCGTCAGCATGATCTGTTCGTGGATTCGGCTGGTGTTCGCCTGGAACTCCTTGAGGAAATCCTCCTCTTCATCTGCTAGCACCACGCCATACACCGAGAAATCGACGTTCAGCGTCGTGTCGCTGTCCGGGTTGAAGCGGGTGATGTTGTCGGTGAGCAGCTCCACTTCGCGCGTCACCACGCCGGCGTCGACCGTCGCGCCGTCTTGTTGCTCGATCTCGGCGTCTTCGCCCTTGGCGGCTCGGGAGAGTTCCCGCGCCAGCTTCTCGGTCTCTTCGGCGGATGGGATCAGCATCGCGGCGCCGACGACCTCGACCAGCACCAACGCGGCGATGATGCCGACCGCCTTGGCGAGCCGCGTCAACCCGGCAAACAGTGAGGCTTTGCTGTCTTTTTCTTGATCTGACATGACGCTATTCCGTGGTGTTCGCGCGGGTAACCGGCTCGTCCCACATCAGCACCTCGACGCGCGCGTTGCTACGTCGGCTTTCGATGTCGATGCGGTCGTCGAGGGGCTCGTGCGAACCGGCCGAGCCCAAACGGATCCGCTCGGCGTCGATGCCGAGCTCGATCAGGTAGTCTTTGACGATGTCGGCCCGCTTCATGGCGAGTGACCAGTGGGTCTCTCCCTGGGGGGGCGGCTTTCGAGACGCGTGCCCGCGGACCTCGATCTTCTGTGGTTTGCCGGCGATCTGCTCGGCAATGATCTTCAGGCTCGCCTTGGCTTCGTCGTCGAGCAGCACCCCGTCCTCTTCGAAGAAGACGGTCCCGCCGACGGTCGTGTCGCGTCCCGGGCGGATCGTCTTCACGAGCGAGTCCTCGCCGGTCACCGACTTGACGGGGTTGCCGCCGCGCATGATGTCTTTGCGCTTGGCGCGCCCCATCGTCGCCATCGACTGCATCGAGGCGTTCGTCGGGGTGCTGTTGCCGGGGATTAGGGCCGCCATCGACGCCTCGTGGCCAAACTGCTTGCGCATCGACTCCAGCATCGCCTGGAACTTCTTTTCTTCTTTGATCTCACTCATCGAAACGAGCATGATGAAGAACGTCAGCAACAGCGACATCATGTCGCCGAAGGTGACGACCCATTCCGGGATGCCGGGGGGTTGTTCTTCTTCAACCATAAGGTGCGATTGGCGGCGTGACGGGTGGAAAGGCGAGGGGCCTGAGCGGTAAGTCGGCTAGCGGCCCGCGTCCGGCTCACGCTTGTCAGGCGGCGTCCTCGGACGGCCTTTGCTTCGGTGGGATGAAGGTGTTGAGTTTTTGCTCGATCACGCGCGGGTTCTCACCCGATTGGATCGCCATGATGCCGCGGACGATGATGTCCATCGTCAGCCGCTCTTTCTTGCTGATAAAGCCGAGCTTCTCGGCAAACGGCAGAAAGATCACGTTCGAGGCGATAGCGCCGTACATCGTCGTCAGCAGGGCGACGGCCATGCCGGCGCCGATCTTCGAGGGGTCGCTCATGTCGCCCAGCATGATGATGAGTCCCATCAGCGTGCCGATCATGCCAAACGCCGGGGCGAAACGACCCATGCAGTCGAGCAGTCCCTTGCCGGTTGCGTGACGAGTGGCGACCGCGTCGATCTCGGTGCGGAGGATGTCCTCCATCACCTCGGGACGCGTCCCGTCGACCGCCATCTGGATGCCAAGCTTGATAAAGTCGTTATCGATTTCCGCGACTTTGCCTTCTAAAGCCAACAGACCCTCACGGCGGGCCGTCTCGGCGAGGGAGACAATCTGCTTGATGATGTCGCCCGTGGTGTCGACCTTCCAAAAGAGCGTCTTCATGGAGACGCCGAAGACGCTGAGGAAGTCGGGCAGCGGGTATGAAATCAGCGTCGCCGCGATGGCGCCTCCGATGACGACCATCAACGACGCGGCGTCAATGAACGCGATGAAGCTGCCACCACCGAGGACGATGGAGACCAGGATCAGCACGATCGATAAGCCGACGCCGGCGGCGGTGGCGATGTCCATGACGCGATCGGAGGGGGTGAACTTCTAGTTGGTCGGGCGCTTCGCTGGGGCGGGCACCAGCCCTTTGGTCTGTTGGTACTCGAGCGTGAGCCGCATCACCTCGTCCATCGTCTGGGCGACGACAAGGCGTTCTCCCGAGGTGAGCGTGATAAACGTGTCCGGCCGTGACTCGACGTACTTGATCAGCTCCGCATTGAGCAGAAACGCTTCTCCATCGAGTCGACTTAGCCGGATCATCGTCACCACCCTCCCAACCCGCAGCCGACCCTGCGGCGCGCAGGATCGGATCGCGAAAACCTAGCTCACGCCGGCGCGCCGGGGATCATCGGTTCAGCGCAAGTAGCTCGTCCAGCAGCTGCTGGGCGGTTGAAATCACCCGCGATCCGGCCTGGTACTGGGTTTGGGCCAGGATCATCTTCACCAGGTCCTGACCGATGTCGGTGTTGGACAACTCCACGGCGCCGGCGGTCAGGCTGCCGATGCCGTCCTCGCCGGGCGTGCTGACGAACGGGTCGCCCGAGTTGACGCTCACGGCGTAGAGGCTGCTGCCGATTTGGCGGAGGCCCTTGTTGTTGGCGAACCGCGCCATCAGCACCTGCCCCAAGAGCCGCTGGGTGCCGTTGGAGAACTGCCCCTGGATGAGGCCGCTGTCGGTGATGATGAAGTCGGTCAGCACGCCCGGCGGGAAGCCGTCCTGGCGGACCATGTTGAAGCTGCTCACCGCGTTCCCCGACGAGTCGGTCTCGGCGAGCGACGTCACTTGCGAGAAGTCGAGCGAGATCTCCAACGGCGACTCACCGGCCGTCAGTTCGCGGGCGATGCTGATCCGCGCACTGGGTGAGCTGATCAGGTTGCCACGGCTGTCGAACACCATCAGGCCGTTGCCGATCGCGGTCGTGAGTTCTGGCGCCGCGGGGTTGCTGTCGCCGCTCGTCGCGTACCAGCGGTAGGTCGTGCTGTTGCTGTCGGCCTTCTCGAGCACCGTGGTCATCCGGACCGTCAGCGGCGATCCCAGCGAGTCGTAGACCAGGAACTCGGTGCTTGTGCCGGGTCCGTTCGCGTCTTGCGACTCGGAGAAGGTCAGGTCGATCGTCTGCGGGGCGACGGCGCCCGCCGGGGTTAACCGGAATCCGGTCAGCGGGATCGAGACCGTGTTCTCTTCGCCGAAGTTGCTGGTGACGCTGATGACGCCGTTCGCGATCGAAACGGTTCCGCCGCCGAGCGGCAGCGGCGAGCCGTTGACGTTGGACTGCACCTGGAGGCCGAGCGCGTCACTCATGAAGTCGACAAGATTCTGCACCGTTGTCGTCGCGGTGATCTCGAGCGTCTGCGAGTCGAGGAGGCTGCCGCCAACTTCGCCGACAAATCGAAGGGTTCCCAGCTCGGCGAACGGGGTGGAGTAGGTGTTGCCGTTCCGGACCTGGAGGTCGCTAAGGAGCGTCCCTCCCGCGGCGCCTACGCCATCGAAGTTCAGCTGGTCGTTGCCGGTGATGTCCGCGCTCGGTGTCTTGTCGACATAGCTGTCGTTCCCGGGGGTCGGGAGCGGCAGGTCGTCCACCTCGTAGAAGGTAGACGAGTCGCCGGTGGCGTTCCGGTAGATCTTCAAGCGGCTGTAGTTCGGGTCGGTCGGGAGTTGCAGATCGGAGAGGTCGAGCCGCACCCCGCTGTCATCGTCGGTCACCGCCAGTGGCCCCAAAGCCAACGAGGGGCGTGACTCGTTGCCGTTCGCGGGATTCGCGTAGGTGATGTAGTAGGTGTACGAACCGTTCTCGAGCGTGTCGGTATCGAGCGACGCCGTCAGGCTGGCGTCGGCAACCGTGTCAGCGAACGTCGTGGTTCCCGTCAGAACATTGCCGACGTATTTAAACTCCGAACCGTCCGCCTCGGTGCGGTAGATGTTCATGCTCGACCAAGGATTACCGGGGTTGCCGCTCAAGTCAGGCAGCCCGGTGAGATCGATCTGGTCACCCAAGGCGATTGGTCCGGCAGGGCTGAAGATCGTCGAAGCGGTGCTCTCTTGGCCGTTGTCGTCAACGAAGGTGACCCGGTATCGATACGTGCCCGCCGACAAACCCGTGGGGCTGCCGGGGGTCGAGGAGGTGGCGGTAGCAGGATTCGGCGGGACCCGGATTTCGAGGTCGTCCGCGGTGAAGTAGTCCGTCGACACGAACGGGTCGGCGCCGGTGCCGGCGCCCGTCGTTATGATGCCGTTCGGGTAGGCGACCGACGCGTCGCCGATGAACTCCGATTCGGTGATCGCCGGGACGGTCCCCGGGACGACGGTCGGGTTGAGCACGCCTTGGAAGTTGGCCTCGGTCGTCGCCTGCGCGACCCGCTGGCCGCCGAGCGGGATCTCGATCGGCACCGGCGACGCGGTCTGGAGCTCGTAGCGCTCGTTGACGGCGTAACCAAGCAGTTTGTTGCCGTTGGCGGTGACCACCTGGTTGGACGAGTTGAGACCGAGCTGCCCATTCCGGGTGTAAAGCTGTTCGCCCTGCGAGCCTTGCACCATCAGAAAGCCGTCTCCCTGGATCGCCAGGTCGAGCGGGTTGGAGCTGATCTCGATCGTCCCTTGGCCGAAGTTGGGCGAGATCTCCGCCACCTTCACGCCGAGGCCGATCTGACGCGGGTTGGTGCCGCCGTTGCGGTCGCTCGGCGCCGAGCCGATCGACTGTGTCTGGAGGAACTGCGTTGCGAAGATCACGTCGGACGCTTTGAAGCCGACCGTGTTCGAGTTCGCGACGTTGTTGCCGATGACGTCGATCGTCGTCTCGGCCGCCTGGAGGCCCGTGAGGGCCGTGGTCATTGAGGATTGCAGACCCATGGCTTTCCGCTCCCGTCTATTTCTGGGGTTGTTGGTGAGGTCGTCCGCCGGATGTCGACGGCGACCCGCCCCTTTGTGTAAGTTTCAGCGACCCTGTGTTGGCCGCTACTTCAACGTCTCGACGCCGCTGACGTTCGATAGTTTGATGCTCACCGAGTCCGCGTAACGCAGGATGCTCCGCTGGCCGGTGAGGGTCTCTTCGCCCAGTTCGGCGACTGCGTCGGTGAAGCTCGTTGACAGACCATTGGGCATGACGCCGACCAACTGCGGATCGGATGCTCCATCGGTCCGGTAGACCTTCCGAGAAACCTTCGAGTCGAGCTGCGGCAGGTTCTCCAAGCGGATCGACCCCTTGTAGTCATCCCCGAAGTCCGCTGTATCGACCTCGGCTTGCACACTGAAGAGGCCGTCGTCGGTTTCCCAGACCACCTCGTACTTGTAGGTCCCGTCGGGAATACCCCCATCGATTGTTCCCGCGCTAGCGCCCGTCTCGATAGCGAGCTCGAGCCGCGGCGCCCCGTCGTTGATCGAAACCTGCTGGACGGCGCCGAGAACGCGCTGACCGCTGTCGGTGAGCCCCTGGACCTGCTTGCCGATCAGGTTGGACGCCGTGGCGATGTTCTGACCCAGCAGCACCGAATCGAGCGTCTCGCTGAGCTTGTCGCTCGCCCCGATTTCGCGGATCTGTGAGATCGTGTTGAGCATCTCCTGGTTGTCCATCGGCTCCAGCGGGTCCTGCTGCTGAAGCTGGGTGAGCATCAGGTCCAGGAAGGTGGTTAGATCGAGACTCTCGATCGAGTTGGTCGAGTAGGTGCCTGGTTGCGATACCTGAGCGGCTTTCGCCTGGGCGGCTGCGTAGGCGGCGTTGTCGTCGATTGCGGACATGGTTTTTTCTCTTAGGACCTCTTCCGAGTGCCAGGCGAAGCCTGTGCTACACGACGAGGTTGATGCCGTTGTTTGTGAAGGTGATCGTGCGCGGGGAAGCCGTCGCGCCGGACGTTTCGCCGCCGCTCAATTTGGCGGGCGCCGCCGGTCGCGCCGCGGGACGGTTTTGTCGTTCCTCGGACCGCTGCTGGTTGTCTTGCTGCTGGCGCCAGTCGCCGCCACGCTGCTGCGCCTCGTCGCGGACTTCGACATCGAACTTGTCGATGCGGATGTTCTGCTGATCGAGCCGTTCCCGTAACGCCGGAAGATTGTCGAGCAGCGCATTGCGTGCGGCGGGGGTCTCGACCTCCATCTTGGCGGTCATTACCCCTTCCTTCACTTCGATCTTCACCTGGAGCGCGCCGAGCTCGGGCGGACTCAGCCGCATCTCGACCGGACCGCCGCCACGCTGCTGCGCCATGTCGATCGCCCGCGTCACCCGAGAGACAAACCGCGCGGGGTCGATCGTCGGCGTCCGATCGAGAGGGTTCGCCTTGTCGGCCGACTCGACAGCGGCGCCGTTACGCCGCTCACCGCCTTCTCTCGAAGCCGGCGTAGCGCTGTCGACGCCCTGGGCGTCCGCGCTCTTGTCGTCGTCCGAGTGGCGGTGCGTCACGGTCGCCGTCGGCGCCGTTGCGGCCGAAACGGTAGCCGGGCTCGGGCCGGGACGCGCCTCCTCGTCGGCGGCGTCGCCGTCCGCGGCCGCCTGCTCTGTCGAGGACGCTTCGTCGGAGGCTTCGCTCGCCTGGTCGGTGACCGTCGGCTGATTGGTCAACGCGCCGGCCGCCGCTGTTTCAGCTTGGGTGTCGTCAACGGGATCAACCGCGATAGCGACAGCCCCCTCGTCGGTAGTTGTGGTCGCCTCGACCGTCGTTTCGATCGTCGTGTCGAGGGACGCGTCGGCGCTGGCGTCCGAGTCAGTAAGCGCCGCTGGCAACAGGTCGCCCGACTCGCCGCCTTCTGCAGCCGACGCCCCGTCGGTCGCCGGCGAGGGACTCGCTACGGCCGGGGTGTTGGCGACGGGCTGGGTGGGCGGCAGCGCGGGGTCGATGCCTTCGATCCCGTCGGCCGCGGCCGATACGTCGATGGAAGTCGCCGCCTCGTCGGGAAGAACCACGTCGGGGCCCGTCTCGAGGACGATCGTTTCCGTCACGATGTAGGTTGAAAGCAATGCGGCTTCCACCGGATCGATTTCACCCAATTCATCAGGCGTCGGGTCGTCGGCGGTTGAATCGGTCTCCGTGGACTCGGCCGCTACTTCCGTAGAGGTTTCGGACGCGTCCGATGCGTCTTGGGCGACGGTCTTATCGTCCTTAGCGTCAGGGTTGGCGTTCTCCGAAGCCTTCGGAGTCGTTTCGGCGGCCGGCGGTGGGGCATCGGACGCGTTGACCGCCTCGTTCAGGCGATCGCCGAAGCTGTCGCTGGCCCCGCCGGAGGACTCACGCCGCGCCGGGGCGGGCGCCGTCAGCGTCAGCAGCGAGGGGGCCGAGTGGATTGAATCGTTCATAGCCTGGGGCCGCGGTCAGCGGCGGGGCGGGGGTGGCTTGTCATTTACCGAGTTGGTTCATCGCTTCTTCGAGAACGCGCTTCTTCTCTCCCCCTTCGAGCTGCTGTTCCTGGAGGCTGTGGAGCTGGTCGAGTTCGGCCGCCCCTTCAAACCGGTTGAGGATGTCGGCCCAGGTGTCGATCGGCATCACGTTGATCAACTGGATGACCTCGTCCATTGCCTTCTGCCTCTCCTCGGGGTCGCTGCCACCGCTGTTGAGGATCCGCAGCAGCAGTTCTTTGCCCTTGTCCGGCTTCGCGACCTTGAGGTCGCGGACGACATTCTTCACACCTTCGAGCACCGTTTCGGTGCTGACCTGGTCGATGCGTTGGCGTAGTTCGGTCGCCATGTCGTCAATTCGGTCGCGTTGCTCGATCAGTTGCGCGAGGCTGTGGTCGAACTCCGTTTTCCCGCGTTGCAGCGATTCTTGCCGAACTTCGTAGTTGCGCATCGCCAGTTCGCGGAGGCGGCGTTCTTCAGCCAGAGACGGCTCTTCGGGGGGAGTGTTTCCGTCGATCGGTGTGCTGGGCGCAAGCTTCTCGGTGGTCTCGACGCCATGGATCAACGCCACAATGCGGAACATCCGCTCGTCGGTCAGACGTTCGGTCTTCCACAAGTAACCAACCCCGAGGGCCGCGGCGAGGACCGTGGCGACCGAGGTGTAGCCGATAATGGCGAACAGGAAACGCATGTCGGGCTCCTCAAATCTCCTGGGTCAGTTCTGAGGAACGCCGGCGTTGGGCGAACGCCATCCGCGATCCGTGTTCGTCCATGAGCTTCGCCTCACGCCGCGCCGCTTCCTTTCGTTCGGCCTCTTCTTGGCGTTCTCGGAGCACCTCGATGGCGCGAACTTCGCGGTCCGCTTCGGCGACCAGTTGCCGGCGTCGGTCGATTTCGCGGTCAACGGCGGCGATGTTCTCGTTGAGGGTCCGTTCGTCGGCCCGGAGGACCAGCTCGTACCGGCCGGCGCTCATCAGCCAAGCGGTGTCGAGCCGCGCCGCGGCGAGGCGGCGTTCTTCGAGCAGTTGAGTGAACTGCGCCGTCAGTTCTTCGTGCTTCGTCGCCAAGACTTCGGCCGCTCGCAGGCCATCGGCCAGCTGCGCGCGCGCCGCGTCACGCCGCGCTTCGCGCAGTCGGGCGACCGTCTCGAGTCGGAACGGACGTCTCACGTTGATTCCAGTAAGGGGTTAAGTGCGTTGGCCGGTGGTGGTCGGCGCCGGGTTGGCCGGCCGCGGTCGCGTCGCGGCGCCGGCGGCCTTGTTGGCGAGTTGAGTCAGCGTCGCGACGACCTCTTCGGGCGTGATCTTGTCGGCGGTCTTTTGCTGCAAGAGGGCGTCGATCTCGGTGCGGAGTTCGATCGCCGCGTCGACCGTCGGGTCGGCGCCGCGGCGGTACGCGCCGATCGAGATCAGGTCGGCGTTCTCGTTGAGGGCGGCGAGCAACCGGCGGACCGTCTGCGCCGCCGCCAGCTGTAGCGGCGTCGTCACTTCGGGCATCAATCGGCTGATGCTTTGGGTGATGTCGATCGCGGGATAATGCCCCCGAGCGGCGATCTTCCGACTCAGCCAGACGTGGCCATCGAGGAGACCCCGGAGGCAGTCGGCGATCGGGTCGTCGGGGTCGTCGCCTTCGACGAGCACCGAGTAGAAAGCGGTGATGCTGCCCCGGCTGGTCCGTCCGGCCCGCTCGACCAAACGCGGTAGCAACGCAAACGTAGAAGGCGGGTAGCCCCGCGTTGTCGGAGGCTCGCCTGCCGCCAAGCCAAGTTCGCGGCTTGCTAGCGCGGTGCGTGTCAGCGAATCGACGAGCAGCAACACGTCGCGCCCTTGATCGCGGAAGTGCTCGGCGATGGCGGTCGCTGTGGAAGCGGCCCGGAGACGCATCGGCGCCGGTTCATCGCTGGTCGCGACGACCACCACGCTCTTCTTTCGCCCTTCGGGACCCAGGTCGCGTTCTAGGAACTCATTGACTTCGCGGCCTCGCTCGCCGACGAGGCCGATGACGACGACGTCGGCGGCGGTGTTGCGGGTCATCATGCCTAGCAAGGTGCTCTTGCCGACGCCCGACCCGGCGAACACACCGAGGCGTTGCCCGCGGCCACAGGTGAGCATGGCGTCAATCGCTCGGACGCCGGTCGGCAGCGAGTCTTTGATCGGGGGGCGATCGAGCGCCGGATGCGGCGCGCGGTCGACCGAGACGCGGGAAGGGAGGGCGGGGCGGGGGAGTCCGTCGATCGGCTCTCCGCTGGCGTTGACGACGCGTCCGAGCAGGGCGTCGCCGACCGAGAGTTGTCGTGTCGTGCGGACCAACCGAACCGGCTGGCCACGGTGGACGCCGGCGAGACTCCCCAGCGGCGAGACCATGGTGAGCCGTCCCCGGAAGCCGACCACCTCGCCTTCGACGCCGCCCCGGTCGGTGCGCCGGCGGGCGCCGATCTGCACCACCGAGCCTACCGGCGCAGCGAGGTCGGCGACCGTGGCCAAGAGGCCGGTCGTTTCGACGACGCTGCCGACCAGTCCGGTCGGTTGCGCTCGGGCGACGATAGCGAGGTCGTCCACGGGGTGGTTCGTTGGGAGGTTGGAGGCTTATGTAAGTTCTTCGAAGACGCGGTCGAGCTGCGTGGTCAACTGCTGATCGATCGAGCCGTGGCGTGTTTCGACACGGCACCCGCCCGCGTCGATCGACGGGTCGGCGAGGAACCGGGCGTCGCCGATTCCGCCCATCGACGCGGCGAGTTTCTCGGCGTGGCTACGGAGGTGCTCCATGTCGCTTGGCGCTAGGCGGATCGTGATGTCGCTGGCGCCGGCGGCGAGCTCAAGCGCTTCGGTGAGCCAGGTCTCGCTGATGGTCGCATCCTGGGCGAGTTCGCGGCGGACGATCTTCTCGGCAATGGCGACCGCCAAGCCAACCGCCGATTCGCGCCAGTGAGCCTGCCACTCGCCCCGCGCCGCCTCGAGGCCGGCGACGACCTGAGCCAGCGCCGGTCGGAGCGTCCGCAACTCTTGGCCGATCTGCTCGTCGAGCCGCTTGGCGATGGTCGCTTCGGCGGCGGCGTGGCCCTCGGCCTCGGCCCGCTTGCGGATCGCATCGGCCTCTGCGTTTGCCTTCTCGACCGCTTGGGAAGCGGCGGTGCGGACGTTCCGCACGTAAGCGTCACCTTGCGACGCCATGTCGCTGAAGGTGAAGGTCGCGGGCTGGGGCGCCTCGTCGACGCCGCCGTTCGGCCGGGCGCCTCGGCGAAGAATGCTAGCCATGGTTATGCCCCCGTCTGTTGAGTGAGGCGAGCGGCCCGACGGCGATTGACCATCGCCTCGACCGCCAGGAGCAGCCGGTTCTGCGCCGCGTCGATCTCAGCGAGCGTGGTCGGGCCGACTTGGTGGATTCGAGCATAGAGGGCGCGCGACGCTCCCCGGGGCAAGCCGCTGGCCAATCGTCCAACGATCGCCTCCGGAGCCGCGGCGAGGGCGAGCAACGCCTGCCGTGATTCAAGCGTCCCGAGCGCCTCGGCGAGGAGTCGGCCATCGACACGCTGGAGGTCGTCGAGCGACAGCTGTGGCGTTGGCGCTGGGCGCTCCGGTTGCGGCGCCGGACGGCGAGGCGTGGTCGATTCCGCCGCAACCGGCTTGGGCGGCTCCGGCGCCAAGTCGGCGAGCGAGGCCGCAATCTCGGGCTCACTTTCCGCGAGGCTCCGCAGCAAGGGCCCTCGCTGTGATTCGGGAGTCGCGGCGAAAATCTGACGGATCGTCGCCACTCGGGTTGCGCGGCGCTGGTGCTCGTCACGCTTACGATCGACCCAGTCGGAGAGCCCCGCGGCAATGACGCGGAGGCTATCGGGATCGGCGTCGTCTTGCTCGGCGAGTTGGGCGACGACCTTCGATTGCTCCGGCGCCGGCAGGCACTGGAGCACGCCGGCGCCGAGCTCGGGGGGTAAGTACCGAATCACGACAGCGATCGCCCGCGGCTGTTCCCGCGAGAGATACTCAGCGATCGCTCGTGGGTCGGCGTCGCGAAGCTGCCGGAGCCAAGCGGCGCCGTCTAGCGGACTCGGAGGCGTCGGCGTCGGGGCAGGGGCGGCGGCGGGGACCTGGAACGTTGGCGCGTGCGAGCTGAGTTGTAGCTCGACCGAACCATCGGAGGAGACCGGCGACGCTGGCCGCGAATTGAAAGCCGGCTCGTCCGTCTCGACGGATTCTTTGTGCTCTTCCGCCTGGAGTCGGGCGATCGCCGCGCGTAGCAGCCCCGCCTCTTCCGCCGAGAGCCGGCCGAGCATCGCGGCGGCCGCATCGGGGGCGAGCCCGCGGACGAAGGCCGCGGCGTGGTTGAGCGAGTTGTCAGCGACGGGCGTCATGCCTCATCCGCGGTTAGTGAACGGCGTCATGCCGCGTTGTTGATCCAAGACCGCAAGATGGCTGCGGCCGCGTCGGGGTCGGAGGCCACCATGTCGGACAGGTCGTCTTTCAGGGAGTCCGACTTGCGTAGCTTGAGCTTCGGCCGCTGGGGCTCGTCGTCGTCGGCGGAGGCGTCGTCGTGCGTCTCACCGTCGAGTTGCAGCGAGGGGAGCGAGCTGGTTGGGTTGGCTTTGCCATTGGAGGTGACCATCGACCGAAGCATCACCAACCCAACCATCGCGAGGCAGAGCATGCCGATGGTGTTGACATGCCTTCCCGCAAAACTGAGCGCGCCCATCGCGGCGGATGTTTCGGGGAGCGGCGTCTGGGGCAGGTCGGTGACGAAGTTGACGGTGACTTGCTTAAACTCGTTCTCGCCAAGGGCCAGCTTCGGCAGCAGCGGTTTGACGATGTTCTCGATGTCGCCCTTGATGGTCGCCTGCATCTGCTCGAGCTCGTTCTGACCAATCTCCTTCGGCTCGTCGCCTTCCGGGACCGGGTTCCGCTCGCGGTACACCGCTTTGACGTAGGACATCGGCACGACCACGCTCGCCTCGGCCTCTTCCAGAGAGAAACCGGCTGTCGAGGTTTCGGTGCGACGCGTGCCCACGCCGCTGGCGATGTCGGTCGTCTCGTTCTTCTTGGTCGTTTGTTGCTGGCGCGCGACAACGTCGTTGCGGTTCACGCCGTTCGGGCCTTGGGCTTCGAGGCCGACACGGTCGCCGTTCCCGCCGGTCGAGGTTGACTCCTCTTGCAGACGCGTCGACTTCGTCAAGGCGACCGCCTCTTTCTCGGGTGTCACCTCGACGACGTGCTGCTGGGTCTTCGGATCGATTCGAGGGTTAACCTGGACGCGGACGCCGGGGATGAAGGCCAAGTTCTGGAGGATCGACTGACGCACCCGCTTCGATTCCATCGCCCGCAGGCGGTAAAGCGGGTGATCGAAGTCATCGGGGCTGACCTCGCCATCGGACCCGACGTTCACGTCATTCCCGAGATTGGTGACGACGACATTCTCGATCGGCACGTCGCACGCCTTGGAGACGAAGTCCTTGACGGTCCGCATCCGCTGCGAGCTGATTGACTCGCCGACCGCCGGCAAGAGGCTGACGGCGGCCGACGCGTGGCGGCCGGCGCGGAGGCCGTTCTCTTGGCGTTCGTTGTAGATGACGTTCGCCTTGGAGACCCACGGGAAGTCGGCGAGGATCAGCGACGCCTGGGCCTCGCGGGCGGCCCGGAGACGCTGCATCTTGGTTTCGCGGAAGTCGAAGAGGCTGCCGCCATTGATCGCGTCGTCCATCAACTGGTGGAACTCCGGGGGGAGCTCGCCCGCGTCGGCGATGGCGGCGATCGCGGCGTTCTTCTGGGCCCGGCTGACGCGGATCTTGGTCCCTTCGGTCGTGAACTCGATGTCGGCGGCGGCCATCGCCGACTCCATCCGCGGCAGAATGCTGCGGTCGATCGATTCACCGCCGAACAGGTACTCGTCGGGACCGGTCGTCGCTTGTTGGAAGAGGAACCCGACACTGACCACGACCACCGCCAGCAGCAGCCCCGCCGTCACGCGCGCGCCGGGCGTCATCGACGCGAACAGCTCGCGGAGTTGGGCGATGGTTTGGTTGAGGAAGTCCATGTCTTACGATTTCAGCGGTCGGCCGGAGTGGTGGATAATTCGAGCGGGCCGCCAGCAACCGCTAGCGACCTAAATGGCGACCCAGTTGGTGAGCCTAGATCCGCACGTCCTGGATTTCGCGGTAAACGTCCATCAGCTTGTTACGGACCTGCATCGTGAGGCGGAACGCCATGTCGGCCTTCTGTACCGCGGTGAGGACCTCGGCCGGGTTGACGTCGCCGCCGGTGAACAAGGCCTCGACGGCTTGGTCGGCCTGCTGCTGCATGCCGTTGACGTTTTCGATCGAGTCCAGCAGCAGGTTCTTGAACGAGCCGGCGTCCTTGGCGGGCGACGCCTCGCCGGCGATCGTAAGCCGCTGGCTTGGCAGCGGCGTCGCGCCGACCAGTCGGCCGCCTGAGGCGTTGGGGTTGATCGCGTTCATAGGACGACCGTGGTGGTCGGGGTGGTTTGGTTAGCGGATCAGACGATGATCTGCAGCGTTTGGCGGCCGAGGTCCTTGGTGATTTCCATCACGCCGATGTTGGCCTCGTAGGCGCGGGTCGCTTCGAGCGCGTCGACAAACTCGGTGGTCATGTCGACCGCGGGCATGGCGACGTAACCGGTGTTTGGGTCGGCGTCGGGGTGCTCGGGCAAGTACCGCATCACCGGCGGGTCGTCCGACATCTCGACGCTGGCGACCTGCACGCCGACGCCGCCCGCGGCAGTCTGCTTGTTGGGGTCGGTGGCGAACGTGACGTAGCGGGGTTGGTAAGGCTTCGCTTCGCCGAGTTCGTTGCGGGTGGTCGAGATGTTGGCGAGGTTCGAGGCGATCGCGTCCAGTCGCGCCCGTTGCGCTACGAGGCCGCTCGTGCTGATGTCGTAAGCGGTGAACATCGCCTTGACCCTCGGTCGTTGGTGGCGGTTTTAACGAAACTGCGAATTAGCTAAGCAACCGTCTCGCTGATCGCCGATCGCAACTGACGGAACTGTTGCGACATGAGCGTGATGGCGAGGTTGTGAAGACTTTGGTTCTTGGAGATCTCGGTGACTTGCGATTCGAGCGTCACGTCGCGATTGTCGTGGTAGACGAAGGACTCCATCGATTCTCGGACGCCGTCGAAAGGATCGCCGTCGTTGCCGTTGTCGGTCGCGCCGAGTGTGACCAGCCCGTCCCCCTCGCCAGCGGACACCGGGCCGAACACCATCCCGTCGCCGGGGCTGTAGGCCTTGTGTTTCGAATCGATGGCGGTGCGGAGACTCGACTGGAACGCTTGGGGCGAGAGGTCGCGAGACTTGTAGTCGGGTGTGTTGAGGTTCGCAATATTGCCCGCCAAGACGCCGTGCCGCGCCTGCGTGAACTGGACCACCTGTTCCAGCACCGGGAGGGTCGAGCTTGCGTAAGGATCGAGCATCGTGGGTCTCTCCTGCCGTACGGGCCAGCCAAATGGGCCAGCCGTGCGAACCAGTCGGACGGGCCCGGCACAACGGGCTCCGCAGAGCGTGTAGCAGAAGACGTGCCGCTGACGCTAGACGAAGAAAACCACGCGGTTCGGCCGGTCTTGCCGAGAGCGCAGCAGCGAAGCCCCGGCAGGTCTTGCCGATAGCAGCGGCGCCAGGCGCCGATTGACGCTCAGCGTGGCTCTAGGCGGCGCGGGACGAAAGATCCTTCTCGCCCGGCGCAACGCCGTAGCTCCGCAGTTTGCCGCTGAGGGTCCGCACGCCGATGCCGAGGGCTTCGGCGGTCTTCTGTCGGTGCCCGTCGAAGCGGGCGAGCGTAGCGAGGATCATCCGCCGCTCGACCTCGGCGAGGCTCGAGCCGATCGGCAGGGTGGTCGCTTCGGTGGCGGCCGCGTCGGCGCCATCCATGCTGTCGCGGCGGAGCCACGGCCGCACCAGGTCGGCCGAGACGGAGGGCCCGTCCGCTAGCACGCAGGCCCGTGTCACCACGTTGTGGAGTTCGCGGACATTGCCAGGCCAGCGGTGCGAGAGAAACAGATCGCGGGCCGCCGCGTCGAGCGTGAGCCGCTCGCGGCCGAGCCGCTGGCTCGCTTGGCTCAAAAAGTGTTCGGTAAGTTCCAGCACGTCCTCGCCCCGCTCGCGGAGCGGGGGCGCCTGAATCGGGACGACGGCCAAGCGGTAATAAAGGTCTTCCCGGAAACGCCCGGCAGTGACCTCGCCGTTGAGGTCGCGGTTGGTGGTCGCCATGACGCGGACATCGACCCGCTGCGAAACGCTCGAACCGACCCGCTCGAAGGCGCGCTCCTGCAGCACGCGGAGCAGCTTGGCTTGGAGGCCGAGGTTGATCTCGGTGACTTCGTCGAGCAGCAGCGAGCCGCTGTCGGCCAGCTCGAAGCGACCGACCCGGTCGGCGTCGGCGCCGGTGAAGGCGCCGCGGCAGTGGCCGAAGAGTTCGCTCTCGGTCAGTTGTTCCGACAGGACGGGACAGTTGAGGCTGACCATCGGCCCGGTCCGCCGACCGCTGAGGGCGTGCAGCGTCTGGGCGATCATCTCCTTGCCGACGCCGCTCTCTCCCTGGATCAGGACGGTCTCGTCGGTCGCGGCGATGCGGGCGATCCGCTCGCGTAGCGATTGCATCGCCGTGCTCGAACCGATCATCGTCGGCGCGGCGCCTTCGGCCGAGGATTCGACAGCCTCGACGTTCGACTGCAGGTGCTTACGCTGCATCGCCCGGGCGACGGACGCCTCCAAGCGATCGACGTCGTACGGCTTCTCGAGATAGTCGAACGCGCCGTGACGCATCGCCTGGACGGCGGTCTCGACGCTGGCGTGGGCCGTCACCATCAGCACCTGCACGCGATGGCGCAGCCGCTCGATCTCGCGGATCAGGTCGAGACCGCTCATGCCGGGCATCTGCAGGTCGGTGACGACTACGTCGAACGACCCGTTGCGCAGCAACGCGAGCGCCTCGGCGCCGCTCGAGCAGGCGGTCGCTTGGTGCCCGACATGGCGGAGCACGTCGGCGACCGACTCGCGGGCGACGGCGTGGTCATCGACCACAAGCACGGCGCCGTGCGGCGTTTCGGTGGGGTTGGGGGGCTTGGTCACGCGGCGGCCTCCTGGGCCATCGGTCGAGGCAAGCGGAGCGTAAAAGCGGCGCCCCCTTCGGGGCAGTTCTCGGCGACCACGGCGCCGCCGTGCGCTTCGGCCACGTGCGCGACGACCGAGAGGCCAAGCCCGGTGCCGGTTTCTTTGGTGCTGAAGAACGGCTCGAAGAGGCGTCCTTCGTCGCCGTCGTGGATCCCCGGGCCGCTGTCGGCGATCTCGAGCTCGAAGCCGTCGAGGCCCTCACAAGCCGTGACCACCAGGTCGCCGCCATGGGGCATGACGTCCAGCGCGTTGAGCATCAGGTTGAGCACCGCCCGGCGGAGCATCTCGCGATCCGCCCACAGCACGGTGGCCGGCGGCACGTCGATCTCGACTTGGACGTCTTGCGCCTCGAACTGCGGGGCGAGCGACTGCGTGATCTCTTCGACCAACTCGCCGACGACAAAGTGCGTCGCATGCGGCTGACGGTGGGCGCTGAACGCGAGCAAATCGTTCACAGTGGCCTCCAGAGCGGTGAAACCGGCTTCGGCTTTGCCGAGCACGTCGAGTCCCTTGGCGTCGCCGGTGAGGCTCCGCCGCAGCAGGCTGAGGTAGAGCGTGATCGGCGTCAGGCTGTTACGCACTTCGTGGGCGACGTGCGACGCCATCTCGCCGAGGTCCGCCAAACGGTTCTTACGAGCCAGCTCGCGGTTCTTCACCTCGAGTTCGGCCGTCAGCCGGGCGACTTCGTCGCGGAGCTGGGCGTGGGTCTTCTCGAGCCGCGACGTGGCGGTCTGCCAGGCGTCGAGCAGTTCCGACAACTCGGGCGTCACCCCCTCGAGGGCTTCGGGCTCGAGGGCTTCGGGCTCGGGGGCGCCGGGCTCGACGTGGTCGTCGCCACGATAGAGCGACAGGCCGACGGCCGCGGGCCGGAGGTCTTCGTTGGAAGGATTCGCCATGGGGTCGCCTGGGGAGAGGCTCGGGTGAGCTGGGACGTCAAGAACGCTCAGCCGCTTGTGAGATCGATCGACGCGCTGAGCGGCGCCGCGTTGTCGTTGACGGTGATCGCCGGACGCGGGGCGCCGCGTAGGTGCGGCTTGTAGGCGGTGGAGGCGGCGTGGGCCGACTGGGCTTGTTGCAGGCGTTTGCCCACTTCGTCGCGGCGGGCGGTGAGCTCGCCCTCGTGCAGTTGGTCGATGGAGATCACCTCGGCGAGAAGCCCGTTGCACGCGTCGGCGTCCGCCTTGCAGGCGGCGCGGTCGGTCTCGGAAGGCCAGCAGCGCGACTCGGGGTCTTCGTGGCGGAAGGCGTCGAGGCCGCGTTCGATGACCTGCAGTCCGGTGATCAGTTGCTGTTTGCCTCCCAGCACCTGCAGCAGAGCGGCGGCGTCTCCGGCGGCGATGAGCTCTCCTTGGCGTCGGCCCAGCGCGACGAGCTGCTCGAGCAGCCGGCGCTTCTGCCGCACGAGGCGAGCGAGCGATTCGGTCGGCGTTGTGGGGGACGTGGTAGGCATCGGGCCTCGAGAAACGGTCAAAGCTGCTGGAGTTGGGAGAGCAATCGATCCCACTCCGTGCGGGTCAGGTTGGTCGAAGTAGCAAAATCGGCGTCGGGTGGCAATCGCTGTAAGAGCTGTTGCGCTTGCTGAACCACGCCCATCGCCTTGGTCCGGTCGCTCTGCCGGCGCCAGCAGTGATAGATGTGCACCAGCGCCTCGAGCATGTAAGGCTCGTTCTGATAGAGCGTCGAAACGCTCGCGAACGACTGACGAGCCTCCTCGTACCGGTTCAGGTCGAACAAGACGTTGCCGCCCAGCATGAAGCAGTTGCGGAGGGTCGCCCGGTCGAGGTCGTCGCCCGAGTCGGCGAGCGTGATCTCGCGTTGCACCTGCTGGAACATGTGGAGAGCGGCTTCGAGGTACTCGTCGGCTTCGCGACGGGCCTGCTCGCGCTCGTTGACGGTTTGTGCCGCGTTGAATCGCTTCAGCGGTTCCTGGGCCGCTTGGCGATTGGAGAGGGCGATCTGATAGCGCGCCAGGCGGGCTTGGGGGTCGTCCGGGTAGCGATTGATCCCTTCCTCGAGCTCGGCGATCGCCTCGTTGTGCCGACCCGACTCGGCGAGCAGTTGGCCGAGATCGAACTTGGAATCCCGCCACTCGGGGCTCGCCGGCGTCAGGGCGGTGCGGGTCAGGTTGTAGCGGAGCAACTCCTCGGACTTGTCAAAATCGCCGCGCAGGCGGTGCGCCCTCGCGCAGACCAGACGGGCCCGATACGACGACGCATCGTTTGCGTGGAACTCGAGGCATTCCTCGAGCGTGCGGATCGCCGCTTCGTCTTCGCCACGAGAGAGGTGGGCTTCGCCGACTCGGAGCAGGGCCAACGCGTTCCGAGAGATGGGCTCGTTGCGTAGATAACGCTCGATGACTCGGATGGTTTCGCCGTAGGCCTGGCCCGCCTGGAGCATCTCGGCTGCAACCCAGAGGTCGTCGGTGAACTGACGGGTGGCGAACCGCGCCTCCGCGAGTCGCTCGTAGACGACGCCCGACTCGCGGAGCCGGTGGCGTCCCTGCCGCCGCTGCGGCTCGCCACGCGACCCGAGGGCGTCGGCTTGCTCGATGAGATTCTCGCCCCAACCGCGCAGCGTATCGGCCTGCATCAGCAGCTGTTGGGTCGTTCCCACCAGCGGACCGACCCAGTCGGTGAGCTGCAGGGCGGCGTCGTAGCGGCCGCGGTCGAGCAGCACCGCGTGGGCCTCGAGGGTTCGGCGGCGCACCTCGCTCAACGGCAGCGAACGGTTGCGGTAGGCCTTGGGATCGTCCAGGGTGTCGAGCGCCCGGCGGTAGGCGGCGATGGCGGCGTCGTCGGCGCCCTCACGCTGGAGGAGGTCTCCTTCGGCGAAGGCCGCGGCGATGCCGGCGTCCGACGTGCCGTGCGAACGCCGGAGCTCGCGGTAGCCCTCGACCGCCTCGTCGCGGTTGCCGAGGAGCTCGGCGATCCGGGCCTTGAGGAAGTCGCTCTCGCGAGAGACGCCCGTTGAGAGTTGGTCTTCGCGGCGGGCTCTTTCCAACACCGAGCCGGCGTTCTTGGCGATGGCGACGCGTCGCTCCGGCGGGGCGTTCTCGAGCTGCACCACCAGAGAGCGGCCTTCGGCGAGCGAGCGGCGCGCCGGGTTGGCCCTCGGGCCGGCGGAGGCGGCCGCCTGCTCCGCCTCCACGCCTCGGCCCAGCATCGCGAGGGCCTCGGACCTCAGCAACAAGGCCGAGGCGCGTTGGTCGGCGTCGATGTCGGGGTCCTTGATCGCGGTGTCGATCTCGCCAACGGCGTCTTCAAAGTTGGGCGTTGGGGCGTAGAAGTGCGCCTCGGCCAGCAGCAGGTGGGCCCGCCACTTCCGCTCGACGCCGGCGGCGAGCGCGTCGCGGAGCGCTTCGACCCCCTGCTGCAGCTGTCGGCTTTCCAGCAGCGACTTGCCCAGCAGGTAGAGCCCTTCGGCGTTGCGGCCGTCGGGGAAGGCGAAGGTCCGCGCTTCGGCCAGATACTTCGAGGCGATGAAGTAGTCGTTGCGGCCGCGTTCGCTGGACCATTGCCGTTCCGCTTCGCGGACTTTGAGGGCGCCCATGATGAAGAGCGCGGCGCCGTAGTCGGACGTCTTCAGCGAGTCGCCTTTCATGAGATCGGTGACGATCGCCCGGGCTGAGTCGTCCTCGCCGGCGTCGAACTCTTCCAGCGCGCGGGCGAGGTTCGCGTTTTCGGGGGTGATCGCGATCTCCGCGACCAGCACCCACGCGCCGACCGTCGCCACCAGCGCGAGGATCAGTGCCGCGCCGATCAGCTTGCTGCGGATAGGGTGGCCATCGGTCCAGTGACGCAAGCGTCCCAATAGCCCCGTAGGCGCTACGTCGGTCTCTTCGTCGCGTAGTTCCTCGGGCTCGGGCACAGCCGGCGCCTCCGTACAGACGGGGGGCGGCGCAGGCATCGGGCCAACGCCGCCAGAGGGCGGCTTCTACAGACGCGACCGCGGCGGTGTCAACGGAGAGACCCGCAAGCCAAACGACGTGCTAGCGGAGCCACCGGGCAGGCGGTGAACCTGGTTGACAAGGTTGATCACTTCCGGAGAGTGATCAACCTTGTCAACCAGCGTCGGTGGAGAAAGAAACTTGGAAGTTGGAAAGTGGGGCGCCCCCCAAGTGGGAAGGGAGCCCTAAGCGTCAGCGCCGGGAGTCGAAGCGGGTACCCGGCGCCACTCCCGGCGCTGACGCTTAGGGCTCCCGAACCGCTTCGTTCTCTCAGCGGCTTCAGCCGCAGACGATGCCCATCGCCCAGCGGTTGAGGTCCGCTAGCATCGTGGTCGTCAGGTCGTCGTCGCCCGGGTACTGGCGGATCGCGACACTGCAGCCGGCCGAGTGGAGCAGCGACAGGTCGCGGCAGACTTGCGGCTCGGAGTAAGCGGGGCTCTGTTTGCACGCCGAGAGCAGCATCGGCAGCTCCCGCAGCTCGTTGACGCGGCAGAGCAGGGCGTCGCTGGTCGGCAGGGCGCCGTCGAGCGTCGCGACGCCGGCGAACCGGCCCGGGTGCCGCAGGGCGATCCGCATCGCCATCGAGCCGCCCGAGCCCGAGCCGGCGAGGAAGACGCGACGCGGGTGCAGCGAGAAGCGTTCGCCGGTCGCCTCGATCGCGTCGAAGACGGCGTCCTCGGCGGCGTCGATGCTGTCGGCGTTTTGCCTCCAACCGAAGGCGGAGGCGACGCCGTCGACGCCCCGCGGGGCGGTCGCGACGAAGTTCCGCACGCTGATGTGCCGCATCACCTGCGGCAGGGTCTGCTCGTTGGCGCCGTCGCCGTGGAGCCAGACCAGCAGCGGGTACTGGTAGCCGCTCTCGTAGCCGAGCGGGGCGAAGGTGGCGGTTGTCGGGTCGACCGCTGGCGCTGCTGTCGCTTCGCTCCACGCCCACTCGGCGGGGACCGAGCGACGTGACTCGGAGTAAGGGACGGTGCTAGTGGGGACGAGCGAGTGCGGAGTCGACTTAAAGGAAGTCTTCGCAACAACAGACGGCACGCGTGGCATCGTCAAGACAACTCCGGGGCGGCGGCGGCGGGAGGTCGGACAGCGGTCATCGGAAGGACCACCGTGGTTGGCGAGCGATCGACGAGGTCGACGAGCGCCCGATTGCTCGGGTGAGGCGAAATCTACGCGAGGCGATACGGATTCGTCAACGCGAACCGACGCTAGCAACGGCGAACTTTTCGGAGATCACCGCTGCCGCCATCGGCGGAGCGAAGAGCGGTGCGCTAGACGAGACCCGCCATGGCGGTCACAAGTTCTTTCACCGCGTCGACGCTCTTCTTGAACGCCGCGGTCTCGCTGTCGGTCAGCTCAAGCTCGACGATCTTCTCAACGCCGCCGGTGCCGAGGATGACGGGCACGCCGACGTAGTAGCCGCCGACGCCGTACTCCTTGTCGCAGTACGCGGCGCAGGGGATCAGCCGCTTCTTGTCGCGGATGACGGCCTCGACCATCTGCGCGGTGGCGCCGGCCGGGGCGTAGAACGCGCTGCCGGTCTTCAGCAGGCCGACGATCTCGGCGCCCCCCTTGCGGGCGCGGTCGATGATCGCGTCGAGCTTGTCTTGCGACAGCAGCTGCGAAATCGGGATGCCGCCGACGCTCGTGCAGCTGGCGAGCGGCACCATCGTGTCGCCGTGGCCGCCCATCAGTAGGGCCGAGATGTCCTCGACGCTGACGCCGAGCTCCATCGCCAAGAACGTGCGGTAGCGCGCCGTGTCGAGCACGCCGGCCTGGCCGATGACGCGGTTCGGCGGGAAGCCGGTCACTTGCAGGGCGCGCTGCACCATCGCGTCGAGCGGGTTGCTGACGACGATGACGACGGCGTCCGGGCTCGACTTGGCGACTTGCTCACAGACCAGGCCCATGATCTTGGCGTTGGTGGCGAGCAGGTCGTCGCGGCTCATGCCGGGCTTCCGCGGGATGCCCGCGGTGATGACCACCACGTCGCTGCCGGCCGTGTCGGCGTAGTCGTTCGTGCCGATGATGTTCGAGTCGAAGCCGAAGATCGGCGAGGATTGCCGCAGGTCGAGCGCCTTGCCGCGGGGCATGTCGGCCATGTCGCCGGGGATGTCCAAGAGGACGATATCCCCGAGCTGCTCGGCGGCGCACCAATGGGCGCAGGTAGCGCCGACGTTGCCGGCTCCAACGATGCTGATCTTGGCGCGACGCATGAACAGGGTCTCCCGGAAGGAGGGACAGACGAAAGGGCGGAACGACTAGCGGAGAGTATCGCGCCAGTCGATTCGCCCAACAAGGGGCGACCCTCTGTCGCAGCGCAACGCCGATGGCTGGTTGACAAGGTTGATCACTCAGGGGAAGTGATCAACCTTGTCAAACAGGTGGGGGGAAGTCGGAAAGGTGGAAGTGGGAAGGGAGCCCTAAGCGTCAGCGCCGGGAGTGGCGCCGGGTACCCGCTTCAACTCCCGGCGCTGGCGCTTAGGGCTCCCTTACGATTTAGGGCTCCCCGATCGCATTTGTCGGGCGCGCGTTGCGTCGGGCTCGGCTGTTTGACAAGGTTGATCACTCTCCGGAAGTGATCAACCTTGTCAAACAGCGACCTTCTCAAGCAGCCGCGCCGCGGGGCGCCGCCGGCGCGACGCGAGCGGCGCGAGGGCCGTCGCGGCGAGCCACACGACGGGCGGCTCGGGGACGAGGCGATAGACGTAGACCGCCCCGGTGCGATTACCACCACCCGGGCCAGCGCTGACCGCCAGCAGCCCGTCCTTGAACGCGAGGCGATCGCCGAAGTTGGTGCGCAATACGCTGGGGTCGAGCGTCAGTCGATCGATCTCAGTCCCCGTCTTGACGTCGAAGACGTAGATGGCGCCGACGCCGGGCGCTCCGACGACGGCGATCCCGTTGTCGATCGCGACCGATGCGCCAAAGTGTTCAGCGATTCGATTGCCCACTCCGGTTAATTTCGTGAGCTGCTCGCCCGTTGAAACATCGAAGAGGTACGCGGCGCCCGATCTGGCGCCCGGGGCGGCGACGATCGCGACACCGTCGTCAATAGCGACCTGCGTGCCAAAACTGTTGTCAGCCGGAGTATCGTCCGGCGCAAGGTCGAGGAGCTTGGCCGGAAGGGAGAGGTCGAACAGGCTCGCCAATCCGACTCCGCTAAAGTCGGGACTTCCGATGAGGGCGAGGCCTCCATCGAGGTCGACCGAGGAGCCGAACCAGCTCGTTGGCGTCGAAGCGGACGTGAGCTTACCGAGTCGCGACCCGTCTTGCGTATTAACGATGTAGACGGCGCCACGTTGGGTGTCAGAGATGAACTCGCGGGGAGAACCAATGAGGGCGATGTCGTTGTCCATCGCCATCGCCGAGCCGAACGAGTTTTCGGAGCGTACGTCGCCCGTCGGTTTACCCAGCAGGGCGCCCGTGGTGAGGTCGAACAGGTAGGCCGTGTCAAACTGCGTCGCGCCGCGGGGAGCGCCGACAAGCGCCCTGTCGCCGCTGACGGCGATCGTCAATCCGAAGGCGTCCGCTCTGCTGGTGGAGCTGTCACTCAGTCGGTTCAGCAGGGCGCCGCTGGTGGGATCGAACACATAGCCCGCCCCGCCTACCGAGCCCGGAGCCGAATCGGAAGACAACGCCGCGCCCGCAACGACGACTCCATCCGTCGCGACATTGCGACCAAATTCGGGTCCCACCGGCGTCTCGACAGGCAGTTCCCGGACCAACTCAAACCACTTCGCCTCCGCCGAGCCGCTGGTAAGCAGCACGAGGGTCGCGAACGCCGCTTTGCCGAAGAGGTGATTCATGGAGTTGGATCGAGCGTTGATTAATCCGGGAAGGCCTGTCGAGGTGTGTGGCATCATAACGGCCACGCCGGTGGCGAGACAGCTTCTGGCTCGCAGTCGTTTTGAACGGAACGCGTTGCATTCGACCCTGTTTGACAAGGTTGATCACTTCCCGTGAGTGATCAACCTTGTCAAACAGCGTCGGTAGAGAAAGAAACTTGGAAGTGGGAACTTGGAAGTTGGAAGCCCCCAAATGGGAAGGGAGCCCTAAGCGTCAGCGCCGGGAGTGGCGCCGGGTACCCGATTCGACTCCCGGCGCTGGCGCTTAGGGCTCCCTTACTGTTTAGGGGCTCCCTTACCAATTGGGGGCTCCCTTCCTTCCGGCTGGTTGACAAGGTTGATCACCTCTTGGGAGTGATCAACCTTGTCAACCAGGGTGGTTTGGCGCGCTTCGTGTTCGGTTTTGGCCGCGCGATGTGGTAGATGTATGCGTGTTCACTTCACGCCACGCCGCCACGAGGCCCGCCCGATGTCTGACGCGCCGCTCACGATCCTCGTCTCGCCCGTCGATGCTTACGGCAAGCGGAGCTTCACCGCCCGCGGCGCCGACGGCGAGTACACCGACCGGTTTCATCCGGACGACTCGCACCGCCGTGACAAGTTCGTCGCGCAGGCGGCCCGCGTGGCGTGCGAGCCCGACGGGCCCGCCACGACGCGGGCGATCCTCGCCTACTTCTATGCGCAGCTGCGGCAGGCGGCCGTCGACGCGCAGGCAAGCGACGAGCCGCGGCTGGTGGTGCGCTGCGCGGCGTCGATCGAACGGCGGGCGGTCGATTGGCTGTGGCCGGGGCGTTTGCCGATCGGCTCGCTCGCGATGTTCGCCGGCGACCCGGGCCTGTCGAAGAGCACGCTGTCGCTCGATATCGCGGCGCGCGTGACGCGTGGCGCCGAGTGGCCCGACGGGCGCGGCGCCGCGCAGGCGGGGGGCGTCGTGGTGCTCAGCGCCGAGGACGACGCGGCGACGACCATCGTGCCGCGGCTCGAGGCGCACGGGGCCGACCTGTCGAAGGTGGCGATCGTCGAAGGCGTGTCGAACCGCCGCGCGCCGGCCGACGGCGACCCGACGCCCGACCGGCCGACCCGCGGCTTGTCGTTGGCGTCGGACCTCGACCTGGTGCGCGACGTGATCGACCAGCAGGGCGACACCCGTCTGCTGGTGATCGACCCGATCAGCGCCTACACGCCGGGCGTCGACACGCACCGCAACGCCGACGTCCGGGGCTTGCTGGCGCCGCTCGCGTCGTTGGCCGCTTGGAAGGGGATCACCGTGCTGTGCGTGACGCACCTCAACAAGTCGCAGGGGGGCCCGGCCGTCTACCGCACGATGGGCTCGCTGGCGTACATCGCGGCGGCCCGCGTCGGGCACCTGGTGGCCCGCGACCCAGACGACGCGGAGCGTCGCCTGTGGCTGCCGATCAAGAACAACCTGGCGCCCGACCGCGACGGCCTCGCCTACACGATCGTCACGGACGAGCTGCCGACCGGCGAGTCGATTGGCCGCATCGAGTGGGAGCCCGAGCCGGTGCTGCTGAACGCCGACGAGCTCTCGCCCGCCGACAACAGCGACAGCGGCGCCCCGCGTGGCCGCCGCGACAGCCGCACGGCCGAGGCCGAGGCGTGGCTCACCCGCCGGCTCGGAGGGGGCGGAGCGATCGTCAGCCGCGAGCTGCTCGACGAGGGGTCGCAACAAGAGGGCTTCGGCGAGCAGACGCTCCGCAAGGCGGCCCGCCGGCTGGGCGTCGAGATGCGGCGTGACGCCGGCCACGGCCCGTACCGCTGGCGCCTGCCTGCTAGCAAGCCGGTGTTTGACAAGGTTGATCACTCCCCCGAGGTGATCAACCTTGTCAAACAGCCCGAGCCCGCCGCGGAGGTCGCCAAGAGCCGGTGCCAGCACGAGTGGAGCGAGTCGCCGAGCACGTTCGACGGCTACGTGCGCGTCGCGTGCCAGCGTTGTGGCGAGAGCCTGGGCGACGTGCCGCTAGCAGCGTGAAAGCGAGGGGGAAGTTGGAAGTTGGAAGTTGGAAGTGGGAAGTGGGAAGTGGGAAGGGGGGAGGGGAGCCCTAAGCGTCAGCGCCGGGAGTCGAAGCGGGTACCCGGCGCCACTCCCGGCGCTGACGCTTAGGGCTCCCTTCCCACTTGGGGGCTCCCCACTTCCCACTTCCAACTTCCGCCCTCCAACTTCCCCCTTCCCACTTCTTGGTGGTTTTCCTAACGTTCCGCCGCCTTCCGACCGGGAGGGCGTGACAAACGCGACGCGGCTCCCAGGGAAGGGAGCGCGGCCGCGTGTGAGGGAAGCTATGACGAGCGGCCACGACGACAACGCAGCCAACGGCCCCTGGGGCCGGATTGGCGACCTCATCCTGCCGGTGGCGATGATCGCCAGCGTGCTGGTGGTGCTGGTGCCGCTGCCGTCGGCGTTGCTCGACATCATGCTCGCGGCGAACATCACCGTCTCGGTGATCATCCTGCTGACGACCATCTATGTGCGGTCGCCGCTCGAGTTCAGCGTGTTCCCGTCGATGCTGCTCGCGACGACGCTCGCCCGGCTGGTGCTCAACGTCGCCACGACGCGGCTCATCCTGACGCAGGCGGGCTCGGCCAAGATGGACGCCGCCGGCGGCGTCATCACGGCGTTCAGCGAGTTCGTCGCGGGCGACCGGATCGTTGTCGGTCTGATTATCTTCGTCATTATTATCGTGATCCAGTTCATGGTGATCACGAAGGGCGCCACGCGGATCTCGGAAGTCGCCGCGCGGTTCGCGCTCGACGGCATGCCGGGCAAGCAGATGGCGATCGACGCCGACCTCAACGCCGGCATCATCGACGAGCACGAGGCCCAGACCCGCCGCAACGAGATCACCCAACAGGCCGACTTCTTCGGCGCCATGGACGGCGCCAGCAAGTTCGTACGCGGCGACGCCATCGCCGGCATCATCATCACGGTGATCAACATCGTCGGCGGCCTGGTCATCGGCGTCGGCCAAGAGGGGATGAAGTTTGGCGAAGCGGCCGACCTCTTCACGCGGCTCACGATCGGCGACGGCTTGGTGAGCCAGGTCCCGGCGTTCCTGATCTCGCTGGCGGCCGGCTTGCTGGTCACCCGCAGCAGCCGCAAGACGAACATGCCCGCCATGTTCATCGATCAGATGTTCAGCCGCCCGCAGGCGCTGATGGTGTCGGCGGCGTTCCTCGGCGTGCTGGTCTTCACGAACCTGCCGACGACGCCGCTGCTGGTGCTGGGCGGCGCGTGCGTCGGCCTCGCCCGGTCGCTGCAGAACAAGAAACGCAACGAGCCGAGCGAAGAGGACCAGAAGAAGAAGGCCGAGCCGCCGGCGGAGAAACGCGTCGAGGACTACCTTTCCGTCGATCCGATGGAGGTCGAGCTCGGCGTCGGACTCATCCGCCTGGCCGACCCCAACCGGGGCGGCGACCTGCTCGACCGCGTCCAGAAGGTGCGCAACAACATCGCCGGCGAAGTTGGCCTCGTGATGCCGAAGGTCCGCATCCGCGACAACATGCGGCTCGATCAAAACTCGTACCGCATCAAGATCGCCGACATGCAAGTCGCCACCGCGCAGATCGAGCCCGGCATGCTGCTGGCGATCGACTCGGGCATGACCAGCGGCCAGGTCGAGGGGATCGCGACCAAGGACCCCGCCTTCGGCACCGACGCCCTCTGGATCAACTACAGCAAGCAAGACGAGGCCGAGATGCTCGGCTACACGGTCGTCGAGCCCGGCGCGGTGCTCGCCACGCACCTGACCGAGGTCTGCCGCCGCCACGCCGACGAGATCCTCACCCGCGACGCCGCCAAGGCGTTGATCGACGAGCTCAAGCTCCAGTCGCCGACCGTGGTCGGCGAGCTGATCCCGGACGTGATGTCGCTCGCCGAGGTGCAGAACGTGCTGCAGATGCTGCTGCGAGAGCAGGTCTCGATCCGCCAGCTGGCGACGATCCTCGAGGCGCTCGGCGACAACGCGCCGAAGAGCAAGGACCCGATCCTGCTCACCGAGTACGTCCGCCACCGCTTGGCCCGCCAGCTCTGCACCCGCTACCGCGACCGCGAGAGCCAGCTGCACGTCATCGCGCTCGACCCGACGCTCGAGGACAAGGTCCGCACCGGCTTCGAGCACTCCGAGCGTGGCCTGTTCGTGCGGCTGCCGCCGGCGACGATCGAATCGATCAACCGCGCCATCGGCGCCGAGGCCCAGAAGCTCGCCACAACGGGCCACAGCCCGGTGCTGCTGGTGAGCCCACAGATCCGCGCCGCGGTCAAACAAATCACCGAGACCTCGCTGCCGCAACTAGCGGTGCTCAGCTTCAACGAAGTCACAAGAGATACGACGCTCGTCACCCACGGCGTGGTGAACGAAGGCTAACGATGATTGCGGATTTTGGATTTCGGATTGCGGATTAACCGTAAGCGAACTCCAACGTCCAACGAATCCGAGATCCGCAATCCCCAATCCGCAATCCAATGACCATCAAAACCTTCCGAGCCCGCACGCTCCGCGACGCCCTGGCGATGGTGCGCGCCGAGTTTGGACCCGAAGCGGCGGTGCTCCACTCGCGTGAAGTCAACGCCGGGCCGATCGCCCGGCTGGTGCGGGGCCGTGCGGTTGAAGTCGCCGCGACGCCCGACCACTCGCCGCTCGCCGAGCAAGCGGCCCGCAGCGGCGCTGTCCTTGGCGGCCAGCGCCCGTCCCTTACGCCGCCGCTGTTTGACAAGGTTGTTCACTCCCCCCAAGTGATCAACCTTGTCAAACAGCAACCACCCGCCACGCCAACGCCGACTCCGCCAACCGCCGAGCCAGTAGCCGCCGAGCCAGCCGCCGCCGACCCGCAGGTGCAGGTCTGTGGCGAGCTGATCGCCGCCGATGTCGCCCCCGAGCTCGCCCGCACCTTGGTGCGTGACGCCGCGATCCGGTTGATCGACGGCAAGAGCGACGCCGCGTCGTACCGCCGCGCCGTGGTGGCGTCGCTGCGAGAGAAGTTTGCCGTCAGCGGGCCGATCCGCGTCGATGCGAACAGCGGCCGTTGCCGGGTGGTTGCGCTGGTCGGTGCGACCGGCGTCGGCAAGACCACGACGCTCGCCAAGCTCGCCGCCAACTACCGCCTCCGCGGTGGCGCCCGCGTCGGCGTCGTCACGGTCGACACGTACCGCGTCGCCGCGGTCGAACAGCTCCGCACGTACGCCGAGATCATCGACCTGCCGATGGAGGTCGTCGCGACGCCCGCCGAGATGCGGGCCGCGGTGGCGAAGCTGGCGGGTCTCGACCTGGTGCTGATCGACACCGCCGGCCGCAGCCCCCGCGACGCCGAGCGGATCGAAGAGCTCCGCACGCTGCTCGCCGAAGCGGCGCCCGACGAGACGCACCTCGTGGCGAGCGTCACCAGCACCGCCCGCGGCCTGCGTGACACGATCCAGCGCTTCGCCGCGGTGAAGCCGACCTCGCTACTGCTCACGAAGCTCGACGAGGCGCCCGCGCTCGGCCACGCCGCCGCGCCGGTCGTCGACGCCGGCCTGCCGGTCAGCTACCTGACCGACGGCCAGAGCGTGCCCGAAGACATCCGCATCGCCGCCGGCGAAGAACTCGCCCAGCGGCTGCTGGGGGAGCAATTGTTATGAGTCGCCCCAACAATCGAGTCGCACTGGCAGTCGAGTCGCACAAGCAATTGACGGGGAGCCCTAAGCGCCAGCGCCGGGAGTGGCGCTGGGTACCCGCTTCAACTCCCGGCGCTGACGCTTAGGGCTCCCTTCCCACTTGGGGGCTCGCGACCTTGTAGTCTCGCTTCCCACTTCCAACTTCGCACTTCCAACAATGCCGCCTTCTCCTTCCGCTCCGAACCACGCTAGTGATGGCCAGCAGGCCGATCACTTGCGTCGCGTTGCGGAAGGCCTCGCGGCGGGCGGGCCGCCGACCGCGGACCGCGTCGTCGTGGTGCTCGGCGCCAAGGGAGGCGTCGGCACGTCGTCCGTGGCGTTGGCCGTGGCCCGTGACTTGGCGCGTTCGAGCAGCCAACCGGAAGGGGTCGCCGTGCTAGCGATCGACGCGCACGCCGGCCGCAACGACTTGGCGGTGATGGCCGGAGCGGAAGCGACGCCGACACCGGGGCTCGCCCTCACGACGGCCGCCAAGCTCGGCGTCCCCCCGCAACCGGGCGACGGCCCCGCCGTCACCGAAGCGGCCAAGCGGCTGCTCCGCGCCGGGCGGCTGTGGACCGACGACTCGGGCGGCTGGATCGTCATCGACGCCGGCGTGGGCGACACCCTCTGGGCCCGCGAGCTAGCGAGCCGCGCGCAGCGGCCGCTGCTGGTCACCACCGGCGACCGGCTTTCGACGGTCAACGGCTACCTGACGCTCAAGCGACTGGGCGGCGTGGTCTCGCGCGTCGGGCTGATTGCGAATCACTGCGACGACGACGAGGCGGCCCGCCACGTGCACGCCGCGCTCGCCCATTCGTGCCAGCAATTCTTGTCCCGATCGCCGGCGCTGGCCGGCTGGCTACCAACGACGACAACCGATCCGGCGCTCGCGCCCGTCACCGCGGCCGCCGCTGCTTGAGCCTCCCTCTTCGAACCGGAAAGAATGACCAATTCGTCTCAACCCTCCGCCGCCCGCTCGCCGATGACAGTTGAGTGCGACCCGTCGCGCCCCCATCGGGCAAGATGGGCAGCTTGTCGAAGGTTTGCGGCCACAGGGACGGAAAAGTCATGGCAAGGGCCTACGCCGGCGCGCTCGGCTCCCTTGCCTGGGCATTCACGTTCGCGCGGGGCGCCCTCCTCGGCGCCAGCATAGAGGGGACGGCCTTATCCGCCGTCATCGCGATGCTGGCCCTAGCGGGCGTTGGATACATCGTTGGACAGATCGCCGAGGCGACGGTCGACGAATCGGTCCGACAGCGAATCCAGAGACAGATCGACGAGTTTGAGGCGGCGAAAAACTGAAGCCCAAGGCCCGGCGCCTGGGACTTTACAAAATACGCGGGAAGGATCCCGCACGCGGCTCGCCACGGGTGGCGTGACCGTAAGTGATTCACGGAGGAATGTATGGCAGCAACGACGCTTGCTTCGCGGGTGCTACGTCCGCAGACCAATGGCCCGGTCAAGGACCCGAAGAAAGAAGCCGCCAAAGAAGCCCGCGCCGCCGAGATGGCGGTCATCTGGAAGGCTTACAAGGCGGACCCCGACAACAAGTCGCTCCGCAATCGACTGGTTGAAGAGTACCTTCCCCTGGTGAAGTACAACGGCGAGCGGATCTGGAGCCGCCTGCCCGACGGCGTCGAACTCGACGACCTCATCTCGGCCGGCGTCTTTGGTCTGATGGACGCGATCAACGCGTACGACATGGACCGCGGCGTCAAGTTCGAGACCTACTGCGTCCCCCGTATCCGTGGCGCGATGCTCGACGAGCTCCGCAGCATGGACTGGGTCCCCCGCCTGGTGCGGTCGAAGGCCTCGAAGCTCGGCGCCGCCGTCAAGGCGATGGAGGCCGAGCTCGGCCGCTCGCCGACCGAGATCGAGCTCGCCGCACGGATGGAGATGTCCGTCAAAGAGCTCGAGAAGATGATCCAAGAGGCGAACGCCGTCGGACTCATCAGCCTCAACAAGAAGTGGTACGAGACCGACAGCTACAAGGACGTCCGCGAGATCGACATCCTCGAGGACAAGAAGTCGGACGACCCGACGCGCCGCGTCCAGAAGTCGGACCTCATGCGGCTCGTGACCAAGGGCCTCAACCGCAACGAGCGCCTCATCATCATCCTCTACTACTACGAGGAACTGACGATGAAGGAAATCGGCACGACGCTCGACCTCTCCGAGAGCCGCGTCAGCCAGATGCACTCGGCGATCGTCCAGCGTCTGCAGGGCCAGCTCGGCCGGCGCCGGCCGGAGTTCGGCGTCGCCTGAGGCCGCTCCGCTATCAGTCCACGATCTAAGAAGCCGTCGGCGCAAGCCGGCGGCTTTTTTCTTTTCCACCCTGGGCCGGCGTCTTCGATCGGCGCCGCTAGCAGACCTGTTTGACAAGGTTGATCACTTCCCGAGAGTGATCAACCTTGTCAAACAGCGGCTGCTATCACGACGGCGCCCGACCGATCGAGCCGCTGCGGCGACCGCTGTGATTTGGCGTATCGCCGGTTTCGCGATGCCGGTAACTTCCCCCCCAATCGCATGGCCCCCCCATTGCATGGGTCACGCCGCGTAAGTGCTATCGCTTGCAACTGCACCGTTTGATGAAAATCCCTCCTCAATGGATCGCGTGGCCGATCGCCGCGGTCGTGCTCCTGTTCCGCTGGACGTGTCGACTGCGGGTCTACAACGACCCGCGGCCCGAACTCAAACGGCGCGGCGTCCGCTACGCCTACTCGATCCTCCACGGCCACCAGCTCGCCGCGGCGATCAACACCGAGCCCAACACCGCCGCGATGGTGTCGCAGTCGGGCGACGGTGAGCTGATGGTCCGCGCGTTCCTCGCCCTGGGCGTCACGCCGGTGCGGGGCTCGAGCCGCAAGAACGGCCGCGACCGGGGCGGCGCCGCCGCCCTCGACGCCCTCACCGAGCACGTCGCAAGCGGCACGGGCCCGGCGATCATCGCCGTCGACGGGCCCCGCGGCCCCAAGGGCTGCGTCAAGAAAGGGATCGCCGCCCTCGCCGACCGCGCCGACGCCGCGGTGCTCAACGTCGTGCTGATCCCAAAATGGCGGCTGCGGATCACGCCGTCGTGGGACCGCTTCCAGGTCCCGATCCCGTTCACCCGGATCGACGCCTACTTCGCCGAGCCGATCCGTAAACGCCCCAACGAAGGGGTCGAGGCGCTCCGCCGCCGGATCGAGGACTCGCTCAACGCGCTCGAAGCCGAGCACGACCCGACCGAAGCCCGCGCCGGCGAAGCGCTCCGCCGCGCCGCGTAGCGGGGCCAGCCGCGGGCCGCCGGCGCTCTCTCGGACTAGGCCGTGTTGGTATTCTCCTGGCGACTCTGTCGCCCGATCTCCCTCCCCTTGATGGGGAGGGTCGGGGAGGGGTGAGGAACCCGGGCACCCGGCGCGTCCCCCCCACTTATCCAGGGAAGTGGCCTCCCCACGAGGGGGGAGGGAGGTCGGACGACAGGGGGCCAAGAGAGTGTCAGCACGACCTAGAATCCACCGTGCAGGGCTGTTTGATCAGGTTGATCACTCCCCCAAGGTGATCAACCTTGTCAAACAGCCCTCGTTGGGGCCTTCCCTTGTGGCAAGGACTAGCCGACTTTTGGGGCCCGGCCGGTTTTCTTGAACCCTTCGCCCGACGCCGCGGCACTGTGGCGGCATGACGGTCATGAGCCAGCCCCTCCCGCCCACCGCCGACGCGTCGCTCCCGCGAGGGCGAGCCGCGCCGGCCCTCGACCTGGGGCGGCTGGTCCGTGACCGTCAGGCCGAGGTCTGGCGTTACCTGCGTTACCTGGGCGCCGAACCCACCGAGGCGGACGACCTCACCCAAGAGACTTTCCTCGCCGTCGCCCGCTCGACCTTTGTCGAAGCGTCCGACCAACAGACGGCCGGCTACCTCCGCACGGTCGCCCGGCGACAGCTGCTGATGCTGCGGCGCAAACAGAAGCGCCGTTGTGAGACGACCGACCTCGACGCCGCCGAAACGGTCTGGTCCGAAGCGATGTGGCGTGACCGATCGCACGGCGATCCCTGGGACGACCACGTCGACGCGGCCCGCGACTGTGTCGAGAAGCTTGAAGGCCGTGTACGGCAAGCGATCGACTTGACGTATCACCAGGGCGAGAGCCGCGAGGCGATCGCCACGACGCTCGGCATGACCGCCGACGGCGTGAAGACGCTGTTGCGACGCACCCGTGAGAAGCTGCGCGAGTGCATCGAGGCGACGCTGCGGCCCAACTTGTAGGGTCCGCTGTGCGGACCGCACGACCGAGTCGGAGCTATCAGGGACTTTTGTCCCAGCAGACACCGTTAACCACGGTCCGCACAGCGGACCCTACTCGATATGAGCAATCCCCAACCAACCGCCGCCGATCACCACGACCGGCTGACCGACCGCGTGCTCGCCGAGGCCCTCGGCGCCGAGCGGCCACCCGACTTGTCCGCCGCGATCGCGTCACGCCTTGCCGACGCGCAGGCCGAGGTCGCCGCCCCTTCCGGGAGAACTGCGATGCAAACCCGACGTGCGTGGATCGTGCTACTGGCCACAGCGGCTTCGTTGATGGCGGTCGTGCTGTGGCGCGGCGTCGCCACAGTTAATGAGCCAAAGGTTGCGCTGATAGAGCCAGCAGCGACTGAAGCTGCATCATCGGCCACCGCGTCGTCGAGTCACAAGCCAAACGCTGCGACGCCACCCGTTGCGGAGTCTTCGGATGGGCCGATTATGTACGTTGGGAATTATGGTGACCCGCCTGACAGTGGTGATGGCTCAGGGACGCCGTGGGCGATAAATGTACTTGATGGTCCTGAACGGGTTTCGGGGGAGGTGTTCGTTCCGTCCGAAGGGCAAACTTTTCCGGGCTTAGAGCTGGCAAATGAACCGCGTGTTTATTTCAATCCCAGAAACCTGGCAAAAGACTCTAGCGGCGGTCGTGCGGCAACTCCATCCGCTCCTGTCGCTAAGCCAGGCCAGTCTCAAACTTATAGCATCAGCCCTGAACGAGTTGAGGAGTTGAAGAGTCTGCGGAAGCAGCCAGCGACGCCCGCAGAGCAGTCGCCTAGTTCCGGTGCCTACGGCAGCCCGTCCGTCGTAAATCAGGGCGATCTCAAGTGGTTCAAGCCAGTAGAACTGGGCAAAGATGCCCAGATGCCGCGTCGCGATTCTGGCTGGTTCCACTCGATTGACAAGCTGTATTGGTCAGAGTCCAAACCAAGCACTGCGATCGGGCTAGGTGGTCTCATCAATGACGCCACCGTACCAAGCGGCGGCGTCAAGATTGGTCGTGACTTCTATTACCGCGAACCACCCTTGCACGACCGTTATGAAGCCATCCACGAAAACGCCTTCACCAAGCCCGCTGGCGAGGACGCCCTCAGCACCTTTAGCATCGACGTCGATACAGCCAGCTACTCGAACGTGCGGCAGTACCTGCTCGACATGCGGCGTCTGCCGCCGGCGGACGCGGTCCGTGTCGAAGAGCTTGTCAATTACTTCGACTACGCCTACGAGGCACCGAAGGAAGCGGCCGAGGAACCCTTTGCGGCTTCGCTTGGCTGCTTCGCTTGCCCCTGGGCACCGTCGCACAAGCTGGTGCGGATCGGCGTGAAAGGTCGTGAGGTCGATGCCGACAAACGGCCGCTGTCGAACCTTGTGTTTTTGGTGGACGTGTCGGGGTCGATGAATGATCGCAACAAATTGCCGCTAGTGATTAGTGGCCTCGAGGCGCTCACTGACCGGCTTGGCGAGAACGATCGCGTCGCGATCGTCGTGTACGCCGGCAGCGAGGGCGTGGTGCTCCCCAGCACGTCGGGCGATCGGAAGGACGAGATCCGTTCGGCGCTCGGCCGGCTGCAAGCGGGCGGCTCGACCGCGGGGGGCGCCGGCCTCAAGCTCGCTTACGAGATCGCCGAACGGAACCAGATCGGCGGCGGCGTGAACCGCGTCGTGCTCTGCACCGACGGCGATTTTAATGTCGGGCTGACAGGGACCGAAGAGCTCGCCAAGCTCGTCGAGACCCGCGCCAAAGAGACGGGTGTCTTTCTGACCGTGCTCGGCTTTGGGCGTGGCAATCTCAACGACGCGATGCTTGAGGAGATCAGCGGCCGTGGCGACGGGCACTACGCCTACATCGACAACGAGAAGGAGGCCCGCCGTGTGTTGTCACGCGACCTGTCGGGGACGCTCGTAACGATCGCCAAGGACGTGAAGCTGCAGGTCGAGTTCAACCCGGCGAAAGTCGCCTCGTACCGCCTGATCGGCTACGAGAACCGCGTCATGGCCGCCAAGGATTTCAATGACGACACGAAGGACGCCGGCGAGATCGGCGCCGGGCACACGGTCACGGCGCTCTATGAGATCGTCCCCGTCGGTGTTGAAGAGCCGGCGCCGCCGGTCGATGGATTGAAGTACCAGCCCGCCCCGGTCGAGGAGGACGCGGCTCGCGTCGACCTGATAGGGGAGAGCGCGCAGCCGACTGTGTTCGCCGCGGAACTGCTCACGCTCAAGATTCGCTACAAGCAGCCCGAGGGGGGCGCGAGCAAGAAGCTCGAGTTCCCGCTCGAAGACGCGGGCAAGTCGTTCGCCGACGCCGACGACGATTTCCGCTGGGCCGCGGCGGTGGCGGAGTTCGGCATGCTGCTGCGGGGCTCGTCGCACGCCGGCGATGCGACGCTCGACAGCGTGCTCGAGATCGCCCGCGGGGCGCTCGGCGCCGACGATGGCGGCTACCGGGCCGAGTTCCTCGACCTCGTCCGACGGGCCCAGGAACTGCGGGGACGTTGAACATCAATTGCTGAGCAATCGAGCAGCTGAGCAATCGAGCAGCTCAGCAATCGAACATAAGAGAGCCGTGTCGTCCCGACCACGGCGGCGCCGGGTACCCGCGACGCGCCGTGGTCGGGACGACACGGCTCTCGCGGCGCCTACGACCGGGCGATCTTGAGAGCCGCCACCAAGTCGATGGTTCCTTCGTACAAGGCGCGGCCGATGATCGCGGCGGCGAGGCCGGCGTCTTTCAGCCGCTGGACATCGTCGAGCGTCGTGACGCCCCCCGAGGCGACGACCGGAAGGTCGCCCACCGCCCGCTGCATCTCCGCCATCGCGGCGACGTTCGGCCCCTGCATCATGCCGTCGGTGGCGATGTCGGTGTAGACGATCGCCGCCAGCGGCTTGCCGACAAACCGCTTCGCCAATTCGACCGCATTGGTCTGGCTCGTTTCCATCCAGCCGTCGGTCGCGACCAGGCCGTCGCGGGCGTCGATCCCCAGCACGAGCTTGTTGGGGAAGCGCTCGACGATGCCCTCGAACCAGTCGGTGTGCTTGATCGCCGAGGTGCCGACGACCAGGCGGTCGAGACCGAAGTCGAGCAGTTCGACGATCGATTGGTCGTCCCGCACGCCGCCGCCGAGTTCGACATTGAAGGGCTCGTTGTAGGCGTTCAGCGCCTCGAGGATCTCTTCGACCGCCGGCAGGTTGACGGGGGCTCCTTCGCGGGCGCCGTCGAGGTCCACCACGTGCAGGCACCGCGCGCCGGCGTCGGCGAATTGCCGGGCGACGGCGGCCGGCTCGTCGTTGAAGACCGTTTCCTGGGCGTAGTCCCCCTGCCGGAGTCGGACACACTTGCCCCCGCGGAGGTCGATGGCGGGCCAGATTTGCATAGAGTTTAGTCGGCAGTCAGCTGTGAGCAGTGAGGAAGTTACGACGAGGGACACTATGTTTACAAAGCTAGCCGCCTAAGGCTAGCCATCCGATTCGCTAGAGAATTGGAGTAAAGTGAGGCGAGGAGCTTGCCACCAGCCACCGCCCTCTGCCAACCGCCCACTCCTTCGTGCCCGACCCCACCCAACCGCTCGACGTGCTCGCCGTCATCGACGCGGTCTGCGACCGGTTTGAGTCGGCGTGGCGCGAGGCGGGTGACGGGACGGAGGGCCCCCGGTGCGAGGCCTTCGCCGCGGAACTCCCCGCAGGACTGCGGGAAGACGCCTTGCGAGAGCTCTTCGCTATCGAGCGACAATATCGGGCACGGCGAGGAGAGGACGCGACCGATTGGGCCGGCGCTCGGCCCGAGCTCGGACGATTCGTCGATGAGCCGTCCGCTAGCGACGCGCTTGCCGAGGCGGCGACGCTCACCGGCCCGGCGGCGCCATCGAGCTTTGGCAGCGGCCAGCTGCGGCTGCGCTGCCCCCAGTGCCAGAGCCGTGTCGACCTCTCGGTCGATTCACAGCTCGACGAGATCACGTGCGGGGCCTGCGGCAGCGCGTTCGGGCTGCTCGGTTCGGGCGCCGAGGCGGACGCCGTCGCGCCGCGGGTGGGACGGTTCTTGCTCCGCGAGCGGCTCGGCATTGGCGCCTTTGGCGCCGTGTGGCGGGCCCGCGACCCCGAGCTCGACCGCGACGTGGCGATCAAGCTCCCGCGGCGCGGCGGCCTCGCGCCGTACGAGGCGGAGCTCTTCTTCCGCGAAGCCCGCGCGGCGGCGCAGCTGGCGCACCCGGGGATCGTCTCGGTCCACGAGGTGGGACGCGACGCGAGCCTCGACGGCACGGGGTCGATCTATATCGTCAGCGAACTGGTCGATGGCGAGCCGATGTCTGACCGGATCAAAGAGTGGCGCCCGACGCCGCGGCAGTCGGCGGCGCTGGTCGCCGACATCGCCGACGCGCTCGACTACGCCCACGGCCGTGGCGTCATCCACCGCGACCTCAAGCCGTCGAACATCATGCTCGACCGCTTCGCGACCGGCGGCGAGACAGCGCGGGCGGGGCTCGCCAATCTCGGCCGTCCGCGGCTGATGGACTTCGGCCTCGCCAAACGCGACGCGGGCGAAATCACCATGACGGTTGATGGCCAAGTGCTCGGCACGCCGGCCTACATGTCGCCCGAACAGGCGAGCGGGCAGACGCGTTGGATCGATCGGCGGACCGACTTGTACGCATTGGGCGTCGTGCTGTTCCGACTGCTGACGGGCGAGCTGCCGTTCCGCGGCACCGCGACGAGCCAGATCCAGCAGCGGCTGACCGACGACGCCCCCAGCCCGCGACGGCTCGACGATACGGTGCCAATCGATTTGGCGACGGTCTGCCTAAAGTGTCTCGAACGCGACCCCAACAAGCGTTACGACACGGCGGCGGACGTCGCGGCAGAGATGCGGCGTTACCTGGCGGGCGAGCCGGTGCTGGCCCGCCCGCTGTCGCCGTGGGGCAGGGCGGGGCGGTGGGCGCGGCGGCGTCCGGCCTTGGCGACCGCGCTGACGCTTGGCGCCGTCCTGGCCGTTGTCGGTCCCACCGCGGCGGTCGTCATTGGACGGCAAGCGGCGAAGCTGGAGTCGCAACTCGACGAGCGTGACGAGTTGATCCGTCAGCAGGAGCAGCGTGTCGACGAATTGGAAGCGGCAAAGGACGCCCAGGGTTCAAGGGTTCATGCACAGGACATCGATCCGATCCGCGTCGAGGCGATCGAGCGACTATTAACTAGTAGTGGCGAACGCCTCCTGGTCGCGGCCCGGCAATCACCACGGAGTAGCGCTGAAGGAGTAAACGCACGCATCGCGATGTCGAGGTTGCTCCTTGCGGTCGGACGCGACGCCGAGGCCGCTTCGCTACTTGCCGAGATTGGCGAACCCTCTATCACGGGATTATCGAATGAACTGACGCAACTGCGCGATGCGCTGACGAACGCCGAAGCGCTTCGCGACACGTTGCGTGAGAAGCGGCTTGGAGCCGCCGGCGTGAAGGCGGCAGCGCAATTGCAAGAGGCGGCAACGCCGCAACTGCCAGAAGTCAACCTCACCCCAAGCGACCTCGTCAATCTCGCCGATGTGCTCCTAAAGCAAGGGGAGGGGGTCAATAAACCCTGACATTGTCACGCAAGTTTGTAGGAGGCGTCTCCCGACGCCGATTCCGCGCACCATGCTGCCTTGTGATGGTGCGCGAAATCGGCGTCGGGAGACGCCTCCCACAGGGCAAGTCCCACAGGGCAAGTCCCACAGGGCAAGTCCCACAGGGCAAGTCCCACAGGGCAAGTCCCACAGGGCAAGTCCCACAGGGCAAGTCCCACAGGGCAAGTCCCACAGGGCAAGTCCCACAGGGCAAGAAGCGTTGCGACTCAAAACGATTCTTCAAAGACCTCGCCGCCATTCCGGCTCGCGAGTGCCCGATAGAGATTGATATCAACATCATCTCGCAGGAAGTGGACGCTGGCGTCGGCAAAGGCAAAGTGAGCCCCCCCGGAATGGAAGCTCCCGAAGTAAAAGTCGTTGCGTTTGAGCGTCCCTGGGTCGGAAGCGGGGCGGGCGGGATCGCCACGGAAATAGCCAAATCGGCCGGGATCAGCATTGATCGGATAGCGAACATTCTTCGTCGCTTGTTGGTAGACCTCTTCGATGCGTGCCCGCCCGGTCCAGATCGCGCCCGTCATCCAGAGCTCGACGGCGTGGTCGACCAGGTAGGCCCGTTCGCCGAACATCAGGGTGTTGGAGAGGCCGTCGAGCACCTGTGACGGGGGGACTTCGCTGTCGGGGTAGAGGATTCCGTCGGTGTAGACATCGCCATAGAAGGTGTTGTCGAGGTCCCAGACTTCGACCGCGCCGTTGCCGGCGACGCCGGCGTAGGTCGACCGTCCGTCGCTGGCCAGCTCCCCGTTGGGGGTGCTCGGGCAGATAAAAACTCCCGGTGTCGGATGGTCCTTGTTGGTCATCTCCCCCGTCGGCAAGACGCCGATCGCGTCGGCTAGCGCTTGCTCTTCGAGCTGTGGCAGGACGAGGACCCGCCAGCCAACGCCGTCGCGCTGCTGAGCCGCGGTGAGACGGGCGCCGGCCGGGAAGCGTCGTTCCTTCGACTCGAAGAGGTGAGCGGCCAGGGCGATCTGCCGCAATTGATTCGAGCAAGACATCCGCCGGGCCGCTTCCCGCGCCGCTTGCACCGCCGGCAACAGCAGGCCGACGAGCACCGCGATGATAGCGATGACGACCAACAGCTCGACGAGCGTGAACGCCCGTTGGCGAGGGTCGGCGCTGATGGTGACGGACGTCATCCGTGGCGGCGGGTCCGGAGCGTGAACAGCGTGGCGAACAGGGCGAGCGTGGCGGCCGACGGCTCGGGGATCGCGAAGAACGCCTGTGCGTACGCCGTGGCCGGCGCGCCGACCCCTTCCATGATCGACATGAACCAGGGGATGTCGTCGAAGTCGAAGACGCTGTCGAGGCTGCCGTTGGTGACCGGGAACTCCCCGAAGAACTCGTAGCGGTAGGCGTTGGTGTCGAGCATCCCGAGGGCGAAGGCGTCGTAATCCCCAACGTCGAGGTCGCCGCTGAGATTCATATCGCCCAGCACGGTCGCGTACGAAGCTAGCTCGACGTTGTCGATCGCCCACCAGCCGTCGTCGCCGGCGTCCTCGACGCCGAACTCGATCTGGACGCCGCCGCCCGACGCGGCGCCCGCTAGCGCCAAGCTGCCGTCGCTCGCCTGGGCGAGCCCGGGTAGCAGGCCCGTCAGATCGACAAAATGACGCTCGTTGAGGTCGAACGCCCGGTAGTAGGGGTTCGGGGTGTTGGGGGCGCCCGTGACGCTGATCGGCTGGTCGGTCGGGAAGCCGTTCGCGTCGCGAAAGGGGGCCGACTCCCAGCGGAGCAGTTCGATCGGCTCGTCGCCATCAATCCGGACGCGAATGATCGCCGTCTGGTTATTGCGAAAACGGAGTGAGGGATCGAGGTACGCCCCGTCGTCGCAACACTCGACGCCGAGCCAACTACTATCGAACCCGAGGACGATCCGTTTCTCGTTCGGCAGTCGCGGATCGAGGTCGATCACCGGGGTCGTCAAGAAGCTGTTGAAGAAGCCGAGCCGGTTGGCGGGGTCGCCCGACTGCCCGACGCCGGGCGAGTTCCAGAGGTCGGGGTCGGCGACCGCCACCGTGCCGTCGCCCCGCTTGAAGAACTCGCGTCCCGCCCGGTCGCCGGTCGCGGCGCCGACGTTTTGCCAGAACGTCTTGCGGGCGAACGACCACCCCCGCCACTCTGGGATACCCCCAGGCGGGAGGGGGCTGGCGACGTCCCAGCCCGGGGGTGGGTCGAGCGAATAAGCGTTCGCGACACCGTACGTCGGAGATGTCAGGAGCGGGATGCTATTGAAATCCTCGGCAAAGAGGACCGTCGCCGCAACGCCTGGCGTCGACAGCGTGGCCGCCCCGCACCAAAGGGCGATTCTTTGGAAGATTCGGCGTGTCGAGCGGGCGCCCATGGCGTTATCAACGGGAGAAGGGGTCTATCAGGATAACGAGCCGCGGCCGCCTCACGTCACGCGGAATCGGCAAGTTTCCCCGAGAGTTTGGCCCCGACGCACGGAGCAGGTAGTTTGTTAACAGCGAACCAGCTGGCCCTGGCGCTGAGAGAGAACGACTTTTCACGAAGGTGCCGTCACGGTGCGCTCGGTTTGCTATCTCGACGTCGCCCTGACTTGCCTGGTTTTGAACGCCAGCGCTGGCGCCGCCGATTTCTGGCTGTCGGCCAATGCGTTGACAACCTCCGGGCCGAGCAACGTGGCGGTGTCGCCGAGCATTGGCGCCTCGACGACCCTCTACGTGTGGGGACGACCCGAGTCGGGCCGGCAGTTTGACGCGGTCTCGCTGAACGTCGTTGCGACGGGCGCCGAGATCGACTTCGTCGATGGCTCGTACGTCTTTTACAACGCGATCGACGGCTCGACCGACCGCTTTGAATTCGTCGTTGATTCGTCGACCGTCCCGACGCTCGCTTCGGAGTACAGCGCGTTCGAGTTGGGGCTGGGGGGAGTGACCGACGGCCTGTACGGGCTCAACGGCTTTAACCTCACCGATACCTCGCCACGCGGCATGGGGCCCGTCTGCTCGGCCGGCGAGATGCACTGCGTTATTGCTAGCGACGGCTCGCCGGCTTGGCTGATCGCTTCGTTCCAGGTCTCTGCGATCGCCGCCGGGGTGGTCGATTTGCACCTGCAGATCGGCGATCGGGGCGTCGCCGAGCGGACGCTGGCGCCGGGCGACTACGATCTCGAGGGAGAAGTCGCGATGCCGGACCACGCCGTCTGGGCAGCCGGCTACGGGGCCAAGGGAATCCACGCCGCCGACGGCAACCTCGACGGCGTGGTCAATGCGGCGGATTACACGATCTGGCGAGACCACGTGGGCGACTCTTCGGTGCTGTTAGGCGTTTCGGCGACGGAAGTCCGGTTCGGCGCCGACGCGATGGCGGGCGACGAGCCTGCCCACAACGCGTTGACCGATCGGGAAATCAATCTGCCGGGAGACGACGCCGACGCGACGTTCACGATCGCGGCGCCGGCGCAGTCGGTCCCCGAACCCGCGGCGGACTTGCTGACGGCCGTTGCCCTTACGCTGCCAATCAGCAACGGCCGGCGCCGCCCGACAGGTCGCTCGAGATAAGACTCAAACCTCGGCCGCCGGGGCCCAACTGGCCCGGATCAGCGCCAGCTTCCGCTCGACGGTTCGCTCGACCACGCCGATCTCGTTGGCGATCTCGGCGCTCGAATAGCCCTCCAGCTTGCGGCCGGCGATCAGGCGGAGCGTGTCGTCGGGGAGCACGCCCATCAGCCGCCGCATTTCTTCCTGCATCGCGACGACGAACTCGGGGCCCAGGTCGTCGTCCGAGGGGTCGCAGCCGGCTAGGGAGTCGTCGCCTCCCGATGGGCCGACGGTGATCCGCGGCCTGCCGCCGCCGCGTTTCTTCGCGTTCTGCTTGTGGCGTTCGTTAATCGCCTTGCGGGCGGTGATCTTCGCCAGCAGCGACCAGAGGTTGTGGCGGTCGCACAGGTCGGGGAAGCGGTCGCGTTGGAAGCCGTGGAAGAGGCTCTGCATGGCGCTGATCGCCACGTCCTCTTCGTCGGCCGGGCCGCGGGGGAGGGCGCCGAGCTTGGTCCGCGCTAGCGCCACGATCCGCCGGAAATAGCGGTCCCACAGCTCACGCTGCGCGTCGGCCGTCTCGCCGTCCCGGAGTTCGGCGATCCAGTAAGTGACGGAGCCGTGGGACGTGTCGTCGTCCATCGCTCGGGCTCTCAAGGGGGGGACCGCCAAGACAAGCGGATTGTAGGAGGCGTCTGGACGCCGATTACGGCATCCTTACCGCAAAGGGATTGAATGCGTAATCGGCGTCCCAGACGCCTCCTACAGCTTATTCGATCCCTGCCGCGATTGCCGCACTTGGGTGACTAAGTTCCCAGCTTGGCGTAGTCGTCCGGCGTCGCGCCGCCGAGGCAGGCGTCGATAATCCGCTGGCCCAGGGGCTGCAGGTCGGGCACCGTGAACTCCCGCAGCTGCTGGTGGAAGAACTCGGTGAGGATCCGGGCGCCTTCGTCGTAGGCTTCCTCGCCGACTTCTGGCTGCTGCGAGACGTCCATAAACCACTTGCCAATGATGTGGCCTTCCACCTGCAACGTTTCCTTGTGGTAGCCCAAGAGCGAGCAGCGCGCCGATTTCAGGTCGCCCGGCTTGAACTTCGCCGAGCCGCGGCGAGCCAGATACTCGCGGGCCACCCATTGCGGAGCGAACCCGACCTTCCAGCACCCCAGGTTCTGATTCGGGATCAATACGAACTGGGTCTGGTCCGTCTGCATGATCTGGTCGAGCAAGATGTTCGCCTGATCGACCTTACGGCCGGTCGCAAACGGCCAGAACGAGCCAACGCCTTCCGACTGCATGCCCCCCTGGTCGACGATCGACGGGTTGCCGTGGCCGCGCGGGGCGACGAGGCGCCACAGCCACGCCAGCGAGGGCGGCAGGACGTGGAAGAGGCCCATGATGCCGTACGTCGGGTTCTCGCGCGTGCAGGGGGGACAACGGACGCCGAAGCTGCGGATGTCGACCGTCACCGGTCCGTTGATAACGTCCGGCACGTACTTGCGGGGCACGACGACGCGGGGGTTCGGACACGGCTTGCCCGGCGCGTCCATCGTGTGCTCCCAGATCAGCGCCGTGGCGCCCGGGTGCGCGTCGATGTTGAGGAACAGCAGGGGGCCCGGGGGATCGACCGTGAGGCGCTCGTTGTAGGGGTCGGTGCCGTACCGGTCGATGTGATTGACGCGGAGGAACCAGGCGTTCTCGGCGTCGATCAGCGACAGCTTCCGCTGCTCGGTCTTCTGCAGCGACGGGTGGCAGAGCGCCATGTCGTCGGTCACCGGCCGCAGGTCGCAACCACGCGGCAAGACGAGCTTCCGGGCGTCGCCCGTGACGGTGTTGGTCCCCAGCAGGAGGGTGCCGTCCGCCTCGCGGTGCATCTGTTCGAGCATCTCGCTCTTGCCGCCGCCCGAGGCGCCCTCGTGCATGATGACGGTGGCGTTCTCGTAGGGGGTCATCACCTCGACCGTCGAGCAGTGAGCCGTTGTCCAAGGCTGCTCGTGCTGCTCGCCCAAGGTAAGCAGCATGCCGTAGACGCCCTTCTTGGCCGAGGGGCCGGGGTAGAGGTTGTAGCTAAACAGCTCGTGGAGCCCGATCTCTTCCTCAAGACGGCGGTTGTGTACGACCACCTGCTTGCCGTCGAAGTGGGTGTGCCGGAACGGGGGGGCGACATAGACCACGGCGCCGTGGTGGTAGTCGGGGCCGTCGAGGCGGATCTCGTCGAGCGGCACAATGCCTTGCAGCATCGCGAGGCCAAGGGCGAAGAAGCCGGCGTTCGCGGGGGCGATCGCCACCGCGTCGAGCGGCTCGTCGGGCAGGCCGGTGCGGAAGAAGAAGCAGGCGATCGGCTGGGACTTCAGCCAGTCGAGCGTCTCGCTGCGGAGCTTGTCGAACGGCTCGCCAAAGCGGCCCTCGAAGGTCGGCTTGTCGGTCGCCCGGTGGTCACCGACGACCATGCAGTCGGGGTCGCGGCGCCGCATGTAGGCTTCGAGGTAGTTGGCGGCGACGCCGTTCTTGACTTGGCAGACCTCGGCTTCGGGGACGAAGCCGCGGCCCGGCACGTCGTAACCGACGGTGTAGAAACCGTTTGGGGCGACTTCGCCCAGGCCGAGCGAGGCGTCGGGCGTCGCCAACGCCACCAACTCTTCGACGCTGCCGGCCAGGTGCAGGCGGCCTTCCGCCTCGGCCGTCTCGAGGATCGACATCGCGCTGTGAGAAAGGGTCAGCCCGGGAAGCTGCTTCAAAGGCATAGCGGAATCTCGAAGAGCGGGGAAAACGGCGCCTGGTCTGCCCCAAAGGCTAATCGGCTTTGGCCTTCTGGTGAAGGATGCGAGGGGACAACTTGGTGGCAAGAGGCCCCTCCGTGCCGTAGTTTCGGCATTCTGACCTGTGCATCTGGCTGGTAGGTTCTACGAATACCGTAAGCTCGACGTGCTGCGGTGGCCTGCCGAGCGCCTTCCTCCGAGGTATTTCGATTGGTGAGCCGTCCTTCCCAGCGTGAAGTCGCCGTCATCGGCGCCGGCCCAGGGGGCCTCGCCGCCGCGATGCTGCTCGCCAAGGCGGGCTGCCGGGTCCGCGTCTTCGAGCGCCACGCCACGCCGGGGGGCCGCACGTCGAGCCTCCGCGAAGGAGGCTACCGCTTCGACCTCGGTCCGACCTTCTTTCTGTACCCACGGGTCCTCAGCGAGGTCTTCGCCCAGTGTGGCTACGACCTGGCGCAAGAAGTCCCGATGAAGCGGCTCGATCCGCAGTACCGGCTGGTGTTTGGCGACGGCCCTCGCCAACAAGGGGGCCAGCTCGACGCGACGCCCGACATCGACCGCATGGAGGCTGAGATCGCCCGGCTGTCGCCCGGTGATGAGGGGGGCTTCACCCGGTTCCTGCGAGAAAACCGCGGCAAGCTCGACGCCTTCACGCCGATCCTCGAGTCCCCCTTCGACCGGCTGACCGACCTCCTGCGGCCCGAGGTGCTGCGTTCGGCCCACCTGCTGCGGCCCTGGCGGTCGCTGCACAGCGAGGTCGGTCGCTTCTTCAAAGACCCGCGACTGCAGTTGGCGTTCACGTTCCAGGGCAAGTACCTAGGGATGTCGCCGTTCCAGTGCCCCAGCTTGTTCTCGATCTTGGCGTTCCTCGAGTACGAGCACGGCGTCCACCATCCGATCGGCGGCTGTGGGCAGGTCTCCGAGCGGATGGCTGAGATTGTCGGCGAGTTGGGGGGCGAGGTCCGCCTCGGCGAACCGATCGAACGGCTCGTCTTCGAGGGGCGCCGGGTGACGTGCGTCGTCACGGGCAAGGGGACCTACAACGCGGACGCCCTGGTGATCAATTCCGACTTCGCCCAGTCGATGACCGAGCTGGTGCCCGACAACCTCCGGCGGCGGTGGAAAGACCGATCGCTGGCGAAGAAACAGTACAGCTGCAGCACCTTCATGATGTACCTCGGCCTGGAAGGCGACCTCCCCGGCCTGGCGCACCACACGATCTACCTGGCCCCGGAGTACCAGAAGAACCTGGACGACATCGCCGCGGGTCGGCCGCTGGCCGACGACTGCAGCGTCTATGTCCAGGCCGCCACGCAGACCGATCCGTCGCTCGCCCCGGCTGGTTGCAGCACGCTCTATGTCCTAGTGCCGACCGCAAACCTCGGCGCCAGCGAGGGCAGGGTCGATTGGCAAGAAGAGTCGGCCCGCATGCGGAGTGTCGTCTTTCAACAGCTGGAACGCCTTGGCGTTCGCGACGCCGAGAATCGGGTCCGGGTCGAACGCGTTGTGAAGCCGACGGATTGGCGAGACGAGCACCATATCTATCGCGGCGCCACCTTCAACCTCGCCCACAACTTGGGGCAGATGCTCTGCTGGCGGCCGCACAACCGCTTTGAGGACCTGTCGGGCGTCTACCTCGTCGGCGGTGGCACCCATCCCGGCAGCGGACTGCCGACGATCTACAGTTCCGCCCGGATCGCGACCGACGCGTTACTCAGTGACCTCGCCGCCTAACCGTAGTATTCCGCCCTTTTGACGTGAACGACCGTCGCGAGCACATCGCCGACCTGCTCCAACGCACCAGCCGCACCTTTGCGCTGGCGATCCCCCTGCTGCCCGAGCCGTTGCGGCACGAGGTGGGGGTCGGCTACTTGCTGTTCCGCATCGCCGACACGCTCGAAGACGCCGAGCTGCTTGGCCGCGACTCGCGGATCCGCGAACTGGGCCGCTTCATCGAGTTGCTCGGTGACCCCTCCGACGCCGCCGCCGCAGAGGCGGCGCAGGTTTGGCGAGAGAGTCCCGTCTCGACCGAGACCGAGTACAACCGCCTGCTCGCCGAGACGGGCGCTGTCTGCGCCGAGCTACGCGGGCTCGACCCGGGCGCTGCCGAGCTGCTCAAACGCCACGTCGTCCGGTCGACGCTCGGCATGGCCGAGACGCTGCGACGCGCCGACAATGACGCGGCGTTCGAGTTTGGTACGCTCGACGAATTGCGGACCTACTGCTACTACGTCGCGGGGATTGTCGGCGAGATGCTCACCGGATTGTTCCATCGAAGCCTCAAGCCGTCGCCGGCGCGGGACGCCCTCGCGGCCGACGCCGCCGCTTTTGGCGAAGGTCTCCAGCTGGTGAACATCCTCAAGGACGCCGCCGACGACGCCCGCGACGGCCGTGTTTATCTCCCCGAGGCGATCGATCGCCGGCAGGTGATCGCGATCGCCCGCGAAAACTTGGCCGCCGCCGAGCGCTATGCCGATCATCTCACGGCCGCCGGCGCCGAGCCGGGCGTCGTCGCGTTCGTCACGCTGCCACGAATCTTGGCCGATGCGACGCTCGATCTGATCCAGCAAGGCGAGGGGGTCAAGGTTTCGCGCGACGTGGTCGCCGCGAAGGTCGCCGAGGCCCTCGCCGCGGCGGGAGCGGCGCCGTGACCGATGCGACGAAGAACGTCGCCGAAGTGATCGCGGCCGCGCGTCGGGCGCAGGCCGACTGGGCGGCGCTTGCGCCCCGGGTCCGCGTTAAGCCGATTGGCGGATTGCGTCACGAGTTGGCGGCCGACCCCTCGGGTTGGGCCTCGCTGATTCAAACGCCTCAGGACCGCACGACGGCCGAGAGCCTCGCCAGCGAGGTGCTCCCCTTGGCGGACGCTTGCCGCTGGCTCGAGCGTCACGCCGCCCGGACGCTCCGACCCCGTGTCGCATGGCGGTTTTTTCAGAGTCTTGCGTTGCGGGTCGAGAGAAAGCCCGCCGGCGTGGTGCTGGTGATTGGGGCGTCCAACTACCCGCTGTTCTTGCTGGCCGTGCCGGCGATCCAGGCGCTGGCGGCGGGGAACGCCGTGCTGCTCAAACCGCCGCCGGGCGGCGAAGCGATTGCGCAGCGACTCGCCAACGTGCTGGTCGGCGGCGGCGACTCACGGTTGTGCGTCGCGCTCGATAGCTCCACCGAGAGCGCTCAAGCGGCGATCGCCGCCGGGGTCGATCACATCACCGCCACAGGCTCCTCCGCCACCGGCCGCGCCGTTGCCCGGGCCGCCGCCGAGACGCTGACCCCGTGCACGCTCGAGTGCTCTGGCAGCGATGCGGTGATCGTCCTCCCGGGCGCCAACCTGCGACGCGTCGTCGACTGTGTCGCTTGGGGGCTGACGTTCAACGCCGGGGCGACCTGCATCGGACCGCGGCGTCTGATCGCGGTTGGCGACGCCGACGAAGTGCGACAACGCCTTGCCGATCGGCTCGCGAACGCCCCGCCACGTCGGGTCCCGAAACAAGCCGCCGAAGCCCTCCGCCGGGTGCTGGGCGACGAGCTCGCGGCTGGGGCGATGGCTAGCTGTCCCCACGGGTTCGACCGCGTGGCGCTCGACGCCGCGTGCGACGCCGCACTGATCCCGCCGATCTTGCTCACGTCGGCCTTGGCGTCGCCGCTGGTCGCTCAATCCGACCTCTTCGCTCCCGTGCTATCGCTCGACGTCGCCAAAGACGCCGAGCAGGCGATCGAACTCGCAAACGCCTCGTCCTATGCGCTGGGCGCGTCGGTCTTCGGGCCGGCCGGCGAGGCGGAGGAGGTCGCTCGGCGTTTACGGGCGGGCTGCGTGACGGTCAATGACTTGATCGCACCGACGGCCGACCCCCGCGTGCCGTTTGGCGGGGCGGGGGAGAGCGGCTACGGCGTCACCCGTGGCGCCGAAGGCCTGCTGGCGATGACCCGGCCGCAGGCGGTCGTCCGTCGCCGCGGCGGGTGGCTGCCCCACCTCGACGAGCCCACCCCGGCGCTCGACGATCTGGTCACCGGGCTCATCCAAAGCCAGCACGCCGCCAGCTGGTCGGGACGCTTTGCTGGACTGAAGAAAATCATCTCCGCGGCGACGCGTCGCCGGACAGAATCGTCACCGACGAGGGAACCATGATCGCACAAGCCACTTCAGGGAAGCGAGTCGCCATCGTTGGCGGCGGGCTCGGCGGGCTCGCCGCCGCTTGCACGCTGGCCGCCCGCGGCTACAAGGTCGCGCTCTTTGAGCGCAACGCCACCGTCGGCGGCAAGGCGGTGCAGCTCCGTCGTGACGGCTACCGGTTCGACATGGGGCCGACCATCCTCACGTTGCCGTCGGTCTTGCGTCGTATCTTCGCTGAGGCGGGTCACGACCTCGACCAGCGGCTGGAATTGGTCAAGCTCGACCCGCAATGGCGTTGTTTCTTCGAGGACCGCTCGGTGCTCGACCTTGTGGCCGACGTGCCGCAGATGAAGCAGACGCTTGACGCCTTCTCCGGGCGGCCCGAGGTCGCCGCCGGCTACGAAAAGTTCATTTCGACGAGCGCCCGACTGCACGAAATATCCGACCGCTTCTTCTTCTGGAAGAGCGTCGGCGGCATCGGCGACACGATGGATATGTCGACAACGTTCGACGCAAAAGTCTTGAGCGATCTCATGGCGCTGCGGATGGGCCGCACCGTCGCGGGGACGGTCCGTTCCCACGTGCCGGATGAACGGGTCGCCCAGATGATCGACCACTTCACCCAGTACGTCGGCTCCAGCCCCGAGGCGTCTCCGGCTGTGCTGTGCGGCATCGCCCACATGCAGACCGAAGAGGGCGTTTGGTACCCGATGGGAGGGACACGCGCCGTCCCCGAGGCGCTCGCGAAGCTCGCCGGTGAGCTGGACATCGAGGTCCATACCGACACGCCGATCCGCCGCATTCTCACCCAAAACGGGCAAGCCGTCGGCGTCGAGACCGAGTCGGGCGAGCGGCACGACGCCGACGCGGTCGTCAGCAATTGCGACAGCGTTATTACGCACAAGGAGTTGCTCGGCGAGGGCGCCGACTCACCGTTCTTACGCCGCCGCAAGTACGAGCCGGCCTGTTCGGGGGTGGTGCTCTATCTCGGCCTCAACCGGCGGTTCGACCAGCTGCTGCATCACAACTTTGTCTTCTCCGAAGACCCCCACGAGGAGTTCGACGCCATCTACCACCGCGGCGTCCCGGCGCCCGACCCGACGGCTTACCTCTGCGCGCCGGCCGTCACCGAGCCGGGCGTCGCTCCCGACGGAGGTGAGGCGCTCTATATCCTGGTCCACACCCCCTACCGGCGCGACGGCCAGGATTGGCGAGAGCTGTTGCCCGCCTATCGAGAGACGATCCTCGACAAGCTGCAGCGGACCGCCGGCATGGAAGGCCTTCGCGACGCGATTGTCGTCGAGGAAGCCCTGACGCCGGCCGATATCGAGAGCCGCTACAACGTGCTCCGCGGCGCCATCTATGGGCTGGCGAGTCACGGCCGGTTCTTCGGCGCCTTCAAGCCCGCCAACCGCAGCCGCGACGTGAAAGGCCTTTACCTCGCCGGCGGCGCCGCCCACCCGGGCCCCGGCATGCCGATGGTGCTGATGAGCGGCTGGATCGCGGCCGACTCGCTCGACGCCGACTACGAGCAGGTCGGCGAGCGGGCTTTGGCAGGCGTTTGAGCCGACTCTAACCGTGCCTTACTCTGGAACCACAAAGGAACGAAGGAACTTAGGCGGGTCCTTGTCGTTCCCGGTCCTTTGTTCCGTCGTTCCTTGGTGGTTCAAGCTGATCGATGAGTAAACGTGTCTCCGACGCTCCGCCCCGCGTCTCGGCGTTCTGGCTGCGCTGGTTTCGTTGGTACCTGCGGCGGTACTTGCGCAAGTCCTTCCATGCCGTCGCGGTGGGTGGTCCCGAGCCGGCGATCCCACGCGACGCGCCGCTGGTGGTCTATCTCAATCACGCCTCGTGGTGGGACCCCTTGGTGGCGATGCACTTGGCGGAGCGGATCACGCCCGCACGGACGCTCTACGCCCCCTTCGACGCCGCTGCGCTGGCCCGCTATCCGATCTTCGAGAAACTCGGCTTCTTCGGTGTCGAGCAACAAACCCGCCGCGGCGCGGCGCAGTTCTTAAGAACGGCGCGTAGTGTCTTCGCGACGCCTGACACGAGCATCTGGATGACGCCCGAGGGGCGGTTCGTCGACCCGCGGGAGGAGGCGCCTGCCTTCCAGCCCGGCTTGGCTCATCTGGTCGCCGATCTAGCGGAGCGGGCGCCCGACGCGGTCGTTCTGCCGCTGGCGATCGAGTACGTGTTCTGGGAGGAACGTCTCCCCGAGGCGCTCGTCTGGTTCGGCGAGCCGGTCCGCTTGAGAGAATCGCGGGGGGGCCTCGACAAAGCGGGTTGGGACGACCTCTTACGGGCGCGGCTACGGGCGGCGCAGGGGGAACTTGCGGCGCGGTCAATTGCTCGCGACGCGTCCGCGTTCCGTGTGGTGTTGGGGGGGACGGCCGGCGTCGGCGGGGCGTACGAACCGGCCCGTTGGCTTCATGCTAAACTGACGGGGCAAGCCTATCGCGCCGCCCATAGCGAGAAGTTTTGACGACGTGTTCGTTCATGTCGTCAGCGCTTATCCCCCGCCTTGAAAAGGAGGGGAACGGTTTCGCCGCTATCGATTTTGCCTACCTACACGCTGCTATGCCGGATGCCCTTACGCTCTTCGCCGCCCTTGGCCTCGTCGGTTCGGCGGTCCCGGCGTATTTCTATGGGCGGAATCGAACGGTCTTCGGGCGGGCACCTAACGGACTCGCGAGCGGCGCCTTGTCGGTCCTGATCCCGGCCAGGAATGAAGCGGCGAACATCGAAGCCTGCATCGCCGCGGTCTTGGCGGCGGGCGAAGGAGTCGATGTCGAGGTCGTCGCGCTCGACGACGCGTCGGAGGATGACACGGCGGCGATTGTCGAACGACTCTCCTTGGCGGATTCGCGCGTCCGGTTCGTGCGGGGTCGCCCCCTGCCCGTCGGTTGGAATGGCAAGCAACACGCTTGCCAGCAGCTCGCCGACGCGGCGACGCACGAGACGCTGCTGTGGATCGACGCCGACGTGCGGCTCGAACCCCACGCCCTCGGCCGCCTCCTCGCCGAACAGACCAGGACCGGCGCCGACCTGTTGAGCGGCTTCCCTCGCCAAGTCACCGTGACTTGGCTCGAGCGTCTGCTGCTCCCGCTGATCCACTTTGTGTTGCTTGGGTTTCTCTCGCTGCGCGCGATGCGGAAGTCCTTGGAGCCGAGCTTCGCCGCCGGGTGCGGCCAGCTCTTCCTGACCCGTCGCGACGCCTATCGACAGGCCGGTGGCCACGCGGCGATTCGCGCTTCGCGTCACGATGGGGTCACCCTGCCGCGGGCTTACCGCCGCGCTGGGCTCAAGACGGACCTGTTTGACGCGACCGATGTCGCCCACTGCCGCATGTACGACAGCGCTGCGGGGGTATGGAATGGCTTGGCGAAGAACGCGACCGAGGGCGTTGCGACGCCGGCGTTGTTGATTCCGGTCACGGCGCTCTTATTGCTCGGCCAGGTCATGCCGCTGCCGATGGCGTGCTTCGCTTGGTGGCGTGACGAGCCGCTCACGCTGGGGCTGTCGTTGGCGGCGATCGGTTTGTCGATCGGGCCGCGGATCGACGCCGCGTTGCGGTTCCGGCAGCCGTTTGAAGGGGCGCTCGCCCACCCGATTGGCGTGCTGTTGTTCCTTTTCATTCAATGGGAAGCGCTTGTGCGCGACCGCGTTGGCAAGCCGGTCGCCTGGCGCGGCCGCGGGGCGGTGAGCACGCCATGAACGACGACGAAGACTGGCAGGACGACCTCGACGAAGACGACGTCTTCGACTGTCCCGAGTGCGGCGCCGAGGTGCACGCCGAAGCGGAGGCGTGCCCCGCCTGTGGCTACTGGATCACCGACGCTGAGCACGAGGCGGGCTGGCGGGCCGGTTCGGCGTCGCAGCGGATCCGTTTGGTGGGTCTCTGGATCCTCGGCTTGGCGGCGATTGGCACGCTACTACTGTGGTGGGGATGAGACGACGCGTCGTTCGATCACGCCGACTCCCACCGCGTCGCCAGCCCGCGCGCCACGACCAGCATCACCACTGCCGAGCCCGCCATTACGGCCAACTCGGGCCACAACTCGACCGTTGGCTGATCGCGCCAGAAGAGTTTCGTGTAGCCGTCGATCGCCCAAGCGTTGAACGTGACCCGGCCGTACTGCTGCATCGACTCGCTCATCAGGTAACGCGGAATCATGCTGCCGCCGAGGGCGGACATCGTCAGCACCAGAATCACGGAAACCGCGTTGAGCTGCGCCCGCGTGCGGCACGCCGCCGCTAGAAGCAACGCCAGCGCCGCTGCAGCGGCCGCCGTCGTGACGGTCATTATCAGGAAACCATCGAGGCGTCGTAGCACGTCGAGCCCAAACGCGATCTGCGCCCAAGCAAACATCACCGACACCTGCACCGCCCCCACGAGCGTTAGCTGCAGCCACTTGCCGGCCAATACGTGCGACATGGTTAGCCGCGACGCCAGGAGGCGTTCGAGCGTTTGCGTCTCTTCTTCCTCCAGAAGCGACCCCGCCGCGCCGGTGGCGCTGAAGAGCAGAAACATCACCGCGATGCCGGCGGCGTACATCGCGACAGTTGGGTTCGCCTTGCCTTCCGCCAAGAGATCGATCGCATCGACTGCCGGAAGAGGCGGGGGCGTCGGGGCGCGCACCCCCTGGGCGGCGAGCGTTTCGGCCCGCTCGGCGGCGCGGTCGGTCAGGATCGCGCCGATCGTCTCTTGCACCAAGGCGGTCATGACTTTGGGCGCCACCTGGTCGGAAGAGTCGTAAAGCAAGAACAGCCGCTCCGGCGCGCCCGCCTCGAGCGAAGCCGTCCAGCCCTCGGGAACGACGAGCGACACCGCTGCCTGGCCGTGGAGCACCGCGTCGCGCGCCCGATCGAGCGGGTCGTCGGCCCCTTCGAGGCCGTCGACGATTCGCACCGCGTCGCTCGCCGCAAGCCGTTCGGTCAGCTGCTCTCCTACCGCGCCGCGATCGAGATTCTCAACCGCTAGCTTGATCTTAGTGGTCCGCCCCGAGCCAACCCCGCCGGTGAAGATCATCGCGAAGATCGTGAAGAAGACGACCGGCACGACGAACACGAGCAGCAGCTCGAGCTTGGCGTGCCACATGCGGCGCAGGCCGATGAGGGCGACTTCGGTGATGAGGCGTGCGGTCATTATCGGCGTTGCTGTGCCTTTACTCGCGGAGCTCGCGGCCGGTGAGATGGAGGAACACCGACTGGAGGTTGGGCGATTGGACCTCGACGTCGCGCACCTCGCCGCCGAATCGCGCGACCGATTCGAGCATCCGAGGAAGTTCGTCGGCAACGCTGGTGATCTGGGTCCGGAGAACCCTGGGCTCGGCGCCGTGACCGTTCGCCGAGCCGTTGACGGGCGACCACTCGAGTTGGATCGACTCCGTTGCGTGGAGAGGGAGCGGCTGGACGAGCCGCACCGTCGCTAGGCGGTTCGGACCGACCGTGGCGTCGATCAATTCATTGAGAGTCCCTTGGGCGATGACGCGGCCGTGATCGATGACGACGATCCGGTCGCAACGCTGCTCGGCCTCTTCGAGGTGGTGCGTCGTGAGCAGGACCGTCGTGCCCGCTTCGCGGAGGGTCTCGATCATCGCGAAGATGCGCTCGCGGCTCTGCGGATCGACGCCGACGGTCGGCTCGTCGAGCAGCAGGACCTGGGGTTCGTGCAACACACCACAAGCGATGTTGACGCGTCGCTTCATCCCGCCGGAAAAGTTTTTCGGCAGGTCGCCGGCGCGGTCGGCGAGGCCGGTCCATTCGAGCGCCCACGTAATCCGCTCACGCAGTCGCACGCCGCGGAGGCCGTTGAAGACGCCGAAGGCGTGGAGGTTCTCGCGCGTCGTGAGATCGGGGTAAACCCCCAGCTCTTGCGGCACGAAGCCGAGCCGCTCGCGACCGCCGCGGCGGGGCAGGGGCCTGCCTAGCAGGGTGATGATCCCGGCGTCGGGCTTCACGCGGCCGGTGAGGCAGCGGATGAGCGTCGTCTTGCCGGCGCCATTGGGGCCGAGCAAGCCAAGCAGTTCTCCCGGTCCGGCCTCGAACGACACGCCGTCGAGCGCTCGCCGCGAGCCATAGCTCTTGGCCAACTGTTCGACGGCTAGGACGTGCGACATCGAGGTGGATCGGCCGAACGGGGGAGAGGCGAAGGCGAGCCCCCCATCCTAGGCGATTCGGCGGACCGAGTCCGGGTCAGATCGTACGGAAGGGATCGCCGCCACCGTGGACCACCCTGCCTACGCACTTTGTGCAATCGCCAAAAAGTGAACCGGGCCGACCCGCGAGGGGTCGGCCCGGTTGCTGTCGTTGTGATTGACGATGATTCGTCGCGGGACTCAGCCCAGCCGGCGCCGCATCACGGCCATCGCCGCCAGACCGGCGCCGAGGAGGCCAAGGCCGGCCGGCTCGGGAACGCCGGCGATCGACTCGATCGCGTTGATGTCGATCACGCCGCTGAACTCGTTGGGGCCGACGCCGCCAACCCGGAGCGAGCCGAGGGCGTAACCCTTGTCCCAGCTGTGGCCGCCGTGGTCGAGGAAACTGACCGAGCCGCTGCCCTCCATCACAAACAACTCGCTACCGGTGGCGTAGTAGCCGGTCGAATCGGACGTGTCGACAATCTGGCGGATGCTGAAGATCAGGATGTCGCCGGCGTCGTTGCCAGACGGATCGCGGTCGAAGGTGTCGATGTCGCCGAACGTGTCGAGGACCATCATCGCATCGACGTTGATCGCGTTGCGGCTCTCCTGATTGTCGAAGGGGAGGTAAGCCGCCCCCGGGATTGGGCCGAGGAGGCTCTCGACAGCGCCAACGATCGCGGCGTGCGACAAGTAGGAACTTCCCGAGCCGTTCCACACCGAGACACCGCTGAGGAAGTCGAGATCGAGCGAGTACTTGTCGGTGTCGCCGTCCTTTGCCGGCTCGGGACCCCACACCTCGAGGCCATCGATGTCTCGCGGGAGCGGCATTCCGTTCACTTCACTCTGCGAAGCCCAGAGGCCTTGCGTCTCCGACCCGGTGTAAAGGCCGGAGGTCTCGATCGAGACCTCGCCGGCGCCGCCAATGACGTTGCCGTTGGACAACAGAACGGGGCCTCCGGCGGGTGTGCTCCCGGGGATGAAACCGCCGGCGGCGGTGCGGAAGGCGATCTCGTCGTCGTGCGAGAAGACGAGGTGCGACTCGTCACGGAGCACCTGACGGGTGAGGTAGTCGGCGTGGTTGGCGATCGCGTCGATCTCTTGATCCGGAGTCCAGCTGGGCCGCGTACCGGTGAAGTCGACGCCGTCCATGGCGCCGCCGATGCCGTCCCAGGCGACTACTTGCTGGCCGTCGGGGACGCCGCCGACGCCCGCCGTGCTGTGGTCAAAGTCGTGCGAGTACTCTTTGCCGATGACGCTGCTGGGAGGCAACACGGTGGGGCCGATGAGCGAGGGGGCGTACGGGACCGGAGTGTAAGGGATCGTGGCGAATGCGGTGGCGGGGAGCGCGAGGGCGAAACCAATGGCGACAAGCCAAGCCGTGCGAGTGACAGACATCTCAGTACCCTTTGTGACCGGGTGACAACGCCCCTGATGTCGACGGACGGGGGAGGGCGTCGGACCCCCGCTGACAAAGGGCCCATCAGCGGTCGGTCGCCACGCCCGACAGCAGTCCACCAAAAACCACAAGAAATCGAGACGCCCTGCTTTCGCGTAGGGGACGACTCGGCGCCGCGGGCGCTAGCCGCGGGCAATCAGCAAGATGGCGGCTCTCCAGGACCGCATCCGCTGGGGTTCGCAGACAGGCGGTTCGTCAGCTGGCGCGTTGCCGCCAGAGGGTTCCCAGGGTGACGACGAGAAACGCCGCTGCGCCGCCGGTTGGTTCCGCGACCGCTGTCGTCGCTGGCGAGGGGAGGACGGCGCCGTAGTTATCACGCCAAACGCCGTAGTCCTCGGGAGCGAAGTCTCCCGCGGCGTTGTCACGCCACACGGTGTAGTCCGCGGCGTTGACCGTGCCATCGCCGTTGTAGTCGCCTGGGAGGGTGATCTCGTCGTAGAGCAGCGTGACGTGATTGGCGTCAACCTCGAGTGACCAGAAGAACCCCGCGGCCGCGGTCGGCAGCACGACGGTGTCGAACGCTCCGAGGACCCCGCCGACGGCCGTCGCGAGCGGGAACACATCGCCCGCCGTGGGAGCGAAGGGACCCGACCCGCCGCCGGGCGTTGCGAGCGACACGGTCAGCGTTCCGTCAAGTGACAACGAACCGGCAATCGCCAACGAGCCAAACTCCGCGACGCCCGCTACCGGCAACTGCAGGTTGGCCGACGCTGCCAGTGCGACATCGCCGCCGAACGCGACCGTCTCGGCGCCCGGGGCGTAGCGGTTGTTGAAGCGGGCCTCGCCGGCGCCGGTGAATCCGCCCGCGCCGGAGACCACGCCATCGAAGACGGCGTCGCCGTCAACAAGGTCGGCCGTACCCGAGTGAGTCAGCGGACCGCGGAATCGTAGCGTGCCGCCATCGACGACCAGGTCGCCGGTGTTGTCGACGGCGCCGAGTAGTTCGAGCGCGCCCGACTCGACGCGGATCGCGCCGCTGTTCTGGACGGCCCAGCGCGAACTCAACGAACTGGTGTCGGTCCCGCCCGACTTCTTGAAGACGCCCGCATTGTCGAGCAGCCCGTTGGCGCCGACCGAGCCGAAGTCGGCGTTGCTCTGCAAGTCGAAGACACCGCCGGCGCTCGTTCGGACCGTGGCGCCTCCGCCGGTCGCTTGGAACGCGCCGACACCGATCAAGTTGGCGACGCCCTCGACCGTCAGTTCGACGGGGTCGCTGCTGCCGGGCTGGCCGAGGTTGCGTTGGCCCGAGCCCGTAATGTTGAGCGTCGCGCCGCTAGCGACCGTGACGCCCCCCGTGTTGCGGAACTCGGCGTTCTGTGTCGCGGCGCGCCACGATGAGACCGCCAGCGGGTCGCTCGGGTCCCCGACAAGCGTCAAGGAGCCGGCGCCGCTGACGAATGCGTCGGTGAAGGTCAGGTTGTTGAGCGTGACCCCGCCCGCGATATCTTGGACCACGTTTCCCGCCCCGATGACGGCGTCGTAGGTCGTGGCGTCGTTATTCGGCGGATTGACGGTCGACCACCGGCTCGCGTTCGACCAGTTCTCGACAAACGGCAGACTCACACCGTCCCACACCGCCACCTCGTCCGACGCCTCAGCGACCCCCGAAAGGCACGACACCAGGACAACAGCGACTCGCCGCGCGGCGCGCAAGGCGGTGAAAATTCGGTGGCGCATAAGGTGAGACCTCATCGGAGCGATGCTTGGAGGAGCGTGAGAAGGATTCAACTCAATCGTCGTCAACGGCGGCGACGCGCGCCTGGTTGCGGGCCGCTTCTTCAACCAGCTGCTCGGGGTCTTGCGGAGGGAGCCAGTCGCGGAGCACTCGCTCCCGCTTGCCCGCGTCGCCGAGCACGAGCGCCATCGCGCGTTCCTCGCCGAGCAGCTCTCGAAGCGCTAAGAGCACCTCCTGCGCGTCGACCAAGCGACGGCTGCGGTAGTAGCCGATCTCGCTGATGGCTCGCGGCGGGAACGGGTCGTTCGAGGCCCCGAGGGCGGTGACTCGCTTAGCAGCGATCGACTCCCGTAGGGTGACCGGCCACTCGCCCGGCGAAAGCCCGTCTTCGAGCAGATCGCGCCAGCTCCAGACGAGCTCTTGGTACGCCTTGCTGTCGCGGAGTTCTTCCCCCGGCTCGAGCGTCACCCGCGGCGCCCTTAACAGCGACTCGTCGCGGACGAGGTCGGTCACCGAGACGCGGAACTGCTGGCGTGGTTTTCCACCCCGCGTCGAGACCGACTTCTCCAGCACTACCAGCACGTCGCAGCCTTCGAGTTCGGCCAGCCGCTTCATCTCAGCGAGCGTTCCGCCGCCGAAGTAGGTGACCACCCGTGGCGTCTCTCGATTGCCACGACGCGGAGCTTGCCCCACCGCCGACGCGGGCGGAGCCAGTCGCACGAGGGCGACCCCTTCGGCGCTCCGTTCAACGGCTTCGAGAATCTCTTCGCCGAAGGGCGCCGTCCGGCGCAAGAACTCGGTGCGAGTTCGCGCGTCGGTCTTGACGATGGTCGGTTCGCGGTCGCCGTTGCGAGTGGCCCGTTCGGGCTCGATCAGGGCGACGCCGTAGTGCAGTCCGAAGGCGGGCCGACGCAACGCGGGGTACCACTCAAATAGGTCGGGCGCGACGTCGCCGAGGGCCGCGGCGCCATAGAACCAACGCCACGCGGGGCCGTGGTCCCCCCGGGTCAGGGCGAGCGAAGCGGCGCGACGGTACACGCCACTCAGTTTCGTGACTTCCGACGACGCGCTCGGCGGACTCGCGTCGCCGCCTGGTCGTCGTTCCTCTGGGTCGGCGACGGCGCTCTCAGGTTCGATGGCGGCCACCTCAACGGCGCCGGGGTCGATCGGGTGGTTCACGCTGGCGAAACCAAAGGGCTCCCCCGAGTCGGGGGTGAACATCGCCTTGAGGTCGGCCTGCCGCGTGTCGTCGGCGACGCTGCCGACCATCCCACTCGCCCAGGCGAGGTAAATCGATCCCGAACGCAGCGCGCCGAGTCCCGCGCCGGGATTCGCCAAGTCGATTTCCATCTCATTCGGCTCGGTCCAGGCGACCGCTTGATCGGCTTCGAGCAGCATGACCGTATTCGCCAGCCCGTCTTCGACACGCTGGGGCAGCAGACTCTTCCTCTCGGGAAAGAGGGTCCCGGAGCCGATCGGCAGGCGGTAGCAAGTCTTCTCGTCAAATCGCTCGGGCGCCTGAAAGACGGCCGGGATGTACTTCAGCAGCCGCTTATTAGCGGGCGCGTACCACGGCTGCTTCAGATCGAAGAAGCTGTAGAGACGTTCGTGACCGAGGTACGGCAGCAGAGCGACCCGCCAGCTCAACAGCGGCGCGCCCGAGGCGTCGTAGACGGCAGCGGGGGGGTAAACCCCCTTCGCATCGCGATACGCGACCATTGCCTCGGCGATTCGCTCGAGATTCGCCTCCGAGCGGCTCGCTCGTTCGACGGCCGACAGCGGCGCCGTTGGCGGTGGGACGGTGTCGCTGATCGCTTGGTCGTCGGTCGCGGCGACTTGCGACGGCCCCGCGGGTGCAGTCGCCGACGCCACTGGTAAAGCCGCCGGCTGGGAGTTCGGCTCTTCCTTCTGGGTCGCCGCCGCGGGCGGGCGTTCCTCGTCCTCTTCCGGATCGTCTACACGTCGAATGCCGAGCGCGCGGACGTCGTTCTGCGACCAGCCGCCACAACCGACGACGCCCGACAGAGCGACCGCGCCCAGCAACGCATACGTCGTGATCGCACTTGGCCTTCGTGGTGTTTGGCTCATTGCCCCGTCCTCAAGTAGCGGACTAACCCGTACGACTCGGCGCCGCCGCCGCACAATTGCAATCGCTCGATTGGGCGTCCGATTTCTTTCTGGAAGGAATCGATCGCGAGGAGCAGCCGCCGGGTGAACTCTTCCAGGGCAGGCGCCATCGCCTCGTCGACGAGGTGGGGACGCGGCGCCCGATGCAGCTGACGACGCAGGTTCGACGCGGTCTTGTTGTCGGTGGCGAGGCCTTTGGCGATCGCTCGGTCGAAATCGGCGGCCCCGCCGTACAGCGCCCGGAACCAGACGCAGCCGCGGTCGTGGACCGAGACGACGGTGACGGTGTGCCCCACATCGACGAGGGCTGTGACGGTCTCCGGGTCTGTCGGCGCCACGATCGGCAGCAGTAACGCGGGGCTGCCGAGCGTGAGGCTCGACGCGCCGCAGAGCTCCGCCAGTTGGCGTCGGTGTTGGGCGTCGATCCGCTTCGCCGCGAGGAGGGCGACGTACCGCCGATCAACGCCGGTCCGGTCACCCGCTTCGACGACGGGCCGATCGACGTAATCGATCACCGACTCCTCCGGCTTGAGCGGGATCCGCGATTGGGCCTCGAACTGCACGGCGCCGTCGAACTTCGCCCGCTTACCTTCGGGCGCGGGTAACTCGAAGAAGCGGCCGAGCGTTTGGATGGGGGGCATGCCAACAACGACCGCCGCCCCCTTCAGGCCGAGCTCCCCGGCCAACGCGGAGACGGCGGACGCCTCCTGGTCGGGCTCGAACTCCCGGACGATGGCCCGCACGACCGCCGGCGGTTCGCCCTCTGCTGCCGCCGACAAGCCAACCGCTTTGATCGCCTGCGAACCGATATCGAGACCCCAAGCAGGGGCCGAACGCTTGCGGCCGATACTGAAGTTCAGTCGCTTCGACCACGAGTTTCCGGTGCGGGGCGTCAGATCGACCGACAACGGCGCGGCGCCGAGCGCCTGTAGCGCCAAGCCGTACGCCCCCCAGAACTGGCTCGCCGAAGCCTTCTCGGCCCGCGCCGCCGCGTTGAGCGCCGCGGGGGGGGTCGCCAACTCAACGGCAAGCCCGAACGCCGGGGTCGCGGGCGGCTTGGCCCACGGCCGTGGCGGTTGACGCGCGTCGGCTTGCCATTCTTGGCGCCGCTGCTGCAGCTGGGCGACCGTCTTGGCGAGTCGCTCGTCCGTCGGTTGCTGTTTGGCGAACCGCGCGGCGAGTTGGGTGGTGATCCGGTCGGCGTAGGGCGCCTTCGCCAGCTGCCGGGCAAGCCAGACCGGCTCTTGCAACGCGGCAAGCGGTTCCTTGAGTTGGTCGGGGAGCACCGCCGGCATCGACTGAAGGGCCTTGGCGGCCGTCGGGTAGTCGTTTGCCTGAAGCGCCGCGGCCGCCTTGGCCATCAACCGCTGGGCCAGATCCCCGTCGGACTTCTGCTGCCGGTCGAGCAACTGATTGAGGAGCTTGCCGATTTGGTCGTCCGACGGCTCAAGGACCACCAGCCGTTGGACCAGCGGCAGGAGCCCGTCGAGCCGCTTCGAGGCGATCCGCTGCTTAATCTCGGCCCGCAGTCGCCGTGTTTCGTCGACCGCCGCGACGGCCTGGGCGTGCATCGCGGTTAACTTCGCGCTGCGGAGACTGGCGGGGATCTTCTCGATCTCGACAAGCGCCGCCGCGTGGTCACCGGCTTGCAGTAGCGTCTGCGCGCTTTGCTGGACGTGGTCTGCTTCTTGGATCGCCGTCTCGCGACGCGTCTTGTACTCGGCGGTCAGGTCGGCGACGCGACTCACAAGCGGGGCGAGCCGCGTGTGTTCGGGCGCTGGGATTTCAACGGCGGCGAGGGTCTCCAAGGCGCGGAGGACCCAGCCTTCCGCATTGAGGGAGATCGCGTCTACTACCGCCCGCTCAGCCGCCTCGCGGACAGCCGACAGCGTCGTGTCGAGGTCGGCGCCGCAGTCGCCACAGAACGCCTTGCCGACGGGGTTGATCTCGCCGCACGTGACACAGGGCTCCCACAGCCGCACGCCGCAACCGCCGCAGAACTTCGAGTCGGCCGTGCTCGGGGTGTCGCAAGCGGGGCAGGCTAGGGAGCCGCCGCTAATTCTTACGGTGTCGGAGCCGTTGTGGCGGGCAGGAAACGCCAGGGTCTCCCCGCCCGGTGAGGACGCGTCGTAGTCGAGGTGAGACGGTTTCATATGGTTCGCTGCGAGGGCGCTCGCCGGGTTGGCGGCGAGGCGATCAAAACAAACGGGCGAAAGACGGTCGGCCCGCAAACGCAGGCCGACCGCCGTTTCGTTCCGTAACGCAAGGTTCAAGCCGCTTCATGCCGCAAGGCAAAAGCCGCTTCATGCCGCAAGGCAAAAGCAAGCCACAGCCGATCAGTCCTCAAACGCACCGCGCTTCGAGTTGCCTTCGAGGAAGACGCCGCTGAAGATTTGCGCCGAGGGGAGCTCGACTTCGGAGCTGCGGTAACCGATCGACTGGTAGTCGGCGTCGGCGAGACCGCTGGCCACCGGGAAGCCCGGGTTGAGGAAGCCGTCCCCGTTGAGGTCGTTGAACGTCTTCACCGAGCCGTCGGCAAAGAGGACGTTCACGAGACCGGCGTGCCAGGCGTACCAGTCGCGGGTGTCCTGCAGGTAGATGCCGTTGCCGGCGTCCCCCTCGGGCGAGGCGGTGCACTGGCCGTTGGCGGTCTGCTCGCAAGCGGCCTGGTTGGCCAGGCTGATCTGCTTGCCGATGAGCTTCACACGGTTGTTGCTGTCCATATAGGCGGGGCCGTCGTTGAAGGCCTCGGCCAGCAGGTCGCCCGCCTTGAGGAAGACAACCGCCTCGTCCGAGCCGTTGGCGAACGGGTCCGAAGCGGTCATCTCAATCGTCTGGGCCAAGACCGCTTCGTCGATGTCGCCAGGGGCGGCGCAACCGAGGAGCGGGACGTTCGAGGTGACGATCCGCGATCCTTCCAGCTGGGCGACCGTCAGGGGGCCCTTGGTTCCCGCCAGACCCTTCAGACTGGAGAGGTTGTTCGTCTGGATGTCGGTCGGGTTGGCCGCGGCGGCGTCGAACAGCGGCGCCGAGCGGACGAAGTACCAGCTGGCTGCGTAGTTGGTGCCGTAGCCCTTGTTGAGGAAGGCGCGGGCGATCAGGTTGGCGCGCTCGGGCGAGTTGGCCGTGGTGCCACCGAACGTCGTGCCGCCGCCACCGGAGATTCCGTTGAAGGTCGGCGAGCCGGCCGCGCCCTTGGCGAGGCGCGCCGGGTCTACGCCGTCGCGGGCGTCGGTCGTGTCGTTACCGAGGAGGTCGTTGATCTTCTCGGCGCCCCTCAGCGGGCTGGTCGGGCAAAGCATATCGTTCGGCAAGGCGGCGCCCGTGTTCACCAGGTCGGCGACCCAGCCGTAGACATCGACCGCGCCGTCGCGACGGTAGTCGTAAGCGCCCGAGCACATGCGGCCCTGGCTGTCGCGGTCGGCGAACAGCGCGAAGCCGGTGCCGAACTGACGGAGGTTGTTCTGGCACTCGGCCCGACGGGCGGCTTCCCGCGCCCGGGCGGCGGCCGGCAGCAGCAACGCCACGAGGATGCCGATAATCGCGATCACCACCAGCAGCTCCACCAAGGTGAAGCCCGCGGCGCGGGTCGCTCGCGGCCGCAGCGAGCGGCCTAGTTCCATGCGAGTTGTCATCTCTTTGCTCATCGCCTCGTTGAGAAAGGGTTTGGACCCGGCGCCCTGACGCCTCGTCCAGGGAAAGGAAAGAAAGCACTAGGCCGAGCTCACGGTCGATCGACACCAGGTCGTCGCCACGGCTCTGCCGTTTCAGGTAAGTAGAAAATCGCTCAGATCGGCTTCACCGACGGCTTGCTAAAGAGGACCTCGTCGGGCGCCTCGACAACGTCGTCGGCGTATCCCGAGTCCCCTTCCACGCCGAATCCGTTGTTGATCAGTCCGTCCTGGTTGACGTCGTCGAAAGCGTGGACGCTGCCGTCGGCCATCAGCACGTTGCAGACGCCGGCATGGACCGGGGCGAAACCGCGGTAGTCTTGACGGGTCTTGTTCCAGACCGCCCACCAGCCGTCGGCGCCGGCGCGGGGTTTACCCTCGTCGAAGCTCGGCGGCTGGAGGTTCAGCACCTTGACCGGACCGCCGGTGGTGGCGCCGGCGGTGGGGAGGCCCGCCTTGAAGTCGCCGACGGTGGCGACCAGCGGCTTGGCTTGGCCCGCATCGGCGAGTAGCGGGACGCTGCTCGCGGGGATCTTCGCACTGTCAATCACAGCCAGACGCAGCGGTCCGTAAGTCGCCGGACGAGACTTCAGGGTCGCGGGGCAGCCCGGGTCGGACGACTCGAGATTGCCGCTCTTGTTGATCCGCGCCCGGGAGCGGACCAGCAGCCAAGTCGCCACGAAGTTGGTGTTGTAGAACGCCTGGATGACGTCTTTGTCGATGATCGCGGCCCGTTCAGGGCTCAGCGGTTCGAGGCCTTGCTCAAGGATGTTTCGGCAGGGCGGCGTCTTTTGAGTCCCGTCGGGCAGGGTTTGCGACTTGCCCCCTTTCGGATCGACGCACGAGGCGAAGTCCGCCTCGGTCATCTCTAAGAGCTGGTTCACCGTCGCCGAGACCTTGGCAGTATTCGAAGGGCAGAGCATCTGGCCGACGGGCGTCCCTTGGGCGACCTGATCCGCCACCCAGCCGATGTCCGTGATCGAGCCTTCGTACTTCCAATCGAAGGCCCCGCTGGTGAGCGTCCCGTGGCGCTGGCTGTAGGCGTGCATCCCCACGCCAAACTGCCGCAGGTTGTTCATGCAAGTGGTCTTGCGACTCGCGGCGCGGGCAGCGTTGACCGCCGGGACAAGCAAGGCGACGAGGATGCCGATGATGCTGATCGAGACCAACAATTCGACAAGCGTGAGCCCGCGCCGCGAAGCTCGACTCATGTCGAGCGTCGCTCCGCGCAGCGAATCGAAATGTCTGAACCGATCCGCAAGCTTTCCGTGCCCGCCGTTCGTCTTCACCGTGTGTTACCCCGTCGGTGACGTCGTCTGTTTCATTACAAACGGCGTCAGGGACATCCGACGACGCCTCTTAAATCGTCAGACGGATGTTGTTTCGAACCTTGTCTCTCTGTGTCCGGGGGAGAGATTAGCAATCCGATCGTCGGGTCAGGTGAAGCCAGTGCTAAGGTTTGATTAATATTGCGCAGACGATCCTCTCGTCTGCGTCGGGTAGCCACATTGTGTGCGCTGGGGGTCAAGCGACTTGCCGTTATTCATCGCATTGCCGCGACGCGCGGACCGCGAAGTGGTGGCTGGTTTTCCCGCGCAGGATCCCGGCGCGGCGGGAGGCACGGCCCTTGCCTCGGATCGAGCCGTGGGCTGCAATCGCGTTGACGCGATCCTCCCACTACCACACCCGTAGTCCATGCTGCATCTGAAGAGCGACACCGCCGCCCGCTGGTTTGAGCAAGTCGACGAGGACCTGAACGCCGTCCTCATCGACCACGCGCACTGCGAGAAGAAGGCGGCCGGCACGGCGTTGAACTTGATGTTCGCCTATGTCGAGGACAGGGAGCTCTGCCGTGAGATGACGGAGATCGTCAACGAGGAGCTCGAGCACTTCCACATGGTGGTCGATCTGCTCGAACGCCGCGGCGTGCGATTCCGCCGGCTGACGCCCAGCACCTATGGCCGCAAGCTCAACGACCTCGTCCGCAAGCAGGAGCCCCAGCGGGCGGTCGATCGGCTGCTCGTGGCGGGGCTCATCGAAGCCCGCTCTTGCGAGCGGTTCAATCGGCTCGCCGACCATGTCGACGACGCGGAGCTAGCGGAGTTCTACCGCAGCTTGTTCGAGTCCGAGGCCCGGCACCACACGACGTACACCCGGCTGGCCAAGCATTTCGCCCCCGCGGAGGAGGTGACCCGGCGGCTCGACGAGCTGGCCGAGCTGGAAGCGGAGATTCTGGCTGCTAGCGACGACCCGCCGCGGATGCACAGCTGACGCGTGGGGCCTATAAACCCGGTTTTTCGCGGACCGACTGGCGTCTTCACGGAATCTGCACGAAACTTTAACCGGGTATCCACTGAGGGCTCGCCAAGGCGTAACATGTTCTAACGATAAAGAAGAACGTGCGACCACCGCGGCCGACGGGCAGCTGAGCGTGACGCCGCCCGAGAGCCGCCTTGCCCCCTGGGGCCGAAAGACGCATGTTCATTGAATCTGGTAGCGATTTGCCGACCGCGCTGCTCGACCCGCCAGCCACCCGTCCCGGGGGCCGCCCGCCAGTCCCCCCGATCGTTGGCCCCCCGATCGAGGCCAGCCCGCGTGGCGCCCGACTGCACTGTCCCGAGAACCGCCAAGTGGTTCGCTCCCTGTTCGTCAGCGATATCCACCTCGGCTGCCGCCACTCGCAGGCGGGAGCCTTGGTCGATCTGCTGGACCGCTACCAGCCGGAGAAGCTCTACATCGTCGGCGACTTCATTGACGGCTGGAAGCTCAAGAACCGCTGGCGCTGGCGACCCGAGTACGACGCGGTGCTCCGCCGCCTGATGGAGCTGAAGCGCGAAGGGGTCGAGCTGTTCTATACGCCCGGCAACCACGACAACTTCCTCCGCGGGTTCCTCGCCAACTTCGGGCTGATCGACATCCAGGACCGCTTTGTCCACGTCGCGGCGGACGGCCGTCGCTTCGTCGTCACCCATGGCGACCAGTTCGACCGGGTTGAGCAGAGCGCCCAGTGGCTTTCACTGGTGGCCTCGTACGCCTACGACGGCCTGCTCACGCTCAACTGGCTCGGCAACCGCCTGCGGGGCAAGAAGCACGACCCTTACGCCTTCTGCGCCGGCGTGAAGGCCCGGGTGAAGCGGCTGGTGACGCACGTCAGCGAGTTCGAGGGGCAACTGATCGCCGACGCCCGCGGCGCGGACTGCGACGGCATCATCTGCGGCCACATCCATGTGCCGCGGATCGCCGAGCTGGGTGACGTCGCCTACCTCAACACGGGCGATTGGGTCGAAAACTGCTCCGCTTTGGTGGAGAACGCCGACGGCAGCTTCGAGCTGGTCCGGGGCGATGGCCGCGTGCTCGATCGGTTAGCGGCAAGACCGGCCCCGGCTTCGGCGCCGCGTCCGACGGCCGCGGCGGTTTGAGCGGGGGGCGAATGGTTGGAACCGGTCCCGCACCTGTCGGCCTGTTGCGTCCAACTTCCGCAGCTCACCAACCTTCTGTAGCCATCACTTTGTCCTCGAAAAAGACCAACACTGCGGTCACCCGCAGTGTGGCGTCTTTCCAACAAGCGACGCCTCGCGTACGTTTAGGGCTTCGCGCAGGCAGGCGCAAGGCCTGCGCCGCCATGGCGTCTTCGAGGACCCCCGATGCTGGCTACCCACATTAGCCGAGCTTTCTTCAAGCTCTGCCACGGGAACCAATTGGTTTACAACACCTGCTGGGAAGACCCGCGGCTCGATCGCGTTGCATTGCAGCTCGGCGAAGGCGACCGGTTGATTGTCATTACGTCCGCCGGCTGCAACGCACTCGACTACGCGCTGGACGGCCCGGAGCGGATCGACACGGTCGACGTGAACCCTCGGCAGAACGCTCTGCTGGACCTCAAGCTCGCGGCGATCCGCCGGCTCGACTACGACCAGTTCTTCGAGCTGTTCGGCCGGGGCAAGGTGAGCGACTGGTCAGCCGTCTACACCGACGCGCTACGGGCCGAGCTGCCCGAGGCGAGCCGCAAGTTCTGGGACAAGAACGGCAAGTTCTTCCTCGGCCAGGGCCGCCGACCGAGCTTCTACTTCCGCGGCACCGCGGGCATGTTCGCGTCGTGGATCAACTGGTACATCAACCGCTACGCCAAAGTCCGCGAGGATATCGACCGGCTGCTCGCCGCCGAGACGGTCGAGGAGCAGAAGGAAATCTACGAGAGCCGCGTAAAGCCGGCTTTCTGGGGCCCCTTTATTAAGTGGTTCATGCGGCGCGACGCGGCGTTGTCGCTCTTGGGGGTGCCCCGCGCCCAGCGGAAGCAGCTCGAGCGGTACTACCCGGGCGGCATCGCCAAGTTCGTCGAGGACAGCCTCGATACGGTCTTCAGCGAGCTGCCGCTCAAAGACAACTACTTCTGGCGCGTCTACCTGACGGGCGAGTACACCAAGGAGTGCTGTCCCGAGTACCTCAAGGAAGAGAACTTCGCGCGGCTGAAGGGGACCGACGGCCAGCCTGGGCTCGCTTCGCGCGTGCACACGCACACGACGACGATCCTGGAGCACCTCAAGGGCGCGGACTGCGACTACTCGCACTTTGTGCTGCTGGACCACATGGACTGGATGGCCGAGCACATGCACGACATGCTCGCCCTCCAGTGGCAAGAGATCGTCGACCGCGCCGACGACGGCGCAAAGCTCCTGTGGCGCAGCGCCGCGGTGATTTGCGAATTCGTCGATCCGATCGAGGTCGAGGTTGACGGCAAAAAGCGGCGCCTGGGTGAGTTGCTCGAGTACGATCGCCAGCTGGCCGATGAGCTGCACGAGATCGACCGCGTCCATACTTACGGCGGTTTCTCGATCGCCACGCTGCGGCGTCACGGCGTCTCGCTCGATGCGGCGCGGGCGAATACGGGCAAGGGGCAGGGCGGCTACGCCGCCGGCGGCCGGCTCAACAAGAAGATGATCCATACGACGGAGCAAGCGGCCGATGGGGGCGTTGAGTCAGCTAAAGACGCTGTATCACCTGACGCTCTCGCCAATACGCGGTGAGACGCACCAGGAACGCCTCGACAGCTTTTACGGCGGCCAGGCGGACGAGTACGACGCGTTCCGCAAGAAGATGCTGCATGGCCGCGAGGCCTTGTTTGATCGTCTTCCGGTGACGCCTGGCGGCGCGTGGCTCGATGTTGGGGCAGGGACCGCTCGCAATGGCGAGCTCTTCGGCGACCGCCTGGGCGACTTCGGCTCGGCCACGTTCCTCGACCTCTCGACGTCGCTCCTGGAGGTCGCCGACCGGCGGATTAACGAGCAGGGCTGGGCGAACGCCCAGACGCTGCATGCCGACGCCACGGCGATCGGGCTGCCCGACGCGTCGCTCGATCTGGTGACTTTCACCTACTCGCTGACGATGATCCCCGACTGGTTCGCGGCGATCGACGAGGCGCACCGATTGCTCAAGCCGGGCGGGGTGATCGGCGTCGTCGATTTCTATGTCTCGCGGAAGTACCCGGCCGACGGGCGGCGGAAGCACTCTTATTTCAATCGCAACTTCTGGCCGTACTGGTTCAATCACGATAACGTCTACCCGAGCGCCGACCACTTGCCGCTGCTCGAGGGGCGTTTCGAGACCGAACTGGTCGAGGAGTCGCAAGGCAAGCTGCCGTGGTTGCCGTTTGTGCGGGCGCCGTACTACCGGTTCATGGGGAGAAAGGAAGGGGGAAGTTAGAAGTCGGACGCAAGCAGTGCGACGGCCGTAGCCAACCCCTCAGCTTGAATTTGCTTATCCCAACTTCGCACTTCCAACTTCCCACCTACCCGTGTCCCTCCTGTACTACAGCGTGATGGGCGAAGGACGCGGCCATGCCGCGCGCGCCCGGGCGGTGGTGGAGCGATTGCGGGACCGGCACCGGGTGGTGCTGTTTACGTCGCACGACGCGTTGTCGTTTCTCAAGAAGCACTATGACGCCGACCCCGAGGTCGATGTCCGTGAGATACCGGGCCTGAAGTTCCACTACACGCCGGCCGGGATCGACAACCTCAAGACGATCCGCCTGGGGCTCGCGTTTTGGGCCTCGATGGGGCGCTACACGCGTCGGCTGGATAAGGTGATCGAGAGCGAGCGCCCCGACTTGGTGATCACCGACTTCGAGCCCCTGGCGCCGCGCGCCGCACGGCGGGCGGGCGTCCCGATCCTGAGCCTCGACCACCAGCACTTCCTTTCAACGTACGACCTGTCGAGCTTGCCGCGTGAGCTGCGTGACTGGGCGTGGCGGATGAGCTGGTCGATCTGGGCGTTTGGGATCCGCCAAGAACGGACCGTCGTATCGGCTTTCTACAAGCCGCCGCTGCGTCGCGGTTGTGAGGACATCGTCCAGGTCGGCCCGCTGATCCGCCGGGCGGTCGCCGAGCGCCAGCCGACGACCGGCGAGCACCTTCTGTCGTACGTGCGGCGTGCGACGCCGCAAGGGGTGATCGATCGGCTGGCCGGTTTGCCGATGCCGGTGCGGCTTTACGGCCTGGGGGTGCGGCCCCCGCAGGGTTCGGTCACGTTCTGCGAGATTAACGAAACGACGTTCGTTGATGACTTGGCGAGCTGCGATGCGGTCGTCGCCGCGGCGGGCAACCAACTGATGGGCGAGGCGCTCTACTTCGGCAAGCCGGTGCTCGCCCTCCCCGAGCGGCATCACTACGAGCAGCGGATCAACGCGACGTTTGTCGAACAGATGGGCGCTGGCGAGCAGCAGATCCTTGAGCGTCTGTCGTCCAAGGACCTCGCTAACTTCTTGATGCGGCGCGAGACCTACCGCGAGCATCTGGCGGCGACCCGCCCCTGCCAAGATGGGGCGGCAGAAGCGGTCGGCGTGATCGAGGCGATGCTTCTGAAGAGCGACGCCTCCGTCGCCGGAGCCGCCACAAGGGAGACAGCGTAGTGGCCGTTTGGTTGCTGTATGCCCAGCTGTTCGCCTCGATCTATATGACGGGGCTGATTTGGATGGTGCAGCTGGTGCATTACCCGATGATGGCCGAGGTTCCCGCCGAGAGATTCGTTGAATGGGAACGGGTGAACGTCGTCCGGACCGGCTGGGCCGTCGGGCCGATGATGCTCCTCGAGATCGGGACCGCCTGCGCAATGCTGGCGATGCGGCCGCCGGGCGTACCGATCTGGGTTGCGTGGTTGGGGATCGCGCTGTTGCTGCTGGTCGATGGCTCGACGGCGGTCTTCTTCGGGCCGCAGCACGGCCGGCTAGCGTCGGGCTTTGACGCGACGCTCCATCGCCAACTCGTCGATTGGAATTGGCTCCGCACGTTCGGCTGGACGGCCCGCGGGCTGCTGATGGTCTACGCCACGCACCTGTGGGCGATCCAGCGCGGTTAAGAGGCGTTGGGTTGGTCCGTCGCGCTGCCCGAGGCTAGCGCCTGCGGCTCAAGCAACGCACGCCGATCGTGAGCCGCAGGCGCTAGCCTCGGGTGACTCACCAAGTGGCTCCGCCATCCGATCGATCCATCTGCTGGTTGAATTAATAGCCGCGGCCGCGAAGGTCGATGTCGCCTGTCGGCCAGTCGCCGCCGGCCGGGTAACGCATCACGATGTCGTCATGAAAAGGATTCGCTTGCGGGTCGTCTTCGCTGAGCGAATTGACGATCCGGTTCTCGACCAATTGGCACCCGATCCGCTCGTAAAAGGATTGGATCGACAGGCTGGTCTGGAACATTGCAAACGGAAAATCGCCGTTGTCGATCCGCGCGAAGGCGGCGTGCGTCACGGCGGCGCCGAGCCCCTGGCCACGACAAGCGGGGTCCGAGGCGACCATCGCTAACGCCATGATCGGCAGGTCGCCCGCCGACGTGCCAACCACCCGACAGAACGTCATAGCGTGGGCGATCAGCTTGTTGCCTTCCCAAATCAGGTACGAGATCGGCTCCTGCTGGGACGAGCCGGAATAGTCGCGCCCGACCCGCTTGAGCTGTTCGGCCCGCTCGACCGGACCGCGGTCGGGCCGGGGCCATACCGCGGCGAGCAGTTCGCCTGCCGCCAGGGCGTCGTCCTCGCGGATCTGCGTCAGTCGACAGGCTTTGACTGGATGGGGCATCGTCTTCATCAAGAGCGGCTCATAGCGGAGGATCGAGGGTTAAGGCAAGCTTAGCTCACGCCTCTCTCCGAGCCGGTATTAGACCCCCGCACCGCAAAGAGGGCCACCTGTAACGATTTTAGGTGAACCACGTTGAATTGAAATAAAACAACAGCATTGCCCGAGGCGCAAGGGTTGACGGTGTTGTTCTGAGCCGTCGGCGCTAACCTCGGGTGGCGCCACGAGATCGCCACGCCACGTCTTCATGTCTTCGCCCCCTCCCATCAATCGAGTTGTGAAGCCGTAAACGAAGAGCCGACGGTCTCGGTGTCCCAGGTCCAGGCGTCGCCACGTTGCGATTCGTAGTCACGCCACAGCTCGAACCAGTACGCCAAGAACCGGTGAGGACGGTAGCGCTCGTAGTGGGCGACGATCGCGGGGTGGAGCGTCAATGGGTTCGCGGGGCGTTCGACACCCTGACGCTTGCAGTAGAGCCGATGAGTCTCGGTGTCGATTGGCAGCTCGTCGTCGTGGTCGAGTAGCTGGAGCACGTTCGCCGCGGAGTAAGGGCCAAAGCCGTCAAGTGCTAGCAAGGCTTCGCGGAGTTCTTCGGTTGAACGCTCGGGCGACTCGAACCACGCGGGGTCGAGGTCCTCTTTGGCGAACCGCCGCGCGAGCCGAATGATCCGCTTCGCGCGGTAGCCGACACGGCAGACCTTTTGCAGCCGGCCCGGCGTCCACCGGGCGAGCCGCTCGGCCGACGGGAACGCCCCGCCGCCGACGCGATCGACCAGCAACTGGTTCATCCGCACGGTGCTGGGCCAGCCGACGTTGCAGCTGGTGATCGTCTTGACCATGTCCTCAAGCAGCGTTGCCGAGCGGAAGAGCCGGCCGAAGCCACGCCGCTTGATCCCGGGGAAGGCCCGCTGCAGGGTGGTGAGGTCCTTCTCGAGGCGGAGCATCCGGACGACAGCCCCGCGGACCGCCCGGCGGGCCGGGGCCGAGACCGACGCGTCGCAGCGGACCCGCAACGGCGCCCCCCTGCCGGCGGGTTGGTCGATGTGGACGCTGAATCGTTCTTCCGGCAAGCCAAACTCGGCGGCGTCGAAGGACCGGACCAGGGCGAGCTCGGTTGGCAGCCAGCGGTTGGGCGCCAGCAAGAAGTAGCCGTACGAGCAAACGGTCGCGGGAAGCCACAAATCGGCCGGGACAGCGATCGAAAGGCGGCTGGAGCGGGGCATTTCGATCGATTTTCCGAGGGATCGGGGCGCCCGTCGGCATGGTGGCGGCCTGCGGCGACTGTTAAGATGCGCGTTGGCGCCCCCGGTCCGCAACGGCCCGGTGGGACGCCGACGATGTGCCGCGAGTCGCCCCTTCCCCCGATCCCCACCGCTATGTCGATCGGCCAGTCCATCCCGCCCACCGCCGCCACGCCCGAAGAGGCTGCCCCGGTCGCCGCTACGCCTCGTCCGAAGCGAGGGGTCCCCAGCGGCCTCTGGCTACGCTGTGACGAATGCGGCGAGACCGTCTTCCGCAAGGAAGTCGAGCAGCTGATGAGCGTCTGTCCGGTCTGTGGCCGGCACATGTACCTCAGCGCCCGCGACCGGGTGAAGTTCGTCCTCGACGAGGGGACGTTCGACGAGTGGGACGCCGACCTGATGCCGGCCGACCCGCTGAAGTTTGCGGACAAGAAGCCCTACGCCGAACGGGTCGTCGCCGAGCAGAAACGGACCGGCCTGAACGATGCAGCCCTCACCGGCGCCGGCATGATCCGCGGCCGGCGGGTGGCGTTTGGCGTCACCGACTCGGCCTTCATCATGGGGAGCATGGGCTCGGTTGTCGGCGAACGCCTGACCCGACTCGTCGAACGGGCCACCGAGCAAAACCTCCCCGTCGTGATCGTCAGCGGCTCGGGCGGCGGCGCCCGGATGCACGAGGGGATCCTCTCGCTGATGCAGATGGCGAAGGTCTCCGCCGCGCTGGCGCGCTACGGCGAAGCCGGCGGCCTGTTCATCTCGGTCCTCACCAACCCAACGATGGGCGGCGTCGCCGCGAGCTTCGCCTCGCTGGGCGACCTCGTGTTCGCCGAGCCAAAAGCGCTAATCGGCTTCGCCGGCCCGCGGACGATCAAGGCGACCCTCCGCACCGAACTGCCCGAGGGCTTCCAGACGAGCGAGTTCTTGCTTGAGCACGGCTACATCGACCGCATCGTCCGCCGCTCGGACCTGAAGAGCGAGATTGCTCGGACGATCGACTACTGCGGGAAGTGAGGCAGGTACGGTTCGTCGAATTGCGAGGCTGGACGCGCTAGTCGGCGGCCCATTCGCGTGCCAGCGGCTATTAGAGATCCTCCTCGTCGTCGTTCTCCTCGAACAAGTCGTACAAATCTTCGTTCGTTTCCTCGAGCGAAAAGTGATTCGGGTCAAAGCCCTCGGGTAGCCATTCGCGTAGCTCTTCGTGCCGCTCGTGTTTCGGATTGCCAAGCCCTTCTAGCAGGTCGGCGTAGCCCCACGGTCCGCCGCAGTCTTCTGGAGGACAGGCGCCGCTCCCCGCCAGGCAGAATAGTGGCATCTCGTCGAGGTCCAGCTCGAGCGTCTTCTCGATCTTGATCGTGTGCCGCCAGTCGTCGCCGAAGTCGTACACGTAGCTGAGCGTCTTGGCGCCCGATTCGACCAATTCCGCAAGTGTTACATCCGACTCCAATCGCACATCGTCGCTAAACTCCTCGAACTCCGCCGCGTCCTCGGCGACAATCCTCTGCTTCCCGACGTTGAACTCGTGCAGGTGGCAGTCGAACCAACCAAAAACGGCTTGGAGGACGTGGTGCAAATCTTCTAGCGTCATGTCGGGAACACGCAAACGCCGCCATACGAGGGGCTTCACGTCGTCGAGCGTCACTTTGATCTTGTAGACAACCTGCGGTTCGAGCGTCGCGCGGACAAACTCCGACAGCTCTTCCCCGACACCATCGATGCCTTCGATCGCGGCGTTGACAAGGTGCACCGGGACCGGGATTGGCAGCCGATTGTCGGCCTCTCCGTCCTCTAAGTGATGGACGAAGGGGATGATCCCGGCATCGACGAGCTTCTGCTGCTCACTGGGCGGCAGCATCCTCGTATCGACGATGAATCCGCCCTGCATCTCGACGAGCCACACGAACGGGTTGTCCTTCAGCCGGCTCGGAACCGACCAATCCGGATCGAGCTGGACGACATCAAGGCCCTCGCGCAGCACCTTTGCCTTGTTGTGCATCGTCGCCATTGAGACGCTAAACCTTTCGGCGATCTCTTCCGAGCGGACATGGGGTTGGAAGCTAGCGTCTTGCAAAAAATTGACCCAGCCCACGGTGTAGACAATGCCACACGCCCAGCCCTCGCGCTTGCCGCGGACAACCGGCGAACCCTTCTGGCAGAGCGCCACGGCCATCTGGCGGCACAGCTGTTGGTACTCGTCGTCGAGCCGCTCGTTGCAGAACTCGTCGGTGAGCCGGACCAGATCTTCGTAGATTGGGCGGAACGCCTCGGGAACGCCTTGCGGCCCGGCCACGGTAGGGGCGTCACTCGCCCCCGTGACAGAACGACTGCTAGCCATTTGTGAACCTCCTGTCCGCGCATTAAGGATCGACGCTAAAATCAGAGTGGATCGGATCGATAAATGCAAGCATCGTGATCGGTGGACGGCTTGATCCCGGGCGACGCCGCGCTACACTTCCACGTCCCGCCTGCCGCTCCCTCCTGCGCCCCCTCCCGCCGTGGCCCGATTGCGTTCTTCCCGCTCACGGTTCGAGCGATTCCGGCACGCGTATCTCGCCGGCAAGGTCGAGGCCGATCTGCCGTCGGGGTTAGACGACCCGAATGACATCAAGCGGGCGGCCGCCGACGTCCGTCAGCGCTACCTGCGGATGTACGTCGAATGGCTCTGGCCCCACCGCGGGGCGATCGCCTTGATGATGGGGCTCGCCCTCGCCGTGGCGGCGCTCGAGGTCGCTCAGCCGCTCTTCATGCGGTACGTCGTCGATAGCGTGCTCCTTAAAGAGGGGCTCACCCAGTCCGAGCGGCTGCACAAGCTGCATGTGGCGGGAATCGCCCTGCTGTTGGTTGTCATCCTCGATCGCTCGCTCGACATCGGCAAGAACTGCCAACAGCGGCTGCTCAACCTGCGGGTTATCCAGTCCTTACGTCGGGCGCTTTATAGCCGGCTGCTGCGGCTCCCGCTGGGGCAGCTCACCGACATGAAGACCGGCGGCATCCTCTCGCGGCTCTCGGGCGATATCGACCGGACGACGGGCCTATTGCAGTTGGCCGTCATCTCTCCGGGCGTTTCGGTCGTGCGGCTGACCATTGCCGTTGGCATCTTGCTGGCGGTCAACTGGCGGCTGGCGCTGACGGCGATGATGGTCATCCCCCCGGCGATGATTATCAGCCTCTGGGTCGCCAAGCGGATCCGGCCGATCTACCGCTCGATGCGGAAAGAGAACTCCGAGATCGACGCCCGCGTCAGCGAGACGTTCGGCGGCATCCGCGTCGTGCGGTCGTTCCAGCGCGAAACCCGCGAACTAGCCGAGTACCTCATTGGTCGGCACACGATCGCCCGCAAGGAGTTTTTCGCCCAACAGCGCGAGATGGTTCTCTGGGGCTGTTGGGCGTTGCTGCTGGCGATCGTGAACGTCGTTATTGTTTGGTACGGCGGCTACCTGAACCTGGCCGGCTCGGCGACCGTGGGCGACATCATGGCGTTCCAGTGGTACACGTTCATGCTGCTCAACCCGGTTTGGCAGATCGTCAACTCGTTCAGCGAGATGCAGCGGTCGCTCGCCGGGATGGAGCGCGTCTTCGAGGTGCTGCAGAGTCCGGCCGACAAGCCCGACCGGCCCGACGCGATCGAGGCGCCGCGGGTGGTCGAGGAGCTTTGCTTCGACGCGGTGACGTTCGAGTACGCGCCGGGACAGCCGGTGCTGAGCGATTTCAATCTGACCGCGAAGGGGGGGCAGCTCGTCGCGCTCGTCGGGCGGAGCGGCGCCGGCAAGACGACGGTGACCGATCTCGTGGCCCGGTTCTATGACCCGACCGACGGCGCGGTGCGGCTCAATGGATTCGACCTACGCGACCTGCGGCTCGACTCGTACCGCAGTCTTCTGGGAGTTGTGCAGCAAGACACGTTCTTGTTCGACGGATCGATCCGCGACAACATCGCCTACGGCCGTCCCCACGCTTCGGACGAAGAAGTCATCGAGGCGGCCCGCCACGCCAACGCCCATAGTTTTATCTGCGAGCTAACGGATGGCTACGAGTCGTTGATCGGCGAACGCGGCGTCAAGCTCTCCGGCGGTCAGGCGCAGCGGCTGTCGATCGCCCGGGCGCTGCTGGCCGACCCGCAGATCCTTATCCTCGACGAGGCGACGAGCAATCTCGACAGCGAGAGCGAGCAGCTCATCCAACAGTCGCTCGACGAGTTGATGCACACCCGGACGACTTTCGTCATCGCCCATCGACTCTCCACCATCGCGTCGGCCGACCTGATCGTGGTGATGGAAGAGGGCCGTATCGTCGAACGGGGCGGGCACGACGAACTGATGGCCCGCGGCGGGCCCTACCGCGAGATGGTCATCCGCCAACGCGACGCCATGCGCGACGAGGCCGGGTTGTCGGTCGATTGACAAGCCCACTGCTGGCGAGGACGCCGAACCCAGTTGCGCGCATCGCTTGTTGTCCTAGTCCACGGAACTAGGGACAGACCTCTCTGAACGCCGGATCTCGCCGTACTGCGGTTGGTTGCGGACTCGGGTGGGCGGTAAACTTCGCGGCATGGACCACCGCCCCCAGCCGGAATACCTCGAAACAGGCCTGAGACCGGGCCCACACGCTTGGCAGCACGCCTGGTACGAGGTGATCTTCGAGGCCGAGACGCCCGCCGGCAAGGCGTTCGACGTCGTCCTCCTGGCGGCGATCGTGCTGAGCATCGCCGCGGTAATGCTCGAGAGCGTCCGCAGCATCCGCGAGGCCTGGGGGCCGCTGCTGCTGGCGATCGAATGGGGCATCACGCTGCTGTTCACCGCCGAGTTCGTCGCCCGGCTGGCGTGTGTCGCTCGGCCGTTGCGGTATGGGGTCAGCTTCTTCGGGCTGGTGGACATCGTCTCGATCCTGCCCAGCTACTTGGCCCTCTTCTTGCCCGGGGGCCAATCGTTTGCGATCATCCGCACACTCCGCCTCTTGCGGGTGTTCCGTGTGCTGAAGATGGGCCGCCATCTCTCCGAGGCGAACACCCTCCTGACCGCCCTGCGGCACACGTGGCCAAAGATCACCGTCTTTCTCACGGTGATCTTTTGTTCGATCGTCATCCTCGGCACGTTGATGTACCTGATCGAGGGCCGCTCCGGCAGCGGCTTCGATGACATCCCGACGAGCGTCTACTGGGCGATCGTCACGATGACAACTGTCGGCTACGGCGACATCGCGCCGGTGACGCCCCTGGGCAAGTTCGCCGCGGCGCTGATCATGCTTTTCGGCTACGCGATCATTATCGTGCCGACGGGGATCTTCTCGGCCGAAGTGATGAGCGGCGCACGCAGCGCCGCGACGAAGTGCGCCGCCTGCGGCCAACGAGCGTCTTCCGCTGACGCCAAGTTTTGCTCGGCGTGCGGGGCAAAGCTTGAGGAAAGAACCGCTGATGAACGCCGATAGACGCAGATGCGTTCGCCACTTCTCTATCTAGCGGCGTGCAATCCGACATGAGTCAGCCGTAGAAGGGACATCCGCGTCTATCGGCGGTTCCCAACAGCAGCGGCGAGAGCGAAGCCGAGCAAGAGCAGCGCGGCGGGTTCGGGGACGCTCACCGAGACGCTCGGGACATTCGTGGCGCCATAGTTGTTCTTCCACGTCGTGTAGTCGCTCGCCGTGTACGTGGTCCCCAGGCCGTCACGCCAGACGGTGTAGTCGGCGGCGTCAACGCGGCCATCGACATTGAAATCGCCCGCGAGACCGAGGCCGACGACTTCCAGCAGCAGCGAATCAGCGCCGTAGGTGACGTCCCATTGATAGCCGCCGGGCAGGTCGAGCGTGGCGAACTCGCCGCCGTGCTCGTCGTAGGTCATTAGCTCGAAGACGTCGCCGATCGTTGGCTCAAACAAATCGACGAGCGCCACCGACAGGGCGCCCGCTAGGGCGACCGGCCCGTCTACGAGCAACTGGTCGTAAAGGGTTCCAGAGGTTGTCCCGCCGAGTTCGAACGCAAGCGTCGCGCTGTTGCCGGTGGAGAGCCGCCCGTCGATCGAAAGCGTGCCCACGCCGTCGCCGGGTGCGATCAACCCGGTCACCATTTCAACTTGACCGGCGATCGGGCCGCTGCCGGTGCGAATCGATCCCGATCCAGTCAGCGTGCCACCGCGGATATCGACGTACTGGGCGTCGAGCGTGCCTTCCTCGAGTTGAACGACGCCGCCGGTCTCGATCGTCACGCCGGAGAAGACGGTCAGCTTGCCGCCGCTGGCGACGCGGACCGTCATTGGGCCTGCGGTCCCCTCTACCTCGACGTCCCACGCTTTCTGTTCACCCGAAACGACCGCTTCCTTCGCCGCGCCGCCGGCGTTGCTGAGTCGCGTTTGGCTCAAGTAGGTCGGCGTCGCGGCGGCGTTCCACGAGCCGCCCGTGGACCAAGCGGCCGTTGCGGCGGCCGTCGTCCAATTGAAGGTGGTTGTCACCGGGTCGCTGATGTAGACGCCCGCACTGGGGCCCCCGGCGCCAGCTGAGGGGTTGGGGTCGATGACGATATTGCGTCCCGACAGGAGATTGGTGCCGATGATTCCTTCAACCACGTTGCCGGGGTCGGAAGGATCAGTCACATCGAGCACCAGCACGGGAACATTTGTCGCCGTAACATTGCCGCCAAGAGCGGGCAAAGTGATCTGATCGACGAAGAAGCCTGGAACGTCCTGCAGGGTTCCGCCCGAACCCACAATCGAGATGGTGAATTCGGGAGTGTCGGTCGTCACATCGAAGCCGAGCAACAAGGCGTTGAATTGTGACAAGACGGTGACGCTGGCGCCCGTGTCAAAGAAGAACTCTTTGTTACCGAGGCTCGATCCGCCGTTGGTCGCGTTGGCGTTAAGGAAAAGCCCGCCCTGGGTCACGGTTGGCAGGTAGGGGTCTTCTTCAGGGTTATCGATATCGAAATTGAGATAGTTCGGCAGGTAAACAGGCGCCTGGGCAAACACCGCACCGGGGTTGAGCAACAAGGGCGCCTTGCGAACGATACCGTTACCGCCACTCCCCCGCGGTAGAAAATCAACCGCCGGCGTGCGGACCGTTTTGCCATTGAGTTCGAATACTTGCGGCGAATCACTGCGGATTCGGGTCGCGTACTGACTAGCGAATGGCAGGCCAACAATGTTCGGCAGGTCAGATTCGGCAGGCAACGTGATGGTCGAAGTATTGGTCTGACCGCTGAGGGCGGAGTGGCTCATGGTCAACGACGACCCGGCGCTGCTACGGCCCTGCAGGCCGCCGACGTAGAGTCCAAAAGGGTCGTTGATCTGAGCGGTGAGTTGGCCGGTCGCGCCGCCGATGCCGATCGACTCGGTTCCGTAGAAACCGTCGCTCTCCCCCGGGTAGGGGCCGTCGAGGTTGAAGTCGTCGTAGGCCTTCGAAGTCAGGAGCGAGAAGCCGGCGCCCGTGTCGAGCAGAGCGATGTCGTAGTGGGCATTCCCGTTGGGGCCCAGCAGTGTGCCGCTGGGGGCAGTTGTCGCGAAGGGGAAGAAATTGAAGTCCTCATCGAACTCATCGGTCAACGCGATTCCGACCATCGGCAAGAACCCATCAACAGGCACCGCGGCGAGCGTCTCACCACCGATCGTGACCGAGAACGCCACGAGAAGCGCGTACCGATATCGCCATCCACCTTGCCGCATAACGCTTGTTCCGTCCGAAAGGATCGCTACGAGAGGGGCGGAAAACGCCGCAAACCTCTACCTGCAAACTAGATACGGCTTGCAATGCGGTCAATGATTTGACCTGCCTCGACGCCTCTTTCGCCCGCTTTCAGCGGGATTCGGGCGGAATCGCGAAGTTAAATCCCTCGTCGCACCAAGTCCCGACCTGATCGGCGGCGATGATCTCGACGTGGCCGTCCGCATAAAGATAGTTGGCCGTGCCGCCCTGGTGCCGATCAAGGGCGACCTCTCCTTCGACCGTGCGGTAGACCGCTCGATCGGTCGGGGTGTTGGCCGCCAGGTTTTCTTCGGAGAACCACTCGTCGGAGTGGACGTGGTCGTAGTTGAGCGCAAGCGCGATCTCGTTCGCCTCGACTGCCATCAAGGTGCGGTGCGTTTCTCGGAGCTTATTAAAGTTATCGACCTTGCCGACGTTCGTCTCAGCGACGTGCTCGCGCTCGTCCGCCGACATCTCGGCGGTGATTGGCGTCCGAGGGCGTAGGTAGCCGTTCATCGCGTAGCTGGTGTCGACGATCCGAATATCGTCGGCGTCGGACAAATGTCCCGCCTCCGCGGCGCGGAGGAACTCGTCACTCGTCATCACGGACACCGTCTTCGGCACGCCTCCCTCTTCCACCGTCATCTCCTTCGCGACGCGGGCCAGGTGGTCGGGGCAGAGCCGGATCGAATCGACTCCCTCGAAGTAGGGCGCCAGCGTGTTGATCCACGAGAACTCGGCCTCGTCGTGGGGGTTCTCGCCGTGATGATCATCGTCGTGGTGGTCATCGTCGTCTTCGCCCTCATGCTCCTCGTGGTGATGGTCGTGGTAGGCGAGGGCCGGAAACTTGCCCTTATGGACGCCGATGTAGCCGTGCACCGCCAGCCCGAGCTGCCGTAAGTTGTTAGAGCACTGGGTCCGCCGAGCCGTCGCCCGCGCCGCTTGGACCGCCGGCAGCAGCATCGCCACGAGGACACCGATAATGGCGATGACGACAAGGAGTTCAACGAGGGTGAAACCAAAACGATGCTTTCTCATGAGGGAGCCTCTCCCGAATAGACGCCGTACAGCGCCGGCAAACTGCTGAATGATACCGACGGGACCCCGCGGCCGCCGGAGGGCATACCGCAAGCATTCGTCGCCAACTTCGCTCAGCTAACCGAAGGGGGACCGCGGGAAGCGGTCGGTGGGAGAGGCGCCGGGAGAGTCGTCGGGTCCGACGCAGGCCGCCCGGCCGGAGAGGCCCAAATTACACGTGTCGCCGCCAGAGGCAGAGGCGAGGCGGTCTTCAGCTGAGCAAGCAAACGGCAGACGGCGCAGTCGTGATCGTGTCCCGGCGCTCCGGCGACATCGCTAGCGGGAGATGAGGTGTTGGCACGGAGGGCTGGGAGGCAGCTGCAACAGCAGACGGAGTCGCCGGAGGCCTCGCAGCTGGCGCCATCACCGGCGTGATTCGCTGAGTGCTCGAAGCCGTGCAGCCCCTCGCCGATCGCCGCCAGAGCCGCGTAAAAACCCGCCAGCGCAATCGCGATCCCACGCAGGACGTCTCGGCGACGGGAAAGCGAGAGCAGCATCGGGAAAGGCAGGGGGGAGGGCGTAGCAGCCGCACCGAGGCCACCGCACGCTGACAGAATAGACCCCCGCCTCCCTAACCGGCAATCACACCCGTCAAAAAACGCCGAACGCCGCCGCAAAAACCCCTTCCCGAGCAGGACCCGAGCCGATAAGCTACGGTGCTCAAGGCGACGGCCTTGAACGCTCCCTTAGCTCAATCGGCAGAGCAATTGACTCTTAATCAATGGGTTCTAGGTTCGAGTCCTAGAGGGAGCACTCTCTTAAGTCCTTTCTCAATATCGGTTTAGGACTCCTGGGTGGATAGCTCAATTGCTTTCCCACTCGCTTGGTCACCCTTTCTGGTCACCTCTTTCCAGCCTGACGTTCAGTTGGGCTACGCTCCTCAAACAGCGAGCGTCAGCACTCTTTTGCACTGGTGCATTCCCAGAGTGAGAGTCTCGTACGAATTGTGGAAGGCCTCGAATCGGAAGAGGTGCTCGTCTCCGTTGGCGTCAACTAGCGGCAATTCAAAAGTACCGAGCGGGCCATTTCGTGAGCTGCCGATGTTCTCGCGAAGTTGCTCAACGAGATACGTTGCTCCGACGTGCGAGAATTCGTTTCGGAACCTTGGTGAAGAGATCAGATACCGAACCATAGGCTTCTCTGGATCTGGCCGACGGGCCGGATGTTGGCTAATAAGGCCGACCGCAGGGCACTGCACAGTTTCAATCGTGCGCCACAACGTTGTCGAGATCGTGTTCCCGAAGGTCTTTGCAAGCTGTCGGACTAAGGAACAATCGATCGGACTGCTCAAGAGTCGCTCATCGAAATGAGTACGCATGAAGAGAAGCCGGCCACTCGCATAGTTCGCCTCCGCCTCAATCCGCTGCTTGGAGGACGGGGCAAGTGTGCTTCTGTCATCCCCCAACATCACAGCCTGATGCCATGGCAGTAGACTGTGGCCGATCTCGTGCCCCTCATTCCATCGCCACTTGAGCGGTGGTATGTCGCGGTCGAGTAGAATCCGCTTTCGATCTGGAACCCAGAGGGCTCGCAGGTCCATTTTTCGGATTACATCCAGCAGGAGGCCAGGGCGTTTGACCACCTGTTTTCCTGCAACCTTTAGGCGGCTTATCGTCTCTTGCAGACATCCCGTGTCAGACGACGAGTAGTAGTGGAGATCTAGCGTGAGCAGTTCACGGACATCTTCCAGACGTAACGGCGGTTCCGGATCGCCAAGACCCCGAAGGACTTTGGCGACCCGAGCGTCAATATCTTGCACGTCCTGCAACGTGAGAGGGGTGCTTTGCAAAACGTCCGCCTTAGAGTTGGATGTTAGTCTGTTGATTCCACCAGCACCTTAACAAATTCATTAAGCAGTTCGTCTTCTTGAGGGGTCAGGCGAGCCGTAGGCTCAGAACGCGCCGCAAAGAGCACTGCTGCCTTTTGTAGGCCGCCACTTTTTCTAGTAGTAATACCAGCGACCTGCATTAGGCGGTCCTGAGGAAGCTTGAAGTAGTCCGCAATCTGGTAGACGGTTCGCGGACTCGGCTGAGAATCGGCGCACCGCTCGATCGCCACTAGCTCTTCAAGGGCAATTCTAGCCTGCTCAGCTAGCTGCTCGACCGAGAGGCCATTCCGCCGCCGATAGAGTTCAACGAACTGTCCAAAGACACTCACGCTCGGTCCCATTGGAGCCTTCGACTTCTCAAGACGGACTGCGATACCGCCCACTCCAATCGGGCCGTTCTGGTCCTCTATGTCACCCATCCGATCGATCCAGTCTTGGTCTAAGGATGGAAATTGGTTGGTTTTGATCTTCATATTGTCTTCCCCCATTTAGTTGCGGCGGCTCGCGTTAGCTCGAAATACGAGAGCTGACAAAAGCTGGGGTCTGGTCCAAAAGCCTCCAGGCCCCACGCCAAGTAGGTTGCCTCTGCTGTTGGCAGAGCGTGGAGACCAACTCTTCCATGGTATTCCTCATTCATGCTGTGGTTGACAGCGGGTTCAAACAGCCTTACGCCCACTGACTTGAATTCGCCTTTTTGCCCAATCGAGTCGACCAGCCAGTTCCACGGCGCCGACTCGATGTAGTCGATATAAACCAGCGGCTTTCCGCGGTCAGCAGGGTCCTTAGCAAAATGGCTTGTGTCGTCATAAAGCATTGCGCCTTGCCAGCGGCCTTCGCAGCGGATTGCCCATCCTTGAGTTCCCAAATAATTGAGCTTTCCGACCTTGTCCCGCCAGTCCCAGTGAAGTGACTCAGGCCAACCCGGCCCGTTCGGCTGCACACCTGCGACGGCAAGCTTTTGACGAATCTCATCCCGAACGGAACGCCATTCTTGTTCTATTTCGACGAGATCTTGCGGCCTAATCCCATCGACGAGTTCAGCGTCGATCAGTTGGCCATCTGCCCGGCGTCGGAGTTGGATCGGATAGCTCGTCACAGGACCATCACCTCTGACTTCTTCTTCTTGGCTTCGTCCTCAAAAAAAAGCTTTTCGCCTTCCGCGACCCGCACGTCCACCATCTGGTAGAGCCGCAGAGCCTGTCGCATCACAGCGGTTTTTGACAAATCCTTGCGAGCCGAAAGCTCCTCAAGGGCTTCCATCTCCGCCGCCGTCAAGTTGAGCGTCATCGTCCGCTTATCAGTTGCCATGTTTTTTCTCCTCCACGTCCGAACTATATCACTCATCGGATTGACAGTCAATAAAAATTAGCTAACATTTGGCTGTGCTGCTGCGGGGGGGCCGTGGCGGTTTTAGCGACTTTAAGGAGGATAATGGATGGCTACTCAGATTCAGTCGAGTGTCTCAGGCACTCTGAGCGAGTTGCGGTTCGAGAACCTTGGGGCAGAAATGCCCGGGGCTCCCAGCCGGTTCCGAGCGACCGCCGCAACGCTGGCCCTGGTCCAATCACTGCTCGATGAGAGCCGGGTCATCGAGGTAGGTTCGGGAGGCGAGATAGCCTTCGATCGGGCTACGTAGACCCCTCAATTTCGCGACCCGCCAGCCCCACTTACTGGGGCTGGCGGGACTTTGTGTTGTCCGCTGCCCAACCCTCAAGGTGCCTAGCTACTTCATTCGTCTGGACACCTACGTAATACCGCATCGTCGTCTCGATCGACTGATGTCTCATGAGTTCCCTTAGAATTGCTGGCTGCACACGGCCAGCCCACCGCGTACCGAAGGCTCGTCGGAAGTCGTGAGCCGATGCCGATTTCTCAAGCTCTCGGTTCACCAACACACGCGCTGCCTCGCCGACGAGACAGATGGTGCGGCTCACCCCGTGCAGCTTCCGGGAACTCTTCGCGAGCGAGAACACCTTGCCTTCCCGGCTATCCCCAGGCGTTGCCAGCAACCATTCTGCGAACTCGGGTGCAACCGGTAACACTCGATCCTGGAAGCCCTTCTCTGCTTCCGCTGCAATTCGCAGAACTACGAATTCCCCGCTGCAATCGACCGAGAGCGGCGCGTGCTCATCCCAACTGAGTTGAAGAGCCTCGCCTAGGCGAAGGCCCGACAACCAGAGTCCCTGCAGCAACTCTCGCCAGGGTTCCGGGTCCTTCGGTCGAACCTTGGCGCAGGCTTCGAGCATCCGCTCGTACTCTTCGGTCGTGATCGGTCGACCTTTCATCTGCCGGGCACGCCTGGCCCGCTTGGGCATCTGGATCTTCGGGAGCTTGGTCACGAGTCCCAATTCGTGGCCCCATGAGAGAGCCGCCCGGAGGTGCCGCAGGTAGGTGGCGATCGTCGTCTCCCGCATCCCGCTAGCCCGCATCTTGGCCTGCATCCGACTGATTGCCGCCGCATCGACCTCCACAACCCGCGTTGGCCGTAGCCACCGCTCTACGTGGTTGAGAGCCGCCCGATAGGTGCCGAGGCTGTTGGCAGCGAGTGACGGCAGTTTCTCGGACTCGAAGACGAGCCGGAAATCTTCCCAGGTGAGTTTCGAGGGCGCCTCGTAGCGTCCCTCACGCAGGTCGGCCTCAAGCTGCGCGGCGAGCTTGTCCGCCTCCTTCCGGACCTGGGTCTCGGTGATGGGGACACGCGAGTACGTCCGTGTGCTCCGCCTCCTCGAAACGTTCTCGCTCTCCGAGCTCACCGCAGCGATTGAGTACGCGCTGGACATCGGCGTCATCGACGCGGCCGCCGTGCGGGTCATCGCCGAGCACCGCAAGGAATCGCCCGTCGCCCTCTTCTCGCTCGACGGCCGCCCCCACCTGCGGCTAGTGAACTTCGAGGCGACCGACGTCTCGGCCTACGCCTCGCTCCTCTCGGGAGGTCAGCCATGAAGACCGAGACTAAGAGCACCGTGCTGGTGAAGCATCACCTCAAGCAGCTCAAGCTGCCAACGATGCACGCCGAGTGCGAGAAGGTCGCGCTGCGCTCGGCCAAGGAGAACCTCGACCATCTGGCGTACCTGCTCGCGCTGTGCGAATTAGAACTGGTTGATCGCGAACGCCGCGCAGCCGAGCGGCGGCTCAAGGCGGCCCGCTTCCCCTCTCCCAAGACGCTCGACGCGTTCGACTTCGATTCCCGACCCTCGGTCAACAAGTCCCTCGTCTTGGAACTCGCCAAGGGGGACTGGATCGACCAGCGTGAGAATCTCTTGCTTGTCGGTCCATCGGGGACCGGCAAGACGCACCTCGCGACGGCGCTGGCGATGGCCGCCTGCCTACAGGGGCGCAAGGTGCGCTTCTTCCGCGTCACCGAGCTGATCACCACGCTCTTGGAAGCACGCGATGAGAAGACCCTATTGCGTTTACGCTCGCAGCTCGGTAAGCAGGACCTGCTGGTGCTCGACGAGCTAGGCTACGTCCCGGCCAGCAAGGCGGGCGCCGAACTCTTGTTCGACCTGATCGGTCAGGCCTACGAGCGGCAGAGCCTGGTGGTGACCACCAACCTCCCCTTCGAGAACTGGACCGAGGTCCTCGGCTCGGAGCGCCTCACCGGCGCCGCGCTGGATCGGCTCACCCACCGCTGCCAGATCCTCGAGTTCACCGGCGAGAGCCACCGCCTCAAGGACGCCCAGCGCAGACGCCGATCCAAGAACTAGCAAGCCCTCCGGGCCCACGCGGGGAGGCCCAATCCAAACTCCCCCAACCAACCAGCGCTGCACTTTCTCGGCGCCGGGCGCTGCACTTTTCGACTGCCGATCACAGGCGCACCGAAAGTGCTGAGAAGTTTCACTCCGACGCTTCGTAGCCCCGGGGCCCGTGATTTTGGTGCGCCCCCTGGGTGATTCGAACTCTTGCTACATCGACGGCACCTGCTGGTCGGTTGCGAGGGCTACTCGATATTCAATACACGGAGATCCTATGAGCACTCTGAGCGACATTACTGTTGACCTAGCAGCTTCGCCGCGAAACCGCTGGTCATTTGCTGATGCGCACGTGCGTGCCGCTTCGGAGCTTTTAGCCGTCTACAACAAGGACCTTGGGGTAGATGAGGAGACAATGGCTTACGTCGCGTCTCTTGCTTCTGCGATTCTTCCTGTTGGCATAGCGGAAGAACTGGGGGCGGTCGCGTCCTCGCTCGGAGCTACGTTTCCGCAGGCGCTGCTTGGCAACCTCCACTACGACCTGCTAAAGGTCGTTCTGGGCTGCACGGCCTTCGCCGTAGATACTCCAGATGGGCCCGTCCATGCTCGCAATCTCGACTGGTGGACCTCCGCACGCGCTCTGAACGACGGTACCGCCGTTACCCACTTCGTGAACGGTCCATGTGGTGAGTTCCTCACGGTTGGTTGGCCAGGATTCGTGGGCGCCTTCTCCGGCGTGGCCAAGGGTCGCTTCTCGGTGACTTTGAATGCGGTGCTGAGTGACGAGCCGGGGCAGATCGCTCTCCCGGTCGTCTTTCTCATCCGCCAAGTGCTCGAGGAAGCGGGAAACTTCGATGAGGCAGTCTCGAGATTGTCTGAGACCACCATCGCGACGGACTGCCTTCTTCTCGTGACTGGAACCGTTCCGGGGCAGATGGTGGTCATCGAGCGTACCCCGACTAAGTTCGCCCACCGTACGCCTACAACCCGCGAGCCGCTAAGCGTCACCAACGACTACCACCTCATCGACGCTGATTCTGGAGAGCCCGCCAACGAACTCATGCGAACCTCGTGTAGACGATACAAACGCATCACCGAGTTGCTGGTCGATGAGCCTCCGTTGACACTGGAGCGGTGCATCGACCATCTAAGCGACGATCGCGTCATGATGGGGATCACCGTTCAGCAGATGGCATTCAGGGCAAGCTCGGGCGAGTATCTCGTCCGCATTCCACAGCTGCATGAGCGTGAACCTTCAACGCCTATTTGACCAGTTTGGTAGCGGCACAGGAGGCGCCGCCCTGGGCACTTTGGCGGCTCGCCAGACTTTTAACGGTGCAGCTCGCCTCGGATAGTTTCGGAATCGCCAAACCCGCGTCGGCTTCATCGTTCTCAGCAAGTTCGAGTGTCCGGGGAACTGCGGTCAATGGACACCGCTTCGCTCAGAAACGGCTCGTAGTAAGTCGCCGAGGTTGGACCAACCGCTGAGCTTACGGCTTCCGTCGAACTGCGAACGGTTGCGACGACCTCTGAGGCTGGGCGGTCGATTCGACCGCATTGTAGCGGCCCGGCCGGCGGGGTAGCCGAGCGGGAGAGAGTGGCGTTTCGCCGATCAGCCAGAAGCTGCGTAGAACGTAAACGGCCTTCGCGGCCTTCGGCACCCGCCAAACCTGCAAAGGCTTCATCGCTCTCAGCAAGTTTGAATACCCCGAGAACTGATGTTGATGGGCCTCGCATCGCTCAGAAGCGGCTCCTAATAAGTCGCCGATGATGGACCACTCGAAGCACAAGTGCAGCTTCGCTGTTTCTCAAAAGTCGGACCGTCTGCTGTCGATAGCCGATCAGCCGTACCTGCTGAGACCCGTCCTGTTCTACGTTTTGTTATCTGGATCGGGCTCATCGATCGGTGCAATGCGCTCAATCGGGGGAGTGTGTCCTAGCGGTCGCATGCCTCCAGGACGGTCTCAATGCTCTAAGCCCAAAGTGATAATTTATCTTGGACTAAACCGCTTCGCGGTGGGACGGCGTGGATGCCGTCATAGTCGAGCGGATCATCGTCACGCACCGCACGGTGGTTTCCATATTGTCGAGCGTTGAGTCACGCCGAGATGTCAATCGAATCAGTCGGTTGCCGTCCCCTATTTTCCCTATTACGCGTTATCACACTGGCGACATGAGGCGGCGAGTCGTCCCCTTGTACGGCTTTTTCGCGTTCTCGTGAGGCGATTCGCATTGGCATTCTCCATTGCCCAGGATGGCGGGGTTTCCCACCCCGTCCCCTTATTGGCAGGAGGAGTAGCGATGACCGAGTTGCGCCAGCGGATGATCGAGGACCTGCGTCTACGGAACGTCGCGGAGAACACGCTCACGTGTTACGTTCGTGCCGTGCGGCAGTACGCCGAGTTCTTCGGCAGGTCGCCCGATCGGCTCGACGCCAAGCACCTGCGGCAGTACCTGCTACACCTGCTGGAAGTCCAGAAGGTGGCCCAGGGAACGTACAACCAGAAGGTCGCGGCGCTGCGGTTCTTCTACCGTGAGACGCTGAAGAAGCCCGCGTACGTCGAGGGCGTCTGCTTCACCAGGAAGGAGCGGAAGCTGCCGGTCGTGCTGAGCCACTACGAGATCCGTCGGTTCCTCGAAGCGCTCGACAGCCTGAAGTCGCGGGCCATCTTGATGACCTGCTACGGCGCCGGTCTGCGAATCTCCGAAGCGTTGTCGCTCGGCGTCGGCGACATCGATAGTGAGCGGATGATGATCCGCGTGCGTCAGGGCAAGGGCCGCAAGGACCGCTACGTCGCGCTGCCCAAGACGCTGCTGATCGTGCTCCGCGAGTACTGGAAGGCGGCCAAGCCGGTGGACTGCTTGTTCCCCGGCCGTGACGGCGTTAAGCCGCTGACGCGGCAGTCCGTCGTCAACGCGTGCCACCGCGCGATGAAGGCGGCCGGCATCAACAAGAACGTCTCGCCCCACACGATGCGTCACAGCTTCGCCACGCACCTGCTGGAAGAAGGCGCCGACGTGCGGACGATCCAGGTGCTGCTGGGTCACCGCAGCGTGACCACCACGGCGCTCTACACGCACGTCTCGCAAGCGACGATCCGCAAGACGAAGAGCCCGCTCGACCGCCTCAACGAGGAGCCGGCCGCCACGGCATGACCGAGCGGCCTCGGCTCGAAGCGGCCGAGGTGTTCCGGGGAGGTGGATCGAGGTTCCTCGATCGGTACGGCAAGACGCTCTCGCACGCCCAGCACCGCGCGTTGCGCGCTATCGTGGCCTGTCGCACCAAGGTACTGGGCGGCCACGCCGATCGGTGGGGGGTGCGGCGACACGCGGCCGAGCTACAACTCGTGCCGCAATCGGCACTGCCCGAAGTGTCAGGCATCGGCTCGCGCTGCTTGGCTTGAAGCGCGGGCGACCGAGCTGCTGCCCGTACCTTACTTCCACCTCGTCTTTACGCTCCCCGAGCAACTCGGCCCGATCGCCCTACAGAACCCGAAAGCCGTTTACGGAATCCTGTTCCGCGCGGCCTGGGAGACGGTGCGCGAACTGGTGAAGGACCCGAAGCACTTGGGCGCAAGCGCCGGCATGCTCAGCGTGCTGCACACGTGGGGGTCGAACCTCTCGCATCACCCCCATCTGCACTGCGTCGTGCCGGGCGGCGGCCCGTCACTCGACGGCGAGCGGTGGGTCGCGGTCGAGCGGTCGCGTAAGCGGAAGGCGTTCTTCGTGCCCGTGCGGGTGATGAGCCGCGTCTTCCGAGGCAAGTTTCTCCAGCAGCTCAAGGCCGCCTACCGGAAGGGCCAGCTCACGTTCCACGGCAAGCTGGCGCCGCTGAGTGACGTTCGCGTCTTTGAGTCGCTCCTCAATGCCTCGGTGAAGACCGACTGGGTTGTTTACGCCAAGCGTCCCTTTGGCGGTCCGCGGCAGGTGCTGAAGTACCTGGCCCGCTACACCCACCGCGTCGCCATCGCCAACAGCCGGCTGGTGAGTTACGAGAGCGGCGTCGTCGGCTTTAACTGGAAAGACTACCGCCACGGCGGGCAGACCAAGGTGATGCGGCTGAGCGATATCGAGTTCATCCGCCGGCTCTTGCAGCACGTCCTCCCCAACGGCTTCGTTCGCATCCGCCATCATGGCTTCCTCGCCAACCGTGACCGCGGTGAGAACCTGCGGCGTTGTCGCGAGCTGCTCGGCGTCAAAGAATCGCCGTCGATCCCCGAAGCGACGGGAGAGACTTCGACCGATTCGCCCCTGAGCGTCTGCTCCGTCTGCGGCGCCGGCCTGCGGTCGAGGGAGCTGAGGCCGCTCCGCGGCCTGTCCACCCGGCAAGTTCTGGCGCTCGACGCCGCCGGACTGGGCTTCTTCGATTCATCCTAGAGGGCAACCCTGATGAATGCCTCCGAGATCGCCGCGTCAGCCTCGCTGAACCACTGCCGGTACGCGCCGAATGAGGTCGCACGCGAGCAAGACCTCCTTCTTCGACGCTTGTCAGCGAATGACGGTCTCTCTATCCCTAGCGACGAGGGGTTCGACCGCGGTCGGTCCGAGGCGCTGATGTCCCCGGTTAGGCAGTGGCGACAATAGAATCACCATAGCCGACCGCCCCCGACGGTTTACTCCAACGCGTTGTATCGGAAGTGCCGAGACGCGTGTTGGCGGGGCTACGTCGCGCGAGCACTGCCGATACAACAGTAAGCGTTACGGAAAAGGGGGCGTTCTAAGCGGCCCAGCTCCAGCATCAATCAGCGGCGAATCGCTCTAACTTGCTTCTCGTTTCCCTATCGCCCGCTTGGCTTGCTGACGCAGGTACTCAGGGTTCTTCGCGAGGTGCGAATAGACCCGGCTGACCATCGTCGTGTCGCGATGGCCCATCAGGTGGGCTACCGAGATCGGATCCACGCCGCCTTCGGAGAGAGCTTGTGTGGCCCACGAGTGGCGCGCGCCGTACGCGATGACCCGGAAGCCGACCTTCTCGCTGATGCGGTTGAGGCGGCACTTGATCGCGTCCTTCGTCCAGGGCCGGCCGAGGGCGTTACGGAAAAGCGGCCCTTGAGGATGCTCTTTCGCGAGAGCCGCGAGGATGGCCTTGGCTTCAGGCACGAGGTAGATCACCCGAGGCTCTAGCTGCCCCTTCGACTCGTCGGCCGGAAAGATGACGAGGTCGTCGTGGAGGTGCTTGGCTTCCACCGTTCTCGCTTCCAAAGGGCGACAGCCCGTGAGCGTCAGAAAGTCCAACAGGGCGATGAGCGGTCCCTTGGCATGCTCGCGGACGAGGTCCCACTGCTCGGTGGTGTAGTAGACATCGCGGCGGCTGGCCCGAGGCTTCTTCATTCCCTTGACGGGGTTACGCGACAGGTACTCCTGCTCGACGCCCCAGTTGAGCATCCGCTGTACGACCGCCACGGCCCCGTTCTGGGCGGTGGACCCGACCCCCAGGCCTTCATGCCATTTGACGACGTGGTGGACCTTCAGCTGACTGGGCCGCAGCCGCTTGCCGACGTTCTCGATGAAGAGCTTGAGGAAGTGGCGGTGGAGGGTGTAGGTGGCCGGCTTCCGGTTGGTCTGGACCCAGTCCAGATAGGCCTGGGAGAGGTCGTAGAGCGTTGTCAGCTCCCCTTTCACCTGCTCCTTGTCCGCCATCAGGGCGTGGAACTTGGCGAAGGCCGCTTCCCGGTCTTTACCGAGGGAGACCTGCCTCCCCGCGATCGAGCAGTACCAGCTGAGGGTCTGCTTGCGGAGGTACGGCTTGGCTGGACGGGGCACAGGTGGGCTCCATTTCGTGCATCTGACGAAACTATCCTTGGAGCCGCCGCAAAAAAGTCCAGGATTTATAGAGTGGGCACGACAGAACTCGAATCTGTGACCTCTTGCATGTCAAGCAAGCGCTCTAACCAACTGAGCTACGCGCCCTTCGGCCGAGGCGGTAAGACGCTCCGGCGAGCTTCGTAGTATAGCGGCGGGCGGCGGGCACGCCAGCCCTGCCCGGGGGATGATCGGCGGACGCTGTCGGGGCTCCGCTAGCAAGGGGGGAAGGGGGCGCCGGTCTTGCTATTGCTGGTTTTCCGGCGGCGCGGTGTAATTGCCGCTTACCGCTGATCGCTTCCCCCCATCTGCCCCCCGCCATGTCTCGCCCCGCCGCCGCCAGCCCCCGCTGGATGAGTTGGAACGGCCTCGTCTATTACGGCGAGACCATCGGGTTCGTCCTGGCCTGGATTACGGGCATCGCGGCGATCGCTTACAGCTCGGCAGGTCCCGAATCGCAGCCGCGCGTTGGGCAAGTCGCCGCCGCGGATGTCAGCCCGTAGAGAACGGCCGCTTCGTGAGCGAACGCCTCGCGCGAGCCTGAACTGTTGGAACGACCACGGTGTCCTGTCGGGGGTACGACCCCCAGAAGTCGGTTGGGGCGCCCCGCTCGTGGAGGGGTCTACCACAGATGCCAGGCCCCGGCCCACAGCACGTAGAGGCCGAGGAGCAGGTTCGTAATGCTGTGGGCGGCGACGCAGTCCCAGTAGTTCTTGGTGCGGACCATCAGCCATGTCACGAGGCTGAACCAGACGAGCGACGCCAGTTTCTCCGGGTGGTAGAGCATCGGGAACGCCGTGCCGACGACGACCGACGCGGCGGTGACGCGGCCGAAGGGGACCCGCCAGAGGTTGGGGCTCACCATCGTGCGCATCAGCCAGCCGCGGAGCATCAACTCCTCAAAGATCGGCACCAGGATGGCGAGGCCGAGGAACCGGACCGCTAGGAAGCCGTAGCGTGTCGCCGGGTTGTCGATCCGCTCGAGCGGGTTGAACGCCGGCCGCTCGGCGCCGAGCCCCAGGAGGCCGAGCACCCCCATGGCGGGGCTCTCGGGGCCGCCGACCGCTTCGACGAGCTTGGTCTCGACGCGGAGTTCGCAGCAGGCGATCCAGAGAACCACGCCGACAACGCCGACGCCGATCGCGGTTGGCGAGACGTTCAGCTTTCCATTCTTAAGCAGGGGCCATTGCCCCCAGCTGGCGCGGCAGAGCCAGAGGACGCCGGCGGTGATCGCCAGCTTCACGGTGTAGATAGCCGGATAGTGGTCGTAGGTCAGGCCAAAGACGCCCGGCTCGGCGGGCTGTCCCGGAGAGGGGGCGGCCGGTTCGAAGCTGCTAAGCCCCAGGTAGACCGCCATGGGGAGGAGGTAGGTCCAGGCGTTCTCGGCGTCGAGCCAGCGGCCCGACGGCGGGGGGGGCGTGTCGAGTTCGGCGTCGTCGTGCATGCAGAATCTGGGGCCGCTGAACTTGGGGCTGTTGAACGGTGGACTGGGGAGGAGCGTAAAGAGTAGCTCACTCCGGACGCTGGCGGTGAGGGTTCCCGCGGACGCCTTCGCGGGTACGCGGGCAGGGAGCCCTCACCGCCAGGGCCCGGGGAGTCTCCCGATCGGCCCGTTTTCGCCGCCAGATGCCCTATCCGCGGCGGGCTAGGTCGCTAAGATACGGGGCTCCGGCCCGCTTGGCGGCCTGCGCTACCGGTGCGCGGGGCCGCCAGCGACTCAGCAGGCCGGCCCATCCCGGCCGGCCCGGCCCCGTTTCTTCCCCCCCACTTAGCAAGTTGTTTGAGGCGTTCCCGCTAGGCTGCGGGACGCTGTCCAAGGACCCCCGACCATGAACCTCGCGAAAGTCCGCAACATCGGCATTTCGGCCCACATCGACTCGGGCAAGACGACCCTCAGCGAGCGGATCCTGTTCTACGCCGGTCGGATCCACAAGATCGAAGACGTCCGCGGCGGCGGCGACGGCGCCACCATGGACCACATGGAGCTCGAGAAAGAGCGCGGCATCACGATCACGTCGGCCGCCACGTCGCTCAAGTGGAAGAACTACGCCATCAACCTGATCGACACGCCGGGCCACGTCGACTTCACGGTCGAGGTCGAGCGGTCGCTGCGCGTGCTGGACGGCGCCATCCTGGTGCTCTGCAGCGTCGGCGGCGTGCAGTCGCAGTCGATGACCGTCGACCGCCAGATGAAGCGTTACAACGTCCCCCGCTTGGCGTTCATCAACAAGATGGACCGCACCGGCGCCGACCCCTTCAAGGTGGTCAAGCAGGTGCGCGACAAGCTGGGCGCCGACGCGGTGCTCTTCCAACTGCCGATCGGCAAGGAAGAGAACTTCCAAGGCGTCGTCGACCTCGTCGCGATGAAGGCCTACTACAACGACGGCGACAAGGGCGAGACGATCCGGGTCGAGGAGATCCCCGCCGAGCTCAAGGAGCAGGCCGAGGAGTACCGCCACGAGATGCTCGAGGCGATCTCGATGTACGACGACTCGCTGATGGAGAAGATCCTCGGCGAGGAAGAGATCACCGCCGATGAGATCCACAAGATCGTCCGCGAGGCCGTCATCAACCAGTCGTTCACGCCGGTCTTCATGGGCTCGGCGTTCAAGAACAAGTCGGTCCAGCCGCTCTTGGACGGGATCACGCGCTACCTGCCGAGCCCGACCGAGGTCACCAACTACGGCAACGACCCCGCCGAAGAGGGCAAGAAGATTCGTCTTGAACCCGATCCCAATAAGCCGCTCGTGTCGATGGGCTTCAAGATCACCGACGACGAGTACGGCCAGCTGACCTACACCCGGATTTATCAAGGCGCGATCGAGAAGGGGAACTCCTACTTCAACCAGCGGACCGGCCGCAAAGAGCGCTTCAGCCGCTTGGTGCGGATGCACTCGGACAAGCGTGAAGAGATCGACCGCGCCGAGGCGGGCGACATCATCGCGGTGATGGGCATCGACTGCGCGTCGGGCGACACCTACTGCAGCGAGCCCAACTACATCTCGCTGGAGAACATCTTCGTCGCCGACCCGGTGATCAAGATGTCGGTGACCCCCAAGAGCCGCGATAACACCGACAAGCTCTCGAAGGCCCTGCAGCGCTTCCGCAAGGAAGACCCGACGTTCCACGTCTTCACCGACGACGAGACCAACGAGACGGTCATCGCCGGGATGGGTGAGCTGCACCTTGAGATCTACGTCGAGCGCATCAAGCGCGAGTACGGCGTCGAGGTCGAGGTCGGCGCCCCGAAGGTCAGCTACCGCGAGTCGGGCCGGCTGGCTTTCGACTTCGACCACAAGCGGAAGAAGCAGTCGGGTGGCTCCGGCCAGTACGGCCACATCGTCGGCAGCATGCGACCGATGTCGGACGAGGATCGCGCGACGATCGTCGAGGCCGGCGGCGAAGTGGGCGAGTTCTACTTCCTCGACAAGGTCACCGGCGGCCGGATCCCCAAGGAGTACATCCCCGCGGTCAAGAAGGGCTTCGAGGAGATGATGGACAAGGGCCCGCTCGCCGGGTACCCGGTGGTCGGTCTGACGGTCGAGCTGAAGGACGGCTCGTACCACGACGTCGACTCGTCTGACATGGCGTTCAAGCTGACCGCCCGCGAGTGCTTCCGCGAGCACTTCGGCCGGATGAAGCCGGTGCTGCTCGAGCCGATCATGAAGATGGAAATCGAGTGCCCCGAGGACTTCCAGGGCTCGGTCGTCGGCCAGGTCAGCTCGAAGCGTGGCATGATTGTCGAGACCGAGACCAACGGCGGCATCTGCAAGATCATCGCCGAAGTGCCGCTCGCCGAGACCTTCGGCTACTCGACCGAACTGCGCAGCCAGACGCAGGGTCAGGGGACCTTCTCGATGGAGTTCGCCAAGTACGGCGAGGTGCCATCGAACATCCAGACCGACATCGTCGAGGCCCGCAAGAAGGAAGAAGAGGCCCGGTGAGCCTCGCGGCGTGATTTCAGAACGACGACAAGCCCGGCGGGAAACCGCCGGGCTTGTTTTTTGCGACGCGCGGTCGGCTAACTGTCAGCGCTCCGGCGTTGAGCGGGCTGTTATAAAAACCTAGCGACACGAGTCACCCCCCAAGTCATCCCTTCCAGCGTCAGAGAATCAAAATGATTTCACGCATGCTCTTCGCCCTCACTCTGACGGGTGGCTTGGCGACCTCGTTGGTCGCCGCCGACAACCAGGTCTACGAGTTACGCACCTACACGCTCGTCGACCAAGCGGCCGAGGCAAAGCTCGATGCGCACCTTGAATCGGCGTTGGTCCCGGCATTAGAGCGGCAGGGGCTGGGGCCGATCGGCGCGTTCGATCAGGCCAACGCCGCGCCGGACGCCCCGATCGAAGTGATGCTGCTGATCGCGGGCCCCGACACCGACGCGGTGACCGGCGCCGCGGCGAAGCTGGCCGACGACGCGGCTTACCAGCGGGCCGCCGCCGACTACCTGGCGACGCCGTTCGACAAGCCTCTGCTTCGCCGGATCCGCAGCGAGCTGTTGCTCGCTTTCGATTGCTGGCCGACGGCGGAGGTCCCCCAGCAAAAGGCCGCCGGGCGGGATCGGTTGTTCGAGCTACGGACCTACGAGAGCCCGACCGAACGCACCGGCGACCTGAAGGTCGAGATGTTTAACTCGGGCGAAGTACCGATCTTCCTCGCCAGCGGCGTGGCGCCGGTCTTCATGGGCCGGACGATGGTGGGGGAGCGGATGCCGAACCTCACCTACCTGACCGTTTACGACGACGCGACGGCCCGCGACGCGGCGTGGAAGAAGTTCAGTTCCCACCCCGAGTGGCTGAAGTTGCGCGTCGTTAAGAAGTACGAGGGGACTGTCAGCACAATTCATAAAAGCGACTGGACGCCGAAGCCCTATTCCCGGCTCTGAAGGCAGGACAGCAGTTCTTTTGAGGGGGGCGTCGCTAGCGGCCCCGGCGACTTTTTGCGGTCTCGCGGTCGTCGCGTTATGCTGAAACCTATGGGGATTCCGCATATCGACGAACTGCCGGATCGGCTGAGCCACGCGGCCCCGTGGTGGATCGCGTTGGGCGTCACCGGTGTGGCGATCACCCTGACGTCGGGCTCGGGACCGCTGCTTTCTAGCGTCGCGCTAATTGGCATCGGGTCGGACGCCGACATCTCACGCCGCTTGCGTGAAGCGATTGCTTCGGATGTGAACAACGCGTCAAGCGACTCGCAGGCCGCTGCGGTGGCCGGGTTCGTCCGTCGGGTCCATGTGGGGATGTACCTGCTGCTCTTGGCGTTCGCCTGGGCGTCGCTGCTGCACCTCTCGGGGCAGTCGGTCAATGCGGGCGAGGCGCGGTGGTGGTTGGCGGGCGACCTCGCCGCCAGCGCGGTGCTGGGCCTCGGCTACGCCCGGCTCTCCCGCCGGATGTAACGCCCGGCGCGCGGAGCGGCGTCCCTTTCTGTGAGAACGCCTGCGTCTTATCGCAGGTAGGGATTCCCGCGGGCGCCATCGCCGGTCGTGTCGTTGGCGGCCGCTTTGATGGCGTCGCGATTCTGCCAGAGGTAGAGGACCCGCTTGCGCGTCGTGGGGTGCGTCGTCTCTTCGGCGAGCTCCTCGGGCGTGCGGCTGAGGACCGCGGCGGGATTCGCCGCGAGCGCCGCGACGACCCGGTCGATCTGCTCTTCGGTCAGCTGCTTGGCGCCGGTCTCGCGGAGTGGCTTGGTCCAGTCGATCGCTTGGACTTCGTCGAGGCGTTTCCAGAGGACCCGCAGCTCGTCGAGGGCGTCTTCGTCGACTTCCGAGTCGTTGAGGTAATCGAGCATCCCCCGCAACGACAGCCCCTGCTTGCGGCGTTCGACCTCTTGCAGGCTGGCGGCGAGGAAGCGGTCGGCCTCGGCCGGGTCGAGTTTGCCGAACGGCGCCGCCTTCTCGTACTCGGCCATCAACTCCAGCGGGTCGATATCGCCCCGTTGGCGGCCGACCTCGAGGCAGAATCGCGTGACGCGGTTGGCCGCCTCCGACTCGGAGGCGATTTTCAGCAGCGCGTTGACGCCATTAACCACACCAGCGGCGCGGGCGCCGTAGTCGTCGCAGAGGTGCTCGATCGTGCGGATCGAGGCGAGCGACTGGCTCCGCATCGCGTAGAGCACGGCGACCGCCAACAGGCCAAGGCCGAACACCCCCAACCAACCCCAACCGCTCGCGAGCGGCACGGCCGCCAACCCGGCCGCGGCGACCAGCAGCAGGTTGAGCAGCTCCCAGCGGGACGACTTCAGGTAGTAGCGGTGGCAGTGCCCCAGCTCGTGTCCGATGACGAACGCGAGCTCGCGCGGCTCGAGGACGTGCAGCGTCTGGCGGTGCAAGTAGACCCCATCGACCCGACCAAGCAGGCTATCGAGCCCCAGCGACACGGCGGCCGCGTTCAGCGATTTTTCGCGCACCAGGTAGACCGGGTAGCGGTTGGCGGGGATGCCGAGCCGGGCCTCGACATCGCTCACGAGCGAAAGCAGCGACTGCCGGTCGTGGACGCCGAACTTGGTCTCGGGTCGCAGGTCGCGGATCTGTTTGCGTTTGCGTCCGGCGAGCGGGACGAGGTCCGCCAAGTAGCGGCCGAGCATGACGGCGAGGAAGATTCCGGCCGGCAGCGGTTCCGCCGACAAGCCGCGCCAGTCGATCAGAACGAGCGCGGCGATGAGCGCGCTGCAACGCAGGGCGAACGCCATCGAGGCGCCGGCGTTGTCGCGGGCGTGGCGAGCGAGCAGCTCGTCACGCGTCGGGCTTAGGTCGCGGCCTGGAAGATCCACGCCAGGAGGCCTCCCATCGAGGGGCGGCTGCGTGTCTGGTAGTAGACCGTACCGGGCCCTGTGTAGCGGTTCACCAATCCCTCGCCGGAGAAGACGGAGTCTCTCAACGAGTCGGTCGCCTTGACCAGTTGGTACTCGACGGTGTCGCTAAACGCGACGACGTACTTGTTATCGACGACAAAGCGTTCCCCCTCGGCTAGTTCGCGGCGGACGATGGCGCCGTGGCTCGAGCAGAAAACGGTCCCCTCGCCGGTGGCGTGCATCAGGAACCACCCCTTGGCGGCGAGGAAGCCACGCACGCCGCCGTACTTCACGGCGAGAAGCACCTCGGGAGAACTCGCGAGGTAGGCGCCGCGCGTGAGGTAGTAGCCACGCCCCTCGCCGAGTGGCAGCGAGAAGACCTCGCCGATCGTCTCGGGGGCGAGCACCACCTGCTGCTCCGCCGCTTTGGCCATAAAGATCGCGGCGAACAGCGACTCGCCGGTGAGCAGGTTCTTCAGGCCGCCGATCCAGCCGCGGGTCGCCTGCTGGGCGCCGAGCTTTGCGCGGATCTCGACGCGCGGCGTCATCGACACCATTGCGTGCGGCTGCGCGTAGACCGTCTCGCCCTCGTCGAGAGAGACCGTCAGGACAGAGAACGTCGGGGCGTGCTCGACCTCAAACTGCATGCTGTCGCGCCGGATCGGCCACGCCTCTTACTACGACGGCTGCGTCAGTCTTCGACGCCCGGGCTGTACTTCTGCTTCATCACATAGCCGACCGCGCCGATGGCCATGAGGATCCCGAGGAAGATGAACAGCGCCACCATCCGCGACACGCCGAGGACGTCCGCAATGCCGGTCACGATGATGTCGTAGATAACGATCCGGATGAACCAGCCGATGATCTGGCCAAAACCACCGCCCCGGCGGGCGAGGAGGGGCGTCATCCCGACTAACGAATTCAAACCAGGCATGGCGTCGCGGCTCGGTACGGGGAGGATCGGTACTGGGAGCAAAACGAGGGATTGGCCGTTCGGCTTCGGCCGGCAGGCGCTCGACGTGGCGGTTATTGTGCCCGCAGAGCATTGCGGCGTGCAACCATAATTACGGCGCTTGCCCGATCGAATGCCGGTATAGAATCCTCGGTGTTCCGCGTTCCGCCGCTATTCTGGGAGAAAACCTCTATGTCACGCCGTGCTCGATCCGCCGCATTGGTCGCTGTTTTGTTGCTCTCGGGCTCGCTGGCGGGGGCGGACGACTGGCCCCAGTGGCGTGGCCCGCAGCGGGACGGCGTCTGGCGCGAGGAAGGGCTCGCCGCGACGTTGCCCGACGAGGGGCTCGACTATGCGTGGCGTACGCCGGTGAACCTGGGCTACGCCGGCCCCGCCGTCGCGGAAGGCAAGGTCTATCTCTTCGAGTACGAGCGGACCGACGGCGAGATCACCGATCAGCCCGGAGCCCGTGACAAGCTGAAGGGGATCGAACGCGTGCGCTGCCTCGATGCTACGAGCGGCGACGAGGTCTGGCGCCACGAGTACGAGCGGGACTACGACATCTCGTACCCCGGCGGTCCCCGCTGCACGCCGACGGTCGATGGCGATCACGTCTACACGCTCGGCCCCGAGGGGGACCTGCGCTGCCTGCGGACCTCCGATGGAACGGTTGTCTGGTCGAAGTTCTTCCCCGACGACTACCAAGCCCCGACGCCGCTGTGGGGGCACTCCGCCCACCCGCTGGTCGACGGCGACACGCTCTATTGCTTGGTGGGGGGCGACGGAAGTGTCGTCGTCGCCTTCAACAAACTGACCGGGGAAGATAAGTGGCGGGCGTTATCGACCCCTTCGATGAAGAACGAGGTGGGATACTGCCCGCCGATGATGATCGAGCACAACGGGGCGAAGCAGCTGGTGGTGTTCGACCCCGAGGCGACCTGCGGCCTCGACCCGGCCACCGGCGAGACGCTCTGGAGCGTGCCGATCCTCTCCTCGTACGGAATGTCGATCGCTCAGCCGCTGCCGATGGGCGATCGGCTCTTCGTGACCGGTTACGGCGGGCCCTCGGTCTTCTTCCAACTCCCCGCGAAGGGCGCCGAGCCCAAAATCCTCTGGTCGGGTGAGGCGAAGACCTCCGCGTCGGCGGCGAACGCCTCGCCGATCGCCGACGCCGATGGCCGCGTGATCTACGCCGTCGACGCCAACAGCAGTTCGCTCGTCGCGATCGACCCGGCCAACGGCGAACGCCACTGGGAGTCGCAGCTGCCGACGCGTGGCAAGGCGGAGCGCCGCAGCCGCGCGCGTCACGGCACCGTCTTCGTCATCCGCCAGGGAGAATCCGACCGCTACTGGCTCACCAGCGAGACCGGCGATCTGATCCTCGCCCGCCTGACGCCCGAGGCGTACGAGGAGATCGCCCGTCAGCCGCTGCTCGAGCCGACCGGCAACGCCTTCGGCCGCCCCGTGCTGTGGAGCCACCCGGCGTTCGCCGAGCGCTCGGTCTTCGCGCGGAACGACAAGGAGATCGTCCGGGTGAACCTAGCGGCCGAGTGACGGCGTCGCGGGCTCACTCCTCCGCACGGGCCCGCTCCAACGCCAAGCCGTTCTTGAAGGTGACCACCTGCTGCGGCCATGGGATCTCGATATCGGCCTCGCCCAGCGCGCGTTTGACAGCGGTGAGCACCTCGTCGCGCGACGAGCGTTCGTCGACCGGACGCGCGCCGCTCCACCAACTGACGGCGAAATCGACGCTCGACGACCCCAAGCAATGGAGGAAGACCTCCACCGGCCGGTCGTCGACGACCGATTTACACGACGCCACCGCGTTGCGGATCACTTCGCGCGCCTGGTCGGCGTCGGCCTCGTAGGCGACGCCGGTCATCTCGGTGTTGCGTCGGACGGGCTGCGAGGTGCGAACCACCACGGCCTCCTTAAAGACGCGCGCGTTCGGGAGCACGACGAGCTCGCCATTGACGTGCCTGAGAAACGTCATCCGCACCGTGACCTCTTCGACGGTCCCCTCGACATCGCCGCAGACGATGTAGTCGCCGGGATCAAACGGGAATCGCCACAAGATCAAGACACCGGCCAAGAAGTTCTCGACGATGTCTTTGAAGGCGAAGCCGAGGGCGACCGATCCGATACCGAGGCCGGTGATGACCTTCGTCGGCGTCATGCCGGGAAAGATAATCACCGCCGCGACAGTGATCCCGATGACCCAGACCAAGACCCCCGTCAATTGCAGGATCAGGTCGCGGAGGTTGCGACGCACCCGCGCCGTCACCAAGACGCGGCGGACAACATACTGCACGAGGCGGACGACTCCGGCGGTTACGGCGAGCGCCAGCAGCCCCGCCACCAAGAACGGCAGTCGGTGCAAGAAGCTCTCCCACAGGTCCCCGAGGCTCGACGTGACCGCGGCGGTCATTTCTTCGGGGGTATCGGGGGCGTTCTCGAACAGGGCGTCGGCGGTCGCAGCGTCGGATGGTTCGGCCATGCGGGTCTTTGGCTCGGGGTGGGAAGGCAGCGGGTGACAGGTTGGTCGGAACGGGACCGGCCAGGGTTCCTCGCGACCAGCCAGAGGGAACGGCGGGCGGGGATCGCGTCCCTCCGGAGAGGGTTGCAACTGCCGCGCCTCGCGGCGTCCGGCCTTTGAGCGGGGGGCGACCGCAGGGTAGGCTGACGTGATTCGCCGCCGGGCGCCGGGGGCTGGTAAGGTGATTCTCTCCGCTAGCGACGCCGCCACGCCTGTGATTGACGCCCTGAAGGACGACACTCCGAAGACTAGCGTCGCCGGCTCCCGGACCAACGGTGAGTTATCCGGCGGCGCGATCCGCATCCGCGGCGCGCGGGTCCACAACCTGCGGAACATCGACGTCGATCTGCCTCGCAATCAGCTGGTGGTGATCACCGGCGTCAGCGGCAGCGGCAAGAGCTCGCTGGCGTTCGATACGCTGCTCGCCGAGGGGCAGCGGCAGTACGTCGATTCGCTGAGCGTTTACGCCCGCCAGTTTTTTCAGCAACGGGCGCGGCCCGACGTCGATCGGATCGAGGGGCTTCAGCCGGCCGTCGCGATCGACCAGAGCCAGGGGTCCCACAGCCCGCGGAGCACCGTCGGCACGATCACCGAGGTGCACGACTACTTGCGGCTGCTCTACGCGCGGGCCGGCGAGATGGCGTGCCCCGAGTGTGGCGAGGCGATCACGCAACAGACGCCCGGCGAGATCGAGCAAGCGGTCGCCTCGCTGCCGGTCGACTCACGGGCGATGCTGCTCGCGCCGTTGGTGCGGGGCCGCAAGGGGAAGCACTCCGACGTCGTCGAAACGGCGCGCAAGGCGGGCTTCGTCCGGCTGCGGATCGACGGGCTCACCTACCCGATCGAGGACCTCCCGGAGCTGACCGCCCAGAAGCTGCACGACATCGAGGCGGTTGTCGATCGCGTCGTCCTGCGTGAGGGGATCGAGACACGCCTCGCCGAGTCGGTGCGGCTGGCGATCAAGCACGGCGACGGCGTCGTCCGCGTCGTATTCCAGACGCCCGAGGCGAAAGCCGCCGCGACTTCGAACGGCGACGGCGCCAACGGCGCGGCGGCCTACAATGCCGAGTCGGGTTGGGAAGAGCGGCTCTTCAACACCCGCTACGCGTGCCCGACCTGCAAGGTCGGTGTCGCCGAGGTCGAGCCGCGGACGTTCAGCTTCAACAGCCCTTACGGCGCGTGTCCCGAGTGCGATGGCATGGGGGTCGTCGAGGCGTTCGACCCCGACCTGGTGCTGCCGGACCTGTCGCGGTCGCTCGTCGGCGGCGCCGTGGCGCCCTGGCGGACCGCTTCGGACGCGGGGAAGAAGAAGCGACTCGCCGTGGTCGCGCCGCTGCTTGCTGCACTGAAGGTGACCGACGACACGCCGCTCGCCGACTGGCCGCGGGGCGGCGTTCAGAAATTGCTCACCGGTGACGGCAAGGAGTTCCCCGGGCTGCTGCTGTTATTGGAGCAAGAACGTCTCGCCACGACGCGCGAAGCGTCGCGCGACCGGCTCGACGCCTTCCGAGACGCGATCGTCTGCCCCGACTGCGAAGGGACCCGGCTGCGGCCCGAGGGGCGGGCGTGCCGCATCGCCGGCAAGCGGATATTCGATGTCGGGGCGATGCCGATCGCCGATTCGGCGCCGTGGTTCGCGGGGCTCCTCGCCGCCGGGGAGTTCGACGACGACCGCTTGCCGATCGCCGAGCCGCTGGTCCGCGAGATCCACCGCCGGCTTGAGTTTCTCGAGAAGGCGGGCGTCGGCTACCTGACGCTCGACCGCTCCGCCCACACGCTCTCTGGCGGCGAACTGCAGCGCGTCCGGCTGGCGACTGGCGTCGGCAGCGGCTTGGTCGGCGTTATGTACCTGCTCGACGAGCCGTCGATCGGCCTCCACCCGCGCGACAACGACCGCCTGCTCGAGGCGATCCGCGACCTCCGCCGCCAGGGCAACACGGTCATCGTCGTCGAGCACGACGAGGCGGTGATCCGCGCCGCCGACTGGGTCATCGACATCGGACCGGGCGCCGGCGCGCGGGGCGGTTATCTCGTCGCCGAAGGGACCCCGGACCAGATCGCGGCGTGCCCCGAGTCGGTGACCGGCCGCTACCTGTCGGGCGCCGAGCGTATCGCAACGCCGACCCAGCGACGCATCACGACGAAGTCGAACGGCAAGGCGGTCGCCGCCTGCCCGGCGCCGATGCTCGCGCTACGCGGCGCGACGCTTCACAACCTGCGTGGCGACGACTTCGAGCTGCCGCTCGGCAAGCTCGTCTGCGTGGCGGGCGTTAGCGGCAGTGGCAAGACGTCCCTCGTGGTCGGCACCCTGGCGCGGGCCTTGGCTCGGCAACTCAACGGGGCGGGCGCCAAGCCGGGCCCGCACACGGCGCTCGAAGGCCTGGAGCACCTCGACCGCTTCGTCGCGATCGACCAATCGCCGATCGGCCGGTCGCCCCGCTCCAACGCGGCGACCTACACCGGCGCGTTCGATGAGGTCCGCAAGCTGCTCGCCAAGACCAAGCTCTCCCGCCAGCGTGGCTACAAGCCGAGCCGCTTCAGCTTCAACGTGAAGGGGGGCCGCTGCGAGGAGTGCCAAGGGCAGGGGCAGCGGAAGATCGAGATGAACTTCCTGCCCGACCTCTACGTGACCTGCGACGCCTGTCGCGGCGCCCGCTTCAATCGCGCGACGCTCGCGGTGCGCTACAAGGGGCTCACCGTCGCCGACATGCTGAGCCGACCGATCGAGGAAGTGCTGCCGCTGTTCGTCGACGCCCCGTCGATCGACGCGCCGCTCGAGGCGCTCGCCGCGGTCGGCTTGGGGTACCTGTCACTCGGCCAGCCGGCGAACACGCTCTCGGGGGGCGAAGCGCAGCGGGTGAAGCTCGCCGCCGAGCTCGGCGGCGCCGGCAAGGGGGGCGTCCCCGCGCGGACGCTCTACCTGCTCGACGAGCCGACGACCGGCCTCCATGCCGACGACGTGCGGCGCCTGCTGGGGGTGCTCGGCCGGTTGGTCGACGCCGGCGCCACGGTGCTCGTCATCGAGCACCACCTCGACGTGATGCGCCAGGCCGACTGGATCGTCGACCTCGGCCCCGACGGCGGCGCGGGGGGTGGGCGCATCGTCGCTGCCGGGACGCCCGAGCACGTCGCCGCCAAGGGCCCCGGCCCCACCTCCGAGTGGCTCCGTCGGGCGTTAGAAGCCTGAGTCTTAGGAAAGGGACTGCCCGCGAATATCGCGAATAGGCGGGAATCTTGAAGTTGGCATTCGCGCCGATTCGCGTCATTCGCGGGCAATCTTTTATGAACGAATCGTGAAGAAACCAGGAGGCAGACGGACCGCCGATTCAGCGTATAATCCAGCCACTATCCCATCCTCGCTGACCACTCTGTCGCCGCCATGCCCGCCTCTCGCCGTGATTTTCTCCGTACTTCCGCCGCGTACGCCGCCGGGTTCGCCGGGCTGCGGTCGTTGGTTCACCCGTCGCTGGCCCGCGGCGACGCGTTGCTTGGCGCCATCGGCTACGGCGAACTGACGCCCGACCCGTCGGGGCTTCTCGATCTGCCGGCTGGCTTTTCGTACCGCGTTGTGAGCCGCACCGGCGACGCGATGGACGATGGCCTACTGGTCTCTGCTTCTCCGGATGGCATGGCGACCTTCGCCGGGCCCGACGGGCTGACGATCGTCGTCCGCAACCACGAGACGAAGCCGGGCGACGCCGGGCCGTTCGGCGAGAACTATGAGCGGCTCGACAAGATCGCGCTCGATCGCCTCTTCGACGACGGCGCCGGCCGCACGCCGGGCGTCGCCGGCACAACGACCTTCGTCTACGACACCAAGCGGCAACGCGTCGTCAAACAGTTCCAGAGCCTCGCCGGAACCGAACGGAACTGCGCCGGCGGGCCGACGCCGTGGGGCAGTTGGGTCACCTGCGAAGAGACGACCGACACCCCGGGCAATCTGCTCGACGCCTCGGACGACTTCACGCTGGTGAAGGAGCACGGCTACTGCTTCGAAGTCCCCGCCACCGCCGAGCCGCGGCTCGCCGATCCGACGCCGCTCGTGGCGATGGGACGCATGCGGCACGAGGCGATCGCCGTCGATCCGCGTTCCGGGGCGGTCTACGAGACCGAGGACCTCGACGAGAGTGGCATCTACCGTTACCTCCCCGACCAGCCCGGCAAGCTCGTCGCCGGCGGCCAGCTCCAGGCGCTCGCCATCCGCGGCCAGCACGCCCTCGACACCCGCAATTGGGAGTCGCACGCCGTCTCGGTCGGCGACCGTTTCGAAGTTGATTGGGTCGACCTCGACCACCCCGAGTCGCCCGACAACGACCTGCGTGTGCGGGCGTTCGCCGCCGGCGCGGCGCGGTTCGCGCGGGGCGAGGGGATGTGGTACGTCGGCGAAGATCAGACTGCCAATTCAGAGGGCGCGATCTACTTCGCCTGCACGTCGGGCGGCATCAAGCGGATCGGCCAGATCTGGAAGTACACGCCGAGCCGCTCCGAAGGCCAACCGGGCGAACGCAGCGAGCCGGGCGTGCTCGAGCTGTTCCTCGAGCCGAACGACTCGCGGCTGATCGAAAACGCCGACAACCTCACCGTCGCCCCGTGGGGCGACCTCGTGGTGTGTGAGGACCGCCAGGGCGACGTCGTGCGACTGGTCGGCGTTACGCCAACGGGGCAGTGCTACACGCTGGCCCACAACCACGTGCAAGGCGAGTTCGCCGGCGCCACGTTCAGCCCCGACGGCTCAACGCTGTTCGTGAACCTGCAGACCGCGGGGATGACGGTCGCGATCACCGGGCCGTGGCGCGGTTAGGCGGACCGCGCATGCACGAACGGTCCGTGATGGCGGAGTCGCCGTTCGGTTTGTCTGGACGTCGCCCTGAGATTAGGCTGAGGGCCTTCTCAGTTGGGCCGATCGATTACCTAGCTTACGCAGGACCTCCATGGCTTATCGACCAACAGTCCTTGCCTTGGCCGCAAGCCTCGGGCTGTTGGGAGGGACAACGGTTAAAGCGCAGTTCGCAACGGTCTACAACGTCCCACCCGACTCCTTGCCCACGCGGATCGACGCCTTCGGCCGGCTCACCAACCGCGTGCTGACGTCGGACACCCAGGTGAACATCGCCGACGGCGCGTCGTTCTATGACGCCTCGTCCGGAACGATACGGGGGATCCCTGTCTACATCGGCGACTCGTCGATCTCGCTCACCAACACCGAGGTCAACGTCGCCGGCGGCGAGGTCGATGACCTTTGGGTGTATGACGGCGTCGCGGTCTCGGTGAGCGGCGGGGCGGTCGACACGCTGATCGTCGAAGACGGAGCAATCGCGTCGGTCACCGGGGGTGACCTCGGTTCGCTGACCGTCCGATCCGGTGGCCACGCGGTCGCCTCGGATGGCGTCATCCGTCGATACGAGATCGACGGGGGGACGGGCGTCCTCGCCGCAGGGGCCGACGTTGAATTCCTCGACGTCAACGAGGGGAGCCTCGTCGTGAACGGCGGGGTCGTACGGAGCCTCACCGACGTTCTGGCGTCGGGAAGCCTGACCGTCAACAGCGGCCGGTTCGAAGACTCGGTTGCGGCTCAGGCGGGAGCGACACTCGACATCCGCGGGGGCGAATTCCTCGACGGGATCGGCATGCCCTCGGGGGTGCAGGCGATTCTTTCCGGCGGGTACTTCGATAAGACCTTCGGCGGGGGGCTCTCGGCGTACGGCGCGACGACGCTGGTCGGCGCCGAGTTCGTTGTCGATGGCCAGCCGATGAGCATCAACCAGGCGACACCGATCACCGTTACCCGGGACATCGCCGGGGTGTTCCCCAACGGAACCCCCTTCGCGTTTTCCCGGAGCGATGGCGACGGCTTCCGGACCTCGGGCGTCAGCTTCACGCTGAGTCCCGCGGCGCCGCCGGCGCCGATAGCGGGCGTTTATTTCGCGTCGCTGTCCCCTACGTTCCGATCCGTGCGTGCCGGTCAGACATTGATCATCGATGCCGGCGGTATCGTGCCCGGGCCTCTGGGCATCGTCGGCGGCGGCGCCGTGGTCCAGCCGGGCGGAGTCGTCAACGACGACGTCGAGGTGAGCCTTGGCGAGCTGATTGTCGAGGGAGGCCTGCTCAACGGAACCCTCAAGGCCTTCGGTGGCGGCGTAGTGATTTACCGGGGCGGGGAGCACGAGAAACCCATCTTCGACGCGAATGCTCGCGCTCTGGCGGGGGGCGCGGTGCGGGTTGAGGGGGGCGTGATCGATCGCATTCAAGCCGTCGAGGGAGACCTCGCGATCACAGGCGGCCAAGTCGATTTTGCCTCGGCGGAAGCGGGGTCGGTCGATCTTGCCGGCGGAGCCTTGCGACGACTCGACCTCCGCCGGAGACAAACCGCTACCTCGGGGATTCAGGGGTCCAAACTGGTCGCTGCGGGGGGAACGATCGACTCCCTGACGATTGAGCACGGGTCCTCCGCCTGGATCGGCAGTGGAGTCGTCGGTGAAGCAAAACTGATTAACGGCTCCGGCGGACCGCTCGTCACGACGTTGACGGTTGCGGGGGGACGCATCGAAGGCGATGTCTCGATGCGACAGGGATCGCTACGAATTTTGGGTGGCGAGTGGATCGGGGGGATCGTCGCGCCGTCCGATCCGGTGTTCCTCTCGCCCGCAACAATCGACCTCTTCGGCGTCAAGTTTTCGATCGACGGCCAGCCCGTCGCCCTCAACCCGGGCGAGTCCCTGGCGGTCCCGTTTGGGGAGGGCCTGTTGACCGCGACGCTGACGGACGGCGAGGTCTTTACGCTAGACCTTGCGGCCGAGCTCCCCAACACCGACGCGGTGTCGATCCATCTTGTTCCGCAATGGCAGGGGGACTTCAACAACGACGGCGTGGTCGATTCGGCGGACTACACCGTCTGGCGCGACGCGGCGTCGTCGGGCGACTCGGTCGCCGACGCCGACTACGACGGCGTCGTTGATCACCGCGACTATACGCTGTGGCGGCTTCGCTTTGGGACTACATACGGCGATCCAGCCATGACTGTTCCGGAGCCCGCAGCCGCCGGTGCGACGCTGCTCGGCTTCTCCCTGCTGGCACGGCGCGCCAGGCGGAATCGATTCTGAGGGGCGTGAAGCGAAGCGCCTTGGCCCTACGACGATCGCACGCTGGCTGAGGGTGTCATCAGCCGGAACGGGACGGTAATCTCGCCTCGGAAGGCCTTTGCGATCCGCGGCTGCATCCGGCCCGCGCGATCCTGCGAAAGCCCCATTCCTCCGAGAATTCCCCGCCTCTTCGAGCCCTGCGAAGCCTGTTGTCCGAAGCGGTCCTCCCCAGCGTCGCCGCCGGCGATTCCGATGCGGTCGAGCGGTGTCTCGACCGTTACGGGGGGCTCGTTTGGTCACTCGCCCGGCGGTACTTCGCTCGGCCGGCGGACGCCGAGGACGCCGTCCAGGAGGCGTTTCTGTCGGTGTGGGAGAACGCCCGGCGGTTCGATCCCAGCGTCGCTAGCGAGACGACCTACGTCGCCATGATCGCCCGGCGGCGGATCATCGACCTCGTGCGGCGTGGCAAAGCGGCCCGGCGGACGATGACCCAGAACGACGTCAGCCGCCTCGACGCGCCGCCCCCGATTGAGGAGCTGGCGGACCCCGGCGCCACGACCTTCGAGGCGGACGGCGTCGCCCTCCTTGGGTTTGAGGTTGCCGAAGAGGCCCAACGGGTCCGCGTCCAGCTGGCCCGGCTCAGCGAAGACCAACAGAGGGTGCTGCGGCTCGCGCTGTGTGAAGGGCAGAGCCAGACCCAGATCGCCGACCTCACCGGCTGGCCGCTTGGCACCGTGAAGTCGCACGCCCGCCGCGGCCTGAGTCGCCTGCGTGAATTGCTCGCCGAAGAGACCCGTCCCGTCACCACCAAACAGGAGGCCGACCGATGAACGCGACGCCTGCTAGTGGCGGACCGTCGCCCCACGACGCCCAGCGGCTCGACGAGTTGCTCGCCGACCGCGCGCTGTGGGGACTCGACGCGGCGGAGACAGCCGAGCTGGAACGTCTGCTCGCCGGCTCGGCCGACGCGGACGAGGGCTACGACCTGGTCGCCACGACGCTCGCCGCCGCCGGCGCGAGCGAGTCGTTGCCCCCACTGCTCCGCGAGCGGCTGCTCGACGACGCGGCGGAGTTCGACTTCGCCGCGGCGCGCGGCGGTTCGGCCGTTACGCCGGTGACGCCACGGCGCGCCGAGTGGCCTGTCTACACGATGCTCGCCATCGCGGCGGGCCTGCTGCTCTCGTTCTGGATGGGCCGGCCCGCGCCGTCGCCGCTCGATAATCGCCAGGCGCTGGTCGCCTCCGCCGATGACTTGGTCGAAGTCGCTTGGGCGCCGCAAGACGACCCCTCGCTTGAAGAGCTTCCGGAGGAAGCCGCCTACGGCGACGTCGTCTGGAGCGACGCGGCCCAGCAAGGCTACATGCGGTTCCGGGGACTCAAGGCCAACGACCCGGCGGTCGAGCAGTACCAGCTATGGGTCTTCGACGCCGAACGCGACGAGCGCTACCCGGTCGACGGCGGCGTGTTCAACATCCCGGCGGGCGAGGGGGAGCACGTCGTGCCGATCCGCACGACGCTGCCGGTGACCAAGGCGACACTGTTCGCGATCACCGTCGAGAAGCCGGGCGGCGTGGTCGTGTCGGACCGCTCGCGGCTGCCGCTGCTGGCGTCGCGTTAGGCGGCTTGAGCGGGCAACCAATTGCATTGTGGGAGGGGTCTCCGACCCCGATGACGCACGCCACTCCGTGGCCCTCCGCGTCGACCGCTATCGGGGTCGGAGACCCCTCCCGCAACCTTACGACCTGCCGGTTCCGGTGATTATGATGGGCGTCTTCCCGCCCTCTTCCCGTCCTCCTCACCCCCCGGACCGCACCGATGAAACGCCGCGACTTCTTGACCGCCGCCGGGGCCGCCGCCGCTGCTTCGACCCTCTCGAACGCCATTGCTGCGGATGACGCCGCTGGGGACGAGCCGCAGCCGTTCAAGCTTGGCTACGCGCCACACTTCGGCCTGTTCGAGAATTTCGCCGGCAAGGACCGCGTGGCGCAGCTCGAGTACGCCGCCTCGGTCGGCTTCCGCGACTGGGAAGAGAATCAGATGGCGAGCTTCCCGGTCGAGGAACAGCAGCGCCTGGCCGACGCGATGCAGCGACTCAATATCCGCATGGGCGTGTTCGTTGCCTACGGCATTGGCGCGTTCGGCAAGGTGTCGTTCACCGGCAGCGACAAGAAGCTCCGTGACGAGGCGGTCGAGCAAGTGAAGGCGTCGGTCGAGGTCGCCAAGCGGGTGAACGCCAAGTGGATGACCGTTGTCCCCGGCGCGTTCAACAACGGGCTCGAGCCGGGGTACCAGACCGCCAAGTGCGTCGACCTCCTGCGTCGCTGCGCCGAGGTGCTCGAGCCGCACGACCTCGTGATGGTCCTGGAGCCGCTCAACTGGTGGGCGAACCACCCGGGGCTCTTCCTCAACAAGATCCCGCAGGCGTACGAGATCTGCCGCGCGGTCGACAGCCCGTCGTGCAAGATCCTCTTCGACATCTACCACCAGCAGATCCAGGAGGGGAATCTCATCCCCAACATGGCGATGGCGTGGGACGAGATCGGTTACTTCCAGTCGGGGGACAACCCGGGCCGTAACGAGCCGGGCACCGGCGAGATCAACTACCGCAACGTCTTCAAGTACATCCACTCGAAGGGTTTTGACGGCATCATCGGCATGGAGCACGGCAAGAGCCTCAGCGGCGTCGAAGGGGACGAGGCGCTGCTGGCCGCTTACCGTGCGGCGGACGACTTCTGAACCGAAGCGTCGTTCGAATCCTTAGGGCGCCGCGTAACGGAGGATCGCCGCGAGCCCCGATGGCGGTAGCTCGAAGTCGTCGCGCGGCACGACGCGTGTCTGCCCACCCGTCTGCAGCGTCGCGGCGATGGCGGCGGCGACAAGGTCGTCGCGTTCCGAGTCGGAGGCGCGCTCGCTAACCCGCCGTGTTTCGGGGTCGTAGGCGCCCTCGAGCTGGGCGTCGGCGGCCACCAGCAGCGTCTCGATTCGCCCGTCGTGCGCCGCCTTCATGACCTCCTCGATGTCGGACGTTGCGACCTCGGTGTGGGCGGCGCTCCGCCAACGGCTAAGGACCTTCTCCGAGGTTTTGGTGAGCCGGGCGTCGATGAGAGGCCAAGCCAACTGGTGCAGTTCCTCGGCGGTGGAGTGATCCGGCGCGATCGCGACAGGCTCTTCGACGAGCGCCAAGGAACAACTTTCGGCCGCCTCGCGGAAGAGATGAAAGTGCTCCGGAACGCCGGCGAACACGACCGCCCGCTTGGCGGCGGAATCGGCATGGTCCGAAGCCTCCTCCTCCAAAGCGGCGGCGATCTCGCCCAAGTAGCGTTTGACGGCCTCGGCATCGTCCTTGTCGACGTGTCCATGAGGAACGGCCGCCGCATGGTTGCCAGAGGCCCCTCGATTGAAGGAATGCAATGCGAAGCCTTTCTGGTGGGCCTTCTCGTGGACGGCGTAGAGCGACCCCGGGGCGTCTTCCAGGTTGACCTCGCTCAGGCCGCTCGAGTCGCCCTCAAAGTAGCGGAGGTCTCCTCGGCTGACAGCCACGAGTGCGTAGCGCGCGTCGTGTTGGATGTCCGTCAGAAGGGGCCGAAGATCGAAGCGCCGCCCGACCCGAGCCATCTCGCCCGGTTGGTTGCGGAGGCTGTAGACGTGCATCTCGTCAGTGGTCGCTAAGATCGCCAGACCGGCGCCGACACGGCCCCAGAACTCCTGCCCGTCGACCTCATTGTCGCCCCCAAGCGTGTGCAGCCGTTCACGAAGGGCTCGCACGTCGCTCGTCGAGACGCCCTGCTCGGAAAGACTCTCGCCTGCTTCATCGGCCAAGCCGCGGAGACGGATGGGGTCTTGGCGTCGCTCTCGGCTGCCCGGGTGGGTCGGCATCGAGAGGGACACGCACCCGCGCTCCGTTCGCTGGCTTAGCGACTCGAGTTCGTCACGAGAGACCTTTGCGGCCTCTTTGATCGTTAAGCTAGCGTTCATGGGCTGGATTCTCCGTTGGTCGGTTCGCATAGTGCATTCAAGAACGACTGATGTCGCGCGGTAAAGACGTTGGGGCAACTTCCGCGCCTTGGGCCGCGGACGGCCAAGTTCTTCACGTTGAAGCCCCAGGCTGGTTGATCAGCGTCCAGGCCGACCATCGTCCAACCGAGTCGCCATGCATCCGACCTCAACGGGGCCGCCGGCGTCGCCGCCGTGCCGAGTCCTCACCTGGCGTCTCGACGCCGACTCGCAGCGCGTCGCCCAAGCCCAGCAACTGCTGAGCGAGGAGGAGCGTGCCCGCGCAACGGCGTTCTCCCGAGAAGACGTCCGCCGGCGCTTCGTTCTCGGCCGGGGCGAGCTCCGTCGATCGCTCGGTGAGCTTGCCGGAGCGCCACCGCAGACGCTCGCGTTTTGCTATGGCAAGGCGGGCAAGCCGGCGCTCGTCGGCGATGGAAGTCTGCACTTCAACCTCGCGCACACCGGCGACCTGGCGATCTGCGCCATCGCCGGCGAGCCGGTGGGCGTCGATGTCGAGCGGGTCCGGCCGATGAAGAACGCTCTGGGGCTCGCCGAGCGGTGGTTCCACCCCGAAGAAGTCGCGCGGCTCGCCGCCGCCACCGACCCGCTGGCCGCGTTCTTCGGCGTCTGGACGATGAAAGAGGCGGCGCTCAAGCTCGTCGGCCTGGGCGTAGGCGAGTCGCTCCCCCGGACGCTGACGCCCGCCGATCCACGCGGCGGCTGGGTGACGGGCCTGCCCGCGAACGAGCTCGGCATCGAGGCGTGTTGGGTCACGCCGCTAGAGATCGATTCGGCTCACGCCGCGGCGCTGGCCACAGCGATCGAGACCTCCCCGCCGACCCTCATCCCTCAAGCCCCAAACCTCACGCCATGCTAGCGGCGCTCGACCGGCGCCGCCGCCGTCTGCGGCTCTTCGACGATCCGTGTCCAACCCCACGGCGTCTTCGGCGCGGCGAACAGGCTGTTCCACAGCGAGGTCATCCGGCTGTTGATCGACGCCTCGGCGAGCTTGAACGTGTAGGTCGTCTGACTGTTGTCGGGCGCCGTGACGCGCATTGCCGTCGGCAGCATCCGTTGCGAGTCGAGCATCAATTCGACCGAGCGGTAGTTGGCAGCGTCTTGTTGGCGTTTGGGCATCGCCGCCAGCCAGATCGAACCGGTCGGCGCACGCGGGTCAACGCGCAGCCAGTATCGGGCCTTGAGCTTGTCCGCCTCGGCGCCGAAGAGGAACGGCAGCGGGCCGTCGGCGATGTTCTTGCCTTGCATCTCGGGCGGGATCGGCCGAACCACGAGCTGCTTCTGTTCTTGCTTGTACTCGAAGACGCTCTCGCCGTCGCAGACCCAGTGCTCGCCGACGACGTTCGGGTTGGCGACCCGCTTGCGCTCCTTGGCGTCCCAAGTGAGGAGCTCCTTCACGTGGAAGCTCCCCTTGTCGGGCCTCTGGTAGCTGACGGCGCCGTAGCCCTCGCTCTTGGCGATCGGCTGGCCGCTCTCGTCGTTGCCGGGGCCGAAGACGTTGTCGTAGACCAGCTGGGTGAAGTCACAGCTGAAGGTCTCGATCTGGCCCGATTGGGTCTCCCACTGGCCGAGCACCTGGTCGAGGTAGGCCTGCTCGATGGCGGTCAGCTCGAACCCCTCGGGCGCTTGCGCGCGGGCGGCGGCGACAGCGGTGAGCGACAGAACAACAGCAGCGAGGCGAAGGAGCATCGGGCGTTCCCTGGGAGGACGCTTAGGGGGGCGGTGACGGGGCCGCGGAGCTTAGCAGCGGCGCCGGATCGACTCCATGCCGTTTGCGGCGCCGTCCTACAAAGAGCCGGGAGACGTCAGTCTCCGGAGTTTTCACGGTCTCGTATTCGGACGAATCGGCGGGGTTCCTCCGGGGACTGACGTCTCCCGGCTCGCTGCCCGACGGGCTGGCAATCCTCCCTATCGCCAGCATCCCTCCTATCCCCTGCGGCCGCTAGCAACCCGCCCCTCCTGCCCGGATTCCGCCTAGGTGACCCCGCTCCCGTGTGGTACGCTGTTCCCACAAGTACAAGGTGTGAGACCTTCCGGCGGGCTTTTCCCCCGGTTGTGGTCATTCAAAAATCGAAGAAAGCGGCGACCCGGCCCGGGCGTTACCTCTGTTAGTCCTGACCTTCTTGGTCCTGGCGACACAGCGGCCCCACCTGCCCCCCGGTTTCCTGGCTCTCGACCGCGATTGATTCTCTTGCCCCTTGCGGCCGCCGCCGCCCATTGCCGGTATCCACCGTGCTCGGGCAGCGCTCCCCCGGCGTCGCGTGACGCCTCCCGCCGGCCGTCAAACAGGCAACCGCTTTCCCTTCGACTGCCGAGCACTGCGCTCCGGCTGCGCTGGGGGAGCCTCCCTCCCCAGGCATTTTTTCGATGAAGTTTTCTGACCTCGGCCTCGCCGAACCGTTCTCCCGCGCCGTCGCCGACCTCGGCTACGAGATCGCCACCCCGATCCAGGCCAAGGCGATCCCGATCGTGCTCGAAGGCCGCGACCTGATTGGCTGCGCGCAGACCGGCACCGGCAAGACCGCCGCGTTCACGCTGCCGATGCTCGACCTGCTGATCCGCTCGCTCCCCGAGAGCGAGCAGAACGAGCAGCGCCAGCCGAAGCGGCCGCCCCACCCCAAGGGCTCGCGCCCCAAGCCGCGTCCCATCCGGGCGTTGGTCCTCTCGCCGACGCGCGAGTTGGCCGCCCAGATCGGCGCCAGCCTCGACCGCTATGGCAAGCACACCGCGCTGCGGAACACGATCGTCTTTGGCGGCGTCTCGCAGTTCAACCAGGTGAAGGCGCTCCGCCACGGCGTCGACGCCCTGATCGCCACGCCGGGCCGACTGCTCGACCTAATGAACCAGGGTCACATCGACCTCTCGAAGGTCGAGATTCTCGTCTTCGACGAGGCGGACCAGATGCTCGACATGGGCTTCCTGCCCGACCTAAAGCGGATCGTTAAGAAGGTCCCCGCACGTCGCCAGACGCTGATGTTCTCGGCCACGATGCCGGACGCGATCCGCGAGCTGGCCCAGGAATGGCTCACTCGTCCCGCCTCGGTCGAGGTGGCCGCTGTCTCGACCCCCGCCGACCGGATCGCCCAGTCGACTTACCTGGTTGACCGCAACCGCAAGCTCGACTTGCTGGTCCGCTTCCTCGGCGACACGCCGCGCGGCCGGACGCTGGTGTTCAGCCGCACCAAGCATGGCGCCGACAAGATCGTCAAGCACCTCGAGGTGAAGGGCTTCGAGGCGTCGGCGATCCACGGCAACAAGAGCCAGGGCGCCCGCAACCGCGCGCTCGCCCAGTTCAAGGGCAAGAACCCGCCGGTGTTGGTCGCGACCGACATCGCCGCCCGCGGCCTCGACATCAACAACGTGACGCACATCGTCAACTTCGACCTCCCCGAAGTCGCCGAGACCTACGTCCACCGCATCGGCCGCACGGCCCGCGCTGGCGCCGAGGGGTCGGCGGTTTCGTTCTGCTGTGGCGACGAGCGCGGCCTGCTGCGGCAGATCGAGCGGCTGATGAAGATGTCGATCCCCGTCGAACCGACGATCACCGGCTTCGAGCCGACCGAGCCGGTCAACAATGGCCCGCTGAAGAAGAAGGGCGGTGGTGGTGGCGGTCGTGGCCGTCAGGCCGGCCCGCGTGGCCCGGTCAAGCTGCAGACCAGCGGCAAGCCCCGCCGTCCGCGCAAGGCGAAGCCTTCGGGCGGATCGGGCAGCTCCGGTGGCAACCGTTCAGGCGGCGGCGCCACGGCGACCGCTCGTCCCGCCGGCGCGAAGGCCTCTGGCGCCAAGAAGAAGCGGCATCGCGCCGCGGTCTGAGTCGAACGATCTCATAAAGACGAAGCCCCGACCGGGGCGACTGCCAATCGGTTCGCCGAAACGCCGTCGCCCCGCCGGGGCTTTTTCTATTCCCCCTCCCTGAAAGGGAGGGGCCAGGGGAGGGTCTTCGCGCTCAGCGTACTCGGTCGTCCTGTCCCGAGTCGCTGGACCGATCGATCACAGGGAAACTCTCCTGTCCTGATCGCGTAAACCCTCCCCTCACCCCTCCCTGAAAGGGAGGGGGATTTGGCGCTCGTCGCTTTCGTAGTTTGCCCAGCCGTCACGGTTGGCGCCACGCAGGGGGCCTTCGTGCCCTTTGTGTCTTCGTGGTTCACCTCTTCGTACTCCGACGACTCACGTCGCCGGCTCGCCAAAGGGGTCGCTTGCCGGTTGCTTCGCGGGCCGCTCCCCGCGATAGTGAACCGCTGTACGCATTGCCACCCCAATGCCTGCCACCGCACGGAGCCCGATCGATGCCGCAAGAAGCCCAGCACGCCTTTTCCTTTGGCAGCCAAGTGGACGACGCCGACGACACCGCCCTCGACGACGGCTCCTACGCCTGGACCCCCGGCGAGGCCCCCCCGCTGCTGCGGCTCGAGCTCGACCTCCGCGACCCGGCCGTGATCGACGCTCTCTGGGCGCTGCCCGAAGGCCGCGCCCGCGACGAGTTCGCCGCTGACGCCCTGCGGATCGGCGTCGCCGCGTTGCGGCACGCCTCGAGCCGGATCGACACCGAGCAGGTGAAGTCTGCCGGCGAGCAGCTCTTGTCGCAACTGAAGGACGCGCTGAACGCCCACGCCGACCACGCCCAAAAGCAGACCGCCACGGTCCTTAAAGAGTACTTCGACCCCAAGAGTGGCCGCCTCTCCGAACGGGTCGAGCGCCTCGTCGGCAACGACGGCGAGCTCGCCACGCTGCTCCGTTCGCAGCTGCACGGCGACGGCTCGCCGCTCGCCCGGCTCCTCTCAACGCAACTCGGCCGCGAGAGCCCGCTGATGCGGCAGCTCGACCCCGAGCAATCGAGCGGCCTGCTCTGCCGCCTCCAGAAGACGGTCGACGAACAGCTCCGCGCGCAGCGCGAGCACGTGCTGCGTGAGTTCTCGCTCGACGTCCCCGACAGCGCCTTGCGGCGGCTGGTGGACGAGCTCGCCGGCAAGCATGGCGACCTCCAGAAGGGGCTCGGCGACAAGATCGACAACGTCGTCAAAGAGTTCTCGCTCGACAAAGAGGACTCGGCCCTCAGCCGGTTGGTGCGGAATGTCGATCGCGCGCAGCGCACCATCAGCAGCGAATTCTCACTCGACAACGACGACTCGGGACTGTCGCGGCTGAAACGCGAGCTGCTGACGATCCTCAGCGCGCACGTCGACTCGAACGCCAAGTTCCAGGAAGAGGTGAGCGTCACGCTCGCCAAGCTGGTCCAGAAACGCGAGTCGGCCGCCGTCAGCCCCGAGCACGGCCACGAGTTCGAGGGCGCCGTCCTGGCCTACCTGGCCAATCAGGCGGAGCAACGCGGCGACCTCTGCGAGGCGACCGGGGCGACAACCGGCCTCGTGAAGAACTGCAAGGTGGGCGACGCCGTCCTACGGCTCGGCCCCGAGACGCCGGCGCCCGGCGCCCGCATCGTCTTCGAGGCGAAGGAGGCCCGTGGCTACTCGACGGCCAGCGCAATCGACGAGCTCGAGACGGCCCGCAAGAACCGCGGCGCCGATTTCGGCGTGTTCGTTTGGAGCCGACAGACGGCGCCCGAGGCGGCCAAGCCCCTCGCCCGTTACGGCCAAGACCTGTTGGTCGTCTGGGACGCCGAGGACCCGTCGACCGACCCTTACCTGCTGGCGGCGATCGAGATCGCCCGCGCCTGTGTCGTCGAACAGCACCGCGGCGACGCGGTGGAGGACATCGACGTCGAAGCGATCGACCGCTCCATCAACGCGATCGAGAAGACAGCCCAAGGCCTCGAAAAGATCGGCAAGCCAGCCGAGTCGATCAAGCGCGCGAGCGAGACGATTCTCGATCGCGTGCGGATTGAGCAGAACGAGTTAGAACGCCAAGTCGCGACGCTGCGGCAGAAGCTGGCGGGGTTGCGAGGCGCGGAGGCGTGACCGTCGTGTAGGATGGGTGCCATGCCCACGCGCGTCGGCGTGGGCATGTGCGTCACGGAGAAGTCGCTTGACAGTTCGCATGCCCACGCTAGGGCGTGGGCATGGCACCCGGCCACCATATCATCGCAGTCTAAGAGAATGCAGCACACACTGATTGTAATGGCGGCCCTGGTCGGCTTGTTGGGGTCGTTCGCTCAGGGGGGGAATCTCTACTCTTACTCCGAACCTGTCAGTTTTAGTTATCCGGACTATCGGATGATCACATTGAGCTATGAAACGGTCGGCGATGAAGTGTTCCGCGGTTTTGACGCGACGTTTACTGGGGAAATGTGGCAAAACACCCCGTTCGGACTGAGCACCATATTCGCGGACAACAACATTCTCGTCTATACCTCCGATGCAATCATCAACCGCGACTCACAGTTTCTTTTCAATTCGCGTGAGGTTGTTTCGGCAGGCGTTGCCGAATCCAACACGCTGCTGACGGGTAGAATCTCCGGCTTGGAAGCATTGAATCGGCCGAACCCGTTTCCCTTCGCCGTGATCGTTACAAACAACCCCGCCGATGTAGCTATCAACCTCCAGATCGACAACGGGCAAGGTGGACTGGACTTTGGTGGATCTCTTGATGATGTAACGGATTGCCTCACATGTATTCCATATTCCGTTTTCGGCGATGTCCAAGTGTCGATCACATCGGTCCCTGCTGAAGGGCTCCCCGGGCATCGGACTTACACGGCCATGCTCAGCCTTCAGACCACGTCTCCCAGAGTGCGCATCAGCGCAGAATTCAATGGAGCCATGTACCAATCCGACGGCCAGGAGAAGACAGTTTTTCAATCCGATGTCTCTGATGATCAAAGGTCGCTGGATTCGCATTTTCTGTTCAACCGAGGCTTCGTACGAGAAGTCATGGATTCAAATACTGTTGACGATTCCAGCTCCCTCGTCGCCAGTTTCACCTTTGTGCCTCGCCCTACTTTTCCCATCGGTTATGAGTGGCCACTCGGATACGTGACGGTGCCGATCGCCCAAGTCACTACCGACGATCCAGCCAATGTAATGTACGAATTTTCCCTCGACGTGTGGGGGCAGCCGACGCCCGTGGTATTACGTGGCTGGCTGGTCCCCGAACCTCAATGCGTCACTTTGGCGGCTCTAGGATTGGCGGCATTGACCGGAAGCCGCCGGTTGCGAGTTCGTACGCGCTGAAGTGCAACGCACCTCAGCCAAAATTGTGCGCGCGATCCACCTCAATATTCGGCGTAGACGAGTTGGCGCCCGCCTAAAGAGAGAGAGCCGGGGATAGAGGACTCGCAAGCGAGCCACACGGCATGCAGCCGAATTTTGTCCCACAGCTCTTCGGGAAGTCGACCCCAGCCACGCTCGCTCTTGGCTTGAAGAGGGGGACCTCACGGCATGCCGGCGGGTTACTTTAACCTCGCTGGTCCAGGCGTCCCGTTTAAGGGCCTTAGGCGGCCGCGTAGCGAGCGCCGGCGTGTTCATGCGTCCATCCATCGATTCGCGTTGCGACGCACGAGGCGATGGCTGCGGAGCGCTCAGCGGGGGCCGTCTTTTCCAGCCTTTCCTCCGGCTTATCACTTGCTTTTGGCCACCGACAATCGCCCCGTAGGGTCCGCTGGGCGGACCGTTCGTTGGATTCACCGTCGCGAGTGGGTTTCTCTTTCCAACCGCTCACCACGGTCCGCGCAGCGGACCCTACAATGCCCCTATGAAGACCCAGTACTACACCGCGACGAGCCTCGATGGCTTCATCGCCACCGAGGACGACTCGGTCGACTGGCTCTTCCCGCTCGGCGACCCCGAGGAGACGAGCTACCCGGAGTTCATCGCCGCGGTCGGCGCCCTGGCGATGGGGTCGGCGACCTACGAGTGGCTGCTGCGGAACGTCGATAAGGTCGCCGAGCAGACCGGCTCGGCGTGGCCGTACTCGCAGCCGGTGTGGGTCTTCACGAGCCGTGAGCTGCCGAGGTTCGCGGGCGCCGACCTCCGCTTCGTCCAAGGGGACGTGCGGCCGGTGCACGCTGCAATGGCGAAGGCAGCCGGCGGCAAGAACCTGTGGGTCGTGGGCGGCGGCGAACTGGCGGGCCAGTTCTTCGACGCGGGCCTCTTGGACGAGATCATCGTCCAGGTCGGCTCCGTAACGCTCGGCAAAGGAGAACCGCTCTTCCCGCGACGCCACACCAACCCGCCGCTGCGGCTGGTCTCCGTCCGCCAGATCGGCGCCTCGTTCGCCGAGCTGCGCTACGACGTTGTTCGTGCGTGACGCCTGCGGCTCCGAGCTAGCTCGCTCGGCTCAAGCCCGTACACATACAACCGGGGGCTAACGCCCTGCGGCTGATGGCGCGCCGTGATCAGCCGCGACGCGTTAGCGTCCGGTTCTTATCGTTCCGAGGATGCGGCGTAGCGACATCTTGAGGTTCGCCAGCATCCCGACGTCGCGGCCTCTCGGCCGGACGATCGCGACGCCGCGGCCGATGAACGGCAGATCGACGACGTCAAACCGGCGCGACGCGCGCAACTCGGCGACCACGCGGTGGACGCCGCACACCTTTTCTTGGAGGTGTAGCGATGTGTCGTGCAGCGTCATCACTCCGTGCTCGGCCAGGAGCGGCAGGCCGCGCTCGAAGTCGCTCTTGCAGCCCTCGTAGCTGTGGTCACCATCGATGTGGAGGTAGTCGACCGAGCCGGCGGCGAAGGTGGGCAGAACCTCCTGCGAGCGCCGTAGATGGACGATCACGTCGGGGAATTGCTGGCGGAAGAACGAGTCGTCGTCGAGCCACTGCGGGCTCCCCCACCCGCTCTCGGGGAGGTTGGCGTCGATGAGATGCGTTTCGTATCCCTCCGGGTCGGCTCCTAGAGCGACCGCTTGAGCTAGCAAGTCGCGCTGCGCCTGACGCATCATCCGCGGGACGAAGCCCCCGCCCGACCCTATGCAGACACAGCGGCGGGCGCGGAAGGCGTACGGCAGGGCGTAGTAGAGAATCCCGCCGCCGAGAAATCCCGGCGACGCCCCATGCCCCTCGGACCACGACGCCTCTTTTAAAAAGAGCGTCTCGACGAGGCCCGCATCAAGGAGGGCCGCCTCAAGCCGGGTGGGGGATGTCATCGCCGCCTCTGCGTTGCCGTGACGCCAGCGCGCCGCTCTCTGAGTGGTCCGAGCAGCCTAGCCAACCGAGCGTGTCTTGAGGAGCACACCGGCCGGAGTGCTGCGGCAATCCACGGTCCGGGAAGAAAGCTGCTTCTCGGGGCTCGACGCCCTCGTGATGAACGGACGCCTCAGGAAACCCTCCGAGACGCACCGACATCCGACGACGCACCGACATCCGGGGCGGAGTCCTGCGGGAGAAACCCGAAAAAGAAAGTCGGGCCGACAGGATTCGAACCTGCGACCTTTTGACCCCCAGGCTGGTTTCGGCGGAGTTGCGAACGTGATCGAAATCACGAAAACACTTTGTATCAAAGGGATATTCGTTGATCAAGGCGTCTAGACAGGGTGCACAGATACGCACCTAGTCGCACTGAAAACAGTATTGAAAACAGTGTCTGGACAACCCGCACCACTACCGCAATCCTGTATCAGCAGCAGTGCAAGGATGGCCTCTTACTTGAGATATCGTCAAGAGTTGTGGACGGCGGTTGAATCAGGCGGCGGTTTCTTGGAGAGGGAGTCCGTCTTGGAATCGGGTTCCTCGGAGCACGTCGGGCAGCCGCTCGCTGCCGTTGAGTGATCGCCATCGCTTGGCGGCCGACTCGGCCAGCTTGAACATCATCGTCAGCGAGGCGAGGCGGCTTCCGCAGCCCTTGGTCCGCTTGTGACGCAGGCGGATCGTCGCGAACGTACTCTCGATCGGGTTGGTCGTTCTCAGATGCCTCCAGTGCTCGGCCGGGAAGTCGTAGAACGCCAGCAGCTCGTCCCGGTCCTTCACGAGGCACTCGACCGCCTTGGGGTGCTTCAGCTCGTAGTCCTCGACGAATGCGTCGAAAGCGGCGCCCGCTTCCTCGCGCGTCTCCGCCTGCCAGATGTCGTGGATCATCCGCTTGGCCTTGGGCTGCTTCCCCTTGGGGAGCTTGTCCAAGACGTTAGCCGTCTTGTGGACCCAGCACCGCTGCTCTCGGGTGTTGGGGAAGACCTCGCGGAGGGCCTTCCAGAAGCCGAGGGCGCCGTCCCCCACGGCCAGCTTCGGCTCAGCCGAGAGGCCGCGACGCTTCACGTAGGGCGTCGGTGAAGTCGCCGCTGGAGACTCCCTTGAGGTACAGGTACGGGATCAACTCCTCGACGCTCTTCGCCTTGCGGAGGTAGGCCAGCAGCAGCTCACGCCAACTCTCGGCGCTCTCGCGGTGGCCGTCGGTCATGGCGATCAGCTCCTTCTTGCCCTCTTTCGTAGCCCCCATCAGCACCAGCAGGCACTGGCGGTCTTCTTCCAGGCGGATGTTCGTGTGGATGCCGTCGGCCCAGACGTAGACGTACTCCTTGCCCTCCAGCGAACGCTTGCTCCACGCGTTGTACTCCTGCTCCCACACGCCCTTGAGCCGCGTGACGGTCGACGCCGAGAGGCCCGGGCAGCCGGTGCCGAGGATCGCCTGCAGGGCGTCGGTGAAGTCGCCGCTGGAGACTCCCTTGGCGTCCTCGCCGCACGGCTCGATCGGCGGGCCGAGCTTCTTCCGCCACTCACGCAGCGACTGCTCGCTCACCCCCACCGCCTCGGCCGCACGGGCGAGCGAATAGTTCTCTTCGACCACCAGACGCACCGCTTCTCGCTTGAACGCCTCGTCGTACGAACGACGCTTCCTCGGTTCGCTCATCTCGGACCTCCTGAAGGGCCATTATCCCGGCCCCGCCGCTGTCCGAAAGTACTGGGCTATCGCAGCCACCTTTGGCCTGGAAAACCGGGCAAGACTCCTTTCCCCAAGGAATGGGATGGCAGTCGCATCATGCACGAAGTGTCCGATATTGCCACTGATCCCTCGCTAACTTGGATTCAACAGACGGGCAAGCCCGGGGCCATGTTCACAAAGTCTGGCAAGCCGACGCGGTGGTATGTTATTGGTGAACGGGGTGGGGTGAAGATTAAGGTCGTGATTGAACCCGCCGGTGAAGGCATTATTACGGCTCATCCGCAGTATTGAGGTGAATTTGGCATGGACATGCAAGCAATCGAAGACGAGCTCGTTGCAATCATCGTTGGTTTTGAGCGGGAGTTGCCGGCCGCTCAAGTCGCCGAGATGCAGGAGCTCACGAAAGCCGGGGAGCCTGGCATTGCATTAGAGAACCTCTGTACGCAGCTCTACGAGTACGACGTTGCCGTCGATACAGTACGCCTGCAGCAGATTGCCGCCGTTGGTCACTTGATGGGCATCGATGAGAACTATTGGCAGGCCTTAGCTAGCCACGAGTGATGTGTCCGTTCCGCGGACCTTTCAATTACCCACAACTTCGCATAGCCGGGAGATACGGTCGAGGCTAACCTCGATCGTGAAAGCGAGCGTTGCTTGCTGACATCATGGATTGCGGAGGGCCGGGGCCATGGAGGGCTGGGTCGAACGCGAGGTGGAGGGTTGCGAGTTTCCCGACCAGCGGCTGAAAGCACGATTCGTTCGAGTGCTCGGCTGCCTGGGCGAGAAGATCGGCGCGACGCTCCCCTCGGCGTGCCAGGACTGGGCCGCGACGAAGGCTGCCTATCGGTTCTTTGACAACCCGCGCGTCGATGAGAGCATCCTCCTCGCCGGCCACTTTGCGGCGACGAAGTCGCGGATGGCGATGGCTAAGGGGCCGATCTTGGTTCTGCACGACACGACCGAGTTCAGTTTCCAGCGCGAGCGGCCCGAGGCGATCGGTAAGACACGCACGCTGCCGGCCAGTCGGATCGGCCAGAAGCCGATCACCAAGTGCGGGCTGCTGATGCACTCCAGCCTAGCGGTCACCACGGCGGGCAAGCCTCTGGGGCTGACGGCGATCAAGTTCTGGACCCGCAAGAAGTTCAAAGGGACCAACGCGCTCAAGGGTGGTGTCGCCGGCGGCAAGCACTCGGTCAACACCACACGGATCCCGATTGAAGAGAAGGAGAGCGTCCGCTGGCTGGAGAATCTCGAGCAGTCGACGCGGCTGGCCAGCCCCGACCGCTTGGTTCACATCGGCGACCGAGAGAGCGACATCTACGAGTTGTTCTGCCTTGCGAAGGAGCAGCAGACGCACTTCCTCGTGCGGACGTGTGTCGATCGACGCGCCGGCACGGGCGCGACGACGATCGCCCGGAAGATGGAGCGCGAGCCGATTCAGGGGACGCACGTCGTCGAGGTCCTCGACGCCAAGGGCCGGCCGATCGAGGTCGAACTGCAGCTGCGGTTCAGCCCGATGACGGTGCACCCGCCAATCGGCAAGCACAAGAAGTACCCGCCGTTGTCGCTGACGGTGATTCACGCCTGGGAACGCGGCAAGCCCGAGGGACGCAAGGCCATCTGCTGGAAGCTCCTCACTGACCTACCCGTCGAAAGCCTTGATGCGGCCGTCGAGAAGCTGGGTTGGTACGCCCAGCGGTGGAAGATCGAGACGTTCCACAAGGTGCTCAAGTCGGGCTGCCGTGCCGAAGACGCCAGGCTCCGCACGGCCGAGCGGCTGACGAACCTGATCGCCGTCTTCTGCATCATCGCGTGGAGAGTGTTCTGGCTAACGATGGTCAACCGAACCAATCCCAAATCCTCAGCCGACAAGGTGTTCACCGAGACGGAAATCGCGATCATGAATCACATCTCCGGCGATCCGGAACAACCGCCTCTGAAGAACGTTGCCCACTATCTGATCGTCGTCGCCAAGCTCGGCGGCTACCTCGCCCGCAAAAGCGACGGACCGCCGGGCAACATAGTAATTTGGCGAGGGCTGTCGCGACTGACCGATATCCACCTCGGAGTTGAAATCGGCAAAAGATTTGTGGGTAATTGAAAGTCCGCGGACCACAGGCGGGCCGGCTTACAGGACGTGGAACCAGTTCCAGTCAGGTACAGCCGGCCAGTTTGCGAGTCGGGCTGAGGCGGCGAACGCATGGAGGATCTACAAGGAAGCCAACGGGATCGTTACGGGTTCCACACGAAGCCAAGCGGTGGCTCGCCAGTACTTGAAGTCTCTGGCGGATGACTACCGGACGCCTTCGTGGATGAAGCCGTGGCTGCGAGAAGGGCGGCGGCCTCCCGGCTACGAGATCGACCACATCAAGCCGTTGTCGATTGGTGGCGACGATCTTCCGTCAAACATGCGGCTGCAAGGAATTGACCTGCATGACACTCACCACAGATACTATCGTCCATGGGAGTGGTGAGAAGATGAGTGAAGCAAAGCCAACCGCGAAGAAGCTGCTGACGTCATTCGACCCTTCGAATCCCGAAGGGCGTGGCGGCGGGTTCGTCGTCCCGGTTGTCGAGAATGGACGAGTTTACTTCTTCGATCTGAAGTCGAGGCGTGTTGTCGAGTACGCGATGATGGTCTTTGTTGGCCGACAGATATCCGCCAACGACCTATTCGCCAAGCTTGTCGATACGGGTCGTCAGATTCCCGACGTTGAAGAAACGATGGCGGTGCTGTCGCGGTACGTCCTCGAACTCTCCAACTACAAAGTTGGCAACGTGGTATCGATTAAGGTGAGCGAAAGCGGCAACGGTGCTTTCCAGCTCGTGAAGCTTGCCGACACCCCATCGGCAGCGAGTCGGACGATTGGCTGCGGCGATCAAGATTGATCCATCGGCTCCGCCGCGTCCTCGGCCTTCCATGCGTCGGGCAGGAACTGCCCGAGTTCCTCCTTCGGCGTCGAGCCGATCTTGGCTAGCACGCTGGTGAGATAACGCTGCGGATCGATCTTGTGTCGCTCGCAGCTGGCGATGAGCGACCAAAGCCGTGCGTGGTTCTCGGCCGCGGCGTCGTTGCCGGCGAAGAGCCAGTTCTTGCGGCCGAGGGCCACGCGCTTCAGCGCCCGCTCGCTGGCGTTGTTGTCGATGTTGAGGAAGCCCTGCGTCGCGTACGTCGTGAGCGCCTGCCACTGGTTCTGGGCGTAGGTGATCGCCGTGGCCATCGGGCTGCGGGGCAGCACGACCTCTTGCTCGGCGTCGAGCCATCGCTTGATGCGATCGAGCACCGGCACGCTGCGATCTTGGCGTAGCGCGAGTCGCGCAGCCTCGTCGGCGTCCTTCGCTTCGCGCTCGACGGCGTACAGTTCGGCGATCAGCGTAAGCGCCTGCCGAGCACGCCGCTCGTCGGAGTCCTGCGCGTCGTAGAACTTCCGCCGCGCGTGCGCCCAGCAAGCGACCTCGGTCACGTTCTGCGAATGATAAACGCCGTCGTAACCGCCGTAGGCGTCGGCTTGCAGGTAGCCCTCGTAGCCCGAAAGCCACTTGGCCGGGCCGTCGCGAGAGCGATTCGGCGTGTAGTCGTACACGGTGTAGGGGTGGGCCGCGTCGCCCAGGTAGCACCAGACGCGGCCCTTGCGGCACTGCTTGGAACCGGGGCTCTGGATCGGCACGACCGTGTCGTCCGTGTGGATCGCCTGTGAATTGCGAACCCGCTCGGTCATCAACTCAATCAGCGGCTGGACCAGTTCGCCCGCGTGCCGCATCCACGCACACATCGTGCTGCGGGCGATATGCACCTGCTGCCGCTCGAAGATCCGCTCCAGCCGATACAGCGGCAGGTGGTCGCCCAGCTTGCTGGCAATGACGTACGCCAGCAGGCTCGGTCCCGGCAGGCCCTTGTCGATCGGCTGCGGCGGCTTGGCCGCCGTGGCGATGTTCGGGTTGTAGCCATCGTGGTCGCACTTCTCGCAAGCGTACTTGTAACGCACGTGCCGCAAGACCTTTAAGCTGGCCGGAAAGTATTCGAGCTGCTCGCTGATCTCCGCACCGATCCGGCACCGCTCGCAGCCGCATGCGGGGCACGCCTTGTCGTCGAGGTCGTGTTCGATCTCGATGCGTTCGAGATGCTCTGGCAACTGCTGCCGGCCGTGCTTGTGACGCGGGCGACGAGTCGTGAGCGGCTCGCCTACTTCTTCTTCAACGCTCGCCATATCGAGCGGCGAATCGACGACCTGCTGGCCGAACAAGAAGAGCTGCCGCGGGTCGAAGCTCTCGCTGCGAGGCCCGTAATAGCGACGCAAGATCGCGGCGACCGCCGCCTTCACGGCCTCGTCAACGGCGGCAGCGATCTCTGCCTGATGGCGTTCCTGCTGCTCGATGATGATTCGCTTGAGGGCTTCCACATCGTTCGGCAGTTCATCGACCGTGGCCATGCACGTGATTCTACCGGTCGCCGAATCATCGCGCTACCGCAATCAAGCCGCGGATCGCTTCTTCACGTCGAGCCCCGACAGCAGCCGCAACAGCTGGTCACGCGTGATCTCGACGGCGACGTGGTTCGACCGCGGCCAGCGGAACTCGCCGCGTTCCAGCCGCTTGTAATAGATCGCCAGCCCGTCGCGGTCCCACCACAGCACCTTCACCAGGTGCCCGCCCTTGTTACGGAACACGAACAAGCTGCCCGACAGCGGGTCGTGGCCAAGGAACGAGCGGACGACTTCGGCCATGCCGTCGAACGACTTCCGCATGTCGATCGGCGTCGTCGCCACCCACACCTGCGTGTTCGCCAAGTCGGCCGCAATCATCGGACAGCCCCGCCTTCCAAGCCAAGCACCAACTCCGCGACCCAAGCGGCCGGAGTCGAAGCCGGTAGACGCAGCACGTGACCACCGCTCAGCTCAATGGCGATTGACGATTCACTCGTCCCTTAATCGGTCACCACCATCGGCACGAAAGACGGCGCCTCCGTGGTCTCACCGTCCCGCTCGCCGATCGTACGCCGCCAGGCGTAGAACGCCGATTCGGTCAGCCGCTCACGCTGGCAGAATTCCCGCACTGATAGCCCGCTCGAAGCGTGCCGACCGATCACCTGACGCCAGTGCCGCTCCTTCTCCGCATTCCGCTGAGTGTTCGCCATGATCTCCCTCCGAAAGCGAGAAAGTCAAAGCTTGACCCGCTAGCTGCCAGACAAGAAGATGCGTTTCGCGGAACGCACACCAACCGTACGCCTCGTGGCAACGTGGCTTGAATGAAAACACGAACGGGCTGCTCAGGCAGTTCTTTCCAAAAGGCACTGACTTCGCTCGGATCAGCCCCCGCCGGGTGGCTCGGGCGGAGCAACTACTGAACGACCGACCTCGAAAAAGCCTCGGCTACCGCACCCCAAGCGAAGTCTTCAACAAAAAATGCGCCGCTATTGAAGTTTGAATCCGCCCGTTAAAAAACAATTCAATTGTCCACGTCGGTGAGGCTCGTCGTCTCTCCACCAGCCCTCGTCACAAGGCTTTCTAGCACCTTAATGTCCACATCCTTCCGTACCGGCCTAACACTCCCATCAACCATCGTCATCGTCACGGTGTCGGGATGGGCGCTGCCGATGCAGGCTTTAGGCTGGGACTCGGACTCGGCGATCGGATGAGGCAGAATGCGCGGAGCAATATCAAGATACTCTTCTGGGTAATCGTCGTCACCTAGAAACGCTCCGGTATTATAGTTGCCGTCGTAAAGAGCCGTGCGTTGAATCATCCACAGGCTCCCCTCGCCCAGTAGGAATGTCTTGGACGTGCCATCCGTGATGTCTTTAAAGTGCGTCCGCGATTTCCAGTTGGAAAGGGTGCTACGTGGGTATCGCTCATGCGGCGTAGAGTCAGCCACAATCAATGATCCATCAAAGTACCTCCCGTCATTGCCAGTCAGCAAGAAAGTGCTCGTGACCGCAGCGTAATCACCAACGATGCCCGGAACTTTTCGCACATTGCTGACTAGACTATCGTGCGAACGCGTCGGACACAGGAAGGCTTCAATAGGGGTTAGCCGTACTTGATCGGACTGAACCGAAAAAACCCGCATCGGATCCATCTGGTCGTAGATCGTCTGCTGCTCCAAGTACGGAAGCACCAGGGCAGCCCAGGTGAGATACCGGTCGCTTATCCGACTTGGAGGGAGCTCGTTGGTTGCCCCATGGTACTGCTGGATGGCAAGCCCAAGTTGACGAGACCGGCTCAGGCAATCCACCTTGCGAGCCGATTCCCGGCTGGACTGGACTGCTGGGAGAAGCAGCGAGAGCAGCATCCCTATTATCGAGATAACGATTAGCAATTCGATTACCGACACGCCCGTGCTGCGAATGATGCGCATGAACTGGACTCCTCAGTTTGCTTATAGACCGGTCCGCAGAAGTTATCTCTATCGCTCTTGATGTGACGACATTGCCCTTCGCCTATTCTCGAATCGCCAGGCGGCACAGCACAGCCCCACGGCCCCGCCCAGAACCACCCAGTTCCACCAAGGCCAGGGCCGGAATCCTGCGGATCTCGCAAAAATCGCCCCCCTTCGTTGTGAAAACAACCATCCAAGGGCGTCGTAATAAATAATGGCGCCTGTCCAGCAGTCGTGCTCGTGGAGCACACTCTTGATGCCATGGTCGGCGTTGTTTACCAAGGTAAGTTTAGCGCAGCCTCCAAGGTCTTGTAGCCGCTGCACTGTACGCTGCACGCCCTCGTACGACAGCTTGTCGCGTAGCGAATGGAACGCCCAAACAGGGGTGCTTTTCATGGCGGCAATCCGCGACCAATCACTCCCACTGGAGGCCATCGGGAGGATTGCCGCGAATTGGTTTGGGCGCCGGATGCCCAGTTCCCAGCACGCCGTCCCGCCGCTAGAGACCCCGGCTGCGTAAACCCGGTCGGCATCAATCGGCTCGTTGGACAGCGTCCAATCAAGAGCAAGCATAGCGTATTCCAGCATCTCAGCAGGCACGCCATCTCTTACCAACTCGTCATCGTTCACATCGTCCAGGAACCAAGGGGTGTCATCAGATGGACATTGGAGCGCGAGGACGTAATAGTCTTGTTTTGAGGGCGGCCGAGCCTCAAAGACGAGCTCCATCCAACGTAGCTGCTGTTCGTTATCTTTCCCTCCTTCGTTTGCGCCATGGAGCCAAAGCACCAGCGGGTATCGACGCCCTGCAACGATCCGAACCGGCCGGTGAAGTTGGCACCGGAATGAGTCGTACTCTATATCGTCTATATGTACTACAATTTCGTCAAATTGATCGATTACTTCCTTCTCGGCGTAAAACACGTTATCCATAGCACCAACGACGCCAAACAGTAAGACTATTGCCGCGGTCATGTTCAGCTCTGTCGTTTGCGAGCTTCGTTCATACGTTCATATAGCGCCCGCTCCTTCTCATACTCCTTCCGCTTCCTCATTTTCTCTTCGGATACAGTCAACTTAAACTTCCTATCTTGAGCAACAAACCCCTTTGCCACTTCCGGACCAAATCGGACGCCGCAGAGCACTACGAAAACCAGCGCGAAGGCGAGGAACCATACTCCTCCGCTCCAGGTTCTCATGTCCATGGCTGTATACAACCGTGTTGCGGAGACATTGAACAGCTGCAGCAGGAGCGAAACGATCGCTAATGCAAGTAGCAATTCGAGCCACGCAAACCCCAGCCTACCTGCATACAGCTTTCGCATGATTCAAGACCTTACTAAAAGGAGTTCTCATCCAGGATTCGTGGGTGAATACCGGTAGCTTGTCGGTCTTGGCGGAGGCGTAAGAATCGCATCGCCAAATGCTATCTCCAGCGTGTCCTTCCGATCCTTATTGAAAAAATCTGCCGCACTGAAAACCCATTCATGCGAAGATGCGACGGGGTCTGCTCGTCTTGGCCGGTCAATTCGCCATAGGCCGGAGCACGCCTTGCACTTCGTCGCCGTGAGTAAAGTGCGATGCACCAGACCGCTCTCAGCCCGTCTCGAACGCCGATTTTCTTGCCCTCTTGGTAGCTGCGTGGAAGGTAGCTGATCGGCTTCTCGGTGACGCGGCACCCCATCGCGGCCACTTTGGCGGTCAGCTCTGGCTCGACGCCAAAACGGTCCTCTTCGATTGTCAACGTGTCAACAACTTCACGCGAGAACGCCTTGCATCCAGTTTCCATGTCAGAAAGATTGAGGCCGGTCATCCGATTCGATAGCCACGTCAGCGATCGATTGGCAGCCTTGCGTAACCAAGGGCTGCCATGATACCGACTTCCTAGTTCGCGGGACCCGTAGACGACATCCGCCTCTCCGGAGAGGATTGGCTGGATGATACTAGGAAGGTCCTCGGGGCGGTATTCAAAATCGGCGTCCTGGACTGCGACAACTTGGCCTGTGCTTGCGGCGAATCCCGACCGCAGTGCGGCCCCTTTGCCACGATTTTGGTGGTGATGGAGCACCCGCACTCGCCCGTCCGTCGAGAGTTGGGTAAGTGCTTGCCTTGTCGCTTCAGCGGAACCGTCATCGACAACGATGACTTCGCCGACAACCTCCAACTTGAGCAATCGATCGACAACCTGGGTGATCGTTTGGTGTTCGTTGTAGGCAGGCACGACGACTGACAAGGGGCCAGGCGTAAAACGTTGATTGCGACTCTCGCCTTCAAGAGTACCTTCTTGCGATATAGCGTTCACAAGTGAGCCTCCCGTGCTTCCGAGAACTCACGATTAACGGATACGACGACCCCATCACGGGCGACAATCTCAACGGGCGTCTGGACAAACCATTCACGATCATCCGGCAGTTGGGTATGGCCGAGTTGGTTTGGACTGAGCACGGAAGAAAATGGCGGGGTCTCAACGAGCAGCACCTTCTCTCCTTGGCTAAGGCGGTCCTCGTAACTGGGTCGCACCCGCTCACAATCGGGGCAACCGTGGTGATGCAGTAGCAATGTCCACTGACCGTTTGCCAGATCCTGGGTGCCCTTCAGTACGCCAAGCAAAGGCAGCTCATTACCTACCCAACCCTCAGGCTCTAGCAAGACGAACTCCTTTGCGGAGGCGGCAGCGTCGATACCACGAGCCGGAGCAAAGCTCAGCTTAGCGAATCCCAATGGGGCTCCTACAAGGATCGCGGCGGCAGTAGCACCAATGGCGGTCCGGTTGCCTGCCGAACTGGAGTTGGCGATCCGATCACCAGTCGGCCGGGTAGCGACCAAGGCAAAGACAGCTACAAGGTCGATAAGCAGTGTCAACCTTGGATCGACCGCGATCGCCCCAAAGCAGCCGCAGGACGCCGTCCCAGAAGCGACACTTCGCAGAGCGATCACCGCAAACACCGTGAAGACCGCCAAAGCGACATAGTGGGTGAGCCTTCGCTGCATTCCAAGGACGAGCAGTATGCCAAACGCCAGCTCGGCCTCAACGACGACTAGCTGCAGGACTGGCGGCCAACCTTGGAGGACGGCTGTCGCTGAATCGGCTGCCGAAAGCCCTTTCGCGAAGGCGGCTACAATCAACAGAACGCCAAGTGCCACCCGTACATAGTCGCCAGCATGAATGCGGCATAGTAGTGATTCCTGGCTTTCACTACGGGCGTTCATACCTCCTTCTCCTCAGCATTTGCTGCAATCAACTCTCTCCACTGCTGCGAGTGTCTGATGTTGACCACTCGCATCGAGACGCCACCAATCGCCGCCAATGACACTAGGGTTATCTGAACCACGGCTTGGTCCGACGTTACAGGAGGACCGTTAACGAGGTAGAGCATGGGAGCCAAGCCAACAACCACCCAGCAGACAAATTCGATTGCGGGAGCAAGCTGCCAAATTGGAACCACCTCCTCTCTCGCTACGGCAGGAGGCCGGCAAGCGGGAGTTATTTCATCCATCGGATGGGGACGCCCGCGATCAAGATTAGCCTGGGGGCCATTATATCTATCCGAAGACGCCAAACCAAAGCAACTACTCTTTTCCCCTTCTCAACGACAGCAGGCCCGCCTTTTCCCGCACCGGTGACAAGCTTCTGACACCGGCTGTCGCGGAGGGGCGCCCCATCGGCATAGCTCGGCCGATATTTTCTTGACACCACGCTGGGGACCCGGTAGAAAGCGGCGGCTTTGGGGAGATAGATGGGGCAGGCCCGCTCCGGAGAAGACGCTTGGCTGATCGTTTGCGCTACAGCCCCGTCGCCGTAGAAGGTCTCGATTCTCTTGATCGACCCGCTTCAACAGCGGCTTCGCCGCGGTGGCGTCGTGCGTCCGCGAGTCGGTCATCAACTCCGCGAGGATCGCGTGCGAGTCGGGATCGACCGCGAAGTGGACCTTTCGCCAATCGCGACGCTTGCCCACGCCGTGCTGACGCACCTTCCACTCGCCTTCGCCGAAGACCTGCAGACCCGTGCTATGGACGACCACGTCGATCGGGCCTTTCACGTTAGTCAATTCGGTGTCGATGTCGAGCTTGGCGGCTCGCTTCACGAGGCTGGTGTGGTGCGGGATCGCCACCTCAACGCCCATCAGCTTCGCCAACGCCCGGTCCAGTCCTTCGGTCTGGCGGTAGGGCAAGCGGAAAAGTTCTCGCAGGGTCCGCAGCGTCTCGATCGCCAAGTCGCTGTAAATGAACGGATGGCCTCGACGGGCCTCAGGATTGTCGTGATCCCAAGCGGCGAGCACCTCGACGCTGAACCAGAACGTGATGTCGCCCCGGCGGACCAACGACTCGTTGTACTCCCGCCAGTTCGTCACCCGGTGCGACTTCTTCTTCGCCTTGCTAGCGGCCATCGTTCGCTCCGTCAGAGAAAGAGAGACTCCGTCCGGGCCGATCTACGCCGCTTCGTCGATTAGTTCAGCAAGGCCCCTCTACGAGGTTAGCAGACATGGCGTGGCATGCGAGCAAAACACCCTGACTATCCGCCACTTCCACCAGCTTCGTACCCTTTCCGCGTTCGGTCTTTCCAACTTTGAGGCCCCTTTTCTTGCCGGGGGGAACGTCCCGTCGATGAAGAACTCTTCCCATTCCAATAGGCCCTGCTCGACGAGCGACTCTAGCAAGGCCGTCCAGATGTCCTCCCTCCAGGACCCCCTCAGCGTCCCACTCGTATAACCGTCTCCAACAAGTGCCTGGGCGATGGGTACAGGTTGGGTAAGTCCCTTCAATTAGCGCCAGTCCGCAGCACCCAGAAGGAGCCTTCCAAGCAAGCCCGGTTGTCCGCCTACCCGCACCCCAGATCGGGCTTCAGCAGCAGGGGCTCAACCCGTTTCCACTGCTCGTCGGTAATCTCAACAATCGATTTCCGGGCCATTTCGGCCTACTGGTTGAAAGCCTTTCCAACGCAAACACTGACAGAGGCCAACCTTAAATTAAGCGTGCTATAAGACCGGGTCCAAAGAAGCTCTGCACGTAAGCGTGACGGCACTTCTTTTCCCCGAACTTCTAAAACTCCTGTGTCGGCTATGCGTCTCGTCAAATAACGCCACTCACAACATGTCAGACATGACCGGCGTCGCTCGCAGCTATAGCAGGCTCCTCCTCCTCATATTAAATCGGCCTCGAATTGCACGTGGGGTCGTTGCGGCTGCGATTCTGGTGCACTCTGCGATGCTAATATACTCAGCTTGCGTTCACAGCCCGACCCTAAATGAGCCCGCTCATTTAGTCGCTGGGCTCAGCCATTGGGAGTTCGGGCATTTCGCCCTTTATCGTGTGAACCCACCGCTGGTCCGACTCGTTGCCTCGCTGCCGGTAATCGCCACTGGGTATGAATGCGACTGGTCGGGATTCTACGATGGCCCCGGAGCTCGCCCCGCCCAGTCGATGGGTGCCGACTTCGTAGCCGCCAACGGGCAACGCTCGCATTACTTGATCTCGATTGCACGTTGCGCGTGCATACCGTTCAGTTGGATAGGTGCAATAATCTGCTACCTTTGGGGGAAAGACCTGTACGGCCGTCCGGCGGGCTTGCTCGCTTGCCTTCTTTGGTGTTTCGATCCCAGTATTCTTGGCCACGGTGCACTGATCACGCCTGACGCGCATTGCGCAGCACTTGGTGTCGCAGCTAACTACACATTTTGGCGATGGCTCATTAACCCGACGTGGTCGGGGACACTACTCGCTGGCGCCGTACTTGGAGTAGCGGAACTATCGAAGACCACTCTCCTTCTCTTATACCCTATCTGGCCTTTGGTTTGGGTTGTGTACAGGTGGAACTCTAGGAACCAGATGAATGCAAGACGCTGGGCACGCGAAGCGAGCATGTTGCTACTGCGGATGGTCCTTGGAGTCGCCGTATTGAACTCCGCCTACGGTTTTAGCGGGTCATTCCAAAGGCTAGGCACGCTAACGTTCGTAAGCGCATTGCTCTCTAGACAAACACACGACGTTCCGATCCAAATCCCCCAATCCTCGCTCGTCGATGTTCCCGAGCCCGGCAATCGGTTTCGGAACACATGGCTTGGTGCGCTCCCCTTGCCCTTACCACGGGACTATGCGCTGGGCATCGATCTGCAGCAGAGGGACTTCGAGCATTATGGCCGACCGTTTTATCTTGCTGGAACTTGGAGCAAAACAGGGTGGTTTTATTACTATGGCTACGCTCTTCTTGTCAAAGAGCCTGCCTCAACGATCTTGCTAATTATGCTATGCATTGCAGATTCCCTGGGTTGCTTAATTAGGCGGTCTGCATTCGGTTTTCCAAAGAATCGCGAGCTTATATTATTACTTCCAGCAATCGTCATTTTCTTTACGGCAAGCCTCAAGACCGGAATAAATGAGCACACTCGATATGTGCTTCCGGCATTGCCATTTTTGTTTATATGGACCGGCAGGCTAACCTCCTTCATCGACGTCTCGCAATCCGGCACGACCTCTCACTTAAGTTTTCGCTCGACTGCGAGCTCGACCCGCGTCGTACCTGCCTTCACCTTGATGGTGCTTGCCGCGTGGTTGGTAACAAGCAGTTGCTGGATTTTTCCGCATAGCCTAAGCTTTTTCAATGAGTTTGCCGGCGGTCCACTAAATGGCGCGAACCATCTCCTCGGCAGCAATCTAGACTGGGGCCAAGATCTCACCTACCTGGCGGCTGAGCTCGAGGCTGAACGCGAGCACGCGAATGCCCTCTGCGTCAGCTCATTTAATCCAGCGTTAGTTTATGGGCCTGCGCTAACAGTGAACGCAGATGTCTTAGACAGCTTCGGTCGGCCCCAATGGCCCCTGCTGCCCAAATCGCCGCTCTACATCAGTCGGAACTACGAAAGAGGCGCGAATGGGTTCGTCTACGACAGCAGAGGTGCCAAGCATCCGATCTACGACGGCGCACTATCTTTTCTTACGACTCAGTCTGCTGACAAATGCGTCACATACGCCATCAGTCGCTATAACGCTGTCATACCGAGAAATGTCGAGACGTCGACGCAACAGTTTAGCCGTTAGAGCTTCTATGCCCTGCAATGACCACACCTCTAGGACACGATGGTTCCACGCGATCAAGGCTATGCCGTGTATCTTTTATATCGCATCACTTGGATGTATCGAGTCAAACAGTGTTGAACAGAATAGCGCTCTGATGATTAGCGAATCCGACCTCGATCTCGGCCTATGCTGGGAGGGGAGCTCGGAAAAACGCTTGTTGCATATCCATAATCACTCGAACGACGACGTTGACATCGAATCGCTAGAATCTAGTTGTATCTGCACGTCATTGTCCCCTCGGCAAGTAACGATACCCACGGGCCAGACGACCGTCGTGGAAGCCGATATACAAGTCCCCACTTCTGATTCAACCTCTATCGACCGACCTTTCTCCGTACAGATCGTCGCAAAGACCACGACCTCCGATTCTGCCCCATATCAATGGACACTTTCTGGCCGATCTCGTTCGCTGTTGGAGTTTGAACCAGAAAACTTAGAAATATCTGAATCCGACGCCAAAGTTCCGAAGACCGGCGGCAGCACTGTCCGCATCACGTCTTTGCTGCCACTGCGATCAATTCGAGCTCTCAGCACAAACACGGTGGATTGCAGCGTATCGCGACATTCCTCAACATCCTTCAAACTCGATATTAGCCCTTGGGATGCACTCGACAGCCGCACCGACTCTGTAAGGAAAGTCGGCGTGATCTGCACGCTTGAAGACGGAAGTGTCGTGCGCCTTGCAGAGCCTCTCAGCGTTCGCTGTGACAGCTGCTGCCGCCTTAGAACTATACCTGAGGAGGTACTTCTGGGCTGGGTGCAACTCGGAACAAAAGTGGAAAGAGAAATCGAGGTAATCGCAACCCACAATGAGCAAATCAGTGATGTCAGTCTGAACTGCTCTGACTCGTCGTTATCTGCTGCGCTCGTGACTTGTGACGCGATGGACAGAGTGCGAGTCTCGATATCGCAAGAATGCGATATCGGTCGCCACGCAGTAGGCCTTGCAATTGCTCTGCGAATCGGCAGCGACGAGGACCGCAGTCAAATAGTTATTCCAATAAAATACACGGGCGTCAAGGCCGTAGCTTTACAAACACGTTGAACGTGAAAGCACTTCGTTTTAGGCGCTGCGCGACACTTGGCTTGCAAACGCAACTATTATTTTGGGAGTTTTGTCTATGCTTAATCTCCGGAATCGCTATCTAGTGCGAAGCGATGGCTGTTTACCCTTTTTGTTGCACATTCCCCTCGGGCTCATCCTAACGCTCGCCATCTTTCCAGCTAGAGCTTCTGGTCAGCCTGCAGTAGACGAAAGCACTATCCAAAGGTCTTGGTCTGAGTATCGAGATTCGCTTAAAACACTCGTCTTAGAATGTCGCACTTCGCGGATTCAAAAATCCCGTTTGAAGGATCACAGCGGCTCAGCGTTAGACCCCTACAGCAGCGAAGCCGATCCGGCACCCGAGGTCGAAACGCTTCACCGAACAATGAGAGTAGTGGTTTCTGGGGGCCGCGTAGCGTGGTCGCGGCAAGGTGACGCATGGGACACAAGAGCGGGCGGTATAGTCCGGAAGGACCGTGTCGCTGCCTTCAATGGCGAGGAAAGTCGCATTCTCTACCGCAACGCGAAGCAGCCCATTGGCTTCCAAAACGGTAGCGGTAAGCCACATGAGATTGTGGCTAATCACGGCGAAATCAATCCAATCTACTACGCCACAGACCCACAGTCGCTTTTGACGCTCAAAGGGTATATCCTGCCTCGTTCAAGAATAACATCACATGCATCTGTCAGTAGCAACGTAAAGACCGCCGTATTAGAGGTGCAGAACACTTATCCTCAGTTAGCAGTAAAAATCGTTGTGAATCCTGAAGCTGGAGGTCGAGTTGAAAGCCTGAGGGAGGTGCTGGATGGTACTGTCCTTAGAGAAGTGTCTCTTCAGTACAGGGAAGACGCGCAGGTTGGATGGATCATTGATTCCTGGACAACAGATTATTTCGATTCAGAGGGCGAGCCAACTCTCAAAATCAGCGGTGAAGTCACCGAGGCTTCCGTAAATGTCCCGATCCAAGATTCAGAGTTTGAAGTTCTGTTCCCAGAGGGAACTCACGTCAAGAAAGACGGCAAATACTACGAAGTTGCGGCCGACGGGTCTTCTTCCGAAATAACCCTGGACCGGTACGGCACGTCGGATCATAAGGACGCCTGGGAGCAGGGGTCTTTCTTGAGAAAAGCCTTGATCGCCGCAACACTAATTGCTACCGTAGCGCTCGCCGGAGCAGTAGCGGCAAAGCGATGGCATCGCTTGTAGCGAAAAGTACGCGGATACGCTCGACCAATCTCGATGTGCGGCGTTGGAATGTCTGTCTGTTTACGATCCCAAAACTCATTTTGCATTGGGGGTATTTCATGGTTGGAAAGCACACAGCGATCGTATACTCAGTCTTGTTGGCGTTCGTGTTTTTTTTCGCGGCAGCGCCTGTCTGCCGAGCCGTGTGCACGAAGGGCTGCAATGTTTTTAGCCTAATTTGCAAGAACAACTCGACCTTTCATGAGTGGGAAAGGCCTATCGCGAGCCGGTATGTCTGGTCAGTGTCTTCCGGGGGTGGATGGCCTTTCGATTATAGATTTGTTTGGTTTAAAAGAAGCGATTGCCCATGTGGAGTTGCCTGCACGCAATACCCATCAATTGATCTCGGGAATATTGGCCCGTGCGAGATCAATGACGATTTCGACGATGAAGTGCCCACTCGTTGCCCGGCAGGTGGCGCTTAAAGCTACTTGGTCTCACGTGTGATTTGCGAGTTAGGCTCTGACACAGAGATATCGTCAAGAGTTGATGCGTCGGCAAAAAGTCGTCTCTCCCTCTTGCTCAGTGAGGGTCTGGCGCTAATCTGGCGGGATGAGAACCCTCCGCGATCACACGAGCGAACTTCTCTTCGACCCGTGGGAGTACCTCGGACCCCAACGCCGAAGGCTGTTGGAGCAGAGCTGGGCGGGCGTGTTCCGCGACTACTTGCTGGAGCACCTGCCAGTGAAGCAGCTCGCCGCGGCGTTCCGAGAAGACTTCGGCCGGCCGAGCAAGGACCTATATGTCGCGTTGGGCGCCCTGATCCTGCAGCAGCTGCACGATCTGACGGATCAGCAAGCGGCCGAGGCCGTGGCGCTCGATATCGCCTGGCACTACGCGCTCGACATCCAACGCGAACCGGACGCTTACCTCTGTGAGCGGACGCTGCGGAACTACCGCCGCCGGATTATCGAGCTCGGTCTGGAGGAGGTGTTGTTCCGCACGCTCACCGACCAACTCGTCCAGCGGGTGGGCGTCGATACGTCCAAGCAGCGGCTGGACTCGACGACCGTGAAGTCGACCATCCGAGGGCTTACGCGGCTGGGGATCCTCGTCGAGGCGGCCAGCAAGTTCTTGCGAGAGCTGCGCCGTAAGCATCCGACTCTCTACGCCCAGGTTGATGCCAGAGCTATGTCAAGAAGTTTTGTTTTGATTGCAGATTTCAGGCGGCGACTTCGGTTTGTTTGACTCCATCGATGAAGGGGATTCCTTGGATGACATCAGGCAGGAGGGCGGATCCGTTGAGGGCTCGCCACTTGTTGCTGGCTGATTGGGCCAACTTAAAGACCATCGCGAGGCACGCGGCCCGCGAGCCGTTGCCGCGGGTCTTCTTCTGGCGGTGCTTGACCGTGGCGAACACGCTCTCGATCGGGTTGGTGGTGCGTAGGTGGCCCCAGTGCTCGGCCGGGAAGTCGTAGAACGCCAGCAGCTCGTCCCGGTCCTTCACGAGGCACTCGACCGCCTTGGGGTGCTTCAGCTCGTAGTCCTCGACGAATGCGTCGAAAGCGGCGCCCGCTTCCTCGCGCGTCTCCGCCTGCCAGATGTCGTGGATCATCCGCTTGGCCTTGGGCTGCTTCCCCTTGGGGAGCTTGTCCAAGACGTTAGCCGTCTTGTGGACCCAGCACCGCTGCTCTCGGGTGTTGGGGAAGACCTCGCGGAGGGCCTTCCAGAAGCCGAGGGCGCCGTCCCCCACGGCCAGCTTCGGCTCAGCCGAGAGGCCGCGACGCTTCACGTAGGGCGTCGGTGAAGTCGCCGCTGGAGACTCCCTTGAGGTACAGGTACGGGATCAACTCCTCGACGCTCTTCGCCTTGCGGAGGTAGGCCAGCAGCAGCTCACGCCAACTCTCGGCGCTCTCGCGGTGGCCGTCGGTCATGGCGATCAGCTCCTTCTTGCCCTCTTTCGTAGCCCCCATCAGCACCAGCAGGCACTGGCGGTCTTCTTCCAGGCGGATTGGCCTTCCCCCGATTTATGTACCAGCCGTTATGAGAGAATCGGGATGTTTGGATCCTACTCCGCTGGCCCTCCGTAGCGGAGGGGCCTGCTGAGGCGTAGCCGAAGCAGGCCCCGGAGCGGAGGAGGGCCAGCGGGCGGCGAACACGGCCGGGGGGATGTACCCCAGTGAGCTGTGCGCCCGATGGTGGTTGTAGTCCAGACGCCACCTATCGACGCACCAGCGGGCATCCTCCAAGCCTAAGAACAGCTCACGGTCCAAGAGCTCTTGCCGGAAGCGGCTGTTAAAGCTTTCGATGTAGCCGTTCTCCCACGGGCTTGCCTTGGCGACGAAGAGCGTCTTCACGCAGGCTCGGTCGAGCCAACGACGGATACTCTTGGCGACGAACTCTGGGCCATTATCCGAGCGGATGTGCTCGGGCGCTCCACGCACTGCGAACAGGTAACCCAGCACGTCTTGAACCTGTCGGGCCGCGAACGACCGCTGCACCTCGATCGCTAAGCTCTCCCGAGTGAACTCGTCCAGCACGCACAGCATCCGCAGCTGGCGGCCACGCTCGGTGTAATCCGTAACGAAGTCGTAGCTCCAGATGTGATTCGGATACTGAGGCGCCTTGCGCACGCAGCTGTTCTCGCTCCCGCCCAGCGATAAGCGCTGCCGCTTATGGCGTTTCTTCGCCACCTGCATCCCGTGCTCACGCCACAGCCGCTCCACTCGCTTGTGGTTCACCTCCCAGCCACGCCTCCGCAGGGCCTCGTACACCTGAGGGCTGCCGAAGCAGGGCCGCTCGGCGGCGATGCTCCGCATCTCTTCTAGCAACTCTTTGTCTTGCTCCGACCGCTTCGACTCGTAACGCTGCGTCCCCCGCGGCTGCCCAAGCACGCGGCAGACTCGCCGCTCCGACGCCTTCTTGGGCCCCAAGCGGCGGCGGACGGCCTCGACCGTCCGCCGCTTCCGCTCGGGGCCTACCAGTTTCCCTTCGCGGCTTCCTTCAAGATCTCCATGTCGAGCGCTTGATTGGCCACCAGCCGCTTTAGCTGGGCGTTCTCCTTCTCCAGAGCCCGCAACTGCTTCGCCAAGTCGGGGGCCATGCCCCCGTACTTCTGACGCCAGCGGTAGTACGTCTGCTCGGTGATCCCAAGCGTCTTGCAGACCTCGGGGACCTTCTGCCCTTTACCAAGAGCCACATCGGCCTGACGCAGCTTCTCGATGATCTGCTCCGTCGAATGCTTCGTTCGCTTCATCAAAGAACCTCCATGCCGGGGGACCGCCCAGCTCGGGATTCTCTCATTCAGAATGGCTCAGTTTCAGGGGGGAAGACCAGGTAGGTGCTATGAATGAATATCGCTAACCCTTCCGATCCAACGCAAATCGCTATCGCACCAATTCGATTAGCAGCGTTCCGCTGCTCGACACCAGACGCGATAGAGTGCAACCAGGATGTCGATGGTCTAGTTGTTCGGCGATGAAAAGTGGCCCTAACCCCGTACACCAGTGTTAGCCAAAGTTCGACAGCAATTTGCTTGGAAGCGCCGCCTCGCCAACTGCTTGTCTTCGTCGCGTTGTTTGTCTTCACGAACCAAGATGACGCTCTTCGTCAACCGTCCGAGGAATCGGGGGAATAAACAGGGGGTCGCGTTAGCTCGAGGTCGCAGAGCGGACTGACTGCGTCAGGACCTCCAGTGGGAAGATTTGGCCCCCGCGGCGAGGTACCCGAAGAGAGACGCGATATCGGCGCCCCGCAGACCCTGTGAGGGGGTCTGCGGGTCGCTCCCCTACCAAGCCAGGGCACGGCTGAAAGCTATGTGCGCAACTTGACGGACACTACCGACCGGTTGTCGCATGTCGCAACCCACACAGGACCGTGAGAAGCCCCTCTAGTTGAGCACTGTACTCGACAACTGTTTGATAGCGACCAGCCGCTCCAGTAAGACGAGAACACGGAACGCCCGATCCCTTTCTAGCCTGCTGTCGGCTAACTGCCCCTGTGACAGGGCGCTGCGAATCTCGGATAGTTGCTCCTTGGCGCCCAGCGTTGCATACGAGTTTCCTAATGCGTCGCAAACGTCGCGCAGACGTCGCTTAGCCCAAGGGTTCTGGAAAGCCGTTGGCCAAACCACCTTGGCGTCCTCGATCGCTTCGAGGAGTTGAAGCGCCTTCGCGTCTTGACGGTGGCGGCGGTCATGGAGACGCTCCCTAGCTTGGGCTGTGCGAATCTCGCGATTTGCATCGCGGTTGAATCTGGCCTCTGACCGCACGGTCCCAATCTCAAAGCGATTGAGTTCCGCAGATAGCTGGTTTTGGCTGCCGAGAGCATGGTAGAACTCTCGCACCGACTGGTCGTACCGCCAGGCGCCAGTCGCAGAAAGAGGACGCTGTGGTCCGTAGTAGGGTTCGTTGCTTGGCCAGTAAGGACCCGATTGGGTCGACTGCCCGACGGTGCTAGAGCAGATGGCGGTTGCGAGAACTAGAGCAATACGAAAGTGGGTGAACATAGGGTCATCCGGTCGTTAGGAGGCGTGTGCGGCTCGACAAGCCGCTTCCCTCATGTCCTCGCCGTCTAACGGCGGGTGCGACACGGAAAACCGTCGCTAGACAAAAAAGTTCTCCCATCGGCAGCGGACTTTCAGCAGGTCGCGTTGAATGGTTCGCTCCGACTTGCCCAGTCTTGCGGCGATCTCCTTGGCCGTCAGCCCCTGGAGCCGTAGTAGTATCACCTCCGCTGTCTCACTCCCCTCGAAAGGTTGGAAGGCCTTCTGGAAAGCGTCAATGAACTCCGTGACGGTCTCCTGGGTCGCGGGTTGGCTGAGAAACTCACCAATCCCGCCAGAGTCTTCATCCTTGCGGGCGAACGCGGATTCCCCGCGTACCTTTCCGCCCCCCCGTTTGAGTCGAGACCATCGTCGATGCTGCGACGTGGCGTTGCGAGCCAATAGGACCAGCAAGATCTGCCAGAGATCGCCCCGGTTGTCGAGCTTGTGGAACCGCTCATCCGCGATTCCCTGCAGGAGCTGTAGTAGTGTTTGATTGACGACGTCCTCCTCGTCGGCGACGCGCCGCTGCGTCGATAGCAGTCTCTTCCTTGCCAGGGGCACCAGCTGCTGGTAGTAGCGTCGGCAAAGGTCTGCGGCAGCGTCGGCGTCGCCTAGTTTGGCTTCACGTAGGAGCCGGGTGACAGAGTTCTCTTCCATGTCGCCTCACTTGAAAGCGTCTAAGTTCCAATGTCCGCCATCTCTCCGTTCCGCTGCGACCGGGCCTTTCAAGAAGGCATCTCACCGCGACGCACTCGAGAGTAGCGATCACGCTCGTCGCGACAGTGTCTGAACCAGCGAGCGATGCTGGGGTTCAGGACAAGCAGGTACAAGGTGACAACGGACGTCAAACCGAAGAAGGCCAGAGAGCCCAACGCCAACGCCCCACGATTGCGAAAGGCGGGGTCGTCGGGTGCGTAGAAAGTTGCCCAGGTGACCACGGCCTGTAGAAAGACAAAGGTCCACGCCAGCGCGACCACAAGCCGGCGAGCCCAAGCGGAGCCACGCAAGAGCCGCCAGCCGATGTAATAGCCAGAAAATCCACAGGCCAAGGGCAAGAATGCCGCCCCAAGCACGATCGGCAGCGGACCCGGCGCGACGGCGATGGTTTCAATCGCCAGCGCCACCGAACCTGTCGACACGAGATAGACGAGCAGCGTGACGAAGGCGACGCCCCAGGGACGCGAAACGACGACCTCTCGTTCGTTCCGTTGAAAACGGTACGGTCTTGCTGCCACCGAACCGCCGTCTACCGCGGCGCGGAGGTCGTCCACAAATCCCTGCATGGTTTGATATCGACTCTCGGCTGCCTTGCTGGTGGCCTTGTGGACGACACTAGCGATGCTTTTCCCGACGGTAGGGTTGAGTGGTTCGAGTGGAGGGATTGGGTCCTGAAGGATCGCCTTCATCATCTCGCCCGAAGTCTGTGCAGTGAACGGACGTCGGAGGGCAAGCAGTTCGTAGAGGGTCAAGCCGAGAGAGTAGATGTCGGTGCGATGGTCGACATGACGCGCATTTGCCGCCTGTTCCCAGCTCATGTATTGCCAGGTGCCGAGTGGGACGAGCTCGGGCGTCAACGAAGTGTCATCGATTGAGCGAGCCAGGCCGAAGTCGACGAGGTACGATTCTCCCGACGAGGCGAGGATGATGTTCGCCGGTTTAACGTCTCGGTGAACAACCCCGGCATTGTGGGCGTACTGCAGCGCCTCGCCGATCTGACAGATGAGGAGACAAGCATCTCGGACGTAGCCTGGTCGTAGCGCCAGGGAGTCTGTGGAAAGGGCGCCGTTCCGTACTTCTACATAATCGGCGCTCGCGCTGACTGTGTGGCCACCTCTCGATTCAGCGATGGTCGTCGCTAATTGGCGGAGAGACCCCTCTGATCCCGACTCCCCGCTGGCCTCTCTGATTAGGTCGCGTAGGCTGACTCCTTCGATATAGTCCATTAGGAATAGCCAGATGTCCCCCTCATAGCGGCCGCCATAGTGGCGGACGATGTTAGGGTGATGCAGTCGGCCCAGCAGAGTGGATTCACGCTCGAACCGAAGCATCGCCTCGGCGTCGCCAGCGAACAGGTCGTTGCGGATCGTCTTGACGGCGAACACAGCGCCCGAATCTGGCTCGACGATTCGGTAGACGGCCCCCATGCCTCCGCGGCCGATTAGCAAACCGAGATCATCGTTGCCGCGGATGGCATCGAGCGCTTTTGCCGCTGCAACTTCGGTCGTTGTTTGCATTGATGCGTTTCGCGAGACGATCGACGACAGGATTGTCAGTCAACGCGGCTGAAGGTGCCGCGGTTTCTCTCCGCCAGTTCTTGCAAAGTGGTGGCGCTCGTCCGGAATCCAATGGTATGGATTGGCACCCGGTCCTTGTTTGCGGCCGTGACTTGGTCGACGACCATGTTCCCAAACTCTCCGTCTGAGAGAACGAACACGGCGTCCGGGTGCTTTGAAACGGACCGCGTAATCGCCTCTAGGGGATCGGTGCCCCCTTGAGGCGTCGCCAGGGCAATCCATTCCTTTAGTGCATTCTTCATCTTCTGAGTTGCAACGCAAAGTTTGTCCCTCGGCTGCACAAAGGTCTGGTCGTTGTAGAAGACGACGTAAACGGACTGCGATTTCTTTAGCCGCTTGATCGACTTCAACAGTTCCTCACGGGCCTTCTCAAAGCGTTCGCCCGCCATGCTGCCGCTGACGTCGATTACGTAAGCGAAGCGATTGCCCTCGGCGGACGCGCCAAAGAACTCGGCGGAGCCCGCCTCTTCTCCTGCCCTGGCCGGACCGCTCGGCGTAGCCGCCTGAGGAGAGGGAGTTACAAAGAAAGCGTTCTGGTCCGATCCGTTCTTTTTAAGGGGGATAGGCTCGAGATCTTCCGATGATTGCGAGTCGGCCTCCCCCCCCGCCGATCCCGAAGACTTCGAAGAATCGACACGTTCGAGGTCGTCACCACGCGACTCGCCGTCGTCTTCAGGGGCGGCCGATCCGCTGCCGTCATTCTTGGCCGAGGCTCCGTCGCCCGCGCCATCGTCTTCGGCGTCTTTGCCGGAGCCACCACCGCCGCCCGCTCCGGAGCCCGAGCCGCCGTCACCTCCATCGCCGCCATTCCCCGCAACGGTTCCTGTACCGGCGCCAGTTCCTCCTCTTCCCACGCCGCTAAGGTGGTCCGCGAGAAGCCAGGCCAGCAGCAAGAGTATCAGAAACGCGATGATCACCGAAACGATGACCACGACTTTGGTCGTAGGGAACGACTCTTCTTCGTCCAGAGGCAGCGGTGGCGGGCCGTTCCGAGCGGGTATGGGAGGCGGGTTCATCTTGATGCTCTCATATAGCAGTGTCGGCAGGCAGCAGCGGTTCGTATCCGCCTCGAAATAGCCAACGCAGTCGCAAGCACTGCCGCGCCCCTTACCAAGTATTCGCCGGATTCGAATTCACTGCACCAATGCGTCGCCAGTTCCTCCCGACCCAACGGTGGAAGTCTTATCCTGCGGCATCAATCGGTACTCGAATCCGAGGTCCACGACCGCGTTGCGCAGGCTTCCGAAGGAATCGAACGAGTCTTCCCAAACCGCGATGGCGAGGTAGACCTTGGAGGCGTCAAGACTTCGCAAGACACCCCCGAGTCCCTTCTTGACGGTCGCCTCATCTAGCAGCAACATCCCCGAGTTACGCTTTGGGGTAGCGACTACAAGCGAGCCGTCGTCTATAGGCAATTGCACGCTTGCGACGCCAGGATTGGCTTGGTCTGGGGCCGGCTCGAACTGCTCCCATCGTGGAGCTCCGAGCGAGCCGCCACGTCTTGGTTCGTAAAGCCAGTACAGTCGATCATGGGTCACTATCATCGGAAACTCCGACTTCACGGTCTTCCTCATACGAGGAAGCTTTGCCGAGCGAGCTTCTTGCTGCTGCAGTGCTTCGACCTCGCGCCTCAAGGCGTTCAGGGTCGATTGCGCTCGAACTGCATCGACGGTCGACTCTAGTCGTTGTCGCCGCAACTCGCGTTGCTGGTCGGAATCAGCTTCAACACCCAATCGCTGTGAGAGGCTCTCCGCCTCGCTGGCGAGCGCCGCGATTTGCTTGGCGATCTCGATCTGCTGTTGATTGCCGAAAGCGGAAACCATCGCATTCTGCCGTTCGACCTGTCGCTGCAGAAGCTCCAGGGCCTGCTGGCGGCGCTCCACGACCTCAGGGGCCTCCGGTGGTTCCGAAATCGACGCATCGTTGGTCTGCGTCTCTCCCGTGAATTGCAACAGAATCACGACAAGCACCGCGATAAACAGAACACCACCAAAGGTGTTGGAGATCGCGTCCAACAACAGGTCGAGGCTCTCGTTATCATCGCTCGCATTGCGACGCATGGATCCTTCTCTTACGGGCCAGCCTTCACGACGACGGCGTCGCCGCCTACGACATCGAACCCCAAGTCGAAGCCGAGGTCGTCCAATTGGTCGCGTAGAGTAATGAACTGGGCGATAGCACCGGGTCTGACTGAGAGGACAAAATACTCCTTCGCGTTGTCATGCGACCGGGCCCACTTGACGATTCTTGCGAGGCCCAACTCATCCGCAGGGGCTGAAATCGTGGCTTTCTGCATTCCGCCGTCTAGCCTTGCGATCGAGATTGTCGTCGCGCCGACGTCGACCACCCACCCGTCCTTGGAAGTGGTCGGGTCCTTGTTGTAGATGACCCGCTTGGCGCTCTTTAAGGCCTCCAGTTCCTTCCTCAACTCCTCAATCTCCCCCTCCATCGCCTCGGTCGACGGGCGGTCCGCCGCATCCGTTGGCGCGATATCAGAATCGGCGGCGCGCTGTAGCCGTAGCTTTTCAATCGAATCCTGGAGAGATTGACGTCGCTTGTCGAGTTGTTCAGCCGAAGCATTCGTCAATTCCGCAAGGACGAGTTCCAATTCTCTTGAAGTCTTTTTGAGCTGCTGCAGCTGCTCCTCCGCCTGATCGGGCGAAATCGATTCGACCGTCTGGGCTTCGCTCCCCGCTTGCCCAGGGGTCTCCGTAATCTTGTCCTTCTGGATCAGTTCGAGCGCCAGCATAAGGGCGATCAACAAGATAATTCCGGTGACCGACGTGATGATGTCCTGGAATGCAAACAGCGAGAAGGCGCCGCTCGACTTTTTACGTCTCATGGCGTCACTCGGCGGCAGTCTCGAAAGGGGTCATACGCAGACGATTGACGATGTTTCGGTGGCAATAGTCTCGGGTGGCGTCGAGGAATTCTTCCTCACTCTTCCGCAGGAAGGTGATCAGCATCTGCACGGTGAGCGCGGCGACCAACCCTTGCAGCGTCGTCTCGAAAGCTACTGAGAGTCCTCCCGTGACCCCTTTCAGTTCGCTCGCGATCTTCGTCATGTCGGCGCCCTCCTGAGAGAGAACGTTTCCGAACCCGCCGATGGCCTGCGACAGGCCCAGCACAGTCCCGATGAAGCCCAGTACGGGAATCGCCCAGACGAAGCCTTTGAGCAGGGAATAGGAGGTGTCCATCGCGAGCTCGTCGTTTTCGGCCTGGGACCTCAGGATCTCGTCCACATCGGTCACTCGCCCGAGGTTCTTCAGATTAGACAACGCCACCTGGATGCGATTGAGGACGACGAAGTGCCGCGGGTCGTCGACGCCGCGGTAGAGCCGCGCCATGAGGTCGTCGACGGTGCTGGGAGACACCACAAAATGATCGTCGGGGAGAATCCGCAGCGTTAGAGCCTTGCGCTGAAATACGAGCTTCCTCCATTTGATGAAGAGGATCGCGATTGACCAGTTGAAAAAGAAGACGATCAGAAGCGGGATGTGGCCTTTGGTCAGCGAGAGCTCGAACATCTCCGCGAAGAATGAGCCATCGGTTGCCGCGACGATCAGGTAAAACGCAACCGTCATCAGCACCGCGAGCACGAAGCTGAGCAGGCTGCTTACGGCCGTGTGCCTTGCGCCCGGGAAGGCGAGCCGCCGTTCGATGTCCGACTTTCTCCACGACAGGACTGGACCCGTGGGGGCGGCGTGACCTGGCGTTGCCCCCGGTGGTGGGTAAGCCGTTTGATAGCGTTCCATGGCGGCAGTGCTTTGAAGTTGATTTCTGAGGGTCGTTCCGGGCTACCACCTAACTCGGCGCCAGCGAAATCCCCGCCGACAGTGAGATGATCAGAGCCGCCAAGCCGAGCACATAGCCGATGATCAACAGGATACTCGTAAAAACCCACACTGCCCGATAACTTCGGAGCACGGCGTCGAGGCGGTTCTGTCGCGGCTGTTGCAGGTATTTCCCGATCCGCAAAATGCTGGACGCCATCAGCTGGCCCGCCCAGAAGCAGACCCCGGCGCCGACGACCGAAGCAAACCCTGACACCATGGTGGGGGTGCTGCTGTACTTGGCGCCGAGCACCACAGTCACAGCGCCGAGCACCAATTCTATAGCCCCGCCTAAAAACAGGCAGACGGCTATGCAGATCAGCCACGAACGGCTGTCGCTGAGAGTACGCGCCAGATCCGAGTAATCGGAGGACGCCTGGACGTCAGGGCGGGGCGAGCCAGTCACTTTCCCAGCGAATTCCGGCATCGAGCTGGCCGGAACCCAATTCGCCAGCCCCTCCTTCCAAACAAGGGCCGCCGCTTGGACTCGGCCTGACGCAATCAACTGCTGAAGCGAACTAAGAGATACCGGGCCGTTCTGAGTGTTCGCGTGCTCGTAGTACCACCCCTCTCCGCCTGAGGCGGTTGGAGCTTCTAGCTTATAACCCGTGTCTGCGTTGGAGGATTTCTTGCGGTTCGAACTTTCTGCTTTCGTGTCGATCGGTGGAAAGAGGTCGGGGAACTCACCGGCCGTACGCCAGTCTTTGCCATCGAACGATATCTGATGGGAACGACTGAGCTGGCCTCGCTGCACGAGCAATCGCACCTTCTCGATGTCGAGAGGCCCTTGAACGCGTCCTCGCATCCGGATGTAGAGAGACTGTTGCACCGAAAGGTCTCCGATCGACGTGATGCAGGGTCATCTTCTGAGAAAAATGGCTCGCCCATCGGCGAGAAGTCGCTCACTCAGTAGGCGTGGCGCTCCTCTTTGGAAGTCGCCAACCGCTTCTAGGCGAGCGCCCGATTCGCCATCGGGCTTGAGTATTACAATCAGCTCGCCCGTTTGCACCCCACCGAATTTGCCACGTAGCTCCCACTCCTTGCCCCGGCGTTGATGCGCCCAGCCGATCCATTGGAGCTGATAGTCCGGCCGCTTCTGCAATTCTTGAACCGTGGCGAATGCGTCTTTCACGGCTTGTTCATCCGGCAACGCCAACCCCATGAGAACGACCTCGGCTTGCGCACGCTCTTGCACCAGCAGGGGGTCTTCGGGATTGACCCAGACGGCGCCGCCAACCCGGGCAGCGCCAAGCTCCGCAACCGTCTTGCGGTAAAGGTCCTCCAGCACGCTGCTTCCGCTGGAGCCCCATTTAAGCAGATCTTGAAGCATCATGACCTTAACGACGGGGTCAATTCTCGAGTCGCTGCGTAGCCGGTTGAAAGCCTGGACAAAAAAGCGTTCCCAGCCATAGGCGTCGATCGACTTCAACGCGCGGTGCGCCTTTTCAGCGAATTCCGACTGCGGGGCTTTGCCGAAATAAGCCACTTTATCCTTGCTGATCGCCTTCTCTTGCTCAGTAAGCTGCATGTCCAGAAGACACTTGAACCGCACGATCCGTCCGTCGCCTTTGGGGGCCTTTCGGCAGTAGTAGCGCTTGGCGCCGTCCTGAACCATGTAGAGCCCAGCGGTGAGAGGGTCCGCGCGGTACTGCCGCTCCATGTCCTCTAACAACCATGTCCCGTCCGCCAATCGGCGGTTGGCGACGGACTCGTAGAACGGTCGCCGCGTGGCGAACCAATCCGAGAGCGGGATGTCCGAGTAGTTGGCGGCGAGTAACTCGCCGTTCTTGAGCAGTTCGCGAGAAGCCTCCGGGGTCAGCCGACCACCCTCCACTGGTGCGGATTGAAGGGCGGCATTCCATGCGAGCAGCCCTTCCCAGAGTCGCGACTCCGCCAGCACGGCTGCAGCCTGCTCTTCGTCGATGGCGTCGCCAAGCGCCAGATAGTAGTCTTGCAGCGCCTTTCGATAGCCGTCGATGTCGCCGATGGACTCGGTTACGTCCGCCAACGCCTCGCGGCTGCGAACGTCGAGGTCGCACTGCTGGAGTAGCTCGCCTGCTCGTTCTCGCAATCCTTTGGCCAGGGAGGAAAGGCCGCTCGCTCGGGGATGGGCGCTAACGGCTTCATCTAGCTTGCTCTGGACCGAAAAGAGCCGCCGAGCCACCTCCGCCAGGTCGTCGCTCAGCATTGCCCTCTCGGCTCCACCCAGTTCTGCCCGAAGGTTTTGCAGTTTGACCTGCAGCGATTTGGTGTCGGCCTCCTCGACGGCGCGTCGCCACGCCTCCACGCGGTCTTTTTGCTTCGCAAGTAGCTGCTGCTCTTCGGGAGACTTCGCTAAGCTAGCCGCACGTGCGATCAACGTCGTGTCTGGCGGTGCTGGCGAAGTCCACGCGCGCAGCTGCGCGAGGGTCGCGTTGAATTGCTCTTTCCGACCCTCTTCGGCTTGGATCGACCCGACGGTCTTGGCGTGCTCGGCCCGCACTTCAGAGGCGGAGGCCACGTCCGGAGACTCGCGTTCGAGCTTCTCGAAATGTATTTGCGCCTCGCCGATCGCGCCGGTCTGGTTGAGATTGCGCAGGATACTTACTGCGTTCGCGACTTGGCTGCGATGCTGTTGCCAGTTGAACAGCACCGCCAAAACGGCGCCCACGACAAGGACCGTCCCCCCGACTCCCATGAGTACAAGACGGTGTTTCCGGCTAGCGGCGAGTTCTTCCGACGCAACTCGGTCTGCGAATCGGCGAGCGAGCGTCTCCGAAACCGGAATGTCATACGTCAATAGCTCATTGTACAGTGGCCCGATCTCCGCCAGCGGAGCGCCGTCGTCCAGCCCTTGTTCGATCGAGATGATGAGCATCTCCCGGTCTTGCTGCTTCGCCATTTGTTGACGCTGCCCGCGGACCCAATCTAGCGCCGGCTGCACTCGGTCAAGCAAAGGGTCGTCAGGCGATATCGCGGCGATCGCCGCCGCCTTCGCCCAATGCGCTTCTAGCTGTGCTGCGCGCTCGACCTCGAACGCGCCATGGGCTTCGTTCAGGGCAGGCTCGAGCGCTTCGAGCTCTCTGCGAGCCGCTCGAATGGCCACCGAGCGCAGCAACGAATCGACCGTGCCGGTAAGGACCGAGGAAGGCTGGACGAGCCACGCCGTCGAACGGAGTTCGGCTGCGAGGGCATCGAGTGTTCGAAGGTCGTCGGTCGCGGCAGCTTCGCGAGCCTGTTTCTCGACCTCAGAAAGGCGAGCCGATTCCATCTGGCGGAGGTCGTTCTCCCAGGCCTGAGCATCGTCGTCGAGCGCGATGAGACGGCGGAGCACGGCGATCCGGGCGGATAGAGGGCCGCGCCCCAACGCGAGCAGGCGGTGCTGCTTGAGCAACGCCTCGATCGGCTGCTGTGCGGCGTATGCCTCGTCGATTTCCGCCGCGATGTCGCCCAGCAGCGGCGGCGGTGGCGCCATCTTCCACTTCCGCAGCAGGCCCAACCACTCGGCCAATTCCGGGAAGTCCAGCAGCGCGTAGACGTCAAGGACGTGCGGCTCCTCTTCCGCCTTTTGGATCGCTTCGCTTCGCAGACCCTGACGCAGCAGCTGGCCGATCTGCCGGAGCCGGTGGTTGAGCTCGGCGCAAGCTTCGGCGTAGAGCGCGGCCGAATCGCGTAGCAGCTCTCGGTCGGCGGTCTGAGGCGAGTTGACCGCGGCTTGGATGTCGTCGACGTAGTACTGGTAGGTTTGCATCGCCTCAGTCACGCTCGCTTGGAATAGGATCAAACGGCGGCGGGTTTCCGAGCACGAAGACGTTCGCGTAAGGCGGGACCTTAAAGCCAGGAGCGTCTTGGGCACGAAGTTGCCGTGTCGCCCTAATGTGAATTTCCATTCTTGGAATAGCGTCGGCGAGGACGTTCCACGCCTCCAGCCGCTCGATCGGAAAGTTCTCTTGTTCCCAGGTAAGTTGCTTTTGTGCGCGGGCGTTTTTGCCGTTCTCGTAGAGCGGGGGAGCATTTTTCGGAGCGCTCGGTTGACGAATTTCCCAGTCGCCTAGACGGAGCCAACGCTCGTATCGCTCTTTCTCCGCAATAGTGGTTCCCTGCGCCAATCCGCCTGCCAATCTACTCAAAGCTGAGCGGAACACCTCTTGATCGATGTTTCTGCCTAGCTTTTGCAAAATCGACTTGTAATGGTAGTCCTCATGCTTACGTATCGCCGCATCGACGGATTTGTGTCGAGCCTCCAATCGTTCATCGAGGAACTTTCGATCAAAGTCTTTCCTCCTCTTTTGACTTTTTGGGACACTTGTCTGCAGGCGGATATCAATTTCGAGGCTATGAAAATCTGATTTTGGCGTCCTTGTTTCGATCACTAGAATGATGTTCTTATCCGCGTCGAGCTGAAGTTCCCATGACCCACCCGCCACGATACGAAACGCTGTGGGACCAATGGGCATTGGCAAGCCGGTCACCTCGCCCGTGTAAATCAACTGTTGCTGGTCAGGTATCTGGATCAGCGGTGTGTTCGGCTTGCTTGACGGCGCGAAATGTACAGCGGCGAGGTCGTCTGAGAATCCCAATGCTGATCCTTCGGGAAACGGAAGCTGCAGAGCGATTGCAAAGCGCTGTCCAGGAGGATCGGAGTCAAGACTTAGGAAGGCTGTTCGCAGCGCCATCTCTTCCTTTAAATTGGGCTTCCTGCGACCCTCGATCCAAGCAATCTTTGCGTTGCCATCGGTGAGATCGACTTCGGCGATGTGCTCGAATCCCCCCCCCGCGGCAACGTTCCATCGCTTCGCGTTAGCAATCGACTCAAGCCTCAACTCTGTATTCGACAAGGGCGCAAGCAATAGCGTCGGTCTGACCCCCCATTCTCCGTTGTAGTCACCAAGCTCAACTGACGATAAGTAGCCTTTATCGCCCACCTTACTCGAAAAAATGGGTAGTGATACTTCCTTACGGAGACCATCAAACAGTCCAGGCGGCGGAGTGGGCCTATCCGGAGTCTGCGGAAGTTTGCGCTGCGGAGCAGGTTGCGGCGGCGTCTGATCCGGTGCTTTCGGTACTAGGGGTTTGCTTGCCGTATTCTGCGAGTCCGATTTGTAGTCCTCTTGCTCTGGCTTAGACGGTTTATCCTTCTGCGAGTGCTGACGGTCGATCACGTCGCCGTTATCGGGGGCGACTTTTTCTTCTGATGACCTAGTAATGGAGCTTTCCCACTTCGTGTCAGTCGCTTTCGCCTCGCCAGAATCAATGACTTCGGCTGTCGGTCCGAAGGGAAACCCTACGATCACCGCGCCGACCGCGACGCCCAGGAGCAGCAGGATCGATCCCGCGACAATCAAAACGGGCAGGGGGAGCGAGCTTCTCGCGCGACGTCGCGGTTCCCAGAGTTCGTCTTCCAGGCGGCGATGTCCTTCTACAGGCGTTGGCCGCATCGGCAACATCGGAGGCGCCGCACCGGTCTCCCATCCCCGTGGAGCCCCAGCGGGGACCGTGGGAACCTCGACTGGATTGTCGTTGATCTCAGCCGGGCCGCGTGCAGCCGGCGTGATCGTTGCCGCTGGTTTTTCGTCGAAAGGTCGCTGCTGATTTGGTGAACTCACTTGAGGAAGCGTGCCGGTTCGGGCCGCTTCCGTATACGGCGACGATTCGAGTGCGGGGCCTCGTTGAGCCAGGTCAATCACCAAGCGGTCGGGGGTGCGACGCAGGCGTTCGGCCTCCGGCGTCCCCTCTGCTATGCCGCGCCAGAGACAATCGACGCCGGGGGGAGTTATCGCGAAGTAGGTGCTAAAGGAGCACGTCCAACGCGCCGTGGGGGGCATCAGCCGCTGGGACTCGGCGAAGAGCGGAAGAAGGTCCGTCCCGGACGGGAAGATGACGTACGCGGGTTCGTTGGGGCGCTCGATCGCATGTCGCGCCAGCACGCCACCCCATCCGGCATCCCCCATAGCGGCTTCCCAAGCGGTACACCGCGACGCGACGACATCGGGGGGCGTCGGCCGCCGACTCGGGGGAAGGGTCCGGGGATCGCCCTCCCATCCCCGGGCGAAGTACTCCGCCTGTCCCGCTATTGCCGCCGGCCCAGCGGGATTTAGTTCCGACGCGTCCAGCACGACATGGTGAGCGATCTTGTTGGAGCGCTGCGTGTAGTCTAGTCCGCAATCGGCGATGCGAGAGAGGACGAAGTGATCGATCCCTCCGATGCGGAGGCGGAGGTAAGAGTAGTTGACCGGGTTGAGATGGGCCTGGGGACCGCCCGCCTTGAACAGGTGCTTGTACCCGCTAAGCGACTCTAGCTGCTCGGCGAGGTTCTTCGCCATCCCTTGGGTGCAGGCGACGGTACAGTAGCCGCGAGAACCAGGCCGCAGGCCCCGCTGAGACGACGTGTAGACGAGTTCTTGACTCAAATGTAGGAACCTTGCTGGACCTGGCCTTTCATCGGTCACGCCACGTCGGCTGGGAGGACGAGGCCGCCGCCCCAACGCGCCAAAGCCACGAGCATCGGCGTCTCGGCCCAAATCGGATCGATGTCCTTCGGGCTCACGCCAAGGGACTGACCCGTGTCCGAGTCGACCACGGGGAGACAGCCCGTGGCGCTGACGGGGACGTAGACAACATGGTCGGTGAATGACTCGGCGGCGGACACCATTGACGGGGAGTACTTGCGGAGGAGGTCTCGCACTCGGTTCGACACCTCGTCAATCAAGGCATGGTCGAGACCGCAGAGGCCGCCGTCTTTTTGCCTCCAGGGGTCCGGGAGCCTCTCACCCATCCCGAGCAAGGGGCTCCAGGTGTCGAACTTCGTCACGACGATGATCAGCGGCCTGGAGTGCTTTTGGTTCTGATGCAGCGCGCCGTGCTGACGAACCCTCGCCACCATCTCGTGGAAGACAGAGTCTTGGCGGTAGGTTTCCAGGCCGATATCTGTCTCGGACCTTCCCGAGCGCTCCGCGCAGTCGCGCCGTAAGCGAGGTTCTTGGGTCGGATCGAAACAGAACATCAAGAACTGGGCTTGAGCCAGGTGCCGCGTGACCGGCGCTGCGGCGTTTTCGCTGCCGGGCTGGAATGACTCACCCGCGTTGTCGTAGAGGCAGAGGAGCCGCGAAGCAGAACTCGTCTTGGCGAAGAGTGGGTGCTCCTTGGCCGGGCGGACCGAGAACAGGAACGGCCGAGGGTAGCGTACGATCTGTTCTCCGTAACGAACAAGATTGTAGAGGTCGCCTTCGGTTTGCGTCTTCGCGAGTTTGACGTACGCGTCGGGGTCGGGATTGTAGAATTGAAGGTTCTCGTATTCGTTGAGCGGAAGGTTCGAGATTGGGTCCGCGTCAGTAAACGAGACCCCGAAACTTCCCGGCAAGACATTCCGCAAACGCCAAGCCATCGACGCCAAGAAATAAGTCTTGCCACACGACGGCGTGCCGGCGATCGACGCAAAAAGAGGTGGGACTTCCACGAGTGGGCGGGGCACCCTCAAGTGACAGTTGGGACACGCCACTTCGTGGCATATCATCCCTCGCGAATCGACCGCGTTGCCCTGTACGTTGAACCTAGTCGGAAGAAATCGGAGTCCCTCGTCTCCCAAGCGAGCGTCGTTCTGCAAATCCGGATGCGTCGCAACCCAGCGGATGTCCTCCGAACCGAACCCCTGCCAGCAGTGGGGGCACGTCACCCGAGGTCTGAGCCGGATGAGGATTCTTGGCGGGGCGGCAGGTTGGGAGGCGGGCATGTCGGCGGACGCCGTGTCGATGTGGTGGCGATTGAGACGGGTCTTACCGGCGGCAATGTGTCAAGTTGGCCGTCCGGTCCGTCCGCGAGACGAGCTTACCGGAAGCCTCTTCGACGGAAGGGGACTACGCAGAACGTCGTATTCGCCCGACTCGGTTGGGACATAGACGCGAAATCCAATCTCTGCATTGAGATGTAACTCGTTGCCGATTGTCACCAACTTATACATATCTTTCGCCAGCTGTTTGGATTCAGGGATCGCGTCGGAGAGTCTTCGAATCTTGCTCTCCAAACCGGTGATTTGAGTGTCAAGACTCTGCGCCTGACCGTGGAGGAATACGGCTCGCGGTCCCTTTGCCCGCGATAGTTCCGCACGCACGGAGCTAAGACGAGACTTGGCGTTGGGCAAGTCTCGTTGGGCGCGTTTAATCGCCCGCTCGTTGTCGACAATCGACTTCTCTAAGCCCGCGATAGCTTCGGTCACTCGTTCAGCACTATAGCTTCGCCACCTCTTCCCCAGCTGAAATCGCGGGATTACCGTTACACAAGGCCCTTCTTCGTTGCTGGTAAGCCGGACCTGGAACTTGATTGGAAGCGGCGCGCCCTCGATAAGAATATCGAGGTCACGATTCGCCTCGACGACGCCCGTCTCAGGACGCATCGAGCTAGAGTTTCCGCCAAAGTAGGTCCCCGTCACCTGCAAGGCCATCGCTTCCTTGGCTGGCAAGTAGTCTCCCGTAATAGGAATCTCGCTCTTCACTTCCTGAAGATTGACCTTGTGGCAATCGATTAGTTTTGCCTCCCGTAGGCAGATCCTCTTGGACTCGTTTTGGTGATCCAACTGGAGAACGCAGTTCCGCAGCCGATCGGCAACCGCGGCGTACTTCGGGTCGAGCCATTCGAATATCAGTGCCCCTTCTCTTACATAAATCTTCGCCACCGGCTCCTCGAAGGTCCTGACCAGGTTCGAGGTCGATTCCGCTTTCAAACGCAGCTCCACCAACGCTTCGCCGTTTTCGCTGACCGTTTCTGCATAAAAGCTCGCGCGTTGGACGGCGCGAGTCTTTGGCTGATCGATCTTGACCACAAGTTCTTTGAGCAGATCCGGCTCGGCCTTGCCAAGAAGAACCGTCTTGGATGGCTTTGAATCTGAAGTCGTCAGAGCAGAGTCGATCGCCATCAAGAGCGGCAAGCTCGTGAACTCGACGATTTGCGCCAGGGGCTTCTGGCTCTTAATCGACTCGGTGGCTGTGGGCGGGGAGGCCGCGACGGTCGCTACATTAAAGCGGTCTTTCGTGGGACCCGGGGCATGACGCTCCTTTGGCCGGTTAACTAGGGGCGGTTTGGCTGGCCCGGAGGTGTCTATAGCCTCAGCGACAGCAGATAGGCTCGCACTCGTGGGGCTATCGGCGGCCTCATCTGGCAAGGGTTCAGATGATGTAGCCGTTGGGGCGTCCGCGAGGTCTTCGGACTCAGGCTGCAAAGCGCCGGCTGAGGGGGTCAGGTCGCTCTGCAAGTTGGTGGCGACGAGAGGCGAAGAACCACCATCGATATCACGGGGTTCAGCGCTGCGAGAGGCAAAGTAGACCGCGATGATGGTCGCGATAATCGCAACGCCCCCCCCTGACAATACCGGCAGCAGCCACGCTTGATGCCCGCTCTGCGGCTTAGGCGGCGCCACGGGGGATAAGGGCGTGAAGTCGCTCGACGCGACCGCAGCACGTTCCTTCACCCGGGCGTTAGCTGGTGACGGGGGCCCCGACGTCCGCGATGCGCGAACTGGAGTCTTTGGCCCCTTGGACCTCCCACGCACCATCTCGGTGTAGGAAAGCCGGGCGTCTGGGTCGGATAAGCAAATCGCGGCCCGCTGAATGGCCTTGAGAACAACCTTTGACGCCACGTCCAATTCGGCCGGCAGCTTTCCGGTCCGGAGTTTTTCGGCCTGTATAGCGGCCGCATTCTTGACGGTTTCCGGGTCCGCCTCGCCCACCGGTAGCCGGAGCAGGTGAAAGTGATTCGGGGGGCATTGTGCCGCCGGCACACCCAGATACTGAGTGCAGACTCGATCGACAGCGGCTTGCTCATCTGCATTCACGGCGCACTCAAACCATGGGTGGAACTTGAGAGACCACGTTCTTTTAGCCACCGGATGAGACAAAGTCTAGCAAAGCCGCCCATTGCTCTCGCCGGTAAGTTACTTCATTTGGAAAGCTCCGAGCTCTCAGGCAGCCTCGTCCGAACACGGGCACGACCCGCAAACGTCCCCGTCACCCGTCTAGTGGTTTTGTACCAGCGCGTGCCCTGCCTATTTTGGCGGCCGGCTCGTTCCCACAGCAAATCTACTGGTACCATCACAGGGGGCAGGTCAGAAACTGGGTTCCAGCCAGAGCCGCATAAGCCACTTTGATGGTATGGATTTGGCGGATCAGAGGCACTTTCAAGAACAATCCGTTTTGAGAAGTCCAAACACCGTCCTGTGCAAATGCAGTCCCCCCTGTTCGGCGCGGCGCACGAGTTCCCGGAAATACGCCGGCGGCTGTCGTACCGGATCTCTTTCACGCTGCGCCGCACAGTCGGTCACGAGAACGCTGAGCGCCGCCCCACTCCGCCCCAATAGACCACACGCTTCACCCCAGCTCGACTGTGAGATGCCCAACTCGGCGCGCAACCGGTACGTCGCCTCGATCAGGTCGATCCAACACGGGTCGGGTGGCAGCATCGCTGTGAGCCTCTCACTTGCCGCCCCGAGCGCCATCCCGAGCGAGATGTGCTCGATCCCCGACGAATCTTGCCCCGGGCCCGGTGGTCGCCGATTGGCCTGGGTGGGTTCCACTACGCTTTCCTGAAAGCCAGCGTCGCCCCGACTACAAGAATCAATTGAAGATTGAGTGGTGTATTTGTAGTGGGCGAACGGGGGTTCGTCCTTGGATGAACGTTTGCGTGTTTCTTCAGCCTTAGAAGCCTCACCAGGGGCCTCGGGTAATTCCGCCTCCCCTACCCCCATTGCCGTTAAAACGTCTTTGCAGAGCGTCTCGTGCTCGGCAAGTAGCTCATGCAATCGATCAAGATCGAGATGCGTCCGGATCGGCACGGCGATCCCCTCGTAGCGTGCGGCGAATCGATGAACGAGTTCAGCCGAACCCGCCTCCTCGCGCGCCGACCACTCGGCCAGCAGGCCCCGCACCCGTCGTCTCAGGGCCGAGATCGACCGCTTCGCCCCCATCCACTCGTCGTCGTGGCGGCGCTTCGCTTCAACCAACTTCTCAAGTTCGGCGCGCAGGTAGGCCAGCGGCGTGAGGTCGACCCCGTAGGCGTAGACGATCCGTCCCGTATCGCTGCAGCGTTGCCCGTAGCGCTTGTGGTTGCCGCTGTCGTTCCAGCCGATGGCGCCGGCGGCGAAGAGGGCCGCTTCGAGCTTCTGGACCTGCCGTTCCGAGACGCCGAGGTCCAACGCGGTGCGCGCGAGCGACTGGTAGACAACCGGCCTGCCCCCCTCCTCCCAGTCGATATCCCGCGTGAACGCAAGGTAGTAGTCCAGGAGCGCCACCATCCGCGGCGTGAAGCCGGCCAGCTTGCCGGCGCGCTTGACGAGGAGCAGCAGCCCGTAACGGTCGGCCCCCTCCTCCAGCCCGCAAAAAACGTCGGCGAGCGAGCGTGAGTAACGGAGGGCGTCCGATTCGACGCGCCCTCCCCCATAGTTCTTTAAGTGGTTTTCATTCGTTGGATAATTGGTTTGCATCCATATGTAAGCGTCCCCTCCTCGGCGGCGCCGCGGTCCTTCTTGCAGGCGCGCCAAAGCACGCCGGCGAAAAAACCGCTTGCGCCACGGGCCAAAGAGCGCTACGGTGGGAGTGTTGAAGTCACACCGCTGGCGTCTCTCGCCAGAGCCCTGAAGAACCGCCGCTCTTGAACGGCGGTTTTTTCGTTGGGGCTGTCCTCGTTCGGGTCGACGCCCTCCTTTCTTGGGTTGGTGGTGGATGGGCGCGTTAGAACGACGCGCCCGACGAGACCCAGCAAGGCCCGATTCGGCCCCGTGGTGGAACCACCGTAGCACGATTCGCCGCCAGTTGTCCCCAGCTTTGTGAACACCCCGCGGACACCCGTGGTCACGGGGTGGGCGAACCGTGTCCCCCACCCGTCCCGTGTTGTGCGCTTCGTCGGTGCGAACACGTCTTATATTCGTTCGCCGGCACAAGTCAGGCGAACTCAACGCCACAGCCCGGGAGGAGGGGTGTCCGGCGCCAGTGACGATCCGCCCACCTGCGCGCGTCGTGGCCGAACACCTCCAGCGCCCACCGTGGCGGCCACGGGGCGAACACCCCCGCCCAATCAGGCGTCTGTGGATAACCGTCGCCGCATACTCCTGCCGTCGTTGCGCGCCACTCGCCCGCGTGCTAACGTGTCCGCACAACAACGAACCAGCTGGGCGACCGTGACCACCAAGAAGCCGACCACCAAGTACTCGATCACCTCCGCCCACCGGATCACCGGCAAGAGCCGCACGACGATCCAGAAGCACGTCAAGCAGGGCAAGCTCTCCTACGAAGAAGACGACGCGGGAGTGAAGTGGATCGACGCTTCGGAGCTGATGCGCGTCTACGGCGACGAGTGCGACTTCGCGCGGGAGGAGGGCGGCACGACGGACGAGACCGGTCCGACCGCGGCGGGCGAGGGGACGCGGAGCGAGCTGCACAGTGTGCGTCGCCTATTGGACACCCTGGGCGAGGAGCGCCAACGCGAACGTCAGCAACTCCAGTCCCAGATCGACCAGCTCCAGTCGCAGATCGAGAACCTGCAAGACGCCCTCAAGCTCTCGCAAGAAGGCCACAACCGCGCGACGCTGCTGCTAGAGGACCGCACCGGAGGAGGGGAGTGGCGCCAGGCGATCCAAACGCTCGAATCGAAATTCGCCAAGCGCGAAACGGCCGTCCGCCGCGAAGCCCAACAAGCGGCCCGCGCCGAGATCAAAAGCGGCCCCTGGTGGGCGCTGCTCCGCAAGTAGTTTTTTTACCAATCTCAAACGGGCCCCCGGCCCACAGCGGTTCGCCTGGCTTCGTCGGCTTCGGAGGATCGGCTCTCACAACAGCGAGCCGCTTCCGGAGCAGCCGGCGAAGCCCCCCGCGCATCGCCAAACCAAAAAGCCTGGCTTTGTTGGTGAGGGGGTGAGGCTCTCTTCGCCTGTGACACGATTCGTCTTGCGCGCCATCGCCGGCTGCGCTACCTTCAACGGGTCGAACGAAAAGACGGTTCGACCGGGATGAGAAACCCGCCCAAGCATTCGGCCCGGGCGGGCCGGATGGCCGCCGAAAAAGCCCCCGGGCTCAATAAGCGGCGCCTTCGCTTGGGGGTTTTCTAACATCCGGCCCACCAACGAACGCAGGAGCCGTCCACCATGACCGACCCAGAACTCGAAGCCCTCCAGAGCCGCTGCGCCAGCCTCGACCGGCTCGTCACCCGTCTGCTACGCCAGGCCGAGGAAGAGGACCTCTTCGACGGGTTCATCGCGAACGACCGGTAGCGCGTGTCAAGGACCTCGACGAGAACCGCGCGGCTTCCGCTCACGCCGAACCCGTTTCGGCGCCGCCCCCGCCGATTCACTCCCACCCGAATCCCCCTGGTCGTCCACTCGCGCCTTAAACTTCCGCCGCGCCGCCTCGGCGGGCGAGGGCGCCGGCTTCAGGTCGCGTGTCCGCTCGCACGCCTCGCGAGCCGAAGTGGTCACCCCGCGCCGCACCGCGTTGAACTCCCCCCAGTCCGACTTGAGCCGCGCCGCGCTCTGGGCCTGCAACCGGTCGAAGAGCCGCAGCGACCTGCCGTACCGGACCCGCGCGGCGGTCAACCGCCGGCCAACCAGAGCGTCGATCCGAGACTCCCGACGCTGCTGCATCCGCTTCGCGTCGTCGTAGAGCCGGGCGACCCGCTCGCGATGACGCGTGTCGATCGTCGCCCGCCGATGCCCCACGTCGCTGAGCGCCGTAAAGGCCCGCGACAAGATCGAAGGCCCACGCTCGCCGCTCAGCTGCCGAAGACGAAAAACCTCCTTCCAGTCGGTGTACGCCAGCTGGTTGTATAAGCGGCCGATCCGCGACGTCTCGTTGCGATAGAACCGCCGAAGCTCCTCGGCGTGTTCCCGGTCGAAGCGGGCGTGCCGGCTAGCGACCGCGTTCTCGATCCGCCGCTTGGCGCGCCGCTTCTGGTCCCCCGCTTGTTCAGTGATCTGCAGCCTCCGGTGCCGGTGGTGCTGCGCAAGAAGCTCCCCCTGCCTTGCGTGCCGCTGTCGCTGCACCGCGTTACGCTTCGCCAGCGCGATCCGCTCGGCCGACGCCCGCACCGCGGCCAGGTAATAAACCCGCAGCCCGCGCCCGGTCGCCCGTAGCTCGGCGCGCCGCCGCGGGTCGTCTGTCTGGCGACGCACGAGCGTCACCCGTCGCCGCGCTTCGTAAAGCCGCTTGACCGCTTTCTCGAGCTCGTACTGGTCCTTGCTGGTTGTCTTCTTCGCCTTGGGGGGCGTGATCCCGTTGTCGCGGGCCGCCCAAGCCCGCTCGCGCTGCTTGATGAGCACCTCGCCCCGCGACCGTTCATAGCTCAAAGCCCACTTCGACAAGGCGCGGTGCGAACGCCACGCCGAGACCAGCTTGCCCGTCTGGAGATCGACCCGCGAAGCGACGAGGTGCAGGTGGGGGTTTTCGTCGGTGTCGTTGTGCGCGGCCATGAAGCACTGGTTCCCGTCGAGCTTCAGGTAGCGGAGCGCCCCGTCGGCGGCGCGCAGCATCTCGGTTTTGGTGAGCCCGCTCCGCTCGTCGTCCGACCACGACAACACGATGTGGGCGACCTCCCCCTTGCCGCTACCGCGCAGGGCGATCCCCGCCTGCCGCATCAGCTCCTTGCGGTGCAGCGCGTGGCTCGCCATCAGCCGCCAGCAGACCTCGGGGTTGTCGCTGGGCAGGTTGCGTGTCGCCACGAAGTCGATCCGGTCGTCGCTCGCCGACTCGGCCGGCGTCGAAGCGACGTAACGCACGGCCCCCTGGAAGCTGTGGCCGAAACCGCCCGTGTCGCTGTAGATCACCTTAACGATCATCACGCACCGTCACGGTCTGGAGGAGGCGGGCCGCTTCGCTCTCGATCTGGCGCAAGCGCTCGACAAGCGGCGTCAACTCTTGCATCGCGAGCAGCACGGCCGCCTCGCCGAAGCGCCCCGCGTTCGCTTGGTGCGCCAGCTGGTTGCAGTTGTTGGCGAGCGGCGCCAGCTCCTTGCGGAGCGTCGAAGCGGTGAGCCACAGCTTGTTCAGCGCGTCGAGCTGGCCGGCATCGAAGCCGTCCCGAGCGACCGCGCGCGGCAACTTCAAGCCGAGCGCGCGGTCGCGCACGAAAGCAGACGGCGCTAGGCCACGGCGCTGCGCTTGCTGCACCAGCTGCGCGCGCTCGTGGTCGTTCACCGCGACCTCCAACACGTGCGACCGCTTGAGGTGGGGCGGCAAGGGGGGCCGACCGGCTGGGGATCGTTTGCCGCGACCGCTTGTGTCGATACGGCTCATGGCGTACTCCTTTCCTAAGCGAACGCAACAAGGCGATTCGCGAGTGGCCTCCAAGGACCCTCCTTGGTCGGCGCCGGGACCGAGATTCCGGTCGATGGGGGTTCCAAGGGGGGAGAGTGAAATCTCCCCCTTGGTCGTTGCTCACTGCGTCTACGCAGACGGAGCGACGAGGGGTCTGGGGTCCCCCCAGCAAGATGAGCGAACCGCCCGTAAGGGCGAGGGTTCGCGGATTTAACCCCTGGTTAAATCCATCTTGCTACTCCCACCACCGGGCCATCCATAAAGCTCCCGGGCAGGCTCGTCAACAAAAAAGTGAACCGCCACACCCGCGTGTCACGACCGTCCAAGATGACGCGCCGTGTGAACCTTAGCCGGACCGTCACCGTGACCCTTTGGCGCCCGGCTCACCGCCGGACGATGGGACAGGCCACGACGACCACGTCGTGAACCTACGCGAACCGGTGAGAAGGAGGGGGTGTCGATTTTTCTTGACGGTGTACGGAAAAACGCCGTACACTTAGGGGAGAAAGGAGCATCCATGATGCTAGAGAACGAAGAACCCAAGACGGCCCGGCTCGAAGCCCGCTTGCCCGAGTCGATCCACGCGCTCTTGCGGGAAGCGGCCTCGCTGCAAGGACGCTCGCTGTCGGAGTTTGTGGTGAGTTCGGCGCGCGAAGCAGCCGAGCAAGCGATCGCCCAGCACGAGGTGATCCGGCTTTCGCTCGCCGACCAGCAAAGGTTCGCCGAGCAATTGCTCGAACCGGCGCCGATCGCCCCCGCGCTGCAGCGGGCGGCGCAGCATCACCACGGCCTCGTTGAGCCCTCGTGAGCGGCCGCTTCCGCCTTGAGTCGCTAAGCGGTCAAGACCGAAGCGGCTTCGCTTGCGGCGTCGCCGCACTCGACGACTACCTACACAAGCGAGCGAGCCAAGACCAGCGCCGCCGCGTCGCCGCTTGCTACCTGCTCGTTGAAAGCGAAACGAGCCGGCCGGCAGGCTACTACACGCTCTCGGCGGCCAGCGTCTTGCTCAGCGACTTGCCGGAAGCGACCGCCAAGAAGCTTCCCCGCTACCCGAGCGTCCCGGTGGTGCGTGTCGGCCGCTTGGCCGTCGATGCCCGCTACCACGGCCAGAAGCTCGGTTCGGTGCTGGTGTTCGATGCGGTGAAGCGAGCGGCCCAAAGCGGCGTCGGCGCCTTTGCGGTGGTGGTGGACGCCAAAGACCAGAACGCCGCGGCGTTCTACGGTCATCACGGCTTCACGCCGCTCGACTCAGCGGGCCTGACGCTCTTCCTACCCATTGGTGAAGGCCTGCAACAAATGTTGCGAGGCGGCTAGCTGTCGAACGTCACCCCCAGAATATGGTCGGCCGCGCGTTGCCCTTGCCCCGCCGCGGCGATCACCAGCTTCTTGTCCGCCTTGAGCGAACGGCGCCAGCCGTCCAGGTAAGCGGCCGACTGCTCGATCGTCGGCGGGCTGATCCCGGCCACCGCGCACAAGAACGCCGACCCCATCTCGGCGACAAGTTCTTCCTTGCCGTAGTCGGGCGACCCGAAGGCGCTCGGTCCCTCCCCGAGGTCACGGGCCAGCCGGTGTTTCGCGCCGGTCGAGTGCGCCAGCTCATGAAAAAGCGTAGCGAAAAACGACTCGCTGCTTTCAAACCGGTGCGGGTCGGCGATTTCGACACGGTCCGTTGCGGGGAGGTAGCAAGCCCGGTTGCCACGCAGTTCGATCGCGGGGGGATTGGGGTACTCTTTGACGATCCGTGACGCCGCTTCGATCGGCACAAACGCCGCTTCCTCGGGCGGCGCTTCATCGGGTCTAGCCAGCCCCTCAACCTGGTCGGCGTTGAAGACGACATAGTGCCGCAGCACCGGGACGGTCACGTCCTCGCCCGAGTCCTTGTCTTTCGTCGCGTGCTGTTTCCAGAAGACGACGAGCGAACCCTTTTCTCCCTTCCGCACCTTGGCGCCGAGGCTCCGGCTCTGGTGGAAGGTGAGCCAGTAGTTCGACGAATAGTCGTGCGCCCAGGCTTGCACAGCCAGCAGGAAGAGGTTGATCCCCCGGTACGGCTTCTTGGTCCCAAAACTCGTCGGCATCCCCGGGCCGTCGGCGGTGGTGATCGGCTGACGCCACGGCGGGACGCCCTGGTCCAGCAGCGTGAGGATCTTGTCGGTGACCTCTTGGTAGAGGTCCCGTTTGGGTCTTGTGGTGTGTGACTTGGCCATCCGCCCCTACCTTTCGGGACGGGCGGCCTCGTGGTGTGTGGTCGATGGAGTGGTCATCGCTTGCGCCCTTTCTGTGTTGTTGGTTGACGTAAGCCCCGCTTAAAGCACACCTCGCGGCCGCTTGTCAAACTTTGCGATACGCAGGTTCGTCCGCGCGCAGTAACAACCGCCGCAGCGACGGGCGCTGCGGCGGTCGGGTAGGCGTCTTAGAGCGACCCCGCCTCGAAGACGAGGCACTGGTCGTGCAGGCCTGGGATGAACGACGAGCGGTACGTCTTGCCGCTCGACGTGTTGCCGTACTGCAAGCGGATGATCTCGGTCGCCGCCATCCGCAGGCCCACCTTGGCCGCTTCGGCCACCAGCAGGTGCGGCAGCGGCTGGAAGACGCCCCGGTCGCTATAGCCGCCGATCAGAACAGCGATCTTGCCGTCGGGGGTCAGCACGCTCTTACAGTTCCGCAGCACCAGCCGCATCCGCTGCAAGAACGCGTCGAGCGTCGGCGCTTGCGAGAGGCAGCGAGGGTCGTCGTTGTAAACGATCTGGCGCCAATAGGGCGGATGAAGGAACGCAAAGCCGATTTTGCCTACCGCCTCGTAGAGGTGACTGTCGGCCGCATCTTGGCCGAACCGCACGTCCATCGACACGCACGGGATCGCTAGCTCACGGCACACGTCGCGGCACGTGCCGCTGCCGGTCATCGGGTCGAGCACCCGGCGGGGCTGGTAGTACCGCAACAGGTCACGGATGAGATACCCGCCGCAGTTGCCGCGGTACTTCGACGAGCCGTAGGGCCCACGCCGCCGAGCGGCGTGGATGCTCGTGAGCTCGGGCGCCGGGCTGCCATTACGCGGCGCCGCCGGCAGTTCGATCAGCTGGGGGAAGGGCGGTTTCATGCGTCACCCCCTTCGCACAGCTCGCGGATAAAGAGGAGGTGGTCCTCGGCTTGGGCGATCATCCGCGCGACCACCGCCGCGGGGTCCTCGGCGTCCAGAACGCTGGCGACCGATTTCAGCTCGGCCGCGTGCTCCGTAAGCCCCGCGTAGCCCTCGTAGTAGAGCTGCTCGGTGTGCTTGTCGGCCAGCACGTCCATCGCTTCGGCCAGCTCTCGCAGCCGGTGCGGGTCAACGCTCGGGCTGCTCGCCAGCGGCAAGGCGTTGAAGAGTGAGTCGAGCGTCTGGTCGAGGGCCGTAAAGAACCGCTGGACCAGCCAGGCCATCTCGTCGGCCGTGAGCCGGCGGTGGATAAGCCCCTCGGCTTTGGCCTGGAGGGCGTCGGTCGTGACGCTGTCGGTGAGCGCGAGCACCGCTGGCGAGGCGGCTGGTGCGTCGGCCGGGTTTCCCCGGCCGACGCGGCCCGTGACGCGGGGGCTCACTCGCCCGCCCCGTCGTCGCTATTGGCGAGGCCCGCTTGGGCGATCGCGTCGTAGGCTTTGCCGGCGAGGTGGGCGACCCTCAGCAGCTCGTTGCGGCCGAAGTAGTGCGTGTCGTGCCAGTTCCCGTCCTTGTCGGTGTACGAACGGCTGATATCGACCGAGTAGCGGACGCGGCCTTCCTCGGTGGGGTTGGACCACACGGTGGCCTTGATGGCGCCGTCGCGGAGCGTAGCGAAGGGTTTGTTGTTGGTCGGGGTGGTGGGTTGTGTCGTCATCATTTTCTCCTTGGTTGGGTTGAAGGCGGGGCCGAGATTTTCTTGCCCCTCACCCACCGGATAGGGGGCAAAAAAATCGCAACCAACTTCACTCTCACCAAGGCAGAGAGAAGGAGACACGCCATCACTCGTCCAAAGAAGCTTGAGTCGAGCGGCGCCGTTGTGATAAGGCTGACGGATGACCAGCACCAAAGAGCGGCCTCTATTCGCCACCAACGCCCAGCCGTCGGGCCGACACGGCGACCTGCCCTACCGCAGTTGCGACAAGCTGCTGAGCGAGGGGGAGCTCCGTTTTTACCGGCAAGGCCTAAGGCCTGCGATCGGGAAGCGGTACGTCATCGCCCCGAAGGTGCGGCTCACCGATGTGATCACGGTCCACGCGGAGGCCTGGGGAGCGGCGTCGGGCCGAAAAATCCGTCAGCGGCACGTCGATTTCGCGCTCGCGACCCGACGCGACCTGTCGATCGTTGCGGTCGTGGAGCTGGACGACGCCTCTCACCTCGACCCGGCGCGGCGCGTCAAGGACGACTACTTGGGCGACGCCCTGCATGCGGCCGGCGTCCCGCTGGTCCGGTTCCCGGTCTATCAGCGCTACGACCCAGAGCGGATCCGCCGGATCATCGACCGCGTTCTGCGGGATTGGCGATCGGCTCGCTAATCCGCTGCCAATGGAAGACCTCGCCCCTTCTCCGCCACATCGTCAAACCGATCGGTCGAGCCCCCTCGCGTGTCAACCAAATCGAATCGTTCAACTACTTCTTAAACGCCGGATACGCGCCCAATGCAATCACAAAACCGCTCTAGCGAACAAAGACTGCGTCACTCTGCAACTGGGACAAAATAACAGCAGCGTCGCGAGTTGCAACTGTCGCGTATACAGCGTCCCTTGTTGCCTCTAACTCGAGAGAGACGTAGCCACTAAATGGAATCGGCGCATTCCGTATGCCGGCGCGCTGAGCCAACAGCGCTATCCACGGACCGTATGTCGCTCGCGAATCCTTCAACGACAACGCTCGATCGCCAAAGTGTGCTTTCTGGCAGTGTCCAGAAATGTGGGCGTGCACGATGCGTCTAAAGATCGGGCTGTCCCGCACACGCGCGGCCGACACGCGTTCATCGATGCCCGCTACGCCTTGCACGCACGTCATGCGTAGGTGTGATATGTCAAGGTTAACCCCTACCCTATCGTTCAGAAGAGGGTCGTTGTCCAGACGGGCACAGAACGCCTCCAATGACTCTATGCCATTAATCGTGAAGAGCGGGCCCGGCTCGAGCTCTACGGCCCATGCGACACCTGAAATGCTCGCCCTTAGCTCGCCAATCGTCAGCCGCAGGTTCTCAACAAAGTTGTCCAAAGCGACTTCTTCATTTTCGTACGACATCGAGTAGCGGTCCGCAGCTCCATTCGACTTGAACAGGCTTGTTACCCTTGAGCCTGCGACAAGCTCAACAACAAACGGGCGATCACTGGCTATGCCCGATACCAGCCGCTGCTTCGTGATTGATGCGCCTAGGCGGCTGACGAACCTAATCGCACGTCGCGCGGTCTCGGCTCCTCTACAGCTAGGCGGCAACGACATCGACGGGATGAAGGAGGCGATCCCGATCACTGGGCAGGTGAAATCTGCAGACCGTATCGCCTGGTCGATGATTGCTTGCCGAGGTTCGGGCTGCAGCGATTCGCACGCTGCCATAAAGTCCGCAGCGGTATCAAAGTTGATAGAGTGCGAGGTCGCAAGCTTCCGAAGGGGACTTGCCTCAACATCGGTTTGCATCAACGTGTACCACTCAACACCCTCTATTAGAGGCGGGTCACTCGAAAATTGGGGCAGCCGGGCGGCAACCGCCGAGGGCGCGGTTGTCATTGAAGTGATGGCGGATAGGCGAACAGGACCCACGCCAAGCCGTAGCGGCCGCCAGCTTTGGTCTTTAGGGTTCTTGATCGCGGCGAAACGGGGCAAGTCGAGGCCCATGTGATAGCCTCGGCCACGAAACGCAGAAGCCGTCGCGTCGATCAAGACAATCGCCTCACGAGTCTCCGTATTGCTAATTGCGATCTTTCGGTGGACTGACCAATAGGCTGACGAAAGCCGTCCGCCGGAAGACCTCAGCCATTCCTCGATGACGCCGATAGCTTGGGGGTGGAGATTGTCCCCAATCGCTAGGACGCGAGCTGCGCCCGCGTCTGTCTCGTCTGCCGACATGAGGAGACGGATCTCGTCGTCTTTCCGGAGGACAGCTTGCCCTTCGGGGAAAAGTGGTCGCAACTCTTCTGGGCAATGCTCTTGGAACAGCATCAATATGTCGAAGACACTCATACCCAATGGAGCGCCGCCGTCGCCCTTAGCACCCTTCCTCTTGTCGTAAGCAAGCGGGACCGTCACACACCTAGGCAATACCGCCAAGATGGACTCCGAGTCGCGCCGCCCCTCGGCGTCCCTAGAAAGAACCTCCAACAAGCTAGTCTCGCTAAGCTCTATGAACGGAAAGGTGGATGGATCGTTGATCAGAAAACTGCTAGGTCGACACTTCTTGCAACCAACCACAACGACGGCGTGCGGCCGTCGTATCGATGATTCTGCGGCCGCAAACTCTGAGTAACCGGGGGTTCGAAGCAGCTTAGACATGTCCGTGTTTAGGATCACTGGCATCCCACTCAAGACGTATGCGCGAATCAGGGTCGCGAATTGGTGATCTGCGACGCCCATTCGCGCCCCGTCACAACCTCGCCGCCAAAGACTCTCCTGGGTGTGATGGAATGCCGTAAGTCCGACATGCGACGAACGCATGTACTTGCGCGCAGCTTCCATCGTCATGCCCGACAACACAGCCTCCGATTCACTTGCCACGGAGCGGCTCGGTTGCGAGAGGGCGGTAATCTCAGTCGGACCAAATATTGCATTGGCGTGTTGAAGAAGGATCCCGTTCGCCATAAAGCACGCTGCCTGCTGACACATCCCACCGCGTCCAATCCCGACGTGCTGTAGGAACGGAACGCCGGGGGATGGCAGCGGCAGGTCCTCTTCAAGGTAGTACGCGGCAATGTTGCTGGTGAGGATGTGCCACTCCGCTGCAGTTAGCTGTGCTGGCGGCACTAAGATAGAGTCGGCAAGACCGGTTGTATCTAATGAGAGACTCACAGACAGCATCTGATTCAGAGGCTCGGCTTCCGGATCGCTGGTGAACAGATCGCGGCAGCTCTTGCTCAGAAATTGCAATCGACGGAGCTGCAACATGCTCCCATCGGGGAGAAACGTCCGTATGGCGAACCGTGGAGCCGAGACCGACAAAAGTTCGCACTCGCTACGTGCGACAATCGAAGGTCGGACAGAGTAGGTGAGCTCTCGATGGGTGGGACCGTTGGCGCCAAGATGATTTTTCAAAAAAGCATCGAGGAATCTGATTTGCGGTTCACCGATCTGGTCACGCACCCAGGCCACGGATGGCGATGGCTCGATCATAAGAGATGCTTCGGATGAGAAGTTTCTATGCCTAAGAGCGGCAAGAATGATCCGACGCAAGTCCGGTTGCAAGTGGGCCACGTGAGCCAACAGATGCAGGTGACAGACGTGTGGCACCGCTGAAGACGCACTCTCAGCTGACCTGCTCCCCAAAAACCAGAGCCACACAGTGAGAGTACGGGTTGGGTAAGACCGCTGCCCCCACTCCGCCGGGGTCAGGTACCCTAGCGAGCTGTGCGGCCGGTAGCGGTTGTAATCCTCTCGCCAAGCGGCCCCGGGCTCGATGTACAGCGTCCCGACGCCCACCTTCTCCAGCCCCGCCTGCAGCGCGTTCGCGACGAACTCGGGCCCGTTGTCGCTGCGGATGTGGCCCGGCACGCCACGCATCGCCAACAGCTCGCACAACGCGTCGATCACGTCCTCGCTCGTGATGCTCCGATCGATCTTCAGCACCAGACCCGCTTACGCAGGGAGACTTGGCGCGTGAACTCGTCAACGATCGTCAGGCACTTGATCGCCGATCCGCTGGTCGTCCGGTCGAACACGAAGTCCCACGCCCATACGTCGCTCTTGTGCCTCGCCTCGCGGCGGACACAGCCGTTCTCCTTCCGTCCCGGACGACGCTTTTTTCGCTTCTTCGGAGGCACTTTCAGCCCTTCCTTCCGCTTCACCAGCGGCGCCTCGTCGTCCCTCGGCTTCTCCCGGTATCGAGTCGTTCAACGGACGCGTACGCCAGGAGTGCTTGAACCAGCATTGGTTCTTGAGCCTAGCCGACGCCGAAGAGAAGATCGAGGACTGGGGGATCGACTACAACACCGTCCGGCCGCACAGCAGCCTGGGTGACCGGACCCCAAAAGAATTCGCGGCTTCACTTCTTCCCGCGCGCGGGAAGAAGTGAAGCCAAATCCTCGCACTGCGACTGGTACAGGATTGGGGTGAGGGTCAGGGCGGTTGAGACTCTCATAGCAACTGGATCAGGGTTTGGGGAGCAGACCACCAGGGCTGCGTCTTTTTATGGAGGAAGGAAGGGAGTTCACCTGCGATAGAGAGGCGCCAACTCGCCAGGGAGAAGGCCAACGGAAGCGAACTCGACTTCCTCTTCCGCTTCGGAATTTGCCTCTCGAAACGCGCGTTTTTCTTCCTCGATCGCTTTGAATAACTCAAGCGATAGCTTCTCGGCTGGCGATCGCGGTGGGGCAAAGAACTCCTCTTGATCCTCCGTCGAGTCGCTGAACGCTTGACTCGCCACCTTTAGCGCTTCCTCTGGCGTCAAGGTCGCTTGATGATCGCGGACTGACTCGAAAGCGAGACGAAGTGTGTTAATCACTTCGGCGCTCGTGAAGTGCGGCTGATTATTGGCGCGATCGTTACCGTTGATTCCCATTGTTCCCAGAATACCACGAGGGGGTGGGGATGTCAATTTGATTGCGCCCGCAAGTGTGTGTCGAATCGCTCTGCGATACAGAGCCGGTTGACGGCCGCATGATGGCACAAGTCAGTCGAGCAGGATAGTGGGAAGCGGATCCTGCCAATAGTCTGGGCGGCACCCTTCGATCCGACGCTATCGGCTGTGATCGGCAGCCTAAAAGTGTAGCGCCGGCTGGCCCCTGGTAGCATCCGAATCGTGATGCGCAGATACGTCGTTAGCGGGATCCGCCGGATCATCGACCGCGTCCTACGGGAGTGGCGATCGGTTCGCTAACCTGATCCCAGTGGAAGACCTCGCCGTCGGTCACCCGCTGCAGGACGAGCGAATCGTCTCGAAAATCGTTGATATGGAAACGGGTGACTCGCTGCAGCGCAAAATTCAGCACCGCACGGTAGGCCTTCTCCGGAACGCCCCCCGTCAGCGTGAAGGTCACCTCGTCGTTGGCCTCGTCGACTTCCCAGTTGGTGTCGATGACGACTTTGTTGGCGTCGACGACCAGCCCCGACAAGCCGCTGAAGTGAAGGATCAACTGACCCCGGCCTTCGCTCTTGACGAGCAGGAAGCGGGGATCGGCGCCCTGCGCCAAACGCTGCTGGTAAAGTCCCGAGCCGATACGGTAACGCGGAGCGGGCTTCTCCTTGGCTTCTCGTTCGCGCCTGCCGGCTTTGACGAGAGCCCGATAAGAGGCCAGGTCGCGGTCCGGCCCGGCCTGCACAGGCGCCTGCACAGGGGTCGGCTTTGCAGCGGTTCTCGGCTCTGGCACGGCGCCCGCGAAAACGACGATCGGTCGTGGGGATTCTTTGGCACGGCCGGCCTCGGGGATGAGACGCGTTAATGGCTTGGGGCGGGGAGGTGGCGCTTCCGGCAAGGCGGGCGTGGAGGCCACCGGCGCCTCACGGCGGTCCGCTACGCGATCCAGCTGGGGCCCATGAACAATCAAGTGCCCGATCCCCAGACCGGCCGCAACCAAAGCCAAGGGGAACAAGGCCGCGAGGGCGCACTTCAGCGCGGGGGGCATGCGGACGCTCCTGGGGCTCTGGGTTCTAGGGCTGAGGAGTTACTCGGTCGCGCGGACGAGATACAGCAGCCGCGCCAGCCGTGGCAACCGGGCGACCACGTCGTCGGACGTGTACCCCGAACGGCCCTGGGCGGTGGCGACGACACGGTTGAGGTAGGCGTGCAGCGTCGCCAGCCAGACAACGCCCACCGACAGCATCAGCACCAAACAGATCCCGACCAGTGGCGCGATCACCTCGACAAACGACCCTTCGCGATCGATCAGCCGCACCCCCGGCAGCGTTGTTAAGTAGTAGTACCAGAGCGTGTTGCGGGCGAAGCCGAAGGTGAAGACCACGACCATAAACGCCCCCATCATCGCGAGGCTGAACGCCCAGTCCTTATGGATCAGCTCGCAGCGGTCGTCGTAGATCGGCTCGGTGTGGGCACGGGTCTGGATGAGGCGGATCACAAACGCGCTGACGCCGAACAGGATCGTCACAAACCCTGTCGTCTGAGACAGCGTGTGGAGAACGAGCAGGCCCGCGCCGCCCCCTTCGATGACGCTCTGGGAGGTGAGCTGGGGCTCGCCGAATAGCACCGAGTAGAGCGGGTTGTCGAGCAGGCCCTCACCGCGGACGCCGATCGGCAGGAACTGGGCCGCGGCGACCATGCAGAGGCAGACGCCGAACGCCAAGAGCGAAGAGCGCCCGCTGTCGAGTGAAACGCGGATCGAGCGGCCCGAGTAGAGGAGCACGAATAAGCAGAGGAATAGGCACGTCATCTCCGCCGCCACGAGCGCGGGAAGTACGAGCGGCAAACGGGCGACCAACTCGACGGTGGGGGTCTCGGGCGGGCTGGCGCCCCACTTATACAGCTGCCAAAAGCACGCGAGCACCGCGAACGCCAAAGTGACCATTGCCGGGACTTTTAACGAGAGCTTCCAGAGCGAGCGGGTCTCCAGGAACCGCAGCGCATCGCGGCGGTAGAACTCGCTCGCCACGACATCGGGCCCCTTGGCGATCGTCTGGGTGCGGTGGGCCTGGTTCTGCTGCTTCCACTGCTGGGCGATCTCGGCGTGGACCACCACGGTGGTGAGGTGGTTGCTGACCGCCGCGACGTACTTTTTATCCTCGAAGCTGGCCGGCCCCATGACGGGATCGCTCAGCGCCCGATCGGCGCCCTCCAGGGTGAGCGTGGCGGAAGCCGCCGCATCGGGTCGTAGCGCCCGGCGCCGGATGGCCGACTCGATCGCGGCGAGCACCGCGACTTCGGCGGAGCGGCCCGACAATTGTTGCACCACGGTCGCCACGCTCGGACGGACCGAGAAGCAGAGCATCGTTGGGCCACCGACCGAGAGGGTCGAACGGCTGTAGCGCCACGCTGCCGCGACGCCGGCGAGGAACTCGTCCGATATCACCAGCAGCCCATTCTCTCGCAGATCGGGGACCACCATGCCATCGAGGAAGGCCCGCCGGCTGTCGAGCGGCAGGAGGCTGGCGGTCACCACGCCGGCGGCCGGGCTGTTGTTGACGTTCAGCTGCTCCAGCAGGATGTGGGCCCGGCCGACCCCCCGGATCCCGGGCGTGATGTCGCGCGAGACGACGTGGTCCATCGCGAGAGCCGTCGCCTCGCACACGTCCTCGGGCGTCGACCCCAACGCCTCGTTCAGGGCGATCCATTCGCGCCAAGCGAGTTGGTGATCGTGCAGCAAGGTGGACCGGTCCTCCCCGGCGCGGGGTTGCGCCGCGCTGATCACATAGCTACGCGCCAGCTCACGGCCCAGCACGTACTTCAGGCGTTGGGGCGGGTCGCGGTCGTTGTCGCCGTAGTCCCACGGGAACAGGTCGGCGTTGAACTCGTTGAAACGCTCGCCCACCTCGGCCAGCACGGCGTTAACGTCGAGGCTTCCCGCGCCGACCGCGACGCAGCGCCAGCCGGGCGACTGAGTGGATCGCAGGTCGGCGGCGAGTCGATCGGGCGTGAGCCTGCGCGCCCAGCGGACGATCTGCCAGTAGGGGAGGGGGGCTTCCAGGAAGAGCCGGCGCCACAGCCTCTCGCGGCCGTCCGACTGGACGCCCGCCGCCGGACCGATCCAGCCGATCACGTCGAGCGGCTTTTGGACGACTCCATCGTGTCCGAAAGCAAGAGCTGCGTCGAGACGGGCGGGCGCATCGGATTCACGTGGCGTCACGGGCGGCGCTCAGCGCGGGCGACCGCTTCGTCGTAGAGAGCGAGGCACCCGGGGTCGCGCAGATTCCGCCGCGAACGCTTGAGGCCGTCGAGTTGCTCAGCGGTAAGGTCATCGATCGGGACGCAGTCGATCTTGGATTGCAGACCGGCGGCGAAGTGGTCGGCGTAGAGCCGGCTGAAGACGGGCGAGGCGTCCGCTAAGAACGTGATCGGCGCCAACGTTCCGCCGGGATGGAAGACGAAAGCCACGCCCACAAACTCCTCACGGCGCCCCTCGTCGATCGTGATATCGATCGCCAAGTCGGCGCGCATCGGTGACTGGAGCAGCCGGAAGTTTCCCGCTTCCCAGCGGACGCTGGCTTTCACAAGGTCGGCCGCGGCGAGCGTCGCGATCGGGCCGAAGTGCAACTCGTACTCACGCGACGAGGCGAGCGTCGTTCGGCTTTCTTCGCCGAGGCCATCGCTGGTAGTGGCGTCACTCGCTTGACCCTCATCGGGCGCCGCCAAGATGGCGGCCGACACAGCGCGATCCCACGACTCTTCCGCCGCGGCGCGGAGCGCGACGTACTCGGCGTCGGTCTCATCGAGCCGGCCACCGGCAAACCGGGCTACGAGCTGCAACTCGGACGGAGAGAGAGGGCTGCCTTCGGAACGCGCCACGCGCCGGTGAAGGTCGCGCACCCAGTCCCCCGGCAGTTTGTCACGGTCGGTCATAGCGCGACCCCGTAGCGGTGGAGGCAGCGCCGCAACTTGTCCGTCGCGTTGGTCAGGCAGTTGTGCAGACCGCGATCCGTTATCTCCAGCAGGCTGGCCACCTCGTTCAGCGCCAAGCGCTCCTCGGCGAAGTGCGCCAGTTCGACCGCCTTGGCCTCCTGGGCCGTCAAAGCCTCCCGCTGGCAACGACGGAGCCGGGAGACGATGTGCGTCATTTCATCTTCGTCGATATAGCGATCGACTTCACTCAGCGGCGCCGTACTGACGGCCCCGATTTGCTCGACGAGGTCGGCGTCGTTTTTGCGCCGCGTGCGTCCTCTATCGATGGCGGTCAGCAGTGAATAACGCACCATGATTTGGAACCGGCCGACGCAGTGGTCGTCATTGACGCAGGGGCTGTCGGGCTTCTTGCGGAGTTTCTTGTCGAGCAGCACCTCACTGGCGTCGCTGAGGAGTTCGTCGAAGTCGAGCGCCGTGCGTTTCGCGGCCGCTGCGCAACGCGCCGAGATCAAGGGCTGCGCGGTCTCCAGCAGCCGGCTCGGGTCGCCGGACGTCTCAAAGTGACGCCACGCATCGATCAGGCGGCGACGCTCTCCGACCCGATCCGGATCGCGTCGTTCGGGCGTGTTGGGCGCAAGCGCGGTCACGGCGGGGGCACAGCGGGGAGTGGGGAGGCGACGTGCTAGCGGCCGCGATCATACCCGCGAACTTTTCCAAGAAAACCGTGCGACAGCAACTTCCGGTCGAATCGCTGCGCCTGGCTTAGGGGGTGAGAGGCGAAGGCGTCTGAGTGACACACGGCTGTCACCGCCGCTCGCCCCTAGCCCTGACGGGGATGTCCCCACAAGCCAGGAGGCGCAATGTCAATCGAGGACTACAACGCGAACGGCCGCCGCCACCCGAACGGCGAAACTAACAATCGGGCCTTCGGCAAGGGTTCCCCCAACGACACGGATCCAGCGACGGGCGGACGAAACTTCTCGACGCCGTTCGTATTGGGAAGCGAGGTGTTCGACGCTTACGCCGCCGACCCCGACGGCGTGACGCGGATCGGCCATCACGTCGGCCTGCAGTGGGACTCCAACCCCGACCATCGTGAGCGGCTGGCGGACGCCGAGTCGCAGCGCGCCGACAACGAACGCCAGAAGCAGGAGCACCTGCACGACGTGGCCGTCGTGACCGCCGCGAAACGCCGCGCCCGTCTGGAACGCCGCCGCGTCGTCGGGGAGCCCAAGTTCCGCACCCCCGACGGCCGCCTCAAGTTCGACGCCAAGAAGGCGATCGTGCTCGCCGTGGCGGTCGCCGTGCTGTTGCTGGGCGAGTTTCTCGGGGCGACCAGCCTGGCGCTCATCAGCGGCTGGACCTTCATTGACGAGAGCTGGTGGCGGGCGGGGCTGCTAACTTTCCCGGTGGTTGTCTCGGGGTACGTGCAGCTCCGCAACTTCCTGATGCTCTTGCGGGGCCGCCCGCGACGCCGGTTCCGGCTGGGCGTGTTTGCGGTCGGCCTGGTGATCGCCGTCATGGGGCTGTTCCTCTTCAGCCTCTCGCTCGGCGACGCCCACCGCGAGACCGACGGCATGGCGCCGCCCGAACCGCTCGTCCCTTACGCCCTGCTCACATGTCTTTCGATGGGCGGCGCCGCCGTTTCGCTGCTGGCGGTCGAGAGCTGGCTCCAAGAGAAGATCGACGCCTGTCGGCAGAAGGTCTGCGAGACCGATCCGACCTACATCCGCCTCGACGCCAAGGTCAAGCAAGCGATGAAGCGCGTCGCGGAGCACGAATCGCGCCAAATCGACGCCGAATCGACGCTCAAACAACTGCAGTGCGACCGGGCCGCCTGGGTCGATTGGGCGCAGAGCCAAGTCCGCCTCCGTCAGATCGAGCGATCTACGCAGCAGCAGCGTGACGCCGAGCAGCGTCGCCTCGTCGCGGCGAAGCGGCAGGCCGACTTGGAACTGAGCGCCTTCAAGAACTGATCGCCCTCCCTCGGGCTCCTTTCATTCACCAATTCCTCTCATTCATCAACCCCTCGTTAAGGAAACCTACGGATGAACGTCTTCACGCTTACCAGGCGCCTGTTCTGGGCGACGCTCGTCGCCGCCCTCAGCGGCTGCTGCGCCCCAGCGCTCGCGGCGCCCACGGTTGAACGCTTCTACTTTATCGCCGACGAACTCGACCCGGCGCCGCGCCAGGCGGCCTACCGCGCCGTTACCCGGTTGCTCACTGAAACCGCCGTTCCGGGCGAGTACGTCACCATCGTCGCGACCCCCGCCCACACACCGATCGCCACCCTCGCGGTCCCGGCCGGCTCAAAAACGGTCCGGCTCCGCAAGCCGGCCATCCGACCGCAAGTCCGCGCCCTCGCGGCCTTCTTCGAGAAGAAAGGGGCGGGGGGGTCGACGCAGGCCGAGCCCCAGAAAATCGCCACCACGGTGCGCTCGCTGCGTCGCACCGAGTTGCCCCTCAAAATCGTCGTCGTCGCCGACCCGGTCTATCGCAACGACGACTACCCGACGTGGTCGATGACCGGTGGCAAGGTTCCCTGCGACGGCTCGGTCTTCGTCGATTACTCGCCGTGGCGCGTCACCCAGAAGCTGCCCAAGAACACGAGCGTCGCCTGGATGACGCCGACCGCTGGGTTTGGAGACGACCTGTTCCATCAGGAAGCGATCACCCGTTGGCACCGGCGCTACCTGCTGGCGTTGGGCGGATCGCTCGACTGCGTCACCCCGAACGCCGACCTGGCTTTCAACTACGCCGGTTCGCAGTTCGGTGAACCGCTCGGCAAGTTGGAGGATGCGGCCGGGATGCGGTCGGTGGTCTCGGTAGCGGAGACCGTCGAGCCGGTCGTCATCCCGGCGCCGGCCATCCAACCGCCCGTGACGGCGCCGGTCATCGAAGAGCCCTCCATCGATGTTCAAGTCCCCGCGGCGCCCGCTCCGGCGACGGCGCTTCCGATCGACTGGTGTGACACGCCCCCCTCGGCGCTCGACGCGCTGCGGGGAGACCTACGCCATGTCGTGTTCTTGCGGGACCTCTCCCGCTCCATGATCGAGAGCATCGATGGCGAGGATTGCAGCGACGTCAATGCGGCGGTCCTCCGCGACATGAACGAGAAGCTAAGCGGCATCGCGTGCGAGCGGTTCGCCGTGATCGGTTTTGGGGGCGAGGGGACCGTAGGGAGCGTAGTGCGGCTGTGCCGTCACCCGTCGCTGTTCTGGCGTCCCGTCTGGGCGACGGCCACGCCCCAAAGCCGTCAGGCGGCGAGCCGGGCGGTCGCCCGTTGGGAGGTCCGCGGCGGTACCTCGACCCTCGCCGCCCTTCAAGAAGTACGCCGGCTGGACGGGGTCACCAGCGTGATCCTCTGGTCGGACGGCCTGCCGAGCATCGGCACTGGCGCCGACACGCAGCGAGAGGTGCTCGACCTGGTGCGTGAGTTGGGGGCCGAAGGGATCGTCATCAACACGATCGGCGCCGGCAACCTGTCGGGCCGCGGCGGTGGGACGCTCGACCTGGAGGGTTGCCAGTTCCTCAAAGAGATCGCCGACCTGACCGGCGGCGCCTACTTGGCCCTGTGAGTTTTGCCCCACCAAGCAAGTACCTCGCCCACCTCAGAAGGAATCATTCCCATGAACCCCTCTCAACCTGCTGCGGCCAATCGGCCGCTCCCGCTGCCCTCGTTCTTCATGCTGTCGATCTGGCTACTCGGCGCGTGGAAGCTGTGGCGTCCCGCGATGAACGGCGATGATCTGGCGATCTTTGGAATGCTGGTCTGCGTCGGCCTCGGTCTGAAGTTTGGCGTCCAGTGGCTCAACGCCCTCGACGAATGCTCCGACCGCCAAGAAGCCCAGGCCGCTCTGGCCAGCTACTCCGACAAGCAGGGCGCCGCCAAGCTGGGCGATTTGGCCGACGCCAGGCGCGCAGCGCTGACGACGAGCCGAGGCCTACAACTCGGATCGCTCAAGGGCCAACGCCTCAGCTACGCCGGTTCCAATCACGTCTGGATTACCGGCCCCCCCGGCTCAGGGAAGGGGACGGGGCCGTTCGGCGTCACCGGCCTCACCGCTCGTGTCGGCGACGACCCGCAGGGGGATCCGTTTAGCCAGTTCTGGAACGACCCGGCCCTGGAGAGTTTTTGTTTACTCAACAAGCGGCAACGCGAGTTGGGCCGCCGCGTCGTCGTTATCTGCGGCGAGCCCGAACGGCTCAAGCGCGAATTGGGGATCGAGTTCGACGCGGTACGGGTCAACCCGGCGACCATCATGGACCCGGCGAGCGACACGGTCGTCGATGACGCCCGCATGCTGGCGATGCTCGTCTTCCCCGGCCAGCCCCCTGAAAAACGGAGCGGCAACACGGGCCACTTCGAGGACACCAGCCGGATCGCGATCAAGACGCACGCCCTCGACGAGCTGTCGGTCGAGGGGGTCGTCACACTGCCGGCGCTGCAGCGCCGCATGGCGGGCGACCAGACCGCCGTCATCGCCGCGATGCTCAACAACGACGCCTACGAGGGGGCGATCGCCGAAGGCGCCGCCAAGCTGCAGAGCATCCTGGTCGATTCCCCCGAGGAGTGGTCGGGCGTGATGAGCACGGTGGCGCGGGCCCTGGAACTCTACGACGGGTTCAGCTCGTACGGCAAAAGCGTCAGCAACGCCAACTGGGATTGGGTGATGATGAAGCAAGAACCGACGGCGGCCTTCCTGTGCAACAGCGCCGACCGCGCCCTGACGCACGCGGGGCACAAGAACCTGATGCTCGGCAGCGCGATCGAGTCATTGGCCCGGGTGCGGACCCGGCGTCGCATCACCTTCTATTTGGACGAGTGCGCCGGGCTCCGCTACCTGCCAACGTTGCCCCACGCGATGGCCGAGTACCGCAAGTTTGGTCAGCAGTATGTCTTGGGCTGGCAGCAGTTCTCGCAGGCGCAGCGGATCTACGGCCACGAACTGGCTCGGGAGATGCTCGGCATGTGTGAGGCGGTCCTGGCGATGAACACCCGCGAGCCAAGCGACTGCAAAATGCTCTCGGAGATGATCGGCTCGACGACGCAGGCGACCGCGTCGCAGTCGGTTGACTTCGCTCCCGGCGGCGGCCCCCCAAAGGTCTCTTACAACGGCTCGTTCCAGACGCAGCCGGTGCTCCGCCCCGAGGCGATCCGCACGCTCGGCAAGGACAAGGCGCTGCTGATCTGCGGCGACGAGCCGGCGCTGGTCCTCGACAAAGTGAGCTACCTGAAGGATCGCCGGCTGCGTCGCCTGGCGGGCGCTAACCCCTACTTTCGCAAGGAGAACTGAATCATGGCCTGGACGATGGGACAAACGCCCCTCGACCCGTCTGGCACTTGGCGTTGGCGGCGTCGGCAACTGCGAAACGTCGCTGTCGTGCTGATGGCCCTAGTGGCGCTCGGGCACGCGGTCGGTGTCCCGCACCTCCGCTGGGAGTACACGTACCGCGGACCGCGGTCGTCGCCGGTGATCTCGTCGGGGACCTACATCGGGCCGACCGGCGTCCACACGATCTGCGCGTGCGATCGAGAGTGTTCGTTGGTCGTATTCATCAAGCCGCAACGGCCGCTCTGGGGCCTGCTCGGAGAGCTGACGGAGACCCCCTCATGAACGAACGCTTGAAACGGATCGACGAAGAGTTGGCAGCCGAGCTGTCGCAGATCGAGGGTTCACTCACCGAAATCGACACGCGTCGCAGCGGTCTGCTGGCGGATCGAGAACGGATCACCGCGAGCCTCACGGCGCTGCGAGCCGGCCAAGTCTCTGTGACGAAGGCGCGAGGCCGTTCTCACAAACCATGTGCGACGAAGGCTGATGTGGCCCAGGCGGTGCAGAGTCTGATCGAGCAGAACGGGCCTTGCCCGGAAGACGACCTGATCGGCTTGGTCGAAGACCGCTTGCGTGAGGCGGGAAAAAGCCTCTCGGGCTTCAAGCTCCGCTACCAAGGCGTCCGCGAGGCGCTGCTTGTGGAAACGACCGGAGGCCGGCTCGGCCTGGTCACGACTGAACTCCAACCGAGGCGAACCGCCGGATGAACCCGCACGACGAACTCAAAGATAAGGAACGCTCGCTCCGCGAAGACCTCGCCAATGTGCAGGACGTGGTGCTCGACTTGAACCGGGAGGACGCCATCCTCCGCGGGGCTCGCGCGAAGATCGAGGGCCAGCAGAAGGAGACAGCGATGGACCGTCACAAGGCGACCGAAGCGAAACGTAATCGGCAAGAGTGGCTCTCTAAGCAGCCTGCGACGAAGAAGGACGATCGCCTTTACCAGAGCCAGAGCGAATGGCTCGAAAAGCTCGATCACCGTCGGGCGAGCCTCAAAGCGAGAGAGCAGAAGATCGACGAACAGATCGCCGACCTCGACGCCCGGCGCCGGCCCTTCATTGAGAGCCAGCAGCGTTTGTTGGAACAGATCGACCAAACGGTCGCGGCGCGTCACGACCTCCACTTCGAACCGATTCCCCGCAAGAAGGAGACCGATCCGATGAAAGTCCCCGGACCTGACGAGTTCCGACGCGTGAGCGCCAACAAATCACCCTCAATTACGCCGACGCAGAAGAAGCCCTTGGCGAGTGCTCAGCGCCTCGAAGAACTCAAGAAGCGGCTCGATAAAGCCAAGCCGGCGCCCGGGCTGAACCCTCCCGGCATGGCGCCCAACCTCGCCAAACGCGTGAAGGCCAACAAGGCGATCGGCGACGAGATTGTCAGCATCCAGAAGGCAATGGCCAATCGGCGCGGTCAGGCTCGCGACGGGTTCAAGCGTTCGGCGGGCGGCTGAGGGTCTGATTGACTCCGCCGAAACGCAAACGAGAGAGAGCCCGCCCGACCCGGCGTGCGCCAACACGTTGACCCGGGTCGGGGCAGGCTCCAGCACAACCAGCCCCTCGCGGGGCCAGCAGTGGAGATTGTACTCAATGAACGGTGATCGACGGTTCCCTGCCGCAGAGGAACTGAGCCTGGGCGAGGCGGCCGGACTGCTAAACCTCGACCGGAGGACCGTGAAGAAGTTGATCGAGCAGGGGGTGCTGCCCGCGCGTCTGGCGTCGCCTCCGAACAGCCGCCGGCCACGGTACCGTCTTCCCGCCGAGAACGTGCTTTCCTACCGCAACACGTACAAGACCTTCCAGAGGCCGGCCCGTCATGAGGGAAAGCAAGCGGCTCGCCGTCGCGGCGACGATGGCTTTCCGCATATCCGGCTACGAAGGGCGACCTGATTTTGTACTGGTCTATGCGGTGAGTATTGGGCTTTGCAGGTCAAGCCAAACCAATCTGCTGAAAAGTGTCGGGCCGACGCAGGTTTGAGCAACCCTAAAACCACCGAGGTCTTCATCACCGCCCGCAGCTCGGTAAGAGGCCAGGAGCGAATGGGTAACCCAACCGTCGCAGTTTCACGACCGACCAAACTTGCGGCTGCCAAAGGACCTCGGCAGTGTTGCCAGCGGATTCGGAGCATGCTCGACCCCGCCTAGCGACACAGTTCACCGGGCCCGAGGAGTTGACTTGGAATTCAGAACCGTCGCCCGACGACGGCGCCGGTGCAATCGATTGTTACCCAGCTTTCACCATGGGCGATTGCCAGTCTGCGATTGAACGTGATCCGAAACAATAACATCAATTCGATCGGCCAGCCTTTCAACGCAGCCTTTCCATTTCTTGGCGGTTAGTTTTGACACCGTTTTTGAGCCGCCGTGTGCGATCGAATTTCGAGCAGTGACGAGCTTCCCAAGGGTTTCTTGAACCTTGGCATTTGTAAATTTCTGCCACCGAACATCTCGATGCTGCATGATCCATGGAAGGCCGAGATTGAAGAACAGTCGATTGACTTTGAAGACGCTTGCGTTGTTCAGGCTCCCACTCGTGTCTTTCTTCAAGGTCTTTCGGTCGGCCTCTGTTTCATTCGCGTGAATCAAATCGACGGCCGCGTCAAATACCTCTTCAATGTATCCCTCGAATGATGCAGCGAGCATGACTACAGCTGAACGGATAAGGGCGGCCCCTTTTTTCTGAGCGGGCCGTCCGGCGTTCGCGGGGCAAACAGTGTCGCGCGCTGTCATAATCTCGTCGAAGTCTTTCAGGCGACGAGTCAAATCTGTGCGGGCTTGTGAGGACATGTGCTGGGTAACGACTCGGTTCACCGGGCCCAAGGAATTGATCTGGATTTCAGTCCTGACGCCTGACGAGGGATACGGTGCTACCGATTTTACCCAGCTTTCACCTCGGGATTGCTCAGCAGTCCTTAAGCAGGTATCCGAGGCCCACTGCCGGACACGCCGCACAGTGGCGCGATCCGCGGTCCGTCCGTACCGCCCGTTTGCCTGTCGGCAAGTATACGGCGGATGCCCCGCCTTCGCGACCTTCAGTTTCCGGCCAAGTCGCCGAGGTGATCCACGTCGGTGCATCGTAGCCCGGTGTCGCTTCGGCCCCAAGTCGAGGCTTCCGTGGCCTAACACGCCCACTGGCTCAACATCATCATGAGCGCTAGAGGCAGTTTCATAACCGTCGAAGACAGATCACCAGACAAGCGAGTTTAACAAAGCCGTGGTAGAGATGGGCGTAGACTTCGTAGCGGGTGACGACCCGGCGGAAGTCGTGCAGCCAGGCGATGGTGCGTTCGATCTTCCAACGCTTCCGGTAACGCCGGAGCTTCCTACCGTCCTGCGTCGGCTTGCGGACGCGACCCTTGCGGTGCGGGCAGACCAGTTCGATCCCGCGCTGGGCGAGCCGTTCGCGCAGCGGGTCGCTGTCGGCGGCCTTGTCATACACCAACCGCGGTGGGACGTGGTCGGTCACTGCCTCGTCCAGCAGCGACTCGATGAGGTTTACTTCGGCGTGGTTGGCCGCTTCGATGTCGGTCGCCAACGGGATCCCGTTGCCATCGGCAAGGACCATGACCTTGGTCACCTTGCCCCGACGGGTCGGCCCGATGCGATCCCCCCTTTTTTAGCCGAGGCGAACGTGCCATCGGCGAAGCCTTCCTCCCAGTCGATCTGGCCCGACTCGTCGAGCAGGCGGATCAGGCGACGGTGGACGCGATCGAGCGTGCCGTCGGTCGTCCACTCGACGAAGCGACGCCAGCAGGTTGGGTACGAGGGGAAGCACCTCGGCAAGTCCTTCCAGCGGGCTCCGCTGCGGAGAACCCACAGCACACCCTCCAAGCAGGCCCGTGAGTCAACGCGAGGCCGACCGCCTTGCGGGCTGGCCTTCGGCGGCTTGAACAGGTCGCCAATCATCGCCCACTGCTCGTCGCTGAGCTGCGGACGCATTGAATTCGATTCGGGCTCCATCCTGGACCCCGCGTCACCGCGGGATCGATCGCTCATCGTAAGGCTCCTCCTTGAGCAACCCTACGAACCAACCAGCAACTCGGTTTAGCTAGCAAACGAAAGTTCTGAAACTGCCTCTAGGCAAAGGACGGCCTATCGCGCTGGAATGGCGATACCGACGAAAAAGCCCCTTGCTATAATGCGATTTGCGACGGCTTTCCGCTTACGCGTCAGGCGGCACATTTGCGGCCTACAGACGATAGGCCACGGCTACTATTACCAATTTTACCCTAAGATAGCCACCACATGCCTACCGGTGACGCCATAACGAGAATTCGTGTGTTCGTTGCGTCACCCGGCGATGTTGCATTGGAGCGAGAGAGTCTAACGACAGTCATTAACGAATTGAACTCGACGGTAGCGTCGCACAAGAACTGCATGCTGGAACTCGTGAGGTGGGAGACGCATTGCCAACCTGACATGGGGCGGGCGCAGGAAGTGATAAATCTCCAGGTTGGCCACTACGACATTTTCGTGGGCATCATGTGGAAGCGCTTTGGAACACCGACCGGCGAGGCCGATTCTGGAACTGAAGAGGAATTCCGGCGGGCTTACTCATGCTGGGAAAAGGACCGCGGTGTCAGAATCTTATTCTACTTTTCGCAGGACACCTATAAGCTATCAAAGCCTGAGGAAGTCGAGCAGCTTTCGAAGGTGATGGCATTCCGATCCGAGCTTCAGGAGAAAGGATTGGTGTGGGAGTACTCTGATGTAGGTGATTTCAAAGACGTTGTTCGCCCACATCTAGCGCGTCTCATTCTCGACCTTCCAGATGACGGAGGTGAGCCGCCGAAACTCGAAAGAGAGCCACCGACGCCTGCTTCAACTCCGGTTAGAGTATTTATCTCTTCGTCCATAGAAGGACTGACTGTCGCTCAACGCCTTCAGGAAGAGTTGCGTAAGGCGAACATTGAAGCAGTTTCTTGGACGGATGGATTTGCTGCCGGGAAGACAATTGTGGGCGAGCTTGATCGCGTCTTGGATGATTGTGATGCCGCCGTGATGGTGCTGACCTCGGGTGACGCAGTGTCTATGCAAGGCCAGAAGCATCCGCTTGCTCCCGACAGTCTCATCTACGAGATTGGACTGTTTCACGGACGACGCGGCAGGGATCGAACGTTTGTGCTGGCAACAGAAGACTTCCGACTTCCGTCCGATCTGGCTGGAGTCGCTTACCTGCGCTATGATCAGGATCGGTTGGACCCAGTTATCACGCAGCTCCGACGCGAACTAGACCGAATCGCACACGCCAAAGTCATCGCACAGCAAAGTTTCCGAGTAGGCCAAGGCATCGACCCAATTGATGACGCGACGACGGTGGTTGTACTCAAGGCGTCTGTTAGGGACATGGAGATGGCACTCACCGAACTTCAGCGCTCGTTCGGCAGCTTAATCACGCCCCCATTCGATCACGGTGACGGTGTTTACGAGGTGATGATTAAAGCCCCTGTCAGCTCAGCCCAGCTTTCAATCCTGGCACGGCGTTGCAATATTGTAATCCAGAGCATTGATCACATGCCTGAGCCTTATCTAAGCGATGTTATGAAACAGCTGAAGCGATACATGGCGTCCCAGTTCCCCGCCGTTTAGATCAACTCGATAGTGCGGACAGCCCAATGTCGTAGTGTAGCGGAACGCCCTCCGAGGCGAGACGCCAAGACCCTGTCGTCGAGCGACTGTACGTTATTAACCGTCATCGTAATCTCCCTCTTCGTCATCGGGAGCGACGTCGCTTTCGTCCATCGTGATGAGAACAAGAAGGGTGCCCATGCTGTTCACCGGAACGAATTCCTCGGTGACAAAGACTTGGCCAAAATCCTCTCGCTCGTACGTGTTGAACCAATCTCGAACCCGTCCCTCGTTCTGGGTCCGATCGGCGACGCCCGTCTGAAATTCCGCCCAAGGCCCAGTCGCGTTTCGAGGGAGCACACCCTTATTCGGATAGATGCCGGCCTCAATCAATGCTTCCGATGGGAATGTCCACGCAACGGCGCTCTGCCTGATGCCCACGAGAGCGCAAGGGAAGTGTGAGAGCTGGACCGAACGAATCGCCGTGCTGACGAGAGACGTCTGAAAGTCTGTGGCGATGCCCTCAAGACGGGCGACCGATAGTTCGCCGGAGTTGACGATTGGCTTCACAAGGCCAGTCGGAAGGAGCAGGCTCGCCGCGAAGGCGTCCGCCTCCTTTTCGATCAGGGTCTTGCTGCGAAACTCATTGATCGATGCATGCGACTTCCCGCCGTGCGCGAGGTACGCATGGTGGTGCTCAAGATGGTAATGTCCGAGCTCGTGGGCGATTGAGAATCTGGTGCGAGGATGATGGGTGCCGGGACGGCAACCGGCATCATACTTCGTGTTGTAGAGTAGTCCGAAGCAGCGTTTTTCGCTGTTGTAACGCAGTTTCCCGTCGAAACGTTCGCCGAAGTCGCGTCCCCCAACGCGAAGACGAGGGCGTTCCTCCTTCGCTATTACCAAGGGATCAATCGGGTACGACAAACCGAGCCGGCGAACAATGGCATCGGCCTGCATGCCAGCTCGTGTTTGAACCGACTGTTCAATTCTCCATTTTGTCGGCGTCATCTTCGGGTTCGTCATCGTCGAAAAGCTCCTCTAGTAACTCGTTTTCTACTTCGTCTGAATCGTTCGCACCGTCTCCTTCATTGCGACATAGTGCGGCTTCCCGGTCCATCACGGTGTGGTCGTATTCGGGCGACCAGTCGACACCTGGCTGATCATCGGTTTCGGGAAGCTCGCCGCGAGTCACTGCATCGACAATCCGATCGATTTCTTCATCTAAGGCTCGACGACGCTTGGCTTTCTTTAACGCCTCCTCGGCTTCTGCAGGAGTCAATGGACAGAGCCCCTTGAATCTTCGAAGCATTTCGGCACGTTCGTTCCAAAACTGTTCGTCGTTCATTTTTTGCCTCGCAGTCTCTCGCATTCCTGGGCGAGCTTCGTCATCTCTCTACGAATGGTCTCATGTGCTTTGTTGCGTGAAACGTAAATTGAATTCTTCGATGTGCTGTGCAATTCGGCTAGGCTCCCGGCGTCTGCTGTTCCACCCACAACTAAATCAGCTTTGACGATGGCCTTCTGGAGGGGCGGGAGCTTCGTCTCGATGATGTGATCTAAATCCTTCAGATATTGCTTCTGCGCCTTGGTGAGCTCCGGAGGCTCCTCCTCGCATGCTTCGGCGACATCATAGTCGTCGGGCAAGATGGGGCACCTCTTCCGAAGCTTCTTCTCACGGCGGTATACATCGATGACGGCGCTCTCCGCCATCGTGTAAAGCCAGCTCCCAAGCGTGCCCTTCTTCTTGTTGAACTCGCCGGCCTTCTGCCAGAGCTTCATGATTGCCCCGTTCACGGCCCCATCGATGTCGGCCTGTTGGACGGTCGTTCCATACTTTCCGTCCAGCACCTCCTTGATGGGTTCCAAATACTCGCGCAGCACCTCACGCAGGGCGTCTTTATCCCCGTCCATCATCCGGATGGCTAAGTCTTCATCGTCGCTTTCTGTCATGGCTCTTGCCGCCCCTAGGGTTCGCAGCCTCGGCCCTCCTCGAACATTACGAAGCCACCTTAACTAGTGCGGCTCACAAAAAAAATCGGCTACGCAGTTAAGGTCGGTGCTGGCGCCGTCGTAAGGTCTGGTGAAGCGGGAACGGCGTTCGATTCCCGTTCATGAAATCGCCCACTACGGGCATGGCTTTTTGAATGAGAGGTACTAGATGAAGACGATGAAGAGTGTTCGGATCAAACCGAACCCCGCCGGCAAGGACCGGAACCGCCGTGGCCAGGCCACGGCGTCCCAACTCGGTGCCGAGTGGGTGGACCTGAAGAACGAAGGGTCCGTCCCGGTCGACCTCGACGGCCTGTCCTTGTACCACGTAGCCTACAGCGGCGCGACCGATAACGGGACGTGGGCAAAGGTGCAGGGCTTCAAAGGCAGCCTCGGTGCCGGGAAGGTCATGCGAGTCCACTCAGGCAGTGGCCCGGTGACCGCACTGAACCCCGCCGACCTAGTCGGGGCCGACGAGCACGTGTTCACCTACAAGGACAACTACATCTGGAACAACGACCGCGGCGATTGCTCGGCGCTGCAGAAGGACGGTGAGTCCGACAAATTCGACAAGTGCTGGTACGACGCCAAGCCGCCCGAGGGCGTCATCCTGCAGCGTGTGAACGGCAAGTTCGTCGTCTCGGCGAGCTCGATGGCGACGGCCGGGAGCCGCCGCTAGTTTCTGTGACACAAGGATGGGCGGCGGCGACCGCCGCCAGCCTTTTTTTACGCTGATCTGCACAGGACGTATACGCCTGAGCACTGAGGGACGTCTCTCCCAGAGCAGGTTGGGCTCCGAAAAACTCAGCGACTCGGGTCACCGCCTAAGTTGGGCGGCTTGCCAAGACGCTGATGTTGCTCAAACCTCTACTCTTGGTTGCTGTGAAACAACCGTTGTGGAGACTGGAGGAGTTTCGTCATCGCCTCATGCATCAGGCCTCGCGCTTGATCTCGGGTTTCGATGCCTGTCTTGAAGTCTTGTAACGTAAACCGCTGATTTTGATTACGCACATGGACTGCAAATGCCCAGTCGTGATCGCAGCGGTCAAACACGAGGACGCCGAGAAACGCCCCGGTATCGTCCATGAACCACCCCTGCTCGTCGTACACCTCGGGCATCGGGATCACGCATCGCGCTATCCCGTGAAAGACTTCGTGCGGGATCGGGTTGATTGAGAACGACCGCGGCAGCAGTTGGAGCTGTTCCCAAATCTCCTCCTTGACCTCGCCGAAATGGAGAGTGACAGTCTTTGAGGCATACGGATGCCAGCCCTGGAACCGCGAAACCGACTTGCCATCCTCAATCCAGCAGTCAACGACATCCGGCATCGCCCCCAGTGGGATCGGATGCAGGCAATTGGGGTTATGGTATAGGACTAAACCCTGCCCCCAAGTTTCGACCATCGGAGGGTTGTCCAGGTTGTAGCTGAAGAAGGCCGGGTCCTGCGCTGTGTCCTCAGGAGCGTAGGCGAAACCAGTGCGTTGGATTACAAGACGTTCATTACCTACGCCGTGCTGATACCCCATCCGCTTAAATTTGGCCGCGGTGCCGCTGTTGCTAAATAGCACCCCGCTGATGTGCTTTGTGTCGGGTTGGCCGAAGAAATAGGAGGGGATTCGTTTCTCGGCGAGTTGGTGCTCCTCTGTCGATTTTGATGAGATTTTAAGTCGTTTGTCTTCGGTGCGCGATGGCACCTCAGTGGCCCCGAACAGATAGGCCGACAAGCCGCTGTCGGTAAGGCCCAACGCGTCGTCGTCATGAAAAGGCTCGATCGCAATCACGATCGCCCTGTCGCGACAATGCGGCAGCTCCCAATACTTCTTCTTCAGCTTGCTGAACAGTGCGCTCCCGAAGCGAATCGGCAGTTCATCGTGCACGTAGGCCGCTAGTTCTGCGGGGTTCAGATCTCTGATGGTGCGGCCCTCGCGGCCAACCACGCCCGAGGTCGCTTTGTTGACGGTTGTGGCTTCGATCGCTACATCGAGCTCTTCGTTCGAGGCGCTGAAGTCCGGAGCAGCGTACCGCCGATCGACCGAGAAGCCACTGCGAGAGAGATAAGCGTACAGATAGAGTTCGTATGTGCGCTGATCGAATCCGGTGCTTTGGAACTGCTCGACAAAGTTGCCGTCCCGGTCCTCGTACGAAGAGAACACGTCGTCCATCATCCACCGCTGTGGCTCAAACCCGGGTTGCTCCATCAGCATCCGGAATGATGGATGAAGGCGCGACTCCTCGACGATTGGTGTAAATAGCGATGGCAATCGGTGACCTTCGTTGTCGAACTGCGGGACTTTCGATTTCATTGATGACCGGCACCGGGTCTTTTCGGTTCGGACGGAGCCGAGGCCCGACAGGTTCACTCATCAACTGCAGTGCGAAGAACGGTGCGAGCACACCATCCTACCTATTAGCTAAATCCCATCGGTACGGCCCACCGCTGAGGATTCTAACAGAAATCGAATCTACACCGGACGTAAACGCCGAGGCGGATATCGGTTTTGGAGCCATTGGGTGTCGAACGTCTGTCTACGAGCCTATGCGAGCTTGGAAAAGCGGTCCCTACGTGACGCTGACAGACGCGACTGGGCCTCGGCCAAGTCTTGATTGAAGAAGTGGCCGTAGGTCCGGTCGATTTCCTTTAGGCTGGTGCCGGCCATCTTGGCGACCTTGAAGGGCTCCACCCCGATCATTAACAGCTCGGAGATATAGAGGTCGCGGAATGAGTAAGGTGTGATGTGATCCCGGACCGGCTCATCGTGCTCAGTCGCCAACGCACGGATCGTACGGAGTCGGTTGTTGACCTCGTTTTGGTTCCACGGCCTCCCGTCCGGGTGCGAGAAGAGCGGTTGGTCCCTCACTTTGTCCCGCGTGTTGCGGGTCAGGATCGCCAGCAGCTCCTCGTCCACCTGGATGTTCCGCATGGTCGAGTTGTGCTGGGTGCGGACCCGCTTGTGCTTGCCGAGGCAGACCTGGCGGGTGCGCGGCATAAAGTCACTCACGAGCGCTAAGCACAGCTCGCTCGTCCGTGCGCCGGTCGCATGGTAAGCCCGCATTAGGTCGGCGAAGACGAGGCTGTCTGGAGAAGCGTACGAATCCGCGAACTCGTCATTCCACCCTTCTGCGTCATCGGGTAGCAGGACGGGCTCGACCCGACACCACCGACGGAGGCTGGCGATCTCTGTATCCGTGGGCAGGTCGATCTCACTGAGGTCCTTCGGCTGGACATATCCGCGCGGCAGTTTTCGTAGCGGGCGGTGGTCGGGCGGCAGGAGCTCGCCGCCGCCGTCCTCGGTAGAATCGGCGGCCCAGTTCCACGTCGCCTTGAGTGCGACGACGATGTGCCGCAGCGCTTTGTCTCCAAAGGGCTTGCCCGTTTTTTTGGACGGCGTCGTCCGGCAATGCTCCAGGTACGCCTCGACGTGCGCCCGCACGATCTTCACCGCCCGAAGCTCGCCGACCAGCAAGCCGGCACCAGGCAGTCTCGCTGAGTTGTGCTCGCCGATCCGGAAGTTGCAGAAGCCGTTCAGCAGGCTTTTGCGCTGATGGAAGAGACTGGCGCTGCGGTTCTTCAGAACCCATTCGAGGTGGCGGCTGCAAACCTCGGCGACGCATCGGTCGGGCAGGTCGGTCGTGGGAAGAGGCGTCGCCTTGAGCTGGGCGAGGTACTCACCGAACCGGGCGCGGGCGACCTGGTAGGGAACGTCAGAGACGCGTCCGAAGTAGACGCCGTCGCGGGAACCGGCCTGGGTGTACCAGTAGTCACCGGAACGGCGCAGGGTGGGCTTGCGCGGCATGGAGGGCCTCGCTTGTAGGGGGACTGGCTGTGCTTGGGTGGGGCGAGTTGGCGCTCGCTTACCGCCTAGTCCCCTCTACGCACGCGGCCGGCCATAAGGCTGCCGGCAGGCAGAGGAAAACAGTATTGAAAACAGTATGGGTTTTCGGCGGTTGCCAGCATCTCGACCTAAGTCGTTGCTGGTCAACCGCTTAGAAAGTCGGGCCGACAGGATTCGAACCTGCGACCTTTTGACCCCCAGTCAAACGCGCTACCAAGCTGCGCCACGGCCCGACCGTGCTCGGCATTCAGGGCGGAGGCGGGGGCCGGTCGGCTGGGCGGCGCCGCTTGGGCGCCGTTGGCCGGGCGAGGGCTGGAGGCTTCTCGCCGTCCCCGTTCCGCTGCGGCGGGCAATCCCCGCCGGCAGCCGAGTCGCTTAGCGTAGCTCAAAGCGGCGCGGCCGGAAAGGTGGTCGGCGGGAACCGACCCGGCCCCAAGCTGGCGCCGCCGCCAGGGCGGCTAGCAGCAGGCCGGCCGCGGTCGGCTCGGGGGCCGTCGCCGCCGGCTCCGCCGTGCGGTTTCCGTACGCGAACCGCCAGGTTAGCAGGTCGGCGGCGGTGAATTCGGTCCCGATTCCGTCGCGGATCGCCGTGTAGTCGGCCGCATCGACGACGCCGTCGAAATTGGCGTCCCCGGGGATCGTGACGCCCGGGTCGATCAGCGTCACCTCGTAGGCGATGCTCTGGGCGACGCCGCCGATGCGGGCGTTCTGGATCGTGACCCTGTAGGGCTGGTCGGCCGTCGGGCGGGGGAAGCTCTCCGAGTTGGCCATGTTGTTTACGCGCCAGCCGATGTAGCCGAGGTTGTACTCGGCGCCGCGGCTTTCGACCTGGACGGGGACGCTCTGGCCGTTGAGCGTGAGCGAGACCGAGGCGGCCGAGAGGTCGACCCCCTGCTGCGAGAAATGCCACCGCGGGTAGGCGACGTCGTACGGCACGTAGCCCGGCGGCGGCCAGGCGACGAAGCCGTCGCGCGCCGCCGGTTGGGCGCCAGAGAAACCATTGTCGATGACGTAGAGGGCGTTGGCCGATTCACGGGTGACGCCGGCCGGGACGTCGCCGACGCCGATCTGCTTGGTGGGGGGGTGGAGGATCCAGCGGCGGTGGCCGATCGCTCCGTTATGGGGCCCGTCGTCGCGGACGTAACCGTCGATCGCCTCGAGCCCCGATTGGTAGAGGAACAGGTTCGAGCGCGACGCGCCGTCGTAAGCGTCTTGGCTGTAGCAGGTCCAGCTCGCGTCGGGCGCGTGACTCGAGCGGGCGTTCACCCCCATCAGGTAGGCGGCGGCCTGGGCCTTGCGGGTGTAGGTGGCGTTCAACGTGACCGCCGGGACGCCCGCCATCGCTCGGAAGTAGTTGACGCGGTCGAGCACGGCGTTCTGGTACGTCGCCGTGGTGTAGCCCGGGTCGCAGGGCGCCGTGCCGGTGATCCACTCGAGTCGCGTGCCGACGCCCGATGCGTACTGGCTGTGGTAGAAAGCGACGGCCGCTTGGCGGTCGGCCGTGTCGACCGACAGCAGCGCCGCGTCGGCCGGCCGGGCAGAGAGAAAGACGATTAGCGAGCAGGCGACTGACAACCAGGCGATTGGCAAGCAGGCGGCGACGGAGCGTTTCGACGGCATGCGACGGTAGGCGAGAGGCGGAGCCGACAGCGAACCACCGCCACGGCTACGGTGCTAAGTAGACCGCCGGGCGATCGGGCAAAAGAGCGATTCATCCGGCCGGTTGTGGCGGGCCGCAAAGCGCGGCGTTACCGAACTGCTCCGCTAGCGAGGCGGGCAATCGACTTGGTTCGCCAGTGGCAGGCGGCTCTATTGCAGCGTTGCCGACCGTATTTGCTGCGTCTTCGACGGGAATGCAACGGCTTGAGCCATGACGCCGGGAGAACTGCAAAGTCGATTTCTTCACCGCCAAGCCACCAAGAGCGCCAAGGATCGCCAAGAGGTCGTTTTTGGCCGGTTCGACGGGAAGAGCGGGGAAAGCCTCAGCGAGGGAGTCGCCTCCTGTGACGCCTCTTATTAATCCTGTCCAAAGCCTCTTGGCGGTTCACTTTTCGGACTTTGCAGCTCTCTTGGCCATGAAGCTGGCCATGAAGTCGTCTCAAAAATCTTCGACACGCCGGCGCCGCTTGCGGCCGCTCGGCTTGAAGCGTTCGCGGACACCCGCCAGCGCGTCGGCAAGGGCGTCGATCTCCGCCGGCGTGTTGTAGAGGTAGAAGCTGGCCCGGGTGCTGGCGGTGATGCCGAGGCGGTCGTGCAGCGGCTGCGTGCAGTGGTGCCCGGCGCGGACGGCGACCCCCTCGTTGTCGAGCAGTTGGGCGATGTCGTGGGCGTGGGGCCGATCGAGCACGAAGCTCACGAGCCCCGCGCGGATGTCGGCGCCATGCTCAACGGGCGAGGGCCCCAAGAGCCGGATTCCTTCGATCGCCGAAAGCCGCTCCCAAGCCTGGGCGACGAGCGCCTGCTCGTGGGCGTGGATCCGTTCAAGGCCGATCGCTTGGAGGTAGTCGATCGCGGCGCCCAACGCGATCGCGGGGGCGATCGGCGGCGTGCCCGCCTCGAACTTCGCCGGCAAGTCGGCAGGCGTGAAGCGATCGTCGTAGACGCGGTTGATCATGCTGCCGCCGCCGAGGAACGGGGGCGTCGCCTCGAGCAGCGCCTCGCGGCCGTAGAGCACGCCGACGCCCGACGGGCCGCACAGCTTGTGGCCGCTGAACGCCAGGAAGTCGCAGCCAAGGGCCTGCACGTCGGTCGCCATATGCGGCGCGCTCTGCGCCGCATCGACGACGGTGACAACGCCCGCTTCACGAGCCTGTCGGCAGATCTCCGCAACGGGATTCACCGTGCCGAGCGTGTTGCTCACCGCCGTGAAGGCGACAAGCTTCGTCTTGTCGGTCAAAAACTCGCCAAGCCGGTCAACCTCAAGCAATCCCTCAGCCGTCATCGGTAGATGGCGGACAACCGCGCCAGTGCGCTCGGCAAGTTGAAACCACGGCACGAGGTTCGAGTGGTGTTCCATCGGTGTGAGCAGGATCTCATCACCGGCGCCAACGTTCGCATCGCCCCAGCTCCGCGCGACGGTGTTGATCGAAGCGGTCGTCCCCGCGGTGAAGATCACCTCGTGGGCGTGCTCGGCGCCAATGAACTCCTTCACCTTGCGACGGGCCAGCTCGTAGCCGTCGGTCGCTCGTTCGCTGAGAACATGGATGCCGCGGTGGACGTTGGCGTAGTCGTGCTCGTAGCAATGGACGATCGCGTCGATCACCTGCCGCGGCCGCTGACTGCTGGCGGCCGAGTCAAGAAAGACGAGCGGCTTATCGCCGTGGACGGTCTGCGCGAGGATCGGGAAATCGTCGCGCAGATTCTCCGGCAGAAGGGCGGCGTTGTTGGCTTCGGCGAGCCTCATTGTGATAACCACAAAGGCACAAAGGGCACGAAGGAAAAGGACGGTGAAAGCATCGATCTCTCTTTGTGTCCTTTGTGCCTTCGTGGTTTAAATTAAGAACGCGACGTAGTGAATCAAACCGGCGAGTGCACGGCCTGTCGGATCACCCGCCACGACAGCAAACAGCACTTCTGGCGGTTGGGGGTCAGCCGCGGGCCGTAGAGTTTGAGCATGTCCTCGGCGGAGAAGGCCTCGACCTCGTCAACCGTTTTGCCGCAGAGTTCCTCCAACAGCATCGACGCCGACGCCTGGCTGATGACGCAGCCGTCCCCCTCGAACGCGCAGTCGACGATCTTCGCCGCCCCCCCCTTCGATGCGTCGTCGACCTTCAGGGCGATCCGCACGACGTCGCCGCAGAGGGGGTTCTTGTCCTCGTGGGCGTGCGTCTCCCCGGCGAGGGGCCCCTGGTGGAAGGGGTCCTCGTAATGGTCGAGGATGTGCTCCTGGTAGATCTCTTCTTCGGAAGGCATTGCGACACTAGCGAGAACGCGGCGGGAAACGGCCCGGGGTGGCAGGAGCCCGGGGTGACAGGAGGATGTCGCCGGGTAGGCAATTCAACCAGTCTAGGCGGCCCGGGACGCCCGGACAACGCGGCGAGCGAGGCGCACGAGAGTTGGACAACCCACTTGGCCTGTGGTTTACACTAGGGATCGCCGTGCGGTTCTTACGCCTTTCCGATTCGATTCCGATGACGATGTTTCGACAAATAAAGAGCCCCTTGCCCGCGATCCTGTTGCGTACCGCAGCCGGTCTCCTCGCCGGCTTCGGAATCCTTGCCACTGGGGGGCAATGCCTCGGGCAAGAAGTCACCATCCAGGTCGCCAACGCCGACGAGATCGTCGCGTCCTTGCCCGACACCTCGCTCGTGAAGGACGTGTTTGAAGCCATTGACCGGGACTTGTCGTCGGTCGCTTTTCACCGCGACGCTCGCTCGGTCACTCCCCAGGACCTGACGAACCAGCTGATCGTTCTGTCGGCGCCCGACGCGGTCACCAACTCTAACTTCGCGGTCCGCAACGGGGTCGCCACCTTCCGCTTGAGCCCCGTCGAAGACTTCCCCGCGTTCCTGGAGTCGATCGACTACGGCGAGGTTGTCTCCGAAGACGCGTCGACGCTGATCGTCAGAGTGAAGATCCATGTCGACGAACTGAAGCCCGACAAGCTCATGGCGCGGGCCGAGAAGAAGGGGGACGACGAAGCCGACATGCTCGAGGCGCTCCTCAACGGCAATTCTCGATCGAAGAAGCCCTCTTTCCCGATGGATGGTCGGTTCGATCTACCCGGCATGTCCGACGAACCGGATGAACCGGACGTTAGGGAACGACTCGGAGCCGATTACGCCGAAGGGGACTACGTCGAGATCTTGCTAGAGGGCAAGCCACACGTCGGCACGGTCCTCGCCGTCGAAGAAGGGACCTTTGGGAAAGCGCAGGCGCACGTCCGACTAACGGACACGCAGCCGCTGCAGAAGCAGCTGAAGCGCTCGCTCCGCCGACGCCTCGAGAAGGCCGAGGAGTTCGCGTTCTGGGCGCCGGTCGAACGCCTCCGCAGGCTGACGGGGCCACCCGCCGACGCGCCGGAAGAACGGACCTGGCAAGACGCCACGGGCAAGTTCAAAGTGGCCGCGACCTATCAGAAACTAGACGGCCAGAGCGTTGTGCTGAAGCTCTCCAACGGGAAAGAGACCCGAGTCCCGCTCGCCCGACTCTCCGACGCCGACCGCGCGTACGTCCAGCAACTGCAAGAGAAGGCGGATAACCCCTTCGTCGCGACGCCGACCGCCAACCCGGCCGCGGGCCGATCGCTGCGGGCCGACTGGCGAAATGTTAAGCGAATCAGCCTTAGCAACTCCAGTAATTGGCGATGGAAACCGCCCGCCGTTTCGCGACCGAACGTCGTCGCGTCGTCGGTCGATCGGATCGACCTCGACACGCCGACGGGCGATAGCCCCTTTGGAACCAAGTTGGTCAAACTTTCCATTTCTCCCGATGGCGGTTCCGCGGTCGCCGTCATGGAAGTGGGGCACATGGACACCCGGACGCACTTGCAGCACCTCGACCTGAAGTCGGGCGCCGCCGACCAGCTGGTCGATTGTCCGCTGGAGAGCCGCGTTCTCGACGCACTCCCCGCCGACAAGCTCGTCGCATTGACGACCGAAGACCACGGCGATAATTCCACGCGGCTTTTCATTCAAAAGCTCCGTAACGGAACCCTCGAGGCCGTCACCGATTTAGACACCGACGTTCCCGGAAGCTTTTTTCACGGCATCGATCACGCGCGGATCTTGGACGGCTCGCGGGTGCTGGTCTGCAGCAAATCGGATCGCTGGACCATCTGGGACTTCACCACCGGTGAGGCGGTTTACACCTTCGAGCTCGATGCGGGCTTCAATCCCCGCGTCGCGCTCGGACCCTCGGGCCGCTTCCTCTTCGCCGGTGGGTCCAACGCGATCGTCGTGGTCGACCTCGACGCCGGCAAGCAAGTCGCCTCGCTCGCTCACAACTTCTCACGGCTCGGCGAGCTCTCGGTCGACGACCGGCTCAAGCGGCTCGCCATCAGCAGCGGGGACAACCTCTACACGGTCGATCTCAGCACGGGTAAGCCCACCAACGCCTTGTTCGGGTTCCCCCACGACTGCGACGTCGACTTCCTCGGCAAGTTCTTGCTTGTCGAGAACCGCTACATCGTCGCCCCCGAGTACCCGATCTTCCTCTGGCAGTACGTCATGGCCGACGGCGCGTCGTACGACAACCACGCCACGCTGCGCGGCAGGCAGCTGTGGTACGCGTCGCGCCACGGCCAGCAGAGCGGCATCTCGTGGTCGGTCTCGTCGGTCCCCGTGCCGCACGACGCCGTGCGGGACAAGTTCAAGGAGCTCGGCGACCTTGATGATCTGATCATCCTCAAAGAGAACGACCCGGTCACGATCGTCGCCGATACGGACCTCGACGCGGCAACCGAGGAGAGCCTCGTCAAGGCGACGACCGACACCTTCCGGGCCGCCGGCTACAAGATCGTCGCCGCCGAAGACGCCGACGAGAAGACGAAGAAGGTGATCGTCACCTGCAAGAAAGCGTCGGAGCCGGTCACCGTCCAGATCGGCAACCCCGACGCCAAGCCGCCCGACGCGGACGAGCGTCCCGATCAGCAGTTGGCCCGCAACCACAACTTGCCCGCTTGGGTGCTACTGCATTCGGGCCCCCGCGGCGGCGCCTTCGGCTGGATGTGGGAGGATCACACCATCACCCCCTACCAATCGTCGATCTCGATCCGGCTCGGTGACAAGGAGATCTGGACCGACGGACTCCGGGTGCGCGAAGGCCAGCGGTACTGGCCGATCAACAAGGAAACCCCGCAAGATGTCATCGCTCGCATCACCCAGCCCAACACCGAGCGGCTGCTCGAGCTGACCCTGCCGGCGCAGATGTGCAAACCCGGCCCCGTCGGCGGCGCTTACGGGGCGTCGCTGCTGAACGCCGACGGCATCGTCTCGGATTACCTAGGCGAAGGCCGCAAAGAGTAACGCCGTCGCCGCCGTGCGACGCGCGGTGCGTTGTCAAATTAATTGGCGTATCGGGGGTCTATCAAACGTCGGATGACCGAGAAGGAGGCGCCGCTCGTCTAGCGTTCCATTCCACAACATCGCTATCCTCGCGGGTGACGAGAATTCTCTCCCCGCATCGATGGCGGCCTCGGTCATGAAAATCACGCAGCTTGTTCGGCGCCTGAAGCAACGCGAATTCTTCTCCTCTTCCTCTCGGCAAAAGTTGCTGCGCGGGATCGAGGGGTTTGCGAACCTTCCCAACGAACAACTCCGCGATGTCGAGGTGATCGCTAACCTCATCCGTGGGATCGGGCTGCGTTACGACGCGCGGGGCCTGTACGGCGAGGAAGCCCGCTACATGAACGCCACCACCGATGGGCTGTGGCAGCTGCCGTTGCAGTTGGCGAACGCCCTGGTGGTGCTCGCCGACCAAGAGATTAAGACGTTTCTTGAAGTCGGCACCCACTCCGGCTTCACCGGCGCGGTGATTACGGCCTACCTCCATCGGCTGCAGCCCGGGCTGCAGGCACTGACGATCGACCCGTTCCCGTCCTTTCGGAACTACGAACTGGTCCGCCAGAAGCTGCCCCTCGAGTACCGCCGCTGCACGACCAGCGACCTCATGGGCGAGACGTTCGATTGCGTGCTGATAGACGGCGACCATTCTTACGAAGCCGTAAAACGTGACTACGAGATTGTTGGCCGCACAGCGCGGGTCTGCCTCTTCCACGACATCGACGACGACCTTTCGGGCCACGACAACGTCCCGCGATTCTGGCGCGAGCTGGTCTCTGGCGGCGACTTCGATCAGACGTACGAGTTCACGCAGAGCCCTCCCGGCAAGCGGGTCATGGGCATCGGCGTCGGCGTTCGCCACGCGGCTTAGCGCGGAGCCGGTAGGGCTTAGCGCTCAATCGGCGCGGGCGGGACTTCGTCCGGTTCCGCAGCGGGGCGGTCGAGGGAACTCTCCACCGCGGTCCCGGCGTCCTTGAACGACTGGGAAACGTTGTCGATGTCTCGCTCGATCTTTTCGGATTCGACGGTGGCCGAGGCGCTGTCGCCGCTCACATTGAACGTCACCCAGCCGAGCAGGGCGAGGACAATGGCGATGACAACGAGGGCGAGTAGGGCGCGCATGGGGTGAGCTCCGAGGGGAGAGGGGTCGTTCACCCTCACGACGATGCAGCCGCTGTGCCACGCACCGAAACGGCCGAGCGGACCGCATTTTGACCCGAGCTGCTGGAGCCGCTGGTCGTCCGACCACCAGCCTGGCCGCCCAATAGCCAGTAAATGGCAAGATCGGGATGTTGTGTCGGGCGGCGTCGTCGAACGCGGATAGGCTCGTAACGCGGCTTTGACGTCGCGAAGCGCCTCAGCTTCCCCCCACACGAGAGACTCCCATGTCGCGTCCCCTGCTGCTCTCCGCCGCCCTGCTCGCCCTGGTCCCCGCCAGCTCCGCTGTCGGCGCGACGCTTGTCGGCGACACCGTCGAGATCTGGAGTCACGCCCAGCTGAACGACAGCGAGTCGCTCCGCGACACGGTCGCCGTAGTCGACCCGGGCGTCGAGTACACGGCGACGATCACCAGCGACATCTACGACCTCGATTTCGGGCCGACGTCGATCACGCTCACGACCAAGTCGCCGTGGTACAGCCCGTGGTTCAACTCCGGGTTCGACCCGACCGCACAGTTGTATCGCGACCTTGACTTCGTCGGCGAACCCGATCGCAAGATCGTCGGCGTCGAGGTCGAGTGGACCGGCTCGATCACGCCCGAGGACAACGCCCCGTTAGGTTACCCGGCGTTCAGCGCCGCGGCGGTCTCGTGGACGGAAGACTCGGTGCGGCTCAAGACCGGGCCCTATTCGTTCGCCGAGGGATCGACCGTGACGATCCACTTGCTAACTGCCGTCCCCGAGCCAGGCGCGGCGTGCCTGGCGCTGGGAGGCGTCGCGATCGCGGCAACTCGGCGTCGGAGTCGGCGTTAAACGGCGACCGAGCAACAACGGCTCTACGCTTCCTGCTCGGGTGGAGGCATTACCGCGCGGTCGAACTTGGCGAAGACCATCCGCCCGGCGTTGGTCTGCAGGACGCTCGTTACCTGGGCGGTGACCATCTCGCCGAGATGTTGGCGGCCGTTTTCGATGACGACCATCGTGCCGTCCTCGAGGTAGCCGACCCCCTGGTGGGTCTCTTCGCCCGGCTTCATGACACGGACCGTGACCTCTTCACCCGGCAAGAAGATCGGCTTGAGGGCGTTGGCCAACTCGTTGAGGTTCACGACGCCGACGTTCTGGACCTTCGCCACCTTGTTGAGGTTGAAGTCGTTCGTGACGACCTTGCCGTCGAGGTGCTTGGCGAGCAGCACGAGCTTCTGGTCGACCGGCTGCCCCTCAAACTCGGGCAGTTCGCGGTCGAAGATCATCAGATCGATCTGCTTGTCGCCCCGCATGCGGTTGAGCACGTCGAGGCCGCGACGGCCACGGTTGCGGCGCAGCTTGTCGCTGCTGTCGGCGATCGTCTGCAGCTCGGCGATAACGAACTGCGGCATGATCAGCTGCGACTCGAGGATCCGCGTCTCGACGACGTCGGCGATCCGGCCGTCGATGATGACGCTCGTGTCGAGCACCAGCGGCGTGTTCCCCTTCGCCTTGCGCTGGAACTCGACGTAGGGGATGATGAAGCGGAAGTCGTCCTTCGTCTGCAGCAGCACGCTGATGCACGTGTAACAGACGACCGTCGCCATCGCGAGGCGGATCCAGTCGGCCAGGTCCGCCAGCTCGCGCGACTGCGGCAACAGCGGCGTCAGGGCCAGCTGGAAGACGTACGTCAGGAACAGACCGATGATCATGCCGAAGTAGACGGCCGTGATCACGTCGATCCGCTTGCGTCGCACGAGGGCGTCGGCGTAGATCACGCCACCCGCGAAGACCATCACGCCGACGAAGCTCATCCAGCCCAGCAGGGGCGATTCGCTAACGACAAAGTCGGACCGCGCAAGCTGGTACCCGAGCGCCGAGGCGACCATCAGGAAGACGAGCCTGAGGATGATCAGCGCCATCGGCGATTCGTATGGAAGTCGGAAGGGGGACCGGACAGACGGAAACCCTAGTCTATCGGCCCGGAGTCCCCTAGCCAGCAGTTCCGCGCCCCACGGGGCCCGGCAAGGGGGCCGTCGTCACCCGGCCCGCCCCACGACCGCCCCAAACCGCACGACCGGACCGCGTCAGCCGCGGGCGAGCCGCGCCGAGTCAAGCACGGCCCGGTCGGTGAGGGTCGCCACGTAGTCGCCGGCGGCTCGGCGGAGCGACTCCTCGGCGGCGACCGTGGTGAACGCCGGCGGCAGCTCCTCGGGCGTTTCGAGGCAGCGCTCAAAACAGCCCCGCAGCGCCTCGCCCGCCTCGTCGCGGTGCCGCAGCACCGACGGGTGCCGGTAGACCGCCCGGAACAGGTAGCCCTCGAGCTCGAGTTTCTGTTCCGCCACTCCGCTCGAATGCCGAGCGATGACCCCCGCCGAGCGGACCGCCGCGACCGAGGCGATCCCCTGCTCGGCGATCGCGGCGGTGACGACGGCGAAGAGGTCGCTCACTTGGCGGTCGATCAACTCGTGGACCGTCGCCCGCCGGAGATCGCCGTCCGCCAGCGCCGCGTACCGCGAACGGACCCGGTCGGCCGACTCGCGCCAGAGCGATATCGTCTCGAGTTCGTCGAGCGTCACGAGGCCAATCTCGAGCGCGTCGTCGGCGTCGTGCGAGTCGTAGGCGATGCTATCGGCCGCGTCGACCACCTGTACCTCTAGCAGTGGCGCACGGAGGTCGGTCGGCTCGGGCGTCAATTGCTCGACGGTGCGGGCCGGCTTGGCGGCGCGGCGGCGCTGGCCGTCGAGGACCTCGGCGCTGAGGTTCAGCCCCGGCCGGTCGGGGTAACGCCGCTCGAGCCGCGTGAAGAGCCGCACCGCTTGGGCGTTGTGGTTGAAGCCCCCCTCGTCCCGCAGCAGCTCGTCGAGCACCGCCTCGCCCGCGTGGCCGAACGGCGGGTGCCCGACGTCGTGCGCGAGCGCCAGCGCCTCGACGAGGTCCTCGTTGATCGCGAGCGCCCGGGCGACCGTCCGCGCTACCGAAGCCACCTCGAGCGTGTGCGTGAGCCGCGAGCGGTGGTAGTCCCCCCGGCCATCGCCCAGCTCGCGGGTGAAGACCTGCGTCTTGTGCGACAGCCGGCGGTAGGCCGAGCTGTGCGTGATGCGGTCGCGGTCGCGTTGGTACGGCGAGCGGTACGGGTGGTCCTGCTCCGCGACGGCGCGCCCCGCCGAGTCGGTCGCGTGCATCGCGTAGGGCGCGAGCAGCAGGCGTTCTCGCTCGGCGTAGTGCATCAATCGGCTGAAAGCTTGGAGGGGGCTTGGAACGGATCTACCGCAGGGCGTCGCGTACGAGCTCCCACGCCGCGTCGAGCGACTGGGGGATCACCCGCACGCCGGCGAGGGTCGGCATGAAGTTGTGGTCGCCCGGCCAGCGCGGCACCAGATGCCAGTGCAGATGCCCCGGGACGCCGGCGCCGGCGACGCCGCCCAGGTTCAGCCCGATGTTGAAACCCTGCGCGCCGATCCGCTGGGTCAGCGTGGTTGATAACCGCGTCAGCACACGCATCGCGGCGAGGTGCTCTTCGTCGGAGAGTTCCGCGAGCGTCGCGACATGCCGCCGCGGGCTGACCAGCACGTGGCAGTTGCTGTAGGGGTAACGATTGAGCACCGTCACGACGTGCTCGTCCCGCGCCGCGACCAGCAGCCGCTGGTCGGCGTCGGCCTCGGCGTAAGTCGCAGCGGCCAGGCAGAGGAAGCAGCGGTGGTCGGCTTGCGGAACCCAATCGCTAGGCGTCGGCGGTGGGTCGGCCGACTCGGTCCCCTTGATGTACCCCAACCGCCATGGCGCCCACAGGCGCTCGTCGTCGTTCATACGGGCCTTCCCTGTCGAAATCTGGTGGGACGTCCCCGCCCCCGAGGCCGCTAATTTACCCGATCGACCGCCGGCGTGGGGGGAACCTGAGCTAAGCGCTACGGCGGCGAAGGGGTAGACTGGGGTCATGAACTCTTCGACCCTGCCGACCCTGTTTGCCATCTTCGTCGCGGGCCCGCTAGCGGCGTTCTCGCAGGAAGCGCCCGCGAACCCCGTCGAGGGCGACCGGGCGATGGGCTACCTCCGCGCGATCTGCGACATCGGCCCGCGCGTGAGTGGCAGCCCCGGGATGCTGGCGCAGCAGAAGTTGATCACCGAACACTTCGCCGGCCTTGGCGTCGAGGTCGAGGAGCAGCGGTTCCGGGCGCCGCACCCCCAGAATCGGGCGAAACGGGTGCCGATGGTCAATCTCGTCGTCCGCTGGCGCCCCGAGGCGACCCGCCGCGTGCTGCTGTGTGGCCACTACGACACCCGCCCCTTCGCCGACCAAGACCCCGACCCCCAAGCGCGCCGCACCGGGACCTTCGTCGGCGCTAACGACGGCGGCAGCGGCACGGCGCTGCTGATGGAGCTCGGCCATCTCATGAAGGACCAGTTCGACGACGCGACGGACGACCCCGACTTTGGCGTCGATTTCGCCTTCTTCGACGCCGAGGAGTTCGTCTTCGACGACCGCGACACCTACTTCCTCGGCAGCCAGTGGTTCGGGACGCAGTACGCCAAACGGGGCCCATTGCCGGCAGTCGATGGCGGCAAGCCCCGCGAGTGGTCGTACGAGGCGGCCGTCCTCTTCGACATGGTCGCCGACAAGGACCTGCAGATTTACTGGGAGGGGCACAGCTTCGCCTCGCGCCAATCGCGCCCGATCGCCCGCGAGGTGTGGGACGTCGCCGAGCGTCTGGGCGTCGAGGAGTTCGTCCCGCAGGTGAGGCACACCGTCCTCGACGACCACCTCGCGCTACGGAAGTACGGCGGCATCCGGGCGATCGACCTGATCGACTTCGACTATCCCTACTGGCACACGCTCGGCGACACGCCCGACAAATGCTCGGGCGCGTCGATGGCGAAGGTCGGCTGGGTGACCTGGGAGTGGCTGCTCGAGCGTTCAAAAGATCGCTCACTGTAGGAGGGGTCTCTGACCCCGATTCCGCGATCCATGCCGAGACGGTGTGGTCCACCGAATCGGGGTCGGAGACCCCTCCTACAATGATCCCCTCTCCTACCGCTTCTTGGCGTCTTGGCGGTTCCCCCGGGCCGGTCAACAATCGGACGCCTATTACCGAATCCAACCACCGCACCGGAGTTACGCCACGATGGCCGATGTGAAGATCACCGTCCGCAAGAATGGATCGCTGAAAGTCGAAGGGCCGATCGAGCTCTACGACGCCGACGGCGGGCGTTTCCCGCTGGACGAAAGCAAGCCGGCGATCGCCCTGTGCCGCTGCGGCGCGTCGAAGAACGCCCCGTTCTGTGACGGCGCCCACAACGCGTGCAGCTTCGATTCGGAGGTGAAGGCCCCCGCCTCGTGAGGCGGTCGACGGCCTCTCGACAACCTTCCGACGCGTTCTCCACCGCCGCCGAAGAAAGTTTTCCACGCCCCGTCCGCCCCGCGGACGGGGCGTTTTGCTTGCGCCGGCGAGAATCGGCGCGGGTCGCTCCGGTCGTAGGGCGCCGCTGTCGGTGGCGGGCCGCGATTGGGGACTTTCGACGCGTGGCTGCGGGGGCGGCGGCGGATAGAATCCGTCCCCCACACCGACCGCCGCGTTGAGAACGCCGCCGAGAAACCGCTCGCGGCGCCCCTCAACCGAATCCCGACCGAGCCCCCCGACGCCGATGCCCGCTCCCAGCGACACGCCCCCCACGGAAGAATCCTTCGAGCACGCGATGGCGTCGCAAGTCGTCGGCGACGAGCCCAACGTCGAGGCCGAGCTGTCGGCCAAGGCGATCGAGTCATCGACCCCCTTCGTTGGCCAGTGGAACCAGCTGGTCAGCACGACCAACTGGGATAAAGGCCAGATCATCACCGCTTGGCGCGAAGCGCTTCGCAAGTCGGGCGCCCACGTCACCGAGTACTCCGACGAGGCGTGGACCCGGCTCGTCGGCAACGTCACCAGCCAGCACGTCGGCCGACTCCGTCGGGCGCACGAGCGGTTCGGCGCGGTCCGCGAGCAGTACGCCGGGCTCTACTGGAGCCACTTCCAGGCGGCCCTCGATTGGGAAGACGCCGAGATGTGGCTCGAGGGCGCCATCAGCAACAAGTGGAGCGTCTCGCAGATGCGGGCCGGCCGCTGGGAAGCGACCGGTGGCGGCCCCGAGGGCCCGAGCGACGGCCGGGTGATCGAGACCCAGCTCGACGAAGACGCCTACCAGTCGCTGTCGTCCCGCGAAACGGAAACGACCGACGGCGCGAAGCCCGCCGCGAGCGGCGACGGCGACGCGACCGCCGCCTCGACCGCCCGGGAAAGCTCCCCCCAGCACGACGACGATTCGGAGGCCCCGTTCGATGTCCCCGGCGAGTCGGCCGGCGAGCGGGCCCCGCGGGTCCGGCCTTTCGCCGACCTGGCCGCCCTGCCGGACGACGTGGCCGACGCCTTCGAGCAGTTCAAGCTGGTGATCCTCAGCCACAAGCTCTCGGGCTGGGACGCGATCTCCCGCGACGACCTGCTCGGGGCGCTCGAGTCGCTCAAGGCGCTCGCGCTCGCCCCGTCGGACGACCAATAACGCCGGCGGTTGGCGTCCCCTCGGGGGGCCCGACTGTGCTACTCTCTGCGGGCGCGTCTTGCGTATGAGCCCGTCACATGAAGGAAGAGCGATGGTCACCGTCGGAATGAACTATGTCGTCCTGCCCGGCAAGCAGGGTGAGTTCGAGGAGAAGTTCGCCGCCGTCCTCGGCGCCCTCGACGCCGCGGACGGGCACACCAGCTCGACGCTGTGGCGGGACGTGGTGAACGACGCCTCGTACCTGATCACCAGCGAGTGGAACGACGAGGACGCCTTCAAGGCGTTCATCACCAGCGACGCCTTCCGTAGCGTCACCAGCTGGGGCAAGGCCGAGATCCTCGCCGGCCGGCCGTCGCACAAGGTCTACAAGCACTAATGCCTCGGGGTGTGCCGTGGGCGCTAGCCGCGGGGGAATCACCCGTGGGGCAACCCGCGGCTAGCGCCGACGGCTCATCGCTGGTCTAACCACCGAGCGACCTGAGATAAGCCATCGCGTCGCCGATCTCTCCGACGGGGTCCTTCGTGTCGTTGCGTTCGATCGTGATCGGGCCGCGGTAGCCGTGCTCTTCGAGGACCGCTAGCAGCGCCGGGAAGTCGGCCTCGCCGCGGCCGAGTTGGACCTCGGTCGCCCGGCCGCCCGCGATCGACGCCTCGCGGACCGCATCGACGGCGTGGACGTGGAGCGTGTCGGGGCCGAGGCGGGTCGCCGCCTCGACCGGCTCGACGCCGCCGCCAATTAACAGCGCCGGGTGCAACGCCACGCCCACGGCGCCGTCGCCGACGCGGTCGAGCAGCTTCCGTTGGGCCGCCACCGGGGCGCCCGAGGCGAACGCAAACCGCGCCCCAACGCGCTCGCCGTGGGCACCGAGCAATTGGAGCGACTGGACGAGCGTGTCGGACAACGGGGCGTCGTCTTCGTCGGGGAGTTCCCCGGCCCGGCCGATGACGACGCCGGCGCCGAGCTTGTAGGCGAACGCCATCGCTTCGCGGGTCGCCATAACGCGGCGTTCGAGGTCTTCAGGCTCGTCGAACCCACGCCGGGTCGGGAAGGACGCCGCCAGCACCCGCAGCCCCAGATCATTCAACAGCTTGCGGAACTGCCGCAGCGCGGTCTGTGAGAAGTCGGCGATCGATAGCTCGGTCCGGAGGTCGATCTCGACCCCGACGGCGCCAAGCTCGGCCGCGGTGGCGAGGGCTCGCCGCAACGGTTGGCGGAGGGAGCGGGTCTGAACGCCGATTGACGGGGTTAGCACGGTCGTATCGCAGGGGGGAGTCGGTCGTCCGTGGGCGGCATCCCGCCGGTGGGGTCAGCGCACCGTACAGTTGCGGTGGCCTGGGCGACAAGCGCTCACGCCTCGAACCTGCCCAAAAACCATCGTTGCGTTTATGCGATCGCCGTTGCTCCGCCTGCGCCTCACCCCCACCGTCCTGATGTCGGTGCTGATCGGCGGCGCGACGGTCCCGGCCCAATTGGCCCCCGCCCAATCGACCCACAACCGATCGGCAAAGACCCCGTCGGCCAAGCCCCTGATGGCCCACTCGCAACCGGTCCAGTCGCCGGTGCCGGGCGATGATAATTCGGACTTGGTGCGGGTGTTTGACTGCCCGTTCAACGACGACTGGGACATCAACTACGACGCCTGGCCCGACCGTTGGCAACGGGTCACTGATGACGCGCACCCGCCGTACGCCAGCATCAAGATTGGGCCCACCGAGGACGCAGCCGTCCCGGGCCGCGCGCTGGTGATCCGGGCCGACGGGGCGTCGGCCACGGCGATCAGCCCGCCGATCCACGTGATGCCGAAGTTCAGCTACAAGCTCCGTTTCAACGTCCGGGTGAGCGGAGCGGAGCATGGCGCGGCGCGGGTCCGGATGGTTTTCCACAACGACCGCGACGAGCCCCGCCAGGTCGAGCAATCGATGCCGCTCACTTCGGACGGGACGTGGCGCGAAGTCGATCTGGGCGACTTCCGGCCGATCGACGAAGACATCGACCGGGTCTATCTCCACTTCGACTACGAACGGGGCGACCGGGGAGACCTTGAGGCAGAGATCGCGATCGCCGACCTGCGCCTCTACCGGCTGCCGAGCATCCGAATCCAGACCGACAGCCGTTACAACGTCTACACGAATGTGAAGGACGTGAAGGTGACCTGCAGCCTGTCGGGCATCTTGGAGCAGAACCCCGAGGTCCGCTTCGAGCTGCTCGACGCCACCAACAAATCGATCGGCGACGGCGGATCGCTCCAAATCGACGGCGAGATCATCGCCGAGTCGCGGACGCTGGCGTCCGACATCGTCGATGGATTTGGCAGCGACAAGTCGAGCTACGAAGGCCACACAACCTGGCATCCGCCGATCCCCACGTGGGGCTTCTACCGCGTCAAGGTGGGCATGTACCGGGCCGACACCGACGTGCCGATCGGCGAAGCGCGGTCGATCACCCTGGCGGTCGTGCGCGAGAAACTGGAAGAGAGCGAGCAGGGTGAGTTCGGCTGGTCGCTACCGCTAGCCGACGAGCCGCTGCCGTTCAATGTCTTGCAAGAGCTGTTGCCGCTGGCCGGCGTGCGGATGCTGAAAATCCCCGTCTGGTTCGAGCCCGGCGACGAACAACGGGGCGAGGCCATCATGCGGTTCGCCGAGCAATTGGCGGCGCGCGGCATCGAGACGATCGGCATTCTCGAGGACCCGTCCTTGCGGGCCATCGACCCCCGCAGCCACGAAGAGCCGCCGCCGATCGAGGGACTGTTGTCGTCGGACCCGTCGTACTGGACGCCGCTTATCGACCACATCATCACGCGGCTGTCGCTGCGGATCCGCTGGTGGCAGCTAGGGCACGACAACGACACGAGCTTCGTCGGCTACGACCGACTTGTCGAACAGATCGGCGCGATCCGCAACCAGATCTTCCGTTTCGGCCAGGACATCCGGATGGGGATCGGTTGGCGCTGGGACCACGCCCGCACCTGGGACGGGCCCTACACCTGGGACTTCGAGCAGATGTCCGGGCGCGAGGCGATGAACGCCGAGGGGCTCGAAGCGGCGTTCCAGGCGGCGCCCCCTTCGCCGGCGCAACGGTGGGTCGTCGTCGCCCCGCCGGAAGTCAACAACACGATCCCCGAGGGCGCCAATCCCGACGACCCCAACGACCCCTTGCTGCGCGCCGCCATGGTCAACCGTCACCTCGAACGCGTCCGCGATTTCGTTAAGCAGATCTTGGTGGCCAAGATGAACGGCGCCAACGGCATTTTTGTCAGCAATCCCTTCTCGGGCTCGGCCAAAGTGGCGGACGGCCAGACGGGCGTCATGAACGCCGACGGCACGCCCGGCGAACTCCTGCTGCCGTGGCGGACCTGCGCCCGGCTCTTGGGGGGCGCCAAGTACCTCGGCTCGATCCGGTTGCCGAACGCCAGCTCCAATTGGCTCTTCCGCCGCCCCGACGGGCGGGTGGTCATGGTCCTCTGGAACCTTGAATCGGAAATCGAGCACGCCAACGACGCACCGATCGAAGAGACGCTCTACCTCGGTGACAGCATCCAGACGATCGACGTCTGGGGAACGGCCGCGAAGCCGGAGTTGCGCGAGGGGCGACACGTCATCCGCGTCGGTCAGATGCCCCGCTTCGTGCTCGGCCTCGACGAGGGGATCGCCCGCTGGCGGATGGAGATGGAGTTTGCGTCGAACGCCGTGCCGAGCGTTTTCGGCCTGCGGCAAGACAACGCCCTGTTGCTCCACAACACCTTCAAGCAAGGCATCGGCGGATCGGTCCGCATCTTTATCCCGGCCCGCGGCGTCGGGAACGAAGCGCTTTCGACCACCCCGTCCGCCGAGTGGGATGTCTCCATGGACGAGGCCCAATTCAACCTGGGGGCGGACGAGTCGACCCGGGCGACCATGGGCATCAAGCTCGAGGAAGCCACCTTCGGCCCCCAGGTCGTGCGCTGCGACTTCGAAATCACCGCCGACCGGGACTATCGATTCAGCGTGTGGCGCGAGCTGACCGTCGGGTTGGAGAACATTTCTCTCGAGGTCACCTCGTTCATCACGCCCGAGGGCGCGCTGGTGATCGAGCAGCGGATGAGCAACAGCTCGGGCGTCCCCGCCGACTTCAAGTGCACCCTCCAAGCCGACAACCGCCGGCCGAAACGGACGCAGGTCTTCCAACTCGACAAAGAGGTCGATAAGAAGCGCTTCACTTACCTCAACTCGGAGGCGCTGATCGGGACCGTCATGCGGCTGAAGATCGTCGAGGCGGACGGCGAGCGCTCGCTGATCCACCGCTTCCGCGTCGAGCCCAAGGTGCTCGACGATTCGGACGAAGCGGCCCTCGCCGGGGCGCTGTGACGGGGGACAGCTCGCGGATTAGCGTCGGCGGGCGTGTCGGCTACCATAACGGGTCGCCCTCGCACCCACGGTGACGCCCCTATGCCGACCATCGCCGACGCCTGTCGTTTGCTCGAAGCGATCGCTCCCCTCGCTCTCGCCGAGGAGTGGGACAACGTTGGCTTGCTGGTCGGCGACCCCACCGCGCCGCTCCGCCGCGTGCTGACGTGCCTGACGCTGACGCCCGACGTCGTCGACGAGGCGATCGCCGCCGGGGCGAGCCTCGTCGTCACCCACCACCCGCTGCCCTTCCGGGGGGTGAAGACCCTCACCACATCGACGATCGATGGCGGCTCGTTGTGGCGGCTCGCCGCAGCGGGGGTCGCCGTCTACAGCCCCCACACGGCCTACGACTCCGCCGCCGGGGGGGTCAACCAGCAGTGGGCTGACCGGCTCGGGCTCACCGAGACCCGGCCGCTGGCGCCCCCGCCCGCCGCGAACGGTGGCGGCCTTGAGAACGCCGGCGTTGGCCGCGTCGGCCGCTGGCCGGAAGCGGGCCGGTTGGACGCGCTCGTCGCCGCGGTGAAGCGCCTCACGAACCAAGACGCCCTCCGCGTCGTAATGAGTCGCGATGGCCGGTGCGAACGGGTCGCCATCGCCTGCGGCAGCGGCGGATCGCTGCTCGAGTTGGCGCTGGGGGCGGATTGCGACGTCTTTCTCACCGGCGAGATGAGTTTCCACGACTGCCTGCGTTGCCGTTCGCTCGGCGTCGGCGTGGTCCTCACGGGCCACTACGCTAGCGAGCGGTTCGCCGTCGAAACGCTCGCCAGGCGTCTCGCAGCCAGCCTCGACGGCGTCCCGGTGGCCGCGAGCGAGGCGGAAACCGACCCGTTAACGCCGATTTGAAGCGACTCCAACGCCTGAAACCGGCCGTTTCAGCAAAACTTTGGCGTCCACCGGGTGGCTGCCTAAACTGCTCTGACCTTCCGGCCTCCCGCTGGACGATCAAGAACCCGCCGACTCACCCCGCCCTCCCGCCCCCCTCTCGCTTGCCGAGGCCTGACGTGCGTCCCTGCCGAATGCTGACCGCCCTGCCGGTCTACAACGAACAGGCCCACCTCGAGCGGGTGCTCGACCAGGTCGTCTCGCAGGCCGACGACGTGCTGGTGGTTGACGACGGTTCGACCGACGACACCGCCAAACTGCTGGCGCAGCGCGACGACATCCGGGTGATCACGCACTACCCGAACCGCGGCTACGGCGCCGCGTTGCGGACCGCGTTCTGCTACGCCAAGACGCACGACTACGACGTGCTCGTGACGATCGACTGCGACGGACAGCACGAGCCCCAGCGGATCCGCGAACTGGCGGCCCGCTGCGCCGGCGACATCGACATCGTCTCGGGCAGCCGCTATCTGAGCGCTTCGGAGTCGGGCGGGCTCGCCGCGCCCGAAGACCGCAAGGCGATCAACCAAACGATCACCGGCGAGATCAACCAGCGTCTCGGCCTGTCGCTGACCGACGCCTTCTGCGGCTTCAAGGCGTACCGCGTCGCGGCCCTCTCGCCGCTGCAGCTCCGGGAAGACGGGTACGCGATGCCGCTCGAGCTGTGGGTGCAGGCCGCGCACCATGGGCTCAAGATCGAAGAGGCGGCGGTGCCGCTGATCTACCTCGACGAGAAGCGCTCCTTCGGCGGCGAACTCGACGACGCCGAGCGCCGCCTGCGGCACTATCGCGACGTGATCGACCGCGCCCTGGCGCGGGTGAACGTCCGGCATCCGGCCGCCGATGTCGATCCGTGCGCCGGCTTGGTGGCGTCGGGCGTCGCGGTCCCGACGGCAGGCTGATATGCCGGGGGCCGACATGCCGGCGAAAGCGACCTACGCCCGGTACCGCGCCCCGGCCGACAACAACGCTGCGCTGGTCGATCCCGACTGGCGCGTTCTGCTGGCCCGGCTCCGCGAACCGGCGACCCGTGCCGACCTGACGATCGGCGGCGTCCCCCTCGCCCGGCTGGCGAGCGAAGCGCGTCGCGATCTGCTGGCGGCGGCTCACGGCGACGCCGCTGGCCCACTCATTCTGTCCGGTCACCAGCCCGAGCTGTTCCACCCAGGCGTTTGGTTCAAGAACTTCGCGCTGGCGTCGCTAGCGGGGGCGTCGGGCGGTGTCGGCGTCCATCTGGTGATCGACACCGACCTCTGCCGGGCGACCTCGATCCGCGTCCCCACTGGCTCGATCGCCGCGCCGCGTTGGGAGGCGGTTCCCTACGACCGGCCCGGCGCGCCGATGGCTTACGAAGAACGCCGCGTGCTCGATCGGTCGGTCTTCGACTCGTTCGCGACGCGCGTCGCGTCCACGATCGAACCTTTTGTCGGTAGGCCGCTTGTCACGTCGGTCTGGCCGCACGCCCGCGCGGCGATCGACGCGGGGGGCCTCCTCGCCGACGGCCTCTCCGCGGCGCGCCACGCGGCCGAGCCGTCTTTCGATTGTCCGACGCTCGAACTTCCGTTCAGCACCGTCTGTGACAGCGCTGGTTTCCGCCGGCTCCTCGCCGAGATCCTCCTCCACGCGGACAAAGTCGCCGACGCCTACAACGGCGCGCTGGCCGAGTACCGCGCCGCTCACGGCCTGAAGAACGCCGCCCAGCCGCTGCCCGACTTGGCGACCGACGATGCGTGGCGAGAGGCTCCGCTATGGGTCTGGTCGATCGATCATCCGGCTCGGCGTCCGCTGTTCGTCCGACGCGACGGCGAGCGCGTCGAACTCTCCGACCACGCCGGCTGGGTCACGGCGGGACCGGCCGACGCCGATGGTGTGGTCGCTTGGCTCGGTGAGCTCCGCGGGCAAGGAATCAAGATCCGCAGCCGGGCACTGGTGACGACGCTTTACTGCCGGCTGGTGCTGGCGGACCTCTTCCTCCACGGCATCGGCGGCGCTAAGTACGACCAGGTGACCGACCGCTTCGCCGAGCGCTGGTTGGGCGTCCGGCCGCCGGCGCACGCGACTCTCTCCGCGACGCTCCGTCTACCGATCGAGCACGACTCGCCCACCGAGGCGGACCGACGCGCGGCGCTCCGCCGGCTGCGCGACCTGCGGTATCACCCGGAGAAATTCGCCCCCAACAGCGACGCGGCGGCGGTCAAGCAACGCTGGGTCGCCACGGCCAAGACGCCCGCCAACGCCGCCGAGCGCCACGAAGCCATCACACAGGCGAACGAAGCGATGGCCGCGTCGCTCACCGACGAACGAGTCGCCAGCGAAGAGCGCCTCAAGCAGATCGAGCACGGGCTAAGGGCCGCGGCGGTGCTCGACTCGCGCGAGCACTCGTTTTGTCTCTTCCCCGCCGACGACATTAAAGAGCGTCTACAAAGGCTCACTGCAATCGAATGACCGGGCTCGCCTCTTCACCCCGCTTCGTAGTTACACCAGCGGCGGTGCGCTGCGCGGAGCAGCAACGCGGCGATCACTCCGTAGACCAACGCTGCCGCGAGCAGTGGTCCGACGCCGTACGACTCGTGGAGCGACCACAGCCAAACGCCGAGGCCGATCATCGCCATCATGGGGACGTAGAGGATCGTCATTCTCGCCATCGCGTTGAATTTGCTAGCCAGCAAAGCGCTGAAAGAACAGAGCAGTAGGTTACAAGCCGCGACGTACGAAACCAACATGACGAGGTTGGCGGGCGTCACGTACTTCGGCAGGTAAACCGAGTAAAGGACGATCACGAAGGTCGCGAGACCAGCAGCGAAGAACAACGCGTCACGCAGCCATTCGGTCAACAACGTGCTGTAGTACCGGCCGCGCGTCACGGGTCGCAGCAGTTCGGTCTCGATGAGCGGCTTCTTCGGTTCGATCAGCGTCGACATGAGAATGGTTGGCATGAAGCAAGCCATTAAAGGTGCCTGCCTTATCATCTGCGGGTCGATCCACTCGGCCATACCCACCCACATGACGCCGAACATCGCGCAACCCAGCAGAGCTCGAGTTTCAGTCGATTGAGGGCCGTTTCCTAGCCGCATCAGCTCGACGAACCGGAGAGGTCGCGGACGGGCGAGAGTTCGGTCGATGCGCGGGTCCAGAAGCCACGCGATCCAATAGGGGTGTTTCTGAATCGCCCTGGCAGCGATCTTGCGTTGCTCGGCACGCTCGCTGCGGCTTGGCCGATGGAACGCCGCGCCGATTGGGGGGATCAGGTAGTCGGATCGTTCTTCGTGCATTGCATGGACGTGACGCAACCATCGTGCAAAGCCCCACCAGCCCGCAATCAGGATTGCCAAACGGAGTGGCCAGCCGTTGACCGCCGGGTCGAACCAGAACCGGGCCACGAGCGGCTCCGGGAGTGAAAACAGGATCGCTACCGCCGGCAGGGCGGCGAGGCGGTGGTGATGGGCCCAGTAGGTTAACGTCGCAATACTGATTGCCAGCGTCATCGCTCCGAGCGGCGATAAACCGTAGCCGACTGCGGTCACGAGGGGGACGACGCCAAGGACTAACAACGTCAACATCACTACCACAGCAAGGTGCGGCGTACGGTACGTCGGCATGACGCGCGCCGCCGGCGTGACGAACTGCGACTTGATGTGCAAACCGAGCAGGGCGGCAAAGACGATCGGCGCGACGCTTAACCAGATCGGCACGAGCACTATTTCTTCCGGGTCAAATGGCTCGTCATTGCGAGGAGCTACCACCAAGGTCAGCAGCAAGACGAGGCCGGCTATCCCAAGAAACCACCACCACATCGGCCGCGTTGTGTAGGTCGACCACGCCGCGGCTAAGCGACGTGGCAAGGGCGTCACGCTCGGGCTATTCATCGTGCATCTCCACAAAGATCTCTTCGAGGTTGAGATCGACTACCGCCACATCGACGTTGTTTTCTGCGGCGAGCCGCGCCGGCAGGTCGGGCGTGAAGTCGGTGACGGTCGCCTCGGCAAGCACGCCTTCCACCGTGGTGTGAATCGCCCCGGGGATGTCGATTCCCGTAGGCAGCGCGCCGTTGCGGCTGGTGAGGCGGATCCGTTTGACCCGCTCCTTCAGGGCGTCGGACTCCCCCTCGAACGCGATCGCGCCGTCTTTCAACAACGCCAGCCGGCTGGCGATCCGCTCGAGGTCGCTGGTGATGTGCGTGCTAAAGAGCACCGTCCGGGGACGGGCGGATTCCCCAACACGGCCGCCAGCGTCATCACCATCGCCGGTGATCTCGATCAAAATCCGCAGGAACTCGCGGCGGGCCGACGGGTCGAGGCTCGCCACCGGCTCGTCGAGCACCAGCAGCTCGGGCTCGTGACCGAGGGCGAGCACCAAGCCGAGCGTCTGTAGTTGGCCCACCGACAGCACCCCCGCCCGCTGCTCCAGCGGCAGGTTCCAGCGTCGGCAGAGGTCGTCGGCGAGCCGTTGGTTCCACGTCGGGTAGAACGCCCCCGTGTAGGCGATCACTTGGCGGACCCGCATCCACGGGTAGGTCACCACCTCCTGAGGCACGTAGCCGAGCCGCCCCTTCGCCGCCGCCGACAGACTCCAAGCGTCCTCGCCAAAGACGAACGCCTCGCCGGCGGTTGGCTTCAGCAAACCCAATAGGCACTTGATGAGCGTGCTCTTGCCCGAGCCGTTCTTGCCCAGCAGGCCGAGCACCGTCCCCGGTTCGACCGTGAGGTCGACCCCCTTCAGCACAGCGTCGCCGTCGAACGCCTTGATGAGCGATCGGGCTTCCAGCGGAGTGGTCATGGTCGGTAGCCCTTGAGAAGACGTTCCACTACTTGGCGGACTTGGTCCGCCGACAAACCAAGCTGCGCCGCCCGGGCGAGGGCCGGTTCGAGCAGCGCTTCGAGTTGCGTCTTACGCTGCGTGACGGAGCCTTCGCCCTCGGTGAGCCGCCGGACCCGCATGCCGCGTCCACGGACGCGCTCGACAAGGCCCTCCGCCTCAAGCTTTGAATAAGCTTTGCTGACGGTCATCGGGTTCACTTCGGCCGAACGGGCGACTTCACGCACGCTCGGCAGCAGATCGCCCGGCGCGAGCCGCCCGCCGGCGATCAACGCACCGGCCTGGTCGACGATCTGCTGATAGATCGGCACACCGGACTGCGGCTGGATGTCGAAGTGGCGGGGCGAACTCATGTGTATCACTACAGCAATACACCAGGGGCGTGTCAAGGCTTTTCTTGCTGTCGCTTTTCGGTGTGGGCCTTCTGAGAGGCTGCCCGAGGCTAGCGCCTGCGGCTCAAGTACGCCCCCTACATGAGCCGCAGGCGCTAGCCTCGGGCAGCGTCACGAGAGAGTTGGCCAACCGACCGGCGCGACGTCACTCGGCGTCGCGGGTGCGGACCTCGATCACCTCGGCGTCGATCACCTGGTCCGCGCGGCGCTCGGGCGGCGGATTGCCTGCCGACCAGGTGTAGACCGCCCCGCCCGGTCCGCTGCGCCGTTGCAGGTTGCGGCGGAACGCGGCGCGGAGCAGCGGCTTCAGCACGCTCCGCAGCGGCGGTATCAAGAGCGCGAACCCAAAGGCGTCGGTCAGCACACCCGGCGTGACGAGCAACGCGCCGGCGAGCAAGATCATCGCGCCATCGACCAACGCGTCGGCCGGGGCCTTGCCCGCCGACATCTCTTGGGTGATGCGCGACAACGTCGCCAGCCCTTGGCTCCGCGCCAGCGAGGCGCCGATGACGCCGGTGCTGAGCGCGATCAGCAGCGTCGGAAACCAGCCGATCGTCTGGAAGAGCGTCACCAGCAGGTAGATCTCCGCCATCGGCAGGAGGGTGAACAGCAGGAGCAGCGTTAGGAGCACGGCGGATCGACCCGGCAAATCGGGTTAGAAAAAGGTTGACGAAGACGGTGTATGCGCGTACACATACCTTAAGTGGACGGTAGGCATCATCCTCCGCGGAGGCTCTCCCATGCTATCGACTTCGGCGAACGAGGGTTCAACACCACGTGGCGACCTGCCGTCGGCGCCGGCGCCAGCATCGTCCTTCGCGGGGCGTGGATCGGCGTTCCGCCCCGCGAATCCCCACACGCCGGTCGATCGCGAGGCCGACTGGGAGCACGTCGCCCACGACGCCGAATTCTTGGCGTCGCAGGGACTCGTCGATCCGAGCAGTTCGCCCCAAGCGGCCGCCCGCCTGCGGACGACGGTCGAGACCGACGCGTCCCGCTCGATCGTCAATCACAACGACAGCCCGGACCTCCCCTTTCGTTGGAGCTTGAATCCCTACCGCGGGTGCGAGCACGGCTGCAGCTACTGCTACGCCCGGCCGACGCACGAGTTCCTGGGGCTCGACGCGGGGCTCGGGTTCGAGTCGCGGATCATCGCCAAGACCGACGCCCCCGAGCTGCTGCGGAAGTGGCTCGCCCGGCCGTCGTGGCGACCCGAGCCGATCGTCTTCTCCGGCGTGACCGATTGCTACCAGCCGGTCGAGCGGCGTTTGGAGATCACCCGCCGATGCCTCGCGGTGGCGGCCGAGTGCCGGCAGCCGGTCGGCCTGGTCACGAAGAACGCGTTGGTGACGCGTGACCTCGACTTGCTCGGCGAGCTCGCCAAACACCGGGCGGCCGTGGTGGCGGTGTCGCTGACGACGCTCGACGAGAAGCTGGCCCGGCGCATGGAGCCGCGCACCAGCACGCCCACCGCTCGGCTTGAGGCGATCGCCGAGCTTGCGGCCGCCGGCGTACCGACGCACGCGATGATCGCCCCCGTTATCCCGGGGCTCAACGACCACGAGATCCCCGACCTGCTCGCGGCGGCGCGCGACGCGGGCGTGCACTCCGCCAGCTACACGCTGCTGCGGCTCGCGGGGTCGGTGCGCGACGTCTTTGTCGAGTGGCTGCGCCGTTGTGAGCCGAACCGCGCCCCCAAAGTCGAGGCCCTGATTGGCGGCGTCCGCGGCGGGCGTTGGAACGATCCTCGGTTCGGCGCGCGGATGACCGGCGTCGGGGCCTACGCGGGCCAGATCTCGCGGACGTTCCGTGTCTTCGCCCACCGCGAAGGGCTGCAGCTGGCGCCGGAACCGCTCAGCGGCGAGGCTTTTCGACCGCCGGCCGCCGAGCGACAGCTCGCTCTCTTCTGAGACGCGCCCACCATCGAAGGCGAGCCTTCCTTTTTGGACCTTACGTCGCCTCTACATTGAGTAGACCGGCCGCTTTGAAACGTCGGGACTCGTAATACGAGGAAACGTTTTCGGCTCGGGGATACTTGCCGGCGCGAGCTGGATCGCCACCCGCTGGCAAACGCGGTTCTGCTCGGCGAGGGTCTGCACCGTCGCCGCTAGCGCCGACAGCGGCACGGCGGAGTCGACCCCCATCTTCTCAAAGACGCGTCGCCGGCGTTGTTCAATGGTCCGGACGCTTACCTTCAGATCCGAGGCGATCTGTTTGTTCAGGCGGCCACTGCAAACCGCTGTGAACACCTGCGCTTCTTCGGGCGAGAACGCGGCGATCCGCTCGTAGTACAACGCCTCGACGCGCCGCTGTCGGGCCCGTCGGAAGGCCTCGTCTCGCGCCATCTCGACGACTGTCTCGGCCGCCCGAGACAACTCTTCCGGAGCGACGGCGTCCCATGCGAGTTGACGCCAAAGGGACGCTTCGATCGCATTGCCGCCTATGACGACGATCGGCAGCTGGTGGAGCCACCGGCACGCCCAGTTCATCGACGCCGCATCGGTGAACCAGCGGATCGGGGAGATGATGAACGTCACGCTGTCGCTTCGCAACAGCGAGTCAGCTTCCGAAGGCTCCGACACCGTCTGCAAAAAAACGCCCTGCGACTCGGCGGCGGTTCGCCACACCGAATAGGACGTGTCGTTCGCGCCAACGAGGATGGCTCGGCACGCCCCGCCAAGCCGCTCGCACTGCTGATCGATCGAGTTATAGAACGCTTGCATTTCCACTCCCACACGGATTCAGCCGCTCCAACGGAGCAACAAGAAACGAGTGGGCAGCAGCAAGCGGTCGGGCTACGGCCGCGCCAAGAAACTCATGAGATGTGAATCCGCCAATACACCCGACCAACATTGCCCTGCCCGCAATGGCTGGTCTCGGTAACTTGCGACAATGGGCTCCGTGGGGCGATGGCGCCTTGCCGCATGACTTGGGTTCGGCTCCAAGCCACCCGAGCTATGATCAAAAATCTTGAATGAAATCGTTTTTCCTCCGGGTAACTTCTCATCTGTATTTGCAGGACAAGACGCACCGGAATGACTTGCTTGCGCAATAGCGACACCGTTCAGTTCACGACGCTCTCCGTACCTTGCTGACGCCCTTGCTGGCGCCCCTGCCGACTCGACCGCCGCTGAAGCCGTCGCTGTAATCGTCGCCGCCGTCAATCTCCACCGCCGCGGTAGGCGACTTAGCGCGTTCTGCGCCGTCAAAGTTTGACAGCCGTGAGGGGCAATCTATGGTTTCCCAGCCCAAACATTTCCGCGGCGGGGCTCGGGGGGGTCCTAGAATGCAGCGGACCGCCGCTTTCGATTCCGTCGCGTCCTGTCTCCCGCCCCGATTCATCCCCCTGTTGAACGGAAACGTCCCTATGTCGAGCCGGATGCTGATCGCCGCAACGCTGGCGCTCGCCTTCGGCGTCGCGGAGACAGCGACCGCCCCCTCGGCGTTGGCGGAACCGACTGCCGGCGCGCCTTTGGCTTCGCGGACGGAATTAGTCGGCTCGCTCCAAAGCCGAGTCGACGCCCTCGCGCAGCAGATCCACCTGCGTTACCGCCACCACCAGCCCTCGCTGAGCGAGCGGCGTGAGGCTGCCGAGAAGGTGCTGGCCGACTGGAATGACGTCGCCAGCCAGGTCACGGGGATCGCCGCGGTCCGGAACCACGACCTGATGACCGCCTGGCTCGGCGCGGCGCTGAGAGCCGTCATGCCGGGCGGGTCGGGGAACATCCCGGCTGCGCCCGCGTTCGAGCGGACCGCTCCTCTCGACCCAGGCGCCGAGATCGCGCTCCCCGCGGTGACCGACGAGGTGGTCCCGACGCTCGATCCCCAACAACCGGGCCCGAGCGGCCGCGTGCAGGTGCGTGATTCGGCCACGACGATAGAAAACCCCTATGTAACGAGCACTCCGGAACCAACGGTCACTCCGGACGCAACAGTGACGGTCGACTCGTCGCCGACGGGCTCGAGAAACCCTCTCCGCTCGCGGCCGGCGCCGACGGTCGAACGCCCCAAGTCGAGCCAATTTGTCGGCCCACGGGCGACTCAGCGGTCGTCCGCCAAGCCGGTGCTTCCCGCCGACAGCCCCGCTCCACAAGACGCGGCCGACGAGTCGTCCGCGGCGCGTGAGTCACGCAGTAAATGGTCGCGTCACCCGTCGGCGGCGCCGCTTGAGTGGCGAGACCCTTTCAGCGACGACCCGTCGGTGAGCCCGAACCCACTCCGCTCCGGCGCCAGCCGGCGAGCACTCCGGCCGGATTATCGAGAGGCCCCGTCGTCCCGTGTCGATCTGCGGCGGCTCGCCGCCGAGGTGCGGGGCTACAACGCCGCGGTGCAGGCGTTGCAAGCTGCGGTCATGGCCCTTGGCGAAGGCGACGCCGCGGCCCTGGGCGCGGCCAACTCGGAGCTCGACCGGCTTGATGAGCGGCGCCAATTCATCGAACTGTACCGCGACGGGCTTACGGCCAGCGAGCGGATGGCGATCCCCGATTCGGCCTCGCCGGAACTGGTCCGCGAGCTCGTCAAGCGGAAGGCGGAGTCCCTCAGCAGCCAATCGCCTCAGAGTCGTGCCGAGGGGCGCCGGACCGAACACCCGATGCCGAGCCGAGTGGCCGGAAACGGCTTCTGAATCGGCCGCCTCTCCGCCACGTAGCAAGAAACCAAGCCAAAAAAAAGAGCCGCCGGTGATCCGGCGGCTCTTTGTGTTGTGTACTGAGCTTGATTCGTTTCTGATCGGGCTTGGACACCTTGTTGGGACGCCCGTCGCCCAGCAACGCGGCGGGAACCAACCACGCCGGGCTAAACTACCAGGCGGGAAAGCCGCGACCCGGCAGGCGAACCGCCGGGGAAGCCGACAATCACTTGTCGTCTTCTTCCTTCTTGGTCTTCTTTTTCTTCTTGAGCTGCAGCTTACGGACCCGCACCTTCGGCAGGCCGAACGGCGAGCTCTCTTCGCCCCACTTCTCCATCTCACGGAGTCGCGTGATCCGCTCGACGCGGGTGAGAACGCTACGGCTGGCGGTAACGCCGGCCTTCACTTTGAGAGATTTGTCGATCGCCATGGCGTCACGCCGGGGAGAGGGGGCTAGCTGTGTCGCCGGGGCGGTCTCCTGGTGAGCCGCTTGGCGAGCCCCACAATTTAGGCGCTGGGGCCGGCCGGCACAACCCGCTTCTTTTCGGCAGAAACCGGGGCGGGGCTTTCACCGGAGGGCCAAATTGCCCCCCTCCGCGCCGATTCAACCCGGCGGCTCGGCGTACTCGCTCCGCAGCCTCTTGAGCCGCTTGACGAGGGTCTCCATGCTCCGCGGGCGGCCTTCCGGCTCGGGGGCGAGGCAGTCGCGAATAACCGCCTCGATCTCGGGGTGAATGTTCTGGATGAAGCCCGCTAGCGCGGGAATCGCGATCTGACCGTGCGACATCGCCGCTTGGCCGTCCGCCCCGCGAGGCCAGGGAAGCTCGAAGGCGAACATCTCGAACATCGACGCCCCGTAGGCGAAGATGTCGACCCGTTGGTCCGTCGATTTCCGCCGCGCAATCTCCGGCGCCATGTAGTTGGGGGTCCCGGTGCGGTTGCCGGGCTGCATGTATTCTTTCTCGGCCGGAACCGTGAGGCCGAAATCGATCAGCTTGAGAGACGACGCGTCCTTCGCACAGACAAAGTTTCGGGGACAGACGTCGCGGTGGATAAAGCCCGCTTTGTGCACCACGTCGAGCGCCTCGGCCGCTTGGCGCATGAGGGTCAGCCGGTTGCCGTCGAGGCGCTTGTCGCGTCCGATGATCAACGAGTTGAGCCCCGGCCCGTCGAGGAACTCCATGACGATGAACTGTTCCCCCTTGGTCGTCATGCCATGGCGGAACGTTTTGACGATCGTCGGGTGGTCGAAGCGGGCGGCGATCTCCCCTTCGCTCGGTTTTTTCAGGCCACGGAACCGCGCCTCGAGTTGCTCCGTCTTAACCTTATCGAGCACCTTGAGGCCGACGATCTCGCCCGTCTCGCGGTCGCGGGCCATGTGAAAGTCGGACATCGTGCCCGAAACCGCCTCACGGAGGATCTCGTAGCGGCTGGTGACATCCACCTTGCCGCCATCGAGAATCGATCGAAAGAACGAGCCGAGTCCGGGCATCGACGCAGGCCGCTGGTTGGATGGAGTGAAGACAATCGCCGCCCGACGGCCCCGCCGGACCGTACCACTATAGCTGCGAATGCCGATTCCAACCTGCAAACCGAAAGGCGCCTCTCGGATGGGCCCTCCCCCCGCCTCGATCCAATGCCCCAACGCGGGCCAATGCCCCAACGCGGGCCGACCCAGCCCCGGACGCCCTAGCGCTGGCGGCGGCCGCGCCGGCCGCCCTGTCGCTCGATCCTTGGTCGCCCTGCTGCTAGCGACCCTCGGCGCCACGGCCGCTTGGGCCGGCGGGGGGCCGGAGAACGTCCTGCTGGTGGTCAACGCCAACAGCGCCGGCTCGAAGGAGGTTGCGAACCACTACGTCCGCCTGCGCAACCTGCCGGCGTCGAACGTCCTCGCCCTCGATTACACCGGCAGCCGCGAGTCAATCTCGGGCTGGTCGTTCCGCGAAGAGATTCTCGGCCCGCTCCTCAAGGCAATCGAAGAGCGCAAGCTCGGGATGCAGATCGACGTCATCGCCTACTCGACCGACCTGCCCTGGCGGATCACCCTGCAGGAAGACTACCCGGAAGACGTCAAACTTCCGTCGCAGCTGAGACCCTACGCCTCGATCAACGGGGCGACCTACCTCTACGGCTTTGTGCTGGCGAAGAGCCCCGGCTTGGTGAGCTTCGACTCGAATTGGTACTTCGCGACGCCGCCCGGACAACCCCGATCGCTCAACCTGCGGCAATGCAAAACGCTCGGGAATCTTCCTTCCCGCGAGTTCCGCAGCCGCTACGCCTGGAACGACAAGGGCGGGCGGGCCCCGAACCTCGAATCGGGGCGGCGCTACCTGCTCTCGACCGTGCTCGGCGTCACCACGGGGCGCGGCAACACCGTGGAAGAAGTCATCGCTTCGCTCGAGCGGGCCGTCGAAGCCGAGGCGTCGCCCCCCGACGGCGTCTTCTATTACTTGAAGAACAACGATGTTCGCTCGACGACCCGGCACGGCTGCTTCGATGAAGCAGTCGCCGCGTTGAAGCGTCTCGGCGCGCAGGCCAAGGTGCAGACCGGCACGCTGCCCGACGGGGCCCAGGACGTGGCTAGCCTCACCCTCGGCAGGGCGGACCTGCCGCTCGACAAGGCCGCCATGACGATCCAACCCGGCGCCATCTGCGAGCACCTCACCAGCGCCGGCGGGGTTCTCTTCGACATCGATTTCCAGACACCAATCAGCGCGCTGATCCGCGCCGGCGCCACGGCTTCGAGCGGCGCGGTCCATGAGCCCTACGCGATCCAGGCCAAGTTCCCCACGGCCGCCCTGCAGCTGCACTACCGCCGCGGGTGCTCGCTCGTCGAGGCGTTTTATCAGTCGGTCGCGTCGCCGTACCAGCTGCTGATCCTGGGCGACCCGCTCTGCCAGCCCTGGGCGAAGCGTCCCACCCTCGACATCGAAGGGTGGCCGGAGCAACCGGACGACGACCTGCTGAAGCCGGGCGTGACGAGCACCTTTGGCTTTGCCGAGTTGGGACTCACGCCGCCAGCGCCGGTGGGCACGCCCCCTGCCGAAGCTCCTTCCGAAGCCCCGGTTAGTACCGATCCGGAGGCGGGCGACGTCGCGCTGCGGATCAAGCCCCGGATCACGCCCAACGGCGCCGCGGGCGTCGCCTTCTGGGAACTGTTCGTCGACGGGCGGCTGAGGATGCGGCTCCCTTCGGGAACGGAGGCTTCGTTCACGAGCGAACAACTCGGCCCCGGTTGGCACGACTTGCGCTGCGTCGCGGGCAACCCCGACGCGATCGGCGCCCACCGCCAGCAGCTGGGCGAGATCGAGCTGCCGCTCGCGGAGAGCGACGACGACGACGCGCCCTCGGTGGTCCTCAAGATCGACGCCGCGACGACCCCGCTGGACGGCAAGGTCGCCGTTTCGGCCAAGTCACGCGGCGCCGAGCGGATCGTCATCCGACACAATCACCGCGAGGTGGGGGCGATCGACGGGGCGACGGGCGGCGCGCTGATCCCGGCTGAGATGCTGGGGCGCGGGCCGGTCCGGCTCCAGGCGATCGCCGAGCCAAGCGGCGCGGCGTCGTCGATCGTGTGGACCCGGGTTGAGTAGGCGCCGCCTGCGTAATCCCCCCAGCCCTCCCGATCGGCGCCCCGTGTTCGGTCGGTCGACGAAAGTCCCTAACTGGTAGGCGTTTGCGGCTTGGCTCCTTCGTTGACAGCCCCCCCGGGCCCGGTACCATGAACGGTTTCCCGGGTGTTCCGTGGCTTGCCACGGAACGCGCCGACACGTCGCCGCGTCTCAGTAGGCCCGGCGTTGTGCTGGACTCGTCACGGAACTAGCCGGCGCCCGCCGCGCGTGTCCCGTTCGCTCCCCCGCAGGAACCCCCAGGCAGGGTCTCCCCCATGCAGCGTTATCGCGTCAATCTCCCGGTCCTCATCGGGATCGTCGTCGGCTCTATCGCCCTCATCGGCGGGTCGTACGGCCTCTACAAGTTCCAGAAATCCCGGAACGCCAGTCGGCTGCTGGACCGCGCCGAGGTGGCGCTCGCCGACGGGGACCTGCATAAAAGCACCGACCTGCTGGGCAGCTATCTGATGATCCGCCCCGGGGACGAGGAGGTGATGTCCAAGCTCTCCCTCCAACTCGCCGACATCGCCGAGGACCCCAAGGCGGTGCCTAGCGACTTCTGGAAAGCGGCCGGCTTCATGGAAGCCACGGTCCGTGAGTTTCCTGAGCGCGACGACCTGCGGCGCCGTCTGGTGGAGCTCTATCGCTCTAAGCGACAGCTGAAGCCCGCCCTGGACCACGTCTCGCAGCTGCTCAATCGCACGCCAAACGATCCCGAACTCGAGGCGATGCGCTCGGAGTGCTACTTCGCAGCCGCCGACGCCAAAGCGGTTCCCCACGCGTTGAAACTGGTCGGCTACGACCAGACGACCGAAGAGTTCGATGAGTCGAAGGCCATCACGCCGCACAACGCGAGCGTCTACAGCCGCTTGGCGTACAACCTCAAGACAGAAAAGCTGGAAGACGAGCTGGCCCAAGCGGTCATCGACCGGATGATCGAGGTGAACCCGGAGAGTGGGGAGGCTTACCTCGCGAAGGGGCAGTGGCTGGAGTTGCAGGAGAAGCGCGACGAAGCCATCGAAGCGATCCGCAAGGCGTTGGAACTCGCCCCCGAAGAGCCGAGCATCGTGATCGCCAACGCGCGCCTGGCGATGCGGGACAAGGAATTCGACCAAGCGAAGTCGCTGATCGAAGCGTCGATCGAGGATCACCCCACGGAGATTGGCCTCTACCAGACGCTCTCCGAAATCGAGATCGGCAGCGGGGATTACGCGGCCGCCCTCGCGGCTTGTGACAGGGGCATCGCGGCGGCGCCAATCACGCAGTCGCAGGGTCTGCTGGTCCAGAAGGCGCGCCTGCAGTTGCAGCAGAACGCCCTCGACGACGCCCGCGAATCGATCGCCGTGATGCGGGAAGGCGAGATGATCCACTCCGCCTACCCCGACTACTTCGAGGCCCGCCTGATGATGGAGGACCAGAAGTGGCTTGAGGCGGCGACCGTCTTCGAGAAATACCAGCAGTACTTTGCCGGCAATCCGTCGATGGCGCTCGAGCTCAACGTGATGCTCGGGCTCTGCCGTGAGAAACTCGGCCAAGACGAGCTCGCGCTCGAGGCGTTCAACCAAGCCCTCTTATCCGACCGGGGCAACGTGATGGCCGACCAGGGCCGGCTCCGCACGATGCAGAAGATCGGCCGCGTCGGCAATTCGAACGAGGGCGTCTCGATCTACGCCGCCCTCGCTGAAGAGCTTGCCAAGCCCGAGTCGAAGCAAAACTGGAAGGCGTTCGACAAGGTGTGCGAGGAGTACATCGACCGGATGAAGCTCGGCAAGGGCATGCTGCTGGTGCTGAAGGGCGAGGTCCAAATGCGCCGCGGCAACTACGACGAAGCCCGCAAGCTCTTGGTGCAAGCCTACAAGGAAGAGCCGGACAATCTCGGGGTGCGTCGCGCGGCGGTGAAGCTCTTCGCCGCGGACCCCGAACAGGGCCCCGCGAAGGCCCTCGGCCTGCTCGACGGAGTCGTCAAGAAGTTCGGCGACTTGCCGATCCTCCGACTCGAGCGCGCCGACCTGCTGTCGGTCATCAATGACGAGAACCTCACCGAGCAGCTCTTCGCGCTCACCGAGGGGACCGAGGACTGGGAGACCCCTCAGAAGATCCAGCTCTGGAAAGGCCTCGCCGACAAGTTCGGCCGGCTCCGCGACGAGGAGTCCCGCGCCGAGTGCCTCCGCAAGGTGGTCGAGCTCTCACCGGGCGACCTGCCCACGCTGCTCGAGACATTCTCGGTGGCGCTCGCGTCGAACGACGTGGCCGGCGCCAAGGAGGCCCAGGACGCCGTTCTCGAAGTCGTCGGCTCCAAAGAAGACCCGACCTGGCTCTACATGGAAGCGAACCGACTGCTCGCCAATTGGCGCGCCGCCGGCGGCAAGGGCGACGGCGCGAAAGAGGCGGTCGAACTGGTCAACCAAGCCATCTCGCAACGCAGCGAGTGGCATGAGCTCTACAACTTGAAGGCCGACATCGCGGCGGCTCAAGGCGACTACAAGAGCGCCCTGGATAGCTACGACCGGGCGGCCAAGCTGGGCCGGCAAGACGGGCGATCCCTGTTCCAGTACATCAAGATCTTGCGTGCTCGCGGCCGCGCCGCCGACGCGCTGGAACAGATGGAGAAGATCAACCGCGAGAGCCGCGTCCGACTGCTCGGCGCGGACTACGCCGAGTCGCTGCTGCAAGTGGGCCGCGAGGCGGAGGCGGTGGAGGCCGCCAAGCTGTTCGCCGCCGAGGCGCCCAACAACGCCAGCATCCAGCTCTGGTTCGGCCGTTTCCTGACGCAGGCGTCGACCCTCAGCCCCGAGAAGTCGGAGCGCCGCAAGGACCTCCTCACCGAGGCGGGAGCGGCCTTCCTCAAGACAACCGAGTTGGCGCCCACCTCGGGCGACGGCTGGATGGCGCTCGTCGGCTACTACGCCGCGACCGGCGACGGCGTCAAAGCCGACGACACCGTCCGCCGCGCGCACCTCGCGCTCACCGAAGACCAGAACCTGCTGCTGTTCGCCCGCTGCTACGAACTCGTCGGGCGGGCGATCGACGCCGAGGGGCTTTATCGCTTGGCGCTCGAGGGGGCGGAAGACGCCGACCGGGCGCGGGTTTCGCGGCTGCTGGCTCAGTTCTACTTAGGGCCCGCGTACCGGCGGGACGACGCGGTCGACAAGGCGACCCCCCTCGTCAACGGGATCCTGAAGGACGCCGCCGAGGAGACCATCTCGCCGAATGACCAGAACGCGCAGTGGGCGCGGAGCACGGCCGCCCGCCTGCTAGCGCGGAGCGGCGCCTACCAAGACCTCCGCAACGCCGAGAAGTTGATCGCCTCGAACTCGGACGACGGCGCGCTGCCGGTCGACGACCGCCTGCTGATGGCCGAGATTTTGGCGCCCCGGCCCGAACCGGTGTCGCGATTGAAGGCGGCCAACCTCCTGGAAGAGGTCGGCAAGAACAGCCGGCTCTCGATGAAGTCGGAACTGGACCTCGCACGGCTCTACTTCGCGCTCGATCAGTGGCAGAAGTGCCGCGAGCAGATGCTCGACATCATTGGCCGTAACCCGGACAACCCCCAGGTGCGGTTGGCTTACCTCGAGATGCTGCTGCAACGCGGCGGGCAGAAAGAGATTGATCTAGCGGTGCGGCAGGTGCAGCGCCTGAACGAGATCGCCCCCAACGAGCTCGGGACGCGAGAGATGCTGGCGCGGGTCGCCTTCGAGAAGGGCAAGAAGCGTGAGGCCACCAAGGCCCTGCTCTCGATGCTCCCCTCCGACGCCAGCAAGATCACCGCCGAACAGCTGCCGCTCGTCAACCGCATCGCGATGCGGATGGTGCAGTTCGAGGACATCGAGACGGCGCGGAAGCTGTTCGAACTCTCTGCGAAGTTGGGAGGCGTCAACGACAAGTTCCGGTACGCCCAGTTTGTCGGCGAACGGATCGACGCCGAACAGGGCTTCAAGACACTGGAAGAACTGCGTGATGACATCCCGACCTCGCAGCTGGTGCAGGGAGGCCTCGCCATCCTCCGAGCCCTCGAGGCCAAGGACGCCGAGATCCCCGCCGCTCGGTTCGAGCGGGTCAAGGGCTGGCTCGACCGCGGGCTCCGCGAGGACCCGGACCTGATCGCGCTGCGGCTCCAGCAGGCCGAGCTTTTTGACGTCCAACGGAAAGACGACGAGGCCGCCGACGCGTACCGCAAGCTGCTGGAGCGGAAGGACCTGAAGGGCGCCAGCCGGGCCGTGGTGCTCAACAACCTCGCCTATCTGTTAGCGCTCGGCCAGAGCGGCGGATCGGCGATCAGCGAAGCCGACGGCTACGTCGCCGAGGCCGTCGATCTGCTCGGTCCGGGGACCGAAATCCTCGACACCCGGGCCGTGATCGCCATCGCCGACAAGCGTTACAAAGACGCGATCGAGGACCTGAAACTCGCGGTGATCGACAACCCGACCGCGTCCAAGTACTTCCACTTGGCGACCGCCTACTCGATGGCGGGCGACGTGGAAGGGGCGAACGACGCCTGGCAGGAAGCTCTCGATCGGGGCCTCACCCGCGAGTCGGTCAGCCGCCTCGAAAAGGAGCAGTTCGACCGCACCCAGCAGCGGATCGAGACCGGCAAGCTCACCAGCACCGCCGGTTGAGCCCCTCCGCGGGACGGCGATTTGTTGGAAGCGGCCCCGCCGTTTATCCTAAAGGCTTGCCATCGGGCCGGACGGACCGGCCCCAACGCGATGGCTCGAAGTGGAAAAGCGGCAGCAGGATTTCATGATGCGGCGACCCCTGTCCCGATTTGCCCGGACTTTGACGGCCCTCGCGGCGGCTTGCCCGGGCGTTGCGCTGGCGGTTTCGACCGACGGCCCCGCGACGGTAGCCGACGCGATCCAACCGTTGTCAGCCGAGACCGCCGAAGCCCCCGCGCCGAAGCGATTCGATCCCGGCGCGATGCCCGAGGCGGAAGGCCCCGGCACGCCGTTGGGCTACCGCTACGCCGAGCTGTCGTCGGCCGAATCCGGCGCGCTCCGCCGCCAATTCAAGCTGCCGCTCGACGCGTTGTCGGGCGCCAAGTCGCCCCGCGACCTAGCGAAGCGCGCGGTCGTCGCGCCGCTCCCCGACCCCAATCGCCCGCTGCTAGCGGTCGCCCCGACTGGGGCCTCGAGTTCGGACCCGTTCGCTGACGCCAAGCTCACCTCCTTCCGCGACGACCCGCTGAAGGCGTTGGGCGAAATGCTCGGCGCGGTTGAGGGCGAAGGCGTCGCGGCCGCCGAGACCGCTTCGGACGACCCGTTCGGCGGCGACGCCCTCGCGACTCCGGCCGCCGCGCCGGCGGCGACGCCCGCGGCAGAGGTCGATGAGGCGTCGGACGATCCGTTCGGCTCCGACGACGATCCCTTCGGCGGATTCTAACCGCGGCCCTTCGGCGGATTCTGACCGCGGCGTTTCAGTGGATTCTGAACAGGGTCTCTCAGGGGAGTCCACCGCAGGCCCCCCCCGGCGGACTTCTTCATCGCGAGGGTTGGATTACGCCGATTCTGCCGGCGCCGGGGCCTCCTCGACCCGATCGGGACGATCCGTCGGTCGCTGCCGAAATAGTCCCGACGGGCCTAGGATGCTATCCTCCCTCTAGGCCGGGCCGGCGTGGTCCGCTGTAAAAAACTGTGGACTGCGAACCGGGACGATCCATGACAGCTGCCAGGCGGAATAGCGCGACGATGCGCGCCCTCGCGTGCGGACTCCTGCTTGCAGCCCTCACGGTGGGGTGCGACGACTCGCAGGAGGATAAGACGCCGCCCCCGCCGCCGCCGACGCCTGAGGAACGCTTCGCGATGATCGTCGGCGCGTTGGAGGAGCAATTAGAGGATTCCTCCTTCGGCACGGCCGAAGCCATCGCCGACTACAACTCCCCTCCCGGAACGCCGATCACCGACGCAACGGTCAAGGTCGAGCACGAGCTGACGCCCCCCGAAGGGGACGACGGCGTCTACCGCGCGCAGCTCTGCATCATCACGGATGCGACCGTCACGATCACGCTGCCGACGCCGAGCCAAGAAGAGAAGGACGCCGCCAAAGACCAGCGGGCCGACGCCAACCATAGCAACCCCGACATCGCGGGCATGCCGTCGATCGACGCCCTCAAGGTCCCGTCGATCGAGGGCCTCAATGGCCGGGTAGGCTCCTCGTCGGTTCACGAGATCGACCCGGGCGTCACGCAAAGGTGCTTCGACCTGGAGTTCCGCGACAACCGCTGGGTGCTGCTCACCGAGCTCGACCGCGAGAACGAGCCCTTCAACGCGTTGGCGATTGAGTACGCGCTGAAGAAGCAGTGAGGGAGCTGGGGGTCAGTCGTCAGTGGCGATGTCTTTCGTGTTTGCTGTCGGACGACTAGGTCGTACTGGCATTCCCGTGGCGACTCCGGCGCCCGATCTCTCTCCCCTTGATGGGGAGGGGTGCGGAACCCGGGCGCCCGACGCGCCCCCACCCCCACTTATCCGGGGAAGAAGTAGCCTCCCCACCAAGGGGGAGGGGGATTAAGCGATTTCATCGCCATGGGCCGTCGCCATGGGAATGTAAACACGACTGAACTACGGATCTCTGCCTGCCCATCTCGTCAGGACGGCGACCCGTTATTCAGCGTCTCGAGCGTCCCCTTGCGGAAGGCCTCGGCCATGGCGCGGGGGACCTCGGCCTCGGCGGCGACGACCTGACCGCGCCGCAGGGCGACCTGGGCCTTCATCTCTTGCTCGCGAGCGATCGCGTCGGCGCGGCGCTTCTCGGCCATCGCCTGGGCCTTGCGGGTGTCGGCCTCGGCCTGGTCGGCCTGGAGCCGGGCGCCGATGTTCTCGCCGATGTCGATGTCGGCGATGTCGATCGAGACGATCTCAAACGCGGTGTGGGCGTCGAGGCCGCGCTCGAGCACCGCCTTGCTGATCCGGTCGGGGTTCTCCATCACGGCGAACTGGTCGTTCGACGAACCGATCGCCGTGATGATCCCCTCGCCGACGCGGGCGATGATCGTGTCCTCCGTGGCGCCGCCGATCAGCTGCTTGAGGTTCGTCCGGACGGTGACCCGCGCGCGGACCTTCACCTCGACGCCGTTCTTGGCGACCGCGCTGAGGGTGCTCCTCGGCGACTTCTCCGGGTCGGGGCAGTCGATCACCTTCGGGTAGACGCTCGTCTTCACGGCGTCGAGGACGTCGCGCCCGGCGAGGTCGATCGCGGCGGCGCGGTCGAAGTCGAGGTCGATGTCGGCCCGGTGGGCGGCGATGATTGCGCTGATGACGCGGGGCACGTTGCCGCCGGCCAGGTAGTGCGCCTCGAGCCGTTTGGTTGTGATGCCGGTCGTGGGGTCTTGCCCCACGCCCGCCTGCATCGCCTGGATCCGCGCGTCGACAATCGTCTTGGCGTTGACCTGGCGGAGGCTCATGAAGACGAGGTCGAACGGGTTCATCGGCACGTTCGACATGAACGCCTGCAGCCAGATCCGCCCGTAGGTGAGGACGAAAAACGCCATCAGCAGGACGACGGCGATGATGAACAGGCCGAGCAGCACGGCGACAAAGCCGTTGTTGGCGATCCCGGCGGCGAGCGGCAGAGAAGCGGCGTTTAGCGTAATCATCGAGCGACGGCTCCGGTCGGGGCGTTCAGCAACGGTGTGATTCTAACCGATTGGGGGCGGTTGTGCGGGCGCTCTCCGCTTACTTCGTGCGTGGCTCAAAAGGCTTCGTGCGCGGAGCCGGTCCCCACCCCCGAACAATCCAGCGACGCTAATCCAGCGGGGTTGGGCCGGGGAACTTTACCCGCCCGGGCCGGTCCTGGTAGTTCGCCAGCTCGCCGGCGATCTGGGCCGCCGCCCGGGCGCCGGCCGTGTCGGGGTCCGGGTCGGCCAGCTCGGGGGGCGCTTCGGGGCCTGCGTCCCGCTGCAGGTGCAGGGTCTGCGTCGGGAAGGCGAACGCCACGCCGACCGACTCCGCCAGCCGCAGGATGTCCGCCAGCAGACGGTGACGTTCGCGCAACTCGGTCGGCCAGTCCGGGACGTCGAAGAAGACGACCAGCAGCACATCGAGTGAGCTGGGGCCGAAGTCATTGAAGTAGGCCGCGTAGAAGTCTTTCCGCGTGTGGGGGTGGCGGCGGATCAGCTCACGGATCCCTTCGCAGAAGGCCTCGATCCGTTCGGGGGACGTGCCGTACTCCAGCCCGAGCTTGGAGAGGTAACGTCGGTACTTGCGGCGTCCCCAGTTGTCGACGCTCGACGAGGCCAGCTTGCTGTTGGGGAGCGTCACCTCCGAGTCGAGCGGCGTTCGGATCCGCGTGCTGCGGAACCCGAGGGACTCGACGGAGCCCTCCACGGTGTCGATCTTCACATAGTCGCCGACCTCGAAAGGCCGGTCGAAGAGCAGCGTGATCGATCCGACGAAGTTCGACAGCGTCTCCTGGCTCGCCAGGGCGATCGCGATGCCGCCGATCCCGAGGCCGCCGATCAGCGTCGCCGGGAGCTTGTCGTTGAACACCGCCACCGTGGCGACGACACCGGCGAGCCCAATGAGGATTTTGGCGGTTGAGGTCGCCAGCGGGATAAAGAGGTCGTCAAACCGGCGATTGCTCCGCTTGGCGCGGCGGGCGAAGTAGCCCGCCACCAGTTCGATCACCCGGAACAGCGCCAGCACCGCGGCGATGATCGTGACGATCACCAACACCGTGAGCAAAATGCTGGTGACGTCGGACGGGAGCTCGATCATCCGCGCCCCGAGGGCCCAGACCGCCGCATGCACCAGCCGCCCCACCGGGCGCCAGACCTTGACGGTGGAATCGTTGACGTCGTCGACGTCGGGGTCGATGCGGTGCAGCACCCGGTCACCGATCGTCGTCAGCACGGTGCGCGTCAGTAGCTCTGCAATGCGACCCAGCGGCAGGAGCAACAGCAGCAACAGCCACTGATAGCTCGGGAGCAAGAAGTGGGTCGTCCGCCAGCTCTGGGGGAACTGCTGCCGCAGCCAGTGGCCGGTGGTCGCCGTCGGTTCGCCGACGGCTTCCGCTTCACCCGGCGGGGCGGTCGCGGCGCGGCGGTCGGCGAGCTCCTCGATCTGCGGCTCGAGCTGCTCGTAGAGCGTGTCGATCTGGGCGACCGTCTCGGCGCTGAATCGCCAATGCTTCTGCTCGTCGCGGGCGATCGTGATCGCCTGGGCTTCGGGCTTGGGGTACTTGAGCCACTCCGACAGCGGCCACGGTTCGGGGTAATCGGGGTCGTCGGGCGCCTTACTGAAATCGAGCTCGGTCGAGGGCGATTCCCAAAAGGCGAGGTCCTCGCCATCTCCCTTGTTGGGGGGATCGCCGAGCACCGGGGCCAAGCGGTAGAGCTTGTAGGCGAGGTCGGCGCCCCGGCTCCCCGCGGCCACAGCGCTGAGGCCCGACAGGTTGAGCAGCTTGGCGGCGTCCGATTTTTCATCGGCACGCATCCGGGTGACGAACGTCTCGAGCACCTCCCGCGGGCTCCGCATCTCGGCGGGGACCTCGGGCGGGGGCGTTTCGGCCTCGGTCTTGGCGGGGTCGGCGGCGGGGGCGGCCGTCAGGTCGGCCCGCGCGGGGGCGAACGAGATCAGCACGAACGCCGCCAGCAAAGGGAGCGGCAAGAGGCAGCGGCACGGCGGAAAGGGTCGAAACATGGGGCTTCTGGCGGGCGTGACGGGGCGGCAAGCGGGGGCCGCGGCGAGTTTGCTGGCTTTTTTTGTGCAGTTCGGCGATACTTTATCGTGCCCGCCGGCAAGCGATCGGCAAAGGGCGGCGTCGCCCCACGGGGTTCCACAAGGGGCCCCGGTCGCGACGCAGTAGGGGCACACTCCTCCGCAAAAAGGGGCCCTCGGAACAGGGGTCGAGACGATTATGAAGACGCCATTTTCTCGGGGGACGGCCCGCCGTCGCCTCACTCCGCTCGGCTCGGCCCCCGCGACGGGCTTCACCCTCGTCGAACTGCTGGTCGTGATCACGATCATCGGCATGCTGATGGCGCTGCTGATCCCCGCGGTCGGCGCGGTGCGCGCAAACGCCCGCAAGGCGCAGTGCCTCAACAACATGAAGCAGACCGGCACGGCGATCGTCAACTACGCCGGCTCGAAGCAGCGGTATCCGGGCTACGTCCAGCCAATGCAGCGGAATGACAAGTCGTACCTGACGGTCGACGTCGGGGCGATCACGAACTCGCGGCTCAGCAATGCGAACGGCATCGCCCAGGCGTCACAGCCGCTGGCTTCGCTAATCAGCTGGGCGGCCGTCATCCAGCCGCAGATGGGCCGCAACGACCTCTACGACACGTTTGTCGATGGAAGCATCGTGGGGACCGGGAACGCCCGCGCCCAGATCCGCCCGCAAGAGATCCTCATCTGCCCGTCCGACACCGACCTGTCGTCGCTCCCCGACGCGGCGGGGCTGTCGTACGTGGTGAACTCGGGCGCGTGGGATTACAGCGGCACGTCCTCCCCCTCGCAGTTCCTGGGCCGTGACCCCTCGACCGGCAAGGCGGTCCCGAACCAGGGCGACACCAAAGAGAACGGCCTTTGCCATAACCAGACGCTCGGCAGCGTCCGCGTCCGCGACGGCAAGATCGACGACGGCGCCGACTACACCGTCATGCTCGCGGAAAACATCCACAAGGACACCGACGTCCCGAACTACACCTGGGTCGGCGTCGGCGGCGATCCGACGACCAACTCGCTCCACCTCGCCGAGCAAGTCTTCGGCATGGTGTGGGTGGTGAACACCGAGCCGGTCACGAGCTTCGTCCAGGCGCCGTTCAGCCGTGAGGACCTGCGGCTCGACGACCCGTCGCTGGGAACTCCGATCGTTGGCTATCCCTCCGAGAGCCCGTTCTACGCCCGCCCGTCGAGCGGTCACGCCGGCGGCGGCATCAACATCATTATGGCGAGCGGCTCCGGTCGATCGATCGATCCGGACATCGACTACGTCGTCTGGCAGCAGTTGATGACCACCAAGGGGAGCAAGTGCGTCGATCCGGTCGATCACACGATCACGACGGGAGCCATCAACGACTTCCGCACCGCGGCGCCGCTTTCGTCGACTGATTTCTGATTCTGAACGCCTGGTGAGGGTTCACCCGCGGCTAGCGCCGACGGCTCAAAAACGCATCACGGGCTTGAGCCGTCGGCGCTAGCCGCGGGTGGCGCCACCAACGGCGACGCCTCCAAGCCGCTCCCCCCCAACGAGACGCTTCTCAACTTGGCCAAGAACAAAAAGACGCCGGCCAAGGGGGACAACCCCAACGAGAAGACGATCGCCACCAACCGCAAGGCGCGGTTCGAGTACGAGGTGCTCGACCACCTCGAGTGTGGCGTCGTCCTCGTGGGGAGCGAGGTGAAAAGCCTCCGCGACGGCAAGATGTCGCTCGACGAGTCCTACGCCCGCATGGACAAGGGCGAGGTCTGGCTCGTCGGCTGCAACATCGAAGAGTACCGCAACGCCACGCACGTCCAGCACGAGCCCAAACGGCGTCGCAAGCTGTTGATGCACCGCCGCGAGATCAAGAAGTTCGCCGCCCGCGCGTATGAGAAGAACCTCACGCTGGTGCCGCTAAAGATGTACTTCAAAGGGGGCCGGGCCAAGCTGCTACTAGGCCTCTGCCGCGGCAAGAAGACGTACGACAAGCGCGAGTCGATGAAGCAGAAGACCGCCAAGCGCGACATGGACCGCGCCCTCCGCGGCCGCTGAGTCGCTCTCTCGATTTATCCGTGAGAGGGACCTCTAAGGTGCTGACTGTGGGAGGGGTCTCCAGACCCCGATGACGCGCTCGTTACCGTTGCGGCTGGCGAACCGCAATCGGGGTCGGGAGACCCCTCCCACAACAATCACCCTTCCTTTCCCACAACAATCGCCCTTCCTTGACGGGATTTACAGGATCAACGGGATGAAAAACAAATCCTGTGAATCCTGTTGATCCCGTCTACTGTGGGAGGGGTCTCCCGACCCCGATGACGCGCTCGTTACCGTTGCGGCTGGCGATCCGTAATCGGGGTCGGGAGACCCCTCCCACAACACTGGCCACGCCATCGGCGTCGCAATCTCTCCCAGAAAAATGGGGCGTTTACTCGGCTTCCGCCGCCGCTTCCGCCAGCTGTTGCTCGGCCGCGGAGAGCTCGGGGTTCGGAGTGGCGTCGCCCGGCTCGACGCCCAGCAGCCACTTCACGCCGCCGATGAGCGACTCCTGGTACGTCGGGTTGGTCCAGACGTCTTCGCGGTGCCCCAGGCTCATGTGCACGACGCGGCCCTTGCCGTAGTCCTTGACCCACAGGATGGGGACGTGCCGCGGCTTCTTGAGCCCGGTCCGCTCCATGTCGAGCGACATCAGCACCCGCACCTTTTCGGGCTGCCAGTTCTTGAACTGGTAGATCTCTTCCTTTAGAGCGATCCGCGTCCCGGCGGGTCCCCACGGCTTCACGGCCGGGTGGTCGTCGGCGTGGGTCTTGAGGACGACGTCGGTGTCGGCGGTCCACGGGTGGCCGTCGAAGGTGCCGCCGATCATGTCCCAGTACGGCTCGTAGTCGGCGTAGGTGTCGGCCCCGGCGTGGACGCCGAGGAAGCCGTGCCCCTGCTCCGCCAGCCAGGTATTGAGGAACCACTCGCGCGTCGCGACGGGGATCGGCAGTTCGCCCGTCGTGAAGAAGGCGACCACGTCGTAGTTCTTGAGCAACTCGGGCGTGAAATCGGCTTCGACGTCCTGCGTGCAGTCGACGCGGAACGCCCCGCTGCGGAGGCCCAGTTCCTGCATTACCTGTTCGCTGTGCGACAGCTCGTGCGGCTGGCGGGTTACGGTCGAGTGCTTGAAGCCGGCGCTCTGGGTGACGAACAGCATCCGCTTGGGCGAGTCGTTGGCTGAGACGGCGACGCCGAGCGGCTTGATCCGCAGGTTGCGGTACCAGACGCGCGAGCCGTGGTCCTGTAGCGCAATATGGCCCGAGGTGAGCGTCGCGAACTTCTTCCAGGCGGCGAACTTGCTGCCGGCGACCCGTTCGTTCCACTCGTCCGAGCCGATCGTGGCCGAGACGACCTTCTGGCCGTTGATCCAGTGCTCGACGGCGCCGTCACGCAAGACGATGCGGCCGGTGTTCCACTCGCCGGCCGGCTTCGACGCGTCGAGCGGCGCCGGGTAGAGGTCGTACAGCGCCGCCGGCCCGACCTTCGGCGTCACGCCCGAGTACTTGGGGTCGAGCACCTGGTACTCGGGACCGGTCTCGTAGGTGTTGGGCTCGGACTCGCCGGCCCGGTAGATGACGCCGCTGTTGCCCCCCGGGGCGATTTTGAACTCGAACTCCAACTCGAAGTCGGCGTACTTCTGGCGGGTGACGAGATCGCCCCCGGAGCCATCGAGCGTCAACACACCGTCGGTGAGACTCCAGGACGCAGGGGGCGTATCGCTCTGGTAGCCGCGCCAGAGGGTCGCCAAGTCGTCGCCGCCGGTGAGATCGGTCCAGCCGCCATCGGCGAAGGCGGTGGGGCCAAGCGCGATGAACGTGGCTGCGCAAAACAGTGCGAAGACTGCGCTTAATTTCCGACAGGGAGGAAGCGTCATGGCGGCGTTCACGTCAGAATGGAAAATGGAGAGGCATCGGCGGGGTCAGTATGACCTTGCCGCTGGGTCGGCGACAACTCGGGCCGCCCCCCTAGCTACGGAACAGGACGTGATGCGCTACGAGAAAGTTTTGACTTTGGCCTTGGCTTCCATGGGCCTGCTTGTCGGCGCCCGCGCCGAGGCGGGTCTCTTGGGGGTCGACGTCTCCAAGTGGCAGGGCTATGTCAATTGGAACGCCATGGAGAGCAGCGGGGTCGATTTCGCCTTCGCCCGGGCGACCAGGGGCAACGATTACGACGACGAGTACTTCGTTCGAAACATGAACGGCGCGCGGGCGGCCGGGATCCCGATCGGGCCCTACCACTACAGCCAACCCGCCACCTCGATGAACGCCTACTCGGACCCGGTGAAGCAGGACGCCATCAACGAGGCTAACGACTTCGTCGACGCCATCCAGCCGTTCTATGAGCAGTATCCGGGCTCCTATCTCCGGCCCGTGCTCGATGTCGAAGAACTCCCCACCAGCGCCGAGGTCGATACCGTCTCCGAACAGAAAACCTACCTGTCGGCTTGGGTCAAGGATTTCAATAGCGTCGTGCAGGAGCGGCTCGGGCTCGATGTGATCATCTATTGCAACAGCAACTACGCGAGGAACTACCTGACGTCGGACTTGTCGTCGTTCGACCTCTGGATCGCACGCTGGACCTACACGACTTCGAGCAGGCCGACCGCCGCCAACCTCGGCATCTGGGACAGCTGGGATTTCTGGCAGTTCAGCGACAGCGAGACGATCGGCGGCGAGTCGCCGGTCGACGGTGACTATTTCGACGGCACCGTCGATGACCTGCAAGCGTTCATCGTCGGGGCGGGTCCCCTTGAGGGGGACTACAACAACGATGGCTTCGTCGACGCCGCCGACTACACCATGTGGCGTGATTCGTACCTGGCGTTCGGCGACTGGCCCGCCGACGGCAACGGCAACAGCGTCGTCGAGCAGGGCGACTACGATCTGTGGTCCGCCAACTACGGCGAGGCGGCCCCCCCCTCGGCGACGGCTGTCCCCGAGCCGGTCTGCGTGTTGCTGCTGGCGGTTGGCCTCGCGTCGCTAGCCTCGCCACATCGTCAGGTCTCCGGCCACCATCGTTAGGTCTCCGACCACCAAGTCGCTTCGGAATATCCCCACCTCTACTGGAATAGGGAAGCATGCGCTGCTGGGCTTTTTTCTTCGTTGGCCTCGTCTCGGCCACGCTGATGGCGCCGGCGGCGTCGGCCGATTTGCTCGGCATCGACGTCTCGAAGTGGCAGGCTTCGGTCAATTGGAATGCGATGGCCAATGCGGGCGTCGACTTCGGATTCGCACGGGCGACTATCGGGACCAACGATAACGACGAGTACTTCGCGCAGAACATGAACGGCGCCCGAGCGGCCGGGATCCCAATTGGGCCCTACCACTACGCCCACCCCGAATCGTTCATGAACCCGCTCTCCGCCCCGGTGAAGCAGGACGCTGTCAACGAGGCGAATGACTTCGTCGATCGGATCAAGCCGTACTACGACAACTACCCGGGAAGCTATCTGCGGCCCGTCCTGGATGTCGAGGAGCTGCCGTCCAACACCGAAGTCAACACGACGGCGGAACAACGGACCTATCTCTCCGCCTGGATCAAGGACTTCAACAACGTGGTCCAAGACCGGCTGGGGGTCGATGTCATCCTCTACAGCAACGGCTACTACGCCAGCACGTTCTACACGCCCGACCTCGCGGCGTTCGACCTCTGGTTCGCCAAGCCGACCGGCAGCCCGAACTCGTCCCCCCCGACTTCCAGCAATATGGGCATCTGGAACGACTGGGTTTTCTGGCAGTACAGCTGGACGGGCAACGTCGGCGGGGAGAACCCCCTCGACCTCAACACTTTCCGCGGCACGGAGGCCGACCTCAACGCCTACCTAGTCGGCTACGAAGAGCCGGTGACCGGCGACTACAACGGCGACGGGGTCGTCAACGCGGCCGACTACACGGTGTGGCGGGACACCTACCTGGCTTTCGGCGCCTGGCCGGCCGATGGCAACAGCAACGGCGTCGTCGACCTGGGCGACTACGACCTGTGGGCCGCCGACTACGGCAAGCAGGTCGCCACGGCCGTCGGCGTGCCCGAGCCGCTCTCCCTTATGCTACTGACGGTGGGACTCGCCACCGCGGCGTCGCACCGCCGCTAGGCAGCACGCGGCGACGATCGCGGCGCCAGCCGGTTCGGGGACCGCGACGCTCATCGTCGTGGCGCCGTAGTTCGCCGCCCAGAGGTCGTAGTCCTCGGGCCCGACCGTGCCGTTACCGTCGCCATCGGCGGCGGTCTCGGTGGTCGACCCCTCGTTGTCACGCCAGACCGTGTAGTCGGCCGCGTTGACGACCCCGTCGCCGTTGTAGTCGCCATCGAGCGGGTCGCCCGTCGCGAACACGCTCAGCAGAACCTCATTGGCCGTGTAGTCGATCGCCCAGTCGAGCCCCGCCGGGAGTGTCGGCAGCGGCGCGCTGACGCCGGAGAACTCGCCGCCGACGCCCCCCCCGGCCAGCAGAATCGCGAACACGTCACCGTCGCTCGGCACGAAGCCGTCCGTCAGCGTGACGCCATACTGGCCGTCGAGCAGAGCGGCGCCAGTGACGATGAGCGAATCGACCGTGTTGACGCCGCCGATCGTAATCTCGAAAGCGCCCTCGGAGGTCTGCTCGTAGATTTCAAGGAAGGCGGCGCCATCAACGTGCAGCGTCCCCGCGTTGACGACCGGTACACTGACCGCGGCGCCGGTCTCGAGGGTCGTCACTCCGCCCGCGAGCAGCGTGACCGAGCCGTTCCCACCGAACTCGGCGCCCTGCCGGATGGCGACCACGCCGCCGAGGGCGAGCTGGGCGTCCTCGTCAGCGAGGTGCACCTCGGCGCTCGGGAAGAAAGTGGCGTCGCCGAGGATCTGCCCCTCGCCGGCGACGTTCACGGTCCCGCGGACGATGGTTTCGCCGTCGAAGAACGTCGCGCCGCTTTGGATGCCCGACGTGGCGAGCGTCGCGGGGGCGCCCGGCGCGCCGTTTAGGTTGAGCGTCGCCGGCCCTCCCAACGTCCAGCCAAAGCGGAAGTCGGCCTGGTGATTGGCGCCGATCGTCGCCTCGCCGCCGAAGTTGTCCGCCAGGCGGACGTCGATTCGCAGGTCGCCATCAAGGGCTTCCAGGCGCCCCGTTTCAGTCGAGCCATCGAGATCGAAGCTCGTTCCGGGCCCGCCCATGACGAGAGGTGAGGCGCCATTAGCTCGCACGAGGCCGTTGTTGACGAAGCCGACCGCGTCGACAAGCCCGGCGCCCTGGATAGTCCCGTCGTTGATCGCTTCGCCCGCGAAGGAAAGCACCGAACCGCTAGCGAGCGTGATGGGTCCCGTGAGTGGCGCCGATTTCACACCGATCGAAAGCGTCGTGTTCGCTTCGAGCTCAATGGCGCCGGTCCCGCCGTCACCCGTTAGGTTGACCACCGCGCCGGGATCGGTCGATTCGATCAGGAACGTAAAGACCTCCTCAACCGGGGCGCCCGCGGGCCGCGCGACGCGGAGTGTGCCGTTGTTGTTGAGCTGGGTCGCTTCGTTCCCCTCCAGGTCGTCATCGAAGCGGAAAACGCCGCCCCCCGTCGCTACGAGGGTCGTCCCTGCATCGAGCGTGACCACGCCGATGCTTCCCGTTCCCGGCGTGGCGGTGGCGAGCCGCGCGAGGGCGTTCTCTAACTCCAGAGTCGCGCCGGCGATGAGCGTGACGGAGGCCGCGTCGAGCGACGGCGCCAACTCCGGCGTTTCGAACCGGCGGAGGATTAGGCCCGACCCTTCGCCACTCGCCAGCACCCCCTCGCTGAGGATGAGCCGACCGGACCCGGTGTCGACCACCGCCCCCGCGGTGAGCTCGACGCCGGCGGCGGTCGTCTCGTCGGCGAGCGTGACCGTCGCCCCGACCCCTTCGGGCAGGTCGCCGATGGCGGCCGACTGATTGGCGGCGGGCAGGGCGTCGTCGGTCCAATTGTCGGCGTCTTGCCAGCTACCGCTGCCGGCCCCGCCGTCCCATGACACATCCGCGGCGGGCGCATGATTGGTGGCGAGGACCCCGACGAAAAAGAAAATCGCCTGAAGAATACGCATCGGACCGGCCGCCGTGATGACAAGGTTGTGAAACAAGTAGGAGAAGTGAAATTACCGCCTCGGTCCGATTAGGTCAAAGAAAAGAGCCGCTCGGCGGGCGGTCGTGCTGTCGAATACTTGCGTGAGGAGGGGACGCGACAACTACGCCCCCGCTGAATCGGGAATCGGTTCCTGGACGTGACCCGCCACGAAGCGGCGCCGCCCGATTCGCCTTGTGATTGCCGCGACGGGTATAGTACAGGCGGCCGTCATCGTCGCCTAAAACCCGGAGGGCGTTCCGTGCCCGACTCGCTTCGAACCATTCGCTGGATAGCAGTATTGCTTTCATCGCTGGCCGCCAACCCGTCGCCGACCGTGGCGCAACCCTTTGGGCTACCGAATCTTAACTTTGAAGCTGCCGTCGAAGTGGCCGTCGACGAACCAATGCAAAAACTGCTAGGCCGCATGCATGATGCGTGTAACGACGCCAAGACCCTCTCGGCTGACTTGGTGTACACGGTCAGTTCGGTGAAGCGTCAGCAGCTGGTGACGGCGAACGTGAAGCTGATGAAGCCGAACTTCGCCAAAGTCGAATACACCTACATCGCCGAGCCGGCGTTCCCGAGCTTGCTCGGTTGCGATGGGGACCGCGTCTGCTTGTTCACGCCGAGCAGTTTTCGAGCCGACCGGACCTTCGAGCCCGGCCCCTTCGATCCGTTGCTTGGAGCGCAGCAAGCGAGCGCTCTGGCGAAAGGGGGCGGGAGTTTTTCGTTCGCGCCCGCCGACGGCGAAGCCAGCAACGTGCGTCTCTGGGACGCGGCGCCACTCCAGGCGTTCTTCAACCCCGACTGGGCGGCTCGGCAGCTCTACGCGAGCGACTTCTCAGAATTCAATCTCGAGAGTCCCCAAACGATCGACGGCGTACGGTACGACGTGCTCTACCACCGCTTCCAGCAAGGCAATATCGCGGGGGGCGCCAGCTCGAACTTCAATCAACGACTCTACGTGGCGCCCGACGGCCTGATCCATCAGTACGTCCTGGAGTTCCAATCGGCCGACGCCAAAGGCGTCCAGGTGGCGCGACTTAAGAACGTGGAAACAAACGAGCCGATGGACGCGGAGGACTTCCGTCTGATAATTGACCAATCGGAAGATGTCGAGATCCCCGCGGAAGAGCCGGCGGACGAAGAAAAGTAAGGCGCCGACTCTCCACTTGAACGAGAAAAAGCCCCGGCCTTACGACCGGGGCTTTCTCATTTATCGCGAATTAACTGGGCCGGGGCTCAATCGATTTCTGGGCCGAGGGCTCAGTCGACTTCCTTTTCCTTGATCCAGCTCATCATCTTGCGGAGCTTTTTGCCGACCTCTTCGACGCCGTGCAGCCGCTCGCGGCGACGCGTCGCCTTGAAGCTCGGGGCGCCCGCCTTGTTCTCGAGCATCCAGTCGCGGGCGAAGCGGCCCGACTGGATGTCGTCGAGCACGCGCTTCATCTCGGCCTTGGTCTCGGCGGTGATGATCCGCGGGCCGGTCTTGTAGTCGCCGTACTCGGCCGTGTTGCTCACGCTGTAGCGCATGTAGCTGAGGCCGCCCTGGTAGAAGAGGTCGACGATCAGCTTCACCTCGTGCATGCACTCGAAGTAAGCCATCTCGGGCTGGTAGCCCGCCTCGACGAGGGTCTCGAAGCCGGCCTTGATCAGCTCGCTGAGGCCGCCGCAGAGGACGGCTTGCTCGCCGAACAGGTCGGTCTCGGTCTCTTCAGCAAACGTGGTGCGGATGACGCCGCCACGGGTGCCGCCGACGCCCTTGGCGTAGGCCATGCCGACCTTGAAGACGTCGGACGACTCGTCCGACATCTCGTCATCGGCGCCGGTCGTGCCCGCCTTGCGGGTGGCGATCAGGCAGGGGACGCCGCCGCCCGCCTCGAACTCGCTGCGGACCAGGTGGCCCGGGCCCTTGGGGGCGACGAGCAGCAGGTCGGTCCCCTTCGGCGGCTCGATCAGGCCGAAGTGGATGTTGAAGCCGTGCGAACACATCAGCACGGCGCCCTTCTTCAGGTTCGGGGCGATGTCGGCCTTGTAGACGTCGGCCTGGATCTCGTCCGGCAGCAACAGGTTGACGACATCGGCCTGCTTGGCGGCTTCGGCGGCCGAGACCGGCTCGAAGCCGTGCTCCTTGGCCAGGTCGTAGTTGGCGCCGCCGGGACGCTGGCCGACCACCACGTTAACGCCGCTGTCGCGGAGGTTCTGGGCGTGGGCGTGGCCCTGCGAGCCGTAGCCGATGATGGCGACCGTCTTACCCTTGAGGGCGGCGAGGTCGGCGTCGGCGTCGTAGTAGATTTTGGCGGCCATGAGGTGGCGTTTTGCTGCGGACGCCGCAACGAAGGCGGGGCGTCCTAGTGTTCAGAAGTGGGAAGTGGGAAGTCGGAAGTTGGAGAGGGGATTCGAGAACTTTCCCACTTCCGACTTCCCACTTCCGCCTTGGTGCTAGTTAGGCGTCACCGTCGGACCCGGGTTCGCCAACGATCGGCCTGTTCACGCTGCGGATCATCGCGATGCGGCCGGTGCGGCAGAGCTCGATGATGCCGAAGGGGCGCATCATGTCGATGAAGGCTTCGATCTTCTTCTCCTGGCCGGAGAGCTCGATCATCATCTCGTCGGGAGAGACGTCGACGATGCGACCGCGGAAGATGCGGCTCAGCTCGCGGATCTCGGGGCGGTCCGCCTTATCGGCCTGGACCTTGATGAGCATCAGGTCGCGTTCGACGTGGTCCTTGCTGCTGACATCGTCGACGCGGACCACCGTAACGATCTTTTCGAGCTGCTTGCGGACCTGCTCGAGGATGTTGTCGTCGCCGACCACGACGAAGGTCATCCGGGAGAGCTCGGGCGACTCGGTCTCGCCGACGGCGAGGCTGTGGATGTTGTAGGCCCGCGACGCCAGCATGCCGGCGACGTGCGCGAGCACACCGGGAACGTTCTGGACGAGAGCCGAGAGGACGTGACGCATTCGCCTGGCGGGGGTCGCTGAAGGGGGGCGGGGAGTCGCTCGGAGGCGCCGTGACGGCAGCCGCCGTCGGGCGACGCCGAGCCACGAATCGTAATCGGGGGGAGGGGCTATCGCAACCAGCCGCCCCCCTGCCGCATTGACCCGGGGGGGCCGGGCCGGTACGCTGGCCAGACTCGCGACCCTCGAACGGCCCGAAGGGTTCGCGCAGGTCCCCCTCAAGGGGCCTCACGCATCCGGCCGAAACGACCCAACGCAGGCCCGCGACGGCGTCCCGAAGACGTCCGCCCCGGCTCAGCGGGCAAAACCCGACCCTCAACAAGGTCGTCGCCCGCTGAGGACCCGCCCGTGTGCCCCCTGGAGAGAAATCCGTGTCGCTAGTTAACGAGTTGGTGGAAGCAGGCGTTCACTTCGGTCACCGCGCCAGCCGGTGGAACCCGAAAATGCGGCCGTATATTTACGCCCGCCGCAACCTGATCCACATCATCGACGTCCGCGAGACCATCCGTGGTCTGCTGCGGGCCAAGAAGTACCTGGCCGACGTCTCGGGCCGGGGAAGCCTCATCCTGTTTGTCGGCACCAAGCGCCAGGCGTCCGAGTCGATCGCCCGCGAGGCGGCCCGTTGCGGCATGCCGTGGGTCTCGGAGCGTTGGCTCGGCGGCACGCTGACCAACTTCCGCACGATCCGCGACCGGCTCGGCCGGCTCGAGGAGCTCGAAGCGATCCGCAACAGCGAAGCGATCCACTCGTACTCCAAGAAGATGCAGTCCACGCTCACCCGTGAGTACCGCAAGATCTACCGCAACCTCAACGGCATGCGGACGATGACGCGGCTGCCGGAGTGCTTGGTGGTCGTCGACCCCAAGAAAGAGAAGAACGCCGTCAAGGAAGCCCGCGCCTTGGGCATCGCTGTGGTGTCGCTGATCGACACCGACTGCGACCCCGACACGGTCGACCTGCCGATCCCCGGCAACGACGACAGCATGCGCTCGATCGAGGTGATCACCCGTCTGATCGCCGACGCGGTCGCCGCCGGCAAGTCGCAGGCCGCGATCCAGCAGCAGATGACCAACGAGGGCGCCGCCAAGCAGGCCGCCCAGAAGGCCGAGGCCGCCGCGATTGAAGCCAAGGCCGCGGCCGACGAGCCCGCCACGGCGAGCTGAAGGCCGAGTGAATTGCGGATTGTCGAGTCGGGATAGCGGATTCCTACTTAGGGACCGTCCCCCCACTCGCAATCCGCTATCCCAAATCCGCAATAGCTTTGCCGCATCGCATCCGTTGCCGAGCGCGGCACAACCCACCAAGAGACCCATGGCCGAAATCACAGCCGCGATGGTGAAGGAGCTGCGCGACGAGACGCAGCTCCCGATGATGGACTGCAAGAAGGCGCTCGCCGAGGCGGGCGGCGACAAGGAAGCCGCGAAGCAAGCCCTCCGTGAGAAGGGCATCAAGCTCATGGGCGCCCGCGCCGACCGGGCGACCGAGGAAGGCCGCGTCGCGGTGTTCTCGGGCGTCGATCAGCCGGCCGGCGCCATCATTGAGCTCCAGGTCGAGTCGGCGCCCGTCGCCGGCAACGAAGAGGTCATCGCCCTGGCGAACGACCTCGCGAAGCAGCTCGCCCTCGGACCCGGCGCCAAGACGCCCGACGAACTGTGGGACCAGACCTCCCCCAGCCAATCTGGCAAGACGCTCCGCGCCATCAAGGACGATCTTGAGAACCGCATCCGCGAGGTCTTCAAGCTGGCCCGCATCGAGCGGATCGAAGGCCCGACCGGCGGCTACGTCCACTTCGACGGCAAGACCGGCGTCCTGCTGGCGGTCACCGGCGGCAACGACGGCCTCGCCAAGGACGTCAGCATGCACGTCGCCGCGATGCAGCCCTCGGCCACGACGATCGACGACCTCGACCCGGTGGAGGTCTCCAAGGAGCGCGACATCCTGATCGAGGCCGCCAAGCAAGAGGGCAAGCCCGAGAACATCATCGAAAAGATGGTCGAAGGCCGCATGCGGAACTTCTACGCCGAGAAGGTCCTCGCCGAGCAGCCCTTCGTGAAGGACGACAAGCAGACCGTCGGCAAGGTCGCCAAGGCGGGCGGCATGGAACTCCGCGGCTTCTCGCTGTGGAAGGTCGGCCAGACCAGCGGCGCCACCGCCGCCTAATCGGCGCGGTGAATAGCGAACGACTCGAACGCCCCGGAGCAGCCGCTCCGGGGCGTTTTCTCATTTCTGTAGGAGGCGTCTCCGACGCCGATTTCGGCATCTAAACCGATGCGGCCGTGAGCACGTCATCGGCGTCGGCGACGCCTCCTACATCAGCGGACATCATCGGCGGCTTGGCGGCGCCTTTCTGAGCGGGCTAGACTTCTAGCATCCCGCCGCCCCTCGGATCGCCCCGATATGCCTAGCTCTTCGTCGACGTCGCCCTACAGCCGGATCATCCTCAAGCTATCGGGCGAGAGCTTTGCGCCCACCGGCGAGCGGGGCATCAGCATGCCCGAGGTCGTGCACATCGCGAAGCAGACGGTCCGGGCCGCCCAGCAGGGGGTCGAGATCGGCATCGTCATCGGCGGCGGCAACATCCTCCGCGGCGCCCAATTCACCGCCGGCGCCAGCAGCATCCAAGAGGCCACCGGCCACTACATGGGGATGCTCGCCACTGTGATCAACGGCCTCGCCCTGCAAGACGCGCTCGAGTCGCTCGGCGCCCAGACGCGGCTGATGAGCGCCATCAAGATGGACGGCGTCGCCGAGCCCTTCATCCGCCGCCGGGCGAAGCGCCACCTCGAGAAGGGCCGCATCGTGATCTTCGCGGCCGGCACCGGGGCGCCGTTCGTCACCACCGACACCGCCGCCGCGCAGAAGGCCCTCGAGCTCGAGTGCGACATCCTCATGAAGGCGACCCGCGTCGATGGCGTCTACAACGACGACCCCGAGAAGAACCCCCACGCGGTGCTGTACGACCACCTCACCTACAACCAGGTGCGCGAAAAGAACCTCCGGGTGATGGACTCCACCGCGATCGCCCACTGCATGGAGCACAACCTGCCGATCCTGGTCTTTAATTACCGCAACGATGGCAACATCGAGCGCGCCGTCCGCGGCGAGACAATTGGCACCCGCGTCACCAGCGCCGCGCCGGCGCCTGCGTAGTGGTGAGGTTAGGAAAGGAGATAAGGGGATGTTGGTGATAGGGGGGATCGTGGCCGCCGCGGGCAATGCCTCTCGTAGGAAATCTGGTCTGCAATTCGAGTCGGTCTCGATCTGACAATTTTTGATTTGTTGATGGAACCATCCCGAGTTGCTCGGCCCCGTTAGAAAGCCATCCCCATTATCCCCCCACATCCCCCTATCTCCTTTTCTAAAGCCGACCGCGAGCTAAGGCCCCCTCAGCCCCTAGCCCCTAATCCCTAGCCCCTTTCCGAAGCCATGTCCGTTGAAGAGATCTTGCTCGACGCCGAAGAGCGCATGGACAAAGCCGTTGACAAGCTCAAGGGCGACCTTACCGGCATCCGCACCGGCCGCGCCAACCCCGGCATGGTCGACTCGCTGCGGGTCGACGCCTACGGGTCGCCGACGCCGCTCAAGCAGCTCGGCAGCGTCAGCGCGCCCGAGCCACAGCAGCTGGTGATCCGGCCGTTCGACCCGTCGGTCATCAAGGACATCGAGAAGGCGATCATCGCGTCGGACCTCGGCCTCGCGCCGCAGTCGGACGGCAAGGTCGTGCGGCTCAACATCCCGGCCCTGTCGGGCGACGTCCGCAAGAAGATGGTCGCCCGCACGAAGGACCTCACCGAAGAGACCAAGGTCGCGATCCGCAACGTCCGCCGCGACGCGAACAAGAGTCTCGACCAAATGGAGAAGGACAAGGAGCTCAGCGAGGACGAGCTGAAGACCTACAAAAACGACGTCCAGGAGCTGACCGACAAGCACGAGAAAGCCGCCGACGAGCTGGCGAAGTCAAAGACGGCTGAGGTGATGGAGCAGTAAGATCATCGAACCAAACCAGCACGCCTGAGCCGTGGGCGCCAGCCCTCGGTGGGAACTAGGTACCCGCTTCACTCCGAGGGCTAGCGCCCACGGCTCAGGCGTAAACTGTTGGCCAGCGTGTACTAACGCAAATTAATAGCGAAAGGATTGCTCGTGGGTGAGCTGACTTGGCACGAAGCGATCCAGCACGTGCTCGCCGAGAATGGCGAGCCGATGCACTACCAAGATATAACGGATCGCATTATCGATCTCGACTTGCGTAGCAATTACGGCGCTACGCCAAGACGAACGGTAAACTCCCACCTGAGCATGGCCATAAAGCGAGACCCGGCCACCTCGCCTTACGAAAAAGTTTCGAAAGCAACCTTTGCACTCCGTACCTTACCCTCTCCCTCAACAAGTCTTGAGCAGCCATCCAGTCGGCTTTCAATCGATGGAGAAGTAGATAGCGGCGTCGAAGATACGGATCTCGAGGAGGTCGGCCTCATCCAAGCCTTCGGCATGTACTGGCAACGCGACGCGGTTCATTGGCGGAATAATCCGCCGATCCTCGGGCGGCAGCAGATCGGCGCCGAGACGGTCGATTTCTCCAAGCAGCTCGGCGTTTACCTCCTGCACGACGGCCGCGAAGTGACCTATGTCGGTCGCTCGATCGACCGGCCGATGGGACAGCGGCTGTACGAGCACACCAAGGACCGACTCCAAGCCCGTTGGAATCGTTTTTCGTGGTTCGGCCTGCTCCGCGTTACGGAAGACGGTCAACTGCTGGAGACGCAAGCGACGCTTTCGATTGAACTCGTTGCCGTGACGCTCGAAGCGGTGCTGATCGAAGGCCTCGAGCCGCGGCAAAACCGCCGTCGTGGGGATGGCTTCAACGCCACGGAATACCTCCAAGCCGAGGACCCCGAGATTCAACGACGGCAAACCCACCAACTCCTTGATTCACTGAAATCGAAGCTCTAGGTCGTGTCGATCCAATTCCATCGTGGCCACATCCCGTCAGGATCGCGTCGGCCTTTCGGGAGTCGGCTGCTTGCCAAACCCCTCGACGGCGATGTTACGCAATGCCCTGCTAACGGTTGCCCTGTTGATGATCGCCGCGCCGGCGCTAGCCGGGCAGGTCTATGTCCTTGAGCTGGAAGGGGGCGAGCCCCGTCAGCTGACGACCGACGAGGGCCTCGATTGCGGGTCGCCGGTTTGGTCGCGTGACGGCAAGCGGATCGCCTTTGACGCGTGGCCCGCCGATCAGCAGCTCACCGAGTCGGCTGTTCACGTCATCTCGGCCGAAGGGGGCCCCGTCACGCGGCTCGGGCCTGGGGCGGTGGCGAGCTGGTCGCCCGATGACTCGCTTCTCTTGTGCCACAGCTTTGTCCCCGACCAATGGATCGTGGTGATGGCGGCCGACGGTTCGGGCGCCGAGGTTCTGCTAGAGAACGCGTTCAGCCCGCGGTGGCTGTCGGACGGAGATTCGTTCGCCGCCATGATGATGTCCGGCCTGGTGCGATTCGACCTCGCGACCGGCGAGACCACGTTGCTCGCCAAAATCCCTTGGTCTCAACCCGGCTTTAGTTACTCGGCGACCACCGACCGGTTTCTCGTTGTCGAACGCCGGAACTGGACGCTCTCGGTCGTTGAGCGGCAAGGGGACTCGGATCGTTGGGGAGTCCGCCGACGGTGGCCCAAGACCCCCGTTGCTGCCGCTGGGTGGCTGGGCCGCCAAGCCGGGCGTATCGGCCAGACGAGTTGGGCGCCCGATGGTAAACGCGCCGTGGTCGCAATCGGCGAGGTCGACAGCGACTGCAGTCTCTTCCTGATCGACGCGGACACCCAAGAAGCGCCGAAGCCTGTGCCGGGCGTTCCCGAGGACTGGATCAGCTGCAACCCCAACTGGTCTCCCGACGGCAAGCGGATCGCGTTTGTGCGACTCATGCCCAAACGACAGCGTCTCAACGACAGGAGCAAGCCGTGAGGCGTTGGCTGTTGCCGCGGTTCCGTCTCCGCTCGCTGCTGGTGCTGACGGCTGTCATCAGTGTCGTGCTCGCCGGCTGGGAAGCGCTGGTCCGCCCCTATCGCGATCAGGCTGCGGCGGTGGCCCAACTACGGAAGGAGGGCGCGACCGTCGGGCTCGAGCGGGCCACGCTGTCGGGTTGGCGGCGGGACGTGGTGCGTTGGGTTGTCGGCCCCGAAGCGCTCGTCGAGGCGATCTCGGTTGAACTGTGCGACGTCGCTCTTCCCGAGGATTTCTCCGAACGGATTTCGTCGCTGCCGTTCTTGGTGGACGTGAAGCTCGACCGCACCGACCTCGACGACAGCGACGCGAAAGCGCTCGCAAAAAAGTCTCGCCTAAGACGGCTGTCGATTCGCTACACGCGGGTGACCGACGCAGGTATCGCCGGCTCGGTGTCTCAGCTACCGGCGCTGGAGGAGCTTCGGCTGACGGGGCTGAGTGGCGTTACCGACGCGGGGCTCGCCACGATCGCGGAGCTGCCCGCCTTGCGGGAGGTCTACCTCCGCTGGACCGGCGCCACGACCGACGGGATTGAGGCGTTCCGAGCAAGCGTCCCCGGTCGGGTGGTGCACACCCAGCTGGGCGGCTAGCGGTGCCGGCGCCGCGTCGCGGATTTCTCTTCTCCTGTTTGGCGGGTCCTGTTAATCTCCCGGCCCCGCAAACCCGCGGCCCGCGCCCAACGAGCGCCGGCGCCGCAACCCTTCCAGTCAGGACGACGGAGAAACGCTATGGCCCGCAAGGACGCGGCTCGCCCGAACGCTCGCAAAACCCCGACGCCTCAACCCGCCCAGCGCCGCTGGGCGCTCGCCGTGGCGGTGGCCATCGTGATTGGCGCCAGCCTGTTGGCGCGTGGCGTCATGGGCCCCGGCGCCGCCGAGGCCCGCTCGCCCCGCGCCGAAGCGACCCAAGCCAGCCATCAGGCGCCCACCGTGGCCGCCAACCTGCCCGCCGGCGGCCCGCCCCACGACGTGATGGCGATCGTTAACGGCAAGGACATCAGCCGCCAGGCGCTCGTCCAGGCGTGCGTCGAACGGCACGGCGAAGACGTGCTGGAGAGCCTCGTCAACAAGCGTCTGATCGAGCACCACTGCCACAAACGGGGCGTCTCGGTCACGACGGCCGAGGTCGACGCCGAGGTCGAGCGGATGGCCAAGCGATTCAAGCTGGGCCGCGAGCAGTGGCTCGAGCTCTTGCAGAACCAGCGCGGCGTCGACGAGGCCGAGTACAAGCGCGACATCCTCTGGCCGACGCTGGCGCTGCGGAAGCTCGCCGCCGACCAGGTGCAGCCCACCGACAAGGAATTGAAGGAGGCTTACGAGACGCAGTTTGGCCCGGCGGTCCGCGTCCGGCTGATCGTCGTCACCGACGCCGAGGTCGCCGCCAAGGTCCAGCGCGAGGCGGCCGCCCGCCCGGCCGAATTCGCCCGACTGGCGATGGCCCACTCGCAAGACATCAACTCCGCGAGCATCGGCGGCTTGATCCAGCCGATCCGCCCGCACGCCGGCGACCCGGTGGTCGAGCGCGCCGCGTTCACCCTCGAGCCGGGCCAGGTCTCGTCCGTCATCAAGGCGGGTGAGCAGTTCGTCATTCTCAAGTGCGAAGGCCGCTTGGACCCCCGTCCGGTCCCGATGGCCGACGTGAAGGCCGAGCTGACCGAGACCATCGTCGAGCAAAAACTCCGCGGCGTCGCGAACGATTTGTTCGCCAAGCTGCAGAGCGCGGCGGTCATTCAGAACGTCTACAACGACCCCAAGCTGCGCGACACCATGCCGGGCGTCGTCGCCACGGTGAACGGCGACGCCGTCACGATGGCCGACCTCGGCCGCGAGTGCCTGGTCCGTCACGGCGAAGAGGTCCTTGAGGTCGAGATCTCGCACCTCTTGCTCCGTCAGGCGCTCGAAGGGTCGCAAGTGACCGTTTCGCAGAGCGACCTCGAGAACGAGATGCGCCACGCCGCCGAGTTGGCGGGAGTCGTCGAAGCCAATGGGCAGGTCGACCTGAACCGCTGGGTGAAGATGGCGACCAAGGAACAGGACCTCAGCTATGAGCAGTACGTCCGCGACTCGGTCTGGCCGTCGGCCGCGCTGAAGAAGCTGACCAGCGGCCGGGTCGAGGTGACCACCGAGGACCTGGAGAAAGGCTTCGAGGCCAACTACGGCGAGAAGGTCCGCTGCCGGGCGATCGTCCTGGGCAACCTCCGCCGCGCCCAAGAGGTCTGGGACAAGTCACGCTCGAACCCGACGATGGAGTTCTTCGGCGACCTGGCCGAGGAGTACTCGATCGAGCCCTCCAGCCGCACCCTTCGCGGCGAGGTCCCGCCGGTCCGCAAGTACAGCGGCCAGCCCCAGCTCGAAGAGGCGGCGTTCGCCCTGGCGGACGGCCAACTCTCGGGCATCGTGCAGGTGGCCGACAAGTTCCTGATCCTCAAGTGCGAAGGCCGCGAGCCGGCGATGAACGTCACGATGGACGTCGTCCGCACCGAGCTGGAGAAGGACATCTACGAGAAGAAGCTCCGCCTGACGATGAGCGAGGAGTTCGAGCGTGTCCGCACCGCGGCGCGGATCGACAACTACCTCGCCGGCACGAGCCAGGCGCCCGCCAAGCGGTCGGGCGTCAAGCAGGCCGGGCGGGTGCAGGACAGCAAGGTCCAACCGACCTCGGCGACCCGCTGAGCCAGCATCGCGGCGTCAACCTAATGCAGAGGCCCGTCCGGACCGGGGTGGTCGGGCGGGCCTTTTGCGTTTGTGCGATCTTGCACGGCAAGATGCCAGGTGCGATCAGTCATTGGCACGTTGCGGCATGCGGAGAATCAGACTTCTAAGGGTGAAGCCGACCCAACTCCGACAGCTCCGCCCATGGCCGAGGTGAGCCGAGCCGACGCAAGTTGCGACCGCGGCGAAGCGGCTGAAGGTGGCCCACCCGCTGGCGCGAAGGCTAGGTCGTATTGAGATTTCCCTGGCGACGGAGTCGCGATAGGAACGTCAACACGACCTGATCGAAAAAAACAGCCGGTGGCTACGACAGCCAGTCGTGTACGACCCGGCCGTGGACGTCGGTGAGTCGGAAGTCACGGCCCTGGAACTTGTAAGTCAGGCGGGTGTGATCGACGCCCAGCAGGTGCATGATCGTCGCGTTGAGATCGTGCACCTCGGTCGGCTTCTCGGTGATGTTGTAGGAGAACTCGTCGGTCGCGCCGTAGGTTTGGCCGCCGCGAATTCCGCCGCCCGCCATCCAGAGACTGAAACAACGGGGGTGATGGTCGCGACCGTAGTTCGTTTCGGATAACTCGCCCTGGCAGTACACCGTCCGACCGAACTCTCCGCCCCAAACGATCAACGTGTCGTCCAACAAGCCGCGTTGCTTGAGGTCCAGCACCAACGCGGCGGAGGCCTGGTCGGTGTCCTTGCACTGTTTGCCCATGTGATCGGGCAGGTCGTTGTGTTGGTCCCAGCCCATGTGATAGAGCTGGATGAATCGCACGTCGCGTTCCGCCATCCTTCGCGCGAGGAGGCAGTTGCGGGCGTAGGTGCCCGGTCTGTGGACATCGGGGCCGTAGAGGTCGAGTACGTGCTCCGGCTCATCGGAGATGTCGGTCATGTCCGGGACCGACGTCTGCATCCGGAAGGCCATCTCATACTGCGAGACACGTGTCAGGATCTCTGGGTCACCGGCCTGTTGGTGCTTGACCCGGTTGAGCTGGCCCAGGTCATCTAACAGTTCGCGTCGCTCTGGCCGGCTGCAGCCGGCCGGGTTCGCCAGGTAGAGAACCGGGTCGGCGCCCGAGCGGAACTTCACGCCTTGGTGGGCGGAAGGCAAGAAGCCGCTCCCCCACAGCCGGTCGTACAGCGGCTGGCCCGCCGAGCGGCCGGTGCCTCGGGAGACCAACACCATGTACGACGGCAGGTCGTTGTTCAGGCTTCCCAGGCCGTACGCGACCCAAGCGCCCATACTCGGGCGGCCGGCGATCTGGGAACCGGTCTGGCAGAAGGTGATCGCCGGGTCGTGGTTGATCGCCTCGGTTTTCATCGACCGCACGATCAGCAATTCGTCCGCGACGCCGGCGGTGTGGGGGAACAATTCGCTGATCTCGGCTCCGCTGTCGCCGTGCCTGCCGAACTTGAAGACCGATGGCGCCATCGGGAAGCTGGCCTGACCGCTGGTCATGCCGGTCAGTCGCTGCCCATCGCGGACCGACTCAGGCAGCTCCTCGCCGGCCCTCTCCGCCAGCGCCGGCTTGTAGTCAAAACTCTCAAACTGCGACGGCGCTCCGGACTGGAATAGGTAGATCACACGCTTCGCGCGCGGCGGGTGATGCGGCAGCCCGGCCGGCGACGCCGAGGCCCGCGCCGACCCGGCTATCGACGCCAGCGCGGCCGACCCCAGCCCACCGATCGCGTTCTGGAGGAAGTGCCGGCGGTTCCAGCCCTGGGCTGCGCTGAGAGGCGTCTCGTGTGGCATCGAGGTCACTCCACCGTGATGGTTTCGTCGAGGTTCAGCAACAGGCTGCCGAGCGACATGTACGCGGCCAGTTCCGTCGGCGGCAGAGACGTCTCGGTCGGAGCCGCGCCGATCGCAAGTCTTTGCGTAGCCGCTGCGGGGTCGGCCTCGGCCCGCTGGCGGTACTTATCGAGAGCGGTGGTGAGGAGTTGGATCTCCTCTGCCGAAGGCGCCCGTGAGGTGGCCAAGCGGAATCCAAAGTGAAGCCGCGACGTGTCGGCGTCGCCGCCCTCACGGAGCATCCGTTCGCCCAGCTTGCGGGCCGCCTCGACGTAAGTAACGTCGTTGAGCAACGCCAGCGCCTGCAACGGCGTGTTGGTCGTCGAACGTTTGACAGTGCAGATCTCGAAGCTGGGCGCGTCGAAGGTCGCCATGGTCGGGTGGGGGACCGTCCGCTTGCGGTAGGTGTAGAGTGATCGGCGATAAAGGTCTTCGCCCACCGACGCCGGGTAAGCCCCCTGGCTGGCGCCGCCCGCCAGCTCTTCCCAGAGGCCCTCGGGCTGGTACGGGAAGACCGATGGACCGCCGATCCGCGGACTCAGGAGGTTGCTGACGGCCAGCGCGTTGTCGCGGACGAACTCGGCCGGCAGACGGCGACGCGGACCGCGGGCGAGCAATCGGTTCTCCGGGTCGTTGGCGTACGCTTCGGGGGCCGCCGCCGAAGCCTGCCGGTAAGTCTCGCTCGTGAGGATTAGCCGGATCACGTGCTGAAGGTCCCAGCCGGAGTCCATGAATTCCACCGCCAGCCAGTCCAAGAGGTCGGGGTGCGTCGGCGTATCACTCTGGACCCCAAAGTTCTCCTCGGACTTAACGATTCCGATCCCGAAGAAGCGGCCCCACATCCGGTTCACGATCACCCGCGCCGTGAGCGGGTTGTCACGCGAAACGATCCACTCGGCCAACGCCAGACGGTCACGCCGACGGGTCGGCAGCGAGTGAAGGAAGCGAGGCGTTGCCGGTGACACCGGCTGGTCCTTGTCGGGCTTGTCGTACTCGCCCCGCTTGAGGACGAAGGTAGGCCGTGGTTCCGGCAGTTCCTGCATCACCATGCAGGTCGGCACGCCGTCGCGGAAGGCTTGCATCTCACGCCGCGCGGCCTCGAGCTCCTGGTTCGCCGCGGCGTAGTGGCACGCCGGTCCATCTGGCGCGAGCGCCACGTACTGGGCCAATTGCTCCGGACCGACGCCGCCTCTGGAAGTATCAGGGCGGCCCGAGACCTGGCCGCCGGCGTACGGTGAGGTCAGCAGGTCGCGTGAAATCCGGGCACGGATTTCTTCGTCGGACAAAGCGCGATGGAAGATCCGCAAACGGGCCACGCTCCCCTGGAAGCCTCCGCCGCTCGATCGGCGTCCGACGCGAAAAGGCTGATCGGTTTGCAGAGATCCAGTCAGGCAGTCCTTGTCGATATCGAACTCCTGCTTGTCCAATCCAAAGCAGATCGTCACGCCGGCCGCCTTGCCTGACCCGTCGTACGAGACCGTGACAGGGGTCCATCGCCCGGCGGGCAGGGACTCCTTGGTGACGACTTTCACGGCGTCGTCGGGCCACCGCCCGATCAAGTGAACCATGAGCTTGCCGTCCTCTCCGAAGAGCCAATCGATCCCTCGGTAGTCGTTGGCGTCGTGCATCTTCGAGAGGACCGCCCCCCCGCCGCGGCGCTGGACCCACGCCAGGACGGTCATCGGCCGGTCGCGCTCGGGCTCGAAAAGGCCCTCGTATTCCAACCACTGCGAGCCGTCGAACGACGCGGTCGCGCCGAGGAACGAGTCATCGAGCTTCGGCGGCTTGCTCTGGGGGCCGGGCTCGACCACCCACTCGCCGTTCGCGACCCCCGCGTAAGTATCGCGATCGAGCCGCACCGCTGAGACCGCGGGCGGCGTCTCGGGGGGCGTGGTGTTCGCGTACCAGGCGGCCGCGTCGGACTCGACCTGGGAACGCATCTCCTCCAGTCGGCCGGAGAGATCGTCGATCCATGCGTCCAAGCGTTTGAACTCGGTCCGTTCGGATTCGCTAGGGCACTCAATCGAGGGGCCGACATTGCCACGGGTTTCGTTGTAGACCCCCATTTCATCGACGCTGCTGAAGAAGGCGAAGAACTCAAAGAACTCCTTCTGCGTGATGGGGTCGAACTTATGGTCGTGGCACCGGGCGCAGCCCATCGTGAGGCCGAGGAAAACGGCGGACGTGGTCTCGACCCGGTCCACGACGTTCTCGACCAGCCACTCTTCCGGGATCGATCCCGCCTCGGTGACGGTCCGGTTGTTGCGATTGAAGGCAGTCGCCAGCCGCTGTTCGTGGGTCGGGTCCGGCAGCAGGTCGCCGGCCAGCTGCTCGATCGCAAACTGGTCGAAGCGTTGGTTGGCGTTGAACGCGTCGATTACCCAATCACGCCAAGGCCACATCGTCCGCTTAAAATCGTTCTGGTAGCCGTTGGTGTCTGCATAGCGGGCGCCGTCGAGCCAAGCGACCGCCATCCGCTCGCCGTAGCGGGGCGAGGCGAGCAGGCGATCGATCACCCGGTTCCACGCGCCGGGGGCGTCATCGGCGAGGAACGCGTCGAGCTCTTCTAGCGTCGGCGGCAGGCCATGAAGGTCAAGCGTGACCCGGCGGAGGAGGTTCTCCTTGGACGCCCGTGGGGCCGGCGTAAGGCCCGCTCGGGCCAAGCGGTGGCGGACGAAAGCATCGATCGCGTTCATGCCCGCCTCGGCCGGCGGGGTCACCTTCACGGGCCGTGCGAAGGCCCAGTGGGGCGACCAGTCGGCGCCGGCCTCGGCCCAAGCACGGATCGTTTCACGCTCGGCGTCGCTGAATGGCTTGTGCGCTTCCGGCGGGGGCATGACCTCGTATGGGTCGTCCGACAGGATCCGCCGCCACGCCTCGCTGGCCTGGAGATCGCCGCCGGCGAACGCGTCGCGGACGCCCTCCTCGGTGTCCAGCCGCAGCTCCGTCGGCCGGATCGCCTCGTCCGGCCCGTGGCAGTGGAAGCACTTGTTCGACAGGATCGGCTGGACTTTGTGGGCAAAGTCACGGACCGAGTCGGCGGCAGCCGCTTCCACCGCGATGGCGATAAACGCAAGCCGTACCACGGAGCGAATCCCTTCGCCTAGACGACTCCCGCTACGAGGCGTCCTCGTCAAACCGGTATGCAGACGTTTCATCGATCGCTGAAACTCGATAAGCAGGAGGATGGACACGGAGTGGATAATCCGAATTCAACGGCCAAAGCGATACTGGTCGGCAATTCAGCCGTCAATTGCTGCCGAATCCCTTGATCGCCAGCATAACGTCCCAGCCATCCGGCACATAATCCGCACCAGGATAACCCGCGTCATCCTGGCGTGTGGCACTGAAGAGCGGTGCTTGTCACTATCCTTACGCAGCACGGCGTGCCGAAGACCCGCGGCGGTTGCACCCACTTCGCTGAGTTAGAGCTCCGGCTAAGTCACGACGGTCGACATTGCCTCGGCGAGATCCGCGAGGGCGATGCGAACCGATACGCTCATCCGAACGATTGTCGGGGGGTGCAGCACAAGAGGCAGTCGGCCCGCTTGACCTCTTGTTGCTTTGATGCTTGGCTCGACCCGCACTGGGCTAGGAGCCGTAAGCGTCAGCGCCCGGAGCTGATGCGGGTACACGGCGCCACTCCGGGCGCTGACGCTTACGGCTCCCAATCACTTGCGTTGGTCGCTCTATACATCAGACGACGCGACTCAGCGGATCTCGCTCTGGGGACCGAGGTCCCCCTCCACCTGCCGGCGACGGGCGCGGCCTTGCATCTCGATCGCGATGTCGCGTTGGTCGGTCGTCAGCAAACGGTGGTCGAGCGCGGCGAGCGTGTCGATCGCCAGTTGGGGCTGGTCCACTTTCTTGACCGCGACCTGGGCGAGCGTCAGCCGGAGGTTGTTGACGCGTTGCTGGAGCTGCTCGACAAGGTCCACCAGGAGGGGCGTCGCCTCGGTGTAGCGCTTCTCAGCGCGGAGGTAGTCGACGATCGGCTGCAGCCGCGGCGGGTCGAGCCGCCAGCCCTCGCCGACGGCGGTCATCTGGCGGTGCAGCGTCAGAGCCGGGTCGATGGCGCCCAGTTCGAGGTAGCGATCCAGCTGCCGCCGCGCCTCGGTGATCCGCCGACGGCGGCCCTCGGCAAGCGATTCGGCCGGTGGGGACGGGGAGCCGTTCGCGGCGGCCGGAGGGCCGGCTGCGGCCGGTGGGGGCGGGGTCGGATCGTTCACGGTTATCGGTCGCGTGCTGGAACAGGAAGATTCGGGGCGTAGGAGCCGCGCCGCACGGTTCACCAGCCTCCATCGTCTAATTCGACCACACCCTCCGCTTGCATTGCACGGGCACGGGCCAAAATCCGCCGGGCGGCCGCCCGCTGCTTGTCCGTGAGGGCCTTGGCGTTGACGGCGGAGAGCAATTCGAGGGCCCGGCCGGGTCGGTCGAGCTTCGCCACACAGACGTGGGCCAGCTTAACGCGGAGCCCGTCCGCCGCCTGTGGCGCCAAGTCGATCAGGTCGGCTAGGAGCGGGGCGACGTCGCTCCAGCGCTCTTCGGCCTGGAGGCCGTTGACCAATTGCTGCAACACCGTGGTCTCTAGCTGTAAGCCTCCCCCCACGCCACGCATCTTGCCGTAGAGCGTTGCCGCGGCGCCCGGATTGCCGGCCTGGAGATAGGCGGTGACCTGCTCCGCAGCGCCGGTGAGCGTTTGCGCTTCGCGCTCGGCGAGCCGCGTCGCCTGCCGGGTTTCGGCCTGGAGATTGGCGGCGGGCTTCTTCTTAGGCTTCTTATTGCCGCAGTAGCGGGTGAAGAGGTCCCAGCCCTCGCAGTCGACCACCTTGCGTTTGAGCAGCAGGATGCCGATCGGGGCCCCAATCGCGGCCCCAAGCAGGTGGAGCACCCCGCTGGTGAGCCCGAGGCCGAAGACGCCGCCCCAGACAATCGCCAGGGCTAGGTCGAGGGCGACATACAAAACGGCGACGACGAGGATCGGGATCTCGACCGTCATCGGCGTAAAGGCGAGCCAGATAAAGAAGCTGATCGAGTTCTCCGGCGCCCAAATCGCGGCCATCGCCATCAGACCGTAAATGGCCGACGAGGCGCCGAGCGAGCCGCCATCGCTGACGCCGAGCATCAGGACCTGTTCGACCGCTGACTCGCCGGTGGCGATCGCCAGATAGACCGCCAAAAACCGGGCCGGGCCGAGCTTGCCTTCGACCACGAGCCCGAAAACCCACAGGAAAATCATGTTCCCCAGCAGGTGCCCGAAGCCGGCGTGGAGGAACGGCGAGAGGATCCACTCCTCGGGGTGCAGGCCCTGGCCGTACTGCAGGACCCAGGGGGAGCCGGTCAGGGGGTCCATCGGCAGGACGCCACTCCCCACGCCGACCAGCGCCAGCGTGTTGACAACGATCAGGCCGACCGTCGCCACGGGCCAGTGGTAGACGGGGGCGTCGGTCGCGTAGGGGAGGAACAAGACGGGCTCCCAAGGGTTTTTGGCCTTCGGCCAGGCTCGCCGCCGGCTGGGCTCAGCCCCGGCCGCCCGACCGAGTATATTCTGGGAAGCCGCCCGCCGCGCGAACCGCCCCGGGCCGGCCCGACTCCCTTTCGGGAAGCTCCCTTTTTTCTCCCCCTCGCCCGCCGCTCCGCGATGCCCAGCGACGATACCAACAACCCGCCGTTCGAGATCCGTGTCGCCGACCGGGTGACCCGGCTGCCGCCGTACCTGTTCGGCCGCATCAACAAGATGATCTACGACAAGCGCGTCGGCGGCGACGACGTGATCGAGCTCGGGATGGGCAACCCGAGCGACCCGCCTGAGAAGGAAGTGATCGAGAAGCTGGTCGAGGCCGCCCGCGACGAGCGTAACCACCGCTACAGCAAGAACATCGGCATCGCCAACCTGCGCCGCGAGGTCGCCAGCAAGTACTTCAAGCGGTTCGGCGTCCGGCTCGACCCCGATGACGAGGTGATCACCTGCTTGGGGTCCAAAGAGGGCTTTAGCCACATGTGCCTGGCCATGATGGGCCCCGGCGACACGGCCCTCGTGCCAACGCCCTACTTCCCGGTGCACGTGTACGCGGTGGCCCTCGCCAGCGGCAACGTGATCCAGCTGCCGGTGACCGACTCCGACAAGTTCCTCGCCGCGATCGCCCACACCTGCGAGACGCTCTACCCGCGGCCCAAGCTGTTGCTGCTCTGCTACCCGCACAACCCGTCGAGCGTGACGGTTGAGCAGCCGTTCTTCGACGAGGTGGTGAAGCTCGCCAAGAAATACAACCTGATGGTGATCAGCGACTTCGCCTACGCGGATGTCGCCTACGACGGCTACAAGCCGCCGAGCTTCCTGGCGTCGCCCGGCGCCATCGACGTGGGGGTCGAGTTCACCACCATGTCGAAGGGCTACAACATGGCGGGCTGGCGGGTTGGGTTCTGCGCCGGCAACCGCGAGATGATCAACGCCCTGGCGACCATCAAGGGCTACTACGACTACGGCATGTTCCAGGCGATCCAGATCGCCGCGATCGTCGCGCTCCGCGACACGCAGGCGGCGGTCGAGAAGCAGTCGCTCATCTACCAAGGCCGGCGCGACGCGCTGTGTGACGGCCTCGTGCGGCTCGGCTGGGCCGACGCGCGGCCCAAAGCGGGCATGTTCGTCTGGCAGCCGATCCCCGAGCCGTGGCGGAGCCGGATGAGCACGATGGACTTCGCCATGCTGCTCTTGGACAAGGGGAACGTCGCGGTGAGCCCCGGCAGCGGCTTCGGCCCGGCCGGCGAAGGCTACCTACGGATGAGCCTCGTCGAGAACGAGGAACGCCTCCGCCAAGCGGTCCGCCAGATCAAGGCGTGTCTCAAAGAGGCCGAGGCGGAGTATAGTGGAAAACAGCCGGAGACGGCCGCAGCGACTTGACTCCCAGGCGTCGCGCCGTCGCCTGGCTGCCCGAAGATCACACCCCAGGAAACCCGCATGGCCCGCATTGTTGAGGTAAAGCCCGTCGGCGGGACTCGGCTCGGGCTGCGTTTTGCGGATGGTGTTGTTGGCGAAGTCGATCTTCACCGGCTCGTCGGGAAAGGGGTCTTCGCTCCGATGGCGGACCCGTCACGATTCGCCGAAGTTAAGATTGGTGAAGACGGCGAGCTCCGTTGGGACGACACGATCGACCTCTGCCCCGACGCGCTCTATATGGAAGTCACCGGCAAGTCGATGCAAGAAGCATTCGCCGACACCGCTTCGAAAAACGCCGATGCCTGTCATTAGCCGCTTCTACGGCATCGCCGTGAAGATGTACTACAACGACCACGCGCCACCGCACTTTCACGCGACCTATTCAGGCAATGAGGCGGTGATCGAAATCGAAACCTCCGCGTTACTCCGAGGAGGCTTACCGAACCGTGCGTTAGACCTCATTGTTGAATGGGTCGAATTACACCGGGACGAGCTTCGCGCGAACTGGGACCGGGCGCGTCACGCCGAGTCGCTCGATGCAATTGACCCGCTGCCGTAACGGAGAGGCGATGCTCGAACCCATTTCCCTCGAACGGATGGTCCGCGCCGTGGAAAAAGTCCGGGACCGGCTCAAGCGGGCCGTCGCCGCCCTCGAAGCGGCGGGGGTCCCCTACGCCGTCGCCGGCGGCAACGCGGTCGCGGCATGGGTTTCGCGCGTCGATGAGGCGGCGGTCCGGAATACGCAGGACGTCGATATCCTCTTGCGGCGTGAGGACCTCGACGCCGCCAAGGCGGCGCTCGGCGCTGCGGGGTTCGTCTATCGGCACGTCAAAAGCATCGACATGTTCCTCGACGGCCCCGACGCCAAGGCTCGCGACGCCGTCCATGTCGTCTTCGCGGGCGAGCCCGTGAAAGCGGACAGCGTCGCCCCGTCACCCCGCGTTGACGAACACGACGCGACGGGCGATTTCCGAGTCGTCGGCCTCGAGCCGCTCGTGCGGATGAAGCTCACATCGTATCGGCGCAAGGACCAAGTTCACTTGCTCGACATGATTGAGGTTGGACTCATCGACGCGACCTGGCCCGGGCGATTCGAGCACCCGCTTGGCGAGCGCCTGCAATCGCTGTTGGACGACCCGGAGGGCTAAGCTCAGCGTCACCGGCAAGCCGACGGTGACGTGGCGGCAAGCCGATGGTGATGTGGCCGGCTACTTTGTCGGTTCGAGCCAGATCACGAATCCCGGCGCGGCCGCATTGGGATCGAAGTTCGGGATGTCGACATAGCGATCGTACGCTTTCCCCGTCGGGTTTGGCGGGACCGACGCGACGCGCCAACGCTGCAAGACAACGCGCTCGCCGGCGGGTAGAGAGTGATCGCTGTCCACGGTATGGCGTCCCCTGCTGACCCCTTCGTCAGGCAGTTCTAATGGCCAGCGATTCGAGAGGTTCCGCTCTTGAAACAACGACGGCCAAGGGTCCGACCCAAAAAAATGGCTGCACTCGGCGTGGCGAGTTGACGAAGCCTGCCAGTCTTCCACAACGACCGTCACCCCCCAACGGCCCGAATCGTCCCTCGCCGTATCGTACTGGTAGATCAGCTGGATTCGGCTGTCGCCGGGCTCGATTTTCTCACTGAAGATCGGTGTCGGCAGCCCCTTGCCCCGGGCGGGGATGACGCCGTCGGCAAAGTTCAGCAAGTAGGCGGACCCCTCAGGGACCCACACCCGCCACGCCCAGTAGCGGTTTTGCATCGCGGACGTTACGTCCGGGCGGACTTGGTCGGCATACAAGCGGGCCGAGTCGGTCACGGTGAACTCGCCCGCTTCGTCGCGTAGACGACGGTTCTCAAGGTGCGCTTGGCTCATCTCACGTCGGAATCTCTCGGCACGCCGGTGCGTATCCCAGAGGCCGAAACCCATCGCGACACACGTCGTGATAAGCAACAAGCTCAACAAGGTGATGCGGAATCGGCGTAGCCGAGCGAGAGGGGCCATCCGCCGAGTATAGCGACAACCGTTTGTCCCAAAGGCCGTCGTGATAAAACTTACCGTAGATGCCTCGTCAAGAATTCCGCAACCAGCTCCTTCCGCTCCGGCGTGTAGAACGCGTCGCCGCCGTGACCGGCGCCGGGGAGGACCACCAACTCAGCGTCGCGGCCCGCGTCGTGGTACGCCGCGAGCATCCGCTGCGATTGGTCGAGCAGGACGGTTCGGTCGTCCTCGCCGTGCAGCATCAGCAGGGGCGGGGCTTCGCCGGTGATATGGAAGGCGGGGCTCGCGCGGCGGGCGAGCTCGGGGTTCTCCTTCACCGCGGCGCCGAGCATCAGCCGCACCGAGCCCTTCGGGTGGTCGGTCTTGCCAGGTTGGTTTTCGGATCGCTGCAGGAAGTCGGACGCGCCGAAGTAGTCGACGACCGCTTGGACGGCCGAGCTCTCCTTCGGACAGTCGCCGACCTCGCCCTCGTAATCGGCGTTGTTCGAGGTGACCCCCATCATCAGCACCAGATAACCGCCCGCCGATGAACCGACGGCGCCGATCCGGGTGGCGTCGTACCCGTAGTCGTCGGCGTGCGCCCGCAGCCACCGAACCGCCGCCTTGCAGTCGTGGACCTGAGCGGGGAACGTCGCGATGTCCGACAGCCGGTAGCCGATGCTCGCCACAGCGAAGCCCTCATCGACGAGCCACTTCACCGCGCAGTTCTTGTAGCTTCCGACCTGCCAGCTCCCGCCGTGGACGAAGACCACCAGTGGCGGAGGCTCGACCGAGTCGGGAAGAAACAGGTTGAGCTTCAGGTCGTGTGAGTCGACGGTCGCGAAGGTGACGTCGCGGAGCGGCGCCTCGGCCGACAGTTCGCGCGGCTGAAGGGAAACCAAGGAAAAGCACAGAAGTAAGGCGGCGTTTTTCATGGACTCTATCGTAAGCCGCCCTTCCCCGCGAAAAGCGGCCGACCCGCGTCGGAGCGTCACGGGTTCGCGCAAAGCCGCGAGCCACTCGCCCAACCATCGCCGTCCGGCGACGTTCGCACAATTAGGCTCGGCTACACCTCCGCATTGGCACGGTGGTTGCACTCTCTCAAAGACAGAACCGCCCCGACGTCAAGCTCTGTCGGCGTCGCGCCTCACCAGGAGGGCATCGGGGTGGCGGAATGGAAAGGTTGCTCGCAATCGGTCGGCAGGTTAAGGATCCTGCCGTTGCTTGGAACCCCTTACCAACCAGCCACAAACCCTCGCACCGCCAAGGAAGGTCCCATGATCCAACTGCCCATCGTCGTCGCCTTCGTCTCGCTCGCCGCCTACGTCCTGCTTGGTAACTTTGTCACCGGTCGGTTGTAAGATTTGCCGCTCAGCGCAGCGTCACCCCCAAGCGGTCCGGCTCCTCCAAGCCGGGCCGCTTTTTTTATTGGGTCCACCGCCCAGCAATCGACGACGCGCCTTTCCACAATCGGCGCGGATTCGCTCACGAACACGCGACTCGATTCAAGGCGGTGTTGACGCCCGCGGAGTCGAAGTCGGTAGCCGGCAGCGCGCCTCAGCTCGCCAGGCTCATGCCTGACGGCGGCGCCCACTTCGTCTCGGCGAAGGCCTGCTCGACCGTCGCGGCGTCGATCCGAGTCGCTTGCGCGCCGGCCCCCGCCAAGAGGGCGAAGTCGGCCAGCCGCGCGACGTGCCGCGGCACGCCACGCGTTAGCTCGTGCAACTGCTCGAGCGCCCGCTCGGTGAAGATCGGCTCGTAGCGGCCGGCGTCCACCAGGGCCGTCTGCACGTACCCCACGGTGTCGTTCGCTGACCAGCGCGGTAGATCGATCCGCAGGTCGATCAGGTGGAGCAGCGACGGGTTGAGCCGCTCGAGCGACTCGGCGCCGGTCGCTAGCAGAATCGTCCATCTGGCGGCGGGGTCGGCTTCGAGCCGCGCGAGCCGCACCAGCTGCTGCTGCGAGTCGGGCCCGAGCTCTTCGGCGTCGTCGACCGCTAGCAGCGTCGCGAGCCCCTGCCAGCGGTTCTCGGCCAGGGCGTCCTCGACCCGGCGCCACAGCCGCATCTGGCAGTCGGCCGAGTCGGGCGAGGCGTCGAGCCCCTCCGCAACGCGGAACAACAGCTCGCGGGCCGTGAGGCCCACGGCGTCGAGCAGGACGGTCTGAACCGCGGCCCGCCGCTGCTCGGCGACAATCGCCGCCAGGGCCGTCGTCTTACCCCAACCCCGGCCCCCCACCAGCACGCCGACGCGGCGCTGCTGGCTGACGAGGTAGTCGGCCCGAGCGGTCGCCTCGGCGAGCGGACGCGTCGGGTACGGCTCGCGGCCGTCGGCGCTCGCCCCATGACCGAACGCGATCGTGGCGAAGGGCGACCGGTCGAGGCCCCAGTGCTGAAGGTACATACGCTTGGAGGGGGCGACGGACGACGACGGGCGGTGCGTCGGCGCCGCCTCACTGTCATAATCGGCGAGACCCGCCGCCCGCCTTAGCCCGTCCCCGGGTGAGCGGATGCTGGCGCCGCTTGCAGCCCTTCATCTCACCGCCATGTCACGCCGGTACTTCTGCCCCCACCCGATCGAATTCACGGCCGAATCGCCGTGCGTCGTGTCTCTTGAGGGCCCCGAGTCGCACCACCTCTCGACCGTCATGCGGGTAGGTGCGGGCGACCGGCTGACGCTGTTCGACGGTTCGGGCGCCGAGTTCGACGCCGAGGTCCTCGAGATCCAACGCCGCGGACCGGCGCGTCTGCTTGTCCGCACCCGAGATGAGGTCAGCCGCGAACCGCCGGTCACGCTAACGCTGGGCGTCGCATTGCCGAAGGGGGACCGCCAGAAGGTGCTTGTCGATATGCTCACACAGATCGGCGTGGCGAAGCTCGTCCCGCTCGTGACCGAGCACAGCGTCGCGGCGCCAAAAGCGTCGGGCATCGACAAGCTGCGGCGCGCCGTCATCGAGGCGTCCAAGCAGTGCGGCCGCAACCGCTTGATGACGATCGACGAGCCGGCGCCGCTGGCGAAGTTCTTCGGCGCCGTCCAGGCCGACTGCAAGGTGATCGCTCACCCGGGCGACGAAGAGCCATCGCGGGCGCCGGCGTCCGGTTCGGTCGCCATCGCCATCGGCCCCGAAGGGGGTTTTAGCGACGAAGAAGTCGCGGCCGCGACGGCCGCCGGCTGGGGGACGCTCCGCTTGGGGAAAAGTATTCTGCGGATCGAAACCGCCGCCATTGCGGCCGCGGCGGCGTATGCCGTTTCGACCTGATCAGGCGAAGAGACGCGAGACCCCTAACCTGCCAAAAGAAATGCTGTGCCGGGTGCATTCGGCTGAGCGTTGTTAGATGAACAGCAGCTGACCCACGTGTTGGCGTTCGTGGTCGAGCAGCCAGCGCTTCGCGTCGAGCCCGCCGGCGTAGCCGCCTAGCGCGCCGCCGGTGCGGATGACGCGATGGCACGGCACGATGATCGCGATCGGGTTGGCGCCGTTGGCGGTCCCGACGGCGCGGGTCGCTTTGGGATCGCCCAGGGCGTTCGCAATGGCGGCGTAGGATCGGGTCTCGCCGCAGGGGATTTGCTGCAACTCTCGCCAGACTCGCAGCTGGAACGGCGTCCCCTCGGGGGCGACCGGCGTTTCGAAATCGGTTAGCTCGCCGGCGAAGTAGGCCGCTAGTTCCGCCTCGATCTGGGAGAGGACTTTGCCCGCGCACGCCGCGGTCGCTTCGGGCGTGGCGCCGAACTGCAACGACTTCAGCGCCGACTCATCCGCGACGGCCGTCATCGGGCCGAGCGGCGTCGCGATTACGATGGTTCGGTGCGGGGTCATTCGGCAATCTCACGGATCTGGATATTCCGCCAGCGGATCTGCTTGCCGGCGTTGCCCGCGTCGGGGATGGCGTGCACCTGCAGAGCAATAAAACCGCTCGGCGTCACGCTGTCGTGGAAGTGGGCGACCGGAACGCCATTGATGCTGGTGCTGATGTGGTCGCCATGCGCCTCGACGCGGTAATGGTTCCAATCGTCGACCTTGAACGCCCCGCGCGCCTTGGCGCGGGCGTCGCCCTCGAGGTTGTAGAGCCAGCCGCGCCGCGCTTCGTCATAGACACCGCCCGACCAGGCGCGGTCCGAGGGGTCGATCTCGACCTGGTAGCCGTGGACGCGTCCGGCGGGGATTTTGTAGGTCTGCTCTTTACCGTTCCAGTTGAGGGTGACCGACTTCGCTTCGTCGAAGCACTGGCTGCGGAACTGCACGCCCGAGTTGAGCGACGGGTCGACCTTGACGTCGAACTCGAGCACGAAGTCGTCGTAGTCGCGGTCGGTGCAAAGGAACGAGTTGGGCGTCTTCGCGACGCTCGTGCCGATGATCTGCGCGCCGCCGTCGGCGTCGGCGTCGACCTCGTAAGTCGCCTCGCCGCCCCGCTGGACCCAACCGTCGAGATTCTTGCCGTTGAATAGCGGCGTGAAGTCGTCATCGGCGACCGAAACGGCGGCGGCGGCGCAGAACAATAGCGAGAGAACGAGACGGATCGGGGTCATGGTGTAGGCGCGGGAAAAGACTTCGGGACCAAGCAAGCCGGGCGGCAGTATAACCCACGAACTGTCGGTTTGGGCCCCTCTGACGACGGGGGCGCGTTGGGTGTCGTTGGTATTCCCGTAGCGCTGCCCGAGGCTAGCGCCAACGGCTCAAGTTGGTGATCGTTCGCGACCATTGAGCCGTCGGCGCTAGCCTCGGGCGGCGCCACGAAAGACGCAAGCCGTCCGAGAACGGTCCGCACAGCGGGCCCTACAGCTTCCAGATTAGCAGCGCCGAGTAGTTCAGGTTGTGCGGTGACACGCCCTGGGGGTCGGCGTCGTAGCGGTCGGTCGCCGAAATTTTGAGGCTCATGTTCGAGGGCTGATTGAGCTCGAACTCCATGCCGACATCCGCCAGCACACGGTACTGATTGAAGTTCTCCCACTCGGGGAACCAGTCCGCCTTGGCGTAGAACTTCTGGTTGCCGCCGATTTGGAGCTCGTAGTTGAAGCCGAACTGCGCCTCGGGGACCCACTCACTGTCGGGGCCGCCGAATTCGCGCGAGCCACCCGTACCGATGCTGGTCGTGAGCTTGGTCCATTCTTCGTCGATCCACTCGTAGCCGAAACCGGCGTTGGCGTTCACGTTGACGTCGAACGCCTGGAACTCGTCGTAGAAGGTCTGGTTCATCACGAAGATGGTCCAGGGCGAGTCGCCAAACAGCCAGTCGTAACGGACGTCGAGCAAAGCGTTGCTCTGCACCTCGATCCCGTTGGACTGGTTCTTGTTGTAGTAGAGCGAGCTGCTGAGCTTGTAATCGTCCGCCTTGCGTTTCATGAAGCCGCCGGCGCGGAAGCTGAGCGATTCGCTCGTTCCACTGGCGCCGTTGAGGCCGAACTCGATGCCCGAGTCCCACGGCGCGGGGCCGAGCCAGTAGGCCGGTTGGTACCAGGCGTAGGTCGGCTCGATCGGCGGGCCGAGCGCGGCGCCGATCTCTGGGAGCGGGGCCGCCAGTTCCTCGGCCGTGTCGTCCGACACCGGGCCTTCGGCGACCGTCCCTGCGGTCACCGTAGTGTCGGTGGCGGATTCCGGCGTCACCTCTTCGGGAGGGCTACTGGCCTCCGGCGTCTCGGCGGCCGGCTTCGGATTCGGCGGCAAGAGCTCGCCGTAGCTTGTCGGAATCGGCGCGCGTGTGGGGACCGGGGTGATCAGCTGTGGCGCGGACGACTGGGCGGACGACGGGGCCGCAGCCATCGACGCGGTCACCGACGCAAGCAGCGCCAGCAGGACGACGCGGACTAAGTTTTGAACAACCTGATGCATTGCGAGCCTAGTAGCGGGCGGACCGGTAGCCGGTGTCCGAGGCGACGTTTAGCGGGTCGCCTGGGAGCGTGGCAAGGCGGATCGCCGCCGCTAGCTAGAGCTGGATGCCCAGCAATCGCGAGATATCGAGCGTGAAGACGAACAGCATCAGGCCCAAGAGCAGGATCAATCCGACCGACTGCAGGGCGATCATGACGTTCTCTTTCGGCGGCCGGCCGGTGATCCCCTCGTAGAGGAGGAAGACCATGTGCCCGCCGTCGAGCACCGGGATCGGCAGGAAGTTGAGCACCGCTAGGTTTGCGCTGAGCATCACCAGCGACATCAGGAGGGCGCCGATCCCCTCGAAGGCGGCCTCGCCGGCGACCTGGGCGATCGTGATCGGACCGCCGAGGGCCGTCACCGAAACCTGCCCGCCGATCTTCTGCAAGAACCGCACCACACTCGTCAGAGCGTTGCCGGTCTCTTGGAAGGCGAGCTGCGTGCGCTCGCCGAGCGACTTGGCGACGTGCAGCCGCTTCAACGGCGACAGGACGAGGCCGCGGTCGCCGTCGGAGTAGGCGTCGCTGACGCTCACCGGCTTGAGCTTCACGGTGTGGGTCGGCGTCTTGCCGTCCGGGGTCGAGGCGCCAGGCTGCGGGCGCTCGACGGTCAACTCGACCTCCAGCGAAGGCGGCGGGTTCTGCAAGCCGAGCAGCAACGCGGGCCAGTTGTCTTGCGACTCGCCCAGGGGGATGGTGTTGTCGCCCGGCTTACCCTTCGAGTCGGTCCAGCTCATTCTCGCCTCGACGAGGCGATCACCCGGCCGGAGATCGACCGCCGCCGCCGGGCTGCCGCCGACGATCGCAGCGATATCACTCTGCAGTTCGCAGGCCACGCCGAGCGAGTCAATCGTCAGCGGAGCGTTCTCCGTCACGGCGAGCGACTGCCAAGTCACGACGCGCGGCGCGACGTCGATTTCGAGCGTTTCATCGCCCCGCTCGACGGTGAGCGTCACGTCCTCGCCGCCCGTAGCGTTCGATTCAAGGCGTTCGTCGAGCGTCACGGGGTCGAGGGCGGGCTCCCCCTCGGGGGCGGCGCCAATCGCTGCGCCGTCGATCGCAATGAGTCGATCGCCGACCTTGAGGCCGGCCGCCTCGGCGGGCGAACCGGTTTCGATCCCTACGATGGGTCCGAGCGTGGGGACAATCCCGAGCCGTTCCATCGGGTCGGCCGGCAGCGTCACCTCGACGCGCTCGCCCCCTTCCAGCGGGCCGAAGGGGTCGGTCGCTGGCGCCTCGCCGCCGCGCAGGACGGTGAGCTGGAGCGGCTCGTCACGTTTGGTCACCAGCGCCGCGGCGAGTCCGTCGTACGACTCCACCGCCTGACCGTCGATGGCGACAATCTGGTCACCGGTCTGAAAACCTTTGTCGCCTAGCGACGCGGCCGGCGAGTTCGGCGCCACGGCCTCTTTGAGCGAAAGTCGCAGGCGGTTCATCATCAGCACGCCGACCTGCGGCGCCGGCCCCGACACCTCGGGGCGGAGCGTGATCGTTTCGGTCGTCCCGTCGGCCCGTAAGACGTCGCAATCGAGGCCCTTCTGGAGGTCGCCGAGAATCACTGACTCGCGCAGCTGCTTGTAGGTCGGGTCCTTGATGTCATTAATCCGCACGAGGCGGTCGCCCGTCTTCAGGCCGGCCTTCCAGGCGGGGCTGCCGGCGATGGTGGCGCCAACCGTCGCCGGCTGCTCGGGAACCCCAAAGCCATACGCAAACCACGCCATGATGAACGCGAAGATGACGTTCATGATGACGCCGGCGGAGATGATCGCCATGCGCTGCGGCACGCTCTTGGCGAGGTAGCTCCGCTTGTGGATCCAAACGGTGCTGCCGTCGGGCGCGGTGATCGGCTTAGCGTCGGGCGACCCTTCGAGGGCCTTGGAGGCCTCGATCTCTTCGGCGATCGCGCCCGCGTTGTCCTCTTGGCCAAACATCTTCACGTAGCCCCCCAGCGGCAGGACGCCAACGCCGTAGTACGTCTCGCCCCACTGCCGACCGATCTTGAGGCCGCCGATGTCGAAGCCGATCATGAACTTGTCGCACCGCACGCCGCACGCCTTGGCGACGAGGAAGTGCCCCAGCTCGTGAACAAAGATCACGAAGCCGAGCCCGGCGGCGACTTGAAGAATAGCGACGAGGGTTTGCATAGGTAGGGATTAGGGACGGGGGATGGGGGACGAGGGGATACGTTGCAAGCGACGGCGACGATTCCCTCGTCCCCCGTCCCTAATCCCCCGTCCCTTCTTAAGCACACACCCAGCTGTGGATTTCTTCTCGCGCCCAGAGGTCGAGTTCTTCGAGCCGCTCGAGCGTTGGGTTGGCGTCAAAGTCGTGGGCTTCAAGAATGCTGCGGCAGGCGGGGACGATCTCGGTGAAGTGGAGGTCGCCTTCGAGGAACGACTGGACCGCCGCCTCGTTGGCCGCGTTGAGCACCGCGCCGCTGGTGCCCCCCTGCTCGGCGCACTCGAAGCCGAGCGAAAGCGCTGGGAAGCGGTCGAAGTCGGCCGGCTCGAACCGCAGCTCGTGGTTCCGCGTCCAGTCGAGGCGTTCGGCGGGGCCGGGCAACCGCCGAGGATACTCCAGCGCGTGCTGGATCGGCAGTTTCATGTCGGGCGGTCCCAGTTGGGCGACCACCGACCCGTCGACGAACTCGACCATCGAGTGGATCACCGATTGGGGGTGGATCATCACCTTGATCCGGTCGGGCGGGATGTCGAACAGCCAGCGGGCTTCGATCACCTCCAGCGCCTTATTCATCATCGTCGCGGAGTCGATCGTGATCTTCGGGCCCATCTCCCAGGTGGGGTGGGCCAGCGCCTCGTCGACGGTGACCTGGGCCAGCTGCTCGCGCGCCCAGGTGCGGAAAGGCCCGCCGCTGGCCGTGAGGACGATCCGCTCGACCTCGTCGCGGCGCCCGCAGGCGAGCGACTGGAACACGGCGCTGTGCTCGCTATCGACCGGCAGCAGGCGCTCGGGGGCGGCGGGGTTCTTCTTCCGCTGGTCGTCGAGCAGCTTGCGGACAATCGGACCGGCCGTGACGAGCGTCTCTTTGTTGGCCAAGGCGACCGTCTTGCCCGTCTTGAGGGCGGCGAGCGTGCTGCGGACGCCGGCGGAGCCGACGATCGCTGCTAGCACCACGTCCACGTCGTCGCAGCCGGCGGCTTGCTCCAGCGCTTTGCGGCCGACTAGCAACTCGGTCTCCTTCGGCAGCCCCTTCCACGATTGCTCGGCGGCGGTCTGCTCGTCAGAGGCGACCAGGTAGCGGGGCTTCAACTCCCGGGCCTGCTCGATGAGCAGATCGAGCCGCGAGTGGGCCGACAGAACGGTCGCCCGCAACCGGCCCTTGCTCGCGCGGATCACCTCGATGGTGTTGCGCCCGATGCTGCCGGTGGACCCGAGCACCGCGATCCTTCGCGACGTGTCGGCTACGGCCGGGGCGGGTTTCACGCGTTTAGCCATGACGGGCGCCGGAGGGGTGGGAACAGGAGGGGGCGGGGGCTCGCGACGCGTTTTTTCGGCCGGAACGATCCGGCCTGGCGCCGGGCTTGGCGCCTGGCAGGGGTTCCGATTGTGGGGGCCAGCCCCGAAAGTCTGGGTTACGCAGGCGCTCTCCCTACTGGTTCGAGGCGAGGAGAGGCCGTTTGCTTGCGCCCGGGCGCCCCGCGCTTCGCTAATATGTTGGTAGGCTTGCCTTTGCAGCGAGTCCGGCGATTCTATCGGCGACCGCTATCATGCGACAAGGCGAGCCGCCGGGCCGAACTTTCTTTCGCTCCGTTACGTTTGCTCAATAGAGCGCCCGAGCCCCCCAACCCCGCACCCGTTGCAGCCGTTATGGAAAAACAGCCCAACCCCTCCAATAGCGACAAACGGGGCGGCGACGGGAAGAAACCGGGTTCGCAACCGGTCAGCTTCGTCTGGTACCTGCTGGCGGTCTTTGTGCTGCTGATGCTCGGCGTCACGCTGTTTGGCAGCTCGACGACCGTCACGCTCCCGTGGAGCGAGTTTGTCCGCCTCGCCGAAGCCTCCTACCGCCCCCCCGCAGCGGGCGACGCAACGGCCGACGACGCGACCCCCGCCAAGCCGGCGGGCCCCGGCTCGATCGTCTATGTCGATCGCACCCTCGACCCCGAGCGGATGGTCCGGCTCTCCAACCTCGGCAAGTTGGTCGTCGGCTACGACGGCGTCAGCGGCCGGGTCACGCGGCAGGTCTTCCCCGCCGGCGCGACCGTTCCGGCCACCACGACCACGGGCGACGACGCCACCGGCGACGCTCCCGCCGAGACGGCTGAGAACGACGTGCGGTTCCGGGTGAATTGGAACCCGAACCTTCCCCGCGTCGGCGAACTGCTCGAATCGAACGGCCTCACTTACACCGCTGCGCAGCCCGACAGCCCGCTGCTCGCGTGGCTGCCGACGCTGCTGATGATGGCCCTCTTGGTCGGGCTGATGGTTTACATGCTCCGCCGGCTCGGCGGCGCCGGCTCGCCGATGGCCTTCGGCCGCAGCCGCGGCAAGCTCTACGCCCAAGAAGACCTGGAGGTCACCTTCGACGACGTCGCCGGCATCGACGAAGCGGTCGAAGAGCTCCGCGAGGTGGTCGACTTCCTCAAGAACCCCGAGCGCTACCAGCGCCTCGGCGGCCGCATCCCGAAGGGCGTCCTGCTGGTCGGCCCCCCGGGAACGGGCAAGACGCTGCTCTCCAAGGCCGTGGCCGGCGAGGCGGGCGTGCCGTTCTTCTCGCTGAGCGGCTCGGACTTCGTCGAAATGTTTGTCGGCGTCGGCGCCGCGCGCGTCCGCGACATGTTCCAACAAGCGGAGCAGCGCGCCCCGTGTATCGTCTTCATCGACGAGCTCGACGCGCTCGGCAAGACCCGCGGCAACGGCCAGATGGGGAGCCACGACGAACGCGAGCAGACGCTCAACGCCCTGCTGGTGGAGATGGACGGCTTCGGCTCCAACAGCGGCATCATCATCATGGGCGCCACCAACCGCCCCGAGACGCTCGACCCCGCCCTGCTCCGCCCCGGCCGCTTCGACCGCAATGTGCTGGTCGATCGCCCCGACGTCGCCGGTCGCAAGCAGATCCTTGAGGTCCACTTGGCGAACGTCAAAGTCTCGGACGAGGTCGATGTCGACGCGATCGCCGCGATCACCAGTGGGTTTGTCGGCGCCGACCTTGCGAACACCGTCAACGAAGCCGCCCTGCTCGCCGCCCGCAACGGCAAGGAAATGGTCGGCAAAGAAGAGTTCTACGAAGCGGTCGAGCGCGCCTCGATCGGCCTCGAGAAGAAGAGCCGCATCATGCTCGACGAGGAGAAGCACCGCCTCGCCGTCCACGAAGGGGGCCACGCCCTGGTCGCCTACTCGCTGCCGAACACCGACCCCGTCCACAAGGTCTCGATCATCCCCCGCGGGCTCTCGGCCCTCGGCTACATGCAGCAGCGCCCCGAGGCGGACCGCTACATGGTCACCAAGACCCAACTCGAAAGCCAACTGCAGGTGATGCTCGCCGGCACGCTCGCCGAGGAGTTGATCTTCGACGACGTCGGCACCGGCGCCAGCAACGACCTCGACCGCGCCACCGAAGTCGCCCGCAGCATGGTGATGGACTACGGCATGAGCCGCTTGGGACGCGTCACGTACCGCGAACGGACGACCGGCTTCCTCGGCCACGACGCCGGCTACTCGAAGCACCACAGCGAGCAGACCGCGCGAGAGATCGACCAGGAAGTGAAGCGGATTATCGACGAGGGGCTGGAGCAGACGCGACGCATCCTCGCCACGCGGCGGCCTGCGCTCGAAGCGATCACCGCCGAGCTGCTCGAGAAAGAAGTGATCGACGCCGAGAAACTCGGGGCGATCATAGAACAGGCGAGCCCCGGCCCGAAGATCGTCCCCGGCACCGGCAACGAGCGGAAAGCGGCGACCCCGCCCACCAAGCCGGCGACCGACGACGAAGCCGCCGAGGGTTGAGCCCTCTCCCTCGATCTTCTTCTCGCCACGGAACGTGTTTAGCACGACCCGGGGCGGTCGCCCGCGAACATCTGGCCGCCGTCACCACGCCCCTGGCCGCTCTTCACCGTTGAGTCGCCGATAAGGACAAGCTTGCGCGGCGCGGCGTCGGCTCCATTCGACGTCATGGTGAGGAGGAAGGCAAGCAGCGTCATCACGACGCGGAACATGGAGGGCCCTCATGATCGAATGAAACAACAAACCCCGCGGCGTCGCGAGGGACGCCGCGGGGTTAGTCTAGTCTCAGAGTCGCCGCGTATCAGAACGCCGGACTGTTCGTTTCACCGGCCGCACGGCTAGCCATCGCGCGAAGCAAGTCCGACTCGACATCCTTTTGAACAAACTGCGCCGAACCATCGCACATGCCGAGGTGCGTCCCGCCGGGATGGTTGCTGCCGAGGCTGGCGTCGGTGCCGGGAGTGAGGGGACGCTTGTCGACGGGATCGACGAGTGCTCTCTCCTCAATCCCGTAGCGAACGTTTTTGGCGTTCTCGATGTACCCGTAAGCAGAATTAGGATCGGAGAGACCCCCCAAAGTCGTGCTCCCTACCATCCAACTCTCGAAGGGCGGCGGCGTCAGGTTCTCATCGGGCGATTGGCGAACATCGACATTCGCCCAAGACAATTCGCCGTACATAATGGTCTTACTCGACCCGTCGGTGATGTCGCCGAAATCAATCTTGCTGCGTGGGTAGATGGCACCATTGCGAGCCGTTCCACCTGATTGCCCGTCACCATGCGAGGAACTTGGCGCCGAGTCGATGCAGCCAATGTCTTTTGCCATGTAGGTCGCGTAGGGGTCTGTTGTCCACGCCCCGCCGCCGCCTCGCCCTCCACCGCCTTGCGTGCATTTCGCCGGCCTAGCGCCCATGTTGCCAACGTAGTGTGGCGTCAGCTCGGCGACTCGAATATCTCCGCGGGACCCACCTGACAGGCCAAAGTCGCGGCCGTTGATCGCGGTCAGTTGAGGAACACCACTTGGGCATCGTAAGAATGGGAGAGGAAGTTCGAGAAGCGCGGTTTGCTCACGCCAGTGCTTGTCTTGATCAACCAAGTCGATGAGGTTTTGTTCTTCCATGTAGGGAAGAAGTTTGGCGTGACTGCTCAAGTGACTGGGAACATCGCCGTGGGAGGGCAAGGTTCCTTGAGCGCTCAAATAGTTGTGGGCTGCCAACACCAGTTGCCTGAGTTGGTTATTGCACTGGGTCCTGCGGGCCGCTTCGCGGGCCGCCTGCACGGCAGGCAGCAGCAGGGCCACCAGGATGCCGATGATGGCGATCACCACGAGCAATTCGACCAACGTAAACGCGGGGCGACTTCGCGGCGATTGAACAGCAATCGGCACGTTACGGCGAACCTCGTCGCATTCCATCGAAGACTCTCCGGCAGAAGAACAGACGCAAGCGATCCTGGCGGGGCGCTGCCGTGCTTGCTGATTAGCGTGGGGATAAGGCGAAGGCGGGTTTAGGCCACAATCGCGAATCCTCATACTACCACGTCGCCCGGTTATTCCGGAAAGCCGTGACCGCCTCGGGCGGTCGGATTGCGGCAATTGGGGCCTCCGTTGCGTTCAATCGCCCCCTCGGACTATGGCTTGCGGATAAGATGGAGGTGCCCTGGGCTGGGGCCGTCTCTCCGGAGGGGGGGACCGGCCTCCTCGGGAGCTCGTCATCACGCCGCCACATGGTCTCGCGGATCGCTGTCTAGCGCCGTTTTTTGGGTGTCCGCCGGACGCACTTCGACCATCGAGGCCGGCTCTTTCGGAACACGAAATTAGGCGCTGCATGGACAGGTCAGGATCACGGCGTGGGCGCCCGCGCCACCTCAAGGTCGAGACGCTCGAATCTCGCCAGTTGCTAGCGGTCACGGCCGTGGTTGCCGAGGCCGACACGTACACCCTCGCCGGGGTCGGCGCGGGGTCCGCCCCTGTTCTCGACGCCCTCGACGTCAACGGCCCAGGCGACCGCGCCGTGTACGTCCGCTTCGACCTTTCGACGGTCGACCTTGCCGGCGCAACTTCCGCGTCGTTCAGCCTGTTCAAGACCGGCGGGACCCGCAACGACACCATCATCACTGAACGGTTCGATGTTTACGGCTTGCTTCCGCTGGCCGGCAACACGCCGCAGAACTGGAACGAAGCGACCCTGGCCGAAGGGGGTCTCGGCGCCGAGTACACCAACACCGGGGGCGACGGCCCCGACGTCACGCGGCTGTTCAACCTCAACGCCGAAGACGGAGCTGCGGTCACCGAGTCGGTGAACAATGTGAACGACACGCCGCAGTCGGTCAGCGGCCCCGACCTGCTCGCCTTCTTGCAGGCGCGGAAAGCGGACGGCGGGCTGGCGACGTTCGTCACCTATGTCGACGCCGGCGCCTTCCGCGGCTGGGGGTACTCGTCGCGCGAGGCGGCCGATCCCGCACTGCGGCCGGTGCTCGAGATCGACGGCGGCGTCACCGTCGACCCGGTCGACCCCTACCCCGAGAACCCCGTCGTCTTGCCGCGACAGGTCGAGAAGCTCAACCGCGGCGTGGTGGCCGTGCGGCCGACATCGAACTCCGCTTACATCGGCTGGCGTCTGCTGGGCGACGACCCCGCGGATGTCGCGTTCAACGTCTACCGCTCCGGGCGGGGCGGAGCGATCAAACTGAACGCGGAGCCGCTCACCCAGACAACCGACTTCGTCGACACGGGCGCGTCGACGGGGGTCACGTCGGTCTACTACGTCCGCGCCGTCGTCGACGGGGTTGAGCAGGAGCCGAGCGAGTCCTACACGCTCGACGCCTCCACGCCGGTGCAGCAGCACCTCGACATCCCGCTAGTGATCCCCCCGGGCGGCGTGACGCCCACCGGCGAGTCGTACACCTACAGCGCGAATGACGCCACCGTCGGCGACCTCGACGGCGATGGCCAGTACGAGGTGATCCTCAAGTGGGACCCCTCGAACTCAAAAGACAACTCGCAGTCGGGCTACACGGGCAACGTCTACATCGACGCCTACACGCTTGAGGGCGAACTGCTCTGGCGGATCGACTTGGGACAGAACATCCGCGCCGGCGCCCACTACACGCAGATGCTCGTCTACGACTTCGACGGCGACGGCCGTTCCGAGGTTGTCTTGAAGACGGCGCCGGGGACGGTGGACGGCCAGGGCTCCGACGTCCTCTTGCCCGGTGACGACTCGGAAGCCGACTACCGCAATTCCAGCGGCTACATCCTCACGGGCCCCGAGTACTTGACCGTCTTCGACGGATTGACCGGCGCCAATCTGCAAACGATCCCGTTCCCGATTGAGCGGATCAGCGCCTCGACGTGGGGCGACTCGTACGGCAACCGTGTCGACCGCTACCTGTCGGCAGTCGCCTACCTCGACGGCTCGCGTCCCAGCATCGTCTGGGCGCGGGGTTACTACGGCCCACAGAACGGGTTCAACGCCCGCAACGAGGTCGTGGCGCTCGATTGGAGCGATGGCCAACTCAACGAGCGATGGCTGTTCCAGGCCGCGACGAACGGGGCCAATCCCGAGTACATCGCGCAGGGCTCCAACGCGTTGGTGGTGGCCGATGTCGACGGCGACGGACGCGACGAGATCATCCACGGCGCGTCGGCGCTCGACGACGACGGGACCGGCCTCTACTCCACCGGCCTGGGTCACGGCGACGCGATCCATGTCTCGGACCTCGACCCCTCCAACCCGGGTCTGGAGGTGTTCATGACCCACGAGTCGCCGGGCGCTTACGAGAGCGGAGGCCGCGACGCCGGCGGCGAGTTGCGTGACGCGCAGACTGGCGAGTTGCTCTTCCAGATCCCTTCGAACAACGACGTCGGACGCGGCGTCGCCGCCGACATCGACCCCAACCACGTCGGCTACGAGTTTTGGGCGACAACCAACGAGGGGACGCGGTACATCTACAACGTCTCAGGGGAAGCGTTGTACGAGACCCCGGGCAACATGATGTACAATTTCGCCGTCTGGTGGGACGCCGATCTATCGCGCGAGTTGCTCGACGGCACGACGATTTCTGACTGGAACAACCCGGGCCGCTCGAATCTCGTGTCGTCTGGCAACGGCGGCATCAACAGCACGGCCGGCCTCTCGGGGAACAACGGCTCGAAGAACACCCCTGCGCTGACCGCCGACCTGTTCGGCGACTGGCGCGAAGAGGTCATCTGGCGCCGCAGCGACAACACCGCGCTGGAGATTTGGACGACGACGATCGGGTCGACCTCGCGGCTGCCGACGCTGATGCACGATACCCAGTACCGCTCGGCGATCGCTGGTGAGAACGTCGCCTACAACCAGCCGCCCCACCCGAGTTACTGGATCGGCGAGGGCATGGCCGACGCGCCGCGGCCGCCGCTCTACTTCGGCGGTGAACTGGAAGGCGACTACAACCTCGACGGCGTCGTCAACGCCGCCGACTACACCGTCTGGCGCGACTCGCTCGGCAGCGAGATGAACCTCGTCGCCGACGGCAACCACAACGGCGTTGTCGACGCCGCCGACCACGCCGTCTGGGCCGCAAACTACGGCGCCACCACAACGGCCCCTTCGACCTTCGCTCCGACCGCGTCGGTGGCGTTGGCCAAGGCGTCGCCTGGCGCCTCCAAAGAGGTCCAACCGGCGTTTTCGCCGGCATTCGCGCTGGCGACCGCACAACCTGCCGACAACGTCGCGTCGTCGGACGCCGCGGGCGTCGAACCGATCGCCTCCTCAGTGGACCAACAGCTGCTGCTCTATCGCGCTGAAACACCGCTGACAGACGCCGACGACCAGGACGCGTGGGAAGAGGCCGAGCGTGTCGAGAGTCCGAATGACGAGGCGTTTGCCCAGCTCGACGAGCAAGCGGATTGGAACCGCCTCGGGAGACTTCTGTGACTAAGCGTCCGTTCTCCCTACGCCACGGCCGGCTCCGATTCGAGACGCTCGAAGACCGTCGTGTCTTGAGCACCACCACGCTCTTTCCCGAAGCCGACACCTACACACGGGCCGGGGTCGGCGCCGGTTCGGCGACGGTGCTCGACGTGCTCGACAACAACGGGGGGGCGGGCGACCAGACGGCGTACATCCGGTTCGACCTCGCTGGCTTATCCCTCGACACCCTCACCAGCGCTGCCTTCGTCCTCCACAAGACGGACGGCACACGGAACGACACGATCATTACCGAACGGTTTGACGTGTATGGGTTGCTCCCCCTAGCGGGCAACACGCCGCAGGACTGGAACGAGAACACCCTGGCCGAGGGGAATGTCGGCGCCGAGTACACGGACGTTGGCGGCGACGGGCTCGACACGTCGCGGCTGTGGAACCTCGACCAGGAGAGCGGCGCCGATGTCTTCGAGTCCGTACTCAACGCCAACGGCGGCGCGCAAGAAGTGACCGGGAGCGACCTCGTCGCGTTCCTCCAATCACGCGCGGGCGACGACGGGCTGGCGACGTTCGTCACACAGGTTGACGCCGGCGCGGTGCGGGGCTGGGACTACGGTTCGCGCGAGAGCGCCGACCCGGCCTTGCGACCGCAACTCGTACTCGAGTTCGAGAGCGAGCCTGTCCCCGACCCCTACCCGGAGAACCCGGTCGTCTTCCCCCGACAGGTCGAGAAACTCGACCGCGGATTGATCGCGATGCGACGGTCGGCCTCGGAGGTCTACCTGGGCTGGCGACTGCTCGGCGACGATCCGGCCGACGTCGCTTTCAATGTGTATCGAAGCAACGGACGTGGCGGGTCGACGGTCCAACTCAACACAACACCCCTCACACAAACCACTGACTTTGTCGACTCGACCGCCGACCTCGGCGTGGCGAATCTCTACTCGGTGCGTCCCGTGATTGACGGCGTCGAACAAGCCGTGACCGAGACCTACCTCCTGCCGGCGAACGCCGAGATCGAACAGCACTTGACGATCCCGCTGCAGATCCCCGCGCCGGTAACAACGTCCGACGGCGTCACGCACTACTACTCGGCGAACGACGCGTCCGTCGGCGACCTCGATGGCGACGGCGACTACGAGGTCATCCTCAAGTGGGCCGCGGACCCGGCTGATCTCTACGAGCTGTCGGCCAACATGTACGTCGATGCGTACGACATGGACGGCACGCTGCTGTGGCGGATCGACGTTGGTCCGAACCTCAAGACGATCGCCAGCTCGCTACAGTTCATCGTCTACGACTTCGACGGCGACGGCCGCGCCGAGGTGGCGATGAACACGTCGGACGGGACCGTCTCGGGGACCGGCCAGGTGATTGGCGACCCCAACGCCGACTGGCGCGACGCCGAGGGATGGATCAAGACCGGTCCCGAGTATCTAACCCTCTTCGACGGCCTGACTGGCGGCATCCTCGTCAATACGCCGCTCGAGCCCGACCGCGGCAATGTCGCCGATTGGGGGGACAGCTACGGCCATCGTTCGACGACGCACAAGTACACAATCGCTTATATCGATGGGCGGCATCCCAGCCTGATAACGGGCCGCGGCATCTACCACGGCCAAGCCGCGATCGGACGCTCGAAGACCGAGCTCGTCGCGTGGAACTGGCGTGATGGCCAACTCACCGAAGAGTGGAAGTTCACCGCGACCGAAGGGACGGGCCGAGACGTCAATCCCGCGTACGTCGGCCAAGGCAACCAGGCCATCAGTGTCGCCGACGTCGATGGCGACGGCTACGATGAAGTCGTCTGGGGCGCGATGGTGATCGATCAAGACGGCACAGGGCTCTACTCGACCGGCCGAGGCCACGGCGACGCCCTGCATGTCGCCGATATGGACCCCGATAACCCGGGGCTCGAGATTTTCGAGCCGCACGAGAACCCGGCCGAGTACGGCGCCGCCGGCGGCGACTACCGCGACGCACAGAACGGCCAACTTTTAACGGCGATCCCCGCCACGAACGACGTCGGGCGCGGCGTCGCGTTCGACATCGACCCCAATTACCCCGGCTTCGAGTTCTGGGCGACGACGAACGACCCCGACGGGGGCCAGCGGATGATTTACAATGTCCAGGCCGGGCCGATCTACGCCACGCCCGCCAACATGCAGTACAACTTTGGCGTCTGGTGGGACGCCGACCCGCTCCGCGAGTTGCTCGACGGCACGACAATCTCGAAGTGGCGCTACGAATGGGCGACACCGGGCCGACAAAACCTCGTGTCGTTTAGCAACTCAGGGATCAACAGCACCGCGGGTCTGTCGAGCAACAACGGAACCAAGGCGACCCCCGCCCTGTCGGCCGACCTCTTTGGGGATTGGCGTGAAGAGGTCATCTGGCGCCGCAGCGATAACTCAGCACTGGAGATCTGGTCGACGACGATCCCCTCTTCGATGCAAGTGCCGACGTTAATGCACGACTCGCAGTATCGGCAGCAGGTCGCATCGCAAAACGTCTACTACAACCAGCCGCCGCATCCGAGCTACTTCCTCGGCGCCGGCATGAGCGCCCCACCGACGCCGCCCCTCTTCTTCGGCGGCGAGCTGAAGGGGGACTACAACCGCGATGGAGCCGTCAACGCGGCCGACTACAGCGTCTGGCGCGACTCGCTCGGTAGCGAGATGAACCTCGCCGCCGACGGCAACCACAACGGCGTGGTCGACGCCGCCGACCACGCCGTCTGGGCGGCGAACTACGGCGCGACGTCACCGCCGAGCGTCGCGTTGGTTACGTCACTATCGAATACGAGCGACTTGACTCCGGTTGAGCCCGCCGCCCAGGAGCCGCAGGGCCTCCCGTCAATCGCGTTCGCTCAGAACTTGAGTTCAATCGAAGCGACTTCGCTGCAGCGGACGAGGTCCTATCGCCCGAGCGTCCGGCAGGCCGACTCGACCGACACGCGCCACGCCGCTCTGCTACTCTACGCTTCGGCCTCCACGACGGCCCCGGCCGACGACATCGAGCTCTCGACGTTACCGCGTCGTGACGCATCGCCAATCGAAGCGGCGACACGAGACGCCGCCTTCGAGGGGCTCGGCCGGCTCCCCCTGTAACGAGCCCCTTCGAGAGAATTTCTATTGACCTCAGTACTCGCCACGTCCGCGAGGGCGATCTGCCTCGCCCTGCTCGCGGCGACTTGCACGGCGGAGACCGTCGAATGGCCCGAGCCGACGCAGACGTCGCGTCCGTGGACGCGTTGGTGGTGGCACGGCTCCGCGGTTGACGAAGCGAACCTGACGCGTCTGCTCGAAGCTTACCACGACGCCGGACTCGGCGGCGTCGAGATCACCTGCATCTACGGTGTGCAGGGGGAACCCCACCCGAACCGGCGCTACCGTTCGGCCGAGTGGCGCGACGCGATCCGCTTCGCCACGCAAGAAGCGAAACGCCTCGGGATGGGAGTCGACCTGCCGGCCGGGTCGGGCTGGCGGATGGGCGACCCCGAGCTGCCGATGTCGCTCGCGAATAGCCGGCTGGTGCTCCATCACGAGGACGTCGTTGGTCCGACCGAGCACACGATCGAGTTCGACCGACGCGAGACGCCCCTGGCGGTGACGGCTCAGTCGACAGACGGCGAGTCGCTCGACCTGACCAAGCAACTCGACGGCCATCGTGTCGTCTGGCAGGCGCCGGCCGGAAGCTGGCGAATCGATACGGCGGCCTATCGCTGGGCGGGCGACCGGGTGAAACGCCCCGGCCCGGGCGGCGAGGGGCTCAACATCAATCCGTTCTGGAAGGAATCGGTCAGCGACTTTCTAACGCGCTTCGGCGAATCGTTTGATGGGATCGAAGGAGTCCGCGCGCAGTTCCACGACTCGTTCGAGTACGACGGCGACTGGCAGCCCGAGTTCTTCGACGAGTTCGCCCAGCGGCGCGGCTACCGGCTCGAAGAGCATCTCGCCGAACTCGCGGGCGATGGCGACGCGGACCAGGTCGGCCGGATCAAAGCCGATTATCGACAGACGCTCGACGATTTGGTGCGAGAGCACCTCATCGGCACGTGGAACGACTGGTCGCACGACCGCGGAATGCTGACACGGAACCAGTCGCACGGCTCGCCGGCGAATTGGCTCGACCTGTACGCGGCGGTCGATATCCCCGAGATCGAGAGCTTCGGCCGGCTCGTCGGCGGGGACGCCGACCTGCTGGTGCTCAAGTTCGCTTCGTCGGCGGCGAACGTGGCCGGCAAGCGCCTCGTCTCGTCGGAGACCGCGACATGGCTCGACGAGCACTTCAATGTGACGCTTGCCCAGATCAAGCTGATCGTCGATCGGCAGGTGCTCGCCGGTGTGAACCACGTCGTCTATCACGGCACGGCCTACTCTCCGGCCGACGCGGCGTGGCCCGGTTGGTTGTTCTACGCGTCGACGCAGCTCAATCCCCAGAACCCGATCTGGCGCGACTTCCCGGCGCTGAACCAGTACGTCACGCGCGTGCAGTCGGTGCTACAAGCGTCGCGGCCCGACAGCGACGTGCTTCTCTACTGGCCTTTGGCCGACTTCCGGCACGACCCGGAGGGGCTTCGCCAAAGCCTACGGGTTCATAACAGCCACGACTGGTTCACCGATCAGCCGATGGGCGCCGCCGCCCGGCAGATGCGCGACCGGGGCGTCACCTTCGACTATGTCTCGGATCGCCTCCTCGCGTCGTGCGTCGTCGGCGAGAGCGGGACCCTCCGGGCGCCCGGCGGCGACTACCAAGCGATTGTCGTACCGCGGGCGGAACGCGTGCCCCTCGAGACGATCGAGAAACTCGCCGAGTTTGCCGAGGCGGGAGGCCAAGTCGTCTTCTGGGGCGGGCTGCCCACGAGCTTGCCGGGCCTGCAGGGCGCCGCCGACCAAGACAGTTGGCGCGACCTCCGCAGCCGCTTCGACACCGCGTCGCAGAAGCTGACGGCGAAGGCGCACCGGGGGGACGATCTCGACGCCCTGCTCTCGCAAGCCGGTGTTCGTCGCGAGCCTTGGTCCATTGAGAACGGCATCGGGTTCGTCCGCCGCCAACACGAAGACGGCGTCGTCTACTTCTTGTGTAACGAGCAAGACGAACCGCTCGACGACTGGATCACTACTGAAGTAATGGCCGGGGGCGCCGTCTTCATGGACCCAGAGACGGGGCGGATTGGCTCGGCCCGATCCCGACCAGCGAAAGAAGGACGCCGCTCGGTACGGGTGCAGCTCGCGCCAAAGGAGTCGGTGCTGCTCGTCATGACCACCGGCGCCGCCGATGCGCCGAGCTGGCGCTACGCCGACCCAGCGAGCGAACCGACTCCCCTCCACGGTTGGTCGGTGACGTTCGTCGAAGGCGGACCGACGAAGCCCGCCTCCTACACCTCTGAGGCGCCCCGGCCTTGGACCGAATCGGACGACCCGGCTGCCGAGTCGTTTGCTGGCACGGCGCTCTACGCGTGCGAGTTCGACGCCCCCGCCGCGTCCGAACGCTGGCGTCTCGACCTGGGTGAAGTGCTCGGCAGCGCCGCAGTTCGCCTGAATGACGTGGAGATCGCCACCCTGATTGGGCCGACCTTCGCGATTGAGCTCGAGGGTTTGAAGCCGACCGGCAACCGCCTTGAAGTCGAGGTGACGGGCGTCGCCGCCAACCGTCTGCGTGACCTCGACCGCCGGGGCGTGGAATGGCGGATCTTCGAAGACATCAACATCGTCGGAATCGACTACCGCCCACTCGACGCGGCGGCTTGGCCGGTTCGTCCCATGGGACTGCGAGGCCCCGTCACGATCACGCCGCTGGGAGAGACGCCATGAAGGCCGACGCGCTATTACGACGGTTCGCTGCTGCTTTACTCGCCATCGCGTTCGCAAGCGGCGATGGCTTGGCGGAAGAGCCGCGGATGAATGTCCTCTTCCTCATCTCGGACGACTTACGGAACGAGCTGGGCTGCTACGGCAGCGACCTAGCGAAGACGCCCCACCTCGACGCGCTGGCCACCCGTAGCGTCCGCTTCGACAGGGCCTACTGCCAGTTCCCGCTCTGCAATCCATCGCGCAGTTCGATGCTGACCGGGCGTCGCCCAACCACCGTCGGGGTGCTCGGCAATCGCACTTGGTTCGGGGTCTCGTGCCCCGAGGCGGTGAGCCTCCCACGCCACTTCAAAGAGCAAGGCTACCAAACGCTCCGGGCAGGCAAGATCTTTCATGGGGGGATCGACGACGTCGAAGCCTGGACGGCGGGCGCCCAGCAGCGGTACTTCGGCGAAGGCGCCACGGCGCGGCCCCCGGTGCACCGAGAGCGTGGCCCCGACAACCGCTTGCTCAGCAAGACCGAATTGTCCGACCGGTGGATCGTCCTCCCGAACGACGGCGAAGGAAGCGGCGACGAGCGGATCGCGAGTCGCGCCATCGAGTACCTCCGGCAAGCGGATCCGGATGAGCCCTTCTTTCTCGCCTGTGGCTTTCACAAACCGCACAGTCCACTCGAGGCGCCGCAGCGGTTCTACGACCTATTTGACGCCGACTCGATCCCATTGCCGCCCGACTACGCACCGCGTCCCACCGTTCCGGAAGGATTCCCGGCGGGATCAATCCGTCCATCGAACGCCGACTTGTTCGTCGGGCGCGACTCGACGCCGCAAACAGCCCGCGAAATGATCCGCGCCTACCTCGCGTCGACCGCTTGGATGGACCACAACTCGGGCCGAGTACTCGACGAGTTGGAACGCCTCGGCCTCGACGATCGGACGATCGTTGTCTTCTGGGGAGACCACGGCTATCAGCTCGGCGAGAAGGGCAAGTGGTCGAAGGCCGGGTCGCTGTGGGAGCAGGGGGTCCGTGTACCCCTCTTCATCCGGGACCCGCGAGTCGCCGGCAACGGGCAGACGTGCCCGCGTGTCGTCGAGACGCTCGACCTGTATCCGACGCTCTGCGAACTGTGCGGCCTGCCGACGCCCGAGGGACTCGAAGGCCGTAGTCTGGCGACCTTTCTGAAAGACCCCGAGACACCCTCCGACCGCCCCGCCTACGCGGTCTGGAGCGAGGATGGCGAGCATGTCACCGGTGTCGCGATCCGGACCGAACGGTGGCGGTACGCCGAGTTCTTTGGGCGTGGCGCAGGACCGATGCTCACCGATCCGAAAACCGACCCTGCGGAAATGGTCAACCTAGCCAACGACCCTCGCTACGCCGAAACGGTCGAGCGATTGTCGAAACTCGCCAATGATTACGCCAAGGGCTGGACGCCTGAAAGCTCTGCGTCCGCCCAATAGCCGAACTCTAGCTACCGAGTCGTTATGCGCACGTTGCTTTTCTTGCTTACGCTGAGCGCGGTCGCCCTTCCGGTGTCGGCGCAGCGGCAGATGGAGAACCTGTCGCGTGGCGTCGTTGCGATCCCGAACCCCGGCGGCGGCGTGTTCGTCGGCTGGCGATTGTTCGGGACCGACCCCGAGGGGATCGCCTTCAACGTCTATCGCTCGGCCGACGACGGCCCGGCGGTGAAGGTCAATGACGAACCGCTCACCGGCGCCACGAGTCTGGTCGACGCCAAAGCGGATGTCACCGCCTCGCTGAGTTACCAAATCCGCCCCGTGGTCGAAGCGGGGGAAGTGGCCCCGGGCCAGGCGGTCCGTGCGTGGGAAGGGGACTACCTCGAGATCCCGATCGAGACCATTGAGGGTTACCGGCCGGGCGACACCTCGGTTGCCGACCTCGATGGCGACGGCGAACTCGAGATCGTGCTCCACCAGGTCTCTCGCCCCCGCGACAACGGCTCCGCGGGCGTCACCGGCGAGCCGATCCTCGACGCCTACAAGCTCAACGGCGCGCACCTGTGGCGGATCAACCTCGGCAAGAACATCCGTGAGGGGGAGCATTACACCCAGTTCATGGTCTACGACCTCGACGGTGACGGCCGCGCCGAAGTCGCTTGCAAGACGGCCGACGGGACGGTGGACGGCGTCGGCGAGGTGATTGGCGATGCCGACAAGGACTGGCGAACGCTCCAAGAGGGGTCGCCTCGCGACGGCCGCATTCTCAATGGCCCCGAGTACTTCACCATCTTCGCGGGCGACACCGGCGCCGCGCTCAAGACGATCGACTACGTCCCCGGACGCGGGGCGATCGACGGCTGGGGCGGGATCGGCGGCAACGCGGGCAACGACTCATACGGCAATCGCTGCGACCGCTTCCTAGCGTGCGTCGCTTACCTCGACGGCGAGCGACCGAGCGTCGTGATGTGCCGCGGCGTCTACGGCCGGATCGTCATGGCGGCGTGGGACTGGCGCGACGGCGAGCTGTCGCAGCGCTGGGTCTTCGACTCTGGGTCGAGCAGGCCTCCCTACTCGGACGCCTCGCCCTACTCGGGCATGGGGGGGCATTCCCTTTCGGTCGGCGACGTTGATTCTGATGGACGTGACGAGATCGTCTATCAGGCGATGGTCGTCGACGACGACGGCAAGGGGCTCTACTCGACCGGCCTGCGTCACGGCGACGTGATGCACCTGACCGACATGTACCCCGATCGCCCCGGCATGGAGGTCTTCACCGTCCAGGAGAACGAAGACGACGCCGAGTTGTTCCAGACCCCGGGGGCCGCAATGCGCGACGCCCGCACCGGCGAAATCCTCTGGAGCCATAGCCCGACGGTCGATGTCCCTTCCGGGATGGCGGCCGACATCGATCCGACCCACCGCGGCTACGAGGCATGGGGCGGCCCCGGGGGCCTCCGCAATTCGCACGGCGAATCGATGGGCCCCGCGCCCCGGGAGAACGCCTGGTGCATCTGGTGGGACGGCGACCCGCTCCGCGAGCTGGTCTCGCCCGGCGTCGACTGGGGGCGCTGGTACCGGTGGCGACTGGCGCAGGCGAGCCCCGGCGGCGAACCGACCGCCCGCAAAGAAGCCGACGGCGCGATCGAGCGGGCGCTTGGCTCGCGCGAAGACCGCGACGAGCGCGACACGCAACGGCGCCGGCCCGATTCGCAGCGTTCGCGGATGCCGCGTCGCCCCACGCCGACACGCGTCGTCAAATGGGACTGGGTCGGCAAGAAGTCCGATACGGTCTTCGAGTGCGACGCGATGGGCGTCAGCCGCGGCCCGGCACTGGTCGGCGACCTGCTCGGCGACTGGCGTGAAGAGATGGTGCTCGTGGCCCCGGACGGGAAGTCGCTGCGGCTCTACACGACAACGATTGAGACCGAGGTCCGTCTCCCCACCTTGCTCCACGACCCGCAGTACCGCTTGGGGCTGGCGTGGCAGAACGTCGTCTACAACAAACCGTGCCACCCGAGTTTCTACTTGGGCGACGGCATGAGCGCCCCGACGCGTCCCAAAATACGACTAGTGGGCGCCGGCGAAGCCATCGCGATCGAGTAGCCCGCCCCGCCAGGCGGGCGATTGGTCGCCAGGCGAGTTTGATTAATCAGCAAGACGGAATTACCTCGTGACACGCTGCCTGACCCTTCTACTATTCGGCTGCCTGAGCGCAGCGGTCACCGACGCGGCGGAATGGTACGTCTCGCCGACGGGGAGCGACTCGAATCCGGGCACGCTGACGGAGCCCTTCGGATCGATCAGCCGCGGCCAGCAAGTCGCGTCGGCTGGCGATACCGTCTGGCTCCGCGGCGGCGAGTACGCCTACAGCGGGACGACCGGCAGCCAGTACGCCGTGCTGTTCAACAAGAGCGGCGCCTCCGGCGCGCCGATCCGCTATTGGGCCTACCAAGACGAGACGCCCGTCTTCGACTTCTTCGACTACCAGCCGCTCGAGCGCATCCGCGGGTTCAGTGTCCAGGCCGACTGGCTACACTTCCGGGGGCTCGAGCTGCGCGGCGTTCAGCAGACCATCACCAACGTCAACGAATCGTGGGGCATCCGTGTCGAGAACCGCGCCGACAACAATGTCTTCGAGCGACTCGATCTGCACCATAACGAGGGGCCCGGCCTCTTCATCGTCGATGGCGGCAACAACTTGGTCCTGAACTCGGACTCGCACGACAACTACGACCCCGACCGAGGAGGCGAAAACGCCGACGGGTTTGGCAGCCACAGCAACGACCCCGGCAATCGCTTCGTCGGCAACCGCGCGTGGAACAACAGCGACGACGGGTTCGACTTCATCAATTCGGACGCGGCTGTTACGGTCGAGAACTCGTGGGCATGGGCCAACGGCTACATCCCCGGGACGACAACCGCCGCCGGCAATGGCGCCGGTTTCAAGGCGGGCGGCTACGGCCTGAACTCGGGCACGTTCCCGGACCCCGGGAGCGTGCCCCGCAACGCGGTCATCGGCAACCTCGCGTTCGACAATCGGGTGCAAGGGTTCTACGCGAATCACCACCCGGGAGGCATCGATTGGATCAACAACACTTCTATCGGCAACGCCCGCGGCTTTGACCTCCTCAACGACGTCGACCCCTCGATCTGGCCGGCCGATCACTACCTCCGTAACAACCTCGCCTACGGCAACAACTCCGACCTGGCGAACGCGAATCAATCGCTGATCGACGACGAGTTCAACAGCTGGAACCTGCGGGGCGCCAGTGGTCGCGACTTCGCCAGTCTCAGCCGCGATGGCGTGGCGGGGCCGCGGATGCCGGACGGCGGCCTCCCCCGGATCGACTTCGCGCGGCTCGCCTTGGGCAGCTCGCTGATCGACGGCGGCGTAGATGTCGGACTTCCGTTCCAGGGGGGAGCCCCCGACCTCGGCGCGTTTGAAGTCAGCCTGCCAGGCGATTACAACAGCGATGGCGTCGTCGACGCGGCCGACTACACGGTTTGGCGTGACTACTTCGGGTCGCCCGCCGGGTCGCTGCCCAACGACGTCGATGGCGGGGTCATCGGCGCGGCTCAGTACGCGACCTGGGTCGCTAACTACGGCGTTGGCGGCGCGGTGGCGAACTCCGTCCCCGAGCCGGCGACCAGTATCCTTATCTCACTTGTCCCCCTGACGATGATCGCCCTGCTCCGCGATTAGACGATCTCGGTCTCGACCCCTCGGAATACCATCATGCGGCGTAACTGTCTGCTGGCGTTGGCTTGTGCTTTGGCGGCGCTCCCTTTGTCGGCGCACGCCGGTGAAGCGACCGCAACGCTTCACGGCGATCGCGATGGCGGCGTGATCAGCCGGCACCTCTACGGGCATTTCGCCGAGCACCTGGGACGCTGCATCTACGACGGCATTTGGGTTGGCGAGGAGAGCGACATCCCCAACACGAGCGGCGTTCGGAACGATGTCATCGAGGCGCTCAAGGCGATCCAGATCCCGAATCTCCGCTGGCCCGGCGGCTGCTACGCCGATGACTACCATTGGCGCGACGGCGTCGGCCCGCGCGACGAGCGGCCCGTGCGCGTCAATATCCACTGGGGCCAGGTTCTCGACACCAACGCCTTCGGGACGCACGAGTTCCTGAACCTTTGCGAGCTGCTCGGCGCCGAGCCTTACCTAGCCGGCAACGTCGGCAGCGGCACGCCCCAAGAGCTACGCGACTGGGTCGAGTACATCACCTACGACGGCGACAGCGAGCTCGCCGAACTCCGCCGCGAGCACGGCCGCGAAGAGCCCTGGAAGCTCAAGTACCTCGGCGTCGGCAACGAGAACTGGGGCTGCGGCGGCGAGATGCGGCCCGAGTACTACGCCGATCTCTTCCGCCGCTACGCCACGTTCTGCCGCGACCTCAGCGGCAACCGGTTGGTACGGGTCGCGTGTGGCCCCAATGGCGGAGACCGCAAGTGGAACGCCGCGGTGCTTTCGAGGGCGTCGCGGCAGATGCAGGCCTATTCGCTGCACCAGTACACGCTCGCCGCCCCCTGGAACGACAAGCTCCCCGCCACCGGGTTCGACGAAGCGAAGTGGTTTAGCATCCTTCATGACTCGCGCAATATCGAGAACGCGATCCAAGTCGCCGAGGAAGAGATGGACAAAGTCGATCCCAACAAACGGATCGGGCTGTTCGTCGACGAATGGGGGACCTGGTACCGCGAAGAACCCAACACGCCGGGCTACGGCCTCTATCAGCAGAATTCGCTCCGCGACGCCCTGGTCGCCGGGATCTCGCTGCACCTGTTCCACGAGCACAACGACCGTGTCCGGATGGCCAACATCGCCCAAGTCGTGAACGTGCTGCAGGCGATGATCCTCACCGAGGGGCCCGACATGGTCCTGACGCCGACCTACCACGTCTTCGAGATGTTCAAAGTCCACCACGACGCCACCCGCTTGCCGGTGGACCTCAAGGGGCCTGATTACGAGTTCGACGGCAAGAAGACGCCGGCACTGAGCGTCTCGGCCTCGCGCGACGGGGACGGTGCGGTCCACGTCTCGATCGTCAACACCCACGCCCACGACGCGATGACGATCACGTGCGGCCTGGAGGGGGTTTCGTCCTCGGCGGTTGCGGGACGCGTGCTGACGGCTTCCGAGTTGGACGCCCACAACACGTTCGCCAAGCCCCACAACCTCGAGCCAGAGGACTTCGACGGCGCCAAGGTCGAGGACGGCGAGTTGACGGTTGAGGTCCCGCCCCGTTCGGTCGTTGTGCTCAGCCTGACGGAGTGACTTTGACTAACGACGGCGACTAACGACGGCGTCCAGGTCGGGTCACAACGATCGCTAAAGTCGCCAGCATGCACGCGGCGGTCGGCTCCGGCACGGCGACGTTGGCGACCGACGCGTTGCTGGCGGGCACGGTGGCGCCGAAGTTCGTCCGCCACAGATCGTACTGGGCCGCGCCGATCACGCCGCCAGCGGTGTCGTTGGCTAACGTCCCTGCCGGGGCGCCTTCGCTGTCACGCCACACGGTGTAGTCCGCTGCGTCGACGACGCCGTCGTTCGTGAAGTCGCCCGGCAGGTTGCTGACCGCCATCAGGACGACCTCGTTCGGGGCGCCATCGACCAGGGCGAACTTGGCTCCGTCCGGCCCGCCCAACGAGAGATTGTTTTCCAGTTCCCCGGCGGTGAGCACCGTGAAGGTCTCGTTCCAGGCGGGCGAGTAGCCCGGTTCGAGGGTGATCTCGAGAACGCCATCCAGCGAAGCGGCGCCCGAGACAGCAAGCAAGTCGTGGGCCCCGTCGCCCAGGTCGAGTCGCAACGCGGCGCCGGCGTCCAAGCTGAAGTCTCCCTCGACCGACAGCGTCTCTCCCATGAGCATCGCGACATCGTTCAGCGGGTTGCTCAGGTCGACGCCCGACGCGTAGTTCAAGTCGTCGATCTGCACCGCGTTGTCTTCGCTCGACGCGCCCGCCAGCGCGAGCACCTCTCGCAACGCCCCCGTCGTTCCGTTTCTGAAACTCAAGGGAGACGTATTGATGCGGTTGGCGGCCGTGGCGTCGGCGCCATCGGAAGTGAGATAAAGGTCATAAACATCGTTCGCCTGGTCGACCACCATCCAAACGTTGTGCCAAGCGTTGGCCGCCAACCGGTTGGAAGATGTTGCGATGAACCCGTCGCCGTCGCGGGCTTCGAGCGCGAAGCCGCGGGCGCTAACCCCCGCCGACAGTCTGACTTGCGCCTCGTAGTCGTCGTAATTGACGTCGCCGGTGCTTGCTTGATCTCCCAGCCCAATGCTGTGGTCGGGCGTGACCGTGGCGGAGTTGAAACGGAAGAAGAACGTGGCGGTCTCCCCTTCGGCGATCACGGCGTCGGCGGCGAGTTCGCGGGAAACGCCCCGGCTCCCCCCCGCCCAGCCGTAGCCGAGCGTCTGGTTGTCGCCGTCGCTCTCGATGGCGGCGAAGGTGGTGTCCTGGTGGGCGGTCCAGGGGGGGCTCGCCACGTCGCGGACGTCGCCGGTCGAGTAGCCTTCGAAGTCGTCGATCAAGAGATGCGGCGTGACGAGCGGCAGCCCCGCAGCGCCGACTCGGACCACGGTCCCAGAAGCCGCCATCAAGCCGCCGCGGACGACGCCGTGACCGCCGAGCAGGCCGTCGCCCGTGAGCGTGGTCCCGCCCGAGCCGGTGGCGCCATCGACGATCAGCGACCCAGCCGACACGGTGGTGGCTCCGCTGTAAGTGTTTTGCCCCCGCAAGGCCCACTCACCGGCGCCACTCTTTATGATGCCGACGAGCCCCTGCCCATCTTCAATCGTCCCTTGGACCACGCCATCGCCGGCGCCCTCCAGGGTCAGAGTCCGCCGGCCGCGGGAGCCGCCGCGCAGCGCGACCCCACCGGCCGACTCCGAGTCGCCCGAAAGAAGGAGGCTCCCGGCGTCGGATCGGATGCGGTACTCCGTCCCGCCCGCTTCGAGGTTGATCGTCCCCGTGACCGTGTTGTTCCCGCTGTTGTTGACGAGCGCCGCGGTCAGGCTCGTCCGCCCGTTGATGTTGATGTTGTTGGAGATCAAGGTGGAGTTCTCCAGCTCGACCCGGGCGGTCGTGCTGTTCCCGCCCGACCCGATCACCACCACGCCGCCAAGTCCGAAGGCGTTGCTGCCCCGAGCCCGAGCGACCGCCGGGCCTTGAGCCCCCGAGTCGATAATCGTATCGCCACGGTAGCTATTGTCGCCGTCGAAGCTGATGATCCCGGGCCCATTGATCTCGACCGCTCCGGCCCCCATCGCGTTGCCGGAGAGCACCAAGGGGTGCGCGGACTCGTTCGTTAGGTTGAGGCCCCCCGCGAACTCGAGGTCGGCCTGCACTTCGTGCGAAACCGAACTCGACGCCGCAACGTTGATAGCGGGGTGTAAGCCACCGTTATTGCCGTACCCAAGAACGAGACGATCGCCTGCGCCACCGAACTGGTACCGCGTGTCGCCGTCGAGATTCATCACGCTCAGTGTGCGCCGGCCGGACCAGTCGATGTTTTGCTCGGTCGCGCCAACGGTGTCGAACGAGGAGGTCACGCCGCCGAGGTTAGGAGAGCCGTTCGTCCAATTATTTCCGTCACTCCACGAAACGTTGGTGGCTCGGCCGGTATAGCCCCAATCGGAAGTCTTGCCGCTGGCCTGCTTCCACACCCGCACGAAATCGACCTTCATCTCGTCGGTATGCCCGACCGGCCATTCGGAGGTGTTCGGCGTGCCGGGCCAGCCCCCCACCGCGTAATTGAGGATCAGGTACATCGACTCCATCTGGGCGATCGCGGCGTCCTGGCCGAACTCGCTGACACGGGCGCCGTCGAAATAGAAGCCCACCCAGTCGTCTTCGCGCCACTCCATCCCGAAGGTGTGGTAAGTGCCGCCGAGATCACCGGTGCTGCCCGGGTTGACCTTCCCGGCGCCGGCAGAGTTGCCGCCGCTCGTGTTCCTGTAATGGAAGGCGGTGTGGTACTCGTCTTGCGCGTAGCCGCTGCCGGCGGCGGTGTCGATCGGATACTCCATGATGTCCGCCTCGGGCGGCCAGCCGTTGTAGAGTCCCCAGAAGGCGGGCCAAGAACCGGGCGTGTCAGGCAGCCGGATGCTGGCCTCGATGTAGCCGCTCGAGAAGGTCTGCTTCGTGTATCCGGTTGAGACCGTGCCGGAGGTGAAGTCCGCGCCCGAGCCGGTGCGGCGGGCCGTGAGTGTCATCGTGCCGTCGCCGAGGCCGACGTTGTCGGGGCTCATGACGGCGTCGTGATTGTGGGTCGTACCCCACGGATAGTTGTAGCTCCACTTGGTGGTGTCGAGCGCGTTGCCGGAAAAGTCGTCGCCCCAATGGTACTGCCAGTTCCCACTGGGCAGCTGCGCCGTCGCCGGCGCGGGAAGAAGCGAGGGGGCCAGGAGCGCGCTCACAACGAGGCAAGCTCGGGATCGGTACAAAATATTTGTCACGAGGGGCGTCGCCTTGATAAGTCTTCTCTGCTCCAAGCCGCACCCCACCGAACGGGGACTGCCGCGGACCTCCCAGTATAAGCAAAGCGGACGGGCGCCGTAGAGCGATGGGGAGAACGTTTTCCGTGTAAGTCCTGGCTTTCGTGGGGGGGGTTTTTGCACACCGGCGACGGCCGCTTCGTCGTCTGCGGCGTTTCTGCCGACCCGCCCTGGGCCGGGCCCACAGGCAAGGCGACTCGATCGCCTAGTAAACCGTTACAAACGGCGCCATAGAGCGGCCGTCCGATCCCCTCCCGGATTCGGAATAAGGCGATCTTCTCCGATCGAACCAAGCAGCATCCAACACCGGCCGCCGCACAACTCGTCCCCCGCGCGCAAGACCGCGCAGCGGGTCAGGCGGTCGTTTTCTCATTTGGCAAGGAGAACGCCATGCGTCGGGAACGTTGCGGCTTTACTCTCGTCGAGTTGCTAGTTGTGATTGCAATCATCGGAGTCCTGGTTTCGCTGTTGCTACCGGCGATCCAGTCCGCACGCGAGTCGGGGCGCCGCACCGCTTGCATGAACAACATGCGACAGCTCGGATTGGGCGTGATTTCGTACGAGGGTCTGTTCGGCCGCTTCCCGGGGCTGTTCGACGAGCTCGACACCACGCGGCTGTCGGAAAACTCGGGAGAGCTCTACATGACGTGGGCGGTCGAGATGATGCCGTTCTGCGAGCGGCAGAAGCTGTACGATCGCTACGCCGAGGGGCTGACGCCCGACAAGTACGTCGAGCTGATGACGTGCCCCAGCGACGACGGCAAGCATGGCGCTCCGGCGGAGAACTCGTACGTGGCGAACGGCGGAAGGCTCGGTTCGGTCGAGGTCCAGAAGACCGCCAATGGCCCCTTCCTCAATCGTGCGGCGACGCCCAGCCTGGCGATGCGTGAAGGGCACTGGGTCGATGGCCGCGAGTACACACTGGCCTTCAGCGAGAATACGGACGCCCTCCGCTTCGACGTGGCCGCGTGGAGTGGCTTTGGAAAGTCCGGCGGGATCGACCCCGAAAAGTACCCGATTCACCGCAAGTACTTCCCCGATGATCGAACTTGGAGCCCGGTCTTCTTCTGGGTCGACTCAGAGCCAGTCGAGCAGCAGATCATTAATGGCGCAACGGAGGAATGCCGGACACCGAAGTGTTTCTGCGACTTTGCCAGCCGCTTACGACTGAGCAGCGATTGCGACACCGACCACGAGTGGGAGCGCTCGCGTAGCTGGCGGGCCCGGCCCAAGAGTCGCCATCCTAACGGCGTGAACATCGTCTTCGGCGGGGGCCGGGCGTCGTTCGTCTCCGAGGCGATCGACTACAAGCTCTGGCGCGCGCTGATGACGCCTTCGGACGAGCAATCGGATTCGCCGTACCGCGACATCCTGCTCGACGACAACGACCTGCCGTAGGGCGTCACGCGCTCTCTAGCAGCGGCGAGCAGCAGAGCCGGCGGAACATGTCGCAGCGGCCCTCGAGCTCATCGGCCGTGCCGACGTCGAGAATCCGGCCGTGTTCCATCACCACGATGCGGTCGGCCAGCGTCAGCGTGCTGGGGCGGTGCGTGATGAGCAACGTCGTCCGGTCGCGGGCGAACTCGGCCAGCGTGCGCTGGATGAGTTGCTCGCTCTCCATATCGATCTGGCTAGTCGCCTCGTCGAGAATCAGGATCTCGGGATCACGGAGGATCGCCCGCGCCAGAGCGATGCGCTGACGCTGCCCTCCCGATAGACGTCCACCGCCAGGCCCGACGGGAGTCTCGTAGCCGTCGGTTAGCCGCTCGGTGATAAACGTATGGGCGTGCGCCCGACGTGCCGCCTCGACAATCTCTTCGCGCGACGCGCCCGGACGTCCGAACGCGATGTTCTCAGCGACGGTGTCCGAGAGCAGCAGCGCCTGCTGCGACACGATGCCGATCCGTTTGCGAATGTCTCGCAGGCGGGCGTCGCGGAGGTCGAGGTCGTCGAAGAAGACGGCGCCCTCGCAGGGGTCGTAAAGCCGTGACGGGAGCGATAGCAGCGTGCTCTTGCCGCAGCCGTTGGGCCCGACGAACGCGATCGTCTCACCACGGTGGATTGTCAGATTGATCCCTTCGAGGCTCAACCGATCGCTGGTGTACTGGAACGAAACGTTCTCGAACCGCATGGTCCGCCAAGTCGTGGGGATCGCCCGCGGGGTCTCGGGGTCGGTAATCGAGGGCTGCCGATCGAGCACCTCATAAACGCGCTCGCTCGAAGCGACGGCGCTCTGGATGACGTTGAAGACGCCCGACAGTCGGCGCGCCGGGTCGCCCATGCCGGCGAGCATGGCGAAGAACGCGGTCATCTGCCCGTGCGTCAGCGGCGTATCGCTGATCGGGACGCCCAGCAGGTGCGTCTGCTGATTGAGCACCAAGTAGCCGCCCGAGACGGCGCCGACAATGACCATCGCGACGCCGACGTTCTCCGTCAGCGGGCTTGAGAGCGAGTCGTAGAACGCGATCCGCATCTGCCGCGCATAAAGCTGCTTGAGGCCTTTGTGAAACCGCGAGCGTTCGGCCGATTCACGCCCGAACGAGCGGATCAGCCGCACGGCGCCGAGCGTTTCGGTCAGGGACTCGTAGACCCCCGACAGTTCCTCCATCGCCCGGCGGTTGGCCCGCTTCAGGGCCTTGCCGAGCCAGTTGATCAGGATCACCGCCCCGGGCGCGACAATCAGCACCAGCAGCAAGAGCCGCCAGCTGAACCACGCGGCGCCGATGGTGCAAGCGAGCATCTTCAGCGGCTCACGCACCGCTTGGCCGAAGACGGTCTGTACGCCGTTGCCGACGCTATAGATGTCGGTGGTGCAGCGCGCCATGAGGTCGCCACGGCCACGGTCGGTGAACTCGTTCAGATCGAGCCGCAGCAGATGGCGGAAGTAGTCCTTCCGGATGTCAAAAGCGACCAAGTTTCCTAGCCGCGACACGGCCAGTTGGTTGACGATGCGGAAGGCGTTCTTGATCAGCGTCCCGAAGAAGACGAACGCGCAGACGACGCCGAGGGTCCCGAATGGCGTGTCGGGGAGCCAGCGCGTCGCCACCGGAATGAAGTCGGCGATGCGGTCGTTCTTCGCCTTCATGAGGCGTTCACGTTGCCGCAGGTCGGTCATCTCTTGCGCGAGGCGGAGCGACGTCTCGGGGCCGGAGATCGACATCCGGCGGGCCGCGACGAGCCTCTGCGAGCGTAGGTCGTCGAGCGATTGCTGACCGGTCTCGACCTCGCGAGCCAGCCAAGTCGGGATGGATTCTCCGTGCATGACCGCGTCGACAACGGGCCAGACGGCGGCGAGATTCGTCGCCCAAAGCACGGCGACCAGCACCGAGGTGATCCAAACGGCGGTCACTGTGCCCGGGTACCGGGCCGCCAGATGCAGCGCGCGGCCAAATTGTTTCATGGGTCGTCCGTGACGGGGCATGACGCCGTTGCTAGCGGGGCGATCCTTTGCCTCCGCTTGAGGGCCTCGCTTTGTACCAGACCCTCGCGGCTCGACCAACGGCATCGGCCGAACGCGGCTTGCTAGCACGAACGCCGCCCGCCAACGCCCGGTCACGCCGATGGCGCCGAAAGAGTGGATTGTTGCGGTCGCGCCGCCGATACCTTCCCCACAGGCGCCCCGCGGCGCGCGGAGGTCGATCGGTCGACCCTTCCGAGATCAAGCGGCGCGGCGACTAGCGGGGGCCTTTCCGGGGGGGAATCCAATGAAGATGCGCTTTGCCGCGTTGGCGGTCGCGCTCGTCGTTTCGAGCGTCGGTTGCACGGCGATCAATTCGTGTGGTCCAGGCTGCGGCGACGTTCCGTGCCATATCGCCACGTCCCAGCGGGCGCCTCGCGCCACCCTGCTCCAGGGCCGTTGCCCCTCGAGCCACGGGTTCTTCGACAAGCTTGGCTGGACCCAGAAGGGTTGCGCCGAGTGTGTCGGCGACGGCTGCGGCGGCGGCTGCGGGATGTTCGGCGCCGGTGATTGCGGACCCGGCGGCCAGTGTGGTTGCGGGCCCAATGGCTGTGGTCCCGACGGCTGCCTGCAGCACGGTCTGCACGCCCTGTTGGACTGCAATGGCTGCAACAGCTGCGGTGACCAAAACTACAACTTCAACCCGGGCCCTCCCGGTGGCCAAGTCGCTTACCCGTATTACACGACACGGGGCCCGCGCGACTTCTTGATGTGCAACCCGCCGTCGATCGGCCCTCGCTGATCGTAGGCGCGACTTGAGGCCGAGGGGCTTGAGGGTTTCGGCACGGACGCCGCTCCCTGAAGCCGACAACCTCACGCCTCGAGTTGGACACCAACGCCAGCCACGTGAGACGCACGGAAGCGTCGAGCGCGGCTGGCGTTTTTTATTTGAGTTGCTGGCGAGGGAACTAAACCCGGTCGCGCAAGATCTCGGTCGCGGCGTTCTTGCCGCAGGCGCCCATCACGCCGCCGCCCGGGTGGCTCGCGGCGCCGCACAGGTAGAGCCCCTTGAGCGGCGTGCGGTGGTCGGCCCAGCCCGCGACGGGGCGGAAGCAGAACAGCTGGTTGGCGTTCATCGCCCCCTGCATGATGTTGCCGCCGGTCAGGCCGTACGTGCGCTCGATGTCGAGGGGCGAGAGGACCTGGCGGTGCTCAATCGCGCCGGGGACGTTTGGCGCGTACTCGCCGATTTTCGCGACGACGCGATCGGCGAAGCTCTCCTTGATGTCGTCCCAGTTGGCGTCGCGCAACTCGTACGGCGCGTACTGGACGAAGCAGCTCAGTAGGTGCTTCCCCGGCGGGGCGATCGTGTCATCGACGCAGGTCGCCATCGTCGCCTCGACGATGGGTTCCGCCGACGGCCGGCCGAGGCGGGCGTCGTGGTACGCCTGCTCCAGGTAATCGAGCGTCGGCGAGATGTGCATCGTCCCGTGGTGGTGCGGGGCGACTTCGCCAGGCGCCGTTGGCCGGGCCGTGAAGTTGGGCGGTTCGCTCAGCGCGAGGTTCACCTTCATCGACGCCGACGCGTAGTCGATGTTCGCCACCGCCGTGCGAAATTCCTCTGGCAGACTCGACGGCTGGAGGAACTTCTGGAACGTGAGGTTGGCGTCGACGCCCGACGCGACGATCGGCGCCGACACCGTCGACCCATCGACGAGCGTCACGCCGGTCACCTTGCCGTTGGCTTCGTTGATCGCGGCGACCGGCGCCTCGCGACGGATCTCGACGCCGAGCTGCTCGCCGACCTTTGCCAGGGCGGTCGCGAGCCCGCCCATCCCGCCGCGGACATAACCCCACACGCCCCGCGCGCCGCCCGCCTCGCCCATCACGTGGTGGAGCAGGACGTAAGCGCTGCCGGGCGAGCTGATCGACGTGAAGGCGCCGATGATCGCGTCGGTCGCGAGCGTCGCCTTGAGCGCCTCGGACTCGAACCAGCGGTCGAGGATCGGCCGCGCCGCGCCGGTCAGCAGTTCGACCGCCGCCGGCTGATCCTTGCCGAGCGCCTTGAGCGTGCGGTGGATCTTCCACAGCTTGGCGCCGTCGCGGACGCGCTTGCCGAGGCCGATCTTCCGCCAGCTGGCGGGCAGCGGCAGCGGGTCGGGCGCCGACTGGCTGAGCGTCGGCTCCAGCACCGCGGCGACACGCTCGAGCAACTTCTCGTAGTTCGGGTACGCCTCAGCGTCCTTCGTGCTGAACTTGCCGATCTCCCGCCGGCAAAGGTCGGCGTCGGGCCCCATCAACAGGCTGCGGCCATCCGGCAGCGGCGTGAAGCTCGACGGCGTCCGCGGCAGCACCGCAAAGCCGTTCTCCTTCAACCGCAGGTCGCGGATGATGTCGGGCAGGAAGAGGCTGATGACGTACGCGGCGGTCGACACCTTGTAGCCGGGCCACAGCTCTTCGGTCGTGGCGGCGCCCCCAAGGACGTGGCGGCGTTCCAGCACGACGACCCGCTTCCCGGCCCGGGCCAAGTAGCAAGCGCAGACGAGCCCGTTGTGGCCGCCACCAATGACAATCGCGTCGTAGGAACTCATCAGCGGGGGACCACGGAGCCACGGTGAATCGAGCAGGCCACAGCCTTTGACTGATCGGCAAACTCGACGGCCCTCGTTCCGAATCGGTCGCCGTGGTTCAATTGGGCGGCTTACAACAGTCGCCCTGCCCTGCCCCGCGCCGCCCATGCTCCGCCGCCATCTCGCCCTCGCCCTGCTGACCGCTATGTCCGCCGCCGCCCGCGCTGTTGAGTACCCCGTCACCGACCGCGAAGAGGTCGTCGACACCTATCAGGGGCCCGGCGGCAAAGAGATCGAGGTCACCGACCCCTACCGCTGGCTCGAGGCCGATGTCCGGGAGTCGGACCGCGTCGCCGCCTGGGTCGCCCAGCAACAGGCCGTCACCGAGGCCTACCTCGCCGACCTTCCGGAACGGCAGTCGTTTGTCGACGAGCTCACCAAGCTCTGGAACTACGAGCGCCGTTCGGCCCCCAGCCGGTTCGGCAAGCCGGGGGCGAGCCCCGAGCGCTACGCTTACTCGAAGAACGACGGCCTGCAGAACCAGAGCGTGCTCTACCTCGGCGACTCCCCCCAGTCGGAGGGTCGCGTCCTCATCGACCCGAATCAATGGAGCGAAGACGGCACCATCGCCCTCGCCGGCACCTCGACAAGCTACGACGGCAAGCTGCTCGCCTACCAGCGCAGCGAAGCGGGCAGCGACTGGCGTGTCATCCGCGTCCTCGATGTCGAGACCGGCAACGACCTCGACGACGAGCTCCGCTGGGTGAAGTTTGGCGGCGTGCAGTGGACCCCCGATGGCAAGGGCTTTTATTACAGTCGCTACCCCGAGCCGGAGGAGGGCGCCGCCTACCAAGCGTCGGCCCTCAACCGGAAGCTCTGCTATCACCAGCTGGGCGACCCCCAGGAGAAGGATGTCGTCGTCTACGAGGACCCTGAGCACCCCGACTGGTCGGCCGGGCTCTGGCTCAGCGAGGACGGCGCCTGGCTCGTCGTCGCTGTCAGTAAGGGGACCGACAACCAGAACCGCCTTTACGTCCGTAAGGCCGACGGGGGAGCCAATGACGGGGGCGCCGACTGGATCCCGCTCGTCGAAGACTTCGAGAACGAATTCAACCCGATCGCCAGCGAAGGGGACCGGCTCTACCTGCTCACCGACCAAGACGCCCCGCAACGCCGGGTCGTGACGTTCGACTTGGCCCGCGCCGGCGAAGTCGAGTTCCGTGACACGCTCGTCGAGGTCGTGCCCGAGAGCGCCGCGACGCTCGAGTCGGCGTCGCTCGTCGGGGGCGTCGTTTTCGTCCAGTACCTCGAGGACGTCGCCGCGGTCGTGCGTCGCTACTCGCCGCGCGGCGCGCCGCTCGGCGAAGTCGAGCTGCCCGGCGTCGGCAGCGTCTACGGCTTCGGCGGCTGGCAAGACGCGACCGAGACTTTCTACACCTACACCAGCTACGACGCCCCGCCGACGACCTACCGCTACGACATCGCTTCGGGCGAGTCGACGCTGTTGTTCCAGCCCGACGTGGGCGTCGACTTCTCCAAGTTCACCGTCCGGCGTGAGTTCTACGAGTCGAAGGACGGCACACGAGTGCCGATCTTCTTGACGCACCGCAAGGACCTCGAACTCAACGGCAACAACCCCACCCTGCTCTACGCCTACGGCGGGTTCACGATCTCTATCACCCCCGGTTACTCGGCCAGCCGGATGGCGTGGGTCGAGCATGGCGGCGTCCTGGCGGTCGCCAACCTCCGCGGCGGCGGCGAGTACGGCGAGCCGTGGCACGAGGCGGGCAAGCTGCGGAACAAGCAGAACGTCTTCGACGACTTCATCGCGGCGGCCGAGTGGCTCGTCGCCGAGAAGATCACCAGCCCCGAGCATCTGGCGATCCAGGGCGGCAGCAACGGCGGCCTGCTCGTCGGCGCGGTGATGACGCAGCGGCCCGACCTGTTCGGCGCCTGCCTGCCGGCGGTCGGCGTGATGGACATGCTCCGTTTCCACACGTTCACAGCGGGCCAGTTCTGGCGTGACGAGTACGGCTCGTCCGACGACCCGGCGATGATCGAGTACCTGCTCGGCTACTCCCCCTTCCATAACGTGAAGCCCGGCGTCGCCTACCCGCCAACGCTGGTCACCACGGCCGACACCGATGACCGCGTCGTCCCGATGCACAGCTTCAAGTTCGCCGCAGCGCTACAGCACGCCCAGCAAACGAGCGAAGCGGGCGACAACCCGCTCCTGATCCGCATCGAAAGCCGAGCCGGCCACGGCGCCGGTACACCGACCAAGAAGCTCATCGAGCAAGCGGCCGACCTGTGGGCGTTCTTGTGGGAGCATGTTGGGCCGTAGAGCAACAAAAATCAGCCGCAGGGCGCTAGCCCCGGTTCATTCCTGGGTTTCCGTCCCCCCCAAATAGAACCGGGGCTAGCGCCTGCGGCTGATCTGGGGCGGACGGTTTGCATTTACTCGCAACCTTTCCGTTCTTGCGATTCGCCGGCGTACGTGACGACTTGGTGCAGGTCGTCTTCATCGTTGACGCACTGCCAATCGCCGCCAACCGTCCAGACCGGTCGATCGACGAACGCATCGAACCGTTGCCGCAGTTCGCGAGTGCAGTTTGCCTTCAACTGATCGCGTACCCGCTTTCCATTGAAACCAGGGGCTGTGACGACAACATGCACGTGATTACTCCGTGCATTTGCTGCCCACAGGCGCCACCCGCGGTGATCGGCGTGCCTAGCGATGGCGATCTCCACGGTCTCCCGCTGCGCGGAGTTTAGTAGAACGACGTCGTGTCGTAACCGGTCACGATGCCAATTCTCTAGCCGCGGTTGCGGCGGGCGGTCGCCCAGTGTTCGTTGGCGCCACCAACGAGAATCTCCCTGCAAAAAAGTCCCGTATACCGACCAGGTGATGAAGAACGCGATCGGTTCGTCATGCAATTTCATTGCCGACGCCCACCGGGGTTCAGGAAGCGATCAGCCGCACGGCGCTAGCCGCGGTTCCGGCGAGCGAGGTGGGTTGGAACCCAGGAATAAACCGGGGCTAGCGCCCTGCGGCTAATTGTTAGCGTCGTCAGCGGACCCTACGGGAACAGCACGCAGATTGGCGCCGGGGCGTAAACCGAGTGCAGCGTCCATTGCAGTTCGCCGGTCTCTTGGTCGATCGCGAACACCGCCAGAGTGTTCGAGTCGCGGCCGGCGGCGATCAGCCATTTGCCCGACGGGTCGATCGCGAAGTTGCGCGGGTGCGAGCCGCGGACCGGCTCTTGGTCCACCAGCGTGAGGCTCGCTCGGTCATCGCTTACCCGGTAGGCCGAGATCGAGTCGTGGCCACGGTTGCCGACGTAGGCGAACTTGCCCGAGGGATGGACGCGCACTTCCGACCCGCTGTTGAAGACCTCGCCCTCGATCTGGTCGGTGCGAAGGGTCTCGAACGTGCCGAGCAGCGTCAGCTCGCCCTTGTCGCCGTCCCAGCCGAGCGCCGAGACCGACATCGCGAGCTCGTTGACGACATACCCCTCGGTCCCCGATGGGTGGAAGGCGAAGTGCCGCGCGCCGCCACCAGGCGGGGTCTTCACCGAGCCGTGGGGCGTGAGGACGCCGTTGGCCGCGTCGAGCGCGTGGACATAAACCCGGTCGGCGCCGAGGTCAGGCGATAGAACGTAGCGGTTGTTGGGAGACACGCCCGCCCAGTGGGCGTGGCAAGCGGCTTGACGATCGGGCACGACACCCGACGGATCGTCGTGCTCGAGCAGCGACACGCGCTCGGCGATCGACCCGTCTTCCTTTAGCAAGTACGACGCCACGGAGCCGCCGCCGTACTGGGCGCTGAGCAGCACGCGCCCGGTGTAGTCGACCGACACGTAGCAAGGCCCGCCGTCGCCGGTGGGAACCGATCCCATCGGCTGAAGCCGTTTGCCGTCGTTGCCTTCAACGATCCGCCAGGCGGCAACCGCGCCGCCATCGGCGTCGACCGTCGCGTAGAGAACCGGCAACGTCGGGTGCTTGGCTAGGAAGCCGGGCTGCGAAGCTTCGGCCGCTAGCTTGGCGGGCGAGAGCGTCCCCTTCTCGTCGTCGAACGTGAGGTGATAGATCCCTTGGCTCATCCGCTCGGGACCGGTGTCGGTGCCGATCCACAGGTCGTGGGTGGCGGCAGAGGCGGTGGTGGCCGCTAGGAGGAGCGTCACGGTGCTAGTCAGGTGCATTCTTGAGGAGGGCGGGTTGATATTCAGAGGAAGTGGAAAACCAGCCGCTGAGACGGCGTCCGCTCCCCCAAGGTTCTTTTCCAGCGGCCATCTTTTGTACGACTTGGATTGGCCGCGTGTCGCGTCAACTTGCGGGGATCTGCCAAGAGAAGTGTCATCCTATCGACATCTGCGATGCTTAATCGACTTCTCTCTAGCTGGACTCCCCCGCTCAACAATTTGACGTAAGCATTTATTGGAAAAGGACTTACGAACGTCAATCGAGGTTGGCCCGATAGGTGCAACCCAAAAGGTCGTAGTCGTCGCCATCCCGCCGACGACGCCCCCCTTCTAGGAGAGACCCGAATGACGAAGCACCTTATGGCAGCGGCCGCCGCGGTCGCGCTGTGCTTCGTGGCCGGCGCTGACAAGGCCGAGGCACGAGGCTTCCACATCCGAGCCGGCGGCGTTCACGTCGATGTCGGCAACCCCCACGGGCACGGCCGCGGTTACGCCGTTGGCTATCCCGCCGCCTACGGCTATGGCGGCTTCGGTGGGCATGGCGGCGGCTACGGCGGCGTGCATCGCTCGTTCTATGGCGGCGGCCACGGCGGTCACCACGGTGGCGCCGTGTGGCACGACACGACGCACTACGACTGGCACGGCCCAAGCCTCCGGCGCCACGGCAACCACTACGACTACACGCCGGGCCACTACGACCTGCACCGCGACGGGCATTGGGACCGTCACTGAGCGACGTAGGCTTTGCGATCCGATTGAGCCGCCGGGGAGCGCCATCCCCGGCGGCTCTGTATGTTCAGAGCAATCTAAGAACCGTAGAGGTCGATCTGGCCGTACTCACTCTTGATGGCTTCGATGTCGCGAGGCTCTTCGGAGACGATGTTGTCCTTCACCGTTAGCATCCCAGCCTGTTCAAAGTCGTCGATGTACCACGGGACCTCGCCGTTGAGCTTGTAGCCCCAAGGCTCGATGAATCGCTCGATCAGGTACTCGAGCCACTCCTTGCCATGGTAAAACTTCTCGTTCTTGTCCCACTCAAGGCCGGCGCGATCTTCGGTAGGGATCCACTGGCAGTAGTACGTGGGCGGCTTGCCGTCGCCGCCCGGCTCCCCGTTCTCATCTTCGTGCTCGGTATCGCTAAACTCAAACAACACCTCCGCGTGCTCGGTGTCGATCACTCGATCGAAACGAAACGGTTTCAGGTAAATCGTCGAAAAACCCACGGCGACCTCGCTCGGATACTGGAGAGGGGGTGTTCGCTTCGCCTCCGTTTCGTACCCCGAATGCCGCCAAACGGTCAACTAACTTAGCGCGACGGTCACGGTCTTCGTTTCGAGGTACGCGTCGAGGCCCGCGGCGCCTTTCTCGCGGCCGACGCCCGATTGCTTGAAGCCGCCGAATGGCGCCGCCGTGTCGAACACGTCGTAGCAGTTGACCCACACGGTGCCGGCCCGCAACTCGGCGGCCAAGCGATGCGCCTTGCTGACGTCCTTCGTCCAGACCGCCGCGGCGAGACCGAACGGCGTGTCATTGGCGCGCTTGGCGACCTCTTCGGCGTCGCTGAATTTGAGCACGCTCATAACCGGCCCGAAGATCTCTTCGCGGGCGATCCGCATGTCGTCCTTCACGCCGGTGAAGAGCGTCGGCTCGACGAAGTATCCCGAGTCGCCAAAGCGCTTGCCGCCGGTGACACACTCGGCGCCATCCTGCTTGCCGATCTCGACGTACGACAGCACCTTGTCGAACTGGGCCTGATCGACCTGCGGGCCTTGCTGGGTCGCGGGGTCGAACGGGTCACCGAGCCGGTAGTCGTTGTTCATCGCGGCGAGCCGGTCGACAAACTCGTCGTGGATCGCGTCCTCGACATAGAGCCGGCTGCCGGCGACGCAGCACTGCCCCTGGTTGAAGTATAGGGCGAAGTGGGCCCCCTTCACGGCCGCGTCGAGGTCGGCGTCGGCGAAGACGACGTTGGGGCTCTTGCCACCGAGTTCGAACGTGACCCGCTTAAAGGTCTCGACCGCGCTGCGCTGGATGATCTTGGCCGTGGTTCCCTCGCCCGTGAAGGCGATCTTATCGACGCCCGGGTGGGCGACCAGCGCCGCGCCGGCCGTGGGTCCAAAGCCCGGCACCACGTTGATGACGCCAGCGGGGAAGCCCGCTTCCTTCGCCAGCTGCGCCATGCGCAGGCAGGTGAGCGGCGTCTGCTCGGCCGGCTTCATCACGATCGTGCAGCCCGCCGCCAGCGCAGGGCCCCACTTCCACGCGGCCATCAGGGCCGGGAAGTTCCACGGGATGATCTGCCCCACGACGCCGACCGGCTCGCGCCGCGTGTAGCAAAAGTAGTCGCCGCGGATCGGGATCGTGTCGCCCTGGATCTTGTCGCACCAGCCGGCGTAGTAACGCAGGCAGTCGACCACCAGCGGGATGTCGGCCGCCCGGGAGTCGCTGATCGGCTTGCCGTTGTCGAGCGTCTCGAGCGCCGCGAGGTAATCGAGCTCTTCCTCGATCAGGTCCGCCAAGCGGTGCATGAGCTGCCCGCGGTCGCGGGCGTCCATCGTCCGCCACGGGCCCCCCTTTCCAGAAACACCATCGAACGCCCGGCGGGCCGCCTTGACGGCGCGGTCGATGTCCTCGGCGTCCCCCTCGGCGACGTTGGCGATCACCTCCTCCGTGGCGGGGTGGATCGTCTCGAACGTCTTGCCGCTCGCGGCATCAACCCACTGGTTGTCGATAAAGCATTGCGTCTGCTTGACTTGCGGACGCGCGACCGGACCACTTTGTGGATTGACGGGGGTGGCGGTAGCCATCGAGAGAGACCTCCGGAGTAGGGACGATGCGACGAGACAGGTAATTGTAGAGATCGCGGGGCGGTTTTGCACGCCAAACGAGTCGCCCCCCGTCAAGCGGCGCCAAGCGAGCCGGGAGACGCCAGTCGCCGGAGGAAAGCCAGTCGCCGGAGAGAAGCGGGTACCAAGGTTCCTCTGGGGACTCAGGCCTCCCGGCTCGCTGGTGGGGTCTCCCGGCTCGCTGGCAATGCTCTGGGTCGATGAAAACTTGTTGCTTGTCGGCCGCGTAGAACGGTAGAACCCACAGAGGTGATTTTGTGTCACGCCCTCGCCTGGATCAGTGATCATGTTCCGCCGCGCCGTCCTTGCCTTGGCCCTCCTGATGGTCTTCGGCGTCGCCCTCGAGGCGGCCGCCCAAAACACCGCCTACTACGGCACCCGTCGCGGCACGAGCGCCCGCTACTACAGCGGCCAGTACCAGGCGCAGTTCCCCAACGTCGTGCCGACGTTCAGCCTGCCCGTCTACGGCGGCGGCCGCTACCGCTCGTACTACCGGGGCGGATACGGCGGCTACTACGGGGGCGGTTACCCGGTCTACCAACAGCCGGTGATCATTTACCCGCCGGCCGTGTACTACGGGTACTGATCCTACGGGTACTGGTCCTTGGCGCAGCGTATCGCCCCTCGGCTCAGGAGCGTTGCGTCGCGGTGGCTCTGCTTGACGGCTCCGCTGTGGTAGCTTGGGCGAATCGCTTCACCCTCCCCACCACCAAGTGACCGAGTTATGTCCCTCTCGCGCACGCTCCTCCTCGCTGCCGCTTGCTTCACGCTGGTCGGCTGCCAGAAGAAAGAAACAGTCGTTGACGTGAAGTCCCCGCTCGGCGACGTCGAGGTTGTGAAGGACACCGCGACCGGCGATGTTTCGGTCGACGTCGACGCGGAAAACGAGTGACCGGAAGGCGAGATGGCTTGCCTGACAGTAACCGAGTCGATTGACGCCCCACCCGAGCGGGTGTTCGCACTGGCGACCGACTTCGCCGGCGCGCCCGAACGGGTCCGGGGCGTCAAGCGGCTCGAGCTGCTAACCGACGGCCCCATTGGCGTCGGAACTAGGTGGCGCGAGACCCGGCAGATCTTCGGCAAGGAGTCAACCGAAGAACTCGAGATCACCCGCTTCGACCCGCCGCGGTCGTACACGGCCGAGTGCGAGACGTGCGGCTGCCGCTTCGAATCGACGATCACCTGTGAGCCCGAGGGCGCTGGGACGCTCGTCACTTTTCAGAACCAGACGCAAGCGCTCACGCTTTCCGCCAAGCTCATGGCGCCGCTGGGCGTGCTGATGGCGGGCGGCATGAAGAAACTCTTTGCCGCCGACCTCGCCGACCTACGCCGCGCGGCGGAAGCCTGACGTAGCAAGAGCGAGAGCGACTAGCCCGATGGCCGCCGTCGTCGGCTCCGGGATCGGCTCCGGGATCGGCTGCGAGCCTAACGCAAGCATCCGGCCGTAGTTGGTGCGCCAGACCATCAGGTCTAGCTGCTGGGCGTCGCTCGACACGTTATCACGGATGAGCGTGTAATCGGCCGCGTCGACAAGGCCGTCGCTGTTGCAATCGCCCGGCAGCGTGACCGCTGTGTCGATGACGAGCAGCGACAACTCGGTCTCGGTCATCTGGGGCAAGAACTCGAGCGTGCCGGGGAGGTCGGGGAGATCGTACTCGAATAATCCGACGTTCAAGGAATCGGCTTCGAACAGGTGATACACCTGCCCGGCGGCGACTTCGCTCGCTGCCGAGGCGTCGACTGCAAGGACGCCGCTAACGGTCAACTGCTCGGCGCCGACGACGGATGACGCGGTGAGATTGTTGTCGCCGAGAGCTAGCGACAGGCCGTCACCAATCGAAGCCGGTTCACCAAAGTAGACCGAGCTGTTCGCCCCGAGCGAGACTTCCGAGCGGATGTCTGCCGACGTGAACTCGACCGAGGCGCCATCAGCAACGCGCAGCAAGCCACGGGGTGAGGTAGTAATTCTGACATCGACCGTATTGTTCTGCCCTCGTATTTCAAGAAGGCCATCCACGGAGAGATCCACATTGCCGGCAGCGCCGGACTCGCGGCGGATCATCGATCCTTCGAGCAGCAACGAGGAAGGTTCCGACGTGCTACCTTCGATGCCGAGACTGCTGGAAATCAACAGTTCGGTATCGATCAGTTTAAAGTGCCCCCGGCTGATGAAAGTTGGCCCTGCTTCTAAACGGATGGTCGATCCCTCCGCAAACAGCTCTCCAGCCAACGGAAGGTAACCATTGCCGACGCCGCTAATGATGGTGAACGTGCTGTCCTTTAAGCGGATCACGCCCTCGCCGGTGCCGTTGTCGCCTTGGTTCTTGCGTAAGGTGAAATCGCCCCGCTCGATGTCGACCGAGCCGAACGAATTGCCTTGGTTTCTAAGGAGGAGGCCTCCGACATCGAGTGCTCCGCCGACCACCCGCACCTTGCCGGCGAGATCGACGGGCCCATCGATCTGCAGAGCCTCGCCCTAACCAACTTCGATCTTCCCGGCGAAATTGACATTAACGGAGCCTACAACCTCCCCCGATCCGGACAGTCGCCCTTCTAGACTGAGTTGCGATATCGCGAAGACGCCCCCATCGAGTTCGAGACTGCCGCTGTAACCGACATAGGCGCGGCTGTTGCCACGTCCCTCCATCGAGCGGACGATGGCCCCCTCGTCGATGCGAAGCGTCCCGAAGTTGGCGTAAGGAATCGACGGATCGCGATAGCCAATCGTCAGTCCATTCGTCTGCAACTCCGTCCGAGCGCCGGCAAGCTCGACCTCCCCATGAATCAGCACCGTGTCTTCCAAAACGTTGGATAACGAGCCGACGCGGACAACGGCCCCATCGCGCACGCTTAGCGACGAAGGACCATCACCAACAAACAGTTGCCTGCCGATAGTCACCAACGACGAATCTCCGACAACTTCGGCCGATCGGATGCCGGCAGAATCATCTCCGCCTCCAATCGATAGGACACCGTACGGACCGCTGCCGACCTGAAGCCAAGCCCCATCATCGACGCGGAGATAACCCGACCCATTGGCTCCCACAAAGAGCGATGGCGAGTTGACCGAACCGCCCGGTCCAATGGTCGCTTTGGTTTGATCGCCGGTCACGACCATCTTCGCCAGGGCGGCCGCGCTATCGCCAACCAGCACCCGGCCGGCGACGAACTGCGATCCTCCGTTCACCTCGACGCCGCCGCGCGGATCGGCGTCCGGCAGAAAGTCGTCAGCGGCGCCAATCGTCACCGTCGTTGAGGAATCGACAGCGGCCGGGTCGCCGGGGGCGACGGTCCCCGTGAAAAGGACCTCCGCCGAGACGGTCGCTACGGTGAACAGGAGGCCTGCGACGGGGGCGATTCGCAAAAGGGTGATTGGCATCGTCGGCCCCGGACAAGGAAGAATTCGTCCCGTGACGCTACACTAACCGCGACGGCCCGCGTGGGCCAGTTTCTTCCGCCGAACCCTCCCTTCTTTCGTCTTCGTTGTCGTCGCTCGCCCCTACTGACGTGGTTATTCTCGGCGCTGGCGCCGCCGGGATGCTCTGCGCCACCAAGGCCGCCGAGCGCGGCAAGCGGGTGCTGCTGCTCGAAAAAGGCCCCAAGGCGGGGGTCAAAATTCTCATGTCGGGTGGCACCCGTTGCAACCTCACGCACGACGCCTCGGCCAGCGACATCGCCGACGCCTACGCCCGACTCGCCGGCGGCAAGGAAGGGAAAACCAAGGCCCGCTTCCTGCGGCCCGCCCTCTCTCGACTGTCGCCCGATGGGGTCATTGCCCTGTTCGAGGCCGAGGGGCTGCGCACCAAGATCGAACCGACCGGCAAGGTCTTCCCCGCCAGCGACCGTGCGCTCGACGTGCAGCGGGCGATGCTCGCGATGCTCGACCGCGCCGGCGCAACGCTCTGTCTCAACGAGGGTGTCGAGTCGGTCGAGCGGACCGCCGATGGCTATACCGTTCGGACCACCAAGCGAACCATTGTGACGCCAAAGATCGTCATCGCCGTCGGCGGGCAGTCGTACCCCGGCTGCGGCACCACGGGCGACGGCTACGCCTGGGCCAAGGCGCTGGGCCACCGCATCGCGCCGCCGCGGCCGGCGCTGGTGCCGCTCACCTCGACCGAGCGCTGGAGCGCCGAGCTGCAGGGCGTGACGCTCCCCGACGTGCGGGTCCGTGTCAACGAAGCGGCCGCCAAGCCGGTCGCCGACCGCCGTGGGTCGTTCTTGTTCACCCACTTCGGCCTCTCGGGCCCCGCGGTGATGGACGCCAGCCGCTTTGTCACCGAGCGCCCCACCAGCGGCTGGCAAGCGGTCTGCGACTTCTTGCCGGGCGTCGATGACGAACAGCTGCTGAACGAACTCCAGAACGGCCGCAACCGCGGGCTTGTGAACACCGTCGCCGAGTGGGCGCCACGACGGCTGGCCGAGGCGCTCGTCGCCCGCAGCGGCGCGCCGCCCGACCGGATGCTCGCCGAGCTCACCAAGAGCGAACGCCGCGGCGTCGTCGACGGCCTGAAGCGCTCGGCGATCCCGCTGGTCGGTTCGCTCGGTTTCAAGAAAGCCGAAGTCACCGCCGGCGGCGTCGACCTGAGTGAAGTCGACCCGCGGACGATGGAGAGCCGCCTCGCGCCGGGCGCCTACTTCATCGGCGAGGTGCTCGACCTCGACGGCCCGATCGGCGGCTACAACTTTCAGGCGGCGTTCAGCACCGGCGCCCTGGCGGGCGACTCGTTGTGAAACGGAGTAAGGGCATTGCGTGGTTGGTAAGTACGCGCTGCGCTTCGAGCGACTTCGAGCGATATAGCCGCCCTGCTGTCGAGCATCCGAAACGACGGAAGAGAGCCGCACCGAGGCGAGTTGCGGCAGAGGGGAATCCGCTGGTGGTCCAACTGCTCGCAGCTACACGCCCCTCCAAGACCCACCCGGCTCCCCAGTTCTTTGGCGGCGAAGCGACCTAGACGGTGGCACACCGCACTCGCACTTCCATCAGATACTGGCTCCAAGCTGTTTGAATGCGGTTGCTTCTCACGCGACCAGTAGGAAAAATATTGGACCGCTGCGGCGGCTCGGTGGCCGGGTCGAAAGCCAGTTCTACTATCGATGAGGCGTACTCCAATGATCCGAAGACGATCCTACGCTCGCATTCTATCTCTCGTCGGCCTAGCGGCGCTACCGGGCGCATGGCTTGAAACGACCACCAGCCCTGCCTCGGCAGCTGACCTGGAGTGGACCAACCCCGCCACCACCGGCCTGCTGGTCTTCAACACCCCCGGCAACTGGACGCCCGCCCAGACGCCAACGCTCGACGACAACCTGCTGTTCCAGATCGACAACGCCGCGGCGCCGATCCTCCTCAACGCCGGCTCGCTGAGTAACGACTTCACCGTCGCGGACTTCCGCTGGGTGTTCAGCGGACTGACCTCGGGCGACCTGACCACCGACAACGTCGCGCTGATCGACGACCCCCTGGCCACCTCGCTGCTGGACGGCGCCCGGGTCGATTTCGTCCAGGACGCCGTCTGGAACATCGGCGACGGCATCGGCACGACCTTCGGCGAGCCGGGTCTGCTGCGCGTCGGCGACACGGGATTCGGTGTCGTGCGTATCGACACGGGTTCGGAAGTCTCCGCCGAAGTCCTGATCGTCGGCGCCCAGAACGGCGGCGTCGGCGAGGTGACCGTCGATGGCGCCGGCGCAACGCTCACCGCGACGCGCATCCAGAACGCCGGCAACCATGTCATCGGCGACAACGGCGGCACGGGCGTTCTCAACGTCAACAACGGTGCGCAGCTGCTCACCACCAGTACCGATGCCAATGACATCCACGTCGGACGCGGCGTCTTCGACGACGGCGTCAACCCGGTCGTCCGCTCGGTCGGCACGCTCAACATCGACGGTGTCGGCTCGTTCGCCGAAACCGAAGACTTCTACGTCGGCTACCTCGGCGGCGACGGCCGGCTCAACATCACGGGCGGCGGGCAAGTCGTGCTCACCGACGGCAACAGCTCGGACTTCAGCCTCGGGCGGAACGTCGGCTCGATCGGCGCCGCGGTCATCGACGGCGACGGCTCGCTGCTCAGCGCCCGGCACATCGACCTGGGCGAACAAGGCGGCGCCGCGACCCTGGCGATCCGAAACGGCGGTCGTGTCGAAACCCGCAGCGACGCAAGCGACACCGACGCGGACGAGGTCCGCGGCGACATGTTCATCGCTACCGACGCCGGCAGCCAAGCGACCGTCGCGGTCTACGGCAGCGGCGCCAACCCCTCGACGCTCCAGGCCGACCTCCTGTACGTCGGCAACGTCGGCCTGGGCGAGCTGCGCGTCGGACGCGACCTGAGCGGCACGTTCCTGGACGGCGGGCGGGTCATCGCGACCTCGATCATCGTCGGCGACGTGGACGGCAACGACGCGGACAACCGCTTAGTGGTGGACGGGCCCAATGCCCAAGTGACAACCTCGGGCGCGATCGTGGTCGGCGACGCGGGCCGGGGCGTCTGGGAATCGCTCAACGGCAGCACCACCACCGCGGGCACGTCGTTCAACGTGGGCGTACGAGACGGCTCGGTTAGCACCGCGCTCTTCGACGGGGCCGGCACCACGCTCACCGCTGCCAACCTCTTCGTCGGCAACGGCACCGGCGTCGGCTCGACCGGCGCCGCCACGTTCCGCAATGGTGCGACCGCGACGCTCATCGGCAGCTTCGCCACCAACGACGCCGGCGGCGGCGTCACGCTTGGCGACGACGATGAAGGCATCGGCACGCTCAACATCGAAGGCATTGGCTCCCGCGTCGAAACGACCAACAGCACTTGGTTCATCGGCGGTTCGGAGAACGAAAACGGCGGCACTGGCATCGCCCACATCACCGCGGGCGGCGTGGGCATCTCCTCCGGCCGGGTGTGGATGGGCTACCGCGCCGGCGCCAACGGCACGCTCAACGTCACCGGCCCCGGCTCGCGCTTCGACGCCAACGGCGACTTCATTCTGGTCGGCTTCCAGGGAAACGGCTTCCTCAACATTGAAGACGGCGGCGTGGTCAACGCCAACAGCCTGGTCCTCGGCGACGAGCCCGGGTCGGCCGGCAGCGCCATCACCGTCGACGGCGCCGGCTCGCAGCTCAACCTCACGCGGCGGCTCACCGTCGGCGACCAGGACGACACCACCATGGTCGTCAGCGGCGGCGCGGTGGTGAACGTCGCGACCAACCCCGGCGCCGCCGTGGACAACCAACGCCTGATCATCGGCCGAGCAGCCTCCGGCAACGACTCGTCGCTCACGGTCACCGGGGCCGGCTCGACCGTCAACTACTTCGGCGGCGAGCGCATCAGCGTCGGTTTCCAGGCCGGCGCCGTCGCCGACCGCAACGAGCTCCGCGTGCTCGACGGCGGCGTCGTCCGCGCCTTCCGCACCGACGCCGCCAACCCGGCCACGCAGGGCTTTATGGTCCTCGGCGACGAGGCCAACGGGCACGGCGAACTGCTCGTCGATGGCCCCGGCTCGCTCGTGGACGTGCGCCACCTCAACATCGGCGAGCAGACCAGCGCCAGCGGCGTTGTGAACGTCCGCAACGGCGGCGTCGTGCAGGTTGCCGACTTCTCCGAAGTCGGCGCGGCCGGCGACGGCGACAACTTCCTAACCGTCGAAGGCGTCGGCTCGCGCTACGAGACCGGCGGCGACCTGTCCGTAGCGGCGGGGTCTTCCACGCTCCGCGTCGATGGCGAGATGCGCATCCGCGACGGCGGCGTCGTGGAGACCGGGCGGTTCGGCTTCATCGGCCGCGCCTCGACAAACGTCGGCCGCGCCGATATCGGCGGCCCCGGCGCGTTGGCCACCTGGAACGTGGCCGACACCTTCTACATGGCCGGCAACACTGACGTTGCGAACCCTGGCGGCAGCCAGTCGTCCGGTTCGGCGACGCTCAACCTGCTAGAGAACGGCCGGATCAACGTCGGCGGCAACTTTTATCTCAAAGACCGCGGCACGATCTCGCTCACTGGCGGCGAACTCATCGCCAACGACCTGATCTTCCTCGACTTCGGCGGCAGCAACTACACGCCCGTGCCGACGGTCAACTGGGGCACCGGCCTGATACGCTACACCACCGGCGCCGTAAAGACACTCTCGAACTTCGACCTCGACATCCTCTTCGACGGCGGGCCGTATGAGCTCGATGCGGGCAAGCACCTGGCCATCGACGGCCTGCTGGTTCCCGGCGCGGAGATCCGCATCGACGGCGGCGAGCTGAGCATCGGCTCGATGTCGCAAGCCAACTTCCAGAACTTCATCGACTTCGACGCCGGCACGCTCAACCTCACCAACGCGGGCCTGGTGGTGGCGGCCAACGGCCTGCTCGGCGCGGTGGCCGTGATCGATGGCGACGAAACGCTGAACGTCACCAGCTCGGTCATCGTGCAGAACGGCGGCCTGCTCAACGTCGCAGGGGGCACGTTCTCGATGGGCGGCGGAGTCATCGACCCGGGCGGCACGCTCGTCGTGGCCAGCGGCGCCGCCGACTTCGACGCCGACAGCGGCGGCTCGGCCCTGACCAACAACGGCGACCTGGTGCTCATCGACGCCGTCACCACCGGCACGATCACCAACAATGCTGACCTCACGCTGGTCAACACCGTGCTGGGCGGCAGCCTGATCAACAACGCCGCTGGCGCCGTCTCGCTCGAGATCGGCGAAGGGGGTGGCGCTGACGCGTTGGACCTCACGGGCTCCGCCAGCCTCGCCGGAACGCTCGAAGTCTCCCTCGCAGACGCCGCAGGCCTCTCTCTTGGTGACGAGATCGATCTCATCCTGGCCGACCTGGGCGTGTCCGGCACGTTCGACACCGAGCTGCTGCCCACCCTCGGCGGCGGGCTCTCATTCGACTTGCTGTACGATGCGAACCGCGTCGCCCTGTTGGTCGTCGCTGACTTGGATGGCGATTACAACGGCGACGGCGTCGTCGATGCGGCCGACTACACGGTGTGGCGAGACGGTGGTTCACCCGACAGCAGCCAAGCCGGCTACGAGCTGTGGGCCGCGAACTACGGCGCCACGTCCGCCGATTCCCCGGCCAACGCCGTGCCCGAGCCGGCGGCCGGGCTGATGCTCCTCGCAGCTTTGGCCTTGGTGGTGGGTAGGCGGCGTTTGCTGTGAGTCGCGATGAAGCCGCTCTCCCAGTGATGTTCGGTCAATCGACCTAGAGCGAGTGGAGCCAACCACCCGGTTGAGAAGGGATGCCGCGAACTCGCTGAGGCTGCCTCATTCCTGAAAGAGTTTGTCAAGAGGAAGCGGCTTCTATCGGGTGCGGGGCGCACGGGTAGCGTTCGGCGTTGGGGTCCGTTTTCGGGCACCGGCGCCCTGGCGGGCGACTCGTTGTGAAGTGGGTTGAGTGGCAGAGGGGCCGGTAAGCTCCTAACGCAAAGAGGGCCACCCGATGGGGTGGCCCTCTTCGTTGATGGAATGCATTGTCGCGTATCGCTCGCCGAGGTTACGAACGCTGACGAACGCCCAAGCAGGTCGAAATGCCGGCAAGGACGATCAGCACTGAGGTGGGCTCAGGGACCATCATGACCAGCTGCGTATAGCCGATGTCCTTAAGGATGCCCAACTCGATCATCGTGTACTGGCGAATGTCGAGGCCTTCGAAGACAGAGGCCTCGTGATTCATCATGTTTTCGATTTGACCGAGACCTGTCTGATAGAAGTCTGTGTCGAGGTGCGAACCGGAGCTACCGCCTAACCACGTGGTGGGAGAGTAGAGATAGACCGGACCACCCGCCGCCGCTACGGCATTTGGCCCATTGAATTGCAAACCGGCCGGGCCTGCACCGCCGATGGACGCGGCGCTCCACTTGGCCCCGTCGAGGACGCCGCCAGCGTCGATGATCGAGCTCCCGTCGGTAAAGGCGACAAACTCATCGAAAGGGCTCCACGCCGATGCGTTGCCCGGCGTGTCACCAAATCCACTGTTGCCGTTCTGCAAAATGTCGCTGGCAAACCCGAGGGCATGGGTGAACTCGTGGGTCGCGGTGGAGATCAAGTCGAGCTCGCCCGGCTGAAAGTCGCTGAGGGGCTCCCAACTGAAGTCCTCAAAATTCCAATCGACCACTCCATCGGCGACACCTGGGGCCGGGTCGGCGGCATCGCCACCAAGAATCTTAAGCATGACGTCGCCTGCCGAGCCGAAGCCGTTGCCCGGAAACGGAAGATTGAAGTTGGAGGACGCCGACGCCAAAGTGGTGTCGTTAGTTTGGTTGCCAACCACGTCGAGAGTAATCGTCGCCGTGTACGCGGGGCCCAAGACACCAGAGATGTAACTGGCGGCCTGACTCAGGCCTGCCCGACGGTCGGCGCCTTGGGTGAAGTCGTTGAAGCCGACCCCGGGCGCATCGAGGTAGTTGAATTCGAAGACGACAATAGCGTTAACGGGCGACGCCAGGGCACTGGCAAGCACCAATGCGGCGAGGATGCGAGAGGCATCCGAGATGACCTTCATGAGCCAATTCCGATCGAGTTGAGAGGCAAGGTGACTAGGCAGGAATAGCAGGCGCCTAGATTGGGGCGATGATGATGATAGCCGGCAGCCAAGTCGGGCGCCCCGCGGAAACCGCCAGAATTGCGGTACCGCGCTTCTCGCGGGCGCGGACAGGAGCCGCGAGCAGTAGAGGCTCTGCGACGAACTCGCGCGAGCTGTTGTCGGGGCCACCCGCGTGTACCCGCCGCCCCCCACACCGGCTCTCGCCCTCAGGGGGAGGGAGTTTTTTAAGCGGCTCGGGCGCGGGTTGGCTCACCGACCAACCTTGTGAACAGCGCCAGGTAGTCGCGCGTCATCCGCTCGATCGTGAAGTGCCGGTCGGCCCACGCCTTGGCGTTCGCGACGCGCTCGGCGTTGGCAGTGGTTGGTTCGAGGGCCGCGGCGATTGCGGCCGCCATGGCGTCGGGATCGTTCGGCGCGACGGCGCGGGCGACGAGCGATTCGCCGGGGATGTCGATCTGCAGCGCCTCGCCGTTGCCGCCGACGGGCGTGGCGACCACCGGCGCGCCCGCCATCATCGCTTCGACAAGCACCAGCGAGAGCCCTTCGCGGTGCGACGCCGACGCGAACACATCGGCCGCCGTCAGCAGCGCCCCGATGTCACGGCGGAAACCGAGCAGCGTGACACGGTCTTGCAGGCCGAGCCGGTCGATCTGTGATTCGAGGGCCGGGCGCTCGGGCCCTTCGCCGGCGATCCAGAGGCGCCAGCCGGTCGAGCGGGCGGCCGCTTCGACGAGCGTGTCAAAGCCTTTCACCGGCAGCAGGCTGCCAATCGCCAGGACGTGCTTCGACGCGGGCGACTTGGCAGCGAAGAGTTGTTCGGCGTCGGCGGTTTCTTGGGGCGTCGGTACCATGCGGTCGAGGCCGGCGTGGATCACGTGGAGTTGCGATTCTTCGACCCCCGCTAGCAGGCACTCCCGCCGGGCCGCCTTGGCGACGCAGACGACCTGTTCCACCAAGCGGTTGTGCTTCCAAGCCGAGCGGACCGGGAAACAGGTGTGCTTCACGCCGACACGTGGCACGCCGAGGCCCGCCAGCGCCGCGCCGCCGTAGGTGATGGCGTGGGGGTCGTTCAGCAGCACCACGTCGGCGCCGGTCGTCGCGATCCAGCGACGCAGCCGCCACATCGATTGGGGGCCACGGCCGCGGCCGGGCAGGTCGAGCCGCTCAATGCTCGGGTCCTTGGCGGACCATTTGGCCACCGCGCTGCCGGCTGGCGCCGCGACGCCGACCGTGTGGCCGGCCCGTTGGCAGCCGAGCGCTAGCTGCGCCAGCACGTTCTCGCCGCCGCCCCAGGTGCGTTGCGTGCTGACGAGGACGAGACGCATGAGAAGAGGACGGGGGCGAGGGACAGGGGGCGTTTCGGGTGCGCTTTGTAGTGGCCCCCCGCCAACTGCCGCAACACGGCTTATTTCTCTCAACACCCGGGGCCAACGCAAAAAGCCCCAGGGGATCTCCCCCGGGGCTCGAAGCGTTGGATCGCTATCGGTTTCGCAGGCCGGCTCACGGCTGGGTCGTGCCATTGCCACGGGCCGAGGGGGCGACGCTCCGGAGGACGTGGGTCTCGCTGGTACCGCCGGTGTTGTTAATCTGCCGGACCTTCAGGTCGGCGTGCTCTTGGCCGGTGAGGCTGTTGTTCCAGACCCAACCCTCCTCGTAGCCCGTGATATTGCCGAAGCGGTCGGTGACGGGCCGACGGACGTAGCGGCGGGTCCCGTTGTATTGGCTCGCATCACGGCCGTAATCGAAGGCGGTGTCGTTGATCTGCGTGTTCTTGGTGTCGATCTGACCGGTCCAAGGGTTGTACCGCGTGATTTCGTGGTCGGTGACGATGACGGGGCGGCTGGGACGGGGGTAAACCGTGGGGCGGTAGGGGTTCGGGCGGTAGCCGGGACGGAAACCGCTGCCGCCACCGATCGAAATCGAGCCGCCGTTGCGGCCGCCGAACGAGATGTTGACCTGGGCGTCGGCCACGGCCGCGGCGGCCAGAACTGCCAATGTCAGACCAGCGATTGAAGTGCGGCGTCCCATGATCGTTTCCCCTTAATTTTTGGCGTTGGGTGGTTGGCCGGGTCGTCTCGGCTCTACCTAACAAACGCCCGACTACCGCGGCGCGCACACGGGTCTGAGAGAAACTTTCAGAAAGTTCTCGGCGCCGTGTGCGCCCCTTGTTGCCGAGCCTCGCCGTCACGTCCCGCCAAGAGGGCGCGTCGGCTCACCGGCCCACCGACTCTTTTGACGGCGACGCCTCCTCGGCGATCAGCTCGAAGCCCACGCGGAACGCCTGGTAGCCCGCGGCGAGGCGCTCGCCATAGATGTTCTGGAGTTCGGCGCGCAACGCGTCGGCCGTCGCGAAGCCGTCGGGCAGGGCGTCCTTGTCGGTGAGCGAGTCGACCTCAACGGCTTCGACCACCGTGATCCGCACGCCCCCGGCGCCGGGGATATAGCTCCGCTGCCCGGTGCGCATCATCCGATGCTTCCAGAGCCGGATCGTCTGGGTCTTCTCGCCGGCGCGGATCGCGGGGAGGAACTTGCGTTTGAACAGCAGCATGGCGGGCGTCGCGGATCGATCGGGGTGAGGTGGCAGCCTGCCCCGGCGATCGTATCGCAAGCCTTTGCGCCGTTGCATCCATTATCGACGACGAGATCGCTCTCCCGAGCCCTCGCTGCGACAACAGTTTGTCACCTCAAAAGCTAAACCGCGAAAAGCGCGGTGTGCTGCAGGCCGAAGGTCTCCGCCACCGGGCCGTTGGTGACCTCGCCGTCGAACAGGTTCACCGCCCGGGCGAGCGGCTTCGACGCCATGGCCGCCTTGGCGGCGCCCTCCTTGCCGGGGCCGGCGGTCGCCAGTCGCATCACCCAGGGGAGCGTCACATTGCACAGCGCGAACGTGCTGGTGCGGCCGACGGCGCCCGGCATGTTCGTCACGCAGTAGTGGACCACGCCATCGACGATGTAGGTCGGGTCGGCGTGCGACGTGGGGCGGCTCGTCTCCATGCAGCCCCCTTGGTCGATCGCGACGTCGATGATCACTGCGCCCTGCTGCATCCGCGACAGGTCCTCCCGCTCGACGAGCCGCGGCGCCTTCGCTCCGGGGATGAGCACCGCGCCGATCACCAGGTCGGCCCGCTCGAGTTGGCGGCGGATCGTGTGCCGATCGCTGTAGAGACAGTCAACGTTGGCCGGCATGATGTCGTCGAGGTAGCGGAGCCGGTCCATGTTGATGTCGAGGATCGCGACGCTCGCCTGGAAGCCGGCGGCGATCTTCGCGGCGTTCGCGCCGACGACGCCGCCGCCGAGCACCGTGATATGGGCCGGAGCGACGCCGGGGACGCCCCCCAGCAGAATGCCGCGGCCCATCTGCGGACGCTCGAGGTACTTGGCGCCCTCCTGGACGCTCATCCGGCCGGCGACTTCGCTCATGGGGGTGAGCAGCGGCAGGCGGCCCGCGTCATCGACGAGCGTCTCGTACGCGATGCTCGTCGCCCCCGACGCGAGCATCGCCTCGGTCAGATCACGGCACGCGGCGAAGTGGAAGTACGTGAAGACTGTCTGCCCACGACGGACCATCGGCCACTCCGCGGGCTGCGGCTCTTTGACTTTGACGATCAGGTCGGCCTCGCCCCAGACCTCGGCGGCCGTATCGACGAGCGTCGCGCCCGCCTGTTCGTAAGTCTCGTCGAGCAGGCCCGAGCCCTCGCCGGCGGTCCGCTCCACCAGGACCCGATGACCCCAGAGCACGAGCTCTTCGACCCCTACCGGCAGCATGGCGACGCGGTACTCGTCGGACTTGACCTCTTTGGGAACACCGATGTTCATAGACCGCGCGGGGGAGGGGACGCAGGGAGGGACCGTGAGGAAGGCGAGCCGCGACGTGCTGGCGCGGTCGAAAACGGGGACGCAGCAAGTCCTACTGACGGTATAAGCCGCCCGGCACCGCGACGGCAGACCTCTATCTGCGCGGCAGACTCTCGGTAGGGCGAGCGCCGGAGGGCCGGGGTAGGGGTTTCTCGCGACGATTTGCCCGCCGTCGGGTCTACTCCGGGGGCTGACGCCCTCCGGCTCGCTGCCAAAGTAGGGGCGTGATTCTCCGAGGCGCCCCTCAGTTCCCAAACACCGCAATTTCACAGATGCCGCGATGACTTTGCCGCTTGTGCCCGCCCCGCGCTGCCGATAAGATGCGGGGCTCCCGAACGGGCCCGCGCTCGCTCTACGGACTCAAATCCAGCGTTTTCTCGGTGTTTTTATGCGTACGATCACCCGCCCGCTGCAGCGGACCACCCAGCTCAATTCGGCCGCGGTCGAGGCCGAGTGGTTCCACATCGACGCCACCGACCGCGTCGTCGGCCGCCTCGCGGCCTCGATCGCGACGGTCCTGATGGGCAAACACAAGCCGACCTACACGCCTCACGTTGACACCGGCGACTTCGTCGTCGTCACCAACGTCGAGAAGGTCCACTTCAGCGGCAAGAAGTGGGAACAGAAAAAGTACGCCTGGTACACCGGTTACACGCGTCAGCGGACCGAGGTCGCCGGCAAGCGGCTCGAAGAGAAGCCCGACCAGATCCTTCGCGAGGCGGTCCGCCGCATGCTCCCGAAGAACAAGCTCGCCAACGCGATGCTCACCAAGCTGAAGCTCTACGCCGGCCCCGAGCACCCGCACCAAGCGCAGCAGCCGACCGAGCTCGATCCCACAACGATCCGCTGAGACGAATCACTCTCCCCCGGCTCGCGCCGGGGGCTCAGTTCGAAACGGTAGGGGCGACGCCCTCTCCGCCATCCGAAATCCGCACTCCGCAACCGAAACGATGCCAACCGCCACGCCAGACGCCCTGGGAACCGGCCGCCGTAAGACGAGCGTCGCTCGCGTTCGGATCCGCCCCGGCAGCGGTAAAATTACGGTCAACAACCGCGAGATGACCGAGTTCTTCCCGATCCCGCAGTACAGCAACCAGGTCCTTGCTGTCCTCGAGCATTGCGAGATCAAGGATTCGGTCGACGTGGTGATCCGCGTCCACGGTGGCGGCCTCACCGGCCAAGCCGGCGCCTGCCTGCAAGGGATCGCCCGCGCCTTGCTGAAGCACGACAGCGACCTCGACGAGAAGCTCCGCGAGAAGAACTTCCTCACACGCGACAGCCGCATGAAGGAACGTAAGAAGCCGGGCCTCCGCGGCGCCCGTCGTGGCACGCAGTTCTCGAAGCGTTAATCGCGACGAGACCGATTGCAAACCGAAAAGGCCCGTTGGAAATCCAGCGGGCCTTTTTCTATGGCCCCACGTCGCTGTCATCCCAAAATCGCTTCGAGAGGCGTTCTCGTCTTGATCGAAGCGTTGCCATCAGCTCCCCGCCGGAAAAGCACATCGCCATCACTTTTCACGGACTCCGAGACGAAACGCAGAAGGCCCGCCGGAACCTCCGACGGGCCTTCGTGGTATCCCAATCAGGGCCTCCATTCCCATCCGCTACCGAGTCGCGTCCGTTAGAAGTCGCAACCGCGTACGAACAGCAAGATGATGAGGATCGGCAGTGGCAGACCAATCAGCCATCCGAGCAAGGCGTACTTGATCTTGCCGGCCCGATCATTGAAGTCTCGTTGCATAATGCTCACCTGATGCGGTCGCGGTAGTTGGTTAACGACCCGGAAGAACGAGGGCATGGAGGCGTTGGAGATCGCCCCCTGCTTGTGGACTAGTCGTCGCTTTTAGCGCCCTGCGTCGAGATGTGCTTGGCGTCGGCGTCTGAGAAGATCTTCTTCGCCTTGGAGACTTCATCGCCGTCGCAGACGCTAACCGAAATCAAAGCGTTGCCGTCCTTGAGGTAGGACTCGTACTGCTTCGCTTCGTACTCGGAGAAGCCCAGGCCGATCAGGCCGCCCGTCAGCGTTCCCGCGGCGCCGCCAATCGCGGCTCCGCCGAGCGCCGCCATGATCGGACCGGCAGCAATGAAGGGTCCCAGACCCGGGATCGCGAGCGCGCCGATGCCCGCCATCCAACCCAAGGCGCCACCCAACACCATCCCGCTCCCCGCTCCGGTCGCTGCGCCTTCGGGCGCTTTGGTATGGCCTTCGATAGCGATCTCGCCGTCGCTATCTTCATGGGCCATCACGACAGAAATCTCCGACGCGGTAAATCCACTAGCGCGCAAGTCGCTGAGGATCGATAGCGCCTTCGAACGGTCGTCGGTGATGCAGAAGACGGCTTTGTCGTGCGTTGTAGACATGTGTATTCTCGTGGATCGTGATTAGCGTGATTGAAAAGGTGCTGCTGTAGCTGAAGAACATTCGTCGTGCCGCTTAAAACTCATCGATCACTCGGGTTCGATTTCTAGTTGGTTATCAACGTTGCCTTCGCCCACAACGTTGGCCGCGACATTGGCAATCGCGTCTCGTTCGGCCGCTGAGGCGACTGGACCGCGCAGGGTGACTCGGCCCCCGTCGGTGATGATCTTGACGTTGCGACCAGCCACCGACAGGTCGTCGATTTCTAAGACGTCCGCGCGAATCTTGGCGACCTGATCGATGTCGGTCTCTTCGTTCGATTGATCAAGCGGCGTCTTCATCGAGCCGTTCGCGTCGCGCTCGTTGACCGCGGTGTTGTCAGGTTGGGTCGTGCGGTTCGCGGCGTCGTCGCACCCCGTTGCCAACGCCACAATTCCGGCCGCGAGAAGTAAAGCTCTCATATCATCCGCCTTCGGTTAGTTGCCATGGAACGAAGCAATTTCTGAGGAGGTTAAAGAACGCGGCGAGCGGCGAGGGCTTGCAGCACCTCGCCGCATTCGCTCGGACTCCGCATGAAAAGGAGTCGGACGGTCGGATAGGCAAAGGCCGTACCGTTAGGTTTTGAGCGACGTTGAGAGCCTTAGGAACCGGGAGAAGGCCCGTGTTTAATGGCGGTCGACCCTTTCTCTTTGCCTCGCTCTCCGGCGTGAGGCTCTCGCCAGCGAGCTACCACTCCGATGGCGGTCGCGCGTACAGGCTGGATCGTCGCCTTCCAGTTTCAGGCGGAATATGCTCCGGCAGGGTCGTCTCAGGAATCGACTGCTCAGAACCAATCGAGTCCCGCGGAACCGCCGCCCGGGCGCGGGGTTATACTTATTGGGAGGTCGCTAAAGGGGCGGCCCCTCTGCGTCTCGCCCGTCGGAAACCTTCGCGATGCGGTTCCTAGGAGGTCTTGCCGTCTGTCTCGTGGGCGCCGTCGCGCTGGCGGAAAAGCCCAAGGCGACTGCGGTCGCCCGGCAGATTGATGCGATGATCGCCGAAGAGATTGGCCTCAACCCCGGCGAGTTGGCGCCCCCGGTCGGCGACGCGGTTTTCCTCCGCCGGGCTCACCTCGACCTGTTGGGAACGATCCCGGCGCCCGAAGAGGTCCAACGCTTTGTCGCTTCCCAGGAGAGCCAGAAGCGGCAAGAGCTGGTTAACCAACTAACGAAGCGTCCCGAGTACGGCCTCAACCAGGCCCGCTACTGGCGCGACGTCGTCCTGTCGCGGCGGCTCGAGGACCGGTCGATCGTGGTCGCGCCGGCGATGGTCGAGGACCTGGCCCGGTGGATCAATGACGGCGAACCGTGGGACGCTATCGCCCGCCGGTTCATCACCGCCACCGGCACGGCGAGCGACAACGGCGCGACGGCGATCCTCGTTGCTCAAGACGGCCGGACCGAAGAGATCGCCGCCGAGGTTTCGCGGATCTTTCTCGGCGTGCAGATCCAATGCGCCCAGTGCCACGACCACCCGTGGGACGACTGGAAGCGCGAGCAGTTCCACGAGCTGGCGGCGTTCTTCCCCCGTGTCGGCGTCCGGCTGGTGCGCGATGTGAAGCCCTTCACGCTGAAGGTGAACGTCGCCGACCGGCCCGACTTGCCGCGTCTGCGGACCGGCGCCAACCTCAACAAGCGGGGCCGGCCCGAACACTACATGCAAGACCTCGAGCACCCCGAGGAGGTCGGTGAGCGGATCGAGCCAAGGTTCTTCTTGACGAGCCTCGAGCTGCCCGCCGGCGCCCGTGACGCCGAACGCCGCCGAGCGCTCGCGGACGACCTGACGGCGACCGACTGGTTCGCGATGGCGTTGGTGAACCGCTACTGGTCCGAGCTGGTCGGCGAAGGGTTCTATGAGCCGGTTGACGACCTCGGACCCGAGCGCGAGGCGTCGGCGCCGAAAGCGGCTGAGCGGCTGGCCGAGGCGTTCGCCACCAGCGGCTACGACCTTCGCTGGCTGCACCGCACGATCCTGGCGACCGACGCCTACCAGCGTGAGAGCCGCCCCCGCCGCACGCCCGATGAAAAGCCGTTCACGGCCAACGTCGCCCAGCCGCTCCGCGGCGACCAGCTCTTCGACGCCCTGCTGGCAGCCATCGACATCGACGAAACCCAGCTGCGGCGGATCGGCGGCGGCGGGAGGGGCTACGGCGCCGTGACGCCTCGCCTCGCGTTCGACGCCGCCTTCGGCTACGACCCGAGCGACGCCCGCTCGACCGTCCAGGCGACCATCCCCCAAGCCTTGGCGCGGATGAACACGCCCCAGCTCAACCGCGCCGTGCAGGCCATTGTCGCACGCCTTAACCGCGAGCGGGATCGCGACGCCACGGCGGTCGCACGCGATCTCTACCTGCGGACGCTCTCCCGCGAACCCACCGACGAAGAGGTCGCCATCGTCGCCGAGGTCGCCAGCAACGCGATGTGGTACGGATCGGCAATGGAAGACCTGCTGTGGGCGTTGCTGAACTCGGCGGAGTTCTCGCACCGCCGGTAGGGTCCGCTGTGCGGACCGTGGTTGGCGGCAACGTTCTTCATCACTGCAAACCTACAACGACGGTCCGCACAGCGGACCCTACAACAATGGCCACCTTCCGCCGCCAAACCAAGATCCGACTCGACCGCCGTGGCGCGATCGCCTCGCGGCGTGACTTTCTTCGCAACGTCGGCGCGGCGACCGCGGCCGGCGCGCTGCTGGGTTGGACCGACCGGGTCAGCCTCGCCGCCGAGACGCTCCGCCAACAAGGCAAGCGCTGCGTGCTGTTATGGATGGCGGGAGGCCCCAGCCAGTTTGAAACGCTCGACCCCAAGCCGGGGACTCCCTCGGCGGGTGAAGCGGGCTCGATTGTCACTTCCGTGCCCGGCATTCATCTCTCCGAGAACCTGCCCGAACTCGCCAAACAAATGGGTGAGTTGGCGGTGATCCGCTCGCTCACCAGCAAGGAGGGGAGCCACCCCCGCGCCAGCTACCTGATGCACCACGCCTCGCTGCCGATGGGCGGCGCCGATCTGCCGACTCTCGGCTCGAGCGTCGCCGAGCGTTTGTTGGCGACCGGCGCTGCTGAGCCCGACAACGCCCTGCCGAGCTTCGTCCGCATTGGCCGCACGGCGAACGCCGGTGGCGCCGGCATGCTCGGCGTCGACTTCGATCCCCTGCTGGTCGACAACCCCACGCAGCCCCCCCGCAACGCCAAGCCCGCCACGAGCGTCGCCCGCTACCGGCGACGGCTCGAACTGCTCGGTCGTCTGGAGAGCGACTTCGGCTCGGTCGAGGGCGCCGACATCGTGGCCGACCATCGCAAGCTCATCGAGTCGGCCAGCAAGATGATCCTCTCCCCCGAGATGGCCGCCTTCGACCTCGAGCAAGAGACCCCCGCGATGCGGGCAAGCTACGGCGAAGGGAAATTCGCCAACGGATGCCTCCTGGCGCGGCGGCTGCTCGAATCGGGCGTCACCTTCGTCGAGGTCACCCTCGGCGGTTGGGACACCCACGACGACAACCACACCCGCACGCAAGAACTCTGCGGCCAGTTCGATCGCCCCGCCGCCCGGCTGCTGACCGACCTCAAGGAGCGCGGGCTGCTCGACTCGACGCTCGTCATCTGGATGGGCGAGTTCGGCCGCACGCCGAGGATCAACGCCCGCAGCGGACGCGACCACTACCCCAAGGCGTTCAGCGCCTGGCTGGCCGGCTGCGGTGTGCGAGGCGGGCAGGTGATCGGCGCGACCGACGAGCGGGGCGCCAACGTCATCGAGCGGCCCGTCTCACCGCAGGACTTTTTCCAGAGCGTCTACCAAGCGCTCGGCATCGACCCGTCGCACGAGAACACCACCAGCACCGGCCGCCCCGTGAAGCTCGTCGATGGCGGCAGCGTAATCGAGGGTTTGCTTGCCTAGAGCGTGCTTCTTGTAAGCGTCGCGTTTGGTCGGGCTGCGGCTTCGCTGGGCGTCGTTGACCTGCATCGACGAAGCACCGCTTCGCCTGCTTCGGTCGCCTCGCCCAGCTCGCCTCGCCGACGACCAAATCGCTACGCTTACAAGAAGCACGCTCTAGTCGGTAGTCGGGCCGCCGGTGCCCGGCTCGGGCCCGACCCACATCTGGGGATTGTGGGCGACCTCCCAGAGGTGGCCGTCCGGGTCGGCGAAGTAGCCCGAGTAGCCGCCCCAGAAGACCTTGTGCGCCGGTTTGACCAGCGTCGCTCCGGCGGCGACCGCTTCTTCAAGCAGGGCGTCGACTTCGGCCTCCGACGCGAGATTGTGCGCCAGCGACACCCCGCGGAACCCGCCGCCAGTGGCGTCGATCTGGGCGTCCTCCGCCAACGCCTCTCGGCCGTACAGACCGAGCCACGTTCCACTGAGCGTGAAGAACGCGACGTCGTCGGTCGGCATCTCGAGGCGGGGCAGGCCTAGCCGCTCATAGAAAGCAGCCGCTACGGAGACCTCTTGGACACCGAGCGTGATCAGGCTGATCCGTGCGTCCATGTCCGCCCCTCCATGAAGGTCCTCGGAAATCGGCAATATCATCAGGGCCGGCGCGCCGGCCCTGAAGCAGCCGGGTCAGAGCCCGAGGTCAAGATAGCCGCGATCCTGCAGCCGCGTCAGCAATCGCGCCAGGTCGACCGCCTTGGCGACCCCGAGCTTGGCGAAGGCTTTCTGCTTTCGCAACTCGATGCCGCGCGTGGTCATGCCGAGCCGCTCGCCGAGTTCGCGGCTGCTGATCCCAAGAGCCGTCAGGCGGCACATCTCTTGGTCGCGATCGGAGAGCTCACGGAAGCGTGTGCTGGCGGACACCAAGTCGATCTGTTGGGTGACGTCGTTGCCGTCGTCTTGCCGGTTCAAGCGGAGCACTCCGAGGATCGCCAGTCCCGGCGACTCAAGCGCCTTCAGCGAACGTTTGTGCGAGACGATCCGGTAGAAGCAGCCGTCGGGGCAGGGACCGGAAAACTCGCATTCGACATACACGCACCCTTCCTGGAGCAGTGACGCGATCTTCTCCCCGCGCGCCGCCATGGTGGGTTCAAGGTACGACTGCGAAGTGCGGCCCACCGGCGAACCGTGGTGCGAGAAATGCCGCTGATGCGCTTCGTTGCTAAAGACGACGACCCCGTCGGAGTTCTTTAGATAGATGCATTCGTCAAACTGCGACAGGCCCGAGAAATCGGATCCGCCGCGTGACTCCTGGTCGCGGACCACACGTTCCGCCCTATCCGCAACTTCAGCGATCCGGCAGAGATGCTCAGGGCCTATCAGCCCCTCGCTCTCGTGATCGGTGTTGTCGGTGTTTGGAGTCAATCCGTTCGAGAACGGGCCCGGGTCGGCTTCCTGCATAACAATGAATGAAGTCCGTGCGTCTCTATTGGTGTTCCGGAGGATCTCTTCAAGCGGCTTCTGGGAGCGCTCGACGCTCTGCGCCCTAGGGCCCGTCGGGACAATCGAGAACTGCTGTCGACTAGTCACCGCACAAGATCCACTAGTCGTTTCTAGCTAGCGATGTGGTCGACCGCAACGCATTCAAGGGCGCAACACAATTCGTATAAGCGAATATGGGTACAAAAAAGCCTAGAAAAACGGTATTTTTTGTGAGACAGAGTCTCGTACTCCTGCCCCCAAAAAATATCTTCAGATTTGCTTTTGTTGATACCACCCGGACGAATTACGCAATTGCGCATCGTAGCGATCGCTTTTGCGTCAACCGCGGGTCGTTATACGTCAAGGTTCTTGACGTCCAACGCGTGCTTTTGAATGAACTCGCGACGCGGCTCCACCTGGTCGCCCATCAAGATGCGGAACAGCTCATCGGCGGCGGCCGCGTCGTCCATCGTTACCCGCAGGAGGGTCCGCGCCGCCGGGTCGAGCGTCGTGTCGCGAAGCTCCTCGGCGTTCATTTCGCCAAGGCCCTTGAAGCGGATGATCTGCAAGCCTCGCTCGCCGGCCGCGCGGATCGCCGCGGGAAGCCCGCGAAGGTCGTCGATGCCCGACTCGTTCTCGCCGCGACGGATGACGTAGCGGCTCGTCTCTTCGCCGGTCCGCTCTTGGGGGATCAACGAATCGATCTCGAAACCCATCTGCGAGAGGTCACCGATCAGCGTGTTGATCGTCCGCACCTCGTGCAGCTCGATGACACGCAGCCGTTTCTTGGCGGCGGCGTCGGCGGCGCCGCTCGCTTCGCCGTTGCGGGCGTCCTCGATGTCCTGTGGCCCGATAGCCGCGACGCCGAACTCGACGACCAATTCGTCGCCAACCCGCTCTTCCGTCTGGCGGATGTACTCATCGACCTCTTGGCGCGAGATGAACCAGTTCTCCTCCATGCCAAAGAAGACGTGGTAGACCGGGAGCTTGCCGCTGGTCGGGTCCTGGCGTTCGGCGTGGATCTTGAGCGACACGCCGCGGCGTTCGAGTTGCAGGAGCGAGTCTTCCATCGCGGCGAGCGTGTGGACCAGTTTGGCCATCGCCTCTCCCTCGACGCTGACGCCCCCTTCGGCTTCGAGCACGCTCTCGCCGAGGCCGAGGCTGAGGAGTTCCGACCGCATCTCTTCTTCGGTCTGCACATAGCGGGCCGGGCTCTTGCCGCGGCGCACGCGGAACAGCGGCGGTTGGGCGACATAGACGTGGCCGCGGGCGACCAGGTCGTACATCTGCCGATAGAAGAACGTGAGCAGCAGCGTGCGGATGTGCGAGCCGTCGACGTCGGCGTCGGTCATGATGACGACCCGTCCGTAGCGGCGTTTTCCGACGTCCTGCTCGGCGCCGATGCCCGCGCCGATGGCGGCGATCATGCTGCGGATTTCCTCGTTGGCGAGGACTTTGTCTTCGCGGCTCTTGTAGGCGTTGATGATCTTGCCCCGTAGCGGCAGGATCGCCTGGAACTCACGCCGCCGGCCCCCTTCGGCCGGGCCACCGGCCGAATCGCCTTCCACCAAGTAGAGCTCGCACTTATCGACTTCTTTGCTCGAGCAGTCCCGCAACTTGCCGGGAAGCGAGCCGCCGCCCAGGGCGCCCTTCCGCTCACGGATGAGCTGCCGAGCCTTGCGGGCCGACTCACGCGCCTCGGCGGCGACGAGGCCTTTGCGTAAGATCGCCTTGGCGGTTTTTGGGTTTTCTTCGAGGTGTTTCTGGAGGTACTCGCCGAACAGCGTGTTGACGATTCCCTCGACTTCGCCGTTGCCGAGCTTCGTCTTGGTCTGCCCCTCGAACTGCGGGTGCGGCACGCGGCACGAGATCACGGCGGTGAGCCCCTCGCGGAAGTCCTCGCCCGTGGGGGCGAGGTCTTTGAAGAGGTTTTCCTTCTTGCCGTAGTTGTTCAACGTCCGCGTCAGGGCGGCGCGGAACCCGCTGAGGTGCGTCCCCCCCTCGTGCGTGTTGATGTTGTTCACATAGGTGTGCACATTCTCGGTGTACTCGCCCGAGTACTGCAACGCGACTTCCAGTTCGACGCCGTCTTGCTCGCCCGAGACGTAGAGCACCTCGGGATGGACCTGTTCGCTGGCCCGATTGAGATGGACGACAAACTCGCGGATGCCGTCCTCGTACTGAAAGGTCTCCGACTCGTTGTTACGGCCGTCGGTGATAGTGATCCGGACGCCGCGGTTGAGGAACGCCAACTCTTGGAGCCGCTTCACCAGGGTCGAGTAGCTGTACTTCGTGACCTGGAAGATCTGCGGGTCGGCCTTGAAGGTGGTCTTTGTGCCCTGCTTGTCGCTCTTACCAACGCGCCGGATCGGACCCTTGGGAACACCGCGCTCGTACTCTTGATGGTGGACGGCGCCGTCGCGGAAGACCTCGACCTCGGCCCACTCGGAAAGGAAGTTGACGACCGTCACGCCGACGCCGTGCAGACCGCCGGAGGTCTGGTAGGCGCCCTTGGTGAACTTGCCGCCGAACTTCAGCACGGTCATCACGCCCTCGAGCGTGCTGACCTCGCGGTCCATCTGCTCGGAGAGCTGGGTGTGGCGCTCGACCGGGATGCCGCGGCCGTTGTCCTCGACCGTGATCGAGTCATCCGGGTTGATGATGACGGTGACGTCCGACGCGAAGCCCGCCATCGCCTCGTCGATCGAGTTGTCGACCACCTCGTACACCAGGTGGTGGAGTCCCCGCACCGTGGTGTCGCCGATGTACATACTCGGCCGTTCGCGCACGTGCTCCAGGTCGGAGAGGTGCTCGAGGTCGCCTTCGCTGTAGGTCTTATTGGGCTCGATCGCCATGTTGTCTTGTCGTTAAGCCGTTTAGGTGGCTGGGTTTCGCTTCTAAAGGAGAATCGGGAGATGCAGGGGATAGAGGGGCGAGAGCAATCAACGTCATTCTGTAGGAAGCGTCTCCGACGCCGATTTCGGATTCCTTACCGAGTACGGCATGGTGCGTGAATTCGGCGTCGGAGACGCCTCCTACAACGGATTGAATTGGCTTACGTAATTCGCCCCACTTTGAATCGCAACGCCGTGATTTTTGAATCGGGGAGGGCCGCTTGTGTGGCGGCGAGCAAACGCGGGCGGTGGAAGTTGATCTCTTGCATCACCACGTGGTTGGCGACCATCACCTCGAGCACGCCACGCTTTAGTTGGCCCACCGAGGTCATCTTCGCGATCGCCTCGTCGCCAAGGACGTCGGCCGCGACTTGCACCCAACCGGCCCGCACGGCGTCGGCGCCTTTGACGGCGGCGTAGCCATGCTTGGCGATCACCGCGGCGACAACGTCACCCGCTCGCTTCGGTCGCCGTGCGTAGAACCTTGCCCGCTCCTTCTCAGAGCGTTTGACGAGGTCTTTCAGTTTTTGAATAGCGTCGACGTCCATAATCGGGTTGCTTAGTTGTCCCTGTCGCTAATTGCGATCTCGAGCCAGCGGCATCAGCACGTAGGTGTAGCCGTCGTCGGTGAGGGCCACCGCGGCCGAGTCGCTGTCCACCAGGTCGAAGGTGAACGACTGCTCGGCGTCGAGGGTCTTGAGGAAGTCAATCACGAAGCGAGGGTCGAGCGTGATTTCGATCTTCGAGCCGTCGTAGCCGATCGGCAATTCGACGTGCGACTCGCCGACCTCGGCCGCCTGTCCGGCCAGGACGAGCGAGCCGTCGCCGAACGTGAAGTCGATGCCGCGCGACTCGTCGCTGGTGACAATCGCCGCTTGACGCACCGCGGCAAAGAACGGGCCGACCGTCAGTTCGATCTTGGCCGAGTCGCTCCGCGTCGGCACCACGTCGCGCCAGCGGGGGTAACGCCCTTCGAGCAGCCGCGTCGAGAGCGTGGCGGTGGGGGTCGCGAAGACGGCGTCGTTGGCGCGGACGGCGAACTTGGTCGGCGCCTCGTCGTCGACCAAGGTGCGGTCGATCAGCTGGAGTGAACGCATCGGGACGATGGTCGCGTCGCCGATCGGCGCCGGCTCGCCGACCTTCTCGACCGGGCCCTCCATCTTCGCGAGCCGACGGCCGTCGGTGCCGACCGCGATCAGCTGACCGTCATCGCCGATCTCGAACTTGACGCCCCCCAGGGCGTAGCGGCTCGACTCGTTGTCGGTCGCGAAGATCGTCCGGCGGATCATCTCCTTCAAGAGCCGCGTCGGCGCCTGGTAATACGCCTCGGCGTCGAAGCCAACCGCGGGGGGAAACTCCGTCGGGTTCTCGCTCGGCAGGTTGAAGCGGCTCCGCTCGCCGCGGACGAGCGTCTTGACCCCGTCGGTTTCGATGCGGAACGTCGCGTCGGAAGACTCGCGGAGGATCGCCCCAAACCGGGTGACCGGCAGCAGGACCGCCCCGGGCGCCTCGACTTCGACCCCCTCGACCTCACGGCGTATCGACACCTCCAGGTCGGTGGCGAACAGCGTCGCGGCCCCGTTGTCGGAGACCTCGAGCTTGACGTTCTGGAGGATTGGCTTGGGGCTTCGGGCCGGGGCGACGGCCGCCACGGCTTGGAAGGCGGCTTGGAGTTTGTCGCGATCGCAGTTGATCTTCATCGGTTCAACGAGAGGGTCGCGTCGGAGCGGCTCCCGTTCCCTTATTTGTTCTTAAAGAAAGCGATAGTAGTTGTAAGGCGGCGGGCGGACGTGTTGACGGCGGGCCGTTTCCGCGTCCTAAAGTCTTGAAGGGTCAGCAGTTGGTATCGACAGCGGAGCTGGGGATAAGCCGGCGCGCCAGGGTCGCCGTGGCGTTGGCGGAGCGGCGAGACACGTCGGACAAAAAGGGACGATCTCGGCGAACGACTCGAAGGGCGTCACCGAGCGCCATCCCCATGACAGGCGCGCGCCGAGTTTTCCAGGTTGCCGGTCGACTTGAGTAACGTCGACTTGAATTACGGAGTTCATGGCGCCGTCTCCGTCCGTTCGACGAGCGAGGCCGACAACTCGGCCCGGCCCAGTTTGCGGAACAGGTCGCCCAGAGCCGACCGTAGGGCGCGATTACCCGCGACCTGGCTGTCGATGCGGTTGTAGTTGTGCATGACGGTCGTGTGGTCGCGGCCCCCCAGGTAGCGACCGATCTCTTCGTAGCTGAGCGGCGTCAGCTGGCGAGCCAGATAGATCGTTACCGCTCGGGCGAGCACCACCGGCGCTTTGCGGGAGCTGCTGCGGAGCGTCCGCAGCGGCATGGCGTAGTAGCGGGCGGCCACCGCGGCGATGTCCGCCAGCGGCGTCGACGCCTCGTGGATGGTCGCGTCGTTGACGAACGAGCGGACCTCGGCCCGGGTGATCGGTTTGCGGCTGCCGAAACGGGTGTGGAGTTGCTGAGCGGCGGCGAGCACGCGGCGGGCGTCGGCCGGGAGCCAAGCGGCGAGGTCATTGGCGGCGGCGGAATCGATCTGACAACCCTCGGCCATCAATGACGCAACGAGCAACTCGCGGCGCGCCCCCGCCGCGGGGGACGCCACTTCCAGCGTCAGTCCTCCGGCCAAACGTCCGACGAGGCGGGTGTCGAGGCCGGCGATTTCGCCGAGCGGTTTGCTGGCCGTTACGACCAGGGCGGCGCCCGCCTCGCGTAGTCGGTCGGCCAGCGACGTGAGGAGTCCGATGGTGACCGGCGATTCGGCGAGGCCGTCCAGGTCTTCGACAACCAACAGCCGCAACCCGGCGAGTCGTTCGACCAACTCCGTGACGCCGCCCGCTTGTTGGCGTTCGGCGGCGATCGCCCGTTCGTAGCGGCGGCGGAGATCAACGCCGGTGAGGCTGAGCACCGCGTCGTCGCCCGCGGCGGCGGTCCAGGCGGCCGTCACGCCACTGGCGAGCAGGCTCTTGCCGCAACCGGGCGGGCCGATCAACGTGAGCGGGCTGGGATAAACCGAGACGCTGTCTTCCGCGGCGGCGATCGGAGCCGCGCCGATGAGCCGCGAGACGGCCGCCGCGACCAGTGAGTTTTCGGGGCCGGCGTAGTAGACCGATTCGGGCGTCGAGGACGCCGCGTGCGACGCCGTTTTCGCGCCGCGACCAACGACGGCGCCAGGCAGCGACAGCGGCGTGACGCGGTGGTTTTCCTGGCGAGCGGCGGGCACAGCGATCCCTGCGGCGGCGCCGCCGGCGGGGCCCTGTTGTCAGAGGCCCAACGCGCTCGGCGGAAGCCCCGGATTCTACCGCATTTTTGGCCCCAGCGGGGAGGCGCCCGCCCGCCTTCTGACAGGTCTTTTTCCGGTGGTTGAGAACCCGTCGATACCGTGTCGAAAAGGTGGCGACATTCTGTCGACAAACTCAAACGCCGAGCCCCGCCCGGATCCCCGCGTTAACCCGCGAGACCCGCTCTATCGCGACATCGATTTCCGCGTCGGTTGTCATGGCGCCGACCGCAAAGCGGACCGCCCCATCGACGAGCGTGCGCTCGAGCCCCATCGCCAGGAGCGTCGGCGAGGGTTCGCTCGAACCGCTTGCGCAAGCCGATCCGGTGCCGCAGGCGACGCCGGCGAGGTCGTACGCCATGACCAGGGCTTGGCGGTCGCCGCCGGGGAAGGCGATGCAGGTCGTATTCGGCAGGCGGGAACTCTCGGCGCCGATCACCACCGAGCCTGGCCACGATCCGCGAACGCCCCTCTCCAAGCGGTCGCGTAGGCTTCGTAAACGGCTTACGCGTTCGGCATCCCCCACCACGGCGGCCTCTAGCGCCGCGGCGAGGCCTGCGGCCAGCGGCGCCGGTTCGGTGCCCGGACGTAGCGACTCTTGCTGGAAGCCCCCGTCGAGGAGCGGCTTCGGTATCGCCCCCGGCGCCAGCAGCAGGCCGCCAATCCCAACTGGTCCGTGGAACTTGTGAGCCGTGAACGTCAGGGCGTTGACCGCCAGGTTCCGGAAGGCAACCTCCGATTTGCCAATGGCCTGGACCGCGTCGGTGTGGAAGGGGACGCCGGCGGCCCGGCTGAGGTCTGCTAACTCCGCCACGGGCTGGACGACCCCCGTCTCGTTGCTAGCGAGCATCACGCTCACCAGCCCGATCTCTTCGGCAGCCTCCGCCAGCAGCGCCACCAACTCCTCGACCCGCACGCGGCCGTCGTTGCCAACGCCGAGCCGATCGACCGCCACCCCCGCCGCCTCCAGCCGATCTGCCGTTCGCGAGACGCTCGGGTGCTCGATCGCCGAGATCGCCAGGCGCCGTTTACCAGAAGCGGCTAACAGGCCCCGGATCGCCAGGGCGTTGGCCTCGGTCCCGCCGGAGGTGAAGACCAGCCGATCGGGCGAACGGCCGGTGGGGTCGCCGCCAAGAAGGCGGATCACCCGTTCCCGGGACTCCTCCAGTACCCGGCGGGCCGCCCGGCCGGGGGCGTGCTGGCTGGCGGGATTGGCCCAGGCGGTGGCCCACGTCTCGCGCATCGCCTCCGCCGCGGCCGGCAGCAGCGGCGAGGTGGCGTTGTGGTCGAGATAAATCGGCTCAGCGGGCATAGCAGGCCAGTATACGGTCACGACCCCCCACCAGCCGCTCACCCCCCAAGTGACAGCGAGCCGGCGGGCGTTAGCCCCCGGAGTCGTGGTGGGTACCCGCTGCACTCCGGGGGCTGACGCCTCCCGGCTCGCTGGTCGCTTTTCGTTCGTCGCCGGCGACTGATCTTGCGACGAGGCGGCGCGAAGCCCTAGCGTGCGCGAAATCCCCTTACGCCCCAAGCTGGTTGCCGACCGTGTCGAACAAGCCCACGCCGTTTCAGACCTGCTACCGCCTGACGATCATGGTGGGGACGCTCGCCGTTGGTTCGATGGCGGCTTACCGCTACGGACCGGAGCCGGCGGAACTCGCCGAGCTGATCGACCGGGCCGCTTCGCTAGTGGCAGAGGTCCCCTCGCGCGGCGCGTCCGACCCCTCGGCGATGGCCCTGACCGAAGCGCCCGCCGCCGAACTCGATTTGCTCCAGCCGGCGCCCGCTCTGCCGTCGCCCCCCGTCGCGTCGAGCGACTGGCGCCATTACGACACCGCGGTGCAGCCCGCGTCGGCGCTGGCGCCGCTAGCAACTCCGTCGACGGACGCTCCTCCGCCAGCCGATTTAGAACCTCTCGAACGCGAACGGCTGACCGCCCCGCTGCTGGCCGTCGGCGCCACGCGGGCGGACGTAACCGCCTGGGGTCGCGGCGCCGCGACCGTCTATCGGGCGACCGCCTCGGCGCCCGTCGGCGAAGTCGGCGGCGGCTTAGAGCGTCAATTCGACGCGGTCGGCGAGACGCCCGAAGCGGCGGTCGCCGAACTGGCGGCCGAAATCCGCACCGCGTCGTTGCGCTAACCCGCGGCTTTGTTATTTTGGTGGGAGTCTCGACGCGATGCCGGCCGAAACGACGCCAGCCCTGTCCGACGAAGGCAACCCCGCCGGGCGTGTGGAATCGCTGCTCTGGGCGGCGCAGGACCCACTGAGCCTAAAGAAAATAGCGAGCGCCGCCGGCTTCGACGGCGTCGCCGAGGCCCGTGAAGCGCTCGCTGAATTGCGTCGCCGTCTCGCGTCGCGGCGCAGCGCCCTGGAGGTGGTCGAGGTCGCGGGCGGGCTGCGGCTTTCCACCAGGCCGGCATTCGCCCCGTGGCTCCAGCGAGTTGCGGAGCGGGCCGAAGCGGGGACCCGGCTCTCGGGCGCCGCGGCCGAAACGCTGGCAATCGTGGCTTATCGGCAGCCGGTGGTCCGCGCCGAGGTCGAGGCAATCCGCGGCGTCGGCTGTGGAGAAGTCTTGCGACAGTTGCTGGAGGTCGATTTACTGCGTATCGTCGGGCGTTCGGAGGAACTGGGTCGTCCGCTCCTGTATGGGACGACGGGCCGATTCCTAGAACTCTACGGTTTGGGTAGTCTCGAAGACTTGCCGGGCCGCGGTGAAGCCGCCGGTGGCGCTGGACCGACAACACACAACGCAGCTGACGAAAGCGCCGCCTGACTGGGCGGGGCAATTAACCTCTCCCGTTCCGCTTGACCGACTCGCCAAGAGCCGTCCCATGACGACGACCCTCACGAAAACCACCTTGACCGATCAAGACGAACTCCGCACCGATGTCGCCGCCGAAGGCCTCATCTGGGCGTACGCGCCGATCGAGGACGACGACGAGTACGAGTACGTCGACGTCTACGAGGACGACGACGAAGAAGATGATGACGATGAGGAGGAGGACGACGTCGAGGAGGAGTTCGAGGACGACGATGAATTCGAGGACGACGACGAAGAGGAAGATGAAGACGCCGAAGAAGAAGTAGAGGACGACGAAGAGGAATGGGAAGAGGTCGAAGAGGGCGAGGAAGAAGACGACGACTACGAGTATGAGTACGAGGACGAAGAAGACGACGACGAAGAGGAAGAAGACGACGAGGAGTACGAGTACGAGGACGAGTGACCCCTCGGCTCGTAGTCACCGCTGTGCGCGTCCCGCCCCTGACCCAACCCCGCGGCGGGACTCAGCCTGCCGCGGGACTCAGCCGCCGCCGCTTTCGGCTGGGTCTCAGTCCTTGAGCTGGAAGAGCCGGCTCAGCGCTTGGAGCAGCCCGTGCGGGGATCCCTCGCGGGACTCGTCGCGGAGCGATTCCATCGGCGGGTGGAGCATCTTGTTCACAAGGCGGTCGGCGAATCGCTCAATCTCCTGCCGCGCCACCGGGTCGAGGCCGGGCAGCTTGTTAAAGAGCCGCTCGAGCTCGGCTTGCTTGGGCTGATCGAGCCCTTCCCGCAGACGAGCGATCACCGGCGCCGACAGGCGGTGCCGGGCGTCGACGAAGAACCGGTCACGCTCTTCCACAACGATGCGCTCGGCCCGGGGCAGCTCGCGGCGCCGGGCGTCGCGGTTCCGCTCGCAGGCCGCCGACAGGTCGTCGATCGAATAGAGATAGACCCCCGGCTCGCGGCCGATCGCCGGGTCGAAGTCACGCGGCATCGAGAGGTCGAGCACAAACAGCGGCCGCTGCGCTCGCTTCGGCCCCACCCGGCGCCGGAACGTGTCGGCGGTCAGGATCGGTTCGCCGGCCGCCGTGGCGGTGATGACGAGGTCCGCTTCGGCGAGTTCATCCACCAAATGGTCGAGCGTTGTCGCGCGCCCCTGCCACTGCTCGGCGAGCGCCTCGGCGCGGTCGAGGCTGCGGTTGACGATGACCGGATGGCGGGCACCCTGGTCCGTTAGGTAGCGGAGCGTTTCGTCGGCCATCTCGCCAGCGCCGACTACCAGCACGCGTTTGTCGTCGAACCGCTCAAAGATCCGCGCGGCGAAATCGGCGATCGCGACGCTCGGGATACTGACGCGGTGCTTGTGCAGGTCGGTCTCGCTCGCCACGCGGCGGGCGACCCGGAGGGCCCGCTGGAAGCAGTCGTGCGTCAGCGGTCCGGCCGACTGGGCGTCGCGGGCCATCTCGTACGCTTGCTTCACCTGGGCGAGGATCTGAGGCTCGCCGAGCACCATGCTGTCGAGGCTCGCCGCGACGCGGAACAGGTGGTCGACCGCCTGCTCGTCGCGGAGCGTCATCAGGTGTGGCCGCACCTCGTCCATGCTCAGCCGACGCGAGTTGGCCAAGTGCCGGGCGATCAGCGCCGGACAGGGGGGCAGCCCGCCGTCGGCGGTCGCGGCGTAGAACTCGATGCGGTTGCAGGTCGCCAGCAGCACCCCCTCGGCGCCGGGGAGCACGTCGCGCCATTCGGTGAGGGCGGCGGCCGCCTCGTCGGGGGTGAACGCCAAACGTTCGCGGATGTCCGCCCCCGCATGGTGGTGCGAACAACCAACCATTCGAAGTTTCATGGGCGGGTTTCCTCGCTGGGGCGGTCGCTCGCCACTTCGCGGGCCTCATCGCGGGACGCAGCGCCGCCGTGGGCGGGCCCCTTCGCCGCTAGCGCAATCAACGTGATCGCCAGAAACCCGAAGGCGACCACCGTCAGATACGCGACCTTCCGCCCGCTCCGCGCTGGCGGGTAGACCCAGCGAAACGCCATCGCCACCGCGAGCCACGCCAGCATTGCCGACGACGTCACGACCACCGGGTCGGTCCACAGGGCGTAGCTGTTGGCGCCGCCCCGATTGAGCTGCGTTAAGACGAGGCCGGATAAGAACCCGCCGGCCGTGAGCCAGACCGACAGCGACAGCGAGCGGCTGCTGGCGCCCTCAAGCCATTCGAGGCTCGGCAGCGTCAGCCCGGTGAGGGGGGGCAAGCCGCGCCGCAGCCGCCAGCTCTGCACTAGGTACATGAGCCCCGCGACGAAGCCGACCGAGACCGACGCGGTGGCCGCCACCAGCAGCCAGCCATGCGCCATGCCCCAGAACCGCGACGCGTGTTCCGGGGCGATCGGCTGATCGCTCGCCGCTTGGGCGAGGCCCACCAACGCGAGCACGATCGGCAGCAAGAACAGGCCCACCGCCCAGCGCCGGTGGGCGAGCGACATCGCCAGATAAACCGCCGCCAGCGCGGCCGCGGCGATCAGGCACCACTCGGCGGGACTCGAGAGCGGCGTCGCCGACCGGCTCGCCTGCACGGCGAGGTACGCCACGTGGGCGAAGAGCCCCGCAACGGTGAACCCGACCAGCGCCCAACGTCGACCGCCGGAGAGCGTCGCCGCCAGTTGTCCCCCGCCTCTTCCCACCAGCGCAGCCGCTTCGAGGACGAGGGCTACGGAGTAGCTCGCGACAAAGCAGAAGACGGTGATACGGGAGAGGTCCATCAATAACGGTGAAGATTATTCGTAAGCGTCGCGTCGATGCCGAACCGATTGCACCGAGACGATACGCACAACGTCGGCGATTTCGTAGAGAATGCGGTAGTCGCCAACCCGCACACGCCAAACGTCATCGTATCCGGTCAGCTTCAAGCAACCGGCGGGGCGCGGATCGTCAGCGAGCCCGTCGATTTTGAACGAAACCCGGCGAAGGACTTGGCGGTCCAATCGGCCCAGATCGCGCTTCGCCGACCGCTCGATGCGGACCTCGTATCTCAAGATGCGTCCAACCCGAGCTCGCGTTTAACGTCTTCCCAGTTCTCGGTCGGTTCGCCACGCCTCGACTCGACAAGGTAGGCGTCGTAGATGTCTTCCCAGAGCTGGTGGTGGATCGCGAGGTCGATTTGAACGGCCCGCTTTTCACCCTGGTCGTCAATGACAAACGAGATGCCTGGCATTTCCATGAGGTCTTCCTTTTTCAGGAGCCGGACTTGGTCCCCGTCCCATTATCACCGTTATCAAGCCCGTAGTCCTTGATTTTCTTGTGCAGCGTGTTGCGGTTAATTCCCAGCCGCTGGGCCGCCTTGATCTGGACGCCGTCGCAGCGGCCGAGGACCTGGGCGATCACTTCCTTCTCGACCCGATCGACGACCCGGCTGTGGAGGTCGCACGCGTCGTCGTCCGCCTTGGCGAGCCCCTCCTCGACCAGTTGCACCGCGAGCGACTCGAAGTCCATCCGGCGGAACGCGCCGCGGGGGGCGTCCGACTCGCCGCGGACGATCGGCGGCAAGAGTGCGAAGGTCAGCTCGTCGCCGGTCGCCATGACCACGGCCCGCTCGATGTAGTTCTGCAACTCGCGGACGTTGCCCGGCCAGGCGTAGTCCTGCATCGCCTCCATCGCCCGCGGCTCGATGTGAACGACGTAGCGGTCGTTCTCTTCGTTGTAGGCGTTGAGAAAGTGGGTCACGAGCGCCGGGATGTCCTCGCGCCGTTGCCGGAGCGGCGGCAGCCAGATCGGCACCACGTTCAGGCGGTAGTAGAGGTCCTCGCGGAAACGCCCCTCGGCCGACTCCTCGGCCAGGTCGCGGTTGCTGGCGGCGACGACACGCGTATCGACGCGGATCGTCTGCGTGTCGCCGACCCGCTCGAACTCGCGTTCTTGCAGCACGCGGAGCAATTTGACCTGCAGCAGCGGCGTCGTGCTGTTGATTTCGTCGAGGAAGATCGTCCCCGAGTGGGCCGCCTCGAACCGGCCGGTGCGGTTGTCGATCGCCCCGGTGAACGAGCCGCGGACGTGGCCGAAGAGCTCGCTCTCCAGCAGGTTCTCGCTGAGGGCGCCGCAGTTGACGCGGACGAACGGCCGGTTGCGTCGTTCGCCCAACCGGTGCAGGGCGTGAGCGATCAGCTCTTTGCCGGTCCCCGTCTCGCCCAATAGCAACACCGACGCCCGACTCGACGCGGCTTGGCGCGTCGTTTGGTAGACCCCCTGCATCGCCTGGCTCGAGCCGATCAGGCCCGGCAGCGTGTGAGGAGCGCCGTTGAGGGGGGGAGAGAGCACGTTGGCTTCTTTATGGAACCGCCATGACGCCAAGAGCGCCAAGGCTCGCCAGGGAAGGAAGGTTGGGGGTGGGTAACTCTTTATTCGCCGTGGAGCACGTCTTCTCAGTTCCTTTGTGTGGGCCCCCCGTGGAGGCCCCATAGGTGGGGAGAGGGACTTCTCCAATTCGATGCTGCGCTACTTCTCTGCCTTCTTTTCAATGACGTCGAGCAACCGACCGAGCAATCGCTGGGTCGCTTCCGGCGCGGCCGCGCTAAGGTTGTACCGGTCGTACTGCCGGCGGATCTGGTCGCTGGTGAGTAGCACGCCGTGCGCGCGGACGCTGGCGGCGAAGGCGTCGGCGGCCGCTTCGCGATCGGCGATCGGACGCACCTCGAGGCTCGCCGCGGTGAGCAGCCGCTGCTGGCTCTCGGGCGTGCCGAGTGACTCGAGCGTGGCGAGCGACGCGTCGCTGCCGCCGAGCCCGGCGAGCATGGCCACGCGGTCGGCCCGACGGTCGAAGCCGTAGAAGGCGGGGCCGTCGGCGACCAACCGAGCAATCGCTTGCTGGGCCGCTTTCGCTTGGCCAAGTCGTTTGTCGGCGTCGGGCCAATCGGCCGGCGCCAAGGCGACCAGCCGCTCGGCGAGCGACGCGGTCGCTTCGGGCGAATGCGGACGCGGCAGGGCGATCACGCGGCCCGTTTCGCCCCCTTGGTCCTCGGCGACCCGCTGGGCCTCGTAGAGCCGGCTGTCGGCGGCGAGCACCGCGATCGGCACGAGGGCCGTCTCGGGCGATCGCCGCAGGCGGAAGATTGTCTCGCGGGCGCCTGGCAGGCTTACCGACATGTCGACCAGCACAAGCCGGGTGTCGGGTGACTCGGTCGCGATGCGGAGGGCGTCGTCGCCGCGGTTGGCGGGGACCGCGACATACCCGGCGCCAAGCAGCCAACCGGCCGTCTCGCCGGCGCGCGCCAGTTGGGGCGAGGCGATCACCGCGGCGTCGTCCCCCTCAGAGGCGGCGAAGTACAGCAGCGTATCGGCCAAGCGGCTGGAGCCAGCGAACGGCTGCCGCGGGTCGATGGCGAGGATGGCTTCGGCGGCGGCGAAGCGGGTCGAGGGATGGGGCGCCTCGAGCGCCTGGGCGAGCGGCGCGACGCCCCCGCCGGCGACCGCCAGGGCGGTCGGGTCGGCCCGCTTGCCGAGCGCTTCGCACGCCAGCCGGGCCGCGTGGTGCAACTGGTGCTCGAGCGCCGCGCCGAGCACCAGCGAAAGGTCGGAGGTCGAGCTCGCGTCGGGGGACGCCTCGGCGCCGGTCTCGAGGGCCAACAGCAGGGCTTGGCGGGCGGCTCGTTGGTCGGCCGGATCGAGGGCGGCCCGATCGGCGGCGAGCCGCGCGGCGAGCTGAACATCGAGATTCAGCGCCGCCGAAACCCCGTCTGAAAACAGCACGGGGCCCGCCAGCAGCTCGGTAATCGCGGCGTCGAGCCGCCGTTTGGCGTCGCCGATTGTCGGGATTCGGCCGGTTAGCTTGCCGTAGGCCCAGCGGGCGGCGTCGCCGGGGGGGCCGGGCTCGAACGCCCGGCCGGCGACCAGGGCCGCGGCGATGGGCGACCGCGTGCGGCCCAGCTCGGCCAGCCGGCCCAGGGCGTAGGCGGCTTCGGCAGCGACGTTCGGGTCATCACTGCCGGTCGCCTCGAAGATCGCCGGCTGGCTAATCGGGTCGAGCGCCACCAGCGCCTCGCGCAGGCGGGCGCGGATGGTGTCGTTGTCGGTCTTGGCGAGTTGCTCCATGCAGTAGGCGACACCCGCGGCGCCGGTCTCGCGGAGCGAACGGATGGCGTCGATCGCCTGGTCGCGCTCGCCGCTGAGCCGTTCGACGAGCGACTCGAGCCGTGCCGGCGAGGTGGCGGCGGCATGGGCGGCGGCGAGCGCCTTGTCGACCACCGGCGCCGCGGCGGGCAACTCGCGGCCGAGCCGTGTCAGCGCGGCCGTACCGACCGTCTCGACGAGGTCGGCGTACTGGGCATCGGTCAGGCCGAGGGCGTTAAGTTCGCTGACGATCTGGTCGGCCTGGGCGGCGGCGCCGAGGTCCACCAGCGTTAGCGCCGATTGGACGTAGTGCTGGGGCTCGGTCCGTGGCAGGGCGAGCGTCGCCTCGACGGCGGGGCTGGCGGCGCCCGCGACGCTCGACAGCAGGGTCACCGCGATCGCAGCAAGGAACGTCTTCATGCGGGGGCCTCCTGGTTCATGCCGAGCCGCTCACGCCACGCCGCGACTTGTTGGGCGACGAATTCGGGCCGCGTCGAGCCGACGCTGCGGAACGCCTTGACCGCTTGCTCGACGCCCAGGACGTCGTACAGCGACTCGTCCAATTGGGGGCAGTCTTCCTGGTAGGCGGCGAGCGGCAGGTCGGCCAAGCGGACGCCCTCCTTCATCGCGGCGCCAACCAGCTTGCCGACGATGCCGTGGGCGGTCCGTTGCGGCACCCCGAGATGGATCAGGTGCTCCATGAAGGTCGTCGCGTCGAGGTAGCCGCGGTCGAGCCTTTCGGCGATCGACTCTCGCTTCAGCTCGGCGCCCGCCACCAGCGGGGCCGCCAATTCCAGGCACATGCGGACCGTGTCGGTGGCGTCGAAGACCCGCTCTTTGTCTTCTTGCAGGTCGCGGTTGTAGGCGAGCGGCAGCCCCTTGGTGAGCACCAGCAGGCTCTGGAGCGAGCCGATCACCCGGGCCGATTTGCCCCGCGTCAGCTCAAGCACGTCCGGGTTGATCTTCTGCGGCATGATCGAGCTGCCGGTGCAGAACGCCTGCGGCAGCTTGAGGAAGTTGAATTCGGTGGTGCTCCAAAGGATCCACTCCTCGGCCCACCCCGACAGGTGCACCGCGATCAGCGAGAGGGCCGACACGTACTCGATCGCGAAGTCGCGGTCGCTCGACGAGTCGAGGCTGTTGGCCACGAGCCCCTCGAACTGCAGGTCGTCGGCCACCATCTGGCGGTCGATCGGGATCGTCGTGCCGGCCATCGCCGCGGTGCCGAGCGGCAGCTGGTTCACCCGGCGGCGGCAGTCGGCCAGCCGGTCGCGGTCACGCTGGTACTTCTCGACGTAGGCGAGCCAGTAGTGGGCCGCCAGCACCGGCTGGGCCCGCTGTAGGTGGGTGTAGCCGGGGAGGATGACCCCCTCGTCCTGGGCGGCCCGGCCGACGAACGCCCGCTGCAGGTCGGCGAGCAGCAGGTCGAACCCGTCGATCGCCTCGCGGACCCACATCCGGAAGTCGGTCGAAACCTGGTCGTTACGGCTGCGGCCGGTGTGGAGCTTGCGGCCGACGTCGCCGATGCGGTCGACGAGGGCCCGCTCGATGTTCATGTGGACGTCTTCGAGCTCTTGCTTGAACTCGAAGCGCCCCGCGGCGATCTCCCAGCCGATCTGGGTGAGGCCCTCGATGATCTGGTTCTTCTCGTCGTCGGTCAGGACGCCGACGGCGGCGAGCATCGTCGCGTGGGCGACCGAGCCGCGGATGTCCTGCTGGTACATCCGCCGGTCGTAGGAGACGCTCTCGCTAAAGGCCTCGACACGGGCGTCGGTGGCGCCGTCGAAGACGCCCCCCCACGGCTTGGCTTGGTTGCCCGCCTTGTCGCCGGCGTTGTTATCTTGGTTTTCGCTCGGTGGGGCCACTCGCCTGTCCCGCCTAAGTTGCCTGCTACCGACCCAGGCGGGGGTCGCTTACATGCGCCCCATCGGCCTCGGCTAGTGTGACTCACCCTAGATTCAGGGGGGTTTGCTGTCAACGAGCGGCGGGCAGCCGACGCCCAAGAATTAGGCACGTCGCCCCGCGACTGGGGGGCGATGCGAGTCCCTGCCTGTTAATTCTTTCCGCTGGCCAAGATCGGGCTCAAGCCGGCGAATCCGGTGGGGGCACGCCACGGTCCGCCGCCCTCCCGCCACGCACTCGCCGACCGATCCCTCACCCCCAATCGCCGCCATGAGCGCCTTCTTCGACCTCGTCCGCGAGATGCCGCCTCCCTTCAACATGATTGTGCTGGTGGTGGCGATCGGCAGCGCGGCGGGCGTCGTCAAAGCCCTCGTCAAGCAATTGCGGGTCTACGCCGACAACGACGCCGATCGTCGACTAAAACGAGACCTCGTCGATAGCGGCCTCACTGTCCCCGAGGTCGAGCGGATCGCCGCGGCGAAAGTGACGCGTGACTTGGACCCCGCCTGCAACTTGGACCCCGCCTGCAAATAGCCCGGCGGCAAACCGTTCCCACCCACCGCCCGACACGCCATGCCTGCGATCCTCGCCGAGCTCATCAGCGACTTTACGCCCGACCAACGTTTCACCTTGGTGATCGTTGGCGTCGCTTGTCTGACCGGGGCGGTTGTCGTGCTCGGGATCATGGCGTTCTCCTCCTGGTGCTGGATCCGGAGCCGGGAGCAACGCACCGAACTGACGCGTGACCTGCTCGACCAGGGGAAGTCGGCGGAAGAGATCGAGCGGATCCTCAACCCGTCGGACGGCTTCACCAGGAGCATGGAGAACTGGTTTGGCGGCGGTCGCCGCAAGCGATAGCGGCCGCGTTTGGCACGACGATTGCACCTGCGCTCTAGCGAGATAACGCACGCCCCCGCCGCAGCCTCCCCCCCGCTGCCTGCGTGTTTGAAGTAAAAAGACGGGCTCCGCTCGCGGCGCCCGTCACCCCACCTCTCGCCCTCAGCGAATGAATTCCATGCGCCCGTTGCTCATTGTTTTAGCAGGCGCTTGCGCCTCGATCGGCACCTCGCTCGTCGTCTGGGGCGCCTTGCGCCTCAACGAAGAGCCGTACTGTGAGGTCCTCAACGGCGGCTTGGTCCGCACCACCGCCTCGGAGGCGCAGGTCAACGTCGCCGTCTCTCACGTCCTCGAATCGAACCGTTCACAGGCCCCCTCAGCCGAGAAGTCGTACGTCGCGAGCAACTACCGCGAGGCGGCCGACGCTTGGTTTTCGCGGCCCGACGTTTTTGGCCAGAGCTACGAGCGCGCCAGCCGGCTGGAACGCGAACAGGTCGACAGCGAGGGGTCGTCGATGCGGATCGAAGTGATTCGTGGCGTCGAGATGCCGACGCTCGTCTTCATGGAGCACGCCACCCCCGACGGGCTGCGAAGCCTGACCCAGCAGCTGGCCAACGAGTTGGCGACCATGGGAGTACCAGAGCGCTGAGCCCCCGCACCGGGGGCGAATCGGGCGGAGCGGGCAATTCGGGGAACTTTTTGCGGTTCGACCCCGCCCCGGGGCACACTAACAGGGCAGACGCCGGCCGTTGCCGGTCTCTCCGCCCCCTTAGTGCGAGCGAGCCCTCACTTGTCGACGCCGTCCGACCCGCCGCTTGCTGAACCGTCACGCTGGCCAACGCCACGCGCCGCCGCCCTCCCCGCACGGCCGGCGCCAGCGCGCGGCGGCGCCTCAACAACTGGCGGCCTGCTAGAGACCGACGGCGAACTGCTGCGGCTCTTCACCCGGCACGACGACGCCGCGGCGATCGACCGCCTCATCGACCGCCACGCCCCGATGGTGTGGCGCGTCTGCCGGCAATCGCTCCGCCGCCAGCAAGACGCCGAAGACGCCTTTCAGGCGACGTTCCTCCAGCTGGTGAAGGGCGCCCGCCAGATCGGCGCCAGCGAGTCGGCCGCCGGCTGGCTCTACCGCGTCGCCTACCGCACCAGCCTGCGGGCGCGGAAGCGGCTCGCGGCCCGCCGCGAGGAGGCGCTCGCCCTCGACCCGACGGCGCCCCCCGAACAAGAGTTCCCCGACCTGTCGCGTCGGTGGACCGCCGGCGTGCTCGCCGAGGAGCTGATGCAGCTCCCCGAGCGTTACCAGACGCCGCTGGTGATGCGTTACCTCGAAGGCCAGAGCCGCCGGGCGATCGCCGAGGCGACCGACCTCACGATCGCGACGGTGCAAGGCCGCCTGGCGCGGGGCAAGCAGATGCTCCGCCGCCGACTGATCAGCCGCGGCGTGTCGCTGTCGGCGGCGATGGGGGCGCTCGCGGTCGATCCGAAGTCGGCCGGCGCCACGGTCCCGACGCAAGTCGTGCTGCAAACGACCTCGAACGCCACGGCCGTGGCGACGGGCGGCTCGCTCGCCGCCTCGGCCGCAGTGGTTTCCCTCTTCCAGCAAGGAACCCGAGCGATGCTCTTCGCTTCGCTATCGAAACCGCTAGTCGTCGCCACCGCCTGCGGCGTAGCGGCGCTCGTCCTCGCCGCGCCGCCTGTTGAATCGACCGTTACAACTTCAAGCGATGGCGTGGTTCTCACCGCGGCGGTCGAGGGTGAAGAGGCGGAGACGCCGACGGCAACGCTACAAATCGTTGCGAACGACGCAGCGAGCGAAGGCGAGCCGGGAGCGTTAGCGACGGTAGTGAGTCGAGTGTATCTCGTTGCGGATATTGTCCAGGCGCGTGCGATGACGGGTGAAGTTGTTGAACAAGAGAAGCTGCTTGAACAGTTAGCGAAGGAGATTGAACAGATAGCGGGCGTTGAATCATCGCCAGTAAGTCAACCGGCAAACTCGATCCTTGTCTTGAAAGCGAGTCGTGAAGCGTCGCAAGCAGTTAGTGACTACTTGCAGATGCTTCGTAATCGCATGCTCGATGGACGTCTTAATGCATATCCGCCATCGGTAGAGCCGGAAGCGTCAGCGCCCGGAGTTGCAGCGCAGGTGGGTGGCGGGGGCGCTCCGTCAGGAAGCCCCCGGACGGCGGAGTCCACCTCACCGCCAACGGCGGGCTTCAACTCCCGTGACGGTGCGGTGACGCTCGCGCAAGGTTCCACTCCGGCTGCCGCAAAAGCCGTTGATAACACCGCTCCGAATGGCTTCGTCGCCGAGTTCAAGCCGGGAGAGCTCGCGCCGAATGTCCGTTACGGCGACGCCCTCGGACCCGACGGCGAGCCCCTCTCCGACGCCAAACAGGGCAAGATCTTGTTGAAGAGGTGGGCGGAACGCGCCGCCGCCAACCCACCGCCAGCCGATGGGGAGCCAACGGTCAAAGAACTTCATCTATGGCACACTTACTGGGAGCAGAAATACGACATCCTCCGCCGACGCACTCGTCTGCTTCTTGAGCCGTTTAATGGAAAGTCGTACGACCAGATGACGGAGGAGGATCGACTCCGCAATGCCGAAGCGGAAGAATTGATGGCCGATATGTACAAGGCCAGAGCCGAGACGCTGCGCTACGAGCGGGAGTTAAAGCTGCGGGCGTTGAACGAAGGCGAGCCGGAAGCGTCAGCGCCCGGAGTGGAAGCGAAAGACGATTCGACCAAGAAGCTTGTCCCATCTCGTGGAATCATGCGTCTGGAGGAGGCGAAAGCCCTCGCTGACGAACGTAGCGACATTCAGATCGAGGAGAGTGACCTCAAAGGGGTGAATGGCGAACGCTTGGCCACCGTCACGGAGATGGTCCCCGCCACGATCGCAGAAGCTAGGAAGCGGCAAGGGATCGAGATTGAGCGCAATGCGGCTGCGGCCAGAGCCCAAGCTTATGAACAGAAGCGAAAGGCGTTGGTGATGGAGCTCCGCACCGCGGCCGCCAAGGATGAAGACGCCTTGCGATTAGCGAAAGAGATCCTGCTCGCCGAGAGCCGACACCAAGCGGAACTCGCCCGTGTCGAGCAACTCCAACGCCACCTCGAAGTGGGAGAAGAGAAGGTCGACGGGCGCCGGAGCATGAACCGCGCGTATGGCCATTCGGTCGAGACGCTCCAGCAAGCGTTGAACGAGCGGCTCGCGCCGGAATTCGCGATCGAAGTGGATGGGGATTACGGCCCCGCCACTGCGAGCGCGGTGGCGAGATGGCAACGGCAGGCGAAAGTACCCGCCACCGGTTTTGCTGACGACGTGACACGAAACTCATTGGATTTGGCGGACTCGCCGGTGGAAGTCCCTCTCGCTTGGTACGAAAACCCGTTCAATCAGGTTGAAGGCGTGGTCGGCCTGGCAAGCCAACTACATGGCCTACGGAACCAGATCGAGCTTGGCTTGCGTCGACGAGTTCATGAAACGACATGGCGCAACGAGCCGCTTAGCCAAGAGGACCAGTATCTCCAGTATGAGCTTGCGCAACTGCAAGCCAACTTCGACAGTCTTAACAAAACTTTACGGGGGATGGGTTTTAACGAGCCGATCGAGTTCAGTGTCTACTCCTCACCGCGTAGCAAGCAACGTGAAGAAACGACCTTAATCGACGAACGGGATGCCGTTGAGCACGACGAAGCGTCGGCGCCCTCCGCAAGCGACGCCGCTGCCGTCCCTGACACCGGCCCCGTCTACGTGGTCGGCACTTACTCCGGCGCCGACGGCGCGCCGCTGACCGTGACGGTCGAGCCGACCGCCGAGCCGATCACGCTGGTCCTCTGCGCTTACTACTTCCAGGACTGGCGTCTCGAATTGAAAGAGGGCGCCGAGCTCGGCCGCGTCATCGTCGCCGGCTACAACGCCCAGCGGATCGACGACCTGAAGAAGTCGCTTCCCGCCGGTGTGCCGCTCGACGTTTACACCTACTTCCCCACCAAGGGGGCCCGCAACGACACGCCCCGCCCCGAGTCGATCGGCGACCGCGCCTACTTCTGGGCCTTCAAGCCGACGAGTGAGGAGTACTTCGACCTGGTCGAGAAGATCAAGACGCTGACCGGCCGTGATGTGGCGTCGTTTGTGGGCGAGTATCAAGGCGATTCGTTCACCGTTAGCAGTGAGCCAGCGACGCCAGCGCCCCAAGACGACGCCGCCAGCCTCTCCAAAGACGGTTGGAAGGCGTTCTTCTCGCGCGACCACGCGGCGGCGGAGAAGCTGTTCCGCCAAGCGCTCGCCGCCGATCCGGACGACCTCTCCGCCGTCAACGGGCTTGGCTTCTCGCTGCTCAACCAGGGGAAGCACGAAGAGGCGAAGCCGCAGTTCGAGCGTTTCCTCGCCGAGTCGCCCGACGCACCCGGCCCGCTGAACGGCCTCGCCCGCTGCCTCGAGGCCGAGGGAGACATCGACGGCGCCGTGGCGATTTGGGAACGGCTCGTGGCGGCCCAGCCCGACGTGTTGATTGACCCCGTGTACTCGCTCGCGCGCGTCTACGAAGCCCGCGGCGAAACGGAGAAGGCGGCGCCGCTCAAGAAGCGGATCGCCGCCGAGCAGCCGAACCCTGCGGAGTATCAAGAGCTCTTGAAGCAGCAGACGGACTTGGCCGAGGCTCCTCCTCAGGAAGCCGCGCTGAGATCGGAGTCGATGAACCGCCTCAAGGATCTCGGTCTGGCCTTGCTTAACTACGAGAGCGACCGTGGCCATTTACCGCCGCCGGTCGCCATCAACCGAGAGACGGGTAAGCAGAATCCGGGACTTAGTTGGCGCGTCGAGCTGCTGCCCCTCTTGGGGCATCAGGACCTCTACGACGAATTCCATCTCAACGAGCCGTGGGACAGCCCCCATAACCTCACGCTGCTGACGAAGATGCCCGACGCGTTCCGCGACCCGCGGAGCACGCATCCACAAGAGGCAGGCAAGACCAACTACCTCGCCTCGACAGGGCCTGGCGCCTTCATGGAGAAGGGGAAGTCCCGTCAGTTTAGGGAGTTCCGTGACGGAACCTCACGGACGATCGCGTTGCTTGAAGTGGCCGACGAGCACGCCGTCGAGTGGACTCGGCCTTCCGATTTTGACACGTTGCTTCACGCCCCAGCGCCGCGGCTCGGGATCGGGTCTTTTGAGCCGGGCAAGTTCCTCGCGAGCTTTGTCGATGGCAGCATCCATCAGATCGGCGACGACACTTCAAGCGAAGATCTGCGGAAGATGCTGCTGATCGATGATGAGGCGAGCAATGCGGCGCCCGGCGAATCGGGTGACCGCTATGGGTCAGGTTTTGGAGCGTGGAGAGACGCAGCGCCAAGCACGCAAGGGCAAGGAGATTCGGGGTCTCCGACGGAGGCGGCCATCGACTCCTCGTACGACGATCCGACTTCGCCGCAATTGGAACCCTCCGCCGCGGCCCTGGAAATCGACCCCTTCGGGCCGAGGCTCTCACGCCAGGGCGCCCTCACACAAAAACTTGCCGAGAGGGTTCCCCTCGAACCGTCGGTCCCCGGCGACTCCGGTTCTTACCCCGAGCAGAGCTTCAAGTACGGCGCGTCGGTCTATCAGTTGCAGCGGCGGCTGAACGACGTGCTCTCGCCTTCGCCGCGGCTTAGCGTCGATGGCGACTACGGACCGCAAACCGAAGCGGCAGTAAAGCGTTTTCAAAAGCTGCGTGAGCTTCCCGAGACCGGCTTTGCCGACACCGCGACGCGCGAGGCGCTGGGTTTTGTCGAATCCAAGACAGCTCAGTACGGCCCCGGCTCGACGATGAAGCAGGGCCAGTGGCGTGTGTTCCACGAGCCTTCACAACTCGACCCTGCGGGTTGGTGCGTGATCGCCGAGCTTCGCGACGGCGAGCATCTGCCCGTCCTGCTCCCCGGCGACAAACGGCCCCGCCCTCATCTCCGACGGGAAGGGGACCCCGGCAGTGGCAAGTTCCGCGTCGTCGATCCCGGCCACCCGGACGACGGGAAGGTGATCTCGGGCGGCTGGGCGGGCGAGGTTGTGGAGGTCCGCGGCGAACGGATCAATGTCAGCACGCTGAGCAACGGTCCGACCCGTGACATCGTGCTTGTCCTGATCCGCGGTGAACAAGGCCGTGCGGCGGACGAGCTAGCGGAGAGCCTGCCCAATCACCGCTTGGCGAGACGGCTGCTGTATGAGCAAGCAAAGCCAATCGTGAGCCCTAAGCGCCAGCGCCGGGAGTGAATCACAAGCAACTCACGCGCGAATCGATCTTGTCGCCACTCCCGCCCTTAACTCGCGGCGGCCCCCAATTGCATCGAAGAGTTGAGCGTTTCTCCGAGTCACTCCCGGCGCTGGCGCTTAGGGCTCCCCTTGTAGTTGTTGGGGGTTGGTGGCGGTGTTGGGCATTCGCTGCCCGGCTCGCTAGCGGGATCGCCTCGCAATCCACTTTGGGAAACTGATCTTGCTCGCCGGTTCTGCCGATTCTATTTTCCGATTAACCGTGCGGGGGACCTACTACACGGCGGGCTTGTGGGCCTGCCTCTCCGCCGGGAATGTCGTGCATCGGAGTTGCGACAATGGCTGCCCAGCCGAAGAGTGCTGCGAAGAACGCCGCGAAGCCTGTTCAGTCCCCCAAAGCCAAGCCCGCCGCCGCTGCGAAGCCGGCCGCCAAGGCCCCGGCTAAGAGGGGCAAGTAACGGCCACGCGTTCTTAAAAAACGCGCGGAATTCAACGAGGCGTCGCGGGCTCGCCCGCGGCGCCTTGTTTTTTTGTCGAGACTGCGGATCGCCCTACAGCGCGGGCGGAGAGCCCTGAGCGTCAGCGACGGGAGTAGCGTTACGGCAGGCTTTGGTTCCCGGTTGTTCAACTCCCGGCGCTGACGCTTAGGGCTCCCTGACCAACGCGCGAATGTCGCTGGCTTTAGTCCAGCATGATTGTTGCGGCTTGGTCGCCGCGGACGGTGGGCTTCGAGGTTGGTTTCGCCTTCGGCGCGGTGCCCCGTTCGTGTTGGTTCCACCAGAGGTCGGCCTTCTCGACGCCCCAGCCGTCGTTGGCCACGATCTTTTCGAGCCGCAGCGCCAGCTCGCGGGCCGTCTGGGGACGCTTCGCGCGGTTCTTGTCGAGGCACGCTAGCAGGGCGTCGTCGAGTTCTTCGGGGAGCTTCTCACCGCGTACTTCCGAGGGCGGCAGCGGCGTTTCCGTGAGGTGCATCTGGGTCAGCTCTTGGAGGTTGCTGGCCTCGAAGACAACGCGGCCGGTTAGCAAAAAGTAGCCCACGGCGCCGACCGCGTAGAGGTCGCTACGGGCGTCGACGGTGGCGGGCGCCTGGATCGCCTCGGGGGGCATGTAGAGCGGCGTGCCGGCGATGCCGGTTTGGCCGTCGCCGCCGATGTCTTTGACGAGGCCGAAGTCCAGCACCTTCACCACGTCGGGGTCGGCGCCGCGGCGGTTGAGCATGAGGTTCGCCGGCTTGATGTCGCGGTGCACCAGGCCCATGGTGTGCGCTTCGTAGAGCGAGCCACACATCTGCTGCAGAAGGTCGACCACGCGCCCCACCGGCTGCGTGCCGTACTGCTCGACGAGGTCCTGCAGGCTGATGCCGTCGAGGTACTCCATCGCGTAGTAGAAGAGCCCCTCGGGGGTGTGCCCGTAGTCGAAGATCGCCACGGTGTTGGGGTGGCAGAGCTGGCTGGTGATCTGCACCTCGCGCTCGAAGGCGGCGAGCGCGTCGGGCGTCACTTTGTTGGGCTCGATCATCTTCACGGCGGTCGGCCGGCGGAGCATGGCGTGCTTCGCCTTATAAACGACCCCCATCGCCCCGGCGCCGAGGCGCTGCTCGAGGCGGTACTGGCCGAGCTGCTGGGCCTCGATCGCCGCCTCTTGCGCCTCGCGACGCAGCCGCGCCACCTTGAGCGTGAACAGGAAGATCGCCAGCGAGCTGAGGCCGAGCAGCGTGAACAATCCCCAGAACGTGCGCCGGAGAATGATCAGGGGGCGGTAAGCCTCGGCGGCGTTGATCTCGGTGGCGACCCCGAAGTCGTACTCCGGCAGCCAGGTCCAGGCGCCGACGACCGGCACGCCCCGGTAGTCGCGGTAGCCCTCGACGTCGGCGGCCGTCTCGCCCGCGGTGGCGCTGGCGACCATCCGAGTGGGGGGCAGCTCGAGCCGCCGCTTGGTGGGGCGGAAGCCGCTGGGGATGCTCCCGCCTGGGTCGCGCACCAACAGACGGAGGATGGATCGGCTCCCCGGCTCGTCGGGCAGCAGGCCAAGGAGGATCAACTCGTCGTCGAACCGGCTGCTGGACAGCATCCGCCCCTCCTTGTCGAACGCGTAAGTCTCGCCCGACTCGCCGCTCCGGCCGAGCTGCAGGATGCTGCTGAACTCTTTGTCGGGTCGGAGGCGGAGCCCCAGGGCCGCCACGACTTGGAGGTTCTCGTCCACGATCGGCGCGGCGACAAACATCACCGGCGTGCCGGTCTGGACGCGACCGATGTGGTCCTTGAGCGGCAGGACGCTCGGCATCGGTCGCGACACGACCGATTGACCATCCAGGGCGCGCGTGAAGAACTCGTCGATCGCGCTGTCGGCGGCGAGGTCGTCGCGGCCGACCGCCTGGACCGAGGAGGCGGCGCGGATGACCTTTTGCTCGTCGAGCAGGAAGTAGCCATCGTACCCGTGGGAGTTCATGCCGGGGCGGATCGCCTCGCCGAGCGCCTCGGCGGCGTCGGCTTTGCCCGTCAAGAGTTGCGTCGTCAGCTCTCGGACCGCCGAGGAGTTCGCCAGCGACGCGGCGTTGCGTTCTTGGCTGTGGAGCCAGGTGCGGAGCATCGCGACCTCGACGTCGCGGAGGGTGGTCAGCTCGGAGGTGAGCGACGCCTTCATGGTCCGTTCGATCGCTCCCCGGACAAACAGCCCGAGGGTCGTCAGCAGCACGACGGCGATGATCGGCCAGACCCAGATCTGCTGCTTGAGGAACGAGCCGGCCGAATGCAGCGTCCGGCTCACCGAGTGCGACGCCCACGTCATGTGGGCCTTGTAGGACGAGGCGTCGGTCCTGGCGGGACGGAAGGGCTTGAGGGGGGGCATAGCGTTCAACGCGTCGAGAAGAAATCCGAATCCGGCGACAACGGACCCCTCGCTTGTGGAAGCCCGATCAGCGTCCCCCCATAGTAATCCGCCGCCTGCGGCGCCCCACGGGTGATGGCGTATTCGCAGCAATTCGCGTTGGCGAGACGACTACGCCGCGAAATCGAGGCCGTGCCCCCCGTGCCGGTCCTCCGCTTGGCGTGGTATTTTAGGCCGGTTTGGCCGTTCCCGGTCGATTCGCACAGGCGGTCGCCCGCCCCCAGCGCGGGGTGAACGCCGCCTCCAAAAATCCCTCTGCTTAGCGACCCGCCCGCCGATGCCTCGCCGCGACGACATCCACAAGATCCTCCTCCTGGGCTCCGGGCCGATCGTCATCGGTCAGGCTTGCGAGTTCGACTATTCCGGCGCCCAGGCTTGTAAGGCGCTCCGTGAGGAGGGCTACGAGGTCGTGTTGGTGAACTCCAACCCGGCCACGATCATGACCGACCCGTCGATGGCGGACCGGACCTATATCGAGCCTCTCACCTGGGAAGTCGTCGAGAAGATCATCGAGCGCGAGAAGCCCGACGCCCTGCTGCCGACCCTCGGCGGGCAGACGGCGCTCAATCTGGCGATGGCCCTCGACCACCACGGCGTGCTCGCGAAGCACGGCGTCGAGATGATCGCCGCCAAGGCCGACGTCATCGACAAGGCCGAGAGCCGCGAGCGCTTCAAGGCGGCGATGGGCAAGATCGGCCTCGACGTCTGCCGCGGCGAGACCGTCACGACGGTCGACCGCGCGCGCGAGGTGCTGGAGACGATCGGCCTGCCGGCGGTGGTGCGGCCGAGCTTCACGATGGGGGGCAGCGGCTCGTCGATCGCCTACAACCGGGCCGAGTACGAGCAGCTGGTGCGCAACGGCCTCGAGGCGTCGCCCACCAGCGAGGTGCTGGTCGAGGAGTCGATCATCGGCTGGAAAGAGTACGAGATGGAGGTGATGCGCGACGCGGACGACAACGTCGTCATCATCTGCGCGATCGAGAACTTCGACCCGATGGGGGTCCACACCGGCGACTCGATCACGGTCGCCCCCGCACAGACGCTCTCCGACAAGGAGTACCAGCGGATGCGCGACGCCTCGCTGGCGGTGATCCGCGAGATCGGCGTCGAGACCGGCGGCTCGAACATCCAGTTCGCGATCAACCCGGACGACGGCCGGATGATCGTGATCGAGATGAACCCACGGGTGAGCCGTTCTTCGGCGCTGGCGTCGAAGGCGACCGGTTTCCCGATCGCCAAGATCGCCGCGAAGCTCGCCATCGGGTATCGGCTGCACGAGTTGCCCAACGACATCACGCGCGTGACGACCGCCTGCTTCGAGCCGTCGATCGATTACGTCGTCACGAAGATCCCGCGGTTCGCGTTCGAGAAGTTCCCCGAGGCGGACGCCACGCTCACCACGCAGATGAAGAGCGTCGGCGAGACGATGGCGATCGGCGGCACGTTCAAAGAGAGTTTTCAGAAAGCCCTGCGGGGCCTCGAGGTCGGGGCGTTCGGCTTCGGCTGCGACACGAAGGACCTCTGGTACGGCCCCAACGGCGAGCCGGGCGCCGACCGCCCGAGCGCCGACGAGATCGAGGCGAAGCTCACCGTCCCCACCGCCGAGCGGGTCTGGCACCTCCGCTACGCGTTTAAGAGCGGCATGACCGCCGGAGAGATCTTCCAACTCACGAAGATCGACCCGTGGTTCCTCGACCAGCTGCAGCAGATCGTCGAGACCGAGGAGGAGCTGCGCGCCGCGGCAACTGGCGAGCCCCCGACGTCAGTCGGGGGTGGGGCGTCGCAACCACCGACCACGAACGTGGCCGGCTCGCCATCGCTCGGCGCGCTGAGCGACTCATTGCTTTGGAAAGCCAAACGCTACGGTTTCTCGGATCGCCAGCTAGCGACGATCTTCGGCCGTAGTGAGATGGAGGTCCGCCGCGACCGCGAGGCGCGCGGCGTCAAGCCGGTCTACAAGTCGGTCGACACCTGCGCCGCAGAGTTCGAGGCGCAGACGCCCTACTTCTACTCGACCTACTGGGGGACCGAGGACGAGACGCCGGCGAAGAACGCCCCGGCGAGCCCTCGACGTCAGTCGGGGGTGGAACCCGCCACAACAACGAAGCCGGGTAGTACACCGACCACGAACGTGGCCGGCTCGCCGACCAAGCGTGTGGTCATTTTGGGCGGCGGCCCCAACCGGATCGGCCAGGGGATCGAGTTCGACTACTGCTGCTGCCACGCCAGCTACGCGTTGCGTGAGCTCGGCATCGAGTCGGTGATGGTCAACTCGAACCCCGAGACGGTCAGCACCGACTACGACACGAGCGACCTCTTGTTCTTCGAGCCGCTCACCGTCGAGGACGTGATGAACGTCTGCGAGCGGGTCGAGGCGGACGGCGTCATCGTGCAGTTCGGCGGGCAGACGCCGCTGAACCTGGCCCGCGCGCTGCAAGACGCCGGCCTGCCGATCATTGGCACGGCGGTCGACGCCATCGAGGCGGCCGAGGACCGCGAGAAATTTTCCGCCCTGGTCGACCGCCTTGGCCTCCGGCAGCCCGACAGCGGCATCGCCCGCACGCCGGCCCAGGCGCGCGAGATCGCCGAGCGGATTGGCTTCCCGGTGCTGGTGCGGCCGAGCTTCGTGCTCGGCGGCCGAGCGATGGAGATCTGCTACGACAAGTCACAGCTCGACCGCTACGTCGCGGCGGCGTTCATCGCCGCCCAGGGGCAGCCGGTGCTGATCGATTGCTTCCTCGAAAGCGCCACCGAAGTCGATGTCGACGCCATCTGTGACGGCGAGACGGTCATCGTCCCCGGCATCATGGAGCACATCGAGGAGGCGGGCGTCCACTCCGGCGACTCGGCTTGTGCGATCCCCGCCTACAGCCTGACGGCCGCCATGCAGGCGGAGATCCGCGAAGCGACCGATAAGCTCGCCCGCGAGCTCGGCGTCCGCGGTTTGATGAACGTGCAGTTTGCGGTCGTTGATGAATGCGATCCGGCGTCATCGTCGACAACCGTCTGGACGAATCCGGTGCTGTACCTCATCGAGGTGAACCCGCGGGCGAGCCGCACCGTGCCGTTCGTCGCCAAGGCGACCGGCATGCCGGTGGCGAAGATCGCCGCCAAGGTGATGGCGGGCGTGTCGCTCAAGGAGCAAGGCGTCACCGAGGACCCCAAGCCGCAGCACGTCTCGGTCAAGGAGGCGGTCTTCCCGTTCGTCAAGTTCCGCGGCATCGACATCGTCCTCGGCCCCGAGATGCGTTCGACCGGCGAGGTGATGGGGATCAGCCCCAGCTTCGCGATGGCCTTCGCCAAGAGCCAGCTGGCCGCCGGCACGGTGCTGCCGCTCCAAGGGAACGTCTTCTTGTCGTTCGCCCCGCGGCACAAACAGCGCGGCATCGAGCTGGCCAAGCGCCTCTTCGCCCGTGGCTATGGGATCCTCGCCACGCCCGGCACCTGCGACGCCCTCGCCGCGATCGGCGTCACGGCGACGCGCGTCAACAAGCTGACGCAGGGCCGGCCGAACCTGCTCGATTATCTGGCGGAAGAAAACGTCGCCCTGGTGATGAACACGCCGATCGGCAAGGGCGCCCGCACCGACGAAGGGAAGATCCGCGCCGCCGCCACCTCGGCCGGCGTGCCGGTGCTCACGACGATCGAAGCCGCCGAGGCCGCCGTCACGGCGATGGAAACGCTCGCCAGCAGTGAGATGCAGGTCGAGAGCCTGCAAGAGCGGTTCAGCCAATAGCCCTGGCGAGCCGCGAGCGTCAGCGACCGGAGGGAACCGCGAATGGGCGCGATTGATAAAAAGAAAGCTGGCCCACGAATCGCACGAATAAGCACGAATCAGTGAGGTTCTTATTCGTGAAGATTCGTGCGATTCGTGGGCTCTAAAACTATTCGCGCCCATTTGCGGATCCCTCCGGTCGCTTACGCTCCCGGCTCGCCTTTTTTGAACGCTCAGCCGCGGATCGCCGCCATGAATCGCTCGAAAAGGTAGTGGCTGTCGTGCGGGCCGGCGGACGCTTCGGGGTGGTACTGCACGCTGAACGCCGGGGCGCCGTCCTTGGCCGAACCGGTGTGCGAGACGCCCTCGACCGAGTCGTCGTTTAGGCTGCGGTGCGTCACCTTGAGCTCGGCCGGCAGCGACTCGGGGTCGACCGCAAAGCCGTGGTTCTGGCAGGTGATCTCGACCTTGCCGGTGGTGAGGTCCTGCACCGGGTGGTTGGCGCCGCGGTGGCCGAACTTCATCTTGTAGGTCTTGGCGCCACAGGCGAGCGACAGCAGCTGGTGGCCCAGGCAAATGCCGAAGATCGGCTTCTGGCCAACCAACTCACGGACCGTGCCGATGGCGTACCCGACCGGCTCGGGGTCGCCGGGGCCGTTCGAGAGGAAGACGCCGTCCGGCTCGCGGGCCAGGATGTCGGCCGCCGACGTCGCGCCGGGCACCACGGTGACACGGCAGCCGCGGCCGGCGAAGTGCCGGGGGATGTTCCACTTCATGCCGAAGTCGAGCGCCACGACGTGCGGTCCTTCACCGCTGGCCGAGTCGCCCGAACCGTCGAGGTTGGTCCAGGCGCTCAGCGGCTGGCTCCAGGCGAGCGATTCCTGCGGGGTGACTTCGCTGACGAGGTCACGGCCAACGAGCCCGGGGCTCGCCTTCGCCTTGGCCACCAAAGAATCGTCATTGAGGTCGGTCGTCGAGAGCACCCCCCGCAGGGCGCCGGTCGAGCGGAGCCGCCGGACCAGGGCGCGGGTGTCGATGCCGTCGATCGCCACGACGCCGTGGTGCTTGAGGTAATCGCCCAGCGACTGCTCGCTGCGGAAATTGCTGGCGAGGCGGCTGTTTTCGCGGACGACGAACCCGGCGACCTGCGGCTTGCTGCTCTCGGCGTCGGCGTCCGAGGCGCCGTAGTTGCCGATCATCGGGTACGTCATCGTGACGATCTGCCCGTGGTAGCTCGGGTCGGTCAGCACCTCCTGGTAGCCGGTCATCGAGGTGTTGAAGCAGACCTCGCCGTCGGTCTCGCCGGGGGCGCCGATCGAGTTGCCGGTGAAGACCGTGCCGTCTTCCAGAGCGAGTTTGGCGGGCTGAGGCATCGGAGTAGCTGCTGAGGGTCGAGTGACGGATGGCGGCTCGCCCCCCTGGCGGCGGCGAGCCGGTCTATTCTCCGCGGCCCCGCCAACCGCTTCAACCCACGGCGGCGGTCCTCTGGGGCGATCCTCTGGAGGCTAGCGCCGGCCTCCCGGGGCTAACGCCGGGTTTACGGTACGCTAAGTGCACCGCCTTCGCGACTTCTACCCCCTCGCCGGAACCCTTCATGCTCACCTACCAATGCGACTGCGGCGCGACGCTCTTCTTCGACAGCACCCATTGCGTGGCCTGTGGCCTCGATTGCGGCTGGTGTGACAGCTGCCGCCGCATCGCCTCCGTGAAGGTGGCCGACGGCGTCAAGCACTGCGGCAATCCTGACTGTGGGGTGGTCGTTTTCCCGTGCGTCTCGGCCGTGAATTGGTCGGCGTGCAACGCCTTGGTCGGAAAGGAGGGCAACCTCTGCCGGTCGTGCGTCACGACCACGGACCTGCCCGACCTGTCGCAAGGGATGCACCTCCCGCGCTGGCGGCTGCTCGAAGAGGCGAAGCGCCGGCTGATCTACGACCTCGACCGACTCGGGATCGCTTGGGAGATCAACCAGCCGAACTTGACGTTCCGCTTCCTCGCCGACACGCCCGAAGAACACGTCATCACGGGGCACGAGAATGGCGTCGTGACGATCAACCTGGACGAAGCCGATCCAGTCGCCCGCGAGAAAGCACGGCAAGAGTTCGGCGAGCCGCAGCGGACCCTCATCGGCCACCTCCGCCACGAGGCGTCGCACTACCTCTGGCAGACGCATGTGCAGGGCCGAGACGAAGCCGCATGCGTGCGGCTGTTCGGCGACCACAACAACCCGTCCTACAGCGAGGCCATGCCCGCCTACTACGAGCAAGGCCCGCCGGACGACTGGGCCGAGCACTTCATCAGCGCCTACGCGTCGAGCCACCCGTGGGAGGACTTCGCCGAAACGGCGGCTTTCTATCTCGACATGCGTTCGGTCGTGGAGACTGTCGGCCAGCACTTCGGTCGGAACAACGCTCCCGTGGGGCGGCAATCGTGCGACACGCTCCTCGCCAATTACAGCGAGGCGGGCTTTGGGCTGAACGAGGTCAACCGCTGCCTGGGGCTCACCGACGCGTTGCCCGAGGTGGTGAGCCCGCCGGTGGTGGAGAAGCTGCGCTACATCGATTCGCTGCTCAGCCGGCCCGTCGGCTGAGTCGCACGAAGATCGCTCTAGCCCCCGGCAACACCCTCGCGCGAGTCGGACCCCGGGGTGGCGTCGGCGGGGGCGCCAAGCGCCTCCAGGTGGGCCGCGGCGTCGTGGAGGAACTGCTCGAGGTCGTCCGCGCTGGCCGGCTTGACGAGGTGCCGGTCGAAGCCCGCCTGTTGCGAGCGGATGCGGTCGTCTTCCTGCCCGTAGCCGGTCAAAGCGACGAGGTAAGCCGACGCGACGCGGTCGTCGGCGCGGATCGCCGCGGCGAGCTCGAACCCGTCCATCCCGGGCAGGCCGATATCGAGCAGCGCGGCGTGCGGGCGCCACTCGATGGCCCTCTCCAGCGCCGACGGGCCGTCGTGGGCGGAGCGGATCTCATGATCACCGAGCTTCTCCATCAGCTTAGTGAGCATCCAGGTCGCGCCGACGTTGTCGTCGACGACGAGGACCCGCAGGGGCGAGAGCGACAGGGTCGGTACGCGTTCGGCGGCTGCCTCGGCTGCCTCCTCACCCTTCGGTTCGGAAAGAGGCATCTCGACCGTAAACGTCGATCCCAAGCCGGTGCCGGCGCTGTGGACCGACACCGTCCCCCGATGCAGCTCGACGAGTTGCTTGACGACCGTCAGCCCGATGCCCAGTCCCCCTTGCGATCGATCGATCGAGTGGTCGGCCTGGGTGAACAAATCGAACACCTGCGGCAGCAGGTTGGCATCGATCCCGATCCCATTGTCGGTGACGCTCACGACCGCTTTGTCGGGGGTCGCTTCGAGGCGGAGGTCGATCTGGGCGCCGCTGTTGGAGTACTTCGACGCGTTGTTCAGCAGGTTGCCGATCACCTGCGAAAGCCGGACCGTATCGGCGTTGACCCAAACAGGCCCCTCGGGAACCGACACGCGGAGTCCCTGGTCCCGTTGGCGGACAACCCCCTCGACACCGGCCGCCGTCCTTTCGACGAGGGCTGTCAGGTCGAGCACCGATCGGCGGAGCTCGATCTTGCCCCGCATGATCCGCGACACGTCGAGCAGGTCGTCAATCAGACGGACCATCTGATCGACCTGGTGGCGGACCACGTCGAGCTGCTCGGCGTCGTACGCCTGCTCGCGGGCGATGAGGTCGAGCCCGTAGCAGATCGGCGCGAGCGGGTTGCGGAGCTCGTGGGCGAGCATCGCGAGGAACTCGTTCTTCCGTTCGTCCGCTTCCTTCAGCGCCAGTTCCGCCGTTCGTTGCTCGGTGATGTCGGTGTTGGTGCCGAGCCAGCGGACGATCTGGCCCGCTTCGTTGCGGATCGGCAGCGCCCGGGAGAGGAACCAGCGATACTCGCCGTCCTTGCTCTTGAGCGGGAAGGTGTCTTCCCAGACCTCACCGGTGTCCCAGTGCCGCTGGACCTTTTCGACGACGCGATCGACGTGATCGGGGTGTTGGACGGCGCGCCAGCCCCACCCCTGCATCTCTTCGAGGGTGGTCCCCGTATAGTCGTACCAGCGCTTGTTGTACCAAAAGAGCGACCCTTTCGGGTCGGCCATCCAGGCCAGCTGCGACATGTTGTCGGCGAGCGTCCTGAACCGGTCCTCGCTCTCTAGCAGCGCGAGCTCGGACCGCTTCTCCTCGGTGATATCGCGGGCGATCTTCGACGCCCCGATGACCCGGCCGTGGTCGTCGAAAACCGGCGACACCGTCAGTGAAACCTGGATCCGCTCTCCGTCCTTCGTCATCCGCTCCGTCTCTAAGTACTCAAGCCGCTCCCCAGCGCGGAGACACGCGAGGATGTGGGCCTCTTCAGAGAACTTATCGGGTGGGACGATTAAATAAATCGGCTGGCCGATCGCTTCTTCGGGGGGGTATCCGAAGAGCCGCTCCGCGGCGCTATTCCAGCTGCGGATGACCCCGTCGAGCGACTTGCTGATGATGGCGGTGTTCGACGACTCGACGATCGCGGCGAGCACCCGAGCCGCGGCGAGATTCTCGCCCGTCTCGATCTCGGCTTGGCGGCGTTCCCGCACGTCGCGGAAGACCAGGACGCTCCCCTCGATCTCACCGGAGGTTGAACGGATCGGCGCGGCGCTATCGTCGATGGCGATCTCCGTGCCGTCGCGGGCGATCAAGACCGCATTGACCTCCAGATCGACCACCCGGCTTTCCTCGATGGCGCGCCTTGCCGGGCTGACAATCGGCTCGCGAGTCGTCTCATCGACAATCGCGAACACCTCGTCCAGCGGCCGCGTCAGTGCGTCGGCCACCGGCCACCCGGTGAGCTTCTCGGCCACCGCATTCATGCCCGTGACGATTCCGTCGGGGTCGGTCGTGATCGTCGCGTCGCCGATGCTGGCGAGCGTCACCCGGTAGAGCTCCCGCTGCTGGGCGACCGCGGCGGCGGCCCGGGTCTTCATCCGCAGGTTCCGGTTGATCGCCCACAGGAACGCCATCACCCCAAGGACCGCTAGCAGGCCCGACGAGAGACCGACAACCAGGGCGTTCCGGAAAGAACCGCGGCGGGCCCTGATACGGGATTGAAGGATCAACCGCTCTTCGGTGTCGGCTTCGCGGAGACGCAGGGCGATCGCGCCTGCGAGCCGGTTGGCGTCGGCGAGATCGGCCTCGGGGACGAGGCCGCCCAAGTCCCGGCCCTCGTCACGAGAGACCCGCAGGGCGGCCTGCAGCGCCTCGACGTCGTCGGAGATTGCCGCCACACGGTCTTGCTGAGACGCGTTGTCGACGGTGAGCGATTTGAAACGCTGGATCTCGTTGCGAGCCGCGTTGAAGACGCCGATGAGGTCAGAATCGATGTCTCCCGCGCCGGTCAACAGAAACGTCCGTTGCCTCGCCTCCGCTTCGTAGAGCCGAGTCCGCAGTCCCGCCACGGCGTCCATCACTTCGTGCGAATGGGCGACCCAGTCGGCGTCGTCGTTCAGCCGCCGGATGTTGTCCAGCGTTAGCGCGATGCCCGCCACGAGCAGGCAAATAAGGGCCGCCGCGACCAGGAACCAGCGTTCCCCCCCGGCGGTCGGGGGGGCTACGGTTCTATCCGCTCCGGCGCTCGTTGAGGGGGCGGTCTGAGTAGGCAACGCGGCGTGGGTGTCGTAGCGGGGCTGGCTAGTTAAGGACAATTAATCGCAAAAACCCGCCTGCTCCCCCGTTACAGGAAAAACAGCCGGGCTGTCATAGGCCGACCAAAAGCGTGTCCGCGAGCGATTGCGCTAATACGTCAATTGTACAGCGGCGATCCGCACGTCAAGATGCATCCCCCCCGAATTTACGGGGGATACGAACTCTATCGAGGCGGAAGGCCGATTCTCGCGACCGTATTGATACGAACCCCGCCGTGGCTGTCTGGACCGACTTCCTACCGAACCGAGTGTACGTGAACAGCAAAATAAGAATCGTACTGGCTCACACCGACCCCGAAGTCTGTAAAACCGTACGGGACGCCGTTGAAGAGGCCGATTACCACCTGTCGGATGTAATCGAGAGTTGCGACGACCTCCGCCGCCTCTGCTTGGAGACGCGTCCTGACATCGTGATCAGCGGCATCAAACTCTCCGACGGGGACGCCGTCCCCGTGCTCGTTGAGGTCGGACATGTCGAACCGCTGCCGGCGATTATCATCACCGACCGCGACTCCCTGGCGGACGTTGAACGGTCACTTCAAGACCACGTCATGGCCTACTTGGTCACACCGCTCGACGCCGACCAGATCAAGCCGACGATCTATCTCGTGATTCGCCGGTTCGAGCAATTCGAGCAGCTCCGACACGAGGTCGAAGACCTGAAGCAGGCGCTGACCAACCGCAAGATCATCGAACGGGCCAAAGGCATCTTGATGGGGAACGCCGAAATCGACGAGGCCGAGGCGTTCTCGATCCTTCAGCGGAAAGCCACCGACCAACGCCAGAAGTTGGTGAAGGTCGCCGCCGCAATCGTCGACGCTCACGAAGGGAAGTGCGGTAAGTAAGGACACGGCGTGACGCTGTTTCTCTCCACAACGAACGTTTCCCTCCCGCACGAAGTCGTTGCGACGCGTCACTGGGCCATGACGATCGCCTCGTCGGGCGGCGTCTCGGACGACCCATCGCGTCGCGGCGACGGGCCCTCCACGAACCGATTGCAACCGCTGTTTCCGTTGACCCGGAAGAGATAGCGTTGCAAGACGTTATCGATGCAGACGCCCCCGGTCGTATCGGTCCGGCTGGCGCCGGGCTCGATCTGCCACCATTTGCACTCTTTGCAGTAACCCCAAAGTTCCGACATGGCACTCTAGCCTTCTTGTAAGAGGATTCGCGGAGCCGGCTCAGAGCTTGCCCATAACGCCAAGCACAAGCAGGACCACGAGGACGAGCGCCAGTCCGCCGCTGGGGGTGTAGCCCCAACGCTTGGAGTGCGGCCAGGCCGGCAACGCGCCGAGCAATAGCGCCACGAGCATGATGACGGCGAGCAGACCTAGTGGAGACATCGTCGTCTTCTCCCGATGGTGAGGGCGACTTGAGGATTGATCCCGGCCGCCTTCGAAATTTCGACACGCCCGCGACGCCACAAGGGCGACTCGGCATCACGTAGTAAGCCGCCGCTGCATCGCTCCCGCTCAGACTGCGTCTTGCGAGTAAACCAGCAGTGAATAAGGGGGGAGGTTCACGGCGCCCGATTGCTGGAACCCGTCGTAAGGGGTTGCGTCGGTCGCGAACGAGTCAGGGAAGGCGGTCCGCTCGGGGATCTCCTCACCCGGGTTGTCGTAGAACGGGGCGTCGCTGTTGAATCGAAGCTTCCACTCGCCGCCGCGGACGATCCCGAAGCGGTACCCTTCGAAGGCTTTAGCCGAGAAGTTGGCCACGCAGACCGTGTCGTCGGCCGGCCCCCCGTCGGTCCACCGGCGGAAGACGATGACCTTGTCTTGATTGTTGACGTGGCAGACCTCGATCCGCTGACCCGTGAGTCCCGACGTGAAGCCGTCGCGGTCGAGCCGCAGCCGGGCCAGGTCGCGGACCGCATGGACGACGCCCTGTTCCTCGTCGATGCGGCGCCAGTCGATCGGACGCGAGTCGTCGAACCAACCGGTGCGCAGAAACTCTTGGCCCTGGAACAGCATCGGGACGCCGGGGCAGGTCAGCGCCAACGACATACCGAGCAGCGAGCGCTTGCGAGCCGGCCAGCTCGACGGGTTCTTGGGATCGACCTCACTCGGCACGCGGGCCTTGCCGTTGGCGACCTCGTCGTGTGACTCGGTATACACCACGCGTTCGAAGGCGTCGTAGTTGTACCGGTGGGTCATCGCGTCGCGGACCGCCTCCATCGACCGCCACTCGTCCTTGACCGCTGTGAGGGCGGCGCGGATCGGGTGGACAAACTCGGCGTCCCACTGCGCGCTGAAATTGGCGCCGCCCCACTTCTCGGGCTTGGTGATCGCGTCGTTATTGCGGAGGTCTTCGGCGATCGTGATCTTGTGCGGGTAGCGGGAGTGGATCTCGCGGTTGATCCACTGCGCCATCGACCAGCCTTCGGGGATCGCGTTCGACTCGTCGCCGTCGATCGAGCGCATGTAGAGCGTCATGTCGTAGCGGAGGCCATCCATGTGATAGTCTTCCAGCCACATCATCGCGTTGTCGAAGAGGTACTGGCGCACCTCCCCGCGGCCGTAATCGGGACGCGTATCGCCCCAGGGGGTGCTGCTCCGTTGATCGTTGTAGAAGTAGATACCCCCCTTGCCGTTTTCCGACCAGCCATCGAATTGCCAGAGGCTAAGGTCGCTCGGTCCGAGGTGGTTGTAGACAACATCCATCAGCACGGCGATGCCGCGGCGATGCGCTTCTTTCACGAGCTGCTTCAACGCGTCCGGTCCGCCGTAGGCGCTCTCGACAGCGAACAGGTGGGCCGGGTTGTAGCCCCACGAGAGGTCGCCGGCGAATTCGGCGCACGGCATGATTTCCAGCGCATTGACGCCCAACCACTGGAGGTAGTCGAGTTTCTCGATCGTGTTGGCGAAAGAGCCAACCCCTTCACCGTCTTTGCGATTGAACGTGCCGACGTGCATCTCGTAGACGATCAGCCGGTTCCGATCGGAAGGCTCAAAGTCATCTCCCTCCCAATCGAAGTCGGGGTTGTGGATGACGGCGTTGCCGACCGAGTTGGTGACCTCCCGGGCGTAGGGATCGATCCGCTCGAGTTTCTGGCCGCCGTTCCAAATGGCGAACTTGTACTCCTGCCCGGCGGTGGCGTTCTCGATGAACGCTTCCCAGACGCCCCCTTTACTCGCAGCGAGGGGCGACGCGGTCTCGGCCCAGCGGTTGAAATCGCCGACCACGGCGACCTTCTCCGCATGCGGAGCCCAGACCCGGAAGACGACGCCACCATCGACGATGGTGGCGCCGAGCGGTTGCGTCGAGATATCGACGGCCGGCTTTTGGAGGACTGCTGGAGCCATCTAGGGATCCCTTTTAATCGTTGTTGAAATCGCCGGGTATGAGAACCTAAGGATCGCAGCTGCTTGCGGTAGGAATCAGCGAGAGAGAATGATCCAGACGGCGTGAATGATGCCGGGAACATACCCGCAGAGCGTGAGCACCAAGTTGAGCCAGAATTGCCCGCCAAGGCCGACTTCCATCGCAACGCCGACCGGCGGCAGGAAGATCGCAATCAGGAGCTTGACGGGATCGGCGAGTTCGAGGCCAGTTCGGGCAGCCATGTTATTTCTCCGTAAGGGGGTTTGGCGTAATAAAGAATTCAAAGCAACCAGACGTAGTTGCTCGACGCGTTTAGGCCGCCTTCCACGCGTTGGGGCCGCCAGAGCAGAGCATCACGAGCTCGAGAAAGCGGCGTTCGGCCAACTCGGCCCGCGACTCCCGCTCACGCGCCGTCCATCCATTGCGGACCTTCGCGGCGCGGGCTTTCGTTTCGGCTTGTTCCGACGGGCGAGACGTGATGGTCTTCATGGCAGACTATGGCAGGCTGGGGTGAAGGGTGAAGGGTGAACGCGGTGTCGCTACTTCGGCCTTCTAGAGAGCAACGGGCATGCCAACTTCGGTGCGTGGCGAGGGGCGTTGGCAACCCCGCAGGAAATCGCCTCCCCGCGGCCCGCGGGCGTCATCCGCCACGTTGGAATTGAGCGGCGCCAAAGCGACCTGATCGTTTCTCAACCACGCAAGTTGGCGAGCGCGTGTTGGCTATCGATGGCGTCCGGCTGGTTCAGTGCCGCAATTCCCCTGAGTAGTGCGGCGCTTCGCCTCACCATGACGGGCAACGCTCTAACGCGGCAGCTCGGCCTGAGCGCATAAAACCTGAACGCATAAAAAAGCCGCCGGGGGGACACGCCCCCCGGCGGCTTGAGATCCTCGAGATAGCAAACGACGTCGATCAGTTATTGACGCCGACGCGACCCGAATAAACCTGGTCGTTCTTCATCTTCCACGAACGGTCGGCCATGTTGGGCCAGTTGTCCTGGTCAAAGCCTTCGGCCTTGCTCAAGCGTTCCTTGTCGACATTAAGCACGCAGACATGCTCGCCGTCACGGTTCTCGCACTTCAGGGCCGACCAGGGGACGGCGTACAGATCGTCACCCATACCGAGGAAGCCGCCCATCGAGACCGCCGCGTAGTTGATCTTGCCGGTCTTCGCATCGAGCACAACGTCGTCGATCGAACCGAGCGACTCATTGTTGCTGTTGTAGACCGTGCAGCCGATCACTGTGCTAGCGCGGAGGATCGTGTCCGACTTGGTCGCGTCGTCGGCGTAGTCATAGTCCGAGTCTTGCTGACGATCGTTGTCGGTTTGCACCTGGTTCTGATTGGCGCGATTGCGGTTCGTGTCGACCTGCACGTGGGCGGGGCCCGCCTGGACGTTGACGTCGGCCGACGCGAGCTGCTGAATCGTGAAGGTGCTCAAACCAAAAGCAATAGCGGTAGCAACATAGAGAGAGCGTTTCATCGGTGGACTCCTTGAGGGGATCGCTGAAGGGTTCGCACGCTCTCGCCGAGCGCTGATAGGCTACGAACCCCTTTTTGTGGCTCGGCCCCACCTGATGCGAACGCCGTGCCAGCCGGTGAACCCACCGACGCTTTGACGGTTGAACCACTACCGTTACCGCGGCAGGCTCCGTTGATCGTCTCAGAGAGCGTGCGGATACCGAGTGGCCGAAAAGCGGCTGCGTCTCCGACGCGGATGCTCTGCTTCGGCTCAGCTTGGACGCGAACCGACCAACCGGCCGGGCGTTTCTATCGCGGTGAAGCCCTCGCAACCTTTCGAGGCGGCAAAACCCGTCGCTGAAGGCGACTGGCATAGCCTTTGCACCACTCCCCTAGCGTGCGAGGCCGCGGGCCACGCCGCTTTTGCCATTCGCCGGGCTACGACAGACGCCACGTCGACCCGCACAACTTTGGGAGTACTAATCATGTTGAGTTGGGCCTTAACGTTCTTGGTCATTGCACTGATCGCCGCCGCCCTCGGGTTCGGCGGCATCGCTGGCGCTTCGGCCGGCATCGCCAAGATTCTATTCTTCGTGTTCCTGGTGCTGTTCATTGTGAGCTTGATTGTCCCGCGTTTCCGCGGCGGCTCGGTCTGAGCGTGACGACGAGCGATCGACGCGACGACTCGTGTTGGTTTTGAGTATCGACGGATGAGGCCCGCCCCACTGTTTTGGGCGGGCCTTTTTTAATGCCCACCCTGGCGGTCATCCCGTCGCAGGGCCCATCGAACCAGAAGCGTTAGGAGCGTCGAAAACATCGACCGACGCCAGGAAGAAGAATTAGCTGCCCGCGGTTAGCGCCGATGGCTCAAAGAGAGAATTTATTCCTTGAGCCGTCGGCGCTAGCCTCGGGCAGCGCTAAGAAAATGCGTCCCATCTGGTCGGCGCGCTAGGCGGCTCTGTACCCATCGGTCGGCCCGCACCAGTACTACTGCGATCACTATGGCGTACCGAGACAGTAACTCGGCAGCGGCAACGCCAGTGGAGGGCCAGTGGAGGGAACGTCGTTCAGCCTTCCCCAATCGCCTTCAGAAGCCGCCGGATCGAACCGGTGTGTCGCCGCACCACCTCGCGGTTGGCGGTCGCCGGCATCCGTTCGTGCGCCGCTTCGCATCTTTCCAGGAAGAAGCGTTCGGCTCGGCGGACCTCTCGTTTCACCGAATCGCCGTTCCCCGACGAGAGCGCGGCGCGGACCGCCAACCAGTTCCTTAGATGCCCGGCCAGCCACATCTTCGCGGCTTGTGGGGGCGGGCCCGATCGTCTGGCGATGCTGCGCAACTCGGACGTCGCCCGCTGGCGCTCAATCGAGAGGCGGGCGAAGTCGGCCGGCGATTGCCAGTTCCAAAAGTCGGCGGCGACGGAATCAAACCCCTCGGCGCTGATTGCGAAAGCGGACGCCAAGCGGTGCAGCATGGCGATGTCTTGTTTTTCTCGATGATTGCGATTGGCGGTCGGCTGCGGCGATAGTTGCGGCGCCATGGTGCTCCTCCTTAATAAGGCGGCATCTAGTTAGAAACCTACTAGCCGCAAGTCCCGTGCCGTAGGCAACTTACGCAAGATCGGCCCGTTCCGGTCGGCAAAGCGGCCTCGGATGGCGCAGGCTGGTGGCGGCACGTTCAGGTGACGGCGAGCGGGCTCTCGCGGCGGCAACGGCGCATGAATTGCCCCCTGTCCGGCCAGTAGCGGGCGTCCGGGTCTTCACCTCCCCTAGACCCTCCCCCTGAAGGGGCGGGGGATAAGCGTGAGATCGTCGCCAATCCAACGTCAAAACGGCCGAAACGCCTCCCCACAAAAAAGGTTATCCGCATGTCTGTCGCGACGCCCCGCAACACGACTCAACTCCTCGATAAAGTCGCCGACAGCGCCGAGGACGGCTCCGTCAAGCTCGGCCAGATCTTCGACGCGTTGGGCACCCGCGCCTACGGTCCGCTGTTGCTAGCTATCTCCCTGATTGCCGCCTCGCCGATCGGCGGGATCCCCGGCATGACGGTCGTTCTCGCGTCGCTCCTCTCGCTCGTCGCGGTGCAGTTGCTGTTTGGAGCCGAGCATCCCTGGGCGCCCGACAAGATCGAGTCGATGAGTTTCGACAAGTCGAGGCTGACTTCGGCCAAGGACCGTTTCGGGCCCTATCTAAGCCGGATCGACGCCCTGCTGCATCGCCGGTTGACCCTCCTGACAGGCGACGTCGCGGCCCGGTTTGTCGCGGTGGAAGTCCTCCTCATCGCCGCGACGCTCTATCCGCTTGCGTTGGTCCCTTTCGGCGCCACGCTCCCTTCGCTGGTCATCGCCGTGCTGGCGCTAGGCCTCACCGCGGACGACGGCGTCGTCATCCTTGTGGGGCATGCCTTGTTCGTTGCTTACGCCGCGGGCCTTGTCGTCGTCTGGCCGTTCTGAGTTGGCTGCCGTCTTAGTAATCCCCTGTGAATGCTGTTTTTTAAGGAACAGGCGTCCCGATGACCAACTCGCCAACTCCTGAGAAGGCGCACCACCACCTCAATAAAGCGGCGCGCTGGGCCCGCTTTCTTGATAACCGGTTCCGCATTCCCGGGACCGGCGTGGGCTACGGCTTCGACTCGCTGATCGGGCTTATCCCGGGGGTCGGCGACGCGGCGACCACCGCGATGGCGTGCATGCCGATTTACCACGCCTGGAAGGCCGGCTCGCCACGCGGGCTCCTTCTCCGTATGGCGTTCAATGTGGGGATCGACGCCGTCGTCGGCGCCATCCCCGGTGTCGGCGATGTCGCGGACATCTTCCTCCGCTGCAACCGCCGCAACGCGAAACTGCTCCGTAAGGCGATGGCCAACGGAGAGCTCACCGCAGGCGATAAAGCGGTCCAAGCGGGGACTCTCCCCTCGACCGGCGGCCCCCCGACGCGACCCTACACGGGCATCCGCGCCGTCCGTTGAGCGGGTGTCGCCATCTAGGCCGCTAGAGGGCGCCTGCTAGCTTTCGGTCTTCGCCCTCGTTGATCACTAATCGACCGATCTCAGTCCAAGCTGCTGCTCGGCCTGGTCTGATCCGGTCCGAAAGCAACCTGACTGGTCTCTCAGCGACCAAGTTCTACAGTGGTTTATTGGGAAGCGACCGTTTTTGCGGCCGGATCGAGCATTCCCGGTCTGCTGGTACGGGGGTTGCTCATGGTACGGGCAGGCAGGCGGTGTTCGAATCAGGAACTCAATCATGCAACCCGGTCACAACCGAATCGCAAGTCACTTCGCCGCGTTGGCGGGGTCGGATGGAAGCGGCGCCTGGCGGTCCTCCGCCCCCGCGACGCCTCGGCGCCGATTTGAACTGAACTCCCCCGAAGCGTCATCGCCTACTCCCGCGAGCTGGCGGCGCCAATCCAACCGACTCGGGGCGCTGCTGCGGACCATCACGCTGCTCGCCTCGGGCGCTGCGCTGTTGCTGGTGGCGGGACCGATTTCCCTTGTCGCCTCGGGGTCGTTCCTGTCCCAAGCGATTGGGCTGCCGACCTTTGTCAGCTTCGATGTCCCCACAACCATCCTCGCCTTTGCGGGGGTGCTGATCGGGTACTTCTTTCTGCTCATGGGGGGCTTCTCTGTCCTGCTGGCGCGCGACCACCAAGAGTGAGTTCACGCCCGCCGCGAGCTTGACGGACCGACCCCTCCATTGCTGTTACAACTCTCCGCCTCGGCGGTTCTTCGGATCAAGAAGCAAATGAAACCTTTACGCCGCCACGTTGTCGAAGGCGCCGACCGCACCAAGACCATCGAAAGCCTGCAAGCGTGCCTCGTCGATTTAATCGACCTGGCCCTGCAGGGCAAGCAGGCCCACTGGAACGTCGTCGGTCCCAATTTCCGCGCCGTGCACCTGCAGCTGGACGAGATCATCGAGTCGGCCCGCGCCGCTTCCGACGAAGTCGCCGAACGGATTGTGACCCTCGGTGAGCCGGCCGAGGGCCGCGCCGCAGCGGTCGCTGCCGCGTCGCGAATCGACGAGTTCCCCGCGGGCCTCCACTCGGTTTCGACCGTAGTCACCCACGTCGCCGACCGGTTGGAGCAGACGATCGCGGGGCTCCGCAAGGCAATCGACGCCGTAGAGAAAACCGACCCAATCTCGCAAGACTTGCTGATCGGCGTCTCGGCCACGCTCGAGAAGCACCTTTGGATGGTGCAGGCCCAGGAGGGCTGAGTCCGCGGCGGGCGGCTTGCCACGCGGCCCGCCAATCGAGACGATCGCCGCTCCGCCTGCGACCGCCATTTCACCGCCACCCCCCACAACCTCAACCTGCTATGCCACGCGTCCTGGCGATCGATGACGACCGAACGGTCCACCACCTCGTCAGCAAGGTGCTCGGCGACCGTGGCGTGACCGTCACCAGCGCGTTTACGGCGCAGGACGGGCTCGATGAAATCGAGCGGGACCCGCCCGACGCGGTGCTGCTCGACGTGATGCTCCCCGATATCTCGGGCCTCGAAGCGGTGAAGCTGATCCGCGAGCGCGACCCGAGACTGCCGGTCATCTTCGTGACGGCCGCCGAGTCGAGCGACACCGCGATCGAGGCGATGAAGCACGGCGCCTTCGACTACCTGCAGAAGCCGATCGACCTGGCCCGGCTTGAGGAGCTCGTCGACCAGGCGATCGAGTCTCGCCGGCTCGCGAACGTCAAAGTCGCGATGCACACGCTCCTCAAGCCCGACGAGAGCGGTGACGCCTTCATCGGCCGCTGCGCGCCGATGCAAGAGGTCTTCAAGTCAATCGGACGGGTCGCCCCGCAAGACGTGCCCGTCCTGGTGCGGGGCGAGAGCGGCACCGGCAAGGAGCTCGTCGCGAGGGCGCTGTTCCAACACGGCGCCCGGTCGGGCGGGCCGTTTCTTGCGGTCAACTGCGCCGCCCTCTCCGAGACGCTGCTTGAGAGCGAGCTCTTCGGCCACGAGAAAGGCTCCTTCACGGGCGCGCATGAACGCCGCATCGGCAAGTTCGAGCAGTGCCACGGCGGCACGATCTTCCTCGACGAGGTAGGCGACATGTCGCCGCTCGTCCAGAGCAAGGTCCTCCGCCTCTTGCAGGAGCAACGCTTCGAGCGGGTGGGCGGGAACCAGACGATCGAGACCGACGTCCGAGTCATCTCGGCCACCAACCGCGATCTCGAAGAGATGTGCGAAGAGGGCGAGTTCCGGCTCGACCTGATGTACCGGCTCAACGGTTACACCGTGTACCTCCCCGCCCTCAGCGAACGGGGGGACGACCGGATCCTGCTACTGCAGCACTTCCTCGCCCGCTTCAACCGCGAGCTGGGGATGGAGGTCCAAGGCATCGCGCCGGACGCCCTCGAACGGCTGCTCGCCTACGACTGGCCGGGCAACGTGCGTGAGATGCAGAGCGTCGTCAAGCAGTCGTTGCTGCACTGCTCGGGACCGGTGCTGCTGGCGTCGGCGTTGCCGACCGATATCGGTCCGCCGATCGCGCGCCGATCGAGCCAGGGGGCGCCCCGGCAAACGGCGGCCCCACATGAGTCGTCGCAATCGCCTGAACCGAACAGGGCGTCGCAGAACGGGGCGGCGGACGGTTTCGACCACTTCGTGACTGGGCGACTGAGCGATCCCTCCGGTGACCTCTACGCCGAAGCCCTCACCCACATGGAGCGGCGACTGCTCACCGCGGTGTTGACCCACACCGGGGGGAACCAGTCCGAGGCGTCCCGCATCCTCGGCATCACCCGCGGCAGCCTGCGGAACAAGATCCGCGGCAACGGCATCCAGATCGGACAGACGATCGACGTCGCCCCCTCGGCTGGCGCGACTGAACCTGTCGCAACCGCTGAATCAGGCGACGATGACGAATGAGCAAGCGAAAGCGAACCGGCGAACCGATGTCCGGCGAGCCATCACGCGTCCGGGGCGCGGTGCTCGGCAAGCCAGCCGTTGAGGCGTTCGGAAAGAACGACCGCCGCCTGCTGCAATTCTCGCAACTGAGGCGTCAGAGATTCGCGATCACCCTTCAGGGAGGACGACTCGAGATCGGCGGCCAAGTCAACCACGCCCTGCGCGTCAAAGTTCGACGCGAGCCCCTTGAGGCTGTGGGCCGCTCTCGAGAGCGCGTTCCAGTCGCCCTGCTCGAGGGCGGCGTCGGCCTGCTTGCAGAGGTCGAGGTGGTCGCGCTGGTAAAAGCCGATAATGTCCGCGAGCAACGCTTCGTCGCCGCGGAGCCGGTCGAGCGCCTTCCGCAGATCGATCGGCTCGGGCTTTCCGTTTTGGACGCTAGTCGGCTTGTCGGCCATCGCCGAAGTCTCCTCTTGCGCTGAACGCTTCTCTTCGGAACCTGAAAGGCCCTGGGCGGCTTGTTCTACCACGGCGGTGAGTCGTCCTAAATCAATCGGCTTGGAAAGGTAATCCGTCATCCCCGCTTGGAGGCATTGCTGACGGTCGGCGCGCATCCCGTGCGCGGTCATCGCAACGATGGGGACCACTTTGCCGTCGCCCCGCTCGCGCTCGATCGCGCGGATCTCACGCGTCGCCTCGAGTCCGTCCATGATAGGCATCTGCACGTCCATCAGGACAATGTCAAACTCGGCCGCCTGGTACTCTCGGATCGCTTCGGCGCCGTTGTGGGCGTAGACGAGGAAGTGCCCTTTCTTGCTCAGGACCCGGTCGAGCAGCTTCCGGTTGGCGGGGGTGTCTTCCACAACGAGCACGCGGGCTTTTGCCCCGTCGAACGTGGTGGGCGTTTCGGCGCGGGCGAGCTTGGCGATGAATGAGAAGCAGCTCCCCTGTCCCGGTTCGCTTTCAACCGAGAGCTCGCCGCCAAACGAGTGGATCAGCCGCCGCGTGACGGCCAGCCCGAGTCCGGCGCCGCCGTGGCGCCGCGTCGACGACCCGTCCGCTTGCGTGAACGGGGCGAGAATCATCGCGAGGTTCGAGTCGGAAACGCCGACGCCCGTGTCGTGGACGCGAAACTCGATCTCGCAATTCCGATCGTCCGCTGAGGAGACTTTGAACTCGATCGAAACCTCGCCCTTGTCGGTGAACTTCAACGCGTTGTCGACCAGATTCGACAACGCCTGGCGGAGCCTGACCGCGTCGCCGCTCACGATGAGCGGACCGCGGTCCGCCGGCGCAATCTTTCTTAGCGTGATCCCCTTCTGCAAGGCGACCGGGTCGTAGGCCCGGACGACCGAGGCGACCAGTTCGTCGGGTGCGAAGGTCGCGACGTCGAGTTCGAGCTCGCCCGACTCGATTTTCGAGTAATCAAGGACGTTGTTGACCAACATCGACAGCGTGTCGGCCGCGTCCCGAGACGTCTCGAGGTAGTCCCGCACAAGGGGCGACAGTTCCTCCTCGATCGCCAGGGAGGTCATCCCCACGATCGCGTTGAGGGGCGTCCGCAACTCATGGCTGATATTCGCGAGGAAGCGGCTCTTCGCGTTGTTCGCCAATTGCGCGTCGGCGAGCGCCTTCCGCAGGGCGTCCGCCGTGTTGACGCGGTCCGAGACGTCCCGCTCGATCGTCGCGAAGCCGACAATCTCGCCTCCGGGGCTCTTCACCGGGAAGCCTACGATCGAAGCCGGGAAAGCCTCCCCCGACGCGCGCACGCGCACCGTGTCGTAGGCGGGCGTCGACTCGTCGCGTCGCGCCGCGCCCGCGATTATATCGATTTCTTCGCGTCGCTCGGGCGGAGCCGTTATGGACGCGTGATTGCCGATGGCTTCGTCGGCTTCCCATCCGTAGACCGACTCCGCGCCCGGATTCCAAGTGACAATCTCACCGTCGTTCGTACAGACGATGATCGCGTCGCGGCAACCTTTGACCACCGCGGACAAGAGCTCGGTGTCACCATGCAAAGCAGGCCGCTCGGCGGGCCGCACGGGTTTCCGTGTCGCCCCGCCGTTCTCCTCTTTAGCACTCTCGGAATTCTTGTTGTCGCGCGTCGTTGGCCGCTCAGATTCCATCAGATATAGATCACCGACTAGTGAAAAGGGTGCTTTCGTCCTCGGGACGCGGGAGGCCTACCATGGCTTGAGTTTCCATCCGAGCACGAATCCTACTCCGAAGCACCACAGCGCCGCCACATCGGGATGGGCCTTGGCGTACGAGACGAGGTACGTCGTCAGATCGGGCGGCGTCGCGCCGTCGGGGGTCTCGAGGGCCGACGAAACAGCGGAACGCTGTTCGGCGGCGCTTTGCTTGTAGTCGGTCGCAGTCGACATGGGAAGTTTCTCCTAGCCGGGGTGAAAGTCTAGTGTCGGTGAGGGGGTGTCGGAGCGCTCTCCGAGCTTTGACCAGCGAGTGCGCGAAGGTTCTCCGCCAATTCGCCGAACGATAAGGCGACGCAGCCCGCGGTTTGTTTGGCGTAGCGCCACGCGACAGCGCCGCACACCGTTGCGAACGCCAACGCGATCAGGGCAGAGAACACGAGCGCGGGGGCGGCCTCCCACCCTTGCGCGGTGCGGAGCCACGCCGCCAGCGCCAGAAACAAGAGCGGCCCGGCGGAAAGCAGGGCGACGGCCGCCGCTGCGCCGACCGCCGCCGCGATCTTCAGCGAGTGCGCTGACGCGTTCGCCTCGACCGCCAGCAGCTTGGCGTTCAGCGTCAAGAGTTCGACGACCGAGGAAATCGCACGCCCGACGGGGCTCTCGGCCGACCGTTCGGCGGTGGGAGAGGAAGGAGTCTTCATCGTTTAAACCACGCCCCGATCACAAGGCCCACAACCAACCCGATGGCGATCGACGCCTCGGGCCGGCGGACGACAAAGTCGCGCACCTGCGAGCCTTTCGCCGCCAGTGCGTCGGCCGACGACGAGAAGTCGGCGGGCAAGAACGCCTCGACCGCGGCCACGGGTTGCTTAGGGATGTGGATCATTGGAAAGACTCGTTGGTGGATTCGTTGGCGGGTCCCGCCGCCGAGGCGGGCGACGCGCTCCCGGGGGACGTAGCTCCGCCCGGATGCAGCACCCGATCGGTAACGGCGCCGAGCGCAGACCGGAGGACGGCCGCGCCGGCCACTGCCAGCAAGCCTGACCACGGCGACGTCGACGTGCTGGACGCTCCCCCGCCGCCCTTCGAGGCGGTGCGAGCCAGTTTGCTCAGGAGGGCGGTTTGCTTGTCGGTTAGCTCGACAACTGGCCGCCCACGGGGGACGAGGAAGTAACCGACCGCCGCAGCGACGCCGACGCACGTGAGGGGGTACGACTCGACGTAGGAACGCCAGTCGAAGGCGTGGTTGATCTGCGTTTTTGTCGCCTCGACATCGGTGTGCAGCCGACTACGGACGCGCGCCATCTCCTCACGGATCGCCTGAGTCTGAGTGGCGTGGTCGAGCTTCGTATGGGTGACGCTATAAGCGCCGTTGATTCGCGATTCCACGCCTCACCCCCGGTGGATAGTGTCACGCACGGTCGCGAGACCCGACTTCGTCACGCTGTCGATCGAGTCGAGCACCCGGCGGCCCAGGTGGCCGGCGAGATCGGTCGCGCTCCGCCTTGGCGGCGTTGAAGAGGACGTCAGGAACGCGGTTAGCCCGATCCCGATCAACGCCCCCCCCGCAACGCACGCTAAGATCGACGCTTCGGGGTGACGCTGCACGTAGCCCTCAACGCGGTTGGTTGTCGCGCATCCGGGCTGTGCAGCTTTCTGATGGGGGTCGTTCATGACGCGGTTTCTCCTGCGACCGGGGGGTCGCGCTAGACGGCGTGGTGCGAGGGGTGGGACGAGAGGGTGGAATGCTGGCCGGGACCGTTACCGCGAAAGCTCAGGTCCGCGAACGCGCCAGCAAGCCAACCACGGCGCCGGCGACGATACCGACTCCAAAGGCGACCGCGACCGATTCCATCGGGCGACGTTTGACCATCTGCTCGGCCTCGGCGCGGCCCTCGTTGAAGCGCTCGCTCGCCGCGGCGGCTGAGTGCGAAATCGCATCGGCGGCGTCTTCCGAGTAGTGCCGGGCGAAGTTGGCGGCCCGATTCAGCAGCGGCTCGGCGCCATCCTGGGCCTGCTGCAGCCACTTCTCGATCTCCCCCCGGGCTTCGCCCGTCTTCCGCTCAATCATCCCAACGAACTCCTCAAGGCTTCCCTCGAACTCGGTCAGCTCGTCGTCGGAGATGTCGCCCCAGTGCTTCTTGACCCGGCCCTTCAATTCCGTCCAACCGCCGTTGAGTTGCTCTTTCGTGATCATCATCGCCTCCGAGGGGCATTGTTTTCAGGTGGATTGCGCCGCACCGGCGGCTTGGTACAAGTGGGGCAAACTGCGTGCCGATCGAAATCGTCGGGCCTCAGGCGAATCGGCTTACCGAGCCAAGATGCGATGGTTGCCATCAGCCCACTCTGGTCGTCAAGTGACCAGCCGCCGGCTTCCGACATGACCAATCCGGCGCCATCGAGAAGCGTCAAACGTCCGGCTACAGCGGCTCGATCCGGGGGGTACGGCGATTGCACTAATGGCGCGGCGAGCCCCCCCTTCAGCCGGGAGGCGCGCCCTACTATTAATCGAGCCAAGCATGATCCGCATCCCGTCCCGCCCAGCGCCGCAACCTCGCTCGGCGCAACAGCGGCGCGCCGATCGTCGCCCCTACTGGGGGCGGACGGTGGGACGGCCCCACGCGCGACGCCGCTCCAAGTCGAAGCCCTTTACGTGGAAGCTGTCGTCGGCCTGCTTGCTGGTCCTCACTCTGCTGGCGCTCTTCTACACCGCCTACTTCGCGAAGGCGGTCCTCGTCCCGATCGTCCTCGCCGCGATGCTGAGCATCGTCCTCCGCCCGCCGGTAGCGGCGATGGCGAAGTGGGGCGTCCCCAACGCGGTGTCGGCGACCCTGCTCTTCGTCAGCCTCGCCGCGATCATCGCGCTGGCGTCGGCGACGCTCAGCGGACCAGCGGGTGAGTGGGTTCGCCACGCGCCACAAACACTCGACACGATTCAAGAGAAACTCAGCGGACTGACGCGCCCGCTTGCGCAGCTACAGGAAGCGCAAAAAGAGGTGGAGGAACTTGCCGCGGTCCCCGGCGAATCGAAGCCGGTCGTGGTCCAAGTCAAGCAGCCGTCGCTCGCCACGCAGATGCTCAGCAGCACGGGGGGATTTTTCGCCAGCGCCGCGATCGCACTAACGACGCTCTTCTTCTTGCTCGCCGCCGGCGACCGTTTCCTCGAGAAGGCGGTCGAGATCGTGCCGACTTGGCGTGGCAAACGGGACATCGTCACGATGGTGAAGAACATCGAACACCGGATCTCGGTCTACCTCGGCGCGATCACCATTATCAACGTCGCGCTCGGCTTGGTGATCGGCCTGGGGATGTGGGCGATCGGCATGCCGAACCCCGCCCTCTGGGGCGTCCTCGCCGCCTTGCTGAACTACATCCCCTATGCCGGGCTGATCGCGGGGACCTGCATCGTGTCGGCGGTTGCGGTCACGTCGTTCGAGTCGCTCGGTCACGCCGCCTTGGCGCCGCTGGTCTATCTCGGCGCCAACGGCCTCGAAGCGAACGTGTTGACGCCGCTCATCTTGGGCCGCTCGATCGACCTCAACCCCGTCGTGATCCTGCTGGCGCTGTTCGTGATCGGGTGGGTGTGGGGGATCGTCGGCGTCTTCCTTGCGGTGCCGCTGCTGCTGGTGACCAAGATCGTCTGCGAGAGCTACGAGACGACGCGGCCTGTCGCCGTCTTCCTGTCGCAGTGAGTCGAACCGGCGCGCCGCTTCGCTTGTCTCACCGAGCCCTTCGACCCGATACTGGCGTCCCCCCTCCCTCTCTCCCGGGACGCCACGATGCACCGACGGGTCAGCCAGCTCCTTAGCTTCCTCCGCACGACGCTCGTTGGCGGCGTCGTCTTCCTCTTGCCGCTCGCTGCGGTGGGATGGCTGCTCGCCCAAGCGGTGCAGATTGGCTGGAGCGTTGTCTCAGCCGTGCAGAGCTACCTGGCCGATCACGAGGGAGACCCCATCGGCGCCTACGCCGAGCTCGGGCCGGGGGCGTACGCGCTGCTCCTCCTCGCTTCGCTGGTGCTCCTGGTGGGGGTCGCGTTCGTCGCGGGGATCGTCGCGCGGCGTTCGCTCGGGCAGTGGTTCAGCGAACGGGCCGAGCGCTACCTGTCGATGCTGTTCCCCCGCTACGCCGTCTTCAAGGACCAGCTGACCGGCAACCTCGGGACCGGCTCGCTGCAGCCCGTGGTCGCCCGCGTGGCGGGCTGGACGCGGATCGCCATTGAAGTCGAACGCGACCCGGTGGCGGGCGTCACCGTCTACCTTCCAAGCAGCCCCGACCCGTGGACCGGCACGGTCGCCATCGTGCCGCCCGACGCGGTGACGCCAATCGCCGGCGACTTCAGCGAGGTGATGGCGACGTTCGAACGCCTGGGTCGCGGCACGGGCCGGTACGTCGCCACCGCGCACAACGGGTAAGTCGCGTATCCCCCTCCCTTTCAGGGAGGGGCTAGGGGAGGGTGGGATCGTTCAGCACTGAGGATCCCTCCTGTGCCTAGACGGCTTGGACAGGACGACGCTTCGGGAGGGGACGCGTAGACCCTCCCCTAACCCCTCCCTGAAAGGGAGGGGAACTCCCGGGCGCACCTGGTCAACCCACGGATTGGCCAGGTTCGCGAACCCGAATTGTTGGAAGGACCTCGCTCGACGTCCGGGGTCGGCGACAAAAAAAGATCGAAAATCGCGGCGATCTCTCGACGCGGGATTCTCACTCCTCGCGCCGCGGCTCGACGTCGTGGAGCTTCCGGACAAAGAAGTCCCAGGTGCGGCGGTCGGTGTAGGTGCCGCCCGCCCCGTGACCGGCGCCGGGGACGAAGTGGAACTCGAAGTCCTTGTCCGCCTTGATTAGCGCGTCGACTACTTGCAGCGTCGCGGTGGGCGGCACGTTGCGGTCCATCTCGCCGACGATCAGCAACAGGTCGCCGCGCAGCTTGCCCGCCTGCGTGACGTTCGACTGCTCGGCGTAGTGCGGACCGACCGGCCAGCCCATCCACTGCTCGTTCCACCAGACCTTGTCGGTGCGGTTGTCGTGGCAGCCGCAGTTGCTAACGGCCGCTTTATAGAAGTCGCCGTGATGCAGCAGCGCGGCCATGGCGGTCTGTCCGCCCGCCGACGTGCCGCGGATGCCGACGCGCGTGAGGTCTATCGCCGGCTCGTGTTCCGCCAGCGCCCGCAGCCAAGCGATGCGGTCCGGGAAGCCGCCGTCGACCAAGTTCTTCCAACAGACGTCGTGGAACGCCTTGCCGCGATGGTCGGTCCCCATGCCGTCGAGCTGCACGACGATGAAGCCGAGGTCGGCGAACTGTTGCGAGCGGTGCAGGGTGGCGAAGCGCTTCGGGCAGTGCGACGCGTGGGGCCCGGCGTAGTGCTCCTCGACGACCGGGTACTTCTTCGCCGGGTCGAAGTTGGTCGGCCGGCAGACGACGCCGTAGATGTCGGTCTTGCCGTCGCGACCCTTCGCGACAAACCGCTGGGGCGCCCGCCAGCCCGCCGCCTCGAGGGCCGCCGTGTCGCCGCGCTGCAGTTCCACGACGAGCCCGCCGTCGCCCGCGCGACGCAGTTCGGTCACCGGCGCCAGGTCGACGCGCGAATAGGTTGCGATCAGCCAACGGCCGTCGGGCGACCACTGCGCCTCGTGGCTGCCGTCCCCATCGGTGAGCGTGACGACAGACGGGTCATCGAGACTCACACGACAATGGTGCTCGTAATAGGGGTCTTGGTCGGCGTGAACGCCGCCCGCGCGGAAACTAACCTCGCGTTTCTCGGCGTCGACATGATCAACGCGACGCACCACCCACGGCCCCCGCGTCAGCTGCCGCTTGACGGCGCCCGTCGTCAAATCGACCAGGTAGAGGTGATTCCAGCCGTCGCGTTCGCTGGTCCAGAGCGCCTCGTCGGTGTCGTCGATCCGGTAGAGCCAGCACTTCCCCTCGCCCGAATAGTGAACGAACGTTGGGGAGCTTTCCTCGATCAGTGTCTGCACCGCGCCGCTCGCCGCGTCCGCCTGCAGCAACCGTACGACCTGGTGGCCACGCTGGTTGAAGACGAACGTGAACGCCGAGCTGTCGGGCTTCCAGCGGAGGTCGCCGGCGGACCAAGGGTTCTGCCACAGGGTTTCGTCGAGCGGCGTCTCGTCCGCGTCGCCGACCGCAAACAGGTGGGGACGCCGCCACGGCAGATTGTCCCCCGGCTTGTCGTATTGGTGTTCGTGCAGCTTCGGCTGGAGCTCGTCGGCCGGCGACGACTCGATGAGCTGCACCGTGCGGCCGCCACCCGGCACGTTCTCCCAAGCAACGAAGCGTGTTGAGTCGGGCGACCAAGCGACCCGGGCGTCGTACGACCCGTCCCGAAGCGGCGCCGCCATTTTGACGAACGACTCGCCCGATGCGGTGTCGACGAGCACGAGCGCCCCGAGCCGCTTCTCGACGCGCCAGCGGCCGTCGGGCGAGCGCGGGCTTGGTTTGCCGCCGGGTCCGCTTGGCTCGTTGGCCGAGCGCTCCATCGGTTGAACCTCGTCCGCCACGGGCGCTCCGTCCCGTTGAGAGAGCTGGTCGCCGTCCCAATCCCACCACGTCTCGTCGATCCGCAACGCGAGGCGGTCGACCCCTTCGGGGGCGATCCGATCGATCTTCATCCGCTGGGGGTCGCGGTCGCGGTCGGTCGCCTCCGCCAGCGCCCCGGCGAGCGCGGCGTGGTCGAAGGCGACTTGCTGCGCGCCCGACTCGGCGTCAACGAGCCAGTACTCGCGGCGCCCCGCGCCGAGATTGGCGGCGTACCAAAAACGCGTTGGCGAAACCCAGTGCGGCTCGACGCGGTCGTGCGTCACTTGCTCGGCAAACTTGGCTTCGAGCGAGAGGGCGCGGTCGTAGTCGGACTTGGTCCCCTGAGCGGCGGCAATCGACGCCGTGGCAGCGAGACCAAAGAGCCAACCCGTCATTCGTTGAAAGGAGCGATGCACCGCGGGCCTCTTTGGCGAGCAGGAGGGAATCCCCCCACTCTAACTCGCGGCGCCGTCGGGTTCCGACATTGACGCCCAACGTGCGAGGAGGGCCCGTCGCCATGGGGCGGGGCGCAAAAAAGCACGGGCCGGGATTCCCGAAGGAAGCCCGGCCCGTGTCGTTATTCACACTCTGTAGCGACTGGTGTTCTTACGAACTCAGTTGCAGCCGCAGTCGGCAGCCGGCGCCGGGGCGCAACCGCCGCAACCGCCAGCGGCGGGGACGGTGACTTCCTGGGCGACCATCTTGCAGACGGTGACCGGGACTTCCTTGGTGACCGTGGTCGGGACACAGACCGTGTAGGTCTCGGTCTTTTCCTCGGGAACGCACGAGTAGGTCGTGACCGTGTAGGTCTCGGTCTTCTCTTGCGGCACGCACTCGGTGTACGTGACTTCCTTGGTCATCGTCTCGGGGACGCAGGTCATCACGGTGTACTCACGAGTCCGGGTCTCGGTGTTGCACTTGGTGACGCTGACCGTGCGGGTCTTCTCCTCGGGGACGCACTTCATGACCGTGTAGGTCTTGGTGCGCTCCTCGGGGACCATTGTGCAGACCTTGACGGTCTTGGTCTTGGTCTCGGGGACGCACTTCATGACCGTGTAGGTCTTGGTGCGCTCTTCGGGGACCATTGTGCAGACCTTGACGGTCTTGGTCTTGGTCTCGGGGACGCACTTCATGACCGTGTAGGTCTTGGTGCGCTCTTCGGCCTTGCACTTGGTGACGTTGACCGTGCGGGTGCGCTCTTCGGTCGTGCACTTGGTGACGTTGTACGTGTAGGGCACCTCTTCGGTGACGCACTCGTAGGTCGTGACCGGCACTTCCTTGGTCTCGCAAGTCGGGACCCAGACCTTCTGGCAGACGGTCTTGGTGGCGCAGCCACAGCCGCCGCACTCACCACAACCGCCGCAGTCGCCACAGCCGCCGCAAGGCGAGCCGCAACCACCACCGCAGGCCGAACCGGCCGACGAACCGCCGCCGCAACCAACCTCAACCATCTGCGTCTCGTAGTGGCCACCCGAGACCTGGACGGTCTTCATCGTGGTCGTGGGGACGCGCTTGGTGACCGTGCGGGTCGCTTCGACCGTCTCGGTGTAGGGGACCTGCACCGTGTAGGTCTGCTCGACCTGCTCGGTGTAGGGGACCATAACCGTGTAGGTCGAGGTCTTCTCTTCGGGAACCTGCGTCATGACGGTGTACTCGACCGTCTTGTCCTCGTAAGAGGGGACCATGACCGTGTAGGTCTGGGTCTTCTCTTCGGGGACGCGGGTCATGACGGTGTACTCAACCGTTTTGTCCTCGTAGGAGGGGACCATGACCGTGTAGGTCTGGGTCTTCTCTTCGGGGACCTGCGTCATCACCGTGTAGGTCTGCTCGACCTCTTCGGTGTACGGGACCTGGACCGTGTACTCTTGGGTCTTGGTCTCGGGGACCTGCTTCATGACGGTGTACTCGACCGTCTTGGTCTTGGTCTCGGGGACCATGACCGTGTAAGTGCGGGTCTTCTCTTCGGTCTGCGGGACACGGGTCATGACCGTGTAGGTCCGCTCGCGGGTCTCGGTGGTGTACTCGGTCGAGTTGACCGTGCGCATCTCCGTGACTTGCTGCGGGACGTAGACCGTCTTGGTGACCATCGTCGGGCCACAGGCGGCGCTGCTGACGGCAGCTCCACCGCAACCGCCGTCACAACCGCCACCGCAATCGCCACCACAGTCGGTGGTCGTCGCTTCGCTACAGCCGGAGCTGCAGCCACAATCCGAACAGGCCATGGCCTGTGTGCCCGCAACGAGCAGTGCAACTGCCGGAAGCAGGGCGAACAAAGTGCGCCGCATCGAGGGTGTCCTCCCAAAAGAATGAAAAAAACGCGTTTTCGAAACGTCTAGTGAGGCAGCCAGCGTGCGAAAAACGCGTAACTAGCGATCTACCGACGGATTTCACCTACCCACTGGGCCACGATTCTAACTTGCCTAGATTGGCCGTCAATGAACGTCGACCCAGATATCCCACATTGCCCGTTCGGCATTTACGTCGCCTCGCTATTCGACGACCGAATACGACAAAACGGTTCTGTGAGTCGAAAAGCTAGGCCATCGGAGCAAATGGGGCGATGTTCTGGCGCCTAAAAATCACAGAAATCTCGGAATGATCCTTACGATCGGCTCCCCAAATCGAACGTCCTCCCCCGCCGCGACGCCCAGGGGTAGGGGGCGTCGCGGCGGGAGGGCGCGCATTGCGTTAGGCCGCTGGGCCGACGCGGCTCTCGCGCCGGCCCAGCGGGCAATCGATCGAAACAGGCAAGCGGGCGATTCTTCTGGTGGTCGGTCGACTCAGGAGATCAGTCGACTCACGTGATCAGTCACCAGGGAAGGGATCAGTCACCAGGGATCAGTCAACGATGTCGATGAGCTCAATCGTGAAGACGAGCGTCTCGTTGGGGCCGATGGCGCCCGGCGCGCCGCGGAGGCCGTAGGCGATCTTCGCCGGCAGGAAGACCTCCCACTTGGCGCCGACCTTCATCATCTGCAGCGCCTCGGTCCAGCCGTCGATGACGCCGCCGACCGGGAACTCGGCCGGTTGGCCACGCTTGTAAGAGCTGTCGAAGACTTCGCCCGAGATGAGCGTCCCTTCGTAGTGGCAGCGGACCGTGTCGCGGAGGCCGGGCGAGTCGCCCTCGCCCTCTTCGATGACGCGGTACTGGAGGCCCGAATCGGTCTCCTGGACCCCTTCCTTGCCGCGGTTCTCCGTGAGGAACTTCTCGCCGCGGACCAGGTTCTCTTGGGCTTCTTGCGCCATCTTTGTTTCCGCCTTCTGTTGCATGAGTTGTTGAAAGCGGTCCATGACCGCCGCGACTTGCTCGTCCGTCAATTGGGGCTCCGCGCCACTGAGGCCGTCGCGTAGTCCCGCCACGATGGCGCCGAGGTCGACCGGCGCCGCGTCGTCGGCGAGCCGGCGCCCGAGGTCGAGGCCGATGCAGTAACCGACTTTCTCGTTGAAGCGGGCTGCTTCGTCGTCAGGCTGGCCAGCGGGCTCACCCGGGGGCGGCAATTCGACTTCTTGAGACATGGCGGGCACGGCGGTTAGGAACGCCGCGAGGGCAAACGAGGCAGCCGCGAGGGCGACACGCATCGGGAAGACTCTCGGAGGGATAGCGGTGGGATGCAAGGGGCAGCAGGCGCCGACCATCGGCGGAATCCGTAGGTTAACACACGCCCCGCCGGGCCGCGTAGGGCGTCAATTGATCGCCAGCGAAGCCGCGCGGGGTTAGAATTGGGGCGAATCTCCTCCTCCCACCGGAGCGCCTCCAACCGGGGTGGGCTCCGCCGGCCGGATTGGTTCGGCCCCGAAATCGTCATGACCCCTCGATACGCCAGCCGCCACCGTTCGACCCGGCTTACCGGCTTTACGCTGGTCGAGCTGCTGGTGGTGGTCGCCATTATCGGGGTGCTGGTCGCCCTGCTACTGCCAGCAGTGCAGTCGGCGCGCGAAGCGGCCCGGCGGACGCAGTGCGTGAACAATCAGAAGCAGATCGTGCTGGCGGCGATGAACTACGAGTCGGCCGAGGGCCGGCTGCCGCCGTCGGGGCTCGTGGGCATCTTCTCGAAGACCTACGCCGAGGAGCCGTACGAGGCGGTCGATCAGCGGTACGGGCAAATGACCAGCTGGGCGGTGCTGCTGCTCCCGTACCTAGGAGAGACGCCGCTTAGCGATCGGTTCGACCTCGGCAAGAGCGTCCTGGAGCAGGCTGGGGACCCGCAAGCGGTGTCGTTGGCCTCGCTGACTTGCCCGTCGGACGCCGCCACGGGGCGCTTTTTCAGCGACGAGGAGCTCACGGCAGGCAAGCAGTTCGCCAAGGGGAATTACGCCGTTTATACGTCCCCGCACCACACCGACGCCCAACTGGTCTACCCCGGCGCCTTTTTGGCGCGGCCGCTCTCGCTGCGGCGGATCACCGACGGGTTGGGGAAAACCCTCGGAGTCAGTGAGGTGCGGACGCACCCCCGCACCAGCGACGAACGAGGCGCCTGGGCCCTCGCCTGGACCGGGGCGTCCCTGCTAGCCCTCGACATGCACCACGCCAAGACGATCGCGGGGGGCTGGACCCAGGAGTACTACCTCGACGTGTCGCTGGCGCACAAAGCGCAGATGCCGAACTTCGTCGATCCTCAGGCGTTCACCGCCGAGGGCGCCGGGCAGATTATCGGGGACACGACGGTCCGCTGCCCGCCACTGCGTGGCGACGAATGGATGACGCTCGTCCGCGATGGGATGCCGTGCCATCCCTGGATTGGGCTGGAATCGCCGGTCACGTTCGGCACGGTCGGCCTGGGAGGCTACCAGTCGGCCGCTCCCAGGAGCCTCCACCCCGGGGGGGTGAATGGGGCGTTCCTCGACGGGCGGGTGGAGTTTATCTCCGACGACATCGACCCGGTGGTGATGGCGTTGTCGATCGATATCCGCGACAACACGCTGGCCGAGGCGATCAATCGGTCGACGGCGTCGCGGTGAGGAGCCGCAGCGGTCGCGTTCTGCAGCGCCTGGACGCCCTACCAGCGGCGGGCGATGATGGGGGGCTACCTACTATACCCCCCTCCGGGCGCTGACGCTTCCGGCTCGCCGGCCCCTCTCGGGCTGGTGGCGCCCCGCCCCCGTTCCGAACCCTGCCCGCGCCGTGTCCTACAACCTGACGCATCTCAAGCAGCTCGAAGCCGAGAGCATCCACATCATCCGCGAGGTGGCTGCCGAGTTTGACAACCCGGTGATGCTGTATTCGGTCGGCAAGGACTCCGCCTGCATGGTGCGGCTAGCCGAGAAGGCCTTCGCGCCCGGCAAGCCGCCGTTTCCCTTGATGCACGTCGACACGACGTGGAAGTTCAAGGAGATGATCGAGTTCCGCGACAACTACATCAAGAACGACCTCGGCTGGGACCTAATCGTCCACAGCAACGAGGAGGGGATTAAAGAAGGCGTCGGACCGTTCACGCACGGCAGTGATGTCCACACCCGGATCATGAAGACGGTCGCCCTCAAGCAGGCGCTCGACAAGCACGGCTTCGATGCGGCGTTCGGCGGCGCCCGCCGCGACGAGGAGAAGTCGCGGGCCAAGGAACGCGTCTACAGCTTCCGCGACAAGAGCCACGCCTGGGACCCGAAAAACCAACGCCCCGAGCTGTGGAACTTGTACAACGGCCGCGTGAACCGCAGCCGCGGCGAGTCGATCCGCGTCTTCCCGATCTCGAACTGGACGGAGCTCGACGTCTGGCAGTACATCCACCTCGAGCAGATCCCGATCCCAAGCCTCTACTTCTCGGCCAAACGCCCGGTGGTCAAGAAGGACGGCGTGCTGATCTACGTCAACGACGACCGCATGCCGATCGAAGAGGGCGAGGTCGTCGAGGAGAAGATGGTCCGCTTCCGCACGCTGGGCTGCTACCCGCTGACCGGCGCGGTGGAGAGCGAAGCGACGACGCTCCCGGAGATCATCCAAGAGATGCTGCTCACGACCACCAGCGAACGCCAAGGCCGCGTGATCGACCACGACCAGGCGGGCTCGATGGAAGAGAAGAAAAAAGAAGGCTACTTCTGATTTGATTCACCACAGAGCCACAGAAAGCTCTGAGAAGGAAAAAATACGAGACGGGATTAACAGGATCGACTGGATGAGAAACACCAGCAGCATCCTGTAAGTCCTGTTCATCCTGTCTAAAAAGCCCATGCTATGAGCCACCAATCCGATCTAATCGCGACCGACATCGACGCCTATCTCGAGCAGCACGAGAACAAGGAGCTTTTGCGCTTCCTGACTTGTGGCTCGGTCGACGACGGTAAGAGCACCCTCATCGGGAAGCTGCTCTACGAGTCGAAGATGATCTACGAGGATCAGCTCGCCGCCATCGAGAAGGCGTCCGTCACGCACGGCACCACGGGGGGTAAGATCGACCTCGCGCTGATGACCGACGGCCTCAAGGCCGAGCGGGAGCAGGGGATCACGATCGACGTGGCGTACCGCTATTTCTCGACGGCGAAGCGCAAGTTCATCATCGCCGACTGCCCGGGCCACGAGCAGTACACCCGCAACATGGCGACCGGCGCCAGCACCTGCGACCTAGCGATCATCCTCGTCGACGCCCGCGACGGGCACGGCGTGATGACCCAGACCAAGCGGCACTCGTTCATCGTCTCGCTGCTCGGCATCAAGCACGTGCTGATCGCGGTCAACAAGATGGACCTCGTCGGTTGGTCGGAGGACCGCTTCGAGCAGATCAAGAAAGACTACCGCGAATTCGCGACGCGGCTCGATATGCCGGACCAGCACTTCATCCCGATCAGCGCGTTGGAAGGGGACAACCTGATCGACCGCAGCCCCAACACGCCATGGTACGAGGGCTCGACCCTCATGCACCACCTCGAGAACGTACACATCGCGAGCGACCGCAACCTGATCGACTTCCGTCTGCCGGTGCAGTACGTCAATCGGCCGAACCTCAACTTCCGCGGCTTCTGCGGCACGATCGCGTCGGGCAAGATCTCGCCGGGTGACGAGTTGATGGTGCTGCCGAGCAAGAAGCGGACCCGGGTCAAGTCGATCGTCACCTACGACGGCGATCTCCAAGAGGCGTTCGCCCCGCTCGCCGTGACGATCACGACGGAGGACGAGGTCGATATCAGCCGCGGCGACATGCTGGTGCGGCCCGACAACGTGCCGACGGTCGCCGACAAGTTCGACGCGACGCTCGTCTGGATGGACGAGAAGGCGCTGACGCCCGGCAAGGACTACTTCATCAAGCACGGCACCAAGCTGACGCCGGGCCGGGTGAGCACGCTCCGCTACAAGATTGACGTCAACACGCTGCACCGCAGCCCAACGCCCGTGCTCGCCCTGAACGAGATCGGCCGCTGCGAACTAAGGCTGAACGCGCCGATTGCGTTCGATGGCTACAAGCACAACAAGGGGACCGGCGCCTTCATCATCATCGACCAGGTGACCAACGTCACGGTCGGCGCCGGCATGATCCTCGACCGCAAGACGGCCGCCGCCGAGGGCGACCTCTGGGAGACCGAGGCGAACGAGGACCTCATCGCCGCCGCCAGCGCCGTCACCGCCGACGAACGGGCGGCCCGCTACGGCCAGAAGCCGGCGACCGTGCTGCTGACCGGCCCGCCGGCTTCCGGCAAGACGCCGATCGCCGCGGCGGTCGAGCGGCTGCTGTTCGACCAGGGCCGCGCCGTGGTGGCGATCGACGGCCAGACGATGCGTCGCGGCCTGTCACGCGACCTGTCATTCACAGCGGAGGACCGCAGCGAAAATCTCCGCCGCGCGGCCGAGGTCGCCAAGACGATCAACGAAGCGGGCCTGATCACGATCGCCGCCTTCGTCGCCCCGCAGGAGTCGGTTCGCCTTAAAGCGGCCGAGGTGGTCGGCGCCGACCGCTTCTTGGTGGTGCATGTCGACGCCCCCGAAGCATGGCGCCGCGAAAACGACGAGCAGGGCGTCTACGCCAAGGCCGACGCGGGCGAGATCCAGAACCTGGCGGGCGTCTCGCTCGACTACGAACCGCCCGCGAAGCCCGACCTCGTCGTGAAGCCCGCTGAGAAGACGTTCGAAGAGTGCGCCGCGGCGGTGGTGAAGCTGCTCGAAGAACGCGGCGTCGTCTGATCCCAAAAGGCCCGCCAACCACGTTTGGAAAGTGAGCCCTAAGCGTCAGCGCCGGGAGTCAAAGCGGGTACACGGCGCCACTCCCGGCGCTGACGCTTAGGGCTCCCCGCTCACGAAATGGTTTGTCCAATGGAAGGACCTTGAGGATGGACGGCCCCAAGCCTAGAAGGCGGCGGTGGTTCGCTCTCCGCTTTGGTCTCGCGACCCTCTTGTTCCTCACCGCCTGCGTCGCCGGCTATCTGGGCGGCTACGACTACGGGATGCGTCGGGCGCTCGAAGACCAAGGCCCGCTGGCCGTCTCGATGCGAGTCTATTGGGTCGGCGACCTGATTCAACCGATCGACCATGCTGCCGAACGCGACGTTCTGGATCGTGACTTTGACGAGCTCGTCGATTTGATTACGTCGACAGTTTACTCCAATGAATGGAAGTCCGACGACGCCTTTCTGCGCCGGATCCCGGCCGATGAAAGTCTCGTCATCACCTCTCGCAATCGTTGCCACAGCGAGATTGCCGAGCTGCTAAAACAACTGCGGCGCCCCGTGCCTTGAGCGCGGTGGGTTCGACCTATTTTTTGAAGCCGACGAAGAAGACGTTCGAAGAGTGCGCCGCGAGGTGGCGAAGCTGCTCGAAGAACGCGGGGTCGTCTGATCCAACAAGCGCCCGCCAACCACGATTAGAAAGGGAGCCCTAAGCGTCAGCGCCGGGAGTCGAAGCGGGTACACGGCGCCACTCCCGGCGCTGACGCTTAGGGCTCCCCTCCAACGTCGTGGTTCGTCCAACGGAAGGATCGTGGATAGCTAAGCTTGTTTCTAATCGGCCGCATCCGCCTCGATCGTGAAGTGATCGACGTCGACGTACCCCGCTGGCGATGCCTCGCCCTGACAGAAGAGGCCGACCTTCGCGCCGATCCACTTCCCTTCGCGGGCCTGGAAGACGTCGCCCAGATCGGGCCACGCTTCGCCGTTGCAGCGGGCGCTGAAGCGACACACGCCGCCGTCGCGGACCTCGACGCTCAGCTCGACCGTGGCGTTGTCGTCGAGCCGCACGAGGTCGTCGCTCGTTTCGGCCGTCCCGCGTTCGGCGTTTGGGCACGTCTGGCGGACGATGCAGAGGCCCCCCGATGACTTCTTCAGGCCGACGTAGGCGTAATCCCTCCCCATGACGACGAGGCCCGCCGTCTCGCCCGACTGCATCGCGCGCGGATCGATCACGCAGGTCGCGGTGAACGCCGGCGCCGGGAACTTTTGTAGCAACAGGTGCGGGGCGTCCCACAGGTTGCGGTAGCCGGTGGGGAGCTGCGCGGCGGTGAGTCGTAGCCAACCGCGCCGGGCGGTCAGCGAGGCCCACTCGCTGCGTGGGTTGGCGTGCCACTGCCATTGCCGGCCGAGCTGCTTGCCGCCGAACGTATCGCTCGTCGCGGGGACCTTCACGGGGCCGCCGGCGACGGGCTCAGCGTGATTCAGCACCGGCTGGCCTTCGCCGTCGCCGTCGGGGTCGTCGCCGATGACCGGCCAATCATCGACCCACCGCATCGGCTGGAGGTGGACGATGCGGCCGTAGGGCTGCTTCTCTTGGAAGTGGAGGAACCAACTCGAGCCGTCCGGCGCGTCGACCCACGCGCCTTGGTGCGGGCCGTTGATGGCGGTGTCTCCCTGCGCGAGGACGCGGCGGACCTCGTAGGGGCCGCGGACGTGGCGTGAGCGGAGGACGATCTGCCAGCCTTCGGCGACGCCGCCGGCCGGGGCGAAGATGTAGTAGTAGCCGTTCCGCTTGTAGAACTTGGGGCCTTCGACCGTCGGGTGCTCGGCGTGGCCGTCGAAGACGATCCAGCCCTTGTCGATCGCCTTGGTCCCGTCGGCGTTGAGCTCGACCACCGTCAGCAGGCTGTTGACGCCGGCGCGCGAGTGGGCGAAGGCGTGCACCATGTAAACGCGTCCGTCGTCGTCCCACAGCGGGCAGGCGTCGATGTTGCCGTGCGCCGGCTTCACCAAGACCGGCTTCGTCCACGCGCCTCCCGGGTTCTGCGTGCGGACCATGTAGACGCCGAGGTCGGGATCGCCCCAGTAGATGTACCACCAGCCGTCGTGGTGGCGGATCGACGGCGCCCACACGCCGTCACCGTGGCGTGGCGTGTCGAACGTCTTCCCCGCGTATAAACGCGGAAGCGCGTGGTTGACGAGCTCCCAGTTGACGAGGTCGCGCGAGTGCAGGATTGGCAATCCCGGCACGCAGTTGAACGACGACGCGGTTAGGTAGTAATCGCCGTCGAAGCCCGCCACATCAGGGTCGCTGTAGTCGGCGTACAGCACCGGGTTCTGGTAGCCGCCGGCGCCGTCGTCTGGCGACCAGGGGGCGGCTTGCGGGTCCTCCGCCAACACCGTGCCGGCGGGCAGCAACCACAGCAGCAGAAGGGGTAAGATTCGCATCGGTACCCGCTGATGAAATTCGCTAGAAAAGTTCGGTCGCCTGTGTAGCTGAGCGCCAGTATAAGCCGGCGCGTGCCGCCGATGGCTTGGGGTGGCCCCCTCTTGAGACAAGAACGCCCCCTCGGGGGTAGCGATCAATTCGACACGGGGGCCGTGTCGTCGTCGAACGTTTCAATCTCGCCTTTCACCTCGGAGTCGCCTTTCCCATCGGTGTCGCCAGCGGCCGGAAGGTCGCGCCGGGGGCGGAGGATGATTTTGTCGCCGACCACTTCGAGCGACTCGAACCGGCTTAGCACTTTCGCGAATTTGGGGTCGCGATTGATTTTGACCGCCAAGTTCTGGCCGGCGAGCGTCCCAAGCATCCACGGCGGCAGCGGCGAGCCGTTGACCTTGGCGTCGGCGAGGGTGACCGTCAGCGCGCCGTTGCGCATCGCCACCTCAAAGTCGACCGAGGCGTTGAGGAACCGCCCCCCGCCGCCAGGCAGCTCGTCCATCGGCAGGCTGAGGTCGCCACCGACGCGGCCGTCCTCAATCCGCAGGAAGACCTTGCCGGCGAGGTCTTTGTTCTCGTTGATCAGGCCGTTGAGCTCTTCGGCGGTGATCTCGAAGTCGGGCGGCGCCCCGTCCTCGCGTATCGCCTTGGCGAACGCGTCGAAGCGCGCCGTGATCTGCTCGACCCGCGCGGCGGGCAGTTCGACCACCTCGATCTTGGCCGGCTCCTCGGCCGTGAACTGGTTGATGTAGGCCGCGCCGCGAAGTAGATCGCTAGCGGCACGCCCACCAGGAGCAGCAGCATCAGGATCGCCGTGATCAGGCAGCCCCAGAACAGGCAGCCCCGGCCTTGCCGCGGTTCGCGCTGCTCGGGCAGGGACTCGGGTGGCTGCTGGTCGAAACGGGGATCGTCGACACCGAAGGACATCGCGATTCGCGGTGAGCAAGGGGATACGAGGGGGACGGGACCAGCGTAGCACAGCGCGGCCGCAACACGGAACTTGGGCCCGTGCTTGCCATTCGCGGCCGGCTGGGCGATCTTGGCCGGCATGCCCGACCCCGATTCCGCCACCCGTGATCGCCTCGCGGTCACCCGAACGAAGCTCGCCAACGAGCGGACGCTGCTCGCCTACATCCGTACGGCGGTGATGCTGGTCGCCTCGGGCGCCACGCTCTGGCGGCTCCAGCCGACGGGGCCGATCGACCGGACGCTTGGCGCCGTGACGATGGGGGTGGGGCTCGCCGTGCTGGCGGTCGGCCTGTTCCGGTTCTACAGCACGCACGGCGCGATCGACGGCGATGACGCCCCGCGCGAGGGCTGAGCCCGCCGTCAGGCTGCGGCGCGGGGACGGGCGCGTGGTTCCTCGGCCGGTTGATGGACGGGCTGCGCGATCTCGTCGATCAGCTCCATCTTCAGCGCCTGCTCGGCGTTGAGGTACCACTGGTTGTCGCCGGTCCCGTCGAACCACGACTCGGGCACGTCGGTGTAGCGGCGGTAGACGTCGCGGAAGCGGTCCAACTCGCGGCGATCGACGTCGAAGTCGTCGCCCGGCTCGAAATCGTTGACGTGCACCGACAGGAGCGTGTTGGGCGTTGCGGCCCGCTTGCCGGTGGCGGCGGCCAGGATCACCGTGCCGGCCGAGTAGCAGCCCCCAATCGCCGTGACGTTCACCGGCGCCTCGATCGCACGCATCGTATCGACGATCGTGAAGGCCGAGTCGACCCAGCCCCCCGACGTGGCGATCCGCAGGTCGATCGGCCGGGCGGGGTCCAACGCGTCGAGATAGATCAGGCGCTCAACGACATGGCGGGCGACCCGCTCGTTCATCCCCTCGCAGACCAGCACGATCCGGCTCTTGAGGAGCGGCTCGTTGGGGTCGATCGGTTGGTGGTTGTAGCCCGACTCGTTGAGGCGATCGATGAGGTGGTCGATGGCGGGTTCGGCCAGGTACTCGACGCCCCCCACGTACTCGGCCGAGGCCATCACCTCTTCGGCCAAATCGCTGGCCGGTTTGCTAATCCCGATGCTCGCCAGTAGCAGCAGCACCAAGGCGAGCCAGCCGAGAACTGCAAAGACGGTTTTCATGCGGAGCCTGAGGGGTCGATCAATTCGGTGCGAGGACGTGCCGGCGGTTACCCGATCGTTTAAAGTCAGTCGCGTGAATCGACCTCCCTCCGACGCCGACGCCCCCCGAGCAGCCGCCCTCGCCTGGCTCATGGGCCGCGTCAATTACGAGCGGACCAAGGTTATCCCCTACACGGAGGAGTCTCTCAAGCTCGACCGCATCCGCGAGCTGCTGCGGCGGCTCGGCGACCCGCACGTCGGGCAGCGGATCGTCCACATAGCGGGGACCAAGGGGAAGGGGTCGACCGCGGCGATGATCGCGGCGGCATGCGAGGCGGCGGGGCTGCGGACCGGGGTTTCGAGCTCGCCCCACCTCGAGCGGCTTGAGGAACGCTTTGCCGTCGGGGGCCACCCCTGCACCGCCGCCGACCTCGTCGGGCTCGTCGAGCGGGTGCGGCCGATCGCCGAGGCGATGGACCGCGAGCCGGTCGGCGGGCCGACCTACTTCGATCTTACGACGGCGATGGCGCTGGCGCATTTTGCCGACCGGGCGGTCGATGCGGTGGTGCTAGAGGTCGGCTTGGGGGGGCGACTCGACTCGACCAATGTGGTGACGCCCGAAGTGGCGGTCGTCACAAGCATCAGCCTCGACCACACGCTGCTGCTCGGGGCGACGCGCGACAAGATCGCCGTCGAGAAGGGGGGAATCATTAAGCCTGGCGTCCCCGCGGTGAGCGGCGTCGCCGACACCGAGGCGGGCGACGTCCTCGAGCGGATCGCCGCGGAGCGGGCGTGCCCTTTCTGGCGCCGGGGGCGTGACTTCGACCTGCAACGAGACCTTCCGTCCGACGGGGGCGCCTGGCGGTTCACCCGACGACAGGAAGACGGCGCGACCGAGACCATTGATGGCGTCGCCCCCGCGCTGCCGGGAACGGCCCAAGCGGAGAACGCCGCGGTGGCGCTGGCGGCGCTCGGCGTGCTCGCCGACCGCGGTTGGCGGCTGCCGATCGAGGCGCGGCGGGTCGGCGTGAACACCGGTCGCCTCGCCGGGAGGCTGGAGCGCTTCGAGGGCGACCCAACGATCGTCATTGATGGGGCCCACAACGACGCCTCGGCCGCGGCTCTGGCCGAAGCGCTCGACGCGTTGTGCGGCCCAACGCCGCGCGAGCGGCGGGTGCTGGTCATCGCGGTGAGCGACGACAAAGACTTGGGTGCGATACTCAAGCCGCTCGCGCGACGCTTTGGCTGCGTGATCGCAACGCGGTTTCAGGACAACCCGCGTGCGGCTTCACCGGAAAAGGTCGCCGAGGAGGCTCGGCGATGGGTCATCGAGGGCGCCGTCGTCCAGACGGCCCCGACGCCCGCCGCGGCCTGGGAGACGGCCCGGCGGCGCGCCGCGGGGGGCGGCGCGGGGGGCGGCGCGGTCGTGTTCACCGGCTCGCTGCTCTTTGCAGCGGAGGTCCGGCGGTTGGTCGTGGCCGAGCGGGGCGCCCCGCTCGGCAGACCGGCGTGAGAGCGTGGCGACTGGGTCAGGCGGGCGCCACGCCCCGGTGCTTCCCCCCTGGGAAGGCTTGCATTGGTTTAGAAGCGGCGTGACGTCATCAGCTCGAACGCAAACTCGTCGTCAAGCGTCAGGGCCTCGTCCGCCATCGGGTTGACCGGCCGGACCGCTTCGCGGCGGACGGCTTCTTCGTCGCGGACTTCTTGCTGCAGCTGCTCGACGAGCGAGCGGATATGCGGGTCGGCCCAAGGCAGCAAGTCGCTGGGGCGGAATCGAGGCTGCGTGCGTTGGGTCATGCCGTGAGTTTCGGCGTCTGCTAGCACAACAACGCAGCGAATCTTTCGAGTGGCGACCATGGTGTCGTTCCTTTGTATTCCGGATGGAGGAGATGTTGGGATAAGGGACCGACTGGCGCCATCGGCTCAAGCCCGGCTGGGGGTGGCGTTGAGCGGCGGTGGGGCGCGGCGGGCGGTCCGGAGGGCGGGTCGCTCGTCCCTCGAGCGTCGACCTCGAAAGACCTTAGAAGCACGGGGCGTGCCAATCCGTCCTGCCGAAGCCGCTAGCACCCTGAATCCGCCGGAAGACGCCGGTTTCGCCCCGTGACGCCTCGGCGAAGGGGTCACCCCGTTGGTAACTCTTGCAAACGGGTTTACCGACAGCGGGCCGTCAGCGGCTCCCTTACCGACGCGGCTCGGCGGATCGCTGCGGCGCCTTGCTAGCGGGCTGCGTCGAGCTTGGCTTGCATGCGATCCACCGCCAGCCGCAATGCCGCGTCGGCAACCAGAGGGTCTTCCACCTCTGGCGTCAGTTCGATCAGGCGCTCGGCCGCCACGAGGTCGCGCTGGCGCCGCCACTCGTACCAGGCGACCCGCTCCGCGTCGGTGAGGGGGACCTCGGCGCCGGGGTCGGGCGAGACGCCCCAGGGGGCCTCCTCGGGCGTGCCGGGGAGCCGATGGATGTTGACGCCACTCGGGCGCCAGTAGCTAGCGGTCGTCAGCTTTAGCAAGCTGTGCTTCGGTTCGAGGTCCAGGAGCTGCTGGACCGTCCCCTTGCCGTAGGAACGTTGCCCGACGACCACGACCCGGCCGTGGTCCTGGAGGGCGGCGGCGACGATCTCGCTGGCGCTGGCGGTGTCGCCATCGACGAGGACCGCCAGCGGCAAGTCGGCGAAGGGGCCGTCTTGGGTGGTGGTGTAAGCGTCGAGGACCTCGCCGTCGCGGCCCCGGGTGCTGACAACCAGCGAGTCGGCCGGCAGCAGCAGCTCACCAACGTCGATCGCCGCGTCGAGCGCCCCGCCGGCGTTGCCGCGGACATCGAGGACGACCGCCTTGGCGCCGTCGTCAACCGCTTGCCGCAAGGCGTCGGCGAGCTCTGCGGCGGTCTTGCTGCCGAAGATCGTAATCCGCACCAGCGCGATCCGCGGATCGTCCTGCAGCGGGTAGACCCAACCGCCGTCGGCGCTGTGCCGGTCGCCGATCACCGAGGGGACGCGGATCACCTCGCGGACGAGCTGGAACGCCTCCTCAGACCCGTCCTCGTGCCGGACCGAGACCGCTACCGGCGCGCCGGGCTTGCCCCGCATGAGCGACACCACGTCTTGTAGGCCGAGCCCCGCCGTCGCCTTGCCATCGACCGTGAGGATGAGGTCTTTCGCGCGGATTGGCGACTCGTAGGCCGGCGTTCCTGGCTGCGGCGGTTCGACGACGACGACCCGGGGAGGATCGCCGTCGAGCCCAACCCGTACGCCCACGCCCCCGAACTCCTGCCGCATGTCGGCGAGCAGCGGCTCGGCCGAGCTCGGTGCGAGGAACCCAGAGTGGACGTCGCCCCGCTGACGGAGCACCGCGACCATGCCGCTGACCGCCCCGGCGAACAACTCTTGGTCGGGGGGCTCTTCCAGCGCGAGGTCGTCGACCAGCTCGTAAGCGCGGCTGACGTACCGGACGTAGGGGTTTCGCTCTGAGCGAGCGAAACAGAGCAGCCCGACCGCGATCCCAATGAAAAGCACCGTAAGGTTGCGTCGCGACATCCGGAGCGGCCGATCGAGCGGAGAGTCTGGTCCGCCGGCAGTATCACTCGGCAGGGCGTCGTTGGCCACAGGCCGCCGCCCACTTCGTCCGAATCAGGAGGACCTAATCGGGCGGACTCCGTCAGTTCGAGGGATCGTTCGAGGGCTGGCGACGGAACCTTTGGAGCTTCGTCCGGAGGGCGGCATTGGCGGCTGACAGGGGTTCGTCGGCGGCGTCGCCGGCAGGCGAGACGATCGGCTCGGCGTGGACCGGGACGGCCGCGGGGCTGACCTGCGGCTGGGCGGACCCTGAATGGGCGGACCCTGGCTGGGCGACCGGCGACGGGGCTCTCCGACTCTGGGCTTCCTCGGGAGTCGCCGGCGCCTTGGGGGCGAAGAACCGGCCCAGCGGCCCGCACAGCAGCGCCGGCAGCATCACCAAGTCGCCGATCAACGCGACCGCCAAGATGGTGATCATCAGCGTGCCGAACTGCTGCGTCGGCGTGAAAGTGCTCACCGCAAACACGGCGAGACCCATCCCGCCGATGAGAGTTGTCTGCATCATCGCGGTGGCGCAGCGGTCGAACGCCTGCTCGGTCGCGCTCCGGCGGTCGAGCCCGCTGCGGATGCCGCGGCTGAACCACGTTACAAAGTGGAGCGTGTCGTCCACGGCGACGCCGAGCGCGACGCTCGCGGCCATCATGATGCCGATATCGACCTTAATGCCGATCCAGCCGATCACGCCAAACACCATGACGATCGGGAAGACGTTCGGCAGCATCGAGGCGACGCCCGCCGGGGGGCTGCGGAGCACGAACATCATGACGCAGGCGATCAGACCGGTCGCCCAGATGATGCTCTGACGCAGGCTCGTGAGCAGCTCGCGCTGCGTCTTGTAGACCAGCGGCACGATGCCCGTGTAGACGGCGGTCGCTTCGGTCGGCGGCGTCGCTTCAACGCCGGGCGCCGTGAGGGCGAGCGTCGCGACGTCGACGCCCTTGAGCGGCGCCGCGTTGGCGGCGTTGAGCGTCACGACCGCGTCGAAGCGCTCGGCCAGTTGCTGAAGCGTCTGGGCCCGCCTCTCGGGGTCGGCGGCTTGGAAGGTCGCCAGCGGGTAGACGGTGAAGTCTTTCGTCGCGGACGACTGTAGCAGGTCGGCGAGCCAGGCTTCGGGCGAGCCGGGCTTCGGCAGCCAGGGATTCTCGGGGTCGTTCGTGTCGGTCAGCAGACAGACCCGCGCCTCGTCGAGTGGTATCCCCTGGGCGGCGAGTTTCGCGACGAGTAGGTCCCGCACTTTATAAGCGTCGAGCACCGGCTCGATCTTGCCGCGCAAGTCTTCGACGAAATGGCCGTAGTCAACGTCGCCCAAGGCGGTGACGCGGGCGCTGACGCGCCACAGCTCGCGGCCGGTCCGTTTGCCGTCGGTCTCCTCGGCGAGGAGGTACTCATTCAGGTCGCGGCGCGACGACTCCATCGCTTCGCTGGTGGCGGACTCGACCGCCCGTCGGGCCGAGGCCGACCCGCCCGCGTCTTGCGGCTTCGCCCCAAAGGTGGCGGCCGAGAGCGCGCGGCTCACCTCGTCGAGCGACTCGACCTGGGCCTGCAACGTACGGACGAGCTCCGCCCGCTCGTACATCGTCATCCGGTAGCGCGGCTTCGCGTCGTCGGCCTGGAGATCGACCGCCTTCTCGTAGGGCGAGCGGAGTTGGTCGTCGTCGAGGGCGACGATCACCTCCATCGGGACGAGGTTGCCCAGGTTGGCTTCCAGCCACGCGTAGTCGTGGATCAGGTCGCAGTCTTCATCGAGAAGGCCAAGCAGTTGGACCGACGTATGGATCTTCGGCAAGCCGAGCGCCGCGATCCCCATCAGCACCAGGCAGCACGTAAGGGTCAATGTGTGACGCCGGGTTACAAACCTAGCTAGCGGGGCGTGCCATGCCGGATCATTTGCACCTGCAGGTTGCAAGAAGTTGCGGTAGATAAGATCGAGTAGAGCGAAGTGTCTCCTGTATGGTACGAATGAAAAAAGGTGCCAAGGCATCGACTGACGCTCGCGTGGCTCTTTCGGCATTCTCCTGTTTTTATCTTCGACGACCCGTCGGCTGGGCGGGAATCGGTGCAGGAACACCGGCATGATCGAGAACAAGAGGGCCACCGCCACCATGACGCCGATGGCGGAGAAGATGCCAAACTTCTGGATCGGGAGGATGTCGCTCGCGGCGAGCGACCCGAGCCCCACCGCCGTGGTAAACGCCGCCAGCAGGCACGGGACCCAAGCGACGCGCACCGCACGCTCGACGGCGCCGAACTGCCCGCGGTCGATCCGCTCGTCCTTGTAGTAGTTGACGAGGTGGATCGCCCCCGAGAGAGCGAGCACGTAGACCACCGCCGGCATCGACATCAGGATGGCGTCGGCGGTCCCCAGTCGGGGTTGGCTGAGCCCCATCAAGAACATCTCGAAGCCGCCGAACCAGTAGACGAGCGACAGGCTCATGCCGGCGCTGGCGCCCGCGGTCCAGAAGACCATGGCGGTGATCTTCTTGCTGCGGAAGCAGAGGTACGCCAGCGAGATGCCGACCAGGCCCGAGAGGCCGGCGAGGCGGATCAGCGTCCGTTCGCCCTCGATGTCGATCGTGATGTTGTCGACCGGCGGGCCGCCCATGTGGATCGCCTCGAGCGGCACGCCGCACTGCTCGTGGGCGATGTCGCGGACCCGCTCCACGGCGACTCGCATCTGCCGGTTGCTGTCGGTAAGCCGGTCGTCGAGGTACGCCAGCAGGCAGGTGACCCGCGAACCGTCGCCGAGCGTCTCGCCATCGGGGCCGATCTTCTCGGGGCCCACCAGCGCGCCTTCGAGCCGCTCGATGGCGGCGTTGCGGCTGAGCGACGCGGCGCCGGTCGTCAGCGTCTCGACCGTGTCGGGGCCGGTGACGACGCGTGGGTACCAGGCCCAGTCGCCTTGATCGTCTTTGACCGCCCGCAGCTTCTGCTCGAGGAGCCGCATCTTCTCGGTGTTGCCGAGCGTGCAGCCGTCCCAACTAATGAGAATGAAAGAGTCGTGCGCGAAGTGGTCGCGGAACCACATCAAGTCGGCCGACTCGGAGTAGTTCGCCGGCAGCCAGTCTTCGGCCTTGTTGGTGTTGCTCTCGAGCGCTTTGCGGGCGCCGCGGGGGATAAACACCAGGGCGAACGTGACCGCCAGCGAGATCCACAAGTAGTGGGACAGACCCCAGGTCCGGCGCGATAGAAACGACTCGCTGGGAGACCCGTCGCCGGGCTCGCCATTCGGCGGACCGCCAGCAGCGTCGGGAGGCGTAGGCGACATAGCAGGCGGGGCGAAGAGGCGGGCGAATCGGGGCGGACGGCAATGCGGCGGCTGCTCCGCAGCCCGAACCAACTTAAGCCGCCCAGCCGCCAGCGCCTACGCCAAGCGGGTTGGGCGGGCCCCCCAAGTCGGCCCTGACTGGCGGAGTAGCCGCCGCGGTTTGCCTAAACCGCCTACCAGTAATACTCCGTACCCGCCGTGATTCCGCTGTAGAACGCGTCGCCCGAGATGTGAAGCTGGTTTGCCGCTGGGTTGAAATCGATCTGGTTCGGCGCCAGCGCCAGGCCGGACGCGTACATAAACTCCCACCCCGCCCGGAGCGACAGATTCGGTCGCAGGTGGTAGCGGGCCGTAATCCCCCCCTGTGCGATGTACGAGACACCGTTGACGTGGAGGTCGCGACCGAAGTTATTCAGAACCACCGACGTGTCGTTGGGGTCGGTATAGGTCAAGTTGGTCGTCGCCCGGGCGTCGTTGATATAGAAACCGTGCTTCGACTGGACCGACACGTTCCAGCGGTCGGTCTCGTACGTCAGACCGCCACCGAGTTGGAAACCGAACAAGTTATTGCTCGCACGGATGTTCATTGCCCCATCGGTGTCGCTCTGCTGCATGGCCTCGTCGCTCTCATAAAACTGTGTGTTGCCAACTCGGTTGAACGTCACCAAAGGCGCGTCAAGAACGATCCCTTGTGCGTTCCAGTCGAAGCGCTCCCCGATGTCGAAGTACCGCAGTCCTGCGAGGTAGTCCCACGAGAAGCCGGGCTGAGCGCGACGTACCCACTCGCCTTGGGGAGTCATTTCCATCCGGTCGTGGCGCATCCGCTGCGCGACGCTGTAGTTCCATTCCCAGCTATGGAAGTCGCTGGAGTACTCCGTCTGCATCGACCTAGCACGGTCTAAGGAGGTGTAGGACGGAATGAAGTCAACCCGCGTCGGGCCCGAGTTGTCTATCGACTGGGGGCCGTGCAACCCTCGCTGGTCAACGACTTCGACGGTGGCGGGAAGGGTGTTTTGCGGAGAGTTGCCGAACACGTCGGATTGGAGTTGGAAAAGACCTTCGCCTGCATCGGTCAGTTGCGCTTCGGCGCCAGTTCGTTCATTCCACTCGGAACCACCGAAGACAACCATCTCGAAATTGTGGTCGCGGTTGGCGATATCACGAAAGAGAAACCGGCCAAGCGCTAGTCGACCCGAGCCGTCGTATCCGGGGCTGCTCTCGCTAAGCGAGTGTTGCTGGACAACGGCGGTCGAGCGGAAGAGGAAGGCGTTGATTGATCCCACGGACTGGTCGAACGCGCTTTGATATTCCTCCACTAGCACGAAGCCATCGCTGTCCCAGGTGCGCTGCATGACGACGGCGTCGAGGTCGGCGTACCACAGGCCGCGTCGCAACCAGCTGCCACTGCTCTCGGTGATCGCCGGAGCGTCGGCGCCGATCGACATCTGGTCGTACTGCGGCGCCGGGATCGGCGAGAGGGGCTGGAAGCGGACCTCTCCCACGGGCGTGGGGACCATCTCCGCGCCCCCTTCGGCGCCCCCTCCGGCGCCGTCGAGCAACGCCGACATCGGGTCGTACGACGGCAGCTCTGCCGGGGTCGGCTGAACCTGCGCTCCGGCCGCGGTTGCGAGGCCGGATAAGGCGACGGCTGCTAAAATCGTGAACACGGGATGAGCCACGGAAAAGTCTCCTCGTTTCGTTGTCGACGGGGTGTCGTCGACGCCCTCTGCGCCTCGCGGCGTGATGTGCCGTAACGGGGCTCCGGTACACGACGGAACCGGGTCCGATAGCGGCCTCCTTCCCGCGGGGCGCCCCCCTGCGGGCGGCGACACTCCAGTCGCCTGTGCCAGTTAATCGACCTGGCGCAATCGTTAATGCAGAAATTGCCGGCAGAATCCGCAGAACGCCCCCGATTGGTATTGCCGCCGCAGTCGCTACAGATTGCCGGCGGCGGACGGTTGGACCCGGCGGGCGGTCCGGTAGAATGGCTCCCCCGGTCCGATGGTCTGTCGGGCCCCCCCTCTCCAGCCCCCTACGCTTGTCATGGCGGTCGATCCGTACGCCCCCTGCCCCTGTGGCAGCGGAAAAAAACTCAAGTTCTGCTGCTCCGACCTCGTCGGCGAGATCGAGAAGGTGCAGCGGATGCTCGAGGGGGATCAGCCACGCGCCGCGCTTTCCCACCTCGACAACACGCTAGCCAAGTCGCCGGGGCGGGCGTCGCTGCTCGACATGAAAGCGTCGATCGAGATGTCGCTGGGCGAGATCGAACGCGCCCAAGAGACGATCCGCCAGCACCTCGTCGCCGATCCGCAGAACCCCAGCGCCCACGCCCAGGCGGCGATTCTCGCCGCTAGCAGGGAGGATGACGCCGACGCGCCGCTGGCGCCCGAGTCGACCAGCCGTCAAGCCGTCGCCCATCTGCAAGACGCCCTCGAGCGGGTCACCGAGTCGATCCCCGCACGGGTGCTGCAAGCTATCGGCGCCGTCGGGCAGGCGCTGCTGGCGTCGGGCGACCTGATCGCCGCCCGCGCCCACCTGTGGCTTTACCAAGGCGTCGCCGGCGACGAGGACACCCGGGCGATGGAGTTGCTGATGCGGCTCAACCGCGTGCCCGAGCTGCCGCTGCTGCTCCGCGATAATCTGTTCCTCCGTGAGGCCCCCGCCGGCCATCCGGTCGAGGCGCAGCACGACCACGCCCAGCTGCTCGCCAGCCGCGGGCAGTGGCGCCGCGCCGCCGAGCTGCTCGACGAGCTCTGCCTCAAGCACCCGGACGTCGCCGAGTTGCCGTACAACGCGGCCGTCGTTTCGGGCTGGTTGGGCAACCAAGAGAAGTTCGTCGCCGGGCTCCGCCAGTTCGCCCAGATCGTCGCCGGGCAAGCGGGCGACTCCCTGCCAGACAACGCCTTGCCCGACGACGCCATCGAGGCCGAGGCGATCGCCCAGCTGCTCGACACCCTCACGCGCGAGCCGGGCAGCGACGTGGTGCGCCTCACCTACGAGGTCGCCGACGAAGAGGGGCTCATCGACCGCCTCACCCGCGACAAGCGGACCGCCGCTTACCGGATGAGCGAGTCCGAGCTCCACGCTTTGGACGGCCCGCCGCCGCGGCACACCTTCCTGCTGCTAGACCGCCAGCTGCCCGAAACGGGCGTCGAGATTACGGCCGACGCCACCCCGCGGATCGTCGGCGTGCTGTCGTACTTCGGTCGCCAGACCGGCCGCACCGAGCGGCTCGAACTGGTGACCGACCGCGACGAGCAGATTGACGAATCGCTGCAGACGCTCGCCGCGGTTGGTGGCGACGCCCTCGGCGCGAAGTCGGACGAAGAGGTCATTGGCGAATCGGCGTCGGGCTCGTCGTCGATGCGGTCACGCTGGCGGTTCCCCGACGACACGCCGGTCGCCGACCGGCGCCGGGTCGTGGCGGAGGAACAGCGGCGCGTTCTGCTCGACGTCTGGCCCGCCAAGCCGCTGGCGAAGCTCGACGGCAAGTCGCCCGCCGAAGCGGCGACCGACCCCGCGCTGCGGCTGCCGGTGAACGCCGCGTTGATGGTCCTCGAGCAGACGAACGGCGCCTCGGTCGAGGCTGAGCTGTTTAACGAGCTGCGGGGCCGACTCGGCCTGTCGCCGGCCCCCGCGATCGACCCGAAGCGGGTCGACCTCGAGACGATCCCGCTGTCGCGGCTCGGACGCGTCGATCTGGCGCAAGCGTGTGACGACGACCTCTACTCGCTCTACAAGCGGACCGAGCTCGCCGGCGCCACCGAAGCGGCCCGGATGGTGGCCCGCGAAGCCGTCACACGCCCCGGCCTTGCCGAGGACCTTCCGCCGGAAGACCTCTACGGCCGGCTGGCGGCGCTCGAGCCCGAGCTCGAAGACGCCCTGGCGTGGATCGACCGCGGCCGCCAGGCGGCCGAAGCGAGCGGCCAGAGCAACGCGAACTGGGACCTGGCGGAGCTCGAGATCCGCGTCATGGAGGGGCAGTTCGAGGAAGCGAACCGGCTGGTCCGTCACCTCCGCGACGAGCACCTGACCGAGAAGGGCATCCCGGAGCGGCTCTACCAGCTGCTGCACGCGTTGGGCGCTGTCCCCTCGGCGGAAGAAATGGCGCGGATGCCTGGCGGGGGCATGCCGCAAGAGCCTGAGATGGCCGGCGCCGAGGCGGGCGGATCGAAGCTCTGGACCCCGGGCAGCGACGAGCCGTCGGGCGGCGGCTCAAAACTCTGGACGCCCTCCTAAAGAGTTTTAGACAGGATCAACAGGATTGACAGGATTTCTGATCATCCTGTCGATCCTGTAAATCCTGTCTAGGTTTCTTTATGAAGGCCCCGTCGATCGACGATGTCGCGGCGATGCGCCGGGCTTTGGAGCTCGCCGCGCGCGGCGAGGGCTTCGTCGAGCCCAATCCGATGGTCGGCTGTGTCGTTGTCCGCGACGGAGTGATCGTTGGCGAGGGCTGGCATGAGCGTTTCGGCGGCCCTCACGCCGAGGTGAACGCCCTCGAAGCGGCCGGCGCGGCGGCGCGGGGCGCGACTCTCGTTGTGACCCTCGAGCCGTGCTGCCACACCGGCAAGACACCGCCGTGCGTCGAGGCGGTGCTCGCCGCCGGCGTAGCGCGCGTCGTCATCGCAACGCGCGACCCGTTCCCCAAGGTCGATGGCGGCGGCGTTCGCGCGCTCGAAGCGGCTGGCGTCGAGTGCGTTGTCGGCGTCGGCGAAGCAGAGGCCCGCCGGCTGCTCGCGCCCTACCTCAAGCTCGTCGAAACCGGTCGCCCGTGGGTGATCGCCAAGTGGGCGATGACGCTCGACGGACGCATCGCGACCGAGTCGGGCGACAGCCAATGGATCTCGGGCGAGGCGTCGCGTGCCCGCGTCCACCAACTGCGCGGTCGTGTCGACGCCGTCATCGTCGGCGCAGGAACGCTCGTCGCCGACGACCCGGTGCTCACCGCACGCCCTGAGGGCGCCCGCTTCGCGACACGGGTTGTCATCGCTGGCGGCAAGCCGCTTCCGAAAGAGCGAAAGCTTTGGCTCAGTGATGGGGTCGGGCCTGTCCTGGTCGCGACGGCGCCCAATTATCCCCGGCGCAACGCCGACTACCTAAGTACTCATGGAGTCGAGTTCCTAACGGCCACACCCGCAGAACTACTGGATGAACTCGGCCGCCGAAAGATGACGAACGTCCTCGTCGAAGGCGGCGCGAAGTTGTTCGGCAAGCTGTTCGACGAAGGCCTTGTTGACGAAGTGTGGGCGTTCATCGCTCCCAAACTCATCGGCGGCACCGGCCCCAGCCCCGTTGGAGGTGAAGGCGTCGCTCTAATGCGAGACGCCCTGACGTTCACCGAAGTCACCCAAGAATCAATCGAGGGCGACTTGCTTATCCGAGGACGATTAAAAAGGGCACGCGAAGGACGCGAATAAGCGCGAATGCTGATTACGCATCCGCGATCATCGGCGTCAATCCGCGGCGCCTTTCTCTGGAATACTACGAAACCAGCTCCATTGTCGCCCAGCAGCTCGGGTCCTCGTCGAACGGCATCGCCGGCCCGTTGGCGAAGGTCTGCAGCCCCAGCTCGCGATCGACCACGGCGTAGTTGAAGCCCATCTTCGTCTGTTGGGTCGGGTCGTAGCCCGTCATCGCCACGGCCGGCACGAAGGCCGCCAAGCGGTAGCCGGTCTTGGTCGTCTTGGCGACGACTTGCAGCTCGCGCGGCCGCACGGGTCGGGCGTTCTCTCGCGCGCGGTTGATCAGCAGTTGATCGGCGAGCGGCTCGGCGTCGCCCCGGCCGCCGCCGGCGGGGGTGAAGATGAAGCGGTTGCAGAACTTCGACGCGCGGTGGATCGTGTGGGTCGCCCGCGTGTCGATCCAGACGTGGAACCCATCGCTCTCGTCGAGGCGCGTCTCGCGACACCACGGCGCCTGCTGCTTGCCGTCGACATCGACCCAGAAGGCGAGCCCCTCGGGCGCCCACGCCATCCGGACATCGGCGAACCTCCGCTCGCTCGCCGGGGTCTCTCGGTCGAGCCCCGCCAGATCGGGCAGCCGGTGCTTCTCGCTCAACGCGACCCCCTTGGCCGACCAGATCGGCTTCTGCGGCCGCACCGGCACGCAGAACTGGAAAAGGTACCGCGGCGCCAGCAGCGTATTGAGTTGGTTCGGTGCGTCGGCCACGGCAAATTCGATGTGGGGAAGGTGCGACGGCGAGCCGGCGACGCAAGTCGTCGGAGGAACCCTCACTCTACCCTTCTCCCGCCACGAAGCGGAACCACCCATGAAAGGTGTGGGAGGGGTCTCCGACCCCGATTACGCGCTCCATGCCGTTGCGGACAGGACGCCGTAATCGGGGTCGGAGACCCCTCCCACAGATATCCGGCCTCCTGGCGGTTCCCCCCGCATGCCGGAGGGGGCCGCCACCCGCTATGATCCAAGCGCTATGATCCAAGCTCGGTCGCGGGGTACGGACACCCGCGGCCCGTCCGGCGCCCCCCCCGTAACGGGGCGCACCACCGCTAACTGGAAGGCCCCGCCGCCATGCTCACGGTTCAACTCCCCGACGGAAGCTCGCGCCCCTTCGAAACTGCTGTCACCTGCCGCGAGGTCGCCGAGGCGATCGGGCCCGGCCTCGCTAAGGCGGCCATCGCCGCCGAGGTGGATGGCGTGCAGCGTGACCTCGCCTACCAACTGCCCGCCGAGGGCGAGGCGGCCGTCCGCTTCCTCACCAAGCGCGACCCCGAGGCGCTCGGCGTCATGCGCCACAGCTGCGCCCACGTCATGGCCCAGGCCGTGATGCGGCTCTACAAGGACGTGCAGCTGGCGTTCGGACCGACCACCGGCAGCGGTTTCTACTACGACATGCTCCTCCCGGAGCCGATCAGCGAGGAAGACTTCCCGAAGATCGAAGCGGAGATGAAGAAGATCGTCAAAGAGGACCTCGCCTTCGAACGCCTCGACAAACCGCGCGACGAGTCGCTGCAGCTCTGCCAAGAGCTCGGCCAACGCTTCAAGGTCGAGCACGTCGAGACCGGCCTCGGCGACCAAGACGAGCTGTCGTTCTACCGCCAGGGCGAGTTTGTCGACCTCTGCCGCGGCGTCCACATCCCCTCGACCGGGCACATCGGCAAGGCGTTCAAGCTGCTCAACGTCGCCGGCGCCTACTGGAAGGGGGACGCGAGCCGTGACCAACTCCAACGGCTCTACGCCACCGCCTTCTTCGATAAGAAAGAACTCGCCGACTACCTCACCCAAGTCGAGGAAGCCAAGAAGCGCGACCACCGCGTGCTCGGCAAACAGCTCGAGCTCTTCACGATCGACCAGAAGGTTGGCTCGGGGCTCATCCTCTGGCTCCCCAAGGGCGCGGTCATCCGACAGACGTTGGAGGACATGCTCAAGGCCGAGCTCACCAAACGCGGCTACGACGCGGTCTACACACCGCACGTCGGCCGGGTCGAACTGTACGAGACCTCCGGTCACTTCCCCTACTACCGCGAAAGCCAGTTCCCGGTGCTCTGCGAGCACGAGGCGGGTTCGCTGGTCGATACACTGGTCGAACGCCTCCGCGCCGGTGAGATCGAACCCGACGAAGAGGCGAAGCTGATGGACGCCGCGCGGCTGCTCGGCTTCGACGGCGACATAAAAGAGGGCGCCACAGCCGCCGAGCGCGCCGCCGCGCTCGACGTCTGGGCTCATAAGCACGAGCGCTACCTGCTCAAGCCGATGAACTGCCCGCACCACATCATGATCTACAAGTCGAAGCCGCGTTCGTACCGCGACCTGCCGGTGCGGCTCGCGGAGTTCGGCACCGTTTATCGCTACGAACAGTCGGGCGAGCTCTCTGGCATGACCCGCGTCCGCGGCTTCACGCAGGACGACGCCCACCTGTTCTGCACCCCCGAGCAGGTGCCGGCCGAGTTCCGTGGCTGCCTTGAGATGACCCAGTGGGTGCTCGAGTCGCTCGGCATGACCGACTACCGCGTGCGGCTCGGGTTCCGCGACCCGGACAGCACGAAGTACGTCGGCGCCGAAGCGTTGTGGGACGAGGCTGAGGCGCAGCTCAAGGCCGTCTGCGAGTCGATGGACCTGCCGGGCCTCTCGATCGAGCCGGGCGAGGCGGCGTTCTACGGCCCGAAGGCCGACTTTGTCGTCACCGATTGCATCGGCCGCGAGTGGCAGCTCGGCACCGTGCAGCTCGACTACAACCTGCCGAGCGCCGACCGCTTCGGCCTGGAGTACATCGGCGCCGACAACAAGTCGCACCGCCCCGTGATGATTCACCGGGCGCCGTTCGGCTCGATGGAGCGGTTCCTCGGCGTGCTGATCGAGCACTTCGCCGGCGCGTTCCCGCTGTGGCTCGCCCCGGTGCAGGCGCGGGTCATCACCGTCAGCGAGAAGTCCGAAGCGTACGGCCGCGAGGTCGAGACGCGGCTCAAGGCGGCCGGCCTCCGCGTCGAGGGCGACTACCGCGGCTCGAAGCTCGGCGCGAAGATCCGCGAAGGCCAGCTCGAGCTGGTGCCGTACCTCGTGGTGGTCGGCGAACAAGACCGCGACAACGGCACGGTCGCGCTAAGAGACCGCATCGACGGCGACCAAGGCTCGTGCACGGTCGACGAGGCGATCGCGCGGCTCAAGCAAGAGGTGGCGGACCGCCGCGTACGGCAGGTCGCGGAAACGGCCGCGGCTGATTTGTCGGCGAAGGCGGTGGGGAATGAGTATTGAACCTCGACTGCAAAGGTTAAGACGTGCTTCTGAAAATGGAAAAGCGTGTCGGTCCTGATAGTCGAATCAGTGTCGTAGGCCGGAACAAGCGAAGCGCTGGTGCGGCGTGAACCCGTGCACAAACGCCGACAACACCGCCCGCCGGGCCTTCGCTTCGCTCGTTCCGGCCTACAAGAGGGGCGGCAGCGCGGGTGGCCCCGGTTCTTGAACCGGAGTGGCGTAGCCACAAGAGGTTGATCCAGCGGGACGCCATCTCCCTCAATCGTGCCAACCGGTGACGGTACCTCTTGTCGCCTGTGGCGACCCAGGTTCGAGAACCTGGGCTACCCCTGACGCGATGTTGGCGGGGTGGCGCAGTGAAGTAGGCCGGAACAAGCGTAAGCGCTGGTCCGGCGTGAACCCGGGCGTGGACGCCGACAACACCGCTCGCCGGACCTTCGCTTCGCTCGTTCCGGCCTACAAGAGGGGCGGCAGCGCTTAGCGACCACTCACTCGGGAAGACGCCCGGTCTCGACTGCCGGCCAATCACCGCGGAGCGCCTTGAGAAACGCCACCAGCTGGGCTTGTTCCGTGGCGGTCAGGTCGAGCGGTTCGAGCAGCGGGCTTAAGAACGGATTCGCCTCGCCCCCCTTCACGTACCACGCGACCACCTCGTCGAGCGTCGCTTGCGAGCCGTCGTGCATGTACGGTCCGGTCTCGGCGACGTTGCGGAGGCCGGGCGTCTTGAAGGCGCCGCGGTCGGCCTCGTCCTTCGTGACGAGGTAGCGTCCCCAGTCGAGTTCGTCCTCGAGCTCGGCAGGGATCGGCTCGTCGGCGTTGCGTCCCGCGAGACGCTGCATGCCGACGCCCAGATTGTGGTACGACTCGTCCGAGTAGTTGGCGCCCGCGTGGCATAGCGTGCAACCGGTGCGCTCACCGAAGAACAACGTGGCGCCACGCCGGGCAGCGTCGGATAGCGGCTGGGCAACGGCTTGCGCTTCCAGGCCAGCCAGCTCGGCAGCCAGCTCAGGATCGTCCTCGACGCCGGCGTTTCGCAGCTGTCGACGTCGCTCGGCGATGTCCCATGCGCTCGGCCCGCTGACGAGAGCACGCTCGAACGACGCGATCGCCCGGCCGGCGTTTTCGATCGTGAGCCCCTCGCCGGGAAACACTTTCTTGAACTGCAAGACGTAGCCCTCGACGTGGCGGAGCATCTCCACGACGGCGCCGTGGGTGAAGCCCATCTCGATCGGGTTCACCATCGGGCCGATCGCCTGCTCTTCGAGCGACGCCGCCCGGCCGTCCCAGAACTGGGCGCCCGAGAGGACCCGGTTCGCCGCCGTGGGCGAGTTGCGGCGCCCCTGCTGCCCCGCGACGCCGACGCCGAACTGCGTCGGGAAGGCGTACCCGTATTCAGGGGCGTGGCACGAAGCGCAGCTGACCGTGCCGTCGCGCGACAGGCGGGGGTCGAAGAAGAGCTGGCGGCCGAGTTCGATCTTCGCGCGGGTCAGCGGGTTCGCCCCGGCGCCCGGCGGGTCGATCGCTTGCAGGTCGGCGGCGCCCGCGGCGAGGCCGAGCGGCAACTCGGGACGCAGCTCGCGATGGTTGGCGGGGTCGGCGAGCCAAGCTCGGATCGCCTCGATCGTCAGCGGCCCCTCGCCTGGAATCCCCGTTAGCAGGCCGCCCTCCCCCAGACGCACCGTTTCGATGGCTTCGGAACGGGTCCCGAAGCACAACGACACGAGCAGCAAGAGGGCGATCGTCCGGGGCATGAATCGGGGCGTCCAGGCGGGGGGAGAGACGTGGCGTCTCTCCCCCACCCTAGACCAGTGATCCGCCGACGCCAGACGGTGCGACCTTACGACGCGGCCGACTCGAGGGCCGACATCGCCGCGGCGTAGTCGGGCTCGCTCGTCACTTCGGGCACGTACTCGACGTAGGTGACCTTGCCGTCGGCGTCGAGGACGAAGACCGCCCGGCAGAGGATCTTCAGCTCTTCGATCAGCGTGCCGAACGCGTTGCCGAACGAACGGTCTTGATAGTCGCTGGCGACGCGGAGGTTCTTGATCGACTCGGCGCCGCAGAAGCGGTTCATCGCGAAGGGCAGGTCGAGGCTGATCGTGACCGCGTTGACCTTGTCGGCCATCGCCGAGAGCTTGTCGTTGAAGGTCTTGGTCTGCGTGGCGCAGACGCCGGTGTCGAGCGACGGGACGACGCTGAGGATCGTCGGCTTACCCTTCACGTCCGCGAGGCCGAGCGACTTCATCCCCCCTTCGAAGTAGTGGCAGGTGAAGTCGGGGGCGGGCGAGCCGGCCGCGACCGCTTCGCCGGCGAGGGTCATCGGGGCGCCTTTGAACGTAACGGCTCCGGAACGGGACATGGGGGAAGCTCTTGGGGATTCGGTGAACTTGAAGGACGGAGAGGAAATCCCCTGCACTATCGCGCGAGAGTCGGCTATCTGACAAGTGGGCACGATCAATTGAACCCATCAATACCAGGAGCCCTAAGCGTCGGCGCAGGGAGTGAACCCGGGATCGCGGATGATGAGCGTGTCCCCATTCCACTCCCGGCGCTGACGCTTAGGGCTCACTGCGCGCTTGCTTGAAAGACAGTCGTGCGGTCCGTACCGCGGACCCTACGCGACTGCTTTGCGCCAGCACTCGTCGAACAGCGCCCGCCATTCGGCCCGCTGCACCGCGACACAGGCGTCGGCGAGCGAGCCGCCGCGCTGCGCCGCTCGCTGGACGTGGTCGACAAAGCCGACCGGGTTCCAATGCCCGCCGAGGGCGAGGTCGACCGTCTCCGGATGGGCCGCCGCGGCCGACGCGACGAGCGACCCCGCCGGGTGCTCGCCCGCCCGGCGGAACCAGTACTGGGCGTTGCCGTAGTCCCCCTCGCGGCGGTGCATCACGCCGTGCCAGTAGCTGCCGTCGGCGGTCGGCACGTCTTGGCAGAGGCGGTGCGCCTCGTCGAGGTAGCCGTGCAGCAGCCACACGCCGGCCAGGCAGCAAGAGAAGGCGTCGCGGTCCACGACCGAGCGCTCGGCCTCGGCCGTCAACGCGTCGAGCACCGGCCGCATCGCCCGATCGGGCCGGCCCGCGTCGAGCGGCATCGCCGGCTCGGCGCCGATCGCCTGCGCGAACGGGGCGCCGTAACGGGTGGGGTCGAAGTCGTCCATCATAGGGACGAGTTTAACCGACCCAGCCCCGCCTTGTTCAGACGCCGCGCGGCGTCCTTAGCGGTTCATCCAACGCTTGGGCAACGGACGGCCCGCCACGTTCTTCATCCGTGTCGACACTTTCGCGGCGGGTTCGGCGGCGGGTTTCGGCTTCGGCCGATTCGCGGCCTGCTGCTGCGTCGTGGCCTTCTTCTCCTGCTCGACGGGCGTCGAGTCGACGCCCTTCACTCCCCGCACCAACCGCCCGTACTCGAGCGCCTTGGCGCCGTTGTCGAGCTTCTTGTACATCGTCGCCAGGTTGCCGTAGGGGACGGCGAGGTCCTCGCTATCGAGGACGCCGGCCGAGACGGCCCGCTCCATCAACCGCGAGCCGCTCTCGGTGAGCTCGATCGCCAAGTCGCGTTGGTCCTGCGTCCAGTAGCTGACGCCCATGCTGACGAGCTCCTCCCCGTCACGCCGCGGCACGACGAACTCGCTCGGCGTCCGCTCGGCGGTGAGGATCTCACGCCCCTTGTCGTACCAACCGACCGCCTCGGCGTGGTCTTGCTTGTGGACCGCGTTGACGGCGCCCAGGTAGAAGTAGAGCTGCCCGACGATCTGCTCGGCCGACGGCGACGTGGTCCGGGGCGCGGCGCCCTCGGAGAGCTCGTTGATCGCCAGCGAGCCGTAGGCGAGGGCCTGATTGGCGTCGCCCCGCAGGTGTTCGATCCGGACAGCGTGCTGGTACGCCTCGCCCAGATCCCAATGCACGCGGGCCCGCATCAGCGGATCGTCGCATTCGGCGAGCAACGCGTCGGCGGTCTCCTTGGCCTCGTTGAGCCACGGGCCCGGGTCCTTTGTCGGACGCATCCCGGCGAGCGCCGCCAACGCCTCGCGGGCGACCTGCAGTCGCAGCTCGAGGCCGCCGCCGTCGGACTCGATCCGCCCTTCGGCGAAGGCCGAGGCGCGGCCGACCCACTCGGCGACCGTCGTCGCTTTGTCTTTGTAGTCGCCGCGGGCGATCTCCTGGGCCACCGCCAGATGCGACGACACGAGGAGGTCCTTCGCCAGCCGGCGTTCGTAATCGTCCTCGCTGGTGGCGAGTTGGTCGGCCACGACGATCGCCGAGTTGTGGAAGTCGATCGTCTTGCTGGCGATCGTCTTGTCGCCCATCGCGGCAAGCCGGCCCATCAGGCCGAGCGCGCCGGCGCGGACGATTTCGGGCGACGCCTCGTCGTCGAGCACCTGACGGGTCTCGAGCACCGCGCGGTCGTACTCGGCCGTGGCCAGCAACGCCTCGGCGAGCGTCAGCCGATAGGCCGGGTCGGTCGGGGCGATCTCGACCGCTTTTGCGGCGGCGTTCTGCGCCGCGGCGGCCTGGCCGGCGGCGAGGTGCTGCCGCGCCATCCGCCAGTGCGCCTGGGCGTTTTGCGGCTCGGCGCCCAACGCGAGCTGCAGGTCGGCGAGCTTCGCCTTCATTTCGTGCGGGTCGCGTTGTTCGCTGCGGAGCACGAACGTGCGGGCGTCGATCGACTCGAGCACCAAATGGGTCACCACGTCCGACTTGCTGCGGGCCGACGGCCGGGTCAGCATCGTGAGCCCCTTCTCGGGGAACGCGACGGCCAGCAGCTCGGCGGTTGTCGGGTCGACGAGATCGACCGGGTCGATCGCCGCCAGTTGCAGGCGCTCGACCATCTGCGAGACGGTGGTCGGTTCGTCGAGCGTGACCCGCACGACCGCGACAAGGTCCTGCTCGACGAGGGCTTCAACCTGTTCGAACGGCGGGAGCTCGTAAGTGAGCACTTCGCCGCCGTCGGTCTCGCCCTTGGCGACGGCGACCCGCAGCGGTTGGCCCCACGCCGACAACAAATCGGCGCGCGAGGTGAGCCCCGGCGTCACGCCGTGGAACTTCGAGGCCGCCGGCTTCTTGGCGCCGTCCCGGGGTTTGGCTTCTTGGATGGCCGGGGCCGGCTCGGCGGCGCGGGCGGCGATCCGATCGTCGGTCGCCCACTGGGTGGCGGCGCCTTGGGCCGGCGTCGCTGCCGTCGGAGGATAGTTTTCCTCCATCGGCTCGGCGAGCTCGGGCTCAAACTCCGAGATCTGCGAGATCGGCTCGAGCGCGTGCGGCTCGTTTCCTTCGAGCGGCGCGCCCTCGCGCTTGTCGACCAGCACCGAGTCGAGCGTCGGGTGGTCCGACGCGATCGCGCCGATGTCTTGCGGCAGGTCGTAGACCAAGTCGACCGCCCGCGCGGCCGGCGCAACCCAGCAGAGGGCCGCTCCGACGAGGGCCGCTCGGCTCACGCCGGCGAGCCACGCCCCCAAGGGGTCGCGGCGGCGAGTGGGTTCAGACCGTTGGGTCGTTAGAGACGTGCGTCGCATGTGGATTCCCTCCCCTGACCCCGGTGTTTCGGTGCGGCGATCCCCTCCCTGAGAATCGATCCGCACGGCCCTGCGCTTCCGCGCACGGCCGGGCCCTATCCGGAAGGATCATCGGCGCCGCCCCAACCCTCAGCCCAGGCAGAATCCGTAGAAACGCCAAGCGGCCCGGTTGCAAGCAACCAGGCCGCTTGGATTTTGGTTAAGTCCGCTCGACATTCAGCGACGTTTAGCAATGTTCTCAGCGACGGCGAGCGACTGCTGGCGCCAGCGCCAGGCAGAGCAGCACCGCGCTGAGGGGCTCGGGCACGTTGGCCAGGGCGACGAAGCCGCCGACCACCTCGGGCACGCCCGTGTAGAACTGGGCCATCAGGACGTCGTAGTCGGCCAGGTCGACGTCGCCGTCGTGGTCGGCGTCGCCCTGAATGATCGAGGCGCCCGACACGATGCCGGCGTTGCGGATCCAGACGTCGACGTCGTCCTGCGTGACGACGCCGTCGCCGGTGAAGTCGGCGCCGAAGGCGTTCGACATCACCACCTCGAGCCGGACCTCGTCGTTGACCGTGTCGTAGACGACGTCCCAGTACTTGCCGGTCGGCAGGTCGGGCAGGTCGAGACCGGTGAACAGGCTCGCTTCGTCGAGTTCGCCGGCCGTGATCAGGGCGATCGAGAAGTTGTTGTCGACCGTCGCGGCCGGCTGGTTGATGAAGGCGAAGCCGATCGTGCCGCCTTGGATCGAAACGCCGCCGGAAACTTGGATGTACGCGCCTGCCGAGCCGCTCGTGCCGAGCGCGTCGAACGCGACCTCGATGTTGCCGCCACCGGTCAGGTCGCCGAGGAAGTTGACCACGCTGCCGAACGGCCCGATGCCGATCTCGCCGTCGTTGATGACGTCGTCCTCGAAGGTGACGCTTGTCCCGTCGCCAGAAACGATGATCGTGCCCGGGAGCGGCGCGGGATTCATCGCCGTGCCGTAGTCGACGAAGGCGTTGTAGACGGGGCCATTGACGGTGTTCGTGCCGCCCGTAAACGCCAGGACGCCGCCCATGTTCAATAGGCCCGTCGTGAAGTGCAACGTCGCGTCGTTAGCGACGATCGTGCCGGCGGTGTTGTCGAGGAACTGGCCGGGGTTCGCCGTGTCGGGGACCGCGTAGCGGGCGTTGGTAAAGACCTCGGCGTTATTGAACGCGGTGCCCCCGGCATTGAGGAAGTCAATCGGGCCGCCACTCTCGGGCAAATAGCCGATCTCCAGATCACCGCCGGTCACTGAAATCGAACCGAGGTTCAATGTGCGGTACGACAGCTGGCCGCCGCCACCCACGACGGGGATGCCGGCGCCCGACGGAAAATTGGCCGGTCCGGCGTTGGCGCCGGCCGCGGTTGCGTAACCGGTGTGAATTGTCAGCGACTCGCCTTGGCGGACGCGGACCTCGGCGTCGGCGTTGTTGAGGAACTGGCTGGCCAGGATGCGGCCCGAGCCAGAGATCGTCCCGCTCGCGGCCGAGCCGTTGGCGGGCGCCGCGCTGGTCGGCAGGTAGTTGTCGCCGTTGACGACCCCGCCGGCCGAGATGATGTCGAGGTCGCCGTCGATCAGGCCGCGGTTGTGGAGCGCGCCGAAGTTGTCGTCACCGTCGTCGGCGCCCGCCGCCCGCGTGCTGGTGAGGTTCATGCGGATTGGACTCTGGCCGCTCGGGAAGTTACGGATCCGCGAGGTGGGTGTCGTAACCAACGACTGGGCCGTGATCTCGCCGCTGGTCTCGATCCGGCCCGAGTTAACAATCGTGCCCGAGACTTCCAGCTGCACACGGCCGTCAATCAGACCCCGGTTGAGCAACGCGGGGTCGTTGGCGTCGTCCGAGTCGTTCAGAACCACTAGTTGCAACGGGTCGGTCAGCGCCGTATTAGGCGAGTTCGGGTCGCCGCCGCGGATAACCGAATAGGCCGAGGTCTCAATCGTGTTGCTGCGGACGACGCCGTAGCCCTTGACCGTGCCGTCGATCTCCAAGTCGTTATCGATCTGGAACTGCCCGCCGGCGACGTTAACGATGCCCCGCTTACCGATTGCGGCGTTTCCCGTTTGGCCGTTACGCCCTGCGACATTAACAATTGCGGCGTCGCTGATGTTCAGCGTGCCGCCTTGGAGGTCACTGTCGCCCGGCAGAAACGGCGTATCGAGTCCCGCATTCGCGTTGCTGCGGATCTCACCAACTACGAGCGCGCGATTGTCGAAGGTCCCCGCGATGTTCGAAGGGAACAAGTTCATGAGCGACCCGGCGCCGGTGACGGTGACCGTCCCCGAGCCGTCGCCCGGCGTGCTGCCGCGTCCCGTCGTTCCCAGGTCGTTGCCGCTCAGGCTGCCGATCGCCAAACCATTGAAGAACTCGGCGCGACCGCCGTTGGAAACGGTCAGCGATCCGGTGCCGCGGCCGCCGACGAACGACGCGGTCTCATTCGAACGCGTCTCGGTTAAGGTCGCCGTTAGCCGTGTCCGGCCAAAGGCCGAGAGGGACGAACCGATTCCGTCGATCGTCACCGAGCCATTCGATTGGCTATCGACGCCGACCATGAGGGCGTCTTGGATCTCGGCGCGGCCGCCGGCTTCAATGCTCAGCGCGCCGGTGCCATCAAGGCCGACGATCACGTCGTAGCCTTCGTTTTCAGCGCGGGTCGAAAAAGTAGTGGCGGGACTGCCAGCCGGTTGCACCGCGGCATCCAAATCGACGACGATGTTGTTGGTTGGATCGCCATTGCCGAGGTTCAAAGCGATCTGATCGGACCGCGAGATCAAGTTGGGGTCGTTGTTGAAGAGGCTGCCGAAACCAGAAATCGTCACCAAACCGGTGCCACCCGTTGCGACGCCTCCGTTGTTATAGGAGGTGACGTCAAACGATCGATCATCGACATCGAAGTTGAGGCCGTTCGCGCCGGGCGCCGTCCCCTCGCTCACGGCGCCAATCACTAAGTGTTGGTACCGCAACTTGCCGGCAGCGAAGATCGAAAGCGTGCCCGATTGGCTCGCGTCGCCGACGAGGATGTTCTGCGCCGAGTCGTAGTTGCTCCAGATCTGCCACGCGTTCCACGGCAAGCCAAAACCAGTCACGCCCGTCGGATCCGTCTGGTTCGCCAACCCGTAGATGGGGTTGTTGCCGCCCGTGAATAGCACGTCATCGTTGCCGTCGCCATCACTATCGATGTTTCCGGTCGGGAAGCCGACGGACGCGGTCGGCTGGACACTCCCTTCCCAGCTGATCTGCGCCAGCGCGGGCGCCGCGATCAACGACAGGGTCAAGGCGACGAGCGACGGGTAGCGGGTAATCGTGCGTGGCATCGGGACGCGACGCTCCTGGTTGCGAAACACTTTGATTGCGGGGCGACACCGGGCCGGGTTGGCCGAGTGGCGGGCGACGCGGCGGGCTGTTCCGGGAGCCACGCCTGCGGTCGAGTCGGGGGGGTCTTGGACGGGCGCTAACCCGAAGTCGTCGAAGGAGTTGGGCAAAACAGCGGAGTGGGAGCAGCGAGGGACCTTTTGCCCAGAGTCCACAGTTTCACTGGCATTCCACACCCCGTCAACGATTTCGCCGCCAACGGAGCGTCATAACCCCATTCGCTGGCGTAGGCCGGTCTTATTCCGTCCGCTGACGCCACAGCCGCCGCCCCGTGAGGGCCGCACAGGCCGCGAGGCACGCCCCCGCGAAGAGATCGCCGACCTGGCTGTAGAGCGTCGGACGGGCCGTCCGGAGGGGGACGTCGGCCACGAGGACGTGTTCGGCCATCCGCGGCCCGACCGCCTGGACGGCCCCCTGGGCGTCGATGACGGCCGTCAGGCCCCCGTTGGCGGCCACCAGCAGCGGCAGGCCGTTCTCGACCGCCCGATAGACGGCGCAGGCGAGGTGCATGTCGAGCTCGCTGGCGCCCCAGAACCAGGCGTCGTTGGTGACGTTCACCAGGGCGTCGGGCCGCCCCCCCGTGGAGGTAAGAGTCGCCACCTGGCGGCGGATCACGTGCGGGACGACCGTCTCGTAGCAGATCGACGGGCAGAGCCGCAGCACGCCGCCCGCCCGCAACGGCGCCTCGAGCGCCACGGGCCCCGCCCCGGCGTGGAGGCCCTCCGACATCGGCGTCAGGTAGTACAAGACCGGCATCCCCGACGCGAACGGGATGTACTCGCCGAACGGCACCAGGTGGGTCTTGTCGTAATAGCTGACGAGGCGGCCCTCGCCATCGGCCAGGGCGAGGCAGTTGTAGACGTCGGTCGTCGGCGCCCCCGCGGCGCCGGTCCCTCGGTCGAAGCGATCGATCCCGACGAGCACCGCCGCCCCGCCGACCACGTCGGTCAGCGCGTCGAACCAGCTATTGGTGTTAACGACCCGACTGACAATCCAATCTTCCGCCGCCGGCGGTGGATCGAAGCCACCATCGAACGTTTCGAGCGGCGAGCGGAACATGTTCTCGGGCCAGACGACGAGGTCGAGCGGCTGGCCGTCGCGGCGGCTCTGCTCGAACGCGTCCCGCGACAGGGCCATCTGCCGGGCCATGATCCGCTCGCCCCGGTCGGGATCGGGGTCCCAGGTGGCGCGGGTGTCGCCCTGGATCAAGGCGACCCTCGGCCGATCGGCGCCCGCATCGGGGTCGATCACGCTCGACGCCCTGGAGCCCCACCCCGCCGCCAGCACCGCGACGAGGGCGACGGCGAGCCCGGCCGCACGACCGTTCCGCGCCGGACTCCGCCAAGCGAGGGCGAGGCTCGTCATGGCCGCGGCCACCAACACCACGGCAAAGGTCACCCCATACGCGCCGGCGTAGGCGGCGATCGAACGGACCCACGGCTGGCCCGCCTGCGAGTGGCTCACCGCGCCCATCAAGAAGCCGGTAAAGAGCCGCGCCTGTAGCAGCTCGAGCCCTGTCCAAACGACCGGCGCCGCGAGCCACAGCGGCCAGTTCCAACTCCGCCTCGCCGTGCGGACCAGCGCGACCAGCGCCGTCGGATAGAGGCCCAGGTAGAGCGCCAGCGGCGCCCAGCCGAGCGGCGTCAGCGGGTGCGGCAGCCGGACCCAGTGGACGGCGAGCAGCCAGTAGAGCGAACCGGCCAGCCACATCTTCAGGTACTCGCGCCGCCGCCAGACGGCGGGCGACTCGGCAAGCCAAAGCCAAACGCCCGGCGCGACCCAGGCCAGCGGCCACAACGCCGCCGGCGGCTGCGCCAGCCACAGCAGCACCGCCCCCAGCGCGCCGACGAGCAGCACCCGGGGAGGTCGGACGTCCGTGTCCTGATGGCTGGCGGTCAACGCAGGAACGACTCCACCCGCTCGTGGAGGCGGATGATCGCGTCGTGCGTCTCGTCGGCGGTGGGTTCGCTCGAAAGCGTCCGCACCGCGTCTTCCCAGAGGAACTTGGGGAGCATCCCCCGGTCGGCGGCGTCGCGGAGTGCGTTGGCGACCGGGCCGGCGAGTTCGGGGCGGTCCCCCGCGACGACGAGCAACGCGTTGGTCTTCAGCGCGATCTCCATCAGCGCGGCGTGGTCGACGCCGTGCGCCTGCTTGAGGTCGGCGCCGGCGCGGCTGGCGGCGTCGAGCATCTTGCGGACGCGCTCGCCCGGGTCGGCCGAGGCGGCGCCGGGAGTCGCGGGATCAGCGATCTTCAGCTCGCGGGCGAGCCGGCCGACTTCGTCACGCCAACCGGCGACCTCCGACGGCGTGGCGCCGTCGAGGTCCGCCAGTTCGGCGAGCCCGAGCTTGCCGCCGAGCAGCCACGCCAAGTGGCGGGTGTTGAACGACAAGACCGGCACCGAGGGGAGCGGTTCGATCGCCGCCGACGCCAAGGGACCGGGCCGCGAAGCGCGACGGTCGGCAAGCCGGCTCGGCTCGGAAGGAACGGTCGGCTCCGGGTTCCGACGGGGCTCGTCCGCCGCCGGTGGCGGGGGGAGGGGCTCGGTCTTTGGCTCCGTTGTCGGCGGCTCTGTTGTCGTCGGCTCTTTGGCGGGCGGGTCGGACGGCGGCTCGTCGAAGAGCGGCTCGTCGAACATCGGCGCCGGGTCGTCCGCCGGCGTCTGGGCGGGCGGAGCTTCGGAAGGCGGCGTCTTCGCCTCGGGCTCGGACGGCGTGTCGCCAAACAACTCGTCCAGCAGGTCCGACTCGGCCTCGTCGGTGACGCTTGGCGGCTTTGGCTCGACTGCTGCAGGGGGCTCGACCGCTGCAGGGGGCTCGACCGATACGGGGGGCTCGACCGGCAAGCGGCGCTCGGCGGATTCCATCTCGGCGGGTTCTTGCGAGCGGGGCTCGGCGGCGGGTCGCTTGCTGTCGACAATCGGCTTGGTGGTCGCGGCGCCCCACCAGTCCGATGGGTCACTCGCCACCTCGGCGGGCGGCGTGGCGCGGGGCGGCTCGGCGGCGGCCGGCTCCTTCGCAACTGGCTCCTTCGCGACTGGCTCCTTCGCGACTGGCTCCTTCGCGACTGGCTCCTCAGCCGGCGGGGCGTCTTCGTCGGCGGCGATGTCGCCGTAGGCCTCGTCGAGGAACGCGGCGAAGTCGTCGGGCTCCTCCTCCGGAGTCGGTGACTCGGTTGGCTCTTCGGTCGGCGGATCGTCTTGGTCGGCAGCCCGGTCGTCGGAGGGCGCCTCGACCGCAGCGAATAAGTCACTCGCTTCGGCGGGGGTGGCCGGGTCGGTGGTGTTGGATTCCCACGGCATCCGGCCCGCTGGCGCCGCTGGCTCGGCGGTGGCCGGCTCGCTCTCTGGCGCCGGAGTCGCTTCCGGAACGTCATCGCCGGCTTCGGGGGCGACAAACGGGGGCGCCTCGCCGGTCGCCGCGGCGTCCGGCGCGGCCGATCCGCTTTCCGGGTCGGCGTAGGGAACCTCCGTGGGGCAGCCCGCGACCAACGGGACAACCAGGCTCACCAGTAGCAGCGCCGCTCGGCGGAGGGCGCCCGTTCGATTCAACCGCGCTACACTCATGGACCGGGAGAGACTCGGGGGACCGGTTCGGGGTTTAGTGGGACGCGACACCGTAGCCGCCCCCTTGCCAGCGCGACGGTTTGGCGTCGGCCACTCAAGCTGCGCAGTCTACAGGCCAGCCGTATCCGACGCACGGGCAGCCGGCGGAGACGCCGAACACCACTGCCCTCTCGACACCACTTTGCGTAAGCCGCCATCGGTCGATATGCCAAGCCGCGAATCGTCACCGCTGACCCGCCGAGACTGGCTCCGCCGCTGCGCCGCCGGCGGGGCGACGCTCGCCTTGGGGACCGGCCTCTACGCCTGGCGCGTCGAGCCCCACTGGGTCGAGGTCACCCACCACGCCATGCCCTTCGTCGGGCTGCCGGCGGCGCTCGTCGGCAAGCGGCTGGTGCAGATCAGCGACCTGCACGTCGGACCGGTCGTCGACAACGACTACCTCCGCGGGGTGCTCCGTCGGCTGGCGGACCTTGAGCCCGACTACCTGGCGATCACCGGCGATTTTATGACGACCCGGGGGGACGAGGAGATCGACCTGACGATCGAGACCCTCCGCGAGGCGCCGATCGCCGACACGCCGACCGTCGCCGTCCTTGGCAACCACGACTACGCCGACAACTTCCGCAACGCGGCGGTCGCCGACCGGTTCGCCGATCGGCTCCGCGACCTCGGCATCCGGCTGCTGCGGAACGAGTCGATCGAGCTCGATGGCCTCCAGGTCGCCGGGTGCGACGACCTCTGGGCGCGGCGCGCGGATCTATTCGCCACGCTGAACCAAGTCGAATTGTCGCGGCCGACCCTCTGCCTGTCGCACAACCCCGACACGGTCGACTTGGCGGGGTGGACCACGTTCAGCGGGTGGGTCCTCTCGGGCCATACCCACGGCGGGCAGTGCCGCTTCCCGCTGCTCGGCGCGCCGGTGCTGCCGATCCGCAACCATCGCTACGCGCGGGGCCACGTCCGGCTCAGCGGCGGGCGGAACCTCTACGTGAATCGCGGACTCGGCTACAGCCGGCGCGTGCGGCTGGGAGTGCGGCCGGAAGTAACGGTCTTCACGCTTACTACCGCTTAAGCCGGATGCAACGGCCGGCGGGTTCGGGTCGGCGCAATGGCATCGGTTTGCTCCCGGAGGGACCGGAACGGTTCCTCTCGGAGGCTTCGGGCGTATTGGACGCCGGCAAGAACGCGACGCATGCTTGCGCTGAACGATAGGAAGGCTGCGATTGCGCGGCGCCGACGACCACACGCCCCCCTCTGCCTCGCGGTAGCCGCCGATGTCCCTCGCGCTGGAAACCAAATCGTCTCTCGAGTCGCAACTCCCGCCCGAATTGGCGGCGGCGGCGCTTGCCAAGCACACTGTCAATGGGGCAATCGAACGTCCTTCGGGACTACTGGAAGAGCTGACCAGCGGCTCGCCTCCCGCCGGCGCCTCGTACCCGACCGCGCCGCCCGAGCCGCGGGACCTCGCCGAAACGGGGCTCAGCGAAGGGCTGGTCGATTCGCTCCTGCTGAAGGCGTTGCTGAGCCGCGTGACCGCGACGGGCGGCGACCTCGCCCGGCAGAGCTGCCTGTCGCACGCCATTGTGTCGACGGCTCTCACGCGGATGCGGGATGAGCTATTGGTCGTCATCAAAGGCCAGGCCGGCGGCGATTACCTTTACCAACTGTCCGAGGCCGGCCACACCCGCGCCCGCCAGCACGCCGAGCACGCCAACTACGCCGAAGCCGCCCCCGTGCCGCTCGCCGCCTACGAGCGCGCCATCCGCGCCCAGGCGATCGGCCAGACGCGCGTCACGATCGACTCGCTCCGCCAAGCGTTCGACGGGCTCACCGTCGGCGACGAGATGCTCAGCCTCATCGCCCAAGCGGTCTCCGACGGCCGCGGGCTGTTCCTCTTCGGCGCGCCGGGCAACGGCAAGACAACGATCGCCGAGCTGCTGTGCAGCTCTTTCGGTAAGCACCTTTGGATCCCTCGCACCGTCATCGTCGGCACGGACCTCTTGCGGCTGTACGACGAGAGCTGCCACGAACCGGCCGAGGTCGAAGCCCTGCGGGGGGTCCGCTACGACCGCCGCTGGGTGCTGATCAAGCGGCCCACGGTCGTCGTCGGTGGCGAGCTGACGCTCGAACAACTCGACCCGTCGTTCTGCCCCGCGAGCGGCGTCAGCGAGGCCCCGGTGCAGATGAAAGCCAACGGCGGCGTGCTGGTGATCGACGACTTTGGCCGCCAACGCGTCAGCAGCACCGAGCTGCTCAACCGGCTGATCGTGCCCCTCGAGAAGCAGTTCGACTACTTGTCACTGGCGTCGGGCCGGCAGGCGCGGATCCCCTTCGAGATGCTCTGTGTCTTGTCGACCAACCTCGAACCGCGCGAACTGGTGGATGAGGCGTTCCTCCGCCGCATCCCCTACAAGGTCGAAGTGACCGACCCGAGCGTCGAGCAGTTCCACGAGCTGTTCGCGTTCTACGGCGAGCGGCTCGGCGTGAAGGTCCTGCCGGGCGTCGTCGAAACCCTCCTTGCCACACACTACGCCCCCTCACAGCGGGCCATGCGGTTCTGCCACCCGCGTGACTTGTTGCGGCAAGCGAAGAACTACTGCGTCGTCCATGGCCGCCCGATCGTCGCCGACCAGGAGAGCCTTGGCGTGGCGGTGCGGAACTACTTCGCGGGGCTGTAGGAGACGCTGTAGGAGACGGAGTCGGCGCCGTTCGGCGCTTCACTCCGGGAGCTGACGCTTCCCGGCTCGCTGCACGACGGCGGCAACGCTAAATAGCGAGCCGGGAAGCGTCAGCTCCCGGAGTGCGCTACAAGCGGCTCCGCTAAGTCTCACCCGCTGCTCAGCGGGCAAGGTACAGATAACGGGCCACAGGCCGGTCGCTGTGCCGCTGGTTCACGACCAGGGTGCCGTAATGGCGCCGACGCACGGTGTTGCCGTAAAAGTGCCCGAGGCGATTGGGACGCTCGTGTAGCGGCAGCGAACGGACTTCGGCCTCGCTGGCGAGGACCGCCGCGACGGGCGCCTGGGCCGAGACCAACGTGGCGGAAAGGGCGACGGTCGAAAGCGTCAGCGTGCGGAGAACGTTCATGGTCCTAGTTGAGAAATCTATTTGAGGTGAGCTGATCGATTGTTGCGAAAAGTATACATCACAAATCGTGCGAGTCCGCCCCGGCGATGGTAGCCCCGGCACGCCAAGCCGCGATGTCCACTTCATCCGCTACAAACCGCACCGACCCGTCGGCGAGCACGACATTCACCCCCCCCGGATGGAGGCTGCGGGCGGCCCGCCAACCGAACGGAGTCCATAGCCGCTCAAGCGGGTTCCCGCTGGGGGGCAGCGCGCCGCCAAAATAAACCCCCATGCAGTCGGGCGTCGGCGAGTTGGGGGTCTGGTGATGGTTGTAAAGCGCGCAGCGGTGCTCGCCATTGGCCCAAGAGAAACCGCGCGGCTCGGTCTGGTTCCAGGCCTGAGCAGCCCCGCATCCGGTCTCGGTGAGCGGCGCCCCCGTGATGAACTTGTACTCTAGCGCGGGGTCGTGCGGCCCGGTGGCGCGGGGTTGGCCGAGCGTGCTCTCGCTGGCGAGAACCGTTTTTGACAGGCCGTCCTTGATCTGCGCCGGACGGACCGCCGAATTGACGCCGAACGGTCCGTCGGTGTCGAACGGGCGTCCGCCGCCGAGGCCGGTTCCGGAGAGTACGGCATAGTTTGTGGGCCCGAAGCGCGGGTTCACCGCCGGCAGCGCGTCGCTCGGGCAGAGCAGATCGGGAATCACCTGCGAGACGCCTGCGACGTTGTCGGCCGTCACCGCAAGATTCACGCCGTAGAGAGGCTGGTCGAGGTCAACGGCTTCGATCGTCGATTCGAGTTCCATGTACGGCGCGAGGGCCGCCAAGGCGCTCCAGCGGTAGAACGTCCACGGCGTCGTCGCCGAGCGGGGGTCGGGCTTGGCGATCGAGCCGGCCGGCAACTCGCCGCGCGCCGCGAGGTGGTTCTGCATCGCCAGCCCGAGTTGCTTCAGCCGATTGACGCACGAGGTCCGACGCGACGCCTCACGGGCCTGTTGCACCGCCGGCAAGAGCATCCCCGTCAGCACGCCGACAATGGCGACGACGACCAGGAGTTCGACCAGCGTGAACGCGGCTCTTCTCAAGAAGCCCTCCGGCAGGCGGCGGCGGCCGCTATGAGCGCCAGGACCACGGTCGCCGGCTCAGGGACCGTGGCGACGCCGACGCCGCTCGGCGCCAACGCGATGCCGCTGATCGGCGGCAACCCGTCGGCCAGCACGCCAAGGAGATTGCCGTCGCGGTCGTATTCGAGGATCGACGCCCGGTTATCGGGGCGACGCGTCAGGCCCAGCGTCGAAACCAACAGCGTGTCGTTGGGCGAGAGGATTACCTCCGAAGGGAAGTTCGAGAAGAAGTCGGAGTTCGGCGGCAGTTCGCTCGGGAACTGTGGCGGCACGAACGGCACGAGGTACTGCCGATCGGTCCCATCGACGGCGAACGAGTTCACGAGGTTCGCGAAGAAGTCGGTCACCAAGGCGCGCGACTCATCCCCTTCGTGGTCACGCCAGAGCGTGTAGTCGGCGGCGTTAACGACGCCATCGCCGTTGCCATCCGTCGGGCCCCCGCTGCTGTCGCCATAGTCGGCGGCCCACGCGTCGTAGTCGGCGGTGTTGGTCGTGCCGGACCGGTCGTAGTCACCCGATGGCGTCAGCAGGGTAATGTCGAGGATGCCGCCGAAGTTCGTGTTGTCGAAGGTCGTCAGGTTGGCGCCGTCCCACTGCAACACTTCACCCGGAGCCTGCAGCCCCCCGTTGGCGATCAGCAGGTCGCCGTTGGGCTTGAGGCCGATGCCGGAGATAAAGGCGATGTCGGACACCGCGTTGGCTTGCCGGACGCCTTGCGGATCGACCACTGCGACCGAGCTGGTCTCGCCGATCTCCGCGACGTAGAGCGTGCCGTCGGGGGCGAACTCCAAATCGTTGGCGGCGCCGAACATCTGCATGAAGAAGCCGCCCGGCTCGTTCGCCAGCGGCGCACCGGTCACGGCGTCGAACCGGAACAGGCCCCCCAGCTGCGTGCCGACATAGACCATGCCGTCGAGCGGACTCACGGCGACGTCTGTCATCAAGAAGAAACCGCTCTCGCTATTTTCCGGAAGGAAGGACGTGGCGACCCCCGTCGTCAGATCAACCTTCATCAGACCCGTGAGACCCGGGTCCGCATCTTCCTCAGCGGGCGAAAAGACGTTCGTGGCGAACACCTCGTACGCCTGCGCAGGGGATTCAACAAAAGCGCAAATCGCTACTGCCTGCGCGCAAACCAACCCTAAAAGACTCCGCATTGCCTGCTCTCGCTATCGGGGGGTGTCGTTCGTCGTTCCGCTATCGTGCGGAATCGGGGCCATTCCTTGAGGACCCCCGATCCTAGACACCAGCACGGCGGAAGTGAATCGTCGCCGGCGATTGTCTCAGCCCCCCCGAGCGCGGCTTTGCCGCCAGTACTTCAGGCCCGGGACAAAGAACGTCAACGCCGAGACGATCCCGTAGAGCGTCAATCCGTACTCGAATCCCGCCGTCTGCAGCGCCGCCATCGCGATCGCCGTAGCGAACAGTGCCGTCGCATGGACATAGAACGCCCCCGACAGCACGCCCGCCTTGACGACGAAAACCATCCCGTTAATCAAGCCAAGCACCGGCGACAGCGTCAGCACCGGCAGCCGCAGCAAGTGCTCGACACCAAACAGCAGCATCACCGCCGCAACGCTGCCGCCCCAGAGGTGCGCGATCTGTCGCTCGACGGCCGTCACCGGCCCGGCGCGGTGGCGGAGCTTCCAGAAGATCGGCGCCCAGACCGCGAGCGCGCCGCCCCACAGCAACACGTACGGTGTCGTCGTCTTCATCACCGGCCACACCGGCTGCATCACCTCGAACCAATTGGTGACGCCGCAGATGACCAGCAGCACCATCGCGTGCCACATCCACAGCAGGCCCCAGTTCTCAAGCAACGTGGCGTGGTGCGTCTCGCGGAAGACGCGGGCGAGGACCTGCGTGAATTGCCCGCTCCGCGCGGCGATCGGCTCGCTACGCAGGAACGCGTCGAGGTCCGCCGCCAGTGCGCCGGCCGACGCGTAGCGCAGCTCGGTCGGCTTTTGCAGGCAGCGGAGCGTGATCATCTCGAGGTCGCGGTTGACGCGACGGTTCAGCAACCGCGGCGGGGCCGGCTCCTGCTCGAGGAGCATCAGCACGGTGTCGACGCCGGTCGGGCCTTGGAACGGGGGCCGCCCGGTGAGCAGCGCGTAGAGGATCGCCCCGAGGCTATAGACGTCCGTCGCCGGGCCGACGTCGCCGCGCGTGCCGGCCGCCTGTTCGGGCGCCATGTAGGAGGGCGTGCCGAGGATCGCCCCGGTGGCGGTGAGCGAGCCGGTCTCGCCTTCGCCGAAGCGTTTGGCGAGACCGAAGTCAGTGACGTGCACGCGCTCGTCGCGATCGATGAGGATGTTCGCCGGCTTGAGGTCGCGGTGCAGGACGCCCTTCTGGTGCGCCGTCTCGATCGCTCGGCCGATGTCACGCACCAGCCGGGCCGCGTCGCGATCGGCGAGGGGGCCGCGCGCCAGCCGCGCGGCGAGCGTCTCGCCCTCGACGAACGGCATGCTGAAGAAGAGCTGCCCGCCGTGCTCACCAACCTCGTGGATCGGGACGACGCCGGGGTGATCGATCCGCGCGACCGCCTCGGCCTCGCTACGGAACCGCTTTTGGTCGTCTTCCGACGCCAGCGCGCCGCGGAGGATCAGCTTGACGGCGACTTCACGGTCGAGGCTCCGCTGGTTGGCCCGATAAACGATCCCCATCCCGCCACGCCCGACCTCCGCGGTCAGGACGTAGTCCCCCAGGCGATACGGGAGCGGCAGCTCTTGCGCGGGGCCCGGCTTGGCGGTCTTCCCCGCCGGTTCGAACAGCTCGGTGGTCGCCATCGTCGCGACGGCGCTGGTGACCATGACCGCGCCCCACAGGTCGCGGAGGTCCGCGGCCAAGTCGGGGTGCGAGTCGACCGCCTCGTCGAGCCACCCCGTCTCGCCCGCTTCGGCGGCGGTGGTGAGCTCATCGAGCAGCGTGGCGAGTCGCTCGTCGGCTTCGGCGGTGGGGGGCATGGTCGTGGCGCGGGATTGGTTCGATACAGAGACCGTTGCGGCGAGCTTTTTTTAACGGGATATGGCAACTCGAACTGAGAAAGACGCCAACGAAAGAGCGCGGCGATCGCGGTTCATCCCCCTCCTCCGTTTGCTGGGGAGGGGGAACGCGCTTCGCGCCGTTTCTCAGTCTCCTTACTCGTCCTCATCGCCGTCGTTCGCTCGCGGCTCCAGATCGGCCAGATGCACGCGCAGCCGGCGCATCGCCCGCAGGTGCCGCATGCTCGCCGCCTGTGCCGAGAGGTCGAGGGTCTCGGCTACCTCGGAGTTCGAGAGCCGTTCGAAGTGGCGCATCAGGATGATTTCTTGGTCTTGCTCCTCGAGCTGCTCGACCGCCTCGAGGAAACGCCGCTGCAATTCGTGCCACGTCGCCGCTGCGGCCGGGGTGAGTTGCCCGTCGCTGAGCTGGGCCGCGAGGTCGAGGACCGACTCTTGGTCGTCGCGCGATGCGGCGGCGAGCGGCTGCTCGCGGTCCATGCTCCGCCGGGCCGCGACGCGGTGGCGGCGGTGGGCGTCGATCAACCGGTCCTTCGCCATCTGCCGCAGCCACAGATGGAACGGCATGATCGGGTTGGCGAGGTAGTCGGTCAGCCGGCGGTTGGCCTCGATCAACACGTCCTGGACGATGTCGCTGGCGTCGACGCGGCGTTCCAACACCCGGTCCATCCGCAGGTCGATCATCCGCCGGATCGCGCCGCGGTGGCGGTCGAACAGCCGGTCCTTGGCCTCCGACTCGCCGCGACGGACGCCGTCGAGCAGATGCTCGGTGTCGTCGCTGCGGGGCCAGATGGATGCCATGACGCGGAGGGGTAGGGATGCCGGGGGCGGCGGGCGCTCGCGGCCTCGCTAGCCTCACTATCGGACGCGCGGCGGGGAATGGCAACGCGCCGGAGTGTCGCATGGCGGTTGATTCGGGGATTCCTCCGGGAGCTGACGCTTCCCGGCTCGCTATCGGGCTTCGCTGCCGTCGGGCAGCGAGCCGGGAAGCGTCAGCTCCCGGAGGCCCCAAAAACGCCCTCCCCGCAAGCCCGCGACGCACGACTTCCGGGTTCTGACCTTGTTTCGCTCAAGTCGCGGCTGCTAAAAGCCGCCGCGCGGGCCCCGCCCCCCGGTGGGACTCGCTGCGCGGCCGCTTTCGACTCAACCCCCGACCCGTTATGCAACGCTGGCGCCTAGCCCTCCTCGTTCTGTCGGCCTTCGCCGCGTCGCTGCCGACGCGTGCGCTCGCCCAGAACCCCGGCGAATCGGCCCCCCGCGGCGCGATGGGGATCCTCATCCGCAACCCCGACACAGCCCGCGGCGAGCCGCCGTTCGCCGTCGCCGACCAGTACGGCAAGGTCCAGCGGCTCGTGGAGCCGTCGCCCGGCATGTCGCTCGACCGACTGGTCGGCCAGCGGGTGCGGATCAAGCACGACACGGGCCACACGCTGCTGGCGTCGCAGTTGGAGCTGCCCAACGCCGGCGCCGAGCGGGAGCGGAGCGTCCAGTTGAGCCGCGACGAACTGCGTCCTGTCTCGTCCGCCCAGTTCATCGCGCCGAAACGCGACGGCCGTCCCTATCAAGTCATTCCCGCGCAGCTGACGGACGACGACGCCACCATCGACAGGGGCGCCATCGACAGGGACGCTGCCGATAGCGCCGCGCCGATCGACCTCGACCGCCTCCTCGCCGAGGAAGGGGACAGCCTCCCGGCCCCGATGCGCGGCGAGTCGCTCGAGCCGATCCCCGCCGACGACGATTACTACCCCGAGTCGGTCTCGATTGAGCCGATGGACCGAGGGATGGTCGGCGGCGGCGGGCACGACCCCGACTGCCCCCATTGCCGTGAGAAGGCGCGGCGACAACGGGCGACCAATTACGAGCCGGGTGGTTACGAAACGGGTGGCTGCCCGCAGTGCGCGGCGCGGAGCACGGGACCCTTCTCGCGTTGCCAGTCCTGTGGGCTGAGCGATGGCTGGTGCGGCCCGACCTGTAGCCCGGCGTCACGACGGGGCGTCTACGGCCGAGCGGACTACCTGCTGTGGTGGTTCGACGGCATGAACACGCCGCCGCTCGCCACCACCAACGACCTAGGGGGCGCCCCGATCCTCGGCAATCCCGGCACGCGCGTCGTCTACGGCGGCGAGTTGCTCGACGACCCCCGCAGCGGGCTACGGTTCACGCTCGGGGCGTGGCTCGACGACCGGCGCGACCTCGCCATCGAAGGCGACTGGATGTTCTTCGAGACCGAGACCGACGCCTTCCACTACAACGACCCGACCGGCCTCGGCATCCTCGGACGCCCCTTTTACAACATCGCGACCGTCGACGCGCAGGACAACGTCGTCGGGCCCGCCGAGGACGTGCAGATCATCGCCTTCAATGGCCAAGCCGGCGGATCGCTCGACATCGTCGCCCGCAGCGAGTTCCAATCCTTCGGCCTCCGGCTGCGGACCGGCATCTGCTGCCGCGAGCTGGGCGGCTGCCAAGACGCCTGCGGCTGTTCGTCTTGCACCGGCGGCGGGCTCCTCAATGGCCGCGGCGGCGGGGCGGCCTCGGGCATCTCACGTATCGACTTCATCGCCGGCTACCGCTTCTACGAACTCGAAGAACGCCTCGCGTTCAACGAGCGCGACCTGACTTTCCTTCCGTCCACCGGCACGGTGAATGTCAACGACCGCTTCGACACCAACAACGAGTTCCACGGCGTCGACCTCGGTTTCATCTACGACCTGCAGTCGCGCCGCTGGGGCCTCGAGCTCGCCAGCAAGATCGCGGTCGGTGGCACGCACCAACGCGTCATCGTCGATGGTTCGACCTCGTCGGGCTCCGGCACGGCGACCGTCACCACGCCCGGCGGCCTGCTCGCCCAGACCAGCAACATCGGCTACTACTCACGCGACCGCTTCAGCGTGATCCCCGAGCTGTCGGCCCGGCTGTCCTACCGGGTGACGCAGCAGCTGAGCCTCAGCGCCGGCTACACCCTCCTCTACTGGGCCAACGTCGTCCGGCCGGGCGACATCATCGACACCTCGGTCGACGGCCGCCTCGCCTCGGACCCGCTCGCGACCGCGACCGCTGGCTCACACCCCCGGTTCGATTGGGACGAGACCAGCCTCTGGGCGCACGGCCTGAACTTCGGCCTCGACTACAACTACTAAGCGTCCGCGAAGAGCACCACTCAGCGCCCGCAAAAGGGGCGACCCTGCGCCGACGATGGCGCGCGCCTCGCTGCAGCCCGCGCAATCGGCGCAACCGCAACAGCCCGCGTCACCGCACGGCGGGTACGTGCGGGGCGCCCCTTCTTAGCACGCTCTGGCCGGCGCTGCGCCATCCCGCGACGTAAGTTTCTTTTGCGAAGCGTCTCGGGCGGTCGAGTCGCTCCCGCTCCTCTCTCCGGGCGATTCATCCCTCTCGGCATGTCCGAAGCCACGATCGATGCGCCGATCGACGAGTCGCTCCATGCGCTCGTCGAGGACTGGACCCAGGCCGAAGCGGGCCGGGCCGAGGAGCTGCATCGACTGCTCGAACCGATCGAGCAGGCCATGGCGCAACTCACCGAGTGGGCCGACCGCATCGCCGCCGCCGAAGCCTCGGAGGCTACCGCCCGCAACGAGGCCGCCTCACGCGATCAAGCCGCCGAGGACCGCCGGCGGAAACTCGAGCACGACCTGAAGCTCTCACGCACGCGGGTCGCCGAGCTCGAGAAGTCGCTCCAGGAACGCACCGCCGAACTTCTCCGCCTCCAGGCGGCCAACAACGAGCTAGCGGCGCAGCTACAAGAAATCGATGACGAAGAATCGCCCTCCGGAACCGGTGGGCCCACGACCGATCCGCCGCATGACGGCGACCTGATGTCGATCCCCGCCGACGACGCGACATTCGCGGACATCGCCGTCGAAGTCGACGGAAATGAGGGCGTCGCCGAACGATTCGCCCGCTTGCGGCGTACCTAAGGGTTTAGGGGGCCGACATTGGCGGATTCGCGCGCCGATGAGGCCTGAGCGGCCCGACTGCTAGTTTGCGATAGCAATTTTGCGATCGGCCGCGCGAACCCGCCCAACGCCTCCGGCTGTCTCTCTTCACACAACCCCGTCGTCCGCCATTTCCCGACGCCTCTCACCCGACGCCCAGCCCATGGTCGCCACCGCGCTGCCCCGCCGCATGTCGCCTCCCGCCCGGCAGGCCGAGGTGTCGCATGTCGTAGCGCCCGACGGCAGGCGGATCCCCTTCGACTCCTTGGAGCGGCTCGAGCAGCTCGACGACACGGTCTTCGCCGCCCTGTCGGGCGACCCCGCCGCGCTCGAGACGGTCCGCGCCGCGTGGCGCGAGGCGAGCGGGTCGGTCGACGCCGCGTTGCTCAACGAGACGCGCCAGCACTACATCGACCGCGCCCAGTCGCGCTGGCGTCGCAGCCAGCAGTCGCCCAGCGACCGGCTAACGCTCGGCTTCGCGGCGCTCGAGGTGCTCGCGATGCTCGACGGCTGAACCCTATCGCAATTCGCGAGCGAAGCTCTTCGCGATCACGTCGCGCCGTAGGCTGAGCTTTGCGGTCATCTCGCCGAGGTCACGGTCGAAGCCACGGCCGATCAACGCGAACGTGTGCACCTGTTCTTCGGGCGACGCGCCGGCGAGGCACGCGTCAATTACTTCACGGTAGAGCGTGCGAATCGCTTGGTGACGCAACGCGCCGCGCTTCGACCAGACCCAAAGCCGGCGGCGTTTGATCTCCGCTCGCAGCCGATCGCGGTTCGGCACAATGAGCGCCCGCAGTCCCTTCCTATCGTCACCCAAGACACACGCCTGCTCGATCCAGGGCGACGCGCCCAGCAGCGCCTCGACGCGTGACGGCGCCACGTTCTTGCCGGTCGCCAGTACGATCAGCTCCTTCTTGCGGCCGGTGATCGTAAGGAAGCCATCGCTGTCGAGTTCGCCGAGGTCGCCCGTGTGCAGCCAGCCGTCACGCAGCGCCGCGGCGGTCGCCTCGGGGTCGTTGTAATAGCCGAGCATCACGTTCGGGCCACCGACAAGAATTTCCCCATCGCTCGCGATGCAAACCTCGACGCCCGGCAGCGGCTTGCCGACCGTGCCGAGTTTGTAGGCCGTCGGCGTGTTCACGGTGACAACCGGCGACGCCTCGGTGAGGCCGTAGCCGTTGTAGAGCGGCACCCCCTCGTCAAAGAACCGCTGCTCAACACTCGGCGCGAGCGGCGCGCCGCCGCAGTAGCAGCGCTTGATCTCGCCGCCCAATAGCTCACGCAGCGACACCCTCTCCTGCTCCGCCAAGTCGATCGCCTTCTGGAAGAAGTAGGGTACGCCGTTGATGACGGTCGGCTTCACCAACTTCGCGTCACGGAAGACGGTCTTCGGGCTCTCGGCCAGCACGAGCCGCGACCCACGCACAATCCACGTATAAAGGTCGCACGTGCGGGCGTAGAGGTGCTCCATTGGCAGGAAGGAGAGCCGCAGCTCATCCCCATCGCCGCCGGAGGCTTCGCTGAGCGCGATGGCGTTCGAGGCGAGATTCTTCTCGGTGAGCATCACGCCACGCGGCTCGCCCGAGGTGCCGGCAGTCTCGACGACCACCGTCTCGAAGGGTTCCAGCCATCGCCACCACGCCTCGCCCGATAATCGGCCCTTACTGATTTCTTTCCAACGGGCCCACGCAACGACATTGCTTTCGATTCTACCCAACGCTTGCTTGTCGGCCTGCTCGTCGCGAACGGCGTCGATAAGCTCGGCGATCGTCGGGGTAATGGCCGGCACAATTCGCTACTAGGAAGGCCCACGAATCACGCGAATAAGCGCGAATCGCTCATTCGCGTCGATTCGTGTGATTCGTGGGCAGCAAAAAAACTAAGCGCGGAGCTTGCCGCCGAGCTCGCTCTCCAGCGCCGCGACGATGCGGCCGATCACCGCGTCGGCTTGGTCGCTTGTGAGCGTTCCTTCGGTTGAACGGAGCTGCACGCGGAAGACAACGCTCTTCTTGCCCTCGCCCAGCTGCTTCGCGTCGCGGAAGCTGTCGTCGGTGAACGCAATCTGCTCCGCCAACTCGCCGCCGGCTGTCCGCGCGGCCGACTCGATCGCGGCCCACGGCGTCGACTCCTCGACAACAATGTTGAGGTCCCGCGCCACCGGCGGGTAGCTCGACAGCGGGCTTGTTTGGCGGACCAGCTCGGCGGCGGCGGCCAGCACGCCCAGGTCGAGCTCGGCGACCGAAGCCGGGCCACGCAAACTAAAACGCTCGCGGCCGGCGGGGCTCACGTCGCCGAACAGGCACAGCGGCACGCCACCTAGCAGCAGGCCGGCGCTGCGCGACGCGTCGAGCAGCGCCCCTTCGTCGGGGCCGCGGGCTGGGGTGACCGTCAGCTCCGCCCCGGGCGCGACCGACGCCGCCAAGCTTTCGAGCACGCCCTTCAGTTCCGAGTAACCGCCGCCGGAAGTAATAGCGAGCACCCGCTTCTCGGCCGGCAGCTCTCCCTCCTGCGGCAGATAGACCTTGGCGATCTCGAACAGCTCGACCACGGGGTTCGAGAGCGTCTCGTTCGTACGGCGGCACGCCAGTAGGCTCGGCGCGACGCTCTGCCGTAAGACGTTCGCCCGCCGCAGCACGGCCATGCCGGTCGATAGCGAACCGCCGCTGCCGTCCGACCAGGGAGCGAAACCGTCGGCCAGCTCGGGCTCGACCGCGCTGAGGGTGTACGCCTCGTCGAAACCGGCGCCGGCCAGCAATGCGCGGACCTGGTCGAAGACGTGGTCTTCGCGATGCTTCGCCGAGGGGAAGATCGGGAGCGTCGTCGCGGCGGGGATCTTGTCGTAGCCGTGGATGCGGGCGACTTCTTCGATCAGGTCGCACTCGCGCGTCAGGTCGGCCCGCCAGGTTGGCGGCACGACCTTTACGCAGTGGTCGCAGTTGTGGATCTCTTCGCAACCGAGGTCGATGAGGATCTTGCGTACTTCGTCGGACGAAACCTCAACGCCAAGCAACCGCGAGATCTGCGGGTAACGCAGTTTGACGTGGTCGCGGCCCTCGTCGAAGACGCGCTCGGTCGGCTGGTTGTCGATGTCGATGACCCCTTCGCAGAGCTCACCGCCGGCCAGTTCGAGGATCAACTCGCAGCAGCGGCGGCTCGCCCAATCGATGCCCTGCGGATCGACGCCGCGCTCGAAGCGGTAGCTCGACGGGCTCTGCAGCACGTGCCGTCGCGCGGCGGCGCGGACGGCGAGCGGAGCGAAGTCGGCCGCCTCGATCAGGACGTCGGTCGTCGTGTCCGAGACCTCGGTGTCGGCGCCCCCCATCACGCCGCCAAGGGCGACGGGGCGCTTCGCGTCGGCGATGACGACCTCGTCGCCGGTGAGCCTGTACTCTTTGTGATTGATCGCGGTGAATGGCTCGTCCTTCACCGCTTGGCGAACGACGATCTTGCCGCCATGCAGCTTCGCAAAGTCAAACGCGTGCAGCGGCTGGCCGATCTCCATCATCACGTAGTTCGTGATATCGACAACGTTGTTGATCGTCGCGACGCCGATCGTCTTCAAGCGGTTCTGGAGCCACTTCGGGCTCGGGCCGATCTTCACGCCCTTGATTAGCCGGGCCGTGTAGCGGGGGCAGAGCTCGTGGCAGTTGACCGTGACGCTGGTCTCGGTGGCGACCGATTTTGCGCTGGAGGCCGATCCGCTTACTGTCGTGCGAGGCTGGACGCCATCCGCGTTGGTGAGCGGTTCGGGGCGCTTTAGTTGCTGGCCGAAGAGGACGGCGACCTCGCGTGCGACACCAATGTGGCCGAGGCAATCGGGGCGGTTGCTGGTGACCTCGAGGTCGATCGCGGTGTCGTCGCCGACGGCGTGGAACTCTTCGAGGTTCAGGCCCGCGAGCGTCAGACGCTCGGTCAGCTCCTCGATCGACTTCGGGAGTGCGACGTAGTCGGCGAGCCAGTCGGTTGAAACGATCATTGGATTAACCGCGGAGTACGCGGAGGACGCGGAGAAGGCTTAGGAGTCACCCCTTTGCGTCCTCCGCGAACTCCGCGGTGAATCGATTTCAAAACTGAGCTAAGAACCGTACGTCGTTCGCGTACAGATCGCGGATGTCGGTGATGCCGTGTTGCCGCATGCAGATGCGTTCGATGCCGAGGCCGAAGGCGAAGCCGGTTACTTGCTCGGGGTCGTAGCCAACGGCCCGCAGCACGTTGGGGTCGACCATGCCGGCGCCGCCGATCTCCATCCACTTGCCGTCGTGCCAGATGTCGCACTCGACACTCGGCTCGGTGAACGGGAAGAAGCTCGGACGGAAGCGGACCTCTATGGGCTCGCTACTCTCCAGACCGAAGTACGACTGCCAGAACATCTGCAGCACGCCCTTCAGGTCGGCCATCGTCACGCCCGGCGCGATGCAGAGGCCTTCGATCTGGTGGAACATCGGGTAGTGCGTCGCGTCGGCCGTGTCGGGGCGGTAGACGCGGCCGAGCGAGACGATCCGCACGGGGGGCGGGTCGTCCCCCTCGGCGGTGGCGGCGATGGCGGCCTCCATCGTGCGGATCTGCACCGTGGAGGTTTGGCTGCGGAGCAGGAGGGGTTTGCCGTCGGGGCCGAGGGCGGGGGCGGGTTCGGCCGGGGTCGAGGACGACTCGGCTCGCTGCGCGACTGAGAGGTAGAAGTTGTCGAGGGGGTCGCGCGCGGGGTGGACTTCGGGGATGTTCAGCGCGACGAAGTTGTGCCAGTCGTCTTCGATCTCGGGACCCTCGACGGCGGTGAAGCCGAGGCGGCCCATGATCTCCTTCATCCGCTCGATCGTCTGCGTGATCGGGTGGAGTCGGCCACGGCGGAGCGGGCGGCCGGGGAGCGTGATGTCGAAGGCGTCTTGAACGCCCGTCGAAGCGCCCGAGTCGAGCCGCGTCTTGGCGGTCTCGAAGGCGGTTTCAATGGCGCCCTTCACCGCGTTGAGCTTCTGCCCCGCGGCCGGCTTGTCGGCCTTATCGACGCCCCCCATCCCCTTCTGGATCGCCTTGAGGCGGCCCGCTTTGGCGCCGAGGAACTCGACGCGCGCCGCTTCGAGCGCCTCGCCGTCAGCCGCCGCGCCGAACGCCTGGGCGGCGTCGGACTCGAAGGCTTCGAGGTCGGCGAGGAAGTCAGCGAGGGCCACGGCGGGGACCTAGGCGGAGTCAGAAGCGGAGCGGGGCGTGGGGGCACTCCCGGCGCTGGCGCTTAGGGCTCCCGCCCACGGAATGGTCAACCAAGCGAGGGGCCGGGAGCCCTAAGCGCCAGCGCCGGGAGTTTCAGCGCGAACAACCTCAGACCGCAACCGCTTCGCGGGCCTTGTGGTCGGCGGCGACCTGGGCGGCGCGCTCGTCGTCCTTCTTCTTCATGTGGGTCTCGCACTGGGCGAACACCACGTCGAAGGCGGCCGGGTCGTGGATCGCCATCTCCGAGAGGCTCTTGCGGTCCAGCGCGATCTCGAGCGTGTTCAGGGCGTTGATGAACTCGCTATAGCGACGGCCACGCTGCCGGCAAGCGGCGTTGAGACGCGTGATCCAGAGGCGGCGGAACTCACGGGCGCGGACCTTACGGTCGCGGTATGAGTAAGCGCCCGACCGCACGAGCGTCTCTTTGACGGTGCGGATGCACTTGCTGCGGGCTCCGACGTTGCCCTTGGCGGCCTTGAAGAGACGCTTCTTACGCTGGTGGCGCGAGGCGCCGTTGGTTGTCCGCATGGCGGAACTCCGGGTTGTGCTCAGCCCAGGCCGCGGGGGGTGACCTTTCGGTCAAGAACCCGCTGTTTTAACGCCCGGCCAGCTTGGTGACGTTGGGGAGGGGCGAGGGACTCAGGGACGGGGGACGAGGGGGTTTCCGTTTCCCCCTCGTCCCCCGTCCCTAGCCTCTCGGCCCTTATCAGTATCCGTTGCCCGCCAACACCTCGGCAATCTTCTTCGAGTTGCTGTCGTTGGTGGTGTCGGTGCCGCGCAGGTTGCGCTTCCGCTTCTGCGTCATGCGGGCGGCCAGGTGGCTCGTGCCGGCCATGCGGTGCTTCGCCTTGCCGCTGGCGGAGAGGCGGAACCGCTTTTTGGACGCTTTGTGGGTCTTTTGCTTCGGCATAACAGCAGTGCTCCTAGGCCCGTGGGCCCCCGGAAATGACGGTAATGGTCTCGCGAGCCCCGCAGGATAGCGGCTCCGCGGGGGCGGGGGAAGGGCCAAAACCACGGCGGGCGAAGGGCGGCCCTGCGTTCTATCGACGCCCCCGGCCGCCCAATTTGACCGGAAATCCCCCGGCCAAGAGGCGTGGGGTGGCGTCGGTGGTTGAAACACTCCCCCCGCGCGCCCAAGATAACGGCCGCTCGACAGGCGGGCCGGCTCCGAAAGTGGGGCGCGGCCGGACTCAAATCTCTAATCTCTCTTCCAGAAAAACGGCAGGCGGCGATGATCGCATTCGGTCCGCGCGGGGCGGTATTGGTGTTGGGTTCGCTGCTGGCCCTCGCGGCGGCGGCCTCGCCGGCCCCCGCCCAGGAGATCACCACAGCGGACCTCGCCGCGGGCGTCGAGGAGGCGAAGCTCGCCGGCCACAACGCCTGGATGCTCACCAGCTGCGCCCTGGTCCTGTTCATGACCGTGCCGGGGCTGGCGATGTTCTACGGCGGCCTCGTCCGGCGTAAGAACATTCTCAGCGTGCTCATGCAGTGCCTCTTCTTGATGGGCCTGATGACCGTTCTCTGGGCCCTGTACGGCTACTCGCTCGCCTTCGGCGGCGACGGCGCCGACAACCCGTACATCGGCAACGGGCAGTACCTGTTCATGAACGATGTCGCCCGCACGTGGGACGCCGAAGCGGGCGCCGCGGTTGAGCCGATGGAGGGCGCCATCCCCCGGCTGACGCACATGGCCTTCCAAGGCATGTTCTTCATCATCACCCCGGCGCTGATCTGCGGCGCGTTCGCCGAACGGATGAAGTTCTCCGCGATGGTGCTCTTCAGCATCCTCTGGGGGACGCTGGTCTACTGCCCGCTCTGCCACTGGGTGTGGGACGGCGGCATCCTCGCCTACGGCGGCGAGAAGTCGTGGGGCAACGGCGCCCTCGACTTCGCCGGCGGCACCGTCGTGCATATCAGCTCGGGCGTCTCGGCCCTCGTCTGCGCCATGCTGATCGGCCGCCGCAAGGGCTTTGGGCACGAGGACATGCGGCCGCACAACCTCACCTACACGGCGATCGGCGCCGGCATGCTTTGGGTTGGCTGGTTCGGCTTCAACGCCGGTAGCGAACTCGCCTCGGACCACCTCACCAGCAGCGCGTTCGTTGTCACCCACTTCGGCGCCGCGGCGGGCGTGCTCACTTGGTCGTTCTACGAGTGGCTGACGCGCGGCAAGCCGAGCGTGCTGGGCGCCGCGTCGGGCGCGGTGGCAGGCCTCGTCTGCGTGACGCCGGCGGCCGGCTTCGTCTCGCCGATGTCGGGCCTGATCATGGGCGCCGCGGGCGGGATCGTTTGCGCCTACGCCGTCGGACTCAAGGGCAAGTTTGGTTACGACGACGCGCTCGACGCCTTCGGCGTGCACGGCGTCGGCGGCACCCTCGGCGCCATCCTGACGGGGGTCTTCGCCACCCGCGCCGCGTGGGACATCGGCGAAGGCAAACCGCTCGGCCTTATCGAGGCCGCCTCGTACGGCGAGTCGGTTATGGGGGGCCAGCTCTGCGCCACGTCGGTGACTTGGCTCTTCAGCATCGTGGCGACCTTCGTCATCCTCAAAGTGCTCGACGCGACCATCGGCCTCCGCATCGACGACGAGGGCGAGCGCAAGGGCCTCGATATCGCCGACCACGAGGAAGAGGGGTACCTGTTCTAGGTCCCTTCGTTTCTTCGATTGAAGAACGGCTCTTCGATAGAAGAACGGCCCGACAATCGCGATTTCTCGAGCCGCGCATGGAGTAAGCGGAGCGGTCCGCAGCGCTCTCCGCTTACTCCGTGCGCGGTTCGAGCTCTGTGCGCGGCTCGAAAAACCCTGATTCGCGCACCGTCGGTGGAAGCCCAACCGCTGCGCGGCTAGACTCGCCCTACTCTTTACCCCTCTTTTCTCGACGCGGAGAAGCGGCGATGGCTGACGCGAAGGGCATTCGCTCGATCGATACAGTGATGCACGAGGAACGGCTGTTCCCTCCCCCTGCCGAATTCTCCGCCAAAGCGCGGATCAAGTCGCTCGAAGAGTACGAAGCCCTCTGGAACCAAGTCGCCGCCGACCCGGTCGCTTACTGGGAGAAGACCGGCCGTGACGAGCTGCACTGGTTCGAGCCCTTCACGCAGACCCTCGACTGGCAAGAGCCCTTTGCCAAGTGGTTCGTCGGCGGCAAGACCAACGCCTCGTACAACTGTCTCGACAAGCAGATCGCCGAGGGCCGCGGCGACAAGCCGGCGATCCTTTTCGAGGGCGAGCCGGGCGACACCCGTACGATCACCTACACCGAGCTGTACAAGCTCGTCTGCAAGTTCGCCAACGCACTGAAGTCGCTCGGCGTCGAGCAGGGCGACCGCGTCTCGATCTACATGCCGATGACGCCCGAGCTGGTCGTCGCGATGCTCGGCTGCGCGCGGATCGGGGCGGTCCACTCGGTGATCTTCGGCGGCTTCAGTGCCGAGGCGATCGCCGACCGCAACAACGACGCCGGCGCCGTCGCCATCATCACCGCCGACGCCGGCTGGCGGCGCGGCAAGGCGTTGCCCCTCAAGGCGACCGTCGACGAGGCCCTCAAGAAGAGCCCGACCGTCAAGCACTGCATCGTGCTGCAGCGCGTCAACGAGGCGGTCGAGTGGACCGAGGGCCGCGACCATTGGTGGCGCCACCTAATGGCCGACGCGTCGGAGGACTGCCCCGCCACGCCGCTCGACAGCGAGGCGCCCCTCTTCATCCTCTACACGTCGGGATCGACCGGCAAACCGAAGGGGATCCTCCACACCACCGCCGGCTATAACCTGTGGGCCAAGAAGACGTTCGAGTGGGTCTTCGACCACCGGGACGACGACGTCTATTGGTGCACCGCCGACTGCGGCTGGATCACCGGCCACAGCTACGTCACCTACGGTCCCCTCTCCGCCGGCGCCACCTGCGTCATCTACGAAGGCGCGCCCGACTATCCTGAGAAGGACCGGTTCTGGGAGATCGTCGAAAAGTACAAGGTGTCGCTCTTCTACACGGCGCCGACCGCCATCCGCGCCTTCATTAAGTGGGGCGATGAGCATGTCGAGAAGCACGACCTGTCGAGCCTGCGCGTGCTCGGCACCGTCGGCGAAGGGATCAATCCGCAGGCGTGGATGTGGTACCACGAGACGATCGGCGGCGAGCGCTGCCCGATCGTCGACACGTGGTGGCAGACCGAGACCGGCGGCATCATGATGTCGCCCCTGCCGGGCGCGATCGCCACCAAGCCGGGCAGCTGCACCAAGCCCTTGCCGGGCGTCATCCCCAAGATCATCGGCGAGGACGGCGAGGAGTGCGGACCCGACCAGGGGGGCATGTTCACCATCGCCCACCCCTGGCCCGGCATGCTCCGCGGCATCTGGGGCGACGAAGAGCGCTACAAGGACGTCTATTGGTCGAAGGTCCCGGGCAAGTACCTCGCCGGTGACAACTCGCGCTGCGACCGCGACGGCTACTACTGGATCATGGGCCGCATCGACGACGTGCTCAACGTCTCGGGCCACCGCCTCTCGACGATCGAAATCGAGTCGGCGCTGGTCAGCCACCCGGCCGTCGCCGAAGCCGCCGCCGTCGGCCGCCCCCACGAGCTGAAGGGCGAAGCGGTCGCCGTCTTCGTGATGCTGAAGAGCGCCGCACCGACCGAAGCGCTCCGCCAAGAGCTGAAGCAACACGTCCGCAAAGAGATCGGCGCGCTAGCCCAGCCCGACGACATCCGCTTCACCAACTCGCTCCCCAAGACACGCAGCGGCAAGATCATGCGGCGGCTCCTGCGCGACATCGCCGCCGGCAAAGAAGCGGTGGGAGATACGAGCACGCTCGAGGATTACAGCGTGCTGGCGAGTTTGCGGCAGGATGAGGAGTGAGCGCGCTTGACGTCATGGACCCACCGAGATGGTGAAAGCCTCAAAGACAACGTTGGGGCTGTGATTACGCTCGGCGTCGTCGTCCCCGGCCTCCTCGCATTGCACACGGCGTACTGTTTAGCAGTTGGGTCGGTGCTCTGCTTTCGTGGTGGGAATGGCTTCGAGAAATGCAACCTAGTTTGGGCGGACGACTCGGTCCGGTTCACCTTCTGGCTTGCGTTCCAAACGGCGGTTGCCGTCGGCGCCTTTTCTTGGTTCTTTCTTGCCAACCGGCTGCGTTGGGAGCGCTACGCTGAAACGGGGGTACTCGGTGCTTGTGTGATCTTGGTTGCCGGCATCGTTCTGTCGATTCTTTACGCCGTGTGGTAAGCGGGAAGGAATGTTAGGTGTTTTTACCCAGCCCTCACGATGTCGCACAGAAAAGCGGCGTGGCAAGCGGCTCATCGAGTGACGCTTCTGGGTTATGCTGGGTAATCTCTATTAGCGAAACCGTCTCCTAAAGAGTTGTTCAGATGATCCGCATCCTTCTCTGCGCCGTAGCGTCACTAACCTTCGCAGCTAACGAATCCGTCGGGCAAGTCAGCTTACGCACGGTGGCATTGTCCGGCACCCAGGCGCCAGGACTTCCAACTGGCGTGAAGTACTCGGACTTTATCGATTCACATACTTACAGCGAGGGGAGTACCGTATTCACCGCGCATCTGTTGGGACCAGGGATTAATACAGACAACAACAATGCGATGTTCGCCGATCGCAATCACGACGGGATTTCGCTTATCATGCGAAAGGACGACCAAGCCCCCGGCTTTCCGGAAGGCGTCAGGTACGCCATGTCCGGGCCGCCTCACGTCAACAGCTCGGGGCAGATCGCGTTTCACGCTAGATTGTATGGCATCGGCGTCAATTTACTCAATGATGACGCCATCTTCAGTGATATCGGAGGGGAGGCCCTTCACTTGGTTGCTCGCAGTCGAGATCAAGTCGACGGTTTGCCTGAAGGAATCGCGTTCGAAACGATCCCTCGTTCAGCCAATACCCTGCGATTGAATAGCGAAGGTCGTATAGCGATCAACTCAACACTAGCTGTCGATCAACCATTTCGCGGCTCCGTCCTCCGAACAAAAAATGACGGTGAGTTTGAGCTGCTAGCTAGCAGCCTGGACCTGATCCCGGGAACTCAAGATGAGCAGTACTTGATTTTTCGTGAGTTGCAATTCAGCAATGGTGGGAACATTGCTTTCCTAGCGGTTACTTCCTCACCCGATTCGTCATCGGAGGTTCTCATCAGCGATCGCGGAAACCAGGGTCTACAAGAGATTGTGCGACGCGGCGATCAGGCGCCTGGCTTGCCAACCGGCGTTACGATGAAGGGCGTGGAGCCTGGAAGCGTCCGGCTGAACGATACCGGCGACATCGTATTCGCTGCGTCCTTGAGAGACGATGCGAATCCTTCGAACTACGACACAGCGATCATCCGCAGTGACGACAGTGGCAGCTCAAGTCTCATTGCACGTCGACAAACGCAGGTTCAGGGATTAGCGGCCGGAGTACTCTACGGCACACTACAGACTCGATACGGCATTCAGCTCAACGACAGCGGCCAAGTCGCTTTTGTCACAAGCTTACTTGGTGATGACGTGGATAACTCAAACCAGTTCGCGATTGTGAGAGGCACTTCGACTTCTGATACGACGGTGATCGCGCGAACAGGAAACCAAGCACCCGGGCTGCCACTCGGCGTTACCTTCGCCCAATTTGAATCGGACAGCTTAAGAATAAATAACACCGGTACGACCCTCTTTCACGCATTTCTGGGCGACGGTGATTCCGTCGGTCAGGGAATCTTTGCTGCAAATCCACAGGGAGAAGTCTTTCCCGTCGTTTCAACGTTTCAGATGATCGACGTAGACAACGACCCCCAAGGTTCTGACTTACGTCAGATCTCGATGTTGTACAAATCGCTGACGATCGGAGACGCATTTAGCGATTTGGGGGCGTTTTCGTTCCAGGCAAAGTTCACCGACGGCCTAGGCGCCCTCTTCACAGGTCAGATCACGACCCCACTCCCCGGCGACTATAACTCGGATGGCGTCGTCGACGCCGCCGACTACACCGTCTGGCGAGATAACCACGGGTCGACCACTTCCCTCGCGGCCGACGGGGATGGCGACCGCACCATCGGCGAAGGCGACTACGCCGTTTGGTCGCAACACTACGGCGCAAACGGGTCCGGGGGCGTCACCCCCGTTCCGGAGCCGACCGCCGCGGCTCTTTTGGCGATCGGCTGGTTAGCCGCCTCTCGTCGCCACGGCCGCGACGCCTGAACGGTGTTGTCGACGGACACGGTCTGAATGCCGGTACTCGTCGGCACGGCGTGAACCGCTGCTGCCAAAACGGCGCGAGAAATAGTTTCACCCTCCCCCTCGATTCGGGTAGGCTCTCACCACGGCGGCAGGTGGCCCGAGCGAGGGCCCCGCGCGTCGCTTTTCTTGAGCCCCTAAATAGGAGGCGGACCGCGATGAGCTCAGCAATCATCTCGCTGTTGATCCAACTCGTTAGCGGAGCGGCCGGCGGCAATGTCGTCGGCGCCTTGCTGAAGAACCTGCCGATCGACAAGATCCTCGCCACGGTGCTCGGCGCCGTCGGCGGCGCCGGTGGCGGCGCGCTCGCCGCCTACATCCCCGCTATCGCCGAGTTGCTCGGGCTCGGTGGCGGCGACCCGAACCTCGCCGGAGCGGCCGGTGCGGGAGCCGGCGGCGGCGCGATCTTGACGCTCATCGTCGGCCTCATCAAGAAAGCGATGGCGAGCCAATCCCCGCAAGCCTAACGGCGCAAGACAAGCAACTTTTGCAGACGGCGACGCGATGCGATTCGGTTTCAGCCTGAAAGGGTTCTTGATCGCAACCCTCGTCGTCGGCTGTGGCGGCGGGATGATGCTGCGCCTCTTGCGGCACGACCCGAGAACGTTTCAGTCGATTGTAATGGCGGTCTCGACGGCGGGCGCCCTCCTAGTCTTGCTCGCCGGGGCGTTGTGGAGCGCCGTCCGCAAGCGGAGTCGCTGGGAGGGGCCGCGCTGTGCGGCCTGCACCGAACCGCTCCGCGACGCGACGCCGGCCGACGCCGTGGCGTGCACCGCATGCCGACAGCCGATCACACGGCTCGATCAGTTACGCTTCGACGCGCCGCCGAAGCGGGACCGGCGTTTGTTGGCGTGCCTCGCCGCGGCGGTGCTGCTGCCGATAGTTGGGGGAGTGACCAACGCCGTCTGCTTTCCGAGGGGACGGATCTACGCCCCGATGACCACCAAAGTGCTCATCGATCAAGAGCTCGCTAAGAATGTCGACACGCCGTGGGTCTGGCGCGAGTTACAAGAGCGGTCCGCGAAGGGGGACTTGGACGAGGAAGACGCCGACGCGGTTGTCCGGAAGGTGGCGGATTGGGCGCGGTCTCAAAACGCTCTCGGACAGGGGATCCACCTCGCATGGGGACGGGGCCTGATCACCGACCCCGGCTTCCACGCAAAGGTCTCGGAGGCGGCGCTGGTCGAACTCGCTGAGGCGTTCTTTGAACTGACCGTGAAGGTGTCGGTGCGGCAGTCGCGCCCCGATCACCACCATATTGAAATCGTTGTCGGCAGGAAAACGCCTGGCATGACCAACGATATCGGCGTGCAGCCGACTTGGGACCTTGTCCGTCTGCGGGTCGATGGCAAGCCGGCAACCACTACCCCCATCCCGGGTCAGTGGACGACTCACCCCGGCGGATACGTCGTCGAAGTCGCCGGCTTGAAGCCGGGACAGGTGATCGAGGCCGAGGTGGAGATCGCCCTGTTCCGTGGCGTGACCGATCTAATTGGCTTCCAAGCGGCGCCCCAGTCCGCACGTGACGGATGGGCCAAGCCCCTGAAATCTTGGTCCGCCGACGCGAAAGCGACCGTGAAGCCGTAGGGCCGTGTGAAGCCGTATGGAACGTCGAGCGACTCCTACGGCGCCGCCTGCCGATCGAGCCGCCAATTCTGCCGGCCGCTAGGGAGCATCACCGACACGGACCCCCATCCCTGCGTGAGCGCGTCGAGTGTCGTCGCGAAGACGACGCCCGGCGACCCTTCGAGCGACCAGCTGGCGTCGCCGCTCGCTTGGTCCACCACGCCCCTCACGTTCTGCGTCACGCCGGTGATCTGGTCGTCAAAGACGCCGCGGAGTCGCGCGTCGCGGTCGATCGAAAGCTGCACGAACTGCGTCGCCGCGGCGCCCGGCTGCGGCTTCAGCTCGAAGACGCCGAGCGACAGCCACTCGTCATCGACGGATGTCGGTGCGACCGACCCGACGGGGTCGTCGGCCTGCTCTTCGACGTTCGTGTAAACGACCGTCGTGTCGGACGATGACTCGACGGGGTACGACGCGCCGGCCGGCTGGCCAGCGAGCCAAGCCGTCACTCCCGCCGCCGTGGCGACGACCGCCGCGTCGGCGTGCGGGTGCGTCGCCTGCCAAGCGTTGGGGTGCTGGGCGTACCAGGCGGGGCTGAACGCCTGCGGACTCGACGGCAGGTGGGTCGCCGCGGCCTGCGCGCTCTGGCCATAGCGTGCGGACGCGGCGCCTCTCGCCGCCGCTTGCCCGCCGCTGCCCAGCCACTGCTGCGCCTGAGCCGGATTGACCGGTTTGGCCCGGCCGCCGAGCGCCTGCTGCGTGGTTGCTGGGAGCGACCGCGGCGCCGACGCGCCGCCGGAGAATCCCCCCGTCGGCCGCGCCGACGGCGTCAACGACCGGGCCGCCCCCGCTGCGCCGCGTCCGGCCCCTCCCCGGGGCCCGCGAGCGACGCCATCGGCCGACATCGTCAGCACCAGAGCGAGGGACAGCGGACCGATCAACCAACGACACGCGAACAGCCGCATCGGCAAAGCCTTGGACGGAGGAGACGAGGGCGCGGACGCCCGAGACGTCCGCACGGCCCAGCGAGGTCCGCGGGCCATCTGAAACCTACGTCACTCCCCGGCCCCAGGCCGGATCGCTCCCTCAGAAAATCCTGCTTTCGCGCCTGCGGCCGACGATCATTGGCGTGCCGGCCTTATTCGGCAGATCAGCCGCAGATCATCGGCGACCGACTGCGGGCGAATCCAAGCTCGGCAAGGAGCTCGTACTGCGCGTACTTGCCGACCACCTCGCCGGTCGTCTCGGCGGAGAACTTCTCGACGATCTTCGCGCGGTCACCTTCGATCGTCCGCACCGAAACGTCCAGGGACCGGGCGATCGCCTTGTTGAGCTGACCGCCGACGATGGCCTGCAGGACCGTCCGCTCGCGCGACGAGAGCTGTTCGACGGCGGCGCCGATCTGTTGGAACCGCCGACGCACCTTCGCCTGGACGAGGTCTAACTCGACCGCCTTGTCGATCGCCCTGAAAAGCTCGTCCTGCTGGAAGGGCTTCTCGAGCAGCGTCACCGAGCAACGCTCCATAAAGCGAACCGCCGTCGGGACTTCGGACTGGCCGATCGTCACCACCATCGGCGTGGCGTCGACCTGATTCGCGAGCCGCTCTTGCAGCTCGTGGCCGCTGATCCCCGGCAGTTCGTAGTCGACCACCAGGCACCCGGGACGCGACGCGGCCCCGGCGGCGAGGAACTCGTCGGCCGTCGCGAAGGCCTGACAGCGAAAGCCACGCTGTACAATAAGATCGGCGAGCGAGCCCCGCGAAGACGCGTGGTGTTCAACGACGTAAATGGTCGGCCGCGGCCGATCGATTTCGGCGCTCCCCGACGGATAGAATTCGTTTTCCGACATTTGGTTGCCTGTCCTCTTACCGAATGGGCGTCGTTGCCAACGCCCCGAAGCCGTCACGACCCATTCCTCGATCACTAGCGGCTGTTAAAACACTTGCTTCCGACACTAAGAAGCACTTCTGAGGCGGTTCGAATTACGGATACCCCTAAGAATCACCGGGACAAACGACGCGATTTAACGTAAGTTGTTATCCGCAAACACGTTGGATCGAACACTCCCGAAGACTTTTCTGCTCGGATTCCCGCGCCCTATTGGTCCCAATGGGTGAAGCCACCCGCATGACGCTGTTGGACCGTGTTCGCCAGACTCAGACTGGCGAATCATGGACGGAGTTCGTCTCGGTCTACGAGGCGCTGATCTCGGCGTGGCTCCGCCAGCAGGCCCTTTCCGAGGCCGACGCGGATGACATCCGCCAGGAAGTCATGCAAACGGTGGTCCAAGAAATCGGCCGGTTCGACCACAACGGACGGCCCGGCGCCTTCCGAAACTGGTTGCGGCGAATTACGGCCAACCGCATGCGGCGGCTCTGGCAAACCCGCCAACGGCGGGCCGCCGACTATGCCGGCGCCGACTTCGGCGAAATCGCCGAGCAGCTCGAGGACGACGCGAGCCGGTTGACCCATGTCTGGGACGCTGACCACGACCGATTTGTTCTCAACCGGCTTATCGGCATGCTCAACGGCCGGTTCTCGCCGACGAGCCTAGCGGCGTTCCGACGCCTAGCGATTGGCCAAGAAGACCCCGCGCTGGTCGCCAACGACCTAGGCATGACGATCGGCGCCGCCCGCGTCGCGCAGCATCGGGTGCTCCGCGCGCTCAAAGACTTGGGCGAGGGGCTGATCGACGTATGAGTCCCGAGAACCAGGGCCCGCTGCCCGACGCGATCCATCCCGATGACGCGACGCTCGCTTCGTGGATAGACGGTGAATTGCCGGTCTCGATGGCCGAACGCCTCGAGTCCCACCTCGAGGTCTGCGATGAATGCGCTACGCGGCTCGACGCCTTCTACGCGCAGCCCGACCCCTTCCTGCAGAAGCTCCGGGGCGCGGCGGGGCTGACCGTCGACGGCGACCCGCTCGGCGCCACCGCAAAGTCGAGTGACTCCAACTTGATGTTCGGCGCGCTCGCTCTGCAGGCGGGTCTGGTCACGCCCCAGCAACTCGCCGACGCGTGTGTGCTGTGGGCGACCCACGGCGGGATGCCCCTCTCCGACCTCATGGTCGAGCAGGGCTGGCTCAGCCAGGCGGCTTGCAAGTCGGTTCTCTCCCTGCTGGCGGCCCGGCTCGATCGGCCCCGGACCCGCGGTTCGGCCGAGACGCTTTCGGGACGCGATCCCGCCGGGCTCGGCATCACCGACACGATGACCCTCGCGCCGCTCTCCGCCGAGCGGATGAAGCTGACCCACCTCCACTCGCAGGGGGGCATCGGCCAGGTGTGGCGCGCTCAAGACACCCTGTTGGGCCGCGAGGTGGCGCTCAAAGAGCTCCTGCCCGAGCTGCGGGGTTCGCGGCGGCACCGCGAGCGGTTCTTCCGCGAGGCCCGCGTCGCGGCGCAACTCAACCACCCGGGAACCGCCCCGGTCTACGAGTACCGCGAGGAGGGGGGCCGCTGCTACTACACGATGCGGTTCTACTCGGGGCGGACCCTTACCGAAGCGATCCGGCAGGCCCACAAGGTGCGGGCCGACGAGAACCCGAACGAGTCGTTCAAGCACCTCTTCCCGCTGCTCGAGCAGTTCCTGGCGGTCTGCGACACCATCGCCTACGCCCACTCGAAGGGGATCGTCCACCGCGACCTCAAGGGAGAGAACATCGTCCTCGGCGAGTACGGAGAGGTCACCGTCATCGACTGGGGACTCGCCAAGTCGATCGCCGGCCGCACCGGCGGCGTCACCCTCAATCGGGACAAGGACAGCAACAGCCCGACCATCGACGGCGAGCGTCTCGGCACCCCCGGCTACATGGCCCCGGAACAGGCCCGCGGCGACCTCGCGGCGATCGACGAGCAGACGGACGTCTACGGACTCGCCGCCGTCCTGTACGAAGTCCTTGCCGCGCGGGCGCCCTTCTCGGGCGAGACGGCCAACGAGGTGATGCATCGCGTCGAGACCAAGCCCCCGGTCCGCCCCAGCGCGCTCTTCCCCGACACGCCCGACGACCTCGAGGCGATCTGTCTCAAGGGCCTCTCTAAACGTAAAGAAGACCGCCACGCCTCGGCAATTGAGTTGCGTGACGCCGTGCGCGACTGGCTGACGCACCAACTGAAACAGCGGCACGAGCAAGAACGGCAAGCCAAGTTCTTTTCGCTGTCTCACGACCTATTCCTCGCCGTCGACGAGCGGGGGCACATCACGCAGGTCAATCCTGCTTACTCGCGTTTCTTCGGCTTCGACCCGCTCGGCAGTCCCGGCAAGCACTACGCCGAGAGAATACACCCGGACGACCGCGAACGGGCGGCGGCGATGCTCGATCAGCTGCGGCTCGGCGTGTCGCAGAAGGACACGGTGATTCGCACCGAAGACGCCAACGGCGTCTACCGCGCGGTCAGTTGGACCATGACCCGGGTCCCCTGCGAGCCGACGATCTACGCCGTGGGACGTCCCCTCGACGAAGAGAGCGAACGTCGGCGTCTCGCGGACGAGCGGTCGCGGTTCTTCTCGATGTCGCGTGATTTCTGCTTAACCTTCGACGAAAATTTCCGGATCACACAGATCAACAAGGCGGCGATCGAAGCGTTCGACACGACGGAGGATGTCATGATCGGCGCCGACGGTTTGGTGCTCACTCACCCTGACGATGTGGAAAGGACGCGTCTCGTCATCGCGGCGGCGCAGCGCGGCGAGTCGCAGCAAACCTCCCTGCGGGTCGTCACCCCGAAGGGCCGGCAGATCCCGACCACGTGGACGCTGACCCGGGTCCCCGGAGAGAACACCACCTACGCCGTCGGCAGGGCGCTCGATGCCGAGGCGGAACGGCGCCGCGAAGAGGAGGCCCGCGCCCGGTTCTTCGCCCTCTCGCCGAGCCTGTTTGTCATCTCGGACGAGAAGGGAAACGCCGCCCAGGTGAACCCGACCTGGACGAAACTGCTCGGCTGGGAACCCGAGGACGTGATCGGGAATCCCTTCTACGGCTTTGTCCATCCCGATGATATCGGCCCGATCTCGCGGGCCGGACGCTTGGCGCTGGTGCGGGAGCCGGTCGTCGATCTCGATGTCCGCATGCGCTGCAAAGCGGGGGGCTACAAGACCTTCGCGTTCACCCTCTGCCGCGTCCCGGGCGACCGGATCAACTACGCGATCGGCCGCGAGAAGACGCCTTCGGCATAGGGCGATTGAGGTTGGTAGATCGTTTGGTGCGTTGCCCGAGGCTAGCGCCTACGGCTCAGTTTCTAGTCAGCCTTGAGCCGAAGGCGCTAGCCTCGGGCAACGCCACGTTGATCGCTATCGACTGCTAAATCGCCAAGTCACGCCACACGACGCCGCCGTCTTCGAGGCCCCAGTCGGCGTCGAAGTAACCGGCGGCGCGGACGTCGGGCGCCTCGGACGGGTCGCCCGGCGAGTCGATCGCCCGCGGCCCATAGATCAGCACGTCGGGATACTCGACGCCCGACCAAAAATACCGCAAGCGGGTCGTCATCCGCATGCCGACCACGCCCGTGCCGCCGACCACCGCGATGGAGGCCTCGGCACTGCCGGGACGGGGGCGGACCGCCAACACCGCAAGGTCGTCATCCGACTCGGGCCGCGCGCCGATCCACGCCCGGCCCCGTTCGACCCGCACGGTCCGCTTACGGCGGAAGGACGCCTCTTGCTGCAGGAGCAGCCACGCCGAGTTCGCCGGCGCGGAGCCGTACAGGACGACCGAGCGATCCATATCGGACAGAGTCCGCAGCGAATCACGCAGGTCGGCGTCCGCGATGACTTCCAAGCGCCCGGCGCCGCGGTACAGGAACAGGTGGGCGTCGTACCGCGCCTTGGCGGCCATCCAACTCCGTTCGGCTTTCGAGCCGCGCGTGCCGTAGACCAGCTGTGGCCGGCAGCAGAACGCCGACTTCAACCCGCCGCTACGTTCGGGCTCTTTGAACAGCGCCGCCAGCGGCGCGCTGTTGGGCGTGCGTCGCCAGACCCCGTCGTCGGCCCGCGCCAACGAAAGCGTCTGGCCGTCGCGGCCGGGTCGGAACTTCACCGGGCGGCCGCCGTCGAGGCGGACCGACACGTTCGCGCTGTCGCCGAACGAGGCGAGCGACAGCCGCAGCCGCCGGACGTTGTCCGTGACGCCGACGATCTCGCCCTGCTCGCGGTCGCGCGACAGCCGGACCCGAGCGACGGCGCCCTGACGCTCCGCCGCGACGACCGTCACCCAGCCGAGCGTCGAGGCGGCGGCGGGGTCGGGCGTTGCGAAGTCGATCTCGTCCGAAGCGTCGTTGTCGCGGAGCTCGCGGTGCGTGAGCCAATCGGCCTGCTCGTGTAACAGTCGTGGCGTCTCGGCCGCCTCTGCTTCGCGGTAGGCGAAGTCGTTGTGGAAAGCGCCGAGGCGTTCGCGGAGGAAGCGGACCTCGCTGGGCGAAACGTCGGCGTTGCCGGTCGACAGCAGCGACACGCCGACGCCCTGCAAGTTCTCGAGGACTTGCAGCGGGTCCCCGGCCGCCGGCGCCCTGCCGAGCAGCCTGGCCATCGGCGAAGCGTCGGTGGGAACGACCCGCGCGCCCCCCTGGGTGTAGAAACTGAGCCAGCCGTCGGTGACGCCGACGGCGGCGAAACGGTCGGGCCGAAGCGTCGCCAGCCGCAAGGCGCCGTGGCCTCCCATCCCCGTCCCCATGACGGTGACGCGCCGCGTGGCGATCGGGTCGCCCCGTTCCGCCTGGCGTCGGGTGAAGTCGTCGAGCGCCTCGAGCGCGTCGGTCCGGCTCCAATCCTCCCAGTCGAACGCCCACGCCCCGCGTCCGCCGGGGGCGACGACATGGGCGCTGGCGAGCGGTGTGTGTTTTGCGAGCCGCTGGGCGTGCGTCTCGCCCGCGTCGTGCAACGACACGACCACCCCGGCGTTCTCCGCCGCGCCGCTGGCCGGCAGCACGCCGTACGCCTGCACCGACCCGTCGAGGTCGCTGACGAAGGTGTCGCTCCGCGGGTCTTGCGGCCCAACGACCCGCAGCGTCAGCGTCGCCTCGGCGAGCGGCGCGGCGCCAGGCTCGTTGCTGAGCACGGCGACGCGGACGGCGACGCTCTCGCCGACCGCGAGCTCCCGCTGCGGGGCGGGCAGTTTGATGGTGAGGGGCGTCAGCAGCAGCGACTCGATCCGCCGTAGCGGCGTCATTGTTGGTTCGTCATCGCCCCAACCGACCCGCAGTTGGCATCGCGCAAGCGGCGTCGCCGTGGCGTTGAGCAGCGGGAGCGACAACGCGACCGACTCCGGCCGGCCCGCCACCAGGTCGGGCAACCGCGCCGCCTCGGTGATCAGTCGGACCGGCTCGGCGGGTCGGACCAACCGCGGCGTCGCGGCCGGCGACGCAAGGTGAGCGAGCAACCAGTTCTCGCCCTTGGCGACTTCCACCGGCAAGCGGAACCAACCGATCGAGTAGGGATCGCCCGGCAGCCATTCGCCGTTGAGGCAAACGGCCGCGCAGCCGGGCGCCTTGAGCAGCATGACGCCGGCGCTCGGGGCCGCGAACGTGGCGTAAGCGTAGCCACCCGCCAGGTCGCTCGACCGGGGGCTGTCGGCAGGGCGCCACGCAACTTCCTCGCCGCTCGCGTCGAGGACTTCGTCCCCGGTATTGGGTGGCTTCCAATCGCCCCGGGCGACGGCGGCCTCGACCGGATCGACATGCAGGGCGGCACGATGATAGTCGCCAACACGCGGCAGCAACGCCGCGACGACCGGCTCGATCCGCTCGGGGAGCGTCGCCGCTTGTTCGGCCGTTTCGTCCTCCGCTACGCTCGGCGTTTCGACGGGCGTTTCGGCTGGCGTTGCAACGGCTGCGGCGGGGGTCGCCTCGGCGCTGTCGGGCGCCGGCGGAGCCTCGGGCTCGGCGGCGGCGACCGCCGCGATCCACCCGAGGGCGATCGCCGGCCAGGCGCGGAGGTGACGGCGGCAATTCAAGTGAGGAAGCGGCAAGTGGCAGAGCGGCGCGAAAGGGAGTGGCACGAGGGGCAAGCGGAGCGTCCCGAGGTGGAGTGAGCGCCCCCCTCTAGCCTAGCCGGCGGCGGGGTGGCTCCCCAACCTGGCGCCGGGCGAATCGGCAGAAGCCGCAAGATCGCCGCCCGCGCTGGCCGGCGCCATCGCGCCAGGGGGGCCCCATCGACGCGCGTGGACGGCAGGAAAGGTCACACTAACGAAAGAAACTTGCGATCGCAAAAAAAGCGACGAGCCGCCCTTTGGGGGGGCGGCTCGTCGGAATCGTTCAGATTGGGTCGGCAGGATTCTGCCGGCCGAGGACCTGCAGTCCGAGTATCAGTCGCGGGGACGGACCGCACCGGTCAGGCCGCTGTAGTCGACGCGATCAGCCGCGTGCCAGAGCGGGAAGCCCTGACGGACGCGTTCGGCGAGGATCTCGAGCTTCTCTTGCGAGCCGGCCGGCGCGGCGGTCGGCTGGAACTCCTGGTCCTGGGCGCGCGGGACAAAGTCCTCGTCGTGGCCGTACTTCAGGATCGCTTCGAAAACGTTGCCAAGGGTGGGATCGGCCATGGATGGCTCCTTTCGGTCGCGGAGGGCGCCGCTTCGCCGGGATGACCGGCGGCGGGGTCGCCTTCCTATGTGTCAAGCACCTATGTTTCAAGCCAATGGCCGGGCGTTGCGATTACGCCTCGGTTGGCCTTTTTCCGCCAAGCAGTGACACATCCTTGCGTCGATCACCTTTACGCTCCGTCTCGCACGCTACGAAAGGACCACGAAAACGGTTCAATCGTTGCGGTACGAATCTTCGCGGAGGGGAGAAACCTGCGGCAAACTCGCGGGGGCGGGATCCCCACGACGCCAGACAGATTTACCCGCCCAACGTCGCGAGTAGACCTCATCGTCCGACGGGACCCGCCCCGTGAGGGGATCCCGTCGGTTACGAGGTCGAAGGATTATCGCTGTGGGGATTGTGAAGTCAAGTTTTTTAGCGGGGGCGATACGGGGGGTTGACCGGTTCGGGACAGCCCGCTGTCAAGGGGCGCCGACTAGGGGGTTGGCGACGCCCCCCACGCCCCCGCAAGCCTTGTTCAGAAGGCGAACAACTGGCCCCACGACACCGCGACGGCCCGCGGGTCGGCGGTGAGCCGCAGCATCGCGGCCGCCACCAACGCGACGCCCGCGCCCAGCAAGAGCCAACCCCGCGGGTTCGGCCGGATCGCCACGCCCCGCAGGGCCCGCTCGACCGACCGCCCGAGCCGCCGCCAGCCCGCCAGGTCCTGTCGGCCGCCGCTGGCGATGAGGCTCGTGTTGCGCATCCAGGCGAACGTGTCGAGGTGGCAGTTCACGCCAATCTGGGGCAGCACCAGGCTCTCGCCCGCCCACCGGCCCGACCCGTCAAGCTTCCGCACCGCTTCGGAGAGGACCGGACGCAGCTCCTCGGCCGACAGGTTGTAGACCACCAGCCGCGGCCGACAGAGCATCGCGGCGAGCGTCACCCACAGCCAGTAGAACGCCAGCAGGAAGAGCCAGACGAAGTCGCCCAGCTCGACCGTCGCGGCGTCGGGACGGAACAGGGCGATCGGGCCGACAAAGATCAGCCCCGTGAGGGCCATGCCGAGCGTCGCCAAGTCGGCCGCCCCGGTGACCAAGACCGGCCGCGTGCGCAGGTTCAGCAGCCCCAGCAGCAGGAGGTAGGACCCGAGCGGGACCGCGGCGATCGCGAAGCGGAGCGGGTCCATCAGGCGCGGGCCGACTCCGTTTCTTGCGACGGCTTGTCGCGCTCGCCCCGGTGGTCTTCGAGCAGCCGCACCAGGGTCTGGGTGTGCTCGGCGACGCGGCGGCGGCTCTCGGCCCGGAAGCGGACGCTCGACGCCCAGGCGTCCCAAACGCCCAGCACAAAGATCAGCCCGGCCAGCAGCACCAGCGCGGCCATGTAAACGACCACCCACCACGGCTCGCGCGGCGTCACCGGCCAGAGGGCGATGAGCCCCCCCACCACGGCGATCGAGGCCGTAGCGGTCCAGCGCCGCAGCGTCCGCGAGCGGGCGAAACGCCGCTCGGCGGGGTCGGTCTCTTCCCGGGCGTCGGCCCACTCGCGGCGGTGCGAGTCGAGCAGCACCCCGGCCAGAGCCAGCAGCACGAGCGACAGCAGCGAGGTGGTGACCATGGACAACGACTAAACGAGCGAATCGGGTAAACGAACGAATCGGGCAAACGAGCGGGAGCGGGCAAACGGCGTCAGCAACCGTCTCCTATCTACCTAGGATACCGACCCGCGGCGGCGGTGTCGCGTGATCGCGAGGCGTGGCCAAAACCGCCGCGCGAAATCCGTTTTTGTTGGCGCCCGACCCGGGACAGGTGGCGAGGTCCTTCCAACCATTCGGGTACGCGCACCTGGCCAGAAGTGGGGTTGCGGCGGGGGCGGCGCTGTCGGGTTCAGAGGGGTAACCACGAAGGAACGACGGGGACGAAGGGATTGGCGGTCAACCCGGGCGTTTGGGGGCGAGGGTTATTCAAACCGCGTGGACCTGGGTGACCGCCTCCGCGACCTCAACGGTTTACGGATCGCGGACGGCACGACCGACGTAAGGCGATCTTCCGTCGTGGCAAAGGTCTACGGGAAGGAGTTTTTGGAAATGACGATGAACGCTCGAAGTGAGCTATGTCGCCGCATGCGAAAGAAGGTTCGCCGGCAGTTTGAATACTCGCTAGCCTTCCGCCAGCGGAGGCTTTTTCTCCGTTATCGGCGGGCGCCCGGCCGCCTTGTCGGCGTTCAGCTGGATGTAGTGGTTCCACTCAGCGGGAACTTCGTTCTCGGGAAATATCGCCTCGACGGGGCACTCACTGCGGCAGGCGTCGCAGTCGATGCACTCGTCGGGGTCGATGTACAGCATCCGGTCGCCCTCGCGGAAGCAGTCGCACGGGCAGACGGTGATGCAATCGGTATACTTGCACCCATCGCAGGGCGCCGTGACGACATAGGCCATTCGATTTTCTCCTTTATTCGAGGCGGGGTGTGAACTGTGCGGCCCGCACGAGGCTCTCTGTAAAGGGCATTCGATTCCGAGGCAGCGGTGGACAGCGATTCCAAGAAAAACGGAGTACACGCGTCGCGAAGCGAGCCGGTTGCGCCCGACTCGATGCGCTTGTTGGATCGCTTCCAGGCGGGAGACAGCCAGGCAGCGCCCGAGATATTCGATCGGTACGTCGCCCGACTTATCGGCTTGGCCCGGTCCCGTTTGAGCCAGGGCTTGAAGCGCCGCATCGACCCCGAAGACGTTGTCCACTCTGCCTACCGAAGCTTCTTCGTCCACGCGGCAGAGGGCGACTTCGCCTTGGAGCAGTCGGGGGACCTTTGGCGGCTGCTTGCCCAGATTACGCTCAACAAGTTGCGGAAGCAGGCCGAGCGTCATACGGCGGCCCGCCGAGACTTCCGTCGCGATGAAGGAGACGCCAAGGCGGCCTTCCAAGCGTCCGCCGAGCCAGCACCCGAGGAGGCCGCTGCGCTCATCGAGCAAGTGCGGCTCGTCGCGGAGCGGCTCTCGGCCGATGAGCGCTTCGTGCTCTCCGCGTACCTACGCGGCGACTCTGTCGACATGATCGCCAAGCGACTCGCGAAATCACCTCGTACTGTGCGGAGGGCATTGGCTCGCGTTCGAACGCAAACCGAGCGCCAGCTGCTCGGGTCTGGTGAGTGCTGCGAGGTGTCGGTGGATGAGACGCCTCTTGAGTACCCAATCCCCTACTCCGACTTTCGGCTTGAGCGGCTGATCGGCGCGGGCGGCATGGGCAAGGTCTATCTCGCAACTCAGCAAAGCACCGGCGAGGTCGTCGCGGTCAAGGCGCTTCGAAAAGTCCGCCAGACTGATAATCGGGCCGTGAAGCAATTCCTGCACGAAGCGGCCGTTGTCGAGCGGATGGATCATCCTGGGGTCATTCGGGTGCGCGGGCTTGGCCGGTTTCCGACAGGCGGTTACTTCATCGTGATGGACTTAATCGACGGTGGCGATCTGCAAACACTGATCGACACGCAGCGTCTGCCTCTTACCGCGGCCGTTGCTATCCTTGAGCGGGTGGCCGAAGCGATCGTCCACGCCCACCAGGCCGGTGTGGTTCACTGCGACCTGAAACCGGCGAACATCTTGCTCGGTCGTGACCAGAGGGTCGTTGTGACCGACTTTGGCTTTGCCCAGATCATCGCCGGTGAAAGAGCACCGGCGGCTCTTGGAGGCACGCTTGGCTACCTGGCGCCTGAGCTGCTTGAACGCCGCGGGCGGCCTACGCCAGCGGCCGATGTCTACAGCCTTGGAAGAATCCTTGAAAGGATCGTCGATTCCGAGCAGTCGTCCTTGCGCTGAGTCTCGGAATGTTGCTTGTCGGAAGACGCTTGCAAGAGGCCGCCGACGGCGGCCGCTTTTCTCGACCTGTTGCGAGACGCGGCGGATGCCGATCAGTCAGTAATGGCCGGCTCGCCGCTGTAGCCCCCTTCGCGATAGGCGGCCACGTACCGGGCGTAGTTGTCGGGCGACTCGTCGAGGTTGCGGATCTCGGCTTCGGTCAGCGGGCGTTTTACCTGGGCCGGGACGCCCGCCACCAGCATGCCCGAGGGGGCGGTGAAGCCGGTGCGGACCAGTGACCCCGCCGCTACCAGCGTGTGCGGTTCGATCACGCACTTGTCGAGCAGCACGGCGCCCATCCCGATCAGCACCCGATCCTTGATCGTGCAGGCGTGGAGGACCGCGTTGTGGCCGACCGTCACGCGGCTGCCAATGGTGAGCGGGCCGGTGTCGTGCGTGACGTGGAGCGTGCAGTTGTCCTGCACGTTGGTCAGCTCGCCGATCCGGATCGGGCAGACGTCGCCACGCACGACCGCGTTGAACCAGACGCTGGAGTGGGCGCCGATCTCGACGTCGCCGATGATCCGCGCGCCGTCGGCGACGAAGACGGTCTCGTGAAGACGGGGAAGCACGCCGCGGAAAGGAAGGATCGTCGCCATGCGGCGATTGTAGCAAGCAAGACTGGCGGTCGAGCCCCAGAGGGGCGGCAGCGCGTAGCCAGGGGCGTGAGCCCCTGGAACCGGTTCGCCTTTCAATCAACAGCCCCGGAGGGGCGAGAGCAACTCCGCAATCGAGTTGCTGCCGCCCCTCCGGGGCTGTAGCTCGGCTGCTTCTACTGCGGCGCCACTTTTAGTTGGATCCGCAGCACCACGAAGCGGCGGGGGGCGGCGCCGGGGGTGGCGGCGTGTTGTTGCTTTTGTTGCTGCAGCAGCTGGGCGATCTGCTCGGGGGTGAGCGTCACCCGCAGCGGCACCGCGCGGACGCTTGGCGTTGGCGCAGGCGTGGTGGTCGGGGTGGCGGTCGATGTCCGGTCGGGGGCGACCTTCACGAGCGAGCCCTCCTCGTCGCCCAGTTCGCCGAGCAAGCGGTCGAGCTCGCTCTGCTCCCCTTCGAGATAGACGAGCTGGTCCTGCGCGTCGGTCGACTCGGCCGGCTCGCTGACCGCCATCAAGGCGCCGGGGAGCTGCGCCGACTTGGTGGGCTGGAACGCCAGCCGTTGGCGGAGTTGTTGGTACGCCTCGGGGGTCGGGCGGTAGTTGACCAGCTGCATGCCGGGCGACGACTGCTGCATCGCGTTGAGGTACGACGCGAGCTGTTGTGAGTTGATGACGGCGCGCTGTTGCTGCGCAACCTGCGCCACTTGGGCGGGGCCTTTGGCCGGCTCGGGGCGGCCGTAGAAGCTGATCATCACCACCGCGGCGGCCGCGACGACGGCCCAGCCCCACTGGCGAGCGCCCTTGCCGACCGGCAGACCGAAGTAGCCCTCCGGCTCGAGGCGATCCGCCAGCTCGACGGGTTCGCCCTCACCAGTCGCTTGACGACCCCCTGCCTGACGACCCCCTGCCCGACGACGCAGCGCCTCGGCGACAACACTCGAAGCGAGGTCCCGCGTAAAGACCGGCGCCGGCGCCGTGTGACAGAGTTGGCTCAAGCCGGCGAGCTCGTCGGCGAAGCGCCGCGCCGCCGGGTCGTTGGCCAGCCGCTGCTCGATGTCGGCCGCCTCTTGCGGAGACAGTTCGCCATCGAGGTAGGCGCTGATCCGTTCGCCTAGCTCGTCGGGGAGCGTCGTGTTGTTGGGGTTTTGGTTCATCGGTTCGATTCCGAATCGTTGAGAAGAAGCAGTTCCATGCCGCGAGGGTTCGCGGCGGCTCTCTCGGTTCTCTAAACGGTTGGTCGTTGTAAGCGGGGAATTGGTTCCCAAGTCGAAAGCCCGTGAAGGCTTTCCCGCTTTACTTATTCCCCCTCCCTTTCAGGGAGGGGTTAGGGGAGGGTCTCGGCGATCAGGACAGGAAAACGCCCCTGTGATGAACGGTCTCACCCTCCCCTAGCCCCTCCCTAAAAAGGAGGGGAATTCTTTTCCTCTCGCCTTATCCGAGTCTATGTAAGTCTTATCCGCGTTTATTCGTGTAATTCGTGGGCTTCTTCCTTCTTCACAGCGTTCAAACCTCACCGAGCGTTTCCGCAAGGCGTTCGCGGAGTTGCGAGCGGGCGCGGAACAGGCGGCTGCGGACCGTGCCGATCGGGGCGCCAATCAGCTCGGCGATCTGCTGGTAGTCCATTTCCTCGAACTCGCGGAGGACGATCACCTGGCGGTGGTCCTCTTCGAGCTCGGCGATCGCGGCGTGCAGCAGCTCGGCGCGCTCGCCTTGGAAGGTGGACTCGGTCGGGCCGGTCGCCTCGGCGAGCGGCTCGACGCCCCCCGCTTCTTGGACGGCGTTGAGCGACACGCGCGGGCGGCGTTTGCGGCCCTTGCTGATCGCTTGGTTGAACGCGATGCGGTAGATCCAGGTGTAGAAGCGGCTGGAGCGTTGGAAGCTCGACAGCTTGAGGTAAGCCTGGACAAAGGCCTCTTGGGCGACGTCCTCGGCCTCCTCGGCCGAACCGGTGAGGCGGGTGAGCGACGCCCGGAGGCGGTCTTGGTAGCGGCCGACCAGCTCGCCGTAGGCGGACGACTGGCCGGCGAGTGTGCAGTCGATCAGCCGGTCGTCGATCGTCTGATCGGCGTCGAGCGGCTTTCGTTCGGAGGCCGCAGCGTCGGAAGTCGTGGCGTCGGGCGTCGAAGCGCGGTGGTCCACGGCGCCGGCAAAGGCCGCGCCGAGGGCGTGCGTCAGCGGGATCGATACGCTCGACAAGCTGTCGTCCTCGGGGGAGGAGTCGGGAGGGCCGCCGCGATGGGGTCCGTCGTCCCGGTCCTTGGGGGCGTCGTCTTGGGGGAGGTGGTCCGTCAAACGACGCTCCGCACGGCGGGATAGCGGGCGGCGTCGGGGGGTGGGACGCCCCCACCCGGGGAGAAGTTCCCCCAGCCCGCCGCCCAATAAGGGCCTACAGCTAGTAAACTATGGCGCCGTCACGCTTTACGGCTGCTGAATCGTTGGACTTCCGGGGCCTTGTGTCAAACTGGGGCCGCAGAAACCGCCAAGACGCCACGAGCGCCAAGGCATGCCAGCAATTTTCTGACAGGATCAACAGGATCGACCGGATGACGGCCAATCCCGTCGATCCTGTTTGATCCTGTCGAAATTCGCCCCGATGTCGACTTCATCCTCACTCAACTGGCTCGACGGCGCCCTCGAGGGTCTCCAGCGGGCCGGGCTGCGCCGCGAGCGGCGTGTCGGCTCGGGGCTCCCGGCCGGGGCGATCGACTTCGGCTCGAACGACTACCTCGGCCTAGCGGGCGACCCGCGGCTGGCGGAGGCGGCGGCCGCGGCGGGCCGATCGGGCTGGGGGGCGGGGGCGAGCCCTGTCGTCTCGGGCCGCAGCGCGTTGCACGCCGAGCTCGAACGGCGGCTGGCCGAGTTCGAGGGCGCCGAGGGGGCGATCCTCTTCCCCAGCGGGTTCGCGGCCGGCGCGGGGGTGATCCCCGCCCTGGTGGACGAGGGGGACGCCGTCTACGCCGACGCCAAGAACCACGCCAGCCTGATCGATGGCTGCCGGCTGACGAGGGCCGAGCGGCGGGTCTATCCGCACAACGCCGCCGCCGCCCTGCGGGCGATGCTGGAGGCCGACGCCGGGCGGTTCCGCCGGCGGCTGATCGTCACCGACGGGCTTTTTAGCATGGACGGCGACTTCGCCCCGCTGGCCGGGCTGGGCGAACTCGCCGCCGCGCACGACGCGATGCTGGTCGTCGACGAGGCCCACGCCACGGGCGTCTGGGGCCCCTCGGGCCGCGGCTCGGTCGAGGCCGCCGCTCAGAGGGCGCCGGCGCTGGAGTCCCAGGTCGCGGTCAGGATCGGGACGCTCAGCAAGGCGCTCGGGTCGGCGGGCGGTTTTGTTACGGGCAGCGCCGCCCTCATTGATTGGCTCCACAACCGGGCCCGGTCGTACGTTTTTTCGACCGCCGCGCCTCCCGCCGTTGCGGCGGCGGCGATCGCGTCCCTCGAGATTGTCCGCACCGAGCCCGAACGCCGCGAACGGGTCCGCCGCAATGCCGAGCGGCTCCGCGGGCTGCTCGGCGACGCCGGCTGGAACACCGGTCAGTCGACCAGCCAGATCGTGCCGATCGTCGTCGGCGCGCCCGAGCGGGCGGTCGCCCTCGCCGCGGAGCTCGCCCGGCGGGGCTTCTATGTGCCGGCGATCCGGCCCCCCTCGGTGCCGGCCGGGGAGTCGCTGCTGCGGGTTTCGGTCTCGGCCCGACACGGGGCGGACGACCTGCGGCAGCTCGTCGAAGCACTGGGCCCGGCCCCCGATCCGGCGCAACCCGGTTGACCCCAACCACGCCCTCCGGCTTGCGCGAATAACGTCGGCGCCTTGATTAGGGCCAAGTTCTTGCCATGTGGTGACTTACGTTCACTCACGGGGTGGCCGAGTTTCGTTGACCGACCGGCCCGCCCTGTTTACGATCGGCATTGGTTCACTGTCTTTCCCAAAGCCCGCAAACGGCCTCTAGGCCGGCATGCGGTTCGACTTGGGCGACCATTCCTTGTGGCCCGCCCGACCCACCGGAACTTCCCACCTTGGAAATCACGATCCAGATCCTGATCGGCGTCCTGACGCTGGTCGTCTTGGTGGGGGCGTTTCTTGCCTCGAAAAAATGGCACTGGGCCCACGTGCTCGTGCTGGTGGCGTTCTACTTCGCGAGCGTCGGCTACGCGATTCTCGCGGCGCGGTCGCTCAACACTCGGCTTGAGTACCAAGAGAAGCTCGCCAAGGCGGAAGAGAATTACGAACAGCAGGTGGACTTAAACGACGGCTTGCTGCGCGGCACGTCGGTCCCGAAGGTCGTCAACCAGCTCGCCGCACGCGACGTGCTCGCCGCCCAAGAGACCGAAGCCGTCCCGGGCACGGTTGAGCTCGAGCACAAGCTGCGTCTGCTCAGCCGCGACCGCGGCCGCGTGTGGCGATTCGCTAGCCCGACCGGCCCCCCCGACCCGCAGACGAGCGTCGTCGAGGTCCGGTTCCCGGTCCGCCCGAGCGTGCTCAACGCGCCGGCCGAAGGCGAAGAGGCGCCGCTCGAGGGCGAAGAAGCCGCCGCCGAGCAACCGTCTGGCCCGCCGCCGTCGCTCGGCCTGGAGACCGACGCCATCGTCTACGTCTTTGAGCAAGGCCCGCTTGAAGGAACCGAGGAGTCCAAGCCCAATCACTACATCGGCGAGTTCCGTGTCGACGCGGTCGCCGGCCGCACCGCCAAACTCGAACCGCTCGACCAGCTCGAGCTCGACCCGGTCGCCACCGAGCGGCTGCTCTCGAGCCGCGGCCCCTGGATCGTCTACGAGTCGATGCCCGCCGACGACCGCGAGCTGTTCGCCGGCATGGACGACGAGACCCTCCGCCGGTTGCTGCCCGAGTCGGTCGTCGAGCAGTACCTCCGCGACGGCACGCCCGCCCAGCCCGACGACCCGGAGGACCGACTCGTCTCGGTCGACGCCGACGGCCACGTCGTGCCTCCGGACGACCCGGAGGGCAAGGGCGTCGCGAAGCAGTACCGCCGCCAGATGCGTGATTACACGTTGCTGCTGAACGACCTCGAAGCCGAGCGCGCCGAGCTCGTCGCCCGCGAACAAGCCATGACGGCCGACATCGCCAAGCTCGAAGAGGCGTTGGCCAACGCCGAGAAGATCAAGGCGTACCGCGAAGAGGAGCTCGCCAAGTGGCAGGCCGACCTGGCCGCGGTGGAACGCGAGCGGAAGGCGATCGAGGCGCACGAAGCGGCCCTCCGCGCGCAAGTCGCCAACGCCCAACGGCTCCTGGCCGAAACGCTCAAGGAGAACGCCCAACTCGCCTCGATGCGGGCGACCGAACGCGGCGTGCTCGTGCCGTTCGGGTCGGGCGCTCTGGATATCGACGCCCTTTGACGTGATCCTGACGCGCACGACGCCGTGTTGTCGTGAATCGTTATCAGGGCCCGCCCGAGGCTAGCGCCTTTGGCTCAAGTACGGACGGCGTTCGACTGTGATTCTTGTCGCCACCACGACGCCCGACCGAGCGACGGCCGACGCGATCGCCGCGGCCCTGGTCGAGCAGCGCCTCGCCGCGTGTGTGCAGATCAGCGGGCCGATCACCAGCGTCTATCGCTGGGAGGGCGCCGTCGAGACGGGCCAAGAGTGGCTCTGCACCGCGAAGACCACCGCCGAGCGTTGGCTGGAAGTCGAGCGCCTCGTCACCGAGCTGCACCCCTACGAGACGCCCGAGCTGATCGCGACGCCGATCACGCACGCGTCGCCGGTGTACGCGGAGTGGCTGCGTGAGCAGGTGGCGGAGTCGGCGGGCCGTAGTCGTTAGCACAGTTAACCGGGGCTAGCGCCCTGCGGCTGATGTGCCGGTCCGATCAGCCGCAGTGCGCTAGCCCCGGTTAGCTTTCCTTAGCGGGTCGAGAGGATCGAGCTCACCGAGCCGAAGCCTTGGCCCCAGAGCAATTCGACGGGGACCGCCGCGTAGACGCCGCGCGTGAAGACCTGCTCGATAAAATCGTCCGCCACGTCGATCGGCGTCTTCGGCACGAGCACGATGTCCGAGTCGTTGAGCCAGATCTCGTCGGCCGGGACGGGCCGTTTGCCGTAGAGCGCGCCGCGGAGGTCGATCATGGTCGCCATTAATCGCCAGTCGTCGCCGCGACGGAAGACCACGACCTGCCGCAGGTTGGCGCCATTGGACCAACTGCCCGCCTGCGCGATCGCCTGCATGGCCGTGGTGGGGCCGCGAAGTTCGAACTGCCCCGGCGTGGCGACTTCGCCCAGCACGTAGATGAACCGCGGCGCCCGCTGCTGGAGGGCGACCGTGACGCTGACGCCGGGGATGACCGCCTCGTAGCGGGCGTCGATCTCGCGGGCCGCCTCGTCGAGCGAGAGTCCCTGCACGTAGACGTTGCCGAGCGCCGGCAGCTGGATCGTGCCGGCCGGCGTCACCGTGGAGGCGATCTGCCGCCCTCCCAGGTTGCCGCCGCGTCCGTCGACCGTCTCGAGCAAGTCCTCGAGCCGTGTGTTGAGGATGATCGGCGTGACGGTGATCGCCGGGACGTTGTAGTACTCCTTGAAGCGCTCCTCGAGGCCTTCCTGGAGGGCCACCAGCTGACGCCCCGCTGCCGGGACGCGTCCCACGAGCGGCAGCGTGATCATGCCGTCGGGCTGAACGATCACCTCGCGGCTCAGGTTGTCTTGCGAGTTGCTCTGCGCAGCGGCGTCGGCGCCGCCGCCGGTCGAGCCGCCGGCGGTGAGCGACTCGATGCGGATGCGGTCGCCGACCTGCAGCTGGTAGGGGCGCGAGAGCACCTCCCGCGTCCGCAGAAAGCGGAGCGAGAGGATGTCGTCGGCGCGCAGGCGGTACTCCGAGACGTGTGCCGTCCGGGCGTGGCCGACGTACTCGCCCTGGGCGAAGCGTTGCCAGTCGATCGCGCCGCGGGAGTCCCAGCCGACTTCGCCTTGGGCGTTGCAGCCGTTGCACGCCGTGTTGCTATCGACGCCCCAGATGGCGTGCGGCGCGCCGGGGTTGGCGCATCCGCCACCGACGCAGCCGCAGTTCGACTCGGCGCAGGGCGTCTCGCACGGCGGCTGGCAGAGCATCACCGGCGGCGCCGCCGGCACGCCGCTCACCAGCGCTAGCGTGGCGAGGACGCCAAGCAGCCGCCCCATCGCCGGCGTCGTTCGTAGGAGTCGAAGCATCATCGGGGGGTTCGATTCGGTTAGCGGTAGACACGCGGCTGCGAAGCGATCGCCGGGGGCGCTGTCGGTTGCGACGCGGGGGGCTCGGCCCAGCCAGTAGCCTGTTTGGCGCGGTCGATCCAACTACGCCAGCCGCTCGGTTGGCTGGCGGGCGCCATCGCGTAGCCGGGCGCGGCGGGAAACGCCGCTGCCTGGGGCGGGGCCATCATGGGTTGGGTGGGCATGGGCTGGTTGAGCATTGGTTGACTCGACACCGATTGGCCGGTCATGGGCTGGCTGGTCATCGGTTGATTGGGCGCCGGCGGGGTCGGCCGTTGCGGGGCGCCGACCGCGGCGGGCGCCTGCCGGAAAGCGGCCGGGTCGACCCAATCGACGCCGTGACGGCGCGACACGTCGCCCGCCAGACGCTCGCGTTGCGCGAGCCGGTCGCCCTGCGTGCGAGCGGCGATCGCCGCCTGCTCGCGGCCCAGCTTCTGCTCGACCGCCGCCAGGTTGGAGTGCACCGTCGCGATCGCCGAGGGCTGCGAGGCCGCTTTCTTGAGCACCTCGCGGGCTTGCTCGTAGCGACCGACCTGCGCGAGGCGGACGCCTAACTCGTTGGCGGCCAGATAGTTCTCGGCGTGGGCGTCGATCGCCGCCCGATACATCACGGCGCACTTGCGGCCCGCGGAGGCGTCGCCACCCTGCGCCTCGAGGCGGGCGTACGTCTTGCCGAGGCCGTGGAGCGCCATCGAACCGGCCGGCTCATCGGCAGCCGCCTCGGCCAATCGCTGCGCGGCGTACTGCGAGTAGCGGGCGATCGCCTCGTGCGGGGCGACGGGGCCCGCGTCGCTCAGCAGCCGCACGCCGTGCGACCGGGCGATCGCGGCGACGTCGAGTTCCGCCTCGAGCGCGTCCCCTTTCGGGATGAAGTCGTCCGCCTCGTCGAGCGTGCGGAGGCCGGCGGCGAGCGCCTCGGCGCAGCGGGTGGAGCCCTCGGCCGCGTCATTCGCCATCGCGATCCGCCGCAGCACCTCGACAAACTTCGACCGCGCGGCGTAAACCGCTCCCGCCTTGCCCAATTCGAAGCCGGCCTGCACTTCGGGTTCGAGTCGCCGGCTGAGGTCCTTCGTCGAAGCGGTGTAGGTCAACAGCGCGTCGCCTTCAGGAGACGCCATCTCACGGAGCGGGCGCGGGTCGGCGTGCGGCCGCAGCGGGGCGGCCACCGCGAGGAGCGCCTCGTCATCGGACCAGGCTTCCGAGCCCTCGACGGACCCGTCCTCGAATGCGTCGAACGCCTCGGCCGCAACTTGTTGGCGAGGCGCCGGCGTCGGGGCTTTGTACTGGTAGGGCGCCGCCGGATCGAAGCGCGGCCCGCTCCGCGCCAGCGCGACGCGCGGCGATGGCGACGCCACCGGCACGGGCGGGATCGCGTCGTCTTCGGGGGGCCCCATCGCGGCCGGGTTGTTGATCGTGAGGGCGCCGTTCCAGGCGTACGGCGCCATCTCGTCGCGCGGCGCGGCTGAGACCGGTTCGGGGGGCGTCGGGGCGACCTGACGCAGCGGTCGCGGCGGCTCGTAGGCCAGCGGCGCCATGAGCTGTTGCGTGACGGGCTGCTGAGTCAGGGTCTGTTGAGTGACGGGCGTCATCGCCGGCCGCTCCGATGTCGCCAGCGGCAGGCGATAGGAGCCGACCTCACCAAACAAGTCTGGCGACCGCGGCAGTTCGGGCGTCGTCGGCGCGGCGTCGACCGCGGCGGCCGACCGCTGCTCGGGACGGCCGAAGACGACGAAGTAGCCGGTGGCCGCGACGAGAGCGACGGTCAGCAGCACCCCACCGCCAGCGGCGAAGAGGCGGAGGGCGGCGCGTTGAGTCGACGCGGCTTCCATGCGTGGTGGCTCGGCTTGGCGGCACAACCCGCCGGCATCCATGCCGACGGCCCGATCACCCGCGCCCGACAAGACGGGGCGATCGTCCGTTGTAGGTTCGGAAGCTTCCAGTCCGGGCGACTAGCAAAACCGGACCCGGCCGACTCGCGTTTGCTAGCCCACCGTCGCTTAACCGGCACAGATTGCCGGGGCGATGCTAGCACGGGCCGCTAGCACGATTAAAACAACCGACCCTGCGGCTCCGGCGCCAGCGGCTCGGCGTTCCAGCCCCGGCTGCACAGTTCGTCGACAAACGACCGCGGCCCGTGCGTGCAGAGCACGCGCGAAGGCTCGACCCGCTCGACGAACTCTAGCAGCTCGGTGAAGTCGGCGTGGTCCGACAACGGCAGCGCGTGGTCGACCGCCAGCCGGTAAGGCGCCTTGCCCGCCGCCCAGCCCGTCACCGCGATCGATGTGACGGGGCCCAGGCCGGCGACGCGGTGGTTCTTCATCCCCTTGGGGAGCGTCACCACGGCGTGTCCCTGGAGCGGGCGTCCCTCGTAGCGGGCGACATCGGCGTCGCCGGTCGCCAGCGTGACGCCGCACGCCTCGTAGACGCGGCTCATCTCCCACACCACAGGGTGTTGCAACACCGGGACGCCGTGCGTGGTGAGGATCTTGGTCACCTCTTGGCTCTTGCCGAGAGCGTACGCGTGAATCACCGGCGTCCGGCCGGCGGCGAACGCCTCGTGCACCACTTCCAGCAGACGCTCGATCACCTCGCGCCGCGGCGGCAGGCGGTACTCGGGACGGCCGAAGGTCGACTCCATGACGAGCCAATCGGCGTGGCGCGGCTCGCATGGCGCGGCGGTGAGCGACTCTCCAAGCTTAAAGTCGCCCGTGTAGAGCAGCGAGCGCTCGCCGTCGTCGGCCAGCAGCATTGCCGAGCCGAGGCAGTGGCCCGCCCCCAAGGCGGTCAGCCGCAGGCCGCCGTGGTCGACCGCCTCGCCGAGCCGCATCTCTTGCACCGGCAGCCGCCCCCGCCCCGGCCCGCCGAGCCGGGCCTGGTACAGCCGGCCGGTCTCGGGCGTGCAGAGCGCCAGCTGGTGCCGGGCCATGTGGTCGGCGTGGGCGTGCGACACGAACGACCGCGCCTGCCGACGCCGCACATCGACCCAGAGCCGAGCACGGGTCAGCAGCAGTCCGTCTTCGTAGGTGAACAAGGCGCTAGATTGCGGAAATCGGATTGCGGAATGCGGAGTGACGCGTAAGCGTGCATAATATCGCCCCCAAAGCGCCGGCGTCGGCGATTCCACAATCCGAATTCCGCAATCCGCATTCCACTGCATGGGTTGGCTCGAAATCCTCGTCCTCGCCGTCGTCCAGGGGCTCACCGAGTTCCTGCCGGTCAGCTCGTCGGGGCACTTGGTGGTGGGCAACGCCCTGCTGCAAACGCTCGGATCGCCCCCGGTGAAGGACCTGGTGGAGGTGAGCATCGCCCTGCATATGGGGACGCTGGCAAGCGTGCTGGTCTACTACCGGCGCGAGATCGGGCGGCTGATCGGCGCCGATCGCCGGGTCGCCCCGCTGCTGATCTTCGGCACGATCCCCGCCGCGCTGGTCGGCATCGCCCTGAAGAAGGGGCTGCCCGACGCCATCGCCGACGGGCTGCTCGAGAACGTCCTGGTCGCCGCCGTGATGTTCCCCGTGACGGCCGCCATCCTGGTGATTGCGTCGCGGCGGCCGGTGGGCGACTTGAATTACACCCAGCTGACCCGCGGCAAGGTGCTGGCGATTGGCGCCGCCCAGGCGTTCGCGATCCTGCCGGGCGTCAGCCGCAGCGGCTCGACGATCGCCGCGGGGCTGGGCGTGGGGCTCGACCGCCAGAGCGCTTCGACGTTCGCCTTCTTGCTCGCGATCCCGGCGATCCTCGGGGCGGGATTTCTTGAGGCGCTCGACGCGGTCGAGGCCGGGACGACCGGCACGCCGATGGTGCGGTTGGCGGCTGGCTTCGGCGTTTCCTTCATCGTCGGCCTCGGCGCGCTGGCGCTGCTGATCCAGTTCGTCCGGCGTGGCAAGCTCGCCGTGTTCGCCTGGTACCTCGTGCCGCTCGGCTTGGCGGTGATTGCTTGGCGGCTGGGCGTCTTCGGCCCCGTCACGGGGAGTTGAGTCCGTGACAGAAGGATGGCCCGACTACGAGCTGATCGATTTCGGCGGCGGCCGGCGGCTGGAACGGTTCGGCGAGCTGTTGCTCGACCGCCCCTGCCCGGCCGCGGGCGATGCCGCCACGGCGTCGCCCGCGAGCGCCTGGAAAGAAGCGACCGCCCGCTACGACGGCGCCCGCGCCACCGACGGTGACTGGACGCCCAAGCCGAAGAAGTGGGCCGGCGACCAAGCATGCCGCGTCCCGCTCGGCGAAGACCAGGCCTTCACGCTCGGCCTGACGCCGACCCCCGCGGGGCAGATCGGTGTGTTCCCCGAGCAGCTCGCCAACTGGCGCTGGATCGCCGACCGGACCGCGCGGCTCGCCGCGGCGCGCCCCGACGAGCCGCCGCGCGTGCTCAACCTGTTCGCCTACACGGGCGGCAGCACGCTCGCCGCCGCCGTGGCGGGCGCTACGGTGACGCATGTCGACGCGTCGAAACCGTCGGTTGAATTGGCGAAACAGAACGCCGAGCGCTCGGGCCTCGCCGCGGCGCCGATCCGCTGGATCGTCGAGGACGTGCCCCGCTACTGCCAGCGCGAAGTGAAGCGGGGCTCACGCTACGACGCCGTAATCCTCGACCCGCCCACCTACGGCCACGGCCCGAAGGGCGAGGCGTGGCGGCTGGAGCGTGACCTGCTGCCGCTGCTCGAGCTCTGCGCGACGCTCGTCGACCGGACGCCGACGTTCTTCCTAGCCACCTGTCACACACCGGGCGTCGGCCCCGCCGAGCTGTCCGCTTATCTTTCCGACGCGATCGTCGGCCACTGCGGCCAACCCCCGGCGAGTAATCGCCTGTTCCTTACGACGGCGTCGGGTCGCAAGCTCGAGAGCGGCGTCGCGGCCCGCTGGCCGCGGTAGGGCGAACCTGTGGTAGACTGGAGGGGTCCCTCAATTCAGAGCCGTAGAATTATGACGACACTTCGCGTAACGATGATCGACGACAAGCCGGCAGTCTTTCTGCCCGACGACTTGGCGGCGCGCCTTGGCGTAATCGAAGGAAGTGAAATCGTCTTCGAAGACGGAGTCCTTCGCCCCACGGACGATGTCATCGAGAGCCAAGTGGCTACTTTCAAAGCGGTCATGGAGCGTCGTCGCGACGTGCTACGCCGGCTCGCCGAGTAGCACGCATGAACGAGCCCCAATGGATCCAGACTGAGGCGATTCGTCGCGCTCACGCTGCGCAATTAGCCGAACACGGCGGCCAGGAGGGGCTGCGTGATCCAGGCTTGCTGGAATCCGCTCTCAATCGCCCCAGAAATCTTTGGGCATACTCTCAACCTCGGCCCGACATCGCTGCCTTGGCGGCGGCGTATGGCTTTGGCTTAGCGAAAAACCATCCGTTCTTTGATGGCAACAAGCGGACGGCTGCCGTGGTCTGCGAAGGTTTCCTGAACGAGGAAGGCTACGCGCTCATCGCCAGTGACGACGACTGGTACGAGGCGGTCCTCGCCCTCGCCGCCGGCGAGCTCTCCGAAGAGGCCTTCGCCGAATGGCTCCGCCAGCACACCCAACCGATCGCATGACCGACGAAGTTGAGAACCAACCACGCCGCCGCTGGTGGCGAGTCATTGGCCTCGTCGCCCTAGCGATCGTGCCGCTGCACCTGGCGATCGACGCCGCCTACTCGGCCTACGTCGCCCGGGCGGCGGCGGGCTGGGAGGCGACGACCGACCGCAACGCCGACGGCGTCCTCGAAGGCTGCGAGTCGTACGACCTCCCCGCCGCCGGCGACGCGCCCACCAACACGGCCATCCTGCTGGTGCACGGCACGAACGCCTCGCCGCGGCATTACGACTACATCGCGCCGGCGCTCGCCGAGCGGGGTTACCACTGCCGAGTCGTGCGGCTGCCCGGCTTCGCCGAGCCGGTAGCGAAGTACAGCCAGACCACGGCGGCGCAATGGCTCGCCACGGTGCGCGATGAACTGGCTTCGCTCCGCGGACGCTTCGACCGGGTCGGCGTCGTCGGCCACTCGCTCGGCGGGGCGGTGACGATCGGCGTGCTGCTCGACGATCCAGACGCGGCCGACTTCGCCGTGCTGCTGGCGCCGGCGATCAAGGTCTCGAGCGCCCGCAGCCCGCTGCTCTCGACGCGGGCGTGGCATGAGATCTCGGAATGGACGTTCGTCTTCACGCACGTTCTGCACTCGCCCTTCCCGCTCGACTGCCGCGACCCGGAAAAGACGAGCCACCCTGGCGGCACGCCATTCACGCCTAGGGCCGTTGTCGACCAGCTCTTCACGCTGATGGACGCCAACGCCCCGCGGGCGGCCGACCTCACGACGCCGGTGATCGTCGTCGTCGCGGGCGACGACCACATTGTCGATACGCCCGCCATCGAGGCTTACTACGAGCAGATCGGCGCCACCGACAAACGCCTCGTAGAGCTCCCCAAGAGCGGCCACGAAGTGACGCTCGACTGGGAGTGGCGTGACGTTGTCAATGCAATCACGGAGGGCGTTTCAATGGGAACGCAAACGGCGTCTCGCCCTACCGACGACGCTTCTGGGGCCGCCCATTAACGGGCTCTCTGAGCGATCCGGAGTGAGTTTTTGGTAAACGCGAGGGCGTTTAGTCGACTCAGGGAGTCGGGTGAGCTATGCTTTCCGTGCTTGCCGACATCTCCGTCACGGCCTTATCTGCTATGGCGGGGCTACCGTCAGCCTGACCGGCGTCACGTCTTCGTTGTAGAGGCGGTCGAGGCTCAGCAGACGGTCGCGGCTCGGCAGAGAGTCGGCGAGTTACCTCTTATCTAAAAGTGACTACTTCACACGTCGGAACTGAGCCATGACCGCCTTCCGTACTCTGCCCGCTCTCCATGGGGCGTCCTTGGCGGCCCTCGTCGCGGTCTTGCTTGCGGCGCCGTCCGAGGCGCAGGAATCGGACTATCAGGTTCCGGTCAACCGCCGCGACCTTCCCATCGCCGCGCCGTGGCAGCCAGCGATTGAGACGCTCGACGCGCGCGATGCCAAAGCGCCGCCCGTGTTCGAGGTGAAGGCCCCCAAGGGCGCTCCCAACGTGGTGGTCATCATGATCGATGACCTTGGGTTCGGCGGCACGAGTGCGTTCGGCGGCGTAACGAAGACGCCGACCTTCGACCGCCTCGCTAGGAACGGCTTGATGTACAACCAGTTCCACTCCACGGCGCTTTGCTCTCCAACGCGGCAGGCTCTGCTGACCGGTCGCAACCACCACAGCGTGAACATGGGATCGATCACGGAGATCGCCACGTCGTTCCCGGGGCAGACCGGCAAACTCCCTGAGAGCTGTGCGAAGCTGCCGGAGACTCTTCGGCTGAATGGGTATAGCACCGCCCATTTCGGCAAGTGCCACGAGGTGGCGGCGTGGGAGATCAGCCCGTCTGGTCCGCTCACTCGTTGGCCAACCCTGTCGGGCTTCGACAAGTTCTACGGGTTCCTGGGCGGCGAGACCAACCAGTGGTCGCCAGCGATCTACGACGGCGTGACGCCGGTCGACAACCCGGCTAAGGGCGACCCGAATTACCACTTTATGAACGACATGACCACGCAAGCGATCAACTGGGTTCGCTCGCAGCAGTCGCTCACGCCCGATAAGCCGTTCTTTGTGTACTTCGTTCCCGGCGCGACCCACGCGCCTCACCACGTGCCCAAGTCGTACATCGAGAAGCACGAAGGGGACTTCGACGAAGGATGGGACGTGATCCGTAAGCGGATTTATGAAAACCAGAAGCGACTGGGCGTGATCCCCAAGGGGACGGAGCTGGCCGACAAGCCGAAAGACATCAAGGACTGGGACAGCCTGACAGCGGATGAGAAGAAGCTGTTCGCACGTCAGGCCGATGTGTTCGCCGCTTTCCTCGACATGACCGACACGGAGATTGGTCGGCTAGTTAGCGCGATAGAGGAGTTGGGAGAACTCGACAACACCCTGATTGTGTTCATCGCCGGCGATAACGGCACGAGCGCCGAGGGCGGCATGATCGGCATGTACAACGAGATGACTTACTTCAACGGCGTCGACGAGACCGTCCCCGACATGCTCGAAAAGTACGACGAATGGGGCGGCCCCAGCACCTACCCCCATATGGCGGCCGGCTGGGCTGTGTGCTTCGACTCGCCGTTCACCTGGACCAAGCAGGTGCCGGCCAACTACGGCGGGACCCGCCAGGGGACGGTCGTCCATTGGCCGGCGCGGATTAAGGCGAAGGGCGAGCTGCGCGACCAGTGGCACCACGTGATCGACATCGCGCCCACGATCCTCGAAGCGGCCGGTCTGCCGCAACCTCGCACGGTCAACGGCGTGGGTCAGCGCCCAATGGAGGGCGTCAGCATGGTCTACTCGTTCGACGACGCGGAGGCCGCCGACCGCCACCTTGTCCAGTACTTCGAAATCATGGGCAACCGCGGCCTCTACTACGATGGTTGGTTCGCGGGAACCGTGCACATGTTCCCGTGGGCGCCGCCGCGCAACACGTTCGAGAACGACGTGTGGGAGCTGTACCACGTGGCGGAAGACTTCAGCATGGCGAACAACCTCGCCTCGAAGCATCCCGAGAAGCTGGAGGAGTTGAAGGAGATGTTCTTGACCGAGGCGCTCAAGTACAAGGTGCTGCCGCTCGACGACCGCCGCCAGCTACGGGTCAACGCGAAACTGGCCGGCCGGCCGACGCTGATGGGTGACCGCAAGTCGCTCACGGTGTACGAGGGCCTCGGCTTTCTGCCGGAGAACGACTTCATCGACACCAAGAACACATCGTTCGAGATTGTCGCGGAGATTGACAACACGGCAAGCGACGCTGGCGGGGTGATTGTCAGCCAGGGCGGCCGCTTCGGCGGCTGGAGTCTGTATGTTCACCAAGGCAAGCCGGTCTATACCTACAACTTCCTCGGCCTCGAATCTTACTCCGTAACTTCCGACACGGGCCTGCCGGAGGGCAAGTCAACGATCAAGTTGGCATTTGAGTACGACGGCAAGAATGGCGACGGTCAGCCCAAGCTGGGAGCCGGCGGGACGGCGACGCTTTCGATTGATGGGAAGCAAGTCGGCACAGCGAAAGTCGACAAGACGCAGTTCGCAATCTGGTCGGCGGACGAGACCGCAAACGTAGGCCTCGACCGCGAAACCTCGGTCTCTACCGACTACGACGAGGAGTCGAGCAAGTTTAAGGGGAAAATCGAAAAGGTCACGATCAGCTTGAAATAAGGCGGCCGCTCAGCAGATGCTTTCCAGACGAATTGCGAACCCTAGCGGAGTTCCGGCAGCCGCGATCGGTGCACGGTTAGGTCCGTCCGGTGAGAGCGCAGCGGCGCCGTACGGAAATTGCCGGAACCCGACACCGATGCGAGTTCGGACGCTGCCAGATCTGCCCCGGGGATGAAGTCCTCTCTAGCTTGTGCGTTCGGCCCAGCTGCGTCAGTCGGATCGGCGCCGTCAGATTCATCTTTGGAAATGGGCAGACCGCGTCGCTGACGCCGACAAACGGCCCACCGTGAAGGCAACGCCGACTGCTCAGGGCGACGCGTCTTCCGCTTCGTAGCGATTCTCGTCGCCGAGCCATTCGGCCAGGTAGCGCAGGTGCGCCATGTGGTCTTCGCCGGTGTCGCCCGCGGCGCCCCAGAGCGTGAACCCACCCCGGGAAGCCGTGCGGGTGAACCGCAGCGGGCCGAGGCCCGGCCGGTCGATCGCCGTGGCGGTGAGGCCCAGGTGAGCGAGGAGCTCGTCGCCCGTCGCACGCGTGCTCTCGTACGTTGGCGTCGCCACGTCGGAGTGGGTGAAGGTGAAGGTCTTCTTCCCGGCGGCGGCCAGCTCGGCGAAGGTCTTGTAGTCCACCATCTGCGCATCGACCGGCGTCCCGTTCTCGTCGGTCGAGGCATAAAGCGAGTCGGCCGCCAACAGCACGTCGATCGCGTCTCGATAGCGTGGCTGCTTGAGGATTTCGCGGACGGCGCCGTAGCCCGCACTGAACGAGCTCACGGTGAGATGGTCCCAATGGGCCGCCGCGCCGAAGTCGTCCTCCGAACGCAGCTTGGCAAGGGCTGCGTCTGACAGCGTCTCAAAGAGCGCCGGGTCGGAGAACGGCGTGCTATAGACGCTCGACAGCCCCGGGTAGTTGACCGTGACGACGACAGCGTTGAGCTTGGCGTAAGCGGCGTTGTTCCAGACCGTTTGGGGGTCGCCGTGAAAGTGGATCAACCGATCGACGGCGCCGCCGGCGCGTGGTTCGTAGGTTGCAGGAATGAAAAGTTTCCACTGCGGGCGATCGAGCGCGATCTCCCGCCCCGTCGCCACCGGCAACTGAGCCGTTGCGGCGGAGGCAAGCACAAAGAACGCGACGGCTGCTTGGGTAACCGGTTTTGTCATGATGAGCGCCTGCGTAGTAGCTCGGCGAGGCGGCTGGTTCCTTCGACGTGCTCCATCCCGGGTAACCGGGCCAGTTGGCGTCGCAACGGGAACGTCACCTTCGTCCCGCGCAGGTCGAGTCGCTTGAGGCTGGCCAGCCGTGTGAGCCGCATCGCTCCCCGGTCGCCCACAGCCGTGTCGGCCAAGTTGAGTGTTTCGAGAAAGGGCAGGTGGGCCGGGTCGGCCGTCAACTCGGTGAGCTCGGCGTCGCCGACAGGACGGCCCGACAGGTCGATCGCCTTGAGCCGGTCGGCCATCTGGGCGAAATCATCGCCGATGGTCCCCTCGAGCCACTCGAGCGTCTCCACGACGAAAGTCCCGCCACAGCGCTCGACCAGCTCGATCGCGTCGCGCTGGGCGACGTAGACCGGCACCTGGGCGCCGATCCACGGGAGCCGCTTGCCGTTCCGTTTGGCGTACTCGACCGCCTCGTCGAAGGCCCGCTGCACCTCAAGAAAGTCGCTCATGGCGCCGCCGTGGTCGGGGTGCGCCTCGCGGGCCTTCTGGAAATAAGCCTGCTTGACGTCTTTCTCGGTCACCGGCAGCGACAGGCCGAGTCGTTCGACGGCGGCCGGCCGCTTCTTGTGGGCGTGGCCGCGGGAGGAGTCGTCGGGCGGAGGGAGCGTCGACATCGCAGTTTGAGCTCGAGGGCTTGGCGGCCGCTAGCTACGGATTCTACTCCGCGGCCAGCGAGCCGGGGGCGAGGAGAGGGCTACCGGGCGCCAGGAGACCCGACGCCCGCCGGCTCACTGCCGCACGGTGGCCATCCCGGTAGCGTTGTGGCCACTCCCGGGGCCGGCTATAATCCGCTGCTCTACCCCCCATCCTACCCAATCCCCCGCGTCCGCCTGGCGGCCATGCGTGCCTGCCCTCGCTCCGCCGGAGACCTTCCGCCATGCGGTTCTGGCTGCTCGACAAAATCGACGAGTTCGTCGCCGACGAGCGTCTCGTTGGCTCGAAACAAGTCAGCTACAGCGAGGAGTACCTCCAGGATCATTTCCCGGAGTTCCCCGTGCTGCCGGGTGTCTTCATGCTGGAAGCGGCGACTCAGGCCTCGGCTTGGCTGCTGCGGTTGAGCGAGGATTTCGCGCACAGCATCACGGCCCTGAAAGAAGCCAAGAACATCAAGTACGCCGACTTCGTCCGGCCCGGCTCGTGTCTGACCATCACCACCGAGTTGATGAAGAAAGATGAGCGTGAGGCGACTTTTAAAGTCACCGGCAAAGTGGGCGACAGCACGAGTCTTTCGGGGCGATTGGTGCTTGAGAGATACAACCTGGCCGACAACGACCCCGCTTTGGCCGAGGTCGACGCTCACGTCGTCCGCTACCTGCGGTCGATTGAATCGGTAATGAGGCTCACCGGCGTCCCCGCGGGGGCGACGGCGTAGCCGAAACAGTAGCGAAGCAAGCGGCGCCATCACGGCGGACGACTTCAACCTTGGAAGGAGCCCGACGCGACGGCCCTTCGACCCTTAACGATTTACGAGAAGACGAGAAACGGTATGCCCACCAAAGAAGAGATCTTCGCCAAGGTCCAAGAGGCCCTCGTCGACGCGTTGGGCGTCGAAGAGGACGAAGTCACTCCCGAGGCGACGCTCCAAGGGGACCTCGACGCCGAGAGCATCGACTTCCTGGACATCGTCTTCCGTCTGGAGAAGGCCTTCAACATCAAGATCGAGCGCGGCGAGCTATTCCCCGAGGACATCCTCACCGACACCGCTTATGTCGCGGATGGCAAGGTGAACGCCGAGGGGATCGCGAAGCTCAAGGAGCGGATGCCCTTCGCCAACCTCTCCGCCTTCGAGAGCGACCCGCAGGTGCAGAAGCTCGGCAAGCAGCTGACCGTGCAGGACATGTGCGGTTTCGTTGAGTACAAGCTTGCGAAGGCTTGAGTCTTGAGCGACCAGGCTTGAGAAGTAGTGGCGGCGGAGCCGCCGTAGGGAACGCCCTCCGTGGCGTTCCAAACGCTACGGACAACGCGAAGCACCCGCCCACATGGAACGCCGCAAAGGGCGGTCCCTACCACCCTTTCTCAAGCCTGTAGCCTCAAGCCTCCCCACCTCTCGATGCGCTGGTTCTGGGTCGATCGATTCACCGGCTGTGTTTCTAGGCGGTGTCGGCTTGGCTACCGCCAAGACCTCCCCTCGCTTACCGTCCACCGCCTCCTGCCCACTGCCTACTCATGAGATGGTTCTGGGTCGATCGCTTCACCGAGTACGTCGCGGGGTCGCATGCGCGCGGGGTGAAGGGCGTCACGCTTTCGGACGAGTTCATCCACGGCCACTGGGACATTTACCCGGTGCTGCCCAACTCGCTGATCGCGGAAGGGATGGCGCAAACGGCCGGCCTGCTCGTCAGTGAGATGTACGGCTTCAAGGAGCTGGTCGTCCTCGCCAAGTTCACCAAGCTGACGTTCAACACGGCGGTGCGGCCGAGCGAGACCCTTGAGTACCACGCCACGATCGGCCGGGCGCTCGACGCGGGGGCCCAGTGCACGGTGACCGCCACCGCTCGGGGCGTCGGGGGCGAGCGCGAGCAGGCGGTGGCCGAAATCTTCTTCGCCCGCCTCGCCACCGGCGCCGACTCGGACGCCGCCGCCAAGGGCCTGCCTGCCCGCCTCTTCGACCCCGCGGACCTCGTCCGCTGGCTGCACGTGACCGGCGTCTTCCAGGTCGGCGTCCGCCAGGACGGCAGCCGCATGCAGCCCGCCGATTACGGGCTGCCGGTGCTGGTGTGAGGAGATTGGGGACAGGGGACGAGGCCGTGCCTGGCCCCTCCACTTCCCTTGCCCCGCCTGGCGCCGGCAGAAAGAATCGGGGTCGCTAACAAGCCCCCCCTCGTCCCCCGTCCCGAACCCCCTCGCCCCTCCACTCGCCATGCGTCGCGTCGTCATCACCGGTATGGGCTGCGTCACGCCGCTCGGTCACACGGTCCCCGAGCTGTGGAGCAACCTGCTCGAGTGCAAGAGCGCCGTCGGTCCGACGACGCTGTTCGACGCCAGCTCGTTCCCAACGCGGATCGGCGCCGAGGTGCGGGACTGGTCGGTCGCCAAGGTCGGGCTCGATCCGGCCGAGTGGGAGCTCCGTGGCCGCCACACCCGTTTCGCCGCCGGCGCCGCCAAGCAGGCGATGGACCAGTCGGGCGTCGCGGGCTCGGTCGACCCGACGCGGATGGGCGTCTATCTCGGCGCCGGCGAGGGGCAGCAGGACTTCGATTCGTTCGCGCGGATGATGACCGTCGCGATGAAGGGGGGGCAGCTCGACATCGCCCGCTTCGTTCAGGAAGGGATCAAGACGCTCGACCCGCAGCTCGAGCTCGAGCAAGAGCCCAACATGCCGGCCGGCTACCTGGCGGCGATGTTCGACGCCCAAGGCCCCAACAGCAATTGCCTCACGGCGTGCGCGGCCAGCAGCCAGGCGATCGGCGAGGCGACCGAGATCCTCCGCCGCGGCGACGCCGACGTGATGCTCTCGGGCGGCTGCCACAGCATGATCCACCCGTTCGGCGTGACCGGCTTCAATCTGCTGACCGCCCTCAGCGAGCGGAACGACGAGCCCGAGCGCGCGAGCCGTCCGTTCGACAAAGGCCGCGACGGCTTCGTCCTCGGCGAGGGGGGCGCCATGGTGGTCCTCGAAGAGTACGAGCACGCCAAGAAGCGCGGCGCGACGATCTACGGCGAGCTGCTCGGCTACGGCGCGACGGCGGACGCCTTCCGCATCACCGACACCCACCCCGAGGGGCGCGGCGCCACGACCTGCCTGAACATCGCCCTGGCCGACGCGAAGCGGAACCCCGACCAGATCGACTACGTCAACGCCCACGGTACGAGCACGTCGGTGAACGACCGCGTCGAGTCGCTCGCGCTCAAGCAGGCGATGGGCGACATCGCCTACAAGACGCCCGTCAGCAGCACCAAGAGCATGATGGGCCACCTGATCGCCGCCGCCGGCGCCACGGAGCTGATCATTTGCCTGCAGGTGCTGGCCGAGGGCGTGATGCCGCCGACGATCAACTACGAGACGCCCGACCCCGACTGCGACCTCGACTACATCCCGAACAAGCCGCGCGAGAAGAAGTGCACGACAGTGCTGTCGAACAGCTTCGGCTTCGGCGGGCAGAACGTCACGCTGATCGCCGGCAGCGTCTGAGGCTCCGCCGCGTTCCCCCCTCCCTTTCAGGGAGGGGCCGGGGGAGGGTGAAACCGTTCAGGACAGGAGAGCCTTCCTGTGATGAGCGCGAAGACCCTCCCCTAACCCCTCCCCTGAAAGGGAGGGGGATTCTTCCTGTTCTTGCGACGGTGTCGCCACGATTGGGCGATCCTCCCTCCGAAGCCAATCCGCTGACGCCGAGGCAGCTCCGAAGTCGCTGAGGCGATGTCCAACGCGGGGAGCTAGGTAGCCACTTCCTGGATCTCGCAGCAGTATTCCGAAACTGCGGGAGGTGTCCCTGCTGCCAGGAGACCGCTGCGACTTCCCGGCTGGGCAAAGCCGCTGGTGTTGGTCCAACTTCGGCGACATCCCCAACTCCCTCTTTGTTGTACCCACGGGGCTGACATGAGTTCGCAGCCCACTTATTCCACCTCGACGACCACCTGCCTGATCTCTCCTGTGAAACGGAAGGGCGG
>NZ_SJPR01000002.1:0-48252 GCF_007859955.1 Botrimarina colliarenosi
GTCTCCCTCGGCAACACGACCGGCCATGACGACGCTCCGCGGTGGGGGGACGGAATCACCCCACTCTACCGACGCCCCCTTCTTCGCGCAAGCTGCTTGGGAACGAATTTCTAACTCAGGACACTAGCCGCGGGCTTTTTCTTTTCGCCTGGCGATTGGGGGTGGCGTCCATCGGAGAAGCCTGACCGACCCGATCTGCGTTCCGTGAAGGCGTCGCGGTGGGGGCGACCCGTTCCCTTCCTTCTAAACGCCGTCCCCTTCTAAACTCCATGGAGAGAAGGGATGGCGGAGCGCCCGCAGAGCTGAACCCGTCACTGGCACTCAAGATCACTGGCGCTCAAGCCGAGGCGTCGCCGGTCCGCGTCTTCAGAAGAGTCCGACCGCTGCCCAGCAGCGCGACGACGAAGATCGCGAAGGTGCTTGGCTCTGGAACGCTTGCCAGGGGCGCGGTGGCCGAGACGAATTGCGACTCCCAGACGCTGAGGTCGTGGCGGTTGACGCTGCCGTTGCCGTTGGCGTCGCCGTTGCTCGGGGTCGCGGCGTCGACCAGGCCGTAGCCCTTCTGCCACGACAAGAAGTCGGCGCCGTCGACGTCGCCATCGGAATCGAAGTCCGCCGAGAGCGAGAGGGCGGGCGCCGCATCGACATACGTGTAGAAGGGTTGATAGTCGACGCCACCGATCGCGTCCCCGTAGTGCTGTTCGATGCTAGTCGCCATGGCGTCGAACGCCGCGAAATCCGCGAACGTCTTCCCGGGGCCGATCTCCGCCGCGTTCAGTCCAACCCGGACCTCGATTGGCAGATTCTGAATCTCCCAATCGACCCCCGAGACGATGCTCGAGAGCGTCTTCCGTTCGAACGCCATCATCGAGATTCCCTCGAGCGACTCGGCGATGCCGGCGAACCAGCTGTCGCGCTCGGCGGCGTCGTCCCAGCCGATCGAGGTCGAGCTGTCGTACCAGACCGGCAGGTCGGCAAAGATCGGAATGTCCGACGCGTTCTGCGAGTCGAGGTGCTGTCTCACCACGGCGTAGGTGTCGCTGAGCAGGTAGAGCATCTCCTTCCGGTCGGCCGGTGTCCCGGCGCTCCAAGCGCTCAGCCCATGGGGCTCGATGTCCAGATGCACGCCATGGATCCGCTCACGGGGGTCTTCGCGCGTCAGGTTGAAGTTGACCAGTCGGCTTTGGACGATCGCCAGCAGAGCCGTCCGGTTCTGGGGATAGATCCAAGTGTTTTCGCCGAGCAGCAGCTGCGTAGTGACGCCGTCGTTGGCGAGCGACTTGTTCCAGTTGGCGACGGCCTCCGCATTGGAGAGCGGAAGCGTGCCGTAGCTAACGTACGCGCGGTCGAAGCCCCAGGCGTCGATCCGCGCCAGCACGTCTTCCTCGCGCTGCGGGTCGCCGATGATGTTCGCCGACCCGTAGTTGTTCGCGGGCTGACTCCACATCCAGCCCGAGCGCGACCCCGCCGCATGGCACGGCGACGCCGTCACGCCGATCGACGTAACGAGCAGTCCCAGGTTGCAGGCGGCGTGGCGCCAACGCTTCTTGTGCATCGGATTTACCTGTTCGGCCCCTTAGAAACCATTTCGAGTTGGATCTCGTTCGACTGATCGGCTTTGACATCGAACGTAAATCCCGACGTAGCGCTGTTGGCGTAGCGGTCGGGGACCAGCGATTTTATCGGCTTGGAGGGGGGCCGCTCGAAGTGCTCGCTGGGGTCGTCCTCGGTCATCGAGACGACGGCGATCTGATGCTCGCCCACGATGGCCCCGTCCCCCGGTTCGTAGGTCTTGAGCGTAAACCGTCCCTCGCTGTCGAGTTCGCCGTGGGCGGGCCATCCTTGCTCGGGCGTAAAGATAACCGCGCCGTGTGTGACGGGCTTGCCGTCCAGTGTAACCACGCCACTTACGGGCGCCGTCTCGAACCGCCCGTCGCCGCAGCCTGCCGCACCGGCGGCGGTCAGCAGCGCGACGCCAACGAGGGCGGCGCTGGCTCTCGGCCGTGACCTCACCCGCGACGCTGCGGACTTCACCAGGGCCTGCTTCGATCGGCACATCGCTCGCTCCGATTGCATAACGCTCGCCATCAGGGTGACATTCAAAAAAGGGGCAAGGCCAACGTGACCGCGACGGGACTCGTCTAGTGAGCGGCTTGGACGACGTCCGCGGCGTCAGGATGAGGAGGCGTCGGCCGCGAACCCGCTCACGGGCTGGCGACCGTCTCCCCGGCGCCACGGCTGGCGGTCGCCTTGTAGACATCCTTATCGACCGACTCGGACACAAAACGTCCCGAGCCATCGGCGAAAGCGAAATGGCAGCCGCCCGGGTGGAAGCTGTTGAAGCTCAGGTCGTTCTCACGAATCCGCAGGGCGGGCTCGGCCTTGGCCCGGTCGCGCGTCGCGTAGTTGATGGGCCAGTCGACGTTCTTGCCGGAGTAGATCCAACCACTGCCGTCGGTCGGGTCGGCGACGCCCGCCATCCAGGTGCGGGCGTGCCCGAGGTCGCCGGCCAACTCGCCGACTAGGAAGGTCTTACTCGTTCCGTCGGTAATGTTTCGATAGCTTGTTTCGCTCTTGATGTAGATGATTCCGCCGGTCGCCGAGCCTCCTGTCGAGCAGCCGAGCACCGGATCGACCGGGCAGATCTCATCGTTGGCGGACGAACCCGAGCAACCGTTCACGTGCTTACAACCCAGAACGGCGCCGTAGTGGCCACGGAGGGCGGTCTCCTGGATATCTTGGGCGCCAGAAGTCCCCATGTTGGTCGGTTCCGACTCCGGGTTGGACGGGCATTTGAACGCCGGAATTGGCGTCAGATACGCGGCGCGGATGTTGGCGTCATTCGCGTTATCCCAGGGAGCCTTGACCGCCCCGCTCAGATCGGGGTCGAAGTCAAGCAGCCCACTCAGGGCCAGCTCCTCGTGGTAGGGGAGGATCTGGGCGAGGTGGCTGTAGCCGAACTCGTCCGCTGCGGAGGGGAAGTGACCCTTCGTGTCGGCAAACAGCTGGCACGCGAATCCGACTTGGCGGATTTGGCTCAGGCACTGGGTCCGCCGCGCCGCCTCCCGCGCGGCCTGCACCGCCGGCAGCAGCAGGGCGACGAGGATCCCAATAATCGCGATCACCACCAACAGCTCAACAAGCGTGAACCCCGTCCGCGAGCCTGCTTCTGATCGATACGACACGGCCGTTTCTCCTGTGACCTTCGTTGCGAATCCAGTCGGCCAGCCTCGCAGAGGCCCCACAACGTTCAGAGCGTAAACCGGCTCTGTCCGGGCGAGCCCCGTGAGGCAACCGACGCGACCCCCGCAGGCGCAGCGGTCGATTCGACCGACGGCCCAAAGTGGATGCAGATTTTATAGTGCGTGCGAACAGCCGGGTCAATGATCCGGCGCCCGATTTAGATATGCCGCCGCAACCGACAAGGGCTCACGGTCGACCTGACGCTACCGGCCGCCGGAAGCCCGGGCTCCAGGCAGCCTGGCGGTCTTTGGGCGGGGGGGGCCCGGTGGCCCCGAAGCGAAAAATTGGGTCATTTTTCTCAAGGATGGCGACAGTTTCCAGCGCCGGCTCAAGTGCCGCCGCCGAACCGTCGGGGGGTCCTCAACCTCCCAATCCCGATTCTTGCCGCCCAGAAACCCGCCTTGAGGAGCGACCCGCGACAATCTTGCTCGACGACTCAGAGGACGTGCATTAGAGTGGAATGAGTACGGCGTCCATGATGGATCCAGGGCGTTCCTTCCTCTCACGCAGACGTCCGTCGGCTCGGCGTCAGGATCGTTTTCGACTATGGCAGTGGCTGCCGCGAGTATTCCCGAGGCGTTCCGCCCGCAGCGTTACCCTGCGGTGCGAGCGATTTTTTCTGAGGACGGCGACGCGAATCTCTCGCTCGCGGACAAGGCCGGCGACCTGATTCTGAAGCTGATCATCTCGGGAGAGATCTCGGCGGGGACGCGGCTCAAGTCGACCGAGCTGAGCGAGTTGCTCGGCATGAGTCGGACGCCCGTCACCAAGGCGATGGCGAAACTCTCCTCGGAGGGGATCCTCAGCCAGCCGAACAATCTGCAGGCGATCGTCACCCCCGAGGCGTGCGATTGGCTCGTCCAGACGCACGAGCTTCGGCAGCTGCTCGAGCCAGAGGCCGCCGCCCGGGCGGCCGGCAAGGTTCCCGCCGACGTCATCGACGATCTCCGCGTGCTGTCTCGGGATGTCAAGACAAACCGTGGCCGACTCTGGGACGAGGCCGCCAAGTACTTCGACTTTGCGTTGCATCTGACGCTCGCCGAGTACTGCGGCAATGTCCCGATGAATGTCTCGATCCGTCGCTGCTGGAAGTACAAGGCGTTGTCCTACGACCTCTCGGACGGGTGTCGCTCGATGCTTAAGTCGGAATACGAGCAGCACCTTGAGATCTTGTCGGCTGTCGCAGAAGGGGACGCGGATCGCGCTCGGGCGGAGATGGCGTCGCATCTTCAGACAGCCTCGGTCTCTCGCTTCTCGCCGCAGGTCGTTTGACCTCGCGTCTTAGGAAGTCCCCCCTGGCGGAGCCCGCCGCATCGGCGCCCTTGAAGGCGTCCTAGGCGACCCGGACCTATCGATATTCGCGCACCGCAGAAGCTTGGCATGATTGTCGGGCGGTCAGGATCATTGGGCGGGGAAGGCGAATTCGCCAGCCAGCGCGAAGAAGGCGCCCAGTAGGCCCCCACCGGGCAAGCGACGTCGGGGCGCCCAGTTGACACAAGTGAGTGCCGTTTTTATTCTGCACGCACTACGCTGCGGCCCCCCCATTGGTTGGATCGAGCCAGTGGTCGGAACGAAGAGGTCGTTCGGCCCGGCTGAACCATCGCGGTTCGCCGGCTGCACTACCGGCCACAGCGTGGCGCCTGAATTCCGTAGTGCGTTGAAGAACGTGCGAGGCGGTTGCCGTGTACTCCGACGCTAAGGTCTTTGGTCGCGCCGATGACAAGTCTGGACTACGCCGTTGTCGGCATCTATTTCGCACTGGTGACGGCCCTGGGGCTGTCGGTGTCGAGCCGCGTGCGCTCGCCCGACGACTACTTCCTCGGCGGTCGCGGCTTCGGCAAGTTGCTGCAGACGTTCGCGGCGTTCGGCGCCGGCACAGGTTCGGGCGATCCCGTGAACGCGGCGCGGACGGTCTACACGGGCGGCGCGAGCGGCATGTGGAGCGTCATGTACTGGCTCTTCATGACGCCGTTCTATTGGATCACCGCCGTGTGGTACCGGCGGATGCGGCATGTCACGCTCGGCGACTGGTTCGTTGAGCGCTACGAATCGCCGCGCCTCGGCGCCGCCTACGCGACCTTCGGGGTCATCTACTTCGTCGTCTACGCGTCGATGCTGCTCTCGGCGATCGGCAAGGTGGCGGCGCCGCTGATTGGCGCCACGCTGTTCGAGATCGGCGGCCTCAGCATTCCGATTGAGTACCTGCTCGTCCCGGCGATTGGCGCCGTGGTGCTGGTGTACGGTTTGGCCGGCGGACTGCACGCCGCCTACCTGACGGACCTCGCGCAGGGGATTTGCATTATCTTGCTGTCGGTCTTGCTCGTGCCGTTTGGGCTGATGGAAATGGTGCGCGTCTTCGGCGGGCCCGAGAGCCAATCCTCGCTGCTCGACGGCTTTACGCTGATGCACGAGCAACTTGACCCCAGCGATTTCCAGCTGTTCGGCGGGGCGGACTCTCAATTCACGGTGGCCTACCTCACGGTGGTCGTCCTCCTCAACCTGGCGGGGGTGGTCATTCAACCCCACTTCATCGCCACCGGCGGTGGTTCGGCGAAGTCGGAGTACGACGCCCGGGTCGGGCTCGTCGTGGGCAACCTCCTGAAGCGGCTGTGCACCATCGGTTGGGTGCTCGTCGGACTCATCGCGCTTTCGCTGTTCGGCGACGACCCGCTCTTGATCGACGATCCCGACAAGACCTGGGGGATCGCCTCGGCGCGGCTGCTCGGGCCGGGGCTGACGGGGCTCATGCTGTCCTGCTTGCTCGCCGCGCTGATGAGCTCGGTTGACGCGTACATGATTACCGGGTCCGCCCTGATAGTTCGGAACCTGTACACCACGTTCATAGACCCGGACGCGTCGGAGCGACGCTGCCTGCTGGTCGCGAAAATCACCGGCGCCGCGATCGTGCTTGGCGCGGTCGCGGTCTCGCTGACGACGATGGACGTGTTCGCGCAGTTGCAGCTGACGTGGGTGATCCCGGTGCTCTTCGCCGCGCCGTTCTGGGTGGGGATGTACTGGCGCGGCGCGACAACGGCCGGCGTCTGGGCGACGATTGCATTCGGCGCGATCGCCTTCTTTATCCTGCCCGCCTTAGGGCAAGAGGTCTCGCTCGTCGGCTTGGTCGGAGTCGACCTTTCCGGGTGGACCGCCAACTCCCAGGAGACTGTCCAATTGGCGGAGACGGTGGTGGCGCCATTCGTTGTGATGATCGTCGCCAGCTTGCTCACTCCGAAGAACAGCCCGACGACCCTCGATCGCTACTACACCAAGATGCGGACGCCGGTCGATCCTGACCCGCAGACCGACAAGGCGAAGCTCGAGGCGACGATCGCCGGTGAGCAGGTGTGCGATATTCAGAAGCTGTTCCCCAACACACCGCTCGAGTTCAATCGGCCGACGCGCACCGACGCCGTCGGTTTTGTCGTCCTCTGCGTTACGTGCGGGCTGGTTATCGGACTGGCGAAGCTTGTCTTTAGTCTCGGTAGCTAACCATGACCGGTTCGTTCTCAGCACATCACCAAGCGACTCGTCCTATGAACGCCGGCCTACCGAACGCGTCGAAACCCGTCTCAGCGCTATGGTCGGTGTCTTACCGGCTTGCTGGAGTACTCCTGCTGGCGTGGATCGCAGCCCCTGCCGTATCGGCCGAGACCTCCGCCGTGTCGGCCGAGGCCAAGCCGCTTCCGATTCGGGCGGTCCACATCGACAACCGGATCCAGGTGCTGCCCGTCGCCGAGCTCAAGCGGCTCGCCACCGATCTGAGCGAGCGGGACATCAACACCCTGATCATGGAGTGGGAGGCGAGCTTCCCGTTCGATAAGCACCACATCATCTCCAATCGATACGCGTACACGCGGGAAGAGATCGCGGAGTTTATCGAGCACTGCAAGTCGGTCGGGATCGACGTCGTCCCGCTCCAGCAGTGCATCGGCCATCTGGAGTACGTCTTGCGGTACGAACGCTACGCCGAGCTCCGCGAAGACGATAAAGACATCTCGCAGGTATGCCCGAGCAAGAAAGAGCTCACCGTCGATCTCTACGACGATCTGCTGACCGAGCTCGTGGCGTCGCACCCCTCGAAGTATGTCCATATCGGGGCCGACGAGACCGCGCTGCTTGGGCACTGCGAAACCTGTCGCCGCGTAGTCGAGCGAGACGGAAAGTCGGCGCTCTTCATGGACCACATCGCCTCGATCGCCGAGTGCGTCCAACGCCACGGCAAAACGCCTGTGCTGTGGGCCGACATCGTGATGCGATACCCCGAGGCGATCGACAAGCTGCCACGCGGATGTGTGCTGGTGAACTGGAACTACGGCTGGGACGTCGACTACTTCGGCGACCACGACACGTTGACGGAGAGCGGCCTTGAGCTGTGGGGAGCGCCGGCGATGCGGAGCCACCCGGACAACTTTTACCGGTTCGCGTGGGACACCCATTTCAAGAACTTCGAGGACTTCATCCCGTTCATGCGTGAGCAGGGTTACCGGGGCGTCGTGCTCACCTCCTGGTCGACATCGGGGGTCTACACGGCCTCGCGGGAGCCAAAGACCCACGTGATCGGCATGACGCCGAGCCGTCGCGTCTATCCGATGCGTGGTTTCCCGCTGCTGATCGACGCCTTTGCCGAGGCCATCGCGCGAGACCGCTTCAACGCCCACGACTATGTGGTCGCCTACTGCCGCGACAACTACGGACTGAGTGAGAGCAACGCGGAGGCATTCTGGGGCCACCTCAACGAGTCTTCCAATTTGCCGACCGGCGACGCCTCGACGCGGGGCGAGGTCTTGTCAGCGCGGGACCGAGCCGAAGCGTTCAGCGACTTTCTCTCGGCGGTGACCTTTCGATCGGAGCAAGAGCACCTCGAGCACTATCGACTGATGAACGACATCCGGCGGTTCTTTATCGACGTTCAGCTCGCGCGCCTGGACGCCGAGTACAGCACCTCGGACCCGGCCGCTATCGACGCCCTGACCGAACGCTTCGATAGGTTGCGAGGCGTCGCCGACGAGATTGGGGTTCGCTTCGCCGAACTGCATCAAGAGAATCTCTACCCGGCAGCCATCGAGGCGGAGGCGAAGGCGCGGACGCAGGAACTCGAGACGCTGTCGAGCCGGATTGGCAAACGGCGTCGGCTTCGGCGGTGAGTGGGCGCCGTTGCGCCGCACGGCGCATTGCGCTCCCAGCGAGCATGACTGAGCAGGTGACCCGCGGCGCGATCGCGTCTTGGCTCAAAAAAGGGCACTGAAACCGCGAAGCATCGGCAGGACAGAAGGGGGGCGGCGAATAGACTAAGGGCTCCGGTTGCCGACTCGTGCGGCAATCGACCTCGTTCCCTTGTCAATCGCTTCCCCTTCTCGTCACCGAGATGTCGGCAACGGCATCGTCGATCCCCCGTATGCCCCGTCGCTCGACGTCTCTTGTCCGAAACAGTCTGAAGAAACGCAAGGGCGGCCGCCGCCTGCGATGCGAAGCGCTCGAAGGGCGCCTCGTGATGGCGGTCGTCATCAGCGAGTTCTTGGCGGAGAATGACTCGGGGATCGAAGACGCCGCCGGGCGCCGGCACGATTGGATCGAGCTGACAAACACCGGAGCAAGCGTCGCGGACGTGTCGGGTTGGAGCCTGACGGACGACGCCGGGAACCTCGCCAAGTGGCAGATTCCCGTGACGGCCGAGACCACCAGCCTAGCGCCGGGCGAGAAGTTGCTGGTGTTCGCCTCGGGTTCGAGCGGCGAGGTGGGCGTTGTTGGGACTGAGTTGCACGCCAACTTCCAGCTCTCCCAGGAGCCGGGGTACTTGGGGCTTGTGAGGCCGGACGGCGTCACGGTCGAGAGCGAGTTCAATCTCTACCCTCAGCAGACGCCCGACATCTCCTTCGGGCTGGGGGTGGGGGTCAATTCTTCTTCAACGGTGACCTTCTTGAGCGCCGGCACGTCGGCGGCCGGCGATGGTTCCCCCGCCCAGTTCAGGCCCTACACGGGCATTGACGCCGATGTCGACGACCATTGGAGGGAGATCGGTTACGTGGCGGGCGCCGGCGATGGCTGGGTCAATGCGACCAACGGCCTCGGCTTTGGCTACGGCAGCCCCTGGCAAGACAGCACGGTCAACCTCAACAACGAACTCGCCGGGTACACCCGGATGCCCTTCGTTGTGACTGACGCGGCGCAGCTCCTGTCGCTGAGCCTCGAACTACGGGTCGACAACGGGTACATCGTCTACCTCAACGGTCGAGAGGTGCAGCGTGAGCGGATCGCAACAACGTTCCAAATCGGCCATGACTGGACCGACAACAAACAGAACGGCGGGCTCAACGCTCGGCAGAATCTCGACAACGGGACGATTATGGGTTCCCCAGCCGTGATCGATCTCACGCCGTGGCTCGACACGATTGAGGAAGGCGACAACGTGCTCGCCATCTATGCCGCCAATCACACGAGCGACACGGGCGACTACCTCGTTCACGCGAATCTGACCGCCGAGCGGGCGGCCGGCCCGGTCGCCGAGACCTTCATGGTCACTCCAACGCCAGGTGAAGAGAACGGGGCAGGTTACTTAGGAATCCTTGAGGACACCGTTTTCTCCCATGATCGCGGGTTCTATGACGCCCCGTTCGATTTGACCATCGCCGCGGTGGGACCTGGCGCGGTCCCTGAGCCAGGAACGACCATCCGCTATACGACCGACGGGACCCGGCCAACGCTGACCAATGGCCTCACCTACACGGGACCGATCACCGTTTCCACGGATGGCGTGGCGAGTCTGAGCTACGCCGACGCCGGCGTGGTGACGGTGCGCGCCGCCGCGTTCAAGCCGGGTTACTTCTCCACGAACGTCGACACCCAGTCCTATGTCTTCTTGGACGACGTGCTGACCCAGGACGGCGTCGGCCTGCCCACCTACAGCTCGTGGGGCAACTCGGGACCCGATTGGGACGTTGATCCCGCGATCGTCAGCTCGGTTGGCGCCACGAACCTGAAAGAGGACCTCAAGTCGATCCCGACGATTTCACTGGTGATGGACTGGGAAGAGTTGTTCGGTGACGGCACGACCGGCGACGGTCACGGGATCTACACGCAGATCGACGACTGGCGTGAGAAGAGCGACGAGCGCTACGCGTCGCTCGAGTATTTCACCGACGGGCTCACCGAAGAGTTTCAGATCGACGCGGTCGTCGAGATCCAGGGCCACTCCAGCACGATCCGCCAGGACGGCAACTGGCGGAGCGACAAGATGTCGTTCGATATCAAGTTCAAGCAGCCGTACGACACCAAGCTGGAGTCGGACACCCTGTTTGGCAACGCCGTGAATGCGTCCCAGAACGTGGCCAACCGCTTCGATTCGATTGTTCTCGACGCGCAGTACAACTACACGTTCGCGGTCAACAACACGACGGTTCAAGGCCCGTACGCGACTTACGTTCACGACCAAGTGGTCGCCGACCTCGCCAACATGGCGGGCGTCGAGTCACCCAACGGCCGGTGGGTGCATCTCTATATCAATGGCCTCTACTGGGGGATCTACAACGCGCACGAGCGCCCCTCCGACGCGTTTGCCGAGGAGTACTTCGGCGGCGACAAGGACGATTACTTCGTCGTGAAAGGGTTTGAGGGCCAGAATCTGTTGCACGGCGGCACGCAGGGCAAGTACCAGCAGGCCGACGGCGGGATCGCTTCGCAGGAGGCCTATCAAAACCTGATTGATACGGTGCGCGGCAACCTAGCGAACCTCGCGGGGTATCAGGACGTGGCCGACCTCCTCGATATCGACGCGTTCATCGACTACGTGGTCGTGCTCATCTATGCGGGCAACTACGACTGGGGCGAGTTGAACTGGTTCGCCTCGTTCAACAGCGTCGATCCCGACGGCAAATGGCGGTTCCACTCTTGGGATCAGGAGCACGCGTTCCCTAATGACCAGAACGACGCGGCAGGCGGCGGAACCAATTTCAATCAGGCGTACGATCACTTTTCGCAGCTCGTCATCAATGACTTCGGCGAGCACGAGTATGGCCCCACCGGCATCCACCTCATGCTGATGGAGAGCGACGAGTACCGGCTCCGGTTCTCCGACCGCGTGGAGAAGCTTTTGCGTCACGATGGCGTGCTCACGCCCGCCAACGCCCAGGCCGTTTGGCAGGCCCGCGTCGACGAGATCGCCGACGCCATCAATGGCGAGGCGGCCCGGTGGGGCGACAACCGCAGTCCCGACAAGACGGGCGGCGACTGGGCGACTAACGCCCAGTACACGTCGGACCATTTTTTCTTCGCCAACGGGCCGTACCAGAGCCGCACCGACACCGTCATCGACATTTTCAATAGCACGAGCTCTTCGGGAGTCGGCAAGGGCGATTGGCTTGTGAATCTCGACGCGCCCACGTTCAGCCAGTACGGAGGCGAGTTTGCCGCGCCGTTCAATCTGACGATGACCAATCCCAACGGTGGCGGCGTCATCTACTACACGTTGGATGGCACAGACCCCCGCACGCCAGGAGGCGGAATCAGCCCGACGGCGTTGAGCGGCGGTTCGATTGTCTTGACCGAGGCGACCCGGGTGCGGGCGCGAGTGTTCGACGCGGGGCAGGCCGGGGCGGCGGACGACTGGAGCGCTGAGGTCGATAAGGCGTTTGTCAGCGCCGACCCCCTGTCGCTTCGCATCGTTGAGCTCATGTACAACCCGGCCGCGTCGGGCGACCTGGAGTACATCGAGCTACTCAATACAGGCTCGACGCCGATCGACCTGGCCGGTGTGCGCCTTGCAGACTTTTCGACCGAGGGCTACGTCTTCGCCAGCCAGACGCTCGGCGCCGGCGAGCGGATCGTTGTTCCGCAGAGCGTCGCGGCCTTCCAGGCCCATTATCCCTCGGTGACGAACGTCACCTCGACGGCTTTCAGCGGTTCGCTAAGCAACGGGGGCGAGACGGTTACGCTCGTCGACGCCTTGGGGAACACGCTACAGTCGTTCGCCTACGATGACGACGGGACGGCCGGTTGGCCGACGACCCCCGACGGTGGCGGCCCCTCGCTGGAGTACGTCGGCCCGCTGAACGCCGGCGAGAACCCGCTTGATGGGACACCGCTGGACCCGTTCGACGACCCCGTCAACTGGGTCGCCAGTGCTGTGGAGGGCGGCACGCCCGGCGCCGACGGCCAACTGCCGGGCGATTACGACCGAAACGGTACGGTGGAGCAGGCGGACCACGCCGTTTGGGCGTCGGCTTACGGGCAATCGGTTGCTGTGGGGTTGGGGGCCGACGGCAACGGCGATGGCGTCGTCAACGCGGCGGACTACACCGTCTGGCGAGACCATCTCGGCATGTCGTTGCAGCCGGCGTTCGTGGCGTCGACCGTCGCCCTGGCGGTCGAGGCTTCCGCTGTCGATCCGATCAGCGCGCCACTTGCCGACGCCACCGGGTCCGAGGCGACTGCCGTTGGTTTGGCGCGTAGCGCCTACCGACCTTCGCTGCGTTCCGCCGCCCCGTCGGTGGCGCTGCGCGATTCGATCGGGTTGGTTAGGGCCACCCCGCCATCGACAACCATCGAGGACGCCTTGCTGCTGATCGCCCCGACCTCGACGAAGACGCTCGACGCCGCCGAGTTCGACAGCGTCCTGCGGCAAGGCGAAGAAGGCGCCGACGACAACGCGGTCGAAGCGGTTTTCGCCGCCATGGGCGCCGAGGCATTCGGCGGAGAGGGGCGCGGGCTGGAAAGGCGGTTTGACGGCTAGCCTTTGGTGTTCCTCTTGCAAGGCGGGCGTCTCCTTACGGCCGGGTAACGAATGAAGCAGGTTGGTCTTGATCGCAATGACGGCGCCGGTTTTACGCTGGTCGAACTCCTCGTCGTGATTGCGATCATCGGGGTGCTGTTGGCGCTGCTGCTGCCCGCGGTCCAATCGGCTCGCGAGAGCAGTCGGCGGTCGGTCTGCCAGAACAATCTGCGACAGATCGGTCTGGCGCTGGCCAACCACGAATCGGCGCACGGCAAGTACCCGCCGGGGAAGCGTTGGTCGGCGGAACGCTCCGACCCCCTAGCGTTCGACTACGCCTGGTCCAGCATTGTGCTGGGCTATCTCGACGAGGAAGCGTTGCGAGTGCAGATCGACTTCAGTACGCCGTTAACGTCCGCCAAGAACCTGCCGTTCACCAGCAGTGTGGTCTCGATCTACCTCTGTCCGAGCGCCGCGACTCTCGCGCCGAACCGCAGCCCCGAAGGCCGACTCTTCGGGCTCGCAGGACAGTCGGGCGAGGGGCTCGCCTGTATCGATTACATGGGGGTGTCCGGGCCCGACAAAGACAAGACCAACACGGCGGCTGGCGAGAAATACGGGCCGCAACGCGGCGTGCTGCTCGGCACGAAAGGGCTGCCGAGGGGCGACACGCTGATGGAGCCCCCGGCCGTCACGGTGGCGAGAATCACCGACGGACTTTCCCACACCGTCGCCGTCGTCGAGTGCACGGGTAGGGGGGTCGAGCTGAGCAAGAAGGGCGCGGTGAAGAATCTCAACGGCGCGTGGGCGTCCGGGAGCAACATCAGCCACCTCAAGAAGGGGATTAACGAGACGCCGCCGCCCGAGGCGTGGGACGACGAGCGAGTCTTCTCAGAGCACCCTGCGGGCGCGAACTCGCTGGCCTGCGACGGGGCGGTTCACTTCTTGACGGACGACACCGACGAAGGGGTCCTTCGTTCTCTCTGCTCACGCGACGGCGGCGAGTCGATCGACGGCTTTCCGGGGGACTAGTTTGATTCATCACGAACCCTCCGCCCGAGACGATCCGGACGCCGAGTCGCTCGCCTCCCAGCTCTCGCCGATCTCGCTCGAAGAGACCGACGGCGTGCGGTTGATGAATCGCGTCGATACGAAGTACGCCGTGGCGCGTTCGCTCGTCCCACGTCTGCTGGCCGAAATCGGGAAGGAGTACCGCGTGCTGGAAGTCGGCGGTCTTCGCCTGACGCCGTACTCGACGCTCTACTTCGACACGATCGGCAGAGGCTGCTACCACGACCACCACAACGGCAAGGCGCGGCGGTTGAAATACCGGATGCGGCGGTACGGCCAGTCGGGCCCGTCGTTCTTTGAAGTGAAGCAGAAGACAAACAAGGGCCGCACGGTCAAGCAACGCGTGCCGATCGCAGCGGTCGGCGCTACGATCGAAGGCGCAGCGGCGGCGCTCGCCGAAGAAGTCGCCGGTATGCGGCTCGATCTGACGCCTCAAATCTGGACGAACTTTTCCCGGATGACGCTGGTCGGACGCGGTCATCCCGAACGGGTCACGATCGACATCGCTCTCGAGTTCAACGATGAGTTCGGCCGACGCGCCCTACTAAACGACGTGGCGATCATCGAGGTCAAGCAGCAGCGATCGAACCCGCTGTCGCCCGCCCGTAAGCAACTCCGGGCCCTGGGGCAGCGGCCGCTCCGCGTTAGCAAGTACTGCACCGGGAGTCTGCTGCTTGACCCAGCGTTGAAGAAAAACCGATTCAAGCACGCCCTGTTGGCGCTAAACGACTTATCCGAGTGAGAACGCTTCGCTGATGGAAATCTTCGAGACGCCGCTGTACGACGACGATCTGATCAAGATGCTGGGGCGTTTCTCGCTGAACGTCCTTGCGTTGACGATCATTGTCAAACAAGTCTACTACCAGAGGTCGAGGAGTAAGGATTACCTCTTCACTTTCTATGTGATCAATGTCATCACCTTCTTCATCTGCTTCACGATGAAGAAGCTCGAGCTCGAGTTAGGGATGGCGTTGGGGTTGTTCGCCATCTTTGGCGTGCTGCGGTACCGCACCGACCCCATCCCGGTCCGAGAGATGTCGTATCTTTTCATCGTCATCGGCCTTGGGACGATCAATGCTCTATCCAACCGTAAGGTAAGTTGGATCGAACTCGGCTGCGTCAACGGCATTATCGTCGGTCTGCCGGCGATTCTCGAAAGCCTGCCGCTGCTGCAGCAGGAGTCGCGGGAAGAGGTCCTCTACGAGCGTATCGAGATGATCCGGCCGGAGAACCACGCCGGCCTTGTTGCTGACCTCGAGGAACGCACCGGGTTGAAGCTGTCTCGCATCGAACTTGGGAAAGTCGATCTGCTTCGCGACACGGTGACCGTGACGGTCTTCTTCTTTCCCCACGAGCAGAGGTCCCCCTCTGTCGGCGACGTCGAGATTACCCGGCGCGTCCACCGTCAATGAGTCGAGCCGAAGTAGGGCGATTTGGATTTGATTGTCGAGCGGGTCGATTGCCCAGCGGATGGCGGGTCGGTGGCTGGTGTCGAAACAGGGATGTCGACCGGCCCGATGTCGAGAAAAGGGGCCGTCGGCGCCGAAACGGCGGCCATCAGCAGGAGCCGCTCACAAGAGAACCCCCCCCTCCGGCCAACGGAGTCGCCGCCCGACTTGCCTTGCTTTCGGGCGGCGGGAGCCGCGTCAACACGGTCCGGTTCTTCCGAGGGGGCGAGCAACGTTTTGAACGATCTGGTGGCGATGCATGCGGGTCGATGCAACGAGTCGGCGTAGTTTTGCAACTGCAGTCGTTGTTGAGCGTGGGCCAATCGGTTTCAATGCCGGTTCTGGTTACTCTTATCCCAACTTATCAACTCAGCTATTCAAACTCTGCGATTCAACCTTGCCGCCCGCGACTTGGACGACTGCTTCCAGTGAGCCCGGCCTCTCGAAGCCAAATCGGCTGCCTGATTGGCGCCGAAGTTCGCCGTCGTTGACGCTCGGGGCCCTAAGAATGGTCAGCGAGGCTCACCTGCCGGGTTCGTTGGGGCTGGCGTTCGCGGTGTTTTGACAAATTACAGCGGGCTGGACGAAATACGGCGGGCTGCTAGTCGACGCAGTTGAACTGCGGCGATGTCCCTTTGATGTTCCTGCATGACTGACCCCGTTGGGGCGGAGACTGATTCGATGAGATATGCATCGGCGCCATTATCATTGCTTGCGGCCTTTGTGGTGCTAACGTCGTCTGCGCGAAGCGAGATACTCGCGTATGAGGGGTTTGACTACGCCGCGGGTTCGCTCAGCGGCGCAAACGGCGGCTACGGATGGGAGAACGCTTGGAGCGTTTCGAACGACGCCGTCGTCGTCCCCGGCAGCCTTGCCTACAACGACGGCGTCAACAATCTTCCCACCACGGGGGGGCATGTCGTTGTCGGCGGCGCCGCGGGTACCGCCACGGCGGTGCGGACGTTGGTCTCCAACCTCACCTTGTCGCCCGGCGACTACTGGATGAGCTTTGTCGGGCGCCGCGACCTCCCGCACCCCGACACGCCGAACAACTACGCCCGCGCCGCGGCGTTCCAGACGCAGTACCTCGGGTCGTCGTCGGTCGAGCAGTTCAGCGTCGGCAAGGTGACGACCAGTATTGCGGGGTCGGTCACGCAGACCTGGGACTTGTTCTCGATCCAGGCCAACCCCCAGAGCATCACCAGCACCGGCGTTGATCAGTCAACCCAGGTGATGGCGCTGATGCAGGTGACCATCGTCGGAGGCGACGACGAGGCGAACGACGACACCGTGAATCTCTGGATCAACCCGAGCCTCGACGAGAACGTCCCGCTAGGAACCCCTGACGCCATCAACACCGGCTTTGACGACTACCTCTTCGACAGCCTCCGGCTGTTTGCCGGCGGGTCGACAGCGGACGGTCTCTACGCCCAGGTGGCGATCGACGAGATCCGCCTCGGAACGACGCTCAAAGACGCCCTCACCGGCCAGATTCTGGCCGGCGACACCAACGGCGATGGCGCGGTCACGGCCGCCGACCTGACACCGATCCGCACGAACTATCGGCAGTCGGTGTCGTTCCGCAGCGAAGGCGACCTGAATGGCGACGGCGTCGTCAGCTTCGCCGACTTCCGGCAGTTCAAAGACGCCCTCCTCGGCGCCGGCGCGTCGCTGGAAGGACTCAACCTAACGTTCTTGAGTGTTCCCGAGCCGAACGCTGCCGTACTCGGCGGCCTCGCTCTAGGCTTCGCAGCGATGTTCCGCCGACGCCGCGTCGCGGCCGTCGTGGCCGTCGCCCTCCTGGCGACGATGACTCCCTCGACCGCTTCGGCCGCCATCACGGCCGTTGGTGACTCGGAGGATGGCTACGGGGTGTCGCCGGCTGTGTTTACGGTGGACCCCTTTGCCGCCGCCGCGAACGCCAACCGCGGCATCGCCAACACACGCAAGCTCCGCCAAACCTTCCAGAACCCGGCCGACATCAATGTCGGCGAGATCGTTCTCTCGTTTGATGTCACCGGAGGCAGTACGGTCGGCGGGTCGGGCGACACGGGCCTGGCGATCAGGATCTTCGAGGTCGCTGACACGCTCGCCTCGAGTTGGTTGCCGTTGGGGCTGCCGATCAAGGAGTTCGTCCTCCCTCCTGGCGAAATGCCTGGCTCCAATCAGACGCTCAGCTTCACGTTGACGGACGGCGATATCTTCTTGCTTCCCGCCCGCTCGATAGGCGCCGAAGGGTACGGACTTGAGATTTCTACTCCGCTGGCCCTCAGTTCTGACGGCAACCCGGGCGTGCTGTACTTCTCTAACGATTCGATGACCGATAGTTACCCCGCCGGTCGTTATTACACGGAGGGCGGCTCCGCCAGCAGCAGCTATCGCGACATCGGCTTGTCGCTGATCGGCACCGACGCCGAGGTCTGTATCCCCGGTGACGTTAATTGCGACGGCACGGTCGATGTCGATAACGACTTGTCCGTCATTGCCGGTAACTTCCGCCAGGCGGTGTCGGGGCGCGAGTTCGGCGACCTCACTTCCAACGGGGTCGTCGACTTCGACGATTTTGACCAGTGGAAGACGAACTACACCGGCTCGCTCGCGAACGTCAACCTTGCGTTCTTGAGCGTCCCCGAACCAGCCGCTCTTGGGCTGGTGATGTTGGCGACGACCGTGGTCGTTGCTCGCCGTCGTCGTTAAGGCGTCGGCATTGATTCGCACCGGTAAGTAAGCCTCATCATCTCGCGGTTATCATCTCCCGACGGCAGCTCCCGATGAAAGTCATGGTCCGCACAAAGAGCTTCCGGCCTCAGCCCCCCGTGGCGTTGGCCGTTCCTTTCGCCGCGATTCTGCTCGCCCTTACGGGCGTCGCTAACGCGCAGGTGAACTACGAATTCCAGCCACAGCCCACCGACCCCGAGTCGTCGCGGCTTTGGCAGGAGAACGCCAACTGGTTCGACGCGAACCTCGGGAACAGTTTTGTCCCGAACGTCTTCTTCAACGAGAGAGCACTGATCAACAACGGCGCTACGGCCGTGTTGACGGTCAACAGCCCGAACGACCCGAACTCGGACACCTCGGTGGTCACGCCAGGCGCCGTTTCGATCGGCAGCGGCGGGCTCGACATCCGCAGTGGTGGTGGCTTATTCGTCACAGCCGGCAATGGGGCGCCAGGATCGTTCACTCTCGGCGGCGGCGGGACCGGCACGCTCTTAGTCAACCCGGGTGGTGAGCTTTCGGTCGCCTCGTCGTTGAACGTCGCCGGCAACTCGGCGAACACCATCACGGTGGGCGGTCCGACCGGCGCCACCGCCACGCTCTCCGCCAACTCGGCGGTGTTGTCAGGAACCACGCACCTCTACCCGAACGCCGATGTCAACATCGGCGCCGGGGTGCAGTTCGTCAATTCGTCGGTCTACCAAGTCGAAATCGGCGGACCCGCATCGTATGGTTCGATTGCTGCTGGCGGCCCCGTCACAACGGCGGGATCGCTCCAGCTGAACTTCTCCGGGTTCACCCCGACGACGGGTCAGTCGTGGGTCGTCCTTGAAGGGTCGTCCGTTTCCGGCAGCTTCGCCAACGTGTCGAGCAACGCCTCGCTTGACTACAACGAGACGGTCGTCGTCTCGGAGGCCAACCTCGGCGCCGGGCGTTTCGGCGTCCGCGCCTCGATCGAAGAAGTGCTGGTTCTCGAAGTGAACCGCAACACCGGCGTCGCGACCGTCACGCACCCGGGCAGCTCGTCGATCGCGCTCGACGGTTACTACGTCGGGTCGTCGCTCGGTTCACTCCGCTCCGACGACGGGTCTTGGAACAGCCTCAACGAGAGCGGCCAGCTCGGCAACGATTGGATCGAGACCGCACAAACCGTCAACAACGTCGGCGAACTGAAAGTCGGCGCCGACGCCACGTTTGGGGCCTCGGTCAACCTGGGGCCGATCTACAACGCCCTCGCCGGGAGCTTTGGCGAGTCGGGCGAGGACCTTGAGTTCGTCTACCGTCGGTCGTCCGATGGCGTGCAGTTCCCCGGCGTGGTCCGCTACACCGGCGACCTCGTGAACTCGCTCGTTCTCCAGGTCGACCCGAGTGGTTCGGGCGACGCCTACCTCCGCAACACGTCGGGAACGACGGTTGAGATCGACGCCTACGAGGTGCTCTCCTCCGCCGGGCGCCTCAGCACGTCGGGCTGGAGCAGTTTTGACGACCAGAACGGAACGGGTAACGCCTGGCTCGAGGCGGGCGATGTCGGGCCGAGTCTACTCGCTGAGTTCGATTCAGAAGGTTACACGACCATCGCCGCCGGCGCCTCGCTGAACCTCGGATCGCTCTACTCCGGTGGCGCTCAGGATCTCGAGTTCAACTTCCTTCTGCGGGGGGATGAGTCGAGCACCACCGGCGTCGTGATCTACGACCAGTACGTCGCGGGGCCGGCCGTCCCGGGTGACTTCAATAATGACGGCTTCGTCAACGCGGCCGACTACACCGATTACCGCGACAACGTCGGGGCCTCGAGTCTGCCGAACGACAACGGCCTCGGCGTCGTCGGACCCGCCCATTACCAGCTGTGGCGTGACAATTACGGGGCGACAAGCCCGGCGGCGGCTCAGGCATCGGTTCCCGAACCGGCGGCCGGAGTGCTCATCGCGATCGCCGCCCTCGCGGCCGGCCGACGCCGTTCGGCTTGATCTCACACGTCGCAAGCCGTAGCCGTCAGATACTTCGGAGGAACGAGAGAACGATGGAATTGAATCAGCCCAGCCCGAATCGGCCCAAGCGTGGCTTCACCTTGGTTGAGTTGCTGGTGGTCATCGCCATCATCGGCATCCTCGTGGCGCTGCTACTCCCCGCGGTGCAGGCGGCCCGTGAGTCGGCTCGCCGCTCGAGCTGCTTGAACAAGCTCAAGCAACTCGGCTTGGCGTGTCACATGTACCACGACGCTTCCAAAGAGCTGCCCCCCAGCCGGATGTGGGACGGCGGCTTTACCTGGGCCGGCGTCTTGCTTCCCTATATCGAGGAAGCGTCTATCCGCGACAGCGCCGACTTCACCAAGTCTTTTGACAGCCAACCCGACGTGGTCAAACTCACTCCGGTGACGACTTTCCTCTGCCCTTCACGCAATCAGGACCAGCCCACCAACTACCTGCGTTCGGAGGTGATCCCGGACATTGTCACCTCGACGGGTGGGACCGTTAAAGGCGGCGCTACGGTCCGCGGCATCCGCGGCGATTACGCTTGTATCTCAAGCACATTTCGTTCGGGTAGCGGTGGTTTCGACCATGTCTTTGACGGCGCGATCGTCTTGCCAAAGCTCGAGGCAGGCAATCGTTTCAAGTCGCGAACGACCCTCGCAAAGATCTCCGATGGCACGTCCAAGACGTTGATGATCGGCGAGAACTCGTACTGGATGGCGGTCCGCGCCTCGATCTACGACGGCGGGGACAACCCAGGAGCGATTCTCGGCCTAGGAAGTCTTGAGCGTATCAAGGCCCAGTTCTCGAGTGACGGTCGTGGTGTGAACTTTACCAGTCGTGAGGGGGGTAGCGTCGCTCAGTCAGAGCGGGACTATCCCGGCAGCGGCTGCGACTCTGGCGCAGGGTGCAATGTCTGGTTTGGCGGGCCCCATGTCGGTGTCATTAACGTCACTCTCGCCGATGGCAGCAGCCGCGCCGTCAAGAAGGATATCTCGTTGGCTGTCGTGGAAGACTTCGTCACTCGGGCCGGCGAAGAAGTGGCTAGTCTCGACAACCTTTGATGCGTTCCCGGCGGCATGCGGATCGATGACGAGCCGCTGCGAATGAGAGACTGATCTCTCAATCTCTCACCTTGCTGACACCACATGAAGATGCAACTCCGTCTGCGCCTGGTCGGTTCGGTCGCTGTACTTTCGATCGCTTGGGTCCTCGCTCCGGCTCAGGCGCAGGTCGCGCCGCCGATCCTGCCGGGGATTTCGGTCGAGATCGCCGACATCCTGCAGATGCCGGACACCCGCGGGCAGGGCTCCGAAGACAGCCGCGTCTCGGCGAATGTCGCGCGGATCAACTTCCTCCGCGAGATTCCGGGCAGTCCCGGCGAATGGATCGTCAACGACCTTCGTGGCCAGGTGTATCGCGTCGATCCCGCGACTCAGCAGGCCACGACGTTCTTGAACGTCGGGGACGAGTTTTCTCGATTCATTATCGGGCCGGGGGGGCTTTCGACCGGGCTGATTACGGTGGAGCTGCACCCCGAGTTCCTCTCGAACGGCAAGTTCTACACGATCCATGAAGAGTCGGCCTCCGGCAATCCCGGCACGCCCGACTTCCAAGCGGTCGGCAACGCCGGCAACCTCGCCAGCGGACAGCACGGCGTTGTGATCGAGTGGACCGCCAACGACCCGACAGCCGCGACCTTCTCGGGGACGCATCGCGAGCTCATGCGGATCGCCCAGCCGTCGGGCAATCTCCACAACCTGGGCGACATCGGCTTCAATCCCCTTGCGCAACCGGGCGACGCCGACTACGGCATGATGTACCTGGCAGGTGGCGACGCCGGTTACGACTCGGAGGGGAAAGGCTCGAAGCAGGCCCGCGTCACGAGCTCAATTTTCGGCAAGTTGCTGCGGATCGACCCGTTGGGATCGAACAGCGCCAACGGCCAGTACGGGATCCCCGCCGACAACCCGTACGCCGGTGATGGTGACAGCGGCACGCTGGACGAGATCTACGCGATGGGGTTCCGCAACCTGCACCGCATTGGCTGGGACCTCGAGACCGGGCTTTTTATCGGGACCGATATCGGGCAGAGCCATGTCGAAGAGGTCAATCTGCTCCGTAACGGCGGCGACTACGGGTGGGACTTCACCGAGGGGACCTTTGGACGGGGCGGCGCCACCCTGCCACGCGACACGGAGGGCGTCACCTTCCCCGCCGCACAGTACGACCACGCCGACGGTTCGGCGATCGCGGGGGGCTTCGTCTATCGCGGCGCGATGATCCCGGAACTCGTTGGCAAGTTCGTATACGGCGACATCGTTAACGGCCGGCTGTTCTACAGCGACGTCGACGAGATGATCGCCGCCGAGGGCGATTCGAGCATCACGACCACGGCGACGGTCTACGAGTTGTTCCTCACCCAAGACGGCGCCGCGACCACCCTGAATGACCTCGTGCTGGACAAGTTGGGGATCCCAACCCTGCCGAGGAACCGCCACGACTTGCGTTTCGGCCAGACCTCCGACGGCGAGCTCTACGTCATCACGAAACAAGACGGCATGATCCGTCAGCTTGTCGGCGACGGTTTGGTCGGCGACTACAACGGCGACGGCCTCGTGGACGCCGCCGACTACACGGTTTGGCGTGACACCAGCGGCCAAACGGGGGCGGGCCTCGCGGCGGACGGCGACGGCGACGGCGAAGTCGATAGCGACGACTACGGCGTCTGGGCTTCGGCCTACGGCAGTGGCGGGTCGACGAGCCGATCGGAGTCGGTCCCCGAGCCGGCGGGCGTTTTGGCCGCCCTCCTCGCCTCGGCCGCGACCTTGATGCGCCGACGGGCGTCCCGCTAAACCTCGCCGAGAAGGACGACGATGCCGGTTCACAGGAAGCTCGCCATGACCCTGGCGGGGGCGCTCTGCGCCGCCGCGGCGACGGCTCAAAACATCAAGTCGTTCCCCCAGGCCGAAGGCTTTGGCGCCGAAGCGACGGGCGGACGGGGCGGGGTGGTCTACCACGTCACCAGCCTCGGCGATTCCAACACACCCGGCACGCTGCGCTACGGGATCGAGTCGCTGAACCCGAGCGTTCCGGTGACGATCGTTTTCGACGTCGGGGGTTGGATCAACCTCAACGAGAACCTCGGGGTCGTCCGCAGCAATGTGACGATCGCCGGCCAAACCGCCCCGGGCGACGGCATCGGCGTGAGGAACCGCAAGTTCTCGATCGGCGGCGACGACATCGTTGTTCGTCACGTCCACTTCGCCTACGGCAGGACCGCGGCCGCTTCAAACGACACGGTCAACGTCAATAACAATTCGACCGACGTGATCTTTGACCACGTCGCTGCCGTGATGTCGCGAGACGAGGCGTTTTCCGCCCAATCGACCAACCTGACGCTGCAGTGGTCGACCATATCCTACGGGCTCCAGACGCACTCGGCCGGTTCGCTGCTCGAACAGCCGACGAACCTGAGCTTCCATCACAACCTTTGGGCGCACAATCACACACGCAATCCCAAGGCGCGGGTGCAGGGCGCCTTCGACTACATCAACAACGTTGTCTACGACTACGACATCGGGTTCATCGCCGGCGACTCGGGCACGACGGACTACTTCTGGCCCAACAACTTCGACGGCAATGTCTTTATCACCGGCCCCAACGACTCGGGCAACGATATGATCCGAGACGGTCACGCCGAGAATACGGGCCTCTATTTCGGAACGAACTATTACGACGGCGACGGCGACGCGGTACACGACCCAGAGGTCTACACCGGCTCAAGCCGCAACCTGGGGAACGTCGTCAGCGGATCCTATACCCGGGTGACGACGCCGTACCCCGTCGCCGACCCGATCTGGCAAGAGGCGACACCCGAGTTGGCGTACCAACGCGTCCTCGCCGAGTTCGGGCCGAACCCGACAAATCGCAACGACCTCAACGCGTTGCTCGCCTCGAATGTCGCGGACCGCACGGGCTACCAGATCAGCAACCAGTCGCAGCTGCCAATCAGCGGCGACGGTTGGGGTGACATCCTCGGCGGCGCGGCGCCAACCGACACCGACCGCGACGGCATGCCCGACGCCTGGGAAGCGAAGCACGGACTCTCGACGACCGTCGCCAACAACAACGGCGACTTCGACGCCGACGGTTTCACCGACCTCGAAGAGTACCTCAATGATCTGGCGGCGTTCGCCGCGACGGGCCCCCTCGAGTTCTCAGGCAACGGGCGGTACGCCGAATGGGGCAACTGGACGAGGCGCTGGGAGCCATCGCGGGTTGATGATGTGAGGATCGAGACGGGCGTCGCGACGGTCGACGCCGTCGGACAACGGGCGGGCGACCTGCGCATCGGCGGCGACCCGGGGTCGAACGGAGGTCTCGCCGTGACCGACGGCTGGATCGAGGTCACCGATGACCTGACCGTCGGCGGCGCAGGAGTCGGCGGCGTCGAACAGACGGGCGGGGTGGTCCGGGTCCTGAACGGCGGCGTCGCGATTGAGACGGGGCAGTACCGACTGGCCGGGGGGGTCCTCCAGGCTCCCGAACTATCGAAAGGCCCCGGCGGCGTCTTTCTGCTCGAGGGGGGCGAACTCCAGGTGGGAGAGGTCGGGTTCGATCTCTTGAACGAAGGCGGCGTAATCGCGCCTGGCGCTGGGATTGGCGAGACGCACGTCTCGGGAGACCTGACGCTCAGCACCGGGGTCGTTCGTATCGAAGTGGCGTCGCCTACCGAGGCCGACTTGTTGAGCGTCGATGGCGTCGCCGTGCTTGGCGGGACGCTTGAAGTCCAATTCGTCGACGGGTTCGCACCGACCGCAGGAGAGTGGCGGATTATAAACGCCAGCTCATTCGCGGGTCAGTTCGACGCCTTGCCGAATGGCTTCACCCTGCGCGAGTCGGGCGCCGACATGCTGCTTGTGCTCGGCGCCTCGCTAAGCGGCGACTACAACGGCGACGGCCTCGTCGACGCCGCCGACTACACGGTCTGGCGCGACGGGTTCGGACTGTCAGTGACGCCCGGCAGCGGCGCCGACGGCAATGGCGACGGCGAAGTCAATCAAGTGGACTACCACGTTTGGCGGAGCCACTACGGCGAGTCGTTGGGCGCCGCTCAGCCGACGCCTGAGCCAACCGGAATCGCCGCGGCGACCGTCGCCTTCGTGTCGTCGTTGGGCCTCAAATTCCGCGAGCAGCGGCGTTAATTGGCGCCGTTGGGGGACGCCTTGCTTCCCGCGATGCACGGCGGCGACCGTGTCCAATCGGAGTTGTCAGCAACAAGAGGGCGGCGAGACCGAGGGCGGTTGGCTCCGGGGTCGAGGTCACCTCGGCGCGTGCGGATCGCGCGGGGCTGGCGCCCGACCAGTGGTTGGCCCAGACCGCGTAGTCACCGTCATCAACTACACGGCTGAAATCGCCGTCGGCGCGAAGGTCTTCGGTCGATCCCTTCGTGTCACGCCACAACGTGTAATCGGCCGCGTCAACGAATCCGTCGTGGTTGTAATCTCCCGCGGGCGAGCTGATCGCGCGGTAGAGGTCAAACATCTCCCGGGGCGACAGCGCCTTGTCGAACGCCATCAGCTCGTCGGTGCGGCCGTTGAATGGGTTTTGTTCGGCCAGGTTGTTGGGGAAGCTCCCCCCGATCTTGATCCCCCCGGAGTTGGTCGCCGACGTGCGGTCCGGTCCGTCGGTGAGCTGCCAGGCGTTCACGTTCGGGTCGCCGGCGTCCAGAAGCACGCCGTTCTTGAAGAGAAGGATGTCGCCCGTATCGAAGTCGAAGGTCGCCGCCAAATGGGTCCAAGTCTCGGGGGGCATTACGTCGTCCCAAGACTCGACAGACGCGCGCCGTCCCGACGCCGATTGGCTATCGAGCCGTCGACCGAGCGCCGTCACCTTGCCGTCGATGACTTCAATGAGCGCGCGGACGGTGTGGCCGTCGATATTGGCGCCGCCGTCGTCCCCGTTGAGGAACCCGAAGAGGCCGAAGGCGTTGTAGCGGTCGGTCGGATTGCCGGTGTTGGTGTTGGGACTCGGGTTATCGGTGGCGTCGCCTAGCGGCTTGAACCAGCCCGCGAGCGTGACGGCCGCCACGCCGTTAAGTCCGGTCAGCGTCGAAGCGCTCGACGACCCGAACTGAACGCCGGCCTTCCAATCGTCGTTAGGACCGGTGTCTCGCTGGCCGGTCTGGAGCGAGTACTGGCTTCCCCCCCACGCGCCATCGGCGACGCGCGGAGCGCCGTTGAGGAGTTCAAGGTTCGTCGCGTCCGAGCCGAGATCGACTTCAACCAGAGAAGTCACCGATCCTCCCAACGGCTCGTCGAACGAGTAGTGGTTGATCAGGTGCGGAAGCAGCGGTGCAGGTACGCCGGCTAGCGTGGCTTGAGTCGTGGCGGAGACCGCGAAGGCGCCGACCGTAAAGGCAGCGTTGAGGGCGAAGGCGCGCTGCGGACGGGTCATGGTCGCCAAAAGAAGAGGAAAAGAGTCACGACATCGTAATCGCAGGAGAGTTAGAGGCCAACACGGCGTGACGGCGTGTTGATTGAGGGACGTCGTCTGCCACCTTTCTGCAGCAGGAAGGGCCGTCGGGGTCCCCTCAAAGCCACAGGGGAAAGCCGGATCGAGGTCGACGGATCGAAGACCAACGGCGGATGTCATCGCCCGTTGGTAGGCAGGCGACTCATCCGGCGGTCTTTAAGAAGACAAAATTATCCACTTGACTGCTAAGGCTTGCTAGCCGATATTGATACTAAGTGGAGTCGCAAGTCCACAAATGGCAAGCCGGGTGATTGCCTTTCGATGTAAGTTCCTAGAGAGTAACTGTTTATGTCGGTATCGCAGACAGCCGAATACGCTCTGCGGTCGGTCGTTTGGCTCGCCCAGAATCCCGGCGAGCCTCAAACAACCCAGCAGTTGGCGGACGGGACCCGCGTGTCGGTGAGCTACCTCCCGAAGGTGCTCCAACCGCTCGGCAGGGCCGCGATCCTCCGCAGCCAGCGGGGGATTAACGGCGGGTACTCCCTCGACCGTGACCCCGAGGAACTCACGGTTCTTGAGATCATCAACTGCGTTGACCCGATCCAACGCATTCGTCGCTGCCCCCTGAGCTTGGTGACTCACAACGGCGGCCTCTGCCCGCTCCATCGGATGCTCGACAACGCCATCGCCGACACCGAGAGGCGATTCGCGTCGATGACGATTGCGGCGCTGCTCCGCGAGGACACCGGGTTGAAGCCGTTGTGCGAAGAGACCGCTGAGGTGATTTCGCTAACGATCCCTTCAAGAGCGTCGCCCGGAAAGAGCTAGCCGATTCACTCGCTGCCTCTCCGAAGTTTCTAGACGCCTCGAGCAACCGTCCGTACCGAAGGTCCCGTTTGACCATGAGTGAAGTAGCCGTTGTCGCCAGCCCCCCGCAAGGCGGCCGAACTCTCGAACGCTTTAGCTACGACGACGCCATCGTGCGGATGTTTGTGGCCGCAACTTTGATTTGGGGTCTGGTCGGCTTCTCAGTCGGCATGCTCCTCGCCTTGCAGCTCCCGTTCCCAACGCTCAACGGCGGGATCGAGTGGATCACGTTCGGCCGATTGCGGCCGCTGCACACCAACGCCGTGATCTTTGCGTTCGCCGGCAACGGCATCTTCGCGGCGATCTATTACTCGACCCAGCGCTTGTGTAAAGCGCGGATGTTCAACGACACGCTCAGCCGGCTGCACTTCTGGGGCTGGCAAGCGATCATCGTCTCGGCGGCGCTGACGCTGCCCTTCGGCATCACGCAGAGCAAAGAGTACGCCGAACTCGAGTGGCCGATCGATATCGCGATCGCGGTCGTCTGGGCCGGGTTCTTTGGCGTCAACTTTTTTATGACGCTCGTTAAGCGCCGCGAACGGCATATGTACGTGGCCCTTTGGTTCTACATCGCGACGATCATAACGGTGGCGGTGCTGCACATCTTCAACAACCTGTGGGTGCCGATCCTCTCGCCGACGTTGATCAAGAGTTACCCGATCTACGCGGGCGTGCAGGACGCGATGATGCAGTGGTGGTACGGCCACAACGCGGTCGCGTTCTTCTTGACGACGCCGTTCCTTGGCCTGATGTACTACTTCCTGCCGAAGGCGGCCGAGCGGCCGGTCTTTAGCTACCGGCTATCGATCATCCACTTCTGGTCGCTGGTCTTCATCTACATCTGGGCGGGCCCGCACCACCTGCACTACTCGGCCGTGCCGGAGTGGGCGCAGACGCTGGGCATGGTCTTCTCGCTGATGCTGTGGATGCCCAGCTGGGGCGGCATGATCAACGGACTGCTGACGCTGCGGGGCGCCTGGCACAAGGTCACGACCGACCCGGTGCTGAAGTTCTTCGTCGTCGGCATCACGTTCTATGGCATGAGCACTTTCGAGGGACCCTTGCTCTCGATCAAGGCCGTCAACGCGTTGAGCCACTACACCGACTGGACCATCGCGCACGTCCATGCCGGCGCCTTGGGCTGGAACGGCTTTATGGTCTTTGGCATGTGCTACTGGCTGGCCCCTCGGATCTTCCAGACGAAGCTCTACAGCACGGCCCTGGCGGAGACGCACTTCTGGATCGCCACGATCGGCATCCTCGTCTACGTGGTGCCGCTCTACGTCGCGGGGATCCTGCAGGGACTGATGTGGGGCACGATGACGCCCACCGGACAGCTCGCGTACCCCGATTTCGTCGAAACGACCCAAGCGATCATCCCGATGTACTACCTCCGCGCTATCGGCGGGAGCCTTTACATCGTCGCCGCCATGATCGGTTGCTTCAACTTCTACAAGACCTGGCAGTCGCGCCCGGCTGTCTACGACGTGCCGGTCTACGAGGCGCCCGCTCTGAAGGACGTGGCGATCGTCGAGGAGTCGGCGCCAGAATCGACACTGACCGGGGTCACCGACACGGGCATGGCGCTCGACGTCTTCTCGAAGATGTGGTGGCACCGGGCGTGGGAGCGGATGCCAATCAAGTTCACCGTGCTGACGACGATCGCCGTTGCGAGCGCGTCGCTGCTGGAGTTGGTGCCGACCTTCGTGATCCGCTCGAACGTCTCGACGATCTCTACGGTGACGCCCTACACACCCCTCGAACTGGCCGGACGTGACCTGTTCGTCAGCGAGGGGTGCTACAACTGCCACTCGCAGATGATCCGCCCGACCGTCGCCGAGACCAAGCGGTACGGCGAGTTCAGCAAGGCGGGTGAGAGCGTCTACGACCACCCGTTCCAGTGGGGGTCGCGGCGGATCGGTCCGGACTTGGCGCGCGAGGGGGGCAAACAGAGCCATCAGTGGCACGTCCTCCACTTCCGCAATCCGAGCGACCTCAACCAGGGCTCGATCATGCCCGCCTACCCGTGGCTGATGCGGAAGGAGCTCGACTTCGAGTCGGTGCCGCTCCGGATCGCCGCGATGCAGACGCTCGGCGTCCCGTACCCGCAGTACGAGGGCCTCGCCCGCGATCAAGCGAAGGCCGACGCCGAGAAGCAAGCGGCCGAGATCGCCGCGGCCTTTGTCGAGCAGAACGGCGGGCAGCCTTATGTCGACTTGAAGGGCCGGCAATACGACCTCGCCGACAAGCAGGTGGTCGCCCTCGTGGCGTTCCTGCAACGGGTCGGCACGGACCTCTTTAAGAACCCCGACGCCTCGGTCGAAGAGGGGGCCGACCCCGCAGCGGCGCCACCAGTGGACATCGTGACCCCCCATCCCGAGACCGAAGCCGATGTCGCTCCCGAGCGGACGGCGATGGCTCCTACCGGAGACCAATCATGATCAAGCAAGCGATATCGGCCGCGGGCCTCGAAGTGCTGGCCGTCGGCGGATTGCTGATGTTCGTCGCCGTCTTCGCCGGCGTGACGTGGTGGGTGCTGAGCCGCAGCCGGAAGGAGATCGATAAGTGGTCGTCGCTGCCGTTGGCGGAGGGAGTCGACCCGGTCGATCCGCGGCTGCCAGTTGTTGAGAAGCCGAGCAATCCGAGCGTCGACGCCTTGCCCGTTGTCGGTCCGCCAGACGAAGTCTCTCACCGGCACGGCGAGGGGGGCTGCGGCAAGTGCGAGAATTGCCAGTGCGGCGCCGATTCGCCGACGTCGGTCACCACGCCGACATCGATCACCACGTTGGCCGTCAACTGAAATCCAAGCCAACCGGCTACGTTCAAGAATACACGCCGACCCGCTTCAAAAAACGCTTCCGAGAACCCGATGTCCGAGCAATCGAATCCCCCCGCTGAAGGCGACGAACCGACGACGCTCCACAGTTATGACGGCATCCAGGAATACGACAACCCCACGCCGAGGTGGTGGGACCTGATCTTCGTCGCGACCATCGTCTTCGCGCCGGTTTACGTGATCTACTTTCACGCCCCGAATCAGGGCCGCACCCTCGCGGGGCAGTACGAGGCCGACCTCGCCGAAAACATGCGGTTGCAGTTCGGCGAGATCGGCGACCTGACGCCCGACGAGCCGACGATCCTCAAGTACATGGGTGAGGAGCAATGGCTGAAGGTTGGCGAGTCGACCTTCAAGGCGAACTGTGTCTCGTGCCACGGACGCGACGCCGAGGGGGTCAGCGGGCCGAACCTGACCGACGACTACTACATCAATGTTAAGCAGATCGCCGACATCGCCAAGGTCGTTAGCGGCGGCGCCAAGAACGGCGCGATGCCCGCGTGGGCGAACCGCTTGCACCCCAACGAGATCGTTCTGGTGTCGGCCTACGTGGCCTCACTCCGCGGGGAGAACCTGCCGAGCAAGTACGCCGGTGACAAGGGCAAGGAGATCGCTCCCTGGCCTTCAGTCCCGTCTCAGGGCGAGCAGACGGACGGCAGCCCCGCTGCTCAATAGGCGGCCTACGTCGCCTTACGGCGTCACCAAATAATGGACGATTCGAATCAACTCCCGGTGCTCCAAGCCGAAGGACGCGTGCTCTCGACCTTGGAGAGTGACGGTCGGCGGCGTTGGCTCTACCCCAAGCTTTCGACGGGGCGGTTCTGGTCCCGCCGCCGGGTGGTCGCCTACAGCTTGATCGCCGTCTACACGTTGCTGCCGTTCATCAAGATCGGCGGGCGTCCCGCGATCCAGCTCGACATTTGGAACGGCCGGTTCTCGCTGCTCGGCTTGCAATTCCGCCCGACCGATCTCGAGCTCCTCGCCGTCTTCGGGCTGATGGTGGGACTGACGATCTTCTTCTTGACCGCCATCTTGGGTCGCGTCTGGTGCGGTTGGGCGTGCCCGCAGACGGTCTATCTGGAGTTTGTTTTCCGCCCGATCGAGCGGCTCTTCATGGGGACCGCCGGCAAAGGGGGCAAGCCAAAGCAGCAGGTCGCCGGCTGGCGCACCGCCGCGATGTACTTGGCGTTCTTCCTGATCTGCCTGCACTTGGCGAACACGTTCTTGTCGTACTTCGTCGGCGTCGCGGCGATGAACGAGTGGATCTGGTCCCAACCCCCCTGGCGCCATCCCGGCGCGTTCTTGCTGGTGATGCTGGTGACGGGGTTGATGCTATTCGACTTCTGCTACTGGCGCGAGCAGCTCTGTATTATTGGGTGTCCGTACGGCCGTTTCCAATCGGTGTTGCTCGACCGGTCGAGCCTCGTTGTCGGCTACGACAAGAACCGAGGAGAGCCGCGCGGCCACGGCCGTGACCGCGCGGAGAAGGGCCTCGGCTCCTGCGTCGATTGCGGCATGTGCGTCGATGTCTGCCCGACCGGCATCGACATCCGCGACGGCCTGCAGCTGGAGTGCGTCAACTGCACTCAGTGTATCGACGCCTGTGACAGCGTCATGGACCGTATCAAACAGCCACGCGGACTGATCCGTTACAGCTCGCAGTTGGCGTTGGAGGGCAAGCCGACACGCATCGTCCGGCCGCGGGTGCTGATCTACTCGGGAGTTATCGTGCTGTTGGCCGGGGTCTTCGTCGCCTTGCTAGTGGGCCGGAAAGGATTCGACGTGACGCTGCTCCGCGGGATGGGCCGGCCGTTCGTCGTCACCGCGTCGGGCGACGTCGAGAATATTGTCCGCGTCAAGCTCGTCAACCGTGTCGACGAGGAGCGGACCTATCGGATCGAGGCGGTCGCTCCCGCATCGCTCCGTCTCGACGGTGGCGCTGAGCTTCGGATCGCGTCGGGTGAAACGGTCACCGAGCCGGTCCACCTCTTGGCGCCTCCCGAGGCCTTCGTCCATCGCGGCGGCACGTTCGAAGCGACGCTCCGCTTCACCGACAGCGGCGGAGAAACCATCGAACGCTCTTACAACCTGTTCGGCCCGGCGACGTCGGTGACGAAGCCCTTGGAGGCTGTCCAATGATCGATCCTTCGCAATCATCGGTTTCCAGCACAGGTACGGCGTGGTGGCGACGGTTGACGTGGCCAGCGGTTGTGGTCGTGCTCCTCAGCGGGCACGTCGTGATCATGATGGGAGCTTTGCTGCTCTCCTCAACGCGGCTCCCCGGTGGATCGACGGCGCCATCGGGTTACGCCGCGGCGCTCGCGTGGGACGATTTGCAGGCTCTGCGCCGTGCGAGTGATCGGCTTGGCTGGTCGCTTGAGCTGACGCCGACCGATCGAACCGAACTGAACGGCGATCGCCACGTCGAGTTCACGCTGCGAGACGCCGAGGGTAATCCCGTCGACGGCGCCGACCTCTCGGTCACGCTCTATCACCTCAGCCGGCCGAGCGAGCCGATCGAGGCCACGCTCGCGGCTTCGGCCGCGGAGCCGGGTCGCTACGAAGCCGTGATGCGGCTGCGTCGTGAGGGGGTGTGGCGCGTGCAGGCCGTTGCGACGCGCGGCGTCGAGCGCTTCCTCGTCGACGCCGACCTCTGGGTTCGCCCGTCGAAGGGGGGGTCGTCGTGACCGCGATTTTGGTAGCCGTCTTGTCGGCGAGCTTGCTCGGATCGTTGCACTGCGCCGGCATGTGCGGCCCGTTCTGCGGCGTCGCCGTCAGGGGAGGGCGTTCGCGCGGCGAGGCGATGGCATTGCACGCGGCTTACCACGGCGGTCGTCTGACGACCTATGTACTGGTGGGCGCCGCTGCCGGGGCGGCGGGGGCGATGCTCGACCTCGCTTCCCGGCTGGCCGGCCTTCAGCCGATCGCTCTGGCGTTGGCGGGAGGGGTCATGGTCCTCTTCGGCCTCTCCGAACTCGCCAGGCAGCGGCGCTGGACAGGACGTTTCGCCCGCTTCGGCCATTGGCGATTGCCAGCGGCTTGGACACGCCTTATGCAGCGAGGCCAGCGCTTCGCCGCCCGCCAGAGCGCGCTGCCCCGCGCGCTGACCATCGGGCTCCTTACCACCCTGCTGCCGTGCGGATGGCTCTACGCCTTCGTCGTCACCGCCGCCGGCTCGGGCAGCGCCGCAAGCGGCGCCGCGGTGATGGCCGCGTTCTGGGTCGGGACGTTGCCCGTGATGCTCTCGCTGGGCGTGGGGGTTCAGCGGCTGACGGGCGTGTTGGGCGACCGTTTGCCGATGGCGACAGCGGTCGCCCTGATCGGTGTCGGTCTCTTCACTCTCTCCGGTCGGTTGTCCCTGTCGGCCGAATCGCTGGCCCAGCAGGTCGTCTCTGAGGCCGACGCCCGCCCTGACGCGACGCCCGACCCGACCACGCTGCCACCCTGTTGCCGGCCGCCGGCGGGGGCGACGCCGTGATGTCCGCCGTCTCAACTCCGCTGAGAGTAGGCACTGTGGTCCGTTGCGATCACTGCGGTCTGCCCGTACCCGCCGCCCTGCAGAATCTAGCGGGGGCGCACCAATTCTGTTGCGGCGGGTGCGAGGTCGCTTTCGAAACGATCCGTGGGTGTGGTTTAGAAAACTACTACGCCGTCCGCGATCGCGTGGCGACCGAGCGACACTCCGCCAAGGGCGCCGGCAAGCCCTACGCCGCCTACGACACCGACGCCTTCCTTAGTCGTCACACGACCGTCACCGACGGCGGTTACCAAGCAATTAACTTCCGCTTAGAAGGGGTGCATTGCGCCGCGTGTGTCTGGCTGGTCGAACGCCTCCCCTCGATCACCGGCGGGGTTGTTGACGCTAGGCTGTCGCTCGGCAACTCACGGGCGCGGATCGTCTGGGACCCCGAACAGACAACCCTCTCGGCGATTGCGACAACGCTCGACCGGCTCGGCTACGCTCCTCACCCGGCCCGCGACGCGTCTGCCCACCAAGCCCGCAACCGCACCGAACGGAGCCGGCTTACCAACATGGCGATCGCCGGCGCCCTGGCCGGCAACAATATGTTGATCGCCGTCGCGTTGTACGCGGGCGCCTTTGAAGGGATCGAGCCGCAATTCGCCCAACTGTTCCGTTGGCTCAGCCTGCTCATCGGATGTTTGTCGCTCGCCTGGCCCGGCAGGACGTTCTTCCGCTCGGCGTGGACCGCCTGCCGGAGCGGCGCCGCGAGCCTCGACCAGCCGATCGCGCTTGCCCTCGGCATCGGCGCGCTCGCGGGCTCGGTCAACGTCGTTCTCAAGCGGGGCGAGATCTATTTCGACTCATTGAGCGTCCTCGTCTTCCTCCTGCTCGTCGGGCGCTTCCTGCAGTCGCGCCAACAGCGGTGGGCCGAGGAAGCTGTCGGGCTAACGCTGTCGATGACGCCCGACACCTGCCGGGTGCTGCGTGAAGGTTCGCTCTGCGAGGAGTCGACCGAGAGCCTCGTCGTCGGCGACGAAGTCGAAGTCCGTCCCGGCGAGCTCCTTCCCGCCGACGGGACCGTCACCGCGGGCCAATCGTCGGTCGATCAAGGATTGCTCACCGGCGAGTCACGCCCGCTGCGTATCGGCGAAGGCACGGCGGTCTTTGCGGGTTCGCAGAACTTGTCGGCGACGCTTCGCGTGACGGTCAACGCCGTCGGTGATGCGACCCGAGTCGGCAAGCTCATCCGCTTGGTGGAGGACGGGCTCGCCGACAAGCCGCCGATTGTGCGCTTCGCCGACCAGGTAGGCGGCGTTTTTGTTGTTGTCGTCGCTCTGCTAGCCGCGGCGAACTTGGCGTGGTGGTCGATCACCACCGACTTGGGAGGGGCGATCGAGTCGACCGTCGCCCTGCTGATTGTCGCCTGCCCGTGCGCGTTGGGACTGGCGACGCCGCTGACAATGGCCGTCGCGATCGGCCGGGGTTCGCGGCGTGGCATACTCATCAAGAGCGCTGCGGTTCTCGAGAAGCTCGCCTCGGTCGACACCTCGCGGCCCGGCACGGCGTTCCTCGATAAGACCGGCACGCTCACCAACGGCAGGCACCGTGTCGAGGCCTACTTCGGCAGGACGGACCTCAAGGCATGGATCGCCGTCGTAGAGAGCCAATCGATCCACCCGATCGGGAAGGCCTTGCTGAGTGCGTTCGGCCCGATCGAACCGACCGACGCCTTGCTCGTTCGCGAACGCGTCGAACAGCATGGGTATGGCGTGCTCGGTGTGACCCCCGACGGCGACTTGCTGGTTGGCTCGCCGCGGTTCGCCAACGAACGCGGGGCGTTTGTCGATCGAGAAATGTCAGACGCCATCCGACGTGGTGGTGAGCGGGGCCACACGGTGGTGGTCGCCGCTTTGAACCAACGCGTTGTCACCGTGATTTGGTTGAGCGACGAGCTCCAGCCAGACGCCAAGGCCCATCTCGACCGCCTCCGCCGCGACGGGTGGAACGCCGAGATCCTCTCGGGCGATAGTCGCGACGCGGTCCAGGCGGTCGCCGCACGCTTGGGCTTCGGGTCGGCCGCGATCGACTCGATGGCGCCCGAGCAAAAGCTCGCCAAGGTCCGTGCGGCTGTCGCCGCGGGCGGCGCGAGCGTCATGATGGTCGGCGATGGCATCAACGACGCCGCCGCTCTGGCGGCCGCCGACGTGGGCGTCGCGGTCCACGGCGGCGCCGAAGCCTCGCTCGCCGCTGCCGACGTCTACCTGACAGAGCCGGGCATCGGCAAGCTCGTCGACCTCGTCGAGTTGGCTCGCAGCACGATGCGGGTGACGCGTCGCAACCTAGTAATCTCGCTCGGCTACAACACCATCGCGGTTGTGTTAGCGGCCGCGGGTTGGATCACTCCCCTTGCCGCGGCGCTACTCATGCCGCTGAGCTCGCTCACGGTCTTAACGTCGGCGGTCGTGTTTGAGAGCGGCAACCGTGAGCCCCTCCAACCGCCACGGCGGGAGGCATAGATGTCCGTTGTCTTTGTCATGGCGCCGGTCGCACTGCTGCTCGCCGCCACCGCGGTCGCGGCGTTCATCTGGGCGACCCGCGACGGACAGTTCGACGACACCGAAACGCCGGCCCATCGGATGCTATTCGACGAAGTCGACAAGCAAGGGCAACCCCCAAAGCCTTAATTCAAAAGGCCGGCCAGCGCCCCCCGCAGGGGGCGCCGACTAGTCGACGTAAGTCTCGTCCCAGAATGGAGAAAGCCCTTCGACCCGGATCTCCTCGAAGAGAGAAAACGAGACGCCGAAGGGCTTTTTCCTGAGCCGATCGACTTTTTCCCCCCAGTCGGGTTTCTGAAGATAGTCGAAGCGACTGGACGCGAGTTGAACGGTTCTACTCCGCTATATGCCGCAACCTAAAGGGATTGCTGGCAGCGTGCCAGCAGGATGGAGCCTAGTTCGGCCCTCCATAGAAAGTTTGCGGGAGGACGTAGGAGAGAATGGCAAAGCAGGGCGGCATGTCACCCGGCGTTCAGCTGCGTAGATCGATGTGCCCTCCGCAGGTTTGGAGACACCGGGTCATTGGCCTCGTAGCGCGGGCGTCTGTCAACTGAATCCTTTCGGATGGGCTACAGCGACGCTAGCTGCGACGTAACTTCGCTGCGGCTGCCAACGCACCGACGGAGTTGGTGACATCGAACCGACCACGCAGACCTGCGTTGAGTCTTCGGCAGTCTAAACACGGGTTCTCGTAGGGACGGTGCCGGTTGGCTAACACAAGTGCAAGATCCGCATCGCGTTGCACTGCTTCTACGCGAGTCCTTTTTTCTCTCGCGGCGCTTGCTGCCCTAACTTAGTGGATAACGAAGCTAACTTCGGCTTTCTCCTAGTTGCCCTTGCCAAGACGCAGGCGGAATTGGGAGCGTTGGCCACGCAACGTCTCGAACTCCATTTTCTAGTGGTTCTGCCCCAAAATCGGCCCAGGACGCTGTCCAAACCGTGTCGGCCAAGAGGAGACGGCTCTCTCTCTTTCCATTATACTTAGCGTTCTCGCTGGATCGCCCTCTGCCGCCTCAAGGGGGACGGGAGGCAGCGTGGTTGACCAAGCCGTCTGTGGCCTCTGCTTCACTGAGCAACGTCGATGAAATCTTACGAAGCGCGTGAAAGCCAAAAGAGAGGATTGTTCCCGAAGAAGGGGAGTTCCCGACACCGGTCGATTGGGCGGGCAGGCCATCGTAGGAAACCTCTCTTCGAACTCTTGGAGGATCGACGACTGCTGGCCGCCGATTTTGGGGACGCCGGGTACTCCTACCCCACCGCCCTAGTTGACAACGGGGCCCGGCACACCGACCACGGCCCGGGATCATTGCGACTCGGCTTAGAAATCACTGCCGAGCCGAATGGGCAAGCCTCTTGGAACGCAGACACGGATGCGGGTGACGACGGCGTTGTCTTCGGCGAGCTCTACGTTGGCCAACTCGGCGCCGAAGTGTCCGTGACGGTGTCTAACGCCCCGGCCGGCGCGAAGCTCGACGCCTGGATCGACTTCAACAGCGACCGCTCTTGGAGCGACGACGAGCACGTGTTCGCAAGCGTCCCTGTGGTCGAAGGGCTCAACACGCTGACGCTCAACGTGCCGACTTGGGCGACGTGGGGCAAGACTTACTCTCGATTTCGGCTGAGCACGGCTGGCGATCTCGACGTGACCGGGCTCGCCGAAGATGGTGAGGTCGAGGACTACTACACGCTAATAACACTGCCCACGGACCGGACCGCCGCGTTTGCCGACAGCGAGATTGTTGCAACAACTTTGGGCCGCGTCGAAACCTTCGGTTCGGCGGACATCGATAGCGATGGCGACGTCGATCTGATTGTTAGTGAAAGCGTCTACAATGGGACCTATTTTGAGAACCGGCTGAACTGGTACTACGGAAATGGTCCCTCGTATGCTGTTCGGTTGATTGCCAGAACTTCAGACCAAGTCCGGATGATCGAGGTCGCCGATATTGACGCCGATGGCGATATGGATCTCCTCGTTGCATTCGATCGAGCGAACTCAACCGCCGGCGGTGTCTCTTGGTACGAAAACGATGGCAATCAGAACTTTTCAAGGCATACGATCCAGAGCGGACCGCGCGCCTACGACGCGTCGCTCGCTGATATCGATGGCGATGGCGATTTAGACGTTCTAACGTCGCTGATGACTTGGTACGAGCACGATGGCGAGGGGAATTTCACTTCAGCCGGATCGATTCCCAGCACTCTTGAGTACGCGCTCAGTGTGGACGCCTCGGACCTCGATCGTGACGGCGACCTCGACATCCTTGTCGCCACCTCGGATGGGCGTATCGCTTGGTTCGAATTCAATGGTGTCCACCTCTACACCCAGAAACAAGTCGCCTCTGGCTTGGGAACTTATGGACTTGAGGTCCGGCCTATCGACATGGACGGCGATGGCTATCTAGACATCTTTCCAGAGTACACTTCAAAGGGGGGCGTTGGATGGTATAGGAATGACGGCCTTGGCGGTTTCGATTGGATCTCGGTATCTGGTTCCTCCGACACCCTGAAGTCTCACCGAGCCGCCGATTTCGATGGGGATGGTGATATTGACATAGTTTCTTCGCATTCTGGCGGCGAGACGGTTTGGTACGAGCGAAACGACGCGCAAAGCTATACCGAGAGGTTGGCGGGAGAATTGACTTACGACATCCGTGTGTCCGACTTTGACACCGATGGCGACGTCGATATCATCGCGATCCGTCCATCTCGCAATGTTATCCGATATACCGATGATCTACTTTGGCTTGAAAACAAGCCGGCGGTGCATCTCAGCTTGCCCGTCAATCCCGCCTCGGAGGAGGTTGGCCCCTCGTTGGCGTTCGACTTCTTCATCGATGCGCCCCGGTTAACGCCCCTTGTGCTGTCGTTCAGCATCGAAGGGACTGCGAATGTGGGAAGAGACTTTACGCTTTCTGGCTACGACAGCTTCGATGGCATAGTGGGGTCGATCACCATCCCGGCGGGCGAGACGTCGGCGGTGATGGTAGCGACTCCAGTCGATGACGCATCGGCAGAGGTCGATGAATCGATTGTCGTGACGCTGCTACCAACTGCCGACTACCAACCGAGCGAGGCGGCCCCATCCATCGGCTGGCTCGTCGGAGAGGAGAGTGGGGAAGATTTTGGTGATGCACCCGCCCCCTACCCATCGCTGTCAACGGAGGACGGAGCCAGGCACAGCAACGTTGGTGTTGGAGAACTCCGCCTTGGTTCCGACGCCACCTATGAGGCCGAGGGGCAGCACACAGAGTCGGCTGACTCCGATCTCGGCGACGATGGCATTGCTTTTGGCCCTATCCATGTCGGACAAGGTGACGCCTCAATCGAGGTGACGGTGTCGAACGCTCTAGTCGGCGCGAAAATTGACGGGTGGATCGACTTCAACGGCGACGGTTCCTGGGGAGGCGCCAACGAAAGGATCTTCGCAAGCCGACCGGTCACCGACGGTGTCAACTATCTGACGTTTGAAGTGCCCGCCTGGGCAACGCCGGGCAGCACCTATGCAAGATTCCGTCTCAGCACTGCGGGGGGACTCGGCGTTACAGGTTTTGCAGAGGATGGCGAAGTGGAGGATTACATGGTTGTGATTGATCCCGCGTCCGCCCAGCCGATAGCGTTTGATCTGGGTGTAACGATCGACGGAGACACTTATAGCCTTGATAGCATTTTCACGATCGATGTGGACGGAGATGGAGACCTCGACATCCTCTCGGCAGCGTCGGGCTCCAACCGTGTTGCGTGGCACGAGAACGACGGCGCCGGGAACTTCGTACGACACACTCTTGACGGCGCCGCGAATGATGCGCATGCAATCATCGCAACCGATCTCGACAGCGACGGCGATATCGATGTCGTAGTAACGGAAGACGGGACTAGTGACGAGGTAAACTGGTACGAGAATATCGGAGGCCAGACGTTCACTCGAAGGTCAATCGCGACCGGACTCCAAGATGTCAGGGATGTGACGGCAGCCGATATCGATGGCGACGACGACATCGACCTTCTCGTAGCGTCGCCATCCCGCATTTGGTGGTTGGAAAACGATGGGGCGAATGATTTCACGCCCCGAGACATTGCCGACCCGGCTGACGGAGCTAGCAGCGTCCAAGCTGCTGATTTCGACCGGGATGGCGACATCGACGTCATTTCGACGTCACTTTTGGACGACAAGGTCGTTTGGTACGAGAACAAGGGGACGCTGAGTTTCACACGTCATACGATTTCCTCAGCGGCAGATTTTGCTTCGAAAGCCCTTACCGCCGATGTTGATCGCGACGGTGATTTGGATGTCATCACCGTTTCGTATAGCAACTCTTCCATCGCTTGGTATCAGAACGACGGTGAGCAGAACTTCACGAAGCGGATTGTCTCCGACACGATTAAGTACGTGTCGAGCCTGTTTATCGCCGATGTGACTGGCGACGGATGGGTCGATATCGTGACGGGCAATGTGCAATTTGAAGGAGTACCGAACGCCGTCGTCTTGTTCGTTAATCAGCAAGACGGAGAGTTTGTCGAGCAGATCGTTGCGGATAACCCGAGGTCGGTACGGGATGTTGTTGTCGCCGACATCAACGGAGACGGCGACCTCGACATCGTCGCGAGTCTTTACTTCAGGTCAGATCTCCCAGCACGGATTGAGTGGTACGAGAACATTTACAACGCCACCTTGACTTCGGGGGGTGATCCACTGGTCGAAGGAAGTGAGCCTTGGGCACTGGAGTTTCAGATACCCGAGGTGAGAGATCAACCAACCGAACTTGCGTTCTCAGTCTCGGGGGCTGCGACTTCTGGTGCGGACTACGAACTTACCGGCGCAGCGTCATTCGATGGAGTGCGCGGAACCGTCGTCATCCCTGCCGGCGCGTTAATGGCGGGCGTGAGTTTAACGCCACTTGATGACGGCCTCTTCGAGTTGAATGAAGTCGTCACCGTCTCGCTACTCAAGGGTCCCGGCGACAATGCAGGGTCACTTGTCACTCAAACGAATGTAATCTGTAGCACTGACGTAGGCGCAAGTTTTGGAGACGCGCCAGCGCCCTATCCGACACTCTTGGCCGACAACGGGGCGCGGCATGCTCACGTGGGAGACGAAACTCTGCGTTTGGGCGAATTAGAACTTGCATCCCCCGACGGAACCCCCTCGTCAGGGGCCGACCAAGACGCCGGCGACGACGGTGTTGTCTTTGGTGAGATACGCGTTGGACAACTCGACGCCCAGGTCACGGTGACGGTGTCCAACGCCCCGGCCGGTGCCCGCCTCGACGCCTGGATCGACTTCAATGGTGACGGCAACTGGTCCGGTGGGGACGAACGCGTCTTCACAAGCGTGCCGGTGGTCGAAGGCGTGAACCTGCTGACGTTTGATGTCCCGGTCGAGATCGCCTCGAGCGTCGCGACTTTCGCGAGGTTCCGGCTCAGTACCGCTGGAGACCTCGGTCCGACCGGGCTAGCTGATGATGGCGAGGTCGAGGACTACGCAGTCTCGATCCTCCCGCCTGCGCTGACCAATGGCGCCTTCGGTGAACCGGCGCAGCTACTACCACCGTCGCAATACTTGAACGGAGCAACATTACAACCGATTGATTTCGATGGTGACGGAGATCTCGACATCGTCGGATTGGCGAACTCCATTCGGACTCTCTTCTGGTACGAAAACGAAGCCGGTGTTTTCTCTGACGAGAAAATTATCAGTAGCTACACGACCCATTTCAGTGTTGTCGACTTCGACGGCGACGGCGATCTCGACATCGTCAAGTCTGACTACAACGGATTCGATAGCAACGTCAGTTGGCTTGAGAATGCGGGTGACCAGACTTTTGAGGAACACTTTCTCGCAAAGGGTTCTGTCTTCGCTGTAGCCGATGTAAACAAAGATGGGCGGCTTGATGTTGTTACGTACGCGATCGACAGCGTTCAGTATTTTCCTGACTTCGCCGTCCTAACGTGGTATATCAACGATGGCGCAGGGGGGTATGAGACTAGTGAGGTATTCCGCTCCTCTTCTTTCGTGTCAAGAATCGGGGCGAATGACCTGCAAACCGCTGATCTCAATGGCGATGGCTTACTCGATGTCGTCGTTGCAGGAAGTAATTCCCCGTTCGGAGAGCTCGTCGCATTTTTTGGTGTTAGCGATGGGCAATATAGCGTAACCACACTTGATGGTAGTCGGGCCTTTTCCGCCACTCCCATCGACATGGACCAGGACGGGGATATAGACCTGGTCGTCCAGTTTGAAAGAGGTGCGGGGTGGCTGGAGAATGACGGGGCGGGCGAGTTCACCTCTCGTAGTATCGGAGGGGGCCCGAATAACTCCAACGACATCGCCATCGCTGACTTTGATGGGGATGGCGATATTGATGTCGTTAATGCCAGCCATCGGGCGACATTTACTCCGAGTCGCTTTACACTCTTCGCGAACGATGGCTCGCAACGGTTCGTCGGCGCCACGATCGAGCCGGATGGAACCGAGCCCTACCATTCTCTTTTTGTCGCCGACATGGACGGCAACGGAACCCTCGATCTAGTGGCGGCCGGGCCGAACCAGGGGATGCGGCTCTACTCACAAACCTTGCGGCCGATCCTCACGTCCGAAGCTCCGACCGTGGTCCCGGAAAACGGCAACGACTTCGTCGTGGGTGTCGAGCTTCAGGCTGCCCCACCCGAGGCGATCTCCGTCCCCTTTACGGTTTCTGGCGACGCGGTCCTCGGCGTGGACTACCTCCTAACGGGGGCCGATTCGATGGAGGGTTCTTCGGGCGTGTTGACGATCCCTGCCGGCGTGCGGCGGGTCGATCTCACCGTTGTGGTGCTCACGGACGCCGAGCCCGAGTTGTTTGAATCGATCATCATCTCCATCGGTGACGAGCCGCGAGATCGACTGATCCGCTGGATTGCCGCGGACGGTGACGCCGGCGATTTCGGCGACGCGCCAGAACCTTTCCCGATTGAAGTCGAGCAATTGGGCGCCGCTCACGTCGCCGTCGGACCCCGACTCGGCGATACCCGCACGACCGAGCCCCAAGGGGCGGCAACGGCCCACGCCGATGGCGATTCAGGGGATGACGGCGTTACCTTTGGTCCAGTTGTCGTCGGCTCGTCCTTGTCATCGATGACGGTCGATGTGCAGAACGCTCCCACAGGCGCCTTCGTCGATGTTTGGATCGACTTCAATGGCGACGGCGTCTGGTCGGGAGAGCTTGAGCAGGTCTTTGCGAGTCGCCCGGTCGTCGAAGGCGCGAATACTCTCCAGTTCGAGGTCCCAAGTTGGGCGACGAATGGAACGACCTACGCTCGGGTCAGGTTGAGTTCAACGGGCGGCCTTGGCGTCAGGGGCAACGCCCTCGACGGTGAGGTCGAGGATTATCAGCTGACCATTGCGTCGCCGCTTGGCGGCTTGGTCGATTATGAGATAGCAGGTGTAGGCGTCGCCGACACTCCCTACGCCGCTGTCAAGACGATTGACTTCGACCGCGACGGCCGCACCGACCTGATTGCGGCGGGGAGCGGGAGCGACCCGAACGTCTACTGGCTGCGCAACGAGGGAGGCGGCGAGTTCTCCACCCACCTGCTGGCGGTTGTTGACTACGGGATGAGGGACCTCGCGATCGACGATGTCGACGGCGACGGGGATTGGGACGTCGTTGTCGCCTCTCAGCCTTCGACTATCGGGAGCCGGCTTGTGCTTCTGCAGAATGACGGCGCCAACAACTTCAATCTCAGCGTGATTGCTTCGAATGTTGAAGGTTCTAGGAGCGTGATGCTGGTCGATCTGGACGGCGACGGAACAAAGGACCTCGTCGCGGGTGGGTATCGTGGCAATCAGTTGTCGACATCGATCCAGGCCGGAGAGATTGCCTGGTACAAGAACGATGGCTCTGGAAACTTCAGCTCCTCGGTGATCGATCGGCAGCTGGGCCCCGTCGTCAACGTCGGCGTCGCCGACCTCGACGGCGACGGGGACCTCGATCTTTATACGTCTGCGATGAACGTCGGCACCCTGCTGATGTATCGAAACAACGGAGACTCTACCTTCACCAAAGAACTGATTGTAGAAACGCAGCAGTTCGGTTCGCAGCTTTACGTTGGCGGTCGGGTCCGAGCGGCCGATTTCGACGGTGATGGCGACCTCGATCTCGCCATGGCATCCTCGACGTTTCGCCCGCTGCGGGTGGTGTGGTACGAGAACGACGGCGCCGGCGCCTTCGTCGAACGCGTGGTCGACGCCGGCCAGCACTACTACAATGACATCCTGCCCGCCGACCTCGATGGCGACGGCGACCTCGACCTCGTGTTGGCGTTCGTGCCCGGCGCGCCGGGCGACAGGCCGACGTGGATCGAGGCCCGCATCGCCGGCGACGCCAATAACGACGGCGTTGTCGATTTAGACGATCAAGCGTTTTGGCGAGCAAGCTACGGCGCGACATCCGGCCCCGGCCTCGTCGCGGACTTAACCGGCGACGGCGCCGTCAACGCGGCGGACTATACCGTGTGGCGTGACGCGTATGAAAGTGGCGTCGCTTCGATCGTTTACCTGCCCCGATTTGCCTCGTGGACTTTCGACGCGACGTCTCTCGGCGCGGCTGATTTCGATGGCGACCGCGACCTCGATCTCATCGCCGTGACTTCGACGGGGATCGTCTTGGCGAGTAACTCGTCGTTTCAGCCCATTCCGCCAGCGATCTCCGAACCTCCTTCGGAATCAACCTCTGCCTTCAGCGCCGCAGCAATAAATTGGTCCGTAATTGCCAAGTCGCCGCCGTCCGACAGAGCGACGCCGCGCCGGCGATATACGGCGCCGCCGAGGCCGTCCGACTACGACCGTTCGATTGCGTTGCTTAGTGGACCTGCCCATCAGCAGAAAGACCCCATGGCCCTACAAGCTATCGACAAGGCGTTCGCCGACGCCACCGAGCCGGCAATGCATGACGGGCATTTCGGCCTCACCGTGTCGGAGGAGACGCCATTCGAAGGCGAGATGCGCCCTTGGGGATTAGGCCCGAGTCGATAGGTCGCAAAAGACGGTTGCATTCACTTCTCTGTTAGCCCGGAAATAGCGACGCTCACTTCTGTTAGTTGTTATGCGCTAACCTGCGTCGAACCGACGCGCCGACCGTTATTTCCGCCACGGCCAATGCAGCCAAGGCGTGAAGCCTCTCCGCAGCCCCACCCAGACGGCTTGCAATAAGTCCCGCGAGCCCTTCCGCCTTCGCCGTCGCATCCGCCCTGCGCCAACCGCTGAGGGCCGATGCGACGGCGATGGTGGGAGGGGCGGCCCCCCTTCTGTCGAGCCCGAGCGGAGGTTCTGGGGGCCTAGAGGTTTCGCACTAGTCGACGAACCCAGAGGAAGTTTTGCCGTAAGGGATGCAAGCGTCTCATCCCTTCCAAGGAATCCAGCATGCGTAAGGACACGCAACGACTAGCCGCCTGGGCTGACGGAAAGCCCCTCGGCGTCACCCTCCCGGCGATCCTCGCCGCTTCGTCGACCGAGGAAATCCGGCAGTTCCTCCACCAGCGCCGCACCCATTCGGGCATCTTTGCTAGCCGACCTGCTATCGACGAACCGTTGCGGCTGCGGTTCTACCGCTCCTCCAAGGCGTTGCAGCGCCGGTTGCTAATCGAGCTGGGCGTCCCCGAAGACGCGGCCCTCGGCGACATCTACGGCGCCCTCCAGAACCCCAACCGCGCCGAGCCGTGGGCGGTCAGTTGCGCCTTCGTGGCCATCGTCTCCGCCTTCTTCGAGCCCGATCCGGAACACCATGCTGAGCTGATCGAAGACTCGCTAGCGTACGCGGAGCAAGACGACGGCCCCCTCGATCTGGAGCAACCGGCGACGGCGTTCTACTTCTGGGTCTATCTGCCGTGCTGGCTCGTCTATGGCGTTACGCCGACGGAACTGCTGCGTCGAGTCAGTAAAGGGGGCAAGGCAGCGGAGCAGGCCGCACGACAACTGGTGCGTCTCGATCCCACCGCCATGCGAACTCCACAAGTCCAGCGGTGGGCTCACAGCGACGGCGCGCGAGGCGGGTATCGCTTCAAGAGGCTCCGCAAGTGGGCAGCTCAAGCGCCCTTCGACAAAGAGAAGGCGCCAAGCCAAGCCTTGAAAATTGTCGCCGCGCGTCTCTCATACCTCTCGGAGCTGCTCGACCAACGCCTAAAAATTCCCGACCTTCGCGCTCTCTTCGCGGGGTGCCAGCAACCGGCTGACTCGCAGGCGTATCTGACTAACTCCACCGACGACGATTTCGGCCGGGCCACCCGGCGAAGACGTCAGCAATTCGGCAAGCTGCCGAAACCGGACAGATCCGCGTACGCAACTGTCCGGGAGCTACTGGGATAGGGCTTCTAGGGTTGGGGCATGAACCTTGACCCCCCCAACAACGACCCGGCGCCCGCCGAGGAGCGCCGCCGACCACAAGGCGCCGCACCGCAGGCGGGCGACGGCGCAAGTGATCTCAGTAACACACCCCCCTCTATCCCCAAAATCCCGTCTTGCGATCTTCAGACGGGCGGTGAGGACTGGCTGGATTTCTCGCTGTACGTAAACCACTCCCGGTTCAAGCAGCTATCGGAGCGCTTCGACCAGGCCCAGCGGCTGGCAAAGCAGCATGTCGCGCTCGAGCCCATCGAGTTTGGCGGCCACGCCTGGACCCTTAGCGCCGGCGCCGCGTCTGCTGGGACAGGCAAGAAGCGGGTCTTCTACCGCTGGCGGCTTCAGTCGAACAACGGCCTCGTTCTGTTGTTGATGAATCGGGAGAAACGGCATCGGACGATGCCGAATGCTCTCGCATCAGCCCATTCAACTTTGCTGATGTCTGAAGGAGCCGGTTCAGTTTGGCGACAATTGCAAAGCGCCTTCCGAGACCTGGGCGCTAGGCTGGTCGAAAGCAAGCTCTCTCGGGTCGATCCCTGTATCGATTGTCCCTACGTGAAAGTCGACGCCTTCACGCAGCCGTATATGGACCAGCACTTCGTTACCCGTGCTCGAATCGATGCGGCGTACGATCACGAGGAGCAGTTCGTTGACCGGAGTGGCGGAACCTATCGGTTCGGGAGCCGGCTGACGGGTTATACGATGGGGTCCGGCGATGTGCGGCTGAGGGTCTACGACAAGGCCCACGAGGTACGGTTTAAGCCGGAGAAGCAAAGGCTGTTATACCAGAGGCGATGTGGAGATCTGTTTATCGACGCCACCCGGGTTGAGTTTCAGCTTCGTCGTGAGTGGCTGAAGAAGCAGGGCGTCCAAACCCTCGAAGATTGGTTCGCCAAACGCGGCGCAGTGCTGGAATACCTAACGCAAAAGTGGTTCCGGCTCACCGACGGCCCCTACGACCGCAAGCACCCCGATCGGACGCCCACGCTTCCCATCTGGCAGGTCGTGCAAGAGAAAGCACAGCAGTGGGCCGGGCAGAGCGCGGGAGAGGTCCTGGCTCCGATCGTCGGCGAACCACCGCGACTCGACCAGCTGGTGCTGCAAGCCGTCGGCGTCATGGTGACGGCGATGGCCCGAGAGAACATCAAGGTCAACAGCAACGCCTTCTTCCTGGATGAACTGATTGAACGGATCGACGAGGCTATCGAGACGCGAGATATGGCGGAGGAGGTCTACCGTCGCGCGATCGAGCTGGGGGTGTACAAGCCATGAACGGCCCACCCGGCACTTCAGTGGAGAAAACCCCTCCGTGGATTTCTCCGGAGCTGGTCCAGGAGACGCTCGATGTCTGGCGGCCGTATTACGGATTCTCTTTGACGGAGCGGGACGCCATCGAGATACTCCTAGCAGTCCGTTGATTTCTGTTGGCTGATCGTTCGGATGAGCCAGTCGAGGGCGGCGGTGAGTAGTTGGGCGAGTTGATCGAGGAGGCCCGCCAGGGCCTTGGGCTTGCCGGCCCCCAGGAGGCT
>NZ_SJPR01000002.1:48352-895395 GCF_007859955.1 Botrimarina colliarenosi
CATCTACGCCTCCTGCTACACTCGACATCGGTCGCCTCCTGGCCTTGGTAGGGGTTCGAATCTCACAACTCGATTCCTACCAAGCCGGGGCGGCCTCTCATATGTGCGCAACTATCCGGACGTTATCTGTGTCGTTGGCAAGAACCAGGAATGCTCGGTTGATGCGCTCACGCAGAGGCGACGGTCACGGACTCGCCTAATGATTTTGTGCGTTCTGGTTCTTAAACGCTCGAGGCCGCTTCAGGGCCATTTCTTGCGCCGCCTAGATCGCTACTGTGTACGACGGGTTCACTTCGGCACTGCCGATAGCGATCTTTGCCATTGCCGCAGAGCACCAGATCGAGGGCGTGAAGAGAGTGTCCGATGATGACGCTTGGAGCGATGCCGCGTAGCACCAACGGGCCACGGTAGAGAAATGTGGCGTCGAGCCCCCCTTTGTAAGCTAGCGTTGCGCATCCGGTCCGCTTAGGCAGACTAGCACGTGAAAGTCTCGTCACCGCCGCAGCGACTCTCATGCCCGCCGCCCATTTTCTGCGAGCGTTCACCGTCCCCCTCGGCTTCGGCGCGATATCGGCGTTGAATTGGTCGGTCGATCCTTACGATCAGTACGGCGAGCATGGCCGGCCGCCTCTAACCCTCACCGCCCGCGGCGATAAATCCCTGGGCGTCTCCCAGGCGAGTCCAGCTACTGACGGGCTTGTCATGGGGTCGTCGCGAGTCCTCCTGCTGTCGCGCGCGCAACTGGAGGCGGTAACGGGCGTCGGGTTCTACAATGCCGGCGTTTACTACGGCCGCACCGAAGACTTCTTGGCGCTGGCGCGACGTTTTGAGACGACGCGTGCACGAGCGCCTCGAGTGCTTGTTATCGGCCTCGACATCGACGCGTTTGCCGACCAGATTGGCCCCGACTCCGAGCTGATCCGCACGGCTGCTTTGCGGCGCTAGACACCCGAATGCATCACGCTCAACGACCGGTTGCAGCCAGCAAGGGAACTCTTGTCGTGGCATCAAACTACCGGCGCGCTCAAGCTTCTCTACGCAGCCGTGCTGTTGTCGATAGCTTGGGTTGCACCCAATGCGTGGCGATTCGACTTCAGGGGTGGATCGCTTAGCGGCGTCGCCGCTGCTCTGGTGTTCGTTGTTTGTGTGCTGCGTTGCGACTCGGCTAGCCCCTCCCTCTACTTCCGCTTTTGACTTGCCGACTCAGTGCCTGTCCGAATTCCGCGATTCTGACTATCCCCCATGAATCATCGCAACCTACGGATAGCGACGTACTCCTCGCTCAAGGCGAGTTTAAGGGAAGGGTGGAATCGGCTAGCCGGCCCCAACGTCTTCCGGAGGTTTGAGTGGGCGAAGTGCTGGCTCGACACTTTTGGCTCCGGCTGCGAACCGCACATCGCGGCCATCCATACCGAATCGGGCGAACTGGTTGGGCTGGCCGCGTTCTGCTTACGACCGATGAGTGCGTCGACCCGCGCGCTGGAGGTTATCGGAGGTGGCAAGGCCTGCGGTGACGACCTCTCGATCCTCGCGGCCGAGGGCTGGACGGAGGCGGTTGGCCAACTAATCGCCGATTGGTTGATCGACGACCGTGCTGCGGGACGCTGGGACGAGATGTGGCTTTCGGGCGTCACCGATGGCGATCAAAGCGTCGCCGTCCTCTTCGATCATCTGAAAAAGTCGTCACTCGGAATGCTGCGAGTAATCGATCAATCGCGATGGGTGTGCCGGCTGCCTTCAAGCCTTGACGGGTACTTCCTGGGCCTCGGCAAGAGCTCACGTCGCCTCGCTCGCCACGTCTTGAAACGGCTCGACGGCGACCCGCAAACGTATACGCTTGAGATTGCTTATGACGAGGCGACCCGAAAAGAGCGTCTTGCCGAAACCGAGCGGTTGCACGAGCTCCGCTGGGAATCGTTGGAAGGGGGCGGGTGCTTCTCGCACCGGCACTTTGCGCCGTTCATTGACAGCGTCACCGGTCAGTGGCTGAGCGAAGGGTTGCTGCGACTCGCCGTCTTGAAAATCGACGGGGAACCAGCGGCCGCGGCGATTGGCGTTCTTTGTAAGGGAGTGCTGTCGATCTATCTCACCGGGCGTGACCCGCGTTTCGACACCCTCCATGCCGGCTGGATGCTCAACTTCTCCTTGGTGCGGATGGCGATCGAGGCGGGCGCCCACACCCTCGACATGCTCCGTGGTGACGAGGACTACAAGCACCGTCTAGGAGGCCGCCCAATACCGCAGGCAAGCTACTTTATGCCAGGTCACGGATTGCGGAATCAAATTCGCGGTCTCTCCTACTCTAGTTGCGAGAAGCTCCGTCAGTGGCGTCGGCAGCTACGTTCACCGATCTAACGGAAGTCAGCGACGGCGGAAACACCGTAATCGCCGCCCTTGCGACCGTCCCGGTTCGAACCATAGCGACCCCGCAACATCCATCGACGTTGTCACTCGAAGCACCTGCTAAAAGCACTGCTCGGCGGGGCCTCAATTCTTCGATGGCATTGAGGCGCTCGCCCGTAATTTCGACAACAGATCGTCGAACTCGGACCAGATATCTGCCGGCAACACGCTTAATTCGGTATCGTGCCGCGACGCTGCGGACTCTAGCTTTTGCACAGAATTGAGCAGTTCGGCCGCGTCGAAGTACGGCAGTTGGCCGAGAAGTTTGTGCGACAGCACACCGGTCTTTCCACGGTCACCGGCGTCGACGGCAACCTTCAGTTCGTGAATGAGAGCTGGCGCCGTTGCGAGGAAGACTTCGGTGAGTTCGGCGAGTAAGTCGGGATCTATATCCTCGATCCGGCGGATACCTGCCGCTTGAAAGGTGAAGTCGTCGAGCGTCGCAAGCAGAACCTCTCGGCGTATCGGCTTCGTCAAATAAGCGTCGAACGTCAATGCGTGAGACGACGCGATGGTGGGTTCGGCGTAGGCCGTCAGGCAGACCATCGGGGGCGGACCTTCACCCGCCGCAAGCGAAATCTTCCGAAGATGATTGGCGGTCTCTGCGCCATCAATCCCGGGCAGTTGAAGGTCGATGATGACGGCGTCGAACCGGTCGAGCATGTAAGCCTCGCAGGCGGACTCGCCATCGTCGGTCAGTGTGACTCGATGCCCCGCCTTCTCCAAAGACTTCCGCAGCAGGACCTGGTTCACCTCTGTGTCTTCAACGACCAGAAGGTTGAGAGGTCGGGATGGCGAACTGGGGTTCTGACTAGGCGAACGGATGACTTTCGCGGGCGCAATTGGCAGGGTCACTGCGAAGGTCACACGGGTGCCGTGATTGAGCTCGCTCTTCAGTTGGATTTCGCCCCCCATGGCGTCGATGATGCGGCGACAGATGGCGAGCCCCAATCCCGCACCGCCACTCCGCGAACCGTCAGCGGTTTCGACCTGGGTAAATGTCTCGAAGATTCGTTCTCGATCCACTTCGGCAATCCCGATCCCCGAGTCAATGACTTCATACGTCAGTCGGAACGAATGCGTGTCGATGGGCGTCCCGCTGCAACGGATTTCAACTCCACCCCGGGCGGTCGCTTTGATCGCATTGCTGGTGAGGTTGAGCAGTACCTGGACGAGTCGCTCTTGGTCGCCGAGCAGAAGGGGTGGCGGGACTTCGGGTTCAATTGATTGGAGCGTGATCTGATTGTCTTCGGCAGCCCGGCTCATCAGTCGAATCGTTCGCGAGACCGGTGAGAGCGGGTCGAAGGTGTCGATCTTTAGCGTCAACCGATCGGCGTCAATTCTCGCGATATCGATGAGGTCGTTTAGTAGACCAAGCAAACACTCGCCGGCCTCCTCGACGATCGCTAGGTAGTTGTCTCGTTCCACGCTGTCGTCGGTTCCTCGGGCGAGCTCCGTCATGCCCAGGACAGCGGTCATCGGGGTGCGTAACTCGTGGCTCACATTCGCCAAGAATCGGGTCTTCGCCGTGCTCGCCCGCTCGGCCTGCTCCTTTGCGGCTTGCAGACGCTGCGACAGGGAAGCGAGCCGTTCGACGGTCCGCTCGATCCGGTTGACCGCCGGCCGGAAGACGATCAGGCCCTCTGCCAAGAGAACGAGAAGGGTCAACGCGAGGATCGCGTACTCGAGCCGGCGTAGTTGGGAGACTCGCCGCTCCGCCTCCGCGACAAACTGGGTGACGATGGCGTCCATCCCCGACAGGAACTCGCGTTCGTGCTCTTGGATCGTGGCGACCGCGGCTGACCTCGCCAAGGTGTCCGAGTCGCCGATCAGTTCTTCGGCGGCCTCCCGCATCAAGTTGTAGTGCGGTTCAATCTTGGCGAAGAGTCGCTCGATCTCGGCGCTCGAATTACCGGGGAGGCCAACCGACTTGTCGCCGTGCTGCAAGGCGAGATGACTGTCAGACCACTCTCCCAGCGTTTCGGATAACTCTTCTTGCGTGTGGGGGTCGTCCGCGAACGCGGACATCGTTAAGTCTCGTGAGTCGATGCGGAGGGCCGCCTTGGCGAGCCGCTGGCTGAGCATCCGTTGACGGCCGGCGACATTGATCACACGGGAGTCACTCTCTCCGGCGCCGAGTTGCCATTGGATGAGCCACTGGGCCCCCAGAGAAAGAAGGGCGACGGTGCTCAGCGCCAGAATGTAGAGCCGCGTTAGTCGACGGCCTGCATTCGTGACCACCGAATCGCTCTCGGACGCTGCGCCATCGCTGAAATTCGGCACGCTCACCTGGTGGGATCACTCTTCGCGGGGTTTAGCAGTCATGCCGTGGAGCCGGAGTTTCTTCCGCAGACTCGCCCGGGTGATCCCCAGAGAGCGGGCGGCCTGCGCCTGGTTGCCGCGCGTGTAGCGAAGGATACGCATAAAGAGATTGCGTTCGGTCTCGGCAATCGCATCCGCGTAAAGCGTGTCCGAGCCGGCTTCGACGCGCATATCGACGAACGACGCCCAATCGGTGACGTACCGCGACGCTCCAGGCCTCTCTGCGGTTGGCACCGCCGATTGGCCCGATACGGCTTGGAGTAGCTCGTTGGGCAGAAGGATGTTTCCCTTTTGCTCGATCAACGCGCGCTTCAACACACTTTCCAGCTCGTCAATATTCCCGGGCCAGAGGTGCGAAGCGAGGGCCTGCATCGCTTCGTCGGAAACATGCGGGTCTTTTACACCGAAGGCAGCGGCGATTGGCTGCAGCTTCTTCACGCTGCATTCAACCAACAGGCGCAGGTCACCGTGGCGTTGGCGCACCGGCGGTAACGCAATGACAAACGACGAGAGCGTGTAGTAGAAGTCGGAACGAAACTCGCCGGCGCGAGCCTTGATCTCGAGGTCTTCGGTAGTGATCGCGATCAACCGGCAGCTAAAGGGGCGGCGATGCCCGTCCCCGGACTCGTAGTAGCCGTCGCGGACCGCGCTGAGCAGTTTCGCTTGTAACCCGAGCGAGGCGGCGCCGATCTCTTGAAGGACGAGCGTACCAGAGGCCGCCTCCGCGGCCCGCCCGCCCCCCGAGTCGTCGGGCGTCTCCACCCTGCCGAACAATTCTTCGTCGAGCCGGCGTTCGCTCATTCCCCGGCAGTGAACCTTGACGAAGGGACCCATCGCGCGGTGGCTATGGGCGTGGATCTCGCGGGCGACCGACTCCTTGCCGGTCCCGTGCTCTCCGCTGATGAGCACGGCGATCTCTTGGCGGGCGACTTTGCCGATCGACTTGAAGACCGTTTGCATCGCGGAGCAGTCGCCGATGAGTCCCGCCGGTTGAGACGGAATCGCCGGGCCTGGAAGCGGCGGCCAGATCGCCTTCTCGACGCCGGCTGCGACTTTCGCCCGCTCCAAGGTGACGGTTCTCAACGCCAACGCCCGCTCGATCTGCAGCCGCAACTTGGGAGGGTCGAGTGGCTTGGGAAGATAGTCGAACGCACAGAGCTTCATCGCTTCGATCGCCGCCCCCCCGGTGCCGCGTGCGGTCACAAACAGGATCGGCACGTTGGGCGCCAGGAGGTGGATCTCTGACAGGGCCCCGAGCCCCAGGCCGTCGGGAAGGACGTTGTCGAGGATGACGACATCGGGCCGACGTTCGGTAACCGCGGCGATGCCAGTGGCCCCGTCCCCCGCCGTGAAGAGGCGGTGACGGAGTCCTTCTAGGGCTCGGCGAACAACTACCGAGACGAGAGGATCGTCGTCGATGACGAGGACGACGGGACCGTCCGGCATCGTTACTTGAGATGTAACATCAGCTACCACGGACGCTTCTTATTGTCGTTGGCTTGCGATTCGGGGGAGGTCGGTGAGCGTCTACGGCCCGTGCAGTCGATGCGTGCAACTCCCGCGCCTCCCCGACAAGTCGAGCACACTTTGGATGCCCGGATCCCTAAAACGGAGGGCTTTAGTAGCCTCCGTAAGAATATCCGATGGCGTGACGCCGCCGGCAAGTGAGTCCGCTGCTCGGTTTTTAGGCGGTTATCGCGAGGAAAACGCCTCGGAGGGTGCAATCGACGCTGGATGACCTGGTGGCTTCGTTTTTACCACACCATAACCCATTGTGCGGTAAATACTTATGGCGATGTGAAGCCATTCCGGCGGAAGTGCTTTTGGTAAGTACGTGTCCTCCTATACGTCGAAGAGGGGTAAGGCGGGCAAGAGGCGGGATTTGCGTGACGTCACACGCTAATGCCTCGTCGCAGCCAAGTATGTGGCCCCCATTTGGCGAGACAACCCGCGCGTGGCGCCAAGGACCCGGTGCCTTCCCTCCAGGCTCATGGACACGAAGAGCGAGAACAACGATGCGAGTAATCTTATGTACCGCTCTGGGAACGGCCCTCGCTTTTAGCTGGGGCGCCACCGGGGCGGATGCTCAAGAGAGCCTCTTCATGCCGAACGGCTATGGAGTCTCTTCTCCCGCCGTGATGACCCATTCCGAGAGTGACTCGGAATGGGTGTCGTTCTGCTGCGAAGCCGAAGAGCCTGCCTGTGATTGCCCCTCCTGTGACGCGAGCGCCGATGGGTGTGGTGACGAGATCGGTTGTGGCAGTGGAGTCGGTTGCGGTTGCCCCGCCTGTGTCGCCGCTAAAAAAGGGGCGGCGAAGGGCAACCGCTGCGCTCAGTCGCACGCCGGTGTCTTCTACGCCAACGACTTTAGCTACTTGAAGGACCCCAAGTACCAAGGCTGCTGCCTCGGCGACGGTCTAAAGCTAATGCCTGTCGGCAACTGCGGCCGCTTCGGGACGCTAGACATTGGTGGTCAGTACCGGCTGCGGTACCACCACGAGCGGGGCATGGGCCGGTCTTCGACGACCGCTCCTCCTAATCAGGGTTTCCTCGACACCGACAACGATTTTCTGTTGTCGCGACTTCGCTTGTACGGCAACTGGAAAGTAAATGACAACGTTCGCGTCTTTGTCGAAGGGATCGCCGCCGACGTGTCGGCGAATGACACCTACAACCCACGGGCGATCGACGAGAACTACGCCGATCTTCTCAACGCCTTCTTCGATGCCAAGCTGACCGACGAGTTCACGCTTCGAGTCGGACGGCAAGAGCTTCTCTTCGGCGCCCAACGGACCGTCTCACCGCTCGACTGGGCGAACACCCGTCGGACCTTCGAGGGTATCCGCGGCCTCTACAAGAGCGGTGACTGGACGATCGACGGCTTCTACACCAATTTCGTGCCCGTCGTGCCGGACAAGTTCGACGAGGCCGACTACGACCAGTCGTTCTACGGCGTTTACTCGACCTACGCAGGCTACGAGAAGGCGACGTTCGACTTCTACTACCTCGGCTACGACAACCAGACCGTCGGCGCTCCGGTGGCGACCGACTTCTCGCTGCACACGTTCGGTTCGCGAGTCTGGGGAACCGCAGGCGACGGGTGGCTCTACGAGGTTGAAGGCGCGTACCAGGGCGGGCGGCAGAGCGGTCTGGGCCTCGACCAGAGCGCCGGCTTCATCACCACCGGCCTTGGCCACAAGCTCGACAACATGGCTTGGGACCCGACGTTGTGGTTCTACTTCGATTACGCCTCCGGCGACCACGGTGACGGCTCGTACAACCGCTATAACCAACTGTTCCCGCTGGCCCACAAGTATCTTGGCTTTATCGACGCGGCGGCGCGTTCGAACATTATCTCGCCGAACGTGCTGCTGACCATGAAGCCGCAGGCGAAGTGGGACCTGCTCATGTGGTACTACTACCTCGGCACCGACTCGGCGACGGACGTTGTTCCTGGCGTCGGCTTCGCCGGAGCGCAGAACACGACCAGCACCGACTTTGGCAATGAACTTGACCTTATCGCCAAGTACAGCATGACGGCGCGTTCGAATATCCTGTTTGGCTGCAGCCATCTGTGGGCGGGTAGCAAGATTATCGGAACGACTGACCCCGACTTCTTCTACACGCAGTGGGAACTCAACTTCTGAGATTGCAGCCAGGCTTCTACGGGGATTGTTGGATCCCCCTTCGCTCTGCAAACGCGGGTCCGTTCTCTTCGAGGGCGGCCCGCGTTTTTTTGACGCGGCTCCCTCGTATTGCGAGGTGGGCAGCAAGCTTCCCGCAAAACGAGCGGAATGTGACCAAGGACGCTCGACATCGCCACCTGCCTTGCTACATTCGGAACGTCTAATCGAAGTTGGCTGAACCGATCGTACAAGCCGGTCTAACAAGACTGTCTTGTACGCCTTTTCTTGCTTTTTTGAAGGCGCTCAATTGGGTCTCTTCACGTCTGAACATCGTCGTGGTGACGCCCCTGCATGGTTGGGGCCGCTAGTGATAGCAGCGTCGTTCGGTGTGCTGGGGGGGCTGGGCGTCTTCACGTTCGGTTACGGCCAAGGGTACGCCTACCTCGGCAATAACCCGCAGACGTGCGCCAATTGCCACGTGATGCAGGACTCGTACGACTCCTGGCAAAAGTCGAGCCACCACGCCGTAGCGGTCTGCAACGATTGTCACGCGCCACACGACTTGGTGGGCAAGTACCTGACAAAGGCGGACAACGGCTTCTTCCACTCGCTCGCGTTTACGACGGGCGACTTCAAGGACCCGATCCAGATCAAGGCCCGGAACAGTCGGGTCGTTCAACACGCCTGCCTGGATTGCCACCAAGAGCTCGTCAACCACATGCTCCCCGTGGAATCGGGGGGTGAGATGCTTTCTTGCGTCCACTGCCACGCCAGCGTAGGCCATGCCCAATCGGTCGCGCCACGCCGTTACGAAGGATACTGATTGATGCTACGGACCCGAAGCACCGTGACGTCCCCGATGTGGGTACGACATCGCCAAAATGACCGTCTAGGCGGCGTCGCCTTGCTGGCGTTAGCCTTCGTAGTCGCCGCGATCGGCACGGCCCTTGTCGCCTGGGTCCTGGTGACGATCTATAGCCGCAAGCAGGAGGCCCGGCAGCCGTTTGTCCGGGTCGCCGAGATCAACGAGATCTCGGTCGATCCCGAACCTTGGGGGCTTAACTGGCCGAACCAGTACGATGGCTGGAAGTCGACCGCAGGGGATAAGTTTTACGGCGGTTCGAGCGCGATGCCCCAGTCGAAGCTTGAGAAGCAGCCGTGGCTCAAACGTCTGTACGCCGGCTACGCCTTCAGCATTGACTACCGCGAGGCCCGCGGTCATGCCTACATGCTTTATGATCAGGGGGTGACCGAAAGGGTCACAAAGAAGCCCCAGTCGGGAGCGTGCTTGCATTGCCATGGCTCGACGACGGTCATGTACCGCAAGGTTGGTCTTGAGGCGATGGGCAAAGAGGCGACCGACGAGGTGCTGGCGGCCCACTTCAACAAGGAAGCGGTTCAGCGTGGCTTCGAGGAAGTTAGCACCTTGAGCTACGCCGAAGTGCTCGGCCTCTTGAAGGCGACGCCCGACGGCACGCCGGGTGAAGAGACGCCCGTCTTTCCGCCCGCTCCGACTAAGGAGATGGCCGGCGCGCCTCTCCCCGAGGGACACCCTGCAACCGGAGGCGGCGAAGCTCACCCGGTCACCTGTATCGATTGCCACAACCCGCAAACGATGGCGATCCGCATCACCCGACCCGGGTTCATTAACGGCATCGCGGCGTTGGCCGATGGCGACGCGCCCGTCGCGCACCTGCCGAGCGTCGAGCGGTGGCGCCGCGGCGACCGCACGCAGCCCTACGACCCCAACACCGACGCCACGCGGCAAGAGCTGCGATCGTTTGTCTGCGGCCAGTGCCACGTCGAGTACTACTGCGCCAACAAGATGACGCTGACCTTCCCCTGGAAGAACGGCCTGAAGATGGAGGATCTTGAGCGCACCTGGGACGAGACGACATTTCCGGACGGTTCGGCCTTCTACGACTACACGCACGGCGAGACGGGAGCGAATGTCTATAAAGCGCAGCACCCCGAGTTTGAGCTCTGGAGCCAGGGAGTCCACGCCCGCAACGGCGTCAGCTGCGCCGACTGCCATATGCCGTACCAGCGTGTCGGCGCGGCCAAGGTGAGCAACCACCATGTCCGCTCACCGCTAGAGAACCTCAACGCCGCCTGCCAGAACTGCCATCACATCAGTGAGAGCCAGCTCAAGGAACGTGTTGAAACAATCCAATCAACGAACCTCGCTTTGCTTGAGCGCGCGGCCGGGGCGATGACGGACATGCTCGACGCGATCCTCGAAGCCAAGGCCGCTGGCGCAGACGCGGAATCGTTGCAGCCAGCGCTGGACCTACAACGCAAGGCGATGTGGCGTCTTGACTATATCAGTAGCGAGAACTCGCGAGGCTTCCACGCCCCGCAAGAGGCGGCCCGGATCCTTGGCGAATCGATCGATTACAGCCGACAGGCAGAAGCGACGGCCCTCCGAATCCGGGCCCCCGCAGCGCCCGACATCGAAGGGATCCCCATCGAGCCGATCCAGGGGGTGACGCCCGACAAGGTGATTGCCGAAGAACAACGCGCACCAGCGCCGTCGTCTCTCGGAGACGAGAACGCCGGCTGACTCTTCGGACGTAGGTCTCACCCCGAAACAACCCCACGCTGTCAGACCGATAAGTCGATGCAAGGCCCGCGTGTCGCTAGAGCGACTTTTTGTGGGCGTAGCGCTTTAAGTCGCCGGCGAGGCGAGCTTGACAAGACGCCGAAGCAGGCAGAACGCCGACATGCTGGGGTCGACGACAACGGCCCGCGGATTAGCGAGAAGAGCGTTGCTAGTACACGTCGCGAGCGTAACGGCCTGTCTCCTTCAGCTTATCAATGTACGCTTTCACCTCACTCGCGTTCTTGCCGCCGTGCCTTTCAATTACGTCGTGCAGCGCGCTATCGACGTCGGTGGCCATTCGTTTGGCGTCGCCGCAGACATAGAACGAGGCGCCCCCTTCGAGCCATTCCCAGAGCTCGGCGCCCGCCTCGCGCATGCGATCCTGGACATAGATCTTCTCTTCTTGGTCACGGCTGAAAGCGGTACTGAGATTGGTCAGGAGGCCGGACGATTGCATCGCGGACAACTCATCTTTGTAGATGAAATCACACGCCTCGTGCTGGTCGCCGAAGAAGAGCCAGTTCATCCCCGTCGCGCCGGTCGCCTGGCGTTCTTCGAGGAACGCCCGGAAGGGGGCGATCCCCGTGCCGGGGCCGACCATGATCATCGGAGACCCACCGTTCGCAGGTACGCTGAAGCCGTGCGAAGGCTGGACAAAGACCCGCACCTTGGAGCCCGCCGACATGCGGTCAGCAAACATCGTCGAGGCGACCCCTTTGTAGAGGCGGTCTCCAGCTCGCGTGGTCGCCTTGCCAACCGTGAGATGGACCTCCCCCGGGTGCGCCTTCAGCGAGCTGGCGATTGAGTAAAGCCGCGGCGCCATCTCCGTGAGGCAGGCGACAAAGTCATCGGCCGTGATCGTTGCCGAAGGGGCTCTCCGCAGGACGTCGAGCACGTCGAGCGTGTCTAACTCGTCGGCGTCGATTAACGACGCAGTCGCCAATTCCTCGTCCGGGTCCGTCGCCGACGCGGCGAGCAATTCAAGCAACTCGTCCGACGCGTCACGGAGATTGAACTCATCGATCAGCCGCTTGCCGAGCGCGGCGTCGCCAGCCAGCCCGAGTTGCCCGAGGATCTCCTCCACCAACTCGGGGCAGTTTGTCGGGTAGACGCCCAGCGAGTCGCCCGCCTCGTAAGTGAGCCCGCTCTCCCCAAGGTCGATGACGACATGCGAAGTGTGCTTGGACGATCCGTCGCCGTTGAGGTTGTAGCCCGCCTTAAGCACGGCCTCGTAGGGATTCGATCGGCCGTACCCTGTCGGCTTGGCGGCGATGGCGCCATTCACGCCCGACCCGTTTGCGGAAGGCTGCCCGGCAGGTTCTTCCTTGAGCAGCCGCTTGAGCGTCTTGGCGGTTTCTTTCCCGCCCGGCGAGCAGAGTGTAAGATTCTTCTCCTCTCCCGCGGCGATCGCCTCGGAGTAGGACTTGCAGACATAGCCGCAGGCGCCGCAATCGAGCTGCGCCATCGCGGCCATCAGTCGCCGCTTAACCGGCTTTCCGTCCGCCAGCGCGAGCCGATCGTCGATCGGCAGTCCGGGGTCGTGCCACGGAAAGTCTTCCTCCGCTTCGGCCGGCGCCGGCAACGTCGCCACGCCACCATCGCCGCTCGGCGCCGCTGCCGCGCCGCCGGGGTGAACCCCGGTCCATCCGGCTAGAAAACCGTTGAGCCAGGCGCGCTGTTCGGCGTTGAAGGGCGCCGATTCAGGGATGATTGATACACTCATGGTGGGAATTGGCTTTCACCACGACGGCCGCATCGCGATTCGGCGTCAAGCGGCGGAATGCCCTTCAGGCGTAGGCAGGGAATTGGGAAGACAAATCGGGGCTTGCTTCGTCGTGTGGCTGTGGTGAGTCGTTGAGCTAGGCGGTGACGGGCGTGCCGAGGCACATTGCCCGCAGCACATCGGTCTCGACGCGTCGCGTAAAATCGACGAACGCCTCGGCGGGCGACTCGCGGTTGTCGAGGTACGCCTGCAACAGCCCCGCGACACGGGCCGGTACGTCGCGGAACGCCACGCCGTTGTACAACTCTCGGCCGATGCCCTGCCGCTCGCCGTAGCCGCCGCCGACGAAGAGGTGGTAACCCTCGACCGTTTCGTCGGGGTTGTCGGGGTCCTCGACGTTGGCGGCGATCAGGCCGATATCGCCGATGTAGTGCTGGGCGCACGAATGGTGGCACCCCGTCAGGTGGATGTTGACCGGGACGTCGAGCTCGAGACGCTCTTCGACGTAGTCCGCGATCGCCATCGCGTTCGCCTTGGTCGGCGCGCCAGCGTACTTGCATCCCGCCGATCCTGTGCAAGCGATGAGCCCTGCGCGGACGCTAGTCGCCCGCCACTCGAGCCCGATCGCTTCGATTTCCGCAGTAACGGCGGCGACCGAATCGTCGGGTACGTTGGTGACCAGCAGGTTCTGCCAGACGGTCAGCCGGAGGTCGCCATCGCCGAACTTCTCCGAGATTGAAGCGAGGCTTCGCATCTGATCACTCGTGATCCGCCCCACGGGAAGGACAACGCCGACATAGTTGAGTCCCGGTTGCTTCTGCGGGTGGACACCAACGTGGCCTTGCCGGTTGTCGGACGAACGGGCCTCGACCGCGTCGAGCGGCGCTTTGGTCAGTTCACGCCCCAAGTCCTTCTCAACCTCGGCGACGAACTTGTCGAATCCCCAGCTGTCCAGGACGTATTTGAGTCGCGCCTTGTTGCGATTGGTCCGGTCGCCGTTACGGATGAACACCCTCACGACAGCGGCGGCGACCTCGACGGTCTCCTCTGGCTTCAGCAGGACGCCCGTGGGCTTGGCGAAGTCCTTGTGCCCCGTAATGCCACCGAGGGTGAACTGAAAGTAGACCCCCTCACGTAGCGACTCGGACACGAACTCGGATTTAAGACGGACGGCGGTGAACCCGACGTCGTTGGTGTCTTCGAGCGCCGCGATCGACCCGCCACCGTCAAAGGCGATGTTGAACTTCCGCGGCAAGCCGTAGAGCTCACGGTGGTTGATTAGGTAGTAGTGCATCTCCCTAGCGAGCGAGAGCGTGTCGATCAATTCCGTTGGATCGAGACCACTGAGGGGGCTCGCCGTCACGTTGCGGATGTTGTCCGACCCGGCGCCGAAGTTGATGATCGCTAGATCACGCAATCCGGTGAGGACGTTGAGGGACTCCCTGGCGGGGATCTCGCGCAGCTGGAGGTTGGCCCGCGTTGTGACGTCGGCGTAGCCTCCGGCCGAGCGGTCGGCGAGGTCCGCAAGCCCGCGAAGCTGCCACGAGCGGATCGCCCCGCCAGGGAACCGCAGCCGACACATGTACGAGTCCTGCGCGGGAGCAACATAGAACAGTCCGTGATACTTGGTGAGGAAGACATCGGTTCCCTTGGGGAACTCGTCGGCTGCGGCGCGAGCCCGCAACTCGTCCCACATGTCGCGGGGGTTTTTGTCACGCTTCGCCTTCTCCTCGGCGACAAGCTTTCCGCCGGCGGCGACTTGCTCGTCCTGCGCGGCGTGGTGCGCCGCCATCGGGTCGTAGGGCAGAAGGCCACCCGCCGGCTGCAGCGCGCCGACGACAACGGTGTCGTCCAACGCCCCGCCACTGTTCGACAGGACCGGGAGGCCGCGCACCTTACGAGAGACGTCGGCGCCGAGGGCAAAGCCTTGCAGATAGTTCTGCTGCTCGCGCGAGAAGCCGCCGTCGCCGTCATTCGATTCGCTCATAGTTCTGACTCCAACGCCTCAAGCTTTACGGCGCAGTCCTTGTAGCTCGGTTGGTGTGAGTAAGGGTCGAAATGCGCCAGCGTCAGCCGGTTGGTCGCTTCGTAATGCATCGGGATAAACACTTGGCCGGGCTGAACGGTGGGCGTCAGGAAAGCAGTCGCCGTAAGCTTGCCGCGGCGCGAAGCGACCGAGACTTGGCTGTGCTGTTGGATCCCCTCTCGACGGGCGTCGTCGGGGTGGACCTCGACGTAGATACTTTGCGGGTAGAGCTTCCGTAGAACCGCCGACTTGCCGGTGCGGGTCTGGGTGTGCCATTGCGACGCGGCGCCGCGGCCCGTCAGTAGCAGGTAGGGGTAGCTCTTGTCGGGCTCCTCGGGCATCGCCCGGGTCTCTTCCCAGATGAACTTGGCGCGGCCGTCTTCGTGGTAAAAACGGCCGTCTTCGAAGAGGCGGCGTTGTTGATCGACTTCGGCGGCCGGCTCGACGCAAGGCCACTGGGCGCCGCCGGCGTGGTCGATCGAGGCGTAGTCTCCCATCCCGGTGAGATCGCACGGCCGGCCCCGCGAAAGGTCTTGCATCACGCCGAAAGCCGCTTCGGGTGACGACCAACGCTGGAACATCTCGCCGCAGTCCCAGTAGTCGGCTACAAGACGGAAGATCGAGAAGTCCGGCAACGCTTCGCCCGGTGGTCGGCGGACTTTTTTGACGACACCAAAGCGTCTCTCGCTGTTGATAAAGGTCCCTTCCTTCTCGCCCCAGCCGGCCGCGGGAAGGACGAGGTCGGCTTGCTGAGCCGTTTCGGTCGTGTGGTACATGTCCTGTACGACTAGGAAGTCGAGCTTCGACAGCAACTCACGGGCGTCTTCCTGGTGGATCCACGAATGCGACGTGTTGGTGCAGATAACCCATAACCCCTTGATCGCCCCGGTGCGGATGCCTTCGATGATCTGGTGGTAGGGCCAGCTATCGACGGTCGGGATCGATTCGACGGGGATGTCGAGGACCTCGGCGACTTCTTGGCGATGTTCGGCGTTCTTGAAGTCGCGGCCCGCGTAGAGGCCTGTTGTGTTGCTGAAGATCCGTGAGCCCATCGCATTGCACTGGCCCGTGATGCTGTTGGCGCCGGCGCCAGGCCTGCCCAGGTTGCCGGTCATCAGCGCTAGGTTGATCAGGCTCTGGGCGATGCGGGTCCCCTCGTAATTTTGGTTAACCCCCATCGTCCACCAGAACGAGACCCGCTTGCCTTCGTGGATCGTGCGGGCAACCTGTTCGATGGTCTCGACGGGGACGCCCGACGCCTCCGCCGCTCGCTCCGGCGTGTAGGCGTGAACGAACTCGGCAAACTCTTCGTAGCGGTCGGTGCTCTCTTCGATGTACTCGCGGTCGATCCAGCCCTCGCGCACCAGGATGTGGGCTAACGCGTAGAAGAACGACAGGTCGCTCTTCGGCTTGATGGGCAGGTGGAGTGTGGCCGCCATCGCCGTTTCGGTCCGCCGCGGATCAACGACGATGATCGCGGGCGCATGCGGGTTGCGGCAGACGCGTTCCCACATGATTGGGTGAGCCACGCACAGGTTCGAGCCAACCAGGAAGATAACGTCCGACTCTTCAAAGTCTTGGTAAGTGAAGGGAGGAGCGTCGAAGCCGAACGACTCTTTATAGGCGGTCGCAGCGGTAGCCATGCACTGGCGGGTGTTGCCATCGCCGTGGACCATCCCCATGCCGAACTTCGTCAGCGCCCCGAGCAGGGCCATTTCTTCGGTGACGAGTTGGCCTGTGCTGAGGAACGCTACCGACTCCGGCCCGTGCTCGCGGCCGATCTTTTGGAACCGGTCCCGCATGGTGGTCATCGCCCGGTCCCAAGAAACGGGCGCCAGATCGCCCGTTGCGGTACGCAGAAGGGGTGTCGTCGCGCGGTCGTCGGCGTCGAGCACCGAAAGCGCCTCCCACCCTTTAGGGCAGGCCATGCCGAGGTTGACCGGGTACTCGGTGGTCGGCGTCAGGTTGATCGCCTCTCCGTCCTTGAGATGGATGCGTAGGCTGCAACCGGTCGAGCAGTAGCCGCAGACCATGTCGGTCGTCGCATCGGGCTTGAGCCTCGACGGCACCTGCCCCAGACCAAACCGGCCGGGCTCGCGTAAGAGCTCCCGCGTCAGGACTCCATTTTTCTGGTGGACGATGTTCAAGAGTTGCCCAAGTAGGCCCTGCTTCTCAGAGGGCGACTCCGCTCCCGGCTGCTTCGTTACAGTGCTCATCGTGTCGGCATCCCTCCCGGCATCCGCAGAGGGACGACCGTGCTGAAGTAGAGCCAACGTTCCACGAACTCGCCGGCCAAGAGGGCGGTGGCGCCAAGCGGCGCGAAGAGCGGCGGCAAAACTCCCAGTCCCGCGATTAGCAAGGACGCCACGCCGGCGGCTCCGACTGCGAAGCGAGCGACGGTAACCGGCTTCAGGGCGCCGAGTTGCAAGCGCGCCGTCAGGCGGAGATCGCCTTCGTGGTCAAGACGGTGCGCTAGCAGGCTGGCCTCGTAGGCAAGCTTGGCCCCTGCCACGATGACCGCCAACCACGCCAACGCGCTCGCCGAACCTCCGGCGATTCCAATGGTCGCGGAGGCCGCAGCCAGTCCAAGGACAAGGGCTGTCCCAGCGAATTTTAGTAGCGAGCGACTACCGAGCCAGAAGGTACGGCCGGTAAAGATATAAATCTTGGCCGAGCAGTAGACAGCCACCGCGCCGGCGACGATGGCCAAGGCTTCCACCGGCGTCCGCAGTGCGACGGGGACCAGCTTTTCGATGAGTTTCGAAACGAACTCGGGCATCCAGGGTTCGACATAGGGCAAGGTCGCAAACACCGCGGCGCCGATTGAAAACGCGGCGTAGACGCCGAACATGATCGCCTCGCGGCTAAGCCAAGAGTGCCGCCAACCAAGGACCGCCCGGAACGCCAAGTGGGGTCGGCCCAAGTGGAGCGGCGCCACGGCGAGGCCCGCCTGACCGGCGAGCATGCCCAGCACGATCGCCGCATCGGCCCCAACGCCCCCGCCCAGCCAACGGACAACTGACCCGACGGCGACCGCACCAACCGAGAACTGTGTCAAAGTGAGCATCGCCACGAGCGGGGCGTGGGCGTGTTGGGGCTCGGCGAAGCCGGCGTCGGCGCCCGCAACGTTCGTCGGAAGTCCGCGCTTGGTTCGGTAGACCGTCGTGGGGTTGGTGAGCTGGGACGGCGGCGAATCGGGCAGGAACAGCCCGCGATCGGTGCGTGCGACGGTCTCGGCGACATCAACCACGGTAATGCGGATTGCCCCGTTGGGGCACGCCTGGACACAAGCGGGCGCCTCGCCCGCGGCCAGTCGGCCGTGGCACATGTCGCACTTTCGGACAATGCCTTTCGATTTGCTGTACTGCGGAACCTCGTACGGGCACGCCATGGTGCAGTACTGGCAGCCGAAGCACTGGTCGTCGAGATGACGGACGATCCCCGTGACGGGGTCTTTTTCGTAGGCGTTGGTTGGGCAACCGGCGAGGCAACCGGGATCAACACAGTGGTGACACGCCGTGGTGACATGCTGGAGGACCGGGAGTCCTCCCGACGTCCCTCCCAACGAGGAACCCTCGCCGTAGAGCTGGCCAACGTTCCGCCAGGTTTCGGTGGGTTCGAGGCCGTTGAGGTGGTGGCACGCGCTGACACACGCTTTGCAGCCGCTGCAGGCGTCGAGATCGACATCGAAGGCGTACTGCTCGCCTTGATCAGGCAGTCCTGCAGGGATGAGGTCACGGTAATACTTGGACTGCGCGGGAGGGGCGCCCTCATCGTGCAACTTGGCGAAACGCTCGACCGCTGTCATCTCCCGCGAATCGTCTAGCAACGCGCGTAGCAGCCCTGCCGGGCCGTCGCCCTCGGGTCGTTGCAGTTCGGCTTTGGCGGCGATCGCCGTCATGCTGATTCGCGTCTGCTAAAGATAGAGATTGACGCTGGCGACCAGGTCGGCGCCGATAAACACGGGCAGCCCAACCCCCTGTTCAAAGCCGTACTCGGCGAAGCAGTCGCCGCGCGGGAACTCTTTGCCCAGCAGGTCGTGGGTCGCGTAGGGGGCGCTGTCGCGAAACACGCGGCCGGCAAGGCCTTCACCGTGGCGGAGGGAAAGACGCCGGCTCACCGACGCCAGCGCCGTGTAGGGGCCGTAGTCGGCCGAAACGATGCGGAGTTGATTCGTCGTCAGGTCACGGGCCCAGACTTCCATCGCCTTGGCGATGGGCGTCTGCTTTGTATTGAGGAGGAGCAAGACCGCATCGAGCTCGGGGGGACGCCCCATAAAAGGAATCCCCACCGCCGAGGTGAGCTGTTCCGTCCGGGCGGCCGCGACGCGGATAAAGTGCTTCGAGTCTTGCAACGCCCCCAGTACGCGCGGGAACCGATCGTCCCAGACACGGCCTGGCAGGCCTGCCCGGCGAGGAAACTTCACGTACTTTGTGATTTGCTCTAACCGATCGAGTCCCGCGTACAGGTTCTCGGCCAGACCGAGCTCGCCCCGTTCGTTGCGGCGCCAAACCTCGCAGGCGCCGCGGAAGTCGCCCCCCGTGTCGCAGCGGAATGTGGTCACGCCACGGCAGACTTCCCCCTGCATCGACGGGACCGCCACGGTGGCGATGTCTCCCTCGCGTTCGATTGTCGGCGTTCCCTCGGCCCCGGCACGCCCGACGGCCCCCTCGCCGAGGTGGAAAATCCCCTCGCCACAACAGTGCGCAACGAGCCGCTGTCCCGACTCATCCCGTCGGTAAACAGCTATCGATCGCACTAAACTGCGTCCGGCGACTTCCATACCTGCGACGGCTAAAGGCATATCTGCGACAGCAATAGAGAGATTGAAGGAAGGTTGTGGTGTGGGCGTCTCGCTCACGCGCCCGAGCCAATCAATTGGTTCTCGGCCTCGGTGGGTTCGGCGAGGGTGTACGCGGGGAACTCGTGGTGCGTGGCGCTCATCGCCTCGACCATGTGCATCGTGTCGTCCCAGTTCGACGTATCGGGGTCCTTCGGCTTGGCGCCGCCGTGGTCTTGTTCTTCGAGGAATGACACAAGCGCGCCACGGAGGTCGTAGTACATCGGGTGCTCAAGCACGGCCGCCCGGTTGCGGGGCCTCTCGAACGGGAGGTCGAGCACCTGCCCAACCCGGGCGTTGGGGCCGCTAGTCATCATGCAGACGCGGTCGGACATGTAGATCGCTTCATCGACGTCGTGCGTAATGATCATGGTGGTGATCCGCTCGCGGTCGAGGATCCGCAGGATCACGTCTTGCAGGTCCATCCGCGTCAGCGAATCGAGACGCCCGAAAGGCTCGTCCAGAAGTAGCACACGCGGCTTGAGGGCAATCGCTCGGGCGATGCCAACCCGCTGCTGCATTCCGCCCGACATCTCACGGGGGAACTTGTGAAACGAATCGGACAACCCAACCGCCGCAAGATAGTGCTCGGCGATCTCGCGACGCTGCCGCTTCGTGCCGTGCTGGTAGACGCGGTCCACGCCGAGAAGGACGTTCTCCAGCGACGTCATCCAAGGCAATAAACACGGCGACTGGAAGACGACGGCGCGGTCGGGCCCCGGTCCCGCGATCTCTCGGCCGGCGACGGCGATATTCCCGCCGGAGATCTCATTGAGGCCAGCGAGCATCGTCAGCACGGTGCTCTTGCCGCAACCGGAGTGGCCAATGACGCTGACGACCTCCCCCTTCTGCAGGACGAGGTTGAAACCATCGACGACGCGCACCGCCTCACCGTAGGGGTTGGGGTAAGCCTTGACGAGATTGTAGATCTCGACGTAACGCCGGTCGGTTGGTGAGAGGCTTTCGGCCATAAGGCTCTGATGTTGATCCGTATAATTCTTCCCTCCCCGGACAGGGTGGGAGTTTCGTTACGCCATCGCCATACGGGCTCCCGGAATGACCGGGTCCAGATCGGGCAGCGGCAACTCGCTCGTCGAAGAAAGCACTTTCGCCTTGGCGTTGAGCCGCAGCAGGTATTTGGTCACTTCGTTGCGGAGGTGTTTGAACTCCTCGTTAAAGTTCAACGTCGCCCGCTCACGCGGCCGATCGAGCGTCACGACGAACTCCTGGCCGAACGCCGCGGCGGGACCGGTCGTTAGCGGCACAATGCGGTCCGCCATGATGACCGCTTCGTCGACGTCGTTAGTGATCATCACCACGGTGCGGCGGTCTTCCTCCCAGATGCGGATGATCTCGTCCTGCAGTACCGACCGCGTCAGCGCGTCGAGCGCCGAGAGCGGCTCATCCAACAGCAGCACCTCAGGCTTCATCGCCAGCGTGCGGGCCAGGCTGAGCCGTTGCCGCATGCCACCGGACAATTCACCGGGGAGTTTCCACTCCGACCCGGCGAGGTTCACCATCGCGATGTAGTGCCGGCAGTAGTCGCGACGCTCCCCGGCGGCCATCTCGGGAAAGACCTGTTTGACCGCCAGTTCGATGTTGCCGTAGACGCTCAACCACGGCAGCAGCGAGTAGTTCTGGAACATGATCCCCTTGTCGGGGCCGGGCTCCCGGATCGGCTTTCCCGCCATCCGGACCTCCCCCGAGTCAGGCTTCTCCAGCCCGGCCAGGAGCGATATCAACGTGCTCTTGCCGCTGCCGGAGAATCCGATCACGGCGACAAACTCGTTGCGCGCGACCTGCAGCGAGGCGTTCTTCAACACCTCGTACCGATTCGATACGGGGCCGAAGCCAAACGAGACGTTGTCAAGTTCGAGGTAAGGCATGTAAGGGGTTGGTTGTCAGCGTCTAGTCGGTAACAGGAAGGCGTTGTGGCAGGTTCGCAGATTGTTGACCGTCAATGCTTACCGCTAGCTCAAATCGCAGTTGGAGCGCCGTCAAAGCTGACCAAGCGTTGGAAGACGATCATCAAGCGGTCAAGGAGCAACCCAATAGCGCCGACGACGAAGACCACGACCATCATCTTGGCGAACGAGTCACTGGCGCCGTTATTGAACTGATCCCAGACGAACTTCCCCAAACCCTCGCTTGAGCTGAGCAGCTCGGCGGCGATCAGCACCATCCAGCCCACGCCCAGCGAGATCCGCAGCCCCGCGAACACCAGCGGCAGCGAAGACGGCAGCACGATCTTGAACAGTCGGTCCCAGAACCCCAGACGCAGCACCCGAGCCACGTTGATATGGTCCTTATCGACCGACGCGACACCGAACGCGGTGTTGACCAAAGTCGCCCACAACGAGCAGAGCGCTACGGTGATCGCCGAAGCGATGAACGCGGGGTTGATCTTGTACTCGCCCAGCCACGGCAGATTCCACATCCACTGCGTCAACCAGTGCTTGTCGGGGTCGGGGATGAACCCGCCGACAACAATCAGCGCCACTGGCAGCCAAACGATGGGAGAAACCGGTTTGAAGATGGCGATGAACGGCGTCATCGCCGCCATAAAGGTTTTTGACAACCCACACAGCACCCCGAGCGGGATCGCAATCGCTGACCCGATGAAAAATCCGACAAAGACGCACAGCACGCTCCGCGCCACCTGGTACGGCAGCGTCGCCGGCTTGGCGTAACCCGACTCTTCAATCGTTGCGATTCGGTCTTCGTCGCGGACGACCTTGACGGCGGCCTTGTAGAGGCCGGCCGCATCGGCAGCGTAGAGGTTCTGCTTGTCCTCAGCGAGCGTCGCCTCGGACTCGGCGACTTTGGTGTAGCGATTGTCGTCGGTCAGTTGGTCACGCATCTTGCCAAGGTACTGACGCTCTTCGGCGATCGCGGTCTGCTGCGTTAGCGCCTGCATCAAGCCCGGGTCCTTCTGGCCACGGAGCGTAGAAATTTCCGACTTGAGGTCGCGTAGCCGCTCTCTTTCCATGTCCGTCAGCTTGCGATGCTCACGGACCATTGCGACATAGGCGTCCTTGGTCGCCTTGTCACCTGCCGCGGCTTTCGAGGCGGCGGTCTCGAGCTCCGCGGTGCGGTCGGCCTGCCGACTCTTGAGCTGGGCGGCGAGCGAGTCGTACTCCTTCTGAAGGGGAGCTACCCGCTCTTCGGTCCGCGATTTGGCCGCCAACTTCGCTTCGGCAACGGCGGTGTTCGCCTCTTGCTCGAGCGGCTTGATCTCATTGAGGCGGGCTTCGACGCGGGCCAACTCGGACTCACGCTTCGTCCCGTCGAGATTGAAGGCCTGCTGCTTGTCGCTTTCGCGGTTGTGGAACTGGAGGATGGACTGGGCCGATCGCCATGTCTCGGCCGGATTAGGAAGCTTCCCCGACTTGGTCTGCACCTGATCGGAGACGGCAAACCACAGGGCGATAAAGGCGGCAACCGCCAGCATCGGTGCGACGATGAACTGAGCGATCTGCTTGAGCTGCTTCTCCGGTTCCTCACCGTAACAGAGCCGGACCACCGGCGACAGAAAGTTCATGCCCGCTACGTCGATCGCCTTCACCGTGCGGTGCTTGCCGGCCGCCACCGCCGCGGCGATTAGCGCGCCGAGCACAACGAATCCGATCCAAAGCATAACTAGTCCTGTTATTCTCGTTTGGTAGCCGCCGATGGCCGCGGTTGAAGCACTTGGTGGGTCGCCCTATGCGCTGCGGCGGTCTCCCCAGCACTCAATCCTTATTGCCGATCTTGTGCGAGTTGAGGTACTCGATCGGCTTCTTGCCGTCGTAGCTGATCCCGTCGATGAACGCGTCGGTCGGCGGCTTGTAGCCGTCCGTGTCGAGAGGGACTTCGGACTCGTCGAGAAAGCCCTCGTCGATCAGCAATTGAGCCGCTTCGAGGTAAATCTCGGGCTTGTAGATCTCGCGGGCCGTCTCGTCGTACCATTCGGCAGGCTTCGCCTCGGGGATCTGGCCCCAGCGACGCATCTGCGTCAAGAACCAGACGCCGTCGGAGTACCACGGGTACGTGCAATCGTGCTTGAAGAAGACGTTGAAGTCCGGCATCTCGACCTTGTCGGTCTTCTGGAAGTAGAAGTAGCCCGTCATCGAGTTCTTGATCACGTCGTAGTCAGCGCCCACGTAGTCGGGCCGTGAGAGGATGCGGGCTGCTTCCTCACGATTGACGAGCTTGCCGCTGGCGTCCGTCTTGTCGAGCCATTTGCCCGCCTTGATCAGCGCCTTGACGACGGCGATGTGCGTCTGGGGGTTCTCGTCAGACCACGACTTGGTGACGCCAAAAACCTTCTCGGGGTTGTTCTTCCAAATCTCATAGTTGGTGACGACCGGCACGCCGATCCCTTTCGAGACCGCCTGCTGATTCCACGGCTCGCCGACGCAGTAGCCCTGGATGTTGCCCGACTCGAGCGTGGCGGGCATCATCGGCGGCGGCGTCACCGACAGCTCGACTTCGGCGTCGGTCCGGCCGCCGATATCGGCCTTGGTGTACATGCCGGGGTGGATTCCAGCCGCGGCGAGCCAGTATCGCAGCTCGTAATTGTGCGTGCTGACGGGGAAAACCATCCCCATCTGCAGTTTTTCGCCCTCGTCCAGTTTCTCCTCAACCACCGGCTTGAGAGCGTCGGCGGTAATGGGGTGCGGGGGCGTGGGGCTCTGCAGCGCCGAGTCGTTCTCCTGCATCTGCTCCCAGACGGCGTTCGAAACGGTGATCCCGTTGCCATTGAGGTCCATCGTGAACGCCGTGATCACGTGGGCCTTGGTGCCGAAGCCGATAGTCGCGGCGATTGGCTGACCGCTCAACATATGGGCGCCGTCAAGTTCGCCACTGATCACGTTATCGAGAAGCGTCTTCCAGTTGGGCTGAGCGATGACCTCAACCTGGAGCCCCTCATCCTCGAAGAAGCCTTTCTCCTTAGCGATCACGATTGGTGCGCAGTCAGTCAGCTTGATGAAGCCGAACTTCAGGGCGTCTTTCTCAACATCGAGAGGCTCGGTCTCTTGGGCTCTAGACGCGCCTGGAGCGGCCGCTACAGCCCCCAACAGGACCAAACGAAGACAAATCGTGCCTAACGAGAATCGAGGTGCAGATCGCATCAAATTGAGCGGGGCAGGGGGAGGTCTGTGGCGGGGCGGCGCATCGCGGGTCAATTCCCTCTCCCCGTTTGCAACCTTTGCACCAAAGCAACCGAGTGAGCAAAGAATCGCCACCTATGGATTCGGAAAGGCCAACTCCTCCTCGTCATGGATCGAAGAGAGGTCCGATGAGAGCGATGGGCGTCTGTGGGCTGCGTGACAGCTGGGCAGGTCTGCTTACATACAAAGCAGGGGTGCTCCTCGCCCGAGCTGCTGCTAGGTTTCTCGCCATCCGAGAAAAGGCGGAAGAGGCGAAGCCGTGTTCTCGCCCTGTTGGCGAGCGCCCTCGATGCGTTACGGAACGGCCGCCTCAGCGCCGGGAGGCGCCGGGGAGAGGTGGGGATCCGTTCGAGACGACAAGGCGCTCGGACTTTTCGGGCGTTCCCGAGCCGCCCGCGAACATGCCACGGGATTACCGGCGAGAGACCAAGGCTTCCGTCTAAAAACTGGAGTCCTTGGTGGGTTACGCGTTCATTTTGCTGAGAAAACCGGCCAAGTAAGAAGGGACTGCTGACGCGGCCTCGGAACGGCCTGGACCTTGGCAGCGGGGGCGATTCTTCGTCCGCCGACTGGAACAGTCGGCGTAATCCGGCGTAATCCCGAGGGGGGGTGGGATCGTTCCGACTATCTACTCCCCAAAAACAGTGGCCGATCAGCCGATCTCGGGCGTTAACCCGCGCCTCTGAATAGGCTGGAAGGTGGAAACCCGCGGTTGGCGACCGCCTAGCGGCTCGGCAAAGGCCACGGAACAGAGACACACAGGCAAGCGACACCACCGATGCGAAAAAGCAGAAAGCGACAAAAGCCGGCGCGCCGTCAGCGGAACCTGAGGGCAGGTTTCCAGCAGCTCGAATCACGCCAGGTCCTCTCGGCGACCGCGGTGGCGATCGACGTCAACCCGTACGGGGCGGCCGCCCCGGCGGAGCTGACCGTTGTCGGCGATCTGATGTACTTCTCCGCGACCGACGGTAGCAACGGCCGCGAGCTGTGGGTAACCGACGGGACGTCCCTCGGGACGCGCTTGGTGAAGGACATCGCGCCGGGCTCGGCGGCGTCGACTCCCACCGATCTGGTAGCGATCGGCACGTCGCTCTACTTCATCGCCACCGACGGAACGAACGGACGCGAGCTCTGGAAAACCGACGGGACCGAGGCCGGAACCGTCATGGTCCGGGACCTCACCCCCACCAACGCTACCGCATCGTCGGTTGATAACCTGATTGCGGTGGGCAATACGCTCTACTTCACGGCGAACGATGGGACCAACGGCGTCGAGCTCTGGAAGTCCGACGGCACCAGCAACGGCACCACGCAAGTCAAGAACATCGCCGCGGCGGCGGGCGCGTCGTCGACTCCGGGAAATCTCACCGAAGTGAACGGCGTCCTCTACTTCTCAGCGACGGATGGCGTCAACGGTCGCGAGTTGTGGAAGTCCGACGGGACCGCGAGCGGGACGGTCATGGTGAAGGACATCAATACGGGGACGACCACCACCACTAGTGGAACCACCACAACGGAGACGCCACGGTCCTCTTCGCCCGGCCTGATGACCGTCGTCGGGAATACGCTCTACTTTGTGGCGATCGACTCGGTTCACGGGGCCGAGCTCTGGAAGACCGACGGCACCGCCGGCGGAACGGTCCGTCTTACCGACCTCTACGCGGGCACGACGAACTCATTCGGGGCGGGTGACCAACTCACCGCCGTTGGCAATACGCTCTTCTTCAGCGCCAACGACGGCGTCCACGGCACCGAGCTTTGGAAGCTCGACACCGCGACATCGAGCACTCCGACGCTGGTCAAAGACATCGAGCCCGGCGCCGAAGGCAACCTGAACGACTTCTCGGGTTTCACCGCGTACAACGGCAAGCTCTACTTCTCGGCTAGCGACGACGTGAGCGGCAAGGAGCTTTGGGTCTCGGACGGGACGTCCGTGGGGACGATCCGCCTCGTCGACATCAATCCGGGCGTCCACAAGGACGACGACGACGCGGATGTCGCCAATGACTCTTACCCCTATTACTTCACGGAAGTGGGCGGGCTGCTCTATTTCTCAGCCTTCACCGACGCCACGGATCGTGAGCTGTGGCGCACCGACGGGACGGCTGCCGGGACGCAGCTGGTCACCGACGCCCACTTTGGGACGAAGGCTTCGAACCCCACGAATTTCGTGGAGTTCAATGGCGGGATCTACTACACCGCCCTCGACGCGTCGGGTCAGAGCGAGCTACACACCCTGGTGAATGCGGACAATTTCCGGCTCACCGTGTCAATCAACGGCGGCGCCATAGAGATTCCGGACCTGCTGGGCGTCGAGTCGGATGGCTCGAACGGGGCGTACTACACGCTGACGGACGACGGCTTGGTGTTCCTTGGGGGAACCGGCCAGACGCTTGGCGGCTTCTTCGATATGTGGCGCACCGACGCGGGCGAGGCGGGCGAGAACGCCGAAGCGTTCCTCACGTCGACCCGCCTGATGGGCTCCGTCGCTGACGGCACGCACACGGTGCAGATGTTCGTCAATGGCCACCTCGTCGACGAGTTCGGCGACTACGTTTTGCAGGATGGCGACGACGTGGTGCTGGCCTACACGTCCAACCCCATCGTGTCGATTGTCACCAACTATGGCGGCATCGTCATCGAGCTCTTTGAGAACGAGACGCCCGGCACGGTCGACAACTTCCTCACCTACATCAACGACGGCGATTACCTCAACTCGTTTTTCCACAGGTCCGTAGAAGACTTTGTGATTCAGGGTGGCGGCTTCACCACCAGCTCAACGGCGTTTACGAACACGAGTCAGTTCAGCCCGGTCACCTCCAACGGGCAGATCGATAACGAACCTGGCATTTCGAACCTCCGCGGCACCCTCGCGATGGCGAAGATTGCCGGCCAACCAGACAGCGCTACCAGCCAGTTCTTCGTCAACCTGAAAGACAACAGCAGTTTGCTCGACCCGGCAGACAAGAACGCCTTCACCGTCTTCGGCCGTGTTCTCTCAATGCAGACGGTCGACGACATCGCAGGATTGCAGATTAACGACGTTGATGGAGCCACCAACAGCGCGTTTGGCGAGGTGCCTCAAGGCGCGAATGGCGAGTTGGTGGTCGTCAGTGCGATCGAGGGCCTCGGCAGTCTGACCGGCGCCAAGTTCCTCGACCTCGATGGCGACGGCAGCTTTAACAACTCCGATGTCGCCCAGAGCGGCGTGGTCGTCTTCATCGACCAGAACAACAACGGCTCTTTCGACGCCGGCGAGCTTTCGACGACCACCGACGCCAACGGCCGCTATCACTTGCAGGTGACGCCCGGCGCCTACACGGTGCGGGCCGAGTTGTCGTCCGGCGTCGTGACGACGCAGGCGGGCTACTCCGTCAACGTCGAGATCGGCCGCGAGATCGCCAACCTCAACTTCGGCGAGCAGTTCCTCGGCGCGCCGACGGGGGTCGATCTCGTCGACGTTAGCGACACCGGCTCCAGCGATAGCGACGACCTGACGAGCTTCAACAACGCCACGGCGGGATCGAAGTTAACGTTCAGCGTGACCGGCGTCACCGCTGGCTCCGAGGTGCGCCTCTACGCCGGCAGCGTCTTGATCGGGACCGCGACTGCCTCGAGCAATCAGGTTCTCATCACGACCGATGGGGCGACCACGCTGAGCGACGGTCTGCACGCCATCACCGCGACGGTTTCTCTCTCGGGATTCGAGAGTGATCCCTCGGCAGCGCTCAATGTGACGATCGACTCGACGACGCCTGGCGGCGTCACGACAGCCCTTCCTGACGAAGCACGGGTCGGCCAAGAATTGTCCGTCGATCTCGACAGCCCCGACGAGGGCATGGCCGGCGTCCTCTATTCGCTGGTCGGCGCCCCGGCGGGCATGACAATCGACGCGGGCACCGGCGAACTGACTTGGACCGCCACTACCGAGCAAACGGGTCCGCTGCAGTTCGATGTCGTCGTCACGGACGCGGCGGGCAACGCGTCGACGAGGACCTTCGAGCTCACGACCCTCGGCGTGATCGCGGCCCGAGCCGACGACTACGAGGTTGACGAGGACGCCTCGCTGAGCGTTGACGCCGCGAATGGCGTGCTGCAGAACGATGGCGACGGCTCGATCGACGGCCTCACCGTGACAGTTGTCGATCAGCCGGCTCACGGTACGGTCACCCTCAACGCCGACGGCTCGTTCACCTACACGCCTGAGGCAAACTACTTCGGCGCCGACTCGTTTACCTACCGCTCGACCGACGGGACCGACGTCTCGAACGTCGCCAAGGTGACGATCGCCGTGAACGCGTTGCAGGACGCGCCGGAGCCGGTCGTCGACAGCTACACCCTCAACGAAGACGAACCGCTGGCGGTCACGCCGGCGAATGGCGTCTTGGCGAACGACGTCGACGTCGACGGCGACACGCTCACCGCGACCGTCGTCACGGGGCCGACGCATGGGACGCTCACCTTCAACGCGGACGGCTCCTTCGTCTACACGCCAGCCGCCAATTACTTCGGCCCCGACTCGTTCACCTACTCCGTTACCGACGGGGTGACCGTTTCCGACCCGGTAACCGTGTCGCTGACCGTCAATTCGGTCAACGACAACCCCACCGTCACCGACGACACCTACACCGTTAGCGAAGACGGCACGCTCACCGTCGCGGTCGGTGAAGGCGTGCTCGCCAACGATTCTGACATCGATAGCACGGTGCTCGGCGTCACGGTCGTCACCGGCCCCGCCAAGGGCACGCTGACGCTGAACGCGGACGGGTCGTTCACCTACACGCCGAACGCTGACTTCTTTGGCACAGACACGTTCACCTATCGGACGTCGGACGGGGCGGGGGGCATGAACGATGGCCAGGTGACAATCAATGTCACCGGCACGCCCGATTCGCCAGTGGCGGTCGACGACAGCTTCGACGCCCCTAACGATGGGACGCCGACGACGCTCAACGTACTTGCCAACGACACCGATCCCGACGGCACGTCGTCGCACAAGATCACCTCCGTGACGACCGGCTCGCTTGGCGGGACGATTGTGATCAGCGCCGACGGCCGTTCGCTGAAGTACACGGCGCCCCTCGAGGGGGTCGGCAACGACGTTTTCACCTACACGATGGAGGACGGAGACGGGCTCACCTCGACGGCGTCGGTGGTGGTCAATGTCTACGATGCGGGTAGCGTGACGATCAGCGGCTTTGTGTATGTCGACACCGACAACGACGGCGTCCGCGAAACCGGCGAGATCGGCATCCCCGGCGTGCTCGTGACGCTCACCGGCGTCGATGTCCGCGGCTACTCGGTCTCACGGTCGATGCTCACCGGCAACGACGGCAGCTACTCGTTCACCGAGCTTTCATCAGGCACGTACAAGATCGTCGAGAGCCAGCCTGCGGCCCACTCGGACGGCAAGGACGTGACGACTGTCGCCGGGGCTGCGCTCACCAACGACACGATCAGCAACCTCGTCGTCAGCGGCAATAGCGTGTTCACCGAGAACAACTTCGGCGAGACGCCGCTCTCCTCGAGCTATATCACGCTGGCTTGGTTCCTCGCCTCAGCGCCCTCGCCACAGGAGATGTTCCGCAAGGTCGTGGCCGACGCCGAGGAACAGGCCGGCCACACCGAACTGGCCGCAACCATCCGCTCAGGCGGTAGCGCCAGCCAAACAAACACGTCGCCAACCGCGGCCATCGACGCCTACATGGCGACCGAAGACACGACGCTCACGGTGACGGCCGCCAATGGCGTCCTCGCCAACGACTCGGACGCCGAGGACGACACGCTGACCGCTGCGGTGACCCAGTCACCCACCCACGGAACGCTGTCGCTGGCTTCCGATGGCTCGCTGACCTATACCCCGACGGCGAACTACACGGGGCAAGACACGTTCAGCTACAAAGCGAAGGATGACGAGTTCTCGTCGCCCGCGGTCGTGGTGACCATCACCGTGGCGAACACCAACGACGCTCCCGTCGCTGCCAACGACACCTACCCGGCGACCGCCGGCGCGCCGTTGGTGATCGCCGAAGGTGAAGGCGTCCTTGCCAACGACACGGACATCGATGGCGATACGCTGGCGGCGACGATCGTAACGCAGCCCACCAACGGCACCGTGTTGCTTGGCTCCAGCGGCCAGTTTACCTACGTCCCCAACGCGGGGTTCACCGGTCAGGACTCGTTCACCTACCGGGTCGCTGACCCGAGCGCCGCGACGGCCACAGCGACCGTGGCGATCCAGGTTGCAGCGAGCACTACTACTAGCGGCAGCCAGTCGGCGACGATGGCCTTCGTGCTCGACGCCTTCGATGCGGCGTTTGAGGAGAGCGAGGACTGGAGCCTGGCGTTGTAACTTAGCGCCGTCGTTTAGCCCGGCGCCTTCTTTTAGAAGGTCGCTTCGAGGCCGAGGCTAAGGCCCTGGGCCCAGTAGCCCGACGAGGCGCCGGGGAAGGTCGGCGTCGCCGATCCCGTCAGCGAGCCGCCGCTGAACTGGGTCGGATTCACGTTCGTGTCAATCTGGTCGGCGGCGCGGAAGACATTGCTCAACGCCATGTAGGTGTAGCCCACCGAGAGGACGGCCCGCTCGCTCAGCTTTCGCTTGAGCTTCACGCCGACTTCGTACGACGCGCCGAAGCGGCTGTCGCTGTAATCGCCGATGTTGGTCGGCTGCGCCAGCAAACCACCGGCGGTCGTGGTCGCCGCGTTGCCGGTGTCGGTGACGGTCGTCGATCCGTCGATGCTTGAGCGTCGCTGCACGCCACCCAGGGCGAAGCCGATCGAAGACTCGAGCGACCAGCAGGGGCTCATTTCATTGTTGAACCGAATGCCAAAGAGGCCACCGTTGAAGGTGTTCCTCGTGGCGAAGCGATCGTAGGAGTCGATCGTCGACCCGGCGCTCGCGCCGGCCAAGGAAAGCATGCTCTGCGACGCAAGCAACGTGTCGGACAGTTCCTGATAGCGGTAGCCCACGACAAAGTCGCAACGGCCCCCGCAGTGCTGGGAAATATTGAACAGGTACGTTACGTCGAGCGCCTGGAACTGGGTCTCGGCGTCGAGCTGCAGTGATCCACTGGTCGCGCCCGGAAAGACAACCGACAGCGCATCCTCGGCCGAGGTGCTCGAGTTGAAGATCGGTCGCGACAGCACGGCGTAGTCGGCGTCCGAGGCAGAGAAGCCTTCGCTCTCGTCCTCCAGGCGGAGATAGCTGACCTCGATACCCCGCGTCTGGCAGCTGTCGACCCACGTCCCCAGTCGGACCCGCCCGCCAAAGCGGGAGTCCTCCAAGAGCCGGTCGCCGCCACCGAAGAGGACCTCGGTGTCGGCGTCGCCCAAGACACCGCGGCCTGTGGTCGAGCCGGTCGTCACCAGAGGGGGCGTATCGACGCCTTTGGTCCACCAAATCAGCGAGTCAACCTCGACCCAGCAAGCCCGACCGCAGCAGTCGCAGGCGCCACCGCAGGACGAGACGATATCGCAGCAGCCAGCTCCCATCGTCTCGTCGCTGTAATCGTCGGACGGCTCCGACAGGTAATCATCCACATGGTGGGCGGCTGTCATCCCTGGAGACGGCTGCGCCGACGCGAGTCCGGTGAGGGACATCCAGGCTGCTGCTAGCAGCCTTGCCGCCGAGGTCGCGTGCTGAGATGGGTTCATAGTCGATAGCGGTGAGCGATTGAAACGGGTCGAGAGTCAAGGCCTGCTTTCGTCAATCGTCACATCCGCCTCGAATCCTCAAACCTATTACGACCGTTAATTCTTGCCCGTTTTCTCAATTGCTAGCGTTGCGCATCGCGGCTTTTTCGGCGCGGGGCGTCGGCTAGGCGAAGAGACCGCCGCCCCCATACGCACTGCCGGCGCCAGCAACAGTGGCTTCATTGCCAGCTAGCTTGATAACGCTACGCCCGCCAAGCGGAGGCGGGAGACTTTGAAGCCTGTCGCCTAGCGGCGGCGGGCGGTGAGAAGGAGGCCTAAAGCCCCTAGAAGCAAACCGCTCGGTTCCGGCGTAGCCGTCGCCGAGCTGGCGGAGACGGCTGTGGCGCCATAGTTTGCCTTCCACACGAGGTAGTCCTCTTGATCGACTCCGTTCAGGCCATCGCCAGCATTGCCGATCGAAGTCTCGTCGGCGGAGCCTAGGTTGTCGCGCCAGACGGTGTAGTCAGCGGCGTCCACGAATCCGTCGCCGTTGAAATCTCCAAGCACCCCTTCGGTGAAATTGGATAGCGAGACGAGGTCCGTTAGGCCTTCGTAGTTCACGATGAAGGACCCGCGGCCGTCTTCGGTGGCGATCCGCGCTCCAGACGCCACATTTCCAAATTGATTGGCCAAGGAGCCCGCCTCGAGGATTTCGAACACGTCACTCGCTTGCGGCGTGAAGCCTTCCGCTAGCGAGAGCGAGAGGTCGCCGCCCAGCGTCGCCGCGCCGGTGACCACGAGCTTGTTGAGCGCGTCGCCACCGGCGATCTCAACTTCAAGCAGAGCCCCTGCGGAGAGGTTAAAGTCGCCTTCGACGGTAAGCACCGAATCAACGCCGCCGGAAAGAACCGTCTCCAACTGTTCAGCGGTAAGATTGGAGTCGGACAAGACGAAGCCATCGATGATCGTGCCGACTTCGCGGCCGTAGATCGCGAAAGTCTGTAAGCCGCTATTCAGGAAGTAATCGATGCCGGCGTTGAGCGGCGATACGACCCCGTTGAGGGCAGCGAGGCTCGGCGAGACGCGGTTCCAAACCGCCTCGTCGCCCGGGTTGGCGTAGGTCTGCACCTCTTCGAAGTTGGACGTGGTTGCAACCAAAGTGCTAGCTGTGTCGGAGGTCCAAAAGCTGTTGTTGCCACCCGGGGCCGTTGACGGATCGCCCGCCAGTGGCGAATTACTCGGCTCGGAGGTCTTGGCGAACAAGTACCAAGTCTTCGATTCGGGGATGACGATCCCGGTCGAAGCGACACCGCTTGCGCTGGGGGCCGCTAGGCTCTCGGTCGAGACTAGCACAATGCCGCCGCCGTTGAGGTCGGCGCCATCGTAAGAGCCCCCCGCGCCGGCGCCGTGAATGGCGTTGTTGAAGAGGGCCCAGTCACTGCCCAAAGCAAGGTCTTCCGCTTGAATCCCGATGGCGCCCGTGTCGGTTTGGACCCCCGTCCTCCCCTGGGGACGCACCACCGAGCCCGCGCCTGCAGCGACGCTACCCATCACTTTCCCGCTCCCACCTAGCGACTTGCCTGTGGTGAGGATGAGACCGCCGGAGACCGCGGAGACGTCAAGCGTGGTCCCTTCGGCCAAGTCAACGCCGCTTGATTGGCCAAGACCGCTGCCTTGGACGATGAGCTTGCCTCCCTCAATCGCGGTGGCGCCCGTGTAGCTATTGGCGCCGGAGAGAGTGAGGCTGCCGTCTCCTTGCTTCATGAGGCCGCCGCTACCCGAGACGGGCCCGGTGATAGATCCGGAGTAGCCAGCGGTATCAATGGTTGCCCCGCCGGCGCCGAGCACGGTTGCGACCGTCACCTGGGGGGAATCGGCGGCGCGAAGCGCGCCTCCGTTCATGTAAAGCAAACCTGTGCCGCCGCCACTAGCGATGGTACCGGTCTGCAAGACGCCGCCGGCCTCCACTGAGACCACGCTTGATTGGCCAGGCGAACTCACGAGGACGCGGCCCGCTGTCGCGGCGCCGCCGCTGATCGTCAACGAACCGTTCGCGGTCACCGTGTCGAAGACGTCGAGCGTTCCGCCGCTGACGTTCAGCGTCCCGTTGACGGCCAGACGCCTCGCGAAGGCGTGGCCACTGACATGGCTGACAGCACCGGTGGTGACAGCGACGTCGCCCAGTGTCGGCGCCCCGCCGGTCCAGACGCCGCCCGACGTCCAAGTCCCACCCGATGAGGTTTTGGTAGAGCCATCGGCGCCCAGCTCATTGACGTACTCTTCGAGCCGCGTGTAGCCGGCCGCGTTGACCCCCTTCCAATCGGCCGCGTTCGCTGGATTGAGGCCGTGAGCAGACTCCCAGTTGTCTGCCATGCCATCGTTGTCAGTGTCGGCGAGTCGGGCGCGGGTGTTCAGGTAGCTGGGGTCCACTCCGTAACCGGGGAACAGATCGGTGTCGCGTAGGATCACGCCGCCCAGCGTGCCGTAGCTGGCGACTTCCTGCATCAGACGGGTATCGACGGCGTCACGGATGATGGAGGGCCCGGCATTCTCCATCACATAGGCCACCGCCTGCTGCGCCGTCATCGTTGCAGTGGTCGGGAAAGCGTGTCGTGTCGCGACGACATCCGCGCCCGGATAGTTGGTGTTGAGTGATCCGTCGAGCACCCCGTCGCGGTCCGAATCGACCCAGTTGTCGTTAGCGTAGATATGGAAGGAACTCGTGCCGCTAGAGAATGGCGAACCGCCATCTACGGGGCCTTCGATAAAGTAATTGCCTTCGACGTTCGCGTACGACGTGCCCGACGTGTCGCCCATGATGTACCCGGCCGACTCGTAGCCGTAGACGACGTTGTTGATAAACTCGTTCTCGTTACGCACCTTCGGGTTACGGGTCACGTTGTCGGCGTAAAGGCTCTTGATCACACTGACGCTGCCCCCGTCGCCGGGCGTCATCAGGCCGCCGGTGCTGTGACCGACCCGATCGAGCCCCTGGGCGATGATCGAATTCTGGATCGTGATGTTATCAATGACGTAACCGCTGTCGGGGTTGATGTCGAACGTGCCATCGACGCCCCAGGTGATCGACATGTGGTCGAAGATCATATTCGAGCCGCGGGCGATACTCGCGGCGTCGGTGCGGACGCCCGGGTCGCCCTTGCGAACAGCAAAGTGTCGGCTGATCAAGTTATGGGAGTTGGTGAAGCTGATCCGATCGTTGTAGATGGTGAACCCGCCGGGCGCGGTTTGGCCGGCGATGGTGATGTTGCTCGCAACGGTCACGACCGACTCGATATTGGCGATCCCGCCCACATCGAAGACGACGAATCGGTTCGACTGGCTGACCGCGTCGCGGAACGACCCGGGCCCCGCGTCGTTGAGGTTCGTGACGTGATAGACACTGGCGGCCGCGAGGTTCGTTCGCGCCCCCGTGGTGTACCGGCCAAAGCCCTCCGCCTCGGGGAAGGCCAGGAGCTGCGCGACAGCCCCCGATGGTATTACCAGGGTTGCCAGTGCGGCGCAGGCGAGTGCTCGATTCAATGCCCGATCCATTGGCGCTGAGCCGTTGAGATGAAGTGCGGGAGTCCGCAGGGGTCGTAAAGGCGGACGGCCAAGGGCGTATCCGTAGGGAGGAGAATCGCCGCGACAGAATCACAGCGACGCAGACCCTTTAGGATAGCCACTGGGCTGATTGGGCGTCAAAGCAACCGTTCGCAACGCGCCGTGAGGGCGTAAGGAAGGGAAGTTTTCGTTTTCGGATGGTTTCTGCGGATTCCGTCCGTGAGGGACCGAGACTGGCACGGGTGAATCGCCGAAGTGATTCCTGAAGATCGTTTCTGCCCTTCGCTCACTTTGCGGGCCTTCAAGGGGAACGATCTGAGCATTCCGCCGCGAGCGTACGAGGGGAACATCACCAACCAGGGGCCTGTTGGTATCATCTTGGTGTTCGCTACGGACTTCTCCCGATTGATTGACCCCCGCCGAGAGTTAAGAGCCCGATGCCTCGACTTGTTCTCAGAAACTGCACGACAGCGATTCTCGTCTTCTGCGCGGCGGGAGTTTCGGCTTCGGCTGCGATCGCTCAAGAGGGATTGCTCGAGGCCGACAGGCTGCGGTGCGAGTACCGCAACGAACCGCTAGGGGTCGACTCTGCGAGTCCTAAGTTGAGCTGGATTGTCGTGTCGGAGACGCCGGGCCAGTTCCAGACGGCCTACCAAGTGCAGGTCGCTTCGAGCCCGCAGAAGTTACGCAATAGCGAAGCGGATCTGTGGGACTCCGGTAAGACTCCCGGTGGGTCGACTTACGATGTGACCTACGAAGGGGCCACTTTGGCGTCGCACCAGCGGTGCTACTGGCGGGTGCGTACGTGGGATGTTGACGGCCTTCAAGGGCCTTGGAGCGATCCCGCCGAATGGTCGATGGGGGTCCTGGACCCGAGCGAATGGGAGGGGGAGTGGATTGGCTACGACGCGTTGCGCCACTTGAACTCCGACCCCCCGACGATCGACCTGGAAGACGCGCAATGGGTCGGTCTCCCCGAAGACGTCGATCATGGCGCCCCTGCCGGAGCGACGCGTCTCTTTGAGCGGACGTGGACTCTGCCCGCGACCGGCCGGATCGAGCGAGCCCAGCTAATGGTCTGCGCCGACGATCAGGCGACCGTCCTGCTGAACGGCTACGAGGTCGCCAGCGTTAGCTCGCTCGGCAATCCAACCGTTGAGAGTGTCGCCCCCTATCTGGAAGGAGGGCCGAACACGTTACGGGTATTGACTCGCAATGGCGATCAAGGGCCCACGGGTTTAGCAGTGAAGCTGCGCGTGACCACGGAAGAGGGCACAGAACATGTCCTCGTGACCGACGGCGAATGGCGGTGCGTAGCCGACGGAGACGAGCCGTGGAAGAACCGCTCGCTTGACAAGGCGCCCCAGGCCGCTGTGGTCACCGCGTACGGCAATCCCCCTTACGGTCGCCATGTCGTTCGACGCGACGTTTCGGCGCCACCGAGCTATCTGCGGGGAGAATTCAAGATCAACAAGCCAGTCCGCCGTGCGACGGTCTACCTCGCGGCGTTGGGCTTGGCCGACCTTACGCTCAACGGACAACGGGTCAACACGGATTACTTCTCATCGGGGTGGACCGACTACCGCAAGCGGGTCTACTACCGCGCCTACGACGTGACAGAAGCGGTCCTGCAAGGCGAGAACGCCTGGGGCGCCGTCTTGGCCGACGGCTGGTACTCGGGACACATCGCCTGGGGCGCCGCACGAGACATCTACGGCAAGAAGCCGCGCTTCCGCGCGATGCTCAGGGCCGAATACGACGACGGATCGACCGAGGTCTTTTCGACCGACCGCGATTGGATCGCCACCGACGGTCCCGTACAGGTGGCCGATTTCCTGGTTGGCGAGGAGTACGACGCCCGCAAAGAGGCGCCGGGTTGGGACCGCCCTGACGGCTCTCCGGTGAGACTGGCGTCGGCGGATGTCGGCGCGGAATACAAGCCAGTGATCGAATGGCACCCCGGCCCGCCCGTTGTTGAGGTTGCTGAATTCCCCGCGGAGTCGGTCGATGAGCCCGCCCCCGGTGTCTATGTCTACGACGTTGGCCAGAACATGGCGGGCGTCGCCCGGATCAAGGTCCAGGGCCGTAAGGGGCAGCGGATCCAGATCCGCTTCGCCGAGAGGACCAACCCCGACGGTTCGATCTACACCACCAACCTCCGGCTTGCCCGCGCGACGGACGTCTATACCTGTAAGGGTGACGGCGTCGAAGAGTGGCAACCGCGCCAGACCTTCCACGGATTCCAGTACGTCGAGCTGACCGGAATCGACGAGCCGCTGCCGCTCGATCAAGTGACGGCCGTTGCGTTGTCAAGCGACACGCCGGACGCCAGCGAATTCGAATGCTCGGACGAGAAACTGAATCGCTTGTACAAGAACATCCTCTGGACGCAGCGTTCCAACTTCATCGACGTGCCGACCGACTGTCCGCAGCGCGACGAGCGGCTCGGGTGGACCGGGGACGCCCAGGTCTATGTGATGACCGCTTGCCTGACCGCCGATACGCAGGCCTTCTTCCGGAAATGGCTGGTCGATCTCGCCGATGCTCAGCGAGATGACGGGCAATTCCCCAAGGTCGCGCCCGTTGTGCGCGGCCAAGACGATGGCGGCCCGGCCTGGGCCGACGCCGGCGTCATCTGCCCGTGGGAGGTCTACTGGGCCTATGGCGACATCGAACTCCTCCGGCGGCAGTACCCGTCGATGGTCCGCTTTGTCGAGTTCTGCCGCGAACGCTCGCGCGATGGAGTTCTGCCTCCTGACCAGTACCACGCCTTTGGCGACTGGCTCGATGTGAACGCCCCCACGCCCAAAGAGGTCATCTACACGGCCTACTACGCTCGCTCGGTCGACCTACTGCGTCGCAGCGCCGAAGTCCTTGGCGAAACAACCGACGCGGCGAAGTACGCCGATCTGTTCGACCGCATCCGGGCCGCTTTTGTTGAGGAGTACGTCTCGGACGAGGGCGAGGTGCGTGGCGACACCCAGACCGGGTACGTGCTTGCCATCTCTTACGGCCTGCTCGATGGCCCGTTGCGCGAGAAGGCCGCCAAGAAGCTGGTTCAAAACATCGAGGCACGCGGCTGGAAGCTATCCACGGGCTTTATCGGCACCAAAGACCTGATGCTGACGCTCAGCCAGATCGGTAGGCATGACGTAGCGCTGCGCCTCTTGCATCAAACAGAGTACCCCGGCTGGCTCTTTTCCATCGCTCACGGGGCCACGAGCATCTGGGAGCGGTGGGACGGTTGGACTCCTGAGCATGGCTTTCAGAACCCCGGCATGAACTCGTTCGCACATTATTCGTTTGGAGCCGTCTACGGGTGGATGGCCCAAAACCTCGGCGGCATCCATGCCGTGTCGCCAGGTTACGCCGACGTGCTTATCGAGCCGACCTTTGATCCGCAGCTCGATTGGTGTCGGGTCGAGTACGACAGCGTCCGCGGCCCGATCCGTACCGAATGGAACACGACCAAGGGTGAGCGGTCATACAGCATCACCATTCCCGCCAACACGCAGGCGACCCTTCGCCTACGAAACGTCGAAGGGTCGGCATTGCGGCAGAAGGGAGAACCTGTCGCCACGACGCGGGCGACAAGCACCGCCGCCGGCATCGACGCCACCGAGATCGACCTCTCGCCAGGGCGTCACAAGTTCACCATCATCGAAGGTGAATGAGAGGCCTTCAGGGGATCCGCTGCTGAGATCGCCGGTCGGTTTCTTCGGGGAGACTTCTGGCGTCCCAACTTCTCGCCGCCGGCGGCCCGGAGAGGCTACGGGGCTTGGTTGGCACCGATCGCGACATCCTCAGCGAAGCTCGCGACGAAGCCGCTAAGAAAGCTCCTAATGTCCTCGATAACAACTTGCTCCGTCTCGTCACCGAGCCGATTGGCGAGGACCTGAACTTTGTAGAGGGCAGGGGAAGACCCGTAGGCGATCCGGGGGAAGTCAGGGGCGCCCCATTCTCCGCCTACGCTGTGCCCGTAGGCCACGAAGAACCGTTCGGTGTCGTGGGCTCGGGACGGCTTGTAGCTGAGGAGCGCGAATTCATTGATGGCGTCTTTGTACGGTATGGCTAGCAACTTCGCCGGAGCGACTTGTTCGTGAGCGCGGTTCGCGTAACAGACCGTCGGCGGATGCCGCACGAGAGGGCCGGGTTGCCCGACCATCAACAAGAGTTGAAGCCGGCGGCCCGTCTCGGCGTTCTCGAACCAGCGATTGAGGTGATTGACGAGGCCGAGTTCGCGGCTAACAAACGAGGTGAGCGGTGTGCCATCTTCGAGGGCATGCCACGGGCCCAAGCTTTCGTCGAGACGATCGATCGACCCGCCCGCTGCGGACAGGTCGACGGGCGCCCCCCACCGGTGAAGATAGTTGCCATGCACCACAGCGGCGGCGACGGTCAGCCCGACGGCCACGACGATACTCAACAGGCCCTTCATCGGGAGTCTCCGGCAGCGAGTTTCTCTTCGGGCGTCTGGGTAGGTTGCGAGGCGGCGACTTGCCGCGTTGCTTGGGTCGAAGCTTTCCGTTTGAATGCCTCGACAAACCGACGCTCGCGGGGCAGGAGGGTGCGGCGTTCTACACCGGCGCCGAGGGCTCGCTCGAACGCAAGCAAGGCCTCGGCGTAGCGGCCGGCTCCGTCGAGGGCCATGGCGCGGTGCAGCTGAATCGTCGGGTCGCCGATAATTTCGGCCTGCGGAAGCGAGTCGATGATCTCAATCGCCTCAAGCGGTTTACCGGCCGTGAGACGTAACCACGCGCGGGTGTCTTCGCGCCCCGTCAGGCCGTAGCCCCGCTCGGCCGCGCGATCGAGCCATTTTTGTGATTCGCCGTTCCCTCGTGAGGTGGAAGCGGAGGCGACCGCCAGATTGTTGTAGACCTCGGCTCGGGCCGGATCGATGCGCACCGTCTGCTCGTAAGCTTGCTGCGACCGCGCATCAGCCCCCATAACCAGGTAGTAGTCGCCCGATGCCTGCAAGACATCGGCGATGTCGGGATTCAGCGACACGATCTGATCGATCAGTCGCTCGTTTTCCAGCAGTTGATTGTTGGCGTCGTGGACCAGGATGGCGTTGCACGCGGCGGTCGCGACACGATCGACTGAAATCCCCGAAGGGGGCGCTTTGACAATCTCCAAGACGGACTCCGGAGTCTGCTCTTGGATGGTTGTCAAAAGCAGTTCCGTGAAGCGGGCTAGCGTGACATCTTCCTTGGATTGAGTGATCAATTCTTCCAGCAACCCGACCGCAGGGTTGCCCTCCGCAGGGTCGGCGTCCTCTCGACGGAACTTCTGCTCACGTAGCTTCCATCGCAACCATTCAGCGGGAGAGCTAGAAGCCAGCGTGTTGTAGACGTTGTCGGCCCGTTCGGTGAAGGCGGTGTCACCTGTTGTTAAGCAATGCCGCTGCCAGAATTCAAGGAAGGCGACACACTCGCTCGGTGACGCGTCCGACCGGTCGGTTAGCGATTCGAGGAGCGTCAACGCCGAGGAAAAGTCGCCGCGCGATTCGAGCAGCTGTGACAGCAGTAGTTGGCTTGTCCGGGGAGGATTCAAGCCGGCTTCGAGTAGAGTGATCGCTTCGGCGATGTCGTCGGGTTTGCCCCGCTCTCGCAGCAGGCGGGCACGGGTTAGGCGGAGGGCTTCTTGGTCGATAGGGACGTCTCCCACCGAGTCCGAGTCGAGCAATCCCAGGCCCTCGACCGCCGAGCCGCCACTCGTCGCCAAGGCCTGGGCGAGCGCGAGCTTGGCGGCTGGGGAATCCTGGTCGTGCACGACCGCTTCCCTCGCGATTCTCTCAGCAAGGAAGGGGGAGACGCCTAAGAAAAACCGCGCGGCTTGCGTGTAGAACGTCGTAGCGATTGCCGGGGCATTGGCGGCGTTCCGCAGAGTATTGACGCCGTCGAGATACCTAACAGCCGCTGCGTTGGAATGGCCCTCTGCCTCAAGGGACTGCGCGAGCACGAAGCGGCGAGTTAGATCGTCGAGCGGCGCGTCGGTTTGCAGATCGTCGACCCAACGCACGACGTTTTCCTGAGAACGCTCGCCACCGACCCCGAGTAGGACGGCTGCCTTCCAAGTCGAGTACGACCGCGGGTCCAAGCGGACCGCATCACGGAGGGACGCTATCGCTTCTTCGCGGAGTTCGGCCCCATCATTGCTGTCCATCGAATCGGCGATGAGAAGGATCCGCGCCAGTCGGAGCTTCGCGTCAGCAGAATTCGGCGCCCGCTCAACAAACTCTCGGGCGACCTGGATCAAGCGGTCGGTCGACTCCGTCTCGATTGTCAGGGCGGCCGCACGATCGAACAATCGTGGCGAGGCGGCAAGCAGTTCTCTTAGTTCGCTCAGAAACGAGGTCGCCTCGTCAAAGCGTCCTTGTTTGACGAACGACTCTAGCAGTCGGTCTGCTACCAGCGGAGTCCGTTTGCCGTGGTCCCAGGCCGACAGGTACTGCTCGGCGGCGGCGGCCGTATTCTCGAGCCGTCGTTCGACTTCACCTTGCAGGAAATGGGCTTCCGACCAGTCGGGGCGCCGAGTCAAAAGCTGTTGGGCGACCCGCGCGGCGCTACGCAGCGCTTCGTCGTTACGTGCGTTGGCAGCGGCCAGATAACGTTGAGCGCCATAGAGACGCCAATAGACGCCGGCTTCTCCTTCGAGGGCCAGCAGCTGCCGCTCTAACTGAGCAACTTGAGGCCAGTCCTCCGCCGCCGCCGCGAGTTCGGCCATCGCCTGGATAGGACGCACCTGACGCGGCGCCAGCTCGGCGGCGGTCTTCAAAGCCTGCATGGCCGCTGCTCGGTCGTCTCTCCGCAATTCGATATCGGCCAGCGTGAGCCAGGACTCGGTGTCGTTACCTCCCTCTTGCGTCAGGCCGTTGAGGTCTCGCTGAATTTCTTCCGCGGCTTCGTCGAGTCGACCCGCTTTTGCTAAGAGACGGCAGAGGAAGCGGCGGGGCTCGCGATCCTCGGGATAGCGGAGGACATACTGCCGTGCCGCCTCGATCGCTTCGTCGTACTCTCCCGCCTGCAGCCGGAGCAACGCCAAGCCGCGCCATAGCACGCCGCTTTCCGGCGTCTCATTCAACGCTTGTTCAAGTGACGCCACCGCGGGAGCGGCGCCCTCTTTCGCCGCGACGATGTCCGCTAAGAGCAAGGCGCCGGTCGCTAAATCAAGGCCCGCCTGTTGCGCTTCTTGCAAACGAGACTCTAGGTCGCTCCACCTTGTACTAGGCGTCGCCGCGAGAGCGCGTTCGCGGATCGCGATGCTCAGTTCTTGTCCGATGCGGGTTGGGTTGGTCGGCGATGTCTTTCGCAGTTGGCTGTAGATCGATTGGGCGAGCCGCAAGTCGCCGACCAAAGCCGCCGAGTTGGCGAGAACTTCCGCCGTCTCGTCCGATAGGGCGTTCAGTTTTGACGCGCTGAGAAGCGTCTGAACCGCCGTATCATGCCAACCCGATGCGGCCGCTAAGCGGCCGAATCGCTCAAGGGCTTGGCCTAGCAGGGCCGTTGACGCCTGCCCGTCCGGATCGGACTGCGCCCGCGAGATGATGGCGCGAGCGTGAGCCAGTGCGTCTTCGACACCGTCTCGCCGTCCGATGATCTCGTTGTCGACGAGGTCGATCGCGAGGCGGACTTCGGTGCGGAATTCGACAGGGATCTGCTTCAAGACATCGTTCAGAGTCGCGATGGTGGCTTCCGCCGAATCGAATTGACCGAGTTTGGCGCGCAGCATAGCGAGACGCATCGCCAGCGTGATCTCAATCCCCGGCCGCGCCGCGAGCCCTTGCTCGAGTACCTCGCAGGCCTCTTCCAGTTGCTCTTCGGAGCGGGCTAGCAGGTTCGCGAGGGCCAAGTAACTGCGGAAGTCATTCGGCGAAGCGTCGATCGCCTGCCAATATAATCTGGCGGCCTCAACCTGGTCGCTGGCGGAGATCGCCTTCTCGGCTGCAATGAGGTAGACCTCGACGCCGCCGTCTTCCGGATGCTTCCCCGCCTCGGCGAGGGCCCTGCCGAGATCGGCCTCGGCCTGCTCGCGTAGAGAATCCCTGAGGTTCACGTCGGTCATTCGCTCGGCCCGTCGAAGGGCGTACTCGTACCGAGCCAGCCATGCCCGGGGGTCGTCCGGACGTTGTTGGGTGAGGTGCGTCAGCAACCGGTCCGCTTCTGCGGCGATCGGGTCCTCCGCCGACGGCGCCATTCTCGCCTCGAGGTGAGCGATGACAGCCTGGACGTGTCGCAAGGGCGGCTCGTCGAGTTCGGCGCTGACGAGGATTGCTGAATAGTCGTCGTGCCCGAGCGCTGGCCAGTCGTCACCGCGCCGCGCCGACTCCAAGGCAGCGTCCGCCCGAAGCCGTATCACTTCGTTCCTAGCTGTTGGGTCCGAAGTTCGCCTGAGGAGTTGAGCGCCGATCGCCAAAGTCTTATCGAATCGTTCGGCGTCATATGCCGCTTTTGCGGCCTTGATTCCTAGCGAGAGATTGTCGCCGTCTAAGCGGTAAGCCTGTTCGTACCAGGCGAAAGCGCGTCGTCTGCCTACGAGGGATTGAGAATACCGCTGTTCGGCTTCACCGATCTGCGTCAGAAGGGAAACATCGTCGGGGCGGAGTTGAAGGGCTCGCTTGAAGTAGTCGATCGCCTCAATCCATTCGGATTCCTCGGCAAAAGACGTGGCCGTGCGAGTTAGTTCACTGACGATGGCGTTCCGCTGTCGGCTTGCCCACGGGAAGAGGGCTAGGAGAAGAACGATTGCGGAGACGCCGACCGGCGCCCACCAAAGAAGTGAGAACGAGCCCTCGCCTGACGCGTAGGACTGGATTGACTGCAATCCCCACCGGACAAGCAGCAACGCCCCAAACGCGACCGGGATCACAAGAAGTCCCGCGTAATCGTGCCCGAGCTGCCCGGCGACCTTTCCCGTAAACTGGAGATGTAGCAGGGCGAGCGAAACGATTCGCAAGACGTTCGTCAGGACGGCAATGGGAAGCGTTGCGAGAAGCAAAATCGCCGCTTGCCACGCCGGCGGCCGGGAATAGGCCACCACGCAGACCGCCAGGGCGGCGATGCCATAAAACATTCTCAGCCCGCTGCAGGCCTGCTCGACATCAAGCTGATGTTCGTTCAGAAGAATTGTCGCCCCTTCAGCGACTGCCGGTTCGCCGAGCACTCGTAGCACGCCGCTACTAAGCGTCGCGCCCAGGGAGCGGAGCGGCGCCCCCATGACGTTCTCCATTGAGGCTGGGAGCGGCGCAGCGAAGCAAAGCAGCAGTAGCGCCGGCGCCGACCAGACGAGAGTCCGCCAGCCAAAGACGATCCACGTCGCTGCGGCGATCCAAACGGGGAATGACCACGCGTCGAGTTCGGGGAGGTAAACGCGACCCGCGAAGAGTCGCAAACCCGCGGCAACCGCGAACAGCCATAAGGCTGCTGGTGAGGTGCGCCAATTTTCGGCCGGAGGGCCGTCGGCGCGGGTCGTCCATAGCAGTAGGACGACCAGGGGGATTATTAAGAAGCCATGCGAATAATCCGCATTGGATGACCAAGCATCAACGACTCCGTGGAGTGTTGGCCAGTACGCCCAACAGCCTAACCCGATCAGAGCGGCGAAGAGAGCGGCACGTCGAGCGAGGGTTGCCTTGAACGTAGCGGGCGCCACTGAAATCGTCGGGAAAAAGGGCGTTCTCAACGCGGGACTCAACCCTCCAGCCTAACTAGCTTGGCGGGGAACACCAACGATTCGGAACGAGCCTGAATCGGTGTTCGACGATTCGGCCACGGAGCGGTAAGTCGAATGATCGGCAAAAAAAACGAGGCCGGCTTGCGCGAGCGCAGCCGACCTCGATATTCTCAGCAGTTATTCGACCTTGTGGAGAATAAGCGATCAGGTTGGATCGCCCTCTCGCCGAGTCTCGGATTGGTTTATCGACGGCGGCCGCGACCGAAGGTGACGACCCCACCGATCGACAGAACTGACCAAACCGCAGCGGAGGCAATCTCGGGGACCGCCGTGGCCTCAACGAAGACTCGGATCGGATCGACACCCTGGCCACCCACTTTGCCATTGACGGTGAGGCTTTGGCCGTTGAGGGTGACGGTATCGGAACTTTCGATTCCGCCAGCCGGGGCGCCGGCCTCGAAACCATTCCCGTTGAGTGTCTGACGACCCGATTGCAGCGAACTAACGTCGGTTTGTAGGCCGATAACGGGCCCATCAATATTGAAGTTCGCGTAGAAAGGCGACGGCGACAGGCTGCTGAAGTCGTCGATCTTGATCAGGTAGGAATCAAACCTGAGACCCGGCTGGATCGACGTTTGACCGGAGGGGCTCGAGTCGAGAGCGAGACTGCCGGAGGTCAGACGCCCGGTCCCTTCGTAGATGACCGTTACGTTGGCGTTTGACGAGCTGCACAGCAGATCGACACCTGCCCAGCAGCTCGACGAGCCAAACAAGCCGATGACGGTGGCTAGAAGTAGCGTTGAACGTGCCATGCCAGTCAATTCTGTGGTTCGCGTGATGCCTGAAAACAAAACTGGGCCTGAAGACAGACTGGGAAGGTCGAACGAACCCCCCTGACGGCTTGCGTTCGTTCCGCGCAGCCTACCGCTGCGGGCGAGAGTAACAGCATTGGGCGTGCCGTGGAAGCATATTTTTCTTCCTTATCGGCAAATTCTGCTTGCGCTTCGCAACGGGAACCTGTTTTTCAGCCCTTCTCAGCGACCGGACGGCCTTTCGACATCTTCTCACTTTGATAAAGTTGCGTGGAGTTGCCCGGTACGCGGGCAATCCTTGCCCGAGTCGCGAGCGGCGGCGACATCTTCTGGCGGCCGCTCTCGACGGTTTCAGTCCACTGGACCGTCATGGTGGGCCTCGATGCGTCATTTTTAATGACTTCTCATTTGGTCGCTTCGGATTCAGCGTCACGACTCGGCTCGATGCGCGATCGCGAATTGACGAATTCTTCGCTATTCGTACGCGATTCAATTACCATGTCGCTCGGCTCGGCCACGCTAGAGAGAGAAATGGAGCGTGGTTGGGCCGCCCTTCCCATCGACAGGCTCAACGTCGCTTCGCGGCGCCCCGCCCCCTGGTCGCGCCGAACAATCTCTAACTATTCGTCGCTCGCGCAATCGCAGGCGGCGCGTAAGGCATGACGACTACAGCAACCGACATGACCTCCATCACGCTCGTGATAATGGAGGATCCCGCAGGGCGTCAGGTGACGATTGCGCAGCTAACAGACCGAGGAAGCCACTGTGTGGCGATCACCACGGCGTCGGAACTCAATCGATGGCTGATGCAACCTTCGAAGCAGGCAAACGTGAAGGTCGTCGTGATGGATGTCTGCTTCGACGGGGTTGATGCCAAGGTGATCTACGACGGCGCCGGTCCAAGCCTCCACGGCGCCCCGGTCGTGCTCGCAACGAATGGAACCCCCGACCAACTCGCCCAGGCCGTCCGCGGTCTGCGGACTTTCGCCACCGACATCCTGATCGATCCGAATGACGACGGTGATATCGATGCAATCATGGCCGCTGCCGGCACGGCGCCACGGAGGTCGTTCTCGTGCCAGGCCTCGCTCGGTAAGGCCGTGCATCAGCTTTCGTCCGAGGGCGACAACGCGGTCCGACATGTCGACGGTCAATTGGATTGGGGGCCGGTTCAGCAGAACGAAAGACGTTTGATTATCGAGGCTCTCGAGCAGACCGGCGGTCACGTCTGTCGGGCCGCGAAGTTGCTACGGCTGGGACAGGCGACCGTCTACAGGAAGATTCAACGCTATAAGATAAGCCGTGCGTCGAGTCATCACGCGTTGCGAAACGGTCGTCACGCCCCAGTTGCTGCTTCTGAGAGCCGATCTCCCTCCGCCGGCTGAAGGTCGCTCTTGCCCGCTGCCGCACCGCCATTGAACGCGATATCGCTGCCCGCCTCACTGTCCGCATGAAGTCCACCCGTCGCGCCGCCAGAGCATCCGGCTTTCTCGCCAGTTCGCTCGCCATTGTCTCGGTGTGCCGCTTTTTGCGGAACGTCGTACTGGCGCGGATGCTACTTCCGGAGGACTTCGGCATCGGCGCGACATTCACGCTGAGCCTCACGTTCTTCGAGTTGCTGACCGAACTCGGACCAGCGAAGCAACTGATCCAGGCCCGGCATGGGGCCCGCGCGGCATGGATGGGGGTCGCCCACTTGGTGCTGGCGGCGCGTGGCGTGCTGATTGCGGCCATCCTGTTCCTAGCATCGGGAACGATCGCCGGTTGGTTCGGGGTCCCCGACGCCCGTAGCGCCTTTCAGTTTCTCGCGTTGGCCCCGCTGATGCGTGGATTCGAGCACTGCGATGTTTGCCGCTTCCAAAGGCATCTACGTTTCAGCCAGTTGGCTTGGGTGGAGGCGGCGCCGGCGGTGCTGAGCTTGTTGCTGGCGCCACTCGCGGCGACCGTGTATCCGGACTACCGGGCCTTCCTCGCAGTAACTCTCGTATGGGCCTTCGCGAGGCTAATCGTATCCCATGTGGTGGCGTCGCGTCCGTATCGCCTGCGTTATCAACCCGAGGTCTTGCGGCGATTCCTCAGCTTCGGCTGGCCGTTGCTAGGCAACAGCCTGCTTCTGTTCTTGATCCTTCATGGCGAGCGACTGCTGGTCGCCACGCGTTTTGACTTAGCGACACTCGGCGCATACTCCGTCGCGTTAGGGCTCGGCTTTGCACCGACGATGATGTTCGCCAAGCTCCATAGCTCGGTCGCTTTGCCGGTATTCTCACGGTCCCGTGTGGATCGGGCCGCCTTCCGCCGCGCCGTCGCGGGTTCGTCGCAGATCGTCTGCTTGGTTGCCGGGCTGGTGGCGATTGCCTTTGTCGTCGCCGGCAGTTGGTTGGTGGGCGCATGCTACGGCAAGGCCTACCTGGTTTCGCAGCAGGTCATCCCGTGGATTGGGCTGATGTGTGCGATGCGAGTAGTGCGGTGCACTCCCTCAATGATGTCCATCGCGTTGGGGGACACGCAGATTCCGTTGCTATCAAACATTGCTCGCGTGACGTTCTTTGGCGTCGGCGCCCTGTTTGTCTCGATGGGGAACGATGTTGCTTGGGTTCCCGCAAGCGGATTTCTCGGCGAGTTGATGGCTTATCTCGTGTCGCTGATGCTACTGCGGAAACGCCATCACGCCCCCGTGGGGGAAAGTCTCGGCTGCCTGCTACGGGTTGCTAGTGTGGTGGCGATCGTGGTGGGAGCCAAAGCGAGCGGCGTGGTGTCGAGCGTCCCCGACCCTGCGCTAGCCGCCATTGGGGGAGTCGCGCTGTTTGGCTTCGCGATGCTTCAATGGGAGACCCTCCGTACGGCAATTCAGTCCGTCCTATTCCAGCGGAAGGGGCTGCCGTCAACGTGATGTGTTCCTCGATCGACGCCCATGGAAAAGCCGGTACCGGCGTTGATTCGTCAACGCCGGACGACGCCTTCGCTCCCGTGCGTACAGCCAACGGCGGACGATTGCCCGATTTCGTCATCGTCGGCTCTCCCAAGTGCGGCACGACGACGCTCTATCAGCACCTGCAGCGGCATCCCGACGTTTTCATGTCGACGCCGAAAGAGCCCAGCTTCTTCAGCAGGGACGAAAGATATCGGAACGGCCTGGAATCGTACTGCGAGTTGTTCGCCGGAGCGGCCGATCACCAGCGTTGCGGGGAGGCGTCGACAACCTACACGCGGTGGCCAACCTTTCCCAATACGGTTGACCGTCTGGCCGATGCGGCTCCGCACGTGAAGCTCTTGTACCTCGTCCGCAACCCGGTTGACCGACTGTACTCGTTCTACGCCCATCGGATGCGTGAGCGGGCGACGATGGACATGGACACCTTTCTCGACGCGACTCCCGAGGCGTTGCATTCGGGAATGTACATGTCGCAAATTGAGCAATTACTGCGGCGATTCCCTCGAGAGCAACTTTGCGTCCTACTTCTGGAGGACCTGATTCGCGATACGCCGAAGACGCTAGAGCAAGTGGCGCGTTTCCTGGGACTTCCGCAATTCGATTTTGGACCCGCCGGCCGACTAGTCGCGAACCGAGGCGACGGGCATCACGCGGCGACGCAGAAAGTGACCGCAATCCTCCGAACAATCAAGCGAACGCCCCTGGTGGGTCACGCAGCACGCCTAGCGCCCGCTGCAGCGAAGAAGCGCGTCTTCCGGTGGTTGCAAGAAGGGCCCGTTGGACGCCACCTCAAGACGCGTCACAACCGTCAGCTAACCCCAATGAGTCCGGCGCTGCGCCGACGACTATTCTCACTTCTCGAAGAAGATTTGGCGGCTTTTGAGTCCTTCTTGGGACGCGACTTATCACACTGGAACGAGACGCAACGCCCCAAGGTAGAGGAGCAGCCAACGTGAACGCCGACATGATCGCCGCCCCCTCCGCCGCTAAGCCGGATCCTCGCAACGGTTCCTCTCACGACAGCGCAACGCAGCCGCGTGACCCCGACTTTATCATCATCGGGGCGATGAAGGCGGGGACGACGACGCTCTACGAGTGTTTCCGACGGCACCCGAGCTTGATGATGTCCGAGCCGAAAGAACCCAATTACTTCAGTATCGACGAGGTCTACAACCACGGGCGAGATTGGTACCGCAATCTGTTCAGCGGCGCCGCTGCGGGTCAGCTTTGCGGCGAGGCGTCGGCGTCCTATACGCGGTACCCGCGATTTCCGGAAACGGCGCAACGACTCGCGTTTGATCTGCCAAATGTAAAGCTGATCTACATCCTCCGCAATCCGGTTGAACGTTTCTACTCAAACTACGTTTTTGACACCGCGTTCGGCGGGCCTCGGACGCTTCACGAGACTTTCGAGCAACGCCCTTACGTGCTGGAAACGAGTCGGTATATCCACCAGATCCGCCACTACTTGCAGTACGTCCCCGCCGCCAATCTTCACTGCCTACTCCTGGAGGACCTGCAGAGCGACGCCGATGCGGCGTTGGGCCGGTTGACGTCGTTCTTAGGCGTTGCGCCGTTCGAGCCGGGCTTTAAGATTGAGCGCGCCTTCCATCGCGGTCAGCCACAGGCCGCGCGGATGGGCAATCGTCTCCTAGCCGTGGCGCGGAAGGCGCCTGGCGCCAAGTTGGCCGCACGTTTCTTGGCGCCGGAGACCCGTCAAGCGATCCGGCAGGCGTTTCGGAGCTCACTTCCGGAGAGTTCTCTGGGGAAGTGGGTCGTTAGACGTCAGCTAGCTCAGGCCGAACCGCTCAGCGACGCCATTCGCCGCCAACTCCATGACGAACTCGACGGATCGACGAGGGAACTCGAGTCGTTCTTAGGTCGCGACCTTTCGCACTGGTGTTGGAAGGCTTGAGAGTCCGATGAGCCCAACTGTCAACATCGCCCTCTTCGGGATTGTTCCGCTAGCCGTTGTGCTTTGCGGTTCACTATCGGCGCGTGCTGGGATTTTGTCGACGCTGCTTTGTGGATGGCTCTTCCTGCCGATCGCCAAGTTGTCAATCGTGGGAATCCCCGACTACGACAAGTTGGTGGCGACCAACCTGGCGATCCTGCTGGGCTGCGTCCTTTTCCACTCGGGGCCTTTGCTGGCGCTGCGTCCGAAGTGGTGCGACTTGCCTCTCGCCCTGTGGTGTTTGGCGCCGAGTCTCTCATCGCTGGCGAACGACCTCGGCGCGTACGACGCTCTTTCGGTTGGCGTCCGGCAAGTCCTGGTGTGGGCGATACCCTACGTCGTTGGACGCGCCTACTTCGGCAGCAACATCGGGATGCGCGACCTGGCGACAGCGCTCATTGTCGGCGGACTGGTTTACGTCCCGTTCTGCCTTGCCGAGGTGCGCCTCAGCCCGCAGTTGCACAATATGGTTTACGGTTATCAGCAGAACCAGTTTTGGCGCAACATCCGTTTCGATGGCTTCCGGCCCATCGTCTTTATGCAGAGTGGTTTGATGGTCGGCACCTGGATGGCGGCCTCCTCGGTGGTCGCCATCTGGTCGTGGGTCACCGGACGCACACGCGTGATGTCATTGTCGTGGCCGCTGGTTTGCGTGACGCTCGTGGTGACCACAGTCCTTTGCAAAGCGCTCTACGCGATCTTGCTGATGCTTGTCGCCGTGGGCCTGTTGGCGGTGCTTCGCAAGGTGCGAACGACCGTCCCGTTGGTGCTGTTGCTCTTGAGCGTGCCGACCTACATGATCTTGCGGACGACGCAGGCGGTGCGTGCGGATTCGGTTTCGACATTCGCCGTTCCGCTGTTTGGAGCTGATCGGGCGCAGTCACTCGAAGCCCGTCTGCTGCAAGAAGACGCTTTGCAGAAGCACGTCGAGGACCGCCTTGCCTTTGGCTGGGGTGGGTGGAGACGGTCGTGGCCGAAGGACCCCTACACGGGCGATTTTGAGCTGCGCGGTCTCGACGGGCTTTGGACCATCGTCCTCGGAGAGAATGGCTGCTACGGGCTCTTTACGCTCTTCCTCTTCCTGCTAACGCCGGTGGCGTTGATGCTGGCCCGCTTCGATGCGAATGAGCTGAACCGAGATGACTACGGCGCCGCGGCGGCCCTCTCCGTCTCGTTGCTGCTGTTCGCGTGCGACTGCCTTTTGAATGGGATGCTCAACCCGTTCTATCTGGTGATCGCCGGCGGTCTCGCCGCACTGCAGCCTCAGACGGAGCCGGCCGTTGCCTCTGCAGATGCCGCTACCATCGCGCCGCCGCGACAGCTCGTGCGTTCTCTTCGGTGGAGTCGCCCGACTCTGCCACACTTGGTTGATGCGTCGGATCGCCGCCGCAGTCCCGGCTCGGAGACCTCGGCGTAAGCATGTCATTTATCACGGACACCATCGCGGGAAGCCGCCGAACGCGGGCCCCACGTGTCGCCGTGCTCGGGGCGACTCTGGGCACGGGGAATATGGGCGTCGACGCCCTCGGGGCGGCGACGGTGCAGGAGCTCGTTGCGCTCGATCAAGGGGTCGAGATCCTGTACCAATCGTGGGTCAATGAGCCGATTGAGATCGGCTTCGGCGGGCAATCGCACCGTTGCGAACCGTTGGTGATCCGCCGACGACCCAACCTGTTGCGGCAAAACTCCGTTGAGCAGTTGCGACGGGTCGCTCGACTGCAAAAGCGGTTCGGCCCCGTCAGTTCGCAAATGGCTGCTTTCCTCCCTGCTTGGCGCCGATTGCGTAGCTGCGACTTGGTACTCGACATCTCGGCGGGGGATTCGTTCGCGGATACTTACGGAGAACGTATCTTCTGGTACCAATCCCAGATCAAGCTGATGTGCCTGGATGCGGGCGTACCGCTGGTGCTGCTGCCACAGACCATTGGTCCGTTCAATCTCGAATCGAGTCGCCGCACGGCGGCCGATATTCTCCGTCGCGCCTTGCTCGTCGCGACTCGCGAGGCCGCTGGGGTCGATGAGATCCTGCAGCTATGTGGGCCGCATTCTCCGCCACACGTGGTTGAGTCTCCCGACGTCGCTTTTGTCCTCGAGCCTTCGGCGACTCCCTTGCCGGCCAGAGCGGAGGCCCAGGTGGAAGGAAAAGTCGGCCCCCTGATCGCCGTGAATGTCAGCGGGCTACTCTTCGCGAAAGGTGACCAGTTCGACCTCGTGACGGACTACCCCGATCTCATGGTCCGGCTGCTGCGTTGGGCGCTGTCGCAACCTCAGAGCCGTGTTCTGTTGGTTCCCCATGTGGTGCCGACGGGTGGCGGCGCGAAGGGGTCACCGACCCAAGACACAACGGATAATAGCGCCTGCGAAGCGCTGCTGCGGCGACTCGAACCGCATGAAGTCGAGCGGATCGACATCCTGGCCGGCGCCGACGACCCCGCCAAAGCAAAGTACGCGATGGCAGAAAGCGACTTCTTCGTCGGCGCGAGGATGCATGCGTTCATTGGCGCAGTGTCGCTGGCGACGCCCGGGGCGTTACTCGCTTACAGCAAGAAGGCCGCCGGCACTGCGGGGATGGCGGGATTCGCCGACACGGTCGTCGACCTGCGAAGTCTCGCGGCTGACGGGGTGATCGCGGCTGTCGATCGACTGTACGTCAATCGCTCGTCTCTGCGGGAACGTTTGTTAAGAGATGTGGCCGGACTGAAGAGACGGGTGAGGCGATTCTTCCAGGAGGAACTGTCGCCATTGATCTCATCGACCGTATCCGAAAACGAGAGAAGCCCGCCCAAAAAGTCGGTTCTATAGTTTTTCCGTCGCTGTGGCCTCTTCGGTGGCGTCCAAACGACGCGTTATAAATCTACTGCAATGCACGCAACGACATTCGCCAATAATAAGAGATCCCTGCACGGGGCTTCGGACGCGTCCCAATCCGAGACGACGCCGACGTTTATCGTTGGCTCGGTCCGGTCCGGGACTACGCTCCTGCGGTTGATGCTTGATCACCATCCGGAGATCGCTTTCCATTTCGAGTTCGAGTTCGCCGTCGATTGTATCGGTCCCGAGGGGCATTTGCCGTCGATCAACGACTACCACAAATACCTCCGCCAAGACCGGGTCTTCCTTCTCAGCGGCGGACAGATCGACCCGGACCTCGACTACACCGACTTGGTGCAATCTTTCCTTGACCAACGCCGCGAACGGGCAGGGAAGCAGGTAGTCGGCGCCACTGTGCACCACGGCTTTGAGAAGCTGCCCTACGTCTGGCCGGAGGCCCGCTACATCCACCTCTCGCGCGACGGCCGTGACGTCGCGCGGTCGTGCATCGCCATGGGATGGGCGGGCAACATGTACTGCGCGGCGGACCGCTGGGTCGAAGCAGAGAAAGAGTGGCGACGTATGGCCGAGCGCCTTCCCGCCAATCGTAAGCTGGAAGTCCGCTACGAGGACCTTATCGAGCGGCCCGAAGAGACGCTGACCGCAATCTGTCGGTTCATGGGCGTCGAGTTCTCGCCGCTTATCTACCAGTACGCCGAACACAGCACCTACGACTTGCCCGACCCGAAGCTGCTCGGACAGTGGCGAAGAAAGATTAGCGAACGCGAATTGCAACTGGCCGAGGCGCGGATGGGCGACATGCTCGTCGAGCGCGGCTATCCGCTAAGTGGTTTGCCCCTAATCACCGTCGGACGGTCCGAAGAGCGGCGTTTGCGCTGGGAGGACTGGCGGGCTCGATCGCGGTTCCGGCGGAACCGCTACGGCGCCAGCTTGTTCGCTACCGACTTCCTGGCTCGCCGTCTTGGGATCCGTCCGTTGGCGGAGTGGTGCAAGCGCCGGACCGACGCCATCGACAATCGGCACCTGCGATGATCAGACCTAGCCCCTTGTATTTTCAATGAGCACCGCCGCCAGCGCCGTCTCGACACGGGCGATGCCGACAGCCGACCTTCGGCTGCCGGGAATGCTCGTCATTGGCGCTATGAAGGCGTCGACGACGGCTTTTTACGAGCTGTTGACACGGCACCCGGGCGTCTGGATGCCGAGCGTCAAGGAACCGCATTACTTCACTGCTAAGGACTACGGCGAGGACGGCGCTCTGCGTCGTTACGCCGCGTTGTTTCAGGACGCCCCGCAAGGCGTGCTCTTGGGCGAAGCATCGACCGGCTACTCAAAGTTGCCCGACCTTGGGCCGACGCCGCAACGTGTCCGCGAAACGCTCGGCGCCCCCCGCCTCATCTACCTAGTGCGTGATCCGGTTGACCGAATCGTCAGCAACTTTCGGCACTCGCATCTCGCTGGGCACTACCAAAACGGTCTGAGCCTTACTGAGGCGGTCCAATGCGATCCAATTCTGGTTACGGCAAGTCTCTACGCCCGCCAGATCCGGGCCTACCACGACGAATTCGGCGCTGAGGGGCTGCTGGTGCTCACGACGGACGAACTGCACGGCGATCCCCGTGCCGCGATGAGCCGTGTCGAGTCGTTCCTTGGTTTGCCGCCGTTGCGATCTCTCCAAGCGGACTGGCCCGAAGAAATGCCTCGCGCCAATTCGCAACGCGATCTCTCCCAGAGCGTTGCGGCGGGGCGTTTGGCCCCCGAGCCGTTGCGGCGATTGACGCGTCGCCTCTTGCCGAGCGCTGCCGTGCGAGCTCTGAAACGGTTGGTCCCCGTCTCGAAGTCGAGTCACCCTATTGCCCCGCACGAAATCCTTCTGCTGCAATCGTTGGTTCAGGACGACCTTGCCGACTTGCGTGGGTTGCTAGGAGAGCGGATCGACCGGTGGCCGAGCGTCGCTCGGATGGAGGCCGCCGGTTAGGCTCGCTATGCGTCTCTTGCTCGTGCTGGTGAACTACAACGGCAGCGGTCTCACGATCGACTGTCTGCGGTCGCTTGCCCCGGAACTGGCGAAGCTGCCCGGCGTGCGGGTCGCTGTGTGCGACAACGGCTCGGAGGCCGGCGAGGTCGAGCGATTGGCGGACGCCGTCGTTGAACTGGGTCTTTCGGACCGCGTCGACCTCCGCGCGGTGCGATGCAACCAAGGCTTCACTGGCGGCAACAACGTCTTGATCCGCGAGGCGCTCGCGTCGTCGACGCCGCCGGACGCTGTTATGCTGCTCAACAACGACACCCTGGTCTGCCCCGGTGCGATCGTCGAGTTAGTCCGATTTCTCGAATCCCATCCCGATGTAGGGCTTTGCGGCAGCCGGCTTGAACACCCCGACGGCGAGTCGCAGCGGGCCGCTCGGCGATTCATCACGGCGGCAAGCGAGTTCGAAGCCTACGCTCGGATCGGAGTCATTTCGCGGTTGCTTTCGAGTTGGCTGGTCGCGCCTCCCGAGTCGGGTTCGTCGATTCCGTCCCGGTGTGGATGGATTCCGGGCGCCGCACTGGTTGTTCGGACCGAGGTGCTCCGCACGGTGGGTCTGCTCGACGAGGGGCTCTACACGTACTTCGACGACGTCGATTACTGCTTTCGGGCGAGGCGGGCCGGCTGGCCGACTTGGTACGTGCCGACCAGCCGGATCGTGCACTTGGTGGGGAAAACGACCCACATCACCGAGGCCCAAACCCGGCCGCGGCGGCGCCCTGCCTACTGGTTTGCGGCCCGCCGCCGGTACTTTTTGACAAACTTCAGCGCCCCCTACGCGGCCATGGCCGACCTTGCCGCGATAGCCGGTCTCGTGCTGCACAAGACGCGGGTGTTCGTCCAAAGACGCCCCGACCCCGACCCGCCGATGCTGCTGCGTGACCTGGCCCGGCACAGCGTGCTGGTGACCGGTTTCCGCCGCCGGCCGGTCGATAACCCCCTCACTGGAGCCCCGGTCGTCTCTTCGGCCGAGCAAGTTACGGTCTGTTAGACTGATGAATCTTGACGCCTCCCTCACCGCCTCTGCCCCCCCGCCGTTCTGACCTCGATGCTTAACCCTAGCGAAGTCCCCGTCTTCTTGCTGTGCGGAGGTTTCGGTACGCGCTTTCGTGAGCAGACGGAGTTCCGTCCGAAGCCAATGATCGAGATCGGCAACCGGCCGATCGTCTGGCACATCATGCAGAGCTACGCGCGGCACGGCTTCAAGAAGTTCATTCTCTGCCTCGGCTACCGGGCCGAGGTTGTCAAAGACTATTTCCTTCACTATGCACAGCGCAACAGCGACTTCACCGTTGGGCTCTGTGACGGAGCGGTGACCACCCACTCGATCGATCACGCCGAGGACTGGACCGTTACGCTCGCCGACACGGGCGAAGGGACCATGACCGGGGGTCGTGTCGCCCGCGCCGCGGAGCGCTATCTGGGCGACGCCGAGCATTTCGCCGTCTCGTATGGTGACGGCGTCACCGACGCCGACCTGACGGCCGAACTTGAGTTCCACCGCGAACACGGACGGATTGGGACGGTGCTCGGCGTCAATCCGCCTTCGCGATTCGGGGAGATTCAACTCGCCGGTGACCGTGTTGAGCGGTTCGAAGAAAAGCCCGAGTTCACAGACACCTGGATCAACGGCGGCTACTTCTTCTTTCGACGCAACTTTCTCGAGTACTTGAAGCAAGACGAGGCATGCGTCCTGGAACGCGAGCCCCTTGTGCAACTCGCCGCCGACGATCAGATGAGCCTTTTCCGGCACCACGGCTTCTGGCAGTGCATGGACACCCAGCGAGACCATGACGGACTCAATAAGATGTGGATGGAAGGCAAGGCGCCATGGGCGAAGTAGCCCCCTCACGATGCGAGCGCACGCTGAGATAACGAACATTCACGAAGAGCCAAACCGAGTCATCAACTAGATTCTCTCCTAAAGACTTCCCTCGAATGAACCTCTTTGTCACCGGCCATCGCGGCTACATCGGCGCCCACCTCGTCGAGCTTCTCAAATCCGCCGGCCACCAGGTTACGGGTTGCGATCTGAATCTATTCGAGGGCTGCGAGTGGGGGCCCATCGTCACGCCGGACATCGAGCTCACTAAAGACGTTCGCGACCTGACCGAGTACGACCTTGAGGGGCACGATGCGGTCTGCCACCTCGCCGCGATCAGCAATGATCCGATGGGTGATCTCGACCCGGAGCTCACCCTCTCCGTGAACCGTGACGCGTCGATCGCGGTTGCGAAGCTCGCCAAGCGGGCAGGCGTTGGACGGTACCTCTTCTCGGGTTCGTGCAGTGTCTATGGCAAAGGCGAGAAGCTTGACCTGGAAGAGACCGACGGACTCAACCCTCTGACGGCTTACGCCCAGAGCAAGATCGAAACGGAGCGTGACGTATCGCCGCTCGCCGACGACGGGTTCAGCCCCGTCTATCTGCGCAACGCCACCGCCTATGGCCACTCGCCAATGCTTCGAATCGACTTGGTGGTCAATAACCTGTTGGGCTCCGCCTTGTCGTACAACGAAATCCGGATCAAGAGTGACGGCTCGCCTTGGCGGCCGCTGATCCACTGCCGGGACATCGCTCGGGCTTTCGTCGCCATGGCGGAGGCGCCTCGCGAGGTGGTCCACAACCAGGCGATCAACATCGGCGGCAATAGCGAGAACTATCAGGTTCGCGACGTTGGCGACATGGTGCAGCGATTGTTGCCCGACGCAACCGTCGCTTACACGGGCGAGGTGGGCGAGGACCCGCGTAATTATCGCGTCAAGTTTGACAAGCTCAATCGGCTTCTGCCCGACTTCCAGCTCGAGTACAACCTCGAGCGAGGGATGGAAGAGCTCCATCGCCAGATGGTCGATAAAGGGTTTAATCGGGCTGATTTTGAGGGTGATCGTTATGTCCGACTACGCACCCTTAGCGGCCGGCTGCAAAAACTTGCGGCCGCCTGAGACCCGACCTAAAGTAAGTGTTTTCCAGGCTTCTACGATTCCAAGCGACGCCATGATCTTCAACAAGACACCGCTCGAAGGGGCGTACCTGCTCGATCTCGAGAAGCGGGGTGACGACCGCGGTTTCTTCGCCCGCGTCTATTGCGAAGGCGAGTTTGCCGAGCACGGCCTGCCGACCCACTACGTGCAGGTCAACAACTCGCTGAGCGCCGACAAGGGGACGCTCCGTGGAATGCATTACCAGCTTGAACCGCACGCCGAAACGAAATTGGTCCGTTGCGTCCGCGGCGCGTTGTGGGATTGCCTGCTCGACCTGCGTCCCGAGTCAGCAACGTTCGGCAAGTGGTATGGCGCCGAGCTGTCGGCAGAGAACCGGCGGATGATGGTCGTCCCAAAGGGCTTCGCCCACGGCTTCATCACCCTGACGGACGACGCCGAAGCGTTCTACCTCGTCGACGAGGCGTACGCTCCGACGCACGAGCGGGGGATTCGTTGGAATGACCCGGCGTTCGGCATCGAATGGCCGATCGAGCCGGTCGTGCTCTCGGACAAGGACGCCAATCAGCGAGACTTTGACCACGAATATCACCTCCAACCCGCCGCCGTCTAGCGAGCCGAACCCGGAAGGACCTTCCGGCGATTTGGAGGACACTATGCGAGTTTTGCTAACCGGCGCCAGTTCCTTCACCGGCTACTGGTTCGCGCGCTCGCTCAGTGAGGCCGGCCACCAAGTGGTGGCGACCTTCACCGCGGACGGGCCAAAAGACTACCATGATCCGCTCCGTGCGCTGCGCGTTCAAGAGGCGATCGGTCACTGCGACCCGCTCTGGGGAGTACGATTTGGAGACGACCGTTACCTGACTGCCTTACGCCAGGATGAGTATGACGTAGTCGCCTGTCACGGCGCATACGTGGCGGACTACCGTAGCCCGGCGTTCGATTTCGCGGCGGCGCTGGCCAGCAACACGCACCGGCTCGCTGATGTCATGGATGCGATCGCCAGCCGCGAAGGAACACGCGTGTTGCTCACTGGCAGCGTGTTTGAAGGAGGCGAAGGCGCCGGCTCGGACGGATTGCCTCACTTCTCCCCCTACGGTCTATCCAAGGCGTTGACCTCGCAGGCGTTCGAGTTTTACTGTCAGAGTCGGAACGTCCCTCTCGGCAAGTTCGTGATCCCGAACCCCTTCGGGCCGTTTGAGGAGGCGCGTTTCACCGCTTACTTGGTCCGGACTTGGCTGGCTGGAGACACGCCGAGCGTCCGTACGCCCGACTACGTCCGCGACAACATCCACGCCGCTGCGCTGGCTCGCGCCTACGTCGGATTCGCCGAATCGTTCGGAGCGGCTTCGTTCGAACGGTACGCACCGAGCGGATACGTTGAGACCCAAGGGAAGTTCGCCCGTCGCTTTGCCGCTGCGATGGCGCCCCGTCTTGGGGTCGAGTGCGCCGTCGAGACCTGCCAGCAAACCGAATTCAGCGAACCTCTGGTGCGGACCAACACCGATGACGCGGCGCGTTTCGGCGCCATCGACGAGTCGCAGGCGTGGGACGAACTCGCGGCCTACTACCTCCGATCGCTTGCGGGCGTCGTTTAGTCCGCCGCGCTCCACTACTCGACGTACTGGCGATTTGATGCCCCCTCACCCCCCAAGCGACCGCGGCGGCGCCAACCAGAATCCCGCTGGCGTGGGCTTCTGGTCCTTGGTGCGTGAGGACCTGCGGACGCATGACGGCAAGTTGCTTGAGCAAGGTTTCTGGGCGCTGGCGGTCCATCGCTTCGGTAATTGGCGGATGGGGGTCCGCCCCAAGTTGTTGCGGGCTCCTTTCTCGATCGCTTACAAGCTCGCGTACCGCTTCGTCGAATGGACCTGCGGCGTGAGCCTGCCCTACACGGTCCGCGTGGGGCGGCGCGTACGCCTCTGGCACCACGGCGGCATGATCTTGCATGCGGACTCAGTCGGCGATGACGTCCAGATCCGTCAAAACACGACGTTTGGCGTCGTCCGGAGTGACCACAACTTCGAGTTACCCACCATCGCGGCTGGCGCCGACATCGGGGCCGGGGCCTGTGTGCTAGGGGCGATCCGCATCGGCGAGCGGGCCGTCATTGGCGCCAACGCGGTGGTGCTGGTTGACGTTCCCGACGACGGCGTCGCGGTGGGCGTTCCGGCAAAGGTCATCAAGGTCCGTCATCGAAATCCTGAATTGTCCGACGCCTCGGCCGTTGAAGAGGCGGGAGTATGACGACGGCCTCAATCGACACCGGCATGAAGCTCGGCGTCGTTGCGATCGGACGCAACGAGGGCGAGCGACTCCGTCGCTGCCTCGAATCGCTCCGGTCACTTAACGCGCCGGTCGTCTATGTCGATTCGGACTCGACAGATGGTAGCCAGGAGATGGCGGGCTCATCCGGCGTGACGGTTCTTACGCTCGATCCGGCGCGACCTTTCAACGCGGCCCGCGCTCGTGGCGAAGGGTTCGAACGGCTCCTAGCGGTCGCCCCGGAAACCGACTACGTGTTCTTTATTGACGGCGACTGCGAGACCGCACCGGGTTGGTGCGGGCAAGCAGTAGCGACACTAGAGAAAGATCCGCGTCTCGCAGCCGTTTGCGGCCGACGCCGGGAGCGATTCCCCCAAGCGTCGGCATTCAACCTTCTCTGTGACTACGAGTGGGACACGGCCGTAGGTGAGTGCGGCTCGGTAGGGGGCGATTCGGTTTGGCGGGTCTCTGCCTATCGAGACGCGGGCGGCTTTGATCCTACAGTGGCTGCCGGCGAGGAGCCTGAGCTCTGTCATCGGGCCCGCGCGGCCGGTTGGTCGCTCCGTCGGATCGACGCCGAGATGACGATTCACGACGCCGACTTGCATCATTTCAGGCCGTGGCTGAGACGCCAATTGCGCACCGGCTACAACGGCGCCGATGTCGAGTCGCGATTTGGCATTCGGGTCTTCGATCGCCTGTTACGGGGGGCCGTCTTCTGGGCGGTGGGCTACCCGGTCGGCGCGGTGGCGGCCGTCGCATTGGCTGCGTTTGCTGGTGGCATAAGCGCCGCCGTCGCCGTTGCTACCACAGCGTTATTAGGGATCGTCCTCCAAACAGGCCGAATCGCCAGCGGGATAACGGGGCGGCCGTGGCGAGACCGATGTCGTCTTGCGGGTCTGATGATGATCGCTAAGCCGCCGATCGCGGCGGGGTGGCTTTGGTGGGCGATCGACCAGTTACGAGGCAAGCGACCCCGACTCATCGAGTACAAGCCCGCCGTTAGGCCGACCGCCAGCCAAGAGGAGCCGCCATGTTACGCGCCGCGGTGATCGGAGCCGGCCACATCGCCAAGCAACACCTCGCCGCCATTGACGCCGCGCCAGGCGTCGAGGCGGTCGGCGTCTGCGATTTGTCGGCGGCGTTGGCCGAACTAACCGCCGAGCGGTTCGGCGTCACGGCTTGGGAAACCGACTTTCGGCGCCTGCTCGCTGACTGCCGTCCCGACGCGGTCCACATTACGACGCCCGCCGCAACGCATCTCGCCATCGCCAAGGAGTGTCTCGAAGCGGGCTCGCATGTCTTCGTTGAGAAGCCAATCGCGACCAGTCTGGAGGACCTCGAACGTCTCGCCGCGGTCGCCGAGTCGAGTGGTCGTTGGCTTGTCGAGGATCACAACTACTTATTCAACGACGACGTCCAGCAACTCCTGAGACTTCATCGAGAGGGCCGTTTCGGCGACGTGCTGCATGTCGAGGTGCAAGTCGACCTGCCCCTGTTCGCGCCCGGGAGCCGATTTGTTGACCGCCACGCCCCGCATCCAGCGATGCGAGAGCCCCTCGGCGCCGTTAGCGACTTCCTCACCCATCTCAGCTACCTCGCGAACGCCTTTGTCGGTCCGATCCGCTCGGCATCGTGCCAATGTCGGCGTGATAGTCCCGTTGCAACGGGGGCGATTTCCGAGTTCAAAGCCCTTGTCGACGCCGCCTTTGGCACCGCCCTGCTCGGCGTTTCGACGGGTGGAGAGATTGACCGTTTCCGAATTCGGGTCGATGGATCACGGCTCAGCGCCGAGGTTAACCTCTTCGAAGTCGGCGCCATCTTGACTCGGACCCGAGGGGGTCCGAAACCACTCATACCGATCCGCAACATGGTCGGCCGTGGCTTCAGCGAGCTACGGAACGCCCGGCGTAGCCTGAGCCGCAAGCTAAGCGGTGGGCCCGGGCCGTACGAGGGGCTCTGGCGTTTGGTCGCTGAGTTCTACGCCCGATGCGACCGTGGCGAAGCTCCTCCCGTTAGCCTCGACGCTATACGCGAGGTCGGCCGCTGGGTCGATGTAATCACGCATGCGGCTTGCGACAACGCCACCGTGAGTGAGCGTCAACCCGAGGCGGTCGGTCCATGAACGTCCTCATCACCGGCGCAAGCGGCTTCCTCGGACGCTCCGTCACCGCAGCTATTGTCGCACGGGGTCACTCCGTTATCGCTCTCGTTCGTGACCCTGAGCGGGCGTCAACGGTTCTGCCTTCGAGCGTTCGGCTCGTGGAGGGCGATCTCCGGGTGCCGCGATCGCTGGCCGGTGCGCTTGACGGGGTCGACGCGGTGATCCACCTCGCGGCTTGTGTCGTTGGAGACGACGACGAACAGCTGGCCAGCTCGGTCGTCGGCGCCGAAAATCTGCTGGCGGCTATGGACGCCGGCGGAGTCCGGCGGCTCATTTACTGCGGAACGCTCTCTGTCTATGACTGGCGACGCGCAAAGTCTCCGCTCGACGAGGAGTCGCCACTGGAATCAGATCTCTATACGCGGGACGGATACGCGATCTCGAAGACTTGGCAAGAGAGGATCGTACGGCGATGGGCCGACGCGAAGGGGACGCAACTAACGGTGCTGCGACCCGGCTTCGTATGGGGCGCCGGCAACGAAGAGACGTCGGGAGTCGGGCAGCCGATTGGGCCGCTCCGGATTGTCTTCGGAGGCGCGCGCCCCTTGCCGCTAACCTATGTCGAAAACTGTGCGGCGGCGTTCGCAGAAGTGCTCGATTCGACTATGACCATCGGACAGACCTACAACGTGATCGACGCCGCGAGGGTGACGGCATGGCGTCACGAAGGTCGGTACTTGCGTAACACCGCCGCGAAGGGATGGCGGATCTACGTCCCCTACCTGGCCGGCTTGACCACGGCGCGCGTCGCAACGTGGTTTAGTCGGGCTCTTTACCGTGGCCGCGGAAAACTACCGGGAATTCTCACGCCTTGCCGGTACCGGGCCCGCTTCCGTCCCCTCCGCTTCAACGCCGACAAACTTCGCGAAGCGATCGGGGCATTCGAAGCCTTCGATTACGACGAGGCGTGGCGGCACTGTCGGCTGGCGCCCGTTGGTGTCGCGACGCCGACTGCCGATACGGTTGTTGGCGAAGGGGTGACGGCGTGACCCGGCCGTTGCGAGTCGCCTACCTAACCGGCATGTTCGGACGCCCCAGCGACACGTTCATTCGCCAAGAGGTGAATGAATTGCGTGGTTTGGGCGTGGAGGTTCATACGTTCTCGGTCCGTCGTCCCGATGCGGGACCATCGCCCGACGCCGATGTTTTCACGCACCGAAGCGCGACGACCTATCTCGTCGAAGCGGGCCCGCTACGATTGCTCGGCTCGGCGATTAAGGCGTTACTCGCTAAGCCGCTCCCCATACTGCGAACCGGACGACTCGCTTTACGGACGCGTGCGCCGGGACTAGGGGGCGTTGCTCGGCAGCTCATTTGTACGGTCGAAGCGATCCGCCTTGCGGAGCAGATTGGAAAGCTTGACATCGACCTGCTGCACAACCATATCGGTGAGAACTCGGCGACCGTTGCAATGCTCGCCGCCGAACTGACGGGGAAGCCTTTCAGCCTGACGATCCACGGTCCGGGCGTTTTCTATTCCGCCGGCTCGTGGGCGCTTGGTGAAAAACTACGGCGGGCGGCGTTCACGGCGTGCATCAGTGACTTCTGCCGCAGCCAGTGCATGGTCTTCGCCCCTCCGGAAGCTTGGGACCGATTGCACGTCGTTCGGTGCGCTGTGGGGGGCGACTACTTGGCGGCCATTGAGGAGTCCCACTCCGACCCGTTGCCGCAAATCCCCACCTTTGTCTGCGTCGGGCGGCTGTGTGCTGAGAAAGCCCAGCGGTTGCTCGTCGAGGCGGCGGGCCGTCTGGTGAATGAGGGCCGATCGCTGCGTATCGTCTTGGTCGGCGACGGCCCCGAGCGCGAGGCGATTAGTGCCGCGATCGAGTCGGCGGGTCTGGAGAAGAGCGTCGAAGTCCGCGGCTGGATGCCCAGCAGGGAAATCGCTGCATTGGTCCGTCAGTCGCTCGCGGTCGTCTCATGCAGCTTTGCGGAGGGATTGCCCATTGTTCTCATGGAAGCTTTCGCAGCTCGTCGCGCCGTCGTCGCCACGCATGTCGGCGCGAACTACGAGCTCGTTGAGAACGAAAAATCCGGCTGGCTGATCCCCCCCGCGAATGTCGACGCCCTGGCGGACGCCCTGCGGGCGGTGCTCGACGCCTCGAGCGAGCAACTCGCTTCCTACGGCGAAGAAGGCGCTCGCCGCGTCACCGAGCGACACCACCCGCGGCGCCAGGCCGAACTTCTCCTAGCTCTCATGCAAGACGCCGCAAGTCGCGGCAGGTGACGATCAGCCCGAGGTCTTCCTCGAAGGGGCACCTTCTTTGGCGTTCACACGCTCGGTAGCGTAGTGGGGCGCGGGCGCCGTGGCGCCGGAATCGCGTGCGGTTCGCACCCACGCCTGTTCTCGCTTCTTGGCGAAGCTTGCGTAGAGCGGCGCCTTCCGCAAGGCATAACCTGGGACCGCGAGCAGCGTCTTACCGGGCAACACCTGGCGGCCGTAGCGCAGCCAACTCGCCCCCAGCCCGACCGTCGCGAAAAGAACGGCCGAGGCAAGAATTGCCAAGGGGACGACCGTGCCCCCAAGCGCGACCAGTGCCGAACTGGCCATTAGCGCCAACGCCATCACGCCAACCAACAGGCTTAGCGGTGGGACACTCAGCTCAAGCAACAAGGCCAGCACGCTGGGTCGTCCACTCCGCAGGAAAGCACTGGCCAGGCGGGGCGCCTCGGAAAGGATCACGGCGAGGTGACCATGCTCCCAACGCGTCCGCTGTGTCGTTACGGCGGCCTCTCTGGCGGGAAGCCGCGACACGACTTGGGCGTCCATCTGGGGCAGGGGAGGGCGCCCCGCGATAGTGAGATCAACCGCAAACCGCATGTCCTCGACGATGTGCCCCTCGGGATGCGGAACCGACTGCAGCACGTCCCAGGGGAACGCCATCCCCGAGCCAGTCAGTAGGCACGGCAACCCGAGCATGCCGAGCCCCCGTGGCCGGACAAAGTTCTTTACCAGGACGGCGAACTCGGAGACCCGCCCGGCGGCAGGGCGATCGGCTTCGCTGGGCGACTCCATTAGGTAGGCCGCCTGCACCGGCCGTTGCTTGGCTTTCGCCAGCCGTGCAATCACGCCGATTGCCCCGGGAGTCGCGACGCAGTCCGCATCAATACACACCACTACATCGGGCGGTGAAGATCGCAGACGCTCAAACGCGTGCCGGAGGGCGTAACCTTTGCCACGCTCGTTCGTGCTGTTCCGCACTAAGACTTCGGCGCCATGTGATTGGGCGACCTCAGCGGTTGCGTCGGAGCAGTTGTCGGCGACCACGATTACCCGGTCGCCTTCCCCGAGCTGGGGGCGAATCGATGCAAGTGTTTGCGGGATCTGGGGCGCCTCGTTGTGGGCTGGCACAACGACGGCGACGCACGGTCGATCGCCCGAAGGGCCTCCCGACTTCACCGATCGATACAGCGCCGCAAGCAAGCACTCAGCGCCGAGTACGTAAGCTGGAGTCGCCACCAGGGCAGCCGAGCCGGTCAGAATCGCGTCGATCGGCGTCATCACGCGGTGTTCGCTTTAGGGGAGGCATGGCGTGACGACCGTCAGCTAACCAGTCCAATGATGGGCGCCTGGGTGTCTCTTAAGTCGGCGACTGCTTCCCAAACGGCGCCGCCCTTGCGGACCCGCTTCGATGTGGTCAGCACCAGCGCGTCAGCCTGCGAGGCGAGCAGTTGAAGGTCGGTGGCGGACCCTATGCCGGGGCCGTTGACCAATACCATCGAGTATCGGTCACAGCATTCCTCGATCAACCTCATCAACGTGCTTGAGGCCATTGCCTCGCGGGGCAGAGCGCGGGAGCCGCAGAGAATGGCGTCGATCCCACGAATGCCGGTCGGTTGAATCAGCTCGGAGAGTTCTTGGCACTCGGCCGCGAGGTACTCTCCCAGCCCATTCATCTCTGACGCCTTTGCGAGGCGGGTCTTGCCAGAGGGCTTCTCGTCGGCGTCGATGGGGGCCCTCCAACTGGCCGCCCATTCTGACGGAACCGTATTGATTAGCAGGACGCGTTCTTCCCGCTCGGCGAGGCACTCGGCGATGCCGCCCATCAGCGGCATCGCCGAGACACGCGGGTCGAGCGAGCTAAAGACGATCGTTGCGCCCCGATTAGTCCGCCGGCAGCACTGCTGGATCCGCAGCGTAAAGTGGCGGAGCTCTTCGATCGTCGCCGGCCGCAAGTCGTTGAGGCCGGTGTGGCTGTTGCGAATGCGCTGCGAACCGGTGACCAAATGCTCGGAAACGAGCGGAAGGCCCACCGATTGGGCAAACTGCTCGTCGGCGGTGGGACACTGATTCAGCCACTCGGCGAAGACAATCGGCGCGCAGAGCCCCATCGTGCAGAGGGCGAACGCCAACGCCCCGATCTTCAGGTTGTTCGATGAAACGGCGGTCGTCTGGGGCCCCGCCGGAACCGAGATGGTCCACTCGTTGATCCGACACTTTTCGAGTTGGCGCATGTTGGCTTGCTGCAGCGCGACGGCCTGCTCGTGGGCTTCGGCGTCGTGGAGCGCCGCCTCGGATTCTTCGAGTCGGGACGCGTCGAAGTCGGCGAATGGCGCACCGCTGCCTTGCGACTCCTGTTGCAAAGCGCCCAGGCGATCCTCCAGCACGTCGATCTGGTTTGCGCTCGGATAGAGTCGCAGCTGTAGCGTCTCCTGCATCCGTTCGATGCTGCTTAGCTTCTCCTGGATGGCTTCGCCTTGCTCCCGGTAGGAGGCGAGTGTCACGTCGTGAGCGGCCGTCGTGCCGTCAACCGTACTCCGACCTAGGGTCGCGACGCTCTTGCTGAGGAGGGCCGTCAGCTCGGCGTGCCAGTCTTTCAGTCCCCCATCGCCGACCCGGCCCATGTTGTCGAGGTCGTTGATCGACTGGTCGATGTCACGGTAGGATTCGGAGCCTTCGGCGTACATATCGCGTGCGGACTCAAGGCTCTGATAGGTGTCGTCGAGGAGTTTCGCCGCCGTCTGTTGCTCGAGCGAGACAAGCGACTTGCGGACCTCTTCGCCTTTCTCGTCGAGGGCGGCCAACTGCTGCTCAATGCTAGATCGCTGCGCCTTCTCTTCATCGACTTCGTAGCGAGTCTTGGAGGCCGTCTCCATCAAGCCGACATAGAAGTCCTCCGTGTAGCCACCCGACTCGAATATCTTCTCGTGATGCTGACGGCGGAGAGACTCGAATCGCGTCCGGGCCAAATCGACATTGCTCTTCGCTTCGAGCAGCGCCAGTTCGACGTGTTGAAGGTGTTCCCGAAGCGTCGCCCGGCGTTCGGAGGCGATGTACTCAATAAACTCACTTAACAGGTCGTTCAGCATGCCGGAAGCAGCCTCCGGGTCCGACCACGACAGCTCGACATTGATGAGGCTCGAATTCCGCGTCAGCTCGACGAGAAGCAGTTCTGAGAACGTTGTCGCTGGCATCTCGATGCCGCGCTTGTCGAGGACCTTCTGAACAACGTTGACGGAGGTCAATAGCTCGGAGCAAGTCTTGGGAGCAAGCGGCTCAAAAATCGTCGGCCCCGGAACGCCTGGCAAACCACGATAGATGACCGACGCACGGGCCTTCGAACTGACCTCTCCGAATCGCTCGGAGGCTTGGTAGGCGACAAATCCACTAAGTGCGAGCACCGGTGCGAGAAGCCACCAGTACTTCCGACAGACGGCAGGCAGAAGTTGGCCGCCCCCCTTCTGCGATGTTTCCGGAGCCCGGTAAACCATCGGGTCGCTAGGCAGACTTGTGTAGCCATTCACCACAGCCGAATTCGCCGGCGATGGATCGACGTAACCAATTCGGCTCACGGAAGCATCCTCGACGGCGGATCGTCCTGGGCAGGACGGAGCCAGGGGGGCGGAGTGGCGGTCTCACACTAAGACGGGACGCTACGAGTCTAATTGCGCGAAGCGACGTCGGCAACGATCGCGAGTACCCCGCACCGGCTAGAATCTGCATCCGATGTCGAGCAATCCCTTATCAGATTGATAAAGAAGCCGTCGGCAGAGAAACGACGCAGCGTGGGAGCTGTCGCAACGGGCGATCCCACACGCCGCCGCTAGGCGCGACGGTTTCGACTGATTCAAGCCAGTCGAACAGCTAAACGCCGTTCTCATCATCTTCTAGGTGCGCCGTCGTTCGCGTCTGCGCAGCCAACTTCTGCGATTGCCTACGTAAATCACTTGCAATCGTTACGACTTGCGGGGAAACTCCTTGCGGAACTTGAGCAGCGCAAGGCAAAGCGTAAGAACGACACCATGACAGTTGAGGAACGTAATGCATCGCGAAAACCTGGGGAGTTCGCGTGACGTTTCGCCGGTTGACTTGGGCCTTCTGACTGCGACAAGGCGAGAAGCGGTGGGCTCAATCCGGCGTTTGGCGGCGGAAGACGCCCGGCTGGGTCTTGAGCGTGAGCGCCGCAGGGTCCTGTTCGTCTCGGCGCCGAGTCAATCGCCACGTCTGCGATACGCAAATTATTTCTACCACGCGACGTCGCCAACTCAGAACGCGTCGCCCGTCATCGGGGGACGTGAGTTTGGCGATTCATCGACCGTGCTCCGTTCGCTCTTGTTTCCGGGGATGCTGCCCGACGGCGACGCGATAGCGCTCGAGACGCCGGCTCAGAGAGTCGCTCTAGCAGACTCGGTTTGGTACGAGTTTGCTAAGCGTGCGATGGACTTCCTGCTCAGTCTCGCTTTGATCGTTCTGATATCGCCGGTCTTGTTGGCCGCTGCCTTGGCGATCAAGTTGACGAGCCGCGGTCCTGCTATCTACGCGCACAAACGCGTCGGAAAGGACGGTGAGCAGTTCACCTGTTTGAAGTTCCGCACCATGGTCGTCGATGCCGAAGACCGGAAGGCGGAGATCGCCCACTTGAACGTCCACAGCGACTCGAGGACTTTCAAGATTCCCAATGATCCCCGGGTAACGCGAATCGGGTTCTGGATGCGGCGGCTAAGCATCGATGAGTTGCCGCAACTGTTCAATGTCTTAGTAGGCGACATGAGCCTGGTGGGGCCGCGACCACCGTTACCGAGTGAGGTCCGGCTGTATTCGCGTCACGACTGGTTGCGTATGCAAGTGAAGCCTGGCATCACGTGCATCTGGCAGGTGTCTGGCCGTAGTCGGCTCGCGTTCCCTGAGCAGGTAGAGCTCGACATCGAGTACATTGAAACGCGTAGTCTCTTGCTTGATCTGAAGTTGCTGGTGAAGACCGTTCCCGCGGTGCTTGGATTGGACGGGGCGTACTAGTGATCGCAGTCGCCTCCACCAAGCCGATCCCCGTGCAGCGGACCGTCCTGTTCAACACCAGGATCGACTGCGTGACGCTCGACCAAGCGGTCGATCAGATCTTCGATTGGATCGGGGAGTACCGTCGAGCCGACGAAATGGAACTCCCGGCAAACCGCTACGTCTTGACGCCCAATGTGGATCATGTCGTCCGTCTACAGCCCAATCGCAAGCGGAATCGGTCCGAGTTCAGCCGAGCCTACGATGGCGCCTCGTTGGTCGTTGCCGATGGCTGGCCGATCGTTGCGGCGTCGAGACTGTTTGGACCCTCGCTGCCAGAACGTGTCGCCGGGTCGGACCTGACGCCGGCTCTGCTCAGCGAGGCGGCCGATCGAGGCGGTCTTCGTCTCTTTCTGCTTGGCGGAATGCCGGGGGTCCCCGAACTTGCCGCTCGGCGGATAGCCGAGCAATGGCCGCAGGTGGAGGTGGTGGGAATCGAAAGCCCGCGACATGGTTTTGAGCAAGACGAGCAAGAAAACGATCGGCTTTGCCGAGTGATTTCTGCTGCTCGACCAGACTTATTGATCGTCGGGCTGGGGTCGCCAAAGCAAGAGCTTTGGCTTCACCGATACTACGACCGACTCGATGCAGCGGTCGCCATCGGAGCCGGCGCCACGATTGACTTCCTCGCCGGCGCCCAGATTCGCGCCCCGAAATGGGTCCAGCGAATCGGAATGGAATGGGCGCACCGAGCGTTGAGTGATCCGAAGCGGCTCGGGGCGAGGTACGCCCGGGGGCTGTTTAAGTTTCCGCTATTGTGTGCCGCTGAACTATTGAACTGCCGGCGCAGATCGATTGTCCGAGTGGACGGTACGGACCAGGACGTCGGTGAAAGGCTTCGGCCTCTCCGGGGCAAGGCGTAGTTCCGAAGCGACTGGCCGTCGGACGCCGCGGAGAAAGGGTACGAGCAGCGCGCCTTTCTAGGCGAGGGCGAGACGCTGGGGAACAGTTCAACCCACGACCCGGCGGCGCGTCTCACCAATGCCATCGACCGGCAGCGACAAAGAAATTGCAAGGATTCAACTAGTGACTCGGGCCGACCCGGTCATCATACTCGCGTCAACGAAGTTGGCCTCTCTGCCCACCTCGCTGACGCAGACGACTTGATAGAGACACGGAAGGATCGATCCTCGGATTACTCTGGCATGAGCCCTCCCTCCTCTGCGAACAGTCGTGTCGTGCAACTTTTGTCCGACACGGAAGCGGCGCCCCCGATCGTCGGTCAGCGTTCCAGGCCGGTGGTTGGCGTACTTACGAATCGCGATCTCCAAAGTCCTTGGGCGAGTACGCACCACTATGCGGCCGCCGCACTTCGCCGAGGCGGCGCCGACGTTAGGCATGTGGCTGGCTCCTTCGTGCGGGGCGCCAATTCCAAGGGTCTGATAGGAGCGATCAACCGTCGCGTTTTCGGCGTCCGCCCGACGTTTGATGTCGAAGCCTACCGAGCCGAGATTGAGAGAGACCTGACTTCAACGAAGTTTGATGTCTTGATCGCGCTGCACTCGTCTTCCGTCGTTTCAGCCATTGAAAGCTCGCCGCTACCCATCATCTACGTTACGGATGCGACAGCCGACCTGCTGCAAAGCTATTATCCGAATCGAATCGATCTTTCGGAAGCTGAGCTGCGTGCTATCCACGAGAGCGAGCGGAGAATGATCGCACGGGCGGACCGCATCTGCGTGCCGACCGATTGGGTGGCTGAGTCGGTCCTAAATCGTTACCAGGCCGAAACGCAGAAGGTCTCAATTGCCGAGTGGGGAGCGAACCTCCCCGCTTTCCCCGAACCGAACCCAACCTCGCTGCCCAAGGAAGGCGAGCCGTTGGAACTGCTGCTCGTAGGGCTCGATTGGCGTCGCAAGGGCGCGGATATCGCGGTCCGCACAGCGGACGTCCTGAACGCGGCCGGCATCGAAACTCGACTAACGGTAGTCGGCGCCAAGCTGCCACCCGACCTGCAGCGCCCGTACGTTCGGGTGCTCGGTCAGTTAAGCCGAATGTCTCGCAGTGAAGCGAAGCAGCTCGACGGACTTTTGCGCCGGACCACGCTATTGATCCATCCCGCAAGAGCCGAATGCTACGGACACGTGCTGTGCGAGGCGATGGCGTTTGGGGCGCCCGTTGTGGCGACCGATACAGGGGGGATCTCTCAGTGCGTCAAGCATGGACAGACGGGTATGCTGCTCCCTCCCGGATCTACGCCAGAGGAATTCGCCGAGAGCATCCTTTCGATCGTTTCTGATGGGTCACGCTACGCTGCAATGCGGCATGCGGCGGCAGCCGATTTTAGGGCTCGACTCAACTGGGATCGGTGGGCCGATCGCCTCTTAGACCTCGTCGCGGAAGTCGTTGACGTTCCACGCCAGGTTGAAGGATGCGGCGCGGAATCGACGGCGGTCGAACGTTAGCAGCACGATGAGAGTTCTCGTCTTCGAACCAAAGTTTGTCGGGCACTTCATTGGCTTTGCTCTGGCGGCGTGTCGCGCTTTCGTTGAGGTGGGTTGCGAGGTCACGCTAGCGCTGTCTCGTGACGCCCGGGGCAGCGAAGCCGCGTCGGTCAAGCTGCGGGACGTCCCCAAGGGCGTTCAGATCGACTACACGCTGGAAGTCCCCAAGGTCTATCGAAAATGGACCAACGCGCGACTCGAGTCGTCAGCGCTAGAGCAAGAGTTGGCTATCAGAGACCCCGATTGGATCGTTGCGCCGAGCGCCGACTTTTTGGCGCCGGGGCTCTTGCTGAATCGGCGGCTCCGCCAGCGAGTCGCCCGGTTGAAGGGCGCCGACTTCATCTTGCACAACTGCCGTCAAACCTACCCGCGCCCCGCGTTCCGCGAGCGTCCCGAGTTGTGGCTCGATCGATTGACGCTGAATCTCTTAGCTGGAATTCGCCTGCACACCGTCGACGAGTACGCACTGTCGGGGGACGCGGCGGGGAGAATGGCCGTCCTCGGACAACCCGTTCGCTTCCTGCCGCACTTTTTTGATAGACGAGCCGACCGCGTCGAGAAGTCGGAAGCTCGGCATCGACTAGGCCTCAACCAGGATGCTTGGTGGATCGGCTCAGCGGGCGACTTGGGACGACGCAAGGGGACTGAGTTGCTGATTGAAAGCTTTGCCGCAGTCGCTCGATCAACCGACGCGAACCTTGCGCTGTTTGGCTGCCTTTCAGAGAGTTCGCGGGACGCGATCAGAAAGGTCCCCCACTTGGTCGAAGCGGGCCGGATCGTGTTCCACGACCGCTTCGTGTCCGACTCTGAGTTTAGCGACTTCTTTCCGGCGATGGACGCGGTCTGGGTTGGCTATCCACGCCAAGTCGGCATGTCGAGCACGCTGCTATTCGCTGCGGACGCGATGAAGCCGGTGATTGCGATCGACTATGGAGGGGTTGGGTGGACCGTCCGCAAGTACCATCTCGGCGTCGTTTGCCGCGCGGACCGAGAGTCGGTGGTCTCGCAAATCAGATCGCTATCGACGCAGAAGCCGACTCGTGTCAACGACGAGGGCGTCAAACAGTTCCTAGAGACCAATTCGACGCCAAACTTCAATTGGGCCATCACGGCGGGCGTTCGGGCGGCGGACGCATCCTTGGATTCATCCATCACGACGAGGGTGATTGAATGACGCCTGACTCGCTGCGTAGCCCCAACTTTTTCCTTGTCGGCGCCGCGAAGAGCGGTACCACGGCGCTCGCTAAACACCTTGCTGGACACCCTGACGTCTTCGTCTCCAAGCCGAAGGAACCAAATTACTACGCCTTCCATGAAGGGGAACGCCCCTCCTGCAAAGGTCCCATCGATGAGAAGCGTCTTTACGACGTCTTGCTGAAGTACTCCGTAACCGAAAAGAGGGCTTACCAGTCTCTCTTTGCCGACGCGGGAGAGGCGACCGCTGTTGGCGAGGCTTCGGTAAGGTACCTGTACGAACCGTTTACGGCGGCTCGGATCGCGTCCGACCATCCCGACGCACGGGTGCTTATCATCCTGCGCGATCCGGTGGAGAGGATGCACTCACACTACCATATGAATCTGCACAAGGGCGTCGAACCCTTGGCCTTTGAGCGGGCCTTGAAAGCGGAAGACGACCGCGTCGCGGCGGGATGGGGGTGGGACTGGCACTACCGCCGAGTGGGCATGTACGCAGAACAAGTACGTCGGTTTGTCAATCAATTTGGCGAGGACCAAGTGCTCACCGTCTTCCACCGAGACCTTGCTGGCGAGCCGCTGGCCGTGTGGCGATTGGTCTGCGAGCATCTGAGGGTTAGCGCCGAATTTACTCCCGAGTTCCAGCAGAAGGTGTTGGTGGGACGGACCCCCCGCTCTCGACTGCTAAAACGATTAGTCTGGGACGACGGATTCGTGAAGTCGATGGCGCGTGCGTTGGTCCCTTCCGCCCTCCGCGATTGCGTTGCCAAGAGAGTCAACGCGGCCAACGTTGGCCGCGTCACCCCGCTCACGGTAGACGCCAAGAATAGACTGAGTCGTTTGTTCTCGGAAGACAAGCGAGAGCTAGAAGAAGTTCTCGGCAGGAGGGCGCCGTGGTGAGCGAGCATCTCTCGAACTACTCGGCGCGGGACTACGAAGTCGTCGATTACCAGACTTACGAACTTCCCGGATCGAGTCTGACTTTCCGCGGCCCCCCCCAAGAGCTGATCGACGGAGAGTACATCACTTGTCTTGGGGCCGCGCAGACCTTCGGCTGTTTCTGTGAGGAACCGTATCCTGCGCTGCTTGCCGAGCAGCTTGCCACCCCCGTGTTGAACCTTGGCTACGGTGGAGCGGGGCCTCGATTTTTCGCTCGACAACCGGCACTCCTGGAGATTGTGAACCGTGGTCGTCTCACGATCGTCCAGGTGATGTCGGGAAGAAGCGAAGATAACTCTCTTTTCGAGAGCCGCGGTCTTGAGAAGCTGACGCGGCGTCGTGACGGGAGGGAGATGGCGGCGGATGACGCGTGGCGCTCGGTCCTTGAACTTGACTATTGGTGGAAACTCGCTCCCATGGCGCGAGAATCGGCCCGCCGTTGGTGCCGTCGGCTAGCACAACCCCGCGTTCGACGTCTCGCTGCCGAGAACCTCGCCAACTACGTTGCCAGCTTCGACCGGCTCCTCGACCAGATCGAGACCCCCGTCGTCTTGCTCTGGTTTTCGCGACGGGAGCCGGCGTACGACCCGGGTTGCGAGAGCGTCGAGGCGCTCTTCGGTGCGTTTCCACAGTTGGTTGATCGCCCGACGGTCGATCACCTTGCCGCCCGGGTGGACGCCTACGTCGAGTGTGTCACCGAGCGCGGCATGCCGCAAACTCTGCTGAGCCGCTTTGACGGCAGTCCGGTCGAAATCGATCTCACCGTCGACCGAGCCGATTTTCGGGGCCGCGTATGGCGACAGAACAACTACTACCCGTCGCCCGAGATGCAGCAGGACGCCGCGATGGCGCTGTCCACCGCCATTGGCGGACTCGGCTTATCAAAACGATAACCGGTCTGAATTCCTCGGCGTACGGCCGGCATCCACCCCACATGACAAACGTTTCACATGCCTTGAACGGCCATGTACGATCGTAGGGCCAGAGTCGGGTCACCCGGCTCCTCGAAGCGGCCCACCTGATTCTGCCCACCTCGATTTGCCTCTCGGATGCTTAATGGTGAAAGAGCGATCTCCGTCGAAGCGCCCCAGCTTCTATCCGAGCGTCTCCGAATGGTTCAAGTCACGATTGATCCCGAGCGGGTCCCTCGAAGCGGCGCCGCGACGTCGCGGACGAGACTCTGGCAGGCTGTCGTTCGAGCCACTAGAGCTGCGCGCAATGCTGGCGGGCGACGCGCCGTTCCTCCCCGTCTTCCAGCTTGAGACCGTAACGGGCGTCGTCTCCGACCCGACAAGCGGTCACGTCTCGCTCTGGCAGGATCTCTCGGGGAACAGCAACGATCTGATCGGCACGGGTGAGTCGCAACCGACGCTCGGCTCGGTTCTGACACCGACCGGCCAGCCGGCGGTTCAGTTCGACGGCTTGGATGATCGTCTCATCCGCGCTCTGGACGACGGGCCGATCACAGGTCTGCCGGAGAGCAACGACGCTCGGACTCTCTTCTTGGTGGCCCAGTTCCATGACGCGGACGCGGCAGGCGGCGCTAGTTACGGCCGCTTCGGCAACTACAAGGCCTTCGGCGCCGGCGTGGATGGTCCCGGCGCGACGGAAGGAGATATCAGCCTCCAAGTATGGGGCCAAGGCAACGACTTGGTCTCCGCCGAGTCGGCCTACGGAGCCGCTGGGACGAACGGTTGGGTCGTCATCTCGGTTGTGCACAACAACGACGGCGCTAACCCGGCCGACAACGGTTACTTGTACGTCGACGGTCAGTTGGTCGAATCGTGGGATCAGCAACTCGACACCAAGCTCAATGTGACGACGTTGCTCCACGGCAAGGCGAAGTCGCGGATCGTCCTGGGCGAAGAGATTCGCGAACTCGGACACATCCAGATGGACGTCGCCGCGTGGCTGGTCTACGACGACGCGCTCGATCCGACCCAACGTGGGCAGGTCGAAGACTATCTCACCAACGTTTATCTGCATCCACTCGATCAGCCGCCAGTCACCGCTGACGACTCTTACTCGATTGCGAACGGCGCGATGCTGTCGTTGAACGTGCTCGTGAACGACACCGACATCGAGGGTTCGATTGATCCCACCACGGTGCAGATCGTCGACGCACCGACTCATGCAACCGTCTCGATCAATCCTACGACGGGAGTGATCAGTTATTCTCACAATGGCGGAGGCCAGCCCGATAGCTTTACCTACACGGTGCGCGATGTAGCGGGCAATCTGTCCAACCCGGCGACCGTCGCGATCTCGATTAGTGGCATGGACCAACCGCCGGTCGCGATTGATGACCGTATCCGGCTCGACGACGGGGCGACCATCGCAATCAGCCCGCTCGTCAACGATGGCGACGCCGATGGAACGATCGATGTCTCGACCGTAACCGTCACCAAATCGCCGACGCACGCGGCTTTGTTCTCTTATGACGCTCAGACGGGTAGTTTTACTTACCAGCACGATGGGAGCGGATTGCCCGACAGTTTCGAGTATCAGGTCCGCGACAACAGCGGCGTGCTGTCGAACGTTGCGGCTGTCTCGGTCGCTGTGAACTCCCACCCGCTTTCATTAGCGGGGTTCGCGGAGAACACCGTCTTTACGGGCTCGCAGGGAGTCTTTCTGCCGGTCGCAATCGATTTCTTGCCGGACGGAAGGTTGCTCATCCTGCAGAAGGACGGCGTCATCTTGATCGCCGACCCAAATAGCCGAACCAAGTCGGTCTATGCGACGCTAACCAACATTAATATCGACGGCGAACGCGGCTTGCTGGAGATCGCGGTCGATCCCGACTTCGATCCCGACTCCCCCGGCGAGGACCACATCTACCTCTATTACACGCCGTCGTCGCCGCAGCGGGCCCGGATCGCACGGTTCACGCACCAAGAGAACGCCGGTGGTCTGACGAGCACACTCGATACCGCGAGCGAATTTGTCGTCTGGCAGGACACCGATGGATACATCGCGTGCTGTCACTACGGCGGTGGGCTCGACTTTGGGCCAGACGGCAAACTCTGGCTGACGTCGTCCGATAAGTTCACGGCGCCAAACCCGGGCGAGGGGGGGTCGAACACCAATTTGCCGCAGGACCTAACCAAGGCGGGGGGCAAGATTATCCGCGTGAATCCCGACGGCACAGCGCCGGACGGAACGGACGGGTGGCCCGCGAATCCCTTCGTTGATCCGGCCGACGACGACCCCGACTTGCCCGGCAATCAGCAATACCACGACTTCATCTGGGCGTATGGCCTCCGGAACCCGTTCCGCGCAAGCTGGGACCTCGAGACGGGCCGCTTCTTCATGGGCGAGGTTGGCGGCAACGTGCAGTCGTTCTCGTATGAGGATGTGCATGTTGCGACGCTGGACGACGCCGGCGCCAACTTCGGATGGCCCAACTACGAAGGGCCGGGGCTGCTTGCCTACGGCGAGCCGGCCGTCCACTCAACGCCCATCTATAGCTACGCCCACAACAACGCCGGCGCCTCGCTGACGGGCGGCGAGGTCTATCGCGGCAGCCAGTTTCCGGCCGAATGGCAGGGCGTCTACTTCTTCGGAGACTTCACCCGCGACACGATCCGGTACTTGACCTTCGACTCGGTCGGGAACGTTACGGGCGATTTCGACTTCAAGCCGACCACCCAAATCCCCGGCGACGCCGACCAGATTGTCTCGATCACGGTCGCGCCCGACGGCGCCCTCTATTACGCCCTGATCGACGGCCGAATCCGCCGGACGACGTACACAGGCGGGAACTCGGCGCCATCCATTGGCTCGGCGTCCGCCGACGTGTTGGCGGGGCCGTCGCCTTTGACCGTTACATTCTCGGCGTCGGTCAGCGACCCAAATGGCGACCCGCTGACTTACGTCTGGCAATTCGGCGACGGACAATCGGCTACCGGCGCGGTCGTCTCGGGGCGTGCCGATATCGTCCATACCTTCACATCGGACGCCATCTTTACCGCGTCGCTTGAAGTCACGGACGGACTATCGACGGTTTACTCGGCCCCCATAACTATCCGGGTTGGACAAGACAACGTTCCGCCGGTGATCGAAACGTTCACCGCGGCTCCGACTTTTGGAACGAGTCCTCTTGACGTGACGTTCGCGGCAAGTTTCTCGGACCTTGAGGGCGACGACCTCACCTACGAGATCCTCTACGGCGACGGCCAAACCAGTGGGGTGCTGCCGGTTCCGGAGAACGGCCAGGTGAGCCTGACTCGCACCTACAGCGAGGATGGGTCGTTCAACGCCCGTGTCCGAGTCAGCGATGGCGTTGAGACAGTGACTTCGGCCACGGCGCCAATCTCGGTGGGTCAAACGCAGTTGCCGCCAGTGACGCAAGGCCTTGTTGTCTTGCTCGAGTCCGACATCAAGCTCTCGGTGAGCCAAGGAGATATTGTCGCCGCCTGGCTCGATGGCTCAGGGAGCGGCAACAACCTCGACGCGTTCGGCGACCCACGCCTTGTTTTCAATGCGACCCCCGGCGGCCAGCCCGCCATCGTCTTTGACGGCGATGGCGACAAGCTCGAACGACTCGCGACGGAGCAATTGAACAACCTGCCGGGCGGGTCCTCGGACCGAACCATCTTCACGGTCGTTCAGTACGTCGATATGCAAGGGGTGACTGCCGGTGTCGTCTACGGCCGAGATGGCGCCAACCGGGCCTTCGGCTTGACCGCCAACGGCAGCGGAAACCTGACGGTTCAAGGCTATGGGCTGGCGAACGATTTTGTCTCGGGCACGGCGGGAGTCGGTGCGGGATGGCTCACGCAGTCGGTCGTTGTTTCGGGCGGCACGGCGTCGCAGTACAAAGACGGCGCCCTGCTCGGGACGTTCAACCACACCTACAACACCGTCCTCACCGCTAATGATTCGCGGATCGTAATCGGTGAAGAGATCGGCGGGCTCGGGTACAGCCAGATGGCGATCGGCGCGATGCTGGTCTATGACCGAGCGCTGACTCCGTCGGAGCGAGCCGCGGTCGAGGGGTACCTGAATGCCAAGTACTTCATCGGCAACTCGCCCCCCGTCGCCAGGAACGATAGTGGTCTGGTTGCCACCGGCGCCGCGGTCTCGATTGACCTGTTAGCGAACGACAGCGACTCCGATGGCGTTCTGAATCCATCGACCGTCCAGGTCGTCACGGCGCCGGCCCACGGAACGGTGACGGTCGATCCACTGACAGGTATCGCAACGTACCAGCACGATGGCGGTTCGGCGGTCAACGATACGTTTACGTACCGAGTCAACGACGAGGTCGGGATCCCCTCGGGGACGGCGACCGTATCGATCACGATCGTTCCGGGCACGCAGACCGCCGAGAACCAGGCAGTGGTCCGCTGGCACGGCGATTACTATCAGTATCTTTGGAACTCGGCCTACCCCGGGGGGGCGCCGAAAGAGATCCTGGAGAACCGTTGGTTGCGAGGCGGACCGGCGGCCGGGTCGCAACTCTCGCAGCAAGACTTGGATCTCGATAACGATGGTTCGTTCGACGACAGCGTTGTCTATTTCGACTTCAGTCTCAGCGAGCCACTCAACCCGCTCTCGACGACCAGCAAGCCGGGCGGCAACGTCTACCACGACGACATGCCGAGTGCGACGTTCTACGGGGGGCTTAGCGCGAGCTACTACAACTACGAGACCGACCGCGTCCAACAGGCGTTTATCGAGAACGACGGCGCCGGCGGCGCGCTGGACGACGTCGGCTACCCAAGCCCCTACACCGGGCCCGAGTATGCCGGCTTACAAGCCTACGTCGATCAGGTGCAGAACGACGACGGCCGCTACAAAAAAACGCACGTCGGCCCGCAAGAAGACTTCGCGATCAACCTCTATCGGCCCGACCTGCCGCACCCGTTGGACCCGAGCGACAATCCGTCTGACAACTTGGTGACCTTTGCCGCCGCGTTCCTCTGGAAGAAGGAAGACTTCCTTGCGGGCGGCGCCTCGCAGCGGGTGTCGCTCGATGGTGATTCGTCGTTCTCGTTCGAGTCGACGCGGTGGTGGGATAACGTTGGCGAGGCGCGCTGGATTCTCCAAGATCAGACGGGCCAGCTCTACATCAGCGAGTACTTCGTCTCGGGCCAACAGGACAACTGGGGGCACACCAACGAGTTCGTCAATCCGTTGGGCTCGCGCTGGGCGGAATACAACGTGGCCGGGTCGGACCTTGCTTTCGACTCGAACGCAGCAAGTTGGATTGACCCCGTTGCCGCGGGCTTGTTCAGCGATATCCAGGCGGTTGGCGTCTTCATCGCCCAGCCGACGCCATCGAACCAACTCACCAAGTTTTCCCTCGATGAGATCACCTTCAACGCCGTTGTCGGCGAGGCCGCTGAGACAACGGGCGAAGTCCCAGTCACCAGTGGTCTAGTGGTTGACCTGAACGCGGGCGCGGGGGTCGTCACGGGCAGCAGCGGCGGAGTAACCGGTTGGCTTGATTCATCGGGCAATGGCAACGACCTCCAATCGGCGGTTGGCGAGGGTGAACTGGTATCGGGGGCCACGCCGTCGGGTCTCGATGCGATCCACTTGGACGCCGGCGAGGGTCTCTTCCGGGATGGTTCGGTCGACGCCCTCAACGGCGCGCCGCTGGGGGCGGCCGACCGTACGTTGTTCTTTGTCGTTCAGTACACGGGGGCGACATCGTTCGGCGGCCTGAGCTACGGTTCGGCGACGGACGGATTTGGGCTTGGCGTGACGAGCGCCGGCTCGCAGGCTCTGCTGGCTGGGTCCAATGTCATCACAACGGGCGCCCCGGGCGTGACGGCCGGCTGGCTAATTCAGTCGGTCGTCGTAAGCCAAAATGGCTACAAGCTTTACAGCGATGGTGTCCTGATCGAGCAGGGGGTAGAGCTTCTTAATACCTCCGCAGAGCAGCTTGCCATTGGGGCTTCGCTTGACGGGGTCGGGGGAGCGGGGCTCGACGTCGCGTCGGCGCTCGTCTTCGATCGGGCCCTCAGCGAGATGGAACGCCAAGAGATGCAGGCCTATTTGCACAACCGGTTCCTGTCGCCCTCCTAGCCGTTAGGCGGACGGGCGCCAGCAATACAGGGTGAAATCACCCCATTACCCCCGATTCATTGACATTTGCCTGTCGGACCAAGAGAATACGCCAGTCGTACTGCGGTCAGGAACAGGCTGCGGTAGCGCCACATGCTCGTCGACTTGCTCATACACCTGGAGATGTTCTCATGGGACGGATGTCCATCGGCGGATCTTTTCTAGCGGCTTTGGTGGCACTCGGCTCGGCCGCGCAGGGCGAGATGATCGAGGCCCGAATCACGACCGGAATCGACCCCGGTCAGTTCTTTTCCGCGGCGTCGGGTTTCGTTAACGGCGCTTCGACACACACCAACACGATTTCGTTCTCCGATGGGTTGGTGCAAGCCGACTTCACATTGACGGCCGCGGCGTTCGGCCCCGGCGGCGTTCCGGCGAGCCTCAACGTTGCAAACGCGGCGGGCGTGAACACCCTCGGGGTTAGCGGCAACAGCCAGGTCGAAACGGGTGAATCAATCAAGTTTACTTACGACTCGGTGACCTACACCATCGTCGGCGTTCCGCCAGCGGGCTTAACGGTCGATCCATCGACGTTCACCGCGTCGGTCAGTTCGATCGCCTTGGCCGCCTTTGAAGTTGGGACCGACACGTTCACCTACATGGGCATCGGCTCAGGTGGAGCCACAGGGGACGACACCGGCGTGCTCACCCTGAGTCCCACGGTGATTACGCCTGGTGACATGTCGACGATCACCGGCGACAGCGGCTCCTTCCGAGTGCTCTACCTCAGCAACAGTGTCGGTTACGGCTTGCGTCCGGTTCCCGAACCGACGACCGCCGCCTTGGCGACGCTTGTCACGTTCGGGCTGATTGGTTGCCGCCGCCGCTAGAGCGACGCGACGCCGTCAAGAACACGATCGCGGCAGCAAGACAATCGTGCATGAGAGGGCCGGCCTTGAGAGGCCGGCCCTTCGTTTTTCACGCGCGGCGGCGTTCTAGGGCCCCGACGAGGCCCACCTGTAGCAAGACGATCGCCAGGGGTTCGGGCACGGCGATCGTCGTTCCGACCGACTGGCCGTAGTTGGCGGTCCAGACCGTGTAATCGCCTGCATCGACGGCCCCGCTGAAATCGCCGTCGGCCCTCAAGTCACGTGACGAGTTCAACGTGTCACGCCAGACGGTGTAGTCAGCGGCGTCCACGGCGCCGTCTCCGTTGTAGTCGCCACGCAGGGCGCCGGGGACGAGCGAGAAAACGACGCCGGCATTGGCGCCCCCTCCTGTCGATGTGACGCCGTAGAGCCGATCGCCGTCGTAGCTCAATCCCGCGCCGGGGGTGCTGCCATCGACGCCACTGAAAGCGTGTTCGATTCGGCGCTGCGATCCGTCCTCGTTGATCGAGAACACGACGCCGCTGTCAGACGGGCCGCCTGACTGGGCCACACCGTAGAGGCGGCCATCGACCACCGTGAGCGACCCCTGGGGCGTGGCTCCGTCCTCGGCGCCGCCAGAGAAATCGTAGATCCGCTCGTACCCCTCGCCGTCGAGGCCGAAACGGAAGACAGCGCCGAGCCCGTCGGCGCCCCCTTCTTGCGTCACGCCATAAAGCCAGCCGTTGTGATTCAGGAGGGACCCCACCGGGGTCTGGGCGTCGTCACTGAATCCAAAGCCATGCATGACTGAAAACGCCGGGGTCGCGCCGTTGAGCGTCAGGCGATAGAGAATTCCTCCCTCGAACGCGCCGCCGAAAGAGGCGACCCCCCAGAGGGCGTCATCAACCAGCGTCGGGGCGGCGGCGAGCTCTTCTCCCTCGGAGCCGTTGCCCGCCAAGGAGTGCAGGAGGGTGAAGCCAGAGCCGTCCGGCGCAATCGAATAGAGCGCGCCCTCGGTCTGGGTCGAACCAAAGAGTGCCGATCCGAATAGGGCGCCACCTGACGAGACGAGGCTGCCCACAGGGGCCACCGCCGGTGCGACATCCATGTCAAACTCGTGGACGAGCGAATAGCCGGCGCCGTTCAGACCAATCCGATATATCACCCCGTCGAACGCGGCGCCGCCGAACTGGGTGGTCCCATAGAGTTGTGAGCCAACCACGGTGGGCGATCCGGCGGGAAGGCTCCCTTGCCCAAGCGGGTCGCTAACCGCGTCAAAATCGTGGAGCTTCGTAAACAAGCCGCCGCTCAGATCAAGGCGAAAAAGGACCCCTGTCCCGGAGTTGCCCCCCTCGGACGTGACCCCATAGAGGACGCCGGAATCGAGCACGGGGACATCAAGGGGGGCGCGGCCGCCAAGCGTTCCGTCAAACTCATGGAACAGGGTCACCGCTCCAAACGCCGACGCCGAGACGGCGAGCCATGCCGCGATGAAGCAACGAAGTCGGATCATCGTCTAAGGAGTTTACCTTCGGCCGGCGCTGTACCGATCGAGTCGCTGTGACAAGCGACGTCACGACCCAAGAAACAGCCCCTTCGCATGGAGGACACAGCCTCTTCAGACTAGCCGGACCGTCGCTCGGGGGCAACGAAAAGTCGAGGACAACGCCCCCATGTTGCGCCTTATGCGGATCGGGTTTGAGCCCCGTTCTTACGACCCGCGTCGGGGCGTTGTAGCCAGAGGGGGTGAGACCCAAAGCAAACTGCCGGTGCGGTTGACCGCTCCGCCGGTGTTACCGCGGAGGCTGCCGCCGCGAATCCCAACGAAAGAAGTAGTGCGAGGTGTCGCGGTAGACGCTATTGGGCGCGGCTTGACGATACCACGCCGACTGTCCCGTGGGTCTCGGCTCGTCGTCGGCGCGAGCCGATCGGAGCGAATCGATCTCGCTCGCTTGTAGCGACAAGACCTCCGCCTGTCCCTGCGTGATCGCAGCCTGGCGTTGCTGGGGGCGGATGACGCCATAGTAGCTCGAGACCAAACCGGCCGAGTCGTTGGTCAGCGCCAAGTAGCGGCTCGTCGTCGGGGTGGCAGGGACGTAGCGGGGGACAGTAGTCCGGCGTGACGAGGCCGGCCGCTGGGCTTCCACGATCCCCGGGATGAAGAGCCCGATGGCGACTAGGGCCAAGGTGGGGGCGGCCAACGCCGGGGCGCCAACGCAGCGTCGAATGGCTTTCACGCGAGGCTCCCTGCTATCGAGTTACGGGGCAGACGACACGGTGTTAAAGGGCGCCGTTTGCACCGATTGGCCGGTCGAGGCGGCGCCGGCACCCTCTCCGATTATACCGTCCGGCGGGGCGCGCCGCGGGGCGGGTTCCACCGCCTGAACCGAATGATCGGCTGCGAAGCCTACCGGACTCGCCCCGGGTCGATCGATTCCCCCGCTTCACGCTTCCGGTTCTGCCGGCGGTGAGGGTTCTTCGGCTTGTGCCGCAGCGGACATTAGAAATTGCTCGTGCGGAGTGTAGTCCTTCTAAGAGCTGCCGGGTTGGCGCCGATACTCCGCTAAGAAGCGATTGTGCTCCCGCTACGATCAGCACATTCGAAGTACGCCTCTGCCTTGGGTGACGTCTATCACCATGACATCGATACGAACGAAAGCCTTGTGCCTCGCCTTGCTGTTGCCCCTTGGGTCAACAGGATGTCAGTACAAGAAACCTTTCTCGGCCGACCCGGGGCCGGCGATCGCCTATCGACTGCCGCCGCGCGAGCTGCGGAAGACTTCGCTTCCGCCGTACATCATCGAGCCACCCGATGTGCTGACGATCGATGCGGTCAGCCTCGTGCCCGTAAGTCCGTACTTGCTCCGTCCGCTCGACGTCGTGCAAGTCAGCGCCACCGGCTTGCCCGAGGAGTTGCCCCTCCCCGGCGACGGTCGGTTTCAGGTCGGCATGGACGGGACACTCGTTCTTGGCGGCGGGTACGACATGGTGACGCAGGGTGACGCCCGCGTTTACTCTCCGCTGCATGTTGCGGGGATGCCCCTTCCCGCGGTGCGTGACGCCGTGCAGAAGCGGCTTGAGCAGATCGCTCGCAAGCCGGACGTTTGGATGACGCTCGCTCAGATCGCGCCACAACAGGGCGTCGCTGGAGAGCACCTCGTCGCCCCGGACGGCACGATCAATCTTGGCGCCTACGGACAGGTCCGCGTCGTCGGGCTTACCCTCAGCGAGGCGAAGGCGGCGGTCGAGTCGCAATTATCGACACGCTTCGAGCGTCCCGAAGTCGCCATCGATGTCTACGGGTACAACAGTAAGGTTTATTACGTCGTGACCCAGGGCGCAGGACTCGGCGACCAGATCGTCCCGTTCCCGGTCACCGGCAACGAGACGGCGCTCGACGCGATCAGCCAAGTGCAGGGATTGACCGGTAGCTCGTCGACACGGATGTGGATTGCCCGCCCCGGCAAAAACTCGTGCGGCGGCGACCAGATCCTGCCCGTCGACTGGCTCAGTATTACGCAACGCGGCGACACCACGACAAACTACCAGTTGTTGCCCGGCGATCGCATGTTCATCGCGGAAGACAAACTGGTGGCTTTCGACACCGGTATTGCGAAGCTGATCTCGCCGGTTGAACGCGTCCTCGGTGTGACGCTGCTTGGCACCCAGACGGCCAAGCAGATCCGATTCTTCAACAACCCGAACGCTCGGTCGGGCGGATTCTAACCGCTCGGCAAAGCCCGGCGCCCGCGCCGCTGCATTGTGGCTCCGCTTTATTCTCCACCTAACCGCGATCTGGCACTTACAGGCATCGAGCGACGTATGAACCGCTTTCATTCCGTCACGACTACCGTGCTCGCCATTTCGCTGACGGCGGTCACCGGCTGCAAGATGTGCAAGTCCAACACGTGCTGCCCGACAGACGCACGACGAATGGTGCTCTCGTGCGCCGGTGAGGAAGCCGTGCGTCAGGGGCCTTGCGGACCGGACGCATCGTACTATGGCTACCAGTCCACCTGCTGGGAGTCGTGGCCCAGCAATTGGGAAGAGCACGAGCGTCAGCGTTGCTACGAATGCCAAACCTGTGAGACCGAAGCGCATCTCGCCACACCGACACCGGCTGCGAACTACGAAGAGAGCGTGTTTGGGCCGACGACGTCTCCGCTGATCTTGCCGAGGAAGTCGGAGGCGCCTGTTGAGGCGCCGTCAATCGAGATGGTCATGCCGGCCCCGCAGGCGGCAATCAAGCAGCCGGCTAAGCCGAAGCAGCTTCCTCCCGTCGAAACGCGGATCTGCCCGCTCTTCGAGTCCCCGACACCAAGCCCGGCAGCGATGGTCGCCAAGACGCCGGAAGCCGGGTCGCAGCCTTCGTCTTCGAAGGCGGTTGCGATGAGCGAGTACTCCCTCATTCTTGAGGCCTTTAACCCGCCGGCGCCCGCGCGCTAGCTTCCTGAGGCGAGTCGACGAGACTCTGTGCAGGAACCTCGCGGGTCACCACGGGCGATACGGTCGGAAATACCGCTGCAACCGGGCGGGCGGCTTGAATTCGCCCGGTCTCGATGGGGTCTGATATCAGGGGACCGTGGGCGGCGACATACGGTTGACGGGCGCCAAATTCCCCGTCCCGCCGGTCTCACGTGTCGACAAAAGCTCTCACTATCAGGACGCCGTGTCCCGAAAACACCGGGGGCCGGGATCATCTTGCCGTAGGTGAGCCAAGCTATCGGCTGCTCCGGCAACTCGGAGTCGGGTCGTATGGAACGGCGTACCTCGGCGTTGATACCGAGAAGGGGGAGCCGCTCGAGGTCCGCCGGTTGTTTCCGACGCTTTCGGACCGACAGCGACAATCCCTCGAAACGCGGACCCGCTTAATCGGCATTCTACGCCACGGGTCAATCCGACGCGTGCGTTTGTTTGACGCGAGGGGCGCTGAGCCCGCGTTGGTCCTCGACCACGGCGGCGACCAAACGTTCGCTGACAGGGCGGGTGGCGAGAAGTGCGTTGCGACTCCGACTGAGATCCTCGGTCTGTTATTGGAGGTCGCCGACGCCGTCGCCGAGGCGCACCACTTCGGGCTAACTCACGGCGCCCTACGCAGCGACACGATTGGCGTCGTTGACGGCGCGCCCCGGCTCGAATTCACCGGCTTCGCCGTCGCCACAGAGGCCGCCGATGCTGAGCTGGGAACGCACGAGTCCAAAGCGGCAGACGCGTGCGCGTTCGCCGAGCTGATTGCCTGGGCGCTTGAGCGAGCTGGTGTCGAAGAGTTCTGCCGTGACGCGTCGCACCGCGAGGCGGCCCGGTTGCGGCAGCTAATCGCTCGTCAGTTGGCGCCGACCGGCGATCAGCCACCGATCGCTCTTTACGCAGAATGCCTGCGTTCGATCGTCGCTCCCGAAGGGGTCACCGAGGCTCGCCAGGCAGCCGAAAATACAGCTGAGATCCCTCGCGTCCCTGTTGATGTGCTCGATAGCGACACGACGTCGGAGATGCCGCCGTCACTCGCTTCCTCCGACGGAACGCATGAAGTCGATCTCTCCAGGCCAGCGTCGCTGATAGTTGGCCGGAATCGTGAACCCGTCGTGGGAGATCGACTCGGTCGCTTCCAGATTGAGCGTAAGCTCGGCGAGGGGGGGATGGGCGCCGTCTTTAAAGCGATTGACCTCGGCTCGGGCGAGCCAGTGGCAGTCAAAGTGCTTAGCCAATCCGCAATGCTACGCGGTAACGCCGTCCGGCGCTTCGCGAAAGAGGCCCGGCTCCTCGCGTCACTAAACAACCCCCACATCACGAACCTAATCGAGGTCAGTGAGGAGGAGGGGCTGCATTTCATCGCCTTGGAGTACGTCGACGGCATCGATGTCGGACAGGTGCTGCGGAACCAGGGCCGACTCAAGGAGCGGGCCGCGCTCTCGATCGCTGCCGACGTGGCCCTTGCGCTGGTTGACGCCCATCGGCGGGAGATCGTTCATCGCGACATTAAGCCCGAGAACATCCTGCTGGTCGGATGCAAAGGCGGGGACAAGATTGGCGACCCGCCTCCCCGCGCCAAGCTAGCCGACTTTGGCATCGCCCGGCACATCGATCAGTCAGAGTCGCTCGCCGTCACGCAGGCGGGAGCTCTGCTCGGGACACCCAAGTACATGTCGCCGGAGCAGTGCCGGGGACGAGGAGACGTCGCGCCACAATCGGACGTTTATTCCTTGGGCGTCACGCTCTTCGAACTTCTGGCTGGCGAGGCGCCGTTTGTCGCCGATGACCCGATGGCGCTCGCCGGCAAGCACTGCTTCGACGCGCCCCCTGCGCTACGAAAGCTCGTCTCCGACCTGAGTGAGCCAACCGCCGAGCTGGTAGCCAAGTGCCTCGCGAAACGTCCGGAGGATCGTTTTGCCGACGCCGATGCTGTCTTAAAAGCGATCGATCGTTTGCTGCGTGGCGAGCCAACGCACGCGGCTCAACGGCCGCTTTTGCCGTCGCACGACGCGTCACGTGTGATCGGATCGACAATGACTTGGCGGATGGAATCGTCCGCCGACTCCCTCTGGCCTTACGTTTCGAACACCGAGCGACTGAATCGCGCGATTGGGCTGCCGCCCGTCGAGTACCGCACCGTCAACGACCCCCAGCTAGGAGTACGCCGCTTCGCTACGATCCGGATCGCGGGGTTCGCGATGTCTTGGGAAGAGCACCCGTTCGAGTGGGTCGAGGGGCGCCGCATGAGCGTCTTCCGCGAGTTCTCGGGAGGACCCTTTCAGTGGTTCATCAGCACCGTCGAACTCGTCCCCGACGCCGAAAGCGGCTGTGAGCTGCGCCACACCATCAACATCCTGCCACGCAACGCCATCGGGAGATTGATTGCGCGCGTCGAGACAGGATCGAAGTGCCGTCGCTCGCTCGACAAAGTCTATCGCCGGATCGATGAGACCCTGGCCGCCCAGAAGTGTGGTGTTCTCAGCGACGCCTTCGAGGCGACGCCACGGCTTAAGAGGCGCCAGCAAGAACGATTGGTGATCGGCGAGCAGGCCCTGGTCACCGAGGGGGTTCCTCGCAGTTTGGCTGAGACGCTCGTCCGCTTCCTGCGCGAGGCGCCGGACCAAGAGGTCGCCAAGATCCGTCCGGTCCGACTTGCACGTCAACTTGGCGTCAATGAGGACGAACTCCTCGACACCTGCTTACGGTCGGTGTCGCAGGGGCTGCTCACCCTGCAGTGGGACCTACTCTGTCCGACTTGCCGCGTCGCGGCGGACGCCCAATCCTCGTTACGAGAAATCAAGTCCCACACGCATTGTGAAGCGTGCGACCTTGACTTCAAGTCGGACGTCTCCGGAGCGATCGAATTGGTCTTCCGAGCCCATTCGGAAGTCCGCGACGTTTCCGTCGGCCTGTACTGTATCGGCGGGCCGTGGCACGCGCCGCACGTTGTGATGCAACTCCGCCTCGAGCCGGGCGAACGTGTCGAAACCGAGCTTGCTCTCACGCCGGGCGATTACGTGTTGCGGGGGCCGCGTCTGACGCAGGCCTATTCGATTCGGGTCGCATCCACGGGGGCGCCAAGCTGCCAAGAGTTTGTCCTCAAGGAGGGAGGCGAGCTTGACCGGACTTACGTCCTCCGTGCGGGGGGGCAGTCTCTCTCGTTTGAGAACACCCACCCTTCACAGCAATTGGTGCGGCTGGAACGTACGATTCCCCGTGACGATGTCTACACCGCCGCGCGGGCGTCGGCGACGCCGAGGTTCCGCGAGCTCTTTCCTGCCGAAGTGCTTGAGTCTGGCAGGCTGGTTGCAGCCGAGCAAGTGACCATGCTCACCGCCTCGATTCCTTCGATTGACGAACTCTACAACTCGCGAGGCGACGCCGAAGCGTATTCACTCGTTGAGCGGCACCTCTCCGAGTGTGGGGCTTCGATCCGTAGCCACGGTGGAGAGGTGGTGAAGGTGATTGGCGAGACCATCGTGGCGTCGTTCAACAACGCGCGTCGCGCTGTCGAGGCGGCTTTCGACCTCGCCACTCGCCGCGATGGCGAGCGGCTCACGCTAGCGGTTGGCGTCCATCGGGGACCCGCCCTGGTGACCACCGCCAACGATCGTCTCGACTACTTCGGGGCGACCGCTCGGCAAGCGACGGCACTTCCCTCCGTAGCGGGCGAAGGGATTGCGCTGACGGAAGCGGTTCTTGCCGAGCCCGAAGTCGCTGGTTGGTTGGCCGGCGAGGGCCGGGTGGGAAAGGTGCGGATAATCGACCTGCCTGGTAAATCGGGGCAAGTTATTCAGTTCTATGAGAGTGCGTAACGCGATGACAACGACAGCCCACAAGATTACTTGCATCGGCTACTGGACGTTAACCGAGTGTCGGGACGACGGCGCGGCGGGTCAGAGCCTGTCGATCCCTCCGGATCCAACCCTCATCGGCCGGACCGCCGAAACGCCGATCACACTCGGTTGCTCAAGCGTGTCGAAGCGACACGCGGTGATCGGCATGGAGTTCGGACGGCCTGTTCTGACCGACCTCGAAAGCACCAACGGGACGTACGTCAACGGCCGCCCGGCGAACCAGACGCCGCTAGCCGACGGGGATGTCGTCCAGTTTGCGTCAAAGGTGTTCCGGGTCGGCAAGCCGGGGACGGCCGAGATGGGGGCGACGGCGGAGGGAGGTTCGTTCTCGTTTGCGGCCGCGTTGTTGCAATTTGAGGAGCTGATGACAGGCGCGGGCGTGGCGCCGCACTTCCAACCGATCGTACGCCTGCCCGACGGTCAGATCGATGGCTACGAGCTGCTGGCCCGCAGCAACTTGGAGGAACTGCGGAGCCCGGCGTCGATGTTCTCGACAGCGGCCCGCCTTGGGCAAGAGTGCGCTCTCAGCGAGCTGATGCGTCGCGAGGGGGTCCGTGACGCCCTGCGACTCGCCGACTGCGGCAATCTGTTCGTGAACACGCATCCCAAGGAAATCATTCAAGACCGGTTCCTTGCGTCGCTGGTGGAACTGCGTGAACTCGCGCCACTGCTACCGATCACGATTGAGGTGCATGAGTCGGCGATCACTGATAGCGAAAGCATGCAACAGTTCCGGCAAGTCCTGAACGGTCTCTCGATGCAGCTCGCCTACGATGACTTCGGCGCCGGGCAGGCGCGGCTTGATGAGCTCAGCGACGCGCCCCCCGATTGTCTGAAATTCGACATCAAACTCATTCGCGAGCTCGACAAGGCGACCAGTGCGCGGCACGGGATGGTCACGACGCTTGTCTCGATGACCCGCGAACTGGGCGTGACGCCGCTGGCCGAAGGGGTTGAGACCCTGGAAGAGGCTCAGGCCTGCTATGAGGTCGGATTTGAACTGGCGCAAGGCTACTTCTTTGGACGTCCGAGCGCTGCGACCCTGCTCAGCAAACCGTCGCGATGAGGTCGCTCTCACATCGTGTCTCGGAGCCGGTATCCGTCTGGGTTCGAGCCGCCGCCCCGCGAGGCTTTCGCCGAGAAAAGGCTTGTCCCTTAAAAGTGGCCTCGGTTTGAGACGCCGCCACGTCGCCGCCATGGTCGAGAATCTGCGTGTTTAGCACCGTCAAGAAGATCGCTAGACCCCGTCAGCCGGGGCCCAACCCGAAGACGTAGAGAAGCGGAGGTGCGACCGCCGTGTTAACGTAGCAGTTGGCGGAAATATCAGCCGCCTGGAAGCTGCATGCCGGTTGCTACTCATCAGGGATCTCTCGATGCCGACTGCCCCTCACGCGGCTAGTCTATCGCCGTCTCGTCAACGTTTTCGCGTCGGTGCGCTGTGCGCCGTATTCGCTTCCGTCGTCGCAATGGCGACGGCCGACGACGGAGCTTTGAGCGGAGTTCGACATCGCCTCGTCGTGTCTTCTGATATCGGCGGCACCGACCCCGATGACATCCAGTCGATGGTCCACCTGCTGGTCTACGCCGACCTCTTCGATATCGAGGGGCTTGTGTCGTCGCCTTACGGTCCCGGACGCAAGCATCACATCGGATCGGTTATCGACGCCTACCAGCTCGACTACCCGAATCTTCGATCTTACGCCAAGAATTATCCCTGTCCTGAAGCTCTGCGAGACCTCTGCAAGCAAGGGGCAATCGAATCCGCCGGTCAGTCCGGGGTCGGCGCACCGACGGAAGGCTCGGAGTGGATCATTGAGTGCGCACGGCGCGACGATCCTCGTCCACTTCAGGTGCTTGTTTGGGGTGGGATGGAAGATTTGGCGCAAGCACTCCACGATGCGCCCGACATCCTGCCGAAGCTGAGGGTCTACTTTATCGGGGGGCCCAATAAGAAGTGGAGCGTCAACGCCTATAACTACGTCCAGAGCGATCACCCGACGCTCTGGATGATCGAGGCAAACGCCACTTATCGTGGCTGGTTTGTTGGTGGCGATCCGACGGGTGAGTGGAGCAATAGCGGCTTTGTACGCCAGAATGTCGCAGCGCATGGCGCGCTGGGGGAGACGTTTGTTCGGGCCAAGGCGGATCTGAAAATGGGGGACACCCCGTCGGTCGCACGACTGCTTCGGGGCGATTCGAACGACCCCACTGAGCCAAGCTGGGGCGGCGCGTACGCGCCAATCTGGGACGGTCGCAAGACTCTCTTCAATCGGCTCACGACCGAACGCGACGAAGCCGAGGTCTTTGGGGTGGTTGAGTTCGCATTGCCGACACCCGAGGGGTATTCCTCCAGCAACACCGCCGAGATGTTTTTCGATCGCGGGCAGCCGGCGTCGGTAGGGGTGAACGAGGGCGCCCACCTTCGTTTCCGCTTCTCGCCGCGCGACGCAAAGGTCTGGCCCTACTTGATCAAGAGCGACTTTACCGGACTCGATGGCCAGATAGGCAAGTTCGTTGCAACGCCTCCGCCTGTAGAGCGATCGAGCAAACCCTCCCGTACCCATCCCCACTGGTGGATCGACGACCCCAACCCTGAGCTAGCGGAGGGCGTGCATCCTGGCGCCAGGACCGTCAGTCGTTGGCGTAGAGATTTCCTCCGTGATTTCGCCGCGAGGATGGATCGCTGTCAAAGTCTCAAGGACGGTAAGGCAACGTCCAGTCGGCCATCCCTCCCTTGATAACGCTTCTCGACGTCACAACGCACGCAAGCGTTGTCAATCGTTGCCCGCACTCTCCAACTCTCCTCGCTAGGTTCTGACACCGATGAAATTGTCATCAACGGCTCGCCTACTCGCCGTCGCGTTCCTGGCACTAGCAGCGAGTGCTGAAGCCAACGAAACGAAACGCCGCGTCTTCGTTCTCACCGATATTGAGAACGAGCCCGACGACGCGCAGTCGCTTGTACGTTTTCTCACCTACGCCAATCAGTTCGACATCGAGGGCCTTGTTGCGACGACCTCGATCCATCAGCAATCAAAGACGGCCGCCTGGCGGATAAGAGAGATTGTCGAGGCCTACGGACAGGTGCAGAAGAATCTCTTGCGGCACGAGCCCGGGTTCCCGACCGAGGAACGACTCCTCTCGGTCGTTTGCGAAGGAAGCCCCGACTACGGGATGAACGCCGTGGGGGAAGGAAACGACTCGACCGGTTCGCGGTTGCTTATCAAAGCGGTCGATCGCGACGACCCGCGGCCCCTCTGGGTTCCGGTGTGGGGCGGTCCCAATGTCCTCGCTCAGGCGCTCTGGAAAGTGCAGGCAACCCGGTCTCCCGAAGCGTTGGCCAATTTCGTCTCGAAACTTCGCGTCTACACGATCTCTGATCAGGACGACAGCGGACCATGGATCCGTAAGACCTTCCCGGACCTGTTCTATATCGCCAGCCCCGGGAAGCACGCCGGGGGCGCCTACCACTACGCGACCTGGAGCGGCATCAGCGGCGACAAGTTCCACGGGAGATTCAGCGGCGCCGACTTCAGCCTTGTTAACAACGATTGGCTTGACCGAAATATCCGCAAGAACAAGGGGCCCCTCGGCGCCCAGCACCCGCATACCGAGTTCTTGATGGAAGGCGACACGCCGAGCTTCCTCGGCCTCGTCCAAAATGGCCTCAACCGTCCCGAGCATCCCAACTGGGGTGGCTGGGGAGGGCGGTACGAGCTCTACACGCCGCGGACGCAGAAATGGTTCCAAGAGCCTGAGACTCGGCCGCTTTGGACGGACGCGGTTGACGAGGTGCTCGGCGTCGACGGAAACTGGCACACCAGCAACCATGCGACTATTTGGCGGTGGCGGTCGGCCTATCAAAACGACTTTGCGGCCCGGATCGACTGGTCGACTAAGTCGTACGACGAGGCGAATCATCCGCCGGTCGCCCGACTCGCCCACGCCGACCGAATCGCGGCTAAGCAAGGCGACACGATCACGCTTAGCGCCGTCGGCACGAGCGACCCGGACGGCGACGACCTCGCCTACGAGTGGTTCTATTACGGCGAAGTCGGGGACTTCACGACCTCTAGCGGAGGAACCGGGCAACCGCTCGAGATCAAGAATCACGATAAGCCGGAGGCGTCGTTCACCGTGCCCGATGGACGCGTCATGCCTCCCGGCACGGGCGACATGCACGTCATCCTCGCCGTTACGGATGACGGCGCTCCGCCGTTGACCCGCTATCGACGCGTGATCGTCACGGTCGGCCAATAAGCCAGCCGTGGCCGTGCATTAGAACCCCTGACGCAGGACGGCAGCGGATTGGATAAGTCGGAGCCGTGGCGTCGACGGACGGGGGCGTTCTGGGGGGATTTTCGGCGATTTCTCCTAAGATCGCCGGCCGGCGGTACATTGACTTGGCAGAGGAACCTCCTCGAATGGCCATAGTCCCGCATGCTGGGCGATCAGCGGGCTCGATCCTCCCTGCTTTTCCAGGAGGTTCGTGGCCGGACCCGCTCCGCTGATTGTTCTTGGGCCGATCGATCCTGGCCTGCTTCTTGTTCCAACTCATCGTTTCGATGTCTCGTCTTCTTCGCCTTCGTCTCGTCCTGCTCGCAGCTGGATTTCTCGGCAGCGCGTCGCCGCGATTCGCCGGCGCCGAAGGGTTTGACTTTCAGCTGATCCGCCCCGAGTTGGCGATTTCGTCCGAGGCGTCGATGGACCTCGACGCCGGGTGGCGCGAGCCACCGGTGATGGCCCGTACCCGTTGTTGGTGGTGGTGGCTCAACGGCAACGTCACCAAGTCGAGCATCACCCGCGACCTGGAAGAAATGAAGCGGCAGGGGCTTGGCGGCGCCAACATCATTGATGCGGGTGGCGCCGAGCAACGGGGCAACCGGCCTGTTCCTCACGGGCCCGACTTCGGGTCGACGGCCTGGCGTGAACTGTTCGTCCACGCCTTGCAGGAGGCGGACCGTCTCGGGCTGGAAATCGGCTTCAATATCCAGAGCGGCTGGAACCTGGGCGGGCCTACCGTGACGCCCGAGCAGGCGTCCAAAAAGCTCACGTGGACCACCGCGACCGTGCGAGGGGGGCGGAGAGAGACCCTCAAAATGGAGGCCCCTGCCGCACTGGGAGGGTTCTACGAAGACATCGCCCTCCTAGCGATTCCGGTGTCCACAAGCCGTCCCGACGAGCAGGCGATTAGAGTCTCAGTCGATTCGGCTCAGCCGGAGTTTCCGCCCGATGCAGTCCTCGACGGCGACCCCGCAACCTACTGGGTCTCTGGCACCTACGATCGGGGCGAGGGACCTAGCCTGTCGCAGCCACACCGTATGGAGTTTGAATTTGCGACGCCGGTTAAGCTGTCGCGGATCACGATCCAGCCACGACCGGGCTACGGTCCGAAACGGGGGTGGGTGCAGGCCAGCGATCACCCCAACCGTTGGCGCGTCGTCGGCCGCTGGTCGGCTAGAGATCCCGACGAGAAGGTGGAAGTCCTCCTCGAACCGACGGCTGCGAACCGTTACCGGCTCGTTCTTGTGGACGCCTTTGACCCCCGTAGCCCCGCCGCCCCACGCAACGTGCAGGTCAGTGAGGTCCAGTTCTTCGACGGAGACGTCGCGTTGCACCGCACGTCGTCGGGGCTCGCGATGATCGACAATTTCCGCCAGAAGGCCTATCACGACTATCCCGGCGCCTTCACCGCGACAAAAGCCGATCATCTGCTCGCGGTAGGCGAGGCAGACGCGTCGGAACGGACGCTCGCGGTTGGCGAAGCGATCGACCTGACCGACCGATTGCGGCCGGATGGATCGCTCGATTGGAAGGCGCCCGACGGGGTGTGGACCCTTCTTCGGATCGGCTACACGCTCTCGGGATCCAAGGTGTCAACGCACAGTGACGGTTGGGATGGCTGGGCGATCGACTATCTCGACCGCGACGCCTTCGCGCCATATTGGAACGCGGTCGTTGGCCCGCTGCTAGAAGCGGCGGGGCCGAGCGTCGGACGCTCGCTCAAGTACCTGCACACCGACAGTTGGGAACTCGGCCCCATCAACTGGACGCCAAAGATGCTTACGGCGTTTCATGAACGGCGCGGCTACGACATGCGACCCTATCTTCCGGCTCTCGCGGGCTATGTCGTTGGTGGCCGGGAGCAATCCAATCGGTTCCTCAACGACTTCCGCCGCACGCTCGCCGACCTGATAGCCGACGGGAAATACGCCGCCTTCCGTGAATTTGCGCATGCGGAAGGTCTCGGGATCCATCCCGAGTCGGGCGGTCCGCACGCCGCCCCGATCGACGCTTTGCAATGCCTGGGCCGCAACGACATCCCGATGGGCGAGTTTTGGGCCCGGTCGCAAACCCACCGGGTGAACGACTACGAGCGACTCTTCGTCAAGCAGTCCGCTTCGGCGGCCCACACGTACGGCCGTCGCCTCGTGCTTGCCGAGGCGTTCACCTCGATTGGGCCGCAATGGGAGAAGGACCCTTCCATGCTCAAGCCGGTGTTCGATCGCGCCGCTTGCGAGGGGCTCAACTTGGTGATGCTTCACACGTTCGCGGCATCGCCGAAGGAGATGGGACTGCCTGGCCAAGCCTACTTCGCGGGCACGCACATCAATCCCAACACGACGTGGTGGGACCAAGCCGACGCGTTTTTTGCGTACATGAATCGTTCGCAGTTCCTGCTTCAGCAGGGGGTGCCGGTGGCCGACGTGCTGCACTTTTACGGCGAGAATGTGCCGGGCTTCGTCCGTCTTAAGAACGACAACCCGGCCGGCGACCTCACCGGCTACGACTACGACGTCATCAACGCCGAAGCGTTGCTCGCCCGCGTTACCGTGGAAGACGGGCGATTGCTGCTTCCCGAAGGAACACGCTACGAAGTCCTCTCGCTCCCGGGGGGCCCTGCCTACGGTCTCGCGGTGCTGCGACGCCTCAATGAACTCGTTGAGGCGGGCGCCACCATCGTTGGGCCGCGTCCGTCCGGTCCGATGGGGCTGCTTTCCGAGGCCGACCAGCAAGAGTTCGACCGCCTCGTCAGCAAGCTCTGGACCGCTGATGGCCCGATTCGAACCATCGCGCCACGCGACGCGCTCCTGGAGGCCGGCGTCGCCACCGATTTTGACGACTCGCCGCCGAGCGGAGCCAAAGCAGGCCCCATTCTCGACTACTTCCACCGCCGTACGGATGATTCCGACATCTACTTCGTCGTCAATCGAGCCGTGGAGCCGGTCACGGCTGAGTGCCGGTTCCGCGTGGCGGGGCGTGTCCCTGAGATTTGGGACCCTCTCACCGGTCAGACCACCTCGGCTCGGACCTTCAAGATTGACAAGTTGGCTACCCGTGTTCCGCTATCGCTGTCTCCTGAGCAGGCGGTTTTTGTTGTCTTCCGTGGCCCGCCGACGGAGAAGTCCAGCGGCGATGAGGGACCCAACTTACCTGCCCCCGAGGCGGTTGCGCCGGTGGAGGTTGCTTGGAGCGTTCATTTCGACCCGGCCCATGGCGGCCCGAATGAGGCGGTCGTGATGGCCGAGCTCCGCGACTGGACCCTATCTGACGACTCAACGGTTCGATTTTACAGCGGGTCGGCTCTCTACGAGGCGGATTGGGAACTGTCGGCCGCCGACTTGGCTGATTTGAACGGACGACGCTCGTGGCTCGACCTGGGATCGGTCAAGAATCTAGCGTCGGTGCGGCTGAATGGCCACGAGTGCGGCGTCGCCTGGACGCCCCCGTACCGGGTGGAGACAACCGGCCATCTCCAGACGCGGAACCGTCTCGAAATTGAGGTCGTTAACCTCTGGCCCAACCGTCTGATTGGCGACTCGGCGTTGCCCGAGTCGGAGCGGATCACCCGAACCAACATCACGAAGTTCGGCCCGGATTCGCCCCTGCTCCCGTCGGGTCTGCTCGGGCCCGTTAAGCTGCTCAGCGATCCCTCACGCTGAGATCGTGCGTGCGTAACCGCTTGTCTAAGAGGGAGTTAGCGAGGCGATGGCCAACTGGTCAGGCTTTTTCTCGCTTTCGGGCTGAGGTGGGCCGTCCGCCGGACATTTCCCTTACTGAAGCCTCCTCTACCGTTGACGAAGCCGTTCTTCACCTAGCGATTCAGCGAATTAGCAAGCGTTCCCGTTAGTCTGGGAAAGCTGACTCAGCCGACTTGTTTGCATGGGCACAGACAACAACGAGATCGGTGACGCCGAACGTCGCACCCGATTCGTCGAGCTACTGAACGAGAGCCAAAGCCGGCTCTTCGGATTCCTGTACGCCCACGTCCTGAACATGGCGGATGCCGAAGACCTCAATCAACAAGTGGCGATGGTGCTATGGACCAAGTTCGACCAGTTCGAGCCGGGGACCGATTTCGGCGCTTGGGCGATGCGGGTAGCCGACTTCACGATCAAGAATTTCCTGCGGGGTAAGCGTCGGAGCAAGGTTTGCTTCAGCGACGAAGTCATGCAAAGGATCGTTGACCATCACGTGACCACCCCGGCCGAACAGGTTGCCCGTCGGAACGTGGCGTTGCGAGGGTGCCTGCAAAAGATCAAGCCGGACGATCGCAGCCTTCTGGAAAAGTGCTACGGGACGAGCGCGTCGATAAAGGAAATCGCCCGCGGGGAAGGCCGCTCGGCGGGCGCTGTTTATACCGCACTCAACCGTATTCGCCGGGCCCTGCTCGCCTGCATCCAGCGTAGCACCGGCGCGGAGGCCACGGTATGAGCAATCACGCCAACAACGCACGCGTCAACGAATTGATCGACTCCGCTCTCGCCGATGCGATGAGCGAGGCGGGACGGAAGGAACTGGAGCAGTTGCTGCTTGACAGCGACGAAGCCCTAGCGATTTATGCCCAACGCTGCCAATTCGAGACGGCGTTGCACTTCGAGATCCGCTCGGCGGCCGCGATGAAACGGGTCGACGCCGCTATCGCCGGCTTAGCAACTCCTCACACGACGACCGCCCATGAGACGGCGTTGTCGCAGGATGGTCTGCCTGCATCCTCTGCCGACGAACTACGCCGACGGGAGGAACGCGATCAAGGCCGTCGATTTCGCCGAACGGCCTCCTACCTGATCGCCGCGACACTACTAACAGGGTTCGGCCTCTGGTTTGCCCAACACCGCACCGCGATCGCAGCCGAGCGGCAGCCTCAGCCGATTGCGAGGCTCGAGGCGTTGGACAATGCCGAATGGTTTGGCGAGCAGTTGGCGGTCGGGCATCGGTTTGTCGAGGGGGAGTCGGTCTATCTCGCAAGAGGTTCGGCCCGGATCAGTATGGCCAGCGGGGCGGAGGTGCAGCTCCGAGCGCCTTGCTTCGTCTCGCTCGAAGACGCCATGCTCGTATGCTTGGAGGAAGGCGATCTAACCGCCCAGGTTGCGGATTGGGCCCACGGTTTTACCGTCGATACCGCCGCCCTGCGGGTCGTGGATCTAGGAACCAAGTTCGCGGTTTCAACCAACAATCTTGGCGTCGCTGAAGCCCACGTACTCGACGGCCGGGTGCGGGTTCTTCCGACAGTAAGTAATCCTGATTCGCCAAGAAGCCTGCTGCTCTCCGGCGGTGAGGCGTTGCGTATCCAGAGCGACTCGCGTGTCTCGACAAAATTGGTGGCTGACCGGGATCGGTTCAATGTCGAACTGAGTGACTTGCCCCCGTACAAGCCGATCCCCCTCGCGAACACCGGCAAGGGCCTTGATCTCGGAGATGAAGACCCGCATTGGCGCGTCGTTGCTGGGCCCGGTCAATCGCCCAGCGATTTCCGCCCGCAGTACGCGGTCACGTGTAACGCCGACGATCGTTACCTGGGGAATGATCCCGAGCACTCCCAATGGATCTCGCTATCCAACCCAGTCCGTCCCGGCGTGCCCGCGAATTCAGAGTTCACCTTCCAAACCCGCTTTGACCTGACCGGTTACGACCTCCGTTCGATTGTCTTGTGCGCGCAGGTGATTGCCGACAACGGCGTCAAGGCGGTACGCATCAATGGGCAAGCCGTCCCGTTTGATAGCTGGTTCCTCAACGAAAAGGGTCAGGTGTTCAATCGATTCCACGTGATCAACATCGCTGAAGGCCTCAAGCAAGGCGACAACCTCGTTGAGTTCGACGTCAGAAACGGCGTCGATCACTACGAAAGCAACGACAACCCGCTGGCCTTGCGGGTCGAGTGGTGCGCCTATGGCCGGCCAAGCTCAAACCCTTATGGGGCGGGCCAGCCGCTAGCGGATTCTCCCGACTTCGCTTCACCGTCTAGTTAGGACTTCGGATCGCTCCCGCTCACTTCACCCTTGTTGAAAGTACAAAGCGGAGAGGAAAGGGCGACAATTTGTCGTCAGGCCTCCCCATAGGACTCATCAAATAACTTCACGTGCCCCGGCTTAAGGTTGCGTGCGGGTCCGACACGCTCCGTCGATTCGCGAACGTTAGCTGCCGGCGAAGCGACACTCCTCCAATCTCACTTCAAATCTGTCAGGCGAAATCCGCCGAACGTCACGCCAAGGAACGTCCCACTATGAAAAATTCTCGTCTGTTTCGCGTAATCCTCAGTCGAGTCGCGGCCGCCACCGTCGTCGGTGTTTTCTCGCTTGGCTCCGGGGCTGCCGCCCAGGAGACGCTGTACGCCGACTCATTCTCCGGCACCGGCCCGCTGAACGGCGTCCTCGTTGAATCGGGAGGGCTGCAGAATGGCTCGGTCGCCTGGGGTGCCAGTTCCGCGTTCAACGCCGATGGCACGATCAATGGAGCCGACGAAGGGGGCGCCTACCTGCCGTTTCAGCCGCTCGTCAACTCGGTCTACACGCTCTCGATGAACGTGACGAACACGACCGATCGGTGGATCGCGCTGGGCTTCACTCGGGACGCGATCGGCGCACCCGGGGCCAGCGACCTGAACGACCGGATGTCGAACGAGACCGAGGGCATCGCTTGGATGCTGTACCGCAACAATGGCGCCGCGAACGCCGTCGAGTCGTTTGCCGGTCTGCGCACCTTAGGGGGACTCGCGCTCGATACGACAGGCCTCGATTTTAATGCGAACAACGAGCTGGAGATTCAGATCGACACCACCGGTGACGGCTCGAGCTTCACCGCCGACTGGCGCATCAATGGGGCGTCGCTCCGCAACGAGGTTGTGAACATCCCGGTGACTGACATCAACTTCGTCGGGCTTTCTTTCGACAATGCGACCACAGGCGTGCCGACCTTCGATAACTTCTTGCTGACAGGCCCGCTGACGCTGTTCGGTGACGTCGATGGCGACGGGGATGTCGACGGCGTCGATTTCGGCTTTATCCGCGACAACCTGTTCCTCGCCGGCGCCCTCCGTACGCAGGGCGACCTTACCGGTGACGGAACCGTTGACTTCGCTGACTACCGGCAATGGAAGGACGCCGCCGGCCCCGCCCTGGCGAGCCAGTTCACGTTCTCCGTTCCTGAGCCCGCTTCGGTTTTGCTGATGGTTCTGGTTGGCCTTGGGTCCGTTGGAGGATCGCGTCGGCGTGCGTGAACGCTCGACGCAACGTGTGACGCACCCGCGGATAACCCGACTCAGCACACTCAGCAAAACCAAAGGGCGAATCGCCATGAAGTACCTACTACCCGCCGCCGCTCTGGCGTCGCTGCTGGCCGCAGGGCCCGCCGCGATCGCGCAGCCGGCCGGCTCCTTGCTTTCGATATGGAATCTCGGAGGCGACGGCTCCGGCGCCGGCGACTGGAACACCGCTTCCAACTGGAATCCCGCGTCGGTTCCGGACGTTATCAATGAAGATTCCGCCGTCATCAACGGCGGCGGCGTCGCAACCGTCGCGGGGGTTTCCCCGACCGCGGGCGGTCTTGTCCTCGGCCAGAACGCGGGCGAGTCCGGGACTTTGCGAGTGACGGGTGGGTCGATCGTCTTCGCAGAGGATGTGAATTTCCCGGCGGATGGCAGTCTCCGAGTCGGCCAAGGGGGAACCGGAACACTCGAAGTCACGGGCGGTTCGCTCACCGCACTGAGCCTGTCTTCGGCGGGTGAGGCCGGAAGTCTAATCAATCTGTCCGGGACAGCCACCGTGAACGCCGGCAGTGCGTCGCTCGCCCGCACCACGCGGGTAACCGGACCGGATGTGCAATTCGCGACCACTAACTCGCTGTCGTTGACCGGTACGCATAACCTGATCGCCGACATCACCGGCCCAAGTCATTCAACCATCGATGTAGGCGCGACGGCGACGCTCGGCGGCGCGCTCAGTGTTGAGTTCAATGGTTACATGCCGTCCATCAGCGACACGTGGAACCTGTTTTCGGCGTCGACGGTGAGCGGCGCTTTTAGCGCGATCAACGTCGCCGGCGCCACGTTTGGAGCGGGCCAGGCTTTGAATGTTCGCTCGGTTCCCAGTGGCGGCGACACCCTTGTGCAGTTGTTCCTCGAGCAGCAACTCGTCTTGCAAGTGGATCGGGCGACAGGCGTCGTTTCGATCACCAACCCGGGCAGCACCGGCGTGGTTCTCGACGGCTACTCGGTCCGGTCGCCCAACGGCTCTCTGTCGCAGGGTGGTTGGAATCCGCTCGCGAGCCAGATCGGTTCGGGTTGGACCGAGGCCAATCCCTCCGCCTCCGCGCTGAACGAGATCATCAACGGCTCGAACGCAACGACCATTGGCGGCGGGGTCTCGTTCAACCTCGGCGGCGTCTACAACCCGGCCGCTCCGACCGAGTTTGGCGCGCCGTCGGAAGACTTGACCTTCCAATACACGGCGCCCGGGAGTGGAAACATAACCGCCACGGTCAGCTACACCGGGGCGGGGGTGATCAACGATCTGGTCCTCTATGTCGATCCCTCCACGGGACAAGCGACCCTGCGGAATGCGTCGCCCTTCAACGTGGCGATTGAGGCCTACACCATCACCTCCGAGTCCAGCGCACTCGACACAGCGGCGTGGACAAGCCTCGATGATGCGGGCGTCGAAGGGGGAGCTTGGGTCGAGGCGAACCCGTCCGCCGCACGCGTTTCGGAACTCATGGACAGCGGGATAACCGAGCTCGGTGTGCACCGGTCGTTCGATCTGGGGGGGCTTGTCAACGGTGGAGCCGAGGACCTGGTGTTCCAGTACCTCTTGGCAGGCGAGGCGGCCGCCCGTACCGGTGTCGTCGTCTACGAAGCGGCCCCGGCGCAGGTGCTCCTTCCAGGTGACTACAACGATGACGGCACGGTCAACGCTGCCGACTACACCGTCTGGCGCGACGCGCTCGGCACGGCCACGACGCTACCCGGCGACACCTCCCCAGGCGGCGTGGCGGCGGTGGACTACACGGTGTGGGCTAGCAACTACGGCGCGACCGCGGCCTTGTCGGTCGCCGTTCCTGAGCCGGGCGCGCTGGCGGGAATCCTCGCGGGTCTGCTGCTGGCAAGTGGACGTCGTCGCTCAAGGGCGTAGAGGGGCTGAGGATCTTTTAAACGGTTCTGCGATTCTTTCTTTTCACTTCTGGAGTAGTTCTGATGAGACACCTTCGATTGGCAAGCCTCGTGGCGACGCTTGCCGCCGCCGCTTCTTCCGCTCCGGCCGCGACGCTGCTATCCGAGTCGTTCGCGGGCGCCGGCGGCGCGCTCAATGGCACGACGGACGACACCGCGGGTGTCGCGTGGCAGTCCGGCCCGGCTTTCCTCGACGACGGCACGATCAACCGTGTCGTTGCTGGTGGAGCGAACGGAGAAGCCGCTTTCCTCCCCTTCGTTCCCGCTCCCGGCAACATCTACTCCCTCTCGGCGACCGTCGCCAACTCGCAGGGCTCGTGGGTCGCTCTCGGCTTCATGCCGGCGCTCCCGTCGGGTGGCGACTGGACCGTCACGGACTTTAGCGTCCGTCACTCGAACAACGGGGCCCACGCTTGGATCCTCACTCGCGCCAGCGGCGGCAACGATCAGGAAGCATTCAATGGCCCCGGGACCGCGAACGGCGCCTTCGGTGGCGATATCGCCGACCCGAACTCGCCTGTTGATATCGGGATTGTGCTGAATACGGCCGATCCCACTTGGACGGCGGAATACTTCTTCAACGGCGCGTCGCAAGGCGTCTTCAACCTTGCCGCGACGGCAAACACCGGCATCGCCGGCATTGGACTGAGCCGCGACCGAAACGACGCGGCGGGCCCCGGCGCCTCGGTCAGCAACCTTGTCCTCACCGGAGTCACCGCCGTTCCCGAACCGGCTGCTGCGGGTCTGGCAGCCCTCGCATTGGCGGCCGTGGCGGCCGTTCGGCGTAAGGACTGACGACAGAAAAGCTTTGGCGCCCCGCCGGTGGTGCTTCTCTGCCGGCGGGGCGTTTCTTCTAATCTCTAGCGACGGAATAGCAATAGCATGTCACGCAAGCCCTCGGCCTTTACGCTCGTCGAGCTTCTGGTGGTCATTGCGATCATCGGGGTGCTGGTCGCCTTGCTGCTGCCAGCGGTCCAAGCGGCCCGCGAGTCGGCCCGCCGCATGCAGTGCGTGAACCAGATGAAGCAGTTTGGACTGGCGTTCCTCGGCTATGAGGACACCGCGGGTTCGTTCCCAGCGGGCCGTCAGGGTTGCGACAACAACCTCGTCGCTAAGGAATGCCAGAATCTTGGTAAGGGCCTCGGAGGCGGCGACATGGGCAAGAGTGGGGCCAGCGCCTTCCTGCCGACGCTTCCCTACTTGGAAGAACAGCAGCTGTTCGACCTCTGGCACATCGATGACGTCGCCATTTGGTACGTCGACCCCTCCAACAATTGGTACCGCAATCCCGATGTCGAGCGGGCGCTCGCACAGAGTGTGGAGCTTTTCAATTGCCCGAGTGACAACTCTGAGCCGTACGCGCTCTACAAGCATCACGTGCCGACCAGCGGCCGCGCCGACATCCCCGTGAGGGCGGGGAGCTACGGGCTCTCGATGGGGCCGATCGGTCCGACGACGCCCTTTCCCGGCAACGACGTGAAGTTCGACAACACCGGCATGTTCGTCTACGGCCGCCGCTTCCGCATCCCTGAGATCACCGACGGCCTTAGCAAGACGTTCTTCACCGGCGAGACGAAGAATGGCCACGACCCGAACAGCTCGAGCATTTACTCCAACGGCAACCGCTGCAATCTCATGCGATCAACCTATTTGCCGTTGAACTACCCGGTCGATGTCGGGGCGGTTGTCCAAAACGCCGCCGAAGCGGGTGGCCCCGGCGGTTTCACCAATTGTACGTTCTCAAGTCCGCATCCCGGTGGAGGGAACTTCCAGTTTGGGGATGGGCACGTGTCATTCCTCACCGACGCCATGTCGGATGAGCTGTATCAGGCGATCTCGACGCGCAGTCAGGGCGAGGTCATCGTCGAGTAGGCCGACCTCCGCGGGGCGTTCTCGCGGCGAGACAGCGAACTGTACCGAGAAGAGCAAGAATGCAACGGACACTCTACGCACCGGCGCTGCTACTGCTACTGGCCTGCGGCTGCGGAGACGGTCGCCCAACGCGGGCGCCGGTCGCTGGCCAAGTGCTCATCGATGGCCAGCCCGTCCCTTTCGGGATGGTCAAGTTTGTCCAGCCAGAGACGCGAGCGGCGAGCGGGCGCCTCGACTCTGAGGGCCGATTCACGTTGTCTTGCTTCGAGAAGAACGACGGCGCCATCCCCGGCGTTCACAAGGTGTCGATTACCGCCACCGAGGGCATCAACGAGCGGACCACCCGTTGGCACGCTCCCAAGAAGTACGCGAACGAAAACACCTCAGGGATCGAGATCACCATTGACGGCGCGACGGACGACCTCGTCATCGACCTAACCTGGGACGGCAAAGGGCCGTTTATCGAAAAGCAATGAATCGAAGCATCACCTTGGAACGCCGCCCACTTCTTGTTGATAGTTGCAAACGTCTCGGCCTCGTCTTCGTGTTGGGCCTCATAGCGATCCCTTCCGCCGCCGTTGATGTCTCGATCGTACCAATCGGTGGCGCGTTCGCTGCGAACAGCATGAACCATGTCGCGTTCCGTCAGAACTCGTTGAAGACGATCGGCGATCAGCAGTTCGCCGCTTACTACGACGACAACGGCTTGGTGACGGTCGCCCGTCGGACGCACGGCTCCGCGCAGTGGGACGAGTTCAGCACCATCTATACGGACAACAACTCGGGCCTCACCGATGACCACAACGTCATCGCCTTCGGCGTCGACGGCGACGGCTACATGCACCTGTCATGGGGCATGCACAACGACGATCTGCGCTACATCAAATCGACGCAGCCGGTGACTGGCGCCGCGCCGATCGCCTTTGGCGCGGAGATTGACATGGTCGCCCCGCTAGACGAGGGGCTCGTCACCTACCCTCAGTTCTACGACCTACCGGGCGGAGACTTGCTTTTCATGTACCGGACCGGCGGCTCGGGGAACGGTGACACGCAGGTCAACCGCTACGACAACGCCACGGCTTCGTGGAGCGCCCTGCACCGACCGCTTTTCGATGGCAGCATCGCCGGAGACGGGCTGCCTAGCGTGAACAACTACCCGAACACGCTCGCGTTCGACTCGCAGGGCGCCATCCACTTCTCGTGGACGGTGCGCGACACCCCCGACTTTCAAACCAACAAGAATCTCTACTACGCCAAGAGCACCGACAACGGCGCCACTTGGCAGCGGAGCGATGGGTCTTTTTACCCGCTCCCCTTCGGAGAGATTCATTCAGAAATTGCCGTTGCGATCCCCGAGCAGAGCTCGCTGATCAACCAGGCGTCGATGACGACCGACGCCAACGATCTTCCGGTGATGGCCACCTGGTGGGCGCCCGGTGCGCAGCAGGGAAACCACACACGCCAGTACATGCTTGTTTACAACGACGGGACCGATTGGCAGACCTCCCAGATCACCAACCGGGCGCCGGAGCCGAAGCAAGGGGCCTCGACCGTTCGCGACCTAGCCCGGCCGATCGTGGTCGTCGATGACGAAGACCGCGTGATTGTCGCCATGCGGTACGACGAGCGTGGCGACGTCATCACAATCGCCCACAGCGAGGACCGCGTGAACTGGGACTTCGTCGACCTTTCGACCGAGGGCCTCGGGACGTACGAGCCGAACTACGATGTCGATCTTTGGAAACGCGAAAACAAACTGCACCTGCTCTACCAACCGGTCGGACTCGGGCAAGCGAACTCGACGCTTTCCGTCCTCGAGTGGGACGCCCGGGCCTATTTCGCTGGCCTGAACGCACCCAAGCTCTCCCTCAGCGTGGATCGCTCTTCGGGGAGGGTGACGATCGTCAACGCTTCCGACGCAGCGGTCGAAGCGGATTCCTTCTTGGTGTCGTCCCCGTCAGGCCAGCTCGACCCTGCGGGGTGGATCGGGCTGTCGGACCAGGGCGTCACCGGTTGGCAAACGGAGACCGCGGGCCCGACACAATTGAGTGAGCAGGGGCCGACCGCCCTGTCGTTCCCCGCCGGCGCGTCGGTCGGCATCGGCTCTCCCTACGCGAACGGAGTTGCCTTCGGGGTCGACGGACCGGAGGACCTGACGTTCACCTACTCGGCCGGAGAGGGCGAACCCGTCACCGCCACGGTCAAGTACGTCGGTGAGTCGTCGAACAATCTCACCCTCTTCGTCAACGCAGCGACCGGAGCCGCGCGGCTAGAGAATACGTCGGCCTTCTCGGTCGCGATCGACGGATACCGGATTGTCTCCGACTCGGCGGGTCTGCGCCCCAGCCAATGGGTGAGTCTCGCCAACGCCGCCGGCGGTGATTGGGAGGAAGCGAATCCTTCCCCCAACTCGCTCGCCGAGTTGCTACCCAACGGCGAACTGTCTCTCGTCGGAGACGACGGGTTTGATTTGGGCGCTCCCTTCGATCCGACGGCCCAGCAAGACTTGATCTTCGAGTATCTCGTGGTGGGCGAGTCGACACCGAGACGGGGCGTCGTCCGATACCAGTCGCTCACCGCGACGCTGGAAGGCGACTACAACGCGGATGGCATCGTCGATGCGGCCGACTACACGGTTTGGCGTGATCAGTTGGATCAGTTCGCCACGCTGCCGGGCGACGTCACGCCAGGCCTGGTCAGTCTCGACGACTACGCACGGTGGCGCGACAACTTTGGCGCTACGCTAGCGCCGAACGTCGCCGGGGTTCCCGAGCCGGTCGGCATCGTGGGCCTTGTCGTCGCCGTATTGCTTCAGTCGATGCGGCGAGGCCACCCGCTCTAGTTTGCCCCGCGTTCTACCTTGGCAGCTCGGCCTGTCGTGGCGGCCCCTCTTGGCGGCTCGCCGTCGAGCCAGCCACCGCGGAATCCGGCCCGTTCAAGGCCTACCCGCAGGTAGGGGCTCCGCTTCATGAGGTCCCAAACAAAGCCGGTACGGCAGTTCTCCGCCATCAAGAGAAGGGGCCCCTGGTCGATGCCCAGATAATCCGTGTCGAACCAGCCCTTCTCGGGATCTACAACGCCACGCTGTAGCGCGACGTTGGCATAGCGAAAACTCGGGTTGAACGCGTCACGAAACCCATACTTGCCGTAGAGCCGGTCGCCGTAACGCTCCCGCATGGTCCGCATCGCGGCGAGGCACTCGTCCGGAGCGAAGGGAAGCGAACCACCGGCTGCGGTCGGAGCGATGGTGCCGTCGTCAATGACCCCGTCCGCGCTGGCGCCTCGCGCCAGGTAGGTGTGAAACCGACGCTTGTCGCCTCGATAAACCTGCTCGACATTGGCGGGACCGTCGCACGCCGTGAGGCCCCAGACATCTGCGTCGTAATCGCGCCAGCCGTTTGGGTTCGCGATCGCGTAGCGTCGTTGAGCGAGCGTCGCACGACGGGAGTTCTCGAAGTAGTCGAGGCCTCGCGCCCGCAGGTAATCGTCGCTGACGCCCCGCAAGTCCACCCAACACGCCGTGTACTGGTGGCCGAAGAGGGGGGAGAAATTGACGTGCTCGGAACCTAAGAACTCGGCCCACTCGTAGGTCGATGTGAACGCGTCCCAGGCGGCGGGCTTGATCGGGTGCGTCGGCGATCCCAGCGCCAGCGCGTAGAGGAACATCGCCTCGTTGTAGCCCCGGTAATCGGCGCCGCCGAAACCGCCCGCTTCGGGCTTCCACCCCATCGCCAGCAGCGGCGGGCGTGGCTGCATCCAATCCCATTCGACACGGCGATAGAGGTCGTCGGCCAGCTCACGGATAGCGGGCTCCGGAGCGGCGTCGCCGTCGTAGTACTCACGGGCCGCGAGCACGCCCAGCATCAATAGCGCCGTGTCGATGCTCGACAGCTCACACGTCCGCCACCTTCTGCCGGACTTCATGTCAAGGAAGTGGTAGTAGAAGCCACGCCACCCCGTCGAGTCGCTAGGGTCCTGGCTCTGAGCCGATTCACGGAAGAAGCGGAGCGTCGTCATGGTCCGCTCGGCCGCGTCTTCCCGACTCACCCAGCCGCGTTCGACGCCGACGGTGTAGGCGGTCAAACCGAAGCCAACGGCGGCGATGCTCGACGGCGAGGGGCTCGGCCAACGGTCCGGTGTCAGGCCGTTGTCCTGCGGGGTGGTCTCCCAAAAGAACTGGAAGGTGCGCCGCTCGAGGTCGTCGAGGAAGAGGTCCACGGCGCGGGCTGGAGTGGGTCCCACCAGGCAAGCAATCAGTACAAAGGCGGCGGGGAGGCCCCGGCGAAGGCTTCGCATACTTAACTACAGATGTCGATTTGAAGATTCGGAGGCGCTACCAAATGAGAGAGGGAGCGGACCAAACCCGCTCCCTCTCTCACCACCCCGCAGAAACGCATTTTCGCTTGGAATGAGGCAAAGATCCGATACTTACAAACCACTGATTGTCTCGCCATCGTGACGATGGCCCAATCGATTGAAGTTCTCGACATCAATATCGAACGATAAGAATTGGACCGACCCGTCAGCAAAAACGGCGTTGATTCCCCCCGAGTGCGCCGATCCCAGGAACCAGTCACCGGCATTGTCACAAGCGTTCGTTGGACCAAATAAGTTGGTTAGCTGAGCGTCCCGAGAGACACTGCTTTGATCCGACTTGCCAGGAGGCGACGAAATGTCGTTATCAGAGCGGGGAGCAAACAGAGTCGTCCGCATGTTATTGCAGTCCCAGCCGTCCGCCCATCCGCGGTCGTCGCCCGCGTTTATACTTTCTGACATGCCTTCAGGCTGGTAGCCTACACCGTCCCGCAACTCTTGCGGCACCCACTTTTCGGCGATCAGCATCGTCTTGCTCGATCCGTCAGTGATTTTGGCGAACGTCATTTTCATGCCGAATCCTGAGCGCTCTCCGCTCGGCGGGTTCGGCAAGTAGTCGGTCCTTTGGATGACGCCACGGAACTGAACGTGTTGTTCTTGAGGTCTCGCCTTCAAGCCGTTCACCTGAGGGGCCGAGGGCACGCCTCCGCCACAGGGAGCACATCCCTGGGTTGATTGCATCAATCGATTGAGCGGCGAGGGGTTTAGCGGGCTGGCGAGCATCGCATCCATATCGCTCGCGCTGGCCATTTCGGATCGTGCCGGCGCCGCCGAGACGCCGGCGTAGTCAATCAGGCTGATTCCCGAAGAAACGCCGACGGTCACGCCGCGTCTAGAAGGACAGTTGTACAACGAGATCGGATACTTCGAGAGCTGTGAAGATTGCACGATGCCCGATAACGAGTTTTCCTCGAGATAGGGGAGCAGCTGGTAGAACGCGCAAAGCCCTTGCTCCTGCGGTCCGTTCGGTGGGCCTTGGCGCAAGTTGGCGGTTGGTTGTGAGAATGTGTCCGCCAAAAAGTTTTCAATCAAGACCCCCGCGCTGGTGCCCCCCGTCGGGAACTGGTTGTAACTGTCGTAGAAGTTCTGGGCGGCCAGCCCGATGTTCTTCAGATTGTTCTTGCACTGCGTCCGCCGCGCCGCCTCTCGGGCGGCCTGTACGGCGGGTAGGAGTAGGGCGACCAAAATACCGATGATGGCGATTACCACCAACAACTCGACCAGGGTAAAGCCAAGACGTCTGGATAAGTTTTCGGATTGATTTTCCATAGTCATCGCCATTTCTCTTTGGAGTGCTCCTGCCCGGGTGGGCACCGAGTGACAAGTAACTCAATCACACTCAGTTCGTCCGCCGCGTTGAGGCGGCAAGCAGGGCCAGAACAACGAGCAGACCCGCCGCAGGCTCGGGGATGGTGGTCGCTAAGCCTGGCGCCGATGTGGCGCCGTAGTTGTTCGCCCACAGCGTGTACCCAGCCGGGCTGCTATCGGGAGATCCCCCGTCGCGCCACACGGTGTAGTCAGCGGCGTCCACCACGTTGTCGCCGTTGTAATCGCCCGGCAGACCGGTCGCCGCGACCATCAGCGAGAAGTCGTCCCAGAACGCCGACTGTTGACCAGATTCGGCCGCAGCGAAGTTGCTAATGATCCCCGAGACCCGGACATCCGTCGTGCCAGTTGGAGCGGTACCCGTGACCGAGTGCGTAGTCCAGCTATTGGCCGCGGCAGTTTTTCCGTCATCACGAAGGTCGAGAACGACCGAGTCGATCAACCCGCCTTCGGAATCTAGGAACGCCAACTCAATCACGGTCTTGTTCTCGTCGGTCAGGCTCTCATCACCGACAAATGCGGGCTCCCAACGAGCCCCAGCGCTGAAGGTGTACGCCGTGCCTGGCGTGCCTGCGACGGTTTGACTGACGGTCCCCGAGCCGCCCGCCGCAAGCGGCAAGTACGGGCTGATCCAGATGCCGTTAGAGCCACCTGTGTCAGGGTTGTTGGCGAAACCCGCCCCGCGAATGATGTCCGTCGAGGTGTCGGGATTCTCAACAAAGTCAAAGTACTCTGAGAGGATCTCTTCGGCGGTCGGTGGAACCGGCGGCAAGATATTGAGGTTCGGGTTCATCAGTAGCTCCATCGTCGGAGCGTCCGATGTCGTCAGCGAGAAATTGTCAACGAACGCCGACTGCTGTCCCGTATTCACGTTGTTTCTTGTCATGCTGAGGCCTTGCGCCCGGACTCGCACCGACGCGGCGCCGGCCGGCGCGACCCCGACGATGGGAGCCACTTCGGGGTTGCCGTTGGTGCCCGAGTAGCCCAGGCCGTTGATCAACTCAAGCGTCAAGTCGCGGATCATCGGTGAGCCAATCACGGCACCACCTGAATCGAGGAAGGCCATCTCGAATTCGGTCCGGAAGCCAGGTTCCTCCATGCCACCCAAGTAGTTCGCCTCGAACAGGGCGTCGCCGGTGAAGGTGTAGGTCTGGCCCGGTGCTGCGGCCACCGTCTGCGAAAGAATCGCGTCAACGGGTCCCACGGGGGTCGCCCCTTCGGTGGTGCCGACGAAGGGCCGGAACCAGAGGCCGCGATGGTTAGTATCGATATTGAGGGGATCGATCGGGTTGTCGGCGACGCCGCCCAGCAGCGCCGCCGAGTTGACCAGCATCGATGGATTAGCCGTCACATACTCAAGCAGTGTCCAGGACGGAACTTCGGGGCCTGCGGCGACCGGCGGCACTTCGAATCCACCCGAAGTCAGCAACTCAATCGCCGAAGCTCCCTGGGTAGATCCCAAGACCGCCAAGCCTAGGAGAGAACACGCAAAAATTCGCCATGGGATCGACATGAGAAGCTTTCCTTTAGAGGTGGCCAACCAGCAGAGAAGTCAATTCGAGGATAAGTGACTCCAATCGCAACAAGCTGCGCAACGGAAGTGCGTCTGTGCTATTGGAAGTCGAGCGAGAAACCGCTTCGCGGAGACTCACCGTGCAGTAACTTGCCCCGGTGGGCTTTACGCCTAACGGGGCGATGAAAAGTAGATGCTGATAAGTAGGGTGTCCGCGATGCTCCGGCCCCCGACATACGACGGGTCGCTGCACCAAGGACCGCTCACACGCAGTAAATCACGTCTTGCAGACCTTTGCAAGCGCTTTCAGTGTGGTTTTTCGACCCTGTTTTGGCAAACTCGCAGCGCCCGGGCAGCGTTCACGCAGGCCGCGAACGCGTCTACAGCGTGCCGCAAGACTCGCGCACCACGAGGCGGGTGGGCAGAGTTACCCGCGTCGAGGGACGATCTGGCTCGGCCAAACGCTGGCAAAGCAGCTCGATCGCCTTGGAGCCCATTTCGGCCATCGGCACGTGGACGGTCGTAAGCCGGGGGCGGGTCAGCTGGGCGATCCGGGTATCGTCGAACCCGACGACTCGGAGGTCGTCAGGAACGGCGAGGGTGGCGGCGATCGCCGCATCCACCACGCCGGCCGCCATTTCATCGTTGGCGGCGAAGACGGTCACGCCCGAGGCGGCCCAATCGCGGACCCGTTCGGAGGCGAAATCGAAGGCGGTCTCGTAGCTGTAGTCGAGGTGGGCGATGTCATCCGGATCGGGCCGAATTCCGACCTCAGCGAGCACCTTACGGTAGGCGTTCAACCGGTCGATCGTGTCGAGGTTGGTCTCGTGGCCGCCGAGAAAAACGATACGCCCGCGTGGGTTCGACGACACCAAATAGCGGACCAAGGCCTCGGCGCCGTTGTGGTGATCGATCGTGACCGTGTCGTGCTTCGCGCCCTGGATGTCCCCGTCAAGCACCACGAGTGGCGTCGACGAATTCGCCAGGGTCCGGCGGATCAAGGAACTCATCTCGGTGACCATGACGACAATGCCATCGACAAGGCCTTGGGCGCCAACGACCGACAACACGTCCTGCCCATCGTCGTCGGCGCTGACGGACGAAACGAGCAAATGAAAGCCCAACTCGCGTGTCTTGAGATTCGCCCCCCGGATGATTTCCGAATAGAACTCGCCGTGCAGGTCGGGCAGAACCAAGCCGAGGACGTTGCTCTTGCGGAGCATCAAACCCCGCGCGAAGACGTTGGGACGGTACCCAAGCTCCGCGATTGCGGCCTCAACTCTTTTGCAGGTCTCGGCGTTGACAATGTTCCGACGGTTGAGAACGCGCGAAACGGTACTAATCGAGACGTTAGCCTTTTTCGCAACGTCTTCGATCGACGCGGCCATCGGCGGGCGGGGCTGAAGGATCCCGCGTCTGGAAGGCGGGACGGGAGCGGGAGTTATCGGCGTCGCTAGCGTAGCCCGCGATTGGCCGTACAGCAACGCGGTTGTCGACTTAGCGACTCGAGGGCCGCCTCGTCGGAGCTTCGGCGGTCGACGCCGATTCGGTGAGTTGGAGCGTCGCATCGAGCGGGACCGAAGAGTTTCCCCCCACACCAAGGCGAAACTCGCCCGGCTCCAGAACGAGGGTCCCGTCGTTGTCGTAGTAGGCGAGATCGTCTGTCGAGAGGGCGAATTCGAGTGTCTCGCTCTCGCCCGGCTCCAGCCGGCCCCGGCGGAACGCCTTCAGCTCTCGTACCGGGCGGACGATGCTCGCGGTGACGTCCTGGACATAGAGCTGGGCGACCTCTTCCGCCACGACGCTTCCGGTGTTCGTTAGCGATACGCGGACTCCCACCGTCTGTCCCGGCCGGAGGGAAGGTGTACTCAGTTCAACGGCGCCGTAGGAAAAGGTCGTGTAGGACAGCCCAAATCCGAACGGGTAAAGGGGGAACGGGTCGACGTCCAGGTAATGCGAGCGGTACTTCTGCAGCTCGGGGAAATCATCGCGGCCCGACCCGAGCAAGGCTCGGGTTTCAGGCAACGCCGGGCGCCCCGTGCTGGGGTGGTTGTAGTAGAGCGGGCTCTGCCCGACCTGCTTGGGGAACGTCACCGGTAGCTTGCCGCTGGGCGATTCGACTCCCAGTAGGAGGTCCGCAATGGCGGGGCCACCCATCGTGCCGGGGTGCCACGCGTACAGCACCGCGTCCGCGACGGCAGTCTCGTCGCCAATCGTGAGGGGCCGGCCGGCAAGCACGACGAGGACCACCGGTGTCCCGGTTTGCTCAACGGCCCGGACCAGTTCACGTTGTGAACCGGGCAGTCGGAGGTTGGCGCGACTGCGGGCCTCACCGCTGAGATTCCACCCCTCGCCGACACAGACAACCGCGACATCGGCCTCCGCGGCGGCGTCGCGAGCGGCCTCGATGCCAGCATCCGACTCGTCAATGCTCGATGCCGCCCCGGCCGAATAGGCGACCTCTATTTCTGGGCCAAGCGCCTGCTTCAATGCGCTGAGCACGGTAACCGCCTCGTCGGGATTGCCGTCCAGCATCCAGCAGCCGAGCTGATCGCGAGCGGCGTCGGCGAGCGGGCCGATAACAGCGACTCGCTTGAGTTCACTCGGCGTGAGCGGGAGCGTCTGCGCCTCATTCTTGAGGAGGACACAGCTTTCTCTCGCGAGTTGGCGGGCCGTTTCGCGCGGGCTCGCCTGCGACCCCGCCGGGCGCGGTTGCTCATCACGCGGCATCGCGAAGCGGAGTTTGACACGCAGAACCCTAAGCACGGCGTCGTCGAGAGCCGCGGTGCTGACAGCTCCCGACTCAATGAGATCGACGAGATTCTCCCGATAGGTTGTCGTCGCCATCTCCATATCAAGACCGGCCGTGAACGCGAGCCGGGCCGCTTCGCGGTGGTCCGCGGCGTAACCGTGATCGATCATTTCGACGACAGAGCCCCAATCGCTTACGACCAGTCCATCGAAGCCCCAACCTTCCTTCAGCGTTTCGGTTATCAGTTGGTAGTGGCCGGTCGCGGGAACGCCGTTGACGGTGCTGAAACCGGTCATAAAGGTCGCGCAGCCCACGTCTACTGCCGTATGGAAGGGGGGCAAAATGACGTTGTTCAGCTCGCTGATCGAGACCTCGGCCCGGTTGTAATCACGCCCCCCTTCGGTCAGACCGTAGCCGGCAAAGTGCTTCGCGCAGGCCGCGATCCCCTCGTAAACGGTGGCGCCGTCCGACCCCTCGGCGGGTTGCTGGTAGCCTTCAATCATGGCTGCGGCGACGGCCGATCCGAGCACTGGGTCCTCGCCGGCCGACTCGGCGACCCGGCCCCAGCGGGCGTCGCGGCCGACGTCGATCATCGGCGCGAAAGTCCAATTGACCCCTTTCGCCGACGCCTCGTCGGCGGCGATGGAGGCGGCTGCTTTGATCAGATCGGGGTCCCAGCTGGCCGCTTGGCCGAGGGGGATCGGGAAGACCATTTCGAAGCCGTGGATCACGTCGCGGGGCGTCAGCAGCGGCAAGCCGAGACGCGACTCCTCAATAGCTATCCGCTTCGCTCGTCGGGTTTGCTCGGGGCTGCCGGTGTAGAACAGCGAGCCAATCCTGCCCGCCCGCAGGTCTTTTACCGTCTCTTCGGGGAGGTCGGCGCCGAAGACCGCGACTTGGCAAAGCTGTCCGATCTTCTCACGGAGGCTCATTTCGGCGAGCACCCGCTGTGCGATTTTGTCGACCGTGCCCGATGTCAGGTCCATGCTGACTGCGGGGAGTGCTTCTGGCTCGATCAGCGGGTCGGCGGTCTCCCCCTCGGTGGTTTCGACCTCCGGGTTGATCGCCGCGGCGTCTTCTCCGCTGGCGATCGCCGTGTACCAGCCCAAGGCGAGGACGATCCCCACGGACGCAAGGCATCGAGGCGCGAGGCGCGATCGCCGGGGGGCGTGGTGGCTCATGGTGGTGAAAAGCGGATTTGGAGAGAGATGAGGAGCTTCCATGGTTAGCATATGACCTCAACGCCACGTCGACTGCAAGCGTTTTCATGCCTTGCTATGATGGGGTTTCTCATCTTCTGCCTCGTCACAGCCTCGTCACAGCCTCTTCGAGCCCCGCTCGTCCCACCGGGACCATCATGCCGCAACACCATGGCGCCCTGCTCGGATTCCCTCTCGTCGTCGTGGCGATCTTAGGCGCCAAGGCTCCGGCTCAGGACTTGGCGGCTTTCCGTACTGACCAGATCGCACGGCTGCAAAACTACGTCCTCGACGCCATTCAGCCGTCGGGGCTGGTCCGCGACTCGCTCGTGCTCAACCCGGCAGCGAGCAGCTTCCACCCCGCCACCCCCGACGCGGCCGGCTTCGCACTGGTTTCGCTCGCCGCTTTCGACCAGCTGGGAACGCTCCCCAACGCCGGGCAGAAAGTGGTCGATATCCTCCGGGCTTATAACGGGCTGACCCCCGGCGTCACGCCGCTGCGGTCGCCCAACGGGCATTACCTGCATTTCCTCGACATCAACACGGGCGGCGATCCCCCCGGTTGGGACGACAGCTACAGCCCGATCGGTTCGGCTCTTGTGGTCGCCGGCGCCCAGTTCGCCCGAAATCATTTCGCCATGGCGGGGTCGCCGTTGGCGGGTGAGATTGATGCGCTAACGCAGACGCTAACCGAATCGATCGATTTCAACGCGGCGATCCACCCCAGCCGCGATGGCCGGGTGTGGCTCGACATGACCAGTTCGGGTGGCGGGGCAGGGGGCGCCGTCCGGCCTTGGAACGAGTACCAGCTTGTTGTCAGCCTGGCGCTCCGACAACAAGGCAACAACGACCGCGCCGTTGCGGTCCGCCGGCAATGGCTCAACGCCCAGCTCGCGCCGAAGCAGAGCTACCAAGGGATCGTGACCGCAACGGACAGTCCGAGCGGTTTCGCTCCCGCCTTCTGGACGCAGCAGGCGCAATTCTTCAACGGCGATTTTCGAAACGACCCCAAGTTCCAGACGCTGCTAACAAACCAACAGCGGGCCGACCGTCAGTACTCGGCGCAAGTGCTCGAGGAAGCCTATCGCTACGGACTGACCGCCGGCGTCAGTCCGGACGGCTACTACGCCGACCGGATTCTCGACCACCCGGGCGAAGTCTTCTCTCCCGAGGCGGTCGCCGCCTGGGGCGATATCGAGACGCTCCTCGACTTTGCCGCCGACCAGCCGCCGGCGTCCGACCCCCGCTATCGGTACGGCTTGGTGAGGGTCTCCGACGCGCAGCCTGGTTGGGTCCCCAACGACGCAGGGCTCGTTGATCACCTGTTCCTGTTGTTTGGGCTGGTCGAAAGCCTGGAACCCTCATTCTTCGCCGAACGCGTCTTTGCTCCTTTGGCCGCCGGCGACTTTAATTTCGACGGCTCGGTCGATGCGGCCGACTACACCGTGTGGCGAGATTCGGTCGGAACGACGAGCAACATGGCTGCCGACGCCGACCTGGATGGCGATGTCGATGTCGTCGACCGCCTTCTCTGGGCCACGAATTACGGCGCTGGATTCGGCGTGGCGACAACCCGCAGCGTCCCCGAACCGGGCGGCTTGATCTTGGTCACTATTGGCCTCGTATGGGCGTCAGCCGGTCGACGTAATCGCTAGTCAATCAGATGCAGCACGCGCGGTAGCCAGAGGGACAAGGCCGGGATAAATGTAACCGCGATCAGTGCGGCGAGCATCGCCGCAAAGAACGGCAGCATCGGACGTACGACCTGCGAGATCGGCACTTGCCCGACGCCGCAGCCGATAAAGAGGCACGTGCCCACCGGTGGGGTGCAGAGTCCGATGCAGAGGTTCACGATGATCATCACACCGAAGTGGACCGGGTGCATGCCCAACTCGGTCGCGACGGGCAAGAAGATCGGCGTAAAGATGAGCACCGCGGGCGTCATATCCATGAACGTGCCGACAACGAGCAACAGCGCGTTCATCGTCAGGAGGATGATGACGGGATTCTCCGATAGGCCGAGCATCGCGTCGCTTACGGACTGAGGGATCCCCTGAATCGTCATCACCCAACTCATGGCTTGACTGGCGCCGATCAGCAGAAAGATCACGGCGGTCGTCGAGGCCGAACGGACGCAGAGCCGCGGCAGATCGGTCAGCTTGATCTCGCGGTAAAAAACGACCGTGAGCACCAGGGCGTACAGCACAGCGATTGCCGAGGCCTCGGTGGGGGAGAAAACGCCTCCCAAGATGCCGCCCAGGACGATCATCACAAGGAACATCGTCGGCGCCGCTTGCAGCGCGGAGGCGGCGATGCTCGGACCGCGCTCGTCCCCCTCGGCCGCGATGGCGGAAGCCGGCGTCGTGAGGCGGCACGCGACCATGATCGCCAAACCAATCAACACGCCCGGCAGGACGCCCGCCAAGAAGATCGCTGCGACCGACACGCCCCCCGCCACCAGGGCGTAGACGATCATGATATTGCTGGGGGGGATCACCAGCCCCGTGGTGGCCGCCGTCGTGGTGACCGCCACGCTGTAGGGGCGGCCGTACCCCTTACGCACCATCTCTGGGATCAGCATGCCGCCGACGCTCGAGACCGCCGCCGTGGCGGACCCGGAGATCGCGCCGAAGAGCATGCAAGTGATCGTCGTCACATATGACAACGCGCCGCGGCGGGGCCCCACGACGGCGGACGCCAAGGCGACCAGCCGTCTCGCCATGCCCCCTTCGCCCATGAGCGCGCCGGCGAGCACGAAGAATGGGATCGCCAGCAGCGGAAAGCTCGCGATCCCGGTGCTCAGCCGTTGGGCCACGGTGTAGCACGCCGGCGTTTCCGCCAGCGAGGCGAGCGTCAGCAGCGCCGAGATCCCGAGTGCGACAGCGATCGGAGCGCCGAGCACCAAGAGCACGCCGAAAGCAACAACTAGAATCGCGGTTTGAGGGTCCACTACGTTTAGGCCACCGCTTCGGGATCGTTGGGATCGACATTCGCCAGGAGTCGGACAATCCGCTCGACCCCGAACAGGATCATCCCGAGTCCGCTGATCGGGACCGCCGCGTAGACCCACCCCATGCGAAGTCCGATTGCGGCGGTCGTTTGCCCCGAGCGGAGCGTCTCGACCATCAGGACCAAGCCGCCGTAGACGAGCACCGAGGCGGCGAAGGCGATCACGGTCATCTCGACCGTCAGGCCGATCAGGCGACGGGCGTCGGGGTGCATCCGACTAGCGAAATAATCGACCCCGAGGTTCTCGCCGCGCGCCGAGGCGGCCGCCGCGCCGAGCATCGTCAGCCACACCAGCAGCAGCCGCGCCGACTCCTCGGTCCACCAGCTCGCGGCGCCGAGGGCGAAACGTGTAAAGACTCCCCAGGCGACGATCAGCACCAGGATCGCCAAGATCGATCCGGCCGCGGCGTCGAGCATTCGCTCGACCACCCGCGCCAATCGGAATAGCGGCGTGGTTGGCTTGTTCATTCGGTCTCCCGGACGCGGGCCATGAGCGCGCCCACGGCGGTGCCGTCGTACGAGTCGTGCATCGGCGCCACGCGCTCGGCAAAGCTCTTCGTGTCGGGATAATGCAGGTGGACGCCCGCCTCTTCAACCGCCTTCAGTGATTCCTCGGTGCGGACGCGCCACGCCTCACGTTCCCATTCGGACGACTCTTTCGCCGCCTGCCGGAGCCACGCTTGCTGCTCGGGATCGAGACGCTCCCACCAAGAGCGGCTGATCAGCAGCAGGTCCGGCACCCGGGTGTGCTCGTCGAGCGAGTACTCTTTGCAGACCTCGAAGTGGCGGCTGGTCCAGAAGCTCGGCGGGTTGTTCTCCGCCCCATCGACGAGGCCTTGCTGCAAGCCGGTGTAGAGCTCTCCAAAGGTGAGCGGCGTCGGCGACCCACCGAGCGCCTCCACCATCCGCATGGCGGTTTGGCTGTTCTGCACCCGAAGCTTCAGGCCGCGAAGATCGTCTGGCTGCAGGATGGGGGTCGACTTGGTGTAGAAGCTGCGTGCGCCGGCGTCGTACCAACAAAGCCCCATCATGCCACTGTCGTCGCCCGAGACGAGCAGCTCATCGCCGATCGGTCCGTTCAAGACGTTCCAGAACTGCTCCTCGCTGCGGAACACGTAAGGCACGCCGAAGATCGCCATTTCCGGGATAAAGCTCTCGAGCGGGCCGGTCGACGTCTTCGTCATGGCCAAGGCGCCGCGTTGCAGTAACTCGATGCACTCCGTTTCACTCCCCAGCTGTCCGTTGGGGGCGATCCGCATGCGGACGGCGCCGTCGGAGAGCTCTTCCAGTCGCTCGGCCATTCGCTCCATCGCCAAGTGGACGGGATGGCCGGTGTCGAGGCTGTGCCCCAACTTCAGGACGACCGTGTCGCTCTTCCCGGAGGTATGCCGGCTCCGCTCAATCAGGGCGTAGGCGCAGGTCGTCAACAGGCAGCCAATCAGGACTCCGGCTGAAAGGATTGAGGACGTTTTGGACAGGCTCGAATCGGGCAACGGATGTCCTCGAAGAGCATTGAAGTTGTGCGGGTTCAAACCCGCGGGTGATTCTCGTAAACGCTAACCGCCACGCCGTCGGCTATCAATGGCTTTGCCGCGTCGCGACTTGGATGACCGAAAACTCTGTTCGACTCCACAACCTTGGCGCCGCCCGCGGCTAGCGCCGTCGGCTCACTAGCGGGGACGCAGCGCCGATGACGAGCAGCAGGCTAAGGGGCTCGGGGATCGCGACGCTCGACACGACGCCTTCTCCGTAGTGCGTCGCCCAAACGTCGTAGTCCGCCATCGTGAAGCCGGCGCCAAAGCCGTCGCGCCAGACGGTGTAGTCGCCCGCGTTGACGACCCCGTCGGAGTTGTAGTCGCCGAGGATGCCGGTCTCAAAAGCGCCGAGATCGGGCGCCAAACCCGAGAAGGGCAGACCGATGTTCTTGCCGGCGTCGATCAGGTTGCTGTCCGGCGCGAGCCGCAGGAAATCACTAACCGGTAGGCTGCCATCGGCCTGGCGTGGCCCGCGGGCGATCGTGTCGTCGAGCGACAGAAAGTCGGCCGCATTGACCGAAATGCCGTTCCACGTGTTCGATTCGCTGGTGACCCCCGACTGAAACGTGTCGGACTGACTCCCTTGCAGGGAGACGTTGTTGGTTAGCAAGTGCTTGTTAACGGTCTCGGACGCCGTCTCGTCGAATTGCCAGTTGCGGCCCGAGTCGTAGACCGTCGAGTGTTTGACGAACACCCCAAAACCGTTGCCGTTGACGTCGATACCCCGGACCTGGTTGTCCCAGGCCAGGACGCGATTGAGCGTGTGGGGCCCGGCGTCTTGGCCAAGCTTGTAACCGTTGCCGTCGCCATTGAAATTTCCGGCGGTGAGGTCGCCGTCTTCCAACGCGTCGGCGTCAAAGAACCGCGGGATCAGTTTGCCGTTGTCAAACGCCCATGAGTCTTCGACGGTGACGGCGCCAGCGATGCTCTCCCACATGTCCCAGCCGTCGTCGGCGTTGCCCCAGGCGCGGGCGCCACGAACCACATTCCCAGGCCCCAGGTCGGTGAACTTGATGGCGAAGCCGTCGGCGTTCTCGCCATTGTTGGAGGGGTCGTAGTTCTCGTAAGAGTCCGTATTCAGGATCAGGTTGTGGGAGGCGGAGCCACTCAGTTGCGTGCCCGAGTCGCCGTTCCAGCGGGTGACCATTCGCTCGTACGTGCCGTGGCTGGCGCCGCTCCAGATGCCGTTGTCGCGGGCGTTCTCGATGGTCAAGCCACGGAGGTGGACCCAGTCGGCGCCGTCATCTACCTGGATGCCCCGGCCGCTCGACTGGCCCCAGAGGCTGTTGGACATCGACGAGAAGTCGAGCACGGGCGTCTCGTCACCGTAGGCCCAGATGCGGAGGGGGGCGGTCTCCGTCCCCCCTTCATTGCCGCGGATCTGGATGCGGCTGCTTAGCGAGTAGGTCCCGCCGCGGACGTAGAGCGTGTCGCCCGGATCGATCTGGTCGATTGCGTAGTCAAACGTGGCCCACGCCGAGCCGATGCCGCCATTTCCGCCGTTGCTCCCTGTCGGTGAGATGTAGTATTCGGCGGCCCACGCCGAGCCCATCGAAGCGAGCACGATACTCGCTAGCGTCAAGCTAACTCTTCGAAGCGTCATCGGTTTGCCTTCTCGTTCCGTGTGTATCGCAAAGGACGCTAATACGCGTCGCGTTGGTGCGTGATCATGTCGAGGTAGACCTCAAGATTCGTCAGGCCAACGGCGCCGTCGTTCTCTCGCAGGGTCAGGCCGTTGCGGTCCTCGGGATCGTTGGGGTCGAGGCCGTGGGACCTCTCGAAGGCGTCCGCCATTCCGTCGCCATCGCAGTCGAAGCCGGCGGGGCGATGAACCTCAGGGAGGTCGTTAACGCCGGGGAGCACGCCGTCGCCGCCGCGATACACTTCTTGTGAGTCGATCACCTTGCCAGAGCGCGTTTCGAGCGAATCGATGACCCGCTGATCAATCGCGTCACGCCACAGCGAAGCGCCGACGGATGCGGCGACTACTGCGTAGGCAGCCGGCGCCTTGAGGATGGTGCTGTCGGGGACGGACGCTAGGAACCCGAGCGGTTCGCCTTCGCTGCGGACCACGTCGTCGTCGTCCAGCCCATCGAAGCCGACCGCGATTTGCTCGTCGGTCTCGTAGAGAACGCCATTATGGCCAGCGTCTTGGTCGCGGTCGTAGCAATTGCCGCGTTGGTAGATTTGAGTTGGCGACTGCGGACCGCCACCACCACGGAAGAAGTACTTAGACGCCTTCATCGGCCCCGCGACGTAGTAGTTGCCGACGAGGTTGACCCGCGCTCCGCCCAGGTTATTTCGGTGGGTCGCCTGTTCGCTCCAGTCGTAGACAACACAGTTGACGATGTTGACGTCGGTCTGCAGCCGGTCCGCCTCCGCAAGGCCGGGCCGGAGGAATTGCTGGCCGCCCATCGACGGGTTTCGCGCCCGGTTATGGGCCCAGAGATCGCCGTAGAGGGTGTAACCGCCGCGGTTTGCCTGCTGGTCCTGGGGGGTGACCATCCCGCGAACCAAGCTGCCGTAACCGTGCGCGCCCTTGGCATGGTAGGAACGATCAAGCGCCTCGGCGACGATCGAGTGCTGGACGGTCACGTCGCGGGCGTTGGTGATCGACAGCGTTTCGTCCATGCCCCACGACGTTGAGACGTGGTCGAGGATGACCCGCTCGGAGCCGCCGCCGATCTGGATCGCGTTGGCGCTGGAGGCGTCGAGGTCCCCGGCGCCGGCGGGGTTCTTGTCGGTCCGGTTGCGGGCGTTCAGATCGCCGCAACGGACCCGGAGATGCCGGATGACAACATCCTTCGCCCGCGACACCTCGAACGGGTAGCCGAAGAGCGTGACGCCTCCGGGGGAAGTCTGTCCTGCGATGGTGAGGTTGTTCTTCTTGACCTCGAGTGGCTGCTTTAGACGGATCACGCCGGCGACATCGAACACGACGGTCCGCGGGCCGGTGGCTGAGCGAATCGCGTGTCGCAGGCTGCCTTCGATCTTCGGTTCGTCCGATCTAGTCGAGTAATCGGCAAGCGACGTAACGTGGTAGACATCGCCACCCCGCCCACCGACCGACGCAGCGCCCTGGCCCACCGCGCCGGGGAAGGCGAGCGGCTGCTCGGCGGCGCTTGGCGTCCCTACCAAGAGGAGGGCGTATCCAAGCCAGCGGTTTGATAGAAACTTCACGGCGGTCCTTTGTTGCTGGCCTAGACGGGTTCGCGATAAGAACGCCGTAATGTGGACAGGAGGCCCATCAGCACGGCTCCCACGAGCGCTGCGGGCTCGGGGACCGACGTCCCCGGGTTAGCAGCGGCCGTGGCCCCGTAGTTGGCCGCCCAGAGGTAGTAGTCTTGCGCCGAGTAGACGGAACCGAGCCCGTCGCGCCAGACGGTGTAGTCGGCCGCATCGACGGCGCCGTCGCCGTTGAAGTCACCGGCGAGCCCAACGGCTACCCAGACGCTGTCGCCGACCGTGACGGCGCTAAAGCCGGCTGTGATCGATGAGAAGTCACCAACAACTTCGTCGGCCGTCAGCACCTTCCAGGCGCCCGCCGTCGGCGCGAAACCGTCCCGCAGCGTCACCTCGAGCGCGCCGCCGAGCGTCGCGGTTCCGGTGACAGTCACGGCGTCTTGCATCGCGGCTGCGAGTTCGATCTCCAGGGCTCCGGTGCTTAAAGACAGATCGCCATCGATGTCCAGGCCGCCGATCCCCAAGCCGGGCGACAGTTTGCCGCCGGCGACGGTCAAGTCGAACCCAACCGCCTCGGTGACGAGCTCTCCGCCGGTGAATGACAGCGTCCCGCCGATTCCCTTCGTCAGCGAGGGGGCGACGAGTAGTCCGCCGGTGATCGACAAATCGGCAACCGCGCCGTCGACGTCCCCGATGACGACCCCTTCGGCGGTGTCGAGCCAACCGTTGCTGATGGTGAGCGACGCGTCGTCACCGGGCGCCCCGCCGATCTTCAGCAGCCCCGCATGCTGCCCGACCGCGTCAACGACGACGTCGGCGTTGCGGATGATCGCCAAATCGTGCCGCGACGGTTGCCACAGGCTGCCCGCGGTCACCCCCCCGTCGTCCGTCCGCCAGTTCTCGATGCGGGCGAATCGGGTTCCGGCGTCCCCCGTGAAGACGATCGGCGCCGACGCCGGGAACTCCCCCCGCTCGTTGATGAACTCGATGAGGTTGATGTAGCCGTCGGTGTCGAAGTCTAAATTCCAGTCGGCCGCCGAATTGGGGTTGAGGCCGTGGGCGATCTCCCAGGCGTCGGGCATCGCGTCGCCGTCGGTGTCGTAACCGGCCGGGTGATACGAGGCCGTGGCGCCGTTCACCATCGCTAGTTCGGCAGGGAGCGGAGCGTCCGGCTGGGGGCCGTTCGCCGGCGCCGTGTTGTTCACGAGGTTACTGATAATCCGTTGGTCGATCGCGTCGCGGCCCCATGCCGAGTTGCCCGCATGAGCGACGATCGACCGATAGGCGTCGAGCGCCGACTGTGTCGTCACGGGAGCCGTCGCGACCGGCGTCGCCCGCTGCGTCAGCGTCGACTGCGGCGACGTGGTTTGCAGCTGGAACATGTTCCAGCCCGTGTCGGCGCCGTTGGGTTCGCCCGAGGGATTCAAGGCCCGATCGGAGTCGATGAAGTTGCCCGACTGGTACGCTTCGACATCGGTATTCTTGTCGATTATGAACGCCTTCGTGGCGTTGCTAGCTGACCAGGGGCCCGCAACCAGGTAATTGCCGACGTAGTTGACATCGACGTGCTCGGTCTCGCTCTCACTGCTGCCGCCTGCGTAGGTGGCGCGACCCCCCCAGTTGTAAACGACGTTGTTGCGGACATCGGCTGTCAGCAGCGACTCGTTGTAGGTGCCCAAACGGGGCTGACGGCTCTCATTGTTTGCGTAGAGGTTGTGGTGGATCGATACCGAGGCGTCGCTCCGCGTGCGAGCAAGCGTGCCATACGAGTGCGAGCCCCCCGTCGCATCGGCGATCAGCGAGTACTGCACCGTGATGTTGGTGTTATTGTTGGCGATCGAGAGGTTCTCGTCCTCGGCCCACGTGGCGGTGACGTGGTCAAGGATCATGTTGGTGCCGACATTCGTGGGCGTCGCTGAATTACCGCCGGCGAAAGTGATTGCGTCCGACCCGTTGCCGGTCCCTTTCCGGAACGTCATGTAGCGCAACACAATGTTCGAGTTGTCGTAATTGTTGCTGTGGGTGATCTGGACCGTGTCCCCGGTCAGCGTCACCTCGCCGGGGGCGGTCTGGCCGGCGATGTAGTAATTCGACAGGTTCTTAATGTCGAGGCTGTCGCTGGTGAGCTGGATCGTTCCGGCGACATCGAAGACGATGATCCGGTTCGAGGTTTTCTCCTTGAAGGCGTCGCGGAAAGAGCCAGCCCCGGAGTCGTTGAGGTTAGTGACGTGGTAGACGGTGGCGTCCGAGAACCAACCCGCGGCGGGCGCCGTTCCAGTGAAAGAGCCGCCAAAGCCCTCGGCCCCTGGGAAGAAGGGGACCTGCCCGATGACCGAGCTGGATGCGGTCGCTAGCAGGACGCCTAAGGCGAGGCGGACATGTTGCATCAGTTGGAATCGCATGGCGCCAAAACGGCTCGGAGACGAAGGGCCCAGGACGGCAAAGGGAGGAAAGCCCGGCCGCTCTGGGGAAAGTGCGGAATAGAAGAAGGGCCGACCGGCGTCCTCGGAAGACGCCAATCGGCCCAGGCTTACAGCGCTTTGGAAGCCGGATGTATCAGCGACGCCGACGCAGCAAAGCAGCGGCCCCAGCCAGAGCGATGACGGCGGCGGTGGGCTCAGGAACGGCTTCAAAGGTCAGCGTGGCGCCCGGGCCTGATTCCTTCGGCCAGAAACGCGCCTGGTTGCTGCTGGTCGCCTCATTGCTGCGGAGGATCAGGAACGTCACTTCGCCGTTCGTGTCGGCGTTCAGGAACGCGTCTAACGCGGCGCTCGAGAACGAGTAGGGGTCGTTGAGGACCTGCGGACCATACGGCTGATCAGCGACCAAGAGCGTCAGATTGGCGACGTCGAGGTCTTGCACCTCGTCAAACGAAGACATCGCAGCGGTTTCAGCCGTCGGGTCAATGCCATCGGGAAGAAGGCCGGGCGCGTTGTTGTAGGTTACCGTCGTTTCATCCCAGAGAGTCTCGTCAGGGTCGGTTTCATTGAGGCCGTAGAGCTTCAGGCCGTTGCCCGTACCGCCGTCGCTGCGCTGCCAGAACAAGTTCAACGAAACATTCGAGACGCCCGAAGGAAGGCCGGTCGTCGGGAAACGCAGCAGGATGATGTCGTTGTCGTCCGCGTCGATATCGGTGCGCGCGTTCATCTGATCGTTGCCGTTACGATTGCTGTCCGCACCGTCTTCACGGACCCAGGTGTCGTCGGCAACGTTGATCGTCGCCGCCATTGTCGATGCGCTCAGACCGCCAAGAGCGGCAATCACTGCGGCGTGAAGAAGAAGTTGGCGATTCGATGTTGTGGGCCACCACGGCTGCCATTTCATGAGATGCACTCCCCCGCTTTTAGGCGGTACTTTCGAGGACGACGACGGGTGAAAAGTGATGACCGTCCCAGTGGGCGTCGCGCCCCGCCCGGGAGGGACGGTTTCGAGAGGGGCTGCGTCTTTCCACCCAGGGTGGCGAGACGCGGCGTCTCGAGAGGAAAAGGAGCTAGAAATCCCGCTGAATCACGGGAGATCAGCTCTTACGCTAGCCCCCGGGAGACAGGGACTCAATGACCCTAGCTTGCAGAGCCAGGGGGGATTTACGCATGGCGACACTCCCAACGGGCAGGGTCAAAGCGCACTCTTCGGCCGCCGCTTCAGGTTGCAGTTCATTGCCGCCGGGTGCTGCGTTATTGCTGCCCCGCTTTGCAATCAGCGCGCGTGACCGGGGCCGCCGATGCCGGATATCATAGAGCCATCTTCACGGAGACTGTCTCCCCTCGTCTAATCCGGTTGTTCAATTCTTTACTAGGTGCAATCGCCAAGTTCATTCGCCACGCCGTCGTGGCGGGCTTTGAACCGGCGACCGGCCCTTGGCTTTTGTCAGCCTGGCCGATCTTTCTCCCGCTTGCTTTCGACTGCTATGGCGACCTTGGGTCAAAATCTCTCGTCTATTACGTCGAACGGCGCTGCGGCTAACGACGCCGTTGCTCGCACGGGAGCCGTCGCTGCGATCGTACGCGACGCGGTGCTCACCCAGCCTGTCTGGGACATGCACACCCACCTCTACCCGCCGACGTTCGGCACGCCAAGCCAATCGGCTGGCCAGCCCAGCGACCCGAACGGGTTGCTCCTCTGGGGCGTCGATGAGCTGCTGACCTACCACTATCTCGTCGCCGAGACGTTCCGGGTCGTCCCAAACGCGGAGCTCTCTTATGCGACCTTTTGGTCGATGAGCAAGCAGGACCAAGCCGACCACATCTGGCGGCAATTGTTCCTGGAGCGGAGCCCCGTCAGCGAGGCGTGCCGCGGTGTTTTGACAACGCTAGCTGCCCTCGGGCTTGACCCGGGCGAGCGCGACCTGGGCCGCTACCGCCGCTGGTTCGCCGAGCAAGAGCCGAGCAAGCACATCGATCGGGTGATGGAGCTGTCGGGCGTGTCGCGGATCACCATGACCAACGCCGTCTTCGACGATAACGAACGCCTGCGTTGGCTGGAGAATCCACAGGTCGCCGCCGACTCCCGCTTCGCCGGCGTGCTCCGCTTCGATCCGCTGGTGCGAGACTGGCCCGCCGCCGCCGCGATGCTGTCGCGTTGGGGGTACCCGGCGACCGAGAGCCTCGACGAGCCCAGCGTGCAGAACGCCCGCCGCTTCCTCAACGATTGGATCGACCGCGTCTCGGCCATCTACTGCGCCGTCAGCCTGCCGCCGACGTTCCGCTACGAGTCGCCCGAAGACGGCACTTATAGCAGCCGCGTGCTCAGCGAAGTCGTCCTCCCAGTTCTGGCAGAGCGTGGCCTGCCGTTCGCGATGATGATCGGCTCCCAGCTGCAGGTGAACCCCTCGCTGCGTGACGCGGGCGACATGGTCGGCATGTCCGACGTCAACAGCGTCACTCGACTAGCGAACGACTTCCCGGACAACCGCTTCTTCTGCACGATGCTAGCGCGGGAGAACCAACACGCCCTCGCCGTTGCGGCCCGCAAGTTCGGCAACCTGATGGTCTTCGGCTGCTGGTGGTTCCTTAACAACCCGTCGTTGGTGGACGAGATCACACGGATGCGGGTCGAATTGCTTGGGCTCAGCTTCATCCCGCAGCACTCCGACGCGCGGGTCCTCGAGCAGTTGGTCTACAAATGGAGTCATAGCCGGCAGATCATCGCCGACGTCTTGATCGACAAGTACGCCGACATCGAACGGACCGGCTGGCGTGTCAGCGAAAAAGAGATCCGCCGCGACGTCCGGCTCTTGTTCGAAGGCAACTTCTCCCGCTTTGTCGAGGCGCCCGCGCCGTGAGCATTTCCCTTCCCTCGACCGGCGTCGGGCCGGCTCTCGTCCAGCCGGGCCTCCTAGGAATCGAGCCGAGCTTCGGCTTCGGTGACCGTTTAGGCTTCGCGACGCCGGGTCACCTATTGGCGTTGCAAGAAGCGGGCGGAGCGATCCGGGGAATCTTCGCCCAGCAATCGATCCGCGAGATGACGCGGACGAATCGGACCGCCACCGAGGTCATGGCCGCCGCGTCCGACGCGCTCTCGGCGGCCGGTTTCTCCGATCCGTGGGGCGCCGACGCCGACCACCTCAAGACGCAAGACGACGTCCGCCAGACGATGGCGGCCGGCTTCGTCTTCTTCACGCTCGACCCGTCCGGGGATGTCGACCAGCAGGCCGACAACTACGCCCCCGCCGAACTCGCCACCCGCTTTGAGGCGTGCAAGCCCTTCACCCCCTGGCTCGACGCCTACCGCGGCAAGACGGTGCGGTTTGCCTCGGGAGAGATCGTCTTCGACGAGCCCACGCTCGCCCGCGCGGCCGTGAAGTACGGCAAGGCGATTCAGACGACCATCGCGTTGGGGCGTTTCGTCCAAGAGGAAGCGGCTCGGCTCAGCAAGCCGTGCGAGTTGGAGCTCAGTGTCGACGAGACCGAGCAACCGACGACCCCCGCCGAACACTACCTGATCGCCGACCAACTCCGCGCCGCGGGCGTGCGGCTCGTCAGCCTCGCTCCCCGGTTCGAAGGGGACTTTGAGAAAGGGGTCGACTACAAGGGCGACATCAAGTCGCTCGAGCGGTCGCTGCGTTTCCACGCCGAGATCGCCGCGGAGATGGGCCCCTACAAGCTGTCGCTGCATTCGGGTTCGGACAAGATCTCGATGTACCGGCTGCTGTCGCGGGCGACCGAGGGGCGCTTCCACGTCAAGACCGCCGGCACGAGCTACCTCGAGGCGTTGCGCGTCGTCGCCCGCTGCGACGACGAGCTCTTCCGGCGAATCATCGATTTCTCCCGCGGATGCTACGACCGCGACAAAGCCACCTACCACGTGAGCGCGACGCTCGCCGACGCGCCGCCGCAAGCGGAGGTCGCCGATCCGGTCGAGCTCGAGCGGCAGTACCTCGAGCGTTGGGAGGACGTTCCGGCGGGCGCCGGCTTCACCGCCCCCGGGCGGCAGATCTTGCATTGCACTTTTGGATCGGTCATGACCGATCCGGAGCTTGGCGCGGCCGTCAAGGACGTGCTGCTAGGCAACCACTCTTCTTATTCGGAGGTCCTTCGGGACCATTTCGTGCGACATCTCGACCCGCTCCGCGAGGGCTAGTCATCGACTTGATGAGCCGAGCCGGATTGCGCACGACGAACGCTGAATTCTTTTCGCTGACAACTTATCTCGACAGGCGAGTCAGGAGACGCAGATCATGCGGCTTACTTGCTGGAACTCCCGCACGCAGCGGACGAGCGGTTTCACTCTCGTGGAACTGCTGGTTGTGATTGCGATCATTGGGATCTTGGTGGCCCTCCTTCTACCGGCCGTGCAAGCGGCGCGAGAGGCGGCCCGACGCACGCAGTGTATTAATCAGATTAAGCAGATCTCGCTAGCGATCCACAATCACCACGATGTGCGACGCGAGTTGCCTCCATCACGGATTAACGATGGGCAAGCGACCTGGCTTTGGCTAATCCTTCCGCAGATGGAAGAGCAAGCGCTATTTGACATGTGGGATTTTTCGAAGGGCGACTTCTACGATCTCCCGGACTCGGTGCGATTTCAGGTGCTCCCTAGCATCGTCTGTCCGTCACAGATTCACGATTCACTAACCATTGAGGTAATGCCCGGCGACACGCACTCGCACTCCCAGTCTACCTACGCCGGTGTGATCACCGACTACAGCCCGTCGGCGATCTCAACCTGTGTGTCACTGACTTCGAGTTCGACGGAAAATGCCAAACGCGCGGATGGAGCGATCGTTCCTGGAGATTTCGACCGCTCGGGAGGGAATTTTCCCCGGACGATTCCCCGCTATTGGTCAAGGACTTCCTTCGCCAAGTTAACTGACGGCACGTCCCTGACGCTAATGGTTGGGCACGCGAGCAAGAAGGAGTCCGAGGCGAAGCATGCCTTCGGCGGAGACGTGGAGCCCGGCATACGCGCAGGTGAGTTGGCCCCGTTCTCGAAGGGGCCGGACGAAAGCGGATTCGGCGGACCCCATCCGGGTGTCGTGCTCATGGGAATGTGCGACGGCCAGGTCCGTCCCGTAAAGCTCGATATCGACCCTGCCGTTGTCGATCGGATGGTCACACGGTCTGGTGACGACTATTACGACGAAGATCAGCCGGCTTCGGGGTCGTGCGCCCCGGTCATCGTGAATCCTTTTTGACAAGCCCTCACAATGAAGTCACGGATAGATCATCGGTCCCCACTGTCTTTGCTCGTGTCGGCCAGTTGCCTCCTGCTGGTCGCTGGCTGCGACGGACCCGCGCGGGTAAAGGTGTCGGGCCGAGTTTCCCGCACTGACGGCGCCCCAGTCGCCAGCGCTCGCGTCCTATTTCGATCGCAGGAAACGGGTAGTTCCGCGAATGGTATAACCAACGCCGAAGGGCACTACGAGTTGGGGGGGCTAAAAAAGGGAGACGGGGTGCCCCCGGGGCGCTACCAAGTCGCCATCAACGAGAGTCGCGGCGGCTGGGACAACCCGAAGCCTCGGACAATCAACGCCGTCTACGAAAGCCCGACGACATCGGGACTTGAATGTGTCGTCGAAGCGTCCGCCCGGTCGCAGGTCTACGACCTTGAGCTAAAGCCTCCTAGCAAGACCAAGTGAAAGCTGTACTTATCTCACTGCAACCTCGGAGTTTCTGCGATGTCCTCTTCTGCTAGTCACTTCTTAAGGCTTTTAACCGCATCCGTCGCGATATCCGCAACCCACGGCGCTTTGGCCGCCGTCAACTTTGTCGGAACGCCGAGCCCCGCCGCCAACGGAGACTTTAACAATGATGGCGTCGTTGATTCGGCAGACTACACCGTCTGGCGAGACAACGATGGCGGCAGTACCGCTTTGCCGAACGACAACGGATTAGGGACGCCGATCGGGGGCGGCCACTACTCACTCTGGAGTGGTAATTACGGGGCGGTAGGCGGCACCGGCTCCACTCTTGCGTTTGAGAACCCGCTGAATTGGGACCCCTCCAATTTTGATCCGGTACCTGTGGCTGGTGTCGAATCAACCCCTCCCGGACGTGATTCCATCTGGTTTATCGACGGCAACTCTGAAGACATCACCGTCGTCCTTACCGATGAGCGAACAGGTGAGAACGGAACGGAGCAGATGGGGACTTTTGCGTTTGGCGGCGAGTCCGGCACTGACGACTTCAACGCAAAGACGACAGTAATCTTCAACAACAGCGTGACACTGACGGCGATCGAGCGCAATTCGAGTGGCGAGCCAACCGGTACGGTGAGCGGCACCCGTCCCATACGGCTCGGCCGAGAAAACATCAATCCAATCGGCACCCTTGCCGGAGGCACCACAGAGACTGCGCCGTGGGCGATTCTCAAGCAGACGCACGGAACCCTGCAGTACGTACCTGAAGTTCCGGCCAACAATGCGACAATTGATTTCTCTCGAGACAAACCCAACTCGGCAGGTGCTCTCTACGAGATTAGTGGCGACGCGGTTCTGAATTTACACGGCGCGATTCGTCTCGGTGATCGCGATAACGGTGGATCCCGCACCACACCTGGCGCTATCTTCCGCACCCGAGGCTCGGACGCCACGGTCAATGTCGAAGACTACTGGAATGAGAGCCGTCTCGGGCTTTGGGACCACGACAACGACATCACTTCTGATAATCCGTTGGGAGTTACCCGCATGAATCTGGGCAAATTCGTTACGGAGTTCGTCCTCGACGCGAACGGAGCTTCAACGGTTGTCGTGAACGACGAGCTACGCCTCGGCCGCTCAGAAGACCTCGAAGGGAACCGTGAGTTTGGTTATGCGTTCCTAAGAATCAAGCTTTCCGAGCCGACGACCGCCGGTTCCGGAGCCGTTGGTTCTGGTGACGAGATCGTCCTGTTCCAAGCCGATCGTATCACGTCGGCGATTGATGTCGACAACGACCCGCAAGTGGAGAGCGGTGAGATTGAGGCAGGGCGATTCTTTGATCCCGATCGGGCTGGATTCAATTCTGGCGGCACCGCGATGTTGCCGCACGCCGGTCTTTGGGAAGGTTCCAAAGTACGTGCCGACTACGCTGGTGCTGCCTACGAGTGGACGATCAATTACTTCGACTCAGACGACGATAGCATCGTTGTCGACGCGGTAACGTTAAGCGACTTGGTCGTAACGGGAACGCCAGGCGATTTGAGTGGCAACGGCGTCCTCGGGGCCGAAGATCGGTCGTTGCTAGTGAGCATGATTGCTTCCCCACCGAGTATTGCGATCGCCACGGCTCAAAACCTCTTCGACCTCAATGCAGACGATGCCGTTGACGCCATGGACTTGGCCGCGTTTGACGCGAACTTCGGGATGCCGGCTGTTGCTGTACCCGAGCCGGGCGCCTTGGCCCTCCTGCTGCTGGCCGGGGCCGCCATTGCGGCCTGTCGTCGCTAGTTGAACGACTGTCAGTCGCCTGACTAACGGTCCGGCGGCAGCCCTTGGGGTGGGGGCTGCCGCCGTTTTTTTGCTAACTTGATTACATTGCTCTGCTCAGGAACTTCCCATGTCGCTGTGTCGTCGCCTTGTCGCGATCTCCTTGCCGTCGTCCATCCCGATGTGGTTGCTAGGGCTCTGGCTCGTTTCGGCGCCTTGTTGCCTCGGCGCCCCGGGGTGGGACGACGTCCCGGCGATCTTGGCCTCGATTGTCGAGCCAACCTTCGCCGACCGCGACTTTGCGGTGACGGACTACGGCGCCAAGGAAGGGAGCAAGACCGACTGTCGCCAGGCGATCGCCGACGCCATCAAAGCGTGCCACGACGCGGGGGGGGGCCGGGTCGTCGTGCCATCAGGCGAATGGTTCTGCCGAGGGCCGGTTCACTTGCTGTCGAACGTGAACCTCCATCTCGCCGAGGGCGCTACGCTGCAGTTCAGCAACAAGGCCGAGGACTTTCTGCCGGCGGTCCTGACGCGGTTTGAGGGGACCGAGGTGATGACCTACTCGCCCCCGATCTATGCGCTCGACCAGCACGACATCGCCGTCACCGGGAAGGGCACGATCGACGGCGGCGCCGACGACGATCACTGGTGGGAGTGGAAGCAGAGCGGCTCGAAGGACATCAAGCGGCTCGGCGCGATGGCCGAGGCGGGCGTCCCGCCGGCAGAACGCCAGTTCGGCGGGACCCAGCTGCGCGTCAACTTCGTGCAGCCCTACCGCTGCGAGCGGGTGCTGATCGAAGGGATCACGGTCCACCGATCTCCCATGTGGTGTCTCAACCCGGTGCTCTGCAAGAGCGTCACGGTCCGCGGCGTGACGGTCGATAGCCACGGGCCGAACAACGATGGCTGCAATCCCGAGGCGTGCAGCGGTGTGCTGATCGAGAAGTGCTTCTTCGACACCGGCGACGACTGCATCGCGATCAAGTCGGGCCGCAACGCCGACGGCCGCCGCGTCGGCCGGCCGAGCGAGAACATCGTCGTCCGTGGTTGCACGATGCGTGACGGCCACGGCGGCGTCGTCCTCGGCAGCGAGATGTCTGGCGGCATTGAGAACGTCTTCGTCGAGGACTGCGACATGGACTCGCCCCACCTCGAGCGGGCGATCCGGCTGAAGAGCAACTCGATGCGTGGCGGCTACCTCCGCAACATGCAAGTCCGGAATATCAGAGTGGGCGAGGTGAGCGACGCCGTCTTCCGGGTCAACCTTGTTTACAGCGAGCCCGAGTCGGGCCCTTACCCGCCCGCAGTGAGCGACGTCGTCCTCGAGAACATCACCGCCGAGAAGTGCAAACGCCCGATGCACCTCGTCGGGCTCCCCGAGTCGCCGATCCGCGGCCTCACGGTTCGGAATTGTCGATTTGGCGGCGCGAAGCAGCCCAGCCTGATCGAGCACGTCGAATCGCTCACGCTCGAGAACTACACGCAGCCGGAAGACTGACCGTTAAGGCCGCTCACGCAGGGCGTCCGTCTCGACCATCGGGGCGAGCTCTGGGCAGACGTCCCGCAAGTCCTTGGCCACGATGGCCGCGACGCGGCGGGCGCCCGCCGGCGTGAAGTGCGTCCGGTCGCCGACGGGCTGCATCCAGTCGCTCGAGCTCTCTCCGAGCCGGTCGAACAGCTCGCGGGTCAAGCGGTTCAAGTCGATGGCCGGAACGCCGACTTCCGCGGCGACAGCGAGCGCCGCCTCGGCGTAGGGCCGGTTGCCACCGTCGGCCGTGACGACGCCCTGATCGGTGTAGAAGCGGCGTGTGGTCGGCGTCACCAAGATCGGCGTGGCGCCCGCCGCACGGGCGTCGGCGACGTAACGGCGGAGGTTCTCGCGGTAGTCACCACCGACGGCGGGGTCGGTTTCACGCTCGGGGCCTTTGCCCGGGTTGTCGTTGTGGCCGAACTGGATGAACACGTAGTCCGGCTTGGTCTGCAGCCCGGCGTCCCAGTGGCCTTCGGCTCGAAAGCTCTTTGAGCTCCGCCCACCGCGGGCGAAGTTCGCGACGACAACACGGTCGTCGAACATCCGCGGCAGCGCCCGACCCCAGCCCTGACTCGGGCTGGTGGCGGGATAGTCCGCCACCGTCGAGTCACCGACAAGCAAGATCGTAACGGTCTTGCGAGGACGAGACTTCGGCAGTTCTTGCGACCTGACGAAGCGGGGTTCGAGCGATGCAACAAGCCCATAGATCGCCTGCGGATCGCCAGGATCGAGGGTTTGGGGAGGTGATTCGATGGATCCGCCGCGATAGACGAGACGACGCGACCCGGCGCCACTTGCGTAAGCCGCAACGGTCGCGTCGGCGCGCTGGACAACCGACTCCGCCCCCCCAGCGACGGGCTCGCTGAAGTCGACATGGACCTCATCGTCGGCGGTCTCGACACCGACCACCGCGGGCGCCGCGGTGCTCTCCGGGTCCCAGTCGTTGGCAAAGGTCCACGCGGCGTCGATCGTGCCGGCGTCCGGCGCGCCGGCGGCGGTCGCCAGGTTGTCGCGGTGCCAGGCATAATCGCCGCCCTTCCGGTGGCAATTGTCGAAGTACTTCCGTTCGTAGGGCGCCCGGTCGACACCGGGCGGCAGGTCCTTGACCGTCAGGATCGGCTTGTCGGCCAAGTTCTCGCCGAACTCGCAGTCGAGCAGATAGAACTGCGCAGGGTAGTGGTTGCGGCCGAGCCAGAACTGCTCCACACCGTCGAACCGGCAGCCCCGCAGGACGAACTTCATGTCGGGGTCCATGTGGCCGTCGTGCCAGATCGCGGCGCTGGTGGTGGGGCACTCGAAGTAGCAATCGCGGGCGTAGCACCAACCCCGCGGGCAGACGAAATCGACCCCACCCCGGAAGCGGCAACTCCGGTGGTAATAGCGCCCGAACGGCGTGTTCCAGAGCGAGAGCGTATCGCCCCCTTCGCTGAGGACGTCGCAATCGCGGAGGATCATCCTGTCGGGCTGGCCATAGACGGCGAAGGCGTGTTCGCGGCTGGTCTGGGTGTTCTCGATGGTGAGGTTCTCGACGACGAGGTCTTTTCCAAAGACGTTGAGCACCGCGGGTCCCGCCGCGTCGTACCGGCGGTCGTACTCGGACCGGGGCGCGTTGTAGGCGAGACGCGTCCCCTGGCGACTCTCGCCCCGCAGCGTGACGCCGTCTTGGTCGATCCGAACCTTTTCGCCATAGAAGCCGTCGGCGATTTCGATGACGACCCGCTCGGTGGTGTCGGCGGGAAGGGTGTCGATCGCCGCCTGGATCGTGGGGAACACGCCGGGCTTGGTGGAACCGGCCTCCACTCGCAGGGTTCGCGGGGCCCCCGCCGCCGGCCCCTGGGCGATCCCAACAAGCGTCAGCGCCAAGGCAATTCTAAGTGATTTCGACATATTTCCCATTGAGAAGGGGGTGGCGCCGGCCCGCGATGGGGGCTCCACGCCAGCGGAAGAAGGGGGCTTCGCGACGAGTGGGGATTTGGGTCTTTGAGCGCCCGTAGATATCCTAGGAAACCGCTATTCTAGCCACGGCGGACGCAAAGGCCGGTTCCGATCTTGCAAACCTCAGCGCCAATGTCGCAAGAAGCCTTACGCTACGCGTCACTTACAGTCAGCGCGATCCTTTTCACTTACGGTCGCTCGTGAGCGGTAGACAACAGATTGCCCTGGCGTTCCCTCGGGGGGCGCATCAAGAAACGTTCATCCACGGCGTCTTCCGCTACGCGGCGGAGCAAGGCCTCAATTGGTCGTATACGATCGCGCCCGAGGCGCTCGCCCTCTCGGTCCTCGATCTCGTCGATTGGCCGGGGGACGGGATCCTGGCGGCCCTCAACACGCTGGAAGAGAGCGAGTACGCCGCCGCGATGTCGCCCCCGGTGGTGAACATCTCGAGCGCCCTGCCGGTCTCGTCGGTGCCGCGGTCGATGGTCGACAACGTCGCGGTCGGCCGGATCGCGGCGGACCACCTCGTGACGCGCGGCCTGCGGAACTTCGCCTTCTACGGCCTTAAGGACATCGAGTACTCCAAGCGACGCTGGGTAGGATTCACCGAGCGGCTCGCCGAGTCGGGGTTCACCGCGACGAAGCACCTGGCGACCGCGACCTTCGGTTTCCGAGGCAAGGTCTGGCTCCGGCAGAACCAGCAGCTGACCGCGTGGCTCAAGACGCTCGAAATGCCGTGCGGCGTTTTTGCGGTGTCCGACTACCGCGCCCGGCACATCCTCGACGCCTGCCACCAAGTCGGCCTCGAGACCCCCCAGCAGGTCGCCGTGCTCGGGGTCGATAACGAGCACGTGATCTGCGAGCACATCACTCCCACGCTCAGCAGCGTCGCCCGCAACGACACGCTCGAAGGGTACCGCGCGGCCGATCTCCTCAATCGTTGCATGCGTGGCGAGACGCCGCCCGAGGGCGACGAGCTGGTACAGCCGCTCGAGGTCGTCTCGCGCGAGTCGACCTCCGCCTTTGCCGTCGGCGATCCCCGGCTTCGCAAGGCGCTGGAGTACCTGCTCGACAACATGACCGACCCGGTCACCGTCGAAGAGCTCGCCGAGCATGTCGACGTGTCGCGGCGGTGGCTGGAGTACGCCTTCCGCGACGCGTTGGGCGAAACCCCCTACCAGTACCTCCAGCGGCAACGACTCATCCGCGCGAAGCACTTGCTGACCGAGGAACGCGACGCCAAGGTCTATCGGATCGCCCAACGGTCGGGCTTCTCGTCGGTGAAGCAGCTCTCGACCGCGTTCCAAAAGGCGTTCGGCCTGACGCCCGGTGAGTATCGCAAGCTGCACGACTGAGGGCGCTCGCCGCTGGCGCTTAAGCGAGCAGGTCGTGCATGACGTTGCCGTGGACGTCGGTGAGCCGGTAATCGCGCCCCTGGAACCGGTAAGTCAGCCGCTCGTGGTCGAAACCGAGCAGGTGCAGCAGGGTCGCGTGCAAGTCGTGCACGTGGACGGGGTTTTCGGCGACGTTGAATCCGAGGTCATCGGTCGAGCCGTAGACGAGGCCCGGCTTGACGCCGCCCCCCGCCATCCACATGGTGAAGGCGTTGGGGTGATGGTCGCGGCCGTCGTCGCCCCCTTCGACCATCGGCGTGCGGCCGAACTCACCGCACCAGATGACGAGGGTGTCGTCGAGCAAGCCGCGCTGCTTCAGATCGGCCACGAGCGCGGCGCATCCTTGGTCGGTATCGCGACAGTTCTGGACGAGGTCCTTCTTGAGGTCGCCGTGCTGGTCCCACGACTCATGGAAGAGTTGGACAAAACGGACGCCACGCTCGACAAGCCGCCTCGCCAGCAAGCAATTCTTGGCGAAGGACGCCTCGCCCGGCTTGACGCCGTAGAGATCGAGCACGTGCTGTGGTTCGGACTCGATCCCAACCGCCTCGGGCGCGCTCGACTGCATCCGGTACGCCATCTCGTAGGAGTTGATCCGGGTGGCGATCTCGGGGTCGCCCATCACGTCGAGATTCTGCTGGTTGAGCGTGTTCACGGCGTCGATCGACGCCCGCTGCAGGGCAGGCGTCACACCGTCAGGGTTCGAAAGATACAGCACCGGGTCGCCAACGGTCCGGAACTCGACGCCGGTGTGGACGGTGGGCAGAAAGCCGGAACCCCAGTTGGCGGCGCCGGCGCTGGGGCCCTTCTTGCCCGAGTTGAAGACCACGAACGCCGGCAGGTCGCACGACTCGCTCCCAAGTCCATAGGTCGTCCAGGCGCCGAACGACGGCCGACCGAACTGCTGCGAGCCGGTCTGCATCAGCAGCTGCGCGGGGGCGTGGTTGAAGGCGTCGGTGGTCGCGGATCGGACAAGGCAGAGGTCGTCGATGACCTTGGCGGTGTGCGGCAACAGCTCCGAAACCTCCAAGCCGTTCGCGCCGGCGGGGGCAAACTTGAACCGCGGCCCGAGCAGCTTCGAGCTCGGGTTGATGAACGCAGAGCGGTACCCCTTCAGCAACTCGGCCGGGGGGAGGGTGCCGTCGAGTCGCTGAAGCGTGGGCTTGTGATCCCACATCTCGAACTGACTCGGCCCGCCCCCCATGAAGAGCAGGATGACGTTCTTGGCCCGCGGCGTGTGATGCGGACGTTTCGGCGCTAGCGGATCGGCGGAAGAAGCGGCGAGGGCCTCGCCGCCGAGCAACGTCTGAAGCGCCGCCGCCCCGAGTCCCACCCCGCACTGCTGCAAGAACCAACGCCGATTAACCGCGGCGGGGTCGCCCGTCGCGGGGGTGTAGCGGCCACAGGGGTAGGGGTTTGTCGCCATGCTCTCGTTGGGCTTTGCCGACGTCATTGCCGGGTGATGGTCTCGTCAAGATTTAGCAGGCATCTCGCCACCAGCGTCCACGCCGCCAGCTCTTCGGAATGCTCTTCGGCGCCGGACACGGCCGCTGCATCGACCGTTCCTGCGGCGATCTCGCTGCGGACCGATCGCAAGTACTCGCCGAGCGTCGTCGCTTCGGCGGCGGTCGGCGGCCGGCTCACCGCCAGAACGAACGCGCGCTCGATCCTCGACTCGTCGGACTCGTCGGCCGCGATCAAGCGCGACGCCATTGCCTGGGCGCACTCGACGAACTGTTGCTCGTTGAGCAGCGTCAACGCCTGAACCGGTGTGTTCGATCGCGAGCGACGCACGCACGCCGCTGCGCCGGTCGGGGCGTCGAAGACCTGCAGGGTGGGGTAGGGGGTCGAACGGTACTTCTGCACATAAAGGCTGCGACGGTACCGTTGGGCGTCCTTGGAGAGGTTCCACGGCTTGGGGCCGTAGCTCGCCGGGGGCAGGAAGAGGAACCGCGGCGCCGGGGGATAAACAGCCGGTCCGCCGATGGCCGGGTCGAGCAGGCCGCTCGCCGCCAGGGCGATGTCGCGCACCGACTCGGCGTCGACCCGCAGCCGCGACGCCCGGGCCAGCAGCCGGTTGTTCGGGTCCCTCTCGCGGTGTTTCGGGGTCATCCGCGAGGCTTGGCGGTAGGTGGCCGAGGTGACGATCAAGCGGTGAAGATGCTTGGGCTTCCAGCCGGAGTCCATGAACTCGACCGCCAGCCAATCGAGCAACTGGGGGTGCGACGGCGGCGGCGACTGAGAGCCGAGGTCCTCGGGCGTCTCGACCAACCCCGTCCCGAAGTAAGCCTGCCACACCCGGTTGACCAGCGCGCGGGCGGTGGTTGGCGAGTCGCGCGACGCGAGCCAGCGGGCGAGCGTAAGCCGCGTCGCCGGAGCGCCCTCGGGAGTCGGGTGGAGGAAGGCGGGCGTGTGCGGTTCGATAACCTGACCGAGGGTGAGGAAGTTACCCCGCTCGAGCAGGTGCGTGACCCGCGCCTCATCACGCTCGAGTGTTACGCACTGGAGTGTCCCCTCCGGGAAGCCGTCGAGCCGCTCGGCGATTGCCCGATTGGCTTCAACCCATTCGCTGCGGGTGGTTCGCCAGTAGTCAAAGACGCGGCCCCACTCCGACTCGCTCCAGCTCTCGGGCGAGCGACCGATGATTTCCCGAACCTCGCGAGGTAGGGGGTCGGCCTCCGGCTCCGGAGTCTTCGTGAGAGAGAATCGGTAGCGGCCCGCAATATTGGTATGGTTGTCGTTGGGGTTCCAGCCGCCATGGTCCTGCTTGAGTCGGAAAGTGAGCGTCCCCCCCGGTTCGACCGCGATGGGTTCCGACAAGACGAACACCGCTTTGTGGTCCCGGTTGCGCGTCGCGGGGCTGCCGTTGGTGTGCCAGCCGGTGGTGAGGTCCTCGTCGATGGCGTACTCGATCGGCCCCAGACGCCGTTCGTCCTCTTCTTTGGTCGTGTCAATGAAGGGGAACTCCATCGGCTGGTCGGGCGGGTCGATGTCGCTCGAGGCCGACACTAGCTTTAGTTGGGTGCGTTGACCGTCCGGCGCCGTGTAGAAGCAGCGGAACTCAGTGAGGGCGTGTGTCCCGTAGATGGACCGCCCCGGCCCGCCGCGCGGCAGAGTGGGGTGGGTGAGGAACTCAACACGGACCGCCGAGTAGGAGCCGGCGGCGGGCTTGGTAGCCATGTCGGCTGTGAGTGGCGAGCCCGAGAACCCGCGGGACAGCACGGATAAGTCGTCGAGGTAGTCGAATTTTTCCCCCGTGAAGTTCTCACGTTCGACGCGGACCGGCGTCCAATCGACCTCGGTGGCGCGCACGCTCTGGGCCCACGCCACGAGCTCGTTGCGCCAATCGGACGCCGAGGACTTCAGGTCCGCTTTGATCGACGCGACGTCGCGTTCGATCTGCTCGATCTCACGTAGCTCTGCATCGGTGTAGACGGCGATCGTCGCTTCGTGGCAGTTGTTGAGGTAGGCGAACAGCCCGTAGTACTCGTCGTGCGAGATCGGGTCGTACTTGTGAGTGTGGCACTGCGCGCACTGCGTTGTGATGCCGAGCACCGCTTTGCCGATCGCGTCGACGCGGTCAAAGAGCCCCTCGATGCGGAACTGCTCGGGATCGGCGCCCCCCTCTTCATTGACCATCGAGTTGCGAAGGAACCCGGTCGCCACGAGCTCGTCCTGCCCGGCGCCGGGCAGCAGGTCGCCGGCCACCTGCTCGATGAGGAACTCGTCGTACGGCTTGTCCATGTTCAGGGCGTCGACTACCCAGTCGCGGTAGAACCAGTTCGTCCGCTGTTTGTCTTTCTCGTAGCCGTCGGAGTCGGCGTAGCGCGCCGCGTCGAGCCACTTCTGTCCCCAGCGTTCGCCGTAGTGGGGCGAGACGAGCAAGCGCTCGACCAGCCGCTCGTAGGCGTCGGGCCGCCGGTCGGCGAGGAAGGCGTCGCGCTCGGCGAGCGTCGGCGGCAGGCCGGTAAGGTCGAGCGTCACCCGGCGGAGCAGCGTCTGTCGGTCGGCGGACGGTGATGGCGACAAGCCGGTCTCATCGAGCCGACGCAGGACAAAGGCGTCGATCGGGTTATCGTCCCAGCCGGCGGGCGCCGATTCGGAAACCTCGGGAACAGCGGGTCGCTGCGGCGCTGTGAACGCCCAATGACCCGTCCACGGGGCGCCTTCGTCGACCCAGCGGCGGAGCCGCTCGATCTCCGCCGGCGACAGCGACTTGTTCGAGTCGGGCGGCGGCATCTGCTCGTACTCGTCGGTCGACAAGATCCGTCGGACAAGTTCGCTCTCGGCAGAATCGCCGGGCGTCACCGCGGCGTAACCCCCGAGGTCGGCGGTCGCGCTCTCACGGCTGTCGAGCCGCAGGTCGGTCGCCCGGCTCGACTCGTCGGGGCCGTGGCAGAGGAAGCAATTGTCCGAAAGGATTGGCCGGATATCGCGGTCGAAGACCAGCGGTTCGTCGGCGCGCAGCGTGAGCGGGAGCGAGGCCAAGAGCGTCGCTAGACCCAACCGTATCAGCAACCCACGTACCACGCCGTCACCAACCCTCAGGGATTTGGAGTCTCAAGCCGATACCTCCATTCTTGCACGGAGCGGGCTTGGCGACCAATCAATCAGGGCCCGGATTGGGACGCGTGCGAGAGGGCTTCGTCGCGGTTGGCCGAACTCCAGTAGCCATAAATCCCGATGACGACGAAGCAGATAAAAGGCAGCACAAAGGACGCTCGCGTCGCCGATAGCGTCATCGAGCCGATTGAGAACGCCGAGCCGTCCATGATGGCCGCCTGCAGGGGGGGCATCACGCAGCCGCCGCCGATCGCACAGATGAGGCCGGCCGAGCCGAGTTTGGCGTCGTCTCCCAGCCCTCGCAGAGCGATGCCGTAGATGGTTGGGAACATCAGCGACATACACGCTGACACGCCCATCAGGCTGTAAAGTCCCGCCATGCCTTGCAGGAAGATGGCGCCGAGCACCAGTACCCCGCCGCCGACAGCCAACCCGCCTAGCAAACTTCCGGGACGGAAGAACTTCAGGAGGTAAGTACAGACAAACCGGCTCGAAACAAAAATGACCATCGCGAAAATGTTGTAGCGTTGCGCCTCGCCTGCGGTCATGTCGAGTTCGTTCATCCCGTACTGGATGATGAAGGTCCAGCACATAATCTGGGCGCCGACGTAAAAGGCCTGAGCAACGACGCCTCCCAAATAGTGCGTGTTTCTAAAGAGGCGGCCGACTTGCGCCGCCAATCGACCGTCCCCGATTTCGTAAGTTTCGCCGGCCGGTAGCTTCGTGACCGCAAACGCAACGAGAGCGACCACCACCACCACGCCAAGCACGACGTAGGGGCCGACGATGACGCCGAGGTCGCTCTGTTGGATCGTTTGGAACGCCGCCGGGTCTGACTCGGCCAAGGCGCGGCGGGTCTCTTCCGTCGCCGGGTCGAGCTTCGCCAGGATGAGGTCCTTCGCGACAAACATCCCCATGAGGGAGCCCATCGGATTAAAGGCTTGTGCGAAGTTGAGCCGCCGCGGCGCGTTGTGCTCGGGCCCCATCGCCAGGATGTAAGGGTTGGCGGTCGTTTCTAGGAACGCCAACCCGCTCGTCATGATGAAGTAGGCCGCCAGGAACGCGGCGAACATCATCGAGTTCCCCGCCGGGACAAACAGCAGGCATCCGGTTGCGTAGAGGGCGAGCCCCATCAGCACGCCGCTCTTGTATCCGAACTGGCGGATAAACAGCGCGGCCGGGATCGCCATCACGCAGTAGCCACCATAGAACGCGGCTTGCACCAGCGAGCTTTCAAAATTGTTCAGCAGCAAGACGTTCTTGAACGCTGCGACCATCGGGTTGGTTATGTCGTTCGCAAAGCCCCACAGCGCGAACAACGACGTCACCAGCACGAACGGCAACAAATACTCGGGCGGGATGACCGGCGACTTGGTCGGCGGGGCGGAATCGGCTTCGGTCATCGAGATCGGCGTTGTTGAAAAAGAGGAGAAGATGAGGGCGGAGCGATCGGTGGCGGCTAGGCCGGTCAGCCGTTGTCCATGACGCGTTGTCGGTGGTGCTCGTCGGGACGCGTATGGATGCGGTCGATATCGATCGCGTCCATCCCGTGCGGCCCGCCGAAAGCCGCTGTGCCGGCCAGGATCCGGGCCGCTTTGACGGCCATCTGGGTGATCGCCTTCACCTGGCGGGCCGACGACCCGAGCGCTACGAAGCCGTGATTGCGGAGGTAGATCGTCTTGGGCGCCTCGCCCCACTTATTGAGGTACTCCGCCAGTGACCGCAGCAGCTTCTTGCCCAGTTCCACGCCCGGGTCGACGTAGGGGACCTGTAGCGACCGTGGCCCGCAGACGACCACCTGGTCCGGAAACAGGCGGTGGCTGAGGGCTTGTTCGAAATCGTTGGAGCAGACGATCGCGTTGATCGCCACGGGGTGCCCGTGGCCAATGAACGAGACGCCTGGCAGCCCGAGGCAAATGGCGTGCAGCGGCGTTTCGACCGACGGCACGCCGGGGTGATTCAGATCGACCTTCGCCGCGGTGAGGCGCTCGCGGACCTCGGCGTCGGGGATCGAATCGGCCTCGACCATCTTGAGGATCTCCTGGCTGCGGACCTCCACGAAGCCGCCGGCCTCGATGGCGCCGAGTTCGCCGCCACTCGCCTTCACCAAGAAGGTTTCGTCGCTGAGCTTCGCCGAGGTGTTCCCCTCGCCGAGGATCGTGCAGTCACGCTCCGGCGCGCCGAGCCAGCGCGAGAGTTCGACGAGCTCGTTGAGGGTCTGATTGCGGTCGATCACGGTCACTCCTGATATACCGCGGCGGCGCGGTGAGTCGTTCTAAAATCAATTCCAACTAGCGCCGTCTTTTCGCGTTCCGCAGAGGGCGACCTCCATCCCCATCGCGGCGGCCATCGCCGCCTTGGCGAGGGCCGCCTTGTCCGCGTCTTCGGCCGAGTTAGCGTAGACGATCTGGATGTGGTTCGCCTTGTGGCGGGCCATCATCTGGTCACGCGACACGCCGTAGGTGACGGCGTGTTGGATCGGCCATTGCGGGGTCGTCTCGCGCCAGCGGCGTTCCGTCTCCTCGATCGGCAGGCTGATCGCCTCGGCGCGGCCAATATCCATTTTGAGGCGGTCGTCTTCGACGAAAACCCGTGACCAGACGATCTCGCCCGGCTTGCTGATTCCCTTGATCGTGCCGCCGCCGTTGGGGAAGTACATCGCCGGCTGGCGGACGCTGGTGACGCCGCCCCAGCCGCCGATGAGGTGCTCCGGGGGGACGCTGCCGCTGATCTCGAAGACCCAGACGAACTCGTCGGTCGTACCCGATTGGTCACGATCGCCCCAGCGGAGGTCGTGGAGCGTGTTCTCGACCGGTTGGCCCATCGCCTTGTGAAGCCGGTACGTCATCAGCCCGTCGAGCCCGGCGCACTCATCGACCTCGTTGAAGTGCGGGATCGGTTCACCCGCGTAAAGGACGCGTGAGCCGTCCCGGCTGGTGACCGGCGGTCGTTTGGCGTTGTTGAGGGTTCCTTCAACCAGGTCGCTGGCGGGCATCAGGTCCTTGAGGCCCTGCTGGTACTGGATGCCGATGCAGTCGCAGCCGAAGTCGTCGGCGATCCGCACCGCGGCGACATACATCTTGCACTGCAGGTGGACTTGGGCGTCGGTGAGGTGCTCTTCGTGGACCGGGCCCGTGTCAAACTTGGCGCCGTGGTCTTCCATCCAGCGGCGGACCGCGGCCGCCTCTTCATCGCTAACCTGCGTCGCCTCGTAGTATAGGGCCGACTGACTAAGGCGCTCTTTGAACACGCCGGTCGGGTTCAGTAGGTGGTCGGGAAGAATGGCGTTGAACATCCCCATGCACCCTTCGTCGAAGACGCCCATGATCGCCTTGTCGCGACGGAACTCGGCGGCAAGCGCCTCGCCCAACTCGCGTTCGGCGGCGGGCGCCATTTCGGCGGTGAACGGCGTGACGTGATCGACGGCATGGCTCACCTTACCGGTGGTCAGCCACTCCTGCAGTTTCGCGCGGAACTCGTCCGAGCCAAAGTCGTCCGCCCAGAGCGTCGAGTACGCGACGCCCGCCTTAGTGAGCGAGCCGTTGAGGTTCAGCATGCCGACCAGGCCGGGCCACGTGCCGGACCAGTTCGCGAGGGTGAGAATCGGGCCGCGGTGCGTCAAAAGGCCGTGGAGCAAATGGTGCGAGTACTGCCACACCGCCTCGGCGACGATGAGCGGGGCCTCGGGGTCGAGCGTCCGGAAGACCTCAAGGCCTTCGCGTTGCGAACCGATAAAGCCGTGCTTCTCGGCTTCCTTGTAGGGGTGGGCGCGCTCAACCGTCCAGCCGAGGCCGGTGACCGCCGCGCCGATCGACTGTTCCATCGCGTGCTGCGCAGCCCAACAGTTCTGGTTGGCGGTCAGGCGGAGATCGCCGTTCGCCATCAAGTAGACGTGATTGGCCGCTAGGCTTTGGGGCTTTGTGGCGATTGGTAGGGAGTAAGCCGACATCAGAGACCAGAAGTAAGAAAGTAAACGGCTTGCGGCAAGGCGAAGGCAAAGAATGCCCATCGTAACGAGTTTCGACGCCGCGGCGAGGCGGCCTTGGCGCCTTCTATTCCGACACGCCTTGCGCCGAAGAACGCTCAATCGACACGCCATCAATTTGGGGCGGCTCGCACGCGTCGCCACTTCTCTCGACGGATAACGCCTCCCCACCGGGAGAGTCAATCGTCGACGCAGCGATGCGGACGCCCCGGGTGTCAAGCAACCTCAGCGTTGGGTCCTGGGGTTGAAAGCGAGAGTCGCGAACTATTAAGCCATCGACATCCGCCAGGCTCATAAACCCCTTGCTGGCGATGTCGAGACGCTCCAAGACGACCTCGGTCGCCGGGCTCTCGGGTATGCCTTTGATCCTCACCGCCTCACCCCCCGCTTCGCCGACAAGGTCACGGAGGGTGACGCCGCGGTAGTGGGGGGTCGCCGCGTTGACGGCGCGTTTCGGCAGCCGCTCGCCGAGTTCGCCGACGTACAACGGCGAGCCGATCATGTCGAAGAAGACCGCGTGGCTCTTCGACCGCAGGCGGACCCGCTCCACCAGCAGATTGTCGCCGCCGCCGCCGCGGGGGCGGCGCGTCTTGAAGTAGGCGGCGTAGCTGACGCCATCGAAAAGGCAATCGTGGACCCAGACATTGCGGACGCCGCCGGCCGTCTCGCTGCCGGTCGTGAAGCCGCCGTACCCCGCTTCGGCAAAGCAATTGCGGACGACGACGTTCTCGGCGGGTCGGCCGACCCGCATGCCGTCTTCGTTGCGACCCGATTTGACCGCGTAGCAGTCGTCGCCCGTGTTGGTCGAGCAGTACTCAATCAGGACGTTGCGGCTGGAGTCGACATTGACGCCGTCGCCGTTGACGACGCCGAGGCTATCGACCGTCACGCCACGGATCACAACACGGTCGCAGTAGATCGGCACGAGATTCCACATCGGCCCATTGCGGAGCGTGACTCCTTCAACCAACACGTCGCGGCACGAAACCGGGCAGATGAAGTAGGGCCGGAAGTAGTGGCGTCCCTCCTGGCCATCAAAGACGCGGCTCTCGATCGGTGAGTCGGGGTCAACGATATCGTCCGAGAGACCCTTCCGCGCCTCGCGTACCGGCCCCTCATCGGGCCCGACAAGTGTTCCTTTGCCGGTGAGGCCGATCCGTTCTTGGTCATAGGCGTACACAAGCCCGCCAAGCCCCATCATCTCGAGTCCCTCGCAGCGAGTGAAGACCGGCGGCAGATAAGCTTCGATTTGACCTGAGAAACGCACCACCGCGTCCTCTTCGAGGTGCAATTCGACGCCACTCCGCAGCTCGAGGCGTCCTGTTGTCCACTCGCCGGGGGGCACGACGACGCGGCCCCCGCCTGCCGCCGCGAGGCGGTCAATCGCCGGCTGGATGGCGCCGTCTCGCGGCGGCGATTCCAGTGTCAGAGTCTTGTCGGCGAACACCGGCCGTATTAGTTCCGGCATCGCGAACGGCGCGTTGATCGGCTCGATCTGGGCCGGCATCGCGGCGGGGCCGACGTCGCCGCGTTCGAGATTCCATGCCCTTGCCGGCGCCGCGGCGGCGAGGAGGGCAAGCAGGCCCCCTATCCGGACAACGAGCGCTGAGGCGGGGTTCGATTCGCTTATTCTCACTTGAGGACTCATTCGATCTCTTATCCAACGGGGCTTTGATGCGACGTCGCGACTTTCTCCAATCGACGGCAGCCGGCTTGGCGGCGTTGGCGGTCCGTCCAACGCTCGCGGCGGTCCCGGTTGCACCGCGTTATCAAGTTGGCGTCTGCGATTGGATGATTCTGAAGCGGCAGAAACTGGGCGCCTTCGGCCTGGCCGAGGAGATCGGCGCCGACGGGGTCGAGGTCGATATGGGTTCGCTCGGCGGGCGCGACACCTTCGAGAACGCGTTGGCCGACCCGGCGGTGCGCGAGCGGTTCTTGCAAGAGTCGGCCGACCGCGGCGTCGCCATCTGTTCGCTCGCCATGTCGGGGTTCTACGCCCAGTCGTTCGCCGAACGGCCGACCGTACCGCGGATGGTCGGCGATTGCCTGACCACCATGAAAGCGATGGGGGTGCGGGTGGCGTTCTTGCCGCTGGGCGTGCTCGGCGACTTGGTGAAGCGCCCCGAGTTGCGGCCGGCTATCGTTGATCGCCTGAAGCGTTTTGGGCCCGAGGCCGAAGCGGCCGGATTGGTGATCGGTATTGAGACCGCCCTCGACGCGGCGGCTGAGGTCGAATTGCTCGACGAGGTCGGCTCGGCAGGCGTCCGCAGCTACTTTAACTTCGCCAACGCCTTGCAGGCCGGGCGCGACCTCCACCAAGAGCTGCGAACGCTCGGCGCCGACCGCATCTGCCAGATCCACGCCTCGGACGAAGACCGGGTGTGGCTGGAGAATAACGACCGGATCGACCTGCCCGCCGTCAAGCAGACGCTCGACGCCATGGATTGGTCGGGCTGGTTGGTGGTCGAACGCTCGCGCGACGCCAGCGACGCCCGCAACGTCCGGGGCAACTTTGGCGCAAACGTCGCGTACTTGAAGCGGGTTTTTCAGACGGGCTGATTCCGTTGGCAGATGGACGTTCATGGGGCGGGTCGCTCCCGCGCAACGACTCCAGGATCGTCTCCTGTCGCGAGTGGGCTGATCGTGAACCGCAACGTGACCGGCTCGGGAAGCACCGCGTACTTCGTGAGGACGCCCGGGCCGCAGCTGCTGTTGCCGAGCCCGCATTGGGCGGCGTCGATCGACAGGTACGTTTCGGCGCGCGGTCGGAGGTCGACCCAGCGTCGGGCAGTGGCCAGGTCGTTCGCGGTATAGGGCAACGCGGAGAACGCAAAAGGCTCGCCCTCCGCGCGGAAGACGACGCCGGCGCCCTGCTCGCTTTTCAACGCGATCCAGCGGACGTCCTGCCGAGACCCGGTCTCTTGGGGACGGGGGTAGGGGGTGGCTTGCGTCGCTAGGGCGCCGTTCCAGCGCCCCAAGTCGGCGGCGTCTTTACGATCGGGGTAGTTCTCGAAGGGGCCACGACCGAACCACTCGACCTCGGTCATGCCCGGCGCTATCGCCGCAATCAGGCCCAGGCGGGGTATTGGCGGCAGCTCACCCGACGGTTCGATTCGGTGTGTCGTTTCGATCGAACCGTCACCGCGCACCGTCCACTCTGATTTGACCGCGATGCGGCCACGCTGGGTGATGGCTTCCGCCGTGGTTTCGATGCGGACGACTCCAACGCGAACCCGAGCGACCGTGACCTCGCCAGGATCGAACCGGAGAGCGTCGATTCCGGCGTTGCGCCACTCCTTCGCGAGCCAAGACCCGAACCCACGGTCGTTGTCGGTGGGGGCCCGAAAGACTTGCAATTGGAAGCCGTCAGATAGCACTTCGCGCTGATCGTAGCGCAACGACGTAAGCGTGGCGGTCTGGCGACTGAAGGTCGCTTCGAAACGCTCATTACCGAGGACAACTTGCCTTGTGCCCTCGCTAACTTGGATCGACGGAACGGTCTTCCCGATGGAAGCCGGGCTCTCAGATTCCCCGGGGAGAGGGAACTGTGCCCACGCGACCTCGTGGCCCTGGGGGGCCCAATCGCATTGCGTTCGTAGTTGTAGCGCGACGCGCAGCCAGCGTTCTCCAGGGGCTTCACTGGCGGGGAGCTCCACCACCAGTCGCTCCACACCGCCCGGAAGCGTTGAGATCGACGCCGCTTCGCCGGACGCGACCGTGACGCCATCGGCTTGCAAGGTCCAGACGACCTCAAGGTCGGAGAGATCGGTGTGGCTGCGTCGATTCTTTACTCGCAGGGCCGCTTGCCAACGGTCGGTAGCCGTCTGTGAAACGCCCGCTAGCTCAATCGCTACCGGCTGGTACGCCTTTTTGACGGCGTGGTACTTGGCAGTCAGCGACCGGTCGGCCATGACAACACCATTCAGGCAGAAGGCGCCATGGTTGGGCGTGTCTCCGAACGCACCGCCGTAACCAAAGTACGGCTTTCCTTCCGCGGTCCCCGCGACGAGCGCCTGGTCGGCCCAGTCCCAGATGAAGCCGCCGAGCAGCCGGTCACGGGACCGCATCTCCGCGACATACTCGGGCAGATTTCCCATCGAGTTCCCCATGGCGTGGGCGAACTCGCTCGCTAAGACGGGACGGTTGTCGCCGATCGCGTCGAGGCGGTCCGCGATGTCGAGCAGCCGCTCCCAGCGGGCGTTCTCGGGCCGTTCGGCGGCGGCGGGGTCCTCGGGCAAGTCGGGGTGGAGGTACTCTTCGCTGACACGTGGGTAGAAGCGGCTGACGAAATCGACCAGCGCGGGATCGGGGTCGCCTTGAGCGCCCTCGTAGTGAACCGGCCGAGTGGGGTCGGCCTCGTGGACCCATGCGGCGCAGGCGGCAAAGTTTGGCCCCCAGCCCGACTCGTTGCCGAGCGACCAGCCGATCACCGACGGGTGGTTCGTGTCACGCTCGACAAGCCGGACGACCCGGTCAAGAAACGCGGCCGCCCAGGACGGCTCATGGGCCAGCTTGCCGCGGAGGCCGTGTGTTTCGAGGTCGGCCTCGTCGAGGACGTAAAGGCCCAGCCGATCGCACAGCTCGTACCAGCGTGGATCGTTGGGGTAGTGCGCCGTGCGGACCGCATTGATGTTGGCCCGCTTCATCAGCTCAAGGTCCTGACGCATCGACGCAAGCGACACCGTATGCCCCGTCACGGGGTCGTGTTCGTGGCGGTTCACGCCCCAGAGTTTTACAGGGCGCCCGTTAACGAGGAGTCGGCCGCCCCGCACTTCGAACTCACGAAAGCCAACGTCGCAGCCGACCGACTCGACGGCGTCGCCGTGTGGATCGACGAGCGACAGCACCAAGCGGTAGAGGTTGGGCGTCTCGGCCGTCCATTTGGTGGGGTTAGCGATTGGGGTGGCCAGCCACCCAAACGGGCCCGTACCGCGTTGCGGCGTCCGCTCGACCAGCACGCCCGCGTCCTGACGGCGATTGAGAATCGGTTCGGCGTCGTGCTCCAGCGGCGCGGCGAGCGCGGGCTTTCCGTCCTGGTGGAACAATTCGGCCCGCACGGTCCAGCCTGCGAGGGTCGCGTCGCCGATCGCGTCGAGTTGGACGTCGATCGCAAGCTCCGCGTCGCGGTAGTCGGCGTCGAGATTCGTCCGCACGGCGAAGTCGGCGATCCGCGCCGGGGGCGTCGCGTACAGGACCACCTCGCGGTGGATGCCGCTGAGCCGCCACATGTCTTGGTCTTCGAGATAGCTGCCGTCGGAATAGCGGTAGACTCGAACCGCAAGGCGATTCGCGCCGGGGCGGAGGCGGTCGGTAACCTCGAACTCGGCCGGCGAGCGGCTCCCCTGGCTGTAGCCGACCGGTTCGCCATTGAGCCAGACTTCGAAGGCGCCTTCGACGCCGGCGAAGTGGAGGAACATACGGCGGCCGTCCCACTCGGTGGGGAGGTCGAACGTGCGGAGGTAACTGCCGACAGGGTTGCGCTCTTTGGACACGGTCCAGTCAGAGGGCGGCTCGCTTGTCACCTGCGGCGGATCGATACGGAACGGGTAGCCCGAGCTTTTGTAGATCGGAGTGCCGTAGCCGTGCGTCTGCCAGTTGGACGGAACGGGGAGCGTCTTCCAGGCGCCGGCGTCAAACCCCGTTTGCCAAAAGTCCTGCGGCGCCGCGCTGGGGGCCGGCGCCCAAGCGAACTGCCAATCGCCGTCGAGCGACTTCACCCAAGGCGAAGCGGACCGGTCGCCGACGCGCGCGGCGGCGACCGAGTCGAACGGCCAGAACGTCGCCCGCGCGGCTAGGCGGTTGCGCTGCAGCACCTGCTCGTTCTCCCAATCGGGCGAGTCGGCACACAACGGCGCGGCGAGCAGCAGAACAGCGGCGGTGAGGATGCGCAGCATGCGTCGTTTGATTAATCCATCGGGACAGTCGTCGGCACGCCTAGCGGAAGCGCAACGGTAACAAGGCGATCGCCAATGCGGACGTTGGCGGCGGGCGCCCAATGGCTGGTAAGCGTCGCGGACTTCAACCGGCCCTCGGTCCAAGCAAGGTCCACCTCAACGCCGCCCCGCGCGCGGAGGCCCTTCACCTCGCCCTCACGCCACGAGGTCGGCAGCGCCGGCAACAGCGTGAGGCTCGTGGCCGATTCTCCGTCCGGCAGGTCGTACTTACTTTGCACAAGCATTTCGGCGACGGCGGCCGTTGCGCCGAAATTGCCGTCGATCTGGAATGGCGGGTGCGCCACCAGCAGGTTCGGGTAGACGCCGCCGGCCCAGCGTTCGTACTCGATTCCCTTCGCGTTGGTCGGGCGTAGCAGCCGTTGGAGTAGCCGCAACGTGTGGTCGCCGTCTCCCAACCGGGCCCAGAGGCACGCCTTGTAGGCGATGGCCCACCCGGTTCCGCCGTCGCCGCGTCCTTCGAGCGAGCGGCGCGCTGCCTCGGCGAAGTCGGGCGTCTCATAGCGGTCGATCTCGAAGCCCGGATAGAGGCCCCAAAGATGCGAAACGTGCCGGTGCGTCGGATCGGCCTCTTGCCGCTCGCGGAGCCACTCCATCACCCGGCCATCCGCGCCGATCTGTGTCGGTGCGAGTCGGTCCCGCTTGTCGGCGAGTTCCGCAACGAGGGGGTCGTCGTTGCCAAGCAGTTCGGCCGAGACGATCACCGCATCGAACAAGTAGCGGAGCAGCTGCTGGTCCATCGCCGGCCCCATCGCGGTGTGGACCGATTTGCCCTGATCGTCAAGAAAGGCGTTTTCGGGCGAATTCGATGGTGCCGTGACGAGCCAGCCGTGCTCGGGCTCTTCGATCAACATGTCGGCGTAGAACGCCGCCGACCCGCGGAGCATCGGGTAGATGCGGGCCAGGTACTGTTTGTCGCCCGTGAAGAGGTAGTGGTCCCAGACGCCCTGGCACATCCAAGCAGAGCAGGTGGGGGTCGAACCCCAGCTCGCCGACTCGCCGGGTGACGTGAATCCCCAAGGGTTCAGCAACAAGTGGGCGACCCAGCCCCGCGAGTCGTAGTACGCCTTGGCGGTCCGATGGCCCGGTTCGACGAGCGACTCGACCAAGGCGACGAACGGTTCGAAGAGGTCGCCCAACGCGCACGGGTCGGCGGGCCAGTAGTTCATCTGGATGTTGACGTTCGCATGCCAGTCGGCGTTCCACGGGGTGTCCAACTTCTCAGCCCAGATGCCCTGCAAGTTGGCGGGGAAACCGTCGGGACGCGACGAACCGATCAGCAGGTAACGCCCATAATCGAACAGCGTGGCGACTAGGTCGGCGTTGGCCGGCGTGACCGGGTCGAGTCGCTGGGCGAGCGGGGCGTCGCCAGTGGGCGCCGATCCGTCATCGACGCGGAGCGTGACACGTCCAAAGCGGGCCCGGTGCGCCGCGAGATGGCGGTCGAGGAGCTCTTGGTGCGTGCGGCCACGCGCTTTGGCGAGCTCGTCAGCCGCGGCGGTCCGGGCGTCGGCAATCCGGCGACTGGCGAACGACTGGATGTCGGTAGCGGACGTCACCAAGAGGACGACTTCATCGGCGTCACGAACAGTGAGCTTGTCGGCGATGACAGCGACTCGACCGTCGGACGCCACGGCGGCGAGTCGGGCCGCGTAGCGGACCCCTTGGTCACCGCCGCGGCCATCTTCAAGCTGCCCGTGCATCTCGAGCATGTCGGCGCCGTGGGCGACGACCGTCGCGCGCTCCGGCCGCTTCAGTTCGGCTGCGAGCGAGACCTTCCCGGGCTGGTCCGCGGTAAACCGGACGACGATCGCTTCGTCGGGCGCCGAGACGAACGTCTCGCGGCGGAAGCGGATGCCACCGATCTCGTATTCAACCGTCGCGACCGCTTCGGCGAGTTTGAGTTCACGGCCGTAGCCGTCTATCGCTTCTTCATCGTGACGTACGTGAATTCTCAAATCGCCGAGCGTCTGGTAGCAGCCGTAAGGGACGCTCTTGCCGTGGCCGAGGCCCGAGCCGGCGCCGGCGCAGGTGAAGGTACGATTGACTAAGGCCTCGGCCGCCCGGTTCTCGCCCGCCAGCAGCAGGCGGCGGATCTCGGGGAGCGAGTCCGACGCGTTAGGTCGGTCGGCGTCCTGCGGCGAGCCGGACCACATGCCCGACTCGTTGAGGACAATCCGTTCGTCCGCAACGCCGCCGAAAACCATCGCCCCTAGGCGCCCGTTGCCGAGGACGCACGACTCGGTGAAGCGTTCTGCCGGGGCGTCGAAGCGCAGGACGCGTCCCTCCTCGGCCTCGGCCGGGAGGACTGCCGCAAAAAAAGCGATGGCGAGCGCGCCCGCCATTCGATTGCTCAACATTCTCACTTAGCACTCAGCTCCTCGGAGGTCGCCAGCGCGATGGCGCGTACGCCTTCTCCGACCGAACAGTAAAAGTGGTAGACGACGCCATTATGCTTGATCATCCACGGCTTGTGGGCGAACGTCTCGTCGAACGCTTCGGTCGGCTCGATCAGGTGGGGGCCTTCCCACTTCGTCCAGTGCATCAAGTCACGCGACACGGCAAACGTGTCAAACGCCCGGGGCTTCCAGCCGGCGCCGAAGTAAGGCATCACCCAGAGATCGTCCATGCGGATCAACTGAGGGTCGCCCGAGATTCCCTTGCCGTTGTCGATGACGGGCCCTTCGCCGTCGCGCCGCCAGTGAACTAGGTCGTCCGACACGGCGACGCCGATCCGCTCGACCCAGCCCCCCTTCTGCTTGCCGTTGTAGAACATCACGAAGGGCGCCCCGAGCGATTCGGCCGGGTCGCGGAAGATATGGCTCTTGTAGAGGGTCGCCCGCTCAAAGTCGCGGGCGTCGTCGTCGCCCGGCCGCATGACGGGGTTCTCGACAAGACGGTTCCACTCGCCGGCGTGGGTCGGGTCTTCTGACCACGCCATGCCGATCGACAGCGGGTCGGTCTCGTACCCCTGCTTGTCGCCGCCGAAGTACGACATCCAGTACTTGCCGTCGTGCTGGGAGAGCTCGTAAGAGCCCCCCCAAGCCGGGTCCATCAAGGCGATGCTGCCGTCCGCCTGCCAGCGATCCCATCCCTCCTCGCGAAAGCCGAGCGTCGTCCCGACCACCTCCCAGTGGAGCAAGTCGTCGCTCACCGCGAGACGCGTCTCGTAGCCGACGAGCTCCTTAATGCTCACAAACACCATCCACCAGCGGCCGTTGTGTCGGAAGACATTGGGGCAATCGTAGTACTCGCCCTCTCCCGGCGTCAGGACGCGACCCACTTTGTGCGGCGTCTGCAATTCGTCGTAGACGCGTTGCATCGTGGCGTCGTCAATCACCGCCTCTTCCGCCAGCAGGCCTTCCGCCAACACGGGAGTCACGATCAACAGCGAGCAGGCAATGAAGAGAGATCGGATCATGGCTCGGGGGTTTCGATAAGGAGTCGCACGGGCCCAAACAGGCCCAGCGGAGCAGGGGCGCTCTTCGATAGCCTGACGGGCGCCGAGGTCCAGGTGACGCGTTCCGCCTCCGGCTTAGCGAGGTCGGCGACCAAGGCGTTCTTCCAAACACTGGGGGTGGTGACCGATAGTTCGTTGTCGCCGACACGGAGGGCGTCGGTCACGTCAACACGCCACGGCGCGGTCCATGCGACGCCGCAATCGACCCCGTTCAGGCGGACTGCCGCCAAGGCGCTAGCCCGTCCCACGTCGAGCCAAGCACGGCTCCCCTCGGGGGGAAGATCGCCCAGCCGAAAGTCGGTCGCATAGATCGCTTCACCGACGAAATCCGCGAAGTCGGGCGTCTCAGCCAGGTCACGAAGCGAGTCAATCGTCCGTGCGTCCCGTTTCGGCCCGACGAGCGCGTTGAGCGATAGCGACCAGCTGCCGTTGATTGGCTTTAACTCCGTTAGCGGCCCCGTGCGGTCGGCATTGGACTGCTGGCGGATGACAAACAGCAAGGATTGTCCCGCCGCAAAGTCGGCTAAGCATTCGGTTCGAGCGCCTGCCGAGTAAGCGATCCGTCGCCGAAGCCCCGTGTTGGGGTCCCAAACTTCCATCGCCGAGCCCGTCGCTCGGAACGAGAGACGCACCCCGCGGGATTCGTCCCGCTGGTTGGAAACGAAGTAGGCATCCCATCCGTCGCCCGCGCGATGTGTCCAGGCGAAGCCCTCGGCAGGCCCGCCCTGGTCATCGCTGGCCCGGAAGTCACGCGCGACGCCTCGGCTGGCGAGGTCGGGCTCGGTCCAAGCAGGGGCGCCCGCGTCTAGTACGAGCGCATATCGCTTGGTGACCGCCGAGCCGGCGTGGTTAGCGATCGAGTCGTACTTGTAGCCACGCAGCGGGTCAGTCCACGCCTCGGAGTCCGGGAGGTTGGCCGAGGCCCGCACGCCGGCCGGCATCTCGCGCTGGGGTTGCCCCTCGTTGGCGAGCCGCTGACGCTGGCGGTCGACAGCCTCTTTCCCCATCAGTCCCGGCGCCCGATCGACGAGCTTGTCCGGCGTTAGCGCCCGGCGGGGATAATCGTCGCCCGTCGAGACGGCGATATCGACGACCGGCTCGCCCGCCTGCAGCACCGCCTGACAGCGGGCCAGGTACTCGACCCAGCCCCGCGCGCCGGCGATCCACGGCTGGTCTCGCTGGAAGTAGAGTCCGACGCCGCCGAGCGTCTGGCCCGGCTTCCGGTCGAGCCAAGGATTGTGGGTCCAGACATGAAACACGAGGCGGTTCACGCCTTCGGCAAGGACGCGGTCCCCGAGCGGCTTGAGCGAGGCGGGCGTTTCGTCCCAGCCGATCCGCAGCTGGGTGAACGCCTCGGCCTGCACGACCTGTTTGCCGTAGCGATGGGCGGCGCTGATCGCGTCGCGGAGGTCGGTGGGTTTGTCGTGCGTCGGGCTGTTCAGCCAAAACTCCCCCATCGGGGCGTCGAGATAAGCGAAGTGCCGCATCCCGTCGCCCGGCATCGTCGGCGCGGTGCATTCGCCGGTAAATCGCAACCCTTCTTCATCGGCGATCTGACGGAGCCCGCCATAGAATCGCTCGGCGACTAAGTCAGCAATCGTTGCCCTGACGTTCCACAGGAACCGCTCCGAGGCGCCGGCCGACTCGATTGGTAAGCCCGCCATTGCTGGCAGCCAACGCTTGAGATCCTCGCCATGACGTTGGGCAAACTCGGCCGCGAAGTCGGGGGTCCAGTTCTGGGCGCCGCACTCCCAGCTATCGAGGTGGAGCGTCCCGAGCACGCGCCGCATCGCGGTGTCGCCAATCTCGTCGGCAATCTGGCGGCGGGCTTCACCAAACCAATGGTCGTACTGGAGGCGGACAGCCCGATCCGAGAGCTTGTCGCATTCGAGTCCGATGCCGCCTCCCGCCGTGGCGTTGCGTTTGCCGGTCGACGTGTGACCGAACCGCATCACCAGCCATTCCCCGGGCGGCGCGTCCCAGTTCAAACGGCCCGCGGCGTCGACATGACGAGAAACGTCAATGACTTTCGCGACCGGCGTGCAGAGGCGCTCGGGCGCCTGGGACGCCGTCGTTGGCGGGCTCTTTCGCCAGACCGAACCATTCTTGCCCCGGTGTTGATGGAGGCATGCCTCGCTCGACAAGACAATCGACTGCACCTTCAAAACCGCGGCCCACTTGGCGGAGTCGAGGTCCTCGCCGCCCGGCTCGCTGCCGACTGGCGTCCACGAGAACCGGAACGACCGGGCCGTTGTTTCCGACAGGGCGTGCGTCACGGGGCGGCCCTCGTCCTGCCAGCCGTGCCGCGGCGCGTCGAGCTGGGCGACCATTCGCCAGTCGACGCCATCGTCACTCGCTTCAATAAGCAGCCGCTGGCACTGGTAGTTCGACCCGTCGGGCGTCACCGTCACCGAGCGGGCGGTGAAGGGCTCGTCGAAGTCGTAGCGAATCCAGCACGGCCGATCCGAGCGGTAGCGCTTCGCATTGTCGGCGCGAGCGAGGCGATCGGCGTCGGGCTCGTTATCGCTGGTCGCGACCTTTGGCTTGCTCGTTGAGGTGTCGATCCCGTAGCCAGCGGGGCAGGGGAGGGCGAGCGTGGCGATGTCTCGGTAGTAGTCTTCGTGCGTCTCGGGCTGCGGCAAGTCGAGGCGCCGCCCCGCGCCGCCAGTGACCCGCGTTTGGCTCCAAACCAGCTGCTGCATCGACAACTCGGGGGTGACCCAAGGACCCCCGGCGGTCGCGAAGCCGTCGCACAGGTGCATACCGAGACGCAAACCAAGGCGGTCCGCCTCACGGGCCGCATGCCGCACCATCCGCCAGAAACGTGGCGACAACTGCGTCGCGGGCGGCTCGAACGCGGGCGGGTCGTCGGGGCCCTGGATCGGCATCAAGTAGGCGCCGCCGAGGCCCGCCTCGCGCATCGCTTCGAGATCCGCGGTGATCCCTTCGGCGCTGACGCGACCCTTGAGCCAGTACCAAAAGACCCACGGGCGGGCGTCCTCAGGCGGAGAATCGAAGCGGCGTTCGAGCTCGCTGATCGATTGCGCAGGGGTCGCGATACCGATCGCACTGGGAACGCAGGCAGCGAGTAGCGAAAGCAATCGAAGGGCTCGTGATCGATGGTTTCGCAAGCGGATGCCTTCGTGAGAACGCACGGTAGTAAACATTCCATCGTAACCCCTGCCGCGGAGCCGTTCGGAGAGGCGCCGTCCTGATACGGGCCCTGTTTTGCGTCGCCTGCTGGTTGCCGATAGGGGGCGTTGCTGTGTTGAATCAAGGCATGCGCAGCATGAGAGGGACACTCTTCGCGATCTCGATGACTCTCGCCGCGGTAGCGGTCGCGGACGATCGGCGCTTGATCGATGCCGATTGGCGTTTCCACCACGGCGACGCGCCCGGCGCGGAAGCGGTTGACTTCGACGACACTTCGTGGCGGGAGGTCGATCTGCCCCACGACGCGGGGATCGCGAAGGAGCCGGCGGCCGACGCCCCCTCCGGGGGGGCGGGCGGGTATCACGATAGCGGCGTCGTCTGGTACCGACGGACACTCCGCCTCGAAGCATCCAAAACGCGTCCCCACCCGCCCGGCGCCGTCCTCCGGCTTGAGTTTGATGGCGCCTACCAAGACACCCAGGTCTGGCTCAACGGCGAGCCGCTCGGGAAACACGTTTACGGCTATACGCCCTTCGACTTCGACATCACCGATCGGTTCCGTTTCAATAAGCCGAACGTTGTCGCTGTACGAGTCGATAACTCGGCGCAGCCCAATTGCCGTTGGTACAGCGGGACGGGACTGTATCGCCATGTTTGGCTACGGGTTGGAAGCCAGGTCGCCGTTGCGCCAGGCAGCCTCTGGACCCACACCGAGCGGCTCGACGCCGATGCCGCCACGCTCAAGGTGGCGTTCGATGTCCAAAATGTCGCCGGCGAGCCGGTCGATGTCGTGGCCCGCGTCGCGCTCCACGATCCGGACGGCGGCGTTGTTGCCGAGACCGAGCAACCCCTAGTGGCGTCGGCCGACGGCCCAAACAACGTCGCCGTTACGCTCGACGCTGCGTCACCCCGTCCGTGGTCGATCGAGACGCCAACCCTCTACGACCTGCGGGTGGAGCTCTTCTCCGTCAACCCCTATGGCGAGCGGCGGCTGATCGACGAGCAATCGCAGCGCTGCGGACTGCGGACGCTTGAGACGGATTTGAGCCGCGGGCTGCTGCTCAATGGCGAGCCCGTCAAGCTGTTTGGCGGGAATGTCCACCACGACCATGGGCCTTTGGGCGCCGCGTCGTTTGACGACGCCGAACGCCGGCGCGTGCGGCTCTTGAAGGCGGCCGGCTTCAACGCGATCCGCACGTCGCACAACCCGCCCGCCGAAGCCTTCCTCGACGCCTGTGATGAACTCGGCATGCTCGTCCTCGACGAGGCTTTTGACGGCTGGCGCAAGCACAAAACGCCCCACGACTACGGCAGCCACTTCGACGCCGACTGGCGTGACGACCTCGCCGCCTTCGTCCGTCGCGACCGGCGTCACCCGTCGGTCTTCGCCTGGAGCATCGGCAACGAGATGTTCGAGCGGGGCGATCCGGAGACGCCGTCTCTTGCCAAAGAGATGGCCGCCTTGGTCCGTTCGCTCAATCCCACCCGGCCGGTCATGCTCGGCGTCAACGGACTCGGCGAACGCCCCTACAGCGATCTCGATCCCCTGTTCGAGGCGGTCGACATCGCGGGCTACAACTACGAACCGCCGACGATGGCGGCCGACCATGCCCGCAAGCCGAGCCGTCTAATGATCGCGACCGAGTCGTACCCCGCCGCGGCGGTAGAGAGCTGGCGCGTGGTCACGAAGCACCCCCGCGTGCTCGGCGACTTCGTCTGGTCGGCGATCGACTACCTGGGCGAAGGGGGGCTCGGCCGCCCCTTCCTGCCGGGCGAGACCCCTAAAAAGCCGTGGGAAGCGGACCAATTCCCCTACCGGGGCGCCGTCTGCGGCGACCTCGACCTGTTGGGCCATCGCAAGCCCGTCTCGCACCACCGCAACATCGTCTGGGAGCGGGGCGAAACGCTGAGCATGGCGGTCGTCGACCCGGCGGCGCCCGCCTGGGGGCTCACCCCCTGGTCGATGGAGCCGGCCGCGTCGCATTGGAACTGGAACGTCGAGCCTGGCGCGCCGGTGCGCGTGCAGATCACCAGCCGCTGGCCGCGGGTCCGCTGCGAGCTGAACGGTCGTCTGATCGGCGAAGCAGCCACGGGCCCCGCCAACGACTTTGCCGCGGAACTCCAAGTCCCGTACGAACCGGGCGATCTGGTCACCATCGGCCTCGACGCCGAGGGCGTCGAACAAGAGACGGTTCGGCTCCGAACGGCCGGACCCGCCGATCGGCTGACCATGGTGGCCGATCGCAAGACGACCGACGCCGACAAGCAACGGCTTGTCTTTCTCGACATCGAGATCGTCGATGAGGAGGGCAAGCTACAGCCGTCAGACGACCGCGTCGTCCATATCGCCGTCGATGGTCCGGCCGTTCTGCAAGGCGTCGGCAGCGCCGATCTGACCAGTGGTGAAGCCTACTCGGGCGACTCTTTCACCACCTCGGCGGGGCGGGTGCAGGCCGTGGTGCGTAGCCAAGGCAAGCCCGGCGACGTTCAGGTGACGGCGTCGGCGGACGGTTTGGAATCGGCCGTCGTCAAGCTGACTTTTGGCCGACCGTCTCCGGCCGCCCCTCGCTGAATTGTTGGAATGACCACGGCGCCTGTCGGCGTCTCTCATCTAAGAAAACCCCTATGAAAATCGCTTTCTTTGCCGCCGCTTCCCTCTCCCTGCTCGTGGCCGATGCCCAAGCCGCGACGCCGCCGCGCTTCGACCTCAGCGCCGCCACCGGTCGTCGCGACGCCGAAACCCGCGGGTGGCCCGAGTGGGAGATCGGCTCGGAGGCCGAGGCAACGCGTACGGTCGGCGACGTGACCGTCACGCTCCGCGGCGTCGGCGCCCCGCTCGAGGGTTTTCTCCATAAGCCGCGGCTCGCCGACGGCGCGACGCTCGCCAGCGACGGCGTTCATTGTGCTGGCGACGCGATCGAGATCGTGCTTAGCGGGCTTCCGCCCGGCCGGCACAGCCTGGCGACTTTCCACAACCAACAAAGTGGCGAACCGGCGACCCAGCGACTAGCCGGACCCGGCTCGGCCGCTGAAGCGTCGCCATCGATTGACGCCGACGATGACGCCAAGATGCCCGCTGCCTACGTCGAGTTCAGCAGCACGGCGGGCCAGCCCGTCACGCTCCGCCTGACCGCGCCGGAGAGGTCGATCGTGCTGAACGCTATTGAGATCGATCGTCCCGATCCGGCTCTGCGAGCAGCCAAGCCGCAGCCGGCCGACGGCGAGGGTCACGTCGACGGCGAGTCGGGGCAGGTGACGCTCGCCTGGAGGCCGGTGGATGGCGCCAAGGCGTACCGCGTCTACCTAGCGAAGAGCCGCAATGCCGCCGACGCGGTGAGCCAGGCCGAGTCGGCCTCGTTCCAGGGTGACGGATTTCATGGAGAGAGGTCCGAGCCCACCGCGACGGTGTCGGTCGCTGCGAAAGACAGCCTGCAGCACTACGCATGGCGGGTCGATGCGGTGCTAGCGGGCGACGAAGTCATTCAAGGCGACGTCTGGACGTTCCGCGTCCGTCATCTCGCCTTTCCCGGCGCCGAGGGGTACGGCCGCTTCGCCCGGGGCGGCCGCGGCGGGCGCGTGCTGCACGTCACTAATCTCGACGACTCGGGTCCGGGGAGCCTCCGCGCCGCGGTTGAGGCCGACGGGCCACGGACCGTGGTCTTCGATGTCGCGGGCCGGATCGTGCTGGAAAGCCGGCTGATCATCCGTAACGACGCGCTCACGATTGCCGGTCAGACCGCCCCCGGTGAGGGCGTCTGCGTCTCGAACTACAACCTCGGGGCGCTGGGCGCCAACGACCTCGTCCTGCGGTATCTCCGCGTCCGACCCGGCGACACGTCGGGCAAGACGCTCGACGGGATGGGGCTAGCGAGCTGCGACAACGCCATCGTCGATCACTGCTCAATCAGCTGGACCCAAGACGAGTCCTTCAGCTCGCGCGGCGCCAAGAATATCACGCTACAGCGGACGCTGATCTCCGAAGCGCTGAATATTGCCGGCCACAAGAAGTACGCGAAAGGGAAGTCGCACGGCTTCGCCGCGAGCATCGGCGGCGACATCGGCAGCTTCCACCACAACCTGCTGGCGCACTGTGCGGGCCGCAACTGGAGCCTCGCCGGCGGAACCAACCAGGCGAATCGCCACGCCGGGCGTCTCGACCTACGGAACAACGTGGTCTTCAACTGGGAGCACCGCACCACCGATGGCGGCGCCAAGCAGGTGCAGTTCGTCAACAACTACTACAAGCCCGGCCCCGCGACCCGGGTGTTCCATGTCCTGAAGCCAGAACGGGAGTGGACACACGTCTTTGGTCCGCAAGATTACTACGCCGAGGGGAACGTCATGGAAGGGCGGTACGGCCCCGCCGACGACCGCTACGCCGGGGTCGTTGAGCCGAAAGGCGAGCCGTTGTCGACGTTCTTTTCCGACGAGCCGTTTTTCCCGTCGCACGTCTCCACCGAGTCGGCCGACGTCGCGTATGAGGATGTCCTGGCCGACGTCGGCTGCAACGTTCCGTCGCTCGACGCCCATGACCAGCGGGTCCTCCAAGAGGTCCGCACCGGGAAGACAACCTACAAGGGGAGCGTCAGCGGGTTGCCCGGACTGCCCGACTCACAGGAGGACGTCGGCGGCTGGGACGACTACCCCGAAGTCCACCGCTCGGCCGACTGGGACGCCGACGGCGATGGCTTGCCGGGCGAGTGGGAGTCCGCCCACGGGTTGGACCCCGCCGATCCGGGCGACGCCGCCACCGACCCGGATGGAGACGGCTACACCAACCTTGAGGACTATTTGAACCATATTGCGAACTGACGGAAGAATCGCTGGGTGGTCGCCTCGGCACCCGCTCGGTCCACGCCATGGGTGGCGGACGTGAGCGAAGCACGGCTCGGAGGTTGGCTCTCAGCCGGTTTCCACCGGGTTGCTCACGCCAGCATCCGCCGGGAGTGCTAGCGGGCCTGATTCGAGACACCGCGGCGGGATTCCTCGTCCGAAGCGCGATCCAGCTCGTCGCATCTGCTTGCTGGCGAAGCATTTAGGGCGCGAGCACGCTGTCTTAAAATAGGGCTGTCAAACCGCGCAGAATCGAGACCGTGCCAGTTAGAGTGGGGGGTGTTCCGGTGAGTTTTCCGGATCAAGCAAGCGAGTGGCTCCTTCGAACTCGGAGCGGTCTGCACTAGACTGGCTCTGCCGGATCGTGCGAGTCGCTCCTCGCAGTACGGCGGTCTTGTCACCATAAAGTCCTGTTCACGTCTTTCTTTTTTGCGGAGTGACCTCATGAGTTGCACACGTTTGTTCTCCCTCCTCTTCGCGGGAGCGCTCTGCGCCACCGCCACGGCCGCCCCGGTTTGGGTGCCGACCAACTACGGCAACGGCGCCGACGCCGAAGTCCGTGAGTCAGCTTTCGATCAGAACCGCGGCAGTAGCACCGAGATCGCCTCGCGCATTAAGAATGCCGCCCCCGCCGGTGACGGCGCCGACGGTAGCGACCGCAACAGCCTGATCTACGTTAAGATCGATCTTACCGACCACATCATGCCGGACGACGGCAAGACAGCGTTCCGGATGACCTACCGGAACAGCAACCTCAACTCGTCGCGCGTCGCCGACTACATCACTCCGAACTCGAACTTCCGCACCGGGCTCGCTTTCTACGGCCTCGACACCACCCTGACGTGGGACGAGAGCACGATTACGTACGCCAACGCCCCCGGAATCGACTTCCCCGGCGACGCGAACATCGGAACCCGTGACCTCAACTCGAGCCTGACGTTCCTCGGGACCCAGACGTTCGAGCCGATGGGCACGCAGAACCACCTCCCGATCGGTGGCGCGTTGACCTTCGCTAGCGCCAACCTCGACACCTACGTCTCGAACGCGATCGCGGGTGGCGCGACCGAAGTCACGATCGTCGCCCACACGCTGCACGATGGCAGCCCGTTCTTCGCCCAGTTCAATAACTGGATCAACTTCAACTACCTGTTCAATCCGAAGGAACAGGTGACTCTCAACGGCGACAGCTACGACGCCGGCGACGGCAACGGCAACATCGGCAACCTCTTCGGCACCGACAACAGCACCGGGGCGTTCTCGCCGTCGCTGCTGTTGGTCCAGGTTCCTGAGCCGACGACCGCCGTTCTGAGCCTCGTTGCGTTGGCCGGTTTTGCCGGCGCCCGTCGCCGCAGCTAGTCCACCGGTATTTCGACGGACTCACGCTCTGATAATCGCCCGGGGCCCCCACTTTGCTGAAGTGGGGGCCCCGGTTTTTTTGCGCCCGACGACTTGTCTTGAAATGAGCCCGCCAAGACCCGTCGAGGAATCGCCGGCGTGGATAGAATTAATGGCATAGGGACGTTCTCTGCAAGACGTTCTCAGCGGAGTCCCCTTCTCACAAAGCTCTTCGAGCATGCAATCAGGCAAACCCCCCATGAATCAGCGCCGACTTCTGTTCGTCTTTGCGGTAATCGGTGGATGTCTGGCGACCGCGGCGGCGCCGGCACAGATCCTCGAGTCCGACTGGAACGCCGCGTTGACCGGCGCGCAGTCTTGGCAGGTCAACGCCAACTGGAGCACGCCGGCATTCCCGGATGATCCGGGGCGGGTCGATTCAAACATGGTGGTAATTTCCGACGTGGTTGGGGCCAACCTCTCGGTCGCCCTGGGCGGCAATCTCAACCTAGATGTCGGCGCTACCGACGTGACAGTCGCGGGCCTGCGCCTCGGCGGAACCGCCGGCGCCGTGACGACGACGGTTTCGGCGCAACCGGGTGGGCGGCTGGTCTTTGAGAATAATGAAAGTAACGACAACACCGACCCAGACAATGTCATCCCGGCCTACAACTTCGGCCGCCCGCTCATCGTTAGTGATGGCGTTCCCGGATCGACGAACATCATCTCGGCGCCCATCTACTTCACGGAGCCTGTCGATGTCGGCTCATACGGTGATCGAACCACCAAGAACGACTTGCTGATCAGCGGACCAATCACCTTTGGCGGCACGGAAGCTGGCGCTAGCCTCAACATGGAGGCGGCCGGCCGCACGCTGACGCTCACGAGCGATATGGTGGTCGATGACGTCTTCACCGCGGCAGAAAGCAATCCGATCGACTTCGCTTTCAACTCGAGCACTGAATCGAAGGGAACCCTATTACTCGAAGGCGTCATCTCGGGGACGGGCAGTCTCCAAATTGGCCCGCGTCCCGGTTCTTCGTCGAGCAGTTCGGCGGTTATCAGTCGAGCCAACACCTTTACTGGCGGCTTCCGTCAAGGAAAGGTGACCCTCACAGTCGCAAATGACGCTGCCTTCGGAACCGGGACGGTCAGGCAGATCACCGCAACGAATTCGCTTGGCACCAACCTCGTATCTGACAACGACAATCGCGTGATCGCCAACAACATGCAGTTGGCACAGTATGTGACGATTAAGGGCGAGCACAGCCTGACTTGGGCGGGCGATGTAGCCCAGACGAACGCACGGGGTTGGATCAACCTCTTGCCGGAGGGCAAAACGTTCTTCCTCACCGGCACCCAGTACGCCGACGATCAGACCCCGCCCGATACGGGCGCCATCCCCGGCAGCGACACGCAGTACTTCTTTGACGGCTCGGGCAAAACGGTTGTCACCGGTGCGCTCCGTGACCACGCCGACGGCGAAGCGGTGCAGCGTTCGTTCGGCAAGCGGGGCACCGGCGCCGTCTATCTTCAGGGGAGTGTCCAGGGGACGCCGAATCTCAGCTCGTACAGCGGCTTTACGTATATCCAGGGGGGGAATCTCCACCTCGCGGGCGTAGCCGAGCTTGGGCAGACGATCGCGCTGAAGTCGACCGGCGGAGCCATCGGCCTTGATAACGGCACGGTTACCGGTCCGGACAGCGCTTCCTTCCTGCAACGCTTCAACAGCCGAGCGCAAGCGCCGTTGACGCTGCAAGGCGACCTGAAGCGGACCGACGACTTCGCCTCCGGTGGCTTGATGCTTACGGCGTCGGAGTCGGCGACCAACCTCAACTTCACCACCGGCAACCTCGCCAACGCGGCCGACATGTCGGTCGCCGCTCCCGAGCAGGGCATGACTTACACCGGGACAATCACCCCCGCCAACGCGACGTATCGTCTCGGCGGCGGCGCCGGCGTGATCACCCTGCCGAACGCGAATCAGCTGACCGGGGCGAACTCTCTGGTCGTGATGAACGGCCACGACTTTGAAGATCGTCAAGGTCTCGGCGGCGTGCGGATCACGGCGACGAATAACTACACCGGCGGCACCCGCATCCAAGGCCGGTCGATGAACACCAACCAAGACGCCGCTGCGGTGGATGGCGGCGTGCCAGCGGGTGGGCAGTACAACGGCAGCACCTTGACCGTGACCTCGCTCGCGAATGGTGGCGTGGCGAGCGGCATCGGGTCATCTAGCAGTGCTGCGGCCAACCTGCACCTGCAGGGAGGCACGCTCCGGTACGAAGGCGCCGCGACGACGACCGACCGCCTCTTCACAATCGGCACCCGCGGCGCCACCCTCGACGCATCGGGATCGGGGGCGCTCGTCTTCAGCAACGCTGGGGCATTAACGATCGACACCGCCGAGGCGAGGTCGGGCGTGACAAGCGGCCCCGCCTTCGGCTTCGAAACGGGGACCACGCCTGCGAGTACATCCGTTGCCTACAACATTGCCGATACGAGCGATCTCGTCCCCGGTATGCAGATCGCTGGCAACTTTTTGACGGAGAGTGCGAGCGACGACGACATGACGATCACGATCACGGGGATCCAGAGTCCGACGCGTGTCCAGTTCAGCGATCCCCTCGGGCCGTTCGTCAACTTCGGCGCCACGCCCTCGACATTGACGTTTATCGACGTCGCACGGACGTTCACGCTGACCGGCAGCAACACCGGCAACAACGTGCTCAAGCCGATCATCGCCGACTCGCCGACCAACGTCGTTAACCTCGACAAGACCGGCGCCGGCAAGTGGATCCTCCAGGGGGCCAACACCTACACCGGTGATACAACGATCGAGAGCGGCGTGCTGAGCATCACCAACTCGTTCCTCGCCGACGCGGCCGACGTTTCGATCGACGCGGGCGCAATCTTCGACCTGAGCTTTGCTGGCACCGACACGATCGGGGCTCTGTTTCTCGACGGCGCGTCGAAGCCGATGGGGACCTACGGCGCCATCGGTTCGGGGGCTCAGTTCGAGACCTCGTTCCTCACCGGCACCGGCTTGCTCGGCGTGACCGCCGTTGTCGATAGCCTCGTTACGGGCGACTACAACAACGACGGGATCGTCAACGCGGCGGACTACACCGTCTGGCGTGACAATGAAGGCGCCGCCGCCGGCACGCTGCCGAACGACTTGACCGGCGGCACGATCGGCCCCGCGCAGTACACGCAGTGGAAGGACAACTACGGCTCGACGACCCCGGCCGCGGCCGCTCTCAGCGCTGCGGTTCCTGAGCCGACCGCCCTGCTACTGGCGACCCTCACGGCCTTGGCGGCGTCTTGCCGCCGTCGGGGGGCTTGATCGATGTGGTCTTCGACTTATCGAAGGGTCGGGTTGGTCGGTCTGATGGGCGCCGCGGCGTGGCTTTGCTGCGACTCGCGCCCGGCAGCGGCCGACACTCCGACGCCTGAGGACGCCTATCGACAGACCGTCGTTAGTCGAGCCAGTCGCATCGTCGAGGCGTTGGAACTGACTAACGACGCGCAGCGTGAGCGGGTCGTGACGCTAATCGCCGACCATTACGTCGCCCTGCATGACGCCCATGCGGAGCGTGACGCGGCGATCGAGTCGGGCGCCTCGGATAAGCAGGCGGCGCGGGACGCCTGCTCGCTAGTCATCGTCGAACGCCATCGACATTTTGTCGCGGCGTTGTCCGCCGAGTTGCCCGCCGAAGGCGTCGAACGCGTCAAGGACGGGATGACCTACGGCGTCGTGCCGATCACCTACGCGGCCTACCAGCGGCTTCTGCCGGGCCTTTCCCCCGAGTTGAAGCGGATGATCCTCGCGAACCTGCTCGAAGCGCGCGAGTACGCGATGGACGGCGGCTCGTCGAAGGAGAAGCACGGCTGGTTCGGCAAGTACAAGGGCCGTATCAACAATCGCCTGTCGGCGGCGGGTTACGACCTGAAGCAAGCCGAACACGATCTGGCGGCTCGGACGGAGTAGCCGCCCGAGCGGCTCGCGCCTCGCATAATCCTTTTGGAGATCGCTGTGTCAATCCGTTTGCTTTCGGCCGTCTTAGTCGCGTCGTTCCTTGCCGAGGCGTCCGGGCAGTACCCGACCGTTCCGAAAGACGTCGCGTCGGAGAGCCAACGCCGTTTGCAAGAAGTGTTCAAGCGATCGGACGCGGCGTGGGCCGAAGCGCAGCCGGCGATCGAGGCCGCCTCGAAGGAAGGGAAGCCCTTCCTACCCGGCGCCAAGCGACCTGAGGACTTGCCGCAGGCGGAGATCCCCGCGTTCCCCGGCGCCCAGGGGGGAGGCATGTACTCGTTCGGCGGCCGCGGCGGGAAGGTCTTCGTCGTCACGACGCTCGCCGACGACGGGCCGGGCAGCTTCCGCGAGGCCCTCGAGGCTGGCGGGCCGCGCATCGTTGTCTTCAACGTCGCGGGAATCATCGAGCTCAAAAGCCGGCTGATCGTCCGCGCGCCGTACCTCACCATTAATGGCGCGACCGCCCCCGGCGACGGCGTCTGTATCGCTGGCGACACGGTTGAACTGGAAACCCACGACGTGGTGATCCGCCACCTCCGCTTTCGCCGCGGAGCGACTTGGGTCGGCGACCGCAACGACGCGCTGGGCGGCAACCCGGTTGGCAATATCATGCTCGACCATGTGTCGGCGAGCTGGGGCCTCGACGAGAACCTCTCGATGTACCGGCACATGTACCAGCCGCCCGACGGAGGGCCCGATCAGAAGCTGCCGACGGTCAACATCACTATCCAAAACTCGATCTTCAGCGAAGGCCTCGATACCTACAACCACGCCTTCGGCAGCACACTCGGCGGCTATAACAGCACGTTCCACCACAACCTCTGGGCGTGCAACTCGGGCCGCAACCCGAGCGTCGGCATGATCTATGACTTCACTTTCGTGAACAACGTGCTCTACAACTGGCGTCACCGCACGGTCGATGGCGGCGACCATCGTAGCTTCTACACGCTGATCAACAACTACTACAAACCGGGCCCCGCCACCCCGAAGGGCGAGAGGATCAGCCACCGCCTGATCAAGCCGGAGCAGCGTCGGACGCCGTACTACGTCCTCGACTACGGCAAGGTCTACGTCGCCGGCAACGTGGTCGAAGGGAACGACCGCGTAACGGCCGACAATTGGGACGGTGGTGTCCAGGTCGACGTCCCCCAGCCGCGTGAGCCCTTGAAGAAAGGCTCGCGCGTCCCGAGCGAGGCGGAGGTGATCGCCGAAGTCCGTTCAGACACGCCTTACCCGCACTCTTACCTCGAGATTCAGATCGCGGAAGACGCCTACGAGACCGTTCTAGAGAACGCCGGCGCCACGCTGCCACGCCGCGACGCGGTCGACGAACGTCTGGTGGAAATGGTCCGCACCGGTACGGTCACCTACGAAGAAGGCAAAGGGATCATCACCGACATCGCGCAGGTGGGGGGGTATCCTGAGTATGATGGAGAGCCCTACGCCGACGCCGACTCGGATGGCATGCCCGACGATTGGGAGGCCTCCAACGGCCTGAACCCGAACGACGCCTCGGACGCCGCCGGCGACCTCAACGGCGACGGCTACACGAACGTCGAAGACTTCTTGAACGGCCTCGACCCGACCGCCCCCCGCAAGAATTGGGACGCCCCCCACACCTATGTCGACTTGTTCTGGCAAAGCTTCTGAGCTTGCGAAGGGCGTCGTCGGCGTAGCGTCGATCGTTCTGTTGGGGATGGCTTGCGGCGCGCCGTTGCTCGCTGCGCCACCGGCCTTGCCGCTTGACCACGGCGCGTGGTTCGCAGAGCGTTTCGCGGCGGCGGACGACGAGGCCGTCGTCAACCTCGTCCCGAACTCACAGGCGGCCGCTTGGCTGGCTGAGGAGGCGCCGCGGTTCGATTGCCCCTCGACCCGCCTGGTCGAGACGTACTACTTCCGCTGGTGGAGCTATCGGAAGCACATTAAGGCGACGCCCGACGGCCGCGTCCTGACCGAGTTTATCACGCCGGTCAGTCACGCCGGCGCTTTCAACACGATCGCCTGCGCGATTGGCCACCACGTCGCCGAGGGCCGTTGGCTACGCGACCGCGGCCTGCTCGACGAGTACCTCCGCTTCTGGTTCCGTAAGGGATCGGGCGAGGGGGGCGTTCAGCCGCACCTGCATAAGTTCAGCGGCTGGATCGCCGCGGCCATCGACCAGCGACGTCGCGTCAGCGGTGACGACACGTTGGCGTTTGAGTTGCTCGACGACTTGGTCGCGGACTACGAGCGTTGGGAAGTTGAACGCCAGCTGCCCAGCGGCCTCTTCTGGCAACGCGACGTCAGCGACGGCATGGAGGAATCGATCAGCGGCGGCCGCCGCGTGCAGAACATCCGGCCGACGATCAACTCGTACCAGGTCGGCAACGCCCGGGCGATCGCCGCGATCGCCCGCGACGCGGGGCGGTTCGACTTGGCGGACGAGTACGAACAGAAGGCGCTAGTCCTCGCCGAGGAGTCGGTCGCGGCGATGTGGGACGTCGAAGCCAAGTTCTTTAAGGTCCGTCTCGAATCAGGCGCGCTCACCGACGCCCGCGAGGCGATTGGCTATATCCCCTGGCTCTACGGCGTCGCCCGACCCGAGCATGCCGAGGCGTGGCGCCAGATCAAAGACCACGACGGATTCTGGGCGCCCGCCGGGCTCACGACCGCCGAGCGACGGCACCCGTCGTTCCGGACCCACGGCGTTGGCACGTGCGAGTGGGACGGCGCCGTCTGGCCGTTCGCCTCCTGCCAAACGCTCGGCGCGTTGGCCAACGTTCTCCGCGGACCCGCTCAACCGTGGGTGACGCGCCGCGACTACCTCGAGCAACTGCTCCGCTACGCCGAGTCGCATCAGCAGAGCGGCGTCCCCTACCTTGGCGAGTACCTCGACGAGGTGACCGGCGAATGGCTCATCACGGGGCCAAAAGAACGCCGGAGCCGCTACTACAACCACTCGACGTTTTGCGACCTCGTGATCTCGGGGCTCGCCGGTGTCGTCCCGCAGCCTGACGACACGGTCGTGATTGATCCTCTACTTCCCACCGACACGTGGGATTGGTTCTGCCTCGACGGCGTTCCCTATCATGGGCGGACGCTGACCGTTATTTGGGACCGCAACGGGACCCGCTACGGACTCGGCGCCGGTCTGTCGGTCATGGCAGACGGAAAGGTGCTGGCCTCCGCGCCGGGGCTAACCCGGCTCACGGCGTCACTCCCCAAGACCCAAGAACAACCATGAAGTGGTTCTCGCTCGCAATCGCCTTGGTCACCAGTGTCGGCTCGGCAGAGCCGGGGCGTTGGGCCCTCCAATACGACACGCCGGCCGAGAAGTGGGTCGAAGCCCTCCCGGTGGGCAACGGCCGGATGGGGGCGATGGTCTTCGGCGGCGTCGCCGAAGAGCGGTTGCAACTCAACGAGGACTCCGTCTGGACCGGCGGTCCGCACGACTACGCCCACCCTGGCGCGCACGAGCATCTCGCAGAGATCCGCCGGCTGCTCTTCGCCGGCCAGCAACGCGAGGCCGAGGACCTGGCGACGCGTGAGTTCATGTCGCTGCCGATGCGGCAGCAGTTCTACCAACCGATGGCGGACCTGCGCCTCAAGTTCGAGGGAACGCCGGTCGCTGACGTGACGGATTATAGCCGGTCGCTCGACTTGAGCGAGGCGGCGACGTCGACCTCCTTCTCCGTTGAGGGGCTACGGCATCGCCGAACGGTTTACGCGAGTTTCCCCGACCAAGTGATTGTCGTCGAACTCGAGGTCGATCAGCCGGGACAATTGGACTTTGTCGCAACCCTCTCAACGCCACACGATCGTCACGAGGTGGCGGAAATCGATGCGGCGACGCTTCAGTTGACGGGGCTCGTGAACGACGCCGAAATCGGATCCGGCGACGTCGCCGAAGGGCAGGTGCGGTTCGCAGTCGCTTTGCGTGGCGTCGCGACCGACGGGGAATGCCGCGTCGCCGAAGGGGCCTTGCGAGTTACAGGCGCCACGAAGGCGACTCTGCTGCTGTCGGCGGCGACGAATGTCGCGAGCTACAAAGACATCTCGGCCGACGCCAGCGCGCGGGCCATGGCGGATCTTGAAGCCGCCTCGCGCCGAACACCGACGGCGATCCGTCAGCGACACACCGAGGACTATCGCGACCTCTTTGATCGGGTGACGTTCTCGCTCGGCGAGCCCGACGCCGGCGTCGCCGACTTGGCGACCGACGACCGGCTGGTCGCCGCGAAGGAGCGGCCCGACCCCGATCTGGCCGCGTTGGTGTTCCACTACGGCCGCTACCTGATGATCGCGTCGAGCCGTCCCGGCGGACAACCGGCCAACCTGCAAGGGCTCTGGAACCAAGACCTCTCCCCCGCCTGGGGAAGCAAGTACACGACCAACATCAACGCGGAGATGAACTACTGGCTCACCGAGCCGTGCAATCTCGGCGAGAGCAACGAGCCGTTGTTCGACGCCATCCAAGAGGTTGCCGAAGCCGGCGCTGTGGTCGCCCGTGAGCACTACGCGGCGCCTGGTTGGGTGCTGCACCACAACACCGACCGCTGGCGCGGGGCCGCGCCGATCAACGCAGCGGACCATGGCATCTGGCCGTCGGGCGGGGCGTGGCTCTGTCAGCACCTCTGGCTTCACTATCTCACCGGCGGCGACGAAGAGTTCCTCCGTTCCACGGCCTATCCCCTCATGAAAGGCGCTGCGGAGTTCTTCGCCGCCTACCTCGTCGAAGACCCCCGCAACGAGAACGGCTGGCTCATCAGCGGGCCGAGCAATTCGCCCGAGCAGGGGGGCCTCGTGATGGGTCCGACCATGGATCACCAGATCGTCCGCGACCTGTTCGCCAACACTATCGAAGCGGCGGAGCGATTGGGAGTCGACGAGGACTTCCGCCGCCAATTGGCCGAACTGCGGGCCCGGATCGCCCCCAACCAGGTCGGTCAGCACGGCCAGTTGCAAGAATGGCTCGAGGATCGCGACGACCCTAATAACAAGCACCGGCACGTCTCGCACCTCTGGGGCCTCTACCCGGGCGACGAAATCACACCCGATACCCAAGACGTGTTCGCCGCCGCTCGCCGCTCGCTCGAGATGCGCGGCGACGGCGGAACCGGCTGGTCCCGCGCCTGGAAGGTCAACTTCTGGGCCCGCCTTCGCGATGGCGATCACGCCTACCGCGTTCTCGATGGCCTGATGACCCTCACTGGTTCCCCCAAGTCGTCTCACAACGGGGGCGGGCTCTACGCCAACCTCTTCGACGCCCACCCGCCGTTCCAGATCGACGGCAACTTCGGCGCGACGGCGGGCGTCTGCGAGATGCTGGTGCAATCGCATCGACGGACCGCCGACAGCGAGCGACTGATCGAGTTGCTGCCGGCGCTGCCGACCGCCTGGCCCGAGGGGAAGGTTGCAGGGCTGCAGACCCGCGACGGATTCGAAGTCGATCTCGAATGGCGTGATGGCGAACTGACGACCTGCCGAGTCGAGTCGCTACGGGGCAAACCAGCAACAATTGTCTTGGGAGATCGGCGCCAATCGCTCCGACTCGATGCGGGTGAGACCCTCTCCCTCGACCGCCAATTGAAGCCTCTCTGACCTGGCTTGCACGTCGAGGGAGCGTGGCGTCACCGATACCAAAGCTGAGGAAACTTGCGATGAGCGTCCGCCCGCTGCTTGTGATGGTGCTCGCGACGCTGCCGACGGCAGTCGCCACGGCCGAGCCGTTAGCCGTCGCCGACACGTCCGTGAGCCCCCACGCGGCGGTCCGTCCCGTCGGGGTGGACGAGGTGCATTGGACCGACGGCTTCTGGGCCGATCGGCTGCGGGTCTGCCGTGACGTCTCGATCCCCGCGATGGGGGAGTTGATGCGGGACTCGCGGTACAAGCCGTTCTACGAGCACTTCCTGATCGCGGCGGGCGAGGCCGAAGGCGATTATCACGGCGCCGCCTGGAACGATGGCGACTACTACAAATGGATTGAGGCGGCCTGCAGCTCGCTCGCCGTCGAGCCGAACGCCGAACTCCAGGCGACCGTCGACGAAGCGGTCCGGGCCGTCGTCGCCGCCCAACGGGCCGACGGCTACCTCCACACACCGGTACTGATCCGCCAACGGAACGGCGACAAGACAGCACAGCCGTTCTCTGACCGCCATGACTTTGAGGTCTACAACCTGGGCCACCTGATGACGGCCGGCTGTGTCCGCTATCGGGTCAGCGGCAAACGCGACCTGCTCGCCGCCGCGGAGCGGGCCGCCCAGTTTCTCGAAGCCGCCTTCGCCGAGCCGACTCCCGCGATGGCGCGGCAGGCGGTCTGCCCTTCGCACTACATGGGACTGATTGAGCTGTATCGCACGACGCGAAACGAGCGCTACCTGCGGCTCGCCCAGCACGTGATCGGCTTGCGGAACCTGGCCGCCGGTGTGGCTGGCGGCGGTGGCGACGACAATCAAGACCGGATCCCTTTCGTCGACCAGCGCGAGGCGGTCGGCCACGCCGTACGGGCCAACTACCTCTACGCCGGGGCGGCCGACCTCTACCTCGAGACGGGCGACCCCGCGCTCGTCGAGCCGCTCGAGGCGGTTTGGCGGAACGTCACCCAGAAGAAGCTCTACGTGACCGGCGCCTGCGGCGCGCTGTTCGACGGCGCTTCGCCCGACGGCGCGATCGACCAGAGCGAGATCACCCGGATCCACCAGGCGTATGGCCGCAATTACCAGCTCCCGAGCGAGGTCGCTCACAACGAGACCTGCGCCGCCCTCGGGGCCGTGTTCTGGAACTGGCGCCGCTTCCTCGCCACCGGCGAAGCCCGGCATCTCGACTGGATCGAACTGGCGATGCACAACGCGGTGCTGGCGGGCGTCAGTCTCGAAGGGGCCGATTACTTTTACACCAACCCGCTACGCGTCACCGACCCGGCGCCGACCGAACTGCGTTGGTCACGCACCCGCGAGCCGTTCATTGTCTCGTTCTGCTGCCCGCCGAACGTGGTCCGCACTGTCGCCCAGCTCGGCGGTTACGCCTACAGCAAATCGCCCGGCGCCCTGTGGGTGAATCTCTACGGGGCGAACACGCTCGAGACGGACATCGACGGCGAGACCCTCCGCCTGCGCCAAGAGACCGAGTACCCGTGGGAAGGGCAGATTCGCTTCGTCATTGAAGAGGCGCCGAAGAAGCCCGTCGCGTTGCGTTTCCGCGTCCCGAACTGGGCGGGGGGAAAGATCGACGTCCAAGGCCCGACGCATCGATACAAGCTCGGCGAGAAGCCAGCGCCGACCCGTGTTCACAACGAAAAGGGCTTTCATGAGATCAAGACGGCGTGGCGTTCCGGAGATGTCCTGACGGTCACGCTGCCGATGCCCGTCGTGCCACTTGAGTCACACCCGCTGGTGGAAGAGACGCGGAATCAAATCGCCGTGAAGCGTGGGCCGATCGTTTACTGCCTTGAGTCGATCGACCTTCCCGATGGCGTCCAGCTAGAGCAGGTGGGACTCGACGTCGACGCCGCATTCCGCGTCCTTCCCGCCGACGAGAGCTTGCACGGGGCGAGGGCGATCGAAGCCGATCTTTCGGTCAGCGCCGCCTCCCCATGGCGGACGCTCTATCGTCCCGCGACAGGAGGGGACGAGTTGTCGATCAAGGCGCGGCTTATCCCGTATTACGCCTGGGGCAACCGGGGCCCGTCGGAAATGACCGTCTGGCTGCCGCGCCGGTGAGTCACTCGCTCGGCGTGACCCAGGCGACGCGTTGGGCCATCGTCAGGGTGTTGCCGGCGGCGACCGTCACCTCGCCGGTGACTTGGCCCGAGGCGGGATCGATCCAGCGGACCCGGCTCGGCGTCCGGATCGGCAGCGTCGTCCCTTCCTCGATTGCGTAGCAGAGTTCAAGCCCTTCGCCGTCGGCAAGTCGCATCAGGGCGTCCCCCTCGGACCAAGTGGGGGCCATCGTTACCAACGAACGCTTCAGTTCAACGGATAGCTTCGGCACGTTGGCTAGTGAGCCGCCCCCCATCAGCACCGCCCACCCGTCCCGCGGCGTGCGGTAGGAGTGGTCGGCGTAGAAAGTGACCGGCTTGGTGGGGAAGGCCTCACGGTACTCGCGCACCGAGCGGGCGACCGACGCAAAGTCGCCCGAGCTAACGCTGCTAACCCGCTGGTGCTGTCGGGGCGCCATGTTGGCGCCGCCGGGCGGGGCGTAGAGCTTGCCGTTACGGGCGTAGGACCAGTAGCGGATGTCGATCACGTCGATCGCGTCACGCCGCACAGGATCGGCTAGCAAGGCGTCCTGGACATCCTTGGGTGCGCTGATCGCCACGAGAGCAGGGGCGTCGGTCGCATCGCGTCGCGAGTCGACCGTGTCGAGCCAGAACTGCGTAAACTCAAGCGGGCCGGTGTACTCGGCGCTGGTCATCTGCAAGACGTTAGAACGGTCGGCAAAGCTATCAACGCATTGATTCAGATAGCCACGGTGCAGTTCACGTAGCTTCGCGTTGGCGGGGTCGTAGAACTGATGGGCGATGAAGATTCGTTTGTCGCCGACGTACGGCGGAGGCTCCGAGAACGGCGTCGCGTTGACGTTGTTCACCGAACGCCAAGGGCAATCGGCCCAGTGGCCGCCCGCCTCGAGGATGTTGTGTTGAAAATAGCACTGGTGCATGAAGACGAGCCCGCGCTGGTCGCAGAGCTCGGTGAAATCGCGTAAACGGTCCCAGTACCAGGCGTTGAACTTGGTTAGGTCGTAGCGGCTGAGGCCGTCCCACGCCCGACCCTCGCCGCTGCGAGCGAAGGGCTGTTCGAAGAACGGCGGCGCCACCGCGCCCGTCGCGCGGCGCACCATCAGGTGGTCGTCGCGACGTCGGTCGTACCAGAGGCCGTAGTGGTGGTCGTAGGCGACCGTCCCAGCCCTGCCCATTCCGTCGGCGACATCGACAAGCTCGTCCGTAAGACCGGTTCCGTAACGCCCGGGAGCGTACCGAGAAATGGAAGGGCCGAACTCTGGGGCGTCGTTGGGGCGGATCACGCCACGCCACCATGTCGGATTCATTGTCCCGCCCGTGGCGACTTGCCCGTCGATGGTGATCCAGCCGTTGACGATTTTCATCGGGTGGCTTGCTGGCGTCGCTTCCTGAGAAGGGAGGGCGCCGACGACTCGGTCGAAGCCGAGCCCGGCCGGGGTAGAGGGGGTGGAGGGGCTCGTCGAGTCCTTGAGCCGCTCGTCGATCAAGTCGCGCAGCGTCTTGGCCGGGGCGTTTGACATCCCGACAAATCCCACCGCTTCGCGTACCGAGGGGCGTGTCGACGCGATCGGGTCGAGCAGGAAGGGACCGACTCGCTCCGCGGCGGCTTCGCCAAGGCGCTCGGCGACCTGGGCCTTGAACAGGCTGATCGGTTTGTAGAAATCGCTGAGCCCGTGGAATTCGCCATCGCCGACCGGCTGCGCCCAAAAGGCGAGGGCCCAGTTCTGCGCCGTCGGCGGCGAGAAGCAATGCAGCTGCGCCGCTTGGCACTGCCACGCGACACAGTTGGCTGCCGACCAGCCGGCGCCGGGCGGGTCGAGCCACCGATTGACCAGCGCCAGATTGCCGCCGTCGATCCGCACATTGTCGTAGAGCACGCCCGAGGCCCAACTCTCTAGCGGGCCGCTGTCGCCATGCGTGTTCGAGGCGTAGCAGTTCACAAACGCGTTGGGCCCGGCTGCGCAGTGGCCAACCGAGAAATCGTGCAACCCCTCTTCAGCCCAGCAGCGCAGGAAGAGCGTTTGCTGGCCTTGCGTGAAGAAGGAGTGTCGGCGGTAGCCGCCCAGCTCAGAGACCGGGGCCAGCGACAGGCAATCCTCGACGGTCGCCCCACGTACACCTTCACGGAGCAACACCGCGCCGCCTGCAAAACCCACGAACCGTGTCCGCAAGACCCACAAGTCTTGGGCGTCATTCGCGACCACGCCGTACCAGCTGTGCTCTTCGTCGAGCGGGTTCTCGCTGGTTGTCTTGCTGACCAGCGTGAGGTCCTGGACGCCGACTTCGCGGAGCCGCTTGTTGGCGGTCACCTTGGCGACCGCCCCGCCGCCAAACCGCTTGTCGAGCGATGTCGTCAGCGGCGCGTCGAGGGTGATCGTGCCGCCCTCCACCGCGACCACCCGCCGCTCCCAGCGGATATCGGTCCGGCCGGCGCGCCAGCCGACGCCGTCGGTTTTTGCCCCCAAGGCGGCGATCCACGCCTCGGTCGAAGGCCGCGTCACCACGACGGCGTCGCCGTCTTTCAGGCCGTGCTCGGCGTCGAGGACCAGATCAACGGCTCCGACCGGCACGTAGTCGTCGGTGACGGGGATTGGTTCGGCCGTCGCTAACCGCAAGGAGGTAGCCGGCTCGATACGAATCAGCGGCCGTCGGCCTTCTCCGGTCGCGACAAGCCTCGTGCGGTCAGCGCCGGCGCCCTGTAGGACGACGCCGCTGGCCGTGATCTGCAGCTGGCCAGCGACATCGTGCGTTCCTTCCGCTAGGAGCACAGCGCCCCGAAGCCCAGCCTCATCGACAGGCAGCGTGCTGACATAGTCGATCGCCGCCTGAATCCGCCGGCCGTTGTCGCCTTCGATCACATTGACTACCACCCGCACTGGCGTCACGGGGATCGCCCGGTCGGCGCCGGCGTAGCCGCAAGACGAGAAGTCTGGGACGCGATCGCCCCGTTCGTTCGGCTCGTAAACGAGCTTGCCGTGCGGCCCCGCATGGACAGGCGGCGACGCGCCGCGGGCGGCGCCGCTCAGGAGCAGGGCGATCAGCAGCGTGCGGGTAAGAAGAGGCATATCTCGATTCTAGCTAAGCGAGGTTGGGGCTAGGCGAGGGTGGGGTCGGGCGTCCGCACCGAGTCGGGGAGCGGTCGCCGCCGCCAGTAATTCGCCAGCAGCGAGCCCGACACGTTCATCCAGGCTATAAAGATCGCCGCCGGCAGGCCGAGGGTGCCGAGTTTGCCCATCTCGACGGCGAGACCGGTGGCCATGCCGCCGTTCTGCATGCCGACCTCGAACGCCACGGTCCGCGCCGACTGGGCGTCGAGGCCCAGGCCGCGACTCATCCAGTACCCCAGCAAGTACCCGAGCAAATTATGCAGCGCCGCCGCCACCACCAGGGCGACGCCGACGGCGATGAGGTTGTCACGCCCCTCGGCAGTTGTCATGCCGGTCACATAAATAATGCCCGCCATCGCCACGGCCGGCATGGCGTCGCCGAGCCGCGGTAGCAGGCTGACCGCAATATGGTAGAACGCTCCAAAAGTGACGCCGCCGAGGATCCACGCGGCCAACTCGGTTGCGAACGCTGTGTCGGCGTCTTCGACGACGAGCGCCCCGCTCAGAAGCACGCCTGACAGAATTGCCCCAACAGCGGCGACCATCCACGTCACCGCTTTGCCGCGTGGCCCCGCGTGCAGCAGGTAGTCGTGGACGAGGGCGGCCCCGGTCGGGACGATCACGATCTTGACGATGCCCGCCATCATCTTCAGGAAGCTGAGGTCGATCGTCGTCCCCTCTAGCAGCGACGACGCGAGCGTTTGCATCCAGAACGGCGTCACAATCGGCGCCAACAGTGTCGCGACGGCCGTCAGCGTGATCGACAACGCCAGGTTCGCGCGGCCGATGTAGGCCATCACGTTCGAAGCCAACCCGCTCGAACATGAGCCGATCAGCACCATCCCGGCGGCGATCTCGGGCGGCAACCGGAAGGCGATCGCCAACCCGTACCCAACCAACGGCATGATCGTGAATTGGCATAGCAAGCCGATCGCGACCGGCAGCGGGGTGCGGATGACGCCGGCGAAATCGCGCAGCCCCATTTGGGTCCCCATGCCGAACATGACCGCCTGAACCAGCAACAACAGCAAGGTCTTATAGGCGGCGGTCCCCGGCGCGAAAGGCTGGAAGACCTGCGGAGTGACCATCGCAGCGACGACCGCCGTGACGATCCAAGCGGTGAAGGTCAGACTCCGCAGCGCGGGAAGTGTGCTGAGGCCGCACGACAGCGCCGCGAGTCCAACGACCAACGCTACCCAGGCGGGTTCAGCGCCGGAGGCAAGCATCCCCGCTGCACACGCCGCCAGGGCGACGCCCACGGCGACGGCTCCGACTCTAGAAAACTGCGGATCGTTCACGCCAGCGTCGCGAGATGAGAGATAGCGAGCTCGGGGCTCGAAAGAATTGGTGTGGCGAGGACGCTCGCGTCGAGCTGCCCCACCACCCGCGCCATCGAGGCCTGGGCGAGGACGACCACGTCACACTCGGCGGCCAACTGGGTGAGCGCCTCGGCCACCATGGCGTCGTGCCGGGCGGCGTCGCCCGACATCAGCGCCTCGAACGCCCCCTCGCAGAGCCGGTCGATGAGCGTGATCGGCTTGCCCGCCTTCTCGGCGCGGCGGCGGATCAGGTCGGCGGTCGGGTCGAGTGTGGTGGACAGCGTCGCGGCGACGCCGATCGTCTTGCCAAGCCGCACCGCCTCGTCGGCCATCGGCTGATCGACCCGCAGCACGGGGACGTCGACCAGAGCGGCGGCGCGCTCGACCGCGACGCCAATCGAAGAGCACGTGACGAGGATCTGGTCGGCGCCCGCTGCGGCGGCCGACTCGACCTGCCCCGCCACCCTTCGCGTTACGCCAGGCGTCAACTCGCCGGTACGGATCACTTCTTGGATGAGGCTATCGTCGGCGATGTTGAAGGTGTCGACGCCGGGCAAGAGCCGGGCGCAGAGCTCCGCAAAGACCGGGACGAGCGTCGCCGAAGTGTGGATCAGTCCAAGACGTTTCATAGCGTGACGGGCAAGTTCGACCGCGAGGTCAGGGATACGAAGAGATCGGGACGGCCGACTTGGCCCCCCTTGAACACAAAAGCGGCGCCATCCACCAGCGGATCGGCGGAACGGACTTCGCAAAGCGGAGCCCCGGCGGTAAGCGGCGCCGTCATCGTCAGGGACTCGATGCCGAGCGCCCGCGCCGTGTAACTCGAGGTGTCGCCCCCCATGACGACGGTCAAGCCGATCGGCAGCTGTTGGCGGCACGCCCGATAGACACGCCCAAAAGCCTTCCCCAAGCGGGCTGCGTCGAGCCGTGACCCAGCGCTCGCAACGGACGTCTTGTGAGTCGTGACGACGAGCCCCGGCGTTCTCGCCGACGCCCGTATCGCGGCGGTGATCACCTCGTCGACGTACGACTCCCAAGTCGCCTCGGCGAGGCGATCCGGCTGGAGGGTCGCCACCGTCAGGCCCGCCTGCTCGGCGACGTGGATCTGCTCAAGCGAGACCGGCGAGCAACTCCCCGAGAGGACCAGCAGCCGGCCCTCCGACGGGGCGGCGGGCGAGGGACGCTTCCTGCGCTGAGGCCATACCGAGGTCAGCGCCGATTCGATCGCCGACGACCCCACCGAGAAGAGCGGCCGGGTTGGCGAACCGAGCGGATTGATCGCCGCACCGATCCGTTTGAGGTGCTCGGCGGTCAGGCAGTCGAACAGCAGCACTTCGGCGGTTTGCTTCGCGACGCCGTTGGCGAGTCGCTCGGCGGCGCCTTGTTCAGGCCCATCGAGCAGCCGGACGTCGATTAGGCCGATCGAACGGGAGGTCTGGCGACTCAATTGGACGCGCAGGTCGGCCTCGTCGGCCGGGGTGACCGGGTGTCGGCTCATCGAGGGGTGGCGGTCGAGCCGGTACGCCTCGGTCTCGGCGCCGATGCCAACGCCGGCGAAGAGGTTGCCGAAGACACACCAACGACCGAGATGCGGGGCGCCCACCACCAACGGGATGAAGGGGCCGTCGAAGAGACCCGCCGCCACGTCAATCACACGGCCGATGCTGCCAATCGCCGGCGAGGAGTCGAACGTCGAACAGACCTTGTAGTGGACATGCGGCGCGCCGAGGTCGCGCAACTTTTCTAGCGCGGGGCCGACTTCATCCGCAAGCTCCTCAGTTGGCAGACTGCGCGAACGGCCGGCGACGCCGATGGCCTCGGCGCCGGGGTAGTCGGCGAGCGCCCTTGCGGACGGCGCTTCTAAGAACAGCACGGTCGGCACGCCGGCCGACTCGAGTTGCTCCAACGCGTCGGTCGCCCCGGTGAAGTCGTCGGCGTAGTACGCCAATCGAAGCGGCGGCTTTTGGGCGGTCTGGATCACCGGGTCCCTCCCGCGACGAGCCGCTTGGACTCTTCGTCGCCGAATCGCTCGACCGACTGTCGAAACTCGGCGTTGGCGGCGGCGGTCTCGATCAGCGTCCCCCCGTCGGCCGCGGCGGCCCACGCTTGCTGCAGGGCGACGACGCCCGCAGCCGGTCCGCCCGGGTGCGCCATCACGCCCCCGCCCGCCATGTAGAGCAGGTCGACCGTCTTCGTGCGGCGGTAGGTTTCGAAGGCTTGGCCCCCCCACTGGCCCGACGAGACGACCGGTAGGACGGGGCGCGTCGCGCCGAGCGGCTCGAGGCACGACGCGATCGATCGGACCACCGAGTCGTCCGGTTCCCAGAACTTGTTCGCGATCCCGTTCACGTGGAGTTGATCGACCCCGGCCAGCCGCCAGAGTTTCTGGTAGGCGGGAAACTCAACGCCCAAGTAGGGGTGTCGCGTCAGCATGCCCCAACCGTTGCGGTGCCCGTGGATCGCCAGCTCGCCGTGCTCGCAAAGCCGTTTAACCGCCGTCAGGCCGACGCTGTTGAGGCTAACCATCGCGCACGTGCCGCCGGCGGCGGCGATTTTATCGTAGTGCCGCAGCATAACGTCGAGGTCGCCGCTCACGTTGAACGCCACCATCACTCGCTTGCCGGTCCGCTCGGCGTGGTCGTTCACGAGCCGCATCACCGCGTCGACGCGTTCGTTGAACGGCGAGTGCGGCGGGTCGGCCATCAGCTCATCGTCTTTGACGAAATCGATACCCGCAGCGATCAGCGGTGAGACCAACTCGGCGGTCTCGTCAGGCGAGAGGCCGACGCTCGGCTTGATGATCGTCCCGATCATCGGACGGTCGTGAACGCCGGTCAGCGCTCGGCAGCCTTCCACCCCGCGTCGTGGCCCGGTGAACGCTTCGAGGAGCGACGCGGGCGCCTCGAAGTCAAGGAGCTTCAGTCCCGTGAAGGCCTTCAGTTCGAACAGGTTGCCTTCGAGCGTTGAAACGATTGTCGGCAGGTTGGAGCCGAAGTTTTCGGTCGACCAAGAGACGGTGATCTCGCCGCGCTGAAAGCGTTCGCCCGCGACCCCCCCCGGCAGGCTGGGCGACTCGACGGTCTCGTGGGGCGTTACGTGTTCGACCCGGGCGGCGAAACGCCGCTTGAGCTCTTCGCTCTCGCCCGGGACGGCGACGAAGGTGCCCGACGATTGCTCCCCCGCGAGCGTGGCGGCGGCCTGCTCGAGCGACAGCGGGGTTTCGACCCGGTACGTGGCCTGGAGGCGTTCGGTGGTATGGGTCATTCGCTGGCCCCCCCGGTACGAGTCGCCCGGTCAATCGCGACGGCCGCCAGGATGACGGCGCCCTTGATCACCTGCTGCCAGAACGGTGACACCTCCATCAGCACTAACCCGTTGTTCAGAACGCCAATGATGAGACACCCCAGCACCGCCCCGAAAACCGAGCCCCGCCCGCCCGACAACGAGGCGCCCCCGATAACGACCGCCGCAATCGAGTCCAATTCGTAGGCGATCCCGGCGTTGGGGGTCGCCGAGTCCAGTCGGGCCGCCACCAACACGCCCGCCATCCCCGCCAATCCGCCACACAGAGTGTAAGCGAGAAACTTCACCCTGCCGACATCGACACCACTTAGTTTAGCAGCCCGCTCTGACCCGCCGACGGCATAAAGATGCAGACCGAACGGCGTCCGCCGCGTCACCACCGCGAAGACCAGCACCAGCCCGGCGACCACCCAGGCCGGCGTCGGCAACCCAAGGAACCGGCCCGATCCGAGGGCGCCGAACGTCTCCCCCAGACCGGTGATCGGATGCCCGCCCGTCCAGAGCATGGTCAGCCCGCGGGCGATGCTCAGCATGCCAAGCGTCGCGACAAACGGCGGCAGGCCGAATCGGGTGATCGCCGTCCCGTTGAACGCCCCGCAGAGCAGTCCCACAACGATCCCTACCGCCACGGCGCCGGCGGCGGTGAACTCAAGGTGGGAGCCAATCGCGGCGATGTCGACGCCGTTCTTCAACATCCCCGCGGCCACAGCGCCCGACAGGGCGAGGACCGAGCCGACCGACAGATCGATCCCGCCCGCGACGATGACCAGTGTCATCCCGATCGACAGGCAAAGATTCACCGAGATCTGCCGCAGGACATTGACGCCGTTGTCGGGGGTCCAGAACGAGTCGGTCGCCAACGACAAGCCGATGACAAGCACCACCAGGGCGGCGATCGCTTGCAGCTTGGCGGCGCGGGCGCCGAGGCTTGGACGGTCGGTCATGCGATCCTCCGCCGACTCGTGTCAGGAAACGCGGCGGTGAGAAGCTGCTGCTCGTCCGCAGCGCCACGGGCGAACTCCGCCGTCAAACGTCCTTCGCACATGACCAGGACCCGATCCGCCATCGCTAGCACCTCGGGCGCCTCGGACGAGACGACCAGCACCGCGAGACCGTCGTCGGCGAGCTCGCGGATCAGTTGGTACACCTCGTGCTTGGCGCCGACATCGATCCCGCGCGTCGGCTCGTCGAGCAGCAAGACCTTCGGTTGGGTCGCTAGCTGTTTGGCGAGCACCACCTTCTGCTGATTGCCGCCGCTTAGCAGACGGACCGGCTGTCGCAGCGATGGCGTGCGGAGGCGGAGACGATCCGCGAACGACTGGGTCAACCTCCGCCGGGCCGGTTCGTCGATAAGCCCGAATCGACAGAACCGGTCGAGGCACGCTAGCGTGACGTTCTCGGTGACGTCGCCGCCCAAAATGAGACCCGCCCCTTTACGATCCTCGGGCGTCAGCGCGAGGCCGGCTCGGTAGGCGTCCAGCGGCGAACGGATCGCGACCTCGACCCCGTCGATCGCGATCAGGCCGCTCGTGTGTTGGGGATGGACGCCGAAGATCGCTTCGAGCAGCTCGGTGCGACCCGCCCCCATCAAGCCGAACAGGCCGACAACCTCGCCACGGCCGACGACGAAGCTGCATCGATCGACCCGCCGGGCGGAGTCCTTCGACGCGCGGCGGAGCGTCAGGTTACGCACCGAGAGGACGGTCTCACGCCGCTGCGTCGCCGTCGCCGCCGGGCTGACCGGGGCGTCGCGGCCGATCATGTGGCGGATCAGCTCGGGCCGCGAGAGACCGGCGAAGGGCCGTTCGCAGACGAAGCTCCCGTCGCGGAACACCGTAACGTCGTCGGCGATCTCGTCGAGTTCATCGAATCGGTGGGTGATGTAGGCCAGAGCCACCCCCTCGGCTTTGAGCTGGCCGATGAGCCGGAAGAGCGTCTCGGTCTCTTGCGCGGTGAGGGCGGACGTCGGTTCGTCGAGGATCAACACGCGCGACCGCTGCGAGAGGGCCTTGCCGATCTCAATGACCTGTTGCGTCGCGACCGATAACTCGCCGACCTTCTGATTGGGTTCGATCCGCAGGCCGACACGCTCGAGGATCGCGCCGGCTTCACGCCGCATCCGGCCGCGATCGACCAGCCCTAGGGTTCCGCGTGGCTCGCGGCCGAGGAACAGGTTTTCCGCGACACTCAGGTTGTCGGCCAGGTTGAGCTCTTGGTGGATAATCGCGATCCCCGCCTGTTGCGACTCCAGCGGGGTGCGGAACTGAACCGCGGCGCCGTCGAGAAGCACCTCGCCCTCGTCGGGGGCGAACACCCCGGCGAGGATATTCATCAAGGTCGACTTGCCGGCGCCGTTCTCCCCCATCAAGGCGTTGAGACGCCCGGGGCGTAGCTGGATGCCGGCGCCGTCCAGCGCGCGGACGCCGGGGAACGTCTTCACGATCCCGCGCGCCTCGAGCAAAGGCGCCGAGGAAACGACGGCCGGCGGCGGCGTTGGCGATGCGTCCGTCACGGAACCTCCACCAGGACCGGTGAGAGCTCGAGCGGCCCCCGCCAGCGGGCCGGGCTCGAGACCTTCGCACACCCCGCGAAACGGAGCGTCTCGCCAACCTGGGCGTCAACGAGTAGCACCACGGCCCGCTCTTCGGCCAGCCGGTTGATCTCGTTAGCCAGGTCGTTGCCGTCGCGAGACGTGGGGGGCCGCGGCTCGGCGCCGGCGCCGACCGCGTCGCGGATGGTCGAACCGAAAACGGGGCCGGTCCGCAGCAAGACCACGCCCGCTGGCGTCAATCGAAGGAGCACCCCGGCGGTGGTCTTATCGACGACCTTGCCGCGTCCTTGGATGAAGAGATCAAAGCCCTTGCCGACCCCCTTGCGGATACCGAACCGCTCGCCCGCTTCGGCGGGGTCGTCGGCCATCGCCGTCGCGACGAGCGCCGCGTCATCCGCGCCGGCGATCGCTGCTCCAAGCCGATCGGTCCAGAACGCTGTCGCCGCGACGGCGGCGTCGTACCCTTCCGCCTGCGCCGGGTTGGACCCGCCCAAGGGGACGAGGCGTACGAGCGGGAAGAAATAGAGCGCTGTGCCGATCACCGCGAGGGCGACAAGCCGCGTGGCGAGGTGACCACTCATCGACTACTCCTTCGAACCGTAGGCGGCGTAGTCTTCGATGTTGTCACGGGTCACTAGCTCCACCGCCACCGGCGTCTTCTGGACGAAGTCGCGGCGACCCTTGATCCACTCATCAGCAAACTCGGCGGCTTGCCGCGCCATGGTCTTTGGGAATTGCATCGCCGTCGCGACAATTTTTCCGGCGCGGATTGAATCGATCACGTCGGCCGCCCCATCGAAACCGAAGACCTTGATCTGGTCGGCTAAGCCGGCGGTGTTCACGGCCTGGAACGCTCCCATCGCCATAGCGTCGTTGCCGCAGAAGATCGCGTCGATGTCGGGGTTCGATTGGAGGATCGACTCGGTCACCTCGAGCGCCTTGGAGCGATCAAAGTTAGCCGTCTGTTGCGCGACCATCTCGAGCCCGGGGAAGCGATCCACCACGTTATGGAACCCGTCGGAGCGATTGCCCGTGTTATTATCGCCGCTAAGGCCGAGCAGCTCGACGTATTTGCCCTCCTCGCCGACGGTCTCGACGAAGTACTGGCCGAGCTCGACGCAGCCGGCGTAATTGTCCGAAAGGATTTGCGCGACTGCGGCGTCATCGGCGTTGATCTCTCGATCGATACAGAAGACCGGCACGCCCCGCTCCTTAGCTTTACGGACCGCCGCGACCGATCCGTCCGCGTCGGTCGCGTTCAGCAGCACCGCGTCGTAGCCGGCGGCGAGCAGGTTGTCGAAGTGCGAAGCCTCCATCGCCGGGTCGTTCTGCGAATCGAAGATGACCGCTTCGTGGCCGAGCTCTTCGGCCCGCGCCTTTGCCGTTTCGGCCAGGACGACGAACCAAGGGTTGTTGAGCGTCGAAACCACGACCGCGACGCGGCCCTTGCCGTCGGAGGGCTTCTTTGCCGTGGAGGCGTCGGCGCTGTCTTCTTGGTTGCAGCCGGCCGAGAAGGCCGCGAACAGTCCGAGCAAGAGGGCAGGCACGCCGTGTGGCCAAGCGAGGGGGCGAGTGCTCATAGAAAGCGGATAGAGAGGAGGTAAGGACTAAAGGACCCGCGCGACGGCTCGACGCCATCCTGCGAGCAAATCGTGCGATTGGGACGCCGGAATCGCCGGCATGAATTGACGGCAGGGACGGGGCAGCTCACGGAGGTCGTCGAGCGAAGCGACCCAGCCGAGCCCGAGCTTGCCCGCCAGAGCGGCGCCGATCGCCGAGAGGTTTGATTCCTCGGTCGCATTCAACTCGCAGCCGGCGTAGTCGGCGACGAGTTGCATCAGCAGCCCGTTCCTGGTGGGACCGCCGTCGACTTGAAGCGCGCGTGGCTCGACGCCACTCGATGAGAGCGAGGCGAGCACGTCGGCGACTTGGTAAGCGATCGATTCGAGCGCCGCCCGGACGACGTGCGCGCGATTGGTGAAGCCCGACATGCCGATAAGGGCGGCGCGGGCGTCGGCGTTCCAGTAGGGGGCGCCCATGCCCGAGAAGGCCGGCACTAGATAAACGCCTTCGGAACTCTCAACGGACGACGCCAACGGCTCGACCTCGTCGAACGTCGCGATCAGGCCCAGCTGGTCCTTCAGCCAAGACAAGGTCGCCGCCGAGTAATTGATGAGCCCCTCCCACGCATAGGTCGACCTGCCATCAACTACCCAAGCGAGCGCCGTGATGGCGCCCTGCGGGGGCGAGCGGAACTCATGCCCGATGTTCAGCAAGACCGACGTGCCGCTGCCGAACGTCGCCTTGACGTCGCCGGGGGCGTAGCAACGCTGGGCAAAGAGCGACGCCTGCGAATCGCCCATGACGCCACAAATCGGAACGGCGCACGGCAACGCCCCGCCAAGGTCGGTTTCGCCGAAATTGGCCGAGCTCTCACGAATCTCCGGGAGGCACTCGATGGGCGTCTCGAAAAGCTCGCATAACGCCGGGTCCCAACGCCGCTGCGTGACGTCCATGAGCAGCGTGCGGCTGGCGTTGGTCGCATCCGTGGCGAACGTCCGCCCGCCGGTGAGCCGATGGACTAGATAGCAGTCAACCGTGCCGACGCAGGCAACGCCGCGGCGGATAGCGCCGGCAATGACGTCGCGTTGCCGTAACGTCCAGGTGATCTTTGGTCCGGAAAAGTACGAGTCGATACGAAGACCTGTCTTGGCGGCGACCAGACCCTCGCCCCCGGCGTCACGCAGCTCCTGGCAGATCGCGTCACCGCGGCGGCACTGCCACACGACCGCGTTGTCGAGCGGCTCTCCCGATTGCCGATCGAAGACAACAAAAGTCTCACGCTGGTTGGTGATCGCCACGCCACCGACCTCGGCGAGCTTGTCGCGGTTCCGTTCGCAAAGCGTCTTCGTCGTCTGGACGACGTTGTTCCAGATCTCGGCGGCGTCGTGTTCGACCCAACCGGGCTGCGGATAGTGCTGCCGATGGTCGGCGGAGCAAGCGTCGATAACCTGGCCATGGGCATCAACGAGCAGCGCTTTGGTCGCCGAGGTGCTCTGGTCGATGGCGATCTGATAGCTCACAACGCCACCCCGGCCGCGTCGAGAGCGCGGCTCGCCCGGTCGGCGAGCCCTTCCATCGAGAGCCCGTACCGGCGGAAGATGTCGGCTTGGCTCCCGGTGTAGGTGTCTTCGTCGGGAATCGCTGTCGCCCGGAAGACCGGCGTGACTCCCGACCCCAGCAGCAACGCGGCGACCGCGTCGCCGAGGCCGCCGTGGACAGAGTGCTCTTCCGCGGTGACGACCGCCCGACAGCCGCGGCAGGCGGCGAGGATCGCCGTTTCGTCGAGCGGCTTGACGCACGGGACGCTCAGCACGGTCGTTTCGACGCCTTGCTCGGCCAGCCGGTCGGCGGCGAGCAGGCAGTGGATGACCGTCTCGCCGGTCGCGATGAAGGCGACGTCGTCGCCCTGCCGGAGGAGGGAGGCGTCACGCGGGTCGTTCGGCGCCGGCGCACTCGCCAGGTCGTAGAGCGGCGCTTTGCCGAAACGCAGGTAGACCGGCCGGTCGTGGTGCGCCGCCCATCGGACGGCTGTCTGCGCCTCGCGGTTGTCGGCGGGGGCGACGACGGTCACGTTGTGGATCGCCCGCAGCGCCGCGAAGTCGTGCAGCGAGTGGTGCGTGCTCCCCAAGGCGCCGTAGCTGACGCCGGCGCTGATCCCGACGAGCGTGACCGGCATGTCGGAATAGCAGACGTCGTTTTTGATCTGTTCGAGCGAGCGGGTCGCCAAGAAGCAAGCGGGTGAGACGGCGAACACGGTCTTGCCGGCCGACGCGAGCCCCGCCGAGACGCCGATGAGGTTTTGTTCCGCGATGCCGACCTCGACGATCTGCCGCGGCAGCGCGTCGCCGAAAGGCTTGAGCTTGCCCGAGCCGCGAGAGTCGCTCGTGACGGCCAGGACGTTGTGGTCCGGCGTGGCGATCTCGAGCAGCGTGTCGGCGAACACCTCGAGGTTGGCCCGGCCGAGCCGCAGGCCCAGGCGCTTGGCCCGCGCGACGGCTTCTTCGGAGTAGAGGCTGGGAGCGGGGGCGCTCATGATCGGGCCTCCGTGAGTCCGGCCGTGGCGGCGTCAAGTTCGGCCAGGGCGGATTTGTACTCGGCCTCGCTGGGCACGCCGTGGTGCCATTTCACGACGCCTTCCATGAAGGAGACGCCCCGGCCCTTGGTGGTGTTGGCGATCACGCAAGTCGGCTTTCCCGTCACGGCAGGCCCCGAGAACGCCTCGGTAATCGCGGCCAGATCATGGCCGTCGATCGAGACGACGCCCCAGCCGAAGCTTGCGAACTTTTCATCGAGCGGGGCGTTGCTACAGACGTCGCGCGTGGCGCCGGTGATCTGCAGCGTGTTGTGGTCGATGATCGCCGTCAGGTTGTCGAGCGCGTAGTGCGATGCGCACATGGCGGCTTCCCAGTTGGACCCCTCCGCGAGTTCGCCGTCGCCCAGCAACGTGAAAACGCGGTACGACGCTTGGTCGAGCTTGCCGGCCATCGCCATTCCGACCGAAATCGACAAGCCATGACCCAGCCCGCCGGTGTTCATCTCGATGCCGGGGACTTTGCGGGTGGGGTGACCGACAAACGGCGACCCGCCGCAGCAGAGGGTGTCGAGCCCCTCGGGGGGGAAGAACCCCCGCTCGGCGAGCACCACGTAGAGCGCTTCGACCGAGTGGCCCTTGCTCTGAACGTAGCGGTCACGATCGGGATGCCGCGCGGTCTCTGGCGTGACGTTGAGGACGCGGTTGTAGAGAACGTTAAGAATGTCGATGCACGAAAGGCTGCCGCCGGTGTGGCCGGCGCCGGCGTGCTTGATGATCCGCAATAAATCGCGTCGGTACGCGACACTCTTACGCCGCAGATCGTCGTCGGAAAGGGCAGGGGAGGTCACTCGGCCGGCCCTCCGTGGTAGTAGGTTTCCCAACCGAGGTAGGTCTCGAAGGCCTCGGCCAAGATCGCCGCGGAGTGCGACATTGTCATCACGACGTGATGCTCAAAGCCTTGTCGACAGACGTGCTTCAGCAGCCCTTGCAGGTTCGGCACCTGGGCGACGGCGCGCGTGCCGAAGGTGTTGAGGGCGTCGTCGGTCAGCTGCCCCTCACCGACGTAGGCGCGGATGCGGCCGTCGCAGTCGGCGGTTGTGAGGCGGCCATACGTCAGCGGCCCGGCGGGCGTGCGTCCTTCGAGGGCGCCGTAGGTGTTCTGCTCGCCGAGCGTGCTGCCGAGAATCGGCGCGGTGGCGATCTTGATGTCGGGCAGGAAGCTCTTCGCCCAGTTACCGCAGTGGAAGAGGGCGCACTTGTCGTCGTCGTCGCCGTAGTTGTTGTTCCAGTCGACCAGGGCGGCGGGAGAGTCGGCGGCGAGCTGCATCGCGTACATCGCCAACGTGCCGGTGACGTCCACCTCGCAGGCGCTCGGCATGAACCGTTCGCTCATCATGCTCATCAGCGTGCAGACATTGCAGCCGAGGTTCTGCTGGACCGAGGTCCAACACTGGATGGCGGTGGCGTCGAGCGAGTTCTCGGCCATCCAGTCGGCGAGCACCACGCCCATCCGCGCCATCTGCACGACCTTGTCGTCCGGCACGCCGGGCGACGGGGCGTAGCCGCGGATCTCGTCCAGCTTGGCGACGACTCGCGGGTCGTCCGCGGCGAGCTTGTTCGCCGACGCGATGATCTCAGAGAGGTCGACCGTCGTGACGCCGATGCCGTTCCGCTCGAGGATCTTCTCGCTGTAGCGGACCGTGTTGAACGCTCCCGGCCGGGCGCCGACGGCCCCGAGGCGGACGCCCCGCAACCCGTTCACGACGCGGCACACGCCGAGGAACCGCTGGAGGTCCGATCGGAAGCTCTCCGAGGTGGGAAGGCTGACATGTCGCGTCGTCAGCGAGAACGGGATCCCCGCCTGGTTCAGGTTGTTGCAGACCGAGATCTTGCCGCAGAAGGCGTCGCGTCGCCGCGAGACGCCGAGCTGGTTGAGGTCGTCGGGATAGCCCTGCACCAACACGGGGACGTTGAGGCCCGCCATCTTGAGCGTGTCGGCGACTCCCTTCTCGTCGCCGAAGTTCGGGAGACAAACCAGCACGCCATCGATCCGGTCGCGGTTCGCCTTGAACAGGTCCGCGCAGCGACGCGCCTCGGCGTGAGTTTCGACGCCGCCGAGCTTGGAGTCGGCGTCGGAGAGCCAAAGCGGCGTGACGCCGGCGTCGCCCAAGACTTTGGCGAGATCGGCCCGCGCCTCGGTGACGAGTTGGTCCGGGAAGAAATCGCGGTTACCAACAATCACGCCGAGCGTGGGGCCTGCGCCCGACTTGTTTCCGTGTGCCGACATAAGGGAGCTAAGGGACCGGTTGGGGAGACGGGGTTGGGGCTAGTTCAGTCCGATGACTTCAATGGCGTGCGCAAAGTCGGTCGGCGGGACTTGGGGGAGTTCGACCGCCAGGCCGCTCTCGGTCTGGCGCCACGCCACCTCGTCATCGAAGCCGAGTAACCGGACCGAGGTGATCTCACCGGCGGCGGTCCCAAACGATTCGATCAGCAAGCGTCCGTCCTCCGGCCAAGCCAAGGCGACGCCGTAGACCTTACCGTCGCGCGCGGTGAACCGCAGGTCCTGCGAAGTGAATTCGGGCCGCTTGCCGTCGGTGAACGAGCCCGCCTTCTCGCGCGTCGGGCCTTCGCCGAAATGCTTCCAAGGCCGCGTGCCGTAAATAGCGTCGCCGTTCACAGCGAGCCAGCCGCCGATCTCTCGGAGCATCTGCTGCTCGGGCTCGGGGATCGTGCCGTCGGCCTTCGGTCCGATGTTCAGCAGCAGCACGCCGTTCTTGCTGACCACATCGATGAGGTCGTCAATAATCTCGCCGCTTTGCTTGTATTCGTGATCGGCGACGTAGCCCCAAGAGTTCTTCGACACCGACGTGCAAGTCTGCCAAAGCTGTGGCTGGGTCGCGCCGAACTTGCCGCGCTCGACGTCGAGAACGCCCGTCCCCCGCGGGAAGGAGTGGCCTTCCCACTCTTTGAAGTTGATCGCCGGCTCGTAGCCCGCTTCGGCGGCCGAGTTGTAGTAGTAGGCCGCAAACCGCTGGAGATACGGCTGGAATACCGGCTGACAGATCCACCAGTCGAAGTAGACGACGCGCGGCTGGAACTTGTCGACCATCTCACAAGAGCGCAGCAGCCAGTCGTCGAGGAACGCTTTGCTCGGCGGCTCGGACTGGTTCTCCGCGACTCGCTTGTCGTGCGCCGGTCCGTACAGCGTGGCGTTGCGGGAGTCCTGCACGTCGGACTCGAACTTCCGACCCGGCCCGAAGAACCACCAGTTCTCGGCCCGGTGAGACGAGGCGCCGACCACAATCCCCTCATCGCGGCACGCGGCCGCAAGGTCGCCCAGGACATCGCGGCGGGGACCCTTTTTGGCGGCGGTCCACTCGGTCAGCTCGCTGTCGAACATCGGGAAGCCGTCGTGGTGCTCCGCCACGGGGACGACGTAGCGCACCCCGGCCTCGCGGAACAGCGCCGCCCACGCCGAGGGATCGAACTTCTCGGCTTTGAATTGCGGGATGAAGTCCTTGTAGCCGAACTCGGCGGCGGGCCCGTAGTTCGCCAAGTGGTGCTCGTACTCTTTCGAGCCCTCGACATACATGTTCCGCGGGTACCACTCGCTGCCGAAGGCGGGCACCGAGTAAGCCCCCCAGTGGATGAAGAGGCCAAACTTTGCGTCGGCGTACCAAGCGGGGGTCGCAAACTGGCGGAGGGATTCCCAGTCGGGTTGGAACGGGCCGGCCGCGGCGACCCGGTCGATTTCCGCTAGACGGCCGGCAATCTCACCCTCCGACAGGGGAGAGACGAACGGCTGCCCGATCCCCGGCGCCTGTTCGCCCCCAACACGCAGGAGGTAGTCGAGCTCCTTTTGCGTGACCTTGAGAACAGTCCCGTGCTTGTGGCCCTTTGGGAAAGAGGCCTTGGCGGCGTGGAACTCCCGAAAGTCAGTTGTGGCGAGGGCGCCGTACTGCTTCTCGCCGTAGGCGTCGAAGTAGAGAAGCCACTCGTCACCGACCCGAGCGACCGTCGGCCCTTCGGTCTTGAAGCCGGTTAGCGGCTCCGAGAAGTTCCGCCACGGGCCGGTCGGCGAATCCCCCTCGGCTGTCCGCAGGGCGAGCACCTTGCGGGTGTTATCCTTCACGACGAGGCGATAGGCGGGCCCGCCCTCTTCCTCGGTGGGGACAATCACCGAGTCGATCACGCTAAAGCCCGGTTCGCAGAAGAGCTTTGCCGGCGTGAACTCGACGAAATCTCGCGTCGCGGTGTAGTACAGCCGCTGGTTGTTGTGGTGCGGCTCGAGATGATCTGGGAAACGGCCCGGGATGGTCGACGCCCAGACAATCAAGAAGCGGTCACGCGGGGCGTCGTAAGAAATCTCGGGCGCCCAAACATTGACCGTCGTTGGCTCGTGCTCCATGACCGGCACGAAGCGCTGCGGCGACCAGTGCACCAAGTCGTCCGAGTGGGCGTATCCAAAACCCTGGTCACCACGCCAAGCGGTGGTCCAAACGAGGTGGAACACCCCGTCGGGCCCCCGTGCGAGGCTCGGGTCGCGCATCAACTTGCCGGCGCCCGCCCACGGTTTCAAAAAGACGCCGGGGACGCGACTCCACTCAAGACCGTCACGACTCCACACGAATCGAAGCCCCGCGTCGGCGGGCTCTTCGAAGGACGTGAAGAGGAAGACCTCGTCGTCATCCCCGGCACAACACTGGCACGCGAGTACGCCAATGATAGCAAGAGCTGTAACGAGAACACTGCCTCTCATCGGGGTCGTTATTGAATGACACAATGATAGTGACACATTATGGCCGCCGTGATGTGACCAGCCAGTCTTGTGATATTCGCCGCTGCATGCCAGGACGACTACGGATTGACGTCGCCACCCTCACGACTGCCATAGCTATCCCAAACACTCTTGTCGATATCGAGCGAATAGGAATGGACCGAACCGTCGCAAAGCGACGCCTGCACAACCCCCGGGTGGGCCGAACCGGCGCAGGTCTTGCAGTCGCCCCACAACTGCTTGTTGTAGGGCTGAACAGCGGCTGTCTTGTCGTAATCCGAGTCTTGCTGCGGAGGCTGACCAAATCCACGGGCAACGTCGACATCGTAGCCGTGGAAGCAGGTGTTGTCGTCTCCGTCATGCTGGCCCGTTTCATAAAGAGGCTCGGGCAAAAACTTCTCAACGGCGAGTGCCGTCTTTGAAGTTCCGTCGGTTATCTGCGCCATTCGAGCGCCCCAGCGTTTGCCAACAATCCCTCCCTTGTCGACTGGTTCCAGTCCCCCGCAGACGGGATAATTCTGATAGCAGATCAGCTCGGGTCCCCGATCGGTGCCAACACTGCCACCGCCGTTAAAGCCGTAGTCCGACTTGGCGTAGAGATTGTTGTCGGTTCGTGAGGCGTTGTGGGTTGTATTCTTCGGATCGCCAGCAGGATCGCCAGTTACGGTGGAGGCTGGGTAGACGTCGACCCCGCGTCGGCTTGGGCAGATGAAAGACTTGATCGGACTGGCAATCAGAGTCCGCAAGGCGTCTTTCTTAGGCGTGTTCTCGGCGAAGATGAAATTGCCGAGCCCCGACCCGATCTGCTGAACGGCCGTCTCTTCAATGAACGGAGCAATCTGAAAGAGCGGGCCGCCGGGCTGCTTTTCGCCGACACCCCAATCAGGATCGCCTACCCAGAAGAAACCCCAACCGCCGTACGGCAACGTCCGATGAGAGCTCTCGTAGTTGAGAGCTGCCAAGGACATCTGCTTGATATTGTTCTTACACTGGTTGCGACGGGCCGCCTCGCGCGCCGCTTGCACGGCGGGTAGCAGCAGCGCCACGAGGATGCCGATGATGGCGATCACCACGAGAAGCTCGACAAGCGTAAAGCCGAAGCGCCGCTTGCGTCGCTGGAGTGGACAACGGAGATCCGTACTAGGCATCTTCAGCGTTCCCATGTTAGTGGCCTTCGAGAGTTCGTCGGCACAGAGATTTCTAAGTTCATAATAGCTTTCGGCACGCGATTCGCCCTCGAATCGCCCGCCCCGTTTCAAGACAACCGCCGCCCGAACGCTCGCTTCAACGGCGACCGATCGAACGACGTCAATCGATTTCACGTTCCACCAGATTGCGCTTGGCCGCTTCGCGGTACTCGCTCGGCGGCATTCCTTCGTTCTGCAGGAAGGCGAGCCGCAACCGTTCGCGACTCGGGAATCCCGCCAAGTACGCAACCGCCTTGACCGGCGAATCGGTCTCGGCGAGCAGCCGCTTGGCGCGGCTGAGCCGGCAGGCGTTGATTTCGTCGAGCACCGTCCGGCCAAGCGACTCGGAGAATTTCCGGTCGAGCGTCCGCCGGGTTACCGGCAGTTGCTTAGCGACGTCGCTCACGCCCAACGGTGGGCTGTGCTGGTGGTTCCAGATGATCTCGAGCGCTTGCTTAACGATGTCGTCCTCAATCGGCTGCTCATTCATCCCTGATGCGTTCATGACGATGAGGTCCTCCGTCGAGACGGGTACGTCGGCTGCCTGCCGAATCGATTCGTTAACCACTTGATTCACTAACGGGCCGACCCCGACGCCGCGCGCCGAAGCTCGCTTGAGAATCGCCTCGGAGAGGCCGTCGAAGGCGTTCACCAAGCGATCGGCTCCGGCGAGGCCGAACACCGGATTCGCCGGCGTGATCTCCGCGAGCGCGAGTCGCTTCCGTAGGGCGCCGCCCTGGAGCGAAACCCAGCGCTCGTCCCACCCGCCGCCCGCCAACGGTCGATACCGGTGCCAAACGCCCGGGAACAGAAACAAAAGCACGTCGCCAACCAGCCGAACGCGTCCGGTTTCTTCCGACTCGAACTCGCCGGCGGCGTTGGTCAGCAGGATGATTTGATGCTCCGGCAGGATGCGGCCTGCCCGCCAATCGAAGCTGTAGAGCTTCGGGTGGCCGCATCGCGGGCTTCCCTCCCCGGGTCCGAGCTTCGCACGCCCCACCCCGAGCAGCCGACTCGTGCGGGGGGGCAGCGCGGCGTCCTCCGGCAGGTACCGGAAAAAACTCTTGCCGAGGGGTAGCGGCTTCAATCGGGGCAGCGACGGTCGCGCCGGGCTGGCGACGCCAAAGACGCCGGTGCTGGCTGACCGCAGCAGCGGGCTAACGCCCTTACTGCGTCCGATCGATACCTCCGGGTAGGTCGTGAGCATGTTAGAAGCGATGAGAAGTCAAGGTGAAGAGAGAGAAGTTTCGCGCCACGGATGGGGCTTGCCATCCGCACCCGTTCAGGCGGCTTAAGGTGTGGCGGTCAGTCGATCTCGATCCAAGTCTTGTCGAACGAAATCGGGCAGATTGATCGTTCCCAGCGTGACGGGGTCACGTCGCTCGCGTTGCCTCAGCGACTGCTCCCGCCAGGAACGGATGTGTTCAACGATGAGGCGTTGCGCTTCGGCGCCGTCGCGGCGGACGAGGGCGTCGAGAATGCCTTTGTGACCCGCGTTGGCGGTCCGGATGCGTTGCACCGAGTAGAGGTTGCCGCATTTGGCGTTGAACGTCGACGCGATGCTGCGGGTGTTCTCGGTCATCTCCATCAGGCGGCGATTGCCCGTCGAGGCGATGATGAGCATATGGAACGCGATGTCGGCGGAGAGAAACTTGCTGAGCGACTCCCCTTCGACCAGCTCCACCGACGCCGACTCGGCCTTAGCCATCTCGTCTTCGATGGTCTGGTGCAGATGGGCCAGTTCGGCCAGCGCGTCGGTCGAGATCCGTTCGGCCGCTTTCATCGCGGCCATCCCTTCGAGCGCCTCGCGGATCTCGAACAGTTCGATCAACTCGGTGGTCGAAAACTGACGGACAATGGTCCCGTAACGGGGGACTTGCTCAACCAGCCCCTCATGGGCCAGGCGTCGCAGCGCCTCGCCGATCGGGGTGCGGCTGATGCCGAGTTCCTTGGCGAGCGAGGCCTCGGAAACGACCTGACCCGGCACGAGCATGCCGCTCGTGATCTTGTCGCGGAGGCTAAAATAGGCCTGGCTCGTGCGATTCGGACGCTTGTGCAGAGTTGACGACATGCCAGCACACAGTTGGAAGAGACTGAGCGGCCGAGCGGCGCCCTTACAGGCAGCGTCCCGGAGCCGTTTGAGAGCAGAAGACGAAAGTCGCGGATAAGTCGATCGGAAGAGAGTCGCAGCCAAGAAGAACTACTGGAATTCCAGTGGCCTCTCAGTAGATTGTGCGACCCCCCCTAGGTTGAGTCAACGCAAAGGCAGGGCGTTCGATCGCAAAGCGAGGTCGTTTCAACGCAACGCCCTCCCGCGGCGCCACCAACAGGAACCCTCGGCGCTGCCGCTCCCGGTCGATCCGGCGGCGCGGTGGCGATTGAGGCGTCCAAGGTCCGGGTCCAAGGTCCGGGTTAGAGAAGCCAAATCGACTCGCATAGGGCGACTGTCTCAAAGAGGGGCCGGCTGCCTTACGCGGAGCGGTTGAAGACCCGAATATGCTGAAGGGATCGCCCGTTTCCCTTTCACGACGCATTTGCCTTTCACGACTAGAAGTCCGCCTTGTTATCCGCCTTGTTGGAGTCGGTCCGCTTGCGAACGCCGCGGTTTGTCAGCGTCCGTTGTCGGCGACGTCGCGGTACGTCTTATCGACTGCAATGCGCTCTGATCGCTGCGGCTGGATCGATCTGCGTGGCCGGGCAAGGCGCCAGCGGGCCGGTGATTCGCAGCGAGTTCATCAATCCCGACGCGCCGTACCCTTCGTGCCACGCTTCGACCCTGGCGGAGACCGACGATGGCGTCGTCGCCGCGTGGTTTGGCGGAACGCACGAGAGGCATCCCGACGTCGGGATCTGGGTCGCTCGATGCGTCGAGGGCGTGTGGCAGGCGCCGGTCGAGGTCGCTAATGGGGTCGTCGAAGGGGAACGCGAGCCGACCTGGAATCCGGTGTTGTTTCAGCCGAGTTCCGGCCCGCTGTTGCTCTTCTACAAGGTCGGGCCGACGCCCCAGAGCTGGTGGGGCATGCTGACCACGTCGGCCGACGGCGGCCGCACTTGGTCGACGCCCCGTCGCTTACCCGACGGTGTGATCGGGCCGGTCAAGAACAAGCCGATTGAGCTTGCTAACGGCGATCTGCTCTGCCCCTCGAGCACCGAAGACCACGGCTGGCGCGTCCACTTCGAACGCACCAACGACCTCGGCAAGACCTGGCGAGTCGGCGATCCGGTCAACGACCCCGATGCGATCCGGGCGATCCAGCCGAGCCTCCTCCGCCACGGCGACCGGCGGCTCCAAGCGATCGGCCGCACTCAGAAGAGCGGCCTTTTCCAAGTGTGGTCGGAGGACCTCGGCAGAACCTGGGGCGAGATGACAACCACCGGGCTGCCCAACCCCAACTCGGGAACCGACGCGGTCACGCTCGCCGATGGCCGCCAGCTCCTGGTCTACAACCACAGCACGCGTGACCACGGCCCGCATCCGAAGACCAAGGGCCGCAGCCCGCTCAATGTCTCGGTCTCCGACGACGGCGTCGCCTGGGAGGCGGCCTTGGTGCTCGAGAACGACTACGAGCACCCGGCCGGGTACGCCTATCCCGCCGTGATTCAAACCAGCGACGGACTGGTCCACATCACCTACACGTGGCGCCGTGAGCAGATTAAGCACGTCGTGATTGACCCCGATCGGTTGACGACCCGGCCAATTGTCGATGCGCAGTGGCCCAGCGAGACGGGGAACGTCGAATGACACTCCGCACCGTCGACGCGGTTGTCATTGCGGCTTACTTGGTCGGCGTGGTCGGTCTGGGCTGCTGGTTCGTCCGTAGCAGCCGTACGACGCAAGGCTTCATGGTCGCCGCGGGCCGGCTGCCGGGATGGGTGGTCGGGCTCTCGATCCTCGGGACTTACTTATCGAGCACGACGTTTCTCTTCGTGCCCGGTAAGGCGTATGCGACGAACTGGAACGCCTTCGCGTTTAGCCTGTCGTTGCCCCTGGCGGCGTGGATCGCGACGCGTTGGTTCGTCCCCTTCCATCGCAACTGCGGTTCCGTATCCGCCTACGACCACCTCGAAGAGCGGTTCGGCCCCTGGGCACGCACCTACGGCGTGGCGTGCTATCTGCTGACGCAGCTCGCCCGCGTTGGGGCGGTCCTGTTTGGCGTCTCGCTGATCATGGCGACGCTGACCGGGTGGTCGCAGGCGACGATCATCATTACAGCGGGCGTCCTCGTGACGCTCTACACCGCGATGGGCGGCATCGAAGCGGTCATCTGGACCGACGTCGTCCAGTCGGTGGTGCTCTCGGTCGGCGCCGTGACGCTCCTCGTGCTGCTGGTGTTGGGCATGCCCGAGGGGCCAAGCCAAGCCTGGCGGATCGCGACCGCCGACGACAAGCTCTCGCTCGGCGGCTTCGCGTTCGATTTCACCCGCTCCACTTTCTGGGTGCCGTTGCTGTACGGGTTGTTCGAGAACCTGAAGAACTTTGGGATCGATCAGAGCTACGTCCAGCGCTACCACACGGCGGCCACTGAACGGCAGGCAGAGAATAGCGTCTGGATCGGGGCGCTCCTTTACTTGCCACTCTCGGCGGTGTTCTTCGCGATCGGCACCCTCTGCTACACCTACTACCAGGCCCACCCGTCGATGCTGCTCGAGGTGCAGGTGGCCGCGGCCGAACGGCTGGGAGAAGCGGCGTCTGCCGTCGCGCCGAGCGACCTGACCGCCGCCCAGGTGGGCGACAGCGTGCTGCCGCACTTCATCGTGCACGGGTTGCCGACGGGGGCGACCGGCCTGATCATCGCCGCGATCTTCGCGGCCGCGATGAGCAGCATCGACACGTCTCTCAACAGCGCGGCGACCGTCACGCTGCTCGACCTCTACAAGCGGCGCCTCCGCCCCGACGTGGGGGAACGTGAGTCGATGATCGTCCTCTACGCGACGACCGCGCTGATGGGCGCCGTGGGCGTCGGCGTGGCATTGGCGATGATCGGCGTTAACAGCGCGCTCGACACTTGGTGGAAGCTCTCAGGGATCTTCGCCGGCGGGCTCTTGGGGCTGTTTCTGCTGGGTGTCCTCGCCAAGCGAGCCAAACGGCCCGCCGCCCTGTGTGGGGTGATCATCGGCGTGCTGGTCATCCTGTGGATGTCGCTGCCCGACCTCATCCAGCAGTACACGGCGGCGCCGGCTTGGGTGCTGAGCCCCCTTCACGCCCATATGACGATTGTCGTCGGCACCCTAACAGTCTTCCTGGTCGGGGTCGCTGTTTCTCGTGTGAGTTCCTTCATCGCGGCAAAGCCGTAATTGAATCCGCCGCGAACCGCTTTCCTGTAGGCTTGCTTTTATGTCGCTACCGCAGAACATCCCGCTGCGTGGCATCGTCCCGCCACTCGTGACGCCGCTTACTCCCTCCGAGGAGCTCGATCGACCGGCCCTCGAGCGGTTGATCGAGAAAGTCCTCGGCGCGGGGGTCCACGGGCTTTTCGTGCTCGGCACCACCGGCGAGGGGCCTTCGCTCAGCTACGAGGTCCGTCTCGCGATGGTCGAGGCGGCTTGCCAGATCACCGCGGGCCGGGTTCCGGTCTTGGTCGGCGTCACCGACACCTCGTTGGCCGAGTCGATCAACCTGTCGCGGCGGGTCGCCGACGCCGGGGCGGACGCCGTCGTCTTTGCCCCGCCGTGCTATTTCCCGATCGACCAGGCCGACCTCGTCACCGCGGTCCGGCGGTTAGCGGCCGAGTCGCCGCTGCCGGTGATGCTTTACAACATGCCCGCGTTGACGAAGATCGCCATCAAGCCGGAAACGCTCCGCGCGCTGCTCGACGAGCCGACGCTGCTCGGCCTCAAGGACAGCTCGGGGGACCTCGCCTACTTCCGCCAGGCCCGCGGCGTGATCAACGAGCGACCCGATTGGACTCTGCTCGCGGGGCCCGAGCACCTGCTGGCCGAGACGATTTCGATCGGCGGCGACGGCGGCGTCTGCGGCGGCGCGAACGTTTTCCCCGAGCTCTTCGTCCAACTCTTCGACGCCGCTACGGGTGGCGTCACCGACGAGGTTCAACGTCTGCAGAAGCAGGTCGAGCGTTTGGGCGAACTGTACCGGCTGGGCTCCAATCCGGCCGTGGCGGTAATCCAGGGGGTCAAAGCGGCGCTCGCGGAACTCGGCGTCTGCGACGCGAGGCTCGTCTCGCCGGTCGCCGCGCTCGACGCAACGAACACCGAAGCGGTCGCACGGATCGTCCGCGGAGTCATCGACCTGCAGAAGGCTCCCGTCGCAACGTCGGTGTCGGGGTCGTCCTTTTCTTCCTAGCACGGTTCGGGGGAGCCCATGCCACCAGACGCCGCCACCCGCCGTTCGGCGCCCTACCGGCTGTCACGTTTCGCCGCGTTCACGCTGGTCGAGCTGCTGGTGGTGATCGCGATCATCGGCGTCCTCGTTGCGTTGCTCTTGCCCGCCGTGCAGGCGGCCCGCGAGGCGGGGCGGCGCACGCAGTGCGTCAATCACCTGAAGCAGATGGCCCTGGCGGCGATGAACCACGTCGCCGACCACGGGCACTATCCCACCGGGGGATGGGGGTACCGCTGGGTAGGGGATGCCGATTCGGGCTACGGGGGCAATCAACCAGGCAGCTGGGCCTACAACTTGCTGGCGTACACCGACAATCAGCCGCTACGTGACCTGGGACACGGCGTGGTGTCCAATTACGTCCTTGGCCTCGAGGCGTCGCTTGAGAGCCGCGCCGAGATGGTCCAGCTGGTGACAACCGCCTTGCCGCTATTCAATTGCCCTTCGAAGCGCCCCCTCACGACCCACCTGCTGGTTGATTCGACGTTCCCGGTGCTCGCGTTCAACGCTCAGGATTGTGAGGTGGGCAGCTGCTATGTCGCCCGCAGCGATTACCGCGCCTGTGCCGGCAACCGCAGCCGGGCCGACAATGTCGGACCCGCGCCGGGCACGATCAAGCCTTTCCTCGAAGGGCCCGTCCCCACGTCGTACAACGGCGTCATCTACCGCCGCAGCGAAGTCTCGGTCGCCCACGTGACCGACGGAACTTCCCACACCGTGCTCGCGGGCGAGAAAGCGCTGCACCCCAACAACTACCTGACGGGGACCGATTCATCCGACGACCAATCGCTCTACACCGGTCATGACCAAGACAACTCGGGCAACACCGGCGAAGGCGGTGCGATCACCATTGCGCAGCCTTACCCGCCGGTGAAAGATGGTTCGGCCGACAAGTCGGTCCATCGATTCCGATTCGGCGCGGCGCACCCCACCACTTTCCAGATGGCTTTCTGCGACGGTTCGGCGCACACTTACGGTTACGACGTTGATCCCGATGTGTTCGCCCTGCTTGGAGGCCGTAACGACGGCGACTGAGTGACCGCGTCTCGTCGGCGGATCGGCCAAGGACCGCCTTGCTCGCAGAGGCGGTCACCCTTTTCTCGACTAAACGGCGGTTCCAAATGTTTAGCAGCAAGGCGTTCTGGGCCCTGACCACGATCGCGATCGCGGCGGTGCTGCTCTATCGCTCGACGGTCGAATGGACCGATCCCAAGCGGCCTTCGCCCGAGAGCATCGCGTTCATAACGGGCGGTGAGGGTCCCTACTGGCAAGCAGCGATCGACGGCGCGACCGCCGCCGCCGACGAGCGTGGCATCCGCCTCGTCGTCCACCAGCCGAAGAACTCCGAGGATGTCGCCGAACAGATGCAGATCTTGTCGGTGGTCAGCAGCTCGGACGTCGGCGCCGTGGCGATCAGCCCCGTGGAGCCCGAGCGCCAGGCGCCGCTGATCACGCAGATTGGCGTCACCAAACCGATCGTCACGTTCGACTCCGACGCCGCAAAATCAGGCCGGCATGGCTACATCGGCACGAGCAACTTCAGCGCCGGGCTGGTCGCCGGCACCCTCGTCAAATCGGCCATCCCGGAGGGGGGCGAGATCGCCGTCCTAATGGCCAACAAGACCAAGGAGAACTTGATCGAACGCCAAGGGGGGATCCGCACCCGCATCGCCGAGTCTCCCAATCCCGAGGAGTCGCCCACCGACCGCCGTTACAAGATCCTCGGCTTCTTCACCGACGAGGGGGATGACGCGGCCTGCGAGAAACAGATTCGCGACCTCGTCGACGGACACCCGGACCTTGCGTGCGTCGTCACGCTCAACTCGCGGCAAGGCCCGGTCGTCATGCGAACGCTTGAGGACTTGGGAGCGACCGAGCGCGTCAAGCTGATCGCTTTCGACACGTCCGACGCGATCCTCGACGGCATCGAAGCCGGCACGGTTTACGCCGCGGTGGCCCAGGACCCGTACAAGTACGGCTACGAGGCGATCAGCATGCTCGACTCGCTATGTCGCGGCGACGAGCGGCAGCTGCCGATGGTGGGACGCGGCGCCGTCCACTTCAGTGTCGAACCGCTCCGCCAAGGCGACGTCGAGGCGTTCCGCAAACGCACCGAATCCCGCCATCCCGTCTCGAAGGGGTGAACGTGGCCTTCGTCTGGAATTGTCGCCAGCGGGCTTGGCGTTTGGTGCTCGGCGGCGTTGTCGTAGCCCTCATCGCCACCGGCGGGGCAGCCGCCATCGCCGACGCCGATCCGCGCCTTGAGGGGCTGATCAACTTGCGGACCGATCGGTTCCCCTTCGATCCCCCGGTGACGCCGGAGGCCTGGGCCGATCGGGCGAAAGAAGTCCGCCGGCAGGTCCAGGTCGCGGGCGGGCTCTGGCCGATGCCGCAACGCCCAGCGCCGCACGCCGTGATTGGACGGCCGGTGAAGCGGGACGGCTACACGATCGAGTCGGTTTCGCTTGAGAGCTACCCGGGTTTGGTTGTCACCGGAAGCCTGTACCGCCCTGCCGGCGACGCGACCGAGCTGCGGCCGGGCGTCCTCTGTCCCCACGGGCATTGGGGCGGCGGTCGTTTCCACGCCTGGGGCGACGACGAATTGGCGAGGCAACTCGCCAGCGGCGCCGAGCGATTCGAGCGGGGTGGCCGCCACCCGTTGCAAGCCCGCTGTGTACAGCTGGCGCGGATGGGCTGCGTTGTGTTCCTCTACGACATGCTCGGCTACGGCGACAGCCGGCAGTTTTCGCTTGAGGCGATACACGGACCCCGTGAGAGCACCATCCTCAAAGAAGCCAACGCCTGGGGTTTCTACAGCGCCCAGGCAGAACTCCGCATACAGGGGCCGCTCGGCGTGCAGACTTACAACTCGCTCTGCGCGCTCGACTGGCTCGAGTCGCTTCCCTACGTCGATCCCGAGCGCCTCGCCGTCACCGGCGGCAGCAGCGGCGCCACGCAGACGCTGATGCTGTGCGCCGTCGACGACCGCCCGGCCGTGGCGTTCCCCGTGGTGATGGTCTCAACCGCGATGCAGGGGGGCTGTGGCTGTGAGAACGCCTGCTGCCTGCGGATCGGTACCTCGAACGTCGAGTTCGCCGCCCTGATGGCGCCCAAGCCGCTCGGCATGGCGTCGGCCGACGACTGGACCCGCCACACCGCCGAGGACGGGTACCCGGAACTGCAACGTCTCTACACGATGCTCGGCGTCCCCGACCACGTGACGCACGCTTCGCTGATCCAGTTCCCTCACAACTACAACTACGCCAGCCGCGCGGCGATGTACCCGTGGCTCGACCGCTGGCTCGGACTCGACGCGGGTGACCGAGTCGTTGAGACCGACTACAAGCCGGTCACGCCCGACGAGGTCCGGACGACGCCGAGCATCGCCGACGCCGATGTCGATCGCGGGCACGAGATCGAATTGATGCGCGTGATGGCCGCCCAGTCGGAAGCCCTCCTGGAAGGCCTGACGCCGCACGACGCGACGTCGCTAGCCGAGTACCGCGACGTGGTTGGCGGCGCCTTCGAGGTCCTTCTCTGCGGCGCCGAGCAGGCGATGGCGGACGCGGAAGTCGTCGGCGAGCTAGCCGATTCCGACGGCGCGACGCCCCTGCGGATCGCCAATCGTCATGCCGGGGTCGAGTTGCCGGCGATCGCCCGTTTGCCGGTCGGTGCGACGACGGTGGTCGTCATCACGTCCGCAGCGGGCAAAGCGGCGGCCGATCCCTCCAGCGAACTGGCCGCATCGCTCCTCGCTCGCGGCGTCGGCGTGCTGGGCGTCGACCTCTTTGCCCAAGGCGACCTCGCGCCCGACGACGGACCGCTGACCCAGATGCCGGCCAACCCCGATCCGAAGCCGATCGCGTCGCTCACGTACGGCTATAACCCCACCGCGGTGGCGCACCGGGCGGGCGACTTGCTCGCAACGCTCGCCGTCGCCAAGCGGCTGCGTCCCGGTATCGAGAGGGTGGGGCTTGTCGCCGACGCGTCGTCGGCGCCTTACGCGATTGCCGCCCTCGCCTTGGCTGGCGACGCGGTCGACGCCGCGGCGGTCGACATCGGCGGCTTCCGCTTTACGGACGTCGCCGAGTGGCGTGACTCCCGCTTCCTGCCCGGCGCCGTAAAATATGGCGATGTTCCGGGCCTGCTGGCGCTCGGCGCCCCGCGGCCGACGGTGCTCGTCGATGGCGACGCCGATCACGCGCTCGCCGCCGAAGCTTACGAAGCCTCCGGCACGCCTGACCATCTCGGCGCCGCCGCTACGCTGCCTGCGGCGGTTGGCAAGCTCCTGAAATCGCTCGGCACGCCCTGACGCGAATCGACACCCCGCGACTTGGCCATCTCGCAACTCTTCCCCCTTGAATCGACCCTATGTTCGTGTTGCGTCTCTGTCTGTCCGCCCTCTGGTGCGGTCTTGCTCTGTGCCCGGCGATCGCCTTCGCTGAGGGCGGGCGGGTCGTCGACCTACGCTGCGAGTTCGCCGTCGGCCCGCTCGGGGTCGATACACCAACGCCGCGGCTCTCGTGGCGGCTCGAGTCCGACCGACGCGGCGCTAAGCAGACGGCTTACGAAGTCGAGGCCATGCAGAGCGCCAAGCCGGGATCCGACGCCGGCGACGTTTGGACCCAAGGGAAGGTCGATGGCGCGACCGCGTCGCTGATCATGCAGCCATTCGTCCCGCTTCGTTCCTCACAATCGGTTTGGTGGCGAGTACGGGCCTGGGACGAAGAGGGCGAGCCGACCGCTTGGAGCGAACCCGCCGAGTTCACGATGGGCGTGCTGGAGCCCGACGACTGGTCGGCGGAGTGGATCGTCGCCCCGTGGCAGACCGAGTCGGTCCTGATGCGGAAAGGGTTCGCGGTGAAGCCCGGCCTCAAGCGGGCGATCGCCCACGTCTGCGGGCTCGGGCAGTTCGAGATGAGCCTCAACGGGCGAAAGTCGGGCGACGGCCTCCTGGCCCCCGGGTGGACCAAGTACAACCGCACGTGTCTCTACGAAACGCACGACATCACGAGCCTGCTCAGCGATGGCGACAACGCTGTCGGCCTCATCCTCGGCGATGGCATGCACCACACCGAACGCCGCAACCGTTTTAGTAAGTTCCAGGGCACGTTTGGTCCACAGCGCGCGATCGTGCAGATTGAACTCGAGTACGAGGACGGGACCACCGAGCGGGTTGTCAGCGATCCGACGTGGCGCGTCGATCCGGGGCCGATCACGTTCAATGACATCTTCGGCGGCGAGGACTACGACGCTCGCAGATTACCGGCAGACTGGGACGAGGCGGGCTTTGACGACTCGGCGTGGGGCCACGCCGTTGAGCTAGTGCGTCCCGGCGGCAAGCTCCGCGGCATGACCGCCTCGGCGCCGTCGATCGCCGCCATCGAGACCCTCCCCGCTAAAGAGATTAGCCGTTCGAGTGACTCGCGCAGCGTCCTCGACTTCGGCCAGAACGCGTCGTTCATGCCGCGCGTCACCGTGCGCGGGCCGGCGGGCAGCACCGTGCGCCTCACCCACGCCGAGGTTCTTGACGACGAGGGGCAGATCGACCGCGGCACCTGCGGCGGCAACCGCGGCCCCGCTTACTGGCAGTACACAAAGGCGACCGACGGCGAAGAGACCTGGTTCCCCAAGTTCTTCTATGCGGGCTGCCGTTACTTGCAGGCGGATCTGATCCCGGCGGGGCAGGGGGGCGCGCTGCCGGAGCTCGTCTCGGTTGACGGCGTCGTGGTCCACACCACCGCTGCGCCGGCGGGCGACTTTGCTTGCTCCAACGACCTCCTGAACCGCATCCGCACGCTGGTCCGCTGGGCGCAACGCTCGAACCTCGTGTCGGTCCTCACCGACTGCCCCCACCGTGAGAAGCTCGGCTGGCTCGAGCAGTACCATCTCAACGGGCCGGGCGTCCGCTACGAGTTCGACGCGCACCGCTTGTTCATCAAGGGGATGTGTGACATGGCCGACTCGCAGATCGCGTCGGGCCTCGTGCCGAACATCGCGCCGGAGTACGTCGAGTTCCCCGGCACGTTCCGCGCGGCGTCCGAATGGGGATCGGCCGTCATCCTCGTCCCGTGGCAGCACTACCAAGCGACCGGCGACACGAGTCTGTTCGCGGACTATTACCCGACGATGCAGCGCTACCTCGAGTATCTCACGTCGCAGGCGACCGACTCGATCGTCGAAGAGGGCCTCGGCGATTGGTACGACCTGGGCCCCGCCGACCGTCCTGGCCACGCCCAGTTGACGCCGCCACCGGTCACCGCGACCGCGTTTTACTACGAGAGCGCGAAGACATTGGCGCAGATCGCCAAGCTGCTCGACAAGCCCGAGGACGCCGCCAAACACCAAGAGCTCGCCGAGACCATCCGCGACGCGTGGCGGGCCAAGTTCCGCAACGACGACGGCACGTACGCCACCGGCTCGCAATGCTCCAACGCCATCGCCCTGATGATGGGCCTTGCCGAAGAGCGCGACCGCGACGCGGCGCTCGCCGCCCTCGTGAAGGACGTCCGCGACCGGGGCGACGCGATGACCGCTGGCGACGTCGGCTTCCGCTACCTGCTGCAGGCGCTAGCCGACGGGGGCCACTCCGACGTGATCTACGACATGATCAACCAGTCCGAGCGGCCCGGTTACGGCTACCAACTCGCCCACGGCGCCACGGCCCTCACCGAGGCGTGGGACGCCAACCATCACGCCTCGCACAACCACTTCATGCTGGGGCACATCACGGAGTGGTTCTACAAGGACCTCGTCGGCATCGAGAGCGACCCGTCCGCCCCCGGCTACGAGAAGATCGTCATCCGCCCCAACCCCGTGGGCGACCTCGCCTGGGCCGAAGCAACCCACGACACGGTCCGAGGCCCGATCCACGTCCGCTGGGACCGCAAGGGAGACGCCTTCAAGCTAGCGGTAAAAATCCCTGCGAACACGACGGCAACGGTGCACGTGCCCGCCGCCAAGCACCAGACCATCACCGAATCAGCGCAGCCGGTGGCGGAAGCCACCGGAGTCGCGTTGTTAGAACGCGACGAAGAACGAGCCATCTACCGAATCGAGTCGGGGGCGTACGAATTCGCGGCCGAGTGACTCGCGGCAAGGCAAGCGGTTCATCGAGCTTCGTGTCGGTCACTCGCCCTCGACTGGCGCGAACTCCTCCTCGTTAAACTCGCCGGCCGCCATCGAGAGTTCTTCCACGAGGAACTTGACGCAGAAGGGCGAAATCCCCCGTCCGAACTGGGGGTGGTTGCCGCGGGCGACGATCACCGCGCCCTCGCTCAGTGGCGGGCAACGCTGGGCGCTCATCGGCAGTTCGCCGAGTTCTTTGATGTCGGCGAAGCGTACCTCGGGCTCCGCAAGCTGATAGAAGATCGGCGCATGGGAGTTGCCGATCGTGACGGCGCCGTCTTTCACACCGAGATAGAGGTGGGCCTCCTTCGCGAAGCGCTGGAACGACGCCGAGGAGTAGATCGTCTCGTCCAGCGGGATTCGGGACGAGTCAACAACGCGTTCGATCGTCCCGGTTTCGACGCCCGGCCCCTCGAATATATCCGACCCCTCGGCGCTAATGACATACGACAACTTTAGGCGGCGAGGCCGGAAGACAGAGAGATCGCAGGCGATCTCCTTTTTCTCGGTGTCACGGATCGAGACCCGCGACGACCCGCCGACGAAGCCCCGCTTGCGGACCGAGAGGTTGACGACTTCCAACCCAAACCCCTCCAACTGGTAGAAGCCGTCGGCGTCGCTGTGCGTACGCCGAGCGTCGGCCGACACCAGCGCGCCCTCGACCGGGACGCCGGCGCCGTCGCGGACGTAACCGGTGAGGGTCACCGTCCCGTCGGCCTTCACTTTTTGCAAGACGATCCGGCCCAGGTTGGCGATCTTGCCCGGCACAAGGGTCACGCTCCGGTTAATGACCGCATAGGGAGGTCCCGGGTCGATCTCGAGGCGACGCACGCCGTCTTCACGCTCCCTGACGCTCTCGAAGTGCAGCCACGGCGCGTCGGCGGTCGCCCTTTGGCCCCCTGAGTAGCCAAGCCCTCGGTAGCAGCGAATGTCAATGTTCTCAGGATGGGACGCCGGCTCCCCGAGACCGGTGTCGAGGTACAAGACAATCGCCGCCTCGCGCGTGTCCGCCCCTTTCTGCTTTAACCGTTCCTCCGTCTTCTCGATCAACGCCTGCAACACCTCTTCGTACGCGGGGGGCGGCGGGATGATCAACGTCTGGTCGTCGGGCGGGACGGCGGGGGCGAACTCGATCCGCGTTATGAGGTTCAACGCGACGACGCTGTCGTCGCCTCCCACGACATGCAACCGGATGACGCCATTCACGTACTCCGTGACCTCACCCCGGAGGGTGCGCCCGTCGGCCAAGTAGATCACGTCCGCCGTTGCGCCTGTCGCGAGCAGCAGGACCAAGAAACCATAGGCGAGCCGGAACGACATTGGGCGAGTCTCCATTTCGTGGCGAACCAATTTCCGCTCCCCATCCTACCAAGCGTCCGACCGCCGAGTCGGCGCCTGACGCCAGGTTCCTTACTGGGCCGTTCGACGCACCTTAGTCTCCAGTCTCGATCGCCCCGGGCCCCCGCCCCCGGCAGGTTCAACCGGGGAGGCGACGGATTCCGCCAAAGACACTCTGAGTCCACACCAAACTTTACTAACAAGCACGACCGCCATGCGAACGGATCTTTGTTTCTACGCCGTCGCCGCCGCCGCGGTGCTGACTCCAATCGCCCACGCCGCGTCGCCCGCCGCTCCCGGCCGCCCTCTCCTTGCGGCCGACGCGAGCGCGGGACGCATCGCCCTGCTTGCGGCCGACGGCGCAATTGAGTGGGAGCACCCGATTGGGGCGATCCACGACTTGCAGTTGCTCCCGAACGGGAACGTGCTGTTCCAGACGTCGTGGACGCGGATCGTTGAGATCGACCCGGCTACCGGCGACGTCGTCTGGGAATACGACTCGGCCTCGTCGAATGGCAATTCGGGCAAGCGGGTCGAGGTCCACTCGTTTCAGCGGCTGCCGAATGGCGACACGATGATCGCCGAGTCGGGGCCCGCCCGGCTGATCGAGGTCGGCCCCCGGGGCGAACTCCGGCGGCAGATCCCCCTAAAAGTCGATCACCCCGACCCCCACCACGACACCCGGCTGGCGCGGCGCCTCCCCAATGGCCACTACCTCGTCGCGCACGAAGGGGATGGCGCGGTGCGAGAGTACGACGCGCAAGGCGCCGTGGTATGGGAGTATGCGGTCCCCCTGTTCGGCAAGGCGCCGCGCGGTGGGCACGACGCCTCGGCATGGGGCGCCGCCGTCTTCGCCGCCGAGCGGCTCCCGAACGGCAACACGCTGATCGCCACCGGCAACGGTCACAGCGTTCTCGAAGTGACCCCCGAGAAGGAGATTGTCTGGCGGCTCAAACAGGACGACCTGCCCGGGATCACGCTCGCCTGGGTCACGACGCTCCAGCCACTGCCCAACGGCAACCTCATCCTGGGCAACTGCCACGCCGGCGCCGACAACCCGCAGATCATCGAGGTCACCCGCGACAAGCAAGTCGTCTGGCAGTTCAAGGACTTTGAGCGCTTCGGTGACGCGCTATCGAACTCGTACGCGCCAGCGGCGGAAGACGAATGAGCTTCGCGACGCGGCCATCCGCTCGCCCGCTTGCCGTCGCGGAGGTCTTCGCGAACGCTGGCGCGCCTTCGCAGCGGGGCGCGCCCCGCAAGCACGGAAGTCTCACTCAGCTAACGGCGAACCCCTATGATACAACGGTGTTTGATGATCGAAGAAAGAACCATCTACGTGAAGGAATCGACCGATGAAGTTAGGAATCCTTTCCACGGCGCCGAAGTGCTACAGCACCGCCCGGCTCCGCCAAGCGGCCGAAGAGCGCGGACACAACGTCAAGGTCCTCAACACGCTGCGTTTCGCCATTGACCTCGAAGCGGGCGAGCCGGACCTCTACTTCCGGTCGAAGGAACTCAGCGACTACGACGCCATCATCCCGCGCATCGGGGCGTCGATCACCTACTTCGGTACGGCCGTCGTCCGCCAATTCGAGCAGATGGACGTCTACACGCCCAATACGGCGAACGGCATTTCGAACTCCCGCGACAAGCTCCGCTCGATGCAAATCCTCAGCCGGCACGAGATCGGCATCCCCTACTCGACCTTTGTTCGCGACCGGGCCGACGTGATGCCAGCCATCATGCGGACCGGTGGCGCTCCGATCATCATCAAGATCCTCGAAGGCACCCAAGGCGTAGGCGTCATCCTCGCCGAGACGACGAAGGTGGCCGAGGCGATCATCGAGACCCTCCAAACCGCCAAGCAGAACGTCCTCATCCAGCGCTTCGTGAAGGAGAGCAAGGGGAAGGACATCCGGGCGTTTGTCGTCGGCGACCGCGTCATCGCGGCGATGCGGCGCGTCGCTCAGGGCGACGAGTACCGCAGCAACGTCCACCGAGGGGGTAACACCGAAGCGATCACCCTCGATCCGGCCTACGAGGAAACCGCCGTCCGCGCGGCCCAGATCATGGGCCTCCGCGTGGCGGGGGTCGACATGCTTGAAGGCGCCAACGGCCCGCAGATCATGGAGGTCAACTCGTCGCCCGGGCTTGAGGGGATCGAGGGGGCGACCGGCCTCGACATCGCCGGCGCCATCGTTGACTACTGCGCCAATCAAGTGAACTTCCCCGAGATCGACCTGCGACAACGGCTCACCGTCTCGAAGGGCTACGGGGTCGCCGACGTCGTGATCCCCGAGGGCTCCGAGTACGTCGGACAGACGATCATCGATTCCGGGCTACGCAGCAAAGACGTCGTGGTGCTCAATCTCCATCGCGGGACCAGTGTGATCTCGAATCCGAAGGACTCCCGGGTTCTTGAGCCGGGCGACAAGCTGCTCTGCTACGGCAAACTCGAATCGATGCGCGACTTGGTCCCCGCGAAGGAACAGAAGAAGCGGCGTCTCAAAGTGAAGAACCTCCGCCCCGCGGCGGTCGAGAACCGGGAGAAGCCGTGATGCCGCATTAGTAAGACCAAGACCAGCGGCTAGGGCGAGATGCAGCCGGGCTCGGCACTCTCGACTTCGATCGTCGTCTTGCAGAGCTTTCCGGTAGCGACTTTTCGATCCTGGCGCCTCTCTGGCGTGGCAAGCAACCAGGGCCAACCGTCTGCATCACCGCGGCGGTTCATGGCGATCAGATCAACAGCGCCGGCGCCATCCGCCGGCTGATCCGAGAGAAGCCCTTCGAATTGGTCGCGGGGACCCTCGTGCTGGTCCCGGTCGTCAATCTTCTCGGCTTTGAAAGGCACACCCGTTATCTGCCGGGGGGGAAGCCTCACGAGCCGGTTTGCCGTTCGTTCTTTGATCACATCAACAAGTACTTTGACTACGGGATCGCTTTGTAAGCAGCAGAATGACGGCGTCGCTGCGTTCGACCTTCGGTCTGAGGGGTTCGACCGCAGCGCGGCTGTCGTTCGCTTCCTCGACCGTCACGCCTCACACGGAGAGATTCCTTGCTCGACCGAGGCCGTCGCCGGCTGCCAGGCGGGGTGACCAACGAATTGGTTCGACAGGCTACAGACCCCCTGCCATAATCTCGGTCGGGACCATGCCGCATGCCGCGCTGAGATTGAACTCGGTCGCTCTTTTCAGGTACTCATGTTCCGCGTTTTCCTGACCGCTGCTGGGCTCGCGTTGCTCGCGGGTATTGCCGAGGCGCAAACCATTATCGATGTGCCGCCGGCTGTGGCGCCCACGTCGATCGGCGCCGACACGGTGCTGAATCTCTTCGACGGCGGCGAGTTGCCTGCCGACTTCCAGGCGAACGCCGGGAGCATCGTCAACATCGCGGGTGGCGTCGTCGGCCCGCGCTTCGACGCCAACGACATGAGCGTCGTGAACATTTCGGGCGGCAGGGTTGGACCCTTCGTTGCGAGAGATGGGAGCACTGTCAATATTTCGGGTGGCACTTTTGCCGACTTTGGTTTCTTTACCGAGAACCTCAGCAACGTCACCTTCGCTGGCGGCGACTTCCGGATCGACGACCAATTGATTGCCGGACTCGGCGGTCCGGGATCGACGACGCCGCTGACCATCCCGGGCGACGCCATCTCCGGCGTCACCTTCAGCGGCACGTTGGCGGATGGGACCCCGTTCGCGTTCTCTCGTCAGGAGTCGGGATCGCGGCTTGGGGGCATGCTCACGCTCCGGGCCGTAGGGCTCCCCGCCATCGGGCCCGCCGTCATCACCGCCTCGACCGACACGATCCCGCTGGGCATCCGGTCCGGGCAGACGATGGTCGTCGATGACGGCGGCGTCTTGCCGGCTGACTTCAACGCGGGGTGGGGCAGCACCGTCGAGATCCGCGAAGGGGGCGTTGTCGGCCGCAACCTCGAAGCGACGGGGGCGACCATCAACATGACGGGGGGCGAGAGCCTCGGCGACCTGGAGGTGTTCTACGGCGGCGTGTTGAACATGAGCGGCGGCGTGCTCAATCCCAGCAACGACATCTTCTCGGGAGGCGTCGCTAACATCTCAGGAGGAATGGTCCCGCAGATCTATGTGTGGCGCGACGCGGAACTCCACCTCTCGGGCGACACGCTGGTGAGCCAAGTCAATTTAGCGCCCGGTTCGACGCTGACCATCGATGGCGACGTGTTCCTTCCCACCCTGCGCTTCTTCCGATCGGCGCCTCCTGGCGTCACCACGACGTTGGAAGTCCACGGTGGGTATCTCAACATGCCTTCGAGTGGTCTTAACAGCGTCGACTTGCTGGTTACCGGCGGAAGGATCAATGACTTGGAAATGGGCTTCAATTCGCAGCTACGGATGACGGGCGGTGAAGCCTACAGCCTCACCGTCGCAGATGGCGGCGCCACGACCATCACCGGAGGCATGTTCGACCGCGGATTTGATGCGAAGTCCGGCAGCTATGTCGAAGTGTCTGGCGGCATGATTGGCGCCCGCGGCGGATTCCTGGGCGAATCGTACATCCGCAGCAACGCCGTCGCCAATATCTCCGACGGCGCCTTTGGCGGGCGTTTGATCGCATATAGCGGCGCTCAGGCGACCATCACCGGCGGGACATTTGCGGAGGGGCTCACCGTGCAGGCGGGCGCCACGGTCTCGATCGCCAACGCGACGATATGGTCGAGCTTGACCACCGCGGCGGGAACGAACGTATCGATCGTGAACACTTCGATGGGCGAACGCTCACTCCTCAACGACGCTAACATCGCGCTGGCGGGGCAAGATGTCGGGGTCGATCTAGAAGCCAACAACGTTGATTGGACGATGGTCGGAGGGGCGATCTTAGACAGCCCGTACTTTGGAGGCGGCTCAACCGTTTCGCTTAGAGGCGTTGCGATGGGCGCCGAAGCGGTGTTCGATAACTCCGACCTGACCATCGAAGGCGGGTCGATTGGTCGGGGCCTTACGGTCCGAGGGCCGACCAGTGGCTATGTCTACCAGACGCTCCTGAAGGACGCGACCGTGGATGATTTCGCGCTTATTAGCCGCGTCAAACTTTCGATCGACGACGGTTCGTACGGCTACGCTACGTCGTTAAGCGAGTTGCGAGCGGGCAGCACCATCCGCGACGCGTCCTTCGGCGACAACACGACGATCACCGGTCCGGTGGAGATCATTGGCGGCAGCTTCGGTGACAATTTCCAGCTCAACACGGGCGCCACTCACGACAGCGAAATCATCATCGACGGAGGTTCGATGGGCCTCAGTGCGCGGATCGAGGGTAAGCTGACGTTGGTCGACGGCTCGATCGGAAGCGGTCTCCGCGTCTCCCGAAGTTCAAGCGTAGTCACTGTCGCCGGCGGCGCCGATCGTTTCGACAGCGCTATCGTCACGCTCACGCTCTTCGACGGCCTGCTCGGCGACTACAACACCGACGGCGTCGTCGATGCGAGCGACTACACCGCCTGGCGAGACACCTTGGGCGATACCGTCGTGCCCGGCGCCGGAGCGGACCACGATTTCAGCGGCGTGATCGACCAGGGTGATTACTACGTATGGCGAAGCCACTACGGCAGCAGCCAGTCAGCGCCCGAATCTGTCCCGGAGTCGACCTCGATCGCCCTGACCGTCTTGATGTCACTCGCCACCGGCCTGCTCCACCACCGGCACGGATGAGCGACCGTCATCCGCGACGTCCTGAGATTTGACCCAATCTCGGCGGCAGTTGGCCTGTTTTGACCGCCCGGCCAAGAACTCGATACCTTTGGCTTCTGGGTCGATGAGCCGATCTGGGCGCCGCCGCTCGACGCGACCGAACGTCTCGCCGAGTCGATGGCGCGGCTCTCCAGGCCGTTCACCTCGATGGAGCGGCGTTGGGACGCGGTGGTCGACAAGCACCGCAACGAGTTCACGCAAGTGCGAGAGATCGAGCTCGGCCGGGCGTCGATCCGGCTGCCGCAGGGTCGGTTTTTCGTCGCCGTCACCGAGCAGAAGAATTTCGACAGGATCGCCGAAACCGTGCCCGACAGCGTGCTGACCCGGCGTTTGTCATCGAGTACGCGAACCAGCCCGGCGTCTTGCACAAGGCCGGCCACTTCAACGAGGTGGGCGGCGTCATGCCTATCGAGAATTGAGCGGCATGCCGCGGCGGGTCAACTCGAATTGGCCACATGCGTGAAACCGAATTGTTGGAACGACCTCGCCGACAGGTCGGGGCCGGCTGCTAACAAAAACCAAATCGGAATCGTGCCATTCACGGAGAAAACGCTTCTATTGGCCGGTGATCCGGAACTCGTAGGCGCCGCTCGCGACCTCAACGCCGACCCGGCCGCCAAGGATGCGAGCGGCGCCGATTCCGTCCGCCTTGCCGAGCGGCGCTCCACCTTCGGTAACGGCCGACGCGTCGGCGGTCGGTAGGTGAACGTCCGCCGTCGTTCCGGGCGGAACGACGATCCGCCAAGCGATCGCCCCGTTGTCGCGGCGCCATTCGCTCTTGATCTGGCCGTACGGCGAGCGGTACGACGCCCGCGCTCCATCAAGGCCTTCGACCATCTGCGGCCGCATCTCGATGCGGCGGAAGCCGGGTTGGGCGGGGGCGATTCCCGCGAGGTCCTCGTAGAGCCAGGTCACCAGGTCGCCGATCAGCATGACGTGGTTGCCGGAGTTCATCGCGGGGTCGGCCGTGTCGCCGTTCCAGAGCTCCCAGATCGTGGTCGCTCCTTGCGAAGCCATGTAACCCCAGCTTGGGTACGCCTCGCGCGACGCGATCGCAAAGGCCAAGTCGGGACGGCCGATGTCGGTGAGCGTCCTGCAGAGGAACTGTCCACCGACGAGGCCGGTGGCGATAGCGCCGCCGTCGCGCTCGGCGACGTGGCGGGCGAGAGTCGCCGCCAGCATCTCCCGCTGGCCCTGCGGCGGAAGACCGAACGCCAACGGCATCACCGAAGACGATTGTGTGCCGTTGGAGTATTGCGCGGCGTCGGCGTTGTAGTAGGTCGTATTGATCGCCTCTCGCAACCGGTCGGCCATCTCGGCAAAACGCGACTGGTCAGCGCTGTGGCCGAGCATCGAGGCGTATTGCTCCATCCGCTTCAGGTCGTAGTAGAAGAACATCGACGCCAGCAGCGTGGTGTCGGTGATCCGCTCTGGGTCGAGCGAGTGGATTAGCTCGGGCGACTCGGGCGGGACGCACCAGTCGCCATACGAATCCCGGTCGATCAGGCCGTCGTCTCGGAGATACCCCGCCATGTGATCGATCCACCGGGCGTTGCTCTCGTACTGTTTTTCGATCGGTCGGCGGTCGCCGTACTGGTCGTTGAGGATTTCGGGGAGCAAGATCGCCGTGCTTGGCCAGACGACGTTGTCGCTGAAACGCGGCCAGTGGATCGGCGCGATGTCGGGGAGGCTGCCGTTCTCCCTCTGCGAGTCGCGGATGTCGGTCAGCCACTTCTCGTAGAAGGCGGCCACGTTGTAGACGTAGCTTTCGCTGCGGGCCGTTTCGAGGCGGTCACCCAACCAGCCCTGTCGTTCGTCGCGCTGCGGGCAGTCGAGCGGCGTGGTGCGGTAGTTGCCGCGGAAACCCCAGACGGCGTTCCGGTAAACCTGGTTGACGACCTCATTAGAACACGCAAACTCGCCGACCGGCTCCATGTCGTCGTGGACGACGCGGCCCTCGATGGCGTCGAGAGTCGGCTCGCCGGGGTAACCGGTCACCTCGACGTAGCGGAAGCCGTGGAGCGTGAACTGTGGCTCCCAGACCTCTTCGCCGCCCCCTCGCAGGGTGTAACGGTCGGTCGCCTTGGCGCCACGCAGGTTCTCGAGATAGAGCTCGCCGTCGTCGGTCAGCCGCTCGGCGTGCCGCAGCCGGACAGTGGCGCCGGCCGGGCCGCTCACCTTGAGTCGGCACCAACCGACCATGTTTTGGCCCAGATCGTAGATGTAGACGCCCGGCGACGGCTCCGTAACGGTTTTTGCCGCGAGCGTCTGAGTGACACGCATCGGCGCGATCGGCTCGGCCTCGATCCGCTTCGAGGGCCGGTCGAGCTGTTCGACTTGCTCCCAACTGGCGTCGTCGTAGCCGGCGTCGGTCCAGCCGTCGAGCTCGCGGCGGGCGTCGTACTCCTCGCCGTCGTACTCGTTGTTGGCGACAATCGGTCCGTCGTCGGTCATCCGCCATGCGGTGTCGCTCGTGACGACCGACACCGAGCCGTCCTCGTGCTCGATAGTGAGCCTTAGCAGCAGCATCGGCGATCCGTACGTTGGCATACCGGCGTAGACTTCGCTGCGCATTGCGTAGAAGCGGCCGTTGCCGAGGGTGCAGCCGAGCACGTTGTCGCCCACTCGCAGCGAGTCGGTCACGTCGCGCGTGATGTAGTACGACCGCTCGGGGTACTGTGACATGGCGGGCGACAGCACCTGATCGCCGACCCGTTTGCCATTGGCGAAGAGCTCGGAGCAGCCCAAGCCGCACAACGAGACCGTCGCCCGGCGGACGGGCTTGTCGAGAGTGAACTGCTTCCGCAGGTAGCGCGCCGGCAAACGGCGTGACTCGGCGTGGCGGACCGGGCCCCAGGGATCGGCGCCAACTTCCGCGAGCTCGTCGGCAGCGACCCAGTCGGAGTCGACGAAGTCGGGTTCGATCCAGTCCGCCGTCTCTTCGTCACTAGCAAGCCAGCTGGCGTCGGACATCACGACAAGCGGCTCGGCGTCGACGAAATCGACCTTGAGCCACGCGACCATCGCGGCGGGAACGTTCGACGTGCTTCGCTTCGCCGGCGTCGCCGCGATCACGTTCTTGCCTTCTCGCAAGAGGTGCGTCAGGTCGAGTTCTTTCGCCGACGAGTGGCCGCTCCGGGAGCCGAGCTTGCGGCCATTCAGATAGATATCGACATGATCGACCGCCGCCATCCGCAGCACGGCGTGCTCGATCGCCTTGCCGGCTGGCAGGGTGAACGCTCGCCGCAGGTAGCACTGTGATTTTTTCGTGGCCCGATCGGTGGTGTTATCGGGGAACCAGATCCACTGGGCGTCGCTGAGGTTCTCAACCCGTTCGGGGACCGCCTTGCCGATCCATTTGGCCTCCCACTCGTTGCCGTCCAACACACCCATGATCCAGTCAGCCGGTTCGCTCCAGGCGGACGGCTTGCCCTGCCGATCCCAGACGCGCACGGTCCAGTAGAGTCGCTCATGGCTGTGTAGTTCGCGTCCTGCGTAGGGGACGAGGACGCTCTCGATCGACTCCCGCTTGCCGCTGTCCCAGGCGTCGGCTTTGCCTTCGGCGAGCTGCTCGGGAGTCGTTGCGACCAACACTTGGTAGGCCGTCTGGCGATCGCCCCGTTCGTCGGAGCCTAGCGTCCACGACAGGCGGGGCTGCAAGACGTCAACGCAGTGGGGCGACAGCAAGTGCTCACAGTGGAGCGACTCGACTTGGATCGCGTCTGCCGACGTGGCGAAGCCGAACGCGATCAGTAGGACCAGCGGACGAGACAGGCGTGAGAAAAGCATGCAAACTCCGTGAGAACCGCGGCTCAACCAATGATCGCCAAAAAACCGCCAACCAACGCCGCCACCATCACCCAACCGGCAAGGAACCCCGCGACCGAGACGGCCGAGGGGACCGGGACTTCGAGTCCGGCCCCCTGGATCAGCATCCGCCGCGACGGGGCGGCGACGCCGACCGGCATCGTGCAGGGCGCCTCGACGACCTCGCCCGCCTGGACGGGGGTCCGCGTCAGGTCGTAGAAGCGCTGGAGCTTCTCCGCCCGGGTGCGCGGCGTGACCAGACTCACCAAGACACAACCCAACACGCCGGCCGACAGATAGGCGACACTCGTCCATGCGTCCCCCACGGAGGCGGCGCCGTCCGATGCGACCGACACCACACCCATCGACCTGAGCAACGGGAATCCGGCGAGCCACGTCGCGACGGCCGGCAGTGTCGCCAGCAACCACACGGCCATCGCGGCCAGGGTGCCGGCCCAGGCGCCGGCCGGCGTCGCGCGGCGCCAGAAGAGGCCGATCCAGAAGGCGATACCAACCAGCGGGGCGATCTTCAGCCAGATGTTCAACGCGTCGATGACACTCGGCACCCAGAACGCGAACCAGACGCCGACCGCGACGATCGCCGCGGCGGTCAGGCGCCCGACGCCGACGTAGTGTGTGTCGGGGCGGTTGGGGCGGAGCGGGCGGTAGAGGTTCTCGGTGACGAGCGCGGCGCCGCTGATCATGATCGCGTCGCACGAGCTCATGATCGAAGCCAGCAGGCACGCCAGGAAGATCCCCAGCAGGCCTGGGAAGATGCCGGGCAAGAACGCCCGTGCGACTTCGCCATAGAGGTGGTCGGGTTCGACCGTCGCGAGGTCGATGTTCTGGTTGAGGTACCAGGCGACTGCCGCAAGCGAAGTAATGCTCCAGGCGATGGTGCAGATCCGCTTGACGATGTTGCCGACCATGAAGCCGACGCGGCCGTCCATCTCGGTCCGGCCGGCGCCGCAGACGCCCATGATAAACGGCTGAGCGACGATCCCGACGAGCAGCTGGATCGAGTACATGATGACGAAAAACGTGTTGATCTTCGTCGGCGCCAAGAGCGAGAGCATCTGCGGGTTGTGGGCGCCGACAGTCTCTCGGACTCCTTCGAGACCGCCCGTCGCCTGCAGCACGAACGGCAGCAGCAGGAACGAGAACAGGACCGTCATCAGCCCTTGCACAAAGTCGGTCACCACCGCGGCGCCGAGGCCGCCCGCCATGCCGTAAATCAGGAACAGCGCGGTCGTGATCAAGATCGCCACGTTCGCGTCGATCGCGCCGGCGGTGCACGAGTCGATCATCGCGCCGGCGCCCTTGAGCAGCAGGCCAATCTTCACCGCCATGCCGACCACGCCGACGACTGCGAACAGCACGCCGACGCTGCGGTCGTAGCGGAGCTCGTAGACATCGGCGGTGGTGGTCGCCCGCAGCCGGCGGAAGATCGGCGCCAGCAGCCAGTAGAACGGCGTCGCCGGCAGCCAGACCCACTGCCACCAGATCGCCGAGAGGCCGTCGGTCAGGGTCTTCGAGGCGACCGTCACCGCTTGGTCGGAGGAGGTTCCTGTCCCGAAGGCGAAGGTGATCATCATCGCCTTGCCGAAACGGCGCGGCATGAAGAAGTCGCTCGACGACTTCACACGGCGGGCCGTCCAGGCGCCGAGCAGCGTGATGCCGATCAGGTAGAGCGGCAGCACCGCCCAGTCGATCGGTTGCATTCCCTTCATACGTCGTGAGTCCTGCGATCCTTAGCGTTCGCTGCTGACGTACTCTTGGTAAGCCTGGTCGAGCTGCCCGTCGGTCGGCGTCGTTCCCGAATGCCCCACCACGGCGTAGCGGAGACGCAGGCTCTCGCCCGGCCGGACCGTGACCCGGCTCGCGGGCCTCGCCTTGAAGGCGGCGATCCCAAACGGGTTGGCGCAGACGAAGCCGTAATCGCGGGCGTGCATCCGCGAAGCCCGGAAGTTGCCCGAATGGCAGAAGATCGCCACCCCGGCGGGCTCACCCTCGAGGCGCCCCCTGTAGTCGAGCCATTGCGTCGGTGTGCCCCAGATCTGCGCCGAACCGCGGCGCCCCCCATCGGCGGCGATCTCGCCCGTGCCAGTCGGCGCCGGATTGGGGCCTCCCGCCTCGACACGCAGGGGCGTCGCGAGCCGGACCCCCAGGCCCATCTCTTCTTGATCGCCGAACGTGAAAGCCTTGTCTCCGAAGAACGTCGTGTCGTAGGTGACGACGATCCCCAGCGGAGTACGCCGCAACGTGTGTCGGGTGAGGCTCTGGCAGACGAGGGCGCCGTCCGCGTCGAGGTAGCGTTCTTCGGTCGCGAAGGACAGCACGCCCTCCTCCGACTCGGCCGGCTGGATGAAGCGATCGTGCTTCACCGTGGCGTCGAGCCGCCAGAAGTCGGCCCCGTTGATGTCGCCAAACGCCATCCAGACCCCGGGGTGGAAGTCGGGGTGGTCCATGCGGTCTTCGCCGGCAACGGGCGGATGACTCCGCGTCACCTGAACGCCGGCGGGCGAACGGAGCCGGGTGAAGTAGGGACGCGAGATCGTCTCGTCGGCGTAGACGTACTCGACGACCGCAACGCCGCCCAAGGAGAACGCCAAGGTCCCCGGGGACTCCGCTACCGACCAATCGTCGGCGCGGGCGCCCGACGCAAGAGTCAGCAGAACGACCGCTAAACCAGCGACGTGAGTTGGAAACAAGAACGTGCTCACAGACCGTCAGGGACCGCCCAGTGCCCCCCCTCGTGGTAGCGACGGGTCAAGAGCTTCGCCGCGCCGTCGTTGCTGATAACCGACTCGGATTCCGGATCGAAGCTGAACGAAGAACCAGAGCGGATCGCCGCGTTAGCGAGGTGGATCGGCCCCACGCTGAGGTGCGCCTCGTGCAGCGGGGCGTTGAGTGGCGTCCCCTTACGGATGGCGTCGACAAAGTTATCCAAATGGGCGAACCCCGTCTCACGGCCGAAACGACTCTCCTCGATCGGCTCGTTGCGGGGGCCGACGATCCGCAGCTTGCCCCGCTTACTGAGGAACATCTGCCCTTCGGTCCCGTAGAACTCGACCCCCGAGTCACAGTTCACCGGGTAATTGGTCGACCAGAGCCGCATCTCGAAGATGAGCTGCTTCGGCTTCGCGGCGTCGGCCGCGTACTCGAAGACGCAGGTCGCCGTGTCGGGGCACTGCTGGTCGTCGTTGGCGTGGTACTTGCCGCCCACGGCGACAACTTTTGTCGGCAGCGTGTCGACGCCGAGCCCCCAGCGGGCGTAGTCGATTTCATGGGCGCCGTCGTTGCCGATGTCGCCGGTGCCGAAGTTCCACCACCAGTGCCAGTCCGAGTGGAGGCGGTTCGACTGGTACGGGAGCCACTCGGCCGGCCCGACCCACAGGTCGTAGTCGAGACCCGGGGGGGGCGCCGACGGCGTTTTGTGACCGATGGTCCCCCGGTCCTGGATGTTCCACGCTTTCGCCACCAGCACATCGCCAATGACGCCGTCGTGCAGCCTAGCGATCGCGTCGCGGATCGCCGGCCGTGACCGCGACTGGGTGCCGTGCTGGACGACAACGCCGCTTCGCTCCGCTGCTTGCAGCAGCAACTGGCTCTCACGGAAGTTGTGCGAGCAAGGCTTCTCGACGTAAACATGCTTGCCCGCTTGGCAGGCAAGGATCGCGGCGGGGGCGTGCCAGTGGTCGGGCGTGGCGACGACCACCGCGTCGATCGTGGGATCATCCAGCAAGCGGCGGAAATCGCTCACCGCGTTCGCCGGCGTGACGCCGCACGCCTCGGCGGTCTCGGCGAGCCGCTGCGCGTCGGGATCGCAGACCGCCGCGACACGGCCGTGGTAGGCGCGGCCGCGGACGCCACAGCCGATCAGCCCGATCCGGACGCTCTCAGCCGGCGCGTTCGCACGAGCGCGTCCCGCGACGCCGGCGGCGATCGCCGCGCCGCTGCCGATCAAGAATATCCGACGGGTTGGCTTGCTCATGCTTCCTCAACAGGGGTTCCAGCCTCAACGGGGGTTCCGGCTTCGTTCAGCACGCGGTAGATGGCGCTGTTGTCGAGGTCGCCCCACCCGAGGGCCTCGCCGCGCTCGAGCATTTCGAGGTGCACCTTCGAAAAGGGGAGCGTCAGACCGTTGCGGTCGGCTTCCTCAAGGATGATTCGGACATCCTTGGCGTGCTGCCCTAGCTTGGCTTGGGTCGTGTAGTCACCGGCGACCATCTTCGCCCCTTTGGTGTCCATGACGCCCGAGTAGGCGTTGCACTGCCGGAGGACGTCGAGCGTCTTCGCCGGGCCGAGGCCGATCCGCGATGCGAAGGCGAGCCCTTCGGCGAGGGCCGCCCGGTTGAGCCCGAGGATCAAGTTGTTAACCAGCTTGAAGCGGGCGGCGGCGCCCCAGGCCCCGACGTGGTGCGACGCCGCCACCATCGCATCGAGCACCGGTTGAGCGCGCCGCAGCACGTCGGCCTCGCCGCCGATGAAGGCAATCGCTTTCCCTTGGCGGGTCTGGTCGCTTGAAGCGGCGATCGGCGCCTCGAGGTAGCTCACGCCGAACGAGCCAAGCCACGCGCCGAGTTCGACCGCGTCGGCCGGGCCCGCCGTCGTCGCATCGATCACACACTGCCCCGGCCGGAAAGACCCCGACAGCTGCTGCAAGGTCTCGCGAACGATCGCGGCGTTGTACAGACAGACCACGACCGTCTCGCACTCGGCGAATGGGTTGTCCGACCAGACGGCGCCCCGGCCGATCAACTCGTCGGCCTTTTCACGTGTCCGATTGAAGCAACGGACCGTCTTGCCCGCTTCCAGCAAGCGTTCGCAAAGGGCCGATCCGAGCAGCCCAAGTCCCACGATCCCGACGGTTCCGGCGACGCCTTCTACGGAGTTCGACAAGGCGTTTTGGGAGGGGCGGGAGGGGACGAGTTGGCGTGTGGCGCAGAGGATCGCCAGAATGATTATCCCCTCCGAGGGACGCCTGCGGTACCGCCGCTGTCGCAAAACGAGGCTCGCAAAGAAGGTTTATCCGGCCGGCTCGCTAAGTGGGTACATTGGGGTGGTGACGGCCCATCGATTTCTTTTCTCTGAACGGCTCTGCAAGGACCCCCCGTGATGACGACGCGATTACGCCTCGCACGAAAGACCGCACTCCTGTTCGCGTCGCTCCTCCCCGCGATCCCGCTGGGTGCGGAGGAAGCCTCGTTCCGGATGCCGGAGTACGGAGAAGCGTCCCCTCCCGCGGCGGTCGCGGCGGGTGTCGTGGAGGCCCTTCACGCCGGCGCCGACAGCGAAGCCTTGGCGGCGGACCTGGCCGGCGACACCCTCAAGGTGCTGTTGGTGTCGGGCGAAAAAGACCACGGTCCGGGCGAGCACGATTACCCCGCGTGGCGCGAGGTCTGGGCCCGCTTGCTCGACGAGGCGCCCGGCACGGAAGTCGACGTCGCTTACACGTTCCCGACCGGCGAGCAACTCGCGTGGGCCGACGTGGCGGTCTTTTACCAACGGGGTCGTTGGGACGACGAACGCGCCGAGGCGATCGACCAGTTCCTCGCCCGCGGCGGCGGACTGGTCTACCTCCACTGGGCGGTCGACGGTCGCGGCGGCGAGGCGGCGATGGCCCAGCGAATCGGTCTCGCTGCGAAAGGGGGCGGCGGCATCCGCTACCGCCACGGGGCGATGGATGTCGATTTCGCGCCGGGCGGCGGACACCCCATCACCCGCAACCTGCAGCGCGCCCTGTGGTACGACGAGGCGTACTGGCGCCTGACCGGCGATCCGGCGAGGCTCAATCTGCTAGGCGTCTCGGTCGAAGACGACGCGCCGCAGCCGCAATTCTGGACCATGGACTCGGGTTCGGGACGGGTCTTTGTCTCGATTCCCGGGCACTTCGCCTGGACCTTTGACGACCCCGTCTTTCGGACGGTGATCCTCCGGGGCATCGCCTGGGCGGGGGGCCGCTGCGTTGATCGCTTCAATAACTTGGCGACGCTTGACGCCCGCATCGCCGAACCTCAGCCGCACGATGTGTCCCACTGACATTGAGGCCGACGAGGATGAGCGGAAATCGAACGGGGCCGAAAAGAGGGCCCGAGATCGGTTGGCCAATAACGCTTTAGGCGTCGATGATGTCCAGCGGGCCGGTCGCGCTCGGTGGCGCCGCAAGGATCGCGACGGATTTTTCTCACACTCACGCATCGTCCAAATCGCGCATGCATCGTACGGCCAAGGGCCGCTTGGCGGTGCGGCGTTGATTGATGAGTAGGATGGACTGACTATGAGCACACCTCGACCGACCACGCTTGGCGTCGGAGCCTCCTTCGGATTCGGTGACCGGATCGGTCTCGCGACGCCCGGCCATCTCGCCGCCTTACGACAGGCGGGGAAGGGGATCGCCCCAATCTTCGCGCAGCAGTCGATCCGCGAGATGACCCGCACCAGCCGCACGCCCGAGGGCGTGATGGGGGACGCCATGGACGCGTTAGCCGACGCCCACTGGACCCAGCCGCACGGCGCCGACGCCGACCATCTCAAGACCGAGGCGGATATCGACGCGACGGCAGACGCTGGTTTCACGTTCTTTACGCTCGACCCGTCGGGCGACGTCGATCAAAAGGCGGACGACTACGACGCCGCGACCGTCGCGGCGAAAGCCGGCAAGCTGGGCGAGGCGGGGCGCTGGATCGGGGACTATGTCGGACGCCGCGTCGCCCTGCCGACCGGGATGGAGCTCGTCTTCGGCGAACTCGACGTGCAACGGGCCGCCGTCAAGTACGGGAAGGCGATCGACACCGCCGTGCGGCTTGGGCTGTACGCCGCCAAGGTGCAGACCGCTGCGGAGCGGCCCTTCGAGATCGAGTTGAGCGTTGACGAAACCGATCAGCCGACCACCCTCGTCGAGCACTACATCGTCGCCGACCAGTGTCTCGCCGGCGGGATCAAGCTGGTGTCGTTGGCGCCGCGCTTCATTGGCGAAATGGAGAAGGGCGTCGACTATATCGGCGATGTCTCACAGCTCGAGAAGTCGCTGGCCGACCACGCCGCGATCGCCAACGCGTTGGGGCCTTACAAGCTGAGCCTCCACTCCGGATCGGACAAGCTCTCGATGTATCCGGCGCTCGCGAGGGCGACCGACGGGCGCTTCCACGTGAAGACCGCGGGGACCTCGTACCTGGAAGCCGTCCGCGTCGCCGCCCTCGAAGAGCCCGAGCTGTTCCGAGACCTGATCCGCTTCTCGCGCGAACGCTACGAGACCGATCGCGCCACCTATCACGTGCACGCCACGCTGGCGTCGGCGCCCGAGCCCAGCCCGCAGGTTGCCGACCAGACGCTGCAAGACGAGTACCTCGAGCGTTGGGAGACCGTCGACACGGGCAGGGGCTTCACCAAGGCGGGTCGCCAGATCCTCCACTGCACGTTTGGTTCGGTCCTGACCGACCCCGCCCTCGGCGCTTCGCTCCGCCAATGCTTGGAAGCGAACCAGGCAACCTATACGGCCGTTCTGGCGGAGCATTTCTCACGCCACCTCGAGGCCCTGCGGTGACGCTTCCTCCGGCACAACCCGATTCGACCGAGGCGTCCGCCGAGAGGGCGCCACTCAGTCTGCCGCGGGTCGTGTTCGGCTCGAGCGCCCTGGGTAATCTCTACGAGGTGGTCCCTGACGAGCGCAAACTCGCGATTGTCAGGGCTTGGCTCGACGAGGGGGGCGACTCGGTCGTTATCGACTCGGCGGGCAAGTACGGCGCCGGCATGGCGCTCGAGAAGCTAGGCGAGTGCTTGCGGGAACTGGGGGCGTCTCCCGAGCGTGTGACAATCGGCAACAAGCTCGGCTGGTGCCGTATTCCGATCCGCGGCAGTGAGCCGACGTTCGAGCCGGGCGCCTGGGCCGGGCTCACCCACGACGCCGAACAGCGGATCAGCCGCGAAGGGATCCTCGACTGCTGGCGGCAGGGGGTCGAACTGCTGGGCGAACCCTACGTGCCCCGCCTGCTGTCGGTCCACGACCCCGACGAGTTTCTTGCCGCGGGTGACCCCACCGAGCGCTGGCAAGACTTGCTCGGCGCCTACGAGTCGCTGAGCGATCTCCGCGACCGTCTGCCAGACAGCACGCTTGGCGTCGGCTCAAAGGACTGGCGCGTCGCGAAGCGGATCGCCGAAGCGGTGCGACTCGATTGGGTGATGCTCGCTAATTGCGTGACCCTCTACTCCCACCCTACCGGCGTCCTGGAGTTCATTGGGCAGCTCGCGGCGCAGGGGATCGCGGTGGTCAACTCGGGAGTCTTCAACGCCGGTTTTCTGGTGGGGGGCCGGTACTTCGACTACCGCGTGCCGTCGCCGACCGCCAACGCCGAGCTGTTCCGCTGGCGCGAGACGTTCAACCAACTCTGCACTGAGCACCAGGTGCGTCCCGCCCACGTGTGTGTCCAGTTCGGGCTCTCGCCCGCGGGCGTCGAGTCGGTCGCCTTGAACACCGCTCATCCGGGCCGCGTCGCCGAGAACCTCGAGATCGCCGCGCAGCCGTTGCCGTTGTCTTTTTGGTCTGCCGCTAAGGAAAATGGTTTGATCGACCCGGCCTACCCTCATCTTGGCGTCTGATCCCACCGCTAATACGCCCCCCTTCATGCTCAAAACCGGCCTCCTCAATCCGCAGCTCGCCTCGCTGCTACGCCGCGTGCGGCACACCAATACCGTTGTCGTGGCGGACCGTGGTTTCCCGTCGTGGCCCGGCCTCGAGACGATTGACCTGAGCCTCGTCGATGGCGTGCCGACCATCCTGCAAGTCGTCGCGGCGTTGACGGCCGAGTTCCAGTTCGGCGTGGGCTGGATGGCGGCGGAGTTTCTTGAGCACAACGACGCCCCCACGCGAGACGCCTTCGCAGCGGCGCTAGGCGGCATCCCGATCCACCACGAGCCTCACGTCGACTTTAAGAAGCGGGTTCCCAACGCGGTCGGCTTGATCCGCACCGGCGACACGACCCAGTACGCCAACCTGATCTTGGAGTCGGCATGATCCTCGACGCCCACCATCACGTGTGGCGCTATCGGCCGGAGGATTACGGCTGGATCGGGCCCGGTATGGAGTCGCTCGCTAGAGATTTCGAGGTGAAGGACCTCGCCGCCATCGCCGGCCCGCTCGGGGTGAGCGGTTCGGTCGTCGTCCAGGCGCGGCAGTCGATCGAAGAGACCGAGTGGCTGATCGAACTCGCGGGCCAGAGCGACTTCGTCCGCGGCGTCGTCGGCTGGGCGCCGTTGGCCAACCCATCGGTGGGAGAGTTGCTCGACAAGTGGTCCGATGATTCAAAGCTGTGCGGCGTGCGCCACGTCGTGCAGGACGAGCCCGACGAGGGTTTTTTGGCGCGCGACGACTTTAATCGGGGCGTCGCCGAGGTGGTCCGGCGCGGCCTCACCTACGACGTGCTGATCTTCGCCCAACAGTTGCCAGCGGCCATCCAGTTCGTCGATAGCCACCCCGAGGGAAGGCTGGTCCTCGACCACCTCGGCAAGCCGCCTGTCAAAGCGGGACAGATCGAACCGTGGCGTTACCAGCTTGAGGAGTTAGCGGAGCGGCCGAACGTCGCGTGCAAGCTCTCGGGCCTCGTCACCGAAGCGGACTGGAAGGCGTGGACGCCCGACTCGATCCGGCCTTACCTGGACGCGGCGCTCGAAGCCTTCGGACCCGACCGGCTGATGTTCGGATCGGACTGGCCCGTCTGCCTCTTGGCCACGTCGTACGAACGCTGGGTCGAGGTGATCCAGGACTGGGCCGGGCGTCTCTCGCCGAACGAGCAGGCGTCGTTCTTCCACAGCGCAGCGACCCGATCGTATCAATTGCCAGGAGCGTCCGCATGAAAGCTCTGCAGATCACCGAGCCGGGCCAGGTTCGACTCACCGGCGTTCCCGAGATCACGCCCGCTAGTGGCGAGGTCCTGCTGCAGATCCGAACGGTGGGCTACTGCGGCACCGACCTCAGCACGTTTCGCGGCCGCAACCCCCTGGTCACCTATCCGCGGATACCGGGGCACGAGGTCGCGGCGGTGGTGGCGGCGCTCGGCGAGGGCGTCGACGGTTGGGCGATCGGCGACGAGGTTTTGGTCTTCCCCTACACCGAATGCGGCGTTTGCTCGTCTTGTTTGGCGGGCCGGCCCAACTGCTGCAAGCACAATCAAACCCTCGGCGTCCAGCGCGAAGGGCTGCTGACCGAGTACGCCGCCGTCCCCGCGGGCAAACTGCTGCGTGGCGACGGCCTCTCGTCGCGGGAACTGGCGCTGGTGGAACCGCTAACGGTCGGCGCGCACGCCGTCGCCCGCGGGCAGGTCGCCGCCGGCGAGACCGTGGCGGTCTTTGGCTGCGGCGCGATTGGGCTCGGCGCGGTCGCCGCCGCCGCATTCGCCGGCGCCAGGGTGATTGCGATCGATATCGACGACCGCAAGCTTGCGATCGCCCGGGCGTGTGGCGCCGCCGAGTGTGTCAACTCGCAAAACACAGACGTCGCCAACGCCCTGGCGGAACTAACCGAAGGACACGGCCCCGCCGTCGTGATTGAAGCGGTCGGCCTCCCCGCCACGTTCCGCGCAGCGGTCGACCTGGTGGCCTTCGCCGGACGCGTCGTCTACATCGGATACGCCAGCCAGCCGGTCGAGTACGAGACGAAGTGGTTCGTCATGAAGGAGATCGACATCCGCGGATCTCGGAACGCGTTGAAGGCGGACTTCGAACGGGTGATCGCCATGCTGCAGCAAGGACGCGTCCCGACCGATCAGATCGTCACCCAAGAGGTGTCGCTCGAGGAGGCCCCCGATGCCCTGCGGCAATGGAGCGATCGCCCCGGCGACGTCACCAAGGTGCATGTCCGGCTCAGCGGAGGTCGCGATGCCGCCATCTGACGTCACTCCGCCAGCAGGCGCGAAGCCGCGGAAACCGTCCGTCGGCGTCCTCCGGGGCTTGGTCTTTGGACTCGCCCTCTGCGGGGCGTCTCTCGTTACGGCGGCCGAGACGGGCGACCTGCCGGGCGACGCGCGGCTGATCCTCTCCGACCGCTGCTTCAAGTGCCACGGCCCCGACGCCGGAAGCCGCGAGGCGGATCTGCGGCTCGACACGGCCGAGGGCGCCGCCGACGCGGTCGCTTCGGGCGAGTTGCTGCGGCGCGTGATGAGCGACGACGAGTACGAGGTGATGCCGCCGCCGGATTCTAAGATCGAACTCTCGCCGGCCGAGAAAGCGACGCTTGTGAAATGGGTCGCCTCCGGTGCGACCTACCGCCAGCACTGGGCCTTCGAGGACTTGCCGTCGCGCGTCGAGGCGCCCGACAGCGGTCCCTCCGAGTGGCCACGGGGTGAGATCGACCGATTTGTGCTCGCGCGGCTTCACGCCGCCGGCTTCGAGCCGTCGCCCGAAGCCAAGCCGGCGGCTTGGTTTCGACGCGTTTGCTTCGACCTGACTGGGCTCCCTCCAACAGCCGCCCAACTCGACGAGTTCCGTGCGTCATTGACCCGACTGGGCGAGAAGGCTTACGGAGAGACGGTCGACCGCCTGCTCGCGAAGCCAGCCTACGGTGAGCAGATGGCGGTCGCGTGGCTCGACGCGGCGCGTTACGCCGACTCCTACGGTTACCAATCGGACAAGCTCAATACGCAATGGCCCTACCGCGACTGGGTCGTGCGGGCCTTCAACGAGAATCTCCCCTACGACGACTTCCTCATCTGGCAGTTGGCAGGCGATCTGCTCCCCAACGCCACGCGCGACCAGCGCCTGGCGACCGCGTTCAATCGGCTGCACCGGCTGAACAACGAGGGGGGCGCCGTCTTCGAGGAGTGGCGGATCGAGAATGTCTCGGACCGCGTCCACACCTACGGAACGGCCGTGCTCGGCCTGACGATGGAGTGCTGCCGCTGCCACGACCACAAGTACGACCCGATCTCGCAACGCGACTACTTTGCGCTGTCGGCGTTTTTCAACTCGATTGACGAGAGCGGGCTCTACGACCGCACCGAAAAAGTCCCCGCCCCTTCGATGCTGCTCCCGACTGCAAGCCAAGAGCAAGAACTCAACGACGCCGAAGCCGCAATGGTGGACGCCGAGGTCGCCCAATCCGCAGCCATCGAGAGCGCTCGCGAGCGCTACCGCACTTGGCGAATCCAGGCGGCCGACGACTTGTCGCTCCCGAATCGGACGATGGCGATGCGGTTCGATGGTGATTTTGCCGTTGAGGGAGAGCAGCCCGATGAATTGAAAGCGGCTGTTTCGACAAACAACCGCGAGCCGACCGACGGGCTCTCATTCGTCGATAGCGCCGGTCGACAAGCGGTCGCCTTCGACGGCGAACGCGGCGTCAACATCACCGGCGTTCCGGACCTCGACCGGTGGACGCCGTTCACGTTCGCGATGACGCTACGCGACAAGCTCCGCACGAACCACCAAGCCGTCCTCGCCCACCAAACCCAGGGGACCGACGCCGGCTACAACGGCTGGGACCTGACGATCGAAGCGGGCCATGTCGCTTCGCGGATGTACCGAGTCTGGCCGGGCAACGCCATCGGCGTTCGTTCGGTCGAGCCGATCCCCCAGAGTGAATGGGTCCACGTGACGGCGACCTACGACGGTTCGTCGCAGGCTGCCGGGCTACGGCTGTTCCTGAATGGTCGCGAGCTAGCCGTCACCGTCGTCCGCGATGGCCTAAAGAAGAAGACCAACGGCGTCGTCGGCCATCGGCGTTCATTGGTCGTGGGACAGCGTTTCCGCGACCGTGGCTTCGAAGGGGGACTCGTCGATGACGTGGCATTGTTCCAGCGCGCCCTGAGCGAGACCGAAGTGCGATCGCTAGCGACGGACGCCCCGCTGGAGCCGAGTTTCGAGTACTTCTGCTCCGCGATCGACCCGGCCTGTCGCCGTGCGTCTGCCGAGTTGACGGAGGCTCGCCAGCGATTCGTTCTCGGTGAAGAGACGGTCCAAGAAGTCCCGGTGATGGAGGAAATGGACGAGCCGCGGCCGGCTTACGTTCTCGCTCGGGGGCAGTACGACTCACCCAAGAACGATGAGACGCTGGTCGAGCGAGGCGCCTTCGCCTCGATCCTGCCTCCCTTCCCCGAGTCCGAGCCGCTGGACCGCCTTGGGCTCGCTCGCTGGACCGTAAGCGACGATCACCCGCTCACGGCTCGGGTCGCGGTCAATCGGCTCTGGGCCAATTTCTTTGGCGCCGGGTTGGTGACGACCCCCGAGAACTTCGGCTCGCAAGGGGCGTTACCGACGGACCAGTCGCTGCTCGATTGGCTGGCCCGCGACTTCGTCGATCACGGCTGGGACATGAAGCGTCTCTGTCGAAAGATCGTCCTCTCAGCCGCCTACCGCCAATCGTCCTACAGCACGCCCGAGCTGATCGCCGCCGACCCGAAGAACGCGCTGCTCACCCGGGGCCCCGCCTTCCGGCTCAGCGCCGAGCAGATCCGTGACGCCGCGTTGAGCGCTTCGGGCCTCTTGAACACGGCGCGCGGCGGTCCGCCGATCTCCCCGTACCAACCGGGCGGCGATCTGTGGAAAGAGTCGAACGCGATGTCGCCCCCCTACGAGCAGTCGGTCGGCAAGGCGCTCTACCGCCGCTCGCTCTACTCGGTCTGGAAGCGGACGGCCCCCCTCCCCAACATGCTGGCCTTCGACGCCGGGTCGCGCGAGACGTGCGTCGTCGCGCGGTCGCGTACGAACACGCCCTTGCAAGCGCTCGTTCTCTTGAACGACGTTCAGTTCATCGAAGCGTGCCGGGCGCTCGCCACGCGAGCGTTCCAAGACCACCCCAGCGACAGCCTCGGCGAGCGGGGACGGATCGCCTCGTGCTTCACGGCGTTCACCGGAAGGGCGCCGACCGACGACGAAGCGGCGCTGCTCGCGCGGCTCCAGGAGCAGGAGTTGGCGTACTACCGGTCGCACCCGGGCGAGGCGGCGAAGCTGCTGCGACTCGGCGACCTGCCGGTTCGCGAAGGCGAAGACCCCGCCGAACTCGCGGCCATGACGATTGTCTGCCAAGCGATTCTGAACCTCGACGCCACGGTCTGGAGACGATGAAGCATCACCAACACCGGACCGACCCCCGCGACGCGGTCGAGCACCATCTCGCGATCAATCGGCGTCATTTCCTTGGACGCGCGGCAGCAGGGCTCGGCGCGCTGGCGCTCGCGGCGATGGAGGGCCGGGCGGGCGCAGCCGCGTCGCCCCCGACTCTCGCGGGATTGAGCGGTTTGCACCACGCGCCCAAGGCGCGGCGCGTCATCTACTTGTTTCAGTCCGGCGGCCCTTCGCAGCACGACTTGTTCGATTACAAGCCGCGTCTCAACGCGATGCACGGTCAAGAGTTGCCCGCCTCGGTGCGGGGTGAGCAACGCCTTACCGGTATGTCGGCCAACCAGTCGTCGCTTCCGCTGGCGGGTTCGCCGTTCAAGTTCTCGCGGCACGGCGAGTCGGGGGCGTGGCTCAGCGACCTGCTCCCCTACCACCGTGACATCGTCGACGACGTCTGCTTCATCAAGTCGATGCACACCGAGGCGATCAACCACGACCCGGCGATCACGATGTTCCAGACCGGATCACAGATCGCGGGCAGGCCGTCGCTGGGCGCTTGGCTGTCGTACGGGATCGGCTCGGAGAACGAGGACCTGCCGGCGTTCATCGTGCTGGCTTCGGCGGGGCAGGGGGGGCAGCCCCTCTACGCCCGGCTGTGGGGGTCGGGCTTTCTCGATTCGAAACACCAGGGCGTCCGTTTCCGATCGGGCAAGGACCCCGTGCTCTACCTGTCGAACCCCGACGGCGTTTGCGGTTCGCGGCGGCGTGAGCAACTCGACGTCATCAACGACCTCAACCGGCTGCAGCGCGAGGCCGAGGGCGACCCGGAGATCGACTCTCGCATCGCCCAGTACGAGATGGCGTTCCGCATGCAAACCAGCGTGCCGGGCGTCACCGACCTGTCCGACGAGCCCGAATCGACCTTCGAACTCTACGGCGAAGACGCCCGCCAGCCCGGGACGTTCGCCGCCAACTGCCTGCTGGCGCGGCGACTGGCCGAACGCGATGTCCGCTTCGTGCAGCTGTACCACCAAGGTTGGGACCAGCACGACAACTTGCCCAAGGACATCCGCGGCCAGGCAAAGGAGACCGACCAGGCGTCGGCCGCCCTGGTGAAGGACCTCAAGCAACGCGGCCTGCTCGACGACACCCTCGTCATCTGGGGGGGTGAGTTCGGCCGCACGGCGTACTCACAGGGGCTGCTCACCGCCGACAACTACGGCCGCGACCACCACCCGCGCTGCTTCACGACCTGGATGGCCGGCGGCGGCGTCCAAGCGGGCGTCACCCACGGCGAGACCGACGACTTCGGCTACAACCTCGTCCGCGACGGCGTCCATGTGCACGACCTCAACGCGACGACGCTCCACCTCCTGGGCATCGACCACGAGCGGTTGACGTACTTCTACCAAGGCCGCCACTTCCGACTCACCGATGTCCACGGTGAGGTGGTGAAGTCGATCCTGACGTAAGCGGGGCTTGGTTCGGCGGCGTCGCGTCCTTGGTCGTTGAACTACCCGGTTGTTGAACGTAGCGGGGCGCCACCCGAGGCTAGCGCCTGCGGCTCAGGGTGTGAGACGCGGCGACGCCCCAGGCTACGGCGATCGTCAGCAGCGTGGTCGGTTCGGGGATGGCGGCGGCGTTCGACGCCGACGTCGCCCCGTAGTTGGCGCTCCAGACGAAGTAGTCGGCTGTGTTGACGGCCCCGTCGAGGTTGCCGTCGGCCGCCCCGCCGCCGTCACGCCAGAGGGTGTAGTCGGCGGCGTCCACCTTGCCGTCGCTGTTGTAGTCGCCACGCAGCGGGGTGGTGACGTAGGTCGCCGCTACGGTGACGACCGCCCCAGTGGCCACGTCGCGGTACTGGAGCGTAAGGTCCTCCGCACCGCCAGCGTAGACCTGACCAAGAGCCATCAACTCGCCGGCGACCAACTCGGAGTCGCCGAGCAAGAACGACTCGGCGAGAACGGTGGGGCCTGAGCCCCCCGCTTCGGTCCACGTTTGGCCGGCGCCGGCGCCGACGGCGTCCGCCTTCTGGTCGGTGAGGCTCACCCACGGGGCCGTGCTCAACCGGCCCGAGTCGCTGGCGATCCGGTACGAATCGAAGCGGACCGCGCTGTCGGTCGGGTTAATAATCGAAACGCCGCCGGTCAATGAATTGACCTCGAGAATCAGGGTGGTCGGCGCCACCTCTCCGAGCGGGTTGGTGTCGGTAAGATAGATGCGATCGATATCAAAGAACTCCCCGTCGCCTGCGAAGCTGTCGCTCACCGCAAAGCGAATCGAGTTGGCGTCACGCCCGGGGGCGATGCTACCTGTGCCGAGCGGCGTGAACCCCGAAGCGCCGTCTCGGTAGTAAACGGAGTAGCTATCGACGCCATCGGTCACGTCGACTTCCAACGCGACTGTAAACGGCGTTGCGCGGCTGGTTGTAAGCGCATAGGCGCCGGCGATGTTGCTGCTACCGCTTCCCGCCGTGCTGCCAATCAATTGGATATCACCAGTGCTCGTCCGTTCGATCTGGAACTGGCCGGAAAGGGTGCTCCCCGACGGAGGGTCGTTGTCGTTATTCAAGAATCCGAAACGGATCTGCTCAAGATTGGCAGGGTCGAAGTTCGCCGGGTTCACGGTGTCGGTGTTGAACGACCAGCCGGCGATGTCAACGACCAGCCACGCCTTGCCCGTCGTGATATTCGTGATGTCGAGGTAGTTTGACTCGAGCGAGGTGGTTGAGTTGCCAACCCGAAGTTGGCCGACGCCGGTGGTCGCCGTGTCGGTGAGGTCGGGATCGACCACCCACGAGTTGCCGGACCCGGCCGAGTTGGTCGTTCCGTCAAGCGTTGTTCCCAGTGATTCATTGAACAAGAAGTCCTCGAGAATCGCCGCCGAGGAAGGGGCCGAGACCGACGCCAACGCGACGCCAACGAACAAAGCAGCGAGTGTCAGGGGGCGCATCGGAGTCGGTCCAGCAGAAGGTGAGGCGGGCACGGAAGAACGTCGGCGGCGTGTGAGCGTGAACAGGACGCCAGCCACGGCGAGGCCGAGCGAGGTCGGCTCAGGAATCGAGGCGACCATCAGCGCGAACGATCCCACGCCGTTCGCGTTCTCATAGAGGCTCTTGAATTGCCCGAAGTCGAGCAGGCTGTTCTGACCGTCGCCGTCGAGGTCGCCGGCTAGCACCTGGGCGGCGGCCGTTAAGCCGGCGAGGCTCGTCTCGGCGTTGGCGGCTAACAAGACATAGTCGGAGACATTGATGACGCCGTCGGTGTTGAGGTCGCCGAACTCATAACGACCGGCGCCGCCAACGAACGTGACGTCGACCGAGCGGGTCGCGCCGCCGGTGAGCAGCAGCTCCATTGAGAGGTCCTCGAACGGGCTCGCTAGCCAGGCGCCCGTGGGGGTACTCAGCGAGACGGTCCCGCCGCTTGTGAGCGATTGCGAGGCGAAGGTCTCGCCCAACTCCGAGGCGGTGCTCGTCGTCACCGAGGCGCCGATCGGGTCCCAACCGGCCGGGTTGAGGCTGCCGCCGTTGGACTGGATCGTGTACCCCTCCCAGCCCGTGACCGTGGCGCCAGACGTGTTCCGTAGCGTCATCCCGCCGGTCGTCCGGTCGACTTCGAGCGTCAGCAGATCGCTGAACGGAGACGTATCGCTTACCGCGAGGCGGTCGATTGAGAACACCTCGTCGGTGAAGTCGGGGTAGTCAAAGCTGCCGTCGCCGAAGTTGTTGTTGGCGACCATGCGGATCGAGTTGGCGTCGCGACCCGGGCTGGAGAGCCCCCGGCCTAGCACGCGCGTCGCATTCGAGCCGTCTTTGTAGTAGACGGCGTAGGTGTCGGAGTCTTTGTCGAACTTCAGCGACAGCGTGAACGGCCCCGACTGGATCGTCGACACGACATCGGAAGCGGGCAGGTTCGTCGAGCCAGAACCGATGGCGAGCCCCGACACGACGATCTCGCCCGTCGTGGTGTCGCGTTCGATCCGGGCCTCGGCCGTGACGGTCGAGCCGAAGTCCGCGTCGTCGTCGTTCAGGAAGCTGATCCGGAACTGCTCGGGGTCGGCGGCGATGAAGTTGACGAAGTTCCACTCTGACATGCGCACGGTGTACCAGACCGAGCCGGAGGTGACGTTGGCGATCTGCAGGTAGTTCGTGTCGACGTCGCCCGAAGGCTTGACGATGTTGTAGGAACCGCCGCGGACGTCCGAGGGCGCCATGCCGGCGTCTTCCACCCAGAGGTTACCGGGGTTGGCCGCGTTCGTGGCCTCGCCGAGCAAGGTCTCGCTCGCGTCGTTGAACTCGAAAGACTCGAGATCGATGGCGCGCGCCGTCGTGGTCGCCAGCACGAGCAGGGCCACGGACGCGGTCAACCGCCCCCAATCAAGAATCCGGTGGTGGCAGAGCATGGGTTATTCTCCGGGTGGACTATTTGAAAGGGCCGAAACGGCGGGCGCCGCGCCGCGAGGAGGGATCGCAGTCAACACAGCAATCATGACTGCTGCGCCCGAAAATGTAACCGGTTCTGGGACGCCGGCGGCGAGGGCCGCGAAGGCCGCTGCGCCGTGCAGGGCGACGTAGCGTGACTTGAACCGGACGAAGTCGAGGATCGAGTTGAGGCCGTCGCCGTCGAGGTCGCCCGCGGCGTAAGCGTCGATCGGGGCGAGCCCCGAGAGGTCGGTTTCAGCGTTCGCCAGCAAGATCTGGAAGTCGGCCGCGTCGAGGTCGCCGTCGAAATCGAGGTCGCCGTCCGAGACCAGCGTGTCCCACCACGACAGGCCGAAGTTCTCGCCGAGGGCGAGGAAGCGGTCGGAGTTCTCGCCCGGCAGGAACTGCGTCTCGAACGTGAACGAGACGTCGGCGCCGAGCTCGTCACGGCCGAACTTCGCCGCGGTGAAATCGACCAGCGACGCCCCTTGCGTGACGAGCTGCGGCTCTCGATCCAGGACCGCCTGCCAGAAGGGGTCGCTCGACATCGAGCCGAAGAGATAGCCGAAGTGGTACGGCGCCTCCGACTTGTTGACGGTCGAGTGGAAGTCGACGAGGTAGTCGACGTTGCCGCCCGTGTCGAACCGCATCGACTGGCCGATCGTGCGGATGTCGGTCTGGCCGTTGTAGATCGAGGCCGAGTCCCAGACGCGGTTCGGGTCGACCCCTTGCTCTTGCACCGTCGTGCGGTTCATTCCCGCGTAGCGGCCGTCGGGATTCGCCAGGGGGTAGACGTAGAAGTCAGCCCGTTGGCGGAGCTGCGCCGCCCGCAGGTCGTCGCTTACGAGGAAGTCGACGAGCCCCTCAAGGGTCCAATTGCCGAGCGTCTCGTTGGCATGGGTGCCGCCCAACAAGACAATCTTTTCCTTCGGTGCGGCCGAGGTCGCGTCGGTGACCCGGAAGCCATAGAGGTTTTGTCTCGGGATCGTCCGGCCGATGTCATCGACGCCGCCGGGGGACCGGCCGATAACCAGGCTGCCGGCGCCGCTCGCGAGCGGCGTCACAAACGGCGAGGCGCCCCACGAGTCGACTTTGGCCTCGACCCGCGATGTCGGGTAGGGGACTCCGTAAGCGACGTAGACCTGGTCTTGCGTAAACGGCGTGTTGTTCGAGAACGTGTAGCGGTCGAGCGATGACTGCAGTTGGTTGTTATCGAAGAACGACCAGTTCTCTTGGTCGTAGCTGTAGACCATCGAATGGCCGACCAGGTTGTTCGACCCGGTTGTGAAGTCGTCGCCGATCCGGAACTGGACCGTCTGGCCCGCAACGCCCGAAGCGCGGAAGTTGATCCACTTCCAGTTGCCCGCATTGAAATTGTCGCGGCCGACGAGCGTCACGACCGAGCCGCTGACCGAGCTGGGGACCCCATTATCGTCGCAGGCGTTGGAGGCGAACAGGCAGAGCGAGCCGCTGTCGAAATCGGCGTCGAGGGTGATCGCCGCGTACGCCTCCCCAGCGAGCAAGGCGCCGACGAACATCGTCGCTAGAGTGAGGCGTCGCATCGGCGGGGGAGGCCAGGGGGGAGAGAGTGGAGTCGCGATAGCGGTTTGATCAGTCGCCATCGGCGTCGTTGGTGCGGCGGGTGTCGGCGACCGCTTCGAGGCCGGTAGGCGTCCAACGGACCGCGCTGCCGCCGCCGAAGTAGTGCCCGTCGGCGGCGTGGCGAGCCACACGGTAGCCGAGGGATTCGAGCTGGGGCCCGAGTTCTGCCGCCGAACCCGCTTCGAGATCGATCAGGTTGGGCGGCTCGTTGCTGGAGACTGCCCGCACGACATGGAACCGGGAGCGATCGAAGGTGGTGCGGAGCGGCGTCCCCAGTTGGAGATGGTCGATCAACAGTTGGATCATCGTGGTAGGGATGCGCTGCCCCCCCGGGATGCCCATCGCGAGGACCGGCTGTCCGTCGCGGGTGGCGATCACGGGGGCGATGGTGCTCCGCTCCCGTTTGCCCGGCGCGACGTAGTTGACCCCCTCGGGGCTGCGTGTCGAAAAATTGCTCATGCTGTTGTTGAAGAGCACGCCAACGCCGGGCGCCACGACGCCGGCGCCCATGTGGTAGCTGAGCGATTGCGTCAGGCAGACGACGTTCCCGGCCCGGTCGGCGACGATCAGGTGCGTCGTGCTCGCCTGCGGGGTGTCGTCGGCCGTGACGCCACCGGGAGAGATATCGGGGACGGCGGGCGACGCCGGGTTCAGCTGATCCGCCGCGGCCCGTGCGGCGTCGGCGCCCTCGGTCGAGACGAGCCACGCGGCGTCGTCATCGGCGGCTTCGGAGTCGGCAATGGTCCGACTGATCGCCGGGTAAAGGACCAACAACGCCCTACCCACTAGATCAATGTAGGACGCATTACGTTCGGCGCAGGCCTGGAGCCCCGCGACCCCTTCCAGCGCTCGGAGGGTCGCCAAGACGGTGGTTCCTCCCGTGAGGGGCGGCGGCGAGGTCGCCAGGCGATAGCCTTCCCAGTCGGCCACGAGCGGCGACCCCTGACGGACCTCGTAGTTCTTAAGGTCCCCGAGCGTCATCGGCGATCCGCCCGCTTGGCAGGCGTCGACCATCTGCTCGGCGATTGGCCCTTCGTAGAACGCCCTTGGCCCCCCCTGCGCGATCTCACGGAGGGTGGCCGCCAGCGCCGGGTAGCGCATCAAGGCCCCGACCGGCGGGGTCTCGCCGTCGGCCAAGAACATCGCCGCCGCCTCGGAGTCGCGACGCAAGAGGTTCCGTTTAGGCCGCATCAACGAGTACATCGGGGGCGAGACGACGACCCCGTCGCCGGCCAGCTCTGCAGCAGGGAGGACCAACTCGCCCCAGGGGCGTGAGCCCCATTGGCGGTGGGCCTCGCCAAGACAGGCGACGAGCCCCGGGATCGCCACCGCCCGGTAGCCGTAATAGCGGTCTTGGCGCCGGAGCTTGGCGAACGCGTCGGCGTCGAGGCCGGCGGGCGCTTGGCACATCGCCTCGAGCGAGTAGACCTTGCCCGTCGCCGCTTCGCGATAGAGCAGCATCGCCTTGCCGCCGATCCCCGAGCCGTAAGGCTCGGCAACGCCCAAGGCGAGCGAAGTCGCGACCGCCGCATCGACAACGTTGCCGCCGGCGCGGAGCACCGCGACGCCGATTCTCGTCGAGTCGGGATGGCCGCTGGTGACCGCGTAGTCACGGCAAACGGCGGTCAACTCGGCCGTGGCGGCGGAGACGCAGATCCCCACCGCCACCGCGACCGAGAAGCCTATTAGAACGAACCGCATAGCGATATTTACCGATCCGACGTACGGCGAGCGACGCCAGCCATCGCTACGGCGATCGTCAAGAGAGCGGCCGCGGCCGGCTCCGGAACAAGCGCGTAAGCGATGCGATCCACCAGGAGCGAGTCGTTCGAGAAGTCCTCGTTCAGCACGAAGCGGAGTGATTGGACCCCTCGAGACGGGTCGAGACTACCGGTTCCCAGCGACGTGAAACTTGAGCCGTCATCGGTCGAATAGAATAACTCCATTGATTGAGCGTCGAGGTCAGCGACGAGAATCGTCAGCATGTCGCCGCTGCTGCCCAGCGAGATACTCGGCGTGTCGGAGGAGCCTGTGCCGACGGCATTACCGAACAGGGAAACCGTTGTTGCACTGTCACGCCTGAAATTGTTCTCAGCGGTGACGAAGGTTGAAGCGGTTGACGCGTTGTCCCTCATCAGGGACACACGGAATTCCTCGTCCTGGCTCGGGTCGTAGATCGACTCATCGAAGGCCCAAGCGACGTCGAAAAGGAGGTATAGCTTACCGGACGTGATATTCCCTACATCGAGATAGGACGCCCCTTGCTCGGTGTTCGCTTTCCCCGACCCGTCGTATTTGCCAGCGCCGTCCGTCACAGCGTCGTTGAAGTCTGCATCGACGCCGAGCTTGTTCAGGGGATCTACCGCATTGGCGGCGTCTTCGAGCTTGGTGCCGGCCGTGTCATCGAACCGGAAGTCGGCGATCAAGGTCGCCGCATTGAAGTCGTCGAGAATGCTTGCCGAAGCGGGCGCGACGGTCGCCATCACGATCGCAAGGCCGCCGAAGACGCGGCCCCAAGAGGCCCGAGCGCAAGTGGCCCTAGCGCTAGTGGCCAGAGAGGATTGGGAATCAGCATCTGCACGCATGAGACGGCTCCAAGGTGAAACTCGTGAGGCGGGGAGCACCCGGCGCTAAGCATTGAGAACGCTAAGCACCAAGTCGTTTTTGCACGAAAAAGCCACAAAAAAAGCACGCGAAGCCACAAAAAAAGCGGAGTCTCCCCAGGCGGGCTACTTCAGCCCGTTTACTGTAGGGAACGACTCCGCCTGCTTCTCTCTTCTTTTCCAACCACCGCTTTGCCACGCCTGCCGGTAACCCTCGCGGGCCCGCATTCCGTCGGGGTGACCCGCCGACTATAGCCAGCGCCGGCGGTTAGAAGGAAGCGCTTTTGCGTGATTTTATCCACCCCGCTGGCGCCTCTTCACAACGTGAGAACGACGGACGAGGCTCTTGCTCTCCTGAGGTTCCGGCAAAATTCTCTTGTCGATCGAGACGCCCCTTCACTAGAATCGGCACCCGAGAGAAGCAGGCGAATCCCGCTCCCACGACCGAAGCCACTGGCTTGGGGCGTTGAGGGTGCGGCCAGTGTACCTCCCTCTGGAGTGTCTTTCGGTGCTCGTACCCGCCTCGCCCGGCTCGTCGCGTCGCTCCCGCCGGGCCGCTTTCACGCTCGTAGAACTGCTGGTGGTGATCGCCATCATCGGCATCCTGGTCGCCCTGCTGCTGCCAGCGGTCCAGGCCGCCCGCGAGGCGGCGCGGCGCACCGAGTGCACCAACAACATTCGGCAATCGGGTTTGGCGCTGCTCAATTACGAGTCGTCACAGCGGAAGCTCCCCTTTGGCGCGACCCAGCGCTACGGGATCAATCCTCAGACGAACCAGCTCTACACGGGCGACCCAACGATGTTCAGTTGGATCTCGACGCTGATGCCTTACGTCGAAGAGGCGTCGCTCTACGCAAATGTCGATTGGTCAGTCCCACTCGGAGCGCGGAACGATAGTGGCGACACGTCCCACCACCTCAAGTTCGAAACTTACCTCTGCCCATCGAGCGATGAGGTCGGCATCGTCAATAACTGGTACGGCGCGCGGGGTAACTACGCGGCTAACGCCGGAATCGGCTTCGTCTGGATGAACGACCCGTCACCAGAGCAGAACTGCGGCTTCGGATCGCAGTTTGGGTGCACCCCGCACCCTTTCTCTTCGCAAGACGGCAATGACGTCAACTGGCCCCGGCGCAACCCCGAGCACCCCGACTCGTCGTTGATGAGGTACGGCACATTCCAGGTCAACCGGGGCCGGAGGATGGGCGAGTTCATCGACGGCACCTCGAAGACAGCCGCCGTTTGCGAAGTGCGGACCGTCGAGGGAACCGATACGCGGGGAACCCTCCATTTCGGCGCCGCTGCGATGTACATGCATGACTACGTCCCGAATGACGACGCTTCCGATTGGACCCGATACTGCATCGAGAACGATTTTGCTCCCTGCCGATCCACCGAAGTGACCGGAGGCCAGTGGCGTGGCCAGTGGCGCCAGTTCGCCCGCAGCGCTCACCCGGGGGGCGTCAACCTCCTCGCCGTCGATGGCAGCGTGCGGTTTGTCCCCGACGATGTCGACGAGAACATCTGGAAGGCGTACGCCACCCCCAACGGCACGGAAGTCTTCGGCAACCTCTAGCGCCTCGTCAAATCTGAATGCGAGGATGAGCCGTTCGGGCGCTAGCCCCGGTTGCACAACCAAGAACCGTGGCAATCGCCAAAACGGCTGATAGCGCCCCCCAATTAACTTAGACAAGTGACCCAAGAGGGGCAGCTTGGCTCGTTCGGGCGTGGTCGATCGCTGTTGCTAGGCTCGTGCAACGGCGGGTGTCACCCGCGGACGATTCTTGATCGCTTCGACCGCCAGGTCGGAACTGCGGCGGATTTTCGGTAGAATGACGCGACGGACCGCTGCTTAGCCGGTCCGATTGCCGACGTCTCGGCGCCGATCATTCTGCGGAGCGACTGTTGCGAGTACCGATCCGGTTGCAGCTGATGGGGCCGCTGTTAGTCGTCGCGGCGGCGAGCCTCGGCGTCGTCGCATTGGTTTATGCCCGGATCGCCACGACCGAGACGCGGGCGCGGATGGAGCGGCAGGCGCGGGGCGTCGCGGAGGTGCTCAGCCGGAGCAGTTTTCCGCTGACCGACGCCGTCCTCTCGCAGATGGCGGGCCTCGCCGGCGCCGAGTTCCTGCTGGCCGACAGGGCAGGGGACCGCGTCGCCAGCAGCGGGCCGCGCGCCGACGCGGTGCTCGGGTCGGTCCGCCAGACCCCGATCGTCACGGCGCCGGCCGACGTCGACCTGCGGCGTAGCGTGCGGTCTCCTGCGGAGGTCTTTTTTCATTCCGCCTTGAGGGTGAGTCGTCCGACCGCCGACGGCGACTGGCGGACCTTGCACCTGCTCGTTCCCAAGGCCGACTACGACGCGGCGTGGCGGGACGCCTTCGTCCCGCCGCTTGTAGTAGGCGTCGCCGCCGCGGGGGCGATCGCCGCCGTCACCCTCGTGGCGACCGGCAGGATTAGCCGCCTCATGGCCCAGATCGGCGCGGAGGTCAACCGGCTGGCGGACGGCGACTTCCGACCGGTGCATGTCCCGCAGCTCGACGACGAGTCGCGTGACTTGGCCCTGGCGGTGAATCGCGCGGCGAGCCGACTCACCGACTACGAAGCGAAGGTGCGACAGACCGAACGGCTCCGCACGCTCGCGACGCTCGGCGCCGGGATGGCCCACGAAGTCCGCAACGCGGCGACCGGCTGCCGGATGGCGATCGACCTGCACGCCGGCGAATGCCCCGCGTCGCCCGCCGGTGTGGCCGGCGGCGTGGCCGGCGGCGTGGCCAGCGGCCTGGAAAGCCTCGACATCGCCAGGAAACAGCTGCGTCTCATCGAGGGACGGCTGAAGCAGTTCCTCAGCGTCGGCAAGACGACCTCGCCCGAACCGCCCCGGATCGTCGATCTGAATCAGGTCGTCCGCGAAGCGCTCGAGCTCACCGGCGCGACGACCGAGCATGCGGGGGTCGCTGTCCCGACCGACCTGCCGACCACGCCTTGCCCCGTCCTCGGGGTCGCCGAAGAACTGACCCACTCGGTGGTCAACCTGCTGCTGAACGCGAGCGAAGCGGCGTCGCGGCGCCGGGCTCTGGAGGGCACGCCGTCGCGGGTCTGTGTAAGATTGGTGCGGCTCGCTGATACGGTCGAGTTGACGGTCACCGATTCGGGCAGCGGACCCGACCGGGCTGTCGCCGACCGGATTTTTGACCCCTTCGTCTCGGAAAAGCCCGAGGGGGTCGGCCTAGGCCTTGCCGTCGTTCAGTCGGCGGTCGAGGCTAGTGGGGGGAACGTCGCTTGGGACCGGATCGGCGACGAGACCCGCTTTGTGGTGCGACTACCCGCTGCAACCGACCCGGCCGCCATCGAGGAATCTCTGCGTGGCTAACGTCTTAATCATTGACGACGAGCAGGCAATCTGCTGGGGGATTTCGCGTCTCTGCCAAACGCTCGGCCACGAGGCGAGAACCGCCGCCTCGGCCGAAGCGGGCCTGCAGGTCGCGGCCGATTGGCGCCCCGACCTGGTTCTGCTCGATGTCCGCCTGCCGGGGATCGACGGCATCACCGCCATCGCTTCGTTCCGCGACCGGATTGGCGCCGTGCCGATCGTGATCGTCACCGCCTTTGGCGACATGACGACCGCCGCCCGGGCGGTCCAGAGCGACGCGTTTGACTACCTGCTGAAGCCCTTCGGCACGGCCGAGGTGCAGGCCGTCATCGAGAGGGCGCTGAAGCCAGAACTGGAGCCCCCGCAAGAGTTGGTCGAAGCCCGCGTCCCCGAACGCCAAGAACTGCTTGGCGATTCGGCGGCGATGCAGGCGCTCTTCAAACGGGTGGCGCTCGCCGCCGCGTCGGACGCCAGCATCTTGCTGCAGGGCGAGAGCGGTTGCGGCAAGGAGCTCGTCGCCCGCGCGATCCACCGTCACAGCGCCCGACGCGAAGGCCGCTACGTGGCGGTCAACGTCGCTGCGTTGAGCGACTCGCTCGCGGAGTCCGAGCTGTTTGGGCATCGCGATGGCGCGTTCACCGGCGCGACGCGGACCCGCCCGGGCCTGCTCATGCAAGCGGACGGCGGGACCCTCTTCCTCGACGAGGTCGCCGAGATCCCGCTCGCGCTGCAGGTCAAACTACTCCGCGTGCTCGAAGAGGGCGAAGTCTTGCCGGTCGGTGGCGACGCGCCGGTGGCGACCCGTTTCCGGGTCGTGGCCGCGACGCATCAGGACCTGCCCCAGTGCGTCGCCGAGGGCCGCTTCCGACACGATCTGTACTATCGGCTCTGCGCTTTTGAGATCAACGTCCCGCCACTGCGCGAGCGGACGGGCGACCTCCCGATCTTAGCGGCTCACTTTATGGCCCTCGCCGGCAAGGCGACCCCGCGACTCTCGGCGGCGGCGCTCGCCGAGTTGCAGTCTCGGCACTGGCCAGGGAACGTCCGTGAGCTCCGTAACGCGATTGAGCACGCCTGCGTGCTGGCCCGGTCGGGAGTGATCGAACCGGAGCACCTCCCCGCTCCACAGCGACTGACGCCCGGAGGCGAGACCCAGGCGGCTTCGTCCGCAACGCGCTTGGCGACCGCCGCGGCGCAGCGGGCCGACGAACTGCTCAACGACCCGACGAACATCGCCGCTGTCTACGATCGCATGGTGTCCGAAGTCGAGCGACCGCTCCTTGAGCGGGCGATGTCTCGATTCGACAACGAGTGCGCGCCGGCCGCGAAGGTGCTCGGCATGCATCGCACAACGCTTAAACGCAAACTCGATGAGCATCACCTGTCGGGCTGAAGGGGAGCCACGACGGTTCTCGTATTGCGGCTAAGGCGTCTTTGCGGCTTGGGGAGTGATCCGCTCGGTCGTTGCGAGGTGGCCCTGATCGGGTGAGACCCCCGCAACCAGCAGCAACGCCCCTTGCGAGTCGGGCACGAGTTGATGGAAGAAACGTTTGGTGACGCTCTCACCAGCTTTTTCCCACGCCGTGCGGTCTTCGTTGAGTCGGTAGACGAAACCGTCCATGCCGCTGGCGTAGAGGTCGCCGTCGAGGTTCCACGCCGACAGGCCGAACCCGTGGAACGGCTTGCCGGGGTACTCGGGGCCATCGGACCAGGACTCGGCGTCCGGGTCGTAGAAGTAGACTTTCTTCGAGAGGTCTTGGTCATCGGTCATGCCACAGAGGGCGGCGATTTGCCCCCCGATATGGCTGACGGCCAGCGCGCGGCGTTTGAACGGCGGCTCGGGCAGTTCTCGCCACGCGGCGCCGGGCACATCGAGGTCGAAAGCCAACGCGCCGGCTTGCCATTCTCCCTGGTTGTCGCCGGTCAGTCGCCAGCCCCCCACGACGTAGAGCGTGCCATCGACGACAACCGCGTTGTGGGAAGACCGCCCCGCGGGGAGCGGCGGCATGTCGGTCCAGGTCTCGCTGGCGGGATCGTAAGCCGCGAAGTCGGCGACCGAGTGGAGGTCTTCCTCTTCGCCCGACGCGTTCCGCGCGTCGAGCCCGCCCACCCGGTAGAGCTTGCCGCCATGCGTCACCAGGGGCAGCCCCTGCAACGGCCGGCCCATCGGCAGCTCTTCCCAATCGCCTGTCCCGTCGAGCCGCGCCCGGCGGAAGTGCGACGAGAGGTTCTCGCGCGAGTGATCGTGGGCCTGACCGACGTGGCCGCTGTAAACATAAACCCAGCCATCGCAAGCTGCGGCGCCAAAGCTCGAGACCGCCTCGGGCAGGGCGGGCAGCGCCGAGACCTTCGCCGCCGCCTCTTGGTGATAATTGAAAGTGGCGGTCAAGTAGTGAGTCGCCGACGTGTAGGGCTCGCCATCGACTTCGCCACGGTCGTTCTTGTCGACGTGCATCAGGGACAAACCGTTGAGTCCCTCCGCGACCTCGTCGAGCGGGAACCTAGCCACGCCCGCCTTGTCGGTCTTGCTCGTTAGCTTGTCCTTCGCGTCGCCCCTTTCGTGAGTCAGCGTGATCGTCGCGCCGGCAAGCGGCGCCGACTCCCAAACGGCCGAGACGACTAACTCGTCGCCCTCCGAGTCGAGTTGCAGCTGTAGCGCCCCGTCGGCGGGCTCGTCGGGCCAGGCCGAAGGGTTATCCGCCGGCAGGTGCTGCACGTAGTACAGCAACTTCGTGCCGTGGTAGCAGCCGTACTCAATCGTCGTCTGCAAGCGCCCCCGGGGCTCGATCGGGTCCTCGCTTTCGAGGCCGACAAAGCCGTCCTCTTCGATCGTCGCCATCTCTAGGCGCTTCTTGGGGGCGTCGATGCCGGTCTGCCACACCTCGGCGGCGGAGACCGCTTCGGGCAGGTGGTACTCGCGGTCCGAGAGGCTCTCGCCGAAGAACAGCCGCGGGTGGGAGTCCTCGGTGACATAAAGCCAGGGGCAATGGGCGCTGGCGACCGACGCCATCGCAGCCAGAATCGGCAGAGGTAGGGAACGAATCATCCGAATCAAAACCTGTGAGGGAGAGTTGGAGCGTTTTAGAGGGAGGCCGGCGTGTCGGCGGCGGCGCGGGTCACCAGCGCGCGGCGGACCTCACGGTCGGTCGCGGTTTCGAGGAAGCGGACCGAGCCGTCGAGCAGCACGAAGTTGACCCCGCCGGGGTGATCGCTGCGGAACGTGCGGGGCGAGGTCGGCGCGACAAGCCGCTCGCTGTTGTTGTAAAGATCGATCTCGGTGTCGAGGCCCATGTGGCCCCAGCCCTGGATCCAATACCCCTGGGCCCACGCGAAAGCGCCGACGCCCAACGATCCCCCCCCGACCGTGGCGACGGGCAGCTGGCTCTCGAAGGCGTAGTTGATCTCACCCGCTAGCAACGTTTTGGAGGTTCCGTCACTGATGTGCTGCAGGCCGAGACGATAATTGTCACCCAAGTTGAGCGATGTGAACGCGCCATCGGGAAGCTTATCGGCGGCGTTCTCGTCGTCGGAGTGCTTCTGGTACTCCGAGCGGGTCGAGATCAGGTAGCTGCCGTAACCGTACGGTGCGCCGCCCTGCGTCTCGGTGAGGGTCGGCGGCGCCATCGACGGGCAAAGGTACGCCTCGATCGTCCCGGTCGTCGTCGGCAGATTGACCGGATCGTGAATCGGTCGGTCGAGGTCGTACGTGGCGTAGAGCGAGCCCTCCTCGAGGAACGGAAGCAGCAACACCAGGGCGCTGCCCCGATGCTCGTACTTCGTGCCCACCTTCGGCGGCGGGAGGTGACCCGTTGTGTCGTGGTAGTTGAGCGTCGCGACGCCGACTTGTCGGAGGTTGCTGCGGCACATACACCGCCGGGCCGTTTCGCGAGCGGCCTGCACCGCGGGCAGGAGCAACGCGACCAGGATCCCGATGATCGCGATGACGACTAGCAGCTCGACGAGGGTGAAACCGCGTCGGACGGAAGGTGAATTCATTCCATTGACTCCCACTTCGAGGAAACTCGTATTGCCGGCGCGTAAAACCCCAGGAGCGTGAAGCCGATGAACCCGAGCGCCAGGTTGCTCGGCTCAGGGACCGCCGTGGCGAGCGGCGCCGCGGGAAGAGCGTCACGCCAGACCGTATAGTCGGCGGCGTCGATGACGCCGTCCGCGTTGCCATCCGACCCGGTCCCCGCGACATCGACTGTGAGCCCATAGCTCGCGGACCAGGCGTCGTAGTCCGCCGGCTCGACGACACCGTTGCCGTCGTAGTCACCGGCGATCGGCAAGATCGCGTAGTCGATCGTCAGCGTCGGCGCCTCCGCCCCGGTGAAGACGCCGGCGGCTTCCTTCGTGTACCAAACGGGGTAGGCGCTGCCGCCCGCCCCCTGCTGGCCGGCGGCGTGAGCCGACGAAAGGAAGAAGCCCAGGGACCCTGCCGCCAGCGATTGCTGGAGGTAATCCAGGGCGCCAGGCTGCGTGAGATCGACGTCAAACGTGACGACCGTGTTGTCAGCGATCGCCTCGCCCTCGGCGACGCCGGGGTCGCCGATCGACCACGGCGTCGCGGCAAACGGATCGGTCTCGTTCCCCGGGGCAGTAGCGCTGAAGCCCCCGGTCAGGTTGTTGGAGACGTCAACGAGATGGCTCTCGTCGTCGCCAATCGCCGGGTAGACGACATAGCCGACGCCCGAGGCGTAGGCGTTTGTCGACTCGCTGAAACGGACGCCCGACTGGTCGGGCCCCAACGCAAAGCCGTCAAAACCGCCGCGGAAGCCGACGCCAAAGAGCTCGAACGGCTTCTGCGAAGTCACGCCGCCACCGACCGCCTCGGCGACCAGCGCCTCGGGCGTGATCGGCTGGCTGCCGTAGGGCAGGGCCGAGCCGCTCGACGCCTTGAGCTGCACCGTCACCGTGACGGACTGGATTGCGTAGCGTCTCGCATCGAGCAGGGGCGTAATCGAGTCGTCGGTCTCGAACGCGAGCAGCATTGAGCCGAGACGCGTCGGCCCCGTTTGCGAGCCCCGGCCGAACTCGGCGGTCTCGCTATCAAAGCCCAGCCCGCCAAAGGTCGGTGCCTCGGCCCTGAAACCGCCGCCGAAACCGTTGGTGTAGGACCAACTATCGATGGCGGGTTCGGACCACGTCGCCGTCTCGGCGACGCCGACGCCGGTCCAAAGCAGCAAGGACGTTAGACCGATTGATTGCCTAAACATCATGTCCCCCTTGGCGACGGCCGAAACCGCAAGCCATCGCGTAGCAGAGAACCATGGCGAAGCTCGAGGGCTCGGGCGTCGCGATCGCGGTGTCGGGAGCAAAGCCGGTCGGCGACCAGAGCGTGTCGATGACGAAGAGTCCCAGGGAGGTCGGATTGCCGCCGACGGCGGTTGCTATCGAGAAGGTCTCTGTGGCGCTGTTGCCGGGCAATTCGTAACGAACGAATAACTGCCCCGATCCGATGGCGTTGGTCGTCTGCAAGACCTGCGTCGGCGCGACACCGTCGATCGGGCCGAACTCGATGTCAGCCCCCCAGCCGCCGAAAAGCGTGGTCGCCTGAACGAGGACCGTGGTGAAGCCGGAGCCGGGGACGCCATCCGTTGCGAAAGTCACGTCCTCAGCGACCGAGCCGCCGCCCGAGTAATAGTTCAGCGAACCGGACTGGTGGTCCTCGCCGTTGGTGGTGACGAATGAACCCGCTCCCGTACCGACGTCAGGAGTGGTGTCATTGAGAACCGTATCGCCGGGCGAGCCGAAGACGTCCCAGCCGAGGTAAGTCGTGTTTCCCTCGCCGCGGAACGAAGGAGTAAAAACGTCGCTGGCAGCCGCCAGGTCGAAGGTCGCTCCAGAGGCCGTGGTGGCGACGGCGACGCAGAAAGTGGTAGTCAGGAAGCTGATGATGTGTTGTTTCATTATTCTTTCCATCAAGCGTCACTTGTGTGACGCGGTTGCGAATTGTGTGGACAGCCGGGAGACGCTTCTCCGGCTGGCATAAAGGCGGGACGCGCCGAGGGGCGCGGGACGGTCCCCACGGGGACCCGAGTCAATTTCGATGCGGCGTAAGGCTCCTATGTGGGTCGAGCGAGCTAGGACAGGGTCGCCAACAGCCCGATCAAGGGCAGAGGACGACGACTTCCGTTAGCTGGCTTGGACCCTCTCCGGAAAGAAACCGGAGCGGCCTTGGCTGGCAGGGAGAGCGATTTGCCTTCGTTAAAAGCAAATCAACCTGTTGCGACTGAGTCGCAGGAGCGTTACTTTAGCGGACCTGCCGATTAACGCAAGGGGCGGTTGCGAAAAAAACGCCTCACCCCCGGCCTCACTCGCTATTACGCGGGCGGCCGTGAATTGCGAGCCTTCTAATTGAGGCCTGCTGCCGAGCTGATGTCAGAAAAACCAACCCCCGTCGATCCAAACGCCCGCCACGAGGCAATCCTCGTCCGCATGGGGGGCTGCCCGACTTCTGCGGCGATAACCCGCACGGTGAGTTCGGCCGACCTCTTCGGCAGCGCAAAGACCGTGCTGATCCAGCACGCGGGCGAGCAGTACCGGCTAATCGTCACAAAGAACGACAAGCTGCTGCTGCAGAAGTGAAAGCGGAGCACGGCGGGTTGGTCCGAGCCGCCGTGAACTGGGCTCAGCAACTGGCTCAGCGGCTTACGCGACGCACCGGCCCGGCGACGTATCCGGGGTTCCTGGAAATCGCCGCGGCGGTCGCCTGACGACTATCGCGGCCTGGGACGACGACCCACAGTGGCGATCCCGCGACCCCACGGCCCGGGTAGAGCGTCACTTCCCATAGCGACGTGACGCCCGTGTCGACCGCTTGCATCGCGAGCTGCAGACGCGCCACCTGTTGGGTCACCTGCCGGTCTTGTTGCTGGGCCGCCGCAAGAGCGCGGAGATCTTCGGACAGGCTCGCCCGTCCCTCGTAGTCGTCTTGGGCGGCGACCCAACGCTCCCAGCCGGGCTGCAGCACTTGCAGGTCCTCGTCACGGAGCAGAAAGAACGGGATGGCGTACTCGTCGCCGCTGGGCAGTTCGAGGATGACCCCTTCGCAGCGATAGGTCGAAGGCCGGCCCTTAGTGTGCGTCAGCCACGATTCAAGCGACGCCTTGTCGTCGAGCGGCTTCTCCTCGAAGTGGCCGACGACCCGTGGCACGATCTTCTGATAGACGTCGGGCAGATTGTCGAAGACGCGGTCATTGACATAGACCTTGCCCCGCCGCCGCTGCACCGTGACATCTTTGATCACGTAGTCGACGACGTTGCCGAGAATGGTCAGACCGCCGCGCGTGGTCCAGGTTTGCTGCTGGTCGGCGATCCCTTGCGCGGCCCGCTTGGCCTCTTCCGACGCCAAGTACTGCTGGTCGGCTGCGGAGAGCTGCTCGACATCGATTGAGACGAGGTGATGATCGGCGCGCTGGAGCACGACGGCGCCGTCGCCTAACGCCACAAGTTCGGCGTCGACCGTGTAACGGCCAGAGCTGTCGGACCAGGTGCGGGCCTCGCTCCGATCGACGCCTAGCAGGGCGACAAGAGCGACCGAGAGGACGATTTGAAGGCGTGCCGTCATTGCGTGTCGGAAACGGGGAGGGGGGGACGAGTTCGTCACGCCTTTGGTCAAGGGCGCGACCTCCAGACGACTCGTATCCTACTCGCCGGAATGGGCCATTGCGACAACGCCATGGCGATAAAGCCGTCGGCCCACGCCGCGGTTGGGCTGCGATCAGAGCCGCATCACGGCCCGCAAACCGAGCACCAACGCCGTATCGACATTCTCACGAGCCGGGACGACAACCTGCAGGTCGGGCGTCACATTGAGCCACGGCGTCGCCTGCCAGTTGTAGAAGAGCTCAACTCCGTGACCGTCGCCGATCGGGCCGAGTAGCGTTTCGAGAACCGGCCCGATCTCGTCGCTCGACCCGGCCACATACCATCCCGCCCCGAAGGTGTCGGCCTCGTGACCCTTCGTGGGGTTGTGACCGCCTAAACCGAAGCTCAGGAACCAAGACAGCGGGTTGGCGTCTTGGTCCGCGATTCCCGCACGCCCGAAGAAGCCCCAACCGCGCGTCGCATCGCAAGGATCGACGTACAGATACTGGTCCATATTCCAGTAGAGCGACCACGAACCGCTCGTCTCGTTGATTGGCACGTTCGGCAGCACGACACGGGGGTCTTGCCCCAGAGAGACATAGTCTCGGTTGTTCCAGGTGCCGGCGAAGAGCTGATGCCCCGGCATATCGTAGAACTCAGTCGGCAGCCGCAACTCGGCCGACATCGCAACGCCCTCTGCGAACAGCTCGTCAAAGCCCGCGGTGGACGCGGTGTCGGTCGGGTTGAGGACGGTGTAGGTGAAAACCGGCTCTCCGCCCTCTCCGAGCACCGCGAAGCCGCAGCCGAGCGTCGAGTAGGGGATCGTCCGTAGCGCGATCGGGTTAGCGACGAAGCCGACATTCGAAAACTGGGTCTTTCCGCGGCCGTGAGCGAAGTCGTTCACGTCACCGTCGAGCGTGTCGAGCTTGCCGAAGAACACGGCGAAGCGTTCCGAAAAGGCCTGGGTGAACAAGAAATTGGTGATCAGCAGATCATCATTGTCACGGGCTGGCAGGTCGGCCAGGACGGCGACTGGCAGGAAGGCGCCCGTGTCGCCGTTGACGTTCTCACCATAGCGGTGCTCGGCACGCACCTTCAAGAAGAGGCCTTCCTGGACGCCGAGCTTGCCGAAATCGACATTGGTGACGTAGTCCCCATGCCCGCCGTACTTGAATTGCTGCTCTAAACCGCCGGAAGCGACCCCTTGGTAGAAGTGAGCCACGTCGAGGTCGAAGGTTACGCCGTGCTCGGCCAGACAGGAGCGATTCCCCCACCAATCGCCGGTGAGCTGATCCGTCGCCCCCGCCGCGGTGCAGACGAACCCAGCGAACGCCGCGGCAATTCGTGTTAGAAACCGCATCCGTCCGGCTCCCTGCGCAAAAAAGTAAGTTACCCTTTCGATGGTCAATCGGCCTCTTCAACCCGCCGAATCCCGGATGGCGCCCCGAAACGTTAGAGACGGAACCCTCGTCAAACTCGACGATCCGTTTCGACACGCCTTCGAACGTTAAAATGCGAAGCAATAAGCGGTATTTTGTTGACAGCTGGATCGCGGCGCCCAAAAACTACAGGTCGACCAGCCTGATCCATCCTGCCGCGCAGTGACGATCCCGCTGTGACTCCAGTTGGCGCCCGGTAGGTTTCGGAGTGCCATCACCTGCTCTTCACAATTCAACCCGGTCGTGCGGCAGAAGCCGCTGAGGGGAACTAGATGCGACTCTCGATTCTTGGGCTGCTGGTTGTGGGGGTGGCGGCGCCATGCCTCGCGGCTGACAGCGATCCCGCTGACGAGGTTAAGGGACGCTTTGCGGCCTACTTGGACGCCTTCAACGCGGGCGAAGCCGACCAAGTCGCCAAGTTTTGGTCCTCTGACGCCGTCTGCGTCGACGAAGGGACCGGCGAGCGGACCGAAGGCCAAGCCGCGATCACCGAAGGGTTCAAAACCTTCTTCGCCGGCGCAGCAGACGCCCGCCTGACCGGTGGGGTGAGCGAGGTGCGGTTGGTTCGGCCCGATGTGGCGATCGCCGAGGGCGTCGTCACGCTCTTCGTCCCGGGCGCCGAACCGACGCCGTCGTCCTTCACCGCGGTGCTGGTGAAGGAGTCGGGCGACTGGCTCATCGAGAGTTCACGAGAACGCGACCTGCCCAGCGCGGCGACGCCAGCCGATGCGCTCGAAGAGTTGGCCTGGCTGGTGGGCGATTGGCGGGACGACACCGAAGGGGTCGACGTCCAGACCACCGTCCGTTGGTCGGCGAACCAAGCCTTCTTGCTCCGCTCCTTTCAGGCCGACTACGGCGAAGGTGAATCGTTCGGAGGGACCCAGGTGATCGGCTGGGACCCCCGCTCTAAGCAATACCGCACTTGGACGTTCAACTCGGACGGCTCGTTCGGCGAGGGGGCGGTCTCGCGCAACGGCGACGCTTGGCTCATCAAGATGACGCACGTCGGCAGCGACGGCAGCGTCTCGGCAGGGACGCAGGTCCTGACACAAGTCGGCGCCGACACGATGCGGGTCGAGAAGATCGGCCAGACCGTCGATGGCGTCCCGGTCCCGAACGGCGACCCGGTGACGGTGGTGCGTATCGCTCCCGACGCTTCGGCCGAAGGAGCGGGGCAATGAACTGTCTTCGTTTTGCGGTCCTGCTGACGGCGGTCTTCGCCTGGACATCTAGCGCCGACGCGGTCGGTATGCGTGGTGGTGGGGGCGGGGGACGCATGGGGGGAGGCGGCGGGGCGCGGATGGGGGGCGGCGGAGCGCGCCCAAACATCAGCGCTCCCCGGCCGGCCCCGCGTCCCAACATCAGCGCGCCGCGACCGGCGCCGCGGCCGAATATCAGCCGGCCCGCTCCGACGCCGAACTTCAACCGTCCGACGCAGCGGCCGAACGTGAACATGCCGTCGGCCCGGCCCGGTGGCGGGCTGAAGCCCAACCTTCCGTCAACGGCAGGCCGTGTGCCGCCGAACTTGGGTTCGCGACCCGGAGGAACGCCTTCACTCGCTGGCCGACCGACAACGCGGCCGAGCGTCAGCTTGCCGACGGGTCCGTCGCGGCCTGGAACCAACCGCCCGAACCTCGGAGGCGGTAAGCTGCCCGGTGGCGCGAGACCTCCCGTCGCTGGCCTTCCCAATCGCCCAACCGTTCCCGGGGCTCGCCCTGGAACGGGCCCCGGCGTCGGCAATCGGCCCGGCGCCAACCGACCCGGGGGCGGCCCCGCACTAGCCGGTCGCCCCGGCGGCTCAGCGGGCGGATCACGGCCCACGCCCGGCAACGTGAAGGATTTTCTTGGTCTTGATAAGCCCCTCCGACCTGATGGGGGAGTGGCGACGACCCTCCCAGCACGGCCCGGCCAAACTCAGCGACCCGGCGGCGCAGGTCGCCCGGGGCTCGGTGATCGTCCGGGGCGTCCTGTCACCCTCCCTGGCGATCTGAATCGGCCCGGCGCACGCCCGGGAGGGGATCGACCGGGCCTAGCCGGCCGACCGGGTCGGCCCGATGGACGGCCTGGCGGGAGACCTGACGCCCGACCCGACTTCGGCAATCGTTGGGAGGGCAACAACGTCATCAATCGCCGGCCAAGCTGGGTCAACCTCAACAACAGCACCAACGTCAACCTGCATAACCGCTGGGACAACGCCTTCAGCCGACCCGGCTGGCAGACCCCCAGCCGCGGGCGCCTCGGGTACTGGAACGGCTGGGCCGACGGCGTGCGGCACAATTGGGGCCACTACCACCATCACCACGGTTGGTTCAACGCCGGCTGGTGGGGCGGCCACCCCTCTGGTGTGTGCGGCTGGCACTACGGCTACGCCCGCCGCAACTACGGCTGGAACTACTGGTGGACCGTCCCCGTCTGGGGAGCCGTGAGCAACTGGTTCACCTGGTCGGCGCCGCAGAACGCGTGGTCCGAGCCGGTCTATTACGACTACGGAACCGACGGCAACGTCGTCTACGAAGACAACCGCGTCTACATCGGCGGGACCGAGGTGGCGACTGCCGACGAGTTTGCGATGAGCGCGATGGACCTCGCCACCGTCGAGCCTCCGGCGAGTGAAGAGGAGGCCGCCGATGCGGAATGGATGCCCCTTGGCACGTTCGCCGTCTCGACCGACCAACGCGACACCGAACCGAGCCTCACGGTTCAACTCGCTGTCAATCGAGAAGGGGTCGTCGCCGGGACGCTCTACAACATCGAGACCGATGAGGCCCAGTCGCTCCAGGGGGCGGTCGATCGCGAGACACAGCGCGTGGCGATCCGCATCGGCGAGAGCGAAACCCTCGTCGCCGAAACGGGTCTCTACAACCTGACCCAAAACGAGGCGCCAGTGCTGGTTCACTTCGGCGCCGACAAGACGGAGAACTACCTGCTGGTCCGTCTCGACGCCCCCGACGACGATTCGGAAGCGACCGCCGATGGGGACGATCCCCCCGCCCCCACGAACTGAGTCTGTATGGCTGACGCTCTCTCAACCGCTGCGACGCCCCCCACCGGGGGTCTGACGCCCAACGAACGTGACGCCGTCATCGCGATCGCGGAGCTCTGGTGGATCCCGTTGGTGCGGGGCATGATGCTGGTCGCGCTGGGCGGCTATGCGTTGCTCACGCCGGGCGTCACCGTGATGGCTTACGCCTTTGTGATCGGCGCCTTCGTCCTCGCGGATGGCGTGCTAGCCGTTCTGGCAGGCGTTCTTGGATGGGTCGCGTCGCGCTGGTGGGCCCTCCTGCGTGGCGTGATCTGTATCGTCGCGGGTCTTTTCGTGTTAGCCCATCCCGCCTTCGTCGGCGTGATCGCCGTGACGACGCTCGTCATCTTGCTCGCGATCCAGTCGATCGTCGGCGGCGTGCTCGAGATCATCGCCGCGGTCCAAGAGCGAAAGCAGATTGAGGGCGAGTGGTGGCTGATCCTCGGCGGGCTGCTGTCGATCGTCTTCGGCGCGATCCTGCTCTCGGCGCCGCTCCTATCGGGTGGTCTCTTGGTGCAGGTCCTCGGCGTCTTCGCGATGATTGCCGGGTCGGTTCTCATCGTCGCGTCGTTCCGCCTGCGGTCGTTCGGCAAACGACAAGAAGCTCTTAGCGCGTAATTTTGTAACGAGAAACCCTTTTGAACCCGGAGAACTACTCCATGGCATCGCAACTCTCAACGCGACGGCTAGCCCTACAGTTGGGCTTGCTGTCGACCGCCCTCTACACGGCTGCGGCCGTCGCCGCCGACAAGCCGAACGTCCTGGTCATCTGGGGCGACGACATCGGCACGTGGAATATCAGCCACAACAGCCGCGGGATGATGGGCTACATGACGCCCAACATCGACCGCATCGCTAAGGAAGGCGTGTCGTTCACCGACTACTACGGCCAGCAGAGCTGCACAGCGGGCCGCGCGGCGTTCATCGCCGGCAACGTGCCGGTCCGCACCGGCATGACGAAGGTCGGCATGCCCGGCGCCGAGGAGGGCTGGCAAGAGACCGACGCCACCATGGCGGCCGTCATGAAGAGCCAGGGCTACGCGACCGGCCAGTTCGGCAAGAACCACCAGGGCGATCGTGACGAGCACCTCCCGACCAACCACGGCTTCGACGAGTTCTTCGGCAACCTCTACCACCTCAACGCCGAAGAAGAGCCGGAGAACGAGGACTACCCGGGCGACATGAAGCTCGCCAACGGGAAGACCTTCGAGGAGCAGTACGGCCCCCGTGGCGTGATCCACTCTTGGGCTCAAGAGGATGGCACGCAGAAGATCGAGGACACCGGCGCGCTCACCAAGAAGCGGATGGAAACGATCGACGACGAGACCATCAAGGAAGCCAAGCGGTTCATCAAAGAGCAGCACGAAGCCGGCAAGCCCTTCTTCTGCTGGTGGAACGGCACCCGGATGCACTTCCGGACGCACGTGAAAGAAGAACACCGCGGTATTTCGGGCGAGTCGGGCGACGAGTACCACGACGGCATGGTCGAGCACGATATGCACGTCGGTGAGTTGCTCGACCTACTCGACGAGCTCGGCATCGCCGACGACACGATTGTCCAGTACTCGACCGACAACGGCCCGCACTACAACACGTGGCCCGACGCCGGCACGACTCCCTTCCGCGGCGAGAAGAACTCCAACTGGGAGGGCGCCTATCGCGTTCCGGCGTTCATCCGCTGGCCCGGCAAGTTCCAAGAGGGCGTGACGCTCAATGGCATCGTCGCCCACGAGGATTGGCTGCCGACGTTCGCCGCCGCAGCAGGCGCGCCGGACATCAAGGAGAAGCTCGCCGAAGGGACCGAGCTGATCGGCCGCAAGTACCGCAACATGATCGATGGCTACAACCAATTGGCGTACCTGAAGGGCGAGACCGACGAGTCGCCCCGTAAGGAGTTCATGTACGTGAACGACGAAGGGCAGATCGTCGCCATCCGATACGACGCCTGGAAGGCGGTCTTCTTAGCCAACCGTGGCGTTCAGCTCGGCGTGTGGCAAGAGCCGTTTATCCCGCTGCGGATCCCCTATCTCTTCAACCTGCGTCGCGACCCCTTCGAGAAGGCGCAAGTCAACTCCAACACCTACTGGGATTGGTACCTCAGTCGCGCCTATGTCTTGCTGCCGATGCAGGACATCGCCGCCAAGTTCCTCAAGTCGATGGTCGAGTACCCGCCGAGCCAGACCCCCGGCTCGTTCAACCTCGACAAAGTGATCGAGCAGATCAAGAGCGGGGTCGGCTCGAAGTAAATTGGCTAATAACCCGGGCCGCCGACTCGCACGAGTCGGCGGCCCTTTTTTATGCACCTGAATAAGCGGTTCGGTCATGAGTTGGCGCGCCTTCGCCGTGATGTTTATGGCGGCTCTGACGACAAGCGAATCGGACGGGGGCGACGGTCCGGCGTCCCCGCCGCCTTTACGGCGAGCGAGACCCTCGACATCGGCCGCGATCTTGGGTCGTGCGTGTCGCCGGCTTGTTCGGAGCGGTCGCCCTTCCCCTTTAGTGGCGCCATTCAAGAGGTTCGCGTCGAGCTAACAGGCCTCAACCAATGAGCCGACGGCCCCGTCAGTAAGCCGATCCCCCCCAACCAACCCGACTTATGCGAATCCTACTTATCGCCGCCCTATTCAGCTGCTCGACCACGGCCCTTGCGGCGGACCCCCTGCCTAGTTGGAACGACGGTGACACCAAAGCGGCGATTCTCGACTTCGTTGAGGCCGTAACAACGGAGGGCGGCCCCGGCTTCGTGCCGATCGCCGAGCGGATCGCCACCTTCGACAACGATGGCTGCCTTTGGGCCGAGCAGCCGGCGTACTTCCAACTCGCCTTCTCGATCGATCGCGTTAAGGCGTTGGCGGACGACCATCCCGAGTGGAAGACGACCGAGCCGTTCAAGAGTGTGCTCGCCGACGACCTGAAAGCCGTGGCGGGCCAGGGCATGAAGGCGGTCGCCCAGATCGCCATGGTCGCCCACGCCGACATGACCGCCGACGAGTTCGAAGCCTCCGCGCGCGATTGGCTGAATACGGCGGTTCACCCGAAGCTCGGCCGCCGGTACGTCGACTGCGTCTACCAGCCCCAGCTCGAACTCCTCAGCTACCTTCGCGCCAACGGATTCAAGACCTTCATCGTCTCGGGAGGCGGCATCGATTTCCTGCGGGTCTTCGCCGAGGAGGCGTACGGCATCCCGCCCGAGCAGGTGGTCGGCACCAGTATCAAGGCGACCTACGAGCTGCGTGACGGCGTGCCCGTTATCATCAAGCAACCCGAACTCGACTTTGTTGACGACAAGGCGGGCAAGCCCGTTGGCATCTATCAGCATATTGGTCGTCGACCGCTCCTGGCCTGCGGCAACTCGGACGGCGACCTGCAGATGCTACAGTACACGACGATTCCGAGGAACGAGGAGGACGACACGCCCCGGCTGGGCATCCTCCTTCATCACACGGACGCCGACCGCGAGTTCGCCTACGACCGCGAATCGTCTGTCGGCCGCCTTGACGTCGCCCTGGATGAGGCCTCATCGCGCGGCTGGATCGTCATTGACATGGCGCAAGATTGGGCGACCATCTTCCCCGAATAGTGGTTATAGAACGGTAGAGCGCCGGAGTCGATTCATCAGTTCTTGGTGTCGGACTGACGGTTTCTCTCGTCGCTATTCTCAAGCGAAAAAGTAAAAGTGACCATGGTCATCGCTTCCGGCTACGCGTTCGCGTCGCTCGGCCCGTTCATCAGCGGGATCGCATTGGTGGCGATGCTCGTCTTCGCGTTGGCAGGTCTTGCCGTTTTGCTGTATTTGGCCGACTTGCCCGGGCGCATCGCTGCCGGCCGAGGGCATCCGCAGGCGGCGGCGGTGCGGGTGGCCGGCTGGCTTGGCTTACCGACCGGAGTCCTGTGGGTGCTGGCGATGGTTTGGGCCTACGCCGGATCGACGGCCAGAGGAGACTCGAACCGGCAACTCAACGAGCTCGAGGCCGCAGTAACCCGCCTCGAGAACTCTCACGCAGGAGGCCGCGCATGATCCCGGCAATCTTGACCTGTGTGTTCGTCGCTTGGCTCTACCGGTCCCTCAATCCAACAGAATCCTCGGCGGTGAACCCGGCAACGGCGGACTCCTGCAACCAACGACTCGCCCAGCTGACCGAGCGCGTCAACGCGATCGCCTCGTCGGAACAAAGAAGGGGGCGATCGTCATGATGTGGATCCTTGCGGGACTTTACTGTCTCGCTATCTGGCTCGTCTTTGCAAAGTGGCGACTGCTCCGGCTGTCGCTGCCGCTCGCGATTGTCCTTGGCTCGGTCGGTCCGGCCTTGATTGTCGCGCTGCTGTTCTGCGCCCAGTACTACCACCCCTTTACGTCCCAGGCGATTGTCCTGCAGAAGACGGTTCCCATCGTGCCGCAGGTGCAGCAACGGGTCCGCGTCACCAAGATCGTCGCCGCTCCCAACGAACCCCTGAAGGCGGGCGACACGCTCTTCGAGCTCGATCGCGCTCCGCTCGAGAACGCGGTCGAGCGGCTCTCGGCCGCCGTGGCCGAGGCCGAGCAGGCGGTGAAGGTCGCCGAGTCGTCGATCGACACGGCCGACGCGGCGGTCACCCGCGCCAAAGCGGACCTCGCCTTTATGGTGAAAGAGCGCGACCGAGACTCCAAGCTGGTGGAGTCTCAGACCATCACTCAGGAGGAGTACGACCTCACCCTGACACGCTATCAACAGGCGTCGACAGCTCTCGACCAAGCGAACGCCGCACAACGTCAGGCGGTGCTGGGCGTGGAGCTCTCAAAAGCGAAGCTAGCCCAAAGCCGGTCGGCATTGAAGGACGCCGATTACGACCTGAAACAAGCTGTTGTCGTCGCTCCCGCTGACGGATTCGTCACCAATGTCCAGCTGCTGCCAGGGACCATGGTGGGGGGCGTCGGCGGGGGGTCCGTCATGACCTTTATTAAGCACTCGGAAGACGACGAGGCAGGGATCGTCGTCGCGATGCTCGATCAAAAGAACTTCTTACTCGTCGAGCCGGGCCAGTACGCCGAGGTTGCTCTCAAGCTCTATCCGGGCCGAATCCTGACCGGCAGGGTGATCGGCGTCATCGACGTCTCCGGGTCGGGACAGTTGCTTGCAACCGGCCAACTTCCCGACGACATCGCCACGGGCCCGCCGACGCGCTTCGCCGCGAAAATCCAGCTCGACGAGGCCGCCTCGCTGCGGCTCCCCGGGGGTGCGAGGGGCTGCGCCGCCGTCTATACGCAGCATGTCCAGGTGGCCGGGATCCCCGTGATGTTCGTCACTCGAGCGCAGAGCTGGTTGAATTACCTGTGGTGACCATATGGCGGCGCGATGCTCGCTACCGGCGGACTTTCGGATCGATAATGGGTAGGCGCCCTCCTGCACAAGAAGATAGGCTTGTCTGCTTGCCTCTCGGGAGGTGGTCGAACAGGGCAAGGGCCCAGGGCTCGCTTGCCTTCGTTCGTATCGACTCCATAGAACCGTTATTAGCAAGCTAGTTCCAGCGATGCTCGTTTCTCAGACCGCCGAGTACGCCCTCCGAGCCGTCGTTTGGCTGGCTCAGAATCCGGGAGCGCCTCAGACTTCGCAACAACTCACCGACGGCACACGCGTGTCGGCGAGCTATTTGCCGAAGGTGCTGCAACCTCTGGGGCGGGCCGGTATTATCGATAGCCAACGCGGCATCAACGGCGGTTACTCGCTCGCCCGCGATCCCGAAGGGCTTTCGGTCCTCGAGATCATCAACTGCGTCGACCCCATCCAGCGCATCACAAGCTGTCCGCTGAACCTGCAGACCCATGCGGCCGGTTTGTGCCCGTTGCACCGACTCCTCGACGACGCGATGGCCGACGTCGAACAGCGATACGGCGCCATGATGATCGGCGAACTCCTGCGCCGGGATACCGGTCTCAAACCGTTGTGCGAATCGACGCCTGCCGTCCTCTCGATCGCACCGCTCGCGTCGAATTCGAGCGAAGCAAAGCAACCGAGATGACCGGTCGGACTCGGATGCGGTAAGAGGTCGCGTCCGCCTCGCGTTAGTTCTTGTGGCGAGGGCCACGAATCACGGGTTTGATTTCACTCGGCGCCGGCCCCGTGGTGTCACCAACATCGAGCCACGCCTCGTAAGTGCGGTCGTCACGGTTGCGGGGGTCTTTCGCCGCCGCCACTGCGAGTTGGAAAGCGGTCCGTCCTAGCGACCGGGAATCTTGCCGGACCGCCGTCATCCGTGGCCAGACCGTCGAAGTCTGGTCGTCGTCATCGAATCCGACCAGCGACAGGTCGCTTCCGAGGCGGAGCCCGAGGTCGTGGCACTCGATCATGGCGCCGACCGCAACGAGCGGGTCCGCAATGAAGACCGCGGTAGGTCGATCGGACGCGCTAACCAAATTGCGGAGCAGTTGCCGGCCGTCGGCGCGGTGCGGCGGCAACCGCTTGACGAGTCGGTCGTCGAGGAGGCCGTGGGTGCTGAGCACCTCGCGGTAAGCGCGGAGGCGGTCGAGGTGATCGCCGTCATCTCGTTCGCAAGAGGCGAAGGCGATCCTCGTGTGACCGAGCGCGATGAGGTGCTCCATCGCCTCGCGACTCGCGGGGGTCGAATCGGCGTAGACGAAGCGTAGGGCGGGGCATTCGAAGTGATCGCCGAGGACCACCACGGGCACGCCTTCCTCGGCCATGCGGAGCAACTCGGGGCGCTGTTCGGCGGTGTTCCTTGCGATCAACGCGGCGACCCCCTTGCGGTCGCAGAATTGCTGCAACGACTCGCCGCCCGCGCGGTCGCGTCCGAGGTCGAGCAAGCAGAGGTCGAACTCGGTCTCGCTCATGGCCTCGGCCATGCCATCGAGGCACGCCGCGTCGTACGGGCCGGCGAGGCTCCAGCGACCGGTGTAGACCAAACCGATGGTCTGGTTCCGAGTACGCCGCACCGCCGGTCGGTACGCGCAATCGTCAACCGCCTTGAGGACATTGCGGCGAAGCGTCGGGTCGACGTTGTCGGCGCCGTTCATAACCCGCGAGACGGTAGCAATCGAAACGCCGGCGGTTTTCGCCACTTCGCGGATAGAAGCCATTGAGAGATCCTGCGCCGTGTAACTGTTTCTCTTATCATGCCCCGGCGGCGGGGGATGTCAAGTAAGATCGGCCAAGTAGATTGCGGCGATTTCTCCATCAACCGCGCGTTCAAGCAGCAAGCAAATCCCGCAAATCAATACAATCGGCTTGACAGGCGGTCGGCTCCGATTAACATCGAGTAACAGTTATCGGTGCGTTCACGGGCTCGCCCGCCGACCGCTTCGGAGCTCGCCGGCTGTCGTGGCGGCCCTACTGTCTATTCAGCTGCTCTCATCACACGGCTTTTTCTCGACGATTCTCTCGACGATTTATCTATTCCTGGCGGTTCCTGGCGGCGACGGGCTGAATTGGCGACGGGCTGAATCCTCGCCCCCTGCGCTCGCTCTCTTCGACGGAGGTGATCTTGTGATTCGCACCCTGGTAGCTCTGACCTTGTTTGCCGCTGCGCCGTGGGCGCAGGGCGCGACCGTCACGGTCGCCGACTCAACCGGCCCCTGGCAGGGCTACATGAACGTCTCCGAGCTGCCCGAGAACGGCGGTGGATTCGTGTTCGGAAACTCGTGGGGCGTCCCTGACCTCGTGGCGAACTTCGACGACGGCGCCGGCACGCTGGCTCTCTCGCCCAACACGATCGGCGACGTTAACGAGTTCTGGTACCAGAACACCACCGGCACGGCGGCCGATCCGACCAATCCCGGCGGCCCGGGCCAACGCGGGAACAAGGTCATGGAAGCGAACCTGTACATTGAGGTCGGCGACGACTCGCTGGCTGGACAGACCGTAACGTTCGAGGGGACCGTCCTCTCCAACACCTACACCGCTGCCCACAGCGCGTCGATCTTCATCCGTGACTTCGCCCCGGACTACAGCAGTTCGAACGACATCTTCGTGCCGGTGTCTCCCGGGCCGTTCAGCGTTAGCCTCGTGACCGATCCCGGCCTCGGGCGGCACGTGCAGTATGGCTTCCAGAGCAAAGGCGAGAATGTCTGGGTTACCGACACCGCGCCGTTCGGCAGCGTCGTCATCGGCACCGTCGGCGTCGTTCCCGAGCCAACGACAGCCGCGATTGTCGGCATGCTGGGCCTCGCTGGCTTTGCCACGAAGCGGCGTCGCTGATTGATACTCGGGGTTTCGCCGGGCCGGGTGGGGCCCGGCGAGACCTCCCTATTCTCATCCCCTTGTCACAACGTCTCCACTTGAGCAACTAGGAACGATCGCAATGGCCATTAAACGCACCTTGCAACGGCTACTTACGTTGGCGTGCGCCGTTTCCCCCGGCCTGGCTCTTGGGGCCGAGGCGTACCCCGTCTTCACCGACCCCAACTCCGATGGGCTGGGATTCGGCGTAACCGACGCCTTCGTCTACGGCGGCTACGGCATCGACGTGGGAGGACCGTTTGCGGTCTACAACCAAAACTTTAGCGGCCCTTGCTGCCACGGCGGTGGGATCTCGGTGCCCGTCTCGAACGGCGAGAACGAAATCAATATGTCATTGGACGGACCGACCAACGGCGACCTAAACGAAGACATCCCCAACACAACGCCGGCCAACAGCATCTTCTCGACGATCGGCAACCCCAGCGGCAAACTCGAGAACGGCAACGTCCTCCGCTTCTCCGCCTGGTTTAAGTCGGACCCTTTGAACCCCATCGTCGTCGACCCGCAGATCCAGCCGGTCCTCAAGTTTGAGATCTGGAAGGAAGCCCTCAGCACCAACGCCGATACGAATGGCGGGCAGATCCAACCCACCTACGGCGACAAGATCTTCGACCAAGAACAGCACGGCGGCGCTCTGCAGATCCCCGTGGTCGATCGAGCCCAGTGGATTGATTTCAACGGGGATGGACAGGTGATCGACGGCGCCGCCGCTGGCGATGGCCGGGTCTCGCAGCTCAGCACCGAGGAGTGGACCCTCGTCGAGACGACCTACACGATCAACGACTTCGACTGGATCGGTATCGGCGATGATATCTACACCGTCGAGGACGTCGAAGAGGTCCGCGCGGTGATGTTCCTAGGCGACTTTGCCGGAAATGACCTGACGGGCGATGGCGACGGCGGAAACCTTCTGGTCGACAACCTCTTGGTTGAAGTCTTCCGCAACGCGGCGTCGGTAACAGCGAACCTGAACCCCGTGCCGGATAACGAGACTCTTGTGGGGGACTACAATTCCGACGGCTTCGTCAACGCAGCCGACTACACCACATGGCGCGATGGCGACTCGCCCGACAGCAGCCAAGCGGGCTATGACGCGTGGGCTGCTAACTATGGCGCCAGCGCCGCGACGTCGCTCGCGGTGCCCGAACCGGTGGCCGCTTCGATGGCGGCCCTGGGGCTGGCGGTTGTCGCCGGTCGGCGTCGGTCGAATCGGTAGCGGGGTGGGAGCGGGCGGCGCCCCCCGTCTTGGCGCCGCCCGCTTGCTTTTTTCATTTCCTCTTCTCCCAGCGCAATCCCATGCCTTTACCGCGAAGCAATCGCCGAACTGGCTTCACCTTGGTCGAGCTCTTGGTGGTGATCGCCATTATTGGCATCTTGGTCGCGTTGCTCCTGCCCGCGGTTCAGGCCGCCCGCGAAGCGGCTCGCCGCGCTGCTTGCACCAACGGGATGAAGAACCTCGCGCTAGCGGTGCTCAATCACCACGACGTGAACGGGCACTTCCCGATCAGCGGTGGTTATTTCGACCCCGGCGCCGAGGAGCCTAACGTCACCGCCGCAGTGGCGGCAGGAAATCCGATGAACGGCGCCGGCTGGATTGTGCGTTTACTCCCGCAGATCGAAGAGCAATCGCTCTATGATCGGTTCCAAGCGGGCGGCGCATTCGAGGGCCAGTTCCGCAGCGCCATCTGTCGATCGCCTCGGCCCAATTTCGGTATGGGCTCGATGGTAAATGGTATTTCGGTTCCTGAACTCGCTCAGACGCGGCTGGCGATCCTGTCCTGCCCCAGCGATGATTACACGAAGCAACTGAGCAGCACTCAATGGCAGTGGCAGGGGTGTGATGTCGCCACCACCAACTACAAGGGCGTTCTCGGGGACACTTGGGCTAACCAAAGCGCCGGGAGCGTCTTCAATAACGACGGATCTCAATTCCCTAGCGGGATGCACACTCGCAACCGCCTTGGCGTTTCGGTCAGTCCGGCCGCGCTGACGCCGGACGATCGCGACTGCCATCGTGGCACGCGCTGCAACGGCATTTTTTACCGGGACACCTGGGTCAAACCGGTGACTCTAGCAAAGGTCACCGACGGCACGTCGAAGACCGTCTTAATTGGCGAAGACCTGCCCGAATACAACGACCACTCGGCTGCGTACTATTCCAATGGCGATTGGTCGTCATGCAACACGCCGCTCAACTACGGGTTGACCCGCGCGGATGTCGAGACCTTCCGGGCCGACTTTTGGGACGCCCAGGGATTCCGCAGCCGCCACCCAGGCGGCGCTCAGTTTGCTCGTGTCGATGGGTCCGTCGCGTTCGTGTCCGACTCCGTTGACAACGATTACTACCGGACGAGTTGCACACGCGACGGCGGCGAAGCGGTTTCTCCGTAGGCAACATAGGTCAGCTAGGATCATAAAAATGAAGCGTCTCTCAGTTGCCGATGGAGTCATTCTTTCGGTTCGAGGGTTTCACACCACTTGGCGACTGCTCACGCTCGGGGTGACGATCGTCGCCGCGACCGGGTGTGGAGGCTCCGCCGCCAAGTTAAGTGGAACGGTGTCGCTAGACGGTGAGACGATCCAAGCGCAAGACGGCTTCCGTGGCACCGTCATGTTTGAACCGACCTCGGACGGCGGCGCCCCTGCCACTGGGGTTGTCGACGAGAGCGGCCACTACGAGGCGATGACAGGAGCTGAACGGGGGCTTATGCCCGGCGATTACGCGGTGGCGGTGAGCATCGTCAAAGTCACCCCTCCCCGTAGCGAAGGAGAGATGCCATCAGCGCAGCGCATCTCGCCGATGTCTTACAGCAGCTCACGCACTTCGGGCCTTTCGGTGTCGGTGCGAGCTGGTTCGAACAATTACGACATCGCAATTGATACCGAACAAGGGAAGAACGAAGGGTGAAATACTCAACTTCAGAGTCCGCGGCAGCGAGTCAGATGGTGATTCGTTCGGCTTTTCTGCTGGCGCTCATTGGTCTGTCGCCAGTCCAATCGATCGCCGCCGATTCGCCTGGCTGGGATCTGGTCTGGAGCGATGACTTCGACACGATTGACACCCAGCGGTGGGAGCGGGTGTTCAGCACCCAGCCCACCAATAACTCGTTGCAAGCTTACCTGCCGAACCAGCTAGCCGCCGTGGACGGCAACCTCGTCATCACGGCGACCGACACCCCTTACCAAAACCTTCCCTACCGCTCGGGGCAGGTCATTAGCAAGGCGGAGCAACGCTACGGCCGCTGGGAGGTCCGCGCGGACTTGCCGACCTCGCAGGGCAACTGGCCGGCGATCTGGCTGCTGCCCGACGTGTCGAAGGTCAATTGGCCCAGCGGCGGCGAGATCGACATCATGGAGAACCGCGGCAATCAGCCGACGCTCACCAGCAGCGCATTCCACTACGGAACCAACCCGCCCTATCAACACAACTTCGTCTACGACGAACAGCGGACGTCGAACGTCGGACAGATTGTCGACTTCCACAGCGGCTTTCACACCTACGCGGTCGACTGGACCCCGGACTACCTGCGTTTTTATGTCGACGGCGTGAATTACTACACCGTGCACGACGCGGACGTCGGCGGGTTCCTCTCGCAGAACACCCAGCCGATGCAGCTGGTGATTAATAACGCGATCGGCGGCGATTTTCTTCCCAACCCCGATGCGACGTCCGTTTGGCCGCAGCAAATGCTCATTGACTGGGTCCGCGTCTACGAAGCCTCGGAGGGGCCGGCCCAGTACGAGTTCGTGAACGGTGGCTTCGAGGACAATGGCGGCACGCTCGCCGGGTGGTCGGTCTTCGGCAACGACTTGCTCGATAACCCGAACGTTTCGACAAGCGGCGTCGAGACGCTCGGCGGCGCCGCGGCGCTCAAGGTCTTCGGTCCCTACAACGGGACCAGCTACGCGGGTGTCACGCAGGGGATCACCGTTGAGGGGGGGGCTTCGGTCACGGCGTCGCTCTCGGCGATGGTCCGCTCGGCCGACCCTCTGCTCGGTGGCAATGAGGCGTTTCTCAAGATCGAGTTTTACGACGCGTTTGGCGCCAAGTACGGCACTCAACAACTGCTCGACGAGCAGCAAGTGGTCATCGCCAACAACCAGACCGCTACCGACGCTTGGCAGACGCAGCAGCTCGAGGCCGTCGCACCCGAGGGGGCGGTCGAGGCGAGACTGGCGATCGTCTTCCACCAACCCGCCCGCGACGCCGGCTCGGTCTACCTCGACGGGGTGGCGTTCGGCGTGACCCCCACCGTCGCCCAAGGCGACTTCAATGGCGACGGGGTCGTCGATGCGGCCGACTACACCGTCTGGCGAGACACCAACAACGCGACCGGTCCCGCGCTCGCTGCCGACGCCAATGGGGACGGCCGCGTCGACGCGTTGGACCTCGAACGTTGGCGTGAAGGCTACGGCGCCAAGGCGCCAGGGGCGGCGTCGTCGGCCTCGGTCCCCGAGCCATCGTCGGCGGTTGCGGTTATGATCTCTGGGCTGACGCTTGCGGGGTCGCGAGGAATCGCCCCGGCCCGAACGCCGGCCGCCCGCTGAGGGATCGCAAACGGCCTTCCCCAATCGCAGCGATGAATCCAACCCGTGATGAGCTCAAACGACTCTGTGAATAGCCCAAGCATGCGACACACCGACCGACGCCGCCGCTGGATCTCCCTTGTCGCCATCGTGGCGGCGTTCGCCGCTTGCGCCGCACACGGTGTCGCCAAGCCGAACGCGTCGCCGAGTTCGATCGACTATCGGTCGTTCGACGAGGTCGTGACGCCAATCCTCGGGCGAATGACGCTCGCCGAGAAGGTCGGCCAGATGACGCAAGTCGACCTGGCTGGCCTGTCGGATGTCGATGAAGTCCGCACGCTGGCGCTCGGCTCGGTCCTCAGTGGCGGAAACTCCGATCCCGAGAAAGGCAACTCCCGCGAAGCCTGGGCGGCGACTTACGAGTCCTGCCAGCAGAAGGCGGTCGCCAGCCGGCTTGGCGTGCCAATCCTCTACGGCGTCGACGCGGTCCACGGACACAACAACGTGCTTGGTGCTGTCATCTTCCCGCACAACATCGGCCTTGGCTGCGCGAACGACGCCGACTTGGTGGAACGGATTGGACGCGTCACCGCGTTAGAAGTTCGGGCGACTGGCACCCAGTGGGATTTCGCCCCCTGCATCGCCGCCGCGCGAGACGACCGGTGGGGACGCACTTACGAGAGCTACTCCGAAGACCCCGCCCGCATTGCCCCGCTCGGCGCGGCAATGGTCCGCGGCCTGCAAGGGGACGATCTCCGCTTGCCGACGAGCGTGCTGGCGTGCGCCAAACACTTTGTCGGTGACGGCGGGACATCGGCCGAAATCAAGAAGTCCCGTTTCACCGGCCAGGTCGGGCTGACGCTCGACCAGGGCGACACCCGCTGCGACGAAGCGACCCTCCGCCGGCTGCATGTGGCGCAGTACCCGGCGTCGATCGCTGCGGGGGTGGGGACCATCATGCCGTCTTACAGCAGCTGGAACGGCGAGAAATGCACGAGCCACACATGGCTTCTCACGGACCTGCTGAAGAACGAACTCGGATTCGATGGCTTCTTGATTTCCGATTACGACGCCATCGATCAGTGCCACGACGACTACAAGACCGCGATTGGGCTCGCCATTAACGCCGGCATCGATATGGCGATGGTGTCGAAGCGGCACCACGAGTACCTCGAGTTGTTGACCGAACTTGTCGAGGAGGGCGAGGTGCCGATGGCCCGTATCGACGACGCCGTACGACGCATCCTCCGGGTGAAAGCCGCAATGGGTCTACTCGACTCGGACTACCAACCGGGCGTTGACGCCCAGGCCGGGGCGGAGTTTGGCTCTTCCAACCGACGCGACCTGGCGCGCGAAGCGGTCCAGAAGTCGCTGGTCTTACTCAAGAACACCGGGATCGCCCCCCTGCGGCCCGACGCCGGCCGCGTCCACGTCGCTGGCGCCAAGGCGGACGACCTCGGCGTTCAGTGCGGCGGCTGGACGATCGATTGGCAGGGCCAGCCTGGTGACGTGACGACCGGAGGAACGACGCTGCTGCAGGGCGTCCGAGACGTGGCGTCCGAGGCGGAGGTCACCTTCGACGCCGACGGCGCCAACGCCGCGGGGGCCGACTATGCCATCGTCGTCGTTGGGGAACCTCCCTACGCCGAGGGGTTTGGTGACGACGCCGATCTCGAACTCCCGGCGGAAGACCTGGCGGTGATCCGGCGGGTGCGTGAAGCGGGCGTGCCAATGGTCCTGGTGGTGCTTTCCGGCCGGCCGGTGGTCCTGGATGAAGCGACCGTCGATGGCGCCGACGCGATCGTCGCCGCTTGGCTACCCGGCACCGAAGGGGCCGGCGTCGCCGATGTTCTGTTCGGGCAGACCAAGCCGACCGGCACGCTCTCGTTCACCTGGCCGCGATCGGCCGCCCAGCACCCGATCAACGAGGGCGACGAGAGCTATGACCCGTTCTTCCCGTACGGCCACGGCCTGACCTACTGATGGTCCTTGAAGCGGATGGTCCTTGAAGCGGATGGTGCTTGAAGCGGATGGTCCTTGAAGCGGATGGTCCTTGAAGCGGATGGTCCTTGAAGGCCTTCGGCGGACCGTCGCTGCCGATCGCTGGATCGGGTCCCCTAGCGATCTCGCACACGCCGCCTAAGACGAGCCCCTGAGACGACGAGTCGGGGCCCGATGTCTCTCTGATGGGCCAAAGGCGACCACGACGACATCTTACGGCGGCCTATGGCCATCTTGCTGCTGGTTTTGCTCTCGGCGCGAGTGGCGGCCGCTCGCGGCAGCCGTAAGCCCTTACCCTGCAGGCACTTGCGGCTCGACAGGCCCCGCAGTCGACAATCGCCGCCGCGTCTTTGCCTCTCCAATCCGGCATTTTGGTGGGGATTGTCGTACCAATTCGGCCCTTTCGCGTGCTGATATAGGTGGCGACGCGATTTCTAGTCAGTTCCGATTGCTTCTCCTCTCTTCGCTTATGGAAAGTCGTCGAAACGATTTCGCCCGCACGTTCGCCAAGAATCAGAGTTGGCTCTACGCCTACCTGGTGACCCTACTGGGGAACGTAGCGGACGCCGACGAGGTGTTTCAGGAAGTCTGTGTGGTGCTGTGGAGCGATTACGAGACCTTCGACCCCGAAACCAACTTCAAACGCTGGGCAAGCGTCATTGCCCGCAACCGCGTGCTCGGGTTCCGGACGAAGCAACAACGAGAAGCAAGACGGCTATCCGATGTCGCGATTGAACTGCTTGCTGAAGAGGCGGTCGAGAGAGCCGAGTTGCTCGAAGAACGCCGCGTGGCGTTGCACGGGTGTCTCGACAAGCTGTCGACGACCGATCGACAGCTCGTTGCGAAGTGCTACGGGGACGCGAATCGTTCGTTCCTCAACGTCGCCGAGCAACTTGGGCGACCTGTGAACACGGTTTACAAGGCTCTGCAACGGGTGCGGAGGTCCTTGCGAGAGTGCGTGGATCGACAGGTCAACGCGCAGCTCTGAGGCGTCGCGGACGCATCATTTTTTTGGAAGGGTAGGGCGGGATCGCCCCCCACGCCGCAAGACGCGGACGGATCGTTACAAATGCCACAAGACCAGCCACTCCACGATCTCGTCGACGCGCTCAGCGATCGCTCGATCAATGACGAGCAGATCACGGAGCTAAATCGACGCCTCGAGACCGATCCCGATTGCCGGCGTGGCTACTTGAACTTGATGCGGATCGAGGCGGAACTCGGCGCGCTGCACCAGCCGCTCGCATCGTTGTCATTCGATGACGGAACCGCCCTGGTCGATCAAGCCAGGCGACCGCCCGCGCCGAAGTCGGCCTTCAGCCACACGAATCGGTCGACCCGCTTCCTACAGATGATGGGAGCGTTGGCCGCTTCGGTCGCGATTACCGCCGTTTGCTCGTCGTGGATCACGTACGAAGGAGTGAAGGGTAAGGGGCCGCTGGCGTCGCTACTGACTGACCCCCACTCTGATAGTTCGGCGCCGACGACCGTCGCCCGCGTGGCGGCGACTCGCAACTGTCGCTGGAGTGGCGACTCGTCGGAGTTGGGCTTCGGCGCGGACGTGACGGGGGGTCAGCTCCTCGAATTAGAAACCGGGTTTGCAGAACTCACGTTCGCCGGAGGGGCACGCGTCGTACTTGAAGGTCCCGCCGCCTTCCGTATCGCCGACGCCGACACCATACAACTCTACAGCGGCCGCATCGCCGCGGCGATCCCGACCGAAACGGTTGGCTTTTCGGTCCGCACTCCCCGGCTGGTTATCGCCGAATCGGGGGCCCAGTACGGAGTGGTCGCCGGACTGCATGGCGCTGACGAGGTCCACGTCTTTGAAGGCGCCGTCGAGGCCAAGGCGGTCGACGGACAGGGCCATGTCATGGGGGTCGTCAATCTAGCCTCGCTCGAAGCGGCCCGGTTCCGGACGACCAACCACCGGTTCGCCCGCCTCGCCGCCGATGACGAAGGGTTCGTCCGAAGCCTCGAGACCCGCACGGGCCCCGGCGAAGGGCTGTTGGCGTTCGACAACTTCGCCTACCCGACCGGCCCGGTCGCGTGGCAGAACGGCGGCTTCGGATGGGTAGGCCCCTGGGCCGACCTCGAAGCCTCGCCCAGCGAGATGAGCGGCGCCGCCCCCAGCAACGGCGTCGTTCGCGGCAGCATCACCGCCGGCGACTTGGTCGCGCTCGGCAATCGCTTCGTTCAGAGCGGCAACGCCAATCGTGTCCGCCGTGTCCTGAGCACGAGCCTCGGCGGCGTCTTCGACGCGGCGGGCCTCGTCGAGAACATCGATGGCCTCCGGCTTATCGGCCGCAATAGCTCAACCGTTTACATCAGCTTCCTGCAGCGTGTGTCGAAGACCGACGACGTCTATTACGGATTCGAACTGCACCGCGGCGACGGCAACTTCAACCGCGTGCTCTGCATCGGCAACGGCGCCGATGGAAACGGCTACGGCGTTTCGACCAGCTTCAAGATCGGAGCGGAAAAGCACTTCGAGTCGCTCGGCGACGAGAACGAGGCGGTGAACTTTTTTGTCGTCAGAATCGACTTCGGCCAGGACGATCACGACACGGCGACGGTCTACCGCAATCCGATCTCTCTCCAAGACGAATCGAGTTGCGTAGCAACCGCAAAGTTGCAGGGGATGTTCGCCTTCGACCGGGTCAGTCTGGGGAACTTCGAGGGTTCAAAGCTGCACGAGGTTGATGAAGTCCGCATCGGCACCGACTTCCGCGCTGTAACCGCGCGGAACGTTGCTAGTTGGAGCGATTCGGAAGACGGCGGGCTTGCCGACGCAGGGCCAAATTATTGGCCGCTCCCGCTGTTGAGTTTAAGATGAAATATTCCCCACCTCGTTGAGATCGACCTGAGCGAAATCTCGACGCGGCGCCATCAACCGGTCCTTAACGGGACGGACGGCTCTTCAATCTGACTTTTCACTACGGCGATTTAGCGTTCCCCACGGCTGGGTGTTGTTAACTGTGGGAGCGGTTCGCGCCATTCACCTTTGGAGTTTGAGACTCATGAAGTGCTTCTCGTTTACCTGCCGAGCGCTCGTGGCGACGGTCACGCTCGTCGCGTCGAAGTCGGCGATGGCGGCTCTCGTTGTTGTCGGCGCCCTACAAACCGAACAAGGCGATTCCGCCGACTGGGACCCGCCCAACAGTTCCCTAGTGATGACCGATAACGGGGGTGGCTTGCACTCCGTTACAGCAAATAACCTAGGCGACGGAACCCTCTACGAGTTCAAGGTTCTCGACGATGAGGGCTCGGCGCCGGCGAACTGGGGCGACCCCGAAGTCGTCAATGTAAACACGATGGCGTACGGCGACGCCGACGGATCGGTTGACATCAGTGTCAACACGAGCCTGACCAACGGCAACGGCGGCGCCGTCACCTGGGTCAACTCGGACGGCATCCCGCTGCAGGTCGTGGGCAACTTCATGGTGGCTGCTGGCGGCGCCGGCGACTGGAACCCTTCCGATCCCTCCTTCGCGATGACGAGTCAAGGGAGCGGGTACTACACCTTCGATGCGATCATCTCGACCCCCGGCAGCTATGAGTTCAAAGCGACCGACGGGACCGGTTGGGATCGACAGGTCGGCACGGACGGGTTCGGCACCAACGCCTCCTCGTTCTTGTTCGCGACAACGATGGCCGACGAAGCGATCACAATGTTCATCGACGTGGCGGCTGGCCAGGTCGGCGTCGTCTCGGTCCCCGAGCCGACAAGCGTCGCTATCTTCAGCCTGATTTTTTCTGGCTTGGCGATTGCACGTCCGACGCGGGTTTGATCGCAGCGAGTTGATAGAAGGACGCCGGCGCCCCAGTCGGGGCGCCGGCATCTTTCAAACGAGACACAGTTGGGCAGCCGCTGGGCCTGAGGCTAACGCAGCTTTTCTGCGGGGTGGATGAGTCAGTGCGGTGGTTGGAGCAGATTAGCGTTCACCAATTCAGACGGAGTACTTTTCATGTTGACCCGATCATTCTTTACGACAGCCGCCCTCGCAGCCGGTGTTCTCTTCACGGCGGTTGACGAGACGCAGGCTCTGGACCTATATGCCCCCGGTGGCTACACGCTCACAGCAGGGCTCGGCGCCGACTGGACTCCGGCGACCGCACCGATGCTGACGGAGTCGTCGCCCGGCTCTGGCATCTATGAACTCGACTTCGATCTTGATTACGCCACCAACGGCAACCTGTCGGGGACGAGCTATGGATTCAAGATTCTGAGTAACGTCAACGGCGGCGCCGTCGAGTGGAGCGATGTCCAACTCACACCGAATGACGCCTGGTTCGTCGCCGACGCGGACGGGCAAATGACGATCCGTATCAACACCAATGCCGCGATCGATGACGGCTACTTCCCCAACACCAACCGGGTCGCCATCCTCGACGACGTCTCGACTTGGACCGCTATCGGCAACTTCCAGACGCAACTCGGAAGCGCCACCGACTACAACAACGCGTTTGCCGGCACGGAGATGTTGCTAACTTCGCCGGGCGTCTACTCGTTGACGACGACGATCCCGACAGCCGGGGCCTACAACTGGCGGGCCGTCAACACCGGCACCTTCGACGGCGTCGGTACGGACGGGCGTTGGAACAACGCGGCCAATCTATCGTTCAACACCTTCGAGAACGATCAAGAGATCACGCTAGAGATCAACACGAACATCGGCGGCATTCGTTACCTCACCGAGGCGGTCCTCGCCGGTGACACCGACAACAACGGCGTCGTCGAGTTCGCCGACTTCGAGCCGATCCGCGACAACTTCTTGACCGCGACGAGCCTCCGCTCGATGGGAGACCTCGACTTCAGCGGCTTTGTCGACATCCGTGACTTCCGTGAATGGAAGAACGCGATTAACAGCCCCGCACTCGTCGCCCAGGCCCTTGCGCAGTTGCAGGCCGTCCCCGAGCCGACCGCCATCCTCATGGCGGGTGTCGCCGTGGCCCTCGTCGGCGGCACGCGCCGCCGCGTTGGCTGAGGCCTTGTCCGGTCCTGTTATTCGAGCCGCGGCCGACCGAACCGTTGGCCGCCTCGACAACCGCTCATCCTAGAAGGCGACCTCTCCTATGAATCGATATCTCTATCCGGCGGCAGCCACAGCCCTGGTGGCTGTGCTAGCCGCCACACCACCGGCCAACGCCCAGAATCGCTGGTCAGCGACGGCGGTAAATAACAACTGGAACGATGACGACAACTGGGACACCGAGTTCTTCCCGGATCCCACGTTTGATACTTCGGCGATTGTCGGATCGACCGTCTCTGGCGCCGCTCTGTCGGCAAACGTCACGGTGAACGGCAGCTTCACTTCTCCAACCGTGCTGATCGCCAACGGCGCCGGCACGTCCGCGACGATCACGATTGGCGCAGGGAATGGCTTAACGACGGTTTCCGACCCTGGTTTCACCGAAGGCGACTTCCTGATTGGCCAGGGCGGCGGGCTTGGCGTTGTCAATGTCGCCGGCACGCTGAACGTGGCCCGTTCACTCGAAACGCAAACCGGTGGCGCTTTCGACAGCACCTTGTCGCTATCGGGCTCAGCGAACGTGGCGGCGGGGTACGCCTTCTTTGATCGTCAGCTGCGAGTGGTCGGTCCTAATGTCTCGTTCACGACAAACAGCGATAACCCAGCCACGAATAGCAGTGTGATCCTCGGGGCCGGTGGCGTTCACACATGGGAGTTCGGCGTAGCCGGCCCCTCAAAATTGAACGTCAACGGCAATCTCGATCTCGGCGGGACGCTCGCGATCGTGACGCCTGGCTACACGCCAACCGTGGGGGCGAAGTGGACGATCGCGGATTCAATTGCGATCGATTCGCAGGACGGAACGCCGTCCGGCTTTAGCTTTGTCGACGTCTCGGGCGTTCCCAACTTGTCGCCTGGAACCTCGTTCAAAGTCCGCACCGGTGCGACCGGCTCGATCGGCGTTCTCACCGAGGTCGAAGTGATCCAAGAGCCTGTGCTGACCGTCAATCGCCAGACGGGTGAGGTGACGTTGAAGAACTTCAGCAGCGCCGCTTCGACCGTTGCGTTCGACGCCTACACGGTCCGCTCGAACCTCGGCGCCCTGGCGCCCGCGGCCCTCAATGGGTTGGACGCCAAAGCGACGTCGGGAAACACCTGGGTTGCCGCGAATCCCAATGTGAATGGGATCGGCGAACTCAACCCGACGACCTCGCTGTCGCTTAGCGCCAGTCAATCGATCGCGCTTGGAAATATCTTTGCCCCGTCGGCGCCCGCCGCCTTTGGTGAGGAGAACGAGGACGTCTCGTTTGACTACGGCACTCCCGACGGCCAGCTGGTCAATGTGCCCGTCGTCTACGAAGGGATGCCGAACAACACGCTCGTCTTGAACGTAAATCCATCGACTGGTGCGTCGCAGTTGCTCAACCCCTCTGGCTTTGACGTCGGCATCGACTCCTACGTGATTTCGTCGGCTTCGGGCTCGTTGAGCACGGCGAATTGGTCCAGCTTCGACGATCAGAATCTGGAGGGCGCGAACCAGTGGTTTGAGGCGAACTCCGGCTCGACACAGCTGGCCGAATTGCTCGTCGAAGGGGCCACCGCGATGACCGCCAATCAGAGCGTCGTTTACGGCATTGGCTCGCCGTGGCTCGTGGGCGGAGAGCGGGACCTGGTTTTCCAGTTCGCGCTGGCGGGAGAGGAGACGCTCCGCACCGGCAAGGTGGTTTACGGCTCGCTGGTCTCGGCGGTCGCTCTGCCGGGTGACTACAACGGCGACAACATCGTCGACGCCGCCGACTACACCGTCTGGCGCGACGCCAACGGCACGTCGGCGACGCTGCCCAACGACCCCACGCCGGGCACGGTCGGCGCAAGCGATTACACCGTCTGGGCGTCGAACTACGGCGCAGCGCTCGCGCCAGCAAACGCATCGGCCGTTCCCGAGCCGACGGCTGTCGCGCTCGTCGCGGCTCTTATCCTTGGCTCGGCGGCGCGCCGTCGCGGCTGAGGCAGCGGACCGATCTCCCGGCGGCCGGCGACGGCGGCAGGCCGTCGGGAGTTCCCCGCTGACGACAACGATCCATTGGTCTCACTGGCGGCGCCGGGGCGGCGTTACGCTCTCGCGTCTCATCAGGTTAAAGGAGGAACTCCCTGTGTCCCGTCGAAACGGCTTTACGCTGGTCGAACTGCTGGTCGTGATCGCCATCATCGGCATCTTGGTGGCGCTGCTGCTGCCGGCGGTCCAGGCTGCCCGCGAGGCGGCCCGTCGAACGCAGTGCAAAAGCCAGATGCGGCAGATGGCGATCGCGAGCCTGAATCACCACGACGTGGTAGGCCACATGCCGACTTCCGGATGGGGTTGGCGTTGGCAACCCGACGCCAGCGCCGGCTACGGGCCCGATCAGCCGGGCGGTTGGACCTTCAATATCCTCCCGTTTATTGAGGAACAGAGCCTCCGCGATGCGGCCACTCCCACCGGCGACCGGACCGAAGACGAGGCCCGAATGCTCCGCCTCGTCCAGTCAACAGTCCCGGTCTACAACTGCCCGAGCCGTCGGGAGCCCACCCTGTATGAGTTCTCCAACGGGGTGAAGCCGACCTTGGCCGAGAATCTCACCACGTGCCGATCGGGATCGTGCAGTGTCGCGCGAACCGACTACGCCGGCAACGGCGGCAACGCCCGCGTCGCGGGGGCGAGCATTAATGACCAGGGACCGCAATCAAAAAGCGCCGCCGCGACTTTCAGCAGCTGGATCCCAAAAGAGCAGTTGAACGGCGTGATGTACCAGCGGAGCGTCGTCCGGATCGCACAGATCACCGACGGGACCAGCAAGACGGCGCTCCTCGGCGAGAAGTACGTCAGCCCTGATAACTACGCCAACGGCGGCAGCGATGGCGACGACCAGAACATCTTTGTCGGCCACGACTGGGACAACCTCCGCTTCACCGGATTCCCAACCGGGACGAACCGGGTCATCAAGCCGCAGAGCGACAAAGCCGGGCTTTACCTCGTGAACGACGGCAAGCCGGCGTTCGGCGCCGCTCATCCCGGGTCCATGAACATGGCGTTCTGCGACGGCTCGGTCCAAACGATCACCTTCGATATCGACGACGCGGTCTTCTACTTCTACGGCGGCCGCGGAGACGACGGCACGCCCTACTGAGACGTCTAAACAATGGCGCCCCTCTAAAAAGGATGCGTTGTCGTCGAGCTCGTTCACCTTTCTCTTTCTTGCGGCTGTGCCCCTGATGTATCGCTTCACCCTCCTCGGCTGCGGACTCTCTCTGCTGCTCTCGTCGATGACGGCGAGCGGACGTGAGGCCGTTGCGACGGCCCTAACGGTCGCCTCGCCAAGCGGCGCGAACATCGTCCACTTTGCGGTCGAAGAGGGTCGACCGACCTACTCGGTTACGCGAAACGGGGCCGACCTGATCGGCGCCTCGCGGATGGGGATGGAGTTGGCCGACGGCGTTTCGCTGGCGGAGCGGTTCGAACTGATCGACTCGCAAGCCGCTTCGGCCGATGCGACGTGGTCCCAGCCGTGGGGCGAGGTCCACAAGGTTCGCGACCACCACAACGAGTTGCGAGTCGAGCTGAAGCAGCCGGGCGATGGCGGCCTGCGGCTCGTGATCGTCTTCCGGGCGTTCGACGACGGGGTCGCCTTCCGCTATGAGATCCCTGAGCAGCCGGGCCTCAAGAAGGTGGTCATCACCAACGAAGTCACCGAGTTCGCCCTCGCCGGCGACTGGCCCGCTTGGTGGATCCCCGCCTACGACGAAAACCGCTACGAGTACGTCTACTCGCACACCCCGGTGAGCGAATTCCGCGTCGTTCACACGCCGGTCACGATGCAGGCGGGCGAGCGGACCTTCGTCAGCTTCCACGAGGCCGCGCTCGTCGATTACAGCAGCATGGCGCTCCGGCACGTGGGCGACCACAAGTTGAAGGCGGACCTGTTCCCCTGGTCGGACGGCGTCCTGGTCCGCGGCGAGGCGCCGATGAAGTCGCCTTGGCGGACGATTCAGATCGCCGACACGCCGTCGGGGCTGGTGGATTCGACAATGATCCTCAATCTCAACGAGCCGTCGAAAATCGCCGACACGTCGTGGATCGAACCCGGCAAGTATGTCGGCGTCTGGTGGGAGATGCACGTCAATCGCGCGACCTGGGGCTCTGGCGAGCGTCACGGCGCCACGACCGAGAATGTCAAACGCTACATCGACTTCGCCGCCAAGTACGGCTTCAAGGGCGTGCTCGTCGAAGGCTGGAACCAGGGTTGGGACGGCGATTGGATCCAGAACGGCAAGCTGTTCAGCTTCACCAAGTCCTACCCCGACTTCGATATCGCAGAGCTTTCGCGCTACGGCGCCGAACGCGGCGTGTCGCTAATCGGTCACCACGAGACGGCTGGCGCCATCCCGAACTACGAGAGCCAGATGGAAGACGCGTTCGCTCTCTACGAGCGGCTCGGCGTCAAAACGGTGAAGACCGGCTACGTGATGTTCGGAGAGGGCGAAGAGCGGATCGACGAGAACGGCGAGGAGGTCTACGAGTGGAGCCACGGCCAGTACATGGTCCAGCACCACCAACGCGTCATCGAGACCGCCGCGAAGCACCACGTGATGATCGTCGCCCACGAAGCGATCAAAGACACCGGCTTACGCCGCACGTGGCCCAACTTCATGAGTCGCGAGTGCGCCCGCGGCCAAGAGTACAACGCCTGGAGCGGCGACAGCCGCAACCCGCCCGAGCACGAAGCGATCCTCACGTACACCCGGATGCTCTCCGGCCCGATGGACTACACGCCCGGCGTGTTTGATATCGGGCTCGAGTCGGGCGTCGATCGCGACAACGACCGGATCCCCAGCACGCTGGCGAAACAGCTCGCTTTGTACGTCGTGCTTTACGCCCCCATGCAGATGGCCTGCGACCTTCCCGCCGCCTACGAGTCGCAGTTGGACGCCTTCCAGTTCATCCGCGACGTCCCGACCGACTGGGAGAAGACCGTGGCGATCGACGGCGTCATCGGTGACTACGTCGTGACCGCACGGAAGCAGCGGGGCGCCGAGGATTGGTTCCTCGGGGCTATCAGCGACGAGGAGGCACGCACTCTCGAAGTCCCGCTGGCGTTCCTTGACCCCGGCCGCAAGTACGAAGCGCAGATCTATCGCGACGCCGACGACGCCGACTGGCTAAGAAATCCAACCGCGTACGAAGTGGTCCGAGAAGAAGTCGATTCGGACGCCGTTTTCACGATCAAGCTCGCCCCGGGCGGCGGCCAAGCGGTGCGGTTCAAGCCGCTTGATGAACACTGAGACAGCCGCGTTCGACGTAGAGAGACCCTTCCGCCGTGCGACGTTGAGCTTTCCCCCTTCGATTCGCTGACCTTGAGATTGATGACTTTTCTCCTTCACATGCCGTCGTGGCCCCGCCATGCCGCCTTACTCGCCGCCTTGGCGGGGGTGTTGTCGGCGGGACCCCTTGCGCGGGCCCAGAGCGTTTCGTCACCCGCCATCTTGCAGGTTTTCGAGGCCCGCTGGGACCTCGTCGAAGAGCGGATGGCCGACATCCACGCCGTAGGCTATGGCCGCCTGTGGGTGCCACCCCCATCGAAAGCGGGCGGCGGGACGTCGTCCGTCGGCTACGACATGTTCGACCGCTTCGACTTGGGCTCAGCGCGTGACGAAACCCGTTACGGAACCGACAGTTCCTTCCGCGCAATGATCGACGCCTCGCACAAGGCGGGCGTCGGCGTGAACCCCGACCTGATCTGGAATCACAACTCATTCGAAGACCGCAACAACGCCAGCTTCGTCGCTCAGGGCGGTTACCCCGGCTTCGCGGTGACCCTGCCTAGCGACATCAACGGCGACTTTCATGACCCGTCCGCTTCGGGCGACATCCAGGGGCGTATCAGCGGCCTCAACGATATCGCCCAGGAAAAGGACTACCTCTTCATCCGGCACCCGACGCAGGCCGGCAACCCCGCCAATCTTCCAGCAGGGACGGTCTACAACAAGCCCGATCCCAACAACGCGCGGTACTATCCCGACCAGGGCCTGGGCGGGACGAACGTCATCGACGGTCGCGGCAACCCAACCACCCTCTACAACTTCAACGCCGACAACCCCCTCGCGGGAGACCCCGTCCTTGAGAACTCGGTCGATCTGCTAATGCGGAACGTCCGCTGGATGATCCAGGAGTACGACATCGATGGCTTCCGTATGGATGCGATCAAGCACTTCGAGAGTCAGTACCTGCAGGACTTCGACACGGCTTCCTACCTGGCGAAACGAGAGCCGCTGCTCGACGGCAGCCCGAACCACGTCTACTCGTTTGGCGAAGCGTTCGATGGCAACAAGGGATTCTTGCAGTCGTTCGTCCGCCGCAACATCAACGACAGCAATCCCGGGACGGTCAGCGGCAACCGCGACGCCCTCGATTTCTCGCTCTTCTTCGCGCTACGGGACAACCTGACGAGCAACGGCTTCGCCAACAACTGGCATACGATCCGCAACGCGCCGCTCGACACGAATGACGACGGCCTGATGAACGGCAGCCAGGGAGTTGCGTTCGTCCAAAGCCACGATAGCGGCGGCCCCGCCTTGGGGAACGTCGCCTACGCCTACACGCTGATGCTGCCGGGCGAGTCGATTGTCTATATGAACGCCGACGCCATCCCCGGCGACGCCTTCCCTCAGCCGGGCCGTAACGACGCCCTCGGCGGGTTCTTCGGGGACGCAATCACCAAGCTCGTCGACATCCGCAGCACGCACGGCCGTGGCGACTTCCAAGAACGCTGGCTCGACGACGCCTTCAACCCGAGTGGGTTCTCGAACGTTTACGTCTACGAACGCCTGAACTCCGCCATCGTCGGCCTCAACAGCCGCAACGACAGCGCCACCCTGACGCGGAACGGCGTGCAAACCAGCTTCGCCCCGGGCACGGTGCTCGTCGAACTCACCGGCAACGCCGCCAGCGCTGTCGTCGACCCGGGCGGGACGATTCCCGACACGGTGCTGGTCAACGGCAGCGGACAGATCGATATCAGCATCCCCGGCAACCAAGGCCACGGCCGCGGCTATGTTGTCTACGGTGTCGCCGGCCCGCAAGGGTCGCTCAGCGTCGGCGGTTCTGGCGTCCTTGAAGGGACCACTCCCACCAGCGCGAATTACGGATCGGTCCGCACCACCGACATCGAGGTCGTCAACACACCGACGTTCAACGTGCGTCTCGACACCATGCCGGTGTCGCTCAAGAACCCAACGGGCGTCGGCATGGTGCGTGATTTCCACGCCGACGGCGACACCGCGATCTTGATGATCGACGGCGGCATCGATCTCAACGGCAATGGTTCGGTCGACAACGTGACGCCCGGGAGCGTTGCGTACGGCTTCGAGGAGTTCGCAACCACCCGCACGCCTGGGTACGTCTGGGATGGATCGCAGAACGTTGGCGCCGGCGCCGGCGTCTACGAACAAACGATCGACGCGACCCAACTGAGCGAAGGACGTCACTACGTGACCGCCCGCGCCTTCCGGCACCGCGACGCCGCCACCGGCGGCGATGGCGGGCCGGCCGTCTACACCGACTTCCGCAAAACGATCTATGTCGACTTGCTCCCCCCCGACTCAACCGTCGAGAGCTTCGCCCCCTACGGCGCCAGCCCCAACGACCGCGACCTCGTCATCCGCTCGGTCGATCAGACGGCCGACAAGGTGCACGTCTACCTCGATCTGCCGGCGACGACCTCCGACGAAGATATTCTGGCGATGGTGGACGCCAACCAAAACCAAACCGGCTACTACGACCGTGACGAGTTTGTCTACGGCGTCACGGGAGTCACCAACGGTAACCACACGGTCACAATCGTCACCATCGAAGAGACGGGGACGCTCAACATCCAGCGCGAGGTTGGCCTGTTCACCGACACGACCATTGGCCGGGGTTTCGGCGACCTCAATTTTGACGGCACGATCAACGCGGCTGACCTGACCGGTCCGGTTGGTTTTGAACAGCTGCTTTATTCGCAGAACACCTCGTTCAATGCGGCCGCCGACATCAACGGCGACGGCCTGGTCGACAACGTCGACCTGCTGATGCTTCCTTCCTTCGTTCTGTCGGGCGCCACCGACACACGGGTGCCCGACCGGCTCGAGCAGATGCTGCTGCGCCGCGGCGACGTCAACGAAGACGACGCCACCACCACCGCCGACCTGCTGGCGATCGGCGATGGCCTTGGCGGATCGGATTGGCTGCTCGATCTGGACGGCAATGGAGTTGTCGAATTGGCGGACGCCGAGGTGCTGGTGACGCAACTCGCGCTAACTTCAGCCGGCGACTTTAATCTTGATGGCGTCGTCGATGCGGCGGACTACACCGTCTGGCGAGACAACCAGGGCCCCGGACTGCTGGGAGACGCCGACTTCGACGGCGACGCGGATGAAGCCGACCTCGCCCTCTGGCATAACGCCTACGGGGACGTCCGGACGCAGCTCGCCCTGAGCCCGGCAAGCTTGGCGGTTCCGGAACCCGGCGGGCTGCTGCTGGCCTGCCTCGCCGCCGGATTGATCGCGGGTCGCCGGCGCCCTTGATTGGTGCGGGAGATCCCGACTCATCCGGCTGGTCTCTCGGGGGCGAGTTCCGCAATTTGGCGACCAAACCCGCAATCGGACCCTCGAATGGGGGCCGCCATCTCGACGGGGGGGCCGTCTTGGCTTATCACGGGCATCTAACGCCATTCGGTTAGGCAGCAGCTTGACCGTTACCCCGGCCGTACTCCTCGTCGCCGTTGTGATCATCGCTACTAGCGAGGGCGGAGTCGGCGGGTCACTCCCGTAATTTCCTCAACTCAGCAGCTGGCTCAGAACCTCTATGTTGCCGATCCGCACCGACGCCTGTGACCTCGATTTCCTCGCTCTGGGGGCGTTGGTCCACCGCTTGGACCCGGGGCAAACGCCGTTTCGCGCCGCGCGGTCGTTCGACATCCACGTCTCGGGCGGCGAGTACAACTGCGCCGCCAACCTGGCGAGCTGCTTCGGCCAGCGGACCGGCATCGCCGCGGCGATGGTCGACAACCCGGTCGGTGAATTGATCGAACGACAAGTCCGCGAACGGGGCGTCAAGTCGTTCTACAAAAACTTCGAACACGACGGCGTCCGCGGGCCCAATATGGCGACCGTCTACAGCGACCGCGGCTGTGGCGTCCGGGCGCCGGTCGTCTTCTACAACCGCTCGAACGAGGCCGGCGCGCTGCTCAAGCCGGGCGACTTCGATTGGGCGTCGATCTTCGGCGCCGGTTGCAAGTGGTTCCACTCGGGTGGCATCTTCGCGGCGATCGGCTCGCAAACGGCCGACTTGATCGTCGAAGGGATGCAGGCCGCCAAGGCGTCTGGCACGATCACGTCGTTCGACCTCAACTACCGGGCCAAGCTCTGGAAGACGCTCGAAGGGGGCGAAGCGAAAGGCCTAGAGATGATGCGGAAGATCGCCGCGAACGTCGACGTGCTGATCGGCAACGAAGAAGACCTGCAAAAGGGCTTGGGCCTCGAGGGCCAAGACGTCGAGCATAAATCGACGCTCGACCCCCACGCGTTCTTCGGCATGATCGAACAGGTCAAGTCGGCCTACCCCAACGTGAAAGCGGTCGCGACGACCCTGCGGGAGGTCAAGACAACCAACCGCCACAACTGGGGCGCCGTGCTCTGGATTGAGGGAGAGCGCTATGTGAGCCCGACCATGGAACTCGACGTGCTCTGTCGCATCGGCGGCGGAGACGGCTTCGCGTCGGGGCTCATCTATGGGCTGCTCAACGGTCTCGACCCCGAGCAAGCGCTGCGGCTCGGCTGGGCGCACGGCGCGCTGCTGACGACCTTCGCCGGCGACGTCTCGCAGGCGTCGCTCGCTGAGGTGGAAGCCCTCGCTTCGGGCGGCTCGGCCCGCGTGCAGCGGTAGGGGGAGGGCGGTCCCGCCCGTACTCGCGACCCTGGACAGCCCGCCGACCGCGCCGTGGCCCAGTCGTCACGCCTTCTTTCTCGAAGGCTGTGTCGGAAGGCGTTTGCCAACTACCGCGTCGTGGCGGGGCACGTCGGCGACCTCACGATCCTGGCCTGGGGGCGGCTTGCGACATCCTTGGAGTGAAAAGAATCCGCGTAGCCGTTGTTGGTAGATAGTTACTACAATAACTATGTTGCTGGCAATTATCCCACGAGCGGGGAGCGTACCGCGTGCTGCACTACGACTTCGAGGCGAGCGTCGGCTACTGGCTCGTCAACGCCCATCAGGCCTACATGCGGGCGTTTCAACAAGCGTTGGCGCCCCACGGGATCACGTTCCGTCAGGCCCAGGTGCTCGGCTGTCTCGCCGCCCGGGGACCTCAGTCGCAGCGGGACCTTGCCGATAACCTGCTGATCGAGCCCCCCAATTTGGTGGGAGTGATCGATCGCATGGAGTCGGCCGGTCTGGTGGAGCGGCGTCCCTGTGACGATGACCGGCGCAAGAAGCTCATTCACCCCCTCCCGGCCGCGATCGAGCAGTGGCGGAAGATTGCGGATTGTGGTCGGGCGATTCGCGAGCGCGCCGTTGAAGGCCTCACGGTCCAACAGCGGGAGCAACTCCACGAGATGCTCGCCCATATCCAAGAGAACCTTACGGTTCCCACCCTGGTCGGTTCACCATGAAGCTTGTTCAAGCCCCCCTCCAATCGTTGCGACGGAGTCTCTTTACGATCTCCTCGGTCGCCTTGCTGACTTCGCTCTCGGTGGCCCAGCCCCCCGGGGCGCCGCCGCCAGCCGTGATCGTCGCCGAGGTGACCGAGCAGACGGTCGCCGCTTCACAGCAATTTGTTGGTACGGTTGAGCCCCTCCGGCGGGCGACCATCGGCAGCGCCGTGGATGGGCGGGTGGTCCAATTTCCGGTCAACGAGGGCGACCGCGTCGAGGCGGGTCAGACGCTCGCCCAGCTACTCACCGACACGATCACGCTTGAGCTGCTTGCCGCGAAGGGTGAGCTAGAGCTCCGCCGCCAACGCCTGGCGCTGTTGAAGAATGGGTCGCTGCCTGCCGAGGTCGCCCAGTCGCGAGCCCGAATGGCGGCGACCGACGCCCGCCGCGAGTTCGCCCGCGCCCGACGCGACCGCACCGAACGCGTCTATCGCGATCAAGGCGTCATCAGTGACGACGAGCGCGAGGAGATGATCGCCACCGCGGCCGAAGCAGAGCAGGCCTTTCTCGAGGCCGAGGCAGCGCACCAGCTGGCGATCGACGGGCCGCGTATCGAGCTGATCGCCCAGGCGCAGGCGGAGGTCGCCATCCAAGAGGCCGTCGTCGAGCGGCTCAGCGATCAGATCGCCAAACACACCATCATCTCGCGCTTCGCCGGCTACGTCGTCGCCGAGCACACTGAGGAAGGCCAGTGGGTCAACCGTGGCGACGCCGTAGCCGACGTCGTGGCGGTCGACCAGGTCTATATCGTCGCGCAGGTCGTCGAGCAGAGCATCCCGTTCATCACGCCGGGGACCGAAGTGACGGTGGAGATTCCTTCGGTACGCGATCGACTCTTCGAAGGCCGGGTCTCTGAAATCATCCCGCAGGGGGACGCCCGCTCGCGGACCTTCCCGGTCAAGATTGTCGTCAACAACGAGATCTCCGCGGCCGGACCTCTCCTCAAGCCAGGGATGTACGCCCGGGTGTCGCTGCCGGTCGGCGCCGAACAGCGGGCGACCCTCGCCCCTAAGGACGCCGTCGTGCTCGGCGGCAATCGCCCCGTTGTTTTCGTCGTCGATGGCGCCGCCGCAGCCGGGTCACAGGGGACGGTCCGACCGGTGCCCGTCGAACTCGGCGTCGCAGTGGGCACGCTCATCCAACTGAAGGGCGACCTCAAGCCGGGTCAAATCGTGGTCGTTGAGGGCAACGAGCGTCTACGCCCTGGCCAGCCGGTCCGCGTCGGGCGAGTGGCCGAGCCAAGTGCGGGGTGATCGCACTGCGATCGCCGAACTGATTCTCTATTTCTTCTTTAACTCAAGCCGAAGCTGGCGATGAATCTCGTCGACTCGTTCATCCGCAACCCGGTCAAGGTGGCCGTTGGCGTCCTCCTCGTGTCGCTGTTCGGCGCCGTGGCGCTTCTGCGGATGCCGATGCAGCTCACGCCCGAGGTGCAAACCCCCACGATAACGATCACAACGGCTTGGCCCGGCGCGAGCCCGCAAGAAGTGGAGCGCGAGATCACGGTCGAGCAAGAAGAGCAACTCAAAGGCGTGGAGGGGGCGCGGAAACTCACGAGCGAGAGCGCCGACTCGCAAAGCACGATCACAATCGAGTTCAATGTCGGCGAGGACATGGACCAGGCGTTGCTCAAGGTCAACAGCCGCCTCCAGCAGGTCCGCGAGTACCCGGCGGACGCCGACCAGCCTGTCATCGTGACGGCCAACTCGTCCAGCCGCCCGATCGCTTGGTTCATCCTCGGCCCGGCGCCCCCCTCGACGGCGGTGCTCGACGAGTTCGCTGCGCAACACCCGGCGCTCCGCGAAGAAGTGCAGCGTATCGCGGCGACCGAGAACGTCGGCCTGCGACTCCTGCGGATCCGTCGACTCGCCCAGGCGCACCCCGAAGCGGCTGTGCTGAAGCCCGCCCGCGATGGCGAGATTCCCAAGATGATGCGATTCGCCGAGGACGAGATCGAGGCCCGCTACGAGCGTGTCTCGGGCGTTTCGCAGTCCAACGTCCTGGGTGGCCTTGAGGACGAGCTGCAGGTGCTGGTTGACCCTGAAAAGCTCGCGGCGCGTCAGCTGACGCTGACCCAGGTGCGGGACGTCCTTCGGGGCCAAAACAAAGACACGTCGGCTGGCGATTTTTCCGAGGCCAAGCGGCGCTGGGTCGTCCGCACGCTCAATGAGTTCCGCTCGCCCGACCAGGTCGAGAACCAACTGCTGGCGGTCCGCGATGGCGCGCCGGTCTACGTGCGAGACGTCGCCAAGGTGCGCCTTGGATACAAGAAGCCGGCCGGATTGGTCCGTCGGTTCGGCGAGTCCTGTATTGCCGTGAACTGCATCCGGGAGACCGGCGCCAATGTTCTCGACGTCATGGAAGGGCTGAAGGAGCAAACCGACCAGATCAACGAGCAGATTCTCGCCCCGCGTGGCTTGCTACTAACCCAAGTCTACGACGAGACCGATTACATCAACTCGTCGGTGACGCTCGTCCAGAACAACATCTTCATCGGCGGCGCCCTGACGATGCTGGTGTTGATGGGCTTTCTGCACTTTGGCTACCGCACCTTGGTGCTCGGGCCGGCGATCCTCGTGACAGCGATCGCGGCGGCCTACCTGTCGCCTTGGTGGTTCGCGCTGAGTCTGGCGCTGATTCTCTTCTCGGGATTCTGGTTCGCACGCGGCGCCCTGGTTGTCGGCCTGGCCATCCCAACGAGCATCATTGGGACCTTCCTCGTGCTCGGGATCCTGGGCCGGTCGCTCAACGTGATCAGTCTCGCCGGCCTCGCGTTTGCGGTCGGCATGCTCGTCGACAACGCCGTCGTCGTTCTCGAAAACATCTATCGACGCCGAGCGCTCGGCGAGTCGCCCCTCGTCGCGTCGACACGGGGCGCTCAAGAGGTTTGGGGCGCCGTCGTTTCATCGACACTGACGACCATCGCGGTCTTCCTCCCCGTGGTCTTCGTCGAGGAGCAGGCGGGCCAGCTGTTCCGTGATATCGCGTTGGCGATCAGCGCCGCGGTGGGTCTCTCGTTGTTGGTTTCGGTCATCGTTATCCCCACCGCGTCCGCGAGGCTGCTCAAGCAGGACCCGCACGAGGGCGACGCCCCCAAAGAATCGAGCCTCGCGGGCGTCAACCGCGCAGGCGCCACCTTCACCAACGGAATTGTTGGCCTCAACGCCTGGATCCAGCGCGGCGTCATCCGTCGCTTAGCGACTGTAGCCGTGCTGGTAGGCGTCGCGGCGGGCGGATGCTATCTGCTGTGGCCGCGCGTCGAGTACCTCCCTACCGGCAACCGGAATTTGGTCTTCGGCATCGTCCTGCCGCCGCCCGGCTACAACATCGACCAGCTGATGTCGCTCGGCCAGACCGTCGAGAACGAGCTCAAGCCGTACTGGGACGTCGACGCGTCGACCGACCTCGCAGCGATGGACGGACCGGCGATCGAGGATTTCTTCTTCGTCGTCCGAGGCCGGAGCGTCTTTATGGGCGTCCGCGCGAAAGACCCGCTCCGTTCTGGCGAGCTCGTGCCGATCGTTTCGCGAGTCGGAGCGAAGCTTCCCGGCGCCTTTGCGGTCGCTAAGCAATCGAGCCTCTTCGAGGATGGCCTGACGGCGGGTCGTACCGTTGATATCGAGATCACCGGTCCCGATATCGAACGCCTGGTAGAGCTTGGACGGGTCGCCATGGGCGCCGTCGCCCAGAGCATCCCGGGCGCCCAGGCCCGCCCGGCGCCAAGCCTTGACCTCTCGAGCCCGGAGGTTCACGTCCGGCCCAAGCTGCTGCAAGCGGCCGAGACCCAGATGAACGCCACCGACATCGGTTTTGCCGTCGATGCGCTCGTCGATGGCGCCTACGTCGGTGACTATTTTCTGGAGGGCAAGAAGATCGACCTCACCGTGATCGGCGAGAACCGCTTCGCCGACCGCACCCAGAAGATCGGCGCGGCTCCCGTCGCCACACCGCTGGGACAGTTAGTGCCGCTTACCGCACTGGCCGACATCACCCTCGCGAGCGGGCCCGAGCAGATCAACCACCGTGAACGGGTGCGGGCGATCACCATTGAAGTCTCGCCACCGCCCGAAGTGGCGCTCGAGGACGCGATGGCGATCATCCAGCAGAACGTCGTGCCCGCGATGACGGCGACGGGACTGCTTGAAGGGCCTTACGCCATCGGTCTGGCGGGAACCGCCGACAAGCTGCGTGAGACCTGGGACTCGCTCCGCTTCAACGTGATGCTGGCCCTCCTGATTACGTACCTGCTCATGGCGGCCCTCTTCGAGTCGTGGCTCTATCCGCTGGTGATCATCCTTACGGTGCCGTTGGGTGCGGTCGGTGGTGTCCTCGGCCTCTGGCTGTTGAACCAGTTTGTCATCCAGCCGCTCGATGTGCTGACGATGCTCGGCTTTGTCGTGCTGATCGGCACCGTGGTGAATAATCCGATTCTCATCGTCCACCAATCGCTGAACCTGATCCGCGACGAGGGTTATGCTCCGCGCGAAGCCGTCCTCGAGAGCGTGCGGACCCGCGTACGACCGATCTTCATGACGACAACAACAACGCTGCTTGGCTTGGCGCCTCTGGTGCTTTTTCCGGGCGCCGGCAGCGAGCTCTACCGCGGGCTCGGCAGTGTGGTGTTGGGGGGGCTCTTGGTCTCGACGGCGTTCACGCTTGTTTTGGCTCCGACGCTCTTCACGCTCATGCTCGACGCCAAGGCCGCCATCTTTGGCCGCGAGACCCTCTTCGGCCAGGAGCAGGCAGCCACCGACGGGTCGGCCCCCGAGGCCGATGAACCGGCGGCGGCGCGCTTAGCCGTCTGACAATGGAGGCTGTCCGTCAGGTCACGGTCACTACGCCGGGATCGAGCCCCGCGGCGCGGAGGACTCGTCGGCATTTGCGGATCGATCCAGCCGCGTCGCTGGGGAGTGCTACGCTTGCGCCGCCCCCCCTGCGCGCCACGCGGCAGGGGCTCCCAAGCAGGACAACCGGCATGACCGCAACCCCGACCACTTTTCGACCCAATGCCCTCCGGTCACTCGGGGAGCGTCTGCAAAAGACCCCCCGGCTGTCGATCGCCGTGGCGATGGCCCTCTCTACCCTCATTGCCTGGGCCGATTACGCGACCGGCGATGAGTTCCCGCTACTGATGTGCTACCTGCCGCCGGTCATGCTTGTCGGCTGGGTGTCCCACCTCGGCGTCGGCGCGGCCCTGGCGACCATGTGCTGCACCGGCTGGCTGGCGGACGACCTGCTCGGGCTTGGCGAGGAAAAGCTAACCGGCGCCGAAGTCTATACCGCCATCAGTCACGTTATGTGTTTCGCGATTGTCATCGGAACCCTGCATCGGCTTAAGCAGGCGTTCGAGACGGAACGCCGGATGGCGCGGACCGATGGGCTGACGGGCCTTCTCAACGCCAAGGCGTTCCGTGATCGAGCCGAGGAAGAAGTCTCGCGTTCCGATCGTACCGGCCGCGCCGTTTCGGTGGCTTTCATCGATTGCGACAACTTCAAGACCGTCAACGACACACTCGGCCATCTCGAAGGAGACCGGCTCCTGAAGGCGATCGCCCAGCAGATCAGTAAGTGTGTCCGCGACATCGACACGCCTGCCCGGATGGGGGGTGACGAGTTCGCTATCCTGCTTCCCGAGACGTCCGAAGCGGAAGCCAGCGTCGTTGTCGAACGACTCCGCCAGGCCCTCTCCGAGAGGATGCAACAGGATGACTGGCCCGTCACGTTCAGCATCGGAGTCGCCGTCTATGCGTCGACCCCCGACTCGGTCGACGAGCTGCTGCGCGCGGCCGACACCTTGATGTACGAGGTGAAGCGGTCGCAGAAAGACGCCGTCCTGTTGCGCCTCGTGGCTTGAAAAGTCGGCCCGATCACTACAGGCCGGACAATCGGCTGTCTCAACTTAGATTCGCCCATTTGGCTAGCCGGCATCGATAACAGAGCCTGGACCCTTCCCCGTCTTTCGGCGTTGACGCGATATGAGCGACCTTCCCATTCACTGGCACGAGGGGATGTTTCTTACCCCCCAGCATTTCCAGGCCGCCGACCGGTGGCAGGACCGGGCCCGCGCGCTCGGCGCCCGCTGGGACCATCACTACAACTGGGGCGTCCGCTCGATCGAGATCGACGCCGACGCCCTCGCCAATCATCGCTTGGTGATCCGGTCACTCGAAGCGCGCTTGCCCGATGGGTCGTCGCTCGCATTCCCGGAAGACGGCGTGTTGCCGGTGCTCGATCTCCGAGAAGGCCTGCGTCGGGACGCCACGGTGCGGGTCGAGTTAGCGCTGCCGCTCGAGAATCCGGTCCGCCCCAGCGTGACCGACACGCCCACCGACGTCGCGGCACGCCACCTGGTTGAGATCCGTGAGTCAGCCGACCACAACACGGGGAACAACCCCCAGTCGATCCAGGTCCTTCGCCCGAACGCCCGCCTGCTGACCTCCGATCAAGAGGCGGCGGGATACCAGACCCTTCCGTTGCTGCAGGTGCGTCGTTCGGACTCCGCCAGCGGCTGCCCCGAGATCGACGCGGAGTACATTCCCCCGCTGCTGGCTTGCGACGCTTGGGCGCCGCTCCAGGTCGGCGTCGTCTTGCGACTGCTCGAGCGACTCGAGAAGAAGGCCACCGTGCTCGCCAACCAAGCGGCCTCGCGTGGCCTCGACTTCGACAGCGCCGGTCAGGGAGAGCGGCTGCTTCTCGAGCAACTCCGCACGCTCAACGAAGGGATCGCCGTCCTTTCGATCGACGCGGCCGCCCAGGGCGTGGCGCCGCTGGTGGTGTACCGGGAGTTGGCGCGGATCACCGGTCGCCTTTCGGCGTTCACCCGTGAGATGAAGTATCGGGCGCTGCCCGCCTACGATCACGACGACCTGGCAGGCTGCTTCCTCGCGGCGCGGCGGGAGATCGAGTCGCTGCTTTCGGCGGTCATCGAGCCCAGCTACCAGGAACGCCCGTTCGTGCCGGAAAAATCGCTGCTACGGGTGGAGCTCGATCCGTCATGGATCGAAGCCGGCCAGCGACTGTATGTCGGCGTGCAGACCTCTCTCAGCGAGGACGAGACCGAGCACCTGCTAGCGAGCGGCAATCACGTCAAGTTCGGCAGCGCCCTGCGCGCCGAAGACCTCTTCCTGCTGGGAGAGACCGGCCTCGCCCCCCGCAAGGTCATCCACCCGCCCCGCGCGCTCCCGCTGCGTCGCGGCATGGCTTACTACGAGCTGGCCACCGACTCGTCGCCGACAGAATGGCGCGAAGTAGAGCGGACACTCTCGCTAGCGGCGAGGCTAGGCGAGCATATGCTGGTCGACTCGCTTGGCGACCGCAACGAAGTCGTCGTTCGCTACGAGGGCAAGACCACCACGCTGCGGATGTCGCTGTTCGCTGTCCGCCAGGCCGCCAGTACAGCCGACACGCCGGTCACCGCGAACGCGTTAGCGACGGTCTGAACAAGCCGCCGCGAACGTGTGGACTCTCAGTTCAACGACGACCGCAACACAGGGCACACGCGAATCCTTCGACCATCTCAGGAGAGAAGCCTCTGCCCCGGTGGAGGCCGTGTGTCCAATGTGGATAGGGTCTAAGTAACTATCCCAGAAGTGCCTTATCCGGTCAGTTGTCGTAACCTTCGGTACCAGAGCAGGAGGCAGCCGAGTTGGAAGAGGGCGAGGTAGTTCTCGGCGTGCTTCTCGTTGCGGACCAAGAGGCCGCGGCACTTGCTGAGCCAGGCGAAGGTTCGCTCGACGACCCAGCGTCGGTTCTTGCGCCTTCGTGGCTTGGGGTTGCCTGGCCGCTGGATCGGTTCGATGCGAGGTTCGTATCCGAACTCCTCCGCGACTCGGCGAGCGGCCGGCGTGTCGTAGCCTTTGTCGAGGCAGAGCCGCTCGGTCGAATCGGGACGCTCGACGACCACCATGTGGAGCAGGTCCTCCAGACACTTCGAGTCGTGCCAGTTGGCCGGCGAGGTCATCGCGGCGAGCGGGCCCCCTTGGCCGTCAACGAGCAGGCTCTTCTTCGTGCCGTTCTTCGCCCGATCCGTCGGGTTCGGACCGACATCGCCCCCCCAAAGCGGGCTTTGCCCAGCATCGCGTCGGCCGCCTGCCAGTCCCACTCGACGCCCCCCAGCTCGTCGCAACGCTCCACCAGTGTCGCCCACACCTTCTCCCAAACGCCGTCTTCTCGCCACCGCTGGAACCAGCGGTGGTTGCTCGAATCGCTCCCCAGCTCCGGCGGCATGCGGTTCCATTGGCAGCCGCTCCGCATGCGGAACACGACCGCGTTGAAGACCTGCCGGAAATCGACCCGCGGCCGACCGGTAAGCTTGGCAGGATACGCTTCAATCAAGATCGGCTCGACAATCGCCCACAACGTATCGTCCACTTCCCAGATCGTCTCCAGCGACGCCGCTACGGCCATCTCGCACCTCCATGGTTCGGGTTGCGAGAACCTCTACGAACTTCGCTCTACCCCGCCAAGACCAGTTCTGGGATAGTTACTAAGTCAGCGCCGTAGAGCACTGCTGGATTGCGTAAGGGGGCGGGCAACGAATGCACGCCATAAGAGAGTAGGAGAGACCATTAGTCCGCTCCCACCAGCCTGCTCTAATAGCGCCGAATCCTCATGCCGATCGATCGATTCATACCGAGCCGTTCGTAAAAGGGTTGCACCTCGGGATCGCACTGAAGATAAATCATATAGAGTCCCTCTAGTTGCTGAAGAATCTGCATCATCAGCTGTGTGCCGATGCCTCACCCTTGGTAAGAAGGCAGCACCTCCAGTAACGGGATGCAAGCCGAGATGACTCCGTCACTCGTCGCTGTCACGAAACCGATGGCGCGGTCGGACTCAGAATCGACCGCGACGACCACGTTAGAGCTTCCGTGAAGCAGCGCGAGGAGCGTCTCGGGCGTGGGAGGCGTGGGCCAGCCAACGAGGAAGCCTTCAAGCTGTTCGCGCCGAAGCGATTTCGGCGACTCAAGATACTTGATCAAGCATGCCTCGACTTAACAGGTGAACGAAGGACCAAATCCGCATTCTAGCGAATACTCGAAACGGCTTCTAAGACGATGAAACGACCGCGAGTTGGCGTAATGCATCTCATCCGCTTTGCGGATCGAAGAAAACGCAGGACCCCGCGCGGCGCCCTTGAGATCGGTCGCCGTTCGACCCGTCGCCTGCCCGCCGGAGGCACGGGTTGAGACACGGCCACGAGGGAAAGCCGGCGCCATCTCTCGTTAGGAGAGCGTAGTCGCTTCGATCGGCTCAAAAATCGGTTCGTCGCCGTCGCGGTCGCTCGCGCGGCTGCCGAGCCAAGCGTCCCAACCGAGGCGGGCGGGGCCGCTCGTCGTGGCTTGTAGCCGGGGGACCTCGGGGCGCTTCAAGATGAGTTGCACGTCGTAGTCGAGCTCGGGTCCGAGCAGCAGACGCGTCAGCTGACACAGCAGCTGGAAGCGTCGTCGCTGCTTGCCGGGCGTTGGGTCGGGGAGGAACTGCTCGAAACGATGGCGGTCGAGTGGCCCGACGACAACGCGGACTCGGCTCTGCCGATCCCAGACCTGCGAGCCCAATACAGCATCGACGCCAAGTTGATTCGCTTGCCCCGCGCCGCCGAGGCGGGTCTGGTCGGCGGGCTCCAGCTTCAGCCATTGGCCGCGGAACGATTCGATCCGGACGGGGGCCTGGAAGTAGTCCGAGAGCGTCGCCGCGATCTGGGACGCCGGCCGTTGACGCCTCGCAAGGACGCCGGCGTGGCGGGCCAACGCCGCATCGGGGATGCGGTCTAGCAGCCACTCGTCGCTAGCGTCGCGCACCAGCAGACGGCCTCCGAGGGCGGGCATCCCCGTCCCGCCAAGGCTTTGCAGCGCCGTGGTGAAGCGATCGGGCTCGGCGTCGGACGACTCGCCCGTGGCGACGCCGCGGTCGATCCGGCGGCCGGCCTTGGCTCGGAAGAGTTGTCCGATGTACCGGTTGCTGAAGAGGTCGTACCACGCGTGCAACGTCCGCCTGGCGGCGCCGCGGAGGCGACGCTCCATCTGGACGAGCTGTTCAGTGTAGTGGCGAGGAAGTACGCCACTGGGGCCGGTGAGCCCCATGAACCCCACGACCATCTCGGCCGGTCGGCCCGGCGCCGCGGGCTCGATCGACTCAATCTCACTGGTCGAGAAGGCGGTCGAGGCCGGCGTCCTGAAGCGGACCGCACGCCCCTTGGCGCCGCTGTCCGGCGATTGCTGGTCGGCGATCTTCTCCAGCAGCCCCACGGCCTGGTAGAAGTCGAACTTCCCCGGCTCGGTGAAGAGCTTCTCAGCGACCGACGCCTTGACCGCGTGAGGGGTGGCCGGTTTAGAGAGCTTGGTGGTCATAGCAGCTGCACGCTCCCGCTACGCGGCGGCCAGGTCTTGACGACACCGGACTGCTTCGTTGTGAGGGTCAATCGCGTGAAGGAGTTGACCGTCGCGTACTCGGCGAAGAACCGTTCCGCCACCGCGCCAAACAGGTAGGCGCCGACGCCGCGAAAACCCGCCTCGTCGAGGGTGAGCTCCATCGCGACGCCACGGCAAAAGCCGCCGTCGCGCGGGCCCCCGATCCGACAAGTCGTCCGCCGCGAGGCAAGCGACACGACGCCGTCGATCATCTCGCTGTTGAGAATCGCTCGGCGACGATCGGCATTCCGGTCGGCGAAGTCATAGAGACGCAAGATTTCTTGAAAAGCATCCGCCGCGAAGCGCTCATCCGAGAGCGACAGGTGGTTGAGCGAGAGGTGTGACACCAATCGCCAGTAGGCGTCCTTCCCAAGCGGTGGCCGCATCGGCGCCGTTGGCTGTCGTAGGCAGTGCACCGAGCGGATCGGCAGGGCGGCGTCGCTCTTAAGCAAGAGCCCCTCGGGCCCGCCGGCGAGTCGCGTCGGCAACTCGCGGTTGGTGCAGGTGGCGTAGACCGTGAGCGTCTCGTCCGCGGGGGCATGCGGGTCGAAGTCGTTATCGGCGACGCGGAGCCACAGATCGCTGCCGGGATCGTCGTAGCGGTCTGACGGCCGGCGCCTTGTATGCCAGAACGCCCGCGCCGCGTCATCGTTGGACCACGAGTTTTCATGATTCAGACCGTAGAGCGGCGTGAGCGCCCGCGTCTTTTGCGTCGTGACGCCGACGACGCGATCAACCGAATAGACCTCTGCCGACTCTCGATTCTGTGCGTCGGCGAGGATCGGGTACTCGGTGCGCGTGTGCGTCAGTCGGATCGGCTCGCAGACCTTGTCAAAGAGGTTGACGATCGGCGTGCATCCCAAGCGGAACGTCTCGCGATCGACCTCGTTGGCGAGTCGTTCGTCCGCCTCACGCAGTGAGACCACCAACTCGATCTCACGGCCCGCCTCGGGCAAGGCGTCAGCGAGTCCCGTCACATCGACGAACGCGAATTTCTGCGGGAAGGCGAACAGCTCCGTCAGCAGCCGGTAGCCGACGTTGGAAGTAGCCGGGTAGGGCAGGATCCCTTCGTCTTCCTCGAATCCAACCGGGAGAATCGAATTTGCAGGCAACGTCGCGAGCAACCGGCCGGGCGCCGCGTCGGCGTCAACAACGTCGATGCGCAAGGCGTTTTCCAGCAGGTGCTGGTAGAGCGACGCCATCAGGGCGTCGTCGCCGTGGAGGTGCAGCCGCAACCGGTCGAGCGACAGGTCACTGAGCATCATGTCGGCGTGCGCCCGCAGCCGCAGGTGCACCCGCGCTACGGTGGCCGGGGGCGCGGTGGTTTTGGAATCGAAGGGGGGCAGTTCAACCCGAGCGTCGGTCACCGTGATCGGCCACAGCGTCGTCTCGTAGCTCGTGCGATAGCGACACGCCACGCCGTCGACGGTTGGCGTCCTCAGGCCGCTACCGCGGGGCACCACCGATCCGCCCGGCTCGGGGCTTGCCGGGTCGGGCTTGAACTGGGCGATTGCCATCGAAGGAACCGGCGCCAGGTAGTGCGGATACAGCGTCGCCAGCAGGCCGTCGGTGATCTCGGGGAACTCATCGTCGAGCTTCTTCTCAACGCGAGCGCCTAGCAAAGCGCAGGCCTCGATCATCCGCTCGACGTGCGGGTCCCGACTACGACCGCCATCCAACAGCAGTTGATCCGCCGCGGCGGGATACTGACGCGCGAACTCCTCCGCTTCGTGGCGGAGGAAGTGCAGTTCGCGTTCGTAGTAGGGGTAGAGCGTCTTGCTCATGATCGCTCCGCGGTGACCTGGGTTCGTCCGCTTGAGGTGCGCACCCGCAACGCCAGTGAGAGCGGGCCGGCGCCGCCGAGACTGGCGTCGATCCGCAGCAAGCCGTCCGACCCCGGGGCCTGCGGGTTCAGCACCCGAACGCGGACGTCGGTGAGACGCGGCTCGTGGGTCCGGATGACGTGTTCAATCTGCTTGGCGGTCGCCAATCGCTTTTCGTACGACGAGATCGCCATCGACTGTGGCGCCGGGGCGCCGTAAGTCAACACCGACGTAGCGAGTTCGGCGTGCTGAGCAAGTTCGTCGTCGGGTGCGACCGCGCACGTGTTCAGCAACGCCTCCAGATCGTCGACGAGCCGCTCGACCCGCATCGGTTGCGGACGATCCACGCCGTGGCAGGCGTCGACCAATCGATCGAGCAGCGACGGCGAGGCGGCGAGGGGGCGAGGGCTCATAGGGGGCGCTGTTCATAAAACGAGACGGGCCGAGGCCGCGCCAAGGCGGCCGCGGCCCGTCGATTGGCTTCAAGACCCGGTTCAGATGGTCTTGTTCTCTTCCAGGTTCCAGCCGGCCTTGACCGGCGTGTCGAGGGCGCCCTTGTCTTTCTGGGGGCGGTACTCGTAGCTGATCTTGGCGAAGGCCAGCGTGACGGTGTCCATCGGCAACGACGTGCCCGAACCGCCGCCCGTGTTGTAGGACGAGACCAGGACTTCCTCGAGCTTGATCGAGTAGAAGTCCTCTTGCTCGCCACCCGCCTTACGGGCCACGAGGGTCGCTTCCTTGATGTGCTCGCCCTTGGCGCACGAGAGGAACAGCTTCGGCGACGCCTTACAGGCGTACATCGTGAAGGTCAGGTCCTGCATGTTGACCTTGCCGCTGCCGCCGCCCGACGTGAACGGGATGCTCACGGGCTGCGACTCACCCCAGTTAAAGCCGAGGATCTGGATCTCTTTGCCGTGCTTGGAGTCCTTCGACTCTCCCTCGATTCCATCGATCTTCAGGAAGTAGTCGATCGATCCGTGTTGGCTTTTGCCGGCCATATTATGTCTCCGTAGTTAATTAAAGGTTGTTTCTTATGCGATCGGGCCAGCTGGCTAACCCTGCGCTAGTTCTTCTTCTTCTTCTGCAACCATCTGCAGCGGCTCTTCTTCCGCCATGAGCTGCATCGTCAGCAGACGCCCCATCATGTCGGCCTCGCGTTCGAGACCGTTGTCGTCGTTGATAGGGACGTACGCCTTCATTTGCATCGTCGCACTGACACGGCCTTGAGCCTGCTGAACAACGTGCCAAGCCTCGTGCGGCAGGTGCTTCTCTTGCCCGGGGGCGATGTGGATATCGTTCCCCTGGGCGAACGCGTGGGCTTGGAGCTGCGCAGGTTTATCGCTGTTGCGATGAACCCTCACATTGTCCAAGCTCATGCCCGACATGTTCTCAATCCCGGACTTCAGCTTGTCTGGCAGTCCGGTCGTAATTGGCAAGCGGCTTCCAGGATTCACGGTCGCGGACATCGCGTTCCCCCGTGGTTAGAGATGAAGGGAAGTCACCCGTCGCGGCGAATTAGCCGCCGCGACGGGCTCTCTTCCAAGCGGTTAGCCCTTCTTGGGAACCTCGGCGACCAATCGCATCGAAGCGCTGAGCGTCTCGAGCTGGAAGTGCGGACGCAACCAGGCGACCGCCTCGTACCAGCCCGGCTTGCCGGCGACTTCGCGGACCTCGACGGTGGCGTCCGAGAGCGGGCACTTGGCCTTGGTCTCGTCGCCGGCCATCGACGGGTCGCAGATGTAGTTGGCGATCCAGTCGTTCAGCCACTTCTCGCACTGGTTGGCCTCGAGCATCGAGCCGACCTTGTCGCGGGCCATCACCTTCAGGTAGTGGGCGAAGCGCGAGACGCAGAGCAGGAAGTTGATCTTCGTCGACAGGTCGGCGTTAGCCGTCGCGGAGTCGTCGAAGTACGTCTTCTGCTTCTGAGCCGACTGCGCGCCCATGAACACCGCAAAGTCGGTGTTCTTCGCGTGCAGCAGCGGTAGGAAGCCGAGCGTCGACAGCTCGAATTCACGCCGGTCCGAGATCGCGATCTCGGTCGGGCACTTCATCGCGACGTCGCCGTCGTCGGTATTGAACGTGTGGACCGGCAGGTTCTCGACCTTACCGCCACCCTCGACACCACGGACCTTGGCGAACCAGCCGTACTTGCTGAACGCGTCGGTAACGCGGACCGCGTACGCCCAGGCGGCGTTCATCCACAAGTACTTGCTGTGGTCACGGCCGTCGACGAACTCCTCAAAGTCAAACTCCTCGACGCTCTTGAAGTCCTTGCCGTAAGGCAGGCGACCCAAGACGCGGGGCAGACAGAGCGAAACGTAACGCGAATCTTCCGAGTCGCGGAACGAACGCCACGAGGTGTGCGCCGCCGACTCGAAGATCTTCGCCAAGTCACGCGGGTTGGGCAGCTCGGTGAAGCTGGTCAAGTTCAAAAGCGCCGGCGAAGCGGCCGTAATGAACGGCGCGTGGGCGCCGGCCGCCACGTTCGAGATCATCTTCAGGAGGTTGATGTCCTCCGGGTGACGGCTGAACTCGAAGTCGCCAACCAGCAGGCCGTAAGGCTCGCCGCCAAGTTGGCCGTACTCTTCCTCATAGACCTTCTTGAACAGCGCGCTCTGGTCGAACTCGACCGCGGACTCGAGGTCCTTCAGCAGCTCGCGCTTGGTGACGTTCAAGACGCGGATCTTGAGGGTCGTTCCGGTCTCTGACTCGTGAACAAGGTAGTGCAGACCGCGCCAGCTCCCCTCGAGCTTCTGGAACTTCGGGTCGTGCATCACCTCGTTCAGCTGGGCCGAGATCTTCTCGTCGATCTTGCCGATCCAGTGGTTGATCTCGGCGGCGGCGTCCTTGCTGGTCACCTGGTCGTCGGTGACGATGTGGCTGAGGAACTCCTGAAGGTAGTCCTTCTGGTGCTCCAGTTCGGTGTCGTCGAGCGCGCGGGAGTTCTCCAGCAGTTGCTCGAGCACGCTGAGCTCTTCGAGCTCAGTGGTTTCTTTAGTGGCTTCGGCGGTCGCCATTTTGACGGTCTCCGTTTGAATGGAAAGGTGTTCGGATGGAGGAAAGGCGGGGCGTCACTCGGACTTGCCGCCGCCCAACTCGTCGGCGAGCGACTTGGCGGACTCGGGATTGGTAAGCACCTCGTGCAGCAGGTCGGCGTACTTGTCGTTGCCTTCCATCGTGCTGAGGAGCTGACGCAGCTTGTGGCGGGCCTCCAACAGGCTGTTGAGGGCCGGGACCTGCTTCGCGACGTTCTGGGGCTCGAAGTCGGTGATGTCCTCGAACTTCAGCTCGACCGACAGGTTGGTGTCTTCGTCCGTCAGGCGGTTCGGGACGCTCATCACCAGACGGGGCTCCGTCTTCGACAGCACTTCATTGAAGTTGTCGCGGTCGATCGGAACGAGCTTGCGCTCCTTGAGCGGCAGGGGCGTCTCTTCCTGGTCGCCGCCCAGGTCCGAGAGCACGCCGACAACCATCGGCAGCTCTTTCTGCTCGAGGGCGCCGTTGGTCTCGACGTCGTAAGTGATTTGCACGCGCGGGCGACGGACCCGGTCCAGCGTGTGTTGAAGGCTTTCGCTCATCGTTCGACTTCCTCAGTAGTAGGTTCGTTAGAAGGGCCCGATACGGACGGGGCTTTAGTCAATGGCCACTTAGGCCAACACGGCGGTTCCGTCCGGTTCGGCTATCCCAAACTCACGGTTCATCTCCGAGAGCGCCGACGGCTCACGGATCACTTGCTCCATCAGACGCGGGAACGGCAGGCGGCCGAGCCGGACCGCCCGCTTGATCAAGTAGGGCACGGGGCTGTGAGGCTCCATGGCCCGCAGCTGGTTCGCGGTGCTGTCTAGCAACGCGTAGAGCCGGTCTCGGGCCGGATCGCCCGGCTCCGCAACGCCCTCCGACATCGCAGCACCAGCAATCTCATTGGCCACAACTGGCGCGACGCCGATTCGATCGAGTTCGGCGCCGAGCAGACCGACGAGATCGACGATCGCACTGCGCAACGTCAGCAGAGCCGGCGCCGCTTCGCCAATCCGTTCCTCAAGCGCCGCCCGCAGCCGGTCAAGACACGCCAGCGCGTTCGACGCGTTGGCGTGCTGGGTGCGGAAGCGATCGGTAGCGGTGTTCTCGCGGACTTTATCGATAAAATCCGCGTCATCATCGGAGCGGGCCGAGCGGAGCTTGGTCCATTCGGTGTAGCTCAACGCCACGTCCCCTTCGCCAAGCAATGGGAGCGTGCGGAGTAAGTTGGGGAAGCAGACGCCCCGGTCGGGGTCGTCCAGCAGGTTGGCTAGCGGCGTGCCGCGGGTCTCGGCGACGTCGTCCCCCTCAAGCGGAGTGACGCGATCCCAGCAGGACTCGGCGAGCTCGGCCAGCAGTTCGAAGCCCCTCGCCAACCCCGCCAGCCCTTCAACGCGGGTCCAAGCCTCGGCGAGATGGCAGCCCGTCCGGAGGTCCTTCGCGGTCTTCGTTAGCGACTCCTCGCAGAGCCGCACGACTCCGGGCCAGTCCGCCTTCTTCAGAACGGCCGGCCGAGTGGCGTCGTCGAACGAGTCGGCCGACTCTTCGCGCCGCAGCTCACGCAGAGCCGGAGCCAAGGTCATTGCGAAGTGCGTAGCGTCTCCCGCGGGGGAATCCCCTGGAATTGGCTCGAGCAGCACGTCGCAGTTGGTCGGGGCCATTGCAATCGGTGAAACGGAGTTTGAGCTGCGAGCTTTCGCAGCGGTCGCCCTAGCGAGGGCGTGTTCGAATGTAGGTTGCTCCGGATGGCCGTCTCGACGTGATGGGAAATTCCTGGTGGTTCTGTGCACGAACGCCGGCGCGCTCCGTGTGGCCTAGTCTTAGAGGCGACGCCCCGAGACCGGCGCCAACGCGGTTGCGAGGGCGCAACCCGCACAACCCGCGTCACCAGACCTTCCAGCTATGCCCATCTCGAACACTGACCCGCTCTACCGGGGGATCGATTACGCCCTCCGCTTGCGCGAGGCCATCGAGCGGGGAGAGACGCGTGACCTGCAGCGCGAACAAGCGGCGCTAACGAACTTCGCTCTAGGAGTCCCCGCCGGCGACGCCGCTGGTCCTTGCCGTGGAGCGCGGTACGCCTTTGTCTGCTGGGTCGATGAGCTGTTCACCTGCCAATCCCGTTGGTCGGACGCATGGAACCGGCAGAAACTCGAGTCGAACCTGTACGGCGCAAACGACCGGGCGAGCGAATTCTGGCGCCAGGCGAAGCTCGCCGACGCCCTGCCGACCGACGAGACCTTGGCGGCGTACTTCTTGTGCGTCGCCCTCGGCTTTCGCGGAGAACTCCGTCACGAGCCGCAGGCGTTGTTGGCGTGGGTTGAAAAGACACGGAGCCGGGTGGCGCGTGGCGAAGCGGCGCCCGGAGCGTCGAGCCGTTCGACCCGGCGACCGCAGCGTGCTCGCCGACTGCCGGGGTCGGTCCGGGCGCAGCGATTTGTGACCGTCGCCACCGTGGCGACAACCTGTCTTCTGCCGCTGGCCGCCTTCGCAGTGGTCCGACGCTTCCTCGGATAAGTATTCACACGTGGCCGCGAAGGGCATCCTTCCGCCGGCGCGTCCTGAGCTGAGCCGCCCATGATTGCTCTCCTGAAGAAAGCGAGCCTCCAGGTCTTCAAAGCCTCGGTGAAGCCGCAGGCGGCGGGCCCCCTGGGAAAGGTCTTGCACCTTGGCCTGATCGCGGCGGTGCTGTTTGGACTCTGGCGTCTCAATCTGGCGTTGGGACTCGACCGGGTCGTTCACGCGCCGTCTCCGTACTTGCGCGAGTTCTGGCTGCCGCTGCTTTTCGTTCTCGCCTACCTGCTCACGGTGGTCTTGCTGGCGACATGGAAGGCGTTCAACGAACCAACCGCTGGGTCGCCCTTCCCTGATCTCGACGCCGCTTGGCGCAACGCCTCGGGGGCGATGCTTCGTTGGGGCGTCGGACTGGCTGACAAGCCGCTCGTCCTCGTGATTGGCCAACCCGCTAGCTACGAGAACGACCTCTTAGCCACCCTGAGCATCACGCCGACGTTCGGACCGACTCCGGCGACGTCCGACGCGCCGTTGCGTGTCCTTGCTGACGACCGCGCCGTCTACCTGGTTTGCCACGAGGCCTCCCTGCTGTCAACGTGCACCGAACGACTGATTCAACGACGGGCGGCCCGCCGAGGCCGTCGCAGCACGGCAGCACCGGTCGAAGCGACAATCCCCGCGGCATTGCGTGTTCTCCCAAACGGCGAATCTGGCGGCGCCTCCGTGTTAGTCGAAGACCGCCGAACCGCGGAACATGGATCGCCTTCGGATAGGGCCGAGTCCTTCGCCCCCTTCGATGACATCGCGGGGTCCCCGCTTGCCGGACGTCCTCTGCTTTCTGACGACGACATGGCGCGCGACGCCGGGCGCCTGGGTCATCTGTTGCAACTCATCGCTCGCGACCGCGAATCGGCCTTGCCGATCGACGCCGTCGCCGCGGTCTTCCCTTGCGACGCCTTGGGTGACATCGCTCACGACGACGCCATCGCCGACGCCTTGCGACAGGACCTCGCGATCCTCGGCGACGCAGGCGTCCGCTGCCCCGTCGCCGCGATTGGCTTCGACTTGCAGCACGTCGATGGCGCGGGTCGGTTGCTTCATGCGCTGCCGGCGGATCGCAAGTCGCGATGCTATGGCGCGACGCTGCCCGTTGATCGCCTCGATTCGGAGACGGCTCTGCAAGATGCGATCGCCTGGGTCACCGAGTCGATGACCCCGACCCTCTGCCGCCGGCTCTTCGAGTTCGAGGAGGGCGACGCCGAGGAGCAAGCCGACAACGCCGCGCTGCATCGCTTTCAGAGCGAGGTCAGCCGGCGGGGAGCTTCCTTGACCAAAGTGCTATCGCGCGGTCTCGAGGGCGAAGACGATCAGCCATGGCCTTGTGTCGGCGCGTACTTGTTGGCGACCGGCGATCCCCAGGGCGGGAGTCAGGCGTTTGGCGGCGGCGTGGTCGACACGTTGATCGACGAGTCGCCGCGGGCTCGCTGGACCCCTAGCGCCATCGCCGCCGATCTGCGGCTGCAACGTCTGGTGACGGCCGGCTACGCCACGGTCGCCGCCGCGGCGGGAATCGTGGTGATCGCCCTGGTTTGGTGACCCGCGTCAGCGGTCAGCGGATCGCCACAGGTCAAGCAAACCCACCGACTCCGGCGGCGAATCGACTTGTGGCGTGAGTTGTCTTGTTGCGACGTCGTCAGCGGAAGCGGGCGAGTTGTAACCGACTTGCACCGCAGCGTTGTCGTCGCCTACGGAACCAAGCGGCGCCTCGGGGGGCGTCGTCGGGGCCGAGGTCGCCCCGCACTGCTCGCACCTCTGTAGCGCAATCAGGGCCGCTTGCCGGACCGCCGAACACCGCTCGGCCGGATTGCCGTCTTCGTCCGAGCTGGTGACGCAGATCGTCAACGCCTTCACCGTGGCCGGCGAACAGCAGCAGCCAGTCGCCAAGGCGCGGGCCGCTTCGAGCCGGACACACTGATCGCGGTCGGCGCGGAGTGACGCAATCAGCGCCGCCTCGGCCTCGGGATAGTACCGACAATCGAGGCCCGCCAAGAAGGCGACCGCTTCGCGGCGGATCTTGGCTTGCGCCTTTTCCGCTTTGATCTGCGCCGCCGCGGCGACACCGGGTGGCGGTGGCGGCGGCGGTTTGGGCGTCGCCCCGGGCGCCATCCCGGCCGGTTTGGTCGCGTGCAGCTCGACCGCCGCGGCGAAGTGATTGTCGTTGGGCGACGGGATAATCCCGCCGGTCAGCTTACTGATCGGCTTCACCGCGTTCGCCAGAAACCTACCCACGTTGGAAGTGCGGCAATACAGATGGGTCCGACGCCCGAGCCAAGCCACGTTGGCGCAAAACCCCCTCGGCTCTTCGGCGGCAATCACCGGGCCACCTGGAATCTCAGCCCTAGCCACCTGCTGGCCTGCTGGCGCCAGCAACGCCACCAAAGCGACGGCGCATGCCCCCTTCCACCGCGGTAAGGGGCGGCAGAGCAAGTTTCGCGGCCGAATTGCTGGGTCTGGCATGCAGAGACCACAGTCAGGGCTCAGGTCGTGACGATCAGAAAAACAGAATTGGTCGTTCACCCTTCTGTAGTTCGGCCAATGAAGCCCCCTCTCCCGACCAAAACAACCGTCACGACGACGAGAGCGACATGAAGCCGCCCCGCCGCCGCACGACCTTTTGGTTGATGGCACTGCCCGCCGCGACAGCAATGCTTGCGTGGAATAGCAGTGAGAGGGCGGGCGCACAGCCGACGCCCCTGCGGCTACCGAGCCTCATTCAGACGACGCCCGCCGACGCGCCGGCACGCTCCGAACCGTTGCCGCTCCCTCGACCGATGCGGCTGCCGCTGCCCGTCGAGATGCAGCCGATCGGGGCGCCCCCCCTCGAAGTCACCGAGCCACTCCTGCCCGAACCTGTCGAGCCGCTGGCGCCTTTCCCGAACGAGACGCTCAGCGTGACGAGCGTCGGCTTCTGTGAGTTTTGCGGAGAGACCTGCGGAGCCGGCGCCTGCTGCGGCGATTGCGATTCGGCTGGACGCTGGGGGCGCTTTGGGAGGGCGGTGTACCGGGGGCTCTGCTGCCCCGACCCGTGCTACGATCCGCAGTGGCGGCCGCTCGCCGACGCGGCGTTCGTCACCGCTGCGGTCCGTCCGCAGAACCAGCAGCGGTTCCGTTGGGACTTCGCCGAGGACCTTCAGCGGCCCGACCGGGCCGAGTACTTCTGGGCCCGAAACGACGGCTCGGGCAAAGGGCCGAACGTGCAACCTCGGTCAGTCGACTATGACGAGCTACGGCACTACACGGAGGTCGCCCATGGCTCCTTCGGGGCGTGGTTCGAGTACAGCTACCGGTCGCTCGACTTTGGTGGCCTGCACGAGGCCGGCTTTGGCGACATGACGGTCGGCACGAAGACGCTGTTGTTCGACACGCAACTTGTCCAAGTAGCGTTCCAATTCCAGACCCACATCCCCCAAGGCAGCCCCGGCAAAGGCCTTGGCGTGGGGCATACGTCCCTTGAGCCCGGGCTGATCTTCGGCTTGAACCTGTCGAATGATTCGTATGTCCAGGCCGAGTTCAACGAGTGGATCCCGTTGGGGGGCGACTCGATCTATCAGGGGGCGATTTTCCGTTACAACGTCGCCTACAACCGGGTGCTCGCCCGTCCGCACCCCTGCGTGCCGCTCTTGGGTGTTATCGAGATGAACGGCTGGCGGTTTCAAGACGGCGCCTATACCGACCCACTGACCACGCCCAACTTCAACCAAGCAAGCGGTGAATCGTACCTGCACGGCGCCGCCGGTCTGCGGCTGTTCTTTTGCGACCGGGCCGATTTTGGCGTCAGCTACTCGACGCCGATCACGAGCGATGGCTGGGCCGAAACCCAGGTTCGCTCGGAACTGCGTTTCCGCTATTAGACGGAAGCTTCAACAGGAGCCGCCTCGGACGGCGTCCAGTTCCAATCGTCCAAGAGCCCTACGTTCTGATTGACTGAGGCAGTGGCTTCGCCCTGGCATTGGCGTGCAAGAAGCTCCTTAGCCAAAAGAGAGCCGAGGAGGGGGTCCACCGGCGGCTCGGGCGCCGCTGCGGCGGGCTTGTCCGCTTTTCTGGTCGCCGCCTCTTTCTTCTGCTGAATCGCCGCCTTGTTGGCGGCCGCCATCTGAGCAGCGAGAGTCTTCTTTGCCGCGAGTTGCTCGGCGGCAGACTGATGCCCCAACGCCAGATTGGCGACGCAGGTCTCGTTCGCTACGGTGAGGCGCGCCAGTTCCGAGCGGAGACGCGGGTCCATCGGGCCGTGCTGGGCCGCCTTCAACTCTTGTCGAAGGCCATTCAACGATTCGAGCACCGTTGCAATCACGTTGGGTGCGGTCATTGGGAGGCCTCTTGAGGGGGCGAGGTTTTTCTAAACGGGGCGTATGGCCAAAGGTTGGCGCCGCCAAGGATTTCCGCCGCCATTCTCAGCGACTGCCGCAGCGTCCTGTGGCGGACCGGCGCCGAGGGGTTAGCGGCGGCCATCAGCACGGCGTTCGCCGCCGCTTTTGCCGAGACACCCGCGGGCGGCGGCACTTCCGGCTGACCCGGCAGCGAGATGCTCCCTTCCGACCAAAAGGCGGCCGTCGCGCTGGCGCCCGCCGCGGTTGCGTATCCCGCGGCCTCGGCCGCGACGCCCGCTGCGCGGCGATTCTCTTCGTTGGGAGCGATTACCCAAGCTACCGCGGCGTCGATGGCGGCGTTGTGCGCGACGACGGCGTCGTCGTTGGAGCGGAGCGAACGCCACACGCAAAGCGAACCCCACCAAACGGCGCGGCGTGGCCCCAACCAAGCGGCGACAAACCGGATCGCTTCTTCTTGGCGGTCGTCATCGACCAGCCGCGCGAAATAGGCCTGCGCCGACTCGCTGGCGTCGGGCGGTGTAGGCCAGGGCCCCGCGTGCTGCGCCGCGCAGCAGACATCGCTGGCGTCGGGACCGGGGTCCTGACTCGACGTGGCGGCGGGCATTCTTGCGGTGAGCATAGGGGTTGGGTTCCGAGACGTCGTCTCTCTATCCGATCAAGACGGTTGGGGCGCCAAGCACAATGCTCCCGCCGTGGGCGGTTGTGTCGCCCATCCGGGCCGCGGGCTTACCGCCAACCAGCACGGTGGTGCTCCCCATCGCCACGCTGTCGGGCGGGCCGACGCAGACCGCCATGTCACCGACGACCGACGCCGGCATCATGGCGATCAAGACCGTTGGCGCCCCCGGGCCCGTGATCGGACCACCGACGTGCGGGATCGGCGGCACGCCGGGCGTCACCATCGGGCAGACGTGGAGGTCGGTCAGTCTTGCAGCGGGCGCGCCCATTGGATTGTCGCTCCTTACTTCGATTGAATCGCGTTAGTTGATCATCGTGACGGCGCCCTTGACCGTCGTTTGGCCCGATCCCTGGACCGAGACCATCGTCCCCTTGGCCTCGAAGTTCATGTCGGCTTGATGCGAGACGTTCATCCCCTTCGTGGTTTGGCCCGACTGGTCGACCGCCACGCTGTTCGATCCGCAACTCATCGTGACGCCCGAGGTCGTCAGTTCTAGGCACGGCCCGCCACCGGCGCCGACCGAGAGCTTGATCCCGGTGCTGGTCATCGTGATCACCGTACCCGACCCTTCCGCGCCGACGCTCAGCGTGATCCCGTCGGGATTCATAACCGCTTTGCTCCCCGATTCGCCGCCGGTGGTGAGCGTGATCGCGCCTTGGTCGCCGGTGGTGATATCGACTTGGCCGGTGTCGCCCGATCGCCGGATCTGCACCGCGGCCGGGCCGCAGACAACGGTCGCCTGACCGGTCGAGTTGATCGCGACGACGCCGTTGTCGCTGCCCTCGGCGCCCTGCGCGTCGAGGTGGATCAGCGACGCGTCCGTGTCCGACTCATCGGTCGCCCGCGCGCGGAGTGAGATGTGTCGGGCGCCGGTCGCCACCAGCCCGTCATAGCATTGGTAGACGTCGGCCGAGTCGGTTCCGAACTCTAAGTCGTCGGTGTTGGCGTCAGGTTCGGAGTCCGGGTCTCCGGCGTCGTCCGATGAGCCGGCGTCGTCGTCGCCGCCCTCCGCCTCGCCGGCATTCTCCGCGTCGTCGACCGACGTGTCTTCTGAACCCGCGTCCGACTGCTCGGCGGCTTGATCGGTCTGGCCCGCCGTGGCGAGCGCGGTCCCTTGCTCGGTTACCTTCGAGGCGACACCGAGGACGAGGGACGCGTAATCGGCGCCCAACGCGTCGACCTGTGTGTTGAGGCTGCTCGCTTCGGATTGCTTCTCAACGCCCGCGTCGCACTCGCCGGTCGCCTTCTCGAACTCGATCAGCAGATTCAGCAGCATGCCGCTGACGCCCCGGGGACCGAGCGTCCGGACCAGGTTCTCCCACGCGACAGGATCGTCCTTATGCTTACGCCAACCAAGCATCGTCAGCGCCGTCGCCGCGGTGACGATGCCGCCGACGAAATGGGTCCGGGGATTGGCGGCGTCGAAAGTCTGCGAGGCGCGGCGGTTGATCTCGGCGCCGTGATGGATCGATAACGCCGGGCCGTAATGGAGCGAACGACCCGATCCGAATAGGCCCGACCAATCCCCCATCGGGGCGAGGAGGTCCTGCGCCTGCTGCAACGTCCCGTTGTCGATCCACCCGGACGGGTCGAGCGTCAGCGACATGGAGCCGCCGGTGACGACCTCGCTGGTCGATCCCATCGGGAACCCGCTGACGATCGACGCGCTGTGCCCCAACGTCACGTCGATCGACGCTTCGTAGCGCTTCGCGAGCCAAGACTTGGCCCAATTCTTTGTGACCGACGCCTGCTGCGCGAACAAGTTCGCCAGCTTGGGCAGGTCGGCGTCGGCGGGGTCTTCGGCCATGGAAAGTTGGATCGCGTTGCGCTACGGGAGGGACTCTACTTTGGGGAGCCGAACAGCGAGCCACACATGCTCACCGAGCTGCCGTAGACGTAGCTGTGCTCGCTCTGCTCGTTGATGTCGAGGCGGTGCGCTTCGGAATGGAGGCTAAGGTGCTCGTTGTTGATGTCGTCGTGGAAGGTGACGCCGTTGAACTCGTTCTTGGGGTTCCCTTGGATGCTGCACGAGGTGACCCCCGTGATGGCTTGCTGCACAGGCATCTTCATTGGCGGAAGATTCTTCGCGTTGTAGACGCTGCCGACGATCACCGGCCGGTCGGGATCGCCGTACTCGAAGGCGACGAGCACCTCGTGGCCGTGCCGCGGCCAGAAGAAGGCGCCCCAGCCGGCGCCCGCCCAGAACTGCGACACCCGCACCCAGCACGACCGCCCGGTTGGTCCGACCGATCCCGCCGGCGGCTCGCCCTCAGCCGGGGCCTCCGGACGACGGTCCCAGGGGAACCAAACCTTGACCCGGCCATACTTGTCGTAGAGCTGTGACTTGAGCTTCGTCGGGTCCGCCTCATTCGCGGTTACGTCGGCGACGACCATCGCGGATTGAACGCCGTTCACAACCGGCTTGCCGGAACGCCTCGGCGACCGGTAGGGCAAGCCGCTCGGCTGACAGTTGAACTCGTTGCTGTAGTCGAGGGAGGCTTGTTCACGCGAGAAGGCGCCTCCGCCGACCAACGCTTGGTGGGCCACCCGGGTGACCAAGAAGTCGGCATCGGCGTTGAAGTGCTCCCCCAGCGTGAAGACGCCACCCGGTGACAGCGCGAGCGCGTTGCTCTGGGCGTCGATCCGGAGGGCCGCCATCGCCAGCAAATCGCTCTGAAGCGAAGCCTCCGACTTTCCGTCGGGGACGACATTCTTGATCGGGCTCTGTTCAAACTCTGCCGGATCGGGGTCTTGCTCCTTCGTCCCGACACTGTCGTAACGAGCCGCGTAGCCGCCCGGGAACTGAAAGATCGGCAGCGCCTTCTTATCGGGCGGGAAGGCGTGCGTGACTTTCCCAACTTGAATCGTGGCCGGAATGTCGCTCGCCATCGCCGACGCGTCTCGATTGGCGTCGTAAGGCGCTCGCGGGAGTTGGAAGTGCGGGTCGAGACACTCAACGTGCGACGTCGTGAGCCGTTGCGTCTTGATCCAGCTTTTCACCGCGGGGGTGTTGCAGACTCCCCCTTCCAGCGTCCGGTACTCGAGCGGCGAAATGTCCGGAATCGCGGGGAGCTTTGTCGAATCGTCGCAGAGAACCAGGGTGTGGCTCCCTTCGGCATGCTTGAAGTAATAGAAGAGGCCGGCCTCTTCCATCAAGCGACTGACAAAGTTGAGGTCGGACTCGCCGTACTGCACCCGAAAATTGTGCGGCTGCCTGCTGTCCGCATGGAGATACGACTTCTCCGGCTTCAGATCGGTCAGCATCGCATCGACGATGTCGTCGATCTTCTTGTCTTGAAAGATCCGGAAGTCATTCCTCATTCTCAGCCGCACCAAAGCCGGTTCGAGCACGGCTTCGTAGTACGTGAAATTGTCGTCCTGTCCGGTCTGGCTGAGCGATGTGACGATGCCGTTCCAGACGCGGGTCGATTGACCTGGCAAGTCGACGGTAACGGTGACTGACCCGCCGAGCAGCTTGGCGAAGTCGACGTTGTCCGACTCGGCCATGAGCGAGAGCTCGAAGCGAAACGGCTCCGAAAGGCCCTCGGTTCCCTTGAACGACTTGACCGCCAGCGGCGTCGATAGCGGCGTCGTAACCCGGACGGGCCGACTCTTGGCGCCGACGGCGAAGTCGTCCGAATCGCTGGCTTCGCTGTCGGCCATGGTGCTTGTGACTGGGGTTTACAGGGGTGGACTCCCTGTTCGTGTCGGCAGTCGCTTGGCGGCAGCTGTCGCCGAACGGCCCATCCGGAAAGGAAAGCTACGAAAGCCGCGCCGAACAGGCGGACCCTGCGGCGTGGACCGACGGTAGCGATTGCCGGGGCGGGGCCGCGTGTCGCTTTTTCGCGACACCGCTGAGAGGAAGCTAGGTTTTGGCGGCGCATCGGCGCCCAACCGCGTGCTCTCACTCCCCGAAAGCCCTCGCATGTCGCGACAGAACGAACCGGTTCCGACGGCGCCGCATCGCGCGGCAGGAGGCCGCTGCGCCGCTATTGAACGGGCGATCCGACGGCGTCGCATCCGGACTCTCTTGGGGGGACTGGGGGCCGCTGTCCTGCTGCTTGCCGTCGTTTGGATGGCGGCCCTTTTGCGCCCCGCCCGAGGCGTGGCGTTGGTCACCGTCGGCGCCGACTACGCGACGAACCTCACGGTTCGGCACAATGCGTCGGGCTGGGGCTCGTTGCAGCGGCTCTGCCAATTACTGAGCGAGACACCCTCATCGACCCTGACTCGTCCTGTCGAATCGCCCCTCGCTGCCGAGCACGCCTTCTCCTGGAAGGACGCGGTCTCCGAACTCAACGGCACGGCGGCGATCCTGGTCGTTTCCCTCCACGGCGGCGCGGACTCCGAGGGACCTTTCCTCCTCCGAACCGACTGCACGCCTGCGGCTGGCAAATCGGCCCGCCTCGACGTCGCGACGCTCCTTGAAGAGCTCCGCAAGTTGCCCGAGACGCAATCCAAGATCGTCTTTTTTGAGGCGACGGCCACGACCGGCGAATGGCGCTATGGCGAGTCTGAGAATCGTTTCGTCGAAGGACTCCGGAAGCTAGAGAACGAGATCGCCGCGATTCCCGGGCTGGTTGTCGTCTCGGCATCCGACTCGGGTCAGATCGCTTACAACGCCGTGGACGGGCGCCGGACAATCTTCCTCGAAGCCCTCGCCAGCGGCCTGGGTGGCGCCGCCACGGACACCAACAACGATGGCCGAATCGACGGAGCTGAACTCGCGAGCCACCTCAGCCAAGAGGTGTCCCAACAAGCCGCCCGGGTATGGGGCGCCGAGCAGACGCCGGTGATCTTGCCCCAAGGCGAAAGAGGGCTCGAGCGAGCGGCGCAGATCGAGGTCGCCTACGCCACGCCGGCGACGGCCGCCAGTCCGGACCAACCTCGGCCTCTACCGCGTGATGAAATCGGAGCGATGTGGAAGGAAGCCTCGGCGCTCGCCTCGGCGCTCTCCCACCCCGAATCCGAAGCGACCCTCCTCTGGTGTTGCTTCCGTCGCCTGCTGATCCGGCACGAACAACTCCTCGCCGCCGGCGCCGAGACGCGGGCGACCGCCTCCCTGTTGCAAGACCTGCAGTCACAGCTACGCCGCCAAGCCCTCGCGACCCAAGTCGCCGACGACCCGATTGAACCGTCCCGCGTCGCGCCCGACACCGCTGCGGCCGACCTCGAGGACGCGGCGTTCGCAGCGCTCTGGTCGGCGCATCCCGACTCGCTTCCCACGGCCATCACCAAAGCGATGGCGACGGTCCCAGAAAACCAACGACCTCGCTGGCGTCGTCGCTTCTTCGACCGCGCGATCGCCCGAGTGCTCGACGACTCCAGCGGCCAGATCGCCAAGGGGAGTGAGCTGATCACGGCCCTGCGAGACCCCCTGCGACCCCTACCGAGCGACGCCCACCTCGTCACGATTCTCGCGTCGCGCTGGGCTGGCGATGCCGGACTGGCGCCGATGAGCGACGCGATTCGACTCGCCATCACGACCCGTCGTTTATCGGAGTCGACCCTCCTGGGCGACGAAGCCTACGACTCGTCGCTCACACCGCAGGCCCTCGCTTGGCTCGGCGACCGGCTGCTCACCGCCGACGCCGAGCGGCTCCGAGGAGAGGACCTGCTGTTGATCGGACAGGATCACCGGAGCGACGCGGTCGCTCACTTAACCGAAGCCAAGCGGCAGTACACCCGACTCCAAGACGAGGCGGCCGCCTTGCGACGCGGTTTGACGGCGCGTGACACCGCTCTTGATCTTGCCCCCTTTTACGCCGATGTGATCGCCTCGATCGGGCCGGTCTCTGCGAAGTCGGACAAGGCTCTCGACTCGCTGACCGAATCGGTAGAAGCGGTCCTCAATACGGCGCATCGACTCTCCGATCTGCTGCTCCCTGCTCTCGAAGTTCAGCAAGCTCCTGGGGAGCTTCCGCAGACGATTGACCGGGCTGCACAGAAGGTTGAACAAGCCGTCGCGATGATGCAGGCTCGGTTCGGCCAATGGCGTGCCCGGCTAATGGACTTGTCCGACCCCGACGCCCGGCGACAGCGTTCGTTCGCCCTGTTAACGCCCGACTTGCCGGTTGGCGAGCGTTTGCGGCTGCTGTCGGCCCCCGCAGCGGTCTTGTCGTCGGCCCGCGAGATGGCGTCGGCTAATCGGCAAGAAAGCGCCCTCGACGCCAACCGACGACGCGGGCGGCTTGCCGTCGCCCTAGTTGGTAAGCGGCTGCTCGAGAAGTACACCGCCGAACCGGCCGCCTATGAGCGCGCGGTCGCCACGGTACGGTCGACCGACGCCGACGGGGTGGTTGCGGACTGCGCCTTGGCCTATTGGAAATGCTTGGACGCGTCGAAACAAGTTCTGCGTAAGGCCGCCGCAAGCGGCTTTCCTGACGAGCCGAGGTCACCTCTTATCGAGGCAGCCGACGCCCTCCGTCGGCTTGCGACGGGCGACTCGACAACGACGTTTCCGACGCCACTCGACCGGGTCCAAGACTGCCTGCGTTATGACCTCTGCCGCTGGCGGGCGAAGCGATCTATCCGGAGTTACTGGTCCGACTGCCAGCCGGGAGCGCAACCCCGCTTCCAAGAGGTGGCCAATGCTTACCTCGACGAAGCGGAACGGCTCGTGCCAGGACGTGACGCGGTCCGTCGTCTGCGTTCTCTCGCTTCGTCGCCAAGCACCCTCAAGCTTTTGGCGCCCGCGATGGTCCCGATCGTATCGGGCGTGTCACCCGAGACCTCGGTTGCATTCACTGGCCAACCGACGGCCTTGGGAATCGCGGGTGGTGGCGTCGCAGCGGTGTCCGTCGCATCGCTTAGCGACCTGACGACCGTGGGACTCGCCGCCGGCGATCGGCTTGCCGCGACACTCTCGACAAAGCCCAACCCAACGGGCCCGGCCATCGCGTTCCTCGCCGGCCGAGACGCCCCCGCGGGGGATCGTGCGCTCCAAATGGAAGCTTGGTTCCGGGGGGGCCGTTTCCCGGCAGCCGTCACGCTGCAGAACTACAAGACGCCGAGCGTCGCCGCCGAAGAAGCGCCACGCCCCTGGGGAGCGGGCGTCGCGATCATCGATCAGCGAGACGACAGCCAACCGTTCTCACCGGGCGCCATCGCACTGGTCGTCGATGCGTCTGGCAGTATGGGCCCGGGGGACGACCGCAACTCTAAGTACCGCCAGGCAATCTCGACGGTCCAAACCTTACTCAGCGACGCGCCGGCCGGCCTGCAGGTGAGCGTCTGGGTCTTCGGCCAAGCGGTCGGCGCCCAGAAGACGACCGATCAACCCGAAGCGACGATCCAACAGGTGCTGGCGCCGGTGCGTTGGAACCCCGCTGACCCGAACCAGCTCAGTCGCCTCATCGATCGGCTCAGTCCCCCGCAGGTCGAACCCTGGAACGAGTCGCCGCTTACCCGTGCCGTGCTGCTCGCCAGCCGTGACGTCCGAGGCGCAGCGGGTTACAAGGCGGTGATTGCGATCACCGATGGCGTTGACAATCGCTTTGAACGCGACGCCTTCGCCAATCCGGGCGGCAAGCCGATCGGCGACGTTGTCGGGGCCGAGTTGTCCGGGTCGGGAGTCGCCCTTCATTTGATCGGCTACCGCGTCGCCGGCGCCGAGCAAGCCGTGGTTAAGCGGCAGTTCGCGTTCCTTAGTCGGCTGACGCCGGTCGGGCATTGGTGGCAGGCCGACGAGACGGCAAGCCTAGAACGCGCGTTGCGATCGGCCCTCCGTTCTAACCTCGTTGCGTCAAACGAAGGGGGCTCGGCCCCGCTCGTCACCGTGACGCCCGCGGGCCGTCCACTCGCCTGGTCGGGGACACCGCTCCCCAACGGTTTGTACGACCTGCCGACAACGACACCCGCCGCAGCGGGTCAGCAAGCCTTACTCGACGGGGGCGATCTGCTCTTGCTGCGGGCTCGTGAGACCGCGCTAGGGGTCCAGTTCTCGCCGGTTTGCTACTCGAAAACCAACCATCCGACGCGGCCCGCGATTGAAACCGCCGGCTGGCGAACGGCCCTACTGAGCGACCGGCAGTTGCCAAACGGCGATCGCTGCTCGCTCATAACCGTCGAAAGACAGATGTCTTCCGACGAGGATCTCCCCACGCCGCTCCGCGTCGCGCGTCCCGCCGAACTTTGGATCGAACGTGCCAACCGCGCCGCACCGTCGATCACGTGGCGTCGCGTCGACGGGTATCCGGCTCCGTGCTGGGAGGTGATCGGCCGTGGAGAACAAGAGTCGAACGGCGACCTTGTCGTGTGGTGGAATGACACGCCCTCCCCCTCGACAGGCGTACTAAGACCCAATGGAGCTCTCAACGGGCTCGCCGCGTTGATCGGGCAGGAAGTCAACGTTGACGGCACGACGGCGACGATCCGCCAGATCGCTCTGCAACCTCGTCGCGTTCCCAATGCGAAGGGGGCGATTACCGAGCAGAATTGCCTCGTTATTGAAATGGAAAGTCCTGAACGGGTCACGATTGGCCTGCGGGGTTACACCCCCGCTGGGGAGCGCCAAGAGTGGTACGACGAAGTCGGCGTCTCGGTCGCCACTTTCTGGCCGTTGACCGCCGAGGCCTTGTCGGGCGCAGTAACCGGGCTCAACGTCACATCGATAGCCTCGGCGAAGCTCCGCGCCGAAGCGGCAGGGCGGATCGCCCGCTTCGACCGGCTCCCCCCTCCGTCGTCGAGTGACCAGCGTCCGACGCCCGCCGTCGGCTGGTTTGATCCTGTTGAAGCCAGCTTGCCGCAACACGACGCCCGGCGCACCACTCGGAGTTCGCGATGAATCGGTCGGTTGACTGGCGAACCGTCTCGCGCCGCGCGATCGCCCCGGCGATCGCCGCGCTGAGCCTCGTCGGCGTTATCGCTGCGGTCGCCTCTTGGGTCCGACCGGTCCCCACGAGGGCCTTCGTCTCTTGCTGGACTGAGCATGGCGCCTCGCCCTTGTTGATTGGCCACCTCGCGGCGGCCAACGACCGCGCCGCCTTCCGTAGTATGACGGGATTCGCGTTCGAAGATGTCTCTCTGCGGTCCGCGACGGCCTCGACCTTGGAGCAAGCACAGCCATTCCAAGCCGCGAGGCCTCGTATCGTCTACATCCAAGCCGCCGTGACCCGGGGCCCCGACGGCGCGGCTGTCCTCATCACCGACCAGTTTGACCACCTCACCGGCGCGGGAGGCGCGTCGCTCGATCAGTTGCTGGATCGCCTCGACGCCGAAGCAATCCCCACCCTACTCGTCCTCGATCTATCCTGGCGGCTCCAGGATGGCCAAGCGGGGCTGATTCCCTGTGGCGTTGACGGGCTCGTCCACGATCGACTCCGTAAGCGGCCGCTAGCGAACGTCCTGACACTCGTCAGTTGTTCAACGGGCGAGACACCGACGAACCTCTCCTGCGTTGGTCGCAGCACTTTCGGTTACTTCTTTCAGAACGGGCTCGCGGGCGCCGCCGACGGGTTTGGCGGCGGCGTCAACGACGGCCGAATCACCGCCCGCGAGGTCAGCGAGTACGCCGCCCACCGGGTGGCCTCCTGGACGCGCACGCGTGAAGCCACGCAGCAGACTCCGGTCCTCTACGGCGGGGCGGACGATTTCCTGCTCGCCGGGCATCAATGCCCCACACTCGAAGTCTTAGAGACGCCAACACCGCCAGAGATCCCCGAATGGTTGCTCGAAGCTTGGAGACAGCGACAGCGTTGGGCGGAAGGCCCGGAGCAAGTTAACGTCCCGCGTCTGGTCAAACGCTATGAAGCGGCCCTACTCCTCGCCGAGCAGCGTTGGCGAGAAGGTGTCGAGGGGGATCAGATACTCGAGCAGTTCACGGCCGACACCCGGCCAATCGTCGGAGAGATCCGCAGCGCTCAAGAATCGCTGCCGAAGGCGCCAAGCCTCTTCCTGGCGACGGTAGCGCCGGCCGAGGCGCCTCTCGAACTGGCGTGGCAGACGCGTTTCGCGTCGACTGACCCCGCCGCTTCTGCGGCGTTTGCCAAAGCGGTTGGCGACGCGGCCTACGAAGCCCTTGCGCAGTCGGGCGTCGCCGCGGTCGCCGACGCGGGAGCTTCAATGCCAGCGGCCCTGACGGCAGTCGCAGACGAACTAGCACGCCGCTCGGCAACGCCCCGCTATGTCGAAGACGCCGCGGTTAGGAAACTGGCCAAGGTCAGCAAAGAACGCTCGGACGCGTCCCCCGCGGTGCTCGGGGCCTTTTTCAGGACCATGCGACTCCGTGTCGAGACGCTTGCCAACTCCGAGGCGGTAGATCAGCTCTCACCGTGGACCGTCGCGGGTGACAACGCTTATCGCACAGCCTGGGCCGCATTGCTGTCCCCCGGCTACGCCACGGTCGACGACGCCATGCGTTACAACGCCGAGGCCGACACCGCCTACCGCCGCGCGCTGACGCATCAGCAAGTCAGGCGCCGGGCCGAAGCCGCCGTTCGGCACGCCCAGTCGACGCTTCCTTTGCTGGGCCCCATGATCCGGCTCTCGACCGACAAGCTGGCGCTATGGCGGCGAGGTGTCGCCACGACCGTTGAACTCGCCGCCGCCATCAACCCCGTTGCATCAGCGGAGTTGTCACTTGGTAACGGGGGCGTCTCGATCGACCGATCGTCGGTGGAAATGCTAACGATTCGGCTCGAAGAACTTCTCAGAAACTTAACAACTCCCTTCACGGGCGGCGCCGTCGCCGAGACCGCAAAACAGGTGCAATCGGGCGACCACAAGTCAAGAGCGTTGGCTGAAGCAATGCTGCTGACACCCCTTCTTTCGGCCGAAGACCGCGCTTGCCTGCTTGGAGCGATCCCCTCCCGCTCGGCAACCGATACCGCCGAATTGCTAGCCTTCGATCGGGAAAGCCGGGGAACGACTGCGGTTTCGGGTATGCCGCTACCGAGTATCGACACCACGCTGCAAGAAGAGGCCGTTACCGAAGTCGCCCTGACGCAAGGGGTCCTCCGACTACTCGGCTGTGGATGGACAACGGTCAATTCGAAAGGCGAAGAGCCCGGCTTTATTCGCCTGGCAAGTCTGCGGGCGTCCCTGACCGCCGCCTATAACCAAGACTTCCGGGCGCGCCCGCTCGTCGAGAAGACGTCGGCGTGCCGGGTGCTCCGTTGCCACCCGTTCCGGAGCCTTCTGGACAAGCCAGGCGCCTCGCCAACGCTGCTATTAGCCGGTCAACGAGAGCAGAATTGGGCGAGCCTCAGCGCGAAGCGACTCGCCGACGAGGCCGCGGACCTTGGCGGCGACGGATTCCTCGCTGACGCGGCGCGCCGGCTCGATCCGGAGGCGACTCCTCCGCCCGCCAGGATCACCGTCACCGACGCGGGCGACTCCGAATCGCTGACGCTCGACAGCCTGTCTCGTCAGCAACCCGAAGCGCTGTTCCAGTTGGGCGTCAAGCATGCTAACGCGAACGCGGTCGAGGTTGCGGTTCTGCAGCCCGCGGCGTGCCTAGCGATTGAAACCGAGCAGGCCGCGACCGATGGAGGAAGTGAGGTGACGCTGCGGCTTCGCCTCCATCCTTCCTGCACGGTGTCGCAGCAGCTCGCCACCCAGGGAGTGTTGCTGAGCGTCCGCTGCGGCGACTCGGTCATGCTCAAGCGGATCGCAACGCCGGCGATCGCGGACGTTCCTCCGGTCGAGCTCTTTGTTGAGATCGGCGGCCAACGGCTCCCATGGGCGACGCGGATCGATCTCCCCGCCTTGCCGAAGCCGTCGACGATGCGATTGCTGGCGATCAATCACACAACGCAGGCAGTTGATCTCGACGCCCAGATTGAACTCGGCGGAGCCTTGAATGGGGCCTGCCGGCTCGAGCCGCAAGTCGAAACCGTGATTCCCTTGAAGGGCGTTGCCCCTCCTGCGCCGGCTCCCTCGTGGACGGCTGTGCCCGAGCTCGAAGTGACGCTCAAGCAAGGCGACGACGAACTGTTCCATTCGGTCGCGACGCTCGGCGTTGCTGACCCGGCTTCATTCGTCCGGGTGCGCGACGCCAGGGTCGCCGTGGACGCCGACGCCTCGTCGCGGCTAAAGATCGTGATGGAGCGGTTGGATGGCGCGCCCGACGCGCTCGAAGTTGCTTGGTCGATTGAGGACCTCGGCGGCGGAGCAAGTCACGCGCCGCGAGCCGGAGAGCTCGCTTCCACCTTGACGGCAAAAAATCCGGCAGCTGCTTTCGGAGCCCTCCTGCCCACCGACCCAACGGCCCCCGAGCCGCTGCGGATGGTGGCCGCGATCAACGGGGTGACCGGTGCTCTCGACTGGCGTAGCGGAGGCCCGCTGACAGCCGGCGACACTCTGTTATCCCCGGCGGATCGTCCGGTGATCCGCCTCTCGGCTCCCGCGCTCGTCCGATCGGGGGAACCGCTCGTCGCTACGGTCGATGTCGTTGGGGCGCCGGAGGGCGCGACGCTCGAAGTCGCCGTGGCGCCACTCGGGGCTTCGGTCGCCGGGACGGTAAGCCAACGCCACGAGACAACCCGTCGCCACTCGGTCGAAACGACTGGTCAACCCGTCGCCGGCGCCATCGTCTTGCAGACATCGATCGGCGCCTGGACTGATTCGTTCGCGACAACTGGTCAAGCGGGGCGACGGCGGGTCGTCGCGACTGTTATCGATCGCCAAGGTAATATCCTTGGCTACGAAACCACCGATGTCACGATTGACGCGACGCCCCCCTCGCGTATCGATCTGCGAGCCGTACAAGACGTCGTCGCCGGGACCGTCGGTGAATATCACATCGAAGCCGAAGACGATCTCTCCGGTGTGCAAGCGGTCCGTCTCTATGTCGGCGAGCCGGGACCCGATGGCGCGCCGCCAGCCGGTGTCAAAGCGGTGGCGGCCTCGCCCAGCGCCGACGACGCGGGCGTTTGGATTGCGAAGCTACCGGCTCCCGCCACTCCTACCTTCTTTCTGTCGGCCGAGGCGACCAACGGTGTCGGTCTCAGCCGCACCACGACCGAGCGCTTAGTAACGACGAGCGCCGACCAAGCCGCCGTTGGCAAGGTAACCGGCGCCGTTCTCGAAGGCCAATTGCCTCAGCCCGGCCTCGTCGTCGAGCTACGAGACCTGAAGCAACAGCCGGTCGCGAGCACCAAAACAGAGCAGGGGGGGGTCTTTCACTTCGAGAGCGTCAAACCTGGCAAGTACCTCGTCTGGGCGGTCAAGACCGCGTCGCAGCGTGTCGGCGTCGCAACGGTCGACGTGCCAGCCGGCGGCGAGACCCGCGCCGACTTGAGTTTGAGCCTCTAGAGTCGGCCGCCATTGGCAGGCCGCAATCCTGCCGCCATGGCCAAGCCGTCTCGCAGCGCTTCGGCCCGTCGCCCACTGACGCCAGGGTGACGATCGTGTACTGCAGCGGGGAAGGTGGTTGAGCATGCGCCGTTTCTCCCACCGTATGCGGCAACGCAGGGCCATTGCGTGGGGCGACAGCAAGAAAGTGTGTGGTAAAGTAGGTGAGGCAGACTCGCCCCCGCTGTGGCGTGACGGACGCCACGACGTTCGCCCTCAGCGCAGTCCGATTCCCTCTCTCCTCCCGTCTCGCTGATGTCCCGTTTCCTGCTTGCCATCATTGCAATCGCCTCGCCGCTAGCCGCCCTTTGCCGGGCTGCTGACGACGCTCCCGAGGGCCCTGCCCCCGAGGGAATGGTTTGGATCCCCGGCGGCGAGTTCTCCATGGGGAGCGACTTCCGCCTCGCGCGCCCCGATGAGCAGCCGATTCACCGGGTGCGGGTCGATGGATTCTGGATGGATCGGACCGAGGTCACCAACGCCCAGTTCCGTGAGTTCGTCGAGGCGACCGGCTATGTCACCGTCGCCGAGAAGGCGCCAGACGTCGAAGAGATCATGGCGCAGCTGCCTCCCGGAACGCCACCGCCGAAGGAAGAAGACCTTGTCGCGGCGTCGCTGGTCTTTACGCCAACCCGCGGGCCGGTGCCACTTAACAACGTTGGCGCCTGGTGGCGATGGGAGCCCGGCGCGAACTGGAAACATCCCGAAGGACCCGACAGCACGCTCGAAGGCCGGGACGACTACCCGGTTGTGCAGGTCGCTTGGTACGACGCGGTTGCGTATTGCAAATGGGCCGGCAAACGCCTGCCGACCGAGGCGGAGTGGGAGCGCGCCGCCCGCGGCGGCATTGAAGGCGCGCCCTTCGTTTGGGGGGACGCCCCCCTCTCGGACGACGAGCCCCAGGTCAACATCTGGCAAGGGTCCTTCCCCTACAAGAACACCAAACGGGATGGTTACATGACGGCGGCCCCGGTCGGGACCTACCCGCCCAACGGCTTCGGTTTGGTCGATATGGGGGGCAATGTATGGGAGTGGACCGCCGACTGGTTCCACCGCGACGCCTACTCACTGCTCGAAAGGCAACTCGGCGAGGGCGTTGTCGCCGTCAACCCGCAGGGACCCGCGAAGAGTTTCGATCCCAGTCAGCCCTACACGCCGCAGCGATCGACGCGCGGCGGTTCGTTTCTCTGTAGCGATTCGTACTGCAGCAGCTACCGCCCGTCGGCACGGATGGGCTGCAGTCCTGACACGGGGCTATCACACACCGGCTTCCGCTGCGTGAAGTCCGCCAAGTCCAACTGACGCCGCCTTCGCGCTCGTCCAGAGGATCGGTTCAGAGAATCTTCTGATAGCTGCACATATTGAGCCAGCGTCCAAACTTCCAACCGACCTCTTTGAGCGTCCCCGCCAGTTCATAGCCGGCCGACTCGTGCAGTCGACGGCTGGCGACGTTCTCCGCGTCGATGAGGCCGACCATCGTATGGACGCCGGCGCCGCGGGCGCGCGACTCGATCGCTTCGAGCAGGACCCGCCCGAGCCCCTTGCCGCGATGGTCAGCCGCCACATGTAGTGAGTGCTCGACCGTGAAGCGGTAACCCGGCTTCTTGTTGAAATCGCCGTACGACGCGAAGCCCATGACGCTGACGCTTTCGTCGATGGCGACGATCACGGGAAAGCCCTTCGCGCGTTTCACCTCGAACCAATCGGCCGTCTCCCGATCGGTGGCGGGCGCCTCGTCGTAGATGGCGGTCGTGGTCGCCACCACGTCGTTGACGATCGCTTGGATCGCCGCCAGGTGCGAGGCGTCGGCGTCAATCAGCTGCATCGGTCGCCTCCTCCTCGGGTTCGGCGGCCAGCCAATCGGCCAAGGCGAAGTGTCGCTGAGCGGATTTGCTGTCGCCCATCTGTTCGTAAACACACGCCAGCCAGTAGTGGGCTTCGCCCCATTGCCGGTCGAGTAGCACGAGCCGCCGCAGGGACTTCTTTGCCTCGCGGAGTCGCCCCGCTTGGAACGCCAGCGTGCCACAGAAGAACAAGGCGTCGAGGCTGTCGCGATCGAGCCGGAGCGCCGTCTGGGCGTGACGTTCGGCGGCGTCCCGGTCGTCCAACTCGATGAGAGCCTCGGCCGCGGCGGCGTGCGCTAGCGCGTGCTCTGGGTCGGCGGCGATCGCCTGGCGGGCGTCTTCTAACGCACTCTCCCAGTCGTGCAATTCAATCTTGGCGGCGGCCCGTAGGGTCAACGTTTCGGCGTCATGGGGCTCTAACTCGAGGGCGCGGCTGAACGCCTCGACCGCGGCGTGAGCCTCGCCGGCCGCCAAGAGCTGCTGCCCCTCCGCAAATTCCACGTCGGCGCCCTCTAGGCCGAGGCCGCTCAGATCAACTTGCAACGGCGCCTCACTCGGCGGGGCCGCGCGACGACGCGGCGCCAGACGCGGCAACCATTCCGAGGGGTCCTGCCGGTAAAAGTCCGCCATGAGTCCGAACAGCTCCGCGTGGCGCCCCTGCATCTCATGGGGCCGCTCGAAGAAGCACTCGGTGGCGACCGCGAAAAACTCCGCCTTGCTCGTCGCGCCGTATTGGTCGAGCAGCGTCAGTTCACCGCGTCGGGACTGGGCTACCAGCCGGTCGTACTCTCGGCCGACGACGCCTGGCCAGTGCCGCGCCGCCTCACCGGTGACCATCGGCACGCCGTCGGTTTCGCCGTCGAGACCGTCCACATAATGGGCAAACTCGTGCAGCACGAGGTTGTGCCCGCGGCCCGGCCGACGGGCGCTCCGCAGCACGTCGGGCCATGATAGTACGATCGGCCCCCGCCGCCACGCCTCGCCGAGCCGGCCCGATCCTTGGCTGTCGGCGTGCTCGCCGCCCAACAGGTCGAGCCACCCGCTCCCTTCAGATCGCTGCGCTTGGTACGCGCCCGGGTAGAGGACAATCGACGGCAGATCGGGGTACGTGTAGCGGTCGTCGTAGCCGAGTGTCAGCAGTGCCGCGACGCCCGCCACGGTGACACGCATCTCGTCGGTCACCGCGAGTCCGCCAGCGCCCTCCCAGTTACGCTCGCCGACCATCCGCGAAACGACTTCGGTGTGCCGCTCCCGCCACTCGACTGGCAAGAAGCCGGTCTGCCAGACGTTGCGTGCGAGCACGGCCGCTTGGTCGGCGACCACAATTGGCGGGGCAGAGCGGCGGCGGAACCAAGAGAGCATCGGATCACTACCCGGGAGGACGCAAAGGCAACGGGAAAGGAAATAAGCCGCGTAGCCCCCCTCAATTCCGGAACGGGGGTGGGGCCAACGGAGGGGAGGAACCCGGCAAGCCTCCCCCGTCACACGCCAATATCCTCGTTCCACAACTCGGGCCGCGCCGCGATGAACTCTTCCATCAGCCGCACACACTCCGGGTCGTCGACGATTTGTAGATCGACGCCACGGCTACGGACATACGCCTCGGGGCCTTGGAAGGTGCGGTTCTCGCCCACGATGATCCGGGGGATTTTGTAGAGCAGCGACGCCCCGCTGCACATGTCGCACGGCGAAAGGGTGCTGTAGAGCGTGGCCCGCTGGTAATCGGCCCCCGTCAGCCGGCCGGCGTTCTCGAGGGCGTCCATCTCGGCGTGCAAGACGGCGCTCCCCTGTTGGACGCGGCGGTTGTGCCCTCGGCCGACGATCTTGCCGTCGATCACCACGACCGATCCGATCGGGATCCCCCCTTCGGCGAGCCCGAGCTTGGCTTCCTCAATCGCGGCGGCGAGAAACGGGTCCATGGGATCACCAGCAAGGGGAGGAAGGAAGGGCTCAGCGGCGTGTGCGGCGACGCCGACACGAATCATCGCGAATCGCAGCCGCACCACCAAGGGCGGAACACCGCCTCCCCGCGAAAGCGGCTCTCGTCTCAAACGCCGCGGAAGAGCGTCGCCCTATCGTTCGGTCAGCGCCGAGCGTAGCGGCCAAGCGGTGAAGCGGTGGACCTCGGCGCCGGGCGCGTCGAGACGGACGCCGTCGCTCTCGGGGCCGGGAAAGACAAGCGTCGTTAGCACCGCGACGCCATCCTGAGCGAAGACCTCCACCGACGATCGATCGACAACCACTCGCAAGCGCAAACGCCCCTCGTCGAGGGCGATCGGCGCCGGGTAGACGCCGGCGAAGGCATCGTGAAACTCGTCGAAACCCGCGTCGCGGCGGTCGACCGACAGCGTCTCGTCGACCGGGTCGTAGACGAGCCGGGTCGTCTCGTCGGGGCCTTCCAAGACATGGAGCACCAGCGGCCTGCCCGCATCGGGCGTCACCTCAAGCACGATATCGAGTTGCTTGCCTCGGACGGCGGCGTTGGTGCCATCTACCGCGTCCTCCCGCAACGACTCCAGTTCGCGGACGGGCGCCTGGGCGAGACGCAATCCGCTCCCCGTTTCGCGGAGGGTCAGCGACCGGGGGATCGTCATCGCGCTACGCCAGGGAGAGGTCGGCGTGCCGTTGGTCTGGAGGTTGGTCATCCACCCGATCCACACCCGACGGCCGTCTTCCGCCGGGAGGTCCGACCAAGTGACCGGGGCGTAGAAGTCGCGGCCGTAGTCGACCTGCTGCGATCGCCGCTGGGGGTCGTCACAGGTGAATTGATTGCCGTCGAACCGCCCCACGAAGTACTCGTTGCCCGATCCGCCGCCGACGCCGCCACCGCCGAAGTCCGCCTCGAGCACCCACCGCGTCTCGTCGGTCGCCTCGCCGCGGCTGTCGACGATCGGCAGCTCGAACAGGTCGGGACACTCCCAGTTCGATTTCCCTTCGACACCGGCCGGGCCGAACTCGCTCAGCAGCCGCCACTCGTTGAGATCGGGCGAGCCGTACAACTGCACCCGCTTCGCCGCCGACAGCGCGACGACCATCACCCACTTCTCCGTCGGGGCGTGCCAGAAGACCTTCGGGTCACGGAACTCGGCGATATCGAGGTCGATCACGGGGTTGCCAGCGTGCTTCGTCCAGGTCCGCCCCGCGTCGGTCGAGTAGGCGAGCGACTGCGACTGGTTCCCCGGCCGGTGCGACGTGTAGACCGCCACCAGCGGCGGATTCTCGGCCGTCCCGAAGCCCGACGTGTTGCGGTGATCGACGACACAACTGCCGGAGAAGATCATCTCGTCCCCCTCTTCCCAGAGGGCGATCGGCAACGGCTCCCAATGCATCAGGTCGCGGCTCACCGCGTGGCCCCAGCTCATGTGGCCCCAGTCGATGCCCAAAGGGTTGTGCTGGTAGAAGAGGTGGTACTCGCCGCGGTAGAAGACGAGCCCGTTGGGGTCGTTCATCCAGTTCCGCTCGGGCGTGAAGTGCACGCGCGGACGCCAAGGCTCGCGCAGGTACTCGTCCGACGAGCGATACGCCTGCAGCTTCGCCAACTCCCCCTGCGCGAGTTCTTGCGTCGTCTGGGCTGGCGACGCGGCGGCCGTCACCACCCCGACGAGGACCAACAGCCATCGCCGACCACCGAAGGGCTTCATGTTGCGTCTCAACGAGGGTTGCGGAGGGAGGGCGAGCGGCGCTGGCTACTTCTTCAGTTCCCAGCCGACGTGCTCGTCGTCCGTCACGAAGACCGTCCCATGACGCGGATGCTTGGCCGGGTGGACGATCGACGCCGTCTCGTCCCGCCACTCGGTGAGGTCCCGCGACGACGCCATCGAGTAGTGTCGGGCGCCGTAGCTGTCCCAGTACAGCAGCCACTCGCCGTTCCAGCGCACCAGCGAAGGCCCCTCCGCCGCGTCGCGGCCGCTGATCGCTGTCCCCGGGCCAACCAGCGGCTCGGTCGAATCGCCAAAGCTCTCCGGGCCAATCTCGGCGGGGCTGAACGCCAGGCGGATGTTCTTGCCACCCCGTTCGGGGCTGACTTCTTTCTTGAGCGCCATCACCCAGCGGTCGCCCTCGTCGTCCCACGCCACGTGGGCGTCGATGACGCTCCAGCCCGGGTCTTGGTAAATCGGCTGCGGGTCGGTGAACGTCTCGAAGTCGGTCGTCGCCGTGTAGAACATCCGGTGGTCGCCGCCATGCTTGTCGTCGCTGCCGTCGCCGTCCTCGAACTCCGACGGCAAGGTCGACGACCAGACGATCTTGAAATCGCCCGCCACGTGGTCGCGAAAAATCTCGGGCGCCCAAACGTTGTTGGGCTGCTCGGCGCCGTCGGCGAACGGCTGGATCCGCTGCGGGTCGGACCACGTCTTTAGGTCAGGCGAGTTGGCGTAGCCGTACCAACGGCCGACCCAATTCGAAGTCCAGACCATGTGGTAAAGGCCGTCGTGCCAGACGATCGACGGGTCGCGGGTCAGGTGCTGGCCGTCGCTCCACTGGGGGGGCGTGAAGATCGGCTTGCCGTCGTTGACGGGAGAGAACGTGCGGCCGTCGTCGCTCCAAGCGAGGAAGACGCCGTTCTCGCCGTTGCTGTCGAAGTACGGAAACAACAGCACCGGCTCGGCCTCGGCAGCGACCGTGGCCAGGGCGAGGGACAAAGCCAACAGCAGTCGAGTCGGACGCATCCGTTAGTCTCCGGAGTCGGGGAACGAAGCCCCCATAATAATCACCCGGGCGGGCGCCTGCCGATGGCCCGGCAAGACGGAGGAACCACGAAGGCGCGAAGGCCACAAAGAGAAAAAAACTTGTGGGAGGGGTCTCCGACCCCGATGACGGCCGGCTGGCCTTTTGATCTCTCGCTACGAAAGCTCTTCCAGGGGCTCGCCCCCCTGGCTACGCGCCGCCGCCCCTCCGGGGCTGTTGCCCACGACTACCCGTCCAGCGACCGGCGGAGCGCGGCGCAGCCGGCCCGCATCAGCGGGGCGACGACCTCCGCGCGGCTGTCGGGGAGGAGGTCGCTGTACCAGACGAACTTGCACGCGTCGTCGCTGACGGCGACGACCTGCATCGAGGCGGCGTGGTAGTCGAACATGTCGCCGAGCACGGTGTAGGCGATCCGCTGGCGCTGGTCGTCGATCGCGACGATCCGCTCCCTGACGACCATGCCGTTGGCGAAGGTGACCGTCCGCAAATCGCCCTCGCCGCCGTTCCCCTCGACGCCGTCGCCCTCGCTGCCTTGCCTCTCGATATGGCAGTCGGTCAACACGCCGGCGAACAGCTCATGCGTCTTCGAGATGTCCCGCAGCGCGTGCCACACCTTCGAGGCGGGCTGGTTGAGGAGGGTCTCTTGGTAGAGGGACGCCATGGCATTGGTCGAGTGGAAAGTGAGAAGTTATCCAACCAACCTTATAGCCCCGGAGGGGCGAAAGCGCGTAGCCAGGGGCGCCAGCCCCTGGACGCTCGTTGGCTCAAGCCACCAAGCCCCGGCGGGGCGACAGCAACTCATTCTGCCGACCTGCTGTCGCCCCTCCGGGGCTCCCTCTTGCTTGCCACGCTAGTCCAGGGGCTGGCGCCCCTGGCTACGCGCTGCCGCCCCTCCGGGGCTTTTGCCAACCAAGAGGGGCAGCCGGGGTCGCAGCGTAGCGGCGCCCCAGCAAATCACGGCAAGACGCTTTATCCCACTTCGCTGGGGGCTGAGGCTATCGCCTTCGACGCTGGGGCCGCTCCGACAAACACGCGACAACAGCTTAAAGTTGTGTGCCACTGCTGGCTTGCCCAGCAGTAGGCGCCGGGTACCCGCTTCGCACTGCTGGACGACCCAGCAGTGCCACCCGCCGGATAAGAAGAGGGGAACCACGACGGGCACGAAGGACACGAAGGACACGACGAAGAAAAGCCCCGGAGGGGCGACAGCGCCTAGCCAGGGGCGCGAGCCCCTGGAACACGGTGGCAAGCAAACGCAGAAGCCCCGGAGGGGGCGACAGCGGCGCGGCGTCGGCGCGTGCTGTCGCCCCTCCGGGGCTTACATCTCCTGCGCGGACAAGGTCCAGGGGCTCGCGCCCCTGGCTACGCGCTTTCGCCCCTGCCGGGGCTTCTTGACTGCCGGCTGGGGTGGCTGGGGACGACGCGAAGCGGCGCCCCCATTGAATCACCTAGACGGCGTCAACTTGCTAATCGCTGGGGGCTACGGCTGACGCTTTCGAACGCAGGCCACGAGCACGGCATTTCCAAGCCTACTTCTAGACAAGCACGATAGTGCAATTAGGCAGATGGCTCCTGAAATAGCTGCCGGTTCTGGTATCAAGGGCGTGTACTCGAATTGCACATTGTCAAAGCGTACTGCAGCAGAAAAGCTATTATTCGCAAATCCAAACCACAAGCCGTTAGTCAACGTCATGCCCGGAAGCGGGAAGCCTTGACTGATTCCACCAAGGCTGGCTGGCACGTTGTCGATATTTGCGGAGACCGCTCCATCGATGCACTGGAGTTGCCAATGCTTCCACCCACTGTCACCTACAGTCGATCCTAATATTTGGTAGCCAGCAGGGCCGCTTGGAACGACATTTCCATACTTGGCCATAGAAACGCCAACCGTCGCCTGTGCATCCAGCTGCAACAACTGAACGTCTGCTTCAAACAACCAGTTGATTGAGCCGATGGCGTCATCGGGTAATGCGAAGAACCAACCAAACGCGTTGTTGCCTTGGCTGAGGAGATACTTTCCGTCGGTCCCGGCAGTAGAGAGAATCTGATGTGAGACATTGCCCGGCTGCCTGGGGTCTTCGATCCAGCCGTCCGAAACTGGCAAGGATCCGCTCTCGAAGTCCAGCTCAATCGGCGCCGCTTGGCCGACGCTGCACGCAAATAGTGCCAGCAGCATCGAATTTAGGATGTAAGGGCTAGCTACTGTTCCAGACATGGGCAACTCCATTTTCAGATCGTGAGAACTGCAACCTAACACTGTGCCTGAGGACTGAAGAGCTACAACCGTTCTACCGCACACTGCTTCAATGTGTTGGTTATTCTCTGAAATATTAATATGCAGATGCTCGTGGGCCTTTCCCACTAATTGACTATCACCCCTTCAACAGCTTACGCCGGGCGCCACTGGCGTTCCGCCTGTGAGATGTGCCGTTTGAGCGCGTACCCACGTCGCACTGGCGGCACGCCAGTGGCACACAACTCGATCCACCTTCGCGGCGATTCGCGAAGATTCGCGGTTCCCTCCCCGCGTCCTCCGCGGACTCCGCGGTTACCCCTTCAACAGCTTCCGCAACACAAACGCCAAAATCCCGCCGTGGCGGTAGTAGTCCAGCTCGACCGGCGTGTCGATCCGCACCTTCATGTTGAAGGTCTTGTCGCCGGCTTTGACGGCAATCGTCTGCAGCGGCTTGAGGTCGTCCGACAGGTCGGGAATATCAAAGATCTCTTCGCCGGTGAGGCCGAGCGACTGGTAGGTGACGCCCGGCTCGAACTCCAGCGGCAAGACGCCCATCATCACGAGGTTGCTGCGGTGGATCCGCTCAAAGCTCGTCGCCAGGACGGCCCGCACGCCCAGCAGGAACGTCCCCTTGGCGGCCCAGTCGCGGCTGCTGCCCGTGCCGTACTCGGCGCCGGCTAAGACGACCAGCGGCGTGCCGTCGGCCTGGTACTTCATGGCCGCGTCGTAGATCGGCATGACTTCCCCCGTGGGGAGGTACTTCGTGACGCCCCCCTCGGTGCCCGGCGCCAGGTGGTTGCGGATCCGGATATTCGCAAAGGTGCCGCGGGTCATGATACGGTCGTTGCCGCGGCGGGCGCCGTAGCTGTTGAAGTCGCGTGGCTCGACGCCGGCGTCCATGAGGAAGCGGCCGGCCGGCGAGTCCTTGGCGATCGCCCCGGCGGGGCTGATGTGGTCGGTCGTCGTCGAGTCGCCGAGCACCGCCATGCAGCGGGCGCCGGTGATCGGCTCGATCGGCTTCACCTCGGGCGTAATCGACTGGAGGAACGGCGGCTCCTGCACGTAGGTGCTCGACGCGTTCCATTCGAACAACTCGCCCTCGCTGGTGGCGATGGCGTTCCACATCGGGTTCTTGTTCCAGACGTCGTCGTACTGCTCCTGGAACATCTCGGGCAGGACGCACGCCTTGACGACGGCCTGGACCTCTTCGTTGGTCGGCCAGATGTCCTCGAGGAAGACCTGATTGCCGTGGTCGGCCCCGCCGGCGATGGGGGTGGTGTGGAAGTCGATGTCGACGGTGCCGGCCAGGGCGTAGGCGACCACCAGCGGCGGGCTGGCTAGGTAGTTGGCCTTCACGTCGGGGTTGATGCGGCCCTCGAAGTTCCGGTTGCCCGACAGCACGCCGGCGACGACCAGGTCGTGCTCGCGGATCGCCTCGGAGATGGGAGTCGGCAGGGGGCCGCTGTTGCCGATGCAGGTCGTGCAGCCGTAGCCGACGGTGTAGAAGCCGACCTTGGCGAGCTCGTCGTCGAGGCCGCTCTTGGCGTAGTAGTCGGTGACGACGCGGCTGCCGGGGGCGATTGAGGTCTTGACCCACGGCTTGGCGGTGAGGCCGGCCTCGGCCGCCTTCTTGGCCAGCAGGCCCGCGGCGATCATCACGCTGGGGTTCGACGTGTTGGTGCAGCTGGTGATCGCGGCAATGACGACCGAGCCGTGCTCGACCGTGAAGTTCTGGCCGGCGTTGGTGACGTGGACGCCTTCGAAGCCGGGGTCAGAAATCGCCGGCGAGGCGACGGCCGCGCCGGACGGGTCGGCGACGCCGCCCCCCTCGCCCTCCCAGCGGCCGGCGGGGGCGCCCTGCGACTTCTCGTAGACGTGCGACAGGTCGGTCTCCCACTGCGGCTTCATCGACGTCAGCGGGATGCGGTCCTGCGGACGCTTCGGTCCGGCGAGCGACGGCACAACGTCGCCGAGGTCGAGCTCGACCACCTTCGTAAAGCTCGGCTCGGGCGCGCGGTCGCTGTGGAACAGGAGGTTCTCTTTGCAGTACCGCTCGACGAGGGAGACCTCGTCAGCGGTGCGGCCGGTCTGGCGGAGGTAATCGAGCGTGACGTCGTCGACGGGGAAGAAGCCCATCGTGGCGCCGTACTCGGGGCTCATGTTGGCGATGGTGGCCCGGTCCGCCAGCGACATATGCGACACGCCGGAGCCGAAGAACTCGACGAACTTGCCGACGACCTTCTGCTTGCGGAGGATCTCGGTGACCATCAGCACCAGGTCGGTGGCGGTCGCTCCGGCGGGGAGCTTGCCGGTGAGCTTCATGCCGACCACCTCGGGGGTGAGCATGTAGATCGGCTGACCGAGCATGACGCCTTCGGCCTCAATGCCGCCGACGCCCCAGCCGACGACGCCGAGCCCGTCGATCATCGTGGTGTGGCTGTCGGTCCCCACCAGCGAGTCGGGCAGCGCGACGGGGCCCTTCTGGTCCTCACGGATGAAGACGCACTTGGCGAGGTACTCGAGGTTCACCTGGTGGACGATGCCGGTGCCGGGCGGCACGACGCGGAAGTTGTCGAAGGCCTTCTGGCCCCAGCGGAGGAACTCGTAACGCTCGCCGTTGCGCTCGAACTCGCGCTCGATGTTGTGCAACAAGGCCATGTCGCCCAGGTACTCGTCGACCTGCACCGAGTGGTCGATCACCAAGTCGACGGGGACCAGCGGGTTGATCTTGCCCGGGTCGCCGCCGAGGCGTTGCATGGCGGAGCGCATCGCGGCAAGGTCGACGACGCACGGCACCCCCGTGAAGTCCTGCAAAACGACGCGCGCCGGGGTGAACGGAACCTCGACCGGCGCCGTCCCTTTGGTGTCGGCCCAGGAGGCGAGGTTTTTGACGTCGTCCTCACTGACGACGTAGCCGTCGCAATTCCGCAGGACCGATTCGAGCAGCACCCGGATCGAGTAGGGGAGGGCGCCGACGTTCGTGAGGCCGGCGTCCTCGAGCTTCGAGAGCCGATAGATCCCGAGCTCGCCCTGCGGAGCCGAAAAAGTGTCACGGGCGGAGAACGGATCGAACGTGGCCATGGCAGAATTCAGCTAGCGGGTGACGGAGAGACGGTAAGGCCTGTGATCGTAGCAAATTGCGCCGAGCGAAGGGAGCGTGTGCCGGCCAAGCCCGCCTGCGCCGTCGATCCCAATAGCGAGCCGGGAAGCGTCAGCTGATTAGCGGCCCGAAAACAACAAACCGCCCCGCCGAGGATTCTCGGCGGGGCGGTTTGTTGTTTTCGTACGACTCGAGGAATCGATCAGGCGATCGCTTCGGCGTCGCGGCGACGGCGGGCGACCGTCATGCCCAGGGCCGAAGCGAGCAGCGTGCCGAAAAGGACGGCTGATGGCTCCGGAATTGCCGACAACTGGTGAAACACACCGACGTAGGAGATGTCGGGGTCGTACTCGCCCAGCGGGAAAAGCCCGTCCTTCGAAGCGCCGTAGCCTATTGGAAGTTGGTAACCGGCCGTTTGCGTGTTCGCCGGGACCGACTCGACGAATCCCTCGCCACCGCCAAACGTGTAGTCGGTCACACCGACCGTCTGCACAAGGTTTGCGATCATGATCGCATCAATGCCCTGGCCGGAGCTGAGTCCAAAGCTCGTGAGGTCAAACGCAGTGGCGAGTTGAAAACCTTCCTGAGCGTCCCAGATCTCGTAACGGAAATCGGTGAACGTGGCGGAACCGGTCTGACGAACCGCAACGGCGTACGCCTCGGGTTGGTTGGCGTCACCCTGTTCGTACACGACGATGTCGTTTCCCGCCTCGTTCTTCAGTTGCAGGCCCGCGCCGAACGTGAGCGTGATAACGTCGCGGTTGTCGAACGACCCGACGGTCGCCCGCCTGGCACCAGACCCTCCCGCGACAAGACGGCCAAACGTGACCGCTTGCTCCGCAGGGGTCGTGAACGTGCCGCTCGGAAAACTGGCGCTGTTAGTGCCGACAAACGAGCCAGTTGCCGAAGTGAAAGCGTTGTCCGTGTCGGTCGTGTATCCCGCGACGGTAACAAGCACCGCCGACGCGGGATTTCCAATTAGACACGCAATTACAAGCAGGACGGCACGTGTCACCATGGTGATCTGCTTTGGAGAGTAGTTTGCGCCACTAAAGACAGAATAATACGGTCAGACAGCCATTTCGCCCCGGCCGTCTCTTGGCGTATTTGACGTGGCGAACCCACCCGTCGTCAAGGAAAAAACGGCCCGTTACCCCAAAAAGCGCTCGAGGTGTTTATTGACTAAAGCCTAGCGCCTGTTTGAATTCGGCAGGAGTGAGCCGTATTACTGAAGCTCTGGAAAAAAGAACTTTCGCGAGCGGCGAATGGATCGCACGTGGCCATGTCACAAAAGGGCGGAGGGCGGACAAGTGAGACGGCTTGAGATCGTTGCAAGTTGCGCCAAGCGACGGGGACGCGTGCCGCCCTAGACCGCTACGGGCGTCGATTCCAGCAACGTGCCGGGTAGCGTCGAGTCGCGGAGCGCAATGGGCGCCTCGATTTCTCCGGGAGTTGACGCTCTGCGGCTCGCTGCCCCCCCCCCCGCTAAAAATGAGGATGACGCGAGGCACAATACCTTAAGAAATCCGCCACGGCAATCGCGAGACCGCCTCTGCTAGCCTACAGCACAATTACCCACTAACCATGCCCGCCAGGAAAACGCCGGTGCTACGTTCCTCCTATGTGGTTGTGTCGATTCTGCTCGTCTCTACGGCGTACAGCGCGCCCTATCTGGTCGACTTCAGTGGGGCGGTGACGGCCGTCGATCAAGCGGCGCCGCCTTCGTACTGGATCGGTGAAAGGGTCTAGGGGCGTTTCGTCTACGATCCTGACGCGCCAACAGCGCTCTATCGCTCGGTTCGTTCTCAGGTCCGAGACAGCGAATTGCCGGCTAACGGTGACCCATCGCAGTACACCGGCTTCGGGCCCTCATCGGATCACTCGACCGTGATCTCGCAAGTTTTCCGCGGTGGATCCGTTGTTGTCGGTAGCGAAAGTGGCTCCATCGTGGCCGACGAAGCTATCGATCTCCTCTGGATAGGGAGCGTCGAATCCACGGTAGCGTACGCCAATGGGAATCCATCCCTGATGATTGGCAACAACGGCCGGTTGGCGAACCTGTGGGCAGGTGAAACGATCGCCCCCACGACCCTGCAAACCATCTCGGGTCCGCCGGTTCCGGGCCTCCAAATCGACTTCGGAAAAGCCGAACCGGAGATTGTCTGGGAAGATGGTTCGCCCTCAGCCACCTTAAGAAGCCTGGCTCCTGTGACGGACCTCCCCATTGTGAGCGGGGCATTTCTATTCGGCGATCTGGCTGATATTGGATGGTCCAGACCAGCGCAGGCGGCGTTCTCAGTCGATAGCGTCCGAGTGGTAGCGATTCCCGAACCTCGAACGGTTGCTGGCCTTGCAGCATCCCTACTCGCACTTGGACGGCGACGGCAACACTCACCTCCTAGGGACGGAAGCATCGAGTGACCCCGTCTCATCGGAACGTCTTGAAAGGCGACTAACGCTCAAGCGTGAGCCGATTCCTGCTGAACCCATGTGCGGCTACCGTTAACGTAGCCTCCTCACGACGGGTGCGTCCAATACAAAAACCCCGCAGCGTCGAGGACGCCGCGGGGTTTCGAGAGTTCTTAGCGAAGCCGCAATAAAGCGGTTCAGCCTTCGGTCGATTCCGACCGACGGCGGTAGACCAAGCCGAAGCCGGCAGTCATGAGCGAGCCGATCAAAACCGGCGACGCTTCGGGGACCGTGGCGACGATGATGCTGGTCTGGCCGACGATTTCGCCGATCGACGTGAAAGCCGTCAGCGAGAGCTCGTAGGTGCCGTTAACGGTCGGATCGAAGCTTGAAACGTTGTTCCAAAACTCGTAGCTCTGCGAGTTTTGGGTCACGTTGTTAGCGGCGGCGAGCGCCGGCGTCGTGGCGAAGTCGCCGACGGTGTCGGTAGCCGACGTCGTTGAATTGTCGCCGTAGCTGTTGTCAACGGTGAAGCCGTCGAGCGGGTGGCTGAGGGGACGAATCGGGTCGAACTTCGGACCCGCAATGGCGCCACCGGCAGGGTTGAAGTCCAGCTGCAAGACGTAGAAATAGTCGTCGAGCTTCGCCCCGCCCGACCCGGTCAGATCGGTGTTGATCGAGTACTCAAAGTTCCAGTTCGGAGTCTCCGAAGTGATCCACGAGCTCGAACCGCTCGCGGCGCCTGACTGAAACGTATAGACGTTGTTCGAGCTCAGGTTGAACTGGTTTTGCGGCGTCGGGAACCGCACCTTCGCACGCAAGGCGAGCTCGAGGCCGATGCTTGAATTGGTATCAATCGTCCAGCCGCCATTGGCATTCCCGCTACCGAAAATCACGCCAGGAGTGACATCGTCGTTGTACGACAGCGTCGCCTGACTCGTGCAAGTCATCGACAGAAGACCACCAAGACAGGCCAACCGTACGAAATTCATTTTCATGGCGATTCTGGAAGCATGTTGGGGCAAAGTTGGCGATTTGCGTCGCCTAGCAGCACGCTCGTGTGAGCACGCTGGCAGCAAGTTAATCCCCTGGCGGGCCGTCTGTCTACGGAAAACCACTTGAATCTTCATTTTTAGCCCGAAAGTCGCCAAAATGGGTGCTCTTTACCCAAACCTCCTAGAGGTATCGGCCCAATACCGACCCCTCCTTTCCGAGTTGGCGGCGCCTCGGGAGGCGTCCTTTGGCTCCGAGATGCCCTTAGAACGGTGCATCACCGGGCCGCGGTGGGGGAATCGTTTGACCCTGAACGGGGTTGTACCGCCGTTTGGAAACAAATCGACGACGCGCGTCGTTTCGCCTCGACGTGCATCTGGTCGCCGTAGAGCGATCAGGCTTGCCAACTCGTGACGCCGATCGACTTGCGATGGCTCGGGAGCGACGCCGGCCAGCGATAGGCGGCGCTGATGCCTATGCCTTGACAAGAGCCGCCGCGAGCGCCCGCTGACTGGACGGAACATCGCTGTGGGTGACCAGACGGACGGCCGCATTTGGGTAGCCTTCCAAGGCATTTTCAACGCCTAAACAGGCGACCACCACCGGGCGCGCTTCCAACAATTGCCGGATCAGTCGGTCCTGCTCGGGCGCCAAACCGAAGGCATGCCAGGCCGCCGGCTTGACGATCATCGCCACCAGGAGGGGGGCGTCGGCGGGAACGCCAGACAGGATGTCGGCGGCCAGAGTCGTGTCGACCTCGGGGCCTGTCTCGAAGTAGCGGATCGCCGCAAAACGGCCCCGCAGCGCGGCGGCAAGGGGCTGTTCGGACGGATCGGTCGGGCGGTGGTGTGGTTTGAGAACCAAGCAGGTGAGATTCTTGGTCGGATCGAGGGGCAAGGCGCCGGGCGCTGCCGAGACGACGCGGGTCGCCGCAGAGGCAATCTTCTCCGAGACGGCCTCGGTGGCGGCGAGGTCGTCGGCCGTCGGCTCAACGACTTCGGGTCGCGACGCGGCCCGGCCCTTGAGCCCCCAGACACGGTCAAACGCCTCGTCAACGCGTTCGATCGTCAGCCGCCCGTCATCGATTGCCGCCATCAGCGCCACGACGACACCAGCCGGGTCGGCCACATCGAGCAGAAAATCGACGCCGGCGTTCAGGGCCGCCAGGCAGAGTGCTCCCTCGCTGTCGAAACGGTCACGAACGCCCGCCATCAGCAGGCTGTCGCTGCAGACGACGCCTTTGAAGCCCATCTCGCCCCGAAGTAAATCGACAAGGATGGGCCGCGACAGCGTCGCGGGCGTCCCGCTGGCGTCGAGGGCGGGGTACTCGACGTGGGCGGTCATCAAGAGCGAGACTCCCGCGTCGATGGCGGCCTGGAAGGGGACCAATTCGCGACGGTGCAGCGTTTCGAGGCTCGCCTCGACACGTGGCATCGCGTCGTGCGAGTCCTGGTGGGTGTCGCCGTGGCCGGGGAAATGCTTGGCGGTCGCCATCAGGCCGGCGGCTTCGCATGACTGGACGTACGCGGCAACCAGCTCCGCGGCTCGGACGGTGTCGTCACCGAAAGCGCGGGTTGCGATGATCGGGTTTCGCGGGTCGCTGTTCACGTCGGCGACCGGGCCGAAAATGATGTCGATCCCTGCGGCGTGCGCCTCGGTGGCGGTGGTGCGGCAGAACTCGGCGACGGCCGCCTCGGCGTCGGGCAGATCGACGAACGCCCGCTGATGCGGGAAGACCGTCAGCCCCGCCACCTGCTGGCCGGCGCCCCGCTCGATGTCGCTCGCGACCAGCAGCCGCTGGGGGCTAATCGCCTGCAGCCGCTGGAGCGTCGCCCGCGTCTCGGGCCAGACGCCGTTAAACAACAAGAGCCCGCCGACGGGGCACTCCTTGAGCAGTTCGGCGACGCGCTGCTCGTCCTCATGCACCCGCCGAATCGGTGGCAGGTTGGAGCCAATCCGCACCATCAAGAGTTGGGCGAGGCGCTCACGGAGGTCGGTCGGCGGAAGCAGGGACGTTTCGGCGACGCTCATTCGGTCTCTTCTACGTTGGGCAGCGGCAGCAGCGACGTGACGATCAGGCTGGGGATCATTGACAGCGTGACCCACACGAAGAACCAGTCGTAACCGAGCAGCTCTTGGACCCGTCCGCAGAACATGCCCGGGATCATCATGCCCAAGGCCATGAAACCGGTACAGATCGCGTAGTGGGCGGTTTGATGCTCTCCGCGCGAGAAGTAGAGCATGTAAAGCATGTAAGCCGAGAACCCGAGGCCGTAGCCGAGTTGCTCCACAGCGATCACCGCCCCGACCGCCCAGGGGCTGGCCGGCTGGGCGAAGGCGAGCCAGGCGTACAAGGCGTTGGGCAGATTAATCGCCAGGGCCATCGGGAAGATCCAACGCTCCAGGCCGTCGCGCGCCAGGATCAAGCCGCCAAGGATGCCTCCCAGCGTCAGGAGCGAGACGCCGATCGTCCCGTCGAGCCAACCGAGCTGCATCGTCGCGAGCCCAATACCCCCTTCCTCCCGGGCGTCGATGAGGAAAGGCGCTTTGAGCTTGGCGAGCTGCGCCTCGGAAAAGCGGTACAGCAGCATGTAGGCCACCGCCCAAACGATGTGCGGCTTCCTAAAGAACGAGACGAACACCTCGACGAAGCCATCAAGGGCCTGGCCGAACGACCCGACCGTCGGGCGAGGCGACGCCTTCGGCCGCGGCAAGAAAAAGAAGTGGTAGACGGCGAAGCCGGCGTACAGCAACGCGGCGGCCGTAAACGCCCACGACCAGGCGTCGGCGCGGGAGTAGAGGGACTCGCCTTCGGCATTGGGGTCGCCCAAGTAGCCGGCCAGCATCACCAGGAGGCCCGACCCGGCGATCGTCGCCAGCCGATAGAAGGAACTCCTGATCCCCACAAACCACGCTTGGTCACGCGCCGACATGGTGCTCATGTAGAAGCCATCGGCCGCGATGTCATGAGTCGCGGAGCCGATCGCCATCACCCAGAAGCAGGCCAACGTCGCGACGAAGAAGCTCTGGCTCGGTGCGTAGTAGGCGACCCCCGCCATCGCGGCGGCGATCACCCCCTGCATCATCACGACCCATCCACGCTGCGTGCCAAACAGATCAACGAGTGGGCTCCACAGTGGTTTGATCGTCCACGGCAGATAGAGAAGGCTCGTGTAGAGGGCGATCTGTGTGTTGGAGATCCCCAGTTCCTTGTACATGACCGTCGCGACCATCATGACGACGATCAGCGGCAGCCCCTCGGCAAAATACAGCGTAGGGATCCACGACCACGCCGCCAGGCGGGTGGATGACGCAGGCTTTTCGACGGGGTCATTCAAGGGTCGCACCGCGGAGCACACGGAAGGAGCGGAGGTGGCAAGACGGGCTCGGCGTCAACGACTCTCCCCACCGTGAATTATTCGACGACCACAACGGTCGGTTCGCTGAGCCGGCCGAACCGGTCCACTGCCGAGACGGCGATCGCGTCGGTTGGCTTACCCCCGGCGCCCGGACGGACACGGACCGACTCGATCTGGCCGCCAAAAACGCCCGTCGTCCAGTGACCTCCACTGCGTTTCTGCAACACCCACCGCGTTGGCGGGCCGGATTCCAGCGACAACGCGAATTGCGGCGGCCCCTCGCCTTCGAGCCGTGTCACGGTCGGCGCCGACAGAACAGGCTCGTCACCGGCAAGCCAAGCGCTGTCGGGGGGGATCGCCCCGTCGGTGTAGACGGTCTTTTTCAGCTGGTCAGAGACGTCCGCCCAGTTCTTTTGGAGGGCCTTGATACTGAAGTGGATATGGCCCGTTGCGCCCGGCTGGTCCCGAGTCGCGATGATCTGATCGATCACCTCTTTCGGCAGATACTTGGGGGGGTCGCCCGCGACCCGCGACGTGTAGAGTCCGGGCCAGAGGTTGCGGCCGGTGGGGTTTTGCTCGGCCCACCAAGCGAGCAAGGTCGTGAAGCTCTGCGCCTTTTGATCGATGGCCCAGTAGAGCTGCGGCGAGAGGTAATCGACCCAGCCCTCGCGGAACCACAGCCGGGCGTCGGCGTACAGCTTGTCGTACTGGTCAAAGCCCTGGATTCCCTCCGGAACTCCGGGCCGCCAGATGCCGAAGGGGCTGACCCCCAACCGCACGTGCGACTTGGTTTCGTGGATTTTTCCGGCGAGGTCACGGATGAACCGGTTGACGTTGTCGCGGCGCCAGTCGTTGCGGCTGAGCCGCTCCGTCTCGGGCGTCGCGTCACAGTAAACCTTCCAGCTGGCGTCGTCCGGGAAGGGGATCTCGACCTGTTTCTTCTCCCCGTCGCCGTCTTCGAGCGCGTCGCTGATCGGGTAGGGATAGAAGTAGTCGTCGAAATGGATCGCATCAACGTCGTAGCGGCGCACGACATCGAGCATCACGTCCTGCGAATGTTCCGACGCCTCGGCCGACCCCGGATCGAGCCAGCGATAGGCGCCGTACTGCGGGGCGATTTCGGGCCGCCGCACCGCGATGTGGGTCGTGTCGAGCGGGCCTTTCGCCGAGGGGTGGGTCGCCCGATAAGGGTTGAACCACGCGTGCAATTCGAGGCCGCGGGCGTGGGCCTGCTCGCAGGCCCAGGTGAGCGGATCGAAACCGTCGGCGGGCGGCTGGCCCTGCTTGCCGGTGAGGAACTCGCTCCAGGGCTCGAGCTCCGAAGCATAAAGGGCGTCGCAAGCCGGGCGGACCTGGAGCACGATGGCGTTGAGCTTCAGGTCGACGCACAAGTCGAGAAGGTCCGCCAGCTCGGACTTCAATTCGGCGTTCGAGAGGCCGGGACGGCTCGGCCAGTCGATGTTGGCGACCGTCGCGATCCAGGCGGCGCGGAACTCACGCTGAACGGCCGGCGGCTCGACTTTCGGCGCCTCGTCGGCGTGGCTCACGGCTGGAAACGCCGCAACGGCGCCGACAATCAGTAACGCCAAACGGCTGGCTGGGCGGAGCTTCATCTTCGGCTGTGTTCCGGGGGATTCGAGTCCGGCGGTTCCGACGCGCGGAAGTCAGCAGCGTAGCCGATCACCGGTTCGCCGGGGAGGATTCGGCGCAATTGCGTCTCGCCAACGCGCAAGCGGGGATCGGTTCCTCTTCATCGGCCGTTATAAGGGGGGTGGGACGCTCTGTCTCTTCGGGAACTAAAGCTGAACCAGGAGGCGCCCCGCGCCACCCTATATTTATGCGATCCTTCTCTCTCACCGCGGTCGTCCCGGCTACGGCCTTGCTGCTAGTGGCGACGGCCGCCGCGATTTCTCCCGCCCACGCCGACGAATCGTTCGGCGATTGGCGGGGGCTGTGGATCAACCGCTTCGAGTACAACCCGAACAGCGTCGCGTCGATCCAGTCGCGGATCGAGAATGCGGCGGCGATGGGCATTACGGACGTCCTGTGGCAGGTCCGTGGGCAAGCCGACGCCCTCTACGACAGCGGCTTCGAGACCCCTGCGCAGAGCTGGAACCAAACGATCGACCCCCTCCAGGTGGCGATCGACACCGCTCACGCCAACGGGGTGCGGCTACACGCCTGGCTCAACACGATGCCGGTTTGGAACGGCACGACGGCGCCCCAGGACCCCAACCACGTCTTCTACAACACCGACCCCAGCTTCCGTGTGACGGATATCAACGGCAATCTCGAGCCGATCGACGGCGGCTACGTCAAAATCAACCACGTGCTCCCCGAGGTGCAGCAGCACCTCAACAATGTCGTTAGCGACTTAGCGACCAACTACGACCTCGACGGCGTCCACCTCGACTACATCCGCTGGCTCGGCCCCGGCGCGGGGTCGTCGGAGGGTTTCAGGCCCGACTGGAACTACCTGCCGCACGACGACGACGCCCACGCCCTCTACCTGCAACAGACCGGTCTCGACGCCACCGACGGATCGACTTTCGCCAAGCGCGAGGCGTACCGCACTTGGGTGGAGGGGCGCATCACCGACCTGGTCACGACGGTCGGTCAGACGGTGAACGCGATCGAGTCGGACTCGGGCCGCACGATCAAGCTCTCCGCCGCTGTCTGGAACAACCCCACGACCGCCAGCAACCAGTACCTGCAGGACTACCGGACGTGGCTCGAGCAGGACCTGCTCGACGTCGCCATCCCGATGGTCTACCTCAGCGAGAACAACCGGTACTTGATGGACGGCTTCCTCGACGACATCTTCGCCACGCCAACCAACACAGACGTCTCGATCGGCCTGGGGACCTACCTCCACACCAACTCGGGAGGGGGCGTCGACGAAACGATCACGCAGATGCAGCAGGTCTACGATGACGGGCGCGCGGCGAGTCTCACCTATTACGGCTACGGCTCGCTGCTCGACGGGAGCACGCTCAGCTCGCAGCGACGCGACGCGGTGGTCGATTGGTACGCCGGTCTCCCCAGCCCTGTCGAGCCGCCCCGGGCGGCCCTTGCCGCGGGATCGGTCGTGATCGACGGCTTCGACACCGCCGGTGACAACGGTTACTTCGACAGCAACATCGACACCGCATTCCAAACGACCGGACTGAATCCCGGTTCTTCGGCGGCGCAGACATCCGACGTGGGGCACTACAGCGAGGGGTCACAGCGGCTGAGCATCGACGCCGATGGCGCCTGGACGATTCGGCATCTGTCGGGCGGGGCGGACCCGGCCGGCAACGCTCCGATTGTCACCGAGGGCTTCGTTGGCTTCTGGCTCAAGACCGAGACGCCCGGCATCTCGGTCCAGATCGCCCTGGACGACCCCGTCTCGGCCGACCGTGGCGTCCCGCAGCAGCTGATCGCCGACGGGCAGTGGCGGCTGTACGAATGGGACCTTGAGGACGACAGCCAATGGCTCGGTTGGGTCAACGGCGACGGCGCGATCACGGGTCCGACGGCGACGATCGACTCGATCTTCTTCACCGGCGAGGGCGACGCCGAGGTTTACCTCGACACGGTCGCCTACAACAGCGAGGGGTCGCTCTTCGCCCCCGTGGTCGCCGGGGACTACGACGGCGACGGCGTCGTCAGCCCGAGCGACTACCTCGTCTGGCGCAATAGCTATGGCCGCGCCGGCAGCGGTCACGCCGCCGACGGCAACGAGGATGGCGTCGTCGACGCCGCCGACTACTCGACCTGGCGCGACGCCTTGGCCGGCCCTGCCAACGCGGTTCCGGAGCCTTGCACGGCGCTGATCGGTGTCATCGCGATCGGGATGGTCATCGCAATTCGGCGTGCGTAGTCCGGGCAGTCTGGGTCGTTTCGCGGTGCTGCCTCCCTAGGCGGCGTCTGCGTGCGGTTGGGGCAGCCCCCCAGGCAGGTGGCGTCGCTATCACCGCCGCCGTCATTTTTTCGATTGCCCTAAAGTTCTTGCGCACAAGCGTTTGCGCAGTTGCGAGGTTCCGCAACGCAGGCAATCTGGCACGCCGCATGCACTGCCGCGTCGTGCAGCTGCGTGGGTAGCTGCTCGCCGCCCCCGGCGTAGGTGGAACGGGAACGTTGGGGAAGGCGGCCTTCGAAAGTCCTTCTGTGTGACCTATTGAGGATCCAAATGACGCTTGCTCTCCAGCGGCGGAGCTGGGCGGTGATGTTGCTCGCCCTTTTCGCCACCATGGCCGGCCCGGCCGGTCTTGCGTACGCCCAAGAAGAAGCTGAAGCACCCGCCGCCGTGGCGGAAGAGACGGCCGAGGCGCCGGCCGAAGAGCCCGCTGCCGAGGAAGAGGCAGCCGCAGAAGAGCCCGCCGAAGACCTGGGCGTCGGTTACGCCTTCGACAACGCGGTGCTCTTCCTGTGTGCGGTGCTCGTGTTCTTTATGCAGGCCGGATTCGCGATGGTCGAAGCGGGCTTCAACTCGTCGAAGAACGCCGTGAACATCATCTTCAAGAACGCCATGGACATCTGCGTCGGTGTGCTGCTGTTCTTCGTTCTCGGCTTCGGGCTGATGTATCCCGACTTGTACACGGGCGCGACCTTCGCCAAAGAAGGCGTTCTCGGCTTCGGCGGCTTCGGGCTGGACAATTACGAATCCGCTTCTGACCGCACGTTCTCTCCAGAGACCGATTGGCTGTTCCAGGCCGTTTTCGCCGCGACTGCCGCGACGATCGTCTCGGGCGCCGTTGCGGGCCGTATGAAGGTGTCGGGTTACCTAATCTACAGCGCGATCCTAACTGGGTTGGTGTACCCGATTAGCGGTTACTGGAAATGGGGTGGTGGTTTCCTCGCCGAATGGGGCTTCCAAGACTTCGCCGGTTCGGCGGTGGTCCACGGTGTGGGTGGCTTCGCCGGGTTGGCGGGGGCACTGGTGCTTGGACCGCGGATCGGCCGCTACGTCGATGGCAAGAGCATCCCGATGCCAGGCCACAACATCCCGCTGGCGGGACTTGGCGTATTCATCCTGTGGTTCGGCTGGTACGGCTTCAACCCGGGCAGCATGCTCGCCTTCCAGGGCACTGGCGATATGGATGGCACGATGCACTGTGCGATCACGACTACACTGGCGGCTGGCGCTGGCGGCTTGGTGGCGACGATCCTCAGCTGGATCATGTTCGGCAAGCCCGACCTGTCGATGGGCCTCAACGGCATCCTGGCCGGTTTGGTGAGTATCACCGCCTGCTGCGATTGCATGGGGACCTGGCAAGCGATTCTGGTCGGCGCCATCGGCGGCGCTCTTGTGATCGCCGGCATCATGCTGCTGGACAAGCTCAAGATCGACGACCCCGTCGGGGCATGGCCAGTCCATGGGCTCTGTGGACTCTGGGGCTGTATTGCTATCGGCGTCCTGCCGAACGATTACTTGACCAATGGTGACACTACGTTCGCTGTTCAAGCGGGCGCCGCGTTGATCATCTGTGCCTGGGCGTTCGTCACGATGCTGGTGCTGTTCACGATTCTTAAGGGCGCCGGTCTGCTCCGGGTCTCGCCTGAGGAAGAGCAGCAGGGTCTCGACATCAGCGAGCACGGCATGGCGGCTTACACGCACTGATCGTCGCGATTGGAAGATTATCGACCGCCCGCTTGCGGGTGGTGTGAAGAGCTAAGGGATTACGTCTCGGCCCGGGGTGGTTACCGCCTGGCCGCCTCGGGCTGAGACGTCCCATTGCGGAGAAGTTGACAGTAATCAGGAGTCCGTAGTCAGCAGTAGAAACGGCCATGCCGCAACGACTGACTACTGATCGCTGATTACTGCTGACTGACGAAACCAACCAATGTCTCCGGCCCGGCGGGGTTACCGCCTGGCTCTGCCGGGTCCGGAGGCATTTTTTAATCGAGGCTGGCAACGATGTTTGCTTGGCTGAGGGGCTCTTTTTCCTGCTTTGCTGAGGGCTCCTTTTACTGCCTTGCTGAGGGCTCCTTTTACTGCCTTGCTGAGGGCTCCACTTTTACTGCCTTGCTGAGGGCTCCACTTTTTGTTGCTTTGCTGAGGGCTCCATTCGCCGCGGCCTACTACCGACCAACCAGCGCCCGACGGGGCGGGTGCGAGTTACCGCCTGGCTCGCGTCCGCCCCGGGCGTTTTTACTGCGACCGCTTATGCCGCCGCCCCCACGCCCGTAACCGGCGTCGGGGCCGCCGTCCAGAAGGACGCCCCATATGGCTTGGGCGGGCTGTCCGCCTAGTCCGTCCAAGCCGGGGTGTCTTTTTCGGGTGGCTCGGGCGCCTGCCTGGGTCGTGGGTGGGGATACGACGGTCGGCGAGGGGCTGACTTGGCCCCCGTTCTGGGGTAGGCCTTCACCGAGTACGATGGCAGTTTCCGTTTCCTGCCGGCAGCGATTCGCTGCGCCACGTCGTCCTCCCCTGCCTCTCTGAATGAAACTCATCATCGCGATCGTCCAGCCCAGCAAGCTGGAAGACGTCAAAGCCGCTCTGGCGGAGGTCGAGGTCGTCCGCCTGACGATCCTCGACGTACAAGGTTTCGGCCGCCAGAAGGGCCACACCGAGCAGTACCGTGGCACCGAGATCACGGTCAACCTGCTCCGCAAGGTGCAGCTGCAGATCGCCGTGAATGAGGAGTTCGTTGAGCCAACGATCAACGCCATCATTGCCGGGGGCCGCACAGGCGACGCAGGCGAGATCGGCGACGGCAAGATCTTTGTCCTCCCGATGGACGACTGCATCCGCATCCGCACCGGCGAGCGTGGCTCCGAAGCGATCTGAGCGAGCGATAGCTTTCGACGGTCCGCTGTTCGCCGAGGGGCCGATGGCGCCGCCGCTGAGATCGCCTCGCCAATGACCCCTACAGCTAACTGCGAAGAGCCCTTCGATGGCGGAACGTCAAACCAAGTCCTACCTGATGCACAAGCTGCGGGAGATCGGCGTCGAGCCGAACTCCCGACATGGGCAGAACTTCCTCATCGACCTCAACCTGGTCGAACTGATCGCCAGGTCGGCCGACCTGGGGCCGCGTGACGTGGTGCTCGAGATCGGCACCGGCACCGGCTCGCTGACCGAGCTGATGGCGCCCCAGGCGAGTCATGTCATCACCGTCGAGATCGACGCCAACCTCTACGAGTTGGCGAGCGAGCGACTCTTGCGGTTCGACAACGTGACGCAATTGCAGGTCGACGCGCTCCGCAACAAGGGGAGCTTCGCCCCAGAAGTGCTGGAGGCGGTGGGTGACGCGTTACGCGGCACGCCCGACTCGCGGCTGAAGCTCGTGGCGAATCTGCCTTACAACGTGGCGACTCCCATCCTCTCTAACCTGTTGCTGTGCGATTACACGCCCCATTCGATGGTGGCGACGATCCAGAAGGAGCTCGCCGACCGGATCGTCGCTGAGCCGTGGAGCAAGGACTACGGCGCGCTCTCGATCTGGATGCAGAGCCAAGCGACCACCGAGATCGTCCGCGTCATGTCACCGAAGGTCTTTTGGCCGGCGCCGAAAGTCGAGTCGGCGATCGTGAAGATCGTGGTCGACCCCGAGCGGCGGGCGGCGATCCCCGACCTGAAGTACTTCCAGCAGATCGTCCGGGCCTTGTTCCTCCACCGCCGCAAGTTCTTGCGAGCAAATGTCACCTCGGCGATGAAACGCCACCTGACAAAGGAGCAAGTCGACGCCGTGCTGGACGAAATGGAGTTCGCCGACGACGCTCGGACCGAGCAGATCGACATCGCCACCATGCAGACCTTCACCGAGAAGCTCCGGCAATTGGCGCCCGATTGGACCCTCTGAGCCGGCGGCGCCTCGATCTGCCCTGGCAGTGTCTTGGCGAGCCTCGTTTTTAGCCGTAGGCTGTCACCACCTTCTGACTGCACGGAGACCGGCGCCATGGCGTTCATCGAAATGACGGGCAAAACGCTCGACAAGCTGCTTGTTGAAGACGAACTGCACCACGACGACCTCGTCGCCGCGGGCGTCACGGAATCGACGATCGTCCGCGTCAACCGTGAGGGAGACATCGAGGTTCGCCGCCCGCATGGGTGGGAAGTCGTCGGCGGGCTGATCGGTGAGTTCAGCGACCGGATCCATGCCGAAACCGGCCTCGATTGGGCCTAGGGCGCGGCGGGGACGTCGGCCGCACAGGGCCGCCGCTTACGCACTTACGGCAGCGCCACCCTCCTGACCGGTCAAACCGCAACCGGAAGCCGACCCGGTTTGCGGCGGGAATGGGTCCTGGAAGGCGAAACGCCCCTCAACAGCGGGTATCCTTAACCGGCCCTCTCGCACGGGTACCACGCTAAATGGGCCCCACGCTAAATGGGCCCCACGCTAGATGGGCCCCTCGCCATGCAGGCCGCCCAGCCCCGCCGTCCCGGAAGCCAGCCAACGTGCCGCGTACCGCCCAGATCGTCCGAACGACCCGTGAGACCGACATCCGCCTCGAGCTCGAGCTCGATGGCGAGGGACGCTCCGACTTGGCCTCGGGCGTTGGTTTTCTCGATCATATGCTCGAGCTGCTGGCGAAGCACGCTTGTCTCGATCTCAAGGTCGTGGCGACGGGCGACCTGCAAGTCGACCAGCATCACACCGTCGAGGACATCGGCATTTGCCTCGGGCTAGCGGTCCGCGACGCTCTGGGGGACAAGTCGGGCATCCGCCGCTACGGGTCGATGACCCTGCCGATGGACGAAACGCTCGTCACGGCCGCCATCGACCTGGGAGGCCGCTACGCCTTTGAGTGGCGATTGGCGATCCCCACTGAGAAGATCGGCGAGTTTGACAGCGAGCTTGTCGAGCACTTCTGGCAATCGTTCGCCGCCAACGCGGCCGCCAACCTGCACGTGGTGCTTCACCATGGCCGGAACAGCCACCACATCGCCGAGGCGGTCTTTAAGGCGTGCGGGCGGGCAATCCGCGAGGCTTCTGAGATCGACCCCCGGATGAAAGGGGCGCCGAGCACGAAGGGCTCGTTGTAACGGCCCCAAAAAGCGTTGTGCTCCCGGTCAGTGGGGACTCAAAACGTAGCCTTTTTGCGTCCGTAGGAGCCCGCTTTTCGCTGCACCGCCATGTGTTTTCGGTAATAATGGCGACTGTCCGAGTTTCCACTATGGGAGCGGGAAGACCGACTGCGACGGTCTCAAACTCTCTTCTCATCACAGCTTCTCACTCCTGCCCGGTAGTTATGGCATATTTGCGGCTTGCCGCGGGATTGATCGGTTTTTTCCCGGCGGTTGCGCTGGTCGCCGCTGAAGGGAACGTTTCGCTGCCGCTTGGGCAGATCGAGTCGACGGCCGGAATCCAGGACACGGACGCGCCGCCAGCGGCCTGCTGCACGCTGCCGGGTCGGTTTGCGGTTGCCGCCGCCGCTGCGAATTCGACTCGGGTCACCATCGAACCGACCGAAACGGGCCAGCGCGTGCTGATCGCGGGCCATCTGTTTGCGGAGTACGTCGCTGATACGGGTCGGCTGCCGGCGGTCTGGCCGATCATCGGTCCGAGTGGCCACGAGATGACGCGTAGTTGGCCCCTGGGGCCGCGGAAGGCCGACGAGATGGTCGACCACCCGCACCACGAGTCGCTCTGGTTCTCGCACGGCGGCGTCAATGGCCACGACTTCTGGCAGGGGGGCAAGCTCGAGCCGCCCCAGCGCCCCCATATCGTTCATACCGGATACCTCCGGAGCGAGGCGACCGACGCCGGAGTGGCGGTGATCGAGACCACCAACGACTGGCGCGCCGATGGCAAGACGGTGCTGACCGACGTCCGATCGCTCGCTTTCGGTCTGCTGGAAGACGCCCCGGACTCGCCCCGCTACATCGACTTCACCATCCGCTTGCAGGCGTCCGAGGGCCCGGCGACGTTCGCCGACACGAAAGAGGGGACCTTCGGCGTCCGGGTTCCTGGCGCGATGAAAGTCGACGCCCAACTCGACGGCGAGATCCTCAGCAGCAGCGGACTCCGGGACGCCGACGCCTGGGGACAACCGGCCGACTGGGTCGATTACCACGGCCCCCTGGCTCGCGCGGAAGACGAGGCAACGGAACCGCCGATGGGAGGCATTACGATCCTGAGCCACCCCGAGTCGTTCCGTCCCACGTGCCGTTGGCATGTCCGGACCTATGGCCTCTTTGCGGCCAACCCTTTCGGCGCCGCCCATTTTCCGCCGGGCGAGCCGCAACAGGGAGCGGTGACGCTCGCCGCCGGAGATTCGCTCACGCTCCGCTATCGCGTTATCTTTTACGCGCAGAGCGCGAGCGCCGACACCATCCGTGGCTGGCGCCAAGACTTCGCCGCCACGCCCCTCGACCAGAACACGGCCCCCAAGGCCGCCTCCCGCTGATCTGATTCTTTATCCGCACAACATCCGCTCATCGAGCCGAGGCCAAGAATGCCAATCCTCCGTCGTGACTTCCTCTCCGGCGCCGCCGCTGTGGCTGGATTCACCCTGTCGGGCGTGCACGCCTTCGGCGCCGCCGGCAAGCGTGCGTCCGATATCCGCGTCGGTGTGGTCGGGGTCCGCAGCCGCGGGCGCGAGCATTTGAACTCACTCGGCAAGAACGCCGTCGTCATCTGCGATGTCGACCGTGACATCCTCGACAAGACGACCCGTGAGCACGCCGAACGCACCGGCGTCGAGGCGGCCAAGTACGTCGACTACCGCGAGATGCTCGAACGGGCTGATATCGACGCGGTATCGATCGCCACGCCCAACCACACGCACTGCCTGATTGCGATCGCCGCCATCGAGGCGGGCAAGGACGTCTATTGTGAGAAGCCGATCTCGCACGACGTCTGGGAGGGCCGTCAACTCGTCGCCGCCACCCGCAAGCACAACCGCATCGTGCAGTGCGGCACGCAGTCACGCTCCAGCAAGAGCCTGATGGACGCCGTCGCCTGGGTTCAGGGGGGCGCCCTCGGCAAGATCGAGTACGCCCTGGGCACGTGCTACAAGCCGCGGCCCTCGATTGGCAAGCTCGACACGCCGCTTGAGATCCCTTCGCAGCTCGACTACGACCTGTGGTGCGGGCCGCGTGAAAAGCTTGAGCTCTACCGGCCGCAGGTTCACTACGACTGGCACTGGGATTTCAACACCGGCAACGGTGATATGGGAAACCAAGGCATCCATCAGATGGACATCGCCCGCTGGTTCCTCGGCGAAGACCGCCTCGCTCCGCGCGTCCTCAGCATCGGCGGACGTCTCGGTTACGACGACGCCGGCGACACGCCCAACACGCAGGTCGCCTACTTCGACTACGAAGCGGCGCCGTTGATCTTTGAGACGCGCGGCCTGCCACGGTCGAAGGCCGGTCAGTCGAGCTGGGGACGTTCGATGGATCGCTACCGCGATGCGGGCGTCGCCGTGATCATCCAGTGCGAGGGCGGGCATGTGCTCGTCCCGAGCTACACCGAAGCGATCGCCTACGACAACACGGGCGCCGAAGTGAAGCACTGGCGTGGCGGGGCGAACCATCACACCAACTGGCTAAAGGCCATTGAGGCGGGCGACCGCTCGCTGCTCAATGCCGAAATTCAAGAGGGGCATCTCTCGAGCTCGCTCTGCCACGTCGGCGGCGCATCGCACCAGTTGGGCGAACGCGTTGTCGCCAACGACATTGCGGCCAAGATCGCCAGCATGCCGCTCCTGAGCGCGTCGTTTGACCGGATGGCCTCGCACCTGCGGGCGAACGACGTCGATATCGACCACGACGAGGAATCGTTGACGCTGGGCAAGTGGCTCGAGATCGACGGCGAGACCGAACGGTTCGTTGGTTCCGACGAGGCCGACAAGCTCTTCCGCTGCCCGAGCCGTGAAGAGTTCAAGGTCCCCGACCTGGGCGCCTGAGCGTTCGATTAGGTCCGTCAATCCTCTGTCAATCAAACCGCCCCGGCCCAATCAGGCCGGGGCGGTTTTTCTTGCGCCCCTTGGTCAGAAATCGCTCGCCGAAGCAGCGCGAAGCCTTGCAATAAAGTTCGTGGCGTCCACGCCCCTCGGGCGATCAGCACGCGGCGAGCTTTCTTAGTATTCCGGGCGGCGCCGCGGTCCGTCTCGAGGGTTTGGCAGTGTAAAGACGGGGGATTGCGACTCCGCCACGGACACCGCTTGCGTCGGCTACAGGAGCATTCATGAACGTCGCCCACCGACAGCGTGTGGGGCTTTGCGCCTTGGTCCTGGCGGTCTGCTGCGGCACGGCGCCCGCCGCTCAGGCAGCGGGAATCGGCTCACCAGCGCTTTCTGCGATCCCGGCCGACTACGTCAGCTACGCGGTCGATGAGTTGCCGAGACACTTCACGACGCCCCCACTCAACAACCTCTTTGACAACACGCCCGCCAGCAATCCGATCAGCAACGCCGGCGCCGAGCTAGGGCGCGTTCTTTTCTATGACGCGCGACTAAGCCACAACAACAGCACGGCCTGTGCAAGTTGCCACACCCAAGAAACCGGATTCAGCGACCCGGAGGAACTCAGCACTGGCTTCGAAGGGGGCCAGACCGGCCGGCACTCGATGAGTCTTACCAACGCCCGCTGGTACGCCAGCGGCAGGTTCTTCTGGGACGAGAGGGCAGCCACCCTGGAGGAACAAGTGCTCGCCCCTATCCAAGACGCCGTCGAGATGGGATCGGACCTGGCCGACCTGGTTAATGAGCTCGCCGCGACCGACTTCTACCCCGTCCTCTTCGAACGGGCCTTCGGCGACACGGACGTGACGAGAGAGCGGATGAGCCAGGCGCTCGCGCAGTTCGTCCGCTCGATGGCGAGCTACCAGGCGCCGTACGACCGAGCGGTCGAGGCCGGCACGGCGGGGACGCCCGACTTCGCGGCGGTCGAGGGGATCGACAACCCCACCCGGGCGGCCCAGGGGCACGCCCTGTTCCAAAGAACCTGTGCCGGCTGTCATCGGACCGACGCCCAGGTCGCCAACAACACCTTCAACATCGGCCTCGACGCCGAGACCGTCGACGAGGGCGCCGGGGACGGTGAGTTCAAAGTCCCCTCGCTGCGGAACATCGCGGTGCGTGGCCGCTACATGCACGACGGGCGGTTCCAATCACTCGAAGAGGTGATCGAGCACTACTCGAGCGGGATCCAAGCCAACCCCGATCTCGACCCGGGCCTCCCCGCGGGCGGCTTCCGCTTCAACGCCGGCGAGAAGGCGGCGCTACTGGTGTTCTTGCAAACGCTCACCGACACCGAGTTCCTGATGTCGCAGCTCTTCTCGAACCCCCTGGTGGCGCTCGCCGGGGACTACGACGGCAGCGGTGTCGTGGACGACAAGGATTACACCGCCTGGCGCGCCGCTTACGGACTAACAGCCGACGGTGTCAGCGGCCCGCTTGCCGCGGACGGCAATGGCGATGGCGTCGTCGATGCGGCCGACTACGGGGTCTGGCGAGACAACTTTGGCGCGAGCTGGGAAGACCTCACCACGGCGCTTTCCCAGGCCGTGCCGGAGCCAGCGGCTGTAACGTTGCTGGGGCTGGCTCTGGCGTGGCCGACCCGGCGACGCCGTTAACATCGAGCGTTCGGCTACGCGGCGTGGATTGACCGAATGACTAGCGCCTTGTCGAAGCTAGAAAATAGGGGTTTGCTCCACTTGCCGTTTTGGCGCTAGCCACGGCTCTTGGTGATTCAACCGGGGCTAGCGCCCAATCGGCTCATCCTAGGATTCAGCTTTGACAAGGCGCTAGTCTTGTGACCACTTCATTTGGAGACTCTCCGGGAATCCAAGTCGGAGGCCGTCGCCCGGTCGTCGGTTACTCGGCTTTCATCGCCGGATCATCCAGGTCGAGGCGGTAGAGAACCTGGTTGTAGTTGTAACGCGGGGTCGGCTCGGCGTGGTCTACGAACTGCGTGGTGTAGGTCCCCTCGAACAGCACAACGGGTGAGTCGGCGGGCGTCAGTTCGGGGTGCAACCGTGGGTTGTAGAACGTTTGGTTGTTGTGGGTGACGACCTTAACCGCGGCGCCCCACGGGCCGAGGGGCGAGTCGCTCTGGGCGTACCAGATCTCTCCCAACGGCGAAGACCCACCGAACTGCGTAAACACAGCGATCCACTTTTTCCGAAAGGCGTTCCAGGCGATCGACCCGCGATGGGGCGTGACCGGCTCTCCGCCGCCGGCCGGTGCGACAGTCGGCTGCGGTTCGAGAGTTCGCCAAGCAGCCGGGTCCTCCCACGCCTCGAAGGTCGGCGCGCATTGGAGTCGCGGGAAGGGGTCGCCAAAGAGCAGCCACTCGCTTCCCTCGTCGTCGATCCAACGGGTGGCGTGCCCTTCCGGCAGCGCGGGCGCCTGGGGATCTTCCTCCGAATGCTTCCAGAGAACGCAGTGGCGGATGAAGTGCTGCTGCTCGTCGTCCCAAACGCACAGACCGGTCTCGTACGCGGCCAGCGGGGGGCGAATCTTTGTGTAAACGGCCACCAGTCTCTGCTCGCCCGACTTGTCGGGGAGGCTGACGAGGCCGCTCAGCCAAGTCGGTCCCGATCCCGGCATCTCCGCGACCACCCGCGGCTTGCCAGAGCGGTCACGGAAATAGTCGTACCACAGACGGATCGGGGGCTCCAACGAGCGGAGTGGATGCGCGCCGGTCGTTGCGCCGAGCATGTGGAACAGGCCGAGCGGGTAGCCAGCAAGGGTGGTGTCTCCCCATAGCCAGTAGAGCCGCCCCCGGTGCTCGGCGAGTTGCACACTGTCGCACCCGAGGACGCCTTGGTCGTTCCATTCCGGGTGGTCGCCGAACCGTTGGCTCTCCCCGAAGAGACCGCCGCCCGTCAGCCGGCCGATCCGTTTGCCGGGCAGCTTCCGCTTGACGGTCACCCGCGCGTGGCCGCCCGCTTCGGGGGTGAGACGGACGCCCTCGTAGCCAAAGCCATCGGCGGCGACACCGTAGCCGTGCCCCTCGATAGCGAACCACGTCGGGACGCCCATCAGCTCGGGCAGGTCGAAAGCAATGACGCCTGCGTTGTCCGTGACGAACCGCACGTTGTGCGTGGTGCGGAGCTCCACCAGCGGCACGGGCCAGCCGGTCCCTTCTTCGACGACGTCGATGCGGAATGGCTCGTCGGCAGCGGCGACCATCGCCACGAGTAGGTACAGCAGGCAAACAGAGCGGATCATCGGCACGGCTCAGCGGCAAGGTGACCCGTTGAGCTTAGGCAGAACCGACGGCCGGCAACAAGCAAAACCGGTGCGTGACGAGCTCGATTCACCGAGTGAGAACCGACACTTGGGGGACCATCGCCCGGCGGTATACTGCCCGAATGACTCTCCACGACCTCGTGCCAATCCAGCAGTGTGTTAGCGCTTCCGAAACAGCGTTGGAACGATTGCCATCGCACCGGGCGCGGCGTCTGCGATCCACCGGGATAATGACTCTCGTCTGCCCCGCCATGATCGCTCTGTATATCGACGAGCCCGTTGAATACCGCTTGGCGGCGGCGGGCGTCTTCGCTTTTGCGATTGGAGTTCTATATCCCCGATATTTCCGCAGTGCCGTCCGGCGTGGGATACAGAAGCGCATCGTCGAAGCGAATGGATCGGAAGGCCCCTACGAACTTCGTTACGTGATCGATGGGGAGGGAATCGAGGTGGAGCAAGAGGCCTTTGTCTTGCGTTTCCCCTGGGCCAAACTGGTCGAGACTCTCCAGGAAGAAAGATCGATCGACCTCGCCTTCGAAAAAGGGGGCTTCGTGCGGATTGCGAACCGAGCTTTCGTGTCGGACGCGCAGCGACAAGAGTTCTTGGCCTTAGTGACCGACTCGTCGAAGACCGTCTAGCGCCGGCCTGCAACCCGACTATCTTCTATCGGGACACGTACCCTTGTATCGGGACAAGAGCCCCGTCGCCCTCGGATTACCACACAGCGTTACGGTGGCGCCCACTGGCGCCGCCGCTTGCCCGGTCGGTCGAAACAACCCTTGAGTACGGGCTCTTATTCGCCGAACTCCTCGATGTAGTCCGCCATCGCCGCTTCGACGACCGTTAAGGCGTGGTCGCGGCCGTACGGGGCGTCGATCTTGACGTTGACCGCCTCTTCGGGGGTCAGCGCCTTGTAGATGCTGAAGTAGTGCCGCAAGCGGTCCACCAGCACCTTGGGGAGCTCCGCGATGTCGTTGACGCCGGAGTACATGGCGTCGTTCTCCAGCACGGCGATGATCTTGTCGTCGGCCTCGTCGCGGTCGAGCATCGGCAAGCCGCCCACGACCCGGGCGTTGACGATCGTCTCGGGGTTCGTGATCGGCCGCTCGCTGATGACACAGATATCGAGCGGGTCGCCGTCGCCAGCGACCGCGTCGGTCATCAGCGCCTTCACCCGTTTGCCGCAGAACGTCCGCGGGATGAACCCGTACAGCGTGGGGGCGAACGCCGAGGTGCGGTTAGGACGATCGACGCGGAGGTAGCCGGTCTTCTTGTCCAGCTCGTACTTGACGCGGTCGAACGGTGTCAACTCGATGTAGGCGTGAACGATCGAGGGGGGCGCGGGACCGATCTCCAGACCGTGCCACGGGTGGGGGCGCCAACGGAAGAACGGCTGCGGGAAGCTCATAGGGGGCGTTTAGCGGTTAGCCGTTAATAATCGGGGGCGCATAGACGGTATCCGAACCGGCAGCGCCCGGCCTAAGTGGGCAATCGGGTCAACCGACGAGGTCTTCTTCGTTGACGTACGTCTCGAGGAACCGCGTCAGCTTGTGGAAATCGCTTTCTTGGTCAATGTAGCGAACGACGGTGACGAGCGTCTCGGGATCGACCAGTTCCTCGAAAGGAACATAGACCAACTGGAGTTGCCCCTCACAGCTGACCATCACGCCATTGGCCTTCTGCTCGACCAGCGCCCGGTAGGCGCCGACGCCGAGCTGGCTGCCGAGCATGACGTCGAAGGCGTGCGGCACGGTGCAGCGGGCCTCGTAGCCGAGTTGCACCGGCTTCACCTGTCGCTTCTTGCCGGCCTGCTTCTTGTACTCGGCCTCGATAAGTGACGCGAAGAGCGTGTAGAGGCTGACGTCCGAAACCTTGATGTGGCCGTGATCGTCTCGGGTGGCGCCTTCCAGGTGCGCGAAGGGGAGCAGCTCCGCCAACCCCTCGGCGATGACAATGACGCCGTACTCTTTGCCTTCCCGCTCGCGGGTGGTCATCGTCAGGACGATGCGGCGGATGACCTCGTCGAGGTTCATGATCTCACGGGAGTGCGTCTCGCCCGTGGCGGGGTCGGTGTACTCCTCGGTCGTGCGGTACTTGCCGGCGATGTCCTCGACGCTGATGACGAGGCTCGCCTCGCCGGCGATCGCCACGCCGTAAGCCAACCAGCCGGCCGACCGGCCCATCGACTCGACCAAGAAGTAGTTTCGGTTCGCCTCGGCGTCGGCCAGCAGGTTGCGCACCTCGCGGGCGAGGAAATCAACCGCGGTGAAGTAGCCGAACGTAAAGTCGATGCCGCGATAGTCGTTGTCGATCGTCTTGGGGAGATGGACGACGGGGATCTTCTTCGACCCCTCGGGGAGGTGGTCCTGGTACAGCTTGAACTTGTTGGCGGTCTTGAGCGTGTCGTCGCCGCCGATCGAGATCAGCGCGTCGACGCCAATCGAAGAGAGCGCCTCGTAGACGTTCTTCAGCGGCGCCGACCGCTCCGGGTCTTCCAGGTGCGACGGGTGCGAGATCATCTTGCCGGGATTGGCGCGGGCGGTGCCAATCATGATGCCGCGACGGCTCCGCGTGCGGCTCAGCATCTTGTGGTCGATCATCACGTAGTCCGACCCCTCAACGAGCGGCTGGTCGGCCGAGAAATCGATGAGGCTCGAGTAGCCATGCTTCACGCCAACAACCTCGACCCCATTGCGAAGGAACGAGACGGCGGCCGCCGAGATCACCGCGTTGGCGGCTGGCGCCGGCCCACCCGCGAACAGAATGGCGACCCGCTTGAACTGGTGCTCGTGTTTTGTGGGACGGGCGAGGCTGCTGCTTTTGGCCATAGCGCTGCGGAGTGGTCAGGGGTGGGCAATGGGGTGGGAAGCTGTCTCAGCCGGAGAGTTTAACCGCCTGCGGCCGGGCCGTTAATGGGCCGTACGGAATCGGTTCGGATGGGACTCGCTGTGTCATTCTGCCGGTAGTGCTCGACCAAGAGCCGAATTACCCGAGGCTCTCATAATGCGAGATAAAGACTATGAATCAGCCCGACCATCGTGATTCCCAAGCCAATCCCAATCGGTATGCCGAGCAGATAACCTGCGACGATTGGTCGACCCTGCTTGTTAGCCACGTCTGCTAAATCGCTCAGGATCGTCAAGATGTGGACGCTGATCCAGATGTGGCCTGCAAGGCAAGCTACTAGGACCAACGCCAAATACGGCCGTAGAGTGCGATGCCGCAGAAGTGACTTACAGACCTTCTGGACATATTCGTCGTCGCTTAGACGTTGCGGAAAGACTCGCATCAGACCTAACTCCTGGCGCCACACCCCGCGAGTCTTTCGCCTCAGCGTGGGGGATCTTGGCCTGATTCCAGGTTCAGCCGCCCGTAAACGTCCGCTCGACAAACGTCGTGTCGATCCGCGCCTCGGAGAAGGCCGTGTGGCTGAGGATCTCTTTGTGGAGCGGGATCGTGGTCTTGATGCCGTCGACCTTCAGTTCAGCGAGGCATCGCAGCATGCAGGCGATCGCCTCCTCGCGCGTCGGCTGGCGGACGAGCAGCTTGCCGATCATTGAGTCGTAGTAAGGGGGCACGACATAGCCGGAGTGGGCGTGCGAGTCGAACCGCACGCCGAACCCGCCCGGGATCACCAAACGCTCGATCTTGCCCGGGGAGGGCTGGAAGTTCTTGGCCGGGTCCTCGGCGTTGATCCGGCACTCGATGGCGTGCCCGAGCCGGGGGATGTCTTCTTGCTTGAGCCACAGCTCTTCGCCCGCGGAAATCCGCAGCTGGGCCTTGATCAGGTCAACGCCGGTGACGAGCTCCGTCACCGGGTGCTCGACCTGGATGCGGGCGTTGACCTCAATAAAGTAGAAGTCGCCCTTTCCATCAACGATAAATTCGACGGTCGCGGCGTTGCTGTAGTTAGCCGCCTTGATCATCCGCACCGCCGCCTCGCACATCTTGAGGCGGGTTTCCTCCGTGATGTTGGGGCTGGGCGACTCTTCGATCAGCTTCTGATGGCGTCGCTGGGTCGAGCAGTCACGTTCCCAGAGATGGATCGCGTTGCCGTGCTTGTCGGCCAGGACCTGGACCTCGACGTGACGCGGGTGCTCGATGTACTTCTCGAGGTAGACGTCGCCGTTGCCGAACGCGGCCTCGGCCTCGGCCCGGGCCTGCTGGAGAGCGGACTTCAGGGCGAGGTCGTTCGAGGCGACCCGCATGCCGCGACCGCCGCCGCCGGCGGTCGCCTTGATCAGGACGGGGAAGCCCACGGCGTGGGCGAAACGGACCGCTTCGGATTCTTCGGCGATGCAGCCGTCGCTGCCCGGGACAACCGGCACGCCCGCTTGGCGAGCCAGCTCGCGGGCGGTGTTTTTGTCACCGAGGCTCGCCATCGCCTCGGGCGAAGGCCCAATGAAGTCGATCTGACAGTTGCGGCAAATCTCGTTGAAGTGAGCGTTCTCGCTCAAAAAGCCGAAACCGGGGTGGATCGCTTCGACGTTGCCGACCTCGGCCGCGGCGATCACGTTGGCGATCTTGAGGTAGCTCTCCGACGCTTTGGCGGGGCCGATGCAGTAAGCCTCGTCGGCGAGACTCAGGTAGTTGGCGCCTCGGTCTCCCTCGCTGAAGACAGCGACCGACTCGATGCCCATCTCTTTGCAGGCGCGAATCACCCGGAGGGCGATTTCACCGCGGTTGGCGATCAGGACTCGTCGGTACATCGAAGCGGCTGGAACGGAGTTGGCGAGCGGCCCGGCGCTGAAGCGCCGTTGGGCAAGGGCAGGGCGGAGCGGGAGAAAACGCTTACTCGATCCGGAACATCGGCTGCCCAAACTCGACCGGGGCGCCATTCTCAACCAGGATCGCTGTGATCTTTCCGCTCGTCTCGGCGGGGATCTCGTTGAAGACCTTCATCGCCTCGATGATGCAGACCGTCGTGTCGGCGCCGACTTGGTCGCCGATCTTAACGAAGGGCGCCGAATCGGGGCTCGAGGAGAGATAAAACGTCCCCACCATCGGACAGTTAATCGTCTTGCCTGCCGGCGCGGCGGGTGCGCTGGCGGCCGCGGGGGCTGCCGGGGCCGCTGCCTGCACTGGAGCCGGGGCGGGGGCGGCCATCGCGGGCGTAGCGGCAAAGACCGGCTGGTCGCCGCCCCGACGCAGGCGGACCCTCTGCTCACCCTGACGGAGATCAATCTCCGACAGATCGTGTTCGTTCATCAGAGCCACCAGACGCCGCACGCGGCGGACATCGAACACGTCGGGGGCGTCGTTGGACTCTTGCTTGCTATCGTCGGCCACGGTCGGGTCTCGTCTCTCTCGGCTCGGGGCGTAGGCGGTCCGCCGCAGCGGCCCTGGGCCCCGCAGTTTAACCACCGGTGCGGCCCGTCACTAGGCCGCCTACGGGTCGACAGGCGGGGGAAGAATTAGGGGCGAAGGCGAGAGGCCCCTGTCGCCGCTGCCCTGGGGCGACACGTCGATCCTGCCATCGGTCGCTAGAGCAGGCATGACTCGAGGGACTTTGGCACGTCCGAAAGCAGTTCGTAACCGGTTTTGGTGACCAGCACGTCGTCCTCGATCCTCACGCCCCCCCAGCCCGGCAAGTAGATGCCCGGCTCGACGGTAACCACCATTCCGGGGACAAGCTCCGCCTCGGTGTTGCGGCCCATCCGTGGACCTTCGTGGATTTCTAAGCCAACGCCGTGGCCAAGACCGTGGCCAAACTCCTTGCCATAGCCCGCCTTGGTGATCACGTCACGGGCGGCGGCGTCGACCACCTCTCCCTTGGCGCCGGGTCGAATCGCCTCGATCGCCGCCAATTGGGCCTCGAGGACGATGCCGTAGATCTTCGCCATCTTCTTCGATGGCGGGGTGTGGAACACCATCCGGGTCAGGTCGCTGGCGTAGAGCGGCGCGAAGACGCCCCAATCGATCAGCGTAAAGTCGTGGTCGCCAACCCGCGTAGCGGTCGGCGAGGCGTGCGGCAACGCGGCGCGGGGGCCGGCGGCGACAATCGGGGGGAAGCTCAGGCACTTCCCGCCAAAACGGCGGGCTTGATACTCCAACTCGCGGGCGATGTCCGCCTCGGTTGCTTCAGACGTCCAGCTCGCCCGGACCACTTCGAAGGCCCGTTTTGCGATATGAGCCGCGCTGCGGATCGATTCGACTTCGCCTTTATCTTTCACCGCCCGCAGCGACTCCACCAAGCCGGCTTGGCCTGCGAACTCGGTCTTCTTCGCTGCTTCGCTCAGTTGTCGCAGGGCGCCGACGGTCAGCGAGTCTTCTTCGAAACCAAGCCGGCCGATGCCCAACTTGCGGGCGAGCTTGGCCGTCGTTGGCAGAATCCTCTCGCCGGGCTCGCGGACCAGGAGCCTCAACCCGGGGCACTCGTCCTCGAGCTGCGTCGTGTATCGAGGATCGGTGACGAGCACCGCGTCATCGGCCGTCACGACCAGATAGCTGTCGTCTCCCGTGAAGCCCGTTAGATAAGTGACGTTCTGGAAGCTCGTCACCAGGAGCCCGTCGATCTTCTGCCGGCGAAGCAACTGACGGAGTTTGGAACGGCGCTTTTCGTGGGTCGACATCGATCTTCATACTCGGGGACTTGGCTCGCTGTTCGCATGCGGCGAGGGCCGACGCGAAAAGCCCGAGTATCGAGACGGTCGCCCGTTGCGGCAAGCCAGCCGCGCGGCGGGGGACTCCCCGTTCTTAGCGACGGCGGCCCGGCATCGCGGCGCCGAGAGCCAACGCGGCGAGCAAGACCGCCCCCGGTTCGGGGACCGATTGCGCGGCGATCAATTGGGCGAAACTTGACGACGAAATCGACCCACCAAGCGCCTCACGCATCAATACAAAGTCGAGCAAGTCGGTCTGCCCGTCCTGATTGAGATCGCCCCGCATCCAGGAATGGACGTCCGCTTCGCCCGATTGGTAAAGCCAATTGTCAACCAAAATGCCGAGGTCGCCAGTCGCGACGCCATTGACGATCGAGCCCGTAATGCTCCCGTCTAGGTCGAGGTCACCCATCTTAGAATAGACGCCGCGGGCCCCCACGATTTGGTCGCGGTAGTGGGTTTGCGACACATCCGAGATCAACGTGTAACTGCCGAAGGCGCCGAGGAGCTTGTTGTTGCCGTTGAGTGCAATCACGGCGTGCGTCAAGCCGGCGAGAACCCACTCATCACCCTCTTTGCGGAAGACTGGACCGCCCGAATCGCCGCCGGCCCCTTGGGCTTCGTCGGGCAACCCGTTTTGGTCGAACCGCACCATGAAGCCAACGGTGTCCTTCAGTCCACCGGCTTCGACAAGAACGTTTCCTCCCGACCGCACAATATTCGATGGAATGCTGGAAACACGCGTATTGGTGCCCCAGTGCCAAGGACGGGGACCGACCGAAGCAGGTCCGCCGTAACCGAACCCTCGGTAGGTCGCCGACGGCCAACTTGAGCTATTGTAGAGAACATTGCCGGCCGAGTCGAAATAGTGCTGCCCCGTGGAGGGCTCAGCCGCGTTCACTTCACGCACCACGCCGGTGCCGAACATTGTGATCGCTTCGCTAGTCCCGACGAGACTGCTCGCGATGTCGATTCGACGAATCGAGGGATCGAGTTCCTCGGGCGTTAGCCCGGTCAACGGATCGACACCGATCCGGTAGAGCCGCAGGTCGGCGTTGGCGTCCAGCGTCCGTCCAGCAAACGTGGTCGGATTGGTCAGCGTGATCTGTGACCCGGGAATCACGGGGAAGTCCCGCCCGGCAATATTCCACGACCCCGATCCGTTGTAGGCGGTGCCGTCGTTGTGGACCGCGGTAAGGAACAAGTTGTCGCCCAGGTAGACCCCGGTGCCGTTCGCCGGAAGATTGGCGTAGCCGGGATCGTCCGGAGGAGCCGTCGTGTTGATCAGGGAGGGCGTGCCGGCGCCGTTCCAGGTCTTTACGATGAGGGCGTGGCACGGCGCCGCGGCAACGACTGACGCCAGCAGCGACAGCGAGGCCGGAGTGAGTTTCGTCACCCGGAGGGTCCGATACAGGAGCGTGGAGATCAATGGGGTTACCTCGGTCGCGTGTTCCGTAGCGACGTCTCGGGAGAAGTGGCGGCGAAGAAAGCTCTGCTAAGAAACCCTTCGCCGGGCCGTGTTTCCTCGGTCCCCTGATTCTACGCGAACTTTGGGCTCGGGAGGAAACGTTTTGCTCGCTAGATTCCTCCCCGAAGCGGTCCGCTGGGCGTGGAGGACGGCAATAACTCGGCTGCCGGTTACGCTCCTGCGGCCTGAAAGGCCCTCCGCGGGGGTGGCGGCGAGGAGTTCGACGGCAATTTCCGTCTGGAAAACCTAAGCTGACTCTGCCGGTGGCGCCGAAAAAGCGGGTGAGGAACACCTGCTCGGGGCGCTAGCAGCGCTGGCGTTGTCGGGCGGAAGGCGAGACCAAACAAGGGATTCTGGCACGATGCCTCCGATCACCACACTGGCCAACTGGCTGCTTCGGCTCCCACTGCTTTGGGGCGGGCTCGCGACGCTTGCCTTCTACGCGTCGCTGCAGGCGGGATGGATCCAGTCCGAAACCGTCACTCGCTACTGCGCGTCGCACCCGATTGAGGTCGCCGCGACGCTGATGTTCTTCGTCGGCGTTGCGTCGCTCGTTCTCCGACTCGCGGCGATCGCCACCCACATGGGCGCGACCCGCCTCGAGCCGCTCGGCCCCGTCACGGCCAACGGCCAGAGCGTCCAGGCGGCGCCCGAGCTCCTCGCCAAGCTCGACAGCCTCTCGACGCCGCTGAAGCGAACGCCCCTCGTGCGACGCCTCCGTGCGGCGCTCGAGTACGTCAAGGAAACCGGCTCCGCCGACACGCTCGAGCCTTACCTCGAGCGGCTTGAAGGGGTCGACCGAGACCGCGCCGCCGCCGGCTACGCGTTGCCGAAGCTGGTCCGCGCGACGCTGCCGATTATCGGCATGCTGGGCACCGTGATCGGCATCACGATGGCGATCGGCCAGCTCTCTCCCGAGCAGCTGGAAGAATCGCTCACCCAGGTGATGGCCGCCCTCTCGATCGCGTTCGACACCACGGCCCAGGCCATGGTGCTGATGCTGGTGCTCTGGTTCATCAACTTCAGCGTCGAACGGGTCGAAGAGCGGATGCTCGACGAGGTCGATCGCGCAACCGCCCGCCAGCTCATCGGACGCTTCCAGCAGTACGGCACCCAAAAGGACCCCAACGTCGCCGCGATCCGACGGATGGGCGAGCAGGTGATTCTCGCCGTCGAGCAGGTCGCCGATCGGCAGGCGACCACCTGGCAAGCCGCGATTGACGAAACCCACGAACGCTGGCGGGACGCGACCGCCTCCGCCGGAGAAGTGCTGACGACGACGCTTGCCAATGGCTTGCGTCAGGGGCTCCGCGACCATGCGACGGGGCTCACCAACGGCGTTGAGAAGCAGCTTGCCGGTCTTGGCCAGGCGCTCAACAAGCAGCAGGCCCTGGTCGCCGACGCGGTCCGCGATCAACTCACGGCTCTGCAGCTCGCCCAGAAGGAACACTCCAAACGCCTCCAAGAGTCGGGCGAAGCCCAGACCAGCCGCCTCGTCAACAACACGGACGGTCTGCTGGGGAACCTGCGTGACGGCCTCGAGCGGATGGCCGAGTTGCTTGTCGAATCGCTCCAGAAGCATGGCGAAGCGTTGACGAACGCCGAGCAAGAACTCGCCACCGAGAATCGCCGTCACCTCTCCGAGGTCGAGGCCGCGATGGGCGAGGCGATGGTGATCGCCGCCGACCGCCAGGAGAAGCTCGTCCGCCAGAGCGAGTCCGTGATGCGAGAGATGCAACAGGCGCTCGTCTCCGCCGCCGGAGCGACGATCGATCACCAGGGCGAGTTGGTCAAGCAGGGAGACATCCTGCTCAAGGTCGTCGAGTCAACCGCGCAGGTGCAGCGGCTGGAGGACACGCTCAACCGCAACCTCTCGTCGTTGGGTCGCGCCCACAACTTTGAAGAGACGCTGATGAATCTGTCGGCGGCGATTCAACTGCTCAGCGCCCGCATGGGCCGCGACAGCGGCGCCGTGAAGGCGGCCTCGCCAACGACAGTCCAGCCGAACAAGGCCGCATGAGACGCTCCCCCCGCGGAGAGCCATCGTCGTTCTCGCTCTTCCCGTTCCTGGCCGTGCTCCTCTGCACAATGGGATCGCTGGTGGTGCTGCTGGTCGCAATGGCCCATGTGTCACGCGACAAGGCCAAAGAAGAAGCCGCCGCCGCTGAGGTCGCCGCCGCCGCGGCCCGGCTCGCCGCCGACTCGCCGGCCCGCCGGGCGCTCGAAGCTCAGCTAGCCGAGGCGGATGCGGCGCTCGAGCAAATGCGTCGGGTCAAGGCGGAGGGCGAAGAGCGTCTGCAGAACGAGCAGAAGCGGCTCTCCGATATCGAGGACCACCTCCGCCGCCTCCGCGATGAGACCGAAACGCTCACCGCCGAGACCGCCGAGCTGATGGCGGTCGAAGGAGAGCACTACGACGACGAGAAGATCGCGCAGCAAGAAATCGAGCGGCTCAATGCGCTGATTGGCGAAATCCAAGACGAGATCGAGGAGCTGAAACACGCCGCCGCTGGGCGTGAACGCAAGTTCGCCATTGTGCCGCTACGCGACGGCCGGAGCGGCACGCTGCGGCCGCCGGTCTATTTCGAATGCAAAGCGTCGGGCGTCATCATGCAGCCCGAAGGGGTTGAGCTGACCTGGACCGATCTCGTCGCCGCCGACTTCAGCAGCCCGCTTGCCGCGGCCTCGCGCGCCGTGACGCGGTACTACGAAGAGCACCCCGAGACACGGGCCGCCAACGAGTCGGGCCGTCCCTACCCGCTGCTGGTCGTCCGGCCAGACGGCGTCCACTCTTACTACCAAGCCCGTACGGCGCTCGAAGAAGTCGGCGCGGACTACGGCTACCAACCGATCGCCGAGGACTGGCCGATCGAGTACGGGGAGATCAATCCGGTGCTCGCGTCGCAGGTCGAGGAGGCTGTCCGGACAGCCCGTGCCGAGCGCGTCGGGCTCGCCAAGGTGATCCCCCAGCTAAACGCCGCGCTTTCGAGCGCGGAGCGCGACGCCAACTTGGCGATGACTTATCCAGCAGGAACGTCGAACGGCGCGGCGAACACTGGCTTTGGCTCGACGCAAAACCCCGGCAAGGGTGGCGGCGCCGGGGGCGGCGGACTTCGGATCCGACCCGCCAACCCCGACTCGAACAACCCTTTCGAAGGGCTTAGGATCGACGGCAGTCTGGCGGGCGAAGTTGGAGATCCCAGTAATCAGCCTTCCGCTCCGGTCGAGGAGACTACCGGATCGGAAGGGGGCCCGAGGTTGCTCGGGGCCACGCCTCCACCGGCTGCCGAGGGAGGGCAGGGGGGTAACGCGCCGCCTACCGAGCTCGCCGGGGTAGCCGCGACGGAAGCCGGCGCCAAGCCCTCCGAGTCCACCGCCGATGGCGTCTCGTCAGCCGGCCAGCGGTACGGCGCGGCGGTTGCCGTCAACGATCCCTCCGAAGACTCGACCGAGGCTCCGGAAGGTCAGACCGTGCAGACGACAACCGGCGCGAAAGCGGAGGCCCAACCGCAGGGGCAGGCGAGCGTCGCCGCCTCGACGCAGTCGCCGGGCGCCGGCTCGACGTCGCTGAACGCCGCCAAGTCGGCGCCTGTCCGGGACGGCGTCCCGATGATCCGCCCGATCCGCCTCTACGTGGCGGAGGATCGTGTGGTCGTGCTGCCCGACACGGCCCAATCGCCCGCCGAGGCGATGCAGGCGTCGTCGATTTCGCAAACGATCGAGTTCGAAGGCCCCACCACCGGCCGGATCAATGACCTTATCGGGCTACTGAAGCGACACGCCGATTCATGGGGCATCGCCGGCGCCGGCATGTACTGGGACCCCCGCCTCGTGCTCAACGTCGCGTCGGACGGCTCGCACCGCGCCGACGACGTGCGTCGCCTTCTGGAGGCCGCGGGCATCAAAGTCCAGGCGTACCCCGTCACCACCGCCGCCAAACCAGCAGGGGCAGCCGATGCGCCGCGTCGATGAGTCCGACGAAGAGATGCCCGGGGGCGATTCGTTCCTCGACATCACCGCCAATATTGTCGGCATCCTCGTGCTGCTGGTGGTGGTGGTCGGCGTCCGAGCCGGACGGCACGTGTTCTTTCCCGACGCGCCCGTCGCCGACGCCGAGCCGCTCGACTCGCTGCAAGCGCGGCTGAACGACCAGGTCCGGCAAGTCCGGGCCGAGCAGAGCGACATCCTGGCGCTACGCGACAAGGTGCTCGCCGCCGAGGACGAGGCCCTCCGGCGTGACGCCATGCGGCAATCGGGCGTGCTCTACGTCACGAAGCTGCGGGCCGAACTCGACGAGGCCCGCGAATCGCTCGACAAAGGCGACCAACGGAGCCTCACGACGCACAACGAGATCGCCCAAGCCAAGCTGACGCTCGATCGTTTGACCCGTGAACAGATCGCGCTCGCGTCGGTCGAGCCGGCTCCCGACGCCGAACCGGTCGAGGTGGCGCCAACACCGATTGTCGACGGCAAGGCCGACCAAACCATCTCGTTCCGGCTGCAGAAAGGCCGGCTCGTCTACGTACCGGTCAATGAGATCGAACTTGAGCTCGCGAAGAAGATCGAGATCCCGGCGATCACCGACCCGACCCGCTCCGTGGTGACTCACGAGACGCTCGGTCCGGTCGAAGGATTCGTCGGCGAGGCGGAGATCGGCTGGTCCGTCCGCGCCGCGGGGTCACGGATTGGGATCCGTCCGCAGTTGGGGAAGTTGTTGCTCCGGGAAGTGACGCCGCTACGGGGTGAGTCGCCCGACGAGGCGTTCGGCCCCGGCGGCTACGTTGGATCACGGCTCGAACTGCTCGAAGCGGAGAAGGTCGTGGTCCGCCTGATTGTCTACGCGGACAGCTTCGACAAGGCGCCCGAGGTCGGCAAGCGGTTCCGTGAACGCGGCTTCCGTGTCGCTCAATCGCTCAAGGCGAATGGCGCCTTGATCGGCTTTAGCTCTGACGGGCATCAAGCCGTCACTCAGTGAGCGTCGCCTGAGACGAGGTCCCCTCGGCTTGTGCGTTCGGCTCGAACATCGCTCGCAAGAAAAGCACGCCCGCGCCGACCACGAGAAAGGCGTCGGCGAGGTTAAAATTGGGCCAACGCCACTGGTCGTTTAACTGCCAGAGGATCCAGTCGCGGACGGCGTAGACCGTCTCGCCGGCGCGGGGATCGTAGGCGGGCCACGTCTCGCCCGACAGGCCGAGGCGGTCGTAGAGGTTCCCCAGCACGCCGGCCATGACCCCCCCCAGCGCGATCGTCAGCCACCAATCGTGCGCCGCACGACCGGCGAAGAGCCAAGCGGGGATGGCGATGGCGGCAAGAACGCTGACAGCCGCAAAGAGTCCTACTTGCCCGTACCCGACGCCAAACAGCGCGCCCTCGTTCAGACTCGTCTGAATCCCGGCATGCCCTTGCCATAACCAATCGACGTGGCCGGTCAGCTTGCCGGGCCACGAAAAGACGATTTCCTTCGAGACCAGATCGGCCGCCAAGCCGGCGGCCGCGATCACCGCGAAAGCGATGTAACGGCTCGGCGGGACGGGGCCTGACGAAGTGACGTGGTTGTCCGTTCCGTCGGACATCGTTTCTTCCAATTGTTTGAGGGGTCTCGCTGCGCTGGCGGGGCTGCTCTAGCGCGACGGGGCAGGCAGGGTTAGGCCCCCTCTTTCTGCTCCGCACACCGGACGCACATCGAAGCGTAGGGGATCGCGTTGAGCCGCGTCTTCGGAATGACTCCGTCGCACTCGACGCACTTGCCGAAGGCGCCCCCTTCGATCCGGGCCAGGGCCTCGTCGATCGCCGTAAGGGTGTCTTCCTCGGACTCCATCAGGCTGAGCGCGAATTCCTGCTCGTAGTTTTCACTACCCAGCTCGGCCATGTGGATCGGCATCGACGAGTTATTCGACTCATGGAGGGCGATGTCCGCCAGCGCCTTCACATCCCCCCGTAAGCGGGCCCTCAGAGTGAGTAAATTGAGCTTGAATAGGTCCGTATCAGCCTTCTTCATCACGTTCTCCGTTCCTCAGCATCGCCAGGTTGTGAGTCGTGGGGCCACCCCCCAATCGCAGGCGGCCCGGTATAGACTTCTCAGTCTAGGCAGAGGGCGGGCGGCCCGTCTATCGGAACGTCCAGAACGGGACCCGGCGTCTTGGGGCGTTTCCACCCTTTCCAGCCGGCGGCGCCGCGTTGCGGCCTCTGGCGGATCAAACTAGACTCTATGTAAGTCGTTTGACGAAAACGTGTTAAGCCGCCCCGCCCGCTGCCAGTGTGTCGGTAGGGGAGAGGCCGCCAATCACGCGAAGTCGACGAACTGCCCGACCCCGACGCCTCACCGCCAACTGCTCTCCGCTATGCCTGCCGTGCAGACCAAGACCGATCTGGCCTTCCAGCAGTGTGTGATGCCCGCTTGCGGCGCCACTTACGACGTCAGCGAAGAGCGGACCAGTTGCGAAACGTGCGGTTCGCTCCTGGACATTGTCTACGACTGGGACCGTCTGCCCGTCCCGTCGTCGCTCAAGGACTTCGAAGCCAAGTGGTCGCGTCGGAACGAGCCGCTCGAACGCTCCGGCGTGTGGCGTTTCCGCGAGCTACTGCCGTTCGCACCCGACGACCAGATCGTCACGATCGGCGAAGGGCAGACGCCCTTGCACCCGTCGGTCGGCGTCGCCGACTTCATCGGCATGAAGCCGGGTCGGCTGCTATTGCAGTACGAGGGGATGAACCCGTCGGGCAGCTTCAAAGACAACGGCATGACGGCGGCCTTCACGCATGCGCGGATGATCGGCGCCAAGCGCGCCGCGTGCGCTTCCACCGGCAACACCTCCGCGTCACTCGCGCTCTACTGCGGCATGAGCCAGTTGATGCAGGCGGTGATTTTTATCGGCTCGGGGAAGATCAGCTACGGCAAGCTGTCGCAGGCGCTCGACTACGGCGCGCTGACCGTTCAGATCGCCGGCGACTTCGACGACGCGATGCACCGCGTCCGTCAGGTCTCGAAGCGGCTGGGCATCTACCTCGTGAACAGCGTCAATCCGTTTCGGCTCGAGGGCCAGAAGACGATCATGCTCCGCGTGCTGGAGTCGCTCAATTGGGAAATCCCCGATTGGATCGTCGTCCCCGGCGGCAACCTCGGCAACTCGAGTTCGTTCGGCAAGGCGTTCCACGAGCTGAAGAAGCTCGGCCTGATCGACCGGGTTCCTCGACTGGCGATCATCAACGCCGCCGGCGCCAACACGCTCAACGCCCTCTACAACGAGCGCGGCGTCCGCTGGAACGGCGGAGCCCCGGACACCAAGTCGATTGATAGCTACTACGCCGAACTCGACGCCGGCGCCCTGCGGGCCGACACCATCGCCAGCGCGATTGAGATCAATCGGCCCGTTAACCTGATGAAATGCCTGCGGGCACTTGAGTGCTGCGACGGTGTGGTGCGTGACGTCACCGACCAGCAAATCCTTGACGCCAAAGCGCGGGTCGCCGCCAACGGACTCGGCTGCGAGCCCGCGTCGGCAGCGAGCGTAGCGGGCGCAAAACTCCTGCGGGAGCAAGGCGTCATCGACCCCGACGAACGCGTCGTCTGCATCCTCACCGGTCACCAACTGAAGGACCCGACCGCGACGGTTGCTTATCACAGCAGCGATCAAAACGAGTTCAACCGCGTGCTCGGAAGCCGGGGCGTCACCACCGCCGCGTTCGCCAACCGCGCGGTACAGGTCGAGAACGACCTCGACGCGATCGTGCGAACGATCCAGCTGAACAGCTAAGCTGGGCTCAGTGTCCTCTCGACACCCGGCCCGGCAGCCCCTGATCTGCCCTTATCATGCCTTTCTTCTCTTCCAACAACTCCGCGATCCGACTCGGCGTGCTCTTGGTGGGGCTGCAGGCCGCTTCGGGCGTTCGCGCCGACAACGGGCCGGCGGCGCCGCAGTTCAACCGCGACATCCGGCCGATCTTGTCGGACAGCTGCTTCTCTTGCCACGGGCCCGGCACACAGGAAGCGGGATTGCGGCTGGACAGCTTCGAGGGCGCCACCGATTGGGCCGTCATTCCGGGAGACCCTGACGCCAGTGAATTGATGGCGCGCGTGACGTCGGCGGACCCCGACACACGGATGCCTCCGCCCGAGTCGAATCGCCCCGCCGTCGACGCCGACGCGGCCGCCAAACTTCATAGCTGGATTGCGGGGGGCGCCGCGTACCAACCCCACTGGTCCTATCTGCCTTTACAGCAAGTGCCCCCCCCGACGGCCACCGACACCGCATGGCCGCGCGGGCCCATTGACCAATTCATCCTTGCCGGCCTGGAAGAACGCCAAATCCGTCCGTCGCCCGAAGCGGATCGCGAGACGCTCGCTCGGCGCGTTTACCTCGATGTGATCGGACTGCCCCCCAGCACGGCGGAGCTCGACGCCTTCCTGACCGACAACCGTCCCGACGCCTATGAGCGCCTGGTTGATCAATTGTTGGCGTCGCCGCGTTACGCCGAGCGGATGGCCACCTGGTGGTTCGACTTGGTCCGATTCTCCGACACTGTCGGCTACCACGGAGACCAAGACCAACGGATCGCCCCGTACCGGGACTATGTGCTGAAGTCGTACAACGAGAACCTCCCGTTCGATCAGTTCACGATCGAACAGCTCGCGGGTGACTTGCTGCCCGATCCCAATCTCTGGCAACGGGTCGCCACCGGCTACAATCGTATTCTGCAGACATCGCACGAAGGGGGCATCCAGGACGCCGAGTACCGGGCCAAGATGCTCGCCGACCGGGTGCGGAATGTCTCGGAGGTCTGGCTCGCGGCCAGCCTCGGCTGCGCCGAATGCCACGACCACAAGTTCGACCCATTCACTCAGCGCGACTTCTATCGGATGGCCGCGTTCTTCGCGGATGTCGACTCCTACAATTCATTTGAGCCGGTGTCGTCGAATACGACGCCGACGTCGCGACCTCCAGAGATCCTCGCCTGGACGCTGCCCGTTTATGAACAACTCCAAGCGATCGACGCCGAAATCAACGAGGTCTTGGGCCAGCTGACGGGAGAGATCCCCGGCCCCAGGGCGACCGCCGAGCTCCGCGCCAAACTCAAGAAGCTGCGGCACCGCCGGGTAGAAATCGAAGACCACTTTGAGCCGACGATGGTGACCGCTGCAGTCGAACCGAAAGACGTCCGCGTCCTTTCTCGGGGCGACTGGATGGACGAGACCGGCGAGGTCGTCACGCCGGGGGGACCGACTTCCCTCAAAGCGCCACTGAGCGCCGGAGACGAGCGGCTGACGCGGCTCGATCTGGCGCGCTGGCTTGTCGCGGGTGAGTCGAACCCGGTGACGCCGCGTGTTGTGGTCAATCGCCTCTGGAAGATCTACTTCGGCGCCGGTCTCACCAAGTCGCTCATCGACATGGGGTCCCAGGGCGACCCGCCCGTGTATCCCGAGTTGCTCGATTGGCTAGCCCGAGACTTCGTCGCCAGCGGCTGGGACCTGAAGCACGTGGTACGGCAGATGGTCACTTCTAGCGTCTACCGACAGGGATCAGCGCCACGCGACGAGCTGCGAGACCTCGATCCGCAGAATCGATGGTTGGCGCGTCAGTCGCGATCGCGGCTCGAAGCCGAGCAGCTCCGTGACACCGCCCTGCAAGCGGCGGGGCTCCTGCATCACCAGCTCGGCGGCGGTTTCGCTAAACCGTACCAGCCACCGGGCTACTACGCGCAGCTGTCGTTCCCGGAACGGCGGTACCAGGCGTCGCAGGGTACCGAACAGTATCGCCGCGGCGTCTACACGCATTGGCAGCGGCAGTACCTGCATCCGTGGCTGATGGCCTTCGACGCCCCGACGCGCGACGAGTGCACCGCGCAACGGCCGGTCTCGAACACCCCGAGCGCCGCCCTGGTGCTGCTGAACGACCCTTGCTTTGTCGAGGCGTCTCGATCGTTGGCGGCCCGGGCGCTGAGTGAGCTGGCCGATGACGCGTCGGACGGCGCCCGTCTGCGATGGGCGTGGCGTGAAGCGACCGGCCGCCGCGCGCACGAGGATGAGATCGACGCTCTTACCAACCTGCTGGCGCGCCACCGCGATCACTACGCCGCCGAGCCCGAGGCGGCTGAACAGCTCGTCGCCGTCGGGCAGACGCCCCGCCCCGACGGGGTCGACGCCGCCGAGCTCGCGGCCTGGACCTCGGTCGGGCGCACGCTGCTGAACCTCAGCGAAACCATCACCCGCGATTGACGCCCGCCCCAAGGTCGTCGAACCAATCCATCCCCGTCATGAACCACTCCGAACTCTCCCTTCAACGACGGACGTTCCTCGGGCAATCAGCGCTCGGGTTGGGCTCGGTTGCGCTGGCGAGCTTGCTGGGGAAGTCGGCGCCGGCCTTCGCATCGTCGTCGTCCTCGCCGGTCGACCCGCGGCTCGCGTCGCCGGGGCTGCTGAACCCGCTGCATCACCTGCCGCGCGCTAAGCGTGTGATCTTCCTCTGCATGGCGGGGGGGCCGAGCCACCTCGAGTTGTTCGACGAGAAGCCGGCGCTCGCGAAGCTCGACGGCGCTCCGATGCCGACCAGTTACACCGAGGGGCAGCCGATCGCCCAGCTGCAAGGTAAGGAGCTCCTCTGCTGGGGACCCCGGGCAAAGTTCGCCTCGCACGGCCAATCGGGGCAACGCATCAGCTCGCTCTTGCCGGCTATGTCGCAGCACGCCGACGAGCTGTGCATCCTCCGCTCGATGAAGACCGAGCAGATCAACCACGACCCGGCCCACACCTTCATGAACACCGGCACCGCCATCAGCGGCCGGCCGAGCATGGGCGCCTGGGTCACTTACGGATTGGGCTCGGAGGCGGACAATCTGCCGGGGTTCGTCGTCATGACGAGCCGCAGCGGCCGGCCGCCGCAGCCCGTCTCGTCGCGGCAGTGGCACAGCGGCTTCTTGCCCAGCCGGTTCCAAGGCGTGCCCTTCCACTCAACCGGTGAGCCGGTTCACTACGCCGCCAACCCGCCCGGAGTCGATTTCGAGCGGCAGCAGGACGTCGTCGATACACTCGGCAAACTGAATCGCCTGCACAACGCCGAAGCGAACGACCCAGAGATCGCGACCCGCATCGCTCAGTACGAGCTGGCTTTCCGGATGCAGTCGAGCGTCCCGACGCTGACCGATATCTCCGATGAGCCGCAGCACGTCCTCGACGCCTACGGCGTCTCCGGCGCGGACGGCACGTTCGCTTACAACTGCCTGCTCGCACGGCGACTGGCGGAACGGGGCGTCCGATTCGTCCAGCTCTATCACCGGGGTTGGGACCACCACGACAACCTCGAAAGCTACATCAAGACCTCGTGCGACTCCGTTGACAAGGCGACAGGGGCGTTGCTTGGCGACTTGAAACAACGTGGCCTGCTCGAAGACACCCTCGTCGTCTGGGGCGGCGAGTTCGGACGCACCCCGATGGCGCAGAAAAAGGATGGCGCCGCGAAACTTGGCCGCGACCATCACATCAAGGGCTTCTCAATGGTCCTCGCGGGCGGTGGCGTGAAAGGGGGCGTCACCCACGGCGCCACCGACGAGTTGGGCTACAACGCCGTCGAAAGTGTCGTCCACGTCCACGACCTGCACGCCACGATGCTCCACCTGCTCGGCGTCGATCACAAGCGGCTCACCTACCGCTATCAGGGCCGCGACTTCCGGTTGACCGACGTTCACGGCGAGGTCGTGAAGCCAATCCTAGCCTAGTGCATGCCGCCTCCGGTTGCGTCACTTTTCGCGGTCGCTTCATTCTTCGTTCGAACGAACCATGACCTCGAGGATTCCCGCCGCAGCGTCGGGGCGTGGCCACACCTCGAGACGCAACCGATCGACGGTCATCGGCTCGCCCGGATGCACCACATTGAATTGGTCGGGCGCGACGCCGAACTCGTCGGTGGTGTAGAGCGGGAAGGGTCGCCAAGCGTCTCCCTCCCTCACTTGCAGTTCCCAGCGGAGGGGGGTTTGGACGCCGCCGTGGTCGTCGTACCAGTAAACCCCGACACTCTGCAGGTCGGTCGGTTGGGCCAGTTCCAATTCGATGGTTTGAGACTCGCCGCGATGGGGCCAACTCGTCCATCGCGGGATCGACGTGTCGTACGAATCGCGCGGCAGGAGGCCGTCAACGAGCGCTCCGGTCGAATCGCCTTCGTAGGTGTGCGACGCCGTCGCCGACGTAAACCGTCGAGCGTTGTCATCCACCACGAGGGCGCTGTCGCGGAGCGTCTCGAGGTTGTCGGGCAGCCAAACCGCCATCGAGCCGACGCCGCGATTGTTCCAGGCGTAGTAGGGGACCATACCTAACGAGGCCGGCTCGACGTCCCCGCCGTCAATGATCCGCTCGGCCGCGACGGTGACCGCTCGGGTCGCGTGGCCGGCGATCGACATCGGGCCCACTTCGGCGGTCGCTTCGATCGACTCGGGCGGGACCATGTAGGTCGACGTGTGGCCGGTGTTGTCGACGCCCTCGGCGCAGTAAACGAGCGGGCCGCGAGTGATGGCGACCCTGCCGCGGTTGGCCTCGACCTCGGAACGGCACGTGCTGAACCGGACCGGCATCGGCAATTCGAGCCGCACGTGGTCGCCGGCAGTCCAGGTCCGATCGACGGAGACAAATCCCCTCTCTATCGAAACCTCGACTGGTGAATCGTTCACGAGCAGCCGCACCGGGGCGGACTCCGCGGCGCCGGTGTAATGATACAGGTCGCCGGGGACGAAGCGATCGGTCGCCCAGGTCGGCACGCGGAGCCGGACCGCAAAACGGGCGGGCTTCTCCGGCTGGATCGTCAGATTGACCGCCCCGTCGAAGGGGTAGCCGGTCTGCTCGACGACCTCGGTATCAACGCCGCCGAGCGTGAGCCGTGTCTTCGCGGCGGCGTACAAGCAGAGCATGAGACCATCGTTGTCCTGGGCGAACAGCATGCCCGGGACCTGGGGGATCAGACGGGCCAGATTCGTTGGGCAGCAAGCCGTGCCAAACCAAGGCGCCCGCCCCGCGTGGCCGTGGTTGAACGCTCGGAAGCCGTCGGCCGCGAGCGGGTTGACGTAGAAGAAGCGGTCCCCCGCCAAGTTCGTGCCGGCGAGCACGTTGTTGTAGAGGGCCACTTCCGCAACATCGATGAACTTGGCGTCATGGCGCCGCAAGAAGAGCCGCCAGTTGAACAGCACCGCCCCGACGCCGGCGCAGGTCTCGTCGAACGCGTCGGCGTTGGGGAGTTGGTGCTCGTCGCCGAACCCCTCAATGCCGTGCACTGCGCCCAGGCCGCCGGTGAGGTGCATCCGGGTGTCGACGATGTTTTTCCAGATCGCGTCGAGGGCCGCGTCGTAATCGCTGACGCCGAGCTTCGCGCCAACGTCCGCCATCCCGGCGTAGAGATAGGTCGCCCGCACCGCATGGCCGGCGGGCTCTTTCTGCTCGGCGACGGGTAGGTGCTGCTGGGCGTAGGCCGGCGAGTCCACGCCCTGACCCGTGGGGCGGTAGGTCACCCCGCGGATGTCGAGGAACCGCTTCGCGGTGTCGAGGTGAATGGGGTCGCCGGTCGCCTCGGCGAGACGCACCAGCGCGAGCTCGATCTCCTCGTGCCCCGGCGCCTGATTGATCGGACGTCCGCCGTTGTACTTCGCGTCGCCTTCGAAAAAGACGTGGCGGACATGCAAGGCGTTCTTGTGGGCGATCTCAAGTAGCGTTTTGTCGCCGGTCGCGTGGTAATAGGCCACCGCCGCTTCATACAAATGACCAACGATATAAAGCTCGTGGCTGTGGTCGACGTAGGTGTAGGCCCCGTCGCCCATCATGTCGATCGCGACGTGGGGGTAGAGCGTCCGCGTTGCGTTGAGAAAGCCGTTGGGTTCCTGGGCGGCGCCAATGGCCTCGACAACCCGGTCGAGCTGGGCTTTGAGGACCGGGTCCCGCTCGATCGCGAGCAGGTAGGCGGCGCCCTCGACCACTTTGAAGAGATCGCTGGTGCGGTAGCGGTGGGGCGCCGGCAACGGGTCGGGCCGTCGGCCGGCGAGGAGTTCCCCCGCCGCCCGGAGGTCGGCGAGCGCTTCGGACGTCTGCTCCAACGCGTAGGGGACGAGGACCTGCCGCTGGGTCCGTAGCCGTGGGAGCCAGAAGTCATCCTCCAGCATGACCTGATCGAACGAAGCCGGCCGCACGCCATAGCCTTCTGCGAGGCAGTCCCCCGTCGTAGCGGCGACGAGCAAGAATGCGACGGCGGCTGTCGTGGCGACATATCGCGTGACACTTGAGATCGACATACCAGAACTCCAGGGGCGGGGGTTAGCGCCGAACATCGACGTCGATGCTTTAACGTCGATCGTGACGGGTCCGCACAGTCAGGAAGGCAAACGCGATCAACGCGACTGACGACGGCTCCGGGACCCGGAGCATCAACCCGAACGCCTCGACCCCGTGGGCGGCGACAAAGTCCGACTTGAAGATGAGGAAGTCCCGGTAATCGTTGTCGCCGTCACCGTCGAGGTCGCCGGCGAGGAACCGACCGGCGGGCGTCATCCCGCTGAGGTCGGCGTAAGTATGGGCGGCGAAGATCAGCCAGTCGGCGCGGGTGATTTCGCCATCCATGTCCAGGTCGCTGGTGACGCCGATCGGCTGTAACGACTCGACCGCGATGAGCCGCACGTCGTCGAAGAATGTCTCGGCGCCGGCCGAACTGAGGCGGATTTCCAGCGGCAGCCCGACGAGCACGTCGCCGGCCTCAACCCGGTAGATCCGGCTAGCGTCGGTCCAGGCGCCCTCGATCGGGTTGGAGAACGCCTCGGTGAGCGGCGTAAGCTCGACGCCCCCCGCCAACAGTGAAAAGTCGTAGTCGGGCAGAACACGATCCACGCGGTGACCGATCGCCACTTCCAGTACGTAGAACGTCTCTGCGGCGAGCGTCTCGGCCAACTGCTGGCCCACCTCGATGTCGAGGGCGAACATCGCCTGGTCCCCCTCGGGCACCTGCTCGTTGAAGTGCCAGGTGTCGGGGACGATCGTCCCGCCGACCCAGCCGCCGGGGTCGCGGGTGACGGTCCAGCCGTCGAAGACGCGGTCGGTGTGGGCGTCGGGGACGCCGCCGAGGTCGTTGTCTTCGAAGCCGGGGTTCTGGACCTCGACCATCCGGCTATCCACCGACCGCAGCACGTCGTCCCGCAGCCGGTAGTGCTGGTACATCTCGATCTCACTCGACAGGTACGCCGTGCCGTCGCGGCGGTAGAGGTCGTGGAACCACAGCGATGGTTCGGTGGTGTCGGTCTGCGGCGGCGATCCCCATGGCCACTGCGTCTGCTGGTCGCCGTTGACGAGGCCCCAGTTGTAGGCGGCGACTCCCCGGTCCATCAGCTCGGGGAGGATGTCGGGGAGGGTGCTGCCGTAGGTCCGCGCCATCCACTCGGTAAGAAAGACGGGGCGTTTTGTTCGATCGGCGACGGCGGCGACTTCGCGTATCGTCGCCTCGGGACCGGCGTAGATGTGGAACGAGACGACATCCGACTCGGCCAGGGAGGCGGTGTCGGCGGCGGTCCCCCACATGTCGAACGAGATCGGCTGGACCGGGTTCACTTCACGGGCCCATTCGGCGGTCGCGTGGATGAGCTGGTTCGTGCTGTCGAGCGACTGCCCGCCGTTGACGGGTTCGTTGTACGCGTTCCACATCAGGACGCGATCGTCCGTGGCGTAGGCGCCGACGATGTCCTGGACGTAGTCACGTGATCCCGAGCCGGGCGACGGATCGGTCGGCGGAAGCGTCCAGTTGCCGGGGTTCTCGTGGACCGCCAGACCGCCGGTGCCCGTCCACTGGGAGTTGTGCATCCCCGGGACGGGGTCGGCCTGCTCGCCCAGGTAGGGCTGCCGCGTCGGCACGTCGGGGTTCGTCGTGAAGTTCACGTCGTCCCAGAAGATGAACGACGGGCGGATTCCCCGCGCGTCGGCTGCCGTGACGAATTGATCGAGACGGTCCATGAACCCGGCCCGGTCGTCGCGCCAGACCTCGTAGCTCAGCGTCACCCGCAGGGTGTTGAAACCGGTCTGCTGGGCGATGTCGAGTTCGTTCTCGATCGCCGCCATGTCGAAGGTGTTGGCGCCGGGCGTGCCGGCGTCCGCCTGCCACATCTCGGTCGGGGTAGCGGCATAGGTCATCACGTAGTTGGCGCCGAACAAGCGGGGCTGATCGCTGTACCACGACCACGCCTCGGCCTCGGTCCAGCGGTCGCGTGCCGGGCAGGTCGTCACCGACGCAAAAAAAAGCACGCCGAGGGCCAGCTGCCCCACCAATCGCATCGCCTGCCGCATAGAACGGTTGCCTCAGGAAGCCGAAACGCTTCCGCCGAGAAGAGAACGATAAAAAGGCGCGGAATCCCCGCTATCTTTAGATGGCGGATTGTGCCGACTTCCTTAATCGCAAACTGGGCCTTAATCGTAAACTGGGCAAGCCGTCGATTTTTTGCCGGGGGTTGCCACAACCCGCCGCCTGGCGCCCGCCCCCAGCTCCCCGCCTACTCGAACTTCGTCTTCAGTAGATGGGGCCGCTCGTCGGCCACCAGCACCACCAGTTCGCCGAACAGGGTGTTGGCCCAGGCGAACCAGTCACGCGTGTAGTCCGAGGGATCGTCCTTATTAAACGCCTCATGCATGAGTCCCGTACCGGCGTGGGTCGCCCGGAGCATCCGTAGGCACTGAAGGATTTCGTCGTCGGACGTGCTGGTCATCGCCCGGAGGATGATGCCCATCGGCCAGATGCGTGCGGGGCCCGAATGCGGGCTCGCCTGCCCTTCGGCGGCAGTCCCGCGGAAGTAGTACGGATTGTTCTCGCTCAAGAGGAACTTCCGCGTCCGCAGGTAGAGCGGGTCGCCCTTCCGGTGCACCCCCAAGTAAGCCAGCGACATTAGGCTCGGCACGTTGGCGTCGTCCCAGTGGGCGCGGTTGCCAAAGCCGTCGACCTCGTAGGCGTAGATCTTGCCGAAGTCGAGGTGCTCGACCACCGCGTACTCGTCGATCGCCGCCTGCACCTCGTCGGCGAAGGCGGCGCACTCGGCGGCGAACGCCTCGTCGCCAACTACGTCGCGGAAGATGGTCTCGAGCTGCCGGAGCGACCGCACGGCGAATAGGTTCGACGGGACCAGGAACGGGTAGAGCGTGCTGTCGTCGCTGGGTCGGAACGCCGACGCGATCAGCCCGACCGGCTTCACCGGACGCCCAATGCCGTTGAACAGCGGGGCGTCGATCATTTGGTTGGTCTTCCGCGTGAAGCGGTAGGGAGTGCCGTCCTTGCGCTGCTCGGTTCGGAACGTTTGCACGATCGAACGCGCCGCCTTGGTCCAGTCGGAGTCGAAGATCGACTTTTCACCGGTGAGCCGGTAGTACTCGTTCGCAAGCCGCACCGTGTAGCAAAGGGAATCGATCTCCCACTTCCGTTCGTGCACGCCGTCGATAGGGGCCGGGCGGTCGCTGGCCCACTCCGACTCCTTGGTGAGGTCTTTGTAGAACGCGTTGGCGTACGGGTCGAGCAGCACGCACTTGGTCTGCCGCCGCACGAGGCCCTCGACCAGCTTGCGGAGCGCCTCATCCTCGTTCACATAACGCAGGTAAGGCCAGACCTGTGCGGTCGAGTCCCGCAGCCACATCGCGTCGATGTCGCCGGTGATGACGAACGTGTCCGGCTTTCCGTACAGCACCTCGTAGTCGACCGTCGTGTCGAGCGTGTTCGGGTAGCAGTTCTCGAACATCCACGCCAACTCTGGGTCGGCGATGATAGGCTTCACGGTAGCGATCGTCTGCTCGACCGACTCGCTCGTGAAACACCGCTCATCGACCGGGGGCCGCTTCGACTGAAAATCGGCGGCCATGGCGGAGATCGACGTCAGGGTAGCGAGCGCGCCGGCGAGAATTCTATTCGTCATGTTGTTATTCTAGGGAAGCGTAGCGAGAAATCGTGAAGCCCAAGGAATCTAGGCTTCGCCGAGCGTTTGCAAGGCGAGTGCATAGGCGCCGAGCGCGACCGCCTCGTTGGCGCCGAGATGCGAGAGGGCGATGGCCGATCGCGGCTGGCGCGGCGCTCGTTTGGTGTCGGGACTGGAGGGATCGGGCGAATAGAAGGCGGCCGACTCGACCTCTGACTCAAGGTTGTAGACGCACTGCACCAGTCGACGCTGCGAACCGGGTCGGTCTGAGAACGACCCGCCGAGGACCTTCAAGATCGCCGGCATAAAGAGTGAATGGGCTTGAGAGAGCCCGCCGCCGATAACGACGACGCCGTCGAGGACCGTGATCAAGGTGGCGATCGCATCGCCCAGGGCGCGGCCGAGCTGGACATAAGCTTCGCGAGCTGCGGCGGCGTCTCCCTCGAGCTCTCCTTTCGCTATCCGGGCGATGTCGTGTGGCGTGCGACTTCCGGCGAGGAGATCGCTCGTGGCCGTCGTGGCGTAGGCGGCCGTAATGGCGCGGATGCTGATCCCCTCTTCGGCGTTAACCTCGGGTCGAAAACCATGCCGTAGCAGCCAGACCTCGCCCGACAGGCCGTTGTCGCCCCGCAGCAGTTGCCCGTCGACGACAATGCCGCCGCCGAATCCGGTGCCGAGTGTGAGCCCAATCAGATTCCGATAGCGGCGGTCGCTGCCGCACTCTTCCAGTCGGCGGTTGATGTCCGGGAGGCGGCCGAACGCCGCCTCGCCGAGGGCAAAGAGATCACCGTCGTTGTTGATCAGCACCGGGACGCCAAAGCGTTCGCTTAGCAAGTCGCCCAGCGGGACGCCATCGGCGTAGGCGGGGAGGTTCCCCATATTGTAGATGACGCCGCCCGCGTAGTCGGCCGGCCCGGGAAAGGCGAAGCTGATTGCCGCCACCTGGCCACCCGCCCCGGCCGCGACGCGCTCGAATCCCGTGTACAGATTCGCGAGGCTCTTCTTGAGGTTGTTCGCCTCCGATGGCAGCACATACGGACCCGACACCCGTTTGCCTCCGCGTAGCGCGGCGAACGAGAAATTGGTGCCGCCCGCGTCGAGTGTCAGCACGAGCGGCTTGTCGGCAGCGGCGCTGCTCATGCGACCGCTCCCTTGGCGGCGATCCGCCGCTGGCTCCACCAGCCGTACCAAGCGATGTAGACGTAGCTGACAATCGGCACGAAGAACGCGGCGCGGATGCCATAGTCGTCGGCCACCTTCCCCATCAGCAGCGGGAAGAGGGCGCCGCCGACGATCATCATCACCAGCAGCGAGGAGCCCTGCGACGTGTGTTCGCCGAGGTCATCGATCGCCAGCGTGAAGATGTTCGACCACATGATCGAGTTGAACAGTCCGGCGCCGAGCGCCGCCCAGAGAGCGACGCTGCCCGTCGCGACGCCGGAAACCACCAGCAGGGCGACGATCGCCACACCGAAGATCGCCAGGATGGTTCCGGGCTTTCCTCTCCCCAGAGCGAACGCGCCGAGGCACGCCACGATGAGAACCGAAAACGGGATCAGCTCCACGGGCTTCAAGAACTCCATCTGCAGCTGGCCGTCCTCAAATCGCACCGCGGTGGCGACGTAGATCAGCCCCAAGAGCGCCGCGGCGGTCAAGGCCATGTAGACCGGCTTCTTCTGCGGGGCGATCGTCGTCGACATCGCGGTAGCGCCGCACAGGCGTCCGATCATCGCCCCGCCCCAGTAGTAGGCGAGGTAAAGACTCGCGACCCCCTCGGGCCACCCCATCACGCTTTCGTGCGCCATGAAGCTCACGAGATAGCTGCCGATGGCCACCTCGGCGCCGACGTAGAGGAAGATCGCCGCCATGCCGAAACGGAGCTGTGGGAACGCCAACGCGTTGCCAGACTCGGCGACCGCTCCGCCGCCGATCGCCGGCAGCTTGCTGAAAGCGATTACAATGGCGAGCGCCAAGAACATGCCGGCGTAGATCAGGTAAGGCGCCTTGATCGCGTCGAGCGTGACCTCGCCGCCCGTCGCGAAGATCTTATAGAGGAGCAGCCCCCCGGCGACCGGCGCTAGGGTAGTACCCAACGAGTTGAAGCCCTGCGCCAGGTTGAGCCGCGCCGACGCGTTCGCCGGGGGGCCGAGCACCGCGGCATAAGGGTTGGCGGCAATCTGCAGGATCGTCACCCCCGTCGCCAGCAGAAACAGGGCGCCGAGGAAGAAGGGGTACGACACCGCTCCGGCGGCGGGGGCGAACAGGGCGCAGCCAGCCGCACAGACGACGAGCGAGAAGACGATGGTGCGCTGGTAGCCCACCCGGTTGATCGGGTCGCCGCTAGACACCGAGATAAAGAAGTAGATCAACGAGACAACGAAAAACGCCCCGAAGAAAGCGAACTGCACCAGCCCCGACTGAAAGTAGGTGAGATCGAAGCTCTGCTTCAAGAAGGGAATCAGCACGTCGTTCATGCACGTGATGAATCCCCAGAAGAAGAACAGCAGCGTCACGGTCGCGAACGCCCCGGCGTTCGACCCGGTGGGAGTCGAGGACGTGGCGGCGGGACGGGTTTCGATGGCTCCTGCCATGGAGTTTCCTAAAGACGAGTTAGCTTTGCGGGTACGGTCGGGGGCAGCAGCCTACATCACGGCGTCCAATCGCCGAACGGGCGGTCATCTGGAGCGACGGCCCACTCGCGGTTGGGCTCGTCTTGCATCTTGAGCGTCATCACGCCGCCGCCGGCGATCTCGCTGTGTTGGATCCACGAACGGCTGATGGCCGCGCCGTCCACCGCGACCGAACCGACGTGCATTGCCGTGTCCGAGACGCCGTCGGCCTCGATGACGAAGTCTTCGCCATTCTGGAGGCGGATGGTCGCCTTGGCGAACCGCGGGCTGCCGATCGCGTAGCCCGGCTTGCCGGGACAGACGGGATAGAAGCCGAGCGTGCTAAACAGGTACCACGCCGACATCTGGCCGTTGTCCTCGTCGCCACAGTAGCCATCGGGGCCGGGGCCGTAGAGCGTGTCGACGACCTGGCGGACCGGAGCGGCCGTCTTCCACGGCGCGCCGGCGAAGTTGTACAGGTACAGCACGTGGTGCACCGGCTGGTTGCCGTGGGCGTACTGGCCCATGTGACAGGCGACCATCTCCGTCATCTCGTGGATCACGCCGCCGTAATGGCCGACGCCATAGGTCGGCTCGGCGGCGAGCATCGCGTCGAGCTTCGCGATAAAAGCGTCGTCGCCCCCCATCAGGTCGATCAGTCCGGGCAGGTCGTGCAAGACGCTCCAGCTGTAATGCCAGGAACTCCCCTCGGTGAAGGGGCCGCCCCACTCGTCGGGCTTAAAGTCGGGCCGCCACGACCCGTCCGCCTGCCGACCCCGCATGAAGTCGACCTCGGGATCGAAGACGTTACGGTAGTTCTGGGCCCGCTTGAGAAGTTGCGGGATCGCGTCGACTCGGCCGGCGTGCTCGCACACCTGCGCGACGCACCAGTCGTCGTAAGCGAACTCGAGAGTTCGCGCGGTCGCTTCACCGGTCTTGTCCGAGGCTGCGTAACCCAGCTTCAGGTACTCGGCCAGGCCCTTGCGGCCATACGCCCCGTTGTCGGATAGCGCCGTGGCGTCCTTTAGCGACGCCTCGGCGGCGAGTTCGACGTCGAAGTCGTCGATTCCCTTACAAAGCGCGTCGGCAATGACGCTCTCAACGTGGGTGCCGATCATGCAGTCGCGGTAGCCGGGGCTCGCCCACTTGGGGAACCAACCCCCTTCGCGGTAGGCGTTGAGCCAGCCACGGACCATCGACGCGTTGATCTCCGGATCAATGATCGACAGCAACGGGTAGACGGCCCGGAACGTGTCCCAGAAGCCGTTGTCGGCGTACATCTCGCCCGGCTCGACCCGGCCCGAGTAGGGGCTGTAATGGACCAGCTCGCCGGCGGCGTTCTCCTCGTGGAAGATGCGGGGGAACAGCAGCGCGCGGTAGAGGTTGGAGTAGAACGTCACGCGCTGGTCGTCCGTGGCGCCCTCGATCTCAATGACGCCGAGCCGCTCGTTCCAGACGGCCTTGTTCGCTGCGACAACCTCATCGAACGGCTTGTCGCCGATCTCGCGGTCCACGTTCAGCCCGGCCTGTTCGTGATCGATGAACGACGTGCCGATCCGCGCCTCGACTACGCCCGACGCGGGCGGCGCGAACTCGATTGCCACCCAGTGCTTGTCGGGCGACCGGTTCACCGACTTGATCGGGGCGTTGAATCCCGCAACGAACCGGCACCCGAAGTCGGCGGCGACCCCGCCGTTGTTGGCGCGGGCGGTCCCTTCTAGCGCTTTCTTTGACTCATCGATTTCAAAGTCGCCGGGGCCGTAGGCGTCGAAATGAAGCCAGGCCCGTTCGCCTTTGGGGAACGTGAACCGCATCACCGACGACCGAGTGGTCGCCGTCATTTCGGCGCGGACGCCCGAGTCTTGCAGCGAGACGGCGTAGTAGTGCGGCTTCGATTCTTCGTCGTCATGCGAGAAGGCCGACGACGGGAGTTCACTTGTCGACTCGCCGACAAACGGCATGACGCCGAAGTTGCCATAGTCGCCCATCCAAGGGCTCGGCTGGTGGGTCGCCTGCAGGCCCCGTAACCGGCGCGCGCCGTACTGGTAGATCCAGCCCGACGCCTCACCGGTGCGGGGCGTCCAGAAGGTCATGCCGAACGGCGCGGCGACCGCCGGGTAGATGTTTCCGTGCGAGAAGCCGCGCGTCGAGTCGGTCCCGATCAGCGGGCTCACCAAGTCGGCGTAGTCGGCCGACGGCTTGGCGATGAGCGGGCTGGCGGCGAGAAGCAGCAGAAAGAGCGGGGCGAGTCGATTCGTCATGCAGGTCATTCTTCCGACTTGTCGGCTTGGTAGTTCTTGAACTCGGCGGAGCGGGAAAGCGAGAAGGGCCGGTCTTCGTCGGCCACGCCACGCTTGCGGTTGGGCTCGGGACCCATGTTGAGTACTAGGTATCCGCCACTCGTTATCTCGAGGTGTCGCAGGAAATTGCGAGAAAGTGGCTCGCCGTTCAGATCGGCCGACTGGATGTAGCGATTCTCGGACGACACGCCCGGGGCCTCGATGACGAACGGCTCGCCACCCTCGTTGGCGATCGTCGCCTTCGGGAAAAGCGGCGTCCCGAGGACGTACTCGTCCGTCCCGGGGCAAACGCTGTAGAAGCCCAGGGCGCTGAGGACGTACCAGGCGGAAGTCTGCCCTTGGTCCTCGTCGCCCGGGTAGCCGTTCTCGGTAGCGTTGTAGAGACGGTCCATGATCTCTCGCACCCAGAACTGTGTTTTCCAGGGCTGGCCCGCGTAGCAGTAGAGATACGGCATGTGCTGGATCGGTTGATTGCCGTGGGCGTACTGTCCCATCTCGGCGATCTTCATTTCCGTCATCTCGTGGATCGGGGCGCCGTAAGAGCCGACATGGAATTCGTTCGTCGCGGTAAAGACCGCGTCGAGCTTTTCCACAAACGCCTCGTCGCCGCCGAAAAGGTCGATAAGCCCGGCAATGTCGTGCATCACCGACCACGCCCAATGCCACGCGCAACCCTCGGTGTAGGGTCCACCCCATTCGATCGGGTCAAAGCCGGGAGTCCAATCACCACTGCGTTGTCGGCCTCGCATGAAGCCGGTTTCGGGATCGTAGACATTCCGATAGTTAAATACCGTTTGCAGGTAAAAGCGTTTCTCTTTTTCCTGAGAATTTTCCCGAGCCAACGTGTAGCCGCAGAAATCGTCGTACGCGTACTCCAGCGTTTTGGCGGTCGCCTCGCGTACGTCGGGCGACGGGACATACCCGAGCTCGTAGTAAGCCTCGTGGCCATCCCGGCCGTTGGCGGGCCCCCACGGCCCCTTGTTGGTCGCCTCGTGGCGGTAGGCCTCTAGCGCCTTCGCCGGGTCGAAGGTCCGGATTCCCTTGAACCAGCCATCCGCGAGCAGCGAGATCGCGTGGTTGCCGATCATGCTCCCCTGTTCGCCCGGGAACGACCAAGAGGGTAGCCAGCCGCACTGGTCGTAGGCGTCGAGAAGCGACGCCAGGTAGCGCCCATGCTGGGTCGGGATCAACAGGGTATGCAGCGGCATTTGGCCGCGGAACGTGTCCCAAAAGCCAGTATCCGTGAACAGATAGCCGTCATGCAAACCACCGTCGTAGGGACTGCGGTAGCGAGGCGCCCCGTTCTCGCCGATCTCGTAGAAACGATGCGGGAACAGGCTCGCGCGGTACAGGCAGGAGTAAAACGTGGCGGTTTGATCGTCACTTCCCCCCTCGACGGCCGCCTTGCTGAGCAGGGCGTCCCACGTCTGCTTGGCGAGGTCGGCGACCTGCTCGAGTTCTTCAACACCGCCCAGCTCACGCTGGAGTGTCGCCACGGCCTGCGCGGCGTCGATGTACGAAGACGCAACCTTCGCTTGCACGACCGACCCCGGCGCGAATCGCAAAACAGCGCCGCCGCCACGCCCCTCGTGGTGCGACTTGGCCCACGCGACCGTCTCTGAATCGCGGTCCCAAACGCCGTCCGCCGTGAACGGTTGGTCAAACTCGATCACGTAGTCGTTACGAAGGCCGTGCGGCAGGCGGCCGTTACGGACCCAGCCCACCACACGCCGCCCTGCCGCATCGACTTCCACCCCGCAACGCCCTGTGTACCCGTCGAGTACGAGGTGCGCCTCCCCTTCGGCCGGAAAGGTGAACCGCAGCATCGCCCCACGCTCGGTCGGCGCCATCTCGACAATCACGCCGCTCGCCAGTTTGACCCGATAGTAGTGCGGGCGCGCGACCTCATCCTCGTGCCGGAACTTCGTCGCCCTTGCCCCTTCGTTGACAACCGCTTTACCGACGACCGGCATCAGTGAAAAAACGCAGTAGTCGTTCGACCAGGAGCTGCACTGGTGCGACTGCTGAAAGCCGCGGATTGTGTCTTTGAAGTACTGGTACTTCCAACCATCGCCGTTGGCGCCGGTCTGCGGCGTCCACATGTGCATCCCGAACGGCATCGCCGTCGCCGGGAAGGTGTTGCCGCGTGTCAACTCGAAGCGAGAGTTCGTCCCCTGCAACGTGTTGACGTATTCGGCCGGAGATTGATGCGATTCCCCGCGCAGCTCAGCGTGCCCGACGCCAAGAAAGGCCACCACGGCGAGGGCCACCGCAACGGAGCGGCCAACCTTCCGAGGAAAGCAAGCAATCGTGACTTTGTGGTCTCTCATAGCGATAGCAATGGGGCGGCCGCCTTGGCGTGCTTTCGTGGAAAGAACAAAACCGTTAGCCAACCCAATAGCGTCAGCGACGTCGGTTCAGGGACCCGAAGGATCTGGGCGAAGGCGGCGGCGCCATGAGCTTCGATGAACGTCTCTTTGAAGTAGAGGAAGTCGTCGTAGTCGTTCGCGCCATCGTCGTTAAAATCGCCGTGCAAATAACGCCCGGTCTTGGTGAATCCCGTCAAGTCCGAGTGTGTAAGCGACGCGAACAGCAACCAGTCGGCACGGTCGAGCATCCCGTCGCGATTCAAGTCGGCCGCGACCCCCGACTCGATCGCGTAGTCCTCACGAGAAACCAAGACGTCAACGTAACTCCCCGTGCTGTCGGATCCCAGTCCCAGAACGCTGAACTCAAACCACTCGGGCAGCACTTCCCAAGGACGAGCGGGGGCGGGCGGATTGTGACTGAGGAAGTCGTCGCCATCGCCGGTGGAGGCGTAGAAGCTAACGCCGAAGTCGATTTCGCGGATCGAATCGCCCACTTCGAGCTCGCGCTCCAGATTATTGCGGTCGGCGCCCCCCTCGGGGTCTAAATCGATCAACGAGTCGCCAAGGTAGAGCTGAATGCCGTCGCGGCCGGCACGGTACTCGAGGGTGACTTCTTGCGTCGTTGACGTGAACTGCCCGCTCTGAAGGTCGAACCGCTCCGCTTCTCTCGTATAGGTCAGCCCATAGAGCGAACTGGCGTCGTACGTGTCGGTGACGCCGTAGATGTCGAGTCGAGAGTTGTAGACGGTCTGAAGTTCATCGTGGGCGTAGATGCGGTAGGTCCCTTCGCCGACCTGGTTGAGATCGGGCGCTTGTGCCGGGGTGAGCCACTGGAGGTTGGTCAACTTCTCATGGACATTGAAATGGCCATGGCTAATGTTCCCCATCACATCAAAGGGGTTGCCATACTCGTCGTTGTGGACGCCGAAGGGGACGCCGTGCTCGGCGCCAGCAGCGGCCGAGTACTCCTCGTAACGGCCGGTGTCGAAATCGTAGTAATACGGCGTGTAGTTGCTGTCGTTAACCGCCCTCAACGCCCCCGCGTGCGGGACGCCAATGCGGTGGCCAAGCTCGTGGTCCATAACAATCTGCCCCCAGTCGGAGCTGATATCCGCCTGAACCGCAAAGTTGTTACTGGGGATCCACGCCAATCCTGACCAGCCCTGATCCGGGTCGGGTTTTGTCCCAGAGACATCAAAGATGTTGGCGTGGAAGTCTTCGGGTTCGATGCCGTAAGTCGACCGGACATAGTTCTCCGCGTCGGCGATCCAATCGCCAATCCGCGTCCCATCGGCATTCAGGGCGAGCGGCACATCGACGATCTGCGTGTACCGCAGGTCGTAGAAGCCCCCCGAATTCGCGGCGTAAAACTGTCGGGTGACTTCGGAACTCGCCTGGATCTGAGCGATCTGGCCGGCGCTGAGAGGCGCTGCGTTAATGTCGCGGATGACGAAGTAGACGCCCTCGTAGAGCCCCTTGCTCGTCGACAGGTCTTGTCGGGGGAACGTCGCCGCTCCCGCCGCCAACATCGCCGACACAGCGACGATAGCAACGGGCGAGAGGCGCCTTGCCGTCTGAGAGGCCGATGTGATGAAAGCGGAGAATCGGATCACGGTACTCAGTTAAAAGAAGAGCCGCTCCCTCCACCGCAGGTACGTTGCGGTGGAGGGAGTCGGCCCAGACACCTAGCGTCGCCGGACCGCGGTGGCTGCCGCCGCGGCCGTCGCCATGAGAACGAAGGACGTGGGCTCAGGGACCCAAAGGAGTTCCGAAACCGACAGCGCGGAATCGCTGATTCGGACCTCGTCGAGGTAGCCCCAGGCGCGATCGCCGTGGCCGCCGTTGTACATGCCGCGGCCGACGGTCCAGTTGCCTGCGGTCCAGTCGCCGCCGGCGCCGTTCGGGGTCGCCATCGCCGTGTTCGTGCTGCCGCTTGCGGTCAGGTCGGTCTGCGCGATGAGCTGGTACCCCGTCCCCTGCGTGGCGTTGGCCAGGTAGAGCGACAGGGTATTGCCGTCGCTCACGCCGGCGGCGTGGTACCAGTCCCCTTCCGCTGTGTTCGGGAACGCGAACGTGTTGATAATCCCGTCCTGAGAGACCGCTTCGTGGAAGAACCCCTCCTGGTCGGCGAACTTGACGGCCAGGTTGTTGCCGGGTTGCGCGATCAGGTAGAAGGCGGCGAGCTCTCGGTTGGTCGTGGCGACGTCCGTCGAGTCACGGCCGATGATCGTGCGGTAGCCGCCGTTCTCTAGTCGAAAGGAGACCTCAACCGTGAACTGGGCCGGTGTGATCGAGCCGATGCCGGTCGGGCCCGTGAACATGCCGGGGGCGCCGTCCGTGTTCTGCACGCTCAGGTTGTTCGCCGCCCCGGTCGCCGCGACCGTGCCGGCCGCAACGTCGGACCGGTAGGCGTAACCGCAACAGCCGCCCGTGACCCACGCCGAGAGATCGTTGCCGTTGCCCGACACGTCGGGGATGTCCGCTGAGTAAGTGTTGCCGTCAATCGCGATGTGCTGGACATCGGTGTCGGCGGGGCCGTCCTCAAACCGCCAGTAAGCGACCGTGCTTGCGTGGCCTGCCGTCGCGCATAGGATCGCGGCGGCACCCAAAACTTGGGCGAAAACGAGGCGTCTCATGAGCAATCTCCAAGGTGCAGAAAAGAAGGGAAAAGAGAGGAGAGAAAACACAGCCAACCGGAACCCTGCTCCGGACGAAGGGGTCGGTCTACGCGTCGACTGTGACCGTCACCGCGGTCACCGAGGCGGGCGGGAACTGCCATTCGCCGTTCGTCGCCAACGTCTTGGCCGTCGCTTGCATCACTTGATCGCTGTTGAGCTGGGAGACCTCGACCATCGGGTCGTCAACGATGACTTGGGCGCTGGCTGACGTTATCGTCGCGCCACCGATGATCGCGCGCGCCGACAGCGTGTGGTCGCGGTCGGTGTTAACGACGTTGACGAAAACGCGGTTGCCGGTGCGGCTGGCGACGACGTCGAGTCCGGCGGGTGTGTCCTGTACCTCGACGGCATGGCGACCCAGGTGGCGCCGGTAGAGCCGCATGACACGGGCGACCGGCATCAAGTAAGCGCGGCCTTCGCCGCGGGGAGTCGGTATCATGACCGCGTTGACCTGCCAACGGTTCCCACAGAAGTCCGCCGCCGTGGCGATCCGAAGCACGTCAGAGTGACGTTGATGGTTGTTGAGGATCCGTGCATACGAGACACCCGCGGCCCAGGTCGACAACACGTCGCAGCGGTCGCGTCCCGGCAAGGCGAAGTGATGCTCGGTCATCGCCAACGCGATGTCGCGGCCGCCGAGGCTGTCGCGGACCTCGCGGATTTTCCGGTCGTTGCTCTCCCACGCCGACATCAGTTGGCGCCACGTTGCGTCGGGGTCGCGGCGGTAGCGTTCTCCCTCCAGGACCGGGTTCTCGGACGAGTCGGGATTGAACATCTGGTGGAAGGCGAGCATCTGCAGGTGCTCGCCGGCGGCGTCCGCCATACGTGGCGCCCAACCGCTGTCGCCCCATCCGATCAGCGAGATCGACGGGTCGCGTTCACGCATCGCCTTCGCAAACTCAACGGTCTTCCTCGCGGCGGTGTCGAAGTCGAAGCCTTGGTTGTCGTACGAGGTCTCATTGCCAATCTGCCAATAGCGGATCGGCAGGGAGGACCGCATTCCCAAGGCGTGGCGTTCTGCGTTGTCGGGATCGTTGCAGAACGAGACCCAATCGGCGGCTTCGCGGGCGTCGCCGACGCGCGACTTACCGCCCGCGGTCATAAAGCGTCGACGCCCGTCGGACTCGAAATTGACGCACATCAGCGGGTCGGCGCCGACCCGTGTGCAGAAGTCATAGAACTCGACCGTACCGATTTGATTCGACTCGATCCCGCCCCACTGCAGATTCTGCATTGGAGGCCGCGATTCACGGGGCCCGACCCCCTCGCGCCAACGGTAGAAATCAGTGTAGATGCCACCCCAACGGAGCATCGTGGGACCCAAGTCACGGGTCGCCTCGACGACATCCTCACGCCAGTCGTTCCTGGAATGATCCCAAGCCGCCTCGACGGAGCTGTCCGTGACGCCTAACGGCTCCATAAACTGCATGTAGAGATGCGGTGAGATCGCGTGCCGTGGCGTCGGATCGATCGACAGCAGCGGCGCCGTCCCCCGCTTCGCCGAAGCGGCGGCCGCATGCGTCGCCGCCACGCCGGCACACGCCGCGCCGGCGATCCCCCGGAGGGCATCGCGTCGTGAGATCGTGCTTGTCGCGTTGGTGTGCGTCATTAAGAGTAACCGTCTTACTTCGTTGCGCTGCTGGTGGTGGCGAAGCGCGCCCTCTCTGCGCGGGGGAACTCGACCTCCGCCAATCCAACATCAATGAATTGCCCGCCGGTCGAGTTGCGACAATGGACGGCCAACGTGTTTCCGGTGGGACGAAGCGCCGCGAGCGCCTCGTCGCGGATCGTCACCGCCTCGTAACGGGTCGTGTAGCCGGTGAGCGTCGCCGCCAGGACGCCGTTGAGATAGATCTCCGCCTGCTCATCGTGATGAACGACGAGCCTGAGCGGCCGTTCACTGCGTCCGGGCAGATCAAAGTGGCGACGGACCCAGATGTCGCGGGACTCCCAATTGACGCCAATCTTAGCGCCGGGGGTCCCCTTTGCGCCGAATCCTGACTTCCCTTCCTTCCACGACTTGTCATCGAAGCTCGACGACTGCCATCCGTCCATCGGTTTGGTGGTCGTGTACCGGCATGTTGACGGTTTGGAATCCGCTGTAGCGACTAGCTCGTGAAGGACCGGGGCAGGGGGGAGGGTTGCGTAGTCCTCGGCCTGCGTCTGATCACGCTTCGACCACTTCGACCAGACATCGCTATCGCACAGCATCCGCATAAAGACACCGCCGACGACCGGACGCGCTGTGAAACCAACCTTGGTCGCATTCTCGGTGCGGTACCAATCGGTCATCGGCGACCGATCGGGGGTTTCGCGTAGGAAGTCGACCACCGGCGCCAAGAGGGCGCGGAAGTCTTCGTCGTCACCGGTTAGGCAAGCCGTCCACAGAACCCAGTCGAGCTTCGTATACGCGTGGCGACTATCGAGTGGCAGCCCATATCGATTTTGCAGCGACCGGTAGTGACGCATCTCCTTCTCGAAGACCTCTTCGGAGAAGAGGTCGAGATTCAGCACCCGGTCCCAGACCAAGTTGTACTTTTGGCTCCAGGTGCCAGGGCGATCAAACGTCAGCCGATAGTGGTCGCCGTCGTCGGCTTCCTTGATCCAACGGGCGGCGAACTCCTTCGCGACCGTGCGGTACTCCCGGGCTTGGGCGTCGTCGCCACGCATCTCGCAGAGCTTGGCGTACGCGCCGAGTCCGCAGATTGCTTTGGCCGAGAGATTGACGTTGTGAGCAAGATGTCCGCCAAAGTCGTCGGTGCAGAGTTGGTTGTCGGGGTCGAAGCCTTCTTCGCGAAGGTACTCGGCCCACTGCTGCAGCTTGGGCCAGTACTTCTCGGAGAACCCGACGTCCCCTTCGATCTGCGCCACAGCCGCCATCAGCAGCAGCATGTTGCCGCTCTCTTCGACCGGCATCTGGTTTTCCTCGCTGCGCTCACCGCCGCCGTACACCTGGCCGTTCGCCTTGGGGTAAGTCCCCAGGTCGTGCGGAGCGAACGGGAACTTCCAGCGGTTGCTCGACGCGTACTCCATGAACGGGACGAGGAACGACTTCGCCATCGACGGCCCGAACAGGAAAAACTGCGGCGCCATCGGATAGAACACGTCGGACGTCCCGATGCATCCGTTGGAGTGGTTCTCTTTGCAGAACTGGAGCGGCTGCCCGTTCTCGTCGGCGACAAACTTACCCGCGGCGAGGCATTGGCGATAAGCGAGCGAGCCGAGGATCGCGTAGTCCTCGCCGCCCGCCTCGCGGAGGTCGCCGGTCAGTTCGCGATCAAACGCGTCGCATCGCTTCAGTAAAGCGGCGTAGTCGCGGCTTGCTTCGCGAAGGAGGCCCTCCGCGTCGAGGCCGTTGCGGCGCCAGTAGGGTCGCAGTTGCTTCTGCATGAACTCGATCGAGTACTCGTCGTCGTAAGCCAAGACGACATAGCGGCTGACCGCGGTCTTGCCGACCGAACCGAGTTCAAAGGTAATCGCGGCGCCTAAATCACCCGCGGCGTCGGGCCCCGCTTGCTCAACGGCCGTTGCCCGCGAAGCGTCGGATGCTTCCCGCATCGCTCCGAAGCCGCCGACCTCCGCCCGCGGCTTGGCGTCGCGGGGCGCCGCGATGTAGAAGTAGCCCCAGTCGATCCGCAAGTCGTCTCCCTGCTTCTGCAGGACGGCTTGATCGACCGAGCCAATCTTGACAACGGCGAGTCCGTCCAACGATTCGACCGAAGCGGTCGCCTGCTGCTCGGGCCGATCGACACAGATCTCGGCAGACGCGTCGATGCGGAGCGTCACGTCGTGCGATTCGCCGTCGCTAGAGGCCACGTCACACGTCACATAAGTGATCGGCCTCGACAGCAAGTCAATGTCCTCCGGCAACGCGGGCGTGGTGAAGCGCAACGTGACCTGCACGCCGGCGCCTGCGAAGTGATAGATCGACTGGGTCGGCGTCACCTCTTGGTCGGTTTGCGACAGAGCCGGCAACGCCTCGGGAGTCGCTCCCATCAAGCGGTAGGTCTCACCATCGATACGCAACTGGGCGCCGAGGCGGTGTTGCTTGCCGGTCCAGTGCGTCGTCTCGGCGTCCGTTAGCGCGCGGCCCGTCGACCAGATGCTGAAGTACGGATCACACGCCACCAGCGGCGTCGCAGGCGGAGTGAAGCGACTCGTGTCGGCGTTGCAATCGATAACGGCCGAGAGAACGCCGGCAGCGGCGAGAACGGCGATCGAGACGCATTTCATCTGAGAACGAAGCATAGACCTAGGTAGGATTATCTAACGGAAACAAAAGCCGGCCGCAGCCGGTCAAGAGACGGTTACTTCTGGAATTACAATGACCGGCGTAGGCGGCCTTTGGTGGTCAGCGCCACAGCGCCGCCGATCGCCAGCAACAACCCCGAGCCCGGCTCGGGCACACCGATCAACATGGCGAACGCCTCCACACCGTGGAGGGCGACGTACGTGGCCTTAAACGCTTGAAAGTCGAAGTAATCGCTGACGCCGTCGCCGTTGAGGTCTCCGCCCGCATAGGCCTGAGCGCCGCTCATGCCGCTCAGGTCGGAGTGCAGATGACCGGCGAGGAGGACGAAGTCGGCCCGATCGATATCGCCATCGAAATCGAGGTCGCCATTCTCGAAGGCAACGCCGCCGTTCCCGACGTACGAGATCTGAGCGTCAACGAGCGTCCCGTCGCCGAGAACGACCGTGGCCGTGAGGTCCTCGACCGGCGAGCGTAACCAGCCCCCCGCGGACGAGTAAGCCAGTTCACTCACCGCCGCTAGCTGTCCCGCGTCTCCGCTGGTGCTCTCCGACAGGAGAAAGCTCGTCGACGACGAGAGCGTCCAAGCGTCGTTGTCATCGACGGATTGGTCGCCATTGAAGTCGTACGTCCCGGCAATGGGCGTGATTTCGGATGGCGACAACGATCCGAACGCCGACGAGATAGCGACCGACTGAATCGCTGTCGCCGAGGCGCTGCTGTTGAGCAACGTGATCGCACCGGTGTCGCGATCAACGATGAGTTCGAGGGCGTCCTCAGGGGTTACTGAAATCCGGAAGATCTCCCCCTCCCCACCAGCAGGAAAGAACGAGTTGCCGAATTTGACGATGTAAAGATTGCCGGCGTTGTCTTCGCCGAATGACGTAATGTTCTGCAGCGCGGCGCCCCCTTCGACAAGATTCTCGAAGTCGATGTCGTGACGTTGGAGATCCGTGAAGTTGTCGCCGTCGTAGTCGCCAACCGACGTCGACGTGTCGAACACACCGGAATAGATCACCTGGGACGTGAAGTCGGCGAAGAAGTAGCGTCCTTGCAGCTCGGTGACCGGGCCACGATAGACGTAGCCGCCGGTGATGGAGCCGCCATTGAGGGCGCTGGCGTGGTCGAGCTCGATGCCGCTGTTATGGGCGTATTCGAAGACCGGATTGATATCGCCCGGCGATCCCGGCCCGCCCGCGTTGTTGGCGATCGTGGCGATCGTGCCTTCCCGGTCTGTCCAGCCGAAATTGAGCACCGAGGCGGAAGGGTTATCGAAGTGACTGCCGGGGATGAAGTCGACTTCTTCGACGGCGTTGAATCCGACGTCGCCGATGTAGAAGTCGCCGGTCTGCCGGTCGAAGCTCGTACGGTAAGGATTCCTCAGCCCCATCGCGACAAGATCGACATCGGGGTGCGACGCGCCACCGGCAGGCGTCGAGAAATCGCCCGTCAGGTCGAACTTGAGGAGTTTGCCAAAGGGCGAATTGGGGTCTTCGATCAACGACGGATTGAAGGCGCCGGAGTTGGCCTGCGTGCCGCCATCGCCACCGGTCACAAACAACTCGTCGTTATCGCCGCCGGGGCGGAACTGGGCTTGGTTGAGCGTGTGGAAGACGTTCTGTAAGTTCTGGTACTCGTAGAGCCGGCGCTGTAGTTGGGGCGTCCCCCCCGTGACCTGCCATTCATCAAGGCCGTTCGTACCGTTCACGTTCGATACGGTGTAGAAGAGCCCATTCGTCTGGTAGTCGGGATGAAAGGTCATCGACAAGAGACCCCCGTCCGAGACGACGGTCCCCGACAGATCGAGAAAAGTCGACCGCGTCTTGGTCAGTTGGTCGTACGAACTGATACGACCGAGCGTGTTGCCATTGTCGGTCCGTTCGACAATGAAGAGGTGGTTGTAGTCGCCGGGCGCCTGCGTCATAAACGTCGGCTGGTTGAGGCCGGTGACGACGCGCTCGACCGTGTAGTCGGCGTGCACCACCCCGGCTCCCAGCATCGCTGCGAGGCCTAGCGCCGACCGGATCGCTTGAAAGGCTGTCATCGGAATAATTCGCCTGTTCAGTGGTGTCACTTCAATTGGTTGCTCGATGCGCAGACCGCCAGCCCGTGTCGCGCGGGCACAGAGTCCCGCGACGACCGACCGGACGATGTCGCCACCGCCGTGCCGTCGACGCGTCGGCACGTCTGCCGCTGGGCTACCGGGGTGGCTTGAGGTCGAAATTCATGGTCTGGGCGCCGGCGACAATCTCGACTTCCTGCCCGTTGCCAACCGCGTCGGGTGGGATCGTCTCGACGGCCCGGACCGACTTGTTTGACGTTGGTTGTTCAGCGGGAAGTGATTTCGCCGAGAAACTGACCAAGTGCTTCCCAAGCGACACCTTTTCAATCTGGTAAGAGCCGTCGCGGATGACGCCCCCCGCCGGCGAGCCGCCGCCACCTACCGGAACAACAGAGATCGTTCCTTTCTCGACCGGGTTACCGTCGTAGGTCACCTGGCCGCTGACGGACGGCGTTCCCTCGCCACAGCCCAGCAGAACAGTGACAAGGGCGAGGATTCCCACTTGGCTTTGATTCCGCGTCATGTCGAGGTGTCGTTGTGATTGGAAAAAAATGAGGCATCCGCATCGCTAATTGCTTGATAGCGATGCGGACGCCTCTTCTAGGCCCCTCGTTCCCGCGGAGCGCCAGACAATCCAGTCCACCCCATCCTGGACAAAGCTCGTTGAGCCGTCGGCCATCGTCACATTCACGCCGCCCGGGTGACGGCTGCGGGCCGCTGCGTAGGTGCGATTGTTGCCGGCCGCCAAGGCGCCGGGAGCGGTCGTACCAGCTTGTTCGCAGATGTTCGGCGGATACGCCGGGTCGTTGAACTGATAGGGACAGTGGCTGTCGATCTGATCGGGCATGGACGAGTTGGGGGTCGTCGCCGTCGAGAACAGCGCGCCTCCCATGTTGCCGTACACCGTTTCGCCGAGCGAACCTCCCCAGGTTTCTTGGTCGTTCGTGACCGGGACAATTCCCTCGGAGACAAGCACTGTCCGGGAAGTTCCGTCGGAGATCTGAGCGATCCGAGTTTGGACGGTTCTCTCAGAGAACGTTATGTCGCCGCTGGAGCTATCGACGCCCTGGTTGTGCTTCACATAGCAAATGCCCGGGCCGAAAGGGCTGAGATCAACGCCGGCCGAAGGCCTAAATACCCGGAAGACGACGTCGGTCAGCCTTTCGCCGTAGAGGTCACCGTTGCCGGTGCAAGCGCGGTAATTACCGCGGTAGAAGCCGAACGCGTCCGAGTTCAGTTCGTTCGGTTCCGGAGACGAATCGCTTGGGCAGTAGTACGCCTGAACAAGGCTCTCGCGCGCCATTCGGATCCGTGGATCGTTCGACAAAGCCGTGTAGTTGCTGACCCCGCCGGTGCGGATGGGCGTCTCCAGGAGCGTCCAGTAGTTGTCGTAGACCGCCTGCTCCTCCAACTGGGGCAGAATCAGCTGCGTCCAGGTGTAGGCGTCCCAGAGGTCGTACTTGCGGGCGTAGGGAAAGTGTCCATGCGACGACTCGTAGTTGAGGCACGCGAGCCCCAACTGCCGCAAGTTATTGACGCATCCGTTCCGCCGCGCCGCCTCTCTCGCCGCCTGGACGGCGGGCAAGAGTAGCGCCACGAGGATCCCGATGATGGCGATCACGACCAGGAGCTCCACGAGCGTAAAGCCCCTATCGTTCGCCGAACGACGTATCCGTGTTGGTTCGATTGTCATCAGGATTTCCTAGCAACCGGAGTAAGAAACAATTCTTTCACCACGTCATCTCAAGCAACGCGACGGCGGAGAAGGACCAAAGCGCCGCAGGCGAGCGCCGCGAGGGACGCCGGCTCGGGAACCGTGGTCGCCGCCCCGACATAGTTCACGCCCCCAACGAAGAGGCCCGACCCGGGGCGTCCGTAGCTGAACGAAAGGTCTTGGGCGCCGACGCCCGTATTGAAGCCCGCGCCAAGCGAGATCGAGGCGCCCGGGGCCAGCGTCGTGCCGGCGGCGTCGAGCAGCAATTCCGAGAGAATGCTGGCGTCCGAACCACCCGCCTCGGTCCAGCCGTAACCGGCGCCGGCGTCGGCGCCGTAGTTCTCGGCCCACACGTCGTAGTCAGCCGGCGCGAACGTTGTGCCGAGCCCGTCGCGGTAGACCGTGTAGTCGGCCGCGTCGACCTGTCCGTCGGCGTTGTAGTCGCCAGGCGGATGAACCTCGACCCCCTGGTCGGCGAGGCTGCTCCAGCCCGACTTCGAGAGTGAACCCGAGTCGCTGGTGATCTCGTAATAGTCGAGCGTAACGGAGTTGGTGGACGTGTTCCTTAGCGTGACCTGACCCGTCGCGGCATTGACGTCAATGGAAAGGTTCTGACCCGACCCGAAGTGCAACAGGTCGTTGACTCCCAAGGCGGAATCGCTGATTCGGACCTCGTCGAGGTAGCCCCAGGCGCGATCGCCGTGGCCGCCGTTGTACATGCCGCGGCCGACGGTCCAGTTGCCCGCGGTCCAGTCGCCGCCGGAGCCGTTCGGGGTCGCCATCGCCGTGTTCGTGCTGCCGCTAGCGGTCAGGTCGGTCTGCGCGATGAGCTGGTACCCCGTCCCCTGCGTGGCGTTGGCCAGGTAGAGCGACAGGGTGGCGCCATCGCTCACGCCGGCGGCGTGGTACCAATCACCTTCCGCTGTGTTCGGGAACGCGAACGTGTTGATAATCCCGTCCTGAGAGACCGCTTCATGGAAGAACCCTTCCTGGTCGGCGAACTTGACGGCCAGGTTGTTGCCCGGCTGCGCGATCAGGTAGAAGGCGGCGAGCTCTCGGTTGGTCGTGGCGACGTCCGTCGAGTCACGGCCGATGATCGTGCGGTAGCCGCCGTTCTCAAGCCGGAACGACGTCTCGACCGTGAACTGGGCCGGTGTGATCGAACCGATGCCGGTCGGGCCCGTGAACATGCCGGGGGCGCCGTCCGTGTTCTGCACGCTCAGGTTGTTCACGGCCCCGGTCGCCGCAATCGTGCCGGTCGCGACGTCGTCGCGGTACCCGTAGCCGCAACAACCGCCGGTGACCCAAGTCGAGAGGTGATTGCCGTTGCCCGACACGTCGAGGATGTCGGCCGAGTAGGTGTTGGCGTCGACCGCGATGTGGTTCACGTCTTCACCAGCGACGCCGTCCTCGAAGCGCCAGTAGGCGACCGTATTACCCAGCGTGGGAACAGCGCTGGCCGCGACAACCATGGCGACGCCAGCCAAGGCGTAGCGTGTCGCCGCCGATCGAGTTCGTTGCAAGTTCATCGGTAGTATCTCCGCGATGCGAGAAAGTATTAGGTTCCGAGAAAAGACAGGGGATCAGCGACGCCGGGCGGCCAATCCCAACAGACCGCTGACAAGCAGCAGCGCGGAGGTGGGCTCAGGGACACTGGCCGAGACGAGGGAGGCGAAAGCCGCCGCGCCATTGGCGGCGATGAAGTCCGCCTTAAAGAGGCGGAAGTCGGTGTAGTCGTTGTCGCCATCGCCATCGATGTCGCCGCTCTTGTAACGCTCGTAGGCCGTCATGCCGGTGAGGTCTGACTGCGAAGCAGCGGCGAAGGCGGAGAAATCGTCCGCGTCGATGTCGCCGTCGGCGTCGAGGTCGCTGTTAGCGAACCCTTCGTCGTTATTGCCGACATAAATCACCTCGCCGGTGAGGTTGGCGCCACCGCCGACGACGGTGAAGTTGAAGACGAGGTCTTCGAAGGGCGAAGCGTTCCAGGCGTCGCCGATCGACTGGCTGCTGGCGGCCGAGATGGGGCCGCCGTCGCCCGTCGTCCCCTCGGCGATCAACTCTTCCGTTGTGGAGGTGGCGGTCCAGGTCCCGTTCGTGTCGAAGTTGCCTGTGTCGATCGATTGCCACGCGATGGGGTCGAGCGATCCCGACGGCGAGGAAACCGAGTAGTTAAGCAGGCTTAGTTGCTGCGAGTTGTCGTTCATCACCGTAATCTCACCGGTGTCGCGGTTGACGATGAGCTGGGGAACGGAAAGCTCCCCCGCAACCGGGCCTGCGGCGAAGTTCGCGGCGACTTCAGTGGCGTCGAGCGCGTGGCTGTAGACGCTGAACTCGTTGTAACTTCCGTCGAAGAGAGGATCGCCCCATTGGGCGCGGCCGAGCCAGTTGTTGACGTCTTCGAAGAAAGTCAGGTCGATCTGGCCTTCGTCTTCCACCGGTCCACTGGAAATAAGCGAACCATTGAGAAAGAGCGAGAGCGTGCCATTGGTGCCGGCGGTCGTATCGAACTGATCGACCGAAACGACGATGTGGTGCTCGACGCCAATCGACAAGTCTCCCGCTGGGTTCACGACGAAGTCTTCTTGCCCGGTACTGGAGTGGGTGGAAACGGCAAACTTGTTGGTCTCTTCCGGAGTCGGTCGCCCGCCGGTCCTAGGCACGACGATGAGGTAGTCCGTCATCGACCCCGACCCCGAGACATCTTCCCCGCCATTGCTGACGCCGAAATCCGCCATCCGAGCCCAATCGCGGTTCTCTTGTACGGTCGCCCAGAGTTCGATGCTGAACTGGTAGTACTCGCCGTTATTGGCGGCAGAGCTGATCAGCCCGTTCGGGAGATCGACATACGCTCCAACCGTCGTCGGCAGCGAGAAGTTTTGATTCGAACCGGCGCCGTTATTGTTGGTCAGACGAATCTGCCCGCCCGAGTAGAAGGCGATTCCCGACGGGTCGACGAGCGTACCGTTTTGGCCACTGACGATGTCGGTAGCCGACCCGTCATTGAAGGTGTAGCGGTTCGTCAGCTCCGCCTGGGAGGCGGGCGCCATACACAGGGCGGCCACAACCAACGAGGCGAACAACGAGCCGTGTCTGACGTAGGAATAGCGTTGCATTCGGGCCCTCCTTACGGGCGGAGCATCTTGGCTAGGAGATTCATTGATGAGGAAGGAGCCCCATCGGGAACGACGCGGCGATGGCGTCTTCCCCGATTGGCGCCGAGACTATCTTTTTCGCACGCCATCGGCGTCCGCGTTCGAGACAACGGGATGGGGTTGCTCTTCGTCGCCGTCGCCCTCTTGAACTGCGAGGAATCCAAGATCGACATACTGACCGCCACGCGTCTGGTGGCAATGAACGGCGACAACGTGCTCGCCCGGCTTAAGCAGCCGCTTCGCTTCTTGAGGAATCGCGACAACGCTGTAGGCGACGGTGAATCCCGGCAGCGTGGATACCAGCTGACCGTCTAAGTAGATTTCCGCGTCTTCGTCGTGATGGACTTGAAGGTAGAGGTCTTTCAGGAGGCGTGGGTCATCGATACGCACTTTCCGGCGAAGCCAGATATCGGCGGTCTCCCACTCGGTTCGCACCGCGGCGCCGGGTGTATTCGGTGTGCCAAATCCCGCACGCCCCGTCTTCCAGCCGCTGTCGTCGAAGTCGTTGGACGTCCAGTCTCCTCCCACCGGTTCCTCGGTCGTGTATTGCCAAACTTGCCCCATCGCCGACGGGTCCTCGGAGGTCGCCAGCACCGTCGTCATGTTTGGCGAGGGCTTGTACAGCTGTCGGTTCCAGACAGACGCCAGCGCGGGGTCGATCTTTACGACCTTGCGGTCGTAGGTGACTAGGCCGTTGACTTCGCCCTCGACGTCCGTCGTTTGGGTGTAGATCGCGGCGGCGAGTCCGCTGCGTTTAAGAAGCCAAAGGTTGCTGATCAAAGACTGGTAATTGCTGGAGAGCTCGGCCATCGAATCGTAGTTCCGGTATCCCCAGACCCCAGATTCCATCCAGGTGTGCGTTGGAATCTCCAGTCCAAGCCCACCGAACTCTCCCAAGACCGACGCTCTGTTAGCTTGCGGAGCAGGCATCGCGGGACCGGGATAGTTGTGCTCGTCGAGGAGGTCGCCCTCGCCGCGGTCGGCCCATCCGCTCGGCCCATCGACGAGTCGCGTCGGATCGTAAGTCTGGATCCAGCGGATGATCTCGTTGGTCTTGAACTGCCCCCACCCTTCGTTGAATGGCGCCCAGACGATAATCGAGGGGTGATTCGCCAGACCATCGATCATCGCCTTCAACTCGTGGCGGTAAGTCGCCTCTGACGACTCGGAGCGGACCATGTCCTCTTCGCTCGGTCCGATCCCCCGCTCACCGCCGTTTGGCATGTCTTGCCACACGAGGAGACCGAGTTTGTCGCACCAGTAGTACCAGCGGGCCGACTCGACCTTGACATGCTTTCGACAGGTGTTGAATCCGTATCGCTTGGTCAACTCGATGTCCCAACGCAGCGCCTCATCGCTTGGCGCCGTGTAGAGACCGTCCGGCCACCACCCCTGATCGAGGGGACCAAAGCTGAAGACTTCTTTGCCATTGAGAAGAATCCGCTCATGGCCGTCGGCGGCTTTGCCAACCTTTACGCCGCGCATGCCGAAGTAGCTTTCGACACGATCGACGACCACCCGGCTGTCAGCGGGTCCGACGGCGACGTCGATAGACAGGTCGTAAAGGTAGGGGTCGTCGGGCGTCCAGAGGTGGGCGTCCGGGATGCGAAGCCGCAAGGTTTCGCCGGCCCGCCCAGTGACGCGGAGCGGCTGGCCGCCCTCGGAGTTCGTCGCGACGCGGACAATCGATTTCGCGGAGTCGGGCCCAACCACGTTGACCCGGACGACGAGCTCATTGCCTTCCACATTGGGCGACAGCTCGAGCGAAGCGACACGCGTCGGCGGCGCCACCTCGAGCCAGACCGTTTGCCAGATCCCCGAAACCGCGGTGTAGACAATTCCGCCGGGCTCGAGCGACTGCTTTCCCCAAGGCTGCGTGCCACGGTTGGTCGGGTCGGTAACCCGAACAAGGAGCTCTTGAGGGCCTTCGCCCGTCAGGGCGTCGGTGATGTCGAACGAAAACGCATCGAACCCGCCACGGTGATCGCCCACCTCCACACCGTTGACCCAGACCTTCGCTTCCCAGTCCACAGCGCCGAAGTGCAGCAACACACGGCTATTTTCCTTGCGGCCAGTCTCATAGACAGACGCGTCAAACTCTCGCCGGTACCAAACCGCGTTCTCCGGCGTAACGGGACGTGTCACTCCCGACAGGACCGACTCTACAGGGAACGGAACCAGGATCTTCTCAACGTAGGATTCGGGTTGCCCCGCATCGGCCGAGGTGAGCGCGAAATCCCACTCGCCGTTGAGATTGGCCCAACTCTCTCGAACCAATTGGGGGCGAGGGTACTCGGGAAGAACCGCGTTGCGATCGAGTTCTTCGCCCCACTTCGTCAGGAGAGGTCGATCCGCCCCCTCCCCGAAGGACGCGTCCGCACACAGCACGCCTAGAACGGCGGTGGCGACGAACGCGATGAGACGGGGAGTAAACAACGGAGTTATCCAGAGAAGACGGGACGCTAGCGGCTGACGCCCGCATGGCTGCGAGACGCGAACGGCTCGACGCAGCGTCCATTCAGCCTTGATGAAAGCGAAGATCAGAGATCGTGAAGACGGAGACGAGGTAGCTGGGAGGTTGGCGTAGCAGTTAGTTGCCCGCTATCTCTCAGCCAGGGGCGACGGTTCCCCGCGTGCCCTACCTCTGTATGGGCCGAGTGGTGGCGAACCTAAATCAATCTTTCGGAAAAAAGATTGATTCCCCGTCAAATACGCACGCCACCGTGCTATCGGCCGCCTTCGGCAGCGACTGGCGGCGGAAAATCCCGCCGGCTACGCTGCAGTCGGTAGCCGCAGCGGACAGCCAGTCTGCGGAGGTCCGCAGGCCAGCGGCCATCGTCGGATCACTGCGCCATTTCGCGATGCCGCGTTGCCGGCTTGAGTGGCGAGCAAGAAGTCCCGCTGGCGTCACGAGAGAAAGCTCGACCGAATGTCTGACTTTGGCGTTAAGAAACCCGCTTCAACGGCCCATCCAGTTGTTATGGCGGAGCGAGAGTGGTCAGGAGAGTCAGAACGTCGGTGCGACTTTGCCACTCTCTGGGCCGAGTCGTACGACAAGCTGCGGACTTACGTGCGCATCTTTGTGCCCCTGCTGCACGACGCCGACGACGTTCTCCAAGACACCGCTGTCGCGATCGCTAAGGACTTTGACAAGTACGACCCGAGCCGGCCGTTCCTAGAGTGGGCGATTGGAATCGCCAGAAACCGCGTACTTCAGTACTACCGCAAGCGGGGACGCGACCGGCGGATGATTTTTGATGTCGACACCATCTCGAAGATCGAGGGGAGTCTCATGGAGCTCGAGCCCCACATTGACAGTTATGAGGAGTCGCTCGAGTTCTGCCTTCAGAAGCTTCCCGATCGGGCGCGCCGCCTGCTGGAATTACGCTATACCTGTTGCCTGAATGCGACCGAGATTGCTGAACAACTCAAAATGACCGTCCAATCCGTCTACACCCGATTGTCACAGGTTCGTGTCACGCTGCGTGACTGCGTCCGCCGGCAGACGCGCGAGTCGGGAGGGACCGCCCTTTGAAGTCGCCGATCGAGCTTCTGAACGCCCACTTCGACGGGAGGGTCCTCACCGCCGAGGAAGCGCGGGTCTTGTCGCAATGGGCCGCGACGGATCCGGCGAACGCCCGGACCGTTGTCGAACTGGGCATTATCCACTCTCAAGTCGATTACCGTCTCTCCGTGGCTCGCTTCATCGACGAGATCGGCGACAGCGAAGATCCTGCGATTCAACGTTCAATCGAATCGGCGATGGAGTCGATCGAGATCGGCTCTTACCGTGACAAAAGCCTCCCGCTGGCGACCGTGGTGTCGAAGCCGAAGCGGCAGAGCGAGCGTCTGCGTGGTTGGGTGACCGCAGCGGTGGCGGCGTCGTTGCTCTTCGCCTTCGTCTCGGTTTTGCGGTCGAGTACTACCGACCAAGACGCCAGCCCCGAAGTCGCCGCAGCGACCCCTGAGGGCCAAAGCTCGCCCCAAGAGGCCCCGCTTGCCGCCGTCGTCGCCACCGTGACCGAGGCGATTGGCGTTGAGTCGACAGGCGTCGCTCCATTCCGTCGTGGCAAGTACGTGCGGGGCGGTGAAGCCCTCGAGTTGAAGGAGGGAGTCCTCGCGCTGACGACGGCCGACGGCAGCGAAGTCGTCGTCGAAGGACCTGCCTCGCTCGTCTTTGAGGACGGGCAACGCATCGCCTTGAAAGCGGGACGGCTTTCGGCCCGCGTCGACGAAGAGGCCACGGGCCTCGTCGTGACCACACCGACGGCGACCGTCGTTGATCTCGGAACCGAGTTCGGGGTTGGGATTGGACCTCACCTAGAAACGAGCGTCGCGGTCTATGACGGAGTCGTCGAACTCTACGGGGCCTCGTCCGACGGATTGGCTAATTCGCCGTCCAAGAGAATCACCGCGGGCCGGGCCGGGCAAGTCAACGCCGACGGAACGCTGAATTGGGCGGTACAGACGCTCCCCAACGACCGAGAGTTTATCCGGCCGGACGAGATAGCTTCGCTCCGCAAGGCTCGGGCTGGATCGGCGGAAGCCCGCCAGCAGACCTCGTTCTACGCCCTCCAGCGGACTCGCGGCCTCGTCGCGTTCCAGTCATTTGACTTGCCTTCCGACGGATCGGCGTATTCCGTTTCGTTCCGAGGCAGTCCGCCGCGAACGACCGCCTCACCAACGTTGGTCGATGACCTCCAAGCCAAGCACCTCTATTCCTCCGGGGCGCTGCGGGTGGGCGAAGCAGAGAACGCCTTCCTCGACATCGATAACTCAAGCGACGCGCCGTTCGCGAGGGCGAAGCTACTGACCGACCGGGGCCTTGTCGGCCGGTCCGGCGCCGAGCTTTGGCTCGCTTGGAAGACGAGAGTGATCGATCCTGAACGAATCGGTGATCACGCCGGGCTCTCGCTGATGTTCGGCGATCAGAGTCGAACCCAAGAGCCACTTTTTATCGGCTATTCGGGTGGCCGCGGATTGCTGGGGATCGTCTCGAATGTCGGAAGCCGCGCCGTCGAGCTTGAGCTCGACGCCAATCCCGAGACGTTTGCCGTCGACCCCGTCGGACTCGACGATCGAACCCACCAGTGGGTCCTGCAGCTGATCTTCGGGGAACGTGGCGACAAGATTGCCGTCTGGTGCGACGTCCCTCTCGACGCGATCCGCGAGACGCGTCCGCAAGCCGAAACGGTCAATGCCAACGTGATGTTCGATCGCCTGCGGATGGGCGTCAGTGCGGGCGCCTCGGACTGGGTTTTTGACGATTTCGTTATGGCGACATCGATCGACGCGATCAGCGACGTCGATCGACTGCAATCCGACGACGCCGCCGGGGCCCGTTAAGCCTTGAGGCTTCCCATCGAGACCCCCCTCGCCCTCGTGCCGACCGAAAAATCAAGCCGCGTAGCCGTCTAGTAGTTGCCGGGGCGGTTGCGCCCGATTAGCCTAATTGCGTGGCACGCATCTCTTTTCCACTGCGGCCCCGGTTCTGACCCACTTGTCGCTACTGCTTAGCGCGTCGCTCTGATATCGCCGTAAACGCTGCCGCCGACTTGGCGGCATGGCGAAACAGACCCGAGCGATCGGTCATTCCAGCGATTCTCGCTCCCCACGCCCCGAGCGTGAGGGATCGATGGACTCTCGGGCGAGCCACCCATTCTGTGGCCGCCTCCGACCGGCGTCCCCTCCGACGGGCTAAGCCTCCACCCGCTGATCCTCTGCCCTCTCAGGACGTCACCATGACCCGCAGCCCCTCCCCAACACGCGTGCTCTTCGTTCTAGCGGTTCTCTGCCTTCCGCTCGTCGCGCCGACGGGGGCCCTGGCCCTCACCGTCGGCCAGATCGACGCCTTTACTACCGGCAACGACGGCTGGATGAACAACGGTGGGACGGCTACCCACCAAGCCACCGACGGCGCTGACGGCCCCGCTGACGGCTACGTTGAAATGACCACCACCGGCAACGGCCAGGGGAGCGGGAGTCGGCTCGTTGTCAACGGCTCCGACGACTGGCTCGGCAACTACCTCTCGACCGGCGTAACGCAGATCGCAATGGACGCGAATAACTTTTCTGCCGGCGACGTCTATCTCCGCTTGGCGTTCCGGTCCGCCGGCGATAACACGGTCTTCGTTACCAATGAAGTCGTGCTCGCCCCCGCTTCCGATTGGACCGGGGTCGTGTTTGATCTGAGTGAATCGAACATGGCGGTTTCGGGCGTCAGCTACGCCGATACCTTCTCCGCCGTCCAACAACTCCGCGTCATCCACCGGTACGACCCGAGCGTCGCGAACGGCGGCCCCCCCGACGCCGGCGACGCGGTCCTCGGCGATCTCGGCAGCCCCATCGTGGCGCGGGTCGGGATCGACAATGTTCGCGCCCTCGGTGTCCCTGAACCGAGCACGGCCGCGTTGGTCCTGCTCGCCTGCTGCTCTTGCTCGCGCCCGGGCAGGTCACGGCCGCGGTTCTGAACGAGCCGTTCGGTCCCACTTGGGAGCGGCGACTAACCGTCACCGCCTTGGAGCGTTGGCCTCCTCTCTCGCCGACGGAGCGGCGAGAGGTTGTGTCGCGACGATGACACGACCCCGCGAGAGTTGGCAACAGTTGGTAGTACACCCTTGCGCTAATTTTCGGGACGTGGAATTGACGGCGCTGTAAGGAGCGCCTAGCGTAAGGCTTATGCGGCGCAACTTAGCCAACACGACTTCCTCGCTCCTCGCGGCGGCTTATCTCGCCCTCGCGATGTTCGGGCACGCCTGGCACGACCACGGGTCGTGCAGCGACGCGTCGTGTGGCTCGGAGTCGATCGCCGCGTGTGAATGCGACTTGCACCGTCTGTTGGCGGAACGCGGCGCCTCTGCAGCGGATGCTGTTGAGGGATTTGCCTCTCGGCAGTCGACCGGCTGCGAACACGACTGCTTGGCGTGTATTGCCCTGGGTCACCTCAGCGTTGGCTACGCGTCGGTAGAGCCGCTAATTGCTGAGGAAGCCACTTCGGTATTGGTGCGGATCGCTGTCGAGGCGGTCGCCTTGTCTGCCCGGCCCCTGGTCTATGGGCCCCGAGGTCCACCCGCAAGCGGGTGCTGATACCTCGTACCTCGGCAAGACAGCTCCCGATGTGTGGGCGCTGCGCTGAGGCTTTCTGGCCGATCTAGCCCTCTCTTGTGCGTCGTGACGCGGCTCGCTGCGCCACCGTCGTTTCTCCCCTATGCGCTTCATTCGTCGCTCAGCCTTCACCTTAGTGGAGCTGCTGGTGGTGGTCGCCATCATCGGCGTGCTCGTTGCCCTCCTGCTGCCGGCGGTGCAGTCCGCGCGCGCCGCCGCTCGACGGTCGCAGTGCGCGAACAACCTCAAGCAGATCGGGCTGGGGGTGATGCAATTCGTCGATGTCTACGGCGGTCATTGGCCCCACCTGGCCGGCCATGCGACGCATTTAGCGGAAGGGGTCAACCAAGAAGACGTGTCATGGATCGAGACACTCGCCCCGTACATGGAAGACGCCGACTCGGTCCGGCTCTGCCCGGAGCACCAAGACCTGCTGGAGGGCCGCTTCCGGTTCGACGTCCGCAAGACCGACGACTCGGGGGCGGTGATCGACGACGGCGACGACCGCGAAGTGGTCGCCACCAGCTACGCGATGAACGGCTACCTACGGGACGTCGACCCCCGCCCCGTCGGGGCCCCGCCACCGGTGCTCGCCGCTTGGGAGGCTCAGAACGAGGGTCGCGTTAACAGCTTCAACAAGCTGCGATCGACGCACAACACGCTGGTGGTGCTCGAAGCGACGTCGCAAGTGATCTTCAATAACTACGACCATATCGAGACCTACAACTGGTTTAGCGCCGCGAATCTCGCAAACAACGCTCGGCCTCAGCGGGCCGTCTGGACCAAGGTGGCCGGCGACCCTTCGCGAGCCATTCCGGGCGAGCTGGCGGTCGATCGCCATCAGGGGGGCGTGGCCAACTACCTCTACGCCGACGGCGGCGTCCGCGTCATCGCGGCCGATCAGATCGCCGAGTGGTGCGACGAGGGATTCAATTTTGTCATCCCGCCGCAATGACGCGGCGGAACATTCTTTTGCCAGGGACCGGCAATCACCAGGAGAGACCCAATGAAACTTTCTGCCCAACTTTTTTTGACCGTGTTGACGATGCTCACTGCGACGAGCGTCCACGCGCAGCATGCTGACATCCTCCTCCGGAGCGACGGCGTCAAAGCGCTCGTCGGCGGCGCTGTCGATCTCGGCGCTGAGGAAGGAGGTCCGTTCTTCAACCTTGACGCCCGTGTGTTTGAAGGGGTGTTTATCAACCCCGCCGCGCCAACGCCGCCGTTCGGCTACGACTTCGAGCGCGACGAGCCGGGCTTCTATTCCGATACGACGGTCCCGGTAGGCCAGAATCTGCCGGCGGGAGCGGGAGTCAGCCTGATGCTCGATCCGTTCTCGCTTGGAGCCGGTACGGACACAACCTTTTATTGGGACGGCAGCGGTGCTGTCGACTTTCAGCCGCTCACCACCACACAGTCCGGCGTCGCGTTCACGTTCGCCCCGATGGCCCCCGCGCCGTTCGCGACGGTCGATGGAACGTCGTTCCTCGACGACCACCCCCTGTTCGGGCTTAGCGGAGGCGCCGCGGATGGCGTCTATTTGGCGCGGATGCGGCTCGTTGTCGATGGCCTTGAACCGAGCGATCCCTTCTACATCGCGTGGCTCGCTAGTTCGGTGCTGGTAGACGAAGAGACCGCTGAACAACTCGAAGGCGCCCTAGAGGCCTACGAGCAGGGAGGACCCGAACCGATCGTCGGCGGAGTCAACTTCGCGTTCTTCGAAGAGGCGGTCGACTTCGCCAACGGCATTCCCGAGCCATCCACGGCGCTGTTGGCGACTTCGGCGTGCGGCGCCCTGCTCGCCCGACGGAAGCGGTAACGCTCGCCGAGAGCCCGCCCCCTCCCCGGCCAGCCTGGCCGTGGGAGGGGGGACGGGCCGTTTACTACCCCTCCCAGGACCTAACTAGGCCGAGAGATGAGTAACAATCCGAGAGCCCTTGCGGGATTCTTAATCGTTTGCGTGACGTCGCCGGGACTGGCCCAACACAGCGACCTCCTGGCCTTCGACTCGGGGGGCAAGGTCGGCGTCGGGGAGTTCAACTTTGACACCCTGACCGCCAGCGAAAAACGTGTCTTCCCGGGCCGGCTCGATTCGTTCTATTCGGTGAACAGCCCCGGCTTCACGTCGCGCAGTGGGCCGACAGCGCTGCCGGGCGACACGGACCTCGACTGGGACTTCCTGCCAATGACCGTCGATTCGGGGCTGCACGACGGCTACGCCTCGACACTGCTTTACTGGGATGGCGTCGGAGCCGATCCGCTCTTCGGACCGACGCCCACGGACGACTACCGATTCAGCCTGTTCGGCAAGGACGGCGCGGCGGCCGCCGGTGGCGCGGATCAACTCGTCCCCGGCTACACCGTCGAGACAACGGGCCCCAACGGCTCGATGCACGAGCATCGCTTCTTCTTTCTCGACGACAATGGCGATGGCATGAACACGACGCTGCCGCAAGCCGGGATCTATCTCTTCGCTATGCAGCTCCGCGTGGCGGGTTTGGAGACTTCGGACCCGTTCTTCTACGTCTGGGCGACGCCGGAAACGTCGGTTCTCTCGGCGATTCAGCCCGCGGTGGCTTGGGTCAACGCCCGCGTCGACACACTCGCCGCGATCGACGAGCCGCTGCCGGGCGACTTCAACCTGGATGGCGTCGTCAACGCCGCCGACTACACGGTCTGGCGTGACGACACAGGGACGACCTACTCAACAAACGACTACGACGTCTGGGTCGAGAACTACGGCGCGACCAAGTCGCTTCTCGCCTCACTCGCCATCCCCGAACCGAGCTCGGGCGCACTGATCGTCGGCACGATCGTCGCTGGTCTCATGCGTCGGCGCCTCGCCTAGATCAACCAGACCGAGCAGCAACACAAGGATCACCCAGCACACGTCGATGCGTCGTCACGTCCTCAAAGAAGCGATCCGCCTGTTGCTCGTCACGATCGTGACGTTGGTCGGCGTTATCGGCTATGGACTCCATGCGTGGCTCATCGCCACGGAGGGTTCGTGGAGCGGAGGATGCGGCGGTTGGTGTTCGGCAGCCGTGCTGGCGAAGGTCGCCGCGGCGCCACCCCTTGGGACTACCGATGGCGTCTCGCCGGGTAGCGACAAGTCGGGCGCCGACCAATGCCCTCTCTGTGACTTGCTGGCCGGTTACCACGTTCCGACGTTGGATCGGTCTCCAAGCGGTTTCGCAGAGACGCCCGGCCAGGGCACATCTGCGGCGCCACTAGAAGCGCCCAGCAAGCCCGCTTGGCGCTTGCCTCCATCACGTGGACCTCCGGCCAAGAGGCCGTTGAGACAAGACCCGTCACACGCCGCCGTTGCGTGACAACTTGCGGGTTCTGAACCACTGAATCGAAGGCGATCGCTGGTGCTGAAGCACCGTATCGCCCCGCCGCTCGGGCTACGCGCCTCGAGGGACGTTTCTATTACCAATCTACTTCCGTACTTACACCAAGAGACGATTTGATGAGACACGACATAGCTTTCATTGCCTTGCTAACCGCAGGCGTACTGGCTGCGACGCCTGCCGCGCAGGCCGGCCCTGAACCCGGGATCACCACTTACCATGTCGGCTACGACAACGCTGAATTCGTTGGCTACGGGACCTACACCGGGCTTGCCAACCCCAACTTTCAGCGGCTGACATTCCTGCTGTCGCACACGTTCAGCGAAAACGCGTTGAACAACCACTTCCATTCGATCGGCGCGTACTCCTACTCCGGCGACCCTCTCAACCCGTCACCTGGTTTTAGCGGCAACAACCGTGTTCCTGAGCCTTACCAAGCCGACGACGGCCTGGCTTTACTGCCGGGCTCGGGTCCGTTCGCGGGCAAGCTCGTGTCGGGTCTCGGCCCGGTTGCCTTGCCGGAGGACGTCGTCGAGGAAGAATACGGCAACCTCACCATCGCTCCGATTGATGAGCTCTTCCAATACGATGGTCGGCCGGATCCCGATGGAGAGTTCGCCCAGCATCCGGGGCACTACCTGCTCAACGCCAGCAACGGCGCCTACAAGCAGTCGGTCGCTGATGTCACGGTTGGGATGAAGCTGGTGGCGATCAGCCCCGGACTTCTGATCGAGGACGAATCGGGCACGCAGCTGTTTAGCGGCGTTAACGATGTGCTCACGATCGGCTCCGGCGCCGACTGGACGTTTAACCCGGTCTTCGCGGTGGACGCCACGGTCGCATCGGGTTCCAAGTACGAAGCCACCTTCGTCCTGCAGGACCTGAGCCTCACCCCGAGGTTCGGAGATTCGGCGGAGTTCACTTTTAGCTTTATCGCCGTCCCTGAGCCGGGAGCGGCGTTGCTCGGATTGGTCGCGCTGGCGAGCTTTGGCGTTTGGCGTCGCTAACTTTGTGTGACTCGTCTGCGGCGTACCGGCGGCTGACTGGCCGCCGGTACGCCGCCCCTTTTTTGGTTCCGCGCCCGGATTGCCTTGCGTTCGCAAATTGGCGGCCGGGGACCGATAATCGTGCCCGGGAAGGAGCCGCCGCTCTGCAAGGACGACGTGTGCCGTCTCTCCCGTCCGACCTGTCTCGACCCGCTAACCGTGGCGCGGGCTGTTGAGTCTTTCATTCATCCCCGCAGAGCAGGCCGACGTTGACAGGACGACGGCGTCATTGGTGCGAGAACTTATGGCGAAAACTAAACCCGAAGTCGATTTCCAACGGAACTCTCACTATGATCGAGAGTCGCTCGACTCATCGGCTCTTCAATACTTGTCATCGCCGATCACATGCTTTCTCAAGTCCAATTGGGTGTCGCCGCCCTACTGGTCGCGGCCGCCCTCCCGGCGGCGGGCCAGGAACGCCCCCTCGCGCCGACGCCGCCGATGGGGTGGAATAGCTGGGATTGCTACGGCTCGTCGGTGACTGAAGAGGAAGTCCGTCGCAACGCCGAGTTCATGGCGGAGCACCTCGCGGACAAGGGGTGGGAGTACGTCGTTGTCGATATCCGCTGGACGGTGCAAAACCCTTCGACCCGGCCGTACAACCAGACCGACCCCCAGTTCACGCTCGACGATCACGGGCGGCTCGTCCCGGCCCCGAATCGCTTCCCGTCGTCGGAAGGCGGCGCGGGCTTCGAGCCGTTGGCCGACGACGTTCATTCGCTCGGCCTAAAGTTCGGCATCCATCTGATGCGGGGCATGCCTCGCGCAGCGGTCGAACCCCGTTGGGGGGCTCCCGAGGCCGGCTACCCGATCGAAACCAGCGCGTTCACCACGCTCGACGTGCCGCTCACCGATGAAGGCGCGGTTTGGCTGCGAGACATGCGGGGCGTCCGCAAGTCCGAAGCGAGCCAGGCTTACTTCGACTCGATGTTCCGGCTCTATGCGTCATGGGGCGTCGACTTCGTCAAGGTCGATGACCTGAACAACCCCTACGCGAGTCCCGGCGAACCGAACTACTACCGCGACGAAATCGAGATGCTGCAAACGGCGATCGAACGCTGCGGGCGGCCGATCGTCCTGAGCACCTCGCCCGGTCCGACGCCCCTTGCGCATGCCGACCATATCGCTTCGCACGCCGACCTGTGGCGAGTCTCGAACGACTTCTGGGACGAATGGGGCGCTCTCGAACGCCAGTTCCGGCAGCTCCATCTTTGGACGCCGTATCGCAGCCCCGGTCATTGGCCCGACGGCGACATGCTGCCCCTCGGCCGGCTCGCGATCCGCGGCGAGAGGGGAGGGGAGCGTAGCACCCGTTTCTCGTCCGATGAGCAGCGGACGCTGATGACCGCGTGGTGTATCGCCCAGTCTCCGCTGATGTTTGGTGGCGACCTCCCAACGAGCGATCCCGCGACGATTGCGTTGATTTCCAACAGCGATGTCCTCAAGGTGAATCAGCGCGGAAGCAACGCCCGGCAGTTGCTCCGGACCGCGAACCGAATCGTTTGGTCCTCCGACGCCCCCGACAATGTCGCCCCTGGCGGCAAGTACGTGGCGGTCTTCAATCTGAACGACACGGCGGACGAATCGTTCCCGCAGCGTCTCGATCCAGCACTGTTCGATCTGTCGGCTCCGCTGGAGGTCCGTGATCTCTGGACCGGCGAGGAGTTCCACGTCGCCAAGGGCGATCTCGCATCGCCGGCTCCGCCGCACGGGTCTCGTCTTTTCCTGGTGACGGGCGATCGGGCCGCCAGCGCCGAGCTCGGGACAATCGCCGCGAAGCCGCTCTACACCGATCCGGTTTTCGACGGCGCCGCCGACCCGGTTGTTGTCTGGAACCCGCACCGCGAGCGGTGGTGGATGTACTTCACCAACCGCCGCGCCAACCAGCCCGACCTGCCGGGCGTCTCCTGGGTCCATGGCACACCGATCGGGATCGCCGAGTCGGACGATGGCGGGGCGACTTGGACACGTGTCGGCGACCTCCGCGCCGAGGGGCCTGGCGTCAATGGCGAAGCGACCTTCTGGGCGCCAGAAGTCGTGACCTTCGGCGGCAAGCATCACCTCTTCCTCACCGTCGTGCCCGGTGTCTTCAACGACTGGGGGCACCCGCGCCGAATCGTCCATCTGACGAGCGACGACCTCCAGAACTGGCGGTCGCAGGGCCCTCTCGATTTGGCGTCGGACAGGGTTATCGACGCCTGCGTCTATCCGCTCCCCGACGGCGGCTATCGGCTTTGGTACAACAACGAACGGGACCGGAAATCGATCTACTACGCCGACAGCGAGGACCTCTTCAACTGGACCGATCACGGCGAAGCGGTTGGCGACCAGTCGGGAGAGGGCCCGAAGGTTTTTCGCTGGCGAGACGCCTACTGGATGGTCACGGATGTTTGGGACGGTCTGGCGGTCTATCGATCGGACGACCTCCAGTCGTGGCGTCGGCAGCCCGAGAACCTCCTGCGTGATCCGGGGCGGGGCGACGGAGACCGGGTCAAAGGGGGCCACCCCGATGTCGTTGTCGAAAACGACCGCGCTTACCTTTTCTACTTCACCCACCCCGGCCGACGGGGAAGCCAAGCGTCCGACGACGGCCCCGAGCAGCGTCGCAGCTTAATCCAGGTGGTCGAGTTAACAGAGCGGGGGGGGACAATCTCGTGCGACCGCGATAAGCCGACGCGAATTCGATTGACCCCTCCTGACAGCAGACTTTCTGACGCAAAGACGACCCGTTCGGGCGTCGCTGACTAGACTAGGGTCACGACACGTCCCCTCCGTGAGGACGTGTTGGAAGAGGCAACCTTCAAGCAAATCTCTTATCAGCATGACTTTTCGAAATACAGCCGCCATCGGCGCCTGTCTGCTGCTGGCGCTGGGCGCCACGGCGCGCGGGCAGCACCAAACCGCCGATCTGTCGCCAATCACAATCGGCGCCACCTTGCCGTACCAATTGGAGCTGCGCGAGACGAGTTTCGGCGCCGCGTCGCTCCCGACGCTGCATTCCTACGCCGCCGCGGAGTACGACGGCAAATGGGTGCTGATGTCGGGCCGCACGAATGGGTTGCACGGATTCGAGAACAGCGGCTCGACGAACTTCCCGGTCGAGTACCAGAATCGCGACATCTGGGTCATCGACCCGGTCAACGGCGCCTCGTGGAGCCGGTCGCTCGACGACCCATCGGCCGGCCTAACCGCCGCGCAGATCGACTCGTTGAGCAACGCCAATAACCAATTCACCCAGATCGGTGATCGGCTCTACCTGACTGGCGGCTACGGCGCCCGCAACACCGGCGGCTTCACGACGTTCGATACCCTTTCGGCGCTCGACCTCGACGGGCTCGTCGATTGGGTCGTCACCGGGTCGGGACAAGCGGTGGATCATCTCCGCCAAGTGAGTGACCCTCTTTTCAAGGTCACCGGCGGCGCCATGTACGAGATGGAAGGTCGGATGCACCTCGTCTTCGGCCAGAGCTTTGAAGGCGGTTACAATCCCGGCAAGACGGGCACCTACACCAAGCAGATTCGGAGTTTCGACATCGTTGACGATGGATCGACGCTCTCGTTCGCAAACCCCTCTTCCACGACGCCCGAGGACGCCTACCGGCGGCGTGACCTGAACATCATCCCGGTGCTCCGCCCCGATGGCGTCGGTGGCGTCGAAGAAGGGCTCACCGTCCTCTCGGGCGTTTTCACCGAGTCGTTCGGCGCCTGGACCGTGCCGGTCGAGATCGACGCGAGCGGCGTCCCGTCGATGGCTGATCCGACTAGCCCCACGACTTTCAAGCAGGCGGCAGGCAACTACCACGCCGCAAAGCTCGGCCTTTACTCGTCGTCACGCGGCGAGATGAACGAACTCCTGCTCGGCGGAATCACGCTCCAGTACTACGACGCCGATACCGATTCCTTTCTCCAAGACGACAACTTCCCGTTCGCGAACGACTTGACCGCTGTGCGGATCGACTCGTCGGGCGACTACACGCAGCACTACTTGGGCAGCTACCCGCTGATCACCGACACCGAGGGGAATGAGGTCCGCTTCGGCGCCAACGCCGAGTTTTTCCTGGCGCCCGGCATCGCAACCTTCGAAAACGGCGTCATCGACTTCGACGCCCTGCCGTTCGGCGACACGGTGGTCGGTTACGTCTTCGGCGGCATCGCCGCAAACGCCCCGCACGTCCGTAGCGACCCCGCGGCCCTGTCGGCCGCGACAAACCGCGTCTTCGAGGTCCTCCTCACCGTTCAAGAAGGGGACTACAACCGCGACGGGTTGGTCGACTCCGCCGACTACGACCTCTGGCGTGACGCCTATGGATCGACAACCAACCTCTTGGCGGATGGCAACGGCGACAGCGTCGTGAACGCCGCCGACTACACCGTCTGGCGTGACGTGATGTCATCGCAAGCGGCTGCAATCAACGTTCCCGAGCCGATGTCGGTCTTTCTGCTGCTCACCGCGGGGCTCCACCGCGGCTTTCGCCCCCGACGGCGCGGATGAGCCCTTGCCGATAAACCGGCGCCGACAAGTCCGCCTCTCGGTAGACAATCGGCAATCCGTTGCGAAGCAACGATTTACAAAAGCGGAGGGCAAGGGACTCGAACCCTCAACCGGTTACCCGGCAACTGATTTCGAATCAGTCTGCTAGCCATTCGCTTACCCTCCGGGGGAGCGGTTTGCCGGGCTGGCCGGCGGTCGCTCACGCAGATCCGTAAATTAACTGTCGGACGCTTGGCTGACAAGCGACGGCCCGGGCCTTCGAGCCCGCGCCATCCCTCTAACCGGCGCAAGCGGGCCTCGGAAGTGGTTCCGCGACGGCCCGGTTCTGACGACTCTGCCCGCCGCACGGGGATCCCCCGCCCGATTCACGCGGTGCTGGCGCCGACGCCGATGCTGGAATCGAGAGGAGGTGAGCCAGTTGGGCGGCCGAAGGACGGCCCCCGGCGCACCTCCACGCTGCTGCGACGGACCAGGCCAGGATGGAGGGCTCCGCAGCCAATCGAGCCACCAATCCACCCCGACCCCGGGAGAGGCCCCCATGCCGACGCCCACCATCCGCATCGTTACCCGCGGCGCTGGCGGAGAGATCCGTAGCAAGGATTACCCCCACACCGAAGCGATCCTCAAGATGCACTCGCAGATCGGGATCGACGACTGCTCGACCGACCTGTCCCTGCGAGGTCTCCCCGTCTTCCGCGGCCTGATCGGCCCCATGCCCGACGGCAAAGGGATCGTCCGCTACGAATCGCCCGAGGTGTTCGAGACGCTCACCAAGGAGTGGAGCGCACCGCCCCCGAAGCGGAAGCGGATTCGCAAGAAGACCCAGGCGCCAACCGACGTGACGCCTGTCGATGGTTGACTGATCGCGACCGGGTGCCGTGTTTCGCCTGGCTGCCGCGAGGCCTAGAATGGGGTGAGAGGAGCGTGCGGCTGATTGGCAAGCCGCACGCTTGCCCCTCTGAAGGGCCTAACTCATGGTCACAGAATCACGTGGCGTGCTGCGCTGGGCGGCCCGGCTGCTCGGCCTGCCACCGCTGTTGTTCGTTGCCGCCGAGGTTCTCAGCAACGGGCCGCCCGATCTGTCGGCCGCCTCGCCCCACGAGATGGGGCTGTTGGTCTGCTTGGCTACCGCCTTCGTCGGCCTGGCGGCGATCTGGCGATGGGAGCTGGCGGGAGGCCTCTTGACCCTCACTGGCATGGCAGCGTTTTACGCCCTCCACTTCGCCGCGGTGGGCGATTTTCCCCATGGCGTTTCGCTGCCGATGCTCTTCGGACCGGGTTTCTTGGCGGTGACATCCTGGAGCCTCGCCCGGGTCGATCCGACCCTTCGCTTGCTGTCTGGGCAAGAGCGGTAACAATCGGGGGATGCTTCTACCCCGCTTCACCCTCCGTACCGGCCTCCTTGGATTGACCGTCGGGTCGGTCGTGGCGATCGTCATCCGTGAGGCGGTGCTTGGCGCACCCTGGGCGATTGGCGTGACCGTCGCGTTGGGGTCGGTTGCCTTGTCCTTCACGCTACAGGCGATCGCGTTTGCCCTGTCGCTCGCCTTGAGCCGCTCCGGCGGCCGGGAGCCGCGTCGATGACAGGACTTGGCCGCGTCGGCTTGCTCTTCGCCTTTACGCAACTAATCATCACGGCCCCGGCCGCGGCGACCTCGGGCGGCGTCGTCGAGTTGCCGCCCGCCCGGAATGGGTCGCCGGCTTTCTCTCCGCGTCACGGACTCAATATTGAGCTCGACAGCCGCTGGCTCGACGCCGGCGGGTACCGGCCCGTGCGGGTGCGGTTCGACACCGCCACGCCCGCGGCGGTTGATCGGCTGCTGGCCGTCGAGCTGAAGTTTTCCGATTCGGGCCGCCCGGGCGACACGGACCTGACGGTACAGGACGAAGTGCTGTTGCCCGGCGGCGCCGACTCGGTCGAGATGGTGGTGCGGTGCCCTTCGATCAGCGATTGGGCGCTGCATTGGTGGACCGTGCGGGTCGACGGCGAAGTCGATCCAGCGCTGTCGACCGACATGAAGACCGCCATGCCACTGCCCACCACCGCCCGCGAGTCGATGTTCCGGCTGTTGCGGCCGACGCGTTCGGCGGGGAAGTCCACGACCGGCCTGGCGTCCGAACGCTCGACCGAACAGATCACGGTCGGACAGCGCGGCCGGTTTCTGATGGAACGGCTCACCTCGGAGTCGCTCGACTCTTGGATCGACTACGCGTCAGCGGAAGTCATCACGGTCGATCTGCCGACACTCCGCCGTTTTGCCGAGCGCCCCGAGTCGCAGGTGACGGCCCTGCGACGGTGGCTTCTCGCCGGAGGGATGGTCTGGGTAGAGAACACCGGAGGAACCGCTCAGAACTACCGCGAGATCAACGAACTGCTGCGCTTAGAGCGTTGGCGGTTCACGACCACCGATGAAGCGCCTTCCGAGAAGGAGACGCCACCGCCCACGACACAAGCCGAGGAGACGGCGGAAGTCGCGTCGCAGGGTGAAACGCAGACGCCCAATGTCCGCGAACGCCGCGGGGGAACCACCCCGATCGAGGAGGCGCCGGGGTGGGGGTATTCGCAAGTGACCTTCGATGACCAGATCGAGGGGTTCGGTCCTCCGATCGACCGCATCCGGTCGCTCATCAACCAACAACGCCCCACCGATACGCGCGGGTGGTGCGCCCAACGCGAAGCCGGCTTCGGCCGTATCGTCGCGTTCGATCAGTTACCGTTCGACGTGCCCGATGCGCTAAGACGGGGCCCGTCGCGGCAAGTCATGGCGAGCTGGGAATCGTACCGCTGGAGCGCGCGACACGGTGTCGAGCCGGATGGCGCAAGCGCAGATTTCGGCAACTTGCTGATACCGGGCGTCGGCGTGGCGCCGGTCAACGAATTTCAGATTCTGATAACGTTGTTCGTTCTCGCCATTGGCCCGCTGAACTACTGGCTTCTGTGGCGGCGGCAACAGCTGCACCTGCTGGTTTTGACGACGCCGCTCTACGCGTGCGTTGCGACGCTCGGCTTGGTCGCCTACGCGGCGGTAGCCGACGGATTCGGAGTCAAAGCGCGGGTCCGGAGCATTACGCTCCTCGATCAAACGACGGGGGAGGCGGCCAGTTGGAGCCGGGTGTCGCACTACGCCGCGACCCTGCCCGACGAACCAATGACCCTCCCCGCCGACACGGCGATCTACCCGCTGGAACCGATTTGGGAGTCGGCCTTTGCCGAGCGAGAGGCGGCGCGGACCCTCCGGTGGGTGGGAGATCAGCAGGTGCTCGGCAGTGGTTGGGCGCCCCCCCGGACGACCGTCCAGCATCTGTTGGTGCGGTGTCGCACGTCGCCGGCGAGAGTCGAGCTGACGGGGCAGGGGAGTAACGTTCGAATCGCGAACCGGCTCGGAGCGCCGATTGATCTGATCGTCGTCCGCGACAGCGAGGGGGGCTGGCTACGCGCCGTCGCGGTCACGGAGGGAGCCACCGCCAATCTTGAACCGGTTGAGCGGCTCGACGCCATGCAGTCGTTTCGCACACTGGCGATTTCGAATATTCCGACGTCGCCGGCCGGCGCCGGCAAAGCGGTCGAGGACACCCTCGAGCGGCTCGGCGCGTCGCGCGACATCCGGCGCATGCAACGGACGTTGCCCGCATCCGCCGTTGGCGACAACCTGGCGAACCGTGTGATCGACGCCCTGACAGGCATCGACGGCGGGCGCAGCCTCGATGTGCCGCCGCAGAGCTATGTCGCGGTCACCACCCGGGCGGTCGAGACGCCCCTTGGATGGGACTCGGTCGATGAGCTAGGCAGTTTCCATATCGTCGTGGGGAGGTGGTGAGATGACGACCAACGCCACCGTCACCGCGGCCTCGGGCCGCCCGCTGCGGACGCCCAAGGCGTCGTCGGGGCCCCCGATCGAGCTCCGCCACGTCCATCGCTGGTTCGGTTCGACGCACGCCGTCAACGACGTGTCGTTTATCGTCGAGAAGGGCGAGGTGTTCGGCTACATCGGCCCGAACGGCGCCGGCAAGACCACCAGCATGCGAATCCTCTCGACCCTCGATGAGCCGTCATCCGGCGACGCCTCGGTCGATGGCTTTAGCGTGATTGACGATCCCGACCGCGTCCGCTCGCGACTCGGCTTCATGCCGGACTATTTCGGCGCGTACCAGAACGTCAACGTCTGGGAGTACCTCGATTTCTTCGCCCGCGCGTACGGGCTACGGGGGACCGAGCGTCGCCGTGCGATCGAGTCGACGATGGACTTCACCGGGCTCGACGAACTCGCGCGAAAGCCGATCGATGGGCTCTCGAAAGGAATGAAGCAACGGCTCTGCCTGGGCCGGACGATGATTCACGACCCCTCGGTGATGGTCCTGGATGAGCCCGCTGCCGGACTCGATCCCCGCGCGCGTATTGAGTTGCGCGAAATGATCTCACGCCTCGCCGAAGCGGGGAAAGCGATCCTGATCAGCTCGCACATCCTCACGGAACTCGCGGAGATATGCGACCGCGTCGCGATCATTGAGCGCGGGCAGCTGATCGCCGTCGGCACCGTCGATGAGATCAGCGGCTGCGTGGAAGAAGAGATCACCGTCCGACTCCGCGTCACCAACGATCGGGCGTCGCATGATCAAACGGCAGTGATTCCCTGGCTATCGCGGCACGCCCACGTCAAGACCGTCGTCGCAACTAAGGAAGGGGTCACGTTCCACCTCGTCACGGAACAACCCCAGCGTGACGCAACGCTGGCCGGACTGCTGGCCGAGCTGATCGGCGCCGGCTTCGGCGTGACCGAGTTCACTTCGCGCGGCAAGTCGCTTGAGGATGTCTTCCTCCACGTGACGAAGGGGCGTGTGCAATGACGACCTTGCCCCCGCAGAACGAGATGGCGGACGCCGCCCAGCCGGGCCGGCTGAATCGCTGGCTCGAGTCGGCCGGCGACCGTCTCAACCCGATCCTCGTCAAAGAGACGCGTCAGTCGCTGAAGAGTCGGCAGTTCACGCTGTGGTTCGTTCTACTGCTGATTGGCTGCTGGGTCACCACGATCGGCGCCATCGCGATGGTCGGGCCCAGCATCTACTACGTCTCGGCGGGCGGCTATTTGCTCTATGTTTATTACGTGATCTTGGCGTTGCCGCTGGTCGTCGTGACGCCGTTCTCAGCCTACCGGTCGCTATCGAGTGAGCACGAGGACAACACCCGCGATCTGCTCGAAGTCTCGAGCCTGTCGCCCCGCCAGGTGATCAATGGCAAACTCGGCAGCGCTCTGCTGCAGATCGTCATCTATCTTTCGGCCCTCGCGCCATGCATCGCTTTCACTTACTTGTTGCGCGGCGTTGACCTGACGACGATTGGCCTGTTGCTGGCGTATGCGGTGCTCGCTTCGATCGGCCTCTCTGCGGTCGGGCTCGTTATCGCCGCCGCGACACGGCAGAAGTACGCCCAGGTGGTGATGTCAGTCGGCTTCGCCGGATTGCTCTTCCTCGCCTACTCAGGCCTCCTCGCGGCGGCCGCCGCGGTCCGCGGGTGGGAGAGCCGCTGGCTGCATAGCGAAGAGAACTGGTGGCTCCACCTCGCGCTGCTCTGTCTCTATGCGACGTCGTTCGGCGTGGTCTACACCGCCGCGATCTCGTTGACCACCTTTACCGCCGCCAACCGCTCGACGGGGCTTCGTAAGGCCGCCTTTATTCAGCAGGCGTTTTTTGTCGCCTGGATCGGGGGCGCCGTCGCCGCAGGGGCGCCCTACGATGGCGTCTTCGTCGCGCTGGTCGTCGCGGCGGTCTATTGGTTTGCGGCCGGCGCTTTGATGTCGGGCGAAGCGCCCCTGCTGAGTCTGCGCGTCCGCCGCTCGCTGCCGACGAGTCTCCTCGGACGGGCCGTGAGGAGTTGGTTCAGTCCGGGGAGCGGATCGGGCTATGTCTTTGCCGTCTGTAACGTCGCGACCCTCGCCTTGATGGTGGTCATCGCCGTTTACTCCACCGCGATCCCCGGCAACTTTGCTCCCGCGCAAACCGCCAAGGCGACGTTCCTCTTGGTGAGCTACTTCGCCGCCTACCTGGGACTGGGACGCCTTGCGGTCGATGGCTTGCGCCGCGTAACAGATATGTCGACGCTCGGGGGCTTTCTGATCCAAGTGCTCTTCGCGCTATTCGGATCGGGGCTGCCGTTTGTAATTCGGACATTGAGCGAGCGGGTCCGTGTCGCCGATTGGTTGGCTATCACCGCCTCAAGCCCGTCGTGGAATGTGCCCCGCGTGCTCAATGGTGAATTGCCATCCGACGTCGAGATCACGCTGCTCATTGCCGTCGGCGCGGTGGCCATGGCGGTCTTCTTGGTGAACCTCGCCATGGCGGGCTACGAGGCCCGACAGATGCGGGTCGCCATCCCGAAACGAGTTTTGGAAGACGACCGCGAGCTGCAGCCTGAACCGGAGTCGCGTGTCACCAACCCGTGGGGCGACCGACCCGAGCCCGCAACCGAAGCGAGCCGGTAGAGTTTACTACTCGATCGACACTACTCGATCGACACTACTCGATCGACGCGGTCCAGCGACTCCGCCCCCGTTGCAGCACGGCGCGCGGGGGGTCGATCGAGATGACGGTGACACCGGCCGATTCCTCGCCGCTTGAGAGCGGCTTAATGACGCCATTGATCGTCAATAGGGCCCGTGGCTCATCGAGGTTCGCGAAACCCATCAAGACGACGCTGTCGGCCGACTCGTCGCCCGAATTGCGAGCGGCGCGCGGCGCCAGCTTGCGGGGCTCGAAGAGGTTGGTCCGTTCCGGGAACGGCGGCGTATAGGCAACCGCAACGGGCGGCGGCGTTGGCGACTTCTTGGCCGTGTCGGCCGGTTGCTTGGCGGCGTCTTCAGCTGCCTCGGTCACCGCTTCGGCGTTCGCGGCGGCCGCCTCGATCGGGTTCAACGGCGCCGGTGAGTTCCCAACCGTATCGACACCCTCCCCGCAGCCGCTCGCCAGCAGGGCGAGCAGCGTGACGCTGAGGGCGGCGGGTCGGACGAAAGTCACGTTGCAGCTGCGTTGGGAGAACATCGAAAATCCGGAAGGGTCCGCCCCAAACTCTAGCTTGCCGTCGCCGGCCGCTAGGCAGCAACAGGTAGCCCGCCGAGGCCGATCGCACCCGCCTAATCCGCGCAACCCGACCCCTATCGCCAGAACTGCCAGAAGCTTTTCTTCGCCTCTTGACGCTCCGCGGCCGGCTCCGGTGAGGGGCTCGAGGTCAATCGCTGTCGATCCGGATAGACGCTCCCCGTCGCCCGGAACCGCGAGTCGTAATCCATCCGCATCGGCTCGGTCTTGTCAACTTGCCCCGTTGCGTTCCCGGCAAGAGCTGCTTGGTTGACACCGCTAGCCGGGGGTAAACGGTAGACGTCTCGCCTTGTCTGCGACGGGAGCGGGGTGATGTCGCTCGACGCCGAGTCGAGCGGCTCGGGCGAGGGGATCGGCTCAAGGACGTCCGAGGGCGCCGTCTCGTAAGGTGGTTGCCGACCTTCTAGAGACGGCGGCGCGATTTCTGGCGCCATCTGGAAGGCCGGCCCTTCGACGTCAACCGGCAAGCAGTCGCAGCCGTTATTTTGACCGCAGGTCGGACATCCCTCCGCCGGTGGGATCCGCTCCAAGCGGCAATTGACGGTGTCGGAGGTGAGACGGTCGCGTTCGTCCAGCCCGTCGCTGTAGCCGACGATCTCTGGCGTAATAAACACAACCAACTCGCTCTCGACGATCCGCGTCTCCCGCGAACGGAAGAGCCGGCCGATGTAGCGAACGTCCTTCAGTAGCGGCACGCCATTGAAGTTGCCGACGTCGGTCCGCTGGCGGAGACCGGCGATCATGATCGTCTGGCCATTGAGCACGCGGACCCGTGTCGTGGCCCGCCGCGTCTCGACGATCGGCTGGTTGTCACCGGGGGTGTACCCCGCCAGACGGCTGAACTCGGGGGCGACCGTCAGATCGATTGTCGTGTCGCGGGAAATCTTCGGCGTGACATCAAGCTTGATGCCGACTTCCTTGAAGGCGGTCGTTCCGATGTTGCCGCCGCCGGTCGTCTGCGTCAGTTGTTGGAACGGGATCTCAGAGATGCTCTCGATATTAGCCGCCTCGTTGTCCATCACCGTGACGTTCGGGTCGGCTAGTAGGCGAGAGTCTTCCGCCTCCTGCAGCGCGACAACCAGGGCGCTGAGATTGAGGTCCCCCTCGATGCTGTAGAAATTGAAGGCGCCACCGGACCCCGTCGCGGTCAGCGGCGCCGCGGTCTGTGTTAAGAAGCGGAGGCCGGAGCTCTTGCCGGTCGCGACACCGGCTGCGTCGATCGAGCCGTTCGATATCCCATTCCAATTGATGCCGATTTTCTCCATGTCGGAGAGGCTGATGTCGTAGATCAAGGCCTTGATGTTGACCTGCGGTCGCGGTCGATCGAGCTTCGACAGCACCGACTCGACCATCCGGATGTTGTCGGAATAGTCGACCACCAGCAGACGATCGTCCCCCTCGACGGCCGAGGTCCGTCCGTCGGCGCTGAGGATCACGTCAATCGCCGTACTGGCTTGGACCGCGGAGATATAATGGGTCCGGAAGTAGGCGACCTCCAATTGCTTCGGCCCGCCCCCCGCGACGCCCACTCCCCGCGACGCGGCGTCGAGCTGCTGAACCAGTTCGCGGATCATCTCGACCCGATCGGCGAAGTCGACGACGAGCAACGCGCCGGCGGTCGGAAGCGCTTGGACCTGCCCCTGCGGCGTGCTCATCAAGCGGGCGGCCTCGACCAGCTCGTTGATGTCCGTCATGCCGACGGGGATCGTCTCGGAGACGAAGAACGGGTTGATCTGCCCGAGGTCCTGCAGACGGCTGACAATCAGGCTGCCGCCGACCGGGCGGTAGGCGTAGCCGTTCGACAGCAAGATCGTGTCGAGGATGTCGCGGAGCGGCGCGTCTTTGAAGACGCCGTTGACGGAGCCTTCGACCTTCGCCGCAACGATGTTGACGCCCCAAAGCTCGCTGATGGTGAACAGGGCGGTCTCGAGGGTCGCGTCTCGCAGTGTCAAGTCGCCCCGGCGACGGAGCGACTCGACCACCTTGGCCGAGGCGGCGGATCGGCTCGCGCCCGAGCCGGCCGGCGGCGGCCCCTGGGCGTGGCTCGCGAGGGCGCTAGCCAGAATGATAACGGCGCAGCCGACCACGCCAGCCATGCGAGCGGCAATCGCGGTCCGTTGCGTTCGTTTCACCATAGGTCATCCTTGACCACGCCCTGCGTCGGGCGCTAAGCCACGTCGCTCGTGCGTACTAGCGCGAAGTACCAGAGCGTCAACTCAAGCTGAAGCTCTTGGGCGTTCCGCGCCATCGGTTTTAACTCAATATTGCTAGCGTGCTTGAGTCGTCGATCAACATCGATCGCCTTTAGCAACGCTACTAGTTCGTTCGACGACCCCGTCACGCTGAACGTCACCGCCCTGGTCTGCAGCTGAAACGGGGTTGCTTTACTCTTGTTGGTGGGTCCCGTCGGTGAGATCGGGTTCTCGTCGTCTGACCAAGGCCGGAGCGACGGGTTTGCAAGGTCAATCCTTCTCACTTGACAACCCGACTGGCGAGCCGCATCCACCAGCCATGTCCGCAGGCTGGCCAACTGTGACTCGTCGACGACTCGCTGCCGGAGCCGCTCCAGCTTTTGTTCTTTCGCGCTGTACTCCCGCTCGTAGACCGGCAATTGCGCGGCGGAAGCCTCCGCCTGCGTTAGCTCGGCCTGCAGTTCGGATCGTTCCGATCGCTCCGCAATTAGTAGATCGACTTGCGGCAGCGCGCTCGCGAGGGCGAGCACGCATGTGACGGCTGTAACGATTAGCCAGCGGTGCGGGCTGGCCGCCAAGCGTTCTGCGATGGTCTGGATCATGGCTTCACCTCACCCGATGCTGTCGTTGCTGTCGCCACCCCGAGGTCGACGCCGAAACTCGTCGCGGGCCCCTGGGGAGTCTGCTCGACGCCGGTCCCACGGAGCGCCACCTCTTGAAAAGTGGGCGCGTCCTCAAGGTTGTGGACAAAGTCGTAGAGGCTCCCCTCGGTGTAGCTGGCCCCTTCTAAGGTGACGCTCCCCAGGTCGCTAAATCTCAACGCCTTGAGCCAGACGTCGTCGGGGAGGCAGAACCCCACCCCTTGGATAAGGGGCGTCATCTGGCGTTCGGGGATCTTTTTCTCCAGCCTGGAGAGGTGCTCAATCTCGAGCGTCGCGTCGGCAAGCTGCTTGCTCAGCCGCTGCCCTTGGAGGTAGACCGGCTTCGCCGCTTCGACCTCGCTGCGGAGCGCCATCAGCTCGGACCGTTGCTCGAGGTTAAATAGCCAGAGGCCGGCCGCTAGCAGCAGGGCGGCGACGAGAGGAGTCGCGGCCCGCATAAGGAACGGGCGAATGGGCTGCTTCGCCCCGGCATGGATCGCGTCCATAAGGTTCGGGCTAACGCTGCTAGCATCGTCCCGCCCCCGCAGCGCCAGCCCCAAGGCCGCGCCCATTTCTGCCGACATGGGCTCGGCGTCCTGGACGGTCCAGAGGTCCGTCAGGGCGTCGAGCGGTAAGACGCTTGTCGCGATCTTGCGGCGGGTAATGGCGTCCGTCGCCGCGACCTCGCCGGGCTCGCCAACCAGCCACATCCTTTCAATGTCACCGGCGCCGACGCCGTACTGCCGCTGGCAGAACCTTTTGAGTCGATCGTGATGGTCATCGACAACCTTACCCAACCGGTCCGTGGTCGAGTCGCTTGATGGCCGGTACTCGACCAGCAACTGACCGCGCTGGCTGACGCCGACCTCGAAGCGGTCTTCGTCGAGCTGGACCATGAGCACCGACGACGGCTCTTCCGGTTCGAGCCGTCCTTGCAAGCGGCTGAGCGCGACCAACGCCGATTCGACGACCGCGACCGTCAGCCCCGCCGACTCAGCGGCTTCCACCAGCAGGGCGAGCGTCCTTTCGTTGGTGACCGTCACCAGGGCGTGCTCATGACGCGCGTCGATATTCTTCCGGGCAATCGCCGCCGTCTTCGCGCCCGGCCCCAGCGACAGGTACATCTGGCTCCGTTCGCGGAGTTCCCCAAGCTCTTGCTCGACCTTCGCCGTAGCGCCCGACGTGGCCCGGTTGACGCACAGCGTGCTGCTGATCGCGAACGCGACCTGACAGCCCGCGAGGCGTTCCTGGTTCACCAGCGACCGCAGTGCGGCCGCTAGTTCGACGCGTCCTTCGGGGCAGAGGAGGTCTTTCGCCTTCTTACGCCAAGGGATCGAGAGTGTCCGCAGGACCGGTAGATTGGAGTTCTCACTGTCGATAACCAGCGCGACGCGCAGCACCGAGTGGCAGAGCTCGATTGAGATACGACGTGATTCGGCGTGGCGGCGACGGCTCGACACGTTGCGCCGGTCGGACGCCTGGCGTCGGTCTTCGTTTGATTTCTTCATAGGGCTTTTCCGTTGCGTCTCAACGTCACAGTTCGATGGTTGCGCTGACCGTCCGCTTTCCGTTTCCTGCAAATCCGGTCGAGGTCACCACAACGTTGCCGAGGGCGTCGTCCGCCGCCGAGGTCGAGTACCCGGCGGCCGGGGAGCTCGGCGGCAGGACGCCGTCGGTTACGACGCCCCGCCACGTGGCGTCCGCGGCCAACTGGCTGCAGGCGTGGTGGACGCCCGCGTTGGCCAGGTAGAGGGCTTGTTCGTACTCGATCGAGTTCCTCGTTGCGGCGAGCTGGAGGGTCTCGGTTTGGACGACATTCAGCACCAGGGTGCTCACCATGAACACCAGGAACAGGCACATCAGCAGCGCTGCGCCGCGGCGGGGGCGACGGCGTAAGAGGGCAGGGCGGCGCGCTACCATGATCGCACCCAGGTGTAGGAGGAGACGGTCCGCGCGCCGCCGGCGGGCAATTGGGTCGTGACGCTGGCGTGCACGGCCTGCACGTCGTTGGGCTCGGTCGTGGGCGTGAGGCCGTCCGCCTCGTAGCCGGTGAAGGTCAATTGTTGGATGTCCTCCGCTAGCGGCTGAGACGCTCCGCCGTTGATGCTGAGGGTGATCGAGGTCCCGGAATGATCCCACCTCCAAGTTGCGCCATCGGCGAGAACCACCGTCAGCGACCCGCTGTCGTCGGAGGGGGCCGTGATGGCGACGACCCCGGCACATTGCCGGACGTTCTGCACAAGGTGCCGCAGCACCGCCGTCGCATTGCCGGCCCGGTCGAGGTCGGCCTCGTGCGCGGTCCACGCGGCGTAGCTCGAGCGCAGCACAACGAACGATGCGGTCATCATCGTGGCGGCCAGCGTCGCGGCGGTCATCACTTCTAGCAGAGTGACGCCGCGACGGGCTTCGGGTTGGAGACGACGGCGTCGCATCTAGGTGGACTTGGCCTCGTAGGTGGCGAACTTGGCGACCTTGGTGCGATAGACACACTTCGGCTCACCCGTGGTCAAGGCGTCGTCGCCGTTCTCGTCGTCGTACACGGTCGAGCGGATATCCATTAGCACCCCGACCACGCCGCCATCGAGGGGGTCGTCTGAGCAGGTCGTTGTGTAGCGGATGTTGGGGTGGCCTTCGCCGCTGTAGTCGCCAGAACTCGAGCCCTCCGCCCAGCTATCGGCGACAAGCACCAGTTGTTCCTCGACGCGCGACACCGCATACAGCGCCAGCAATTGGCGGCGGTCGTCTTCCATGCTCCGCTCCATGCCGTAGCGGATCAGCTGCACGGCGGGCACGAGGGTAGCCGCCATGAGCGCGATGGCCGCAACGACCTCGACGAGCGAGAACGCCCCCCGGCAGCCCCCTCGGGGAACTGCCGCTGCGGCAAAGTTTCGGCGGAACGGATTGCGAGCCATGGAGAAACGTAGCTCACGCCAAGCGGGGCGCCACGCCACGGCCTGCTAGGGCGTCTTGGCGATGGCGACGCGTCCGGTGACGGGGTTAACCGTCAAGGTCCAATCCCACTTGCCATCGCTGAGCGCGATCACGCCCCCCGACGCCGGGGTCGTAAGGGCGCCTCGGTAGTCGTACTCCCAGCGGTCGTAGGCCGTGGTGGTGGTGACGCCAGTCGGCGCGACGAGATTCGCGTCGGTCGGTACGTCGCCGCCCGCATCGGCCCGCACCAATGACAGCGAGTCGACCTCACCCGCAGTGCGGTGAAAAAGCACCGCCGCCGGGAGGCCTTCGGCGATCGCCTGCCGTCGAGCAAGCTGCAACGACAGAGCGACGCTCCGCACGAAGCCTTGAGCCGACGCCGTTCGGACCGTCGCCTCACCCCAACGGGTGACCGCCATGGCGCCAATCACGCCGACAATGGCGATCACGGCGACCAGTTCGAGAAGCGAAAACGCACGCCGTCCGAAGGGAAGGCGTGCGTTGCGAGTGGTTGAGTCCATGACTTGCCGCGGTCGGCGTTGCGCGATCGTCAGCTCAGTCGATTCGATGGGTTGTCGCGTTCATCGCGTACGCCGAGTTGTCGACCGGATTCGTGGGGATGCCATCCGGGAAGTAGGTGACGACGTCCAGCTCATTGAGGTCGGCCGAGGGCCACGAGCCGTTCTCGATGTAGTATCGCTCGATCGCGGAGTTGATGGTCCCACGGTTGTGGGCGTGGACCTTCGCCTTGGCGGTGTCGCTCGATGTCGTGACGCGGGGCACGATGATCGCGGCGATGATGCCGAGAATCGTAACAACGGCCAGAAGCTCCATTAGCGAGAATGCCTGGCGACGGTAACGGTGATTCTTCATAGTACAGCTCTCGCTTCGCATGGACCGGGAGTTAGGGGAGCGCCCGTCGATGGGGCAACGCTTGCCTTTCGATTTCAGCTGTGCAGATGTCGATGTTGAGAAAGCGTAGGTCGCAATAATTGGCGTTGTCGTGACGCCACAAAAAATTGCCGGTGATTGCCGTAATCCGCAGCCGGATATAACCCGTGCCGCGTTTTCAGTGGCTGTGTCCGACGACCTCCCCCGAGGCGTCGAGTACATAGACCGAACCGTCCACCGGACAGACCGGCACACCTTCGGGAAAATAAGCCGCGTCGGCGCCCACGTCGGCAAGGCTTGCGACAGGCCACACTCCTGTGGCTCGCCGCCAGAGCATCGCCTGGAGTTCGATCTCGGACCGGTTGACGTGGCAAGCCGCGCGGTTGCCGTTCACCCGGACCGACCCCGTGCGGGGCAGCGCAATCGCCGCTAGAAGCCCGAGAATCGCGACGACCGCCATCAACTCGGTGAGCGAGAAGCCACACGGTCTGGCCCGCTTATCCCGGCGAATTCCTTCGACTTGTGTCACCGTCATCCCACCGTGTTGATCATGTCGAACATGGGCAAGTAGATCGCCAACAGGATGCCTCCGACAGCCGCCGCCATCGAGATCGTCAGGGTCGGCTCGATCACGCCAATCGCGAGGTCGGTTTTTCGCTGGATCTCCTCTTCCAGGAGGAGGCGGATTTGTCGGGTTGATTTGGTCAACCGACCGGTCTGCTCGCCGACGATGACGAGTTGGCTGACCATCGGTGGAAACAGGTCGGCGTGGCGTTCGACCTCACGGCTGAATCGCTCCCCCTGTTGAACGGCGCGGCGGAGGGCGGCGACGCCCTCTTTCATCGCCCGGTTCCGGACCGAGTCGCCGGCTTCCTCAAGCGACTCTGCAAGCGTGAAGCCGGCTTCCATCAGGCAGCCAAGCACTTCCATCAGCTGCAGCAAGGCGATGTCACGTAGCATCGGGCCGACAATCGGTGCTTTCAGAAGAGCGGCGTCGATCCTCTGACCCAGGGCCTCCTTCTGACGCAACTGATGGAGCAGCAGCGGCGTCGCCGCCCCTGTCAGCGCGAAAGCCCACCAGTAGCTCTGCGCGACATCGCCGACAGCAATCATCAGGCGCGTAATGCCGGGCAGCGGCACGTGGGCCGATTCGTAGGTCTTCTCGAAGACCGGCACAACGTAGCAGAGCAGGAACGCCACGACCGCGGCGCCAACCGCGGCGAGCACGACGGGATAGGCAAGCTTTTTGACGACGTCTTCCTTGATGCGCCCGGCCTTCTCGCGTTGTTCGGCGACCTGTAGGAGCGTGTCGGGCAGGGTTCCTGCCCGTTCGCCCACACGGATCTGACTGACCGTGACCCGGTCGAACGCCCCGTCCATCCGGCTCAGAACGTGGCTGAAAGAGTCGCCGCTCTCGATGCGGGACCTCAGCGATTTGAGCGTGTCGCGTCGCTTCTCCAGCGTCTTCTCTTCGGCCAAGGCGCCGATCGCTTTGGGGAGTGAAACGCCGTTGCTAGTGAGGGTCGCCAGGTTGCGGAGGAAGACCGTGACTTCCGTGTGCGAAAGCCGAGACTTGTGCCGTGTACCCCACGTCCATGCAACCCCCCGCTTGCTTGCGGCGGTCGCCGAATCGGCGGACGGCAAGACTGGGGAGAACTTCTTGTTGACTAATGACCGCATCCCGCAACCCGGCTAGCTCGACAGCTTGTAGTAAACTTCTTCGAGAGTTGTTCGACCGGCGAAGACCTGCTCGATCCCCGCATCGGCCAACGTCAAGAGACCTTGCTTGATCGCGATCTCACGCAGCTTCGAAGCCGGGGCGCCGCGCTCGATCGCGTCGCCCAACTCCGGCGTCATCACGAGAATCTCGTAGATGGGAATCCGACCCGAGTAGCCTGTGCCGAGGCACTTTTTGCAGCCGCGTCCGCGGTAGAACTTTGCCCGGTTGGGGGGAGCGACGTCGCCAACCAGCTTCGCCCAGAGCTGTTCGTTCGGCTGGGCAATCTCTTTGCACTCGGTGCAGATCGATCGCAGCAGCCGCTGGGCGACCGATCCCAACAGGGCGCCGGCGATCTTGAAATTGTCGATGCCCAAGTCGTTGAGTCGCTGGACGGCGCCGACCGAGTCGTTGGTGTGCAAAGTGCTGATCAGCAAGTGGCCGGTCAGGGCCGCCTGGACCGAGGTGCTCGCCGTCTCGTTGTCACGGATTTCGCCGACCATGATGACATCGGGGTCCTGCCGCATGATGTACTTCAGGGCATTGGCGAATCCCAAGCCGTGCTCGCTGTCGCTCGCGATTTGGTTGATCCCCGTCAGTCGGTACTCGACGGGGTCCTCAACGGTCACGATATTGCGGCTCACGGCGTTGAGCCGCGCCAGCACGGAGTACATCGTCGTGCTCTTTCCCGATCCGGTCGGGCCGGTGACGACGATCATCCCGTGCGGCTTGTCGATGAGGTCCAGCACCTTCTTGAGGTCGCGATCCCCGAGGCCCAGGCTCTTGAGGTCGAAGTTCTTTCCCCCCTCATCGAGGAGTCGCATGACGACCTTCTCGCCGCCGACGGTGGGGATCGTGCTGACGCGGAAGTTCACGCGCCCGCCCGCCTCGACCAGCGTCAGACGCCCGTCTTGTGGTCGGCGATTCTCGGTCGTGTCCATATCGGCCATGACCTTGATACGGGCGACAACCGCTTCTTCGGTGTGGTTTGGGATGGTCATCACCGATTGCAGCTCGCCGTCGACGCGGTAGCGGACCCGCATCTCGGGGACGTGCGGCTCGAGATGGATATCGCTGCAGCCGGCGTTGATGGCGCCGGTAAGGATCGAGGTCACCAGCCGGACCACTGGCGCCTGTTCTTCGTCGGCACCCACGGTCGCGAGGAGGCTCTCATCAACAACGAGCTCCGCGGCGGCGAGGTCGGCGAGCTTCATGTCGACGATCGTCTGACGGGCGGTCAGACGATCGTCGAAGCCGCGATCGAGTGCGGCCTGGATCGCGTGCTCCAGCGCGACGAGTGGCTCGACACGGTAGCCGGTGATCAGCTCGGTTTCGCTGATGGTGTCGATGTCGTCGGGGGAAGCCATCGCAAGCCGCAGCGCGCCGCTGCCGACGCCAACGGGCACACAGCTGCGATGCCTGGCGAGGTTCTCGGGAACCAATCGCGCAATCTGGGGATTGACCGATTGCGGCACCAGATCGAGGTACGGGACGCCGTACTGCTCCGACAGGGCGTCGCCTAGTTGCTGACCCGAGATGAGGTTCCGGCGCAGCAGGAGCTGGCCCAGGACGCCCCGCTCGGCCCCTTGGGCCGCGAGCGCTGCGTCGAGCTGAGCGGGCGTGATATAGCCACGCCGCACCAGGATATCGCCGAGCCGTGCCATGAAGGGGAGAGTCTTGAAAGTCAGTTAAAGGGGCGAATGTCGCGATCACGTGCCGGCGGGAGCCAGCAATCGCTTGAGCTTCCGCTCGAGCATCATCGGGTCGAATGGCGTCACCAGATAATCGTCTGCGCCCGCATTGAAAGCCCGCTGAACGTCGGCCAACTCCGCATTCGGAGAGAGCAGCATCACCGGCATCTTCGCTGTGCGGACGTCGTTGCTGAGGCGATCAACGAGGTCCATCCCGTCCATGTCGGGCAGGAAGTGACCGATCATCAGCGCGTCGGGCAGTCGCTCGGTGAGCCACAGGACGCCCTCATTGCCCGACGCCACCGAGAACACGTCGTGCCCGAGTAGTTCGAGCCGGAACTGCGTGATCTCTCGAAGCGTGGCGTCTTCCTCGATTAAGAGGATCGTCTTGCGGGTCGTGTCGGCCATACGCAGCGACGGAGGCTTCGGGGGAAGAACGGACGCGGGGAGGCGTTTTGCCTAGCCTTATTTACGTCGCCCGGCGCGGCCGTCAACAACGACCCCGCGATTCCCCGTACCCCGCTGGTCCCCGTCGAAACGGCGCAATGGCGCCGAACCCGCCGTGCGAGTCGGCGCCATTGCGTTGGAATCTCGGACGGGGCCGCCCTTAGCAGACCGCGTAAGGAGCAGAGCTCTCGTGCAGGGCTTTGAGGACATCGCGGCGAGCGACGAGCCCCGCTAGTCGCCCATTCTCGACGACAGGGACACGACGCACCCGATGCACGATAAACAGATCAGCGACCTTGTTGATGGGGTCATTGACGTCAACCGACATAACATCGCACGTCATATGATCGGCGACCGTGTCGTTATTGATGGTCTGATCGTAAGCGGTCGCTAGCAAGGCGAACTCGGTGAGGATGCCGACGATCACCCCCTTATGATCCACAACCGGCAAACCACTGACGCTTCGATTGAGCAGCGTCTCGGTCGCGTCATGAATCGTCGCCTGCGGCGAGATGGTGACGACTTCATGGGTCATGATGTCTTTGGCAGTGATCATGGACTTCCTTGGCGACTCGTTCGGCGACACTGACGAAAAGAACTTTTGAACCAGCGTAAGAAGCATAGTCCGCGGAATCGCCGGCGTTGCCAGGAACAACGCCCTGCGGCAAACCACCTTTGCTGCCGGTCAAGCGGGATGTTGCGGTTACAGCGATCGTGCGAGCCGGCGAACCCGCGCCGCGGCGGCGACGTATGATGGCTAAGGTCTCTTCCTCGCGTCCCTCCAGGCGCCGCCATGGCTTCTTCGGACACCTCGCGCCTGATGATAGCGACGCGAATGCCAACAACGGCGCTGGCGTTCCGCGGCTACAACCAAACCAATCTCGGCCGCACCCCCGAGCTTTTGGCGGCGCCGGCGTACCGGCCCACGCTCGAGCGGCGCCTCGCCGAGGCGAGCCAGATGTGCGAGGCCGCGATCGGTCGTCGGGTCGATCTTGCCGCCCGCGTAGCGGACCGGGTCGAGGCGGACGTTGACGCCTACGCCGAGGCGATCGCCCTCGTTTTCGCCGCCGAATTGGCCCAACTCGACCTGCTACGCGACGTCCATGGCGTCGATCCGCAGCGGGCCGGCCGGGCGTTCGGTTACAGCCTCGGCGAGCTGACCGCGGTGGCGGCGGCAGGGCTCTATCCAATCGAAGCGGTGATGAGGATCCCGCTCACGCTCGCCGAGGACTGCGCCGCGATGGCGCACCGCGTCACGATGGCGGTCGTCTTCTCCCGCAAGACCACGCTCAGCGAGGCCGCCCTCCAGCGTGTCTGCGAGGAAGTCACCGCCGAAGGGAAGGGGGCGATCGCCATCTCCGCGATTATCGCCCCCAACACGATGCTGGTGATCGGCGAGGGCGCGACGCTCGATCGGGTCCGCCAACGTTGTGAAAATTGGGATGGGCCCTCCGTATTGCTCCGCAGCAATGACGGGGTCTGGCCCCCGCTCCATACGCCGCTTGTCAGCGAACGACACATCCCCGATCGGGCGACCCTGCTGATCCGAGAGGTGCCACGACTCACCGAAACCCCGACGCCGCCGATCTGGTCCCTCGTGACCGGCCGACGCGAGTACGAGGCCGATAGCGGCCGGGCCGTGCTGCGCCGGTGGGTCGACTCGCCGCAACGGCTCTGGGACGTGGTGCACGCCACGCTCTCGAGCGATGTGAAGACGGTGCTCCACGTCGGCCCGGCGCCGAATGTCATCCCGGCAACCTTCCAACGGCTCGCCGAGAACGTGGTGAAGCAAACAACGCAGTGGTCCCTCAGCGCCGTCGGCAAACGGACGGTGCAGCGGATGGCGGGGTCGGCCTGGATGGCGCCGCTCTTGCCGCGTAACGGCTTCTTGTTGCGAGCCCCGCTGATCAAGCAGGTGATTCTCGAAGACTGGCTGCTCGAAAACGCCCCGCGATAACCTGATCGCTACTCACTTGCCAATGGAAGTCGGTAGGCCGCCGCCTCGACGGCGTTCCGGACCAATAGCAAGTCGCCGACAACGACGGGGTTGTTCCAGCACGTCTCCCGCACCGCCAGCACCCGCAGCGACGCCGCCTCGCGATACCGCTCGGGCGTCGCCTCGACGAGGACCACTTCGCCGGTCTCTTCCGTCATCACCAAGATGTAGTCGCCGACCAAGAGCACCTGGCCGAATCCGAACTTCGGCCGGCGTCGGCTCGACCACAGCGATTCGCCCGTGGCGATCTCGACGCACTGCAGGTCGTCGCCGTCCATGGCGTAGGCGTAGTCGCCGCGGACCACCGTGTTGCTGAACTTGGTTTGCAGCACCCGCTTGATGGGCGGTTCCCAGAGCGCATCGATCGACCAAGCGTCGCTATCGTGACCAACCTTCAACAGCGACGCGCCGTGACCATAGCCCTTGGTCAGCAGCAGGCGATCGCCCGATAGCTCGACCGGCTGGCTGCACGCCGGCATGTTGTCACTCTGACCGTACCACGGGTGCTCAAAAACCTGCTCGCCCGTGGCGACGCGGTGTGCGGTCAGCACATCGTCACTCGTCTGCAGGACCAAGCGCTCGCCGTCGAGCGTGACGAGGTCGGGCGACGCGTACGAGGTCTGCCGCGAGCCGACGCTCCAGACCTCGTCGCCAGTCGCGGCGTCGAAGGCGACGATCGACGCGTCGAAGCCGCTTGGCGGGTCAGCGGGGGCGCCAACATTAACGATGACCAATTCCTTCTCGACGCCCTCCACGTCGGCCGCAACAACGAGAGGCGAGCCACTCTTGCCCCACACGGGGACGGTCACGCCGTAGCGATCCACCGTATCCACCTGCCAGACCGGCTCGCCAGTGCGGGCGTCGAGACACGTAACGAGCCCCTGGGCGCCTTGGGTATAGACCCGGTCGCCGGCGATTGTCGGCGTGGCGCGTGGCCCTTGGCGTCCCATGTTGCCTTGGAAGTCGCCGGGGTCGAAGCGGGACTTGTCGCTGTGCGACCAGACTGGCTCTCCCGTCCGCGCCCGGTAGCAGACAGTGAGTTCACTGTCGCCGCGCTGCTCCTGGGTGACGGCGTAGTCGCCTAAAACCGCGAACGCCGACCAGCCGGCGCCCACTTCGCGTCGCCAGAGTTCTTCGGGCGGGTTTTCCTCCCAATCGGCGGAGATCGGCGGCCCTACCGACTCGGCCCAAGGCCCTTCGCCAAGGAACCGGGGGTAGTCGTACTGGCCCGGTCCCCAGTCGGGGATCCCCTCGGCGACAGCGGGGGCGTCGATGTCTCCCAACCTTTGATCGGCCTTGTCGGCCCCGCGCCGGTGAAGGCCGACCACCGCGCCGGCGCCATTAAATCGCATCTCGTACAAGCCGTTGAGCACGCCGATCGCCACGAACGGCGCCACCCCGACCGCTAGCCGTAGTGGCCACGGCCCACGGCCGCGAATCAGGTACCACAAAGCAAGGCCAAGAAGCCCCAAGACGACGGCGAGCAAGGTGGCGATGGTCTTGAAATCGACGGTGATGCCACTCACCTCAACCGCCAGCCGCGCCCCGGCAAGTAGCCCAATCCAGATCCAGGGGAAGAGGATCCGACGGCGTGGACGATCAGCGGCTGCCTGCTGAGGGGAGTCTTCGGAAGGGGGCATGTTCGGCTCCGCCGGGGGGGACTAACGTAGAGCGGTATGAGCGTGCATCGTAGCGCCGCCCCGCGAAACCGGCAACGCACGCCACTCCCCTCCGTTCCGATCGATGGCGACCGTCGAACCCACAGCAACCCGCGATATCGCGACGCCGTTGGCCGTGGAACTCGACCGGTCGCTCCGCCCGGAAGACGCCTTTGTCGCGCTGGCTGGCGAGCCGCACGTCGTCTTTTTCGACAGCGCCATGCGTCACGAGACGCTGGGGCGGTTCTCGTATGTGGCAGCCGACCCGTGGGAATGGATCAGCGCGCCTGCGGACGGCTCGCCCGCTTTGGAGCCGGGCTTGCGGCCACTCGCGTCTTGGCGAGCGGCCCCTCTGGCCGACCTGCCGCCGTGGCAGGGGGGGGCCGCCGGCGTCATCGGCTATGAAGTCGGCCGCAGCCTCGAGCGCTTGCCCCGGCCGCGCTGGGACGAGTTCGAGCACCCGGCCCTCGCCATGGGCTACTACGACGTGGTCGTCGCCTTCGACCACCAGCAGGGGCGATCGTGGGCGATCTCCAGCGGGTTCCCCGCGACCGGGCAGGACCAACCGCGCCGAGCCGAGACGCGCCTCGCTTGGGTCCAAGAACGGCTCCGCCGTGGCGTCGCACGCGGCGCCTCAACGCCCGGTGTGCGGCTTGATTCATCGGCGATGGCGCCCGCCTTCGCAACTCCCTACGGCCGTGGTGTGACGAGCAACTTCACTCGCGAAGGCTACCTTCGGGCCGTGGATCGCGTCCTTGAGCACCTCCGCGCCGGCGACGCCTTTCAAGTGAACCTCTCGCAGCGACTCTTGGTCGAGGACCCGGGCGACCCGGTTGCGATGTACCTGCGTCTGCGTAATCGCAATCCGGCGCCCTTCGGCGGCTACCTCGACGGGGGAGGGTGGCTCGACGGGGGAGGGTGGCTCGACGGGGGAGGGTGGCAGGTCGCAAGCGCGTCTCCCGAGCGCTTCATCCGTGTCCTCGACCGATCGGTCGAGACGCGGCCGATCAAGGGGACGCGTCCCTTGGGCGTGGCGGAAGCCAGCGAGTTGCTTGCAAGCGAGAAGGACCGCGCCGAAAATGTGATGATCGTCGACCTGCTTCGCAACGACTTGTCGCGGGTCTGCTCCGACGAGTCGGTCGCGGCGCCAGTGCTCTTCGGGCTTGAGCGCTACGCCCATGTCCAGCACCTCGTTTCGGTGGTGACCGGCCGCTTGCGGGACGAGTGCGGCGTCGTCGAGTTGCTGGCGACGACGCTCCCGGGGGGATCGGTGACCGGCGCGCCGAAGGTCCGCGCGCAGCAGATCATCGCCACCCTCGAACCCACCGCCCGCGGCGCCTACTGCGGCGCCATGGCGTGGATCGGCTTCCCCGACGCCGCCGGGCGTCAAGCCATGGACAGCAGTGTGCTGATCCGCACGCTGACCCGCGCTCGTGGCTGGGTCCAGGCGCCCGTTGGGGGCGGGGTGGTCGTCCAATCGGACCCGGCCGCGGAATACGACGAAACCTGGCACAAGGCGGCGGGCCTCATCGACGCGGTGTCGCCATGATCCTGGTGCTCGATAACTACGACAGCTTCGTTCATAACCTCGCGCGATTGGTGAGGCTGACCGGTCACAAGACCCACGTCGTGCGGAGCGACAAGATCGACGCCGCGGGCGTCGCCGCCTTACAGCCCGAGGCGATCGTGCTGTCGCCCGGCCCCGGCCCGCCGGCCGAAGCGGGGTGCTGTGTCGATGTCGTCCGGCGGCTCTCCGCCGCCTTGCCCCTGCTCGGCGTCTGCCTGGGGCACCAAGCCATCGTTGAAGCGTTCGGGGGCCGGGTAACCCTCGCTCCCGAGCCGCTACACGGCCGCACCTCGACGATCCGGCACTCGGGCGCCGGTCTGTTTGCCGGGGCGCCGACGCCGATGACGGTTTGCCGCTACCACTCCCTCGCGGCTGAAGCCGCCTCGCTGCCGCCTGTGCTGACGCCGGCCGCCTGGAGCGAGGATGGCGTCGTCATGGCGGTTGAGCACGCCCATCGGCCAACCTTCGGGGTGCAATTCCACCCCGAAGCCGTCCTGACGGAGGCCGGTCAGCAGGTCATCGACAACTTCGCCCGCCTCGCCGCCGACTTCCATCGGTCGCGCTGAGCCCTCCTTAGTTTGCCGTTCCGGCATTTCAGCTCATCTCTCGCGTCGCGTGACGCGAATCTGGCAGACGCCCACCGGCGATACCCGCCAATTCTGCCGCCATTACAAATGGGTCCTTCTTAGCGGGATTTACTCATGTCGATTGAAGCTACTTTGCTGGTCGATCGGCATCCACCACCACAGAGGTATTCGCAACACTCCCGCTAGCACGTTCGCCGAAAGGGTGGGATAGCGGCGGCATGGCGGCCGGGGCAAATGCAGCGATGGCGTCTCTCTGACGACCTCGCCGAGGACACGGAGGTGACAGAGATGACCACGCTTAAGATCGATTGGGCCTTCTTGGCGATCGTTGCGATCGCGGCGCCAACCTGGGCGGCTGACTCGGGTCGGACGGCTGGCGAGTGCTTCGAGGGGGTTCTCGAAACCGACCCTCAGATTACCGACACCGAAGTCGGCCAGGCGTCGTGGAGCACCGCCTGCGGCGATTGCCCGTCGTGCTGCGATAGCGCGTCGTGCGGCGATTGCTGCTCCGACATCCACAGCGGTTGCGGCTGCTGCCTCGAAAACTGCGGCCTCTTCGGCCAAGGCATCCTCACCTACGACGCCTGCTCGGCGGGCTGCCCCTTGCCCGAGCTGTTGCTGGGCTCGATCGCTTGCCCGACCGAACGCTGCTTCGAAGACTTCATCAGCCCGATGACCAACCCGGTCTACTTCGAAGACCCGCGGAGCGTCACCGAAATCCGGACCATCTTTATTCAGCACAAGGTCCCCGCGGCGGCGTTGGGCGGCGACGTTCAGCTGTATGCAGTGCAGATCCGGGCGCGGCTGACCGACCGGCTCTCGCTCATCGCGACGAAGGACGGCTACGTCGTCTCAGACAATCCGCTCATCGACGACGGCTGGGCCGACATCGATATCGGTCTGAAGTACGCACTGCTGCGTGATCCGTCCGAGCAAAAGCTGCTGTCGGCGGGCTTCACCTACAACGCCCCGGTCGGCACACCGCGGACCCGCATGGCCCGCGGCGACGGGATCTTCAACTTGTTCTTGACCGGCGGCGCCGAAGTCTTCGACTGCGGTCACTGGGTTAGCGCTGTGGGGGGTCTGCTGCCGGTCGATGGCGACGCCAACAGCTCGTTCGTCTACTGGTCGAACCACCTCGACTACCAATTCCGCAAGGGCTGGTACGGCCTGCTCGAGTGCAACTGGTACCACTGGGCCGCCGACGGCGATAACCGTCTCGGCCTCACGGGCCTCGACGGCGGCGATCTGTTCAACCTCGGCTCAGGTGGGGTCGACGGGAACGACATCGTCACCGGCGCGTTTGGCGCCAAGTACAAGCCGAACCGGACGACCGAGATCGGCGTCGCCTACGAGGTTCCGCTGACCGACCGGCGTGACGTCCTTGAGAATCGGCTGACCTGCGACTTGATCCTGCGTTACTGATCGCACCGCTGCCCGAGCGGCTCCTTCTGGTTGGTTCGCCTACGGTCGGCCGCTGTCGAACAATCGACAGCGGCCGACTTTTCTTCTTGGCGAATCAAGCGGCGCCGCGCTGCGGCTCTTCGGCGGCGGACTCGCGATTGAGGGCGACCGCCAACACCTCCGGCGCGCTGCGGATGTGCAGGTCGCGTTGCGGGAAGGCGATCTCAATCCCTTCCGCGTTGAACGCGTTGTTGATCGCCGTGTGGAGCTCGTGGATCACCTGGAGACGGTAATCGAGCGAACCGAGGTACGCGCGGAGCACCAAGTTCAGCGAGTTGTCCCCGAAGCCTTCGAAGGTCGCCACCGCGGCGGGGTCTTTGAGCACGTGCTGATGGTCATTCGCGACGCCAACAAGCAGTTCGCGGGCCCGCTCGGTGTCGGTGCCGTAGGCGACGCCGATGTTCACCACGACTCGGTTAACCTTGTCCGACAGGGTCCAGTTCAGCAGCCGACCGGTTATGAACTCCTTGTTCGGAACGACATACTCCTTGCGGTCCCAGTTCGTAATTGAGGTCGCCCGAATGCGAATCCGCGACACGACGCCGGAGATCTCATCGACGGTGACAACATCGCCGACACGGATCGGCCGCTCGAGCAGAATAATCAAGCCGGCGACAAAGTTGGCGAACATCTCCTGCAGGCCGAACGCCAAGCCGAACGTCAACGCGGTCGCCAGCCATTGAATTTGTGACCAACGCAGCCCGATCGTCGAGCAGGCGAGGATCGCCCCAATCATCACGATGGCGTAGCTCGCCAGCGTGGTGATGGCGTATCGGACCGAGGCGTCGAGCGGTAGCTTTTGCAGCAACGACATCTCCAACAGACCCGGCCCATTGCGGAACAACACAAAGGTGATAAAAGTCACCAGCAGCGAGAGTCCCAAATCGGAAAGGGTCACCGAGTTCGACTCGGAGGCGACAGAGGGCGCTGGCTCGCTGCCACCGGCGCCGGACGTCGCAGGCATTCCGGGCGTCGGCATGGGCCCCGACCCAGGCCCGGCCGCGGGCGCCGTCGCAACCACTCCCGGGCCGGTGCTCCAGAGCGGGTACTTATCGAGCATGCTCAACGCCGGCAGCACCTGCACCCAGATCAACCAGAGCCCCACCACCGACGCGGCGAAGAACGACGTGCTCACGAGCCGCTGCGTTTGCTCATTGTGCGACGACAAGTCGGACACCTGGTTGCTGGCGACGATCCCGGCGACCGAGGCTCCGCCTCCTGCCGCGGTGTCGGCGGCAGCGGCCGCCGCAGCGGCGCGTTGGCGCGACTGCTGCATACTCAGGTTGCGCCGCCGCAACAGGAGCATCCGGAAGAGCAAATCGCGGAGCACCAGCAGCGACACCAGCAAGCAGCCGGTTGCAAAAAGCCGCCAAGCCAACACCTGCGCCGTGTAGTAGTAGCCGGCAAACGCCAATCCCAGCAGCGAGGCCGGCGCCAACGCGGCCAACCAAGGCCAGACATGTCCAAGCCGGTCGATCCAGCCACCGGCGTGGTGAGAGACATACTCCCGCAGCGGACCCCGCGGACTTAGTAAGCGGAACAAAAAGACCACCAAGACCGCGACGCCACTGATAAAGAAGCAGCGTTCCAGCGAGTCGTGTCCGAGCGTGGCGTTGCTGGAGAACAGCGTCGCGGTCAAGAACGCGAACGGCAGACCGATCAACGTGAACCAACGCAGCCGCCTCCGCAACGACTGGGTCACGGTCGCCGGCCAAGCGAAGTGCGCCTCGCCCAGGCCCCGCGGCCGACAGATCTGGCGGATCAACTCCAGCGGCATCCAGAGCAGGCAGACGCAGTAGAGCCCATGCCCCACCGCCTGAGGGAAGACCTCGTCATCCGAGGCGTACGTCAGCCGCCAAGCGAGCAGGGCGACCACGGCGGGCCAGGCGAACGAAATCAATGCCGTCACGGCCGCCGACATCAGCGTCGGCTCGACGCTCCGGCAATTCGCGCGGGCGGCGATGTCTCCCAACTCGTTAAGCTTGCGACGCAACACGCCGCCCCGCCCCAGCACGAAGCCGATGATGCAGACGAACGCGCCGTACATCCACGGATTATCACGTAAGTCCGTCAGCAAGGTGGCTCCGACTTCGGCCCACTTCGCCGGGCTCAGGAGCCAGACATCGGTCGCGTCGAACTGAAAGCCTTGCGTCAGCATCCGACCGCTACGGATCCACAACACCCGCTCGTCGATAAAGTTTCCGTACCGTTCGGTCAACGAGATCACTTGCTGGTCGGTCGTGTCGAGGTCGACCAGCGTGTTGAAATAAGAGTTGTACGTCTTGTACAAGGCGCCCAGATACTCGCGCTTACGGTCTAGCAACTCGCGGGCCGCCTCGTCGAGCAGCTTCTCGCTCGCGGCGCTCGCGGGGAGTGACTCGGCGATGATCGCCGCGATCACGGCGTCGGCGTCGCCGAGCTCGTTCCGCTCGTCTTCGTACTCGATCAACTGATACTGCACGTCGTCGATCGTCGCCCGCCGCGTGGCGACGGCCGCGCGGCGCGTGCTCACGTCCGGGAGCGTCGCCCGTTGTCGGCGCAGCAGCGCCCCCACCGAGCTGGTTAGCCCCACCGAGTCGATCTTCTTTTGCGCCAGCCTAAACTGGGCGTTGAGTTGGTCCTGCGCTTCATTCGCCGCTTTCAGGTCGAGCTCGACTTGCGCCAGTTCCTTGGCGACCGTCTGGGCGGTCTCGGCGAGCTTCTGATTCCGCTCGGCCAAATGCCGCAACGCAGGCACCGCCGAGATCGACTCCGACCGCGCCTTACGGACCGACTCGGCGGCGGCCGCTTCGCGGGCCGATTTGATCTCTTCCCGCAGCCGCTGCACGCGTCGTTCGGTGTACGCGGTCTGTTTGGCCGCTAGGTCGCTCTGCATGCGAACAAGGTCGGCGGCGTCTTCCGCGTCGTACTTGGCGAGCTCGCTCTCTAGGGCGGGCGCCTCGTTCTCGAGGGCGGTGCGACGCGTTTGCAACTCGACCGCACGGGCGGCCGCGACGCCCCCCGCCACGGCGGGCATCCCCTGAGTCGCCAACGCCGCGAGCTTTTCGGGGATCGCCGCGAGGCGAGCCCGAACCTCCTTCCGCCGGTTGGCGCGGGCCTGCGGCTCCGCCTCGGCGGCGACTTGCGCCGTCTTACGCGTCGCCAGCGTCAACTCGGCCTTCGCGAGCGCCTGCTCTAAATCCGCCAAAGTCGAATCGGGGGCGATCTCGGGCTCCTTCGCTTTCACCTCTTCCAGCTGCTGCTTGACTTGATCGACGCGTTGGTTGACGCCCACCGCATCGCGGCCGAAGGCTTCGGCGCGAGCCGCGAACTCAGCGACGAGTTGCAGATTGGCGGCGGCCGCTCGGTAGGCCTCGGCGGCCTGCTTGCGGGACTCCTCGTCGAGGTCGGGGCTCTGCTCCGCCAGGCGGGCGAGGTGCTCGACGCTCTCCATCGTCGGCGGGCCTTCGGGCGCCAGCACGCCAGCCACCAGCTCAATCGGCGATGGCTCAATCGGCGCCGGCTCGGTGGGCGTGTCGGTGATCTGCTCGGCCGTCGCGGGCGCAACGAGTCCCCAGGACAGGGTGATCACCACCGCAAATGCGGCGCAACTTCGAAACATGTCGGGATCCTTCCCTTTCGCGCCCGAGGGCCGGGCCACGCAGAGGCGCGGCTTGGCGGGAGCGACCCCCCAGGCGATTGAGCGTTAAAGTAACCCGTACCGCAGCCGTTTCGCAATGCGAATCACGGCGTTCGTAAGGGTTCGACCTCCGCCGCCATCGCCAAATCGGCCGTCCCGCCGCGGTCGAGTCCTCCCTAGTTGGCGTCGCAGCGCGTAAGCTGGGGGGCTTTCCCGCCCTCGGCCCGCCCCGACATGCCCCTCGTTACGCTCGACAACCTGACGATCGCCTTCCGAGGTCCCGCCCTGCTCGACAGCGTCAACGCCGTCATCGAGCCCGGGCAGCGGATCGGCCTGCTCGGCCGCAACGGCGCCGGCAAGAGCACGCTGATGCGGATCATCGCCGGCGAGCAGGCCCCCGACTCGGGCCGCTGCGTCGTCGCCGAAGGGGCCCACGTCGCCCGGCTCGAACAAGAGATCCCCGCCGAGGTCGCCGGCGTTGACGCCGCCACCGCTACCGTTGACGAAGTCATCCGGGCCGGCTGGCGACCGACCGGCGAGCACGACGAGTGGCGCATCGACATGGAGTCCGAGCGTCTGCTCCGCGAGCTGCGGCTCGACCCCACGGCTCGCTTCGCCGACCTCTCCGTCGGCCTCAAGCGGCGGACCCTCCTGGGGAACGCGGTGATCGGGCAACCCGACCTGCTGCTGCTCGACGAGCCGACCAACCACCTCGACCTGGCGGCGATCGATCACCTCGAGTCCTTGCTGGTTTCGTGGCCGACGGCGCTCGTCTTCGTGACCCACGACCGCGCGTTCCTCCGCCGCGTCGCGACGCGCATTATCGAGATCGACCGTGGCCGGCTCTTCGACTGGTCGTGCGATTACACCGCGTTCCTCGAGCGCAAGGAGCAAGCCCTCGCCGCCGAAGAGAAGCAAAACGCCCTGTTCGACAAGCGGCTCGCCGAAGAGGAACGCTGGATCCGGCAGGGGATCAAGGCCCGCCGCACTCGAAATGAGGGCCGCGTCCGCGCGCTGAAGGCGCTGCGGGTCGAACGGACCCACCGCCGCGACCGCGAAGGGAAGGCCAATCTGGTCATCCAAGAGGCCGACCGTAGCGGCGCCCTAGTCGCCAAAGCCGAGGAGATCACCTTCCGTTACGATGGGGCCGAGAAGCCGGTCTTCGACGGCCTGACGACGACCCTGATGCGCGGCGACAAGGTCGGCGTCGTCGGCCCCAACGGCGCCGGCAAGACGACCTTGCTGCGGGTGCTGCTTGGCGAGATGCCACCCACCTCCGGGTCGGTGCGGCTCGGCACCAACCTGCAGGTCGCCTACTTCGACCAGCTCCGCGGCCAGCTCGACGACGAGCAGACAGCCGAAACAGCGGTCGCCGACGGTTACGACACGATCAAGATCGCCGGCGGCTCGCGCCACGTCATCGGTTACCTTCGCGACTTCCTCTTCACGCCCGACCGGGCGCGGACGCCCATCAAGTCGCTCTCCGGCGGCGAGCGCAACCGGCTGCTCTTGGCCAAACTGTTCGCCAAGCCGGCCAACGTCATCGTCCTCGACGAGCCGACCAACGACCTCGACGCCGAGACGCTCGAGCTGCTCGAAGAACGGCTCATCGACTACGACGGCACGCTGTTGATCGTGAGCCACGACCGGGAATTCCTCAACAACGTGGTCACCAGCACGCTGGTATTCGAGACCACCGGCGTGAAGGAGTACGACGGCGGCTACGACGACTGGCTCCGCCAACGCGGCGCGGCGGAAGTCGCCTCGGAAGAGGCAGCCGCCGCCAGCTCGGCCCCAAAAAAGGAAGCCCCCAAACCGCCCGCCAAGAAGCTCGGCTTCAAAGAGAAACGCGAACTCGAGTCGCTGCCGGGGACGATTGAAACGCTCGAGAAAAAACTCGGCGAGCTTCACGCCAAGATGGCGGAGCCGTCGTTCTATAAGTCGGCGCCCTCCGTCCTCGCCGCGGCCCAAGCCGAGACGGCGGAGTTCCAGCAGCAGCTCGACGCGGCTTACCAGCGATGGGAAGCGTTGGAAGGGGAGTGATACGCACTGCAACTTGAAGCAGCGCTAGGCTGGAAATCCCCCACCCCCTTCAGGGGGAGGGGGATTAAGCCAGATCAGCTCTATTTCGAATTGCGATCGGTGTATTCCTGTTCCTATCGCCAACCAAGGCTTCTTGGCTCAAGCGCTAACCGCCCCCACCGGCGCCGTCACTTCGAGAGCAGCCCTCGGGCGACATTCCCGATGACCTTGGGCGGCAACCGATAGAGGTCCGCGCCAAGCTTGCGAGCCTCCTCTCGCAGCGCCGCGCGCTGCTCGATAGCGGCTTGCTTGACGTGGTCGGCGACCTCCGGCGACACGCCTACTCCCCCGAGCCGGTCGCACAACACCGAAAAGTCATGCTCTTCGCCGAGCAACTTGCCGAGGCGGTCCCACGGCTCGAGATACGCCGGGCCCGCGACGTGGAGCGCCGCCAAGAGCCGCGCCTGATAGCCGTGCTGTTTGACGGCCTTCCGCCACGCGTGCCAAGGCTCGGCGTCGCCGTTGAGACGGCAACGACGGCGTTGCTTGCGCCCGTCGCGGTACGTGTGACGGAATCGCTTGACGATAACCGCTTTGGGGTGGGGAGCCCGCCACGAATCGACCCGTTCGCGGACGTCCGCCAGGCGTTCGGATGTCGCCGTGAGCAACTCGGTGCTGTCGTTTGTGGGTGATTCCAACTCATTCAAGCCGGCCCCGACCGCGCGGATAGCGGCGACTAGCTGCGTCTCGCGCTGCGACTCGGCCAACCGCTCGCACGTCTGCAGCAAAACGTGTTGATCGCGGGCCGACGACAACGCCTTGGCGGCCTTTCGGACCGCGTCTTCCTCGCGACGAAAGACGTCACCTAGCGCGGGCTTGTAGAGCCGCAGCAAGGCCCGCAGCCGCTTGCACGCCTTGCGGGTCTCGTGGACCGCGGTCTCGGGGGGGGTCCCGTCGTTGAGACGGCCGATCGCCTCGTCGAGTGTCGCCGCCGCGATACGGCGCAGCGCCGGCTCGAGCGGTTCGCCGCGTTTGAATGCGTACGCCATCGCTGCTGCCTCACGGGTCGGCCGGGTTAGTCGAACCACTCGTCGTCGGGATCGAACGCCGGCACTGGCATGTTAATCAGCCGCAGCGGCGCCGTCGCGTCCGCGGCGGGGATCGCGCGGTGACGCACGCCCGGCTTGATGAGGACCGACGTGCCGACCCGTAGCGGGAACCGCTCGCCATCAAGCTCGATCTCACCCGCACCCTCGACGACGTAATAAATCTCCGTCAACCGCTTGTGGTAGTGCGCCCGCGAATCAGAGCTGACCTCGACCAAGTGGAGCGAAGCGGTCTGATCGGGGTCGTCGACAAACGCGCGCCGGGTCTGGCCGCAAGGGCAGGGGACCGGGTCGATCGCGTCGAGCTGGGTCACGGCGTAGCGGCTCATCCAATCCTCCAACGTGGCGTCATGAAGGCAACGCCTCCCGACATTCTACCCCGACAGCACAGAAGGCGGGGACAAAGCCGTTTCTCACGATCGATGAGGCGCTCTCCGCTATCCAACGCCGCGCACTTCCAGAAGTTGGGCGGCGATGCTGACCGCGATCTCGGCCGGGTGGTTCGAGCCGATCGGCAGCCCCACCGGGCAGTGGAACACGGCCCGCTCGGCCGGCACGCCCGCCTCGGCAATTTCTTTGCGCAAGACGGCCCCCTTCGCCTTGCTGCCGATCACGCCGACGTAAGGGAAATCCCGCCCGCTCTGGAACACCCGCACCAACACCGGCAGGTCCGACTTGTGCCCCTGCGTCATGCAGAGGACAAACGCCCCGTCCGGCAGCCGATCGACCTCCGCAGATGGGTCGGGCGTTTCTACCGCGCGGACCCCTTTCGGGAGCCGCGCCAGCCATTCGGTCCGCGGGTCGATGCAGGTCAGCTGGCAAGGGAGCCGGACCAGCAGCGCCGCGAGGGCCTGGGTCACATGCCCGGCGCCGAACACAACGATCGGCCAGGTCGCGACGCCGACCGGCTCAAAGAACAGCTTCACGCGCCCGCCGCACGTCATGCCGACGTCGGCCTTGAGGCTCCAGTCGACAAGCCGACACGCGCCGCTTTCAGCAAGCAAAGACTGCGCTTCAGAAATCGCCTTCGCCTCGATCCGGCCGCCGCCAACCGTGCCGACATCGAGCCCCTCGGCGGTGACGAGCATCTTGGCGCCCGCATCCGCCGGCGTGGAGCCGGTCGCCTCGATCAGCGTGACGACAACAAACGGAGTCGCCGCGTCGGCAAGTTCGGCAGAGCGGCGGAGTCGATCAGCGGCGGCCATGCCCCCAGATTAGTCAACGACGATAGCAATCAGTAGGCCGGAACGAGCCAAGCGAAGGTCCGGCACGCGCCGCCGAGTCAGCCGACCACGAGAAGGCACTCGATTACGCGAGTCGCCTGCGCAGCCACCACCCGCCGGTTATGGTGACAAACTGGCGTCGGCCAACCAAAATGGACGACATGACGATTCGATCTTCCCGGCGAACTAGGCGACGCCTAGCCCTCTGCCTGGCTTTGGTGTGGCTGGTCCAACTCGCCGGGGCGGCCGACGCGCAGCTCCCCACCGCTGCCGGCACGCAGGTGGCGATGAGCCAGTCGGCGTGGCGGATGTTCATCCCCAGCGGTTACACGCCGGCGGCGGATGGCAAGGTCAACCTGCTGGTCCATTTCCACGGCGACTCGCAGACTGTCTGGAACAACGCCGCTTACGCCGACCTCGACGCGGTGATCGTCACCGTCAACTACAGCGGGCTCTCGAGCGCCTACAGCAACCCCTTTAGCAATACGAGCCTGTTCCAGACGCTTCTGAACGACGCCCGGTCGCGGCTCGCCAGCCGGCCCGGTTTCGGCGCTTCGACCACGCTCGGTCACCTGTCGGTCTCGTCGTTCAGCGCTGGGTACGGCGCCGTGCGTGAAATCCTGAAGGCGCCCGCTTACCGCAACGAGATCGACAGCCTGCTGGCGGCCGACTCCCTCTACGCGACCACCGCGTCGGACGGCACCGCCCTCGACTCGCAGATGACCGGCTACAAGGCGTTCGCCGACGCGGCCGCCGCCGGACTCAAGCGGTTCATCTTCACGCACTCCGAGATCCCGATTTACACCTACGAGAGCACCGCCGAGACCGGCGACGAGCTGCTCGCGCACCTCGGCCTAACCGCCCAACCGATCAACCAATCCGGTCTCGGCACGCTCGACTTCTACCGCACCGCCGAACTCGGCGGCTTCACCCTCTGGGGCGCCCGCGGCATGACCGGCGACGACCACCTCGCCCACCTGCGTTACCTGGGCGAGTGGCTCGGCGACCTGCAAGAGACAACGCCCGACCTGCCGGGCGACTACAACGGCGACGGCGTCGCCGATGCGGCCGACTACACCGTCTGGCGTGACACCGAGGGGAGCACCACCAACCTCGCCGCCGACGGCAACCCCGACCGCAAGATCGACGCCGGCGACTACACGGTCTGGCAGTTCGCTTACGGCAACACCCTCGCAGAACAGGCGGCAGCCGTCCCCGAGCCGACAGCAGCCGGTGTGACGCTGCTCGCCCTCGCCACGGTCCTGCCCAACAGCTGGCGGGGACGCTCTCGCTAGGCGAGAAATGATTTGCCGGGCCTGCGCTGCCGCTTGTCCCGGCCACGGCGTTCTTCTTGAATACCGTGGGTTCTTGAAACAACGGGTGGCGATGGAGGCGTCGGCTAGACAGAACCTTTGTCGTTCGAGATGGTCTCCTAAGAGAACCACTTCTTCGCCTCAGTCTCTCGAAACCTGTCATGCGATTTCTCTGCCTTCTCCTGATTGCTTCGGTAGCGATGTTCGCCCTGGCGGCGCCCACTCCTCCCACGCCGGCCGAATCTTCCGAAGGCCTTCCGACAGACGACGCCATCCTTGCGGGGCTTCGTGACTTCCGCACGGCCTACGACTACGACGCCGGCTACCTCGAGAAGCTCCTCAAAGCTTCTCCGGGCGCGTACCGGGCCTTCGATGGCGGCCAGTCGATGTCGATCTATCGCAAGGCGTTGCCGTTGGACGCCCACTATGTCGCCAGGGTGGCGACGATGCAGGTCGAGGACTGCGGGCCGTGCACCCAAGTCAATTTGCGGATGGCGATCGAGGCGGGCGTCGAACGATCCCTGCTCGAAACCCTGCTCAAGAACCCCGACGAGTTGCCGAAAGAACTGCGCGGCGTGCGCGACCACGCGCGAGCGGTGGTTGGCGCCGAGCAGCTCGACCCGGACCGGGCGGAAAGGCTGCGCGCCGCCTACGGCGACGAAGGCCTTGCCGAACTAGCGATCGTCATTACCGGCTGCCGGATCTATCCCACGCTCAAGCGGGCCCTGCTGGAAAACGAGAGCTGTATTATTGGGGACCTTGAGTATTGAGGCCTCGAGTGGAGTCATTCGTAAGATGCGGTTAAGCGATACGGAATAACACCCTATCAGCCGGTTCTTATCAGGTGGCAACTAGGCTCCTCCGCTGGCTGGCCGAGCAGGGATGCCGAGTACCCGCTTCACACTGCTGGGCAAGCCAGCAGTGGCATCTATGGAAAGTTAGCCGTCAACCCATTTTTGGGTTGTTCTTCGGATCGATGGCGGACGAGGTGCGCTCAGGCATCTATTCGGAGGTCGCCCTCGGTGGAACGCCTCCAGGAACGGTATTCGAGGGACGCCGCCATTCACCCGGTCGGCGATCGCGCCGGAGTGCGTCGCCATGCCATGCTGCGGGGTCGTCCCGTGTCGTCGCCTGCGTCCGTCGCCGGTCGCTTGGTAACGCCGTCAGACTGCTGGGTTGGTTTGGTAAGGCTCGCCGCTGTGGAGGATCGCCACCATCACCGTTAGGAGACGGCGAGCGATCGCGGTGATCGCCTTCTTCTTGCCCGTCCGCTTCGCCAGCTGCTCGAAGCGGCTCCGCCAATGGGCGTCGTAACGCACCACCTGCCACGCCGACTCGACCAGCACCCACCGCAGCAGGCGCGACCCCTTCTTCTCGATCGAGAGCTCTTTGCGTTTGCCCGCGCTCTCTCGGTAGCCCGGCGCCAGGCCCGCGTAGGCGACGGCCTTCTTGGTCGAGCCGAAGCGAGACGCATCGCCCAGTTCGGCCAGCACCACCTCGCTGGTCACCTCTCCGACGCCGGGGATTGTGCGGAGCAACTCGCGGGCGCGTCGCTCCCAGTCAGCCCCCTCCTGGGCGAACGAGCGGAGTTGTTCGTTCGCGTCCTTGAGCCTTGCTTGGAGGAACTCCAGCTGCTCTCGCAGCTGGTCGATGCGGAAGCGATCGGCGGGGGACAGCTCGAACTCGTCGAGGAACTCACGGCCGAGTCGCGTGAACAGGTCCGCGCGGTCGGCGTTGTAATCCCACAGCACACGGCGAATCTTCGACTTGGTCGCCGTGATCCGCTGCTGGACGAACTGCCGATGACGGACTAGCGACCGATGGTCACGGACGCGTGGCGTCGGGCGGTGCGCCTCGGGGATCATCCCCAGGGCGAGGAACTCGGCGAGCACCCGCGCGTCGAGCTTGTCGCTCTTGCGCGTGCTCTGGGCGATCACGCGGAGCTTGCCCGGGTGGGCGAGCACGGCCCGCTGGGCGTGGGGCTCGACCAGCCGCAAGAACCACTCGTAGCCGACGGTCGCCTCGACGACGACCTCGTGGGGCCCCAATTCGCCGAAGAAGGCCTCGATTCGATCGGGCTCGACGCACCAGAACCGCCGCGACTGGAGCACCTCGCGCGATTGACTCACGACACAAACACTGATCGACTTCTTGTGGAGGTCCACGCCGACGTAATTCATGACGGTCTCCTGCGGGGGAAACGGGGAGGGTGACAACCCTCGTTTACCACCAATCCGAAGAACCGCCTACTCGGCGCGGCCTCCTCTCATAGGTTCACCCGGCGTACCCCCAACCGTAGGCCGGAACGAGCAAAGCGAAGGTCCGGCGCGCGGCGCGTTACGGTACGCCATGCCGTACCTGCGCTGACGCTTGTTACGGCCTACATACTCAAATGTCTGGTCGATATTTGTCATGGGGCCACCCGTGGAAGGTCCGGCACCCGTCGGGTCACTAAGCAGCTAGTCTTTGGTCAACGCGGACTCCAAGAGGTTGATTAACTGAAGGCATCTCCTTTCTTTCGCCCAGTCGAGAGCGGTCATCCCATCGTTCTCACGAGCAGATACGTCTACACCTGCCGCGATCAGAACGCGGGCGATTGCTAGATAAACGCGTTCTTGATGAGGCCATCCAAGTAAAGCATGGAGGGGAGTAGCGCGATCGCGGTGAGTGATCACATGGACGTCGGCGCCGCGTTCAAGAAGCATTTTAACGATCCGAGAATTACCTCCAGATGCCGCCAGTATGAGAGGGGTTACGCCGTCTTCGCCGCACGAATCGACGGGAACGCCACGGTCCAAAAGGTCCTGGAGAATCTCGATCTCCCCCCAGCGAGCTGCTTCGCGGATAGCTGTCACATCGTCGCCCGCATCGACCCACATTCCCACGATTGATGCGAACCGGCCCATGAGTTATCGCCGTCCTGAGATTTGACTCGTGCCCACCGCGTCAGGCACAGCCTGACCTACGAGCGCCGTCATCCGCGTCAGCAGCTCTTCCCCCGTCGCGGGGATCGCAAGCTCCACCCGCTTGTCACCGGCGAGCGACTGCAGCGCGTTCTTCGCCGCCATCCAAGCGCAAATGCCGAGCATCAGCGGTGGTTCGCCGACCGCTTTGCTTTGGCGGACGTTTTTTTGGTGCTTCGGGTTGTCGATGAAGTCGACGTTCAGCACCCGTGGCAGGTCGGTGACGTTCGGGATCTTGTAGGTGGTGGGGCCGGTGCTGAGTAGGTGGCCGGCGTCGTTGTAACGCAGCTCTTCGTTGGTGACCCAGCCGACCCCCTGGATAAAGCCGCCGATCACCTGGCCGCGGTCGACGCCCGGGTTGATCGAACGGCCGATGTCCATCAGCACGTCGGCCCGGTCGAAGGTGAGCTCGCCCGTGAAGCGGTCGATCGTCACCTCGGCGATCGCGGCGCCGGTCGTGTAGTAGAAGAATGGGTTTCCGCAGCCGGTCTCACGGTTGTAGTCGACGCCCGGCGTGGCGTAGAAACCGCGGGCCCCGAGGTCGACGCGCTCGCGACGGGCCATCGCGCAGAACTCGCCGAACTCGATCCGATGCGACGGGTCGCGGTCGTCCCAGACGGCGCCGTCGTCGATGACGACATGCTCGGGCGCCGCGACGAGGCCGCGCTCGGTGCTGGCGAAGAGACCGGCCGCGTAGTCACGCATCCGCTCGATAATCTGCCCACACGCCACGAGGGCGGCGGCGCCGTTGAGGTCGGTCCCGGCGCTGGCGGCGGTCGGCGACGTGTTGTTGCTCTTCTCGGTCGAGGTCGCCATCATCCGCACCCGCGACGGCGGCAGGCCAAACTCGTCGGCGACCAGCTGCTGGATCTTCGTGTAGAGCCCCTGGCCCATCTCCGTGCCGCCGGTAGAGACCTGCACCGTGCCGTCGGTGTAGACGTTCACCAGGGCGTTCGCCTGGTTCAGGAACTTGGTGGTGAACGAGATGCCGAACTTGATCGCCGTGAGGGCGATCCCTCTCACGTGCGTTATGCTCGTGGTGTTGAACTCGGTGACCGCGTTGACGCGGTGGCGGTAGTTGGACGACGCGGCGAGGCGATCGAAAGTCTCGTCGAGGACATGATCGCGGACGATCTGGCCGTAGTGCGTGACGCTGCGTGCCGGGTCGCCGTCGCGGTAGAGGTTGAGCCGCCGGACGTCGAACGGGTCACGCCCGACGACCTGGGCGATGTCCTCCAGCAGGCTCTCGATCACCGCGACGCCTTGCGGTCCGCCAAAGCCACGGAACGCCGTGTTGGGCGGTAAGTTGGTGCGGCAGACCTGCCCCGTGACGCGGAGCATTGGCACGTGGTAGGCGTTGTCGGCGTGGAGCATCGTGCGTTCCATGACCGACGTCGAGAGATCGGCGAAGGCGCCGCCGTTGGAGTAGTACGCCATCTGGGCGGCGATCAGCCGGCCATCGGCGGCGAACGCGACGCGGTAATCGGTCTGGTAGGGATGCCGCTTGCCGGTGATCCGCATGTCGTCGCCGCGACGCAGCACGAGCCGTGCCGGACGGCCGGTCTGCTTCACAACGAGAGCCGTCATGACAGCGGGGATCGCCGACTGGGTCTCCTTGCCGCCGAAGCCGCCCCCCATGCGTTGGCATTCGCAGACGACCTGGTGCATGCCGAGGCCGAGCGCCTCGGCGACGACGGCCTGCGTTTCGGTGGTGTTCTGGGTCGAGGAAATGACACGGACGTCGCCCCCCTCGCCCGGGATCGAAAGGGCGGCCTGGGTCTCGAAGTAGAACTGCTCCTGCCCCCCCGAGACGAAACGGCCCGCGAGCGTGTGGGGCGCCGATCGGAATGCGGCCTCGAAGTCGGCGTCGCTCTCGGCGCCGGGGGTCATCATCCGGCGCTCGGGCCCGATAAACGACTTGGCCGCGAGCGCGTCGTCGATCGAGAGGACCGGTTTGCGCTCTTCAATGTCGACCACGATCAGCTGGCGGGCCCGCAGTGCGGCGGCGGGCGTCTCGGCGGCGATCACAACGATAGGCTGGCCGACGTAGACGACCTCTTCCTCGGCGAGGAACGCCTCGTCGGGAATGATGGGGCCGAAGTGGTTCGGCCCGCCGAGATGGTCGTAGGTCAGAAGACAGACAACGCCGGGAACCGCCCGCGCCGCGGTGAGATCGATCGAGCGGATCCGCCCCGCTGCGACCGGCGAGCCGGCAAAGTCGACATACAGCTCGCGGTCGAGCCGCGGGAGGTCGTCGATGTAGCGCGCGGCGCCGGTGACGTGGCCCGTGGCGGAGTCGTGCGGGAGAGATTGGCCGACGGAAGCCATTCGATTTTAGACAGGATTTACAGGATCGACGGGATGGTGGTGAACGGGCTTCGCTCCGTTGCGCGCGCTATGAAAGGGTTAGCCGAGGGCTATGTCCGGAACGGCAGATTATCCTGTTCATCCCGACGATCCTGTCAAAATTCCATTGCCTCTCACCTCGTGCCAGCATTTGGCGAAGAGGTTCTCGACCAGCTGTAATCGGTAGTCGGCGCCGCCACGGACGTCGGAGATTGGCGTGATCTCTTCGCGCGCGATCCGCCCAGCGACGCGCATCGCTTCGAGCGTCAACGGCCGGCCGATGAGCGCCTCCTCGGCGCGCGGCAGGCGGACCACCGTCGGACCGACACCGCCCGCGGCGAGGCGGGCGCCGGCGCAGAGGTCGCCTTCGAGCTCAAGCCAGAAGGCGGTTGTCACGGTGCTGATGTCCATGTCGCGGCGCTTCGAGACTTTGTAGAGCCGTAGCTGGACGTTCTCTGCCGGCAGCGGCGTCCGCACGGCAATAATCACTTCGTCGGGCCTGAGGTCAAGCTGTTTGTAGCCCAGATAAAAATCCTCGATCGGCACGTCGCGACGACCGCCGACGCTGGCCAATTCGAGCGTCGAGCCGGCGACGTAATGGAACGGGATCGAGTCGGCGATCGGCGAGGCGTTCGCCAAGTTACCGACTAGCGTGCCGGCGTGCCGCACCTGGGGGCTGCCGAAGCGGGTGAGGATGGCGTGGTACGCGGGGAGTTCGTGCTTGGCGAACGCCTCGACGCGTGACCAAGGGACAGCGGCGCCAATGACGAGCTCTTCATCGACAACCTCAAGGTGCTGTAACTCGGCGACGCCCGTCGTGCTGATCACGGCCACCGGGGCGAGCTTGCCATGATTGAACTGCACGCCGACGTCGGTCGCGCCGCTGACGAGCTTGGCGTCCGGGTTGTCGGCTCGGAATTCGACCAGCTCTGGCAACGTCGAGGGAAGGAAGACCTCGACCGGCGGCGCCGCCGTGGCGTGGCCGTTCAGCTGGTGCGTGTCGCGCGGATTGACGCGGACCGGACCGTCGCCGAGCGCCGCAAAGTCGGCCAGCATCGGGGCGGGGTCGTACTGCTTCGCCACCGAATCGACCCGCGCCGGGTCGAGCCGCTTACCGGCGTCGAGGATCTGCGAGTAGCCCGTGCAGCGGCACAGGTTGCCCGAGAGGCCGAGCCGCAGCGTTTCGTCGGCGAGAGGGCCCCTGTCGTCGGACTCCTCAACGAGCCCCTGCAGCGCCATGACGAAGCCGGGCGTGCAAAAACCGCATTGGCTGCCGTGGCAGTCGACCATCGCCTGCTGAGCGGGGGCTAGCCGAGAGTCCTCCTGGAGCCCTTCAACCGTCACGACGTGGCGGCGATCGAGCTGATAAATGAACGCGATACAGGCGTCGATCGTCTGGTAGTCGAGCCGATCGCCCGACGGGGCGGTCTTGCCTACCAGGACCGTACAGGCCCCGCAGTCCCCCTCGGCGCAGGCAATCTTCGTGCCGACGAGCCGCTCGGCCGTTGGCGAGCCGCAGCCGCCGCGGAGATAATCGCTGAGGGTCCGCCCCGCCGCCTCGCCCCGCACTTCGTGCCGGTCGCCGTTGACGTAGAAAACGAGGCTATTACGCATGGCGGTTGCACTCTGCAATCAGAGCGCCGCTGTGTAGAGTAAGGAATCCACCGCCTTGCCGCACGATAGGCCCCACCCCGGCAAGGGTCAATTCCTTCCTCCCGTCCCCCAGCTACGCCGTGCCCGTCACCGCAACCAATTCGCCGCCCCGGCTCGCCGACTTGGTGATGACGCGGTGCGATGAACTGGCGGCCTGTTCCGAAACGCCCGACTGCCTGACCCGGCGGTTCTTGACCACCCCGATGTGCGACGTGCACGCCCACCTACGGGGGTGGATGGAAGCCGCGGGCCTCGCGACGCGCGTCGATGACGCCGGCAACCTCGTTGGCCGCCGCGAGTCGCCCGGCGCCAGCCAAACCTTGCTGATCGGCTCGCATCTCGACACCGTCCCCGGCGGCGGACGCTACGACGGCGTGCTCGGCGTCTTGATTGGGCTCGCCGTCGCCGAGTCGCTCGGAGACGGCGAACTTCCGTTCCACCTCGACGTGGTCGGATTCAGCGAGGAAGAAGGGGTGCGCTACAGCAAGCCGTACCTCGGCAGCGCCGCGGTCGCCGGGGTGTTCCAACCCGAGTGGCTCGATCGCTGCGACGAGACGGGCGTCCCGCTCCGCGAGGCGATCAGTGTCTTTGGTCTCGACCCCGCCAAGATCGCCGCGGCCGCGTACGCTAGCGACGAGGTGATCGGCTACGTCGAACCGCACCTCGAGCAAGGGCCGGTCCTCGAACGGGCCGATGTGCCGGTCGGGATTGTCTCGGGCATCGTGGGGCAGAGCCGCTTACGGCTGCGGTTTGTCGGCGAGGCGGGCCACGCCGGCACGACGCCGATGGCCGGCCGACGCGATGCGTTGGTCGCCGCGGCCGCCTTCGTTACCGGAGTGCGGAATGCCACCGTCTCGACCGAAGGCCTGCGCGCCACGGTGGGACAACTCGCCGTCACGCCGGGGGCTCCGAACGTCATCGCCGAACGCGTCGATCTATCGCTCGACGTGCGTCACGCCAACGACGCGGTGCGCGAGCGCGCCGTCGACCAAATCATCACCTCCGGCCGGCGGATCGCCGAGGCGGAGCGGTGCCGCTTTGAAATCGTTGAAAAGACCGCTCAAGGCGCGGTGGTCGTCGACGAGTCGTTGACGCGGAGCCTGACCGAGGCCGTTGCCGACGCCGGTCACGAGCCGATCCGCCTCCCCAGCGGCGCCGGGCACGACGCCGTGATCATGGCGCAGCGGTTCCCGGTGGCGATGCTCTTTGTCCGGCATCCCGGGGGCGTCAGCCACCACCCCGACGAGCGCGTCGATCGCGACGACGTCGGCGTCGCCATTGAAGTGCTCACCCAATTCGTCCGCCGCGTGGCGGGACGGGTTGCGAGCGACTCCGCCCCTGTGAGCAGCGCCCGATGAGCGGCCCCTTCGGAGAGACCCGCACGCGGGTCGAATGGAACCACGCCCTGATCGCCGCCGACGGCCATGTGCCGGGGCTGCCGCCCGGCTGGGGGACGGCGCGCGGCGTCGTGCTGATCAGCCCCGCGATGCGCGGCGGCGCCGGCGGGCCCCGCTTCTGCCAGTACCTGGTCGAAGGGGGCGACGGCTGCGTCTGCCACGGGCCGGCCGAAGATGTCCAGCGGCTGGTTTACGTGCTCGCCGGGACCGCCGAGCTGGAGGGCGACACGCTCGCTGCCGACGACTTCGTCTACTTCCCGCCGGGGGACGAGCACACGCTCTCGGCGCCCGACGGCGCGCGCCTGCTGGTGTTCGATAAACCCTACGAGCCCGTCGAAGGACTCGATCCCCCCGCCCGGCGGACCGGCTCCCTGGCCGACGCCCCGACGGAACCCTTCCTCGGCGACTCTGACGCGATGCTCGCGACGCTGCTGCCGATCGAGCCCGCCTTCGACATGGCGGTGAACGTCTTCACCTACCAATCCGGCGCGGCGTTGCCGTTCGTCGAGACGCACGTCATGGAGCACGGGCTCTACATGCGGTCGGGGCAGGGGGTCTATCGGCTCGGCGAAAAGTGGTACCCGGTCCAAGAAGGGGACACGATCTGGATGGCGTCGTACTGCCCGCAGTGGTTCGTGGCGATGGGCAAGTCGCCCGCCTCCTACATCTACTACAAAGACATCCACCGCGATCCGCTCGATCTTTCCGTTTAGAAAAAGATTCTCAACCACGAAGGCACGAAGGACACAAAGAACGAGAAGCTAGAAACGTGCTGTTCTGATCGTTGTACGCAACCGTTACGCACGCTAGACCGTGAAGAACTTTCCCTTTGTGTCCTTCGTTCCTTCGTGGTTCTCACTCCAAATTGAAAGTTAGTTGATAAACGACGCGCCGCAAGTTGACGTCGAACGCCTCGTCGGTGAGCTGCAAGCGCTCGCGGCGATCAGCGACTGCCCCGAGCCGCCGCCGGCGGTGACCCGGGTCGTCTTTACCGAGACCGACCTGCGGGCGCGGGACTACCTCCGTTCCCTCTACGAAGCGGCGGGGCTGACGGTCCGCGTCGATCCGATCGGCAACACCTTTGCTCGCTGGCACGGGAGCGACCCCAAGGCTTCGGCGGTCGGGACCGGCTCGCACTGCGACGCCATCCCGCACGCCGGCATGTACGACGGCACGGTCGGCGTCCTCAGCGGGCTCGAGGCGATTCGTGCTTTGCAAGCCTCCGGTTACCAGCCCCGGCGGTCGATCGAGGTGGTGATGTTCACCAGCGAAGAGCCGACCCGCTTCGGCGTCGGCTGCACCGGCAGTCGCCTGATGAGTGGCGCCATGTCGCCCGCCGACCTCGCCAAACTCACCGACGAGGCGGACGACGACTACGACACGGTGCGCCGGCGCGCCGGATTCACGGGAGAGTTGTCGGAGGTCCGCTTACCGGGCGACTACTACGACGCCTTCGTTGAGCTCCACATCGAGCAAGGCCCCGAGCTCGAAGCGGGCGACTTGGCGATCGGCGCCGTCACGGCGATCGCGGCCCCGGCTCAAGCCAATTTCACCGTCACAGGCGAAGGGGGGCACGCCGGCGCCGTGTTGATGCCGCGACGCCGCGACGCCTTGGTCGCCGCCGCGGAGATGATCGCTGCGATCGACTCCATCGCCCGCGCCAGCCGCAGCCCCGACCTCGTCGCGACCGTCGGCAAGCTGGAGGTCCACCCTGGTGCGGTGAACTCGATCCCGAGCAAGGTAACGTTCTCCCTCGACCTCCGCGACATTGACGGCGCCAACCGCGACGCCGTTCTGAAGCAGATTGAGGTGGAGACGGAGCAGATCGCGACGCGACGCGAAGTCCAACTCGAGCACCGCACGCTGAACGCCGACCCGCCGGCGACGTCCGACCCGCGGATTGTCGACGCGGTGGTCCAGTCGGCCACGTCCCTGGGGCAGGCGCATCAGAAGATGATCAGCCGCGCCTACCACGACTCGCTCTTCATGGCCCGCGTGGCGCCGATGGGGATGATTTTTATCCCGTGCCGCGGCGGCGTCTCGCACCGCCCCGACGAGTACTCATCACCCGAGGCCCTCGCGGCCGGCGTGCAAACGCTGGCGCTCACCCTGGCGGAGCTGGCTCGCTAACCCATCCCAATCCTCACGGGGCGGGCGAGCACGGCGGCTTACGCCAACGGTTTCCTTCCGCAGGCGTGCACTTTAGCGCGTCAACGCTGGTTCCCGAATCGGACTTGTCTGCTGAGTGTTCAGCCGGCGCGTCTTTAGATTTCCGGGATCGGATATTGGCGCATGTCTCGAGCCGTCAATCACTTGGCAAACAGCTGGCTCTAGATAGTCCTGAATGAGGCGTTTCAGGGACTCTCAAACTAGCGTAGAACGATGAAGCGGACGCACTTTCTGGACTTCCGGTTCTGTCCCACGAGTGTCACTCCCTTGCACCTATGGTAAGATGGCAGAATGCTTCCGGCGGTCCGTCACTGGTCGACGGTTCGAGGTTTCACAAACTTGACGTGAGGGGCTAAAATTCCGATCTGTAGTTATTGTGTACTCAAGTGGCAACACTTCTGACGAATCCTACGAATGCCCATTTCACATCGCATCGCCTCGGTAATCGTTGCCGCACTTGGTGGGGCTGCATACGTCTGGGCCGAGCCAGTGGCGGACTACAGTACATCGATCCCAAAAGGAGTGCCGGCGGGGGCGGAGATTCACCTCGCGGCCGACCAGCCGACTTTCTATCTCGGAGAAAACATATTACTGCACTACGAGGTGAAGAATTCAGGCAATGAGCCGATCGTGGTGGACTGGGGAGGTGACTATCGGGGCTCACCTCGGCTAACGCGCGTTCGTGTGATCGCCACCGACGAGGCGGGTCAGATGGTGAAGGATCCGACACCCGATCCACGGAATCTCGGTGGCTTTTGCGGCAGGGAATCGATCAAGCCGGGCGGAATCTTCTATTCATCAGTGCCAGTGATGCGGTATTGCCTGTTCGACAAGCCGGGCAAGTACACAATCCGAGTGGCCCACGATCTGGGCTGGGGCGGAGGTGACCGCGGATACGGCAAGATCCCTAACGATGATACCCGATGGGCGAGCGCGGAAATCGAGCTGGTGATGCCCGGCCCGGACGAAGCTGAGCAGATTGTCGAAACCATGTTGCGGTTGCCAGACCAGGCTGGCTCAATGGGGGAAAAACAAACACCCTATGTCGATTTCACCTGCCTGCGATATCCCGTATTTTTGCCCCTCCTGCAGCGGCTGATTGACAAGGGTGACATGCGCGCCTTCGGAGGCGTGGCGTTGATCCCCACGGTCGAAGCGACGCGCGCGATTGTGGCCTGCCTCGCCGATAACGATGAGAAAGTCGTTGATGCAGCCGTCTCCGCACTGGGTCGACGACTACCGCATCCGTCGCTGACTGATCCGCCGGCGAGGCAACAGGGGTGGAGTGAAGGCCAGCGCCAACGCCAACTCGAAATGGCCAATCAAACCTGGCGAGACGAATTTGCCGAGCCGATTATGGTTTATGCGCGCAAGGCCTTGGATGCAACGCCCCGCAACGGAATGCGCGACAACCGAATGGAGGCAGCGGCAGATCTGGCTGAATCGGTGGCCCAGCCGGAGGATATGCCAACGGTAGTCAAGGCCCTTGATCGCATGCTACGGCGTTCACAGGAAGTGACGGTGGAAACGCCGCTGATTCACGGGATCATTCCAAATCTGCAATGGGCCGCCGCGGGGATTCTCTCACGTGGCGGGAAAGCGCCGCAGAAGCCTCTATCGCCGGGTGAGATTGCGGTCTATCTGGAAGCCCTAAGAAACAGCGTGCACATCAAGGGACAAAGCGATAAGGAAGACAAGGAGCACGGTCCTGCCCTGTCGCCGGAGTTTGACGCCTATGCGCGGCGATGGATGGAGCACCCAATCGCCTACGTACAACGTTTAGCGATCGAAAACCTGTCGACACCCTGTCCCGAGTGGGCGATCGAGCCCCTGCGCCACCGGCTCTTTGCTCGCGACGTCGGTGTGCAATACGCCGCCGTAAACACCGTGGGCAAAACTGGGGACGCGTCGTTCGGCCCGACACTTCTAGAACTGGTGCGTAAGTCGGATGACCAATGGGTTGTCCCTAGCGCTAGCGATGCCGCGACCGACGTGGGCGTAACGCGCGATCAAGTGCTGCTCGCCTGGGCTGAACGGCTCGACCGTCCGGATTTTGAGAATAACTTCCGTACGATGAATCAACTTGTCTCGTTAATCGAACATCAGGGGAGTGGGGGCAATGGCAATGGACCACAGCCGACCAGTGACGAACGGGCCGGGTTGAAGGCCCGTTGGATCGCTTTCATCGGACGACATAGCGAGGCGATCCGCGCCGGGAGAGTATTCAAGGTGGACGATCCGGAAATCGCCTGCGATCTTATCCCGTCCTATTTCGACATCGGCGTTGGAGGCAAGCGGTGGCCGCCACCATAAGACGAAGGAAACGCATCCGGCGGAAAAAACACTCCATCGACGGCAGTATAACGCGAAAAGCGTTCACTAATCAAAAACGTCTGGGCGGTTAACATCTCCACCCTCCCCAAACCTCTCCCTCTGAGAGGGAGGGGGATTACGGCTTATCGTTTCACCGTGGCCGTGATGTAACCGAACGGTTCGTCGGTGACGACGAAGACCTCGTTGTCGTTTGGCGTCCCCTCCGGCACGACCTTCGCCAACAGGTGGTGCTTGTTCGGCATCGCCAGCGTGATCTCGTCGGCCTCGGGGCAGGCGTCGAGCGCCGCTTCCGCCATGCGGTAGAGCGTCTCTTGCACACTACGGCTGTAGTGATCGACGAAGGTTGTGAGCAGGGCGCTGGTCACGGCCCGGCGGTTGCCGATAAAGTCGCCCCCTGAGCCGGCCCCGGCGCCGCGGTAGACCCATGTCGCTGTCAGCTCGGTGGCGAGGATCCGGTCGTCGGTGTCGGCGAGCGTGCGGAACTCGTCGCGGTGGAAGTCGGTGAAGCCGCTCTCGGTCGTCTTGGCGATCAACAACTTGGCGACGCCGGCGATCACCTCGGGCTCGGCGTCGCGCTCGAGCGTCACCACGGCGGTCGGGGTCGCCCGGTCGCGGGCGACGAAGCCGTGCGGCGAATCGCCCAGCCGGTCCCAGACGGTCTGCGTCAGCGAGACGCGGCAGAGCGTGACGTGCGTGTAACGCTCGAGAAAATGCTCCGCCACCGCGAGGCCAAACGACTCGATCGTTTCGAGGTCGTGGTCCTTGGCCAACGCGTAGACGGTGTTCTTGCAGGTGTCGGTGGCGACCACGAGGCGGTTGTCCCCCTCGGTGAACGCGGCGTCGAAATCGCCCTCGAGCTCGACATCGACCGCTGCCTCGACAAACTCGTGCCGCTCCTGGTTCGAAGGCGCCTGGCGGGGCCGCCGCACCTTGCTGACGCGGACGCGGTGCTTGCCGTAGCAGTTGTGGGCGAGGCGGACGGACATGGCGGCGGTCTCCGGTCGTGATACGCTAGTCTGCCGTCAAGATACCCCAGCCCGTCGCCGACGCCATCCGCCGTGAGTCAATTGGACGCCCGATCGTTTACGCTCCGCAGCCGACGCGTCGTCACGCCCACGGGCGTCGTTGCGGCGTCGGTGCGGGTCTCGGAGGGGGTGATTGTCGAGATCGGCCCGTACGACAGTGAGCAGGGGGACGACCTTGGCGATTGGGCCCTGGCGCCCGGGCTGGTTGACCCGCACGTCCATCTGAACGAGCCAGGCCGCACCGACTGGGAAGGGTTCGCGACCGGCACGGCGGCGGCTGCGGCGGGGGGCGTCACGACGCTGGTCGATATGCCGCTCAACAGCTCACCGGTAACCACGTCGGTCGCGGCGTTAGCGGCCAAACGACATGCGGCGAAGAGCAATCTCTCGGTGGACGTGGCGTTCCATGCGGGGCTCGTCCCCGGCGCCGAGGCCGAGATCGCCGGCCTGCTCGACGCCGGCGTCCGCGGCGTGAAGGCGTTCCTCTGCCACAGCGGCATCGACGACTTCCCGGCGGCTACCGAGCGCGAACTGCGGGCCGTCATGCCCCTGCTGGCCGAGCGCGGCGTGCCGTTGCTCGCCCACGCCGAGATCGCCCACGATACGCCGCCGATGCCGGACCCGCGTTGCTACGCCGACTATGTCGCGACACGGCCAGCCAGCTTTGAGCGCGACGCGATCGCCCTGCTGCTCGACCTCTGTCGCGAAACCGGCTGCCCGACGCACATCGTCCACCTCGCCGACGCCGGGAGCCTGCCGACGCTACGCGACGCCAAAGCCGAAGGGCTGCCGTTGACGGTCGAAACCTGCCCGCACTACCTCACCTTCGCCGCCGAGGAAATCGCCGACGGCGCGACCGAGTTCAAGTGCGCGCCGCCGATCCGCGACCGCGCCAACCGCGAAGGTCTGTGGGAAGGGCTCGCCGACGGAACGATCGACTTCATCGCGACCGACCACTCGCCCTGTCCGCCGGAGATGAAGCAGCTCCACGAAGGGCGATTCGACTTGGCTTGGGGGGGCGTCAGTTCCCTGCAGCTGGCGTTGCCGGCGGTCTGGACCGAGGCGTCGCGGCGTAGGCACTCGCTACTGGACGTCGCCAACTGGCTGAGCCATCGCCCCGCCCAGCTCGTCGGCTTCGACGCCGGCGTCGTTGTCGGGGCGGCGGCGAACCTGGTGGTCTTCGATCCCGAAGCGGGGTTCACGGTCGTCGGCGCCGACTTGCTTCACCGGCACAAGCTGACGCCCTACGAGGGGCGGACGCTGCGTGGCGTCATCAAAAAAGTCTTCCTGCATGGCGAAACCCCGGCCCCCGGCATAGGACGCCTCCGATGACGGACCGAACCCGTTGGCTAAACGGCCTAACACCAGACGCAGCGCGCGAGCAGTTCTGCCGCTGCTGCGGCGCCACGTGGTGGTGCGACCAGATGGCGGCGTCGCGTCCGTTCGCCGATGAGCGAGCCCTCGCCACCGCCGCCGACGCCGCCTTCGACGCGATGCCGCGTGACGCCTGGCTGGAGGCGTTCACCAGCCACCCCAAGATCGGCGATGTCGATTCGCTGCGGATGAAGTTCGCCGGCAACAAGGAATGGTCCGGCGGCGAGCAAGCGGGCGTCAGCACGGCCGACGAGGCGACTATCCAACGGCTCGCCGATGGCAACGACGCGTACGCGGCGCGTTTCGGCTACCTGTTCATCGTCTGCGCGACGGGCAAGTCGGCCACCGAGATGCTGGCGATCCTCGAAGGCCGCCTCGGCAATGATGACGCGACCGAGTTTTCCATCGCGGCGGGAGAGCAACGCAAGATCACGCACCTGCGGCTTGCTAAACTAGAGCCCCAGTAGGTCTTGAACCACCAAGGAACGAAAGAACCAAGATCGAGTTGGGGGACACTCTACATTGGTTCCTTCGTTCCTTGGTGGTTAATCATAAGAAGCGAGGAGGAAAGCTTGAGCCCCATCACAACGCATGTTCTCGATACGAGCCTCGGCGAGCCCGCCGATGGGGTCGTCGTCACGCTCGCGCTGCTTGACGAGCACGACGCGCCGACGGCCGTCGGCCACGGCGTCACCAACGAAGATGGCCGAGTGACGACGCTGCTGCCCCCGGGCGAAGCGACGCCGGGCGTCTACCGGCTCACCTTCGAGACGACCGCCTATTTCGCCCGGACGCACCGCGAGTCGTTCTATCCGAGGATTGAGATCACGTTCCACCTCACCGATGGCGGCTCGCATTACCATGTGCCGGTGCTGCTCTCCCCGTATGGTTACACCACCTATCGCGGCAGCTAAGTCGCGCGGCGGCGTACAAAAAGTCCCCTAGCGACCGGCGCCGTAACCGACACACTAGAACCTCACCGGGGCGGGCCTCGGCGTTGTTGGCGGCGTCCCACCTATCGAACCGAGAGATCAACCGATGCTTACCGTTCCGCACCGCCTGCTCCACGGCCCCGGCCCGTCGCCCGTCGCCCCCTCGGTCCTCGAGGCGCTGGCGCTGCCCTGCATCGGGCACATGGACCCCGCTTTCATGGGGATCATGAACGAGGTCCGCGCCATGATGCAGCAGGTCTTTAAGACCGAGAACGAGATGACGCTCGCCTGCAGCGGCACCGGCTCGGCGGGCGCTGAGATGTTGATGGACAACCTCGTCGAGCCGGGCGACACGTGCCTGATCGGCATCAACGGCGTCTTCGGCGGTCGTCTGACCGACAAGGCGAAGCGCGCCGGCGGCGTCGTCCACAACATGAACGCCGAGTGGGGCCAGGTCTTCGACACCGACGAGATCCTCGCCAAGATCGAAGAACTCAAGCCGAAGCTCGTCTGCTTCGTCCACGCCGAGACCTCGACCGGCGCCTGTCAGCCGTTCGACAAGCTGGCCGAGGCGACACACAAGCATGGCGGTCTGTTGGTGATGGACTGCGTAACGTCGTTCAGCGGCATGCCGCTGGAGATCGACGGCTGGGGTGTCGACGCCGCCTATAGCGGCACCCAAAAGTGCCTGTCGTGCCCTCCCGGCCTGTCGCCCGTGACGCTCTCCGAGCGGGCCATGCACAAGGCAAACAACCGCAAAACACCGTGCAACTCGTGGTACCTCGACCTCGCGCTGGTGGGCAACTACTGGAGCGGCAGCCGCGCGTACCACCACACCGCGCCGGTCAATATGAACTACGCCCTGCACGAGGCGCTGAGTCTGGCGCTAGAAGAGGGACTCGAGAACCGCTTCGCCCGCCACCAGGCGGTCCACGAGAAGCTCAAGGCGGGTCTCATCGAGCGCGGCTTCGAGTACGCGTCCGACCCCGACCACTCGCTGCCGATGCTCAACCTCGTGAAGATCCCCGCCGGGGTCGACGACGAGGCGGCCGTTCGCAAGCAGTTGCTCAACGAGCACCACCTAGAGATCGGCGGCGGACTCGGCAAGCTGGCCGGCGTCTGCTGGCGGATCGGCATCATGGGCCACGGCGCCCGCGATGAGAACGTCGACGCCATCCTCACCGCCCTCGACGCCGTGATGTAACAATGAGAATCCCCCTCCTCCACAGGGGGAGGGGGAATCCAATCATCGATCGCCTCCCCAACTTGAGCGCCCCATGTCCCTGCTCATCAAGAACGGCCGCGTCGTCACCGCCACCGAGGACTTTGTCGGCGACGTGCTCTGCGAGGGCGAGACAATCACGGCGGTAGGGCAGGGGCTCACCGCGCCGGATGGCGCCGAGGTGATTGACGCCACGGGCAAGTTCGTCTTCCCGGGGTTCATCGACCCGCACGTTCACATCTATCTCCCCTTCATGGGGACCTATGCGAAAGACACCTACGACTCGGCCAGCCGGGCGGCGCTCGTGGGCGGGACCACATCGCTGATCGAGATGGTCTGCCCGGGGCGTGACGAGGACCCCGTTGAGGCATATCGGTTCTGGAAGTCGAAGGCGGAGGGGCTCTCGGCGTGCGACTTTGCCTTCCACATGGGCGTCACTCGTTTCGACGAGACCACGCCCGCCGCCCTCAAGCAGATCGCCGAAGACGGCACGGCCAGCTTTAAGGTTTTTCTTGCCTACAAGGGCGCCCTGGGGGTCGATGACGACGAGCTCTTCCAGACGCTCAAACTGGCGAAGGAGCTCGGCGTCATCGTCACGGCGCACTGCGAGAACGAGTCGCTCGTCGCCCAGCTGCAGGCGCAGTTCCTCGCCGAAGGCAAAACGGGCCCCGAGTGGCACGAGCCCTCACGCCCGGTCCAGGTCGAGACCGAAGGGGTCCGCCACCTGATGACCTTTGCCGAGCTGACCGGCGCGCATGTCTACTGCGTCCATACCAGCTGCAAGGGCGCCGTCCATGCGGCGACCGAGGCGCGGCTGCGTGGCGTGAATGTTTGGGTCGAGACGGTGATCCCTTACTTGGTGCTCGACGACACGGCCGCCCAACGATCATCTGAAAATGGGTGGCCGGACTTCGAAGGCGCGAAGTATGTCATGTCGCCGCCGATCCGCGCCGTGCGGCACCAGCCCTTCCTGTGGGACGCGCTCCGCAGCCGGACGATCAGCACCGTGGCGACTGACCACGCTCCGTTCGACTTCGTTGGCCAAAAGGAGATGGGCCGCGGCGACTTCACAAAGATTCCCAACGGCATCCCCAGCGTCGAGCACCGCATTCGGCTGCTCTACACGCACGGCGTCGCAGCAGGCCGGATCGACCTGAACACGTTCGTCGACGCCGCCAGCACCCAGGCCGCCAAGCTATTCGGGCTCTACCCACGCAAGGGGACGATCGCCCCCGGCGCGGACGCCGACCTTGTCATCTACGACCCGGCCATCAAGGAAGCGCTCTCCGTGGAGACGCACCTGATGGACACCGACTACGACGGCTTCGAGGGCTGGCAGGTCGACGGACGCTGCGACCTCGTCACGGTCCGCGGCGCCAAGATGGTCGAAGCCGGTAAGTTTGTCGGCCAGCTCGGCCACGGCAAGTTCCTCAAACGGCAGCCGACCCATTTCTAACTGCTAGCTGCCCGCGAATGACGCGAATCCGCGCGAATCGATAATCCGCAGCCAATTCGCGGCTATTCGCGTCATTCGCGGGCCTTTCTCGGCTCAATCGCAGACCCTCGGCGCCGCTGAATCACCTCGTTTCTCTGCGTCTCCGCGACTCTGCGCGAGACTTTCCCGGGCCCACGGAAAGAAATCCGTAACACCCCCCACCAGCCGCCGCTTGGCCTTGCAGAGACGAGACCAACCGGCTGCGGCGAGACACGGCAGACTCGACCCCGGCCTTCCCCAACCACCTGCCGCTGGAGACTTTCCGATGTCGCTCAAGACCCTCACGCTCGCTTTCGCTTCGGTCCTCGTGCTGTCCGGTTCGGCCTTCGCCGGCGACCTGATGGACGACCTCTCGGCCGGGATGGACGTCGCTTCGATCAGCGACGCCGGCGCCGAGCTCGAAGAACTCGATCTGGGTGGCCTCGACGTCGACCAGATGGCCCAAGAGGCCGGCGAAGAGACCGACGCCATCGAGACCTGCTTCCGCCGCTTCGGCGGGCACCACAGCCGCGGCTGGAACCACTGGGGCGGCTACCGCTCTTACAACTACGGCCACTGCTACAACAACTACAGCTACAACAACTACAGCTACGCCTGCTACCGCCCGCTGTACTGCTACCGCCCCGTGGTGAGCTGCTACACCCACTGCCTGCCGGTCGTCACCAGCTACTGGGGCTGCTACTGAGGGGGTTGCTACTGAGCCGCAGCGGCTTAGATGACGCGGATTGATCTTCCCTTGCGAGGCCCGGCGACTCACGACGACGTGATCGCCGGGCCTTCTTCGTAAATCCAATCACCAACCTTTCCGATAGGAACCTTCCCATGAACACTCTGCTCTCACTCCGTCTGGCGACCATCGCGACACTCGCCGCAGCGGCGCCAACCCTGGCTGGAGTCCCTACGTTCCAACCGCTCGAAACCGCATTCGCCGGCGCCCCTGGCTGTCACCACGTGCTCGACCTGCTGATGCGGTACAGCCCGCTCGAGGGGCTGCCGACGCTTCAGGGCGGCGCGGTGGTTCCTTCGCCCGACGGGTCGTTTATTCTTCCGGCCAATGAGATGGGCGACCTCTCGATCGCCAGTCTCACCGAGTCGGCAGCGAGCGACCCGGCGTGCGCCCCCACGTTCCTTGTCGCCGTGACGAACAGCAGCTGCCGTTCGGTTTGCGACGTGCAGATCTCGCTGGTGGCGTTGCTCGGCCCGATCCATTCGTGTGACCCGACCGCCAATGCGTGTATCCAGGAGATCCCGGCCGGCGCGACGGTCGAGATTGCGATCACCCTCCCGATTGAATCGCTGGCGATGGGCTCCAACGGCGGCGCGCCGGTCGGCTTCCAAAAGCTGCTCGTCGCGATCGATGCTGACGACCGCTTCGCCGAGGTCGATGAGGTGAACAACTTGCGGTTGGTCTGCCGTACCGATATACCGCGGCAGGTGATCGAGGTCGCCCCCGCGGTGATCGAGTCTCTGCCCGAAGCCGCGGTCCCCGAAACCCAAGCGGGGACGCCCCCGTCGTCACTCGACTCGGCGCTGGAGGAGTTCGGCCTCGACGTGCAGGGCGAAGCCGCCGCCGAGCGGCTGTAGCGGGCGGCAGGATTCAAGTGAAAACGACGACGGGCCGCCAACGAGGTGGCCCGTCGTTTTTTTCGTTCATCCCCCTCCCCTTTCAGGGGAGGGGCTAGGGGAGGGGTAAAACGCCTCCAGCGCCCTCAGGTCCCCGTCCCTACCAAACCAACGCCGAACGCTCCGTTGCTGAATAGCAAAGCAATACGGTCTCCGCTCCACACGGCTTACCCTCCCCTAACCCCTCCCTAAAAGGGAGGGGGACTTCTGATTACGAATCGAGGCCCGGCGCCGCGCTCGACCTCTGCTGCGAAAGCACCGGCGCCATCGTTCCCCACACCTGCAGCACGTAACGGTACGCCGAGAACGCCGCGTAAAGTCCGACGAAGGTCGCCATCACGCCGTAAACGACCATGTCCTTCTGTCTCTGCACGTCGTCGCGCGACACCAGAAGCACGATCGCCAGCAGGGGAATGATGGCGGCCGCAAACAGATAGAGCTCGCCGTGACGGCGGAGGTACTCGCCTCGTTTGTCGAACTTCGCGTCGGTCATCGACCGCCGCACCAGCCTTGGGTAGTAAACCGCCGAAGCGAGCGTCACCAACAGGAAGTAGGGATAGACCGACGCGACGCCGCCACAAATCAGCAGCGAGAGACAGAAGTGCGCCGCCTCTTCGAGCGGGAAGTCCGTCGGAAAACGGAGCGACAGCGCGATCGGGAAGACCAGGCTCGCGATCCCCCACAGGACGCCTCCCAGCAGCGCGCCGCGATGGCAGAGCCGAAAGAGATTGTCGATCTCGGCGGGCGTCGCTTCGCCCCCTTGTTTGGCTCGCCCGATCGACCGCGCCACCGGCAAGCCGTAATAGGCCGCCAACACGCCGCCAACCGGGAAGGCAATGCAGTTCACCGTCGTTGAGAGCGCGACAAAGAACCCCTTCATCGCTGAGAAGTTCTCGACGATGTTGCGGTCGTTGTAGAAGTAATTGAAGAGACCCGCCGCGATGTTGGGGAGCAGGACCGCCGAGGCGATCACCAAGACAGACGGCGCGGCGAGCGCTTTGCGGCGCCAACTGCACGGCGGCGGATCGAACAGCGCGGCCGCCTCCGGATGGAGCGCCAGCTGCAACCGGCCCGCCAACTCGGCGCCCGACTCGGGCCGCTCATTCGGCGAATTGTTGAGCGTTTCGCGAAGCGTCTGCTCAAGCACCCCTTCGCTGCTGTGGCCAACACACGTTGGCTCGACTAAGTCGGACTCGCGCGACACGATCTGCAGCGCGAGCGCGTCGGTCCACGAGTCGGCCGTCCCTGTCACGTCGAACGGCCGGCGACCTTGCCACAGCTCCCAGAGGAGGACCGCCAGCGAGTAGAGGTCGGCCCGCTCGGCGACGTCCGACGGGTCGGTCCCCGGCAAGCCCCCGATCGCGGCGAGGTGCTCGGGCGCCATGTAGCCGATCGAGCCGCCGAGCGTCGCCGCCGCGCCGGCCCGGCCCGCCGCGCCCGCGAAGCTGACGTTAAAATCGGCCAGTTTGGGGATCCCCTCGGCCGAAATCAGCACATTGGCCGGCTTCACGTCGCGGTGAAAAACGCCGCGGCGGTGGGAGTCATCCAGCGCCCGAGCGAGTTGCACGCCGATCCAAGCGACCGTCACCGGCCACGACGCCTCGGCGAGCCACGTCCGCAGGGTGGATGATTCGGGCGGCTGCTGGGCCGCGTCGAGCAGGTTGTCATCGACCGCGTCGAGCAACACGCCGCCGTTGCATGCCGCGGCGCCCGCCCATTGCACGCGTTTGACGACATCGGCCAGCGTGCCGCCCGGCAGGTACTGCATGTAGAGCAGGTGCGTCGTTCCGTCGTTGAGCGCCCGTTGGTCGTAGACTCGCACGATGTTCGGGTGGTCGAACTGGGCCAGCGCCCGCGGCTCGTCCCCCTTGCCGGCCGACACCTTGAGGGCCACCAGCCGCTGCATCGAGACCTGCCTCGCCAGGTAGACCCGGGCAAAGGCGCCGCTGCCCAACTCCTGAACAATGACGAAGTCGTCGATCTCGTCGCCGGCAACCAACTCGTCGGGCGCCGCCGGCTTTTTGGCGGTGGGAGCCACGGTCTCGGCATTGCATGAGAAGCGGCCGAGCAAGCCGGCGTGCTGAGGGAATCGCTCGGCGTACTCCGACTGTTTCGGGTCGTGTCCATTCTCGCGACGGAGTTGGTACTCCTCGATGACGAGGTCGAACGGCAGCCGGTCGGCCGACAGCAGGTCGGGCAGCGCCCCGAGGTACCAGTCGAGGCACGGGTCGCGTCCCATCTCGGCCGCGGCGGCCATATCGAGCTTCACCAGCTCGGCGAGCAAGAACGGCGTGTGCTGGGGCTGCGACGGCGGCAAGAACTCCCGCAACCGCCGGGCGTCATCGAGCGGCGCCACTTCGGCGAGCCGTTCGAGGCACGCCTCGAGCAGGTCATCGAGCCGCAACGTCGGCTCGACTTGGCAAAATGGCGAATCGGCAGACGGCGCTTCGTGCGACGGGGCGGGGTCCATAGCGGTCCGTCGGGGCAGGGCAGGGCGGTCCTCCAACGGGGTGCATGGTAATCCGTCCTCCCCTTCGAAGGCACCCGTGGCCTGCCGGCATCGCGCGTTATACTTGGGGCGAGTCGACCGCCGATCCCACGATCCGTACACCAACAATGACCGCCGCCGAACGCCTGCCCCTGGTCTCCGTCGAGGATTACCTCGCCGCGGAACTCGCGTCCGAGGTTCGCCACGAGTATGTCGGCGGTTACGTCCACGCCATGGCGGGGGGCAAGACCGCTCATAATCGCGTCAAGGGAAACGTCTTCGCCTCCCTCCACAAGCGGCTCCAAGGCAAACCTTGTGAACCGTTTGATTCGGATATGAAGGTGCGGTTCTATTCCGCCGGTCTGCCGCGTTTCTATTATCCCGATGCGATGGTGGTCTGCGAGCCCAACGACCCCGACTCGGTATACCAAGACCGTCCTGCCGTCGCCGTCGAGGTTCTCTCGGAGAGCACGCGCCGTTTAGACGAGCTCGAGAAGCGGGACGGCTACCTAACCATTCCCTCGCTGCAAGCCTACCTGCTCGTGGAGCCCGACGCGGCGAAGATCACCGTCTATCGCCGCCGAACGGAGGGGTTGGGTGTCGAGGCGTTCGACGCCGAGCTCTATACCGGCCTGGACGCGGTCGTGCCGCTATCGGAGATCGAGGTCGAGCTACCGCTGGCGGAGGTTTACGAACGGGTCGAACTGCCGGCGTAGCCGACCATCTCATCGGCGCCGGGCCCATCGGCGCCTGGCCCATCGGCGCAGGGCAAGGCCTGACTTGGCCACCGAAATGTTGGAACGACCTCGCTGACCGTACGGGGCTACGTTCCAAAAATACAAGGCGAAGGCGCCGTCGTCCGGCGGACGTGCTTCCCAAATCACTCGGCCAACCGCGCACGCAGCTCGGGGATGATCTCGCGCGGGACGAACTTGGCGACCTCGTCGTCGCTCGCCAGCGGCGTGATCTGCTTGATGAGCGTGCTGCTGACGTGGCTGAACTCGTCGCCCGCCATGAAGAAGACGGTCTCGATCTCGGGGTCGAGCTTGCGGTTGGCGAGGATCATCGTGAACTCGGCCTCCATGTCGGTCACCGAGCGGACGCCGCGGACGATTAGCCGGGCGTCCATCCGGCGGACGAACCGCACGGCGAGGCCTTCGAACGTCTCGATCCGCACGTGGTCGAGTCCCGCCGCCTTGACCGCTCGCTCTAGCAGCGTGGCCCGCTCTGCTACGCCGAAGAGGGCTGTCTTGTGGGCGTTCTCACCCACGCCGACGATCAACTCGTCCGCCACCAGCCGGGCGCGCTGCATCACGTTGAGGTGCCCCAAGGTGACGGGGTCGAACGAACCGGTGTAGACGGCGCGGCGAGACATGAAGGATTGCGGAATTCGGATTGCTGATTGCGGAATAAGAAGCGAAGCCAACCGAGACAACCTGAGCCGGGCGCGCAAGCCCCCGGAGCGGCGCCCCGGTTCAACTCCTCCCAAGCACGTCGATCAGGCGATCGACGTCCTCATAGCTAGTGTAACCATGGGGACTCATCCGCAGGCGACCCCCGCGGACACTCGTGACGCACCCCGCCTCCAAAAGCCGGCTGCGGGCCGTGTCGGGGTTGGACACGTCCGCCACGACGATGCCCGACCGGGGGTCATGCCCCGTCGGCTCGGCCGCTCGGTGCGACCCTACGGCGACGCCGATCGACGCGAGACGTTCGCACAGATAGTCGGTGATGTCGAGCACCGCGGCGCTCACGTCGGCCGTCGGCTGGGCGGTCAAGAGTTCGAGGCTCGCGCCGAAGGCGATCATGCCGGGCATGTTCGACGATCCCCCTTCATAACGGGCGGCCGTCGGGCGAAGATTCAGCTCGACGTGCCCAAAGTTGCCCGACGCCACCACGCTGTGCCAGCCGACGCCAAACGGACGCAGCTTCTCGAGGTGCTCCTGGCGGATGTAGGCGACCCCGGCGCCCTCGGGGCCGAGCATCCACTTGTGGCCGTCGGCAGCGATGAAGTCGACGGGCGTCTGCCGGACATCGAGCGGATAGACGCCCAGCCCCTGGATCGCGTCGAGAAAGAAGAGGGCGCCGGCGCTGTGGGCGATGTCGGCAATGGTGTCCAACGGCTGGCGGTAGCCACTGGCGTATCCGACCCAGCTCACCGAAACCACCCGGGTGCGGGAGTCGCACGCGGCGCGGAGCTCGTCGAGGTCGATGCGGCCGCGGTCGGCTGGGACGGTGCGGGTCTCGACGCCCCGCGACGCCTGCTGCATCCAGGGGTAGAGGTTCGAGGGGAACTCGTCGGCGAGGACGACCACGTTGTCCCCCTCACGCCAATCGAGCCCCTCGGCAACGAGGTTGATGCCCGCCGTGGTGCTCGGCATGAGGGCGATCTCGTCCGGCGAGGCGTTGATGAGCGTGGCCGCGCGGCGGCGGGTCGCCTCGACGCAGCGGTCCCATTCGGGCCACTTGGTATCGCCCTCGGCGGCCGCTTCGGCGGCCCAATCGGTGAGGGCTTGTTGGGCCGGTCCGCTGAGGGGGGCGACCGCGGCATGGTCGAAATAGGCCCATTTGGCGGTCACCGGCATCGCGGCCCGCAGTCGCTGGCGGGTGGCGGCGGGGTCGGTTGTTGAGGATGGCATCGGTCGCACGGGGGCCAAAGCGGGGCAGGGCAGGGGGGCGCCAGCCGGCGCGGGCGGCGGGGCCAACGCGGGGCGTATAGTGGAACATGCCCGCTCACCCCGCCGGAACGCAACCCATGCCGCTCGGCCGCTTGCTGCTGATCACCGTCTCCCTTGTCGCCTCGACCGGCCTCGCCAGCGCGCAACACGACCGCGCCGACTGGGACCGCCAACGCGCACGGATGGTCGAAGCGGCGATCATCGAGGCGGGCGTCACCAACCAGCGGGTCGTCTCGGCGATGCGCGCGACGCGACGCCACGAGTTCGTGCCGCTCGCCCAGCGCCGTCTGGCATACCAAGACATGGCGTTGCCGATCGGCGCGAGCCAGACGATCTCGCCGCCGTTCGTCGTCGCCTACATGACCGAACAGCTCGACCCTCAGCCGACCGACAAGGTGCTCGAGATCGGCACCGGCTCGGGCTACCAAGCCGCGGTCCTCTCGCCGCTGGTGGCCGACGTCTACACGATCGAGATTGTCCCGTCGCTCGGCAAACGGGCGGCGAAGACGCTCAGCCGCCTCGATTACGACAACGTCCACGCCCGGGTCGGCGACGGCTATCAAGGCTGGCCCGAGGCGGCGCCGTTCGACAAGATCATCGTGACCTGTTCGCCAGAGAACCCGCCGCCGAAGCTCGTCGAGCAGCTGGCCGAAGGGGGGCGGATGGTGATCCCGCTCGGCGAGCGGTTCCAGCAGAACCTTTGCCTCATGCGGAAGGTCAATGGCGAGCTTGAGCGGGAACCACTGCGGGCGACGCTGTTTGTGCCGATGACCGGCGCCGCCGAGGAACGCCGCGAGGTGCTGCCCGACCCCGAGCGGCCCGCGATCGTCAACGGCTCGTTCGACGAGATCGCCGACGATGAGATGGAAGAACCCCTCCCCGCCGGCTGGCACTACTTGCGGCAGGCGGAGATTGACGCGAAGGCCCGCCCCGACGACCCAGCGATCGCCTTCAAGAACGACGAGCCGGGGCTCCCGAGCCAGGCCCTGCAGGGTTTCCCGATCGATGGCCGGCGGGTGAAACGGCTGCGGGTCGGCTTCGCCGCCAAGGGGGAGGGGATCCGCTTCGGCCAGCAGGCGTCGCAGTGGCCCTACGTGGTCGTCAGCTACTACGACGAACGCCGTGTCTGGCTCGGCGATGAGGTGATCGGCCCGCTGCGGGGCAGTTTCGACTGGATCGAGCGGAGCGAGGAGCTGCCGGTCCCGGCGTCGGCTCGCGAAGCAGGGCTGCGGATCGGGCTGCTAGGGGCGGTTGGCAAGCTCTGGCTCGACGACGTGCGGATCGCTCCGGCGGGTGGTTGATCGAGCCCCCTCTTGGGAGCGGTTACGCGGGTCAAGCCGGCCTAAAGGGTCAAGAGCCCCCAGTCGCTAAAAACCCCGCAAACGCTTGAAATCCCCACCGAGACGGCTATCCTGGCCAACTGCCGAGCAGCCCTCGGCCCCGGCGCCAGCTTAGCGCCGAGACCGTTCACCGGAGGAGATTTCCAACATGAGCCGCACCCGCATGCTTCGTCGCTCGCTTCTGACGCTCGCGTCAGCCACCGCTGTTTCCTTCCTCGGTGCCAGCGCCGACGCCTTCTGGGCCAGCCACGGCGGGCTCGGCTCGTATGGCAGCGCAGGCTCATACGGCAGCGCGGGCTCGTACGGCTCAACAGGTTCCTACGGCGGCAGCTACTCGGTCAGCTACGCCTCGAGCGGCTCCTACGGCAGCACGGGCTCGTACGGCTCGACAGGTTCCTATGGCTCGACGGGTTCCTATGGCTCGACGGGTTCCTACGGCAGCACCGGTTCTCACGGCTCGCATGGCGTAGGTCCGATCCGCCGCCTCGCTCAGCACATCCGGGCGAAGCACGCGGCCCGCGGCTCGTACGGCAGCACGGGCTCGTACGGCAGCACGGGCTCGTACGGCAGCACGGGCGGTTACAGCTACGGTTCGACGGGCAGCCACGGGTCGACCGGCAGCTATGGCTCGACGGGTGGCTACGGTTCGACTGGCAGCACGGGCGGCCATGTTATCTACGACGGCGGCTACTCGACGACAACGACCACCAGCGAAACGGTGATCGCCAAGTCGGAGACGCCCGCCAGCGGCTCGCTCCGGGTCCGCGTCCCGGCCGACGCCGTTGTGTTCGTCAACGACCACAAGACGAGCAGCACCGGCTCGATGCGTAACTACGTGTCGCACGGCTTGGCGAAGGGCGAGTCTTACCAGTACCGCGTCCGCGTCGAGTACGAGATGGACGGCAAGCAGGTCGTCGACTCGAAGGTCGCCACGCTGACCGGTGGCGGCACGGCCGAGCTGACCTTCGGCGACAGCGACCCCGTCGTCACCGCCCCGGCCGAGGCGAAGACCAAGCTCACCCTGTCGGTGCCCGAGGGCGCCGAGGTCAAGCTCGCCGGCGTGACGACCGACCAGTCGGGCGCCAAGCGGGAGTACCTGACCTCGCGTCTGCCGCTCGGCGAGACCTGGGACGCCTACACCATCGAGGTCTCTCTCGACGGCCAGACCCTGGAGCGGACGATCACCCTGGTCGGCGGCGAGAGCCAGCACGTCGTCTTCGACTTTGCTAGCGACGTCGCCCAGGTTGCCGCTCGCTGAGCCGCGACGGCTTCTCAAGTCTTGATAGCAACACGCCCCCGCACCGGCTTAGTCCGGTGCGGGGGTTTTTCGTTGACCAATCGCTTCGGGCGGAAAGCGAGCCGGAGGGCGTCAGCCCCCGGAGCAACCCGGGTACCCTTCGCCCTCCGGGGGCTGACGCCCTTCGGCTCGCTGGTTGTACTGGCTCGTCCTCGCGGGCTTGCTTACCTACCGGCGTTGCCATCGCTAGCGGATTCGCCTATTCGTTAGCAGGTCTCATCGGCTCCAACCCCCCTCCGTTTCGGCTCATGGCCAAATCCGGCAAGAAGCGCGACCACCAACTAGCCGAAGGGCAGGGGGGGCAGACTGCGTCGAAAGGGCGTCCTGCGGTGTGGGTCCGCATCCTGATCAGCATCGCGGTTCTTTGGCACGTCTTCGTGGTGTTCATCTCACCGCTAGCGGTGCAGCCCGCTTCGATCCTCGTGGCGGGGATCGCCACGTCGCCTTACGTCCGCTGGTACACCGACTCGCTCTACCTGAATCAGGGCTACCACTTCTTTGGGCCCGACCCACCGCGGAACCATCTGGTCCGCTATAGCGTGACCGACCAGCAGGGCGCCGTGGTGGCCGAAGGGTCGTTCCCCGACAAAGCGGCCCAGCGGCCGCGGCTGTTCTACCACCGTCATATGATGCTCGCCGACCAAGCGGGCAACGGACCGCCCGACATCCCGGCCGACGATTGGCTGCGGTTCTCGCTCCGCGCGTACGCCCGGCAACTGCTGCGTACTTACGACGGCGAGCGCGCGGCGATCGAGTGCGTCGTGCACAACCCGCTCACGCCGCGGATGTCACTTCAGGGGGTCGATCCCAACACTCCCGAAACGTTTGAGACAGTGATGGTCGTCGAAGAGTCGGCCGCCGCGCTCGCGGAGCCGCTGCCGATCCCCGCGCCGCCGGCCCCCGAAACGACCGCCGAATCGCTGCCCGCGGGGAACGATCTATGAAATCGGCCTTCACCGCCATCCGTGGCTACTTCGCCGAGCTCGCCGGCGCGTGGGACGACTTCTGGTTCAATCCGGTCGACCCGGCTGTGTTGTGCGCGATCCGCGTCGTGACGGGGATGCTGCTGTTCTGGACCCACCTCGTCTGGTCGTTCGACCTGATGGCGTTCTTTGGGCCCGAAGGCTGGATCCCGCCCGAGATGCGCGAGCGCCTCGACGGCCCGCGGATGGCCCTCGGGTTCTTCGATCTAACGCAGGCGCCTTGGGCGGTCTGGACCTTCCACGTGCTGAGCCTGATCGCGTTCTTCTTGCTGACGATCGGCCTCTTCAGCCGGACCGCGGCGGTCTGGTCGTTCTTGGCGGCGCTCAGTTACGTGCTGCACGTCACGCCGGGCGCGTTTTTCGGGCTCGATAAGATCAACTGCTTCCTGGCGATGTACGTGATGCTCGGCCCGTGCGGCGCACGGTACAGCGTCGACCGGTTGCTGCGGGTTCGGCGTGGCCGCGTCGACGCCGACCCCGACTACGTCGACGAGTCGTGGTCCGCCAACCTGGCGCTGCGGCTCTTGCAGCTGCACGTCTGCATCATCTATCTGTTCGGCGGCCTCGGTAAACTGCTCGGCCGTGCGTGGTGGACGGGCGAGTCGACGTGGCTCTCGGTCGCGAACCCGGAGTACCGGTCGCTCGACATGACGTGGATGGCGGACTGGCTGCGGCTGGCCGAATTGATCGCCCACGCCACCGTCTTTTTCGAGCTCTTCTACTGCTGCCTGATCTGGAACCGCTGGGCCCGCCCCTGGGTGCTGCTGATGGCGGTCAATGTGCACGCCTTTATCGGCTTGGCGATGGGCATGCCGGAGTTCGCCCTGGCAATGCTGGCGATGAACGCGGCGTTCTTGCCGACCGGACTGGTGCGGGGCGTGCTCGATCCCGTGAGCAAACGAACCGGCGGGATGCTGGCCAGTAAGCCGAAGCCCAAAGAGCCGAAAGAGAAGACGAAGGAGTAACCGCCAAGACGCCAAGGAACGCCAGGAAAAGGCTTTTTGGACAGGATTCACAGGATCGACTGGATAAGCGATTCGGCATTCATCCTGTAAATCCTGTAAATCCTGTTAATCCTGTTAATCCCGTCCGACTTTACCTTCCCTGGCGCTCTTGGCCTTGGCGATCCCTGGCGCTCTTGGCGTCTTGGCGGTTCCCCACCGCTAGTTCCGCGCGAACCGGCCGCCTAAAATGGCGGTCTTACCCCGATAACGGCCGCCCCAATCGTAGGGGGCGCCAACCCGCCAATTGGCCCCAGCGCCAATACCACCCAGCAGAGACTCTTCCCCGTGTTCGAGACCATCGCGATCGTGGGCGCTACCGGCGCCGTCGGCGGCATCATCCGTAAGCTGCTCGCCGAACGGAAGTTCCCGCACAAGCAGATCCGCTTCCTGGCGTCCAAACGCTCGGCCGGCACGACGATCGAATTCGCGGGCAAGACTTACACTGTCGAGGAGATGACCCCCGAGGCGTTCCGCGGCATCGACCTGGCGATCGGCAGCACGCCCGACCCGGTCGCCAAAGAATTCGTCCCCTGGGCCAAGGAGGCGGGCTGCGTCGTCGTCGACGAGAGCGGCTTCTGGCGGATGGACCCGACCGTCCCGTTGGTGATCCCCGAGGTGAACCCCGAGGCGGCGTTCACCCACCAGGGCGTCATCGCCAGCCCCAACTGCAGCACCACCCAGATGGTGCAGTCGCTCAAGCCGCTGCACGACGCGGGCCGCGTCCGCCGCGTCATCGTGAGCACCTACCAAGCGACCAGCGGCGCCGGGGTCGAGGGGCAGCGCGAGCTGATCGAGGCGTCACGGGCCGCGCTCGACGACCAGGCGCACCAAGCGAAGACCTTCGCCCACTCGATCGCCTTCAACCTCATCCCCCAGATCGGCTCGCACAAGCAAGACGGCTACACGTCCGAAGAGATCAAGATGGTCCTCGAGACCCGCAAGATCCTCGGCGACGAGTCGATCCAGGTCTGCCCGACCTGTGTCCGCGTGCCGGTGAGCAACTGCCACAGCGAGAGCATCCTGGTCGAGACCGAGCGCAAGATCACCGCCGAGGAGGCGCGCGAGCTGTTCGCCGCCACGCCGGGGCTGAAGGTGGTCGATGATCTGGCGAACGGCCAGTACCCGATGCCCAACAACTGCGACGGCGACGACACCACCTTCATTGGTCGCATCCGCGAAGACCTTTCGTGCGAGAACGGCTTGGCCTTCTGGTGCGTGAGCGACAACCTTCGTAAGGGGGCCGCGACCAACGCCGTGCAGATTGCCGAGTTACTGACACGCAATGCGGCGGCGGTCTAACCGCGTGGCCGTCGAAAGCAGTTCCGTCGTCGCCGCGACCCGCTGGCTCAAGCTCACCGTCGCCTACGACGGCGCGGCCTACGCCGGCTGGCAGTGGCAACCGACCGAGCCGACGGTGCAGGGCGTGCTCCAAGACGCCTGGCGGACGATCACCCAAGAAGAACCGCGTCTCACCGCCAGCGGCCGCACCGACGCGGGCGTCCACGCCGAGGGACAGGTGGTTGGCGTCGAGACGGCCTCCACGATCGAGCCGCGGCGGCTGCTGCGGGGCCTCAACGCGCTGCTGCCCGACGATGTCGTCATCCGGGCCGTCGACCCGGCGCCGGCCGGGTTCCACGCCACGCACGACTCGCTCCGCAAGACGTACCGCTACCAGCTGCACACCGGCCCGACGCCGCCGCTGTTCGACCGCCGCCACGTCTGGCACTGGCGAGCCGGGCCGCTCGACGCGGAGCGGATGGGGCAGGGGGGGGCGTGCTTCGTTGGCCGGCACGACTTTGTGTCGCTCGAATCGGTTGGCTCGGAGCGATCGAGCACCGTCCGCACGATCACCGACCTGACGGTCACCACCCGGCCGGTCGACGGCGGCGAGCGGATCGACATCACGGTCACGGGCGACGGCTTTCTCTACAACATGGTCCGCACGATCGCCGGCACACTGGTCGAAGTCGGCCGCGGCTCGAAGCCGCCCGAATGGGTCGCCGAAGTCCTCGCCGCCCGCAACCGAGCCAAGGCAGGCCAAACCGCCCCGCCACAGGGGCTTTTTTTGGTGCGGGTGGAGTACTCGTAGGAACTCCGCATTGAAAGCAATCGTTGGTTAATGGCTGGAACCGTACACAAGGTACAAAATCCGTCATAGGATTCTGAGCGTCGATTCGACGAAAACGTGCTCAATCGATTTATCGGATAAGCACTCTTGTTGCTTAGTCCGTGCCTTCCTTCGACGGATTCTTATCGTCAAAACGTTCGTTTTCGCGATAAGAAGGCAGGTCGCTAATTGACCAAGGACGACGCCTCCTGTGCACTATTGTTACGCGGCAGGTTCGCCCGGAGGTCGCCCACGAACGAGTCAGCAGACCTGCTCAGAAGTCGCCGAGGTGAGCTGCACCGACGCGAGTTAGCCGGGAGCCGATCTGCGGACGGATGGTCCAACGAATGGCACTTAGTTCTTGCTAACCCGTTTGAGGATATCGAGTTTGGTTTCGGCTCGTGACTTCATCAGGAGGTCGTACGGGGCCTTCCGCTTCTTCTTCCGGCGTGGCTCGAAGCGATCGGGTCGGTTGGCGACCCGGTGGGTGGCGATGGCGTCGAGCAGCTCTTGGTAGAAGTGACTGCGGCGAGAACGGTTGCGTGGCCCGATCTGCGCGATCAAGGGTTGGAAGGCTTCGAGCGTTTGCATCGCTCCCTTGAAGCTGAGCGTCCGAGGCAGCACGCCGTGCTTCGCGGCGGCCTGCGCCATGACCGTGCGGATCAGGTTGTAAGCCAGCAGGTGGGTCCAAGCTTCCTTGCGGACCGATTCGGGCGTCTTGCAACGCAGCACGTCCATCTGCATCGTCGTCTTGATAGACCGCAGGTCGAGCTCTTGGTTCCAGCGAGCCCGGTACAACTCGGCCAGTTCTTGCTTGGGGTATCGCTGCGGGTCGAGCAACGTCGTGACGACTGGTACGGAAGCCGGGCGTTGTGATGCGAACCCGCGCCTCGCGGACCGTCAGCCAGTCGGGCAGTGCGTGATAAGTCGGCCAGTCGATGGTTCGGATCGAGCTGGGCTTCGACCATTGGACGATGTGATCCTCCTTCCCGAACCTCTGCCCAAGTCGGAAGTCCGCGCTGCGGTGGGCTCGGTTCATGCGGCTCACGAAGTCGATCCCCCGCCGCTTCAGCGTGAGGATCTCCTTCCACGTCCCCAGCTTGCAGTCGGTCAATAAGACGTCGCCCTCGACGAGCACGCCCCACAGACGTTGAAGCAAGGTGACCTCCCCGGTCCCTTTGCCGGCGTACGGGCAGAATCCCAGGTTCAGCACGGCGCCCGTGCACAACGACGAGATTACGCCCAGCCGAGCGATCGGGAAGCCGGCGCCCGGCTTCGACTGGCTCGTCTGCGGGTACTCGGCCTGGTTGGCCGCCGTGTCGGACATGGTGACGGTCGAGCCGTCGAACATCCGAACCCGGCGTCCCTTCCAGAGCCACTCTTTCTTGACCTGGGCGTCGAGCGAACGCCCTGTCTCGCGGACCGCTTCGGCGAAGAACGCCTCCGGCAATCGCTTGCGAGCTTGGCAGTAGCCGCCGGTCTCGGCGGAGCACCGGCTCTCACCACCAGCGACCCGGTGAGCGATCAGCCTCGCTACAGCCGCTCGGCACGAGTGATCGGCGCTGAGCACCTGGCCCAGGAAGACCCACAGCGTCGTCAGCGGTGTGTAGATCCGATCGACCCAACCGCCCTCGATCGTCGCGAGCGATCGCGATAAGGTCTTCTCGCTGAGCACGTCGCCAAACGGAAAGCCCTCGTCCTGCAAGAACTGCCGGCGCAGAAAGCTGATCTGGCTACGACAGCGTCCGTCGGTAATGCTTCGCATCGCGGGGCCTCCTTGCCTTGGATGGGTTGTCTGACAACTCCCATCTAGGCGAGCGAGGCCCTTCTTCGTAGGTCAATTCCACGCAACGACTTGCGGCGAACTAAGTGCCATTCGTTGGACCAACCGACGCGCCTTACGCCCCCCTTCACGCATTTTTCACGCCATTTTTCTCACGGGCGCTACCCACGGGGGGGGGGGGGCGCTTGGTTATACTCTCGGGTTCTGCCTTCCGGCCTGAACCACCATCCCGAGCACGAGCATCGTTCCAATGATCCGCACCTTGATCCTCCCCCTGCTGCTGGCCGCCGTGGCGGGCGTGCCGGCTGCGGCCGGCACGGTTTCTTTTGACTTCGCCACGGTCGGCAACGCCGGCAACGCGGCCGACCCCCAGACCGGCTTCGGCGCAGTCTCTTACAACTACGCGATCAGCAAGCACGAAGTCACCAACGCCCAGTACACGGAGTTCCTCAACGCGGTCGACCCGACCGGCGCCAACTCGCTGGCGCTCTACAACCCGAGCATGTCGGGCAACTTCGGCGGCATCGAGAATACCGGCGCGACCGACGGCGCCCGCTACATCGCCCAAGCGGGCCGCGAGCAGAACCCGGTGACGTTCGTCTCGTTCTTCGACGCGATGCGGTTCACCAACTGGCTGCACAACGGCCAAGGCAGCGGGGGCACGGAGACGGGCGCTTACGCGATCGGTAGCGGCGTGGATGAAGTCCGCTCAGCGGACGCCAAGTTCTGGGTCCCGAGCGAGGACGAGTGGTACAAGGCGGCCTACCACGACGCGTCGGCAGGCACGGCGGGCGTTTACTTCGACTACGCCACCGGCAGCGACAGCGTCCCCGTGAGCGACCAGCCGGGCGATGATCCCGGTGCGGTGAACTACTTCAACAACGACGGCGCCGCCAACGGCTTCAACGACGGCTACGCCGTGAGCGGCTCGACGAGCTTCCCCAGCAGCACGAACCGGTTTACCGACGTCGGCGCCTACACGGGTGCGGCGAGCCCCTACGGCACGTTCGACCAAAACGGCAACGTGTGGGAGTGGAACGAAGCGGTCATTAGTTCTTCTTTCCGCGGCTTGCGGGGTGGTTCGTGGTACAACAGCTCGAGCGGCCTGCGGGCCGCCGACCGGGTCAGCGGCAACCCCACGCTCGAGTTCGGCATCGTAGGTTTTCGCGTGGCAACCGTCCCTGAGCCAAGTTCGTTGCTGATCGGGGCTTTGGCAGCCGTAGGATTATTGTTGCGGAGAAGAGTGTAGGATCACCCTTGGTTCTTTAACCCTATAACCCTTTGCCTTTACGCCGCGCAGCGGCGTGCGAATTTTTTCGAGAACGGAGTCTCACGATGAGACGCAAGGACTTGGCAGGACCGGGGCGTGAACCCCCGGTCCTGCTTGTCAAATGGTATGACCTGACGCGCTGGATCCTGGAGAAGGTCGACAGCATCCCCAAGAGCCAGCGGTTCGTCTTCGGAACGCGGCTGGCCGACCACGCGATCGGCGTGCTGGAGACCCTTGTCGAGGCGTCGTACAGCAGCACGAAGGCGGCCCTGTTGGCCGACGCCAACCGCAAGGTCGAGACGCTCCGCTGGCTGGTGCGACTAGGGCCTCGCCGAATGCGGCGGATGCTGGGGGGTTGGCTCAAGCAAGCGCAGAGCAAAGAAGGAACGGCATCGCACGGAGGCCGCTTTGAAGTGTCACAAGCGGCTGTTTGACCGGGTTGTCTCTACATGCTGGCGATCTGGCTGCTGTTGATGATCGTCTGTCGGCAATTGGGGCACATCGCCGACGCTTCGCCCGCAACTTGGCTCGCTGGGCCGTTCTATCTGATGAGTTGGGGGCCGTTTATTGTGCTGGGAGCCATCGGGATCATTTTGACGACTTGCGCCGGAACGCTGGCGGTCCACGATCCCCAGTGGTGGGACTGGGGCACCAATTGGCTGAGTTGGCTGGCAAGTCGGCTGGGCTGGCTCTGGCCATGGCGGAGCAGGGCGGCCAGCAAATCCCCGGCATGACGCCCTCCGCAGGCCCCCAACGTCGGTCTTTCGACGACCGTGACGGTCAGATAGACTCTAAGGTCTGGCTGGGTCAGGACTTCGGAACCCCGTAGGGGCGGCGAGTGGCGCGGAATAACGAGATCGTCGGCGACTACCGCCTTTTCCACATGATTCGCGCTGGCTCGGTCTACGAGATCTGGGCCGTTCGGCCCGTCTCGGGGAACGAGTCGTTCGCCATGAAGTGGATCCCCAAGGACAGCGCCAAGTACGACGGTACCGCCGTCCGCGAGCTCAAGCACGAGTACAACGTCGGCAAATCGCTCGAGCACCCGTCCGTCATCAAAACCTACGACTATGGCTCGGGGAAGAACGGCGCGTGGCTCCTCATGGAGTTCTTCAAGACGCCCAACCTAAAACAGCAGATCATCGCCAACGTCAAAGCGCTGCAGTGGCGGGTGAAGGACGTCCTCACCAACGCCGCCGCCGGCCTCGCCCACATGCACGACCAGGGCTGGGTCCACCGCGACGTGAAGCCCGACAACTACCTGATCAACGACGCCAACGAGGTGCGGCTGATCGACTTCACCATCGCCGCCAAACAGACCGGGGCGATTGGCAAGCTGTTCGGCGCCAAGTCCAAGATCCAGGGCACCCACAGCTACATGAGCCCCGAGCAGATCCGAGGGCAGGGGGTCGACCCGCGGGACGACATCTACAGCTTCGGCTGCCAGGTGTTCGAGGTGCTCGCCGGCAAGCTGCCGTTCACCGCCAACACGCCGCAAGAACTGCTGCAGCGGCACCTGAAGTCGCGCCCGCCGCAACTCAACGTGCTCGATACGAACATCCACCCCGACTTCGCGGCCTTCGTCAACAAGATGCTCGCCAAGAAACGCGAAGATCGGCCGCAGTCCATGAAAGAAGTCATGGTGAAGATCAAGACCGAACCGATCTTCTACATCCCGCCAGAGAAGCCGAAGGCGGACGAGCCGGTTGAAGAAAAGAACGATTAACCACGCAGAAAAGATTCACCACAGAGAACACGGAGAAGCCGTGAGGCGATGGAAGGCGGCATGACCGGCTTTCCGAACAAAAAGCCTCTCGGCGTTCTCGGTGCTCTCGGTGGTGATTAAAGAACAAGGTACAAGCGATGTCAGCCGGTCCTGGACTTGAATTCGAACAGCCGCTCCAAACGCTGGAGGCTGAGGTGCGCCGTCTCGAGACGGACGCCGAGAAGACGCCGCAACAGCACGAGGAGCTCCGCGCCACCAAGCGCCGCCTCGCCGACAAAACGCGCGAGGTGTACGCCGGGCTCGACGCCTGGGACACCGTCCGCGTCGCCCGACTGCAGGACCGGCCCAAGTTCACCGACTACGTCGAGCTGGTCTTTGACGAGTTCGTCGAGCTGCACGGCGACAAGTTCTACGGCGACGACCGCGCGCTGCGCACCGGCTTCGCCAAGCTCGACGGCATGAAGGTCATGCTCGTCGGCCACCACAAAGGCAAGACGTTCAAAGAACGGACCGAGTGCTACTTCGGCTGCGCCCATCCCGAGGGCTATCGCAAGTCGATGAGCAAAATGAAGATGGCAGCCAAGTATGGCATGCCGATCGTCTGCCTGATCGACACGCCGGGCGCCTACCCAGGCATCGGCGCCGAAGAACGCGGCCAAGCTCAGGTGATCGCTGAGAGCATGCTGCTGATGTCGAAGTTGCCAACGCCCATCATCTGCGTCGTCATCGGCGAAGGTGGTTCGGGCGGCGCGCTGGGCATCGGCGTCGGCGACCGCGTCGCGGTGCTGGAGCACGCCTACTACTCGGTCATCAGCCCCGAGGGTTGCGCCGGCATCCTCTGGAAGAGCCACGACTTCGCCGACAAAGCGGCCCGCGCGTTGCAGCTCACATCGAAGCGACTGCAGGAACTCGGCGCCATCGACGACGTGATCGAAGAGCCGCTCGGCGGCGCCCACCGCGACCACTACCAAATGGCGGCGCGGCTCAAGCAGTACCTGGTCAAGCAACTGCGCGAGTTGTCTGAGAAGCCCAAGGATCAGCTCGTGGCCGACCGCTATGAGAAGTTCCGAAAGATCGGACAGTTCCTGGACGGCGGCGCGGCGTAATTGCTTTACTCAACCGCAACGGAGGCGAAGTGATGAGGACTCGATACTCTTTGGGGGTGCTCTTCGTCCTGGTCACAACAATCGCATGCGGTCTTGCAGGCTATGGCGAGGGTTTTCGTCGCGGTGATAACGCTTGGCGGTACTCATCGATCTATTTGCAGCAGTACCCGGTTGCCGATCTTGTAGAACAAGAGGTAGGGCCTGCTTATGAGGGATCCGGATGGTTCGTCGCCCGAACGAATGCTAATCGGCTGATGGCTTCGCTGAGCAAGTTGGCTGCCGAGTACGATGCGACCGTCACATATCTTCCTACGAGGATGGCTGTAGCCGTGACGGGCCCTGGCGCCGCGCATCGCGCGATATATGAGTGCATCGAAGAATTTCAAAGTGAGCCTCACCGCAACTGGCAAGTTTTCGAACAACCCGATTCGCTCGACAACGCTGTTCGCTGGTTAGAAGCACGTCAACCGAGCGGTCGGATCCGTTCGATGGTTCTTATGGAGTACGAGTCGGCCGTACCATCGCACGCAAGAGGAACGCTTTCGGATCCGCCGATAGTGGGCGGCAAAGGCTGATAGGTCATGCGGCGCCCGCATCATTTGGCTGACGGAATTGCATTCGTCGCCGTGGCGATCTGGATATGGCTGGCGATGATGTTGGTCCACGAACTCGGCCACGTCATCGCCGCCCACGCAACGGGCGGCGTGATTACGTCCGTCGAACTCCGCCCGGGTTATTTGTCGCACACCTTGGTGAACCCCAACCCACAGCCTGCCACGGTGATCTGGGACGGATTCTTGGTCGGCTGGCTGGCGCCGCAACTGACCGCGCCGGCGTGGCGGATCGACGCCGGGCTGATCGGTACGACGCTGCGAGCCTGGGCCGCTTTCTGCCTGCTCGCCGGCGGCTGCTATCTGGCGGTCGGCGGCGGCGAGCGTCTCACCGATACCGGCCAACTGATAGCGAACGGCTGGCCTCACTGGCTGTTGATCGTCATCGGCGGCGGCGTCGCCACGCTCGGCTACGCACGGTCGCGAACCGCTTGGATCGCGATCGCCCGCCGCCTCGAATCGAAGCCAATCAACTGGCGCATCGCGACAGCGTGGTGGTCATGGCTCACCACCTGGATCGTGGGGCAGAGCCTAACGCACTACGCCCTCGAAACCTGAGCATAACGTCCGATAATCTCTGTTATGTTCGTTTTGGGCCCCGGAAACGGGCGAACAAACGCCCTTCCGCCTGACGCCGCTTCGCCTGCCTCAACGCTCTTTGCGATCCAACTTCAATGCCGAACGCCATGCTGATCCGTCGTGCTGACCTCTCCTCCACCGCCGATGCGACGGCTTTCGTGGCGATGCTCGACGCGTACTCGCGCGACCCCATGGGTGACGGACAGCCGCTCGCTAATGATGTGCGTGAGCGTCTCGTGCCGGCGCTGCGAGAGCATCCAACGACGCTCATTTGGTTGGCGTTCGACGGCGATCGTCCGGTCGGTTTGCTGACGGCGTTCGTTGGCTTCTCGACGTTCAAGGCGAAGCCATTGATCAACGTCCATGACGTCGCCGTGCTGCCAGAGACGCGAGGCCGAGGCGTTGGCCGGGCGTTGCTATCCGCCGTCGAAGAGCACGCCCGCGCGACCGGCTGCTGCAAGCTGACCCTCGAGGTGCTAGAGAACAACACACGAGCCAAGGGGCTCTACGAGGCGGTTGGCTATCAACAAGCAACGTACGCACCCGAGGCGGGCGGGGCGTTGTTCTATGCGAAGCCGTTGCTGTAGATCGGCGTTGTCGCTTGCGGATTTTGTCGCTTGCGGATTTTCGGTCGCCAGTTGACCTCGCCCGAGGCTAGCGCCTGCGGCTCAAGAAAGACGACAGCGTCTCAGACGGCCAGTTCGAGCGCCCGAAACACTGCGTCGCGCGCCGCGTTGGCGTCCATCGACATCACGACTTCGACGTTGGGTTCGCCACCCGGTACGACACGGCGATCGAAGACCGTGGCGCCGTGCGTGATTTCGCCCGAGGTCTCGACGTCGGCGTACATCGACTCAGCAGTTGTGATGCCAGCGTGCGCGGCTGCGAGGACCGCCGACAAAGAGTTCAGCCGAACGCCTTCGACGCCGAACCGTTGGCGGTAGGCGTGGTAGAACCCTGGCAACAACTCCGCGAGTAGTCGGCAGGTGCGCGAGTCCCGGCTGCGGACAAACTCAAGCAGGTCGTAACCAAACTGGAGTTGGCTTGAGACATCGAGCGGCACCACGGTTGGCTTGACTTGACTGCGGAAGACTTCGCGAGCCGATCCGGCGTCGCAGTAGACGTTGAACTCGGCAGCGGCGGTCGCATCACCGCCAACGGCGACGGAGCCGCCTTGGACAATTAGGTCGAGCAGGGTCTCGGCGGCGTCGCGTTCGCGCGTCAGCACGGCGGCGATATTGCTCATCGGACCGCCGCCCACCAGGAGCACTTCGCCCGGGTTCGCCCGGATCTCTTCGGCGATCACTTTTGGCGAGAGATGCCGGTTCGCCTTTTCAGCGACAGGCAACTCGCAGCCGGCGAGGCCGCCAACGCCATGCAGGTCGCGGGCGTCGGACCGCAACGGCTGCAGCGTGTCGGCGACGCCGATCCGCGGCCGCTTCGGCGGGTCGATCCGCTCGATGATCGCCTGCAGGTTGCGTGAGGCGACATCGGGGGGCACCACGCCGCCGGTCGCGGTGACGGCGATCACATCAAGGTTGGGGTCCGCCAACGCCACGCAGAGCGCCACCGCGTCGTCGACACCGGGGTCGAGATCAAGGATTACTTTGCGGGGCATGCGGCGGCTATCGGTTGGGGGAGAGGGCGGGGTATTCTATGCGGGTTATCCCCCACAGGCGGGCTCGCCGCAATGCGGTTTCCTCGCGTCGCCCGCCCCCTTTTTATCGCCCCGACACCACAGAGACCCGACGATGGCGTCGCCCCTCGCCCCGACACTCGGCCGCTTGTCGGCTGGCGAAAATCTGTCGGTCGACGAGATGCGGGCCGCCATCAACACGGTCATGGCGGGGGAAGCGGCGGACCATGAGATCGCCCAGCTGCTAGTCGCGCTCGCCAGCAAGGGAGAGACGGTCGACGAAATCGCCGGGGCCGCGATGGCGTTGCGAGAGCACATGACGCCGATCCGGACGTCACGTGCCGATCTCGTCGATACTTGCGGGACAGGCGGAGGGGGCTCGAAGACCTTCAATGTGAGCACCACCGCGGCGGTCGTCGCCGCGGCGGCGGGGGCGAACGTCGCCAAGCACGGCAACCGGAGCGTCACCAGCCGCACCGGCTCGGCCGACGTGCTGGCGGAGCTGGGCGTGAATATCGAGGCGAGCGTCGCCCAGGTCGAGGCGTGCCTCGACGAGCTTGGGCTCTGCTTCTGCTTCGCCCCGCTGATGCACCCGTCGATGCGGCATGTCGGCGCGGTGCGGAAGCAACTCGGGATCCGCACGATCTTCAACATCTTGGGACCCTTGGCGAATCCGGCCGGGGCGTCGCGACAGGTCCTCGGCGCCGGATTGCCCGAGCTCCGCCCCCTGCTTGCCGGCGTGATGCAGCGGCTCGGCACGGAGCGGACACTGGTCGTCAGCGGCGAGGACGGCCTCGGCGACGTCACGGTGTCGGGCGCCACGAACGTGTCGGAGGTCGTCGGTGACCAGGTGCGGGAGTACCGCTGGACACCCGAAAACTTCGGTTTGGAGCGGAGCGCGACCACGGGGCTGGAGGTCGAGAGCCCCGCCCACAGCGCCATGCTGATCCGCAAGATTCTTAAAGGACAGCCGGGAGCGGCCCGCGACATCGTCGTGCTCAATGCGGCGGCGGCCCTGATCGCCGCCGGCGTCGTCGATTCTCCGCGGGACGGGGCGCTCCGGGCGGCCGAGGTGATCGACAACGGTGCCGCTGGGGGCCTGCTAGCTCGGCTCGCCGAGCGGTCGCACGCCCCGGCCTAATCTCCGTAGGAGCCAAGGGGCGACGCCCCCCCTGCCCTGGCGAACTGGCCCCTTTCGCCTTCGGGCCGAGAACTCTTGGGCCGCCAACGGCGTATCAGCCCTAGACACAGCGGCAATCTGGCCGCGACACGCGTTCAAGGAGCGGAACCCGATGCCCCTGGCCCTCACCAAGAAAGCCCTCGCCGTCGCCGAGCGACGTCTCCGCCGCGCCTGCCGAGAGGTTCGCCACGAGTGGACCCCCCGGGAGCAGCGTCACCGACGCCTCGAGGCGTTCGAGCTGCAGATGCGGCTAGCGGCAGTCATGGGGCTGCGGCCCGTTCCGGTTGCGGCGCCGACTCGGGCCCACGACGCCCGTCGTCCGACGGGCCGCTGAATCAGAGGCTTCTAGGGCCAATCGACGTTCTCGCCGCCGGCGATTGAGACGCCCGCCGCGAACGCTTCGGCCGAGATATCGAGCGGGGTCGACTCGACGTGACCGTCGCCGAACACGGTCAAGAAAACGCCGGGGTGGAGCGACCCGATTGCCGCGACAGGGTCCGCTGCGTTCGCCGCCACGTCGTAGTCGCTCGGCTTGGTCCATTCGACGGCGTTTGCGTCATCAACCTGCACGAGCACAACCGACTTGGCGGTTCCATCGGTGAAGTCCTGAAACTGAGTCCCCTTGGCGTCGCCGGTGAACGCCGCGCCGGGACCCACCACCGCTAAGTAGTGCGTTTTGCCATCGGTCTCCGCAAGCGTCGGCGTCGAGGGGTCGAGAAACACCTCGGGCATCTCATCCAATAGCGGCAAGTTGTTAGGGCTGTCCCATGGCTCGTCGAGGTGGAATCGCTCGTACAACGCCTGCTCTTCGAGGTACGGCAGCACCGCCACCCGCCAGCTGAGGAGCGGTTTGCCGTCGGGGTCGCAGATTGCCTGCGCCGGGAAGGCGCCAGTTGCTGATTCGTAGTTGAGCAGCGAGAGAACCAGCTCCTTCATATGGTTCGTCGACGCAGTCCGACGGGCCGCCTCGCGCGCCGCTTGCACCGCGGGGAGCAGCAGCGCGATGAAGATCCCGCTAACCATCACAGACCCTAGCAGCATCTGAGAGTCGCCCGGGGCGACGCGTCCGAGGACGAAGGCGTCCTCCCCCTCACGCATCTCGCCGACCGCCAGGGCCTGCTGGTCCATCATCCGCAGGCAGTAGTCGCCCCAGGCGCGGGCGGCCGCCTCGGGATGATTGCGTAGCTTGCCGAAGTCGTCGTCTTTCAGCAGATTCTCCCGCATCATCCCGTAGCCATCGGCTAGCAGCAGTTCGATCTGATCGGCCGCTTCGCGGCTTGTCGCGTAAGCGACCAGCGAGGACCCGCGCTCTCCCGTCAAGTCGGCGGTGCCAACGACCCGGTCGAAGAGCAGCAAACCATCGAGGAACCGATGCGCCTCGGGCTCCGCCTGCTGCTTGGCGGCGACTAGGCCGACCTCGATTAGCGGCTTGAGGGGCTCGGCAATGAACACCGCGTGCAGGTGGTTCAGCCGTGCATTGTCCGTCCGCATCTCGGCGAGCAGTCGGCTCTCGCCGCTCTTCACGCCGCGGACCAGTCGCTTGAGGAAGAGCCGCGGCCCGACCGCCAGCGTGTTGTCATCGAGCAGGCAGAAGCTCGGCAGCAGGTCCTGCTGGCTCTCGAGCATCGGGCGACCGAGCAAGTCGCCGGGGACCGTGTGCTCGGTCAGCTCGATGCGGAAGTCGGCGAACGCGATCGGCTGGCTCGATTCAACCACGACCGCGTACTGAGGGCTGATCCCCATCGGCGGCTCCACCATCGCCGTCACACGATCGATCGCCCCGAGCGGGAGTCCTAGAAAGTCTTTGGTTGCCGCCGCTAGCACTTCGACGGGGTAGTTTCGCGCTAGAGGGGTCCTGGCGGCGTCGGCCAGCCGCACCGTCGCGGCGGCAAACGACTGCGGCGTGATATACCGAATGGCGGCCGGCTCGGCGGCTTGGGCCGAAGCGACTGGCGCGAGGGTGGTCGCCACAGCGACAAGGCGCCGCAGCCAATGTGAAGAGAAGAGCCGGGGCATGGGCGTCATCCTAGAGGAACGTTGGGGCGTCGTCGGATGCTACCGTGACGTCACTCCCCCGTCAAAGAATCCCCGAGCAGGAGACTTTACCTCGGCGAGCCGGTCGACCTAGTTCAGGCCCGTCAGCGGTCCCGCGTCGCAGAAGTCGGGCCGGCCGAACGACGGGACCTCCTTCCCAAAGGCGTGGGCCAGCCACATCAACAGCCGGTTGTGCGGCGTCCCTCCGAGCGACAGGGCGCGCTCGCCCCGCAGGCCCCACGTCTGCCCCCCTGCCCCGCCGATCAACACAAACGGGATGTTATCGAGCGAGTGGCTGTTCCCCTTCCCGAGCTCATTGGTCCAGACGATCAGCGTATTGTCGAGCAGTGAACCGTCGCCTCCCGGCTCGGGCGTGTCGGCCAGCCGCTGCGCGAGGTGGGCGATCTCACCCGCGTACCAGCGGTTGATCTTCGTCAGGCTCTCTTGCGCTGCTTGGTCATCATCTGGCTTGTGCGACAGCTCGTGGTGCGACTCCTCGATGCCGAGCCACGACATCCGGGCGTTGCCAACCGAGTTGGTGAATTGCAAGGTCGCTACCCTCGTGAAGTCGGCTTCGAGGGCGTGCGTCAGTAGTTCGATCTGCATCCGGCTGATGCGCGGCATGTCCTCGTTGGCGTCGCGGACCCCCGGTTCGAGCTCGGGTGCCGCATGGCCTAGCCGCTTCGCCTGGGCGTCGGCCGCGAGCTGCCGCTCCATCGAACGGACGAACGTCGCGTGCTCGTCGAGCAGCCGCCGGTCTTCCTCACCCACTAGCGACGCCACTCGGGCGAAGTCTTCGTGGATCGTGTCGAGCACACTCGCCAGCGCCTTGCGGTTCCGCCGGTCTCCATAGAGCTTGGCGAACATCTGGTACGGGTCGTCGATCGGGGCGATCGGCTTGTTGGGTCCGGCGTAGACCATTCGGGTCCAGGTGTCAGCGCGGTCCGGAACCACGACGCCGAACTCAAGCGTGCCGAAGCGCGTCCGCGTCGCGGCGTCGGCTTGCAGGTGGGCGCCGATCGCTTGATCGATGGACTGCCCACTCGACCAGCCGGCGGGCGTGTGGCTCCCGCCTTGCAGATTGCCCGGGAACAACTCGATGCCCGTCAGTAGGCAGCCGATCCCGCGCATGTGGTTGTCGCCATCGCCACGCACCTTATCCCCCAAGCCATGGAGCGTGATCAGCTGCTTGCGGAACGGCTCGAAGGGCTCGAGGATCGGCGGCAACGCCAGCGCGCCGGAGACCTCGGTTGGGTCGGGCCAGAAGTTGGTCGGCACCACCCCGTTCGGGCTGAACACGATCACCAGCCGCTGCTTGGCCAGCGGCGGTTCGGCGACGCTGGCGAACGCCGGCAAGTTCCCCAGAAACGGCGCCAGCGCGGGGCTTAGACCGGCGAGACGCAGAAAATCGCGGCGAGAGAGAGGCGACCGGCTCATGGCGTATTCCGTGGAGAGAGCGTGGCTATTCGGCGACCGCCGCGGTCACCGCGATGTCGACCAGCAAGTCGCGGATGTTGAAGCCGTTCGCTTGAAAGTCGCGCAGCAGGCGTTCGCGTGTCTCGACCCCGTAGGCGAGGGCGGGCTGCTTCGTGACGTGCTCGAACAGCTGCGTGACGAAAGAGCGGTGGACGTCCTCGGACGTCGCAAGAAAGTTCGCGAGGTCGCGGGCGCCGCTCAGCCGCACCGTTCCGCCGTCGGTGGCGATGTAGCCTCCCGACGCGTCGATCGGCCGGCCGATCTCTTCACGGCGGTAACGCCCCACCGCATCGAAATGCTCAAGCGTAAACCCGAGGTCGTTGATCAAGACGTGGCACGCCTGGCAAGCGCCGGGGCTGGTCTGCGTCGTCACCCGCTCGCGCGTCGTCATATCGGGCGCGAGCTCCGGGGCGAGCGGCGCCACCGCCTCGGGCGGCGGTCGGAGCGAACGGCCCAGAACGTGCCGCGCTAGGAACACGCCACGGTGGATCGGGGAGGTGTCGCGGTAGTACGAGAACGCCGTCACGATGTAAGGATGCGAGACGACGCCCGCGCGTTCGCGGGTGTCGACCGGCGCCCTGACGAACGCTTCCGGGTCGTCCGACGCGTGGGCGACCCCGAGGAAGTCGGCGAGCCTGCGGTTGGCGTAAAGCTCCTCCGAGAGGAACAGTGTCCGCAAGTCGCCGTCGGCCGACCAAACCACGTCATCCAGCAGCATCTCCAACGACGCCCGCATATCGGCCGCGATCCGCGAATTGAAGTCCGGGAAGAGAGTGGGGTCACGCGATAACTGCGCCGCGTTCTGGAGTCGCAGCCAGTGCTCAAAAAACTCGGCGAGCTTCGAGCGGGTCCGGGGATCGCCGAGCATCCGTTCAGCCTGCGCTCGGGCGGCGGCGGGCTCGGCGAGCCCCCCCTGCCCCGCCCTTTTGCGGAGCTGCCGGTCGGGCGCCGAGTCCCACAGCCCTAGCGCAAGCCGTGTCGACACGCCGTAGTCGCGACGTGGCTCGAGCGGCAGGCTCAGCAGTGCGGCCTCGGGATAGAGGAAAAGTGGGCTCTTCAAGATCGACAGCAGCGAAAGTTCGACCCCCTCCACCACGACGGGCGCTACCCCGGTTGCGAGGGGCTCAAAGAATCGACCGACGTAGCGCCCTACTTCGTCATCGTCGAGCGGACGCCGGAACGCCGCCTCGGCGAAACGCTTGCAGAAGCCGATCGCCGCATCGCGTGGGATGGCGTCGATCGAGGGCCTCGGCTCCTCGCCCGGCGCCTTCGCCAGAGCGGGCAGGTCGGCGATGACGGCTTGCGCCGCTTCGAGCGCGGCGTTGGTTGTCGCCTCGTCCCATGCGGCCGAGACGTTGGCGCCCCGGACGTAGCCAACGCTGCGGTCGTCCGGCGGAAACTTGGCGGTCGTCGCATGGCTCACCGGGAACCACCCCGGCGTCAAGAACCGACGAGCCAGCACCTCGAGGACGCCGTCAGGACGTTTCCACAGCAAGGCGATCTGCAGGTCGTCTTCGCGCGTGCGCGCGGTCCGCAGTTCGAGTCGATACGCCCTTCCGCCGATGAGCCGCAGCTTGCCACGCACCTCGTCGTCGCTGTCCGAACGAACCCGGGCGTCAATCACGGCGACGCCGTTAATACTGAGCTGCACCGAGTTACGAGACCGGATCAGGAACTCGTAGTCGCCCGTTGTCGGGGCGATCACACCGCCATGGACATGGAGATGGACGTCGATCCGCTCCTTGCCGGAAGACTTCAACACCGCCGGGTCGAGGTAACGGTCGGGGAAGTCGTCCCGATCGGAGAGTTTCAGATCGATCTGGGGGGCGACCAACTCGATCGGGTCGGCGACAGGCGTCACATTGAATTTGGCTTCGAAGACGCAGCGTAGGCCGCTGTCGTCCCCCCATGCGGGGCGTGAGCGGAACTCGGCGAAGAGGTCGGCGAGCGACTGCTCGTACTGCCGCACGGTCAGACGTGAGAGCTCGCGGCGTGGCGGCCTGACCCGCGCCTGCGCCAGCGGCGAGTAGAAGGTCGCGTGGGCGTAGGCGGCGACCGCTTCCGCCTCCGCCGCGATGCACGCCTCGGGGTCGCCCTCCGGCATCGTCGAGGCGATGACCCGCGTGAGCTCGCTCACCGGCAAGTCGCCGGCCAACGGCTTGCTGTAGTCGTCACCCCCCTGCCCCGTCGGCCCATGACAATCGGCGCATTTCTGTGAGTACACAGCGGCGCCGTCAACCGCCCAAAGCGGCGTCGCCAGAGTGGCCTGCGCGACGAGCAGCGCAATGAGCCACTTAGCAGATCGGGACGCTTGAAAAAGGCTCGCGGGCATACGCCGGTTCGCAAAGGCCGGGACGATCCTACGACCTTAACGAACCGCGTGGACGGCGGTCAAATCACCGGGTTGACCGGGGGGGATTGCTGCGCCCCCGCGCGGCGGTGTTGTGCACATGGTCAACTGGCCACGCGGACGCCCTAAGAGGCGTCTTCGGGGTAGCGATCCACAAAAACAACTTCTGATTTCGGCAACTGGCCGCTTCGCGGGTAGGCGGGTTTGACCGCCTTGCCGACGGCGATCATGAACGCGATCACGTGGCCCTCGGGAAGCCCGATCAGGTCAGCGACCTGCTCGGGGTCGAAACCGATCATCGGGCACGAGTCATAACCCATCGCCTTGGCGGCGAGCATAATGGTCTGCCCCGCGATGCCGGCCGACCGCATCACCTCGTCGTGCTGCACCTGCTCGCCCGAGGTGGTGTAGAACTGCTCGATCATCGGCACGAGCATGTCGCGTGTCGCTTCGGGAGCGTTCTTGTAGTAGCGCTCCGGCGACTTGGCCCACGCCATGGTGTCGCCACATAGGACAATCGCCAAATTGGCGTCGGTCACCTGGGCCTGGTCCCACGCCGCGGCGCGGAGCTTCTTCTTTTGCTCGGCGTCGCGGACGACGACGAACCGCCAGTTCTGGATGTTGAACGAGGTCGGCGACAGCAGCGCGAGGTCCATCAGCCGTTCGTAGTCGGCCTCGGGCATCTCGAAGTTGGGGTCGTAATGTTTGACGGCGCGGCGCTCTTGGATCGCGGTGAAAGTGTCCATCGAATCTCTCAGTCAGGAAATGTGACCCACGTATTGAACGAATCTTATCGAATCGGTCTCAAGATTCGAGTTTGATTTAAATTGTGGGAGGCGTCTCTGACGCCGATTACGGTATCCATGCCGTTGTGCGGTGGTGCGAGTAATCGGCGTCAGAGACGCCTCCCACAGCTGATGATTCTCAAGCCTCAGGCCTCACACCTCAAAACTCGTAAACGATCCGCCCATGCTGTTGGCTGCGGCTGATGCGGTCGGTCGCGTAGAGGCCCGCCAGCACGAACTCGACGCAGCAGGCCCGCACCGCGGGTTGCTCCGAGGCGTTCACCTCGAAGGCCTTGTCCCACGCCGGCGGCACGCGCTTCAGCAGTTCGGCATAGTGCGACGAAGGGAGCATGTCGCCCACCTCGATCCGGACGCCTTGCGAAAACACCTCGGCAATCTCCGCCAAGCCATACTCTTCGACGTACTCGCCGAAGACCGTCGCGATCGCCTGGGCGATCACCGCGTCGAGCACCTGCCGCTCGGTCATCTGGTGCGAGCCCATCAGGTCGAGCTCCAACTTCCCAAGCGAACTGGCGTAGAGGTGCCCCAGGTCGCTGATCCGCGGGACGGCGACCTCCTCGTCGAGCACCGCGGCGCGGTGCCGCGCCGAGGCGATCATGGTCCGGTAGTTGGCGAGCGAGAGCCGGGCCGAGACGCCCGAGTCGTGATCGACATACTTCGACTGCCGCGCCGCGCGGCTGATCTCCTCGATCAGCTCCTTCATGAAGTAGGGAACGACCACGGAATGCGGAATGCGGATTGCGGATTGCGGAATGTCAGAGGTCTCTTCCGCCGATTCCGCACGTCGCATTCCGACTTCCGCATTCGCATCTACCTCTTGCTCAAGGATCTCAACCCCCAGCGAGCGTTCTAGCGGGTAGTGCGTGTGGATCACCGAGCCGATACGGTCCTTCAGCTGCGGGATCACCTTGCCCGAACGGTTGTACGTGGCGGGGTTCGCACTGAAGAGGATCATCACGTCGATGTCGAACTTCACGGGGAAGCCGCGGATCTGCACGTCACGCTCTTCGAGGATGTTGAACAAGCCGACCTGCACGAGCTCATCGAGTTCGGGCAGTTCGTTCATCGCGAACAGGCCGCGGTGCATGCGGGGGATCAGGCCGAAGTGCAGCGCCTCCTCGGCGCCCATGCTGACGCCCGCGGCGAGCATCGCCGGGTCGATCTCGCCGATCAGGTCGGCGAACTTCGTGCCGGGGGCCAGCCGTTCGGCGTAGCGGTCTTCGCGGCGCCACCAAGCGATCGGCACCTCGTCGGCGGGCGTGCCGTTGACGAGCATCCGGCCCCGCGACGTGATCGGATGATACGGGTCGTCGTGCAGCGGGATCTTGCGGTCGTCGAGGTAGGGAATTCCCTCGTCGAGGAAGTCGACCAGCCGCCGCATCAGCCGGCTCTTCGCCTGGCCCTTCTCGCCGAGGAAAAGCAGGTCGTGCTGCGCGAGCAGCGCGATGTTCAGCTCGGGGATGACGGTCTCGTCGTAGCCGACGATACCGGGGAACAGCTCGTCCCCCGCAGCAAGCTTGCGGAGGAAGTTATCGTGCAACTCCTGCTTGACGGTCTTCGATCGCCATCCCGAGTTCCGGAGTTCGGCGAGCGTGTGGGGGCGGTCCGACAGAGAGAGCGACATTGGCGGGAACGAACCTTGGCGGGGCGTGTTGGCGTGAGTCCGATTGTAGGCGGTTTGGCCGCCCCGCCCAGTTCTCACGCTTCAACAAAAAAGCGACCCGCCTGCGGTTGGCAGGCGGGTCGCTTTGGTTGAACTTCCCTCGAATCGACTCAGGCCTTGGCCGGATCGACGCCGTCCTTCCAGGGGCCGGCCAGCTTTTGGTAGTCCTCGGGGACCATCTTGCTCCCCTTCTCGCCGGCGTGCCAGCCAGGGACATGCGGAGCCTTGTCGCCACGGGCGGACATTTCTTCCCAGTGATTGGCCCACGACGCGTCGGCGTCGCCGTACGTCATCGAATCGCGGTTGAAGTGGTACGCCTTCCCTTCGCGGTAGCTCATGGCGCCGAGCTTGACGACGACCATGGCGGCCGCGCCGAGTTCGGGCGAGCAATTCACCTGCTCCGGCTTGTCGTCCTTGATGGCGCCGACGAAGTTCTCGAAGTGGGCAAACGACGTGTCGCCCACCTTGCCGACCTCGACGCGCTCGCTCTTGATGCTCGAGTCGAGCGTCACCTGCGGGCGCTCGGCGACGAAGTCATAGCCGGAGAAGTCTTCGCCCGTCCCGAGGACCGCCGAGCCGTTGTGGCCACGGATCGCCTGCTGGATGGGGACGTTCGACGAGCACATCGTCGCGGTGACGAGGCCCTGGACCCCTTCGGGGAAGTCGGCGATGACGGTCGCCACGTCGGGGGCCTCGCGGCCATCGAGCTCGAGGAAGATGCCGCCGCCGCCGACCACGCGGCCCGGCCAACGCAGGCCGGTCGCCTTCAGCATCGACGTGGTGCGGTGGACGAACAGGTCGGTGTACATGCCGGACCCGAAGTCCCAGTAACAACGCCACTGGGCGAAGCGGGCGCGGTCAAACGGCTGCTTGGGCGCCAGGCCTTGCTCGTGGCCAACAAAAGTGTCCCAGTCGACGTTCGACGGGTTCATGTCCTTCGTCAGTTGGTAGTAACGCCACTGCCCCATCGACGAGTTGCGGAACATCTCGGTCTGGTACTGCATGACCTTGCCGAGCTTGCCAGCGCAGATGTCGTCGTTGAGCTTGTTCCAGACGGGCAGCGAGGTGCTTTGCACGCCAACCTGCATCACCTTGCCGGACTCTTTCCAGGCTTGGTACACGTCCAGGGCTTCCTGGACGGTGTGGGTCATCGGCTTCTCGCAATAGACGTGCTTGCCCGCCTTGAGGGCGGCGATCGTCTGGGTGGCGTGCCAGTGGTCCGGCGTGGCGATCACCACGGCGTCGATCGTCGGGTCGCTGATGATGTCGCGGTAGTCGCCGGTGCGGGTCGGCGCCTTGCCGGTCTTCGACTCGATCTTGCCGCCCGTCTCGTCGAGGTAGCGGCCGAAGACGTCGCAGATCGCCACGCACTCGACCGTGCCGGGGCCGGTCTGGAGCTTGATCGCCGAATCGACGTGGGTCTGGCAGCGACCGCCAACCCCAATGAAGCCAACCCGCAAGCGGCCGTTCGTGTTGGCGCTGCTGGCCGCGCCCAGCGCGCTGGTCGATGCGATCGCTGCGCTGGCGCCGGTCGTGGCCAGGAAACCGCGACGGGAAAGGTCACGAGGAGTCATGTCGTGAAAGCTCCGGGAAAGGGATGGCAATCGGTGCGAAGCGTTTTCGAAGCCGGTTTGGCGAGGTACACGCCGCGGCGTCCCATAGCATACACGCTAGGGAAGCCCTCCGTCTTAACGCAATTTGCCCCCAGCTGCCAGCTTGGGGGCCCCGCCGATGACGCGACCGCGGTCGAATCCGCGCGAAAAGACGCCAAAAAACGGCGTCGGACGGGCTGTCAGGGCAAGTCGGGGGCCGCCGCAGGCACGCGGTTGGGCTGCCCCAGCGATGGCTGGGCGAGTCCCATCGCGGCGGCTAAGTCGGCCTCGGCTAGAAAATAATCGCGCTGCGCGTCGACAAGCTCCGCCGCGGATTCGGCTGCTTGTTGCTCACGGATGTTGAGGTTGAAGAGCGTGCTCTGGCCCTCCTCGTAGAGCCGCCGTTCGGCCGACTTCATCCGATCGGCGAGCTCGACCCCCTCGGCGGTTTGCTCGACACGCAAGACGGCGGCTTCGAGAGCGGCGCGGGCGGACTGGATCTCGATCGCGATCTTGTCGCCTGTGAAACGCTGCTTGGCCCGCACCTGGGCGACCTTGCCACGCAGCTGGCGTAGCTTTCCGTACGCCTTACGTCGCTCCAGCGGCACCGACAGGGTCAGCGACGCCTCGAGCTCGAACTCCGACTTGTCGCGTTTAGAACTGGTCGGTTCTCCGACGTCCTGCGCGACGAGCAGTCCCGCATCGACATCGGGCCAGGTCTCGTTGGACGCCTGGGCCATCGCGACGCGGAGTTGCTGGTTGACTAACTGCAACTCACGCAGCTCGGGGCGATTGGACAGCGCCAACTCGACGTCGTCCGCCTCGGTCGTGAGGTCCCGCGACAACGGGTCGCCGAAGGGAACCTCTCCGCCCGGCTCCTGAAGCACCCACGGGCGGCCCGTGTCGGTGCGCAGGTAGAGCGAAAGCTTGGCCGCCGATTGCTGCAACTTGCGTCGGGCGTCGGTGACCTTCGCCTCGCGCGAGACGATGATCCGCCGGTTATCCACCAGATCGATCGCCGCCTTCTCGCCGAGGTCAACCTGCCTCTCAAGAAACGCCTTGCGATCGAGGCCCAGACTCAGCACCTCCTCGGCGATCCGCAGCTTCTGGGCGGCGGCGACCCACTCCCAGTAGGCGCCGGCGCCGGCGCGGACCGAGCTGATGACCTGGGCGTCGATCTCGGCCTCGATCCGGGTGCGCTCAATTTCGGCTTGCCAGAGCTCCGAGCGGTTGGCGTCGATGCTACGGTCGCGGATCAGGGGCGCTGTGAACCCGGCTTTGAACTCGCCCCCCTTGTTAGTTTCGCGTTCGAGGTACCACGGCTCGAAGACGCCGCGTCCGATGCGGTAACCAGCGAACGTGCGGCCGCCCCAGTAGGTGTCGCGTTTGACGCCGACGCCTGAGCGGTAGTTCTCGTAGAAGTCCAACGGCTGGGCGTCGGAGGTCGCTTCGAGCTTATGGTCGAACGCGCCCCAAGCCTCAAGGACTTGGCCCGAGGCGATCGTGCGTCCCGCCGCGGCTTGCTCGATTAGGGGAAAGAACTCGACGACCGAGCGGACCACCTCATTGACCGTTGGTGGCGTCAACGGCTGCGGCTGCGTCGCCAACGGCTGAGCGAGCGCGGGTTGGGCGCGTGGCGTCGGTACACCTTCGGCTTCGCCAAGCGGTAGGGGGAGCGGCTTGACCGGAGACTCCTCCGCCGGCCGCTCAAAATCGGCGAGTCGCACCTCGGCGGTCGCGGGCGGCGCCGCTTGTGCCTCGATCACCGTTGGCGGAGCCATCGGCGCGAACGGCGGTGACGCGGATCGGCAGCCGCCTATCGCCAGCACGGCGATAAACAGGCGTGTCGGCCGCGTTGTCCCCGCCTTACTAAGCACCGTCGCCCCCCTGCCAAACGCAGGGGCTCCCGCTGGAATTGACCTAGTCCGATCTTGTGGAAAGATCGGCAAGGTCGTCCGGCGAGGCGAGCAGACCCCGAACCACCGTCAAGGTCGACCCATCTTCGGCAGGTTAGGCAAGATGGCTAAATCTTGATCTTTGGCGCCTTCGTCTTATTGGAGCTGTCGTTCGCATCGAGCGACTGCGGGAACCCATTCATACGGCGCCAGATTTCATAGCCGAGCGGCACCTGTTGGAGGAGCACCCAGGCGTTGGCGCGAACCCCCTGGCGAAGGTAGGGGTGCTCGGGCCAGGGGTCGCTCTCCTCGTCCGGCACCACCACGACGCGGAACTTCCCTTTGCCGTTGTCGGTCGGATCGACCAGCGACACGACGCCGCCGAAAGTGCCTACCGCCACCGAGGGCCAGCCGGAAAACTGCACCGCGGGCCACCCCTCAAACTGCAGCCGTGTGTGGTCGCCGGCGTGGATCAGCGGCGCGTCGTTGCCCGAGACCCAGACCTGCACAGCAGGCGCGTCGGTCCGCGGCACGATGCGGCAAAGCTGGTCCCCCTGCTTCACTGGCATCCCGTCAACCACGGCGAGCTCCATGATGTACCCGCTCAGCGGCGCCTTCACCTCTTGGGTCTGCTGCACCGAGAATTTGCGTTCTTGGTCGAGCAGCTTGTTTTGCTTCTGGTTGATTTCCTCGGCGGTTTTCTGGATGTCGATCTCCGCTTTGGCGACTTCGGCGTGGGCCTTCTCAAGCTCCGACTGCAACTTGTTGATCTTGGCGCCCCACTCTTGCCGCTTCGACTCACGCTCGCGGCGTTTGGCCTCGACCCCGTTGCGGGCGCTCTCGACCTCTTGCTCGGCGACGCGGACGTAGGCCGCGCTATCGCGGAACTTCTGTTCGGTCTCTTGCATCTTGAGCTCGGACTCGATGCCTTCGTCGAAGAGGGCTTTCTTCCGCTGGTAGTCCGCCTCGGCCTGCCAGCGTTTCGCCTCGGCGGCGACCAGCTTGCTCTCTTGGGCGGCGAGCTTATTGACGGCTTGCTCGATCTGCTGGTTGTTGGCCTCCATGAGCTCGTCGCGGGCCGCCCGCAGTGCTTCGAGTTCCTCGGTAGCGAACTCGACGATTCGTAGATTATTGTCCCGCAGCCCCCGGGCCCGCTCGATGCGTCCCTCGGCGACCAGCAACTCGTTGCGGGCGTTGGCGACCTGCTGCTCGAGCCGATAAAGATACTGCGGGTCCTGGTCCTCGATGCGGAAGAGGAGCTGCCCCTCTTCGACGTAGGCGTTCTCGTAGACCCCCTCACCCCGTTCGGCGACGCGTCCTTTCACCTGGGCCTGAATCGGCTGGGGACGTTCAAAAGGGTCGAAGGCGACGACGGAGCCTTCGCCGCGGATCGACTGCTGCCAAGGCACAAAAAAGGCCGCCAATACCGACACCGCCAACAGCACGAACAACAACCGTCCGAGCCGCCTGGCGAAGCGCGACGATTGCGCCAAGTAGAGCGCAGGGAACTGCTGCTGGATCTCGTCGGCCCCCAGGGCGACGATCGGTTCCATCCGGGGCGGCGTCTCAGGCCTGGGCGGCGTCTCAGGCCTGCGTGTCTTGGGCGATGCGATCATGGCGTGTCTCCCGCGGTTGCCGAGCCAGTCTCAATGCCGTCATCCAACCGGATCACCCGTTCAAACCTCTCCGCGACGGCGGCGCGCCCCGTGGCGACGATCATGGTGAACGTCTGTTTGGGGTCGTCGAGGGTCTTGGCGACAAGCCGTAAGTCACTGTCAGCGATGCAATCGAGCATCCCGTCGATCAGCAGGAGCCGCGGCCGGCTCGCCAACGCACGGGCGAGCATCAGCAGCCGCTGTTGGGTCATCGAAAGCGGTCCGCCCGTGGCGTTGACCTCGGTGTCCAACCCGTCAGGCAATCGCAGCACCGTGTCCAGCAACCCCACCGAGTCGAGGGCGGCGCGTACCTCGCTGGCCGCGATCGACGGACGGTGGAGGTGGACGTTCTCGCCGATCGATCCCTCGAACAGCTCTGGCTCGCTAACCAGCGCCACTTGTTCACGTAGGACATCGGGGCGGACGTCACGGGGATCGGTGCCTTCAATCTCCACGTGTCCGGCGTTTGGTCGTTCCAACCCATAGAGCATCCGCATCAGGGTTGACTTGCCGCTGCCGCTGCCGCCAAGCAACGCCACGCGCTGGCCGGCAATGATCTTGTCGTTCAACCCGCTAGCGAGCTTGCCATTGGCGTTGGCGTGCCGCAGGTCGGTGAATACCACGCCGGCCCCCTCCCCTGCCGGCAAGGCGAGGACGCCGTCGAGCCGTTCCACCGGCAAGTCGAACAGGTGGCCGAGCTTATCGACCGCGGCGACCACGTCGTAGAACCCCTCCAAATGCTTGCCGAGCTTCGCCAGTGAGCCGAGGATCGTGGCCACGATCAACTCCGCGGCGACCAACTGGCCCAGCGAGAGTTGACCCTGGATCACCAGCCAGCCGCCAAAGCCGAGCAGCACGGTCCCGGCGATCGCCTGGAGCCCCAGCAGGAAGATCAATTGCCGAAAAAGTACGCCGAAGTGTTTGCGGCGGTACTTGAGGTAGCGGGTTGTCAGGGCGCTGGCCCGGTCGTTGGCGAAGTCCGCGCCGCCGTGCGTCTTGAAGCTGTTCTCACAGCGAACGACATCCTCAAACCAAGCCGTCAGCTTGTACTTGAGCTTCGACTCTTCGATGCCGCTGACAATGGCGCCGCGCCCCGCCACAACGAGTCCTGTGATAACCACCGCCAAGAGCAGCAGGTCGAATCCCAGAAGCCAGGGGTGGTAGAACGCCAGCACCGTCATGCCGACGACCGTCGCGAGGACGATGCTCACGCCATCGGTGAGCAGCTGAGCGGAGACTTTCTGCAGCGTGACGACGTCGAGAAAGCGGTTCACCAGTTCCGGGCCATACTCGCCATGGTTGCGGGTCGGCTCGATGCGTGGCAATCGAAAAGCCAGGTCGGCCGAGACGCGAGCGAAGAGCCGCCGCTGGATGATCTCGACGACGTAGGTCTGCAGCGCCTGCATCATCCCCGCAAACGCCAAGAAGCCGAACAGCATCGCCGCCAGCACCACCACTGGTTGCAGCAGCCGGCCGAACGCGACGGTATTGACGAGCGACTCAACGGCGATCGGCGTCGCCAAGTTCAAGACCCCGGCGAAGAACGCAAAGATCAAGATCAGCCAGATGTCGGGCCACTCCGGCCGCAGCAATTGGTAGAACCGCCTGACCGGCCGGCGTTGCAGCCGGTGGGCGTCCGCTTCGTCGCCGAGGTGGAGGAAATCGACAATCATCCAGCGGTGGACCTCGTCGGCCGACGCCTGGCCGGCGAGTTCGCCCTCCCGGGCCTGGCGGAGTCCGCCCTGTTCATCGGTCGCCAGCCCGACCGAGTTGTTTGTGACGCCAACCAACAGCGTGACCCCCGCGGCGTCGGAGACGGGGCCCAGCCGCCCCACGACGAGGGCGCCATTCCGGGCTAGTTCAATCGCCGCGTCGATCGGCAAGTCGGCGACCCGCGACGGCAGCGACACACAGATCGCCGCTTCGCGGAGCCATTCGTCCCAGCGATCGGCCGCTTCGCCGGGCCAAGCGGCTTGGGCGTCGCGGATCAATTGCTCAGCCCGCAGCCGTTCGATCGTGACGCCCCGCTCCCGGCCAATCCGCACCAAGGCGGACGCCAAATTGAGAATCTGGCCCGTGGGGGGAGCAACGGTCGAGGTCATGGTGTCGTCGCTGGCCAATGGCGGCGGCTACCGGCGGGTCGGCGGGGAGGGGGGTCAGTCAATGCAGCTACGCACAACCCTAGAACGTTGATCGGAAAACAACCATTGCAATCAGCCGTGAACGCCCCTTCTGCCCACTTTACGCCTGGACTTTCCGGCGGCTCGGGTTCTGGCTGTAGGGGAGAACGCGATCGCGCGACTTCCGCCGCCGCGAGCCGGTTCTGAAAGGCGGATAACCAAGTCGACTCGGCCACTTCTCCCGCAGGCCGTTGGCCGACCCGCTTCGCCCCAGGGGGCGGGAAGACGGGCGTTAGGCCGACCGCAGCCAGCCGGAGCCGCCGCATCGACTGACGTTCCTCCTGCTCGACGCCGTCGCGAGTAACGCGCCCTGCGAGACGACGACGGCCCCGGGCTTGCCGCCCGGGGCCGTCGTGTCCGATACCGAAAGCGGGGACCGACCGCTTCACTCCGCCGAGAAGGCGTACACACAAACGTGCTTGTACGTTTCACCCGGATTCAGGACCACGCTCGGAAACTGCGGCTGGTTCGGTGAGTCGGGGTAGTGCTGCGTCTCAAGGCAAAAGCCGCTGCGGTACGCGTAAGTCTTGCCGTCCTTTCCGGTCTGCCCCTTGAGGAAGTTGCCGCCGTAGAACTGCACGCCCGGCTGGTCGGTGAGGACCGTCAGCGTGCGGCCCGAGTCCTGGTCGGTCACCTTCGCCGCCTTGTGGAGGCCGGGACGGTCGGACGCGGTCTTGTTGAGCACAAAGTTGTGGTCGTAGCCGGCGCCCTCCCCTTCGCCCATGAGATCGACCCGTTCGCCAATCTGGTGCGGCGTCCGGAAGTCGAGCGGGGTCCCCGCAACCTCGGCGAGTTCACCCGTTGGGATCAGCGTCTCGTCAACCGGCGTGTAGCGGTCGGCGAAGATGGTGATCTCGTGGTCGTTGATCGTCTCATCGCCGGCGCCCGCCAGGTTGAAGTAGGCGTGGTTCGTCAGGTTGAGGACGGTCTTCTTGTCGGTTGTCGCGGCGTACTCGATCCGCACCGCGTTGTCGTCGGTGAGCGTGTAGGTCACCTCGGCGTCGAGTTTGCCGGGGTAGCCCTCTTCGCCATCGGGGCTGCTATGGCTGAAAGTGACCGAACGGCCGTCGTCGCTCGCCTTGGCTTCCCAAACGACTTTCGAGAACGCCTTGTCACCGCCACCGTGCAAGTGGTTGGGGTCGTTGTTGCACTCGAGCGTGTACTGTTTGCCGTCGAGCGTGAACTTTCCCTTCGCGATCCGGTTGCCGTACCGGCCGACGACGACGCCAAAGTACTGGTTGTCGTCGCTCAGATACTTGGCCGCCTCGTCGAACCCGAAGAGCACGTCGGCCTTCTCACCATCGCGGTCGGGGACCTCGGCCGCCATCAGCGTGGCGCCCAGGTCGAGCAGCTTGATCTTCATGCCGTTGTCGTTCGACAACGTATAGACGTGGGTCATCTCTCCCTCTGGGGTCTTTCCGAACTCCGCAACCTCACCGGCCGGCAAGGCGGTGGTGAGTGCGAGGCAAGCGGCCAGGGCGGCGGTGCGCAGGATCATGGCGGGGGCTCTTCGATAAGGAACAGGCGGCGCAAAACGGGCTCTGCCGCCCCGAACGGACAAGCAATCGTGACCCCGAGGATCGTCAGCGGCGACCCGCTACGTCAAGTAGCCGGCCCGCGGTCGGGCGCCTCGCAGGCTCCCGCGTCGCAACGGCCCGTCAGCCGCAGCCGCTGCTTGGCGAACAGCCGATACGCCAGATCGAGCCCCTGCCGGACCCCCGGCCACCGCGTCACCGCCACCAGCGGCCCGAATCCCACGGCCCCATAGAGCCGCCGGAAGACCTCGACCCCCACCAACCAGACGCCTTCTTGGTCGCGGCCGTGGATCTCGGCCATCAGCTCGGCCATCGATTTGCCATAAACAGCGGGGTCGAACCCGTCGGCGGCGATGTCGGTAAACCGAATCCTCTCGTGCCGATCCATCCGCCGGATCATGCCGATCTCCTTGCGACAGAGCGGGCAATCGCCGTCGTAGAAGACCTCGACCCTTTGAGGGGCGACAGGCGGCGGGCTGGCAGCGGCGGAGGCTTCGGGCGTCACAGGCCGTCATGTTCGAGGGGTGAAATCGCCAGTTCTGCCACAACTCTAGGCCGCTGATGGCCGATCGACGACCAGCCGCCAGCCGACGGAGGGCGTTGCGTCGCGAGCGGCGGAGCGATAGGCTACGCGGCTCGCCCGGCCCCGTGGCGCAACTGGATAGCGCGTCGGCCTCCGAAGCCGAAGGTTGCTGGTTCGAATCCAGCCGGGGTCACTTTGTTTGTTCTTGGGTCCTTCTGACCCTGCCGCGGCCGCCGTAACAACGTCGGCCCTCTGCGTTGCCGCGTGAGCCCCCCCTGCCCTGCTCCGAGCTTGGTGCGTCTCGGAGTCGCTATTGCCTGGACCGCTGGCTCGCTACCGCCGAGGGGGGGCGCCTCAACCACCGCGGCGGGCTGTGCTAATTTGCTGCCTAGCTCGACGACCGACGCCCCCAACTCAATGACATAAGAGGAGTCCCGATGCCCGTCACGCCCGAACAGATGCAGGCGTTCTGCGAGACCATTGTCCGCGGCCGCGAGGCGAACCCCGAACTCTCCCTGAACGACTACCTGGCCGACGTGCCGCGGATGGAGTCTCTCTCCGACGTCCCGTCGGGGACGGTCGTGCTGGTCCGTGGCGACACCGACGCCAAGCCGGGCAAGAGCGTCGGCGAGGGGGATATCCGCCTCCGCTCGATGGTCGAGACCCTCAAGTTCGGCCAGGAGCGGGGCTGGATCCAGGTCATTTTTGGCCACATCGGACGCGAGCCCGAAAAGTCGCTCGACAAGGTCGCGGCGCGGCTCGGCGAGCTGCTCGGCTGCGACGTGCCGCTCGTTGAGGACTGGCTCGACGAGTCGAGCATGACCGTCACCGCCGCGGTGACCGAGGCGATTCACGCCGCCAAGCCGGGCGGCGTCATCGTCTTGCAGAACACCCGTAAATACGACATCGAGCGCGCCCTCTGGAAGGTGAAGCCCGAGGACGTCGCCGGCCTAGCGCCGAAGCTGGCCAAGTTCGCCAATGAGCTGGCTGAGAAGGTCGGCACGGTCTACGTCAACGAGGCCTTTAGCGCCGGTTCGCTCGACGCGTCGAGCGTCGCGGTCCCTGCGGCCATGGAGCGGGTCGCCCTCGGCAAGTACGCGGCCGGCGAGTTCGACGGCCCGATGCAGCAGTGCCTAAAGTCGGCCCTGGCTGTGTTCAGCGGCATCAAGATCGACAAGCTCGACGACATGGAGGCGATGATCTCGCGCGGCACGATCAAGCAGATCTTCGCGTCGGGCTCGCTCGCCATGGCGATCCGCAAGGCGATCGGCAAGCTCGACGACGACCCGGTCTGCCTCGGCGCCGCCGAGGACCCGGCCAACTCGAAGGCGCCGTGGTACATCCCGCCGGCGCGGGTCGAGCAGGCCAAGGCGATCGTCGCCGACGGCCGCGAAAAGGGAATCACGTTCACCGTGCCGTGCGACTCGATCGTCGAGGACGGTACGGCCAAGGACGAGCTCTCGCCGAGCGACCAGCAGTTCGACATCGGCCCCAAGTCGATCGCCCACTTCCACGACGCGGTCAGCGAGTTCCTCGAGCAAGACACCAAGGGCCTTGTGGCGTTCCACAACGGCGTCTTCGGCATGTTCGAGGACCCGCGTTTCGAAGGGGGCACCAAGGCTTGGTACCCCGAGCTGAAGCGGATGAAGGAGGCGGGCGTCGAGGTCTACGTCGGCGGCGGCGAGGGGGGCAAGGCCCTCGAGAAATACGGCGAAGAGAGCTGGGTGACCCACAACTTCACCGCCGGCGGCACGGTGCTCAACGCGCTGGGCTCGGAGCCGGTGCCGTACCTGGCGGCGCTCCGCGAAGCGGCTAAGGGCTGAGACGCTGGTGCTGCTGAGGATTAAGCAGAACAGGTCGTCGTCGCGCGAGTGCGACGACGGCCTGTTTTCATTGATCGAGCGCAGCGAGCCCGTGTTCCCTCCCTTTCAGTGAGGTCGCTTCATAGGAGCACGGGGGAGGGTCAACCGTACCCAAAGAGATCGGCGTGTATCGGCTATCTAGCAAAATTGTGGGAGGGGTCTCCCGACCCCGATTACGGTTTCTTGGCCGAATACGGCATGGTGCACGAAATCGGGGTCGGGAGACCCCTCCCACAAAGATAGCGCCGCGGCAATTCGGGGCAGCTCCTGATGGAGACCGCTGCGATAATGAGCGAGCCCTGACCCTCCCCTAACCCCTCCCTGAAAGGCGGGGGGACCATGACGGCATGCCCCACTCTGACGCTAGCGCCAACGCCGCCGAGCCGCTCGTCGTCTCGTACCTCGCCGTCCGCCGCGCGGTCGGCGTCACGGGCCTTGCGCTCCCCCTGCTCCTCTGGCCTGGTGCTTGGCTCGTGTTTGGCGTCCCGTTGCAGGACAACATGAGCGCCTACTACCACACAGCCGCGCGGGACGTGTTCGTCGGCGCTCTGTTTACGATGGGCGTCTTCCTCTATTGCTACCGCGGCCACGACTGGGTCGAGAACTGGTCGGCGAATTTTGGTAGCGTCTCGGCCCTGGGACTCGCCCTGTTCCCGCTCGACGCCGGCAAGGACCCGCTCGAACAGCAGTCGTGGGTCGGCTACCTGCACATGGCGTTCGGCGCGGCGCTGTTTATGACACTGGCGTTCTACTCGCTGGTCCACTTCCCAAACTATCACTGGCCCAACTGGCGCTGGCTCACTCGGCTCGCGCCAAATTGGCTGAGAGAGCGATCGCAACAAGCGTCCGTCGAAGAGCAAGAGCCGCACGAGCTCGAGCGCAACCTCATCTACTGGGCGAGCGGGCTGGTGATCCTCGCCGGCATGGCGGCGATGGGCGTCTATCTGGTGCTGCCCGGCTGGCTGAAGGCGTACTTCAACGCCTACCACTTCATGTTCTGGATGGAGTGGGTCGCGTTGTGGGCGTTCGCGGCGGCATGGCTCACGAAAGGCCGGGCGATCGTCGCCGACCTGGCGGTGGCGGCGCTGTCTCTGCCGACGGAGTTTGTTAAGCGGCACGCTGTGCGGGAGCGGAGAACTGGCGACGGGAAATAACGCCGCCTCGATAGCGTCGTGTCGCGTCGCAAGCCTGACCGTCGTTTGAATGCGGTTGGAACGGCAGTCGGACGATGCCGCTCACGACGGCCCGGGCCACCTGCGTTCAAGCAGCTCTGTTGTGCTGAGGTAGACGATACGGTTAAGGATGCAGCCGACTCCAAACAGTCGCACTCTTCTCCGCCTTGTGGACCCCCCGACATGAGTCGCCCGCGTTCGTTCCTCGCCGCCGAGTGGCGGGACCTGCTTATGCTCAACTACGAGATCGATCCCGCGGCGCTCGCCAGCCGAGTTCCGGCGGGGTGCGAGTTGGACGCCTGGCAAGGGCGCCATTTTGTCAGCGTGGTCGGCTTTCGCTTCCTGGAGACACGAGTACTTGGGATTGGCGTACCGCTCCATCGGAACTTCGACGAGGTCAACCTGCGGTTCTACGTGCGTTGTCAGGTCGGGGGCGAGTGGCGGCGGGGCGTTGTCTTCGTACGTGAAATCGTACCGCGTTTGGCGATCGCCCTCGTCGCCAACCGACTGTACTCGGAGAACTACATCGCGTTGCCAATGCGTAGTGAGGTAGTTGCCGCGGGACGTCTAGAGTACGCATGGAAACGCCGAGGCGATTGGGAGCGAGTCTCAGCAATGGTGGTCGGTCCGTTCTCGCCGCCGTCGGAGAGCTCCGAAGAGGCCTTCATCACCGAACATTATTGGGGCTACTCACGCCAACGTCACGGTGGAACGATCGAGTACGAAGTTGAGCATCCACCATGGAAGGTTGCGCGGGCCGCTGAGTCAAAGCTCGAAGCCGACATCGCCACGCTCTATGGACACGAGTTCAGAGAGGCATTGTCCGGCCCACCGAGCACTACCTTTGTCTCCGATGGTTCACAGGTGGTCGTTCGTCGCGGGAGGCGACTCGCATAGTCTGTAGGGTGCTTAGTCCGTAGGGTGCGAACCTGCAATCGCACGCCAAATTGCTTGGAGCCCCGAAGGGGCGGCGGACGATAGCCCAGGGCGCCGCGCTGGGATGAAGATCGCCCCCTTTCAATGAGCCCTGTAAGGGCGACGTAACGCGGTGGGTCGATCCGTCGCCCTTTCAGGGCTTGGGGAATGCGTTACCCCCAGCCACCCAGGGCGTTGCCCTGGGCTGTCGTCCGGCGCCCCGTTGGGGCTTTTTTGGTGCGAGGTTGATCGGGCGCGGTCCACCGGACGGCCGCTCAATCGTCGTCATCGTCATCGAACTCAACGACCATCTCCTCGCCATCGAACTCGACGACGTCGCCCCGTTGCAGCTGGCGGCGGCGGCGGGTTTCGACCTTGCCGTTGACGTGCACCTCGCCCCCCTGGATGACCTGCTTCGCCTGGCCGCCCGTTGAGACGAGGGCCTGCGCCTTAAGGAACTGGTCGAGGTGGATCGAGGTCTGGTGGTCGTGAGTCATCGGACGCGGGACGGGTAAGCCGGGGTGGGAGGGGCCCCTTCGCCAGGGGCGTTGGACCAGAAACTCGGCGGGGTGGGAGCCACGCCACGCCCACAAAAGATACGCTGAAAAAAGACCGCCGTGCGAACGCCGCGTCAAGATCGCGCCGCCCCCGCGTTCCATCGTCCCTGCGGATCGCCGCCGGGGCCCTCACCGATTGAGCCGCAGCGTTACTGCTCCCATTGGGGCCAGCTAGCCGATTGGGCGGGGGTCGTCGCTTGCGGCGGCGGGTTGCTGGCGGCGGGCCAGCCGTAGTCGCTCGCCGAGGGGGGCCTGTTGGCGGCGGGCTGGTTCGTCGCCGGCTGAGTGGCGGCGGGCCAACCAGTGGGCTGCGCGGGTTGGCCCCACGCAGGGGCCGGCTGAGGCGTCGTGGCGCCTGCGGTCGGCCAGCCGAAGGGGTTGGATTGCGGCGCGGCGGATGGAGCGGCGGCCTGGCCGTTGTGCAGCTCGCTGTTGAGGCGATCGAGGTACGGGCCGACCACCTGGTGCACCTCGGGCGGGAAGAGCGAGTTGGTCTCGTCCAGCAGCCGGGCGATGTAGTAGCCCGACCGCGAGTTGACGATCTGCTGCTTCTGGGTCGCGGGTAGGAGCGTCACCGCGAAGAAGGTCACGCCGACACACCACAAGACGCCGCGGGCGAAGCCGATGATGGCACCCATCTGGTGGTCGAAGCCTTCCATCTTGACGCTGTCGATCCCGTTGCGGATCACCCGGAAGATCGTCCAGACGGCGAACGAGCAGCCGGCGTAGATCAGCAGCATGGCGACAAATTTGTTCGCCGGCGGGTTGACGAAGGTGATATTTGGGGCGACCTGGTCGGCGAACCGCACGGCGACGAAGTAACTGGCGACGAACGACGCGACGTAGGCGATCTGCCACGCCATCCCCTTGAAGTAGCCGTACAAGGTGAGCCCGACCAGGATCGCGAGCATCAAGAGGTCGTACGTGGCCATCGGGGCGGGTGGCTGGAGGCTTCGGGGCGGTCAGGGGCGAGAGTCTACGGTTTCTCGGCCGAGCGACGAAGAGCGACTTGCAGAGCCGGCGATGCTGGCGCCGCCGGCGACTCGTGTTCCCTCCGGGTGGCCGTTTCCCTAAGCTCCGCTCGCCTCTAGCTGCCCCCCTACCCTGCCCGGGCAAACTGCCCTGCTCCGGCATTTCGCACGCCTCTAGCCACCCCCGACCCCCTTGGCCGGCTTCCGCACGCACGTCACGGTCTCGAGCGCCATCGGCGCCGGGTACGCCGTCGTCGCGTCCGGGATGGGATACAGCCTCTCGACGTCGCTCGTCGCGGGCGGGCTTTGCGGCGTCTCGGGGATGCTTCCCGACGTCGATAGCGACTCGGGCGTACCGCGCCGCGAGTCGCTCGGCTTCGCCGCGGCGATCGTCCCGATGCTGATGATCGACCGCTTCAAGCAGCTCGACTTGGGGCACGACCAGATGGTGCTCATCGGGGCGTCGCTCTACTTCGGGATCCGCTTCCTTGCCGCGAAGCTGATCGGTAAGTGGAGCGTCCACCGCGGCATGTGGCATAGCATCCCGGCGGTGCTGATCTTTGCGGGGCTGGCGTTCTTGATCAGCGGCTCGACCGAAATCATGGACCGCTACCTAAAGGCGGTCGCGGTCGGCCTCGGCGCGATGAGCCACCTCGTCCTCGACGAGATCTACAGCATCGACACACGCGGCGTGGTGCCGCGGTTCAAGAAATCGTTCGGCACCGCAATCAAGTTCTTCGGCAAGGATCGGTGGGCCAACTTCTCGGTCTACGCGAAGCTTGCCGTGGTGGCGGGGCTGATCTCGATCGAGCCGATGGTGATCAGCCGGCTGTCGGTGCGCAACCCCGAGCTGGCGGCCAAGCTGCAGAAGGCGGCCGACCGGGTCGACTCCCTGGAGGGACGGCTCGCCCAACGCACCGACGCCATCACGGGCCGCACGGCGTCGGGCGACGCCGAGCCGCAGCCGATTGCAGCGGCTCAACAGCAACCGGCCCAACAGCAACCGGCCCAACAGCGACCGACTCAACAGCAACCGGCCCAGCAGCAGTACGCTCCGCAGCAATACGCTCCGCCGATGTACTCACAGCAGCCGACGACGCCGCCGTCATGGTTCGCCCCGCCGGGGACCGGCGGAGGAGGCTTTGCCCCGAACCGGAGCGACGCGTCGCAGGAAGGCGGGCCGTTCACCCGCTGACGCTCACCGGCGATTCGACGACGATCGTCACCGGGCCCTCGTTGACCAGGGCGACCTGCATCTCGGTCCGGAAACGGCCCGTCGCGGTCGGCACGCCCGCCTCGCCCACCATCGCGACAAAGCGCTCGTAGAGGGCGTTAGCGGCCTCCGGCGCCGCGGCCCCGACGAAGCTGGGGCGCTTCCCCTTCCGGCAGTCGCCCAACAGCGTGAACTGGCTGACGACGAGCATCGCGCCGCCCGTGTCGAGCAGCGAGTGGTTCATCTTGCCGTCGTCGTCCTCGAAGATCCGCAGGCCCGTCAGCTTGTCGGCCATCCAGCGGGCCTCCCGCTCGGAATCCCCCGCGGCGACGCCGAGCAGGACCATCAGCCCGGGGCCGATCTGGCCGACAATCTCGCCGGCGACCGTGACGCTCGCCTCGCTGACGCGTTGGACAACGGCTTTCATGGGGTACGGCGGTGACGGGGGCGCCGGCTTTCAAGGAGGATGTCGGGGGTGGGGCTGGTTGCCGACCGCTTTGGCTACGATCCTTAGGGGGCTAGGGACAAACTTCAACCCTGGCGTGTCGCAGCCCTGTCGGCGCTGCGGTGGAATTGTCTCCCCCCTGCCCTGCTCTGGATCGCGCGTTGCACACCGTCTTGCTCGCCTATTACTGCGCCGCGATCGTGGCCGCCTCGGTCGCCGGGGGGCTGCTGCCCCGTTGGTTGCGGCTGTCGCACCGGCGGACCGAGATGATTGTCAGCTTCGTGGCCGGGACGATGCTGGGCGTCGCCCTGCTGCACCTGCTGCCGCACGCGCTGGCGTCGTCCGAGCCAAGCCCAGCGGCGACACTCGGCGTCTTTCGGTGGACGATCGGCGGCTTCCTGGCGATGTTCTTCATCGAGCGGTTCTTCTGCTTCCACCACCACGAGGCGGACGAGGACCCCGAGGCCCACACCGCGTGTGGCCACGACCATAGCCACAGCGAACACCTCCCGAAGCTCTCCTGGAGCGGCGCCACGATGGGGCTGACGCTTCATACGCTGCTGGCGGGCGTCGCGCTCGCGGCAAGCGTCCGGCACTCGCCCGACGGGGTCTGGCTGCCGGGGCTGGGGACCTTCGTCGCGATCGTGCTGCACAAGCCGCTCGACGCGATGACGATCGCCGTCTTGATGGGCCAGGGACGCTGGAGCACCGCGTGGCAGGCGCTGGTGAACGGTTTGTTCGCCCTGGCGGTGCCGGCGGGGGTGCTGCTGTACCTCGTCGGCTTCGCGCCGATGGGTGAAGCGGGCCCATCGGCGGGCGTCGCGGCGGGGGTCGCCTTCTCGGCCGGCGTGTTTCTCTGCGTCGCGATGAGCGACCTGCTGCCGGAGCTGCAGTTCCACGACCACGACCGGCTGGCCCTCTCCGGGGCGTTGCTCGCCGGTCTGGTGGTCGCCGAGGTCGCGCGACAGCTGGAAACGCATACCCACGCGGCGCCACCCAACGGGGCGATGACACAGCCAGCGGATCCGCAGGAGTCGGCCGATCCGGTCCCTGCCGGAATCGCCGTCCCGACGGGTTAGCCCGCCGAGCGGAACGCGTCGTACGACATGTAGCCGAGTATCGCCGCGCAGATGGCGAAGGCGATATCCATGACCTTATTCGCGCCACCGAACGGGATCCCTAACAACGGGTCCACGCCGAAGGCGAGCAGCAGAATCGCCGCTACGACCATGCCGAAGATCGACATTGCTTTGGCCATGTAGCAGCGGGGTCCGAGGGAGCGGTCGTTCGAGAAGCCCTCACGGGCGCCAAAAAGCCCAAGCGGGCAGTGGTCACTATAATTAACCGAGATTGCCCGTCACGGCCATCCTCCCCAGACCATCAGGTTTAGGGCATTTTCACCCCCGATCGGGGCGTCCGACACCGATTATTCGTGTTTTGACGGCCTCATCAACGAATTAGCGAAGTGTCGGGACGCCGCGTGAGCCTCTCCGGCGACTCGGACCGCATCCGCCGCCCATCGGCGGCCCATTGCGAGAGCTCGCCCACGGGAACACCCTGCTGGTACTGGCACGCCGCGGCCCGGACGCCGTTCTCGCGCCACCAGCTCCACGAGCCGGCAGCCAAGCCCTCCTCGTAGTCGCCTTGCAGGGCGAGCTGGCCATTCTCGTGCCACCAGCGGGCTTGGCCAATCGCCTGGCCAAGCCGGTACTCGGCCCGCAGCTTCGGCTGGCCGTTGGGCCACCACGCCTCGCGGAGGCCGTCGCGGAGCTCTTCACCGGTCGGTTCGTAGCGGGCTAGCTGCAACTTCCAGGGGTCGTCGGGCGCGGCCTGGCGTTGGAGGGCGCCGAGCCACTCCTCGCGGCACTTCAGCTGGCCCGACTCGTAGTGCTCGACGTGCTCTCGACGGGGGCGCCCCTCGACGAACTCTTGGACGATCTCGAGACCGCCTGTCGCGTCGCGCTCTTCGAGCGTCCCGGCTGGCAGGCCTTCGCTGTAGCGGGCCCGGCGGCGGATCGCGCCGTCGCTCCCCCAGAGGACCGCTTCGCCATGGCGCTGGCCGTGGTGAAACGCAACCTCGCTGACGAGCTTGCCGTCGGCGTCGAAGATCGACCAGACGCGTTCGAGGCGGCCGTCGCGGTAGGTCGCCTGCGACAGGAACGGTCCGGTGAAGCCCTGGAACACGTCCTCGCCGAGCGGCGCCACGTCGGCGGCGTCGGCCCAGCGCGTCCAGGCGCCGGTCGGCTTCCCCCAGGCGTAGCGGCCCTGGCCGACCAGCTCGCCCGCCGGGCCCCAGGCGCGCCAAACGCCGTGGTTGACGTAGTCCCCCTGCTCGTTCAGGCGGACCTCCCGCTGCACGCGGACGCGGCCCGTGTCGTCCCGTTCGTAGATCGTCTCGGCACGCGTCGAGTCAGCGGACAGTCCGGTCGGCCCAGCGATCTCCTCCGCCGGCGCGAGCGCCGCGGCAAAGAGGGCGAGCAGAGACCAGGCGACCAACTTCACGGCGGACATCAACGGTTGGCAGTAACGCGGGGGACCTCCCAACAAAGGGAACGTCATTCGGTTCATCGGCAGCCTTGCCCACCGGGGTTGTGGGCGACCGGTTCCACCGCGACGACCGACGCGACGGGGTCCCCTTCCCCAAGCGTCACAGACCGAACCCCCACAGGGCTCTCGGTGTTCCGACGCGGCGGGAGGGCGTAGAATGCGGGCCTCCCGCCTCACGCCCCCCTCCGCTTGGCCTCGTATGCCCTCGCCGCCTGTCGTTGGCGCCCCACTCCCCCGGCTTGCCCTCACGATGGGCGACCCCGCTGGGGTCGGTCCCGAGGTGATCGCGGCCGTCTGGGCCGACGAGCGCGTCTGGCACGCCTGCCGTCCCGTTGTGTATGGCGACCGCACCGTCCTTTCGAGGGCGGCGGCGCTACGCGGCCTGACGGCCGACACGGTGGCGGTCGCCAGCGCCGAGGAGGGTTTTGATACCGCCACCCCGCAGCATCTGGCTTGCGTCGAGGGGCCACCGCTCGACCAAGCGGCCCTCGAGCCGGGCGTCGTCACCGCCCAGACCGGCGAAGCGGCTTATCAGGCGATCGTTGCGGCGACCCGCCTCACCCTTGCCGGCGGCGCCGAGGGGATCGTCACCGCCCCGATCAGCAAGGCCGCCCTCCACGCCGCGGGACACGACTACCCGGGCCACACCGAGCTGCTCGCCGAACTGTGCGGCGTCAGCGAGTTCGCGATGATGCTCTACCTGCCGCCCGCGCTGGCGCCGCGGACGCGGGCCGGGCTGGGAGTGATCCATACAACGCTCCACACCTCGCTCCGCAACGCGATCGATTCGCTCTCGATCGAGGGAATCGTCGAGAAGTGCCTGCTCGCCCACGACGCCGCGACCGCCTACGGCGCCGACGAGCCGCGGATCGGCGTCGCCGCGCTCAATCCGCACGCCGGCGAGGGAGGCCTCTTCGGCGACGAAGAGATCCGGCTGATCGCCCCCGCCGTCGACGCCGCGCGGGCGCGGGGCGTTAGCGCCACCGGTCCGCATCCGGTCGATACGCTGATGGGCCGCGCCGTCGCAGGCGAGTTCGACGCGGTTGTCGCCATGTACCACGACCAGGGCCATATCGCCCTCAAGCTGCTCGGCATGCACGGCGCGGTGAACATCACGCTCGGCCTGCCGATCGTCCGCACGAGCGTCGCCCACGGCACCGCCCCCGACAAAGCATGGAAAGGCGTTGCCGAGACAGGCGGCATGATCGCCGCGATCGAGGCGGCCGCTTCGCTGGCCGCCCGCCGGCAATCCTCCGACGACTGACGTCGCCGGCTCGCAAAGCGTCTCAATCCGCAATCCGAAGTCCTCAATCCGCATTCGAAGCCAGTGTCCTTGCTCCTTGATTCACTGCAAGAATCCGACGGCGTGATGTACCTGCTCCGCCACGGAGCGACGCCCCCCAACTTGGTCGAGCCGCCCGTCATGCAGGGGGACGGCGTCGACGAGCCCCTGGCGCCGATCGGCCGCGACCAAGCGACCCGCGTCGCCGCGGCGCTCGCCGACCGGCCGATCCGGGCGATCTACGCCAGCCCGATGCTCCGTGCGATGGAGACCGCCAGCCTTGTCGCCGAGCGGCACGGCCTGCCCGTCGAGCCGATCGACTCGATCCGCGAGGTGAAGGTCGGCATCTGGGAAGGTAGCAACTGGCCCGAGGTCGAACGCAACTACCCGGCCGAGTACCGGGCCTTCCGCGACGACCCGGGAAAGAACGGCTATCCGGGCGGCGAGACGCTGCAGCAACTTCTCGACCGCGTCACGGCGGCCTTCGGCGAGCTGATGGGGCGGCACGCCGGCGAAGAAATCGTTGTCGCCGCCCACAGCGTGGTGAACCGGGTTTACGTCGGCTCGCTGCTCGACATCTCGCTGGCGAAGGGCTACTTCATTCCACAGGCCAACTGCTGTGTGAACATCGTCCGCTGGCGCGACGGCAAGGCGAAGCTCTTGACGTTCAACGCGATCGGGCACCTGCAATGACGCCCCGCCACGCCGCGAGGCGTACCGGCAGGACGACGCCGCTGCTCGTCGGCGGGCTTGTGATCGGCGCGGCCGCGATGCTCGGTTGGCTCGCGATGCAGCGGCCTAACGATCCCGCCGAACTCGTCGTCTATTGCGCGGCGGGCGCCCGACCGGCGGTCGAAGCGATTGCCCAGAGCTACCATGGCGAGACCGGCGTCCACGTCACTTTGCAGTTCGGGCCGAGTGGCGGGCTCGAGACGCAAATCCGCCTCAGCGATCGTGGCGATCTCTTTCTACCGGCTGCCGAGTCTCCCTACCTCGATCGGACTCGGGCCGACGGGACGGTTAGCACGGTCACGCCGCTCGCCCAGCAGCGTCTCGTCATCGGCTTGGCGCCGCGGTCGGCCGCGAAAATCGGGAGCCTCGCCGAGTTGATCGACTCGGGCCTGGCCTACGGCCTTTGTAACGAGCAGGCTGCCGCCGGCTACTACGCCCGGCGGTCGCTGGAGCCGCTCGGGCTCTGGAAGGCGACCGCCGAGGCGTCGACCGCGACGCTGCCGACCGTGACCGAACTCGCCGAGGCGGTCCGCTATGGCGGGCGGCTCGAGGCGGCGATCGTTTGGGACGCCACGGCCATTGAGTTCGGCTTACGCTCGATCGACGTTCCCGAGCTCAGCGGCGCCATCGCTAAGATCTCGGTCGGGGTGCTCCGCTCGGCCCGGGATCGCGTCGCCGCAGAAAGATTTGTCGCTTACCTGGCGGCGATCGACCGGGGGCAAGCAACCTTCATCGCGCACCACTACGCCGGCGTCGGCGGCTTGGCGTGGCGTGACCCCGCCGAGTGACATCCTTCCAACGACTTGCGGCTCAAATGTCTTGCGGCGTGGGCCGCCGGCAGCGACGATCGGACCCTATGATCGAGGTGCGTCAACTCAACGTCGTCAGCGGCGCCTTTCGGCTCGTCGATGTCTCGCTTCAACTCGAGCCGCGGGAGTCGGTCGTGTTGATGGGGCCCAACGGCGCCGGCAAGACGACGCTGCTGGAGGCGATATGCGGTCTTCGTCGGATCACCGCCGGCTCGATCCACCTGAACGACCGCGACGTCACCCTCGAGCCCCCGGCGGCGCGGGCGATTGGCTACGTGCCACAGGACGTCGCCCTGTTCACCACGATGAGCGTCCGCGACAACCTGGCGTACGGCCTCAAGGTGCGGCGGGTCGCCGAAGACACGCTGAACGAGCGGGTGCGCGAGGTGGCTCAGGCGCTGCGGATCGTCGGGCTGCTTGAGCGATCGCCGTCGCGTCTCAGCGGCGGCGAAGCGCGGCGGGTGGCGATCGGCCGGGCGATCGCCTTTGAGCCGGAGGTGGTCCTCCTCGACGAGCCGCTGGCCGGCCTCGACGAAGCGACGCGCGACGAAGTCTGCATCGCCCTCGAAGCCATGCGGCAAGCGACCGGCGCAGCCGTCTTGCACGTCACCCACGAGCCCCGCGACGCCGAGCGGCTCGCCGACCGCGTCCTCCGACTCGAGTCGGGACAGGTCCGCCACGACGAGCGATTCGTCGCGTCCGGTGCTGCGGGCTCAGACCGCCAGCCGCGACTGGCCAAGCACCCGCGTTAGCACCAGCACCGCCGCCGCCAGGGCGATCATCAGCACGCTAACCGCCAGCGCGCCCTCCAGATTGCCCGCTTGCAATTCGAGATAGACCGACGTCGGCAGCACCTCGGTGCGCATCCGCGTCGCACTGGCGAAGACCAGCACGGGGCCGAACTCGCCGATCGAGCGCGCCCAACTCACGGTCGCCGCCGCCACCAAGCCGGGACGCGCCTGTGGCAGCATGACGGTCCAGAACGCCGTTGCGCGGCTGGCGCCGAGTGTTAGAGCCACCTGCTCCTGCCGGACGCCGATCTGCTCGAAGGTCGCCCGCAAGGTCCGCACCGCCAGCGCGCATGCCACGACGAACTGGGCGAGCACCACCGCCGGGATCTCGTAGACCACGTGCTCGCTGATCCACGAGAACGGGGCGTGACGGAACAGCACGAGTAAGCTGACGCCGACCACGAGTGGCGGCAGCACGATCGGCACGTCGAGCAAGGCGTCGACCGCGGCGTAGGCGGCGGCGCGGGCTCGCGGGCGCGTCGATTCCCTGCCTTCCTGCCCGCGCGAGAGAAGGTAGGCGATCGGCGTCGCGACAACCACGCTCAACGCCGCCGAGGCGGTCGCCGACGCGAGGCTAAGGGCCGTGGCGTAGCGGATCTCCGGCGACCGGATTGCGGCCGACAAGCTCGCCACGTTCGTCGACGCAAGATCGGCTACCACCATCAGTGCGATCAGCACGACATACGCACCGCCAAGGATCGCCATCGCCAAGAGGAAACTCCGATCGCGCGATCGATGCGGCGGAGCGGGGGCGTCGACGGGCATCGGCGGCGATTTCCCGCAGTAAGGCGTCTGGCGAAACGCCCACAGTGACCGCCCGGCAAGACGGCTGCAAGGGCCATCGCAAGGGACGCCCTGTCCGACCCGCGTCAACCGTTCGCGGCGTCATCGACGGTCGGAATCGTCAGTGGCAGCACTACCGTAAAGTCCGAGCCATGCCCCAGCCGGCTCTGGCAGCCGATCTCGCCGCCGTGCGCCGCGACAATCGACTGACAGATGCTGAGGCCCAGCCCCGTCCCCCGGGTGTCGTCTCGTTGGCGGGCCCGGTCGGCCCGGAAGAAGCGTTCGAAGACGCGCCGCTGATCCTCGGGGGAAATCCCCACGCCGTTGTCGGTGACCTTCAGCCGCGCCGACGTGTTGGAACTCGTCAGCGACAACGTGACGCGTCCCCCCTCGGGCGTGTACTTGATCGCATTGTCGAGCAGGTTGGTGATCACTTGGCTCAGGTGGCGACGGATCCCGAGGACCACGATGCCAGGTCCAATCGATGAATCAAGGCGGATGTGCCGCGACTCGGCGACCCCGGCGAACATCTCCACCGACCGGGTCGCGGCCGCACTCAGGGCGACCCGTTCGAGGGGCGATTTCTCGAGCGAGACCGGCGCCTCCGACAGCAGCAGCAATTGATTGACGAGCACCTCAAGCGACTCCGACTCGTCAAGGACCTGCTCCAGCAGATCGCGGTACCCCTGCTCCGACCGATCCTTATCGAGGGCGACCTCGACCGAGCTGCGTATCGCCGCGATGGGGGTGCGGAGCTCGTGAGCGGCGTCGGCGAGGAACGAACGGCGTTCTTCGATGAACTCCGCAATCCGATCGAGCAAGCGGTTGATCGTGTCGGCGAGGCGGTCGAACTCGTCGTCCACGCCCCGGTAAGGCAGCCGCTCGTCGAGCTTCGCCGGACGCAACAGCGACGCCTTGGCGGTCATCGCCTCGAGGTCGCGCGTGGCGATGCCGGCGAGCCAGTACCCACACAGCGGTGAGATGATCAGCATCAGCAGCACCGCCACGGCGACGAGGCGGTCGATCTGCTCAAGGTCGCTGTTGAGAAACGCGAGCGACGATCCCAACTGCACCGAGGCGATCCCTAGCGGGTTGGACGGGGCCGGGGCGCGGAGCGTCCTTTCGTCGCCGATCGAGCGGGGCTGGGCGTCGCTAGTGTCCGGCGCCGGCGGCGTCGACCCGGCCGCCTGACTGCTCCAGACCTCGCCGCCTTGCCCATCCAACAGCCGGGCGAACCACTTGTGCTGGCGGTGCCCGGACGCTTTGCGGGCCAACTCGTCGGCGATCGCGTCGAGCCCCTCGGGCGAAAGCTCGGTGACCACCAGGGTCACTTCCGCGACGTCCTCTTGCAGGACGCGATCAACCTCGTGCAGCAACGTCCAATGCAGCGCCTGCCGCAGCCCCAACAGCGCCGCGGTCGCCGCGATCGCCACCACGAGGGTATTGAGCGCGGCGATGCGAAACCGCACCGAGCGGAACAGCGAAATGGGACGTTTTCGTGGCACTAGCCTGCTGTTTCTCCGGCGTCGTCCATGGCGTCACTTTCCGCCTTATCCACTCGTTCGTCGGCGGCCCGCAGAACGTAACCCCGCCCTCGGACGGTGTGCAACAGCGGCGGGGTGAAGCCGCGATCGATTTTCCCCCGCAGCCGCGAGACGTGCACGTCGACGACGTTGGTGACGCCCTCCCAGTCGGCGTCCCAGAGGTGTTCGCACAGCATCTTGCGCGTGATGACCTGGCCGGCGTGACGCATCAGAAACTCGAGCAGACTGAACTCCGTGGGGGTCAGGTCGATCTCTTTCCCTTCACGGGTGACGCGTCGCACCGCGAGATCGAGTGACAACGCCCCGACGCGGTAGTCCTTCGACGGCGATTCGGCGGTGCGGCGCGCGAGGGCCTGCAGCCGCGCTAGCAGCTCGGCAAAAGCGAACGGCTTGACGAGGTAATCGTCGGCCCCTTGCTGCAGACCGCCGACGCGGTCATCGACCGATCCGAGCGCCGACAAGATCAGCACGGGGGTCCGCACCCCCTGCCGGCGCATCGCGGTGAGGACCTGCATCCCCGGCAGGTCGGGCAAGAGGAGGTCGAGGATAACGACGTCGGCCTGCTGCGAGAGCGCCGCTTCGAGCCCGTCGGCGCCGTTGCGGCGCCAGTCGCACTCGTTGCCGGCTTCGACAAGGCCCTGCTGGATGGCGCTTCCGAGCGTCGCGTCGTCTTCGATTAGGAGCAGTCGCATAGCGTTAAGCCCGCAGACGACGAGGTGGTCTCCGGGAAGTCTCCACGACAAACCGAGGCGATGGAGGTTCCGTCAGAGCGGTGTATTTACCGAAGTTACCACCCTGACGCGGCGTCGTTGAGGCCGTTCGCTTGCCTTACCGAATTGTAATCCCATTGCCGGTCCGCACCTGTCGATAACGACGTAGAATCGCCGCGTCAGGGCGGAGCGGACTCCCTTTGAACCACTGCAGCAGTCGAAACAGACCTCTTGTCGTCCGCCGACGAGGTCGCCCCGCACGCTGCCCCACGAAGTTCGTTGTGAAGACCGCCCCTCTCGGTAACTCCCCTGCCTCGGTTGGTATGGCCGCAACTCGCGACTCGATCGAGGCGACGATCGAGCATCTGGCGCACCTGCTGCCGTCGCAGGGCCCGATCACCGTCTTCGTGCACCACAACACGCTGCACGCCTTAGAGAATCTCCCTTTCAGCGAGGCGGTGTTCGTCGGCGCCGACCTCTACGACTGTCACCCGTTCTTGCCCGAGGACGCTTACCGCCGCGAGTTCGAGCGCGGCCGGATCACCGCCGACGACCTCGAACGCGAGCTTCATGCGTCGTTCGACCAGGAGGGCGACACCTTGATCGCTTGTCTCGGCACGCGGCACGATCTGTGGATGAGCATGCTGGCGCATCCCCTGCGTGAGGGCCGGCCGGCTGAAGTCCGCTGGTTCATCGAAGAGACCGAGGCGCTGTACCGCTTCCGCGCCGAGGCCGCCGTGAGCGACCGGGGGCACTGCATCGCCGACGCCCGGCGTTGGCTGGTGCGAGATTTCGTCAATGGCGACGCCGCCAACCACCCGATGTCCGCCGCGATCCAGTCGGCGATCGAGGGGATCGGTTCCGGAAAGTTCGAGACCTGGACCGCCGAAGACTGGGAGGCCTTTACGCTCCACCTGTTATGGGCCACCTGCCGGCACGGCGCTGAGCTGTCCGAGCTGCCTGCCGAGGGTGCGGACGGTCGGCGTCGCGATCCGTCCGCAGCGGCCGCCGACGAACTCGTTGATTCGGTCCTCATCCGCTTCTGCTCCGCCTTCCTCGATCAGGGATACGCCAACTGGGACTTGCCGCAACGCGTCGCGGGGCTCTTCGAATCGTTCCGGACGTCGTTTCTCTACGCCCGCCCGGTCGAACGCTGGCTCCATCCGCTGCCGGGCCTCGTCGCCGAAGAGGCGTCGCCGACCGGATCGATTCGCCGATCGCTCGCGGCGCTCGGGGTCCCGGCTGCGGAGCAAGAGGCCTTCCTCCAGGCGGAGTTGCTCAAACTACGCGGCTGGGCGGGGATGATCTGGCAGATGGAGACCAACGCCGAGTGGACCGCCCGGCCCGCGCCGCGGGGGTCGCTAGTCGAATACGTTGCGGTCCGGCTGCTATTGCTCCGGCTCGCCCGAGAAGCGACCGAGTCCGAGCGAGCGCCCGCCCTACAGCCGATGGCTCGGGACGACTCGCCACGGACGAACCTGGCGTTCCAAGCGTTCCAAATCGCTCAGATACGCGGCTGGTCGCCCGTCGAACTGCTGCGGCTCACGCCGGTCGAGTGGCGTCTGCTGATGAGCGAAATCGCGGCCTTCCCAAGCCGGCGGCGTCGGCAGTTCTATCACGAGGCGTACGAACGCCACTACCGCGAGGCCGCCCTCAAGGCGCTGCGACGGTCATGCCTCGCGTCCGAACGGGCCGGCATGCAGAAGCCGCCCGCGTACCAGACGGTCTTTTGTATCGACGACCGTGAGGAGTCGTTCCGACGCCACCTCGAAGAGGTCGACCCCGAGGGCGAGACGCTCGGTTCGGCTGGCTTTTTTGGCGTCGCCATGTACTACCGCGGGCTGGGTGAGTCGCAGTTCCGGCCGCTCTGCCCCGTGAACGTCAAGCCACAGCACGACGTCATCGAGGCCCCCGCCTACTCGGCCGCTGCCTCGAACCGGCGCCGGGCGACCGCCCGCAAGGCGATGGGACAGACCGCCTATAGGGTCACCCAGGGCTCGCGCTCGTTCCTCGGTGGGATGCTGACCGCGGTGGCGGGTGCCGTCGCGGCAGCGCCGCTGGTCTTCTGCGTGCTCTTCCCCCGCATGGCCGCCCGGCTGCGCCACCGTGTCGGCCAGATCGTCACGATCAAGCAGACCGAAATCTGCATCGAGGCGGGCGAAGCCGGCTCGGGGCTGCGGGGCTACACGATTCCGCAAATGGCCGACATCGTCAACGGCTTGCTCGTCTCCTCGGGGCTGGGGGGCCGGCTGTCCGACCTCGTGGTGATTTTTGGTCACGGCTCGTCGAGCCTCAACAACCCCCACGCCGCGGCGTACGACTGCGGGGCGTGCGGCGGCGGTCGCGGCGGTCCAAACGCCCGGGCGTTTGCCCAGATGGCGAACGACGCCCGCGTCCGGGCCGAACTCGCCCAGCGAGGGGTCCAAATCCCGCCCACGTGCTCGTTTGTCGGCGCCTACCACAACACCTGCAACGACAGCGTCGAGTACTACGACCTCGACAACCTACCTGCTGTTAAGAGGCCCCTGCTAGAGCGGCTCATGGCCTCCGTCGAGGTTGCTCGCCGACGCGACGCCCACGAGCGCTGCCGGCGTTTCGAATCGGCCGACCTCTCGCTGACGGCAGACGCCGCTCTGAAGCATGTCGAAGGACGTTCCGAAGACCTTTCGCAGGTGCGGTCGGAGTGTGGCCACGCCACCAACGCCATGTGCCTCGTCGGACGCCGCAACTGGAGCCGCGGGCTGTACCTCGACCGTCGCGCGTTCCTCACCTCGTACGACCCACGTCTCGACGATGAGAACCACTCCGTGCTAGCCCGCATTCTCGGGGCGGTGATCCCCGTCTGCGGCGGCATCAACCTCGAGTACTACTTTTCGCGGGTCGACAACAAGGGCTACGGCTGCGGCACCAAGCTGCCGCACAACGTGACGTCGCTGCTCGGGGTGATGGACGGCGCCGGCAGCGACCTGCGGACCGGCCTGCCGTGGCAGATGGTCGAGATCCACGAGCCCATCCGACTGCTCTTCGTCATCGAGACGATGCCTCAAGCGATGCTGAAGATCATGGACGACTCGCCAGCCATCCACCAACTGGTCACCGGCAACTGGGTGCAGGTGGCGACCATCGAACCCGCGACCGGCCAGATCCAGGTCTTCCGTAACGGCCGCTTCGAGCCCTTCGACGGCGCCCCCGCTGACCTGCCGGTTGTGGCGGACTCGACCTCCTGGTGGCGCGGTCAACGCGACCATCTCGGTTTCGCCCTGGTGGAAACCGACCGTCGGCCGCGTGTCGTGGCGGGAGCCGTCCGATGACCTCCGACCAACTCGCCTCTTGGCTAGCGTCAATCTCGATCGCCGCCCCCGCGCTGCTCGCCACTGTCTTCTGTGTCTCGTCCCTCGTTTCGACTCGATTGAGCGAACGGACCACCGCACGCCTGACCGAACTCTGTGTCGTCACAGGCCTTGTCACGGCGTTCGGCGTGCTTGTGATCATGCTGTGGACCGGCAGTCGCCACGTCGTGGTCGAACTCGGCAACTGGGCCGCTGTCCACGACGCGATCGAGCACGACGACTACCACTTCCATTTCAAGTTCGTTTTCGATCGGCTCTCGGTGCCGTTTGTCTTGCTGACCTACGTGCTGGTCGGAACGGTCGGCGCCTTCGGCAGCCGCTACCTGCACCGGGAACGGGGGTTCCACCGTTTCTTCGCCCAGTACGGTCTGTTCTTGCTCGGCATGGTGATGGCGGCGCTCGCCGGCACCGTGGAGACGCTGTTCTTCGGCTGGGAGTTGGTGGGCCTCTCGTCGGCGCTGTTGGTGGGCTACTTCCACGACCGCCCCGCCCCGGTCCGGAACGCCCAACGGGTTTGGTCGGTCTACCGGTTCGCCGATGCGGCGTTCCTAGTCGCGGCCGTGGCGATGCACCAATGCGCCGGCGGCGGCGACTTTTCCGCGATGATGGGCGAAGGGGCGTGGCCCTACGGCCACGCGTCGATCGAGCCGGGCGCCGCCCTGGCGATTGGCCTGCTGCTACTGACCGCTGCGGCGGGCAAGTCGGGCCTGCTACCCTTCTCCGAATGGGTCCCCCGCGCCATGGAGGGGCCAACCCCCTCCAGCGCCATTTTCTACGGCGCGCTGTCGGTCCACTTGGGGGCTTACCTCCTGTTGCGGGTCAGCCCGTTGCTTGAGTCGTCGCATCTGCTGCAAGTCGCCGTCGTGACGCTCGGGCTCGCCTCGGCGGTGTACGGCGCGGTTGTCGCCCGTGCCCAAACCGATATCAAGACCGCGATCGCCTTCGCCTCGGTGACGCAAGTCGGGCTCATCACCGCAGAGATCGGCCTCGGGCTCCGCTACCTGGCGCTCGTCCACCTGGTGGGACACGCCTGCCTGCGGACCCTGCAATTGCTGCGGGCGCCAAGTCTGCTAGACGACCGTCGCACGATCGAGGACGCGCTCGGCGGCCGGCTCGTCAACCAGGTCGACGCCACCGAGCTCTCTCCATTCCGCCGCTGGCTCTACCGCTTCTCGCTCAACCGCGGCAGCCTCGACGCCTGGATCGATCGCTTGGTGGTCAATCCTTTTATATCGCTCTTCGCCACCGCCCGTGACGCGGAAGAGCGCTGGCTCGACTGCTTGCGCCGCGACACCCCTCCGAAGCCAGCCGCCCCCGTTCCCACGACGCCGGTAGCGGAGGCCGAAGTCGCATGAACGAGCTCCATCTTCCCCTGATCGAGATTGCGGTCTTCGCGCCCCTCCTCGGTGCGCTGCTGGCCCGCCAAGCGGGCCCTGATACGGCGCGGCGGTGCGCCCTGATCGCTTCGGGCGCCGCTCTGGGCTGTTCGGTAGCCGTCTGGATCGATCTCGCCCTGGTGCACGCCTTCGAGGCGCACGACCGCTGGGCGCTACTCAGTTGGCTGCCGGGAGGCGACCCCTTCGTGATTGACGAGGTCAGCGCGCCCTTGCTGCCGCTGGCGGCGCTGCAGTTCTTGCTCACGTTCGTCGCGACGTTGCGGGCGAGTGCGGCGCGCTTCTCGTTTGCCCTGTCGCTTATTGGCGAGTCACTTGTGCTCGCGACGCTCGCGACGAAGTCGCCCTGGTTGATCACCGCGCTGATGGCCGCCGCGGCCGTTCCGGTGGCTATCCAGCTCAAACGGCGTGGGGCGTCGACCCGCGTCTTCACTCTCCACATGACGTTGTTCATCGCTCTGCTGACGGCTGGCGTCGCCTTGAAAGAGTGGGGGGGGGCCGAAGGGACCGCCGCCGTTGCCGGGACGGTGGCGATCGCCCTGGCGGTGCTGATCCGCTGCGCCGCGACGCCGTTCCACCTCTGGCTGGTCGACCTGTTCGACCGGGTTAGCTTCGGCGCCGCGATCCTGTTCGTTACACCGATGACCGGCGCCTATGTCGCGCTGCGGTTGCTTCTTCCCGACGCCCCCGAGGCGGTGCTGCGGGGCGTCGCGGTCGTGTCGCTCGTCACTGCCGTCTACGCCGCGGCGATGGCCCTCGTACAGCGCGACGCCCGCCGGGTCTTTGCTTACCTCCTGCTGAGTCACGCGTCGCTCGTGCTGGTGGGGCTAGAGATCGCGACGCTCCTGGGACTAACCGGCGCACTATGTGTCTGGCTGTCGGTCGGCTTGGCGATGACCGGCTTTGGCCTCACACTCCGCTGCGTTGAAACCCGCGTCGGCCGCATCGACGTCGATCGCTTCAATGGGTTGCACGACGCGTCGCCGACCCTGGCGGGCCTCTTCCTGCTCACGGGCCTGGCGAGCATCGGCTTCCCCGGCACGGTCGGCTTCATCGCGGTCGAGCTCCTCGTTGAGGGCGCGGTGCAATCGGCGCCCGTCATCGGCGTCGTCGTGCTGATCGCGACCGCCCTGAACGGCGTCGCCGTGCTGCGGGCCTACTTCCGTATCTTCACCGGCTGCGAGCACGCCAGCACAATCGATCTGGGGATCCGGCCCTCCGAGCGTATCGCTGTGCTCGTGCTCTCTGTCTTAATTCTCGGCGGCGGGCTCTGGCCCCAGCCCGGGGTCGCATCGCGCCGTCACGCGGCGGCAGAGCTCCTCCGTCAGCGCGCCGCTGTCTCGGCGGCGCCCCTCGCCAACTCGCCACCCTCCCCCTCCCCCCTCGACCCAACGCTTAGGTCCGCCTTCGCAGCCAACGATCATGAGTAACCCGGCGGCGCCCCGCACCACGACCAACGAACCCGCCCCCGTCGGCAACGCCGAGGGGTTCACACGCTATCTCCGCCACGACTTGCTCTCCGGCTTCCTGGTCTTCTTGATCGCGTTGCCACTCTGCCTAGGCATCTCGTTGGCGTCGGGTTATCCGGCGTTGGCGGGCATCTTTACGGCGATCATCGGCGCGCTAGTGACGACGTTCATCAGCAACTCGGAATTGACGATCAAAGGGCCGGCCGCCGGCCTGATCGTGATCGCGATCGGGTGTATCAACGACTTCGGCGGCGACGGCGTCATTGGCGGATTCACCGACATCGACCACTCCGCTTACCAGGCCGCCCTGGCGGTCGGCGTCGCGGCCGCGGTGCTGCAGATCTGCTTCGCGATCTTCCGGGCGGGCATCCTCGGCGAATTCTTCCCCACCGCCGCCGTGCACGGCATGCTAGCCGCGATCGGCGTGATCATCATGATCAAGCAGATCCCGACCGCCCTGGGCGTCACCGCCAAGGGGGAGCCGCTCGAAATGCTCAAACAGATCCCGCACTACGTCGCCGAGGCAAACCCCGCGATCGCGGCCATCGGCCTGGTGAGTATTGGGATCATGTTCCTCTGGCCGGTGCTGAAGAAGCGTGTCCCCGCGCTCAATGCGATCCCGGCGCCGATCGTCGTGCTGCTGGTGTCGGTCGCCATGGGCATGGGGTTCGACCTGCTCCACGAGCATTCCTACACGCTCAGCAACCACAAGTACCAGCTCGGTGAGCAGTACCTCGTCAATATGCCGGACAAGGTGTTCGGAATGTTTGACCAGATCACTTACCCCGACTTCGGCGCCCTGACGTATCCCAAGGCGTGGAAGTGGATCTTCATGTTCTTTGCAATCGGGAGCCTCGAGTCGCTGCTCAGTTCCAAAGCAGTCGACTTGCTCGACCCCTGGAAGCGCAAGACCGATATGAACCGTGACATGCTCGCCGTGGGCGTCGCGAACCTGGCGGCCGCCGGCGTCGGCGGCCTGCCGATGATCTCCGAGATCGTCCGCAGCAAGGCGAACATCGACAACGGCGCCCGCACCCGCTTCGCCGACCTCTGGCACGGCGTCTTTCTCTTGCTGTGCGTCGCGTTGATCCCGACGATCCTCCACCGGATCCCGCTCGCGGCGCTCGCGGCGATGCTGGTCTATACCGGCTTCCGATTGGCGCACCCCAACGAGTTCGTCAACGCCTACCGCATCGGCAAAGAACAGCTCGTCATCTTCGTCACGACGATCGTCGCCGTGCTGGCGACCGACCTGCTGATGGGCATCGGCATCGGCATCCTGACCAAGATGGTGATCCACCTCGCCAACGGCGTTCCCCTCTCGACGATGTTCAAACCCTTCATCGAAGTCGAGGAAGTCGACGCCAACGCCAGCATGATCATCGCGCGCGGCTCGGCCGTGTTCAGCAACTGGATCCCCTTCCGCCGCCAGATCGAGCAGATCGGCCTCATCCAACGCCGCAACATCATCATCGACGTCTCTCACGCTAAGCTGGTGGACCACAGCGTGATGGAGAAGCTTGAGCAAATGCAGGCCGACTTTGTGCAAGAAGGCCTCGGCTTCGAGGTTCGTGGTCTCGACACGCTGCAGCCCTACACCAGCGACCCGTACGCGGCCCGCAAACGAGCGTGGTACAACGCGTCGAAGCTCTGTGTGCTTGCCGACACCGAAGTAGCCGAGCGACTGCGGGACGACATCGTCAGCCTCGTCGCCACGAGCAGCGGCGACGCCACCACGTTCTTCACGCCCAGTTGGGACCAGTCGCACAGCGGCGTCCGGATCGAGGTGATCGGGCCGCGGGCGCTATGCGACGCAGTCGCCGAGTTAATCCGCTCCGAGGCGTCGCTCGACATGGCGCCGGTGGCCTGGGTCGAGCCCGTCGAATCGATGCGACTCACCCCCTCCCGGAGCGGTCACCGCGAGGCCGACCTCTCCCTGACCAAGCACTAATCAACGGCTCGGTGAACTTCTGCGTCCGGCGGCGGCTTCTTCGATCACGCCATCGACCGTTTTCGCATAGGCGTCGAGGCTGAAGCGTTCGAGGGCGTCGTCCCGTCCCGCTGCGGCGAGACGTCCACCGAGCCCGGGCTCTTCAAGCACCCGCCGCACCGCGCAGGCGAGCGCGTCGGCGTCGCCCGGGGTCGTCAACAGGGCGTTCGCGCCATCGCGGACGATCTCCAGAGCCCCCCCTGCCGCGGCGGCGATCACCGGTCTGCCGGCCAGCATCCCTTCGACGATTACGCGACCGAACGGCTCGGGCTGGGTCGAGCAGTGGACGATCACGTCGCAGGCTCGCATGAGCCGTGCGATGTCGCTGCGGTGGCCGAGCCAATGGACCCGCCCCCGGAGCGAGCTTCGCAACGACATCTCCCGCAACTCGGCCGCGTAACGCCGGTCCTCGTCGGTAAACAGCGCGTCGCCTACGACGATCAGATGCGCCCGGTCGACACCGGGCCGCTGCAGAGCTTCGAGGAGGACCCGCTGCCCCTTCCACTCGGCGAGGCGACCGAAGACGCCAATCAGGGGCGCGTCGGCCGGCGTCGATAAGTCGCAACGCACCGCAGCGACTCCGCCGTCATCGACCGCCAAGAAAGGAGCGGGGTCGATGCCATTGTGGGCGATGATCGTTGGCCGCTTGCCGCCGGCGCGCCGGTACGCGTCGGCGGTCGCTTGTGAGTTGGCGATCACAGTGTTGGCGAAGGCGTTCATCGCCGCCACGACGACCCGGCGGTTACTTGGGCTGAAGTGGCTTGAATCGACGATATCGTGAAGATGCGCCACCATCGGCCTGCCCGCCCGCCACGCGGCGGCGCCGCCGAGGACCAAGGCCTTGAGAGTGTTGGCGTAAACGACGTCGTACGGCCGGGCCACACGGGCGATCCGATGAATGACCCCCAGCGACCGCGGCAGCGCGAGCAGCTTGCGAGCCATTCCGGCTTGTTTGGTGACTCCCGCCCCGAACGGGACGACCTTCACGTCGATTCCTAATTCGCGCAAGGCGTCGCCGAAGGCGCCGTCCTGCAGCAGCAGCACCCCCTCCTCGGTCCACCCCGCAATGACGCGGCAGCGGACAAGGTCGAGCAACGAGAGCTCCGCGCCACCGAGCTCGCCGGTCTGGTCGATGAACAGCACACGTGGTGGGGCGGCTTTAGCCATGTGAGGCAATGGCCTCCTCGTAGACGGCGAGCACCCGCTCCGCAACCTGCGGCCAGTCGAATCGCCGGCGGGCGTAAGCCGCGCACTCCTGCGAGGTGGGGACCCGCAGCTGGCCGTCGAGCGCCGCCGTAAGGCCCGCCGCGATTTCCTCGCCACCCGAACCGGCGAGGACGAGATCGGGGCTCAGCTCATGGACCACCTCGGGCATGCCGCCGACCGGCGTCACCAGCGCCGGCGTCCCAGCGGCGAGGGACTCGGCGATGATCAGACCGAACCCTTCGAGCGACTGCGACGGCACGATCGAGAGATCGGCGGCGCGGTACGCCAGCGGGAGTTGCTCGTCGGGAACGAAGCCCAACAGCTCGACAGCCGGGCCGAGCCGCTTCGCACGGATCGTCTCTTGAAGTTCCGGAGTAAGCGGCCCCTTCCCCGCAATCACTAAGCGAACCTCGGGATGGGCCACACGGACGGTCTCCATCGCCTCGACCAACCGCTCCAACCCCATGCGGTGCACCAACCGGCGGACGCACAGCACTGTCGGGCGGTCTTGTGGCCAGCCGAGCGCCGACCGTGCTTCACGCCGCGTGAGCGCCAGATCGAAGCGATCGACATCGACCCCACCAGGAATCACCCGAGTCCGCTGCGCATCGACGCGGTAATCCTTTACCAGCACGTCGGCGAACGCTTGCGAGAGCGTGATGAAGCGGTTGGCGCTGGCGTAGACGCTCTTCTCCAGGCGACGTTTCAGGGCGACGACCATCCGACCGGCCCCCTCGGCACGCGACTCGGCCGCCCATGGGCCGTGGAAGTGGACGACATGCGGCATCCGATGCAGTCGCCGGAGGAGAGGATAGGCATAGAGGGCGAAATGCGAAGTGGCGCAGTCCGGCGCGGGGCAGATCGCGTCCCAGCCTTGTTGTAGGGCTCGGTATCGCCGCCACAACGGTGCGTCGGGCGACGACACCCGTCGCACGCCAAGACTGAGCGCCGGGGCCTCACCCTCGTCCCCCATCACTAGCCAGTGTTGGTCGATGCCCCTCGCCGACAGGGCCCGCGCTAAGCCCTCGGCGTATCGATTGGCGCCCCCCATCCGGGCAGGCGACAGCCACTCGGCGCCGATCTGCACGAGTCGAAGCGGACGCGTTAGTTGGTGCGGCGTTGCCTCAGGAGGGGGCGCCATCGCGCCTCCCGACGGTAGTTGTTCCACGTTGCTCTTCGAGCACGCTGTTGAAGACCCGCAGGTAGCGCGGCTTGATCCGTTCCCAGGAAAGCTCTCGCGCCGCGGACAGCGCGCTATGGCTCATCTGGCGGAGCGCTTCGGGTTCGTCAAGTAGCCGATTCATCGCGGACGCAAGCGCCGCCTCGTCATGCGGATCGTCGATAACGACGCCGGCCTCTCCCGCCGCAACCGCCGAAGCGGCGCCGACCGTCAAAGCGGTCACCACCGGAACTCCCGCCGCCATCGCCTCCGTCACGACGAGTCCGAAGGGCTCGTAGTGGGAGAGCAGAGCAAAAACGTCCGCCCCGGCATACAGCCGACGCAAGTCGTCACGCATCCCGAGCAGCCGCACGCGGCCCCCGAGGCCGGCCGACTCGATCGCCCGGGGGTAAGGCCCCCCCTCGTAGCCGCCGGCGGCGACGAGGACGACCCGTTCTGGCAGCCGCGGCAAGGCGCGGAGCAGCACGTCGAGGTTCTTGCGAGGGGTGCGCAAGTCGCCTGCGAACAAGATGATGAAATCGTCCTCGGCGACGCCAAGAAGCCGCCGCGCCGCCTGCCGATCTCCGGAGGTCGGGTTCGATTCCGGCAGATCGACCCCGTTCTCAACCACATCGATTCGCGTCGCTGTCAGGCCAACGGCTTCCTGTAGCTGCCGTTTGACCAGTTCCGAGACGGCGACTACGCGTCCGGCCCGCCGGTAGGCGTCGCGTTCCCACCGCCTCGACTGTTGTGAGTACACGTACTGATACCACCGCCACCACGGTCCGCTCTTCGTTGCCGACCGCAACGGGTGCTCAGGCGAGTCGATCCACGCCGCGTGGACGAAGTGACAGAGATTCACGTCCGCCGAGCAGAAAAGCATCCCGCCGTTGGCGACGACGAGATCGACCTCCTTGAGCGAACGCCGGACCACGCCGGTGGCGCGCCGTCCGAACGAGAGGTCCTTGAGCAACCGCGTCGGCGAGGATTGGCTCGGCGTTACCGGGCGGCACTCGACTCCCGGTCGGCCGGCGAGCTCCGTCGGGAAGTCATCGCCAATCAGAGTCACCGCGCCGCCGGCGTCGAGGACGGCGTCCGCGACGTGCCGGTTGACGCATCCCTGTCCATTGGTGGGGGCGAACGTGTGGTTGACCAACGCGATACGCATCAAGCAGAACTCATTGGCCGGCAGCGAGCAGGTATGCCAACGGTATTGCCGTCGGCAGTGAGAACGAACCCTTCGTCCCTAAGAAGCCATCTCATCCGCTAAGCCACGCCCCGGAACTCGCCGAATACGGAGGGGTTGTCACCGATTGGGCGGTGCTCGTGCTTAGGCGGCTCCTCCACCCGGGTAGCGTAGCCAAGCGACGCGAGCCTTGCGACGACGGCTTGCGTCAGTTCGCGAGAATGGGTTTCGACGCAAATCGCGGGGTGATGCCGCTCAAGCGCTTGCATGGCGCCGTCGAGCACCTCAAGCTCCGGGCCATCGACGTCGATCTTGATCACGTCCAATCGGTCGAGCGCATTCTCGGCGATGTAGGCGTCGATCGATCGGGTGGGGATCGACGTCGAACCGTGGCAATTCTCACGCCCCACGTAGCAGCGCTCGACTTGAACCTCAGCCAACGGCCGGTCGCGATTCAGGTCGAGATTTGGCCGGATGTCGTTACCGCGGTCCGAAGGCTCGAAGGCGAAGACGCGTCCCCCGGTGGCTAGCAACGCCATCTGCAGGGTCGCCCACCCCTCGGCGGCGCCGACGTCGAAACACACGGCGTCCTTCGTAACGTTAGCAGTGAGCCATTCTTGCAGCGACTGTTCGTAAACGCCCCGCCACACCTGAGTGTCGTGGCGCAGGTCGAGCAACATCCGCCGGCCACGCAACGAACCGCCCCGGATTCGGGCCGGGTGCGGGCCCTGCCGGAAGACCGCACACTTCACGAGTTGCTTGATCGGCGTCAGCAGACGGCTCATTGGTTGGTCCGCAGGTACGGGGGGTGGGTCGCTGGCGCCGCGGCGCCGATGGGTAGCGGCGCGAACGCAAGGCCGATCGTCAGCCATAGCACGACACTCATATCGCCCCCCATGAAGAAGGCGGAAGCCAAGGAGGCGACGGAGATCGCAAGTTGAACGGAGCCCGTGATCGCATATGGTTTCACGCCCGTTAGGTCGTTCTTCGCCGCGTCGTACAGGAGTTTCCCCAACATCGCGACGCCGGTAAACCACAGCAACCCGCCGGGCAAACCAAGCGAGTAGAGCACCGCGCCGAAACCGTTATCGAACGCCGCCAACGAGCTCGACGCCCCGCTGACCTTCGCCGCCGAGCCGTAGCCGATCCCCCGCCCGAAGGGCGTCTCGGTGACCAAATCGACGAGTTCGAATGCGAAGTTTTTTCGGGTTCGGAAGCTATGGTCATCGCTGAGGCTCGTAAACGAGTCGAGTCGGTCCGACACCAAATCGCCCCCTGGGAGCAGTGTCGAGACGGCCACCCCGATCACGGCGACAACGGCGAAGCCGATCGCCTCAGAAGAGCCGCGGCTCCCCTTCAGAAACACGAACGAGACGAGTCCAACCAACGTCGACACCCAGCAGATTCTCACACGCGACAGTAAGAGGGCGCTGCCGATCAGCAGCCCATGCAGGGCGCCGCACACCGGCTTCGGCCGGACGCCGGCGATCATCAGCCCTATCGACGAGGCCCAGAAGGCGGCCGCCGGGCCGGTCGAACTGAGTGTTCCCCAGACTCGTACGCTGTTGACTTTGGCCTCACCCATGCTGCTGGTCATTCCCGACTCGCGGAGCCACATCGCGTCCCACGGAGGCAGGTAGAGGAACTGATACCAACCGTACGCCGCGACAACGGCGGCAAGGGTGACCACGAAGCGCAGCACCGATTTCCGCTCCGCCAGTGATGTCGGCCGGACGGCGTAGTACGGCACGAACAGCAAAGGGAGCAGCCATCCCGAGGCGTCGATAACGGCCGCCTTGCCGTAGGCGGCGAGGCCGATCGCCGTGGCGACTGCGATCGGCGCGCCCATCAGCAGCAGGCACTGTCGCAATTGGTGCGGCGCCTGGCGCCACCGAGGAGCCGTGCAGATCACCGTGGTCAGCATCGCCATCATCGGCAGCAGGCTCAACGCGGTGAGTGACTCGAAGCCCCCCTCCTGCCAATCGATCAGACGGCGCACGAAGCGGCCCAGAACCCAGACCGAGATCAAGAACGGAGCGAGATGACGGCTGTCGCGGATCGCCATCTGATAGCAGACCACCAGCACGGCGATCGTGACGACGAGGTCAGGCACCCGCAGAGCGTCGATCTGGGCGCAAGCGAAGAGCGTTAAGGTATGGAGCCCCAAGCAGAGCGCGACGTACTGGCCGCGTGAGGCGACCTCGGCTGCGCTGGCTTGGCGGGCGCCGGCGAGCGGCGTCCGGGCGGCTTGCGGCGGCGGATACGGGGGCGGGGATGGCGTCATGCTCGCTTCGCCTCGGGCAAGGCGGGCCGTTGCGGGTCGAGCGGCTGATCCTCGGCGTCACGCCACCAAGTCCGCAGCCCGTTGACCCGGCCGAGTTGGGTCGCGCGCCAGCGCCGTAGCGCCTGCGACGACGTTTCGCGACCGGTCAAGACCGCGCGAAGAGACTGAGCGACGCCCGGCGTGATCCCGACGCCCATGAGCGTGCCCCACGCCAGGTACGCCGCTCGCTGAACGGGGCCAAGCTGGTCGAACAGCACCAGCGTTTCGTTGTGGACCATGTCCCGCAAGGCGTCGGCGTTGAAACCGCCGCGGTGGTTGTCGTCGCCGTCTTGGCGTGGCGCGGCGTGATGGACCAGCGTGATCGCGGGGTCGTAGATCAGCCGCCACCCGGCCCGCTTGAGGGGCAAGCAAATAGCGAGTTCCCAATGGACGACGTTGCCGGCGCCAACGAGCCGCGTGTCGACGCCCAGGTCGCGCAGCACGTCTCCCCGGAAGCAGCAGTTGACCCCTTTCAGAAAATCGACCTCGCGAGGATCGCCCTGTCCCGCATGGTGATTGCCGATCATCCTGCCGAACCACTGCAGCCTGCCGACCGTCAAAGCCGGTCGCGAGGGCTCGTCGATCAGGTCGCGGCCCCCCACGCCCCCTACCCGTGGATCATCAAACCGCGCCGCGAGGCGCTCGAGCCAATCGGCCGGGGCCTCGGCGTCGTCATCGGTCAGGGCCACCAACTGACCCCGGCTCGCGGCGACGCCGTTCCGCAAGCCACAGGCGAGGTTGTCTCCCGGCCGCAGCAGCACCGCTCGGACAAGCCGCCGCTCGCTGTCAGGCAACGACGCGATCGCCGTCGCCGTCGCCGTGTCGTCGCTCCGATAAGAGACCAGCACCTCAAGCGGTTCATGCGACTGCGCATGCAACGCACGCAGGCACCCAACCAGCACGTCGGGCCGGCGATACGTGGGGACAATGACGGAGATGTCGATCGTGGCGTTCAAACTTTCGATACGTCGGTGGTTCGTAGCAACGGCTGGAGGGGCTCGGATTTGTGCATGAGGAAATCAAGAAAAAGTGAATAGCCTTGGATCGCACCGCGCGCCGACGCCGTCGCGCCGGCGACGCCACGGGCGCGGAGCCGGTGCAGCAGCAGCCGACCGACGCCAACCGTGGCGAACAGCAACGTCCCCCCGAGCGATCGATTGTAGCTGAACTGCCGCTTCAGCCCGGCGTAGACCGCCGACGCGTCGATTAACTTCGCGTAGAGATCTCGATTCGAGGGCGACGGATAATGATCAACAACCAGGGTGGGGGCGACCTCGACTCGCTTGCCGAGCGCGATCGCGTGCTGCGTGATGTCGGCCTCCTCCCAGCCGTACCGAAAGCGTTCGTCGAAGAGCGCCGCCTCGAAGAGCCCACGCGGAAAGAGAGCGGCGTTGATAACGACGCAATTCGCCTTCCCATCTTCCGCGGGGCTCATGTGCGCCCAAAGACCGCAGTAAGCCGGCTTTGTCAGCCAGGGCGTTTCGGCCTCTGGTTGGAAGTCGTACTGATAACCCGTCACGACGCAATCGGTATCAAGACCCGCAACGACGCGTTCCGCCTCCGCATAAAAGCCGGGCGGCACTTGGACGTCGTCGTCAATAAAATGGACCCAGTCGCCCCGGCACCGCCGCACCACCGCGTTGCGATTCGCCGACAGCCCCCGGCGGGGGCCCGGCGCGTAATGGACGCCCGCGAAAGACCGACAGACCTCCTCGGATCGGCGGTCATCGGCGGGTGAATCGTCGCTCACCAGCACTTCCAACGGCGGCGCGCCCGATTGAGACAGCGCCTCGAGCGCCCGGCGCAAATCGTCGGGCCGCGTCATGGTGCAGATGCAAACCGAGATCGCCATGACTAGTCCCTCCCGCGGGGCGGTTCGATGGCTCGCCCGCCGGGGCAGAGTGCGGCCCGGAAGGTTCCGCTGTCATGTCGACGCCGAAGGATCGACAGCCGCAAGAAAAAACTCGCCACGAATCCGACAGCAAACATCGCAATGGCCTGCGACGGATGGTCGCCGAGACGGGTGGCGGCGCGGACACGGTCGCTATCTTTCAGAGCCGGGTCGCGAGTCGGTTGGGGCGTAAGGCTCTGGTAAACCGCCAGTAGGGCGGGCAGAACGACTTGCGGAGAATACTCCGCAGCAACCCGCGCCGCCTCTAGTCCGCGACGCCTTCGTTCTTCGTCGTTCGCCAAGGCGCCGTGGACCGTCTCGGTAAGCTTCTTGATGTCACCGACCGGCGCCAGCCAACCGGCTTCGCCCGGCGTCACCACCTCTCGGACGGTCGGTAGGTCGTACGCAACGGACGGCGTCTGCTGCACGCCCGCTTCGGCGAACACCAGACCGAATCCCTCTTCGTACGACGGGAGTAGGAAAAGGTCGGCGGCGGCCAGCAAGGCGTCCGCGTCCTCAACGCGTCCGACGTACCGCAGCCGCTCCGCCGCGGCGGCCCGCTGGGCGATCGCTTCAGCCGCCGGGCCACTCCCGGCGATCAGAAAGACCGTCTCGGGCGACTCGGCGGGCCAGCCTTCCGCGACATCAGCGACGTCAAAAACACCCTTCTCACGCACCGTCCGCCCCAGCGTCACAACGAGTCGCTGCGACGCTGTGAGCCCTAAGGCGTCGCGCGCCGCTTGGATTTGTTCCTCCGAAGCCTTTCCGCCAGGCACACAACAGGGGACGCGCCACACGCGCTCGGGCCCGAGCGCCGCGCCCGCCAAGCCGAGGGCGTGGTGGGTCGTGACGGTGAAGGCGTCGATCGCCCGCCGGGCCAGCCACTGCTTGATGCGATTGGCGCCGGTGATCTTCGGCCAAACGATCGTGTGGTGCAGCGTCGCCACGACACGTTTGCCGGCGAGTTTCGCCGCCCACAACTCGTTCCAGATCAAGCCGTGTGGCAAGGCGTAGTGGAAGTGGACGATCGCTTCCTCTCGGGCGCGGAATCGTCGCCACAACGAGACCAGCCGGCCGATCCCAAAGCACGCGCCGCGGCGGTCGTCGATCACGCGGACGGGAATCCGCCGTTCGTGCCACGCCACGACCGAGGCGTCGACCGGGTCGATACTAAGAATCCAAAGTTCCTGCGCAGCGCCCAAGCGGGCCAGCTCGGCGGAAAACTCTTGCGCCTGCCGCTCGATGCCGCCGATCGCGCCCGAACGGATCACGTGCAGGCTAGACGCAGCAAGTTCGCTGTGCGTCGTTTCCGAGACGACGTTACTCATGGCGACTCTCCGAGACGAGCGCCACGCGAAAAACCGCCGCGGAAGAAGGCCGCCACCGCACTGACTGTTGCGCGGGCGCCGTACGAACTCATCGGCCGATAGCGCGAAGCGGCTAAGCCGAAACGGACCGCCTGCGAGTATCTCTTCTCGTCGCGTGCGAGCCAACTGGCCCGATACGCAAGCTGGGCAAGCTCTTGATTCATCTTGGCGCCGCGTCGCTTTGCCGTCGCCTGCAACGCCCGAAAGACCGACGCCGCCTGTTCTGCCTGCCGGCTGCCGCAGATAGAATTGCCGTGGCGCCGGTAAAGAAGCAACGCTTCCGGCAAGTTCTCGACCACGGTGACTTCGGAAAGTCTTAGGAAGAGGTCGTAATCTTCCGCCGAAGGGTAACGGTCGTCGTACGGGTGCTGGTGCAGCAGCGAAGCCCGGACCATCACGGTCGGGTGCAGCACGCCGCACCAACCGGTCTGGGTGGCGCAACGATCGATGTCGGCGTGGCTGAGGGGGCGTCGCAATTCGTCACAGGGCACACCCTGCTCGTCGACCACAACCGCCGCCGTCCCCACGACCCCGACTTCGGGGCGGGCGTCTAGCAATTGCTTCGAAAGCGCCAGCCGCTCAGGCAGCGCGATGTCGTCGCCGTCCATCCGCGCGATGAGGGCGCCCCGGCACTGGGCGACGCCGGCGTTCAGGGCCGCGACGATCCCGCCGTTCGGCCGGTCGATGACGACGATCCGCGGGTCTTCGGCCGCGTGGCGGCGGAGGGTCGCCAGCGAGCCGTCGGTCGAGCCGTCGTTGACGATGACGAACTCAAAGTCGCTGAACGTCTGGCCGCGGATGCTCCGGACCGCCTCGTCGAGGTACGGCTCGCAGTTGTACACCGGCATCAGGACCGAGACCGGCGGCGGATTAGAGAGGGGCGACATCACGCGACGAGCAACACGGCGGTTTCGGGGAGGCGCTCGGCCGATCCAGGGTGGCCGACGTGACTTGCGGAGGGACTGCTACTTGCGGAAGGATTGCTCAAGCATGACGCGTCCGCAGTGGGCGACCGAATCGTACGGACGACCGACCAGGGCTCGCATGCTGCCGTTGACCAGCTTGTCGACGCCGGTGGCCGCCAAGCGGACGACGCGGGGGTGGGTCGCCTTCCGCCACCGCTGCAAGGGGAGGTGGACCCGGTCCACGACTGTCGTGGCTACGCGCGACGTCCATCCACCATACTCGCGATTGAGCGCTTTGCGCTCGCTCCAAGCCGCCAAACCGCCCACGGAAGTCTTATTTTCGCCGGTCATCCGGTACAGGCTGAGCACGTCGTCGATAACCCGCCATTGGCAGCCGATCGCCGAGAAGTGGCACCAGAGCTCGAGGTCCATCGTGTAGTGCAGGTCTTCCCGGACCGCCTCGTTCCGCAGCCGGCTCCGCCGGTAGAAGCAGCTCGGCTGCTGGACCGGGTTGTCCTGCGGCATCTGCCGGAGACTCGCCAGGTCGGGGCCACGGTCGACCGAAACGCCGGACTGCACGTCGAGCAGGCGGGTCCGTCCGGCGACCAGGTCGCAGTCGGGATGCTCGCGGAAGACCGCGGCGACGGTCTCGAGGGCGCCGGGGAGCAACTCGTCGTCGGAGCAGAGCCAGTTGACGATCTCGCCGTTGGCGCGGGCGAGGCCCTTGTTGATGGCGTGCGACTGGCCGCGGTCGGGCTGGCTCTCCCAGTAGGCGAGCCGCGGCTCGTAGTGGCGGAGAATGTCGACGCTGCCGTCGGTGCTCCCCCCGTCGAAGACGAGGCACTCGACCTCGGGGCCGGTCTGCGCGAGGACCGACTCGATCGTCCGCCCGAGGTACTCGGCGCCGTTGTAGTTCGGGATGACGACAGAGATCTTCAAGGAAGGCCGCGGGGTGGGGGCGTCGGGGAACTCAGTTGTATCCGAACCTCTGCATCAACTCGCCAGACTGCTGCTCAATCAGCGTCACTTCCTCGTCGGTGAGCGTCGACTCCCACTGCCGCGACTTCCCTTCGCGGAAGAAGGTGGCGTCCTTCTCGTTCTGCTCTCCGCCGTGTCGCTGTTCGACCTGCTTGAGGTTTTCGAAGCGACACGCCTCGATCGCGGCGTCGATCTGCTCAGCAGTGCACTCCAGCGAAAGCAGTTCCGCGGTCTGAGAGACCACGGCCGCGCAATCGGTCAGCATGTCCTCGTAACGAAATATCTTGAAACGAGGGTTGAGACGCGATGCCGCGACCGCCCCCTCAACGTGACCTCTCCAGCTCCCGAAGGTATGGTCGGCCGTAGCGATGAAATCACGCCGACTCCCCTGCCAGCGGCCGCGGTCTGCTTCGTAGTGGTAGTACGAAATCGCGACGTCGCGCGGGTCCCTCACAAGGTAAATGCAAGTGGGATAGAGATCAAAAAACGGGAAATGGGTCTTGAAGACACGGTTCGCCCCGATCGGACGCGGCAGTTCCCCCGGCTTATGAAGGTCACGCACCAGGGTATCGAGGTTGCGGAAGGAGACCGTGCCGGATGAGGAGGCGAGGTGGGCGAGCAGGAAACGCATCCAGGTGTTTCCACTCTTGGGGTACGACGCAACGAAGGCGTAATCGGCAGCTAACGGCCCGATGCCAAGCGCCGGAAGCCGGTAGTCGTAGCAGCCGATCCGCTGCATGACGTGACGCAGCGAAGCCTTAACGCCGGGCGGCATCGGCATCCTGGCGGCTGCGCACTGCAGACTCGAGAGCAGGCGGGGCATGGCGGGTCGCCTCCTAACCAAGCTCGAGTTGAAGCGGAGTACAAACGAAACCATCCGTGCCGTGGAGCGGAACAACGCCCGTTGCGTGTACGTCCGACGACGGCGCGTCGAACCGGGCCAAGCGCTCTACTTCCGCCAGCATCTCGACACCCGTCTCAGCGAACCAAACGCCACAGGTGTACGACCCCTTCGGGAGCACTCGCAGGAGGCCCGGGGCGGTGAATCGCAGACGCTGCACACCTGCAAATGTCGGGAGCGACAAGCGGGTCGTGAAAGGACGCCACTTGGCGATCGTCACCCCGTCGGGGCCGGCGACACTCACCCCCACCCCGAGGCGCGGGACCCGATTGAAGCCTTTGAACTGCAACTCGAGCGTCCAGTCGTCGCCGTCCTGCCCGATCGCTTCGACAGAGAGTTCGCCCTCCAACCGGTCGGGAGAGTTGATCGCGATTGGCTTCCCCAACTCGTCGACGTCGGTCATCGCCATGTAGTGCGAGAGCGCGGGCTCGGTCGCCGCGTGCGTCGCAACCGACCCAGAACTGAGCACCACGCAGCTATGACACAGCTTGCTGACGGCCGCCATGTTGTGGCTCACAAACAAAACCGTCCGGCCGCCGCCGGCCACTTGCTGCATCTTCCCCAGGCACTTGCGCTGGAACTCCGCGTCGCCGACCGCCAGCACCTCGTCGACCACCAAAATCTCAGGGTCGAGGTGCGCCGCCACCGCGAACGCCAGCCGCGTGTACATCCCCGAGCTGTACTGCTTGACCGGCGTGTCGAGGAACCGCTCAACCTCGCTGAACGCCACGATCTCGTCGAACTTCGACCGCACCTCACGCTGGGTCATCCCCATGATCGAGCCATTGAGGAAGACGTTCTCCCGGCCGGTCAGCTCGGGGTGGAACCCGGTCCCCACCTCCAGGAGCGACCCGACCCGACCGTAGACAGCGATCTGACCGGTCGTCGGCCGGGTGATCTGCGAGAGGATCTTGAGCAGCGTGCTTTTGCCGGCGCCGTTGCGGCCGATCACGCCGACCACCTCGCCGCGTTGCACGTCGAACGACACGTCGCGGAGCGCCCAGAACGTCTCGCTCGGCGGGCGTCGCACGAACCCGCGCGCTGTCCGTAGGGGGTGGCGGACCGCCCCCGCCAGGCGCTCGGCGGCCGACTGGTACGACGAAGAGCCGCCCGACTGGGCGGCGCCGACGTGGTACTCCTTCCCCACGCCCTCGAAGCGGATGGCGAGATCAGACGACACTATCCGGCCTCCTGCTTTTCCCGGCTGCGGCCAATGCCCGCCAAGCCTCTTGCACTGGCTTACCGTCGTGGTCGTAGGCTCGGCCAAAACCGAAGGCCTGAAGGATCCGCTCGGCGGCGAGATGCTGATCGGGCGTTGCGCCGCCGTCAAGCGTTCGCGAAGCATCGCCTGGTTGCGATCGCCATGTCGTCTTAGATTGACGACTCAGATGCGGTCTTGCTCGTTCCACGTCGTCTCTTCCAAGAAATCGGAACAATTCGTCGAGAACCCCCGTGTCGGTTAGCAGCTCTTCGTAGTGAACGACATGGCATCGCGGGTTCGTGAGCACTCCGCTGTCTACCAGAACACGGTACGCGATCGCCCACGACAAGACGGCGCGGTCAAACGAGGGTGCGGCGTCGATCTCCGCAATCAACGGCATGAAGGGATGCAGGTGGTCAGCGACAAGTTCGTGATCATCTTGGTAATCTGCGCTCGAGGCATAACGCCATTGATATTTTGCTTGCGAAGCGGCCGTCGCAAGCGGGTTCCGCACAAGGAGAACCCACTTGTGCTCAGGAAACCATCGGAGAAGCCAGGGCAGATAGAGGAGGCAACTGATGTCCTTGATGATCCGGCGGTTGTAGAGCAGTCCTCGGTTGTAAGCGTCCGGCACCGAGTCTTTCGACCGGCCCCCCAGTATAGCTGACGCCACGTCATATCTGTCGGCGTCGCTAGATTCAGGGCGGGTGTAGCCCCGGTTATCGCCAAAGCCCCGGCAGAGCGGGGTCTCTGAGAATCGACGCGAGTGGGTGAAGGGTTCGAACAAGTACCGATGATCTCGTCGATAGTTGATAATCTCCGATAGCCAGGTGGTTCCACTCCGCCCCTTCCCCATCACCACAACGACATCGGATGGGGGCGTCGTGTCTCTTACAACGTGCGGGTAGACGCGTCGGAATAAACCTCTCGCGTGCCGATAAAGTCGGCTGTTTCTTACTCCGGAGTTGACGTTGAAGCGATTCGTTAAGACGCCTTCGGAGTAGCGATGCGAGTTGGGGCACTCCGTGGAATGTTCTTGGGAGTCGTCGCCGATCACCAACTTAGTCAGGCGGCAAGCCTGTGCCGTATCGCTGCGGAGCGCCACTAGCAACGGGCCAACGCGGTTGCAGGTCGGGACGACGACGGATAGGAGTGGCTGAGTCACAGAGCGTTAGCAGGCATTTCACGAAGCGTCTTGGAGCTTTCGGCGGCGCCTCCGAGCGGCCTCTTCTTCAGACGATATCGGCGAACCGGTCCTCCATACGAGCGAAGTAGGCAAGCCCCACCGCCATGCAAACCGCGGTGCTAATCGCGCCGACGGCCCACATGGCCGGATGGGCGGGTGTGTCGAGCAGGCACCAGCGGAAGAACTCGATCGGACCCGCCACCGGCAGCAAGCCGTAGAGCGGCCGCCAAGCATCGGGCAGGCGACTGGCCGGCCAGAAAACCGGCGCGGCAAAGATGGCGAATTGGGTGATGAAGGGGACCACATACCGCACATCGCGGTACTCGACGTTCAACGCGGCGAGCGGCAGTCCCACCGACAGAGCGGCGACGAACGTCCAGAGCACGGCGACCGGCAGCAGAAGCACCTGCAGAGGCGGAACAAACGTCGAGGTCCCTGGCAGAAACGGCAACAACGCCAGGACAACCAGAACGAGCCCGAATTGGACCATCAGATCGATGAGCGTCACCATCACGGCGCTGACCGGGATGATGAGCCGCGGAAAGAAGACCTTCTTAAGCATGTTCTGGGCGCCAACCAATGACACGCTGCTGGTCTGCAGTCCCGTATTGAACAGCATCCAGGGGAGTTGGCTGACCAGGTAGAACAGGAAGGCGGGCTCGACGCCGTCGGTCCCGACGCCGGCGGCGCGGCCGAAGACCATGACGCCGACCACCGTAAATGCGATCGGTTGAATCAGCGCCCAGGCGGCGCCAATCACGGTCTGCTTGTAGCGGACCTTGATGTCGCGCATCGCAAAGATGACGAACAACTCCCGATACCGCCAGAGCTCGGCCACATTGATGGCGCGCCACCCGGTTGAGGGCCGCAGGTAGCGGGCCTCGGGCTGCGTCGACGCGGGAGCGGGCGGGTCGCCGCGACGGATCGCGTCGACGGGGCGGTTAAGGCTCGTGGTGGCTGGCATAGCAGTAACAATTTACGATCTCGAACCGCCAACCATGGCCATCCTTCCGACGAAAGCGGCAAACCTGGCCGACCTCGATGAACTCTTCTGTTGAATTAGCCGCACTACCGGCGCCACGGGGGGGCGGCGTTTGCGGGCTAACTATCCGCGCGGAGGGGCAGGCCATTCGATGGTTCCCCCGGGTTGGAATGGTCTTCTTCCGGCGCTTCGATGCGGGCCTCCGCGGCGACCTCGAGATTGTCGAAGCGCTGGGCGGTGACTTTGTTTTGTGAGACGCCGCTGAGGGGGACGCCCCCGCCGGTTACTTCCTTGAGCAACATAGTCAATCGCTCGGTGAACACCTCTGGAGAGAACCGTTCGGCCGAGCGTCGCAAGGCTAAGCGGTCTTCGTCCTCAATCGGCTCACCTTGTTCGAACCGATCAACCGCCTCAAGCAAGGATTCAGGCGTTTGCGCATTGAAGAAGACGCCGGTTTTCCCCTCGCTGACGGACTCGGTCACGCCCCCCTTCCGATAGGCGATCACCGGCGTGCCGCAGGCCATCGCCTCGACGGGGACAATGCCGAAGTCCTCCTCGGCCGCAAAGACGAACGCGTTGGCGCGTTGCATACTACGTACGAGCGCTTGGTGCGATTGCCAGCCAAGAAACTCGATGTTGGGCCCGGCGATTCTTTCCAGACGCCGCTTCTCGGGCCCCTCGCCAATGATAACCAGTCGGCGCTCGGGGGTCCGGGTGAACGCCTCGACGATGAGGTCCATCCGCTTGTAACCGACCAGTCGGCTGGCGGCGAGGTAATATCCGTCACGCCGCTCGTCGCCCGCCGGGACGAATGCGTCGGTATCCACTGGCGGATAGATCACCTCGGCTTCTCGCCGGTAGAACTTGGCGATCCGTCGCGCCACGAATTGGCTGTTCGCGATGAAGTGATCGACTCCGAGCGAGGACCGGGCGTCCCACGTCCTCAGGTACTGTAGGATCACGCGGGCGAAGAGCCCCCGGGGACCATATCCCAGGCCGGCCTCGTCGAGGTACTGGTGCTGGAGGTCCCAGCCGTAGCGGACCGGGCTGTGGCAGTAACAGACGTGCACTTGGTCGGGGCCGGTGATGACGCCCTTCGCCGCGAGGTACGAACTCGAAACGACGAGGTCGTACCCCGAGACGTCGAGCTGCTCGATCGCCAGCGGCATCAAGGGCAGGTAGGCGCGGTGCTTCGACCGGGCGAAAGGCAGGTGCTGGAGGAAGGTGGTCCGCACCGGTTTGCCGTGCAGGAATCCTCGGTCCTCTTCCGGCAAGAAGTCGAAAAGGCCGAAGACGTCGCACTGGGGCAAGACGCGGATAATCTGCTCGACGACACGTTCGGCGCCGGCGTAGGTGTAGAAAAAGTCGTGGACGACCGCGACACGCAGTCCCCCGAACTCGCCGACGGGCAGAGTCGGTGACACCGGCTTAACCGAAGCGTCTTGGCGGGTGACCCGTCGCAAGGCGTAGCGACCGTTGTCCGCCATCAGACGAGAAAACAAAGCCAGCCGTTCGCCAGCCGACTCGAGCGACTCGGCGATTGGTATCCGCACCTCAGCGATCGTTGAACGTCCGCCGGCGATTTCGATCGGCAGATTGGCGTCGAGGTGCAGCCCTTCTCCCCCGAGGTCGATGTCCGCGTTCACCCAGGTAAAGGTGCGCTCGTCCGTCCCCTCGGCGGGAGCGATCGGCAGCACGAGCCGAGCGAAGTGCAGCCGCTCAGCGGCGTTGCAGACGGTCTCCCACCATTCACGGAAGGTCGAGGCGCTGTCGAACTCAAGCTGCAGCGCCTCGAACGAGCTGCGATGCCGCCGCGACGTGCGGTCGATCGCGCGCTTCTTGCGGATCGCCGAGACCATCTCGGTTGTCCGCATCGAACCAGCCGCGTGGAAGAGCGCCCAGATGAGCGGCGCCACCAGGGCGAGGCCGCCAAGGGTGTGCCATCCATCAAAGCCCAGCGAGAAACAGCCCACCGCGACCGCCGCGGCGGAGAACGCATGGATCAGCAGCGTGACGTGATGAGGCTGAATGCCACGATCGAGCAGTCGGTGATGAATGTGCCCCCGCTCGGCGGTGAACATCGATCGCCTCTGTTGGTAACGACGGCGGAACATCGTCAAAGCGGAGTCTACGATCGCGACGCTCATCGCGAGCGAAGGGATCACCATCGCCCGCATCGTGCCCAGTTGCGGCTCGTCGTTGGCGGCGATCGTCATGGCCCCGATCAGGTAGCCGAGCGTGAGGCTTCCGCCATCGCCCATGAACGTCCGTGCCGGCGAGTGGTTGTAGTAGAGGAAGCCTGCGATGGCGCCGACCATCACCATCGGCGCGACGGCGGGCGCGTAGTTGTGGGCGTCGAGCTGGAAGTAGGCCAGCACGCCGAAGGCCATCAACGCGAGCCCCCCCGCAAGTCCATCGAGCCCGTCGATGAAATTGAACGCCACCGCCATCCCGGTGATCCAACACGCCGTGAGGATCCACGAGAGCCAGGGGAAGCTGATGAACGCCTCGAAGTCGTAGACCAACTCATGGAGGCCAGCCCCCGAAGCGGAGAACACGAAGGACGCGGCCAGCAGGGTCAGGAGCTTTAGCTTTGACGACACCTGCCAGAGGTCATCCAGGACCCCCATGCCGAAAACGAAGATCGCCCCGACCGTGAGGGCCGCGTAGTGTTTGACTTGGATCCAACCGGCGTCGGTGTGGGTGTTCGCGAGATAGGCGAACGCGGGGATCCCTACCAGCAGCGCCGCGCCGATGATGCCGACGCCACCCAGACGTGGCGTTGACTTCTGATGCACCTTGCGCGGGTCGGGATGATCCAGCAAGCGCCAACGGTGCGACAGCGTGATCGAGTAGCGGGTCAGCAGGAGCGACACGACTCCCGCAGCAATCGCGGCAAGGAAGACGCTGGTCATCGGCAAGCCTCCTGGAAGGCCGCCGCCTCAACGTCGATCGAAGTCCTTACAACCAACGAGACCATTGCTGAACTTGAGGCGAGACCGAAGGAACGACGTGTCGGGGTATCAATCCCACACGGCCGACCCCCTGGTGCGAGGCGGGAGTTGAGGCGGGAGCATCCCGGCGCCGAGGCGTTCGGAATGCCAGTGACCAGCATAGACGGCAGACCGCATTCAGCAACCGAAACCGCATTTCCGCCCGAAAAAAACTGGCGGTTTCGGTTAGGTAGTCTGGTCAATCTTTGCGTTCTGGCGGCGTGGACAAGCCTTCACTCGCCGGTACTCCCCCGCCGATCCCCGGCGGTTTCGACGGGGATACTCGCCGTTCCGGCGCGAATTACCGCAGCAGGGCTGCTTCGATCGCCAATCCGGGGCCAAAGCCCAAGAGGACGCACGGGCCCCTGTCTCCGCCCCGGCGGAGGGCGTCAAGCACGAAAAAGACGGTCGGGGACGACATGTTCCCAAACGCTGCCAGCACCTGACGCGACGCCTGGACGGCGTCGGGATCGAGCCCCAGCGCCCCGGCTGCCGCATCGAGGATACGGGGCCCCCCGGGGTGGATCGCCCAGGACGCGATGTCCGCGATCGCCAAGCCCCGGCCGGCCAGCCATCGCTCGAGGGGCCCACGGGTCTGCTCCCGGACCAACCCCGGCACTTCGGCCGAGAGGGTCATTTCGAATCCATGGTCGCCGATCCGCCAAGACATCGCGTCCCGCGTCGCGGGGAGGATCTCCGAGAAACTGCTATCAACCGTGACGCCTCTCTCGGCGGAGCCCCCCTGATCCGATCCACCCGAAATGACGACGCTAGCGGCGCCGTCGGCAAACAACGAGTTGGCGATGATCCGCTCGGGCGTCCAGTCGTATTGATAGTGGAGGCTACACAGTTCGACCGCGACGAGCAGCACCCTAGCGTGCTTGTCCGCCTCGCAGAACGCTTTGGCGACCCGCAGTCCGTTGATCGCGCCGTGACACCCCATGAAACCGATGCTCGTCCTGGCGACGGTCGGCGGCAACGGCAGCCGTTCGATCAAAGACACATCGACTCCCGGCGCTTCAAAGCCGCTGCAGGTAACCAGCACCAGGTGGGTGACGTCGCTGGCGTCGAGTTCCGCGTCGGCGAGTGCCCCTCGCGCCGCTCGCTCGGCGAGGTCACTAGCGGAGGCATGGTAAGCCGCCATCCGCTCACTGGTTGGCGGACCGAGCGGTTGCTCCGGCGCTGAGGGCTTGTAGAAGTTTTGCTGCGCGGGCTCACCATTAGTCGAGGAGCGCAGCAGCACGCTGTGCCGCTTGGTGACCCCCGAGTGTGCGTAGAAGCTGGGCGCGAGACGCCGGTTCTGCGCCGTCGCGACGCACACGCCGAGCGCGTGGTCGGCGGCGTCGGTCTGCAGGATCGAGTGCTCGGGGGTCGCCAGACCTAGGCCGGTCAAGATCGCCGTCACGCTACGCCTCGTTGGTTGCGATGTCTTGGTGCACTGACGCGCTGCGCGACCGCCTTGCCGAGGGTCGGCCAGGCCGCCGCGAGTTGTAGGCCGATCCGCGTCGCCCAAGGGCGCCGCAGCAGCCACGCGATCCTCCGGCAATCGGCTTGGCGCCGGCGTCGCCGAGCGGTCTGCTCGGCCTGCCAGGCGTCGGCAAGCGAATCGGTCCATTGCTCGGAAGCGCGGATGGCAAGCGGGATGACGGCCAGCGCGTCTTCAATCGCCGCCGCCATCCCTTCGCCGGTAAATGGTTCGACGTAGCCGGCGGCGTCCCCGAGGAGAAAGAGTCGCGACGCCGCGAAGCGGCTGGCGGTTTGGGTTAGATGGCGGGTGCCTCGCCACGGGACGTCTTGCAATGGGGCGCGGATTGAGAGTCCGGCTTCGGCAAGCGTCCGCTGCACGACCCCGGCGATCGCGCCCCGCCCTTCGATCGCCGAGGGGTCGAAGGCTCCGGCCAGGTTGAGCCGCCCCCGCTCGCAGCGAACGAGCCCGACGTACCCTTCGCCGCCAATCGCCATGTGGATTCGGCCCGGCGCCAGCGCGGAGGTCGGAACACCTTCGAGCACCCCACCTATACCAATCAGTGAACTCGTTTCGACTTGGGACTCGATCTCCGGGAGCCGGGCGAGCGACGGCGCGCCGAGCCCATCGGCGACAATGACGACCGCGGCTTCGACTTCTGAAGTCGCGCCGGAATCGGTGACCAATTGAACGCGCCGGCCCCCCCCCGCGGTCGCATCCATTACCGTGGCGCGGACGCCTTGCCGCGTTTCGACGCCGGCCGCGCCGAGCGAATCGATCAGGCGCATGTCGAGCTCGCGTCGCGTCACCGCCAACCCAGGTGGGGTGGGGACGTAGAGCGTCCGACCTCGCTGGTGGAGTTCGATTCCTGCGGTCGCGAGCCCTCCAGCGGCGTCGAGCGCTTCGCCAAATCCCGCGGCGCGAAGCCCCGCCACGGCGCGCTGGTTGAGGCAGCCGCCACATACCTTGTCGCGGGGGAAGCGTTTGGCTTCGACCAACAGAGTCCGCAATCCCGCCTCGGCGAGTCGGCGCGCCGCCACGACTCCGCCGAGTCCGCCGCCGATCACCAACGCCTGCCAATTCTTGATAGCCGGGTCGTTCTGCTCAGCTCGTCTGATCAAAGAGTCCGCTCCCATTCCATCAAATACCGGCAAGGCCAGTGGCGCGTCCAACGAGTGGAAGCGAGCCCCGCCGTTTCCGCCAGCGTCTGCGCTTCCTCCACAGTGTAGGCGCCCCGGACCGAGGCGGGTCCGTCGTAATGCACGATTGGTGACCGCGACAGCAGCCGGCAGCCTGCCCACGCTAGCAGCCAGCCGGTGCGGCTCCGCTCCAGATCATCCAGCAACACCGCCTGCTGGGCCGCCTCGCTCAGATGCCCCAGCAGGCGGAGCGACGCGGGTTGATCGAGGTGATGGAGGAAGAGCGTCGAGGTGACAAAATCGTATCGCCCCGGCAGAGGTTCGCTGATTGCGTCGGCGACGAAGAAGCTGAGCTTAGCGCCTTCACCCGCGTTTCGATTCGAGTGGGCGACGGCGGTGGGGCTGACATCGCACCCGTAGCAATCGACATCAAGGCCCGAGCCACGCGCCCGTCGCGACAGCGAGGTGATCAAGTCGCCCCCGCCGCAAGCGACATCGAGGACACTGAAGTGCGTTAACCGACGGCGTGCGGCGATCCGCTTGATGGCGCCCCAAATCATGGCGGAGACGCCGCTAATCGCGTTGACCCGCCGCAACCCACGGAGCGCCGCAAGGTGGGACGCTTCGTCCAGCTGCGGATCGTCCATCAGCTCGGGAACTAAGCGTCTCTCCATTCCGCCCATCTCGTGTGGCGTCCGTTGCCGGATCGTGTTAAACCGATCTACTAAGACCTTAAGAGTACGGCCTAACCCGGCCCCAAGGCCAGCCCAGGGGGCCCCCAAGCACCCCGCACGGCGTGCCCGCTATGACAAGGACGTCATCGATTTCTCACCGCTCTCCTGCTCACGCACGCCGGCGCCGCGGCGTCTCAGCCGAGCTACACCGCGGGCGACCTCTAACTGCTGACTAGCCGTGTCTAGGCACTGGTTGGCAAGACCGGCTTTGCGCACCGGCAAGGCGGCGTCACCACACGCTGAACCTTTTCGCCGCAACGCACTCCATCGCGAGTTTCCTCCCATGATCGCCTGCCCCGATATCCGCAAAGACGTTATCCGTCGGCACTACGACGTCTCGACGCTGTTCTACCGGCTGCTGTGGGGACGCCACATCCACCACGGCTACTGGGAGGCGAACGAGTCGCCGGCGGTCGCGCAAGATCAATTGACGGATCGCCTCGCCGCGGCCGCGGGCGTTGAGCACGGCGCCCGCGTTGTCGACATCGGTTGCGGCATGGGCGGGTCGTCGCGCCGGCTTTCTAAGCGACTCGGATGCGACGTGACCGGCGTCACCATCAGCCCGTTCCAGCGACACTGGGCGACGACGGCGGCGTGGCGAGAAGGGATGCGCCAGAACGTCCGTTTCCTTTGCGCTGACGCCGAGAATGTCGAGTTGCCGGCCGCGAGCTTCGACCTGCTCTGGAGCGTCGAGTGCACCGAGCATCTGTTCGACAAGCCCGAGTTCTTCCGCCGCGCCGCCGACTGGGTCCGTCCGGGCGGCACGGTGGCGATCTGCGCCTGGCTCGCCGGGCCTGACTTGAATCCCGAGCAAGAGCAGCAAGTCTACGACGTCTGCGAGGGGTTCTTCTGCCCGTCGCTAGGATCAATGGAAGACTACCGCTCTTGGCTGACCGACGCGGGCCTCGAGATGGTCGCCGCCGACGACTGGACCCAAAACGTGGACCGTACCTGGGAGATCTGTCGCGACCGGGTCAAGCGTTTCGGGATCCACCGCGCGGCGAAGTGGATCGACCGAGGACAGATAATCTTCCTCGACCGTTTCCAAACAATTCTCGACGCCTACCGCAGTGGCGCGATGCAGTACGGATGCTTCGTCGCCCGCAAGCCCAGCTGAGCTCACCCTTTCAATCGACGCGGCTCTTCTGGCTTCTCAAGGAGGGCGCCCCCGCAGCGCACGACTCTGATCTTCGTTCTGCCTCCGCAGGGTACAGGTGCTGCCCATTGCGGGCGGGCTTCATGTGACCAATAACGACTGCGATTCTTACGACTACGATCTGGGGCGCCCCGCGTGCCGTCGTCCGCCACCACGGCGCCCACGCCCCGGCGGGCGTCCTGCTTCCCGCCCTGTACACGTGGGTCCCACCCAGCCGACGGCGCCCCCCTGCCCTGTTAGCTATCAAGCCCACCGCAATCGGCGCTGCAGACGCCAGTTCCGGCATCTATCGCACGGATACGGGACGTGCCTTCAGACGCCTCGATTCGTTCGCTCTGCTAACAAGAACCGCCCGCACGGCAAAGCCGTGCGGGCGGCGTTCGGGTCGCGGGTCCCGACGACCTAGCGACCCCCAACCTCCGTCAAACTCAACGCCATTTCAGCACCGCGAAAACGCCCTCCCCTTCGCGGATCCGATCCGGCAGGGCCAGCAAACGATCGCGGTAGACGCTGAGCAAGATCGCCACGGCGAACACGGCGCCGCCGCCTGCCATCAGGTAAACCGCCACGTTCTGTAGTTGGTCGGGCATCTGGAGCAGCGTCGCCAGGCTGAACAGGTAGACCGCTAGCGAGCCGACGCCGGCGAGCGTCGTCGCCCGTAGCCGGCAGAGGGCGCCGACGCCGACCAGCACCAGGCCGATCGCCAGCACGCCAACCTCGTGCAGCGCGATCCAACCCGGGTCGCCGCCGAAGAGCCGGGTCGCGACGAGGCCGATCGTCAGCGGAGCCGTCGCCAACAGACTTCCTGCCCACAGGTTGAAATCGGTCAGCGAGTCGGCTGCTTCCCCTTCCTCCGCCTCGCGGCGCCAGCCGATCAGCCCCGCGACGACCAATCCGACGCCTACGGCAGCGGCGAAGACTTCGATCCGCTGCCCGAAGGTCAGCACCGACAACGTATTTAGCAGCAACCCGGCGACCGCCACCTGGCCGACCCCGAGCGCAGCCAGCGCACGGCGGCCTTGCTGCGGCCGCGACAGCGTCACGGCGAGGCCACTCATCACCGCCTGGGCGGCGACCATGCCGAGGAGTGGCCAGGCGACCTCACCAGCGAGCAGGCGATTGCCGGCCAGCAGCACGCCAGCGGTCGCCGACAACACCAACCCGATCCGGGCAGCAACCCCGACCGCGGGGCCCTTGCCGATTCGCTCCAGCGCGATCAAGACGAGGCTTACTCCACTCAGCACGACGAGCGGCGTGCACGCGCCGATTTGGTAGACAACCACGGCCTGCCAGCCGGTCGCTACAGCGGCAAGCACGGCAGCGACCGCCAATCGTTCGCGACGCGGGCCAACGGCGGCCATGGCGAACGCTGCCGTCAACAACCCGCTGGTCGCCATCGTGGCCAGGTTTGGCGCGTCCACGACCATCGGCGTGACAAGGGCGCCGACCAGCCAGGCCGAGGTCTCGGCGCCACCGGCGAGGGCTATCGCTTCGTCTCGACCGCTCCGCAGGCGGGCCGCCGCGCCCCAACCGGCAGCGGCGAACGCTCCGGCCGGCACGAGCCACGCTCCCGCGGAGAATTGCGGCAGACAAGCGGCGACTCCGATCGCTAGAGCGACACTCGCCAGGGCGGGCGCCACGAATCGGCTCTGCGAAACCGAGCGCCGCGCGCCGAGCCACGTCGCTGCCGTCGCTAATCCCGCTGCAGCGATGTAACCCAAGCCGAAGTCGAAGCCAAGCGGTCCGGCCGATCCCACGAGCAATGCTCGAAAGAGTTGGACGAGGACGAGGGTCAACGCTGCGGTGGCGGCAACCCCGGCGACGCGATCGGTCGCTCGGCTATCCGCCCCGCTTTCTTCATCCTCATTTTGAGTCGTCAACCAACGACCCGCGACGCGGCAAGCGATCGCCACTGCGCCCAACAGGCTGGCGGCCAGCGTCTCGGTCAGTTCAATGCCTGCCAGGTCGACGCCGATCAACGCACACCAAGCGAGACATAGCGCCGCCATGACGACGAAACGATGGCCGCGGGCGACGAAGCGATGGCTGTAGGCATAAGCATAAGCGCCCGCCAGCGTGAGCCCGCACGCGGCGAGTTTCACCTGCCCGACAAGCGAGACGTCGGGCTGGGTAAACCACTCGAGGTGCGCAAACAACGTCTCGTAGAACCGACCGGCGAAGCGGCCCGCCAACAGCACGACGAGGCCGCTTGCCAGCAGCGTGTGACCGGCACGGAAGAATGCGAGCCCGAAGTTTTGCCGCGTAAAGGGGTCGTCCGGTGCGTCGGCTTGTGCCGTCGGAAAGAGCCGCTCGGCGTGGATCGCCGCGACGCCGAGCGTCACGAGCAGCGTGCTCGGCGCCAGGACTTCCCAGAAGTGCCCAACGTCACCGTCCGCCAAGAAAACGAGCCCCGTCATCGCCACCCCAGCGGCGAACGCATAGACGAACAGCGAGTCGCGCAGCCACCGCGCGACCCCGGCGTAGACAACGCAGCCGATAAGGGCGGGGATCCAGAGGTTGCCGCCGCCGGCGAGCGTCACGAGCCCCTGGGCGTCGTAGAACCAGAGGTTCAGTGGCAACAGCAGGCAGGCGAGCATCGCCGTCGCCCGGCCGGCGAGCCGATAACGAGTCCGAAGACAAACCGCGACGCCGAGGCCCAGCAGGGCGAAGTTGGCGACGCCCAAACCGACCGCCGCAGGGAGCGGCTCGTCGAAGACGCCGATGACGAACAGCCAGAGGACAAGCCCCAAAGAAAGGAGCCCGCCGCCAGCGAGCATGAGGGCCTGCAGCCCCCGCGGGTCGACGAGCATGGCGACGAGTCGGTTCGGGCCGGGGCCCTGCAGGGAGTCTTGGTCGGTTGGCGGCGTGTCAGTGGGTGGCAGGTCAGTCGCACTCATCTCAAGGCTCTCGGATTGGGGGGGAGTGCGAACGCGGTCGTCGGGACCGTCGATAGTCCCTTAAGCACCCCTTGCGCCAATCCGCGCCATCAAGCCGCAAGTCCTTACATGGCAACTACTTGCGTTTTTTTGACGACGTGACACCTGCTAAAGAAAAGTCATAGAGGGGCTGGTTCTGTACATCCTGCGCCGACTGCCTGGCGCCTGATGTACACTTCGGGTAGCCCATTCCAAACGCCTCCCGCCCCGCTCCGCCATGGCTCGCCTCGCCGACGACGAAGACCACCTGCTCCGGTCGCTCTCCGAGTTGTCCTATTGCAACCCGTTCGAGCCGGTCCGGATCGACGCCGAACGGGCCGTCCTCCGCGACGCCCACCAGCCCGAGGCGCTCGATTCGTGGAGCCGTACCGCGGATGGCGCGCGGACCGAGCGGCCCAACATCGTCGCGATCAATGAACTCGCGGCGGGCCTCGTCGAGCGGCTCTATGAGCGGCAACAGGTCGAGGGTTCGCTCGAGGGCGACGAGGCGACACTCTACGACGACCTCGTGACCTACACGCTCTACTACCGCCACGTCGCGACGCTTGAGGCCGAGCTGGTTTATCCGGCCGCGGGCGACGCACGGATCAAGCGGGTCTGGCGCGAGTACCGCAAAGAGCGTGAACGGCTCCTGGCGCCCCTGGCCGACAACGAGCGGAGCCGGCTGAGCACGAGCGAGCACCTCTTCGCCTGCCTTCACCAGGTGCGGCGGGCGTTCGACGGCATCTACCACTGCCTGATCGGCGAGTCGGCGCCCGCGACGCGGCTGCGCGCGGCGGTGTGGCAGTCGATCTTCACGCACGACTTGCGGCGCTACCGAAGGAGCCTCTTCGGCCGGATGCGTGAGCTCGCAACGCTCGTCACCGGTCCCTCGGGCGCCGGTAAGGAGCTCGTCGCCCAGGCGATCGGCCGTTCGCAGTACCGTCCCTTCGATCCCGAGGCGGAATCGTTTGTCGGTGAGGGCGACGCATTCATTGCGCTGAACCTGTCGGCATTATCGCCTACGCTTGTCGAGTCAGAACTCTTCGGGCACCGCAAAGGCGCTTTCACCGGGGCGACGAGCGACCGTGTCGGTTGGCTTGAGCGTTGCCCGCCACACGGCGCGGTCTTTCTTGACGAGATCGGCGATGTCGACCCTTCCATCCAAGTGAAGCTTCTCCGCGTCGCCCAGTCACGCGACTATAGCCGGCTCGGCGAGTCCGAGTCGCGGTCGTTCGCCGCTAAGCTGGTCGCCGCCACCAACCGCGACTTGGCGGCCGAGATGCGCGCCGGGCGATTCCGTGAGGACCTCTACTACCGGCTCTGCAGCGACCAGGTTGTTGTGCCGTCGCTCGGCGAGCAGTTGGCCGATCAGCCCGCAGCGATTGCGGGGCTGGTGCGATTCCTCGTCGGCCGCGTCTTACGAGACTCTGAACCGGCGGAGGCCGAAGCGCTCGCCGAGGAGGTTGGGGACTGGATCACCGGTCGGATGCCGCCGTCGTACGAGTGGCCCGGCAATATCCGCGAGCTCGAACAATGCGTCCGCAGCGTTCTGGTGCGGCGTGAGTACCACCCGACGGAGGTTGGTGCGGCCCGTACAAAGCGTCCCACTTGGCTCGACGACGCCGAGCGGGGCCAGCTGTCGGCCGACGAGCTCTTGAACGCTTACTGCCGACAGGTTTACGGCCAACAAGGGGGCTACGAGCCAGCCGCCCGCGTGCTCGGGCTCGACCGCCGCACGGTGAAGAGCCGCGTGGATAGTAGCGATTAACGGAAACGCGTAGCTGGCGCCCCGGATCGCCCCCTCACCCCGTCGGGGAGGGGGACCATGGCTGCAACTAGAACGGCTTGGGTAATTCACCATCGGCGCGGGCGCCGAGTTGGCGGAGCACCTCGGGAGCAATGTCTTCACGCAAGGTGCGCGTCGAGCCATCGGCGAACGCCGCTAAGACGACGCCCGGATGCAGGCTCGAGAGACCGCCGACAAAGACCGGGAGCGGCTTCTCCTCTGCGGGGGGCGCCGGGGCGTAGTTGTAGCGGCGGTTGTTCCCCTCGTTCACGCTGCTGGTGTTTCGCAGCGTCGCCCGTGTCCCCGAAGGCCAGCCGAGTGCTTCCTCCGGGTCGGTGCGGGCCTCCGAAAGCAAGATCGTGCGGCTCGATCCGTCGAGGATGTCGATGTACCGCACCGCGCTGTTGAGGAAGAGCAGTCCGTTGTTGTCCTCGTCGATGGGCGTTTCGGCGTTGTGATGAATGCCGACGTAGCTCGACCGGGCGGCGATCTCGTCCGAGTCGACAAACTCGCGGCCTTGCGAGGGGCACTCAAGCAACTCCAGCGGGAGCTTACGGATCTCAGCGTTCACGGACGCGTAGGCGCCAGCCTCCTGATCGAAGAGGTTGTAGACCGTCGTCTCCTCGAAGTACGGCAGGACCTGGACGATCCAGCCGACGTGCCGCCCGAGCGGCTCGCTGCGGATCGGGCCGTCGGGGTTGAGCACGCCGGCGGGGAGCGCCTCGTTGGCGAACTCGTAGTTGTGCAGCGCGAGGCCGAGCTGGGTGAGGTTGTTCTGGCAACTACAACGCCGGGCCGCCTCACGCGCCGCCTGCACCGCCGGGAGCAGCAGCGCGACCAGGATGCCGATGATGGCGATCACCACCAGCAGCTCGACGAGCGTAAAGCCTCGCGGCTGGCGAGGACCTTGGTTCAAAAGAAGCATGGCGTTTATTCCTGGGGATCGGGTTTCGATGCGGGGATCGTGAAGATTTGCGAGCGACGCACCACGCGGGGCCCGTCAGCGGGAAACGTAGCGGTAACGGCGACGGTGGCGGCGCCGTCCGTTCGGCGAGCGACGCGGACCTCAACGGTGGCCTCGAGCTTCGCGATGGTGGGACGCCAGCTCTCGCCGTCGTACTCGCTATCGTCGACCAGTCGAGCGATCGCCCGGTCTCGACCGGCGACCACCAGCAGAGCCACCTGGCGGGCGTTCTTCTCGCTAGCGAGCTGCTGTCGCTGCGTGAGAGAGCCGGCGACCATCGTCGAGAGGATCGACATCGCCACCACCAGGCAAACAATCGCCGCTATCAGGACAGCGCCGCGACGGGGGGAATGACGGGAGCGTCTCATAGCGAACCCTCCCGCGAGCGTGAGCCGGCACGGACAACGAGGTGGACCGGCGTCGGCGCCAGCGAGCGGGTCGGACCTGTCACTGCGATGGCTGTGAGGTCGAGAGTGCTCTCGCTGGTGTCGCCCTCCGCGGACCAACCCGCGACACTCTCGAGCGTGAACCAGTCGCGGGCGACTTGGTTCTCGCCGAGCGATTGCGACCGTTCGACTTGGCCACCGGCGAAGTGGTAACGGATCGGCTCGGCTTCGGAAATCTCGAGCACCACATCGACAACGTCGTCCGCGTCGTCTGTCGTTCGGACTCGGACCCGGGTCGCCAGTGTGGCGTCGGCCCGGAGCTGCGACGACAGCCGCCAAGCGGCCGACTCTTCGGCATGAAACGCCCGGACGCGGGACGCGGCGTGCATCGTCCGATGGATCATCACGGCCGAAAGCGACAGCACGACTGACGCGGCCGACATGACCATCACTACCTCAATCAGCGAGGCGCCGCGGCGTTTTGTTGGCGAGTATCGACTCATAGCTGGCCCTCCCCTTCGGCGGCGCCGCCGTACGCCCAACCGGAAAGTGACACGCTCGGTCGCTGCCGGTCGCCGTTGGGCCAGTGCAGCGTCAGGGTGAGCCGACGCCCGACCTCTTCGCGTTCAACCACTCCCGCCAATGTCGCGCCCTGGAGCGGGCCGGCGAACGACAACCCGTCGAGAGCCGCCAATTCGCGATCCGCCGCCTCGGGTCTTAGCGGGACGAGCACCGCCAAACGGTTGGAAAGCTCATCGACCGCGACGCGGTACGCCCGCTCGTCGGCGAGCAGACGGTTGTGCCGCACCATCAGCGACGCCGAGACCGATAGCACCGTGACGAGCAGCCCGAAAGCGACGACCGTCTCGATAACGGTGACGCCCCTGCGTTTTGGTGATCGAAGCAACAAGGCGTTCATAGCGGCCTGGCGAGAGAGAAAACGAGATCGGTCAGGAACGTAAACACGCCCAGCACCTGCACCAGCACAAACCCGCCGAACAGGAAGATCACGATCGGGACAAGCAGCGACGACTGCCACACCATCCACCGCAAAGCATGGCGACGGCGGACCTCGGCGAGCGTCGTCAGGACCCAGCCGCTGACCCCCAGGGGCTCGCTCGCGGCGAGCGCGGAAGACTCTTGCTCGCTGAGCAATCCCGTCGAAGCGAGTGTTGGCCACATCGGGGCGCCGAGGGCCAGTTCGTTCCGAGCGACAAGCAGTTTGTGACGTAACGACGGGTCGAAGTGATGGCGGGCAAGCGTCGAGACGGCGCCGGCGAGTGGCCGGCCCGCCGTGGCGCTCTCGCCGAGTCGCTGCATCACCCCGGCCATTCGGCGGCTCTTGATCGAGCCGGACAATAGCGGTGCGATCCGACGCCGGATGAATTGCCCAGGCCAACGAAAAAAGCGATTCAGCACCAGGAGGACGGCGCCGACTAACAGAAGCGGCCCAAAGAAGCCCATCGCGACGCTAATAGAATCGCCAATCTGCATCGCGGCTGGAACCGTTACGCCAAAGTCATCGACGATCTGGTGGAAGGCCGGATGCACGAATGCAAGGACCCAGAGCGCGATGGGGATGGCGACTATTAGCAGGATGGTCAGATAGTTCAGGACGCGCCGAAGGTTCTCCTCAAGGAGCCGGGTCGACTCGTTCGCTCCGTGGAGAGACGATCGGATCGTTGTCGCAAGCGTTCCCGACTCGCTGGCGAAACGGACCATCAAGGTCTCTTCGTCGCTCAATGCGCCGGGGACCCGCTCCAAGGCGTCGGGCAGCGCGACCCCCCTACGGAGCGCCGCGGCGAGTCGCTCTAACCTCCGCGTCTGTCCGCCCCGTTCGTCTCCCGCCCACGCTGCGAGCAGTGACGCGAGCGGCAGTCGCTCTTCGCTGGCTGTCGCAATAAGCCGCAGTAGCGCAGAGCGTTGCACCGGCGTGGCGCGGCGGGGACCGAACAACGGGCGGAACGTCGGCATCCGCCACCAAGCCTGGCGTCCCAGCCCGCGGAAGGTCGGTAGGCCTTCCCAAAAGGCGTTGGCGAGGGCGCCGATCGTTGATTTGAGCGTTTGGGACATGCCTTAGGTCAGTCCTTCAATCAGCTTGACGAGCGGCAGGAACAACGCCAGCACGACGCCGCCGACGATGATTCCCAGCACCACGATCGTCACGGGGCCGGCGACCCCCTCCGCCCATGACGAAGCGGCGGCGGAACGCTCGTTGTGGCACGCCGACAATTCACGCAGTAGACGGACACGGGCCGTGTCGTTCATCTCGGCGGCGACGGCGAAGTCGAGCGAACACGTCGGCGACACGGCCAAGTGCTGGCGTGACGGCTCACGCGCCAACCAAGCGGCCCGTTTGGCGCCGGGGTTCTTGTCGGCCGCGTAGACGTGGCGGCCCGCGATGCGAACCGCGTCGGCGACCGGCGCGCCAGCCTCCAAGAGGTCCGCCATCTGCGCCGTGAGGCGGGCGGCGCCGAGCGCGCCGCCACGCCAGAAGCAGACAATGCGGTCGGTTACGGGAGAGAACCAGCGGGAGAGGCTCCCACGAAACACCCACCCCACATAAGCAACCAGGGTCAGCCACGTGAGGAGAGTCACGGCGCGTCCGCTCGTTAGGAAACGTCCGGTTGCGAGCACAAGCTCGGTCACAACCGGGAGATCGAGCCCGAAGTCGTTGAAGATCTCTTGGAACGCCGGCAACACAAACAGTGATAGTGGCCAGAGGATCGCGAGGCAAAGCGCCGCGACCGCCACCGGGTAGAGCGACGCCAGCCGGCGCCGACGGCGGAGCGTGATGCTCGGCTGTTCGCGTTCGATGAACCTTGCAAAGAGACTCTCGTCGTCGCCAGGCTCCGCGGACACCGACGCCAGCAACGATCCCCACGCGGTTGGCTCGGCGAGCGCCGCGGCGACGGCAGGCTTCTCCTCACCTGTAGCGATCAGCTCGGCGATCCGCTTCAACTCAGTGCGTCGTTTGCTGGGGGGCGACTCCTTTAAGTAGGCGTGAAGCGGTTCGACCAACTGGTCGTTCGACGCCAAGAGACGCTTCACCGCCTCAGTTAGAGGGCCTTCTGCCTCGCCCAAGGGGTCGGCCGCTATGGCGATTGAGCGGACGACGAGGCCGCGTGACTCGAGTTGCGTCACGGCCTCGGCGACGCCAGCCGCGTCGATGACGCCCCGCTGGGGGGCGCCGGCGTCGTTCGTTGCTTGGTAATCAAAGCGGGGCATGAGCGTCTGCCTACGAGGCCAGCCTCCCGAGCAATTCAACAAGCGGCAAGAAGAGCGTCAGGCAGTAGAGCAGCGTGGCGCCGCCGCCGATAAAGACGACCGCCAGCAACGGGCCGTAGGTGGTCCACCGATTCGAACGACGTCGGTCGAGGCCGTCATAGAAGTCGTCAACGGCTTGCAGGTCACCGGCCGAGCCGGAGGTCGTGGCCCACGCCAGCAGCGGCGGATTGCTTTTCTCGCGGGCCGGGACGACCCGCCAACCTGCAAATCCGTGACGGGCCCACAGCACGCCGCCGACCAACGCGACGAGCGCGAGCACCAGCCAGAGCGGGGCCGACGCCCGGACCCATTGCAACCGGCTGACCGCGGCGCTGACCGGCTCGTTCAGCTGGGCGTAGGTCGATTCAAAGATCGGCAGCAAGTAGCGGCACATCGTCGCGACCCCGACGCAGGCGAGCACCGCCACCAACACCGGGTAGAACAGCCCCAGCGACATCCGGCTGCGGTGCGCCTCGCGACTCGCGCAGACGACGCGGCGGCTCTCTAACGCGGAAGATAAATCGGCGCCCGACAGCCACGCCCCAAGTAACTGGCGATAGCCCGCGGGCGCTTGGAGAGCGGGGTCGGCGAACACGTCGGTGAGTGATTCGGTCCCGCCGATGCGACGGGAAAGCTGGTCGGCTAGCACGTCCAACTGAGGCCGGAGCGGTCCCGGCGCGAACCCGAGGTCGAGGGCTACGCCCGCCTCGTCGAGGGCGGCGAGCTGTTCGCCCAAGGCGAGCACGTCGGCTAGCCGATCGTCCGGCATGGCGGCCATGGCGTTGGAGACACCGAAGCGGCGATCCCAACGACCGCCTTCTGACTAGAACGAGCCGCCGGCGTCCGCCGTTTGTGCAGCAAAAGCGTCAGAAGATGGATCGGCGCTGTCGGTCGCCGTTTTGGTCGGCCGGAGCGCTTCGGCTTGTTCGCTGCGCACCCGGAGGAACGCATCGACGAGCGTCCAGCAGAGCCCCTCGACGCCGGCCCGTTTGGCGGTCGCGTGATCCGCGGCGACGATGCGGGCGACGCGCTGCGACGGCGACGCCTGAGTCAGGACCTCGTTCAACGACGCCGCCGGGATCGCCACCAACGCCACGAGGGCGAGCGCCGAGCCGGCCGCCATCGTCATCCGCTGTCGCCGGCGCCCTTGCCCGCGGAGCCGACGCGCCTCTTCGAGCACGCGGGGGCGGAGGTCCTCCGACGGCCCGATATAGCCGCCGGCGCCTTGCAGCATCGCCTCAACGCTCGCGGCGTCAAAACCTTCGCGGGGGGACTTCATCGGCGGCCCCCCTGCACTTCTGCCCGATGGCCCAAGGCCTCGTCGGCGGTCTTCTGCAGCCGCGTGGCGAGCTTCTGGAGCCCGTACTGATAGCGGCTGGCGACGGTGTTGGGCGATTCGTCGAGGACCTCGGCGATCTCGGCGAACGTCATCTGCTCCCAGGTCTTGAGCACCACGACCTCGGCCTGGGCGGCCGGAAGCGACCGCAGCGCGGCCCAGACGGCGCGGTGCGTGTCTTCGAGCTCCAGCTCATCGACTCGCCGACTGGTCACCAAGTCGGTGATGCTGTGCGTTGTCGTGATCCAACGCCTTTTCTTGCGGGCGACCAGCAACGCCTCGTTCCGGACCATCCGCAGCAGGTAGGCCCAGGGGGTTTGCGCGTCGCGGAGCGGGTCGGGTCGCACCGCGATCCGCGTCATCACGGCTTGGACGGCGTCTTCGCCGTCGTACTGGTTGCGGGTGATCGCCACGGCAAGCCGCACCAGCCGCTGGGCCGTCAGGTCAAAGAGCCCGCCGAGCACGTCGATCCCGGCCATCCCGAGCTGGTCGGTCAGCGCGCGGACGCGGAGGTGGAAGGGCAATTCGGCCATGACGCTGTACACGATGCGCGATCGTTGGCCCTTTGTGCAACTATTCTGGAGAAACCGCCAAGACGCCAAGTGCGCCAAGTGCGCCAAGGCTCGCCGAGAGGAAAGGAAGATTGTGGGAGAAGATTGTGGGAGGGGTCTCCGACCCCGATTACGGCATCCAGACCGTAGCGGCAGGTTGCGCGTAATCGGGGTCGGAGACCCCTCCCACAGTTTCTCTTTTCCGAATTTCTTGGCGAGCCTTGGCGTCTTGGCGGTTACTTCCCTTGCCCACCGAGTTGCCGCTCCACGTACTTGGCTAGCACGTCGGTCTCGATATTCACCCGGTCGCCGACCTGGCGGGCGCCGAGCGTCGTGACGCCCAGCGTGTGGGGGATCAGCGCGACGCTGAACCGCCCTGCCCCGTCGCTGGTGTCCTCGACATCGACCAGCGTTAGGCTGACGCCATCGACGGCGACCGAGCCCTTGCTCGCCATCTGACGGGCCTGGGCCGCCGGGACGCGGAACCAGTACTTCGACCAATCGCCCTCGGGCTCGATCGCATCGACCGTGCCCAGGCAATCGACGTGACCCGTGACGTAGTGCCCGCCGAGCTGGTCGCCCGCCTTCAGAGAGGGCTCGAGGTTCACCTTCGACCCGGCGGCGAGTTCACCCAAATTGGTGCGCGAGAGCGTTTCGCTGCCGGCTTGGAAGGCGATCGCGGAGCCGTCGATGGCGACGACGGTCAGGCAACAGCCGTTCACACAGATGCTGTCGCCGAGCGTCGCGCCGGCGGCGAGCGACGCGTCGCGAACGATAAGCCGCACACCAGGGCCTTCTTCGACAAGGTCGACGACGGCGGCGAGGGATTGGACGAGGCCGGTGAACATCAGGAAAGGGATTAGGGGTTAGGGACGGGGGACGAGGGCTGTGGACGCAGAACCCCTCGTCCCCCGTCCCTCAGCCCCCTCGTCCCTCACTGTAGCACCGGGCAGGCGTCGAACCACTCACGCCGCTGCGCGATCATCCACTCGGTGCTCTCGGTCGGGCCCCAGTAGCCCGGCTCGTAGCTGAGCAGCTTCGGGGCGTCGCTCGCCGCTTTGTCGCTTTCGGCCCAGGCCGCGAGGATCGGGTCGCAGATGCCCCAAGCCGCCTCGACCTCGTCGGCGCGGGCGAAAAGGCTGGCGTCCCCCTCGATCGCGTCGAGCAGCAGCCGCTCGTACGCCTCGGGGATGTTGCCGCCGAAGTTCTTCTGGTAGTTGAAATCGAGGTTGGTCTGCCGCATCGTCATGCCGGCGTCGGGCACCTTCGTCTGAAAGTGCATCTGGATCCCTTCGGCCGGCTGCACCTGGATGATCAGCCGGTTGGCGTCGCGGATCGTCCGCGGGCCTTCCTTAAACAGCATGTGCGGCGGCTGGCGGAACTGGATCACGATCTGCGTCGTCCGGCACGACAGCGACTTGCCGCTCCGCAGATAGAACGGCACCCCCTGCCAGCGCCAGTTGTCGATCCCCAGCTTGATCGCCGCGAAGGTGGCGGTCGTACTGTCGTCCGGCACGCCGTCGGCTTGGAGGTAGCCCCGGTACTGGGCGCGGACCGTGTCGCGGGCGATGTCTTTGGGCGACTTCGGGCGCACGGCGAGCAGCACCTTCACCTTCTCGTCGCGCACCGGGTCAGCCGCGTAGCTCGCCGGCGGCTCCATCGCGGTGACCATCAACAGCTGCAGCAGGTGGTTCTGGATCATGTCCCGCACCACGCCTGCCGTGTCGTAGTAGCCGGCCCGGCTGCCGACATTCACCTCTTCGGCCACGGTGATCTGCACGTGGTCGATGAAGTTGCGGTTCCAGACCGGCTCAAAAATCGTGTTGGCAAACCGCAGCACGAACAGGTTCTGGACCGTCTCTTTGCCGAGGTAGTGGTCGATGCGGTAGACCTGCTTCTCTTTGAAGTGGGCGTGGACCGTCTTGTTCAGCGCCTTGGCCGACTCAAGATCGACGCCAAACGGCTTCTCGATGATGACGCGGCGTTGGCAATCGCCCTCCTCACAGGCGAGGCCCGCCTTGCCGAGCTGCTCAATCGCCGGCCCGTAGAACCGGGGAGCCGTCGAGAGGTAGTAGAGCCGCGACGCGTCCTCACCCCCCTCCAGCTCAGTGAGGAACTTGCCGAGCTTCTCAAAGTCCTCCGCCTTGCCGATGTCGCCGTCGCAGTAAAAAACCTGGTCGGCGAAGTCGTCCCAGACGTCGGCCTTGAACTTGTCGCCGGCGAACTCCTGCGTCGTCGCCCGCAGGTCCTTGCGCCACGCCTCGTGCGAGAAGTCGGTGCGGCTGAAGCCGACGATCTTCGCATCCTCCGGCAGCCGGCCCTTCCTCTTGAGGTTGTAGAGGGCGGGGATCAGCTTGCGGCTGGTGAGGTCGCCGGAGGCGCCGAAGATAACGATGGTGTGCGGCATGGGTTTTTATTCACCGCGGAGACGCGGAGGACGCGGAGTTGATTCAATCGTTGTACGCGTCGAGAAACTCGTCGCGTGGGATGCCTGACTGAGTGCAGATGGATCGGAGTGTCGAGCCTTTGATCGTACGATGGTTGGGAATCGTCATCGGAGTGATCGAACCGTCGGGATTCTCTCTACGAAGGGCGATGTGCTCGGCTTCACGTAGGACCTCGAAGCCAAGCTTCTTCATTGCCTGCAAGACTCGCTGCTTCGGAGTATCGACAGGAAAGCGAGGCATCAGGCGTCGACGACCTCCGCGTCAATGAGCGGCGAATCATCGCTCACGGCGTCTGGGCCGAAGGTCTCGATGTGGAACTTCGCCGCCGATTGGGCGTCGGCGAGGGCGTCCTCACGCGTTTCCCCCTGCCCCACCACGACGCCGCGCAGGCCCAGGGGATAAGCGACGAAGCCGTCGCTGTGCTGTTCGATGACGAATTTCATAGTTTTCGTAGGTCAGGCTGTGCCTGACATCCTTTTACGCTGGCGGGGGAGTCAGGCACAGCCTGACCTACTTCACTTAGCGAATTCAGTTAGAGGACCGACGCCATCGCACTCAGCCTCTTGTCGATACACTGCGTCTAAGGTCTCGCCACGTTCATCTTTCCACTCTGTCCAGCCGTTTGCTTTCCTTGCCAGTACGATTAGAGCGGCCTGGCTTGGAGAACTGCAAAGGTAGTCTTCCGTAAGCCTTAGTCGCTCAGCGTCGATTGGTGCGAGTAGCCCCGCTTCAATCATCTCGTCAGTTGTCGATACAAGAGTCGCCGCCGACGGCACCGGTTGACGCCGACAAATCGACCCCTCAATTAGTGCGAAGCCGTCATTCACGAGAATCCCACGACCATCTGCATTGGGACCACGGCAGGAAAAAACTCGCTTCGTTGCCCCTGTTGCAACAGCCGAAACAACTGGCTCAAAAATCGGTAGTCCGAGCGTAGAGAGCAAGGTCGCGGCCGTCTCGAAAGCATCTAGTACATCAGCTTCAAGTGGTTCCGGAATGTGAGGCTTGCCGCCTCCATTCGCATTCACCAATTCGTACCGCTTCGCCTCAGCAGCCTTTTGTATGCAGTACCACTCAAGGTACCGAACGTGAACTTGGGTAAAGCTATCAGTCCGCGAGGTGATTGCGACAACGGAATTCCAAAAGTCTTTCCCCGAATTGTGACTACGAAGCCGCCCCCGCAAGTCCTCGGTTTGACCTATGTACAAGGCCGGCTTTGGCGTTCCATCAGCAGTGCCGACAAGGAAATAGAGCGCTACACGAGACGCTTCCGAACGATCCAGAAACGCAGCAAGATTGGTCCTGGGCGCTTGAATCACCTGGACAATACGGGTCGTGATGCTCGCAAGACGTACTCCTCTTGGCTCCCCGTCGGGCAAGAAGATCTCAATCGTCTGACTGCGTCCACTCATCAAATCTGCTGCTCTGGAAGGATGTCAGGCACAGCGTGACCTGTGTGTCCACGTCCTCCGCGTCTCCGCGGTGAAACTGAACCTTCACTTCGGATCCTTCCGCAAATCAATCCACTCCGTATGAAAAAACTCCCCGCGCGGTTTGTCGGTCCGCTCGTACGTGTGGGCGCCGAAGTAGTCGCGTTGCGATTGCAGCAGGTTGGCCGGCAGGCGCTCGCGGCGGTAGCCGTCGTAGTAGGCCAGCGCGGTGGCGAACGCGGGGACGGGGACGCCGAGTAGGGCCGCTTGCGAGACGACGTGGCGCCACGCCGACTGCGACTCATCGACCGCCTTGGCGAAGTAGGGGGCGAGCAGCAGGTTTTCGAGCTTCGGGTTGGCGTCGAACGCTTCCTTGATGCGGTCGAGGAAGACCGCCCGGATGATGCAGCCGCCACGCCACAGCATCGCGCAGTCGCCGTAGTTGAGCGGCCAGTCGTGCTCGGCGGCTGCCGCTTGTAGCTGCACAAAGCCTTGGGCGTAGCTGACGATCTTCGAGGCGTAAAGCGCGTGGCGGATCGACTCGATGAACTCCTTCTTATCGCCGCTGTACTTTGGCGCGGGGCCCTTGAGGGTCTTGCTCGCCTGGACGCGCTCGTCCTTGCGGGCCGACAGGCCGCGGGCGTAGACCGCCTCGGTGACGAGCGTGCTGGGGACGCCGAGGTCGAGGGCCAGTTGGCTCATCCACTTGCCGGTCCCCTTGGCGCCCGCCGTGTCGAGCACCAGATCGACCATGTACTTGCCGGTCGCCTCGTCCTTGACGCTGAAGATGTCGCGGGTGATCTCGATCAGGTAGCTGTCGAGCTCGCCGGTGTTCCACTCGGCGAAGACGTCGTAGAGCTCGTCGTTGGTGAGGCCAAGGCACTCCTTCATCATCGAGTAGGCCTCGCAGATGAGCTGCATATCGCCGTACTCGATGCCGTTGTGCACCATCTTGACGTAGTGCCCGGCGCCGCGGGGGCCGACCCACTCGCAGCACGGGATGTCGTCGTTCGGGCCGACCTTGGCGGCGATCGCCTGGAAGATCGGCTTCAGAGCGGGCCAGCTATCGGGCGAGCCGCCAGGCATCAGACTGGGGCCGAGCAGCGCGCCTTCTTCGCCGCCAGAGACGCCGGTGCCCGAGTAGAGGAAGCCGGCCGCCTCGACCTCTTTGGTCCGCCGTTCGGTGTCGGCGTAGTAGGTGTTGCCGCCGTCGATGATGATGTCGCCCGGATCGAGGTGCGGCTTGAGCGACTCGATAACGGCGTCCACAGCCGGGCCGGCCTTGACCATGATCATGATCTTGCGCGGCTTGGCGCAGGCGTCGACGAGGTCTTTGAGCTCTTTGCAGCCAACGAAGGCCTTCCCCTTCGCCCGGCCGGCAATGAACTCTTCCATCACGCTGGTGGTGCGGTTGTAGACGGCGACTTTGTAGCCGCGGCTTTCTACGTTGAGGGCCAGGTTCTCGCCCATAACGGCCAGGCCAATCAGGCCAAAGTCACACAACTCGCTCACGGCAGCCTCGCACAGGAGAGGAAAGTCGACGCCCAAAGCCCAAACGGTAGGGCGCGACCGCCGCGTCGGTCAATCCTGCAAAAGGGGAACCGCCAAGACGCCAGGAGCGCCAAGGTACGCAGGGAAGAAAAAGCTAGACGGGATTTTCAGGATCGACAGGATAAGAGTTCCGTCAATTCATCCCGTCTATCTTGTAGATCCTGTCTCAAAAACTCTTGGAGATCCCCGGCGCTCTTGGCGGTGAGATTTCATGGAAGGCCGAGCCGCAACAGCGAATAAGCTGGAAGGGCGTCGATGCGGCGATCGATTTCGGCGATCTGGGCGTCGAAGCGGGGGTCGCCCTTGCCGCCGAAACGCTTGATCACGTCGGCTAGCGGGAGGCCCTCTTCGAGGCCCTCGATTGGCGGCAGATAGTTGTCGAGGCGGAAGCTGGTGGCGATTCCGGCGACCGGGGGGCTGCCCGACAACACGGCCCGGGCGAAGCGGACCCCCGCCCGATCGGCCGCGAGGTCGGCGAAGCTGAAACCGCTTCCCCCTTCGCGGGTCGCGTCGGCTAGTTCCTTGCCGACCCCCCACAGATTCGCTTCCTTCTCACCGACCAGCGCCGCCAGCGCCGCCGAGACGACAAAGTGCTTGAGCAAGTCGTGCCGGCCGCGGGCGGTTGGCCGGCCAAGCACGTTGAGGCGTTGGCGGCGGTCGCGGTCGGACTCGATCCGCTCGGCGGCCGCGGTCGTGCGGGGATTGATCTTCAGGCCGCCGACGTCGTCCAGCGCGACGCCGAGGCCAAGGAGCAGGCCGCGCGGGTCGCTCGTAGCTCCGGCGCCGGCGCGCACCAAGGCGTCGGCGAGCGCGTCGCCCGTGAGCCGGTCGCCGAGGTCGCGTTTGCGGCTGCTCGCCGCGGCCTGGGTGATCGCCGCGACGACCGCCGAAGCGGCAGCCTCGCTGCGGTCTTCGTCGGAGACGGCGCCGCCCTGATCCTCGTCAATACCGGCCGCAGCGATCGGCCCGCCGCCAACGGCAGCGAGCCGCCGCAAGAGGGCGACGCCGGCGGGCTCTCCCGGCGTCAACGCCGAGAGGGTCGTGTAGACGTGCTGCAGCCGCTCGCGCCTCGCCAGCGTGATGTTGCCAAGGTCACGGACGCCACGGCGGCGGACCTCCTCGCCGATCATCGCGATCGCCAGCGTGTTGACCGGGTCGAAGCGGATCACCTCGCCGCGGAGCCGCACCGGCCGGTCGCCAAGCACGGGCCGCATGACGCTGGTCGGCTCGGGGCTATGGCCGGCGCCGAGGTAGTGCCCTAGTTCGTGAACGAGCAGCTCAACCCGTTCCGCCTCGCTGACGCGGGGCGACCACTCTCGCAACAAGATGTGGCCGCGGAGCGGGCCACGGGTCCCCCCCATGTGCTGACGCCCGAGCTGAACCTGGTACTGGCTGGTGAAGCCGATGGCGAGCGTCCCCGGCGGCGGCGAAACGGCGTGCTCAAACTCCCCCAGCGACTGCGTGAACTGGGTCACGCTGTTATCCGACTTCCAGAACTGGAAGCCTGCCGGCTCGAAGCGGACGCCCGAATGGCGCTGCATGATCGCCGAAGCGGCCTTCAGGCGGGCCGTCAGCCGGGCCTGCCAGAGGCGGTCGATCGTCGGCTCTTCCTCGTCAACGCAGAGCAAGACGCGGACCGGCGCGTCGGCTCGTCCCGCGCCATTTTGCCAGGCGGCCGCGTTGGGGGGGGCCATCGCCTCGCCCATCAAGGCGATGCGGCGGAGTTCGACCCCGCTGTGATCGCCGACACGGACGGTCGCCAATCGGTAGACGGCGTCGGCGGCGAGTGACTCAACACGGCGGTTGAGACCACTCCCCAACGCGACGCTGAGCGGCGAAGCGGAAAAGAACGGCGTCGATTCGCCCGGGGCGATCCTCCGCGTTTCGGCGCCCCCCGCAGCCGACAACACCTCGACCGTCGTCGCGGTCGCGGTGTGATTGGCGAGGACTACCGTCGCCGCCTGCCCGGCGGGCGCCGTCAACGCAAGCGCCGAGAGAATCGACAGACCGGTTTGAACGGGGCCGCGGAGGGACATGCCGCCATTGTACGGCGCCTCGCCGCGGGAGGCTTTCTTTTCAACCCGAGCCGCTAGCTTTTTGACCTGCGAGACACGGGGCGACCAGGACGTGCCGCTAGGCCGTGGCCGTTGGCGTGCCGTTCGGGAAGACCTGGAGGTACGAGGCCCGCGTGACGAGGACCGGCGCCACCGAGCCGCGGTCCGCTTTCTCGTCGCGAAGTTTGTCGATGTGCGTCTGGCTGAGCTTGCGGCCCGATCGTAGCAAGGTCGCTCCGTCGGCGCCCGTGAGGTCGTCGAACAGGATCAGGCCGGGCTTGAGGTCGTCGGGGTCGAACGGGATGCCTTCAGCCTCGACCTCTTTCGGGTACAAGTTGCGAGCGGCTTCGGCCAGCATCGGGCTGATGTCGGGCGCGGCCTGGACGATCCAAGTCATCGCTTCGTCGCACTCCACGCCCGAGTCGGACAGCGCCTCGACCATGTGCGCGACCCGCAAGAGAGCGGCGCCGTTCATGACCATATCGAGCGGGTCGGAACTGGATGGGTCGGCCAGCACGCCATCGGTTGTGGGGACACATCGGATAATCTCGGCGACGGAGTCGAGCCGCGGGATCCGCTGAACGATACGGGCCGCCGTCGTGCAGGCGCGGTTGAGTTCGATGGTCGCCTGCGTCGCTGAGACATTCATCCCCGATCGGCGATCAAACTGCATCGCGAAGCCGAGCAGCATCACTTTAGCCGCGACCTTGTACTCCCATCGGCTTGGCAACCCGCACGCCAGCCGGAGTTCGTCGAGCACTTGCTCGGTCTTCCCGCAGCGTCCCACCAGATGGGGCTGCAGCGTTTCGATAACGTCCGAGAAGACGCCCAGCGCGTCGACGAAGGTCTTGTTGAGAAGCTCGCGCTCGGACGCCTCGAGGTTGAACTGTCGTTGCGCCTGGGTGACAGCGGCCTCGATTTCGTCGGGCCGACACGGCTTGTTGAGAAAGCGGTAGACCTGCCCCTCGTTGACGGCGCGCATGGCTGTCTGCAAGTCCTGATTGCCCGTCAACATCATGAACACCGATTGCCTCGAGAGCACGCGGGCTTTCTCGATGAACTGGACGCCGTCCATGATCGGCATCCGCATGTCGCTGACGACCACCGAGTAGGCGTTGGTCTTCATCAGTTCCAGCGCGTCGAGACCGGAGATCGCCGTGTCGAGCTCAAACTTCAGACCAAGGCACCGCTCCATACTCGACAGGAGCATCTGATCGTCGTCGACAAAAAGAACACGTTGGGTCATTTCGCTTGTCTCGCTAGTCCGCGGAACATCCGCCACGTCGTTGTGCAGTTATTAACCCTATGCCGCTGTCGCAGACGACATAGATTTCGAGGCGACAAATGTGGCAGACCGAATTACCTCTGCGCAGAATGGTCAGCCCACGATTGCCGGGAACAAGTCCGACGTCTTGTTCGACGCCCCCGCCACTGGCAGCTTGACCCGCACCACAGTCCCCACTCCTGGCGTGCTGTCGATCTGAATCGCTCCGCCATGATTTTGCGACACAATCGCGTGGCTGAGCGCTAGCCCCTGGCCGGATCCCTTCCCGACCTCCTTCGTCGAAAAGAAGGGGTCGAACGCACGCCGCTGAACTTCGGCGGACATGCCCGAGCCGTTGTCCTCGATTTCGAACACCGCCCACTCGCCATCGCTGTGAGTCCGCGCCGAAATCTTCCCCGACGGCCCGTTGGGGTCATTCTGGAGTCGCTCGACAATCGCGTCGGCAGCATTGACGATCAGATTGACGAATACCTGATTGATCGCCCCCTCTTGACAAACGACCTGCCGCAACGTGGGGTCGAGTTCGAGGTCCAGTTCGCCGGCCATGCTCCAACGGTTACGGGTCACGATGGCTGCATTCCGCAGAGCATGGTTAAGGTCGGCGGGGGCAAGGTCGATGCTCTCCGGGCGCGAAAAGTCCTTCATCGCCCGCACGACTTGCAGAACACGCTCGACGCCTTCGCGGCATTCGGCGATGGCGTGAGGCGCCTCGCGTCGGATGCGTTCGAAGCCGGTCTTCTTGATCAGCTGGCGGACCTCTTCACGACGCACCGACCACTGCTTGGACGGCGTCGCCGGGTCGAGCGACTTCAGAAACGCATCGACGATCTCAAAGATCACCGCCGAACACTCACTGAGATACTGGATGTTGTTGCCGACGTACTGCAAAGGGGTGTTCATCTCGTGAGCCACCCCCGCAGCCAGCTCTCCAATCGACTCCAGGCGCCGCGCCTGGGCGAGTTGCGTCTCGAGGCGCCGACGCTCGGTGACGTCCATCCCGGTCGCAACGTAGACGTCGCGATCAAGCAGTTGGGTCTTCTGCAGCGTCATCAGACAGGGGTACGTCGTCCCGTCCCTACGGACGTGCAACGACTCAAAGTCCAATCGCGGCGCCAGCCCTTCAGCGATCGACGCCATCCGTTCGCTGATCATCGACCGTTCGCCCTCCTGCTTGAGATCGAAGGGGGTCATCGATTGCAGTTCTGTCAGTGAGTAGCCCAGGTTCTCCCGCGCACAGCAATTGACCTCAACAAACCGCAGGGTCTGGCTATCGACGACATAGACCTCGTTCATCGACTCCTCGATGATCTTCGCCATGCCGGCGTGGCGGAGTTCGGTCGACTTCCGCGCGTCGATATCAATCAGGATTCCCGACAGGCACTCGGGGGCGCCCGTCGCGTCGTACGAGATGGCGCGGCCCAGCACCTGGAACCAACGGTACTCGCCCCCTATGCTTCGCAGCCGGAACTGGCGATCGAATGGCTCATCGCCCGCGAGGCCTGCCGCGGCGCGCGCCGTCCAGATCTTGCGATCGTCCGGGTGCAACCAAGAGCGGAGGGCTCCGAGGTCGGGGGTGAAGTCGATTGGATCGACGCCTAACTTACGGATCCAATCGTCACTAAGCTCGAAATACCCCGTCGGTATGTCCCACTGCCAGAGGCCCAGGTCGGCTGCCTGCAGAGCAAGATCGAGCGACGACTGGCTCGCCTCGAGCGCATCGGCGAGCGTGATTGCCCGTTGCTTCTCATGGAGCGTCTTCTGAGCAGCGATTTGCTCGGCGGTCCGATCTCGCTGGGTGACAATCACCGAGCCGCCGTATCCGGCCGGCAGGGGCGCGACCGTCACCTCGATCGTTCGTGCTTCATCGGACATGAGGACCGTGTAGTCCGCTCGGAAGCGTCCCCCCTGGCCAGCGGCGGCCTGCCTGATTGCCCCGGCGATCCGCGTCGGGCTCTCGCCTTCGTAGACGCCACCCTCTCGGCAAACGTTGTAGAAGCTGGCTCCGACCGTCGACTCGTCGGCGATTCGCATCGAGCCGGCGAAGTCGTCCCAAGCCTGATTGGTCTCGATGAGGCGGCCCGATTCGTCCAGGACGCCAATCTGCAAGTCGACGCCGTCGAGCACCGCGTGCAAGAACCGGGAGTGGCCGCTCTTGTCGTCGGCGTCGCCCACCGATACGGGGCCCAACGATACGGGGCCGCCCTGCTTGACAACCGCATTCTCAACACCATCCCCCGGACGGGTCACAGCCGCGACGAGCAACCGGGTCGCCAGGACCACCGCCACGGCGAGCGTCGCGGCGCCAACGGCATGAACACCCAGCCCCATCAGCCCAGCGGTTAACCCGGCGGCGAGAACGTAGAATACCACCCGAGTAGCTTCCGCTACACGACTGCGCGTCGGCAACCGGATGTAATCCATCAAGACAGGTTTCATCGAGAGGCGCACGGGGGCAGATGCCTGCGGCCTTTCGAAGAAGGCCCGCCCAAAAACGTAGGACTGCTCTGCCGTGTTGCGGCGCCGAGATCGGCGACTATTGAGGAGTTCTCGCTTCAGATATGCCGGCTGTAGCGGCCATTTACGGGCGCCCGCACGAAAAAGGCCGCTTCAAGAGGCCCAACGATCAAGATGCCCAGCGATAGAGCGTGGCGAAGTTCTTCCGGAGGAAACCGTCCCAGTAGGCGCCGTTCCGCCACCGCGGGACAAACCGGTACGACGCCGTCCAGTCCTGGGCGGCGACCCGCTCGGCCATCACGGCCGGGTGCGTGCCGGCGAACGGCTCGCAGCGCGACACATCGTAGGCATAGTCCTCCGCGACTTGCTGTTCGGCCTGCCGGAGTCCGACGCCTTCATCGCCGCTGTAGTAGCGGAGGAACTCGCTGTGCTTCTGGTTCATCACCCGCGGCGGGCGCACCCAACCGTAGTGATAAATCCACGCGCCGGTCGTCGCGGTCCGCAGCTTTCGAACACCGCTGGCGGTCGCCACGCCAAATCCACATGCGTCACCGACCGAGACGACGCCAACGCCGTTCCGCACAATCCGCACCTGCTTGCGGTACGGAAGCGGGTCGCGGAGGTCGAAGCTTCCCTTGAAGTGGTGGTAACGGAACGACAATCCCTCGACGCGGGGCTGTCTCAAGTGACGTTGCATAGCGCCGCGCAAGCGGCCGTAGTCCTGCTCGTGGATGATTTCGTCGCCCTGCAGATAAAAGCACCAGTCGCCGGTACAGGCGGCGAGCGCCTTGTTCGTTTCGACCGCCAGGACGCGCCCTCCCTTCTGCAGCGTCGGGTCCCACACCGTATCGAACGTTCGTAGCTTGGGCGAGTCGATCGCGCGGAGCAGGTCGGGCGTCTCGTCGGTGCAATCGCCCACGGCGATCACCATCTCATCCACCAGTGGCAAGAGCGACCGGATGCTCTCGACGAACGGGTACCCGAGCCGGGCGCCGTCGCGCAGGATCGTGAAGCCACTGACTTTCATGCCGCCTGCTCCGCCGTGCTGTTCAGATGGAGCGCCGCCGCCCGGTAGACGCGGTCGACTGAGAGTTCTTTCATGCAGCGGTGATGCTTCAGCGGGCACGACCGCTCCCAACAGAACTGGCAGTCGAGCGCCAGCGACAGCGGCGTCTCGGCCGCGTAGTGCGTGCGCGTCACGTTCGGATCGGTCGGGCCGAAGAGGCTCACCACCGGCTTGCCGAACGCGATGCCGAAGAACCGCGGCCCGCTGTCGGTCGAAACCAACAGCCGCGAGCGCCGGATGATCGCCTTGGAGAGGCCGATCGGCAGGTCGTCCATCTCGCCCAGGCTCCGGACGCGCGGCGTCGCGGCGAGCTCGGCGATGCGGCCGGCCGTCTCTCGTTCGCCCGGGCCACAGTTCACTAGCACCGAATAGTCGCTCGACGTGGTGATCTTCTCAGCGAGGGCGGCGAACTGCTCGGTGGGCCATCCCTTGGCGTCGCCGTATGCGCCGCCCGTGTTGAAGACGACGACCTGTTCACCCGGCGGCAAGCCGAGGCGCCGCCAGGCTTCGTCGGCGGCGGCTTCGTCGGCAGCGGTTGTCGCGAGCCCCAGCGTCGGCGCGCGCCATTCACCGCCGGCCGCGTAGGCGAGGTTCAGGTACGAGTCGATCGCCGGCAGCGGCGCCCGCTTGCCGCGCTTGACCGGTTCGCGGAGCCGTGTTGTGAGCAGCCACGAGCGGTTGTCGCGTTCGTAGCCGATCCGTTCCTTGGCGCCACTCCGCCAGGCGAGCCAGGCCGTGCGCAATGAGTTGGTGAGCAACACCACCGCGTCGAGTCGTTCCTCTCGCAACGCGGCCACGACCGCCCTGCCCTGCAGCTCGGGCTGCTTCGCCTTCGGCTTGTAGAAGACGTTGCGATCGAACAGGCCGAGGCCATCCACCACTTCGGCGACGTAGGGCCGCATCACGCCCACCATGTGACCGGTCGGGCCCACCAGCTCGCGGAGCGAGTCGAGCGCGGGCGTCGCCATGACGGCGTCGCCGATCCAGTTCGGTAGAAAGACGCCGAGTCGCATCCGTGCGTTCTCGTCGAGGAGCGTGTTAGTGAGGCGGCAAGTTACACGAAAACGCCCGGCGCCAGCAACGCGGATCGCCAGCGGCTTACCGACAGACTCACAATCGACTGGGAGCCCTAAGCGTCAGCGCCGGGAGTGAACTTGGTACCCGCTGCAACTCCCGGCGCTGACGCTTAGGGCTCCCGATCTAGCTGCGTCGCGTCCAAACCCGCGACGCCAGTGCTAGCAGTCGATCCCGCGGGCGCGGAGGTCGTACTCCAGCTTCGCGGTGTCGGTGAACAGCACCGCGTCGATGCCGCAGGCGATCGCCCCATCGACGTTCTCTTGGCGGTCGTCGGCAAAGAAAATCTGATCGGCCGGGACGCCCGCCTTCGCGATCGCCGCCTCGTAGATCGGCGCCGCCGGCTTCATCGAGCCGACCTGGAAACTCCCAATCTGCACCTCGAACACGCTGTTAAGCGTCGGGAACCGCCCGTCGAGGAACCACCGCCAGTGGGTCGCGCAGGTGTTCGACAACAGGCCGAGCCGATAGCCCGCCTCTTTGAGCCGCTCCAGCAGGTCGAGCGACGAGCCAATCGGGCCGAAGATGTCGCTCGAAGCCATCTCCAGTTTGTCCCGCTGCGGCCGGCGGCCGATCCGCTCGCAGAGCTCGTCGTAGTAGGCGTCCTCGGTGAGCTCGCCCGCCTCGAGCCGCCACTGGGCGTCCCCTTCGGTGGGAGAGCCGGTCGGCATGATCGCTTCACGCAGGACGTGGATCTCGACCCCCGCGACCTCCGCCATCTGTCGCAGCATGCGCGGGTGATCGAACTTCAGCAGGACCCGGCCGAGGTCGAAATACAAGAACTCGGGGGTTTTGGGCATGCGAGAAAGAACGCGATGGATTCGGGGGGAGTGGGGTTTTCGGCCCCGATGACGGCATCCGTGCCGCCGTGATACAAGGCTGGTTATCGGCGTCAGCGACTCCCCCCACAACCCTCCGCCCCCGGCGCGGAGCCCCTGCGGCGCGAACCCGGGGGCGGTAAACTGCGTCGCCTGTTGCAAGGGCCGGGGCCGGGGACGGCCCGGCTCACGACCCCTTATTTCGCTGAAAACCGATAACCCTTTGCTCTCATGCTCAACAAGTACTCGTCGCAGATCACCCAGCCCAAGTCGCAGGGCGCCAGCCAAGCCATGCTCTACGGCACCGGCATGACCGACGAGCAGATGGGCCAGCCGCAAGTCGGCATCGCCAGCGTCTGGTACGAGGGGAACACCTGCAACATGCACCTGCTCGACCTCGCCGCGAAGGTCAAAGAAGGCATGGCGCCCGCCGGGCTGGTCGGCATGCGGTTCAACACCATCGGCGTCTCGGACGGCATCTCGATGGGCACCAGCGGCATGTCGTACTCGCTCCAGTCGCGCGACATCATCGCCGACTCGATCGAGACCGTCATGCAGGCCCAGTGGTACGACGGCCTCGTGGCTCTACCCGGCTGCGACAAGAACATGCCAGGCTGCCTCATGGCGATGGGCCGGCTCAACCGCCCGGCGATCATGATCTACGGCGGCACGATCAAACCCGGCTTTACCAAGAAGAAAGGCGAGCCGGGAGCGTCAGCGACCGGAGAAAAACGCGACATCGTTTCCGCCTTCCAGTGCTACGGCGAGTTCCTCGCCGGCACGATCAGCGAGGACGAGCGTCAAGAGATCGTCAAGAAGAGCTGCCCCGGCGCCGGCGCCTGTGGCGGCATGTACACGGCCAACACCATGGCGTCGGCCATTGAGGCGATGGGCATGACGCTGCCCTACAGCAGCAGCATCCCGGCCGAGGACCCCGCCAAGCTCGAAGAGTGCCGCAGCGCCGGCAAGGCGATCCGCCTACTGCTCGAAAAGGACATCAAGCCGCGCGACATCATGACGCGTCAAGCGTTCGAGAACGCGATGGCCCTCATCATGGCGGTCGGCGGCTCGACCAACGCGGTGCTCCACCTGCTGGCGATGGCCCGGGCGGTCGATGTCGAGCTAACAATCGACGACTTCCAAAAAACCAGCGACCGCGTCCCCTACCTGGCCGACCTCAAGCCGTCCGGCAAGTACGTCCAAGAGGATCTGCACAAGGTGGGTGGCACGCCGGCCGTTATGAAGATGCTGCTCGAAGAGGGCCTCATCGAGGGGGACTGCCTCACCGTTACCGGCAAAACGCTCGCCGAGAACCTCGCCGAGCTGCCCGGCCTCTCCGCGGGCCAGGACATCGTCCACCCGGTCAGCAAGCCGCTCAAGGCGACCGGCCACCTTCGCATCATGCGTGGCAATTTCTGCCCCGACGGCGCCGTCGCGAAGATCACCGGCAAAGAGGGCCTCGTCTTCAGCGGCACGGCCAACTGCTTCGACAGCGAAGAGGACATGCTGCACGCCCTCGAAGAGAAGAAAATCAAAAAGGGTGACGTCGTCATCATCCGCTACGAAGGCCCGCAGGGGGGCCCCGGCATGCCGGAGATGCTCACCCCGACCAGCGCGATCATGGGCGCCGGCCTCGGCAAGGACGTGGCCCTGATCACCGACGGCCGCTTCAGCGGCGGCTCGCACGGTTTCATCGTCGGCCACGTCTGCCCCGAAGCCCAGGTCGGCGGTCCGATCGCCCTGGTCCAAAACGGCGACAAGATCACGCTCGACGCCGAAGCGAACCTCATCACGGTCGACGTGACCGACGAAGAGTTCGCCAAACGCAAGAAGGCCTGGACCGCCCCCGCGTACAAGGCGACGCGCGGGACGCTCTACAAGTACATCAAGAATGTGAAGAGCGCGTCGGAAGGGTGCGTGACGGATGAATGACGAAAAAAACCACGCTAAGAGGCATGCGTGGCAAGGAAGAAATAGCCACTCATTCTCCCGAATTGAGCGAATGGTCGCGAATCAATTTCGTATGCGACGCCGCTGACTCTTAGCGAGAACGCCACAGCGAGGTTTACAACGTCCGGACGATTGTCGTGGTGAGTACTTAGGCATCGTAGCGTCGAACGCCGCTTGATGACAGCGACCAGATTGCCGTGGGAAACTGCAACTCCGCGCCGCGCTCAAAAAATCAGCACGGTCGATTCCCTACTGCCACTACGACAACTCTCGACCCCACGCGAGACCTAACGAAAATACGACGAGCCCCACCAGGACCGCAGATGACGGCTCTGGGACCCCTAACAGAAGTCGCCCGCCGATTACGCTTTTCGGCAACGTCGCCACCAGGTTTCCGTCTCCTCGCCCCACGACGAAACTCTGCGCCCTCGAATTGGGTGCAACCTGCAATTCCGCCAATCCTCCGCCATAGAACACTAATATATTGGCGACGATGGTTCGTCCATCGACTCCGAATCGATTCCCGTACTGTTGAATCGTGTCATCATCGATGACTAGTTCCGTACCGAGGATTGTATCCGTGTCACCGGGCACGACATATCCGGGCTGCCAGAGAGAGATTCCGCTATCAGTAAAAATGAGCGGGTACCGCACCCTCGCTTTCGGATGCAGCCAAGTGTTGGGGTCTGTTGTTATATTTCCAAAGTTGTCCGCTACAATAAGGGGCGGCCAATTGTTGTAGACGTCGAAACGTATATCGCCAAGCGATTCCAGATCAAATCTAGCGCTATGCAAGCCTCCGCTGTAGTCAGATCCTCCGTACTCAAACGTGTTGTTTAGTACTTCTACAAACACCTGTAAATTGTAAGTTCCGCGGCTGAGAGTCTGGTAGCTGCTCGGATCCACCCCCTCAAGTGCTATCGAGTACTCCAACTCCGCCATCGACTGAACTGAAGTCACCGGCGGTTCTGACACGACCTCGGAGAGACCGATAGAATCAGCAGCTAATTCATTTTTCCCTATTTCGCTCTGGGAAACTGACGCAGACCTGCTCACATCGCCTCGGCAGTAAGCGGGTAATGCGACCAAAGCTACAATCGAGATTAGGGACAGCAGGCCCCAGTTTTTTTCGTTCATAGATTCTTACGTCGACGCGTATGGAGGGATGAGAGTTGCTGAGATGGAAGCCTAGGAAACTCGTAAACGAGAATAAATCGTCGGTGACTGAGAGGCTCAACTCACGCAGTTTAGATCGTCTTCCATCGGGCAGTCTACTGGGTAGCCCGAGCCTCCACGCCAACCCGCCGGTGTCCCCGTGAGTCGTGAGCGAGACGGCCACCCAGGCGTTGGGCCTCTTCGAACGATTGTCGGGGGGCGTAGCACAGGTGGCATCGACGCGTTGATCGCCTCTTGCCGCTTCGCGACCCCGACGATCGTTCGTGCCGGCTTTTCAACAAGGCGACATCCCCCCTCACGACAGTCGGGGCCACCCGTATCAAGCCCCGGAGGGGCGGCAGCGCGTAGCCAGGGGCGCCAAGCCCCTGGAACGGATTGCCCTTCAACGAAAAGCCCCGGAGGGGCGACAGCAAACCCGCCAACACGGGCCGCTGTCGCCCCTCCGGGGCTTCGTTCTTGGCTTGTTCCTATCCCAGGGGCTCGCGCCCCTGGCTACGCGCCGCCGCCCCTAGCGGGGCTTTTTCGTTCCGGGTGGCTCAGCCGCTAACGACAACCGCTATCCGCGATCATCCGCGTCCTGTTCTTCGCCCCGCCGATTCGTTCGTGGACAACGTGGCGGCCTCGTGAGCCGCTCGGTCGCTCCCTGACGGTCGCGGTTCGGTTAGGCGGGCGCGCGGTTCGGCTGCTTTTCTCGGCGGGCCCGGCGGGTATCCTTTACGGGGATGGACCCGCAACACCCCCTGTTTGACGCCTCGCCCGCTCCGCCCGCAGTTGCGGGGCGGACCGCCGCGGAGTTTTTTGCCGGGGTGGGGCTCGCGCGGATGGGGCTCGAGCGGGCTGGCTGGGAGGTTGTCTTCGCCAACGACATCGAGCCCGCCAAGCAGCGGATGCACGACGGCCACTTCGGGCCCTCGCCCCACTACCACGTCGGCGACATCCACGACCTGGCCCGCGACCCGGCGCAGGTCCCCCCTGCCCTGCTGGCGCACGCCTCGTTCCCCTGCACCGACCTGTCGCTCGCCGGGTCGCGGAAGGGGCTCAACGAGGGGCAGTCGTCCGCGTTCTGGGGTTGGATCGAACTCATCAAAGCGATGGCCGCCCCGCAGCGGCCCAAGCTGCTCTTGATCGAGAACGTCACCGGCCTGCTCTCATCGAACAACGGCGCCGACTTCCGGGCCCTGGTGGCCGCGATCAACGACCTCGGCTACGCGGCCGACGTGATGATGGTCGACGCCGCCCACTTCACCCCGCAGAGCCGCCCACGGCTGTTCGTGGTCGGCGTGGCGGAAGCGTTGCAGTGCGTCACCAAGAACGCCGCTTTCCTTAAAAACTCCCCTCCCCCTGGTGGGGAGGGGCTGGGGGAGGGGGGCGCAGCGGGTACACGCTTAAATGCGAATAAAGCCGGCGCACGCTCAATAGAAAAAGAAAGCCTCTACCCGGGTTCCTCACCCCTCCCCGACCCTCCCCATCGAGGGGAGGGGGACTCGACGTCATCCGTCTTGGGGCGGCTAGGCGTTGACGAGCTTCAGGCGTCTACCGTCCGCCCCGCGAAACTCGTCGAGGCGATCCGGGCGAACAGCGACCTTCACTGGGACCTCTGGGACCTCCCCGAGCCGCCGCCGTACGGCGTGGTGCAGCTCGAAGAGGTCGTTGACCGCCTGCCGGGCGACTCGCCCCAGTGGTGGAGCACCGAGCGGGCCGACTACCTGCTGAACCAGATGAGCGACCGCCACCGCCAGACGGCCGACCAGATGATCGCCGGCAAGCGGCTGTCGTACGGCGCCGTCTTCCGCCGGGTGCGGAAGGGGCGTTCGATGGCCGAGCTCCGCACCGACGGCCTCGCCGGTTGCCTGCGGACGCCCAAGGGGGGCAGCGGCCGGCAGATCCTCTTCGAGGCGGGCCGCGGCGCGTACCGTGTCCGGCTGATGAACCCCGACGAGTGCGCCCGCCTGATGGGCGCCGACGGCTACCGGGTTAACGCATCGCTCAACCAAGCGCTGTTCGGCTTCGGCGACGCGGTTTGTGTCGATGCGGTGGCGTGGGTCGCCCAGCACCGGCTGAACCCCGTGGCGGCGTGGCTGGCGCAAGACGCCGCCGCGCCGAGCTTGCCGTAGCGCGGTCTAATCGCCCCGCCCCCCTATCGGCCCGACCGCCTAGCGTCCTACCCACACATCCGCCGGTAGCCGGAATCGAGCTCGATCCGCCCGTCGCCGTGGCAGTAAAGGATCTGTAGGCTGCCGAGTTCTTCGAGCCGCCGCTCCACCAGCCCAAGCGCCTCATCGAGTTCCTCGGCGAGCTGCCCCACCGTCAGATCGACGCCGAGCCGGTCACAGGCGCGGACGTGGGCGAGGATGTCGTCGTAAAGCGACCGCCAGCGCTGCCACACCCGCACGCCGGGCGCGCCGTACTGGAGGTCGCAGCCGCTCACCGGGGGGATGGGGCGGGCATAGGGAAGCGATTGACCGGAATCGGATAGGCCTGGCACGGCACGGCTCCTGTTACGTCGTTCTCGGCACTGGAAAACCCACAACGGGTCGGCCCGGCTACCGTCTGCCGCGTCTCGCTGGGGTCGCTTCCGGTCAAAAGGCGAATCCACGAGACGGGAGGAAGTGTACAGGTGGCCACTTGCCATTGCAAGTAAGAAAACGCTCGGCCCGAAACCGCCGCCGACGACGAAGGCCCTCCAACCCGCAAACGCGCACGTGTCGGGGAGCCCTAAGCGTCAGCCAAGAGGTGGGCTACTGCCTTGTCAAAGCTAGAAACGAGGGGTTGGCGCTATGAGCCGTTTTGGCGCTAGCCACGGTTCTTAGTGATTCAACCGGGGCTAGCGCCCAATCGGCTCATCCTAGAATTCAGCTTGACAAGTCACTAGGTCGCTGCGGCTGTCGTTTCGAGGGTCCCTGCCCTGTCCGCCACGGTACAAGAATCGTTGAGTACGCCACGGTCGTTGGTGCACTCCGGGTCGAACGACCGGATCGCTTCCCCAAGCCGAACGAGGTCTTCCTTGCGGGCCCGGAAGTGCACCGGCAGGTAGAGAGAACGGGGGAGCGTTCCGGTGGCGGTGGTCGCCTCGAACTCGAGTCGGTCGGCGGGCGGCGGGATGACGACAAACGCCTTGTGCCCGAGGGTCGAATCGAATCCCTGCCGGTGCAGATGCCGGCGCAGACCGACCGGGTCGTCGCAGTAAATCGGGAACTGCCAGTAACCGTGATCGGCGATGGCTCTCCCGGGACGGCACACCTCGGGAATCTCGCCGAGCAAGGCCTCGGCGGCGTCTAAACGCTGCTTCACGAGGCTGGGGTCATAGGTCTTGAGTCGGTGCAGGAGCAACGACAACAACGTCCGGCTCGGCTGCTTCCGGAGCTTCTTGAACTGATAGGCCTTGCTCCCTCGGAAGTTCCTTAACGGCGCGTTGACGAACTCTTCCAGCCCCAACCTCCGGGCGGCGCCGACGATGATCGAGTACGGCAGTTCTTGGGTAACAAAGATCAACTCCGAGAACAGCAACAAGCGTTGGATGATTTCGAAGCGGCTCTGCACCGGGAGCTGCGACTGCAGCGACCGCGCCTTCTCGAGCATGTCCTTGTCGCGGTAGCGGACGATCCCGCCCATCGTCGCCGAGCACGTCTTGAGGGGGCCGAAGCTGAACATCGTGACGTCGCACCGGGGGTCGCCCCGCCAGTCGTCGGCCCGGTAGGCCTGAGCGCAGTCTTCAAACAACACGAGCCCGTGCTTGTCCGCCAGCCGGCGCAGCTCGTCGAGCGGCTGTCGCGTTCCCAACAGGTGGGCGTGGACGATCGCTTTGGTGTTCGGCGTGATGGCCCGTTCGAGCAGGTCGGGGCGCATCGTGAGCTTGTCAAGGTCCAGGTCGATCGGCAGAGGCGTCAGCCCGTGCGATTCGACGATATCGGCCATCGGGCCGATATTCATGCAAGACATCAGCACCTCGCTCCCGGCCGGGAACGAGTAAGCCTCCAGAGCGGTGTCAAAACCGCTCCGCAGGGACAGGCAGGCCAGGCTGTCGTCCTCGGACGACCAGAGCTGCTCGACTTTCAGTTGAGCGGTTAGGCGGTCATCGCCCCGGAACGAATACGCCGTCCTAAACCCGTAGAGCAGGTCGCGCCAGCCGATATCGAAACGTATGCGTGGGATCATTCCCCGAACTCCCGCGGATGGATAGTGAAATCCCTTGGATGCCTGCCTCCTCGCCCGTCACAGTGGACCGGATAATAACTTGCCGGACCCCCATGTCCAGCAAATCGGGAGAAACATCCGGAGAGAGTAGCCGGGCGGCGTCTAACGGGGACGCGTCGGCCCTCTGAAATGGTTCGAATTGGCGGGATGAACTCGGCAAGAACCTGGCGCCCGCGACGAACGAAGCCGACTGCGACCCGCAAACTTCACGACGAGGGTCGAGGAAGCAAGGGTCCGGGAGCCCACAGCGTCAACGCCGGGAGTGAGCCCTGGTACCCGCTTCGACTCCCGGCGCTGACGCTTAGGGCTCCCGGACGTACGAATGGCTAGCGTTCTTTCTTGAGCGTCACCACCAGCCCCTTAAACGCCGGCGTTTTGCTCTTCGGATCGACGCCGCGGCCCACCAGGACGTTCGCCTCGGGATAGTACATCGCCGCGTTGCCGGCGCGGATCGCCGGGTGGGCGACGGCGCGGACGTGGTGCATCTGGCCCGCCGGACCGGTAACGCGGACCGGGTCGTTGGCAGTGAGATGGAAACGGACAAGGTCATCCGGGTGCATGAGGATGACGTAACGCCCTTCGACGCCGCGGTAGAGGTCGTCGTCTTCGTAGACCACGGTGTTGAACTGCCCCTCGCTGCGGATTGTCATGACACGCAGTTCTGCGTCCCCGCTCCCTTTCAACGCTGGTGGCTCATGGGTGTGCAGCTGGGCGCGGCCATCGACCGTGGCGAAGCGGGGCGCGTGGAAAGTCCGGCCGGCGATTTGGAACTCTTCCTTGGTGCGGTCGATGTCGCCGACCTTCTCCCAACCAGGGACGACCCGGGCGATCGCCTCGCGGATGCGGCCGGTGTCGCGCATCACGGGCCAGTCGAGGGCATTGAGGCTCGGCTGACTGGCCAGACGCTTGGCGACGCGCTCGGCCAGGTCGGCGATCACCTCGACCTCGCTCCGTGGACCTTCGAGACGACGCGGGCCGCCGTCCGACAGCCGTACGTAGTTGAACATCGACTCCTGGGTCGTCGCGCTCGGCTCCTCATCGCGGGCGAGCACCGGCAGGATGATCGTCTCGTCGGCCGTGCCGTGGGCGTGGCCCGTGTTGAGCGTCGTGCTGAGGTAAGTGATCTGCCTCAGCGTCTGCAAAGCCTTCGCGGCGTACGTCGAGTCGGGGTTCGAGCCGTACAGATTGCCACCGAGGCAGAGGGCCGTCGACAGCCCGCCGGAGAAGGCGCCCTCCATGCATTCCATGGTGTCACGGCCGGCGGTGGTCGGCAGCTTGACGGCGAATCGCGATTCGAGACCGTCGAAGATCGCCTGCTTCAGCTTCGGCGTCACGCCGACCGAACCGATGCCCTGCACGTTCGAGTGACCGCGGATCGGCATCAGTCCCGCGCCCGGCTTGCCGACCATGCCACGCAGCAAGGCGAGGTTGCCAATCGCCTGGACGTTCTCGACGCCGTGGGCGTGGTGCGTGACGCCCATCGTCCAGGCGAAGACGGTGTTCTTAGAGAGCGCGAACATCTCCACCATCTCTTCGACATCGTCATGGCGAACGCCTGACTTCATCATCAGTTCGTCAGCGGAGGCCGCGTCAAGCGCCGCCTTCAGCTCGGACCAGCCAGTGGTGTGGTTCTCCAAGAACGCTTGGTCGTGAAAGCCGCGTTCGACAACTCGTTTGGCGATCTGGGTCAGCAGTGCGAGGTCGCCGCCGATATGCGGCTGGACGTAGAGGCTGGCGATCTTTGAGCCGAAGAGCAGGCTGAGCGGTCGGCTCGGGATGCTAAAGTTGACGAGGCCTGTTTCGACCAATGGGTTGATGACAATCACCTTTCCGCCGCGGCGGCGCAGCTCGTGGAGCGTCGTCATCAGTCGTGGGTGGTTCGACGCCGGGTTGCCGCCGATCAAGAAGACGAGGTCGGCCTTATCGAGGTCCTCCAGTTCGATCGTCGCGGTGCCGCTGCCCGTGACACTGGTGAGCCCGACGCCGCTCGCTTGGTGGCAGTAGTAGCTGCAGTTGTTGACGTTGTTGGTGCCGTAGAGCCGGGCGAACAGCTGCAGCAGGAAGCCCGCCTCGTTGCTGCTCCGGCCGCTGAAGTACCAGAATGTTTCGTCGGGCGCGGTCGCGGCGAGTTGGTCCGCAACGCGGTCGAGCGCCTCGTCCCACGAGACGGGCCGGTAGCGTCCTTCAGCGGCCGAGTAACGGGCCGGCTCGACGAGGCGGCCGCAGTGCTCGAGCTGTTTCGGCGACATGGCGCGCAGCTCGCGGACGCCGTAACGCTCCCAAAAGTCGGCCGGGATGGCGGGCTGCATGTCGGCGGCCATCGCCTGCATCGACTTCTTGCAGACCTCGGGGAAGTGGCCCGCCTCGTTGACCATGCCTCCCTTCTGGCCCCCCATGCCGAGCGCGCAGGTCTTGCAGGCGTTGCGGCTGCGCATGGCGCGCCAGAACTTGAGGAGCCCGCCCGCCTCGCGCGCTTTGCGGAACGTGTAGAACACCGCGGGCCAGCCGCCGCCGGTTCTGACCTTACGCATGGAGGTGGTTGGGTTACGAAAGGAGATGGGGGGAAGAGTTGGAAATAAGGGGATCGCAAGCGGACGTGGAGTTCAATCACGCCGCCGTATCTATCGTCACAGGCCCTACCTATCGTCACAGGCCCTATCTATCGCCACAGAGAGTCGAATGGGGTGCTAATGAATTGATTAGAGCCGTCGCAGAGCGACTGCTTGATTGAAACCAATCATCGCAACCAGATGCAAACCACGTCATTTGAGATCGCAGCTCATGCAATCGCATCCGACCGCTAGCGATCCCCTCATCTCCAGTCCTCCCCCTATCTCCCCTTCTTAACCACACCACTCCGTTTGACGCGGCGCTGGCCGCGGGTCCGCAGGGCGGCGAGGCAGTACTCGCGGCGGTTGTGGGCGAGCTGACGCGTTCGGACGTCGGTGTAGCCCCACGACCGGACGCGCGCGATCGTCTCGGCAATCACCTCGGGCTTCGCCAGATTGAGGCTCAAGAGCTTCAGCGTCAACAGCAGCCCCCGGACATGCATCGAGGGGTGCGTCACCAAACGCTCGACGCCGTCGAGGGTGTACTGCGGCGCGCAGTTGATATCGGCGGTGATCCACGCGGCGTCGGTCACCTCGTCGACGCCAATCTCGCTCGCCCGGGCGTTGAGGTGCTCGAAGTCGGGGTGCGCCAGGACGACCGGGTCGACCTCGGCCGGGTCAACGCCGACGACACGCATGCCGACATCGAGCAGCGCCTGGCTGGCGCCGCCTGGCGCGCAGCCGAGCTCGATCCAGTAGTCTCCCTTCTGGGCCGGGATGCCCGACCAGCGGAGGCCCTCCTGCATCTTCAGGTAGGCGCGCGACACGGCGTGCTGGGGCGCCTCGAGCCGCGGCACGCCACCGGGCCAGCGATCGACCCGGCTCCGCAGCGCGTGGGCGCCGATCCACCACTGGTTCGGTTCGACCATGGCGACATCGAAGGCGACCTTCGACGCGGTCTTCTTCTCGTCTTCGTTCGAGCGATCCACCAATGCGCCGGCTGGCGCCGCTTCACGCAGCGCCGCCACCGCGGCGAAGGTCTCGGCGTTGGGGCCGGGCTCGACGTTGTTCTCGCCGGGCAGGTCGGTGTCGCGCGCCCAGACGTGCAACGCCAAGGGGCCCGTCTCGGCCAGCTGACGGGCGGCGCCGTGCTCCCAGATCAGCTTCGCCAAGGCCGCCGGGTCGGCCGATTCCGCTTCCACCCGGCCGAACGACAGGCCGCTCGTGCGCGCGAAGGTGAGCCGCATCGGCTCGAACCGGTTGGCCGACACGGGAGCCGGCAGCTTGAACGTGACAAAACCGGGCCGAGAGAAGGCGAACTTCCATTCCGGCACTCGGGCGGCGACCTCGCCCTTAAGGGCGGGCTCGGCGCCGGGCTGGCAGGTGCAGTAAACGAACTCGGTCTCAACAGCCATCAAACAACCAGGAAAAACGGGGGGGACAAAGGTCCGGAGCGAAGTAACCCCTTCGCTGCTTGGCCCCTTTGTGGTCCCCTATCGTACTCTAGCCACGCTGGTTGCCCCATCGCCCCCATACGGAGCCCTCTCGATGTCCCAACCCGACGACCTCCGGGCCCGCCTCTCCGACGAGCAGTACCAGGTCACCCAGCAGTGTGGGACCGAGCCCCCGTTCACGGGCGCGTACTGGGACCACAAGGAGCCAGGCGCCTATCACTGTGTCTGCTGCACCGCGGAGTTGTTCGATTCGACGACCAAATTCGATTCGGGCACCGGCTGGCCCAGCTACTTCGACGCGGCCGGCGGGGCCATCGCTACCCGCGAGGACGCCAGCCACGGCCGGGTCCGCACCGAGATCCTCTGCGCGAAGTGCGGCGCCCACCTGGGACACGTCTTCCCCGACGGCCCCCCGCCCACAGGGCTGCGGTATTGCGTGAACTCGGCGTCGCTGGCGTTCTTGCCTGCGGACGAAGGCTGAGCACGCCGCCTCTCGTGCGAGTCGTCGCCGATGGACCGTGGCCGTCATTCGGGCGACGGGCCCGAGTCCTTGCGCAGGGTCCACGGCCGGAGGAACTCACACCCGAACTTGGTGACGCCGTGCAACGGCTGGCGCCAACGTACGACCCCGATCGCCTGAACGCCGGGAAATCCGGCCGGTGAGAAATCGATCGCTAGCAACTCGCCGTCGTACTCATGGGTGCTCATCAATCCGACGCCGCCGGCGGAAACGTTGAGCACAGTCAGCGCTATCGCCTCATCGATCGGACGGCCTTTGCGATCGAGAGGAACGCCAACAACCGGCGCCGACATGGCGTAACGAGCGAGTTGGCGCCGCTCATCGATGACGCAATCCGCGCCGAACAACTTGGCTAAGACATCGCCACCGATTGGTTTCGCGTCCCCTTTCGCGTTCACTCCATCGGCCTTCGGCGCCGCCGGGATCGCCGTCCAGAACGGATTGGCCGATTCGATCGTCACCACGCTATCGACTTCGGTGAAATAGCACCGACCGCATTGCGGGCACGGGGCCGGCGCCGCCAACCGCCCCGCGCGCGGCGTCGGCCAATGCAGGTCGCGGTCACACCCATCGCAGACGCTTATTAAGTCGCTACGGTCAACCGCCGAGGGGGACCGGGGCACCCGGCCGATCTGACAAAGGAAGTCGAGTTCGTCCAGACTCGCTTCCAGCATGGCTAGTTCGTTGATCATCGCGGGTCTCGTGGATCAGTGGCTGGATCGTTCCCGAGGGACCGCATTGGTGAATTGGCGGAATCGTTGTTGGAACGATTAAGCGTTGGCTAGTGATCGGTGCGCACGAGGCGGTCGGCCTCATTTAAGCGCTGGATTTCCCATTGTTTCGTCGAGATCTTCCGTGTTTGTCGGTCGGAGCTTGCGCACCCCGGTGGACTCTTCATCTATGCGAACGAAACAGGGAACGCAGAAAACACCGGCGATGTTATCGGCTCGCCATCGTAGTTAGCCACAACTCACGGGCGTCCGGCGGGACGCAGCGGGCTGAAGGCGAGCACAAATCGCTTCTCGCCATGCTCCGGGAAGACAACCGCTGCGCGGCGGCCTTTGCCGTTGCCGCTGAGGGTCAGCACTTTGCCGACCCCCAGTTCGGGGTGCTCTACCGCCATGCCGACTTTGAAGGCGTCCGGCGAAACCCGCGGCGCTGCTAAGCCGCCGCTGCCGAGCAGCGCCGCAGCCGTGCCGACCGTGGGCGTCGCCGTCGGCGTGGGAGCGGCAACCGGTTCGGCCGGTTCGTGGCGATAAACTTCTTCGCTGGGGGCGTCGCCCCAGTCGCCGATCAGTTCGTCCGGCGCCAAACCGAGTTCATCGGTCGGTGCGGTTTGGGCCACCTCCATGACACCGGTCGGGAGCTCCATCAAGAAGCTGCTCGGAATCGCGATGCGGCGCTGGCCGCGGTAGTCGCGCCGCAGGGCGTGGCTGAGCTGCAGTTCTTGTTCGGCGCGGGTGATCCCGACGAACGCCAGGCGACGTTCCTCTTCGAGCTGCGTCGGGTCAGCGGCCGAACGTTCGTGCGGCAAGATGCCGTCCTCGACGGCGAGCAAGAAGACAACCGGGAACTCGAGCCCCTTCGCGGCGTGGAGCGTCATGAGCGTCACCTTGTCGGTGTCGTCGTCCCAGCCGTCGGTCTCATTCACCAGCCAGGTCCGTTCGAGGTAGGCCTCGAGGTTCGCCTCGGCGTCCTCTTCCTCCGCCATCGCTTCGTCGAACTGGCGGGCGTCGGTCAGCAATTCTTCGATGTTCGCCAAGCGGTTGAGGTCCTCCTCGCTGTCGCTATCGCCGTAGTGTTTGCGGTAGCCCGAATGCTCGAGTACGGCGCCGACCGCCTCCTCGGCGGGCCCGGCGGCGTAGGCGTCGAGCGTGTCGACCAACGCGACGAACTTGCCAACGAGCATCGCCGTCCGCTTGGTGACGCCCTCCACCTGTGGCGCGTCGCGGGCCGCGTCGAGGAGCGAGACGCCGTGCCGGTAGGCGTAGTCGGCGAGCCGCCCGACCGTTTTGGAGCCGATGCCCCGCGGCGGCGAGTTGACGGTCCGCTCGAATGCGAGGTCGTCTTTCGGGTTGTTCATCAGCTGACAGTAGGCGAGCACGTCCTTGATCTCCCGCCGCTGATAGAACTCTTGCCCGCGAACCATCTGGAACGGGATCTGCCGCTTGCGGAACACCCGCTCGACCGTGCGTGACAAGGCATTCACCCGGTAGAACACTGCAAAGTCGCTCCATCGACGTCGGCCGGACTTCACCGCCTCTTCCATCGCCATCGCGACGCTCCGCGCCTCGTCGTCGCCATCGGCGTAGGTGACCAGCCGCACCGGGAGGCCATCGGGGTTCTCGGTAAACAGCGACTTCGGCTTCCGCCGCTTGTTGTGGGCGATGAGCGTGTCGGCGACCGACAAGATCGCCGGCGTGCTGCGGTAGTTCTGCTCCAGCCGCACGACCTTGACGCCGGGGTAGTCTTGCTCGAACTCGAGGATGTTGTTCAGGTCGGCGCCCCGCCAGCCGTAGATCGATTGATCGGGGTCCCCCGTGGCGGCGAGGTTCGGGTAGTCGACCGACAACGCCCGCAGCAGCACGTACTGCGCCCGGTTGGTGTCCTGATACTCGTCGACCATGACGTAGCGGAACCGCTCGTCGAGCTGCTTGCGGAGCTCGGTGTCGTCGTGCAGCAACCGAGCGATATGCAGGAGCAGGTCGTCGAAATCGACCGCCGACGAGGCGAGCAGCCGCTGCTGGTACGCCGGGTAGACGGCGGCGACGATCTCCGACAACGGGTTGCCGCTGCGGGGCTTATATTCCTCGGGGCCGATGAGGCGGTTCTTCGCCTTGCTGATCGCCGCCGCGATGCGGTCGGGCGTGTAGCCCATGACCGGGATCTTGAGCGACTCGACCACCCGTTTGAGGGTCTGCCGAGCGTCGCCGGCGTCGTAGATCGTGTAGTTGGGGTCGAGGCCGACGCGGTCGGCGTACTGGCGGAGCATCTTGGCGCCGAAGCGGTGGAACGTGCTGACCCAGACGCGTTGGCCGGGGGCGAGCCGCTCGACGCGCTGCCGCATCTCGGCGGCGGCCTTGTTGGTGAAGGTCAAGGCGAGGATCTGCCACGCCGGCACGCCGAGCGATAGCAGGTGCGCAATCCGATGCGTAACGACGCGGGTCTTTCCGCTACCGGGGCCGGCGAGAATCAGCAGCGGCCCGTCGACGTGCTCGACCGCCTCGCGTTGGGCCGGGTTGAGCCCCTCCAGAAGTTGCGTCACAGCGGGTCCGTCCTCGGTCGTTGGTCATCGGCGGCGGCCGCAGCGAGGGCGGGCGTCTGACCCCAAGTCTATGAACCGCCCCCCTTGGGGGGCCACCCGCTGGCGAGGCACGGCGACCCACCAAATGTGGAAAATGTGGCGAAAACTCTCCCTGCAGGGGGAACCTAATCGCTAAACTCCGCGACAGATTCTGCGGCTCGGAGGGAGCTAGCCGCCGCGCCGCACGACCACCATTCACACGTTACAGGGAGGGAACCCCACGATGTCGACGCGTATTCCAGTCGATCGGGCCCAGGCCGCCAGCGACGATCTTCAACGTCGCCTTGAGATGAGCACCGCCGAGATCGGGCTCGCCGTCCGTACGACCAACTGCCTCGAGGAAAAGGGCGTCTTCACGGTCAACGACCTGCTGCACTGCTCGCCCGAGGACCTGCTGAGCATCTCGAACTTCGGCGAGAAGACCCTCGAAGAGGTCTATAAGGCGCTCGAAGGCGTCGGCTTCTACCGCCCGGGTCGCAACCAGCGAGCCGCTGAGGCGCCGCTGGCCCGCCGAGCCAAATGACCGATTCGTCGGCGCTTCCCCTCGGGTCGCCCCGTGCTGGCGATTAGACTACGGGAGTGGGGCGGCCGGCCGCCCCGGTCGCCCCCCTCCCCGCGGTCCCGCTAGGACTTCATGCGTCGCCGCTTCCCGCTGCTGCTGAAGAAACGGGGCCGCCGTCGCACCGGATCGCCCTTCTGGGCGGCCGTCAGCGAATCGCTGTACTACGCGATGTTCGTGATTGCCGGGGCGATCGGCCTCTGGTGGAGCCTCTCCGATGTCCTCCTTCCCGAGTGGCGTCTCGCCGCCAGGTCGCGCGGGTTTCAAGAGACGAGTTGTCTCGTACGGGGCCAACGCGTCAGCGCCCGGCCCGGCCTAGCCGAGAAAGAATTCTGCCCCGAGCTCGAGGTCGAGTTCGAGCCGCAAGACGCCGACCCGGTGCGGGTCTGGACCCGCTACGGCGTCGGCCGCGACACGCCGAGTCACGAAGAGGCCCAGGCCGCACTGCGGCTCTACAAGGTCGGCCAAAAGCTCCCCTGCTGGTACGACCCCGAGGACCCGCAGGAGGTCCTGCTCAGCGTCCGCCGCAGATGGTGGCCCTGGCTGGTGCTCTCGATCCCGGTCTCGCTCATGATGATCGGCGCGACGGGCATCGTGCGGATGCTGGTGTTCTCACAGACGTCGCCCGAACGACGCTCGGCGCGGATCGCCAGCGGGATGGGACTCTCGGAAGAAGACGTCGCGGCGCCACGGCCGATGCTCGCGTCGGGTCTCCCGCCGTTTGGTTCGCTGAACGACAGCCCAGGCGTCGAGCGCGCGCATCGTCTGCCCGCCGACGGCGCCGGCGGTTGGCGAGTTGTGGGCATGGCGACGCTCTGCCTCGTCTGGAACGCGCTGGTTGCGCTGTTTGCCTACCAGATCGGCGTCGGTTATCTGTCGGTCGGCGTCCGGTCGGCGGTGGCGGTGCTGATCGCGGCGCCGCTAGCGGTGATCGGCTGGCGGATGACCCTGTCCGCGTGGCGCGACGCCCGGGGGTCGGGAGGCGGCGGGGCGACGCGGATCGAAGTCGATCACTGCCCGCTCATCGCCGGCGAGCCAGGCGTCGGCGCCCTGCTGCAATACGGTCCGGCCCGCCTGCGGGAGTTAACCGTCTCGCTGGTTTGCGACGAGATCGCCACCTATCGCCAAGGGACCGACACCCGCACCGCCACGGCCGAGGTCGCCCGCCGCGTGCTGCACTCGGAGAAGCGGATCGAGGCGCCGGCCGGAGAACTCATCCGCCGCGACTTCGAGATGCGGACCCCCACCGCTGGCCCGCACTCCTTCGTGTCGGCGAACAATGAAATCCGCTGGTCGATTGAGGTGACGATCGTCCCGGTCGGCAGGCCCGAGGTGCGGCGCCGCTTCCCGCTCTGCGTGTACCCGCCGGCAATCGACCGGTCCGACGCCTTCGTTGCCGCCACCGCAACGCTGGGGGCGCCCGGATGAGCGAGACCACCGAACTCCAAGCCGCCGAGCTGTGGGTTGACCGCGGCGCGCGACGCTACGCCCCGGGCGAACTGCTCACGGGCGGCTATCGACTCGCCGGCTGGCGTGACATCGAGCTCACCGCGATCGAATTGTCGGTGCTGTGGTACACGGCCGGTCAAGGCGAGGAAGACTTCTTCGTTCACCACTTCGAGCGCCGGCGCGAGGCGACGCTGCCGGTCCGGCGCCATGAAACGCCCCACCAGTTCGAGACGTTCCTCCCCGCCAGCCCGTTGAGCCACGACGGCCAAATCGTGAAGGTCTGCTGGGCGGTCCGCCTGCGAGGCTTCTTCCGTGGCGGGCGGCAACGCGTCATCGAGGCGCCGTTCTGGCTCGCGCTGCCGACCGACAAGCCGCTCCCCGAGGCGGCCGGCGCCGAAGGGGCCTCGCCATGAACGACGCAGCCGGAGAGTTCCATGAAGCGCGACCGCCCTCGCGCGAGAGTAATCCGTTCAGCACCTGCTGGACCCGCCCCGGCGCGCTCGATTGGGCGCCGTCACCGTCGGAAGACGTCGCGCTGATCGTCGATCGCCTGCGGCAAGCCGATTGGCGTGGCCAAATCGTCGGGCCGCATGGATCGGGCAAGTCGACGTTGCTGCACGCCCTCGTCGAGCCGCTACGCCAACTCGGCCGCCATCCCCGACGCTACGACGTGACCGACGCCACGGAAGTCCGCCCGGGCGAGCTGCTGCTCGTCGAGGCCTTCGAGCGCGCTCCACTCGCCACACAGCGGCGGCTCGTCCGCTCGTGGCGATCGGCGGGGGTCGGATTCGTTGTGACAACCCATTCACGCTGGCGCAACGGGTGGCGACCGCTGCGTGTGATCGCCAGCCCTCGGCCAACCGCGAGCTTGGTGGCGACGCTCTTTGCGCAGCTAACGACGAGGGTGGCGACTCCCGTCACGCTCGAAGACGCTTTGGACAGCTTTGCTAGCCGTGGGACCGATCTCCGGCGGGTCTGGTTCGACCTCTACAACCTGCACGAACAGCGGACACGCGACGATCGAACTTCTGAGGTCGTCGCAACGTACTGGGAGCGGCCGGTTGGCCTGCAAGGAAGCGACTCGTCTTGTTCCTCTATTCGGCGGCTCCCGATGCGAGGGGACGCCGTGGCGGGTGTCCAGTGATGGCGCCAAACCTCCAAACTGCCGTCCCCGCGTCACCCTCACGGTCGCCGCAATCGGAATTTACGGCCAAATAGCGAGGAATCTCAAGCTGCAAGTTGCCTCTCGGGGTGTCCGCAAGGTAGATAAACATAACGGCCTCCTAGGGCCTCCTAGCTCGCCACTCACTCGAACGGTTTTTCCGATGATGCGTCCCGTTGCCCTCGCTATGTCACTCGCCCTCGTCACTGGCTTCGCCGGTGATGCGTTCGCCCAGTGTTGTGGGACGCCAACGGTCGCCTACTCGCCGGTCGTCGCCGCGCCGGCGCCCGTCGTTGCCCAGACAACGACGGTCTCCAATGGCTGGTACCCCGGCAAGTACTTAGGGGACTTCACTCGCAACCTGTTCGGTGGAGGCGCCACCACGACGACCTACACCGCTGGCTACGCGCCCTATACGGCCGGCTACGCCCCGTACACGGCTGGCTACGCTCCTTACGCGGTCGGCTACAACGCATCGCCTTACACGGCCAGCTACGCCCCGACCTATCAGACCGCTTACCGACCGACCTACCCGGCGACGTGGGGAGCGGTTGGCTACACCCAGACCGTGAGCCGTCCGGTCGTGCTGTCGCCGGTCGTTGCGGCGCCCGCTTGCGACTCGTGCGGCGGCTGCGGCGCGTGTAGCGCTTGCAGCGGCGGTGTCGAGATGGCTTCCTACGGCGCCCCGGCTTCCAGTTGCAGCTCGTGCAACTCGGGGTCGAGCAGCTATGTCACCCCCGCGGGCGGCGCCTACGACTCGTACGAGCCGGCGCCGGCCTTGGCGCCGAGCGAGAACCCCGCCGCTGAGCGGAGCATTCAGTCGCAACGCCCCGAGATCGACTCCAACGACGCGATCGACGACCTCGAAGACACCCGCACCCCGTCCGACCCGGCCGCCGCTAGCGACTACTGGCGGGCGCCGCCGCTGTTCGCCCCCCCCGCGAACCGCGTGACCCAGAACTTGCACCCGGCCCCCGTCCAGATGGCGGTCTACCGGCGGCCGGCTGAGAGCCGCCCCGCGTCGTTCGAGCCTTCGCAGCCCCGGGCCGCGGCGGCTGGCAAGACGCACCACCTGAGCGCCGACGGTTGGTCCTCGGCTAAGTGACCGACGCCTCACAGGGCTGACGGTAGCTGAGCGGACCCGCCTGGGCCTCTTCGCCCAACGGTTCGCCTTGACCCGGTCGTTCCGCCGCTGCTAGTTAACCCTTTTGGTTAACAGGCTCGGAGGCGGTCGAGTGGACGCGGCTTGGCAAACCTGCTGCGGCTCACGACGTGGGCTCTGGCGCGCGCTGCCGGCACTACTGTCGCTTGTTGCGTTACTCTCGTCGCTCGGCTGCCCGACGGTCTCGTGGGCCCAGCGGGTGCAGATCCCCACGAGCACGGCGCCCGATTGGGGTGCTCCCGCCTTGGCGCCACCCCCTTCGACGGGGATCCCGGCGCCCAATTTCAACCCCTACGCACCGGGCGCTGCGACGCCGGTCTACGGCGCGCCGTTGGGCCCGCCGCCGACAGGTTCGCTTCCTTACAGCTACGCCCCACCCGCCGTGCAATCGGCGCCGGCGTGGGGCGCTCCTTCGGCGCCGGCGTACGATTACGCCGCCCCGCCTCCCCCCGCAGGGCTGTCGGGCGAGGGAACCCCGCTCGGTTGGCAGCCGGGCTCCTACGGGTACCAGCAGGCCGACGGCTCGACGGTAACTTGGCGCCAGTTCCTGGCCCGGCTGCGTTTCGAGCACACGCTCCTGCTCGGCGACAACACGTCGAACGCGTTCGGCATGAACCGGACCGAGGTCGCCTCGACCTTTGCCGTCCCGATCGGCTCATCGGTCGAAACGCCGCTGCTGATCACGCCCGGCTTCGCGTTCAACTGGTTCGACGGCCCCGAGAGCGACCCGGCCGCCGTCCCGCGGGGCCCCGACATACCGCCACGGGCGTACGACGCCTACGTCGATTTCGCAATGAACCCCCGCTTCACTCCCGAACTGGGCGCTGAGCTCGGCTTCCGGACCGGCGTCTGGACCGACTTCAGTGAGGTCAACACCGACTCGATCCGGCTGCTCGGACGGGGGCTCGGGGTGGTGAGCGTGACGCCGCAGTTCGAGGTCCTCGCCGGAGTCGTCTATCTCGACCGCTTACGGGTGAAGCTACTGCCGGCGGGCGGTGTCCGCTGGCGCCCTTCGCCCGACTGGGACCTCTACCTCGTCTTCCCCAACCCGAAGATCCGCCGAACCTGGTTCTCAACCGGTTCGGCCGACTGGTGGTGGTACGTCGCCGGCGAGTACGGCGGCGGCTCTTGGACGGTCGATCGTGCCGGGCTCGGCGACCGCATCGACTACAATGACCTCCGCGCCGTGTTCGGCGTCGAGTGGCAGACCCCACGGCAAGCGACGGGCCACTTCGAGATCGGCTATGCGTTCGACCGTGAGCTTGTCTTCGAGAGCGGCGAGCCCTCGCGCACCGGTGTCGATGACGCCGTCATGTTCCGGGCCGGGATCGGATTCTGACCGCCGGCTGGAGGGCCGCCATCATTTCACCGCGTCGTCTCTTGCCCGCTTCGATCGCCCTCACGATGGCCTGCGCCGCGGCCGCCGTGGCGCAGCCTCTGCCGGCGAGCCGATTGCCGCCGGTTGGCGATGAGCAACCCGTTTGGGTCGGCGCCGACGCGCCGCCCACGGTCCGGTTGGCGCAGAGCACCGAGGCGATCAGCCGTCCCGCCGCCATCGAGCCGCCACCGCTAGCGCCGCCCCCCTCCCCCGCCGAACGGGGTTTGTTCCAGGGCTTCGAGTTGTCCGCCGACTGGCTGCCTCGACTGGACGACGACAGCCTCGGGCACTCGAAGCTATCGGCGTCGGCGAGCTTCGGGGTGCCGCCCTTCGTGCTCGGCGTCCCGCTGCTAGTGACGCCGAGGGCCGCCCTCCACCAGCTTGATGGCCCGAACACGATCGATGTCCCGTCGCGGGTAAACGACTTGGACTTGTCGATCGGCTCCTTCAAAAAACTCGGCGAGCGTTGGAGCGCCCGCGGCAGTGTGAACGTCGGCGTCTACGGCGACGAAGACAGCCTCGGCGCAAGCGACGCCCTGCGAGTCAGCGGCTTCGGCGTTGCGATTTACGAAGCCTCGCCCGAGTGGCAGTGGGTGATTGGCGCCGCCTACCTCAACCGCGATGACTTGGCGGTGGTCCCCGCGTTCGGCGTCATCCACGACCGGGGCGACGTCCGCTTTGAGCTAACCATGCCGCGGCCCCGAATCCTCTGGCGGCTGCCGCAAGACGCGGCCGGCACGGAGCGGGCCATCTATGTCGCCGGCGATCTGGGCGGCGGGGCCTGGGCCGTGCGGCGCACCGACGGCACGACCGACACGCTCAACCTCGGCAGCTGGGGCGTCGGCCTCGGCTACGAAACCAAAGCCGGCCCCGGCGCTTGGTTCAGTGGTAAACGCCGCTACGAGCTCGGCTACGTCTTCGGCCGGACGCTCGAGTACGCCAAGTCGGGCGAGGAGATCTCGCTCGACGACTCGCTGGTGATGCGGGTTGGGTGGAATTATTGAAGCGTGGCGCCCACCCCCGACTGACGTCGAGGGCTCGCCTTCACGCCAGTAGCACACCGCGGCTGTGCTTCACACCGGTGCGTCGTAGCACTCGGCCGTTTCTTACTGAGGTAATGTCCAGCGACCGCTGTTTGGAGACGCAGTATCGCCGCACAGGAGGGTCACACCTTTGCACTTACGGGCTTCTGCTAGAATCCATCGAACGATGAAGCCGATGCGGATTCGACCTTACCGCTAGAGGCCTCTATTCCACTTCGCCGTTGTCGGGTGCCAAGTTGGCTGATGCGACATCCGGCTAAACATGCCAACATCAACCGGTATGATCAGCGATTCCACGACACGCCCCGGTTCAATCTACGGAGGCGTCACTGGCGTTCGGCTTGCGGTTGAGTCGTTCACGCTCGGCGAAGGCGTAGAGCTTCGCCAGACTTACTGCCATCTGTTCTCTACAAACATGACGGCATTCGAGCGTCCGGGTCCTGACGGGCATCACCCGGCACCATGGAAAGCGGCAAGAGGCGGCTGGGGACACGACATTGAGGTTGAAATCTGCGCCCCAGCGGAATCACCGCTAGGAAGCTCATTCGATGCGACGGAGACCATTTGGTGGATCGTCGCGCTCCTGCGATTGGCACGATTTCCTTTCTTGTCCGTGCCTGTGCTTTCGGACCAGCCTTTCCGAAAGATACCCCAGTCCTCTGTTGAGCCAGTGCTTACGCCCTTTGAGACCGAGGGGCGATTATTCGGTGTTCCAGGGAGTGAGGACCCTACGCTTGACACGGCCACTCTGACATGGGTAGCCGATAACTGGCTGAAAGCTGGCCAATTACTGAACAGCGATCCGAAGTTCTACAGCGCGTTCAGAGCTTTCGATTCCGCGACCGTACGGGGCCGTGCCTCAGCGTCAATGCTTGCGCTGTGGGGTGGATTAGAGCAACTATTCGCACCGTCAGCTGGCGAGCTTCGGTTCCGCGTGTCAGCCCTGCTCGCCTCTTTTCTGGAAGCACCGGGTGCTTCCCGGCTAGCACTCTACAAGCGTGTGCTGAAGCTCTACAACGAGCGATCGGTTGCAGCACACACAGCAAAGGATGTTGAGATGGGCCCGCTCATGGAAACATATGTCTTGATGCGTAATGCACTCGTACGAATGATCGATGAAGGGCAAGTTCCCCAGCAGTCCGAGCTAGAGTCATTGCTATTCTGTGCTTCTCCTAATTCGGATAGTTCAACGACGCCCTGACGGCGGGTGGTCGGGTGATGAAAATGTGCGATTTCACTGCCAACCCGAAGAACTCACGGCTCTCAGTTAATCAGCGTCGGTGTGAAACTTCTCAGCACCGTAAGACGGGACCAAACTTGCGTCGGTTCACCCAACCTGGTCTTAACCCATCCGCGGTCACTACGAGTACCGCTCGACGGCGAGCCCTCGACGCCAGTCGGGGGAGAACGCAACCAGCCAAGGAACTACCAACAAAAAAACGCGGCCCGGGACTCAATGCCCCGGGCCGCGTCGTTGATTCAGAACACCATCGCCGCGTCGATCAGATGTAGTAATCCGCCAGCGGGGCAAAGCCGTTGAAGCCGACGCTCGAGTAGGTCGTCGTGTAGGCGCCCGTCGAGAGGAAGTCGACCTGGTCGCCTTCCGCCAGGGCGATCGGCATCCGGTAGTCGGTCTTCTCGTAGAGCACGTCGGCCGAGTCACACGACGGCCCGGCGATGATCACCGCGCCGACCGGGGCGCCGTTCTCGACCGCTTCGTCGTGCGGGGTGCGGATCTTGTAGCGGATCGCCTCTTCCATCGTCTCGGCGAGGCCGCCGAACTTGCCGCAGTCGATGTAGACCCAGCGCTTCTCGTCGAGCTCGTGCTTGCGCGAGACCAGGATCACCTCGGTGCGGAGCACGCCGGCGTCGGCGACCAGGTAGCGGCCCGGTTCGGCGATGATCCGGGGGAGGTAGTCGCCGTACAGCGGAGTGAAGTGCCGGGCCAGCGACGCGGCGATCGCCTCGCCGTACAGATCGATCGAAGGCATTTCACGCTGGTAGATGCCGGGGAACCCGCCACCGACGTTCACAACGTCGAGACGGACCGGCTCCGTACGGCCCATGAGCGAGCGAGCCAGGCGGGCGGCCGTCTCGATGGCGGCGTCCCAGGCGTCGACGTTGCCCTGCTGGCTGCCGACGTGGAACGAGACGCCCACCCTCAGGCCGCGGTCGGCGGCCAAGTGGAGCAGACGCTCGGCTTCGTCGGGGTCGCAGCCGAACTTACGGCTCAGCGGCCACTCGGCGCCCTTGCCGTCGCACAGCACGCGGCAGAAGACGGTCGCGTCGGGAGCGGTCTGCGAGAGCTTGTCGAGCTCGGGCTCGGCGTCGAAGGCGAAGAGCCGGACCCCGAGGTTGTACGCCCGCTCGACGTGCGCCCGCTTCTTAATCGTGTTGCCGAAGCTGAGGCGGTCTGACGTGACGCCGGCGGCCAGGCAGTGCTCGATCTCGCCCAACGAGGCGACATCGAAGAACGAACCCCGGCCAATGAGCGTGTCGAGGATCGGCCGGGCCGGGTTGGCCTTCACCGCATAGAACAGGTCCGCCATCGGCAGGGCGTCCTGGAGAGCGTCGTACCGCTGGGCGACGACTTCGGTGTCGACCACAACGAACGGCGTGGGGAGCTGGCAATCGGCCAAGAAGGCTTCGAGCTTCGCACTGGGAAGCGTCGACGCGCCTTGCGCCGGAGAAGTTTCGAGCACTGCAGACGCAGGCGCCGCGTGTTTGGCGGGCATAGTTAGCCTTCCTGGCTTAGCGTTGGCGTACGAAGTCACACTCCGGCGACGGTTCTTGGACAATGCAGGGCACCCCCTAGGTAGGTGTGGGAGAACGAGGTCGTTAATTAAGCGGACGGAGAACTATCGACACGTGGGGGCTGCAGTGGAAGAGCATTAATGGAAAGAAATGACGATTAGCCCTTCGCGGGGTAGCGAATCCCCAAATGGGGGTCCTCCCGCGGGTCGCTAGGCGACCAGGTTGCTTCCCAACTCGCCTCCGCCAAGCTCCTTGCCGGTTCGCGGCCATCCAATCCAAATAGTACGTCGCGAACGGCGGCATTGATTGCATGGGGGGCGACAAAAGCGGAAGAAAACGCCCTCCCGCGTCTGGTCAGCCGCGCGGGTCGCGGCGGAGCACGAGGCCGTTGTCGATCGCGGTGAACCCGATCGATTGATAAAGCGCCAGGCCGGCGGCGTTTTCGGCCATGGTTTGGGCCTCGACCATCGCGGCGCCGCGGCGCTGGACGATCCGCAAAGCCTCGTTGAGCAGGTGCGTCGCCGCCTTCCGCCGCCGGTGCGAGGGGTCGACCCAGAGGTCGGTCATGCCAACGGTCGGGATCCCCCAGCTGGTCGCCAGCGGCTCGATGTCCCAGAACACGACGTGGGCGATCTCCGCGCCGGTCGAACGGTCGCGGAGGGCGAACCGCATCCGGTCCTGCCCGCAAGTGACGCAGGCCTCCCACCAGTGCCTGGGGGGGGGCATGAAGGTCTGCTCAACCGAAGTGTCGCGTTTGATCTGGCGGGTCTCCCGGGGGCCGCCAAACCGGAAGCGGACCAAGTCACGTTGCAGCACGACGACCCGGCTCGTCTCGCGGTAGTGATTCCGCAAGAAGTGGGTCAGCTGCCGCTGGTCGGACTCCAACACGCCGGGCAGCTCGCTGCCGCCGTAAAGCCCCAGGTAGAAGGCGTCGAGCGGGCGGATCCCCCCGGCGTAGTGGACCGTGGCGCCACGCGACCGCTGGTACTCCTCGCTGCGGACGATTAGCTCATCGGCGAGAGCGTCGTCTTCCTCGCCCTTCTGCAGCATCAGCAGGTGGGTGGTCCCCAACATCGTGTCGGGCCCCTCGCCACGATCGTCGGGCCCAAAGCCGGCGTGGACGAAACCGATCGGCCGGCCGTCGCGTGTCGCCACGAGCAGGCCCGATGGGTCGAACATCTGCTTCGAGTAGACGCAGAGTTCGAGCACCGCCGAGTTCACCGGCTGCGCAAGCCCCCGCTGCGGCGGCTGGCTCTGCCAGATTTCCGCCAGGGCGGGAGGGTCCGAGTTGCGGAAAGGCCGGATCTCGAACACGTCGGCGGGGCTCAGGGGCGAACGCCAGTGGTGGCGGCGGCGGCGGGCTAAACGTCACTCAACCGTACCAAGATCGTATCGCGTTCGATACGCAGCTGGTAGCGGCTCTGGCGGATCGTGTCGCTGAGCATCTGCCGGCCGGTCGTGACATCATATTGCCAGCCGTGCCAGGGGCACGTGAGCGTACACCCCACCAGCTTGCCCTTGCCGAGCGGTCCCCCTTGGTGAGCGCAGATCCCGTCTAGGGCGTAGATTTCGCCATCGACGTTGGCCAGCGCGACGATGGCGTCGCCGGCCACCACCTCAAGCGTGGCGCCGGGGGCGACATCGTCCACCGCGGCCACGGCGATCCAGGCGGGCTCCTCCGACATGGCTAGGCCACCTGCGGTTTCGGTTTGCGACGGACGGGGGGCTCCCCTTTCCAGCGGCGGTGGACCCACCAGTACTGAGTTGGCTCGCGGCGGATGACCTCCTCGAGCCGGCGGGTGAACCACTCTGTCAAGAGCGGCGTCGTCCCCAGCGCGAAGCCTTCGGCCCTCGGATCGATCGAGTCGATGCCAGTGATGCGGTATCGCAATGCCGCGTCGCCCCTGCGCTGGACGCCAACAACCACCGTCGGGGCTTCATACGACAACGTAAACAGCGACACCGCCTTGTGGGTCGACGCCGGCTTGCCGAAAAAGTCGACCCAACACCCCTTGGGCCCCGCGTGCTGGTCTCCCAGCAGCGTCAAGACGCCGCCGCTCGAAAGGACGCGTTCGACGTCCTCACGGCTGCCGGTCTTCGGCAGGATGAACTGCCCGGTGCGGCCACGGAACTCGTTGACGTAGCGGTCGACGTAGGCGTTGTCGAGCGTGCGGGCGATCGTGTGAGTTGGCAACCCAAAGACCCCCAGCACGTAACCCCCCAGCTCGAAGTTGCCGTAGTGGGCCGAGATCACCACCTTTGGCCCCTCGGAGAGCATCGTTTGGAGGATGAGGTCGTCGCGTTCGAGTTCGATCCAGTCACGCCAGGTGGTGCGGTGGACCTTCCGCGGCGTGTGGGCGATCTCGGCGACCATCAGAAAGAGGTGCCGCCACATCTTGCGGTTTGCCTGTTCTCGCTGGGCCGCCGACCAATCGGGGAAGGCGATCTGGAGATTCTCCTCCACCACGCCCCGCCGCATCCGGAGCACGTCGTGCATCAGCCATGCGAGCCCTTCGACGCCCCGTTCGCAGACCCGCAGGGGCAACGCTTGCACCAGGGCGATCGACCCCCGCAGCGCCAAGTAGGCGGCGTAGTCGACGGCGGATTTCAGGATCGGCGGCATAGAACGATTCTGACGGCGCCGGGTCCCCGGCGTGAAGGCCGATTGGCGCGGTTAAGTCAGCCCGGCTTGGCGAATCGACCGGTCGATTCGCCGCGGCGGCCTCCGAAACACGACCGATACTTCGGGGTCTCTTGTCCTTCCCTTGGATCCGACCTCATGTCTGTCGCCACGCTCGATCAACCCGCCGCCGAAGTTCTGCCGATCGATTTCAATCGCGAGCTTTTTAACGCCGTCGTTGATTCGGTTCCGAAGGCGCTGGCGATGTGCGGCGGAAAAGCGAAGTGCGTCGGCATCTCGCGGATGCCCACCAAACAGCACGGCGAGGTGACCGGCCTGATCGGCGCCCACGGCAAGGTGTCGGGCTTTCTCGCCGTGAATATGTCGAGGAAGCTGGGCCTGCACCTCGTGGGGGGCCTGCTCGGAGAAACCTACCCCGACCTCACGCCGCAAGTCGTCGACGGCGCCGGTGAGGTGACCAACATCATCGCCGGCGGCGTCAAGTCGGCCCTCTCCCGAGGCGAGTGGGCCTTCAGCCACATCACGGTCCCCAGCGTGATCGTCGGCGACGGTTACCAGGTCGCCTTCGCCAGCGGCATCGAACTGCTCGACGTCTGCTTCGAGGTCGAGAACCCCGACGCCATCGTGACCAGCGACCGCCTGCTGCATGTGACCCTGTCGATTCTCAAGCTGTGACCGACGGGGTTGCGCAGCGGCCTGGCATGGCGCGCCACGCAACCCTCTTGGTCGTAGCTCAAGCCTCGTCCGCCGCGCGGATCCACGGCGTGATCGTCGGCGTATTCGCCACGAGTTCTTCGGGCTTGAAGTAGAGCCCGATCTCACGGGCGGCGGCTTCTTCGCCGTCGGAGCCGTGCACGAGGTTCATCTGACGGCTGCTGCTGAAGTCGCCGCGGATGGTCCCCGGGGCCGCCTTGAGGCCGCTGGTGGCGCCGAGCATGTCGCGGACGACCTGCACCGCCTCAAGGCCCTCCAGCACGCCCGCTAGCACGGGGCCCCCGGTGATGAACTCCTCGAGCGTCGGGTACCAACCCTTCTCGACGTGCTCGGCGTAATGCTGCTTGGCCAGTTCCGGCGTGATCTGCAGCAGCTTCATCGCGACGAAATTGAGTCCCTTCGCCTCGAAGCGAGAGATGATCTGGCCCATCAGGCGGCGCTGGACACAATCGGGCTTCAGCAGGATCAACGTGCGTTGCATAGCGGTCGGCAGGGGTAAAGGGTTTCCACAGAAGGGCCCGGATTCTAGGCAGGCGCCGCCGGCGGCTCAACCTCCGGGGGCGACGGGACCCGCTTCACTCCGGGGGCTGACGCCACCCGGCTCGCCGCTAAGCCGCCAGCATTGCTGGGGGGTGAGGGCGCTCGGGTCTCATTGGTCTGGACGAGTTCGCCGCGTCTGCTAGCCTCCGCGGCGTTACCAGCTGGGCGCCAGAGGAGACCCAAACGGATGAATCGCTACGCAAGCCTGACCCTCGCGCTCGGGGCCGTCACCGTTGCGGCTGCCGGCTGCACCAGCCAATCAACGCCCGTTCCGAACCCCTTCAGCACAGCCGATCGGGTCCCGCCTCCGGCCATGCGCTCGGTGGAAGGCGTCGCGCCGGCTTACTACCCGGGCGCTGCCGCACCGGCCTACCCTGCCCCCCCGGCGGTCGGCGCTGCGCCGGCCTACGGGAACGCGCCCGCCTACGGCGCCGCGCCGGCTTACAATGCGGCCCCGCCCGTCACGGCGCCGGCCTATGGCGCGCCGCCCGCCACTTCAAGCTACGCGCCGAGCGCCCCGGGCCCCGCGCCGGGAACGGCAACCCCTTACTACGGCGCGTCGACCAGCCGCAGCGCCGTGACGCCCGGCGACACCATCTCGGTCCCCACCGACGCCGGCTCGCTCCGTTACGCGACGCCCGAGGAGTCCTACCTCGCCCGCCAGGAGAGCCAGCCCGTTCCGCGAGCGGGCGCCACGCAACTCGCACAGGCGCCCGATCGTCCCACCGCTACCGCCAACGGATGGATCGCCGGTTCGGCGCCAGTCCGCTCGTCCGCCATCGCCAGCAGCCCCCGGGTCCGCCTCCCGGGCGAAGGATGGAGCAGCGAGCCAATCAGCCTGGCGGCCATCGACCGCACCCAAGGGGTTCCGATCGCGCCGCTTGAGCCGGCGCCGACCGGCGCGCGGCCCGGCGAACCCGCTCCGCTGCGGGTTGCGACCCCCTCAGGCGGCACCGGTTGGCGCTAGTCGTGTACGATAGGGGGCTACTCCCCCTGCCCTTCCTGCGCCCGTTAGCTCGGTCTCCCGTTGAAGACGATCCCGCAAGGCGTCGCCCGCAAAATCCAGGCGCTCACCGGGGGCCCGGTGAAGCGACGGTTGGCGCAATGGGCCGCTTGCATCGACCCGATTAACCGGCGCGGTCCCGAGCTCGAGAAGCTCAGCGACTACGATCTCCGCAAAGAGAGCCTGTCGCTCCGCTACCGGGCCCGCAGCGGCGAGCCGCTCGACCGCCTGGTCGTTGAGGCGTTCGCCATCGTCCGCGAGGCGGGACGACGCACCAAGAACATGCGGCACTTCGAGGTGCAGCTGCTCGGCGGCGCCGCGGCCCACTACGGCTCGATCATCGAGATGCAAACCGGCGAGGGGAAAACCCTCACCGCGACGCTGCCGATGTACCTCGCGGCCTTGGAAGGTAAAGGCGCCCATCTGGCGACGGTCAACGATTACTTGGCCGCGCGCGACGCCGAGCTGATGGAGCCGGTCTACAAGGCGCTCGGCATGACGGTCGGGGTCATCCAGGGTCAGATGCCCCAGGCAGAGCGGCAAAAGTCGTACGGTTGCGACGTGACCTACGGCACGGCCAACGAGATGGGCTTCGACTTCCTCCGCGACCGGCTGCTCAAGCGACGGATCAGCGAGGGCGCCCGTGACCTGTTCGGCGAGATGCTGACCGGCGCGGCGTCGGGCGGCGGGGGCGAGAAGCCCGTTCAACGTGACCTACACTTCATGCTGGTCGACGAGGCGGACAGCATCCTCATCGACGAGGCGCGGACGCCACTGATCATCAGCGCGCTGCCCGGCGAAGAAGAAGAGATCGCCGCGGAGGCTTATAGCTGGGCCGCCCAACAGGCGGCGTCGGAGCCGTCGCTATTCGTCGAGGACGAGCACTACGAGTACGCGCACAAAGAGAAACGCGTCGATCTGACGCTCGCCGGCCGTAGGGTGGTTCGCGAACTCACCAAGCCCGCGGCGCTCGACCACGTCTCGCTCGCGGAGATATACGAGTACATCGAGCGGGCCATCAAGGTGCGGCGTGAGATGTTCCTCAACCGGCACTACATCGTCCGCGACGGCGAGATCGTCATCGTCGACGAGTTCACCGGCCGACTCGCCGAAGGACGGAAGTGGCGCGCCGGCATCCACCAAGCGATCGAGGCGCAAGAAGGGGTCGAGATCACCTTCGCCACCAACCAAGCCGCCCAGATCACGATCCAGGACCTCTTTCTCCGCTACCAGCGACTGGCCGGCATGACGGGCACCGCCAGCACCAGCGCGCCGGAGCTGCGGAAGATTTACAAGGTCCACTGCCTGCCGATCCCCACCAACCGCCCCCCGATCCGACAGCAATTGCCAACGCTCGTCTACGGCACGGCCGACGCGAAGTGGCGCGCGATCGTCGACGAAATCACCCAGATGCACGCCACGGGGCGGCCCGTGTTGGTCGGAACGCGGTCGATCGACAAGAGCGAGCTGCTCGCCGGCTTGCTGACCGAGGCGGGGATCGAGCACACCGTTCTCAACGCCCGCCACGTGGCGAAGGAAGCCGAGATCGTCGCCGCCGCCGGCGGGCAGGGCCGCGTCACGGTCGCCACGAACATGGCGGGCCGCGGCACCGACATCAAGCTTGGCGAAGGGGTTCACGACCTGGGCGGCCTGCACGTCATCTGTTCCGAACTCCACGAGTCACGCCGCATCGACCGCCAACTCATCGGCCGCTGCGGCCGTCAGGGCGACCCCGGCAGTTACCGACAGTTCCTCTCGCTCGACGACGAGATCTTGGTGCAGGGCTTCGGGCCGCGGCGTTACAAGCGACTGATCGAACGGGGCAAGAAGTCGAAAGACGCGTCCCTCTCGGGGCTCGAGAGCCTCTTCATGCGGGCTCAGGCGCGGGTCGAGCGGCGGCAGTTCCGCGAACGCAAGGTCCTGCTCTACCAAGACAAAGAGCGGCAGAAGATGCAACGCGCCATGAGCCAGGACCCTTATCTCGATTCGCCGGGGTGAGGCTCCCCTTACTGCGTGCGGGGCTCAAGGCTGCGTGCGGGGCTCAAGAAGCGGTCCGGAGTGAATGCGACCTTTTCGAGCCCCGCACGCAGTAAGGGGAGCGAACCGATCAACGCCGTCTGCAGATTCGCTGCCAAGCTGTTACGCTGGGCGACGTCATGAACTACCCTTTCGTCCCCGACGACCCGCTGCTGCAACTGGCCCTGGTGCTCGTGGCGGGCATCCTGGGCGGTGAGCTGTTTAGCTTCCTGCGGATGCCTCGCGTCACCGGCTGGATCGCCACGGGCATCTTGCTGCGCACCACGGCGCCGTGGCACGGCGGCTTCTCGGGACTCTCGGCGGACACGGCGGGCGAACTGCGGCCCTTCATGAACTTCGTGCTCGGCTATATCGCCTTCACGGTCGGCGCCGCCCTGCACATCGCCAGTTTGCGGAACGCGGAGAAACGGCTCGGCTTGCTGCTGCTCGGCGAAGCGATCGTCACGCCATCGGTGGTGCTGGCGATCATGGCGGTGGTCGGGCCGTTGGTCGCCCCCGAGGTGATGACGCTCAAAGCGGCGGTCCTCCTCGCCGCGATCGCGATCGCCGGCGCGCCGGGCACCACCGTCCTCGTGATCCAGGAGGCGCGGGCCCGCGGCATCCTGACGCGGACGTTGCTCGGAGCGATCGCCCTGATCGACATGGTGGCGGTCGGGACGTTTGTCTTCGCGGCCGATTTCCTCGCCGAGGGCGCAGGCGAGGGCGTGTCGTGGCTCGAAGCGTCGCCCGCCGCTCTGGTGACCGTCGCCCGCGAGTTTGCCATCGCCGTCGGAGTTGGCGCCGTGAGCGCCTTTGCCGCGATGGGGCTCACGAGGACCGTGATCAGCCCCGCGTTCTTGGGACCCACGATGGTCGCCGTCATTCTTGGCGCCTGGGGCGGCGCGTCGGGCTTCGGCGGGTCCGGCATCCTCGCCTGCACCTTTGCCGGAATCATCGTGTCGAACGTCCGACACGACACCGTCAGTTCGACACAGGCTTACCTGCACTCGATCGGCGCGGTGCTGTTCGCCGCGTTCTACACGCTCGCCGGGATGAACCTCGACGTGTCGATCGTCACGCGGGTCGCCGGCTTGGTGGGCTTGTACTTCGTCGCGCGGTTCGCCGGCAAGTACGCCGGCGCCTACACAGCGATGTCGATCGCCCAAGCTCCCGACCGCATCCGAAACTACCTCGGCATGGCCCTCATCCCCCACGGCGGCGTCGCGGTTGGCCTGCTGCTGATGGTCCAGTCCGACCCGCGGCTGGCGGACGTGGCCGAGACGGTCACCACCGTCGGCCTCGCGGCGCTGGTGATCAACCAGCTGCTCGGCCCCAGCGGGCTGCGGCTGGCCCTGTCGCATGTCGGCGAGGTCGGTATGGCGGCGCCGCGGCTGCTCGACTTCTTGGACGAGAACCACATCACGGTCGGTATCTCTGGCTCGACCAAAGAGGAGGTGGTCCGCACGTTGGCGGCCCAGCTTTACACCAGCAACGACCATCCTTCGATCCCTTTGGAAGAATTCATCGAGAAGGTCCTCGAACGAGAATCGCTCTCGAGCACGGTGCTAGGCGAGGGACTGATGATCCCCCACGCCATCATCGACGAGGGGGATGAAATCACCGGCGTGCTGGGCGTCAGCACCAAGGGGATCGACCTCGGCGCCCCCGACGGCCGGCCGGTTCACGCCATCCTGTTGCTGGCGACCCCAACCGCCGACCGCAAACGGCACCTCGAGGTGCTCGCCGCCTTCGCCCGGGCGATTACGCGCGACGTGAACCTCCGCGAACAGCTCTACCACGCCCGCAGCGCGGCGCACGCCTACGACATCCTCCACGCCGAGGACGCCGAGGACATCAACTACTTCCTCGAAGACGCCATCACGCGCTCGAAGTAGGCGCCAAGGCGCGAACCTCTCTCCCGGCGCCGCGGTCACGAATTGACCGTGAAGACCAAGTCCCCCACCACCGACAACGCCACGCTCGCCAAGCCGCTAGCGCCGGAGGACGTGCGCCGTGGCGACTACGTCGCGGTGCTGAGCGAGGAGTACGAGTACCCGGCGTTCGCGTGGCTCTGCGACCACTCGCTCACGAGCCGCGACGAGTTGATCCGCATCCGGCTGAGGCCGCGCGAGACCGAGGCGCCGCTGCGGGTCGTCGCCGCCTGCCTGCCGTTTGTCTACGTCAAGCCGCCGAAGGGCGACGGCCGCACGCTCGACCTCCGCTCGGTGCGGCTGGTGCGGCTTGACCGAGGCTACGCCCAGCGGGTCTGTCGAGCCGTCGGAACCGGCAAGAAGAAGCGGCGATGAAGGCGACGGCCGCGCGCGGCTTGCGGGTCTTCAGCGACGCCGAAAAACCGCAATCGATCGCCGATTCTTCGCAAACCGGGCCTTGTCGCCACTAGCTCGTCGACACCTTGGGGCGGAGCGTCCAAGATGGATGCCGGAACGAAACGCGCGGCACGGGTCGCGTAGGAGGCTTCTCTGACGGAAACGCCCTTAATGCGATCTCTTCTCCCGATGACCCGCGCCGCGGCGCTCGCGGCCGCGGCTTTCTCGTTGTTGAGCGTCGCGACGACGTCGGCGCAGCCGCTGCCGGCCTTCCCCGGCGCCGACGGCGCGGCGGCCGGCGCCACCGGGGGGCGCGGCGGCTTGGTCTACCACGTCACGAAGCTCGACCAGAACTACAGCGACGCCGTTGAGGGGACCCTCCGTTACGGACTAACCGACGGCAACTTCGGCGGCCAGCCGCGGACGATCGTCTTCGACGTGGCGGGCACGTTCTGGCTCGGCCGCTACGGCGCCGACCGCGGCCACGACAACGGCTGGGACACCCAGTCGCGACTCAATCTCGGCAGCAACGTCACCATCGCGGGTCAATCGGCCCCGGGCCCTGTTTACATCATGGGGGGCGTCGTCAAGGCGAACGGCTCTAACACCGTGCTCCGCAACGTGACGATCGCGCCGGGCTACGGCCTGCGGAACTTCGCCAAGCCCGATGAAGGAATCGAGCCAACCCCCGGTAACTTCCCCGATTCTTACACGTACGACGCGCTCGACATCTCGGGGACGAACCAAATGATCGATCACGTAACGACGCTCTACGCAACCGACGAAACGATCTCCGCCAATGAGTTAGCCGACAACATCACGATCCAGTACACAACCATCGCCCAAGGCCAGAACTACCCACAGGCCGACGCCGAGGCGTCTGGCTTAAGGTACACGGGCCACGCGCTCGGCTCATTGCTGCAAGCGGGTTCGGGCGCGGAGATCAGCGTGCTAAATAATCTCTACGCCCACCAGAAGGGCCGCATGCCGCGGATCGGCAGCGAGGTCGGCACCGGCCCTTACAACGACTTCCGCAACAACGTCTTCTACAATTGGCTGGGCAGCGCGACGCAATCCGCCTCAGGGCAGCGGAGCTTTAACAACTTCATCGGTAACTTCTATTTGGCTGGGCCGGGTGGTGAGGACCCCGTCGGTGGGACCAGCACCGCCATCACCAACCGCTCGGGCGGAACCGGCATCGGCGGCGGCAACTCGACCAACCGCATCTTCGCCACCGGCAATCTCAAGGACACCAATAAAGACGGCGACGCCCTCGACACCAGCACGGCCAGCTACTCTAGCGCCGTGGAATCACAGGCGTATGACGTCAACCTCGGCGTGACCCTCACGGCGACCCAAGCGTACAACAACACGCTCGACTACGTCGGATCGAACTGGTGGAACCGCGACGCGGTCGACGAGCGGCTGATCAACGAGGTCCGCACCGGCACGGGCAAGATCATCGCCTGGGCCGACGACCCGTTCAATAACGACCCGAACGAAGGGGTCGAGTGGCGCCAGATGCTCTCGTACCGCGCCGACACTTCGACCGGCGCCGCGCCGTTCAACCGTGCAGCCGACTGGGACACCGAGGACAACGGCCCCGGCGCCGCTCCGGGTGACGGCATGCCGACCTACTGGGAGCTTGAGCACGGTCTCGACCCGAACGCCGCCGACAACAACGGTGACTTCGACCAGGACGGCTACACAAACCTGGAAGAGTACCTGAACGAAGTCGCCGCCTGGCCGGCGCCCGCGCCGGTGGTGTTCGACGGGGCCTCGAACAACCGTTACGCCCAAATCCAGAACTGGCGCGTCAGCGGCATCGATCTGGCGATCCAAGGCAAGGGGACACAGACGACCTACTCGAACTGGCAGCCCTCCCGCTACGACGACACCTACCTCCAAGGCAGTGCCGTCGTCGACGCCGTCGGCCAGCACGCCGGCTATCTGACGATCGCGGCGGAAGCCGGCAGCACCGCGGGCCTGACCGTCAGCGACGGATGGCTCAGGGCCCATGAGGCGGTCCTCATCGGCGGCGCCGGCGCCGCGTCGGCCACGCTCGCGCTGGAAGGCGGAACCCTCTACACGCCGATGCTGATGAAGTCGGCGCAGGGCGCCTTCGCATTCACAGGGGGCGAGCTGCACGCCGACGGGGTGAGCTTCGATCTCCTCGTCGAGGGCGGTACGGTGGCGCCGGGCGACTTGACCAATCAACTGATTGTTGACGGCGACCTCACGCTGCAAAGCGGCGCGCTGGCGATCTCGATCTCGCCGACCGAAGGCGCCGACGCCGTGGCCGTCACGGGGCAGGCGACGCTCGGTGGTGACCTGCTAGTCGCGCTCGACGGCTTCACGCCCGCCGCCGCCGAGTCATTCGTCGTCCTCGTCGCCGACACGATCACGGGCGTGTTCGACAACCTGTCGGGTGGGCGGGTCGGCGTCGCGGGAGGCGGCACGTTCTTCGCGACGATCACCGACACGATGGTGACTCTCAGCGACTACGCCGCCGCGCTCGCCGCCGACTTCAACAGCGACGGCCTCGTCGACGCCGCCGACTACACCGTCTGGCGAGACGGCGTGGGGACGACCTACACAGAGGCCGACTACACCGCCTGGGCCGTCAACTACGGCGCCGTGGCCACGGGCGTTTCGACGGGCGTTCCCGAACCGTGCGGTGTGTTGCTCGCCGCGACGGCGATGGTGTTTGGCGGCGCCTGGCGCGTTCGCCGGAAATCGTAGTCGGGTCGCGTCAGCGGCGACGCAGGCCCGCCAGCAAGAGCGGAAGCGCGGTGACGAGAGCGGCCGGCTCCGGAACCGAGGCGGTGTTTGGCGCCTCGGCAAGCGCGTCACGCCACACGGTGTAGTCGGCGGCGTTCACCAAGCCATCGGCGTTTCCATCGGCGCCGGCGGCGGGCGCCGAGGCCTCTCCGTAGCGTGACCGCCAGACCACGTAGTCGGCTGAATCGACGTCGCCATCGCTGTCGTAGTCGCCCGAAAGAGCTGGCGCTGGGACGAACTCCAAAGCTCCACGCGCCGCCGTGTCAAAGAAGTAAAAGGCGTAATCGCCCGCCAACCGAGCGACACGAAGCTGGACCGATTGGAACGGCTGCATCGGGTCGGCCACCCCAATCCAACCCGACTTGAACGGGCGGTCCCCTTCGCCAAACGTGTCGAGGAAGACGATCGAACCGCCGTCTTGAAACCCTAGCAGTCCTGGGCTCATCGTGAGGTCGGCGCCGGGGATCCAGTTGTACGAGAACCCGGCCGCGACCACCGGCCGAGCAAACTCGATCTCAAGCACACCAAGCGTTGGGTTGGCTGCGTCAGCTCGCCAGACAAACCCAACGTCCGAATCGAGCAGGCTCGGCGCGACAGGATCAACCTGCGTTAGCGTCGCGTCCGGAGCGGCGATCTGAACGACCGGATCCTCGCTGTCGTTCGACCAGAGAGCCGCCTGCCGGTTGGCGAAGAGAGCGTCGAACGCCGCCTGATCGGTTGGGTCGTAGTAAGTCGGCTCGGCGGACGAAATCGCCGCGCAAAACATCGCCGCACAAAACGCCGCCGCACAGGACCAAGTCGCTACGAGAAGCGGGGCAAGTCGTCGCATGGCATGCTGAGAGAAAAGGGAAAAGCGTGAACTTTCGCCCCAATCCTACTCGCCAGCGCCGACCGGCGGAGTTATTGGCTGAAAACGAGGCGGCCCACCTGGCCCCCTTAGAGAGGCGTCGCGATTAGCGCGTCGAGCTCGCTCTTCAGCCGCGGCAGAATCTCGTCGTAGCCGAATCGGCCGAGTTCCTCCTCGCCCTTCTTCAGGTTCACGAAGCTCGGGCCGCACCAGAGGCCGAGGTCGGCGTCGTCGGTCTCGCCCGGGCCGTTCACCCGACACCCCATCACGGCGATTGTGATGGCGTGATCCTTGGCGTAACGGGTCATCTCCTTGACCTTTTCCGCTAGGTCGACGAACGCCTCGTTCTCGACCCGGCTACAGCTCGGGCAGCTGATGATGTTCATCGTCGGCAGGCCGTAATCGACAACGCTGCGGACGCGGCCCGCCTGGATGTCGGCGACGATCGATCGGCCCGCTTCGATCTCCTCGAACTTCCGCGAGTTCGGGACCGTTAGCGAAACGCGGAGCGTGTCGCCAATGCCCTTGGAGATCAGCTGTTCGAAAGCGATGCGGGTCTTGATCACCCCCTCGGGCGGGATGCCCGCCTCGGTGACGCCCAAGTGAAGCGGCACGTCGGGACGCTCGGCGGCGAAGCGCGTGTTGACCTCGATCACTAGCTTCGGATCGGAGTCCTTCAGCGACACGCAGTAGCGTGTGAAGCCGATCTCGTCGAGGTACGCGCAGTGATCGAGCGCCGATTCGAGCATCGGGCCAATGCTGTCGGACGCGTCGTACTTCGCCTTCTTGGCCGGGTCGACGCTGCCGCAGTTGACGCCAACCCGCATCGCGCAGTCGTTGTCACGCGCTACGCCGACCAAGTAGGCGACCTTCTCTTGCCACGGCTTGTCGCGCTCGTGGTGGTAGAGGTGCCCCGGGTTGTAGCGGAGCTTATCGACATGCGGCGCCACGAGTTCCGCCAGGCGGTAGTTCTCTTGCAAGTCGACCGATAGGTTCGCGGTGGTCTGCTGACGGATCTCGGCGAGCGCAGCGGCGTCGGCCTTGCTATCGACCGCGATCCGCACCACATCGGCGCCAACGCCCGGGCCTCCGGCGGCCATCAGATTCACCAGCGCCACCGTGGCGTCGATGTCTTGGGTGCTGGTTGCCGTCATGCTCTGCACCGCGATCGGGGCGCCGTCACCGATGGTGACCGAACCGATGCGGACGGGGCGGGTCGGGTTGCGTTTGATTTCGACCATGGTTGAAGAGTTAACCACAAAGGAACGAAGGAACAAAGGTCGTGCAGGACAGCGGAAACTTCAGAACGGCCGGGTCTTTCTTCGCTACTTGGTTCCTTAGTGGTTCACAAAAATCCCTCCCAGAGGGCCGAACCGACGCGAACCATCGTCGAGCCTTCGAGGATCGCCTCCTCAAAGTCCCCCGACATACCCATTGAAAGCTCGGTGAGCGGCAGGTCGGGCGTGGCGACGCGGTCGCGGAGCTCACGCAGGGCGGCGAAGTTGCGGCGGGCCGTGTCTTCGTCGCCCGAGCGGGCGGCCATCGTCATCAGGCCCGTGACTTGGACGTGCGGGTAGCCCGAGAGTTCCGCCAGCACTGCAGGGAGGTCCGTTGGAGCGAAGCCGTGCTTCTCGGCGTCGCCCGACTCGTTGACTTCCAGGAGCACCGCCTGCGTCTTGCCGCACGCGGCGGCCGCTTTGTCGATCGACGCCAGCAGCCGCAGTGAATCGACGCTGTCGATGGACGCAACCGTCGCCACGGTGCGCTCGACTTTGTTGCGTTGGAGATGCCCGATCAGCCGCCAAGCGATTGGCAGGTCCGCCAACTCGGGCGCCTCGGCCTTGGCCCACAGCTGTTGCGGCCGCGCTTCGCCGAGGGTCGCGCAGCCCGCTGCGACGAGGGCCGCTGTTTCGGCGGCGGCGACGTACTTGCTGACGCCCACCAGGGTGACTTCGTCCGCCGGCCGCCCCGCCGCCGCGCAGGCCGTGGCGATCCGCTCCTGGACGCGCGCAAGGTTGGATCGGACGACAGCGTCGATATCGCCGGTCATGTTTGCATCAAAGCGGCTACGCTTCCGGCCCCTCGATTTCGAAGTACTCGTCGACCGTCCCGTCGGGGGCGTTGTACTTGCCGACGAACATCTCCGACGACAGGTTTTGGCCCATGAGCGTCCGGTTGCCGAGCTGCTCGAGCGACCGGTAGATGAACCACTGCTGTTTGGCGGCTTGGACCCGGTAGCCAATCGCGACGTCGGGCGACACCGTCTTAAGAGACTCGGCGACGGTGAGTTGCCGCCAGGTCCGCTGTTTCTCAAACCGCGAAGCCGAGAAGTCGAACCACAGGTAGGACGCAATATTCCGCCCCTGCCGTTGGCGGGTGTGCAGCAGCCCCCCCTCGACGGCGGATAACTCGCCCCCCCGCGGGTCGTCACGCCACTCGGCCAGCGCCAGGGGCACGACGCCGGCCACCGTGTCATCCCCGGCGGTGAGGATCGCTTCGCGGGTCTCTTTCTCCGGGCAGAGGGCGATTCCCGCCCCCAGCGGCAGCCGGGTCGTTAGTTCGAGCCGCGCGCCGTCGGGCTTCGCCGAGAAGAGCGTCTCGGCCAGAAAACCGACGCCGTCCTTCCGCGACAGGAAGAATTGCCGCTCGAGCCGGGCGCCGCCGGCCAGCGGCAGGGCGAGCTCCAGATAGTCGCCGTCCTCGTCACTGTGCCAGCACTGGCAGTCCCAGTCGTCGGTCGATCGGACCAGGGTCCCGTTAATCGACGCCTCGACGGGCCAGTCGCCCGAGAGCAGCGTTTGCTTCCCGGCGTGCACCTCGACGCGCATTGAGTCGGAGGGGTGGGCGACCACGATCCGCGGCGCCTTGTCACGCCACCCGGTCGCAAGGACCCCCATTTCGGACCATTCCGAGTGGTTCGACGTCTCCGGCGCCTCGAACGAGTCGTCGGCCCGGTAGCCCTTGAGCCTTGCGCCTGCGGCGGCCTCGTCGCAGGCGTCGCCACCGATACGGAGTGCTTCGCGGATCATCGGGTCGGCGCCCGCGAGGCCGGCGGGGGCGAAGGCGAGGCGGCCGTGGCGGTCGGCGAGCCGCAGCGTCTGCCGCACAAGCCATTCGTAATGCCCCTGGGCGTCGCTGTTCCACGGCTTGCTGTCGCCCAAACCGCGGCAGCGGGTCCAACAGGCGGTCAGCAGCGAGGCGGCGTGCAGCGAGGCATCGATCCACAGCGACGAGGTCAACAGCCCCTCGCCGTCGGTCAGGCGCTCCAAGCCGCCACTGAGCGCCGTCTTCGCCGGGGCCGCCAGTTCGTGCAGCGGCCGCAACTCCGGGAGGAGTCGGCTGAGCAAGAGCGGCAGTTCGCCGGCAAGGAGCTGGTCGACGACTACCGCTTCGGCGTCGTTCGGATCGGCGTCGGCATCGGGCGCGGCGGCCGAGGCCGCTTCCTGGGCGACGCGGAACAGCGTCTCGACGAGCGACCACCAGGCGTCGGCGCCGAGCTTCGTCGCGAGGTCGGCCGCGGCGGTCGCCCAGGCGACGCACTCGAGGGCGAACACCAAGTCGGGCTCGCGCTGGACGGCGTCGGTGAGCCAGCGGTGCGAGGCGGCGACGGCGGCTTGCCCCTTGGCGAGGGGGGCTTCGGCGAGCCAATCCGCGAACGCCTCGGCCGACCCGGCGGTCAGCCCCCACGCCAGGGCGGGGGCCTTCTTGCCCGCCGCCAGCGGATACGGCGTCGCATGGCTCTTGCGCTTGGCGAGGTGCTCAGACCACGCCTTCCACGCCGCGGCATGGTCGTTTCGTTTCCACGCCTCGCGGACCGAGGCGGGCGCCTCGGAACGCCACAGCTGCCGGGCGTCGAGCTGGGTTAGGGCGCCGATGGCGTTCAAAGCAGGCGCCTTCGTGGCGGAAGTTCGGGAGGGAGGGGCCGTCGACACCGTAGCGATCCTTCAAGGAGTGGCGTTAGGATGCGGGTCGGTCGGAGGCGACGAACCCACGCGGAGCGAATTCATGAGCGGCATCGCAGTCAGCTACACCGGCGCCAACACCGGCGCTGGAGTTTATCCCGCTAAGCGCCAGGCTCCTAGTCTTCAATCGGCGGGTCTTCAATCGGCGGGTCTTCAATCGGCGGGTCGTCTCGTGGTGACGGCGCTCGGTCTGGCGATGGGACTCGGCGCCGGGTCGCTGCGGGCGGAGAACGCTGTCGAACTCCTGCCGCCGCCCGAGGGGGCCCGCCAGCTCGACCCGCAGCAACCAGTCTGGGTCGATCCGGCCAAGAGCCGGGTCTACGTCGATGGCCACGTCGTCCTCCGCGAGGGGGTCCTCGAGATGTTCGCTTGCCCGAAAGGAACGAAGGAACACGAATCGGTCGTGGCGGTCGACGCGCCGGCGTACCTGGTGCACACGGCTTTGCTGGCCGTCGGCGCCGAGGAAGGGAGTCCCGTGCGTTTCGACCCCAAGTACCAGCCCCCCACCGGCACGGTCATTGAGGTCCAGGTCCAGTGGACCAAGGACGGCAAGCAGCAAACCGCCAAGGCGCAGGACTGGGTCCGCGACGCCAACACGGGCCGGGCGATGGACCTGCCATGGGTCTTCGCCGGCAGCGGTTTCTGGACCGATCCCGACTCGGGGAAGCAGGTCTACTTGGCCGACGCGGGGGACTTTATCTGCGTCTCGAACTTCGGCGCCGCGATGCTCGACGTCCCCGCCCCCAGCTCGGCCGCCAATGGCGAGCTCTGGTTCGAGCCCTTTACCGAACGGATCCCACCGCGCGGAACGCCCGTGCGATTGATACTGACCCCGCAGCCCGACGCCAAAGCGGCCGCCGACGCGGCGCCGGCCGAGACTTCCGACGACAATCTGGAGAAGGCGATTGCGGCCCTCCATGCGGCCCGCGTTGGCGAGGGTTCGACCGCCGCGCGTCGGGCAGCCTGGGAGACGGTCGCCGCCACGCCGCCAGCTCAGTTGCCAACGGTCTTGCGAGCAATGAAGGACGCCTCGCCGCTCGCCGAGAACTGGCTCCGCACGGCGGTTGACGCCATCGCCGACCGGGCCGGGCCGACGGCTCTGCCGATGGGGGCGCTGCGAGAATTCGTCGCCGAGACCTCCAACGCCCCGCGAGCGCGCCGGGTCGCTTACGAATTGATCCGCCGCGCCGACCCCGCGCTGGCCGACTCCATGCTCGACGCGCTGCGTGACGATCCGAGCAGCGAGATCCGCTACGACGCGGTGGCCAAGACCCTCGCCCAGGCCGACGCGGCCCCCGAGGCGGACCGCGCGCCGCTCTACCGCACCGCCCTCCAGTCGGCCCGCACGCTCGACCAGATCGAGGCGGCCGAGCGGGGGCTCGAGTCGCTCGGCGAGAAGGTGAAGCTCGTCGACGAACTCGGCTTCGTCACGGATTGGAGCGTGGCCGGACCGTTTGATAACCGGGGCGGCGCCGGGTTCGACCAGCCGTATCCCCCCGAGGCGTCGCTCGACGCGGCCGCGGAGTACAGCGGCCACTCGGCCGATGGCCCCGCCGGCCCCTTTGGTTGGAAGACAGCCGAGTCGGCCGATCGACTGGGCGAAGTCGATCTCAACGACGCGCTCGGCCGTCACAAAGGCGCCGTTGGCTACCTGTGGGCGACGGTCGAATCGGACACTGAACGTGACGTTGAGATCCGTTATTCGTCGATCGTCGCAACGAAGGTCTGGGTCAACGGCGACTTGGTCGCCGAGCACGAGACCTACCACTCGGGCGCCCCGTTCGATCAGTACGTCGCTCAGGCGAAGCTCCGCCGGGGCGTGAACCAGCTGCTGGTGAAGGCGTGCCAGAACGAACAGACCGATTCGTGGGCCGAGGCCTGGCCGATCCAGCTCCGCCTCACCGGCCCGGACGCCGAGCCGCTCGAGGGCGTCACCAGTCACCCGGGCGCCAATTCGAACTAGCCGGCGTTGCTAACGCCACTGCGGTGCTCATTCTCATGGAACGATCGCTATGCAAGCCATGAAGCCCATGCTGCTGCTCCTCGCCGGCGCGAGCTGCGCTGCGTCCGAGTGGAAGTCTTTCCGCGGCGATGGGTCGTCGTACGCGCCCGACGCGGCGCCTCCTACGCAGTGGTCTGTCCAGCAGGGCGAGAACGTCGCCTGGACCGCCGACCTCCCCGGGAGGGGCGTTTCCGGGCCGATCGTCGTTGACGGCCGCGTCGTCATCACGGCGTCGGACGGCCCGCGGCGTGAACGGTTGCACGTGGTCGCCTTTGACGATGCGACGGGGCGGCGTCTCTGGTCCCGCCAGGCGTGGGCCACCGGGCGCTCGCAGTGCCACGAAACCAGCGCCGTCGCCGCCCCCACACCGGCGAGCGACGGCGAGCGCGTTTTCGCGTTCTACAGCTCTAACGACCTGCTGGCCATCGGACTCGACGGCGCGGTGCAATGGGTCCGGGGGCTGACGCTCGACCACCCGGGGGTCGGCAACGACACGGGGATGGCCTCGTCGCCGGCCGTGTCGGGCGACGCCGTGATCGTGCAGTGCGAATGCCAGAACGAATCGTTCGCCATCGCGATGGACCGCACTACCGGGGCGACACTCTGGCAAGTCGATCGGCCGCGGGAGGCGAACTGGTCCTCCCCCCTGCCCTGGACGACCGCCGACGGTGAGCCCGCCGTCTGGCTCCAAGACAGCAAGGGGGCGTCGCTCCACCACGCCAACTCGGGCAAACAACTCGCCCGCATCGACGCGGAGTGCCGAGGGTTCCAATCCCCGTCCCCCGGCTCGGACGATCGCTTGCTGCTGGCGGCGGGGGGTTTGAGCGTCTACGCCGCGCCGTTCGAGCAACCGCAGCTGGTCGCCGGCAACCTGCAGCCGGGCTCGCCCAGTCCGGTGGTGATTGGCGACCGCGTTTTGGTGATCAACCGCGGCGGCGTGCTCGCTTGCGGCGACCTCGAGTCGGGCGACCTCGTCTGGCGCCGACGGCTCGGCGGGCAATTCTGGGCAACGCCGGTCGTCGCGGGCGACATGATCTACTGCGTCAATAGTAAAGGAGACGCGACCGTGGTCGCGCTGGGCAACGGCGACCAAGTCTCGAAAGCCGACTTCGAAGAAGACATCCTCGGCTCGCCCGCGGTGTCGGAGGCCGCCGTCTACTTCCGTAGTCACGCCCATCTGTGGAAGATTGGCGCCGCCGGCCGAGTCGCCGACAGCCCGCTGCACCCAGCCGCTGCCGGCCCTTCGCAACAAGCCGCTGGCGACTCGTTACAGAAGTAATCGCGTTCCTATCGTCCCCCCGCTGCATCGATGAGCCCGTCCGACTTTATTGAGATCCAGCCCGTCGGCGGTCCCCTGGCGGCGCGCGTGCGGCCGCCCGGATCGAAGAGCCTCACTAACCGGGCGCTCGTTTGCGCCGCGCTCGCCGACGGCGAATCGACGCTGACCGGGGCGCTGGTGAGCGACGACACCCACGTGATGATCGAGGGGCTGAGCCGACTCGGGATCCCGATCGACGTTCTGGACAACGGGACAACGCTCCGTGTCGCCGGCGCCGGCGGTCAGGTGCCCGCCATTGAGGCCGAGCTGTTCATCGGCAATAGCGGCACGACGGTGCGGTTTCTCACCGCGCTGGCGACGCTCGGGCACGGCGCGTTCCGGCTCGATGGCGTCGCGCGGATGCGCGAGCGGCCGCTGCAAGACCTCGCCGACGCCCTCAACTCGTTGGGGGCGACCGTCCGCTGCGAGTCCCCCGGCGGCTGCCCCCCCGTGTCGGTGCACGCCAACGGCCTGCCGGGCGGCGAGGCGTCGGTGCGCGGCGATATCTCAAGCCAGTTCCTCAGCGCGCTGCTGATGGCGTGCCCCTGCGCCGCGTCGCCGGTGACGCTCCGTGTCGATGGCGAGCTCGTCAGCCAGCCCTACGTGCGGATGACGCTCGAGGTGATGCGGGCGTTCGGCGTCGAGGTCACTGCGCCGGCGGACCTTTCCCGATTCGAGTTGGCTCCGGCCGGCTGCTATCAGCCGCTCGACTACGCCATCGAGCCCGACGCCTCAGCGGCGAGCTATTTCTGGGCAGCTGCGGCGATCTGCGGCGGCGAAGTCACTGTCGAAGGTCTCACTCGCAATGCGCTGCAAGGCGACGTGGCGTTCGTCGATTGCCTCGAGAAGATGGGCTGCCGCGTCGAGCACCTCACCGACGGCATAAAGGTCGTTGGCCCCGCGCCGGGCGAGAAGCTCCGCGGCGCGAAGCTCGACATGAACGCCATCAGCGACACGGTGCAGACCCTCGCCGCGGTCGCCCTGTTCGCCGACGGGCCGACCGAAGTCTCGGGCGTCGCCCACAATCGCCATAAAGAGACCGACCGGATCGCCGACCTAGCGACCGAACTACGCCGCCTCGGGGCGAGCGTCGAAGAGAAGCCCGACGGGCTGGTGATCACGCCCGGCGAATTACGCCCGGCGTTGGTCGAAACCTACGACGACCATCGCATGGCGATGAGTCTCGCGCTCGTCGGTCTGCGGCAACCGGGGGTCCGCATCGCGAATCCCGGTTGCACCGCGAAGACCTATCCCAACTACTTCGAAGACCTGTCGGCGACCGTCTCGAAGAACGACTAGTGCCTTGTCAAAGCTAGAAAAGAGGGGTTGGCGCCATGAGCCGTTTTGGCGCTAGCCACGGTTCTTGGTGATTCAACCGGTCTTGGTGATTCAACCGGGGCTAGCGCCCAATCGGCTCATCCTAGAATCCAGTTTTGACAAGGCACTACGTCGCCAACCGCCACGGTGAGCCGACGGAGTCACCGCGTTTAAGAGAAAGAAAGAGACCTTCGCCCAGCTAAGTCGTCACCTGCGATGCGGCGGCCTTTTCCAGGCGGCGTTTCTCCAGCGCGCGGAGTAGTTCGTCGGCCCGGTCGAGCAACGCCAGACCCGACTCCGAGGGTAACGGCTGGCGGGTCGCCTGCTGGGCGACAAAACTCGCGTTGCAATGCTGACACGCGATCCCCTTGCCTAGGTAATCGACACGCACCTGCAGATTCCGACCGCAAGCGGGGCAAGGCTGTACGTAGAACACCGAGCTTGGCATTGTGGGCGCCTCCATGAACTCGGGAAAATCGGGACAAGCCTGAGGCCGCTAGGATACTCGACCACGGCTGGATCGTCCAACCGAAGCCCCCCCACTGGGCGGGGTAGTTCCCGCAACCCGTTGCAAAAATCCCCTGTCAGGGGGGGTTGGGTTCGCAACACGGCGGGACTAGCGGTAGGATTGAGGAAGTCGTCCCAAGGTTCCCTCAATTCTTGCGACTTCGCAGCCAGTCAGCGGAACCCGCCTCCCCTGAACCGTCTATAAGGGGGGCTGGTGGACGCGGTCCCTCTCGGCACAGGGCGGCGGGGTGCGTGCGTCCGACTTTTAGCGAGGTCATAGCGCTGGTGATGGGCAATCGGCTCTACACGGGAGCGGTATTCGTCGGCTGGCTCGCGGCGATGACTTGGCTCGTTACCGACAGGATTCTCCCCCCCTTCTTTGGCGGGGACGCCCCAGCGACACGCCGTTCGAATCAGGTCGAACCGGTCGCTTGGCGTATCGAGATGGGGAATAAGCCCTGCGGGGTCGCTGTGCTCCAGGCCGTCGCTGGAGACGGGGGCGCGAAAGAAGTCCATAGCTATCTGCAGCTGGACCGTATCGAAGCCCCGAAGGGTGCCCCGGTCTGGCTCACCCCGGCTCTGCAATCGCTGCACAGCATGACGGTGTCGATGCGGACCACCACCGTCTACGACGCGATGGACACCCTCTCCTCCTTCCACTCGCGTCTACAGCTCAACAAATCGGACTTCCCGATCGACTTGCGAGGCAGGGTCCAAGCAGGCCAGCTCCGCCTGTCGATTCGCGTCGGCGACCACACCCACCGCATCGACCACCAGTGGCCCGGAAACGGCGTCATGGGGGGCGACATCACACCGAGCGGCCGCCTGCTTCCACTCTACCAAGGGCGCCGTTGGACCCAGGAGGTCTACAGCCCCTTCGGCTCTCCCGGCGCGCCCATGGAATTGATCGTCGCGGAAGTGACCGAGCCGCTGCGTCTCACGCAGAACGGCGTGACGGTCGATGCTTGGTGCGTCGAGTACCGTTCGTCCGAGATGACGGGCAGCACCGACGAGGGCCGCTTGCGGGCGGTCTTGTATGTCGCCGCCGATGGCCGCATCCTTAAGCAAGAGGCGTACTTCCTCGGCAGCAGCATCACCTTCTTACGCGAGTCGGACGAACGATCGCACGAACTGGCGTCGCTGCTCGAACTAGAGAAATACGCCACGGTCAACGAAGCGACGCTCCGCGCCGCGTCCCCCACTGACAGCGGCCCGGCCCAGCGATGATTCAGTTCGAAGGGGTTTCTCGCAGCTACGGCGACACGCTCGCGGTGCGCCACCTCGACCTGCAGATCGAATCGGGCGAGCTCTTCGCCTTGCTGGGCCACAACGGCGCCGGGAAGACCACCACCATCAAGATGATGGTTGGTCTGCTCCGCCCCGAGGCCGGCCGGGTGCTCATTGACGGTCGCGACGTGGTCACCCAGGTCCGCGAGGCGACCAGCCGGATCGGCTACGTCCCCGACGAGCCCTACCTCTACGACAAACTCTCGGGGCGGGAATTCCTCTACTTTGTCGCCGAGATGCACGGCTTGTCCCGCAAGGACGCGACGGTCGCCATCGACCGAGAGATCGAACGCTTCGGACTCGGGCGGTTCGCCGACGAACTTTCCGAAAGCTACTCGCACGGCATGAAGCAACGGACGGTCTTCGCCGCGGCGCTGTTGCACGACCCCCCGGTGCTGGTGGTCGATGAGCCGCTCGTGGGGCTCGACCCGCACAGCATCCGACTGGTGAAGGACCTGCTCCACGAACGGGCCCAATCGGGCACGAGCATCTTCATGTCGACGCACACGCTGACCGCGGCCGAAGAAATCGCCGACCGCATCGGCGTCATGCAGCGCGGCGAGCTGATCTTCCTCGGAACGATCGACGAGCTACGGCACGAGTACCACGCCGAAGGCAAGTCGCTGGAATCGGTCTACTTGTCGATTTCCGGCGGCGCCGTTGGCGGCGCGACCGTCGACGAGGTCGCCCAGGAAGAGGCCGTCGCGCACCCGACCGCGTCCGACGAGAGCCCATGACCGAGAGCACCGCGACACCGGCGGAGGCCACGAGGGTTGTAGGCGACTCTCGCTACGAGGCCGCGTTGTTCCGCCGTCTGCGGACGACCGAAACAGCCGCGCATCTGCGGCAACTGATGGCGACCGCGCGGTTGCGGACGCTGCTGGTGATCGGGCTGAGCCTCTTCTTCTGGTGCGGCCTCTTTGCGTTGTTCTTCGTTGGGTTCAACTTCCTCAAAGAACACGTCGCCCAACCGGGTGAGCTCTACCACGCGAAGACCGTCGAGTTTGTGTTCCACCTCTTCTTCGCATCGCTGAACGTGATGCTGATCTTTTCGTCGGGCATCATCCTGTACGGCGGGTTGTTCAGCTCAGCCGAGACGCGTTATTTGCTGACGACGCCCGCGCGAGAGGAACGCGTCGTCCTGCACAAGTTCCAGGAGGCGACGCTCTTCAGCAGCTGGGGGTTCTTCCTGCTCGCCAGCCCGCTGACGCTCGCCTACGGGATCTCGGTCGACGCGCCGTGGCACTACTACGTCTTGATCGCTCCGCTGATTATTTCGTTCGTTTACATCCCGTGCGTGATCGGAGCGCTCTGCTGCTTGCTCCTCATCTACAAGCTGGCGCACGTGCGGATGACGGTGGTCGTTATCGTCGCGGGCCTCTCGATGTTCGCGGCCGGCGCGGCGATTTGGGACACGGTCGGCATCGAACGCGAAGAGATCTTCGAGCAGAAGTTCTTCTCCGACACGATCCGCAAGTTCAGCTTCACGCGTGAGGAGTGGCTCCCGAGCTCGTGGCTCAGCGACGGGCTGATCGACGCCGCCCAGCCGCGGCCCCGGCTGCCGGGGCCGCTGCGCCATACGCCGGTCATCCGGGCGCTGCTGTCGTTGGGCCTGCTGGTCTCCAACGCGCTGATGGGGCGGCTGGTGCTGACGGCAGTCGCCAAGCGGTGCTTCCGTACGGCCTTCAGCCAGCTGGAGTGCCGCCCGCGTCGGCCCCGCCGCGCGGGGGCGGTTTGGGTCGACCGGGTGGCGGCGGCGCTGCTGACCCCCTTCCCGCCGCAGGTGCGGCTGCTGCTGCTCAAGGACTGGCGACTGCTCCGTCGGGACCCCGTGCAGTGGTCGCAATTCCTCATCTTCTTCGGCCTGCTGGGGCTCTACTTCCTCAACGTAGACCAGTTCACCGTCACGGCCGGCGACATCAATCACGCCACCTGGGTGAATCTCGTCAGCTTCCTCAATCTGGCGGTGGTGGGGCTGATCCTCTCGACCTTCACGACGCGGTTCATCTACCCGATGCTGAGCCTCGAGGGACGCCGCTTTTGGGTGCTCGGGCTGATGCCTGTCAGCCGCGAGACCATCGTCTGGAGCAAGTTCGTCTTCGCCGCCTTGGGGTCTTGGATGCCGTGCGCGGTTTTGATCCTTGTGAGCGACCTGATGCTCCGCGTGCCTGCCCTGGTGGTCGGCATCCATCAGCTGACCACGGTGCTGCTATGCGTCGGTTTGGCGGCGCTCGCGGTGGGGCTCGGGGCGACGATGCCCAACTTCCGCGAGACGAGCCCCTCGAAGATCGCGGCCGGTTTTGGCGGCACGCTGAATCTGGTGCTTAGCGCGGTCTACATCATCGTGGTCGTGTCGCTCACGGCGCTGCCGTGCCACTTCAAGCTGATCGCCGGGTCGAGTTCTCTGACGACCGAGTTTCTCAACCCGGACTATCTCGACTTCTGGCTCATTGTCGGCGCCGGGCTTGCGGTCGCGGTGGGGGTGGTGGCGACGGTCGTGCCGCTCTACCGCGGCGTCAAGGCGTTCAACCGCCTCGAGTTTTGCTAGCCAGCCACCGCGTCAATGCGACGCCCCCCCGCCGTTCTGTCGCCAAGCCGGCGGCGTTAAGATGGGGCCGTCGCAAGCGGTTAGACAAACAGACGCCGTTCCCTCCCCCCTTCCCCGCCCATGAGCCAATCGAACGTTATGCGAGTCGGGGCGGTAAACTATCTCAACTCGAAACCGCTCATCCATCGGTTTGAGGAGCACGCCGATCGGCTCGCCGCCACCGAGCCGGCGCTCGCTGAGGTGCGGCTGCTGAAAGACCTCCCGAGTCGGCTCGCCGACTCGTTGGCCGAGGGCCGTCTCGATGCAGCGCTCGTGCCGGCATTCGAGGCGCTGGCGGAGCCGACGTGGCGGATCGTCTCCGACGCGTGTGTGGCGGCCGATGGCCCGGTGAGCAGCGTGAAGGTTTACTTCCGCAAGCGGCCCGCCGAGGTCCGTTCGCTCGCCCTCGACGAAGGGTCGCGTACGAGCGCGGCCCTCTGCCGGCTGTTGCTGACGCGGCGTGTTGGAGTCGCCCCCCAGCGGACCCGCTTGGCGATCGGCCGCGGGCTCGCCGACACCGACGCCGACGCCGTGCTCCTGATTGGCGACCGGGCGATGCACGAGCCGCCCGCCGCGCTGCGGAGCCAGTTCGTCGCCGAATGGGACCTGGCCGAGGAATGGCGCCGCGACACGGGGTTGCCGTTCGTCTTCGCGGTGTGGGCCGCCCGGCCGGGGATCGACGCCGCCGCGTTGGCGTCGCTGCTCGAAGCTTCACGCGACGACGGCTTGGTCGCCTTCGCCGAAATCGCCCGGCGCGAGGGTCCGCCGCTCGGGCTTACGGTCGAGCACGCCGAGCGTTACCTTCGCCAGAACCTGCGGTTCACCCTGGGGCCCCGCGAACGGCGTGGCCTCGAGTTGTTCCGCGAGCAGTGCCGCGACGCGGGGCTCCTGCCCGACGCGCCAACAACCAACTCTCCTGAGAACCCGCTTCCCGTCCGATGATTGCCGCGATTAGCGTCCAGGAAATCCTCGCCAAGACCGTGGGGGGCGAGCGCCTCACCGCCGACGAAGGCTTGCGCCTGCTGAAGGAGGCGAGCCTCGCTTCGCTCGGTCGCGCCGCGGACGAGGTGACGCGCCGGCTCCATCCCGAGCCCTACCGCACCTACAACATCGACCGGAACATCAACTACACGAACGTCTGCACCGCGGTGTGCGACTTCTGCGCGTTCTATCGCGGTCCCAAGTCGTCGGAGGGCTACGTCCTGCCGATCGACGAGATCCTCGCCAAGGTGCAAGAGACCGTTGCGCTGGGGGGCGAGCAGATCCTGCTGCAGGGCGGCCTGCACCCCGAGTACAAGCTCGAGTGGTACGAGGAGATGCTCGGCGAGATCAAGCGGGCGTTTCCGCAGGTGAACCTGCACGCGTTCAGCCCGCCCGAGATCCACCACTTCACGAAAGTCAATAAGCTGCCGCTCCGCGACGTGCTGCAGCGCTTGCAGGCGGCCGGCATGGGGAGCCTCCCCGGCGGCGGCGCCGAGATCCTTGTCGACCGGGTCCGCAAGGAGATCACCCGTGGCAAGGTGCTGACCGACGACTGGCTCGACGTGATGCGAGTCTGGCACCAACTCGGCGGCCGCAGCTCGGCGACGATGATGTTCGGCCATGTCGAAACGCTCGAAGAGCGGATCGAGCACCTCGAGCGGCTCCGTCAATTGCAAGACGAGTCGCTCGCCGGGGGCCACGCCGGCTTCACGGCGTTCATCTGCTGGACGTTCCAACGAGAGAACACCCAGCTCGAACACCTGCACCCTGCCGGCGCCCACGAGTATCTAAAGACCAACGCCGTGGCGCGGCTCTACCTCGACAACATCGCGAACATCCAATCGAGCTGGGTCACCCAGGGACTCAAGGTGGGCCAGATGGCCCTGCTGTATGGCGCGAACGACATGGGGAGCTTGATGATCGAGGAGAACGTCGTCGCCGAGGCGGGGACGGTCCACTTCCTGACGCTGGAGGATATCCGCAACGCGATCAGCGAACTCGGCTACGAGCCGCGTCAGCGGGACGTTCATTACGAGTTGGTGGATCGTGAGCACGAGATGCGGGCGGTCAAAGCCGCGGGGTCGGGGCTGCCGAAGCTCCCTGTGGTGAGCTAGGTTTCGAGAGCAGTCACACGGCGCCGCGGCGCCGGTCGATGCGTGACTGTCGCAACCGGCACGACCCGCACCACCGTCCTCTCGCCAAGCCTCCCGTCGCCTATGCCACCCGTGACGGGCCCCGCCGAAGCCGCCGATCCGGCAACGCCCCCGGCACTCGGCCGGCCGATGGTCGAGGTCATCAACCTCACCAAGGCGTATGACGATCTCGCCCGTGGCGAGGTGCTTGCCGTTGATCGGCTGTCGTTCACCGCCCACTCGGGGGAGGTCTTCGGACTGCTCGGCCCCAACGGCGCCGGCAAGACGACGGCACTGCGGATCCTCACAACGCTACTCAAGCCGACATCGGGCGCCGCTCTGGTCAACGGCTTCGACTGCGTCGAGCAGGCCGAACTGGTCCGCAACCAGATCGGCTTTATCTCCGCCAATACGGCCGTTTACGACCGGATGACGGCCTGGGAATTTGTCGAGTACTTCGGCCGGCTGCACGGCCTCGCGCCGGCGCAGCTCCGTGACCGGATGGAGTGGCTCTTCACCAAGCTGCGGATGGACGACCTCCGCGACACGCTCGGCGCGAAGATGTCGACCGGTATGAAGCAAAAGACCTCGATCGCCCGGGCGCTGGTGCACGACCCGCCGGTGATTGTCTTCGACGAAGCGACCAACGGCCTCGACGCGTTCGCGGCGCGGGCGTCGCTCGACGCGGTGGCCGAACTCCGTGACGAGGGCAAGTGCATTGTTTTCTCCACCCACATCATGAGCGAGGTCCAGCGTATCTGCGACCGCATCGCCGTGATGTACCGAGGCCGTATCATTGATACCGGCCCGATGGACGAGCTCCGCCAGCGGCACGGCGAGGACGACCTCGAAGAGCTGTTCTTCCATCTCGTATCGAACGCTGAACAGGATGCGCGCTGAGCAGGATGCGTGCGAAAGGAAGGGTGTTGATGGGGAGGTGGGGGGATAAGGGAAAAGATTTACTGAGGGGCCGAACGAGTCGGTGTACTAAACAGATTGATATTAAGTAGAGGCAATCGATTGTTGTGGGAGGGGTCTCCAGACCCCGATTACGGTCTCTTGGCCGGTGTGGCATGGTGCGCGTTATCGGCGTCGGGAGACGCCTCCCACAGAACTAGGCGCCATCTATCGAAGAGACCCTTCGTTACGAAACGCCATCACCCCATCCTCCAAATCGACTACCCATCAATCGGCAGCCAGAACCCACCCCGCGATCACCAACAAGTTCGACATCCCCCCATCCCCGCATGAATTGGCGAAACGTCTTACTGATCTGGCGGCGTGAGATCCGCGACCAGCTCCGCGATCGGCGGACGCTGTTCATGGTCGCTGTGCTGCCGGTCCTGATGTACCCACTGCTGGGGACCAGCCTGTTCCAGCTGGCGCAGTTCATGCGGCAGACGACGGGCCGCGTCGCCATCTACGGCGCCGAGGAACTGAGCGATGTCGAGGGCTTGCCTCCCCTGATCGACGGCGACCACTTCGCCCCGGAACTGTTTTACGACCCGGCGGAGCGCGACCGCTTGGTGATCGAGGAACGGGACGCCTTGCCAGAAGAACGCCTCGCGTCGGCCGAACAGGCGGTCGCCAACGGCGCCATCGACGCGGCGATCTGTTTCCCGGCGGACTTCGCCGAGGCGGTCGAGCAGGCGCGTGACGCCGAAGGGGGCGATCCCCTTTCGGCGACGCCGCCGCAGCCGGCCGTACGCTTCAACTCCAGCCGCGAGGCGTCGCAGGTCGCCGGACTGCGGGTGGCCAGCCTGCTGCGCCGCTGGAGCGACCAAGTCGTCGCCGGCAACCTCCGTGCGCGGAACGTGCCGATCGCGGCGACCCAGCCCTTCGCGCTCGATCAAGTCGACGTCGCGCCGAAAGAATCGCGCGACGCGATGCTGTGGTCGAAGCTCTTGCCGTTCATCGTGTTCCTGTGGGCGCTGACCGGCGCGTTCTACCCGGCGATCGACCTCTGCGCGGGCGAGAAGGAACGGGGCACCCTCGAAACGCTGCTGGCGAGCCCGGCCCGGCGCAGCGAGATCGTCGGCGGCAAGCTGCTGACGGTGATGACGTTCAGCGTTTTCACCGCGCTGCTGAACTTGGCGAGCCTCGCGCTGACGGCCAACGTGCTGATGGGTCAGTTGGCGGGCGTCGCGGGGATGGGTTTGGCGATCGCCCCGCCGCCCGCTTCGGCGATGGCTTGGCTCGTGGTGGCGGTGCTGCCGATGTCGGCGCTCTTTAGCGCCCTGTCCCTCGCCTGTGCGGCCTACGCCCGCAGCACGAAGGAGGGGCAGTACTACTTCATGCCCCTGTTCCTCGCCGCGACGCCGCTGATGCTGATGCCAACGGCTCCGGGGGTACAGCTCAACCTGGGCAACAGCCTAGTGCCCGTGATGGGGCTCGTGCTGTTGCTGCGGTCGCTCATTGAGGGGCAACTCGCCCAGGCGGCGCTGTATATCGGACCCGTGATCGCGGTCACGGCGATCTGCTGCTGGCTGGCGATGCGGTGGGCCGTCTCGCAGTTCAATCAAGAGTCGGTGCTGTTCCGCGAAAGCGAACGGTTCAGCCCCAAGGCGCAAGTCGCCGCGATGGTCCGCCGCCGCGGCGCGACGCCGACGGCCGGCGCCGCGATGGCGTGCGTGGCGGGCATCTTCCTGATGCAGACGCTGATGCGGTCGGTGATGCCGGCGCCAATCGCGGGGCAATCGGGCTTCGGTTACTTTGCCGGTGTCGTCGTTGTGGGGCAATTGACGACGATCCTGGCGCCCGCCCTGGCGGTTGCGTGGCTGTTGACCCGCGACTGGCGACAAACGCTCCTGCTCCGACAGGCGCCGCGGGTCGGCGATGTGCTGCTGGCCGCCGCGGCCGCCCTCTGCCTCCACCCGCTTGGCCAGCGGATGGCGATGTGGATCAAGGATCTGTATCCGCTCTCCGACGCCGTTGAGGCCCAACTGAGCGGTTTCTCGCAGCTGATTGGCGAAGCCCCCCCAATCGGAGTCGTGCTGCTTCTCCTCGCCGTGCTGCCGGCGGTTTGTGAGGAGATCGCTTTCCGCGGAGTAATTCTCGCGGGTTTGCGCAAGTCGTTAGGCGACGCCGGCGGCGTCCTGATGACCGCCGTTTTCTTCGGGGCGACGCATACGGTGCTCCAGCAATCGCTGGCGGCGGCGCCCGTTGGGGCCCTCTTGGGCGTCATTGCCCTGCGTACGGGGTCCCTCCTCCCCTGTGTGGTTTTCCACGCGGCGTACAACTCGCTGCAGCTGCTAACGGCCCTTAACGCGGAGTCAATCCGCAACGTCGCGGGCGAATGGGGGCTCGACCGGGTGCTTTTCGTCGAAATGCCGGCCGGACAGCTAGGCTACGCGACGCCAATTGCTATTCTGGGAGGTGTCGTGGCGGTCGCCCTCGTTTGGGCCCTCGGCCGCCGCGGCCGCGGTGAACCGCAGGTCGCGACACGGCTCGGAACGGCCTCCTGAGGCCATCTCTTGGGCGGAAACGCTCCCCGAGCCGTTGTCGGCGCCGGCGTAGGTGTCGAGACGGAACCTCCGACGCCTAGGATCCGTCCGTCTTAAGGAGCGCGCGTTGCGTTCGGCAAGACTCGGCCCGCTGCGACGAACCACCAGCCGGTGGGGATAGAACCACCAGCCGGTGGGGACAGGCGACACACAGCGGCGCGTTGGGTAGGCAAGCAAGGGCCCCCACGAGCCGTCGATCTTTAGGAATGCGATGACACGACAGGCTTTTCGAGCTCGACTCGTCTGCCCGGTGGCGGCCCCGCCAATCGAGGACGCTATTGTCGTCCTGGAGGGGGACCGTATCCAACGTATTGGTCGGCAGGCGCCCGCCGACATTGAAGTCGAGGACCTTGGCGACGTCGCCTTGATGCCTGGCTTCGTCAACGCCCACTGCCACCTCGAGTTTAGCGGCCAACGCCGCCCCATCGGTCGGACCGGGATCGCCCTCCCCGACTGGATCCGCCAGGTCATCGAGAAGCGGCCCAACGCCAAGAAGATCGGCAAGGCGATCGCCGACGGCATGGACGAGAGCCTCCGGTACGGCGTCACCACGATCGCCGAGATCTGCCGCACCGAGACCGAGGCCTACCGCACGACGGGCTACAGCCCGCGGCTGGTGCTCCTGCAGGAGTCGATTGGCTTCTCGCAGGCCCGCGCCCAGTCGGCGCTCAACGCCGCCGAGAACCGGCTCGAGGAGCTCTCTACCCTCACGCGTCCGAGCGACGCCGCCGGCAACGGCCACGCCGCCGCGCTGAACGGCCATGGCGCCAACGGGCACGCCAACGGCTACGCGGCCAATGGGCACGCGTCGAACGGGCACGCCAACGGCGTCGCCACCATCAATGGTTACGCCACGAAGCCGAACCCTCGGATCCGCATCGGCGTCAGCCCTCACGCCCCTTACACGGCCTCGCCGCAGCTGATTCGCGAGTTGGTGTCGGTCGCCGCGACGCGGCAGATGCCTGTCGCGATGCACCTCGCCGAGTCGCCGGAAGAACTCCAGCTACTCGCCGAAGGCCGCGGGCCGTTCCAGAAGATCCTCGAAGAGCGCGGCATGTGGGACCCCTGGGTCATCGGCCGCGGGTCGGCGCCGTTGGATTACTTGCGGATGCTCACGCGGGCGCCCAAGTCGCTGGTGGTGCACGGCAACTACCTCGACTACTCGGAGCTGGCGATGATGGCCCGGCAGGCCGGCGCGATGTCGCTGTGCTACTGCCCTCGGTCGCACGCCCACTTCAAGCACAGCCCCTACCCGCTGACGCAGGCCCTCGAGCTGGGCGTCCCCGTCTGCTTAGGGACCGACAGCCGGGCCTCGAGCCCCGACCTGTCGCTGTTGAGCGAGATGCGCGAGGTGGCGGCCCGGCACCCGGGCGTCCCCGCCGAGACGATCCTGCGGATGGGCACCCTGGCCGGCGCCGAGGCGCTCGGCCTCGAGGATGTCGGCGCGATCCGTCCCGGGGCGATGGCCGACCTCGTCTGTGTCCCGCTGCCCAAAAAGGCGAAGGGACGGCCCGACGAGTTGCTCGCCGCGATGCTCAACTCCGACGAGGACGTCGAGTACGTCTGGCTCGGCGGCGAGGCGCTCGAGGTGGTCGCCGCTTAGAGCGTGCTTCCAGGCGCGCTGCCGCTCGCCCTCCGCGACTTGTTTCGAGGCGCCCATGCTGCCGGAAAAGCCGACCTATCGACTCGGACTGCCGCTGTTGGTGTTCGCCATGTTGGCGACGGTGACTCACGCAGCCCCGCCCGAGGGGTACAAGCTCTCCTGGGCCGACGAGTTCAACGCCGACGGCGCCCCCGATCCGGCGAAGTGGCGTTTCGAGCACGGATTCTCACGAAACGAAGAGGCGCAGTGGTACCAGCCCGAGAACGCGGTGTGCCGCGACGGGCTCCTTGTCATCGCGGCGCGGCGTGAGCGGGTGGCGAACCCCCGTTATGAGTCGGGAAGCCGCGACTGGAAGAAGTCCCGCCCGTTCGCCGAGTACACGTCGAGTTGCCTCAAGTCGAACGGTCTCTACTCGTGGCTCCGCGGCGTGATGGAAGTGCGGGCGCGGATCGACGCCCGACCCGGCCTCTGGCCGGCCATCTGGACTCTCGGCGACCACGGCCCCTGGCCGGCGTGCGGAGAAGTCGACCTGATGGAGTTCTACCAAGGCGATCTCCTGGCGAACGCCTGTTGGTTAGCTCCATCCAAGGCGATCGACCGCCGCGGGCTCCATCGGCAAGGGCGCGTCATGTGGGACGCCGTCCGTCGCCCGCTTGCCGACTTCGGCGACGCGACGTGGCCCTCCGAGTTCCATGTCTGGCGGATGGACTGGACCGCCGAGAGGATCCGCCTCTCCGTCGACGAGACGCTCGTCAATGAGATCGACCTGTCGAAGACCGACAAGCCGGCCGAGGGCCCCGACCCGTTCGGCCAGCCGCACTACGTCTTGCTGAACCTCGCGATCGGCGGCACGCAGGGGGGCGATCCTAGCGAAACGGAGTTCCCTGCGTCGTTCGAAGTTGACTACGTGCGGGTCTATCAGCCTGCCGCGGAGCGTGAATCGCCCGCAGAGTAGGCGGCTCGCTCCGCTAGGCGATGGCGTCGCTGACGAGGCGCCGTTCCGACCGGACGTAGAGGTAGGTGAACGCGGTCGAGCCCGCGCACAAGAGGTGCCAGACGGCGTGCCCCTGCCAGATCGAGTCGGGATCGCACCATGGGCCCTTGCTGGTGCTCGTTAAGAAGCAGGCATAGGCGGCCAGGAAGACCACAACGGCCCAGACGAGGTAGCGGGTGTCGAGTTGCTGGCGATATCGGTTCCGCCAGCGGCCGGCCACTTCAATGACGACCGCCGCCGCGACAATGGCGCCGAACAGTGTGCTCCCTTGGATGAGATACGGCTCACCGAAAGCCAGTCGCGTCCCGATGGCCAGGGCCTGCGTCCCCCATAGGCTGAAAAACTCGCGATCCCCGAGCCGCAGCAGCCGGACCGTTGCGAACGCGATCATCCAGGCGCCCCAGAGGTGCATCGAGAACAAGTCCAACTCGGCGCCCCAGTTGGTCGTCGAGGCGTGCAGCGCCGTGCTGCCGATCCCGATCAGGATGGAACAGACCGCCATGGTCGCCGGGTAGGCGACGGTGGTGACGAGCTTGTTCGACCAGGTCGTGGCCTTGCGGGCGGCGACGTCGCGCGACGCCTGCCAGCCGACGCCGAGGCCTACCAAGAGAAACCCGACGTTCGACCACGTGTTGGCGGGCTGGGCGATCGGCCCGGGGTGCGTCGCCTCGCAGAACCGGTCGGTGCTGTCCTGGGTCTCGCCCGGCCACCCCGCGGCGCCGAGCGCCATCAGCGTCGCGACGCAGATTACCGCCGCGGCGAGCGGGATCAGGAAACAGTAGCGGGCGTTTGGCGTCACGGCGTCGGAGTTGGCGGTCGGCGGTTCGTAGGCGTCAAGTCGTACCACATCGGGCGGGTCCTGGCTGCGGTCGGCCGGTGGGGGTGGCAAACCGCCGCCGCTGACTTTTTCGTATTTGTGACGTCACGTTGCGGCTGCGCATCGTTGACCGGTCGCCTGCGCATTCCTTACACTGCGGCGACCTTAAAGCGTTTCGCCGCCGTCCTTTAACGCCCGTTCCGCCACCGATGCCAACCGCCACCGCTGCTGACGCCACGCAAGCCGCCATCACCGCGATCCGGACGCTGAGCATGGACGCCGTACAGGCTGCCAACTCGGGGCACCCCGGTACGCCGATGGCGCTGGCGCCGATCGCCTACAAGCTGTGGGCGGACGTGATGGATTACGACCCGGCCGCTCCCGATTGGGCCAACCGCGACCGCTACGTCCTGTCGTGTGGCCACGCGTCGATGCTGATCTACTCGGTCATCCATTTGGCCGGCGTGAAGAATCCGGACGGCACTCCGTCGCTCACGCTCGAGGACCTGAAGCTGTTCCGCCAACTCGACAGCAAGACGCCAGGCCACCCCGAGGTGCACCACACCGCCGGCGTCGAGACGACGACCGGCCCCCTCGGCCAAGGCTGTGGCAACTCGGTCGGCATGGCGATCGCCAGCAACTGGCTCGGGGCCCGCTACAACAAGCCCGGCAAGACGCTGTTCGACTTCAACGTCTACAACCAGTGCAGCGACGGCGACCTGATGGAGGGCGTCGCCAACGAGGCCGCTTCGATCGCCGGCCACCTCAGGCTCTCGAACCTCTGCTGGCTGTACGACGACAACAACATCACGATCGAGGGCGAGACCGACCTCTCGTTCAGCGAGGACGTCGGCAAGCGGTTCGAGGGACTCGGCTGGGCCATCCAACGCGTCGACGACGCCAACGACCTGGCCGCCCTCGGCCGGGCGATCGACGCCTTCCAGGCCGAGCAAGAGCGGCCGACGATGATCATCGTCAAGAGCGTCATCGGCTACGGCTCGCCCAACAAGGCGAACACCCACAACGCCCACGGCGCCCCCCTCGGCGACGACGAGATCAAGCTCACCAAAGAAGCGTACGGCGTCCCGCCGGAGAAGAAGTTCTACGTCCCCGACGGCGTCCGGCAGCACTTCGACGAGACCCTCGGCGTCCGCGGCGCCGACGCCCACTCCAAGTGGAAGGCGACCTTCGCCGCCTACAAGAAAGAGTTCCCCGAACTAGCGGCCGAGGTCGAGAAGATCCTAGCCGGCGAAGCGCCCGACGGGTGGGAGGACTCGGTCCCCACGTTCCCGGCCGACGCCAAGGGGATGGCCACCCGCGCCTCGGGCGGCAAGTCGCTCAACGCGATCGCGCCGCACTACCCGTGGCTGCTCGGTGGCTCGGCCGACTTGGCGCCGTCGACCAACACGCTGCTCGCCGGAGAGAAGAGCTTCCAAGCGGACGAGCACTCCGGCCGCAACTTCCACTGGGGCATCCGCGAACACGGCATGGCGGCCGCCGCCAACGGCATGGCCCTCTGCGGCTTGCGGCCCTTCATCGCGACCTTCTTTGTGTTCAGCGACTACTGCCGGCCGTCGATCCGGCTGGCGTCGATCATGAACCAGCCGGTGATCTACGTCTTCACGCACGACTCGATCGGCGTCGGCGAAGACGGCCCGACGCACCAGCCGGTCGAGCAGCTCGCCGCCGCGCGGGCGATCCCGGGCGTCGTCGTCCTGCGTCCCGGTGACGCCAACGAAACGGCTCAGGCGTGGAAGGCGGCCGTCGCCGAGCAGCACCGCCCGACCCTGCTCGTCCTCACCCGCCAGAACCTGCCGACGCTCGACCGCACGAAGTTCGCTTCGGCCGAGGGGGTCGCCAAGGGGGGTTACATCCTCGCCGACGCCCCCAGCGGCAAGCCAACGGTCGTCGTCATGGCTTCGGGTAGCGAGTTGCAACTCGCCGTCGCCGCCCACGAGAAGCTGGTCGCCGCGGGGATCGAAGCCCGCGTCGTGAGCATGCCGTCGCTCGAGCTCTTCGAGGACCAAGACGCCGCCTACAAGGAGTCGGTCTTGCCGAAGGGCGTAACCGCCCGCGTCGCGGTCGAGGCGGCGATCCGCCAACCTTGGGACCGTTATCTCGGCCTGTCGGGTGAGTTCGTCGGCCTCCACACGTTCGGCGCCTCCGGCCCGCAAGAAGAGGTCTACGCCCAGCGCGGCGTGACCGTCGACGGCGTCGTCGCCGCTGCGAAGCGAGTCCTCGCATGATCCGCCGCTCGGTCGCGTTGCTGCTCGCCGTCGTTTCGGGCGGCGCCGCGGCGGAGGCGGACGGATGGCGGGACAGCCTGCCGGCCGACTGGGCCGTTGCGGTCGAGGTCCGCGACCTAGCGGCGCTCGAGCGTAACGCCGAGCGGCTCCTTGCGCCTTGGGGACGCCACGCCCCCGCGGTCACCAAGACGCTCGAGCGACTCTGCCCGGGCGTCGAATTGGCGCCGCGGCCGTGGGGCGCCGCCTTGGTCGTCGATAAACGCGGCGTGCTGAGCCCTGTCGTCTACGTGCCCACGGAGGACTACGCGACGTTGTGCGACACGCTCAACGCCGACCGCGCCGATGATCTGGCCGTGGCGAACGTCGCCGGGTTCGACCTCGCGCTGGCCGACCGCGGGGACTGGGTGCAGATCAGCCTCCTCGACGCCGCGCCCAGAGTGAGCGACGCGCCCAACGCCGACCCACCACGCTCGTTAGAAGAAGACGCCGCCGCCATTACCCTCGTCGTCTCGCCCCTCGGCCTCGAGCGGATCGCCGACACGCTGACCGAGCGGCGCCGGGGCCAACTCGACGCGGGACGGGGCTTGATCGGTCCTTGGCGATGGCCGGCGGGGTTCGACGGCTTCGTCGATCGCGCCGCGCCGTACGGGCCGCTCGCCGCGGAGCTCGCCGCTTGGGGGCGCCCGCTGACGGTCCGACTCGACGCCGACGGCGAATCGCTACGCCTTGTCGCGCAGATCGACGAACCCCTGCCGTCGCCAGAGGGCGAAGCCGCCGGCTATGCAACCTCGGACAACTCCGTTGCCCACGTCGCCTTCAGCCGTCCCCTGCCGCCGAAGCTGATTGACCTGGCGATCGCCTGGATGCAGTGTCGGCCCGACGAGATCGACGCCCCCGAGTACCCACAGCCGCAGTGGGACGACCTGGCCGAGGCGTACCGCGCGCTGCTGTCCGGCTATCGGTCGGGAGCGACGGTGCTGACGCTCCCCGCCGCAGGCGAGCCGGTCGCGACCAACCAAGCCGCCGCGTTCGCTTGGGACGGCGACGCGACCCAATTCGGCGACGCGGTCCGCCTCGTCGTGACGCGCTGGAACCAGCTCATCGACGCCGCCGACGCCCGGACGCCGCTGCGGATCGCGATGGCGCCGCTCGACGGCGCCGAGGGTTGGCGGCTCTCAACCAACCTGTTCGAGGGTTTCAACCTCGAGCGGAGCCCCGAGGTCGCAACGATCTTCGACCAGTACTACGGCGGGGAGGAGCTGGCGATCGACCTCACGCGCCGTGGCGCCGACGGCTGGCTGGTCAGCTTCGGCCCGCCGCCGGCCGATTTGTTGGAGCCGGGGCCGCCCCGGGGCGAAGAGGGAGCGTCGAACCAATCGGCGCCGCTGATCACCGGCGAGCTGCGGCTCGACCGCTGGTTCGCCTGGAAACGACTCGTCGAAGACGTCGATATGGCCGGCGTCGTTGGTCGGCGGCGCCGCAAGCCAATGGCCGAGGCGCCCGCCGCGACGCTACGCGTCGACGCTGGCGATCGCCTGCGCATCGAGGCGACACTGCCGATGGCGGCCTACGAGCGGGCAACCACACACTGGCGTTCCGACACGAAAGCCGACAGCCCTTAGAACACCTGTAGTTGCGTCGGCCTCGTGCGGTTCGGCGGGCCGTTCTTCGATCGGGCATCGCAGCTGTCGTCACTTGGCCATCGATTGAATCGGCAAAGTTCGAAGCCGAGCTGCCGATGCTGGCGCGCCTCCGATTTTGACGGTCGATTCGTCGTATCTGTCAATGGTCTGCGCCCGCCCCAATCGCGTGTCGACGCAGGCCTTCACCACGGGAGTTCATCGCCTTGTACGACTGCCGCGTCAACGGATCTGGGCGCTCTTGATTTCGTCGAGAGCGAGATACGCGGTGGCAATGCTCCCCCCCGATAGCTTCCTTCTCCACGATTCCGCGGAGGGGTTCCCCGATCGCAGGGCGCGCCAGTAAAGCCCTAGCGAGACGCCGAAACCGATGATCCCGATGATCAGCGAGGGATAGAGCGAGTTTGGGTGCAGCACGACGTCAAAACCTAGGGCGACAGCCACCGGGATCCACATCAGCCACCAGATGAACCCGATGATGACGCCGGCGCGTAGGTAGCCAGAGCGAAGGCTGTCGAGCTTGTCGCTGATGTCGACGACGGATTTCGAGTAGTCGATTCGGCGGATTCTTGTACAGACAAGCAACGCTTGTGAGATCACGATGACGCCATAGACGTGCAAAATGACGCCGCTCACGACGCGGTGCGCGACTTGCGTGTTTCGCGCCCAGCACTGTACCCCGACTGCGATCAGCGCAACGCCAAACAGCACCTGCAGCACTTGCCACCAGAAGAGTGGTTGCAGCGATCGTTCGACACGCTCCATCAGCTGACGACGGGTCAGCAGCATCCGGCCGGCAAGCTCCTGCTGCGCCAGGCCCGCGGTTGAGGCTTCTTGGCCGCCCGGGGGCGGCGTCTCGTAGGCGATGGTGCGCTCCAGCGCCGGATCGATGGTCGACGTAATCGATTGCACGTCCGTCTTAACCTGGCTGGCGTGCTGATAGCGGCGCTGTGGCTCTTTCTCTAGCGTGCGTAGCACGACTTCATCGAGCCGCACGTCGATTTTGACTTTCTTCGAAGGCGCCGAGAAACGACCGATAGGGAGTTCCCCGGTCAGCATTTCGTAGAAGACGACGCCAAGCGAATAGATATCCGCGCGGTGATCGACGCCGTGCGATCCCTCCAGCTGTTCGGGCGCCATGTACCGCGGCGTCCCCATGATCTGATGGGTTCCCGTCAGCGTGTCATCCTGACTCTCGCTTCCCAGTATCCGCGATAGGCCGAAGTCGGCGATCTTCACGGTTCCGTCAACAGCGATCAAAATGTTCTCGGGCTTGATGTCGCGGTGGACGACACCCTTGTCGTGGGCGTACTGCAGCGCGTCGCAGAGGTGCGGCACGATCGCTAGCGCGTGCTCAGGCGCGAGTTGTCCGGCCCGTACCACATCGCGGAGCGTTGAGCCATCAACGAACTCCATGAGAAAATAATAGTTGTCGTCGACGTTCCCGAACTCAAAGACGGAGACGATGTTGGGGTGACTCATTCTCGCCAACGTCCGCGCCTCCCGCGTGAAACGCAGCGCGAACTTGACGTCGTGATCAAACTCTAGGGGGAGAATCTTCAGCGCGACGAGGCGGTCGAGACCCGGTTGTCGCGCCTTGTACACGGCCCCCATGCCGCCGACGCCGATCAGCTCGATGATCTGCAGCGAGGGGAACAGCTCTGCCAACCGACCGACGGTCGGCGGTTCGAAACCGCCTGCCCGTCCCGGAGCTTCGGCGAGCCCGTCGTTGATGGCTTCGGAACAATCCGGGAAGCGATCGAGATACCCTTGCTTTGACGGCGATTCCCCGCGACGTCGCCGGTAGTCGAAGTCCAGAACGATAAGTTCCGCCAGCAGCACGTCGCGCTCGAGGGGGGAGATCTCTCCGGGGAGAACCGATTCGATCGTCGGTGGCTCGTTCGACTGCCACTTCCGCTCGAACTCGGCGCAGAGGTCATCAATGCGTTCCAGTGCCGCGATCGGCAGTCTCTTTTGGCGGATGCTCATCGATTTCAATCAATTCCTGCTGGTATTTCTCGCGGATTAGGTGCAGACGACGCTCGATCGTCCGTTCGGAGCAGCCGAAACGCCGGGCGATTTCGGCGTTCGTATGCCCCTCTAACTTGGCGCCCGCTATTTCCGCGAGCTTGCCGACACCCAAATGAGAAAAAAGCTGCTGCAGAGATTCTTGCATCATCAGCACCATTTCCGGCGAGGGCTCGTCGCCGATGGCCTCGATAACCTGCTCGTCGTCACCGGCGTCGCCGAAGGAGTGGATTTTGACTTGCCCGCCACGGCGCTGCCGCTGGTCGCGCCTCCGCTTGTCGATGACCTTCCTCGCCGCCATCCGCATCAACAGCCGCCACAGATCGTCCCGGTCCGACAAGTCCGGGAAACGGCCTTTCTCGGCGGCGTCGTAGAAGCTGTCGAAGACACTCAGCACGATGTCTTCTTCGTCCGAAACGCCCGCGTTCTGCCCGCGCATCCGGGCGCGCACCGCCCGCACGAGGCGGGCAAAATAATGCTGCCAGAGGCGATTCGCGGCGGCCGAATCACCAGCCTTCACCCGATCAATCCAGTGGCTGACATTCGTGCTGTCGGGCATACGGGGGCGACCGAGGCAAAAAAACCGACAGGGAATCGGAAACGCGCGCTGTCAAAGATACCACATGTCACATCGACATCCTGAAGCCTGAACGCATCGCCGGCGATGCCGATTGCGGCCTATGAGCAAGCGACCGCGTACTGGCCGTCCGAAACGGAGACTGACGGCCCCTAATCTCGACGGTCTTGGCGCATTGCGACAAGAAATATCCGCTCGACTTCTCTAAGCGAGACAGGACGGCTGCGGGACAGGCGACGCCTTCAATGACCGCGCCTCACCTCAACTTGGCGACGTCGTTCGGCGAGGAGCGGTAAGAAAGCCGCCGATAGCGAGTAGGCTAACTAACATGCTCGCACAAGGTTCAGGAACGAGCGTGAGAGTCAACACGGCATCTGGAGAGAAGTATTCGTCAATCACACTTCCACCAACCGGTGGGGTGAACGTTGACACGAGATTGAATTCGAACGGGCTACCGTCGGCTAAGATTCCACTCAAGAGGACGTCGCGTTCGGCAATCGTCGTCGGCAACCAAGACGTCAAATCAAGGGGAACTCCGTCGAGGAAGAACTCGGTTCCGAAAATATTCACATTGGAGTCGGAAACTCCCGAGGAGCCATGGACGGAGAGGCCTTCGGTGAATTCACCGCCTCGGATATTCATCGTGTTGCCGGTGGCGATGAATCGTTCGCCGAAGACGCCGCCGCTGATGTCGACCGAGCCTAGAAATGCATAGACAATTCCTTCAAAAACCCCGCCACTGATATTGTAATCGACGATTTCTGTATCAATCGCGCCGGAAAAAACTCCGCCGCTGATATTCAGCGTGCTGTAGGCGGAGGAAGGTATCTCACCGATGATTCCGCCGCTGATGTTAGCCACGCTACCTTGACCAAACGTCGCCCGGCCGATGGAAGCTCCGTCGCCAATGTTGATCGTACTAAAGTTGGAACCCAAGCCGCTGACAGTTCCTCCGCTGACGCTCGCTGAGCAGCCATTCCAGCATGTTAAGCCCCCCACGGACCCTCCGCTGACATTGACGACCCCGCCGTAGACGGTGAACCCCTCCATGGTCCCTCCGCTAACATTAACTTCCACGTCCGTGCTCAATCCGCTGAAGTGCCCTGCGACAAAACTGCTTCCGACGTAGCCTCCATCAAATACGTTTAGCGTCGTGTTCGACCCAATCGACTCGTTAGCTCCAATCAGCGTTGGTGGCGAGTTGATGACGCCCGCTGGTAGGGTTGGCGGCGGGAGCAATTCTTGGTCTGCGTAGATTGTCGGAAAGGCGACGACCGTCGCCAGGACATTGAAAACGCACCAGAACGCGAGCTGTGATTCTTTTATTTGCACTGGTCTTCCCCTGAAAAGTATCCGTGACTCGATTGCGGCTGCGGCTTCCCGCTACTGTATCCGATCATTCTGTCGAATGCGAACTCTCGCGTCGGCTAAAACGGCCTGCTCCCCGCAACAGCTATGATCCGAAGACCAATCGATCCTGACTCGCCAGTAGGGCATCTCCCTGTGTCTCCAACGACGCCAGGACGTGGCTTTGACCCAACATGCCTCAGCCGACAGGAGAATGCGGTGCGGCAATTGACGGCGAGAGTCAGCCGGGGTCGCCTATCTGGCTGCAGCAACATTCTATGTCTGAGCAAGTAGCCGCTTCGTCGCCCGATAGCAGCCGCTACTCGCTGTCGCTAGGACCGCAAGCAACGCGGCGGCCGTCGGTGGCTCGGCGCTGGGCGGCGGCTCCGCGAGCCGATGGCCGAGGCGCCGGGTGCCACTGCTGGCTCGCCAGCCGTGTGAAGCGGGTACCCAGTCCCCACTGCCGGACAAGCCGGACAGTGGCACCCAGAAGTCGTCGCTCCAAGTCCCCGAAGCTGGACCCCCCTCGGCGGCTCAGCGATCGGGCTACCTGACTGAGTTGCACCACACCGACGCACTTTCAGCGCGACGATAGTACGCGTCGGCGTGCGTTGCCTTAACCGGTAGAGAGCGGCCGCTACTCGCTGTCGTCAGGACCGCACACAACGCGGCGGCCGTCGGTGGCGCTGCGTTGGGCGGCGAGCACGACTTGGAGCGCACAGTAAGCGTCCTCGAGGCTCGTTGAGCGGAGGACGAGGCTCGACACCGAGCGGTGGAACGCCATCAGCAAGCGCTCGCCCAAGGGGCGTTCGTCTTGCACGTGCTCGGTGTGCTGACCCGCTTCGTCGAACCAGGTGACGGTGCCGGGGAGGTCGACGAAGGCGATGCCGCGCTCGCAGGCGACCTGCAAGTCGGCCGGGCGGCGGAATGCGGCCGCCTCGCTCCAGCCGGTCGGAACATAGCTGCCGCAGGCGATCTGGGCGAGCACCGGCGGCGCCGCCGGGTTGCTGGTCTCGAACTCGACCGTCACCAGCGAGTAGTCGTGCGGCTCGATCCCGCCCGGCGTGCTGTGGGTGGCGCACTGGACGGTGGTTGGTTCGCCGTCAGCGATGTAGCGGCACCAATCGACCATCTCGATCAGGCGGCGGCTGTGGCTAGCAGGCGCCTCGTCGAGGCCGCCGCCGTGCGTCGGGGCGGCGTGCCGTTCGTTGCAGAACAGCATCCGCGGCGCGCCGAGGCGTGTGGCGATCAGCTCCTTGAGGCGGATCGTCGCCGGCGCCAGACGGAAGGGGAACTCGGCCATGAAGGCGATCCCCGAACGCCGAACCCGTTCGCGGAGGGAGCAGGCCTCGCGTTCGGCCAGCTCGACCGAGGCGCCGCAGTAGATCGCCTTGCCGAATTCGCAGGCGGCGTGGATCGGCAGGGCGCCGAACCAGCGGCCCGACAGCATGAGGATCGCCTCGATGTCTTCGGCGGCGGCCAGGGCCCGGAAACCGTCGATTGGCCGGGCGCCGAGCTCGGCGGCGACCTGGTCGGCCCGGTGGGCGACGGGGTCGCAGACGGCCCGCACGCTGTAGCGGTTCGACAGGGCCGCCAAGGCGGGCCGGTGACGTGACTGCCAGGTGGGGCCGAGCCCGATGAGGCCGACTTTGAGCTTCAAGGCGTTTTGCGGGGGTGGACGGCGGTTCGCGGACGTTCCGCTGGGGCCAGTCGGTTTCGCCCCGGGATAGTATAAAGAATCGGCGCCGATCGCCCAAAGCCTTTCCTATTTTGAGTTTACGTCCTGAACGCCCCGATATGAAGCTCTCGGTGGCGATCCCCGCCCTCAATGAAGAAGCCGACATCGACGCCTGCGTCGCCTCGGCCTTGGGGCTCGGCGCGGGTTGGGGAGGGCCGGTCGAGGTCGTTGTCGCCGACGGCGGCAGCCGCGACGCCACCCCCCAGCGCGCCCGCGAGGCGGGCGCCACAGTGGTCCCCTGCCAACGCGGCCGGGGTCGCCAACTGCGGGCCGCGATTGGGGCGTCCGCCGGCGATGTCGTCCTGATGCTCCATGCCGACGCGACCCTGCCCCCCCACGCCGGGCGCCAGCTCGCCGACGCCCTGGCCGACCCGGCGGTCGGTTGCGGCGCCTTCCGCCAGCACATCGACGCCGGCGGGCGGCTCTACCGCTGGCTCGAAGCGGGCAACGCCTTCCGCGCCAGCCACCTCGGCACGCCCTACGGCGACCAAGCGATCTTCGTCCGCCGCGACCTGCTGGAGGCGATCGGCGGCGTCCCCGACCAGCCGCTGATGGAAGACGTCGAACTGATGTGGCGTTTACGCCGGCATGGTGTGCGGCCGGTGCTGCTCGACGGCCCGGTCGAAGTCTCGCCACGCCGTTGGCGGCGGCACGGCGTGGTGCGTCAGACGGCCCGCAACTGGGGACTGCTAACGGCGTACGCCCTGGGGGTGTCGGCCGAGCGGATCGCTAGCTGGTACGCGCCGCATCGAAAGGGCTGACGAACCGCGGCCGTCTTCGTCGTTGGGCGACACATTGATCGATAGTCGCGGCTCACTGTCGAAGGGTATCTATCTACAACCCCTTCAGACTCCACAGCGAGTCGTCCGGCGTTACTCCCTTAAGCGCTCGTGCGATCTGGGCCGTCCGCTCCAGCGCGTCGCGTAGCACCGCTCCCCACGGCCCATCCTGCGCGCGGTCCCATGCGGCCTGGGCCATCGCGATCGCGGGGTCATCATCTGCGGCCAGCGGATCGTTCGCAGCGAGGGGCTGGGCGGGAAGCTGGTCGTAGTACGCCCGGAACACCGTCGTCGCGGCGAAGAAGTCCCGCATGCCGACCTGGTCCGCCAACGCCGCTTGGAGCCGTAGGCAGGCGTGTTCGTGGACCTTCTTGGACGGGTTGTTTTGGAGTCCCCAATCGAGCTGACGCCAACTCGCGGGGCCTTCGCAGAGGGCGTGACACGCTTCGTGCAGGACCATCTGCGCGAGGCAGTCGTCTGGGTCCAACGTCTCAGGCGTCCCGATGGTGAGAACGCCGGCGCCGTCCCACGAGGCGTTCACCTCGGCGCTCCGCTCGATCCGCATCCCCATCTGGGCGGCAGCGTGGGTCCAGATCAGCGTCAGGGGGTCGGCGTACGTTCGTTCGATCTTTCGCACGGGCGGACGAGGCCGGAGGTTCGAGGCCGGAAGTTCGAGGCCGGAAGTTCGAGGAAGAGACGCTTACTTCAGCAGCTTGCGAACCGCGGGGCTTCGCAGTTCCTCGAGCACCGCCGGCAGGTCCTCGCCGATCGGGCCGAGTTTGCCGCGGCCTTCGCGGAGGCGCTCGGTCACGGCGCGGACGACCGTTGGGTCGACGGCGTCCCAGACCTTGGTGTGGAGCGCGGCGGGGATCGGGTCGAGCGGCCGGACCACCCGGAAGCCGACGCCGGTCGCCGGGTAGTCGGCGTACCACCACGGGCTGCGGGGCAGGTTCGGGTCGGACGACTTCCAATCGCTGTCCTCGGTCGGCATCCGCCCGGCGAGCGTCACTTGGTCCGCTTCGGCGTCGTACCAGCCTCCTTTGGCGATGCGGGCGTCTCCCTCACGCGGCCACGCGACAGCGTCCGCCCACCCGACCTTCTTGCCTGTCAAATCGGGGCGGCCGTCGGGGTAGACCGCGTCGAGCAATAGCTCCGCCGCATTGCCGAGCGTGTCGTAGAGGCCCCAGGCGTTGGGCGTCTTTTGACCAACCTCGTGGGCGACGAACTCGGAGTTGTCGGTCGTCCAGGCGACCGCGTCGAGGTCGTCGGGCGTGGCGTCTTCGACCGGCTGGCCCGCCGCGGCGGCGTGGAGCCACTCGGCCTCGCTCGGCAGGCGGTAGTCACGTCCCAGCACAGCGCTGAGCCACTTGGTGTACTGCTGCGCGCTGAACGGCGTCATCGTGACGGCGGGCAGCGCGGGGTCTTCGCCCGATTCGTAGGTGGTCGAGGGGTCGTAGAGCGGCGTCGGGGCGGTGACGGCGTCGACTCCCAGCGCGGCCGCGTCGATCGCCCGCTTGGCGGAAAGTTTCGAAGCGAGTTGCGGGTTCTGTTGGAAGACGTCGGCCGCCTCGCCCTGGCCGTGGAGCGTCGCCAGCTGCTGTAGGAGCGCGAACGCCTTGTCGAGCGCCATGTAGCGGCGGTACTCGGCCCAGGTGACTTCGGTCTTGCCAACCCAGTAAGGAGGGAGCTCGACCTCGACGAAGGCGGCGTCGCCGTCGTCAGGGCCGACCGGCAGCCGCACAACGCCGCCGGGGATGGGGAGCATCTCGAACTCGACCTCCGTGCCGGGGATCGTTTCGGTGTAGGCGACCATCCAGCCACGGTCGGTCGGGACGGCGCGAACGTCATCGGCCGGGCGTTCGGCGACCAAACCGGCGTCCCCCCTGCCCTGCCCCGCAGCAGCCAGGACCAGGGCGAGCGACGCGACGAGTCGATAGCAGAAGCGGTTCGTCATCCGGCAGCGGGGGCTGGGGGAAAGCGTGGGGGCGAAGCTCCGATTATGCTTGCCCGTTCGCCGTGGGGAAACAGCCCGCGGACGCCAGCAGCTCGGCGACCCGTTCCATCGGCAGGCCAACAACGTTCGATTCGCTCCCCGCTTCGACGTGGACGAAACCGAGCCCGTCCTGGTAGCCGAAGCCGCCCGCCTTGCCCTCCCAGGCGCCCGAATCGACATAGTCTTCGATCCAGGCGGCCGAGAGCTCGCTCATCCGCAGCGTGGTCATGACCGCCTCGGAGGCGAGACGCGTGGCCACCCCGCCGGACAGCAGCTCCAACGCGACGCCCGTGTAGACCCGGTGCCGGCGGCCACTGAGGGCGGCCATCATGGCGGCGGCGTGCGCGTCGTCACGCGGTTTGCCGAGGATCTGGCCGTCGCACTCGGCGACCGTGTCGGCGGCAAGCACTAGCAGCGGCACCGGCGGATCGGCGAGCTGGGCGACGACGTCGCCGAGCTTGCGAATCGCCAGATCGACCACCAACTCGGCCGGTCCACACCCGGAACAAAGCCCGGCCTCCTCGACGCCGTCACGGGCCGCCACGACCCGAAACTGGTAGCCCGCCTCGGCGAGCAGCTCGCGGCGGCGGGGCGATCCACTGGCAAGCACCAGCTCGGGCTGCGACATTGAGCAATCCTGGTAGACATCCGCCACGCCTCCGTCGACGCGGAGCGGAGGAGCCGATCCGCCGCCCCGATTCGATCGATTCGCGGGCTTCTCTATTATTGAACCATTAAGAAAACGCTGTGGACTCCGAGACGCTCCGCGTTCTGCACGAGGATAACCACCTGCTGGCTGTGGCCAAGCCGGTGGGGGTCCCGACCATGGGGGCGAAGCCGGGCGTCACCTCGGTGCTCGACCTAGCGAAGGCGTACCTCGCCGCCAAGTACGACAAGCCGGGCAAGGTCTACCTGGGGGTCGTCAGCCGGCTCGACGCCCCGGTGACGGGCGTGCTACTCTTCGCTCGGACCTCGAAAGCGGCCGGTCGGTTGACCGAGGCGTTCCGCACCCGCGAAGTCGACAAACGCTATCTGGCGGTCGTCGAGGGCGAGCCGCCCGAGCGCGAGGGGGTCCTGACGCATCACCTGATCAAGGACGAACGCAACCGGCGGATGGTCGCCACCCACCCGGGGGCCCACGGCGCCCAGCAGGCCGAACTGTCGTACGAGACCCTCCTGTCGCACGGCGGCTGTAGCTTGCTCGCCGTCCGACTGATGACCGGCCGTAAGCACCAGATCCGCGTGCAACTGGCGAAGATCGGCTGCCCGATCCTCGGCGACCGCAAGTACGGGGCGGCGACGGCTTACGAGCCGGGGATCGCCCTGCACGCCTGGCGGCTCTCCCTCGAGCACCCGGTGCAGCGCGAACCGTTGGCGCTAGAATGCGAACCGGCGCCCCGTTGGGGGCGTCTGCCCGCGGCCGAGTTGGCCCGGGTGTTGGCGGACGCTTGATTGCCGATCCGTCAATTTGACGCATACTCAATAAGTCGCCCGGCTGGCTGCGAACCCCTGTCGTCCTCCCCCTGCGAGCGCCACCGTTTGTCTTCGCTCTCCGACCTCACGACACCGACCGCCGTCACACCCCTGACGGCCACCATCGCCGCCAGCGGGCTGGTGGAAGGTTTGGCGTTGCACCGGGCGGTGAGCCACGTGGTGACGCAGCGACCGACATCCCCCGAGGACCACGACCGCCGGCTCGGCGAGAGGCTTGTCGAGACAGGGGTGCTGAACGCCTGGCAGGTCGACCAGCTCCGCCGCGGCCGGACGAAGTTCACGCTCGGCCCCTACCAGATTACCGACTCGATCGCCCGCGGCGGGATGGGCCACGTCTTCAAGGCGAAGCACGAGTTGCTTGGCCGCGTCGAGGCGGTGAAGGTGCTCCCCCGTGGCAAGAGCACGCCCGACGCGATCGCCAGCTTCCGGCACGAGATCCGCGCCCAGGCGGCGCTCGACCACCCGAACCTTGTCCGCGTCTCCTACGCCGACCGGGAGGGGGATCTCTATTACCTCGTTACCGAGTTTGTGCCGGGGATCGACCTGCGTCGCCTGATCCGCCGCCGCGGGCCGTTGAGCGAGTCGGTCGCGGCTTGGGTCGTCTCGCAAGCGGCGGCGGCGATCGACCACGCCCACCGCCGTGGCTTGGTGCACCGTGACGTAAAGCCGGGCAACGTCTTGCTGACTCCCACCGGCGGCGTGAAGGTCACCGACCTCGGGCTCGCCTGGTCGCTTGAGGGCGTGACCGCCAACGACGAGGTCTACGCCGAGGGGAAGATCGCCGGCACCAGCGATTACCTCGCCCCCGAAGCGATCCGCTACCCCAACAAAGTACGGCCCGAGAGCGACCTCTACGGCCTGGGATGCACGCTCTACTACGCGGTGACCGGCAAGGTCCCTTTCCCCGGCGGGACACACGCCGACAAGCTTCGCCGCCGACTGCGGGATGAGCCGATCGAGCCGCAGGTGATCAATCCCGACCTGTCGCCGGCGATCGTTGCGATCATCCGGCGGGCGATGTCGCGTCAGCCCGAGCACCGCGCCGCCTCGGCCGCCGAGATGGCCCGGTCGCTGGCGGCTCTGACCGACGCCGCCGACCGAGAGCGTCTCGCTGTCGTCGTGACCGAGGCGGTCGCCAAGCGGAGCGTCGCCGACGAGTCGGCCGTCCGCTGGGCGAGCGGTGAAGCCGAGGACCTGCCAGAAACTGTCGGGTTGCCGCTGCACGAGATCGGCCCCGCGTTCTTTCCCGAGCCACTGCCCGAAATTGACCTCGATCAGCGCCCCGTCCCATCGGAGCCGGCCCCCGTGGCTGAGGCCTCGGCATTGGGGCGCGCCAGCAACCTGCCGCAGCGAATCACCTGGGTGTCGCTCGGCCTGACGGCGGCGATCCTGTTGCTATCCGCCCTGCGCGGCCTGTGGAGTTGAGTCCTCCCCGTCGCGGGCCGCCGCGTCTTGTCGCGCTTTGTCGATCGACACGGCCAACTCACGTGACTCGCGGGCGTCGAGCGCTGAATTGACCACGACGAACGTCTTCTCAAACAGCCGATCGAGCCGCGCCTTGGCGAGCGGGTGGTCCGCCTTGGCCGACCGCTGCGCCGAATCGAGGCGCCGTTTGAAATCGGACTGACCGGGCAGGCTCTCGAACTCGTCGAGCAACCGCTTGGCGGCGTCGAACTGCTGGTCGTCGGCAAGCCGGCGGATCCGCTCGGCGAGGATCTTGCGGCGGGCGACCGTGTCCACCAGCTCCTCGCGGAGGCTCGTCACCTCGAGCTCCGCCCGCAGCCGCGAGCGCTCGTCCACCAGCGGCACGTCGATCAGCGGCGTGACGCCCGGCGCCACGGGGATGCTCGCCACGGCGATCGTCCCGCACCGCACGTTCGCCATCCAGACGCCCGACTCCGCGGGGAGGCGGACACGGCCGTCGTCGTCGGTGTAGCCGATCGGTTGCAGCGTCTCTTCGCCGAGGCGACCGAGCAGCACCTCGTAGCCGGGCAGCCCAACCGACTCGTCGTCGAAGGCGTGCAGCCGCAGCCAGGTCCTCTGCGCGGGATCAACCGGCGCCGCGATCGCAAACAACTCGACCCGCCCGCCCGACCGGCCGCTGAACGGCCGTCGCGTGTGGCTGAAGACGGTCGCCGACGGGGCGCTGTCGGCTTCTTCAGGATCGGCGACAAGGTAGGTCCAGGGATTGGGACCGACCTCGGACACCTGGCCCTCACGGTCGAGGCGCCGGCGATACGGCAGCAGCACCGACCCCGGCTTGGCGGTGGCGATCGTCGTGCCGGGCGCCGCTGCGGCGGCCCGGTACGCCAGGGTCACACGACGTGGCGACGCCGGGTCGCGCACCAGCGTCGCAACCGGTCGGAAGCCCGCCTGAATCGCGTCGAAAAGTCGTTCGGGAAGGTCGGCCGCGCTCGCGGCTCGTGCGACCTTCACCGACCCGACGTCGCTCAGCAGGACATCGGTTTCGGTGACCTTAATCTCGTAGCCGGCCCCCGTGGCGGTGACCATCACTGCAAATTGCTTATCGACCGGCTCGCCGTCGGCCGCGAGATCGGCGGCTTCCCTCGAACGGATCCGCCAAAACCCGGGCAACCGCGTGTGGACGCGTTCAACAACTTCGCCCAGCAGGCGTTCCCGCTGCCGTGCCGGGAGCGTCGTCCGGGACGCGTCGAGTTCAATCATCACCTCGTAGGGGCGGCTATCCCACAGCGCGTCGGCCGCGGCCGAGCCAACAGCGACGAGCGATAGCAACGTCGCTAAGATGAGACGTCGGAGCAAGGAAGTCATCGCGATCCTCCCGCCGTCACGCGCCAGCCGTCGACCGTTTGGTAGAGATCAACCGGCTCTCGACCGATGCCGCTGAGGTTCGCTTGATGCGCGATTGACTCGACCGTCTGCCACAGCGGGATCAGCGGCAGGTCGGCGTAGGCGATGCGGTGCAGGTCGCGGAGCGCCTCGACGGCGGCCTTGCCGGTGCGGGCGGTGACGACCTTCTCCAGGCCGTCGCGCATCGGCGGCGAGCATTCCCCGGCCAACCCTCCCGGGCCGAAGAGCCGCCACACGTCGACCAGCGGCTCAGCGACCGTGATCTCGGCGTAGCGGAGGTCATAATCGACGCGCCCCGCGGCAAGCTCGCCTTCACTCGCCTCGGTGAGCGTGACCTCCAGGCCAACGGCGCCGAGTTGGTCGCGGATCGCCTCGCAAGCGGCGCGGGCGATGGGGGTCGGCGGGTGGGCGAGCGTGATCGCGGTCGGGACCGGCGCCATCGACGCATCTTCGGCCGCCGCGTCCGCCGCGCGGGCGGCGGTCAGCAGCAGCGCCGCCAGCCGAGGCTCGTAGGGGCGGGGCTCGATGCTCTCGTTGTAAGCATAACGGAGGGGATCGCCGAGCGACTTGCCACGTGGCGCCGCGGTCGAGAGGACCGCGAACCCCTCCAACTCTTCGCCGCCAAGCACCACCTTCTTGAGCGTCACCTCCCGGGCGATGCCGTAGACGACGGCCCGCCGCACTTCGCGTCGCTCGCGGAGCGGCGTCGTGGGGTGCAGCAGCAGGCAGTGGAGGGTCGGCAGCCGCAACTCGGCGAGCCGGACCCCCGGCGTCGCCTTCGCCTCCGAGAGTTTCCACGGCGGCACGCCGGTCAGCACGTGGATCTGTTGCGCCCGCAGCGCGGCCATCGCCTCGTCCAGGTCGCTGTAAACAAACTCCTCGATCGCGCGGAAACCGCCGCCGCCAGAGAGCCGTTCGTAACGGACCGACGCCTCGGAGCCCTCCGGCAAGCGGACACGCCGCCAGGCGCCGGGCGCGATGTTCGCTGCATGGGGCGGCAGCGACGCGGCGGCCAGCGCCAGCGGCTGTGGGTACGGCGTCTTGAGGTCGATTTGTAATTGGTCCGTCCCGACGACCGACACACTCGCCGCCCGCTCGCGCAGCAGGCTCAGCGGGTCGCTGGCGCTGTGGGACGGCTCGAGCAACAGGCGGGCGAGTTCGTAGGCGCCGCCGCTCGACGGATTGGTGAAGCGGATCGACAGTTGCTTGCGGCCGTCGTCGACGTCGAGCTGCCCGGCGGTGGTGGCGTACTCGCCGCCGGCCGGCAAGTAAGCCTCGAGCGTCGCCAACCGGCCCCCCACCAGACGGCTCGCCCGCCGCGCAGCGGGCGTGTCGAGGCCGGGCGTGCTGTCGGGCGCCGCGGTCTCCCACACCCCCACCCAGAGGGTCCCCTCGGCCGAGCTGAGCCGCTGCAGCAGCTTGCTCGTTTCGGGCGAATTGGGGTCGAGCGCCACGGCGCCGCTCGCGACGCGCAGCGCCTCGCGAATCTTGCCAGCGGCGGCGAGCTTCTCGGCCTTCTCCCGCTGCCGTTGGGCGCCCTCGGCAATCCGCCCCAACCAGCGCTCGCCGAGCGTGAGCCGCATTCCGACAAATTGGGTCTCGATGGCGTCGGCCGTCCGCCGGACGCCAAGATAGTCTTCCGCGTCCCAGCGGGCGTTGAGGATCGCGTCGCCGATGACCTCGACCGCCTTCACGAGCCCCTCGGCGCGGGGCGAGAACTCTTTGAGGCTCTGCAGCAACGCCAGGGCGTGGTCGTACTCGCCGGCGGCGAAGCGGGCGCGGGCCTCGTCATAGAGCGCCTTCGAGAAGGCCTCTTTGAAACCGGTGTAGTCGCGGTAGTCGCGGTCGAGCCGCGCGAAGTAGTCGTACGCCGCGTTGAAGTCCCCCTTCGCCGCGTTGGCCTTGGCCGCCGACAGGAGACGCTCTTCGAACAACTCAACCCGTTCGATCGAAGAAGCGGGGATCGCGATCTCTTCGCCGGGGGCGTCGATCAGCCGCGCGATCAATTCGCCCGACCGGGGCGCCGCGGCGCCGGGCGTGCGGTTGGGAAGCGGCAGCACTTCGAGCCGGGCCGAATCGCTGGCGGCGTTGAGGACCACCAGATCGGACGGCTGCCGCTCGTAGAGGGGCGTCTCGGCGGCATGCGCCACCGCGGCGAGGACCCCGAGGGCCAACGCCACAAGCCGCGTTCGATAAAAGCAGGTCGCGAGCAAATCGCTAAACACAGGTGAAAGGATCACGGCCGATTGATGACGAGCACCGTGCCATCGGCGGCGGCGACGAGCCAACGCGGTCCGTAGACGGTGGGACCCGAACCGATCGGCTCGCCCAGGTCGAGACGCGCTGTCGCGTCGCCCGACGCCAGGCCGTAGCGGGTCAGCACCCCGTCTCGCGTCGCGACGACCACGCTGTCGCCGTCGATCAGCGGTTCGCCGAGGGGCTGAAATTCCGACAGCGGGGCCCGCCAGGCGATTTGCGGACCGTCCGCTAGCTGGACCGCGACGACTTCCTCGCTCGTCGCGACCAGCACGACGTCGCCGGCCGCATAGGGGCCCCAGACGATCTCGCCGCCGACCGGCGTCGACTGCGGGTTATCGAGTCTTGGCAGGTCGAACACCGCCAGGGATCCGCCGGCTAGGCCAATCGCTGCACGGCTCTTCCCGATTGCGGCGATCGTCACCGGCTTCGCATCGGTCAGCGCAGCGCTTCCTCGTTCGGTGAGCGCGTCGGCGGTGATCCCCAGGCAGTAAACCGTCTTGGCGCCATCCGACAACACGGCGAGCAGGTCGTCGCCGGCTTTCGCGGCCGCTGGCGCGGTCCAGGCAATGTCGGCGCCGACGGCGACCGTCGGCTGGAACGGCGTCGCCACGGGCTGGCCGGCGGTGTCTAGCAAGTGAACTTGGCCCATTTCCAGCGGCGTCAGAACGCCGCTGCCCATCACCGTGGGCTGGCAAGCCAAACGGCCCGGCAGGCCGACCGAACGGGCCGCTGCGCGGGGCGTCACCCGGACCGCCAGCCACTGGCTGGCGCCGACTTGGGCGAACACCGCGTCGCTGCTGGCGAGGCGGACCGAGGCGTCGTAGACGACGGGCCGTGTCGGCGTCGCGGCGGGCTTAGCGGACTGGCGAGACCGCACCTCCTGCGGGCCAATGAGATGGGTCTCTCCCCCGGTGGTCGTTGCGACGACACCCCGTGCCGTTTCAGAGAAGACGGGGGGACCGAGCGGCGGGGCGGCGAGGTCGGTCTCCCAAATCAATTCGCCGCTGCGGGTATCGCTCGCGGCGAATGTGACCCCGGGCTGCCCCTTACGGACCCGCGTGTGGAAAAGGGCGTCGCCTTTCTTCTCCAGCGGCCCAACAAAAAGGTCCCCTTCGCACGGGTCGGTGAGCTCGCGCGCCACGAGTTGGCTGTCGGCGAGTGAAGCGGCGGTGCGACGCAAGCCCTCGCCGGCAATCCAGACATCGCCGCGGGTCTCGATGACGCTACGCCGCCGCGCCGGTCCGGTCTGGACGCCTTGCGAGGCGACGAGCGTCAGCGGCGGGCCGTCTTGTGACGAGGTGACTTCGAACAGATAAACCGCCCCCGCCTCGGTGGTGACCAAGAACCGCCGACCCGAGACGACTGCCGGCGTGGTGACGACGCCTTCGAGGCGCCACTCTCGCAGTTGATTGCCAACGACTCCCGACTCGTCGGTCGCGAAGACGTTCAGCCGGCTTGTTTCGAGGCCCGTGTTCTCAATGACGAGCACCCGCCCGCCAATCGACAGCGGCGGCGCGACGATCGAGCCGGCCGCGTGGCCGGTGTAGCGGACGCCCACACAAGCGAGCGAAGCGGCGTCGAGCGTGTAGAGGCTCGACTGCTGGCCAACGACATACGCCTTCTTCGACTCGCTATCGAACGCCGGCGCGGCGCGGAGCGGTTGGGCGAACTGCGCGTAACCGGCGCGGCCTCCCGACTCGCTGTCGTAGGCGTAGAGCCTTCCGGTCTCGGTAGCGACCAAGACGCGATCGCCGGCCAAGACCGGCGTGTGCAGCGGCGCGGTGTCTCCGGCGACCTCGGCACGCCAGTTCAGAGCGCCCGTCGTGGTGTCGAGGCGGACGATTTCGCCGCGACGGTGATCGATGACGAACAAGCCGTCGCCCGCGTCAACGGCGGGCGTTTCGGCGAGCCGTTCTCCGACCGGACGGCGCCAGGCGAGGGTCCCGTCCGTGGCGTTGAGTCCGTAGAGCACGCCGCCGAACTGCCCCGTTACGACGCCGGTCGCGTCGGCCTGCCCGGTGCGGCGGGGGTTCGCCAGCGGCAACGCAATCGCTACCGGCGATGCCGGCTCATCGGTCGCGGCCTCGGCTCGGTCTTCAACGAAACGGACCTGTTCTTGCTCTGCCGCGACGGCGGCGGCGAGCTGCTCGGCGAGGCGCGGGTCGTCCCGCAGCTCGGGCCGTCGGACCACAAAGGCGGCCTGCGCCGCGTAGGCAGCCGGCAAGTCGTCGCCGGCGATCGCGGTGCGGATGGTTTCGAGCGTCGTATCGAGGTCGGCGATGGCTTCGCGACGCCGCGCGACGCGGTCGAGCAGCTCGTTGATCTCGGTGAGGTCACGCTCGTCGCGGAGCGACTTGGGGACGTACTTGGTGTTGCCGACAAGCGTCAGCGCCGACTTGGCGTCGGTGACGAGTTGATCGATCCGTTCGCTAGCCGCGTCGCCCGCGCCGGACGCCCGGTCGGCCGCCTCGGCAAGGCCGCGAGCGATCCGCGGCAAGATGGAGGCGAACTCGCCCCGGCTGTCGACGAAGGCCGGTTCGTCTTCGATCTGGGGGATCTCTTCCTCCGCGACGCGGAGGGCGCCGTCCCAGTCGGTCGACGTCTCGGTGAGTTGGCGGAGCTTGGTCACGGCGAGCTTGACGCGCGCCTCGCTCCAACGGGCGTTCCCCTCGAAGTCCTCGACAAACTGCTGGTACTCGTCGCGGGCCTGAGCGTAGGAGCCGCTGGCGTAGGCCTTCTGCGCCGAGTCGAGGAGTTGGTCGCCCGACTGCAAACTCATGACCACCAACAGACCGACGCCGCCCAGCAAGAGCAGCGCCAGGGCGCCCCCTCCCAAGAGCAACAGCGGGGAGTCGAAATCGTTCTTGTGCGACTTCTGGACGTGCTTGCGGCGGCCGGCGGCGTCGCGCTTCTCGCCCGCCTTGGCGCGCTTCGCCTGGAGCTCTTCTTCGAAGGGATCGTCGCTCGACGACGGATCGGGCCGAGATGGGTTGAGGATGCCCGAACCGACCTGGATAAAACTCTCGCTCGGCGCCTGGACGAGGGCCGCCGCCTTGGCGTCGGACAGGAGCCCGCGCGACTGCAGCTGCTTGGCCAGCGCCTCGGCCGTCACGGCGCCGCCGCTGGCGCGGTACTCCTCGTATAGCTCGTCGAGCACGTCGTTGGAGACGAGCTTTTGGAGTTCGATCGCTTCGAGGAATTGCTTCGCGGTCGCCATCGGAAGGGGTCGCTCGCTCGGTAGGTCGCTGGGTACTAAACGCGGAGGTCTGGGTGCTGCTCTCAGAAGTCGTCTTCGACGCTCACCAGTCGGATCTCTTCGACGCCGGCGCCGCTGCCCGCGTCGAGGGCGGCGACGACAAACTCGTGCGTCGCATCGCCGCTCGCTTGGACGAGCATCTTGCTGTAGCCGCTGCCGCTCGTTTGGCCGCCTTCGGGCGCCTCGCCCTTGCGGGCGGCCCGGACTAGGTTCCGCATGTCTTGCTTGCTGGGGGCCTTCACCTCCTCGGTCCAGGAAGGACAGAAAACCCAGAAGACGTTGTCGCCGTCGACCCGCACGACGATCGAGTCCTCTTCGAGCTCGTCCATCGACTGGGCGGGCGCCTTCTCCGAATCATCGACTGGCGGCACTGCGATCGCCTTCTGCAGCGCGAACGCCGCGGTGATCATGAAGAAGATCAGCAGCAGGAACGTGACGTCGACCATCGGCGTCATGTCCATGTCGCCCTCTTCCTCCGGCTCACGGCGCGTGCGGGTCCACGGGCTGGGCTTTCCAGCGGAGGACGGAGCGGCGGGTGGCGGGGGAGTCGGCATCTTGGGCGGGATCAGTCGGTGTCGAGCACCGCGAGGTGGAGGCTCGCGCCCGGGACGCGCGAGATGCTCGCCACGACCGTGGCGACGTGGCGGTAGGCGACCCCTTTGTCGGCTTTGACGATCACGTTCGGCTTGTTGTCAGTCAGCCCGGTCTCGACCGCCTTCTGGATCGCCGCGTCGCGCGCCGCCGCATCGCCGGGGAGCAGGAACTCGGCCAGCTTGCCGTCGGCCGCGTAGACCGAAGCGACGTCGCCCGCCTCCTGGGAGACGGTGAAAACCGTCGACTCGAGCTGGCTGACCGCCTCGCCGTGCAGGGCCTCCGGCAGGTGGACGGCGCTCTCCTGGTCGGGGGTCGAGGTGACCAGGAAGAAGATCAGCAGCAAGAACGTGATGTCGATCATCGGCGTGATATCGACATCGTCCTCGCCCGACGCGGCGCGCTTGCGTCGTAGCGACGGCGAGAGCGAGGCGGCGGCGGGATTGAACGGCACGGGCGGGACGGTTTCGGCGGGGGGAACTTGGTGGTGGGAAACGGCGGGCGGCGCCGGCGGCTAGCGGAGACGCAGCACCTCGAGCACCTGCGACACCCCGGCGGTCACGAGGTCCTCCATCTTACGGATGCGGACGTTGATCCCCTCTCGCGCCAGCAGCAGCGGGACGGCGATCGCCAGCCCACACGCCGTGGTGATCAGGGCGAACATGATGTCCTCGGCCATCTTGCCGGTGTCGACCTTCGTGCCGGTGCTGAGGTTGGCGAACGCCCCCATCATGCCGATCACGGTGCCGAGCAGGCCGATCATCGGCGCGCTCTTGATGACGGTCGAGACCCAGCTGAGGCGGTAGTCGATGTCCGACATGACGTCGAGCTGGAACCGCTCGGCCAGTTGGCGCTCGACGCGATCGACGCCCTGCTCGCGGTTCATGATGGCGTACAGCGCCAACTGCGGCATCGCGCGGCGGTCTTCGCCGCACAGCGAGATCGCCTCGTCGTACTTCTTGGCGGAGATCGGCTCGTCGATCGCTTCGACGAAGGCGTCGAGCTCTTCCTCGTCGCGGAAGCGAGTCGTCACGACCCGGCGCCACACCAGGATCAGATTGAACGCGCCCCAAATGGCGATCGCCGCGAGGCCGACGTAGATCGCGTAGCCGACGATCTCAAAGAGAAAGGTGAATCGCATGCGCGAGCCGAGGGAGCTATGGGAGGGTGGGGAGGGAGTCGCTTTGTGGTCGGTTATCAGTAGAAGCGTTGCACAGCGACTTCGAAGTCGAACCCGGAGCCGTTCTTGACCACCTTAAAAACGGTCAACGCGATTCCGGAGGTCGCCTTGCCGCTGGCGGCCTGCTTCTCGAGCTGCAACAGCTTGTTCTGCAGTTCGGGGGAGCAAAATTGCAGGACAAGCTCGCCGCGATCGAGAATGCCCGCTTTTTCCGCCAGCTTGCGGTCCAACGGGTAAAGCGGTCCGCCGGAAGAATTAAAGTATAACCGCCGGTCGGCCGCCGGGTCGCCGGTCCGGACCGTTGGCTTCGGGGTGCTCAACTTGCTGGCGTAATAGACCTGATTGTCGCTGCCCAGCACCGCGATTTCGAGGCCGACCGCGTCGAACCACTGGGCGTACTGATCGACCGACTCGGGCTCGAAGCGGATCTCGCGGCGTGGCTCCCGGGCCCCGCCCGTGCCGTTGCCCGCGATGCCGGTCCCACGGGGGTCGCCGCGCGACGCGCCGGCGTTGTCCGCCGACTCGGCCGTCATATCTTCGGCCATCAGGACCGCGTCGCTGGTCGCCGCGATCGATAGCTGGTCGAGCAGCGACTCGAGATTCCGCTCGAGCACCTCGGGGGCGTTCTCGACCCCCGGCATCATGTCGTTGGTGTCGCCCGTGTCGCCCGCCATGTTGTCGCCCGGGGGCGCGACCGGCGTGAAGGGGATCGCCGGCGGCGTCCGCTCCAAGCGGCTCGAGAAGTAAATGATGACAATCGCGAACGTCGCCATCCCGACCAGCAACAACAGCGCGATCAGCAGACTCGTCGTCCGGTCGTACGCGCTGACGCGGAGACCCGACGCGGCCCGTTCAGGACGCAGCGATTCAAGAGAGTTAGCGGCCAAGGTCGATCACCGCCTCCGGCCGCAGGGTCAGGTACCAGCGTTTCCACTGCTCGAGTTCGGCGTACCGCTGGTCGTCGTTGAAATCGTCGGGCATGCCAAAGCCTCGCGGCCGCCGGGCGATGGCGCGGAGACCGTCGCGGGCCGCGAGGGCCACACGCGGGTCGGGGTCGGTAAGGCCGTAGAGCAACGCGGGGAACAGATCGAGGTCGCCCAAGTGGCCCAGGGCCCGCGCCGCAACGAGTCGCTGGCCCGGTTCGCCCGTGTGCAGCACCTGGGTGAGTCGCTCGGTGTCGGCCGCACTGAGGTCGCCGACGACCAGCGAAGCCGGATCGGAAGCCAAGGCGTCGAGCCGGTCCGATTCGCCCTTCTCCATCATCGAGAGAAACTCGCCGACACCGACCGGGTCCATCTCAACGACGACTTGGCCCCGTTTGAGCTTCGCCGCCGCGAGGTTCTTCGGCAGCCCCCGGCCGCTCACCAGGGCGCCCTCACCGATGCCGGCCCGCAGGCTTTTTTGCGTCGCCCGCATGAGGAAGAGCACCGCAAACGCCGTGTCGGCCGGGGTCCCGCAGCCCTGTTGCCAAACGCCGGGCGATTGCTGTGATTTCTCGATGTAGTCGACCCCCTGCTCGTACCACTTCGGCTCGAGATTGGTGTCTCCCGTCCGGGCTTCACGGAACGAGTGGTAACGCTCGAGCGCGTAGAGGTAGTAGTAAGGATAGCGGCCCGTGGCTTCGATATCGGCCTCGTCCATCCACTCTTCGCCCTCTTTGATCGCCGCCTGGACCCGGTCCCAGTCGACGCCACGCGGGCTGAGATTCTTCGCCGCGCTGGTCCGATCGCTCGCCAGTTGCACCGAGGGGGGGAGTTCGACGCCGCCGGGGCCCTGCCCGCCGGCCGCGGCCATCGAGCCGATGTTGAGAACGCCGTGCAGGTCGGCGCCGATCATCAGGCTCGCCAGCGCCGCCGCGGTCAGTGTCGGCGTGACCCCGGCCTGCTGGATCAGCTGCGAGCCGTTGGCGACGTTCCCTTTATAGCCCCAGCCCCCTTCGGGCGATTGCGTCCGGCTGAGCCAGTCGATCAGCCCCTTCGCCTCGGTTGACTCGATCGACAGGCCCACCTTGTGGGCCTGCCACATCGCCAGCGCGACGTACTGGGTCTGCGACGTGTCGCCCAAGTTTTCCCCGGTGTAACCCCACCCGCCGTGCGGCATTTGCCGGCGGGTCAGCATCCCGAGGTACTGCTGGATGAGCGCCCGTTCACGCTGCGGGGCCACTTCCGTCAGGAAGATCACCGCCAGCCCTTGGCTGTAGGTGGTGTCGTCGCGGGCGACGTCACCCGCTTCGCTGCGGCACGCCTCGATCGCTTCGCGGATACGAGGGCTCTTGGTGTGGCCCGCCTTGTACAGGGCGAGACCCACCAGGCACTTCGCCCCCAGACGCCGCTCGTAATCGCCCCCCTCGTACGCCATCTTCTCGAGCGACGCCACACCGGCGTCGACGAGTTCCCGCACCCGAGCGCTCGTCGGCAGCAGCGCGTGCGATTCGCCCCCTGCGAGGCAGCAGGCGAGAACCGCCAGCAACGCGAGCCGCCATGGCGTCGCTTTACTAGGGCGCAAGGGGCGGGTGGGGCGGAGAGGTGGCACAGCGAAGTCAGTAGGATCGATCGAGAGACGCCCCGAATCTTACGCGGCAGTGCGGACGGGGGCACGCGGCAGTGCTGACGGGGGATCGACGCGGATGGGGATCGACGTAAATCGTTTACTCGATGCTACTTCCGGACAGACCATCCCGTCAACCAGTTGGGCCCGGCCCGTCAACCAGCTGGCCCGGTTAACCCCGAGGGCCCCCCGTTTGACAGCGGGCCACCGCGCCCTAGAATGCGGAGCTTCGCTGAAGAACTCACGTCCTGGGCGTCTCGCGCCGAAGAGAGTTCTCTACCAGCGGGGTCTCCGTCACGCCTCCGGGCCACGGGGAACCGGGTGCATAGCTCAGTTGGTTAGAGCGCAGCCCTGATAAGGCTGAGGTCCCAAGTTCGAGTCTTGGTGCACCCACTTTGTACTTCTTCGGAGCGGACGCCCCGCCAAGAAGGGCCCTCGGCGGGATCAAATCCACCGCCATCCGCGTCTCTGATCATCGCGTCGGGGCGGCTCCGCCCGGGCAGCGCGTAGGGCCGGACAGCGCGTAGGACAGCGTGTAGGCAAGCCCCTCGGGGCCCTAAAACAGGATGCCGCCGCCGAGTTACTTCGCCAACCGGCTCGTCATCGGCTGGACTTCCGCTCGCGAGCGGCGGCGACGCATTAGCAGGCTCGCACCGACCGCGACGATCGCCGTGCCGCTCGGCTCGGGCGTGGCCGACACCGATCCATTGCGAACGGCGCCGTAGTGGTCACGCCAGACGGCAAGGTCGTCGTCATCGATGAATCCGTCGCCGTTGCCGTCGGCGCGCGACCACGCCTCGACCGGCTCGCCGCGCAATTCTCGCCAGACGGTGTAGTCGGCCGCGTCGACGGCGCCATCGTCGTTGTAATCGCCCGGCAGTAGCGGCGAGATCGTGAACTCGAACGCGTTGGCCGCGTCGGTCTTCTGCAGGTCATGGAAGGGCGAGTACGTCCGTATCCGTACCGTGCGGCCGTCGTCCAGAAACTCGAGGACCCGCAGCCAGCCGTTGCCGCCGTAGGTCTCGAACTGCGTGTTGAAGAGCATCTGATGAACCGTCTGACCCTGCTCTCCGGTGCTCGCCAGATAGCCGGTCCCGTCGCCCCCGATGTGGCCGCTGAGAACCATCTCGAAAGGTTGGTTCGGACTAACGAGTTCTTGCCACAACTCCTCGCCGTCGTTGGTGTCCCCGGCGGTGGGATAGCTGTGGGGATTCCCCCCCTGGTTGTTGGTGGGATCGGCGTCTTGGTTGCGCCGCCAATCGAGACGCGTCTCGTCGTGGTCCATGTAGGCGTGTGTCATCAAGATCGCCGTGTGGTCGGCGTACTTGGCCGTACGCAGCGCACGGCCCGCCCAATCGACGACTTGCTGACGCGGCCCCCACTCGGTGGTGACCAGCAACATCTCTCGGCCGTCGGGCGCCGCGAACTCGTAGATCGCGTTGTCGAGTTCACCCGGCGTCATCACCGACCGCAGCGCCCCGCCTTGAGCGGGGTCCACCAGCGGATTGTCTGTTTGCTTGAAGTAGTCATTGAACTGCGTCGAGCGGTCTTGGGCGTTTGTCGAACCGTAGTCGTGGTTGCCGGGGGCCATCGCGTAAGGCACGACGCCATCGAGCAGGATCATCGCCTCCTTGGCGTTGCGCCACTGCTCGTCGCCCGATTGGTCGCCACTGGTGGGGTTCACCTGCGAGTTCTGGTTGACGATGTCTCCCTCTTGGAGGACGAACTGGATGTTGAAGTCGCTCTTGTGATCGACCACCCATTGCGCCATCTGCGAAAAGATCGGCCGGTCGCCCGAGCTCTTCGAGTAGTTCTGGGTGTCCGGAAACACGACCATCGACCAGGCCGCGTCTGGAGAGGGCGTGAACGCCGCTTGCGCCTCGACGGCGACATATCCCGGCGAGGCCCGATCCAACGAACCATCGGCGCCGTAACGGTACTGCGCGCCATAGACGCCGGCCATCGACGGCTTCCAGCTCAACCCCGAGTCATTGGCCAACGCGGAAAGCTCGTTTGGCAGGAGCATGACGCTGCTCCCATCGGGGCTGTCGGTGGGCCACGGCGGGTCGTCGTCGAAATTCACCAAATCAACCAGCCGACCGGCGCTGTTTCTTAAACCGAGGGTCTCATTGGTGGGCGACGGCGAGTTGGCGAGCGACGGGAAACCGGTCACCTCATAGCGACGAACGTTGGCGCCGGACCGGTTCCATTGCGCATCGAACGTCGCCGCGTCTGGGGTGAGAATGATCGCCTCCCCCGGGGCCAACCGGACGCCGGCAGGCAAAGGAGCCGCCGCCTGGGCGTCTTGCACGTCCTCGATCCGCCAACCGGAGAGATCGACTTCGTCGAGGCCCGCGTTGTAAAGCTCCACCCACTCCTTAAGGGCGCCGACCGTGTCGTCGCTCCCGTCGGGGTTGTACATGATCTCCGAAAAAACCACTTCGGCGGGCGCCACGGCCGACACGGCCGCGATCGCGCAAGCCGCCGCGTAGCGCATCCATCCTCGCATCGAAGTTCGTTCCTTTAGAAGGGGACAGCCTACCGATTCAACTCGATATCGGGCAGTTCGTTCGTGCGTGGTTCGATCTGAACGCGCAATCCCGACTTGTCGGGCTCCGAGTACTTGCCTTTGAGTTCGTCTACCGAGTTGAACGCCTCGGGATCGACCCCTTCGGGCAGCTTGCTCATGCGGATCGCGATGACGGAATAGCCGTCCGCTGGAGCGCCGTCCCCTCCCGTGTAGGTCGAGACCTCGAAGCGTCCCTCCGCATCGGACACCGCGCGAGGTGTCGGCACGAGCAGGTCGGACTCCGGCGGGTTATCGGGGACAAAGATCAACTCCACTCCCGACGCGGGGCGTCCGTTCAGCAAGACTTTTCCCGAGGCGGGATAGGCGGTTGGCTGCTTCGCACCGCACCCAAGCGTGGAGGCCAACGAGAGCAGAAACAGAACGGGGTAAAAACTAGAGTTCCGTAGCAAGGTCTTCCTCAGCGTAGGTAAAGAGCGACGCAAAGATTTCTGGCGACAGCGAGTCTTGGAGCTCTCGGACCGAACCATCCCCGAAGGAGTAGTTCGCGGCGTTGATGTGAAAGCTAAAGATCTCATTGTTGTTGAAACAATTCTGAATCAAGTTAGGACACGATCCGTACTGAGTCACCCAGGCGGCATTCGGCGCGTGACCGACATCAAACCACGCCGCGGGGTCTGGCCAACTCGCTCCGGTGGCGTCGTCTCCGACCTCGACGCCGCTCTTGTAGTACTGCAGCGGGCGGCCGGCGTCCTCGACCCACATGATGGTGTTGCTCAGTCCATCGACGACCTCACGGAGCCGACGCTTCTTGAGCCGGCCGCCTTGGTACACACTGCCGAGCAGGGAGTACCAGTTTTCCCGAGCGCGCAGTCGCCGAGTCCGCATCAGAACCTGCATGGCGCTCACGCTGTTCGTCTGCCATTTCTGGGCTACCGAGTAGTCGCTCGGGTTCTCGATGGTGTGCGTCGGCGTCATCGGACAAACGAGCGTCTCGATCCGCGTCTGACCGATATCGAAGTTGTAGACCCCGCCCTCGGCGCCACCGGAGCCGGTCCGGTCGCGGGGATCAAATCGGTCGTTCCAGTCCTTGCTAAAGTCGTAGGCGTCCGCCAACGCGTTCTCTTCAATGAAGGGAAGAAGAAACGCCATGATGCTGTGGCTTTTTTCGTCCCCGGTTGTGTAGGCGGGGGGCAGTTCGCCGTGAGTCGCTTCGTAGTTGAGCGTCGCCAACGCAACTTGCTTCATCTGCGAAGCACATTGCGTGCGCCGCGCCGCTGCACGGGCGGCCTGGACCGCCGGCAACAAGAGGGCCACCAAGATCCCGATAATTGCAATGACGACGAGCAATTCCACCAGCGTGAAACCGGCTCTGACGATCCGCTGTCTGGTCATCATCGACTCTCCTATTCTCAAGTAATAAAACCAGCCCGGGCGGCCGTCGCCCGGGCTGGAGAGACCCACCCCGCAGGTCTTACGAACGCCGCGTGACCGTCAACGAAGCGATCGTTAGGCCGACAAGCAGCACGGCCGCCGGCTCAGGAACCGGAACCCCCGCGTTGGCGGGCGCCGCCGTGCCGTAGTTGTTGACCCAGACGGTGTAGTCGTCGGTGTCAACGTCGCCATCGCCGTCCGCGTCGCCGCTGAGCGCGTTGGCGCCGGCCGTGGTCCCGGCGTTGTCACGCCACACCGTGTAGTCGGCGGCGTTGACGAGCCCGTCGCCATTGAAGTCGCCCGGTGCGAGCAACACCTCCGGGGCGATCGGACCGTTCTCATAGTCGATGTAGGCGAACATGAACCCCGCCTCTTGGAAATCGACAAAGCCGGTGTCCGCGTTCGTGATGTGGTCAAGGCCGCGGATCAGAAAATCGCTGCCGTCGGTCTCGTAGATAATCGAATTGTCGAAGTTCTCCGCCGAGGCGAAGCGCCCGGTGCTGGTCAGCAACAGCATGCCGTCGTCCGGCGTCTTGCCATTGATCGACAGCCGATACTGAGCGAACCCAAAGCCATCGGTCTCCTTGCTCAGCGACCAGTCGACGCCAACGCCAGCGCTGGACGAGATCAGCGTGCCGTCCTCGGCGACGAGTCCCGCGATGAGGTTCTCCGACTCGTAAGGCAAGTAGACGTAGCTGAAGTTGTCCGGCTCGGTGCTGTTGGACTCGACGCTGACGCCGTTATCGAACTCCAGCACTCGCCATCCCGACCCGTCCTCTTGCGGCTCGGCCACCAGGTAGTTGTCGTCGTTGCCGTAGGGGGTCGCGATCAGCACGCCGTCGGTCAGGGCGTTGGCGCCGATCGGCGAGACGATGACGCTCTCCTGGTCGTAGTCGACGCCCGCCACGTTGGGGATATCGACGCCCGCCGCCATCTGGAAGCCCGAATCGGCGCCGAAGAACGCGACGGCGTGGTTGACGTTGTGCTCGCCCTGCGGCGAGCCGTCGGCCGTCGCGGTGATCACGGCCCAGTAGCCGCTGAAGAGGTTGGTGCCGACCTCGCCGTATTCCTGGAAGCCGTTGACCGCAGAGTTGTCGCGTAGCCCTTCGCTAATGGTCGCGAACATGATGCCGTCGTTCTCACTGAGCGGCTGGCCGTAGGCGGCGTACGAGTTGTCGCCCTTCTGGTTGCCCATGCCGCGGATGTCGGCGCCGGGCGTCTGTCCCGTCACGTTGAGATAGACATCGCCAGGGGTGTTGTTGTTATTGGCCGCTTGGACTTCGGTGTTCCAGGCGATCACACCCGCCCGATCGAAACGTGAGAACGTGTCGGCCGCGGGAATTGGGGCGGCGGCGGTAGCGGCGCCCTCGTTGGGCACATAAAGGAAACTGAAGTAGGGGATCGCCAGGTCGTGGGTCTGCCCGATCCCGTCGAGCTCATCGAGCGTCACGGTGTCGCCCGTCAGCAGGTTCGACTCGATATCTTCCGAAGTGATCAACCAACCGTCGCCGTCGGACTGGTAGGTCAACGAGTTGTCGCCGGCGATACCGAGGACGGCGTTGTTCAGCAACAGCGTGCCCTGGGTCGGCGATCCACCCTGTATGGTCAGCCGGAACTGGCCCGGAGCATTGGCGGGGTCCACCGTGGTCAGCTGGAAGTCGGAACCCGTCGAGAAGTAGGGGAAGTCCTCGACGACGCCGAGGCTGCTGGTGTAGCTCGGGTTCAACAGGCCGGCGGTCAGGCCGGTCTGGCCAGCGGGGACAAAGAGGAACGAGAACGGCGTCGTGACGCCGTCATCTTCGTTGACAAGGTCCGGGTCGCTGGACGGGTCGAACTCGAAGTAGCCGTCGTTGTCGGGCGTGTTGACAAGGTAGCCATTGCCATCCGGCGACGGCTGGACGGTCGCGTACCGGCCGACGTTGGAGGCGCTGTTGACGTAGAGCATTCCCTGGCGGAACGGATCGCTCACTCCCGCGACGTTGACCCGGTGCCGGCCGGGGCCGAAGGCGTTCTCTTCGAGCGTCACACCGGCGGCGCCGTTGTAGGTGTCGAGGGCGCCGAAAGTGCCATTGGCGTTGACGGTCGAGCTCGAAAACGTCCCGGCGGTCCAGCCTTCGCTGAACGGGAAGTAGGCGGCGCCGAAGTCGGCGCCGAACGGCTCGCCGCCGTTAGGAGCGGCCGTGGCGGGCTCGCCCGGGACGCCCGCGGCGCCGATGCGGGTGGTCGTCACCGCCAACGCGCCGCTGAGGGCCCGGGTGTTGATGGAGTTGAGATCGGCGTCGGCGACGGTCCCGCCAACGGCGAATTGCAGTTGGGTGCCGCCGATCCGCCCCGCGTCAATTCGGCCGCGCTCGGCGATGGACGAGAAGAGCACGCCGCCCGCGGCGTCGTCGGCGGCGCTGGCGCCGATCTGGATCGCGTACTCACCGGCGACACTCCCCGTCCCGAGCGAGAAACCAGCGGTCCCCTGTGTCTTGGTCGCAACGCCGGCGGCGTCGACCGAGAACGTAGCGTGCTCAACCGCCAACGTCGCCTGCGCGAACAGTAGCCATAATGGCAAGGCCAATCTCATCGAGAAAACTCCCAAGGTGAAGTGCTGCGACGGCGATAACGACCGTCTTCCGAAGCGAATTTGCTTCGCCGACTGACAGTGCGGTGGTTGTATCGCTGCGGCCGTTCCGGCAGGTTAGGGCCGTGCGAATACACCGAGAAGAATCCGCGAATCGCCTCCCAATCGCGCAACCGAACCTACGTATTGAGTCTGTCAAGGCCCGCTGAACGAACGAACGTTCGCTCTAGCAGGTCGCCTCGACGACACGCGTGTCTGGCGCCAACTCTTGTTGCGTCACGCGCGCGTAGTGAGCCAACAGCGCTGCGGCTAGCGCGATCGCTACGACCGATATCCCCGCCGCCAGGTAGAAGAACAGATCGAAGAAGCCGGATCGGCTAGCCAGACACGGCTTCGTGATCAGCACAGCGACATAGCCGAGATAGCCCGAGGCGTCCGCTAGATACATCAGGTAACCCAGGTTGGCCCGCTCGCCATAGAGCGCGATCAATCGCTCGAAGACCGTGGTGTGAAACGCGACGTACGGCACGTAGGCGCCGACGCCGACCATGACCATGAAGAAAAAAGGGCTCAGCAGCCCCGCCGCTTGCCACGCAAGGGTCGTCAGCACCAGGGCGAAACCTCCGATCGTGAGGACCAGTGAGAAAACGAACGCCGTGCGATTCGGTTTGATCCAAGCGGCCGAGCCATTGATCAGGATCACTCCGAACATGACCCACGTTTCGGAGAGGGCGAACACCGCCGGCGCGGCGTCTTCGCCCAAGTCACGCCAGATCTCAACCGCAAAGTCGTCTCTCAGGCTTCGCAGGATGGTCAACGACACGAAGATCGCGACGAGGCCCGTCAGTCCGACAGCGTGCCGGCGGAAGAAGGCGTGGCGGCTTGCCCGATCCATCGGAACCCGCTCGACCCGTTGGGCGACATCGGCCTCATTCGGAGGGGGGATCCGGCTCAAGAGCCACACGGCGATGGTCAGCGGGATGATGAACAACAGGCCCGTCGTGAAAGGCATCCAGTACTCCCCCACGCCCACGCCGACGAGGAGCCAGCGTCCAACCGACTTCGCGGCGCCAGAAGCGACGATGAAGCTAGCGCAGAGGCCCGCCGACAACGCTTCGGTGAGACGCCGCCCCTCGAGGAATGAGAGCACCAATCCAAACACCATGCCGAGCGGCAGGCCATTGACGAAGAGAAGCGGAAAATTGAACGGCGCGGGCACAACGGCGAAGCCGAGCAACGCCAACTCGGCCAGTCCAATCAAAGACAGGATCGCGACGGCGCGCCGCGTTGGCGGCATCTCCGCGATGACTTTGATCCCGATAAACTTTGAGAGGGTGTACCCGGCAACCTGCGAGGCGATCAGCACCGACTTGTAGCCCGCTCCCCACAGGGTGACGTCGCTGAACTCCGCCGCCGTGAAAGGCTTGCGGAACGCGTACATGCAGAAGTACGTCGTGAAGGCGGCGCCTATACAGAAGGCGGAGAACGACACCGGCCCGGCGCATGCGAGCCAACGCGTCAGTCGGTCGCCCCGGCGCGACGATCGAGCGGCGTGCGTAGCAAGGTCTGCGTTCATCGGCGCCAGCGCGTCCTACGAGTAGCGCTATCCGGAAGGGTTACCGTGTGCAGACGATATCGGGGCGACATCAAGATATGGTGAAGGCGTAAGTCAAGTCGTTTGCGCTGAGAGTCCGATCGTGTGTGCGATACTCGCCGTATGCCGACCACTGCCCGCGCCGCCGTGATGACCGCCCCGAATCGCCCGCTTGCGCTGCGCGACTTCCCTGTACCTGAGGCGCGGCCCGGTGAGGTGCTCGCGCGGATCACGCTCGCCACGATCTGCGGCTCCGACTTGCACACGTGGCGCGGCCGGCGCCACGCCGCGACGCCAATTATTCTCGGTCACGAGGCCGTTGGGGTCGTCGAGCAGATCGGCTCCGACGGACTTCTCGACAGAGCAGGCCGACCCTTGTCGGTAGGGGATCGCATCACATGGACGCTACACAGCTCGTGCGGCGTGTGTGATTACTGCGTCCGCTACGGTTTGCCGATGAAGTGCAGAAGCGTCCGCAAGTTTGGACACGAATCGTGTGAGCGGCCGCCCCATCTGCGAGGCGCTCTGGCGGAAAAGTGCCTCCTGAGCGCGGGGACCGGTCTGCTGAGAGTCCCCGATTCCTTGAGTGATCTCGCGTCTGCGCCCGCCAACTGCGCGGCCGCCACAGCGATCGCCGTCTGCGACGCGGCGGGGATCGAGTCGGCTGACAGCGTGCTGGTCCAGGGCGCCGGGGCCCTGGGCGTCTACGCCGCCGGCTACGCGGCGACGGCGGGCTGCAAGCGAGTGATTGTCACTGACTTATCTCCCCGTCGACTCGAATTGGCCCGAGATCTGGGGGCAACGCACGTCGTGCGGATCGATGGGCAAACCGACGCCGAGCTCGCGGCTCAGACGCGGGAACTGGCCGGCGGGGACGGCGTCGACGCCGTTCTCGGCTTTTCGGGTTCGCCCGCCGCCTGCTCGAGCGGCCTCGACGCCCTGCGAGTTGGCGGGGTCTTCGTCGAAGCCGGCTGTGTCTTTCCGGGGGCGGTTTCACCGATCGACCTTTCGGCCCTGGTTAGTCGCCGACTCACGCTCCGCGGGGTCCACAATTACGCCCTCGACCATCTCCGGCGGGCGGTCGATTTTCTCACCGAATCGGACCACCGATACGATTGCGGACGCGTCGTCGGCGAGACCTTCCCTCTCGAAGACGTCAACGCCGCCTTCGCAGCGGCCGAGAAGCAGCAATCGCTGCGGATCGCCGTCGCCATGGGCGCCGGCTAGCCGCTGCGAAGCGGTCCAGGAACAAGACGCCAACTCCGATACGCCGGAGTGCTTAGAGCGAGTGGAGCTGACAGGGATCGAACCTGCGACATTCGCGTTGCAAACGCGACGCTCTCCCAACTGAGCTACAGCCCCATTTCCGCCAATCTTACGATGATTTTTGTGGCTCGCCAAGGTGTTGCGGCGCCCGGCGGGTGGGCGGAGTTCCGGTCGTAACGGTTGTGTGGCTCGTGACTGCGAGGGTCCCAGGGGGCGGGACCCCCTGCCCCGCCCCTCTCGGGCTAGGTTTGAGAATGAGTTCTCCCAGCTCCAAACGGCTCGCGCCACGCCGCGTGAAGCGAATGCGACGCCCCGCTCGCCCGGCCGGCTTCACGCTGGTCGAACTAGTGCTTGTTGTGATGATTCTCGGCGTGCTGGCGGGGGTGGCGGCGCCCCAGTACCGCCACGCGCTCGCGGCGACCCACCTCGAGGCGGCCGCGCGGAGCTTGGCGGCCAACCTCCGGTACGCCCAGGCGACCGCGATCAGCACCGCCACGACCGTCACGGTGACGATCGATCCGGCGGCGGAAACGTACGCCTCGAGCAGCCTCGGCGACCGCGACCGGTTGGACGCTCGGCTCAACGTCAACCTCGCGGCGCACGGGCATGGGGTGGCGATCGCCGCTTCGTCGTTCGGCGTCGGGACGAATGTTTCGTTCAACTTCCGCGGCGAGCCCTCGGCGGCCGGTGCGGTGACGCTCACCTCCAACGCCGGCGACGCGGTCATCTCGGTCAACGAAGTCGGGCTGGTTGAGGTGGCGTTATGAGCAATCGACGCGGCTTTACACTGATCGAACTGCTGGTGGCGATGGCGTCGGCGACGGTGCTGATGGCGGGCTTGTCATCCGCCCTCTACATCGCGGCCCGGGGGATGGACCTCGACGACGGCGGATCGGCCCGTCGGGCGCGGGCCGACGCGGCGGTCGGACGACTGCTGGCCGACGCCCGCACCGCGACGCGGATGCGGACGCTCAGTTCCGGTGTGATTGAGTTCGACGTGCCCGACCGGACGGGGGACAACGTGGCGGATCGCCTGCGCTACGCCTGGGACGGGATGCCGGGGAGTCTGTTGACGCGCGAACTCAACGGCGGGTCACCGATCACGGTCCTTCAAGACGTTCGTTCGCTTTCCTTTGATTCGGCGACCCGGACGTCAACCGTCGATACAACGGCCGGTTCGACACTCACGACTTGGCCCCGATTAGGAGGTGTCCTCCAGCCCGCCGCGTCGACGACGATGTCGATTGCTGTCTCTCGACCCACGACCATGGTCCCGGGAGACCTGATGGTGGCGGTTCTTTGTGTCGAGGAAACGTCGACGGGGGACATCGACACCCCCTCGGGATGGACGCAGGTTCTGCTCCGAGAAAACTCAGGAGAGGTGACGCTCGGCGTCTGGACGCGGACCTTGATGGCAAGCGACCCCAGCTCGTTTACCTGGAGTTGGAACAGCAACAAGGACGCCATCGGCTGGATCCTCGTGCTCTCGAACCACCATCGAACCGAGCCGATCGCCGCGACGGAAGTCGCTTACTCCACCGGTAAGTCGTCGCACCCGACCACGCCGAGCGTCACCGCCGCAACCGGCGATTCTTTGGTCCTGAGAGTCGGGGCCTTCGACAAGGACATCGTCAAGACGGTCGATGTGACCGGTCTGCCCGGCCACACCGACGTTTGGGTCCGATCGGTCGATAATAAAATCGCCGGGGCTTGCGGGTACGCCGTGCCGGTTGGTCCTGGCGCGGTCGGAACGGCCGCCTTCGACAACAAGAACAATTCCGACTACGTCGTCGCCACGATCGTCATCACCCCCCGCCCCGCGGTGGCGCCATGACGCTTCTCAACGCACAACGAAGCGGAGCCACCCTGATCGAGGTGGCGATCTCCACCGTGCTGGTGGGCGTCCTGATGGTGGCGGCCCTCAACACGGTCGGCAGCGCCGCCCGCACGCACCTCGCCGCCTCGACGTCGGCCGAGGCGTGGGCGCTGGCCGAACTGCTGGCGGCCGAGGTGCTGGCGATGCCGTACGAGGACCCCAACGGCGCGGCGGTCTTCGGCACCGAGCCCGGCGAAACGGGCGTCACCCGGGCCACGCTCGACGACGTCGATGACTATCACAACTGGACCGAATCGCCCCCCAAGGCGCGGGACGGCACGCCGCTAGCGGGCTACACCGGGTGGACGACCAAAGTGATCGTCACGCTCGCCGAGACGTCGGCCTCCGACGGCGTCATCGACGATGTCGGCGCCGACGAAGGCCTCAAGCGGGTCCGGTTCCAGGTCACCAACCCGGCCGGCAAGGTGATTACTGTCGACACGGTCCGCACACGGAACGGGGCGGGGAGTACGCTGCCGGAATCGGACTTGCCCCAGGTGTCGAGGCTGTCGATCGATTCCGCCGTCGGCGATGGCGACCAGCAACGACACGGCGAACAACTGCTGAATGGGGCCCTCTCACCATGAGTTACGTCAAGAAGCAGCGACGTCGCGGCTCCGTTTACCTCGCGGTAATGGGGGCGACGATGATCGTGGCGACGATCGCCCTGGCGACCGCCGGCATCGGTCGGTTGACGCTCCGCAACGCCGCCGACCAGCAGAACCGCCGGCAGGCGCAGCTCGCAGCTCGTTCGGGGATCGAGTACGCGTTGCAGTGGCTGAACTCGCACGCCGACTGGCGGTCGACGCTCACGAGCGGCGTCGACAGCGCGGAACTGTCGGCCGGCAACCTGCGTTTCACTTGGCGCGTGACCGACGTCGACGACGGCGCCCTTGCCGACAACGCTCGCGACAACGCGGTGGTGCGGGCGGTCGGCATCGCGGGTTCCACACGTTCGGTCCTCGAGGTCGAGGTCGAGCCGGCGGGCCACGGGCTGAGTTGCTTGGCGTCGGCGATGCACGCCGCCAACTACGTGGCAGTCGGATCGCCAGCGACGATCTCGCGCAATGGCGAGATCACGGCTGACGACATCGGCTCGCCCTATGGGGCGGCGCAGGTTCGAGAAAACCCCGCCAGCGACTATGTCTTCGACTACTACCTCCAACGAGGAACGCCGATCGCTATCGATTCACTCCCTACTTATTACGGGAAGCGCTATTTCTCGTATCGCGTGCTGAGCCGGAGCGTCAACCCTTTCGGCGAAACCAACCCTTGGGGGATCTACTGGATCGACTGCCAAGGACAGACGATTGACCTCTATTCGAGCCGGGTCGTCGGCACTCTGGTGCTAATTAATCCGGGGTGGAACTCCGTGATAAGCAACGTGATGGTGATGCAGCCACAGGCGCCGAACCAACCGAGCTTGATGGTGCGCGGCGACCTGCAGATCGACCTCTACTCGAACGGACTCCCCTGGTTGGGAATTCCTTCAAGCTCGCAGCTGAAGGAGTCCGGCTCCGTTAACTACAACCCGGCGGGCGCACCCTACAACGGGGTAAGCGACAACGACGTGTGGGACGAGTACCCGGCTACGCTCGACGGGTTGGTCTACATCTCGGGGACCGCGACCATCTCGGACGACACGGTGATCCGCGGCAACCTCGTGGCGGGCAACGTCGTAGTGAATAGCAACAAGAACTTGCACCTTGAGCACCGCCCGTATGCGCTCAACTACCCACCGCCCGGCTTCTCCGCGGGCGACGGCGTGCGGGTGCTGCCGGGGACCTGGCGTCACGTGGGGATGTGAAGCGGAACGTCCCTTGAGAGCTGAGCCCCCCGTTCCTAGGGAGGACAAGGTTCCTAGGACGGGCAAGGCGCGGCGACTCGCTGTCAAGTTGGGTCGCTGTCAAGCTTGGGGTCGGCTTAGGCGACCACCCCCCGATCGGTCCTGTCGGGACGCCCGACTAGAGACGATCCCCGCACCGCGAGCCCCTCACCGCGTCTCACTCGCTGAGGCCGGCGACCTCGTGCAGCAACTTCGTGGCGGCATCGCGTTGCGGCGCCCGCGACTTTCTTTCACGGTTGCGGTAGTCGTCCTTGATGCGGTGCAGGTCGTCGAGACAGGCGAAGAAGGCGTCGATACAGGCCGGGTCCCACTGAACGCCCGCCCCTTCGCGGAGGATTGACTCGGCTTTTTCCGACGGCATTCCCTTGCGGTAGGGGCGGTCGGACGTCATCGCGTCGTAGGCGTCGGCCACCGACATGACGCGGCCGTCGATCGGGATCGCCTCGCCCGCCAGTCCGTCGGGATACCCGCGACCGTCCCACCGCTCGTGGTGGTGCAGGACGCCCGGCAGGATCGTACTGAGCTGCTGGATGCCGCAGAGGATGGCCCAGCCTTCATCGGGGTGCCGGCTGATCTCTTTGTACTCCTCGTCAGTGAGCTTGCCCTCTTTCTTGAGGACCGAATCAGCGACACCGATCTTGCCCACGTCGTGCAGCAAGGCGGCGAGGTAGATGTTCTCGGCCGCGGGCGTGTCGTATCCGACCTGCTCGGCGATCCGGCGTGTGTAAAGCGCCACCCGCTCCGAGTGGCCGCAGGTGTAGGCGTCCTTGGACTCGATCGCCGAGACCAGCGTGCGGACCATGCCGATCATGATCTGCTCTTTTTCGTGGAGCAGATCGAGGTTCGCGGCGTGGGTCGCGAGGATCGAGGCGGTGGTCGCCATCAGGGTCGCCTCGCCGCTGCCGAACTGGTCGCTGACGAGTTGCCAGGACGAATCGTGCCCCACGCCGGTCGACATCTCGCGGTTGACCGCGACGAGCCAGCCAAGCATCCGTGTCCCCGACGACAGCGGTACGACCACCAGGGACCGGACCCCCGGGATGTAGTTGGTGTCGTCCCAGAGGATGGCCGAATTGGGCAGGTCGCTGGCTTCCCAGTTTTTGACCAGCGGCGACCGCGTCGCCGAAGGTCCGAAGCGACGGATCGTCGTCGCAAGCGTCGCGTGGTCGAGCGGCTCGCTGCCGACAACGGCCGTCGGCTCCGCGGTGTAGGGGTCGTTGTCGTCGGGGAGCGACAAGAAGGCGAGGCAACGGGCCCGGACCGAGGCGTTGAGCACGGGGAGGGTGTTCCGCGCCATCCCCGACAAGTTATTGGCCGCTTGATTCGATGAAAGCCGCTCGACCATCGACCGCAAGAACGTCAGCTCTTCGAGGTCGGAGGAAAGCTGCAAGGCGAACGATTCGTTCTCTTCGGTCAGATCGGCCGCTAACAGCGTGGCGCGGTGCAACGCCGCCGTGTTTTCGAGCAGCTTCTCGAGCCACGGGCCCGCTCCCGATTCGCCTCGCGCGACGGCAAAGCAGTGGCTCTGGGCGCCGAGCCGCATCGCGGCCCTGTCGCCGTTGTCGCGGGACTCCACGACCACACGGTCGGCCTGCGCCGCCCGCTCAAGCAGCGCCACCGGCGCATCCGGCGCATCCGTAGGTAACGGCAGGGCGGTCGAGTCGACGAACCGCCAATCCGCGCCGTGCGAAGCGCCGTAGGCTTCTACGGGACTGCCGATGGCGTCCGCCAGTGCCTGCAAAAGCCGGCGTTCGCGGTCATTCAGTTCCATATCGATAGCGGATGGCGTCGACGGCAAAACCCACCCAACGCCCTCAAGGAAGGGCGGCCTGGGACCTATAGCTACCCACAGACTAGCTCACTCTGGCCGACATCACGCGCCACGGCAGGTAATGAGTGCGGGATTGGGACCCGAAAGCGGCGGTTTACCGTATTTTCATTTTTAGGAGCCCGCGCCCCTGTCGCGACCTAACTTTGGTGCAGGAACGACGCCCGCCTCTGGGCTTCCCATCGGCTGGCGTCTCTCAAAATCAGGCAAGAACACACATGTGCAGAGCGATCAACATGCATAAGCAACCCCGCGGATTTACCCTCGTCGAGCTGGTCGTTGTGATCATGATCCTTGGGATCCTGGCCGGCGTCGCAGCGCCCAAGTTGCTGGGCACCTCGTCCACGGCGACCGAGAACGGTCTGAAGCAGACCCTCTCGGTGGTGCGTGACGCGATCGAGCTCTACGCCGCACAGAACGCGGGCGCCCTGCCGCCGGCGACCGACGACGCCACCTTCAAGGCGAGCCTCGCGAATTTCTTGCGGGGCGATTTCCCGAAGTGCCCCGTCGGGAAGAAGGACAGCACCGTCACGATAATCGCAACTGCCGCCGTGGCGGACAACGCGACGGGTTGGATGTACAGCACGCTCGACGGCACGTTCATCTGCAACGCGACAGGCAACGACAGCAAGAGCGTCGCCTACAGCACTTACTGACTCGCCTAGTCAGAGAACCCGTTACGCCATCATGCTAACCGCCCCAAAAACCGTCCTCATCGCCGAAGACAACGCCGCGCTCCGCCGTGTGATTGGCTTTGCGCTGAAGGGCTGCGGCTTCGAAGTGACCGCCGCCCCCGACGGCGCCGAGGCATGGCGGATCGCCGAGGGACAAACGTTCGACCTCGTCGTGACCGACCAACAGATGCCGCACCTCACCGGCGTCGAACTGGTCGAACAGCTCCGGCAATCGACCACCAACGCCAAAACGCCTGTCATACTCTTAACGGCCAAGGGGATGGAGCTCGAAGCCGACACGTTACGCGAGCAGTACGGTGTGTCGGCGATGCTGCACAAACCCTTCAGCCCGTCGCAACTCGGCGCGTTGGCGGAAGAAATGATCGGCCAACTAGTCTGATCGACGACGCCGCGGTCCCCGCGGTGGCGACCCCCCGTGGCGGCCCCATGCTTACTTCGACGAATCAACTTGGATTCCCCCGGCGGGTCGTCGCACTCTACCTGCTGTTCTGCCTCAGCGCCGTCTTATTGCTGTCGACCGGCGCCGTCATGGCCGTCGATTCGCTCTTGAAGGCGCAAGCGGCGGGCGACGCCCTGTCGCAAGTCGGCCGGCTCGCCGCGGCGATCGAGATCGACCTCGTCACGACCGGCGGCGAGAAGACCCAGGCTCTCGTCGAGAACGCCCGCAAAGAAGGACGGCTCACTTGGTGCGCCGTGGTGGCGCCCGATGGGCGCTACCTGGCGCATAGCGACCCGACGCTCCTCGGCGCGATCGAGATTGAGCCGATCGGATCCCAACTCCGCTGGGGCGCCATCGACGGCGTCCGCTACAGCGACGAGAACGGCCTGATAGTCAACGCCTATCGGGCGCCTCTGTCCACCAACAACGAGCCCGTCGGCTCGCTCGTGATGGCGGTCGCCGTTCCGGGGTGGAAGGGGGTCGTCAAGAACCTCGCCGAGCACGCGCCACTGGCGATCGTCGGTCCGCTGGGCGTCATTCTGCTCGGCGGGTGGTGGCTGCGGCGCACGACTCGGCCGCTGGCGGACATCGAGCGGGGACTCTCCGCAATCGCCCGGCAGCCGTACGACGACTCGCCCCGCTGCGAGGCGATCGCCCCGAGCAGCCTCGCGGCGATCGGCTGGAACCGGATCGCCCAGGCGATGCCGAGCAATCTCGTCGACCAATCCGACGAAGCGACCCAGGCCAAGCTGCGTGTGTTGGCCGGGAACGCCGGCGGCAAGCAACGCGCCGCCATCGAGAGCCTGAGCGAAGGGATCGCCATCACCGACGCCGAGGGACGGATCGACTTCGCGAACCGCGCCGTCGCGGCTTTGCTAGGCTCCGATGACGAAATCGAGGGGGTCTCCATCGACGAGTTGCTCGCCGGCCTCGCGTCGACAAAAGAGAATCCCCTGGCGGGCTCGTCCCGCGACGCGGAAGTCGTCTCGGAGTTGCAAGTCGCGACCGGCTCGGGCGACCGGATGCTGCGGCTCGCACGGGCCCCGCTCGGCGGCGACGCCTCGACCGGGCACGTCTGGTCGCTCCGCGACATCACCCAGCAGAAGCTGACCGACGCCTCGCGAGACCAATTCATCGACACCGCCACCCACGAGTTGCGGACCCCCCTCGCGAATATCAAGGCGTACGCCGAAACACTCGCTATGGGGGACATGATCGACATCGAGGAGCAGAAGGAGTTCTGCAACACGATCAACGCCGAGGCGACGCGGCTCGCCCGCTTCGTCGATGACCTGTTGTCGATCAGCAGCCTCGAGGTCGGCTCCCTGGGGATCCAACGGACCACCGTCGATGTCCGTCGCCTGCTCGACGAGGCGGCCGACAAGATCCGCCCGACCATCAAGCAACGGGGGATGACGTTCGAGGTCAAGCTCTCCGAGAAGCTTGGCGAGGCGCGGCTCGACAAGGACAAAGTGTCCGGCATGGTCGTGAACCTGCTCGGCAATGCCGCCAAGTACACCCCCGAGGGGGGAACCGTCACCCTCACCGCGGTTCGAGAAGACGAGCAGCTGAAGATTGAAGTCCGCGACACCGGGGTCGGGATCGCCGCGGACGAGGCCGAGAAGGTCTTTGAGAAGTTCTTCCGCAGCGCCAACCCCGCGGTCCAGGATCAGGTCGGCACCGGGCTGGGCCTGCCGCTCGCGCGGGAGATCGCCCGGCTGCACCGGGGCGAATTGACGCTCGCCAGCAAGCTCGGCGAAGGCTGCACCTTCACCGCCCTCTTACCCCTGCAGTAGGGAGGCATCCCATGATCAAGTGTTCGACACAAGGCGCCGTCCAGGTCTTCGCCATCGAAGGACCGTTGCTAACAGAGACGGCCGAACGCCTCCTTTCGGCGGTGGAGGAGTGCCCGCGTGTCGGCCGGCCGCAGTGGGTGGTCGACCTGGCGGAGGTCCCGCTGATCGACAGCACCGGCTGCGAGGCGTTACTCGACACGCGCGACGCCGCCACCAAGGTCGGCGGCGCCGTGCACCTGGCAGGACTGAACCCGCTCTGCAACGACATCCTGTCGGCCACCGGGGTGGGCCGCTACTTCCCGAAGTTTGAGGCCGTCAAACAAGCCGTAGGGCATTTCTCGCGATGACTCTCGATCCGCTGACCACGTCCAGGCAGGAGAACGCCGTCGAGACTAGGCTCGACGCCGCGCTCGATGCGCTGGCCGCAGCGGTCGAAGCGGACACCGAAGGCGCCACGCCGCCCCCGGCGCCGAAGACGCCGATGCGGCTGGGGCAGCGTCTGCTAGGGGAGAACCTGGTTTCGCCAGAAGACCTCTCCAAGGCGCTCGAGCTGCAAGCCAAGCGGGGCTTGAAGCTTGGCGAGACGCTCCTCGAGATGGGCGTCGCCACGGAAGAAGACCTGCTGCCGCACATCGAGTCGCAGCTCAGCGTGCCGGCGCTCCGTCTCCGCGAAGGTCTGATCGATCCGACCGTGGTGCGGACACTCGACCGCGCCTTCTGCGAGCGTCACGGCGTGCTCGCTCTGTTCAAAGTGCGGGGGGTGCTGACAGTCGCTTTGGACGACCCCAACGACCTCGATCGTCTCGACTTGGTGGAACGGACCACCGGTCTGCGGGTGACGCCGATCTTCGCCTTCCGGGCGTCGATCGATCGGATGATCGCCCGCGCCTACGAAGACGACTTCCAGGTCGACTCGGTCACGGCCGACATGGACGAGTCGGCCGTCGAGCTGCAGGCCGACATCACCGATGTCGACCTGACGGCGGTCCAGGACATGGTGGGCGGCAGCCCCGTCGTCAACCTGGTCAACTACCTGATCCTGCAGGCGATCCGCCGCAGCGCGAGTGACATCCATATCGAGCCAAGCCGCAAGCACGGCATCGTCCGCTTCCGCATCGACGGCCAATTGGTCGAGATGATCCGCCCGCGGCGCGACATCTACCCGGCGGTCGTCTCGCGTATCAAGGTGATGGCGAAGCTCGACATCGCCGAACAGCGCAAGCCCCAGGACGGCCGTTGCCAAGTGATCGTCGACGGCAAGGAGGTCGACCTACGCGTCTCGACGCTGCCGACGGTGATCGGCGAGAAGGTGGTGCTCCGCGTTCTCGACAAGCAGCGCTTGACGTTCAACCTCGACGAGCTCGGCATCCCGCCGCTTCAACTCGGTGAGTTGAAGCAAATGATGGCGCGGCCGTACGGGCTGGTCCTCGTCACCGGGCCGACTGGTAGCGGCAAGACGACGACCCTCTACTCGGCTATCGAGCTGATCAAGTCGGTCCACACCAACATCGTGACCGTCGAAGACCCCGTCGAGTACCAGATGGAGCTGGTGAATCAGGTCCAGGTTGACGGCATCCGCGACCTGACCTTCGCCTCGGCCCTGCGGTCGATTCTCCGCCAGGACCCTGACGTCATCATGATCGGCGAGATCCGCGACGCAGAGACCGCCAAGGTCGCGGTCCAGGCGGCGCTAACCGGCCACCTCGTGCTGAGCACGCTGCACACCAACGACTCCGCCGGCGCCGTCACCCGGATGGTCGACATGGGGATCGAGCCCTACAAGCTCGCCGCCGCGCTAGTCGGCGTGGTCGCCCAGCGGTTGGTGCGGATGGTTTGCCCCCACTGCCGGACGCAGCACTACGCGACGGCCGAGATGCTCCAGACGCTGCACTACGAAGGGGACTTCAACCAAAAATTCTCTCGCGGTGAAGGTTGTCGGGCTTGCTACGACACCGGCTACCGGGGCCGGATCGGCGTGTACGAAGTGCTGCCGACCGACGCCGAGCTGCGGCGTATGGTGGCCCGCGATGCGTCGAGCGACGCGCTCCGCGACTGGATCCGTACCTCGGGTCTGCCGACCCTGCTGCACGGCGGACTCGACCTGGCGACCCGCGAGGTCACGAGCCTCGAAGAAGTCGCCCGCGTCACGCTGTTCGACTAAGAATCACCCCCTTCACGCTCACGCTGCGAAATGGACGCCCTTGCCGCCAATCCGAACGCCCCGACCTTGCTCGACACCGCCAACCGCGTGGTCAAGTGGAGTGGCTTCGCATCGCGCGGCAAGAGCGTGCCGATGCAGGAACGCGTTAACCTGACGTCGCAGATGGCGATGATGGTTGGCGCCGGGGTGTCGCTCTCGTCGGCGTTGAAGTCGATCACCCGGCAGTGCCAACGCCCCGCGTTGCGGGAGGCGCTGGAGCAGATTCAAGAGGACGTGCTCGGCGGATCGAGCCTCTCGGCGTCGATGCGCAATCACCCGCGCCTGTTCGACCCGGCCTACGTCGCCACGATCGCGGCGGGCGAGGCGTCGGGACGCATGCAGGAAGTCCTGACCCAGCTTGCCGAGCTGCAACGCTCCGACCTGCGTCTCTACCGGACGATCCGCGGCATGCTGGTCTATCCGGTGCTGCTGACGACGGTCTCGATGCTGGTGATCTCGACGCTCGTCGTCTTCGTGCTGCCGCGCTTCGCGACGATCTTCGAGCAGTACGAACTGGCGCTGCCGATGATCACCCGGCTGTTGATCGGGGCCGCCGACGAGGCGCGGTCGCGTTGGTGGTTGTGGGCGCCGGTGTTGGGCGCGGCGGTCGCTGGCGTCGTCGCCGCCCGGACCACGACCAAAGGACGCGAGCTGGTTGACACCACGCTACTGCGTGTCCCCACCCTGCGGCAGGTGACGCAGACCTTGATCGGCGCCCGCGCGTGCCGCCTGCTCGGCTTGCTGATCAGCAGCGGCGTCCCGCTTCTCGAAGCGCTGCGGCTCCTCCGGCTGGCGATCTCCAACACCGTCTTCCACCGGCTGGTGGACGACCTCGAGGAAGCGGTGAGCAACGGGCGTAGTTTGAGCGAAGCGCTCGAAGGCAACGTCGCGCTGCCCCCTTCCGCTAGCGAACTCATCGCCACCGCCGAGAAGACGGGGCGACTGGGCGAAGTGAGTCAGATGATGGGCGCCCACTACGAGGAAGAAGGCCAAGCGCTAGCACGGCAATTGGTCTCAGTGATTGAACCGATTGTGACGATGGTGATGGGGGCGGTTGTCGCCGCCGTGGTGCTAGCGGTGATGCTGCCGGTGTTCGACATCGCGACACTCGCCCAACGGGGCTGACGACCTAACGGGGCTGGACCCAACAAGGTTGACGACAAAGCGAAGAGCGGCGCCCGAGGGGGACGCGCTTGATGATAGGGAATGCCAAGAGAGGCTGGATCGGCGTCGACATCGGGCAGCGCGCCATTAAGGTGGCTCAGCTGACCCGCGAGCGGGGTCGACTGCGACTCGTGGCCGCGGCGGTCTGCGATTGGCCGGCGGGCGCCGACGCCACCCAGACCGACCGCCTCGCCGAGCAGTTCCTGGCGGCCCGCTCCCTCGCCGAACGGCTGCGAGGCGATCGCGTCGCCGCCGCGTTCTCGATGTCCGCCTGCCAGGTCGAGCCCACCGATTCCGAGGCCGCCGATCCCGTCGGGCGGTGCTCGTCTCGCTGGACGGCTGGGCCGGCGTCCGCCTACACCCTCAGCACCGACGCGGCGCGGGTCGAAGCCGCGGTCGATGGAATGGCCAAGGCCGGCTGGCTGTGCGAGGCGATCGACGGCCAGCCGTTGGCGATCGCCCGCGCGACGCAGCTGACCGAAAACTACGACGCCAAAGAGCTGGTCGGCGCGCTCGACCTGGGCGAGACGAGTGCGACGTTTGTCGCCGCAGCGGGTGGCGCCGCTCGGTACGTCCGCCGGCTCGCCTTCGACGGGATGGACGAGGTGCTCCGCGCGGCGGGCGACGCGTTGTGCATGGCGCCCGATGAGGCCGGTCGCCTGCTGCGACGGCAAGGGACAGCGGGCCCCCCTTTCGCTGCCGGTGAGCAGCGCGTCGTTCACGAAGCGGTGCGGGGCGCGCTCCGCCCGCTGGCCCAAGAGATCCAGCGCACCCTGGAACATCTCGGCGGCAAACTCAAGACGCGTCCGCCGGAACGGCTTGTTGTGTTCGGCGCCGGGGGCGTCGCGCCCGGCCTTGCCGAGGTGCTCGGTTCGCTGGCGGGGCTCTCGTCCGAGCCGTGGCGCGCCGCTGGGCTCGAACGATCCGACGGACTCGCCAACGCGCCCGACTGCCTGCTTGCTCAGGCGATCATGCTGTCGGCCCTCGCTTGGGAGGCCAGGGCATGAGTCCCACCGAAACCCGCAGCATCAACCTGCTGCCGTTCGCAACCAAACGCGCCCAGGCGGCCCGCCGCGTCACCCGAGTCTGGATGCGCGCGGTGCTCGCGTCGAGTTGCTGCGCGGCGGCCCTGTTGGGGGTCGAATGGCTCCGTGGCGTCGCGGCCCTCCAGGAACTGCAGGAACTGAACGCCCGCAATGCGCCGTTCGAGCTCATCGCCCAAGAGAAAGCGTCGGTGTCGTCCCAGCTCCATCGGCTCCGACAACGGGAACAGATCACGCTTCGGCTGGCTCGCGACGAGCAGGGGCTGGCGGTGCTGGGCGTGCTAGCCAAGGCGGCGGCGCAGTCCTCGGGCGCCGTCTACCTCGACGAATTCTTCTACCAGAACCCGATCGACTCCCTCAATCAATCGGCGATGGCGACCACCTCGGTGCGACTTCAAGGCGCCAGCATCGATGGATTGTCGGTTGCCGCCTTCGCCACGGCGCTGCGCGATTCGGGGCTCTTCGCCGAAGTGGGAGTTGAGAATACCGAGCCCCTCGCCGGCGGCAGCGCCAGCATGCGACGGTTCACCCTCGCCGGCTCGTTCTAGCGAATGTCGTCAAAGCTCTCCTCGTGAGACCTTTTTATGCAACCGAAACAAACCGGACTACCGAGATTACCCCTAGGGGTTCTCTACATTGTCGCTATCGCCTGCGCAGCGGGCCTAGCGTCGGTAGCGTACGCCACCCTGAACCAACCGTTGATCAGCTGGAGGAACGACATCGCCCACCGGGCGGACCTGGTTCGCGAGAAGCTAGCGGGGGGCCCCGCCCTTCGCCGCGACCACGCCGAGATGCAGAGGGAACTTGAGGGACTGCTGGCTCGGGTCGAGGAGGTCAATAACCGGATCCCCGACGACCCGAACGAAGGCGATTTTCTCTCCGACCTCACCCGGTTGGCTCGGGAGGGCGACGTTGCGATCGAGGACTTCCGCCGCGGCGCCACCAGCGTTTCACCAACCCATTCGGCGGTGACGGTCACCGTCAATCTTCGAGGAAGCTACCGCGGCGTGTGCGGGTTGATCGATGGCGTCGCAAAACTGCCGAGGCTTGCCGAGCTGACCCAACTCACGCTGCGCCGGGGTCTCGACGGGACCGAATACGCCGTGAGCATGACCTACGCCCTTTACTACGGATTGGTAACGGCTGCGGACGAGAACGCCGTCGCCACTCGATGATTCAACGCCTCCGAAAGTTTGGTTTGACGCCCGGCCGAGCGGTGCTCATGGCCGGGCTCGGCGTTGCGCTCGGCTGGGTGTGGGGCCCGCAGCTAGCGGCCCACTTCGCAACTCCCGGGGACAGCGACACGGTTGCGCTCCGCGTCCCTTCGGGTGCGACGACCCCGCCGCCGAACCCTCGCGTCGGCGCGCCCGGCGGATCGGCGGCGCCCTTGGCCGCTTCGAACGAGCGAGAGACGCCACGCTTTAGCGTCGAGGAGGCGGCTGGCTACGACCCGTTCGCCCTGCCCGACTGGTCGCCGGTGGCGGCGCAGCAAATGCCGGATGGCTCCGTCGCGCCGACGACTGCCGACACCACGGGGAGCCGCTTCGAGAACCTGCGTCGCCAGGGCGTCGCTATGATCCTGGTCTCTGGCGGCGGCCACGCGGCGCAGGTCGGCGACCGCACGCTGCACGTCGGTGACGTGATCGACGGCTTTGAGGTCGTCGGCATCGGTCCCACCGGCGTCGACTTCCGCCCCGCCCCGGCCCCATCGACAGAGGGTTCCCGTGGTGCGTGACCGCCATCCCCGCCGTCTGTGGTTCGGCATCGCCCTGGCGGGCGTGCTGGCCGCTGCGCCGCTGGCGCTGGGGCAGTCCACCGCCATGCCGTCGCTGGATAACGTCATCAGCGGCATGCAGCGGGTGCTGGCGGGTCCGACGCTGGAGGGCGCCGGGACGCCACCGGCCGAGGAGGTTGAGAGCCCGTTTCACTTGCCCTTTACGCCGCCGTCGGGGCAGCAGGTCGAGGTGATCGAGAGCGAGGGACTCATCTCCCTGTCGGTGCGGGAAGCGACCCTGCGGCAGGTGCTCGCAGCGCTGGCGGAGACGCAGGGCTTCAACCTCGTCATCGCCGCCCCGGCGGACCAGCAGGTCACCGCAGAGTTCAAGAAGATGCCGCTGCAGGAAGTCTTTGATTCGTTGTTGCGATCGACCGGGCACAGCTGGACCGAGCACAACAACGTGATCGTCGTCTCGAGCGTCGCCAACGGCGGCGACCTCGCGCCGGAAGTGCAAGGGCGCCGCGTCGCGGTGATCGAGCTCGACTTCGCCTCGGCGGCGGACCTTCAGCCAGCCGTCGAAGGGCTGCTGTCGCCAGTGGGGCAGTCCTACTATGTCGAGACCAACTCGACCGACAACCGTCGAACGAAAGAGATGTTGATCGTTGAGGACCTCGATCCCTACCTCCGGCGCATCGAATTCTACGTTTCGCAAGCGGACCAAGCGCCACGTCAGGTGCTGATTGAAGTGAACCTGCTGCAGGTAACGCTCGATGACTCGCAACGCTGCGGCATCAACTTCGAGTCGCTAGGCCGGATTGCCGGAACTCCACTGACACTCAGCACCCAAGGTCTCGCCGGCGCGCTGCCGGGGGCGGCTGGAGCGTCGGGAGCGGCGGGCGGCTTGTCGGGGTCGTCGTCTCTCTCAGGTTCGGCGTGGAACAGTGGGTCACCGGGGTTCTTCATCCAGTCGAGCGGCGGTGACCTCGACGCGGTGATCGAAGCGCTCATTACGACCACCGACGCCAAGAGCCTCGCCAACCCCCGCTTGCTTGCCGTCAACGGGCAAGAGTCGAGCATCCAGGTGGGTCAGCAGATTGGCTATACGACAACGACCACGGTCGTGAACGGCACCACTTCGAGCGGCGCCGAGTTTCTGGAAGTGGGCACGATTCTCAAGATCACGCCGCGGATCACGCGCGACGGACGCATCCTGCTCAATATCGCCCCGGAGGTCTCGACCGGAGCGATCAATCCAGTGACCAACGCGCCGGACAAAGACACCACCAATCTGAACACCAGCGTGCTGCTCAGCAGCGGCCAAGGAATGATCATTGGTGGTTTGATCCAGGAGTCGGATGTCACCAACATCAGCCGCGTCCCGTTCCTTGGTTCGCTGCCCTATATCAACCCGCTCTTCCAGAGTCGCCAAGTCAAGAAACGGCGGAGTGAGCTGATCGTCGCTCTGACGCCGTATGTGACGCCGCTTTCGCCTGAGTTGGAATGTCGGAATCAAGAGGAGTTGATGCGCGCCCGCGAGCCGTTGGTGACCGGCCCGTTGTGCCGCAACCCACGGCCCTACGAGGCGAAGTTGTTTGATCCGTACAGCGACGTGAAGCGGCTGCACGTGTTCGACCGGCCCGACCCTTTCTGTCCGGCGCCCGTCGAGGCGACGGTTTGCGAGGCGCCCGAGGCGGAATGGGGCCCGCACTATCTCCACATGATTGACGAGTCGGCCCAGACCGAGCCCTCGTATCTCGAGCCGGCGTTTGTCGAGCCCGAGATGGTCGATTACGGGCTCCGGCAGCCTGAAATCGGCAATTGAACCGCCGGATCGCTACTTCGCAGACGTTTGTCCTAGCCCGAGACTATCGCCATGGCCGACCGACTTGAGTTGCCCGACGACCTGACTAGTCTGGTAGAGAAGCGTGAGCTCGAAGACCGCCGGAAGGAGGCCGCGCCCGCGACGAGTGGCGCCGACCGCCGCACCGGTTCCGACCGACGCGGCCAGGACCCGGACGCCGATCCTGCGACGACACCAAAGAGCGGGGCTTGAGGCCTACGCCTCCCTACCCCCCTTGGCGGCGACATGAGCACGGCCCCCCCTCCCCCCTGCTTCGTCTGCGACGGCGATGACCAGCGTCGCTTGTTCGACAAGAAGGGGCGCCAGTTCTGGGCGTGCCGTCGGTGTGGTCTGCAGAAGCAGCACCCGCTCCCCAGCCCCGCCGAACTGAACGACTACTACGAGAAGTCGTACGGTTCGGGCATGTACCAAGAGTTCGCCGCCGCGGGACGGCTCAAGGACCTAACCGCCGAACGGCGGCTGCACGAACTGCGTGGCGAGGTTCCGCTCGCGGGTCGGTGGCTCGACGTTGGCGCCTCGACGGGCAATTTCTCGAAGGCCGCCGCCGCCCTGGGCATTCAGGCCGAGGGGGTCGAGCTGAGCGACACCGCCGTCGAGACGGCGCGCTCGCAAGGCGTCGTCATGCACGCGGGTGACCTTGCCGAGATGCCCGCCGAAGCCTGTTACGATTGCATCACGGCCTTCGATCTGATCGAGCACGTCCTCGACCCGCCCGCGTTGGTCGACGAAGCCCGGCGGCGACTTGTCGACGGCGGGCATCTGGTGATGACGCTCCCCGACCTCGGCGCCCCGCAGCGTCGGCTTATGGGGTCACGCTGGTACTTTTACATCCCGGAAGAGCATTTGCATTATTTCACGCGGGGCGTCATGCGGCGTTTCCTCGAGGGCCGTGGCTTCGAGGTCCTCAAGACGCGGGCGACCTACAAGCCGATGACGTTCGACTACGCACAGACGCAGTTCAAGGAGTACAACCCGGCGATCCACGCGATCCTCCGCGTGGCGGGCGCCGTCGCTCCGCGCCGGCTGAAGCAATCACCAATCCCGCTGCCGATTGGCGAGATGGCCGTTGTCGCCCGCAAGCGTGGCTGATAACGACATGAAACCTTCGTCGCTTGACTGCCGCTTCTGGGGCGTGCTGCTGGCCATCACGCTGCTGGCCGCCGGCTGGCGGGCGTGGCGGATCGAGGCCCCGTCGCTCGACAACGACGAGGTCTGGCAAGTCCTCAACTGCGAAACCGACCTCGCCAAGCAGGTCACTCGCCACGACAATTTCCCGCCCCTCTACAACTGGCTCATCAGCTTCGTCTTTGAAGCGTTCGGGACCGACCAAGCGGCGCGCTGGTTCTCGCTCGCCGCGGGCGTCGTCACGATCCCGGTCATCGGGGTGATCGGCCGACGGATTGCCGGGCCGGCCGCCGGACTTGCCGCCGCGGGGCTGCTCGCCGTGTCGGCCAACCACGTGCTCCTCAGCCAGCACGGCCGGGCCTACACGTTCTTCATCCTGCTCGTGTCGGTGATGATGCTGCTGGCGTGGCGCCTCCGCACGAGCGATCGTTGGAGCGATTGGGCCGCCTTCCTCGCCGCCGGTTGGCTGACGGTCGCAACGCATTACTTCGGCGGCGTGCCGCTCCTGCTGTTCGGCGGCATGCTCTTGGCCGAGAAGCGGGGCCGCGGGCTCAAGCGGGCGTTGATCGCCGCCTCGGTGCTGGCGTTGGCTGGTCTTCCCCTGGTCGCGTGCCTGCGGGCCGACCTCGCGGACACCGGCGAGTTCCACCACCGTGTCGAGTTCGACGCCGAGGCGTACGCGTTTGGCTACCTCTGGCTCATCACCGGCAACACGCTCGGCCCGTCGGTGAGCCGCCTCCGCGAGCTGGTCTCGCTCGGCGAGAAACGCGAGGCGATCCTCGCCATGGCGCCGTGGGCCCTCGCCTCCGTGGCGCCGGTAATAGTCCTCCTCGCCGCGGCGTGGAGGAGGCTCCGCGTTGGTGACCGGCTATGGCTGGCCGTGCTCCTCGTCGCCCCCCCCTTGGTAGTCCTCGCCGCGACGTCGGTCGTCAGCACCGGATACACCTACCGCTACGTGGTGTGGATGGTCGTGCCATTGACCGTGGCGATGGGGGTCGGCGCCGCAACGCTACGCGGCCGACCTGTGGTCGCGATGGCGGCCATGCTGCTGGTGGCGCTGGGGATCGGCGCGACGCTCAATCGCCACCTCGATCCGTCCTACTACGAGAACGACTTCCACGCCGTCGCCGCACTGATCGCAAGCCGCGACGCCTCGGACCTGCCGCCCGCGGTCCTGGCGGCCCCGCTGCATTACGGTCAGGGGGCGCTCTACGGCCTGCCGGACGACTGGCTCAAGCTCGCCGTCACCGCGCACCCCGGCGCCGACCAGGACTGGGACGACACCCTTGCCGCGTTCGCCCACGACGCCGCCCCGCGCAGTCAGGTCTGGCTCGTCACGCAATGGTTCCCCGGTGGGCACCCGCAGCGCGCGCTGTGCGATGAACTCGCAGAACGGATCGACGCGGAACTGATCAAACGCGTCTCGTCGACCGTGATGGTCTATCGGGTGACAATCGAGAACGTCCGCTAGGACGAGGCGTTAAGCCTTGCCGGCCGGGGCCGAGGCGTCGCGGGCGTCGCCGACGCCGCGACAGTCGGGCGAGGGGTTCGTGCACGCTTCGCAGACCGAGTTGCCCTTCTCGTCTTTGAAATTCGCCAGACCGCCGCACGAGCCCTTGATCCGCCGCCCCGAGAGCATCACGCCGACCGACATTAGGCCCAGCGCCACCAGGAATACCGCGAGCGTGATCAGAAACGTCGTCATGGCTTAGTTCCAGGGTGATCGGCGGGGCGTTCCCAGGCGGGCGTCGTCCGCTCGATCAGTTCGTCGTCGGTCCGCGAGACGAAAAGGGCGGCGACGCCCCTCCCGACGGCCCAATCGTACCCCGCCGTGGGTCCGAGGACCAACAACGTCGTCGCCAGCCCGTCGGCGTCGCGGCACGTCGTGGCCTGCACCGTGACGGTCGCCAGGTTGTGCGTCACCGGGCGGCCGGTCGCGGCGTCGATCGTGTGCGAGTAGCGCCGCCCGTCGACCTCAAAAAAATTACGGTAGTCGCCCGAGGTTGCGAGCGACCGATCGGACAGCTCGATCACCTCTTGCAACGAATGCGTCAGTCCCGACTCGGGCTTTTCGAGTCCGATCCGCCATGGTTTGCCGCCCGGTTTGGCGCCGAACGCCCGGACTTCGCCGCCGATCTCGACCATCGCCGCGGCGTACCCTGCTTCGGCGATCAGCTCGGCGACGGCATCGACGCCATGCCCCTTCGCGATCGCCGACAGGTCGAGATAGACACCGGGCGTCGCTTTACGCAGCGCCGGCGGATCGAGCCTCGCCTCGACGGCCGCGAAGCCGACCCGTGCTTTCGCCGCGGCGATGTCTCCGTCGGAAGGGGCTTCGTCGCGCCGTTTGTCGGGCCCGAAGCCCCACAGGTTGACTAGCGGGCCGACGGTCGGATCGAACGCCCCTTCCGACGCGGAAGCGAGCTCCAGCGCGGACTGGACCACCGACGCGGTTTCCGCCGACACGTCGAACCAGTCGGTCGAATCACCGGCGTTGAACCGGGAAAGCTCCGACTGCGGGTCGTATGTCGACATCCGCCGGTTGACCTCGGCGAGCCGCTCGTCGAGCCGCTGCTGCAGCGCTTTGGCGTCGGCCTCATCGCCGCCGACCACCGAGACGTTGTAACGCGTCCCCATCGTCGCTCCGGAGAGCGACCAGATCGGCTCCGACTTCTCCGCGGCGCAACCGGCAACCGACGCCAGCAGAGCGAGCCGCAGAGAGACGCCGACAAAGGTCGATCCCAAACGCCGAGCGGCTCGAACCTGCGACATGACAACCGTACTCATCGGCGCTTATCTGCGGCTGTTGACGGATCAGCCGCCGAAGTCGTCGTAGGCGATGTTGTCCTTCTCGACGCCAAGGTCGTCGAGGAGCTTGAACACCGCGGCGTTCATCATCGGGGGCCCGCAGATGTAGTACTCCACGTCCTCGGGCGCCGGGTGGCTCTTAAGGTAGTGGTCGAACAGCACCTGATGGATGAAGCCGACGTAGCCGTCCCAGTTGTCCTCAGGCAGCGGCTCGGAGAGGGCGATGTTGAACTTGAAGTTCGGGAACGCCTTCTCGATCTCGCGGAAGTGATCGACGTAAAACAGCTCCCGCTTGCTACGGCCGCCGTACCAGTAGCTGACCTTGCGGCCGGTCTTGAGGTTCTTAAAGAGCTCGAAGATGTGGCTGCGGAGCGGGGCCATGCCGGCGCCGCCGCCGATGTAGATCATCTCGTTGTCGGTCTCTTTGATGAAGAACTCACCGTAGGGACCGCTGATCGTGACCTTGTCGCCCGGCTTGAGGTTGAAGATGTACGACGACATCTTGCCCGGCGGGGTCCCTTCGGGCGCGCGGGGGGGCGGGCTCGCGACGCGGACGTTGAGCATGATGATGCCCTTCTCGCCCGGGTAGTTGGCCATCGAGTAGGCGCGGATGGTCTCTTCGTCGACCTTCGACACGTAACGCCAGATGTCGTACTTGTCCCAGTCCTCGTGGAACCGCTCTTCGACCTCGAAGTCCTTGTAGTGGACGACGTGCGGCGGGGCCTCGATCTGGATGTAGCCGCCCGCCTTGAAGTTGACGTCCTCGCCTTCGGGGAGCTGGAGCACCAGTTCCTTGATGAAGGTGGCGACGTTGTTGTTCGAGCGGACCGTGCACTCCCACTTCTTGGTCTCGAGGGCCTCGTGGGGCACCTCGATCTTCATGTCTTGCTTGACCGCCACCTGGCACGAGAGGCGGCAGCCTTCCTTTGCCTCTTTCTTGGTGATGTGCGTCCGCTCGGTCGGGAGGATATCGCCGCCGCCCGAGAGGACCTTCACCTCGCACTGGGCGCAGGTGCCGCCGCCACCACACGCGCTAGAGACAAAGATCCCTTCGTCGGCCAGAGCGTTGAGCAGCTTGCCGCCGGCGGGGATCCGGATCGTCTGCGTCTCGTTGATCGTGATCTCGACCGGCCCGGACGCGACCAGCTGGCTTCGCGCCACCATGATGAGCGCCACCAGGGCGAGCACCACCGCGGTGAAGAAAACGACGCCGAGAACGACAGTTAGGAGGGGGGACATGGCGTAAGCCTTCGGCTTTGGCGATCAGCTGCAGCGATCCGCTGTCAGCACTTGGACTCTTTTGAACCGATTTTCGACCGGCGGCTGAAAGCTGACAGCTGATCGCTGACAGCGTTCTCTCACATTCCGCCGAATGACATGAACGCCAAGGCCATGAGGCCGACGGTCATGAAGGTGATCCCCAGGCCACGGAGGCCGTGGGGGATGTCGCTGTACTTGAGCTTCTCGCGGATGCCAGCCAACGCCGCGATCGCCAACGCCCAGCCGAAGCCGGCCCCGACGCCGAAGACACAGCTCTCCACGAAGTTGTAGTCGCGCTCGACCATGAAGAGCGAACCGCCGAGGATCGCACAGTTCACGGTGATCAGCGGCAGGAAAATGCCGAGCGTCTGATAGAGCGACGGGAAAAACTTGTCGAGCGTCATCTCGAGAATCTGCACCATCGCCGCAATGGTCCCGATGTACGAGATCAAGCCCAAGAAGCTCAGGTCGTAGGCCGCGTACTCCGACCCCAGCCAGCTGAGCGCACCGGGCTTCACCAGGTACTGGAAGATCAAGTTATTCGCCGGGATGGTCAGCGCCATGATCACGACCACGGCGACGCCCAGGCTGACAGCGGTCTTCACGTTCTTCGAGATCGCGATAAACGTGCACATGCCGAGGAAGTAGGCCAAGGCCATGTTCTCGACAAAGACCGACTTCAGAAACAGTTGAATGTAGTGGTCCATGGCGGCCCTTTCGGGGGCGGTTAGCGGACAGATTAGCGTGCGGTGATTCGCTTCAAACGGGCGGCAATCCGATCAATCGTGCTCGATCTGCTCAGGCTTCCAGGTCCGCAGCAGCCAGATCAACGCGCCGATCAGGAAGAACGCACTCGGGGGGAGCAATAGCAAGCCGTTGGGGACGTACCAGCCGCCGTCGGTCGTCAGCGGCAACACGGGGAAACCGAGCAGCTTGCCCGAGCCGAACAGCTCGCGGACGAAGCCAAGCAGGATCAGGATCACCGAGTAACCCATCGCGTTGCCGACGCCGTCGAAGAACGAGATCAGCGGCGGGTTCTTCATCGCGAACGCCTCGGCGCGGCCCATCACGATGCAGTTGGTGATGATCAGACCGACGAACACGCTGATGCTCTTGGTCTGCTCGTAGGCGACCGCCTGGAGGACTTGGTCGACCACGATCACCAGCGACGCGATGATCGTCATCTGGACGATGATGCGGATGCTGCTGGGGATGAACTTGCGGACGAGGCTCACCGCCGCGTTTGAGCAGCCGGTGACGGCGATCACCGCGACACTCATGATGATCGACGTCTCGAGCTTCGTCGTCACCGCCAGCGCGGAGCAGATGCCGAGCACCTGCAGCGCGATCGGGTTGTTGTTGAAGACCGGCTCGATCAGGACGTCTTTGATCTTCGGTTCGGCCATGGCGTTTGCTGTTGGCTGCGTGAGGCCGCGCGGGGCGGCGATGCTTGTGTTTTACGGTGGGCGGACGCCTGTCAGGCGCCGGGCGAGGTCGCCCGATGCTTCTCGATGTACTTTCCGAAGCCTTCGGGGCCGAGCCAGTACTTCACCATGTTGTCGACGCCGCGGCTGGTGATCGTCGCGCCGGAGAGACCGTCGACGCTGTACTCGTCCGATCCCTGGCCTTTGACGACGCCGAGTTCGACCTTGCCGTCCTCGCCGTAGACCTTCTTGTCATCCCAGAGCGCCTTCCAACCGGGGTTGTCGACTTCCCCACCCAGGCCAGGGGTCTCGGCGTGCTCATAGAAGGTGATCCCGCGGACGGTCTGGCCGTCGGCCTCGATCGCCAAATAGCCTCGCAGGGTCGACCAGAGGCCCTTGCCGTAGATCGGGAAGATGAAGCCGTCGGGCTTGCCGTCCTTGGTGATCTCGTAGACGAAGGTGTAGGGCTCGCGTTTCTGGATTCCGGGCAGCGCCGCAGGGGGCGAGACCGGCTCGCCCAACTTCGGGTCCTTGGCGGCTTGGCTCGGGTCGTAGTCGTCGATCTTGAACTTCACGTCGTCGGCCGTGACGACCTCGCCGGTCGAGATATCGACCAGTTGCTTCTCGACCGAATCGGCGAAGACCTTCTTAACGGCGTCGGGGCTTGCGTCGCCCTCCACCAGGCCGGCCGCCATCAACGCGTTCTTCTGCTTGAAGACGAGCTTGTTGGCTTCTTGCGCCGGCTTGAGGATGACCGCCGCGCCGGCGACCAGCACCGAACAGACGATGCAGAGCACCGCGGCGACGAGGAACGCCCCCGGGGCGGTCTCGCGGAGAAACATGTACCAGCTGCGTTCAGGTTGCGGCATAGCGTGCGGCCCTCCGTTTAACGTTCGCCTGGATCGCGTAGAAATCGATTAGCGGAGCCATCACATTACCGAACAGAATCGCGAGCATGATCCCCTCGCCAAACGCGGGGTTGATCACACGGATCAGCACCGTCATCAGGCCGATCAGGCCGCCGTACCACCACTTGCCGGTCTCGGTCATCGCGGCGGAGACCGGGTCGGTCGCCATGAACACCGTTCCGAAGGCGAAGCCGCCCACCACGAGGTGCCAGATCGGGTTCATGTAAGCAAGCGGGTAGTCGATGTCCGCCCGGAAGGCGAACAGCATCATGCTGGTCACCAGGGCGCCGAGCGTTACGCCTGCCATCACCCGCCACGAGCCGATGCCCGTCGCGATCAGGATGGCGGCGCCGATCAGGCAGGCGAGCGTCGAGGTCTCGCCCATCGAGCCCGGGATCCAGCCGATGAAGCAGTCCCAGAACGAGAGCCCCATCGTCGAGGCGGCGTCGGGCGACGTCCCCACGGGGGCGGCCGACATGCCGGTCAGGATCGTGGCGTTGGTGTAGCCGTCGACGCCGTCGCCGGCGGCGACCCCCGCTGCGGTCCAGACCTTGTCGCCCGACATCTCGGCGGCGTAAGCGAAGTAGAGGAAGGCCCGGGCCGTGAGGGCCGGGTTCAAGAAGTTCTTGCCGGTGCCGCCGAAGATCTCCTTGCCGATCACGACGCCGAAGGCGATGCCGAGGGCGACCTGCCAGAGCGGCACTGTCGGCGGCAACGTAAGCGGGAAAAGCATGCCGCTGACGAGGAAGCCTTCGTTGATCTCGTGGCCGCGGATGATCGAGAAGATCAGCTCGCAGACGCCGCCGACCGCCATCGTCACCAGATAGACCGGCAGGAACCATAGGGCCCCGTGCACGAGGTTCGAGACCTGGTTGGCGGGGTCGTACGGCAGGCCGACGGCCTGCATGATGGCGTCACGGCTGATGAAGCCGAGGCCCGTGATCGAATCCTGCAGCGGCACGGCGCCCTGGGTCGCGATCGCGTAGTTCGCCTGGTAGCCCGTGTTCCAGAGCGCCATGAAAATGCACGGGAGGAGGGCGACGATCACCGTCGACATCATCCGTTTCATATCGATGGCGTCACGGACATGCGAAGTGCCCTTGGTCACTTGGCCCGGCGTGTACAGGAACGTGTCCTGCGCTTCGTAGATGGGGTAGAGCTTCTCGAGCTTGCCGCCCTTCTTGAAGAGCGGCTCGACCGCATCGAGTTGGTCGCGGATGAATTTCATAGATCGCGTTTTGGGGTGTTGGCCTTCCAACCAAGACTGACCGACATGGTCAGCGCGTTGCGAGTCGAGAGTTGCGAGACGTCTGTCTCCCCCCCCGGCTCGCGACTGCAAACTCCTTATCCCTCTCGTTCAATCGTCGCTAGCGCCGATCGCAGCATCGGGCCGTAATCGTTCTTGCTCGCACAGACGTAGCTGCAGAGTCCCAAGTCCTCTTCGTCGAGTTCCAAGCCGCCGAGGGTCTGCAGCGACTCGGTGTCGCCGACCACCAGCGCCTTGAGGATCGCTGTCGGCTCGACGTCGAGCGGCATCACTTTCTCGTAGCTACCGATCGGCACGATCGCGCGGTGGCTCCCTTCGGTGCTGGTCGTGAAGCGGAAGCCTCCCTCGGGCGCGCCGAGCCATTTCTGGGCGAAGACGTTCGTCACCGACCACTTGCCGAAGCCCGGACCCATCCAGCCGAGGAACTCACGCTGGTTGCCCTCGGGGAGCTGGACCACCTGCACGTGACGACGCCCCAGGTGGGCGGCCATGTCACGCCGCGTGCGGCCGCTAAAAACCGAACCGCTGATCGTGCGGACCCCTTCACTCGGGGCGCCCGAATCGGCCGTTAAGTCGGCGAGGCTGGCGCCGAGACGCGTTCGGTACAGGCCGGGGCGGGCGACGCTCGGCCCGGCCACCGATACGACGCGGTCGACCGACAGCTCGCCTGTGAGGAATAGGTGGCCGATCGCGATGACGTCTTGGTAGCCAATGTCCCAGCACTGCCGCTCGACGCTCACCGGCGCAAGGAAGTGCATGTGCGTGCCTGGCAGACCGGCCGGGTGGGGCCCGTCGAACTCGGCAACGGTGACACACGACAGGTCGTCGCCCGGCAACGAGACGCCGGCCTTCTTGCAGAGCCAGAGGTTCCCGTCGGTCAGCGTGCTCAACACCTCAAGACCCGCGATGAACTCGGCGGGCTTGTCCTCGACGATAACCTTCGGGTCGGCCGCCAGAGGGTTGGTGTCAATCGCGGTGACAAACAGGGCGTAAGGCGCCGTCCCGGGAACGGGAACCTTGCTGAACGGACGCGTCCGCAACGCGGTCCACAGGCCCGACTCGAGCAGGTTTTGCTGCACCAAATCGCGGCTAAGCTGCGTCAGGTTGGCGTCGCGGTACGAGTTGAACGTGTACTGCTCGTCGCCGTCGATCTCGATCACGACCGACTCGAACTTGCGCTTGGCGCCGCGATTGACTGCAATCACTCGGCCGGCGGCCGGCGAGGTGTATTTGACGCCCGGATTCTTCTTGTCTTCGAACAGCCACTGGCCGCGCCGCACCACATCGCCTTCCGCCACTTGCATGGTGGGCTTCATGCCGTGGTAGTCGTCGCCGACGATGGCGACCGTACGGATCACCGGGCCGCTGAGGATCGCCTGGGGCGGCTCGCCGGCGATGGGCAGGTTCAGGCCCTTACGGACCGAGATGGACTTGGCGATAGCTGCGGTCGTCGCCATAGGAAGCGCTATCCTGCCGCGTGAGTCGGAGCGAATACGGCGAAGTCTCGTCGCAGACGCTCTGGATGGGAAGGCGGGGCGTCGGCGGCTTTGTCGTCTCGCGCGCCGTGCTGGGGGCGCGACGAGCGGCTGCGACAAAGCGTCGCCGGCGGGGGTTTGTGAAATCTTTCACGATATCGGTCCGCCGTCAAGGCCAGCTTGCAGTCATCCCGAGAAGTTGCGAACAACCCCCACGTCGGGCTCGCTCGCAAAGACCTCCTTCCCACTGCGCATCGGCCCCCCGCTGCTGCATCGGCCCGTTGTTCGGCCCCCGGGATTGGCGCTATACTCCGGCCCGCGGCGGGCGGCCCCTGCCCGGACCTGCTCAAACGAGCTGTAAACCTCTACGAGGCATTGCTTTACGCCCATGAAGATCCACGAATACCAAGCCAAGCAGCTGTTCCGCGACGCGGGCATCCCAGTTCCTGAGGGGATTCTCGCCAAGACGCCCGAGGAAGCTGCCGCCGCCTACAAGCAACTCGGCGGCGCCATCGCCGTCGTGAAAGCCCAGGTCCACGCCGGCGGCCGCGGTAAAGGAACCATTAAGGGCGCCGAGCAACGGGGTGTCGAACTGGTCAAGTCCGCGGAAGACGCCGCCCGCGTTGCTGGCGCCCTGCTCGGCGGCGACTTGGTGACGATCCAGACCGGCCCCGAAGGCCAGACCGTCAAGCAGGTCCTCGTCGAGGCAGGCTGCGACATCGCCCGCGAGCTGTACCTCGGCATCGTGGTCGACCGCGGCTACGGCAAACCGGTGCTGATGGTCAGCACTGAAGGGGGCATGGACATCGAGAAGGTCGCGCACGAGACGCCGCACCTGATCCACACCGCGCCGTTCGACCCCAACTTCGGCCTGCAGTCTTACCAGTCGCGGAAGCTCGCCTGGAAGCTCGGTCTCGAGGGCGCCGCCGCCAAGGCGGCCGACAAGTTCTTCCGCGCGATCTGCAAGCTCTTTGTCGATTGCGACTGCTCGCTCGCCGAGATCAATCCGCTGGTCGTCACCGGCGCCGGGGAGCTGATGGCGCTCGACGGCAAAATCAATTTCGACGACAACGCTTTGTTCCGCCATCCGAAGCTCGTCGAGCTGCGCGACACGGCCGAGGAAGACGCCAACGAGCTCCGCGCCGGCGAGGCGGGCCTCAGCTATGTGCAGCTCGAAGGCAACATCGGCTGCCTCGTGAACGGCGCCGGCCTCGCGATGAGCACGATGGACATCGTCAAGCTCCACGGCGGCGAGCCGGCCAACTTCCTCGACGTCGGCGGCGGCGCCAACAAGGATCAGGTCACCGAGGCCTTCCGGATCCTGCTCGGCGACCCGAACTGTAAGGCCGTGCTGGTCAATATCTTCGGCGGCATCATGCAGTGCACGACGATCGCCAACGCGGTGCTCGCCGCCTACAAGGAAGTCGGCTTCAACGTGCCACTGGTCGTCCGTCTTGAGGGGACCGAAGTCGAAGAGGGCCGCAAGATCCTCGCCGAGAGCGGCGTCGACATCATCAACGCCGAAGGCCTGACCGACGCGGCGAAGAAGGTCGTGGAAGCCGCGAACGCGGCCTGAAAAAAGTACTAACCACAAAGGGCACTAAGGACACGAAGGGGAAACTCTTGCAACAGTCCTTCTTCGTGTTCTTTGTGTCCTTCGTGGTTCAAAAATAGAACAAGAAGAGATCATGGCTATCCTCGTTAACAAAGACACCCGCCTCATCTGCCAGGGCATCACTGGCAAGGCCGGTGAGTTTCACTCGAAGAACTGCCTCGAGTACGGCACCAAGCTTGTCGGTGGCGTCACGCCCGGCAAGGGCGGCCAGACCGTGCTCGGCAAGCCGGTGTTCGACACCGTCGCCGAGGCGGTCGAGAAGGAAGGCGCCACGGCGACGATGATCTTCGTCCCGCCCCCCTTCACCGCCGACGCCATCCTCGAAGCGGCCGACGCCGGCATCGAGGTGATCTGCGCGATCACCGAGGGCGTCCCTGTCCTCGACATGGTGAAGGTGAAGCGTGAGCTCGACGCCCGCGTCGCCGCCGGTCAGAAGGTGCGCCTTATCGGACCCAACTGCCCGGGTGTCATCACGCCGGACGAGTGCAAGATCGGCATCATGCCGGGCTACATCCACAAGAAGGGCCCCGTGGGCCTCATCAGCCGTTCCGGCACGCTCACCTACGAGGGCGTCTGGCAGCTGTCGAGCCTCGGCCTCGGCCAGTCGACCTGCGTCGGCATCGGCGGCGACCCGGTGAACGGCACGAACTTCATCGACTGTCTTGAGATGTTCCAGGCGGACGGCGCCACCGAGGCGATCCTGATGATGGGCGAGATCGGCGGCACCGCCGAAGAAGAGGCCGCCGCTTACATCAAGGCCAACGTCACCAAGCCGGTCGCCGCGTTCATCGCCGGCCGCACCGCCCCTCCCGGAAAGCGGATGGGCCACGCCGGCGCGATCATCAGCGGCGGCAAGGGAACCGCGGACGACAAGATCGCCGCGTTGCGTGACGCCAACATCGAAGTCGCCGAGAGCCCGGCCGATATGGGCGCGGCCTTGAAGCGAGCAATGGGGAAGTGATTTGAAGCGATCGAGCTGCGTGCCGTCAGTATTGCCACGTGTTAGAGCCCCAAGATGACGAGCAAAACCAGCGACCAAGCCCCGCCCCCCAGGCTACGCAAGCTTATTGCGTTCCTGTTCTTGGCGTTCTGCGTCCTGGTGCTGATTCGATTCGTATTGGGCTATTGGCTGAACCCTGGCGACCCTTTAGTTGGAGAACGTACGCAGGCGATCCCTAGGTCTCTCGACTTCCTCGCGAGCAGTTATCGCAAGGACTACTCGAACAACCTTCAGTCAATCGACTTCGCCGCCGGCGCCCCTCTACCAGCCGATCAGCTCGGCAACCTTGAGGTCTACACGCGCGAAGCACGCGTCGGTGTGACTTCAAGCCGGTTCGATCAACACGTCAAAGACACTTTGTCCGTTGTTGATTCGCACGGCGCCGACATCCGACTGGAAGAAGCTGAAGGGGTCACGCCACACAGGAGCTTTCGTGTCATCATCCGTGTGCCAGTCGATCGCTTTGCAAGTTGTGTCGATGACTTGAAAGAGATCGGCGAATTGCAGTCTTGCTCGGTTACCAAAGAAGACAAATCGGAAGAAGTGCGACAGCGTTTTGCCGAAAGGGACTCCCTCAAGGCGTACGCTGAATCTCTTGGCAAGCTACGCGAGTCGGAAGGCAAGGTGGCCGAACTACTCCAACTCGAAGCGAAAATCCAAGAAATCGAGAAGCAGATTCAGGCGTTGAACGTCTCTCTTGGCGAGTTCGTCAAAGACGAGTCCTTCAACAACGTCAACTACTCGCTTCTAGAGCAAGTGCCCTTCGACGTCGATGTGAAAACGTACCCGCTGTTCGTACGCTGGATCTCCGCTATCCAATGGACCATCAAGTGGTACGTAGGCGGGTTGCTTCTCATGGGGCTCGCTTGGTTGATCCTCCTGTCAGTCCGGACCTTGAAAGAAGGCTGACTCGGCCGATCGGATGTTCGCACTTTGGTTGCAACCCGGCACGTTCGTTAAGAATTCGCGAAGCAAGTAGACGGATCGCGGTGACGCGGTGAGACTCGGACGGTGTTGTCCCGCCCCGCCGATCCACTCCCCTCCCCTGCGATGTTCTTGCGAACCGTTGGCTTCGTCGCATTCCTTGTTTCAGCGTTAGTCGCTTACGCTCGCGACGCCGAGGTGCTCCGCCGCTTCGACGCCCCCGAAGCGGTGCAGGGCGTGGCTGTTGATGGTCACGCGGGCGAAGGCGCCGCGTTCTACGCGATCGCCAACGGGGCCATCGGCAAGTACGACAAGAGGACGGGCAAGCGCCTTGGCGGCTGGCGCGCCAACGACGACCTGCCGCTGCGGCACCTCAACGCGGGCGTCGTCCGCGACGGCCGGCTCTACTGCGCCCACTCGAACTTCCCGCAGTGGCCCGAGACCAGCTCGGTGGAGGTGTTCGACACCGCGACGCTCCGACATATCGACTCGCATAGCTTTGGCATCGACGAGGGGTCGCTCACCTGGATCGATTGGCGTGACGACGCTAGCGAGCCCGACGGCGGGGCGTGGTGGGCCGGCTTCGCCCACTACTCGCAACACGTCAACGACAACCCCCGGGCGTTGCCGACCCCCTACACATCGCTCGTGAAGTTGGATTCCCGCTGGCGGCGCCTGGCCGGTTGGGTCTTCCCACCCGAAGTGCTCAACCGCTTCGCGCCGCACAGCTCGTCGGGCGGCGGCTGGGGGCCCGGCGGTCTGCTATCAGCCACCGGCCATGACCGGCCCGAGCTCTATCTGTTGGCGCTGCCGCGGTGCGGCTCGACCCTACGGCTGGTTGAAACGGTCGCCCTGCCAATCCAGGGACAGGCGATCGCCTGGGACCGCAGCGACGAAGGAGTCGTCTACGGGATCGACCGCTCGAAGCGGCAAGTCATCGCCTGCCGAGTCACGACGCCGACCGGCCGCTAAGCGGGCGCGCCGCGACACGGGCCGCATTGAATTGCCGTCGCCGCTCTGGTAGAGAAAGGGCAGCGGAACCTTTCCCTACCCGTTCGATAAGGCGCATCCATCGTGGGCGAAAAAGGCAGCAAAGACAAAGGCAAGCGCGAGGGCAAGAAAGAGGCCCAGCACACCGCCAAAGAGAAGCGACAGCTAAAGCGAGAGAAGAAGACGCGGAGCGAGTAGGCTCCCCCCTTCGGCTCCAGAATCCAAAGAACCGCCGTGTGGCGCGCCACACGGCGGTTCTTTTTTTGCCGACGCCGAGAAAATTGGCGAGACGCACGTCACTCGGCGGCTGCGATTCGACGCGCACGGACCTCCAGGCTTTAATGGAAGGGCCTCCCCTCGTCCCCCCCCCCACCGGGAGACCGCCCCGTGCGTCGCCTACTCCCTCTCTTCGCCCCCTTCGTTCGGGGCGTGCTGGTCTTGGTGCTTTACGCGATCGCCCCCGCGGTCGCCCAACCGCGTGTCGGCTGGCAAGCGGACCTTGCGACGCACTACCACGGCGTCTCGGGTCTCGTCACGGTCGTCGATGCCCACACGCTGCGCGTCGACAACCTCTACTTCGACGGCGCGGGCATCGACGTCTACTTCTATCTCGGCGCCGAAAACACCACGGCGGCGTTCACGGCGGGGCTAGAGATCGGCCCGCAGTTGCTGGGGATCGCGTTTGACGGCGGCAGCCTCACGCTCGACTTGCCTTCTGGCGAGACCATTGAGGGCTGGAACGCGATCTCGGTCTGGTGCACCGAAGTGCCGGTCAGCTTCGGCGACGCGGTCTTCGCCGCCCCCCCTGCCCCGCCGGGCGACTACAACGGCGACGGCGCCATCGACGCCGCCGACTACACCGTCTGGCGCGACACGGAGAACCAATCGGGCGCAGGCCTCGCGGCAGACGGCGATAACAACGGCGTCGTCAACACGCTCGACTACACCGTCTGGGCTAATCACTACAGCGGGCCCGCGGCGACAGCGGTCCCCGAGCCGACGGGGCTGGCCATTCTCATCGGTTCGCTGGTGGCGTACCGCTTCGCCCCCAGGCGAAGGATTAAGGGTCCGTGGGCAGTGATCAAGCAGTGAAAAAACCCGGGGAAGTATCGTCACAGCCGAAACCCGCCCGCGACTCAACCAAGGCTCGCCATTTCCTGGCGCTCAATCTGTCGCACAGTCACGAAGCGAACAACTTTCACTAGGAGGATTGCCGAGGCAATCATTACCACACCGCCTGCGAGTCCAACGCCTAAGCCCACTTGAACCGAGCTAACCGTAACGGCCCCTCGCAAGAAGCCATTAGACGCACGGTGCAAGACATTTCCGAGAAGCCACGCTGCCCACCACCAAGACACCAAGGGGGCATTCCGAGGCAGTGGCTGGTTGAGTGTTCCATTCCAAATGTCGTTCATCGCTCGGAAAGGACGCACCAGATTCAGGATCGGCACAAAGTACGAGCCGACCGCCCAAGCCGGCGTGTATCGAAGATCCGACACTCCCAGGGCTTCTAGATTCCGATACGAACGGTACTTCCACTTGGAATATACCGTCGCGGTGAAGATGAAAGAGGCAATCCCTGCTATCAGGCCGAACGACTCGACGCCTTCGAGCTTTTCCAAGAGATCATGGCTGGCATCTACCGCATCGGATGAGACGGCAACGAGCACCGTTGTCGCAATCCCTATCATCGTGAGTTGCAATAATGAGAACGTTAGCAGCCCAATCACAACGACCCGCGATAAGACTTCCGCCGATCTGAAAATCGGTTGGCTGTTTGGGTCGTCTATTGCCATGGCGTTTTGTTTTCCGAAGGGAGAGTAAAGACGCGGCCCGATTCTGACGTCGATGCCGTGACTCGGCTAGGTTTCAGGCTTCTCTTGTGATCGGATCGTCCGCAACGCGGAGCTTCCACGACGAAGTTCACCGACAAACCACGCCGCTACTGCGTCGAAGAGAAGCAATACAAACCACCATTTGGCCCCGTCCAAACCCGAACCGTTGGGAGGACGCCGCTACGCATCGCGGTCTGGCGACCAAGAAAAGCCGCGGAGAATTGACCGTTGGTCGCTAGAATCGGCCCCCAGTCCCCCCGAGAGCCACGCCGTGTCCGCCTACCGCTATGTCGTCTTCCATCCCGGCGCCCCGCCGACAGCGGAGGAGCTCGGCGCGTTGCGGCGTTACGCGGAGTTGCTGAACAACCACATCGCCTGGGGGACCCACCGCCACAACGGCGCTCTAGCGATCGCCTGCGAGGCGGAACCCTTCGATCGGCTCCGCGGGATCGACCCGGCGTTTGAAGAGCTCCTTCTCCAATGGCAGGCGCGCGGCGGTCACGTCGCGGAGAAGCTGCCGTTCGTCAAGGACTCCAAGGCGTGGCGGACGATGGAGAAGCCGGCCGATACGAAAGCGCCCCCCAGGGCGCCGGCGAGCGACGCCGCGCCGTCCGCCAGCAACCGGCAGAACGAGCTCAAGCCGCCTGACGCCCGCGAAGCGGTCGGCCGAGTCCGCATCAAAGCGGCGAAGATTACGGCCCAAGCCGAGCGAATCGAACGCGCCGCCGGCTGGACGCCCTACGTCCTGTGGGGCCTCGGGGCCGCTCTGGTGCTGGGGGCGGGCTTCTATCTTGGGTCGCGACTGCTCGCCGCAGGCGGCGAGCGCCGGTCGGCGACGGTCGAACGGATCGCCGACGACCCGATCGGCCAGAGCCTAGCGCCCGAGCCGCCGGAGTGAGCGCTAACGCCGCCGGCGCGTACGGTTAGAAGTCGAGCTGGGCGCGCATCGCAAAGACATCGGCGTCGCTGCTGACCGCCGTGGGACGGTCGAGGTTGGCGTGGATGTAGTTGAACTGGAACTTCGTGTAACGGTTGAGGTACCAGTTGAGGCCGAGCGTGTAGTCGGTGATCGTGCCGCCGTTGACCGCTCCGTCGTCGAGGTCGAGGTAGCTCCAGCGGCCGGCGACCTCGAAGGCCCCCAGGCCGCAGTCGCCGTAGTTCTTGTGCGGCACGATCCGCGTATAGACGCCCTGCGCCTTGCTGTAGGCGTGGTTCTCGCCGGTGAGGGCGTACGCGACTTGGGCGTAGGCGCCGTCGAAGTTGACGCCGCCGCCGGCGATCGGATCGACCTTCGCGCCGAAGTACTCACTCTGAAATAGCCACGCCCCGCGCGAGCCGGCGAGCTCGAGGTTGTAGACCTGGTAGCTGTCGGCGGCGATGGCGCCCGAGTCGACGAAGAACGGCACGGGGAAGTTCGTCGCGTTGCTGAAGTCGAGCTGCGTCGCGCCGACCTCGGGCCCCGTGCGGATCCGAGCCGCGTTGGTCGAGGGCTCATTGTAGGTATAGCCGGCGCCGACATGCACCGTACGGCCGCAGCCGCCGTCGTACAGCAGCACGGTCTCGCGGGTCGACATGCCGTAGCCACTGTCGCCCGACGCGTTGCCGAACACGTCAGTCGGGAAGCGGTAGCCGGCGATCGCCCAGGTCATCCGCTCGTCGTAGGCCGTGTCGTAGAGGCTGGCGCCGATCTGCCGGAACGGCACGAGGGCGAACGGCAGGGAACGCTCAAGAAACATCATTTCCCTGACGCTCGTCAGGGCGTCCATGCCGAAGGGCTGGCGGAACTGCCCGACCCGCAGGTTGCCGACGTCGGCGAGGTCGGCGAAGTCGACCCACACATCCATAAAGCTCGGCCGACCGGGGAACGCAAAGTCGTACTCCATCAGGTACGTGACGTTCTCGGCCGCCGCGCCCTTGGCGGCGAGCCGCGCCCGGCGGAAGTCAGCGAGGTCTTGGGCGTCGCCGACGACCGCCCGGTTGGTGGCGTCCTGGGCGAACCAGATCGCGTCGGCCTGAAAGAACCCGGTCACCGCGACGGTCGGGAATCCCTTCCCGGCAGGGTCGGCGCCCGGCGTGCACGGCACGCAGCGCCAGCAGCCGGCCTCAAGCAGGCTCGCGTCGAAGACGACGCCGTCCAGCGCGCCCGCTGCAACCTCGGGGGGCTCGGACAGAGTGAGGTCGTCGACGGGCGGGTTGAGCTCGCTAATCGGCTGAGCGGCGAGGTCCGCGTAGGCCGAATGCCCCTGCAGGAGGGCTGGGTCCTGCGCGAACGCGGTCGTCAGCAGCAGGCCCGTCGCCGCGGCGGCCGAGGCGAGCCGTCGCGCGAAATTGTTGATCGTCATGAGCTCCCTCAAACCACCCGAACTGTGTCCCTGACGTCTATCGCCAGCCCGAGGGTTGATCGGCGCCGCCACGGCGCCATCACCAGCGCGAGGTGCTTCCCGTGCGATTTGTAATCTTGCACGTCAAAAGCGGCAGCCTGCGCTAGCAGCAGCCCGCATTGGCGACAGCGGTCGGAAGGGAGCGGCTCAAGACGTCGCTTCGGCGTTTACCGTTAAGGGCGACTTGTCGGCGAGCGAACCGACGATCATGCCGAGGATCGCGGCGACGAGGCCCGCTAGCACGCCGGGGAACTCTTCGGCGAGCGGCCGCTCCATGAAGTACGGCGTCGCCAGGAAGAACATCCAGACGGCGAGCCCAAGGATCGCCGACCACAACCCGCCGCGCGGCGTGGCCCGCTTCCAATAGACGCCCCAGACGAGCGGCACAAACGCCGCCACGATGGTCGCCTCGTAGGCGCTTTCGACGAGCTCGTAGATTGGCGTCCCCTCTTTCCAGAGGGCAAACACCAGCACGCAGACCGCCACGGCAAAGACCGTCAGCCGCATCAGCCGCAGCTCTTGGCGGTCGGTCATACCGGGCCACAACTCCTTGAAGATGTTTTGGACCAGGATGGTCGAAGGCGCGAGGATCGTCGCCGACGCGGTCGACATGATGGCCGAGAGCAGCGCGCCGAAGAACAACACCTTGAGGGCGTCGTTCATGTGCTCGATCACGAAGGTCGGCAGCACGAGTTGCGAGTCTTGCTGCAGCAGTTCCTCGGAGCGCTCAGGCATCACCATCAGGCTCGCCACGACGATAAACATCGGCAGCGTCGAGAACGCCAGGTAGGACAGCCCGCCGATGATCGGCCCCCACGAGGCGACCTGTTCGTTCTTCGCACACATAACGCGTTGAAACACGTCCTGCTGTGGGATCGACCCGAGCATCAGCGTCAGCACCGCCGACAGCAGGAACAGCTGGTCCTTGCCGCTCTCGGGCAGCTTCCACTCGAGGAGCCCCATCTCCGAGGCGTGGCTGACGACGGCGCCGGCGCCCCCCGCCATGTCGCCGGCGATCCACGCGATCGCGGCGAGGCCGATGATGATCAGCCCCATCTGGATGAAGTCGGTGAGGGCGACCGACCACATGCCGCCCAGCACGGTGTAGACGAGCACCACCGCGGTGCCGAGGATCATCCCCTGCTGGTGGTCGATCCAATCCCCCATCAGCAGCGAGAAGACGAGGCCCATCGCGGTCACCTGAGCGGCGACCCAGCCGATATACGAGATCGCGATCGAGACCGAGGCGATCGTCTCGACCGCCCGGCCGTAGCGGACCCGGTAGAAGTCGCCGATCGTCAGCAGCGTCATCCGATAGAGCGGTCGCGCTAGAAACATGCCGACCAGGATCAGCGCCATCGACGTGCCCCACGGGTCGGGCAGCGTCTCGTCGACGCCCCCCTCGACGAATTTTGAGGGGACCCCCAGGACCGTCTCGCTGCCGAACCACGTGGCGAACGTGGTGGCGATCACGACCGCCAGCGGCAGCGACCGGCCGGCCAGCGCGAAGTCGGTGGTGTTGTTCACCCGACGGGCGGCGATAGCGCCGATGCCGATCGAGATAAGCAGATAGGCGGCGACAAACGCGGGCAGCATGCTCGGCGAGGGTCGGAGGGAGCCGGACGACCGGCCGGGGTGAGGGGGAGATTGGGCGCCGAGATTCTAGCGTGGGGAGGTCCGTGGCGCCGCGCTGTTTTTTTAGGCCGCGATCACTCCTGGAACCGCTGGGCGAGCGAGTAAACCGCCAAACCAAAGTCCTGCTGGATGAACCGGCTCATCCAGGTCCGTTCATCCGGGGGCGACTCTGCCGCCACCATCTCTACCAAGTATCGGGAGGTAAAGAAGTCGAGTGCGGAGCGTCGCATGAAGTCGAAAACGCTCGGTCTCCACACTCGCCCGTAACTACGCTCCGCCATACGTTGGCAAAAGGGCGCCCAGGCGTGTTTGTCGATCAGCGGCGGAATCCATTTCCATGACAGAACCGCCACCAGCGCAGCGACGATCAGCGCAATTAACACGCCAACTCCCAAGTCGTCCCCGGACTCTACCTCTCCCCAAATTCGCGGGAGCGATAAGTAGCACGTTAGCGCGATAACAAACGCCAGCGTGGCGGAGCTTACAATTGAAACGATCTGCGCGAAGATTTGAACGACATGTCCCAGGGCCCATTGGGTCGATTGCCAGGACTTTTTCGCCTTCAAGTCTGACATCAAGGAGATGACACGGCCCTTCCAAAGGTTGAGGTCGGCGGTCTCCTCCTGCGGTGGCGCCAACCGGGCGGCGATATCGTCGGTCAGCCAAGCCCATAGCGGATAAAACGCCGAGAAGGCCTCGGACTCGACCACCGGGAAGGCGGCCGCGACCTCGTTGGGCGACGCGAAGATGCGCCGCTGCACCGCGAGCATCCGTCGATCGACCTCGAGTTGGTCCGTCGTGTAGGCCGCTTCGAGCACGCCATCGAGCTCCGCCAACAACGGCGGGCCCGCCAGGAATTCTCCGCGTTTGGCGAGATACTCCCGGAGGATCATCAGGCCGTCGAAGTCGTTGACGAGATGCTCGGGCAACTGATCGTAGTGCTCTTCGATGAAGTCCCAAGCCCGCTCTTTCCAATCGCTCGTGTCCCGCCACAAGGCGAACCGCAAGGCGTGGAGGTAGAACGCGACGCGGCCGGCGACCGACGGGTCGCCCGTCGAGGCGGCCGCCAAGTTCTCTTCGCATTTCGCAAGCGTCTGGACGAAGGTGGCGAACGACCCGCCGCGGAGCAGCCGGTCCCAGCCTCCTTCGGTCAGCCGATAGAAACCGTCGCCGGCGACGGTCTTGCTGATCGTCAGCAAGAGGCCACGGACCTCGGACGGGTCGGCCTGCGTGCGGACATAGCCGGCAATGAGTTGCGACAGGGCCGGGTCGCCGGGCCAGGTCTTGAGCCCTTTGAGCAGCCAGCGCAGGAAGAATCGCTCTTCGGGCGGTCCGACAGCGTCACCGATCAGGGCGAGCGCGTAGAAGTCGGGCGGCGTCTTTTTCGGGCGATTGCTTAGCTCTTGGTAGCTGTCGGCGAGCGTCGCGGCGCCCGACTCGATCGCGGCTGCGAGCGACTCGAGGTCGATCGGTTCGTCCGCCGCTGGCGCCCCCGCTGGTTGCGCGGTCGATTGTTGCGCAGTCGGCGACGGGGCCGCCGTCCAATCGTCGCGATCGACCTCCCTCGCCGCGGAGCCGTAGCGCAACTCGCGCTCGAGGTCTTCGTAGGCGGCGCGGATCCGCTGGAACTCTTCGGGGTGCTTCTCCGGCTTGAAACGCCGCAGCAGCCGGTTGTAGCTCCGCTTCAGGTCCTTGCGATCAAACCCTGCGGGCAGCGCGAAGAAGCCAGCCGGGTCGCGTGGCAGGCATCCCCAGTCGGGATCGGACGAATCCGGCGGCAGATTCATCTCCATCCTCAGCTAGCCCCTCGCCAGTACCTGGATAGTCGAACGATCGAGGAAACAATCCAGACAAGAAAGCCCAGCGGGGGCGCGACGAATAACAGCCAGACAATCCACCAACTTGGCCACCACCAAGACTCATTCAGCGAGTCGCGATTGCCGGCACGCTCATGGGCCACCGATCGATGCTTTTGCCGGTTGAGGAGTGTGAACCAGTCCGATTCAAGCGAGGTGAGTTCTGGCGCCTCGCGACGCAGCAGCTTGGTCATCTTCTTGGTCCGCTTCCGGAGGACGGGGTCCTCGCAAGACGCGGCGACCCGTTCGCGCATCGCGGCGCTCTGCTTAACGCCGCCGGTGAGCACCTGCTTGAAGCACTCGAAGAAATCGCCGTCGAAATCACGGTGCTGCGTCAGTTGCGGCAGCGAGTTCCGGGCTTCAACGATGACGCGGAGCCGGCGGGCGATCTCGGCGAGCTCGGGGTCGGCGAACTGCGGCAGCCGGTCGAGTCGGCGGCGGAGCTCCTCGAGCGGCGCCTTCCAAACCTTCTCCCGCAGCTGATTGAGTTTCTCGCGCTGGGCCGACTTGCGGGCCGCCTCGTCGAGGGCGGCTTGGTAAGAGTTGGCTTGGTCGGGCGCGACGTGGTGCAGCGCCGCCCAAGACGCGAGCACCTCGTCCGACTGCCACATCGGGTTCAGCCGCAGACAGCGGACGACGTGCGTGGCCGCCTGCTCGGCCGTGGGAGTGCTCATCGACATTGCCTCACGATTCGAAGCCGAGGGCCGAGAGCACGTGCTCGAGCATCAAACGGGACGACTCGACGAGCTCTCGGTCCGATTCGGCGAGGGCGGCCTCGAAGGCGTCGATCGCCATCTCAAGCTGTTCGCGTTGTAGCGGGCTGATCTCGGCGACAAAGCGCTCGGCGGCCCGCAGCAGGCGCTGCGATTCTTGGTCCTCGCGCGGGTAGTACTTGAGCCGGCCAAGACGCTCGACCGCTTCGGCGAGCTCGTCGGCGTCCATCGACGCGGCGTGCTGGGTGAGGACCACCCGCGCCTTCTTTTCCTCGGCGCCAGCGGCGTAAGCCTCGACCTCGAGGATGCCGTTGAGGTCGTAGGTGAAGCGGATGAAGATGTCCTGACCGGCCGGGCCGGGCGGCACGCCGGTGACGGTCAGTTCGCCCAGCTTGAGGTTCTTCTCAACGCGGCGGTTCTCCCCCTGGTAGACGTCGATCTGCACCATCCGTTGGTTCGGCTGGGTGGTGCTGAAGACGTGCTCTCTTGAAACGGGGATCGTGGTGTTGCGATCGATAATCGGCGTGTAATAACCCGACCGGACCTGCGCGCCAAACGTCTTGGCCGTATCGACCCCGAGCGTGAAGGGGCAGACGTCGGTCATCACCATGTCCTCGACCGCCCGATCGTCGGCGATGAGGGCCGCCTGCACCGCGGCGCCGAGCGCCACCACCTGATCGGGGTCGAACTGGACCAGCGGCGGCCGCCCGAAGCGCTCTTCCACCAGCCGCTGCAGCACCGGCATCCGCGTGGCGCCGCCGACGAGGATCACACTGTCGACATCGTCGGCCGTCGACCCGCCGTCACGCAAAACGCGATCGATCGGCCCGGCGATCCGCTCCAGCAGCGGCGCGGTCGCCTTGGCGAACGCCGCCTCGCCGACCCGCACCCGTTTGGCGCTGTCGCTGATCGTGCCGTCTTCTTCGGGGAGGCGGATTGAGGCCTCGTCCTCTTCGCCGAGGGCCTTTTTGGCCCGTTCGCACTCGACCTTCAGCCTAGCCGCATAGAGGGGCGCCTGGAGTTCCACGAGCTCAAGCTGCTTGCCCTGCGTCTTGAGGACCTCCGACACCAAGCGGGACGTGAAGTCCTCGCCCCCCAGCTGGCTGGCGCCGGCGGTGGCGATGATCTCAAGCGTCCCCTCGAAGACCTCCATCAGCGTGACGTCAAACGTACCGCCCCCCAGGTCGACGACCAACAGACGCTTTTCGGCGTCGCGGTCGTGGAAGCCGTAGGCGAGCGCCGCGGCGGTCGGTTCGTTGAGGATCCGGCGGACGCGCAAGCCCGCCATCTCGCCCGCCGCCTTGGTCGCCTTGCGCTGTAGGTCGTTGAAGTAAGCCGGCACGGTGATGACCGCTTCTTCGATCTCGACGCCCAGGTGCTGCGCCGCGTCGTCGCGCAGCGATTTCAGCACGAGGCTCGAGAGCTCGACCGGCGTGAACTTGTGGCCGGCGAGGGTCGTCTCTTGGACGCCCCCCATCCAGCGCTTGAAGCAGGCGACCGCCCGGTCGGGATAGCGGACCGCCAGTTCTTTCGCCGCCGAGCCGACGATCACCTCCCCGCTGGGGAGGACGCCGACCACCGACGGGGTGAGCACGTCGCCGTGGGCGTTGGGCGCCAGCTGCGGCTTGCCATCGCGGAAAAACCCGCACAGCGAGTTGGTCGTCCCGAGATCGATCCCGACAATCAGCGACATGGCGGCGGTTGCTCGCTACTCTTCGGCGGGGACGACGGCGTGATGAAAGCCGCGTCGTGGGAGGCGCGTCGTGGGAGACGCTAGTCGTCAGATCCGCGGCAGCCCCATGGCGCGGCGCCAACCACTCAGCTGACCAAGGTGGAGCCCCTGGTGGGTGGTGGCTAGGAAGACCACGGCCGGCGCGACCGTGGCGAATTGCTTGCCCCAGGTCGGGTGCTCGAGCGGACGCGACCAAGCGTCGGGCGTCGAGGCGGCGATCGCCTCGACAGCGGCGGCGACGCCGGCTTCGTGGCGGGCGAGGATCGCTTCCTTCGACGGGTAGGCCGACCGGTCAGCCCCGGGAAACGAGTTCTTGCCGCACGGCGAGTCCCAAGGGTTGTCGAAGGCCTCGCCGCGGAGCAGCTGGCCGATGACGTCGTGGTACGTGGCGATATGGCCGAAGAGCCACGCCGGGTGATTGATCCCCTCGACCGGCTGGGCCGCGAAATCGGCGTCGGCGACGTCGCTTACCAGCTTGGCGAAGGTGTCGGCGCCCCAGCGATAGGAGAACAGCAAGTCGTCAGGTGTGATCATCGCGGCTTAAGATGCGGTTGAACGTAGGGGGCCAGCGGGCCCGCGATTATGACCCCTCCGCCGCCGCCCCGCCACCGAGCCGTTTCCCCCGAGGTTTCATGCTGAAACGCCTCCTCAAGCGCTGGGCCGACTGGACCGGCGACAAACGCCTCACCGACACCATCCGGGCCGAGCTTCGCCGGCTCGGGTACGCCGTCAACGCCGCCCAAGTCCGGCGGGTCCACCTAGCGGCGGTCGAGCGGCCCGGCTGGGTGCAGATCTACTGTTTCACCGTCGAGACCCGGACCAACGAAGAAAACCCACACACCCGCCGCGACGTCGTGCTGCACGGCGTGTCGCGGGACGACGGCCGCAAATCGCGGACTGAGATGCTCCTGACAGAGGACGAGGCGTGCTGGCGCCAGCAGCTTGATAGTTGGTCGGACGGCCTGATCCTGCGCCCACAGCGGCGCTGACGCCTGCTTGCTGGCCCGCGATAATCGTGGTTGTCTCGTAGAGCGGTTCGGCGGTAGCATGCGCGCCAACGGTCGGAAGGATCCGCCCGCAGCTAGCCCCCCGGAGCGTCACGGATGACGCGGAACCCAGCCACACGCACGTCGGCGACCTCCCACCACGCGGCGTGGGCGCGCGACCCGGCCCGGCCCCGGGTGCTGATCGCCCGTATGAGTGCGATTGGCGACACGATCCTCACGACGCCCGTCGCCTGCCGGCTGCGCGAGCGTTTCCCCGGCGCCTACCTGGCCTGGGTTGTCGAGCAGAAGTCAGCTCGTTTCGTGGAGGGCCATCCCGCCATCGACGAGACGATCGTCCTACCGCGCGGCTGGTTCGTTTCGCCCAAGTCGGTGCTCGCCCTCAGGCGGCGGCTAAGTCCGATGCGTTTCGACGCGACGATCGATTGCCAGAGCATCACAAAGTCGGCCCTCGCCTGTTGGGCGACGGGCGCGCCGCTGCGGATCGGCTGCCGCGGACGCTACGGCTCGGAGTTGAGCCCCTGGCTGAACAACCGGCTGGTCGAGCCCCGGCGGCCGCATCTCACCGATCGTTCTCTCGAGCTCCTCGGCCCGCTGGGGATCGAAGCCGCTGCGGAACCTTACGAAAGCGTCAGGTGGGACCTGCCCCGTTCGCCGGGCGCCGAACAGAACGTCGCCCGCTGGGCGCCCGACGACGCCTTCGCCGTGATCAATCCGGGCGCCACGTGGGACTCGAAGCTCTGGGAGATGGAGCGTTTCGGCGAAGTCGCCAAGCGACTCGGTGAGCGCCGCGGGCTGGCGAGCGTCGTCGTCTGGGGCGGCGACCGCGAACAAGCCTGGGCCAAGACCATTGCGGCCAGCAGCGGCGGCTGGGCGAAGCTTGCGCCGCCCACGTCGCTTCCGGAACTCGCCGCCCTGTTACGCCAAGCGCGCCTGCTGCTGAGCAGTGACACCGGGCCGATGCACCTGGCGGTCGCCGTCGGCGCGCCGACGGTCGGCCTCTTTGGCTCGACCCACCCGGACGACTGCGGCCCCTACGGCGCGCCGCACGAAGCCGTTCTCAAGCGATTCCAAGCCGGCGGCCGCCGCGCCCGTCGCAAGGCCGACAATGCCGCGATGCGGCAGATCTCGGTCGACGACGCCTGGGGCGCGTGCCTCCGGGTGCTCGACCGCACCGCTTGCCAATTCCCCCACGCGCCCGCCGCAATGGCGTCTTAGGCCCCCGAGACTTTCAACCCCCTTCGCAGCATGTCGCTCCTGAATCTCGACGCGTTACGCAACGCCCCCCTCGTCGCCGAGCCGTTCCAGCACTTCATCGCCGCGGACGTCGTGGACCCCGCGAAGATCGATACGGTGCTGGGCGATTACCCTCGACTAGCGAAGGGGGGCAGCTTCCCGCTCAGCTCGACGACGGGCGGCCCGCTATTCGACCAACTCTGCGCCGAGCTTCAGGGCGAAGCGGCCCGCACAGTCTTCGCCGAACGCTTCGGGATGGACCTCACCGACCGGCCGACGACGCTCACCGTCCGCGGCCGCTGCCGCCTCAAGGACGGCCAGATCCACACCGACAGCAAGACCAAGCTGATCACGGTCCTGCTCTACCTGAACGAGCCGTGGAACGCCGACGGCGGCCGCCTGAAGCTGCTGCGTTCGGGCGCGTCGCTCGACGACGCCTTCGACGAGGTGTCGCCGCAATTCGGCACGCTCGTGGCGTTCAAGAATGGCCCGACCGCTTGGCACGGCCACGCACCGTTCGAGGGCGTCCGCCGCGCGCTGCAGCTCAACTACGTCGTTGACGAGGCCGCGGTGCGGCGCTCGGAGCGTCGCCACGGCCTTTCGGCGCTGGTGAAGCGGCTCAATCCTTTCGCCAAGGCGGCGTAAGGCTGGCAAGGCGGATCGGTTGAGCACCGGGGGCTAGCGCCCGACCGCTCACAGCGTTCGCCACATCGTGGCGCGTGAGCGGCACGGCGCTAGCCGCCGGTAGCGCCAAAACGACGCTCGCCAGCGTCTGCTTACTGCCACCACCAGGCGTCGGCCTTCTCGGCGGCGTTCTTCGTCCGCAGGTCGGCGAGCGAGGCGACCTCTTCCTGCTCGTCGGCGATCTGCCACGGGAAGACCTGCACGCCGCCCGATGCGGTGACGACCCACTTGCCGCCCCGCTTCAGGAAGGTCGCCTGCGTGGCGACGTACTTCGGCACGTTGTAGCCCTCGGGCGAGAACTCGGCCGACAGCTGCGGCGTCTCGAGATCGGCAACTTCCCACAGCTCGTGCATCGCGATCACCGCCGCGGCGACCGACAGGTCGAACGCGTTGCGGACGTGACCGAAGGCCGAGTCGTGGCTGGCGAGCTCGTCGAACCGCTCGGTCATGGTCGCGGCCCACTTGGCGGCGTCGGTCTCGTTGCGGCCGGCGCCCCGCTTCACTTCGCCGGCGTCGTTGACGAAGTCCTCCTCGGCCTGGCACTTCACGCCCTGGCCGCGGATCTCCCAGGCGAGGCCTTCGGCGTCGCGGGCGAGCGGCTCGTAGTCGGCGGCGAGCCACCAACGCGGCAGCAGGTTCGCCTTCACGGCGCGGGTGTTGAGCGTTTCGAGGTAGCTCGGCAGGCCATCGACCGGCGCCGGCTCGAAGCCCATCGCGAGGCGCTTCATCCGGAAGTCGGCCGCCACCAGCGAGCGAGCGAAGTGGCTCGACGCCGGGACGCCTGTCACCGTCACCAACTGCCGACCAAAGGCCTGCTCGAGGCGGCGGGCGGCGGTCATCGGGCCGTCTTGGGCGGTCAGCGTCCGGCTCACCTTCTGGGCGCGGGCGAGTCCTTCGGACGTTGGGTCGATCGAGCAGCTCACCCCGGGGCCGTTGGTCGTCTCGGCGGCGCGGAGGGCGACCACCAAGTCATCGAGCATCAGCACCGGACGGTTGGTGGTGACACCGACCGTGTTGCCAAGCGAGTCGACCTTCCAGCCCTCGGCGGGACCGGCCAGCACGATGTCGCCGGGGCGGCCGTCGGCGGGCGGGTAAACCAGCACGTGCTTCACCCGCAACAAACCGGCCAGGTAGCGCACTTCGTCGGGAATCGGCTCACCGGCTGACTTCGCGGCGGCGATCGCAGCGTCGAGCTTGCGGAGCGAGACGAACCGCAGATCGACCAGCGGCTCCATGGCGGCGGGCGTCTCGTCGAGCCCCTGCTGCCAGGTGTTGCGCAGCGCCTCGGCGCCATCGGCGGGGGGGGCGTTCACCACCCCCTCGGCGTCGATGTAGACGCCACCAACGGCCGGCGCGCGGATCAAGCCACCCGCCTCGGCGTGGGGGGCTGTCCAAGCGGACATGGCGAGCACGGCGAATGTCGCCGTCAAAACGGCTAGGCGATCAGCAAACCGAAGTCGCATCGTGGTCTCTACTCCGCGGGTCATCGCCCCGCGCCGCAAACGGCGGGGGCGGCAAGGCAGCCTCTGTGGTCCTGCGGCCAGACACGACCGCTACGCGGTTTGAGAATAGTTGGTAAGTCGTTCCGTATCAAACGGTTTCGTCCGATCGGGCCGGCATTTCGGGCGCCAATGCGCAGAACCGGACCTAGGCCCGCGGCGTTCGGGGCGATTTCGCCATCCACTTCCGCCGGACCAGCCGTAAACCCTTTAGTCACCTAACCTTCGGCAGATCGACAACCTTGCCCCGGGAGGGGGCGGCGAATTACTCTTAGTATTCAAGCGATCCACTGTTCAATTCTGCTGCACGCCGCAGCACGCCATGACCTCTGAAAGCGAAACCACCGACTACCTGGTGATCCGCGAGGGGGCGAAGTGGACCGACGTCTTCCGCCTGCTGCCGGGCGAGACCGTCACGATCGGCCGGGCGCCGACCAACCGCGTCGTCGTGAAGGACGAGCGCTGTAGCCGCTGCCACGCCGAGGTTTTCCCCTCCGGCGGGCGGTGGGTCCTCCGCGACCTCGAGAGCCGCAACGGCACGACCGTCAACGGCGCCCGCGTCGCGGCGGACCACACGCTCGAGCCGGGCGACATCGTCCGCGTCGGCAGCGCGTGCCTCGCGTTTGTCGATAATCTCTCCGAGGCGTTCCCCGATTCGAAGAGCGTGCTCCGCGCCTCGCAGGCGATGGGGGGCTCGACCGACCTGGGCGCCAACGGCCTCGGGCAGATCGCCGCCGAGATCGAGGAAGCGGCCCGCGCGGGAGACGTTCTCGACGACGATTCTGAAAGCGTCTTCGAGCCGCTCCCCAACGAGCCGACCCACATCACCCACCGGCGTCAACAGAGCCGCTACCTCGAGCCCGATTTCGACCCCGGGGCGAGCGACCCAACGCTCGAGCCGGCCGGCTCGACCCCCAAGGTGGGCCGGGCGGCGACCATGCTCTGCCGGCTCGCTTTTGAGTTGGCGAAAGAACCCGACGTCGAGTCGCTGGCGAAGCGCGCGCTCGAGGGATTGCTCGCCGGCACCCAGGCCGACTCCGGCGCCATCCTCCTGCTCGAGGCCCTCAAAAACGGGACCCCCGTCGCGGCCGACTTGCGGCAGTTCTCGGCGCGCAGCAACTCGGCGCACCGCTACCACCGCGTCTCGGACTTCCTGGCGAACACGGTGCTCCGTGAGGGCCAGGGCGTGCTCGCCCGCAACATCATGGACGACAGCCAGCTGGGGGCGCGCGATTCGAGCGGCGACATCCTGGCCACCAGCGTCCTCTGTGCGCCGATCCGTCACGAGTCGGCCCTGCTCGGGCTGGTCCATCTCTACTCGACCGACGCGGGTCAGATGCTCGACCCCGACGACCTCGAGTTCACGATCGCCGTCGCCGACACCGTCGCGGTGGCGCTGCAAAACCTGGCGCGGCGAGACGCCCTCGCCGAGAATCTTGACAAGATCAAGTACGAGAACACGCAGCTGCGCGAGCGGCTCGGCGTGGAAAGCGAGATCGTCGGCCGCAGCGAGGCGCTCGAGCGCGTCACCCAAGAGATCGCCCGCGCCGCCCCGAGCCGGGCGACCGTCCTCATCCGGGGCGAGAGCGGCGTCGGCAAAGAGCTCGTCGCCCGGGCCGTGCACTTCAGCAGCCCCCGGCGGAAGGGGCCGTTCGTCTGCCTCAACTGCGCGGCCCTCAGCGAGTCGTTGCTTGAGAGCGAGCTCTTCGGCCACGAGAAGGGCGCGTTCACCGGCGCCACCGATCGCAAGGTCGGCAAGTTCGAAGCCGCCCACGGCGGCACGCTGATGCTCGACGAGATCGGTGAGATGAGCCCCTCGATCCAAGCGAAGTTCCTCCGCGTGCTGGAGGGGCACCCCTTCGAGCGCGTCGGCGGCAACAAGGCGATCACGGTCGACGTCCGCGTCATCGCCGCCACCAACCGCGACCTCGAGCAACAGGTCGCCGAGGGCGCGTTCCGCCGCGACCTCTACTTCCGCCTGCACGTGCTCGAAATCGTCGTCCCGCCGCTCCGCAAACGGACCGAGGACATCCCGGTGCTCGCCGAGTTTTTCCTCGAGCGCTACAACACCGAGACCGGCCGCCGGCTGACGGGCTACACGACGCGCGCCATGGAGGCGATGCTCAGCTACCGCTGGCCCGGCAATGTCCGTGAGATGAAGAACGTCGTCGAACGCGCCGTCGTCCTGACGCGCGGCGACATCATTGACGTCGATGACCTCGTCCTCTCGACCCTCAAGACCAGCGGCGACACCGAGGCGGAGATGCCCCAAGGCAAGGCGGGCGCCTACGAGCCGATCCCGCTCGAAGAAGTCGAACGCCGCCACATCTTGGCGACCCTCAAAAGCACCGGTTGGAACAAGAGTCGCTCGGCCAACATCCTCGGCATCGAGCGCTCGACCCTCGACCGTAAGATCCGCCGCTATGAGCTGAAGCGTACGAAGCCGGCGGCGTCGGGCGGGTAAGGTGGGCGGGCGGGTTGGTGATTTCTCCGGGAGCTGACGCTTCCCGGCTCGCTACGCTTCGCAGTACTAAGGACGCGTCGCCGCCACGATCCAGTACCGCTTACTCTCCGTGAAGCGGACGCCGCGCCAGGCGATCGTCGCTAGTTGCGTCTCGTACCAGGCGGGCGTTTTGGTCACCGCCAACAACTGGCCGCCCGGACGCAGGCTCTCGTGGGCGGCGTCGAGCATCCGGGCCGCGATCTGATTGTCGGCGTAGTACGGCGGATTCGTCACGGCGAGATCGTACACCCCCGCGTCGCGGTAGTCGCCGAAGGCGTTGAGCTCGACCGTCACGTTCGCGAGCCCATTGAGCGCGACGCCGCGCTCGGTGCACTCTACGGCGCGGGCGTCGCTGTCGACGGCGTGGACGTGGGCCGTCGGCTCGCGCGCCGCCAGGGCGAGGGCGACCGTGCCGGCGCCGCAGCCGATCTCGAGGACCCGTTCGCCGGCGCCGACCACCGCGGCGGCTAGCAACTGGCGGGCGCCCGGATCGACCCGTCGATGGGCAAAAACCCCCGGTCGGGTCACCGCTTTGAGCAGCCGGTCGCCGTCGCGGTAAGGGAACTCGCACGAGAAGTCCCGCCGCTTGCGGAGCGGCTGCTTCTTCGTCGCGGAGTAGACCACGGCGTCCGCAAAGCGGTGCAGACGCACGCCTGGCAGCAACGCGTCCATCTGCTGGCGTAGCCACGCGTCGCGCGGGTTGTCGGACGCGGCGACGAGCACACCCCCGATTCGCAGGCGGTGCAGCGCCTCTTGCAGCGTCTCGCGCGTCAGCTCCGCCTCGCCTCGCATCGAAGAGGGCAAGACCGCCAAATCAATCTGATCGTCGGGCGGATCGGCGGCGCAGACGATCTGTAGGTTGTCGGGGCCGTCGCTCACCAACGACGCTCGGTATTGATCACGCAGCCAGCCGACGACTCGGGCGCTCGGTCGCGCCGTCGCTAACTCCGCCAAGGCGGCGGCTCGGGCGATCGTCACGCCGAGGATGCGGTCGCCGGCGAAATCGGCCGCTATTTCGAGGACCCGTTCTTCGGCCGGATGCGGCATCGGTTCAACAAGCGGGCTAGCGTGAGTCTCGGGGGCGTCCGGCGAACTCAGAGTCTAACCCGCGGCGGTGTCCGCGGCAGGCGACCCCGACCATCGGGACGAGCAGCGCGGCGGCCGGCTCGGGGACCGACACCGCCCTCCCCTGCCCCGCTCCGCTGTAGTTCGACTGCCAGACGACATAGTCCGCCTCGTCCGTGACGCCGGCGCTGGCGGTCTCGGTCGGAAGCGGCAGGCCGTCGCGCCACACGGTGTAGTCCGCCGCGTCAACGGCGCCGTCGTTGTTGTAGTCGCCCGGCAGCGGCGGATAGTAGTCGGGCCAGTGATAACCGGGGCTCGCTTGGTCGCCGCCCGCGTTGTCGATGACGCCCCCCGGGGCGAAGACCTCGGCCGAGCCGTAGGCGTTAGGATCGGCGTACGCGCCGCGGGCGCGGGCCCAGGCGGCGGGGTCGGCCGGGTCGCTGCCGAGGTTCGCTAGCCGGATGGCGTCGCCATCGACGCCGCTCGGCCACGGCGCCGAGTCGTCATAGGCGACGCCGGCGACGGCCCGCGCGATCGATCCCGCCTCGACCGCTTGATCGGTGGCGTAGTCGATGGCGTTGTTCCATAGCCCAATGAGGTCGCCGCCGTTAGCGAGCGCCGGCCACTCTTCGACGGCGATCCAGTTGATGGGCGCCGCGCCGGGCCGATCCCACGCCGTGCGGAGGTCGGCGAGCGAGACGGCCGACTCGTTGAACAACACGCCGACGCCCCCCGAGCCGATTTTGCCCGCGGTGAGGTTGGGCTCCGCAAGCGAGACGCCATCGTCATCGTCGAGCCAGTGGCGCGAAGCGGCGAAGTCGATGGCCGGGCCCGTGTTGTAGACCTCGATCCACTCCCACTCGTTCGAGGCGCCCGTCGACGCCGCCGAGTTGTACATCACTTCGGTCACCAACAGCCCCGCCGCTATGGGCGTCCCCGGCGCGACTATGCCGGGGCTGCCGTAGTCGGGCGCGTTGACCGGCTCGGGGACGTACGTCTTGATGCTCTCGCTCGCGCCGCCGTACGGGGCATTGCTGCGGCCCCAGCTGGAAGGCTCGAAGACCGGCCCGCTGATGTAGTGGATCGCCGAGCGTCCCAACGCGTCGCGCCATGGCGCGTCATCGTCGTAGCCGAAGGCGGCCGCCGAGTGGTCGGTGCGGTGCACCCGCCGGTTGGGCGCGCCGGGTGAACCGAAGTCCGCCACATCGAGCCGGTACGACGCCTCATTGGCCCACAGGCCGACCGTCATCGCCGGCAGCGACGGCGCGTACTCCGACGGCTTCGGACTATTGGTGAGCTGGTTCGAAGACCATCCCTCGACGCCGATCAAGGTCGCCCCCGGCGTGGTCTGCGGCCAGGCGGCGCGGAACCGCGCCGGGTTGTAGCCGAGCCCCTGTCCGTTATAGAGCACCGCGATCCCGCCGGCGGGAATCACCGTCGCGTTGGCGACGACCTCGCCCCCCAGCAGCGGGCTGCGGGTGATGTTCGGCAGCACGGTCACCCGTTCGAGGTCGCCGACGCGGTCGATGACGTAGCCATCCAGGTCGATCGCCACGGCGCCGGTGTTGCGGACTTCGATCCACTCCCAGCGGCTCTCGTCCGCGGCCGGGTCGTAGAGCACCTCGGTCACCTGCAGCTGCGCAGCGGAGAGCGCCGGCAAGGCCAGCATCACAGCCAATGCGGAGACATAATCGCGAGACATCGTGGGCTCCGACTCGGGACGAAAAATCGACCAACGAGTCGGATGCTAATCACCGGCGCAGCAGCTTCCAGCCGTTTCGCGGACAGCCCTGCGACAAGGGTCTGTCACCGACCCAAAAGTAAAAAAGCCTCACGCCAAGGCGCGAAGCCGCAAAGGAAATGAACACGACCCCCTTAGCGCCTTGGCGTGAGACTCGTCCCCCTTTTCTCACCTAACGGGACGATCGGTCTGCGAGTCGATGTGTCGGCGGAAGGCTCGCAGGGTCTCGTCGCTCACGTGGTGTTCGATCCCTTCGGAATCGACCTCGGCGACGCTCTTGCTGATGCCGAGCGTGAGGAGGAACTCGAGCACGATCTCGTGCCGACGCCGCGCCTCGGCGGCGAGCTTCTCGCCCGCGGCCGTCAGGGCGACGGGGCCGTAAGGCTCGGTCTCGACCAGGCCTTCTTTCTGGAGCCGGCCGATCGTCTTGTTGACGGTCACATGGCTGACAGCGAACAGCCGCGCCAGGTCGGCGTTGCGGCACGAGCCGTTCTTGGTGATCGTTTCGGCGATCGCCTCGACGTAGTCCTCGGCCGTCTCGTTGGCGTGGTCGCTACGAGTCCGGCGGAACGGCTTGGAGGCCTGCTGAGCAGCGGCGCGAGGCGTGGCGGACGAGGGCACGAACTCTTCTCGGGGTTCTAACCTAGGGGTGTCGGGGCGGGTCTTCCCCGCCCCACTTCCAGCATGGGCAAACGCTGCGGAAGACGCCAGCTTTCGGACCGCCGTCCGCTTCCGGCCAGAGGACTTTTAGCCTAGGATACACGGTGATGACTACGAATGCACGAATTCTAACAGCCGCGTCCCTGCCGGCCACGCTGGCGTTGGCGGCGTTGACTTTCTTCTTAGCCGGCTGCAGCGGCGACATCGCTCCGGGCGACGGGCCTCAAGGCGACGGGCCTCCTGGCTACGGGGCCGCGAGAAAGCTGCGGGTCGTCGCCACCACCGGGATGGTCGCCGACCTCGTCCGCAACGTGGCCGGCGACGCCGTCGAGGTGACGCAGATGATGGGCGCCGGCGTCGACCCGCACCTCTACAAGGCGACGCGCGACGACGTCCAGACGATTCTCGACGCCGATGTCGTCTTCTATTCGGGCCTGTTGCTCGAGGGGAAGATGGCGGACACCTTCGTGAAGGTGGGCCGTTCGCGGCCGGTCTACGCCGTTACCGAGTTGATCGACGAGTCGAAGCTCCTCACGCCCGATGGCGCGGAGGGACACCCCGACCCGCACGTCTGGATGGACGTCGCCACTTGGGCCGGCGGGATCGAAGTCATCCGCATCGCCCTAGCCGAGCAACTACCCGATCAATCCGAGGCCTTCACGAAGAACGCGACAGCCTACCAAGCCAAGCTTAGGGAACTGGACGCCTACGCCCGCACGGCGATCGCCACGATCCCCGCGTCGGCCCGGGTCCTGGTCACCTCGCACGACGCGTTCAACTACTTCGGCCGCGCCTACGGGCTCGAGGTGCTCGGCGTCCAAGGCCTTTCGACCGAGTCGGAGGCGGGGCTGCAGCGTGTCAACGAGCTCGTGGCGTTGCTGACCGAACGCAACGTCGCCGCGGTGTTTGTGGAGAGCAGCGTCTCGCCCAAGAACATCCAGGCGCTGGTCGACGGCGCCGCCTCGCGCGGCCATGCGGTCCGGATCGGTGGCGAGCTCTTCTCCGACGCCATGGGCCCCGGCGGCACGACCGAGGGAACCTACGTCGGCATGATCGACCACAACGTGACGACCGTCGTCCGCGCCCTCGGCGGCGAGGCCGACGCGTGCGGCTTCACAGGGACACTGACTGGGTGCGCCGAATGAACGCCCAAGCCCGACACGCCGCCAACCTCAACGGGGACGACCCGAAGGTCCCCCTCTCGGTCCACGACCTGACGGTCGCCTACCACCGCAAGCCGGTGATCTGGGACGTCGGCTTCGACGCGGCGCCGGGGCAGCTGATCGGCGTCGTCGGCCCCAACGGCGCCGGCAAGAGCACCCTGCTGCGGGCGATCCTCGGGCTCACCCCCAAGGCGTCGGGCCGGGTCCGCGTCTTTGGCAAGCCTTACCGAGAGAACCGCGGCCGCGTCGGCTACGTGCCGCAGCGTGAGAGCGTCGACTGGGATTTCCCGATCGACGCGCTCGACGTGGTGACGATGGGGCTCTACCGCCAGATCGGCTGGCTCCGTCGGGTCCGGGCCGAGCACCGCGAGCGGGCGATGGCCGCCCTCGAGCGGGTCGGGATGGCCGACCTCGCAAAGCGGCAGATCAGTCAGCTCTCCGGCGGCCAACAACAGCGGACGTTCCTGGCCCGCGCGTTGGTGCAGGACGCCGACCTCTACTTTATGGACGAGCCGTTCGCCGCCGTTGACGCCGCCACCGAGGCGGCGATCGTCGAACTGCTCCGCGACATGCGGGCCCAGGGCAAGACGGCGCTCGTCGTCCATCACGACCTACAGACGGTTCCCGACTACTTCGACAGCGTCCTGCTGCTGAATATGCGGGTCGTCGCCCACGGCCCGGTCGAAGAGGTCTTCACCCCCGAAAATCTGCAGAAGACGTACGGCGGCAGGCTGACGCTGCTCGACGAGGCGACCGAGGCGATGCGCCGCCGGGAGCGCGCCCTGTGAACGCGGCCGTCGCGATCGCTGTGGGGTCCCTGTTCGGCTGGGCCGACGTGCTACTGCTCCGGGACTACAACACGCGCGTCGTCGTGCTCGGCGCGACGCTGCTCGGCATGGGCGCGGGCGTCGTCGGCAGTTTCACGCTGCTCCGCAAGCGGGCGCTCATCGGCGACGCCCTCAGCCACGCGACCCTGCCGGGCATCGCCACGGCGTTTCTGGTCGGCTCGGCGCTGTGGGGCGACGGCAAGTCGCTGCCGCTGCTGCTGGCCGGCGGGGCGGTCAGCGGCGTGATGGGGGTCGGCGCCATTCTGCTCATCCGTCGTTACACGCGGCTCAGCGAGGACGCGGCGCTCGGGATCGTGCTCAGCGTCTTCTTCGGCGCCGGCGTCGCGCTGCTGGGGATCGTGCAACAGATGCCCACCGGCCACGCCGCCGGGCTCGAGTCGTTCATCTACGGCAAGACCGCGGCGATGCTGTCGCGCGACGCTTGGTTGATCGCCGGAGTCGCGGCGGTCTGTGTGGCGGCGAGCCTCGCGCTGTTCAAGGAACTGTCGCTGCTCTGCTTCGACCCCGGGTTCGCCGCGTCGCGGGGCTACAGCGTCGGCTGGCTCGACACGGTGCTGATGGCGATGGTCGTCATCACCACGATCGTCGGCCTGCAGGCGGTCGGCCTGATCTTGATGATCGCGTTGTTGGTGATCCCGCCCGCGGCGGCCCGATTCTGGACCGAGGACCTGCGGACGATGACCCGGATCGCCGCCATCCTCGGGGGCGCCAGCGCCTTCGTCGGCGCGACGCTCAGCGCGACGTACCCGAAGCTCCCCTCCGGCGCGACCATCGTGCTGACCGCCGCGACCGCCTTCCTCCTCAGCGCGCTCTTCGGCTCGAAGCGGGGCGTCGTGCTCCGCTGGTTCCGCCGCCAAGCGTTTCTGCGGGGCGTCGCGATGGACCACCTGCTACGGAGCGTCTACGAGACGCTCGAGCAGCAGCGGGCGGAGCAGGCCGACGCCGACGGGGCGTCGATCGCCCGGCTGATGGCCCTGCGGAGCTGGACACCGGCCGAGTTGCGACGCGTGGTCCACCGCGCCGAACGGCGCGAGCTGGTCCGGCGCGACTCCCAGGGCGCGATCCGCCTCACCGCCCGCGGCGCGGTCGAAGCCGAACGGCTCACCCGCCAGCACCGGCTGTGGGAGATGTACCTGATCACCCACGCGGAGGTCGCCCCGGCGCGCGTTGACCGGGGCGCCGACGCGATCGAGCACGTGCTCGACCCCGAGACGATCCGCCACCTCGAGAGCCTGCTCGACGAGGCCGCGATCTTGGTCCCGCCGGCGAGCCCGCATGTGATCGAGCCCGGCGCGCTCGGGGAGGCCTCCTCATGAACGCCCCCCTGCCGCTTGCCTGGAGCTGGGCGCTCGACGGCTGGATCGTCGCCGCCGGCGTGCTTTGCGCCGTCGCGTCGGCCCTCTTGGGCAACTTCTTGGTGCTGCGGCGGATGAGCCTGCTCGGCGACGCCATCAGCCACGCCGTCCTGCCCGGCTTGGCGGCCGCGTTCTTCCTCACCGGCCAGCGCTCGAGCCTGCCGATGTTCGTCGGCGCCGTCGCCGTCGGCCTCGCGACGGCGTTCCTCACCGAGTGGGTCCACCGCTACGGCGAAGTCGATGAGGGGGCGTCGCTCGGCGTGGTGTTCACGTCGCTCTTCGCCATCGGACTGGTGATGATCGTCCAGGCTGCCGACCATGTCGACCTCGACCCCGGCTGCGTCCTCTACGGCGCCATCGAACTCACGCCGCTCGACACCTGGGAAGTGCTGGGCCGGCCGATCCCGCGTGTCGTCGTTGTCTTAGCGGCGGTGGTTCTCGTCAACCTGCTGTACGTGACGCTCTTCTTCAAAGAGCTGAAGATCACCGCCTTCGACCCCGGTCTGGCGACCACGTCGGGCTTCCGCGCCGGCTGGATGCACTACTCGCTGATGACGCTGGTTGCGGTCACCGCGGTGGCGAGCTTCGAGAGCGTCGGCAACATCCTCGTCGTGGCGATGTTCGTGACGCCCCCCGCAACGGCGCGGCTGCTCACCGATCGGCTCAGCACGATGGTCTGGCTCGGCGCGGCGATCGCCGCCGCCGCGGCCGCCCTGGGGCACCTCTCGGCCGTCGCCGTGCCGGCGTGGTTCGGACTGCGGAGCACGACGACAGCGGGCATGATGGCGGTCTCGGTCGGGCTGTTCTTTACGCTCGCCCTGTTTTTTGCGCCGCATCAGGGGGTGGTCCCGAAAGCGTGGCGCCGCCTTCGGCTGTCGCTGCGGATCCTCGGCGAGGACGTGCTGGGCGTCCTCTTCCGAGCCGACGAGCAGACCGTCGCCGCGTCGTCGATCTCGCTGCCAGCCGGCCAGCTCCGCGCACGGCTGCACTGCGGGCGGTTACCGCTGCGGCTGGTGCTGTGGGAGCTCTACCGGCGGGGGCTCGTCTATCGCGACCTCGAAGGGGTCCGTCTCACTGCCAAGGGCGCCGGCCAAGCGCGCGAGCTTGTCCGCTCGCACCGCCTCTGGGAACACTACTTGGTCGAGCGAGCCGGCCTCGCCGCCGACCGCATCCACCTCCAGGCCGAGCGGTTCGAGCATGTCACCGACCGGGCGATGCGTGACCAGCTCGACCAAGAGACCTCGCTCACCGAGACCGACCCGCACGGCCAGGCGATCCCCGCCGAACCCGACGACGCTTAGAACCTTCTTCAGCTGGGCAATCCGGTTTAGCCGGCCAATTTGGTCAGCATTTTCTAGTTTGTTGGCGCCGAGCCCCTACCGGGTCGCTAGGTCCTTCCAACAATTCGGGTTCGCGCAAGTGGCCAAATTGGCTTGCTCTGCCCAACGATGGCGCGCCGTAACAAGCCCATCGCAACAAGAGAGCCCACCGCAACGAAACAGACCGCCGCGACCCGGGGGTCGCGGCGGTCTGTCGTGAACTCATCGTTACAACGCGCCGATGGAACCGATCACGGCACGATAATGCCGCCGCCACCGCCGCCGGGGAAGGAGGGCGGGATCTGCCATTGCGAGCCGAGGTCGGCGAACTCGTTGCGGACCACGGTGGTGCCGCTACGGATAATGCGGATCTCGGTGCGGCCGTAGTGCCGCTCCATCTGGGGGAGCACCCAGACCTGGTTGTTGCCGTCCCACCACTTGCCGGTGTTGATGCGGGTGCCGTCGAGCCGCGTCACGACGTCGCCAAGCTGGAGGCCGATCTGGTGCAGCGGCGAGTCGGGATCCATCCCCACGATCCGGGCGCCCCAGAACGTGAAGTTGGGGATCTGCATCTGTTGTAGGACGAACTTCGCCTTGAGCCGCTGCGAGTAGTGCGACGCCATGTTGGCGACCGGCTGCTGACCCGCAGGGATCTGCATCTGTTGCCGCATCGGGGCGCCCTGCTGCATCGGGGCGCTCTGCTGGGCTTCCGCCCCCTGCATCGACGCCGCCACGGCCACGGCGCCTACCAATGCCGCTGAGAGAACGAATCGCATGCTTGACTCGGGATGAGAGAACGAAGATCAGAAAACGCTGTCCCCGGAAACTAACCCATGGCCGAGTTACCGCAAGCGGAATCTCTTCCTGCCCTCACTTCGAGCTAATTACCGGACAATTCGGGCAATATAGCCATGCAGTCGGAACAACCGGCTCACGGTGTACAGGTCTCGGATCGAGATGATTTATCCGTTCCTGCCTGTGCTTCACGTCGTGAGGCGGCTCGCGAGTTGGTCGGCTGACTCGTCAACGACCCGCTTATCGAGTTCGGCGACAACCCCGGCGTTTGGTCTCGGCCGACATCACCTCGCGGAGCTGACCGAGGGTCGGGGAGTCGGCGCAGACGACGAGCTGGTCGAAATCGCCGGCCGTCGCCATCGCGTTGAGGGCGTTCCCCAGCTGCTTCGCAAAGGTCGCTTCGTCGGTCTGGCTATCGGTCTGCTCGGGGGGCCGGCTGCCCGACGGCCCCTGCGAGAGTAGGTCCTTGGGCTCCATGACCGCGAGGGCCCGCAGCGCAACCAGCTGATCGCGGACCCACACCTCGTAGCACTTGGCGTGGCTCCCATCAGCGGCGACGAGATAGGTTCCGTCGGTGACTTGGATGGGCTCGGACATATAGGAAGGGCTCTCTAGCGATTGAAGACGCGTTGCGCGGCGGACGTTCCGCCGGCTCAGTAGAGTTGGCTGCAAAGCGCATGCCGCTAGGCTGGATGCCGAGCGTGGAGCAAAATCGCGGGGCGGTCGCCTTTCTACGAGAGATTGCTATCCAACGTGGCGCTACCCGCGGCTAGCGCCGACGGCTGACGAGGGGCTGGCGCCAATTGTGGCGTCGCTTCGGTCGCCGGGTTCACGTCGTCGCGTTGGCCGGTTGATTGACGCCGCCGTAGAGAATGCCGTCCGGTTGGTTCTCGGTGTGCGGTTCGTCGATTCGCAGTTGGAAGCCGTGACGGTGGAACATATCTCGGCAGGCGTCGTGGATGGCCGCGCCGTGCGTCCCGACCATGATCGACTTGATCGCCCCCGACGCCGTTCTGTTCTTGGCGAAGTAGGCGTTCAACACCGGCTCCTCGTGGCCTTGGATGTCCATTTGAAGGAAGTCGATGTCGCCCCCGCCGATCGCCTGACCGATCTCGTCGAGACCGATCGACTTGACGGTCAGCGTCGGCGTGGCGTCGCCCTTGCCGATCAAACGCTTGACGAAGTCTTTAGCGCGACGCCCGAGCGTAGGCGATCCCGGCGCCACGGCGCTGCCGTAGGACTCGTCCCGCAAGACGACCCGGCCCGGCGCGGTCGATACGGCCGTTTCATAAATCGCAAAGTCGGCTTCGCTGAACCCGTTGAGGGCGATGTTCTCCCGGAAGAACTGCCGATGCCGTGGCAGCGGCTCGAAGCAATGGATGCGGAGGTCGCTCCGCAGGCGGCGGGCCAGCAACGGGTAGTAACCGATCGCGGCGCCGACGTTGACGTAGCAGGCGTTGTGGGGAAGCCCGTGGATGATCGCCAGGAAAGCGTCCTCCTCGTCTTCCTCGTGGACGTTCCGTTTCTGGTACCGCTCGCGTTGCGTGTCGAGGAGGTGGTGGTCGTAGACCCGCACGCCGTTGTCGAACTCGTGGACGTCGCTCATGGCAAAGACCGCTCGATTGAAGTCGGGGCGTCGACCCGGCCGCCGCGCCGAACTTGACGGCTTTACGGGCGGAGCGGGGCGGATCGGTAACCAAAGCCTGTCGGCGTCTCTCAACAGTCGACGCGTCGTGCGTCATTCGGCGTGTCGCTATCGGAGATGTACCACAAAAAGGGGCGTGAGGGACAGCGCCGGCTGGTCGGGGCGGGGTTCGACTCCGAGGCGAACGTCGGACGGGTCGCCGGTCGCTCCGTTTCGCTGAGTACCATGGAGAGCGACCCGCGGGCCCCCCTGAGAAAGTCCCGATGCCGATCCCGTTCAAGTGCGACAACTGCAGCCGTGTCTACGAGCTGCCCGACGCCGCCGCCGGCAAACAAGCGAAGTGCGAGTGTGGCGAGATGCTGACGGTTCCCACGCCGCCAACGCAACCGCCCGAGACGGCGCCCCCGAAGAGGGACAAGCCGCCAGAGAAGCCGCCGCGCACGCTCGCCAAAGCGGTCGAGCAGTCGCAGAAGAAGAAGGCGCCCGACTTCGACGGGGCGGCGTTCTCCGCGCTGGCGGACGAGCGACGACGCCAGCGCGATGAGCCGGTACCGACGGAGGTCCCACCACTCCCCCCGCCGCCGCTTCCGCCGCGGATGGCTCCGCCGCCCGCCGACCCGACTCCGGCAATCGCAAAACGCTACCTCAACCTGCGGGCCTACTGCACGTTCCTCTCGTTCTCGGCAGTGCTCTTCGCGATCGTTGCGGCCCTGCTGGTAGTTGGCGAAATTTCCGTGCTGCTGACCCTCCTGCAGGGACTGCCTCACGATCCGGCGACGATGCTGCGAGTGGGGTTGGCGCCGACGTGTGCGATCGTGGTGACCTTCGGCGTGGGCGTTCTCGGCTATGTCTTCCAGAGGGCGTTAGCAGAGTTCTTCAAGGTCCTTATGGATATCGAAGAGAATACGCGGCGTTAGGAGAGTGGACTTCGGCTTGGTGAGTCGCTGGGGCTTTACTAGGTTGCGTCCCCAACTGCCGGGGCGTCGAGTCTTGCGTGGCCCTGCGACATACAATCGCGCTAGCCGTAGCTTACCTCCCCGCACGGATTTGGGCTTTGCTCCTGGCTCGTCGGTGATTGTGGAGAGGGATTGGTTGCGGAGTCGAGGGGATATCGCTGACGCTGAAATTGTTGTAGCCGAAGGGATCGATTTATTCGCTTGCTGTAACTATCCTGCGGCCGATGCCTTATGAAATTCAACAGCGACCGGCTTTAAAGCGTGTTGAGCGCCCGGTGAGGCGCGTAAGTCTTCAGACGATGTGGGGGCTCTTCATACAGGCTCCCAGCCTGATGGGAACGGCTATCGGGGGTGCATGGACCGCTACTAAGGTCGCAGACAAATTCGGATGGGCGGCTGGCAGCGGAGTAGTGTTGGTCGCTCTATGGGCTTTGTTTGCGCAAATTGCGACACTCCTTGGTGGATGGTGGAAGAGAACCGCTTCGCGTGATCATGAACCGCTTGATGGCGTTCTCGAAATGCTGTTGGAGGCCTTGCATGGACGTAATGAGGAAGCCACCAAAGGTGATCTTCGCGTGGCCATTTTCGTGCCAGAGAACCGGGACCGTTCAGGCGTCCTGACCAGTGTCAGGCAACTAACCGATTACGCGTCTCGGGGGGATGCCGATGGAAAGGGCGCCCGGCGCACTATGCCGGTGTTTCAGGGGGTCGTCGGTAACGCTTTTCAGACCGGCGCCGCGGTCTACGATCGGCTGCCCGCCGGCATGACCGTGACCGACTATTTGGTCCGAGCCCACCGTTTCGACAGACAGCAGGCGTCGCAGATGCGACAGGATCGGAGGTCCTGGGCTGCGATGCCAGTGGGATCCCCCGGAGAGGTGGTTGCCGTCATTTTTCTTGACAGCAAAGTCCCTGATTTCTTCGGCAAAAAGAACGGTCCGGTACGCAAAATCGTAGAAAGCGCAGCTATACCTGTCGCGAACTTTCTGGACGTACGATAGTCTCAATTTACAGGCAAAATCGTCATATTTCTTCCGAGGTGTCTCATCATGGCAAAGCCAAGCAAGCCGTCGAACGGAGCGGGTGCGTCTGCTGCCGCCGCAACGGCGGTCCGTGGCAACATGGAAGTCGTGCCGGTTCGGAAGCAGGTGGTGGACGAGGTTGCGCGAATTCTTAGGTCGCGGGGGTTTAGCGGCTACTCTGGCACGCAGGGTCGTACCTCCAAGTAGCCGCCTAGTGGGGCTGACGCGATTCCTTGTGTGGTTGTAGTGGCCGGGGCCAATCGCCCCCACTCTTTCCGCAACCATCACCCGCGGCGCACGCACACCGCCGCGGCTTGGCCCTGCGGGGTTGTGTTCACCGACACAAACACGTCGCCCGCCGGCGTCCCCGGTTGGGCGGCGACTTGGATCGGGCACTCCGGGTCGGTCTCGGTGTGGTTGAGCGTCGCGGGGAGCTTGCCGGCGAGGGGGCCGGACTCGTCGAGGGCGAGCAGGCTGCCGATCAGTTCCACCACGCCGCTGCCGGCGCCGAGCGAGCCGAAGTAGCTTTTGAGGGCGACCACCGGGACCGTGTCGGCCGCGTCGCCGAGGGCGGCGCGGATCGCGACCGCTTCGGCGTGGTCGGGGGCCGGGGCGCCGACGCCGTCGGCGTTGACGTGGCCGAGTTCGCTCGGCTCGACGCCCGCGTCGCTCATGGCGCCGCGGAGCGCGTTGGCGATGGCGATCTCATTACGGCCCTGCAGCGGCTTGCCGGCGGTCGGGCGCTCGGTGACGACGCTCGAGCCGAAGCCGACCACCTCGCCATAGATGCGGGCGCCACGGGCTTCGGCCGACGCGAGCGACTCGAGGACGACCATGCCGGCGCCCTCGCCGCAGACCATCCCCCGCCGCGCGCGGTCGAACGGCTTGGAGAGGGTCGCCGGGTCGGCGCCGTCGGCTTGTTGGCCGACGAGCGGGGTCTCGACCTCTTGGAGGGCGTGGATCGCCTGCATCGGCAAGACGCGCGTGCCGGTGGCGCCGGCGATCATCCGGTCGGCGTCGCCGCGGGCGATGATGCGGAACGCCTCGCCGAGGGCCATCAGGCCGCTCGCCTCGCGCATGGTGAGCGAGTTGTTCGGGCCGCGGAGGTCGTTGTAAATGGCGATGTGGCTCGCCGGCATGTTGGGGAGGTACTTGAGCATCCAGAGCGGCTGCATCTGGTCGAGGCCGTCGTCGCCCCAGCGCTCGTATTGGAAGGCGCCGTTGTCGACGCCCCCTTCGCCGCAGCACTTCGCGATCGCGTCGGCGTAGTCGTCGGGGAGGGTCAGCATGTAGTCGCTGCCGAGCACGACGCCGCAGCGCTCGGGGTCGACGCCCCCCTGCCCTGTGTCGCCGTCGGTAAGGGCGTCGGTGAGGGCATGCTGGGCCGCGGCGACCGCCATCTGGGTCTCGCGGCACATAAGCTTGAGGCCCTTGCGGATCGCCTTCTTGGCGTCCCCCTCGAGGTCGCCGAAGTCGCCAATGGCGCCGGTGAAGGCGCCTGCGAACCCGGCGAATTGCGGGGCGGCGTCGGAGCCGTCGCGACGGCTGACGCCACTGCGGCCCGCGGCGAGCGCGCCAGCGAACTCGGCCGGCGACAAGCCGAGGGGCGAAACGAGGCCGACGCCTGTAATGACGACGCGGCGCTCGGCCGCGGATTGGGGACTGCTCATAGTCTCGCCAGTTTACCCTCCAAAGGTCAGGAAGGGAGATGGGGGGAGGGTTGGGGATCGGGGGATGGACTTTCGTAGCGGCAACCTGTCCGGAAATGGCTGCCCGACTTTGCAAAAATTGGATAGGGGTAGGGCGTGCCGCGCCGTCAAGATTCAGCGGCCTGTTGGACATCCCCGGCCGCTTGCGATCCCCCTAATCTCCATGCATCCCCCATCTCCCTTCCTTCGGCTGCAAGCTACAGGACGGAGAAGCCGAGGTGCTCCATCCAGCGGTAGATCCAGGGGTGGGTCCAGGGGTTCCAGGTCGGGTAGCTCGCCGACATGGCCGACCAAGCCAGCAGCGACGCCGCCAGGGCCATGCCGACGCGGCTTTGGCGGAGCGACGCGACCGCCCGCGGAAGCATGGCGATCCACAGCGGCGCCAGCCAGAAGAGCCAGCGGAAGCCGTTGGTGGCCCCGCCGTAGTTCCGGTCGTCCTGCGGCCGCAACAGAATGAAAAAGACGAGGCACGCCGCGGTGATCAACACCGTGACGACGGCGAGCTGCCGGGTCGCCCCGTCGCGGGAGCTGAGCAATAACCCCATGCCGACGAAGCTCAGCAGCCAGACCGGCGTCATCGAGAAAACGCCGTGGTGGCCGACGAGCGTGTGGAGGGCGTAAACCGCCTTCGATTCTTCGCCGATGTCGATCCCCTGGCGGTGGCGCCAGTAGCTGTCGCGGGTCTTCCCGCCGACGGTGTACTCGTAGTCGTACCAGTTGTCGGCGGGGTCGGTCTCGCTGCGGTGGCCGTACGGCGGCCGCAGGCTGTCGTGGGCCCAGTAGTTGGTGGCGAAGAACGCAACCGCGACGAGGCCGGCGCCGACGGCAAACGCCCGCAGCGTCTCGCCCGGTCGGCGCCACAGCAGCGAAAGGCCGACCAGCACCGCCAGCGCCAGGGCGGGCAGCTCGCATGTCACGGCGAAGCCGGCCGCCAACCCGGCGCCCAGCGACACGCCGCCGAGCGGCTTGTCAGAGCGCAGCAGGCGCTGCCAGAGGTCGCACGTCACCGCCGCGGCCGCCGCGCCGAACAGGTGGTTGTTGAGCACCGGCATGAAGGCGGCGAGCTGGGTGGCGAACGTCGCGACCGTCATCGCAAAGAGCCGGTCGATGTCGCCGACGCCGGTCCGCTCGATGATCCGTCCGATCGCGACCAGCATCACGGCCAGCGACCCGCAATTGAGCAAGAGCAACAGCGCGCGGCCCAGGTCGTAGGGCGATTCGCCGAGCGTGGTCCCCGTCAGCTGCATCAAAAGCCAGTACGGCCCGGCGATCAGCACCATCAGCAGCGGCGGCTTGCTCGAGTACTGGTGCCGCTCGCCGTCGCGGCCGAGGTGCTGCACCATGTCGATGCTGTCCCAGGTCGGTTCTTCGAGGAATGGGTCGATATCGTGGTTGCCGTTCTCGGCGATCGCGCGGATCGCCATCCAACGGCTGCGGTCGTTGGCGCTGAGGAAGGGCCGCTGCAGCCGCATGTCATGCTCGAGCGTCTCGCGCCGTTCGGCAACGGCCGCGGCGAGCTCGTCGCCGGCAAGGCCTTGGCGCTCGAGCTTGGCGGTCTCGCGGGCGAGGGTTTCACCGATGCGGTACGACTCGAGCCGCGACAGATCGACCGAGTTCACCGCCAAGATCTTGCCCGCCGCCTGGCCGAGCGCCACGGCGATCAGCAGCGAGTAAATCAGCCAGCGCTGCTGGGCGCCGAGACCGTTGGACGGGTCACGCTGGTCTGAAAAACTCATCTTTCTTTGGTCGTCGAAGGGGACGCAACAATCGTTTCAGCGATGGAGTAGCTCGGCCGATCGCGGGAAAGCGACGCGGTGATCATCGCTCCCAACAGACCGACCGCCAGGAACTGGGCGCCCACCAGGCACATCGCCAAACAGTAATAGAGGGCGGCCGTCTCGTGCAGGTGGATCGGCTCGAGGCCTTCCACCGCGCGCGTGACGATCCAGCGGATCGCCAGGTAGAACAGCCCCAGGCTGCCGGCGGCGAAGCTGACGAGCCCCAATCCGCCGAGTACGTGCTGCGGCCGATCGCCGTAGCCGGTGAGGAACTTGACGGTGATCAGGTCCATCAGCCCCTTCACGATCCGCGACGCGCCGTACTTCGAGACGCCATGCTCGCGCGGGTGGTGCTTGACGGGGACTTCGGTGACGCGGTAGCCGCGCGCGGCGGCGAGCACCGGCACGAACCGGTGGAGTTCGCCGTAGAGCGTCACGTCGGCCAGCGCCTCGCGGCGGTACGCCTTTAGGCCGCAGTTGTGGTCGTGCAGCCGCACGAAGGTGAGCCGGCTCGCCAGCGAGTTGAACACCAACGACGGCCAGCGCTTGTGCCACGGGTCCTTGCGGTCGACCTTCCAGCCGCTGACGACGTCGTAGCCCTCGGCGAGCTTGGCTAGCAGCGTGGGGATCTCGTCCGGGTCGTCTTGCAGGTCGGCGTCCATCGTGACGACGATCGGCGCCGTGGCCGCCGCGAAGCCGGCGTCGAGGGCGTCGGCCTTGCCAAAGTTGCGGCGGAAGCGGACGCCCACGACGCCCGGCTCGGCGTTGGCGAGGCCGCCTATGACCTTCCACGAGTCGTCGGTCGAGCCGTCGTCGACGAAGACGACTTGCAGGGCGTAGCCTTCTCGCGCCGCAACCGCTTTGAGCCGGCGGTGTAGCTCGGCGATGGTCGGCGCCTCGTTCAATAGCGGGACAACCACCGAGACGGCTTGGCCGTTGGCGGGGGGGGCGTTGGCGGTGCGGTTGGCGCCGGTGGAATCGCTCAAGACGGGTCGCCGTTGGGGTCTCTGCGGGGGCGGTTCCGGGCGAATCCACCTGCTATCAGGCTAGCACAGACAACGACCTCCGTTGCAACCCCGATCAAGCGGCTGGCGACCGTCACCGCCACGGCGTCGCCATCGCCCAGGACCGGCGCCAGCAGCAGCAGGGCGAGCCCCTCGCGCACCAACAGGCCAGCCGGCAGCAGCGAGACAAACCCCGCGACGCTCGGCAGCGTCGCCGCCAGGGTCCAGAACGGCAGATTACCGATCCCGAGCCCGCCCGCGGCGCCAACCGCCTCGGCCGAAAGCCAGACACAAACGCCCATCAAAATCCACGCAACGGTCGAAGCGAACGCCGCCGTCGCCGCCAAACCGTAGCCGAGCCGCCCGCGGAGTTGCTCGCGCAACTCGGCCCGCCCCGAGGCGACGGTGAACCGGCCCAGCACCCAGCCAAACACCGGCGGCAACGTCGGCGTCAGGCAAACCGCTGCTAGACCAAGCGCGAGGAGAATGACCCAGCCGTTCTGCCCGGCGTCGGCCGAGACGAAAGGAATCAACGCCGCGGCGAGGAGCGAGCCGACCGCCATGTAAGAAAGGGTCTCGTAGAAGGCGGACGCGCCGACCTTCACAATCGAAGCCTGCCATTCGCCCCGGTACGGACGCCGCTTGAGCGAGGCGAGCAGCCTTTCGGTGCGGATCAGGACGACCGACGCCTTGCCCGGCACGTACTTCCCAAGCTGGCTGATGCAGAACGCGGCGATCGACGCGCCCGGGGGGGCTGGCTGGCCGAGCGCCACCAGCACCCGCCGCCAGAACCACGCCATCACCAATTGCGCCGAGAAGTAAGCGACCCCAGCGGCGAGGGCCGGGCCGATGGCGAACTGAAAATCACGCTGCGACAGCTCCCGGACGCCGTCTTGCACGGCTTGGCTGACAAAGACCAAGACCGCGGCCACGATGGCGAACTTCAAGACGCCGGGCGCCCACCGGCGCCAGCCCGCTGGCGGCGTTGAGGGCCGGTCCGATATTGGTTCGATGGTTCGCAATCCGCCCTCGCGCCGCTCGAGGCGTCGCACTCCGCGACGCCGGGGGGGCCGGTTATACTCCCCGACACCCGCCCGCCCCAAGGATCCCCGCTGTGCCCAAAGCGAAGCCCTCCGCCCCGACGACCAAGGAGAAGCCCACGCCGAGTGCGGACGAGCCGAGCGTCGCGCCAACCGAATCGTCGATGCTGCGCGGCTTGCCGCGCGTGATTTCGCTCTTGGTGCTGATGGCGGTCGTCCTGCTGATCGGCGTGATGTTCTTCCGGGTGATGGCGTCGTTCCTGGTGCCGCTGTTCCTCGCGGCGGTGCTGGCGGTGATCTTCAAGCCGCTCCATAGCTGGCTGCTCGCCAAGCTGAACGGCCGCAACCAGCTCGCCGCCCTGGCGACGACCACCCTCATCGCGCTGGGGGTCGTCGCGCCGACGGCGTTGCTCGGCTGGATGGCGTATGTCGAGACGGCCCGAATCGTCCGCGTCACGCTGGCGGCCGCCACGCCCGATGAAACCACTGCCGAAGAGTCCACTGACGAGGGAGAGGGGGCTGAAGACGCCGCTGCGCAACCAAAACTAATCCTCCCCGAGGGCGCCGAAAACGAACCCGGGGCGAGCGACGAGGACGCCCCCGCGGCGGGCTGGACGGCCGCCTTGATGGCCCGACTCGAACCGCTCACCGAGTGGTACCACGAGAACGTCAACGCCGAGTTCGACCCGTCCAAACTCGCGCAGACCGCCGCCCAGTACGCGGTGAAGATCGGCCTGGTCGGCGTCCAGTCGTTACTGGGGTTCGTCATCGGGACCGGCATCATGATCTTCGCCCTCTACTACTTCTTCGCGGATGGACCGACGATCGTCGAGACCTTGATGCACCTCTCGCCGCTCGACGACGACTATGAGCGCGAACTGCTCGACCAGTTCGCCAGGGTGAGTCGCGCCGTGGTCCTCGCCACCCTGCTCGCCGCGTTCGTGCAGGGCATCCTGGGGGGGATCGGCTACTTCTTCGTCGTCTCGGAGTGGACCCCCGCCACCGTGCTCGCCGAGTATGGCGGCATCCTCAAGAACGTCCCCGACGAGATGCGGATCCACCCGCCCGTCTTCCTGCTGACGGTGCTGACCATGACGCTGGCGATCGTGCCGTTCGTCGGCGCGACCGCCGTCTGGCTGCCGGTGGCGCTGTGGGTCTACTTCGTCCAGGGCGACTTCTGGCCGGCGATCGGCTTGGCGATCTACGGCTTCGCCGTGGTGTCGTCGATCGACAACCTCATCAAGCCGCTCGTGCTCCACGGGCAGTCGAACCTGCACCCGCTGCTCGCCCTGCTAAGCGTGCTCGGCGGGCTGCAACTGCTCGGCCCGATCGGCATCCTCGTCGGCCCGATGCTCGTGGCGTTCCTACAGGCCCTGCTGCTGATGCTCCGCAAGGAACTCGACGTGCTGGCGAAGGAGAACGGCGAAACGCAAACGGCGCCGGCGTAACCCGCCCGCCCCGATGCGGGCGATTTGGCGGCGTGAGCGTCAGCCGCGTTGTCGATTCGCGGCGACACGCCGACGAACCTTTGAGCCCCGAACCTCCTGCCGAGGCGATGTCCCGCGACGTAATGTGATCTAGATGGATCCCTACTCAGTGAAGTGGGCGCGCCCCCTGTAGCCAATGAATCGCCTGGACTGCTGTCGGTCGGTCGGACCCGATGTAATTGCTCATCCGTCACAAAATGTTGTAGCGACGCCCTAGCCGTGCGACATTTTCGTCGCCGGTGTGTAATTGGAAGGATCGCCGAAGCGACGGACGATCTCCGCGAAGACCGATCCCGGTTCAACGCGCTCGTCGGTCTCCATCACGAGTTGGTACAGGTCCTCCGGCAGCACCCGCACGGCGAGCATCAGCCCCATCAGCGCCATCGGCCAGCCCTTACGCATGCCGAGCGTCTCACGGCGGCCGACGATCGCGTCGCTCGTCATCATGTCCATGTTCATCCCCTGCATGTCTTGGGGGTAACCGGGCACAGCGAAGCCGGGGTCGGCGTTCCGTAGCGACACGCCGGGCAGGTTGTCGAGGTCCGTCAGATAGGCGTCGACCGATTGCCCGGGGCGGACGCGAGGACCGACCTGCTTGGTCATATGGTTCATCATGTGATGCACCATGTGGCAGTGCATCATCCAGTCTCCCGGGTTGTTGGCGATGAACTCCAGCTCGGCCGCTTGGGCGACCGCGATCAGCTCGGTGTTCCGCGGTATCCAGGCGGATTTAGGCGCCCGCGCCCCTTCGCGGCCGGTGACCCAGAACGTGTGCCCGTGGAGGTGGATCGGATGGTGCTGCATCGGCGAGAAGTTGAGGATGCGGATCCGCACCCGCTCGCCGTGCTTGACCACCAGCGGCGAGTGGTAAGGACCGCTGCGGCCGTTGATGGTGTGCCAGTTCCAGTCCATCCTCCAGGAGTCGGCGACCGTCTGGGTCGGCTCGACGAAGAAGTTCTGGAAGATCAGGCCGAAGTCGCGGTCGACCGGCGGGTCCCAGTCGTTCTTCGGGTGGACGATGAACCAGCCCACCATGCCGAACGCTTCCTGCATCGCGACATGCGAGTGGTAGAAGAACGTCCCTTCTTCATGGAAGGTGAATTCGTAACGGAAGCTTTCGCCCGGCTTGATGGGATTCTGGACCAGGGTGGCGGCGCCGTCGTATTGGATGCGGCACTCGAAGCCGTGCCAGTGCATGAAGGTCTCTTCGGGCAGGTCGTTGGTGACGACGACCCGCACCCGATCCCCCTGCGTGACCTCGATGGTGGGCCCCGGCAGGCTGCCGTTGTAGCCGTAGACGTTCATCTTGTAGCCGGGCAAGAACTCGGCCTCGACAGGGGTCGCGCGGAGGTGGAACTCCTTGACGCCGTCCTTGATTTCGTAGGGGAGCGACGGCACGTCGGGCGCTACAAACGGCGCGCGGCCCGTCGCGGGATCGCGGAGTCCCGGAACGAGCTTGCCGAGATAGAAATCGCTGTCCGGACTGTCGCCGCGGCTGGGCGCGAAGCGATGGAACCCCTCGTACTCGTCTCGTGCGCCGGCGGGACGGCCCGCCGAGGGGTCGCCGATGGGCTTCGGCAACTCGTGCTGCATCTCGTCATCGCTGGGCGTCCCATGTCGGTTGGGTTGCGCCATCGCTACCGAGGAGGCGGCCAAGGCGCCGCCCGCGGCCAGCGCCGACGTACGGAGGAACTCACGACGCGGCGGACGGTTCGAATTCTGAGGCGTGCTCATTGTCGACAGTCGGGCGTTCGGGTTGGCAGTAGGTGGATCAGCGCGGTCGGGGCGTCGCGTCGATGTGGCCGGGCGGCGTGGCGTCTTCGGCCGCCATCAGGCCGTCGTGGAGCAAGTAACCAGCGATCAAAACCTCATAGGTACGGGCTTCGAGCAGGTTTTCCACTTGTGTCAGCTTAGCGTCGAGGTAGTCGTGCTGAGCCATCAGCACATCGGGCCAATCGACCCGGTCTCGCTTGTAGCTCTCGAGTAACTCGGCGTAGGCCGCTTTTGACTCGGGCAGGATCACCCGCTCGTACTCATGGGCGTGCTGCAGAGCGGTCAGGGACAGCTGGTAGGCTGTCGCCAACCGATTCTGCAGCTGGAATTCGACGCGTCGGACTTCTTGCTGTTGACGGGCGTAGTCGGACTGCGCCTGGCGGATCGTTCCTTGGTTGCGGTTGTAGATGGGTACTTCCAACGCGATGCCGGCAACGGCGACTGTTTCCCCGCTTTCAAAATTGTACCCGGCGCCGCCGCGCGCGACGATATCGGGGGTCCACTCCACCCGCTCGCGCTGGACCGTCATCCGGTCGACGGCGAGCTTGGCGCGGGCGGCGGCGACTTCGGGGCTGTTGGCGAGCAGGCGCCCCAACTCGGCTGCGAACGACGCTGGCTTACGCTCGGGCATGAGGCTTCCCTCGACACGACCCTCCGCCAGGGTGACGCCGATCAGCGAGGCAAGCGTGCGGAAGCGTTCACGCTGGGCGTTCTCGGCGCTCAACAAGTCGAGGCGGGCGCGCTGCAGCGTGACGTTCGCACGGCGGACCTCGGGTCGGCGCGCCTGGCCCATGTTGTACGCCTCTTGCGACGTCACCGCGGCGTCCTCGGCGCTCTTGAGCAACTCTCGGCGAATCGCCAAGGTCTCGCCGGCAGCCAAGGCTCGATAGAAGTGCAGCCGCACGTCGTTGCAGACGCGGAACTGCTGCGCGGTGGCGAGGTGTTCGGAGACATGTGCCCGTCGCAGGTACTTTTCACGGCTAAGCCGCAACTTGCCTGCCGTTACGAACCGCTGTTCGAGGACGCCCCCGTGGAACTCTCCTGGTGTGTCGGTGTCGGTCTCGGAATCGACGCCGATCTGCTCGGCCTGGTACGTGAAGACGGGGTTCGGGTAGAGCCCGGCCTGCTGTGCCTTGGCCAGGCCGGCCGAGATGTGCAGCTGCGCCTGCCGGAGCGTTGGGTTGTTCTGCGCGGCGAGGGTAAGCAGCTCGTCTAGCGTATAGACCGGCCCGACAGCGTTCTCTTCTTGAGACACGTCGATCTTAAGCTCCTCGACGGGGGCAGGCGGAATGGCCGGAGGCGGCGTAAACGACTTTCCTGCCGTCGAAGGGCGTACGGCGGCGAGCGGCGCGCGCTGCTCCTGCGCCGCGGCGCCAGCAGCGATGGCAAAAAGGGCGAGCGTCGCGACCAAGAGAAAGCGAGACATTCCGTGTCCTACCCGCAGAGAGAGTGATTTTGTCGACTCTCGTTTCCGCATCGGCGGCATGGCGTCCGGCAATGCGGCGAAACTCTTCCGCAGGGGAACGCCAACCCTCACTAACCGCTAAAGTTTGCGGCTCAGGCAGACTTCATTCCGATTGATCGCGTGCCGGGCAATCAAGTCGGGAGATAGGGGGTCCTACCGGCCGCCCGTCGCGTCGCCCTGCTGAGCGTGCTCGGCGGGCTGCAACTGCTCGGCCCGATCGGCATCCTCGTCGGCCCGATGTTGGTGGCGTTCCTGCAGGCCCTGCTGCTGATGCTCCGCAAGGAGCTCGACGTGCTGGCGAAGGAGAACGGCGAAACGCAAACGACGCCGGCGTAACCCGCCCGCCCTGATGCGGGCGATTTGGCTCCCTTAGCACCACCGCTTTGCGGAATCCCGTGCATCTTTAAGAGATGCGTGCAGCCGACGAGGATAGGCTTTCTCCAAGATCACAGCAGACGTTGTACAACCGCTGTCGAACAGACGGTAACGTGAGGGAGGCTTGCCCGGCAGTGGACGCGGGGTACCCGCTTCAGCACTGCTGGTGAGCCAGCAGTGCGAAGCGGGTACTGGTCCACCACCCTTCTCCGCGTGACTCAACCCGAGAAGTCTCCCCGTCCCGGCCAGCAATCGGCCGGTAGCGGCGTCAGCCGTGGCAAGTCAAGTTCCTCGGCCCGAGCGTCCGAAGCCTACCACCTGATGCTCGACCACTTCCAATCCGTCGCCGACGCCACCAGTCCGCGTCGCGCCGGATTGTTGCGTAGGTAGTCGATCGCGGAGGCGAGCGTCCGCTTCATCCCTTCACCTTGCCCCTACCTCCTTGGGGGAGAGGGGTTTTGTTTGGCGGCGCCACTCGCCGGGGCTGACGCCCCGCAGTGATTTGAAGCGGCGGTAGAACGTCGATAGGTCGCCGAAGCCACACTCGAACGCGATCGACGTGATCGACGCCTCGGTCTCGGCCAGCAGCCGGGCCGCGTGCTCGATGGCGCGCTCATGGACATAAGCGAGCCACGCCTGCCCCGTCACCTCTTTGAAGAGCTGCGTGAAGCGGCGCCGTGAGAGGCCCAGCCGGCGGGCCGCTTCGTCGATGGTGGTCGCCTCGAAGAAGTGGGTGTCGAGTCGGCCGACATAACGGCGGACTTCTTGCCGCGCCGCGCCGGCGTCGTCGGCGGGTTCTTGGGGGGGCTCCAGCAGCAGGGCGAGCAGCTCGAGAGCCGAGGCGACCATCGCAATGCCGGCGCCGGCGCCCCCGTGTGACTGCTGAAACAAGAGCCGGCGGAAGAGCGCTTCTGCCCGATTCGCCAGATAGCCGGAACGCTCAGCTCTGCCAGCGGTAAGTCGGCGGAGGACGCCCCGGTCGAAGTCAAGGAGCGTCGGCGTAACGCAGAGCACATACAGCGACGATGGCTCCTCTGGGGCGTCGACGATCCGGTTGCGACGCTCCGGCGGGACGATGATCAGGTCGCCCGCCAGGAAGGGGAAGCGTTTGCCCGCCACCTCCATGTCGCCCTGCCCCGCCAAGGCGAAGACCACTTTCAGAAACGGGTGGCGGCGCCACTCCATCGTCCAGTCGGGCGCGTGGTGGCTTTCCAGCACGGCGACGCCCCACGAAGGGAGCTTCTCGGGCAGGGCGTGGCGGGTGCGTCGGAGGGACATAGGGGCAATTGCCCGATTTGCGAATCGATTCCCCTCAATTCTCAATGACCCTCCCTGCCGATGCAAGTACTTTGGGGAGGAACACACCTCATCAAGTTTCCGCCCGCATCATATTCTGCAGAGACGCCAAGCTTCGCTAGCGAGCAACCTTTTGACAGGATTTACAGGATCAACGGGATGCTTAGAAATCCTGTCCCTCCTGTTGATCCTGTCAAAGAGCTCTTGGTGAACCCCAGAGCTCTCGGCGTCTTGGCGATATCAACCCCCGACATTTCGAGTCATGCCCGATACGCCCGTTGATCCGCTTCAGCTGATCCGCCCCCGCCGCAAGATCGAGGGGATCACCGCCGTTTTGCTGCCGTTTACCGACGAACTGGCGGTCGATTGGCCTTCGTTCCGATCGCTGGTGGAATGGACCGCCGAATCGGGGCTGACGCCCGCGGTCAACATGGACACCGGTTACGGCAACCTGCTCGACGACGCCACGCGGCAAGAGGTCCTGCGGGTCACCGCCGACGTGCTCGGCAGCGGCAAGCGGTTCGTCGCGGGAACGTTCGTGATCGACCGGCCCGGCGACGCGTTCGCCCTCGACGCCTACGCCTCGCGGATCGACGAAGTGCAATCGTTCGGCGGCACGCCGGTGATCTGCCAGTCGTACGGCCTCGCCCACCAAGCGGACGACGTCGTCGCCGCCAACTACCGCCAGATCGCCGAGCGCTGTGACCGGTTCATCGCCTTCGAGCTGGGAGACTGCTTCGCCCCGTTCGGCAAGATCTACACGCTGGACCTGTACCGCGAGCTGATGGCGATCCCGCAGTGCGTCGGCGCCAAGCACTCGTCGCTCCACCGCGAACCCGAGTGGCGGCGGCTGGTGCTGCGCAACGAGGTGCGGCCCGACTTCAAGGTCTACACCGGCAACGACTTGGCGATCGACATGGTCGTCTACGGCAGCGACTACCTGCTGGGCCTCAGTTGCTTCGCCCCCGACGCGTTCGCGCTGCGTGACAAGCTGTGGGCGGCGGGCGACAACCGTTGGCACGAGCTGAACGACGTGCTCCAGCACCTCGGCTTCCTCGCCTTCCGCAACCCGGTGCCGGCCTACAAGCACTCGGCCGCGATGTTCCTTCAGGCGCGGGGCAGGCTCAATTCGTCGGAGACCCACCCGAAGAGCGCCCGCCGCACCGAGGCCGATCGTGAACTGCTGTTGCAAATCGCAACGACACTCGACAAGGCGTTGGAGTTGGCGAGCTGACCAAGTCGGCGTCGTTTTCTTTGCACCTTCGCGGCTTGGCGTGAGTTAATCCGGTTCAAGAAGGTCTCAAGCCAAGGCGCGAAGGCGCGAAGCATTTATTGCAAAAGGAGCTAGTTTTGAACTTTCCGAAGATCGCCAGCCTGAAGACCCCGGACGCCTTTCTTGACCGGCTGAAAGAGCTCGGCGTCACGCTGCCGTTCGACGAGACGGTCGAGGCCGGGGCCGCTTCGCCATTGGGGCAGCCGATTGACTCTGACGCGGGCGTCATCGGCAACCGCTTCGCCATCCTGCCGATGGAGGGCTGGGACGGCGAGACCAACGGGCTGCCGACCGACCTGACGCGGCGGCGCTGGCGCAACTTCGGCCTCAGCGGCGCCGGGCTGATCTGGGGCGGCGAGGCGGTCGCCGTCCGGCACGATGGCCGGGCGAACCCCAACCAACTAATGCTGAACGACGAGACCGCCGCGGCGATCGAGTCGCTCCGCGCCGAACTCGTCGATGAGCACCGCAAGGCGTTCGGCTCGGACGACGGGCTCTGTGTCGGACTGCAGCTCACCCACTCGGGCCGCTATGCCCGGCCGAACGATAAGAAACGGCTCGAGCCGCGTGTCGCCTACCGGCACCCGGTGCTCGACCCGCGGGCGGGCGTCACCGATGACGCCGCGATCCTGACCGACGACGAGCTCGACCAACTGGTCGATGACTTTATCGCCGCGGCGGTGCTCGCGCAGAAGATCGGCTTTGCGTTCGTCGATGTGAAGCACTGCCACGGTTATCTGGGCCACGAGCTGCTGTCGGGCTTCGACCGCCCCGGCAAGTACGGCGGCGATTTTGAGGGCCGCACCCGCTTCCTCCGCAACATCGTCGCCGGGATCCGCGCGGCGGCGCCGGGGCTGGCGATGGGCGTTCGGCTGAGCATCTTTGATTTTTCGCCGTACAAGCCGGGTCCCGATGGCGACGGCGTCCCGGACGTGCCCGGGGCGTACCGCTACGCCTTCGGCGGTGACGGCCAAGGTGGGATCGACCTGACCGAGCCGAGCAAGTTTTTGTCGCTGCTGAAGGAGCTCGGCATCCGCCTCGTCTGCACCACCGCGGGGAGCCCCTACTACAACCCCCACATCCAGCGGCCGGCGACGTTCCCCCCTTCGGACGGCTACCAGCCGCCCGAGGACCCGCTGGTGGGCGTCGCCCGCCAGATCGACGCCACGGCGCGGCTCAAGAGCGAACACCCCGACCTCGTGCTGGTCGGCTCGGGCTACACCTACCTGCAAGATTGGCTGCCCAACGTCGGCCAGGCGGCGGTCCGCAGCGGCATGGTCGACTCGATCGGGCTGGGCCGCATGGTGCTGTCGTACCCCGACTTGCCCGCCGACGTGCTCGCCGGCACGACGCTGACCCGCAAGAAGGTCTGCCGGACGTTCAGCGAGTGCACCACGGCGCCGCGCAACGGCATGGTGTCGGGCTGTTACCCGCTCGACCCGTTCTACAAAGCGCGGCCCGAGCGGGAGAAGATGCTAGCGCTGACGAAGGGTAAATAAGAGTTTTTGACAGGATCGACGGGATGAACAGGATTGGGTTTTCTTATCTCGTCAATCCTGTTGATCCTGTCCTCTCACACTTCGTTAGGTCATCCGGCATGCTTCGTCACGTGTTTATCGCATGGACGGTCCTCTCGGCCGTTACCGGAGCGATCGCAGCTGAGTCGGTCGTCTTTGAAGACGACTTCTCCGACGGCGTCGAACGCTGGGAAGTGCTCGACCCGGCCACGTGGCGGCTGAACGACGACGGCACGTTCGAGATCACCGCCCGTGAGTCGGCCTACAAGCCGCCGCACCGCAGCCCGTTGCACGTGGCGCTGGTGAAGGACGTGACAGTCGGCGATATGGCGATCGAGTTCCGAGTGAAGAGCACGCTCGACACGGGATCGCACCGCGATTGCTGTGTCTTCTTTGGATGGCAAGACCCTGCCCACTTCTACTACGTCCATCTGGGCGCCCTGCCCGATGCGGCGAGCGGGCAGATCCAGCTCGTCGACGGCGCCGACCGCCGGCCGCTGACCGCCAACAAGCGGCCCGTTCCGTGGACCGATGGCTGGCACACGGTGCGGCTCGAACGCCACCCCGCCACCGGCCGCATCGCGGTCTACTTCGACGACCTGACGACGCCCCTCATGGAGACGACCGACACGACGCTCGGCGCCGGCCGCGTCGGCATTGGCTCGTTCGACGATTGCGACGCTTTCGACGACGTGCGGGTCCTCGACGGGTCCACCAAGTAGCCTGGTGACCGCCGCCTACTTAGCGATCCCCAGCGGGCTGAAGACGGCGTAAAGCACGAGCGTGAGGCCGATGCCGATCAAGCCGGCGACCCAGGCGCCCTTCGAGCCCTTGAGGTCGAGGTCGGTCTTGGCCTCGAAGGTGATCGGCTCTTTGAGCGGAGCCATCACGGTGGCCGCCGCCATGACCGCCACACAGATGCCGAAAACAATCGCCATGCGGTTGAGGAACTGGATCTCGGGGGCCATGACCTTGAGTCCCGAGTAGCAGACAATGCTGGTCAACAAGCCAATCGTGCCGGCCCAACGGGGGCAGCGACGCGCCAGCAGGCCGACAACGAACACCGCCAGGATGCCCGGCGAGATCAGGCCCTGCGACTCCTGGATGATCGTGAAGATCGAGTTGGAGATGTTGGGGTCGCCGAGCGCCGGCGAGAGCGCGCAGGCGATTATGGCGAAGACCACCACCGCGATGCGTCCGGTCAGTACGATTGTTGACTGCGGCGCGGTCGGGGCGAGGTACTTCTGGAAGAGATCGAGCGTAAAGATCGACGAGGCCGCGTTGAGCATAGCCGCCAGCGAGCTGATCACCGCCCCCAGCAAGGCCGCCATCACGAAGCCGAAGAGGCCCGTATTGGTTGGGATCATCCCCAGCAGCAGCCCGAGCGCGGTGTCGTATTTGTAGGCGACGAGCGCCTGCGAAGCGGTCGGCTTACCGGCGGCGGAAGCGGCGTCGGCCACCCGCTTGTTGTAAGCCTCGACCTCGACGGCGAGCTCGGGGTTGATGAACTTCCAGGCGTGGTCCTCGGTGTCGCTGAAGGTCTGAAACTCGGCGGGCTCCGCCCCGTCGTAGTCCTCCTGGGTCATCCGCAGCACATGGGGATTGTCGGTCTTGGCGGCTTCTCGGGCGGCCTTGTCGGGGAAGACCGCAACCAGGAACGTGGGGCCCTCATGGGCGTCGAGCATCGCCGCATCGGGCGTCTGGTCGACCGTCACGTACTGGGTTTCGGGGTTCGCCTTCTCGTACTTGGCGATGGCGGCGGCCGCGTCTCCGCGGGACCCGAGCCGCATCTCCTCGTGGAACAGGTTGAACGCAATGATGCCGGGGATCACGACGACGAAGGGGATCACCAGCTTGAGGTAGGCGGCGAAGACGATGCCCTTCTGCCCTTCGGCCAGACTCGACGAGCCGAGCGTCCGCTGCGTGATATACTGGTTCAGGCCCCAGTAATAGAAGTTGGGGATCCACATCCCGAGCAGCAGCGCCGTCCACGGCAACACGTTGTCGGTCGCCGGAAGAAACATGTTCATCCGGTTGGCGTTGAGCTCCATGAACCGTTCGAGCGGTCCCTGGTCCGGGTCGAGCTGCTGGATCGCCACTTCGCCGGTGGCGACGTTGACGACGGTCGCGGCCGACTCCGCCTCGCCGAGCCGGTTGAAGGCGAGCCACATGATGATGGCGCCGCCGACGATCAGGGCGGTCCCCTGCAACAAGTCGGCCCACACCGAGGCCTTGAGGCCGCCGGCGACGACGTAAATCATCGCGATCAAAGCGATAAACAACGATGGCTGCCATAGCGGGATGTCGTACCCGTAGCCCAGCCCGAGCGTCTTGACCGTGAGGGCGCCCGAGTAGGTGACGGCGCCGAGCAGCAACAGGTAAATCAGCACAGTGGCCGCCGCCATAATCAGCCGGGCGGCGCTGTTGTACCGGTACTCAAGAAACTCGGGCATCGTGTAGATTCCGGCCCGCAAGAAGTAGGGCAGGAATCCGAAGGCGACCACCACCAGCGTGACGGCGGCCATCCACTCGTAACTAGCGATCGCTAGGCCGACGTGGCTGGCGGCGTTGCCGCTCATGCCGACGAACTGCTCGGTGCTGATGTTGGCCGCGATCAGCGAGAAACCGACCAACCACCAAGTCAGGCCGCGGCCCGCCAGGAAGTAGTCCTGCGAGCTCTTCTCGCCATCCCCCGCCTTGGTTCGGCTCTTCCACAGTCCAACGAAGACCACCGCGGCGATGAACAGGGCGAAGACAGCGATATCGAGAAAACCCACAACCAGCTCCCGGGAACGTATAGAGGTTCGCAGAGAAGAAGATGAGCGGCCTGCCAACCGGATTAGTTGGCGAATCAGGCCCTGTTTGAAGGCGGCATTATTGACAGCCGGGGGCCTCCGACGCCAGCCGCTATTCCGGCCCCGCGTGGACGACGGGCCCAGCGGGGCGTTAGTCTGTCCGGTCTGGCGAAGTCTTTTCCACCGGAAACCTACGACCCCTTAACCGTATGCACCGCCCGCAACTGTTTCTCGCCTTGATTGTGACCGCGCTAGCCGCCCCCGTCCTGGCGGCCAACGACTGGGAGAACCCCGCGGTTTTCCGCGTCAACAAGCTCCCTCCGCGGGCGACCTTCTACCGGTTCGACACCGCCGAGGCGGCCCGCGACGCCACCCGTGTGAATGGCGGCCGGGCTGATTCGCCCTACGTGCAGAGCCTCAATGGCGACTGGAAGTTCAACTACGTCGGCACGCCCGAAGAGCGGCCGATGGACTTCTACCAGACCGACTTCGACGACAGCGGCTGGGACACGATCCCCGTCCCCTCGAACTGGGAGCTGCAAGGCCACGGCCAGCCGATCTACACCAACATGGTGTACCCGTTCGACAAGAACCCGCCGATGATCGCGGGCCGCAACGGCAACCCGGTCGGCTCGTACCGGACGACCTTCACGGTCCCCGAGAAGTGGGCCGGCCGGTCGGTCGAGGTCTGCTTCGACGCCGTCGAGAGCGCCTTCTACCTGTGGTGCAACGGCCAGAAGGTCGGGTACTCGCAAGACAGCCGCACGCCGGCCCGCTTCGACCTGACGCCCTACCTCAACAAGGAGGGCGGCGAGAACGTCCTCGCGGTGCAGGTCTTCCGCTGGAGCGACGGCTCGTACCTCGAGGACCAAGACTTCTGGCGCCTCAGCGGGATCTTCCGCGATGTCTACCTCGAAGGGGTCCCCGAGACGCACCTCGCCGATTTCGAAGTCAAGACCGACCTCGACGACGCCTACACCGACGCGACGCTGTCGGTCGACGTGACGGCGCCCGGCGCGGCGGGCGTGCGGTTCGAGCTGTTCGACGCCGCGGGGGCCAGCGTGGCGACCGCCAAGAGCGCCCGCGAGGCGGCTGCGATGGACGCTCGGCAGGGGCTCATCTTCAAGAAGAAGGACGAGCCGGCGTCCGCAACGACCAAACTCAGCGCGAAGGTAAAAGCGCCCAAGCTCTGGAGCGCCGAGACCCCGAACCTTTACCGCCTGGTGATCGCTATCGACGACGCCGACGGCAAGACGGTCGAGGCGACCGCCCTCAACGTCGGCTTCCGTGAGGTCGAGATCAAGGACGGCGTGCTGCTGGTTAATGGCAAGTACATCTACCTCTGCGGCGCTAACCGCCACGAGCACCACCCGACCACCGGGCACTCCATCAGCCGCGAGTCGATGATCGAGGACATCCTGCTCATGAAGCGGAACAACCTCAACGCGGTGCGGACGTGCCACTACCCCGACTGCCCCGAGTGGTACGACCTGTGCGACGAGTACGGCCTCTTCCTCGTTGACGAGACCAACATCGAATCGCACGGCATCGGCTACGGCCCCGAGTCGCTCGCCAAGCAGAAGGAGTGGGGCCCGGCGCACCTCGACCGCGCGATCAACATGGTCGAGCGCGACAAGAACCACCCGTCGATCATCATCTGGTCACTCGGCAACGAGGCGGGCAACGGCGTCAACTTCATGGCCAACTACGACTGGATCAAAGGGCGCGACGCGTCGCGACCGGTTCAGTACGAACAGGCCTACTACCGCGACCGCAACACCGACATCCGCTGCCCGATGTACGACGGCATCGACCGGATGGTCGAGTACGCGACCGGCAAGATGGAAGGCGTGAAGGCCGACCGGCCGCTGATCCAGTGCGAGTACGCCCACGCGATGGGCAACTCGGTCGGCAACCTCAAGGAGTACTGGGACGCCATCCGCAGCCACCGGCTGCTGCAAGGCGGCTTTATCTGGGACTGGGTCGATCAGGGGCTCATCAAGCAGGCGGACGACCCGGCGACCGGAGAAACGGTCGAGTTCTTCGCCTACGGCGGCGACTTCGGCGACAAGCCCAACGACCGCAACTTCTGCTGCAACGGCCTCATCCAGCCCGACCGCCAACCGAACCCGCACCTCTTCGAGGTGAAGAAGGTCTACCAGCGGATTGAGACAACCCGCCAGGACGGCGTGGTGACGGTTAAGAACGGCTACGACCACCAATCGCTCGACGCGATCGAGGCGGCGTGGTCGATCGAGGTCGATGGCGAAGTCGTCAAACGCGGCGTCACCGACCTGCCCGAATTGGCCGCGGGCGAGTCGGGCGAGTTGCGGTTGCCGGTGGTCGCCCCCCCTGCCCTGCCGGGCCAGGAAGGGATGCTCACCGTCCGCTACCGTCTGAAGGAAGACGCCCCCTGGGCCGAGGCCGGTCATGTCGTTGCGTGGGAACAGTTCCCACTCGAAACGAAGGCCGCCGAGGTCGCCGATTCGGAAGCAACCGACGAGGCCACTCGGGAGGAGTCGGACGAGTCGTTCACCCTCTCGGCAGGCGACACCCGGGTCCGTGTGAACCGCGAGACGGGTCTGGTCGAGCACGTCGAGTTCGATGGCGACGCGTTGATCGCTTCGCCGATCTCCCCCTGCTACTGGCGGGCGCCGATCGACAACGACAACGGCAACCAGATGCCCAAGCGGCTCGGGTTCTGGAGGTCGTTCGGCGACAGTCGCCAGCTGCTCGACTGTGAAGCGACCGACGACGACGGCGTCGCGGTGGTGACCTCGACCTTCCAGGGCCAGGACGACGCCGTCCAAGAGACGCTGACTTATCGCCTCTCCCCGAGCGGCGAGCTAGCGATCACGCACCAACTGAAGGCCGCCGACCGCCTGCCCGACCTGCCGCGGGTGGGGCTCGCCGTCGACGTTCCGATGTCGCTCTCGACGGCCACCTGGTACGGCCGCGGCCCGCACGAGAACTACTGGGACCGCAAGACCGGCGCCGCGGTGGGCCGTTACTCGGCGCCGTCGGACGAGTTGACGTTCGACTATGTGAAGCCGCAAGAGAACGGCCAGCGCTGCGACGTCCGCTGGCTGGCCCTCACGAGCGACACCGATCGAGGGTTCATCGTCACGGGCGACCCCGTCTTCGAGTTCGCCGTCCGGCCCTACGCCGACGCCGAGCTTGAAAACTCCCCGCACCCTTACCAGATCGAGCGCGGCGAGAACTTGACGCTCCACCTCGACCACCACCAGATGGGGGTCGGCGGCGACAACTCGTGGGGCGCTTGGACGCACCGCGAGTACCGCCTCCCGGCGGGCGAGTACGAGTACACGCTGACGCTGCGGCCCTACCGCTCGGGCGATGGTCCGATCGGCGTCGTCGCCCGCCGGTAAGCGGGCAACATCGAATAACTGAAACCTCTGTAGGAGGGGTCTCCGACCCCGATGACGGCTTCCAGCCCTTAGCGGTTTATCGCGCGAAATCGGGGTCGGAGACCCCTCCCACAGGCGCCACTTGGATCCCGACCCACCGTCCATGTCGATCGAAACCGCCAAGCCGCTCGCCGACGTCGTCGAAGGCGTGAAAGCGCTGTTTGCCGAGAAGTTTGGCGCCGCGCCGCAGTGCGTCACCGCGGCGCCGGGACGCGTCAACTTGATCGGTGAGCACACCGACTACAACGACGGCTTCGTGCTGCCGATGGCGATCGACCGGCAGACCGTCGTCGCCGCGTCGAAGCGCGACGACGATCGCCCCGTCGTGCGGCTCTACAGCGCCACGATGAAAGGCGCGGCCGAACTGACGATTGAGCCCGACGGCGCCGAGCTGCCCGGCTGGGCCAAGTACGTACGTGGCGTCATCGACGCCTATCGCGAGGCGGGCGTCGACGTTCCGGCGTTCGACGCGGTGATCGACTCGACGGTGCCGCTCGGCGGCGGGCTCTCGAGTTCGGCGGCGCTCGAGGTGTCGCTCGCCCTGGTGATCGAAACGCTCAACGGCAAATCGCTCCCCGGCCCGCAGCGGGCCCTGCTCTGCCAGCAAGCCGAGCACCAAGGCGCCGGCGTGCCGTGCGGCATCATGGACCAGTTCAGCTCGGCCCTCTGCCACGCCGACCACGTGATGCTGCTCGATTGCCGTTCGCAGCAGCCGAAAATGGTCCCGTTCACCGACCCGACCGTCAGCGTGCTGATCACCAACAGCAACGTGAAGCACGAGCTCACCGGCGGCGAGTACGCCGAACGTCGTCAGCAGTGCGAGGCGGCCGCGGCGGGGCTCGGCGTCAAGGCGCTCCGCGACGTCACGCCCGAACAGCTCGCCGCCAACGAGGCGAAGCTCGACCCGCTCCCCTTCAAACGGGCCCGCCACATCACCGGCGAGAACCTCCGCACCGAGCGCGCCGCCGAGGCGCTGGCCGCCTCGGACTGGGAGACCGCCGGCGAATTGATGTACGCCAGCCACGCCGCGATGCGGGACGACTTTGAGATCACCGTCCCGGAGATCGACAAGCTGGTCGAGATCGCCCGCGAGATCGGCCCGGAGGAGGGCGTGATCGGCTCGCGGATGACGGGCGGCGGCTTCGGCGGCTGCACCGTAACGCTCGTCCGCACCGACAAGGCCGAGGAGGTCGCCCGCACGATCGCCGAACGGTATAAAGCAGCGACGGGCATCGAGGCGACCTGCTTCACCACCCGTCCCGCGGAAGGCGGCCGCGTGCTGGAGAGCTAAGGGCTTCGCGCCGAGACGCGGACAGAACAAAACTCCCCTCCCCTTGATGGGGAGGGGTCGGGGGAGGGGTGATGAACGGGGTACCCGGTTTCACAAGGGTACACGCCCTTTAGTCACCACTCCGCTTGCAATCGTGTAACGCCGCCCGGGTACCCGCTGCCCCCCCTCCCCTAGCCCCTCCCCACCAGGGGGAGGGGGATTCGAACTCGCTGCGCGAGGCTTACTTCGCATGATCGTCGCTGGGCAACTCCTGCTAGAAGACGAAACGACGCCCGGCTTAGCTCGCCTGGCGCCCGGGTTGGTCCGCGTCGAGGACGGCGTGATCAGCGAGCTTGTCGAAGGGGAAATCCCCCAGGCGTTTGACCTCGGCGGGCCCGGTTGCTTGGTGTCGCCTGGCTTTGTCGACACGCACCTCCACCTGCCGCAGTTCGACATGATCGGCGCCCACGGGCTGCCGCTCCTCGAGTGGCTCTCGGGCGTCACCTTCCCCTCCGAAGCCAAATGGGCCGACGCCGACTACGCCGCGGCGATGACCGGGCGGGTCGCGGAGCAACTCTTGTCGGTGGGGACGACCAGCCTTTGCGCCTACAGCAGCGTCCATCACGCGGCGACCGCCGCGGCGATCGAGACCCTCACGAAGGCGGGGCTCCGCGGCGTGGTCGGCCAGGCGATGAGCGACCGCTTCGCTCCCGACGGACTCGTTGGCGCGACCGCCGAGCTGCTCGACCAGACGGCCGATCTGCTCCACCGATTCCCGGCCGGCGGGCGCGTCGCGGCGGCGGTCACGCCACGGTTCGCCGTGTCGTGCACGGCCGAGCTGCTGGCGGGCGCCGGACGGCTGGCGGCGGAACACCCGCGCGCATTGGTGCAGACGCACCTCAGCGAGACGGTTCCCGAGTGCGAGCTGATCGGCGAGTTGTACAACGGCGCCAGCTACGTCGACGTCTACGACGCGGCCGGCTTGGTGACCGACCGGACGCTGCTGGGTCACGGCATCCACTTGAGCCCGGCGGAGCGTGCGACGCTCCAGCAAGCGGGCGCCGTCATCGCCCATTGCCCGACGGCGAATTCTTTTCTCCGCTCCGGAGCGATGGACCGGCACACGACGATTACCGCCGGTGTGCGGACATCGCTAGGGACCGACATCGGCGCCGGCTACGAGCGATCGATGGTCCGCGTCGGCCGGGCGATGATCGAGACCGCGGCGGCGCTCGGCGCCGACTACCCGGCGGCGGCCCACGCATGGTGGCAGATCACCGCCGGCAACGCCGACGCCGCCGGCTTCACCGACGCCGGGCGCCTCAGCGTCGGGGCGCCGGCCGACCTCGTCGTGATCGAGCCCAACCAGCCGTGGCTCACTTCGCCCGTCGACCCGCTGGCGATGCTGATGTTCGCGTGGGACGACCGCTGGGTGCGGCAGACGCTGGTGCGGGGGGAGATCGCTTACCGGGCGGCGTAAGACGGGCGTGCGAACTCGTAGGTCAGGTGGCCGGGCGCCATGCTCCCACGCGAAGCGGATGAGCATGCGAAGCGGAGTAGACGATCCACTCTGGTTCGCATGCTCATCTCCCAGCGAAGGTGAGCATGGCAATCGCCTGAGAACGTTGAGGCTGACGCAAAGCTTTGTTATGCGAGCAAAAGCTCGCCACTGCGAAACAACGCTGAACTGATAACGGCAAAACACAGGGTGCAAACACTTGTCGGCTCTGGGATTGCCACGGCTCGCTGTAGTCGGATTTGGACGTGACCAACTGTATCACCATCCGAAGCCCGCAGTGAGAGATACAGAATACTGTTGGGAAATCGATTCCAAGTAGCCGCATCGCCGACGCTCGTACCGGACATGAGCACATCACTTAGCGGTTCGGAGTCGCTCACCCGCGAGATCAATCCGCCGGTCGTAGTGAAGTCGAACCCTTCACCAAACGCCGACGCGTCGCCAAAACCCAAAATGGAAATTTCGTCGTCTAACCAACCACTACACGAAAAACCAGCGCAGGCCCCACCGGCTTTATTGTCTGTCACCAGCAGGTTTCCGCCCGTCAAGCGGAGAGATTCGCTGCCAAGCCGGACCATCCCGTTTAAAAGTACAATTCGTTCTGTAGGGGCTCGTTCAGGCCCGACGTAGAAATCACTCGTGATCACCGAGTCCGATGAGGCTTGTTCCACTCGCGTACCCAGGATCAGGCCTTCAAATGCAAACGAGACGACCACTGGCGCCTTCACAGCGACAGACGGCGGAAACTGAAAGCCGCTGCTGGTCTGAACCGAAGCAACCTCACCCCGCAGCTCCAAACGCACAGGAACTGCCGTTGCAGTGGTCGTAGCCAAGCAAATTAGAAACGTGCTACAAATCGCTAGTACTCGCATTCTTGCAGCCATCATTTGGGAAAAAACGCGTCGAATAAAACTGCCAGGCGTACTCTAGGCAGATGCACCGGCGGAATGTCACGATCGGCGTACTTATTTTTTCGGAGGGTGGCTGGGGACGCAGCGAAGCGTAGCCCCCAGCGCATTGCCAGGAGAGTCTCCACTTGCAAGGCTCTGGGGGGCTCGGCTGACGCGGGTGGCCCCGACTGTTGTGAGCGAGCGACTCACTTCTCCGAACTACTTCGATCGAACAACTGTCGGGGTGCGCGGCCCAGGAGGCGAGCGATCTTCCAAGACCTCTTGCCGCTTCGCGACCCCGACAATCGTTCGGCTGCACCAAGCGGGAAAGCGAATCTCTTGCTCACGACAGTCGGGGCCACCCGGCGCCTGCTATTGATGGTCGCCCGCCTTGTGATCAACTGCGTTTGCCGAATCTGCACTTGCTTGCCCAGACGACCAGCCTCGATAAATCAGCCAGCCAAACACCGGAACCAGTACAAGAACACCAATTAAGACTATCGGAAAATACCTTACGAATCTAAACGCAGCGGACATGTTGTAGACATCGCAAATCGGCGCACCCTCCGATAATCGTAATAAGTGCAGAATTCGCACGGTTTACTCACTTTGTCACTACAGGGAACCAATAAACCACCCGCCACTTGGCGCCGGCGGGTGGCACTGCTGCCGGGCGCCACTGTTCGGCTTGTCCGGCAGTGCGAAGCGGGCACCCGGGGTCCACTGCTGAACGAGTCAGCAGTGGCACACGGCCAACCTTCGGCTGAGTCTAACCGATCGATCAGACTGCCACACAAACCAACTCCGCCCCCGCCGCTACGAGCGCCTCGCGCGTCGCGTCCGGCAGAGCGTCGTCGCTGAACACGCGCGTAAACTTCCGCGGCTCGGCGTAGTAGCACATCGCGCGCTCGGCCGCCTTGCTGCTGTCGGCGAGTAGGTAAGCCTCGTCGGCGGCGGCGAGCATCGCCCGTTTCACCGCCGCGTGGGAGGGGCACGACTCGCCGGCGCCGCGTGACGCGTCGACCGCCTTGCACGAGACGAACGCCCGGTGGAACGCGAACTGCCGCAGCGCCGCCTCGGCGATCGAGCCGACGAAGCACTGCCCCGACGCGTCGAACTCGCCGCCGGTTGAGATCACGTTGACGCCGGGCCGCTCGGCGAGCCAGTGCACGACGTCGAGTCCGTTGGAGACGACGGTGATCGGCCGGTCGGGCTCGCCGTGGGGGAGGAGCTTGGCCAGCTCGAGGCCGGTCGACGAGGCGTCGATCGCGATCACCTCGCCCGGCTCGACCAGGGCGGCCGCGTGACGGGCGATCGCCTGCTTGGCCTCGGTGTTCACGGCGACACGCACCGCGAAGGGCGCCTCGCCCGCGTCCTCGTCGGCCAGCACGGCCCCGCCGTGGGTGCGGACCACCCGCCCCGACCGCGCCAGCTTCGTCAGGTCGCGGCGGATCGTCTCGTCGGTGACCGCGAACCGTTCGGCGAGGGCGGCCACAGAGACGGCGCCCTGCTGCTGCAGGTCGCGGACGATCTCACGTTGTCGTTGGCCGGCGAGCATCTCAAAACCACATAAAACCACATTTCGACGGTTGACTTCTGCCCAGCTTACCGCCCATAATCCCGCCGTCTAGCAGGAAACAGCCCGATTCGTCGCACTCGGGCCGATAGCACCCCTCTTTTTCAGGCGCCCGATTCCGTGGAATTCAAGCACGTCAATTACTTGTGGGACGACTCGGTAGCGGCCGGCATGTCGCCGATTGATCGCCTCGTCTACCGGTCGAACTGCCTCGGCGCCGACCAACGGATCACCAACACCGGCGGCGGCAACACCTCGTCGAAGTCGCTCGAGCGCGACCCGCTGACCGGCGAAGAGACCGACGTGCTGTGGGTGAAGGGCTCGGGCGGTGACCTGCGGACGAGCAAGGCGGAGAACTTCGCCTCGCTCCACATGGACAAGCTGATCGGCCTGCAGAAGGTGTACGACGCGGCGCCCGAGAAGGGACCGAAGACACCCGCCGAAGACGGCATGGTCGGGCTGTTCCCGCACTGCACCTACAACCTCAACCCGCGCGCCTCGTCGATCGACACGCCGCTGCACGGCTTTCTGCCGGCCCGGTATGTCGACCACATGCACCCCAACAGCGTGATCGCCGTCGCGGCGAGTAAGCGTAGCAAGGAGCTGACCCAAGAAATCTTCGGCGGCGAGATCGGCTGGGTGCCGTGGCTACGGCCGGGCTTCGAGCTGGGCCTGATGATGCAGCGCGAGGCGGAGGCCAACCCGGCCCTCAAGGGCCTCGTGATGAGCCAGCACGGCCTCATCAACTGGGCCGACGACGACAAGGCGTGCTACGACCTGACGCTGGCGCTGATCGAGAAGGCGGCCCAGTTCATCGAAGAACGCGACAAGGGGGAGCAAACCTTCGGCGGCCAGAAATTCACGCCGCTCGCCGACAACGACCGCGACGCGCTGCTGGCGGAGCTGCTGCCGTGGCTACGGGGCCGCGTCACGTTCGAGGGACAGCGCCTGATCGGCACGGTGCAGACCGACGCGACGATCCAGCGGTTCGTCAACTCGCACGACGCGCCGCGGCTGGCGGAGCTCGGCACCAGCTGCCCCGACCACTTCTTGCGGACCAAGATCAAGCCGCTCTACATCGAGTGGGACGCCGCGAACGAGGACCTGGCGGCTCTCAAGCAGAAACTCGACGCGGGGCTCGCCAAGTACCGCGACGACTACGCCGCTTACTACGAGGCTTGCAAGCACGACAACTCGCCGGCGATGCGGAACCCGAACCCGTCGGTGGTGCTGATCCCCGGCGTCGGGATGATCGCCTGGGGCAAGAACAAGAGCGAGTCGCGCGTCACCGCCGAGTTCTACAACTGTGCGGTCGAGGTGATGCGGGGCGCCGAGGCGATGGACGAGTACATCGCCCTGCCCCAGCAAGAGGCGTTCGACATCGAGTACTGGTTGCTCGAAGAGGCGAAGCTGCAGCGGATGCCGCCCGAGAAGGAGATGGCCCGCCGTGTGGTGCTGGTCGTCGGCGCCGGCAACGGCATCGGCAAGGAGGCGGCCCACCGCCTCGCCGCCGAGGGCGCCCACGTCGTCTGCGCCGACCTGTCGGCCGAAGCGGCCCAGGCGACCGCCGACGAGCTGGCCGCCAAGTACGGCCAGGGGATCGGCGTCGCTGGTTCGGGCGTCTCGGGCTGTGGCCCGGCAATCGGCGTCGGCGTGAACATCACCGACCGCGAGTCGATCCGCCAGCTGCTCGCCACGAGCGTCCTCGCCTACGGCGGCGTTGATCACCTGCTGGTGACCGCCGGCGTGTTCCTGCCGCCCGACCGCGAAGGCAACCTGTCGGACGACGCTTGGCGGCTGACGTTCGAGGTCAACGTCCACGGCGCCTACAACGTCGCCGACGAGGCCAAGAAGCTCTTCGCCGACCAAGGCCTCAACGGCTCGGTCGTGCTCACCACGAGCGTCAACGCGGTGGTCTCGAAGAAGGGCTCGGTCGCCTACGACACGTCGAAGGCGGCCGCCAACCACCTCGTCCGCGAGCTAGCGGTCGAGATGGCGCCGCTCGTGCGAGTGAACGGAGTCGCCCCGGCGACGGTGGTGCAGGGCTCGACGATGTTCCCCCGCGACCGGGTGATCGCTTCGCTGACGAAGTACGAGATCCCGTTCGAGGAGAACGACACCGACGACGGGCTCCGCACCAAACTGGCGATGTTCTACGCCCAGCGGACGCTCACCAAGCAACCGATCACCCCTGCGGACCAGGCCGAGGCGGCGTACTTTATGTTGTCAGACCGATCGAGCAAGACAACCGGTCAGGTGTTTAGCGTTGATGGTGGATTGCACGAAGCGTTCTTGCGATAGGGAGAAACGCCATCGGCGATTCCTCGTCATCTTTTCAGTACATTTGCTTTCAACCGCATGGCGACGGCCCATATCGCGATTGATCTCGGCGCCTCAGGCGGCCGCGCTATGCTTGCCGTGCTTGACGGCAAGCCGGCGACGGTTCGGCTGGAGGAGGCGCACCGTTTCGCGCATGAGCCGCTCGATACACCGGCGGGTCCGGTCTGGGACCTGACGACGCTGTGGCGGGAGATCCTCATCGGCATCCGCGCCGCGGCGGCGATGGCCGCCGAGGCGGGCGTCCCGGTGAGGAGCATCGGCTGCGACACTTGGGGCGTCGACTGGGCGCTCGTTGAGCCGGGCGGCGAGCTCGTCGGACTGCCGCACGCTTATCGCGATCCCGACCACGCCCGCGCCCGCGACCGCCTGCTCGCGCGGATCGACGGCGGCGCCGAGGCGGTCTACCAGCGGACCGGCATCCCGCCGCAACCGTTCAACACGCTCTTCCAGGTCGAGGCCCGCCACGCGGCGAGCCCCGGGCTCTTTACGGTGGAAGGGACTTCGCTCTTGCTCCTGCCCGACCTGCTGCACTTCTGGCTCAGCGGCGTGCGGGCGAACGAGCGCACCAACGCCTCGACGACAAGTTTCCTGTCGGCCAAAACGCTCGACTGGGACCACGGGCTGATGGAGGCGGCAAAGCTTCCTAGCGCGTCGCTCGGCAAGCTCGTCAAGCCAGGGACCAAGCTCGGACCGCTCCGGCCGGAACTCGCCGCGGCGCTCGGTCTGCCCGACTCGGTCGAGGTCGTCGCTCCTGGGACGCACGACACGGCGTCGGCCGTCGCAGCGGTGCCGGCGGTCGACGAGGCGCCCGGCTCGTGGGCGTATCTGTCGAGCGGGACTTGGTCGCTGCTTGGCGTCGAACTCGACCGTCCAAAGACCACGCTCGACGCGTTCGAAGCGGGGTTCACTAACGAACAAGGCGTCGGCGGCCGCACGCGTTTTTTGCGGAACATCGCCGGGCTCTGGCTCGTGCAGGAATTGCGTCGCGACCTCGAACAGAGCGGGCAATCGTTCGACTACGCGCAGCTCGCCAACGCGGCGGCGTTGGCCGAACCGCTACGGACGCTCGTCGATCCCAACGCCGAGGACCTCGCGGCCCCCGGCGACAGCATCGCAAAGCTGCAGGGCCACGCCCGACGTACCGGCCAGCCGGTCCCCGAGTCGCCCGGCCAACTCGCGCGGTGCTGCTTCGACAGCCTCGCCCTCTGCTACGCCGACACGATCGAGCGGATCGAGCAACTCACCGACCATCGGATCGCGACGCTCTACCTCGTCGGTGGCGGCGTCAACAACCAATTGCTGAACCAGTTGACGGCCGACGCCACGGGCCGCACGCTACGGCTGGGGCCGAGCGAAGCAACCGCGCTCGGCAACGCTTTGGTGCAGGCGATGGGTCTGGGCCTCGTTGAAAGCGTCGAGGACCTCCGCGCCATCGTCGCCCGCTCGCAGGATGTCGAAATCGTCTCGTCAAATCCATCGTCAGCCGACTGGGCGGCGGCAAAGCAGCGATTCGCTACCCTTCTCATTTCCTAAGAAAATGAACCACGAAGGCACGAAGAACACGAAGAAAGTCGAACGCCAACGCTGCTTCGTGCTCTTTGTGACTCCGTGGTTCCTTCACTGAATTAGATTACGACTGTGTCAAACGCCTACGAAATCGCCCGCGAGCGCTACGCCGAACATGGCGTCGATGTCGACGCCGCTATCGCCGCGATGGACGCCTACCCGGTGTCGATCCATTGCTGGCAGGGGGACGACGTCGCCGGCTTCGAAGCCCCTCCCGGCGAACAGGGGGGCGAGCTAGGCGGCGGCCTCGCCGTCACTGGCAACTACCCCGGCAAGGCCCGCACCGCCGACGAGCTGCGGGCCGACGCCGACCAGGCGCTGTCGCTCATCCCGGGCCAGCACCGCTTCAACCTACACGCCATCTATGCCGAGACGGGCGGCGTCGCCGTCGAGCGCGACCAGCTCGGGCCCGAGCACTTCGCGCGTTGGATCGGCTGGGCGCAAGACGCGGGGATCGGTCTCGATTTCAACCCGAGCTACTTCGGCCACCCCCTCGCCGCCAGCGGCGTGACGCTGTCGCACCACGACGCGGCCGTTCGCCAGTTTTGGATCGAGCACGGCAAGGCGTGCCGGCGGATTGGGGCCGCGATGGGTGAAGCGACCGGGTCTCCGTGCGTGACCAACGTTTGGGTTCCGGACGGCTCGAAGGACACCCCGGCCGACCGCAAGGCGCCGCGCGAACGGCTCGCCGAGGCGCTCGACGAGGTCTTCGCCGAACCGCTCGACGCGGTGCACAACCTCGACGCGGTCGAATCCAAACTCTTCGGCATCGGCGCCGAGAGCTATACGGTTGGCTCGCACGAGTTTTACATGGGCTACGCGATCAAGCACGGCAAGCTGCTCTGCCTCGACACGGGGCACTTCCACCCGACCGAGGTCGTCTCTGACAAACTCTCGGCGGTCCTCCAGTGGGTCCCCGAGGTGCTGCTCCACGTCAGCCGTGGCGTCCGCTGGGATAGCGACCACGTCGTGGTGCTTTCGGACGAGCTGCGGGCGATCGCCGGCGAGTTGGTCCGTGGCGGCTACGGCAGCCGGGTGCATATCGGGCTCGACTTCTTCGACGCGACGATCAACCGTGTGGCGGCGTGGGTCATCGGCGTCCGGGCGACCCAGAAGGCGCTGCTCGGCGCGTTGCTCGAGCCGTGGGCCGAGGTCGCCGACGCGGAGCGGGCCGGCGACCTGACCGGGCGACTGGCCCTGATGGAAGAGCACAAGACGCTCCCGTTCGCCGCGGTCTGGGACCGTTACTGCGAACAGAAGGGCGTCCCGGCGGGCGCCGGGTGGCTCGACGAAGTGCGGCGTTACGAGGAAAACATCCTTTCCAAGCGGGTTTAGAAAAGAGAACCACAAAGGAACGAAGGAACGAAGGAACCAAGGCACTTTGGCCCGCGAATTACGCGAATGAGCGCGAATGAGCGCGAATCGCCTTTGACCATTCGCATAATTCGCGGGCCAATCAACTCTTCTCCTTTGTTCCTTCGCTCCTTTGTGGTTCAATCCCTCCCTGACTAGCGGCCTCCTCTCTTCTTTTCGGCGTACTCTATGGCAGAAGCAGAATCGACCGGCGGTGAGTTCGAGCGCGAGCCGGTCCCCAACTCGGCCTTGATGGGGCCAAGCAAGTTCTGGGGCATGTACGCGGGCGAGCACTGCGCCGGCACCGAGTTCATGATCGGGCCGCTGTTCCTGGCGGCCGGAGCGAGCCTTCAGGACGTGCTGGTTGGCCTTCTCTTGGGCAACATCTTGGCCGTGCTGACGTGGCGGTACCTCGTGGTGCCGATCGCGATGGCGAAGCGGATGACGCTCTACTATCAGCTCGAGCGCATCGGCGGGTCGCAGATGGTGAAGCTGTACAACGTCGTCAACGGCGTCTTGTTCTGCTTCCTCGCCGGGGCGATGGTCACCGTGTCGTCGAGCGCCGTCGGCGTTCCGTTCAATGTGATGTACGAGCCGCCGGAGACGACCTTCGAGCTGGGCACGCCGTCGTTCACGGCTATCGTGCTGGTTGTGGGCCTCGTGATGAGCGTCATCGCGGCGGCCGGTTACACGACGGTCGCACGGGTCGCCAACTACGCGGCGCCCTGGATGATTGCGGTGTTCGCCGCGGCGGGCATCGTCTCGCTCGGGCAGATGGGCGTCGACAGCTTCGCCAAGCTCTCCGAAGGCGCCTTCTGGAGCGACGCCATCGCCTTCATCCAGTCGCAGCCGGGGGGCAAGCAGGCGTTCCCCTTCTGGCAACTGGTGACGTTCGCGTGGCTCTGCAACGGGGCGATGCACTTCGGCATGGCCGACCTGACGATCTTCCGCTTCGCCCGCCACGCGTCGAGCGGCTGGGCGCCGGCGATCGGCATGTTCCTCGGCCACTACATGGCGTGGATCGCCGCGGGACTGCTACTAGCCGCGCAGATCAAACTCAACCAGATCGCCAACCCGAACCCCGGGATCCTGGCTTACAGCGCTCTGGGCTGGACCGGCATCCTCTGTGTCGTGGTCGCCGGGTGGACCACCGCCAACCCGACGATCTACCGCGCCGGACTGGCCTTCCAGGGGGTGCTTCCCAAGTGCAGCCGCGTGCAGATGACCCTGCTCGCCGGCGCCGTCGCGACGGTCGCCGGAGCGTTCCCCGCCCTGGCCTACAAGCTCCTCGATTTCGTCGGCACCTACGGCACGGTGCTCGGCGCGATGGGGGCGGTGATCTTTGTTGACTACTGGTTCGTCAAACGGCTTGGTTTGACGGAGGAGTACGCCGCCCGCACCGGAATGACGTTCAACTGGGCGGTGCTTCTCGCTTGGGCGCTGCCGGTCGGGGTGAGCTTGTACTTGATGTACGGGCTCGACGAAGCGAATCGTGTCTTCCCGGCCTACTGCGTGATCCCCGCCTGGATCGCGTGCGGCGTCATTTACGTCGTTCTCAGCAAGCTGATGCAGAAGCCTCAACCCGAACTTTCGCAACTCGCCGACGCCTAGAAGGAGCCGATCATGAAGCAAATCGCCTGGATCCTTGGCGCGCTGGCGGTCGCCACGATCGCGCTGGCGCCATTCGCCTACGTCACCGGCTCGTTGAGCCTCGACACCTACAAGTGGTTGGCGCTGGCGCTAACCGTCGTCTGGTTCGTGACGGCGCTGTGGCCCGGTGTTGAAGAGTCGGTCGAACACGCCGTCGACGATTGAGTGGAGGCGACTCCCGGCGCTGGCGCTTAGGGCTCCCTTCGATGGGGCGATAGCATCCCGCGCCGGGAGCCCTAAGCGCCAGCGCCGGGAGTTGCGCCGCGCACCAACTTACTCCGCGGGTTCGAACGGCAAGTTGTGCCGCCCCCCCTCGAACGCGAGTTCGACAGGCGCCCCCGTCACCTCGCATAGCGGGTGGGCGGCGACCTCGTCGGCGAGGTCCTCGCTCACCCAGAACTGATCGAGGTGCAGCGTGTTGGGGACCACCACCCAGCGGCTTTCGCCGTAGCGGGCCTGCATCTTCTCGAAGACCTCTTCGTCGTCGGCCAGCGTGGCGGGGATCTTGCCGCGCTGCATGTCGCCGGTCGTGTAGACGTTGACGAAGGTCTTGTACTCGTCGATCGCGTCGCGGAGGCGGCGCGTGATGAAGTCGGCCAACCCGACGCCGATGGCGTTCCCCTTCGACGCGGCGACCAGCTCCAGACAAGCGATTATCTTTACGAGCGGTCGCTCGACGTCCTCGACGCTCGTGCCTCGTCGGCCGATGACGTTGGGGTCCATGCCGGTGCCGCTGTAGGTCTTGCCGATTTTGTCGACGACCAACACGTCGATCGCATCGAGCGGCAGCGAAGGGAAGTACTCGCGGTGCTTCGAGAGGAGCTGTGGCTCACGCTGCAGGATGTCGGCGGCGGCGATGGCGTGAAGCTCGGCGGTGCGGTCGTAGCCGTCCTCAAGGATCGCCAACCCTGCCCAGACCTTGCCGCTGTCGACGAGCAGCTTGCCCATCTCAAGGAGCATGTCCTTCATTTGCGGCGTCGGCGTCGAGTGGAACGTCTGGGCCGATTGGATCTTGCCCATGCCGACGACCATCATCTTCGTCAGGCCGCTCTGCACGGGGCCGCTGAAGCAGGTGTGCAGTTTCACGCGGTTGAGGACCAGCACGCCGGCCGACTCGAAGCAGTGGCGGTCCATCCAGACGTCGCCGGTGGGCCCGTTTTTCCAGATAGGAACAGCGCCGACCTTGACGCACTCCATGCTGGAGCGGATCGGCATGCCCGTCACGGCCTCGGTGATGCCGAGCGACTCGACCATCTCCCGCTGTCCCTCGGCCGTGGCGCCGTTGTGCGAGCCCATGGCCGGGACGATGAAGGGCGTGGCGCCGTGATCGCGGAGCCAATCCCCCGCCGCCTTGGTGATCTCGACCAGGTTGTTGATGCCCCGCGAGCCGGCGGTGATGGCGACCTCGCCCTGCGGCGGCGGGCCGAGGGCGTCGAGCTGTCGGCGGACCTCGGCCGTGACATCGGCGATCGGCGAGGAGACGAGCTTTTGGCGGACTTTGACGAACTTCATCGGGGCGGATCCGAATAGTGGGAGACGGCGTCTCTCTAGATTAACCGCCCCGACGCCCCGAGCGCCAGGGTTCTCATGCCGCGCTGCGCGATCTAGCGGGTTCTTTGCGGGACTCGACTGCGGCGAGTAGTCACGGCAATCGGCGGAACCCTCCTGCTCAGCCCCGCCATGCCGACTTCAAGAACGCCAGCGGATTGGTCTTGCCCCAAATACTAAGAGGTTAGTACAAACCCGCCTCACAACGACCCGGAGCCCCCTCGTGACCCGCGACCGCCAGCCGCCCCGCCCTCTGCCCGCCTTGCGCCGGCGCCACTTGCTCCGGCCCCCCCTGCTCCGGCCCCCCCTGCTCCGGGCCCCCCTGCTCCGGGAAGGGGTAGCGGGGTTTACCGTGCTGGAACTGCTGGTTTCGATCAGTGTGATCGGGGTGCTGGTCGCCCTGCTGTTGCCGGCCGTGCTGCGGGTCCGCGAATCGGCCCGGACCGTGACCTGCGTCAACCACCTGCGACAGGTCGGTTTGGCGATGCACCAGCACCACAATTGGCGCGAGCAGTTGCCGCCGGCGTGGCGCGTCGCGAAGCGCGCCCCGACCTTCGCCTACAGCTGGGCCTCGATGCTGCTGCCCGGGCTCGAAGAAGACACGTTGCTTGCCCAATTAAACCTCGACGACGCGCCGACCGGCGTCGATCCCAGCGACGCGGTGGTCGAGTTTTTGGTCTGCCCGTCGGACCAGATCGAAGCGACCTTCGCGCTCTACGCCTCGGCCGACACCGAATACGGTCCCCCTGGCGACGTGCTGCTTTCGCTGCCGACGTCCAGCTACATCGGCGTCTACGGCACGGTCGAAGCGGACGAGTACTACCAGAAGCTGCGTGCCAACACCCCGGAACTCGGCGACGGAGCGATCGTCTTCAACCGCCGGGTGCGGCTGAGCAACCTGAACCGCGGCCTCAGCCAGACGCTCTTGGTGGGCGAGCGGACGATGTCGCTCGTCCCCTCGACGTGGCTCGGGGTCGACTTGCGGGGCGAAGACGCCGAATGCCGGATCACCGGCGCCGCGATGACCCAACCCAATTGCGACACCTGCGACGAGTGCGAGTTCTCGAGCCGTCACCCGGGAGGGGCCTACTTCTTGTGGGCGGACGGCCACGTCGAACTTGTCGCGGACGACATCGACCCGACCCTCTATCGCCAACTCGCCCAGCGCGACCCTCAATAGCAGCCCCGACCATGAGTCAACTCAAAGAATCCACGATGCTGACGGCCGCCGAGGCGGAGGTGATGAACATCGTCTGGGACGTTGGCGACGTCACCATCTCTGACATCGTCGAAAGACTGCCCCGGTCACTCGCCTACACGACGGTGATGACGACGACCCGCATCCTTGAAGAGAAGGGCTACGTCAAGAAGTCGGGCAAGCGGGGCCGTGCGTTCGTCTACGAGCCCCGGGTGGGCCGCGACGCGGCGCGGGGATCGATGTCGCACGAGGTCGCCCGTCGCCTCTTCGGCGGCTCGATGAAGTCGCTGGTGTTGAACCTTGTGCATGACGACGCGATCGGCGCCGACGACTTGGCCGAGCTCAAACAGATGATCGAATCACTCGAGGCCTCCAAATGACCACCCCGCAGTGGACTCAGTGGCTCCTCTCGTACGCCCTCCAGGCGTCGCTGGTGATCGGCGTCGCCGCGGCGCTCGACCGCTGGACCCACGCCGCCACGGCGAAGTCGCGGCTCTGGACCGGCTGTTTCGTGAGTCTGCTCGGGCTGCTGGCGGTGGGGCTCCTCGCCCCGCACGTCCAGTGGGCCTCCCCTTGGTCGGCCGCTCCGCCAAACGTCGTCGTCTCGGCCCTCGAGGTCGAGCAGACCCTCGGGTCGGTGCTGCTGACCGTGTGGGCGTTCGGGATCGCCGTCATGGTGTCCCGCGGGGTCATCGACTTCATTCGCGTCCAGCGGTTCATCACCCGCCAGCCCCGCGTCACGTCCAAGCAAGACTTGAGGATACGCTCCCTGATCAAGCCGCCGAGCCTCTTGATCGACGGCAGGCAGGTTGACCTCCGTGTCGCCCCCGAAGAGCTCGGTCCGTTCTGCTACCAGTTCCATCGTCCGCTTGTTTTCGTGCCGGAGTCGCTCCTCAATGGCGAAGCCGACGACGACCTGCGAAACGTCCTGATCCACGAGATGACGCATCTGTGCACCGAGCACCCGATGCAGGTCTTCTTGCAGAAGACCACGCAGTGTGTGCTGTGGTTCCATCCGCTGGTTTGGATGGCGAGCGGGCGGGCCGGGATTGTCCGGGAGTTTGTTTGCGACGACGCCGCCTCCGACCAAGGCGCCTCGACAGCCGCCTACCTGCGGACGCTCCTGAAAGTGGTCGAGAACCGTCAACGCCGGTTTGGCGCCGGCCTCACCATCGGACGGTCGGTCAGCGAGGTCCGCCTGCGGGCCGCCCGGCTCGTGGCGAACTTGTCCGAGCCGTCAGGTTCAGGCGGCAGGCGGGCGGTGGCGGGCGTCGTCGTTGCGGCGGTCGTCGCGACGCTCGTCTGGCTGCCGGTCGATCCGCTCGCCTCGCCCCGCAGCCGGATGTCGCCCTGGCCGGCTTGGTCGGCGTCGGTGCTCCACGGGTTGGGTGTGCCGGCCCGCGATTTCAGCGACTTCAATGGGTCAACCCATGTCTACGAGCTCCTGCACGATGCCGGAGAAGTTCGGGATTAACGCGGCCCGGCTCCAATTTTTTTGCCGACAACTATTAAATCTATCGTAGTGGAGCGGCGATCGGGGCAGGTACGCCTCGGCGACGCCAATCGATTCGATAAACGACTATCGCAAGGACGCGAGAATGCCGTTGCTGGATAGCTGTAACGTAGCGAGCGGGTCCCCGGCTGGGACGCGACGTTCGATTTCCCTGATCCTGCCAGCCTGGAACGAAGCGGGAGCGTTGCCGCGGGCCTTGGCCGAAGCCGACGCCGCCCTCCGCTCCGTGGCGGACGACTACGAGATCCTCGTCGTCGATGACGGCAGCACCGACGCCACCGCCCAGGTCGTCGCCGAAGCGGCCCAGCGGATGCCCGCCGTGCGGCTGATCCAGCACCCCACGAACCTCGGCTACGGCGCCGCCCTCCGCAGCGGGTTCGCCGCGGCCCGGTGCGAGCTCGTCGGGTTCACCGACGCCGACAACCAATTCGATCTCAGCGAGCTCGACCGCCTCGTGCTGCTCGCCGAACGCCATGAAGTGGTTTGCGGCTACCGCATCGACCGCAAAGACTCGCCGCTGCGTTGCTTCTACTCCCGTTGCTACAACGTGCTGGTGCGGGGCCTACTCGGCGTCGGGGTGCGTGACGTCGACTGCGCGCTGAAGCTGTTCCACCGCGACGCGCTGGGGCAACTCCCGATCACCACCAATGGCTTCCTGGTCAACTCCGAACTGCTGACGCAGGCTCGGCGACTAGGCTTCTCGATTGTCGAGGTCGGTGTCTCGCACCGGCCGCGGGTTGAGGGTGATAGCACCGTCTCGGCAAGGCACATCCCCAAGGTGCTCGGCGAGCTGGGCCGCTTCTGGTGGAACCGCGTCGCGTTCCCCGGCGACGCCGCTCCGGACCGTCCCACCGAGTCGCGTCGGGCGTTGATCAACGGCCTCTCGGCGGCGTTGCTCGTCGTGACGGCGATTCTGTTCTTCACGAACCTAAGCTACCCGTTGCTTGACCGCGACGAGACGCGGTACGCCGAGATCCCGCGTGAGATGGTGGTCACCGGCAACTGGGTCTTGCCGCAGCTGAACTTCAAGCCGTACTACGACAAGCCGCCGCTGATGTACTGGCTCTGCTCGGCCAGCTACGAGCTGTTCGGCGTCAACGAGTACGCCGCCCGGCTGCCGCAGGTGCTGGCCGCGTTCGGCACGCTCGCCCTGACGCTGCTCTTCGCGCGGCGTTGGCTCGGCCCCGGGCCGGGCTTGGCGGCGGCGCTGGTGCTGCTGGTGTCGGTTGGCTTCTTTGGCTCGTCGCGGATCCTTTTAATTGATGGGCTGCTGACCGCCCTGGTGACGCTCACCGCGGCGTGCGCCTTTGAAGCGGTCCGAGGGCCATCGTTCCGCTACGGCTGGTGGCTCGCTGCGGCGATGACGTGCGGCGCCGGCTTCCTAACGAAGGGCCCGATTGCCTTCGTCTTGGTCGCGCCGCCGATCGCCGCTTACAGCTTCTTGAGCCGCGGTGCTTCGCAGCCTCGTCTCCGCGACTGGGCCGTCATGCTCGGTGTGGTCGCCGCGATGGCGACGCCGTGGTTGATCGCCGTGTCGAGGGTCCAGCCCTCGTTCGCTTACGAGTTCTTCTACCTCCACAACGTCGCCCGCTTCGCCGGCGCCTTCCACGCCCAGCCGATCTGGTACTTCGTGCCGATCTTGCTGGTGGCGGGGCACCCGTGGTCGTACCTAACGATCCCGTGCGTCCGGTACTTCGGCAGCCAATCCGCCGCTGATCGCGAATCGCGGTCCCCCGTGCTCGGCTTCTTCGCCTTGTGGGCCGGCTGGTGCGTGCTGTTCTTTTCGATGTCGAGTTGCAAGCTCCCCTCCTACGTCATGCCCGCCCTGCCGCCGCTAGCGATGCTGATGGGCTACTACGTCTACAACCGGCTCGTCCTGCTCAAGGGGGGCAAGGCGTCGCTCTTGGAGCGGGTCGCCCCGTGGAACGCGGCCCTCGCTTCGGGCCTCGGCGGTTTCGGATTCGCCACGTTCGTTGGCGTCGCCGGCGTCGAACGAGCGGGCGTCGCCATCGCCTTCGCGGTCGCCTGGCTTGCCCTGACGGTCGCGACTCAACTGCTCCGCACACGGATCGAGAACCCGATCGCCGCCTGGGGGGTGAGCCTCGCGATGGTCGTCCCCATGGGGGTCCTCGTGATGCACCGGCAGCTCCCCCGCTTCGCCGAATTCCGCACGCTGCTCGGCCCGGGGTCGGCTCTGACCGCCCAGCTGGCGGCCGACTCGACGGCGCCGATCGCGACCTTCTCGCACGAGTGGGCCGAGGCGCCCTACTACCTGCATCGCGAAGACATCCAGAACCTTTCGTTCCATGACACTGACGACCTGAGCTCGATCGCCGGCTCCGACGGACGGCTCTATGTCGTCATGCGGAAGAAAGACAACCGCCAGGACCTCCTCGACGACCTGCCGACCGAGGCGTCCGTCCGCGTCGTTGGCGAGCGTGGCTCGGGGGTGGTCCTTGAGGTGGACACCGACGGGACGTCGCTCGCGAATCGCCCCGCCGACTTGGCGACACACCGCTGAGCTTCTGCAGCGATCCCTCCTAGAGCCGGAGGGGGCCGACAGGCCATACTCGGTGGATGGAAGCCCGCCCCGTCGCCACTCGCCGCCCCCCCGAACTGCTCGCCCCCGCCGGCGATCGGGAGTGCGTCCGCGCGGCGGTCGAGAACGGGGCCGACGCCGTCTATTTCGGCCTGCAGCACGGCTTCAACGCCCGCGCCCGGGCCGCCAACCACGGCGTCGGCGATCTCCCCGAGCTCATGACCGAGCTGCGCCGTCGGGGCGTGAAGGGCTACGTCACCCTCAACACGCTGATCTTCTGCGACGAGCTGCCGGCGATCGAAGAGGCGGTGATCGCCATCACCGAAGCAGGCGTCGATGCGGTTCTCGTCCAAGACCTCGGCCTCGTGCGGCTAATCCGGGCGATCAGCCCTGACCTGCCGGTCCACGCCTCCACCCAGATGACGCTCACCAGCGCCGAAAGCGTCCGCGCCGCCGAACGGCTCGGCGTCGAACGGGTCGTGCTCGCCCGCGAGCTCTCGCTCGCCGAGATCCGCAAGATCCACGAGCAGACGACCGTCGAGATCGAGACCTTCGTCCACGGCGCCCTCTGCGTCGCTTACTCGGGCCAATGCCTGACGAGCGAATCGCTCGGCGGTCGAAGCGCCAACCGTGGCCAATGCGCCCAGGCGTGCCGGCTGCCGTACGACCTTGTCTGCGACGGCGTCGATCAAGACCTCGACCAAGTAAAATACCTGCTGAGCCCCCAGGACCTGGCCGCGTACCACCTGGTGCCGGAGCTGATCGACGCGGGGGTGAGCTGCCTGAAGATCGAGGGCCGCCTCAAGACGCCCGAGTACGTCGCCAACATCACTCGCCACTACCGCCGCGCCATCGACGCCGCCGTGGCCGACCGACCGCTCGAGTTCTCGCGGCAAGACGTGACCGAGATGGAGCTCTCCTTCTCGCGCGGCTTCTCGCCCGGTTGGCTCAACGGCTGCGACCACAAGATGCTGGTGCCGGGCAAGAGCTCGGCGAAACGCGGCGTGCTGCTCGGCGAGGTGCTTTCCATCAACGGCGACCGTGTCCGCGTCCGCCTCCGAGGCCCCGTCGCGCCGGGCGATGGCGTCGTCTTCGAAGGCGATCGGCTCGAAGCTGCCGAGCAAGGGGGCCGCGTCTACGACCTCTACCGCAACGGCCAGCCGCTCAAGTCGGGCGCCGATTCGGGTGACATCGAGATCACCTTCGGCCGCGACGCGATCGATCTCGACGAGCTCTATCCGGGCCAGACGCTCTGGAAGACCGACGACCCCAAGCTCAACGCCCGGCTACGCAAGAGTTTCTCGGCCGCCGATCCCCAACGGCGTGTGGCGCTCGACCTGCTAGTCAACGCAACGGTCGGCGAGCCGCTCATCGTCACCGCGGAGGCCGTCAACGGGGCGAGCTGCACGCTGCGGTCGGAAGAGCCCCTCGAAGCGGCGCGGAAACACCCGCTTACGGAAGAATCACTCACCGAACAACTGGGGCGACTAGGCGGCACGCCGTACGAGTTGCGGCAAGTCACGGCGACGATCGTTGGCGAGCCGATGGTTCCCCTCAGCGTGCTCGGCAAACTGCGGCGCGAACTGGCCACGAGCCTCGACGCCTCGATCCAAGCGCCGCCGGCGCGGCGCCTCGATCGCGAAGCGTCCGGCGCCGTTCGGCCCGCCGCCGTCGCCACGCCGACGACCGACCCCGCCACGCTACGCCTGCTCTGCCGCACGCTCGGCCAGCTCGAGCAACTGCTCGAACTGGGCGAGCGACAATTGCTGGCCGACTTCGCCGACATCCGCGAGTACCGCGACGCGGTCCGCCTCGCTCACGCACAGGGCGCCGAGATTTACTTGGCGACGCCGCGCATCCAAAAGCCGGGCGAGGCGGGCGTCTTTCGGGCGATGCACAAGCACCGCGCCGACGGCCTGCTTGTCCGCAACCTGGCGGGGATCGATTTTTGTAACGAGCACGGCGTGCCGTTCGTCGCCGACTTCTCGCTCAACGCCTCGAACCCGCTGACGGCGAGCTACCTGCGTGAGCTCGGCGCGCAGCGTGTCACGGCGTCGTACGACCTCAACCGCGATCAGCTGCTTAGCCTCGCGGCCGAGACACCCGGCGGCTGGCTCGAGGTGGTCGTCCACCAGCACATGCCGATGTTCCACATGGAGCACTGCGTGTTCTGCTCGCTGCTCTCGCCGGGGACGAACAAGACCAATTGCGGCCGGCCGTGCGACCGGCACGAGGTAAAACTCCGCGACCGGACCGGCGCCGAGCACCGCCTCACCGCCGACGTCGGTTGCCGCAACACGCTCTTCAACGCGACGCCGCAGTCGGCCGCCGAAGCGGTCCCCGACCTACAAGCCGCCGGCATCCGCCACTTCCGTCTGGAGTTCCTCGACGAAGAGGGGGACCAACTCCGCCGCACCGTGCAACTCTACCGCGACCTGCTCGCCGGCCGCATCGCGGGCAAAGAAGTCTGGCGCAAGCTGCAGGCGTCCAACCGCGTCGGAGTCACCCGCGGCACGCTCGAAGAACGCCGCAACCCGCTGGCGATTTTATGAAAGATGGGGGCGTCGCCTTCTTGCCTTCTCTCATAGGTTCACCCGGCTCACGACTGTCGGGGGCTACCCGGTTCGAGAATCTCCGCGGGTGGCCCCGGCAGTCGTAAGCGAGTGACAATGCGTACCGCTACGCTCAACCGAACGATTGTCGGGGTGCGTAGCACAGGAGGCAAGCTGGCCTGCTCGGCCTCTTGTTGCCTTGCAACCCCGACAGTCGCTCGGGCTCGGTAGCATTCGATGGCAAACTGGCTCGCTCGCGACAGTCGGGGCCACCCGCGACTCCTGAAAGCCCATTTCCGCTGGGCCAGCCTCGAACTCCGGTAAGTCCAGTTGCTCACGCATGGGTCAATAGTGGGAAGCACACCAACAAATACTCGGCGCCGTGGTCACGCTAAGGTGGGCATAAAAAGTGCGGTCTTCTCGCTGTAGCTCACATGCCCACGCGAGCGTGGGCATGGCACCTAGCTACATCAAATACACCGAACGGACTTCTTTCGTCGAAGTATTTACCTTTAGCATGATCGACGGGGGGTCTGCCGTTTCGCTCCGTTCTGTTTTTCCTTTATACGCAAACTCGACTTCCCAAAAAAGTGTGCCTGTCGGTCCAATCGGACGGCAACCTATGCAAGGTCCGTGCTTGTACCCACTATCTCGCATATAGTTTTCAGCGACCGCAATCGCTTCTGTTCTGCCTACTACCGCACTCATAGATGGAAGTCCTAAGTGAAGGAGATTGCTACCACACCTGACCGCGGGTGGCCCCGGTTCTTGAACCGGGGTGGCGTCGCCACAAGAGGTTCTTCGTTGAGATACCGCCTGGGGAAACGTTGGCCGGGTACGCAACCTCTTGTCGCCTGCGGCGACCCAGGTTCGAGAACCTGGGCTACCCGATGACGCCGCTCCGGGGCGGAGGCTTTGGTTTAGCGGCCGCTGCGCCACACGGGGTCGTCGTGCGAGTCGCTCGGCTTCGGCCAGCGCGTTAGGGTCACCTTCTGCCGGGTGTAGAACTGGACTCCTTCGGTTCCCTGGATGTGCAGGTCGCCGAAGAACGAGCGGTTCCAACCGGTGAAGGGGAACCACGCCATTGGGGCCGGGACGCCGACGTTCACGCCGATCATGCCGGCGTTGAAGCGGCGTTTGAATTCGCGGGCGGCGTGGCCGCTCTGGGTGAAGATCACCGCCCCGTTGCCGTACTCGCAGTCGTCGCCCTGGGCGAGCGCCTCCTCGAGCGTGCCGACGCGCGAGACGCTCAGCACCGGGCCGAAGATCTCTTCTTTGACTACCCGCATCGTCGGCGCGACGTGATCGACGACGCTCGGCCCGAGCAAAAACCCGTCGCCCGTGGCGGACTGGCGGCCATCGAGCGCCACCGTGGCGCCGTCGTCGATGGCGATGTCGAGGTACGACGCGACCCGCTTGCGGTGGTCGTCCCGGATGAGCGGGCCCATGCCGATCGACTCGGCGTCGCTCGAGGCGGCCGGGTCGCTGGGGCCGACCTTCATCGCTTTGCCGAAATCGACGAGCCCTTCCACCAACGGGTCGCCTGCGGCGCCAACCGCCACCGCGACACTGCCCGCCATACAGCGCTGCCCGGCGCAGCCGTAGGCGCTGGCGGCGAGCTGCTTGACGGTCTGATCGATGTCGGCGTCCGGCATGATAATCAGGTGATTTTTGGCGCCGCCGGCCGCCTGCACCCGCTTGCCGTGGGAGGTGCCGGTCTCGTAGACGATTTTTGCGACGGGCGTGGAGCCGACGAACGAGATCGCCGCCACCTTGGGGTGCGTGCAGAGCGCTTCGACACAGTCCCGCGCACCGTGGACGATGTTGAAGACGCCGTCGGGCAGGCCCGCTTCGGTGAGCAGCTCGCCGAGCCGCACCGCCGACAGCGGCGTCTTCTCGGACGGCTTCAGCACGAAGGTGTTGCCGCAGGTGATCGCTACCGGGAACATCCAGAGCGGCACCATGTTGGGGAAGTTGTACGGCGTGATGCCGACGCAGACGCCCACCGGGTGCTTGACACACTCGGCGTCGACGCCCGAGGCGATGTCGGGGAGGATCTGCCCCATGAGCATCGCGGGCATCCCGGCCGAGAACTCGACCATCTCGACGCCGCGGTTGAGCTCGGCCCGCGCCTCGGCGAGCGTCTTGCCATGCTCGCGGGTGACAAGCGTCGCCAGCTCTTCGAAGTGCTCCTCCATCAGCGCGCGGAAGCGGAACATCACCCGGGCGCGCTCGACGACCGGCGTGTCGGCCCAGTCGGGGAGCGCCTTGGCGGCCGCGGCGACCGCGTTGTCGACCGCTTCTTTGCCGGCGAGCGGCGTGCGGGCGATCACCTGCCCCGTCGAGGGGTTGTAGACGTCTTCCCAAGCGTCGGCAGTGGCTTCGACCCAACGGCCGCCAACGAGCATCGGGACAACGGCAGGAGCGGCGGTCGCGGACATCGCGAAGGTTCCTCGGGAAAGACGTAGGCGTTCTGTGAAGATTTGATTAAGGTAACTGGCGACAGGCGTCCCCGACAACCAAGCCAAGCCGATAGCAGCCTCAAGAACGAACCACAAAGGAACCAAGGAACGAAGGGAAAGGGGCCCGCGCCCGCTGCCCTTGGTTCCTTCGTTCCTTTGTGGTTCGATTTTGTATCGTACTGCTTTGAGCCCGCCTCTGCCCGCCCTGGAGTTGACGAATGGCCCGACCTGTCCGTGGCGCCCTGATCCAAGCGACTACCTGCGAACCGACCACCTCACCGGTCGAGAAGATCAAGCAGGCGATGATCGACAAGCACGTCGCGATGATCGAGGAGGCGGCCAGCCAAGGCGCCCAGGTCGTCTGCCTGCAGGAGCTGTTCTACGGCCCCTACTTCTGCGCCGAGCAAGACGCCAAGTGGTACTCGCTCACCGAGCGGATCCCCGAGGGGCCGACCACCCAGCTGATGATGGAGCTCGCCAAGAAGCACCACATCGTGATGGTCGTTCCGATGTACGAGGAAGAGATCACCGGCGTCTACTACAACACGGCCGCCGTGATCGACGCCGACGGCTCTTACCTCGGCAAGTTCCGCAAGATCCACATCCCGCAGTGCAACCCCGGCTTCTGGGAGAAGTTTTACTTCCGCCCCGGCAACCTCGGTTACCCGGTGTTCGACACGGCCGTTGGCAAGGTCGGCGTCTACATCTGCTACGACCGCCACTTCCCTGATGGGGCGCGCTGCCTGGGGCTCGGCGGCGCGGAGATCGTCTTCAATCCGTCGGCGACCGTTGCGGGGCTCAGCGAGTACCTCTGGACGATCGAGCAGCCAGCCCACGCCGTGGCGAACCAGTACTTCGTCGGCGCGATCAACCGACCGGGCTGGGAAGAGCCGTGGCGGATCGGTGAGTTCTACGGCCAGAGCTACTTCTGCGACCCGCGCGGGCAGTATGTCAAGAAGAGCGAGAAGCGAACCGAGGACGACATCGTCATCGCCGACATGGACCTCGACCTGATCCGCGAGGTGCGCAACACGTGGCAGTTCTTCCGCGACCGCCGGCCGGAGACTTACGGGGCAATCACCGAGGCGTGATTCGAGAAGAATAGGACACGGATTTTCGCGGATTGGGCGGATTCACGCGGATCCAGCGATAGACACACAAGTGCCAGGAGGTTACCGGATGCGATTTCGAACCTCCCAGAATGGAGATTTCCTAATGCGATTCATCTCGGCATTAGCGGCATTGGTTTCCGGAGGCTGTGGTTCGGCAAGCGATAAGCTGCCACCAGAGATGCGAAGAGAAGCGAGCAAATCTTCGGTGGTTCTTACCATCGCTGCTGCTAGTCGAATAAAAGAGATACTCAAGAGTAGCAAGCTTCCTCTTACTACATCCGTTCGCTTCTCCGTCACCGGAGATAGCGATGTAGGTTACGAATACGGCATGGACTTCAGTGATGACTTCGATCACATCAAGGATGTTCGCTCATCTTCGAAGGGAGTAACGATCGTTATTGACAAGACTAGCCGTGCCTATCTCGAAGGGACCGTAGTTGACTTCGGCGTCAACGATGAAGGTCGCACTGGTTTTATGTTCAACAACCCAAACGCGATTACTGAAGAGATTGAGTAAGCCATCGACCTAAACCTCCGCATCAAAGAGAAAGAAGTGGGACGCAGATAAACGCGGATCGAGCGCATTATCGCGGATTAGCTCCAAGGTCATCTGCGTTCATCCATTCAATCCGCGTTTATCCGCGTTCCATTATTAGAAGAATCGGTAAGGCATGCCTGCAGCTACCGTGATCTACGGCCTCGACGATAAACCGCCCTTGGCTCGGGCGGTCGTGCTCGCCGTGCAGCACGTGCTGACGATGTTCGGCTCGACGGTCGCCGTGCCGCTGCTGCTCGCGCCGGCCATGGGGATGGACGCGACGCAGACGGCGCTGCTGATCTCTTCGGTCATGCTCTGCAGCGGCGTGGCGACGCTCTTGCAGGTGACCTTCGGGTCGCGGCTGCCGATTATTCAGGGGGTGAGCTTCTCGTTCCTCGCCGCTTTTAGTGGCGTGATCATTCCGACGGTGCTGCGACCCACGATTGAGGATGGACTCGGCGGTGATCCGGGCGACTGCATGCGCTATATTGCCGGCGCCGTGATCGTTGGGGCGGTTGGCGAAATGGTGCTTGGCTTCTCTGGGCTGATCGGACAGATCCGCCAGTTCCTCTCGCCCGTCGTGGTCGGCCCGGTGATCATGCTGATCGGCTTGGCGCTGTATGGCGCCGGCGCGCCTGTAGCGGCTTCTGACTGGCCGATTAGCCTGCTGACGATGGCGCTAATCATTATGTTCTCGCTCGTGCTATCGCGACGGCTGCTGGTGTTCAGGTTGTTTCCCATGTTGTTGGCGATCCTCACGGCGGTCGGCGTTTGCCACCTCGGCACGGTGCTCGGCTGGTACGGCGCGGGCCACCCGGCGCGGGTGTCGTTCGACGCGATGGAGAAGGCCGAGTGGTTCCGTACGACGAGTGTCTTCTTCCCGTGGGGGGCGCCCAAGTTCTCTACGGCGTTCATCGTTGCGGTGCTGGCGGGTTACTTGGCGTCGATGATCGAGTCGTTCGGCGACTACCACGCCTGCAGCCACATGGCCGGCGGCGGCGATCCGACCGCCAAGCAGATTACCAGAGGCATCGGCTTCGAAGGCGTCGGCTGTGCGTTGACGGGCGTCTTCGGCGGCTTCAGTTCAACCAGTTACTCCGAGAACGTCGGCCTCGTCGGCCTCACCAAAGTCGGCAGCCGTTATGTCGTGCAGATCGCGGGCGGGCTGCTGGTGCTGCTCGGCTTGTTCGGCAAGTTCGGCGCGATCGCCGCGGCGATCCCCCAACCGGTGGTTGGCGGGCTCTACTGCGTGATGTTCGGCCTGATCAGTGCGGTCGGCGTGCGGCAGTTCGCCAAGGCGGACCTCGACAGCGACCGCAACCTGCTAATCGGCGGCTTCGCCCTGTTCATGGGCCTCAGCGTGCCGGCCTATTTCAATAGCGAAGCCGGTGGCGCCGCGCTGGCGGCGATTCCTTACGGACTGGGCGACGTGCTCGGCGCGCTCGGCAAGACCGGCATGGCGGTCGCCGCGGTGCTCGGCATCGTGCTCGACAACTTGATACCTGGCACGCCCGCCGAGCGTGGCCTGCACGACGGGCCCGGTGTGCTGGTGCCCGAAGCGGCGGACATTGACGAAGTTGAAGTTGGGGTCAAACCTTGAGAAGGGGGATGATGGAGATGAGGGGAGATAAGGTGATGGCGGCTTCGCGGGGCGATATCGCTTCAGATAGTTGCCTTCGCCTACAAAGAGTGCGACTACGCGATGCGACCGGCGTGGCCTCTTTTACACTCTTATTCTGAAGGGAGCATTGCCGTGCAGTTCGGCAACTCTCACATAAGACCATCCCCTTATCTCCCCCCATCCCCACATCTCCCTTCCTAACCACACCACCAGCATGAAGCTCCAACTCCCGATCTGCGACCACACGCCGACGCCGTACGACGGGCCGTCGCGTGACGAGGTGATCGCCCTGCGGACCCAGTACGTCTCGCCCGGCGTCATCACCTACTACAAAGACCCCTTGATGATCGTTGAGGGGAACATGCAGTACGTGTGGGACGAAAAAGGCGCCCGCTACCTCGACGCCTTCGCGGGGATCGTCACGGTTAGCGTCGGCCACTGCCATCCCAAGGTGATCGACAAGGTCCGCGCGCAGACCGGCACGCTGCAGCACACGACGACGATCTACCTGCACCCGACCATTGGTAAGTTCGCCGAGAAGCTCGCCTCGAAGATGCCCGAGGGGTTGTCGCGGACGTACTTCACCAACTCGGGCAGCGAGGCGAACGAGGTCGCCATCCTCTCGGCCCGCGAGCACACCGGCAACACCGAGGTGATCGCGCTGCGGAACTGCTATCACGGCGGCACCGCCACGACGATGGGCCTCACCGCCCACGGCAGTTGGAAGTTCAAGTCGAACCAGGCGCAAGCGATCCACCACACCCACGCCGGCTACTGTTACCGGTGCCCCTACGGGCTAACCTATCCGTCGTGCGACCTGAAGTGCGCGCACGACATCAAGGAAGTGATTGAGTACCAAACGCCCGGTGAGATCGCCTGCTTTATCGGCGAACCGATCCAGGGAGTCGGCGGCACGGTCGTTCCGCCCAAGGAGTACTTCAAGATCGTCTACGACATCGTTCGCCAGCATGGCGGCCTTTGCATTGCCGACGAGGTCCAGGGCGGCTTCGGACGCACGGGTGAGCACTACTGGGCCCACCAGAACTGGGACGTCGTCCCTGACGGCGTCACGATGGCCAAGGGAATCGGCAACGGCATCCCGCTCGGCGCCTTCACCACCACCGAGGAGATCTCGAAGGTGATGAAGAACCGCATCCACTTCAACACCTACGGCGGCAACCCGATCAGCATGACCCAGGGGCTGGCGACCATGGAAGTGATCGAAGAGGACGGCATCCAAGAGAACGCCCGCGTCGTCGGCGGCCACCTCAAGAGCCGGCTGCTCGAGCTGCAAGAGAGGCGCCCGCTCATCGGCGACGTGCGCGGCATGGGCCTGATGCTCGGCGTCGAGCTCGTCCGTGACCGCAAAAGTAAAGAGCCAGCCAACACCGAGGCCGCCGCCGTGATGGAGCGGATGAAGGAGCACGGCGTCCTGATCGGCAAGGGGGGCCTCTACGGCAACACCCTCCGCATCAAGCCGCCGATGTGCATCACCAAGGACGACGCCGACTACCTCATCGACGCCCTCGATCTGACGCTTAGTGAATTGAATTAACCACGAAGGAACAAAGGAACCAAGGGGGAGATTGGTTTAACCGGGGCTAGCGCCCTGCGGCTGAGACTGCCACAACCGCCATCAGCCGCAGGGCGCTAGCCCCGGTTCGACCAACTCTCCCCTTAGTTCCTTTGTGGTTCCTCGTACTAGAACCCGGAGTAAGCGATGCCCACGCTCGCGACCACCGTTGACGGCCTTAAGCTGCCCAATCCGTTTGTCATCGGCTCGGGCCCTCCCGGAACGAACGGCAAGGTCATCGGCCGCGCGTTTGACGAGGGTTGGGGCGCCGTGATCTGTAAGACGGTCAGCCTCGATGCGTCGAAGGTTATCAACGTCCAACCGCGCTATGGCCGACTGCGTTCACGTGAAACGGGCGAGATCTACGGCTGGGAGAACATCGAGCTGATCAGCGACCGCTCGTTCGACACGTGGCTCGACGAGTTCAAGGCGCTCAAGGACTCGCACCCCGACGGGGTGCTGATCGCCTCGATCATGGAGGAGTACAACAAGAACGCCTGGCAAGAGATCGTCGGCCGCTGCGAAGAAGCGGGCGTCGATAGCTTCGAGCTCAACATGAGCTGCCCCCACGGCATGCCCGAGCGCCGGATGGGCGCCGCGGTCGGCGAGGACCCCGTCGCCCTCGAAGAGGTCTGCCGCTGGGTGATGGAGGTCGCCACCAAGCCGGTATGGGCGAAGATGACGCCGAACGTCACCCACATCGAGGACCCGGCGCGGGCCGCGTTCCGCGCAGGTTGCCAAGGGGTGGCCGCGATCAACACGATCCGCAGCGTGATCGGCGTCGATCTCGATACGCTCCGCCCCGAGCCGAACGTCGAGGGCTACACCACCCCCGGCGGCTACAGCTGCCAGGCGGTCCGGCCGATCGCCCTGCGGATGTGCATGGAGATCTCCAAAGTGATCGAGACCGAGTACCCTGGCCGCACGCTCAGCGGCCTCGGCGGCGTCGAGACCGGCGAGGACGCGGCCCAGTTCATCCTGCTCGGCTCGAGCACCGTGCAGGTCTGCACTGGCGTGATGAAAATGGGTTACGGCTGCGTCGGCCCGATGAAGGACCAGCTGCTGGCGTTCATGGAGAAGCACAAGTTCGAAACGATCGACGACTTCCGGGGCAAGAGCCTGCCGTACTTCACGACCCACTCCGACTTGGTGCGCCGTCAAGCCGAGGCCCGCGCCGCGAAGAAGGCCGAGGCCGACAAAAAGAAGATGATCAAAGGCGACGCCGAATGGACAGGAGATGACTTTGTGGATCAGTCGGATGCGCTGGCGCGGGGGTAAGGAAGGTTGCCCACGAATTACGCGAATCGACGCGAATACAGAGGCAAGGTTGGATGATTGCCCCAACGGGGCAATGGAGGAAAGCCCAGGGCAACGCCCTGGGAAAAAGACGCCCAACGCCAATCGAGCCCTGACAGGGCGTGGGAAACGCCATCGCAAAGCCTTCCGTCGCCCCTACAGGGCTCTTCGCATTCTTGCGGCCTGATTACCCAGGGCGGCGCCCTGGGCTGTCGTCCTTCGCCCCTTCAGGGCGATTTCTATTCGGGCCGATTCGTGTAATTCGTGGGCCTTTCTAGACGCCGCTATCGTGTCCCCACGCGTTTCGGCTGCTCCCGCTCACCGCTCAGCACCGCGTTGTGCTTGGCGTCGATCGTCACCCCGTCTTCAGCGAAGTGGAGCGTGACGTCGACGTAGTACGGGGTTTCGGTTAGGCAGACCCGCGCTTGGTACGTGTCGTCCGACTCCCACGCGCCGGCGGCGGCGACCGGGTACGCTCCGCTCGGCGGGGCGACGACGCTGTTGAGCATTGCCGAGAGTCCCTTCACGGAAGTCACCGACCCGCGCTTCCACTCGCCATGGCCGAGGGCGATCCGCTGGCGGCCATCATCGTTGGCGTAGACGAGCGTCGCGCCGTCGGCATGGCCTTCGCCGTCGAATCGCAACGCCAGGGCGCGCAAGCCGAGCGGGTCGTCGGCGATGCGATAGACGGACCCTGATGCGTCTTCGACCATCGGCGAAGTCGCGGCGCCCTGGGGCGTCGGGATTTGCAACTTGGCGAGCGTCTGCTTGAGCTTCCGCTGCTCCGCCGCGTTCTCGGGCAGGGCGTCCTGCTGCATGGCGTCTTGCAGGTGCGTCCACGCCAATTTCATGACGCGGCCCATGTCGGCCGTGCCGCTGGTGACAGCGATCACGGCGTCCTCTTCTGGCAGCACCAGGCAAAACTGCCCGCACGCGCCGTCCGCGCGGTAGCCGCCGGTGGAGCAGCGCCAGAACTGATAGCCGTAGCCCTGCTCCCACTCGCTGTTGGGGTCACTTCCGTTGGAGGTTTGTAGCGCGGTCGCTTCATCGATCCAGGCGGCGGAGACCAGCTGCTTACCGTTCCACTGGCCCCGCTGCAGCAACAGCTGGCCGAACTTGGCGATGTCCTCGGTGCGGAGGTTGAGGCCAAAGCCCCCCATCGAAACGCCATCGACGGACGTTTCCCACCACGAGCCCTCGATCCCAAGTGGTTTGAAGAGCCGCGGTCCGAGGTACTCGTGGACCGTCTGGCCCGTCGCGCGCTGGACCATGGCCGACGCCATGTAGGTCGCCGGCGTGTTGTACATGAAGTGCGTGCCGGGCTTCAGCTCGACCGGCAGCGACAGGAACCGCTTGGCTGGCGAGCCGGCGTCCCACGGGTAGTTACGCACCTGTTCGGCGAAGTGCCCCGTCGCCATCCGCAGCAGGTCGCGGACGCGCATCGCCCGCAGGTTGGCGGCGGGCTCGGCCGGCGCCAGGTCAGGGAACCAGTCGAGGACGCGGTCGTCGAGTGACAGCTTCTCCTCGGCGATCGCCATTCCGACGGCCGTCGAAGTGAAACTCTTGCTGAGCGAGTAGAGCATGTGGGTGTCTTCGGCCCGATAAGGCGCCCACCATCCTTCGGCGATGACCTTGCCGTGCCGCACCAGCATGAAGCTGTTCAATGTGTCGATTTCGGTGCTGGCGTGCTCGACAAAGTCGATGATCGCCCCGGACGGAACGCCCTGCGACTCGGGGGTCGCCCGCGGCAGGTCGGCGCCAAACGCGGCGCTGAGGAACGTGAATGCGAGGAACAACAGAGAAGCAGCTCGGGGCATAGTCGAGTTCCGAGAAGAGACAGAGCGGCGTCGAACGACTGACATTTCGAATGTACCACCTCCGCACAGCGGCGTGGGGCCTGCGAAAGGTCTGCAACGGCCCGGTTTTTGGAGATTGCGGCGGGGTCGAGTAACATCGGACTCTCGTCCACGCTGGGCTGGTTAGGTCCCGCCCTGCCCCCAACCAATGATCCGATCATGCGACGATTCGCCCCCCTGGCCCTGATTGCCCTCGCCATCGCGGCGCCGGTCCGTGGCGACGACCTGTTCTCGGAGATCGCGGTTGAGAGCGTCTTCGACGGTTCGACCAAGGCCGAAGCGACCGGCTCGACCGCAGCGGCGCCCGCCAAGCGGGTGACCGGCGCCGGGCAGCTCAGCGAGTTGCTCCGCGAGGCGGGAATGGAGCCCGAGCGGGTCGACGCCAAGACTGTCGAAGTGAAGGTCGCCCACGGCCAGTGGACCATCCCCACGACGCTGTTCGCGGCGGTGGATCGCGGCGAGGTCGATATCACGATGGGCTTGGCGACCCCCGAGAAGGGCGCCAAGTGGGACGCCAACAAGCTGTTGCGGCTGCTCGCCGACCCGGAGACAGGCGGCGTCTATTTCGCGTTCGACAGCTCAAAAGGCCAGGTCCAGGTCCGCAAGTCACTGTCGGCCCGCGAGGTCTCGGCCACGCGACTCAGCCGGCTGCTGACCGAGATGGCCGAGTTCGCCGTCGCCCGTGAGACCGCCTGGTACGAGGAGTCGTCCGACCTGAAGGCCAAGACCGCCGAGGGGAAGGGGGCCGCCCCGACGTCGCTGGTCGGCTCGTGGATCGCCAGCCTCGGCGAGGGCGAGGCCTTCGCCATCAAGCTCACCGCCGACGGCAAGTTCAACCTGGCCCACGTCAAAGCAGGCAAGACGACCACCTCCGCCGGCAAGATGGAGCGGACGGGCGACCAACTCAAACTCATCGGCGACAAGGGCGTCACGATCGCCGGCGCCGTCGCCAACGCCTCGGCCGAGGGCTTCGATCTGACGCTCACCGGCGGCAAGGTGCTCTCCTTCAAGAAGGCGGCGAAGTAGCCGGCTAAGCTTGAGAGCCCACGAATCACACGAATCGACGCGAATGCAGGTCATTCGCGTCGATTCGTGTGATTCGTGGGCCCATTTCTTCTCCGAGAATGGCGGTAACACCCGCTGGCGCCTGCCGCTGAGCCTTACAGAAGCCAACCACGCCGCCCCCACCCCGGCGGCCCAACCCAAACTTGTGAGGATCAGTCCCATGTCCACGCTCAATCGCTCGCTCCGCCCGCTCTTGCTCCGCCCCCAGTTGCTCGCCGCCGCGGGCCTTGCCTGCCTGTCGCTCACCGGCACGGCTCGGGCCGACGCGGACAACTACCGCAAGGCCCTCGACTCGACCACCTGGGTCCTCTCAAAGAACTCCGAAGGCACCTCCAGCGGCACCGGCGTGCTGGTCGACGCCGAGAAGCGGCTGATGATCACCAATGCCCACGTGGTCGGCGACAGCCGGAGCGCGGTGATCTTTTTCCGTGATTTGAAGGGCGATAAGCCTGTCGTCGAGAAGAAGCACTACCTCGAAAACGTCAAAAAGCTGGGCGTCCGCGGCCGCGTCGTGGCGGTCGACCGCAAAAGGGATTTGGCCCTGGTGGAGCTCGAGAAGGTCCCCGCCTACGCCAAGGCGATCGAGTTGGCGGCCGACAGCACCGGGCCGGGCGAGTCGATCGACTCGATCGGCAACCCGGGCGCCAGCGACGCCCTCTGGGTCTACACCTCGGGCAAGGTCCGCAGCGTCTACACCAAGCAGTTCCGCACCGGGGCCGGCGAGCATGAGTTCCGCGTCGTCGAAACCCAGTCGCCGCTCAACACAGGCGACTCGGGCGGCCCCGTGGTCGGCCAGGATGGCAAGCTGGTCGGCATCGTCCAGGCGATCAGCAAGAAAGGCTCGCTCATCAGCTACTGCGTCGACATCACCGAGGTGAAGGAGTTCCTCGCCAGCGACTGGAAGCCGGCCCCGCTGCCGATCGCCGACGTCCTGTCAAAGACCGACCTGAAGCACGAAAAGCACACTTCGGGCCACTACAAGGTCGCCATCAGCACCGAAAAGGACGGCGATCAGGACGTTTTCGTGACTAAGGACACCGAGTACTACGGCCGGGCCGACGTCCGGAAGGTCTGGTCGCTGGCTGCGACAGTCGAGTCGAAGGACCTCACCGCCGAGTCGATGCAGAAGCTGCTGGAGCAGTCGGCCCGCACCAAGCTGGGCGCCTGGTCGATCGAATCGGACGGTCAGGGCAAGTTCCTGCTGATCTACGTCACGAAGGTGGATGCGACCTCGACCCCCGCCTCGCTGGCGAGCGTCCTGGAGTACACCGGCAAGATCACCGCCGCGATGAAGAAGGAGCTGGAGCCCAAAAAGACGGCCCAAGCGGCGAGCGACACGCTCGAGAGCTGGTTGGCTGACTGAGCGCCAAAAGTCCCCTGGAAGAGAAACCCCTTCCCCTCTGGGGGAGGGCTAGGGTGGGGGAGAAGCGGGTACCCGGATGGGCGCGAGTTGCGAGTTGCGAGTTGCGAGTTGCGAGGTGGGAGGTGGGAGGTGGGAGGTGGGAGGTGGGAGTCACTGGGGCTTGGGTGAGCGGGTACCCAGGTCACCCCCACCCCGGCCCTCCCCCAAAGGGGGAGGGAGTCTTCGATTCGCGTCTCTTCGCGTTATTTGCGGGCCCAAAAAGAATTTGAAGAAGTTCGTAACACTCCGCCAGGGACGCCGCTTAGCTTTTCAGACGGGGACAACAACGCTCCCCAAGCCAACCCCCAAACGCTTCACTGATAAGGATTTCGCCATGTCCCGCACCGCCAAGAACGTCGCTTTCGCCCTGGCCGCTGTCGCTTTCGTCGCTGTTTCCGCCGCTGAGTCGGCCGCCTGTGGCCACGGTGGCGGCGGCAACCGCGGACGCAGCTCGAGCCGCTTGTCGATCGCCTACAACCGCACCGCCCCGCACATGCAGTCGCAAGCCCCGCGCTCGAACTACAACTACCACAAGCCGGCTCCGAAGTACGTCCACGCCGCCCCGGTCCATGTCGCCCCCGTCTACGCGGCTCCGGCCACCCAGCCGCAGCCCGTCGTTCAGCAGCCGGTGATTCAGCAGCCGGCCCCGCAGCAAGCCCTGGTTGCCCCCCCGGCGCCGCAGCCGGTGGTCGCCCAGCAGCCCGTCGCCGTGCAGCCCGCCCCGGTCACCGCGACCCCCGCGGCGATGACCGCCGAAGAGTCCGCCCTGGCGGCCCTCGCCGCCTTCGGCGAGTGAATCGAATCCCAAAGAGTTGGGTTGGCCCGAGAGGGCGCTTCGGCCACCAGGCCGGGGCGCCCTCTCTCTTTTTTTATGGGCCCACGAATCACGCGAATCTCCGCGAATCCAGGTCTTCTCAATTCGCTGAGATTCGCGTGATTCGTGGGCAGAAAGAAGAAGTACCAAAAAGGCCGTAACAACCCTCTCGCCCCGCCGCTTGGCCTTTCAGACGGGGACGACAACACGGCCCCGACCAAGCCAACCCAGCCAACTCGAATACAAGGAACCCCCGCCATGTCCACGACCTTCACCAAGTCGACCCTCGCTCTGGCCGCCCTCACGATCACGGCCGTCTCGGCCTCGCAGTCTGCCGCGTGCGGTGGCGGCGGTGGCTACCGGGGCGGCTACGGCGGCGGCTACTCAACCCCCAGCTACGGCTATAGCCAGCCCGTTTACCAGCAGCCGACCTACCAGCAGCCTGTCTACAGCCAGCCGACCTACTCGCAGCCGGCCGTCTCGCAGCCCACCTTCCAGCAGCCTGTCCAGCAACAGCCCATTCAGCAGCAGCCCGTTCAGCAGCAGTTCGCCCCGCAGCAGACGATTCAACAGCAGCCGACCCAGCCGTTCGCTCAGCAGCCGGCGGCTCAACCGATCGCTCAACAGCCCGCCGCCCCGCAGCAGCCCGCCGCGGCGAGCCAGTCGGCCCTCGACGCCCTGATGGCGATGTCGGGTGGAGCGGCGCCCGCCGCGTCGGCTCCTCAAGGGCAGCAGCAAGGCTTCGTCGGCGCCTGGACCGCGACCGTGAACAACACCAACCAGGTCCGCCTACAGCTTGAAGCGAACGGCGCCTTCAGCTGGACCGCCAACTCCAACGGCAAGGTCAGCAGCTTCCAAGGGACCTACTCGATCACCGACGGGCAGCTGACGCTGAACCGCTCGACTGACAACCAGCAGCTGGCCGGCGCCATGTCCGCCGACGCTACGGGCGGCTTCCGCTTCAAGCTGGGCAACGGCCAGGACAACGGCCTCCTGTTCGTCCGCGGCTGAATCAGCCTGCTGCAGGGGGGTCGGCATCCGCCGGCCCCCCTTTTTCTTGCGCCCTGCCGCAGCCGTTGGCGATTTCGCTCGGCCGCGGCTCTCGGCGTTTGTGGCCCCCGTAAAGAGTGGCGACGCCGAGCTGACGACGCCCCGTCAGTACCCTCCGCGCCTACAAATGACCAGAAAGAACGCGTCAACGTGTTGCCGAATCCAGGTGGTCTTAATTCTAATAGGTGCAGGAACTCTACCTCGATTTTAGAAAACATCCGGCTGGTGACGACAGGGCTTCGTCGCTCAACCGCTCGAGTGTTTTAGAGAACAGGCAAGGCAACGCAATGCGGCACAGGTGGAAGGGACTAGCCCCTAGGCGATCAGCCGGGATGAGGGCCGTCGTCGGCGTTGCGATGTCACTCGCCGCATCGCCTGCCTTGGCGATCTTCTGGAACAATGACCCCGACTTCGGCGTCGCCTCGAGCACGGGGCTGACCGATCGGGCTGGCTGGTTCCAAAACGTCTACCAGATCAGCAATCAGTCGAACGGATCATTCGGCACCGCCACTCTGCTCAACAACGAGTGGGCGATCACGGTGCGTCACGTGGTGCAGAATGACGGCAACTACGGTCAGATCGCACCGGCTGGCTCGATCTACCTCAATATCGATGGCAAGCGTTACTACGCCGACGAGATCTACACGCCTGACGGTGGTTCGGAGATGGCCCTTGTCCGTCTCCGGGGTGGGGTCGCCGGCGCACTCACCGTCACCGACAACATCAACTACGACCAAAATGAAACGGGACGGATCGTCCAGATCGGCGGCTACGGCTACCGCGGCTATATCAACACCACCAATGCCGGAGGCACGCAGGCGGGTTCGGTCCAGGGGTTGGGTTCCTTCCGCCGCGCCTACAACGTCAACTATGTCCCAGGCCAGATCCGCATCATCGCCGATGGCGAAGACGAGCTCGAATCGCGTGGGCTGCTCGAGGGGACGGTTGGATCGGGCGACAGTGGCGGCCCCATGTTCGCCTACTACGGATCGAGCCGCGGTAACTTTGATGACCCAACCAACTGGCGACTGATCGGTCTCACTGCCACCGGTAGCGGCGGCTCGGCGGGTGAGTCGTGGGGGGGACAATCGAACTACACCCGCATTTCGAGCTACGGCGGATTTATTCAGAGCACGCTAACCGCAGCGAATAGCGCCGGGCCTGCTGTTACGGGGGCGTGGACGAGCGACTCCGGAAATGGCTTCTGGGACTCGGGCGGCGACCGTATCAGCTTCACCGGTTCGACCGCGGCGCCGGTCGCTCACGCCTCGTTCGGCGACGGCGGCGCCGGCTACAACCTGGACTCCCTAGGCGACTCCATCAAGCTGACGGCGGCCATCGATACCGATCAAGCCATGAGCTCGATCCAGTTCCGCTACGGAATGTTCGGCGACGAAGGAGGTTCAATCGACGGGACCATCGCCGGCGGCGAAGCCTGGAACGGGTACTACGTCGCCAATGCCGTCGGCCGCGCAAGAGTCGGCGTTCTAGAGAAAGGCGAGAACGGCGGGGGCGTCGGCGCCTGGTGGTCGGGGGTTGGACCGAACTCCTCCGTTGAGGTTCCCGAATCGGCAGCGGCTGCGTCGGGCGACTATCTGGTGACAAGCCGCACCGCAACGCCAGCTGGCCATTACGAACTAGAGCTCAGCTACACTCGCGTTGGCGATGGTCTGAAAATCGATTGGGGGATGATCAGCGTCGACGAAAACGGCGACCCCAACGGCGTTTACGAGCACATCGGCTCGGTCATCGACGAGACGCCTGCCAGCTCCTCGTGGAACTACAACCAAGTCGGCCTCATGCTGCTTGGCAACGGTTTTACGGGCTCGATCATCGCCGACGACATCAACGTCGCCTTCACTGCGGGACCGCTCACGGGCGACTTCAATGGCGACGGGCTGGTCGATGCCGCCGACTACACGATTTGGCGTGACGGCGATGAGGCCGCCGACGCCAACTTCGATGGCGTAGTCGATGCGGACGACTACAACCTATGGGCCAGCCACTATGGCGCCACTAGCACGTCGATAGCCGTGACCATCCCTGAACCAACGGCGTGGCTGCTGACGGCCCTTACCAGCCTCGTCGCGATCAAGCGCCGCGGCTGAAGGCTCACCGTTCGGTCGGCCGCACGTCTTCGAGCTGTTGCTCCAGCACTCTGACGCTCCGCGACAGCAGGACCCGGATCGCCACATCGGTCTTACCGAGCTTGGCGGCGATCTCCTTGGTCGGCAGCCCCTCCGCGTAGCGCATATGGATCGCGGTGCGGGCCTCGTCGGAGAGGTCGCCGACCGCCTCGTGCATCCGCTGCACCCGCACGTCGCGGCTGAAGACGGCGCTGGGCGAGGTGATGCTGGCGGCGAGAAACGCCTCGAACCCCCCTGCCCCGTCGTCGGCGGCGCCGTGCATCGACTGCTGCCGGCCGGCGTCGCGGCGGGCGGCGCCGAAGTGAAAGCGGTGGGCGTCGACCACGCGTCGGCGGCAGAGCTCTTGCAGCCACTGGATCGGCTCATAGCGGTCGAGCGGCGCCGTCTCGAATCCCGCCAGCGCCGCGGCCGCCACTTCTTGGATGAGGTCGTCCGGCTCGACCATCGACAGGAGCTTCTCGCTCATAATCGACTTCGTGAAGCCGATCAGGCGGTTGCGCTCGGCGTCGATCAACCCGGCAAGCGCCTCGGTGTCACGGGCCTTGACGCGGGCGACAAGGTCGTCGTTGGCTTCCATAACAACCGCTGGGATAGAGGGATCTGACGCGACGGGCACGACGAGTAAATCTACCACCCTGCCCTTTCATCCATGCGGGCAATTTAGCAAGAAGACAACGCCCCGCCGAGCCAGCGCACAAAATGTGGGGGCGTCTCCCGACGCCGATTACGGCAACCATCCGTTATCGGCATGGTGCGCGTCGTCGGCGTCTGGAGATCCCTCCCACAGCAACGAATGGAGAGACCCTGCCCACAGATGCTGGTGTCGCCCCGCCGAGCCGGCCATCGTGTCCTTCGTGCCCGTCGTGGTTCAAAAAGAGCCCGGGACCGACTCAGTGAATCGTCCGCCCGCCATTCACGCTGAGCGACACGCCGGTCACAAACTTGGCGTCGTCCGAAGCGAGGTACGCCACCGCGGCGGCGACGTCCTCCGGTTTGCCGAAGCGTCCCATCGGCGCCAGGGCGAGGTACGCGTCCTTCGCCTCTTGCGGGGCGTCGTCGTGCCGTTCAACGGGAATCCAGCCGGGCGCCACCATGTTGACGGTGATTCCAAACGGGGCGAGCTCCGCGGCGTTCGACTTCGCCAAGCCGATCTGGCCCCCCTTCGCGGCCACGTAGGGGCAGAACTCGGGCCACGCGCCGTCGAACACCTCGCTGGTGATGTGGACGATGCGGCCCCACTTCTGCTGCTTCATATGCGGCAGGCACGCCTTGGTGAGCAGGAAGGGGCTCTTGATGAAGAAGTCGACCATCCGCTGCGCGAACGCCCAGTCGTACTGTTCGATCGGGACCATCGGCTGGTCGCACGTCGCGTTGGGGACGAGGATATCGACCGGCCCAATCTTGGCGGCGATCTCCGTCATCAGATCGGCAACGCCCGCCTCCTCGGTGACGTCCGCGCGCACGAGGCAGTGCTCGCCGCCAATCGCCTGCAACTCAGCAAACGCCTTCTCGGCGACTTCTTGATTGCCGTAGTAGTTCATCGCCACCCGCGCGCCGCGGCGGGCGAGTTCAAGGGCAATGCGTTTTCCGAGGCCACGGGTGGAGCCGGTAACGAGAGCGCTGCGGTCTTGGAGGGAGTAGTTCATGAAGGGGGATAGGGGGATGGTTGGAGAGGTGGGGATGGCCGACTGAGCGGCCAACTTCCCGATGCTTACGAACCTGTACTAAGAGTCGTTGATTCACGACGACGACTAACTTTGCCGACTCGTCTTTATCTTCACAGACTTCAGCGTTTCAACTACCCGTGTTCGCGTCGCCCCGCCATTTGGTCATCACCCTCTCCCCACTTCATCCCCCCATCTCCCTTCTTAACGCCACCAACCGTTAAGCGATCACCTCGCGGATAGGCTCCGCCCCCTCAACCCCAACGAGCTTCTGGTCGAGGCCGTTATAAAAATAACTGAGGTGGTTGGGGTCGAGGCCCAGTTGCGTCAGCACCGTGGCGTGCATCTCTTTGACGGTCAAGGGGCGATCGACCGCGCGGCTGCCGATCTCGTCGGTCGTGCCGACGCTCACGCCCCCTTTGATGCCGCCGCCCGCCATCCACATCGTGAAGCCGTAGGCGTTGTGGTCGCGGCCGGTCCCCTCGGCGTACTCGGCGGTCGGCTGGCGGCCAAACTCGCCGCCCCAGACGACGAGCGTCTCGTCCAGCAGACCCCGCTGCTTGAGGTCCTTCAGCAACGCGGCGATCGGCTGGTCGGTCTCGGCGGCGTGCTTGGTGTGGTTCTTGACGAGATCGCCGTGAGCGTCCCAGTTGGCGTCGTTGTGGGCGCCGCCCGAATAGACCTGGATGAACCGCACGTCGCGCTCGACCAGCCGCCGCGCCAACAGACACTGGGTGCCAAAATGGTGCGTCGGCTTCTGACCCACGCCGTACGCGTCGAGCGTCGCTTGCGATTCCTGGGCGAGTTCCACCGCTTCGGGCGCCGACATCTGCATCTTGAAGGCGAGCTCGTAGCTGGCGATCCGAGCGGCGAGCGTGTCGTCGCCGCCGTGGGCGGTGAGGTGGCGGCCGTTGATCTTCGCCAGCGTGTCGAGCGTGTCGCGCTGCATCTCGCGCGAAACCCCCTCGGGCCGCGCCAGGTCGAGGATCGGCGCCCCCTCGTGGCGGAAGACACAGCCCTGGTGCTCGGCCGGCATGTAGCCGCTCGACCAGTTCTTGGCGCCACTAATCGGCCCGCCGGAGGGGTCGAGCATCACCACGAACGCCGGCAGGTCCTTGTTGCCCGTTCCCAAACCATAGTGGACCCACGACCCCATCGCGGGGCTCCCCGACAGCAGCTTGCCGGAGTTCATCATCAGCATGGCCGACCCGTGGATTGGGCTCTCAGCCGTCATGCTGTGCAGAAACGCGATGTCGTCGACACAGCCGCCGACATGCGGGAAGAGGTCACTCACCCACTTTCCGCACTCGCCGTACTGTTTGAACTTCCAGCGTGGCTCAACGATGCGGCCCTCGTTCTTCTTTCCGCCGCGGCCGAACGTGTCGACAGCGATCGTCTTGTTGTCCATCCCGACCATGCCCGGCTTGTAATCGAACGTGTCGATATGGCTCGGGCCGCCGTACATGAACAAGAAGATGACCGATTTCGCCTTCGGCGCAATCGCCGGAACGGGTGAGCTCGAGGCGCTCGCCGTCTTCGGGAAGAAGCCGTCCGCGCCGAGCATCCCCGCCAGCGCGGCGGCGCCGAAGCCGCCGCCGGTCTGCCAGAGGAATTCGCGCCGCGTACGGCCGCAGAAGTTGCGTTGCATTCAATTGTGGGCTTGAAGTCAGTCTTAAATGGTCGACGCCAAAACTCCCCTCCCCTTGATGGGGAGGGGTTGGGGGGAGGGGTGATGACGCCTGGTACCCGCTTCGCCCCCCTCCCCTAGCCCCTCCCCACAAGGGGGAGGGGGATACTCGGCTTTAACTTGACTAGTTGCTCAATCCAAATAAACAAACTCACTCAAATTCATCGCCATCAAGCAAAACTGGTCGAACGCCGCGTCCGCCGACAGGCCATGCCCCGTCTGGTAGCGGTCGATCAACTGCAAACTGTCGGAGACCATTTCCGCGTCGGGCTCGCGCTGCAGCACCAGCCGTAAGGCGTACTTGACTCGGCCTTGCCGGTCGGCGGGGCCCTCGGCGACGGCCCGGGTGGCGAGCGCCTGGGCCTGCTCTTGCAAGAAGCCGCCATGCATCAGGCTTAGCGCCTGGGCCGCTTGCACCGTGTTGAACCGCGCCTCGCAGCTGTTGTCGGTCTCGGGGAAATCGAAGTTCGCCAGTTCGGGCGGGATCAGGCTCCGCTTGATGTGGATGTAGACGCTGCGCCGCTTGGCGGCCTCGGCCGCGGTGGGTGTCGTGTCCCAGCCCAGGCCGGGGACGCTCTGCGTGTGGAGCACCTCGTCCGAAAGCTTCGGGTAGACGCTCGGGCCGCCGACCAGCAACTTCAGTTCGCCGCTCACGGCGAGGGCCGAGTCGCGGACTTCCTCGGCCGTTAGCCGGCGGAGGTCGAAACGCCAGAACAGGTCGTTTGCCGGGTCGATCGCCGCGGCGGCCGCGTTCGGCGCCGAGCTCATCCGGTAGGCGCTGCTGGTGACAATCAACCGGTGCAACGGCTTGAGCCGCCATTCATGCTCCACCAGCCAGCCCGCGAGCCAGTCGAGCAGCTCGGGGTGCGTCGGCGGCGTGCCGAGCTGGCCGAAGTTGTTCGCGCTGCGGACGATGCCGCGGCCGAAGTGGTGCTGCCAGACCCGGTTGGCGATCACCCGGCCGGTGAGGCGGTTCTCCGGCGACGCGATCCAATCGGCCAGCACCCGCCGCCGGCCGGCCGAGCGGGCGTGGTCGGGGGCGTGCCCGATCGTCGGCTCGGCCTCTTCAAAGATCTCGGGGAAGCGGGGCGTTACCTCGTCGCCGGGGACGTGCGGGTTGCCGCGCAACATGACGTGCGTCGTCTCCGGGTGCGGCTCGCAAGAGGCGAGCGCGAGGGCGAGGTCGGCGGCGGGCAGCGCGTCGAGCTGGCGATTCAGGTCGGCGATCTGGTTCTGCAGGTCGAGGTAGCGAGACCGCTCGGCCTCGGTCTGATGCTCGGCCAGCTTCTCTTTCAGGACCTGCTCGCGTTTGCTGGTTTCGGTGCGGCGTTGGTCGCGGCCCGACATACGGGCGATCGCCTGCTGCTCGAGCGTCTCGGTCTCTTCGAGCATCGCGCGGCGTTGGCCGAGCAGCCCGTCACGGCGTTGCTTGAGATCGGGGGGCGAGAGGTCCCACTGGCTGTTGGTCTCTTCGTCGCCACGGACGCCATACGGCTTGACGTCGGCGAAGAGCGCCACCATCCCGTAGTAGTCGGTCTGCGGGATCGGGTCGATCTTGTGGTCGTGGCACCGCGCGCAGCCGACCGTCAGGCCCAAGAAGCCTTGGCTGGTGGTGCTGACCAGGTTGTCGATCTCGTCGTACTTCGCCTGCAGTTTGTCGGCAGGCTCGTCGTCCCAGATGCCGAGGCGGTAGTAACCCGTGGCGATGATCGAGTCCTTCGTCGGCGACTCGAGCTCGTCGCCTGCGAGTTGCTCGCGGATGAACTGGTCGTACGGCTTGTCGTCGTTGAGGCTCTGGATGACGTAGTCGCGGTACTTCCAGGCGTTCGGCTTGGCGCCGTCGCGTTCGAAGCTGTTGGTCTCGCCGTAGCGGACGACGTCGAGCCAGTGGCGGGCCCACTTTTCGCCGTGGTGGGGCGACGCGAGCAACGCGTCGACCAACCGTTCGTAAGCGTCCGGCCGGTCGTCCCGGACAAAGGCCTCGACCTCGGCGGGCGTCGGCGGCAGGCCGATCAGGTCGTAGTACAGCCGGCGGGCGAGCGTCCGCCGATCGGCTTCAGGCGCAGGCGCGAGCCCTTTCGCTTCAAGCTTCGCCAGCACAAAGCGATCGATGTCGTTCCGCGCCCAAGCGGCGTCCTCGACCGCGGGGGGTTCGACGTCTTGGAGCGGCTCAAACGCCCAGTGCTTTTCGTACTTGGCGCCGGAGTCGATCCATTTCCTCAGGATGGCGATTTCGTCGGCCGTGAGGGGTTCTCCTTCGGGCGGCATCCGCTCCCATTCTTCGTCGGAGGCGATGCGGCGGATGAGCTCGCTGCCATCGGCGTCGCCGGGGAGGATCGCCGGCTCGCCCGAATCGGTCTCGGCCGTCGCGTTGGCGAACGAATCGAGCGCCAGGCTGCTCTCCGCTTGATCGGGCCCGTGGCAGGCGTAGCAACGCTTGGTCAGGATCGGCGCGACTTCGCGCTGGTAGCTAACCGCGTCGTCCGCCTGCGCCGCAACGCAAAGGCTCGCGCTCAAGAGCAAGAACGCGGGCGACAAGCGAATAGAGGCCACTTTCATACCAAACAGCATAGGCGCCGAGATAAGACGAGTCACCCTTCAGATGGACTTTCGGAGGACCGTTCTTAACCGTTTTCTCGCTGGTAGACGGGAGTTTTCCAAAGTGGAACCGTTTTCTTCATGCGGTCGATGAACGTCTCCGCCGCCCGAATCCCCTCGGCCCGGTGTTTCGACCCAATCGCGAGCCGGAACGAGACCTCGCCCGCCGCGACGCGACCGACGCTGTGCTCGACCACGATCGACAACAGGCCGTGCTCAACGCGGGTCGCCTCGGCGAGCCGGCGCAGTTCGCGCGACGTCATCGGCTCGTAAGCCTCATAATCCAAGGCGGCGAGCGGGCGCCCCTCTTCGGAGGGCCGGACAATCCCCTCGAAAACGAGCCACGCCCCGGCGCCGACCGGCGGCGGAGTGGCCTTGGGGGCGAGCGCCCCATCGACCAGATGGACTTCGACCAGCTGACTGCGTACCCGCTCGGTCATTGTCTTATCCGCCCGAGACCATGCCGATGAGCGCCACCTCGTCACCGGGACCGATCGGCCGGTCGGGCGCGGCGAACTCATGGTTCACCGCCAACCGGCTCATCGCTAGCGAACCCGTGAGGGCGGGCGATGCTTCGCGCAAGGCGGCAAGGATGTCGTTTGCGGTCGGTGATTCGGCAGCGACATCAACGTCAACGCTCCGTGCGCCGGCGAGCGTTGCTTGGGGGCCGAAAAGGAGGACCGACACACGCATTCAAGAAAACCTTTGGAGGGGGCGTCTCTGACGCCGATTACGCGCACCACACCCTTTCGGCTAGAAATCCGTAAACGGCGTCGGAGACGCCTCCTGCAGATCTCGAACCCGCCTCGAAGTCACCCTCCAATCGCCGACATCGTCCGCGCCGGCTGCACGAATTGATCGGTGTTGATTTGATGACCCGGCCCCTTCGCCGCAATCGCTTGCTGCATCAACGCGGCGATCGCGGCGTCGTCGGCGCCCTCACGCAGGGGCCCGCGGAGATCGACCTCGTCGTGACTAAACAGACAGTTGCGGAGCTTGCCGTCCGCGGTGAGCCGGAAGCGGTCGCACGTGGCGCAGAACGGTTGACTCACGGTGGGGATGAACCCGATCCGGCCGACGCCATCCGCAAACTCGTACTCGGTCGCGGGGCTGCCGGTCGGCTCGCTGATCGGCGCCAGCGGCTGGATCGCCTCCTCGAGCGCGCGGCGGATGTCGGCGGCGAACAAGACGCGGCCCCGCTCCCATTCGCTCGACGCGTCGAGCGGCATGTACTCGATGAACCGTACTTCAAGGCCGGTGTCGCGCGCGAAGTTACCGAACGGGACGACTTGGTCCTCGGTCACGCCGCGTAGCGAAACGACGTTGACCTTGATCGAATCAAAACCGACGCCCCGAGCCGCCTCAATGCCGGCGACGACACGGTCGTAGTCGTCGCGCCGCGTGATCGCTTTGAAAGCCGCCGGGTCGAGGACATCAAGGCTGATGTTCACTCTCTGGAGGCCGGCCGCACGGAGGGCGTCGGCCTGCTCGGCTAGCAGCACCGCGTTGGTCGAGAGCGCGAGGTCCCTCACCCCGGGGAGCGCGGCGAGCTTCGCCACGAGGACGTCGAGGTTCTTCCGGACCAGCGGCTCGCCACCGGTGAGCCGCACCTGCGTGACGCCCAACTCGGTGGCGATGCGGACGACGCGTTCGAGCTCTTCAAAAGTCAGCAGTTCGTCACGCGGCGCGACCGGCACGCCTTCGGCAGGCATGCAGTAGCGGCACCGCAGGTTGCAGCGATCAGTGACACTCACCCGCAGCTTGGTGTGCCGGCGTCCAAAACGGTCGGTGAGGGCGCCAAATCGCAAGACAGGGCCTGAGGGCGAGCGGGGGGAAGCGACATCGTGAGTCGACGGCGGTAAACTAAAAATAACACGCCCCCCGCCCCGGAGCGAGACTTGTCGCCAATTCCGGTCTACGTGCTCGTCGGCGGCGCCAGCCGGCGCTTTGGCGTCGATAAGGCGACCACCCTCGTTGATGGCGAGCCCTGGGCGCTGCACGTCGGGCGAAGGCTCGCTGCGTCCGACACGCCGATCGTGCTCGTCGGCGCCCCGCTGGCGGAACCGATCGCCGATCTACGGACTGTCCCTGACGCTGCGGGCGCCGCCGGACCGCTGGCCGGTGTGCTGGCGGCGCTCGACGACCGGCGGCAAGCCTTCGGCGAGGGGCGGCTTGTCCTGGCGTCGTGCGACTTGGTGCGACCCGAGAGCGAGTGGTTAGCCCCTCTCCATGCGTTGCACGACAACGACGAGGGGTTGAGCGTCGCCGCCTACCACGACGCGCGCGGATGGCAGCCCTTCCCCTGCGTCGCGCACACCCGTTGGCGCGACGAACTCTGGCGACAAATCACCGCCGGCGCCCGCTCGTTCCAGACCGTGCTCGGCGGCCCGGGTGTCGCACGAGCCGTGTGGCGCGGTGTCGCAGGGGGACCTCCGCAAGCCAACACGCCCGACGAGTTGGGCGATTTGCTTGCGAGGCGCCATTAAAAGCGAGCCGGGAGACGTCAGTCCCCGGAGTTGAAGCGGGTACCCGGCGCCCTCCGGGGACTGACGTCTCCCGGCTCGCTACTCACTGGGTCGCAGTCTGCTCGCTCGCTGCGCGTTCGGCGCGCCACGCGTTGGTCGCCTTTAAATCGCTAAGGAGCGCCTCGGCGATTTGCGCTTGCCGTTGGGCCGCCTGGAGTTGCTCTTGTTGGGCGTCGGCTTCCGCCTGCAACTCCGCGAGCACGGCGGCGGTTTGTGACTGCGTTTGTCGATGAGCCTTCAACTGGTCTCGCAGCCGCTCGAGTTGCTCTTTCAGGTCACTTGTCTTCTCGGCGGCTTGGCGGGCGGCTTCGTCCGCTTCTGACAACTTGGCGGCAAGCTCGTTGGCGCGCCCTTCGGTCTGCTTCGCCCCCGCGACCGTTGTCTCGGCATGCCTTGCCAATTCATCGACCGCGGCCGCGTAGCGATCCCGCTCGGCGGTCGCCGCTTTCAGCTCGAGGCCGATCTGCTCAAGGCGTCGATCGGCTTGCTTAACGGTCTTCGCGGCCGTTTTGCGGTTGGCTTCGAGCTCGGCCAGGTCCGGCAGGCCCGCCCGTTGCGACTCCACCTGGGCGACGACCTTTTCGGCTTCGGAAGTTCGCTGGCCGGCCTGCCCCGCGATGCCGTCCGCTTCGACCCGGAGTGTCTGCGTCTCGCCGAGCGCGGCGGCGGCGGCGTGCATCGCACTGTCGGCGTCGGCTTGCGCCGCGACCAGCGCGTCGATGTTGTCGGCTTTGGCCGCGCGGGCCGTGTTGAGCTCGGCCGTCAGTTTGGTGAGTTGCGCCTCGGCGCTGGCGAGCGACGCCTTCGCCTTCTGCTCGGCGTCGCTGCGTCCCCTGACCATAGCGGCGGCCTCGTCGGCGGCGTGCTGGGCGTTTGACTGGGCCCGCTGCGCATCGGCGAGCCGGCTCTCAAACGCCGCGTGCGCCGCTTGGCCCGCCTTGAGCGCCGCACGAGCCGCTTCTGCGAGCGGCGCGGCGGCGGCTTGCTTGCCACGCCATTCGTTGAGCCGGGACTCCGCGTCGGCGACGCGTTGGTCGAGCGTCGGCGGGTTGGGGGCGAGCGTCGTGAGCGACTTCTTGGCTTCGATGTCGAGGACCTCGACCTGCCCCGACCAATCGCTAGCGAGCACGCGCTTACCCCCGTGGAGGAACGCGGCGGCAAGAGCGATGTCATCGAGCGTGGCCAAGTCGGCCTCGTGGGCGCCGTCGGCCTTCCAGAGCTTGACGCGCCGATCACGGCCCGCCGTGACGAGGCGTCCGTCCTGGGCAAAGGCGACCGACAAGGCCCCGCCGCCGTGGGCGTTCTGCGTTTTGACCTGCACCCCCTCGGGGTTCCAGAGCCGCAGCGTGCCGTCCTCGCTGGTTGAAGCGAGCAGCCCCGGCCGCCACGCCAGCGACGTCACCGCGCCGGAGTGGCCGCGTAGCTCGGCCCGTTCGTGACCGGCCGCCGCCTGCCAGAGCCGGAGGCCCGCCGACCGGTCGCCGGTCGCCAACAGCTCGCCGTCGGCGCTGAACGCCACCGCCGTGATCCAGTCGGTGTGTTTCTCGCAGGTGTAGGCAAGCGAGCCATCGCCGGTGCGGTAGACACGGACCTTCTTCTTCGGCCCGCCGATCGCCACGAGCTGGTTGTCGGGGCTGATGTCGGCCGCCAAAACGGCGTCGAGTTCGTCTCCAACCGTGGCGATCCGCGCGCCGCTGACGACGTCATAGATAGCGGCGGCGCCGAGCGCGCCTTCCTGGCCGCCGGCGACGAGGAGCAGGCTACCGTCGCGGCTGAATCGGACAACGTGCGGCGCCCCGTCGAGATAGGGGACGATCCCCAGCAGTTGGTGCGACTCGGCGTGGTAAAGCGCGACCTGCCGCTGCCACGGCACGGCCGCCAGGGGCGCCCAGGGGCTCGTAGCGAGTGATTCAATCGGCCCGGTGGTGTCGGCGGTGACGACCGGCTCGAGGTACAAGCCGGCAGGCATCGCGGGCTCACCCGTCGGCTTGCCGAGCGAGCCGGGTTCAACGGCAGCGATGGCGGGCTTCTTCGACGTCATCGGCTTCGACGAAGCGTTCTTCAAGAGCCCCCCTTCGATCCACGCCTTGATCACCGCCAGTTGCTCGTCGGGCAGCTTGTCGCCACCGGGCGGCATCGCCGGCTCCTCGGCGTGCGTCACCAGCCGCCACAGCCGCGACCCGTCGGGGTCCCCCGCCGAGACGACCTCCCCCCCTGCCCCGCCGGCGACAACCGCGTCGAAACCATCCGCGGCAAAGTCGCTAGCGGCGTCGTCCTGGTTGTGGCAACCGGCGCAGTGCTCGCGAAAGATCGGCTTCACGTTCTCTTCGAACGTCACCTTCCCGTCGGCCACCGAGGCGGCGGACAGCATGCCGATCAAGATTGCTCGGAGTGGAGTCATGGCTTCTGAAAAACGGTTTTGAACCACGAAGGCACAAAGGACACGAAGGAACAGAAAAAGCTTGCCCGCGAATGACGCGAATAAGCGCGAATACTTTGATCTCCATATTCGCGCTTATTCGCGTCATTCGTGGGCAACTTTCTTTCCTAGTCTTCGTGTCCTTCGTGGTTCCTATCTAATCAGTGGTTGAAAGCAAACTCGCGCGAGTTGAGCACCGCCCAAAAGACGTCACGCAACTGCTCGACCGGCCGCTCGGCGTCGCCGATCATGGCGAGCAGGTCGGCCCGCTCTTGCTCGTTAGCGGGCCGGCTGAGCGCGGTCGAGTAGATGGCGTCGACGACCTCGGCCGGCGTCTTGCCGTCGTCGAGCCAGCGCTCGATCTGCTTGCCGCTGTCGATCTTGCCGGCCACGGTGGCGCCGTTGAGCAGGTGCAACGCTTGCGAGAGCGTCGGGTCGCTCTTCGCCTCGCAGGCGCAAACGGTCTCTCGTTTCGAGCGGCCGAAGGTCGTCAGGAAGTAATTGCCCGCGTTGCCATCGGCGATTTGGGTGGCCCGAGCGCCGAGCGGCAGGTTGGGCAGCTTCTCCGGGGCGCCGGTCACCTGGCTGAGGCAGTCGAGCAGCGTCTCGGCCGGCAAACGGCGGGCGTGGGCACGGGCAAAATTGTGAAGGTCCCCTTGGTTCGATGTGTTCGGTTCGCAAGACCGCTGGTAGGCGTTCGACAGCGTCACGTCACGCACCAAACGGCGCAGGTCGTAGTCGTATTCGACAAGCCGTTCACCAAGCGCCTTGAACAACGCGGGGTTGCTTGGCGGGTTGCTGACGCGGAGGTCATCGACCGGCTCCACGACGCCGACGCCGAAGAAGTGCGCCCAAACACGGTTGGCGACGCTCGGCGCGAAGTAAGGGTTCTCCGGCGCGGTGACCCACTCGGCGAGCGCCTCGCGGCGGTCACGGCCTTTGACGTCCGCCTCGGCGCCGCCGAGGTACTTGGGCTTCATATTGCGGTTGTCGACCGGGTGCTTCGCCTCGCCCGAGCCGCGGTTGAAGAGGAACACCTCGCGGTAATCCTCGCCGGCCTTCCGCTGGATCTGGGCGAAGAACGCGGTGAACGCGTAGTAATCGTCCATCGTCCAGCGGTCGAACGGATGGTTGTGGCACTGTGCGCACTGCAGCCGGATGCCGCAGAACGTCTGGGCGACGTTCTCGGCGATCTTCTTCGGGTCAGGCTCGATCTGGTAGAAGTTCACCTGCGGCGTGTCGAACGAGCTGCCGCTGGCGGCCAACAAGTCGCGGACCATCTCGTCGAGCGGCCGGCCCGAGTCGATCTGCTCCGTCAGCCAGCGTGAGTACAAAAACATCGGCTTGTACTCGACCCGGTTCGGGAGCGTCCGCACGAGCAGCAACTCGGCCCACTTCAGCCCCCAGACCTGGGCGAACCCGGGGTCTTTTAGCAACGCGTCGATCCTGGTCTCGCGCTTCGCGGCGCTGTCGTCTGCGGCGAAGGCGGCGGCCTCTTCGGGGGTCGGCAACCGACCGGCGATGTCGATCGTCGCCCGACGGAGAAACTCGTTGTCTGCGCAGAGCTCGCTGGGATGGATACGCAGCGTCCTCAGCTTGGCGTTCACGAACTCATCGACGTAGTTGACGGGCGCCTCGGGCCGCGGCTCGAACGGCTCGTCGGTCGGTAGCACCAGCACCTGGCTGCCAACGGTGTGGGTGTCGAACCGCGCGGTGACGAAGGTCTCGCCGCGGCGGTCGGAAGTCACCTTGCCGGTCTGATCAATCGCGGCGGACGACTCGTTGCTCGACTGGAAGATCGCGAGGCTCGTCACGTCGCGCGACGTGCCATCGGAGTAGTCCGCCACCGCAATGAAGCGCTGCGACTGGCCTCCGGCGCCGATCGCCGCGCGGGGCGGGTAGAGGGCGACCGCGGTGACGGTCGGCGCCCCGTCGAGATCGTTCGGCGCGCCGGCGGCGATCCAGTCGGCGAGCTTCGCGTAGTACTCGCTCTGGTCGTCGAACCGCTTGCCGCCGGTGTGCGTGACGCTCGCAACCGCCTTGGTCAGCAGCAGGCTCTCTTCGGGAAGGGCCAGGTTCAGGCGGCGGTTCACCTGTTCGCGCGTCAGCCGGTGGTGGTCGCCGGCCGGGTCGAAGCCGAACAGCGACAGCCGAAAACCGTCCTTGCCACGCGACGAGCCGTGGCAGCCGCCCGAATTGCAGCCCGCCCGCGTCAGCACGGGGATCACGTCGTGGCGGAAGCTGATCGGCCGCTCCTTGGCGATCCCCTCGGCGTGGACATCGGCCTCGGCGTGGAGGCCGGCAAACTCGACGGCGACGCGGGCGACGCCGTCGCTTTCGGCGCTGAGTAACCCGTCCTCGAGTCGGACCGCTTCGGCGTCGCCGTGTTCGACGCCGACACGCCAGCTCGCTAAGTCGGTGACGTCGATCGTCACACCGTCGGCCTGGGTCGCCACCGCGACGACTCTTTGGAAATCATCGGCGTGGTTGAGCGTCACCTGCGGCGGGTAGACGGTCAAGTCGACGAACTCGGTCGGCGACGCCTCGTCAGCGCTGCCAACCGCAGAGCAGAGCGAAAGCGAGAGGGCAAGCAGGCATGGGTAGGCCAGAGGCTTCACGACGGGCGCCCTCCTTCGGCCGCGGGTCGCGCGGCGGTTTTGGTTTCGGCGGGATCGATCCGCAGCTCGGAGTAGCCCTGGCGGTACTCGACCCGCTCGCCCTCGACGGGGAGCCGGACCCGGACGCCGACGCCGTGGTGGCGGCCCGGTTTGGCGTCGGCGGGGACGGCGATGCGGAAGGTCGCCGACTCGGCGCCGGCCAGCGCTTCGACCGGTTCGGCCGTTACACCGGGCGGCAAGCCGACGAGCTCCAAGGTTGCGGGTCCTTCAAACGGGGTGCTGTGCGACAAAGGCACGACCATCTCGACGCCCTCGCCTTGCCGCGTCGTGAGCGTTGGCACAGCGAGGTCGAAGTAAGGCTCGGCGACCGTGAGCGTGATGAAGGGCGACGACGCATAGACGCGGCCCGCAAGGTTCGCTTCGGCGACAACGACCATCGGCCAACTGCCGGTCTTGGCGTTGCCGTTGGCGGTGACGGGGATCGCGGCCTCGGCTTCGCCCTTGGGGATCGAGAGCGACCGGTTCGACGACACGCCCGGTGTGTGGTGCAGCGTGTAGACGCGGATCGGTTGGTCGAACCCTTCGTCGCGCTCGGCGCGGACCTTGAAGTTGGTCGAGCCGTTGCGGCAGAGGGGCGCCTTGGGTTGATCGACGGTGATCGAAAAAGGCAAACGCTGCGTCACCGCGACCGGCGCCCGATCGGTGTAATGGCTCCAGACCGAAACGTTGTTGCGACCACGGACGAGCCAGTTCTGCTGCTGGAACTTGGTCTCAATCGTTTGTGGCGACTCGGTCGCCGTCCGTCGTACCGTGATTGGCGAAAGCGATGCGGCGAGGGGCGCCTCGGCTTCGGCCGTGAGGACAACCGGGACGAGGTTGTAGTCACCCGCCAGCGGCGTGCATTCGGCCTGAACCCCCGGCGGCAGTCTGTTCATCAAGAGTTCAACCTCGCCTCCAAAATCCCGGCGGGTGACCGTCATGAGCACCGCGGAGCGTCCCCCCTGGGGGACTTCGATAGTGGTGGCCTCGTAGCGGCGGCGTTCCTCGAGCTTGACCTCGGCCGCCGCCGCGGGGGCCTTCGCTTCCACAACGTAGGTGTACGAGGGGTCGCCCCGACCGAGGCGGTCCTCAACCTGCAACCGGTACTCGCCGTCGGCGTGTGGCTTGAAACGGATGTAGCTGTCGGGCCAGCGGCCGTCGTCGTCGTTCCCTTCGATCCGTTTGCCCGACGCGTCGAAAACACGCAGCACCGGATCGAGTCCCGAGCGGAGCGTGCGGGCGTGGACCCGCAGGTCGAGCGTTTGGTCTTTCTTCGCCGTGATTAGGAAGTGGTCGCGGTCGTCTGCCGTCTGAATCACGCCGGCGGCGGCGCCCGGCGCGAGCATCGGCGTCGGCTCTTTCAGGCTGTCGTTGGGCTCGACTTCCAAGGCCGGCGGCGTCGCTAACACCTGGAGCGGCAGGGACGATGGGGCGATGCCCGCCGCGTCGGTCGCAAACAACTCATACGGCGAGGCCCCATCGGCCGCGACCGTCAAAGACTGCTTGGCGCCGTCCGTCGGGCCGCCCACCAGCGTGACCTCGGACGCTTCGCCCGCGACAGCGGCGGGCGGGTAGACGGCCGTCGGTCGCGGGAAACGGCCGACGTGCAGCAGGTAGGTCGATTGATTGTTCCCTTGAAACGCCGCGTCGCGGAGTCGGACGACGTACTTGCCGGCCGACTTGGCGACGAGCGACACGAAGGCGTCTTGGTAGGCGGCGGGCTGATCGTCGTTGGCGACGATCAATTGGCCCGAGGCGTCGAGCACCTCGACGCGCGGGTCGAAGAACGTCCGGCCGAGCCGGATCGCCTCGACCTCGACCGACAGGCGTTCGCCTTCCGCCAGCTCGACAGCGAAAAGGTCCTCGTCCTCGGCCTGGATGACGCCGTGGACGGTCCGGTCGGTCGGAATCGCCTGCGCTTGGTCCAGCGTGTTGTTCGGCTCGGCTTCGTCCACGCTCTCGAGCGCGCCGACATGGAGCGTCACGAGGTTGCTCAGCCCGGTTGCGGTGCGGAGTCGCACCGCGTGGCGCCCGAGCGGGCAGTCGTCGGCGACGCCGAGCGTCGCCGCGACGGTGTTGGCGTCGATCGCTTCGAGCTTCGTGACCGAAACGCCCGGCTCGTGGAAGACGATCGCTTGCGGGTCGGCGCCCAGGCGCGGACCAACGAGCTTGATCGCGGTTTCCGCCCCACGGCGGACGCCCTGGGGGACGAGCTGATCAAGCCGCGGCTCGGCAGCCGGCGCTGCGATCCCGGCAAGCACGAAGGAGAAACAGACAATCAGCCGCACGGGGCCCTTCCTTTCGGCGCAAGGCAATCGGTGAGGATGGGGGCGGCCGTTAGGCCAAGAGTTCGGGGCGGACGCGGCCCCCCTTAACGATCTCGATCGGGCGGTCGCCCGGGGCGATCAGCTCTTTCTCGGCGGCGATGCCGAGTTGGTGGAACACCGTCGTCGCGAGGTCTTCCGGCGTGACGGGGGTCTCTTCGGGCTCGGTGGCGGTCGCCCCCGACGAGCCGATCACGGCGCCGCGTTTCATCCCTCCACCGGCGACCACGACGCTAAAGACCTTCGACCAGTGGTCGCGGCCCGCTTCCGCGTTGATCTTCGGCGTGCGACCGAACTCGCTCGAGACCATCACCAGGGTGTCGTCGAGCAAGCCACGCTCGTCGAGGTCGGCGATCAACGTGGCAAACCCCTGGTCGAACGCCGGCAGCAGACGTCGCACGCTGCCGGTGATGTTCTGGTGGTGGTCCCACCCGCCGTACGAGAGGGTCACGAACCGGGCCCCCGCCTCGACCAGCCGCCGCGCCAGCAGCATCCGCTGCCCCGCTTGGTTGCGGCCATAACGGTCGCGCGTCTTGTCGTCTTCCTTCTTGAGGTTGAACGCCTCACGGGCGTCGACCGAGCCAATCAACTCGAAGGCGCGCTGGTAGAACTCGTCCATCGCCGACACCGCGTCCGACGCCGCGCGCTCGGAGAACTCGCGGTTGACGGTCTCCAGCGCCGCGAGCCGGCGGTGGTAGCGCTCGTCACTGACCCCCTTGGGGAGGCTCAGGTCGCGGACCGAGAAGTTCGGATTGGCCGGGTCATCGCCGACGCTGAACGGCGCGTAAGCGGTGCTGAGATAGCCCGATCCGCCGTAGTCAGTCACCTGGCCGGGGATGCTGATGTAGGCCGGCAGGTCGCGGCGTGGGCCATACTCGTGGCTCACCACGCTGCCGTAACTGGGGTACTGCAGCGCGGGGCTCGGGCGGTAGCCCGTCATCATGTTGTGTTGGCCGCGCTCGTGGGCCGCCTCGCCGTGCGTCATCGAACGGATGACCGTCAGCTTGTCGGCGACATTGGCCGTGCGGCCGAGTAGCTCGCTGAACCGGACGCCGGGGAGTTTGGTCGCGATTGAGCCGAGCTCGCCGCGGTACTCGATCGGGGCTTCGGGCTTGGGGTCCCAGGTCTCTTGGGCGGCGACGCCCCCCTCGAGATAGATGTGGATGACGCTCTTGGCCCGGACCGTCGGCGCCGCAAAGGTGTTCGATGCCGCCTGAGCCGACTGCAAGGCGAAGAAGTCACCGAGGCTCAAACCAAGGCCGGTCACAGCGCCGGCGGCGAGAAAACCGCGGCGGGTGGTCATCGACTTGTAGGCCATGGGGGAAGGCCTCCGGGGTCACGGGGCCCGATCGGTAGGGCGGTCCTGCGGAGGACCGCTTGCCCGGGCTTGCCATTCATGGATACCCCAGTCGCGCGGTGAATAACAGGAACAATCCCGCGGCGTCGCCGTTTTCGCGCTAAGGAGACAAGCCCCCTGCGCAAGTGGCACATTCCTTGCTCCCTATTTTGTCTAGCTGCCGCACTATCCGGCGATCCTCTCGTGACCTTCATTGCCCCGCCTCTTGATGAGGGGGAGGTCTCTGATAGGTGCGCTGGCGCCTGCCGGCCCAACGAGCGACGGGCGCCCAGTGTCTAGGCGCCGTACCACGGTGCGTTGGACCGACGGGGGCGGCATACGCTACGCTGTCCTCCGGCCTTAACAACCCTGGAGCCCGATCGGGCTATGTATAACTCTGAGACGTTCGACGAGATGTTCGCGACCGAGGAGACCCCTCGGGAGCCTTGCCGGGCCTTCGTCGAGCGACTGGGCGGCGTGTCGATCGACGAGCTCCGCAATCGACAGGTCGCGGCCGAGCTGCACCTCAACAACATGGGGATCACCTTCAACGTCTACGGCCACGAGGCCGGCGTCGAGAAGGTCTGGCCGTTCGACGTGCTGCCCCGGATCTTGGGATACGACGAGTGGGCCGAGGTCGAGGCGGGGCTCAAGCAGCGGGTGACCGCGCTGAACCTCTTCATCGACGACATCTACAACGAGCAGCGGGTGATCAAGGACGGAATCGTCCCCGAGCACCTGATCCAGACCGCCTCGTCGTACCGGCCCGAACTGCGTGGCTTCAGCCCAACCAACAAGGCGTGGTGCCATATCAGCGGCGTCGATCTGGTCCGCGACCGCGACGGCAAGTTCTATGTGCTCGAGGACAACCTCCGCTGCCCCTCCGGCGTGTCGTATGTGCTGGAGAACCGCGAGATCATGAAGCGGACGTTCTCGACCATCTTCCAAGGGATGGCCGTCACTCCCGTCGATCAGTACCCGGAACAACTCCTTCGGACCCTGCTCGACTGCGCCCCCGCCGGGGTCGATTCACCGCTCGCGGTCGTGCTCACGCCGGGCGTCTACAACTCGGCTTACTTTGAGCACACGTTCTTGGCTCAGCAGATGGGCGTCGAGCTCGTGCAGGGCGTCGACCTGACCGTTGTCGACGACTACGTCTACATGCGGACGACGCGCGGGCTGCAGCGAGTCGACGTCATTTACCGACGGATCGACGATGATTTCCTCGACCCCGAGTGCTTCCGCGAGGACTCGGTGCTCGGCGTCCGGGGCCTGATGCGGGCCTGCCGGGCTGGGAATGTCACGCTCGCCAACGCCCCCGGGACCGGGGTCGCCGACGATAAGGCCGTTTACGCCTATGTGCCGGACATCATCCGCTACTACCTGAGCGAGGAGCCGATCCTCGCGAATGTCCCGACATTTGTCTGTTCGGACGAGAAGCAACGTGAGCACGTCCTGGCCAACCTGAAGGACCTCGTCGTCAAGCCGACGAACGAATCGGGCGGCTACGGCATCGTGCTCGGGCCACGGGCCACCGACCAAGAACTCGCCGCCTGCGCCGATCGCATCCGCGCCAACCCGCGCGAGCATATCGCTCAGCCGATGCTCGACCTCTCCACGGCGCCGACACTGACCGCCGACGGGCTCGAGCCGCGGCACGTCGACTTGCGTCCGTTCGTCCTCGCCGGCAAGGAGGTCTACGTCATGCCGGGCGGCCTCACCCGGGTCGCCCTTGTGCGGGGCTCAATGATCGTCAACTCGTCACAGGGTGGCGGCAGCAAAGACACTTGGGTGCTCCGGGACCCCTCCGGCACCGACACCTGGAAAGCCATGGCGCCCTCGGCTTGAATGCCGAGCCCCTCTCCTACGCGCCCTCCGACCAATGACACCGAATGCTTAGCCGCGTTGCCGAATCAGTCTTCTGGATGAGTCGCTACGTCGAGCGCGCCGAGAATGTCGCGCGTTTTATCGACGTGAATGACAATTTAACGCTCGGCGAGGGGGTCGACCTCAGCGAGCAGTGGGCGCCGTTGGTCTACACCACCGGCGACCAAGAGCTCTTCACCAAGCTCTACGGAGAGCCGCAACGCGAGTCGGTCCTCCGGTTCCTCGCGTTCGACCCACGCAACCCGAACTCGATCTTCTCCTGCATCGCGGCCGCTCGGGAGAACGCCCGTAGCGTCCGGGAGTCGATCACGGTCCCGATGTGGGAACAGATCAACAAGTACTACCTCTTGGTGCAGTCGTCGCTGCAGAACGCCCGGTTTGTGGCGGAGCCCAGCCCGTTCTGCGACCTCGTGAAGCACGCCAGCCACACGCTGGTCGGGACGACCGACGCCACGATGTCTCATAACGAGGCGTGGCATTTCTCGCGGATCGGCCGGCTCCTCGAGCGGGCCGACAAGACGTCACGCATCTTGGACGTGCAGTACTTCCACCTGCTTCCCAACGTGCAAGACGTCGGGTCGACGCTCGACGTCGTCCGCTGGTCCGCCCTGCTAAAGTCGGCCAGCGCCCTGACGATGTACCGCCGCGTGCATGGCCGGATCACGCCCGATCGGGTGGCCGAGTTCCTGCTGCTCGACCGTGACTTCCCCCGGTCGATGCGGTTCTGTGTGATGCGGGCCCAAGACTCGATCAACGAGATCACGGGGAGCCGCCCCGGGACGTTCAGTTGCCGGTCGGAACAACAGGCCGGGCGGCTGCGGTCGGAGATGGATTACACGGCCGTCGATGACGTGGTCCAGCAGGGTATGCACGAATATATCGATGGATTCCAGGACCGGCTCAACGAGATCGGAGCCGCCTTACAAAAGGACTTTTTTACGCTCGACACGGACGCCGAAACTCAGCATCAGACGCAGAGTCAACGTATGCTACGCTGACCTCCCAAACGTCCTGCCCCCCTGCCCGGCGCCCCTTGCCGGGCGCCGTCGCCTGCGCCGTCGTCAAAATATGAGTATTCGCGTTGCGCTGCACCATCGTACTGCCTACAAGTACGACCGCCCGATCACGCTCGGAGCCCAGGTAATCCGCCTGCGCCCGGCGCCCCACTCGCGGACGCCGATCGAGAGCTATTCGATGTCGATCGGCCCGGCCGATCACTTCGTCAACTGGCAGCAAGACCCGTTCGGCAACTACCTGGCTCGCTGCGTCTTCAACGAGAAGGCGACCGAGCTCAGCATCTCGGTCGACCTGACGGCGTCGCTGTCGGCGATCAACCCGTTCGATTTCTTCCTCGAGCCCGACGCCGAGCAGTTCCCGTTCGGCTACGACGAAGAGACCCTCGCCAACCTGAAGCCGTACTTCGCCATCAGCGAGTCGGGCCCCGAGTTGATGCGGCTGGTCGAGTCGATCGACCGCACGCCACGCAAGACGATCGACTTCATGGTCGATATCAACCAGCGGCTCGAGCGCGACATCGACTACACGGTCCGGCTCGAGCCGGGCGTGCAGACCTGCGAAGAGACGCTCACCAAGCGGAGCGGCTCGTGCCGCGACTCGGCGTGGCTGTTCTGCCAGGTGCTGCGTCACCTGGGTTACGCCTCGCGGTTTGTCTCCGGCTATCTCATCCAACTGACGGCGGACCAAAAGTCACTCGATGGCCCGTCGGGTCCCGAGGCGGACTTCACCGACCTGCACGCCTGGACCGAGGTCTTCCTGCCGGGCGCCGGATGGGTCGGCCTCGACCCGACTTCGGGCCTCTTCGCCAGCGAAGGGCACATCCCGCTCGCCTGCACGCCGCAGCCGACGTCGGCGGCGCCGATCAGCGGCGGCCACGAGCCGTGCGAGGTGACGTTCGACTTCGCGATGTCGGTCGAGCGCGTCCATGAGGATCCCCGCGTCACGAAGCCCTACACCGAAGAAGAGTGGTCGCGGATCGAGGCCCTCGGCCATGAAGTCGATCGCCACCTGGAGGCGGGCGACGTCCGCCTCACGATGGGGGGCGAGCCGACCTTCGTCTCGATTGACGACATGGACGGCGAAGAGTGGCAGACCGCGGCCGTCGGCCCCAACAAGCGGAAGCTCGCCGACAACCTGCTCCTGCGGCTGAAGCAACGCTTTGGGCCGGGCGGACTGCTCCACTACGGCCAAGGCAAGTGGTACCCCGGCGAGCAGCTCCCCCGCTGGGCGTTGACCTGCTACTGGCGGGCGGACGGCGTCCCCGTCTGGGAGAACGACGAGCTCTTCGCCGAGGATGGCGTCTCTTACAACCACACGATCGAAGACGCCCGCCGGTTTGGGCGAGTGCTCGCCGAGCGGCTGGCGGTCAATCCGGACCACGTCCTCGACGGCTACGAAGACGCCCTCTACTACGCGTGGCGTGAACGCCGCCTGCCGGCGAACGTCGACATCCGCGACACGAAGCTGGAAGACAAAGAAGAGCGGACCCGCCTGGCGCGCGTCTTCGAGCAAGGGATCACCAGCTCGGTCGGCGTGGTGCTGCCGCTCCAGTTCGCTTGGTGGGAGTTCCGGCCGCGTTGGCGGAGCGGCAAATGGGTCGTCCGCTCGGAGGAGATGTTCCTGATCCCCGGCGACTCGCCGATGGGTTACCGCTTGCCGCTCAGCGCCCTGATGTACGACGCGCGGCCCGCGCACGCGACGGCGTTCCTCGAGGCCGACCCGTTCGAGACGCCGCGGCCGCTGCCGATGCGCGAGGCGATGCGTCACAAGATGCAGACGCCCTCGACGATCCCCGTCGGGGCCGGCGGCCCGTCGGGCTACGACTCGGCCGGCGATTATCCCGGTCCCGGATCGCAGCAGGGCGGCGGGCAAGGCTCTTACGGCCCACATAGCGCCGGTCCAAACGGCGCCGGCTCGAACGGCAATGGGGAGGGCTACGGCGCCCGCCAAGACCACGGGAACGGCGGCTCGTCGGGGAACGACCCGTACCTAGCGGACGTCAATTACAACGACCCGACGAACGTCATCCGCACCGCGATGTGCATCGAGCCGCGTAACGGCACGTTGCATGTCTTCATGCCGCCGGTCGAGCGGCTCGACGTCTATCTCGACCTGGTCGCGGCGATCGAAGAGACCGCCGAAGAGCTGGGAACCCCCATCGTGCTGGAAGGCTACCTGCCCCCGCACGACAGCCGGCTGAAGCACATCAAGGTGACTCCCGACCCGGGCGTCATCGAAGTCAACGTCCACCCGGCCGAGCGTTGGGAAGAGTTGGTCGACATCACGACCGGCGTCTACGACGACGCGCGGCAGTGCCGGCTGGGAACCGAGAAGTTCGACCTCGACGGCTCGCACACCGGCACCGGCGGTGGCAACCACGTCGTTCTTGGCGGCTCGACCCCCGCGGACAGCCCCTGGCTCCGTCGCCCCGACCTGCTGAAGAGCTTCCTCGGCTACTGGAACAACCACCCGTCGCTGTCGTACCTGTTCAGCGGCAAGTTTGTCGGCCCCACGAGCCAGGCGCCGCGCGTCGAAGAGGCCCGGGCCGACGCGCTCTACGAGCTGAAGATCGCCTTCGAGCAGGTCCGCAACGACCGGCCGACGCCGCCGTGGCTGGTCGACCGGATCTTCCGCCACCTGTTGGTCGATGGCACCGGCAACACGCACCGCGCCGAGTTCTGCATCGACAAGCTCTTTTCGCCCGACAGCTCGTCGGGACGGCTTGGCCTGGTTGAGTTCCGTGCGTTCGAGATGCCGCCGCACGCCCGGATGAGCCTCACGCAGCAGCTCCTGTTGCGGGCGCTGGTGGCGAGGTTCTGGGAGAAGCCGTACGAGAAGCCGATGGTTTCTTGGGGCACGTCGCTGCACGACAAGTGGATGCTGCCGCATTTTATCTGGGAAGACTTCGGCGATGTGATCGAGGCGACCCAACTGGCGGGCTTCCCGATGGAGCGCGACTGGTTTGCGCCGCACTACGAGTTCCGCTATCCGTTCATCGGTCAGATCACGCAGCGTGGGGTGAACGTCGAGCTCCGCCGAGCGATCGAGCCTTGGTACGTGCTCGGCGAAGAAGGCGCGCAGGGCGGCACGGCCCGCTACGTCGACTCCTCCGTCGAACGCATGCAGGTGAAAGTGAGCGGGATGACCGACCCCCGGTACGTGCTGACGTGCAACGGGCGCCGCGTGCCGCTGCACCCCACCGGCGTGGAAGGGGAGTTTGTCGCCGGCATCCGTTACCGGGCCTGGCAGCCGCCGAGTTGCCTGCACCCGACGATTACGGTTGATGGGCCGCTCGTCTTCGACCTCGTCGATGACTGGATGGACCGCGCCGCGGGGGGCTGTCAGTACCATGTGGGCCATCCCGGCGGTCTGAACCCCGCGACATTCCCTGTCAATGCCCTCGAGGCGGAGACCCGACGGGCGACGCGATTCCTCGCTTTCGGTCACACCGGTGGTAGCGTTACAATCACGGAACCCAATCCCAATCCCGAGTTTCCGCTGACGCTCGATCTCCGCCGCGGCAAGCCTTAATGCAGAGTCAGGCGCAGACACTCGGCGGTCCACCCAACACCGACCCCGGGTCTCTGTTCGCGGGCTACACGCCAATCGCCGGCGTCTACGACGAGATGCTCGACGCGAGCGGCCGCCCGCGGCCGGCGTGGAATGGGCTTCGCCCGCAACTCGAGCAAATCGGCGCCGAAGAACTGAGCCGCAGGTGGGCCCAGTCGCAGCGGCTGATCAACGAGAACGGGATCGTTTACAGCGCCTACGGCGACCCAGAAGGCCGTCAGCGTCCCTGGGCGCTCGACCCGGCGCCGCTACTGCTTCATGAGAGCGAATGGGACGTCATCTCGGCCGGTTTGGCGCAACGCGCCGGCTTGCTGGAAATCGTCCTCGACGACCTCTACGGCGAGCAGAAGCTGATCGCCTCGGGCCTCTTGCCACCCGAGTTGGTTTATGGCCACCCCGGCTACCGCGTCGCGTTGCAGCGGACGGCCCCGCCGAGCGATAATCGGCCCCCCAACCTACTGATGTACGCGGCCGACCTGGGCCGCTCGCCCGACGGCAAGTGGTGGGTGCTCGCCGATCGCACCGAGGCGCCATCGGGCGTCGGTTTCGCGCTCGAGAACCGCCTCGTCACGTCGCGGATGCTGGCCGAGCCGTTCCGCGAACGCAAGGTCCGCCGGCTGGCGCCGTTCTTTCTGCAATTGCAGCAGGCGCTCCGCCGCTGGGCGCCGACCGGACGCACCAACCCGAGCATCGCGATCCTCAGCCAGGGGGCGTCGCACCCGAACTACTTCGAAGACGCCTACCTGACCCGCTACTTGGGCCATTTCCTGGTGGAGGGAGAGGACCTCACGGTCCGCAACCGGCGGCTGTGGATGAAGACGCTCGACGGGCTCACACCGATCGACGTGCTGATTCGGCGTCCCAACACGGACGATTGCGATCCGCTTGAATTGCGGGGGACGAATCCGGCCGGCGTGGCGGGTCTGGTGCAGGCCGAACGCGACGGCGCCTTGTTATTGGCGAACGCCGCCGGCAGCGGCCTCGTCGAGTCGCCCGTCTTCATGGCGTTCATGCCGCGGCTCTGCCAGGAACTGCTGGGCGAGCCGCTGTCGCTACCGGGCGTCGCGACGTGGTGGTGCGGCGAACCGGCGTCACTCGAATTCGTCTTGGCGAACCTTGATCGGATGGTCCTCAAGAGGGCGTTCCGTCGCCGCGGCGAGGAGTCGCTGCTCACCGCCAAGTTCCGGCAGACGTCGCGCGACGCGTTGGTGAAGATGATCCGCGACGACCCTCACAGCTTCGTGGCGCAGGAACAGCTGAGCCGCTCGGCCTCGCCCAGTTACCGCAAGAAGCAGCTCCAGCCGGTGCGGGTGGCGCTGCGGGCGTTTGTCGTTGCGGGAGAAGACACGCATTACGTGATGCCCGGCGCGCTGGCGCGGACCTCGACCGACTCGGGGCCGCTTGAGACTTCGGTCCTCTCCGGCGAAGGCAGCAAAGACGTCTGGATCATCGGCGACAAGCCGGTCGAAGTCATCACGCTCTTACCGGGTGAGCAAGAGCCCATTGAGCTGGTGCGGATCGGAGACGAACTCCCGAGCCGTGTCGCCGACAACAGCTACTGGCTCGGGCGCCATCTAGAGCGGGCCGACGCCGCCGCACGGCTGGTGCGGATCGTCGCGACGCGGCTCACGAGTGAAGGCGACTCGACCGACTTCCCCGAATTGCCGGCGCTCGTCCGAGCACTGGCGGAGAAGGGGCAGATCGAGCCGGGCTACGCCGTCGCCGAGATGCGCGACCGGCTCCCGGCTGTCGAAGCCGCCATCCCACGTGAGGTGCTGAGCCGCACCCAGACAAGCTCGTTGGCCTCGACCGTCGATCGGATGTTCGGCTCCGCCGCCAAGGTGCGTGACCGCCTGTCGCGCGACACCTGGCGGATCATGCTGCGGGTGAACGACGACTTCCGACATCAGCGGCCCGTGGCGGCGAACCTCACCGACCTGTTGAATCTGACCAACGAGCTCATCCTCGACCTGGCGGCGCTCGGCGGCATGGTCGTCGAGAGCATGACGCGGACGCAGTTCTACCGATTCCTCGACATCGGCCGCCGTCTGGAACGCGCCATGCAGGCCGTCGACCTGCTGCGGACCTGCTTGGTCGAGTCACGCGACACGTCGCCCGCTCTGCTAGAGGCGTTGCTCGAGTCGGCCGATAGCCTGATGACCTACCGGGCCCGGTACCGCGCGAGCGTCAAGCTGGCGCCGGTGCTCGACCTGTTGGTGACGGACGAGACGAATCCGCGTAGCATCGCCTACCAACTCAACACGCTCGAACGCCACGTCGGTAAGCTGCCCCGGGCCGACGACGGCGGCCCCGGCGCCCCGCCCGAGCAGCGGATCGCCCTGGCGTTGTCGCACGCGGTGCGGATGGCCGACATCCGCGACCTCTGCGAGGCTTACGAGCTCAACAACCCCAAGCCGTTGACGCGGCTGCTCTCCGACCTGGAACGCGACCTGCCGGCGCTGTCGCACGCCATCGCGCTGAAGTACCTCACCCATTCCGGGCCGCCGCGTCAATTGGCGCCGACCTAGCCCCCTTTCCCATTCTTACGCCCCTCCGCCGTGCGCTACCGTATCCGCCATACAACGAAGTACGCCTACAGCGACACCGTCGCGGTGTGCCACAACTTGGTGCGGTTGGCGCCCCGGGCTTTCGGGGGGCAGTCACTCGACTCGTACCGGCTGATCGTGTCGCCCGACCCGGCCGACCTCGCCAAACGGATCGACGCGTTCGGCAACCGCGTCGAGTTCTTCTCGATTCAGCGGGCCCATCAGACCCTGACGATGACGGCGATCAGCGACGTCGAGGTTTTCGAGAAGCCGCTGACGCCCGTCGACTCGCCCCCCTGGGAAACGGTCCGCGACGCCATGTCGTGCCGCATCGACCAAGAGGCGTTGCGGGCGTACCGCTATGTGTTCCCCTCCATCCACGCGCCGCGGCACGCCTCGCTGCGGGACTACGCGGCGGCGTCGTTCACGCCGGGCCGGCCAATCGTCGAGGCGTCGACCGAGTTCACTAGCCGGTTGCACGCCGACTTCAAGTACGACCCGCGCGCGACGACGGTCAGCACGCCGGTCCTCGAAGCCTTCGAGGCGCGGGCCGGCGTCTGCCAGGACTTCGCTCACGTCCAGATCGCTTGCTTGCGGTCAATCGGGTTGGCGGCGCGCTACGTCAGCGGCTACCTGCGTACAATTCCACCGCCCGGGAAGAAGCGGCTGGTCGGCGCCGACGCGTCGCACGCCTGGATCGGCGTCTACTGCGGGGCGGACGGCTGGATTGATTTCGACCCCACCAACGACTGCATCCCGGCGACCGACCACATCACGATCGCGATCGGCCGCGACTACGCCGACATCAGCCCGATCCAGGGCGTCTTCGTCGGCGGCGGGTCGCACACCATGTCGGTGTCGGTCGACGTGGCGCCGCGCGACGAACGCTGAGCCCCGCCAGGCTCGGTCGGAGTTTGACGTTGTCGCGGGGGCCGTGTCGGGAACGACTCCTTTGTTCGGATGAGGAATCCATGCCGCCAATCACTAGTGTCCGCGTCGCCCTGGTGCAGATGAACTGCAGCGGCGCCCGCGAAACGGTCCGCGACCGGGCCGAGGCCCACGTCCGCCAGGCGGTGTCCGACGGCGCGCAGATCGTCTGCCTCCAAGAAGTGTTCGACGCGACCTACTTTCCGCAGCAAGTCGCCACCGAGCGTTACGCCCTCGCCGAACCGCTGCCGTCGCCGACAACCGAGCGTTTCGGTCGCCTCGCGGGCGAGTTGGGCGTCGTGCTGATCGTGCCGGTCTACGAGGAGGCGCAGCCGGGCGTCTACTTCAACTCGGTCGTGGTCTTTGACGCCGACGGCCGTGATTTGGGCAAGTACCGCAAGACCCATATCCCCGACGGACCGCAGTACCACGAGAAGTTCTACTTCACCCCCGGCGATCTCGGCTACAAGACGTTCGCGACGCGTTTCGGCCCGATCGGCGTCGCGATCTGTTGGGACGAGTGGTTCCCCGAGGTGGCGCGGATCATGGCCCTGCAGGGCGCCCAGATCCTGTTCTACCCGTCCGCGATCGGCAGCGAGCCCGACCGGCCCGGCTACAGTTCGGCCGAGGCGTGGCGCACCGTGATCCGCTCGCACGGCATCGCCAACGGCGTCTTCGTCGCGGCGGTCAACCGTGTCGGGACCGAGGAGGCCATGACCTTTTATGGCGAGAGCTTTGTCAGCGACCCACTGGGCGAGGTGCTGGCTCAAGCGGACAGCGCCGAGCAGGTGCTGCTTGCCGACCTGCCGCTCGGGCGGGTCCGCGAGGCCCGCGAACTGCTGCACTTCCTGCGCGACCGGCGGATCGATACCTACGAACCGCTGTTGAAGCGAACGATCGAGTAAGCGTAAGAAAGCTCATTCTATTTCTCCTCTCACTTTGCCCCTGATGACCGCGCTCTCCGCCACCGACCCGCTCGCATCGCTCTCGCCCGCCTGGGCGCGGGTCGTCAATGACGTCATCGTCCGCGGCGAAGGGGTCTACCTCTACGCCAAGAGCGGCAAGCGGTATCTCGACTTCACCAGCGGCATCGGCGTCGCCAACACCGGCCACTGCCACCCGGCCGTCGTCGAGGCCATCAAACGCCAGGCCGAGCGGCTGCTCTTCGGCCAGATGAACTGCGTGGTGCCCGAGACGGCCCTCGAACTCTCCGACGCGTTGCGGCCGAAGCTGCCGACGGGGATCGACTCGTTCTTCTTCGCCAACTCGGGCGCCGAGGCGGTCGAGGGCGCCGTCAAACTGGCCCGCATCGCGACCGGTAAGCCAAACGTCATCGCGCTGGAGGGGGGCTTCCACGGCCGCACGGCCATGACGATGGCGCTAACCAGCAGCAAGACCGTCTACCGGGCCGGTTATCAGCCGCTGCCGGCGGGCGTTTTCTTCGCGCCGTTTCCCTACGCGTTGAACCTGGCCGACTCGGGCGTTCATTTCGACGACGAAGAGCGGCTCGTCGCCTACTGCCTGGCGCGGCTTGAGCACGTCCTGGCGTCGCAGTCGGCGCCGAGCGAGACCGCCGCGGTGCTGCTCGAGCCGGTCCTCGGCGAGGGGGGCTACGTCCCGGCGTCGACGCCCTACCTGCGAGGCTTGCGTGAGTTGTGCGACCGCCACGGCCTGCTGCTAGTCGTCGATGAGATCCAGAGCGGCTTCGGCCGCACCGGCGACTGGTGGTACCACACCCGCGCCGGCGTGACGCCCGACATTCTGACGGTGGCGAAAGGGATCGCGTCGGGCCTGCCGATGTCGGCGATCGCCGCGCCGCGCGACCTGATGGCGAAGATGGGCCCCGGCATGCACGGCGGCACCTACGGCGGCGGGTCGGCGATCGCCCAGGCGGCCGCCGTCGCGACGATCGACGTCATCGAGCGCGAAGAGCTGGCCAAGAACGCCACGGAGCTCGGCGCCTACCTCACCGGCAAGTTGCAGGCGATCGCCGCCAAGCACCCGGCGCTCCGCGAGGTCCGCGGGCCCGGCCTGATGGTCGGCTGCGAGTTCGCCGCTGGCGCCGAGGGCAAGGCCCAGGCCGGCGGCGTCGCCAAGCGGTGCGCCGCAGCGGGCCTCTTGCTGCTCACCTGCGGCACGCACGGCAACGTCGTCCGCTGGATCCCGCCGCTCGTCGTCGCCACGGCGCAGCTCGACGAGGGGCTTGGCCTCTTCGAACAAGCGATTACCCAGGTTCTCTAACGAACTGCAAAGGCGCCGACGACACTAGGTACCGACCTCCGGCCCCCTGAGGTGTCGACGCTCTTGTCGTCCTCGTGAAATTGATATGAACACAACCATCCATCTCGTCACCCCGATCCCCGGCCCAAAAAGCCTGGCGCTCGTCGCCCGACGGCACGCCGCCACCCCCGCGGGGCTCGCCCACTCGACCGGCGTCGCGATCGCCCAAGCCCATGGCGCGCTCGTCACGGACGTCGATGGCAACACGCTCATCGACATGGCGGGCGGCATCGGCATGCTGAACGTCGGCCACACGCCGAAGGCCGTCGTCGCGGCGATCCGCGATCAGGCCGCCAAACTCATCCATAGCTGCGCGCTGGTGACCACCTACGAGCCGTACGTCGAGCTCTGCGAGATGCTCAACGTCGCGGCGCCGGGTGAGTTCGCCAAAAAGACCTTGCTGGCCAATTCCGGCAGCGAGGCGGTCGAAAACGCCGTCAACCTGGCCCGCTACGCCACGGCGCGGCAGGCCGTGCTCTGCTTCGACGGCGCCTACCACGGCCGGTCGCAGTTGGCGCTGTCGCTCACCAGCAAGTACGGCCTCTTCAAGAAAGGCTTCGGGCCCTTTAGCAGCGAGGTCTATCGCGTCGCGACGCCCAATCTCTACCGACGCCCCGCGGACCTCAGCGAAGAGGCGTTCCTCGATTGGACCATCGCCGAGTTCGACAACGCCTTGATCGCCCGGGTCGATCCGTCGGCGGTCGCCGCGGTGATCATCGAGCCGGTTCAAGGCGAGGCGGGCTTCGTGCCGATCCCGCAGCGCTTCCTCGAGCACCTCCGCAAACGTTGTGATGAGCATGGCATGGTCTTTATCGCCGACGAGGTGCAGGCCGGCATGGGCCGCACTGGCAAGCTCTACTCGATCGAGCACTCGGGCGTCGTCCCCGACCTGATCGTCACGGCCAAGTCGCTCGGCGCCGGCATGCCGATCGCGGCGGTCACCGGCCGAGCCGAAATCATGGACTCGGCCCACAAGGGGGGCGTCGGTGGCACTTACGGCGGCTGCCCCGTGGCCTGCCGGGCGGCGATCGAAGCGCTCAAGCAGATCCAGAGCCCCGAATTCCAGCAGCGGGCCAATGAGGTCGGCGAGCGGATGCGGACGCGGCTCGAGAGCTGGAAAGAACGCTTCCCGCTTGTCGGCGACGTCCGTGGCGTCGGCCCGATGCGGCTGGTCGAGTTTGTCCGCGACCGCGGAGCGAAGACGCCGGCCCCCGACGAGACGCTAGCCATCATCCAACGCGCCGTCGCTAGCGGACTTATCCTCATCCGCGCCGGGCTCTACAGCAATTGCATCCGCCTGCTGCCGCCGATCGTCATCACCGATCCCCAACTCGACGAGGCGCTCGACGTGCTGGAAGCCTCGATCGCGGCGCAATGACGTTCACGCCTCGGGCAGCGCTACGTTCGATAGCGGTTCTCCTTACTGCGCCAAGAACAACGGCACGTCCGAGTGTCGAATCGTCTCGAGGAGCGTATCGCCCAGCACCTTGCGCGCCAGGAGCGTGCGGTGGCTGTTGCCCATCACGATGAGGTCGGCGCCCCATTCGTGGGCCGCCTCGAGGACGCCACGTCGCGGGTCGGTCGGGCGGTAGTCCCGCTCGGCCTCGACGCCGTGGGCCTCGAAGTACGCCGCCGCGTGCACGAGGTGGCGTTGCCGCCGCTCGTGATCGTCGCCGAACGCGACCACCCGCACCGCCGCTCTGGGCCAGAGCTGCATCTGCACGAAGCGCCGCATCGTCTTCGCCGACTGGGGCGACCCGCTGTAGGCGACCATTACGCGGGTGACCGGCCGCGCCTCGGGCCCCGACGCGATAATCGGCCGTACGCCCCCCGAGACGAGCCGCACCAGCGTGTCGGCCGGGTCGTAGTGCGCCTCGCCGTTCACGCCGTACTCGAACAGTCCGCGGAGCCCGATCACCGTGAGGTCGTGGTACCGCGCCTGGGAGATTAAGTAGTCGAACGGCTCCTGTCGTTCCTCGCGGAGCACCTTGTGGGGGAGCTGCACCGATCCGCAGGCGCGCTCGAACTCGACGATCGCCGCGGCGACATGGTCCCGCATCTCAGCGACCCGTTGGTCTCGCCAATCGGCGGCGAGAGCCCCGGCGCCAATGGGCACGGGACCGATTCGCGCGAGCTGCGTCAGATTAGCGACCGTAACGCCGGTAAGCGACGCCTTATGCCGTTGCGCCAGATCGACCGCCATCGCGGTAGCGGACTCGGTGTAGCAGGATCCGGGGACGCCGCGTCCCCCCAGCCCAACAAGAATTGAACGGACCATGGCCGGTGCTCCTTCGCCGAGCCTGCCGCGACGCCCACCGTGAGTCACCTCCGGAGGGATCGGCGCGAGCCGCCCAGCCGCGTGTGAGAAGAGAAGCTTCGGAGCTTTTCTGCGTCGGACTTCCGTGCCGCCGCGCCGCCAGCCCCGTTCAGCGGAGCAGCCTTTTCCTACCACCATTGTACGCCGAAGGGGCCTGCGGGGCGCGTCAAATCGGTGCGACCGTTTGTCTCGACGGCGTTTGCCACGAGGTTGGCTTCTGCGGCGCGCCCGCCGTTTTGTCCGACACTCCGCCGGGCGTGCGGGGTTCAAGGGGTGTCGATTCGCCCCACTGCACCACAACGAAGACGATTGCATGTGTTCGAATATTTTCGCTCTCTTGATCGCTAGCGCCCTGGCGTTGTCGTCCTCCGGCGCAGTCGCCGGCGGACCCACCGGGATTTATGTCAGCGCCGGCCCCACCACCGCGACGCGTGACTCGGTCGACTCGTCGTATGGCGCCCTCGACTTTGTTGAAGGCGTGCTGGTCCGGATCGGCTGGAACGAGATCGAGACCGCGCCGGGCGTCTACGACTGGTCGGCGCTCGACCGACAATTCCAACTGGCGGGCGACCTCGGTTTGAAGGTCTCGCTGGGGGTCATCAACGGGAAGGAATCGCCGAGTTGGCTGGCCGACCAGGGGACCGCCTTCTTCGAGTACGAACTCCCTCCCCAACTTGGCGGGACCACCGAGCAGTTGCCCCTCCCCTGGGACGCCAACTACCTCGATCGCTGGGAAGGCTTCGTGGCGAAGCTGGGCGAGCGGTACAGCGGCAACGACTTGCTGTCGCTTGTGCACATCACCCATAGCTCGGCGAACGGGTTTGAGATGCCGCTCCCGTCGACGCCCGCCTCGGTCGCGGCTTGGGATCAGGTCGGTTACACGGTCGACTTACACGCCGGCGCCATCGAGCGCGTGATCGACGCCTTCGACGCGGCCTTCCCGGAAACCCCGCTTGATCTTGAGGTGCACCCGGTGCTCGGCGACGACGCGGTCGCCCAACGCGTCGTCGCCTACGCCAATGGAACGAACCGAGCGAGCGGGCCGATCGGCGAGCGGTTCGGCGTCTTATCGGCTTGGTGGTCGGAGCACAACGCGGACGACGTCTATCCGGGCGCTTACGAGTTGCTGCAGAACCAAGCCGACGCGACTTTCTCGACGGTCCAACTCGTCGCCAGCGCGACGAGCCGCCCCGAGGCCTATGGTGAAGGCGGGCTATCTGGCTCACTCGATCGGGCTTTCGACGATGGCGTCCGTTACTTCGAGGTCTGGCACAACGACGTGCTGAACCCGACGTTCCAACCGACCCTCCGTGAGCTGCAGACCCGTCTGGTTCCGGAGCCGTCCGCCGCGGTCATTGCCCTCACCGCCTTGCCGCTCGCCGTAGGGCGACGTCAATAAAGACTTACCGGCGACGTCGAAACGAAGCCGCGATCGCCAGGGCCGCCATGACGGCCGCCGCGGGCTCGGGAACTGCGAGCGACGTCACCCCCGTCGTTGTGCCGTAGTTCGCCGCCCAGATGTCGTAGTCGGCTTCGGTGACGATGGTGTCGCCGTTCGCGTTCGCTGCGTTGTCCGTTCCAAAAGCGAGAAAATTATCTCGCCACACCGTGTAGTCGGCCGCGTCGACCATGCCGTCGCTATTGAAATCGCCGACCGAACGCTGGTCGAACGTGTCGGTCGGGTCCCAGAAGACGGTGTCGAGGTAGACCGTCGCGTCCGACGAACCGAACAGCTGGATCGAATCGAGCGACACGTTGACGCCATCGATCTGGCCGTTGCCGCCACCGGCCCACGCCTCCCACTGCGTATCGATATCGAGCTGCCACTTGTACTCGTGCCACTCGCCATCCGCGATCACCGAGCGGCGGACGCCACGATCGCCGGTCGTGGGGTCGTCCAGTGCGATCGACACCTCAAGCCCCGGGTCGACGGTCTTGAGCCAGAAGCCGACCGAGCCAATCGACTCGAACTGCACGTTGGCGACCTGCGAGGCCACGTTGCTGCTGCCGTCGTAGTCGCTGTAGCGGGCGCCGGCGACGTGCCGCAACAAGAAGTCCTCGCCCGACGCCTCGTCGTAGACGATGTCGATCCGCTGTGACGACGAGCCGCTCTGTGACGTGGTGCTGTCGCGGACGGCGTCCGAGCCGGCGAGGTTCGCGGTGGTGCTCGACGAGAACGTCGGCGAGCGATTGAAGACGCCTTCGTGGCCCGTGATGGTGCCGTCCGACGGCCGGCCGCTGCCGTAGTCGTCGAACGACGTCAGCACCTTGCGGCCGAAGGTGACGCCGGTCCCCGCGGTGGTGGCGGTGCGGACCTGGATGTCGGCGCCGTAGTAGTACTTGAGGATGTCGAGGTAGTTGAGCGAGTTGTCTGACAGATAGTCGCCGCCGTTCTGCGACATCGCTCCGCGGTTGGGCCAGTTCGGATTGCTCGGAGTGCCGATGAAACCTAACGGCGTCCCCGGATTGTTCCCGCCGAACTGCCCGTTGGCGTAAGGAAACGTAACCCACTTCTGGGTGTTGGTTGGGTCGGAGTCACCTGGCTCGGAGATGAAGCCAGGGTTCTCAAAATCGAACGGCCCGGTGGGGATCGAGCCAGCGACGTAGAACGAAGCAAGGAGCACGTCGGACTGGGCGCCGATGTTGTCGCGGACCCAAAGGATCTCCCCCTCGGTCGCGGCGGCCGCGTCCAAATGGATCTGCCGCGGCGGCTGGCCGTTGCCGGTATAGACCTGGTCCGAAGTCCCGTCGGCGATCGTGCCGGCAGTCTGCATCTTGTAGTAAGCGAAGGTCCGCGCCGCGACCGCCTGGGCCTTCAGCGCCTCGAACGACGCCAACCCGTTCTCGCTCTTCACGACATTGGGGACATAATCGCTTTCGGTCGCCTTGGCGCCTAGGCCGGTGACCGTAATCGTCGGCCGGGCCGCAAACTGCGCCGAGGCGGCGTCCCCAAACAACACGAACACCACAAGCGCGACAATTCGCATCGAACCATTTCCCCCTGCACTCACCATGCCGCCTGCCTTGCCACGTCGTTGAAGGGTCCAAAACCCAAATTCGAGGAGTCGGGCCCGCAAGAAGACGGGTTCCCAACCCTTCCAGACTACAGGCAGGCTGCGAGAACCGCTATCGATTTTGCGCAGGGCGATGTGGGCCTTCTTGGAACCATCGGGCCGGAGCGAACCGCGGAATTGGCCGATTTCTTGGGCGGTTCGCGAAGCCCTGCGGGTGGATCGGTTCCGACCATTGCGACCCCAGAGCGTGGCCGCGGGCAACAAGCCGGCGGAAGCGGACGATCCGGGAACCGTCGGCCGAATGTTTTGCCGACCCAACCCTGCCCGGGACAACGCAAGTCGTTACGCTGTAGGCCCTGGCCGAGTGGCGGAATTGGCAGACGCCCCAGACTTAAAATCTGGTGTCCCGTAAGGGGCGTGCGGGTTCGAGTCCCGCCTCGGCCACTTGCTATCAAAGGACTTACGTCGAATTGACCATCGACGGGTCGTCCCGAGTGCTACATCAAGTGCTACATGTTTTTCTCGGAGGCCTGCTCAGAGACCTCGGCAGCGGGGGCGACTTTGCCCCCCTGCCCCGCCGCTGACTCTGCCCCTGGGGTAAGTCGGATTGGGCGGATGTCGGCGACTGCCCGGCGGGCGGGTTCCGTATTCAGGTAGTAGTTCTCGGTCGTCACTACCGTGGCGTGGCCAAGGATGTCCTTGACGACGGCTGTCGCCACTTGCTTGGCGATCAGCTCTGAGGCGCAGGTCGATCGTAGGTTCTTGAGGACGTATCGCTGGTCTTTCGGAATACCGGCCGCGTCCTGAATTACGGCCCAGTCGTGGTAAAGACCCCGGATGCTGTCGTATGGCCAAGCGAGCACCGGGTCAGCCTTCTTCGCCCCTTCGCATCGAGACTTCCAATCGCGAAGCAGGTTGGCCAGCGACGCAGACAGGGGTAGCACCCGTTCCTTCCGCCCCTTTGAACTCGGCGCCATCACCCTTAACTCAGGTCGCTCGAAATCGATGTCCCGCCATGACAGCGCTAACAATTCGCCGCGGCGGAGTCCAAGGTAATACGCGATGTAGAGAAACGTTCGCCACCAGCCGCCGCTACGTTTTTCGAGCTTGGTTAGCGAACTCTCGGTGGCCGACACCATGGCGAGGAAGTCGGACTCCGGGATGACCACCGGGGACTTCTTCGGCACGCGTACAAAAAGACCATGGAAGTCGGGCGCCTTCTCGATCAGACCTCGCCGCTCTCCCCATCGCAGGGCCGCCTTCAAGTGCCGTAAGTCGCGATTGACGGTGGCAGGAGCGACCCCCTCTTTCAGCCTGGCGTCCGCAAAGTCTTCGATGACCGGTGGGGTGATTGCCTGAATCGTGGTTGGCTTCGCCACCCGCTCGAAAACCCGTAAGCAGTTCGTGTAGAAGGCGATGGTCGTCGCCGGCTTACGAACTCCCTGCTTCTCGAAGAACTCTCGCTTGAAATCAGCCCATTTGGTGGAGGACGAAGAGGCATCCTCCCTGCTGAGCTCGTGCTCCAGGTCCCGCCGAAGGGCGTCCGCTCTTTTACGAACGGTGGTCCGGGTCGATTTCCACCGCTCCCTCTGCTTGCCCGTAATCGGGTCGAACTCGAAGTACCTCAGATACCAGTTGGGGGACTTGTTGCCTGGTCGCTTTATGACCTGGACACTACGAATGATCTTAGACATCGGGGACTCGCGAGGACCGAGGGTGATAGAACCTCGGACGAGCATGCCATGGCGTAGCTGCCATAGAGCTGCTGTAAAGCTGCCGCCAGACTGCCCTTAGTCGCCACTAGATCAAACAGGGATTGGAAGCTCATCCGAGATCGATCCAGACAACCCACTGTCCTGTCCAACGTGGGTCAGGCCCCCGAGACAGGGGAGAGTATTCTGAGGGCTTAGAAGCTCCGGAAGCGTTCCGACTCCCACCCTAACAGGCTTCGAAAGAACGGAGGTGGGCGATGCGGGCCGCCAAGAAGACCAAAATATGAGCCCCCGGCTTGGCGCGAGTCAAAACCGCTTCCACCGACAACACGAAACGGTGCTATCGGGATTTCAAGCCTGCCTGCTTAAAAGCCGAAGTCGAGCACTGGAGTTCAAAATCGGCTCCGCCATACCGCGGCGTCCTGTATCTCGCTAGCAACTGCGATGTCGACGCGACCCAGGCGACGAAGGGGTAGGTTTAGAAAAGGGCGATCTACATGGTCGGCGAAGTCGGGGACCTGCGGATTGGCGGGTCGGCGACGCTAGACCCCGTCGAACAGCTCTGCGACGCTGATCTTGAGCCCTTTGGCGATCTTCTCGACGTTTCGCAGAGCGATGTTTCGTTGCCCCCGCTCGACGCCACCTTGGTAGGTGCGATCAAGCCCGGCATGGGCGGCGAAGCCCTCTTGGGAATAACCGGCGTCGGAGCGGAGCTCGCGGACCCGCTTCCCGAAACGCTCAAGGATGTCGGCTCGTTTTGCCATTCCCACTAAGATCGTCCGTCGTCGCCTAAGGAGCCACGGACTATGAGTAGCGAAGAGACGTGCCTCCGCTGGTTCAGTACTTGGCTCGGTTCAATCCGGGTAGTACGGATGGGTCACCGGTTGAGTGAGGCTGATTACCCCGTGGTCCTACCGTCGCCGAGCAAGGTGGCGTCGCTGAGCGAGTAGGACATAATGGGGCCATGACCCACCGCCTATTCGCCGTTGGCTTTTTGCTCACCGCTTCGATCGCCCAAGCCTGGAGCGAAGGGGGTCATCACCTCATTAGCCCGCTCGCGTATGACCTGCTTGAAGAAGCCGATCAGGTGAAGCTCGTCAAACTGCTCGCCGAGCACCCGCGCTACGCGGAGGACTTCACTCCGCCGCCCAAAAATCCGCGACGTGACCCGCTGGCGGGTGGGCTGAGCCGGCTACTGGCCCGACGTCGCTAGGAGTCAGCCGGTGTACGACCGCCCCACTTGGCATTACCAACTGGCGGCAACGCTGACTTACGGGGACGACATCAATGTTCCCCCGCAGCCGGGCCCGCTCCCCGCCGAAGCCAATCTCCAGACACAAGAACTGCACATCGCACAAGCGATAGCTCTTTGCCGACGGGTGATGAGCGACTCCCGCCAGCCAGCTGCCGATCGGGCGATCGCCGCTTGTTGGTTAGCCCACCTCACTGGCGATGCTCACCAGCCGTGTCATGCCGGTAGCCTCTACGCCAGCGTAGCGTTCCCCGATGGTGATCGTGGCGGCAATGAGATCAAACTCCTCAATGGACGGAACCTGCACGCCCTCTGGGATGGATTGCTGGGCCCTCGATTTGATGAGGGAGATACGGATAGACGATTGACGGAGATCATAACCGACGAAGATCTCATCGAATTGGGTGATATCTCGTTCGAGGAGGTGGACCCGCTCCTCTGGCTAGCGGAGAGCCGGGAGGTGGTCAGAATGGTTGTCTACACCGCTGAGGTTGTAGCACCGGTAAGAGCGGTCTCAGGTGGAAAGGCTTCCCAGCTACCTCCGATCAGGTTGTCGCAGGAGTACCTGAAAGCGGCGGGCGTTGTGGCGACGTTACGAGCTGACGAAGCCGGGTATCGTTTAGCAGCGGTGTGGCGGAAGTGCCTGCGAACCGCGGATGAATCACCGGCCGCTGAAGGGCGGTGAACTAGACGTAGCGCGATACAACTGAAGTCAATTAGCGAGTCGCTGATCGGCTTTGATGGTTGCCCGACGGGTCCTAGTCTTCCCCCCTTCGGTTCGTGCGAGACGCCTCGTTCGATTGCTGACGTTCGGGTCGAAAAATGGCCGAGAAGTGTCGGACCGACGCAGCTTCGATAGCTGGCCTAGCAGTCCGTTGATTTCTGTTGGCTGATCGTTCGGATGAGCCAGTCGAGGGCGGCGGTGAGTAGTTGGGCGAGTTGATCGAGGAGGCCCGCCAGGGCCTTGGGCTTGCCGGCCCCCAGGAGGCT
>NZ_SJPR01000003.1:0-355395 GCF_007859955.1 Botrimarina colliarenosi
CACCCGTCGGCCGCCCCGGACGTAGTCCTGCACGACCGCGACTCGCTGGCCGAACCAAGGATGCCAGCGGTAATGCACCTCACGACAATCGGTGCTGTGGGTCTTGTCTCGTTGGGTTGTACAACCACTACCGGCCGCACAGATCGCTGGTGTACGTCACCCCGGTCGAGTTCGCGGACCGCTGCCCCGCTCCCGCTCCGGAGTCGCTTTCGGCTACGCCTCAAGCGACTCCTCCGCTCCAGCAGGGCAGCGACCTTACCCAACCCGTACCTTCATAACGGGTGGTACAGAAAATCAATGCTGGTCACCCCCGAGGCGAGCAGCGGCTTACTGATTCTTGTCCGTGAATTATCCAAGCAGATTTCCCTCCTAGGTACCCCCGGTGTAGCCTACACCGGCACGTTCTATAACGCGTGCAAATCACCGAGTATTGGCTAATTGGCTAGGCTCAGTCTGAGAATCCCGATTCTGTCATCAATCGTAGGTAGCGTTTGAGACAGGCCCATTTAACCATGGCGAGGAAGTTAACGGCCGTCTTCTCGAAGCGGGTGAGAACGCGACGGCTCTCCTTGAGCCAGCCAATCAGTCGCTCGACAATGTTGCGTTCACGGTAGGCTTCACGGTCGAACTCAACGGGCCGCGCGTCGCGGTCTTCGTTGGCCTTCGAGGGGATCACCGGCTCGATCTCATTCTCCAAGAGCCAATCGTCGATCCAGTCGGCTCGGTACGCCTTGTCTCCCGCCAACCTCGCCGGATAAGCCAAGGGTTCGCCATCGTGATCCTCGCAGTCGATCCCTTCTAAGAGCGCTTCAAGCTCTTGCGATTCGTGCGTCTGCCCCGGCGAGAGCCGCACGCCCAGCGGGTGGCCGTGGCGATCGCACACGAGGTGGAACTTTGTTGAGAAGCCGCCGCGAGAGCGGCCTAACGCATGCTCAGCTGGCTCTTGGGGGTCCCCTTTTTGCCGCCACCCGCCGCGCACCGCGCCGCGCGGACGTGCGGGCCATCGACGCACCACAGGTCTTCATCGATCTCACCAACTTCGACGTGCGCCGCTACCAATCGACCGAGCGCCTCATCGAGTGTGCCGTCGCTGGCCCACTTGTTGAAGTGGTGGTAGACCGACTGCCACGGGCCGAACTCCTCGTGCAGGTCCCGCCACGGGCAGCCCGTGCGGAGCACGTAGAGGATGCCGTCCACCACGTCGCGCGGGTCCTTCCGCTTCCGGCCCACCGCCGCCGGCGGAGGGAATACGTCCGCGATCTGCTCCCACGCGTCGTCGCTCAATCGATCTCGCACCATCGCTAAGCCCTCCATGGTCGAACCGAAACGTACGACCTCAGCTTGCGATATCGCTACCCTACACCGCAAGATCAGTTCTCAGACAGAGCCTAGTAGTTACGCAATAAGCTAACCTTCATTTTTAGTCGCAAACCCTTGCACCACTTGGCGGCGCGTAACGCGCCAGCACCTCGACGGTCGTTGCGTAGATCGCTGCGACGGCGTCGACGTCTCGGGCGTAGCCACCCCCCATCGCGGCGACCACCGGCAGGCCGCGCTCACGGCACGCGGCGGCGACTCGTTCGTCACGCTCTCGGAGGCCGGCCATCGTGAGCTTCATGCGGCCGTAGCGGTCGTGCTCGTAGGGGTCGGCGCCGGCGATGTAGAAAACCGCCTGGGGGTCGAACCGCCGCCACGTCTCGGCGAGAGTCTCGTCGAGACGCCCCAGGTACTCCGCATCCTCGCAGGCGTCCGGCAGGGGGACGTCGAGGTCGCTCGTTTCTTTCAGGCGGGGGTAGTTCTTGCCGCCGTGGAGGCTCACCGTGAACGTCATCGGGTCGTCGGCGAAGATCGCGGCGGTGCCGTTCCCTTGGTGGACGTCGAGGTCGAGCACGAGGGCGCGCTCGAAGCGGCCCTCGGCGCGGAGGTTGCGAACCGCGACCGCCATGTCGTTGAAGACACAGAACCCTTGCCCCCGGTCGGGGAAGGCGTGGTGCGTCCCCCCCGCGAGGTGGCAGCCCCACGCGTCGCGGCCGGCGTCGCGCTCGGCGAACACGGCCCGCCCCGCCGCAAGCGTCGCCCCGTTGGAATGGAGCGACCGTTGCACAAACCCTTCCGACCAAGGAAAGCCGATCTCACGCTGCTCGACTTCGGTCAGCGTTCCCGAACGGACGCGGCGGACGTACTCGGCGGTGTGGACCCGGAGCAATTCGGCGTCGGTGGCCGGCGGCGCGGGGCGGAGTTCGATCGACAGCTCCGCAGCGAACGCCGTGACCCGCTGCCGCGTCAGCGCGTACTTGTTCCGTGGGAAGGCGTGCTTCTCCGGCAGCGGCAACGCGACGTGGTCGCTGTAGTAAGCGAAGAGCATGGCGGGGCGGGGCGGCTGGTTCGAGGCCTGAGTCCGTGGGGGGCGTCGGCCCCGGATCGGCTCTCAGCCCAACCGGCGTCCAACGCGGCCCTTCACCTCAGGCGCTCTCGGCCGTGGCGGTTTCGATCCGCTCGACGAGGACCCGTTCCACGCGGCGCTCGCTGACTTCCAACACGGTGACCCGGACCGAACCGTTGTGCACGACCTCTTCCCCCTGCCTGGGGACGCGGCCCAATTGCGAGAAGACAAAGCCGCCGATCGTGTCGAAGTCGCCGTCTTCGGGCAGCTCGAGCCCGAGACGCGAGTTGATCTCGTCGACGTGCGTCCGGCCGATCGCCTCGCAGACCCCGTCGCCGACCGAGCGGATCTCGTCCTCGACCTCGTCGTCGTACTCGTCGACGATCTCGCCGACAATCTCTTCAAGGACGTCCTCGATGGTCACGAGGCCCGCCACGCCGCCATACTCGTCGAGCACCAGCGCGATGTGGGTCCTTTCCTGCTGGAACATCTCGAGCAGGTCGTCGACCGCCTTGGTCTGGGGGACGAAGAGCGGTTTGCGGACGAGCTCGCGGACCGTCCGGCGATTGGCCGGGTCGTCTTTCGCCAGCTCGGGGATCAGGTCCTTGACGTAGATCACGCCCACGATGTCGTCGCGCGAGTCTTCGTAGGCGGGGATCCGGGTGTGTCCCATGCGGATGACGTCGGCGAGCAAACCGTCCCAAGTCTGATCGACGTGCACCATGTGCATCTCGGTGCGGGGGGTCATGATCTCCGAGACGTCGGCGTCGCCGAGTTCGATCACCCCTTCGATCATCTCGCGGGCGTCCTCTTCGAGGAGTCCCTCGCGGTGCCCCTCGGTGACGATGGTGCGGATCTCTTCGCCGATGGTCTCCTCGTCGGGGACCGACGGGTCGCGGCCGGCGAGGCGGTGGAGGATGGCGTCGAGCAGTCGGACCGCGGCGCGCAGCGGGGCCGAGAGCGATCCCATCGCTCGCCACACGGGCCAGGTGTGAAACAGAAACGGCTCGGCGAAGACGCGGCTGAACGCCCACGCCGCCGCGACACGGAGCATCGCGAGCGTCAGCCCCACCACCGCGGCGACGGCGAACAGCGCCAGTTCCTGGTCGTAACGCCCCAGCGTCCAGGCGAACGTCGCGATGGCGAACAACGCCACCGCGAACGCCCCGAGAAGGTCGATCCCGAGGGCGGTTGTCTCGTGCTGCCGGAGGATCTCGCCGAAGCGGTCGAGCCGGTCGCGCCGACGGCAGATCTCTTGGAGGTCGGTGCGGGAGAACTCACGCAGCGCGCGGGAGCTGATCGCGGTCAGGCTGGTCGCGACGAGCGATGCGGCGGCGGTCCAGAAGAGGGTCGATTGGCTCACCGGGGCGCCACCTCCGGGGCGGCGGTCGTCGGCGTGGCGGGAGGTTCGACGCCCGCCAGACGCAGGTACTGCGTTTCGGCGGCCCGCATCGCGGCGACCTCGTCGTCCGCCTTGTCGCGGTGGCCGGCCAGGTGCAGAACGCCGTGGACGACGTAGAGCAACAACTCGTTCTCGGGCGGCCAGCCGTAGTCGGCGGCGTTCTCGATCGCGGTGTCGGCGCTGACGATCACCTCGCCTTCCAGCCGCGGCGGCTCGTCCGTCAGGGCGAAGCTGAGCACGTCGGTCGGGTAATCGTGGGCCAGGTGCCGGACGTTCAGTTCGTGGATCGTCGGGTCATCGACGACGGCGACGCTGAGGTCCCCCTCGTGATAGCCGGCGTCGCCCAGGATGGCCGTGGCGACCCGGCGTATTCGATCCTCGTCGACCGCGAGGGCCGACTGCTGATTCGCAATTTCGATGTTCATCGGGGGGGTGAGGGCGTCAGTTTTGGAGGGCCGTGACGGCCTGTCCAGACAACCTGCCTTTCTAAGCGGTCTCCTGATCGGGGTATTTGACGCGTCCGTGGTACACTGCGGTTAGCGACTTTATCAAGCTTTCGCCGATGGTGTGAAGCTCTTGAAGCGTGACGCCGCACTCGTCGAACTGGCCGTCGTCGAGCCGCTTGCGGGTCAGTTCCTCGACGAGGTTCTCGATCCGCGAAGGGGTCGGTTCGACCAGCGCGCGGCTGGCGCTCTCGACCGCGTCGGCCATCATCAGAACGGCGGCCTCCTTGGTCTGCGGCTTCGGGCCGGGGTAGCGGAAACGGCTCTCGTCGACCTTGGCGTCGTCGTCCTGATCGAGGCTCTTCTTCTGCGCTTGGCGGTAGAAGTACTCGACGAGCGTCGTGCCGTGGTGCTGTTCGATGAAATCGATGATGCACTGCGGCAGCTTGTTTTGGCGAGCCAAGTCGGAGCCGTCTTTGACGTGGGCGATGATCACCAGCGTGCTCATCGCCGGCACGAGGGTGTCGTGTTGATTAACGCCTCGGCTCTGGTTCTCGATGAAGTACCCCGGCTTCAGCATCTTGCCGATGTCGTGGAAGTAGGCCCCCACGCGCACCAACAGGCCGCGGGCCCCGATCGACTCGGCGGCCGCTTCGGCGATCGAGGCGACCGTGATCGAGTGGTTATAGGTGCCCGGCGCGCGGCGGACGAGCTCTTGCAGGAGCGGGTGGGCGGGGTCGCCCAACTCGATCAGCGACAGGTCGGTCTGGACGTTGAAGATCCTCTCAACCAACGGCAGCGAGACCGTCAGCAACGAACCGGCGATCACCGGCCACAGCCCGGTCGCCACGGCCAGCTTGAGCGTGGGCCACAGCGGCTGGCTCTCGATGGAGCCGACGGCGAGCGTCGTGATGATCGCCACGACACCGGCCCAGAAGCCGACGACCAGTAGTTTGCTGCGGTGCCGCACCGAGTCGAGCAACGCGATCGAAGCCGCGGCCGGCGCCACCGCGACGATGGTCTCGCCGACGGACCAGCCAAGCCCGATCGCCGCGACCAGACCCGCGGTCGCAGTGACGAGCAACGCCGACTGGTGCCGGTACGCGACCGCGATGGTCATCCCAAGCAGCAGCAGCGGGATCATCTCGAGTCGCCAAGCCGAACCCGCCGCCAACAGCGTTCCGAGCATCCCGGCGCAGGCGAGCAGAAAGGCGATCAACAGCGTGGCGTAGCGCGACAGTTCGGCGACCGCCTCACGATCGGTCCGGTAGAGGCCGAGGCCACACAGGGCGAGCATCGCCGCGTAGACCCAGAAGACCGAGATCGCCCGGCGGATCCGTTCCCCCGTCGAGAGGTCGCTCAGCATCTGCTGGTAGTCAAGTTCGAGCAGCGCGACGCGGGCGTCGGTGAGCGGCTCGCCCGCTTCGGCCAAGCGGTCGCCCGGCTGATAGACGCGGAACACGTCGGCGACCTCTTCCGCTTTGCGGTCGGACTGCACGCGGGTGGCGTTCTCGTTGATCTTCAGCGTGACCGGCAGGTCGAGCCGCAAGCGGGCGAAGACGTGTCGCGCCACGTCAAGCGTCGGCATCAGCCGGCGGAGCGATTGGTCGAGGTCGTTGCGGACGTTGTCGATGAGGGCGTCGCGCACCGCGAGGTCGCGCTGCACCCCCTCGGCGCCCGCTCTTTGGACGAGGATCTGCTCGGCGTTGGCGTCCACCGGCTGCTGTTCAAGGATGCCACGGTCGGCGATCGGCCCGATCGCTTTCTCGAGCGCGGCGCCGAACAAGTCGCGGGACTCTTCGGTGGCCAGGGCGGTGCGGAACCGTTCGAACTCGGTCCGCTTCTCTTCGTCGGTCGGTTCGGGCGTCCCCTCGGCGAGCGTGGGCAGGTACGGCGACCAGACCGCCATGTCGACCGTCTCGAGCGACTCCGCCGCGGCCAGCTGGAGCACTTCGTTGCGCACCTGGGCCACGAGCTGGGTCAACGGCGCGGGGTCGTTGTCGTAGACCGCCTCGGCGAAGCGGCGGGCCCGGCTGCGGGCCTCGCGCGTGGCGCGCTCGTCGGGTTGCTTGAACTCGACGCGGGCGGTCAGGTCACGCGACGGGATCTGCGTGGGGGCGAAGTCGCGCGGCGGCTGCCACCCTTGCATCATCACCATCAACAACGCCGCGGCGAGCGCAGCGATCGCCAGGCGGAGCACCACCACGCCACGGCGCAGCTGCCCGAGCAGCGTCGAGAACCTGCCCGGGGGCAGTTCGACGGTCGCAACGCGTTGGCTGCGAGTGCGCTTTGACGGGGGGCTGGCCATCGGTCGGGCGAAACCATTGCGAGCGACGGCGGCGGCTCTTGGGGCCGCCCGGCGTCACGCCGCCGCGTTATCGCTTCTCCCCCTTCTCGTAGGCGTTGACGATGAGGCTCACCAAGCGGTGACGCACGATGTCTCGGTCGTCCAGTTGAACGCAGGCGATCTCCTCGATGCCCTCCAGCCGCTTCACCGCATCGGCGAGGCCACTCTGGGTGTGGGGCGGCAGGTCGACCTGCGTGGCGTCGCCGGTCACGACCACCTTGGAGCTCGCTCCCATCCGGGTCAGGAACATCTTCATCTGCGGGATGGTGGTGTTCTGCCCCTCGTCCATGATAATGAACGCGTTGTTGAGCGTCCGGCCCCGCATGTAAGCGAGCGGCGCCACCTCGATGATGTCCTCGCTGGTGTAGCGCTTGAGCTGGTCGTAATCCATCATCTCGCCCAGCGCGTCGAGCAGCGGGCGGAGGTAGGGGTGGATCTTCGCTTGGAGGTCGCCGGGGAGGAAACCGAGGCTTTCTCCCGCCTCGACGGCGGGCCGCACGAGCACGATCTTGCGGATCTGCTTGTTGCGGAGCGCCTCAACCGCGGCGGCGACCGCCAGGTAGGTCTTGCCGGTTCCCGCGGGTCCGACACAGAAGACACAGTCGTGCTCTCGGATCGCCCGCAGGTAGTTGATCTGCCCCTCGGTACGGGGCCGAATTGTCACGCCCGGCTGCTGGATGACCACCTCGACGCCGCGAGTCGCGGGGCGTTCGCCCGTCACCTCGGCGAGAATCTGATCGACTTGTTCGGTGGTGAGCGCGCCCTGGCGGCTGACCGCGGCCTTCAGCCGCTCGAAGATGGCGGTCGCATGCATAACGGCCTGCTCGTCGCCCGACAGATGGACCCGCCCGTTGCGGGTGGCGATCTTTGCGGGGATGCGTTGGCGGACCTTTTTGAGGTGCTCGTCACCTACGCCGAACAAGAGGACGGTCTCTTCCGGGCCGCCAACGGGGATTGTCGCTTCGATCATCCGGCGAGTATGGCCATCCGGTGAAAACGGCTGGGGAGGAGGTCGCCGAACCATGCGGCGTACGGCCTGCCGAGCCGCTGTAACTATACCCAACACGCCGGGTTACTGCCCAGCGGAGGGCGGACCGGGCGTCGCAAAGGTTGGCGCCGTCGCCGTTTATGCCGGAATTGCCGGCGGCAGGGCGCCCGAACCCCCTTGATTAGGGGCCCACGCAGCGGGTTATCCACATCAGGAACGCCACCGGGGCGGCGAACAGGATCGAGTCGAGCAGATCGAGCACCCCCCCAAAGCCGGGCATCCAAGTGCTCGAGTTCTTCAGCTGGGCGTCGCGTTTGAGGAGCGAAACCGCCAAGTCCCCCGCGACCCCCGCCGCGCCGACGAGCGCCGCGTACGACAGACACCCGCCGAGCCAAGCGGCCGGCGTGCGGTGGCTGTCGCACCCCAGGAGGTCCGCCAGCGGGCCGAGCGTCGCCATCGTCGCCACCGTCGAGAGGGCGAAACCACCGGCGGCGCCCTCCCACGTCTTGCCGGGGCTGAGCACCGGCGCCAACTTGGTCCGGCCCCACATCCGGCCGGTGAAGTAGGCGCCGATGTCGTTCGACTTCACGACGACGATCAGCGACAGCAGCGCGAGCATCCCCCACCGGCCGTCTTGTCCCCACGGCCCCCCGGCGAGCAGACGGAGCTGGGCGACGAAACCCATCAGCCCGCCGGCGTAGGCGATGCCAAAGATGGCGAGCGCCAGACGGGTGGTCGCCGACCCCGGCTCGCGGTAGCGGCGCATCTCGGCGCAGAAGACGACAAAGCATGACGCCGCTAGCCCGATCGCGACCCAGCCGACGCGGCCGGTGAGCGCCGCGCCGGGCATCTCGCCGAACGGCCAGAACGACGGCGCGAGGCTCGCCAACACCGTGGCCACCGCGCCCGGGACCACCAGGTAGCGCGACGGCGCCGGTGTTTGGTGGTTGTTCTCGAAGAGTCGAACCAACTCACCTGCCGAGAGGAACGCCCCGGCGATCGCCAGTGGCGACATCATCAGCCCGGGCCGCGCCGAACCGAAGTCGGCCCATGCGAGGCCCGCCAACAGCGCGACCAGCAGCACGCCGAGGATGAGTCGCCAGACAAGCACAGGGCGTATTGCGGTGGGGGGTGGGAGGGCAAGCCGCGGCGACTTAGCGGTTGAGCCCGCCGAAGCGTCGTTCTCGACCAGCATAGTCAAGGATCGCTTCGTGGAGCGTCGCTTCGTCAAACTCGGGCCACGCTCGGTCGGTTACCCAGATCTCAGCGTAGCTAATCTGCCAGAGGAGAAAGTTGCTGATCCGCATCTCGCCCGCGGTGCGGATCAAGAGGTCGGGGTCGGGCCGCCCCTCGGTGTAGAGGTGCTTGCCGATCGCTTGCTCGTCGATGTCGGCCGGGTCGATCTGCCCCGCCATGACTTGGTAGGCGAGCGACCGGGCAGAATCGACGAGCTCGCCGCGGCCGCCGTAATTGATCGCCAGATTGAGTTGTAATCCGTCGTTGCCGGCGCTCATCGAGACCGTTTTGTCGAGCTCGTCCAGCACGCGGTCGGGGATCCCCTCGCGACGGCCGATCATGCGGACGCGGACGTTGTCCTCCATCATGATGGGCCGCTCGTTGACGAGGTACGCCTCGAGCAGCTGCATGAGGAACGCCAGCTCTTCGGCGGGACGCTTCCAGTTCTCGCTCGACAGGCAGTAGAGCGTCAGGTGCTCGATCGGGGCGAGGCGGGCGCACTCGCGGGTGATCGCCCGCACGACGTGGCCCCCCCGGTCGTGGCCGGCGACCCGCGCCAGGCCCTGCCGCTCGGCCCAGCGGCCGTTGCCATCCATGATGATGGCGATGTGCCGTGGCCAGCGCTCCGCCGGCACGTCCGCAAGCGGCTCGGGCAGATCGGCGGCGGTTTCGGCGGACATCGGGCGGGAGAAACGATCGATTGTGGGAGGCGTCTCCAGACGCCGATTGCGGTATCCAGTCCGTTTCGGATTGCAGCGCGAAATCGGCGTCTGGAGACGCCTCCCACAGGTGTTGGTTCTCTTGTGAGGGTTCCCTACGCCCCCGTCGCCAACAGCTCCGGCTTGCCGGCCAGGATCGTCTGTTCGCGTCCCGGTCCGACCGAAACGATCGACACGGGTCGGCCGACCAATTCGCTGACGCGTTCCAGATAAGCCAAGGCGTTGGCGGGCAGGTCGTCCATCGAGCGGACGCCGGTCAGGTCCTCGCTCCAGCCGGGGAGCGATTCGTAGACCGGCTTCACCCGACGGATGTCATCGACGTGGCTCGGGAAGACCTGCGTCGTCTTGCCGTCGAGCTCGTAGGCGTTGCAGATCTTCAACTCTTCGAAACCGCTGAGCACGTCGAGCAGCATGACGGCGATGGCGTCGACGCCGCCGAGGCGGGCCGTGTAGCGGACCGCCACCGCGTCGAGCCAGCCGCAGCGTCGGGGGCGCTTGGTGACGGTGCCGTACTCGTTGCCTTGGTCACGCAGCTTCTGGCCGTCGGCGTTGTCTTGCTCGGTGGGGAAGGGCCCGCCGCCGACGCGCGTCGAGTACGCCTTCACGACGCCGAGGGTGTGGTTGATGTAGCGAGCCGGCAGGCCCGAGCCGTTCGAGATGCCGACGCCGCTGGAGTTGCTGCTGGTGACGAACGGGAAGGTGCCGTGGTCCACGTCGAGCAGCGCGCCTTGCGCGCCCTCGAAGAGGATCCGCTTGCCCGCCTCGGCCGCGGTGAGCAACAGTTCGTTGGTGTCGCACACGTGTGGCCGCAGCCGCTCGGCGTACGCCTTGTACTCGTCGTAGATCGCCTGCGGATCGAGCTCCGGCGACGCGCCGCCCGACATGGCCGCGATGACGGGCGTCTTCGCCGCGACGATGTGTTCGATGTGCTGGCGGAGCTCGTCGCGGTAGAGGTCGCCGATGCGGATTGCGTGCGAGCGGGCGACCTTGTCGCGGTAGCAGGGGCCGATGCCGCGCTGCGTGGTGCCGATGTTCTCGCCGTCGGTCGTGTTGGCGTCGAGCGCGCGGTCCTCGGCGAAGTGCCACGGCATGATGACGTGGGCGCGGTCGCTGATCTTGAGGTTCTTCTCAAGGCCCCGCACGTCGCGGCCGGCGAGCTCATCGAGCTCTTCGATCGCCTTGGCGGGGTTGATGACGACGCCGCCGGTGATGACGCTCGTCACCCCCTCGGTGAGCACGCCGCTGGGGAGGAGCGACAGCTTGTAGACCTCGCCGCCGACGACGACGGTGTGGCCGGCGTTGGCGCCCCCCTGATAGCGGACGACGAAGTCGTGCCGGGGGGTGAGCAGGTCGACCAGCTTCCCCTTCGCCTCGTCACCCCATTGCAGACCAATAACGCAAGTGCCGGGCACGGGGGACTCTCTCAAAACAGCGGGCGGGGGAGGGCGAAAACCAGCCTGGTAGTTTCGACCCCCGACGACCCCGCGTCAACCAGCCGGAGCCACCGCGGCGGCTCACCGGGTCCGGTGGTCACTCGGTCTGATACCGAGGCCTTGGCCGGATAAGGCCCTGGTGCGGCGGCCGGAAGAGGCACCAGAGGATCAGCCCCAGGGGCCAACTCGGAAGCAACGCCACGACTAAGGCGACGAGAAGAGCGGGTTTCTGCCGGGCCAACGCATCTCGGTACGCCCAGACGATGCTGTAGACGTAGGCGATCGCCACTGCCGCGAGGATCAAGATGCCGAGGAAGAGGCTGATCGCTTGAACGAACGGTGGGTCCCCCATAGCCGACTCCTAGCAGTAGAAGCGTGGTGCGATGGTTTATCTATTTTTCGCGATAGCGGTTAATCAATTGGGAGGTTCGTTGGGCAGGTCCTCGGGCTGCGGAAGCCTCGCGCCGTGGCGGAAGCTGAGGACCTTCACGATGAGGGCGGTCTCATCGACATGGTAGAGCGCGAGGTACTTCCCGATGAGGACCCGACGAACCTCATAGTCGCAATAGACTTGTTCGGCGGCAATCTGAAACTTTGTCGGCGTCGTCTGGAGGGCTTCGATTGCCTTAAGCACCGATTCGCCCCAGCGTAGTCCGATCTCGATCGACCCTGACTGCCTTTGGATATAGCCGACGTAGTCTTCGATATCTTTCATCGCTCGGTCAGAGATCTCGATGCGATACCGAATCATGCCCGCAGCCTTCCCAGGCGGGCATGCAATCGTTGACGGGCTTGCTCGACGGACATGACTCGACCAGCAAGAACGTCTGCCATTCCCTCATCACAGCGAGCGGCGCTTTCGCGGAGCTCCTCGTCGGTGAGGCTAGCCGACTCGTCCGTATCAGCATGGATCAGCCCGACGACACAGTCCTTGATGTACTCGCGGACGTCATCGTAACCATATTCCTTAGCGACTAAGGTCAATCTATCCATCTCAAGATCAGGAATCTGGATCGTCAAATTCATCGCGTTATCCTCCTGAGGCTTTAACCGCTCCCCCGATTCTACTCGATCCGCAGGTCGTAAGGCATCACAAGCCCGATCGGCTCCTTCGCAAACAGCTGACGCACCCAGCCGGTGCGGCGCACCGCTTCTTCGAGCTCGGGGAGCACGCCCCCGAGGTCGAGGCGCACGCGGACTTCGCGTTGTTCGTCGTTGTCGCCGAAGAGCGACTCGAAGAAGTCTTCCGCCTCGGGGTAGGTGTCGATCGTCACCTCGTCGTCCTCGGCGAGGCCGGCGAGCGACTTCGCTTTGGAGACCGCCGAACGGAGGTCGCCCAATTCGTCGATGAGCTCGAGCCGCTCGGCCTGGCGGCCCGTGTAGACACGGCCGCCGCCGAGCTCCTTGATGCGGTCTTGCGACAGGCCGCGGCCCTTGGCCGCCTTGGCCGTGAACTGCTCGTAGGTGTCGTCCATCAGCGACTGCAGCACGTCACGCTCCGACTCGGTGAACTTCTCGTTCACGCTGAACAGGCCGCTGTTCTTGCCGCGGGCGATCAGGTCGGTCGTCACGCCGAGCTTTTCGAGGAGTCCGCCGACCGCCATCTTGCCGCCGACGACGCCGATCGAACCGGTCACCGTCGCCGGCTCGGCAAACACATGGTCACAGCCCATCGAGATGTAGTAGCCGCCGCTCGCGGCGACGTTCCCCATGCTGGCGACGACCGGCTTCTCGATCCGTTGGATCTGGCTCCAGATCAGGTCGCTGGCGACCGCCGATCCGCCGGGGCTATCGACCCGCAGGACGATCGCCTTGACACGGTCATCGTCGGCCGCGTCGCGGAGCGCCTTGATCATCGTCGTCGAGCCGATCGAGTTGGCGCTGCCGAACAGGTCGCCCTTGCTCTCGCCGGTGGCGATCGGACCGACGGCGTAGACGACGGCGATCTTGTCTCCCCGGCCGGACGATTTCTTTCCGCCCGAGGCGATCATCCCCATCAGCTTGAAGAAACCGGCCGGGCCGCTGAAGTCGGTGTCGACCTTCTGTTTGCCGTAGTTCTCGACGAAGGCGAGCGTGTCGGTGTCATGCCGCTTCTTGAGGGCGTCGCGGAGGTCGCCTTCGTAGGCGAGGCGATCGACGAGACCCGCCTCGAGCGCCTGCGTTGCGGTCAGCAGCCCGCGGTCGATCGCCGCGACAACGGCGCCACGCTTCATCGGGCGGTCCATCGCGATGGTGTCGACCATCTGCTCGTACATATCGTCGATGAGCGACGTGATGTTCGCCTTGACCGGCTCGCTCCACTCGCGGCGGGTGTAAGGCTCGGCGGCGCCCTTGGCGTCGCCGACATGGATGAAGTCCGCCTTCACGCCGGCCTTCGCCAAGAGGCCCTTGTAGAACATCGGCTCGGCCCGGACGCCCGGCAGCAGCAGAAAGCCCGACTCGGGCATGACGATCTCGTCGCACGCGCAGGCGACCAGATAGCCAGCGGCCTCGGCCGCCTCGAGCACCGCGACCGCATGCTTGCCCTTAGCGCGGAACCGGGCGATCGCCTGCCGCACCTCGTTGCGTTGGCCGCTGCCAAGCGTGGGGCTGTCGATCCGCAGGACGAGGCCCTGGATCTTGTCGTCTGCAGCGGCCGCGTCGATGCGGGCGATCTGCTTGCGGAGATCGACCGACAGGTCGCCGAACGGCCCCGCGGCGCCGGGCGACTCGGGCAAGGCGCCGTCGAGCTTGAACCAGGCGTAACGGACCTTCTCGGCTTCCTCGGCCCGCCGCTTGGCGCGGTCGGCGGCGCGTTTCTGGGCGGGGCTCAGTTCCTTCTCGGCTTCTTCCGCCTTCGTTTTGTCCGTGTCTGGTTCTTTGGAGCGGTCGTCGTCGGTCGCTTTGTCGTCCGACGTCTCCGTGGCTTCATTGGCGGTGGGGGCCGTGGTGGCGCCCCCCTCTTCCTGGGACCACGCCCGCGTCGGGGCGAGCGACAGGGCCGCGACCAACAACCAAACCGGTAGCGAGAATCGAGGGCTCATGGCAGAGATCGTTATTTGAGGGAGAACTGACCGCGACGCCCTCAGGACGCCGCGGACGGCTTGTAGGGGTTGGAGCGATTCGCCGGGGTGGGGCCGATCTTGGCAAAATCCCCGACTTGACCATCTTACCCCGCTGCGGCGCGACGGGGAGCTTCGGCGTGCCAGGCCCCCCGCGTGGCGAGGAGCCGTCGGTCCGCCGGCATGGGGGGCTTGAGGCGAAGTCCCAAGCCGGTGGCAATTCTCTCTGGCCCGCCCCGCGAGCCCCTGCTACGGTCCGGCCGCTCCTCGTTCGAGCCCCCGACCTCCCCGCGGAACGGAGTCCGCCCATGGCCCTCGCCCGATCACTCGCCCTCCTGATGGCTGTCGCTCTCGCCACGCCGGCGGGCGCTCAGTTCTGGAACCCGTTCCGCTCGAAGCCTCAGGCCGAGCCCGCGGCCGCCCCGGTGCGGCAGGCGTCGGCCCAGGAGCCGCTTCGCTACAAGCTGACGGAGGAATCGGGCCCGTGGCTGATCCTGGCGACGACCTTCTCCGGCGAAGGCGCCGAGGCGCAGGCCCGCCAGCTCTGCGCCGAGCTGACCCAGACGCTCCGCCTGCCCGCCTATGTCCATGAGATGAACTTCGACCTGGCCGGCGACGAGCCGGTCGGCCGTGGCGTTGATCGCTACGGCGCCCCCGTGAAGATGCGTTATCGCTCGGGTGACGAACGCCGCGAGTGGGCCGTGCTGGTGGGCGACTACCCGTCGGTCGACGACACGATCGCCTCGCGCGACCTGCTGACGGTCAAAAGCGTAAAGCCCCAGGCGCTCGCGATCGACGCCGAGGGGCAGACGCGGCAAAACCTGGCCAACTACCGGGCGATGACCGCGATGATGACCGCCAAGGACGAAGGCGACGGCCCGATGCGGTCCGCCTTCATGACACGCAACCCGCTCCTGCCGGACGAGTTCTTCGCCCCCAAGGGGGTCGACAAGTTCCTTGAGAAGATGAACAAGGACCTCGACTACACGGCCCTAGCGATCCCGGGCCGCAAGACGATCCGCGTCGCCACGTTCCGCGGCCGCGGCACGCTTGTGGGCGCCAGCCAGTCGCGTAGCAGCAAGAGCCGTCGCAAAGACAAAGAAATCGACCCGCTGGTTGAAGCGGCCGAGAACGCGCACTTCCTCTGCGAGGAGATGCGCAGCAAGGGCTGGGAGGCTTACGAGTTCCACGACCGCACCGAGAGCTGGGTCAGTGTCGGCTCGTTCGACAAGGTGTTTAGTGACGACGGGCAACCGCTCGCCGAGGCGGTCGAGATCGTCCGCACGTTCGGCGCCGCCCACAACACGTCCTCGACGCCGCTCGATAAACAGCGCAACGCCCCCGTCGAGTCGGCCCGTGCCGCTCAGGTGAAGCAGCAGTTCAACAACCTCTTCACCAGCGAGATCGGTCAGGTCGCGACCGGCATGAACCCGAAGTACGCCCAAGTGACGTTCGAGAAGGGGCAGGCCCCCCGGCCGATCCCGTTCGACATCTACCCGGAGGCCGTCGACGCCCCAAAACGGAGCGTCAGCAGCGGCTTCGCCTGGCGTCGTTAATTCGTGGTGGCTTTGGGGCGGTGAGGGCGGTCTCCTGACCCCGATTTGTAGAAAGGGTCTCCTGACCAGACTTTTGGGAGGGGTCTCCTGACCGGATTTGTGGGAGGGGTCTCCTGACCCCGATTACGCGCCGCCGGCCGAGAAGGCTACGATGCCGTCATCGGCGTCGGGAGACGCCTCCCACAGTCGGAGCCGCCGGTTGACGATGTCATTTCCCACGCTGGTTATCGGTTCCCGGAACGCCAAGAAGCGCGATGAACTCGTCGGCCTGCTCACGCCGCACGGCATCGCGGTAAAAACGCTCGCCGACTTCCCGGACCTCACGCATGAGGTCGACGAGGACGGCGACACCTTCGAGCACAACGCCCGCAAGAAGGCGACCGAGTACGCACGGGCGCTCGGCCAGTGGGTGCTCGCTGATGACAGCGGTGTCTGTATCGACGCCCTCGGCGGCGCGCCGGGCGTCTACTCGGCCCACTACGCCGGCAAGCACGGCGACGACGCCGCGAACAACGCCCTGGTGCTCGAGAAGCTCGCCGGCCTGCCGCCCGAGAAGCGGGGCGCTCACTACGTCGCGATGCTCGTGCTCGCCGACCCGACTGGCGAAGTCCGCGCCGAGACCCGCGGCGAGTGCCACGGCCGGATCCTCGCCGAGGCGCACGGCGCCGGGGGCTTCGGCTACGACCCGCTATTCGAGGTCCGTGAGTACCACCGCACCTTCGGCCAGATGGGCCCCGCGGTAAAACGCGCCATCAGCCACCGCAGCCGCGCCATGCGGGCGATGCTGCCGCCGATCCTGAAGCTCCTGGCGACAACCTGAGCCGCAGGCGCTAGCCTCGGGCAGCCTCACAAGCGACTCACCAACCATTTGCAGCCACGATGCCGAATCCGTCGTCAAGCAACGCCCCGCTCCTCGTGCGATCGAGCCTCGCCCCCGCCTCGACGGTCTTCGTGCGCGAACTGCCCGGCCGCAACGACGTGTTCGTCGCTCAACTCGCCGCCATCTGCAAGCGAGTTGGCGCCGAACTGCATGTCGTCCCGGCCGGCGAGCCGTACGCCGAGAACCATGTCTGGATGCAAGACGCGGTCGAGTTTCTTGAGCGGTCCGACGGTTCCGGAACGGTCGCGTTGCTCGGCGTCCGCAATCAGGCGATCGACGACTTCGCCAAGCACCGCCTGCCGGGCGTCGAGACGCACCGTGTCGGCGCGTACCGCGAGGCGTTCGCCAGCGGCGAGTCGACCGCGGGCGAGGCGGGCGACTCGTGGATCGACTGGTTCGGCAACCTCGAGGCGTCGCCGCCGACCGCCATGTGGCCTAACGGCCGGGTGCTGTACGGCGTGAATCCGGCGACCGACGGGCAGCTGCATCCCGACGTCGTGGCGTTCCTCGCCGAGCAGGGCCTGCAAGAGCCGCTCGCGCTGGATGTCGGTTGGCTGACGGTGCGGCACGTCGACGAGATGTCGTCCTTCTTGCCCGCGAAGGATGGCGGCTTCTACGTCGCGGTCCCCGACCCGCTGGCGGCGCTGGCGTTGCTTGAGCGGCTCGATCAGGAAGGGCAGGGCGCCACGCCGCTGTTGTCGCCTTACGAAGAGGGGACGACGGTCGCGTCGATCCTCGCCGATGAGGATTTCGTGCGGCACAACGAGCGGCTTTGGCGAGAGCGGATCGAGCCCGCGGCCAGGACGCTCGTTGAGGGAATTGGCGCCGATGTCGACCGGCTAATCGGCCTGCCGGTGATGTTCCGCGCCAGCGGCGAGTCCCGCACGCCCAACGTGGTGAACTGCCTCGTCCTCCCTGGTCGCGACGGCGCCGCGGGCCAGATCGCTATGTCGGACCCCCACGGCCCAATGGTCGAGGGGGAAGACGTTTTCCAAGCCGATATCCGCAAGCGGCTCGCCGACGTCGACGCCGAGATTCACTTCGTCGACGACCGGCAGTATCACAAGTGGGCCGGCAACGTACACTGCGCGACCAACGCCATCCGTCCGCTGAAGCTTTGAGCCTCGTGGACGCTACGCCGCGGCGTAGTCCTCGGCGTAGTCGAGCACCCAGCGGTCGATCAGCTGGCGGAATTCCTCTTCGTCGAAGTCGGCGATCGGTTTGTGGTGCGTCCGGCTGAAACTTTCCTTGTTGCGGATGGCGCCCTTGGCGGTCACGTCGATGACGTGGAACTCGTTGAAGGGCCCGACCAGCAGCTGCAGCCGGCTGTAGAAGTTCTGGCGCTTGCCGCGTACGACGATCAGGTCGTCACGGTGGATGCCTGAGCCCCAGCCGCGATCCTCGACCAGCGACTCAAGCTTGAAGCCGGGCAGGTTGTCGGCCAATTCGCGCAGCCGTATCTCGATGTGCTCGGTCAGCAGCAGCCGGTGCTGCGAGTGGAGCCGGCGTTGCTCCTCTTCGCTGAGCGCGTCGGCGGCCGCCTCGAACTCTTTCTCGGCGCGGAGGCTGTGGCCACGCTGTGTGGCGCGTTTGAGTCGTTCGCTGAAATCCATGCCGCTCAGTTTTCCTTGCCTTCGAACGAGACTTTGTCGTAAATGTCGCGGAGCGTCAGAACCACCTCGGCCGTCACGAGCCGGACCTCGCTGTCGAGGCCTTCGGTGGGGTTGAACCGCCAGGCGCCGTCATCGAGCCGAGTGAAGTGCTCGACCTGCGGGGCGTCTTGCGACACCAGCAGGTACTCTTTGAGCGACGGGAGGTTGCGGTAGCTGGCGAACTTGTCGCCCCGATCGTACTCGGCGGTTGACTTGCTGAGGATCTCGAAGATCGCGTTTGGATTTAGCAGCGTGTCGAGGACATCGTCCTCAAACTCAGGCCCGCCGCAGACTACCGATAGGTCGGGATAGGTATACCGGCCGCCCGAGGCCACTTTGACCCGCATGTCGGAGATGAAGTGCTCACACGGTTTCCCCTTGAGCCCGACACCTAGAAGCGTGCCGATATTTGCCGCTATCCGATTGTGATTCCTGCTAGCGCCGCTCATCAGGCGGATTTGGCCGTTGACGAACTCGTGCTTCTCTTCGCTCTTCCGTTCGAAGGCGAGATAGTCGGCGGCGGTGGTGGTCTTCGGAGCGGTCTGCGTGCTCATCGACGCGTCCTCGGCGGGCGGGGGAGTCCCCTCTATCGTAGCACGGTCGGGCGCCCCGGCGGTACGCTGGTTGGATGGCCGAAGCCGTGACCCACGCCGACGTGCTGATCCTCGGCCAGGGGCTGGCCGGCTCGACGCTGGCGTGGCGGCTCGCTGAGCGGGGCGTCTCGGTCATCGTCATCGACCGCGGCGGGATCGACGAGGCCGGCCGCCCGAGCGCCTCGCGCGTCGCCGCCGGGTTGATCACACCGGTGACCGGCAAGCGGCTCACCGTGGGTCCCGACTACGTGGCGACTTGGGAGTCGGCCCGCTCGTTCTACCGCACGGTCGAGTCGTCGACCGGTGCGGCACTGCTGTGCGAGCAGCCGGCATGGCGATTGTTTCGCGACGCCGCCGAGCGAACCTCCTTCCTGTCTCGGTTAGAACAGCCCGGATTCGCGCGGCACGCCCGGTTGGCGGAGCACGACGAACTGCCCCCAGTCGTGACGGCGCCGTGGGGGGGCTTCGTGATGCCGGGCGCTGCGCGGCTGAACGTGATCGGCTATCTCAACGCGACCCGTGATTGGCTGGCGGGCAAGGGAAGCTACCTCCGGGCGGATGTCACGCTCGACTCCGACGTAACAGTGAACGCCGCCGGCGTTCGGTTTGATCGCCTTGGCGTTACGGCTCGCTGCCTGGTGGAATGCCAAGGCTACGCCGCGACGCTGCCGCCGCTCTCCCCGGTGAAGGGCGAGGTCCTGTTGATCAATGCCCCCGCCCTACAAGTCGACCGTGTCCTCCACGCCGGCGTTTGGATCGCACCCGAAGGGGGTGGGGGGTATCGGGTCGGTTCAACTACGGACCACGAGCGGATCGACTCGACGCCGACCGAAGCGGGGCGCCGCGAGCTTTCGGAGAAGCTACTGGCGTGTGGCGTCACGGGGTTCACGGTGGCCGAACACCTGGCCGCGGTGCGGCCCGCGACGTCGAAACGCGAGCCGACCTACGGTTTCCGCCGCGATCAGCCCCGGGTTGGCTGGTTCAACGGCCTCGGGGCCAAGGGCTCGCTCTGGGCGCCGGCCTACGCCGACCGGATGGCCGAATTGGTCGTGGGGTCGCTCTCCTGACGGCCCCTTCTCGGTCGCTGTGAAATCGGGGGCGGAAAGGGTAAATTGCGGGGCCCAACGAGGCCCCCGGCCGGGACGCTGGAAGCGACGAGTTTTGCCCCGCGGCCGGCGGGCCCCGCACTGCGACACCGAAGGAACCTGCGCGTGGCCGACGACGAAGTGAACGGACCGGACGACATCGAAGAGGGCCCTGCCCCCTCCAGGAGGCCCGCCACCAACGACGACGTCCCCGAAGGGGGCGTCCTGCTCAAGCCCGGCTTCGACCCGGTCAACGAGGCGATCGCCCTGCGGCTGGTCGACCTGCCGATTGAGGACGAGCTCAAGCAGTCGTACCTGACCTACGCGATGAGCGTCATCGTCAGCCGCGCGCTGCCCGACGTGCGCGACGGGCTGAAGCCGTCACAGCGGCGGATCCTCGTCGCCATGAACGACCTGGGCCTCACCCCCGGCGGCAGCACCAGCAAGTGCGCCGGTATCGTCGGCGAGACGATGAAGCGTTACCACCCGCACGGCGACGGGGCGATCTACCCGACGCTCGTCCGGATGGCCCAAGAGTGGTCGACGCGGTGCCTGCTGATTTCTCCGCAGGGGAACTTCGGCAGCATCGCCGGTTTGCCGCCGGCCGCCATGCGGTACACGGAAGCCCGTCTTTCGAACGTCGCGGCGATGATGCTCGAGGACATGAAACTCGACACCGTCGACTTCATCCCGACCTACGACGAAAAGCTCACCGAGCCGACGGTCCTGCCGTCGAAGTTCCCCAACCTGATCGTTAACGGTTCGGGCGGCATCGCGGTCGGCATGGCCACGAGCATCCCGCCGCACAACCTGGGCGAGGTCTGCCGCGGCATCATCGCGTTGCTCGACAATCCGGAGATCGGCATCTTCGAATTGATGGAGCACATCCCGGGGCCCGACTTCCCGACCGGCGGCGTCCTCTGCGGCCGCAGCGGCATCGTCAAGGGCTACACCACCGGCCGCAGCACGGTGGTGCTCCGCGCGAAGACCACGATCGAGGACGACAAAAAGAAGAAGCGGATCCTCATCCACGAGATCCCCTACCAGCAGTCGCGCGACGGCGTCATCAAGAAGATCGCCGGCCTGGTGAACGAGGGGCGGATCGCCGGCGTCAGCGCCGTCCGCGACGAGTCGGACCTCAACGAGCCGGTCCGCGTCATCATCGAGCTGAAGCGCGACGCCGACCCCGACGTGGTGCTCAACCAGCTCTACAAGTTCTCGCCGCTGCAAGACTCGCAGAGCGTCATCTTCTTGGCCCTCGTCGACGGCAAGCCGCGGGTGCTGAACCTCAAGGAGATGCTCGAAGAGTTCGTCCGGCATCGGGTGGTCGTCATCCGTCGGCGGACCCAGTTCCTGCTGTCGCGCGCCCGCAAGCGGAAGCACACGGTGCAGGGCCTGTTGCTCGCGCACGCCAACATCGACGAGGTGATCCGCGTCATCCGGGCCAGCAAGACGCAGCCCGAGGCGAAGATCGCCCTCATGCAGATCAAGACGCCCGGCGCCTTGATGAAACGGGCCCTCGGAGACGACGGCTACGCCCAGTTCCAGTCCGAGCGCGGCGTCGCCGAGGAGTACACGCTGACGCCCGTCCAGGCCGACGCGATCCTCAAGATGACGCTCGGCCAGCTCGTCAACCTCGAGCAAGAGAAGCTCGCCGAAGAGCACGCCCAGCTGCTCATCGAGATCGGCGAGTACCTCGACATCCTCGGCGACGAGAAGCGGATCTTCGGCATCATCCGCGAAGACATGGAGCAGATCCTCGCCTCGCGTCTGATCGACGAGCGCCGCACGATCATCAGCAACGAGGAGGTCGGCAACGTCGACCTCGAGGACCTGATCGAAGAAGAGACGATGGTCGTCTCGATCACCCACAACGGCTACATCAAGCGCACCGCGGCCAGCACCTATCAGGCGCAGCGCCGCGGCGGCAAGGGGATCAAGGGCGCCAAGAGCGACGACGACGACCCGATCGAACACGTCTTCGTCACCAGCACGCACGACTACCTGATGTTCTTTACGAACCAAGGCAAGGTCTACTGGCAGAAGGTCTACAACCTGCCCGAGCTGGCCCGCGACGCGAAGGGCCGCGCCGTGGTGAATCTTCTGAACTTCGCCGAGGACGAGAAGATCGCCGGCTGCACCGCGGTCCGCGATTACTCGCTCCCCGACCATTACCTGATGATGGCCACCCGCAAGGGCTTGGTGAAGAAGACCGACCTAGCCGCCTACAGCCGCCCGATGAAGACCGGCATCATCGCCATCAAGCTCAAAGAGGGCGACGAGCTCATGGCGGTTGAGATCGTCAAAAAGGGGGACGAGGTCCTGCTCGCCACCGCCGACGGCATGGCGATCCGCTTCGACGAGTCGGACGCCCGCTCGATGGGCCGCAACTCCAGCGGCGTGAAGGGCGTCGGCCTCAGCAAGGGGGACGAACTCGTCGGCATGGTCGTCGCCAATCCCGACGCGACGCTCCTCACCGCCACCGAGAACGGCTACGGCAAACGGACCCCGTTCGGCCCCAATGCGCCCGACCTGCTCCCAACCGAAGGCGAAGCGAGCACGGAGGAAGAGGACACCAGCTCGAGCGCCCGCTACCGCACGCAGAACCGCGGCGGCAAGGGTCTCCGCGACATCAAGACGACCGACCGCAACGGCAAGGTGATCGGCGTGACGAGCGTCACCGACGCCGACGAGCTGCTGCTGATGACCTCCCGCGGCAAGCTCCAGCGCATCCGCGCCGCCGAGGTGAGCACGATCGGCCGCAACACCCAGGGCGTGCGGATCATGGGCCTCGATAACGGCGACACGCTGATGGCGATCGTGAGGGTGCCGCTGGAGGAAGGGGGCGAGGCAGAGGCGGCGCCGGAGACGACGCCCCAAGAGTAGCACCGAACCGCGACCGTCAGGGAGTCGACCAACGCGGTAAGCGACCGTTATCGATAGGGGCGTTCGTTGAGACATCCTTCGGAAGACCAGTCGTTGAACCACCAATCGGCCGGTTGGCGCTGGTCGCTGTTGGGCGTGCTCTGGTGGGGTTTGAAGCGGTTGCTGGTGGCGGTCGTTGTGATCGTCGCCGTGGCGAACGTTTGGGCATGGGCCGACCCGCCCGAGCCGCTCCGCATCTCGGCTGAAACAACGCTGATAACCGAGCCGATCGCCGAGGATGGGCTCCCGGACTTCGCCGGGGCGCTGCTTGACCGACTTGGCCGGGGGGTGAAGCCCGAGGACAACGGGGCGATCGAGTTTTGGCAGGCGATTGGGCCGGGCGAGTTCGACCCGGAACTTCATGCGCTGCTCTTTAGCGCAATTGGATGTGCCGCGCCGGACCCCGATCTGGCGATGACGCCAATTCGTAGCGGGCAATCACTGGCTAACGTCGTAGCATGGTTGTCAGAGTCTCGGCCCGACCTCGACCCTAAGCAGATCAATATTCAAAGTGAGCAATTGCTCCACTTCGCACGCAAACGGCATGGCGCCGTCGAAGCTATTCCACCGCTCGTCTCTTGGTTCCAAGAAAACGCGAAGCAACTCGAATTGTTTCACGACTCGGCTAGCAAACCCTTCTTCTACAGTCCACCGCCAAACCTGCTCACTGTGCCCCCGGCTCCTCTAGTCGAAGCTTTGCTCCCAGCCGAACAGGGGGTGCGAGAGCCCGCGTTTGGGCTTGCGACACGTGCCGCATGGCATATCGGTATGGCTGAGTACAACGCAGCCTGGAGGGATCTCAATACGATTCTTGTGTTCGGAGAACGTTTTACCTCGGAACCCTTAATTACTCCGCAACTTGTCGGCGTAGCAATACGAGCGATTGCTTTCGAGGAGCTTAACCTCCTGGTCGATCATTGCGATGATGATGTGCTTCTACGGCAGGTAATCGACCGCCTGAACAGCTTGGGCGATCCCGATTGGATTGCCGATGCTCATGGGTTTGGGGAACCGCTCACGCTTATTGATAACGTGGTCTGTTCGATGTACTCAACTCGACCCGCGACGGAGTTGGACTTGTCGAAGGATCGAAAGGCCATCGAGCCCAATCTCTTGCTAGGCGAAATCCGCAGGTGGCAAGTTCGTGCGGCGAGGATCGCCAACATGCCAGACCGCCGATCAAGACGCCTCGCGGCCGATGCGTTTGAGCGGTCGCTGGACGAGATGGCTGACGGCTTGTCCTCATGGACGTTGCTCACGACCGCCTTCTCGAGAGCAGCGGTGAATCGATCAGTTGCCAGGATACATGTCGCCTTGCTGACGCCCGCTGTTGTAGCGTCCTTCTCTGCGGAAGACCGATCCTGCGCCCAGCAGCGCCTCACGCTCCTCATCGCCGCGCTCAAGCTCCACCAACTCCAGCACGGCGAGTACCCTGAGACCCTCGATGCCTTGACGCCAGAGCCCCTCGCCGAGATCCCGCTCGATCCATTCACTAACGAGCCCTTCCGCTACGAACGCCGCGACGAGGGCTTTGCGATCTGGAGTCTTGGGCACAACGGCGTCGATGACGGTGGCAGCGACCGATCGGGCGAGTTCGTCGCGGGCGACTACGCCCCGATCGATTGGACCGGCGAGCGTCCCAAGCCGGACGGACCTGACGACGTGGTCGTCCGGCTGCCGGTGCCGCGGTTGGAGCTGCCGGGTGTGGTGCGTTGAGATCGTTCGGCGGTTCACTCCCCGGGCTCGCGCCCGGGGCTCAGGCCCAACGGAATGGCTGCCTGTCTAGTCGATCGGAGCCTCGGGCGCGAGCCCGGGGAGTTGCGTCAGGCTCTGGCTTTAAGCCGCCGGGCGCCGGCGCTTCGCGGCAACGCTTGCGAACACCATCCCCATCGCCAGAAAACCCGACGCCTCGGGCACGGGCGCCACGATTGTCGTGAAGCCGATGTCGATGAACGAGGCGATCGTCATGTCGCTGATAAAGGTCGGGCTGTTGAGCCAACCGGTCATGAGCTCGTTGCGGAGGTCGCCGTCAACGCTCGTGATGCCGACCAGGCCCGCGCCGCCGAGGTTTTCGTTCCAATGGCCGTTGGCCGTCCCGGGGCCGCCGTCGAGTTCGACGTCGGGCGTGCCCGTCTGGCCGAACTCGCTCTGCCAGTAGGCGGTCGCGTTGGGGCCGGTGAACTCGCCCGTGCCGACCGAGGCGACGTTGTTGTTGGTCCAGAGCGTGCCGAAGCCCAGCACGTGGGCCATCTCGTGCAGCACGACGTTGCCGAATGAGCCGGCGGACACGAGGTTCGCCGCGTCGGCCGAGTCGAACGTCATCTCCCCGTCGGTCGCCAGGATGTAGTTGGCGGCGTCGAGCGCCACCTCGGTGGGGCCGGCTGACCCGAGGATCATCCCAGGCCCGTCAATCGGCGAGACTTGGGCGGTGATATAGACGGTGGTCAGCGGGTCGCCGACGAAGCCGCCGATGTAGCTGCTGCCGCTCGAGACCGCCTGGATGGCGCCATCTTGGTAGCCGACGAGCAGGTTCTGCCACGTCGTCGCGGCCGCCGCGAAGTAGGGCTCAAACAGCGGATCGCCCGTGTAGCTGACGTCGATCGTCAACGTCGCACGGGCGGGCGCCGTCGTGAAACAGACGGCGGCGAAGACAACAAGAAGCGTCGGGCGGATCATCGGACGATTTTTCTTCAGTGTCGCAGTTAGACGAGAGGCTGAGAGCCGCAACGAACGGAAGTCTCGGTCAGCGTCCGGGTGTGTCGTTCGGCTTCGATTTCGATCATGGTAGGAGGCGAGTGGTGACTCAAGCAGAATCGCGCCGCAATTCCGCCTTTTCTAAGTCCGTCGCCGGCGATCGCGTTGGACGGACGCCCCGCAAGCGAAGTGGATGGCCCATGCCGACCCGTATCTTTCTGGCCTTGTTGTTTGGCGTTCTGTTGACCGTCGCCACGGTCTGCCCGGGCGAGCCGCCGAACGTTGTTGTGATCTTCATCGACGACATGGGATACGCCGATATCGGTCCCTTCGGCTGCGAAGCGTACGCCACGCCGAACCTCGACCAGATGGCTTCGGCGGGGCGGATTTTCACCGACTTCCACGCGGCGACCGCCGTGTGCAGCGCGTCGCGCGCAGCTCTGTTGACGGGTTGCTATCCCGAGCGGGTGAGCGTCTTGGGCGCGCTGGGGCCCAACTCGCCCGTTGGCCTCGATCCCGACGAGGTGACGATCGCCGAGCTCTGCAAATCGCGGGGCTACGCGACCGCATGTTTCGGTAAGTGGCACCTGGGCGACCAGCCGAAGTTCCTGCCAACGCGGCAAGGTTTCGACGAGTACTACGGTCTCCCTTACTCGAATGACATGTGGCCTTACCCGGACGGCGAAGACACCCTCGAGAACGGCGTGAAGCGTGGGGGCGCCGAGCCCTACCCGCCGCTGCCACTCTACGAAGGCGAGCATATCGTTAACAAGAACGTCACTCCCCGGGACCAGAAGCAGCTCACTACGCAGTACACCGAGCACGCCGTCGATTTTATCGACCGCCACGCGGGCAAGCAGCCGTTCTTCCTGTACGTGCCCCACTCGATGGTCCATGTGCCGCTGTACGTGTCGGACAAGTTCGCCGGCAAGAGCGGCGCGGGGCTGTTCGGCGACGTCGTCATGGAGATCGACTGGTCGGTCGGTCAGATCCTGGCCGCCTTGGAGCGTGGCGGCGTGGCGGACGACACGCTGGTGATCTTCACGTCGGACAACGGCCCGTGGCTCAACTTCGGCGACCACGCCGGGTCGGCCGCGCCGCTGCGGGAAGGGAAGGGGACGATGTGGGAAGGTGGCTACCGCGAGCCGTGCGTTATGCGCTGGCCCGGGCGGATCCCCGCCGGGACGGTGTGCGACGAGCTCTGCTTGACGATGGACCTACTGCCGACGATCGCGAGGCTGATCGGCGCCGCGCCGCCCGAGCGGGCCATCGATGGCAGGGACATCCTGCCCCTGATGACCGGCGACGCCCCCACGCCCCACGAGGTGTTCTATTGCTACTACTTCGGCGAGCTGCGGGCGGTCCGCGACGGGCGCTGGAAGCTGACGCTGCCGCACCGCTACCGGACCCTGGCGGGGCGCCCGGGCGGGGCGGGCGGCAAGCCGGTCGCCTACCGGCAGGCCGAGGTGGGAGTCGAGTTGTTCGACCTCGACGCGGACATCGGCGAGACGACCGATGTCGCCACGGAGCACCCCGGCGTGGTGTCCCGGCTGCTAGCGTACGCCGAGCAGGCGCGAGGCGACCTGGGGGACCGATTGACCGGCCGAAAAGGGACCGGCGTGCGGCCGGCGGGCAAGGCGCCGACCCGGTAGGCCGCCGCTCGCCGCCGTGTTAGACTGCTCGGCTTCGCGCACGGCGTTCGCCGCTGTGCGCAGGCCGAACGATGAACACCGTCCCTCCCTCCGCTATGATTACCCCCGACCAACTCCGCGGCGCCCACGTCGCCCTCGTCACGCCCATGAAGCCGGTCGGCTCCCTGATGGGGATCGACTTCGAGCGTGTCTACCAGCTGATCGACACCGTCCTCGAGGCGGGCGTCAGCGGCGTGCTGTTCGCCGGCACCACGGGCCAGTCGGCCATGCTGAGCCATGACGAGCAGGTCGATCTTTGCACCCGCGGCATCGAGTACGCCCGCGGCCGGGCCGCCGACCTGGGGCGTCCCGTGACGTGCCTCGCCAGCGCGGGGTCGAACTCGACCGACGAGGCGTTGCACCTCACCGAGCGGATCACGAAGGCGATCCGCCCCGACGCACTCCTGCACGTCACCGGCTACTACAACAACCCGCCCCAAGAGGGCCTGCGGGCGCACTTCGAGGCGGTCGGCGACCTGGCCGAGCGGCTCGACACCTCGATCATCCTCTACAATATCCCGGGCCGCACCGGCAGCCGGATCGAGGCCGAGACGATGATCCGCCTCGCCGAGCACCCGGCGATCGCCGCGGTGAAAGACGCCACGGGGGACCTCAAGTCGCTCGAGGTGATCCGCGCCGCGACCGACCCGGCCGAGTTCTCGCTCCTCTCGGGCGAAGACCACCTGGTGGTCGACGTCATGCAGCGTGGCGGTGTGGGGGTCATCAGCGCGTCGGCGAACCGCTGGCCGCGCGAGTTCCAACGCATCACCGAGTTGGCGGCCGCCGGCGACTGGGACGCGGCGATCGAGCTACAGAAGGCGCTGCAGCCGTGCATCGACGCGGTGTTCTGCGTCAAGAACCCGATCCCGCTGCACCACATGCTAAAGACCGGCCTACGGATGCCGATGATGACCGTCGGCCAGCTCGACCCGGCCAACCGCGACCGGGCGATCGCCAAGATCGAGGCGGCCGAAGCGATCGTCGAGTTCCCGCACGTCGAAGCAGCCGCCGTTTGAGGCGACGTGAAGTAAGGGAGATGGGGAGATAGAGGGAGGGATAAGGTGATGGCCTATTGGCGGGGCAACGCGTAGCGGTTGCCACACGTCCTTTCTTTCTAAATAAGTCGGCGTGGTATCGAGTCGTTGTCGCCCCTCCGAACCGCCATCCCCCCATCTCCGTTCATCCCCAATATCTCCCTCCCAATAGTTCCCACTACGAGAGTTTCCCCATGACCGACTGCGCATCGCTTGCCCAGCGTATCGACAAGATCTGGGCAGGCGAAGAGGCGGCCGATGTCGGGCCCGTCGTCGTCAAGCAGGCGCTCGACCTGCTCGACTCCGGCGCTATCCGTGTCGCCGAGAAGCAGGGCGACGAGTGGAAGGTGAACGAGTGGGTCAAGAAGGCGGTGCTGCTGCACTTCCGCTACTCGGACAACCGTGAGATGACGGCCGGACCGATCGAGTGGTTCGACAAGGTCGCCCTCAAGACCGGGTGGCGTGACGCGAAGGTCCGCAGCGTGCCGACGGCGATCGCGCGGTTCGGCTCGTTTATCGAAGAGGGCGCCGTGCTGATGCCGTGCTACATCAACATCGGGGCGCGGGTCGGCTCGGGGACGATGATCGACACCTGGAGCACCGTCGGCAGCTGCGCGCAGGTTGGCAAGAACTGTCATATTTCCGGCGGCGTCGGCATCGGCGGCGTCTTGGAGCCGCTGCAGGCGAGCCCCGTCATCATTGAGGACGATGTCTTCTTTGGCGCCCGTGGCGAGGCGGCCGAGGGCGTGGTCATCGAGGAGGGCGCCGTGCTGGCGATGGGGTGCTACGTCGCCGGCTCGACGAAGATCTACAGCGTCCCCGAGGGCCGCGAGCTGCCGCCCGGCCGCATCCCCGCGCGCAGCGTCTGTGTCCCCGGCGCGCTGGCTTCGCGCGATGGGTCGCACCAGACGTACGCCCTGATCATCAAGAAGTACCGCGACGAGCGGACCGACGCCCGCACCGCGCTGACTTCGATCCTCCGCGAAGGCATCTAACGGTTCGCCACAGAGCCACCGAGGGCACGGAGGAATGCACAGAGAAGTTGGACAGGATCAACAGGATTTACCGGATGGCGTTAGAGATAAGGCATCAAAACCTTATCCTGTCGATCCTGTGAATCCTGTCTAGTTTTCTCAGCGCCTCTGTGGTTAATAAGAGAGTAGCAAACCCGATGCCGACTCCCGTCTTCATCGCCGGCCTGCCCGGCAAGATGGCCGCCGAGACGGCCGAGCTGGTCGCCGCCGCGGACGATCTCGAGTTGCTCGAGACCGGGCTCACGAGCCCCGTCCACGACGGCGAGACGCTCACCCTTGGCGGGCGAGTCGTTGCGTTGATTGCGGAAGACTCACTAACGAGCCTCGCCGTCCCGGCCGAGGCGATCGCGATCGACTACACAACGCCCGACGCGGCTCTCGACAACGTCCGCTGGTACACGGCCAGCGACGTCCCATTCGTGATGGGCACCACGAGTTTTGATCTCGACGAAGCCAAACGCCTGGTCGCCGCGTCGGGCGTATCCGCGGTGATCGCCCCCAATATGGCGGCGCCGATCGTGCTGCTGCAGGCCGCCGCGCGCTGGCTGGCGGAAGAGTTCCCCGGCGCCTTGGCGGGAGCCGACCTATCGGTGACCGAGAGCCACCAAGCGACCAAGCGCGACACGAGCGGCACGGCCAAGGCGTTGGTCGCGTCGGTAAACGGACTAGGCGTCCCCTACGGCGTCGACGCCATCCAGAAAATCCGCGATCCCGAGAGGCAAAAGAGCGAGGTCGGCGTCCCGGCCGAGCACCTCAACGGCCACGCCTTCCACCGTTACGAACTAACGGCCGCCGCCGGCACGGTGCAGCTCGTGCTTGAGCACAACGTGCTCGGCCGCCGCGTCTACGCCGAAGGGACCTTGGCTGCGGTGCGGTTCCTGCGCGACAAGATCGCCGGCGGTTCGCGCGGCGAGGTCTTCACGATGGAAGACGTGCTGCGGGGGGACTAGAGTGTCTGGTGGCGCCAGCACCCCACCAAATCGGTATTTGCCATCGTGACGGAAAACCTTACACCACTAGTCGATCTGGCCCGAATACTCGGCGGATTCGGGCTAGTTACGGTATTCCTTGCGGTTGCGAAGCGAATAGCAGAACGCCGGCGATGGCGTGCGTACAAATCGAAGGTTGCAGGTTGGCTCACCGATCTTGCTGAGGCGGAAACACGCCATCCAAAAGAGTTGACAGATCACGAATGGCAAGCGGATTGCGAAGAGATGCTAGGAGAGGTCGGTTTTTCGCCGTTCGAATCACACGAATTGCTGGGCACAGCGGTTACGGTTGCGAAGAAAAAAGCCTCCGAACGCTTTTTTATGTAAAGGGACATCCCGGTGGCGAATACAACGACGCGATTGACGGAAGAGCAGATTTCAAAGCGAGCTCAAGACCGGGTTCTGCAAAAGTTTACGACTCAACGCACTCGGTACTTATCCGTCGCGATCCTGACGATGATTGGAGGACTTGTTTGGTGCCTAGCCGGCGCCAATGTGAATGGTCTACTGACAATCCTTGTGGGGCTGATCTTCGTCGCGCTCTATTTGGACGCCAACGGCGTTGTCCATGAAGTCCGAAAACGGCCAGCAAAGAGACTCACTACCGACTTCTCAGTGCTTGGTGAAAAGAACACGATGGCCGGCCAGTCGGTTTCTGAAAAATTGATTCATCAGCCCAAGGCATCGTAAGCCTCTTTCTCAAACGGGTTGTCAAGATAGGCCCGCCCGCCGGCGAGCCACACCACGGCCGAGGCGCCGAGGTAGGCGGGGCCCATCAGCGGGCCCCAGCGCTCGAACTGGCGGACGTGGACCATCTCGTGGTCGTGCGCCATGTCGACGTAGGCCTTGGTTTGCCCGAGAACCGTATGTCCGAGCGTGATCGCGGCGCACTGATCACCGAGTGGCGTGCGACGGACCGCCCAGCGCGTGAACCCACCGTAGAACTCCAGAACGCCTTCGCGCCGCTGGACGCCGCCGCCGGTGGCGAGGCCGATCGCACCGACGAGCACGCCGATCGCGGAGTAGGGTGACGCCCACACGATCCGGGCGAGGCGAATGAGTTGCTGCATAGGGATGCTCATTGTGGGAGGGGTCTCTGACCCCGATTACGGCTTCCATTCCTTATCGGCTAGTAGCGCGTAATCGGCGTCGGAGACGCCTCCTACAGTTCTCGATCCCTCTTAATTCGGCCAGAGCCAAGCGAACGCTGCGCCGGTCGCCAGTGCGTACGCCAAGCCGTCCAGCGAATCGAGCAACCACTTACGGCGGAACCAGATGAGGTGCGGGACGCCCGCGGCGACGTGCGTCAGCACCCCGGCGGTCGCCGTGAATCGGAAGACATCGACGAGCGGCGTCTCTTTGTGCAGGCCAATCGTCGCCAGGTAGCCGATCGTGAAGGCGGCCGCCATGAAGAAGGCGAGCGTCATGCCGATGTTGGCGCCCATGCTCGGCTCGTGGGGCCAGTAGATGAGCATGCCGCGGGCCTTCGACGGGTCTTTGCAGTTCGGGTCCGCGGTGAGGACGTACTGCCCGTCGGGCTGGGCGCCGAGCGACTTGGCGGCGTCGTCGATCGGCCCGAAGCCGAGGTGGCCCCACTCCGACCGGTGGTGCGGCAGAACCGTCCACGCTAGCGTGCTGAGAACGTGGGTGGCGAGCCCCGCGACAAGGATCGGCAGCCAGATGTCGGCGAGCGAGACAGGCGTCATAGCGGGGTTTTGGTAAGCGAAGAGGGGGCCGGGGAGTGGGTCGGCGGTGTTTGCCCCCGCCAGCCCGGCCCCCTAGATTGACTGACGGGGCGAAACGTCCCCAACGTAATAGAAATCGCCACCAACTCCCAACTAGGAACCACCCCGATGACTTTCCGCGCCCCGCTTTTCGCCGTGATCGCCCTTGCCGGCTTCGCTTCGCAGGCCGCCGCCCATTGCCAGGTGCCATGCGGCATCTATGGCGATCAGCGTCGTTTCGATGAGATGCTCGAAGACACCGAGACGATCACCAAGGCGATCGACCAGATCGGCGAGCTGTCGGGCACGCACGATGCGACGGGTCACAACCAACTCGCTCGCTGGGTGGTGACCAAGGAAGACCACGCCACGAATGTCCAGCGGATCATTGGCGACTACTTCATGGCCCAACGCATCAAGTCCGACGACTCGACCTACGGCAAGAAGCTGATGGCGGCCCACAAGGTGATGGTCGACGCGATGAAGGCCAAGCAGGCCGCCGACCCGGCGACCGCCAAGGCGCTCGAGAAGTCGATCAAGGACTTCTACGAGGCGTACGAAGGCAAGGCCTACGAGGCCGCTCACACGCACTGATTGTCTTACTCGACGCGACGGCGTTCCGCCTGGAGCGCCGCGGCGATCCACCCCACGACCCGGTCGGCAACGGCCGGGTCGTTGGCGTTGGCTGCGGAGGAAGGAGAGATGTCGAGCTCGCCTTCGAAAGGGACGCCGCTCGCCGCGAGCTTCATCCGCAACCGGTCGGCGCCCTCCCACCAAGGGTCGTCGGCGGGGCACCCGAGCCACTGCCGCCGGGGCCAGCCGAGCGGGTGGAGGTGCAGTAAGGCGGAGTCTTGGCGGCACGCCTCGGCGTCGCGGTAGCGGGCGGCCAGCGAGCGGACCGCCTCGGGCGACACGCCTGCCGGGGGAGGCATCCGCCGGTCGATAAGCAGGTGACAGTCCACCGCCGGACGCCAAGCCGCGACCACTGGGAACTGGCGGGCCCGCTTGTAGGCGATCCGCAGCGCCCCGTGCGCGCCGGCGCCGACGCCCGCCAGGGCCAGCGGAGTCGTGTCGCCCCAGCGGTCCCGTGCCCACGGGATGATGCCATCAAGGAGGAGCGACTCGGCCGAGGGGGCGTCATCGCCAGTAGCAGGGCGATCGGTCCACCACGGGTCGCCCGCCAGCGGCGCCACCGCTGCTAACTCGTGGGCGCCGAGGGCGGCGGCCCAGGCGGGGTCGTCGAGCGGCGTTAGCCCGTCGGCGTCGTGCAGCAGCACCACCACCCCGGCGACGGGCCCGGGAGGCTCGCGCCACAATCGATCCGTCTCACGGCGCCAGCCCCGGTTATTAAGCATGGAGTCGTTGGGCATCGCCGTATCGGAGACGGTCGGGTAGCCTCACGCCACCCCCTGTTAGATCCCCTTGGAAAGACCGTGCCCCGCCTGCTGCATCTGATCAGCGACCTCGAACCCGGCGGCGCCGCAACCCAGTTGCGGCTGCAGATCGCCGCGCGTGGCGAGCAAGAGGACGCGTCGGTCGCGACGCTGCGGCGTCCTGGGCCACTGCGTGACACGCTCGCCCAGGCCGGGGCGCCCGTGGTCTGGACCCCCCGCCGATTCCGTGTCGACCCGTTCGCGCTGGCCGCTCTGGTCGGCGAGCTGCGGCGTCGGCGGCCCGATGTGGTGCAGAGTTGGGACAACGCGTCGGCGGCGTTCTGTCGCGCTGCGAAGCGGCTCCACCGGTTCGCCTGGGTCCATACGCACCGCGGGGGGCCGCTTGGGTCGCTCCAGGGCGTCGAGGCGGTCCTCGCCACCGACGCCCTCGCCGCGGCCTCGGCCGGTGAGCAGACGACGGCGCCGGTCGTCGTGGTCCCGAATGCGTTCGACCCCGCCATCGCGCCGACGGATCGGGCCAACCGTTCGGCCGCCCGCGGGCGGATCCGGTCTGCCGGCTGGGACGTGTCCGACGACGCGCCGGTGCTGCTCTGCGTCACTCGGATCGACGACGCGGCCGCGGTGAAAGAGATTGCCTGGGCGAGCGACCTGATTCGGGTCGTCCGCCCCGGTTTGCGGCTGCTGGTCGCCGGCGACGGCCCGGGACGGCTGGCGTGTGAGCGCTTCGCCGCCAAGGCGACCGAGCGGGGGACCGTCCTCTGGATCGGCGCCACGAGCGGGCTAGCGACGCTCTATGCGGCGGCCGACATCGTCTGGGTGGGCCGCGGCGCCGGCGCCGCGCCGACGCCAGCCATCGAGGCGATGGCGGCGGGCAAGCCGCTGGTGATGGCCGAAGGCCCGGGCCGCGACCTGCTGCTACCAGACTGGCTGCTACCAAACGACACCTCGTCCGCCGCCGCGTCCGCGGGGCCGTGTTGTCGGCTCCCCTGGGACGACCGCGCCGCGTGGGCCCGCACCACCAAGCGACTCTTTGAAGAGCCCGACCGCGCGGCCGCTGTCGGCGCCGCTGGCGCGGACCGCGTCCGCAACGCCCACCGCATCGACGCCGTCATGGCGGCGCGCTCCGCGGCGTTGGCGCGCGTCGTGTAGCGGCTGCCGGGTCAAATCCCGGCGTCGACGCCGCGGGCGGAGACCAAGCGGAAATGCGACGTGTCGATCACCGGGGGCCGCCAAGCCGAATCGGGCTCGTCGGGCATCAGCTCGCCGACATAGCGGCGGCGTTTCTCGCTGAGCGTCCACTGGTTGCGAATCGACGCACAGGCGTCCGCAATCTCGTCGGGACTGGGGAGATAGTCGATCCGCCGCACGTCGTCGGTGATCGGCTCGTGGTTCTCGAAATACTTGACGCTCGCTCGCACAGCAGGCCTCCGTATGTTCCGGTTCCTCGGCGCCGGCGAACCCCCCACTAGGGGCCCCCGGCATGGGACGTCGAGTGCCCGTCGCTGCAAGTGACGGGCCGATCGAGTCGCTAGCACATGGCTGAGAAGATGCCCCACTCGTGTGTGGATCGTGTGTAGATATTACGGAGAAGACCGCGAAAGTCCTATGAAAAGAGAGCGTCTGACCGGACGGGCCGTCCGATGTCGAGACTTAGCGACATGCGTCTGTCACGGGCGTCTGTCACGGGCGTCTGTCACGGGCGGTTCGGGAGAGCGCAACCGACGCCGGACTGTCCCACCGCTGTAACCGCGATAGACTGTGGACACGCGGGTGACTGACGCCCGCCAGCAGGCGGGATCGATCTCCCGATGTTGTGCAACTCTCATCAAATCGCGGTTCCCAGGGAGCGGGGCGAAGTTATGAAGGATGTTCTTGCGGTCGTGCTGGCTGGCGGCAAAGGCGCTCGGCTCGAGCCCCTCACCCGTGACCGGGCCAAGCCGGCGGTCCCGTTCGGCGGGATCTACCGGATCATCGACTTCACGCTCTCGAACTGCCTCAACAGTGGGATGCGCCGCATCCTGGTGCTGACGCAGTACAAGGCGATGAGCCTCGACCGGCATATCAACCTGGGCTGGCGCGATTTCTTCTGCCGCGAACTGGGCGAGTTTGTCGATGTCGTGCCGCCCCAGCAGCGGATCGACGAGCAGTGGTACCAAGGGACCGCCGACGCGGTGTACCAGAACATTTACACGCTCGAGAAGGAGCGGCCGAGCCACGTCGTCATCCTCGCCGGCGACCATATTTACAAGATGGATTACGCCAAGCTCGTGCAGTATCACGAGCAGCAGAAGGCCGACCTCACCATCGCCGCCCTGACGGTGAGCAAGGAAGAGGCGACCGCCTTCGGCGTCATGCAGGTCGACAGCGAGCAACGTGTCATCGGGTTCGAGGAGAAGCCGAAAGACCCCAAAACGGTTCCGGGGGAGCCCGACGACTGCTTGGCGTCGATGGGGATTTATGTCTTCAACGCCCCGTTCCTCTTCGACGAGTTGTGTCGCGACGCGACGCTGCCCGAGTCGGCCCACGATTTCGGCAAGAACATCATCCCATCGATCATCGATTCGCGGCGGGTGTTTGCGTTCCCGTTCCGCGACGAGAACAAAGGGACCCAGGCGTACTGGCGCGATGTCGGCACGATCGATTCGTATTACGACGCCAACCTCGAGCTCACGAACGTCGAGCCGCAGCTGAATCTGTACGACGATCGCTGGCCGATCCGCACGCACCAGCCGAACCTGCCCCCCGCGAAGACGGTGTTCGCCGCCTGGGAGGCGGGGGATGACGACACGGTGCGTCGGGGCGAAGCCCTCGACAGCATCGTCTGCCAAGGCGCCATCCTGTCGGGGGGCGTGGCGCGGAAGTGTGTGATCGGCCCGCGGGCGCGGATCAACAGCTACGCCCTGGTCGAGGAATCGATCCTATTCGCCGGGGTCAACATCGGCCGCCGTTGCCGGATCCGCAAAGCGATCATCGACAAGGGGGTCCACGTCCCCGAAGGGACCGAGATCGGCTACGACCACGACGCGGACCGCGCGCGGGGTTTCACCGTCTCGCCCGGCGGGGTGGTGGTGATCGCCAAGGCCGACGGCGTGCTGCCGATCAACTAACGCCGCCTCGTGCTAGCGGTTGGTGATTAACACGTTTTCCACCGTCGTCGTCAGACCGACCGCTTGCCGGCTTTTCCACGGCGCGTAAAAAAGAAGGCTGCGATGGCGACGGGCCGGTCGGAACGACCCACGCCACGGCGCCTCAGAACCTCTCAAAAAGAGCAACCACTATGTCTCGCACAAGCGTCGCCGTAGCCCTCTCGGTCGCCCTTATCACCCCCACTGCCGGGGCGTTCTCGCTGTCGTCGGTGTCAAGTTTCTTGTCGGATCGCGGCATCCATGTCACGCTGCCCGAAACGAGCATCAACTTGCCACCCCGGGCGGAAGCGGCGATTCAAAAAGCCCTGTCCAAGGCGGAGTCGACCTTCGACCACCTCTTCGGTGAGGGCGGAATCCTTGACGGCGTTGACCTGCCGGACATCGACTTGCCGAACTTCGATCTCCCGGATGTCAACATCCCCGACGTCGATCAGATCGTCAGCGACGCGTTGGCCCGTGTCGAAGAGCGTGCCGCCGCGGCCCGTTCGCGCGCCCGCTCGGCGCTCGAAGACGCGTTGAGCCGAGCAGAGAGTGTCCTCGACGGCCTTGATCTGCCACAGATCGATCTGCCCGAATGGAATCTGCCCAACGGGGACCTCCAGGAGATCGTCGACAACGCCCTTGGCAAGGCTCAGTCCAGGGTCGAGGACGTCATCGGTCGTGTTGAGGACAAGCTCGACCACATTGACGGCCTGCTCGATGACCTGTTCGGCAACGCCACTCCCGAGGTCGCGACGGTTCTCGCCAGCCTGCCCGTCGCCAACATCCCACCCGCTGCGCTGCAGTCGATCGAGTCGTCACTCGCTTCGATCAGCTATCGGGCGCTGCCGCTAACGGCCGCCGTCGCTGTCCCCGAGCCGACCGCCGTCGTGGCGGCGATTGGTTGCGTGGTCCTCGGCGTGGCGGGTCGCCGCCGCCGCTAGCGTCGCACGGCGGGCGCCCGTGCGTCGGCCGTTTCACTCGGGGCGGACGCGGGCCGAATCGACTCGACGAGCCGGCGTACGGCTGCGTCGTCGGCCTTGCCGTCGGCGACCGGCAGGGTCGTGGTCGCGGCGAGGGCCTCGTGCGGGCCCGCCAAGTGGTGGTGTCGCCACTCGACCGGCTGCTCCTCCGCCTTGCCGACCGACGCGACCATCAGGCGACGTACGCCCTTGTCGTCGGGGGTTTCTTGCGATTTGACCACCTGTTGCAGTCCCTCGCCGAGGGCGTAGCGGACCTCGCGCTCAAACTGCCCGAGCGGCAGCTTCCGCTGGGGGGTCGAGGCGAGGGTCGTCACGGCGGCGACCTGACCTCCCTCGACGCGGCGGAGCGTTGTGGCCTGGTGGTCGTCGGCGACCACGAACCAGTCGCGTCCAGCGAGCAGGGTCCATGCCCCCCCGCCGGCGGTGACCAGCAAGCGGTCGTCAGACGACGCCGCGGCCGCCTGCGACAGCAAGTCGGCGCCCAGCCGTTCTTCCTCGTCGGCGGGGTCAATTGTCACGTTCAGCTTGGCGATGGCCTCGACCGCCGGAGTCGCAGGGCCAACGGCGCGCGACTCCTTCCAGGCGAGGTTCAGCCGCGACACCCGGCCGAGCTGGCGATCGAACAACGCCACGCCCCGCAAGTCGATTTCAACGCGGGCGCCATCCACCTCGCCATGCACCGGGCCGGCGAAACGGAGGCGGGCGTGCGTCGACGTGATGTCACTAACGACTCCGACCACCTCGCAGACTTCGCCCTTCTTTAGCCGCAGCAACCGTTCGACCGCCCCGGACGGCACCTTCCAGGTCCCGCCGTCACGGACATTGCCGAGCGGCAGCAGGCCGTCGATATCGAGCGGGTCGGCCGCCAGCTGCACGAGGTCCAGTTCGCCGCGGGTCAGCGGCCCGCTTGCCGCCGTGATCTTGGCGCCTCGTTCGCCCGGCCGGGCTAACAGCAGTCGGGCGTCGTCGCGGAGCGCTGCGGCGGATTGATCGACCCGACGGGCGAAGACGGGCTGGGGGCCGCTGTCGGGCAGCTCTTCCTGCACGTAGGCGAGCCGGTAGTCGCCGCGCGTCGGGACCGCGTCGGCAGCTCCCTCGGCGGTGACCGACCCGGCGAAGCGGAGCGACGCCTCGACGGCGAGGGGCCCACTTCCGAGGTCGGCCCACGGAGTGAGATCGACCGATTCGGCCGCGATTGCCCCGCCGACCAGCAGCAGAAGACTGGCAAGACAGGTCGAGACGCAGCGAAGCGAGGATCGGGTCATGGCGCGACGGCGTTTTGCAGGGAGGTCCTAGGGGCCGCGCCGGTGAACCTTCGGGCCGGACGGCACGTCTCCTTTACATGATCGACCTGTCGACGAGTCGGCATGACGCCATCCGTCCCCCCAGAAGTGGCGCAGCGGCGACGCGGTGTTCTTTTCCGCTTCGCGTCGGCGGGGTTTGGGTAAGCGAGGGGGACAGTAGGGCCCCGATTTCTGCCTGGTCGGCCCCAGGAAACGAAGTTTCCCTCGACCAAACGTAAAAAACCCGCGTACAACAAGAGCCGCTCAAGTCGGGGAACCGGCGCGTAAACCCATGCGGCTCTTCGGCTAACGTCGCGCTGCTAGCAAACGCTGGGACGACGCCGCTGAACTTTCTGACCGCTGTCCGTTTGAAAAAACATGCAACGCTCCTATCGCATCGACACCATCAACGAGCTTCGCCGGCAGCAAATCCGCCGAGCGAGCACCGATGAGCGTCTACGCCGGCTCGAAGAAGTCGAGCGGGCGGTGGCGGAGCTCGACCCGGCCCGCGATTACGCGGTCGATCGGGTCGTCACCCGGATCGGCTGCCGCGGATGGGTCCGCCCCGACCGCGACAAGGCGCCCGGCGCCGACCTCATCCACGACCTTCGGCTGCTCGTTGAGGACCTCAGCGACTCGGTCGATCTGCCGGCGGACGCCGTCGGTGAGCAGGTCTTGACGGTCGAGGACCTGGCGAAGCAGTTCAATGTCTCGACCAAGACGATCGCCCGTTGGCGCGAAGCGGGGCTCGTGAGCCGTAAGCTGTTGTTCGACGGACGCAAGCGGGTCGGCTTCTTGCGTAGCAGCGTCGATCGGTTTGTCCGCGCCAATCAAGACCGTGTCGAACGGGGGGCCCGCTTCCGCCAGCTGACCGATACCGAGCGGCTGGAACTGATCGCCGACGCCCGCCGTTTGGCGGAAGAGGGCTACGGCCGCGCCGAGGCGATCCGGCTGTTGGTGGGCCGGACGGGCCGGACCGCCGACACGGTGCGGGCCATTTTGGCCGCCCATGAGCAGAGCGAGGCGATCTTCGCCGAGACCGCCGGCGTGCTCTCCGACCGCCAGAAAGAGCAGATCTACGCCGAGCACCTGGCTGGCGCGTCGGTCGAGAAGCTGATGAAGCGGTACGGCCGGTCGAAGACAACGGTTTATCGGCTGATTTCCGAGGCCCGTTTCGAGCGGATCCAGCGGATGCCGTTGGACCTGATCCCCAACGACCGGTTTAGCCGGAAGGGGGCCGATGCGGCCTGCCTGGGGCCGATGCCCGAGCCAGAAACCGCTCCGCGGAAGGCGCGGCGGCCGAGCGATCTGCCCGCCTACTTGGCGAGCCTGTACGAGGTGCCGCTGCTCACCCGCGAGCAGGAGGGGCACCTCTTCAGGAAGTACAACTACCTGAAATACAAGGCGGCCAAGCTACGCGACTCGTTGGACCCCAAGCGGCCCCAGTCGGTCGTCATGGACGAGATCGAGTCGCTCTACGCCGAGGCGGTGGAGGTCAAAAACTACCTTTCGCGGGCCAACCTGCGGCTGGTGGTGTCGATCGCGAAGAAGCGGATGACCCCCAATCAGAGCTTCTTCGAGCTGGTCAGTGACGGCAACGTGTCGCTCATGAAGGCGATTGAGAAGTTCGATTTCGCCCGTGGCAACAAGTTCAGCACCTACGCCACCTGGGCGATCGTGAAGAACTACGCCCGGACGATTCCGGGCGAGTACAAGCACCAGGACCGGTTCCGGACCAGCTACGACGAGCTGTTCGACAGCACCGAAGAGCACCGGGCCAACCCGACGTTGCGGGAAGCGGCTCAGAAGGACCGGGTGGAGAAAATCCGCAAGATCCTCGGCCGCCTCGACGACCGCGAGCAGCAGATCGTGATCTCTCGGTTCGGCTTGGACCACAACCGCGAGCCGCTGACGCTCAAGGAAGTGGGGGCCGAGATGGGGGTCACCAAGGAGCGTGTCCGCCAGATCGAGGCCCGCGCCTTGACGAAGCTCCGGGCCGCGGCGGCAGAAGACCGCATTGCGCTGGAGCTGTAGCGGCCCATTTGCCGATGGTTCCAGTCCGAGCCGCGGCCACCACGGAGCGTCTCACCTTCCGCCTTCGAGGCAGGGGGGGCCGCTCGCTGGCGGCCGCGGCTCGGGCTTTTTATAGGCGAAGCGCGGCTGAGTTCCTGGTGAGGGTTGAGCGTGAGGCGAGTCGGGGAGGCCCCCCAGTCGCCGGTTGGAGGAGCGATCGATCGGCTTTTGCGAGCGAAAGCCTGAAGTTGTGGGGTTGCGGGGGTCGGGTCCCCCGCTATATTGGGCGATTCCCGCGACTTTCCGGCTTCCGGTACGGGGTGACCTTCCTCAACGCGGCTCGTGTTTCGGGCCCGCGCCGAGTGGAATCACCCTTCCTCTGGCGGCTGGTTGATCTGAGAGGTGAGTTCGTCGAGCGAGGTGGCGGAGCGGAGAGATCGCCGCGATTCGTGCTAGCGTAGCTCAATTGGCAGAGCAGCTGATTTGTAATCAGCAGGTTGTGGGTTCAAGTCCCTCCGCTAGCTCTCGGGCAGCGACGGGCGGTGCGGCCAGCGGGCCGCCTGCCGGTGGCTGTCGGTGTGGCGGCGGAGGGCAGGGCGAGGGCGGCCGCCTCGGCGGGCCGGCCTTGGTCGGCCGTCGGTTCTTGTCGGCGACGCTTTGGCGTCGAGGGCAGGGGGCGGCGACGCCGGAAAAGGTGGGTTACCGAAGCGGTCAAACGGGTCTGACTGTAAATCAGATGGCTATGCCTTCGCAGGTTCGAATCCTGCACCCACCACTGGTTCGAATGCGGAGTGACGAATGCGGAATGCGGAATAGACCCTAGGAGGGCGTTGCCAGGCATCATTCCGCATTCCGAAATCCAAATTCCGGATTTCATCGCGGGTGTAGCTCAATGGTAGAGCAACAGCCTTCCAAGCTGATGACGAGGGTTCGATTCCCTTCACCCGCTTGCAGAGTTGATAAAGCGTTTTCGAGGCGACGGTTTTGAGTTATTGAGTTGCGGAGCTGGCGGCGGACCGCTGACAGCCCAACGCTCTTTACCTGCTGCTGTAGCTCAGTTGGTAGAGCGCGTCCTTGGTAAGGACGAGGTCACGAGTTCAAGTCTCGTCAGCAGCTCTGCGGCGCCGGCTCGCCGGCCAGAGAGATGCGGCCAGAGGGAGTGAGGCGTCGGTTTGAAGTGAAACAGAGTCGATCGAAACACAGAGTCGATTGAAACAGCGTCGATTTGAGAACAGAGGCGGCAGAGAAGAAATTTGACGGCCTTGGCCCCCGGGTGGGCTGGGGCTCTTGGGAGAGTTAGGATCAAGAGCGTGGCTCTTTAACACCAGCACCCTTTCAGCAACTACCAGCGAGTTCAGAGAAAAAGATGGCCAAGGACACCTTCGCGCGTACGAAGCCGCACGTCAACGTCGGCACCATCGGTCACATCGACCACGGCAAGACCACGACCACCGGCGCGATTGTCGCGGTGCAGGCGGCTAAGGGGCTCGCCAAATTCAAGTCGTACGCCGACATCGCCAAGGGCGGCACGGTGCGTGACGCGACCAAGACGGTCACGATCGCCGCGGCTCACGTCGAGTACGAGACCCCCAACCGGCACTACGCCCACATCGATTGCCCGGGCCACGCCGACTTCGTCAAGAACATGATCACTGGCGCCGCCCAGATGGACGGCGCGATCCTGGTCGTGTCGGCGCCGGACGGCCCGATGCCGCAGACCCGCGAGCACATCCTGCTCGCCCGCCAGGTCGGCGTGCCCAAGATCGTGGTTTACCTCAACAAGTGCGACCTCGTCGATGACGAGGAGCTGCTGGAGCTGGTCGAGCTCGAGGTCCGTGAGCTGCTGTCGGCCCAGGGCTTCCCTGGCGACGACGTGCCGCTGATCCGTGGCAACTCGAAGGCCGCTTACGAGAACCCGTCGGACCCGGCGGCTCAGAAGTGCATCGACGAGCTGATGGAAGCGATCGACACCTACATCCCCGAGCCGACTCGCGAGACCGACAAGCCGTTCCTGATGGCGATCGAAGACGTCTTCTCGATCGAAGGCCGTGGCACCGTGGCCACCGGTCGTATCGAGCGCGGCACCGTCAAGGTGGGCGAGGAAGTCGAGATCGTTGGACTGACGGAAGTCCCGGTCAAGACGACCTGCACCGGCGTCGAGGCGTTCAACAAGACGATGGACCAGGGCCTGGCTGGCGACAACGTCGGCTGCCTGCTCCGCGGCGTGAAGCGTGAGGACATCCAGCGTGGCCAGTGTCTGGCCAAGCCGGGTTCGATCAAGCCGCACACCAAGTTCGAGTGCGAGGTCTATATCCTCAGCAAGGAAGAGGGTGGTCGCCACACGCCGTTCTTCAGCGGCTACCGTCCGCAGTTCTACTTCCGTACGACCGACGTGACCGGCGCCGCCAACCTGGCCGGCGACGCCGAGATGTGCATGCCTGGCGACAACGCCAAGCTGATCGTCGAGCTGTCGAAGCCGATCGCCATGGACGATGGCGCCCGTTTCGCTATCCGCGAGGGTGGCAAGACGGTCGGTTCGGGCGTCGTGTCGAAGATCCTTGAGTAAGTGACGAAGCACAGGTGGCGAAGCAAGCCGGCGACGGCCCTTCGCCATTTGTGCTTGATTTAGGGGCGTAGCTCAATTGGCAGAGCACCGGTCTCCAAAACCGGGGGTTGTGAGTTCGAGTCCCACCGCCCCTGCTGATCGGTGGCGCAGGCGAAGAGCCAAAGCGAACGACGAGCGAAGCCAAACTTCCGGCCAATGGATGGCCGGGGCTGAAAGACAGGGCGGCGGCGCCGCCATCGCGACTAGGGCGAATTAACGGTGACCGCTTACCTTCAAGAACTGTTTCAGCTGCGGCTGTTCAAGCCAAAGCAGGGGCGCAACGCCCGTCAGGTGACGCTGATTGCGATCGGCGTCGTGTTGGCGGTCGGGGCGTGGTCCTTGAAGGGCTGGCTCGAGGCGGAGGGAGCTTCCAGCGGCGTCGCGCTTGGCGCGCCTCTGGCGCTGCTGGCCGTGACTGGCTGGGCCGCTTTCCGCCTCATCCAGCTGCCGAAGTTCGCTGAGTTTCTCATCGCCGTCGAGGCGGAGATGGGCAAGGTCAGCTGGCCGACGCAGTCGGAACTGTTCAAGGCTTCGGCGGTCGTGATCTTCGTGATCTTCGGCCTCGCCGGGCTGCTGTTTATGTACGACTGGATCCTGAAATACGTGCTGTCGGGTCAACTGCTCACCGACCTTTTCGGCCTGTTTGGCTGAGCGGTTGATTGACAGTTAGCCCCGCCGCGACCAACCCGTCGCAGCCGTGCGGGCGCCCACAGCGAAGAGGTTACGTTGAGCGACGAAACGTTAGAGAGCGAAGTCAAGCCGCAAGACGCCACGGACACCCCGTCCGCGGCGCCGGTCGATGATGTGTCGGATGACGCCGCCGAGGCGACGCCGGTAGAGCCGACGGCCGAGGAAGTGGCGGAGACGGCGCGGCTGGCGGTCGAGGCCGCCGAGCTCGACGCGGCCGAAGCCGCGATGGACGACGAGGAAGAGACCATCGCGCTCGCCCCCACGGGCCCGATCGAAGAGCTGAGCGAGGAGGAGCTGGCCGAGGATATCCAAATCAATTGGTACATCCTCAAGGTTCAGAGCAACCGCGAGCGGACCTCCTCCGAAGCGCTGAAGCGGAAGGTGGCGATCGAGGGGATCGAGCGGTATTTCGGCGAGATCATCGTCCCGACCGAGAAGGTTACCGAGTTCAAGAACGGTAAGAAGAAAACCGTCGAACGCAAGATCTGGCCGGGTTACATCGCCGTTCAGATGCACGTGAACGACGACACCTGGTTTGCGATCCGCGAGACGTCGGGCATCGGCGACTTCACCGGGGCGTCCGGCAAGCCGATCCCGATGAGCCAAGCGGACATCGAGAAGATTCTCCCTAAGGAAGAGGGCGAAGAGGGCGAGGACGACAGCCCGAAGCTGAACATCAAGTTCGCGGAAGGGGACAAGGTCAAGGTCACCGACGGCAACTTCGAGAATTTCGAAGGGGACGTCGACGCGATCGACCACCAAAGCGGCAAGATTACGGTCATGATCAGCATCTTCGGGCGGAGTACGCCGGTCGAGCTGGAATACTGGCAGGTAGAAAAGCTTTGAGGCCTTAGGTCTCAGGCCCCAGGCCTTCGAGAAGAGTAATACAGATGGCGAAGCAATTAGTCGGACAGGCGCGGTTCCAGATCCCGGGCGGCCAAGCGACACCGGCCCCCCCGGTCGGCACGGCGCTGGGTAAGTACGGCATCAACCTCGGCCAATTCGTGCAGGCGTTCAACGACGCCACGCGGGAAGCCAACGGGATGATGATCCCGGTGGTGGTGAGCCTGTACAACGACCGTTCGTTCGAGTTCATCACGAAGAGCCCCCCGGCGGCCGTCCTTCTCAAGAAGGCGGTTGGCTTGGCGAAGGGCTCGGGCGTGCCGAACAAGACGAAGGTGGGCAAGGTGACCCAGGCCCAGCTGGAAGAGATCGCGACGATGAAGATGAACGACCTGAACGCCCGCGATGTCGAGCACGCCTCGCGGATGATCGCCGGCACGGCCCGCAGCATGGGCTTAGTCGTTGAGGGTTGAGTGGTCGATGGCTGGCTGGGTCGAGGGATGAAAGCGAAGCCGGTCGCCCAAGGTGCCCAGTGACCCAAGGCGGCTGGTGAACGCTGAGTTAACGAAAGATCAAGCGACAACGCATGAAGGTGGGACGCCAAGCAAGTTTGCACGGCGGTTTGGACCACACTTCCCCAAATAACAGCCGGACCGGTCCCCTCAGGGGGGCGAGGCTCTGGCGAACCTACCAAGGGTGAAGCAGCGATGCCAAAACTAAGCAAGCGGCTCAAATCCGCCACCAAGAAGCGTCCGAGCGATCCGCTCCCGCTGAAGGACGCGGTCGTCGCCCTCAAGGGGTTTGACGCGGCCAAGTTCGACCAGTCGGTCGAGGTGGCGATGCGGCTCGGCGTTGATCACACGCAGGCCGACCAGATCGTCCGCGGTTCGATCGTCCTGCCCAACGGCATCGGTAAGGTCCAGCGGATCGTGGTCTTCGCCAAGGGTCCCGCGGCCAAGGCGGCCGAGGTCGCTGGCGCCGACGAGGTTGGTGACGACGAGCTGGCGAAGAAGATCCTCGGCGGCTGGACCGATTTCGATGTCTGCATCGCGACGCCCGACATGATGAAGGTTGTCGGTCCATTGGGCCGTGTCCTTGGCCCTCGTGGCTTGATGCCGTCGCCCCGTGCCGGCACCGTGACGCCCGACCCGGCGTCGGTCGTTGAAGAGTATAAGGCCGGTAAGGTCGAGTTCCGCAACGACAAGGGCGGCAACGTCCAGGCGATTGTCGGCAAGCTGAGCTTCGACGCCGACAAGCTGTCGGAGAACATTCAGGCCTTCGTCGACAAGGTGGTCGGCATGAAGCCATCGGCGGTGAAGGGTATTTACGTCAAGAGCGTTTACATCTCGGCCACAATGAGCCCCAGCGTTCGGCTGGCGGTCTAAAGCGGCTTGTGATGTTTCGCCTTCGTGATTCAATTCCTGGCCAGTTTCGGCCGGGCTCGCAAAGAGAAGAGGGCTAAGAGCGAGGAGCGGTCCTTCCCGTTGACCCTTCCGCCTTTAGTCTCCAGCCTACGGCCTCCGTTATGAGCAAGTACGTCAAAGAGATGATGACCGACGACCTCTCCACGAAGTGGGATGGGGTCGAGGAACTGATGCTGGTGAGCTTCGCCGGCATGGAAGCCAACGACACCGTCGAGTTGCGTAAGCGGCTCCGCGGCAAGAACATCCACATGATGGTGGTCAAGAACAGCCTGGCCCGTCGGGCGACCGAAGGGACGGTGCTGGCGCCGGCCTTCGAGGGCGCCCAGGGCGCTCAGGCCGTCGTGTGGGGCGCCGAGGACGTGGTCGCGCTCGCGAAGGAAGTGATCGCGGTCGCCGAGACCCCCCAGTTCAAGCTCTTCGAGCCGACTGGCGGCGTGCTCGACGGTGCGAAGCTGTCTTCCGACGAAGTGAAGGCGGTCAGCAAGTGGCCGACCCGTGGCGAGATGCTCAGCACGATCTCGGGCCAGATCATGGGCCCGGCGATGACGCTGTCGGCTCAGCTGCTCGGCCCGGCGAAGATGCTTGCCAGCCAGATCAAGCAGAAGAGCGAAGAGGAAGGTGGCGAGGACGCCGGCGAGTGATCGCCGCGGACTCGCCCAGGCGGCTCCTCCGCAGCGGAGCGGGCCCTCGCAACGGACTGCGAACAAGACGATAAGAATAGTAGACCACTCGGTTGTGGCGCAGCCTCAGCAGCGTTTGCCCGGCCGGTACCCCCGTAGAACGCGACGAACCCCCGTTCGACCTTACAGGCCGATCTGACCAGTTTGGGCCGGCCGGCCCGTAGCAACGACTTTTAAGAGAGAAGCAAAGATGAGCGAAGAAGCCGTGGCGGAAGCCCGTGAGTTTGCCAGCACGATCAAGGAAATGGGCGACAAGATTGTCGGCCTGACCCTGAAGGAAGCCAAGGAACTCAGCGACTACCTGAAGGAAGTGCACGGCATCGAGCCGGCCGCCGGCGGTGGCGCTGTGATGATGGCCGGTCCGGCCGACGGCGGCGGCGCCGCCGCTGTTGAGGAGCAGACCGAGTTCGATGTCGTGCTCGAGTCGTTCGGCGACAACAAGATCAGCGTGATCAAGGTCGTCCGCACCGCGACCGGCCTGGGTCTCAAGGAGGCCAAGGACGCCGTCGAAGGCGCCCCGACGAAGCTCAAGGAAGGCGTTTCGAAGGAAGAGGCCGAGAAGCTCAAGACGGAACTCGAAGAAGCGGGCGCGAAAGTCTCGATCAAGTGATCGAGGCGTCGCACCCCCGTCGTCATGGCGGGCCCGGTTGGGCTCGGCAAGCGGCGGGGTGTCGAGGCCCAACGACGCGTCGCGCCCGGCTCGGGCGCCCGCGTCGGTTGGGGCCTTTCAGCCCCTGCTTCTTTTGTCGCCACGGATGAGTTTGGATTCTAGCACGTCACCTGCGCCAACCCCGCGCCGCGGGCCGGCAGAGCCGATCGCTGAAAAGCGAAAATCGGCCCTCCACCGGTCAGGGCTCGGGGTACGCGCTTTGGCGTCGCGCGCCTGATCGCTCGTTCCGGCTCTCGTCGCTCGGACTGGGCGTCGACGCCCGGTCCGCTCGGCAGGGCCCGCCCTTGATTCGCGTCGTTGTTACCACCCGCCTTCCCCGCGTGAACGCCCCGACGGGGTTCATCACTTAAAAGGTTGCTCAGTACGGGATTCCCCGTCGCTGTGGTAGCCCGGTTGAGAAGTTCGGTTCCCGCCAGGGGGGGCCGTGATTCTCACCAAGGATGAATCTTGAAGGCGCAGCCTGTTCCGCAAGGAGCCGCCACTATGGCCGTTACCGCCCAGCGCCGCCTACACACCCCCGACGTCCGCACCTTTGGTAGCGAACGGACCGGGTACGAAGTGCCCGACCTGACGGCGATCCAGACCGTCAGCTACGCCCGCTTTCTGCAGTACGACGGCACGAACCCCGAGAAGCGTAAGGACGAGGGTCTCGAAGCGGTCCTGCGCGAGATCTTCCCGATCGAGAGCTACGACAAGTCGGTCAGCCTCGAGTACGTCCGCTACGAGCTCGGCAAGCCCCGCTACACGCCCGACGAGTGCCGGCAGCTGCGGCTGACCTACGGCCGTCCGTTGCGGGTCTGGCTGCGTCTGAACCGCGAGCAGCCGATCGAGGAAGAGGTCTACCTGGGCGACCTGCCGGTGATGATGGGTGGCGGCGAATTCATCATCAACGGCGCCGAGCGCGTCGTGGTGAGCCAGCTACACCGTTCGCCCGGTATCGACTTCGTCTCCGAGATCGAAGCGGGCGACCGGAAGGTCTACTCCTGCCGGGTGATCCCCGAGCGCGGTAGCTGGATCGAGATCAACACCACTAAGAAGGACAGCGTCACCGTCCGTATCGACCAGAGCGGCAAGTTCTCGATCGTGACGCTGCTGCGGGCGATGGACCCGAGCATGGGTCTCGACTCGGATATCCTCAAGGCGTTTTACGAGGTCACCAAGCAGAAGATCGTTGACGGCCGCAGCGTCGTGAAGATCGAGGGCAAGGTCGCCGTCGAGGACATCGTCTACCCGGTCGGCAGCGACCGGGCCGGCGAGATCGTCCTCGAGGCGGGCCAGCGGATCACGAAGAACACGGCCGAGGTGATCTGCACGTCGGGCGTCAAGTCGATCGAGATCATGGACCCGCCGCCGTCGCCGCACCTGCTCAACGCGATGGCGGACGACGTCACCAGCAGCCATGAAGAGGCGCTGCTGCGGATCTATCAGCGTCTCCGCCCGGGCAACCCGCCGCAGCTCGAGAAGGCGCGGACGTTGTTCTCGGAGAAGTTCTTCGACACCAACCGCTACCGCCTCGGGCGCGTCGGCCGCTTCCGCATGAACCGGAAGCTCGGCATCGACGTCCCCGAGGACGAGATGGTGCTGCGGGCCGAGGACCTCGTGTACGCGGTCAAGTACGTGCTCGGATTGGCGTCGAACGACTCGGCGATGTACGTCGACGACATCGACCACCTGGGCAACCGGCGCCTGCGGACGATCGACGAGCTCGCCGCCGACGAGATGCGGAAGGGCTTCCTGAAGCTCCGCCGCACCGTGCAGGAGCGGATGAGCCTCAAGGACGCGGAGGACATGACCCCGCGGAGCCTGATCAACCCCAAGAGCATCTCGGCGGCGATCGAGTACTTCTTCGGTCGGGGCGAGTTGTCGCAGGTCGTCGACCAGACGAACCCGCTGTCGATGCTTACGCACGAGCGGCGTCTATCGGCCCTCGGACCGGGCGGTTTGAACCGCAAGCGGGCCGGCTTCGAAGTGCGTGACGTCCACATCAGCCACTACGGCCGCATCTGCCCGATCGAGACGCCGGAAGGCACGAACATCGGACTGATCAGCTCGCTGGCCATGTACGCCTCGGTCGACGAGTACGGCTTCTTGGTGACGCCGTACCGCAAGGTCAAGGCGGGCAAGTTGCTCGACGAAGTCGTCTGGCTCCGGGCCGACGAGGAGCACGAGGCCTACGTCGCCTCGGCCGACGTCCCCGTGAAGGGGGGCGTCATCCAGGGCGACACGGCCGGCCTGATCGTCGCCCGCACCCGGGCCGACTTCTTGCTCTGCCCGGTCGACAGCATCCAGTACGTCGACGTGGCGCCGAGCCAGATGATCGGCGTGTCGGCGGGCCTGATCCCGTTCCTCGAGCACGACGACGCCAACCGCGCGCTCATGGGCTCGAACATGCAGCGGCAAGCGGTGCCGCTGCTGGTGGCCGAGCCGCCGATCGTCGGCACCGGCCTCGAGCAAGAGGTCGCCAAGCACTCGGGCATGCTCGTCCGCGCCGGCCACAAGGGGACCGTCACCTATGTCGACGCCACCCGCATCGAGATTGGCCCCGAGGTCCACGAGCTGCGCAAGTTCGTCGGCCTCAACGAGCGGACGTGCCAGAACCAGAAGCCGATCGTCAAGCCGGGCGACAAGGTCGAGAAGGGCCAGGTGATCGCCGACGGCGCCGCCACCTGGCAGGGCGACCTGGCGCTGGGCCGCAACGTGCTCGTCGCGTTCATGTCGTTCGACGGCTACAACTACGAGGACGCGATCATCCTCTCGGAGGAGCTCGTGCAGAAAGACACGTACACCTCGATTCACATCGAGGAGTTCGACGTCGAGATCCGCGAGACGAAGCTCGGCCGCGAAGAGTTCACCCGCGACATCCCGAACGTCAGTGAGAAGATGCTCCGCAACCTCGACGAGGGGGGCGTCGTCCGTGTCGGTACGTTCGTGCGTTCGGGCGACATCCTGGTCGGCAAGGTTTCGCCGAAGAGCAAGACGGAGCTCACCCCCGAAGAGAAGTTGCTCCACGCGATCTTCGGCCGGGCCGGCGAGGACGTGAAGAACGATTCGCTCGAAGTCCCCTCGGGCGTCGACGGCATCGTCATCGATACGCAGAAGTTCTCCCGCCGGATGAGCCTCTCCGAAGAAGAGCGAAAGGAATTCGAGCGCTCGCTGAAGACGGCCGAGGCGGACGGCGCCACGAAGATCGCCGAGGCGTTCACCGCCATGGTGACGGAGATCGAGGACGTCCTGAAGAAGAAGCTCACCGACGACGACGGCAACAGCATCGTCCACGAGCGCGACCCGAAGAGCGTCGCCGAGCAGGCGGCGATCTTCCGCCTCGAGCGACTCGACGTCCGCAGCCCCGAGCGGTCGAAGGATGTCGAGAAGATCTACAAGCAGATGTGGCCTGCCGTCGAAGAGGCAATCGACACCCGCGACCGCACCCTCAACAGCATGAAGCGGGGCGACGAGCTCCGCAGCGGCGTGCTGCAGATGGTGAAGGTCTACATCGCCACCAAGCGGGTGATCTCGGTCGGCGACAAGATGGCCGGGCGTCACGGCAACAAGGGTGTGATCAGCAAGATCATGCCGGTCGAGGACATGCCGTTCCTGTCGGACGGCACCCCGGTGCAGATCATGCTCAACCCGCTCGGCGTTCCGAGCCGCATGAACGTGGGTCAGATTCTTGAGACCCACCTCGGCTGGGCCGGCTCGAAGCTCGGGTTCCGCTCGATCACCCCGGTGTTCGACGGCGCCAACGAGGGCGAGATCAACGACTGCCTCGAAGAGGCGGGTCTGCCGCGGCACGGCAAGGCGCGGCTGACCGACGGCCGCTCCGGCGAGCCGCTCGAGCAGGAGACGACCGTTGGCTACATCTACATGCTGAAGCTGCACCACTTGGTCGACGACAAGGTGCACGCCCGCAGCACGGGGCCCTACTCGCTCATCACGCAGCAGCCGCTGGGTGGCAAGGCGCGGTTCGGCGGCCAGCGGTTCGGCGAGATGGAAGTGTGGGCCCTGGAGGCGTACGGCGCCGCCTACATCCTCCAGGAACTGCTGACCGTCAAGTCGGACGACGTCGAGGGCCGGACCAAAATCTACGAGTCGATGGTCAAGGGCGAGAACACGCTGGAGGCCGGCACGCCGGCGAGCTTCGACGTGCTCACGAACGAGATCCGCGGCCTCGGTCTCAACATGCAACTAGAGAAACGCGGGCTGTAGGATCGCGGGCTGCAGGAAGGGAGAGGTGGAGATAATTGGGGATAAGGGGATGGTCACCCGGTGGGGCAAGCCGTGACAGGCGATGCGGAAATCACCGAACAGATCATCCGGGCGGTCATCAAGGTGCACCGCACCTTGGGGCCGGGGTTCCTCGAATCGATTTACCACAACTCCTTATTGATCGAGCTAGAGAACCAAAGGCTGCTTGTTGAGTCCGAGAAACAAATCGTTGTGATTTACGAGGGAAGGCCCGTGGGAAGCCACCGGCTCGACCTCCTCGTTGAAGGGCGAATTGTTGTAGAGCTGAAAGCCATCGACGACCTCTCGCAGGCCCACTACGCCCAGCTGCGGTCCTACCTAAAAGCGAGCCGACTTGAGACGGGCTTGCTTATTAACTTCGCAAAAGAGAAAGCGGACTTTCGACGAGTAGAAGTCCGCGTCACCGAATAGCCATCTCCCTATCCCCCCTTTATCTCCCCCATCTCCCTTCAAAAACGTTTCCTAGAAAGGAGCGGTCGGCATGAGCCTTCTAGAATCTTCCAATTACGATCGGATCAACGACTACGCGTCGGTGAAGATCAGCCTGGCGCGCCCGCACGACATCCGGAGCTGGTCGTTCGGCGAGGTCAAGAAGCCCGAGACGATCAACTACCGGACCTACCGCCCGGAGAAGGACGGTCTGTTCTGCGAACGGATCTTCGGGCCGGAGAAGGACTGGGAGTGCGCCTGCGGCAAGTACCGCGGCATGAAGTACAAGGGGATGATCTGCGACCGCTGTGGCGTGAAGGTCACGCACAGCCGCGTGCGTCGCAAGCGGATGGGCCACATCGAGTTGGCCGCGCCGATCGTCCACATCTGGTTCTTCAAGGCCATGCCGAGCCGTCTAGGCTCGCTGTTGGCGATGAAGACCACGAGCCTTGAGAAGGTGATCTACTTCCAGGACTACGTGGTCGTCGACCCGGGCGACACGCCGCTGAAGTTCCAGCAGATGCTGACGGAAGAGGAGTTCCGGACCGCCCGTGAGGAGTACGGCGAGGGGGCCTTCGACGCCGACATGGGCGCCGACGCCATCCGCAAGATGCTCATGCAGCTCGACCTGGTGACGCTCTCGGAGACGCTGCGCGAGGAGCTCAAGACCACCGGCAGCAAGCAGAAGGCGAAGGACCTGATCAACCGGCTGAAGACGGTCGAGTCGATCCGCGACTCGGACAACAAGCCGGAGTGGATCGTCATGGACGTGATCCCGGTGATCCCTCCCGACCTGCGTCCGCTGGTCCTTCTCGACTCGGGCAACTTCGCCACGAGCGACCTGAACGACCTGTACCGCCGGATCATCAACCGCAACAACCGGCTCAAGAAGCTGGTCGATCTCAACGCCCCGGAAGTCATTATCCGGAACGAGAAGCGGATGCTGCAGCAATCGGTCGACGCGTTGTTCGACAACAACCGCTGCAAGCGGCCGGTGCTCGGTTCGTCGAACCGCCCGCTGAAGTCCTTGACCGACATGATCAAGGGCAAGCAGGGCCGGTTCCGTGAGAACCTGCTCGGCAAGCGCGTCGATTACTCGGCGCGGAGCGTCATCGTCGTCGGTCCGACCCTGCGGCTGCACCAGTGTGGCCTGCCGAAGAAGATCGCGCTGGAGCTCTACCAGCCGTTCATCATCCGCCGGCTCAAGGAGCTCGGGCACGCCGACACGATCAAGTCGGCGAAGAAGATGCTCGAGCGGAAGGACGAAGAGGTCTGGGACATCCTCGAAGAGGTGATCACCAACCACCCGGTGCTGCTGAACCGGGCGCCGACACTGCACCGGATGGGTATCCAAGCTTTCGAGCCGATCCTGGTGGAAGGCAACGCCATCCGCCTGCACCCGCTGGTGTGTAAGGGCTTCAACGCCGACTTCGACGGCGACCAGATGGCGGTCCACCTGCCGCTGTCGATCGAGGCCCAGGTCGAGGCCCACACGCTGATGATGTCGACGCACAACATCTTCAGCCCCGCCAACGGCCAGCCGATCATCAGCCCGTCGCAAGACGTGGTGATGGGTTGCTACTACGAGACGATGGACGTCCCCGAGGCGAGCGGCGACGGCATGTCGTTCGGCTCGTTCGAAGAGGTCGAGATGGCTCACTCGCTGGGCAAGGTCCACACGCACGCCCGGATCAAGGTCCGCCTGCCGAAGGACCGTTGCCTGCGTGAGGAGATGAACGACCCGAAGAAGAAGGGCCGCGTCATCGACACGACGGTCGGTCGCGTCTTCTTCAACGAGATGCTGCCCAAGGGGATGCCGTACTACAACCACTCGATGCGGTCGGGCGCCCTCTCGAAGGTGATCAGCGACAGCTACGAGTTCCTCGGTCGGCGCCAGACGATCACCCTGCTGGACGACATGAACCAGCTCGGCTTCAAGAAGGCGACCGCCAGCGGTCTGTCCTTCGGCACCGACGACCTGGTGACGCCCGACACGAAGGGCAAGATCCTCGCCAAGGCGGAGAAGGAAGTCCTCAAGCGGAACAAGCTCTACCAGCGTGGAATCATCACCGAAGGCGAGCGCTACAACGGCGTCCTCGACGCGTGGACCCACGCCCGCGAAGAGATCACCGCCGAGATGATGACGGCGCTCGAGAACGACTACCGCGGCAACCACTACGTCAATCCGATCTTCTTGATGGCGCACTCCGGCGCCCGTGGTGGCGTCGAGCAGATGCGTCAGCTCGGCGGTATGCGGGGTCTGATGGCCAAGCCGTCCGGCAAGATCATCGAGACGCCGATCAAGGCGAACTTCCGTGAAGGCCTCACGGTGCTCGAGTACTTCAGCTCGACGCACGGCGCCCGCAAGGGTCTGGCCGACACGGCGCTCAAGACGGCCGACTCGGGTTACTTGACCCGTAAGCTGGCGGACGTCGCGCAGAACGTCGTCGTGACGATGGAAGACTGCAAGACGACGCAAGCGATCACCAAGGGCGTCCTGTACCGCGGTGAGAAGGTCGAGGTCGGTCTGGCCGACACGATCAAGGGCCGCGTCAGCCGTCAGAATATCGTCAACCCGATTACGGACGAGGTGATCGTCGCCGAGAACGGCATGATCACCGCCGAGATCGCGCGGAAGATCGAAGAGCTCGGCCTCGAGAAGCTCCAGGTCCGCAGCCCGATGACCTGCCGGGCGCCGCTCGGCGTCTGTCGCAAGTGCTACGGCATGGACATGTCGACCGGCTCGATGGTCGAAGAGGGCATGGCCGTCGGCATCATCGCCGCCCAGAGCATCGGCGAGCCGGGCACCCAGCTCACGATGCGGACGTTCCACATCGGTGGCGTCGGTAACCGCGACGTCGAGCAGTCCGACATCAAGGCCGCCAAGGGAGGCCTCGTCCGCTTCGCGAAGCTCAACGCCGTGAAGAACGAAGAGAACAACCTCGTTGTTCTCGGCCGCAACGGCGAGCTGGCCCTGGTCGACGACCGTGGCCGCGAGATTGAGAAGTACGAGATCCCGACCGGCGCCGTGATCGCCCTGGAAGAAGGGCAAGAGGTCAAGGCTGGCGACACGCTTTGCGAGTGGGACCCTCACTCTATCCCGATCCTCGCCGAGGTCGGCGGCAAGATGCGGTTCGAGGACCTCGTCGAAGGCGAGACGATCCGCGCCGAGAAGGACCCTTCGGGTCAGATGCGGTACATCGTCATGGAGCACAAGGGCGACCTGCACCCGCAGTTGGTGATCGAAGACCCGAAGGACGGCAAGGTCCTCGACTTCTACTACATGCCGGAGAAGGCGCACTTGGTGGCCCGCGAAGGCGACACCATCCGCGCCGGCGCCGTCATCGCCAAGACGCCGCGTGAGGCGGGCGGCACCCAGGACATCACGGGTGGTCTGCCCCGCGTCACCGAGATCTTCGAGGCTCGCAAGCCGAAGGACCCGGCCGTCATCGCCGAGATCGACGGCACGGTCGAGATCCTCGCCGAGAAGAAGCGTGGCAAGCGGTCGATCATCGTCCGCAGCGAGTCGGGCATCGAGCGCGAGCACCTCGTCACCCACAACAAGCACCTCCGGGTGCACACGGGCGACATCGTCAAGGCGGGCGACTCGCTCGTCGACGGGCCGTTGGTGCCGCACGACATCCTGATGGTCTCGGGCGAAGAGGCGGTGCAGCAGTACCTGACCCGCGAGATCCAGAACGTCTACCGGTCGCAGCGCGTCGAAATCAACGACAAGCACATCGAGATCATCGTTTCGCAGATGTTGCGGAAGGTGAAGATCGATTCGCCGGGCGACACCGACCTGTTGCCGGGCTCGGTGCTCGACAAGTACGACTTCCGCAAGGCGAACGACCGGATCGGCGACTGCCTGCGGATCTCCGACAAGGGCGACAGCGAGTTCGAGGTCGACGCCATCGTGCCGAAGGCGGTCCTCGAGCAGGCGAACGCCCAGATCGAGGCCCTCGGCGGCGAACTGGCCAAGGGGACGAAGCCGAAGAAAGCGACCGCCTCGACCCAGCTGTTGGGCATCACCAAGGCGTCGGTTCAGAGCTCGTCGTTCATCTCGGCGGCTAGCTTCCAGGAGACGACCAAGGTGCTGACCGAGGCCGCGCTCGCCGGACGGACCGACCACCTGGTCGGCCTCAAGGAGAACGTGATCCTGGGCCACCTGATCCCGGCCGGAACCGGTTTCCGGGCGACCAACGAGTCGGAAGTCCGGATCCGCCCCGAGGCCCTCGAGGCCTTGTCGGTGGAGACCGCCGGCGTGCTCGATCGGTCGTTCCCGCTGCTGGACGGCGACGCCCCGGCGCCGCGTCCCGCTGCGGACCCGAGTGGCCCGTCGACGCTCGACGCCCTGCTGGGCGGCGGCGGCGGCACGGACGAGTGAACGGAAGGGACGATTTCAAGCAAGAGCTAACGACGGTGGGATCGTGGCCCGAGAGAATCGGGCCACGATTCGCCGATTGACAATCCGACACGATCCCCTAAGATGCGGGGCTCGCGGCGCGGTCCGGGGCGACCCGATGCGCCGTTTTCCCGCTGAAATAGCTGATCTTACGAGCGCCTAGCGCCCTCCAACTGCCTAGGCTTTCCAACTAGCGCCCGTTATGCCCACGATCAACCAGCTCGTTAAAAAGAACCGCAAATCGAAGCGGTCCAAGAGCAAGTCGCCGGTCCTCGACCGCTGCCCGTTCAAGCGGGGCGTCTGCCTCCAGGTCCGGACGATGACGCCGAAGAAGCCGAACTCGGCTCTCCGGAAGATCACGCGTGTGCGGCTTTCCAACGGGAAGGAAGTCACCGTCTACATCCCGGGCGAAGGCCACACGCTGCAGGAGCACAGCATCGTGCTGGTCCGCGGCGGTCGTGTCCGCGACCTCCCGGGTGTGCGTTACCACGTCGTCCGCGGCGCCCTCGACTCGCTGGGTGTCAGCGGCCGTAAGCAGTCTCGCAGCCTTTACGGCGCGAAGAAGGACGGCGGCGGCCCCGCCAAGAAGAAGTAAAAATGCGTTCGGCTGTCAGCCATCAGCTGTCAGCTATTCCATCTCACTGCCTAGCTGATCGCTGCCAGCCGACCGCTGACAGCCCCCGACCCATGGCCCGCATCACCGCCAGCCGCAAAACGCTCAAGCCGGACCCCGTTCACGGGTCGCTCCTGGCGAGCAAGTTCATCAATTGCCTGATGCACGACGGCAAGAAGAGCACCGCCCAGTCGGTGTTCTACGACGCCCTGGAGGTGATCCGCGGCCGGATCGCCGATCAGGAGCCGATCGACGTCTTCACGCAGGCCCTTGAGAACGTCAAGCCGGCGATCGAAGTCCGCAGCAAGCGGGTTGGTGGCGCCGCCTACCAGGTCCCGATGCAGGTCAACCGCAACCGGCAGCAGGCCTTGGCGATCCGCTGGATCCTGGCCGCGGTCCGCGACAAGAAGGGCCGCCCGACGCACCAGAAGCTGGCCGACGAGCTCGTCGCCGCCTTCAACCGCGAGGGCGCCGCGATGACCAAGCGAGAGAACGTCCACCGCATGGCCGACGCCAACAAGGCGTTCGCCCACTTTGCGTGGTGAGATAGCTAAAGCCCACTCGCAAAAGACACAGAGGGGTCAGGCGTCAGGGGTCAGGATTCTGTGTAGAATCCCGGTCCCTGGCGCCTGACCCTTTTTCCTGCGCTGACGAGAAGGGGAACCGCCAAGACGCCAGGAACGCGCCAGGAACGCCAAGAAGAGAAGATTAAGACTGGCTAGACAGGATCGACAGGATGCAAGCTTGCTAGTCATCCTGTAAATCCCGTCGAAGACTTTTTGGCGTCTAGGCGGTTCCCCTTTCTGACTGCTGAAGCCTGATACCTGACCCCTGAAGTCCCGTGCCCGCTGACTTAACCAAGCTCCGCAACATCGGCGTCATTGCCCACATTGATGCGGGCAAGACGACCGTCACCGAGCGGATGCTCTACGTCAGCTCGGCCAAGCACCGCGTGGGCGAGGTCGACAAGGGGACCACGACCACCGACGACGACGCCGAGGAAGCCGAGCGCGGCATCACCATCTACTCGGCCTGCGTGCAGTTCCCCTGGAAGGACGTGAAGGTCAATCTGATCGACACGCCCGGGCACGTCGACTTCACGGCCGAGGTCGAGCGGAGCCTGCGGGTGCTCGACGGGGCGGTTGTGGTCTTCAGCGCCCGCGAAGGGGTCGAGGCGCAGAGCGAGACGGTCTGGCGCCAAGCGAACCGCTACCACGTGCCGCGGATCGCGTTCATCAACAAGATGGACCGCGAGGGGGCGAGCTGGGAGAACGTGCTCGGCGAGCTCGAGTCGCGGCTCGGCGCCAAGCCGGTGGCGCTGCAGATCCCCGCGGGCGAGGGCCCGCCGCACGTCGCCAACCCGTTCCGGGGCGTCATCGACCTCGTGAAGCAGAAGCTGCTCACCTTCCCGGGTGGCAAGGAGGGTCGCGACATCGTCGAGGCGCCGATTCCCGACGACCTAGCGGACGAGGCGGCCCTCTACCGCGAGCAGATGCTCGATCAGCTCTACGGCTACTCGGACGAGCTGATGGAGCTCGCGTTGGGGGGGGAAGCGATCCCCGAGGCGCTCATCCGCAAGGTGATCCGTTCGGCGACGGTGCACCTGCAGATCCAGCCGGTGCTGTGCGGCTCGGCGCTGCACGGCATGGGGGTCGAGCCGCTGCTCGACGCGGTGGCCGCTTATCTGCCGCACCCGCTCGAGATGCCGCCGGTCGAGGGGATTGATCCCACGGGGCGCGACGGGGCGAAGACCAAGGGAAAGCGGGCGGCGCGGCTGAAGTCCGAAGTGGGAAGTGGGAAGGCGGAAGACGCGGGCGAACCCGAGGCAAAGATTGCCCGCAAGCCCGACGTGACCGAGCCGTTCTGTGGGCTGGTCTTCAAGATCCTGCCCTACAAGACGGGCGACCTCTACTGGGTCCGCGTCTATTCGGGCGAGCTGAAGCCCAACAGCCGGGTCCTCAATCCGGGCCGGGACCTCAAGGAGAACGTCGCCCAGATCTGGCGGATCCATGCGTCAAAGAAGGACGAGCAGCTCGACCACGCCCAGGCGGGCGAGATCATCGCGCTGTTGGGCCTCCGCGATTCGATCACCGGCGACACGCTCTGCGACACCCGCGCGCCGATCTTGCTGGAGTCGATCGAGTTCCCCGACACGGTGATCTCGATGGCGATCGAGGCGGAGAACTCGGAGGAGAAGAAGAAGCTGCTGGGCGTCCTCGACATGCTCCGCAAGCAGGACCCCACCTTCCGGGCGAGCGACAACGCCGAGACCGGCGAGACGATCATCTCGGGCATGGGCGAGCTGCACCTCGAGGTGATCCAGCACCGGCTGGCCCGCGATTTTGGCCTCAAGTTCCGCGCCCGCCAGCCGCGTGTCAGCTACCGCGAGTCGGTCGCCAAAAAGGTCGAAGTCACCGGCGAGTGCAACCGCAACATCAACGGCGTCCAGCACACGGCGGCCGTTCGGCTGCGGGTCGAGCCGTTCACGCCGACCGGCCCGCTGGCCCACGTGGCGCCGCCGGTGGTGGTGAGCGTCGATCCGAAGGCGGCGAAGCCGTCACTAGAAGGCGGCGGCGGCCTGACCGACGAGTGGGTCAACCTGGTTGTCGAGGAGCTGCAAGCCGCGGCGGAGGGGGGCGGCACGCTGGGCTTCCCGCTGCTGAGGCTGAAAGTGACGGTCCTTGGCGGCGAGGTCCATGAGACCGACGCGACCGACATCGGCTTCCGCACCGCGGCGTCGCTGGCGTTCGACAAGGGCCTCCGCGAGGCGGGCGTCGTCCTGCTCGAGCCGATCATGGCCCTGCAGATCACCACGCCCGAGGAGCACATGGGCGACCTGGTCGGCGACCTCCAGCAACGCCGGGCGATGATCGAGCAGACCGCCCAGCGGGGCGGGGCGACGGTGATTTACGCCCAGGCGCCGCTGGCGAACCTCTTTGGCTACTCCAGCGCGATGCGCTCGCTCAGCCAAGGCAGAGCGGGGTGCAGCATGACGCCGAGTGACTACGCCCCGGCGCCCGATGACGTGGTGCAGAAGTTTTTGGGGGAGTGATTGATGAGTGACGCTGGTTTCTATGCGTTGGCTTACGCACCCGGTCTCATCACTCTCGGTGTGCTAATCGCGATGATGTTCAAGCAAGGGCGTGTCAGTTGGTCACTGGGCTGTGCGATGGTCGGTTGCTTGCTTGCTGCGTCGTCGCCGTGGATCCTCTTCTGGTTTACGTGGAATATCCTCGAAGTCCACACGGCCAACTTCGGCGCCGCAGCTCTTGAGTTTGCCCAACCTATTATCACCCCGATGGGGGCAGGTCTCGGCGCTCTCGTTGGTAGCGCAATTGGCTCGGCGATCGATGGTCCTAGTGACGCCAACGCGGACGAAAGGGGCGATTTGCCACCGATTATGTAAGTAGTGCTTCGGATGGAGAGCCCTAAGCGCCAGCGCCGGGAGTGAACCCGGTAATCAGCTCGCCAACAGTGTACCCGCGTTCACTGACGGCGATCGCGATTAGGGCTCCCGATTTGTCGGAGAATCAAATTTTGAAGTGGAAACCCACTCTCGGAACGGAGGGGTGAGCCGGTGTTGCGGGGTTCCAAATGACGAATTCAGCCACCAATCCGGCTGGCCCGGTCACGGTGGGTTTGCCGGGGGCGCCGAGGATTCTTCGCCCCGGCGCGGATAACTTGCCGATTTCCACCTGACCCCGTTGACACCCGAGGCGAGGGCCCCTAACCTTTGCGATTCTCCGCCCAGCGCGGCGGGGACAGTAGGGGGGCGGCTCGCCGATCCCCTCGCTGAATCGCCAGCGGCCCGCCCTCGGTAGTTGCGACGGGCCTTCGAGAAGTCTGGCTCACAAATTAGCTAAGCAATCCCCGCCAGGGGTACGGAGAAGTGTCGTCGTGGCGAAAGAGGTAATCCGCATCCGCATGGAAGCGTACGACCACTCGGTCTTGGACCAGAGTGCCGCCGATATCGTCGACACCGCCAAGCGGACCAGCTCGGTCGTGCACGGCCCGATTCCCTTGCCGACGCGGATTGAGCGTTACACGGTCATCCGTGGACCGCACATCGATAAGAAGTCGCGTCAGCAGTTTGAGATCCGCACGCACAAGCGGCTCATCGACATTGTCGAGGCGACCGCCAAGACGATCGAGGCTCTCAACAAGCTCAGCTTGCCTGCCGGCGTCGATATCAAGATCAAAGCGACCGCCGGCTGACGCTAGCGGTGGCTGAGGGCCGTGTGGCCCGAAGCCCTGAGGCCCGAGGCCTGAATCCTTAAGTATGCCTGGAAGCAAGCCGGGTAAGCCGCCCTGAGGGGCGCGTCTCCCGGCTGCGACTGACCCCACATCGAACCACCGGCCGACCGCCCCGTCGCATTGCGACTAGCGGAGGCCCTGCCGACTGACTTCCCTATGTCTGTCAATGCTCCTACCGCCGGAATCCTGGGCCGCAAGGTCGGGATGACCCAGGTCTTTGACGAGTCCGGCTCCGTGGTTCCTGTGACGGTTGTTCAGGCCGGTCCTTGCCATGTCTTGCAGGTGAGGACGCTCGACCGCGACGGTTACGAAGCGGTCCAGATCGGCTTTCTCGATAAGCCGCGTCGCCTGGCGAGCCGGAGCGAGCGGGGCCATGTCGCCAAGCTCGAGAGCAAGCGTTCTAAGAAGCGCGCCGAGGGCGGCGTTGAGTCGCCCGTGAAGGCGGGTTGCGAGCCCAAGCGGTTGGTCCGCGAGTTCCGTGCGACGGCTGCCGGTTTTGCCGGTGGCGTCGAGGTCGGCGGCGAGATCACCGTGGCGTCGCTCGAAGGGGTCGCCCGGGTCGATGTGACGTCGACGAGCAAGGGTCGCGGCTTCTCCGGCGCCATGCGGCGGCATAACTTTGCCGGCCAGCGTGCGACGCACGGTGTCAAGAAGTGCCACCGCCACATGGGCGGGACGGGCTGCAGCACCTACCCGGGCCGTGTCTTCAAGGGCAAGAAGATGGCGGGTCAGTACGGCGCCGCCCGGACGACCGTCCGCAATCAAAAGCTCGTTGCCGTCGACACCGAGAACAATCTGCTGCTCGTCCGGGGCGCGATCCCGGGCCACAAGGGGACCTTCGTGGTCGTCCGCACCGCCAACATGTTGAAGTAGTCGAGGAGCGATCGACTGCCAGCGGTCAGCTGGCGGTTGTCGTCGCTTGTTGATCGCTGACCGCTGATAGCTGACAGCTCTCCTATGCCAAAACTCACCATTCACGACCGCAAAGGCGCCAAGGTCGGCACTTACAGTGTCGAGGCCGAAGACTTTGCTCCGTCGATCAACAAGCAGCTGCTGCACGACGCCGTGGTGATGTACCAGGCCAACCTGCGGCAGGGCACGCACCAGACCAAGACCCGTGGTCAGGTCGCCGGCTCGACCAAGAAGCTCTACCGCCAGAAGGGGACGGGCAACGCCCGCGCCGGTGGCAAGCGTTCGGGCACGCGTCGCGGTGGTGGTCACATTATGGCGATCAAGCCGCGTGACTACAGCTACCGCATGCCGCGGAAGGCCCTGCAGCTCGCGACGCGGATGGCCCTGGCGACAAAGGTGGCCGACGACGAGCTGGTGGTGATCGACGAGCTGTCGTTCGACTCCCCCAAGACCAGCGACATGGCGGGCCTCATCAAGGCTCTCGGTTGCGACGGCAGCTCGCTGCTGATCACGACGAGCGGCCTCGACGCAAACGTTTACAAGAGCGCCCGCAACCTGCCGCGAGTGGCGGTGTCGCCGGCGTCGGACCTCAACGCCCTGTGCCTTCTGAAGGCGAAGCGGCTGTTGATCACGAAGGCCGCCCTTGACCTGCTCAAGGAACAGGCCGCCAAGCACAAGAAGCCCGCGAAGGAAGAGGCGCCCGCCAGCTGACGTCGCGACCAGCCCGCCGGCCCCGCCGACGGATCGTTCGATTGCTAACGGCTAACCGCTCACAGCTCCTATGCCACGCCATATACCGCAGAAAACGTCGCTCACGCTCGAGCCGCACCAGGTGATCCTGAAGCCGTTGGTGACGGAGAAGGGCGTGCACCGCTCGACGCGTCACAACGCTTACGCGTTCGAAGTGAACAAGCTGGCGACCAAGATTGACGTCCGCAACGCGATCGAAAAGCTCTTCGACGTGAAGGTCGTGAAGGTCGCGACGCAGAATCGCAAGGGCAAGACGCGTCGCACGCGTTTCCGGCTCGGCCAGACCTCCGACTGGAAGAAGGCGATTGTGACGCTGCACGACGACAACCGCATCGATTTCTTCTGAGATACGCCTGAACCGTCGATCGTGAGCCGCGTGCTGACGACTGCCAAGAGCCAACCGCTACCAAGCTAACCGCGAACAGATTGCCATGGGCATTCGAGTCTACAAGCCGACCACCGCCGGGCGCCGCAACGCCTCGGTGAGTGACTTCAAGGAGCTGACTCCCGGCGCCAAGCCGGAGAAGTCGCTGCTGCGTCCGCTCCACAAGAAGGGTGGCCGCAACAACCAGGGCGTCATCACTTGCCGTCACCGCGGCGGCGGCCACAAGCGTCGTTACCGGCTGATCGACTTCCGCCGCAACAAAGACGGGATGGTCGCCGAGGTGGATTCGATCCAATACGACCCCAACCGGTCGGCGCGGATCGCCCTGCTGAAGTACGAGGACGGCGAGAAGCGTTACATCATCGCCCCGGTCGGCCTGACGGCTGGCGACAAGGTGGTGTCGGGTGAGGACGCTCCGCCGAAGGTGGGCAACTGCCTGCCGCTGTCGAAGATCCCGCTGGCGACGGTCGTCCACAACGTCGAGATGCGGCCCGGTCGCGGCGCTGTGATGTGCCGGTCGGCCGGCACCAGTGCGACGCTGATGGCCCGCGAGGCGGGCTGGGCTCAGATCTCGCTCCCGAGTGGCGAAATCCGCCGCATCCCGGCCAATTGCCGGGCGGTGGTTGGATCGACCAGCAACCCCGATCACAGTGCGGTTCGCCTGGGCAAGGCGGGTCGCAAGCGTTGGTTGGGTCGTCGTCCCCACGTCCGTGGCACGGCGATGAACCCGGTCGACCACCCGCACGGTGGTGGTGAGGGCCGCACGAAGGGCGGACGTCACCCCGTCAGCCCGACCGGCAAGAGCGCGAAGGGCGGCATGACGCGTCAGCGTCGCAAGCCGTCGAACTCGGCGATCGTCCGTCGTCGTAAGAGCCGTCGGTACGGCGTCCAGAAGTTGGTGAAGAAGTAAGAACAGGGCGTTCGGTCGGGCCACTAAGCGATTACGCTGGTTGCTCACGGATCGCTGACCGCTGACCGCTGACAGCACACAATGAGTCGTTCACTTAAAAAAGGCCCCTACGTCGATCCGAAGCTCTACGTCAAAGTAGAGAAGCAGAACGACGCAGGCTCGAAGACGCCGATCACCACCTGGGCGCGTGCTTGCACGATCGTCCCGGAGTTTGTCGGTCACACGTTCATGGTGCACAACGGCAAGCAGCACCTGAAAGTGTTCGTCACCGAGGACATGGTCGGTCACAAGCTGGGCGAGTTCTCGCCGACCCGCAGCTTCCGCGGACACGGTGGCAAGGGGAAAAAGTAATCAGTAGTCAGTAACCAGGAGTCGGTAACGCACCGACCCCTGACCCCTGATCCCTGAAAACCGCATCATGGCCTACAAAGCAATTCACAAGCACGCCCGCATCAGCGCCCAGAAGGTGCGTCCGCTCGCGGACCTCGTCCGGGGCAAGCGGGTGGATGACGCCTTGGCGATCCTCAAGTTCCAGCCGCACCGGGGCGCCCGGATGCTGGAGAAAGTGATTGCCAGCGCCTTCGCCAACGCCGAGGACCGTGGCGCCCCCAACCGGGCCGGCCTGAAGGTCATCGAGGTGAAGGTCGACGGCGGCCCGATGTTCAAGCGCGTCCAGCCGGGCTCGCGGGGCATGGCCAAGATCATCCGCAAGCGTTTCAGCCACATCACGGTCGCCGTCGAGTAAAGCGACGACCAGCAGCGAAGACACCCAACACGAGTCGCACCGACTCGAGCCTACAGCCTCCGCCTAAGACATGGGTCAAAAGGTCAATCCGATCGGCTTCCGTACCGGCATCATGCAGGACTGGAAGAGCCGTTGGTACGCGTCGAAGAAGGAGTACGCGGAACTCCTGATCGAAGACCACAAGATCCGCGCTTACGTCAGCAAGAAGTATAAGTCGGCCGGCATCCCTGAGATCCAGATCGAGCGCACGCGGGACGAGGTGAAGGTCGTCCTGTACGCCGCCCGCCCGGGCGTGATCATCGGTCGCAAGGGAACGCACGTCGAGCAGCTTCAGGACGAGCTGCAGGCCCTGGTTGGCCGTCGGATCAATATCAAGATTGAGGAGATCTCCCGCCCCGAGCTGCAAGCGCACTTGGTGGCGGAAGACATCGCTGAGCAACTCGCCAAGCGGGCGGCGTTCCGCCGCACGATGAAGCGGGCGCTCGAGCAGACCATGGAGGCCGGGGCCAAGGGGATCAAGATCCAGATGGCCGGGCGGTTAGGCGGCGCCGAAATGGCGCGGCGTGAGAAGCAGATTGCCGGATCGATGCCCTTAAGCACCTTGCGGGCAAAGATCGATTACGGTTTTGTCGAAGCGATGACCCCGCAAGGCCACATCGGCATTCAGGTGTGGATCAATCAAGGCGAGTACGAGGATCAGAACAATGGCGTTGATGCCCAAGAGGGTCAAGCATCGAAAAAGCCAAAGAGGTCGTATAAAAGGTAACGCCACACGCGGCAATCGCGTGATTTATGGCGAGTACGGCTTGCAGGCTGTCGAGGGTGGCTGGATCAGCGCCCAGACGATCGAAGCCGGCCGAATCGCGGCGCAGCAGTACGTGCGTGGCGAGGGACGCCTTTACATACGGATCTTCCCAAGCAAGTCGGTGACGTCCATCCCGCTCGAAACCCGCATGGGTAAGGGCAAGGGTGAACCCGATTTCTGGGCGGCGGTCGTGAAGCCCGGGACGGTGTTGTACGAGGTGGCTGGTATCTCTGAGGCGGCGGCGAAGATCTGCTTCGCCCGTCTGGCCCACAAGATGCCGGTCCGCGTGCGGCTGGTTCGACGCGAAGCGATTTAGAGACAGACATTCGGTCTTCGGAGTTCGGCCTGCTGGGCCGACCACGGGCGACCGGTAGCAAGCACGACAGCTGAAAGCCAAGAAGCATGACCAAAGCAATCGAACTGCGTGAGATGAGCGACGAGCAGCTCGGGCTCACGATCGACGAGGCGGCCGACAAGCTGTTCCGGCTCCGGGTTCAATCCCAGACCGAGAAGCTCGACAGCCCGAGCGAGATCCGGCGTAACCGCCGCTTGATCGCCCGTTGCAAGACGATCCAGACCCAGCGTGAACAGGCCGCCGCGGCCAAGAGTTAAGTCGAAACGCGTAAATAGAAAGAGCTCGCCGCCCGGCGCCGAGCTAACCGCTAGAAGCTCTCACTATGCCTAAGAAGCAAGCCACCGGCATTGTCACCAGCGACCGGGCCAGCAAGACCCGTCGGGTGGAGATCAATCGCCTGGTGAAGCACCCGAAGTACGGCAAGTTCATCCACAAGCGGACCGTCTGCCACGTCCACGACGAGCAGAACGAGTCGGGCGAGGGGGACACCGTCGAGATCATCGAGTGCCCGCCGAAGTCGAAGCTGAAGCGTTGGGAATTGGTCCGCGTCGTGGCGAAGAGCCAGGCGGTCGACCTCGGAGCGTTGCGGGCGGCTCAGAAAGCTCAACTCGCCGCCGAGGCCTCGACCGGAGCGGACGGTCAGGCGGCGGACGAGGCCAAGGGCTGATCAGGGAGCGTTGGCGAAGGGCAGAAGCAGGCGACGCCACCCGGCCGGAGCCCTCCACGAGTTACCAAGCGGATAAGAGAAGACGATGATCCAGATGCAGTCGCGGCTGAACGTCGCAGACAACACCGGCGCCAAAGAGGTCATGTGCATCAAGGTGCTTGGCGGAAGCAAGCGCCGCACCGCAGGCCTTGGCGACGTGATTGTCTGCAGCGTTAAGAGCGTGATCCCCGGCAGCGACGTCAAGAAGAAGGCGGTCGTCCGTGGCGTGATCGTCCGGGTGCGAGCCCCGACGCGTCGCACCGACGGCAGCTACGTCCGCTTCGACACGAACGCCATCGTGTTGATCGACAAAGACAACAACCCGCGCGGCACGCGGATTTTCGGTGCGGTCGCCCGCGAGCTGCGGGACCGCAAGTTCATGAAGATCGTGAGCCTTGCAAACGAAGTGGTTTGAGAATCAATTCATCGAACCTGTGGTCAGCGACCGCGGGCACAGATGCAGAGCCGGACTGAGAAGCGAAACCGGTCTTAGAAGAGAATCAAAAAGTCATGTTGATCAAAACTGGTGACACCGTCGAAGTGATCGCCGGCGCCGACAAGGGCGCTCGCAGCAAGGTGATCAAGGTCGACCGCACCGCCGGCAAGGCGCTCGTCGAGGGCGTCAACAAGGTGTTCAAGCACGTCAAGCGGAGCCAAAAGCACCCGCAGGGCGGCCGCTTGAGCAAGGAGATGCCGATCGACATCTCGAAGGTTCAGTACTACTGCGAAAGCTGTGGCAAGCGCGCCCGCTTGGGCCTGCGTTACACCGACGAGGGCGCCAAAGAGCGGTACTGCAAGAAGTGCAGCACCAGCGCCGGCGAGATCGCCCCCGCCAAGCCCGCTTACGCGAAGAAGTAGACCCCGCGTCGCAAGACCGCCCGTTCAACACGCCGAGCCCTGCGGCTCAACTAGCAAAACCGAAGCAAGATGATCGCCACCGCCCGTCTAAAAGACCGCTACGAGAGCGAGATCCTGCCGCAGCTCACCGAGGAGCTCGGCCGGAAGAATCGCCTGTCGTTGCCGCGTCTGGAGAAGATCGTCGTCAGCATGGGCGTCGGCAGCGCGATCAGTGACAAGAAGCACATCGACGAGGCGACGTCGGCCCTGGCCGACATCACGGGGCAGAAGGCACAGGTCTGCAAGTCCCGCAAGTCGATCGCCGGTTTCCGCCTCCGCGAGGGGATGCCGATCGGCGCCAAGGTGACGCTCCGCGGCGTGCGGATGTACGAGTTCCTCGACCGCTTGATCTCGATCGCCCTGCCGCGTGTCCGCGACTTCCGCGGCGTGAAGAAGACGGCGTTCGACGGCAGCGGCAACTACAGCCTGGGTCTGACCGAGCAGTTGGTCTTCCCCGAGCTGAACCCGGACAAGTACACGCGGCCGCAAGGCATGAACATCGCGATTTGCACCCGCGGCGCCACGAACGAAGAGGCGCAGCTGTTGCTAGAGAAGTTTGGTTTCCCGTTCAAGCGGGAAGAAGACTGATCCCAGCGGCGCCAAGAACACTACACACCCATCCTAGAAGACAACCAGCCGGCCGAAGATGGCAAGCAAGTCCAAGATCGCCAAAGCGGAGAGGAAGCCCAAGTTCAGCACACGGCGTGAATGCCGTTGCAAGCTGTGTGGACGCCCTCGCGCGGTGTACCGCAAGTTCGGCATCTGCCGGATCTGCTTCCGCAAGCTGGCCGACCGCGGCCTGATCCCGGGCGTCCGCAAGGCGAGCTGGTAAGCGATACGAGGGCCCGACTCGTCGGGCCCGATCAGAGACAGCGTTTCACAATCGCCGCGACGGCGAGCCTCTCCCAAATCACGAGCTCCGCGCCACAGCACCCGAGCCTCCGGCCTCAGGACTCAATCCTCCCATGATGACCGACCCGATCGCCGACATGCTCACACGGATCCGCAATGCGGTCCGAGTTGAGCGTTCCGCCGTTGAGATGCCGCTCTCGAAAGTGAAGCGTGGCGTCGCGGAGGTCCTCAAGCGCGAAGGGTACATCTGGGATTGGGCGGAAGAGCAGGTCGAGGAAGGCCGCCCGATGAAGCAGCTCCGCCTGGACCTGAAGTACGGTCCCAACGGCGAGCACGTCATCCAGACGATCCGCCGCGTCAGCAAGCCCGGCCGCCGCGTTTACCAGCAGGCGAAGGGGCTCCGCCCGGTCCTTAACGGCCTCGGCATCTCGATCGTCAGCACCAGCCGTGGTGTCTTGAGCGACCGGGAAGCCCGCCAGAAGAACCTCGGTGGCGAAGTCCTGTGCGAACTGTGGTAAGGAAATAGCGTTCAGCTTTCAGCCCGCTTCTCAATAGAAACAGGGCTGTCAGCTTTTCAATCGATAACCCCAGAGCTGACCGCCGACAGCCAACCGCTGTCAGCCCCTAAGCCATGTCACGACTCGGCAAAAAGCCCATCCCGATCCCCAGCGGCGTCAAGCTGAGCGTCGCCGACCGTGTCATCACGGCCGAAGGCAAGCTCGGCAAGTTGACCTACGAGCACCGGCCCGAGGTCGCGATCGAGATCGACGAAGACGCCAAAGAGGTGACGGTCACCCGCGCCGGCAACGACCGCGAAGACCGTGCTTTCCATGGTCTGACACGGGCTTTGCTTGCTAACATGGTGGTCGGCGTCTCGGAAGGCTACGAGAAGAAGCTCGAGATCCACGGGGTCGGTTACCTCGGCGCCATCTCGGGCGACGTCCTGCAGCTCCGCGTCGGTTTCGCCAACGAGATCCAGAAGAAGATCCCGTCGGACCTCCAGGTGACGTGCCCTGACCAGACGCACGTCGTCGTGAAGGGGCTCGACAAGCAGCGCGTCGGTCAGTTCGCCGCGGAAGTGCGTGCGGTCCGCAAGCCCGAGCCGTACAAGGGCAAGGGCATTCGCTACGAGGGTGAGCAGGTCCGTCGCAAGGCGGGCAAAGCCGCTAAGTAGTCCCCATCCCGCGGATCGCCTCGCCGCTCGCGGCTTAACGGGGTGCGGCTCAACGGGCTCAAGCAAAGAACGCCGAAGCAAAGAAACAGGTCATGGACAAACAACGCTCTCTCGACAAGCAGCGCCTTCGCCGCAAGTACCGCGTCCGCAAGCGGACCCGCGGGACGGCCGAACGGCCCCGTCTGTGTATTACCCGCACGCTCCGCAACATCACGGTCCAGCTGATCGACGACGAGTCGGGCAAGACGCTCGCCTCGGCCTCGACGCAGGACAAGGGTCTGTCGGGCGCGCTGAAGTACGGCGGGAACGCCGACGCGGCCAGCGCCGTTGGCAAGGCGATCGCCGAGCGGGCGACCGCGGCGGGCTACAAGACAGTTTGCTTCGACCGGGGCCCTTACAAGTACCATGGTCGGGTCGCCGCCCTGGCGGCCGCCGCTCGCGAAGCGGGTCTCGAGTTTTAAACATCATCTAATCCAGCCGGCGGCAGGCGATCGTTCGCCTCTCGCCCCGCAGCCTCTAGCTCCCGCAACGCCGTGGCCCGCGAACGACGCGAAAAGAAATCAGATCGCCAGCAGGGCGAGCTGTCCGAAAACGTGGTGAAGATCAAGCGCTGCAGCGCCGTCGTGAAGGGCGGCCGCCGCTTTAGCTTCGCCGCGCTGGTCGTGGTCGGCGACAACAAGGGGAAGGTTGGCCAGGGCTACGGCAAGGCGAACGAAGTGCCCCCCAGCGTCGAGAAGGCCCGCAAGGCCGCGATGCGGAACATGGTCGCCGTGCCGATGAACGGTTCGACGATCCCCCACACGGTCAAAGGCCGCTTCGGCGGAGCCGAGGTGATTCTCGTGCCGGCCGCTCCGGGCACCGGTGTGATCGCCGGCGCCGCGGTGAAGGCGGTCTGCGAGTCGGCCGGCATCCACGACATCCTTACCAAGAGCTTCGGGTCCACCAACCCGGTCCCGCTGGTCAAAGCGACCATCGAGGCCCTCAAGAAGCTGCGTACCAAGTCCGACATCGAGCGGCTGCGGGGAGTGACGTTGTCATGATTCTGAATGAAGTCCACCGCGGTATCCAAAAGAACCGCAAGCGTAAGCGCATCGGTCGCGGCCCGGGTTCGGGCCACGGCAAGACGTCGGGGCGCGGCCACAACGGAGCCAATTCGCGGGCGGGCTCATCGCCCCACGCGATGTTCTCCGGCGGCACGACCCCGATGTGGCAGCGCATCCCGAAGCGTGGTTTCAACAACAAGTGGGCCAAGACGGTTGTCGTGGTCAACTTGGGTGAGATCGACGCCGCGTTCGACGCCGGCGCCGAGGTCACGATCGAGGCGCTGGTTGCCAAGAACGTCGCCAAGGGCCGTTTCGACGAGCTCAAGGTGCTGGGCGACGGGGAATTGACCAAGAAGCTCAAGATCAACGCCCACCGCTTCAGCAAGTCGGCCGCCGAGAAGATCCAGCAGGCCGGCGGCGAGATGGTGGTCGTCCCGGGGCCGATCCCGGTGATTGTCAAGCAGCGGGAAAAGCGGGCGGCCAAGAAGGCGGCCGCCGCCAAGGCCTGACGCGAAGCGATTTTCTGGGGATCGCCTGCGCGGCAGCGGGCTTGCACCGGAGCGGCCCCGCGGCCTACCGTTTCTATTTCCGGACGACGACCGGCGGCGTCCCGGCAAGGCCCCTGTCCCCAGGGGCGACGCCGGCAGCCCCTTCGCGGCGCCGGAGCCACCGCCCCCACCCGGCTTAACGGATTGCGTTCGGTCCTATGTTCGAGAAGCTCCGAGTCGTCTGGCAGATCCCCGAGCTGCGGCAGAAGATCCTGCTGACGGTGTTGATGCTGCTGATCTATCGGGTCGGTTTCCAGATCAGCCTGCCGATCGTCGACGTCGAGCGGATCCAGGCCTTCCAGGATTCGCAGGGCGGCCTCAACGGCATGCTCCAACAGGTCGCGATCCTCAGCGCCAGCAAGCTGAACGACATCACGATCTTCGGCCTGGGCATCATGCCCTATATCTCGGCCTCGATTATCTTTCAGCTGCTGGGGAGCGTGATCCCGTCGCTGGAAGCCCTCCAGAAAGAGGGCGAGTCGGGCCGCAAGAAGATCAACGAGTACACGCGCTACGCGACCGTGATCCTCTGCCTGATCCAGAGCTGGTTCTTCGTCACGTCGTTCGCCAACTCCCAGGGGCTGGTGGCGGCGGAGTTTACGAATCCCGCCACGGGAAATATGACCTTCGGCTGGACCATCGTCTCGGTCCTGACGATGACGGCGGGCACCATCTTCTTGATGTGGCTCGGCGAGCAGATCGACGAGTACGGCATCGGCAACGGCATTAGCCTGCTGATCATGGCGGGCATTCTCGCCCAGATGCCGTACGCCGGGTTCCAGCTCTACCAGCAGTCGTCGCTGACGCTCGGCGACACCGCCAAGCTCGACCCGCCGCGGCTGCTGCTGCTGGCGGCCATGTTCATCCTGGTGGTGGTCGGCACGGTCTACATCACGCTGGGGCAGCGCCGCATCACGATGCAGAGCGCCAAGCACCAGCGCGGCCGGCGGACCGTCGGCGGCGGCAAGAGCTACCTGCCGCTCAAGGTCAACCAGGCGGGCGTCATGCCGATCATCTTCGCCAGCAGCCTGCTGATGTTCCCGGCGTTGCTGCTGACCCAGGTGGCGAATGTCGCCCAGGGCTGGGAGGACGGCGCCTTGAAGACCGTGCTGTTGGGGCTCTCGGGCGCGTTCCAGCGAGAGACCTTCCTCTACAACCTGACGTTCCTGGCGCTGATCTACTTCTTCTGCTACTTCTGGACGGCCATCACGTTCAACCCGAAGGACATGGCCGAGAACTTGAAGAATTTCGGCTCGTTTATCCCCGGTTACCGGCCCGGTAAGCGGACGGCTGATTACCTTGAGAAGGTGATGTTCCGCATCACCTACGTCGGCGCCGGGTTCCTCGCACTGATCGCGATTATCCCGACGCTGATCGTCAGTTGGCTTGGCGTCGACTGGGGGATCGCGATGTTCTACGGCGGCACGAGTCTCTTGATCGCCGTCAGCGTGGCGTTCGACTTGGTGCAGAAGATCGACAGCCACCTGGTGATGCGGAACTACAAGGGTCTGTTGGAATAGGCGCCGCTTCGACTGCGCGCCCAGCGCCCCAACGACCGGCGGAGGGTCGCGAGTTATGAGAGTTGTGTTTATTGGTCCCCCTGGCGCCGGCAAGGGCACTCAGTCGCTCCGTGTCGCGAAGTCCCTCGGGCTGACGCACCTGTCGACCGGGGATATCCTCCGCAAGTCGCGTGACGAAGGGCAGGCGATCGGTCTCGAGGCCGCCAAGTACTTCGAGTCGGGCCGCCTGGCGCCCGACGAGTTGGTCATCCAACTGGTCGAGGACCGGCTCGACGACCCCGACTGCCAGAACGGCTACCTGTTCGACGGCTTCCCACGCACGCTGAGGCAGGCCAAGGCGCTCGACGCGTTGTTGGCTAAGCGGGGCAAGCCGCTCAACGCCGTGATCGAGTTTGTGATCCCCGAGGCGGAGCTGTTTGTTCGGCTCTCGTCGCGTGGACGAGAAGACGACAGCGAGGAGACGGTCCGCGAGCGGTTGCGGCTGTACGCCTCGTCGACGGCGCCGCTGCTCGGGTACTACGAAGAGCGGGGCGTCCTCTGCCGGGTCGACGCGCTCGGTACGCCCGACGAGGTGTTTGGCCGCGTGGTGGCGGACCTTGAAGAGCGGCGGACGGCGTAGCGGCGCCGACCCAGCAACCCGAACCAACGCTTCGCCGGCGAGACGCTCCCGGCGAACGCCAACCTGTCCCCACAGGGCGAAGCGGCCGTGATCCAACTCAAGAGCGATAGAGAGATCCGGTTGATGCGTCGCGCGGGGCTGGCGGTCTGGAAGGCCCACGACATCGCCGGCTCGATGGTGAAGCCCGGCGTCACCACCCGCGAGATCGACGCGGCGATCGCCGACTACTTCAAGAGCCGGGGCGGGACGCCGCTGTTCCTCGACTACCCGAACCACGACGAGGGCCTGCCCGCCTTCCCCGCGGTTACCTGCATGTCGAAGAACGAGGCGGTCGTCCACGGCATGCCGGACGACATCCCCCTGAAAGAAGGGGACATCCTCAGCCTCGACACCGGCGTGCGGATCGGCGGTTGGTGCGGCGACGCCGCCTACACCTACAAAGTCGGCGAGGTCTCGGCCGCGGTGCAGCGGTTGCTCGATTGCACCGAGGCGGTGCTCGACCTGGCGTTCGACCTGCTGCACACCAAGACCCGTTGGAGCCAGGTCGCCTCGACGATGGAACGCTACGTCAAGGACCACGGCTTCACGTCGGTGGAGAACTTTGTCGGCCATGGCATCGGCCGCAAGATGCACGAAGACCCGCAGGTGCCGAACTTTGTCAGCCGGTCGTTGCGGGGGCGCGGCGACTTCGCGATCGAGCCCGGCCTGGTGATCGCTGTGGAGCCGATGGTCAACATGGGGACCAAGCAGGTCAAACTGCTCCCCGACCACTGGACCCAGGTCACCGCCGATGGCAAACCGAGCGCCCACTTTGAGCACACGATCGCGATCACGAAGGAAGGCCCGAAGCGCCTGACCGAGGCGCCGGCCGAAGACGAGATGGACCTGCTGGAGGATTGAGGCGAGTTTTTTTCGGGGCGCCTCCGAGGGCTTGCGCCCCCGGCTCAGGAGCCACGGGGTGGTGCGCCAGCCGGATGCCTCTGAGCCGGGGGCGCAAGCCCTCGGAGCGAATCCCAACCCCGCTCCCGACCCCCCCCATTTTCACACAATCCACCCGGCCGCCAGCGGCGTCTTACCAGAAACCTCCCCAACAGGGGTTGAACACCCCGGGGGGAGTCCCCTATTATCCTCGATTCTCTATGCCTCCCGGCCGCCAGTAGGGCGACGCCAGGTCGCAGCCCCCGATACCAATTAAGCGACGACGCCCGCCCCGGTGGGCTCAGCCGCAATACGAAGGGCGGATTACGCCCACCGAGTGAGAGGCCCCAGCGATGAAAGTCCGAGCCAGCGTCAAGCGGATCTGCGCCAAGTGCAAGGTCGTCAAGCGTCGTGGAGTGATCCGCGTCGTTTGCGAGAACCCGCGCCACAAGCAGCGTCAGGGCTAACGAGTCTCCGCCCACAGCTCCGCCCGATCCCACACATTCTCAGCCGTAACTTACGACAAGCGTCCTATGCCACGTCTTCAAGGTGTCGACATCCCCGGCGACCGGCCGACGGTGATCTCGCTGCAGTACCTGTATGGGGTCGGCCCGCGGGTCGCTCGCGAACTGTGCGAGAAGGCCGGGATCGACCCGAACGTCCGCGCCCGTGAGATCACCGAGGACGAGGCGGCCCGCATCGCGGCGCTGCTCGACAAGGATTACACGGTCGAGGGTCAGCTCCGCCGTCAGGTGTCGCAGAACATCGCCCGCCTGCGGGACATCGCCTGCTACCGCGGCCTGCGTCACCGCCGCGGCTTGCCGGTCCGCGGCCAACGCACCAAGACCAACGCCCGCACGCGCAAGGGCCCGAAGAAGACCGTCGCCGGCAAGAAGGGCGTCAAGGACCTCCGCTAGCACGCGGTTCCAAGAACCCCCGGCCAGGACTTCCAGCGTCCCGCCCGGGAGGCCGCCAACCGGCGAATTGTTGGAACCATCGGCCGACCCGTCCGCGGGTTCGGCGCCAAGAAATAAGCAATCAAGCAGCTTTCAACCCACCGAGACCAAGCCGTGGCGAAGACTTCCGGCAAGTCGGGCGACTCTTCCCGTCGCAAGACCAAGCGCAACATCGCTGTAGGCGTCGCTTACATCAATGCGACGTTTAACAACACGACCGTGACGATCACCGACCCGAAGGGCGACACCCTTTGCTGGGCGACGTCCGGCACCAGCGGGTTCAAGGGCAGCCGCAAGGCGACCCCGTTCGCCGGTCAGTGCGCCGCGCAGCAGGCCGCCGAGAAGGCCAAGAAGTACGGCATGCGTGACGTCGAGGTGAAGGTGAAGGGCCCCGGCAGTGGCCGCGAGAGCGCGATCACCGCCCTGGAGGCCGCCGGCCTGAAGGTCAAGTCGATCGAGGACATCACGCCGCTGCCGCACAACGGCTGCCGCCCACGCAAGAAGCGTCGCGTCTAGTTTCTGATATAGCTCCCGCTGTCGGGGACGACGCGGCTCACTGAATCCTGTTTTCCTGAAGCCTGATACCGTCAATGGCTCGCTACACCGGTCCCGTCTGTCGTCTCTGCCGCCGCGATGGCGCTAAGCTCTTTCTTAAGGGCATGCGCTGCGACTCCGCCAAGTGCGCTTTCGAGCGTCGCGAAGGCCCCCCGGGGCAGCAGACCCCCCGCCGCGGCAAGATGACCAACTACGGCATCCAGCTGCGTGAAAAGCAGAAGCTCAAGCACTACTACGGTGTCCTCGAGAAGCAGTTCCGCCTCTACTTCCAAAAGGCCGAACGCTCCAAGGGCAACACCGGCGAGGTGCTGATGAGCCTGCTCGAGCGTCGGCTCGACAACGTGGTTCACCGCCTCGGCTTCGGCGTCAGCCGGGCCCAGGCCCGCCAGCTGATCGCCCACGGCCACATCACGGTCAACGGCCGCAAGTGCACGATCCCCAGCGCCCTGGTCCGCGCCGGCGACGTGATCCGCGTCAAGAACCGGGCCAACAGTCTCGACTCGGTCCGCTCGGCGCAGTCCGAGAACAGCAAGATGATCCCCGACTACCTGGCGGTGACCGAGAGCCAGGTCCCCGAGGGGATCGTCGGCCGGTTGCCGGCTGCCGAGGACGTGTCGCTGCCGATCGAGACCCATTTGATCATCGAGCTCTGTTCACGCTGACGCCCGTCGCGGCGCCGGCCGCCAGCCCGTGTCTGGCGGCTTGAGCGACGAGCCGGTAACGAAACGACCCCACACAAGCAGCGGCCACAAGCGCCGGCCAATCGCCGCCAGCTGACAGCCGAAAGCCTCTCCGCAGGAGAACCCCGATGCATATTCGTTGGCGTGGACTTGAACTGCCGAGCATGGTGACATGCGAGCAGGAGACGCTCTCTAGCACCTACGGCAAGTTTGTCGCCGAGCCGTTCCACCGCGGCTTCGGAGCGACCGTTGGCAACAGCCTCCGCCGCGTTCTGCTCTCGAGCCTCGAGGGGAGCGCCGTCACTCAGATCAAGCTGCACAACGCGCAGCACGAGTTCACCACGATCCCGGGCGTCCTGCAGGACGTCACCGACATCGTGCTGAACGTCAAGTCGCTGGTCGTCAAGAACCACCTCGACGCCACCAAGGTGCTCCGCGTCGAGCGCAACTCGGCGGGTGACATCCTGGCCGGCGACATCGACACCGACGAGTCGGTCGACGTCATCAACAAGGACCACGTCCTAGCGACGCTGACGGACAATGTGCCGTTCGTCATGGAGATGGTGATCGAGAACGGCCGCGGCTACGTGCCCGCCACCGAGCACAGCGCCAACGTCCAAGAGATCGGCATCATCCCGGTCGACGCGATCTTCAGCCCCGTCACGCGGGTCCGCTACGAGGTCGAAGAGACCCGTGTCGGTCAGAAGACGAACTACGACAAGCTGACGATGGAGATCTGGACTGACGGCTCGGTCGGCCCGGAGATGGCGATGGTCGAGTCGGCCAAGATCCTCCGCAAGCACCTCAACCCGTTTGTGCAGTACTCGGAGCTGGGCCCCCAGGTCCGCTCGCCGGCCCGCGTCATGTCGACGGGCGGCCTCGACCCCAGCGTCGAAGCGAAGCTCAACATGCCGATCGCCGAGCTGAACCTCAGCGTCCGCGCCGGCAACTGCCTCGAGTCGGAGAACATCCTCACGGTCCGCGAGCTCGTCACGCGCACCGAGGACCAGCTGCTTGAGGTCCGCAACTTCGGCGAGACGACCCTCACCGAAGTTCAAGAGAAGCTCCGCGACCTTGGCATGCACCTCGGCATGCGTGTCAGCCCGCCGGTCGGCGTCTGACACCCCCAACGGCGGTTGGCTATTAGCCGTGAGCTATTAGCCGATCGCTCCGCGATCGAATATTTTGCTAACCGCTAACAGCTAACAGCTCAAAATGCGTCACCGCAAACGAGGCCGCAAGCTCGGCCGCAACCCGAGCCACCAGCGGGCATTGCTCCGCAGCCTGGCCAGCGCCCTGATCCTCACGGAGCGCGACACCGAGGACCTGCGTTACCTCGACCTCGAGTCCGAGCCGAAGGTGAAGGGCCGCATCATCACGACCATCCAGAAGGCGAAGGAAGTCCGCCCGCTGGTCGAGAAGTGCGTGACGATCGCCAAGAAGTCGCTCGAAGCGAGCCGCCAAGCGGCCGATCTCGGGCCGTCGGCCGAGCGTGGCAGCGACGCCTGGAAGAAGTGGCGTGAGAGCGACCAGTGGCGCAAGTGGAACACCGCGATCGCCCCCTCGGTCACCGCCCGCCGCCGTTGCCTGCAGTTGCTGGGTGACAAGCAGGCCGTCAGCGTGCTGTTCGAAGAGGTCGCCCCCCGGTACGAAGACCGCCCCGGTGGTTACACCCGCGTGATGCGTCTGGCGACGCCGCGTCTGGGTGACGCCGGCACCCGTGCGATCCTCGAGTTCGTCGGCAAGAACGACCGCGCCGTTGAGAAGGCCGCCAAGCCCGCCTTCGACGGCGGCTCGGACGAGCCCGCCGAGGCCGCGACCGCGGAGTGATCCCCGGTAAGAACGTGAACAACTCAAACGGGCGACGCTTCTGAGCGTCGCCCGTTTTGTTTTTAACCACGACGGACACGAAGGGCGCGACGAGCGATTTGGTAGGGCGATGTCGGTCCCTGTCGTTGGCCGTCGTGCTCGTTGTGTCCGTCTTGGTGAATCCCTCTGTGTCGGTGTTGGACCGAAGTAGGAGGCGGCTCCGACGCCGATAACACGCACCAAGCCTCCGTGTATTGGAACGCGAAATCGGCGTCGGAGACGCCTCCTGCAACGTGTACAAAGCTGGGATGCCGTTCGACTTCACCGCCGCGATGGAGCGCCTCTGCCGCGACCTGTGCGCGCGGATTGATGAGCTCTCGCACATCGACATGAGCCGCGTCGCGGTGGGCTACCGCCAGGCGCGGCGACGCGTCACACACGGCTTGCAGGCGTCGCTGACGCCGCTGCGATTTGAGGGGGGCGCCGAGTGGGGGATGATCCGCCGCCGGCGGTACGCTTGCCCCCGCGTCGTCGATCGGTACGGCCGCGAGTGCCTGTACCTGTTGAACTTCTATCTCCCGAGGTTCTTCGACCATCCGTTCGAAGAGCGGCTGACGACCGTCGTTCATGAACTGTGGCACATCGGCCCCCAGATGGACGGCGACCTGCGGCGGCACGAGGGTCGGTGTTACGCCCACGGACCGTCGCAGAAGGGGTTCGACGAGCAGGCCGCCCGGCTGGGTCGGCGTTGGTTGGCGGGCGACCCGCCGCCAGACCTGCTGACGGTGCTCGAGGCGAGCTTCGCCGACTTGCTAGCAGAGCACGGGGCGGTGGTGGGATCGCGGTTCGCCACCCCGAAGATGGCGCCGCTATCGGGGCGGGCCGCCGGGTAGGGGGCGATTGGCGACGCCGTCGATCTTGCCCCGGTTGCTAGCGATCGGTATCGTCCGCGCGGACTCGTCGCCGCCCCCTTCGCCCGTCGCCACGCGTGCCCCCAATCGCTCGTTACTGCCGCTTTCTCGTGTTGCTCGTCGCCTTGGCCGCGGTGGGTTGTAGCACGCTGCTTTCGGTGAACGACAAACCGCTCCCGGTCGGCTCGCCGCTGCGGACAGCGGGCCGGTCGTCGGACGGGGTGCGGTTCGAGGTCTACTGGGCGACGCTGCCTCCCGATGTCGAGGCGGACGACCAGGCGAGCCTGTGGCGGTTCGTCCAGGAAGAGCGTCTCGACGAAGGGCTCCGCGCGCGATTGCAACGCAACGGTCTTCGGGCGGGCGTCGTGGGGGGAGTCCCCCCGCAAGAAATCATGCGGCTTCTCGACCCCCGGCCGAGCGACGCGCCGGACGACGCCGACGGGACGGTGAGCCGCCTCTCGGCGCCGACGGGCGTCAAGAAACAAGAGATGACCGTTCGGCCCGGCGAGCCGGCCCAGGTGAACGCCAGCGAAGTGTCGCCCGAGGCGACCCTGCTGTTGGCCGATGAGCGGGGCCCGTGGGGCGAGACCTTCCAGCGTGTCCAAGCGATCTACAAGGTCGGCGTCGAGCCACGCCGGGGCGGCGGGCATCTGATCTCGGTCGCCCCGGAGTTGCACCACGGCGAGGCGCGGATGCGGTGGGTCGCGGACGGCGCCGGCGCGATCACCCGCCCCAAGGCGACCCGCGAGGAGCGGGCCTTCCCGGACCTGCGGATCGAGGCGCCCCTGATGGTCGGCGAGATGCTGCTCGTGACGAGCCTCTCCGACTCGCAGAGCCGGCTGGGGGACTTCTTCCACAGGGCGGACGGCGAGGTTTCGGGCGCCCGCAAGGCGATCCTCGTGCGGCTGGTGCAGACCCCGCCCGAAGCGGACTTCGCCGCGGCCGCCGCCGACCGGCTCGATTTCTAACCGTCGGTACGCCTGAGCCGTGGACGCGAGCCCTCGGAGCATTCCGGCGCCGTCAGTCAACTCCGCTGCGCTCCGAGGGCTCGCGCCCACGGCTCAGGCCGGCGCCGAATTCGACTGTTAAATCGCGCATCCGACGCGACGTTCTGACCCTCCCGCCCGGAGCCCGGCGGCGGTACCTTGGGGGGCGGCTGACCGCTCGGGCGAATTGATCGCCCGTGGGTCCCCAACCCCGAAGTCAACACAAGCAGTAGAGGAGTCTCCGATGCCCCTGGTCCCAATGCGTTTGCTGCTCGACCACGCCGCCGAGAACGGCTACGGCCTGGCCGCGTTCAACGTGAACAACATGGAGCAGATCCAGGCGATCATGGAGGCCGCCGAAGAGACCGATTCGCCGGTCATCATCCAGGCGTCGCGCGGCGCCCGGAAGTACTCGCAGGACGCCTACCTGCGGCACCTGATGCTGGCGGCCGCCGAGCTGTACCCGAAGATCCCGATCGTTATGCACCAGGACCACGGCAACGGTCCCGAGACGTGCCAGAGCGCGATCGATCACGGTTTCACGAGCGTCATGATGGACGGCTCGCTGAAGGAAGATGGTTCGACGCCCGCCGACTACGACTACAACGTTAAGGTCACCAAGCAGGTCGTCGAGTCGGCCCACAAGCAAGGCGTTTCGGTGGAGGGTGAGCTCGGCTGCCTCGGTTCGCTCGAGACCGGCGGCGGTGAGCAAGAGGACGGCCACGGCGCCACCGAAGAGCTGTCGCACGACCAGCTGCTGACCGACCCGGACGAGGCCGAGCGCTTCGTCGCCGACACGGGCGTCGACGCCCTGGCGGTCGCCATCGGCACCAGCCACGGCGCCTACAAGTTCACCAAGAAGCCGACCGGCGACGTTCTCGCGATGGACCGCATCATCGAGATCAACAAGCGGCTGCCGAACTGCCACCTCGTGATGCACGGCTCGTCGAGTGTCCCGCAAGAGCTGCAGGACATCATCAACGAATTCGGCGGCGAGATGAAGCAGACCTACGGCGTGCCGGTCGAAGAGATCCAGAAGGGGATCAAGTACGGCGTGCGGAAGATCAACGTCGACACCGACAACCGCATGGCGATGACCGGCGCGGTGCGTAAGCTGCTGGCGCAGCACCCCGAGAAGTTCGACGTCCGCGACTGGATGAAGCCGGCCCGCGAGGCGATGAAGCAGGTCTGCATCGCCCGGATGACGGCCTTCGGCCAGGCCGGCAACGCGGGCAAGATCAAGCCGAAGACGATCGGCGACTTCGTCAGCTACTACAAGTAAATAGCTGTCGGCACTCAGCATTCAGCAGCCGGCGGGGGGTCGTCCCCGCCGGCTCTTTTGCTGCGCCGGGTGGGAGCGTGGTAAGATAGAGCTATGAGCACGGTTGAACTCGGAACCAAGGCGACTTTGTCGCTGATCACCGCGGATGACTTGGGCAGAGACTACCGCGATCAGCGGTGCGATCTGGTCGAAGGGAAGGTGCGCTTGATGTCTCCTGCCGGTTTTGGTCATGGAACGCTCGCCGCACGGATCGCGACGGCGCTCAGCTATCACGTTGAGTCGCAACGCCTTGGCATGATTGCGGGCGCCGAGACGGGGTTTCGAATCGGACAGAACCCCGACACGGTGCTCGCCCCGGATGCGGCCTTTATACGCAATGTTCGAGTCGAGGAGATTGGCGTTACCGAGGCCTACTTCCCCGAGGCGCCGGCGCTTGCGGTGGAAGTGACCAGCCCCAGCGACACCGCCGAGCAGGTGGACGATAAAGCGCGGCGCTGGCTCGCGGCGGGCTGTGAAATGGTGTGGGTCGTCTACCCACGCGGCAAGTCGGTGACGGTCTATCGCTCGCTCGACGACGTGAAAATTGTCACCGGCGACGCGGCGCTCGACGGGGGCGACGTCCTGCCCGGGTTCAGCTACCCGCTGGCGGAGCTTTTTGCCGGGCTCGACCCGAAATGATCCGTCGCGACCTGCCGAGCGGTGGCGACGGGGCGGCCGAACAATGGCTGCTCGTGACGCAGCCCGACCACGCGCGGGTGAGTTGGGAACTGGCGAAGGCGTGGGACAACGCCGAGTTCGCGACGCTTGTCTGCCCCGCCGACCAGCCCGGTCACGAGCTGGCGTCGGTTCGGGCCGAACTGCTCGAGGCAATTCGCTGTCACGATGACGGCTGGATTGGCTACGCCGACGCGCTGCTGATCGACGCGGAAGGTAGGCCGCTCAGCTTCACCGAGATGCCCCCCGACGCGGCTCAAGCAATCTGGACCGCTTCGATCGAAGCGTGTCGGGCGATCGGCCCATTGGCGGGGTGGGTGGTGGCGTCGCACTTCTACTCCCTCCAGGCTGGTCGGGACGCCGACTATCCGCAGTGGGTGGGCTGGCTAGAAAGCGTCGATCAACTACGCACGGGCTGGCTCGACGAGTGGCGGCAGGCGTCGCCGCACCACCTCACCGAGCTTGCCGATCGTTGCCTGGTTTGGCTGCAGGCTTTCGACTGGATGAGCCTGTGGCTTTGTTGTGTGTGTCCGATCACCGAAGGGGACGAGGCGGCCGAGCCGATGACGACCGGCGGCCCCGAAGCGGGTTGGCGCCCCCTCCGTTTTGTCGCCGACAAGTGTCGAGAGCCGGTGCGGGTGACTCCGTGGCCGTTCAAGACGGCGGAACTGACGCTGTCGGTCGACGCCCGACTTGGTTCGATTGAAGGGGCGGCGAGCAAGCTCAGCTGGCGGCTCGTCCCTAGTGAATGACGCCGCTCTCGGCCGGGTCGAAGCCGCCGGCCGGTGGGTCGACCAGCGCGAGGATCTTGCCGCCCGTCTTGAGGTCGAGCGGCTGGTCCTCCGTGGCGAAGCGGGCGCGGCCCCCGTCGAGAAATTTGCAGAGCACGATCGCCGTTGGGCCGTACTGTTCGGTGAACTTCTCGAAGGTGTAGTCTTCGCTGAGCGTTGTCTTTTTGATCTGCGCGCCCATCTCCACCCGGCGGCGGAGCTCGTCGTAGGTGACGCCGGGGCCGAACAGCAGCCGGCCGTGCAGGTGGGACGGGATTCGGCGTTGGCGTTCTCCCGCCTTCTTGGTCGGCGAGAGTTGGTAGACGTTTTCGCTGCCGAAGACCTCACGGAGCTCGGTGGCGGCGATCGAGTTGACCTCGTCGTTGGGCGTCATCGCCATGAGCCGGCCGATGCCCCCCAGGTCGAGCCCCTGCATAACAAACTCGCTGCCGATACTGGCGTAATGGGCGCGGAGCCCCGCCATGCGGGCGGCCTGAACGCTTTGCGGGTTGGTGTCGACCAGCAGCGCCGGGATGTTCTCTTTCTGAAGCGACTCGGCCAGCATCCGTGCGAACTGAGCGGCGCCGGCCAGGAGCACGCCCTGGGGATCGGCCTGAGAGAGCCCGAGACGGCGGGCCAGGGGGCCGAGCGTCAGTCCGTAGGTCAGAACGGTGCCGACGATCACCATGAACGTCGCGAGCACCAGGCGGTCGCCCTCGGGCGCGAGCTCGGTGTCTTTCAACCCTAGGGCGAACAAGGACGCCACCGCGGCCGCGACGATACCCCGCGGATGGATCCAGGCGAGCAGCAGCCGCTCGTTCCGGGACAGGTCGCTGCCGACGGTCGCCAGCAGGGTCGCAACGGGGCGTATCAGAAAAATCAAAGTGGCGACAAAGGCGAGGCCCCCCCAGCCGATCTGTTGGATCTCGTCCCAGCCGATCGTCACCCGCGACGAGAGCAGGATGAACAGCACCGCGATCAGCAGCACGCGCAGGTTCTCTTTGAACTCGACGACGTGCTTAACCGACGTGCGATGCTGGTTGGCCAGGATGAGCCCGAGGACCGTCACGGTGACCAGCCCCGACTCTCCCGCCAGGGCGTTGGAGACCGCAAACATCAGCACCACGAGCCCCAACACGACGGCGTTCTGCAGGTAGTCGGGGACGAGGTAGCGCTGCAGCAGATAGGTGATCAGCCAAGCGGCCGAGCTCCCTAGGGCCACGCCGACGAACGACGTCTTGGCGAGGATCCAGGCCGACTCCGAGGCGAGGCCATTTCCCATGCCGTGCACGACGAGTTCAAAGACCAACGCGGCGAGGATCGCGCCAATCGGGTCGTTGACGATTCCTTCCCATTTGATGACCGAGCCGATCCGGCCGGTGGGTCGCACCTGGCGCAGGAGCGGCAGGATGACCGTCGGTCCGCTAACGGTTAGTAGCGCGCCGAGCAGCGTCGCCATCGGCCAGCTGAAGTCCATCAGCCAGTGGGCGGCGACGGTCGACGTTCCCCACGTGACGAGCAAGCCGACGGTCACCAGACGGAGCACGACCGAGCGGGTCTCTTGGACCTCTTTCAACTGGAGGCTCAGGCCCCCCTCGAACAGAATGACGCCGACCGCCAGCGAGATAACCGGCAGCAGGGCCTTGTCATCGAGGTAGGTCTCCGGAGGGCCCACGGCGATGCCCAGCGCGAACCCGAAGGCGAGCAGCAGGACGATCGCCGGCAGCCGGGTCCGCCAAGCGAGCCACTGGGCGCCCACGCCCAGCGAAAGGACCAGAGCCAAATAGAGGGAAGTGCTCAGCACGGTGGCGTCTTAGGGCGGGGCGTTGGGCGGAGTCGGGGGACGCTGGTCCTTGTATATGACGGGCGAAGGCCCATGACGCCAGCGGCTCCCCAACCGTTTTAGACGACACAACCGGGCCGCAGGCGGCTGCCAGGGCTTCTCCAGAGGCCCGTAAGTTGCCCCGCATCCCGTGCGGAATTAGACTTGATTACTTGGAGCGGGCGATGGACCGGCCCTCCGCGCCCCCGGTTTCGCCGCATTCCCCTCCATCTACGCCGCCCCCTTCGTGGGGCGACCCGCGATGCCCCGCCTGCCGCTTATTGTCTGTTCGCTCGGTCTGGCGGCATTGCTGCCCGGGCTCGCGTTGGGCCAGTTTACGTCGGCCGAGGCGACGCCCTCGTCGGCGCCCGCCGCCGCCCCGCGGGATTTCGCCCCGGGCGTTGAGACGGTGATCCCCCCGTCGATCGATCCGGCGGAGACCGTCACGCAGCACGACGTGGTCGAGATCCGGGCCAACGAGGCGCTCGATTGGCAGCCCAAGCTGCTGGCCGATCAGACGCTCTACCAGGACGCCGAAGACACCCGCTTTACGCGGGAAATTTGGTGCCTGGAGTTTGGCTTCAAGCCGCTGCGGATGATCCGCTTTGCGGACCCCTCGACCGAGTCGGGTCAGCGGTTCGTCTGGTACCTTGTCTATCGGGTGAAGAACACCGGGGCGGCCCTCAAGCCGACCATGAGCGAGGCGGACGGCGAATTCACCGCCGTCGCCGCCGACTCGGGCCCGATCCGCTACCTGCCGCACTTCGTCCTCCAGGGCCACGACGTGGGGCCCGAAGGGGGAAAGGTCTACCGCGCCTACCTCGACCAATCGATGCCCGAAGCGGTCGCCGCCATCGGCCGCCGCGAGGCGCCCGGCCGCAAGCTGTACACGTCGACCACGATGCCGCTCGAGCCTCTCGCCGTTGGCGAGGAGCGATGGGGCGTCGCTTTGTGGAGCGACATCGACCCGGAGATCGACTTCTTCAGCGTCTACGCCCGGGGGCTCTCGAACGCCTACGAATGGACCGATCCGGCCGGCGCCTACGCCGCCGGAGACCCCCCCGGAAAGGGGCGTGAGTTCGTCCGCAAGACGCTTCAGCTGAACTTCTGGCGTCCCGGCGACCGATTCTTGCAGCACGAGAACGAGGTCCGGTACGGGACCGCCCCCGGCAAGGCCGACCTCTATGGGGTCGAAGAAGGGGTTGATTACCGCTGGGTCTACCGGTAGTCTGCGGGGCTCGTTTAGAACACCTGACGGCCCCCGTTCTCCAGCTCTGTCTGGCGTGGGGGTCCCCAGCTAGCCCCACGATGCAAGATGGCACATAAGAAAGGCCAAGGCTCAAGCCGTAACGGCCGCGATTCGAACGCCCAGCGACGCGGCGTCAAGAAGTTCGGCGGCGAGCACGTGATCCCCGGCAACATCTTGATCCGCCAGGTGGGCAACAAGTGGCGCCCCGGCAAGAACGTCGGTCAGGGCCGCGACTACACGCTGTTCGCCCTCACCGAGGGCCACATCCTGTTCGATCAGGAAGGCCGCCGGATCAACGTGGTCTCCGCCGAGCAGCTGGCCGAGAACATCGCCGCCAAGCACGCCGCGGCCGCCGCAGCGAACTGAGTGCCCGAGAAACGGGCTTCCGCGCACAGCACTAGAAGGGACGCGCGCTGTTAAGCGCCGTCCCTTTTTTGCTGCGCAGAGGAGTTTATCAAGGCAGAGCAGGGGATGATTGGGGATAAGGGGATCGCAAGCGAACGGTCCCGTTTTCCTTCGCTCCAATTACGGTTGATGCAGGGGGGGTGTGACATACTTATTGTTAGAGGGGGGCAACCGCGGAGCGGCTGTTTGGCCATCTCTTCTACTAGCAGTACGAACAACTTGCTGCGTCGCACCTGAAGAATTCACAAACGACTACTAGAGCGTGCTTCTTGTAAGCGTAGCGATTTGGTCGTCGGCGAGGCGAGCTGGGCGAGGCGACCGAAGCAGGCGAAGCGGTGCTTCGTCGATGCAGGTCAACGACGCCCAGCGAAGCTGCAGCCCGACCAAACGCTACCCTTACAAGAAGCACGCTCTAACGTCCGCTTGCGATCCCCTTATCTCCAGTCATATCCCCCCCATCCCCCTTCTTAACCCCACCATTAGAGTGTTCGTTGATCGAGTCACCGTCGATGTCGAAGCCGGCCGCGGCGGCGACGGCTGTATGTCGTTCCGGCGTGAGAAGTACGTCCCCCGTGGTGGTCCCGACGGCGGCGACGGCGGCGACGGCGGCAGCATCATCGTCGTCGCTAAGCACGGCGTCGACTCGCTCCAAGAGTTGGTTCACCGCAAGCACTGGCGCGCCAAGAATGGCGCCCCGGGCCGTGGGTCGGGCTGCCACGGCGCGAACTCCGACGACCAGGTGATCCACGTCCCGCCCGGCACGGTGGTGCGTGACGAGGCCCACGACTTGGTGCTCCGCGACCTGACCACCGATGGCGACACCGTGATCGCCGCCCGCGGCGGCAAGGGGGGCAAGGGGAACACCCGCTTCAAGTCATCGACCAACCAGGCGCCCCGCGACTGGACCCCCGGCGGCGAAGGCGAGAAGCGCCGACTGACGTTCGAGCTCAAGGTGATCGCCGACGTCGGGCTGCTCGGCATGCCCAACGCGGGCAAAAGCACGCTGCTCTCGCGGGTCAGCCGAGCCAAGCCGGAAATCGCCAACTACCCGTTCACCACGAAGAGCCCCAACCTGGGCATCGTCGAGATCGACTGGGACCGGCAGTTCGTGATGGCGGACATCCCCGGCCTGATCGAGGGCGCCAGCGAGGGACACGGCCTGGGGCACGAGTTCCTCCGCCACGTCGAGCGGACCCGCGTCCTGGTCCACCTCGTCGAGCCGATGCCAGAGGACCAGTCCGACCCGGTCGAGAACTACCGCACGATCCGCCACGAGATCGACGCCTACAGCACGCAGCTGGGCATCGACCTGGCGAGCCGCCCCGAGATCGTCACGGTGAGCAAGAGCGAGCTCCCCGGCAGCGAGGAGATCGCCAGCCAGTTGGAGGAGGCGACCGGCGGCGAGGTCCTGCGGTTCAGCTCCGCGACCGGCGACGGGCTCAAGGCGCTGGTCCAGCGGGTCTGGGAGACCCTGCACCCGGCGGACGAGTAACACCCTCGGCCGCAGCTTGGTGGCGACTAGGTCTTTCACAAAGCTGAATTCTAGGATGAGCCGATTGGGCGCTAGCCCCGGTTGAATCACGAAGAACCGTGGCTAGAAACCGTGGCTAGCGCCAAAACGGCTCATGGCGCCGACCCTCATTTTCTAGCGTTGACAAGGCACTAGCCTCCCCGCTTCCGCAGAGCTTTGGTGAGCGTCCGGTCGAGCGAGTTCGCGAAGGTCTGTAGGTCCTTCGGCGAGAGCGGTTTGGGGCCGCGGGTTTCGACGCCGGCGGCCCGCATCTCTTCCATCAGGTCCCGCGACGCTAGGCGGTCGTGGACGGTGGCGTCGTCGAGCAGCTCGCCGCGGACGCCGATCGCAACGCCCCCCGCCGCCACGACCCGCGCGGACAGGGGGATGTCGCCGGTGACGACCACGTCGCCCGGCCTTACGCCCTCGGCGATGCGGTCGTCCGCCACGTCGGGGCCGTCGGGGACCGTGATGGTGCGGACGTACCCGTTCCGCGGCGCCCGCATCGTCTGGTTAGCGACGAGCACCGCCTCGATCCGCAGCCGCTGCGCCGTGCGGAAAATCAGCTGCTTGATCGTAACGGGGCAGGCGTCCGCGTCGACCCACAAGCGGAGCGGGGGCGGGTCCTCGGCGGCTTCGGGGGTGGTCACCCTTCCGTTTTAGCACGGCGCTGGGGTTTGCGAGCCAGGACCCCCGGCGAATCGACAAGCCCTCGCAGCAGGATTGGAATGACACGGACCCCACCCAACCCATCCGGGGAGCAATCGGGAGGGCCGAATGCGAAACCAAGGCGCAACGCCGAAACTCGGGGGTTCAGGTGCGCAAAGCAGCGATGCAAACCGTTGACAGCGCAGGGGAGCTTGAATCAGCATGAATTGTAGCGCCGGCTCGGCTCGGCGTTTACAGACCAGGCGATCCTTGTTCCGCACCCAGGATGACTAATGAAGGTTACTCGTTTCGTAGCTCTGGCCCTCGGGCTGGCGCTGCCGGTCGCCTCACAGGCGGCCTCCCTCTACTCGGAAGACTTTAACGTCGATCCGACCGCCAACTGGACCGTCAACGACCCCGCCGTGACGGACACCATTGCGGACTTCTTCTACGACTATTCGGCCATTGGCGTGCCGGCCGCCCCCGGTGGAACGGGCACCACGGGCCTGAAGATGACGGCCAACAACACGACCGGCGTGTTCGGTGGTTTCAGCGTCTCGCCCACCGGCCAGAGCTTCACCGGCGACTACGTCGTTGAATTCGACATGTGGCAAAACTACGTCGGCCCCCTCGGCGCTGGCGGCAGCGGCACCACGCAGCTGTCGATGGCCGGCATCGGCACGTCAGGCACGGTTGGCGTCTACCCGGGATTCAACTCAAACGAGAACGTTCTGTTTGCTGTGACACTCGATGGTGGCAGCAGCTCTGACTTCCGCGCTTACTCGTCGGTGGCGCCGACCAGCTATGTCGCCGGCGACCCAGTGTACGCCGCCCCTTCACGTGACGGTGTTAACGCCTACTACACGACGCCCTTCCCGGGCGGCCAGTCGGCTCCTGGCGATCAGATCGCGCTGTTCCCCGGCCAGACGGGCGCCGTCGATGCCGGCGAGGTCGGGTTCGCGTGGCGCAAGGTCGCCATTCAGGTCGCCGGCGGATTCGCCACTTGGTCGATTGATGGCACCGACATCGCCACCGTCGATCTCTCGACCGTCACCCTCGGCGGCGGCAACATCCTGTTCGGTCACAGCGACACGAACGGAGGCGTCTCGTCCGACGCCAACGACTTCCTGCTGAACGTCACGTTGATCGACAACCTTGTCGTGACGGCGATCCCCGAGCCGGCCACGCTGGGCCTCGTCGCGTTGGGCTTCGGCCTCGTCGCTGCGTCGCGTCGCCGTAGCTGAGTCACGGACTACGCCGCGTTCTTTCAATGACGCCGCTCCCGCCTCTGAGCGGGGGCGGCGTTTTTTTGTTGGCGAACAGAGTCATTTGAGATGGATCCGTTCTGCCGGTCGTGATGACGCATTAACCCTCGTCGCCACGACGGTCCCGCCACGGTAGACGGCGTCGAGGGGCGTTGATGCCGGGCCGACTCCGATACGATGATGCGTCTTCAGCCGTAGCCGCTTTTGCCGCGCCGTCCTCAATACGCCACTCTATTGAGGCGAGCCGGATGGTCGACCGAGGGAGCCTCGCCAAGAATGCCCCGTCCCCCGTCACCGACAGCCCTGCCGAGCGAGCCGCGTTCCGCCCCGTCAATGATTCCCAGCGTCATCCTCTCGATTCTCGTCGGACTCCTGGTGGTGGTGACGGTGGCGCCACTGCTGCCGGTCGGCGCTTGGTTCGTGCGGCTTGGCGACTTCCCCCGGATGCAGATCGTGGCGGTCGCCGCCTTGCTGGGGATCCTCGTCGCGATGCTCGATGTCGGACGCGGCCCGCTTGAGCGACTGACGTGGCTTGGCGTTTGTGGCTTGGTGGTCTTGTGGCAGGCGAGTCATTTCGTTGCGCTGACGCCGCTGTGGCCCGTCGAGTCGCCCGCTGCCGACGGGAAGGACGCGATCCGCGTCGCGGTCGCGAACCTCCGCTTCGAGAATACGCAGCGAGAACAAGTGGTGGAGGAACTCACCGCCCTCGACGCGGACGTGCTCCTCTTGATCGAGATCGACGAGGCGTGGGCCGAAGCGCTCAAGCCGCTGCGATCCAAGTACCCCCATCGCCACGGTGTGGTGGCGGAGGAGGGGCTCGGCATGATTCTCTGGAGCAAGCTTTCGGTGTCGGGCTGTGAGGTCCGCCATCTTGTTTCCGAACAGCGGCCATCGATCTTCGCCGATATCGAAACACCCGACGGCGCGACGGTCCACTTCGTGGGCGTCCACCCCACGCCGCCCGGTCTGTACGAAGAGGATCACGACGAGCGCCACGACAGCCGCATCCGTGACGCCGAACTGATGCTGGTCGCACGTGAGGTCGCCGAACGGCCGGACGACCGCTGGCTCGTGACCGGCGACTTCAACGACGTGGCGTGGAGCCACACGACACGCCTTTTCAAGCGGATGAGCGGCCTGAAGGACCCCCGCGTTGGACGCGGACTCTACAACACTTACCACGCCGACTACCCGTTGGTGCTGCGCTTTCCAATCGATCACGTCTTCGTGTCGGCCGGAGCGGGGGTCGCTGATTTACGACGGTTTCGGCCTACTGGGTCCGACCACTTCGGGATCCTGACTTCTTTGGCGTTCCAATCTAGCGAGAAGAGCCGGCCCGATCCCGAAGGGGATGACCCGGAGGAATCCGCCGAGTTGATCGCCGAGGGACTCGACGATGCCGAAGCGATGGCGCCGGACGATCCGCCAGAGAAATCAGCGTCGCCGTAGTGTCCGTACGAGCCCCGCCAATTGACGCGGAACGCGTCGGCTAGGCGCGGCGGAGGGCGACCGCGGCGAGGACGTCGTCGGCGCCGCTGGCGGCGAGGCGACGCAGGCAGCCCTCGGGGGTCATGCCGCGGTGGGCGTCGGCGGTGACTGCCCGGTAGATGTCGCCGAGGCGGCGTTCGATGAGCGGGCTGGTGAGCCGGGGGTCGCCGGCGGTCAGGACGAGTCGTTCGCGGATCGCCAGATCGAACGGCCGGGCCGCGTAGGCCGCCTCGTGCTCGCTCCAGCCGAGCGGCACTAGGTCGCCAGAGTGCGTCGTCGTGCACGCGGCGCGGACCGACAGGTTCACGGTCGGGCCAGCGAAGGCCCAAGTCCCTGAGCCACCCAGGCCGGCGTCGGCGTCCTCGGGGGCGTCGACCAACACGGCGGTGACGGCCAGCCCTTCACCGGCCAGCGGCGACTCGAGCAGCCGCCGGTTCAGCAGCGTCAGCAGGATACCGGCGTCAGCGGCGCGCGGGGCGAGCTGCTGCGCCTCGGCGACGAGCCACTCGACGGCCGACCGTTGGCTTGCCGTGGTGCTGTCGGGCGAATCGATCGCGGCAACCGCCAAGCCAAAAAGGCGCCCCCCGGGCAGTTCCCAAACGCCGGCCGAGGCGAGCCCTGCGGCGTGTGGCGCCGTCCAGGCAGCGGCCTCGACGGGGGGGGCGGCGATCGCAGTAACTGTCGGTCGGCGACCGGCGCCCAACGATTCGGACACAGACGAATCGGCGTCGCTCGCTTCCGATGCTTCGGCTTGGCCCGCGGCCTGAATGGTTGGGTTGTCGCCCGCAGCGGCCCGCTCGACTTCCAACGCGAGCCGACCAGCGACGATCTCCGCCAGTTCGACCGCTTCATCGGCGATCGTCAGCGGCGCTGCGCTCATCAGCCAGAGGACGCCGTGGATCGTTGTGTCGGACGAAACCGGTAAGCAGATCGCGGCGCCAATCGGCCCCGCGTGCAGGTCCCAGCCCGCCGCGTCGGCAGGCTCTTCGACAACGACCGCGCCGCCGGCGAGGGCGGCGACGTCGGCTGGGGCCTTGGCCAGCGGGCGGTTGGTCGTGGCGGGGCGTTCCGCGAACGACGAGTCTTTCCGCGCCCACCTGGACGCCAACCCGAGCCCCCGGCTCGCTTCGTCCAGCAGCCAGAGCTCGGCCGCCTGGAAGCCGCCCTGCTCGTGGCAAAGGCCCTTGGCGGCCCCGCGGAGGACGGCCCGCACCACCGGCCCAATCCGCTCGGATACCGCCGACGGCGTCGCGGCGTTCTTCGGCGTGGTCAGCGGTTCGGAGGACATGAGCAAGGTGCGAGTTGGAAGGCGCCAGGCGTAAGTTGTAGGTAACGACCCTCAAAGGGCAGCGAGCCCCCAGGCGTCAGCCGGGTGAGTTTTCCGAAGAGAGTTTTTCCCTCCACCTCAGAAAACCCGCCGCAGCTTGCCCAGAATCCGGCTCTTGCAGTTGCATCGGCTAGCAAGGTCGGCGACGCTGCGGCGCAGCGAAAACTTGCGGGTTGTAACGGCGGGGTGGTTGGCGGCGGCTTTCCGGCCTTGCGGGCGGTGAGTTGGTCCCTCCCCCGGCTGACGCCTGGGGGCTCGCTGTCCCTCGGCTGGCGATGCGACGATGCGGCTTCTAAACGAACCACTCAGATAGCGCTTTCACCTAAATACGATATGCCCCTCCACGTCCGCATTCTGATCGGTATGGCGCTCGGCCTCGTGGTGGGGGCGATTGCGGTCGCCTTTGGGGGGGCGTGGCTGATCACCGACTGGGTGAAGCCGTTCGGCACGGTCTTCATCAACTCGTTGAAGATGATCGCGGTGCCGCTGATCGTTGCGTCGCTGGTGAAGGGGGTCTCGGACATGCGCGACCTGGGCCGGCTGTCGGCCCTCGGCGGGCGGACCGTGGCGCTCTACCTCTTCACAACGGTTGTGTCGGTGTCGCTCGGTCTGGTGGTGGTCAATGTCGTGCAGCCGGGCCTGGCGATCGACCAGGCGACCCGAGAGAAGATCCAGGCCGGCTCGGCGGACGCGGCCGCGAGCAAGATCGAGCTCGCCCGGCAGACGCAGGAGCAGGGCCCGCTCCAGCCGCTGATCGACCTGGTGCCGGAGAACGTCTTCGCCGCCTCGGCCAGCAACGGCTCGATGCTCCAGGTGATCTGCTTTGTGCTGCTGTTTGGCGTGGCGTTGGTGCTCACGCCCGAGGAGAAGTCGGCGCCGGTCAAGGCGTTCTTCGACGGGCTCAACGACGTCGTCCTACGGCTGATCGATCTGATCATGCTCGCCGCGCCGGTCGGCGTGTTCGCGCTCTTGGCGGCGCTGGTGGCCGAGACGCCGTCGTGGGACGTGTTCCAGGCGTTGATGCTTTACAGCCTTTGCGTCGTGCTCGGGCTCTCGCTGCTGATCTTCGGGTTCTACCCAGCGCTGGCGGTCCTGTTCGCGGGGAAGGGCTACGCCGAGTTCTTCAAGGCGCTCGGCCCCGCTCAGCTGTTGGCGTTTAGCACCAGCAGTTCGGCGGCGACGCTGCCGGCGACCATGGAGCGGACCGAGGAGCACCTCGGCGTTGACGAGGAGGTGACCAGCTTCGTCCTCCCGATCGGCGCCACCGTGAACATGGACGGCACGAGCCTCTACCAGGCCGTGGCCGCGGTGTTCATCTGCCAGGTGGGCGGCATCCACCTCACGCTCGGCGATCAGCTATCGATCGTGCTGACGGCGACGCTCGCCTCGATCGGTACGGCCGCCGTGCCGAGCGCCGGGATCGTGATGCTGGTGATCGTCCTCGGGACGCTGCGGGTGCCGGAGGAGCAGATCGCCCAGGGGATCGCCCTGATCTTCGCCGTCGACCGGGTGCTCGACATGTACCGCACCGTGGCCAACGTTACGAGCGATGCGACCGTAGCGACCCTGGTCGCCAAGAGTGTGGGCCTGCTGCACGAGCGACCGGAGGAGCGGACGCTGGAGGAGCCGAGCAATCCGTCCGACGAATAGCGCCAAATTCACGCTACTCTGGCAGCAGCCGCAATGCGGCAAAGGCTTGCGGCCGGTAGACGTCGAAGTCGCGCCGATCCAGCGTGAAGACGGTTGCTATATCTTCGCGCTCGGCGAGGTGCATCAGCGATGCGTCGGCGAGTTGATAGCCTTGGTCTCGGTAGGTCGATAAGATTCCGCGAATCGCCGATGCGTCGCTTTCATCCAAGGGAAGCAATTCCAGAAAGCCAGATTGGAGACCTTCGAGAAGCTTGGCTACCGCATCGGGATATTGGCGGAGCAGATAAGCCGCTTCGGTCAGGACGGGCCAGCAAGTTAGCAACGGCAGACGGAGCGTCTTGAGCGCTTCGATGGATTGCTTGTGATGTTGGTCGCTCTGATTCAGGATGGCGACCAATGGCCCGGTATCGGCAAGGACCACTTCACTCATTTCCCGAAGCCTTCGAGGTACTTAGGATTCGTCGAAAGGTCGCTTGGAGCGTCCTTGACGATCCCTATCAAGCCCAGACGCATGGCAGCGTCGTACGCGGACTCGTCCTTCAGATGTTCAGCAAACGCCTTTACGTCTACCTGCATTGCTCTTAGTCGGGCTGTTACTTCGGCTACGCGCTCTTCAAATGACTTCGACACCTGACAAGATTGCGACTTAGCGCCGTTGCCTCGGTGAGACAATGTCCCCATCTCTCGCAAGAACCTCCGCGGCGAGACGTTCAAGAGACGGCTCTGCTGCGCGAGATACTCGAGGTTGTCCGGGCTTTCTAAAAGTTGGTCGAAGGCCGTGTCCATAACCGAATCATACTCCGCAGAGCCAGCGAAAGCCCATACAGAACAAAAACTGCCTTCAGGACGTCCGCACAGCGGAGCCTACTCCGTGATCATGTCCTTCACCGTCATCCCGCCCGGGATCATCGGCAGCACGTGCTCTTGGTAGGGGACCGCCACGTCGAGGATGTACGGGCCGTCGTAGGCGATCATCTCCTTGATCGCGCCCTCGAGGTCTTCGGGCTTGTCGACGTAGGCGCCGCCGCAGCCATAGCCCTTCGCGATCATCACGAAGTTGGCGTAGCGGTTGGCCTGGTCCATTTCGCCGATGCCGTCCCCCTCGCCGTGCCACTCGGGCTTGTCGATCGGGCCGAGGTAGGTGTGGGCCCGGTTGCCCCTCATGAACCGGTCCTCCCACTGCACCACCATGCCGAGGTGCTGGTTGTTGAGCAGCAGCACCTTCACGGGGAGCTTCTCGCAGACCAGCGTGCTCAGCTCCTGGATGTTCATTTGGAAGCTGCCGTCGCCGTCGATGTCGATGACCAGCCGCCCCGGGAAGGCGGCCTGGACGCCCATGGCGGCGGGGAGGCCGAAGCCCATCGTCCCCAGGCCGCTCGAGCTGAGCCACGTCCGCGGCTTCTGGAACTTGTAGAACTGGGCGGCCCACATCTGGTGCTGGCCGACGCCGACCGTGATGACCGGGTCCATGTCGGCCGTCATCTGCCAGAGCTTCTCGATGGCCGATTGCTGGGTGATGCCTGGGTACGACTTGTCGTAGGTGAAGGGGTGGTCCTTCTTCCACTTCTTGCACTGGGCGACCCAGTCCGAGATGTCCTCGGGCGCCTCGACGATCTTGTTCAGCTCGGTGAGGGCGTATTTAACGTCGCTCTGCACGGGGATGTGAGCCGGCTTGTTCTTGTTGATCTCCGCGGCGTCGATATCGACGTGGATGATCTTGCCGTGCTTGCAGAACTCTTCGAGCTTGCCGGTGACGCGGTCGTCGAAGCGGACGCCGAGGCTAATCAGCAGGTCGGCTTGGTCGACGGCGTAGTTGGCGTAGACCGACCCGTGCATGCCGAGCATGTCGAGCGACAGCTCGTCGGTGCCGGGGTAGGCGCCGAGGCCCATGACGGTGGTCGTGATCGGGATGCCGGTCTTCTTGACCAGCGTGCGGAGCTCTTCCGAGGCGTCGCTGAGGATGACGCCGCCGCCGGCGTAGATGACCGGCTTGCGGGCGCGCTTGATCGCGGCGGCCGCTTGGCGGATCGCCTCGGGCTTCGCCTCGGGCTTGGCCGGGTTGTAGCCGGGCAGGTTGAGCTTGCAGTCCCAGTCGGGGACGCAGCTGGCGAGCTGAACGTCCTTCGGCACGTCGACGAGCACCGGGCCGGGCCGGCCGGTCGAGGCGATCAGGAACGCCTCCTTCATAACGCGCGCCACATCGTTGACGTCGGTCAGCAGGTAGTGGTGCTTGGTGATGCCGCGACAGACCTCGACCATCGGCGTTTCTTGGAACGCGTCGGAGCCGATAACGCCTGTCGGCACCTGGCCGGTGATGCAGACCAGCGGGATGCTGTCGAGCTTGGCGTCGGCGATCGCGGTGACAAGATTCGTGGCGCCGGGGCCCGAGGTCGCCATGGCGACGCCGACCTTGCCGGTCGAGCGGGCGAGCCCCTGGGCGGCGAACGCGCCACCTTGCTCGTGGCGAGGGAGAATCGTGCGGAGCTTGTCCGAGACCCGCGTCAGCGCCTGGTGCAGCGGCATGCTGCAGCCACCCGGGTAGGCGAAGATCGTGTCAACGCCGTGCCGCACCAGCGACTGCACAAGGATGTCGGCGCCCGAGAGGAGCTGGGTTTGGGCGGCGGTATCGGTGGAGGCCATCGGCGGAACGGGGGGACAGAGCGGAACGGGTTAGGCGGAGCAGGCCGCCTTTAGAAGCGGGGAGTGCCGGAAACTGAAGCGGGGAGTGCCAGAAGCTAGCTAAAGCCCCCGGGCGTCGTTCGGGGACAGACACGTAAATCCGCCTCCCTAGCGAGCCCCACATAATACGCCGAGAGAGGGGCCTCGAACAACCGATTCGCGGTGAGGAACGGCCTCGGCGCTAGGTTGGGCCATCCGATCGGGGGGCGACAGGTGCTGAGACGGGGCGTCGAGCGGCGACGGGCCGGAGCCCGCTCATCCTTAAGAACATGCAACCGTCCCCGCAGGTTCGCTGCCTGCGGTTGTTCCCTGGCGTCGGGACGGCTCCGCGGGGGCTCCAGAGGGCTCAGCCAGGCTGCTTCCGCATGAGGGTCAGGCTGTAGAGCACGACGATCGATCCGCCCGCCAGGAGGCTCCAGGGCGCCCATTCCGGCGGCGTCACGTCGCGGGCCGGCGCAACGACTTGGCCCGACCGCATCTGCGGCTTGAGCACAGCCTTGTGGATCGCCAGGGACTCAACGCCCAGCAAACACACGTAGGCTCCGACGGCGAGGAAGAACGAACGCCACATGGCGGCGGGCGGCTCCTGGGAATACGGGAAGAAGGCGAGACGGGACGGGGGCGCCGGGGCCGCTAGCACGGCCTGCATCGGAGTTTTATCGGCCCGCTCACCACGGTCCGCTTAGCCGACGCGACGCATATCCGCTGGCGCCGATCAGGCAGTTGGGACCGGCGCCCCGTGAGGATTCCCGCAAATCCGGGTCAATCGGCTCAACCGGCACGCCCTGAGGAACCGATTAACGGCGTGAGGCTGTGTGTGCTGCGCCCCGACAGGGAGCACCACGCGGCCGACGACGGACGCCTACAGGCCAAGGGACTGGCGACATGCGAGCTTCGACGTTGCGGATCTATCGCGGACCCGAAGACGACACCGCCCCGGCGGTTCCGTCGGTGCGGATGTCGGCCGACAACCAGTCGGTGACGGCCCCCGCGGCGCAGATCCTTCCGCTGCTAGCGGACGCGATCCAGAGCCAGCGGACTTGGCTCGCCGACTTCGCCAACGACGAGGTCACGGTCTCGGCCGACCTCTACGAGGTGCTGATGGCGTACCAACACTTCCGCCGCCCCGTCGCCTGACTCGTTCAGTCGCCTGACCGAACATGTCCAGTCGATCCAGCGCCTCACGGCTTAGGGAGTCCCTCGGGGACCTCATACGTCGCGCGTAGTTCTTCGTAACGCTGCTTCATGCCGGCGAGCACTTCGGCGTGCGACGGGTCGTCGTGGACCGAGGTCATTTCCTCCGGGTCGCTCCGCAGGTCGAAGAGTTGCCACTCGTCGGTCTTGGGGAAGTGCATCAGCTTGTAGCGATCGGTCCGCACGCCGTCGTGCGCGGCGACCTTGTGCGCGCCCTGCGACTCGTAGAAGGCGTAGTAGATCGCGTCGCGCCAGTCGGCCGGCGTCTCGCCGCGTAGGATCGGCGCAAAGCTCTCGCCTTGCATCTCGGCAGGCTTCTCGACGCCGGCCGCCTCGAGCAGCGTCGGGCCGTAGTCGATGTTCTGCACCATCGCCTCGGGGCGCAGGCCCGGCTCGATGACGCCCGGCCAACGGACCAGCAGTGGCATTTCGAGCGACGGCTCGAACATCCATCGCTTGTCGTACCAGCCGTGCTCGCCGAGGTAGAACCCTTGGTCGGACGAGTAAACGACGAGCGTGTTGTCGGCCAAGCCAGCCTGGTCGAGGTAGTCCAGCAGGCGTCCGACGCTCTCGTCCACCGCGGCGATGCAGCGGAGGTAGTCCTTGATGTACCGCTGGTACGTCCAGGAGAAGATTTCTTCGTCGGTCATCTCCCCGGCGGCGACCGCCGCTAAGAACGCCTGGTTGCGGGGTTCGTAGTGGGCGTCCCAGCCCGCGCGTTGTTCGGGCGTCATCCGCTGGTACTCGCCGTTCGGGTACCCGGTCACGAAGTACTCGGGCAGCTGGTTCTCGCCCTTGAACTTCATGTCGTGACCCCAGTGCATGTGGTCGCGGATCGTCATCTCGCTCTCGGCGAGCAGTTCGGTCCGCCCCGCGTAGTCGTCGCGGAGGGTGCTCGGCTCCGGGATGGGGCCGTCGTTGAGCGTCTTGAGGTGACGCGGGGCGGGCGCCCAATTGCGGTGGGGCGCTTTGTGCTGACACATCAGCAGGAAAGGCTTCTCCTTGTCCCGGCCCTCGTCGAGCCACTCGATCGCCATGTCGGTGATCAGATCGGTGCAGTACCCCTGGCGACGGTGGCGTTTGCCGCCCGGCAAGAGGAAGGCGGGGTTGTAGTAAGAACCCTGGCCCGGAAGCACTTCCCAGTAATCGAAGCCAACCGGGTCCGTGCCGAGATGCCATTTGCCAATGACCGCGGTTTGGTAGCCGGCCTTTTGCAGCAGCGGCGGGAACGTCGTTTGGTGACCGTCGAAATGGTCGCCGTTGATCATGAACCCGTTCTTGTGGCTGTGCTTGCCGGAGAGGATGCACGCCCGCGAAGGGCCGCAAATCGAGTTCGCACAGAACGAGTTGCGGAACAACGCCCCCTCGCTCGCCAGCCGGTCGAGATTCGGCGTCTGGTTGATTTGGGAGCCGTAGGCGCCGATCGCCGCGGTGGCGTGGTCGTCGCTGAAGATGAACAGCAAGTTGGGTCGCTCGGCGGCGCCCGCTGTCGAAGCGAGCAACACGAAAACCAACAACGCGACAGGGTGGAGAGACACGGCGTCGGGTTCCCAAGTGTTGACGAGGCCAAGTGTTGACGAGGAAGAAAAGTCAGCGAGGGCCGCCTGTCAGGATAGCACGACGGCTCAAGCGATACCGGCGTGGACCGCGTCGACGAGCGCTCGGGCGTTCTCGGGCGGCGTCGGCGGCACGATGCCATGGCCCAGGTTGAAGATATGCCCGGGGCGCCCAGCGACGCTTGCGAGCAATCCGCGCGCACGTCGTTCGACGGTCTCACGCGGCGCAAGCAGCGTCAGCGGGTCGAGGTTCCCCTGCACCGCGACGTTGGGCCCCAGCCGGTCCCACGCCGTGGCGAGCTCGACACGCCAATCGACGCCGACGACGTCGCCGCCGGCCTCGGCGATCAGCGGCAGCAGTTCGGGGTTGCCCGCGCCGAAGTGGATCACCACCGCCCGTGGGTCGAGCGCGTCGATCAATTCCTTGGTGTAGGGGAGCACGTAGCGCCGGTAGTCCGCCGGCCCGAGGCAGCCGACCCAGCTGTCGAACAACTGGACCGCTTGCGCGCCGGCGGCGATCTGCGCGTTGAGGTACAGCGCCGCGGCGCGGGCGAAGCGACGCATCAGCTCGGCCCACGCCCCTTCGTCGCGCTGCATCAGCGTTCGCGTGTGCAGGTAGTTGCGGCTGCCGCCCCCCTCGATGGCGTAACTGGCGAGCGTGAACGGCGCCCCGGCGAAACCGATCAGCGGCAGGCCGCTCGGCAGGTCGGCGCGCGTCTGCTTGACCGTCTCGACGACGAACCACAACGAGTCGACGCTCGTCAGGTCCACCACCCGGTCGACATCTTCCGATTCGCGGACCGGGTTGTGGATCTTCGGCCCGTCCCCCTTGGCGAACTCGAGGTCGAATCCCATCGGCTCCAGGATCGGCAGCAGGTCGCTGAAGATGATCGCCGCGTCGACGCCTAGGTAGTCCACGGCGGTGCACATCACCTCGCTGCACAGCGCGGGGTTCTTGCACAGGTCGAGGAACGAGGTCTTGGCCCGCACCTCGCGGTACTCGGGCATGTAGCGCCCCGCTTGACGCATCAGCCACACCGGCGTCCGCGTGACCGGTTCGCGCCGGCAGGCGCGCAGGAAGTCGCTGTCGGCCCAAGGCTGACCCGCGACAGCGTCACGCAAGACTTGCAATCGCGATTCATCGGCGAGCGGGCGACGACCGTTGCGACCCTTCTGGTCGTCGGAGTCCTCATGCGTCGCAACTCCGACGACTCGCGCCGCCGGCTCGCCGGTTAGCAGCTGGCGGAGCTTCGCCTTGCGTTCGATGATCGCGTGCGCGCCGCTGGCCGCGTCGGCGACCATCTTGCCCATCGCGCCGGACGACTCGATATCGACCGGCAGGTCGAGCGCGCGGAGGCGTTCGCTTGTCGTCGGTCCGATCGAGACGACGACCGCGTTGCGGAAGCCTTCGCGCACCGCTTCCTCGATCCCCAATCGCTCGGCGACGACAAGCAGGTTGTTCAGCTGGTTCGCCGACGTGAGCATCACGACGTCGACCTCGCCCGCCGCGAGTCGCTTGGCGTTCGCTTCGAGCGGCGCCGTGTCGTCGGGCAGCGCCCAACGGTACACCTGCAGCCGATCGACCCGCGCGCCGCGCGCCTCGAGGCCGGCGATCAGGCTGGGGTTGGTCTCGCCATACTCTTGCAGACCGATCGTCTGGTTCGCGACAGGGAGATTCGCGTCGATCGTCGCGAGCACTTCGCGCCAGGTGTTGGGCGCCGGCGCGCGGTGCGTTGGCGTCAGGCCGAGCTCGCGCATCACCGCGACCGGCTTGGGCCCGCGCGCGAGCGTGGGGATATCACTCAGGGCGTCGAGCAGACGCTGACGCCCGACGTGACGCTCGACCTGCTCGATGAACATCCGCACGCCAACGCCGGTGAGCAGCAGGACCATGTCGATCTCGCCACCGACAAGTCGGTGGGCGAACTCGATCGCGGGCCGGTCGTCGTCGACAAGTTCTTCACGCATCGAAGGACTTACCAGCGCCACGCCCTTTTGCTTCTCGATGAGCTTCGCCATCTCCGCAGCGCGACGACTCTCAAGCGAAACGACACGCAGCCCGTCGAATCCTTTCTTGGATTCGACGGCGGTATCGATCGACGCGGGATCGCTCATGGGAAGTCTTGTGCTAGGCGGGGGACGACGGAAGGCGATTTCAGCGACGCGAGCTTACCGAGATTACCGCGCCGACCCTTCCGAAACACGGGTCACAGCAACGCGAATCGCCCGCTCTTTTGCGCGAGTTCGTCGGCTTGCTTGACAATCGATGACGACTCCGCAAAACTCCCTTCTCATCGCTCGCGACGTTGGTTGGAACACGACGCCGCAGCGACCGAACACCGTTCGGTTTTCTCTGCTGATCGCGGATGATTGAGTTTGCGGTCGTTTACTGAGGAGTGAGAGGTACGCGCGTCCTGCGCGCTGATTGACGAACTGACCGCTTCGCCGGTCGTTACGCACCGAAGCCAATACTGCCAACATAATCGCGAGCGCCGAGCTACTTCTGAGTGGCTGCTAGCGACGTAATTCACTTGGGAGGCGGGACCGAGGGAAACGAATCCACCGACGCATCGCGTCAATGACACGGAAGTCCCTCCCAAGCTTTTTTTATCCTTCCGAACGACTCCTCCATGCCCCGCACGCTGGTGTCGCTCGGTTCGAATCTCGGCGACGCCGCCACGGTGTTCGACGCGGCGATTGAGAAGTTGCGGCGACTCGCGCGCGGCGGTTTGCTTCAGGTAAGCCGGCGCCACCGGACCGAGCCGATCGGCGGGCCCCCCGGACAGGCCGCGTTCCTCAACGCCGTGGTCGGTTTTGAGACGACGCTCCCGCCTGACAGGTTGTTGGCGGCGTTGCAGGGCGTCGAAGCGGCCCATGACCGTCAACGCCCGGAGCGCTGGGCGGCCCGCACGCTTGACCTCGATCTGTTGCTCTACGGCGACGAGGTGATCGACCAGCCTGGCCTCCGCGTCCCGCATCCGCGGATGACCTTCCGGCCGTTTGTGCTTGGGCCCGCCGTGGAGATCGCCGCCGACTGGCCCCATCCGGAGACGGGCCAAACCCTCGGCGAGTTGTGGGAGCGGCTTCGATCGGGTGACGACGGTCTCTTACTGCTGGGGGATGACAACGGCGTCGTCCGCCGCTGGGTTGGGGAAATCCGCAGTTCTGTCACGATCAACGACGCGTCGGCCAAGGCGCCGCGGTTGACGATCGACGCCCAGCCAACGAGCGCCCAGCCGGGCCCGGGCGACACTCCCCCGTCGGGGCCACGGCTTGCTTTGTCGGACTGCGCGCCGGAGCATTGGCGAGACGAGGTGCTGGCGGCGCTCGACTGCGTCTGGCCAACCGGGCCTCGCTAGGCCGCCGCCACTCCCCCGTCCAGCAGTGCTGTCGACTCCCGTGACCCCGACTCCTGTGTCTCTACCGCTGCTGTTAGCCGAGATCGACGCCACCCGCGAATGGGTTCGAGGGCGGCAACGCGCCGGCGAAACAGTGGGCCTGATCCCCACGATGGGGGCCCTGCACGAGGGGCATCTCTCGCTCGCCAAGGCCGCCCGGCGAGACTGCGACGCGGTGATCGCATCTGTCTTCGTCAATCCGACGCAGTTTGCGCCGAGCGAAGATTTCAATCGCTACCCTCGTGATTTGAACCAAGACGCCCAACGACTTGCCGCGGTGGGGGTCGACGCCGTCTTCGCCCCGGCTGTTGAAACGATGTACCCCCCCGGGGCGGCGACGAGCATCGATGTTGGTCCCGTGGCCCGTCTCTTCGAAGGGGCGAGCCGACCGACCCACTTTGCCGGCGTGGCGACGGTCGTGGCGAAGTTGTTCACCATCGCCCCGGCCGACCGGGCCTACTTCGGACAAAAAGATTATCAGCAGACGGTTGTTGTCCGGCGGATGGTGGCCGACCTGAATCTGCCGGTCGAAGTCGTGATCGGTCCCACCGTCCGCGAGCCAGACGGCCTGGCGATGAGCAGCCGCAACGCGTACCTCTCCCCCGACGAGCGGCAGCGAGCCGTCGCGCTGTCGCGGGGCCTACAGGCGGCCCAGCGCCTCCACGCGGCGGGCGAACGCCGTGCTAGCACGCTGAGGGAATGCGTGAAGAACGTCGTGGAAGCCGCCTCAGGCGTCGAACTGCAGTACGTCGCCGTGCTGCGCGACGGCACAATGGACGAGCCCGAGGTGATCGAAGGCCCCGCCGTCATCGCGGTCGCCGCTAAGGTTGGCGCTACGCGGCTGATCGACAACGTTCGGGTTGAGTCGTGAAGACCACCGCGGAGGTCGCGGAAGGTCTTCGACAGGATTTACAGGATCGACAGGATTACTGATCTCGACACCAACTCCGGTTGATCCTTTCGATCTCGTCTCCCTTTTTTCTCTGCGACCTCCGCGAACTCCGCGATAAACAACCAGTCGTTCAAAGTAGCCACGCCCCATGCTGAGTGAACTCTTCCGCATCCCGGTCTCGCTAGGCGGGGTCCCGCTGCTGGGGCTTGGCGTGCTGTTGGCGTTGTGGCTGGTCGGTTTCGGCGTGGTCATGGCGCGGCATGCGGCGCGCCACGGCGTTGACGCCGATTTCTGGGGCTACGCCCAACCGGCCGTGATCGGGGCGTTGGTGCTGCTCTTTGCGCCCCGTTTCGCGCCGGAGGGAATCCCCATCCGCGGCTACGGCGTGATGTTGCTGCTTGCGATTTCGGTCGGCGTCGCGATGGCGGTTCACCGCGCCCGGCGGCACGGAATTGCGCCTGACACGATCTTTGCGCTGGTGTTCTGGCTCTTTGTCGCCGGGATTGCCGGCGCCAGGTCGTTCTTTGTCATCGAGTACTGGGACGAGCGTTACGCGGGCCGTCCCCTCGGCGAGACCATCGTCGATGTGCTGCAGTTCACCGAAGGGGGCCTCGTCGTCTATGGCTCGGTGATCGGGGGTCTGGTCGCCTTTGTCTGGTTTGTCCGGCGGCACGGCCTGCCGCTCCGCGGGATGGCCGACATTCTGGCGCCCTGCTTCATGGCGGGGCTCGCCCTCGGCCGGCTCGGTTGCCTGCTAAATGGCTGCTGCTACGGCGGCCCCTGCGACTTGCCGTGGGCGGTGACGTTCCCGGCCGATAGCCCGCCGTTTATGGACCAACTGGTGCACGGCAAGTTACACGGCGCGGACCTGGTGGAAACGGAGAAGGGGATCGCCTTGAGGCGGGAGGACGACGGTCGCCTGGAGCTCATCGACTCGATCAACGGCACGCCGGTTGACAGCCTCGTCGACGCGGCGACTCCCCTGATCAACGCCTTCGTTGCGGGCGAGCAAGTGACGTTCGATCTTTCCGACGCCGAACGAACGACGGCCCCGTCGAGCCAGTCGTACCCGCCCGCGGCGCGCCAGCGCAGCTTGCCGGTGCACCCGACGCAGGTCTACAGCTCGGTCAACGCCGCGCTGACGGCTTGGCTGCTGTGGGTCTGGTTCCCGCACCGGCGGCGAGACGGCGAGGTCGCGCTGCTGATGTTCACGCTTTACCCGATCAGCCGATTCTTGCTGGAGGTGATCCGGACCGACGAATCGGCGATCTTCGGCACGGGGCTGAGCATCTCGCAGAATGTGAGCCTCGTGGCCCTGGCGCTGGCGACGGTCGGATGGGTTTTGCTGCTCCGCACCCCCCCAGGGCGGCGCCTCGAGGAGGTTCCCCTGCCGGCGTCGCCCGGCGGCCGAACTCGGGCGGCGACCGCCGCGTAATCGAGAAGGTACATTCTGGAGCGGACTTTGCATGTCCGCTCCGTCTCAACTCCAACTCACTTCGTCCCCACGAACCTGCCATGCGCGTTCTCGGACTCCTTGTTGTCGCGGCTGCCGCTTTGACGGCGGTTCAATTTGTTTCCCCGGCGGTCCGCGCCCAGGACTCTGCCCCGACTAACGGCGCCCCGGCCGACGGCGCCGTCGCTGACGACGCCCCCGCTGCCGAAGAGGGGACGCTCATCCAAATCGGTCCCGATGGCGGTGTCCGTGTCGAGGTCGATGGCGCCGCGCGGCGCGACCGACGGCCGGGCCGCCGCCTGGGTCGCCAGCCCGGCTTCGTCGAGGCGCCGCAGGTGGTTTCACGCTACTGGATTGGCATTGGTGGGGGACCGCTGCCGGCCGAATTGCGGGCGCAGCTACAGATCGATGCGAACGAAGGGTGGCTGATCCGCACCGTCGAGCCGGACGGCCCCGCCGCCGAGGCGGGCGTCAAGCAGTTCGACATTCTCCTCCGCGCGAACGGCAAACCGGTTAGCGACATCTCCCAGCTTGCCGAAGAAGTCGGCGAGCAGGGCGAACTGCAAGGCCGGATCACGCTCGACCTGCTCCGCGGCGGGCAGCCCCAGACCCTGTGGGTCAAACCGATCGAGCGGCCGCTCGACGCCGTCTTGCCGGCGGAGCCCCGCCGCGAGCGGTTCGGCTTTTTCGGCCGTGACGGACGTGAAGGGCTCTTTGGCCCCGGGGGCCTGCTCGACGGCGACGGCTTACCGCGCGGCGAGGGGGGGCTCGGCGAGTTTGCCGAGATGATCCCGCAAGTCGTGTCGGGGGTTTCGGTCAGCGTTTCTCGCCAGAACGACGGCCCGGCGAAGGTCACGGTCACGCGCGGCGAGCAGACTTGGGAGTTCGACGAGGGCGACCAAGACGCGATCGCCACGTTGCCCGGTGACGTACGACCGATGGTCGAGCGGATGCTGCAGCAGAACGGCGGCGTCTTCCAGCCCGGCTTCGAGGGCTTCGGCCTCAACACGCCGGGCTTCCAGATGCAGCTTGAGGGCCCCGAGGCCCGCGTCATGCAAGAGCGGATGCGGGCGATGCAAGAACGGATGCGGGCCCTCCAGCAGCAGTTCGGCGCCCCGCCGGCCGGCCCCGGCGCGCCGATGATTGAGCCGCAGATCGAACTCGATGAAGCGCCCGCTTTCAACGCCGAGGCCCCGCCGGAGCCGAAGCCGGAAGTCGAAGGGCCGACCGAGCTTGAGATCCCCGCCAACACCGAGGAGTGAGTTCACTCCGCCCCCCTGAAAAGAGAGCCCACGAATCGAACGAATCTCCTCGAATTATTATTCGAGTCGATTCGTGAAATTCGTGGGCTCTTTCTGTTTTGCGAGGTAGACGGGTTGCCCCGGGCGAGAAGTGAGGCCACTCGGACTAGCTGTTTTCGAGGCTAACGACGTTCGGCGGTGTGCTGCGCCGCAGCTGCCCGCAGGCGGCGTTGATCTTGTCCCCCTTGCGGTGGCGGAAGCGGATCTCGACGCCGCCCGCCTCAAGGATCGCGCGGAAGCATTGCTGCGCCTCCATCGTCGGCGTGCGGTAGGGGAGCCCCTCGACCGGGTTGTACGGGATGACGTTGAGCAACGCGTTGCGCGACTTGAGCAGCTTCACGAGCTGATGGGCGTGCTCGGGCTGGTCGTTGAGGTCGGCTAGCAGGACGTACTCGAACGTCAGTCGGCGGCCGCTCACGTCGTAGTAGTCGTCGGCCGCGGCCATGATGGCGTCGACGCCGATCTTCTGGTTCACCGGCACGATGCGGTTGCGCAACTCGTCGTTGGGGGCGTGCAGCGAGATCGCGAGCCGATAACGGCTGCCGTCTTCCGACCGCGCCAGCCGCCGGATCGCAGGGGGGAGTCCGACGGTTGAGATGGTGATCCGCCGCGGGCTGACGCCGAGCCCGTCGGGGCGGCTTACCTCGGCGAGGGCCGGCAGCAGGTTGTCGAGGTTCGCCAGCGGCTCGCCCATCCCCATGACGACCAAGTGGCTGAGCCGCTCTTCCGGTCCGAGGCGGTGCTGGAGCAGGAGCACCTGTTCGACGATCTCGCCGGTGGTGAGGTTGCGATCGACGCCATCGAGGCCGCTGGCGCAAAAGACGCACCCCATCGCACAGCCAACCTGGGTGCTGATGCACATGGTCCGGCGCAGGCTGGCGGCGTCTTGGACCCGCTTGCCGATGTTTTCGCGGAGCAGAACGCACTCGATGCGTCCGCCGCCGGTGAGTTGGAGCAGCAGCTTCTCGGTGCCGTCGTCGGCGGCCGTGTGCTTGGCGACTTCGGCGGTCCACAGACGCAGTTCGCCCTCGAGCTGGGTCCGCAGCGCTTTGGGAAGGTCGGTCATGCCGTCCCAGCCGGCGGCGCGCTTCTCGAGCAGCCACTTCCGGACCTGCCCAGCGCGGTACTTCGGCAGCCCAAGCCGCTCGCACGCAGCGGCGAGCGTCGTGTCGATGTCGTCGAGCAGATGGGGCTGGGGAACCACAGAAACTCTGAGGGATCGGAGGACGCGTAGAGCGGGGATTACGCGGTGAATGAGACGGACATTATCAATTGTAGGAGGCGTCTGGGACGCCGATGACGGCCTCGACGCCTCGGGGGTGATGGTGCGCGTTATCGGCGTCGGAGACGCCTCCTACCGATGCAGTCCCCCCGGCGCTTGCTCCACTTATCCTAATTCGACCGCAACAAGACCGGCGCCATGGTGCTCAGGTAGTACGCCCGGGGCGTTGAGAGCTCGATCAAGGCCCGCAGGTCGACGCCGCTCGCCGCGGGGGGCTGGTGCGACGTCGCGTTGAGGAACTGCTGGATCGGGGTCTGCCGCTGCTCGTACTCGACGCACCGCACGGTCGAAGGCGACAGGTTGGCGAGTTGCATGGCGCGGTCGATCGCCGCTTCGAGGAAGCCGAGCGTATCGACCAGTCCGAGTTCGACCGCTTGCTTGGCGGTGAAGATCTGTCCGGTCGTGACCTTCGTCATCGTCTCTTCGTCGGCCGCCAACGCCGGTCGGCCCGCCCGCACGATCTCCTTAAAGCCTTCGAAGGAGATGTCTACCAGCTCTTGCAGCACCTCGGCTTCCTTCTCGGTCCGGGGCTTGGTGGGGCTCCCCATCAGCTTGAGATCGCCGCTGACGACCGACAGGTCTTGCATGCCGGTGATGTTCATCGTCCGAGAGAAGTTGTAGCTGGGGATTACCACGCCGATCGAGCCGGTCCAGGTGGTTGGCTCGGCGTAGATGGCGTTCTCTTGGTCGCCGACCGCCATCGCCAGGTAGTAGCCGCCGCTCGCGCAGAGGCTCCCCATGCTGACAACCATTGGCAGGTCACGCTCTTCGCGGAGCTCCTTCACTTTGTGGTAGAGCCGGTCGCTGTAGGTGACCGTGCCGCCGGGCGAGTCGATCCGGAGGACGACGGCCTTGACCGTGGGGTCCTTCTCGATCGCCTCGAGCTGGTCCTCGACGAACGTGTCGCCCTCCATGATGGCGCCGCTGACGTGGACGACCGCGATCTTATTGCCGGCCTCCTTGCTGAGGCTGTGGTACTTCTCGCGGGGGCCTTCGCCGTCGCCGAAGTACTGCTGCACCTGCGAAGCCATCCCGATCATCGAGATGACGCAGATCCCCAACAGGACCAACAGCACCTTGCCGAAGCGGCCGAAGAGGCTTTCGCGGGGCTGGAGGATCAGTTGGGGGGCGGGCGGCGTAGCGGGCGTGGCTTCGGACATAGCGCTTCGGGGGATAAACGCGAACGGGTTGCAGCGGGTGAGGGGCCCAACGCCCCTCTCGCATCGTATCCGGCGGCGGTCGGTCTGGTCAGGTTGGCGCCCAGCGGCCGCGGCCGCGACCTTGCCGGTTGCGACGAATAGCGAGGGCCCGACCTTGCCCCCGAGCGGCCGGCGCCGGTAGGCTCTCCGAGCTAGGGGAGTCCCCGTGACGCCTCTTTAGCGAGCCCGCCTCGAAGGAAGAAGGAGCGACCCAGCGTGTTTGTCACAGCGTCCACGGAGTGCTTTCCCGATCTCGGCCCCGAGGCGGTGCTAGAGCAGCTGATTGATTTGGGCTTCACCTCCGTCGAATTGGCGTTGAACGAATCGGCTCCCGGCGGCTGGATGAAGCCCTCGGAGGTGCTGTCCGAACCGGACGCCGCCCTCAAGCGTTGCGGCTCGACCGCCCGGATGGACATCGCCGCTATCACGGTGCAGATCGACGCCGAGGGCGAACCCTGCCTCGACCAGTTCGAGGCGGTCTGCAAGCTCGCCAAGGCGCTGAAGGTCGTGACGCTGGTTGTCCCCAGCTCACCGCTCGGCACGCCATTCAACGAAGAGATCGAGAAACTCAAGAAGATGGTGGCGCTCGCCGCGCTCGAGGGGGCTGTCGTCGCCCTCAAGACCGAGATCGACTGCATGACGCAGGACCTCGACACGGCCGTGGTCTTTTGCCAGCACGTGAAGGGGCTTGGCCTGGCGCTCGACCCGAGCTGCTACACGACCGGCCCTCACAAGGGCAAGGCGATCGACAAGGTGCTGCCCTACGTGCGGCACGTCCATCTCCGCGACAGCACCAAGGACGAGATCCAGGTCCGCGTCGGCCAGGGAGAGATCGACTATGGCAAGTTGATCACCCAACTCCAGCGGGCCAAGTACCGTCGCGCGTTGTCGATCCACATGACGCCGATCGAAGGCCTCGAGCACGCCCCCGAGGTGCGGAAGCTGCGGCTGCTGCTCGACAGCCTGCTGTAGCGAAGCGGGCCTCGAAAGCGGAGGCGAGCCGCCGCGCTCACAGGTAACTCGTTAGCAACTCAAGCAGCGCCGTAACGGAATCGATCGAAGCCGTTTCGTTCGGCGTGTGGTAGCCGGTCGTCGGGACCTGAAGCGTCGCGCCGTTGATAGCGCCGCCGGTCGCCGCGGCGAGGCGGCCTAGTTCGGTGCGGCCCAGCGAGGCGGGGCGGTCGCGGCCGACGTTCTGCGCCTCAACGTAGGCGTCCTTGTGGATGTAGCTGAGCCCCAAGGCTCCGCAGCGGTCTTCGAGTTCGGCGATCATCGCGTCGGCGAACGGGGCGTTGGCGTCCTTGCGTCGCAGCACCAGCTGCTGCGACGACGCCGCGGCGGTCGTAGGGAAGGGGCTCGTATCGAGCACCAGCAGTCGCTGCGTCGTGAGCCGTTGGCTCTGGAACCACGAGAGGGCGTACCGCCAACTCCGGCCCGCCTCTTCTTGGGCCGTGAAGAGCGCGGTCCCTTGGAAGCCGCTGCGGAACAGGTGAACGATCATCGCCACCGACAGCACGTTATCGAGCTGGGCGGTGAGCATCCCGTCGCTCAGCCGCAGGCGGTCGAGGTACGAGACCGGCGTCCCCGGCTGGAGGAATCCCAGGCCGTCGAGCTCGAAGATCAGGTTGCTCCGCTCGGGGCAGACGTGGGACGACGTGATGATTCCTTGTCCGAGATAGGTCCCCGCGTACGGCAAGTGGGCCTGCACACGCTGACCGGCGAAACGGCCGTGCAACGCGTGGATCATCTGTTCCGACACCGAGTCGCCCGTCTGTTCGCTACGGTTGCTGGTGATGAACGCCGCGTACTGGAACTCGTTGGGCCCGGTACAGAACAAGCCGTGACGGTCGATGTGGGCCGAAAGCACTAGGCTCTCGGGACGCGATCCCTGGGCGACCAAGACCCCCTGGTAGTAGGCGACCCGGACGCCGAGTTCCTCGAGCTCGCGACGGAGCACCCGGAAGAACGAATCCTCGGCGCCGACGACGCTCGGCTCGCGGACGAGGTTCTGCAGGACATCGAGAAAGGGGGCCAGGTCGCGCGGGGCGGCGCCGATTTCCTGGTCAATGCCGGGGTCGGCAAGCTCATTCATGCTCATAAGGCGGGCGCCGGGGGCGATTCATCAACGGCTTACGGCGAGAGCAAAATCTGGACCAAGTCACGGTGCGAGCCGGCGGCCGTCGGCCTCCATCCGTCCGGTTTGGCCGGCGCCCCTCCGCCTCTTGCGGGGTTAAGCTATCGGAATAGGGGACGCCGTTTGGCTACTAGCGACACCACGATCCGCCATTACACCGAGTCCGACCCGGACGTGCGGCTCATGCTGCGCGTCCGCGACGACGACGCGGCGGCGTTTGGCGAGCTGGTCGATCGGCACCAGGACCGCCTCGTCTCGGTGCTGACGTACCAAGTCGGCCGTCGCGAACTAGCCGAGGAGCTGGCTCAAGAGGCGTTCCTGCGGGTCTACAAGGCGCGTCACCGGTACGAGCCGGGGGCCAAGTTCACGACCTGGCTGTTCACAATCGCGAACAACCTGGCGCTCAACTCGCTGCGGGGCTCGGCGCGGAAGCGGGAGGTCCGTTTGGCGGCGCCGTCGCCCGATCAGACCGGCGCCGGCGCGCCGCACCCGGCGGCGGCGAGCTCGGCGATGCCAACCCGCATCGCCGACCGGACCGAGCTCTGCGACGCGGTGCAGGCGGCGATCGCCACGCTCAGCGAACGGCAACGCACCGCGGTGCTGCTCGCGAAGTTCGAGAACATGGAGTACGCCGAGATCGGCGAGGTGCTGGGGCTGACCGCCAAGGGGGTCAAGTCGCTGCTCGCCCGCGCCCGGGAGAACTTGCGGCAGGCGCTGAACCCCTACATCGAACGGGGCGACGCGGTTGGCAGTCTGAACGACGCCGGCGGCATGCCGACCCACGCCCTGGGGGACGACGAATGAACCCCGCCAACGAAACGATCGAAGATGACGCCGACGGCCCCGATGAGGTGCTTGTCGCGTACCTCGACGGCCAACTCTCTGCCGAGGAGTGCGAGTGTGTCGAGTCGCTGCTCGCACGCGACGCAACGACCCGCCAGCGGCTGCAGACGCTGGACCGCGTTTGGAACGCCCTGGACGTGCTGCCGAGGTCGACCGCGTCGCCAACGTTCACCCGCACGACGATCGACATGGCGGCGGTCACCGCCGAGCAAGCCCAAGGCGATAAGCGGGCCCGCTTGCGTTGGCGTCTGCCGTTTTGGGCCGTGGCGTCGGTTCTCGGCGTGATCGCCGGCGCGATGCTGACGCTCGCGGTCGCGACGTCGCCGGAGCGTCGCGCCGTGCGCGATCTGCCGGTGGCGTTGCACGCCCCCGCGCTCGAGCAGGTCGGCTCGCTCGATTTCTTGAACCAACTTGTCGACGGCCACGCGGCGACCATCGAGGCGTTCGATAGCGACGCCACCCGCGCTGCCGCGACGGAGTGGGCCGAAGTGACGGCGTCGACGCCGCAGCAGCGGCATGGCTGGGTCGCCGAGCTGTCGCCCGCCGAGCTGGCGACCGTGAACGCTCGGCTCGCCGAGTACCAAGGCCGAACCGACGAGAAACAGGCCTCGCTCCGCCGGTTGTCGGAGGAGATCGCCGCCCAGCCCAACGTCGCGGAGCTGCGCGAGGCGGCTCTGGCGTATGAGGCGATGGTCGACCGCCTGCCGGCCACCATGCAGTCGAGCTTGCGGCAGATGCCGGCTCGCCAGCGGCTCCGCCTGATCGAACGCGAGGCGCCGCGGTGGTCACGCGACGCCCGTCTCGAGTTGAGCGGCAGTGAGCTCGCCGACTTCCGCAAAGCGATCGACCGCCTGACCGAGAGCGCGCCTTACCAAGAGACCGGCAAGATGGTCGTGCAGACGATCCGCGTCGCGGTCGCCCGTCGCGGTTCCGAACCTCTCGCCGATCGGGTAGCGGAGGGTTTTTCCAAGGCGCTCAAGCGTGAGCCGAAGCTGCTCTTAACCGCGGCGACGGAGCAGATTGCCGGGCGGGGGGATCGTCGTGGCCCGTTGGAACGCTGGTTCGCGGATGCGGGTCGGGTGCCCGGGGGCGACGAATTAAAGGCGTCGATCGACAGCCGTTGGCGAGACTGGGTCACCGAGCTCGAAGCGTCGCTACCCGCTGGCGTCGTTCAAGAGATCCGTGACGCCGAGCGGCACGACGAGCGCGCGCGGATCGTCAGCCACTTGCTGCGTCAGACGGAAGTGGAGGACGACTTGCCGACGGCTTTTGCGCGGATCGATGTCTCGGAGCTTGATTCGCTGTTGCTTAAGCCGACCGACGAGTTCCGTGACGAGCTGAGCGGACGCGCGTTGGGTGGCGCCGACCTGCCGCCGCCTTTTTGGGGGGAAGGCCCCCCGCCCGGAGGCCGTCCCGGCCGTGACGGCGAACGCCGCCCCCCGTTCGATCGGGGTCGGGACTCTCGACGCGGCCCGCCCGGTGGTCTGGATGGCCCGCCCGGCTTCCCGCCGCCGCGACGCGAGCCGCGCGAAATCGATCGGACGTAACGCCGCGATCAGTGCCGGATGAAGCGGACATCGTAGAAGCCGACCGAAGCGAGCGGCGCGTCGGTCAGCAGTTGATTCATCGAATTGAGCAGCCGTCCTCGGAGGCTCTCTAGGTCGGGCTCGGCCAGCTCCTGACGGGTTGTCTCGCGGAGGGTCCGCATCGCCAGGTCCTCGATCAACGGCGCTTTGGCTTCGAGTTCCTCCTCGATCTCATTCACGCGGTAACGGAACGACTCGCCGAAGATGCGGATGTCGATCTCGGTCATCTCGCCGGTGCGGTCGTTTCTCGGCAGCGTGACGCGGAACTGCCCGAGCTCGACTTCGTCGACGCGGGTGCGGATCGCATGGTTCCGGATCCGCTTCAGCAGGCTTTCGTCGCTGTAGCAGCCCACCTGCGACACGCACAGGGCGAGCGCTAGCAAGGAGGTTCGGATTGGCGTGAAGAGGTGGAGCATCGGGTCTGGGGCCGATGGAGCATTGTGACCGTCACAACCGGCCCCCCCGCGGGAACCCGGTGCGTCACAGCACAAACATAGGTTACACCTGCCCCGCAAGACGGCTCATTGCGACTTAAGTTTGGAAGTCGCCATGGACGCCTCCGCCCCACCTATCCGCCGCAAGACCCGTGCCCGCCGTACGAAGCGTCGCTTCGTCTTGGCCTTGGCTTTGGTCCTCTTCCCCTCGGTCGTCGTGATCGGGTGTGGCGAGGGCGACGCGCCCACCGCGTTCGACAACATCACCCGTCTGCCGACCCGAGAGGAGTTTGTCGAAATCGAGATCGGTACGTTCGTCGTGCCGGTGCCGATGGTGCTTGAAAGTGCGACCGAGCGATTCGAGCCGGACAACCTCATGGAGGTCGAGATCGATCTGTTCGTCGTGGTCGATCCCCATGAAGTCCGCCAAGTCAAGAAGCTCACGAAGCGCAACGAGGGACGCATCCGCGACCGCGTCATCAGCGTCTGTCGCAACACGACCCGCGACGACCTGCTCGAAGCCCAGATGGCGACGCTCAAGGCCCACCTGCTCGACGCCGTGCAGCCGCTCTTGGGGGGACCCGCCGTGCGTCGCATCGGTTTGCGTCGCGTGATCATCGATGAACTATGAGCAAGACCGCCGTGTACAAGTCGCTTTACAATCGGGCTGTTGGCGGTGCGCTGGCGTCACTGCTCTTGGTGACTCCCTCGTGGGGGGCGCCGGCGCCAGCCGCCAGCGACGTCCAACCGGCCGATCCATCCGGGCAAGATAAGCAAGCCGATTCTGAGCCCGACCTCGCCGCCCTGCTGCTAGGCCGGTTCATGATGCGTGACTTTCGCGTCGTGGAGGGGTCCAAGCTACGGATCAGCTTTGCGCTGTACGCCGAGGTCGATGCGACGCTAGCGGCCGCGGTTGCCGAGTTCTTGGAGACGCACGAGCACCGCGTGCGGGACGAGGTGCTGGTGTCGATCCGCACCTGCGACCAGAGCGATTTCCAGGAGCCCGACCTGACCCGGATGCGGCGGCGGGTGATGGCGCGCCTTCAACGGGCGATGCCCATGATCCCGATCGAGGGATTGCTCATCGGCGAGTTTGAGTTCTTCAACGACTGAGCGGCGCCGCCGCGTCGGGCGAAGCGTCGTTGACCCTCGCCGAAAAGGCGTGCTAGGTTACCTAGCTTACGGGGCGTTGCGGGGCCGAGTGCCCGCGCCACGCCCGCGGTGAGCCGTCGACGTCGGGCGATGCGGTTTGCCGGCGCCCGCCTTCCCGACGTTCTTCCGGTTGCGTCAGGGATGGTCGAAGGAAAGTCGTTGGCAAGCTCGTGTAGCGGGCTCGCAATTCTGGCGTTCGCAGCGCTCACCGGCTTAATCGGGTGCAGTGGCGGCGCTAAGTCGTCGTCGCCCGAGGCGAGTTCGAAACCGGCCTCCTCGGAATCCGCAGGAGCCGAGGCCTCCGCCAGCGACACGCCGGCTGCGGACGACGCCCCCGTGGTGCTGGGAGACCTCATCACGCCGTTCGACACCCCCGCGACCCTCGCCGAAGCCGAGGAAGGGGTGGAGTGGGAGGAGAGCCCGGTCATCGACACTCTCGAACTACTGCGAGAGCAGAAAAAGTCCGAGCCGGCGCAGGTGAGCGTCGAGGACGCGCTCGCCATGAAGAACGACTCGGACGAGGCGAATAAGAAGATCCTCAGCGCCCTCTCGGTGCTGGCGCCGGAGGACGGGTCGGGAGTGAACTACGCCGCGGTGCTCAATCGCACCATCCAGCAAGACGTCTCGTCGCTCAACCCGCTCCTCGCCAGCAGCGTGGCCGAGGCGGAAGTCGCCGGCATGCTCGCGTTCGGCATGTTCACGTTCGACTGGAACTTCAACCCGTGCGCCTCGGCCGACACCGTCGCTAGCTGGCAGACCAGCAAGGACCGGATGCTCGACAAAGTCGTCCTCCGCGACGACCTCACCTGGTCGGACGGCAAGCCGATCACCGCGTACGACGTCGAGTTCTCCTACAAGCTGATCATGACCTCGCAGGTGCCGGTGCTCGCCCAGCGGCAGGGGACCGACCAGCTGGCGATGGTCAAGGCTTACGACGACCACACGCTCATCTACTTCCACAAGAAGCCGCTGGCGATCAACGTCTGGAATCTCAACTTCTACGTGGTGCCGAAACACCTCTACGAGAAGTCCTTCGCCGAGGACCCCACGCTCCGCAACAGCCCCTACCACGTGAAGCTCGAAAAGAAGCCGATCTCGGGCGGCCCCTACGAGATCGAGTCGCGTCAACGCGGCAGCGAGGTGTTGCTGAAGCGGCGGGAGAGCTACTACACCCACGATGGCAAGCCGGTGCGCGAGAAGCCGTACTTCGCCAAGATCCGGCACCGCGTCATCGAAGACACGAACACGCAACTCCTCGCCCTCAAGGCGTCCGACGTCGACGAGGCGTTGCTCGGCGCCGAGCAGTGGCTCACCCAGACCGACAGCGACGACTTTTACAAGGTCAACACCAAGGCCCGCGGCGCCGAGTGGACCTTCTTTTACATCGGCTGGAACCTCAAGTCACCGCTCTTCGAAGACCTCCGCGTCCGCCAGGCGATGGCGTACGCGATGAACTACGACGAGATGGTCAACGACCTCTGCTACGGGCTCTACCCGCAATGCTGGGGGATCTACCACCCCGACGCGTGGATGTTCCCCAAGGACCCGGCCCCGCTCTACAAGCAGGACCTCGACAAGGCCGAGGACCTGCTCGACGAGGCGGGCTGGGCCGACTCCGACTACGACGGCGTCCGCGACAAGGAGATCAACGGCGAGATCGTGCCGTTCGAGTTCACGCTGATGGTCAGCAACAAGCCTGACCGGATCGCGATCTGCAACCTTTTCCGCGAGTGTCTCGATAGCATCGGCATCCGCTGCAACATCGCGTCGCTCGAGGCGGCCGTGTTCCAAGAGCGGGTGCAGGACAAGAACTTCGTCGCCGAGTACTCGGGCTGGGGCGCCGGCGCCGACCCGTACACGAACAAGAACATCTTCGGCACCGGAGAAGGCCGCAACTACGGCAGCTACAGCAACCCGGAAGTCGATCGCCTGTTCGACGAGGGCGAAGTCGAGTTCGACCGTGAAAAGCGCGCCGAGATCTACGGCAAGATTCACAAGCTGATCTTCGCCGACCAGCCGTACCTGTTCCTGCATACGCGGAGCTCGTTCTACGGCTTCAACAAGCGGCTCCGTGGGTATCGCTTTAGCCCGCGCGGCCCGTTCAGCTACGGCCCGGGCCTCGGCTCGGTCTGGGTCCCCGCCGACAACTGACGGCGGCGGTCGATCCACCGCGTTGCTCCGCCCCGAAGCCTTGTCGGCGCCGGCGGCCCGTAAGCCTCCCTCTGCCCAACGTGGCGCATGCTGGACTATCTGATCCGCCGAATCCTGCTGGGGCTGGGGACGCTGCTGCTGATCACCTTTGTGGTGTACGGGCTGATCCGCGTGATGCCGGGAGACCCGCTGCTGGTGGTCATGGAGTCGATGGGGCCCGACAAGCAGCCACGGCCCGAGGACATCGAGCGGATGCGGGAGATGTTCGGCCTGAACGACCCGTGGTACGTCGCCTACTTCGAGTGGCTCGGTCGCACCCTGACGGGCGATCTGGGCAACTCGCTGTCGCGGAAGGCCCCGGTGGCGTCGCTCATCGCCGAGCGGATCGGCCCGACGCTGATGCTGTCGGTCTCGTCGCTGCTGCTGACTTATTTGCTAGCGATCCCGATGGGGCTCTATGCCACGGCTCGTTCGAACCGGCTCGACGAACGGGTGCTGAGCACCGCGTTGTACATGCTGTACTCGTTGCCGTCGTTCGTCGCGGCGTTGCTGTTGCAGATGTTGTTCGCGATCCACCTGCGGGGCACCCCGTTCGAACTGCCGTTGTTCGGGATGGTGAGCGACAACTTCGATACGATGTCGCGCGGCGAGCAGCTGATGGACCTCTTCCGGCACGCCGTGCTGCCGGTGACCTGCTACACCTACGCGAGCCTGGCCTACTACAGCCGGTTTGTTCGGGCCAACATGCAAGAGGTGATCCGTCAGGACTACATCCGCACGGCGCGGGCCAAGGGGGTCGGTCCCACGGCGGTGCTGCTCAAGCACGCCTTCCGCAACACGCTGATCCCGCTGGTGACCCTGATCGGCCTGACGCTGCCAACGCTGCTGTCGGGGGCGATCATCCTCGAACAGATTTTCAGTTGGCCCGGGATGGGCAAGCTGTTCTTCGAGTCGATCCGCGAGCGGGACTACCCGACGCTGATGGGACTGATGCTGATGTTCAGCGTGCTGACCCTGCTCGGACAACTGCTGGCGGACCTGCTCTACGCGATTGTCGATCCCCGTGTGAGTTACTCATGACGGAGTTTGACCACGGATAAAACGGATTGCTCGGATGAAGCACGAGGCATTGAGTCGAGAAGTGATTGGCGCCGCGATGGCGGCCACGAACGAGTTGCGTCCAGGCCTCGATCTGGCAGTCCTCATCAACTTCAAGCACAGCAAGATCGAGTGGAAACGAATCGTCCGCTGACCCCTACGCCTAACCCAAATCCGTGAAATCCGTGTCATCCGTGGTCCAACCCGCCGATCCATCGAGCGCCGCCTCACCAGGCTTCTGGACCGAGGTGCGTCGTCGCTTCATGCGGCGGCGGCTGGCGATGCTGGCGCTGGTGTACGTGGTGGCGCTGGCGGTTATCGCCGTGTTCTCTCCCATGATCGTTGGGACCAAGCCGATCGTCTGCCGCTACAAGGGGCAGATCTACTTCCCGGCCCTTGCCTACTACAACCGTAGTTGGGAGCCCGCCGTCTTCCAGCGCGATCGCTTCCGCAACGTCTACGTCGGGAACCTCAAGGAGAAGGACCCCGATAGTTGGGCCATCTGGCCGCCCCTCTACCAGGACCCCAACCGGCGGGTCCGCGAGGGCGAATGGCCCGGCCAGCCCGAGAACCCGACCCGCGACGAAGGGAGTCCCAACCGCTTCAACTGGCTCGGCACCAACCGCGCCGGCGTCGATGTGCTGGCCCAGATGGTCCACGGCGCCCGGACGGCATTGCTGGTCGGCTTCGTCTCGATGGGGATCGCGGCCTCGATCGGCGTCGTCGTCGGCGCGTTGGCGGGTTACTTCGGCGGGTGGATCGACATGGCGCTCAGCCGCCTGATCGAGGTCGTCATGTGCATCCCGGCGCTCGTCTTGATCCTGGCGCTGATCGCGATTCTGGAACGGCCGACGATCTGGCACCTCATGGCGGTGCTCGGCGTCACCGGCTGGACCGGCATCGCCCGGCTAACGCGGGCGGAGTTCCTCCGGCTCAAAGAGCTCGACTACGTGACCGCCGCCCGGGCCCTCGGCGTCGGGCAGTCGCAGATCATGTTCCGTCATGTGCTCCGCAACGCGATGGCGCCGGTGCTGGTGCCGATCACCTTCGGCATCGCGTCCGCCATTCTGACGGAGAGCGCGCTGAGTTTTCTTGGGTTCGGGTCGCCGCCCCCCAACCCGAGCTGGGGGACGCTGCTCAACGCCGGCCGGTCGGCGATCCAGCAGATGTGGTGGCTAATCGTCTTCCCGGGGATCGCGATCTTCTTGACCGTGCTCGCTTACAATCTGATCGGCGAGGGGCTGCAGGAGGCGACCGACCCGCGGCTTAGCGAAGCGGACTAAGAGTAGAAAGAGTAGCCACGAGAAGGCGCAGAAGGCACAAGAAGAGAAGGGTGGTGGATATGGCGGATTGGTCCAATGTGAATGAGCTTTGCGATATTGTTCGTGAGACCAGTTTTGAGATTCACTGCTACCTACGCCAAGGGCATCTTGAGAAGGCCGATGAACGATCCTTGCTGCACGGCTTGCTAATCAATTTCGGCGCGTCAAAGCTCTCCATCAAGAAATACATCCTCAGTCAAACGCACTAGTTTTTTGTGCTTTCTGCGCCTCTTCGTGGCCATCCTCCAGCCGCCCCCAAGACCGTGACCACCCCCGTCATCGCTATCAAAAACCTCCGCACCTACTTTCACACCGAGGAAGGCGTGGTGCGGGCGGTGGACGACATCTCGTTCCGCCTCGACGAGGGACGCACCCTCGGCATCGTTGGCGAGAGCGGTTCGGGCAAGAGCGTCACGTCGTTGTCGGTGATGAAGCTCTTGGCGTCGTCGGCGAAGATCGAGTCGGGGTCGATCTCGCTGCTCGGCAAGGAGTTGGTCGGCCTGCCCGAGCCGCAGATGCGCAAACTGCGCGGCGCGACGGTCAGCATGATCTTTCAGGAGCCGATGACGTCGCTGAATCCCGTGTTCACCGTCGGCGCCCAGGTGATGGAGGCCTTACGCCTGCACCAAGGGATGTCGAAGTCCGAGGCCCGGCAGCGGACGATCGAGCTCTTCGACGAGGTGGGAATCCCCAACCCCGAGTCACGCGTCGATAGCTACCCGCACCAGATGTCGGGCGGGCAGAAGCAGCGTGTGATGATCGCCATGGCGTTGTCCTGCGACCCCGAGCTCTTGATTGCCGACGAGCCGACCACCGCCCTCGACGTCACGATCCAGGCGCAGATCCTCGACATCCTCCGCCGGCTCCGCGACAGCCGCGGCATGTCGATCCTGTTCATCACCCACGACCTGGGGGTGATCGCCGAGATCGCCGACGACGTGCTGGTGATGTACCGCGGCAAGATGGTGGAGTACGGCCCGGTGCTCGATATCTTTGAGAACCCGAAGCACCCCTATACGAAAGGCCTGTTGTCGTGCCGGCCACGCCTTGATTCGACCTACCGCTTGCTGCCGACGGTGAGCGACTTTATGACGACGCGCGACGTCGTGCAGCCCGACGGGACGACCGAAGTCGAAGTCGTCGAGAAGAAGCTCACCGAGGCCGACATCAAGCGGATGACGACCCACGGCCGCGGCCGCCTGCTGCATCCCAAGAGCGAGCTGGCCGCGATGGGTCACCCTTGGGACGAAGCGCGCCATCCCGCCGACACGACGGCCGTCGAAGAAGGGACGACCCCGCTGCTCGAAGTGAATGACTTGCAGGTCTACTTCCCAGTCCGTCGCGGCGTGCTCGCTCGCGTCGTCGATCACGTCAAAGCGGTCGACGGGGTCTCGTTCAAAGTCTACCGCGGCCAGACCCTCGGCCTGGTGGGCGAGTCGGGTTGCGGGAAGACCACCGCCGGGCGGGCCATCCTCCGGCTTATCGAGCCAACGGGCGGCGGCGTGAAGTTCGAGGGGCAGGATGTCGGCGCGCTCGGCTCGAACGACCTGCGCCGGCTCCGCCGCAAGCTACAGATCATTTTCCAAGACCCGTACGGCTCGCTGAACCCACGGATGACGGTGGAATCGACGATCGTCGAGCCGATGAACGTGCATGGCCTCGGCAAGAGCCGCGCCGAGCGGCGTGACATGGCGGCGGCCCTGCTCGAAGAAGTTGACCTCAAGCCCGAGCATCTGCGTCGCTACCCGCACGAGTTCTCCGGCGGCCAGCGGCAGCGGATCTGCATCGCCCGGGCGTTGGCGGTCGAGCCGGAGTTCATCGTCTGCGACGAGTCGGTTTCTGCGCTCGACGTCTCGGTCCAGGCCCAGGTGCTCAACCTGCTGAAGCGCCTGCAAGAGAGCCGCGGCCTGACCTACATCTTCATCAGCCACGATCTCTCGGTCGTTAAGTTCATGGCCGACATGATGGCGGTCATGAACGGCGGCAAGATCGTTGAGTTCGGCCCGTCGGAGAATATCTACGCGAACCCGCGCGAAGATTACACGCGCAAACTCATTAGCGCGACGCCCGACGACGATATCGAGCAGATCCGCCAGCGCGTCGAACAACGCGAAGCGATGCGCGCAGCGAACGCGTAGGGTCCGCTGTGCGGACCGTGGTTAGCGGTTGGAACCCGGCGTGAGGCCAACCCCATGAGAACGGCCCGCACCGCGGACCCCATTCAAATCCGCCAGCGTTGCGGCAGCCGCATGCCGAGCGGCGTGTCGTCGTCTTCGAAGAGGCGATCGACCAGAGCGATGGTGTCATCGGCGGTCCGTTCGGCGCGAAGCATCCAGGGGGGACGCTGCAGGCCGTGTCCGTCGAAACCGGCGGGCCCGAACAAGGCGAGAGCCGCGCCGGCGATGCGGCGGTTGAGGTCACCGTTAAGCGGCGCCTGGGTCGCGGCGGCGAAGCCATCCCGCAAACCGAACGCCAGCAGCTGGCTGGCGGCTTGGCTCGATTCGGCGCCGTGTGACTGAACGTCGTACGCGAACTCTCGGAGCCGTGAGGGGTCGATGGCGAAGCGCTCGACGTCGGCGGTGACCCCGACGTAAGCCAGGAGCACGTCGGTCCAGCGTTCGGTCTGTTTCGTGAGGGAGCGGGCATGGCGAGACCGGGGCGAGTCGGCGGGCCACCAGGCGAAGACCAGCGCCCGAAGGCGGCTCGAGGCCTCGCGGTGGCCGTCGAGGGTGTTCTGGCCGATCGGGCCCGCTTCTTCTCCCGTACGTCGCAGGTCGTCCGCGGCGCAGATGGCGGCGACGATTCGCGCCAACAGCTCGCTAAGGGTGACCTCTTCCACCAAGCGAATCAGCAGCCCGCCCGCTTCGTCGGCAGGGGGCGCCGAACGGCTGTGCCCAAGGGTCCGCAGCAGCCGGCCCCACTCGTCGAGGCGACAACGCGACGCGATCCAGTATTCGGACAGGGTGTCGGAACAGACGGCGGCTTTCGACTTCAGCAGCGGGCCGCTGCGGAGGCTGAGCAGACCGGCGATTTCGACAAGTTGGCGAGGCGGCATTCCGGGCAAAGCTCGGTCGACGATTGGGGCGGAGGGTTTGGTCCCCTCCTGCAACCGTCGGGCCGTGGCGCTACGCGTTTTGGAATACTGCCGCTAAGTCGTTGCCTTGAAATGGTTTAGAGCTGCCTCGCCCTTGGACTGCCGGCGCGATCGGTGTTGCCTGAATGCAACACGGGGCTCGGAATCAGAGCCCAAAGTGGACGAACGGCACACCCAGCGGCGTTACCCCACTGGGGGCGAGCACGATGTCGCCCCGGTGGCTGCCGGCGGCGATCTCGTTGTCATCGTTGAGGAACAGATGGTCGGACTGCTCCGGCATCCAGCATCCTGAGACGAACCGCACCGTCCCTCCCGCGAACAACACGTTCTGCCCGCAGCCGCCGTGGTTTTGGCTGACCACCGAGATGCTGCATCGCCGCGACGGAGCGTCCGCCATGAGAGGTAGCCGGCAGTTCCCACCCTCCTCGGGTTCGACATATTCTCCGTCCACGCGGTAGCCGATGCGGTAGGCGAAGCTACCGCCCATGTACCGCTGTAGGCGGTCCAGCTCGATTGGGTCCCGCTCGGTTAAGAGCGTTTCAAGCGTCGGGACGACGACCCGCACCTCGCCTGCCGCCACGCGTTCCGCCAACTCGGAGGAGGGGCAAACAAGCAATCGCTGAAGTACTTCGCGGTCGAAGGCGTCGCCTTCGGCAAGCATCGCCGAGAACAACCCCGCGTTTTCCTCTTCCCCAATCATTGGGAAGTGGCCCGCATGGGTTAATCGGTAGGATTCAAGACTCTTACCGATCTCATGGAGATTGTTCGCGCACACGTTCCGATTCCGCGCTTCGCGCGCAACCAACAGGCCTGGCAGGATGAGGGCGCCGAGGAAGGTGGCGACGACGCCGACCGCGACCACTTCAACAAGATTAAACCGCTTGCGACCGACGCACTCGCTCGCCCGCTCGAGATGGCCGGCGAAGATGGCCTGCACCGTGCGGTCAGCGAGCCGCGCCGGCGCCTCGGATGGGGGTGTCCTGCTGCCCGTGCAGCCGGGGACGCCGTTGACCGCGATGCAGTCGCGAAGCTCTTGCAGGCGCTCGGCGAGTTCTGGCTCATTAACGAGCCGCTGCTCGAACTGAGCGAGTTCGGCGGGACTCATGTCGCCGAAGTGATAGCGGAGGAGGATCTCGTCTTCGTCGCACATCGAAGGGCCGCCCGCCACGCTAATCGATCGGCCGGAGGCGTCGCCCCCAGCCCGACCCGGTTTGCCGATAAACAAAGCTTACTTTGCCCGCGGCGGCCGTGGCCAGTAGAAACACAAAGCGGGCCGCCCGTCTCCGAGCGGCCCGCTCCGTTTTCGTACCGGGAAGGGGGGCGTCTCAGGTCGTCGGGTGGGCTTCACGCCACTGCTGGCCGAGGCTTCCGACCGCCGAGTGCAGCCGACTCTTGACCGTGCCGACCGGCACGCTCAGTTCGTCAGCCGCCTCGCGGTACTTCATGCCGCGGAAGTAGACGAGCGACACCACCTGCTGGAGCGGTTCCGGCAGACTGGCGACGGCTCGCCTCACCCATTCACTACGCTCGGCGGTCTCGAAGCGTTCGCCGGGGCCCGACTCTCCTGAAGGAAGGAGGTCGATCAGCGAGCCGGAGTCCGATTGCTCCGCCCGGGCCGAGCGGTTCAGGCTGACCGCTTGGTGACGCTTGTTCCGGCGTTGCAGGTCAATCGCCCGGTTCGTGGCGACGGTGTAAAGCCACGGGCGGAACTTCCGACCGGAGTCAAACAGGTGGCCCTTGCGGTGGACCTGCAGGAAAGTGGCCTGGAAGGCGTCCTCGGCCAGGGCGGCGTCGCCCAGATAACGGCGGAGGAAGCTGTAAAGCTCGCGCTCATAGCGTTGGATGAGCGTCGCGAGGTAGGGGCGGTCTTCGGCGGCCGTCTGGTGCAGCGCCAAGAGCTGCTCGTCCGAGAGCTGCTCCAGGGGCGTCGCCAGGAGGGCGGCCGAGTCGGTGCTGCGAACTTCCGTGGCTTGCGTGGTCATAATCCTGCGAACTCCTCTTCTCGAGAGTTCGACGGCCCGAGGGAACGAGTCCTTGCTTCCCCGACGTCTTCATTGGTAATTCCGCCGCCCCTCACGAGCTCACTCGCGGTCTTCCTTGGGGCTTTGGATCGCTGCTTCAAGCGGGTTGCCGCACCTCCATGCGGGCGGCTTCCACTCGCTGCACCTCTGTTGATTTGCAATGACTGTGCCATTCTTGCGACCGCACTGGTTCTGTAGGGGGGGCGGCGACCCCTAAATCATTCTTGGACAGCGGTTTACGCTTGGTAGGCGCCTATTTGTTCAGGCCTCTACCGGATGATAGCATTTCTGACGAACTGTCAAAAATGCAATTTTGGGATTCCGAGCTGCCAATCCAGTCGTCTCGTAATGGGACGATTGTCTGATTTCGCGGCGCCATTAGGAGACGCCGCACCACGCCGGGAAGTTCCCGCCTGCCGCCTTAAATCGCGGAGAGAGAAGGGTTTGTGAATTGTCTCACAAAGCGGGCAGCCGCGAAGAAGCCGTGCGGCTCGCCGTCGCCTACGCCGCCGCCGACAACTCACGGCCGGCATAGTAGGCGAGGACTTCGCCCGCCAGCGCACGGTAGTCCTCGGCCCCGCGGCTGCTGCGGTCGTAGGCGAAGATCGATTGCCCGTGGCTCGGCGCCTCGGCCAGGCGGATATTGCGGCGGATCCTGGTGTCGAACAGCCGGATATGCCCCCAAGGGCCGCTGCGCCCTCGGAGTTGGTTGAAATAGGTTTCGACGTCGGCACTCACCTCGGTCGCGAGCCGGGTGCCCGATTCGTAGAGGCAGAGCACGACGCCCGCCATCTTCAGCCGAGGATTCAGTCGTTCGGCGACAAGGTCAACCGTCTTCATCAGCTTGCTGAGGCCGTGCAGGGCCAAGAAGTGAGGCTGCAACGGCAGGAAGACATCCTCGACCCCCGAGAGGGCGTTGAGCGTCAAGACGCCAAGCGATGGCGGGCAATCGACCAGGATGTAGTCAAACTCGGCTTCCGCGCCCGCTAGCTTGTCGCGGAGGATCATCTCGCGGCCAACGACGCCAGCAAGTTCCAGCTCCGCCGCCGCCAGGTCGATGTGGGCGGGGGCTACACGCACGCCTTCGGCGGTTTCGCACCAAACGTCTGCTAACGAGGCGTCGCCCGTGAGCAGGTCGTAGGTGGTCGCCGTCGGTCGTTTGGGTTCGGCGCCAAGGTGCAAGGTGGCGTGGCCCTGGGGGTCGAGGTCGATCAGGCCGACGCGCTGACCGGCCCGGGCGAGCGAAGCCGCGAGGTTGACCGCCGTGGTGGTCTTGCCGACGCCCCCTTTCTGATTGATGACGGCGAGGCTTTTCATGACGGATGGATCGTAGAGGGGTCGTGGCGGCCAGATGTTGTTCACCGAGGGTAGCGGACCCCGCAGCGCCGGCCCCAGGCCAATCTGCCGGCGGCTCGGCTACCGCAGCGGCATGGGATATATTTGGGCTCTCCGTACGGAGGCGGCGACGCTAGCGGCGCCGTCTCGCCAAGCCCCTTCCAGCGTCCCTTTGCCGTTCCTGATGCCCGACCCCTTCGATCCGTACCGCGAGGCTTTGGTGGTCGAAGAGGTCACGCTCTGGCCCGGCGCGACCAGGGCGGCGGCGGGCGACTGGGAGCCGACGCGGCGCCGGCGTTTCGAACGCCTGCTGCACGCCGAGGCGGCTTCGGCGGCCGAGTTGCACTACGTCCGAGTCCACACTGGCTTCAGCCGCCAGATCACCGTCCAGGTCGCGGACCTCGACCGACTAACGGGCCGCCTCACCAGCGACGCCTAACGAGCCCCACCGGCAGCGAATGAACAACGATATTGCTAGCGTCCGCGTCTCCCTCGCCGACCGGAGCTATGACATACAGATCGGCGCCGGGCTGCTGGAGAAAGCCGCCGACTTCGTCGCCGAGCGCGGCGGGGCTCAGCACGTGGTGGTCGTGACGGACACCAACGTCGACGAGTTGTATGGCGACCCGCTCGCCGACCTCTTCGTCGAAGCCGGCGTCGAATCACACGTGTTGGTGGTCGAGGCGGGCGAGCCTAGCAAGTCCCCCGACGTGGCCGCCGACTTGTGGCAGACCATGCTCGACGAGGGGTGCGATCGGCAGACGGTCATCCTCGCGGTCGGCGGGGGCGTCGTCGGTGATATCGCCGGATTCGTCGCCGCGACCTTCGCCCGCGGACTCCGCTTTTTTCAGATGCCGACGACCCTGCTCGCCCAGGTTGATAGCTCGGTCGGCGGTAAAACAGGCGTCAATCTCGAGGGCGCCAAGAACATGGTCGGCGCCTTTTGGCAGCCCGAGGGCGTGCTGATCGACACCGACGTGCTGAAGACCCTCCCCGAGCGTGAGTACAGCGCGGGGCTCGCCGAAGTGGTGAAGTACGGCGTGATCCTCGACGCCGACTTCTTCGAGTTCTTAGAGCAAAAAGCGGACGCCGTTGTCGCCCGTGACGCGCAAGTCCTCCGCGAAATCATCCAGCGCAGCTGTCGCTTGAAGGCCGATGTGGTTGAGGCCGACGAACGAGAGCAGTCGGGCCAGCGGGCGAAACTCAACTACGGTCACACATTCGGCCACGCCTTAGAGGCGGCCACCGGCTACAGCGAGTTGCTTCATGGCGAGGCGGTCGCGATCGGCATGGTGTGCGCGTCGCGACTTGCCGAAAGCATGGGGCGGATTGAGTCGTCGGTGACCCGTCGCCAAGTCGAGTTGCTGGAGCGTTTTGGACTGCCCGTCGCGGTCCCTGACGGCATTGAATTGGGCGAGCTATCGGCCCTGATGTGGCGGGACAAGAAAGTCCGCGACGGCGAGGTCCACTTTGTACTGCCGACCCGTCTGGGGGAGGTGGAAACCGTCACGAGCCCCGGTGACGACGCCGTTCTGGCGGCCATGGCGGGCTGACGTTGCAGGTTCTAAACAGGCCTAGAATCGGCGCCCGCATGGCGTCCGGTAGGTGTGCGCGCCCGCTTTAGGGACAAATGTCGATGCGGTTTGCCACGGTCAATTTTCGCAAATGATCCCTAAAGATGCGACATACCGCATGAATACTGCGGTATTACATGCGGTTTTAGGCAAGGATTGGTGTATTCCGCACCAATCGACTCGCGGAGTGGCAGCCAGACGATCATCCTTTCTCGCTCGCGTAGCGTAAAGTTTTCTGAAACTTCCGTGAAGCCATACGCGGATGTTCTGCGGATCAACCGGCTCCGTCGGGATTTTGTAGCGGCAGTTACGACAATTCTGTTCTGTATGCCTCCAATGCCGTCTGACCTGACTGACTCTGACAAGGATGGGACCACAGCATCGACCTCTGAGCCTAAACCGGTCAAACCGATCCTGGATGTCGTCGGCTGTGGCGTAGCGGATGCGTCTCCGATTGTTGTAGCGGCCCATTCGGTGCGGGCGGACGTGCGACTCGCTAGTTCGCCCGAGTCTCTTCTGGAGCAGCTCAACTGGCGGAGCCGCGAGGCAACGCTCGAGCCGGCCGACGTCGTCGTCTTTGTCGGTGTCGCTGAAAGCCTTATTTCGCAGCAGTGGATCGCCAGGGCGAGCCAGCTTGCGCCGGAGTTGACAATCGCGGCGGCGTTGATTGACGGGTCGATCGACCAAGCCGCCTACGTTGTCAATCAGGGCGCCCGCGGGCTGTTGACGCTGCCGAACTCTCTGGCGCGTTTGTCGCGAGACTTACGGGAAATCTCCGACGCCGCCCTGCGGTTCCGGGCGTCACGTCGCAACGTGATGAAGCATCGCCGCGCCGCGTCGGCGCTCACCCCGGCCGAGCACGAGGTCCTCGAAGGGATGCTCGCGGGGATGCCGAACAAGCAGATCGCCCAGCGGCTGTCGATCGGGCTCCGGACGGTCGAGTTAAGACGCTCGAAGATCATGAAGAAGATGAAGGCCAAGAGCCTGGCGCAGCTGATTAGCTACATCTGCGCGGCGCAAGGGCACAGCGGCTAGACGCCGAAAGAGTGGCGGCTCGCCTGCAGGCCAATTAGTGTCGGAGCGAAACGTCTCCGACACTCGCTCACCGGCCCGCCATGACGTCACCCTATTCGGAGGAGACCCTCGCCGAGGTCCGGCTGTCGTGTGTCCGCGGCGTGGGTCCCTTGCTCAGGGGTCGTCTGATCGAGGCCCTAGGCGACGCCGGCGCGGTGCTCGCCGCCTCGCCAAATATCCTTCAGGAAGTCCGGGGCGTCGGCTCGAAAACCGCGGTCGCGATTTCCGCGGCCCCCGCCGCCGATAAAGCGACGCAGATGCTCGATCGCGCGGCCGAGTGCGGCATCCGCGTGCTGGCGATTTCTGACGATGAGTATCCGGCGTCCCTGCGGGAGATCCCCGACCCGCCGGCCGTGCTGTACTGCCGCGGGGCGATCGAGCCGGTCGATCACCGGGCGGTGGCGATTGTCGGGACCCGGCGGGCCACCCGCTATGGACTGCGACAGACCGAGCTGATCGCAAGGCAGTTGGCGCTGGCCGGCGTGACGGTCGTCAGTGGGCTGGCGCGGGGGGTGGATGGCGTCGCGCACCGGGCGGCTATCGAGGCGGGCGGCCGGACGATCGCGGCGATGGCCGGCGGGCTGATGCGGATCTATCCGCCCGAGCACGGCCCCTTGGCCGACGACGTCAGCCAGCACGGCGCGTTGCTCGCCGAGGCGCCGCCGCCGATGCCGCCGATGAGTGGCTCGTTTCCGCAGCGGAACCGGATCATCAGCGGCTTGTCGCTCGGTGTGCTGGTGATCGAGGCGGCGGAAAGGTCGGGCGCTCTGATCACCGCGCGGCACGCCGCCGAGCAGGGGCGTGACGCCTTCGCCCTGCCGGGGCCGATCGACAGCGTGCAGTCGCACGGGTGCCACCGGCTGATCCAAGAGGGCGCCAAACTGGTCACTTGCGTGGAGGACGTCCTGGAGGAAATTGACGCCCTGGCGAATCTCGTCGCGTCGTCTTCGCCACCAACCCGCCGGCCCGAGCGGCCGTCGGCGCCGGCCCCCGTGATTGACTGGGGCGAACCGATGCGGACCTTGCTGGCGGGCGTAGGCAGCGAGACCACCAGCATCGATCAGCTCGTCGACCAGACGGGCCTGCCGGTGGAGCAAGTCCTGGCCGGTATCTCGCAACTCGAGGCGGGTGGGGCGATTCGCCGCATAAGTGGCGTCTCGGTCTGCCGAGCCTGAGAGAGTTTGCCGGTTGCGTTGACCCGCCTGCTTGCGGCCTTGTGACCGTCTGTAGCGACGCCGCTAGGCGGCGATCCGAGTGGCGCGCTCGACGTGGTCGGATTGGCACGATTCGGACGGCCGTGTCACCCGATTTCTTCCCGTGGAATGGTCGGTTCGCTGCGAACTGCCCGCTCCCGGTCGGCGGAGCCGGCTGAGCGAACTTCCTCGGTGGCTCGTCGATTGTGACCAGCCACGTCGAGCTCCCGGCGGATGACGGAGCGACAGGAGTACTCACGGATGAAACGATTCGTTCAGGCGACATGCGGATTCGCGGCGAGTTTCGCCTTGGCCGCCGGATCGGCCCAGCCCGCGGCGGCTCAGTTCGTTGCCGTCAATAACTATCAGGCCCCGCCTCAGCAGGCCGCCCCGGCCTATCCGCCGCGAACGGCGATGAACCCGGCCTACGCGCCTCCTGGGTACGGCACCCCTCCTGGATATGGCACCCCTCCTGGATATGGCAACGCCTACGGGAACGGCTACGGCTACCCCCGGGTCGCCCAGGCCGCAGAGTTGCCGGCGCCCGCCGAGGCGATTAACGACGCCGTTCAAGCCGCGACGCCGCCGGCCGCCCCAGCGCCGCCAGCAGCCCACACGCCGCCGGCCGCGCAGTCGGCGCCCATGATGTACGACGGCGGCTACGAGCAGCCGGTGACGCACTACGCCCCGCAGGCGGCCACGCAGCCGATGGCCACGCACCCGGCGGCGTCGTACCCAGCGTCGTCGTACCAGGCCGCGTCGGACGGTTGTGCGACGGGCAACTGCGGCACGGACTACTCGTCGGCCCCGATGGCGAACTACGGCGGCTACGACAACGGCGGTTGCTACGACTCGGCGCCGGCGTGCGACGTCGGTTGCTACGGCGGTCCGGTGCGGCCGCAGCGTCAGTGGTTCGCCGGGGTCTATGGGTTGTACCTGACCCGCGGCGGCGACCAGGCGAAGAGCAACGTCGCCTACCTGACCGACACCACCGGCTGGACGGCCGACTACTACCCGATGCCGTCGGACATGTACCTCAACACGGCCGACGCCGGCTACGACGGGGCGTTTGGCGCCGAGGTCCGCTTCGGCAGCACCTTCGGCCACGACGCCTGCAACTGCCAGCAGCCGTTCGCATGGGAAGTCGCCTACTGGGGACTCGACACGGACGAGAGCTCGGCCCAGATGATCCTGCCGGGCACGGTGTCATCGACGTATCCCCAGCGGATGTACACGCTCAAGAACTACGAAGGCCTTTACACGGACCGTGACGGGGCCGGCGGCGCCTATACGAACCGCCCGATCTATGTCGATCCGGGTATGCCGGCCGACGACGACCTGACCGCCAACGACGTCCGGGTCCTCGGCGTCCGCGTCCGGCAGCGTTTCTCGGCCCAGAACCTCGAGCTGAACTTCTGGCGGTTCGGGACGCCGACGATGGCCGCCGGCTGCGGTGGCGGTCGCCTGCAGGGGGTGCTCGCGGCGGGTCAGTCGGCTTGCGGCTACGGCGGATGCGACACCGGCGCCTGTGGCGGCTACGACGACTGCGGCGGGTGCAACGTGGCGTGTGCCCCGGCTTGCCCCCCGCGGCGCTTCTTCATCAACGGGTTGTTGGGCGTCCGCTACATGCGGATCGACGACGACTTCGGATACGACTGGCAGTACACCGTCACCGACGGGGCAGGCAACCCGAACGCCGGTGAGTACGCCACCTACCAAGGGTTCCCCCGCGACGACAACTCGGTAATCTTCTCCGACTACGAGGCCAACAACGAACTGGTTGGCTTCCAACTCGGCTCGAGCATGAACTGGCTCGTCGGTTGCCGGTGGAACCTGTTCGCGGACGGCGTGGTGGGCATCTACGGCAACAACGCCGAGGTCTCGAAGCGGGTCTACGGCGGCGGCGCCTCGTATCTCAGCTACTACAACGGCGGCGGACCGGCTTCGGCCCGCGGCAGCGAGACCTCGCTGGCCTACGTTGGCGAGCTACGGGCGGGCCTCGGTTACCAGGTGAGCTGCAACTGCCGCCTTACCGCCGCGTACCGCTTCATCGGCATCGGTGGTGTGGCCCTGGGCGTCGAGGAGTTCCAGAACACGTACTGGTCGAACGCTCAATCGGTCAGCCACATCGACACCAACAACTCGATCATCCTGCACGGCTTGCAGACCGGTGTTGAGTATAAGTTCTGAGAGTCGCTGGCGTCCTGAGCGGGGCCAGGCGGGTTGCAACCGCCACCCCGGAACCCTTCGACGACAAGTTCTAAAGTCTTGAGCCGCGGCCGTTCCCGCCCCCCCCTGGGAACGGACCGCTGGCTTCGCCGGGCTGACGCCCCCGTACCCACGGGGCGAGGCCCGGCACATAGTCCCCCTTTGTGTGGCGAGGCCCGTCGACCAAGTGGTCGGCGGGCCTCGTCGTTATTTGTAGGGTCCGCGGTGCGGACCGTTGGACCGACTTTCACCCACGAACCGACTTTACCGAGTCAATTGGCAGGGAGCCGGAAGCGTCAGCGCCCGGAGTGGCGTCGCGGTTGAGTCGTTTGGCGCTTCAACTCCGGGCGCTGACGCTTCCGGCTCCCTACAACTCGGGAGGGCGAGTTGATCGTTGCGTCGAACCGCCAACCACGGTCCGCCCAGCGGACCCTACGACGCCGTGGCGGCGAGCAGCATCCGGAATGCCGGATCGTCGCGGAGCGGGGCGAAGTCGGGCTCGCCCGTGACCATCGAGCGGAAGCTGGCGTCGAGGTCGAAGGCGCGCTTGAGCCGTCGCAGGGCGTCGAGATTGCGGCCCGCCAGGCTGTAGTAACAGGCGAGGTTGTAGTTCAGCAGGGCGTCGCCGGGGGTCCGGCGGATCGCCTGCTCGAGCGACCAGATCGCCTCGTCGAGCCGTCCCGAGCGCTTGTAGCACCAGCCCAGAGCGAGCCACGCCTCGGTCGGCGTGGGGTCGAGTTCGACACTTCGGCGGAGCGGGATGACCGCTTCGCTATGGCGGTCGAGCTCGCGGAACGCCTCGCCCATCAGGTAACAGGCGTGGGCGTCGGCGTGCACCAGCTTGCCGCGCCGCTGGAGCGATCCCAGCGCTTGGGCCGACATGCCAAGCTCGAGATAGCCCTCCGCTTCGCGCGAGGCGCCTTCGAGCTGCAATCGGTGTCGGGAAAGATTCGACAGGGCGAACATTCGCGAGGGGCTCTCTGCGCGGGGGGGAAGGACCCGTTAATTGGCGACGACATCCCTTCGTCGATCACGACCCCGATTCTATCGCCCGACAACGAAGCGCAAAACAAATCCGCGCCGGATTCGGCCAACCGCCGCGGGCGGAGCCGGCGCGACCGGAGTGAACCGAAAAGCCAAGGCCGGGTCACGCCGCTCGGGCAATATGCGCCGAAGCCCCTCCGCCGGCCCAACTCGCCGGCCCGAGAATTCTCAGGGAATCTTGCACGGATCGCCCGCCACGGCGTCACTAACCCAGTAGACGCCAACGTTTTTCATCGCCGCCCCCGCGACGCCTTCCCAGCGACCGAGTCAGCCATGCGCCTCACCCTGCGGACCTTGCTTTCGTACCTCGACAACGTGCTCGACGAGCCCTCGCGGGCCGAGTTGCAGCGGCAAATCGACTCGAGTGACCACGCCAGCGAGTGGGTCCACCGCACCCGCGACGTGATGCGGCGCCTGAAGCTCGGCGCCCCCGAACCGGCCGGGACCGGCTCGATCGACGACCCCAACACCGTCGCCGAGTACCTCGACCGAACGCTCCCCGAAGAGGGGGTCGCCGAGTTCGAACGGGTCTGCCTGGAGTCGGACGCGATGCTCGCCGAGGTGGCGTCGTGCCATCATGTGCTGGCGATGTTCTTGTCGGAGCCGCCGCAGATCGACCCCGACACCCGCCGCCGGCTCCACCGGCTGCAGGAAGATATGGCGAACGCGTTGAAGTCGCGGATCGAGCAGGCGCACCCGTCGCCCGGCGCCGTCGCCCCCGAGACCCCCGCCATCGAGCCGGCGACCCCCGCGGCGCGACGTGTCCGACCAACGACGCCCGTCGATCCGGCGACCGTTCCCTCCGAAGGGGGTTGGTCGCAGTTGGCGCCGTGGGCGCCGGCGATTGCCGCCTTGCTTCTGCTGGCGATCACCGCGGTTCTGGCGATCAAGCCGAACGGCCTGTTCGTCGCCACCCCGACGCCCGGAACGGAATCGTCGGCTTCTGACACTGGCGAGGAGGCTTCGGAGGGCAAGACGCCCCCAGCGGCGAACGGTGAAGGACAAAAAGATACGTCGGCGGCTAAAGAAGAAGGCGTCCCACCCGGAAAGGAAACCACTGGGGCTGCGGAGCCGTCCGACGGGGAAATGGCTTCCCCCGTCGAAACGCCCGACGACGGAACTTCAGTAACGACAGGTAATGCGACCGACGCTGCGGAAGAGCCGACCGAGCCGACCGAGGAAGAGGCGTCGTCGCCTACCTCTCCGTCTGACGAGCAGTCCGAGCAGGTCAATGGACTGGGGGACGAGCAGGAGATGGCCGAACCAGCTCTCGAGGAGACCGACCCCGCCGAGACTCAGCCCGCCGAGATGGAGCCCGCCGAGACGGAGCCCGAGCCCGAGCCGGAGACGCTGACTTTCGTGGGCCCCCGCGACGGTTTAGTCGTGGTCGAGAAAGAGGAGGGGCCCTGGAGCCGGCTCGTCCCCGGAATGTTTATGTTCGCCCCTCAGCGGGCGCACCTCGTCAGCATGCCGACCCAGCGGGGATCGTTTGACCTGAGCAAAGGCGTGACAGTCGAGCTGGTCGGACAGACCGAAGCGATTGTCGACCCCGAGTCGCCGACCGTCGAGCTTCGCTACGGGAGGGTCGTGCTGAGTCACTCGCCGGAGGCCGCCGAAGCGATCGTTGTGCAGGTCCGCGTCGATGGCGTGGCTTACGAGGCGTCACTTGAGCCCGGAGCGAGTGTCGCGGTCGCGGCGGATCACTTCTATGAGTCGGGCTACGACATGCTTGCCGAACCGGCGCCAATGGTGATGGTCGCGCACGCGATCGAGGGCGATTCGAAGTGGTCGACTTCCAGCGGAGAGCGGACTAGCGCGATGCCCGCACCGTTGTTCTTCACGAGCGGAAGGTTAAGCGGGGCGCCCAGCGGGTTCCTCGAAAGCGACTGGGTGAGCTCACTCGATCTGACCGCGTCGGAGGAAGTCGCGAGCCCCGTCCTCGTCGGGCTGGTGGCGCCCGGCGCCCCGGTTTGGCCGCAGCTATTCCCGATTGCCGAGCTGGACAAGCGGCAGGAGGTCCGCTCGCTCGCCGCGCAGTGCAGCTTGGCCCTTGGCCGCCCCGAGTCGCTGGTCGCCTCGTTTGGTGACGAGGTGCAGTTCCGGTTCTGGGACGCCCATCTGGCCGCGCTACGGCAGGCGGCCGCCCGCAGCACCGCCGGCGCCGAGAAGGTCCGGCAGGCCTTCGTCGAGAAATACGGCAATGCGGGGGGGGCGGCGTTTTTCGAGGTCTTGACGGGTTTCACCCCCACCCAGGTCGGCCGGTCGCCCGAGGCGATGCAGGAGGGGGTGATCAACGAAAAGCTGCTCCCGATGCTGCGATCCGATGAACTCGCGACCCGCGTCTTGGGGTCGATCGCGCTGGACGAGCTGGTCGAGTACAAGAACGACCCGTTCAATCCGCTCGACTCGGAGCTGAAGCGGCGCCGGACCCTGACGCGGATCGGCAATTTCCTCGAACGGGGCGAGCTGACGCCACGGGCGGCTCGCTGAGAAGGATCCGGCCGGGACGCCCCCGCCGATTTTTCCTGCGAACTCCGCCCCCTGCCCAGGTTCCGCCTTTCGCCCCGGGGCGTTACACTCCGGAGTCTGCGGCAGGCGGAGTGACGCCAGCCGCGATTGGCCCGATAGACGTCCGGGGCCGAAACCGCGTCCACGCCCTCGGTCCGTGCCGGGCGGGCCCGGCAGGCAGACGCGGCGTCGCGTGAGGAGAGTAACCAGGTGCAGATTCAAGTGACGGCCCGCCATGGGCATCTTAGCGACGAGACCCACGACCGAGTTAAGTCGAAAGTGGAGAAGCTTTTACGGCATTTCGACCGCATTATGTCGATGGAGGTCGTCGTCGATCTGCAAGACGCCAATAAGCCGAAAGTCGATCTGCTAGTTTCGGCGGAGCACAAGCACGACTTTGTCGCCCACGAGCAGACCCATAACCTGATGACGTCGGTCGAGGCTTGCGTTCACAAGGTCGATCAGCAGATCCGGAAATACAAAGAGCGGGTCATCGAAAATCATCGGGACCCCGAGGTAAAGCGGCAGGCGGCCGAACCGGTTGTCGATGAGGTCGATGTCGATGTCGACGACGAGTGAATCAAAGCAAACAACGTAACAAGCACGCCCACGGCGGGGTGACTCCCGTGAGTCGGCCGCCCACTGCGGCTGCAGGCGCCTAGAAAAACTAGCAGGCTCAGACGATGGACTTTGCCGATTTCATCAGCAAGAAAGCGATCCGCCCCCAGCTCACGGCGACGGACAAAGAGGGCGCCATCCGTGAGATGGTCCAAGCGCTCCTCGACGCCGGCGAGATCGCCGAGGATCAGTTCGACGGGATCGTCCAAAAGGTGCTCGACCGTGAGGAATTGGGCAGCACCGGCATCGGCCGTGGCGTCGCCGTCCCGCACACCAAGCACCCGAGCGTCGAGAAGCTCTGCGGCGCGGTGGCCGTGAGCGAGTCGGGCGTCGAATTCGCCAGTCTTGACGGCGACCCGGTTTACCTGCTGTTCCTGTTGGTTTCGCCCCCGGACCGCCCCGGCGACCACCTGCGGGCGTTAGAGAACGTCTCCCGCCGCCTGCGTGACGACCAGTTCTGTCGGTTCTTGCGCCAGAGCAAGACACCCGACGATATCTGGCAGCTGCTGGAAGAGGCCGACAACAACCAGTTTGGCGCCTGATCCGATGCCCCCACGGGGCGGAAAGGCGACGCCGCCCAACGAGTAACTATGCCAGAAGAGGAGCGACCTGTTGCGACGCGACGACTTGTCGTCCGCGAACCCAACGGGTTGCATATGCGCCCAGCCGAGATCGTCGCTCGTGCGGCGATGCAGTTCGAGTCGACGATCACGCTGATTCAAGGCGACCTTCGGGTCGACGCTAAGAGTATTTTTGACCTGATCACGCTGGCGGCCGAGCAAGGTTCCGAGCTCGACCTCAGAGCCGAGGGCCCCGACGCCGAGGCGGCCGCCGACGCGATCGCGACCCTCTTCGAAAACCGCTTCGAGACCAACGGCCAAGTGAGCCCGCCGGACGCAACCGACCAGCCGCCAGCATCCTGACCCTTCGTCAGCTTTCTGTCGCTGCCGCCGGGCTCGCCCTGAAGGGCAACCAACACAACTAACAGAACTCCGGCGCCGACGAGCGTCGGGGCCCACCCGTCGCCCTTCCCGGCGTCACCGAAATCCGGTGCGCAGGCCGAGGGAGACGACGAAGGCTCCGGAGCGAACCGCCGGCTCGCCGCGTCGCGTAGCCCGCTGCGGCGTGGACGTCCCCGCCGAGGGGAACGTCCCCGCAGGGCCCCACGCATCGAGGCGAGACCGCCGGTCGGCGCCGACCGGGAGCAGCGATGCTACGGCTGCAAGGCATAGCCGTTTCGCCTGGCGTAGCCATTGGCGAAGCACTGGTGGTCGACAACGAGGGATTCCGCATCCCCCGTCGGTTCTTGCCGCGCGACGCCATCGACCGTGAGATCGCCCGCCTCACCAAGGCGATCGACGAAACGACCGCCGAGATCAACGAGAGCCGGCGCCGCATCACCGAGCGCCTCGGCGACGACTACGGGTCAATCTTCTCGGCCCACGCCCAGATGGTGAACGACCGCAAGCTCCGCCAGGAGCTTGAGGAGCTCATCCGCGACCGCCATTACTCGGCCGAGTACTCGGTCAGCCGCGTGCTGCGTCGCTACGCGAAGGTGTTCCAATCGCTCGAAGGCGCCTACATGGCGGAGCGCGCGAACGACATCTTCGATATCGAGAAGCGGCTGCTCCGCCGCCTGCTCGGCGAAAAACGCGAGGAGCTCGCGCAGGTCTCGTCCGAAGTGATCGTCCTCGCGCGCAACCTGACGCCGAGCGAAACCGCGGCGATGAAGCCGGAGTTCACCCGCGGCTTCGCCACCGAGACCGGCGGCCCCGGCAGCCACACCGCGATTGTTGCGGAGGGGCTCGGCATCCCTGCGGTCGTCGGCACCGGGGCGTTCCTGTCCGACGTTTCGGGCGGTGAGATGGTGATCATCGACGGCGACGAGGGGCTCGTTATCCTCCGTCCCGATGAGGAGACCCTCGCCCGGTACCGTCACGAGGTCGCCGAGCAAAAGACGCTCGCGGCAAAGCTGGACGAGCTTTCCGACAAAGCGTGCGAGACGCTCGACGGCCAGCGGATTCAACTCTTGGGGAACATCGAATTCCCCGCCGAGACCAAGCTCTGCTTGCAACGCGGCGTCGACGGCATCGGCCTGTACCGCACCGAGTTCTTGTTCCTGACAGGCGACTCGATCCCAACCGAGGAGCAGCACTACGCCGCCTACCGCGAGGTCGCCGCCGCCATGCAGGGGCGCCCGGTCGTGATGCGGACGCTCGACCTGGGCGCCGACAAGCTGCCGCTCTTCCCGGCGCCGGACGACGAACGCAACCCCTTCTTGGGGCTGCGGAGCATCCGGCTAGCGCTGAAGCATGTCGACATTTTTCGCCTCCAGCTCCGGGCGATCCTCCGGGCGACCAACGACGGCGACGTCCGTGTGATGTTCCCGCTGGTGAGCAACCTCCTCGAATTACGCCGCGCGCGCATGGTGCTCGCCGACGCGATGGAGGACTTGGAAGAAGAGGGCGTGCCGTTCAACCGCGACATCAAGGTCGGCATGATGGTCGAGGTCCCCTCGGCCGTCGTCATGATGGAGCGCTTTGTCGACGAGGTCGACTTCTTCAGCATCGGCACCAACGACCTGGTGCAATACACGCTGGCCGTCGACCGCAGCAACAAGGACGTCGCCTCGCTCTACACCAGCGCCGACCCGGCCGTCATCCGGTTGGTGAAGATGGCGATCGACGCGGCCGACGCCGGCGGCAAGCCGATCAGCTTGTGCGGCCAGATGAGCGGCGCGCCGCTCTACACGATGCTGCTGCTCGGCCTCGGCCTCCGATCGTTGAGCGTCACGCCCGCGGCGGCGCCCGAAGTGAAGCGGGTGGTCCGCAGCACCACCATGGAGCACTGCCAGTGCGTCGCCGAGCGCGTCCTCACGCTCGAGAGCGCCCGCGACGTCAAGACGTACCTACGCGAAGAGCTCTCGAAGCTCTTGCCCGACCAACCCATTTAATTGCAAACGGATTGAGCCGTCGGCCTTAGCCGCCGGTAACGCCACCAACAACACCCCCTCATACCTGTTCCTAACGAGTTACTCGTCACCGCCGCCACCCGCGGCTAGCGCCGACGGCTCGCAGGGAATCCCCGCACATACCACACACACGCCGCGATCATCGCGGCCATGCCACACCGACAAACCCCAAGACACCCCATGAAAACAGAGATGCTGATCAACGTCTCGCAGCCGGAAGAGTGCCGGATTGCGGTCGTTGAGAACGGCGTGCTCGAGGAGCTCTACACCGAGCGTTCGAGCCAAGACAACTACGTTGGGAACATCTACAAAGGCCGGATCGTTAACCTCGAGCCGAGCATCCAGGCGGCGTTCGTTGACTTCGGCGTCGGACGCAACGGCTTCTTGCATATCAGCGACGTCGAATCGCAGTACTTCCGCCAAGGGGGCTACGACCCCGACGTGCCGATTGAGCGCGACGGCTCGCAGCCCGGCGCCCGCGGCGAGGCGTACGACGCCGACCTCGGCGATGAGGACGACGACGTTGGCGAGGACGACGATGCCGAAGAGGGCGAGGCCGCTGACGCCGAAGGGGGCGTCGCGACCCAAGCGAAGCCCCGGTCGCAACCGCGCCGCAAGACGGGCGCCCGCCCGCGGGTGAAGCCCCCGATCGAGGATATCTTCCGCCGCGGCGACGAGGTCGTCGTCCAGGTCATCAAGGAAGGGATCGGCACCAAGGGGCCGACCCTCTCGACGTACATCAGCATCCCGGGCCGCTACCTGGTGCTAATGCCGGCGCTCGGGCGGATCGGTGTTTCTCGCAAGATCGAAGACGAAGAGGCCCGCAAGCGGCTCCGCGCGTACCTCCGCGAGCTCAACCCGCCCAAGGGCTTGGGCTTTATCGTCCGCACCGCGGGGACCGATCGGACCAAACGCGACTTGTCGCGCGACCTCGCGTACTTGCTCCGCCTTTGGAAGATGATCGTCAAGCGGATCAACACCCAAGAGGGGCCGGGCGACCTCTACAAAGAGTCCGACATCGTTATCCGTACGATCCGTGACATCTTCTCAGGCGACATCGACGCGATCCACATCGACGAAGAGCACGCCTTCGAGCGGGCGCGGGACTTCCTCAAGGTGGTGATGCCGCGCTACGTCGATCGTCTGCACTACTACGAAGGACGCGAGCCGCTCTTCAACAAGCACAAGATCGACGAGGAGATCTCGCGGATCAACGACCGCCACGTCCCGCTCAAGGGCGGCGGTTCGCTCGTGATCGACCAGACCGAGGCGTTGGTGGCGATCGACGTGAACAGTGGCAGCTTCCGGTCGGGCGGCGGGGCCGAGGAGTCGGCGTTCGCCCTCAACCAAATCGCCGCGAAAGAAATCGCCCGACAGTTGCGGCTCCGCGACCTGGGCGGCGTGATCGTCAACGACTTCATCGACATGCGCCGCGAGCGCTACCGCCGCACGGTCGAGCGGACGCTCAAGGACGCGATGAAGCGGGACCGCGCCCGGGCCAAGGTGCTGCGGACCAGCCCGTTTGGTCTGATCGAGATGACGCGCCAGCGGATCCGTCCGAGCCTCAAGCGGAGCGTCTACCGCGAGTGCCCCGGCTGCGCCGGCACCGGCCTGGTCAAGTCGGCCGAATCGATGGCCATCGACGTGCTGCGCCGCCTGGTGCGGATCGTTCACCAAGAGCGGATCGCCAATGTGACCGTCACGGTCGAAGAGGCGGTAGCCACGTATCTGAACAACCGCAAGCGGCGTGAGTTGGCGCTGATGGAGGACGAGGGGGGCAGCCAAGTCGTGGTGCTCGGCAAGGAAGGCATCTCGCCCGAGTACGTCCACTTCGCCTGCGAAGACGAGGCGGGACGCGAGGTGCGGCCCGAGGCGGGCTGAGCGTCGCGGCGAAGGGGGGGAGTACGACAGCGATGCCGACCGACAGAGGAAAGACTCTGGCAGCGTTCGACGCCGAGAAGGCCGCGTCGTACGACAACCAATTCGCGAACGTCTCCGCGATGCGCGATGCGATGCACTTGTTGACGCGTTTGGCGCTCGGTGAGTTGCCGGCCGAGTCGCGAGTGCTTTGCGTCGGGGCGGGGACGGGGCTTGAGATCGGGTATCTGGCCGAGGTGTTTCCGCGCTGGCGGTTTATGGCGGTGGAGCCGGCGCCGGCGATGCTCGACCTCTGCCGAAAGCGGGCCCGCGATAACGACTTCGCCGATCGCTGTGAGTTCCACGGGGGGTACCTTGATTCGCTGCCGGCAGCCGAGCCGTACGACGCGGCGACGTGTCTGCTGGTGTCGCACTTCCTGCAGCCGCCAGAGCGAAGAGCCCTCTTCGTCGAGATTGCGCAACGCCTCACGCCCGGCGCGGTCCTTGTCGCTGCCGACCTAGCGTCGGACCGAGCGGCGCCGGCGCATGATCGGCTGATGGCGGCGTGGCGGCAGATGTGGCTACTCTGCGGCATGCCCGTTGACCAAGTCGAGAAGGCACGGGCGCATTTCGAGGAGCAAGTCTCTCTGCTGCCACCGGCGGAAGTGGCGTCGCTTGTCTGCTCGGCGGGGTTCGAGGCGCCGACCCCGATCCTACAGACCCTGCTGATCCACGGCTGGTCGTTCCGCCGCGAGGCGGACCCCTCCTAGTCCGAGCGGGCCTTTCGGCAGGCGGACCGTCGGCGTCAGACGGCATGGCGCGGTTGACGGCCGGAGAGGCGCTGCGCAAAACCTCCCCCGGCTGACGCCGGAAGCTCGGCCGCGCTCGGTTAGCTTCGTACGCCGGTGGCGATCCGCTTACCGACGTCGGGGTCGATGTTCTTCCAGTACTCGAACGCGAGCTCGAGGACCGGCTCGGTCACGCCCTGCTTGAGGTGGCCGACGACGTTCGACACCAAGCGGTCGCGTGCCGCGTCGTCCATCACCTCGCGGACGAGTGTGCCGGCCTGGCCCCAGTCGTCGTCTTCTTTGTGGAGCGTGTACGCGGTGCGGACGAAGTCGCCGTCGGCATGCCAGACCGCGTCCTCGGGGTAACGCTCGGGATCGGGCACGGGGCCCCCCTTTGAGTTCGGCGCGTAAACGGGGTCGGTGACGTTATCGACCCGCATCGCCCCGTCCTTGCTGTAGCTGTGCACCGGCGACTGGGGCCGGTTCACGGGGATCTGCTTGTAGTTGACCCCGAGCCGCGCGCGGTGGGCGTCGGCGTAGGCGAACATCCTCCCCAGCAACATCTTGTCGGGGCTGATGCCGATGCCCGGCACGAGGTTGTTCGGCTCGAAAGCGGCCTGCTCGATCTCGGTGTGGAAGTCGGTCGGGTTGCGGGTGAGCGTCAGCCGGCCGAGCTCTTGCACCGGGTAGTCGCCGTGCGGCCACACCTTGGTGAGGTCGAACGGATTGAAGCGGTAATCGGCCGCCTCGTCGAAGGGCACGATCTGCATCTTGAGCGTCCAGCTCGGGTAGTCGCCGCGCTGGATCGCGTCGAATAGGTCGCGGCGGTGGTAGTCCGCGTCGACGCCGGCGATCCGCTCGGCCTCCGCCTGCGGGAGGAAGTCGATCCCCTGGTCGGTCTTGAAGTGGTACTTCACCCAAAACCGCTCGTGCTTGGCGTTGACCCACATGTAGGTGTGGCTGGAATAGCCGTTCATGTGCCGCCAGTTCTTCGGGATGCCGCGGTCGCCCATCAGCCAAGTGACCTGGTGGGCCGACTCGGGGGAGAGCGTCCAGAAGTCTCACTGCATGTCGTGGTCGCGGAGGCCGTTGTCGGCGCGACGCTTCTGCGAGCGGATGAAGTGCTGGAACTTCAGCGGGTCGCGGATGAAGAACACGGGGGTGTTGTTCCCCACCATGTCGTAGTTGCCTTGCGACGTATAGAACTTCAGCGCAAAGCCGCGCGGGTCGCGCCACGTGTCGGGGGACCCGCGCTCCCCGGCGACGGTCGAGAAGCGGATCAGCGTGTCGGTCTTCGTCCCGGGCTGGAAGACCGCCGCCTTGGTGTACTGGCTCAGGTCTTGCGTCACCTCGAAGTGGCCGAACGCCCCGGAGCCCTTGGCGTGGGGTTGGCGCTCCGCGATCCGCTCGCGGTTGAAGTTGGCCATCTGCTCGATCAGGTAGTGATCGTGCAGAACGATCGGGCCGTCGGGCCCGACGGTGAGCGAGTGCTTTTGGCTGGCGACCGGGATGCCGGCGTCGGTGGTGGTGGGCTTGCGCTGGTCGCTGCTGATGAGAAGACTTCCTTGCGGTGAAAATGGGCCCACCGGACGCCAAAGTTAGTCGAGTACGCGATCCGCCGCCGGATCCGGGGAACGACGTGGCGAACTGTACGCGTGGCGCCGCCGCCGGGCTACAACACGCCGCGCCGAACCGGCTGCCTCGCAATCCAAGCGGCCCAGAAGCCACTGGACAGGCGAGCCGTCGGCGTCAGCCGGCGGACGTTTCTCCGCGGCGTTTGAGACGGCCGCCGCGGCGTCGCACGATCGCTCGCGAGCCGCTGCGTCGCGGAGAAACTCCCCCGGCAGACTCCGGAGGCTCGCCTGACTATCGGCTGGCGGGCGTGGTTGGGGGTGCTTGCGAATAACGCCCGGGGTGGTAAATTAACTATTGAGTTAATTAACCGATTGGTGTATCACGATGACCGACCAACTCAGTCTGACCTTCGCCGCGCTCGCCGACCCGACGCGGCGGGCGATGCTTGCCCGGCTCACCGAGGGGCCCATCAACGTGTCCGAACTGGCCGAGCCGTTCCTCGACACGATGAGCCTGCCGGCCGCGACCAAGCATGTGAAGGTGCTGGAGCGGGCGGGTCTGCTCACCAAGACACGCGAGGCGCAGCGCCGGCCGTGCGAACTCAACCCGGACGCCTTGCGGGATGTCGCCGACTGGGTCGAGCCGTACCGGGCGATGTGGGAAGAGAGCTTCGACCGACTCGATGCGTACCTCAAAACGATTACCGACAAATCCGCCAAGCAATCCCAACCCTCGAAGGCCGCGAAAGGCGGCAAGAAAGATGGTCGCAAGAAGTAAGCCCAACGAGCTTCGGATTACCCGCGTCTACGACGCCCCTGTCGCGGCGGTCTGGGACGCGTGGACCGATCCAGATCAGGCGGCCCAATGGTGGGGGCCTCGCGGCTTCACCATCACGACGCACAGCAAGGACCTGCGTCCCGGCGGGAGCTGGGACTACACGATGCATGGCCCCGACGGCGTCGATTGGCCCAACACGACGCTCTATCACGAGGTGGTCGAATACGAAAAACTGGTCTACGACCACGGCGGCGCGGCCGATCGGCCGCCCCTGTTCCGTGTGACGGTCTTGTTCTCCGAGTCGGAGGGCAAGACGACGATGGACATGACGATGACGATGGCGTCCCCGGAGGCGGCCGAACAGATCAAGCAGCACATCAAGGACGCCGGCGGCAATGCGACGTGGGACCGCCTCGCGGAGCACCTCGGTATGCAGTCGACCGGCAAAGAGTGCTTCGTGATCAACCGCAGCTTCGACGCGCCGATCGACGTGGTGTTCGACATGTGGACGCTGCCCGAGCACATCGTCCGCTGGCTTCCGCCGACGGGATTCGTCATGGAACTCCTGCGGGAAGAAACACGTGTCGGGGGCAAGTCGTTCTACCGCATGGTCAATGAGGCCGGCGTGGAGTTGTTCGGATGCGTCGAGTACCGCGAGATCGAACGTCCTGATCGACTCGTTAGCACCCAAGAATTCTGCGACGCCGAGGAGAACCTTAGTCGCCATCCGATGGCGCCCGTCTGGCCGGCGACGATGTTGAGGACGGTCACCTTCACCGCCGAAGGCCCCCAGAGCACGCGCGTGACCGTCGTTTGGGAGCCGATCGGCCACGTCACCCCCGCCGAGCGGGCGGCGTTCGTCGAGGAACGTAGCGGGATGACCCAGGGTTGGACGGGGTCGTTCGATAAGCTCGAGGCGTTGCTCGCGGCAGGCTAGGGAGAGGGCCTGTATCGCCGCTTTTCGACCGCGGCGATGCCCTTTAGGGCCCTGCCGGCGCCGCTAAGTTGTTTTCTGGTAGGGATTTACGGTTCCGGTGAGGGTGGGGCATCGACAGCCCAGGCCGAGGCCGGTATTCTGTGGGGCTCGCTAGACGAAATCCGCACACGCCGGGGCGGTCCCTTCCGCCGGCGACCCGAGGTGAAACACAAGTCATGTACGCGATCATTATTGACGGCGGCCGCCAGTACAAAGTTGTCGAAGGCCAGGAGCTGGCGCTCGACTACCGCGAAGAAGCCAAGCCGGGCGACACGCTTACCCTCGATCGCGTCGTGGCGGTTGGCTCGGGAGCGGACCTCAAGGTTGGCGCCCCGACCGTCGCTGGCGCCAGCGTCACGGCCGAGGTCATCGGCACCGGGCAGGGCGTCAAGATCGAAGTCGTGAAGATCCGTCGCCGTAAGAATAGCCGTCGCCACACCGGCCACCGCAAGATGTTCACCAAGGTGAAGATCGGCGCGATCGCCGGCTGAACGCGTAAACGTCGTTCAAGCAATCAACACAAGAGCCCCGACCAAACTCATTGGTCGGGGCTCTTGTGTTGTTGTGAATCGCTCGTGGCGCTACTCCCGGCGCTGGCGCTTAGGGCTCCCGCGCCACGAGTGGCTCACCAACGAGAGCTAGGGAGCCCTAAGCGCCAGCGCCGGGACTGAGCCCGGAGTCCGCGTCGCGGCTCAGCGAGCCGCGACGCTCTCACCGGTCGAGCGGATGCAGTAGAGGCATTTGCTGGAACGGACGTACATCGCGCCCTCGCTCAACGCGGGTGTCGCGCTGAAGTCGCCACCGTCGGTGAGCACGTTGCGCGCGACCTGATCGTACTCTTCGCCGAGCCGCACGACGTGAGCGACGCCATCGCGGCCGAAGTGACAGAAGAGATCGCCCACCACGACCGGTGACGAGTAAGGCATGCTGCCGAACCCGCCGCGGCCTCTTCGCCCGCGACGTCCTTCTGGAGCTTCTTCAGGGGCCGCCTCTTCCGGAGCCGGGGCGTCGGCGTTGACGAATCGTTCCTGATAGACCCGATCACCCGTGGCGGCGTCGTAGCAGTTCACGCCGGCGCGGCCAACGCCGTAGAGCCGGCCGTCGAAGAAGACGGGCGTGGCGATCGAGCCCTGTAGTTCGGCCCGCCAAAGGACGTTCGTGTCATCGACTTCGCCGTCACCACCGGCGCGGACCGCCAGCGACCCGCCGCGGCCGGCGAGGATGTAAACGACATCGTCGTGGGCGAGGAGGCTGGTGCTGACAGAATCGTTGTCGACGCCGCGGCAACTCCAGAGCTCGTCGCCCGTAGCGAGGTCGAGCGCCAGCACTTTGAAGGGGACGGCGAAGACCAGCTCGGTGCGGCCGTTGGCCTCGACCAGCACCGGAGAGCCCCAGACGCCGTCCCAGCCGTCCTCGGTGTGGCGCCAGACCTCTTTGCCTGTCTTCTTGTTCAAAGCGATTAGCGAGCGGCTCTCGGCCGTCGCGGCGCAGATAACGAGGTCGCCAGAAAGTACCGGGCTCGACGCCGAACCCCATCCGCGGATGCCCGAGCCATCGCCGCAGTCGGTCCGCCAGAGCTCGTTGCCTTCCATGTCGTAGGCGAGGGCGCCCGTCTTGCCGAAGTAGACGTAGACCCGCTCGCCGTCACTGACGGGGGTGTGGCTGGCGTAGCCGTGCTCGGCAAACATGCCGCCGAACTCGTCCTCGGGGAGCTTCGCGTCGACCTCGACGCGCCAGAGCTCGTCGCCCGTCTCGCGGTTGAAGCAGAGCAGCGATCGCTTCAGGTCGGATTGATCGCCGGGCTCTTCGCGGCTGAGACCGTACCCCGTCCAGCAGGTGACAAAGAGTTTGTCTCCGACAACGATCGGACACGACGACCCGGGGCCCGGCAGGTCGACCTTCCAGGCGAGGTTCTTCGTGTCGCTCCACTCGACGGGGGGGGCCTCGTCGAGCGAAACGCCGGCGCCGTTGGGGCCGCGGAAGCGGGTCCAGTCCCGCGCCTCAGCAGCGACGACTGTCGCCAGGGTGAGCAATGCGGCGAGCGCCGCCCGGGGGGTGAGCGAACGGACCATGCGATGGCGCCTCGAAGGTTGACGGGGCAGAGAAGGCCCACACCCGTCCGGGTGTCGACCCTTTTAGCGGAACGCCCCGCCCGCCGACCGTCAAGCTTGGATGCCGCGAATCGGCGCTGAACCTACGCACTTATTTTCGAGGGGAGGGCGGCTCAAGGCGTCGCCACGAGGACGGCCCAAAGCCGGTGTCGCCATGTGGTTTCAACGCCTCGGAAGCCGGCCCCATAGAGCCGCGCCGCTTGTTCTTCGACTGTTTCGTGACAGTCGTCGCCACTCTCTCGTTGGCCGCCAAAGTCGGCGAGATTTCGCTCCTGCCAGCGATCGACGATCTCGCCAAACGTGGCGGGGGTGCGTCCGGTGGCGACAGCCGAACGCATGTGCTCACCCCATTCCTCGAGCCACTCGCGATACGTTGCGTCGGAGGGGGGGCGGTACTCGTCACCGTTCACAAAGACGCCGCCGGGCGAAAGGACCGATCGGCACGCGGCGAAGACCTGGTTCTTTTCTCCCGCGTCGAGATGATGCAGGGCCGACGTGCTGACGATCGCGTCGGGCCTTGCGACCGCTTCGCGCCAATCGTCTTGGGCACGTCGGGGGACGAAGTGGGCCCGCCCCGTGAATCGTTCGTGCCGCTTGCTAGCGATTTCTAAGAAGGCCTCCGACGGATCGACGATGGTAACCGTCGCGTTGGGAAGAGCGTCGAGCACCCGCTCGGCAAGCCGACCCGATCCGCCCCCCAGGTCAACGACGTGGACCGTGTCGGCGATATCGAAGGGCAATGCGGCGACAACCGCCTGTTGCATTTCGTCGTAGTGCGGGTGAATGACCGGCCCGGCGGCGTCGTAGTCGGCGGCGGCTTGGCGGGCGTTCCAACGGTAGGTGGCGGTGCTCATGCCGAAGAGGACCGGGGCCGCCACCGATGGGTTCGCTCCCCAGGTTCAAGGCGTTTCGTCCGGCGCCGTGGGTGGAACGAGCCCGCTGTAGGGGTTGGCGGTGTCATTCGACGCGGTCATTGGATGCGGTAGGGGTTGCTGCGGTCCAAACTCGGCAATCGGGATTTCCGTCGTGCAGGACGATGCTGGCAGGGGGCGGGCCGACCGCGAGCGGTACCCCGGGATATCGAGCCAGGCGAGGGTCAAACCGACCGACGTGTACTCGTTGGAATTGCTCCCTTCAAAGTAGGCGAAGTTCTGCGCCGCCGAAGCGGTGAGGCGCCATTGCGGGCTCAGCCAATAGTGGACGCCCACTTCGGGGGCGACTGCGAAGGCCGCTTTTGTGTGCTCCTCGTCGGAGTTGAAGCCGTCGTCGGAGAGGGCGTCGAGGTAGTCCGAAGGGGCGGCCCCGCCGAAAACGCTGACGCCTACGAACGGCGCCAGGCGGGTTGGGGTCTGCAGACGACCGCCGAGCTCGAGGCCTCCGGCGCCACCGCCTCCCTCGACCGCCGAGCCACGCAGGCCGAAGCTGGCCTCCACGGCGCCGTCGAGGTGGGGCGGGTAGACCAACTTGCCAACCGCGAAGTCCGAGGCGGCCGGGTCGTCGCTCACCATCGTTCTGGTGTAATAACCCGAGCGGCCAGCGACCTGCCGGGCGTCGAGGGCTTGCTTGACGACGCGGGCCGGGTCCTCCGTGTGGTGCGCGTACTTGCGGGCGTAGGCGGGGTCGGTGCGCGCCCACCGTGAGCCCGTGCACCCCGCCGCGGCGATCAGTAGGCAGACGGCGTGGAATCGCACAACGTTAGGCCGACTTGTGTAGCCGACTTGCGTAGGAAGAGGGGTGTGGTTTGAGAGGGCGTGGCTGGGGGCAAACTTGCCGGATCGTGGCTTTTCGGCCGCGGAGTGTCGAGGGCGGCTTGCGGCGGGACCCATTTGCGTCCGGCCCGACGGACTGCGGACCGCCGGACCTAAGCCGCGAATTCTGCGCCGTCTACCCGGCTTGCCATGGCGATGTCGCCGGAAACGAAAATTGCGTGCCGCCGCATCGGCGGGGCGCCAACGGGGCGTCCAAACGCCGCAAGCCTTTTTAATGAAAGGGCTTAGGTCCGGTGTCGAGGCTTCATCGGAGCTTCACACGTTCTTCGCCGATAGACACAACCTGTTGTGTGCTAGCAACTTACGAAATACCAGGATTTGGATTGACGCGACGCTCTGGGCGCGTAGGATTTGGCCCTCGTGACCCCAAATGTTGTGGCCTTTCGGGCATCGGACACTATATATTGGGGTAGGTGAGCGTTTTTCACTCCTGATCCTCGGGAGTTGGCGCCGATAGGGGCCATATATGGGGGCGGCGGCTCTGCGGAGCGCACCCCGGACGCGAAGCAAGAAGAGTACAGCCCGTCGGCATGGCATGCCGACGCCAAGGGCTGAGGGATTGATGAACGGATGTTCATCGATTCCAATCGGAAAGGATGCCCCCCTCTCCCAGACTACATAGGAGGTAGCCATGGCGACCGTTGACGCCGGCTTTGCACAGCAGACCCCATCCTCGAACCCGCGGGATGGCCAGCAGCCCCCCAAGACGTTCCACGGCCGGCTGAAGGTCGACGCGACCTTCTGTCCCCCCGCGAGCGAGGTGGCGGACCCCTTCGACACGGTCAACTGGGAGATCCGCTCGTCCAGCATCAAGGACGAGAACGGCGCCGTCCTGTTCGAGCAGACCAACTGCGAGGTCCCCTCGTTCTGGAGCCAGCTGGCGACCAACGTCATCTGCAGCAAGTACTTCTACGGCGAGGTCGGCACCCCCGAGCGCGAGTACAGCGTCCGGCAGCTGGTGCACCGCGTCAGCCGCACGATCACCGATTGGGGCCTGGCGGACGGCTACTTCGCCAGCAACGAAGACGGCGAGCGTTTCTACCGTGACCTGTCGTGGCTCTGCCTGCACCAGCACGGGGCGTTCAATTCGCCGGTCTGGTTCAACGTCGGCCTCTACCACCAGTACGGCGTCACCGGCGCTCGGTGCAACTGGCGTTGGGACCCGATGACACAAACGGTCGTCCAGCCGGACAACCCGTACGAGTACCCGCAGGGCTCGGCGTGCTTCATCCAGTCGGTCGGCGACAACATGGAAGACATCATGCGGCTCGCCACGAGCGAGGCCATGCTGTTCAAGTTCGGCTCGGGGACCGGCACGGACATGTCGACGCTCCGCAGCAAGCGCGAGAAGCTCTCGGGCGGCGGCATCCCGTCGGGCCCGCTGTCGTTCATGCGGGTCTACGACCAGATCGCCGCGGTCGTGAAGTCGGGCGGCAAGACCCGTCGCGCCGCCAAGATGCAGTCCATCAAGGTCTGGCACCCGGACGTGATGGAGTTCATCGAGTGCAAGTGGAAGGAAGAGCAGAAGGCTCAGACGCTGATCGCCAGCGGCAAGTACGAGTCGAACTTCAACGGCGAAGCGTACAGCTCCGTCATGTTCCAGAACGCGAACCTGTCGGTCCGCCTGACGGACGACTTCATGGTGGCGTACGAGAAGGACGCCGAGTGGAAGACCCGCTGGGTCACCGACAACACCATCGAGGGCCCGACCTACCAAGCCCGCGACGTCATGGGCCGCATGGCCGACTGCGCCTGGCACTGTGGCGACCCCGGCGTGCAGTACGACACGACGATCAACCGCTGGCACACGTGCCCCAATAGCGGCCGGATCAACGCGTCGAACCCGTGCAGCGAGTACATGTTCCTCGACGACACCGCCTGCAACCTGGCGAGCGTCAACCTGATGAAGTTCGTCCGCAAAGAGGACGCGGCTCCCGGCCCCGACGGCCGGGGAGGCGGAGCCAAGGGGACGTTCGATCACGAGCGTTACGCGGCGGCGTCTCGCGTGTTCTTCATCGCCCAGGAGATCTTGGTCGATCACGCCAGCTACCCGACCGCGCAGATCGCCGCCAACAGCCATCGCTACCGGCCGCTGGGGCTCGGCTTCGCAAACCTCGGCAGCCTGCTCATGTCGAGCGGCCTGCCGTACGACTCGGAAGAGGGCCGCGGCGTGTGCGGCGCCATCACGGCGATCATGCACGGCACGGCCAACCTCACCAGCGCCGAGCTGGCCGAGGCGGTCGGTCCGTTCGATGGCTACGCCGAGAACCGCGAGCCGATGAACCGCGTGATGCAGATGCACCGCGACGCGGTCGGGCAGATCGGCGGGGAGTGCCCCGAGGACCTGCGTCGGGCGGCCCAAGTGGTCTGGGACCGCGTTGTCACCGCCGGCGAGTCGCACGGCTTCCGCAACGCCCAGGCCACGGTCCTGGCGCCGACCGGCACCATCAGCTTCATGATGGACTGCGACACCACCGGCATCGAGCCCGACATCGCCTTGGTGAAGTACAAGCAACTCGCCGGCGGAGGGATGCTGAAGATCGTCAACCAGACGGTCCCTCGGGCGCTCGAGAAGCTCGGCTACGAACGGCACGAGATCGAGTCGATTCTCGCGCACATCGATCGCGAGGACACGATCGAGGGGGCGACCGACCTGCGTCCCGAGCACCTGCCGGTCTTCGACTGTGCGTTCACGCCGGCCGGCGGCACGCGGAGCATCCCGTGGCGGGCCCACATCACGATGATGTCCGCCGCTCAGCCGTTCTTGTCGGGCGCGATCAGCAAGACGGTCAACATGCCGCGGAACACGACGCCCGAGGAGATCGCCGAGGCGTACTACGACGGCTGGAAGCTCGGCCTCAAGGCCCTCGCCATCTACCGCGACGGTTCGAAGGACAGCCAGCCGCTCAACACGCAGAAGCAAGGCAAGGAGGCGCGGGCCGAAGAAGCCGCCAAGGCCGCGGTTTCCAAGCCCCGTCGTGAACGGCTGCCCGACACCCGCGATTCGAAGACGCACAAGTTCAGCGTCGCGGGACACGAGGGTTACATCACCGTCGGCATGTTCGAGGACGGCCGCCCCGGCGAGCTGTTCATCACCATGGCCAAAGAAGGGAGCACGATCGGCGGCTTGATGGACGCCTTCGGCACGTCGGTCTCGATGAGCCTCCAGTACGGCGTGCCGCTCGAGGACTACGTCCGCAAGTTCAGCCACATGCGGTTCGAGCCGCAGGGGCACACCAAGAACCCGGACATCCGCATCGCCAAGAGCCTGATCGACTACATCTTCCGCTGGCTGGGGATCACGTTCTTGCCCGGCTTCAAGGAAGCGTCGATGGGCTACACGATGGACGCCGGCTCGTCGGCGCCTTCGGGCGGCTCTGCCTCGCCACCCTCGGATGAGCCCGGCGAGACCAAGCCCGTCGCCAAGAAGGCCGACGGGCGGACGGAGGGGCACGGAGCCAACGCGGTGGCGGTGAACGGCCACAGCACGGGCGGCTCCAACGGGAGCAGCACGAAGCCGGTTTACAGCGCCAAGGTCCTCGAACGGGCCGGTGTGGTCCTCGCCGAGGGCTCGCGCAACGACCAGTTCGCCGGCTTCCAGGTCGACGCCCCGGCGTGCGACAACTGCGGCTCGATCACGGTCCGCAACGGCAACTGCTACCTGTGCCACAACTGCGGCGCGTCGATGGGCTGCAGCTGATTCAGAGCGGTCAGCGGTCAGCTTTCAGCGGTCAGCCTTTGACGAGCTGAACGCTGATTGCAGACAGCTGACCGATTTCTACCTGCCGGTCGCATGAAGCTTAGGGCGTTCGACGTCCGCCGGCAGCTTTTGGAACCCACGCCACCCCGCGGCGCCCGTTACCCCGGCGCCGCGGGGTGTTTTTACTAACCCTGGCGGGGGGTAGGTCCGAACGAGGTAGATTGGCTTTCGATTGCGCAGATTGGGTTAATTAAGCGGAAAAACCTTGCGGCCGACGCTCATTCGAGTACCGTCAGGGGAACGTGGTGGCTTGTCCCGCCGCGCACACGAGTTGTCCCACCGTAGATTCCCCCCGATCAGGACCCGCCTCAACGAGGTTCTGATCATCTCTCCCCACCTGAGAAGGCTAATGAAGATGCGCATCCTGATTGCTCTCTGCGCCGCTTTGGCGCCCGCCGCGGCTTCCGCCGCGATCCTCGCTTCGGACGATTTCAGCTACCCCGATGGCAGCCTCGTCGGCAACGGTGGCTGGGCCAACCACAGCGGCACCGTCGGTGACCTGCTCGTTTCGGGCGGCCAGGCCGTTGTTGAGCACGGCGCCCCCTCGGAAGACGCGAACCTGGCGTTCGCCCCTCAGAGCTCGGGGATTCTCACCGCGACGTTTGACATCGTTGTCAGCGACGACTCGGTGATTTCCGGCTCCGACTCCGAGTACTTCGCTCACTTCTTCCCGACCGGGTCGTTCAATTTTGTCTCGCGCGTGGACGTCGTCCCGGGACAGTTCGGTGGTGACTTCTCGCTCGGCATCTCTTCGACCACGAGCACCGCGGAAGCCACCATGCCCGTCGATTACAACTTCGGCGACACCCTGTCGTTGGCGCTCTCGTACGACTTCTCGACCGGCACCGGTTCGCTCACGGTTGGTGGTGACACCATCTCGGGCAACCCATCGACGCCGGAGGCTTCCCTCGATCTGTTCGCTCTGCGTCAGTCGGATTCGTCGAACAACGAGACGGTCGTTGTCGACAACTTGGTCATTTCCAGCGAGGCCATCCCCGAGCCGGGCACGGCTGTGCTCGCCCTGCTGAGCCTCGCCTCGGTTGGCGCCGTCTCGATGCGTTCGCGCCTCGGCTGAGCTTTGCCCCGCTGAAAACCGAATCGATGGAGCCGCCGCCGGCATGTGCCGGCGGCGGCTTTTGTTTTTGATAGCCGCGTCGAGCTGTGGCGCTGTGGAGGGAACCACAAAGCAACCAAGGAACGAAGGGACGAGGAAGGAAAACGGAGCGGCGATTCTGAACTTCGTTCCTTCGTTCCGTGGTGGTTCAACTTCCTTCTGTCCTGCGGGCCTTTTGTCCTGCGGGCGAAGTCCAATTCCTACGAGCGAGGGGCGCCAGCGGCGCCAGCAGGGCGGCGAATCGCCGCGTCGCGTCGGACAGGCTGGCTAGGCGGGTCGCCGGGCGCCGATGGAAATCTTAGCGGTTGTCGCCCGCCGGTGTGGGCGTCGCCGTTGACGCGTACGGCGTAAGTTTTCTAACTTCCGCCAATTGACCCCCCCGGCAGGACGCCAGGGGCCCCCACAAGCGAACATCACGTTCCGATCAGGGAAGATCTCCGAATGTCGAACACAGCCCCCGTCGTTTCTCTCTCGACTGCTGGCGCCGAGCCTGTCCCGGTCCCGCTGCTCGACATCAACCGTCAGAACGAGCCCCTCCGGGACGAAATCCTCGCGGCGATCACCGAGGTGGTCGACACCGGGGCGTTCCTCAAAGGGCCGGCGGTCCGCGACCTCGAGGCCGAGGTCGCCCGTCTCTGTGGCGTCGGCCACGCCGTCGGCTGTGCGTCGGGAACGGACGCCATTCTGGTGGCCCTGATGGCCCACGGGGTGGGGCCTGGCGACGAGGTGATCCTGCCGAGCTTCACGTTCTTCGCCACGGCGGGCTGCGTGTCGCGGCTCGGCGCGACGCCCGTGTTTGCCGACATCCTGCCCGACACGTTCAACATCGACCCGGCCGACATCGCCCGCCGCATCACGCCGGCGACCAAGGCGATCCTGCCGGTCCACCTGTTCGGCCAGGCGGCCGACATGGACGCGATCAACGCCCTCGCGGCCGAGCACGGGTTGCCGGTGATCGAAGACGCCGCCCAGGCGATTGGGGCCGACTACCACGGCCGGCCGATCGGTTCGCTGGGGAGCATCGGCTGCATCAGCTTCTATCCCACCAAGAACCTCGGCGGGATGGGCGATGGCGGCATGATCACCACCGACGACGCCGAGCTGGCCAGCCGGATGCGGATCCTCTGCGACCACGGGCAGGAGCCCCGCTACTACCATCACATGGTGGGCCTCAACAGCCGGCTCGATACGATCCAGGCGGCCGCCCTCGGCGTGAAGTTAAAGCGGCTCGCCGGCTACGCCGCCGCTCGCGGCCGCCACGCGGCCCGTTACAACGAGGCTTTCGACAACGGCGCTGCGGGCGCGGTGGTCACCACGCCGGTCGAGGCGCCGGGCTGCTCGAGCGTCTGGAACCAGTACACGGTCCGCGTAGCCGAGGGGCGTCGCGACGCGCTGCAGAGCTGGCTATCGGAGCGGAAGATCGGCGCGGCGATCTACTACCCGGTGCCCCTGCACCTGCAGAACTGTTTCGCCGACTTGGGTTATCAGCGGGGCGACCTGCCGCACACCGAGCGGGCCGCCGAAGAGGTCCTCTCGCTGCCGGTGTTCCCGGAGCTGACCGCCGAAGAGCAAGACCGCGTCATCGACGCGGTGAACGCCTACGCCGCTGTTACGTCGGTTCGGATGGCCGCGTAGCCCAGCTGGGCGGATGACGGGGTAGCCCGTCGCTCAACCGCGGCTCAGGGGCCTTGGGTCTCACGGGGCCTTCGGCTTCTTGACCTTGTCTTCCCGCTTAGCGGGCCGCAGGGCCACGACGAGGCCGAGGACCACGCTGAGAAGTATGACGGCCCACGAGACCGGGGCGACGAGGGCGAGCAGTGACGGCATAGCGGTCGCAAGGGGAGGCGGGGCGGAGCGTAGCCCCCTAGGATAATCGCCCGCCGGCCGGGTGGGAAACGCCGGGCCTCAGGCGATCGCCGGTTCGTCGGCCCCGAGCGCCAGCGAGACGGGCCGCGCCAGCCGGCGGAAATCGGCCGTCGGCGCCGAGACGGTCCCCCATTTGGGCGACAACGGCCGGCTGATCGCCCGGTAGGCGTCCGCCGGCACGGCGACGAAGGCGTACGGCCGGTCACGCCAGTAGTGGACCTCGTGGGCGGGGACGGGCGACCGGTCGCCGCACAGCTCGTAAGCGAAGACCAGCACCCCCAGGAACCCGGGGCCGAAGCGGTCGCCCCACCGTTCGAGCGACGCCAGCTCTTCGTCGGTCGTCCAGTTGCGCCAGTACTGGCGACCCGACGGGAACCGTCGCCCCTTCACGTCGACGAGCCACCGCGCCGGCGGCAGCAGGCCCTCGTCGGTGAGCGACCCGGAGCGTGGCGACACGATAAAGTCGACGCTCTTGAGCGACCCGATCGCCTCGACCGCCCGCCGGCGTTCATCGACCGCCACGTAGGCGATCCCGCGCGAGCGGAGATAGTCCTCGAAGGCGGCTTCGTAAGGGTTGTGTCGCTTGGCCATTCGGGTGCTCACCACGGAGGCACGGGGGAACTCTCGAAGTTTAATGGGGAAGACTCGCGCAGAGACGCTGAGACGCAGAGAAAACTGAGAACAAAAACACTTTTCGCCTTCGCGCCTTTGCGTGAATTCAGTTCGCAAGAGCTTGTTTCACGCAAAGGCGCGAAGGCGCAAAGCGTTGTGCTTCAAACCTTTGCGTCTCAGCGTCTCAGCGTCTCAGCGTCTCAGCGTCTCAGCGTCTCTGCGTCTCTGCGCGAGACTACTAGAGGAGCCGCTGGGCGGCGGCGGGGGCTTCGGCTAGCGACACCGTGACGCTTTCGCCGGTGGCGAGCACTTTGATCTGGCACTCGCCGCGCTCAAACTCGTCGGGGCCGGCGATCACCGCCAATCGAAACCCTTTCTTGTCGGCGTACTTGAGCTGCGCCCCGACTTTCTTGGCCTCGGGGTAGAGCTCGGCGCCGACGCCCGCGGCGCGAAGACTTGCGGCGAGCTTGAGGTAGTCGCCTAGGCGGTCCTCGGCGAAGTAAACCACCAGCGCGTCGGCGGGGGTCTTGGAGTCGCCCACGAGGCCGAGTTCCTCCATGGCCGCCAACAGGCGATCGACGCCGAGCGACGCGCCGATGCCCGGCAGCGCCTGTTTGGTGTAGAGGCCGGCCAGGTCGTCGTAGCGGCCGCCGCTGGCGACGCTGCCGATCTCGGGCAGGTCGTCGAGCGTCGTTTCGAGCACCAGCCCCGTGTAATAGTCGAGCCCGCGGGCGATCGACGGGTCGATGCGGACGCGGTCGAGCGACGCCCCCGCGGCGCCGACGCCGGCCAGCACTTCGCGGAGCCGCCCGACGCTCGCCTCGCCCCGTTCACTGCCGGCGACCAGGGGGGCGATCGCCGTCAGCACCTCGTCGGCCGATCCGGTGACGGCGGCGAACTCGAGGAGTTTGCCCGCCTGCTCGTCGCTGGCGCCGGCCGTCGAGGCGAGCTCGGCGCGAACCTTGTCGGCGCCCATCTTCGTGAGCTTGTCGAGCGCGCGGAGCACCTCGGTCGAACGGTCCGACAAGCCGAGCGTCTCCAGTAGGCCGTTGAGGACGCCGCGGTGGTTGACGCGGATGGTGAACCGCTCGAAGCCAACGGCCAGCAAGAGGTCGTGGATGACGAGCACCATCTCGATATCCGACGCGACGCCCGTCACGCCGACCGTGTCGAAGTCGCACTGCACGAACTCACGGTAGCGGCCCCGCTGGGTGTTCTCGCCGCGCCACACCGGGGCGATATGATAACGCTTGAACGGCAGCCCCAGCTGCTGAGCGTACTGAGCCGCGAAGCGGGCGAGCGGCACCGTCAGGTCGAACCGCAGCCCGACGTCGCGGCCGCCGTGGTCCTTGAACCGATAGAGTTGCTTGTCGGTCTCGTCGGAGCCCTTGCCGGTGAGGATCTCCAGGTACTCCAGCGCCGGCGTATCGATCGGCGCGTAGCCGTACGATCGATAGACTCTTCGCGCCGTCTCCATGAGCCGCTCGCGCGGGATCATCACCTCGGGCGGATAGTCGCGGAAGCCCTTGAGAGTACGCGGCTCGATATGTTGGGGCTTCGACACGGTGGTGACGTTAGGAAGGGAGAGGTGGGGATGAATGGAGAGAGGGGGATCGCAAGCGGGCGGGGGAGTGAGCTTGAGGGATCGACTGCCTTGTCGCCGTGAGCGAATCGCGAGGAAGTTGATTATTCGACGGGCAACCGCAGAGCGGTTGCTGACCAACGATAAAGGGATGGAGAGAACGCGTTCTACGAAAAGAAAGGCTGACGTGCTCGCAAGGTTTACCCGTCCGCTTGCGATCCCACTCTCTCCATTCATCCCCCCCCATCCCCCTTCATTGACTCCGCTTCCTGACGGGCGCGGCTCAAAAGGGCCTAGGCGAGGACGGCGAGCGGGTTCGGCCGGCGGGAGCGGATGCTCTGGCCCTTCTCTTGGAAGTTAGCCTCGGTGAACTCCCAGACCTGCTCGTGCGTTTCTAAGTAGAAATCGTACGTCCAGTCCTCGTCGTACTCGCAGTTGTCGAACGTGTAGTCGCGGCAGATCTGCGGGCGGGTCTCGTAGACGCCGCAACGATAGTCGTCGCCGAGCTTTTCGCAGACCGTGTGGACCAGCAGGTACCAGTCCTGGTCTTCCTTGAAGAAGGTCGAGTTGTGGTGGAGCACGATCCAGCGGATGAACTCCATGTCGGCCGCTTCGGTCGGCGTCTCGTACGGCACGGCGATGTAGTGGCAGCACTTGGCCGTGCAGTGCTCGCAGAGGTTGCCCCCCTCAGGGAGGTCTTCGCGGCGGATCTTCTTGGCGCCGAAGGCGGGCAGGGTGCTCATGGCGTGGGTCTCGGCAGGGCCGTTGTGCGACGGTCGACGGGTCAAGCGGGGTAGTTTATCGGGTTTGTTGGTCCGTGGGAAACCGCCAAGACGGCAAGAGCGCCAAGGACCGCCAGAAAGAGAATGCTAGACAGGATTTACGGGATCGACAGGAAAAGAAAGGCAAAGCTCATCCCGTCAATCTTGTTGATCTCGTCCAAACAACCTGCTTGGCGCTCTTAGCGTCTTGGCGGTTAATCATTGGATGCTCGCCAGAAGCTTTCCGCCGATCGCCGACGCCCGGGCGCGGCTCCTCGTGTTGGGGTCGATGCCTGGCGTCGCTTCGCTGACGGCGGGGGCGTACTACGCCCACCCGCGGAACGCCTTCTGGCCGATCATGGGCGAGTTGTTCGGCGCCGGGCCTGAGCTCCCCTACGAAGCGCGGCGCAAGCGCCTGATCACGGCGGGCGTTGCGGTGTGGGATGTCCTGCAATCGTGCCGGCGCGAGGGGAGCCTCGACACGGCGATCGAGCGTGAGTCGGAAATCGCGAACGACTTCGCCCCCTTCTTCGCGGATCAACCGGCGCTACGCCTCGTCGCGTTCAACGGACAGAAGGCGGAGACGGCGTTCCGGCGGCGCGTGACGCCGATGCTCGACGTGGCGACGACCGCGCGGCTGCGGTTCGTCAGGCTGCCATCAACAAGCCCGGCTCATGCGGGGCGCACGTTCCATGAAAAACTGGCGGCGTGGCGCGATGGATTGGCGTCCGTCATTAACTAGACGACCGCTTCGCCTTCCAGCCGGTACGCCTCGTCGAGTTCGGTCGGGCCGCTGATGCTGACGCCCAAGTCGCGTATCAGGCCGTCTTCCAAACTGTAAATCCAGCCGTGGATACACAGCGGCTGCTCGTTACGCCACGCCTCCTGGACGATCGACGTGTGGCAGACGTTCTTCACCTGTTCCAGCACGTTGAGTTCGCAGAGTCGGTTGACGCGTTCGGGTTGTGTCGGGAGCGACATCAATTCGTCGAGATATTTCTGCCGGGTGTCGCGGATGTGGCGGAGCCAGTTGTCGATGACGCCGACCGGTTGGTCCCCCAGCGCCGCCGCGACGCCGCCGCACTTGTAGTGGCCGCAGACGATGATGTGCCGCACCTGCAGCACCTTCACCGCGTACTCGATCACCGATAGGCAGTTGATGTCGGTATGCACCACCACGTTCGCAATGTTGCGGTGAACGAAGACCGAGCCGGGGTCGAGCCCGACGATCTGGTTCGCCGGCACGCGGCTGTCGGAGCAGCCGATCCAGAGGTACTCGGGGGTCTGCTGCTGCGCCAACTCGCTAAAGAAGGCCGGGTCGTCCTCGGCGATTTGGCGGGCCCACTCCCGGTTGTTGTCTAGCAACTGGGTCAGCACCTGCGCCTTGAGGTTCTTGTTCAGACGGCGGCGGAGCCAGTCGATCCGCTTAATGCGTTTCTTACTGGGGGCGTGGGGGCTCGTCATGCCCGACCGACGGAACGTTGTGGCGAGGCTGTCCCAGTCCATGACCAGCTTGCCCCCCTTGGCCGCGTGTTGCTTCTCCCAATTCACCAGCATCTCAAGGCACGAGTGGTCGACGTAGCTGAGCCGGTCGAGGGGCACATGCAGCTCCGTCGTCGGCGAGACGCGGTCGAGCGCCTCGGCCAGCCGCGGGACCGCCAAGAAGGTCGCCGCGCCGCGGAGCTTGAGGTTGGTGCGGTTCTCGCCCGGGATCTCTTCGGTCTGGATGTCGATCCGGGCGAAGGTCCACAGCAGCCAGGCCGCGGTGCAGGCGATGCCGACAACGACGCCCGTCAGCAGATCGACGCCGACCACCAACAGCAGCGTGATGACGCTGATCACCCCTTCGGGATGGCTGACGCGCCACAGGCTGCGGATCGCCCGCGGGTTGATAAGCTTCCAGCCGATGTAGACAAGCACTGCCGCGAGGCTCGCCATCGGGATGTAGTTGAGCAGCCAGGGGAGCACCGTTACGAAGACCAGCAGCCACAGACCGTGCAGCCAGGCCGACAGACGCGTTCGGCCGCCGGCATCGACGTTGGCCGAGCTGCGGACAATGACGCCCGTCATCGGCAAGGCGCCGAGGACGCCGCACGTGACGTTGCCGATCCCTTGGGCGAGCAGTTCGCGGTTGTAGTCGGTGCGCGTATGCGACTGCATCTGATCGACCGCGGCGCAGCAGAGCATGGTTTCAGCGCTGGCGATGAGGGCCATGGTCACGGCCGCCAGGCCGGCCGCCCGCCAGTCGAGAGTGCTGAGCATCTCACGAGTCGGCAGCAGGACGCCGTCGAGCAGGTTGTCGGGAACCACCACGTGCGTGATGTCCCAGCCCATCGTCTTGGTGATCGCCGCGGCGAGGGTCACCGCGACGACCGGTCCCGGGACAAGCCGCAGCGACTCGAAAGGGACGTACTTCCAGAAGGAGAGCACGAGGATCGTGGCGACGCCAACCGCCGCCGCCAGGTGATGGGGCGATCCGTCTAGCGGCACGAGACCGAGCCACAGCGACTGCGGGATCGTCAGCAAGTTGGCGATCCCTTTCTCCCACCCGGCGTCGAGCCATTCACGGGCCGCGTCGTGGTCATCGACCATCACGTGGAACTGGCTGGCGAGGATCAACACCCCGATGCCGCTGAGCATCCCTTGGATAACGGCTGGCGAGACGGCGCGGAAATAGCCGCCGAGCTTGGCGAGTCCCGCAACGATCTGGATCGCCCCCGCGGCGAGGACGACAATGCCGAGGGCGGCGATGCCGAGCTCGGCGATCACTTCCGAGACGACGACGAAGAGCCCCGCTGCCGGGCCACTCACTTGCAGCGGCGAGCCGGCGATGGCGCCGACGAGCAGTCCGCCGATGATGCCGGTGATGAGCCCCGCGACCGGTGGAGCCCCCGAGGCGGTGGCGATGCCCATGCAGAGCGGCAGGGCGACCAGGAAAACAATGATCGAAGCCGGAAAGTCGGTCCGTAGAGCGGCAATCCAATCGCTAGGGAATTGCCTCGGGCCGGACGTTGACGAGTTTTTCATAGGTGTAGTGTTTCCAGCCGCTGATGCTATAGCAACAGCGATTCGCCCCGGTTCAGCGTTTAAGCCGCTCTTCAGCCTTCTCTAGGAGTCGAAGGACACTTTCCTCTTGAGTGAGCTTACGGAGATCGTTGGGCGTATACCAAGCGAGCGCGTGGGACTCGTCGCTGAGGCTCACAGCGTCGTCGCCGACCGCTTGGAGCAGGAAGCGGATGTCGTGGTGCTCGTGGGCGTCATCAATCAGATTGCCCTCCGCGTCGTACCGGGCGGGGATGACGTGGACGTCGATATCGAGCACTTCGACCCCCGCGGCGTCGGTCACGACGCGGAGCGATTGGAGACCCGTCTCCTCCTCCGCCTCGCGGAACGCGACCGACCGCAAATCGGCATCGCCGTCGGCGTGGCCGCCCGGCTGCAGCCACTTGCCGAGCTTGCGGTGCAGCAGGAGGAGGTGCCGCTGGCCGTCGCAAGAGACGACCCACGCCGAGCCGGTCAGATGCCCCGGCCGGCAGGTCCGCTCGAAACAGTCGGCGTGCTCGTCAACCAGCCGGAGGATCCGATCCGCCACCGGGGCTTCCGAAGGATTCGCCGATCGGTAGGCCTGCAGGAGTTGTCGCAGCGGTTCGCGGTGCATCAGCGGAGCTCATTCCAACCGGGCTGGGCGTACTTGTCAGCAACGAGGCCGTTGGCCGCTTCGACCACTTCCGTTGTGAGCGTGGCGGGGCTCGCCGACCAACCGGTCCCGACCTCTTCAACCAGCGCGGATCGTTCGACAGCGAGGTTCGTGAGGAACGCCTCGTGGCCACGGCGCTCTCGATAGTCGGGCTGTCGCGGCGGGGTCCGTAACAGCCGTCCGACCCGCGGCAGATCGAAGTCGTACAGCAGGGTGCCGTGGTAGAGCAACCGGCTGCGGACCCGGCGGACGCTGTTGCCCGAGAACTTGCGGAGCCCGTCGGGGCGTTTGACGGCGAGATCGCTCGTGCCGGCGATCGACACCGACGCGTCGAGCGGCCGGAGGGCCTCCACCATCTGGCCGAGGACGAAGCGGTGGGCCTTGGTGAGGTCGAGCAGTTCGGGCCGCTTTGTCAGGTCGAGAACGACCGCGTACATCAAGCAACCCGGACCGGTGAGGATCGTCGCCCCGCCACTTACGCGGCGGAGAATCGGGACCCCGGCGTCACGACACGCCTCGGCGTGGGCCTCTTCGGCGTGGCGGGACGAACGACCGAGCACGACCATCCAGGTGGGCGACTCCCACAGACGCAGCGCCTCTTCGCCCGAGGCGTCGAACAACAGCGCCTCGTCGAGGGCGAGGTTCTCGGCGGGCGTCGGCATCGTGACGTCGAACAGACGCATGGGCCAATGCGAGGAAGGGGCGGGGGAGGGGCGGGTGGTGCGGGTTGCGCGGACTGGGGTGAGTGTAGGGCGGCCGGGCCAAGGTGTCTTGTGCTGTCGGTTGGGCCCCCTAGCTTGCCCGAGCGATTCAACCAATCACGAGGGTGAGAAAATCCGCTCCGCTAGCGGTTCTAACGAGGGAAATTGATTTGCCGCCCACGGTTTGGCGCCACAGACTCTCTATGAGCCATGGAGCCGGGGTACGCGCGAATGGTCGCGTCGGCTTCAGGGCGATTTGCTTATCGGTACGGTGATGAAGACTTTCCGCCTGAGCTTGGCCTTGCTTTTCGTTGTTTCCCCGACCGCCGTTGGCGGCCAGGAAATCGGCGCCTGCGATTCCTGCGCGCCGGCTTACCGCATGGAGTGCCAGACCATTTACGAAGAGCGGCAAGCCACCTGCTACCGCCCCGTCACCGAGACGGTCTACCAGCAGTGCGAGGTGACGCGGCAGGTCCCCGTCTATGAGACCCGTAAATTAGAGCGTCATTACACGGTGATGCGTCCCGTTACCGAAACCAGCGTCCGCGAAGAGCGGTACTGCGTCCAACGGCCCGTCTACGAGACGCGCTACCGCGACGCCAGCTACGACCGCGTGCGGAACATCGTCGAGACCTCTTACCGCGACGAGTGCTACACCGTCCAGCGGCCCGTTTACGAGACCCGCGAACGAGTCGAACACTACAACGTTCAACGCCCGGTCTGCGAGACCGTGATGCAGCCGCGCTACCAGACGGTGATGCGGCCGGTGACTTCCTATCAGTCGCAGGTCATCGATCAGGGCGGGTATGTCGATCAAGTCGCCGTCACGCCCGGCTCGAAGTCGTGGCCGCACCTGAGTTGGATGTCGCGTCAGCAGACGATCGACCCGCTGACGGGGCAGATCCAGACGATCCGCCCTGGCTTGGCTTGGGTGAGCACCGAGAAGCCCCCGGTCCAGCAAGTCCAGCGTGTCTGGAAGCCGAACCTTGTGGCGGTTCAAACACCGGTGACGAGCTACGTACCCCAGCAAGTCGTCGAGCAAGTTCCGACCCAAGTCACTCGGATGGTGACGGAGCAACAATCCCGTCGCGTCCCGGTGCAGGTCTGCCGCATGGTGACCGAGCAGAAGACGCGGCGCGTGCCGGTGGAGACTTGCCGGCAGGTTGTCGAGCGTGTCGAGCGGAAGGTGCCGGTGCAAGTTTGCCGGATGGTGACCGAACAAAAGGTCCGCCGCGTCCCCGTGACGACCTGCAAGATGGTCGCCGAGAAGCGGGTCGAGCCCGTGGAGATCCGCGTCTGTCGGTTGGTCGATAAGACCGAGAGCGTCCAGGTTCCTAAGACGGTCACTCGTATGGAGCCGGTCACCTACACCTACCGGGTCCCGAAGACCGTCATGGTCCGCCGACCCATCGAGGCGCCGACCTGCGACGTTTGCAGCTAGGCTCCTGCGACGACCGAGCGTGTTGACGCGGAGGCCGACACCGGGAAGACTCGCGGCTGACTTTCCTTAGCCGCTGCGAGCCATCCCGTTGCCGACCGAAGCTGTCGATCCGCCGACTGACGCCCTCACTGGCCGCCGTGTGCGTCTGGTAGGCCGATTCGCTAGTGTCTCCCGCCGCGAGACCGCCGCCGCGGTCCAGCGGCGTGGCGGCGCCATCGACGACGACCACCCCGATTTGATCGTCGTCGGGGAGGACGCCTCGCCCTCGGATCGCTCTACGGCGGCCGCTTTCGCCAAGGCGGCCGGCGTCGAGTGCATCGCCGAGACCGAACTCTGGCGCCGGCTTGGCCTCGTCGAAGATGGCCGCGGCGTGCGGCGGCTTTACTCGCCGGCCATGCTCGCCGACTTGGTGGCGGCGCCGGTTGGCGCCGTGCGTCGCTGGGCGCGGCGAGGCTTGATCCAGCCTGCGTGTTGGGTGCAGCGACTGGCCTACTTCGACTTCGAGGAGGCTCGCATCGCCCAACTCCTCGCGGACTTGCTCGACCAGGGCAGCACCCTCGCAGAGATCGACCGCCTCGCCGACCGGCTGGCCGCGGCCTTTCCGGACGTTCCGCGGCCGCTTAGCGACTTGTCGTTGGTCGTGACGGATGGCGAGCTTCTGCTCCGCACCGACGAGGCGCTACGGGAAACGACCGGGCAGCGGCGGCTCGACTTCGAGGCCGATTCCGATCGCGACTCCGATCCCGACCACGACGCCGAGCCGGCGCCAGTCGTCTTGCGGATGCCCGATCCGCTCGACGGGGCTCCGGCCAGCCGTCGCGACATGGCTTGGCGGCGGAGCGACGAGGGCGACCTCGTCGGGGCGATCGCCGCCTGGCGGCTCGCGATGCTCGAGTCGCCACCCACCTCCGACGACCATTTTGTCCTGGCCGAATGGCTCTACGCGGACGGACAGCCGGTTGCGGCGCGCGAGCGGTACTACGCCGTTCTCGAACTGGACCCCGACCACCTCGAGGCCCGGGTCAACTTGGGCTGTGTCCTCAGCGACCTGGGCGACCACGAGCTCGCCGCCGCAGCCGTCATGGGGGCGATCGAGCAGCACGATGGCTATGCCGACGCCCACTACCACCTCGCCCGAATCCACCAACGTCAGGGCGACTTTGCCGCCGCGGCGCCGCATTGGCGGCGTTTTCTCGAGATCGCCCCGGAGAGCCCCTGGGCCCAAGCGGCGCGCGATGCGTTAGAATGAGAGAATCGCCCGCCGCAAACCTAGTTGGCGGCAGACCTTGCAACGCGGGCCGCGTCGCTTAGCTTGGTGAGGCGACCGAACGCCGCAGGGCCGTATCCCGGCGGCGACCACGTCCTCCCTTGGGCGGAAGATGAGCGAACTGCTCTTCCATTACGAGCGAGTTAATCCCAACTCCTGGGCTTACCTCTCTTCGCTGCTGACGATCGCGTTGTTCTTTAAGTTCAACCGCATCTTTTGCATGCGCAATCTCGACCTACTGCTGGTCGTGCTCTTGGCGCCGGGCCTGATCTGCATCGAGCAAGCCCTGCGGGGCCAGGCCGACAGCTCCGTCGAGCGGATCGGGTACCTATGGCTGCTGGCCGTCAACGGCATGCTGCTGGTGCGGATGCTGTACGACGCCTCGATGGTCCGACGGCCGCTGCTCGAGCCCAACATGACCGGCGGGGGGCTCAGCTTCCTCGGCATTTCGCTGATGGCGTTTCTCGCCGCGAACGTGATGACCGGAAAGCCCGACCCCTCCGACTTGATCGCCGTGCAGCGCGCCGAGCACCTCAGCCAGCGCGAGGCGTCGGAAGTCGAACACAACACACTCAGCACCCACGGCCCCGGTTTCACGCTGCTGCTGATGCTGCCGCACGTCTCGACGCGGGCGCTGGTCGCCGACGAGGCGCCCGTCGACGGAGACCGGGCCGAGGCCGCTGCCTTCGACGACACCCAGCGGAACGTCTTGACCGCCCAGCTGATGGCGATCTTTTGCCAGGTGATGATCATCCTCGGCATGCTGATGATCGCGAAGGACCATTTCGGCAACCTCCAACTCGGCCTCGCAGCGGCGACCCTCTACTTGCTGCTGCCGTACACGGCGCTCTGGACCGGCAACGTGACGCACGCCCTGCCGGCGGCGCTGCTGGTCTGGACCGCGTACTTCTACCGCCGGCCCGCCATCGCGGGATCGCTGCTCGGCCTCGCTTGCGGGGCGATCTACTACCCCTTCGCCCTGCTGCCGCTATGGACGGCGTTCTACTGGCGTCGCGGGGTGGGGCGGTTCACGACCGGCGTGCTGCTGACGCTCGGCGTCCTGGTGGCGACGCTCATCTTCACGTCGACCGACGCGGCCATGTTCTTCGACCGCTTGAAGCAGATGTTCGGCCTCCGGCTGCCGGCGATGGACGAGCTCAGCGGCGTCTGGGCCTTCTGGAACGGCTGGTACCGGGTGCCGATCCTGCTGGGCTTCATCGGCTTGAGCTTCAGCTTCGCCCTCTGGCCGGCGCAGAAGAACCTCGCCACATTGCTAAGCGGCACCGCGGCGCTGATGCTCGGCGTGCAGTTCTGGCACGCCCACAGCGGCGGCCTCGCCTTGGCGTGGTACCTGCCGCTCCTGCTGCTGACAGTCTTCCGCCCAAACCTCGAGGACCACGTCGCCGGCACCGTCGTCGCGCCGAGCCGATGGGAAACCCCCGCCGCGGCGTAGGGTCAGATTTGCGGACCGTAGTGCATGGCGTTTCACCACCGCCAGCGGTGGTGATTACGATAAGCGGACGGTGACCCTGCTGCTTCTGACCTCCAACCACGGTCCGGGCAGCGGACCCTACGATGCCGAACTACCGTCGGTGTTTTGTTGAGGGCGGAACCTACTTTTTCACGGTTAAGACTGAGGCCAATCACCCGATCTTTGCGTCGGACGCTCAAGCGACGTTGTTGGGCGTGGTGATGCGAGAAGCGCGTGAGCGCTGGCCTTTTGAGACGGTTGCGTCGGTCCTCCTTCCCGATCATTTCCACGCGATATGGACTCTGCCCGCCGGCGACAGCGACTACTCAAAGCGGTGGGCGTGGATCAAGAAGGAGTTCACCAAGCGGCACCTTAAGGCCGGCGGCGCCGAGCAACCTGTCAGCCAATCACGCCAAGAGAACCGGCGTCGCGGTATTTGGCAGCGACGTTTCTGGGAGCATCTCGTCGAAGGCGAGACCGAACTCGAAGCGTACGTCGCCTACATCCACTACAACCCCGTGAAGCACGGGTACGCAGCCGCGCCGGGCGAATGGCGATGGACAACGTTCCATCGCTGGGTCGAGAAAGGGACCTACTCGCCCGACTGGGGACGGACCGAAACGCCGCCGTCGATCGCAAAGATCGACGGCGGCGAGTAGGGTCCGCTGTGCGGACCGCGGAGGGCGGCATGGAGTTTCGCCACCGCCGGTGACTAAAAAGGCAAACCCTGACGGTCCTGCCGGCCTCCAACCCCGGTCCGCACAGCGGACCCTACGCCCCGCGGCTCGCGCAGTCGATGAGGCTGCACGCTACGATTGGGTTGAGCCCTAGCGCTTCGGCGCGGGCGATCATCTCGGGCGACTCGGTCCCGGGGTTGAGCCACAGCTCGCCACAGCCCTTGGCGGCGATTGCGTCGAGCAACGTCAGGCCGACGGCGGGCGGCACGTACATCGTGACGCGATCGAGCGGTGACGCCGGGACCTCAGCGATCGAGGCGTAGACCGGCAGGCCCTCGATTTCGCCCCCCTTTGGATTCACCGCGAACACCTCGTAGCCGCAACCGGCGTGGGCGCGGAGCGAGCGATTGCCGAACTTGGTGCGGTCGGCGCTGGCGCCGATGACGGCGACGGTCGGTTTCTTGGGGGCGTCCATGCGGGGCTCCGTTTACGGGGCAGGGCGTTTACGGGGCAGGGCGTCTACGGGTCACGGCGGAGGTTGACGCGTTCCGCTACTTGGCGACTGGCGAGCCACGCCCGCCATTTGTCTTGATCGTAAAGAAAGTTGACACCGGTCAAGTGAACCAGCGTCTCAAGGACTTGCGTGTTGCGAGAGGTCCGCTGCTCGATCTTCGGACCCCCGCCGCCAAACCCGAACGACCCCTGGGTCGGGCTGAACGTCATCGAGTAGTCGTCGCCGCCCGAGACGTTGCCGACTTGGCGGCGATGGACGGTCACGAGGGCGTCGATTAGCGGTTCAATTGTCGCCGTCGACCCGAGCCGCGCTAGCGCCCAGCCGGCGTTGTTGATCACCACCGGGTCGTCGGCCCGCAGCGCCGCGACGAAGGGGAGGGCGAGTCCGGGGCGTCCGTCGGCGGCGAGTTGATCAACGGCCTCGGCGCGGAGTTCGGGATCGCGCGCCGTGATCACGATGCTCGCCAGCGCGGCGAGCCCCTCGGGCGTCGCGATCCGGCCGATCGCTCTTACCAGCCGGCGCCGCACGGCGGGAACCGGTTCGTCGGCTAACAGCTTCAGCAGCTCCGGCATCGCCATCGGGTCTTCGAGTTGGTCGAAGGCGTCTTCGGCGGCACGGGCCGTGTCGCGGTCCGCGCTCTCGAGACCCGAACGCCAGTCGGCTAGTTGCTTCCGCCAAGCGAGGGCTTCCGATTCTTGCCGCTCGATCCGCTCGAGCAGGGCGACCTCTTGCGGCGTGCGGTACTCGCCGCCCCAGCGGACGAGACCGCGGGCGGCCAAGACGTCGTCACGCGTCATCCAGCGGCCGTCGACTTGCTGGTAGCCGAGGAGCATCCGGGCCTCGGCGTGGTCGGGGTCGAGCTCGAGGACCCGCTGCAAGTGACGCCGGAGGCCGTCGGCGACGCCGTTATCGCGGCACCAGTTGGCGAGGGCGAATTGCGCTTCGACCGTGTCGGAAACGCTCGGGGCCCGGCGGCGATACTCCGCCTCGGCAGGTGACTCCGAGACCGATCGGGCGACACGGTCGCGGTCCAGAACGATCCGGCCGTAGGGGGACTGGATCGCCAACTGCGAGCGGTTCGACGCGGCGTCGGGAACAACTTCGGCGTCGAGACGTCCGCCGGTAGAAAGTTCGACCTGGTCCGCTGGCGCCGGTTGTGCGGCCGTGAAAACGGCGAGGCAGAGGGCGGCGGCGGTTGGGCGGAGCATCACAGGTGCGATCGAAAGGGTTAGAGGCGCCAGCAGCGCTAGTATACGCCGTGACGAGTCGCCATAGGTAAAACCGCAGTGTCCCGCTAATCTTACGCCGCACGGCCCCCACGGAGGGGCGCCGTGTCGTGTGCCCCCGTTCTGCAGGGCGGGGCCCGTCCGCAGCGCTCGAGGCCCAAGGAGGGGCGGCGTGCAGCGCATTGTCTCACTCGCTCTGTTGGCCGTCCTCGTCGGTGGGGGATGGACTGCGCTGAAGGGGATCTCCCCTCAGAGCGTCCAGCAGGCGGTCCAGAAGGTTGGCGCCGCCGTCGGCCCCGTGCTGGCTCAGCAGGGGCAAGTTCAGGCGACGCCTACCAACAACCCTGGCGGCCAAACCTTCGGCGGCTATGTGTCGCAACAGACCAGCGGATCACCGCTGTTCGCGCCGGCGCCGACGGTCTCGGCGCCGCCATCGATCCGCATCGCGTCTTTCAACATCCAGGTGTTCGGCGACAAGAAGGCGTCGAAGCCGTACGTGATGAGGGCGCTCGCCCAGGTCGTCCGCAGCTTTGACGTCATCGCGATCCAAGAGATCCGCACCCAAGACGACAACTTCATCCCCAAGTTCCTGCGGGACTACGTCAACGTCAATGCGGCGACCGGCGTTTACGACGCCCGGGTGAGCGATCGCTTGGGGCGGACCAACTCGACCGAGCAGTACGCCTACCTCTTCAACACGGCGACGGTCGAGGTGCACCCCAACTTCTGCGCCGTCGTGCCCGACCCGCAAGACCGCCTGCACCGCGAGCCGTACGCGGCTCTGTTCCGCACCCGAGTTGTTGCGCCGTACACGCCATTCACGTTTACGCTGATCAACATCCACACCGATCCCGACGAAGTCCCTCAAGAGCTCGACGCCCTTTACTACGTCTACCAGCAGGTGCAGCGATCGCCGATCGACGGCGCCGTGGAAGACGACGTGATCTTGCTGGGCGACCTCAATACCGAAGTGCCCGCCGCCTCGCGCTACACGCCCAACGAGTATCAACGACGCATCGCGCCGAGCGACTTCGGATTGCTCGCGCGGATTCCCGGGATCGCGCCGCTGATCCGCAACCAAGCGACCAATGCCCGAGGGACGCGCCTTTACGACAACCTGTTGATCCCCAGCCTGCAGACGGTGGAGTATCTCGATAGCGGCGTGATGGACCTCCGCTCCGAACTGGGCTACCAACTGACGCTCGAACAGGTGCTCGAGATCTCGGATCACCTGCCCGTGTGGGGTAAGTTCAGCGCGATCGAAGGGGGCTCCTATCGCAGCGCGTCACGCTGAATCACCCTCCCTTTCTAGGGAGGGGCTAGGGGAGGGTGGGATGCGTCAAGCTTCCGATCGCCAAAGGCGATTCAAGGTGAACCGTCGGCGCTAGCCGCCGGCGAATCACCCGTGACGCCACCCGCGGCTGGCGCCTCACCGATCCTCCCTGATAGGGAGGGGGAGACGAAATCGCTTGCCTCTCTAGTTCATCCTCGGAATTGGCCGCGCGTTCGGGTAGAATACGTCCATCACGAGGCGAGGCGTCCTAGCGAGCCCCGCGGAGTTCTCTGTCCAAACGACGGAACTCTGGCGGAGGCGTCACGAAGAGCCCGCCGCGAGAACCAAGTTGGTTTTCGCGGCGGGCTCTTTTCGTTTTTAGGCGGCCCGCCGGTGCGTGAAACGCCACTCCCTCGGAGGCCTGCGCCGGTGCTCCCATTCCGCAAACTTGTTCGCCTCGCCGACGTGAAGTCGCAGCTGCGTGACGGCGATCTGCTGCTGTTCCGCCGCCGTGGCTTGATCTCGGTGGCGGGCCGGGGCGTCCACTCGCACGCGGCGAAGCTCGCGTGGTGGGGCGACACGCCGTTCTGCCTGGAGGTGCGGGAATGGTTTGGCGGCCGGGCGGTGACGCTCGCCAGCCAAGTCGATCGCTGCCCGGGCCAGATCGATCTGTTCCGGGCTAACCCCGGTGGGCGTTGGCCCGAGTACGACGCGGCGGCGTCGACCCGTTACCTGCGTCACTTGGCCGGGTGCGACTACGGCTACGCCTCGGTCATCGAGGCGGCGCTGCTGCATCTGCCGATCGTGCGGATGTGCGTCACCCCCGAGGTGGAAGACAAGGCCGTGAGTCGGCGCCCCCCGTTCTGTAGCCAGGCATGCGCGATGGCGGACCGGCTCGCGGGAGGCGTCGACCCGGCCCCTTACTTGGCCGATCGGCTGACCGAGCCGGCGGACCTCGCGCGGAGCCCGTTCTATCAGTACCAATTTACCTTCGCGGGGGAGTGAAGAGCATGCTCCGCGTCTTGCTTGGCTGCCTCGCCTTGCTGCCGGAATCGGTTGGTGTAGCCCAGTGCGGCCCCGGTGGCTGCTACGTCGGGCCTTCCCGCTCAGCGCCTTCCGGCCCCCGCACGCACGAATCGATCGCCAGGATTCTTCACCACGAGGCGAGCGGCGACTCGATCGGATCGGGAACGCTCGTCGCCTCGATTGCGGGCGGCGGCTATGTCCTGACCTGTGCGCATCTGTTCGAGGGGCCCGGCCGCACCGAGGTGCAAGTCGCCGGGCGATCGCTGCCGGCCGAGCTGGTGGCGATCGACCGCTCGCATGACCTCGCGTTGCTAAAGACGACTGGCGGGGTGGGGCGTCCGGTCGAAGTGGCTGCGATCACCGCCGGCGTTGTTCTGTCGGCATGTGGGTTCGGCTCCACCGGAGAACTCCGCTGCGTGCGAGGGCCGATCACGGGGTTTGCGACCGCCTCGGGCGCCACTGAGCCGAGCGTCCGCCTGCGGGGTTCGGTCCGCTCGGGCGACAGCGGCGGTCCGGTCTTCGACACGGCGGGCCGCTTGGTGGCGGTCGTCTGGGGGCAGCGCGACGGCGAGACCTTTGCGATGGGCGGCGCGCCGCTGCGGCGGATCCTCGCCCGGTTGCCTCAAGCCAACCAAAGTTTGAAGCCTGTTGAACGCACGCCGCAGGCGGAACCACCGCAGCAGCCCGATCGATGGCGTGAGTCGATCGAGCGACGGATCGATCAGATCGCCAATCAGCCCGAACCCGATCTCCCCGCTTTGCCGGACGACCTGCTACGGCGTGGTGATCTGCAGCAGCTTGCCTCGCGATGGGACCAGCGGTTCGACGAGCTACGGAGCGAAGTGACGGTGAACGTCGCCGCTCCAATCAGCAAGCGGTTTCGAGGGGTCGGAAGCGTCGAGGCGTTGCTAGCCGCCATCGGCATTGGTGGCCCCCTCGGCTTCGCCGTTTGGACGGGCCTGGCGTGGTGGCGGCGGCGCTCGACGCGGAACGACACCAAGCCAAGCACGAGGTCGATTGCGGTTGATTCGCCGCCACCGCCGCAGCAGGTGGTCCCCGAGACGCACTTCGTTTCTTACCAACGCGACGACTACGCCAAAGCCCATCAGTGGGCGAGTGAACAACTCAGCCGCAAGTTTCCCGGTTCGGTCGAACTGCTCACCAGCCTCGACTCGTTGATCCGCCAGCAGCTGAACGGCAGCTGACGCTTGGTCTCTCGACGGGGGTGAGCGGTACGGCGCTAGCCGCCGGTGAGTTCTTCAGCCGTCGGTTACTCACCGAGCGGGGCGACCGGCGGCTAGCGCCGTACCGCTCACAAGAAACGTTTCTCCGATTTCAGTGTGGGTAGCTCGTTGCCGCCCGATCTTTTGCGCTATCATCCACCCCCAGGTCTCCCCCCCATGCCCCTCACCAACACCGATGCGGTTCTCTGGTACAACGTCGGCGTCTTCGGCGACGCCGGCTACGCGGTCCCCAACTGGTCGAACGACGTGGGGAGCCTCAACCCGCAGATCCTTGATTGGGTCGATCTGGTGGGACGCAACCTGTTCCACTTGATGCACCACGAGGATGTCGATTTGCGGATCCCGCCGTCGATCAACACCTGCAAGCGAGTCCACAAGCTCTACCTGCGCGCGGCGAATATCCTCGCCGGACGGGCTGTGAAGCCCGGCTCGGACAACATGGAGGCGCTCCACTCTCGGCCGGCGGGGGAAGTGTTCCGCGTCTATCCCGTCCCGTACTTCAAGGCCCGCAACCCGTTTATGCGGCGTTGGGCCGGGATGGTGCTCGTCTCGCTCGCCGAAGCGATGCAGCACACCGAGAACCGCAAGGAGATGGAGATCTCCACCGCCTTCGCGGGCCAGGTCGGTCAGTACCTGCGACGCGTCTACGTGAACATGGCGGTTGAGCTCTTTGGCAAGTCGCGGGAAGAGGCCGAGGCCGCCGGGTTCATGCTGAGCGACGCCGACCTCGCTTCGTACGACCCGTCGAAGTTCTTCACCTCGACCGAGATGGTTGACACCGTGCCGCGACTCGACCGGGTCTTCACGGAGGACCGACTCGAGTTGCTTGCCGAAGGGATTGCGATCACCGAGCTGCCGGCGGACATCGGCCCTTGGCCGACGAATCTGACGAGCTTCTACGGGGCGACGCGGAGTGACGGCGTCATCAATCCGGCGTCGGCGTCGGGAACGTCGCGCTCGACGAGCGGCCCGATCATCCCACCGGCTCCCGGCCCGTGATGCTGGAGTTGGGTGAGCCGTCGGCGCTAGCCGCGGGTGGCGTCACGGGTGATTCACCCGCGGCTAGCGCCGACGGCTCACCTTGGATCGCCTTTGGCGATCGGGCGATAGGTCGTGTTGGCTTTCCCATGGCGACATCGACGCCGTTTGGCAACGGACAACCTCAACCCTCACCTAACCCCTCCCTGCAAAGGAGGGGGACTGTCTACGAACTACCCCGATTCGTTTGCCATGGTTCGTCACCCCAACGACCCGGATCGAGTCCGCCTTGGCCCCGCCGACTGGGGCGGCCTCTGTTCGCTCGCCCTGGCGATCCTCTCGCTCGGCGCGGCGACGCTCTACAAGGTCCACGACATCGCCCAGACCAATCGCGAGCGGCTCGCCGCGGTCGACGCCGAGTTGGCGGGGCTGAAGCACAACGTCGGTCTCTTGCAGACCGACCTCCGCGAGATCTCCAGGAGAGTCCGCCCATGAAGATCCGAGACCGGGTTAAAGAGCTGCGCCGGGTCCGCGCCGGCGACCTGAAGCCGCACCCGAAGAACTGGCGGACGCACTCCCGTCACCAGCAAAGCGTCTTGCGAGGCGTGCTCAAAGAGGTCGGCATGGCCGGCGCGTTACTCGCCCGGGAGCTTCCCGACGGAACTCTGCAACTCGTCGATGGCCACCTCCGAGCCGAAACAACCCCTTCGGCAGTCGTCCCGGTGCTGGTGCTCGACCTGAGCGACGAGGAAGCGGAGAAAGTGCTGCTGACGCACGATCCGTTGGCGTCGCTGGCCGGCGTCGATGCGTCACGTCTTGGCGAGCTCCTCGGCCGGGTCGAAACCGAGAGCCAAGCGGTCGGCGAGATGCTCGCCAAGCTCGCCCGCGAGATCGAAGACGACCCTTCGAAGGCCGATCCGCCGGACGTTGTGATCAAGCCTTGCTACCAGGTCGTGGTCGAGGTCGAAGGCGAGACGCAGCAACAAGAAATCTACGAGCGGATGCGGGCGGAAGGCCATCGCTGTCGGGTGCTAACGCTGTAGGGTCCGCTGTGCGGACCGATTCAAGCGGGCGACTCTCCTCCCCCCCGCGGTTTTTCCTCAAGGAACGGTCCGCACAGCGGACCCTACGTCATGTCCAACGTGTCGGTCGAAGTCGAATGCCCGGTTCACGACTCGTTCCGCGTGCAGCAGATCGCCGGCATGTTCGACGTGCCGCTGGGCGATCACGCTAGCGAGACGTTTGCGGTCGAGCTTCCTGAGCGCGACGAGGAATGGTCGATCGGCCTCATTGTCGGCCCTTCGGGGAGTGGCAAGAGCACGGTTGCCCGCCAGGCGTTCGGCGAGGGTCTCTATGTGCCCGCCGACTGGCCGGCCGATCGGGCGGTCGTCGACTGTTTCGGTGAGATCCCGGTGCGGAAGGTTGTCGAGCTCTTCACCGCCGTCGGCTTTGGCTCGCCGCCGTCGTGGGTGAAGCCCTACGCGGTGCTGAGCGGCGGCGAACGCTTCCGCTGCGACCTGGCTCGGGCGCTTGCCGCGAGTTGCGACACGCCGGGCGCCGTTGTCGCCTTCGACGAGTTCACGAGCGTGGTCGATCGCAACGTGGCTCGCATCTGCTCGGCCGCGATTGCCAAGCAAATCCGCCGAGGGGTGATCCCCGCCCGGTTCGTCGCCGTGACGTGTCATTATGACGTCGCCGAATGGCTTGAGCCGGACTGGGTGTTGGACATGGCCACGGGGCAGCTCACCCGGAGGCGTCTTCGACGACCGAGCATCGAGCTGGAAGTCCATCGCTGCCGCCTGGAGGCTTGGCGATTGTTTGTGCGGCATCACTATCTGAGCGGGTCGCTCGCTCGGCAGGCGCGGTGCTACTTGGCGACCTGGAACGGCGAACCGGTCAGTTTTGCCGCTACATTGCCGATCATCGCCCAGAAGGGGCGCCGTCGGTTTAGCCGGATCGTGACGCTGCCGGACTATCAAGGGATCGGTATCGGCATGCGGTTCGTCGAGGCGGTCGCCGCGCTACACCTGGCCGAGGGCTTTCGGATCAACGTCACGAGCAGTCATCCCGCGCTGATTGGCCACTGTCAGCGTTCGCCCGACTGGAGGACGGTTGCCGTGAAGAAGACAGGGCAATCGGCCACGCGGACGAGTTCCGCCTTCACGGCGTACCGAAACTCCGCCGGCCGGGCGGTGGTCTCGTTCGAGTATCTCGGATCGGAGACGTCATGAGCGAGTTGTCGTGACGACGTATCGCCCTCACTTGAAATCGGCAACGGCCGGGGAATGACCAACAACGTGATGTCCGCCGAACAGAAACGCGAGGCCGTTCTCATCGTCTCGGTGGGTTGCGACCGAGAGACGGCGGCCCGGTATGTCGGATGCCGGCTGGAACAGTTGAACGAGGAACTTGCGAACGACGGGAGTTTTGCGGCCGAGCTACGCCACGCCGAGGCGGGCAGCGAGTTGACGCACATGCGAAACATCCAGCAAGCGGCGCGGGACGAGCGGCATTGGCGGGCGAGCGTCTGGTGGCTGGAACGCCGACTGCCCGAGCGGTACGCGCGTCGCGAAGCCGGCTCGGTGACGCGACGCGACCTGCTGCGATTCCTCGGCTCCGTTGCGAGCGGCGTCGCTGCCGCGGTGCGGAACGAGGAAGACCGCCAACGGGTTCTCGACTCCTTAGGCGAACTAGCCGAGGCGTTGAACGACCCGCTGCACCTAGAGACCACCAGTTCAATGAGCGAGGTGGAGGACGATGACCGAACGGAGGCGACATGTCCAACGACCTAGCGGGCGAGCCGCGGGGAACCCCACCCCAATTGTTCCGGGCGCTCCGCGCCGCGTTGGCGTCGGCATTCACCGAATCACCCCCTGAACGCGAACGGAAAGACGCCGAGAGCTTGCTCTGCTGGGGGCGGCGCTACCTGCCGGCTCACTTCGCCAAACCCCCCTCGGCGCTTCACCGCTGGCTCGGCGATCAGATCGACGCCATGCGCGACCGTCGTGGTGAGAAGGTCAATGTGATTGGCCCGCGCGGCGCCGCCAAATCGACCATCGCCACGCTCGCCGGCGTCCTGCGGGCGGCGGTCGAGGGGACCGAGCCCTACATCTGGATTGTTTCTGACACCAAGGACCAAGCCCATTCACACCTCGAGAACGTGAAGACCGAGCTGCTAGAGAACCGTGAGCTGGCCGAGGCGTATCCCGGCGCCGTCGGCAAAGGCGCGCGCTGGCAAGCGGGCGGCGTCGAGCTACGCAACGGCGTGGTCGTCGAGGCGTACGGCGCCGGCCAACGGATCCGCGGCCGCCGCCGTCGCGCGAATCGACCGACGTTCATCGTCTGCGACGACTTGCAGAACGAACAGCACATCGCTTCGGCACGCCTCCGTGAGTCGTCGGCCGACTGGTTCCATGGAACGCTGCTGAAGGCGGGGACCAAGCAGACGAACTTGGTGAACGTCGCCACCGCGCTGCACCGCGACGCCGTGGCGATGCGGCTCAACGAGACCGCCGGATGGACTTCGCGGACCTTCCGAGCGATCGCCCGCTGGCCCGACGACATGGACCTCTGGCGCGACTGGGAGGCGATCTACTGCGACGCCGACCGGCCCGACCCGCGGACCGAGGCGTTCGCGTTCTACCGAACGAATCAAGTCGCCCTGCATGCGGGGGCGGAAGTCTTGTGGCCCGACGAGGAGGACCTCTACACGCTGATGAGGATGCGGGTCGAGAGCGGACATTCGGCCTTCGAACGTGAGAAGCAAGGCTCTCCTATCGACCCGACGCGGTGCGAGTGGCCCGAGGCCTACTTCGATGTCGACGCGTGGTTCGATGAATGGCCGAAGCGTCTGACCCTGCGGACCATCGCGCTCGACCCCAGCAAAGGGGCCGACGCGACCGCCGGGGACTACTCGGCGATTGTGCTGTTGGGAGTCGATCCTCGCGGCTTGATCTACGTCGAGGCGGATTTGGAACGCCGCCCGACGGCCCAGATGGTTGCCGACGGCGTGCTGCACTGCCGGCGGTTCCGTCCCGACGCCTTCGGTGTCGAAGCCAACCAATGGCAGCAACTGCTCGCCGGAGAATTCTTGAGCGAGTTCGCCAGGCAGGGCGTCCTCGGCGTCACGCCGTGCGAGATCCACAACCACACGAACAAGGCGATGCGGCTGCGGCGGCTCGGCCCGTACCTGTCGCAACGCCGGTTGCGATTCCGGCGTGGCAGCCCGGGGACAACGTTGCTTGTAGACCAGTTGCGCGACTTCCCCGTCGGGGCCCATGACGACGGTCCCGACGCGCTAGAGATGGCGCTCCGCCTGGCCGAGGAGGTCTGGCGCTCGCGGGGGGTCGAGGAAACGGCCCTCGGTGAACCTTGGTAGTCAACTCACGTTTGGGAGAGAGCAGATGAGCGAATCCACAAGGCGCCCTCTCGAGGGCCGGCTCGAGCGACTAGAGAAGCGGCTCCTCGAAGCGTTCGAAGGGCTCTGGGGCGACTACGTCGATCCACGCGACGCCTTCAGCGGCGAGGACGGCGATTGGTGGGCGCCGGTCGGGTTCGCCCGCGGCGCAGGGGCGGGGGGGCCGTTCACGTTGCCCCAGTTGACCGATTTGCGGCAAGAGTGCCGGCAGTTGGCGCTAACGAATGAATTCGCGATCAACGGCCACGAGAACCGCATCAGCTACATCGTGGGATCGGGGCACCTCTACCACGCAACGATCCGCAAGGGGATCGAAGCGCCGATCGCCCTGGCCCAGCAGGTGCAAGAGATCGTCGACGAGTTCCAGGAAGCGAACGACTGGCATGAGCGCCAGCAAGAGATCGTCCGCCGGCTCGACCGCGACGGCGAGGTCTTCTTGCGCTACTTCGATGACGGACGGGGGGGCGCCCGTGTGCGTTTCGTCGAACCCGAACAGGTGGCGCCGCTGCGTGACCTGCCACTCGACAGCCCCGCCAGTCACGGCGTGCTCACCGACGCCGACGATGTCGAGACCGTGCTCGGCTACTACGTCGATGGCGAACTGATCGACGCCCGCGAGATCCAGCAACGCAAAGCGAACGTGGACCGCAACGTCAAACGCGGCTTGCCGCTCTATACGGCGGTGCGATCCAATCTTCGGCGGGCCGAGAAGCTGCTCCGGAACATGAGCGTGGTTGCCGAGATCCAGTCGGCGATCGCCTTGATTCGAAAGCACCGCAGCGCCACCCGCAGCGGCGTTGAGCAGTTCGTCGCCGACCGCTCGGTGGCGAGCCGGCTCGACGGGGCGGGGCGGACACGCCGCGTCACCGAATACGGGCCCGGCACGATCCTCGACGCCCCCGCGGGGCTGGAATACGAGTTCCCCGCCACCGGCATCGACGCCGGCAGCTATGTCACCATTCTTCAAGCCGAACTCCGGGCCATCGCGGCGCGGTTGGTGATGCCCGAGTTCATGTTTACGTCCGATGCGTCGAACGCCAGTTACTCGTCGACGATGATCGCCGAGGGCCCGGCGGTGAAGATGTTCGGGCGGCTGCAAGCGTCGATGATCGAACAAGACCGAAGGGTCTTCGCCGTCGCGATCGGCAATGCGGTCCGCTACGGACGGCTTCCCGCGGCTGCGCTCGACGCCGTCGATCTGCAGGTGACGGCGCCAACGCTACAGACGCGCGATCGTGCGAGCGAAGCCCAGGCCGATGAGGTCGCCTATCGCAACGGGGTGCTCTCGACGCAAACGTGGAGTCAACGGCTTGGCCTCGATTACGACCAGGAACAGAAGAACCGTCGGTTGCACGCTATTGATCGTCAGCCGGAAGACTCTTGAAGGTGGCCAATTCGATTTTAGGGAGAGTGGACAAGCGTATATAATACCCCCATGCGAACCAGCACCCCTTCCACCGACCGCGCCGTCACAAAAAGCGGCAAGGCCCATGTCGCCCACGATGCTCTTGTGTCGCTCCTCGGGGAGGCCTGCCAGCGTGGCTACTACGGGGCGGTCTCGCTCACCCTCCAGGTGCAAGATGGCTACATCCAGCAAGTGAAGATCGCGACCGAGCGGGTCGTGAAGTAGCTCCAATCCTTGATCCCCGCCGGGCCGTTTGTGCTCGGTCAATCCTTCCGGCATCGAGCCGAGCCTTCACCCCTAGGGGGAAGGCGTCCTCTCTCGAGCCCACGGCGCGCCTCATTGAGGCACGCCGTGGGCTTTTTCCATTCTTAGGAGGCGTCGCTAACGTGACCGAAGTCTCTGCTGAAACGCCGCCCGTCGGAGCCAGTGATGCCGACTCTTCCAGTGAAGCGGTGCAAGAGTTTGTCCGGTCGGCGGGGCAAACGCTCCGGGTCGACGCCGTCCGGGGCGTTCTCCGCGGCGTGAAGCTGCTGGGGCTGCGCTCCCTCAACGGCCGGCGCTACGAGGAGCCCGCCTTGCGGAAGGCGATCGGGCTCTACGAGGGATCGAAAGTCAACGTCAACCACCCGACACGCGACCCGCTTGCCCCCCGCGACTACCGCGACCGCCTCGGGGTGGTCCGCAATGTCCGTTTGCAGGCGGGGACCGGCCTGTACGGCGATCTCCACTACAACCCGAGCCATCCGCTGGCGGAGCAGTTGGCGTGGGACGCCGAGCACGCGCCGGAGAATGTCGGCCTGTCGCATAACGTGCTCGCTCGGACCCGTCGCGAAGGGAGCGACGTTGTCATTGAAGCGATCACCCGCGTGCAAAGCGTCGACCTCGTCGCCGACCCGGCAACCACCTCGGGGCTTTTTGAACAGCAGGAAACTCCCGAAGCCGAGGCGACGCTCGCAGCCGTGCGGGGCGAGATCGAGGAACTGCAAGAGCAGCTCAAGCAAGCCTGCGAGCAAGCCTTGCGGGAGAGCCGGTGGCGTCGCGTCGAACAGCACCTGCGGGAGCACAACGTCTCGGCGGCGTCGTCGAAGAGTCTACTGAACGAGGCGTTCGCGCGGCGCCTCTTGGAGGCCGACGAGGCGGATCTGGACGCCCTCATCCGCGAAGAAGTGCGGACGGCTGAGAGCCGCAAGCCACGGTCGCGCGAGCAGCCGAGCTTCGTGACTCGGGAGCAAGGTCCCGACACGAAGTCATTCGTTGAGTCGATCACACGACGTCGTTAGGCGTCGCTTCGGAGCCGTTGCGTATGAGCGGCGGCGCCTTCCCCTTTCTTTCTTGGAGCAAGCGATGGCGAACACGATGCGGTGGCGGTACGGCGATACGAATCCGGTGAGGCTGCCGGTGGCGTCGGACGTGGCGGTCGAGATCGGCGACCTGGTTTACCTCGACACCGGAGCGGCGAAGCCCGCCTCGGCGCAGGCGGACCAAGGGTCGAGCGTCCTGAACGCGGGCCTCTTTCACGACAACTTCATCGGCGTGGCGATGCAGGCGTCGCCGGCGGGCGACGCGTCGAGCATCCGGATCGCGACGACCGGCGTCTTCGAGTTCGACTGCGACTCGATGACCAACGAACTGGGGAATCCCCTGTCGGTTGCGGTCGATGGGGACGGCGAGCAACTCATCAGCCAGAAAGTGGAGGACGCTGCCACTTTGTCGTTGGCGATCGGGCGTTGTGCGAAGCCGGTGACCGTCGCCTCGACCCGTGTGTTGGTCGACATCGTCAGTTCGGTCATGCGGGGCGGTCCGCAGGCCGCCGAGTAGCGCGACCGCTTTTGCGGCCGTTCCTTTCGATCCCGTTCTTCATTTTCAGGAAATCTACGCATGCGACTACTCAACTACCGCGAGCTGCGGCGCCGCTATGAGCTCGATGGGCCGTCGAAAACGGTCGAGCACCTCAGCGAGGCGCTTGAGGAGAAGAGCCTCCGGCCCGAGGACTTTAGCATCCGCGACCTCGCCGAGGCGCTGATCCCCGACGGACGCGAGTGGGTGCGGACACTCGACCCCCGTAGCGGTGGGGTCTCGCCCGTGCTCGAAGCGAGTGAAGGGATCGACGCCAGCGCCTTCCAGAACATCGCCGCCCAGGTGGTGCACGCCAAGGTGCTGGAGGCCTACACCCAAGAGGCCTTTGTGGCGTCGCGACTCGTCGAGACGGTGCCGACGCGGCTCGATGGCGAGAAGATCCCCGGCGTCTCACGGATCGCCGATCAGATCGACGAGGTCGGCGCCGGGATGCCGTTCCCGAGCTTGGGCCTCGACGAGGATTACATCGAAACGCCGGCGACCTCCAAGCACGGCTTCATCGTGCCGGTCACGAAGGAGGCGATCTTCTTCGACCGCACGAACCTGATCCTCAGCCGTGCGGCCGAGGTGGGCGAGGTGCTCGGTCTGAACAAGGAGAAGCGGCTGCTTGATCTGATCGTTGGCGTCACCAACAACTACAAGCACAAGGGCGTGAGCTACGACACCTACCAAGCGTCGGGCCCTTGGGCGAATGTGGCTGCCGGCAACGAACTGGTTGACTGGACCAACGTCGATGTGGCCGAGCAGCTGTTCGCCGACATCCTCGACCCGGGGACGGGGGAGCCCGTCTTGCTCGGAGCGACAACCGCCTTGGTGATGCCGGCCTACCGGCACGCCGCCCATCGGACGTTCAACGCTTCGGAAGTGTCGTACGCCCCGAGCGGCAGCGCGTCGGCCACGATCGCGGCGAACCCGCTCGGCAACTACCGCGTTGAAGAGAGCCGATTGGCCTACCGCCGCGTGCTCGCTTCGGGGGTCGCCCCCGCCGACGCGAAGAAGTGGTGGTTCCTCGGCGACTTCCGCAAGGCGTTCGCCTACATGGAGAACTGGCCCATCACGGTGACCCAGGCGCCATTGGGGAGCGAGGCCGACTTTACCAACGACATCGTGATGCGGTTCAAGGCCAGCGAACGCGGCGCCGCCGCGGTGATCAATCCTCGGTACGTCGTGAAGTGTACCGGCTAGAGGCGGCCTGTCCGTGAACCGGGGGGAGTGGCGTTCTCCCCCCGGTTTTCTCCCACCCGATGGAGTCGCTTCGCCATGGCGAGTTATCAGCAAGTCCTCGACGACGCAGTGGCGTATTGGCGACTGAGCGAGGCGGCAGGAACGGTGGCGGCGGATGATGCGGGCGCTCACTCGGCGACGTTGCAAGGAGGCCTCGTCTTTGGGGCCGACTCGACGATTGGACCGCGCGGCTGGATGCCGAACGCCTTGCAACTCGACGGCGTCGCCGACTGTCTGACGATCCCGTCGCAAGTGACGCTCGGTCTGGGGGTCGATCACACCTACTCCTTGTGGTGGAAGGCGAGCTCGCCCGCCCCGTGGTCACCGCAGGTGCTGATCGAGACCGGTGGCACAACCCATTGCTCCTTAGTCCATCTCGCCGGAAGCGAAGTCTATTTTGTCGCCGCTCGCAACTCGGTGGTGAGCTACGCCAGCGCTCCGGCGCCGACCGAGGGGGCGTGGCGTCATCTGGCGGCGGTGCATCGCGACGCGAGCTTGGAAATCTTTCTGGACGGCGTCCTTGTTGGCGCAGCGATCCCGTCCGATGCGTGGGTGGTTTCGGGCGCCAACAATGGCGCCATCGGAGCCGTTGACGACGGCCAATGGGTGGGCGGCTCGATCGCCAATGCGAGGACCTGTTACTTTGCCGGCGCTATTGCCGGCGTCGCCATCATTGATCGAGCGCTGACCGGCGACGAAGTCGCCGAGCTGTATGCCGGGCCTGAGCCGGTTGCGACGGGGGTCCCCGAGCTGAGTGGGAGCTTCCGGATTGGCGAAGCGCACAGCGTCTCGGCGTCGGCGTGGGACGCCCAGAACAACGGGGAGCTCGCGGTCTCAACGGTTCTGCAGCTCAGCCCCGACGGATCGACCGGTTGGCAAGACGTCCCGGCGACGCTCGGGCTGCCCCACTTCTCGATGCCGATGGCAGCCAGCGGACATTGGGCGAGGGTCGCGGCGGTGGCGACTAATGACGGCGGTGCGAGCGATCCTGCTTTTGGCGCCGCGATGGAAGTTCTGCCAGCGAGAACGCCCGCCCACGCCCTTACCCAAGCCACGGCTTCCGCGGGCGCCTTGACGGGTCTCGCCTGCCCGAGCGGAGGGAGCCAAGCCAACATGATCCTACCGGGAGGCAACGCAAGCTGATGAATCTGTCTACCGAAGCGTACGGCGCTGTTTTCGCGGGAGGGAGTGTGGTTCTCTTCGCGAGAGTCGCCTACTCTGACGAGAGCTTGGTGGCGCCCGGCGACCTTTCGACAGCGGTGTACTCGGTCGAAGAGATCGACCCCTGTGGCGTCGTCGATCCGGTCCCCGTGACGGGCCACACCAACGTGGCCGTGTCGCCCGCCTCGCTGCTGTCGGTTGGGCTCGAGACCGGTTCGCCGTGGGATGTCGACGAGGAAGGATTCAACTTCCGGCACGAGATCGACATCACGGCGGCGCCCGCATTCGCGACGGCGGGCAAGTCTTACCGCATCCGCTTTGTGCTGACGCCCACCGCGGGGCAGCCCATCGTAGTCCGATTCCTGATCGAGGCGCTCTAGCATGACCCAGGACGTAACCCAGCTTCAAGCCATCCGATTGCAGACGCTCGCTCAGATCCAAGAGGTGAGAAGCACGCTGAAACCGACCTACTGGATCGACGGGCAGCGGGTCCATTGGGAGCAGTACGTCGAGTCGTTGCAACGGACCGTCGACTGGTGTGACCGGAAGTTGATCGAGGTCCGTCCCTACGAAGTCATCTCCGAAGGAGGCTCGTGATGTCACTCGGATGGAACGCCAGCGGGGACTTCGGAGTGGTCGTCGATACGCTGGAAACAGTTGTCTTGCGGCGTGGCGGCGCTGGAGGCGCCAAAGAATCGAAGCAAGCTTGGCGATTCCAATGCCAAGCCCTTAGTGAAACACCGCTCACCGGCGCCGTGCGAGTGCTCGACGCCACCTGGCAGCTGCCGGTGGAGGGGGGCGTCGTGGCGCCGTCGCCGGGGGATTCGCTTGTCGACTCGGAGAAGGCTTGTTGGGTCGTTCGGACAGTGAGCAAGCTTCGGGGCGGCACCCGCTACGCCTGTGGGACCCGACGCGTCGAGATCGCCGCCGGTTGCGCTGAGCGATTCGACTTGGAACGCCCCGTCATCGAGACCACGTCTGAAGGGCCGGTCATTGTCGATTGGCGAGTCGTCCGAGCGAGCTGTATCGGCCACTTCGGACGGGGCGACACGCTCGATTCTCAAGAGGTCGTCCGATCGCCGAGCCGCTTGACCGTCACGGTCGTCGAGCCGCTCGAGTTGCGCAGCGGAGACCGTCTCCGCCGTCACCGCGGCGGCCTCTACTCGGTGTTGCAGCAAGACTACCCCGGAACGCTCGGCGATCCTTTTCAGTTCGATGTCGAGGCGGTCGCTTGAGCGAGGGACTTGGCGACGGAGCGGTTCTCCGACTGAACGAGTTGGCCGCACGCGGCCTCAATGTCACTCCCGAGCGAGTAGCGAATCGTGGTCGGAAAGCCGGCGGAACGAATGGTCTCGCCAAACGTGTCAATCCGGGATCGCGGCGAGCACTTCAGTTCAGGACGGTGGGGGATGCTGTTGAAAGGGATCAGATTGACATGCACCCGGAGACCGCTGATCCAGGAGAGCAGCAGTTGAGCCGCTTCGGGTGAATCGTTGACCTCGTCGAGCATGAGGTACTCGATCATTACCTTTGTCGTTTCGGGCTGAACCTGATTCAGGTGGAGCACCGCGTCGCGCAGCTGATCGAGTGAGTAACGACGAGCGAGAGGGATGATCTGCTCGCGCGTTGCTTGCGACGCCGAGTGGAGGCTAAGGGCGAAGTTGGTTGTCGGGAAGCGCTCCACCGTCCGCAGGAGGGGCGCGGGCACTCCGACCGTACTCACGAGAATGCGAGACGCCGGGTGATCAAAGCACGCCGGGTCTTGCAAGACGGATAGGGCGGTTTGCACTTCTTGTTCGTTGTGCATCGGCTCGCCCATCCCCATGAAGACGAGGTTGCGGACGCGCCGCCCCTCGTCCTTCAGGATCGCATTGGCGTTGACGACTTGGTCGAGGATCTCGTCGGCGGTGAGGTCGCGGGCGACTCCCATGTGGCCTGTCGCGCAGAACGAGCAAGCCGCGGCGCACCCAACCTGGCTCGAGACGCAGAGCGTGGTTCGGCCCGTTGCGGGGCGAAGGATGACGGACTCGATCGCGAATCCTGCCGTGGTGCGAAAAACCAGCTTAGTGGCTTCGTCGAGGCCGGAGTCGAATCGGCGGAGGTCGGTCAGGGTCCCGAACTGAACGGCGGCGGCGAACGCCGTTCGATTCTCGGCGGGGAGTTCGGCGAGGGCGGCCTCGGGCGGGGCGGCCTTCTTGAAGAAGGCGTTTCGGGCCCGGCGCAGCAGGTAAGGATCGATCCGGAGTTCGCGGATCAGAGCATCAACCGCGGCGGTGTCATAGAAGGAGACAGCCATGCGTCATGCGAGAAGGGTTTTGTACGGCTCGCCGGCTTGTTCCTGAACAAACCGCGGCACGGCGTATCCAGGCAAGCAACGCCGCATCGATTCAACGAGGGCGGCGCCTTCTGACAGCGTCGACTCGAAGTGTCGGACGCCAGCCACCATGTCGAGTTGATGAAGGTAGTAGGGCGTGACGCCGATATCGACGAGCCGTTCTGAGAGCGCCACCAGGGCTTCGAGATTATCGTTGACGCCGCGGAGGAGGACGCTTTGGTTGAGCACCATCGCGCCCGCGCGGCGGAGCTCGTCAACCGCCTCCGAGACCGCGTCATCAATCTCGTTGGCGTGATTCGTGTGGAGGACCACCACGACCCGTAGCCGCAGTCTCGCGATTAAGTCACACAGAGGATCGGTCACTCGCTGGGGAATCACGATCGGCAATCGAGAGTGAATACGGAGACGCCGGAGGTGCGGGATGTCCGCCAGCCGCGCAACTAAGCGTTCCAGTCGTGCGTCGCCCAGTATTAAGGGGTCGCCACCGCTCAGGATCACTTCCGAGACGGTCGGGTCCGACTGGAGGTACTCGATTGCGGGGTCCCAAGCGGCGTCCGACTTCGGCGTCGCGCCGTAGGGGAAATGTCTCCGGAAGCAGTACCGGCAATTGACCGCACAGCCGCCGGCCGCCATCAGCAAGGCGCGGCCCCGGTACTTGTGCAACAAGCCGTTGGCTCGTTGCGACGGCAGGTCGCCAACCGCGTCGGCCGGGAGGGCCTCTGACTGGGATTCTTCCGGTCGCGGAAGCACTTGCAACAGCAGCGGATCGGCCGGGTCGCCCGGCCGCATCCGAGCCACGAAGGGTCGCGGGGCGAGCAGGGGAAAGCCGCTGTCGGCCGCCGGATCGCCCAACTCGGGCGGCAGTTTGAGGTGTTCGCAGAGCGCCCGGGGGCTCCGAAAAGCCAGCCGCAGCTCCCGGCGCCAGTCGGGCTCGGGCGAGATTTCAGGAACCCCGGGGCGGACAGGGGAATCTTGGTCGGATAGACTCAGCATCGCTTCTGACTAGGGGCCGTCGTTGGCGGCGGGCTTGGGCGGCAGCGACATTTGGACAGCAGCAACATGGTGGGGGGGCGCCGGACTCGGCACGTCCCCTATCTTACCCGAAATCTACCGACGGAAGTGAGCGAAGCGTGGGAACGGTTAGCACAAGTGAATTCCGGAAGGGCCTTAAGGTCCAGATCGATGGGACCCCCTTCCTGATGGTGGAAATGAACTTCCGGAAGCCCGGAAAGGGGACGGCCCTTTACGAGTGCAAGATGAAGAACCTGCTCCGCAATACGATCGTCGATCGCACCTACCGCGCGGGTCAGGTGCTTGAGGAGGCGGACGTCTCGGAGTTCACGGCGCAGTACCTGTACCGCCAGGGTGAAGACTTTGTCTTCATGAACAACCAAGACTACGAGCAGTACGAGCTGAACGCCGAACAGGTCGGCGACACTTGGAAGTTCTTGAAAGAGAACATGGATTGCTCGTTGATGACCTACAACGGCAACGCCATTGCCGTGACCGCGCCCAACCACGTTGTTCTGCAAGTTGAGTTTGCCGAGCCGGCGCCCAAGGGGAACACCGCCACGGGGGTTCAGAAGCCGGTGAAATTGGAGACCGGCTCCGAGATCCTGGCGCCGGCGTTTATCAACACGGGCGACTGGCTGCGTGTCGACACCCGTACCGGCGAGTACGTCGAACGAACGACAGCGCCCGAGTAAGGCGTTGGCGGTAGTCGCCTTAAACTTCCTGATGCGAAGGACCTGAGACCATGCTTAGCCCGGCAGTGATCGCGATGCTCGTCTTGGGCGGGTTGGCGGTGGTTCTCTTCTTGTGGGGCGTTGGCATCTACAACCGCCTCGTCACGCTCAAGAATCGCTTTCAGAACGCCTTCTCGCAGATCGAGGTGCAACTCCAACGTCGTTATGACCTGATCCCGAATTTGGTCGAGATCGCCAAGGGCTACATGAGCCACGAGCGCGAGACGCTCGAGGCGGTGATCACGGCGCGGAACCAAGCCGTCGGCGCCCTCAAGGCGGCCGCGGCGGCGCCGGGCGACGCGGCGGCGATGGCGAATCTCTCGTCGGCCGAGCAAGGGCTCGGAGGCGTCTTGGGACGGCTCTTCGCCGTTTCCGAGGCCTACCCCGACCTGAAGGCCAATCAAAACATGGCCCAGCTCACCGAAGAACTGACCTCCACCGAGAACAAGGTGTCTTTCGCCCGCCAGGCGTACAACGACGCGGTGACTGAGTACAACACGTACAAACAGACCTTCCCGCCGATCTTCTTCGCCGGTCTGCTCGGACATGCCGCCGACGCCGAGTTGCTCGACTTCGACGATGCAAAGATCAACGAGGCGCCGAAAGTCTCGTTTGGCTGAACCGTTCCCCCTGGTAGCAGGCTGGCTCACGCGCCATGGCGACGGATTTTTTTGAAAGGCAGGCGGCGGCACGGCGATCAACCGTCTGGCTTCTCAGTGTTTTCGCAATCGCCGTAGTGACCATCGTCGCCGCGGTCTTCGTGACGGTCTATTATCTGGCGGCGATGCAGCAAGAGAGCCTGGACGCGCTCTCAGGGCCCGGGGCGCTGCCTCCTTGGCAGGTTCCCGCCGGGGCGGCCGGTGGGGCGCTCGCCCTGATTGGCGGGGGGTCGCTCTTTAAGGTCGGCGCGCTGCGGCTTGGCGGCGGCAGGGGGGTCGCCGAAGGCCTGGGGGGTCGGCGCCTTGTTCGCGACACCACCACCGACCCGGCTGAGCGGCGACTCCTGAACGTCGTCGATGAAATGGCGATCGCGTCGGGGACTCCGGCGCCGCCCGTCTACTTAATCGACGATAAGTCGGTCAACGCTTTTGCTGCGGGGTACTCCCCCAGCGACGCGGTGCTAGGCGTCACCCGGGGATGTGTCCAAAGCCTAAGCCGCGACGAACTGCAGGGCGTTATCGCTCACGAGTTCAGCCATATCCTCAACGGCGACATGCGGATGAGCATCCGCCTGATCGGCGTGCTCCACGGGATTCTGTTGCTGGGCCTGATCGGCCGATTGCTCCTGCGGCTCGTCTTCAATACGAGTCATCACTACGACTCGCGTCAGTCGGGCAGCGACGGATCTGGTAAGGGTGGTTCGGGGGTGTTGGCTCTCTTGGCGATCGCCGTTGCGCTGCTCGTGATTGGCTCGATAGGCAGCCTCTTCGGGGGACTGATCAAGGCGGCGGTCTCACGCCAGCGGGAGTTTCTTGCCGACGCCTCGGCGGTGCAGTTCACCCGCAACCCGGGCGGAATCGCCGGGGCGTTGAAACGCATCATGGCGTCTGTGACTGGGAGCAAGCTCTCGCACCCGCGCGCCGCTGAGCTGAGCCACATGTATTTCTCGCAGGGGGTTTGGGAAGGGTTCACGTCGCTCATGGCGACTCACCCGCCGCTCGAGGACCGCATCCGTGCGATCGAACCCTCCTGGGACGGATCGCTCCCGTCGCCGCTCGTGGGTGGCGTGGCCGACATTGGCGAGGGGGTTGGCTTCGCCCCGGCGCCGTCGTCCGACGCGGAGGTCTCCGTCGAATCGGTCGATAACGCTGTCGATCAGATTGGGGACCCGCTCGAGGCGCACCGCCTCTACGCCGCCGAGTTGATCGCTTCGATTCCGGCTTCGGTCCGCACCGCCGCGGGCGATCCGGGCGGGGCCCGGGCGGTCGTCTATGGTTTGTTGTTGGACGCCAGCCCCGACGTGCGTTCTCGACAACGTGAGACACTCTACGAGACGGCTGACGCCCGCGTGGTCGCTTCGCTGTTCGGTCGACTCGTTGACGACATCGACGGGCTCGATGCCCGGCTGCGACTCCCGTTGATCGACTTGAGTCTGCCGTCCTTGGCCGCGATGTCCTTCCCGCAGTACCAGCGGTTCTGCCGGAGTTTTCGCGCGCTGGTGCTCGCCGACGAGCGACTCACCTTGTTCGAATGGACGCTGTCGCAGGTGCTGCTGCGGCACTTGAGGCCCCACTTCGAGCGTGTCCGTTCGCCCCGTGTCCAGTACAAGACGCTCTACCCGCTGTCGCAAGAGTGCGGCGTTCTGTTGTCGGCGTTGGCTTACGCTTGCGGAGAGGAGGGGGACGCCGTGAAGGGCTACGCCGCGGGGCGCGACGATATCCTGAGAGAAGCGCCGGCCGAGTTGCTCAGCCGCAAGGCGTGCGGCCTCGACGCCTTACGCCCCGCTCTCGATAAGCTCGCGTTGGCCGGGGAGCGGCATCGCGGCCGGGTGATTGACGCGGCGGCCGCTGTCATTTGCGCCGACCGCCACGTCGCCGTCGCCGAGGCGGAGCTGCTGCGCGGCATTTCCGACCTGCTCGACTGCCCGATGCCGCCGCTGCTGCCGGGCCAGAGGTTGGCGGCGTCATGAATCTCGCGTTTCTCCGGCGGCGCGCCGAGTTGCTCGACGAGGTCCGCCTGTTTTTCAAACGTCGCGGCTTCCTTGAAGTCGAGACGCCGCTCGCCTCGAGCGAAGCGATCCCCGAACAGCACATCGAACTCTGCCAGCTCGATGACGGTCGGCGTTGGTTGCAGGCTTCGCCAGAAATGCACCACAAGCGACTCTTGTGCGCCGGTTCGGGGCCAATCTTTGAAGTGACGAAGTCCTTTCGTGGCCACGAAGTGGGACAGCGGCACCACCCCGAGTTTACGATCCTCGAGTGGTACGAGCCGGGCGCCAGTCTTCAAGGGGCGATCGTAACGACCGAGGCGTTGTTCGACACGCTGCTCAACGCCCCAGCCGCCAAGGTCACGAGCTACCGCGAAGCGTTCGGAGCCGTGCTTGGAATCGATCCCCATGCGGCCTCGATCGACGAGCTGCGTGCTCTCATTCAAGAGCAGGCGCCCGCGGCGGCGCCCTTCGAGTCGGACGATCGTGACGAGTGGCTCAATGTGCTGCTGGCAGTCTGCGTTGAGCCGGTGCTGGGCCACGGACAGCCGGAAGTGCTGCGCCACTACCCGGCAACGCAAGCCGCTTTGGCGGCGACGACGCTCGATGAACACGGGGCAGCGGTCGCGCAGCGTTTCGAGCTCTACTGGCGCGGCATGGAGCTCGCCAACGGTTATGAAGAGTTGACCGACCCGGCCGAATTACGCCAGCGGCTTTTGCTAGCCAATACGCAGCGATTGGCGGCGGGATGGCCGGCGGTTCCGATGCCAGAGCGCCTGCTGGCCGAGATGGTCGATCCGGGGTTGCCGCCTTGCGCCGGTGTCGCCATTGGATTCGATCGGCTGGTGATGCTCGCCACCGGCGCGCAGAACATTGGCGAGGTGACCGCGTTCTCGGATTTCTATTGATCGCCCGCGAAGGAGCGAGGAATTGTGGGAGAGGAATTGTGGGAGGGGTCTCCTGACCCCGATGACGCGCACCATGCCGCATTCGGCTAAGAGACCGTAATCGGGGTAAGGGAACCCTCCCACAGTCCCTTTTGTCAGGGGATTTTTCTTTCCCAGACCTCGAACGTGCAGGCGTGCTCGTTGCGCTGGTCCGCGGGATGGTCCTCGGACGAGACGAGGCGCCATTCGCTGGGGTCGAGGGCGGGGAACGTGGCGTCCCCTTCGACGGTTGCGTGGACGCGTGTCAGTTGGACGCGGTCGGCCTGGAGCAACGCTAGGCGGTAGATCTCGCCGCCGCCGATGACGAACACGTCGTCCGTGTTTTCGGTCTCGGCTTGGTCGGCGAACGCGATCGCCTGATCGAACGACTCGGCGACCAGCACCTCATCGTGGATCGCCCGCCAGGCGGTGTCGCGCGTCAGCACGATCGAGACGCGGCCCGGCAAGGGTCGACCGATCGAGTCGTACGTCTTGCGGCCCATGATGAGCGGGGCGCCCATCGTCAGCCGCTTGAAGTGCGCGAGGTCGGCGGGGAGACGCCAAGGCAGTTCTCCCTTGTTGCCGATGACGTGGTTCTCGGCGGCGGCCACGACCAGGGTCAACCGGCGCCGGGACGGCGCGGCTCGCTGACTGCGGTCTGCCTGCTGCCCACTGCCCACTTCTAAACCGCCACCGGGGCTTTGATATGCGGGTGGGGGTCGTATCCCTCAAGCGTGAAGTGCTCGTAGCGGAAATCGTCGATCGAGGTCACCGACGGGTCGATCCGCATCTGCGGCAGCGGCCGCGGGTCGCGGGACAGCTGGGTTTGGGCCTGCTCGAGGTGGTTGTCGTAGAGGTGCGCGTCACCGAGCGTGTGGATGAATTCGCCCGGCTCGAGGCCGGTCACTTGGGCGATCATCATCGTCAGCAGGGCGTAGCTGGCGATGTTGAACGGCACGCCGAGGAAGACGTCCGCCGAACGCTGGTAGAGCTGGCAGCTCAGCTTGCCGCGGGCGACGTAGAACTGGAACAGCAGGTGGCACGGCGGCAGCGCCATGTCGGGCAGGTCGGCCACGTTCCAGGCGCTGACGATCAGCCGCCGGCTGTCGGGGTCGCCCTTGATCTCGTCGATCACCTCGGCGAGTTGGTCGATGGTCCGGGGCCCGTCGTCTTCTTCGGTCGGCTCGTCGTCTTCGGGAGCGACATGCCAGGACCGCCACTGCTTGCCGTAGACGGGGCCCAGGTCGCCGTCTTCGTCGGCCCACTCGTCCCAGATCGTGACGCCGTTCTCACGCAGGTAGGCGACGTTCGTATCGCCGCGTAGGAACCACAGCAGCTCATGGATGACTGACTTGATGTGCACCTTCTTCGTCGTGACCAGCGGAAACCCCTGAGCGAGGTCGAACCGCATCTGGTGGCCGAAGACGCTCCGGGTGCCGGTGCCGGTGCGGTCCCCCTTGGGGGCGCCGTGCTCGTAGACGCGGCGGACGAGATCGAGGTACTGGTGCATGTCCGTAGACTAACGTTTTCGAGGGCTTGGGGACGAGGGGCGGAGGGCTGAGCGGAGGTCTTTCGAAGATGGCTTGTGAGAGGGGTCTCCCGACCCCGATGACGCGCACCAGCCCGTATTCGGCTAGGAGACCGCAATCGGGGTCGGGAGACCCCTCCCACAGCTTACCAGGTGGCTCAGCCCACGACGCCCTTCAAGAGCACGCCGGCCAGGTAGGCCAGCCCCGCAGCGGCGCCGCCGACGCCGAGCATCTCGGCCCCACTGACCGCCCAGTGGTGATCGACGAAGCGCGCCTTGGCGGCGCCGACCGCGAAGAACGCGACCGCGGTCAGCACGGTGCTGGCTAGGAAGGGCTGGGCCATGGCCTCGGTAGCGGCGTACTGCATCAGAAAGGGCAACAGTGGCACCAGCCCGACCAGCACGAACGCCACGAAGGTGGTCCACGCCGCCCGCCAAGCCGAAGGGCTCGAGAGCGGCAGGCCGAGTTCTTCTTGCAGCATCGTGTCGACCCACCGGTCGCGATCGCTGGTGATGACGCGGACCGCGTTCTCCAGGTCGGGACCCTCGAATCCCTTGGCGGCGAAGATCTGGCGGACCTCTTCGCGCTCGCCTTTCTCGTAGCGGGCGATGTGGCTCTCTTCCTCGCGGCGGGCCCGGTCGCGGAGCTGCTGCTCGGCGCGGGTGCCGAGGAAGTTGCTCGCCGCCATGCTGAAGCCGTCGCCGACCAAGTTCGCGGCGCCGAGGATGATGATGATCCCCGGCGAAAGCCCGGCGCCGGCGACGCCCGACACGACGGCAAACGTCGTCACGGCCCCGTCAATCGCGCCGTAGACGAAGTCCTTGAGGTAGCTGTGGCGGATGCCCAGCTCGAGCCGTTCGCGGATGGCGGAGGGACGGTGTTCGTCGATGTGCGCCTGCAGCTCGCCGCGATCCGGCGTCGTTGCTTCACCGCTCATGGCCACGCCCCCTCCGGAAAGCCGACAGCTGATCGCTGAGAGCCGAACGCCATTTCTACTCTTTCGCGATCAACTCTTCGACCAACTTCGCCAAGAGTTGGGGGTCGTCCTTCGCCTTGAGGTGGGCGATGCGGTCCGGTTTGACGCCGACCTTCTCGAGGGCCTTCTCGATGTAGCCCCAGGTGGTCGCCCGCTTCTTGCCTTCGGCCAGGTAGAGGTCGGTGACAAGCTCCTGCAGCCGCTGGAGGCCCGAGGCCTCGCGGTTGTCGTAGAAGTTCTTGATCTTGCTCTGAACGTGCTTGGAGTGCTGCTGGGCCATGCGTGGGGCTCGGGGGGAGTCCTGGAGGGGGAGGATTGAGCGTACCGCTACGGGCAGGCGATGGGCAAGCGAGGCGGGTTTAGCCAGGGGTTCACCGGGGTGTTCCTGGTAGAGACGGTTTGCCGAGGCGAGACGTTTTCACCCTCCCCTAAACCCTCCCTTAAAGGGAGGGGGATTGGATCGGCGTTTGCGTGGGCTTGAGTCGGAGCCGACGGATTGCGGTCTCCCGGTAGCTAGTTCCGACCACAAACGGGTGACGGTCCGTTGGAGTCCATCGGCCACGCACGCTACGATCGTGAGGGCTCGGCTCCTGATTCCAAGTCGCTCGGCCTCGCACAATTCGGCTCTCATGAAGCAAATCGTCGCCATCGTCAAACCCTACCTGGCCGAGCGGGTGCTCGAGGGGCTACGCCGCGCGCCGCTCGAGGCGCTGTGGGTGCACGAGGTGAAGGGGATGGGCAAGCAGAAAAGCTACCTCGACCAGTACGCCGGTGACGACGGCGCCATGGCGTTCTTGCCGAAGGTCGAGCTGTCGATGATGGTCGAAGACGCCCGCGCCGAGGAAGTCCTCGAGCGTCTGGTGGAGATCGCCCGCACGGGGCGGATGGGCGACGGCAAGATCTTCGTCATGCCGGCCCAACCCTACGAGCGGGTCGTTTCAATCTGAGCAGTTAACCACAAAGGAACGAAGGAACGAAGGAACGAAGGCAAATTCGATTTGGATATTGTCCTACGGCTTTCTTAGTTCCTTCGTTCCTTTGTGGTTCGAAACTCTTGACCCCCTCGCAGGGGCCGGCGGGGGAGGCGACAATCGGGGATTCGTCCGCTAGAGCCCGCTCCCGATTGACACCGACATGGCGAAGAAGAAGCCCGCTACGACCAAGCCCGCCCAGAAGAAGCGGGTCGTCCTCACCGAGCGTGACAAGAAGACCATGTCGGCCCTGGTGGGGCTCGCCGACGGAGTCGTCAGCGCGGCGGAGAAAAAGCGAGACCCGTTCCTCGACATCCCCAGCCGGACGCTCTCGAACGTCAAGTTCTCGCCCCGCAAGGGGATCCTGGAGATGGGTAACGGCAAGAACCGGCGGCAGCTGTTCGACCTGTCGCAGGCCAAGGCCTACATGCGGACCATGCTGGTCGCCAGCGGCTGTAAGCGGCTCCTCGACGAGGGGAAGAGCACCAGCCTCCGGGGACTCTACTACATGCTGAAGCACACGATCGAGGGCTCGAAGGAGAACACCTTCGACGACCAGAACGAGTGCGACACCATCATCGAAGACGTCGAGGTGCTGCTCGCCAGCATCCGCGAAGAATTGCATCTCTACGCCGAGAACCGCGGCGCCATGGTCGGCGCGATCACGCTCACCGACCGGGGCGACACGATCGACTGCCGGCGGATGGGCTCGGGTGGCTACGCGATCCCGTCGATCGTCGAGCCCGACATCATCGAGCTCGACCCGAAGAAGTGCGACGCCCAGTTCATCCTCCACGTCGAAAAAGGAACCGTCTGGCAGCGTTTCAACGAGGACCGCTTCTGGGAGCAGCACAACTGCATCCTCACCCACGGCAGCGGCCAGCCGCCGCGCGGCGTGCGGCGGATGCTGTACCGGTTGCACCACGAGCTGAAGCTGCCGATCTACTGCGTGCTCGATAACGACCCGTGGGGGTACTACATCTACAGCGTCATCAAGCAGGGCTCGATCAACCTGGCGTACGAGTCGCAGCGGATGGCGATCCCCGAGGCGAAGTACCTGGGGCTGCGGAGCATCGACTTCGACCGCTGCACGCTGTCGGACGACGTGAAGATCGCCCTCTCCGACACCGACCGCAAACGCGCTAAGCAGGTGGCGAAGTACCCGTGGTTCGAGAAGAAACGCCCCTGGCAGGCGGAGATCCAGCGGATGCTCAAGAACGACTTCAAGCTCGAAGTCGAATCCTTGATCTCCAAGGACATCAGCTACGTCACGGAGACGTACGTGCCGGAGCGGCTCGAGGCGCAGGACTGGCTCGACTAGCGCTCCCTACGAGCGCACTCCCAACGAGCCGCGACCGTCAGGGAGTCGATCGGAGCTGTTGACCATGCCGTTCGGTCACTCCCTGGCGGTCGCGGCTCGTTTTTGGTTAGGGTTCAGAAGAACAACACCAGCAGGCCGACCGTCGCCGCGCCAAGCACCGCGGTGAAAACCGCCCCGCTGGCGATGTCCAGGGCGTCGCGGATGTGGGGGTCGTATTCTTTCGTGACCGCCTTGGCGAGCGCTTCGATCGACGAGTTGAACATCTCCGCGGCCAGCACCACGGTGATGCAGACCAAAAGGATGTACCACTCGTCCCACGAGACCCCAAGCCAACAGGCGACGGCGAGGACGCCCGCCATCACCGGGATGTGCACCGCGAAGCTCGCCGCCCCGTAGGCGCCGATGCCGACCCACACGCCGCGGAAGGCGCAGCCGAACTTGCCGAACCAGGTCGTGGGGACGAAGGCTTTTTCTAATTCTGCCATGGAACCGAGCGGCGTGCCGCTGTGAGGCTTGAGACCTGAGTCTTGAGGGTTGCGCTTCAATCCGTTTTAGCTCAGCGCACCAACCCTCACCACTCAGGTCTCAAGCCTCATCCCTATTCCAATCCGTAAGCGCCCGCGGGCGGGATGTCGATGCCGGTGCGGCGGGTGAGGCTCGTACGCGGGAGGAACCGCGGCTCGACCAGGAAGCTGAAGCCGACGTTGTTTTTCGACTCGTCGACGTTAAGTCCCATCGTGAACAGCAGCGACTCGCCAATCCGCGACAGGGCGAACGTCTGGCCGATGTTGCCCGCCTCGCCGAAGTCGATGACGGTCGCGGCCGAGCCGACCCACTTCGGCCCCAGCCGGTAGTTGAGTCGCAACGATAAGAGGTCCGAGTTAAACGGCCCGCGGATCGAGCGATAGCCGATGTAAGCGTTGCCCCGCGCCGGGCGGTTGAGGGCGACGCCGGTCGACCACGTCTGCAGGCCGTCGTTGAAGAGGTCGACGAAGCCGTCCGACAAGAACGTGAAGCGGTCGCCGAGGTGCCACGCCAAGTCGTAGTCCACCAGGCCGACGGTCTCGCCGAAGTTCTGGTCGGTGTCGGGGAAGAGGCTGGCGTTGGTGTCGAATGTCAGCCAATCGACGACGCGTTGCTGGCCGGGGGCGCCCCGCTTGGTCTGCAGGCGGTGCCGCATGCCGAGGCGGGCGACCGAAAGGTCGTCGACCACCTCGACGGTGGGGGCGGCGACCCATCCCTGCATGCCGCTCCGCACCAAGTAGAACCGCGGGTCCTGCGTCGCGGGGATGGTCGGAAAGAAGGTCCGGCGACGGATCTCTTCGAGCGAGTTGTCTTCGATCTCGTCGAACAACGCGAACTCATTCAAGTCGCGCGACGCGTCGGCGTACGACACCTCGCCGTCGAACACGACCTTGTGCGCGAGGCCGTCGAGGTTGAACAGCGGGTCGCGGACGTTCGGGTTGATCGCCCAGAACGGGGCGCTGGCGCGGACGCCGGTCTGCAGGTAAGTCCGCTGCAGATCGCCGCCGGCGAGCGAATCGCCCCAGTGCGCGACCTCGCCCATGAAGTACGGCACGACCTTCGCCGGCAGGCCGTAATCCTCCAGGTCGATCGGCAGGTCGATCTCTTGCCGCGTGACGAGGCGCTCGCCCTCGACCGACGCCTCCCACGGGAACTGGAAGAACTGCGCCGCTAGCGTTGGGTTGGTCGGCGTGGTCGCCACATTGACGTTGGCGTAGGCCGCTTGCGAGTGGGCGAACCAAGTGAGGTTCTGCCCGCCGAGCTCCTGGCCCATCAGCCAGTGGTCGAGGCGTGGCAGCCACTGCGTCTCGGTGAAGAACTCGTTGAGCTGGCCGTTCGCTTCGATCGTGAGCGATTGGTTGTCGATCGTTCGACGCAGGCGGAGGCCGGTCAATTGGTCGGCGCCCTCGTCCCACTCCTGCTCGTAGTACTGCTCAAGGAACGTGCGGTCGCTGATCCAACCGATCTGGCCCTGGACGACCCAGTCGTTGAAGACGCCGCCGCGCACCCGCTGGCGGTGGTCCCAGAACGCCCGGCCACGGAACGACTCCTCGGGGACGATGTCGCGGCGTCCGAAGCCGAGGTTGTCCTTGCCGTCGTCGCGGATCCCCCAGATATCGACCCGGCCCGTCGCGGGCCCCTCGGCGCCGAAGAAGTGGTCGGTGTCGTAGCGGTAATTGGTCCCGAGTCCCAGGCCGCGGTCGCTTAGGTAGTCGATCCCCACGGTCCAGTCGGTCCCGGCTGGCGCCTTCGAGCCGAGCAACTGGTAGATATCCAAGTCGGTGAGGACCTGGAAGCCAAACACCGAGTCGTTACGGATCCGGAAGTCGTCGATGTAGTAACGCGGCTCTTGCAGGTCGGTCTCGAGCGTCGGCCAGCGGATCAGCGGCACGCCGCCGAACTCGACGCGGTTGCCTTCGGCGCGGGCGTTCTGCTCGCGGTTGGTGATCGGCTCGCCGGTGAAGGGGTTGGCGGCCTGTTGCCCCGTGACCGGGTCGATGACCGGTCGCGCGAAGTCATCGAACGTGATCCGGTCCGACTTGAGGCTGTAGGTGGGGACCTCGAGCCGGCTGGTCGTGAACAACGCGTCTTCGGCGACGTAGCGCGAGTCCTCCAGCTGGCGGATCGCTTGGGCTTTAAGCCGTACAAGGCCGCGGTACTGGTAGCCCTCGACATCGGGCAGCGGCGTCAGCAACTCGGCGTCGAGCAGGATGCCCGTCTTGCGGCGGGCGTCATAGAACATCCGATTGGCGTAGATGGTGCGCTCGCCCTGGCGGAACTCGATGTTGCCTTCCAGGTAGATCTCGATCGGCGTGTCGCCCGATTGGTCGAGCCGTCCGCCGCTGAGCCCGCTGACGCCCGACGTCCAGACCACGACGCGGTCGGCGCTGAGGTCGACGCGATCGACCGAACCGGCGGCCAGCGGCATGCCCGGGACATCGACGCCAGAGATGACGAGTGTCGCGCCGCCGCTGAGGACGCCGACCGACTCGCCGGCGGGGGAGGTCAGCAGGTCGGCCTGCAGGCCGGCGCCATAGCGCGGGAAGAGCTGGATGCTGCGGACGCTCGGTTGCCCCGCGTCGGACCGTTGCGGCGCCGGCGCCGTGGTCATGAAGGGGTCGCCCAAGTACTGCACCGGTTCGACCCCCTCGTCGCGGATCGGTTGGCGGTTGGCGGGGACCTCGCCGGCGAGCGGGTCCCACTCGGCGCTGAAGCGGGTCTGGGCGCGGGCGTAGATCGCCGGCTTCTCGACCGGCTCGGCCGTGGGCGTCGGGGTCCGCCACTCGACGCCGCCGACCGAACGGAGCCGGCCGAACCAGTCGGGCGACTGCTGGCGGGCGATCGGCGTGGCGGTCTCGTCGGGCGTCTTGTCGTACAGGTCGAGCCACACCGGCTCTCCGCCGCCCGCTTCGAGGTAGACGAGCAGCTTAGTCGGCTCGTCGAACGACGTCGGCTCATCGACCCACACGATCGCCTCGGCGGCGCGCCAGGAGTTCTTCCCCTGGGTGAACGAGACGCCCCCCTTGAGCCGCCACATCTGGTAGGCGCCTTGGGTCCACTTGGCCGCTTCGCTGGCGGTCACGGTGATCGGGTCGGCCAGGTCGGGGCGTTGCAGTTCCACCTGCCCCGGCGCGAGGCGCACGAGGAGCCACAGCACCAGCACCCCAAGGGGGCGCACGGCGCGGCGGAGCGTCGGCGTGGCGGCGCGCTGCGGGAAGATGGAAGGCGTCCTTGCCTAGAGCGTCGGCCGACCGGCGCCGCGCGACGCGCGGACCGGGGGCGGCTGAAATCGGGCGGATCGTAGGAGTCGCCCCCCCGGGGGTCAACCCAAACGCGCAGTGCTGGCGCCGATCGCAAACCTCGCGGCGAAAAGGAGATAGCTAAGTAGGGTCCGCTGTGCGGACCATTCGCTTGGGTTGCGATCTTACTAACGCACTGCCTGCCGCTAGCTACGGTCCGCACAGCGGACCCTACGACTTGCACAGCGGAACCTACTGGTTGATCGAGTACAGCAGCACATTGAGCCCGATCCTCGCCGCGTCTTCCTTCGAATAGCCCCGGCACTGCACCGCTTCGTGCTGCTCCAGGGCGCAGCTCAGGTCGTATGGGCTGAAGACCACCGCCCAGCGGCCGTCGATCTGGACCCCTTCGAGCCGCGGCGCCCGGCGGCGGGTCCGCGCTGCTAGCGGCTGGTCGTCGGCGGTCGGCTGCGGGTCGCGGATGTCGACCAAGCGGATGTCGAACCCGCCGAAGACGGGGGTCAGCAGCGGGTCGTCGGGCGGGATGCTTTCAAAGCGGGCGCCGGGGAGGGCGGCCGCCACCTCACGCCGGAACGCCTTGGCGAACTCGGGGCTCGCGCAAATCGCGTCCGCTAGCAGCGTGCCGCCGTTGGTCAGGTACTCGCCGAGCGCCGTCCGCTCGGCGGCCGACAGGCGGAAGTCGCGGCGCCCGTGGGTGAAGGCGAAGTGCCGCAGCGGCAGGGCGGGGTCGTCGGCGGCCAGCTCCACCGGCGTGGGCGCCACCGACAGCTTGGCGTCGCTCTCGCCCGCGGCGCGGAGCAGATTCGCCAGCGCTCCCGGGGCGTCGTTGCAGCCGCCGGCGTGGCGGAGTTTGGCGACCTCGATCAGGCCGCGCTGCCCGCCCGCCTCGAACTCGAGCCGCGACGCCTCCTCGACGAACTGCTGTTCCTTGCCGCGCGGCTCGCGGTTCGTTGCGTACGCCAGCACGTTGAGACCGATCGTCCGGGCGTCCTCGATCCGTCGCTTTACCGCCGCCGGGGCGTCGTCGGCGCGGGTCGGCGCGTCGAGTTCCCAGTAACACGACAGGTCGCGGTCGCAGAACACCAGGCACGTCCGGCAGCCGTACTCGACGCCCCACAGGCTGCCGACATATGGCGAATCGGGCCGCACCAGCCGCTCCATCCGCCACAGCGGGTGCGACGCCTCGACCTGGCGGAGCCGGTACTCGGGCTCGGGGAAGACGGCCGCGACGAGCCGTTCGATCGCCTCCCGGGGAGCGCTCTGCCCGCCATCGCACGGCGACTCGACGAGGAGGAAGCCGCCCTTGTCGATGTAATCGCGGAGCTTCTTGCCTTGCGTCGTCAGGCCCTGCGTCGCCGCGTCGCCACTGGCGTAGAGGACCGGCGACAGCGCCAGGTCGGGGACCGTCGCCTTGGCGGCGTCGACCGCTTGCCAGGTCATGGGCAGGTCCCACGCCTCCTCGGCGGCGGCGACCAGGTGCGTGGCGTCGCGGCGGTGCGAAGCCCACGCGCGGGCGTCTTCCCCGTCGGGCGCCTTCGCCTTGGCCATCACCACGGGCCGCCGCCCCTTGGCGAGGAACAGCAGCGCGAACGACGTCGAAACCGTGTCGCTGAGTTCCAGGGGATTATGGATCCAAGAGTCGGTGAGTTGGTCTTGCGCATTGACCAGGTGCTCGGTTCCTTCGCGGTACCAGTCGTGCTGATCGATGAAGCGTTGCGAGGTGAGTCGGCCGACACGCTCCAGCGCGTATAGGTAATAGTAATGAGCGCTGTCCGTCACCCGGCGCCCGACCGGATTGCCGCGGACCGAAAAGTTACGGCCAAGCCAAGCGAGACCGCGCTCGACGGCGGGGTCGCTTTCTTGGGATTGGCAGCAGAGAACCTGGCCCGACGGATCGATCAAGGCGTCGGCGTCGCCCGACGCGAGGCTGATGATGACCAGGGCGCCGACGCCGGCGCACGTCATGCTGCCGCTCGCCGCGTCGCTGCTGGTGTAGTGCCAAGAGCCGTCCTTGTTCTGACGCTTCCGCCAGTAGACGCCCGCCCGGCGCCACGCCTCGGGATCGACTTTGACGCCCGCCTCTTGCGCGGCGTAGAGGCCCATCAGGGCGAATTGCGAGTTGCTCGGGTCGGCGCGGCCGTCCGCCTCGCCGTACGACCAGCCGCCGGCGTAGTCCCCCTCCTTGCTCTGCGACTTCTCCAGCCAGCGGGCGTTCTTCTCGATCTGCATCCGGTCGCGTCGCGGCGTCGCGGCGGCGAGCGCCATCGTCTGCAGCGCGACGACATAAGTGTCCTTCGGCGGGAACTGCCGCACGTACTCTAGGCCGGCCGCGACCGTGGTGTCGTCGGGCTCGATGCCCGCCTCCAAAAGGGCGAGCGTCGCTAGCGACGAGACGCCGCCCGGATTGGCCGTCCCGTCGTCCCAGCCGCCACGGCCGTTCTGCTGCCGTTTCAGGTAGCCGACCGCCCGGTCGATCGAAGCGAGCACGCGCGCCGGGTCGAGCGGCTCGGCCGCCCCACGCCGTTGCGCAGCGGCGGGCGAGGCAAAGCCGCACGCCAGCGCAATCGCTACAACCGCAAAGATCAGGCCGCGTGGCATTCCGGCGCTCCGCTGAGTCGAGAAAGGGAGCAGGGCATCCTACCTTTCTGGGTGGTGATGTCAGGAAGGGAGAGAGGGGGATGATTGGGGAGAGGGGGATCGCAAGCGGACGATTGACCGCTTTGTAGTCTAAGCCGCAACGACGCCGTTGAGCATCTCGAGGGGTCTGCCGTCGATAATCGCCAGCCGCTTTGCGGCTGCCTTCAGAACTCCAAAAGCAATCCAATCGACTCTCGGTGTCATCGCGGTTGGAAGCAAGAAGGAACACCGCCGCCCGCTTGCGATTCCCCCTCTCCTCAATCATCCCCCCTCTCCCTTCCTAACGTCAGCCGATCGAACAGCGTAGAATCACGCCATGAGCACCGTTGAACCGACCGCCGCTGGCAAGACACGCAATCTGGGGGATGTACTCCAGGAATTCGCCCAGCACCGCTGGGTCATGCAGCAAGAGCTGCAGAAGGTCATCGTCGGCCAGGACGAGGTGATCGAGCAAGTCTTCGCCGCGATCTTCACCCGCGGCCACTGCCTGCTGGAGGGCGTGCCGGGGCTGGCGAAGACGCTGATGGTCTCGACCCTCGCGCGGATCCTCGACCTCGGCTTCAAGCGGATCCAGTTCACGCCCGACCTGATGCCGTCGGACATCACCGGCACCAACGTGTTGGAAGAAGACGATCACGGCCGGCGTTCTTTCAGGTTCGTCGAGGGGCCGATCTTCACCAACGTGCTGCTCGCCGACGAGATCAACCGCACGCCGCCCAAGACGCAGGCCGCGCTGCTACAGGCGATGCAGGAGCGTGAGGTGACCGTCGGCCAGACGACCTACGAGCTGCCGAACCCGTTCTTCACGATCGCCACGCAGAACCCGATCGAGCAGGAGGGGACCTACCCGCTCCCCGAGGCGCAGCTCGACCGTTTCATGTTCAACATCAAGGTCGACTACCCGAGCAAGGACGAGGAAGAAAAGATCCTCGCCGCCACCACCCGCGGCGAGAAGCCCGAGGTCAGCAAGGTCCTCAGCACCAAGGCGATCCTCAACGTCCAGAAACTGGTCGGCTCGGTGGCGGTCAGCGAGTACGTCATCAAGTACGCCGCCGCCCTCGTGCGGGCGACACGCCCCAAAGACGAATCGGCGCCCGACTTTGTCAGGGAGCTCGTCGACTGGGGCGCCGGCCCCCGCGCCGGGCAGTTCCTCATCCAGGGGGGCAAAGCGATCGCCGCGATGGACGGCCGCTTCAGCGTGGCGATCGAAGACGTGCAGAAGATCGCGCTACCGGTGCTGCGTCACCGCGTCGCGGCGAACTTCCAAGCGCAGGCCGAGGGGATGACGACCGAGGACATCATCGCACGGCTGCTGGAGAGCGTGCCGCAGCCGGAGATTCCGAAGTTCAGCAGTTGATTAACCGCGGAGTTCGCAGAGGACGCGGAGAAGCAGTTGTGAGCCGCGTCGTCCTCGACCGCGGTGAAGAAGGGGACGCGGATGCACGCGGATTGAAGGGATGAATGCGGATGTCAGAGTTCAAACTTCTGCGCTTTCAGACTGCTTCGGACATTCAGCGGGATGGCTTGGGGGTTGAGATGATCGATGCCCACGATCATGTCGTTGCCGAAGTTTTCAGATGTGATCGGGAGAAAACAGTGCAGCTCTCATTATTTGTCGAATCGCTTCCATTCAACGCGGTTGCTTTGTTGATGGACGAGGCTCGCATCAAGCTCGATCCGTTCGAAGACGGCACTCCGTTGGCAGACGCTTTGGACTAACAAGCCTACGATTTCGATCCGCGAACATCCGCTTAATCCGCGTTCATCCGCGTCCCCTTCTTCGGCCGAGGTCGAGGACGACGCGGCTCACAACCGCTTCTCCGCGTCCCCCGCGAACTCCGCGGTAAACCCACCCCGCTATGGCGACTGCCGAGAGCTATCTCAAGCCCGAAGTCATCCGCCAGATCAAGCGGCTCGACCTGCGCGCGCAGTTCATCGTCAAAGGCTTCCTACAGGGCCTCCACGCCAGCCCGTTCCATGGCTACTCGGTCGAGTTCTCGGAGCACCGCAAGTACACGCATGGCGACGACCCCAAGGACATCGACTGGCTCGCCTACGCCAAGACCGACCGCTACTACGTCAAGAAGTTCGAGGCCGAGACCAACATCACCGGCTACCTGGCGATGGACCTGAGCGGGTCGATGGCCTACTCGCACGGCGGCCCGCGGGGCAAGTCGGGCGGCCTCTCTAAATTCGACTACTCGATCTGCCTCGCCGCGGCGCTGGCGTACCTGATGATCGGCCAGCAGGACCCGGTCGGCATGGTGGCGTTCGACCAGAAGATCAAGCACTCGCTCCCCCCCAAGAGCAAGCGGACCCAGCTGGCGACGCTGCTATCGCTGTTGGCGGGGCTCAAGCCGGCGGGCGAGACCGACATCGCCGCCGGCCTTACGCAGCTCGCCGCCATGCTCCGGCACTCGAGCCTCGTGATGATTTTTAGCGACCTGCTGACCGACGAAGAAGCGGTGCTGAAGTCGCTCCGCCGGCTCCGGCACGGCGGGCACGACGTGATCCTATTCCATGTGCTCGACGAAGCCGAGGTGACGTTTCCGTTCCGCGGCCTCACCGACTTCGAGGAGCCCGAGACGGGCGAGCGCCTCGAGCTCGACGCCGACGGCTACCGGGCCGACTACCTGGCGGGCGTCGCGGACTTCCGCGAAACGTACCGCAGCGAGTGCCTCGAGTCGGGTGTCGACTACGTGCCGATCGACACGGGGATGCCGTTCGATCGAGCGCTAACGGAGTACCTCGTCCAACGCCGCCGCCGCGGCTGACGAATGAAAAAGAAGGCGATGTGGGAGGGGTCTCCAGACCCCGATAACGGCATCGTAGCTCGAACGGCTGACATACCGTCATCGGGGTCTGGAGACCCCTCCCACAACAGAAACTTCCGCTCGCGGCCGCAATGGCTTTCCTCTCCCCACTGCTGCTCGCCGGCGTCGCGCTAATCGCGATCCCGATCGTGCTGCACCTGCGCAAACGGAGAGACCCGATCCGGGTGCAGTTCCCAGCGCTGCGGCTCCTCAAACGCAACCGGCACAAGACCGAGACCCAGCTGCGGTTGCGGCGCTGGGTGCTGTTGGCGCTGCGTTGCCTGCTGCTGGCGATGTTGGCGGCGGCTCTCGCCCGGCCGCTGCTCAAACCGCCGTCGGCTGACGGCGCCGCGGGCGACACGGGCCCGGCGGGCGCCGGCGTCGGGCTCGCGCTGGTGATCGACAACGGCCCCAACGCCGCCTACCAAAGCCGCAACGCGTCGCGACTCGAAGTCGCCCAGCAGATGGCGGGCGATCTGCTCGCCAGCCTGCCGGGCGAGACGCCGGTGGTGTTGGCCGACCGCTCGACGGGGGGCGGCGCGGCGAGTCTCGAGCCGGCCGCCGCAGCGGCCCGCGTCGATCGTCTCCGGGTGACGCCCGCCGCCAAGCCGCTCGCCATCGCGCTACGCGACGCCGTCACGCGGCTCGCCGAGACGCCGGCCGCGCGGCGCGAGGCGTACGTCTTCACCGACCTTTCGGCCGGCGCGTGGGACGAAGCGGCGCAGGGCGCCGTCGCCGCCGTGCTCGACGCCCATCCTGGCGTGGCGCTGCGGCTGGTGGACATCGGCGTGGCCGAGCCGCGGAACGCCGCGATCGATGGCCTGCGGCTGCCGAGCGAGTCGCTCGCCGTCGGCGAACCGCTGACGCTCGTGGCGTCGCTTCACCTGGTGGGCGAATGGCGTGAGCCGCTGGCCGTGCAGCTCTGGCTCGATGGCGAGCAGGGCCCCGTCAAGCGTGACGAACGCCTCGTCGAGCCCGACGCCGCCGGGACGATCGACTTCACACTCGCGGGTCTCCCCGAAGGCTTCGCGACCGGTTTCGTCCGGGTCATCGCCGGCGACGCGGCGCCCGACGACGATGTCCGCTACTTCGCTGTCGAAGTGCGGCGACCACGCTCGATGCTGATCGTCGCGCCAACCGAAGCCGACGCCGTCTTCTTCCGCGCGGCGATTGATCCCTCGGTCGCCGACCCGGGCGTGACTCGGCGCTTCGAGACCGAGGTGATCGCAATCGACGCCTGGGCGCGGCAGTCGCTGGCCGGATTCGACGCGGTGGCGCTGATCGACCCGGCGCCGATGATCGAACGGGGCCGCGGCTGGCGGCGGCTTTACGACTTGGCGGTGGGCGGCGGCGGGGTCGGCGTTTTCTTAGGCCGCGAGGCGACCCTCGACGCCTTCAACACCCCCGACGCCCAGACCCTGCTGCCGGCCGAGCTGGTCTGGCGCTCGCGCGAGGAAACTTACCTGCGGCCGACCTCGTTCTCGCACCCAGCGATCAAGCCGCTCGCCCCGTACGCCGACGCGATCCTCTGGCAAACGTTCCCGGTCTTCCAGCGTTGGGAGCTCGGTGATCTGCGCGAAGGCGCGGCGGTCGTCGCTCGCTACGCCGACGGCGGGCCGGCGATCGTCGAGCAAGCGGTCGGCCGCGGCCGCGTGGTGGTGATGACAACGAGCGTCAGTGACCGACTCGACCGTCCCGACCCGTGGAACCGCTTGCCGACCGGCGACGACCCCTGGCCGTTCGTCGTGTTGGCCCGCTCGCTGGCGGACTACCTCACGGGCGCCGCCGACGCGCAGCTCAGCTACACGGCGGGTGACACGGTCGCCGCGCCGCTGCCGACGGGGCTCGAGACGCCCGGCTACGTGCTCCGCACCCCCGGCGGCGAGTCGATCCGCCAGTCGATCCCGCCGGGTCGGGGCGAGCTGTCGATCCCCGCCGCGACCGAGCCTGGGCCGTACCGCATCGAAGCGGGCGCCGAGCTCGACCGTCGCTTTGTCGTGAACCTCGACCCGTCGGCCGGCCACGTCGAACGCGTCGCGTTCAGCGATCTGCAGAGCACCCTCGGCAAGGACCGTGTCCGGTTGCTGAAGGACGAGGAAGCGCTCGCCAACTCGATCGATCTGGGCCGCGTCGGCCGCGAGCTGTACGGTTGGGTGCTAGCGCTAGCGGCCGCGGCGCTGGTGGGCGAACACTGGGTCGGCGCCCGTTACTACCGTCAGTCTAAGGAAGACAGGTGATTGTGGGAGGCGTCTCCAGACGCCGATTTCGGTCTCTTGGCCGTTTACGAATGGTGCGCGAAATCGGCGTCTGGAGACGCCTCCCAAATTGTGAGTAGAGCGGCGGCGTTTTTATGGAACTCACTTTCGACCCCGTTGGCGGCGCGTGGCTCAGCTACGTCGTCGCTGCGCTGCTGTTAGCGGCGCCGTGGGTCGTGCCGCCGCGCGCCGTAGGGCTCGCGCCGGGTCGGCGGCGGACGCTGCAGGTGCTGCGGACCCTCGCCACACTCGCGCTGCTGTTCGCTTGGGCGCGGCCGACGCTCATGCGGGTGAAGACCGAAACGCTGCGGCCGAGCCTCGTGCTGTTGCTCGACGATTCGCGGAGCATGTCGGTGGCCGACGCGCTCGACGGCGCGTCGCGTTGGGACGCCACGCGGCGCTTGCTCGAAGCGAGCCGGTCGGCGCTCGTGCGGCTTGGTGAGCAACAGGACGTCCGCGGGTTTCTCTTCGACCGCGGCCTGACGCCGCTCACGCTTGAGGGGGGAGAGTTTCGCCTTCCTGCCGAGCCAATCGGCGACGAGACAGCCATCGGCGCCGCGTTGTCCGACGCGCTCGACGCGGCGCGGGGCGATGGCGGCGACGTCCTCTCGGGCGTCATCGTCGTGAGCGACGGCGCCCAACGCGCCCGGCCCCCGCGCGACGCCGCGCCGCTGGCGGCCGTGTCGCGGCTCGTCGCCGAAGGGGCGCCGTTCTACGCCGTGCCGGTCGGCGACCGCGCGACGGGCGACCGGGCCGACGTAGCGATCGACGACCTGATGGTGAGCGACGCCGCCTTCGCCGGCGCGCCGCTCGACGTCGGCGCCACGCTCCGCGTCGCCGGCTTCCCGAACCGCACCGTGCGCGTGCGTCTGCTGTGGGAGAACAGCGACGGCGCCCTCGACCCGGTCGACGCGGCGCAGATCGTCGTCCGCCAGGGGGTCGACGCCTACCCGATTGCGCTCCGCTACGCCCCGCCGGCCGCGGGCGAATGGAAACTGTCGGTCGCCGCCGACACGCTGGAGGGCGAGACGCTCGCCGACAACAACGTGGCCAGCACGTTCGTCACGGTCCGCGAGGGGGGGATCCGGGTCCTCTACCTGGCCGGGGCGACCCGCACCGGCGGCGCGCCGGGGATCGAGCAGCGTTTTATCCGCTCGTCGCTCGCCGCGTCTCCCGACATCGTGGTCGAGCGCATCGCGATCAACTACCGAGAGCCGCGTCTCGACCTAACGGCTCGTCTCAAACGGGGGGCAGTCGATGTGGTGTTTGTCGATAACGTCGACGCCGAAGGGCTCAGCCGCGCCACGTGGCGGACGCTCGGCTCGCTCATCGAATCGGGGGTCGGCATGGCGATGATCGGCGGCCGCCAGAGTTTTGGCCCCGGCGGGCACCGCGACACGCTCGGCGACGTGCTCCCCATCACGCCGGGCCGCGCCGAACGCCAGGCGCTCGACGCCGCGATGCGCGAGGATGTCCACCTCCCCGGCCCGCTGAGGATGATCCCGACGGGGCGGCACCCGATTACCGAACTCGGTTCCGGCAGGGCGGGCGCCGATTTCTGGGCCGAGCTGCCGCCGCTCGATGGCGCCAACCGACTGGGCGCCGACCTCAAGCCGAACGCCCAGGTGATCGCCGCCACCGACGGCCCGCGGCCCCAGCCGCTCTTGGTGATCGGGCAGCCCGGCTTGGGGCGTGTGCTCGCTTTCGCGGGCGACACCAGCTGGCGGTGGGTGCTCGGCGGCCATCGCGAAGCGCACCAGCGTTTCTGGCGGCAAGCCGTTCTCTGGCTGGCGAAGAAGGACGACGACCCGGGCGCCACGGTCTACATCGACCTTGCGTCGCGACGGGTGCCGGCCGGTTCGCGGCTCGATCTGGTCGCGGGAGTCCGCGCCGCCGACGAGGGCGCCGCCGACCCGATCCGTTACGAGGCGACCGTCACCCGCCCGGACGGCCGCCCGGTCGGCCTGCCGCTGCCGGGCGGCGGTCTCCGGGCCGCGGGCGTCTTCACCGACACGGCCGAGCCGGGCGACTACCGGGTACAAGTCACGGCGTCCCGCGGCGACGCCAAGATCGGCGACGCCCAGTCACGCTTCCACGTCCCGCGGCGCGACCTTGAATTGGAACGCCCCGGCGCCGAGCCCGACACGCTCGCCCGGCTCGCCCAAGCGACCGAAGCCGACGGCGGCCGGACGCTGGCTCTCGAGGAGCTGCCGACGCTGCTGGCCGAGCTCGCCGCGAAGTCGCCGGAAGAACGCCGCGAGGTCGTCGCGCGGACGACGCTCTACGACAAGTGGCCGCTGCTGCTGGTGTTCGCGGGGCTGATTACGACCGAGTGGCTGCTGCGCCGCCAAGCGGGGATGCCGTAGCGATTTGGCGCGCAAATTCTCCTGCTAAGATCGTAGCCGGTCCAGTCACTTTCCTTCGTGTCAGGGTGTGAGTAAGTACGATGGCAAAATCGCACACAGTATTAAAGGTGTTCATCGCGTCTCCGGGTGATGTTTGCCAAGAACGTGAAGTCTTGACGAACGTTGTTTCTGAATTCAATGTGACTTGGGGTGATAGGCAAGGCGTGCGACTTGAGGTTGTGAAGTGGGAAACGCATTCTCATCCCGGGTTCGGCGAAGACGCTCAAGATGTAATAAACCGTCAGATAGGCGACGAGTACGATATTTTCCTTGGCATAATGTGGGGAAGGTACGGAACTGCCACAGGGAGAGGAGAATCTGGCACCGAAGAAGAATTCAATCGAGCATACGATCGTCTTCTGAATGGCGATCGAGTGCAGGTGATGTTTTATTTTAAAGATGCGGGCATCCCGCCAAGCAAGCTGGATGGCGATCAGGTACTAAAGATACATGCGTTCAAGAAAAGACTTGCCGAAGAGTGTGGCGGTCTGTTCGATGTTTTTGAGACAGCGGAAGATTTTCAGACGAAGGTGAGGATACACCTGAGTAAGGTTGTTCAGGATTGGTTGGACGCAAATGCTAATGCTATCGACTCAAAGGCAGTTCTAAAAGATGACGAGGGGAGGGCAGAGATGTATAATCCACTGGCGAACCTTGCTGCGCTTGATGATCACGACGCTGATGAGGGGATTCTCGATCTGGTTGATCGCGGTTGCGATGCAATGGAAGAGGTGGTGCAGATTGTTAGTAGAATGACATCTGCGACGGTTGATCTCGGTGAGAAGTTTGGACAACGGACGAGGGAGGCGGAAGCCATTCGTGATGCGACAGATCGAAACTCTGCAAGAAGAGTCGCAAATGGCGCAGCGAATGATCTTGAGGTGTTTGTTAAGCGGATGGCTGTTGAGATCCCCGAGTTCTACAAGCAGCATTCAATTTTCACGGACTCTTTTGGCTCTCTGTCGCTGAGTGTTGAGGGAGAGTTGAATGACAGTGTAGGCGATGTTGAATCGGCTCTGGAGAAGATTCAGGAGTATCGTAATGAAATGAGTCGCAGTTCTGGGAGCCTGGAGTATCTTCAGCAGTCGATTTATGGAATGCCTAGAATGACGACTGTTTTCAATCGATCGCGGCGCAGAGCTGTCGCGGTGATGGATGATTTGTTGACTCAGTTGCGGATTGCGTCGAGTCAGACACGGGATATCGAGAAGCTACTCAGGCGGTTGCTCGGCTCTAATTTTGATAGAGCTCAATAATCTCGACGTCGTCTTGCCAGGCTCGCGTCGCCGGCTCGCCGTCACTTGCTTTGATTGCGCTAGATCTTCACGACAATCTTCCCCGCGAGCGTCTCCGTCCGGGCGATCGTCGCCGCTTCTTGCAGCGCATGCGCGGCGGCGGTTTCGTCGAGCGAGAACGTCCTGGCGATCCGCGGTTGGTAAGCGCCCGACGCCAACCAGCGGTTGAGGTCGTCTGCCGCGGCGTGCTGCTCTTCGGGCGTTGCTTTGAACATGGCGAAGCCTAAAAGCCGGCAGCCCTTCACGTAGAACGGGCCGATCGGCAGCGCCGGCGTCGCGTCGCGGCCCGCCATGACGACCATCCGGCCGCGCTCGGCGAGGCAGCCGACGACTTGGGCCAAGTCAGGCTCGCGGCGGGTCTCCCACCAGACGTTGACGCCCGACGGGGCGAGCCGCTTCGTTGCTTCGCCGATGTCCTCTTGCTTGTAGAGGATGACTTCGTCGGCGCCCGCCTCGCGGGCGACGACTGCTCTTTCTTCGCAACCGGCGGTCGTGATGACGCGGGCGCCGAGCGCCTTGGCGAGTTGCACGACGGTCGAACCGACGCCGCCCGAGCCGCCGACGACCAGGATCGTCTCGCCCGCTTTCAGTTGGGCCTCACGCACCAGCCCCAGGTGGGCGGTGATGCCGACCAGCGCCCCGGCGGCGGCCGCCTCGTCGCTGACGCCGTCGGGCGTCGGGTAGAGCCACTCCTGGCCCACGGCGGCGAACTCGGCGAGCGTCCCTTGGCGCCCCAAAAGCCCCTGGTTCGACCCCCAGACGCGGTCGCCCGGCTGGAACTGCGTCACGCCGTCGCCGACCGAATCGACAACGCCCGCCAAGTCGCAACCCGGCACGTAGGGCGACGGCAGCTCCATCGCCACTATCCCGCCGCGGACATAGGTGTCGATCGGGTTGACGGCCGAGACGGCGACCCGCACCAGGCACTCGCCGGGGCCGGGCGTCGGCGTGGGGAGTTCGCCGAAGGTGAGGGTGTCGGCGGGTCCGGGTTGGGTGACGTACGCGGCTTTCATAGGGAGAGGGGGGGACGGCTTCGCGGTACTTTGATCGCCGTTGACTTTTCGGACCGCGGGCGGTGAAAAACGCAAACGGAGGAGATGGGGGGATGCGCTCTCGGCGCTGAACGTCGTTAGGCTAGGAGGCTGCGACGGGCGCGAACGGTCTCGGTTTCGAGAGTTGTTGACTATCGAACGCGCGGATCGATCACTCCCGCCATATCAACTTAGCAATTCAACGCCACCGCACCGAGCCGCCATCCCCCCATCTCCTTGAATCGCTAGTTCATGCCCCGAGGCCCGAACTGCAGTCGGTCCCCGTCGTACCACCAAGCCATCCCCGCATCTCCTTTTGTTACGCAAGCCCACCCAAGGCGTGCTCGCCCTTGTCGCCCTCGCGGCGGCGGGGTACTTGCTTGTGACCGTGCCGCCGCAGTTGGCCGCCGGGTACGAGGCGGCGGGCGGCTGGGCGTCGTGGACCGGCAAGCTTTATCTGATGGTTGTCGGCCTGGGTGTCTTGGTCCTCGTGGGTCTCGCGGCCTGGGGCGGCTGGCGGCTCTGGGGCAACACCGCGTGGAACCGCCGCGTCGAGGCGCGTCGCGGCAAGAATCCCAGCCAACTCTCCAAACGCGACCTGTCGGCCGAACTGGGGGACAACCTCCAGTCGACCCGCGACTACGCCTGGGGCCTCGACTCGAAGTCGGCGCTCCGCAGCGAAGTCGAACGCGCCCTGGCCGAGCTCGAATCGAAGCGTGAGGCGCGCAAGCTAGAGATCGTCGCCTTCGGCACCATCTCCAGCGGCAAGAGCTCGTTGCTCAACGCGCTGTGCGGACGCGAGGCGTTTCAGTCGAACGTCATCGGCGGCACGACCACCACCGAACAGAGCGTGCCATGGCCCGACTCGGATCGGGTGGCGCTGGTCGATACGCCCGGCCTCGCCGAAGTGCGGGGCGAAGGCCGCGCCGCGATCGCCGCCGAGGCCGCAAAGGACGCCGACCTTGTGCTGTTTGTCGTCGATGGTCCGCTGAAGGCGTACGAGCACGACCTGGTCGAACGGCTCGCCTCGATGGAGAAACGCCTCGTCGTCTGCCTCAACAAAGAGGACTGGTACGACGCCCGCCAGCGCGACGAGCTACTCCGCCAACTACAGGAACAGACCGCCGGCCTCGCCAAGCCGGCCGACGTCGTGGCGGTCCGCTCGCGCGAGACGGTGCGGCCGGTCGTCCGCGTCGACGCCGCCGGTGTCGAGACGCGCGGCGAAGCGACGGTGCCGCCCGACATCTCGCCGCTGGCCGACCGGCTGATGGCGATCGTCGACCGCGAAGGGGGCGACCTGCTGCTGGCGAACCTGCTGATGCAGTCCCGCGGCCTGGTGGACGAGGCGAAGGAACGCGTCCTGGCGACGCTCGACGCCGAGGCGGACCGGCTCATCGATCGCTACATGTGGGCCGCCGCCGGCGCCGCCGCGGCCAATCCCGTGCCGCTCTTGGACCTGGCGATCGGCAGCGGTGTGCTCGTGAAGATGGCGCTCGACCTAGCGGGCGTTTACAAGCAGAAGGTCGACGCCGACGCGGTGGTCGAGATGCTCGCCCAGCTCGGCAAGAACCTAGTGGCGATGCTCGGCGCTAGTGCGGCGGCGCCGGCGCTGGGGTCGGCGATCGGTTCGCTGCTGAAGACGGTCCCGGGCATCGGCTGGATCGCCGGCGGCCTACTGCAGGGCGTCGTCCAAGCGATCGTCGCCCGCTGGGTCGGCCGCATCTTCAAGCGCTATTACCGGTCGGAGATGCAGCCCCCGCCCGGCGGCCTCGCCGAACTGGCCCGCGACGAGTGGCGTGTCGTCACGTCGGCCGAAGAACTGCGTAAGCTAGTGACCCGCGGCCGGGAGAAGCTCGCGGGTGAGAAATTGGAACCACCAAGGAACTAAGGAACGAAGGAAGGGATGAAACGGGAGCACTCATTGTTCCTTCGTTCCTTTGTGGTTCATCCTCATGTCTAGCGAAGCTGACGACGCCGACTTGCAAGACGCCCTCGCCGGGGTGGAGCGTTCCATCGCGCAGATCGAGGGATGCGACCCGGCCGAGCGCGAAGCCCTCGTCGCCGAGCTGCGGGAGCTGCGCGACCTGGCCGACAAGCTCCGGCACGAACGGGTCGAGATCGCCGTCTTCGGGGAGATCAGCACCGGCAAGAGCGCGCTGATCAACGCCCTGGCGGGGTCCGAGGTGGCGAGCGTCAACGTCCGTGGCGGCTGGACGCGCGAGGTCTGGCGGCTCGGCTGGTCGGCGCCGGCGGCGGTGGTCAAAGGGCTTGAACAGTCGGAGCTGGTGCTTGTCGACACGCCCGGTCTCAACGAGGTCGACGGCGCCGAGCGGGCCGACATGGCGCGCGACGCGGCCGAGCGGGCCGACGTCGTGCTGCTGGTGACCGACAGCGACCTCAACGAGACCGAGTTCTCGGCACTCGAGCAGGTCGCCGCGATGCACAAGCCGGTGCTGCTGGTGCTCAACAAGCAGGACCTCTACACACCCGACCAGCTCGACGATCTGCGCCAGGCGCTCACCTCGCCGCGCGTCACGAAGCTGATTGGCGGGGTGGAGAACGTCGTCTTCGCGTCGGCCGACCCGCGCGAGGTCGAGTACGTCATCGAGAAGCCCAACGGCTCGACCCACAGCGAATGGCGCAAGCCGGCGCCCGACGTCGAGGAGGTCCGCGGGCGGATTCTTGAGATGCTCGTCGATGAAGGGAAGGGACTCGTGGCGCTCAACGCCGCCATGTACGCCGCCGACCGTAGCGACCGCGTCGCCGCCCTGCGGGTCCGGATGCGCTCGAACAAGGCCGACACCGTCGTCTGGAGCTACGCGGCCGCCAAGGCGTTGGCCGTTTCGATGAACCCCTGGCCGGCGGCCGACGTGGCGGGGGGCGTCGCGGTCGACGTGGCGATGGTCCTCACGCTGGCCGGCGTCTATGGCATTGAGATGACGACCGACAACGCCCGCAAGCTGGTGCTGGCGATCCTCAAGGCGGCCGGCTGGCTGATGCTCGGCGAGGCGGTCGTCAGCTTCGGCAGCAGCTTCTTCAAGGGCGTCACGTTCGGCGGCAGCACCGTCCTCACGGCGATCCCGCAAGGCGCGGCGGCGGGCTATGGCAGTTACCTCGTCGGCCAGGCGTCGCGCTACTACTTCGAGCATGGCGCCAGCTGGGGCGACCGCGGCCCGAAACGGATCATCGCCCGCATCCTCGAGAACACCGACAAGGCGTCGATCGTCGAACGCCTGAAGGGCGAGATCGGCAAAAAGCTGTCGCGCAACCGGCATTCGGAGAAGTAAAGCAAATCCCCTCCTCGTTCAGAGGGAGTCATTCGGCGCTGACGCCTTGCTCGACGCGCAACCGTTCCACCGTCACCCGGATCCACGCGGCGACCTTCTTCACCGTCGGCATCTTTAGCGCGTTCGAGGCGATTAGCAGGAGGCCCATCGCCAGGTTGGTCCACGACTGGCTCGACATGTATGCGATCAGGTTCAGGAACGCGGCCATCTCGTTGATCGCACAGCTGACCACGGTGCCGGTGACGAACGCCTCGCCGAGGCGTTCGGGCTCCTTCATCGCCTGTCGGGCGAGGTTCTGCACCGCCTGCTTGGTGACGAACCGCCCCATCCACTGCTGGGCAAAGAGCGCCACGAGGCCGAACATCAGCGCGATCCGTCCCACCGCCTCGCGGCCCTGTTGCTGGACGACCTCGCCGCGGATCGGCGCGGGCTGCTCGGGCGCCTGCGAGCCGATCACGAGCACCACCGCCGCAAAGATCAGCGGCACGACGATCATCGCCAGGATGACGATCTGCATGGTGCGGACCGGCTGGGCCAGCTTCTGTTCGAGCTCAGGCACAGAGACCAAGTGGGAAGTAGGGGAAGGGTGGGGGGCGACGCTGCCGCTAGTCTCACCCACAAGCGCTGGGGCGCAAAGGTGACGGGAACCCCCGATCGCCAACCCGACGCACCGATCGGCGCCCCCAACGGGCGGCTTCCCACGCAGAATGCCAGGGAGCCCTCAGCGTCAGCGCCGGGAGTCGCGACGGGTACGCGCTTCAACTCCCGGCGCTGACGCTTAGGGCTCCCTGTCGTGCCTTAGGGGTCGCCGCCCATCTACGGCGCGGCGGCCACGACCTCGTCGCCGGCGCGGGTCGCCATTGCCCGCCAGATGGTGAGATCGATGTCGTCGTTGACCGTCTGCACCGAGCCATCGACTAGTCCGACGTTCACAATGCCGGGGTGCAGGCTCCGCGACGTGATGATGGCGTACGTCGGCTCGCCGGCGCTGCCGCTCTTGCCTTCCTGCCAGGAGTTGTAGTCGGCCTCGACCTCGACGCCGTTGGCGTCCGTGTAGGGGACGAACGTGTTGGGTTTCATCGTCGCGGTGAAGCCGGTGTGGTGGACGCGTCCGTCGGGCCACTCGGTGTGGCCGGTGTTCTTCTCTTCGCCGCCCGACGCCACGACGGTTGCGGCCTCGTCGATTGTCTCGGGAATCGCCGTGTTGCTCGGCCCACCATTACGTTGGTAGGTGGTCCAGGCCTTCACCTCGGCGCTGAGCAGGGTCTTGCTGGTCCCGTCGGTGATCTTCGCCAAGGGGAGGTCGCTGTTGGGGTAGAAGACGCCGGCGCCCCGCTCCTTGGTCGTCGGGTCGAAGACAAACCAGACGCCGAAGTTGAACCCATAGGTGGTGGGCCACAGCGACGGGCGATCGTCGTCGAACACACGCAGCTCGTCCGCCTTCGAATCGCTCGGGCAGTGGAACGCCTCGACCCGTACGGCGTCGATCACCGGTTGGACGTCCCAGCCGAGTTCGAGATCGACCAGGTCGCGGAGGCTCGCCTCCTCCAGGTAATCAAGGATCCGGCCGTGCACGCCCCACGAGGTGTTGTTCGCCGTGTTGGTGACGCTCAGATCGATCCGCGCGCTGGGAGGCAGGTGGCCTCGGGCGCTCTCGTAGTTGAGGTTCGCCAGGCCGAGCTGCTTCAGATTGTTCTTGCACTGGTTCCGGCGGGCCGCTTCGCGGGCGGCTTGCACCGCGGGCAGTAGCAACGCGACCAGGATGCCGATGATGGCGATGACGACGAGAAGCTCGACGAGGGTGAAAGCGATCCGGGCGGACTTTGGTGGCACGTGTTTTTTCGGATTAGAGGGCGGCTCGGCTTCGGGTAGCGGCCGCGGGTCGATGGGGCGAGGGCGCGCGCACTGCCCTGTGCCGATGGTGCGAGCAAGTCCTGTGCCGTAGCCGGCCGATGCGTCAAAGGCTCATTAACCCGCGGCCGATCGTACTTTGGGGACCGACTCGTCGTGGACGGTTTGGTGGTTTGTGTCGCGCTGCGCGACAGCCTTGTCGCTGGGGGCGACACAGGACGAGAGGGGGGGAGCGCCGTCGGCCTACGCGGGACGGGTGGTTGCTTGGGAGCCTTCAGCGCCAGCGATGTGAGAGCCCTCAGCGCCAGCGCCGGGAGTTGAAGCGGGTGCCCGGCGCAACTCCCGGCGCTGACGCTTAGGGCTCCCTGTCTTATTGGGGCTTCCTGCCCGGCGCTCTGGCCGCGTTTTTGGTAAGGTCAGCGGCTCGCCATCGCCCGCCGCCGACTGCCTACCGCCCACTCAGCCGTGCCCGACGTCATTCCTGGCAATCTGTACGACTACCCGAAGTACTACGACCTTGTGTTCGGCTCCGACTGGAAGGCGGAGTTCGACTTCTTGGAGGGGGTCTTCGCCAAGCACGCCGCGCTGCCGAAGCGGGCCAAGGTGCGGCGGCTGCTTGAGCCGGCCTGTGGCACCGGGCGGCTGATGTACCGGTTCGGCAAGGCGGGCTACACCGTCGCCGGGAACGACCTGAACGCCAAGGCGGTCAAGTTCTGTAACGCCCGGCTGAAACGGCACGGGCTGAAAGAGTCCGCCGTCGTTGGCGACATGAGCGACTTTTCGGTCAAGGACTTTGGCCCCCGGACGAAGCCCTTCGATGCGGCGTTCAACACGATCAACAGCTTCCGGCACCTGCCGAGCGAGGCGGCCGCCGAGGGGCACCTGCGGTGCGTCGCCGAGGCCCTGCGGCCGGGGGGGCTCTATGTGCTGGGGCTGCACCTGACCCCGGCGCGGGGGAAGCCGGAGTGCGACGCGGAGAGTTGGGCCGCCCGGCGGGGGGACCTGAGCGTCATTTCGCACATGTGGAGCGACGGGATCGACCGCCGGCGTCGGGTTGAAACGGTTGGGATGAGTTTTGACGTGTACACACCGACACGGTCGTTCCGATTGGTGGACCAGACCCCCTTTAGGACGTACACGGCCCGCCAGATGGCCGATCTGATCGAGAGGACGGGGGCCTGGGACGTGGCCGCCGTATACGATTTCGCCTACGACCTCGACGAGCCGGTCGAGATCGAAGCGACGACCGAGGACGTGGTTTACCTCCTCCGAAAACGGGGCTCCTAGCCGGGGTCCCGCTAGGACCTTGGCTGCCGAGACCGTCAACGCCGAAACCGCCCCCGCGCCGACCGCCGTCGGCGGCGAGTCGTGGACCGCGCTGGCCGCCTGGGCGGCCGACGAGCTGGGCGTGCGCGTCGCCTTCGACGGCAAGGTTTACCGGGTCGAAGCGATCGACGAGGCGACCGACCCCGAGCCGCCCGTGGGCGAGTCGTCGCTGCGGCGGAGCTGGTTCCGCCGGCGCCAGTCGAAGGCCGACGCCGCCGGGCCCGACCCCGAGCCGATCGAGCCCTTCACCACCACAACGCCGGCCGACCTGCTGCAAGAGCTGGTCCAGCGGCTCGTCGAGCGCCCCGGCGTGACCCACGCCCGGCCGGTGAGCCAGCCGACCGCGGTGCACGACCTTTCGGCGCGGCTTTTCTCGGCCTACCAACTCGACGGCGGACAGGCCCACCTGGCGGGCTGCCACTTCGACGACGTCCCGCTGGTGCGGCTCACCTGGATCAAGTTGGCCGACGACGGCTCGCAGCAGGTCACGCACCGGTTCTTCGACGAGCTGGGCGCGCCGGTCGACTGGGGCAAGGTGCAGCGGTTGGGAGTCGATCGCATCGCCCCGATCGGGGAACCGGCGCCGCGGATCGACGAGGCGCGGCTCGACCGGATGACCGACTCGGCGAAGCGCGCGGCGGGCGGAGAAGCCGACCCGCCGGCGCTGGTGACGATCGTCTGGGCGAAGCGGGCGTGGGGTCGGCTGCGGTTCGAGTTCGGCGACAAGTCGATCGACGCGCCGTTCGATGGCTGGGCTCAGACGCTCACGGCGCCCGCCGTCGTTTGCCCGCAGACGGGCGTCGAGACCTTCCATCTGGCGACCGACTCGGAAGGGGAGATCGCCGCCGCCGAGGAGCTGGCGACCTGCTGCGTGAGTGGTGAGCGGCGCGTCCGATCGCGGCTGGGCCAATGCGTGGCGACCGGCCAGTGGGCCGACGCCGAGCACCTGTCGGACTGTCCGATCACGGCGGCGTCGGTGCTGACGACCAAGCGGGTCCGTTGCCGGCTGTGCGATCAGCAGGTCTCTCCGACGGCTTGCCCCGAGGGGGTTTGCACCGCGTGCCGCAACAAGGAGCGGGTGGGGCAGGGGGACCCCCGGTTGCAGCGGCTCTTCGAGAAGTACCCCAAGATGCGGCGGTGGGGCGGCTGGCGCGTCGCCGAGACCGACGCGGCGCTACTCGTCGAGGCGTCGCGGCTGCTACGCTCGGTGCAGTGGACCTTTGATAAAGCGACGCTGGAGCTGCTCCACGCCGTGGCGACGCCACGGTTGGCCTCCAGTTGGCGACCCCTCGACCGCGAACAACGCGAACGGCTCCTCCGATGACTCAAGCGGCGACCCGATACCTCTTCGTCAACGGCCTGTCGATCGGCACCGGGGGCGGCTACACCGTCGGGCGTGAGATCGTCCGCTCGGTGGCGCAGGCGCGGCCCGACTGGCGGGTGCGGCTCGGCGTGATCCGCGACCACAAGCTGCAGAGCGAGTTCCTCCACGAGCAGCTGCCCGCCAACGTCGAGGTGCACTGGGTCCCGGCCCGGGCGGCCGACCCGATCTGGCGCTCACGCTACGAGCGGGGTCAACTGGCGACCGACCTCCGGCAGGGGGCGTGCGACGCGGTCTTCCAGCTCAACGGGATGGTCATCCCGGGGCTGCGGCTGCCGACGTTGGCGCACTACCAGGACCCGTTCCCGTACCGGCCCGAGGCGTGGGACACCCTGAAAGAACGCATTGCGATGTGGTTCAAACGCCGCGCCAACAAGCGGGCGCTGCAGGAGGCCGACGTCTGCGGCTGGACGAGCCACTACCTCGAAGAGCTGATCTGCGGCTGGCATGGCGTGCGGCCGAAGCGGTCGGTCGTCTTCTACAACGGCGTCCCCGAGAACTGGGTCGAGCGCTCGCAAGGAGAGCTGACGCCGCTGGCCGAGCGGCCGCTGAAGATCGTGACCGTCAGCAACGTCTGGCCGTACAAGCGCCAGTCGCTGGTGGTGGAGGCCCTCGCCAAGCTGCGCCAGCGGCCGGGGCTCGAGACGCTCGAGTACCACGTGCTGGGCGCCGGTTCGGCCGACTACATCGCCGAGCTGCGGCGGCTGGCGGACCAGTTGGGCGTCGGCTCGGCGGTCCACGTCGAGGGGCGGGTCTCCGACCAACGCGTCGAGGAGGCGTTTGCCGAGGCGCGGGCGATGCCGCTGATGAGCCTCTGCGAGTCGTTTGGCATCCCGATGATCGAGGCGATGGCGTCAGGAACACCGGTCGTGGCGGCCGACTGCTGCGCCTTGCCCGAAGTGGCGGGCGACGCGGCGCTCATCGCGCCGATCGAGGACGTCGACGCGCTAGCCGAGCGGATCGAGAGCGTGCTGACCGACACCGACCTAGCCGAGCGTCTGCGGGCGGCGGGGCGGCGGCGGGTGCTCGACTTCCGCTGGAACGCGATCGGCGCTCAGATGGCGGACGTCCTCGAAGAGATGATGACGCGTTGAGAAGTCGCCAGCATTTGTCGCCAATGAGTCAACGTCGTTGAGCCGATGCAGCGACGACTGGCGTCACCGGGGCAACGCGACAAAGGCGCCGACCGCGAGCGCCGCGACGACGCCGGCGGCGGCGAGCAGGCTGTTGCGGTAGAGCCGGCATTGGTCGATGCGGGCGAGGATCGCTTGGTCCTGCGGCGACTGGGCGACTTCGAACCCGTTGCGGACCAGCGGCTCGTAGTATGTCTTCTGCAGCTGCCAGAGACCGACCGGGGGCATCGCGTCGAGGCCTTGTTCAACCGCCGCCTGACGGGCCGCCGCGTCAAACGGCTCCGGGGCTGCCGGCTCAATGGCGGCAAACCACCCCGCCACGCCGGCAAGCAGGCCGGCAATGACGAGCCCCGCGCTGAGCACCCCTTGGCGGAATCCCCAGCCGGCGGTCGCTTTGGCCTCGGGTTGGTCGGTTGGCAGCTGCCGTAATTCCCGCAACCGGGGCGCCTCGCGCTCGGCGCCGCATTCACACGTGACCCGGCCGCCCGCCTGGCTTGCCGAGACGGGGATCGATTGGCCGCACGAGCAGGGGAGGAGGTAGCGAACGCTCACAGTCGCGGCTCTTCTTCGGTCAGCGGGGAATCGGCGCGTTGGGAAGCGGACACGCGGGCTTCCGGACAGCACCCCATCATCAATGGCGACGGGGTGGTCAGCAAGCCACGTGGTCAGCAAGCCACGATGGTGTGGCGGCGGCGGGGCAGTGGCGGCGTTGCCGTAGCGAAGTGTCGAGTCGGTGTTTGTCAAGGAATTCCACCCCCAAAGACTAGACCCGGCGACGCCCGCGAATAAAATTATACGATCGATGGAGCCGATCGCAGCGAACCTCCCAAGGGGACGGCCGCCAACCGAGAGTCGAACGCCGCAGGGCATGACGACTCCGACCCGCGAGCGAGACCAACCCGCCTAGCCGACGCTCCCCGCGCTGCAACCCGGACCAACCCACCGAACCGCGAGTCAGTACCCCTCCCCACGAGTATCCATTCGTCCGCGGTCTCCATCCGTCGGTGACAGCCGCGCTGGAAAAAGCACGCCGGGCGAAAGAGAAGGCGTAGGGGGGACGAAGGCTTCGACTAGCGGCTTCGAAGGTTTGGTTGCGTGAATGAAGTGATGGCCCCCGTTTCCCGTGGTTTTGTTTCCTACGGCAAGCGTGCTGACGTTGGTGTCGCGAGACGCCTGCGTGGGTGATCCCGACCGATCGACCGCGCATCGACCCCGCCCCAACGTCCCACCCCCAACTGTCGTCGGATAGGAGATTGCTGAACGATAACGCGCCGGAAAGGAATTCGTCGGACAAACGAGGGCGGCTTGCTGCCGTCGTCCCCTGCCTAAAGGCCCTGAAAAGGAGAAGGTCGCGAGCCGTAGCCCTATCGGCCGCTTTGCTGAGGTGAGTTCGAGACCGTCGGCGACGCATGACCGCCGGTGACGAACGTTGCGAGGACGAACGTCGCGAGGCGGCAGACTCCGCCGAAGGGGCGCCGCTCACCTAGCAAGCAAGGTCGCCCCAGAGGCAATCTCTTGCCAACTGGGCGTGTCCATAAGCCTCGATCTGGCAAGGTGTTAGACTACATAGCGAATCGGCTCCGACATTCCCAACCCGGCGCGTCCCCAACCCCACTAACTAGCCACCGAGTCTTCCCGTCGATGCCGCCCGTCGATGCCGTTAGTCGACGGGTAAACACACGGGGCGAGCCGCCGTGTCGACAACGCTGCGGTGACAACGCTGCGGTGACAACGCTGCGGTGACAACGCCGTGACTGCAACGCACAATGCTGCGACGACAACCTCGTCGGACAAGATCACCCCTTAGCGACAACTAGCGACGACTGAAGAGGAACCTGTCCCTGCCGCAACGCCAGCGGCGAAGATTTGCTGGCGGCGCCGTCACGGGACGTGAGTAGCTGGAGTTTTTTCGGTTTTAGACAGAGCAGTACCCGCCGTGGGTGCGTACCCCAAGTCGACGCATCAGTCGGCTTTTCTCCGCCGAGCCCCGTGGCGCCGCAGACGAATGTCTCGGGCCGCTGGCCTCCAAAGAGGGGACGGAACCCCGGCGACAAATGAAACAGGGCCGAGGCAGCTGAGTAGAATCACAGGCGGGTCGGTCGGGCGTTGTCCCGGTCGCCCGACAGGTTCGGCAGCACGGTTTCCCTGAATCTTCCTTAGGACTATCCGGTCGGCGAAGGGCGAACCGCCCCCTCGACCGCCATTTTCGAAACGCGTTGGGAGCGAGAGCTTTGTACGAAGCACTGATAGACAGTGATCTTGAGGACGCCGTCGACCCCGAGCTGGGGGGCCGCCGTTCGGCTCGTGACGAGGACTCGGGAGACGACGAGGCGTCGCTACGCTCGGCCGTCACCACGGGCGCCAACCGTGACGACGACGATGACGACGACGAGGGCGCCAGCCTCTTCGAGGGCGAGTCGAACGACTCGTGGTCGGACGACCCCGTGCGGATGTACCTGACGCAGATGGGCGAGATCCCGCTGCTGACCCGCAAGGAAGAGATCTGCCTCGCCCGCCGCATCGAGGTCACGCGCACTGCGTTCCGCCGCAAGCTGTTGGCGTGCGACTACGTGATGCGGGCCGCCTTCAAGACGCTCGACCGCGTCCACAAGGGCGAGCTCCCCTTCGACCGCACGGTGCAGGTGAGCGTCACCGACCGTCTGGAGAAGGACCAGATCCTCGGCCGTCTGCCGCACAACCTGAAGACGCTTCAGGTGTTGCTGGACCAGAACACCGACGACTACCGCCTCGCCACGACCAAGTCGGCGAAGCCCCAGGCCCGCAAGGACGCCTGGGAGCGGCTCGGCCGCCGGCGTTGTCGCGCGGTCAAGTTGATCGAAGAGCTCGGCCTCCGCACGCAGCGGATCGAGCCGATGATCAACGAGCTCCGCAAGTTCCACCGCCGTGTCGAGCAGCTCCGCTCGCAGATGACGCAGATGCGGAAGAACCGTCGGCCAATGTCCGAGCGCAAGCCGGTCATCATGGAGTACCGCACGATCCTGCGTTCGCTCCAAGAGACGCCCACCAGCCTCCGCAACCGTGTCCGCCAGCTCCGCCGGGTCCACACCGAGTACCAACGCGCCAAGCGGGGCCTCTCGGAGGGCAACCTGCGTCTGGTCGTCTCGATCGCCAAGAAGTACCGCAACCGCGGCCTGTCGTTCCTCGACCTGATCCAGGAAGGCAACGCCGGCCTGATGCGGGCCGTCGATAAGTTCGAGTACCGCCGCGGCTTCAAGTTCTGCACGTACGCGACGTGGTGGATCCGCCAGGCGATCACCCGCGCCGTGGCCGACCAGAGCCGCACGATCCGCATCCCGGTCCACATGGTCGAGACCATGAGCCGCGTGCGGAACGTCTCCCGCGCCCTGCTACAGAAGCTGGGCCGCGAGCCGACGCTCGAGGAGACCGCCAAGGCGGCCGACTGCACGATCGACGAGGCGCGTCGCGTCCTGGCGATGAGCCGCTACCCGATCAGCCTCGACCGTCCGGTCGGCAACAGCGAGGACAGCCAGTTCGGCGACCTCCTGCCGGACAACGGCGCCGAGAGCCCCGCCAACGGCGCGGCTCAAGAGATGCTCCGCGGCCGCATCACCGATGTCCTCAAGACGCTCAGCTACCGTGAGCGTGAGATCATCAAGCTCCGTTACGGCCTGGGCGACGGCTACAGCTACACGCTCGAAGAAGTGGGCCACATCTTCAAAGTGACCCGCGAGCGGATCCGCCAGATCGAAGCGAAGGCGGTCCGCAAGCTGCAACAGCCGAGCCGCAGTGCGGAGCTGGTGGGCTTCCTCGACTGAGGCGCGCTCTAGAAGACGACTAGAAGAATCGACCTAACGAAAGGCCCCCGTCGCGATAGCGGCGGGGGCCTTTTTCTGTTGGTTACCGCAAGGTGACGTGCCGGTTTGGGTTATCCTGAGGACCCGTTCTGAAAGCGTCGCAGTGGAAGGGGTTTCCGATGCCTCGTCGTTCTTCTAGTCAAAGCTCTTCCCCGCGGTTGCGGAGCCGCCTGCGCTGCGAAGCGTTGGAGGACCGCCGGCTGCTGGCGACCTACGTCGTCAGCTCGACGGCCGACGCCGGCGCGGGCTCGCTCCGCGAGGCGATCGATCTGGCGAACGCGTCGGCCGGCGTGGCGGACGAGATTGTCTTTGACGAGACGCTGTTCTCGACGCCGCAGGCAATCCTGCTGAATAGTCAGTTGCCGACGATCACCGACGCGTTGTCGATCGCCGGGCCGGGAGCGGAGCTGTTGGCGCTCGACGGGCAGAAGCAAACGCTGACCCAGCAAGCGGCGTTCAGCATTCTTGTCATCAACGACGGCAAAGCGGCGACGAAAGTCGATGTCTCCCTGTCGGGGCTCACTCTCCGAAACGTCGGGGACAGGTCCGCCCTGACGAACGCCGAGTCGTTGACCGTCACGGACTGCGATTTCGTTGACAACGGACAGCGGTTTAACGCGCCTATCGCGACACAGTCGGGCGGGGCGATCAATAGCAGCGGCCAGTTGACGGTCGTCGGCAGCAACTTTCAGGGTAACTACGCCAATAATGGCGGAGCGATCTCCTCCTCAGGGATGCTGCTGTCGGTGTCGTCGAGTTACTTTCGCGACAACCAATCAAGCTACGGCGGAGGAGCGATCCTCAGCAACAGCACGGGGGGCGTCCTCACTATCTCCGGCAGCACGTTCGCCGAAAACGGAGCGACGGGATCCAGTTCCCAGGGGGGCGCCGTCTATGTCGACCACGGCCCCAGTCGAGCGAGCATCGAGACGAGCACGTTCTCAAACAACGAGGCCAATCAGGGAGGGGCGATCTTCAACGCCGGCTACCTGGCGCTAAGCCACTCGACCGTTTACGGGAGCCGTGTCGGGTTCAGCGTCGGTGTTGCCAGCGCCATTACCTCAAGCTCTCAGGGGAGAGTGTCGATCGACCACTCGATTGTCGCCGGAACCGAAGAAAGGACGTCCGGCGCCTTGAGGCAGGACCTGTATCGAGTGCTGGATGTCACCAACAGCCTGATCGGCTTCGACGATCAACTCCCCTTCAACGGCCTCGTCCTCGTTGATGGCGAGAACGGGAATCAAATCGGCGGTGAGCAAACGCCATTCGACCCTCGGCTTGCGCCGCTCGCTGACCACGGCGGGCCGACGCCAACCCATGCACCGCTCCCCGGCAGCCGCGTGATTGACGCGGGCGACGCCGACTACGTCGCGGCGCCGGGCGAGACCGACCAGCGCGGCGGGCTCTACCAGCGTGTCGCCGGCGGGCGGATCGACATCGGGGCGTTCGAGTCGCAGGGGCCGGTCACCACGGCGCCGGGCGACTTCAACGGCGACGGCCGTTTCGACGCCGCCGACTATACCGTCTGGCGTGACAGCGCCGGCGTGAGCGTCGCGCCGCTGACCGCCGGCGACGCCACGGGCGACGGCGTCGTCGACGAGACCGACCTCGCTCTGTGGCGCAACCGCTACGGCGCCCGCTACCTCGTCGGAGAGCCGGTCGTCAACGACTTGGCGGATGACGATGACGGCGACATCTACAACGGCCGCACGACCCTGCGCGAGGCGATCCGCTACGCGAATGCCGCGTCGTGGGTCGACACGATTACGTTCGATGCCTCGCTCTCCGGCGGGGTGATCACGCAGCTTTTTACGGGAGGATTCGGGGCGCCTGCCCCCGTTTACCAGATTAGCGCGGACCTGACGATCGACGCCCGCTCCTTGGAAGAGGGGGTGACGATCCGGTCATCCGTGAGTGGCCCCCCCCAGCTCTTCGATGTCTACGATGGGCCAAGCGGCTCGCACCAGCTCGATGTGACCTTCGCTGGCATTACGCTGAACAGCAAGCGTGGCGGCTTCATCGTTAACGCCCCCCTCGAAGCGTCGCTGACCTTTATTAAGTCGACGCTGATCGCCGAGGGGACCTCAGCAAGCAAAAACTCCGTCTACAGCCGAGGTCCGATCCGATTCGTTGACACCGTTATGGACCTGAGCGGACTGCAACATTTATTTCCCGCGAGCGACGCGGTCCGTTCCAACGAGAGCGTCGAGCTGCTGCGGAGCAACATCATCGGGGCCCCGGGGGTCGGCGTTGCGGTACGGGCTTTACCGTCCTATTACACCAACCCAATCCCGTCGGGCGTGCGACTGATCGATAGCAGCATAAGCGGCTCGAAAGGCTACGGAATTGACGCGATCGGCGACGTGACGCTGGAGAACTCGCAAGTCGTCGCGGGGCAAAGCACCGGCATCAAAACAGCTGTCAGCAAGAACTACTACGGAGAGATCGTCTTTCCGGGCTCGGTGACCCTGATCGACGGCCAAGTGAGCGACAACCAAAGAGTAGGGATCGACGCCGCCGGCGACGTCTCGGCCCTCCGCAGTCGTATCGAACGCAATACGGGGACGGGTCTGGGGGGCGGGATCTACGCTCAAGGAAAGGTTTCGCTCGTCGAGAGCTACGTTCGCTCGAACTCCGCCAATCAAGGGGCGGGAGTTTATGCCCTGGGTCGAAGCTCCGGCAGCTTTACGGCCCCGACGGCGGAGACGATAGTCGTTTCTTCCCAGCAGTCAGACATCAGTTTCAACACGAGCGCGCAAACCGCGTCGGCAATCTATTCGCTGGGATCGATCGACATCCAGGCCACGTCGATCAGTAACAACGCGATAGACCCGGGCAGTTCTAACGAGGCTATCGCCACCGTACTCAACGGGATTCAGTTTTCGAACGGGTCACTACGGTACGCGGCGACATTCACCGACAGCGTCCTGTCCGGGAACACGGGGCCCGCTAATGCACGGGTGGCTAACAACTATTCTCCCGGTACCGTCACGCTCCTCCGATCGCAAGTCATCGACAATGCGATCAACGGCGTGGCGGCGACCTCAATCATCGACAGCTTGATCAGTCGTAACCAAGGGATCGGGGCCTTTCTTTTTATGGGCGAAGTGGTGCGCAGTGAAATCTCGGAGAACCAGGGGTATGGTGTCTGGGGAGCGGGTACCGCGGTCGTCATCGACTCCAGCAAGATCCACGGCAACCACGGCGGGGTTTACGGGGACTTCGGCTCCCAAATCGTCCTGGTGAACTCGACCGTCACGGAGAATGCCCTCGCTCCGCTTCCTGGCGCCGCCGTTTCAAGGGGAGCGGGCATGTATGGCTACCGCGTCTCGCTTTACGGCAGCACAGTCAGCGATAACGCCGCTACTGACGACGGCGCTCAGGGTGGCGGGATTTACGCTACGGACCGACTCGATCTCGTTCAAAGCACGGTTAGCGGTAACCGCGCGGAGGGCGTCGGCGCGGCGGGTGGCGGCGTCTACACGAAGACGCTCACGGCGACGCATAGCACGATCGCCAACAATACGGCCGACTCACTAGGTGGCGGCGTCTACGCCACGGCCGGCGTATCCTTGGATGGGACCATCCTCGCCGGCAACACGGCGCCCGACGGCGGCCCCGACCTCTACCGCGCAGGGACCGGCACGCTGACGGTCGACTACTCGCTGCTGGGCGACGCAACTGACTCGGGCGTCGACGCGGCGACGGGCGTCGGCAACCTGCTGGGCGTCGACCCGCTGCTCGGACCGCTGCAGGACAACGGCGGACCGACGTGGACGCACGCCCTACTCGCCGGCAGCCCCGCGATCGACGCCGGCGACCCGGCCCGCGTCGCCGTGCCGTGGAACTACTCACCGGGGGGTGGCTTACCTCCGCTGACTTTCGTCGGTGACGTCGACCAACGCGGCGAGGGCTATCCGCGTGTGCTTGATGGCGGCTCTGGCGCCATGCGGATCGACATCGGCGCCTACGAAGCCGACGTAGCGCCGTCGCTTGGTTTAGTGCAGCAGACGCCCGAATCGAGGTCCTCGTTCACGCTGAGTAAGCCGGCCAGCCTGCCGACCCTGCGAGAGTTGGATGCCGCTCAGCAACTCCTCTTGCTCGCGGTGAGAGTCGGAACCGAAGGTGCTGAGGCCGTCGGTGCTGAGAGCGATCTGACTCCCGTCCCTACCGATGACGATTCGTCGCCCGAATTGATCGATGAAGCTTTCGCGTCCGCATCGCTTGTCGACCGATTCGATCGGTTTACCGCTGCTTTTTGAGACGCTACGCAGCGATTCGCGGACTAACGAGCCGGTCGGTCGCTTCGTCGGCGTGATAGGTCAGTGCGCCGAGCATCGCGCCAATCGTCCCGCCGACGCTTGCCGTGATGATGGCCGTAGCGGCGCCGGCGTTCTTGGAGAGGCTCTCAGCGTCATGGGTCCGATCCGTGCGAGCTGAGAGTTTGGTTGCTCACTTGCGGACGCCCGCTTATCCTCTTTCTCGTCGTTTGCCGGCACGGCGCCGTCTCGGCCTTCCGTTGTACTCAAGCCGCCGATGTTGCGATGCCTTACACCGTCAATGGGATTGGAACCAACTACTACGGCAAGCAGAACCTCGAGAAGCACCAGGGCGTCTGCGGCAGTTGCGGTCGCGAGGTGGAGCTAAAGTCGTACGACACGCGACTCTGCTTTTGCGTCTTGTACATTCCCCTGATCCCGTTGGGGAAGAAGCGGGTGGTTGATGATTGCCCCGCCTGCCGACGCCACCATGTTCTGAATCACTCGGTCTGGGAAGAACAGCGGGGCAAGGCGATCCGCGAGGCGGTCGCCGCTTACGAAGCGGCGCCCGACGATATCGAGAAGGCGATCGCCATGCACGCCACGCTCGCCTCGGCGGGCGAACGAGCGGCCGCGGCGAAGATGGTCGAAACGCTCTCCGAGCGGTTCCCGGAAAACGCCGACGTACAGGTCTACCTCGGCAACTCGCTCGAAGAGATCGGTGAGACGCAGCGGTCCAACGAGCGTTTCCACCTGGCTTACCAGGCCGACTCCACCAACCCACTGGCGCAGCACGCGTCGGCGGTCGCCTTCCTCCGGGAGGGCAAGCCGGAAGAGGCCCGCAAGCGGCTCGACGAGTTCGAGAAAGGGGGCGGCCAAGTCGCCCCGGCGATTCTGTTTGCGTTGGCAACCGAATTTGAGAAGCAGAACGACCCCGCCACGGCGGCCGAACTGCTCCGCCGTGTCAGCGACGTGGCGCCGAACGCCCGCAAGGAGAAGGGGTTTCGTCAGTTGGCGAAAAAAGTCGAGGAAACGACGGGAGAGCGGCCCGGGACGTTGGCGGCGCCCGTCGGCTGGTGGGAGAACCGCGCCGTTTGGGTGGGCGCTGGAGCGGTGGCGATCGCCGCGGCGCTATTCGCCTACGACGCCCACGTCGCCGGGTCGCTGACCTATGTGGTGAATGGATTGCCGAAGCCGATCTCGGTGGCGGTGGATGATGGCGAGTCGTCGCGCATTCTGCCCGGCCGTTGGTCGGTGCTAAAGCTTCCCGTCGGAGAGCACGTGGCTCGGGTCGTCGATCCGCCAGAGCACGCGGGAGAGACCCCCTTCTCGGTCAACCCGGGGCGGTTCTCGCGCTGGCTGCGGAAGCCGGCAACCGTCGTCGATCCGACCCGTTCCGCCATGGTTCTCTACGAGGAGACCGTCTACAGCGAAGTCCCCGTCGACCGCGACAACGCCTTCGAGGTGGTTATCGGTGAGCCGAGCCACACGTTCGACAACGCGGATTATCACTTTGTGGACTTCCCGGCCGAGATCGAGATCGATCGGGAAGAGGTCACCAAGTCGCGGGTCGGTATGGTCGAGATCGATCCCGAAGTCTTGTTCTTCAACTTCCCCGATCAACTAGAGCGGCCGGAGGTCCTCGACTTCATCGAGTCGCATCTCTTGGCCGTGGATGAGAGCGAAGACCTCCTCGGGGTTTATTTCGGCGCCCTGACGGAACACGACGCCCTCGCGCGGGGCGAGGCGTTCCTTGCGGCGCGGCTGGATCACCAGCCGATCGATGTCGAATGGCACCGGTTCTATCAGCGTTTGGCCGAATTGAATGGCCAACGCGACCTGCCAGCCAGGTATGACGGGTTGCTCAAGATGTCGCCCGAGGACCCCGACCTGATGTACCTTCGGGCCCGTTTAGAGAGCTACGCCGATCGTTCGAGGCCGCTCTACGAGCGGGCTCTGGAGGTCGACGCGGACCATGTCATGACGCTCCTCGGGAAAGCCTACATGGAGATGGCGACGGGTGACTTCGGAGCCGCTCTCGAGGCGACCGACCGCGTCCTTACGGTTGAGCCAGAAAACTTCCGGGCCGTCCAGATGCGTCGCCGTTTGCTTGCCGGCGTCGATCGTCGGGACGAGTTGGAGCGCGAGTTGCAGACGGCGATCGCCGAATCGCCTTTGAACCTTCTTGCGACCGAGCTAATGATGGCGAGCGAAGCGGCGCGAGGCGACCTCGACGCCGCGCGTCAGTCGCAGCAAGCGTTCGCCGCAAAGGTCGCGGAGGAATGGCCGAAAGACCCTTACCAACTCAACGTCCTCACGCAGGTGCTGCTCCTCCGTCTCGAAGGCGACTATCCCGCCGCGATCGAAGCCGCCACAACTCTTACCGACCAAGCAAGGCGCGCCGGTGTGATGCAAGTCAACGCCTTGCTGTCCGGCGACACCGCCACCGCTGCTGAGCTCACGGGCGATCTGGAAGCGATCAATCAGCCCGACGCATGGTTGTGGACCTGTCTCGCCGCCGCCACGGCGGGCGACAGCGACGCCGCCGAATATCGCCGTCAGGCGGTCGAGGCGTACAGCAAGCAGGGCGGAACGTTCGGCGAGATCGGCCGCTTGCTTGCCGGCGACCTGCCCGAGAAAGAGCTTGCTCTGCGAGCCTACTTCCTTGAGGCCGAACCCGACCTCAAGGCCGCGCTCTTGCTCCTGACGGCCGATCGTACGGAGATGTACAGCGGTCGCCTCGTCGAACTCGCCGAGCGGCTGATACTTCTGCCGGGCGACAAGACCCCCTTACTCGAAGCGGCGATCGCCGCTCGCAAGTCATAACGGGTTTGCACGAAACGGGCTTGATCGAAACGGGCTTTAACGACAAGGCACGTTGCGTCGGCAGGGTCCCTCAGCCCTCCATCGGACCCTCAGCCCTCCATCGGAATAGCGGCTTGCTGCAGCAACTCCGCCGCGTACTCCATCTTGGCTTTGTCGTCGTTTTCGGTTGGGGTGACGACGACGACGATCGCTCCGCTGTTGATCTGCTCGTCGTAGAGCTCGACGAGCCGGTCGGTCTGTTCGTCGTCGTGATAGGTAGCGGAGCCGAGCATCGCGCCAATCGTGCCGCCGGCGAGGCCGCCGACCCCCGCCGTGACGACGGCGATCGGCCAAGCGACGATGGCCGTCGCGGCGCCGAGGGCGACTCCGATCGACGCGCCGGCCGCGGCCACGACCGAGGGAGCGGTGTTGAGTTGCGGCGCGCCGGGGGGCATCAGCCGCGAGCGGAACTCCTCACGCCGCGTCTCGTCCGAACAAAGGACATAGATCTGCTCGGCGGCGAATCCCTGGTTCACAAGGAGCTTCGTCGCGATCCGCGACTGTTCGGCGGTATCATAGAAGGCGACCCGCCCCTCGATCGTCGGCCCGACCGGGTCGGTGGGCTGCGGCATTGGTTCTGGCGCGACGGGCATGACGAGGCTCCTCGGTTTGGTAGAAAATCGGGTTGCGGGTTGTTACGGGGACATTGATGGTCCAGCGGAAACGCCCCGAGCGAAGAGAATCAGCTGCAATCGACGTGCCGTTCGGCGTGCGTCGCGTGATTGGTCGCCCGACGAGCCCGTTGCTGGGCGGAAGGCCGGCAGCGAGGTCGCCGAAGGACCACCCCGTCGTTCGCAGAGAAAAACAGGCTAATCTTTGACGAGGCCTGCGAGCGCTTGCTCGCCATTACGGACTCGCGAATACGGAACTCTATGAAACATCTTGCTAGCTTCTTGCTGCTCATCGCCGCCACTCTGGTCACGAACGCCGACGTGCGTGCTGCCAAGCCGTTAACGCCGAAGCCCTTCACGGTCATGTCGTTCAACGTGCGCGGCGACTTCGACGGCGGCGTCGCGACCGACAAGCCGACGGGGTGGCTGCGAAAAGACGGCGCGCACCGACGTGAGCTGACGCTGCGGCTCGTGCGGGAGGCCGACCCCGACTTGCTGGGCGTTCAGGAGGCGTACCGCAACCAGGTGCGGGAGCTCGACGCGGCGCTGCCGGGCCACGGCTTCGTTGGCGTTGGCCGTGATGATGGCGTCGAGGCCGGCGAGCACTCGGCGATCTACTACCGGCGTGACCGATTCGAGCGCGTCGCCGACGGCACGTTCTGGCTCAGCGAAACGCCCGACGAGCCGAGCACCTTCCCCGGCGCCGCTTGCCCGCGCGTGGCGACGTGGGCCGTGCTGCGAGATCGCGCCGCCGCAGGCCGCGAGCTGTTGGTGCTCAACACGCACTGGGACCACGTCTCGGAGGAGGCCCGGCTGCACGCGGCCCAATTGATCCGCGAGCGTTTGCCGACCCTCGGCGGCGACGCGCCGGCCATCGTGATGGGGGATCTCAACCAGACCGAAGAGACCGCTTCGATCCGCCGCCTCGTCGGTGATTCGGACCTACTCGTCGACGCTTACCGAGAGGTCTTTCCTGGGCGGGGCCCGAACGAACGGACGTACCACGATTTTCGCGGCGGCGACGAGGGCTCGCGGATCGACTACGTCTTGCACACGTCGGAGCTTCGCGCTACCGACGCGGCGATCGTCCGCACTAGCTACACGGGTCGCTACCCGTCGGACCATTACCCAGTGACCGCGACGCTCGAGTGGAAGGAGTAGTCCTTGTAGGGTCCGCTGTGCGGACCGTGAGTGGGACGCTGCGGCGTGTCCAGGGTTCCGGCCGCCAGCTACGGTCCGCACAGCGGACCCTACAGCGGTTCACTCCGCCTCCGTCGTAAAGCTCCACACGGTAGTAGGCGCCGGCACGCCGTGTTGGCTCTGGAAGTTGACGTAGTGCGAGCCGTTGAGGCTGAGCTGGTAGGTGACGCCCGGCTCCAACGCGACCGGCAGCGTGCAGGTGCGGCCGTCCTTGCTCCACCAGGCGCGGCCGTCCTCGGCGCCGGGGAACCAGCCGCCGGTGCGGACCCACGACATGCCGCCCCCCATCTTGGTGTCGAACGTGACGGAGATCGTCTTGGTGTCGGGGTCGACGTCACCGTCGCCGTTGGCGGGGGAGAGCTCGGCGATCTCGGGGATGTGCGCCTTGCGCTGCACCGAGCGCTTCGCCCCGGCGGTGGCGAACGACAAGACGCGGTGCTCGGCCGGCTTGCCGTCGGCGCTCTTGAAATTCTGGAAGCTCTTCGAGTTGACGCCGACGCGGTAGAACTTGGCTTTGGCGAGCCGCACCGGCAACACACAGATGCGGGCGTCGATCCACTCGGCTTGGCGGCTCTTGTCGATGTCGGGGAAGTCCTCGCCGCCGCCGGTCCAACTCATGCCGGGCGTGCTCATATCGCGGTCGAAGGTGACGCGGATCGTGTCGAGCGAAGGGTCGACGTCGGTCGCGCCGAACTCGGGGATCGACTCAACGATCTGCGGGTAAGGGGTTTCAACAACCGGCGCCTTGTCGGCAACCTCCTTCTTAACCGGCGACAGCTTCTCGTTCGCCGGCGCCGCGGCGCCAAAGCCGCCCGGCAGCGGACGCTTGAGCAGACGGATGTCATCAACCCAGACGGTCCCCGGCCCGCCGATGATGACGTTGAGCGTCACCTTGTCGGGCCGCTGCCCCGCTTTGAAGAAGAAGGGGATCTCGAGTCGCTTCCAGTCGCTCTTGCCGAACACGGCGACCTGCGGGTTGCGCGAGAAGTACGTGCCCCCATCGACGTGCGCCCACATCTCGAGCGACGCGCTCTGGTCGAGGTCGGACTTCACCTGCGCGGTGTAGACGAGCTGGGTGCCGTCGACGTCGGGCTTCTCCACCTCGGCGAGGCAGACCGTCGTGGGCCATTGGGTGGTGATCCGCGTCGAAGCGGCGCCCTCGACTTTGACGTCGCGGTCGGTCTCGATCCGGGTCGCCGACTCGGCGGCGTCATCGAGGCTCAGCGTGACGAGTTCGGTATCGCCGGGCGCCAACTGAGCAAGGCTCGAACCGGCCATCGGCAGGAATATCAGGCCGAACAGGACGAGCGTCGCCATCGAACGCCAGCCGAATTTTTGCCGCGTGGGTCGGAAGTTCATCACGTCCTCCAGTCGTTGTTGAAGGGTGGCGCCGCGTTCAAAAACGCCGACCAGCCCCGCCGCGGCGAGCGGGGTCGGCTTAGCGAGGCCGATCGGGCGGCCACGGCCAATCGTGAGCGAGCGGACGATCGCCTCGCCGTAGGTGTCGCGGTCGCTGACGGCGTGGCGGAGCACCGCATCGTCGCAGCAACGCTCCCGCTCTTCGCGGAGCCGGGCCGACGCCCACCACACCAAGGGATGGAACCAGAAGAGCGCCCCCACGACGGCCTGGAGCCAGCCGACCAGCGTGTCGCGGCGGCGCCAGTGGACCAACTCATGGGCGAGGACGCCGAGAATCTCATCGGGCGCCAGTTGATCGACGGCGGCCTGTGGCAGGACGATCGTGGGCCGCCGGACGCCGAAGAGGAACGTCCCCGCCGGTCGGTCGGTGATCCGCAGATCAATCTTCTGTGCGTCGGTCACGCCGACGGCCAGCGCCGCGCGTTCTAACGCGATTCGCACCGGCCCTTCTTCGACCGACCGGAGCCGACGCACCTCCCGAACCAGCCCGAGGTAACCGATCGCGACGCCCCCCAGAACCGTCGTGACGCCGCCGGCCCAGAGGCCAAAGAGCGTGGCGGCGTAAGGATTGATGCTTCGAGTAGCGGGATCAACGCGATTTGCAGCTGCCGGTTGAGTGGCGGGTGTCGATGTCGGCGCCGGCGTCGGCGAGACGGGGCTTTCCACCGGCGTATCGGTTGCGACGAACTGGCGCGCCGCGGCCGGCAGTTGTTGCTCAAGCGGGCGAACGCCCCACTGACCGACGGCCCACGGGGCGTTGAGCAACTCGCCGCCGAGCGTCGTTGGCAACAGCGCTTTGATGAAGACCAACAGCCATAGGCCGTGCCGCAAGCGGGGCGACGCCTTGCGGAGCAGCGCCACGGCGCAAGCCACCAGACCGATGAAGATCGCTAGTTGCCAGCTCGCGACGGCGAGCCATTCGAGCGTCGCGGCGACGACGTATTCCAGCGTCATTTCGAGCGCCCCCCGCGTCGCGGTGGCTTGCCCGGCGCGGCCCTGCGATTCCGTTCGAGCGCCGCTTGCAACTGGCGGACCTCGTCGTCGCTCAGTTCGGCGTCACCGAGGAATTGAGCGAGCACGGTCGAAACAACCTTCCGTCCCGCCGCGCCGGTGTGGCTGGTCAAGCGGTCGAGGAGGCCGCCCACCTCTTGGCGGGCCATCGCTTCTTGGGCGACCGCTGCGCGGTAGAGATACGAATTGCCAACCTGTTCGTAGTCGAGCGCGCCCTTCGCCACGAGGCGCGACAGGAGCGTCTTGACGGTGCGGTAAGCCCAGTCGTGGACCGGCTTGCCGCGGGCGTCGCGCGGAAGGCCGGCGAAGACGTCCCGGGCGGCGAGCGGGCCCCGCTCCCAGAGGACCTTCATGACCTCCCACTCGGTGGGGGAGAGCGCGGGAGGTTCGTGTTTTTCGGCGGCCATGACGGAACCGTAGGCGGAGGCGACAACGCTGAGTTGTCATAGGACTACATTTGTAGTCGTTGTGTCAACAGTTTTCTTGCGTTGGATCTCACCGGGGCAAAACAACGTCGTGGAGGCTGATCGCTTCCGACAGCTTCCATAGGATTAGCCGATTGGGCGCTAGCCCCGGTTGAATCACCAAGAACCGTGGCTAGCGCCAAAACGGCTAGTGGGCAGGCCGCCTCTTCAGCCGCAGGCGCTAGCCTCGGGCAGCGCCACATCAACGGCAAGCCTCTCGTTGCGAAACCGAGCAACGGGCAACGGGCACGCCTCGTTCGAACTCGAACGCGCGAAGCCCGCAAGAGAACCGGTAACCCGGCTCAGGCCGACTGTTTCACCCAGCGGTGGCGGGTGATCTCGCCCTTGGCGAGGTACATCACGTCCTCGGCGATGTTCGTGGCGTGGTCGGCGATCCGTTCGATGATGCGCGACGCGCTGAAGACGTGCAGCAGCCCTTCGACCTGCTGCGGCTCGGCCGCCATCTGCTTGGTCAGGCTGGCGATGATGCCGCGGTTGAGGGCGTCGACCTCGTCGTCGCGGAGGCGCACGCTGCGGGCCAGCTCCTCATCGACGTGGACGAACGCCGAGTGGGCGTCGCGGAGCATCTCGATCGCGCGCTCGACCATCGTCTCGAGCTCCGCCGGCACCGCGACGTGCGGGATGCGGGCGAGGTCTTCGGTCCGCTCGGCCAGGTTGAGGGCCAAGTCGCCGATCCGCTCAAGGTCGCCATTGATCTTCAGCGTGGCCGCGACGCGGCGCAGGTCGACCGCCACGGGCTGGTGGAGCGCAAGCAGCTCGAGGCACCTTTCTTCGATGTCGACCTCGCTGCGGTTGAGCTCTGCTTCGCTATCGAGCACCGCCGCAGCGGTCCCGAGGCAGCGCTCGCGGAGCCCTTCGTAGGCGGCCTGGACCATCCGCTCGACCGCGTCCGCCTGGAGGGACAGGGCGTGCTCGACTTCGGTCAGGTGACGCTCTAGGAACTTACTCATCGCGGGGCAGACCTCGGCGGTTGACGGGCGAAGACGCGCGTCGATGGCGTTTGAGATCGATCCCGCCCGTCGGGATCGTCTTCATAAACGCTTAACACTGCCTTCATAATAGGTCAGTTCCCGCCTCAAGGCGAGATCAATCTGCGCAGAAGCGTGATCCGTGCTGGGGCCTGCGTTCGACCTGGGTCGGGCTGCGCGGGTTGTGTCGCTGAGACGAGACCACTCCATCGATGCTAGCAGGCGGCGCCGATCACTCGTCGATTACGCACCCGCAGCCCGACCCAGCGCCGCAGCCGCACGCGGCGCAGCAACACGGCGGAAGGCGGCGGATCTCCCACTTCCATTGGCGGACATCAACCTCGTACTTCTTCTTCGTCAGCACGGCGACGCGCTTTACTTCGCCGCAAGGCGTTTGCCTGTCACAGCAACCGCTGTGACAACACGATTCGCAAACGCCGCATGCCTTGTCGCCACAAGCGGAGCAACAGGCGGCGCTGTGGCGACCCTTCAGCCAGTCGAAACACGTCAGCGGCGACCCGCCCGGTTCCCAGGGGCAGCGCACCCGCGGCACCGCGATTTCCTTGCACTCGACGCACCAGCAGTGCTTCTCTTCTTTGCCGACTTCTTGCGTCGCGAAACAGACCGACTTGCCGTCGCAGCAAGCGGGACAGTTCGTTTTGTCAGCGCAGAAAGGCGCCGCTGACGCGGTGACGCCGAGGCCGACCAAGTGAACAACCGCCATCAACGCGACAAGACCGAGGAGGAAGCGTTGGTTCGGAGAATTCATCGGTCAGAATCGTTAGAGGCTTGGTATCGCAGCAGCGGCTTCTGTATCGCCGGAGCGTTGAAAGCGGGGGCCGCCGACGCTCGGTAATCGACTATGCTCAGAAATCGACCATGAAGCGGGCGCCGAGGACCTGGTAGTTGCCGAAGTTTGGCGCCCCGGCGGCGGCGTTGAGGTCGTTCTGATCGATCTCGCCGTAGAGGTAGTTGAACTGCATCCGCGAGTAGGCGGTCCAGTACCAGTTGAGGCCGAGCGTGAAGCTCTCACCGACGCCCCCCTGGATGTCTTGATCGGCGAAGTCGGCGTACGACCAGCGGGCCGCGATTTGCCAGGCGCCCATGCCGTGGCCGCAGCCGCCGCGACAGGTGTCGACCAAGAAGAAGTTCTCGAACGGCGTGATCCGGTCGAGCGCCCCGGTCTCGCGGTCCCACGGCATGTGCTCGCCGGTAAAGAAGTACGAGAGGTAGGCGTAGCTTCCGTGGAAGTTGACTTGGCGGTTGTCGAGCCGGTTAAGCCACACCTGTTGGTGCTCCGCCACCAGTTGGCAGGGGCCGACGTTCATGACGGCTTCCAGGCCGAGGAGCGAGTAATCTTGCGAGCCGGCGATGACGCCCGTATCGAGCCAGCGGCTGTCGGTGCGGGCCTCGGGGCGGGTGCGGAACCGCGCCTCGTCGATCCCCGAATCGGCGAAGTTCTCGTCGTTGGCGTTCTGATCGGTGTCGGCCCAGGTGCCCGAGACGGCCCAGTGGGCGTAGCCACGGCCGTCGGACGCCTCGTCGTACCAGATCGTGTTGGCGAGCCGACCGGCGATCTGTCCTTGCCAGTGATCGCTGACGTACTTCCCTTCGTCCTGGATCAACCGTTGATTGAAGACGCCGTAGCGCCAGTTCCAGGCGAGGTCTTCCGAGAAACCGTACGACTGCAGGCCGAATCGCCGCGAGTCTTGGTTGAAGCCTTCGATGACGAACGGGCGTTCAATGAAGACGTTGTAGCGGCTGCTGTTGATGTGATCGAGTCCGTACGGACGCTTCTGGTTGCCCAGTAGCAGCATCTGGAAGACGGGCAACTCGTCCCAACCGAGGTAGACGTCGCGGAACTGGCTGTCGTCGCCGCCGGCGAACTCCATCTCGATCTTGTAGACCATGTTCGAAGGCAGATCGCCGGCCACGCCGAAGCGGACGCGGCGGAACTCGATGCGGTCCTGGGGCGACAGGTTCGGGTCGTCCGACTCGAAGCCATCGACGCCGGGCGAGTCGCCGGGGAAGCCCCACAAGTCGGCGTGGATGCGGCCGCTGATCTTCATCGTCGAACTCGAATGCCCCGTCTGGGCGTAGCCCTTGAGGCTCTTCTCGAGCGATTCGTAGGCCGACTCGAGGTCGTCGTGCTTCGCTTCGAGCGCTTCGAGGCGGGCGCTGAGCGCCGCGTCGTCCGAGGCCACGCCGCTGTCGCCGCCGTCGGTGAGCGACGCCAGCACCACGCCGCTGTGATGCGTTAAGCCGGTGGTCGCTTGGAGCGGGGTCGGGTCGAGTGTCCAGCCGATGTCGCCCTGCGCTAGCCCGGCGGCCGGCAGTCCGAGGGTGAGGGCGAGCGTTGCCGCTCCCCGTGCGAGCCAGTGACCTTTTGTTAGCACCCGATTCCCTTCATGAACGCCCCCATCGACGAGTCTTCCCTGACCCGCCCCCCCGTGAGTTGGGGGCTATCTGGTAGTTTCGGACCGGTCGTGCGCTTTGGATCAATTGCAGGGGGCTCGTCTTCGGCGAAGCGAGGTTTCGACGCCCCGGTATCCCCGAATACCGGCAAGGTCACCGCTAGCACGGCGAAGAACCGGGGTCGATCCGCGGCAGCCCGGCGTCAATCGGCGTACCCTTGGGGGCGTCCATCACCTTGCACCGAGAGAAATCCATGCAGAACAACTCCTACGCCGTCGGCGCTCTGGCCGTCCTCGTGATCGTCGCGGCGCTCGCCTTCCAGTCGTTTGTCACCGTCGAGTCGGGCAATGTTGGCGTGGTGACGCGGTTCGGGGCGGTGCAGGAGGGCGTCCTTGAACCGGGGCTACACGCCAAGATCCCGTTCGTGACGCAGGTGATCCCGCTGGAGACCCGCATCAAGAAGGTCGAGGCCGACGCCACCGCCAGCAGCAAGGACCTGCAGATCGTCACGTCAAAAATCGTGCTCAACTACCGCATCGACCGGGACGCGGGCGACAAGCTCTACGAGCAGCTCGGCCTGGAGTACGACACACGGATCGTCGAGCCGGCGCTGCAGGAGTCGATCAAGGCGACCACCGCGAGGTACACCGCCGAGGAGCTCATCACCCTGCGAGCCACCGTCGCGAAGGTGATGGAAGACGACCTCGTTGAACGGCTGCAGACGAAGCACATCATCCCGACCGACCTTTCGATCATCGATTTCCAGTTCTCGTCGGTGTTCAACGACGCGATCGAGCAGAAGCAGGTCGCCCAACAGGCGGTGCTGCGGGCGTCGAACGAGCTGGAACGCGTCCGCATCGAGGCCGACCAAGCCCAGGCCGAGGCCAAGGGCAAGGCGGACGCCGAACTGGAACGCGCCCGGGCCGAGTCGGAGGCTCAAAAACTGCTCCGCGACACGATCAGCCCCGAGTTGCTGCAACTCCGCGCTATCGAGAAGTGGGACGGCAAACTGCCGATCTACTCCGGCGGCGAGTTGCCGATGCCGATCATGCCGGTCCCCACGGCCAACTAACTCGAGGCCCGGCGGGGCTGACAAGCCGGCGGGGCTGACAAGAGAGTCTCGAGATCGTTCCCAACGGTTGGAGGACGCCAGCGGTGTCAAAATCGTCGTCGAAGGTGAAGTCGCTCCTCGGCGCCCTCTTCCTGACGCTGTTCGCGTTGCCTTTTGCCGCGTTCGGCGTCTGGATGGCGTGGAGCCTCACGTCGATGCTTTGGCTGGCGTGGGCTTCGTCGTCTTGGGAAGCGGTTCCCGCCACGATCACGCATGTCGAGCTAGAAAAATCCGGCGACGAGGGGTCACAAAAGGTCCTCGCCGAGTACCAGTACCGCTACGCGGGCCAGGCGTACGAGTCGGACCGCGTCGGCCTGAGTCCGATGGCCGACAATATCAGCTCGCACCACCGCAAGCTCTACGACAAGTGGCGCGCCGCTTGGAAGGCGGAGAAGACGGTCCCGTGCTACGTCGATCCCCGCGACCCGACCCAATCGCTGCTCGATCGTCAGTTGCGGATGGTGACGGTCGTCTTCCATCTGCCGTTTGTGCTTTGCTTCAACGCGATTGGCTTCGGGCTGATCACCGGGGCGGTGTACACGGTGTGGAAATCGACGGCGAAGGCGTCTGGCCCAACGGGCGAAGACGCCGACGGGTCCGAGGCGTCGCTGTCGGCGGGCGAGGATTGGGGCGACGGCGTCATCCGCTCGAGCCGCAAGGCGTTCTTCTTCGCGGCGGGCTTCGCCGCGTTCTGGAACAGCCTCTGCTGGCCGATGGCGGTGCTGTTCCTCAGTAGCGAAAAAGCGAAGCCGTGGTGGGTTTACCCGATCGTGCTGGGCTTCCCGGTGATCGGCGTCGCCCTGGCGGTTTGGGCCGTGCGGTTGGGGCTCGCCTGGCGGAAGTACGGCGAATCGACGCTGCGGCTGGCGACCGTCCCGGGCGTCGTTGGCGGGAAGCTGACCGGGGTGCTTATCGCGCCGGCCGCGGTCGCCGATGCGGGCGTCGTGCGGCTCACGTTGACCTGCACCCGTGAGGAAGGGAGCGGCGAGGACGCGAAGACGGTCCTCGTTTGGCAAGACGAACGGGAGATCGGTCGGCTGCTCGACGACGCCGAACCGGGCCGCGTCGGCGTGCCGATCGTCTTTACCATCCCGAGCCACGCCCCGCCGACGAACGACGCCAAATCGATCGCCTGGACGTTGCGGGCGAAGGCGCCGCTGCGGGGGATCGACTACGACGCCTCGTTCGAGGTCCCGGTGGCGCGGACCGCGGCGTCGCAACAAGGCGTCGATGTCGGCCTTGAGCCGCTGAGCGAGTACGAAGTCGACCGCCCGCTCGACTCGCTGCTGGCCGACGAAGGGATTGTCGCCGAGCCGCTGGCGGAGCGCGGCGCGGTGCGTTACTTCGCCCGTTCGGCGCGGAGCCTTACCCTGGCGCTGACGATCACATTCTTCCTACTGCTGTTCGGCGGCGTCGCCATCGGGCTGCTGGTCGGGGGCGAGTGGATCGGCGGCTCGGCGTTCGGGGTTTTCTCGCTGATCCTCCTCTACGCCACATTCGATACATGGCTCGCCGAGTCGGAGCTGATCGTTACACGCGACGAGTGGCGTGTCCGCAGCGGCTGGCGCGGCTTCCCACGGAAGGGGCGGAAGTTCCAAACGAAGCATGTCCGCGATGTCTTCCTGCAAACAGGATCGACCACGCAAACGGGCGGGAACTACCAGCGTCACCAGGACGCGATGGCCCGCCTGTTGGGTGAGCCCAAGCCGGTCCGGTTGCTGCGCGGTCTGAGCGGGACGGCGGCGGCGCGGAAGCTGACCGCCGAGCTACGCCAGCGTGCGGGCCTCGATTCGACCCCTTCCGACGCATTGTCGATCGATGCGCCGGCGCGATGAGTGGCGCCGCCCGAGGCTAAGCACCTACGGCTCAAGCATGGGCCGTGCTTTTTGAGCTGTAAGGGTACCGCCCAGATCGGTGCGATTTTACACCCTAAGCTACGTGGCTTCGACGTGAACCCGCTCAACCGACTTTTCCGATAAGCATCCTTACCGCTTAGTCCGTGCTTTCTATCGACGGATTCTTATCGCCGAAACGTTCGTTCTCGCGATAAGGAAGCTGGTCGCCAAATGACCCAGGACGACGCCACCTGTGCAGGTTAGAGAATGCCCTTGGCAGTGCTTCTACTCCGTCACAACGATGTCCCCCTCCGACCGGGTCACCATCGCATTAAGCACCTCTTGGTCCATAGACTCTGACAAGAAGCGAACCGAACCATCAGCCATGCCTACATTAGCACCGGCAACATGGAAGCTGTAGATGCCGGTAGCATTTGTATCGTTGATTGACTGTTCATGGCCAGATACTAGCCACCAAATATGTGTGCTGATTCCCCAGGCTGCCTGATGGAGGTCCATTCCTCTACTTGGAGTTGAGTACGGATAGGGGTCAGCCGCTTCTCCTCGACGGTACATATCCGGTCGCCCCGCACGTTCGCCGATGAGAATCGTACTTGATAGCCCATCCGAGACCTCGGCAAGTCGTCCAGATCGATAAGCAATCGGCTTGCGGTTGATGTCATACCGTGTATCTCCCCAAGGTCCGAACTTGATGCCGCTCAGGTCACCACTCCCCGCGGACAAAGGCTTGTGATTGACTCCAACAAGGGCCTCGTAATCACTCCGTGCGGCCGTTCCGATAGATTTCGTCGAGATAGCACCACCGTTGTAGGCTGAAATGTCCGGCACGATGCGGTTCTGACTGCTCGTGGATGGGCACACGAATACCGCGATTGGTGTATTCAATGCCGACTGATTCGACGCATCGGTTGCCGGTAGCGATACGTCTATCTGCTCGAAAAGCGGTTGCTCTCCGAGTTGCGGAAGGACGGCCGTCATCCACGAGTGAAAGTAGAATTCGTCTATTGCCGTGCGTGGTTGTTTAAGGAATGTCCCGTAGTAGAGGTCTGGCAAGCCGCTGTGAGCGGACTCATGATTTTGAACTGCGAGTGACAGTTGCCGAAGATGATTTTGGCAAGTTGCTCGGCGGGCAGTTTCCCGAAAGCTTTGAACGGCTGGAATCAGAATCGCTAGGAGTACGCCCACGATGCTAATAGCCACTAGCGTCTCAGTTAGCGAAATCCCGTGACGATGAGGTGTCATGAGACTGTCCCTTTCGACCGGGCAATAGGCAGAGATAAGTGTCCTTCTGGCAGACACCCATAGCTTACCAAAACCACCCCAGCCTGACCTAATCCGGTCCCAGATGGCTCAGCGCCAAGTGCGTAAGGTGTGACCCTCTTGAGGGCCTGAGGGTGTAAAATCGCACCGATCTGGGCGGTACCCTCCGTAGGCGCTAGACTCGGACGGCGTCGCTTTCGGCTATGCCCCGCCTTAGTCGGCGACGGTGACCGTCGGTGTCGCTGCGCCGGCGATCCACGCCAACCGCCCGAGCAGCCAGAAGTAGGCCAGGTCGCTGATGACTTCCAGCGGGCAGAGCACCAGCACGGCCCAAGGTCCCATCGCGTCGAGCGCCGCCGTGGCGAGCCACATCGGGCCGAGTTGCAGGCCGGCGCTCACCGCGAAGAAAGCGAGCCACGTTACCGGCGCGTACCAGATTGTCCGCAGCACTTGCGGCGAGACGACGCACCACGGCGACCCCTCGTCGAGCTGCGACAACAGCACGATCGGGAGCGTCAGCAGCGCGCCGCACCCGATCCATCCCCAGGTGGAGTCGAGCGGCCAAGGCCAATCGAGGGCGTTCAGCAACAGCTTGTCGGCGAGCGTCCCGGGGATCGCCGACACGACGCCCGCGAGGACGAGCGTCAGCGTCGGCACGCCCCATTCGGTCGGGTCGATCGAGGGCCAACCGCGGACGCGGCGCGCTCCTGAGGCGGCGTCGTCGAGCACCGCCCAGAAGATGGCCGAGGCGACCGCGACCCAGATGAACGTCGTGATGACGACGGTCGCCATCATCAGCACGGTGCCGATCCAGCCGTAGACTCCGCCGACGCTCTCCAGCAGGGCAAAAATCGTCCCCGCCATCGGCACGGTGAAGAACAGGCCGAACGTCAGCCCCAACCACGCGAGCAGCATGCCGGTCGCGCTGAAAGCCCGCCACCAGCCGGCGAAGAGGCCGACGCCCCACCCTTGGTTCGTCGCGGGCTCTTCGTCGAGGTCGTCCCGTCGTCGATCGTCCGTCTCCTGTTGAGCGAGTCGTCGGTAGCCGATCGGCGCCGAGGCGACGTATGCGTCGAAAAGGCTCTGCTTCGACGTGACGGGGGCTGCTTCTTCCTCCGCCATGTCGTAGTCGTCGTCGGCGGGCCCGGCGGCGGCTTCCGCCTTTCGGGGTGGTGGCTCACGCGGCGTAGGCACGCGGATCGTCGCGCCGCAGTCGTGGCAGACGACCGACTCGCCGGCTTGGCGGGCCTCCGCAGACAGAACCGTTTGGCAACCGCGGCACGTGAAAGAGACCGTTGGCGGCGCCGCCCGCAGCAGGTCGACGCCGTGCGGTTGCTCCCCCTCATAGACCTCGTACTGCTCGCCGTCCATCGCCCCGGGGCGGCGCGACTTGGCGGGCGGGGGACGTTCGGGCACAACGGTCAGGGTCTCGCAGTCGGGGCACTTCGCCTTGCGACCGATGTGCCGCGACGGCGCGTGCATCCGTGTTCCGCACAGCCGGCAGCCGAACCCGATCAGGTCAGCGAAGGGGTCCGCGGGCTTGCCGGGGACCGTGACCGCCGCCCCGCACGCCGCGCACTTGGCGGAGCGTCCCGCAAAACGGGCCGGCGCCGAGAACTTTTTCCCGCAGGCGCCGCAGGCAAAGGAGACAGTCGGCTGGTCCATCCACTTTGGCGCTAGGTTTTCTGGTGAACGAAGGCCAACTGCTCGGTTGAACGAATTCCGGCCGCCACCGCTCGGAAGAGGCGCGGGCCGGACCAAATTGTCTGACAATCTCGCCGCAGAACGGGGTCGGCTTTGCCAGTGGGCTCGGCGGTCCCCCCTGCAGGGACCTAGAATAACACCAACCCGAGGAGGCGTTTGTGCTGGAAGCGATGTGGCGGATGACGTTGGAACTGGCCCCCTGGATGCTCCTGGGCGCCGCGATCGCCGGGGCGATGCACGCCTTCCTGCCGAAGGGGCTGTTGCCCCGGCTGCTCGGCGGCCGCGGGGCGGTCTGGAAATCGGTCCTGGTCGGCATTCCGCTGCCGCTCTGCTCGTGCGCCGTCATCCCTGTCGGTCTTGGCCTCAAACGCCAAGGGGCGAGCGACGGCGCCTCGGTCGCGTTCCTCATCGCCACGCCGCAGACCGGCGTCGACTCGATCCTCGTGACGGCCGGCCTGCTCGGTTGGCCGCTGGCGCTCTTCAAAGTGGCGACCGCCCTGGTGACGGGCCTCGTCGGCGGCTGGCTCACCGACGCGACGACGCCCGAACGCTTCTCGCTGCCGATCGTCGAAAAGGAAAGGCCCGCCACGGGGGCTCCGAGTTTCTTCCAACGGGTGATCGCGGGCGCCGTTCACGCCGACGAACTCATCCGCTCGATCTGGAAGTGGCTCTTGGTAGGGGTCGCGCTGTCGGCGGCGATCACGTTTTTCGTTCCCGAGGATTGGCTCGGCGGGATCGGCGCCTACGGCGGCGCGGCGGCGATGGGCGCCGCGCTGGCGCTGTCGTTGCCGCTGTATGTCTGCGCGACGGCGAGCGTGCCGATCGCCGCGGCGCTGGTCGCCGCCGGCCTGCCGATGGGGGCGGTCATCGTCTTCCTGATGGCGGGACCCGCCACCAACGCAGCGACCATCGGCGCCGTCTACCGCGGCCTCGGCTGGCGGGCGCTGGTGGCGTACCTGTTGGTGATCGTCGTCGGCAGCATCGTCGGCGGCTTAATCTACGAAGCTTGGCTCGCTGGCGCGGCCCTACCAACGGTGGCGACGCTGGCGCACGACCACGCCCACGCCGCCGACTGGTGGCGTTCGGTCGCCGCCGGAATGCTCGTGGCGTGGGTCGCGTGGTGCGCGGCGCGGGACTTCTCCGCATCGCGTGAGCACGACCACAACGCCCCCAAGAAAGCGGGCGGCTGCTGTGCGAGCAACGAGTCGATCGCCGCGGCGAATCCGCCGTCGTGCCCCTAGAGACGCGTTTTTGCAGGCAAAATCCGAGGGCTTTGCAACGCCGCCTCGCCGGTGCTATGCTCGCGGCTGATTCGTGTGTTGGTGGTCGGCCCCGCTCCTTGCGGACGCCGACGTAACAGGGAACCCGGTGTGATTCCGGGACGGCCCCGCCGCTGTAACCGAGCCCACCGGCCGCAAGCCTTCTCGGAGGCGACCGCCGGGTGAACCCGTTGGACCCACTCTTCATGCCATTGTCCTAAGCCGTCCCGAAGATGGCAGCGGATGAGAAGGCTGGTCCCGACGGAGCTTGGAAGTCAGAAGACCTACCAACACGTGGCTGCGGAGGCTTCGAGGGAAGGCCCCCGCGTCGGGTAGGTGCGTGTTGCGCTGGTGCGCTTTCAGTCTCTCCTTGCGTTTTTTACGCATGACAGGCTGGCGGTGCGCACCGGGGTAACACGGTGTGAGATTTCAGCCGTGCCGCTGATGTGGGCCAAGTGCAAGCGAACAATGCGAGGGGCGCCGCTGCGCGCCTTCACGCTGGTGGAACTGCTGGTGGTGATCGCGATCATCGGCGGCCTCGTCGCGCTGCTGCTCCCGGCGGTGCAATCGGCCCGCGAAGCGAGCCGCCGCACGGCGTGTCAGAACCACCTGCGGCAGATCGGGCTGGCGCTGCAGGGCTATGCCGATGGACGCGACGCGCTACCGATTGGCTGTGAGGGATGCGGCTCGTTCCCGGCCGGAAAGCTCACCTCGTGGAACACGCGGCTCTTGCCACACCTAGAACGCCACTCGCTAGCCGACGCCTACGACGACACCCTGCCGGCGAAGGACGTCGCCAACCGGGCGGTCGCCATCGTCGTTGAAGAGTTCCTCTGCCCAAGCGAGCCCGAACCGCAACAGATCGAACCAACGGGGAGCTGGCGCGGCTGCGCCTACACCGACTACGGCGGCGTGTTCGGCGTCGAAGGCGTCGGCGCCGGCTCGGGCAGCGGCATCGACGAAGAGAACTTCGGCGTGCTGGTCTACGACACTCCGATCCAACTCGCCGACATCACCGACGGCCTCGCCCACACGCTGGCGGTCGCCGAGGTGCTCGAGCGCCGCACCGCGGACACGGTGTGGACCAACGGCCACAACGTTTTCGCGCAGGAATCAACGGCGCCGATCAACGCCGCGTCGGTGTTAGGGGGCGACCTGGGCAGCCCGCACCCCGGCGGCGCCTTGGGGGTGTTTTGCGACGGGCACGTCCAGTGGCTCGCCAGCGAGACACCGCAAGCGCAACTCAACGCCTGGCTCACCCGGGCTGGTGGTGAGGTGACGCCATGAGACCCCTCATTGCCGTGATGATTGGTTCGATCGCGGTCGCGGCGCAATCCGCACCGCTTCAGTCGTTCGACGACATCCGTTACTGGATCGGCGAGGGCGCCCACCACGCCGCGCTGGCGATCGACTGGGACGGCGCCACGAACGACGACGAGGCGCTCGTCTGGGGATACCGCTGGGAGGGCGAGGCGGTCGGCGAGACCATGCTGCGCGACGTGATCGCCGCCGACGAGCGGCTGTTCGCCAAGCTCGGCGCCAACCGGCTCGGTGTCGCCACCCTGGGGCTGGGCTACGACCGCGACGACGACGGCGAGTTCGCCATCGACGACGGGACCCTCTTCGACGCCGACGGGATCGCCAACGCGAGCTTCTCCAACGCCGACGGCGCCACGGCGATTGGGGGCATCGACCTCTACCGTGAAGGGTGGAACGACGCCTACTGGCACTACGCGGTTGGCGCCTCCGCCGCGGGGGGGCCCGTCTGGGCGACCACTGGCTACGGGCCGTCGTCGCAGCCGCTCGTCGATGGCGCTTGGCACGGCTTTGCGATCGCCGTGACGCTCAACGCGGACGAGTTTCCGCAAAACCTGTCCGCCGCCGAGCCCGCCACCATCGCGGGTGACTTCAACAACGACGGACGCATCGACGCCGCCGACTACACGGTCTGGCGCGACGCCGAAGGGCCGGCAATCGACTACACCCTCTGGGCTATGGCGTACGGATCGGACGGCGCCGTTTCGATCCCCGAGCCAGCAACCCTACTACTTCTCTTGTTACCCCTGCTGACGAACTATTTACACCTCGAGAGAGCCTGATGAAGACCCCGCTGTGCTTCCGTTTGATCGTTCCGCTGATCGCCCTCCCCGTGGGCGGCATGACCGCGCTCGCCGCCGACCCGTGGGCCGATCGGGTGGTGAGCTACGACCCTGGGACCGGCGTGCCGGCCGTCTTCGGAAGCAACCCGCCGGTGCTGTTTGATGTCGCCGACGCCGCCCTCGGCATGCCGACCCGCCAGAGCGTCGCCTTCGGCGGCTACGTCGTGTCGCCCTTCAGCGCGCCAACCGATCCGACGGAAGTGGTCGCCCTCGGGGATGGCGGAACCCTCGTGGTCGCCTTCGACGAACCGGTTACCGACGACCCGCTCAATCCGTTCGGAATCGACCTGCTGGTCTTCGGCAACGCGTTCTTTTTAACGAGCGATTACAATTTCGACGCGGCGACAACCGTCACGGGCGTCGACACCGAAGGGGGAATCCTCGCCATCAGCGCCGACGGGGTGAACTGGGATACGGTCACCAACCTCGACGCGGACGGCCTTTACCCGACCAACGGATACGCCGATACGACCGACTTCTTTCCCGCCTCGCCGGGCGGCGTGTTGGCGGACTTCACGCTGCCAGTCGATCCCGCCTTCAACCCAAACGGACTCGGCGCCGAGGCCCTCGTGGCGGGGTACGGCGGGTCGGGCGGTGGCGCAGGGATCGACATCGGGGCTTACGGCTTGTCGTCGGTAAGTTATGTCCGCGTCACGAATGCGAGCGGTTCAGGGTTCACCCCCGAGATCGACGGCTTCGCCGATGTCAGCGCTACGCCCGAGCCAACCTCACTGCTGCTCGTCGCGCTCGCGACGCTCCCCGTGTTCAGGCGGGGGCGTTGATGCCTGACGCGACGCAGCGCAATGCGTTGCAGCCGGGCGCCGACTACTACGTCGAACGCGGGGGCGTCGTCTTCACGGCGGCGTTCCTCGCTCGGCGTGGCGTGTGCTGCGACAACGGTTGCCGACATTGCCCCTACCGCCAGGTTGAGCCGTCGGCGCTAGCCGCGGGCGGCGCGCCGATTGACGCCGTCCCCGGGCTACAATCACCGCATGGAGCTTGATCCCCGTCGCACCGCGATCGAACGGAACCGCCAAGCGTGGAACGACTTGGTGGCTAGCGGCGCCGCTCTCACGCAGCCAGCGGGCGACACGGAGTTTGCCGAGCCGCTACGGGCGATTGACCCCGACGGTTGGCTGCGGCGCGGGCTCGGTGGCTCGGTTGTTGGTAAGCGCGTGCTTTGCCTCGCGGCGGGGGGCGGCCGACAGGGGCCGCTCCACGCCGCGGCGGGGATGGAGGTCACCGTGGTCGATGTCAGCGAGGCGATGCTCGAGAAAGATCGCGTTGTTGCTTCGAACCGCGGCTACCGCCTGCGTCTGTGTCGTGCTTCGATGGATGATTTGTCGGAGCTGGGCGACGGCGAATTCGACGCGGTCGTTCAGCCGGTGAGCACCTGCTACGTGCCCGACGTGGCGCCCGTCTATCGCGAAGTGGCGCGGGTGCTGCGGCCCGGCGGCGTCTATGTGTCGCAGCACAAGACGCCGACCAGCCTGCAGGCGGCGGCGAAGCTCGAGTTCCCGGGGCGGTTGTCGCTCGAGACGCCGTACTACCACGACGGCCCGCTCCCCACCGCCGAGCCGTGCCGCACCCGCGAGCCGGGGACGCTGGAGTTTCTGCACCGCTGGGAAGAGCTCATCGGCGGTCTCTGCCGCGCGGGTTTCGTTATCGAAGATCTCAGCGAGCCGTCGCACACCGCCGAGCCCGGCGACCACGGCCGCCGCAGCCACTTCGTAGCGCCTTACGTGCGGATTCTAGCGCGGCGTACCAGCTAATTAGCTAATGACGAACCGCGACCGTCAGGGAGCGACCGAAAGAGGCGCCAGCCGTCTCGATTCGCCGCAAAAAAACAGGCGTCTGTCCGACCAATCGCAAACGGATCAAATCGAGACATCCAGCTTTGTCGGTTCGAGCGATTCGGGCTCTGCCTTCTCATCGTCAACCGATTCCGAAGAGCGTTTGAAGAGTTTCGGCGTGAGGGCCATGAGGGAGGCACCGGTGATCAGCGCTTGCATCGCGTAGTAGGGAAGGAAGTCTTCCGGCCTAGGAGCTATCGGAGGACCGCCACGCGGCTTCATCGCAAGGTACGTAGCGCCGAGCACGCAGACGGAAGGCGCGCCGATGAGGGCGATCCAGCGTTTTCTTCCCCGCGGGCAGAGCCGATTGAGATAAGAAATCGCCACCGCCAGCGCTGCTTCAGCGACGCTCAGCAAGAGGATCAGCGGACTCAGCAGGTAGCCCCATTCCACGTCCCGTAGCGCGGCGATCAAGATCGCTACGACAAGCGTGGCCCAGAGGATCGTCGCAATCCCAAACCGACTTCGACGCGGCGAGATCGTGGTGGGCCCGGCGGCGGACGCCAACCAGCGAGCAACCATCACGCCCAAGCAGGTCAAAGCGAAGATCGGAAAGACAACGGGCCGCAGATAGTCCTCTTCGCCCGGTTGTTCGACGAGCCCAATCGCCGTCAGTAGCAGCGCGGAGGTGATGGTGAGTCGCGGCGCCCAACCTCGCAACGAGTGGGTGGTCCAGATCGCCAGTAAGCTGAGTTGGGCTCCGAACAGAGCAAGAACGGCCAATTCAACCCAATCGCTCACCGAGGCGCCGCCCAAATTCAAGGCGACGACATCCACCGCCACGAACGCCGCCAGCAAGAACGGCAACAGCGGCCGCCGGCGTAGGCGGCGGCGCCAGAGGCGGCGGTGGGACTCGGAGAGCATCGCCCTATCGTAACCGCGCCGGGCTCGGCTCCGCTAAGGCGGATGCGGCAAGTCCTGCCGGGGCGCCGGTCTCTTCGATAGCGACGTAGCGGGTGGGCGGGCTTGCGACAACCAGAGCCCAACGTGCGAGCCGACGGCGATCGCCGAACAGAAGATCAGCGATTCAAGGTAGGTCCGCGGGAAGCTCAACAGAGACGATACGACCAAAACGACGGCGACCGTAGCAACCACCCGCAGGAGTTTGCTTCGAAATCGACGATACGTAGCGACGACGGCGGGAAAGATGGCGCAGAAGGCAAGGAAACCGAACGCCGCTTTCGGCCCTCCATAGATCCGATCGATCTCGGTGTTGACGCCAATGGCGGTGATGAAGGCGACGGTCGTGGTGACTCTAAGGATGCCGAGGATCGTTAGCCGGAAGCGGCGGCCCTTGAGTTCTGGCTGCGACGGTTTCGGAACGGCGTAGGGAGCCCCACAGTGGGGGCACGTTATCCGCTTGGCAATCCACCGCACGCTATGCTCGATTCCCGCGGCGGCGACAGGAATTATCCGAAGCAGCAGCAGCGTCGCCGCGACGACGAAAAAAACCGAAATGACCGCACTCGCCCATAATGATAGCCGGTTGCTGCGTTCCATGGGGAACGCGATGGCTAGCAGTAGCGGGATCACCAGCATCACGACGGCGAGACGCGCCCAAGTCAATCGCCGCGAGTAGGTGATCCAACGGGACGCAAGTCCTAGCTGAGCAACCCCGATCCCAAACACGCTATCGCGGACAAAATCGAGTCGGTCATTCGTTCTCACAACAAGGATGAACAAGCCGTTGAAGGCCACGAGGATCAGCCCCAGCCACGGTAGCAGCGGCCGCCGGCGGAGGCGGCGGCGCCAGAGGCGGCGATAGCTTTCGGGGAGCATCCCGCCATGCTAACCGGTCGGGGCCGGGGCGGCGCGTTGCGGTCGGGGCCGCGGGCAGCGAGAATTGAGGGCCCGGCCGTCACCACCGTCCACGAGTCCGTCGCCCCCTGCCGTCTGTGTCCAACCTCCTCGAAAAGTGCTGCCTTATCGGCGAGTCGGTCGGCGGCGACCCGACGCACTTCATGATCGAGCGGGCCCTGGACGACCTGGGGCTCGATTGGCGATTCCTCTCTTTTGAGACCGCGGCCGATCGGCTCGCCGAGGCGCTGGCGGGCGCCGACGCGCTCGGCTTCGCCGGGGTGCGGCTCCGGGGGACGCTCGCCGACAAGCCGCCGGCGATCGCGTCGCGGACCGAACGCGCCCGACGGACCGGCCGGATCACCCATCTGACACGGCACGACGGCGTCCTGCAGGGAGACGACGCGACCGGCCCTGCGCTCGTCGAGGCGCTGGCCGAGTTCGGCGACCCGACCGGCAAGCGAGTCGTCCTGCTCGGCGCCGGCGGCGCAGCGCCGTCGATCGCCGACGTGCTGGTCGAGTGCGGCGCGGCGCTGGTGGCGGTCGCCGACGCGTCGTCCGACCGGGCCGCCGCCGTGGTGCTCGCCGCCCAGACGCAGCGGAGCGACGCCGCGCCGAAAGACTCGCTAGCGTGCGAGGTCCGGCCGTTGGCGTGGGAAGGGGACTGGCTCGACCTGCCCGACCACGTCGATTGGGTCGTCTCAACCGCCTCGTGGCCCAAGAGCGACAACGAACGGATCGCCAAGGTGATCGCTCCCGAGCTGAACGATTCCCACGTCGTCATCGACTTGGGGATCGGCTCGAACCGCTCCCCTTTGCAACTGGCGGCGGCCGGCCGCGGGGCGACGGTGATCGGCGGCTTGCCGGTGCTGGTAGCGAAGACGGCGCTAGCGGTCGAGGCGTGGACGGGCCTCGAGGTCGACCGCGCCGTGCTCCGCGACGCCGCCGAAGAGTTCTTGGGGGTGTAAAACTCCCTCCCCTTGATGGGGAGGGTCGGGGAGGGGTGAAGAACCCTGGTACCCGCTTTCTCCCTCCCCTAACCCCTCCCCACCAGGGGGAGGGGGACCCCATGGCTAACATAAAAGTTGGACCGTTGAACCGCGGCCTCTTCATCACCGGAACCGGCACCGAGGTCGGCAAGACCTATGTCACCGCGTTGATTGCACGCCAACTCGTCGCCGAAGGCGTGCGGGTCGGCGTCTACAAGCCGGCGGCGAGCGGCTGTCACCAGGAGGGCGGCACGCTGGTCTCTGACGACGCGCTGGTCTCTAACGACGCAGTGGCGCTCTGGGAAGCGGCCGGCCGGCCGTTGTCGCTCGAAGCGGTCTGCCCCCAGCGTTTCGCGGCGCCGCTCGCCCCGCACCGGGCCGCCCGCGAAGAAGGGCGCCGCGTTGACGCCGCGTTACTGCGGAGCGGGTACGACGTCTGGCGCGACGCGTTCGATTTTGTCTTGGTCGAGGGTGCCGGCGGGTTGATGTCGCCGCTGTCGGACGACGACTACAACGCCGACTTGGCGATCGATCTCGGCCTGCCGCTGGTAGTGGTCGCGGCGAATCGGCTTGGCGTGATCAACGACACGCTGCAGACGGTAATCACGGCAAGCGTGATCGACTCGCTCCGTCCGGGGAAAGAACTCCGCGTCGCCGGCGTGGTGCTCAACGACGTCGCCCCGACCGGCGACGCGAGCCGGGCGACGAACGCCGCGGAGCTCGACGAACGCGTGGGGCCGCCGCTGCTGGGCTGCGTGAAGTGGGCTGGCGGGATTGACCGAGCCGTTAATTGGCAAGCCTTGTAGGGAACGCCCTCCGTGGCGTTCCGTGACCCCGGATACCCACTTCGCGGAACGCCACGGAGGGCGTTCCCTACTTCGTTAACTGTCACACCGACGCCATCTCAGTGGCGTGCTCGACCGCGCGGCCTTCGGCGGCGGACGTGTCGGCCGTCAGGCGGAGCGTGACGCTCCAGCGGCCCTGGTCGTCGCCCTGCAGGATCCAGTGCGGCTGGACCACGATCGACTGGTTGACCAGCTCAAAGCCCCCTTCGCTTTGGCTGACCGTCGAGATCGGGTAGGTCCAGATCGACGTCGGCCGGTCGCTGGTGAGGCCCATGTCGAGGCCGAGCCAGCCATCCACTAGGTGCAGCTCTTCGATGTCCTTGAAGTCTTGCGGCACGCCGAGCTGGCCGATCGACTCGCCGTTGCCGAAGTGGAAGAAGCGGTCGTCGGCGCCGGCGGGGAGGCCGGCCAGATCGATCACGGTGCTGAAGTGCAGCGGCCGATCGGTCGGCAGGTCCTCCAGCAGGTAGGCGATCTCGAGGGTTGCGCCACCCGCGTCGAGCGTCACGCCTTTGGTGAGCCGCACGGGACAGCCATCGACGTGCCCCTCGCGGGTGAAGAGGGCCTGCATCCGCTCGGGCTTGCGGCGGAGCTTGGTCTCGTACGTGGCGCCAACAAAGTCGCCCGCCTCGCGGGCTTCGCTCCGTGAGACCGCGTCGCGCGAGACGTCGAGGTCGTAGAAGTGGTCGGTGAGGCTGCGACGCGGCCGGTCGTCGTATTGCAGCATCTCATCGAGGCCTTCCTGCTTGAAGACGACGCGATCGTGGATGCTGGCGACGTCCCCACCGGTCTGGTCGGGGCCGGCGAGCACCTTGCGGTGGTACGCCTCTTCGCGGCGGGCGAGCGTCGCCGCCACGTTCAGGCAGATCGACCGCACGTCGAGCTCGTACAGCTCGGCGCCGTCGGACGGCGTCAGCAGGGCGACCAAGCGGTTCGAGGCGAGGCGCACCTCTTGGCGGGCGTCGAGGTTGTAGTCGGCCGTGTCGAGTTCGACCCAGTCGGCGCCGTCGACGCCGCGTCCCTCGCGCTGGTCGAGCAGGTTCTCGGCGGCGATCAGGTGGTTGTAGACCGCGTGCCGCAGGTGGGGCAGGTAGACACCGCCGAAGGCGCCGTGCCAGTAGCTGCAGTTGCACTGGCCGCGGTAGAGCTCGGTGCGGGCCGCGTCGAGGGTGCGGCACGGCTCGGCGTCGTCACGCCGGCAGGCGTCGGCCTGCACCTCGGCGAGGCGGCGGCTGATCATCTGCATGCGGGCGTACATGTCGCTCGTTTCGGGGTAGCGGACCTTGAAGTTCCGCCAGAACCCGCCGCGGGCGAATTCGGAGATGCCCTCCCACTTGCCGGCGTCCTGCAGTTCGTGGGCCACGTCGTGGTAGCAGTTCTGCTGCGCGGCGGGCAACGCCCACTCGGTCATTTCGCGGTAGCTGCACTCGGGGATATAGAGCTTCCCGAGCGGGCCGATCGAGTCGAGCGCCTCGGCGGGAGTCGTGACCTTGAGCCAGTCGCTGTTCTCTTGCAACGCGTCGAAGAACCGCCGCAGCCAGCCGTGCTTGTAGACGTGGTCCTTGGTGTCGGGCCACGTGCCGAGCTTCTCGCCGTCGTCGCCGAACAGGACGATCGCGCCGGGCTGACGCTCGTGGACCTGCCGCAGGTAGTCGATCGTCTCGTGCGGTTCGGCGAAGGGGATCGTGTAGCGCAGCTTCTCGCTGCCGGGGAAGACCGACAGCAGGCGGGTGTCTTCCTCGGTCAGGTAGTAGCCGTGCAGCTGGTGCTCGGTCCAGCCGGCGTTCTTGAAGTGGAAGTCGTCGAGGATGGTGTACTCCATCCCCGCCTCGACGAGGTCGCGCGTGAGCGACTGCTCCCAGACCCGTTCGGGCATCCACATGCCACGCACCCGGGCGCCCAGACGCTCGGTGAGCCACTGGCTGTAGGCGCGGATCTGCCCGACGCGGTCCCGGCTGGGGATCATCGTCAAGATCGGCTCGTAGAACGGCCCGCCGAGGATCTCGATTCGGCCCTCCGCAACGAGCCGCGCCAGCCGGTGCAGGTACTCGGGCCGGTGCTGCTCGAGCCACTCGATCAGCGAGCCGCTGGTGTGCAGACCAATCGGCAGCCCACGGTAGTCCTCGAACACGTCGAGAAACGGCAGATAGCTGTCCTGATAGGCCTGTTCGATGACGCCATCGAAGTTGCCGATCGGTTGGTGGTTGTGCAGCACCAGCACTAGCCGTAGCGGTTGGCTCATCACAGACGCTTCAGGGGTAGCGGGAACTTGGGGGTGGGGGCGTCGCGCCTAGGTCGTCTTCGACCGACAAAGTCCGCCGGCATGACCGCGATGGTAGCGAACGACGACGTAAGCCGTCCACGCGGCGCCGCTAGCACATCCGGATAATTCGGGTGATTTCCACCGGCCAGGCCGGACGACCGGCAGGGCGGACGGGGCCTTCGCGGTTTGCCTAGTCCGCAGAGTCATTGGTCGGTAGTAATCGGGGTGGCGATCGATTTCGCCAGAACTCGGGCCGCTTCTTCGGGCGCGACGGGACTGGTCCAGAGACCGGTCGCGAGCTCGAGGCCGGCAATCCCAGACGATCGTGGCACGACTTCGATCCACCAATCGGCCTCCCTTCCTGTGGCGAGCGACGCCGGCGGCGTCTGAACGATCAGATTGTACGCATCGCAGCGGGCCGAGTGGGTCGCCGCCTCGACAACACACTGCAGCAATTGTGCCAAGCGTTGAGCGCCGTCGCCGCTGGCGAGTTGGCTGAGCGTCGGCGCCTGGCGGGTTGGCCGTAGCCAGCACTCGTAGGCGAAGCGGGGCGCCGGCGGCGAGACAACCCGCCACGCGGCGTCCTCCCAGGCGATCGACTCTTCGCTGACGATCCCACCACGCCAGAGATTGACGCAGGCCGCGGGCGTCTGGGGCAGGGCGATCACTTGGCTGTGGGCGTGTGCGAGCGACGCGCCGGCGGCGCGGCCCTCGTTCTTGAACACCAACGAGTAGTCGAAGCGTCCTTCGCCGCGCCAGTAAATCAATCGCCGCGCCCAGGCGGTCACCGCCGCGGCCGCCTCGGCCGCCGTCAATTCGACGAAACGCCGGACGTGGCGGGGCGATTCGACAACGACCTCCTGAACCCCGTCGGCGCCCTCGACCGCCGGGTAGTGGTTCGGCACGACCCGGGCGAGCCACCCGCCGGCGGCGTCAGCGACGCGGTCGACCTCGGGGGGCGTGTCGATTTCGGCGCCGGCGCAGAAAGGGCAGCGACGCTCGGCGTGATCGGCGCCAAAGTCACTCGGCCGCTCCGCCCGCCGCGGGGCGATCCGGACGGTTCGATCACTCAGTGGGTCGTAGCGCCAGGACAACGTAGTCGAGTCCGCGGGGCGGACGATAAAAGCGGCAACGCTCAAACGCTGCGGAAAGTCTCAAGGGCGGTCCGCACAGCGGACCCTACGCCATCGCCGGCGCCTTGGCCATCGTCCGCTCGTAGAGCTCGACATACTGCCGGGCGCTGCGGTCCCAAGACCAGTCCTGTTGCATGCCGGTCTGGACGATCTGCCGCCAGACGTCGGGCCGGCGATAGGCCCGCACGGCCCGGTCGATCACGTTCGAGAGGGCGTAGGCCGAGGCGTCGGCGAACGAGAAACCGTTGGCCGTGCCATTGCCGAGCGTCGTCTCGGTGGCGTCGGTGATCGTGTCGGCCAGGCCGCCCGTCTCGCGGACGATTGGCACCGCGCCGTACTTGAGGCTGTACATCTGGTTGAGCCCGCACGGCTCGTAGCGGCTGGGCATCAGGAACATGTCCGCGCCCGCCTCGATGCGGTGGGCCAGGTCGTTCGAGAAGCCGACCCGGACCGCGACGCGCTCGGGGTGTTCGGCCGCCAGCCGCTGCATCATCTGTTCGTAGTAAGGTTCGCCCGTACCGAGGAGCACCCACTGGGCTTCGAGTGACTCGGCGAGTCGCGGCATGACGTCCGAGATCAGGTCGAAACCTTTCTGGTCCGCCAGGCGGCCGATGTTCGCCAGCAGCGGCACGTCGTCGCGGATCGGCAGGCCCATCTCCTGCTGCAAGGCGCGTTTGCAGACCGCCTTGCCGGCGGCGTAGTCATCGACGCCGTAAGTCGTCGGCAAGAAGGCGTCGTGGGCCGGGTTCCAGGCGCCGTAATCGACGCCATTCAGCACGCCCGCCAAGTCGGCGTGGCGGTGGCGCAGCACGCCCTCCAGGCCACAGCTCATCGGCGGGTCTTGGATCTCCTGGGCGTAGCGCGGGCTCACCGTGCTCAGCATGGTGGCCTGCGAGAGGGCCGCCTTCATGAAGTTGATCCGCCCGTAGAACTCGAGCTCTTGCCAGTTGAAGTGCTCCCAACCGAGGCCAGTAAGCTCCATGTCCCAGTGCCAGAAGCTCCCCTGGTAGGCCAGGTTGTGGACCGTGTAGAGCGTCGTGACGTTCTCGAGCGAAGGCCGATCGGCGTACAGCGTTTGCAGATAAGTGGGGATCAGCCCCGACTGCCAGTCGTGGCAGTGGATCACGTCGACATCGAGCCCCAGCAGCGCCGGCGCCTCGAGCACCGCCCGGTTGAAGAAGACGAACCGTTCGCAGTTGTCGATGTAGTCGCCCGACGCTTCGCGATACAGCCCGGGCCGATTGAAGTAGCCGTGCTGCTCGACCAGGTAGACCGGCACGTTGCTGCCGGGGAGCGTGCTGCGGAGGTACTCGCCGACGACCCGCTTGCGGCCGATGGGGATCTCGAAATGGACGCCCGTTGGCTCGATCGGTTGCCCCGATTCCAACGCCTGGCGGAACGCCGGGAGGAACAGCGTCGGCCGGACGCCGAGCCCCTCCAGGGCCACCGGCAGCGAGCCGCACACGTCACCCAGGCCGCCCGTCTTACAGAACGGGACCGCCTCGGTCGTCGCAAAAAAGATATTCACAGCGCGGCCGTCCAGCGAAGGAACACGTGAGCCGGAGGGCCGACCGATCGGTCAGCCTTCCGGGCGTCGCCTCGGGGTCCAAGGCGGGGAGCGTAGAAGAGAAATCGACCCAACCGACGAATCTTATGCAGTCGTTCCGGTTTGCCAAACCCTTTGGTGCGGGTCCCCGCGCCGAACGGCCGACCCGACCGGCGCAATCGGAACCGCCTGGCGCTAACAAATCACGAATCGAGACAGGATAAACGGGATCAACAGGATCGGTATCGCGCCGTCATCCTGCTGATCATGTAAATCCTGTCGAAAAGCGAGCGAGTGTTAGCCCTCTTGGCGTCTTGGCGGGTGCGTAGCGGTTTGCGACCATAGGCGTATGGATTCCGCCACCGCTGCCGCCGAGATTTCGCCCGCCGCCCGGCTCGCCGCCGCCGAGGGGCTCGTCGCGATCGGCGCCCAGATGCACGCCGCCGGCTGGTCCCGGGCCACCAGCAGCAACTACAGCGTCCGCCTGTCGGCCGACCCGCTCCGGCTGCTCGTCACCGCTAGCGGCAAGCACAAAGACCGGCTCACCACCGACGATTTCGTGCTGATCGACGAATCGGGCGGCGCCGTCGAGCCCGACGCGCTCAAGTCGTCGGCCGAGACGATGCTGCACGTGGTCCTGGCCCGCGACGCCGGCGCCGGGGCGATCGTTCATACCCACTCGGTCTGGGGGACGCTGCTCTCCGATATTCACGGCCCGGAGGGGGTCGTCACCCTCGCCGGCTACGAGATGCTTAAGGCGCTGCCGGGGATCAAGACGCACGACACGGCGGTCGATATCGCGATTTTCCCCAACACGCAGGATATCGACGCCCTCGCCGCCGAATTGAGCGATCGCCTCAAGGCGGGCGACGACGCCGTCCGCTACGGTTTCCTGATCAACAAACACGGCCTCTACACCTGGGCCGACCAGCTCGACAGCGCCCGCGCCTGCGTCGAGGCGCTCGAATTCTTGTTCGAGTGCGAAGGGCGACGGCTCAAACTGTAGAATACGCCGGTACGCAGTTCCTCCGCGGGCTGACGCCCTGCGACTCGCCGCCCGATCGCAGCAACCCGTTCTCTTAGCTCCTATCCTTTGGGCACTCTGCTATGGCCACCGTCAAAGTCCCCGCCACTGGCGCCCAGATCGACGACCCCGCCGAGATCGGCGCGTTCCTCAAGCCCTACGGCATCTGGCACGAGCGCTGGGAAGTCGAGGGCCGCATCGGCGACGACGCGACCGCCGAGGAGATCCTCGCCGCTTACGAGCCCGAGATCGAACGCCTCAAGCGGGCGGGCTCGTTCGTGACAGCCGACGTGATCAACGTCTCGCCCGAGACGCCGAACCTCGACGCGATGCTCACGAAGTTCGACAAGGAGCACACCCACTCCGAGGACGAGGTCCGCTTCACCGTCCGCGGCCACGGCGTTTTTTGGATCAACCCCGCGGGGGACGACCCGGTGTTCGCCATCGAGGTTGGCGTTGGCGACCTGATCAACGTGCCGCAGGGCACCAAGCATTGGTTCCACCTCTGCAACGACCGCACGATCCGCTGCATCCGCCTGTTCCAAGAGACCAGCGGCTGGACTCCGGAGTACATCGACGACGGCGTGCATGTCGAGCACCCGCCCGTCTGCTGGGGCCCGAATTTCCTCACCGCCGAAGCGGGCTCCGCCGCCCTCGGCGACGGCCCGGTGCGGCTGTAGTCAGTTTTATTTGAACCACCAAGGACACGAAGAAGAAAAGATAAGCCGCCCACGATTTAAACGAATGGACGCGAATTGGAAGAGGATTCGTGCCGATTCGTGTGATTCGTGGGCAGACAACGCTTCTTCGCTCCTTGTTGGTTTCTCTTCCTCAGATGAGCTAGATCAGCGTGCAATTCACAGGTCGGGGCGTACTGGTTGACGTCGAGGGGACGACCTCGGCGGTCGCCTACGTCTACGACGTGATGTTCCCCTTCGCCCGGCGGGGGATCGAGGCGTACGTCACTGCGCACTGGGCCGACGAGTCGTTCGCTGCGGTGCGGGAGCAATTCGCCGCCGATGCGGGCCACGAACTGGCGTCCCCCGCTGAGCTGGTCGCGGAGGCCGAGCGCCTAATGGACGGCGACGTGAAGGCGACCGGCCTCAAGCAGTTGCAGGGCCTCGTCTGGGAAGCCGGCTTCCGCTCTGGTGAGTTGCAAGCGCACGTCTTCGCCGACGTGCCGCCGGCGCTCGCCGCTTGGCGCGAGGCGGGCGTCGATGTGCGGGTTTACTCGTCCGGCAGCATCCACGCCCAGCGGCTCTTCTTCGGCCACACCGAGGCGGGCGACCTGTCGCCCTCGTTTAGCGGGCACTACGACACGACCACCGGCCCCAAACGCGAGGCGCCGAGCTACACCGCGATCGCCGCCGACTGGAGCCTCGCGCCGAGCGAGATTCTGTTCCTCAGCGACGTGACCGAAGAGCTCGAAGCGGCCCGCGCCGCCGGGATGCAAACGGCCCTCGTGAACCGCCCGGGCAACGCCGAGCCAACCACCGTTGATCCACCGCACACGGCGATCGAGTCGTTTGCCGAGATCGACCTCGAAACCGTAGGCGAGCCCTCGACGTAAGTCGGGGGAGGGCGCCGTGTACCCGCTTCCCTCCCTCGACTGACGTCGAGGGCTCGCCGTCGGACTCAGCGCGACGCTTCTCCGAGCATCTTCGATAGTTCGTCGAACTCCGCACGCCGCTTGTCGCCGCCGAGTGTCGGCTCGAGCAGCCGCGTGATCGCGAGCAGTTTGCGGGCGTCGCCGTGTTGGCCTAATTCTGTCATCAGCCGCACTCGGGCGAGCCGCGCCTCGAACCAGTCGTCGGAGCCCGCGTTGCTGCGCGACTCGATCGCCCGCCACCGGGCCAGCGCCGCGGCGCGCTCGGCGGCGTCTTTGCTCTGAGCGAGCAGCCGGGCGTACGCGACCTGCACGCCGCGGTCGTCGGGCCGCTCGGCGGCGAGCCGCTCGTAGAGTCGCCGCGCGTCGGCGTCGCGGCCGGCGTCGGCGAGGGCCGCGGCGGCCCCGACGCCATCGCCTTCGCCACCTTCCAGCGCCACGACGCTCCGCTCAAGGCGATCCGCCTCGTCGAGCAACGACCCCGCCCGCGCGAGCAACCGCCGGTGCGTTGTTTCGAGGAGTTGGCGGCGTTCGTCGGCGGGGCCGGGGTAGGCCGACTCGATCGCCTTCGCCGCCTCGCCCGAGTCGCCGGCGGCGAGCGACGAGACGACGAGGGTCACTGCGGCGCGGCGTTCCCACGCCGGGTCGGGCAGCGGGCGCGCGGCGAGCGCCTGCCGCAAGAGCCGTCGGGCGTTTTCGAGTCCGTCCGCATCGCTCTCGAGCGCGCCGCGGGCGAGCGTCAACGCCGCCTCTCGCTGGAGCGGCGTCCACGCATCGGGCCACTTCGTCGGATTCACAAAAATAAGCGGCTGCAGATCGTTCCACGCCGTCATGAGTCGTTCCTTCGACGGCTCCTCAGCGAGGCATCCGGCATGCGCGGCGACGAGTAGCTCGCGCGACCTTTCGTAATGAGGATCGCCGGCGTCGATTTGCGCCAGAGCGTCGAGCAACGGCTCCCACTGCCGCCGACGGGCGAGGAGTTCAACCCGGCCCCAGCGGGCCGCTTGGGCGGTCGGGGCGTCGGACCAGGTCGCCAAGTGCTGTTCGAGGAGCTTGGCGTAGGCGGCGAGTTGGTCGGGTCGCGCCGGATCGAGCGTCGCGCCGAGTGCTTCGATCGCGGTGGCGTGGGCCGCGGCGGCGCGGGGGTCGCGGGGATTGCGGAGGGCGGCTTGCTGGAACCGCTCAGCCGCGTCGGCGAGCCGTCCCTGCGAACGGAGCGCCTCGGCGGCGGTCAGTGACAGTTCGAAGGAGCGACCCGTCGCTCCCGCGCGAAAGGCGAGCGCCGCCGCCCGATCGAGCGCAGCAACCGCTTCATCGACATGGCCGTCCTGGTAGTGCGCGCCCGCGGCGGCGGCGAGCGTCTCGACCTCGTCGGGCGCCTCGGTAGCGGCGCGTTCGAAGCCCGCGGCGGCGCGGTCGAGGTCGGCGTCGAGCGGAGACTGCGCGGCGGCGCTACAAGCCAACGACAGCAGTATCGAAACGATGCGGCAAGTTTTCCCCTCCCTTTTCAGGGGAGGGGCTAGGGGAGGGGTTAACGCGTTCAGGAGCTTACGTTCAGCACAAGCCGCTCGGGCAAAAGGCAGCGTTACACCGAGGCGCCCCCAGCCAGATGCCGTACCCCCTCCCCTATCCCCTCCCCCCGTGGGGGAGGGGGATTGGTCAAACCTCATGGCGATTTCTCCGCCGTGGGAAACGCGTCGGCGGCGAGGAGCACGCGTTGGAACCCCGCCGCGCGAGCCGCGTCGTACGCGCCAACGACGTCGCGCATCGGCACGGCAGCGCCGGCGTCGATCGTCACCGGCAGGCTACGGTCGATGGCGGCCAGCTGGCTGAGTAGCGCGGTGAGTTCCGACAGGTCGGCCGTCTGGCGGCCGCCGTTGACGGTCCAAGTGGTGGCTTCGCCCCGCAGGGCGCCGACGATTGTCACGTCTTCTAGCTCGGGCTGCGCGGTTGACGCCGAACCCGCCCCTGGCGTCTCCGTAGCAACGATTAGGCTCGCCGCGAGGTTCTGTTCGGGCTCTTCGAACGACGCCGTGCAGAGAAAGAAGACCAGCAGCAAGAAGACGACGTCGATCATCGGCGTCATCGCCGTGGCGATCGGGTTGGCGCCGACCAAGCGGCGGTGCGTGGGGACCTTCATGGCCGCCGCTCCTTGCCGTAGACCGCCAGCGCGATGTCCTCGACGCCCGCCTCGGCGCAGGCGGCGAGCGCCGGCTCGATGGCGGAGTAGGGCGCCGCCTGGTCGCTACGCAGCCGCACGCGCAAAACTCCTCCCTCGGTCGCCTGTTGCGCTTGCAGTCGCGTGACGAGATCGTCGACCGTGACCAACGCCGCCCCGAGCGACAACGCGCCGCCCGCGTCGACGTTGATCGTTAGCCGGGGCGACGGATCGTCGTCCGCCTCCCCCGTCGCGGCGCTCGGCAGGTCGAGCGCCAGGCGGCTCTCACGTCGCGCAAGATGGCTGCTCACGAGGAAGAAGATGATCAGCAGGAACACGACGTCGATCATCGGCGTCATGTTCGGCTCGACGCCGTGCGACTTCGATTTGCCGACGCGACAACGCACTACGGGCCTCCCGCCAGCGAGAGAAGGCCACCAACAATCCCCCTCCCTCGTAGGGAGGGGCTAGGGGAGGGTAATCGGCGTCGATCGGAGTCGTGGTTGCGAAGCCGCAGGGGTTCGCACCACAATCGGCTTAAGGAGTTTTTCGGTTGCGGACAGCGCCGACCCTCCCCTAGCCCCTCCCTGGAAGGGAGGGGGATCAGCGGGGCGGTGGCGTGGTTGTTGCGATTTCGCATCAGGTGACGCTCGGATTCGTCGCGGGGGGGCGCTGCAGCCTAGTGGGCGCCGCGGTCGATAGGGCCCGCTTCAGCGGCCGCGTCGCGGACTCGGCTTGGGCGATCACCTCCGCGGCAATCGCGTCGACACGGTTACGGAGCACGGCGTAAACGCCCAACGCGGGGATCGCCACGAGCAGTCCGCCGACCGTCGTGACCAGCGCCTCGTAGATGCCGCCGGCGAGCTCCGCGGCGGTCGCGGCGCCCTGCGTAGCGGCGACCTCGCGGAAGGCGAACAGCATCCCGACCACGGTGCCGAGCAGGCCGACCATTGGCGCCAGGTTGCCGATCACCGCGAGGTAATCGATCCGCCGCAACAGACGCGAGGCCGCCGCCTCGGCGGCGTCTTCCATCGCTTTCTCCACCGCGGGCCAGGCCGGCTCGGAAGAAGCGGCAAGTTCGGTCGCTTCGTCGAGCGCCGCGGCGACGACCTCGCCGAGCATCCCCCCGTCGGCGCAGGCCTGCCGGGCGGCGGGCAGGTCGCCGCTCTCGAGGAGCTTACGGACGCGCGTCCCCAGCCCCTCGGGCGCGTGGCGGGCGAGTCGCAGCGTCGCCAACTGTTCAACCGCGAGCGCGAGCGCCCCCAGCGACAGTAGCAGCAGCACGCCCAGGAGCGCCATGCCGGCGACGCCGCCCGAGGTGACGAGCTGCCAGGCCCAAGCGGCGTCGGCGAAGGGCGGGTGAGGCATAGGGCTCTGAGCGAAGGGGTGGTGGCGTAGCCGACGGGCCGAGAAGCAAGCCTGCAGTCTCACGCATCCATGCCGACGCGCGAAGGCGGCGGGACGGGTTGGCGACGCTAGCGAGGGAGCCTCGTCGTGTCGACATAGGCGTGCTGGCCGCCGGTTTGCGCGGCGAGCTCGCCCAAGAAGTTGCGGCGGCCGTGGTTGGGGCCCTTGCCGAACTCGATCGTGTGGATCGTCACGGCGCCCGACGCCTCGTCGACGATCTGGTCGAGCTGGTTGGCCGTCATCGGCGTGTCGTCGTCGGTGAGGAAGAAGATGACGTCGGGCCGGAACGCAATCGCCTCTTCGAGGGCGACCTTGCGCTCGGTGCCGCCGTCGGCGGTGACGCTGAGCACGTACTTGGCGGCCCGGCGTTTGTTTTCGTCGGTGCCGAAGGCGATCCGGTTCTGGCCACCGGTCAGGTCGAGCGCCGAGACCCGGGTGTTGAAGAACAGGATGTGGAATTGTTGCGGCGGGCCGATCGCGTCGAGGCTCGCCACGAGGTGCGCCTTGACCGCGCGGAGCGGGCCGCCCTGCATGCTGGTCGAACGGTCGAGCACGTAGACGAATCGCGAGCCGACCCCCTCGACGCCGAGGAACGGGACGCGGGCCTGGCCGATCGGCAGCTTCGGGCGCCCGCCACCCGACGGGGGCGGCGCCGGCGCGCTGGCGCCGCCGGGCGACGCTTGGGGACCCGCCCCGGGGTCCTTGGGCTCGACGAGTTGCTCGAGCAACTCGCTAAACGGGCTCGGCGACAGCGACACCGACTCGGTCGGCGACGGTTCGATGGGCGCGATCTCGACCGGCACGGGCGTGTCGGCGTCGCTGAGCGAATCCGACTCGAACGGCGAGGGGGGCTGCTCCGACTGCCGCAACACGACGCCGATTTCGCGGGTGGGGGCGTCGCCCCCCGCTTCGGATCCGCCCTGCGAGCCGTAATAAAAGACCCCCGCCGACAGCAGCGTGTGGACCGCTAGCGAAGTCCCCCAGGCTAAGGCGGTGGCGCGGCGGTCGGCTTCGACGGGCATATCGGTCGAGCGTAGCAGCCGACAGGGATGCGGTCCAAGAGCGACGCGTTGCGTGCTTACTCCGGGAGCTGACGCTTCCCGGCTCGCTGGGCGAGCTGATAGCGAGCCGGGAAGCGTCAGCTCCCGGAGGGAAGCACCAACCACGCCAAACGTTTATATTACCCCTTCCGCATCCCCGCCCCGCCTCGGAGCCGCTGTTTTGTCGCTGCAAATCGTCCACTACCCGCACCCCACGCTGCGACACGTCTCCAAGCCGTTGACGAAGGTCGACGCCCAGCTCCGCGGCTGGGCCGCCGAGATGATTGAGCTGATGTACGAGCACGAGGGGATCGGCCTCGCCGCCAATCAGGTCGACCTGCCGTACCGGATGTTCGTCATCAACGTGACCGGCGACCCCGAGCAGCCTGAGCACGAACGCGTCTTCCTCAACCCGGTCCTCTCGAAAGGGAAGGGCCAGGCGACGATGACCGAGGGCTGCCTCAGCCTGCCCGACATCCGCGGCCCCATGATCCGCAACACGACCGTCCGGGTGCAGGCGTACGACCTGGCCGGTAACGAGATCGACGAGACGGTCGACGGCATGCTCGCCCGCGTCATCCAGCACGAGACCGACCACCTCGACGGCATCCTGTTCATCGACAAGATGTCGCCGACCGAGAAGGCGGAGGTCGACGACGACCTCTACGAGCTCGAGATGGACTTCCAAAGCCGCCAAGAAACGGGCGACGTCCCGTCGGGCGACGCGATCGCCGCGCGGATTGCGGAGCTCGAAGCTCACCGCTGTTAAGGAATGGACCACGGATAAACACGGATGAACACCGATCGAACGAAGTGAGGAAGCCTTCGCACAGCGAAAGCCAATCTCTTATCCGCGTTCATCCGTGTTTATCTGTGGTTCCCTAAAAAGAAGTACCAATGCGGATTGTTGCACTAGGAACCGGGCCGTTCGCCGTGCCGTCGCTGCGGGCGATTGTGGCGAGTGGCGCGCATGAGGTGCTCGCCGTGGTGACGCGTCCCCCGCGGGGACGGAAGAGCGAGCCGCCGGCGCCGATGGCGTCCGCGGCCGAAGAGCTCAGCTTGCCGCTCTGGCAGCCCGAGAGCGTTAACCTACCGGAATCGGTTGAACGGCTCGTCGCCTACGAGGCCGACCTGCTGCTCGTCTGCGACTATGGCGAGATCCTCAAGCCCGCGGCGCTCGGCGCGACACGGCTCGGGGGCGTTAACCTGCATGGCTCGCTGTTGCCGCGTTACCGGGGCGCCGCGCCGGTGCAGTGGGCCGTGCTCAATGGCGACGCCGAGACCGGCGCCGCGGTGATTCAGATGACGCCCGGCCTCGACGCGGGCCCGATCCTCGGCGAGGTCCGCACGCCGATCGATCCCGACGAGACCTCGGGCGAACTCGAAGAGCGGCTGTCCGAACTCGGCGCCGGGCTCACGCTGCGGGTCGTCAACGAACTCGCCGCCGGCACGGCCAGTGGCGAGCCACAAGACACGTCGCTCGCGACCAAGGCGCCGCGGCTGAAGAAAGAAGACGGCCTCATCGACTGGACGCGGCCCGCTCAGGCGATCAAGGACCAAGTGCGCGGGCTCCAGCCCTGGCCCCGGGCGTACACCTTCGTGCCGCAGGCAAAAGGCGAACCGCTCCGCTTGGTGATCGACCGCGTCGCCGTGGCTGAAGGCGCCGGCACGCCGGGCGAGGTGCTGACAGCCGACAAGCGGCTCGTCATCGCAACCGGCGACGGCGCCATCGAGATCCTCGACGTGCAACCCGCCGGCAAGCGGCGGATGGCGGCGGGGGATTGGCTGCTTGGAGCGAAGTTGAGTCCCGGTTTGAACTTGGGTTCTTAAAGATGTGAACCACGAAGGGCACGAAGGGCACGAAGGGCACGAAGGGCACGAAGGGCACGAAGGGCACGAAGGGCACGAAGGGCACGAAGGACACGAAGGACACGAAGGACACGAAGGCCGCTTATCAGACTTTGGACCCAATCATTAGCCATGCGTGAAGTGCTGGAGGGAAAGTTCTGGACTGGCAATGCGCACGAGGCACGCAATCCAGAGCTTCTCTACCAACTTGGAGTACGCGTTGTCATCGATCTCGCAGTCGAAGAATCCCCCGCCGTTTTGCCACGAGAGCTGGCGTACGTGCGTTGCCCAATCGATGACGGCGAGTCGGCTTCGCGCGAGATGCTTCGGCTGGCGATCGTGACAGCCTCCAGTCTTGTTAAGGAGGGAATTCCTACGTTGGTCGCCTGTAGCGCCGGCCTCAGCCGTTCCCCTTCTGTCGCTGCTGCAGCGATGTCGGTGCACACAGGTCGATCACTGCACGAAATGGTAACTGAGGTTGGCAACCGAGGTCCGACCGACATTTCGCCCGCCTTGCTAGGAATCGTAGCTTCGATCTGCGAGGAAGTGACTCAGTAAGCCGTGCCGGCCTGACCGCACGAAGCCGGCCGTCGTGTCCTTCGTGCCCGTCGTGGTTCCCCCCCAAGAACCCGCTAGCAGGGCCGCCGGCGCTCTCGCCCCCGAACCGCTAATCTGGGTAAACTACTGGCTTGTGCCCCTCCAAGGAAGGAGACCCCCCATGAGCGTGCCGGAAACGCTGCTGCTCGCCATCGCGGTGCTGGTCGCGGTGCGGACGCTCGTGAGCCTGATGCGTCGCCGCGCCCACCAACTGACCACCGAGGTCCAGAAGCAAATCGACGCCCAACGCGAACGCGAAGCCGAAGCCAAGCTCAAAGCCCGCCGAAGGGGTTCGCACTGACCTCGATTCCGCTTAGCGAGCCGCCCCCCAACGCGATGGCGGTCCTCCGCGGCTGAACGCCGCCAGCCTGGTCCGCCCCTCGGACCCTCCGAATGAAAAAACTCTATATCGAAACCGTCGGCTGCCAGATGAACCTGCTCGACTCCGAGCTGGTCGTCGCGGCGCTACGCAAAGAAGGCTACGAGCTCACCGGCTCGACCGCCGAAGCGGACACGGTGCTGTTCAACACCTGCAGCGTCCGGCAGCACGCCGAGGACAAGATCTACTCGGCGCTCGGCCGACTGAAAGACGCCAAGCGGGCGATGCCCGACAAGGTGATCGGCGTCATGGGCTGCATGGCCCAGAAAGACCAGCAGCTGATCTTCAAGCGGGCGCCGTATGTCGACATCGTCGTCGGCCCGGGCCAATTGCATCAGGTGCCGCAGCTGGTCCGCGAGGCGCGTGAGAAGCCGGGCGAGCAGCGGCTGGAGGTTTCGCTCGGCCGCAAAGAGGGCGCCACCGACGTGATCAAGCGGAGCCACGAGTCGTTCGACCCGCTCCGCGATCCGACGATGCGGCCCACCCCGTTCCAGGCGTTCGTGCGGATCCAGATCGGCTGCGACAAGTTCTGCACCTACTGCATCGTACCGTCGGTGCGTGGCCCCGAGCAGAGCCGCCCGCCGAGCCAGATCCTGGCCGAGGCCCGGCAGCTCGTCAGCGAGGGCTGTAAAGAGATCACGCTGCTCGGCCAAACGGTCAACAGCTGGCGGCACACCGAAGAGGGCGTCGCCTGGCGATTTAGTGACCTGCTCCGCGGGCTGCACGACGTCGAGGGGCTCGAGCGGATCAAGTTCGTCACGTCGTACCCGAAGGACATGACCGACGACGTGCTCGAAGCGATCCGCGACCTGCCGAAGTGCGTGAAGTACCTGCACGTCCCGGCCCAGCACGGCAGCGACGAGCAACTGCTCCGCATGAAGCGCGGCTACACGATCGCCGAGTACCGGGAGATGCACGACCGGGCGAAGCGCTGGATGCCCGACGTGGCGATCACCAGCGACTTTATCGTGGGTTTCTCTGGCGAGACCGAAGAGCAGTTTCAGCAGACGATGGACCTGGTGCGCGAGTGCCGGTTCAAGAACAGCTTTATCTTCAAGTACAGCGAGCGCCCCGGCACCAAGTCGGCCGACCGCCTGCCGGACGATGTGCCTGACGAAGTGAAGCGGCGGCGGAACAACGAGCTGCTCGCGCTGCAGAACGAGATCAGCGAGGCGGACAACCACCGGTTCCTCGGCTCGCGCGTCGAGGTGCTGGTCGAGGGTCCCAGCAAGAAGGCGGCCGAGGAGGGGGACCGGCTCCAGCTGACGGGCCGCACCATGTGCGACCGCATCGTGGTGTTCGACGGCAACCGACGACAGATCGGCCAGACGCTGCCCGTGGCGGTGTACGACGCCAACGCCCACACGCTGTTTGGCGCCGTGGTGACCGACCATGTCGGCCCCGAGGTCTTTTCGCTGGCGGGTTCGGTCGGCTGAGCGGCTCGGTCGGCTGAGCGGTGCGGGCGTCCGTCCTTCACGGGGTTTGGTCCCCGCCTTGGGGCGAACGGGAGAGCGATTCGGTTTATAGTTGGAGGACGGCGCCGGCTTGCCGCCGCGCCAGACTTTTCAACCGTATCATCTGCCTTCTTGCCCAATCTCTATGCTTGTCTCGCTCTTGGCGGCGCTGTCGGTCGCAGCAGCGGTCCCCGTTCTACCGGCCCCTAATGACGCCGAGCCACGCCGGGTTGTCTCGTTCGATGAGGCGTGGAGCTTCCATCAGGGAGACGTGCAAGGCGCGGCCGAATCGGCGTTCGACGCTTCCGACTGGAGCGTCGTGACGACGCCCCACGATTGGGCGATCGCCGGGCCGTTTCGCAAGGACGCGCCAGCAGGGGGCGAGGGGGCCTTTCTGCCGACCGGCGTGGCTTGGTACCGCAAGGCGTTCGTCGCCCCCGAGTCGCTGCGGGGTCGTCGATTGGTCGTCGATTTCGACGGCGTCATGGCCAACAGCCGTGTCTACCTCAATGGCGAGCTGCTCGGCGAACGGCCTAACGGCTATGTCAGCTTTCGCTACGACCTCACGCCGCACCTCCGCTACGGCGACGCCGGACCAAACGTCCTCGCCGTAAGGACTGATACGTCGGAGCAGGTCGCCTCGCGGTGGTATACGGGCAGCGGCGTCTACCGCCATGTCCGGTTGGTCGAGCTCGACCCGCTGCACGTCGCTTACAACGGCGTGGGGGTGACGACCCCCGAGATCACGCCCGATCGCGCCCGGGTAGCGATCGAGGTCACCATCCGCAACGACGGCGACACCCCACGCAAATACACCGTGCTAGCCGATTGCCTGAGCCCCAGCGGCGAGGTTGTCGGATCGGCGACGGTCAGCGGGCAAGCCGCCGCCGACGGGGAGTCGCAAGCGCGGCTCACGATCGATGTAGCCTCTCCCGAACTCTGGGACTTCGACAAACCGCAGCTCTACACGGCTCGCATCGCGATCGAGTCGGAAGGGAATCGCGTCGACCAAGTCACGGCGCCGTTCGGCGTCCGCACCGCCGAGTTCCGTTCCGACTCGGGCTTCTGGCTCAACGGCCGCCACCACAAGTTACGCGGCGTCTGTCTGCACCACGACGGCGGCGCTGTCGGCGCCGCCGTGCCGCTCGCCGTGTGGCGCGACCGACTAGCGACGTTGCAGGCGTTGGGTGTCAACGCGATCCGCACGAGCCACAACCCGGTCGCTCCCGAGTTCTTGGACCTGTGCGACGCGATGGGGATCGTCGTCATGTCGGAGTTCTTTGACTGCTGGGAGGGGCGCAAGCGGAAGCACGACTACGGCAAGCACTTCGCCGAGTGGTGGCGCCGCGACCTCACCGACACGCTGCGCCGCGACCGCAACCACCCGTCGATCGTGCTCTACAGCGTCGGCAACGAGATCCGCGACACGCACCAGACCGAGAAGGCCAAGCGGATCCTCGCCGGTTTGGTGGAGGTGTGCCACGAGGTCGATCCCACCAGGCCGGTGACGCAGGGCCTCTTCCGCCCCAACGTGACGCACGACTACGACAACGGCTTGGCGGACTTGCTCGACGTGATCGGCACCAATTACCGCGACGCCGAGCTGCTGCAAGCTTGGCGCGACAACCCCGACCGCAAGATCATCGGCACGGAGCAGCCGCACGAGCGGCAGAACTGGCTGCTCTGTCGCGACAACCCGCCCCACGCCGGCCAGTTCCTTTGGGTCGGCGTCGACTATCTCGGCGAGTCACGCAGCTGGCCGATCACGACGTTCGACTCCGGTCTCATCGACCGCACCGGCGCTCTCCATCCGCGTGGCGCCGAGCGACAGAGTTGGTGGAGCGAGCGACCCGTTGTGAGCCTCTACCGCCGCGAAGCGGCGACCGAAGCGACGCCGGCCGATCCCGGCTACGAGGCGGTGGAATGGCGGCGTCGCGAGGTGCTGTTCCCGGACTGGACGCCCCGCGACGCGACGGCCGACGAAGTGCACGAAGAGGCCAACGAAGTGCACGAAGAGAACGTCGAGGTCTACAGCAATTGCGAGGAGGTCGAGCTTCTGCTCAACGGTCGATCACTCGGCGCCAAGCCGCTACCGACCAACGCCGCGCCGCGGAACTGGGCCGTACGTTACGAGCCGGGAGCCCTCGTCGCTGTTGGCCGTAACGGAGGTCAAGAGGTCGCCCGATGCCGCCTCGACACCGCCGGAGCGCCGGTCGCCGTCCGGGTCACCACAAGTCGCGACCGCCTCTCTACCGATTGGGACGAGGTTGCGATGGTCAGAGCGGAGGTCGTCGACGCCGCCGGGGTCCGTTGCCCGCGGGCGACGAACCTTATCCAGTTTACGATCGAGGGCCCCGGCCAGATCGTCGCAACGGACAACGGCTCGATCGTCGATCTCGACCCCTTCACGTCGGACGAGCGACACGCCTACCGCGGCCGGGCCCTCGCCGTGGTCCGGGCCACCGCCCCCGGCGACGCCCTGCGAGTCACCGCCAGTGCCGAGGGCCTCCAGCAAGGCTCGGTCTCGATCGCCAGCGAACTCGACCGCTAGTGCCGACTGAGTTTGCAATCTCCCCGACAGCTCATTACTCCCGGTCCGCCAGGCACACCTTCTGCCGCCTTCTGAAGCGTTTCGTGTCCGCGGGTGGGGCGTTTAGGTAGGAGTTCGCATGCGGATGACTCGCGGTTGGCGCCCATGTCAGCTAAAACGGTTCGCGTCGCGGGACGGATGACGATGACGGTTGGCAAGACCTTGAAAGGCATTCCGTTCCGGGACCACGGGAGTGACGTAAGTTATTCCAGTGGAACACCTTAGCCCCCGTAGCTCAGGGGATAGAGCATCGGTTTCCTAAACCGTGTGTCGCAGGTTCGAATCCTGCCGGGGGCGCTGAATGCCGGCGGCGACGTAGTTGGTCCCTCCGGCTGTCCACCCGCTTTATTGTTGATTGGCGCGGCCCGGCGTTCGCGACGGGCACCGGCGTGGCTCGCTCTGCTCGCTCCGAGTTGGGCTATGCGGTAGAATGGAGTTCTCGGGCGTTAGCCAGGCGGCCGCCCGGGCTTTTTTCTAGGCGTTGTTCGACGAGGGCCCTGGCGGGCTCGCCGCTTGGCTATGACATCACCCGACGCTCCCACGGCCGCCCCCCCGGCGACACCGTGGCAACAGATCGCCCGCTGCGGCGTCCCTAGCGATTTGCTAGGACTGCTCCAGTCGCAGTTCGAGGCGACCCGGCCGCGACTCGCCGACCCGGGCATGGCGCTACGGAACCTCGAGCGGTTCCTCGCCGCGGCCCGCAACCCGCTCTCGACCGCCGCACTGTTCGAGCGCGACCGCGAGGCATTGCCGCAATTGCTGCAGCTGCTCTCCTCGAGCCAGTACCTGGCCGACCAACTGGTCCGTGACCAAGAGTGCTACGACCTGGTGCGGATGACCGAGGGGCGTCCGGTCGCGCGCGAGGTGCTCGTCGATGAGCTGGTCACCGAGATCACCGGACTCAGCGACTGGGGCCGGGTGGCGGCCGCGTTGCGCCGCGCCAAGCGTCGCGAGACGACCCGCATCGCCTATGGCGACATCGTCCGTGGCCAGAGCGTGGCCGCGGTCGCCCGGCAGGTGTCGCTGCTGGCGGACGCGATCCTCGAGGCGGCCCTCGTTTTCTTGACCAAGCGGCTCGAAGAGCGCTTCGGCTCGCCACGCCGCCGCGACGGCCAACGGGCCCAGTTCTGCGTGCTCGGTCTCGGCAAGCTCGGTGGCGTCGAGCTGAACTACTCGAGTGACATCGACCTGATCTTCCTCTACGAGGAAGAGGGAGAAACCGACCACAGCCGGCCGACCACCAACCGCGAGTACTTTGATCGGTTGGCGCGCGACCTTGTGAAGCTCGTCGGTGAGGTGACCGAGCATGGCACCTGCTACCGGGTCGACATGCGGTTGCGTCCCGACGGCGACCGGGGCCCGCTCGTGCAGCCGTTCGACACGATGGTCGCTTACTACGACACCCGCGGCCGCACCTGGGAACGGCAGGCGATGATCAAGGCGCGTCCGGTGGCGGGGGACCTCCAGCTGGGCGACCGGCTGCTCGAGACGCTCGAGCCCTGGGTCTATCGCCGCTATCTGTCGCTGGCCGACATCGCCGGCATCAAATCGCTCAAACGCCGCATCGAGAGCCGCGCCGCTTCGGAAGGTGAGAACGCCAGCAACGTCAAAACGGGCCACGGCGGCATCCGCGACATCGAATTCGTGATCCAGTTCCTGCAGCTGCTCAACGGCGGCGCGCTCCCCGAGGTCCGGACCAGCACGACGCTCGACGCGATCCATCGGCTCGAGAAGGCGGGCTGCCTGACCCCCCAGGAGCGGATCCACCTGACCGAGAACTACGAGTTTCTCCGCAAGCTGGAGCACCGTTTGCAAATCGTCTTCGATCTGCAGACGCACACGCTGCCGGACGACCCCGACGAGCTGCGGAAAGTCGCGGTGCGGATGGGCTTCTTTGACGAGAAGCAGGCCACGGCGCTCGCCGCGTTCCAGGGAGAGTACCGCCAACGCACCGAAGTGAACCGGCGGATCCTCGATCACCTGCTCCACGACGCGTTCCACGACGAGCACGCCGACGAGCCCGAGGTCGATCTGGTGAACGACCCCGAACCGACGCCCGAGGCGATCGCCGAGGTGCTGGGGCGTTACCCGTTCGCCGATCCGAAGGCGGCGTACGCCAACCTGATGTCGTTGGCGACCGAGCCGATCCGGTTCCTCTCGACCCGGCGTTGCCGTCACTTCTTGGCGTCGATCGCGCCGCGGCTGCTGACGGCGATCGCCCAGACGCCCGAACCGGATCAGACGCTCGTGAATCTCAGCCGCGTGAGCGACTCGCTCGGCGGCAAGGCGGCGTTGTGGGAGCTGTTCAGCAACAACCGGGCGTCGCTCGACCTGTACGTGACGCTCTGTGCGGCGTGCCCCTACCTGGCGGAGATCCTCACCAGCAACCCGGGCATGATCGACGAGCTGATGGACAGCTTGCTCGTCGGGCGCCTGCCAACCGCCGACCAACTGCAAGAGGGGCTCGCCGAGTTGTCGCGGGGCGCCGAGGCGCTCGACCCGATCCTCCACAGCTTCAAGCACGCCCAGCACCTGCGGGTGGGCGTGCGAGACATCCTCGGCAAGGACGACATCCAAGAGACCCACGCGGCGCTCGCCGACGTCGCCCAAGTCTGTCTGGGGGTGATCGCCGAACGCGAACACGCCGCCCTGGTCGAGAAGCACGGCGTGCCGACGGTCGGCCCCGTTGGCGAGCCGCAGGACGAAGAACCGGCCGCCACGGCGGAAGAGCGCGAGGCCCTCCGCGGCCGCGAGGGGGAGCCCGCCGAGGCGATCATCTTGGCGATGGGCAAGCTCGGCGGCCGCGAGCCGAACTACCACTCCGATCTCGACCTCGTGTTCCTCTACGAAGCGGAAGGGCCCACCGTCCACCAACGCCGCTCGCGGCGGGCGATCTCGACGACCAACGGCCACTTCTTCGGCGAACTGGGTCAACGGATCATCAGCGTCGCCAATCGGCTCGGGCCCTATGGACGGCTGTACGAGGTCGACGCGCGGCTCCGCCCGACCGGCCGAGGCGGGACGCTCGCGGTGACGATTCGGGCGCTGCAGGACTATTTCGCCAGCGGCGCCGGCCAACTGTGGGAGCGACTGGCGCTCTGCAAGACGCGGGTCGTCTATGGCTCCGACGCCGCGGCCGAGCGGGCGATGGCGGCCGTCAACGCGTCGGCCTACGGCCCCGCCTGGAACCCCCGCAACGTCGACGAGATCCGTGACATGCGCCGCCGCTTGGAGGCGACCGCGAGTCCGCGGAACCTCAAGCGAGGCATCGGCGGCACGGTCGACACCGAGTTTATCGCGCAGATGTTGCAGCTACGCTACGGCGGCGACGACCCTTCGGTCCGCACGCCGAACACGCTCGACGCCCTGACTACGCTCGCTTCGGGCGGTTACCTCACGAACGAGGACGCCGAATTCTTGAGCCGCAGCTATCGGCTCGAGCGAAGCGTCGAGGCGCGGATCCGGCTGATGAACTCGGCGGGTCGGCACGAGTTCCCGGAGGAAGAGGTCGAACTGCGGAAGCTCGCCTATTTGCTTAGCTACCCCAGCGCGAAGGCGCTGTGCGATGAAGTCGACGAGTGCCGTCGCGATACGCGGTCGCGTTTCGACCGCCTGCTCGACGTAGCCCGACGGAGTTAAATCGGCGCGCCGTCCCCCTTGGGAGGTGGGCGTCCACTTTTATTGTTCTCGCGCCGTCGCCCGGTCGTAGAGCGCGTCGATCACGGTGCGGAGGGCGTCGGCTTGGCCGGTTTCGAGCACCACTTGCGCGCGGGTCAGCGCCTGGCGGTTGGCGTTCATCAATTCGGCAGCCAATCGGACGCCGTGCGGGGTGAGCGCGCCGCCGGCGCCGACGCGGCTCGCCAACTCGCCGAAGTCGCTCGGGGTCCAGCCGTCGAAGAGCTCGGGCGCCGACTCGACCGCTTCTTCGATGGCGGGGTTGGTGGCGGCGTCGAACTCGGCCCGCGCAATCGACGCGTCGCCGGCGAAGAGCTCGTCGGGCGTGACGCCGAGGCCTTCGGCCAGCCGCTGCAGCGTCTTGGCGTGGGGACGCTTCGCGGCGCGTAACACCCCTCGGAGCGTTCGGGCGTCGAGGCCGCTCGCCTCGCAGACGTCCTCGTAGGTGAGGCCGTCGCGCGCCATCAGCCGACGCACATTGTGCGCAATGATCGACCAGCGGCTGGCGGCGGGAACCGACACGGCGGTAGGCTCGGGGGATAGAATGGCCTGTACGAGTATACACACCGCCAAACCCGGATGGCGAGCCGGCGACTGTCGGAGGGGTCTCCCGACCCCGGTACGGGCGCTGGGTGGAACCGGTAAACCGTTGCAAGGCGAGCCGGGAGCGTCAACGACCGGAGTGACGGGGGTACCCATTTCACTCCGGCCGTTGACGCTCCCGGCTCGCCTAAGCTGTCGTCGCTTCTGGGCCAGACCGCGGGGTGCGCGTCATCGGCGTCGGGAGACGCCTCTTCAGGAGGGATTACTCCGGGTAAAACAGCACCCGGATGGCGTGGATGAGTCCCATCGCCTCGGGATCGGTTTTCGCCGGGCGATCGGCCAGTGGCGCCAGCAGCCAGCGTCCCTCGGGCCAGCGAACGGCGAGCACCCGGCCACAGTCCTCCAGCAGTTGATAGACCCGCGCCCGCGTGACGCCTAGCTGTTCGGCCTGTGTCTTGACGGTTGGGGTCGCTCCGTCAAAGCCGAGTCGCTCGCTCGCGAGGCCTGTAACCGGCTCGCCCAGGTCGATCTCGATCTGCCGGACGAGAGGCTTGGCGACCCGCTCCTGGATGTCGGCCAGCGTCAATTTGTCGGGCCGCGCCGCGTGGGCGACCAGCCAGCGGGTCAGCTCGGGAACGAACCGGGCGGTGACATCAAGCTGAAGGTCCTCGTTCAGGGCGGCCGTCGAGACCGCTTCGTAGATGGCGCCGAAGACCTCGAGAATCGCGTTGACGCGTTTCTCGCCGTGGGTCTTCAGCAGACGGATGTCGGCGAGCGAACGGCCCGCATAGTCCGACAACGGCGTTTCCCAGATGACGGTTGGCAGCTTCCGCAGCGAGGGGGCGACCCGCCCCAGCGCGTGGTCGCCGAAGCCGGCGCGGAGAATCGTCTCGCACCACTCACGCCAGACCGCTTCCGAGACGCTGGCCGGCTCGACGCCGACGCCACGGCGGTGGGACGGCTCGTCGATCGCCGGTTCGGCGGCCATCCCGAAGGGTCGGTCGGCCGATTCGGACTTGATCGCTCGACGCAGCAGGTCAAAGAACCCGAGGATTTTCTTCTGCCCGACGCCGGGGGTCTGCATCAGGTCCTCGAGCGGCTGGGCGAGCAGGTCGCGCAGCGTCCGGTCGAGGAAAACGATCGGCAGACGGCGGTCGCTTGGCAACACCCAGTACGACAACGGTTGATCGATCCGTCCGTCCTGAGGTCCCGCCACCAAAGCGCGGCGCAGGCGCTCGTACGTCCCCTCGAGGCGGTAACGATCCGTATTCAAAGCGCTACGGCGCTGGGGCGACGACGGGGGGTCGAACGGAAGTCCTTGCGAGGCTTTCCTGGCCATGGGCGTCGTGTCTCGCGGCCGCGGGCGGCGTCATTTCTGCTCTCGCTCCGAAGGGCAAGAAGCCGAAGGGACGCAAGCGGCCGATGTGAGGAGTGGCGGTTCATCCCGAACCGCCCGTACCCAAGCATTCGGATCGGGCGCTGATTCGTCAACGTCGATGGCGGACAAACACATCCCCGACGGTCGCCCGCTCGGCAACGCCGCGCGATAACATAGACGAGGTAAGCTAGGCGCCACCCGATCGGGTTGGGTCAATCCACCTAGAACGTCCTTTCTCGAGTTCCGCTGCGCGTGACGCCCCCACCAACGCTCTCCACCACGTCCGGCACGCCGCGCTTGTCGCAGGCGGTCGTCGATCGCACCGATCGCATCGCGGTGATCGGCGCCGGCACATCGGGCCTCGCGATGGTCAAGAACCTGCGACAGGCCGCCTTTAAGGTCGATTGCCTCGAGCGCGAAGCCGACCTGGGCGGCAATTGGAACATCGCCTTGCCCTGCAGCCGGGTGATGGCGTCGACGCACCTGATCTCTTCGAAAGGGCAAACAGAGTACCTCGACCACCCGATGCCCGACGGCTGGCCGGAGTACCCGAGCCATCGCCTCGTGCTCGATTACCTGCGGAGCTACGTCGATCGATTCGGTTTGGGTGAGCACCTCCAGTTCGGCGCGGGCGTCCGCCGCGTCACCCCCATGGAGGGGCCGGGCGCCGCGCGGGGGGGAGGATGGCTCGTTGAGTTGGAGTCGGGCGAGCTCCGCCGCTACGGCCGCTTGGTGATCGCCAATGGCCACAACTGGGACTTCGCCTTCCCGGCATGGAGCGGCCGCAGCGGCGAAGCCACCTTCGGCGGAGCCGAACTCCACTCGGGCGAGTACAAAACGCCCGACGCCATCGCCGGCAAGCGGGTGCTGGTGGTCGGCGGCGGCAACAGCGGCTGCGATATCGTGGTGGAGTGCTCGCAGCACGCCGCGTTGACGCGGCTCAGCCTGCGACGCGGGTACCACTTCTTGCCGAAGTTTTATCGTGGCCAGCCGATCGATGCGGTTGGCGAGCGGCTGTTGCGTTGGCGATTGCCCCTCGCCCTGCGCCGGCTGTTAGCGCTGGGCATGATCTATCTGGTGCAGGGGCCGCGCGCCGGAACGGGACTGCCGAAGCCCGACCATCGGTTGTTCGAGACCCACCCGACGATCAATTCGCAGCTGATCTACCAGCTCCGTCACGGCGACCTCGAGGTCCGGCCCGACGTTGAGCGCCTCACGGGGGCCGGCGTCCGCTACGTCGATGGCCGCGAGGAGCCTTTCGACACGATCGTCTACGCAACCGGGTATCATCTGTCGTTCCCCTTCATGGACAGCGCCACGCTCAATTGGCGCGACGGGCGGCCCGAGCTGTATCTCAACGTCTTCCATCCCGAGCGGGATGACTTGTTCGTGCTCGGGATGATCCAGCCCGACAGCGGCCAATGGGGCTTGGTCGATCGACAGGCCCGGCTGGTGACGCAGTACCTCCTCGCTAGCGAGCAAGGCGCCTCGGCGGCCCGCGCGCTGCGTGAGCGCAAGCGGAGGCCCGACCGCGACGGAGCATTCCACGACGCAGCGATCAACTATGTCGAAACGCCGCGGCACCGGTTGGAGGTCGAGCACCACCGTTACGGCAAGCGGCTCGATCGCGAGTGGCGTCGGCTCTGCCGAGGAGTGACCGACAAGGCCACGGCCGCTACAGCTTGACCAGCATTTGGTCTTCGCCATAAACCGCGTCGGCGCGGATCGCTTGGGCTTCGGCCAAGGCCCGGGCCTCGTCTTCAGCGGTCGCCCGCGGGTCGAGGTGCATCATCACCAGCCGCTTGGCGTGAGCGGCCGCGGCGGCGTGGGCGGCGTCGGCGGCGGTGCAATGGCCCGAGTCGTCGGCGAGCCGGCGTTGCGACGCATCGAAGTACGCCTCGTGCATCAGCAGATCGACGCCATGGATCCGATCGAGCGTCGCCGGCGTGACGGGGAGCGTGTCGGTGACGTACGCGAGCGACTTTCCGCGCGCCTCGACCCGCAGGCCGAGCGACCCGCCCGGATGGTCGAGCGGAAACGTCGTCACCGTCGCCCCGCCGGCGAGCGTGAGCGACCCGCCGAGCGTCTCGAAACGCGTGACAGGCGCGATGGGGAAGAGCGCGGGCGCCAGCAGATGCGCGTGGACCGCGTCGAGCGTCGCCGTCGTGGCGTGGATGACGGTCTCGATCGGCCGGCCCTCGCAGGCGAGGCCGATCAGGTAGGTGAGTCCCACAATGTGATCGAGATGGGCGTGGGTTAGCACGATGTCGAGCCGGTCCGCGCGCAAGGCGCCGGCGGCGACGCGCGCCAGCACGCGGAACGCCCCCGTGCCGGCGTCGAGCATCAGGCCGATTTCGGGCAGCAGCACGCACGCCGTCTGCCGCCTTTCCGAGGGGTGGTAGCCCCCCGATCCGAGCAACTCAACGCTCAGCGATGAGGCGCTGGTAGTGATTGGCGTGGTCATGACGAGTCGCGAGGCTGGCCCGCTGGGCTCGGGGCGGGCTATGTTGGACGGTCAGGGGCGGCACGGCCGCCCGCAGGACGGTATCAAAGTCGGCGTGGAAAGATCAATGAAGGCTCGCTCGCTCGCTCTGCTCACGCTGATTCTCATTGCGATCGCCTCCGGCGGCTGCGACACGCCGAAGGTCCCCAAGCAGGTGGTCGTCTACACGGCCCTCGACGAGGAATTCTCCAGGCCGATCTTCGACGCCTTCACCCGCAAGACCGGGATCGAGGTGCTGGCGAAGTTCGACACCGAGGCCACCAAGACGGTCGGCCTCGCCAGCGCCATTATGGCCGAACGCGAGCGTCCCCGTGCGGATGTCTTCTGGAACAACGAGCTGCTGCACACCCTGCGGCTGAAGCGCGAGGGGCTGCTCCGATCCCAGCCGATGGCGGCCGACAAGAACTACGACCCCGAGTACCGCTCGAAAGACCTCGATTGGCGCGGCTTCGCCGCCCGGGCGCGGGTGCTGATCGTCAACACGAACCTCGTGAAAGAGGCCCGTTGGCCGCACTCGATCGAGGACCTCACGGACCCGCAGTGGTACGACCAGGCGGGGGTCGCCAAGCCGCTGTTCGGCACCACCGCCACCCAGGCCGCCTGTCTGTTCGAGCAGTGGGGCGACGAGCGGGCTAAGAAGTTCTTCACCGGCGTGAAGAAGAACTGCCGCATCCTGTCGGGCAACAAGCGGGTCGCCCAGGAAGTGGCGCGGGGCAAGCTGGCGTTCGGCCTCACCGACACCGACGACGCGATGATTGAGCTCGAAGGGGGACAGCCCGTCACGATCATCTATCCCGACCAGCCAAAAGAGGAAGGTCAGGAGGCGTTGGGAACGCTGTTTATCCCGAACACGATCGCCCTGGTCGAAGGCTCACCGAATCCGACCGCGGGCCACGCCCTGGCGGAGTTCCTGCTGACGTCGCTCGTCGAGTGCCGGCTCGTGATCGGCCCTAGCGCTCAGATCCCGCTCAGCAACGAGAGCCGGTCGGACAACGCCTGCCGTTGCCGGGTGAAGACGCCCGAAGAGGTCCAGCCGATGGCGGTCAACTGGGAAGCCGCCGCCGCCGGCTGGGACGACGCCTCGAAATGGCTTGCCGAGGAGTTCGGCGGGGCGCTATAGAAAGGCTGTGGGAGGGGTTTCCTGACCCCGATTTCCGCGCCCATTCCGCAACGGCATGGAACGCGCCATCGGGGTCTGGAGACCCCTCCCACAGGAACGATTGCTTAGCTTTTTACAGCCCGCGGCGGTGCTTGCTGCGGCCACGGCGGCCAAAGGGCGCCGGCTTCGGCGCCTCTGGCGCGGGGGCCGCTTCCACGGGCGCTTCGACGGCCTCTTCGTTGTCACTCGCCTGCGTCCCGGCGCCGTAGAACTTCACGGCGGCAGCCGCCCGCTTCTGCGTCGGTCGGGCCGCCTCGAAGCCATCGATCTTGTCCTCGATCAACACTTTGTTGATGAGGATCTCGATCCGGGTCAGCTCGTCGCCTTCCTCACGTGTCACGAACGTGTACGCGACGCCGTCACGCCCCATCCGGCCGGTGCGGCCGACGCGGTGGACGTAGTCGTCGGACGACTGCGGGATGTCGTAGTTGATGATGTGCGAGATGCTGCTCACGTCGATGCCGCGGCCGACGACGTCGGTCGCCACCAGCAGGGTGATCTCTTCGGCGCGGAACGCCTTCATCACCTTGTCGCGGGCGCCCTGCGGGAGGTCGCCGTGGATGCAGCCGATCCCCTTCCGCTTGCGGCTGAGCCGCTCGTGGATCTTGTCGCAGCCGCGCTTCGTGCGGCAGAAGACGATCGTCTGCGACGGCTGCTCGCGCTCGAGCAGGCGGTTGAGCAGGTCGTACTTGCGGTCGCCGTCGACGGTGAAGAAGTGCTGCTCGATCGTGTCGACCGACTTGTTCTTCGGCGAGAAGTCGAGCATCACCGGCTCGTGCATGTAGCGCTCGGCGAGCCGCTTCACGGGCGGCGCGACCGTGGCCGACAGCAACAGCGTCTGGCGCTTGGCCGGGCACTGGCGGAGGATCTTCTCGATGTCGGGGCGGAAACCGATGTCGAGCATCCGGTCGGCCTCGTCGAGCACGACGACACGCAGCGTGCGGAGGTCGATCGTGTGCCGGCCGATGTGGTCGAGCACGCGGCCCGGGGTGCCGATCACGACGTCGGCGCCCCGTTCGAGCTTGCTGATCTGCGCCTTGATCGGCTTGCCGCCGTAGACGGCGACGCAGCGGAACTTCCGCTCGCCGGCCAGCCGCTGGAACTCGTCGGTGACCTGCACGGCGAGCTCACGCGTCGGCACCAGGACGATCGCCTGCGGGGCGGCGCCTTTGCCGCGGTCTTCCATCGTCTCGAGGATGGGGATCGCGAACGCCGCCGTCTTGCCGGTGCCGGTCCGAGCCTGGCCGAGCACGTCGTTGCCAGCGAGGGCGATCGGGATGACCCCGCCCTGAACGGGCGAAGGGGTCTCGTAGCCGATCGACTTCAGGGTCGCGAGCATCGATTCGGAGAGGCCCATCTCGTCGAATCCCACCTTCGAGGCGGAATCGTCGGCGGTGGTGGGCATCTCGGAGGTTGTTTCTACGTCGTTCTGAGGGTCTTCCAATTGAGTTGTCGCCACGGGTTCCTGCTTTGCGGGGGGTCCTTGCGCCCCGACCGACGCGCCCGGAAATGCGATCCGGGGCGGGAAATTTAGGGTCGTTGCGCGACGTCACGGGGGGAGGGTTCTGCGTCCAACCACCGCCCGGCGTCGGAGAACCGCCCCCGGCGCCAATAAGGCCCGAGCGACGTGATCCGCGAGAGCGGCAACCTACAAAACTCTAAGTGTCTTGATAGTAACCACTTGAGGCGTGCTAAGCAACGCCGGGTGGGGGTGAGTCGACGGGGAGGGGGGGCGTGTCTCTTTCGCAACTCCGGGGGCATGCGCCCACCGGTTCAGGCGCCGCGGCTGATGCTACGCCCTCTCGTGAGGTCTGAGCCGGTGGGCGCAAGCCCCCGGAGTTGCGGAACCAACCCTCCCAACGCAAACCGTCACCCCAACGAAAAAAGCCGACCGAGAACCCGCGAGGGGCTCTCGGCCGGCTAGTCGGATCGTCCTTGATCTCGCGCAACGCCTCCGCGCTGCGTAGACCATCAAGCTAGGACTCCGCGAAGCCGAACTACTTCTTCTTCGCGGTCGTCTTCTTCGGCGAGGCCTTCTTAGCGGCCTTCTTCTTAGTCGACTTCTTGGCCGTCTTCTTCGGGGCGGCCTTCTTCACGGCCTTCTTGGTAGCGGCCTTCTTCTTGGTCGACTTCTTAGCAGCCTTCTTCTTCGGGGCGGCGGCCTTCTTAGTGGCGGCCTTCTTCTTGGTCGACTTCTTGGCGGCCTTCTTCGGCGCGGCCTTCTTGGCGACCTTCTTCTTCGCGGTTTTCTTCGGAGCAGCCATCGTTTCGTTTAACTCCATCCCTGGCGGCGCCCAGTGGGTACTACGCCGCGCCCTCCGGGCGCGCTCTCGAATCAATCGAGGGGGCGGCGTTTTCCGTAATAGGCGGACGTCCGTGAATTGCTTCACCACGTAGACCGCCAGGATTGCGCGCATTCAAGCAATTGCCCTCGCTACCCGTCAAGATGAATTGCAGCAATTCTACCAACGCGGGCGTGGCTGGCGCCGCGCGAGGGACGTGGGGCGAAGGGGGAGGGACGGGGGGATGCGCGGCGCCGCGCCGCCTACCGACGCGCCCATTCGACGAGCGTGTTCATCTCATCGATCAGCGCCCGCGGCGCGGCGCCGAGGGGGCTCTTGAAGAACGCCGCGAGCGCGCCGAGCGCGCCCTTCTCGCCGCGCCGCAGCGCGAGGTCCATGAGCCGCACCAAGTCGATCACCAGCGGCGCCGCCAACGCCGAGTCGCAGCCCTGCCAGGTGAACTGCATCGCCATCGGAACCCCTAGAAAACCGCGGAAATGGACGTGGTCCCACGCCGTTTTCCAGTCGCCGAGACTGTCGATCGCCTCGATCGAAACGTGGCTCTGCGGCGCGTCGCCGAGCAGCGATTCGAGCAGGCGTTCTTTGCTCTGGACCTTCGCGCGCTTGTGCTCCGGGTCGGCCAAGACGGCGCCGTCGCGGTTGCCCAAAAGGTTGTGCCCCACCCAGCTGTCGACCCGCAGCGCGCGGGCCGCAAACATCGGCGCGAGGGCCGACTTGAGGAGCGTCTCGCCGGTCTTGCCGTCGGCCCCGCAGTGCGGCAAAGCGGCGTCAAAATATTTTTCTTCGATCGCACGAAATCCAGCGCCGAGACACGGGGTGAAGTTCACCAACGCCGCGCCGGCCTCGATCGCGCCGAGCGCGTAGAGCGAGCTCGCGCGGAGCGGACAGCGCGCCGCGTCATCGAGGGAGGCGTCGAGCGCGGCGACGTCGGTCGGCAGCGCGCCGGCGTCGACGGGCGGCTCGGTGGAACCAAGCAGCACCATCACGACGCGCTCGAGGCCCTGCGCGTCGCGAAACGCGATGAGGTCCTCCGCCACGCGCCGGACCGCCTCGCGCGGCGTCGCGCACGGGACGACCGATGCGGCGTCCGCCAGGGACTCGATCGCCGCGCCGCTGCGGACCAAGACGCCAGGGCGGATGCTAGCGTCGAGACGAGCCAGGTCGTCGGCGTAACGGTCGGCGGCGCCGATCGGGAGCACACGTCCCGCCTCGAGCTCGCGGGCCGCGTCGAGCAGCGTGCCGCCGCGGACCTCGTGCCCGCCGAGGACAATCTGGTCCCAGCCGGGGAGGTCGACTCCGGCGAACGGGGCGGTCTCGGTCGCGAGGCCGTAGGCCGGCGCGTCGCCCCGGCGGAGGGCGGCGAGGCCAACGGCGACCGTTGTCGCCACCCCGCCGCGCGCGCCAACGATCCAGAGACCCGTCTTACCGTCCGCCATCGCCGCTCCAGAAACTTCATGAGGGAACCACAGATGAACACAGATTAACGCGGATGAAGGCCGGCTGGTTAGCGATACGGCTTTTCCTCCGACTCCTCTTATCGGTGTCTATCCGTGTTCATCCGTGGTTCCAATCCTTTGCCGCTACCGACGAACCGGCCGTGGAATTAGAGTGTCAGGTTTCCCGGCCGCAGCGCCGAGCCAGCCCTCCGGCGTCCCCCTCCGTACCGTCCTTTCCTGCTCCCGCCATGTTCGAGTCAATCGAAGCCGCTCCCGTCGACCCCATCCTTGGCCTCACCGACGCCTACAAGGCGGAGACGCGGCCCGGCAAGATCAACCTCGGGGTGGGCGTCTACCAGGACGAGGACGGTGTCACCCCGGTCCTGCCGTCGGTGGTCGAGGCGACCCGGCGGGTCACCGCCAGCGAGAAGACCAAATCCTACCTCCCGATCCCCGGCGCCCCCGAGTACGGCGCCGCGGTTCAGCTCTTGATGCTTGGCGGCGGGCACGAGGTCTTGATCTCCGACCGGGCGAGCACGTCGCACACCCCCGGCGGGACGGGCGCCCTGCGGGTCGTCGGCGATTTTCTGAAGCAGAACCTGCCCGGCGCCACGCTTTGGATGACCGACCCGACCTGGGCCAACCATCCGGCGATCTTCGCCGCGGCGGGCGTCAAGACGGGCGTGCTGCCGTACTTCGACGCCGCGGCCAACGGCCTGGCGTTCGAAGCGTTCCTCACCGCCCTCAAAAAGCTGCCCGCCGGCGACGCCGTCTTGCTGCATGGCTGCTGCCATAACCCGACGGGAATCGACCCAACGCTGGAGCAGTGGCGCCAGATCGCCGCGGTGCTGGCCGATCGTGGCGTGCTGCCGGTGCTCGACTTCGCCTACCAAGGGTTTGGCGATGGCGTCGAAGAGGACGCGGCCGGGCTGCGTGAGTTCTGTACCCCCGGCGCCGAGTTGATCATCTGCAGCTCGTTCTCGAAGAATTTTGGCCTGTACCGCGAGCGCGTCGGCGCTGTGACGTTCGTCTCGCAGGACGCCGAACGCCGCGCGGTCGTGCAGAGCCAAGTGAATCGCGTCATCCGCACGATCTACTCGAACCCGCCGGCGCACGGCGCCGCGCTGGTGACGACGATCCTCGCCGACGCCGACCTCAAGAAGCAGTGGCTCGGCGAACTGGAGCACATGCGCAACCGCATCAATGGCATGCGGACGCTGCTGGTGGAGAAACTGGCAGAGCACGGCGCTGCGGGGGACTACTCGTTCATCCAGCAGCAACGCGGCATGTTCTCGTTTAGCGGTCTGACGAAGGAGCAGGTCGCCAAGCTCCGCGAAAACGACGCGATCTACCTGGTCGGCTCGGGCCGCATCAACGTCGCCGGCATCACGCCGACGAACGTCGACGCCCTGGCGAAGGCGATCGTCGCGGTCCTCTGAAGAAAAAGCGCTAGCGCGCGTCACCCCCTCCCTTTCAGGGAGGGGGTAGGGGAGGGTCGGGGCGATCAGGACAAGAGAACGCTCCTGTGCTGAACGGTGTAACCCTCCCCTAACCCCTCCCTTTCAGGGAGGGGAAAAGTCTTGAGCCGTCGGCGCTAGCCGCGGGCGAACCCGCCGGTGGAGTCGATTACCTACTCCGGCACAGCCATCCAGAACCCTCCGTCGTAGCCTCTTGTCTGTTCTCGCAAGTACATCGCAGGGACAAGCACTTCCTCGTCGTCGGGGGCTCCGTTGCGGAAACGGAGCCCGCCTCCCTCCTTATGGGTGGCGAGCCCCTCCTCGGGGGTTGCAAGCTGCATGCCGCCGCACCACAGCAGGGGCGTCCCAGGCGCCAAGGCGGAGTCGGACGCCCAGCGTTCGTAGTGCTCCGCGATCGGCAGCTGGAATCCTCCCGCCGCCCAGCCGAAGTACTGGTTGCTGTACGGATCGCGCAGTTCTTTGTCAGCAAGGTAGTCGGGCGAAAGCAACTCAAGGCGATCGGGGTACGCGTCGTGATCGAGTCGGTAAGCGATCAAGGCGAGCCGCACGCGCTCGGCGCGCCGCCAGGCGACGCCCGCCAGCCACTCATGCAGATTTTGCGGCAGCAGCCATTCAGAAATGAAACTTCCTGACGCGAGATAGCTTGTCCGGGCGTCGGAGAGTTGATGGAGACGGTCGAGATAGCTTCCCATTCGATTCTGAGCCTGATAACGCAAGCTCGCGACGAGTTGGGCGTCGTCGATCCGGAACTGTTTCCAAATGTAGTTGGACGATGGCGTGGCCAGCGCATGCACCCCTTCGGCTAGATACGCGGCTTCGTAGGCCGCGGCGAGGTCGAGCGCTTTCATCGCTCTTTGCTGCTCGGCCGATAGAAACTCGTGGAACAGAAAAGCGACCCATTGCACGCCCGACGGGACGGCGTCCTTCTTGCCTTTGAAATCGGGCGTCGCTTCGCCGTTGAGCACTGCTTTGGCTTGGAAGTACTCGTTCATCAACGGACCGAGAGGTCCCGCGAGCATCCCCTCGGCTTCACGCAGGCCTTGGATGGCGGTGAGAATCCGTTGTGATGACTGACCTTCGGTGGTCGCCCAGCCAATAAAATCATCAGCCAGGTAGGTGGGATTCGCGTCATGCCAGTACCTTTCACCGTTTAGCTGCTGGGCGGCGACGCGGCGGCATGCCAACAGCCGCTCAAGCCGTCCAACAAGATCGGTGGGCGGGCCGGTCAGAACGATGGCTTGCAACGCCCCGTCCCGGGCATGGGTTCCGGCTAGCAGCCGGCACTTGATGTGGCTGAGCCGCAAGAACTCTTCGAACGCCTCGTCGTCCAACAGTCCGTCGGTTGGCTGAGGCTCTAGCAGGGCGGCGAATTCAAACTCCTTTTCTTCTAGCACTTCGTCCTTGAGAGCTAAGACAGCGGTAAAGGCATCCGCTTCGAGCCGCTGGTAGGCGTCGGTGACTTCGCGGCCTCGCCTCAGTTCTTCTTGTGCTTTGTTGGCGAGTTGTTCAAAGGGGATACACTCCTTGCCTTCCTGCCGGATCCACGGCGGCTTTCCAGCGACTTGGGCAAGCCGTACCCCGGGCGTTGCCCACGCCACCAACGCGACCGGCGCGACGAGGGCCGCCAACGGCGCCCCCCACCGCCACAGGCCGCGGCGGTCGAACATCCAGGCGCGGACCCGCAACAGCGACGCCAAGAGGGCCCCGACGCCGATCGGCAGCGTGAACGCCAGCGGCGGCAGCCGCCACGCCCAGACCGTCATTGCCCAGCCCGCCACCAGCACCGCAGCGATTAGCGCGAGCATCGCGGCGAGCACGTCGCTGCGGAGGGTGAGCGAGCAGAACTGGCCGACGGCGTAAGCCACAAAGGCTGCCGACGCCGACAAAAGTAGCGTCCGTTTGATGTCGTAGTAGGCCATCGTGGTTCGCAGCGCCGTGGCGCTCGCCGTGCCCTCGGGCCACTCGTCGATGGCGTACGGCAAGATGAAGGAGGCCAACCACCAAGTCGATGCCAGCAGGATCGCCAGCAACGCCGCCAGCATCGCTAGGCCCACCGTGTTGCGGGCAAGCCACAGCATCGACGGGCGGCCGGCGTGCTCGGCGAGGAAGCGGTAGGCGTCGCGGCGCTGGTCCGCACGGAAAACGACCGCTCCCAACAGGGCCGGCGCGAAGAGGGCGCTGAAACCGATCAAGAACTGCAGGCCATATTGGTTCTCAACCAGGCCACCCGCCATGAGCACGCACATGCCCGTGAGGAACGCCCCGAGCAACGTGGCGACGATCGCCATCGCCCACGACTGCCGCAATGTCTGCCAGATGAGGCGGCCGAAGAGTCCTAGCGGCAGGCGTTGAAGAAGCGGCTTTTTCTCTTCGCGATCCACCACAGTGCGGGTGCGCTCGCTACCGTGGCGGAGTGACAACGGGGCGGGCCAACGCGATGCGAGTCCATTGGCGACAACGGCCGCCGCTGCTACGAGAGCGAGGCGTGCGTAGGTCGCTTCGATAAAGGCTTCGATCCGATAGCCGTAGGCGTTGGGGTTACTGATCTGGATCGCCAGCTGGCTGCTCGCCGACGCCGCGGCGATGCCGAGCACCGCCGCCACGAGGGGGTTGGGGCAGAGGAGCGAAGCGATAAGCCCCCAGACGAAAGCCTCGGCAAGCAGCAGCGAGCCTTGTTGCGTCAGCAGCGAGAGATCGTTGGAGGTAGGCGCTGTTTCGGCCAACAACCAGGCGACGAGCAGCATCGCGATCGTCGTCGCTGCCGTGACGGCGATCGCCGCTGCGGTCTTGCCCAAGCCCGTGGCCAAGGCGTTCCGGGGCAGCAGCCGGAGCAGCTCGACGGTTCCCTCCTCCTTCTCGACCGAGAAGAGCGTCACCGCCGCGGCGACCGCCAGCACCGCTCCGCCGCCAATCGCGATCACAGCGAGCAGCCCATCGAGATTCACCCGGCTGGACGCAAAGGTCTTGACGAACAGCATGGTCAGGACAGCGATGATCACCACCCCGACAGCAAGCCCCAAGAGCCGGCGACACTCCTTCCAGAAGAAACGCTTCGCGAGCCGTAGAGTGGCGGGCGGCGTGTAGAGAGTGGCAGGCATGCGTCGCCTCAGGAAAGGCTTGGGAATGGTTGAGCGTGTAGTGATCGTTGTGGGAGGCGTCTCCCGACGCCGATGACGCGCAACCTGACGAGTCCGGCTAAGAGACCGAAATCGGCGTCGGGAGATGCCTCCCACAGACAAGATCCGTGATTCAACTAACGGGCAGCGGTTGCCGCTCGGCGGACTCGCCGGGTGACTCGGTGTCGCTCGACTGTAGGTAGGCGACGAACAACTCCTCGAGCGACGGTGTGCGGGTGTCGACCGCGACCACCGCGTCGTTCTCGCCGAGCGCCGCCAAGGCCTCGGGGTCGGCGACATCCCGCAGCATGACTTGCCACTGCTTGCCCCGCCGGCGACTCACCACCACGCGTCCCGGCAGGTGGGGCAGGGCGGCGCCGCTGCCGTGCATCGTGACGGTCGCCTCGATCGAGGTGCGTTTCAATTCGTCGAGTTTCTCACACGCCAGCATGCGGCCTTCGCGGAAGATCGCGACCCGGTCGGCGACCCGCTCGACCTCGCCGATGAGATGGCTGCAGAGCAGCACCGTGCGCCCCTCGGAGGCGATTTCGACCATGCTTTCGAGGAACTCACGCCGGACAAGCGTGTCGAGCCCCGAGGTCGGCTCGTCGAGGATCAGCAGCTCGGGCTCGTGACCCATCGCCAGGGCGAGCGCGACCTTCGCCCGCATCCCCTTGGACATCTGCTTGATCTTCCGTCGGAGCGGCACGCGGTAGAAGTCGAGCAGGTTGCGGTAGTGTTGTTCGAACCCGTCGGGATAAAAGCCGGCGGTGAACCAGCCGATCTCGGCGGCCGTCATCCATTCGTACAGCGTGGGCCGTTCGGGGACGTACCCGATCCGCTGGCGGATCGCGTCGCCATCGGTCTTGCTCGACAGGCCGAGCACCGAGAGGCTGCCGGCGTTGGGCGTCTCGAGCCCCAAGAGCATTTTGACGAGCGTCGTCTTGCCGGCGCCGTTCTCTCCCAGCAGGGCGAAGACGCTGCTCCGTGGCACGGCGAGCGACACGTCGTCGACCGCCGTGTGGGCGCCGAAGCGCTTGGTGACCCCTTCGATCTGTATCGCCGCGTTCACAGGAAGTCTCCGCTGGGGGAACGGTACGGTGTTCTAACGAGAAGTTGGGGCGAGCCGGTCGAGCTCCGCCTGGACAAGCGTGCGGGCCTCATCGGGCGACAGGCCCGCGTCGAGCGTCTCACGCAGCATGGCGCGGACGCGGTCACGCAACAGCGTGCGCCGCTGCGTCTGGCACGCCCGTCTGGCGCCCGAGCAAACGACCAGGCCGATCCCGGGCGACGATTCGACGACGCCTTGCGTCTGCAGCTCGCGGTAGGCGCGGGCGACGGTGTTCGGATTGACCGCGATCTCCTTGGCGAGCTCGCGGACGCTCGGCACGAGGTCGCCGGTCGCCAGCACGCCATCGGCGACGGCAAAGGCGACCTGCCGGGCGATCTGGTCGTAGACCGGGACGCCGTTCGCGGTGTTGACTTGGACAAACACGGCCGACTCCCGGCGGTGGTGTGGCGAGGCGAACTAGTGTTCTACCACGGTAGTACACCAAGGGCGGGCGCGATGTCAAGCGAATCGCGAAGCGATTTGTGGGAGGGGTCTCCCGACCCCGATCACGGTATCCATTCCGAAACGGCATGGTGCGCGTAATCGGGGTCGGGAGACCCCTCCCACAATAGAGTCTTACCAGCGACGCGTTCTTAACCGAGCCAGCACCAAGACTGCAGCCGTGGCGACTGTCGATGGTTCCGGCACACTCACGGCGGCTGCCGACACGTTGTCGCGCCAGACGGTGTAGTCGGCCGCATCGACGATGCCGTCCCCGTTGCCATCGGCGGCGAGCGCCGGTCCCGTATCGCGGTAAGCGGCGGTCCAGAGGGCGAGGTCGCCGCCATCGACGTCGCCGTCAAGGTCGTAGTCGCCCGGCAAAGCAAACTCGAACGTCACCTCAGCCGGCGTGTAACCCGGCAGCGGCTCGCCAGTCGTCGTGTCGCCCAGGTAGACCCGGTAGCGAGCCCAGTGGGCCGTCACGGCGAAATCGGTTGCTGCGTAGATGTTGTGGGACATCCGTCCGCTCCATTTCCACCGTTCCGGCGAGCCATTGGCGCCGAACAGCGGCGCGTAGCCGTTGGCGTCGACCGGGGCCTGGTACACCTCCAGTCCAAGGGAAGAATCGAGCTCCTCGACCCAGATCGCCGATCCGGACGGAAGGTTGATGAAGCCGCCCGCGTTCCAGCCATACTGGGAGTTGTAGCCTTTGCCGGAGAGCATCGCGTACGGCGCCGCCGGGTCGAACTCGTCCCCCTCCAGCAGCGGGCGCAGCCGCGGCATTGGGACCGATTCGTCGATGTGAACCAGCACCGCGTGCGACTGGAGAGTCACGTCGGCGTGCTTCATGGCGCCGGTCGCGCCGGGCGAGCCGCCGCCGAGCTGGGGCGACACGTAGGCCGCCCCGGCCGAAGCCGGGGCGACCAACAATGCGATTGCTAAGACGCTACGCACGATGACCTCCGCTGTAGAACGTCGCGGCGGCCAGGGCGATGAGGCCAAGCAGGGCGCTGGCCGGCTCAGGGACGGGGGTCGCCACAAAGCGGAACGTCGTCATCGCCGAGCCGTACAGTGGCGCGCCGAGTGAATCGGTTGGTTCGACCCCGGTTACCGCATCCGCCAGGTAGACACGGTAGGTTGCCTCGTAATCAACTTGTGTGGGATTCACGACGGCGTAGGCGTTGTGTGTCATCCGCCCACTCCACATCCACGGCTCGCCGTTGGTGAAGATCGGGTCGTAGGACATCTCGTCGAAACTCATCCCGCTGGTGACCCAGCTACGGTCATAGACCATCAGGCCAGGCGTCGCGGAGACAGGTTCGATCGCGACGGCCAAGCCCGCAGGGGGAGACCAGATCGAGCCTGGATTCCAGCCGTACTGAAAGTTGTAGGCCGACCCTTCGAGGACCGACCAAGCGGCGGTTGGATCGAACGAGTCGCCCTGGGCGAGTTCACGCAGCGCCGGCGTTGCGACCGAGTCGTCGATATGGACCGACAGCATGGCGCCATCGAAGTCGATGTTGGCGTGCTTCATGCCCGCCTCCATCATCGTGACTTGCGCGCCGCCCATCTGTGGCATGACGGTCGCGCCTGACGCGCAAGTTGCGAGAGTCATGGAAAGTAAAGTCAGTGTGTACTTCATTGGTAGCTATTTCAGTGGTTAGGGGTGTGCGGCGAGGCCTTTTGGACCCGCCGTGGCTTTGATGTAGCGAATCGACCTAGGGCTCCGCGGCCGTGCCGGGGTTCCAACGGTCAATCTCTTCGTCCAGGTTGAAGGTCGACTCGAACGCGGCGGTCGTGGCGTGGCCATCGACCCACAGGTAGTTGCTCACGCCGGTGTGCCGGTCGGGGGCGATTTCGGGTTCGCCCCCGGTGAGCCAGAAGTGGGCCATCAGGTGGTCCTGTTCCCCATCGACCTCGGCGAAGAGAACCGTCCGGCCGGTGGCCGGTACCGTCCTCAGTCGCTGGTAGGTCGGACCTTTCTCTTTCCACGGCAGGCCGAGCGCGAACTGGGTCTCGTAAGGCTCCAGTTCAAACCAGACGTTTTTGCCATAGCTCCAGGCTGGGTAACCGCTCCGGATGTCGTCGGGGCAGCGGTAGACGCTGTCGATAAGGCCGGTCGGGTAGTCGTCGCGGTTGGGGTTGAAGGCCGGGTCGAGTGTGGCCGCAAGTGACCACGCCCACGGCGCCACGCCCACGGCGTTGGCCGAGTGCGAGCTGCGTGGAAACTGGCCGTCGTGCGTATCGAGGTGCAATTGCACCGCGAGACCGATCTCACGCAACTGATGCAGGCACTGGGTTCGTCGGGCAACGCCACGGGCGGCTTGGACGGCTGGCAATAGCAGCGCGACCAAGATCCCGATCACCGCAATGACGACCAGCAACTCAACCAGTGTGAGACCGACTCGCCCCGGCTGCGTGCGCAGCATGGGCGTGTTCCTCGGGTAAGGAAACGAGCAGGAAAGAAAGCCTCACGCCAACCGTCGAGGCGGTGGGGAGGCGGGCTCCGGTGTCCAAGAGCGCCAGAGGGGCGCAGGACCTTCGACGGCGTAGACCGTCGGGGTATCGACCACTAGCTGTGGCCCGGTGACAAGCGGCGCTTGGCCAAAAGCGAACCACACATCGGCGATTCCTTGGCACGCCATTGCCTTTATCAGGGCGACGCCTGGCTGCGAAGGTTTCTTCGTTTGGGCCGTGTCATTCGAGGACGCTGGGGCCTTCGCTTGGCAGCAAGCCCGCGCCTTGCGGCAACAAGGGGGGAGTTTTTCATCCTCGGCGGGCATTGGCAGCCGCACGACGTAGCGCGCACCGGCCCGCCATTCGCGGATGTCGAGCCCGGCCCGCTGGGCGTCGTCGAGGGCGGACTCCGGAGGGCGGACCCCCTCGCGCCGGGCCCACGCCAGCCGTTCGGGCAGCGTGTGACAGCAGCAGGCGCCCCAGCAGTGCTCGGCCGTGCCGCAGCCGCAGGGGCAAGCCTCGCAGGGGAACCGTTGGCCTTCGGCTACCGCGGGCCGTGCCCAGGCCGTCGTCCACGCTAGCGGCAACGGCGCACCGCTCGCGACGACGAGCGAATAGAGGGCGAGCAGGGCGGCGATAGTCCGGCGGCGAAGCATAGGCCGCAGAGTCTACTCGTTCGTCGATCGGAGTCCCACCGCGACGAACCGTCACGCACTTCTGGCGATCCGTCGTGACGCCGCGGGCCGATCGGCCGTAGAATTGCGGAGCAACCCCGAATTCATCCGCCGAGCCCCGTCCCGTATGCCCCGTCCGCCGTCGCCCCGTGAAGAGGCTCGACCGAAGCGGCGCTGGCTGCTGTGGGGGCTGCTGATCGTGGGATTGCTAGCGGTGGCGGGGCCGACCCTGCTGAGTTTCACGCCGATCCCGCTGTCACTGATCGCCGGGGCGGTGCCGGCCGACGCGGGGCGGTTGGGCGCCCGCTCGACGAGCCTCTCGTGGATCGGGCCGGTTGCGGTGACGGGGATCGAACTCAGCGACCCGCAGGGGGCGGTCGTCTTCTCCGCCGATCGGGTCGAGCTCGCCGGCGGGCTCCTCGGTCTGCTGGGGGGCAAGTCGGCGCCGCTCAACGTGCGGGTCGAGAACGCCCGCGCCGACCTCGTCGTCACGCCGACAGGCACCAACTTCGACCCGCTGCTGCGCGCGCTCGAGGCGAAACGAGCCGAGGCCGCGACGCCGGATCCCGCGAACCCCGAGGCCGCCGCTGCGGGCGTGCAGCGCCCCCTCAATATCCAAGTTGTGAACGCCGCGGCGCGCGTCACCGATGGCGTCACCGGCGCGCAGTGGCTCGTCGAGGAGGTGAACGTCAACCTCGTCGACCCCGCGCTCGGCGTCGACTCGATCGAGCTCACCGCCGCCGGCAAGCTCTCCGCCGTCACGGCGCCCGGCGCGCCCGCGCCGCCACGTGGGGAGTTCAGTGTCCGCCTCGGCGAAGCAGCCGAAGGGGGACGCCTCGCGCGGGTGCAGGCAACCGCGGCGCCGCTGTCACTCGTCGAGCCGTATCTCAAGCGTATTGACCCTACAGCCGCGATCACCGGTTGGGCCAGCATCGAAGGGGACGCCGCCTGGACCCCGCGTCCTGGCGCGACCCCCAGCAGTTCCCGTCCCGCCGACATCTTGCGTTCGCTCGCGGCGGGGGGCGTCCGCTCGACCGGGGCCGCCCAGCTGACCGACGTCGTCTTCCGCGGCGCGGCGACCGAAGGAGGCCCGATCCGACTCGCGTCGATCAACGGCCCTTGGCGACTCGCCGCCCAGGGAGATGGCGTCGCGATCCAGCAACTCGATCTAACGAGCGAAGTCGGCAGCCTCGCCCTCGTCGGCGCCGTGACGGCGGCCGAGGCCGAGCGCTGGGCCGCCGGCGTCCCCGTTGCGCCGCGCGATCTCCGGGCGGCGATGCGGATCGACCTCGAACGCCTCGCCGCCGTGGCGCCGCAACTCGTTCGTCTGCAGCAAGACGCCCGCGTCGATTCAGGCCGCGTCGAAGCGACCGTCGTTGCGAAGGACGGGCGCGTCGCCGCGGCTTTGGCGACCGGCCCGCTGGCGGGCGTCGCCGGCGGACGCCGTGTCGAATGGCGCGAGCCGCTCGATGTCCGCGTCGCCGCGAGACAGAACGCACCCACCGCCGGCGTCGCCGGCTGGGCGCTCGAGTCGTTCAAGGCGGCCTCCACTTTCTTCCAGGCCGAGGCGGCGGGCGACGCGGCCCGTCTGGAGGGCCAAGCCAAGTTCGACCTCGACCAATTGGCGCGGGAGCTGGCGCCGCTGGTCGACCTGGGCGAGACGCGTCTCGCCGGCAAAGGCAACGCCCGCTTCACGATCGACCGTGACGAGGCGGCCCGCCGCTGGCGCCTCGATAGCCGCGGCGCCGTGGAGGGGCTCTACGTCGGCGCCGCCGACGCGCCACTCGCCCGCGAACCAAACCTCAACTTCGTGGCGAAGCTCGCCGGATCGCTCGACACGCTGAGCGCCACGCCGGTCGGCAACATTGACCTGACGGCCGGTGACGATGTGCTTGCCGTGGCGCTCACGGACGCGGCCGGCGCCGCCGCCAAACCGTTCGAGCTGCGGCTGTCGGGCGACGCGGCGCGTTGGCTCCGTCGGGCGGCGGTCGCCTCGCCAAGCCTGCCGTCTCCGGAGCAGATCGGGCTGACAGGGACGGTCGAACTCTCGGGCGCGGGGTCGGCAGGCGCCGATGGGGGCGTCATCGACCGCTTCAACCTGGCGCTCACAGGTCTGGGGATCGACACGGCGACCCTCGCCGGGCCGCGCGTGCGATTCGGCAACGAACGGGTTGAGGCCAGCGGCGTCGCCGCTTGGAACAACCGGACCCGTGAGGTCAAGATTGCAGCGGGCAAGGTCATCACCAGCGTCGCCTCGGCGAACTTCCGTGACGTGCTGGTGTCGCTCGCCGACCCGGCCGCGTCGCGTGGCGAGTCGGCATACCGGGTCGACTTAACGCGGCTCGACGCCTGGCTTCCGCCCCGCGGCGGCCCGGCCCGCTACGCGGCTAGCGGCTTGGTGGAAGGAACCGCCCGGCTGCGGGGCGTTCCCGAGGGGCTGCAAATCGTCCTCAAAGCGGGCGCCCAACGGTTGATGTTGGTGGATCGAACGCCGACCCCCCCCGGGACCGGTTCCAACAATTCGACGGGACCCAAGACAATCTGGTCCGAGCCACAGCTGACGCTCGACGCCGACGCGATGGTCACGACGATCGCCGCGCCAAACGGCCAGCCACCAACCTACGCGCTGAACATCCGCGACGCCCGCGTGCAATCGGAGTCGATCAGCGGCTCGTTTGGCGGGCAGATCGCCGACGTCGCGGCCCTACGCGGTGTCGAGATGGGGGGGGGCGTCGACTACGACCTCGAGAAGATCACGCCGATGCTCTGGCCGCAGCTCGGTGACGGCGTGCGGCTGGTAGGACGCGATCGGGCGACCTTCCACATCGCGACGGACGAGACAGCGCCGGCGGGAGCGGCCCCGATCGGGCGGCTCAGCGCCCGCGTCGAGGCGCCGTGGCAGAGCGCCGACTTGTTCGGTCTGCCGGTCGGCGCGGGGCGACTTGCGGCGACGCTCCAGCGGGGGGTCGTCCAGGTCGATCCGCTCGACATCGCAATCGGCGGCGGCCGCCTGACCGCCACGGCCGCCGCGACGCTCGACCCACCCCCCTCTGCCTTGTCGCTGCAGCCAGGCCCGCTGGTGTCGAAAGTCGCGATGTCGCAGGAGGTGACCGAGCGCGTGCTGAAGTTCATCGCCCCGGTGCTGGCGGACGCGACGCGCATCGAGGGGCAGTTTTCGATGTCGCTGCGCGAGTTCGCCGTGCCGCTGGCCCCGCCCGCCGGCAGCCCACCGCAGGGACGCGCGGCGGGGGTGCTCGACATCCACCAAGTGCGGGTGATGCCCGGCCCGGCGGTGGCTGAATGGGTGGGGGCTGTCAAGCAGATCGCCGGCATGGCGCGCGACGGAGTCTCGGCGGTCGCCCAGCCGGGGGACTCGGTCTTGGTGGCGATCGACAACACGCCGGTCGAATTCGAGATGGTCAATGGCCGGGTCTACCACCGCGGCTTGCAGTTCTACGTCGGCGACGCCTTGGTGCAGTCGGCCGGTTCGGTTGGCGTCGATGAGTCGCTCGACCTCGTGCTCTCGGTGCCGATCCTCGACACGTGGATCGACCGCCGCCCGAAGTACCTCGGCGGCTTGCGCGGCCAAGTGCTGAAGATTCCGGTGCAGGGGACAATGTCACGGCCGAAGATCAACCGCGACGCTTTCACCCAGATGTCGAGCCAACTGATCGAGAGCGCCGCGGCCGGCGCGATCGAAGGGGGGCTCAACAAGCTGTTTGAGAAGTTGCAAGGACGTTGATGGATAAGGGTACTGACAGCCTCGATGGCCATCGATGTCGCCTTCTATCGAAGCGGGGAGCAAACGGTGTGCTCCCTGGGTTCGTGTTCGCCCTATTCCTCACGGCCACGGCCCATGCCGAATGGCCCACGCCGCGTCCGCTTGATGAAGGCCGGCTCGCCGTGGCCGGGCTGCGGGTGGTTGAGTCGCGGCACGCAACGCTCGTCACCGACGCTGCGAGCTCGGCGGAGATCGACAACCTGCCGCGGCTGATCGACCTCGCGGCGCCGCAGTGGGGCGAACGCTTTGGCGTCGAAGAGGATCGCCTCAACACTTGGCGGCTCCGCGTCTACCTGATTGACGAAGAAGCCAAGTTCCGAGCGCTCGGCCTATGGCCCGACAAGAGTGGCGATTTTCAGCACGGGCTGTCGCTTGGCTACGAGGTGTGGGTCCGGCAGCAGGCGACCGACTACTACCGCCGTCATCTCTTGTTGCATGAGGCGACGCACAGCTTCATGGCGACGCTGCTCGGCTCGTGCGGCCCCGGCTGGTACATGGAGGGGATGGCGGAGCTGTGTGGCACGCACGCTTGGGACCCGGCGACGCGGAAGCTTCGCCTCGCCGTGATTCCCGCCTCGCGCGACGCGGCGCCCGACTGGGGGCGGATCGGGCTGGTGCGGCAGGATGCCGACGCCGGCAAGGCGCTCTCGATCGAGGCCGTCATGCGGATCGACAACCGCATGGTGCTGTCGACCGAGTCGTACGCCTGGGTCTGGGCCCTCGACGGCTTTCTCGACCACCACCCGGCTTACCAAGAACGGTTCCGCAAAGCGCCCGGCTGGGTGACGAGCGACGAGTTCGACCAAAGCTTCCGCAGCGTGTTCGCGAAGGACCGCCGCCGGCTCGACCAAGAGTGGCGGTTGTTCACAAAGACGCTCGACTACGGCCACGACCTCAAGCGCGAAGCGATCGACTTCCGCGGTGGCGCCCCCCTAGCCGCCGGCGGAAGCCGGCGGGTGAAGATCGCCGCCGACCGCGGCTGGCAATCAGCGGGCGTCGCGGTCAAAGCGGGCGAGCCGATCCACATCTCGGCTACCGGCCGCTACGTCATCGGCCACGAGCCGGACGGCGCACCCTGGCCCTGTGAGCCGAACGGGATCACGCTCGACTACCACGCCGGCCGGCCGCTTGGCGAGCTGCTAGCGACCGTCGACGCCGGCCCGGGCGCGTTCATCGAGCCAACCCCGATCGGCCTCGCCGCCGATTACACCCCCCCCGCGGCCGGGACGCTCTACCTGCGGGTGAATGACGCCCCGGACGCTCTGGCGGAGAATGAAGGGGAAGTGACTGCGGTCGTTACGGCCAGGTGATTGAAACCAGCCCCTTTTGCAGGAGGCGTCTCCGACGCCGATGACGCGCACCATGCCGCATTGGCCAGGATGCCGTCGTCGGCGTCGGAGTCGGCCTCCTTCAAGTCGGTGGGGGCTGGGTTCTCGACAATCGCCACCTGATCGCCGAGACTAAGGGCCTCCGGTGAGGCAGCGGTCGCCGCTTGCGGTTAGCTGTGCGACGCCCCCCCGGAAGAACCCGTGAGAGACGCATGAACTTCATTCAAGAGAACGACCCGGCCGTCTGGAACGCCATCTCCGCCGAGATCGAGCGGCAGCAAGACGGCCTGGAGATGATCGCCAGCGAGAACTACACCAGCGCCGCGGTCCAGCAGGCGGTCGGCAGCGTGCTCACCAACAAGTACGCCGAGGGCTACCCCGGCCGGCGTTACTATGGCGGCTGTGAGCACGTCGACGTGGTGGAGGACCTGGCCCGCGACCGCGCGAAGGAGCTGTTCGGCGCCGCCCTTAATGGAGATATCTACGCCAACGTCCAGCCGCACAGTGGTTCGCAAGCCAACGCGGCGGTCTACCTGGCCTTCGTTCAGCCGGGCGACACGATCCTGGGCCTTGACCTGGCGCACGGCGGGCACCTGACGCACGGCATGAAGCTCAACATGTCGGGCATGCTTTACAACTGCACGTCGTATGGCGTGCGGAAGGAAGACTGCCGGATCGACTTCGATCAGGTCGCCAAGCAGGCCCGCGAGCACAAGCCGAAGCTGATCATCGCCGGCGCCAGCGCCTACTCGCGCGAGATCCCGCACGGCAAGTTCCGTGAGATCGCCGACGAGGTCGGGGCGACGCTGTGGGTCGATATGGCCCACTACGCGGGCCTCGTGGCGGCGAAAGAGCACGATGACCCAGTAGCGGTTGCGGACGTGGTGACGACGACCACGCACAAAACGCTCCGCGGCCCGCGCGCGGGCCTAATCCTGTCGAAGAAAGAGCACGCCAAGGTGCTCAACAGCCGCGTCTTCCCGGGCGTGCAGGGCGGGCCGCTGATGCACGTCGTGGCGGGCAAGGCGATCTGCTTCGGCGAGGCCCTCAAGCCGTCGTTCAAGCAGTACATCCAGCAAGTCAAACAGAACGCCAAGGTGCTGGCGGAGACTCTCGTCGAAGGGGGCCTCAAGGTCGTTTCCGGCGGGACGGATAACCACCTGATGCTGCTCGACGTGACGCCGCTTGGCATCGGCGGTAAAACGGCCGAAGACGTCCTCGGCGCGTGCGGCGTCACGGTCAATATGAATATGATCCCGTTCGACGAGCGGAAGCCGATGGACCCATCGGGCATCCGTGTCGGGACGCCGGCGCTGACGACCCGCGGCATGGGCGTCGCCGAGATGCGCACCATCGGCGCCTGGATGCTGGAGTCGCTGAAGAACCCCACCGACGCCGCCGCCCACGAGCGGGTCCGCGGGCAGGTGCGTGAGCTCTGCAGCGGGTTCCCCGTGCCGGCGGCCGAGTTGAATGCGGAGCTTGAAGCGGTCGCCGGATAAGCCATGGTGAGTTGAACGGCGGGACACGGAGCTGAGGACAGCTCGGCTCGCTGTTATTTCCCCCCCCCTCGTTCCCCGTCCCTAACCCCTCGCCCCTCTCCGATGGCCCACCGCGTTCTGATCGCTGATGACAACGAGCCGAACGTCGAGCTGCTCGAGGCGTACCTCGTTGGGTTGGACGTCGAGGTGGCGGTCGCCGTCGACGGGCAGGACACGCTCGACAAGGTCGCCGAGTTCAAGCCCCACGTGCTGCTCTTGGACGTGATGATGCCCAAGCTGAGCGGCTTTGAGGTCTGCCAGCGGCTGAAGGGCGACCCGGCAACCAGCGGCGTCATGGTCCTGATGGTCACCGCCCTCAACGAGTTGGGTGACATCGAGCGCGCCGTCGACGCCGGGACCGACGACTTCCTGTCGAAGCCTGTCAACAAGATCGAATTGGTCAAGCGCGTTGAGAATATGTTGAAGCTGTCGACCGTAACCGACGAGGTCGAGCGGCTCCGGCGCTACATTGAAGAGATGGAGCGACGCGAAGCGTAACGCGTCCCCCACGGCTTGGGGCGTCTCACGAAAGGAACTTCCATGCGTCTGTTGCGGGCGACGCCCCTGCTGGCCCTCGGTCTCTTGGTGGGGACTCTCTCTTCACAAGTCGCCGCCGCCCCGGGCGAGGCGGAAGTCGCCGAGCTTATCGAGCAGCTCGGGCACCCGCTCTATGAAGAGCGTCTCGACGCGCAGCGGCGGCTGACCGCTCGCGGGCTCGAAGCGTTCGACGCGTTGCGCGACGCCCAGGACGACCCCGACCCGGAGGTCGCGGACGCGAGCCGCCGACTGCTGGCGGACCTGACGTCCCATTGGGCCCGCCGCAGCGATCCGCCGCAGGTCCGTCAATGGCTGGCGGCGTACAACACCGGCCTCGCGGGCCGCGAGCTTGATGTCATCGAGGCGCTCGCTTCGATGGAGGGCGTCGACGCGATCCCCGCCTTGGCGAGGATCGCCCGCTTCGAGCCCTCCGACCTAGCCGCCCGCGAGGCGGCCCGCGCCCTGCTAGTGGCGCCCGAGTTCGGCGTCGACGCCCGGCGCCAGAACGCCGTGAGCGAAGCCGTACGCAGCCTGATCGACGAGTATGGACCCGGCCGCCGACCTGCGTCGGATTGGATCGCCCTCGCGGCGGAGGAAGCTGCTGGAAGCGATCCGCCGCCCGCCGCCTGGCGTCGCCACGCCGAGTCGCAGCGGGCGCTGCTCGACACCGGGTCCGAAGAAACGAGCGAAGAGATCGTCGCGACGCTCGGCTGGCGTTGGTTGCGGTCGGCTCTGTTGAGCGGCGCCGAGGCCGACGCCGCGGCCGCCGCCGAGCTGCTGGTGACGTTTGACGAGGACGAAGCGGCCGGCCGTCTCGCACGGGCTATCCGCTGGGCGGCCGAGGCGGGGCGGTGGTCGGTCGTCGATCAGTTGACGACCACTTACGCCGATCGGCTGCTAGGCAAGCAGGGGCTGTACGTGCTCGCCGATGCGGCCCTGCGACGCGGCGATCAAGACGCGGCCGACCGCCTCGCGGCCGAAGCCCTCGCCGCCCCTCCGAGCGACACCGACACCTCGGTCGAGGACGTGCTGCTCGGGCCGCGTGTGCTGGTCGCCCGTCAACTCTACGAAGCGGGCCGCACCGAGTGGGCGATTGCCGAGTACCGAGCGGCGGCCCAATCCGACGACCCGCTCGACGGCCGAGCCGCCGTTGCGGCGTGGCGGCTAGCGAACCTGCTGTTCGACGCCGAACGGTACGAAGAGGCCGCCGCGGCGCTCCAGCCAATTGCCGCCGCGATCGAGCGGTCGCGGCCGTCGCGCGACGAGTATGACAACCTGCCACAAGAGGACCGACAGTTGCTGCCCGGCTCCGGCCAACTCCTCGCCCGGCAACGGTTCTCCGCCGCTTTGGCTTACCGACAGGTCGGCGACCGTGAGGAAGAGATGAAGGCGCTACGACGGGCGATCAGCGCCGACCCGCGCGACGCCGACGTGCTGATCGCGATGCACCGCGTCCAAGACGCTCCCCCCGAGTTTGTCGAGAAAGCAAAGCAACTGATCGACGCCCGCCGCCGTGACTACGAACGCGACGTCTGGGAAGACCCCGACGAGGCGGACGGCTACAACCAGTGGGCGTGGCTTGTGAGCAACACCTACGGCGACTTCGACAAGGCGGTGCGTTACTCGCGACGGTCGCTGGAGATCGAGCCCGAGACCGCCGGCTACCTCGACACGCTGGGGCGTTGCCTCTTCTCCGCGGGACGCGTTGAAGAAGCCATCGAGGTCCAGCGCCGCGCGGTCGAACTCGAGCCACGGATGCTCGTGCTGCAGCGTCAGCTTGCCGAGTTCGAATTCACGTTAGCGACAAAAGAGGGGGGAGAGTGACTGCGAAGCTTGAGATCGGCGGCGCCCGAATCGCGTTTGAAGACACCGGCTCGCCCCGCAGCGGGGCGGCAACGTTGTTGCTTGTCCATGGGTTTCCGCTTTCGCACGCGATGTGGCGACGGCAGATCGAAAGCCTGGCAGGCGAGTGCCGTGTCGTCGCGCCCGACCTTCGGGGATACGGCGACACGCCGCTCGGCGACTGGCCCGTGGAGGGAGAACCGCCACGGCTAGATCGCTACGCCGAGGACCTGGCGGCCTTGATCGAGCACCTGAAGTCGGACGGGCCGGTGGTGCTGGTCGGCTTCTCGATGGGGGGCTACATCGCGTTGGCGATGGAGCGGAATCACGCGGCGGCGTACGACGCCCTGGTGCTGATGGACACCCGCGCCGCGGCCGATGACGAAACGGCCCGCGCGACGCGGCATAAGATGGCCGACAACGTCGGCGAGTGGGGCGCCGGCCGCGTGGCGGAGCTGATGCGCCCAAAACTCTTCGCCAACGAAACGCCCGAGGCGATTGTCCAAGAGACCGTCGCCTTGATCGCCGCAACCGACCCGGCGGCGATCGCCGCGTCGCAACGGGCGATGGCGGCCCGGCCCGACTCGACGCCGCTGTTGGCCTCGATCACCAAGCCGACGCTGGTCGTGGTGGGCGAGCACGACGCGCTCAGCCCGCCGGCCGAAATGCGCCAAATCGCCGACGCTATTCCGAGCGCGAGGTTTGTCGAGATCGCTGGCGCCGGGCACATGGCCCCGGTCGAACGGCCAGAGGCCGTGAACGCCGCGCTGGCGGAGTTCGCACAATCGCTATAAACGGCGAGCCGGGCGACGTCAGTCCCCGGAGGAACCCGGGTACCCGCTGCCCTCCTGGGACTGACGTCGCCCGGCTCTCTGGCGGCTGGTTGGCAGGATTGTTTGCCAGGCCCGCTGTCCCGGCGCATACTGCTGGAACGTCCTTTCACCCTTTCTGCAGCACCTTCCGCTCCGCCTCGTGAACTGAACGGCCCCGCCGCTTCACCTCTTCTTCTGTTCACGTTTTTATTGCCGGAGTTTCTGTGCGCTCGATCTGTCTCTCGCTGTTCGCCATTTGTCTCGTTGCGCTTCTCGGCGCAAGGGCGGCGGCGTGTTCGGTCTGCGACGCCCTCGCGGCGCCGGCTTGTGGGTTGACGGGCAGCATCTGCATGGCGAGCGATGAGCCCCGCGAACCCTTCGCGCGGTTCACCCTCGCGGGAAGCCAGTGGCCCCAGCCGAGCGGCGACGGGACGCCGGTGACGATCACCTACAGCTACAACAACTTCCTCGACGGCGGCCTCAAGGACCCGATGGGGGTGAGCGTCTCGGCCGACTACCTCCGGCTGGTGACCGAGGAGGCGTTTGGGTTGTGGGCGGCGGTGGCGCCGCTCAACTTCTTGGAAGTCCCCGATGTCGGCACGCCGGTCTTTACGGCCAACACCACCGCTTACAACGCCTACCCGGCGGACAGCTTCGGCCAGGTGCGGCTCAACCACCGCTTCATCAACGGCACCGACGCCCAGAACGGCATGCCGACCACCAAGGCGCTCGCCTACTTCCCCGGCAACGGCGGCAACATCGCGGGCGACATTCACTTCGACAACGGCGATCCGTGGGCCGTCGTCGGCACACCGAGCGAGCCCGACGTGCTCGGGATCCTCACCCACGAGATCGGCCACACGCTCGGCATCAACCACTCGGCGATCGACGGCGCCGTGATGTTCCCCGCGGCCCTACGTCGCGTGGGCCCGGGAACGGGACTGCTGACGGACGACGACATCGCCGCGGTGCAATCGATCTACGGCGCGGGCGTGGGGAGTGTGACGCCGCTGTCGGCCGTCCCCGAGCCGGCGGCGCTTTTAGCGGCCACCATTGCGCTCGCAGGATGGTTGCCGGCCCGACGCCGTCGCGGGTAGGTTGCGGTGTCGGCGGGGCGATGCGTTCCGCGGCGCTTGCCCCCGTTGTGGACGCGTTATGATGCCGCTCCGTTTGTTTTGCCTCGTCGCATTTCTGCTTGCCGCCCCGATTGCTAGCGCCAAGCCGCGAACCACCACCGGCACGCCGCTCGACACTTACTGTGCAACGTCCGACCCGGCGTTTGCTTGGAAAGTCGTCGATCGGATCGCCGGGCCGACGCATAACGGGCTGATTGTCGACCTCACGTCGCAGACATGGCGTTCGGCCGACGAGGTCGATCGTACGGTCTGGAAGCACTGGCTGACGATCGTTGTCCCGAAGGGGGCGACCGCCGACACGGCGCTGCTGTTCATCTCGGGTGGCTCGAGCGACGACGACCAGCCCGCCGTCGTCGAGGATCGCCTGCTACAAATCGCGGTGGCGACCCAGACTGTGGTGGCCGAACTGCGGACCGTGCCGAATCAGCCGCTGCGGATCCTCGCGAGCGACGACCCGCAGCGAGAACGCTACGAGGACGACCTGCTCGCCGCCAGCTGGATGCGATTCATGGCGACGAAGGACCCGACTTGGCTCGCCCAATTGCCGATGGCCAAGTCGGCGGTCGCGGCAATGACGGCGGTGCAGGAGGCGCTCGCCGCCGAGGAAGGCGCGCCAAAGATCGATAGGTTCACTGTCGCCGGCGGTTCGAAACGGGGTTGGACCACTTGGCTCGCCGCAGCGGTAGACGACCGCGTCGCGGCCATAGCGCCAATCGTGATCGACGTGCTTAACATCGAGCCTTCGATGCGTCACCACCACGCGTCGTACGGCTTTTGGTCCGAGGCGCTCGCCGACTACGAGAGCCAGGGACTCGCCGACCGGCTCGCCGCACCCGAGAGTGTCGCGATTCGCTCGATCGTCGATCCGTACGCCTACCGCGCCCGGCTGACGCTCCCCAAGTGCCTAATCAACGCCTCGGGGGACGAGTTCTTCCTGCCCGACTCGTCGCGTTACTACTTCGACGACCTCGTTGGCGAGAAGCACCTGTCGTACGTCCCCAACGCGAGCCATTCGCTGAAGGGGACCGACGCTCTCGAGACGCTGGTGGCGTTCCACGCCGCGATCGCCCACCACCTGCCGCGGCCGACGCTCACCTGGCGCTCGGCCTACGACTCGCCGGAGCACACGGTCGAGTGCTCCGCCAAACCGACCGAAGCGGTCCTCTGGCGGGCGGTGAATCCGAAGGCCCGCGACTTCCGCAAGGCGGTTGTTGGCGATCTCTACAAGCCGACGCCGCTCGAGCCCGACGCCGACGGCGTGTACCGCATCCCAATCGAGGCGCCCGAGACCGGTTTCTCGGCGACGTTCGCCCGCTTTGCGTTCGACATCGGGGCGGCGCGGCCGTTCCGGGTGTCGACGCCGGTGTGGGTGGCGCCGGACGTCGAACCGTTTGCGAAGAAGAGTATCCGCAGAGACGCGGAGGGCGCGGAGGAATCGCCATGAGGAAACTGCTTCTGTGGGAGGCGTCTCCGACGCCGATAACGCGCACCACTCCCTAGTCGGCAAGAGGCCGTAATCGGCGTCGGAGACGCCTCCCACAAAATCTTCTCCTCCGCACCTTCTCTGCGCCCTCCGAGTCTCCGCGGTGATTCCCTCATAAACACCCCAGAATCCGCTCGGCGGCCTAGTGGCGTCCTCGATACGGAAAGGGGTAGGATGAAGCTCTGTACAGCGACGGCCCCTAAGCCCTCCCGTCGTTCCTCAGTGGTTCAAACCCTTCGCGTCCGCCGCGTCTCTGCGGTAAAAAAGTCTTCGTGAACGACCCCCATACGAAAGCCCTCAGCGAGGTCCTCGAGCGCTACTGGGGCTACGACGACTTCCGCCCGCTGCAGCGCGAGGCGATGACCGCTGTCATCGACGGCCGTGACTCGGTTGTGGTGCTCCCCACCGGCGGCGGCAAAAGCCTTTGCTTCCAGGCGCCCGCCGTGGCGATGGGGGGGATGGCGCTGGTCGTCTCGCCGCTGATCGCCCTGATGAAGGATCAGGTCGACACGCTCCGCAACTGCGGCGTGCCGGCGGCGTACCTCAACAGCACCCTGTCGGCCGAAGAACGCCGTGAGGTGCTCGACGGCGTCAAAGACGGCTCGCTCAAGTTGCTGTACGTCGCCCCCGAGCGGCTGCTGCTCGACGGCACGCTGACGCTGCTCGCCAACGCCAACGTGTCGCTCGCGGCGATCGACGAGGCGCACTGCATCAGCAGCTGGGGCCACGATTTCCGCCCCGAGTACCGGGGGCTCGCGCGGCTCAAGGAAGTGCTGCCCGACATCGGCATCCACGCCTACACGGCCACCGCGACCGAGGCGGTGCGCGAGGACATCGCCAAGCAGCTCGGCCTGCGGAATCCCGAGTTCCTCGTCGGGTCGTTCGACCGACCGAACCTGACGTACCGGGTGCTGCCCGCCGCGGGCAAGTTGGGCCGTATCGCCGAGGTCGCCAAGCGGCACGCCGGCGAGTCGGGCATCGTCTATTGCATCAGCCGCAAGGAGGTCGAGAAGACGGCCGCCGCGCTGGTAGGCCTCGGCGTGAAAGCGGCCCCGTACCACGCGGGCCTCGCCGACGACAAACGCCGGCGTACGCAAGAAGACTTCCTCAACGACCGCGTCGAGGTGATCGTGGCGACGGTCGCCTTCGGCATGGGGATCGACAAGCCCGATGTGCGGTTCGTTGTCCATGCCGGGATGCCCAAGTCGCTCGAAGCGTACCAGCAGGAAGCGGGCCGCGCGGGCCGCGACGGTTTGCCTGCCGAGTGCCTGCTGCTGTTTAGCCGCGGCGACGCGATGACGTGGAAACGGATCATCGAATCGCCGAACGACGAGAGCTCGCCCGAATCGATCGCCGCCGCGCTCCGAGCCCTCGACGGGGTGAGCGGCTACGCCGGCGGCGTCACCTGTCGCCACGCGGCGTTGGTGGAGCACTTCGGCCAGGCTCTCGGCAGCGACGACTGCGGCGCGTGCGACGTCTGTCTCAGCGAGCTCGACCTCGTCGACGAGCCGCTGGTGCTCGCCCAAAAAATCATCTCATGCGTCGCGCGGCTCGAACAGCGTTTCGGCGCCGACTACACGTGCAAGGTGCTCGCCGGCTCCTCCGAAGAGCGGATCATCGCCAGCGGCCACGACCGCCTCAGCACCTACGGCCTGCTAAAAGACTGCCGCACGAGCGACATCCGCGGCTGGGTCGAGCAGCTCGTCGCCCAAGGCTTCCTCGTGAAGGCGGGCGAGTACGGCGTGCTACACCTAACGCCGAAGGGTTTGGCGCTGCTGAAGGGGGAAGGCAATCCTCGGCTGTTGAAGACGGCGCCCAAGTCGGGCAAGTCGTCGGCCGGGGGGGGCAGCCGTCGCGACGCCGAGAGCTGGGAGGGGGTCGACCGCACGTTGTTCGAGACGCTGCGGGGTCTCCGTTCGCAGATCGCCGGCGAGCTCAGCGTGCCGGCCTACGTCGTCTTCGGCGACGCGAGCCTGCGTGACATGGCCCGACGCCGCCCCTCGACGCTCGAAGCCTTCGGCCACACCCACGGTGTCGGCCAGAAGAAGCTCCGCGAGTACGGCGAGGCGTTCCTCAACGCGATCACCGGCTACTGCAGCGAGAACGGCGTCGCGATGGACCTCGACGCCGAACCCGCCGGGGCCCCGACGCGACGCGCGCCCGCGCGAGCGGCGGTTCCGAACGGCTCGTCCCTGGCGGCGTTCCCGTTGTTTCGCGAGGGGGCTTCGATCGACGAGGCGGCGAAGCAGCTCGGCCGCGCCCGCTCGACGACGGTCGGTTACCTGAGCGATTTCCTCAAAGAGGACGTGGTCACCGACCCCACGCCGTGGGTCGAGAGGCCGCTGGCGTTACGGATCGAGGGCGCCATCGAAGAGGTCGGCCTCGGCGGCCTCAAGCCGATCCACGAACAGCTCGGCGGCGAGGTCGACTACGACTCGATCCGCATCGTGGCGACGTGTGTGGCGAATCGCGAACGGGTGTAAGCCAATCGCGTTGAAAACGGAACCGCGACCGTAAGGGAGCGACCAATCATGCCGGCTGAATCGAGCGATTATCCGCTGGCGTATTTGATCACCTTCCGCACCTACGGATCGTGGCTTCATGGTGATGACAGAGGAAGCGTTGACCGTGCCAACAACCAGCCCGGCAGCAAATTATCGCCTCCCGATACGCAGCGGCGTGAAGCGATGTTGCAGAGGATGCACTCTCCAGAATTCTCTTTGTCGACTGACCAACGTCGATGCGTCGACAAATCGGTCCGAGAAGTATGCGACTACCGTGGCTGGGAACTCTACGCTTTGAATATCCGAACGAATCATGTCCATGCAGTTGTTGCGTCGTCCGCAACGCCTGAGAAAGTAATGAACGACTTCAAGGCAAGGGCGACACGTCGGCTGCGTGAATTGAGTCTTGTCCCAACTGACGTGACCATTTGGTCTCGTCACGGTAGTACTCGCTACTTATGGAACGCGATAAGCGTCGAAGAAGCTTGTCGGTACGTTATTGACGGGCAGGGGACGGGATTGGATGGATAGCGGACTGGTCGCTCCCTAACGGTCGCGGTTCAGCTGCGATCGCATAATTGGAACGGCGTTTCGCTTCTATTCTATCAGCTTCTATTTCCCGCCGCCGACGATCCGCAGGTTCTTATCGTGCTCGATTGTCATCGTGTAGCTGACCGTCGTCTCGCCGGCGGCGGGGGCTTTGACGTCCCAGCGGAGCAGGCCGTCGTCTTCGCCGGCGTCCTCGGCCTCCGGGTCGGATTCGACGAGCGTCACCTTGATCGCGTCGCCGTCGGACTTGGGGAGACGGTCGAGCACACGGACTTCTGTCTCCGCGTCGCCGAAGTTCTCGATGGTCAGGACGTAATCGAAGCGGGCGATGCGGTTGCCCCCTTGGACGCGGTCCGACTTGTCGGCTAGCTCGCGGCTGGCGCGCAGGGACTCGTCGATGCCGAGGCCGACGGTGAACGACTCGCCGATCGCCGCTTGGGGGATCTCTCCACGGCCGACAAAGCGGTCGCCGAGGAACGTCGCCGACGGGCCGGCGAGCAGCACGTGCTTTGTGGCGTTGGTGAGCTTGGCTTCTTGGTAGACGTAGCTCGTGAGGACCGGCGTTGCGATACGATAGAACTCGGCCTCCAGCGGCAGGGCGGCGACCTGGATCAGCTGCTGGTCGCTGCGGCTGGGGAGGGAGGTCTTGTTCGGCAGGCGATAGACGACGCTGAGACCTTCGCTCGTCGAAGCGCCGTCGGTGGTGGCTAGTCCTCCTTCGATGTCGCCCGCCTGCAGGTCGAGCAGCTGGACCGCACACGCCAAACTGTTGAGGGTCTTGTCAGTTGCATCGACGTTGGGCCCCGAGTTCGCGTAGATGGCGCCGAAACCGCCGCCTCCTGCACCTCGTTTCAATTTAGTACTTTTATCTTCAGCGGCGGCATCGACTGAGCTCAGAGCCGACCAGTACGATCTATCCAAAGCGAAGTTGCCTCGGTTGGTGGCGAGGGCTCGTTGTTGTTGGCTGAGCTCGGACTTGGACCGGCCGGGGCTCTCTTGTTGAACCATCGCGGCGGCGAGGCGCACGGTGAGCGGGTCGAGCTTCGGCGGGGTCGCCACCAACGACGGCGTTGCGGTCGAGAGGGTCATCTCCACGTCGGTCCAGTCCTCGCCGCTCATTTGCGTGACCGACGCGTTGTACTCGAGCGTGACGCCGCTGCGGTCTTCCTTCGCGCGGACGTTGTACGATGGTGACCAGTTGGCGCCGCCCACGAGGTACATCAACCGTACCGAAGCGGCGCCCGCCTCCTTGTTGAGGAAGACAACCGCTTCGCGTGTCGTCTTGTCGTCGCCGCCGGTGAGCGTGGCGAGCTCCCGTTGGGCGAGTTGCTGTTCGGCGGCGAGCGATTCGTCCTGCGTCATCGCCTCGAGCTCTCGCTCCATCGTCGCTTCGCGCTGCGTGAAGACGAGGTTGGTCAGCTCACGCAGCGCCTCGGCGTCGAGCACGCCGGTGTGGAGGTCCTCGCGCGCCTTGCCGGCGGTGAACGTCTCGAGCTGATTCAGATAGTTCAGCCGCTGGGTGAGCATGGCGCGCTCGCGCTGCAGGGCGAGGCGTTGCCGGCCGAGTTCGGCGATCCGCTCCTGGAGCTTCTGCACCTCCTCCCGGGGCGCCGAGCTGACGGGGCGGTTGCGGGTGCGGACCGAGCGGACCTCGACGCCCTCGCCCGGTTCGGCGTAGAGGCTGCCGGCCAGCAGCTGTTCGGGGAGGTCGGTGACGACCACCTCGACGAGACCCGCCGTGGCGGGGAGCTCGAGGTCGCGGGTGACGAGGGCTTGGCCCTGGAACACCGTGACGGCGGTCAGCTTGCCCGCCAGGGTGAGGGGCTCAGCGGCGGCCGTCGTCGCCATCGCCAAGGCCAGGAGAACCAACGGGAGGGGCCGCGCCATAGGAGAACCAGTGGGGAAAGGGAGAAGGGGGGGATTCGGTCGCCCAGGGGGCCGGCCCACGGATAGTGCGTCGCGGCAACCCGAAGGGTTCAGCAAAAAGTCGCCCCGCTTGTCACCAGCGAGCCAGATTTGTCAGCGAGCCGGGAGGCGTCAGCCCCCGGAGGAAGCGGGTACCAGGGACCCTCCGAGGGCTAGCGGCCACGGCTCAGACCAACCGACGGTTCGGGTGTTTTCGTGGGGCCGCTTGCTAGCGGGACGCCAAACGGGAGAATGGATTGGCTCCAGACCCCGACGCAGGAGCTCCCACGTGATGCCCGCCGAGATGCCCCCTTCTGGCCGCCTCCCCGCCACACTCGCCGACAAGATCGCGGCCGAGGGCCTCACGTTCGACGACGTGCTCGTCGAGCCCCGCTACAGCGGCATTATGCCGTCGGAGGTCGACGTTTCGACGCGGCTCACGAAGCGGATCCCGCTCGGGGCGCCGCTCCTGAGCTCGCCGATGGACACGGTCACCGAGCACCGGATGGCCATCGGCCTCGCCCAGGTGGGCGGCCTCGGGGTGATCCACAAGAACCTGTCGATCGAAGCCCAGGCGGCCGAGGTCGAGAAGGTCAAACGCTCGGCCAACGGCATCATCACCGGGCCGGTGACGCTGCCACCCGAGTCGCCCGTCGCGGCGGCCCGCATCGCGATGACCGAGTCCAATGTTTCTGGCGTGCCGATCACCGATGCTAGCGGCAAGCTCGTCGGCATCCTGACGCGTCGCGATCTGCGGTTTCTCGGCCGAGATGACCTGCCGATCGGCGAGGTCATGACCAAAGACAACCTGGTCACGGCGACGGGGACTGTAACGCTTGCGGAAGCTGAAACGATTCTGATGGAGAAAAAGGTCGAGAAGCTTCTGCTGGTTGACGAAAACTACAAACTGACCGGTCTCATCACGATCAAAGACGTGGACATGATGCGGCGCTTCCCGCAGGCGTCACGCGACGAGCGTGGCAGGCTGCGTGCTGGCGCCGCGGTCGGCGTCCACGACTACGAGCGCGCCGGGGCGTTGATCGCCAAGGAAGTCGATTTCTTGGTGGTGGACAGCGCCCACGGCCACTCGAAGAACGTGATCGAGACCGTCAAGGAACTGAAGAGGCGTTGGGACATCGATGTCGTCGCGGGCAACGTGGCGACAGCCGAGGGGACACGGGATCTGATCGAAGCGGGCGCCGACGCCGTGAAGGTGGGCATCGGGCCGGGTTCGATCTGCACGACGCGTGTCATCTCGGGGATCGGTGTCCCGCAGATTACGGCGATCGCCGCGGCTGCCGAGGCGGCCGCGGGGACCGGCGTCACGATCATCGCGGACGGAGGCATCCGCTACTCGGGGGACATCACCAAAGCGATCGCCGCGGGGGCAGACCTTGTGATGATCGGCGGCCTGCTTGCGGGCCTGGATGAGAGCCCCGGCGAGCGGATCCTCTACCAAGGCCGCACCTACAAGACCTACCGCGGGATGGGTTCGCTCGGCGCCATGGTGAAGGGCTCCAGCGAACGCTACCGCCAAAGCGGAACGGACAATTCGGCAGGCAAGCTCGTCCCCGAGGGGGTCGAGGGGCGTGTTCCCTACAAGGGAGAGTTGCACCCCTTCGTTTACCAACTCGTCGGCGGCTTGCGCGCCGGCATGGGATACTGCGGAACTAAGACTATTCAAGAGCTGCGCACGGAAGCGCGGTTCATCCGGGTCAGCCCGGCCACGGTAAGGGAGAACCACCCTCATGACATCGCCATCACGCAAGAGGCGCCCAACTACACCACCGAGCACCTCGGGGGGGAGTCCTCGTGACGCCCGTCGGGCGCTGGCGGGCCACGCCGCCGCGGCGTATCGCTCGGTCGATCGGGCGACGCGCGGCGCCACCGCGAGCGAGCCGCTCTGGCTCCCCGCTGGTTGGCTCGCCGTGGTGCTGATGCTCACCGCCGCCGCGCCGAGTTTCGGGGCGCCGGCGACCGCCGGGGATGGGTGGCGTGCCCGGGGGACCACGGCCCGTTCGGTCCGCGTCGCCAAGCCGACGCCGCCCGCTATCCGCCAGGTCGCCTACGAAGACGACATCGCCGGCCCCTCGCTGCGGACCGCCGGACGTATGCCGCACCACTCTTTCTATGACGGCGAGTACCGCGTCGCCCAGCAGAACGCCGATGACGCGTTCGGCGACTCGTTGAAGGAATCGTTCGAGCGTCCCTTCGGCGTCGAGGAGACCGGCCGCCCCGCGGATGGCGGTCGCTTCGACCCCGCCGCCGACGAGGCCGACCGCCTCTTCGACGACATGCCGGCGGAAGAGCCCGCTCCCGCCGAGCCGGAGCCCGCATACGAAGAGCCGGTGTTCGATGAGCCTGCTTACGAGTCGGATGAAGCGACCCAGCGTCGCGCGGGTTCGCTGTTCGACGACGAGCCTCGCACCACGGCCGAAGAGATTGGCGCCGGCGTCCCCGCGAACGCGGAGCCGGACGCGACGACGCGCAACGAGGGGACCGGCCGTTTCTCTCAAGACCGTGGCGAAGCGATGCAGAGCTGCTCCGAGGGGCTGGCCGAGCTCAAGGCGAGCCGTCTCGCTTCGATCGACCTCTCGATCCGTGTCACCGGCTCGGAAGGGGAAGACTTCCCCTACGTATGCAGCCTGGATGACGGCTCGGTCTTCGCCCCGCGGCAGTGGTGCGACGTGACCTACATGTGGAAGGCCTCGGGCCTGTGCCACAAGCCGCTCTACTTCGAGGACGTCCACCTCGAACGCTACGGCCACTCTTGGGGCCCGTTCGTTCAGCCGCTGGTGTCGGGCGCCCACTTCTTCGGGTCGATCCCGGTGCTGCCGTACAAGATGGGCCTCCAGGCGCCCAACGAGTGCGTCTACACGCTCGGCTACTACCGCCCCGGCGATTGTGCCCCCTACCTGCTCGACCCGATCCCGTTCACGTGGCGGGCGGCCTTGTTCCAGGCGGGCGCCACGGTCGGCGTCGCGGCGATCTTGCCGTGAGGCTAGAGACGCGAGGCGAGAAGGCGTAGTTTTGGGCAGTGGGGGTCGCAAGCAGGGCCCCCGCCCCCGAAGCCCCCAGCCCGCACCGCACCGTTGCACGTCCGCCCGATCGAGTTCGGTTCTCCCGAATACGCCGCCGCCTGCGATCTCCGCCGTCGTTTCTTGCGCGAGCCGCTAGGTCTCGACCTGACGCACCACGACGTCGAAGGCGAAGAATCGCAGCACCACTACGGGCTCTTTACCGAAGTTCCCGGCGACGCCGCGACGCTAATCGGTGGCCTGATCGGCAAGGCGGATGACGACAACGCCCCGCGCGCCGATACGGTTAGGATACGCCAAGTGGTCGTCGAGAAAGAGTGGCGCGCCCAGGGGGCGGGGCGAATCCTGCTGCTAGAGGCCGAACGCCGCCTCGCCCAGGTCGGCTACCGCCGCTTCGTGCTCTACGCACGCGAGGACGCCGCCGGATTCTATCTCCGCAACGGCTACCACCGCACCGGGAAGATGACGGTGCTTATTGGCCTGGATCACGAGTTGCTGGAGAAGCAGCTGTCGGTTGATCCGCCGGCCGCCACCGCGTGACGACCGCAGCCACCAAGCCGGCGGCGCAGAGGCATGCCCCGGAGATCCGTAGCCTCGCGGCGATCTGTCTCGGACGTTGTTGGGCCAATCGGAGCGGCCGCTTCGCGACTTCGAGTCGGCTACGCGACCGTTGCAACGCCGTCGGCTCCTCGGCGAGGGGGGGCTGGCCCTCTCTGGCGCGGCGGCGGTTCTCGGTAACGTACGCCACCAAAAGCTTCTCGAAGCGGTCCTGTTCGGTTTGAGCGATCTTGCGATCCGCTTGAGACCAGAACCACCCAGGTCGCAGCCAACTCTCGGCCAGATACGAAGCCGCCACGGCAAGGACACCGAGCGCTAGCAGGCCGAATGAAGCCGGTCGCCCGAGCGGATTCCGACGAGCGGCCCGAGGACGATTCGCATGATCCACCGGGGCTACAGGATCTCCCCTTCGACCAAGGGCTGGCCGTCGTCAATGCTGATCAGCCGTGAGTAGAGGTAGGCGTCGACGTCGTCGGAAAGGAAGTCGACGCTCCCGTCGCAGCGGGCCGCGTTAACGCCACCCGGGTGCAAGCTACGCGGCGCGGCGTAGCCGCTTGTGCCGGTTCCCTTACAGGGCATGCCCTCCGCCTCAGCGCCGTCCGCATCGGGGCAGTTGCGAATCCAGTCCCAGCCGACCGGGTTATCACTGGCTTGGTTGGGGGTGTTTACCGAGTCAGCATCGCTGCTCTGCAGCTTTGGTGTGTAGGCCTCATTGAAGCGCTTTGTCTGAGGGGTTGCGGCGGACGCCGGGCAAGCAAAAGTCTGTGTCGAGTTAGGATTGTTCGGGTCCTGGCGGTGCATGTCCGCCGCGAGAAGCGTTGCGCCCGCAAGCGACAGTGCCCAGGCGCCGCGGACGTCGCCTTCGTTCTCCAGCGTGCGGATCTCGGCGACCATCAGCGTGTTGTTCAGACCGTCAGAGATCTGAGCCAGACGCCGGGGTTCCTCTCCGAGGGCGCCGCGGAACCGTCGCAGGCACTCCATGTGGACGGGCGTAGCGAAGCCGGCCTGATTCGCCTTGGCGAAGCGTCGGCCGTTGTTCGAGGCCACCGTTCCGAAGCCTCCTCCCGCTGTCTGGAAGAAGCGGGAGGCGGCGTTGTCGCTCGGGCAGAGCAGCGACGTCACCGTCGTGGCCTGCGGGTCGATCTGGACGCCGGCGCTGTTGAGCTGTGCGTCGATGGGTAGATTCGGGTCGATCTGGTCGGCGAGCCCCTGTTCTTCCAAATAGGGCAGCGTAGGGATAATCCAACTCCGCATCGCGCCGGCGCCCTTCGCGGCGGAAGCCACCGTCGGGCTCGGCCTCAGTTCAAACCCGCTCTCTTCCAGCGGGGAGAAGTAGGGCAGTCCTCCGTAGGACGACTCGAAGTTGAGCATCGCCAACGCGGTCTGCTTGACGGCGTTCTTGCAAGCGGTGCGCCGCGCCGCCTCGCGGGCGGCTTGCACGGCAGGGAGCAGCAGCGCCACGAGGATGCCAATGATGGCGATGACGACAAGCAGTTCCACCAAAGTGAAGCCGGTACGCACGCGACCACGCGCGGTTGGAGCAGGCGGCAGGGCCATAGAAAACTCGGGGCCTCAAGGGAAGTTTCGACAAATCAACGGGCTGGATCACCAATCCTTTACGGGAAACACCTCGTGCCCCAGGAGTCAGAATCCGCCCGTCACCGTTAGCTCTTCCGCCTGTCCGTAGCGCTTGGTGAAGTCGTTCCGCTCAGACGCCGGCGCGACACTTGTCGCAAAATGTGCAACGTTGGTCGCAAGAGACTGCAGTCGCGAAGGACTTATCTCTGTCGCATGCCGCAAGGGACTGCCGCCCCCATCGACTGCTTCACGACCAAATCACATTCATGACGAAATCACACAAGCAAGGTGAGCTTACTGGCCCAGCTAGGCAATCTGAACTTTATCGAGCGCAGGATTTTCTCGCCACAGCGAAGATGATCGTAGCAATGTCGGGAATTCTTGTTAGTCAATCGCCGCGACGGGGACAATCAGTTGACTTATGGTAGTCCCGTAGCTTAGTTTCGACCGCGGTTGGGAAGAGGCAAGACGCGACGCACGATTTTGTACGTCGCATGCAGCAGGCGAAGAAGCGGTTCCGTTCCGAAGCACCTGCGAGTGTTCGTGTCCTGTTGGCAGGAGACGAGCTCTTATTGATACGCCCCCCTGTCTGGAGCCCTCCATGCTTCAAGCGTTTGTCATTGCCCATCGGGGCGTCGTGCGCGCCGGCCTCACGGCTGTGGTTGCTCACTTCGCTCTTTTCGCTGGATCAGTTGTCGCGCAGACAACGATCTACACCGACGCCTTCGAGAATGAAGAGACCTTGCTCGTCAGTGGGGCGACAAGCTCCACCGGTTGGGTCTTTGATTTAGACGAGGCCAACCAGAGTGACGCCCGCTTCGGGTTCGATTACTCGTCGCTCAGCATTCCCGAGGCGCCCCGGTCGGCGCCCGGCGACGCGGCCCAGCGGGGCGTCGCGCTGCGGACAAACGTCGCGGCGGGCAACATCGACTCAGCGGGGATTTCGCTGGCGAATCCCGCGTTCTCAGGCCGCTACTTGGTCGAGGTCGACATGTGGCTCAACTGGTCACTCGACGAGTCCCAGGTCGGCACCACCGAACACGCCGGTTTGTTCGTCGGCAACGACACGGTCGACAACCCGGCCAGCCCCGATTTTCCGGTTCAGCGCGGCGCCGGAGCGATCTTTAGCAGCGACGGCGACTGTAGCAACTGCGATTTCATCCTCCTGAAGAACGAGGCGGAACTCGACACCTTCAGCGGACAGTACACGGTCACCGATTTCGGCTTCGGCAACCAGGACGGTTACGACAACACCGACATCAATGCCGATCCGATGAACGGCGATCTACTCGACCTGCCGGCGTTGTTTCCCTCGTTCTCGATCCCGTTGAACCCGAGCTTTACGCAGCCGGCTGGAGCGGTTGGTTTTCAGTGGATCACGCTCACGGCGGACGTCGATCCCAACGGTGGCACGGGCCCTGGGCCTGTGAAGGGAACAACAACGTTCACCGTCAAGAACGCCGCCAGCGGCGAGTCGTTTACGCTTGGGACGGTCGATAACAGCATCCTCGACGACCCTGACGACGGGCAAGATACGGGCGAATCGCCGGTCGATATGGAGGGGCAGGTCTCTTTGGTCCTCATCGACTTCTTCACCAGTGTCGCCCGCGACATCAACGAGGCGACCGTGGTGTTCGACAACCTGGTCGTCAGTCAGATCGAAGAGATCGGGCTCGACGGCGACTACAACGACGACGGCAAGGTCGACGCCGCCGACTACACGGTCTGGCGTGACGGCAATTCGCCCGACAACACGCCGGCAGGTTACGACCTCTGGGCGAATAACTACGGCGCGACGACCCCGCCACCGGCGGTCGCGGCGCCCGAGCCCGCCGGCCTCGCCATCGTGGTCGGGGCGTTAGCGGCCGGTTGGATCACGCCGCGACGTCGTCGCTAGCAGACACAACACCGCGCAGTATCGTGGAACCGATACAGAGCGGACCAGAGACAGGCGAGAAGAGGCACGAGGTAAGTACTCGCGAACCCTTCGAGCGTCACCGCTCGAGGGAGGCGTGGTTTGTTCATCTGGCGGGCGCGCGCGGCGTCGCTCACCAATTGACCCTTCACCCTGGATCGAGCTCATGAAGCGAATGAAGTATGCCGCCCTTCTGGCGGCGACGTGTACGGCGCTGCCCGCGGGCGCGCAAATCGTGTTTTCTGAAGACTTCGATGACGGCTTGGCGTCCACGCGTTGGAGCGCGCCGTTCTTTGACAGTGAGGACGGCGTCGCCGACGGCACGGTCGATTATGCCTTCGACTACGTCGCGCTCGGTCTCCCTCTGGCGCCGGGTGGCGGATCAGGTACGGGCGTCTTCTTTGAGGCGAACGTCATCGACAACACCGGCGATGAAGGCGTCTCGCTGGCAATCATTCCCCTCGCTCCGTCGCTGCCCAGCGGGTCTTTCCGCATGACGATGGACGCCTATCTCAACATCGAAACCGCCAACGGCGGGACGACCGAGTACGGCACGTTCGGCGTCCACGCCTTCCCGGCGAACGACCCTCTCGACCCGGGCCTGACGGACGACGCGCCATTACGCTTTGGGCTTAGCAACGGCAGTGGCGTGGCGTGGCAGATCGACGGCGACGCTGGTTCCTCGATCGATATTCTCCGGTACGAAGACGCCAACAACGGCGATATGGGCGCCCAGACGAGTCTCGGGGCGTTCGATGATCTTCCCTCGGGCGTGATCCCCGGTCTCCCGGCCAATGCGACCGGCTCCAACGCGATCGGGCCTGGCAACAACTGGGTTCAGATCGCCATTGAGCGGATCGGCAACAACCTGTCCTTCTCGATCAACGGCTACGTGATCGACTCGATTTTTGATGGGTCGGGCGCCTTCGACGGCGGCGGCATCATGCTCGGCTATAGCGACGCCTTCAATTCGGTCGCGTCGCCCGACTACCTCGTGGGTCCCGACCCGACGCCATTCGACAATACGGACGGTCCCTTCGGCGACGCCTTCCCGGGTCTGGCGCACTTCCTTGTGATCGACAACGTCGTGGTCGAAGCGGTCGTTCCCGAGCCGACCACGTTGGCCTTGGTCCTCCCGGTGATGGCCGGTCTGGCGATGCGTCGTCGGGCCTAAAGCGGATTGCTTTGCTGAGTGAGAATAAAGAAGCCGGCGGTGGGACCACGTCCCACCGCCGGCTTTCGTTGTTTCGTTGGTGTCCGTTTCGCTCAGAGCGCCCCGTCCATCCCGAGCCGCATCTTCAGTTCTTCGAACTGTTCCACGAACCGTTCGGTGGTGGAGTGGACGTGCTCCGCCTCGGTGATGAAGCGAAGCTCTTCGTCACAATCGACATGGTGATCGATGAGGATCCCCTCGTACGCCTTCAGGTCGGAGCCGTAGACGATCAGCAGCTTGTGCTCGTCGAGCTGAACCTCTTGCGGCATCCGCGGGTTGAGGACCGCGACGCCCGTGCAGCCGTCATTGAGCAGCAGGTCTTCGAAGTCCCAGAGGATCGACTGCAGGATCGGCATGTCGATGTGCTCGCGGTAGAGGTCGGTGTGACCCCCGCCCGCGGCGCCGTGGCTGGTTTCGAGGACGACATCGACCACCGGACCGAGCGGTTCGAGCAGCTCCATGAACGTGTCGATGAGCTGGTCCTTCGACGTCGCGGCCATCAGCACCGGCACGTCGCTACGCGATTCCTCGTCGCGGTACACGTCGTGACGAAAGCCCTGACGTGGCACGACCTCGAGCCCATAGCTGGGGCGGATCGCGTCGGTGAGTTCGAAGGCGCCGTAACGCGAGACCGCCAGATGGGCTTCGAGCTCGAACTCGGAGATCGTCTCGAACGAACTGGCCAAGGCGGTGGCGGCCCCGCCGTCACCGGGCAGTTCCTGCTCGTCGAAGACGTTGTTGAAGAAGCTCTTGAGGAAGCCCATGTGGGTCGCTCGGTCGTCGGGTGTTCTTGGCAGCGGGAAGGCGGCGAGCTGCGAGGCGTCGCCATCGAGCGCCGGTGACCCCGTCGGGGGCGATCCGAACCGGCATTCAACCGTAGGTCACGCCACGACGGCGTCGCATCGAGACGGGAGGACACCGTAGAAGCGCGAGATCGGGGCGCGGAACAATCGGCACGATCGCGCCCCGGCCGGGCCGGGTTACGGTTGCCCGGAAATCGCTGTTGCGTTGTCGCAACGCAACGGCCCCGTCCGGTCGCCGCAGAGCCACGGCGCTGGGCGTTGGAAGCGGGGGTGGCTACCCTCTGGTAGGGCGTCCCGTCGCCGCCACCGTCTCTAGCGCCACCTGCTCCCCGATTAATGCGGAATGAAGATCTACACCAAGACCGGCGATGAGGGAGAAACGGGCCTTTTCGGCGGCGGCCGCGTCAGGAAAGACGACCCGCGGATCGCTTCCTACGGGACGCTCGACGAGCTCAACGCCACGCTGGGGGTCGCCCGAGCCGAGATCGTCCGCTCGGCGGGCGTCGGCGACGGGTTTCGCAGCGCCCTCGATGATCTTCTCGGAGAGGTGCAAAACCACCTGTTCGACCTGGGCGCCGAGCTGGCGACGCCGCAGCCCGAGCAGAAAGGCCTGCAATTGATCAACCAGGGGCACGTCGAGCGGCTTGAGGCGGCGATCGACGACCATGAGAGCCAGCTCGAGCCGCTGAAACAGTTCATTTTGCCGGGCGGATCAGCCGCGGCGGCCCAGTTGCATGTGGCGCGTTGCGTTTGCCGGCGGGCGGAGCGGCGGATCGTCACCCTGGCGGCGACCGAGCCGGTCCGCGACCTGGCGGTGCGGTACGTTAATCGGCTGAGCGACTTGCTCTTCGTGCTGGCCCGGGCGGTGAACCGCGAAGCCGGTCTGGGCGATACGCCTTGGGAAAAAGCGGTCGATTAGGGCCTCCCCCGGGGGATGCTGTACCGGGGCGCCCCTTGTGCTACGATCGGGGCCGTCCGAGAGGTCTCACGGGCGACCCGGCCCCGAGGCCGTCGCCGCGATGCTCCGCAGGGGAACCGTAGGGGGAAAAGTCACGCCATGAAGAAAATTGAAGCGATCGTCCGCCACTACAAGCTCGAAGACGTCAAGAACGCCCTCACTGAGCAGGGGGTCTCTGGCATGACGATCACCGAGGTGCGTGGCTTTGGACGCCAAAAGGGCCACACGGAGATGTACCGCGGCACCGAGTACGCCGTCGATTTCGTCCCCAAGGTGAAGGTCGAGATCGTCGTCGACGACGACCGGGTTCAGGTCGCGGTTGACGCGATCCTCAAATCGGCCCACACCGGTCAGATCGGCGACGGCAAGGTGTTTGTCTCGAGCCTCGACACCGCGGTCCGCATCCGTACTGGCGAGACCGGCGGCGAAGCGCTCTAGCGATGGGCCCGCAGGCCGGTCCGCACGCCGCTTAGCTTCGATCGCCGCCTTCGCCGAGGGCCGCTCCTTTTGTCTACGCCCGATCCGCGCACCGACGCCCCCCACGCCGAGGGGGGGGCGTCTTCTCACAGTCGTCTGCCGAAGCACGTCGCCGAAGCGAAGGAAGAGCTGCAAGCGGCGCGGGAAAAAGTCCACGCGGCTCATGCGCTCGGGTTGCCGGCGGTGCAGGTCTGCGCCCGACTGACCGCCGCGGCCGACGCCGTCGTCTCGCGTCTCTGGCGGGCGGCCGCCGACGACCTCGCCCCCGCCGCGGCGGCCCGGCTCGCCAGCGAGTGTGTCCTTGTCGCCCACGGGGGTTACGGCCGCCGACAGCTGGCGCCTAACTCGGACATCGACCTGATGGTGCTCCACTCGCCGGCAGGGAAGGCGCCCGCCGAAGTGCTGTCACGCCGGCTTACGTCCGAGCTGTTTGATGTCGGCCTCGAGCTTGGCCACAGCCTGCGGACGCCCGAGCAATCGCTGCAGCTCGCGAGGCGCGACCCGATGATCGCCACGTCGTTGCTCGAGTCGCGTCATGTCGTCGGGTCACAGCCGCTCTACGAGAAGTTCGCCGAGGCGTTTCGGGCGTCGACGCAGCGCCGCGGTGCGACCGCCTGCGCCGAGTTTGTCGAGGCGCGTCACGCCGAACGCAAACGCTACGGCGAGACGGTCTACCTGCTCGAGCCCAACATCAAGCGTTCCCGCGGCGCGCTACGCGATATCCATCTGTTGCGGTGGTTGTGGTTCGTCCAACTCGGCATGAGTGAGCTCGACCGCATCCACGCCGCGGGGGCGCTGTCGAAGTTCGACCATCACCGGCTGACCTCGGCGCGGGACTTCTTGATGCGGGTCCGCAACGAGTTGCACTTCGTTTCGCCACAGGCAGGGGACACCCTCACCCGGCACGAGCAACTGCGTGTCGCCGAGGGGCTTGGCTACCAAGGGAGTGAAGGCCTGCGGCCGGTCGAGCAATTCATGCGTGACTACTTCCGCCACGCCGGCTTCGTCTGGTTCCTCACCCGCCGGGTCTCGGAACTGACGACGCGTCGCAAGTCGGTCGCCAGGGCGTTCCAGCCGGTGCTCTCGAAGTCGGTCACCAACGACTACCGGATCGGATTCGGCGAGATCGCCGCCACCGACAGCGGTCGGGCGAAGCTCCTGCAGAGCATCACGGAGGTGCTACGGCTGCTGGACCTCGCCCGCGAGCAGGAGAAGTGGATCGCCCAAGACACGTGGTACGCGGTCTACCGCGGCGCGCACGACTTGCCGGACGGCCTCTCACCCGAGGCGGCGACGCGGTTCATGAACGCCCTGAAGAGCCCCGTGGGGCTCGGCGCCTACCTCCGTCGGGCCCACGACCTGACGGTTCTCGAACGGGTGCTGCCCGCCTTCCGAGAGGTCCGCTGCCTGCTGCAGTTCAACCAGTACCATAAGTTCACCGTCGACGAGCACACGCTGCGGGCGGTCGATATCGCGACGCGTTTCGGCGAGCGGCAAGACACGCTCGGCGAGGCCTACCGCGGCCTGGTGGACCACGGGCTGCTGCACCTCGCGCTGTTGCTTCATGACGTCGGCAAGGGACGCCAAGGCGACCACAGTGTCGTCGGCGAGCAGATGGCGATCGAGATGGCGGACCGCTTGGGGTTGAGCGAAGAGCGGACCGCGCGCCTCGCGCTGCTCGTCCGCCGGCACCTGAGCATGTCGCACCTGGCCTTCCGGCGCAACACGAACGACCCGGCGGTAATCGCCGATTTCGCGCGCTTGGTCGGCTCGCCGGAAACGCTCGCCATGCTCTTCGTGCTCACCTGCGCCGACATGGCGGCGGTCGGTCCGGGGGTGCTCAATGACTGGAAAGTCAACGTCCTGGCAGACCTCTACTCTAAGACGGTTGACCGGCTCAGCGACCGCACGCTGAGGGTCGAGGACCGCCGCAACGCGGTCCGGACAGCGGTCTGGCAATTGCTCAACGAGGAAGAACGGGACTCGACCCTCTTCAAAGAATTGTTCGCGACGCTGCCCGAGTCGCTGCTGCCGTCCCGCTCGCCCGGCGCGTTGGCGGGCGTGCTGCGGCGCCTAGCCCGGGTGCAGTCGGGCGAGACGCCCCCCTTGGAGAGCGTCTCCCGCACGGGGATCGACGCCTGGGGCGGCTACGAGAGCGACGACGCGACGGTCGAGATGCTTGCCGGCGTCGCCAACGGCGCCGGGCGGGGCGTGTTCGCCAGCATGGCGGGCGCCCTCTCGAGCAAGGGGCTTGCGATCCTCTCGGCCGAGACGGCGCTCCTCGCGCACGACGTGTTGCTCCTGCGCTACACGGCCGCCGACCCGAAGACCGCCGGCAACGCCGCCGAGGCCAACCGCCGCATCCAGGCCATCGCCTCGGCGATGGTCCACTCGGTCGACTCGACCGAGCCGCCGAAGCTGCCGCAGGTGTGGGGCGCCGACAAGGCGCGGGCCGCCGCGGCCCTCTCGGGGATGCCGACCGAGGTGCGGATCGACACCGCGTTGTCCGACGACTGCGCCATTATCGAGGTCTTTACGATCGACCGAGTGGGGCTCCTCTACGAACTGGCGCAATCGCTTCACGACTCGGGCCTCGTGATCCGTTTCGCGAAGATCGCCACATCGCTCGACCAGGTCGTCGACGTCTTCTACGTCAACCGCCACGACGGCACGAAGCCCTCGGACGACGAGCTGCTGGGCGAGGTGAGCCGACGGTTGATGGACGTGATCGAAGGGGAGTAGTAGTCTCACGCATCAATCAATCGGGAGCCCTAAGCGCCAGCGCCGGGAGTCGCGCTACGATTGGCTCAACCGCCGATTCAACTCCCGACGCTGGCGCTTAGGGCTCTCCGCTCATGGTTGGCTCCCCGCTTCCTGGGGCGTCATTGTAAGCCAAATCATAGCTGAACGCGCCAAAGAGCGTTCCGTGGGGGACCTCGTGGCACGCGGCGCAGCTCTTTCCCGCCCGCACCGCGCCGAGCATCCTGGCGTGCATTTTTCCATCCACCAATTGCTCGTCCACAACGACATCCTCTTGCCCATACAGCTTCTCGAGGGCGGCGGACTCGAACTCGTCGAGGTCGCGTGTTGGGACGCTCCGCAGTTCTTCCATGTCGGGCAGACGCGTGGAGATGTAAGCCACCGGCTTGTCGTGCATCAGCAAGCCGACTAGTTCGAGACGGTCGATTCTCAAGTACTTCAGGTCTTGCCCTCTTGTGAAATCGTCGGAATCAAGTCCGATGGCGTGACCGAGGAAACCGGAGGTAGCGAGTTTGTTCTCCACATATCCAAGGCGTTCGGGGTCCAGAAAGGATCGCAACATCCGTCGGTGTAAGCCTTGAGGGGCGTCTGCTTTTGTGAGAAACAGGTCAATGGGTGTCTTGCGCCCCGCGGTTTGCAGCAATTCGTCCGTTTGGGTTTCGATTCTAGCCGGATCGATATAGTTCAACCGCGTCACGCCGAACCCTTGAGCCCGAGTGAACGCCAGATAACGATCGCTATGCAAACGTTGGAGCGACGATTTTCGCCGGGTATTCCCCCCCGCGATCTTGTCGTCCATCGCCAAATCAGCCGCCTGCTGTTGGGTTAGTTGAATCGGTGGGAGCTCCATCGGCTCCGTTGACAGATTTGGCAAACGATCAACAAGAGACACAAGGGCATACTTCTCCCTCATGGCGGAGATCGCGGAGCCTTCTTTCCAAGCGACAAAGAACCCGTAGCTGTAGGCCAGTAGCATCGCCAGTCCGCAGGCGGCAAGTCTTCTCGCAGGGTAGGGACGCCAACCGATTGTGAGCACACTCGTCAATCCGGTGAGGAACCCTTGCAGGAAGAGAACGGGCGATAAGAGAAAGACAAGCAAGGGGGCGAATGGGGTCAGAACACTCGCCAGAACGACCGGGAACGTCCTCCCGTATCGGAAAGAGATGGCGGCGACCAATAGAAGCAGACTAGAGACGATCAGGACAACGACATAGATTTGCCCGAGCTTCGTGATCGGCACAGCAAGAAAAGCGGCAAAGGCAGTAAACACGAGCAGGCCGCCAATGGTGAGCCGCCAAGTGGTCGGCTTCGCAGGTGCTTCCATTTCACTCACCAAACCGTTCCTGCCAGTAATACGGGCCCCGGGCCGTATGAACCACCGCCGCGATCCGGATCTCCGATCGATCGAACTCGTATACGACGACATAAGGGTAGCGCCGGAGATTCGCTACACGCAGTGGTCCTTGATGCCGCGTGAACGCTTCGGGGAATTGAGCGACGAGTTCGACGCAAGCCTCGAGTTGGTCGAGGAAGGCGCCGCCTAGCCCTTCGCTCGCGCCTTCGTACCAATCGCGGGCCGATTCAATGTCGATCAATGACTCCGGCGTGTAGACGAGCCTACGCGTCATGCCGCTCACGGAGCTGGCGCCATACTTCTTCGTGAGACAGCCCGATGGAAGGATCGGCTTTCAACGCCGCGAGCCGGCGCTCAATCTCCGCGACCTGATTGTCCGAAAGCAGTGGAGTGTCTGATTCCGGCTCGGCATCGACAACGCTCCGCACCAGCCTGTGGGCGATCTCGATACGCCGGTCTGCGGGCAGGTTCATCACGGCGTCGATCGCCTCATCGGGGTCTGAGAGCATCTTCAACGCCTTACGGGATTGCAGGAAACGAGCCCTCTTGAGTATCCGCCCTCCTCCCACCCCCGTCAAACTTGCCCGTGGCGGGCGCCACGCCAGCCAACTAAACTAAAGGGCTTACCCCACGGTTGTCCCTCCTCGTCCCCCGTCCCTAGCCCCCCCGTCCCTCCAAAGATGCTCCGCTACTGGACCGCCGGTGAATCGCACGGCCAGACCTTGGTCGCTCTGGTCGATGGTTTCCCCGCCGGCGTCACGCTCGACACGGCCGGCATCGACGCGGACCTCAAACTACGCCAGGGGGGTTACGGCCGCGGTGGGCGGCAACGCATCGAGACCGACAAGGTCCAGGTCCGCACCGGCGTCTGGCACGGGGTGTCGCTCGGCTCGCCGATCGCCCTGGAAGTCGTCAACAAGGACTTCAAGCTCGAAAGGCTCGAGGACCTGCCGCGGCCCCGGCCCGGCCACGCCGACCTCACGGGCAGCATCAAGCACCTCGGCGGGATCCGCCCGATCCTCGAACGTTCGAGCGCCCGGGAGACCGCGGTTCGCGTCGCCGCGGGGGGCTTGGCGAAGCTGCTGCTGGCCGAGTTCGGCATTGAGACGATCGGCTACGTCGTCGAACTCGGCGGTGAGCGGATCGAGCCGGTCGAGGGGACCGTCGCCGAACTGCGGGCGATCCGCGACAAGAGCGAGATCTACGCCCTCAATCCCGAGCGCGACGCGGCGATCAAGGAGCTGATTAAGGCGACCGGCAAGGCGGGCGACACGCTCGGCGGCGTTGTCGAGGTGCGTGTCGATGGCTTGCCGATCGGCCTGGGGACGCACGCCCAGTGGGACCGCAAGCTCGACGGGCGGCTGGCCCAGGCGGTGATGGCGGTGCAAGCGATCAAGGGCGTGGAGATCGGCCTCGGGTTCGAGGCGGCCCGCCGCCCCGGCTCGAAGGTGCACGACCCGATCCATTACGACGCGACGCAGCGCGACACGCCGAATCTTGGTTTCACCCGCCCCACCAACAACGCCGGCGGCGTCGAAGGGGGCATGACCAACGGCCAGCCCCTGATTGTGCGGGCGGCTAAGAAACCGATCAGCACGCTGGCCAAGCCGTTGGCAAGCGTGAACCTCCAGACAAAGGAGGAGGACGTGGCGAGCTACGAACGCTCGGATGTCTGCGCAGTTCCCGCGGCGAGCATCATTGTCGAAGCGGTAGTCGCGTTCGAGATCGCCGCCGCCCTGGTCGATAAGTTCGGTAGCGACAGCCTCGATGAGATGAAGGCGCGCTACGAACTGTTCCTCCAGATGGCAAGGCAGCGTTAGCGCGAAGTGGGAAGTTGGAAGTGGGAAGTGGGAAGGAATGGGCCAAATGGCTTGTTATCCCAGTTTCCCAATTCCGAATTCGCACTTCCCACTTCGATCTATGCTTCTCGAAAAGACACAACGCCGGCTTTGTCGGCTGCTGTTCGTCCTCGGCTGTGTGCTGCCGACGCTAGCGGTTGCTAGCTACACCAGCGGGCGGCTGCGGCCCGGGTACGGCGACGATTTGCTCCGGGTTGTTGGTGAGCGTCTCGGCGCCAGCATCACTTGCGATCGATTGGCGACGCCGCGGCCGGGCGTTTACGAGCTGCGGCACGTGACGGTCGCCGATCGGGCGATCGAGGGCCGCGAATTCGCGACGTGCGACTCGCTGCGGGTCACGGTCGGCGCCGATGGCGTCCGCTTCGCCGCCCAGGCCGTATCGGTCCGTCGACCGGCGGACGCTTGGCTGCTGCGTTTGCTCGAATCGGGGTTCACGGCGGAAGGGCGGATCGCGTCGCTGACGCTTGACCACGCCCCTACTTTCCACGGTGTTGCGGCGACTCTGGGCGACGCCCGCCTGAGCGTCGCGAGCGAAAAGGGCGCCCACCTCGATTGCCAGATCGTCGACGGGGTTTGCCGGCTTGAGGCCCAGACGGCGGGTCAGGGAGTGGCGGCGTCTTGGTTCCCATGTGCGCCGCTCAATGCCTTGCCAGTCGGGGACGCTTTGGTTAGCGGCTCCGTGCATGCGACGGTTCCGCTCGACGGCGGCGCCACCGTTGGCGAGTTCACCGGCCAGCTGACGCTAGCGGCCGTTGGTTTCGAGGGTTTGACCGCCAATCGCGGCGTCGTCGATCTTGAGCCCCTAAGCTGGAACGGAGAACGGATCGAGCGGCTGGCGGGACGCCTCGACCTGCGCGACGGTCGGCTCTCTCGTCCGGTGGTTTACGGCATGTGCCGTTGGCTGGCGATGGAGCCGTTCGCGGCGCTAGAGACGCGTTGGTCCACACCCGGAGCCAGTGAGTGGTTCGACTACTCACAGCTCGCTTGCGACGTCGAGCTCGACGAGAAGGGGCTCGTCATCGTCGCCGGCTGTGGCGAGATCGACGGCGAACGGCGTAGCGGCGCCGTCGCCCATGCAGTGGTCGAGCACGACGGGGAAGCCTTGCTCAAACAGCCCGGCCTCCGTCCCTTGCCAACGCAGAGGTTGGTGCAAGCATGGCGCCCCGATGACCTGGCCGAGCTGCCGGCGACATCCGGTGCGATTGAGATGGCGGGCCGGTTGCCGGGGATTGCGCCCCGTTAATGCAGTCGCTGCTGGCGGCAAGTCGTCACGGGGGCTCGCTCGTGTTGCTGGCAACCACGTAAGGGTGCTACAAGACGGAGCTTAACGCCCGTCCTTTGCCCGATCCCCTCGCTATGCCCGCCCCCGGCGACCCGCTGCTGTTCTACAGCGGCGCGGCGATGTGCCTCGCCGTGACGGGGCAGGCTGCGCTGGGCGCTGTGGGGGTTTGGCGGTCGCGTGTCCGCCGCCGCCGCGAGAGCGACGCCGATGCGGTCGCTTTCCGCCGAGAGGTGCACGCCGCCGCCGAGTCGGCCCGCGCGCGGCTCGCCCGCCAGCTCGCTTGGGAGGGACGCCGCGACCTACGCGTCTCGGCCGTGGTGGACGAGACCGCCGACGTGAAGTCGCTGTTCCTAACCGACCCCGCCGGGCGTCCGTTGCCGCGATTCTTGCCGGGCCAGTACCTGACCATCGCGCTGCCCGCCGGCCCGGGTGGCGACGAGGTCGTGCGGTGCTACTCACTCTCCGACCGGCCCCGCCCCGAGTACTACCGGCTCTCTGTCCGTCGACAGGACGCGCCGCCCGATGCGCCCGATCTACCCGCAGGCGTGGCGAGCAGCTGGCTCCACCGCCACGCGCGGCCCGGCATGACGCTGCGCTGCGAAGCCCCGAAGGGGGCGTTCTTCTATAACCCTGGCCAACCGCGGCCCGCGGTGCTCATCGGCGCCGGGGTAGGCGTGACGCCCCTGGTGTCGATGCTCGAGGCGGCGCAACACACGCGACTCACGACGCCGACCTACGCCTTCTTTGGCTTCCGTGACGGCGCGTCCCACCTGTTTGCGGACACGGTGAACGCGATCAGCGACCAGAACCCGCTTGTACGGCCTCACTACGCCTACTCGCGTCCGGCGGAGGCCGACCGGCTCGGCGTGCATTACCACTCGCGTGGGCACGTGTCCCTGGAGTTGTTGCGGAGCCAGTTGCCATCAAGCAACTTCGATTTCTACCTCTGCGGCCCGTCGCGGATGATGCAGACGCTCGTCCCCGAACTGCTCGACTGGGGCGTGCCCGAAGAGGCGATCCACTACGAGGCGTTCGGACCCGCGAGTGTCAACACAAAGTCGGGCGCGTCGCTCCTCGAGAAGGCGCTCGGCAGCCAAGTGCGTTTCTCGCCGACCGGCGAGCCGCTCGTCTGGGACGGCGCCCACGCGTCGCTGCTCGACCTGGCCGAGGCAGCGGGTGTGCCGGTGGGGTCGGGCTGTCGAGCCGGCAACTGCGGCGCCTGCCGCGTCCGGGTGCTGCAAGGCAAGGTGAACGCGCTGCGGCAGCCGGGCGTTGTCATGTCCTCGGACGAGTGCTTAGCGTGCATCAGCCTGCCCGAAGGGCAGGTCGTCATTGAGACTTAGCCTCCCGAAGCCTTTGCCTTCATATAACCCGCGCAAGGCAAACGCTTCACGACGGCGCCGATTCAATCAACCGAACGTCAGCAACGCGTACCAGCTCCTCCAACGGGAAGGAACCCGTGGATTTCACTCGGATCTCTGTCTTCCTGACGATCGCACTCGCGACGGGCTTTGTCCGCGCGCAGCCGCCGGTCGAGCATGAGTTCGACCCCGCCAAGGTTCTGGGGTCCGATGCGTGCAAGAAGTGCCACGCCGCCGAGGTGGCGCAGTGGGAGCAGACGCCACACGCCCTGACTGTTGACACGCTCCACCGCCGGCCCGAGGCGGACGCAATCGCCGACCGGCTCGGCCTGCGGAGCGTCAAACGCAATGCGACCTGTGTCCGCTGCCACTACACCGAGCGTGAGTCACGGGGCCGGGTCCGGATCGACTCGGGCGTCTCGTGCGAGTCGTGCCACGGGCCGGCCCGGGACTGGGTCGAGATCCACGCCGAGTACGGCCCCGGCGTGACCCGCGAGACCGAGACGCCCGACGCCCGCCAGCGACGCCGGTTGGCGAGTATCGCGGCCGGGATGAACAATCCCTCGAACCTGTACCTCGTCGCGCGGCAGTGTTTCGATTGCCACACGACCCCCGACCAAGAACTGGTTGACGTCGGCGGCCACCCGGCCGGCAGCGGCGACTTCGATTTGGTCGCCTGGTCGCAAGGGAGCGTGCGGCACAACTTCGTCCGATCGAACGGCGCCACCAACGAGCCGAGCTCGCTCGCCCGCGTACGGGTGATGTACGTGGTGGGGCTGATGACCGACCTGGAATACAGCCTCCGCGCTACGGCGAAGGCGACGGCCGCAGGGACGTTCGCCAAGACGGCCGCCGCCCGCGCCGCTACCCGCAAGCAGACGCTCTGGGAGGTGCAGCGGCGGCTCAGCGACCCGATCATCGCCCCGGCGCTCGACGCGGTGGCGACGCTCGAATTGAAACTTGGCAACGCCGAGGCGATCAACGCCGCCGCCGATGCGATCAGCGACGCCGCCTACGCCTTCGCCGAGCGCGCCGACGGCGCCCGGCTCACAGCGATTGACGACCTCCTGCCACCCCCCAACGCCTACAAGTAACTAACGTCCTGTGGGAGGCGCCTCCCACAAGAAACCTTTCCTACCCACCTAACCACCTACCGTCCTCCCTCCCCCGCATGCTAGAAGTCGCCCGACCACGCCCCGAGCGCTGGGACAAACCACTCGACGTGGCGATGACGTCACGGACGGTGGACCGTCTGCTCGGTGTGCCGCCGTTCGCGGCGATGGACCCGGCCGTGTTCCCGCGGGCGACGCCGCTGCGTGAGATCTTGCGGAACGACACCCGGGTGCGGCAGTACCAGCCCGGCGAGATCGTCGTCAGAGAAGGGGACTATGGTTCCTCGGCGCTGTTGGTGCTCGACGGTCAGGTGCGGGCCACCCTCGAGAGCCTCCCCCCGGCGACGCTGGGCCGCACCCCAAAACGACGCGGTGCGCAGCTCGCCCGGGCGATCGCACAATTGTTGCAGCGGCCCAGCGCGCCCGAGGTGCGGGCCCCCAAGGCGGCGGCGTTCTCGCCCACGCACCCCGGCGCGGGGGTCTTCGTGCAGGACCTGCCGGCGGTGTTAGACGCCAACCGGACGGCGCTGCTAGGCCCCGGCGAGCTGTTTGGTGAGCAGGCGGCGATTACGCGTTCACCCCATACGGCGACCGTCTTTGCCGAAACCGCGTGCGTGTTGCTCGAGATCCGTTGGCAGGGCCTCCGCGACCTGATGCAGTCCACACCCGCGTTGCGGCGGCACGTTGACGAGCTCTACCGCAAGAACCATCTCGATGGACACCTACGCAACACGCCCTTGCTGGCGGCGCTTGACGAGGCTGCGTTCGCAAGGGTTAAGGAGTCGGTAACGTTCGCGTCGTACGGCTCGTTCGATTGGTCCGAGACGGCTAAGCTCGACGCCGCCTCGGACCCTTTGGAACGGCTCCGTCGCGAGCCGATCGTCGTCGAAGAAGGAGAGCCGGTTGACGCGGTGTTGCTGGTGCGTGGCGGGGTGGGACGGTTGGCGAGCGAGTTAGGGGAGGGACGCCGCACGATCGCGTATCTCGGCAAAGGGCGGACCCTGGGCGTCGAAGAACTGATCCTCGCCGCCGAGCGGGGCGAGCCGGCGGTCTGGCGGCGGACGCTTAGCGCCGTGGGCCGACTCGACGCAATCGCGATCCCGCCCGCTGTGTTCCTTGCCGAAGTGGCGCCAACGGTCCCCGAATCGCAGCGGTTGCGCTGGCGCGAGCGCTCGCGCTACGACGACGCGGTCTACCAGCCGTCGCCCGGCGCCGCGCCGGCCCGGACACTCGACTTCTTGGTTGATCGACGGCTGGTGAACGGCACGCAATCGATGGTGATCGACCTCGATCGCTGCACCCGTTGCGACGATTGCCTGCGGGCCTGCGCCGCGACGCACGACGGCAACCCCCGCTTCACACGCGAGGGGTTACTCCACGACCAATTGCAGTTCGCCCAGGCGTGCATGCACTGTGTCGACCCGGTCTGCATGATTGGCTGCCCCACCGGGGCGATCCATCGTGACGAAGAGACCGGCGTCGTGCGGATCAACGACAACACCTGCGTCGGCTGCTCGACGTGTGCGAACAGCTGTCCCTATAGCGCTATCAAGATGGTGGAGATCCGCGAGCCAACGGGCGCCATCGTCATTGACCAGGCGACCGGCCAGCCGTTGTTGCGGGCGACGAAGTGCGACCTGTGCGCCGACCAGCCGACGGGACCGGCTTGCCAGCACGCCTGCCCGCACGACGCCCTGGTGCGGATTGATCTAACGACGCCGACGCAACTCGCCGCTTGGAGCCAGCATTAACCGCCAGGTCCAGGTCCGCCGCCGGCTGCGCAACGTCGCCCTCGTGGCGGGCGCCGTCGTGGGCTGCGCCCTGTGGGTGACCCAGCTCGAAGCGAGTCTCGCCCGCAGCGCCTACGCGACGGGTTACGTGCTCTACGGGGCGGTCGTCTTTCTTGCGGCGTACCAGCTTCGGAAGAAGCTGCCGGGCCTGCCGCTCGGGAAGAGCCGCAGTTGGCTGCAGGCCCACTTGGTGGTCGCGATCGCTTCGGGGGCGCTCTTCTACGCACACATCGGCGGGCGTTGGCCCAGCGGCGTCGTCGAAGGTTCGCTCGCCTTGCTCTACGCGGGCGCTTTCGCCAGTGGCGTCCTTGGTTTCTATCTGACGCGGACGATTCCGAAGCAACTGGCCCGAACCGGCGAGCAATTCATCTTTGAGCAGATCCCTCGGCTGCGGAGTTCGGTGCAGCGCGACGCCCGGACGGTGGTGGTCGATGCGGTCCACGCCACCGGGGCGACGACCCTCGCCGACTTCTACGCCGACCGGCTGCACGGCTTCTTCCGCCGGCCCCGGGCGTTGCGATACACACTACGGCCGACGACAACGGCCCGTCGGCGCCTCTTCAACGAACTCACGTCGGTCGATCGGTTCCTCACCGAGCCCGAGCGGTCCGCCGCCGAGCGGTTGTTCCAGCTGGTGCGACGGAAGGACGATCTGGATTTCCACGCCGCCCGCCAAGGCGTGCTGAAGGCGTGGCTGTTCGGTCACATCGGCCTGACCTGGGCGCTGCTCGTCGTCGGCGCCGCGCATGGCGTGATGGCGCTGGCCTTCCGCGGGGGGCCGACGTTATGAGCCCGTCGGGATACGACCGCCCGCACGACCGCTGGCTCTGCGGTCTGGAGTCGCAGGGCGATCCCTGTTCGGTAGGGCCGACCTGTGCGGGGCGTTGCCCCCGTTTGGCGGAGTGCGCGCCGATCCGGGCGGGCGACCGTTGGGTCTGCAACCGCAGTCCAGGCCGCGGCGGCGAGTGCGAGTCCGGCCCCACACCCGACGGCGCCTGCTGCCTTGTGAAAACGTGCCGGCCGAAGCCCTCGCTGCGGCGGGTTCGCCGCCGTTGGCTACGCGGCGCAGCGGTCTTTGCCGCCGGCGCCCTGCTGATGCTGCTCGGCGCCGGGATGCGGAACGAGTTGGCGGCGCCGGGCGAGCTGTCGTCGCACCACGCACAAGTGATCGCGCGGGCCGACTGGTCCAACCGCTGCGCGGCGTGTCACCCGGGCGCCAACGAGGGACCGACCGCCTGGGTGGCGGCAGCCTGGAGCAGCGCCGCCCACGACGGCGCGACCCAATCAGGGCTCTGCGTGAAGTGCCATCAAGACCTGGCGGCCAACGGACGCGAGCCCTTGCTAGCGCACGGCCTGCCTACCGAAGCGCTGCCGCAGGCCGCCAAACCGAGCGCGTTGTTCTCCGAGGCGGGGCTCGTGAGCGGCATGGCTCTCGGCGCCCCGGCACACGGACGGTCGATGGCGGACCCGCTCGCCTGCGCCGCCTGTCACCAAGAGCACCACGGAGCGGGGCACGACCTCACCGCGATCACCGACACCCGTTGCCAAGCCTGCCACTCCGAACGCTACACCCGCTTCGCCGACGACCACCCCGACTTCGGCTCGTGGCCCATAGCGCGGCGGACGCGGATCGCATTCAACCACGCCTCGCACAGCGGCCAGCATTACTTGAAGGCGAGCCGGTCGTTCGATTGCCGGTCGTGCCACCTTGAGGACTCGACGGGCGACCTCACGATGCGGCCCGACTATCACCAGAGCTGCGCCGAGTGCCACGACGCCGATATCGGCAAGAGCTTTGGCGACGGCTTGGCGTTCCTGGCGCTGCCGACAATCGACCCCGCCGCCGTCGATGCCGGTGAATGGCCCGAGCAGGGGAAGGGCGACTTCGACGGCGAGCTGCCGGCCTTCACCAAGCTGCTGCTCGCGGCCGATCCGGCCGCCCACCAGGCGATGCAGACGCTCGGCGCCGATTTCTCGTTCTTCGACGTTGAATCCGAGGACGCCGAGCAGCTTGCCGCCGCCAAGACCGTCATCGACTCGCTTAAGCGCTTGCTTAGCGATCTGCAAGAAGAAGGCCACGGCGCAATCGCGTACCGCCTGCGAACGCTGCTGGGACACAAGGTCAAGGCGGAAGCCGACTACGTCGGGCGGCTCCCGATCGAACTCGTGGACCGCATTCAAGGGACGTGGCTCGGCGCCGCGGCTCCCCCCGAGGAGTTCGACGCGGTCGAAGACCGGCGCACCGGCGGCGGTTGGTCGGTCGATGACCAACAGCTCACGCTCCGCTATCGACCCACCGGGCACGACGACGAGTTGGTGCGGGCTTGGCTCGATGCGATCGTCGCGTTGCCGGACCAGTACACAGCACTGCGGGAAGCGTGTCTCGCCGAGTTCCGCCGGCCGGGCGCGCCGGGCGCTTGCTTCGACTGTCACAGCATCGACCAAACGCCGGCCGGCTTCGCGGTCAACTGGCGGGGCCGCGAGCGGCTCGACGAGCCACGCGGCTTCACCCGCTTTTCACACCGCCCGCACTTGGTACAGCCAGAACTCGCCGACTGCACGCACTGCCACCGCATCGACGCCACCGCCGACCCGTCCCGGGCGTACGCAGGTTTCGACCCAGCGCGTCCGGCGAGCGAGTTCGCCGCGCTATCAACGGCGGCCTGTGCGTCGTGCCACAAGCCGCACGCCGCGGGCGACAGCTGCACGCAGTGCCACAACTACCACGTCGAGACGCCGCTCAGGGTGAGGCCGTAGTGTCGTAGCGCTGCCCGAGGCTAGCGCCTGCGGCTAAAAGGCGCCCCCTACTTGAGCCATCGGCGCTAGCCTCGGGCGGCCCTGGTTTAGATGCCGATCCGCACTAGAACTTCCACCGGTACTCGACGCGCGCTCCGCTCACGTCGTCGGAGTTGTCGAGCAGCCCGACCATCGCGTCGGCGCGGATTAGCGTGGCGGTCGAGAGCTTCTTCTGCCAGCGGACGCCGACGCCAACCTGGTCCCCAGCCGCCACGCGGTCTCCCACGGCGCCCATCGTCTTGACCGCGGCCGCCTCGATGATGAGCTGCTGGCTGAAGGCGGGCGACAGCAAATCGACACCCACGGCGGCGCCGTAGGTGTTGTTGCCCGTCGCGTCGAGCGTCGGATAGCCGGTGAGCTGGTCGCTCTGAAAGAGGATGCCCGTGTTGAACAGCACGCCGCCGAACACCCCGGCCCGCGCCAGCGGCTGGGGGCGGTCGAAGCCGGCGAAGAAGTTGACGTACGGCAGCACGTTGTAGGGGTTCTCGGTGAGAAACGTGTTCTCGCAGAGCAGGAGCACGCCGTCGGCCGTCTGGCGGCCGCCATTCGCGTCTTGCCCGGCGTTGAAGATCGCCCGCACCGAGTTCGACACGAGGTTGGCGTAGCGACGCGTGTAGCTGACGCCCAGGTTGTGGTAGCTGCGGCCGCCGCCGTCTTGGTCGTCGACATAGCCGTAACCGACTTCGAAGTAACCGCCCCGTGTCTCGACGAAGGTCGTGGCGCCGAGGATCGCGCCGGCGTCTTCGTCAAAGTCGAGCGCGCCCGACGAGATCCGGTCGAAACCGCCGAAGAACGTGACGTCGAAGTTCGACCAATCGAGCCACGGGCTGTTCTTCGCGGGCAGGGTGAACGCGCCGCCGACGAGCGCGTCTTGCGCCCAGATGCCGTTCTGGAAGATGAGCGGCACCAGTCCGAACGTGACGGGCAGATCGAACGACGCGTAGCGACTCTCGATGCCGCCGAGCATCTGACCAAGATCGCCCTCGAAGAACAGCGTGTCGGTCTCGGCCTGGAAGAAGTCGAGCTCGGTGATGAAATCGCCGTCAACAACCCGCATGAATTGGGCGTTCCGCTGGAACGGCCCGAGGAAGCCGTGGACCCGCTCGGTCGAGGTGATCCAGTAGTCGAGCTCCAGGTTCAGCCGGTGGGCGAGCACCGTCTGTTCCTGCCCAACCAGGTCGTTCTGCGCCAGGCCGACGCGGTAGTCGCCGTAGACGTAGAACTTCGGGATGACGAGGTTGGTCGGACCCAACGCTTCGCTAGCGATCGGCGTGGGGCCCGGCCCGTAGAAGGGTTGACCCCACTCGATGAGGGGTCGCTGGGTCGGGATCTCTTGCTTGTTGTTGTAGACGCCGAGTTCGCCGCAGGCGTCGTAGGGGGCGAAGAACGCGTCCGCGCTAAAATCCCCCGTGTCGAGCGGGGTCTCGCACGCGTAGGGGTCAACGCAGTGGGGGTGGCACTCGACTTGAGGGATCACCGGCTCCTTCGCTTTCTTCTCGGAGCCTTTTCCCTCGGCGTCGCTTGTGGGCGCCGGGCAGGCGTAGGCCTCGGTCGGCAACTCGGTCGCGGCGAGCGGCGGCGGCGCGAAAAGCCCGAAGCGTCCCACCACCGGCTGCCCCGGCGAAGAAACCCCACAGCTCCAGGCGACACGCAGCGGTTCAGGCGAGCCGTCGACGTTAGTCGGCGGAGCGAACAACCCCTCGGCGCACGCGCCGCCCGCTGCCCCAAAGAGGCAGAGCGTGAGGGCGGCGGCAAACGCGAGTCGATTCATGCCTTTTATCAAATTCCCCGCCCCTTTGAGGGGGAGGGGGGGACTCTTACTCATCCGTGTTGATCGGTGTTATCCGTGGTCCCCTCCGACGACTCGCGTCGCCCGCCTCGCCATCAATCGTTGCTCAGTACACGTCGAACTCGACGCTTTGCGGGTGGATGTCGAGCGTTCCTTCGGTCATCGCCCGCAGCATCTCAGGCGTCGATTCGCAGAGCCGCATGAAGTACATCGGCTCGGTCCGATTCCGTAGGCGGAAGCTGAGGCGATACCGGCCCGGCTGCCGCAACAGCTCCGCCGGCACGGTGTACTTCACTTTCTTGCGTCCCAACGCGGCCAGCGAACGGCTTTCCATGCGGATGAACGGCGGGTGATTGAGCACGCTGATCGGCTGCGCGCCGGGGCGGAGCTGCGCGACCTGGTCGAAGTCGAGGTTCACCGGCAGGTAGAACTCGCGGTCGGTCCCCGTGGCGCCGGTGATCAGGAACATCGTTTGTAGATTGAACAGCTGCTTGTCGAACGGGGCCCGCCCGTGCCGCACGTCGACCGAGTGGATGTCGCACAGGTCGCCGTTCGAGTCGGTGTAGCCGGTCTCCCACAGGCGGCGTCCGTCGGGGCCGATCAGCACGACGTTCGCCCACAACTGCGGCTGGGCGCCGAGCGAGGCGGTCGGCAGGTTGTGCCCCTCGTTGAGGTTGGTCACGACGTAGTCGAAGACGAGGTCACGGCCCGCGGCGGGCGGCTCGCGGAAGAAAGGGCCGTCGACCTTCGAGCCGTTCTCCATCACGAGCTCGCGGTACCGGCGCTTCTTTTTCAGGCGATCGAGGTTGTCGTCGATCACCTCGCGGGCGTCGTAGCGGTCGTCGGGATCGGCCCAGACGGCGGGGAACCACTTCGTGGTGTCGACGCCGTCGTCCTCGAGCTTCTCAAGCCGTTCCTCGAACTCATCCGTTCCCCAGCCCGCGCGCCAGTCGTACAGCAGCCATTCGTCGAACTTCCATTTCTTGGCGTCCTTATGCTGGGGGAAGACCCCCGGGTGCGCGATCGAGTAGCCCGGCCCGTAGAAGATGTGGCTGTGCTGCCGACGCTGGCTGTTGACCGCCTTGCCGTTGATTTCCGCCACAGGGCCGAGGTTGTAGCCCGCCGCCACACCGGGGACGCGCCCCATGTGGCAATCCTGGCAGGTGACGCCCTTCTTGCACGCCGGCGACGCCCGGTACTGTTCCCACACCACCTCGAGCTTGATGCCCGGGTGAACCGCCACTTGGTGGCAGCTCGTGCACGCCTCGGCGACGGTGAGTTGGTCGAAGAACCGCCCCTCGTTGTGGATCGCCACGCCGGGGCCCTTCTGATCAGGCGACGTCTTGACCTTGTATTCCTTCGCCTTGGCGACCACCTCGGCGACGCCGTCGCCACCCAAACCGCCGTAGATCGGGGCGTGAATGTCGCCCGGCACGATACGGCGTTCGCCGTTGCTCTTGCCCCACCGCTGGTTAACGCGGTGGCAGGCGATGCAGGTGACCCCTTCGCGGGCGCTCTCGGCGATGTGCCCCAGCGGCACGCTGCGGGGTTCGTACATCGCGGTCGCTACCGGCGAGTGGCAGCGCGTGCAGAAGTGGCCGACCGTGCCATTGCTGAGGTTGGCGATCGTCTGCTCGAACTTATGGAACATCGGCGAGACGTACGCATAGGCGTGGCTCGACACGCTCCACTCGTCGTAGGCCCGCTGGTGGCACTCCGCACACTGCAGGGCGGAGGGGTAGTTGTGCTTGGCGAACAGCTCGCTGTGCGATTCGTCGGCGCTCTTGCCGCCCGCCGCCTGCTTCGCCTCGGCGGCCGCTTTGGCGCCGCCGGCATGGGGCGACGGCGCCGGGGCGGTTGGGGCCTCGAATAGCGGTTTAGCCGCGGCGGGCGCCGGACGCGACAGCGCCTCGGTCCGGGGGGCTTCGGACGACGGGGCCACCGGGCTGGCTGGCTTCGCGATTGGCGGTGGACTCGGAACCATTTCGGAACCCGCTTCCGTCCGCTCTTTGGTCACCCGCCGGTCCGCCGCCGAAGGATCCACGGGGACGCCTGCCGGCGGCGGGGACGCTTCAAACCCGTCTCGGACGCGGCTTTCCGGCGGCGCTTCCACCGGTGGCGCTTCAACCGATGCCGCTGCCGGGGGGGCGTCCTGCGACGTCGATGGTTCCTCGGCGGGAACAACCGCGTCGAACGGGCCGCTCCAGGCCGGACCTTCGATCTCGGGTTGGGACGCTCCGGACGAAGCGGGCTCGTTGACGGGGGCCGCTACCTCGGGTTTGCGCGCCGTTATCGATTCCGTCGGCATTGGCTCCGAATCCGTTGCCGCGACCCCTGGGGGGGAGAAGGCCGGGCCGACTTCAAATCCACGATGCACCGCCGGTGGAGGCGTCGGATCACTGGTGTCGGGGTAGGGAGTCTCGGCCGGCAAAGGCGTCGATTCGGATGGCCGGAAGGTCGCCGCCGGGCTCGATGGCTGCGAATCCTCGTCGGACCGTTCATTGACCGCCGGCCCCTCCGGGGCGGATTCGGTCAGCAGCGGGCGTTCGGGCGTCCCGGCAGGCAACCCAACGGGGGCTGTCTCGCGCTGGGGTGACGAATCATCCGGCACGGCCGACTCTATCGGCGCTGTGGGCAGCGGCGCCGCTGTGGTTAGTGGCGTCGCTTCGGTCGGGGCGGGTTCGGTCGGGATCGGCGCCTCGATTGGCGCCTCGACTGATTCCTCCGGCTCATCGACCTCATCTAGCGGTGCATTCGCCGGCTCGGACTCTTCCTGCGAAGCCAGGTCCTCGGGCGAGAACCAGGCGTCGGGCGCCACCAACCAACCATCGGTGGGGGGCGCCGCTTGGGCCAACCGTTGATCGACGGCCAGGGGCAACGTCGTGCCGCGTGACGCGAGGCGGATGCCGGTCAGCCGTCCTACGGGCGGTGCGGCTTGGCGATCGGCCGTGAGGGCGTGCGGCGGCGGCAGCTTCGTTGGCGCCGTTGCCGACGGTGAAACATCCGCCTGCCGGATCACCTCGAGCGGCAGCACCTCCGGGGGGAGGTCATTGATCGACGCCGGGCAAAGGCCAACGATCGCCGCGTAATCCTGCATCGAGAGCCGGCCCGAATCGCCGGTCGATGGCGAGGCGGGAGGGCCTGCGTCTGTCGGCGGCATCGCCGCCACAGCCGCCTCGGGGCGTTCCACGGAGGGGCCGCAACGTTGCACAGCCAGCCACCCGGCCCGGCACACCATCACGGCCGCAACGACCACCAAGCCCAGCGTCAGCAGACGGCGGGCTTCGACGGCGGCGGGCTTGAGGGGGCGGTCCATCGGCGTTGTGCGGCGTTCGATCCGGCGAGATCAACCGTCCCGGGCCCGCCGGCGCGCCATGCTGGCATAGCCGGCGCCACCGCTACAGACAGACGGTCTCTCTGCGTCTGGATCGTCGCTCGCGCCGCGGCGTCCCCGCCGATTCGCCCCGGACCCGCCGACTCAACGCAACCGGCAGAGTCGTTTTGTAGTGAGCGGCACGGCGCTAGCCGCCGGTGAATCACTGAGTGGGCAACCGGCGGCTAGCGCCGTGCCGCTCACAAATGGGTCGCTCCGCCGACCGCCAAACGAAAAGAGGCCCGTGGGCGAACCCACGGGCCTCTTTTGCGTTTTCAGCTATCAAGTCCACCCCGAGGGGTGGTCGTTAACCAATTCAGCCGTTCCGACGAGCGGCGAAGCCAACCAGAGCCAAACCGGCGAGGATGGCGGTCGAGGGCTCGGGGATCATCGGGTCGGTGCCGCCGTTGACAAAGAAGTCAACCGTGCCGGTGTAGATCTCATCGAGACCAGTGCCGTTGTCGAGAGCGACACGAACGGTCGTGGTCAGCGGGGCGTTGGTCACAACCTGGGCGAACGCGACCGGGTTTGGCAGGTTAAGCGGCGCCAAGTTCGAAACGGCAGCCTTGAGGATACCGGGGCCTTCTTGGGCACCGATCGACAGAATCTGCGAGCTCGCAAACAGGAACTGCGAGTCCTGAGCAACCAGGCCACCCGCAGCCGGAATGACCGCGTTATTGTCGGTAAACACCGTGCCCAGGGTGAAGGGGTTGATCTGGTTGATCACTCCTTCAAACGTCGCGTCAAAGCCCCTGAACGACTCACCTGTGCCCTCTTCGTACGAGAACGTGACCGTCTGGTAGCCGGAGAGGCCCGGGGTATCGACTGCACTAGCGCTGATCGTACCAGCGCTGGCTGCGGAGGCAGAAATGACGAGCAAAGCAGCAAGGATGAAATTACGCATTGTGTAAACTCGCTTGTTCAAAAAGAGTATTCAGTGCTTGGAAATGCCGAGATTGCTATCTGAGCGAAACAAAGCTCTCGGGTACTAGAATCTAAAGTGCTTATTGACCTCAAACTCAGTGCTGCATTAGCAACTCACCTCGGTGGTAACTGTTTGCCTAGCCGGCGCCTCGGTGGGATACCGAGGCGCCGATTCGACCAATGATTCCCAAGCAGTCTCAAGCGGAGCGACGGACGCTCAGGCAAGCAAAACCGATCATGCCGAGCAGGATAGTAGCGGGTTCGGGAATGGCGGTTGCTCCACCCTGGCTCGCGTTGAAGGCGTCGGCGAAGTTGCCGAAATCGATGATGTCAACGTCACCGTCTGGCTCGCCATCGCCGTAGCCGCCAGTGCCGGGCAACGGAGCGCCGTTGTTGAAGGCGTCGGCGAAGTTGCCGAAATCGATGATGTCAACGTCACCGTCTGGCTCGAAGTCCCAAATGTTTCCGGTCGAAATGGCCGTCGGCCCGGCGTTCAGCGTCAAGCCGAGCAAGCCGTTTTGAGCGACCACGCCCGTCGAGCTCGCCGTGCCGTTACCGGTGAAGGTGAAGTCGAGGAGCGGGTAGTTGCCGGCTCCGGCAGCGACACTCGAGCCGTACGAAACGAACAGGCTGCTGGCGTCGAACAGCTGGATGCCAGTCGTTTCGGTGCCAGTCAGCGGGTTGGCGCCGGGGTTGGCGGTGTCGAAGATCGACCCGCTGCTCAGCGTGGCGCCAGTCAGCGTGGCGCCGCTGAGGCTCAGCGAAAGCTCAGCGCCGAGCGAACCTGCTGAAGTCGTGATGACCTGCAGCTGGCCGACGCCGCCACCGAGGTCGACAATGGCGATCGAGGGGACCGCGAGGGCCGGCGCCGCCATGGCGCCGAGTGCGGCTACACAAGCAATGCTCTTCCAGGACATTCGTTTCTCTCCACCCACTTGAGAATTGAGATTCACCAGAGTTGCCGAGCGGGAAGGTGCCGGGCGCCCTGCGGAAAACTCGAACTAAGGAAAATCGACAAAGTTGAAAAATCAGCGGCGAGCCGTCCATCGAGTCGAGCCGTCGCCAGGTCGCTATCGCAGCTTCTTGCTGCTTCGCTCTCTCGCAACTCCCGAGGCGGTGCACTTAGCGTGCGGAGCCATGGGAGCGGCTTCAAGACTCGTCCGTGCCGCTTAGCCGTTTGAGTTGTGTCGGATCGTTTGGTGTCGTGCTCGGCCCGGGCAACTTCCCGCGGAATCAGACCCGCAGGGAGTCAGGCATTGTCGCCCGGAGGCGATCGCCCGTTTGTCGGTAGAGCTTTTACTTCCCGTAGGAAGCTATGGCCCTATTCAACTCGGCGATGCGACCCCTTTCAAGCTTGTTGTGCAAAATTGGTAGGTTTTCTGCGCGATAGCTGCGAATTGCATTTTCGGGCGACGGCTTTTTTAAGGGGCCAAACGCCAGAAGTCCGCTGAATCACAGGTCTTTCGCCGTACTGCGTCTTTCGCCGTACTGCTTTTCGCCGTACTGCTTTTCGCCGTACTGCTTTTTTTCGCCGTACTGCCCCCGGATGATCCGCTGTTGCAGGCTGCCGACGCTGGCAAGACCGAAACGCTGAGTCGAAGAACACCGTGCCGCCGACAGAAACTTGCCTGAGACAGAGAGTTGCTCGACTGGAGCCTTCCGTTGCCGATGGGAGCGATGCGATCTAGCGGGATCGCGGTGACGAGTCGCCGCGGGCGGACCCACGAACTGAATTGAATATCCTCAGGACGGGCCGCACTGTCAAGCAATCCCGCCTGAATGTTTCGTTTTTCCCGGCCGACCGCAATGCGAGAGACGCTTGCCCGCTAGCAGCAGACCGCCCAGGGCGGCCGAAAACAGGGCGCCCGGTTCGGGGACGGCCAAGGCGATCCCCACCGGGGCGACGTCGCCGTAGTGAGTTGTCCAGACCGTGTAGTCGAGGCCGTTGATGACGCCGTCGCCGTTGCCGTCGGCGCTGGTGAGCGGCGTGACATTCTGGTTCAGGCGGTCGCGCCAGTACGTGTAGTCGGCGGCGTTGACGCGGCCGTCCCCGTTGTAGTCGCCGGTCGCGACGCCGAAGTCGAGGTTGGTGCTAACCAGCGTCGTGAAGGCGACATCAAGCGTGATGTCGCCCGGCGCCGAGAGGCCGCCGAGGCTGGTGAGCAGCGATCCCTCGAGATCGCCAGCCGACGCCGAGAAGCGGGGCGTGGCGCCGACGGCAAACGTGCCGCTCGCGACCGTGACGCCGGTCGCCCAGAGCGGGTCCGCAAGGGCCCAGGGGACGGACTGTACGGCGGTGAGCGACGTGATGTTGGGTCCGAGTGACGAAGTGCCCGCTTGTCGGCCTGGGTAGTTGGGCGATCCGTTGTCGAGCGTCCCGACGCCGTAGAAAACACCTTGCTGCGCGGCGCTCATCGGCGCGACCTGCTGCGCGAGGTAGAGCTCTTGCGTTGCGCCGATCGACTTATTGCTGAACGTTGCGAAGCCTGCGTTGTCGCTGGCGCTGCCGTTAACGCGGCCGCGGGGCAACTCGGGGGTGATCGCGGCGTTGACGCCCAGTAGCGTCGTGCCGAGCGAGAAAAGGCCGACCTCGTCGGTCTTCGCGAACAGCTTCCAAGTCCCACCGGCGCTGGGGACGGCGCCCGCATAGGTGACGTCCAGACGCAGGTCGATCTTCGCAGCCAGCAAGGGGCTAGCCGTCACGAGCAGCAGAGCGAGGGGGGTCAGGAGCGTACGCAACGAGTTCATATTCCAGAAAGCTCCGAGAGGGGGAGCACCGTGACGAAGGGGCGGGGGCGGAAGGTGAGCGCCGGAAGGTCTGCGGCAGGGGGGTGAGGGCGGCGCACTCTTCCTACAAACCCCAGGTTAACCGAGCTGCCGGCGATCCGGCGAGCGTTTAGCGAGGCGAATCGAGGCCGACGCGGTCGGCCTGGTGCGATCGTACGTTTTGGGGGGCTGCGGGGCGGCGGTTGTGCGGCTGGTAACGGTTCGTACGAGGTCCCCGGGGCTATTCCGGCGGCCGAAAACCGCACGATTTAGCCGACCGTTGCACGCCGATCGGGCGTCCTGGAAATCCCGAAGCGTGGCGCCTTTTTCGACCAAATAGCTTTGACTCGCCTTGGCTCGAAGGGGTAACACAACACTCGTCGAGACGACCTGAGGTGAGGGCTGGCCAGCTCGCCTCCCGAATCTCGCCGGGGCCTGTGAGCCGCCGGCGAGGCGAATCTCCTGAGGGAGTGGAACTGACTCGACAAGAGACGCGTAGCAGAGTGGGGCGGGCGCCGGTTCGGTGGCCCGCCACGTTTCCGCAACATCCGTCTAGGAGGATCCAACCGCTCGTTCGTTTGTTTCGTCCGTGTTCCTGCGGCCAGCGTCCGAGAGATTGGGCCAGCGCCGCCTGAAGACCCGGGCGTGACGGCGACCGACAGCGCCGCGAGGCGCCCGATCAACCGCGACCTTAACCGAGGCGTGCTTGCCTGTCCGGCGACCCACCAGGGCCGTCGCGACGCCCTCTCGATCTGACAAGATCAACACGAGGATGGCGGCCGCTCGCTCAGAGCCGAAGCGCGGCGCAGGTTGATCGGGGCTGAAACGACGCTGCGGACTCGCCGCACGCATCCCGCGAAATCAAATCAACCCCGAGCAGGAGTGTTACCCTCTCTGTACCAGTAACCAACGCGGCGCACGACGCCGTTCAAATCGAGTTAACCCACGGGCTGGCGACGCTTCGAGCGTCGCCAGCCCTTGTTTTTTCGGGTTCTTCCCCGGAACTTGACGGCCAGATTCTCGTTGACGGCCAGATTCTCGTTGATGGCCAGATTCTCGTTGATGGTTAGCGGCAGGGCGAGCAATCGAGCTCGAGCTTCCACCCCCGAGGGACTGGGAGCGACCCTTCTTGTGAGCGGCACGGCGCTAGCCGCCGGTAGCCCCCTCGGCGATTCACCGGCGGCTAACGCCGTGCCGCTCACCAACTCTGCCGCCGCTTGGCGTTTATCTGTCGCTTGAATCGCGTACGATACCCGCTGGTCTAACTCCTTCCGCTTGACGCACCGCTGCCGATGGCCCAGCTCACCACGTTTGTCTTCACCGACCTGGTGGGCTCCGTGGCGCTCAAGCAGCGCATGCCGGGCGTCGACGCCGCTTCGCGCGACGTGGCCTACGTCGAGCGGGTGCTGCAGCCGCACCGCGAACGGATCGAGGCGGGGCTCGCCGCCGCCGACGGGCGTGTCGTCTCGACAGCGGGCGACGGGCATTTCCTGGTCTTTCCAGACACGGCCCGGGCCACGCTGTGGGCGATTGAGGTGATGCGGCTGCACCGCGAGACGCCGATCGCCGCTACCGAGGGGGGGCCACCCGCCGAGGTGCGGATCGGCATGCACGCCGGCGCGCCGCAGCCCGACCCCGCCGATCCCGACAACTTCGTGGGCCGCGCCGTCGACTACGCCGCGAGGCTGGCGGACCACGCCCAGGGGAGCCAGATCCTGGTCTCCCGGACCACCGCCTCGCTGATCGAAGACGGCGTCCTCGATGGTGTCTGGCTCCATTCCCACGGCCCGCACGAGCTGCGGGGAATCGGCGCCGCCGAGCTCTACGAGATCCTCTACCCGGGCCGCCGCCCCGCGCCGCCACGGCGTAACCCGTCCGATGCGGCGCAGCGCGAATGGAGCGTATTGCCGCGGACGATGGGGCTGACGGAGTACGTCGCCCAGTCGGACGGGGGCGAGACCCAAAGGGCCTCCGGCGTCTCTGGCACGGCAGTACGACCGCGCCGCGTCGGCAACTACGAGCTGCAAGAACTGCTCGGCGCCGGCGGGATGGGGAACGTCTACAAGGCGCGGCACGCCCAGTTTGACCGCCCGCGGGCCGTGAAGATCATCCGCCCCGACCTGGTCGAAGCGGGGGGCGAAGCGGTCGTCCGGCGGTTCTACCAAGAGATCCGTGCTACCGGGGCGCTGGAGCACCCGAACCTCGTGGTGGCGATCGACTCGTCGAATCCCGACGATGAAGAACACTACTTGGTGATGGAGTACGTCGACGGTCTGGGCGTCGACGCGTTGCTCGAGGCGGAAGGCCCTCTGCCGGTGGCGGACGCGTGCGAGATCGCCCGGCAAGCGGCCCTCGGGCTGGCGCATCTGGAGGAGCAGGGGCTCGTCCACCGCGACGTGAAACCGTCGAACCTGATGGTGACACTGGCCAGCAATCCTCACCTGCCCGCCGGTGGGGCCGACAGCGGCAGCTTCCGCAGCGCGAGCGCAGCCAAGCTGCCCGTCGTGAAGCTGCTCGACCTCGGCCTCGCCTTGCTGGTGGGGGGCGATGAGGAACGCCTGACCCGCTTCGACCGCGGCGGCATGGGGACCGGCTACTACATGCCCCCCGAGCAATGGCGGACGACCTCGGTCGATATCCGCGCGGACATCTATAGCCTGGGCTGCACGCTCTATTGCCTGCTCATGGGTGAACCGCCGTACGCCCAGTCCGACCTCAAGCCAGAGCGGGCGCACTCGACGGCGCCGATCCCGCCGCTGCGGCCGGCGTGTGGGGCGCCACGGGAGTTGACGGCGTTGGTGCAGCGGATGCTCGCCAAAGACCCGGCGGAGCGGCCGCAGTCGCCGCTGGAAGTCGCGGACGCGCTCGCCCCAATGGCGGTCGGCAACCGGCTGGCGGAGCGGGTCACACGGCTGCGGCTGGGGGGCGCCCTGGCCCGGCTCGCTCGCGACGAGACCCGTCCCAATCGGGCCTCTCTCGAAACCGACGCCCCAACCGGTCGCAGCGGACGGAGCCTCTTGAGCAGCGCGGCGCTAGGGACGCCCGCCCGGCGGTTCGGCTGGCTGCTGGTCGCGGCGGTAACGGCCGCGGCCTGCGCGGCGGTGGTGGCCGTCTGGTGGTGGAAGCTCGGCGCCGACCCTTCGCAGGTTGCCGAAAGACTCGAATCGGTCGCGGGCCTCACCGCACGCGACCTGGCGACGGCGATCGACCGGCGTATCCACCGCCTTGAGGCCGCCGCGGAAGACGCCCTGTTGCAGCAGTGGCTGGCGCCGCGCCCCCCAAGCGACTCAGACGTTGATGCTCCCGAATTGGGCGACCGCAATCATCCGCTCCAGAAGTGGATCATCGATCAACGGAGCAACGGCGACGCGATGCTCGGCTTCCGCTCGAGCAGTTGGTTCGTCACCGACGACAAAGGGGTGCAGGTCGCCCGGGCGCCGTACTCACCGACCTCAATGGGACACGATTACGCCAGCCGCGATTATTTCCACGGCCAGGGGCACAACCTGCCGGACGACGTCGATACGGCCGACCCACTCCGCAGCCCGCACCGTTCGGCCGTCTACGAAAGCACGTCGGCGCAGGGCGAGCTGAAGGTCGCGTTCTCGGTCCCGATCTACGGCGTCGTCCGTGCCGGAGGTCGTCCGCCGGTGTTGGGCGTGTTAGCGATGTCGATCTCGCTAGGTGACTTCGCCGAATTTAGCGAGCTCGAGGCGGCGGGCGGGTCCGAGATCTTGCTTGCCGACACGGGGGCCGACTATCTGCAAACCGACCTGTACAAGGGGCTTGTGCTGCACCACCGTGAGCTCTCGTCGTACAGCCGCGCCGGCGCGCCGCTGCGGCTCAGCGACGAGTTGCTCGCCGCGATCGCTAGACGGCGGAGTTCGACGAAGGGGACGCTCTTGGGCGAGTACCCCGACATCTTGGGGCGGCCCGGGTTGCGATACCTCGGCGCCGTTGCGGCGGTTGCCCCGAAGACGCTCGGCGTCGATCCCCGCGGCCCGTGGGTGGTGATTGTTCAGACCCCGGTGCGGTGACAACCCCACGCCGCGGGCCTACTCGGCGGAACGCGCCACCCAGGCGTGGACGCCCCCGGCAACCATGTGCTGCGTTAGCGTCACGGCGAGGATCGCCAGCACCGCGACCGGCTGGTCGCCGAGGGTCGCCCCCGCCAAGCCGAGCGCCAAGCCGGTGTTTTTCATCCCCAGCGAGTAGGCCCAGGCGATCCGTCCCCGCCGCGAGACGCCCGCCAGGGCGGAGGCAGGCCACGCGGGGAGCGCCCCCGCGAGCGGGAGGGTCGCGGCCGCGATCACCGTCGTCGCCAGCAGGGCCCAATGCGATTCGGCGAAGACCTTCGGCAAGGCCGTCGCGGCGTTGGCGTAGTTCAAGAGCAGCAGTGAGACGGCCGAAACGATCGTCAGCCAGGGGGTGATCGCCGCCACTCGCCGCGCCCCGGCGACGGCCCGGATGGCGAAGCCCAGCAGTGTCGGCCCGAGCACCCAGACGAGGAAGATCGCGCCGGTGAACCGCGATACGAGCAGGTCCGCCGCGGCGGCGCTCGAACCTGTGAGCGTGAGACCCATCAGCCTCAGCAGCGCGGGCGTCACCCACGGGCAGAGGCAGATCGAGAGCACGACCAGCCCGAGGGCCCAGACGAGGCTGCCGCCCGACTGGTGCGTCCAGGCGACCGCCGAGTTGGCGACGGGCATCGCCCCCGCCAGAGCGAGCCCTACCGCTAGGGCGGCCGCGTCCCCCGCGGTGAGCCACGCCGGGGCCAGCACGCCCCACAGGCCGACGACAACCAGCGGCGGGCCCCAGACGCCCGCCAGGGCGATCAGCAGGCTCAATGGCCGCTCTGGCAGCTCACGGAGCTTGACCACATCGACCGCCATCGCGCCGCACACCAGCAGCACGCCGACCATCACCAGCGAGAACCGCATCGCGGTCGGATCGCCCGCGGCGTCGGCGCCGAGGCCCGCCATCCAGACGCCGGCCGCCGGAGCGGCGGCGGCCAGCACGTAGCTCGCCGCCAAGAGCCCGACGAGCCAACGGCGCACCCACCGGGCCGTCGCTTCGGCGCGGTGCGGGGGCGTCGGCGGGGCGGCGTCGCGGGTTGGCATTTGTTGGAACCTAACCACCCGGCGGCGCCGCTGCGAGGTTCCGACCCCGTCCGCCGGTCGGCTTCCTGCTGGGCTTCACTAGCCTTCGACCCGCTGTCGAAGGCGCTCGACCTCGTCTCGTAGTTCGTCAATCTGGGTGGTGAGTTCTTCCCGCAATTCGGCGAGGTCGGACGCAAAATCGCGGCCGGGTGGCGGTGGTGGCGGGGGGGGAGGCGGCGGTCCGCCGGCCCGAGGTGCAGGCGGGGGTGGGGGAGGAGCGTGGCCCGAGGACGGCGGCCCACCGCCGACGCCCAGGTCGCGGCAGACGCGGTCCCGTTCGCTCGGCGTGTAGAAGGTGTGCGAGACGATCGCCCCGCGTCCCGGCGGGCTCAGATACTCCACCAAGCCTCGCGACACCAACGCATCGACAATCGGCATCAGCTCCGAGAGGCCGGCGATCGGCTCCATCCGGGCGGCTCGGCCCCGCAGGTCGCCGACCGTTTGAGCGCCCCGCAGCAGCAGTTCGGCGACAACCGCCAGCTCGGCTTTCTCGACGCCAAGCCACTCGTACAAGCGGTGGCGATAACGCTCGACGCGCGAGTCGCCCTGGACGACGGTCAGCGCCCCCTTCTGCCGCAGCGTGTCGGTTGCGCGCTCGACCTGGTCCTCGTCGAGGGCCATCTGCGGGAAGCGGTTGTTCTTCTGGTTGCAGCCCGTAAGCAGGGCCTTAGCCGACAGCGGGTAGGCGTCGGGGGTCGTCTTGGCCTTCTCGACCAGGACACCGAGCACGCGGCGCTCGAACGACTCAAGCGGGCCGGGGTGAGCGGGGGGAGTATCGGACATCGTGTCACGCCTGTCGGGGGAGGAAGCATCTCTCGCGGCAGACCCTATCGTAGCGCTAACGAGCCGCGGCCGTCAGGGAGCGGCCGAGCCGCGTGGCGGGCCGAGGTTCGGCTCCCAGAAGGTCGGGGCTCATCATCGCGACGTCGCCAAACAAAAAAACCGCGGGCCGCCACTTGGGCGACCCGCGGTCGATAGCTTTCAGCTGTCAGCTAAGCGTGTCGGTGATCAGAAGGTGAAGATCACGTCCATGCCGAACTTGGCGCTGTTGAACTCTTCGGCGTTGGCGAAGCCGACGTTGTTGGCGGCGGCGTCGCTGGCGGTCCAGTCGTAGCGGATCTCCGGACGAATCA
>NZ_SJPR01000003.1:355495-587107 GCF_007859955.1 Botrimarina colliarenosi
GGGGCTTCGCCCCCGCCCCACGGCCTCTCAGCTTCCTGCTAACGGCTCACTCGGCACAGCTGCGCGCTGCACAATTCGGGCGCCACCGGGGCCCGCCGGGCGCTGCACTTTTCGACTGCCGATCACAGCCGGCGCCGTCGTACACGATCGCCGCGGTCCCGCCGCTAGTCGTCTGGTTGCACGAACGCCTGCGGCTATCGCGGTGGTTCCGTCGCTGGTTCGCCACCGGTTACGGCGCCGCTGGCGAATGGATGTCCTCGGTCGAACTGAAACGTCACACACGACCCCTCCCGAAGAAACTGCCGTGAGTTCGCTAGACGGCCGACCCGTTCTGGCGTTCCGCCGCGTCCGACGCTTACGCCGCTCGGTGGCTTGGTGAAACCCTCTCGAACCCTGAGCAATCCTCATGAAAAAACCCCAAGGCCATCTCCACGACACGCCGCTGATCGGTCAGACGCTCCCCGAGCACGGGCTCCGCGGCGCAGCGGTCCACGTTCCGGGGCACCACTACACGACGATCGCTTGCACGGGTTCCGGCAAGCTGGCCGCCTCGGCCGCTCACCAGTTGATTGGCTGGCCGGACGACCTGCTGGCCATCTCCGAGAAAAACGACCTCTGCGACCTGGCGCTCGGGCGCCGCTGCGACCCGACGCTGTGGGATGACTTGAGGCTGGTGCGTCGTTGGGGACGCCGCCTGGGGGCTGACCCGCGAGGCATTACGCAGGCGCGTTACCACCTCGCGGGAGGGCGGGTGATGAACGTCGATCTGGGCGGCTCAACCGCTTATCCCGCCTCACGCTACACGTTCCTCAACGAGGTCGATGTCACCGAGGCCGGCGCGCAGGCGCGGCTGATGGCGATCGCGCGCGGCCTGTTCCCCGAACAGAAGAAGACGGCGACGGCCGACCCGTACTGGCAACTCGCCCCCCAAGGCGCATTCGCCGCGGTCGCCGGCCACGTCCGAACGACCGAGCCCGACCCGCGTGACCAGACGCTGGTGCGCGCCACCGAACGGCTGATGGGGATCGACCCGGCGACGGGCAAATCGAACCCCAAGCTCCAAGAGCGGCTGTTCTTGGAAATGATGCACAACCCGCACCTGGGCGGCTTTATCGCGGCCCAAGGGGCCGAACTCTACAACCTCGGCGAAAAAACGCTCGGGCCTTTGATGAGCACGATCGGCACCCGCACGCGTTGGATGCTCGGCGACAAGCGGGTGCGCGAGATGCTCAGCGGCCCCTCGGACTTCAGCCTCGAAGAACTTGGCGCCGGCGGCCCGCCGCTGAGCGTCTTTGTGACGCCGGTGCGCGGCGACAAGTCATCGCAGGCGTTCTTGCGGATGCTCTTGGAACTCTCGGTGCTGATGTTCCAACAGCGCCGCGAGCCGCCCAAGAAGCGTGTGCTGCTGCTAGCGGACGAGGTCCCGGCATGGGGCGAAGAACAGGTCAATCTGCTTCGCAGCTCGATGAACATCCTCCGCGACCGCAAGGTCACCGTCTGGCTCTACGCCCAGTCGTACGGGCAGCTCGTGCAGCTCTGCGACGAACAAGGCGCGGCGGAGATTCTTTCGGCGAGCTGTGTGCAGCTGTTCGGCTGCCGCGACAAGTGCACGGTGGACATGATCCGCGACCGGCTCGGCAAAACCGTGATCCGCCGCAATAGCGGCAAAGGGCCCGCCAAGTTCGAAGAGGTCTACGTCGCCGACACCGACGCGATCTACGACGAGCTGAGCCCCGCGTCGCCCCTGCAATATGTCTTCCCCTACGCGGGCCGCCCGATGCGGCTAGGCCGCGTCGGCTACACGTCGATCCGCACGCGTGAAGGCCTCGTGCTGCCGGGGCTCAACTACCAAGGCCACTATGACGTTAGGCTTCGCCCTTACGGCCCCTGAGGCGTCCCGGTGCGAGCGGCTTTATCGGTTTGTTTTCATCAACCTCTGGAGATTGTCTTCATGTCCGCTTCCTCCTTCGGCGATGCGCCCGACTTGTCGCGTGACTTCAACGCCCCTTCGGGCGAGCTGCGGCCCCCGATCGACGCGGCCAACTGGCCGACCCAAGACGAGGTCGAGCACCTGAGCCTCGCCGACCGCCCTTACACGCCCGGCGGCGATCTCGAATACAACGTGCACCAAGCCGTGCGTTACGAGCGGACGAGTTATACGCAGCAGACGGTGACCGGCCCGGCGGCCGGCGCGCCCGAAGAGCTGAACTTCGACAAGGACTTCCAGTCGGCCAGCGGCTCGCTCTCGCCCGCTGCGCTCCGCGCGCAGATCGACAAGGAACTCGGCGCCCTGGCGCCGGGGTTCGACCGCGCCGCCGGCCCCGACCGCGGCGGACCGGATCGCTGAGGGGTCGTCGGAGTCATCTTCCCTCTCACCCCTTAGGGACCACGCATCGTGACGGAAATCGACGACTGCTTTGCGCAGTGCCGGTCGCTGTTGACCGAGCAACGCGCCGCGCTGGTGAAGACCCGCGACGACGCGCTGGCGACCGCCGAGCGGGCGTCCAAGACGCTCGCCAAACTCGACCGCGCCCTCACCGGGCTCTCGACCGGCTCCAAACGCTCCACGGACGCCGCGCCGCGGGCGAAGCGCGCGTGCAGCAACCGGCCGGAGGTGCTCGCGACAATCCACGCAGCGCTCGGCGCCGGCCCGCTCGACGCCGCGACGCTCAAAACCCGAGTAACGCAGCGGCTGCGCGACGAGGGCCGAAACCTGTCGATGTTCGCCAAGCTGTTCGAGAGCTGCTTGGCCGATCCCACGCTCGCCTGTAACGACCAAGGCGTCTATCGCCTCCCCGGCGCTGCGGGCTGGAAGGCCAAGGGACCGGCCGCGGAGACCCTGCTATGACGCCGCCGCAGACGCCACTGAACGAGGACACCTCGCCGCTGCTTTTGACCGCCGCGCAGGTCGCCGGGCTGCTCCAGATCGGTGAACGCACCGTCTGGCGGCTGCTCAGCGCCGGGGCCATCGTCGCGCCGGTGCGGATCGGCGGCGCGACGCGTTGGCGACGCGGATCGCTGGAACGATGGATCGACGCGGGCTGCCCACGGCCGGGCGAGACCACGGGGGGTGAGCCAACGGTTTAAGCGGCTGTTGGTCTCGACGCCTCCTCTCCCTATCTCACCAGCCTAAGCAAAGCCCACGCCATGCCCCTCCCCGACGAGACCCCCGTCGCCCTCACCGACGCGCCGTTCCATCTGCCGCGGCGGCGCGGCAAGAAGGTCCACTACGCCACGGTCTACCGCTGGGCGACCAAGGGCACGCGGGGACGCGTGCTCGAGTCGCAGCTAGTGGGCGGCGTTCGCTACACGACGCTCGGCGCGTTGCGCCGGTACTGCAACGCGGCCGAGTCGGCGCCGCCACTCCCTCCGCGGCGTTGCGGGGTTACGTCCTTGCCAACGACGCCCGAACTGCGGGCGATCGAACAAGCACTGAGCGACGCCGGCCTCTAGCCGAGGGCCCGCATCACCTCGACCGCCTTCTGCAGGTCGAGCTCGGCGTAAATCTCGGTCGTCGTCGCCGAGCTATGCCCGTCCACGGCGCGGGCCGCGTCGATGCCAAACAGTTTGCGGATCTCGGTCGAGGCCGTGTGGCGGATGCGGTTGGGCGACCATTGATCGACGCCCGCCTTCTTGCAGGCGCGGTGGATCGCCCGCCGGTAGCTGCCGGCCGTGTAACGCTCGCCAGCGGAGCGGAGTGGGGAGGCCTTGCGGTTGTCGCCGGGCTTGTTGCCGCACGACAGCGAAGTCTTTCGCCGCGCCGACGCCTGCCCCCGGCGGAGCCGCTCGGAGGCCGCTGGCGAGAAGCAGAACGCCTCGACGGGCGTCGTATCGAGGTAGGGGCGGAGGATGGCCTGGGCGCGGGGACCGATGGCGACGATCCGGTCCTTCTCGTGGTGCTCGGTCTTGTGCTCGGAGGGGGCGTAAATCCACACGTCGCCTGTCGTGTCGATGTCGGCGGGCGACAAGCTACAAATCTCCCCGGGCCGTGCGCTCGTGAGCCGCTGCAAGCGAACCATGTCGGCCACGATTTCCGGCAGGTGGATGATCGTCGCCTCGATCACTTCGTCGGCGACCGATTGGACTCCCTGGGTCTCGCGGGCGCGGCTGCGGCCCTTCTTCAGACCGGCAAGCGTCTTCAGACCCGCGGGGACCGACGGTTCAACGAGTTCTTGGGCAGCCGCCCAAGTGAACAGGCCGCGTATGCGGTTGATCTGCTTGTTGACGTGTTTCCGGGACCAGTTGGCCTCGTCGATCATCGCGTCACGGACCCCGTCGAGGGCGACGGGGCCGAACTCGTTGGCGATCGTCAGGCCGTAGTGCTTGCGGAGCACGCGGAGCGCGTCGTCGATCACGCCCGCCTCGCGCGTCACCTCGCCGTTCTTGCGGTAGTAATCGTGGGTGTGGCGGCGATAGACGAGGATCAGCTCGACGATAGTCAGGGGCGTCCCGTTGTACGCCTTTTTGCGGAGCGTCTCAGGAGTGACGCCTCGGGCGACATCCTTCGGTTTGGGCTCCTTATTGGCGCCGTCGCCCGTCGCACCTTGACCGCTCAGCGGCGCCGGGCCGCGGTGGCGTTCGGTGCGCCACTTGGTGAGGACCTCCTCGTACCGCTTGTGGCTCTTGGGGGAGCCGTAGGGACCGAGGAAGATTTGCCGTCCGAAGTAGGAGACAACGGCCTGCTTGGTCGTCTTGTGGAGACGATACTTGGGGGGCCGGTGGAACAGGCGGGGCATGGCGCTCTCGGCGGGCTATCGAGGGCGCAAAGAGGGATGTCCTGAGAACATCCCGCTTAGCATTCCCTCTTTGGCTTCGGCAGAGAGCCGCTCCGGCCGACATGGCCGGGTAGCTAACCCCTTACGGGGCAAAGAGTTACAAAAGTGGCGGGGGCCGGATTCGAACCGACGACCTCGAGGTTATGAGCCCCTCCCTCTAAGTGTCCCAACTGCTTTGCTGGGGCAGATTTACAAATCGTATCAAGACGCCTTAGAGGGTAAAAGTACCCTCTTTTGTAAGCAACCGTTCGCAATCATTCGCATTCTTGCGAACCGAAAGAGGGTCTTTGGATTGCAAGCTCATCAACGAAGACGAAGAGAGCCGCCTGTCGCCAGGCGGCTCTCGGTGAATGTGCGAGTTTACTGCTTGCTCGCCTGGTAGTCGGCTTCCTCCAGCTCGCGAACCTGATCGTAAGCCAAGGCGTAGAGCCTCGAAGCCTGGAGGAGTTGGGATCCACTCAGAGACGTGGTCTCGTGGTAGTTCCCGTTGTCGTCCTTGTAGCTCCGTTGCACGGCCGAGGTTGAATAGAAGGGGCGTCCCTTCTCGCTCTCATTCTTCCAGATGGCGATCTGCAAGAGGCCGTCCTTCAGGCGGGTGATGGGTTCGTTCTGGGTGGAAGTTTGGTTCGACATGGTCTTTCTCCTTTCATGGTTGGTTGACCTACGCATCCGACCGTCCACCGAAAAGCGGGCGTGTCCAACGTCTGCCCGGAGGGACCACAAAAGAATTTCTAGCGAAGCGTCCCGAGAAATTGTTTTTGGCGTTTGACTCGACCGATGCGGGGGACAGGATAGCGCTAGTCAATCCGACATGAAAGAAAAAAGAAGGCCGGAACCACTCCACCTAGAACGCCTCACTCCGACGACGGCATAGGACTTCTCCATCGCATAGACGGAGAGAGCGGCAAGGCGTCTTCTCAAGCTCTGGCCGTGCTGACGGCGTTCACAGGGCAGGAACCTCTCCGAGATCACACTTGTCACTATGCTGGCCAATCCAGGTTGTGGCGTGTCTTCCTCGGCTCGATCCAGCAAAGTATGGCGGAGGCCGCCCACTACCCGGTGCCATCCTCGCACTCGGATTGACCGATGGATGGCAGGGGAACACTCGCTCGTACAGACGATTGAAGGAACGATGAGCAGCACGAATAATCGGGCGTTGACCGAGGACAACAGTCCAAGAGATCCGAGCGAGCAGACGATCCGGCTCACCGCATCGGAACGAAGACGCTTCTGCGATCTCTGTCTCTCTCCCCCGCCCTTGGCGGAGCCCCTGAAGACAGCGCTCAAGCGTCGCAAGGAAATCGTCGAAGACCGGACCGCCGAGTGACGGTCCGGCCGACGGCAGCGGTCAGTGTTCGCTCGGCAGGTACAGCGTCCAGAGCCGACCATCGAAGCCGGCCCAGACATCGACGCTCTTTAGAGGGAAGTCTGTGAACGGAATCCGCTGCGTGATGAAGGCCGCTTCCCCGGCGTCCGGAACCGCGGTCAGAACGGCCGATCGCTCCGACAGGTCCACCGACAGCTTCCAGAAGTGCAGCCACTGGAGCCGCTCGTTCTGCCTGAGGGCCTCGTTGAACGAGTGACTGCCTATCCAGCTGGCGATCGCGTCGATGAGCCAGTAGGCGCCAGCCTGCTCCGCGAGGTGTCGCACCCCCGGCGTGTAGATGACACGAGGGTTGAGGGAGTGGCGAAACCGCTCCAGGTCTCCTGTGAAGTGACGTAGCTCGTTCTCTAGTTGAGCTGATGCTGGTAGGTTCTTAGACATCGTAGGTTCCTCCTTTCTGAGGGTTTGATTGAACGATGCCTGCGAAAACAAGCGAGCGGCACTAGCGGCGGTGTCCAGGGTCTGCCGCCAGGCACGCCGAAGATGCCGGAGGCGTCTGCAGGCGTCCCTTGACGCCCGACCGCGACGCTCGCTTACCGTCTGGCGAGAGTTCCATCACGCCCAGGAGGAGAGAAGCGGAGAGGGCCAACCCCTAAAGCCGGATAGAGATTCGTAGCCATGACACGGGTCCAAGAATTGGCTTGACTCTCTCGTCTCGCTGTGGCACGCAAGTGGTAAAGCAACTGAGTAAGAAGGAGCGTCCCATGCAGACGGCATCACCGACCGCTAACAAAACGCTGCCCTCCGGGTAGGGCGGCGTGGCGCGGGGCAATAGGAAGACAGAAGCGGCAAAGCCGAGGCGAGACATCTACCAAGAGGTCACCGACCGCATCCTCGACCTCCTCGATAGCGGCGTCGCCCCCTGGCGGCAACCGATCAAGCGATCGGCCCACGGCGACGGGGCGCCGAAGAGCCTCTCGACCGGCAAGAACTATCGGGGGATCAACGTCTTCCTCCTGGCGATGACAAGCTGGGCCCACGGCTACGAGTCGGACTACTGGGCGACGTTCAATCAGGTCATCAAGCAGCAAGGCAAAGTCAAGAAAGGCGAGAAGTCGACACTCGTCGTGTTCTGGAAGCAAGCAGCCACGAAAGACAAAGAGAGCGGAGAAGAGATCAGTATCCCGGTACTGCGACATTACAACGTCTTCAATGCCGAGCAGTGCGAGGGGATCAACGCTCCTGACCAGGCTGCCACGACAGACGAAGCAGAACCCTTCGAGCCGATTGAGGAAGCCGACCGAATCGTCACGAGTTACCCGGCAGGTCCACTTGTCATGCACACAGGGTCAGCTGCAATGTACCTGCCGAAGATCGATACGGTCCGTATCGCAGCACCGGATCGCTTTGAGAACCGAGAGTCTTACTACGCCACGCTTTTCCACGAGCTAAGCCACTCGACGGGTCACAAGTCGCGGCTCAACCGAGGCCTGGATGAGGCACCCGCTCCTTTTGGGTCGCCTGACTACTCGAAAGAGGAGCTTGTGGCAGAGATGGGCTCGGCGTTTCTCTGCGCCGCGGCCGGCATCAGCCCGCCTACGATCGAACAATCCGCGGCCTACATCGACGGCTGGCGGAAGAAGCTAAAGGACGACAAGAAGCTGGTCGTGCAGGCAGCCGGGCAGGGACAACGGGCGGCGGATCACATTTTGGGCATCGACTACGTCGCAGACTGAGACGACTGACGCTGGCTATCTGTGTGGGATACCGAGATCCTGGAGGGTTTGGTAGACTCGCTGTTCGTGGAGACAAAGCCCTGGCCGAACTAAGGCTCCGAGCATGGAACGAATTGACGAGTACCTCAAATTGGCAGAGGCAGCGAAGACGCTTGGTGTTGCCGAGAACACACTCAGAAGCTGGGCTGACTCCGGCAAGGTGGCGGTCACGCGAAACCCAGCTAACGGGTACCGACTCTTCCGTCGAGAAGATCTAGAACAATTCTTGGATTCAGTACGCAACGAGCGGGAGATGCGCAAGCCGCGATAGCTGCTTTTGTATCAGCTTTAGGAACGCAATCTTTGGAGCACTGTGCATGAAGCCCGAAAAGATAACACTATCTCAACTCGAAACTTTTCTCTTCAAAGCCGCCGATATCCTCCGCGGCAAGATGGATGCGTCTGAATTCAAGGAGTTCATCTTCGGCATGCTGTTTCTGAAACGGCTGTCAGACGAATTCGACGTCAAACGGGAGCAACTCAAGAAGGAGTATGCCCACCTGAAGGACCAGCCGGAACTGCTCGCCGAGGTCCTGGAAGACAAGACCTCCTACGGAGAAACCTTCTTCGTTCCCATTCGGGCCCGATGGCACGAGTCGTGGACGGATGAGGATGGCGAACTCGTCCCGGCACTGAAAGACCTGAAGCATGACATTGGCAACATGCTTAATAAGGCCATCGCCGCCGTCGAAGATGAGAACGACGCGCTCGCCGGTGTGTTAAAGAACAACATCGACTTCAACGAGGTCAAGGGAAAGACAAAAATCCCCGACCAGAAGTGGAAAGACCTCCTTGACCACTTCAATCAACCCAACTTCGTCTTGGTCAACGGCAACTTCGAGTTCCCGGACCTTTTGGGGGCTGCGTACGAGTACCTTATTAAATACTTCGCCGACAGTGCCGGAAAGAAGGGTGGCGAGTTCTACACACCCGCCGAGGTGGTTCGCTTGCTCGTGCAGCTCGTGAAGCCCGAGGCGGGCAATGAAATCTACGACCCCACCGTCGGCTCGGGCGGCTTCTTGATTCAGTCGCACCAATACGTCGAGGAACAAGGGCAAGACCCGAACGACCTCGCCCTGTTCGGCCAAGACAGCAACGGTACTGTCTGGGCCATCTGCAACATGAACATGATTCTCCACAACATCACCCGCTTCACTATCGAGAACGGAGACACGCTGGAGGACCCACAGATTCTCGACGACGGAAAGATTCGCACCTTCGACCGGGTGCTCGCCAATCCGCCCTTCTCGCAGAACTACAGCAGGGCAAACCTGAAATTTGCCAGCCGCTTTCGCGAGTGGTGCCCCGAAACGGGCAAGAAAGCCGACCTGATGTTCGTCCAGCACATGCTGGCTAGTCTCAAGCCCAATGGGCACATGGCGACCATTATGCCGCACGGCGTGCTGTTTCGCGGTGGCAAGGAAAAGCTGGTACGTGAGCTGTTCATCAACGACGACGTCATCGAAGCAATTATCAGTCTTCCTCCCGGTCTCTTCTACGGCACGGGCATCCCGGCGTGCGTGCTGGTTATGAACAAGAGCAAGCCAGATTCCCTGAAGGACAAAGTTCTTTTCATCAATGCGGACCGCGAGTTCGCCGAGGGGAAGAATCAGAACAAGCTACGTCCCGAGGACATTGAGAAGGTCGACTTTGTATTCACGCACAAGCGGGAGATTCCGAAGTACGCGCGACTTGTCGACAAGAAGGAAATCGTCGACGAGCACGACTACAACCTCAACATCCGTCGCTACGTCGACAACACACCGGACCCAGAGCCGGAAGATGTTCAAGCACACCTCATTGGTGGGATTCCTCAGAGTGAAGTCGAGGCGCTTAGTTCTGACTTTGCTCAATTCGGCGTGCAGGCGGATTCGCTGTTCCAGCCCGACCGAGTTGGGTATCTCGCTTTCCGCGAGTCAATCGACACCAAGCCAGCAATCAAGGCGACGCTGGAATCGGACCCAGAGTTGCTGGCTACCGTTGACAAGCACGAGAAAGCGTTGGAGGAGTGGTGGCAGGTCGCTCGCGACGATTTCGCGGAGCTATGCAACGGAAAGAATCTCCCTGAGGTGCGGCACGAGCTGATGACGACGCTAAAGGAAAAGCTGGTGCCACTTGGGGTGCTCGATGAATTCAAGAGTGATGGAGTTTTCGTCAACTGGTGGCAGCAAATCCGCTACGACCTAAAAACCATCATTTCGACGGGCTGGCATCACACGCTGATTCCCGACGAGTATCTCATTGCGGAGTTCTTCGAGGCCGAGGCCGCTGACATGGAATCGTTGGAGGCCACCATCGCAGAGACACAGAGCGAACTGGCAGAGGCGGTTGAAACGGCTCAAGAGGTGTCTGGCTACGAACCGGACGAAGACGAGAAGGTCACCGCGGCCATCATCAAGTCCACTCTCAAAGACTTGATTGATGACCTGAAAGACACGCCAGGCTCCTCAGCAGAGATGGAACGGACGAAGCTTGAAGAGCAGGACGACGCCATCAAGGCAATTGAAAAACGTATACGAGAAACAAAGGCGGAACTCAAGGAGAAGACGGAAGCCCTAGATTTTAAGCTAACGCTAAAACGCATTGGAGCAGATGAGGTCAACGCGGAGACGACTGTGCTAAAGGCTACGGCTGAGAGCCAGCTATCAAACGTCGCTGAAAAAGTCGACGAGGCTCTAATGCCGTTTGCCGAGGAGCTTGGGGATCACAAAGACTTCGACGACGCTCAGAAGAAGCTCAGTGCCGCCATCAAAAAGCTAGAAAAGGGGGGCGGCAATACAGACCGCGTCAAGGCTCTCAAGAAACAGAAGGAGGCATTCAAGCCAGTCACAAAAAGATACAACGCTTTGAAGAAGGACCAAGAGGCGCTTCAGGATCGGCTAAACGCGACGGACGATATCTGTTCCGAGATTGGCGGTCAACTGACTGAAAACGAAGCCAAACACCTAATTTTGAAGAAGCTTTACGATGCGGAGCATGGTCAACTGACCCGCTACCTGAATACGGAGAAACGAGTCTTAATGGAGGCAGTCGAGAACTTGTGGGATAAGTACGCGATTTCAATCAGGCAGCTAGAAGACTTACGAGCAGAGACACTGGGAACCCTGAACGAATATTTGAAGGGGCTTAGCTATGTCTCATCGTAATGGCGAAGTTCCATACAAGCATCCCTGGCCGGAAGACCAACTTGGTAATGTTGCAAGCGTTACCGTTGGAGGTACTCCAAGTACGTCGGTGCCAGAGTACTGGAATGGAGAAGTTCCCTGGATGTCGTCTGGTGATGTACATCTAAGACGTATTCTTGATGTGCCAACCAGAATATCTGACCTTGGACTTCGCTGCTCGAATGCAACAATGGTTGACCCTCCGGCCGTTGCTATCGGCCTTGCTGGTCAAGGAAAGACCCGAGGTACGGTTGCTATTGTTTTGTGCCGCCTTTGCACAAACCAGTCGGTCGCCTTAATCAAGGGCAATCCACATACACTCGATACCAACTACCTGCTTTACAATCTGGAGTACCGATACGCAGAACTGCGTTCGCGTTCTGCCGGAGGTGGACGCGCTGGTCTCTCTAAGCAGTTGCTCGAAGCTGTTCCGGTCCCACTACCTTCGACCACCGAGCAATCCAAGATTGCCGACGTCCTTTCGACGGTTGACAGAGCGATTGAGCAGACGCAAGCACTTATTGCGAAGCAACACAGAATCAAAGCCGGCTTGATGCAGGATCTGCTGTCCCGCGGCATCGACGCAGAAGGAAATCTCCGTTCCGAAGAAACGCACGAGTTCAAGGACTCTCCACTCGGGCGAATCCCAATCGAGTGGGATATCGCCGAGTTGGGCTCACTGACGGAAAGCTACGACAGCATCACCTATGGTGTGTTGAAACCTGGACCATATGTTGAAAACGGGGTTCCACTTCTGCAAATTGAAGATGTTATTCACGGTGATATCCAAATAGAGCTACTTCACCGCATAAGTCCCGAACTTGACTCTCAGTACAAACGCACGCGATTACGAGGCGGCGAAGTAGTTGTTTCACTGGTAGGTACCATCGGGCGAATTGCACACCTGCCTCCTTCTGTGTGCGGTTTCAATCTCCACCGGAATCTTGCTCTCGTACGGCCCGTCGCGAAGCATTCCAGTCGGTTCTTATATCACTTCCTTCGAAGTGAGGGCGGTCAAAAAGAGTTTGCGAGAAACTCGTTGGGAAGCACGCAAGCATTGTTCAATTTGGGAAGTCTTCGCGCTCTGTGTGTGCCATTGCCCGACCCTGATGAACAGGAGCGAATTGCGGAGCGAAGCGACGCCCTCGATGCCGCTTCTGCAAAGACCGCACTTGCAAGAGACAAACTGATTGAGCTTAAGACTGCCATGATGCAGGACCTACTCACGGGCGACAAACGTGTCACGCCGTTGCTTGAGCCAGCTGAAATTACCTGACCGACCGGTACATCAATGGACGAACCCAAGCCTCTCGACAGCCTCTTCAAGGAGAAGCTGTTTCGCATTCCGGACTACCAGCGAGGCTATGCGTGGGGTCGCGAGCAGTTGGCTGATTTCTGGGAGGACTTGGTCAATCTCCCCGACGGCCGTTCGCATTACACAGGTGTGCTTACTCTCAAAGAGGTTCCCAATCGCAATGTCGACGAAGACGCGAAAGAGTTCTGGCTCATCGACGACCACTCGTACAAGCTCTACCACATCGTGGACGGGCAGCAACGGCTCACGACGTTCACATTATTCCTGCAAGCCTTCATCGAGCTACTTCGCGGACTACCTGAAAATGAAGGACTGGCGGACAATGCAATTTACCTGACCGACACGCTCAGCATCGCAGCCGTCGAAAGCAAGTTTCTGTTCGATGTAAAGCCGGCCGGCAAGGCGTTTCGCACCTACAAGTTTGGCTACACGGTCGACAACCCCAGCTACGAGTATATGCGGTTTCGCATTCTGGGCGAATCGGGTGGCGGGACGGTGTTCGAAACGTTCTACACCCTGAACCTGAGTAATGGGAAACGCTATTTCAAGGAGCAATTGCGGGCCTGGCACGAAGAGGAAGGAATCGGCGGTCTCAAGAACTTGTACCGCACCCTGACCAAACGGTTCCTGTTCAACGAATACATTATCAAAGACGAGTTCGACGTGTTCGTCGCCTTCGAGACGATGAACAATCGTGGCAAGACGCTATCGGACTTGGAACTGCTCAAGAATCGTCTTATTTACCTCACGACTTTGTACACCGACGCGGAACTAGACCACGCCGAACGTAAAGACCTCCGAGACCTGATTAACGACGCCTGGAAAGAAGTCTATTTCCAGTTGGGCCGCAACAAGTCCAAGCCACTGAACGACGACGACTTCTTGCGGGCCCACTGGATGATGTACTTCAAGTTCTCGCGACAAACAGGTCGCGACTACATCAAGTTCCTGCTGGAGGAGCAGTTCACCCCGCAGCGTGTCCATCGCAAAGTCGTCCAGCCGGTGGAACTGGAGGAAGCGGAAGAGCAGACGTCCGAGGCAGACCTCGACACCGAAGAGGACAACGGCCTGGAAGAACTCGAAGCCAGCGAGCCCGTGATGGTGGCTGAGTTGCGGCCCAGTGATATTCGCGACTACGTCAAAAGCCTCAAGGCGTCCTCGGTTCACTGGTTCCGGACGTTCTACCCTGACATGTCGGACGAACTCCCGCAGAAAGAAACGGAATGGATACAGCGGCTGAATCGCTTGGGCATGACGTATTTCCGGCCGTTACTGATGGCGATTCTAAAGAACATCGACGATTCTCGCGAGCGCGTTCGAGTCTTTAAGGAGATTGAGCGATTCGTCTTCGTCGTGTTTCGGCTGACGCAAACCCGCTCGAATTATCGCAGCTCCGAATTCAGCAATGCCGTCCGAGCAATCGACCGAGGCGACACGGACGTGGCGGAACTAAAGGAGCGACTGCGCAGCCGAATGAGCTTCACATTCACCGACGAGGGTCATTTTGCGACCGACGACTTCTATCTATTGCTGCAGAAGAAGTTTGAGAATGACCAAGGGTACTACGGCTGGACCGGATTGCGCTATTTCCTCTACGAGTACGAGCTAAGCCTGTTGTCTAACAGTCGTCAGAAGAAGCTCGACTGGACCGACTTGCTCAAGACGCCGAAGGACAAGGTCTCCATCGAGCACATCTATCCGCAAACCGCGAGCGCTGGTTGGAAGCCAGCGTTCAAAGGCATCCGCAAACGGGAGCGGGAGGCTTATCGCAACAGCCTCGGAAACCTTTTGCTTCTTTCTTCCGCAATCAACTCATCACTCCAAAACGACCCCTTTAAGGAGAAGAGGAAGCCCAAATGTAATCGCGATGGTACCAAGCTCCGCAATGGCTACGCCGATGGTTCCCATTCAGAGATTGAAGTATCGCATTCCGAAGATTGGGGGCCCGACGAGATTCGGGAGCGAGGCATTCGGCTGCTGAAGTTCATGGAGAAGCGTTGGGGAATCCGTTTCGCGGATGACGCGGCACTGGAAGAACTGCTGTTTATCGACACACTGGTCGATGGCGACTCCGACAAAGGAGAAGCGGACGAGGGAGATTCACAATGAGTTCCCGAGACAAGACGCCGAAGCACATCAAGATCGACGAACGGAATCACGTCGAGCTGCCGCTGCTTGAGCAGCTGGACGGGCTAGAGTGGGTAGTCATCGACCTTACGGACAAACAGCAAACGCCTGCGGACACTGGACGGGAGAACTTCACCGAAGTCATTCTTCCGAAAGTTCTGCGTGCGCAGCTCAAGGTGATTAATCCGTGGCTGGAGGATGACCAAGTCGAGGAAGTCGTCAAGCAACTCACAGCCAGCTTCCCTAGCACGAGCCTCATCGAGAACAACAAGTACCTACTTCACTTGCTTCTGGAGAACACCAGTGTCAGCGAGAATCGGCAGACCGGCGAGCAGAGCCCGACGGTCCAATTTGTCGACTTCAAGGATGAGACGAAGAATAGCTTCACGGCTGTGTGTCAATTCAAGGTGCGAATTCTAGGCACAGAGCATCACGTCATCCCGGATGTCACACTCTTTTTGAATGGTCTGCCGGTCTGCGTCATCGAGTGCAAGTCGCCGAAGGTCAAGGACGCCCTTCCTGAGGCGATTGACCAGCTGATGCGGTACAGCGAGCAACGAGGCGACAAAGGCGAAGGCAGCCCTCCGCTGTTCTTCTACAATCAAATCGTCGTCGTTACTTGCCGGAATCAATGCAAGTTCGGCACCATCACCACGCATACCGAGAAGTACTTCTACCGTTGGGCCGACCCGTATCCGAGGACGGTGGACGACTTAGCTCACGGTGCGAGCAGCCCCAACGACCAACAACGGCTCGTCGCCGGAATGATGGACAAGAGGAACCTGCTCGACCTCATTCGCACATTCACCTTGTTCTCGACGGATGACAAAGGCCAAACTATTAAGATTGTCGGCCGATATCAGCAGTTCCGTGCTGTGAAACTGGCAGTCAAACGATTGCTCGATGGACAGACACCGCGCGAGCGAAGTGGTATCGTCTGGCACACGCAAGGCTCTGGGAAGTCGCTGACCATGATGTTTATGGTTCGTGAGATGTACCGACACGCAGAGCTATGCAATTGGAAAGTCGTTTTTGTAACCGACCGGACACAGCTGGAAGAGCAACTCAACGAGACAAGCCAGAGCATTGGCTTCACGGTCAAGGTCGCAGACAGCATCAGGCGTCTAAAGGAACTGCTGCGCAGTGACACCGCTGACCTCGTGATGGCGATGATTCACAAATTCAGAGAGACGGACCTGCAGGAGACATTTCCTGAACTCAATGCGAGTCCTCACATCCTTGTGATGACCGACGAGGCCCACCGCTCGCAGTACGCAATGCTCGGGGCGAATCTTGACAAAGGGATTCCCAACGCGTCCCGCATTGGCTACACGGGCACTCCTATCGACAAGACGGAACGCGTATTTGGCGAGTACATCGACAAGTACACCATGCGACAGTCGATTGAAGATGGCGTCACGCTGGAAATCGTCTATGAAGGCCGCACGCACAACGCCGAGGTCGCTGACCAGGCTGGAATGGACGAGAAGTTCGCGGACGTGTTCAGTGAACACAATCTGCAGGAGCGATTGGAGATTCTAGGATATGGAACCAGAGAGGCTTACTTAGAGGCGAGGGCGACAATTAAGGCCAAGGCTTGGGACATGGTGCAGCACTACCTGACCCATGTCTTCCCCAACGGCTTCAAGGCCCAGGTCGTTGCCACCTCTCGCGAAGCCGCTGTGCGGTATAAGCGGTGGATAGACGCGTCGCTGCGGCTAAGCCTACGACGGCTGAAGCAGAATAATCCCGACAACATCGACCTTGCCCGCCTGGAGCGGATGACGACCGATGTGATTATCTCAGAAAGGCACAATGACCCTCTCCGACTGAAGAAGTTCACCTACAAGTCTCAACACGAGAAGAGCATCAAGAGCTTCAAGCTTGCCTTTGGCCGGGAGGACGAGGGTGTCACGGGCGACATGGGCATTCTGATTGTCAACAATATGCTTCTGACGGGGTTTGATGCTCCCGTCGAGCAGATAATGTACCTCGATAAAGTCGTCGTCGCCCATAATCTTCTGCAAGCGATTGCCCGCGTAAACCGTGTCGGCGGAGAGGGGAAGGACAAGGGTTTCGTCGTTGATTACGTGGGGATTGGGCACCACCTGAAGAAAGCCATCGATACCTATGACGAGCGCGAGCAGAAGGAAGTACGCGACGCCTTAAGTTTCCCCGAGGAAGAGTACCGCGAGCTGCAAGCGAGCCATGCTGAGATTCTTGAGCTGCTCGCGACACATGGCTTGACTGACTTGAGCGACCATGACGCATTCTTTGACGTCTTCTACGACGAGGACCTGCGCTTTGACTTCATGCTCGCGTTCAAGAAGTTCACAAAGTGCTTGAACTTAGTGTTTCCGGCAAGGGAAGCATTGAACGTGATGCAGGATTACCAAAGACTGGCAGAGATAAATGTCTTAGCAGGCAAGCACTTCCGTGACGGAAGACTGAGCATGAAGGGGATTCCGCCGAAGCTTCGAGGAATCGCGGATGAATTCCTGAAGTCTCGTGGTATTGCTCAGAAGGTGGCCCCCATCTCAATACTCGACGAAGATTTCCAAAAGGAGGTTGGCAAGCGCTTTCGCACGAAGACGAAGGCGGCGGAAGTTGAGCATGCAATCCGGCACCACCTGGATGTCGAGTTAGACGACGACCCCGACCTGCAAGCGTCCTTTGCAGAAGCCCTCGCCCGAATTTTGGAGGAGTACAGAGACAACTGGGACAGAATCTATCAGGAACTAGAAAAGCTACGGCAGCGAATCATCAATGCCGAGAAGGAACCGACGTACGGCCTACACCGCAAGAAGCAGATGCCGTTCTTCCGCTGCCTCCGACGGGAAGTCTATGGCGAAGAGGCACTGACAGATGACCAGATATCGGTTTTGGTCGACTTGACGCAGAAAGTGTTCCTCGTCATCGAGCGCGAGCTGAAGCTGACGGGATTTTGGGAGAGTACTCCTGCCAAACAGAAATTGCGAGCCGATATACAACAGCTACTGCTGTCACCCGACGTTATGCAGCTCCCCAACGTTGTAGCCAATCGGGCAAGGATAATCAGCCGAATCATGGAGATTGCCGAGAGCAAGAACGACACGATACTCTACGCGGCATAGGAATGGAATTAGATTACACCGTCAAACGCTCTGCTAAGCGGAAGAAGCTAACAATCTCCGTCGAACGCGACCGGACGGTGGTGGTTCATGCTCCTATATCGGCGTCTGATGAGGCAATTGACAAAGCGGTGCAATCGAAACGGCAGTGGATATACGCGAAAACGCACCACGAACAGAAGCTGCACGAGTTGCCGCACCCGCCGGGCAAAGAGTTCGTGAATGGAGAATCGGCACTCTACCTGGGAAAGCACTATCGGATTCAGATTGTTGATGACGAGACAGCCAAAGTTCATTTTGGGAATGGGTTCACTGTGCCGCGGCGTCAAGCTTCCCTCCGACGGGAGGCGCTTCGTGAATGGTACCTGGAGCAAGCCCGCGAGGTGATATTGCCACGAATTGACGAGCAGGCCCGTAACCTGGGTGTTCAGGTCCGTTTGGTTAAGATTGTCGACAATCGCTTTCGTTGGGGTTCCTGCACGCCGAAGGATGCAGTGCATATCAACTGGCGTCTTATCAAGGCCCCAATGTCTGTTATCGACTACGTGATTGTTCACGAACTTGCACATTTACTGGAGGAGAATCACACGCCGCGGTTTTGGAACATCGTCCGCACGCACACTGCGGCGATGCTTAAAGCCAAGACGTGGCTTAAGGAGAACGGACAACTTCTAGAGGAAGAGGTTTAGGATTCTTTGATGCGCGGTAGTTTTTAGTCGCTTCTTCATTGTTTGCACCTGCACAATAGACAAATGCACAATAACCACTTACCGGCTGATCGATGTTTTGATCGAGTATTCTGATACTGCCTCGCTGCCGCAATGTGATAATAAAGATTGGACTAAACCGCTTCGCGGTGGGACGGCGTGGATGCCGTCGGCGTCGAGCGGATCATCGCCACGCATCGCAGAGTGGTTTCCATATCGTCGAGCGTTGAGCCACGCCGAGATGTCAATCGAATCAAGCGGTTGCCGTCCCCTATTTTCCCTATTGCGCGTTATCACACTGGCGTCATGAGGCGACGAGCCGTCTCCTCAATCGGCTTTTTCACGTCCTTGTGACGCGATTCGCATCGGCATTCTCCATTGCCCAGGATGGCGGGGTTTCCCCACCCCGTCCCCTTTTTGGCAGGAAGATTTGCGATGACCGAATTGCGCCAGCGGATGATCGAGGACCTGCGTCTGCGGAACGTCGCGGAGAACACGGTCACGTGTTACGTGCGTGCCGTGCGGCAGTACGCCGAATTCTTCGGCAGGTCGCCCGATCGGCTCGACGCCAAGCACCTGCGGCAGTACCTGCTACACCTGCTGGAAGTCCAGAAGGTGGGCCAGGGAACGTACAACCAGAAGGTCGCGGCGCTGCGGTTCTTCTACCGCGAGACGCTGAAGAAGCCCGCGTACGTCGAGGGCGTCTGCTTCACCAGGAAGGAGCGGAAGCTGCCGGTTGTACTGAGCCACGACGAGATCCGTCGGTTCCTCGAAGCGCTCGACAGCCTGAAGTCGCGGGCCATCTTGATGACCTGCTACGGCGCCGGCCTGCGAATCTCCGAAGCGTTGTCGCTCGGCGTCGGCGACATCGATAGTGAGCGGATGATGATCCGCGTGCGTCAGGGCAAGGGCCGCAAGGACCGCTACGTCGCGCTGCCCAAGACGCTCTTGATCGTGCTCCGCGAGTACTGGAAGGCGGCCAAGCCGACGGACTGCTTGTTCCCCGGCCGTGACGGCGTCAAGCCGCTGACGCGGCAGTCGGTCGTCAACGCGTGCCACCGCGCGATGAAGGCGGCCGGCATCAGCAAGAACGTCTCGCCCCACACGATGCGGCACAGCTTCGCCACGCACCTGCTGGAAGAGGGCGCCGACGTGCGGACGATCCAGGTGCTTCTTGGTCACCGCAGCGTGACCACTACGGCGCTTTACACGCACGTCTCGCAAGCGACGATCCGCAAGACGAAGAGCCCGCTCGACCGCCTCAACGAGGAGCCGGCCGCCACGGCATGACCAAGCAGCCTCGGCTTGAAGTAGCCGAGGTGTTCCGGGGAGGTGGATCGAGGTTCCTCGATCGGTACGGCAAGACACTCTCGCACGCCCAGCACCGCGCGTTGCGCGCTATCGTGGCCTGTCGCACCAAGGTGCTCGGCGGCCACGTCGATCGGTGCGACGGGTGCGGCCACACGCGGCCGAGCTACAACTCGTGCCGCAACCGGCACTGCCCGAAGTGTCAGGCGTCGGCGCGAGCCGCGTGGCTCGAAGCGAGGGCGACCGAGCTGCTGCCCGTGCCCTACTTCCACCTCGTCTTTACGCTCCCCGATCAGCTCGGCCCGATCGCTCTGCAGAACCCGAAAGCCGTTTACGGAATCCTCTTCCGCACGGCCTGGGAGACGGTGCGCGAACTGGCTAAAGACCCCAAGCACTTGGGCGCCAGCGCCGGCATACTCAGCGTGCTGCACACGTGGGGTTCGAACCTCTCGCACCACCCCCATCTGCACTGCGTCGTGCCGGGCGGCGGCCCGTCGCTCGACGGCGAGCGGTGGGTCGCGGTCGAGCGGTCGCGTAAGCGGAAGGCGTTCTTCCTGCCCGTGCGGGTGATGAGCCGCGTGTTCCGCGGCAAGTTTCTCCAGCAGCTCAAGGCCGCCTACCGCAAGGGACAGCTCACGTTCCACGGTAAGCTATCGCCGCTGAGTGCCGTTCGCGTCTTCGAGTCGCTCCTCAATGCCTCGGTGAAGACTGACTGGGTCGTTTACGCCAAGCGTCCCTTCGGCGGTCCGCGGCAGGTCCTGAAGTACCTGGCCCGCTACACGCACCGGGTCGCCATCGCTAATAGCCGGCTGGTGAGCTACGAGGACGGCGTGGTCGGCTTCAACTGGAAGGACTACCGCCACGGCGGGCAGACGAAGGTGATGCGGCTGAGCGATGTCGAGTTCATCCGCCGGTTCTTGCAGCACGTCCTCCCGAATGGCTTCGTCCGCATCCGCCATCACGGCTTCCTCGCCAACCGCGATCGCGGTGAGAGCCTGCGGCGTTGCCGCGAGTTGCTCGGCGTCAAAGAATCGCCTCCGATCCCTGAGGCGACCAGCGAGGCCTCAAACGATCCGCCCCTGAACGTCTGCTCGGTCTGCGGCGCCGGCCTACGGTCGAGGGAGCTGAGGCCGCTCCGCGGCCTCTCCACCCGGCAGGTTCTGACGCTCGACGCCGCCGGACTGGGCCTGCTGGATACTTCGTAGAGGAGTAACGTGGTAAAACCCTTCGAATTCGTTGCGTCAGCCTTGCTGAACCACTGCCGGTGCGCGCCGAATGAGGTCGCACGCGATCAAGACTTCCTTCTTCGCCGCTCGCCAAGGCTTGGAGGTGTCTCTAGTCGTAACGGAAAGCGGCTCGATCGCAGTCAGTCCTACGAGCTGATGTCGCCGGCTAGGCTATGGCGGCGATAGAATCCCCATAGCCGGCCGCCCCCGTCGGTTTACTCCAACGCGTTGTATCGGAAGTGCCGGGTCGCGTGTTGGCGGGACTACGTCGTGCGGGCACTGCCGATACAACAGTAAGCGTTCTGACAAATCCCGCTTCTTGCTTCACCGCTTCGGCCGTGGCCGCCGTCGCTTTCGCACCGGTGGTCGGGGCTGCGGTCGCCGCCGTCGCCGCAGCTTGGGGCCTGCTCGACGCTTCTTTCTTGACGGCTTCCACCGCTCGCCAGCCGCCAATCCGAACTTGACCCGCAGCGACTGGGCCTTGTCGTATCTCAGTTTCTTGGCGTAAGGCATCGGCTTCGGCATCGCTTCTCCTATCGCCCCGGCTCTGGCTTGCCAACTACCAGCCCAGCCGGTACCGGCTTGCGGATCTTCAGAGCATCATTCCAGTCAGCTCCCCGTTCTTTGGGCCGATCGTCAGAGAAGGCAAGATCAGACCGGCCAGTGGAAATCAGCAGCTCGTGAAGCTGAGTGGTCAAGCGATCGCCCGCTTCATCGTTATCAAACGCCGCGACGATCTGCGACTCCTTCTCCATCCGCTCGATGGCCCGTCGGATCAGTTCTGGTTGTTGCGGGTTGAGTTGTCCGCTTACGGAGGCGACGCGTAACGAAGCCTGCTGTCGGATTGCCAAGTACGAGACGGCATCAAGGCCGCTCTCAGCGAATGCGAGCGTGCGATCCCCCCCGAAGCCGGCTGACATCCACAATCCTTTGCGTCCTCCCTTGCTGAATAGATTCGTCCCGGACCCTTTGATTTCGTAGCCTACGAGGACGCAATCCCCGTCCCCTACTCCCCCTTGCAATCCCCAGTGTGGGAAAACGACTGCCCCACTCCTGGGACAATGTCGGACACGGCCCCGAAGGCGGCTGCCGAGCATAAGGTCGAGTGGTACACCCCGCTCGGCGTTCAGGTAGTTGTGCCACGCCCTAACCGGCTCAAACCTGGCGTAACGGACGGCGACGCCGATTAGGTCAGGCTCGCTCGGCCGCAATTCCGCAGCGAAGCTCCCTGCCCGCTTTTGCCGTACTGAGTCGAAATACGGCGTGCTGAGATAAGGCCGGAGCAGTTGCCGCACCCGCCCGAGCGAACAGCCGGGTTCGATGACCCGCTGAGCAAAATCGACCGCGCTGCCGCTCGACTGGGGGTCGTAGACGCTGCAGTAGACGTAGTGCCGCCCGTTCTGCGCGACGATGATCTTGTCCTTGCCGCTCGCCATCAACGCGGAGTGACGGGTCGATTTGCGGCGATCGATCTCGTACCCGTGATCGCTAGCGATCACCGTCAGGTCTAGCCGCTTGAACGCCTCTAGCTCCGTAGCACGATCGATCGCGTCTCTTGCCGACATCCCTACCCTCACCCAAACAACTTCTTCCAGAACGACTTATTCCGCTCGGCGCGCAGCGCCTGACGGTACTGGTCGATCTTGCGAGTCGCCTCGTCGAGTCGCCCACGATAGTCCTTGGCCTGCTGCTCTTGGTTGCCGATCCGCTTCTCGAGGGCCTTGATCGATCTTTCCCAGTCGCTTGTACGGCCGGACGCCCCTTTGGTCTCGTCGGTGATCAGGAGCAACGCTTTGTTGTGCTGGTCTTGGGCCTTGGCGAGCGTCTCGCGGAGATGGGCGATCTCGTCCTCTAGTTGACGCCGTTCCCGGACCCTCTCCGCGGTGAGCGTCGCTTGCAGTGTCTCGCTTGCGGCCAGCCGCTCCGTTAGGCCGGCGATCCTTTCCCTGACGTCAGGTTCTAAGGACGCCCGACCGCTCCTGACTGGCGCCTTTCCCTGCCCTACTGTCTCGCGAATCTCATCCACCGACTTTGTTAGCGGGTACACCCGCTCCAGCTCCGCTACGTCGATCACCTTCTTGTTCTTGCCGTCCAAGGAATAGGAAAGCCTGCCCGACTTCGTGGCGGCGTTGATCGTCTCACGGCTCTTGCCGGACAGTAGAGCGGCTTCCTTGACGGTTACTTTAGACAAACTTGACAACTCCTGACAGCAATAACTCCATTAAGGTTGCCACAACTTGATCGGCGGATCCACAACGAATTGCGTCTGGGGTTGTCAAGCTTTCGGTCCTAGGATTGTCAGCCGGACGTCAGACGCCACAGCATTGTTGTCAGGCCAGACGCCAAGCGACTGAAAGCACACGACAATCAGCGTCAGGCCGTCTGTCAAGAGTTGTCAACTTGATTGACAGTCTGACATTGTGTTATTGTCAGATGGTTGATTCTTTTTTCCTGGGGATAGTTTCCACCCCGGAAAATGATTTCATACCGCCGCTCCGCTTGCCAGCGGGGTTCTCTTCAACTCACAAACCACAAGGAGGGCGTCACCCCGAAAGAAGCCTTGACGACATGAAAAAACCGCCGTTGGCGCGGCGGTTCTTCTCGAAGAGCGATTTATATCAGTACCTCTTTACCTTAGCGCTCTTCTTATTGCGATGCAAGCTATTTATTAGCTCGGCAACCCTGTTGTGTTGCCCCATTTTGCGTCGCCTTTTCGTACGGCCGATGAGGGAACGCAGCACAATAAATGCAATGCAAAATCAACGAACCACGGACAACCCAACCCCAACGGCTAGCGGCCCAGAAGTCTCGCTTCGAAGAGGAACACCGCGACCCTTTCGCGGCCCTCGAAGAGGACGCCGACCGCTATCAGCTTTTACTACTGGTCAAACGCGTCGGAAAAGAGGGAGGGTTCTCTCCCCGCATGATCCAGCTGCTGGACTACTATCTGGCCTACACCACCAAGGAGGACTGGGAGGAGGGGAGTCGGCCGATCGTCTTCCAATCCGTTGGCCGCACCGCGATGGACTTGGGCGTGAGCGAGCGACAAATCCAGAAGCTCGAAAAGCAGCTCTTCGCCGTTGGGGCGATTACCTGGCGGGATAGCGGCAACCACAAACGATACGGCCTACGTGACAAGAGAACGGGCCGCTTGGTGTACGCGTTCGGCGTCGATCTGACGCCCCTGGGCCACCTAAAGAACGACCTTGAAGACAAGCTGCACCAGAAGCGGCTCTATGTCGAGGCCTGGCGAGCGACGAAGCGAGACATCTCGATGTGCCGCCGCCGAATTCGCTCAGCTCTGATCGAGGCAGACGAGCAGGGGATCGACAAAAGTCAAAGAGCGGCTTGGGAGGAGGAGTACGGAGCGATTGCTCACCAGCTCCGCACGCACCACTCCCTCCAGGAATTGCGAGGTCTGCTAGTCCGCCATACCGAGCTTCTTAGGCGGCTGTCCGGAGCGATAGGACAGCAAGGAGGGCGATGCGCGAGGTCCGAGCCAACCATCGCAGCAACAGACATTTGTGCTGACAGAAGCGAAGAAAAGTTCGCCCACTTAGAGTACTCCAATCCAATTAACCAAGTTAGTAGTCGCCCTGCGGGCGTAGGCTTGCAGGAAGGAGGAAGGGAGGAGCCAGAGGACCAACGGCGAACTCTTAAGCCGTCGTGCTCCACCGTCTCACTTCGTCAGGCCCTATCAGGCGCGACCGACAGGTTCTTGCAACGGCTGCCCCATCCTAGTTCCCAACCTAACTGGAGTGATCTGATCGAAGCGGCCTACGAGATACGTGGGGAACTGCGGATCAGTCAACAGAGTTGGAACGACGCCTGTCGCATCTTGGGGAGGCCGTCCGCCGCGGTCTGTGTGCTGCTGACCGACCGGGGAACGACGAGGGTGTCAGGCCGTGTCAGGCTACCTGACGCGTATTTCCAGGGTATGGTCCGAAAGGGGTCTCATGGAAAGCTGCGCCTCGATACGTCCTTGCTTGCGCACCAGAGAGAAGTGTAGTAGGGTGCCCGTGGCAGTCACGGAAGTTAGTGAGGGGCAGTGCGCGAGGAATTTGATCGGGAAGCCAAAAGGCGACGGGGAAGGTCCACCAAGTACCGCGTGCGGTTGTCCAAGGAAGAGAGATCACAGCTCGAAGCCTTGAACGAAAAAACCACCGACCGTTTCGTGGAATGGAGATCGAGGGTTCTCATGGAACTTGACGAGGGCGGAGACCGAGGTCGGAACCGGTCCAATTACCGCGACTTGGCGAGTTCACTCGGCATTACCCCCCAACAGGTGACCGATACCGCGAGAACGTATTGCCACGGAGGCATCGACGCCGCTCTCGCCGCCAAGCGGCCTTGGATCCGAGTCACGCCCGCGGAGGAGGTGACGCTGAAGGCGCTGATTGTCGAGGGGATGGAGGAGGGCAGGTCCCTCTCTATCCGATACCTAGCGGCACTGATTGGAAGGTCACCATCGACGGTGGCGAGGGCCCTGAAACGCCTCAAGAACGCTGAACTTGCCCGCTCGAAAGCAGGGCCAAAAAAATATCTTGACGGCCCAGCCTCACCGGGATAGAAAAAGGAGTGTTCCAACAGGAACAAATGCCGTTTCTAGCGGCCTACACTTCTTCGTCGCCTCTGGCCTCGTGTCAGCTGACAGCTGACAGACGTAAGACTCACCGATCATCGTAGGGACTGAACGAGCTTGCTCGCTCGCTGGCTCTACGTGAGGGGGTTTTACATGGCCATCGATTCTTCGCGACTCAGCCAGACGGACTTCTGGTTGTATCCTCATGACCGCGCACACCGTGAGGAGTGTCTAGCACTGCTCGAGAACTTCCTCTCCTGCCAGAGCATGGTGCTTACCACTTCTGCGGTCGCTTGCTTCCTTGATGTCGCGTGCCCCTGCCGCTGCAAGCATCCTCATGACTTTGTCGAGGAATGCGCAAAGCGGATTTCGCCTAACAGTCAATTGACTGTTCGACGCCAACGCCTCAGAGACTTTGGTCCCAAGAGTGTTATCCGATTGTTGTCTCTGGTGATTCCTCGTGAATGCCACGCGTTAACAACGGCCAATCTGCGAGATGCTAGGCCGATGACACAAGACATAAGGCGCTCGCTGGATCGCCTATTCATACGGTGGGGCCAACACCACTACGATATTGAAAAAAGAATTGCGTCAGCGCCGACGGAATCATTGCCGTATATCTGGGCGCATCGCAACTCGGATACGGACACGGATTGGGACACCGTCTCGCGGAAACTGGTGGTCGGGATCGCCGCTACAAAACTGAAGGCGCGGGGAATAAGAGTGGTTTCGGACCGTTACTTTAATTTCATCAGAAAGCATATTGGATATACAGGCATACATAGCTTTACACCGTTCGTGTATTGCCATCGCGGCATTGGTAGCCTCGGTTTGGCGTGCGGATTCAGTCCTGCCACAATTGGCATTTATACTCACTACCGAGAGCAGGATCGAAAGCGCACTAAGGAGGAAAGTCCCTTGAGTGTGATGTCGCTCTTGGACTTGGAAGGTCCTGAGTGGCTTTCGCGATTTGAAACCTGGCGAGACGCGATAACAAGCAAATCACGCACGGCCAATGTCGCTAACGAATATGTCATCGATCTGTACACCCTAACTAAGGCTGTTGAGTTATCGTCCGACCTCTCGTTTACACCGGGCGAGTACATACGACTCGATGGCGCCACTTAGGTTTCGCTCGACGCGAGCGGTCTAAACCAGGCATCGTATTAAAGGAGTTTCACACAAAAAATAAAGAACCCGCCACGCCGGAGCGATGACGGGTCCTCATAGTGTCCAGCAACCGGCCTGAGGGCGGGTCACCGGAGCAACTTGGTCGTTCTCCTTTGTACCCCCTCAAGCCTGGTCGGTCAAACGACATCGGGGGCTCTCGCATCTCTCTTAGCGACCGCGCGACCTCTCCGCGCGGATGGCGGATCGAAACTTCGCCAATCGACGCGTTGGCGCGGCTAGCTATCGCCACATCTAGGCAAACCCCGGCAGCCATCAGCGGCCACGGGGCCCGCCGAAGGTGCGTCCGCAGTTGTCGTCGGCTTGTCGAAAGGCCAAACACCTTCGTTCCCTTTCCTTTCACTAAGACGAGATCCGCAATGACCGTTGAAACCGCCTGCCAGGTCCTCGGCGTCAACCGAACCAGCCTCAACTGCGCGCTCCTGAAGACCGCATATCGAACGCTCGCCAAACGTCACCACCCCGACACGCCCGGCGGCGATCCAGCCCTGTTCCTAGAGGTCAATGAAGCCTTCGACACGCTCCAGGCGTTCTTGCGCGGCGAGGCGCTCAACCCCGTGACCCCGCCGAAGAAGTCGCTTTCACTGCAGTTAGGATCGACTACCGCCACGCTACGGATCCCGGAGAACGTTTCGCCACAACGCACGCTCGAACACTTCAAGAAGGCCGGCGCAATCGACAAGAAGTGGCGGTTCTCTCACATCGATCGTGACGACCAGACGTTCGTGCCCCGTTCGTGGGACGACCCGGTCGGCGTGATGGGGCTCAAGACCACCGACGCGATCGTCTGCTTCGACCCGCTAGAAGTCGAAAGGGTCCGGACACTACGTTTCCGGGCGCTGGAAGGTCGTGAGGGGACGCCGAAGCCGCCCCCCCGTGTGGACACCTTGCAGAGGATGTCGGTGGAACTTCCCGCCATCGAGGCCGCTTTGGCGTCGGCCGAAACTTACAAGATCGCGAACGGGTTCCCGCTCTACGAGAACGACAAGGAGGGCAGGGAACGGGCCGGACGGACCTGGGACCTTTGCTACCGCCGCGTTTACCGCGACTTCTCTGCAATCCAAGTCAGGATTCTCAACGCGGCAGATGAACTCGTCGGCGAGTACCGCTTCGATGTCAACCCGCGGGCCGTCACAAGCACCGAGCGGGTCCACGGACGCAGCGACGCCAAGATAGCCGTCGCCGGCGCGTACAGAAGCGAAGGTCCGAACCTCATCGGTGATGGATGGAATAACGATCGAGACCTCGAACCGTATTCGTCCGACTCGCTTTTAACGAAGTGGGTCCCGCTCGAGAAGTACGAAAAAAGCCGGTACTACAAGCTGTTGCAAGAAGGGATCGGCGGTCGCCACTCGAAGCCCGCTCTCGAAGCTGGCGACCAGCTGCACGCGATAGGCCAGCAGCAACGCCGTTTGTCGGCCGGTTAGTCCCTCCGTTTTGTCCCCAAGGAGACCTCTGATGGTCGCCCTCTGCTTCCGGCGGGTCCGCCAGCTGCTGTGGTGGTGCCTGCACCAATCCCTATTCGTGCTTTGTGAGGTCACAACCCTCCAAGTGCTGTTTCTCACCCCGGCCGTGCTAACGCTGCTCTGGCTCCCAACCCTGTTCGAGCCACAGCAGTCATCCGCCGACGACAACCAACAAACCCAAGCCTCCCACTCTGCCCCGACTCTGACGGACATCCTTCACATCTTTCAGCCCCCAAACTCCGACTGCGAGCCGAATCATGTCGCGAACCCCTAAGAAGGAAGTGTGGCCGCCGCCCACTGCACCGCCAAGTCGTTTCAATGGTGGGCCCGGCGAGTGCCGGGCCCACCCCTTGTACGGCCCGCTTTACCGCTTCGACCCCATCACCTACCCAGTCTCGGTCCCCGGCACGAACGACAGTCCGTCACTCCCACCCCAAACCGACCATCCCGACAGCGATGGTGGGGGCAAGCGAGGAGGGAGCCGACGGTGAACAACTTCGGACCCCGCGTCATCGTCAACATCCTGGCCGGCGTGCTGGCCTGCTTCTTGTGGATGCGGTTCGCCCAGCCCTTCTGGCGGGGGACGCCGTGGGAAGAGATGACCGCCCACTTGGGCGCCATCGCCTGGGCGATCGGGCTCCTCTACCCGCTGTCTTACGTTATCCCGACGCTGCGGCGCCGCCTAAGACTGCCGTTCATCTTACCCGCCTCGGCCTTGGTCGCCTTGATCGGGTTCTGGCAGATCGGCCAGGAATTCGGCCGGGAGCAGGCGAGGCTGCTGAGCCAAACCTGCTTTATTCCCGCTGTCTTGCTCGCCGGCCCGCTGCTGGTGAGCAGCGTCTCCCACCAAATCTGGCTGAGCCGCTGGTTCCGCGAGGTCTTCCGCTTCGGCGACGGCGACAACGCCCGCTGGTCGACGCGTTCGGATTACAACGCCCGGGAGATGCCGATGCCCCGCACATGGAACGGCGGCCTCGGCTGGACCGACCGCATCCTGCTGGGCGTCACGACGTTCCGCCACGACGTCTCTCCACGCCTCGTCTGGCTAACCCCAAGCGTTCACCTCTACACGGTAGGAATGAGCAACTCCGGCAAGTCAGCGACCGCCCAGTGGCCCAACTACGCGATCTACGGTGGGGCGGCGCTGATCGTGGATATGAAGGGGGAGCACGCCCTGATGACGGCGAAACGCCGCGCAGAATTAGGTGAAGTGACGATCGCCAACCCGCTGGGCGTGCACGGCCTTCCCAGTTGTCAGTGCAATCTGCTGGCGGGCATCGACGAGACGACCGACGAAGGGCGTCGGCAGATCTCCGAGATCGGCAAAGCGATCGTCATCCCCGAGGACAACACCCACACCGGCACTCACTTCTCCGACAACGCCAAGACGCTCCTCGACGCGGTGAACACCTGGGTCTGCCACACGCAACCGGAAGAGACGCGCAACCTCGTGACGAGCTACCGCCTGATCAACTCGCAGGACCCGGCCACCGGCGTCTATGACCCCGCTGTCTGGCTCGACCTGATGGCGGAGATGAGCGAGTGCCCGCTGGGCGTCTGTGCGATGGCCGCGAAACTGATGGACAACGCCGGCGACCGCGAGGGGGGGTCTTTTCTCACCACCCTCTCGAAGTCCATCAAATTCATGGCCCCCGCAGGGATGCAGCACTTCCTCTCGGGGGTGACCAATCCGCTGCGCGACCTGCCGACCAAAGCGAAGGCGAAGCCCACCTTCTACGTCGTTGTCGGCCTGGGCAACGAGATCGACTATAGCCGCTACATCCGATTGATGGTGGCGATGGGCGTCTACTACTTGCGGGAAGACTACCGCCGCACCGGGCAGGCGGCTTACCCCAAGCCGCTGATCGGACTGGACGAGTACGCCCTGTACGCCAAGGGGCTCGACTGCATCACAACCGGCTTCGGCAACCTCCGCGAGGTGGCGACCCTCTGGGTCTGCACGCAAAAGAACTCGATGGTCCGTGAGGTGATCAAGTCGGGTCTCGACCTGTTGCTCCAGAACTCGACCGTGCAAGTGTTCGGCGTCGCCAATGACGACGACGACATGGCCGCTTGGGTCTCCAACCACCTCGGCCAGCACGTCGTCCGCAAGAAGAAGGGGCCCGGCATCTGGTCCAAGGAGATCCAGAGAGAGAAGCAACCGCTGATGACCCGCCGGGCCGTGCAAGACACGCTCCGCCAGCACTCCGCCAACCAGTTCATTTTCCCGGCCGACGGCGGCCCGCCGATGTGGCTTCACCGCCGAGCGTACAAGCGATTCAAGATCGGCGGCAAGCAAGTCTTCAAGGCCTTCAACCTGGCCGGCGTCTACGACAATGTTGACCCGAAGAAAGGAAAGCCCAAATGAAACCCGGCGCCAGCTACCCCTCGCCCAGCCATCCCGTTTCCTACTCGGGCCCCCCCCAGGCGTTCTCCCACGTCCAGAAGATCGGTCCCGAGTTCAATGACGCTGCTTCGGGTAGTCGAGAGAAGCGTGCGACGGATGCGCTCAGGCCGCACGCTCCCGACTTGAAGAAGGATTTTAGCAAGGCCCACGAAGGGCCTCGTGAGGAGGTCGGCAAACCGACTCTGCACCACATCCTCATCCCTTCGGGAGAGGTGGTGGCCGCCGTCCACGCCCAGCACGACCGCGAGAAGCTCCAACGCAATCAGGAGAAGGACCGGCAGATGAAGGCGTGGCGAGAAGCCGCGATCACCACCAGCCGCACGTTCAATACCAGAGCCCTGGCCCCGATGCATCTACGCGAGACCGTCACCCCCGAGGTCTTCTTGAAAGCGGCCCGGCAAGCGGCCCTGAAGCGACGGCTGCAGCAGAAGCAAGAACAAGCCCATGAGGATCACGAAAGATAATGTTTGCCAACCATGCGCAAATCGCGATAGGGTCGAGAATGGACACGCTCAACGAACAAGAGATCGAGACGCTTCTCCTTCGCGAAGCGCGACAAGTGCCGCTCCCGACAGGCGGCTTCAACGAAGTCACCGCAACACGCCACCACTGGCTGGCGGTTGAAGAGCTCGTGAGGGACTACGGCTGGTCGCTGGAAAGCCTGGGCCGCCTCGTCTTCGAAGACCAAAGGGCGACCGGCGCCGACTTCCATGCCTGCTTTTGTCGCGTCGTCGCCTACGTCCTGGCCGACGCCCGCCATGTCCTCGGCGAGACCGTCGAAAGGCCCAGCCGCCTGCCGCTGCTGCCGAGTGGCTATCAGCCCCGCGAGTCGGCCGTCTAGATCAGACACTCAAGCCGCTTCCTCTTTCTCCTATCGCCACCGGAGCCAACCGCGATGCCAACCGCCATGCCAACCGTCGAAGCCGCCCGAGAGGCGCTGATCGCCATCCGCGACCCGCTGCTGGAAGAAAAGACGCAGCTCGCCCGCCAGCTCATCCGGATCGAGGCCGACCTCGCCCCGATCGAATCGGCCCTAGAAGCCCTCGATTGCGATGCGAGCAAGCCGGCCAAGCAGCGTGGCAAGTCAAAGAGCAAGAGCCCGCGCCAAGAGGACGTCCGCAAGGTGATGCTGCAGCTCGTAGCGGCCAACCCGGGAATCGATCGTAGCGAGCTCGAAGAACTGACCAAGGACAAACTGAGGAACGAGCTAGGGTTCGACCTCAAGGGCTTCGCCAACCGCTCGAAAGAAGTCTTGTCAAAGAACGGCTTTGCGGTCGAGGCGAGTGGCGGGGTGTATCTCGCCGGTCATCCGGTAGCCGAATCGAAGAAGCCTCTTCTTAAGCCGGCAAGCGAATCAGTTGTGGACAGAACATTCGCTGCGGACGGTTTGCGTTGATTCGCAGGGAAGAATCAACGCAAGCTGGGCAGGCATAAGCACCGCTTAGGAGACGAGCCTATTCCTCAAACTGCAATTCTAAACCGTTCACATCATTCCCAGGAGCAACCGTAGTCGCTACCGCCCGACCTCAAGAGACCACCGAGCAAATCACGACCGCGCCTAAGAGTCAAGAGTAATCAACGCCATGCTGATCGCCACGCAAGCCAAAAGCATAGAAGGGACGCAGAAGTACTTCGACACCGTGCTGTCGCAAGGGGACTACTACACCGGCGACAGCGAAGTGGGCGGCGAGTTCCACGGCAAGCTCGCCGAGCTGCTCGGCGTGGCGGGCCAACAGGCGACCCGCTCGGCCTTCGGCCAACTGCTGAGGGGCCACCACCCAGAGACCGGCAAGAAGCTGATCCAAAGGCTGCGAGCCGATCGCCGGCCGGGGATGGACCTCACCTTCAGCACGCCTAAGTCGTTGAGCATCCTCTTCGCCACCACCAAGGACGAGCGTCTACTCGACGCCTTACGTGCGACCGTGAGAGAGACGATTGAGAAGGACGTAGAGCCGCTGATGGCCAGGCGGGTCCGCTCGGGGGAGAAGGCCGCGTCGAAAGACAAGACGCTCACCGGCAACCTCATCTACGCCGACTTCTTGCACAAGACTTCCCGGCCGGTCGAGGGCCGGGTCGATTGCCACCTCCACATTCACGCCTTCGTGATGAACCTCACCGAATCGGGGGGCAAGTTCTATGCGGCTGAGATGGAAGAGATTGTCCGCCAACGAGCCTCACTACAAGCCAAGTTCGACGCCCGGCTCGCCCGCCGCCTGCAACGAGAACTGGGCTACAAGGTCGAAAAGACCCGCTTCCTCCAGTCGGGCCGGATGAAAACCGGCTGGGAGATCAAAGGCGTCAGTCGCTCCACCATCGAGAAGTTCTCCCGCCGGACGCAGCAGATCGAAGAGTTCGCCGAAGAGCACGGCGTGCTGGGCGCCGACGAGAAAGGCCGGCTCGGGGTCCGCACTCGGGACAAGAAGGAGAAGGGGCTCTCGATGGAAGAGCTCCACCGGGAGTGGCGGTCGCGGCTGACCGCCGAAGAACTAGCGGCCCTCGAAGGGATGCACGCCGCGGCCCAGCAAGCCACGCAAGGGCGAGCCCTTGAGGGCAAGGCCGCCGAATCGGTCCGCTACTCCCTCGACCACCACCTCTACCGGCAATCCACCGTTGAAAAACAAGCGGTTATCGCGACCGCTTTAGAACACGGTTTAACGCTGACGCCCGAGGAGGTCGAAGCGGCCCTCGACAACGAAGAGGTCATCCAACGCAGCCGAGAGTTCCGCGGCGTCACCCGCGACTTCGTTACGACACGGGCCGTATTGGAGGCGGAGCGACGGATGATCGCCTTCGCCCGGGAAGGCCGCGGCACTCGGATGCCGATCGGCCGCGGCGAGTACAAATTCGAACGCCACTGGCTCAACCCCGACCAGAAGAGGGCCGTCACCAGCATCCTCGAGAGCCGCGACACCGTCATGGTCGTGGCCGGTGGGGCCGGGACGGGCAAGTCCACAACGCTCTCCGAACTGGGCAAAGCCCTGCATTCCTTCGGTCGCGAGCTGTTCGTCTTCGCCCCCAGCACTGGGGCTCGTGAGGTCCTCGAAGAGAAGGGGTTCGCCAACGCACAAACCACCGAGCACCTGCTCCGCAACGAGAAGCTCCACGAGTCGCTCCGAGACCAAGTGCTGCTGATCGACGAAGCGGGACTCGTCGATGTCCGCACGATGAACGGCGTCTTCGACATCGCAAAGAGCCACAACTGCCGCGTCGTCCTCTCCGGCGACACCCGCCAGCACGGGCCGGTACGAACGGGGGAGGCGATGCGGATCCTGGAGCAAGAAGCGGGCCTCCACGTCGCCCGGATCGAGACGATCCAACGCCAGAAGGGCCACTACAAGGAAGCGATCGAACTGATCAGCCGGGGGCACGAGGTCGTCGACAAAGAGCGGGGCCGATCGGGCCTCGTGGCCGGCTTCGAGAAGCTCGACCGGCTCGGCAAGGTCGTCGAGATCACGTCCAAGAACCGCTACGCCGTCCTCGCCGAGGAGTACCTCAAAGCCCCCAAAGGAAAGTCCCCGCTCGTCGTCGCACCGACGCACGCCGAGGGGCAAGCGGTCACCGGGCACATCCGCCACGGCCTGCGGAAGCGGGGGGCGATAGGGAAAGAAGACCGCGAATTCTTGCAACTCACCTCGCTCAATCTCAGCGAAGCCCAGAAGACGCAGCGGGCGACCTATCTCCAGCCGGGCGTCGTCGTCCAGCTGCACCAGAACATTCGGGGGGGCTTCAAGAAGGGCGAACGCTACCGCGTTACCAAGGACGCGGCGGGCGAGCCCCAACTAACGCCGCTCGCAGGCGGCCCGGCGAAGCCGATCCCGTACCAGCACCCTGACCGCTTCGAAGCGTACGCCGAGAACAAACTCGGTCTGGCGGTAGGCGACAAGGTCCGCTTCAGCCTTGGCGGCTCGTCGATCGACAAGCAGCAGCGGCGGATCAGCAACGGCCGTGTGGACGAGATCGCCGGCTTCGACAAGCAAGGAAACCTCCGCCTCAAGAGCGGCATGACGGTGGCGAGGGACTACGGGCACCTCTGCCTGGGCTACGTCGTCACGAGCCACTCGGCCCAGGGCAAAGACGAGCGGCACGTCATCGCCGCGATGGGCTCCCAGTCGCTCCCCGCCATCAACGCCCGACAGCTGTACGTCACCGCCAGCCGCGGCCGCGAAGACATCACGCTGTACGTCGACAACAAGGCCGCCGTCGTGCAGGCGATTCAGAACGCCGGCCGGCAGCTTTCCGCCACCGAGTTGGTGGGGTCGGCAGCCGTGCAGCGGGCAAGCCAACAGCGTCGGCAGCTACGCAGCCATCTCCGCTTGATCGAACGAGCCCGCGAATGGTGGCGGGCTCGGGTGGGAGGCCGCGACGCGACGCCGCAGCGACGCCATGTCCCCATCCATCTTCAACCGGCCCCGCAACTCGGCAGGAGTTAAGAAATGAGCCGTCTACCCTTCCCATCCAACGAGAACCACCACACGAGCGTCGCCTCCGCAACCGCCGACAAGGCCCCGTGGAAGCGGGTCAACCCGAGCGAGCCGCCGCCGATGATGTTCCAGGTGCAGCTGTGCGACGGGCGGGCCGTCAGCTACGCCTACTGCGACCTGCGTGAAATCCGTCAAAGGGACGCCGGCTACATCGAGCTGTGCCTATTGGGGATGGAGAAGACGCACGTCGCGGTGACCGGCCGCAACCTCACGGACCTGGCCAACCTCATCGCGGCCGGACGGATCAAGTCGTTTGAAGAACTAGGGCCGCGGACGTTCGACCGGGCCGAATCGAGCCCGTCGATCGACAAGATCACCATCGAGACGCTGACGGGACACTGATCTCACTGAGCAAACCGCGACCGCTACACCAGCATCTTAGGAGGGACCGAACCGATGACCGGCCGCACGCTGCACGACGAAAAACTCATCTCACTCCGCGAGGTCCCCGACTTCCTGCCGACGCGGCGGGGAAAGAAGCTGCACATCTCAACGGTCCACCGCTGGGTCCAGAAGGGGGCCCGCGGCAAGGTGCTCGAATCGGTTTTGCTCGGCGGCGTCCGCTACACGAGTCTAGAGGCACTGGTACGTTTCATGACCACCAGCACCGTTGAGCTGACTGAAGTGCGACGCCAAGCAATCGTTATGGATGAAGTAGAGAGACGCGGATTTCTAAATCCTCGACAACCCCGTTCAGAGATTCGTGGAAGGCAGACTGACAAGACTGATCGGCAATAGGCTGCAGATGTTACTTATCGAGAGCTATTTGACATTGGATGCTACAAAGTCACGAATGATCCTGTAGTCCCCAGGTGACTGCTCAACGAGAGTGCGGTCTAGGTTTATTTGGTACTTGTGAAAGGCACCTGGCAAATTAAGGGATATGATCGCGGAATCAATCCGTATCAATAGCATCCAGCATGAATTAGGTTGATTGGGATCAAGCGGAAAGTGAGAGAAGCAGGTGCACTGCGTCAGATCTAAGTTGATAGCGGCGAATCCGTTTCCTACCCTCTCAGCGAAAGCTGTCCTTGCAGGACTGCTAGTGAGGTCGAGAGGGATGCGGGCTCGTTTGAGCGGATTGTCGAACGTGGATTGCAGCAAGGTAAGGTAGTTGTTGATGAATATCCGCAAAGGGTAGTCTGAAACAACCAGGAAGTACCTCGCTGTAGAGGTGCTCGGTCGGTGCGAGCACGCATAGCAATCAGGTTCAGGAACTAGAGCGACCAAGCGAATCAAGTCTGCAACAACCTCCGCACTTACCTGAGACGCTCGTGTGTCCTTTCCACTGGGCGTCCGTCGATACGACTTAAGGAACTTCGCCTCCACATAATTGCGATATCGCCAACCGAAATTAGCAAGTCGCTTGCTGCCGATTTTCGAACCGCCGTAATCAACAAATATGTCGCAGTGACGGTTATTCACGGGCAGTGGCGCATTCCGAGTGTCGTATGGCTTCTCTAGCTGTAGTCTTTGAATTGGGTCAACAACATTCTTGGAGTGGAGGGCGTTAAGCAGTGAAAAAGAAAACGATCCCACAGCATTCGCTTCTCGCTTGACACGTTGGAATCCCAATCCAGCGATGGATTCAGGCAAGATCGAGAAAGCACTCTCAACTATCATTATGGCGTTTTCCACCCGGATGCCTACGAAGCTAACTGCCTCAAAACAGTATAGCTACGCGGTTTCTTCGAGCGACAACATCGCTCAACCAACCGTTCGGGCGACCTTCATCGCCAGGGCCAGGTCCCGCTCGGCGTAGATCTGAGTGACCTCGGCACTCTGGTGCCCACACACCACCTGGGCCGCCTCCAGACCAAATTGCTTACGCACCTCGGTCGCTGCTGTGTGCCGCAGCCGGTTAGGGGACCATTTCTCGACGCCCGCCTTCGCGCAGGCCCGGTGGATGGCGATCCGGTAGCTGTTGGCGTCGTAGAACCGAATAGGCCCCCGCTTAGTCACTACTTGATGGGCGCGTCGGAGGATCGACTCGAACGGCTCGTTACTACCTTCTTCCCCGCGGCGACGACGCGTCATCCAGGAGGTCTCGGCGGGAGCGAAGCAGGGCCAAAGCGGATCGCGAAGCAAGTAGGGGGCAAGGACCTTCTGAGCCTTCGGCCCGACCATCACCAACCGCTCGGCGCCGTAGTGCTCCATCTTGTGGGACCCGAGCTGATAGACCCAGACGTCCCCGGTGCGTTCCAAGTCGCTCGGGCGCAGGCCGCAAACCTCGCCAGGCCTGGCGCCGGTGAGCCGCTGGAACCGGACCATGTCCGCAACGATCTCCGGGGCGTGCTTCAAGGTCGCTGCAACGGACGCGTCGTCGATGACCGTCACCCGGCCGTTGTCGCGGGCCCGGCTGCGTCCCTTCTTGAGCCCGGCCACCGACTGCAACGCATGATGGACGAGCGGCGGCACGAGCTCGTTCTCGCACGCCCAAGCGAACATCCGCCGGATGCGGTTGACGTGTTCGTTGATGTGCTTGCGGGACCACCCCTTGGGGTCGATCATCAGCTCCCGCAGGTCCTTGAGCTTCACCGGGCCGAACGCGGCCGCGTCCTCCTCGCCGTGGTGACGCAGCAGCAGCTTGAGGATCTCGCTGACTTGCTCCCCCTCGCGGGTCAAACGCCCGTTCTTGACGTAGTAGGAGTGGGCGTGGTCCTCGTACACGATCGCCAGCTCATTGAGCGTGACGACATGGCCTTGTTGCAGGCGTCGCCGCAGCCGCTTGACGGTCAGCTCGGATTTCGGGTCGGCCTCGGCCAGATCGGGCCGCTGCGCGTCGCGGCGGAGACGCCACCGCTTGATCAGCTCCTCGTACCGCTCGTGGCTCTCACCGGAACCGTAGGGGCCGAGCTGGATCGCCTTGCCGTCGATCGAGACGACGGCTTGGCCGGTGCTTTTGTGGAGACGGTACTTGGGCGGGCGCGAAAGAAGCTTGGGCACGGCGGCTCTCCTGCTTCGAGACGCCAAAAGAGGTAGTTTTACCTCTTTTGGGCCCCAGCAAGCCGCTCGGCCTCACATGTGGCCGGTAACCTAAAGTACGGTTTCAGCAGGACTTAGAGAAAGTGGCGGGGGCCGGATTCGAACCGACGACCTCGAGGTTATGAGCCTCGCGAGCTACCTGGCTGCTCCACCCCGCGGTGGAATATCTCAAGATACTCCGCTCGAATCGGCTCGGCAAGGCGCCCCCCTGTACTGAATCTTTGCGACTTGTTCTTCGCGACTTGGCTCGTTCTTAGCGACTTGGCTCGGCCGTTCATTGCTTCGGGGCGATGCGACCGATACGGTTCCAAGAACGCCCACTGCGTAGACGACCTTCAACGCCGCCGGCCTTTCCCAACGAATCTGGCTCCCGCCGACCGCTTGGCCTCGCCTTACTCCGCCGCCGTCCTGCCGCCCCCGCCGCCCCCGCCGCCCCGCGTCGGTCGCGATGTCGGTGTCGATTCGGGGGGGACTGACCCCGCCGACGGAACGCGGCGTCGGCCGCTCGGGATCGGGCCGGTGGGCCGGTGGGTTGAGGACGCTCCCGCCTGGCTCGTGAGTGGGATGCTCCATCTGGGGCTGCTCGTTCTCTTTGCCCTCTTGGCGATGGGCGTGGCGAAGGACGACCGGCTGTCGCTCACCGTCGGGCTCTCGGAGGACCTGGGCGAGCAGATGATTGAGGAAAGCCTCGACCTGACGACGGCGACCGAAATCGAACTCGACGAGCAGGTGCTGACGCCTGACACGCTGCCGGAGGTGGCGAACCCACTGGCGACGCCCCCCGTGATCCCGATCGATCCGACCGGTTTGGCTTTCAGTTCGGAGTTGCCGAGCGTGACGCCCGGCGCGGCGTTGTCCGGCCGCGAGCCGGGTCGCAAAGAGGCGTTGCTCAAAGCGATGGGCGCGACCGCCCAGACCGAGACGGCGGTGCTCGAGGGGCTCCGCTGGCTCGCGCGGGTGCAACAGAACGACGGCGGCTGGAGCCTGGTCGGCAAGTACCCCAACCCGGCCGCCAACGAAAACCGCGAAGCGGCGACCGCCATGGCGCTGATTGCGTTTCAGGGCGCCGGCAAGCTGCCGAGCAACTCGAAGATGGACTTCGGGCAGAACGTCGCCCGGGGATGGCGTTGGCTGCTCGGCCGCCAGGAGGCGGATGGCTCGTTCTTCCACAGCGGCGGGAGCAACCACCGCTTTTACACGCACGCCCAGTGCACGATCGCGTTGTGCGAACTGTTGGCAATGACCGGCGATGAGCAGTACCGAAAGCCCGCCCAACTCGCGGTGAAGTACCTGATCGATACGCAGACCGATCTTGGCGGCTGGCGGTACAACCCGGGCGTGCAAAGCGACTTGTCGGTCACGGGCTGGGTGCTGATGGCGCTGAAGAGCGCGCGGATGGCGGGGATCGAGGTGCCGTCGCCGGTGTTCGCTCATATCGAGGGCTTCCTCGACCTTGTGTCGCGCTCCGACCCGGTGGTCTATGCGCCGCTCGGCTCACGCTACGTCTACGAAGAGCCCGACATCTTCAATCGCGAGGCGGTGCCGACACTGACGGCGGTCGGCTTGCTGAGCCGCGAGTACCTAGGCTGGCCGACGGACGACAAGCGGATCGACAAGGGCGTTGAGTTCCTGCTGACCCACAAGCCCGAATGGCGGCGGGGAAAGACCGACGTCTATTACTGGTACTACGCGACGCAGGCGATCTTCCACGCCGGTGGGCCGCGCTGGACCGAATGGAACAAGGTGATGCGCGAGCTGCTCCCGGCTCAACAGTCGAAAGACGGCCGCGACCGGGGGAGTTGGGACCCGCGCGAGGACGCGTGGGGCGCCTCGGGGGGCCGGCTTTATATGACCTGCATGGCGATCTACACGCTGGAGGTCTATTACCGCCATCTGCCGCTGTACCAGCAGCGCGCGGTGCGGTGACGCGGTGAGGTGGCGTGGGATGGGGGGCTTGGTTTGCGGTGGTGCGTTCTCCGCTTACTTCGTGCGCGGCTCTAAGCGGCTCGCGCTACGTTTCCGCGAACTACAACAGACCGCTTAGAGTCGCGCACGAAGTAAGCGGAGCAGTTCGAACCACCACCAAGACCCTCCCAACCCACAAGCTCTGCCCTCAATCGTCCGTCTTGAAGCTAAACGCCACGTACCGGAATCCGCGCGGTGTGTCGTAAAGCGCGGCGGCGGACGGGGTGGCGTACTTCATCATCGTCTCGACCGACGGAACGCTCGACTCTTCTAACGCATCGCGGAGCCAGCGCATCGGCGGGGCGAACTCGGCCATGCGGTTAAGTTCTTCGCGCGAGGCGTCCGATGTTCCCGCGGCGTGCCATTGGCGGAACTGGGCGCCGGGGTCTTGGTAGGTGAGGATTCGGCCCTCGTCGGCGCCCACCGTGCCGGCGCCGAGCCGCCCGGCGCGGTTGAGCGTCAGACGGAACGGCAAGTGGTCGGCCAGCCGATCGCCGACGCCCGCCTCGGTGTCGATCAACCGGTGGAGCAGCTCGGGCGTCTCGGCGAGGACGACTTGCTCGCCGATCACGGCGATGCACGACAGGAAGACGGGGCGCTGGCCGCGACGGCGACGCCCCTCCTCGCCGGCCGCCTCGGCGGGCTCCGTGGCGTTGAAGCCGTCGACCTGCAAGTAGCTGACGCCGCCGTGCTCCCGGGTTTCGACGCGTGGCGCGACCTTCGACAGAACCGCTCTGATCGTCGCTTCCATCCAGACGGGGTCGTCGACGTCGAGCAGCGTGACGCGGGCCGGGGTGACCCGCAGGGCCTTTCCCTCCTCCGTCGCGCCGTAGCCCTGCACGGAGGTGAACCGCCCCGTCAGGTGCGAGACGAACTCTTGCGGGGAAACGCCGATCTTCTTGGTGACATTCTCTTCGACGAGCTTCGCGAACTCCCCCTCGCCGCGGATTCGGTCGTAGAGCTGGCCCGCGCCGTCGAGCGTCGCCTTCAGGTCGACCGCGCCGCAAGCGTAGCTAGTGATGTCGGCGGGGATGGCGTCGCCGGGGGTCGCGTCGCAAGGCAACAGCCGCGCCATCTTGAGGATGCCGGCGCGGGGGTTGTCGAGCAGCAAGTGGGCGCGGAACAGGCTGTCCCAGTCCCCCTCGTTGATCCAACCGGCCGCCGCGATCCCCTCGACGCCATCGAGGCCCAGAATCGGCAGCGTCGCCAGCGCGATCCGCATCCCGGCGTTCCCTTGGGCGACCGCCCGGAAGATGCCCACTGGGTCCACGAAACCGACCAACTGCGGGGGCGACTCGTCGCCGCCGCCGAGCCGTTCGCTGACGCACTCGCGCAGCGACTCGGTGAACGCCTCGTTGTCCGACAGCGGCGTCGCGTAGCGGGTGCGGAGGCGGGCGATGCGTTTCGCTTTGTCTTCGTCTTCCGCTGCCGCGTCGCCCTCGGCATCGGCTTCGGGCGTATCGGGCAGTTCCGTGAGCCCTTCGGCTTCGTCCCACTTGGCGACGACCGACTCGATCAGGATCGGATCGTTCGACATCACCAGCACGGCGTCGCGTTCGACAAGGCCGACGGTGTTGTTGACGTTGTCGCCGTCGCGGATGACGGTTACCTCGACCGAGCCGATCGGCTGGGTGGCCACCTGTCTCCCCTTTTCGGCGGAGTAGTTCTTTACGGATTCGATCAGTACCGCCGCGCGGTCGCTGCCATCCACCAACGCTTGGCGATCTCCGGCGGCGCGGTCAGCGGCGCTCACGGTGTCGGCAAGAAAGACGAAGCCGGGCGCCTCGTTCCGTCGCGGCACGATGCTAAGGGCGACCTCCCCCTCGAACAGGGCAAGCATCTCGGCAAGCCCGCCGCCGGTCGCCTTGCCGGGGCCGTTACGGTAGGACTCGTCGATCCGATTAAACAGAGCCTGCAGGAAGGGGGCGATCTCCGGGTCGTTGAACATCTCGCCACCGCTGCCGCTGTTGAAGCGCTCGGCGAGCTCCGAGGCGTCCGGCGTGCGGACAAAAAAGACCGACCGACCGGGGAACAGACGCATGGACGTCGGTCGCTCGGCCACCGCCACGGCGGGGAGGGCGACAAGAAGCAGGACGAGAAAACGGCAAAGAGGGCGTCGCACGACGGAGATTCTCCTAAGAAGAAGGGGCGTTGGCGGTGACGCGGCGGTCTCGCCAATTCCCGTGTGGTAGACTACAGGATAACCGAACCAGCCACCCCGAGGGGCCCGACTGTGATCCGCCCTGCCCTCCCCCACTTCGCCGCAGCCGTAGCGATCTTGACCCTCGCGGCCGATGTTTCCGCCCAAGGCCGTGGCGGCGCTGGCGGTGGCGGTGCGTTCGGCGGCGGTGGCGGCGGGGCGTCGTTCGGGACCTCCTCCCTAGGGGGCGGCGGCCTCGGTTCGTCGTCGCTCGGCGGCTCAAGCCTTGGCGGTTCCTCTCTCGGGCAATCGTCGATGGGCCAATCCGCCTTCGGCTCGACGGCGAACGGCTCGGTCTTCGGCGGCGCCGCAACCGGCCAGAACGCCAACCAAGCGTTCATTGGCCGCGGCGCTGCGGACCTCCAAGCGTTTTTCGGCAACCAAAACGCGGCGGGACAATCCAGCCAACGGTCGCAACGGGCCGGCGGTCAAAGCAGCAGCAGCTCAAGCTCGTCCGCCGGGCGGCGCCCCGAGGTGCGGGTGACGCTGACCGCGGCGCCCGAGTTGCGTCGCGTCGCGACCGCGAACCGCCCCGATGCGTCGGTCGCCCTCGCCAACGTGTCGCGGCTGCTCACCCGCAAAGGCGTAAACGGCGTGACGGTCTCCGCCGATGGCGGGGTCGCCGTTCTTGAAGGGGTCGTCGCGACCGCGTCCGAGCGGCTGCTCGCCGAGAAGCTCGCCGCCATCGAGCCCGGCGTCCGCCGCGTCGATAACCGCCTCACGGTTCAGAGCGCCGAAGAAGTCCTCCCTGAGCCGCTCTAAGCAAAGCGAACGCTAAGAAAGACCCTACGTCTTCTTACGGGCGAGGGCTTGTTCTTACGGGCGATGGCTGGGGCTGAGACCACGCCTGCTGATGATGGCAGCGGTGGCTCCCATGACACGTGAGTTCGGCTAGCGAAACGCTCGCGCGTCGGTAGCAAGCGGCTCGGCCCGGTGAAAAGCCAACGCGGCGCTCTCGGCTTGGCCGTCCGGCACCGTGCTCGAAGGCGTCCGGAGCGATGTCAAGTTTGCAACGATGCCGGTGCTTGTCCTGACCGCTTCGGACGACGCCAAGACGCGCCGCCGCTCGTTAGAACTCGGTGCAACGGACTTCCTCTCCAAGCCGGTCCATCCCGACGAGTTGATTCAGCGTGTCCGGAACGCGCTCGCGTTGCGTTTCCATCAGCGCGAACTCGCCCAGTACGCCAATCGCCTTGAGTTGCTGGTCCGTGTGCGCACCGAGCAACTCCTTGTTGCACAACGCGAAGTGATCCATTGTTTGGCCAGGGCGTCGGAGTACCGCGACCACGAAACAGGTCGGCACGTGTTGCGGGTCGGCCGGTACTCGGGCATCATCGCACGCCAACTCGCAAAGGGCGAAGCGTACGCCGAGGCGTTGGAGCTGGCGGCGACGCTGCACGACGTGGGGAAGATCGCTGTGCCCGACACCATCTTGCTGAAGGCGGGGGGGGGCTCGACCAAGACGAGTTCGAGTGGATCCAGCGGCACTGCGGGTTTGGCAGCCGCATGTGCGACACCCTCGGCCCCGACGAGACGACCTCCTTCCGAACGCACACCGACGCCGGCCCGCAGATCATCGAGGCCGCCACTTCACCGCTGATGAAGTTCGCAGCGCGGATCGCGAAAACCCATCACGAGAAATGGGACGGCTCCGGGTACCCCTTGAAGCTTCAGGGTGAAGACATCCCGCTGGAAGGCCGAATCGTGGCCGTCGCCGACGTCTTCGACGCCCTCAGCAGCAAACGCCCCTACAAGCCGGCGTTCCCGATCAAGAAGTGTTTCGAAATCCTCGAAGAGGGCGCGGCCAGCACTTCGACCCGGCCGTCCTCGACGCCTTTTTGGCGAGGAAGGACGAAGTCATCGAAGTCCAAATCGAGTACTCCGATGATTGAATGCCGCTAGAGCGGCTCGGAGTCTCGACACATCCCTAGCGATTCAAACGGATCGTCGTCGTCGAGAGCCGCTTGCGAGACTCAACCGCCTCGACGGTCTCAACCCCGCGCGGCGCCGCGGCGGGCGGCTCTTGGAAGCCGGCTTGGCGGACCTGCTGGCTCGCCGGCGTGGCGGCGAGCATGGTCCCCTCGGCCGGCGCGAGGCCGCTGCCTGGCAGCCGCTGCCGTGTTTGATCGCTCACCACGAGCCCGCCCCCCCGGACTGGCTCGAAGCGAGCGATCAAACTGATGTCGGCCGGCGGCCCGTCGCTCGGCCCCCACGGCAGCCACACACTGTACGACGGCCCCAGCTCCGAAACACTCATGTGCTTCGTGAGTTGTTCGACCGGGAACACAAAGCGCCGCGTCGGCTTGTGATCGGTCGCCAACCGACCCCCTTCGTCAAAGGCATAAACAACCAGCCGCCCTTCGACGGCGATCGGGTCGGTCCTTCGGTCATAGAAATAGAGTCGGCCGCCAAAACCCCGTTCCGATGCCTCGCCCGGCGTTTGCCGCACCGTGTCCACCCAGGTGGCGACGATGCGGTCGGGCTCACCCGAACGCGGCTCGTCGGGATCGACTCCCCACTGCATCGGATTGGGCAGCGTGGCAAACGGGCTGACGCCCTTCACCGTCTCGGCGTCGGGCGCCGCGCTGCGGCATCCGACCGACACGCAGACCGCCAGACAGGCGATCCCGAAACCTCGGAGGGCGATCGACATGGCGGGGTTGGTGTTCAACGGCTAACGGTGGGCAAGCGGCGCGGGGCGGTTGCCGGGGCGGTGTACGATACCGCCTCGACGCGGGTCGTCTCTTCGTTGTCGGTCGTCGACTCAGCGGGTTCAGTCGATTCCTCCGCGGCGCCGAACGCGGGCCCCGTCGGGACAGGTGTCTCGAACGGCGCCTGGGTCTCGAAGGGAAGCTGGGTCGGGTAGCACGCCGGCGTGTCTTCCCACGAGTCGCCCCGCGTCCGCAAACCGGCCGGGCCGTGCATGCCGATCACGTCCGACAACACCCAGCTCATCCGCGACGACTCGACTTGCTTGAGCATCTCGGCGTCGAGCTCCGAACGGATCACGCGCGGCGTCATGATGATCAGCAGCTCGGTGCTCCCCTGCTGCACGCCGTCGTAGCGAAACAGGTCGCCGATCAACGGGATGTCAGCGAGCAACGGCACGCGGCGGTGGACATCAAAGGTCCGCTTGGTCAGCAAACCGCTGAGGACCACCGTCTGTCCGCTGGCGGCGCTCACCGTGGTGATCGCCTGCGTCGACTTGATCTGCGGCGCGCGGATCACCGTCCCGTCGGCCGCGATATTGATGGCGATCCCCTCCGCTTCGGGTCCGACTTCCGACTTCTCGGCCGAGACGTTCATCACGACCTGGCCATCGGGGCTGATCCGGGGGGTCACCTCGAGGATGATGCCGACCGGCTCGTACTCGATCGAATTGGTCTGACCGAACTGGCTGTTCGTGACGCCCGTGATCCTCGGCACGCGGGCGCCGACCTGGATGCTGCCGGTCTTGCCGTCGAGCGTCGTCAGCTGCGGGCGGCTGAGCACCTCGAGGCGACGGCTCTCTTGCAGAGCCCGGAGCAAGAAGTTGAGGTTGCTGCTGCTCGCCGAGAGGACGAAGCCGCCGAAGTTCAAGTCGCTGTTGACGCGGTTGAGCGCGAAGCTCGACAGGGCTTGGGCGCCGACATTGCCCGCCCGCTGCAGGGCGGTCGTCGAGCCGTTATTGCCCAGCGTTTGGTTGTTGAAGTTGAACCCCGGCGACAGCTCACTCGTAAGCACGTTCTGCGTCGTTGTCGAGACGGTCGCGCCACCGGCCGACTGCGTGTTGGTCGTCGTCGTGATCAGCGTGGGATCGGTCAGCAGCGACCGGTCGAACAGCAACGAGTCCTGCAGGCCGAGCTCGACGCCGAACTCGTCGGTGTCGTTGAGGCTCACTTCGGCGATCAGCACCTGGATGGTAACCATCGGCGGCCGTTCGTCGAGCTCTTCGACCAGCCGGCGGAGCTCTTGCTCGTAGCGCGGCGTCGCGCTGATGATCAGGCTGTTGGTCGCTTGCTCGGCGACAACCACTACCTCACGCTCGATCAGCTCACGGGGGCTGTACGAGAGATCGGCGTCCGCCTCGGCGGCGCGCTCCGTCTCGAGCCACTCGTTGAGCACCGTGGCGACCGTCGTGGCGTCGGCGTTCTTCAGACGGAAGACGGTCGTCTGCCGCGAACGGACCTCGGCGTCGTCGAGGCGCAGCAGCACCGCCTCGACCACGGCAAGGTCCTCGGCCGTGCCAGCGGCGATGATGCTGTTGGTCCGCAGGTCCGTCGTCACATTCAGCGGCGACAGTCCGCCCGAGCCGTAGCCGCCCGGCTCGCTCGCGTCCTCGTCGGCGCCAAAGAGCGTGCGGAGCATCTCGGCGAGCGCCTCGGCGTCGCCGTTCGCGACGGTGAAGACCTTGAGTTCCGCCGCCGCGTCGGGCGAGCGGTCGAGCCGTTCGATCAGGCCGGCGAGCAGCGGCATGCTGTCGGCCGGGGCCGTCACCACCAGGGCGTTGGCCCGCGTGTCGGGCGCAACCCGCACGCCGGTCAGCACGCCCGACTCCAGCGCGGTGGGGTCGCCTTCGCCCATGCCGAGCCGCAGCGCCGCCGCCCGGGGCGACGCGTTCTCGTCCCCGCCATCGGTCGATGGACGGATCGCCGCCTCGATCACCTCGGCGAGGTCCTCGGCCAGCGAGTTCTTCAGCGGGAAGACCCGCACCTCGTCGACGGCTTGGCCGCGGGCGGCGTCGATCTGCTTCACCAACGCCCGGACCTCTTCTTGGTCGCGCGGAGCGGCGCTCACGATCACGACGTTGCTGCGGTAATCGGCGACGGTGAACGCCCGCGACCGCAGCAGCGAGGTCGATTGGTCATTCGCCTGCGGCGTCTGCTGCTCGAAGAAGTTGTCGATCAGCGTTTTGACGTCGGCGGCGGCCGCGTGCTTGAGCGGGTACGCCTCGAAGCGGTAGGTCGGCTCGACCGGCTGATCGAGCTGTTCCACCAGCCCCGTGGCGAGCTTCACGTTCTCTGGCCGGCCCACCAGCAACAGCGCGTTGGGCTTCGCCAAGCCGGTGACGCTGAGGTCGCCGACGCGCGGGCCGAGCACCTGGTCGTACACGCTCGTCAACAAGCGGGCGAGCGAATCGGCGTCGATGTGTTGCAGCCGCAAGACCTTGATCTCGGGCGTCGTCTGCGAGCTGAGGCTCTCGATCTGGTCGATGATCCGCATGACACGGTCGACGTCCTCCTGATCGCCACGGAGCACGATCACGTCGAGCCCCTCGACGAACTCGATCTGCACCGGGCCGAGAATCGACTCGTCCTCGGCGACGCGGCCCGGGTTGGGCGTCGCGGCGCCGGCTTCACTGTCGTTTGCGGCCAATGGGTTTTCGGCGGCCACCGGCGCGGCGGTTTGGATGGCGCGGAGGGCGGTCTTCACCCGCTCGGGCGGCGCGGTCGCCGTCGAGACGATCCGCACACTGCTGCCGGCCGGTCCCGCGGCGCCCGCCTGGGCGGCCAGCGAGTCTTCCATCGCGGTGACGACATCACGCCAAGCGGCGATCGCCTCGGCGGGCCCGTCGATCGCGACGGCGCCGGTCGCCGAGTCGACGCGGAACTGCACGCCGGCCCCGTCGCCGAGCGACGCGGGGAACGACAGCACCGTGTGGTCGCCGTTCCAGGTCGCCGGCAGCGGCCGGTGGGCGAGCGCCTCGAGCCGGCCATGCAACTCGGTCGGCGTCAGGCGGCGGAGCTGCAGCGTTGGCGAACCGGTCGCCGCCTTCGCAGCGACGCCCCCCTCGGTCACCAGCCGCATCAGGTCGCCGTGCGTCGCCATCGGGCCGAACAGCAGCAGCCGGCCGGTCCGTTCGTCCCAGACGGTCCGCACGTCGGCGGGCTGCGTCTGGCGCCACGCCTCGACCGCGGCGCGGCGTTCGGCGGGGATCGAGTGGGCTTCGAGGACCGCGTCGCTAGCCACCGGCGCGCCCGCCACCTGAGCCATCGTCACGGAGGCCAGCGCGAGCAGCGAAACGACCGCCGTCAGGCGGGCAGCGGTCCGGAGCGTCATGGCGCGGCGCGTCGATTGGAGATAAGTCGGCATCAAGCCCCCCCAGCTTGGTGACGCGGGGTCGTTCCGAAGTCCGGAGCGGTCGCGGCGCACCCTGGCTGCGCCGGTCGATACAACCGGCGTCACCCGGAACATCGGCAAAGTCCGCCACGCTCGGCCACGATTTCCGCGGAGAGCCGCTGCTGGCGCCACCGCGACGGCCCGCTAGCGGCCCTGAATCCGCGGCGGGTGGCCAACTTCCGTTCGTTTTTCTCGGAACCGAACCCCGACCGGTGCGCGAGGTCCTTCCATCAATTCGGTTTCGCGCACGTGGCCAAAACGGCGGTTGTCGCGACCGGCTCCACCCCGTGGTTCGTGGCCCTTGAAGGTGTGGCGCCTTGAGCCGACGGCGCTAGCCGCGGGCGAACGAAGCATGGCCTTCCCCGCCCCGATCGCCCGACGCTGGCGCGTTCGACTCAAGCTATCACGGCCGCCATCGCATAAAACAAACGTCACTCACGACTGGGCCGGTGGTGAACAGCCAATCGCTTCAGTGTGCGCACGTAACCACCGGAAGCGATGAATTGGTGGACGGTCGCTTGCTTCGTCGAGTTCTTAGGTGTTGCTTTTAGTTCACCTGCCCGGCAGCGACTGCGGACGTATCGCTGGGCGCGGCTTAGCTAGAGTGAGCGGGCAGCCGGCCGAAACGATGCCCGGACACCTGTGCGTTTCTCACGCCCCAGTTCCTCAAAGCCGCGATCAATGTTTCGCGACTCGGTCTCAACCTGGCGCAGACGGGCATCGTCACCAAGGTCGCTGATGGCGTTCAGATGGCTGGGACTCACCAACAGGAGGAGTCGATCCTCTCTGGGAGTCGGCGCGACGGCTGGTCGGAAGGAGGGGCGAATTCCCCGGTTGGCGGCTGAGGGTTGGCCCATTTCGTTGGCGAAGAAGTTCCCCACAGTCGGCGACTCTGAGGTTTCGGACGCGCTCCCCACGCTGGCTTGTTGACTCTCCACCGGGGCGGGCGCTGTAGTGTTCACTCCCGTCCCGAGATGGTCCCGCCAAATCGTGTAATCGGCGGAATTGACGGTCCCGTCGCCATTGCCGTCAGCGGGGAGGCCGACGCCCACGGCTCCGTACGCGGCTCGCCAGACGTCGTAATCGTCCGCATCGACGTCGCTGTCACCGTCGTAGTCGCCAGGCACGGCGACGGCCGCCTCAATAGCCGGGTCGACCGAATTCAAAAGCTGTGTCGGATCGTCGATTCGGCCCATGAAAGCGATCGTGTCCGTCACGTTGTCGCGAATCATGAAATGGAACGGCTGATCGACATAGAACCCGTCCCCGTAGAAGTTGTGGGTCCAGACAGCGAACTCCCACGAGTCGCCGCCAATAAAGTAGGTGTGGTAGTCGGCGACCCGTAGATTGAAGACGGGGATGGCCTGCTCGGTTTGTCGAACCTGCTCAACAGCGCCCCAGTCAACGCCATTGGTCGCTAGCAGGTCGCCGCGGCTCAATTTGTCGGCCGGGGTCCAGCCGTGTCCCTTGACGAAGAAGGGGTGCGCCGGGGTGACAAGAATCGCGCGTCCCTGCACCGTCACTTCCAAGACGGGTGACGTCCCTTGGCGAGTCTCTTCGATAAACTTCGGGTGAAGCTCGCCTTCGATGTTGTGCTCGTCGCGTGCGAGAACGATGTCGCCAACGCGGAGTTGTTCGATCGACTTGGAGCCATCGGGTGTCAGAACGGGTGTACCCCCGGCAAAGCACAATGCGAGCTCGACCTCAGTCGCCGCAGATGCCTCGGTCCCTTCTTCCCTGACATCAATCGTCGCCTTATGAAAGACGGTTTCTAGGAACGCCCCATCGGCGCCAAACATCCCAGAGAAATCAGCCGCCGTCGCGTCGAATGCCGACGGCATCCCCAAGTCCGCGAGCAGTTGGTTAAGGTTGGTTTCAACCGTGGTCTGAAACTTTGGCAAACGGACTTGCAATTGTTCGACTTCGGGCGCGCTGTCAACCCAACTCTCGATGTCAACCAGCAACTCTTCCGACAAGGCGTTCGGCCCGTTCTGTTGGACGGGCATCGCCAAAATCATCGACGATTTTCCGTTGGCGAATGGCAGATCCAAGACATCGAAACCACCTATCTGCGTCCGGGCCGCTAATGGCTCGGTGTACATCATCGGCGTCGTAACGATGTCAGCCGGGCCGCGGTAGAATTGAGAGTCACCGGTGTACTGAGGATCAAAGGGGTGGTCCCAAAGCGAGCTAAAGTAGACCGTGTTGGTCAGCACCATTAGCGTCCTTGGATCGAGTTCGTCCACCAAATCAGTGATTTTTTGCTCGGTTCTATCGGCGACCCAAGCGTTGATCAGGTCTTCCGCAACTTGGGGGTTTGCGAAGTCGACATTCTCGACGTGGCCGAAGTAGTCGGTCTGGATTGTGTCGAGGAAAGCTTGATTGACCGGTATGCCCTCTCCGGGCCAGATGGCGTTCGACACGAGCAACTCGAAGTCCTCGTCCGAAAACGATCGGACGAGCATGGAGATGAGCAATTCACGGTACGAAGCGTTGATGGCCGGGTCCGTCCCTAAATGCAAAACCTCCTGCATCTCCGCCAGAGTTGGGCCGGCTGCTCCTGCCGCCGTCATCGCCAAGCCCGTTGAAATGCTCAGCGGCGAGAAAAAAAGGTTCCCCTCTTCGCGCTGCATGTGCCCATAAACATCGATCCCAAACTGGTTGACCGCGTTGGACGCCGCCGTGGCGGACAGCAGTCGGCGGTCTTCCAGCGACTCGAGACTTAACGTCCGAGCAGAAGAGAGTCGGTGTCGGGCGACTTCGCAACGGGCGCGACGATTGAGGAGTGACACTTGGCGCCTCCGGCGAAGAGGTGGGACCGCAATGCAACGGCAAACGACGCATCGAGCCATCTATTGCCGTCGTGACCCTAACGCGCTTCGGGCCGTTCGGCAAATAGAACGGGGGGCGAAATAGAAGAATCGACCCACTGGGGTTCGTTGCTAGCCGAGCAACGGTTGGCCAGCGTTCCTAAGTTGCGTCGCCCGCACTCTTCTGCGCTTCGCGCAGCTTCTCACCCAGCTCAACCGTCCACAGCACGCCGTCGTCGCCCTCAACAATCATTTCGCGCGGCGAGACGCTTTGCACGCGCGCCTTGAGTTGGCCGACTTCGAGCGCGTCGCCGTTGTGGAGACGCAACGTCTCGCCCGTGGTGCGGACGACGACCCACGCCTCGTAGGCGGCGCCGTAGCCGACGATGCCCGAGAGGCTGGCGTGCTCGGCGTCGTCGAAGGGGGGCGGGGTCGGCTTCGGCTTGGGCGCCTCGCGGACCACCTTCGTCGGCTCAGTACGGACCGGCGGCGGGGGGGTGTAGCTGGCGAACAGGTTGCGGCCCACCACGCTGTCGACGTAGGCGTCGGCCGTCGGGCGGTCGAGTCGGGCCGGTTCGCGCGGCGCCTCGGGGAGGCCGGCCTCGCGGATCGCGCCGTCGACGATCATCGCGATCGTGGTGAACGTGACGCTCCACTCGGCGCCCTCGTCGTCGGCGGGGCGGAGTTGCAGGTTCGTCAGCTGGTGCAGCACGTCGAGCCGGTAGTAGGCGTCGAGCAGGCGCGTCACCGCCCCGGGCGAGCCGCTCGCGGTGGCGTTGAACGACACGCCGGTGGCGGCGTTGTCGTAGCGACGCGTCGACGCCCACTTCACCGAGCCGAGCTCGAGGCCCGACTGCTGGATCGTGTCGATCAGCCACGCCGAGTAGACGCTCCGCGCCACGTCGGGATCGATGGGCAGCGACGCCTCTTGGTACTGCTCGAGCCGCCGCAGCGATTGGCGGGCGCGGCGGGCGTCGACGCCGGCGTCGAAGAGTTGCTCGTCGAGCTCGACGAGCGTCCGCTCGCGCCGGTCGTAGCCCGCTTGATAGGACGTAAAGCCGCTCCAGGCGAACCAGAGGACGATGAGGCCGACGATGCCGCCGAGCAGCGTTTTCTCGCGCTGGTTCATGGCGTCACCTCCTCGGCGGACGCTTCTTTCACTTCCGATGCTTCCGCGGCGTCGTCAGGCGTGGCGTCTTCATTCTCAGCGTCTTTGGAACCGGCGTCTTCTGATGTTGTCTCGACTGTCGGCGCGGTGTCGGTTTCGACGGCGTTGGGTTCGGCGTTATCGGCGGTAGCGCCGTTAGCGGCGGGTTCCACGGCGACGGGTTCCTCGGCGACGGGTTCCTCGGCGGTTGGCTTCTCTTCCTTCGCGTCGTCCGCGACAGCGTCGTCTGCGACTGAATCATCGGTTGTTGGCCCGTCGTCTTCGAGCAGGTCGGGCGGCACCCGCAGCAGGGCGCTGTACTTGTAGCGGTAGGCGTCCTTGGCGGGCGACTCGGCCGTGGAGATCGGTTCGACCGGGTGGTCGTCGCTCCGCAGCCGGGCTTCGAGTTCGCTGGTCGAAGAGCTGCGGGCGACGGCGGTCAGGTCGACGCGGCCGCCCGGCTCGTCGCCGCCGAGGAAGGCGGTGGCGATCAGCTGCGTGGCGCGGATGTCGTTGGCGACGGGGAAGTCCTTGGCGTCGAGCGGCTCGGGGCGCAGCTTCTGGCTGAGGCGGTCGAGTTCGTCGAGCCAGTTGACGTCGCTCTGCCGCCAGGCGTCGAGCGCGGCGACGCGGTCGCGGTAGGGCTCGAAGGCTTCGACTTCTGCCTCGGCGGCGGCGATCTCGCGCTCTTTGTCGGTGATCTGGCGGTCGAGCCGGGCCATGCGGTCGTACGCCATCCAGACGCCGGCGAGCAGCACCGTCGCCGCGGTGACGCCGAGCAGGATCTGCCGGCGGCGGTCGGTCTTCGCCACCGGCGGGCGGCGGGGGTCGGCGAGGTTGATGAGCGACGCGCCACCCAGCGCCAAGCCGGTCGCTGCGGCGGCGTCGCCGAGCGTGGCCGCATGGGGGGTGTCGGCGCCGAGCGTCGCCAGGACGTTCTGCCAGTCGATGAGCTCGCTGGCGCCGAGGTCGGCGTGCGACGCGACGACCCGCGGCGATTCGACCCCTTCGCCCGAGAGCGATAACAACGTGCGGCGGAGCTCTCGGTCGGCGGGGCCGTCGCCGACGCGCGCCGAGCGGACGAGCACCGGCTCGCCCCCGTGACGGGCGATCAGGTCGAGCGAGTCACCGGCGCGGGTGACGAGGAGCGTCGACGCCCCGTCACGGATGAGCTGAGCACCGGCGAGCGCGCGGGGCGCGACGACGGTGAGCTTGCCGCCGAGCTCTTCGGCGACCGCTTGCCAAAAGGTGAGCGTCTCTTGTGTCGCCCAGGCCGTGAGCGCGGCGGGGGCGCCTTCGGCGGCGGGAGGGACAAAGTCGGCGACGATCGCGTCGGCATCGACGGCCGCTTCGCGCGCCGCCTGCATCGCCACGATCGGCGGCAACTCTTCAGCGGGCGCCGGCGGGACGGCGAGCCGTTTGACGCGGACCTCGTCGGGCCCCAACGCCACGGCGACCAGGGGTTTCCCGCCATTGAGTTTCGGCAACGCCGCTTGCAGCGCCGCGGCGAGCTTCGCGGCGGTCGCGGCGCGCTCGACCGTCGCCACGCCGACGAACTGCGTAGCGCCCGATTTCGCGCGGTCGACGAGTACGCCGGTGACGCCGCGGCTGTCGGTCTGGAGGGCGAGGGTTAGCAAAGTCGGGGTCTCAATAGCGTAGGGCGAGCCGTGTGGACGTGGTGTCCCTTCTGCGTCCCTTCAGGTGGAGGGCATGAGGTAGAGGGGCGCGTCGGGTACACGCTTCGACACCCTCCCCTCGACCCTCCCTCCGAAGAATGAGGGGGACCTGGGCAACGCAATCGTTCGGTAACGCCAACACGGTCCTGACCCTCTAGTTTACTCACCCACCTCCCTGGAGGAGGGGTCTCCGAAAGGTTTTCTCCGCTCCTCCCGTCACGGTAGCGCGGCGGTTTGAGCGGCGCCCTCGGGGACGAGTGTCACGGCGGGGTCAAAACCGGCGCCGAGGGGCGTCAGGTCGCGGCGTAGCACCACCTTAGGGGGGAGGGTCGTCGTGTCGAGCACCACCTCGAGTCGGCGGATCGGGCCCCCCGCTTCGTAGCCGCCGACCACCTGGGTGCGGTAGACGGCCCCCTGCCCCGTGACGTACGGCGCGAGGGCGCGCATCGCCTCGAGATCGACATACCCCTCGGTAAGCAGCCACGTCGCTTGCAGACGATCGGCCCGTGTCGAGCCGGCCGTTGGGTCGCGGTTGGCGACGATCGCGTCGACCGTGCCGAGCGGCATGCCGGGCAGACCGGTGAGCACGGCGCGGGGCGCCTGGTTGATGTTCACCCGGCCCGGGATCGACGGCGAGTCGGTCGTCGTGAGCGTCGCCATCACGTCGGCGAGACCTGCGGCCATCGTGCCGTTCCCTTCTTGCCAAGGCGACTCGACCAACGTCGGCTGGAGTTGCCCCGACTCGACAACGCGGACCGTCACGCCGACCAAGTCGAGCGGGTCCTGGATCGCCACCGCGGCGGGGGTGTCGAAGTCGACCGTGATGACGCTGGCGTCCTTGGTTTCCAACGAGAGCCCGTCGTCGCTTTCACCTTCACCGAGAACCGTCACCTCGTTGGATGCCTCCGAGTCTGCAGCGTCGGCGCCCGCCTCGGCCGCATCGTCCGAGTCCTCTTCGGGGCCGCCTTGGCGGTAGGCGACGATGAAGTTGGCCGCGTCGAGACCGAGGGCCGCCTCGATGTCGGTGTGGAGTTGCTCGAGGTCGTCGCTGTTGACGTTGATCTTCGGCGACCCGTCGGCCTGGACGTTCGCCTCGGCGCTGTAGAGCGTCAGCATCGACGCCCAACCGCCGTCGAGTTCGCCCGACGCGTTGTCGACCGGCATTGCGATCACGGCCGCCTCGGTCTCGGTCGCTTCGTGGTTGCGGTCCTGGTCGACGCCCCAGAACAGTTCGGGGGTGACGCCTTTCACTTGGAGGAGCTGCTCGAGCGTCGCCAGCGGGCCGTTGGCGGGGAGCAGCGGCGTCTCGAGCGTCGAGTAGTAGTCGCGTTCGGCGCCTTGGGAGCGGACTTGGTCGTCCTCGTCGAGCCAGTCGAGGATCGCGTCGGCGATCGCCTCGCTCATGCCCGGCAGGGCGAGCAGCTGGTTGCGGCCGGCGTCTTCTTCACGGGCCTCCATCACGAGCAGCGTGTTGAGGTTCAGCCGGCCCGATTCATCCTCAAGGCCGAAACGCCCCCCCTCAAGCCGCAAGGCGCCCCAACGCGGCGCGACCGCCGCGGCGCGGACACGCAACTCGGCGGCGGGGCTGTCGGCGACCAGCACCGCGCGGAACCGCGCCGGGTTCTCGTACCAGCCGCCGTCTTGGTCGATCGTGGTCGCGTCTTCCGACAGGTAGACGCGGAGCATCTCGACGGCCGACTCGGCGGCGGCGTAGGCCTGCTCGCGACGGACCGTGGCGTCGGCCGCCTTGCGTTCGGCGAACGTCCAGTCGAAGTACGACAGGTTGGCGATCGACATCAGAGCGACGACGACCAGCACCACCATCAGCAGCACGCCGCGGCGATTACGAACGGGGGGGCGACGCATGTCAGACCGCCTCCGTGTCGGTGGCGGTGGCAGCGGCGTCTTCTTCGTTCTCGTCGGCGGCTGCCGGCAAGCGGACCACACGCCGGTAGATCTTTGTCGCCTGGCGTTCGGCGTTGCTGTTGGTTGCGTCCGCGGCGTCGGCGGGGGCCAGTTCGATCCGGACTTCGACCGCCGTCGGAAGCGTCTCCTGGTCGGCCATGTCCCAGACCTCGAGCAGCTGGTCGCCGTCGAAGTAGCGGAACTGAACGCCCCGCACCTCGGCGGCGATCGGTTCGATGACCGGCGCCGTCTGGCCTTGCTCGGTCCGCCAGCGGGCGGCGTCGCGGGGGGTCTCGCTCCGCACTAGGCCGGGCGTCTCCGCGACGAGCGACATGCCGTAGGTGATCTGAATCCAACCGGCGCCGACCCGCGTCACCGGCGGCTGGCCCGCCTCAGCGGTGACCAGTGACTGCCAGAGCTGGCGCGTGTCGATCGTCACCGTATCGATCGTGCCGTAAAGGCCTGGCGCCGTTTCCGTCTCGCTGGCGACCGCCTCGGCCGACTCGTCGGTCTCCGTCGTCTGGTCGACTTCATCCACGTTGAACTTCGCCGCCGACTCGGCCGCGGCCAGTTGTTCCGAAACGTCTTGCGGCGGCGCCGTTGTCACCCCCCGCAGGTCGGTCGTAATGCGGTCGAGGATCGCCCGCGCGAGCTGCGCCTGCTCGATCGTCGTGCGGCTTGAATCGAGCCGCACCAAGTGCAGGTCAATAGCGAGCCCCAGCAAGGCGACCAGCGCAATCGACAGGCTGATCGCCAGCACGAGTTCGATCAGCGAGAAGCCGCGGCGAAGGTTCATAGCGCAGCCTCCGCCGACGAGGCCGATTCTTCGAGCGCCGGATCGACGACCCAGCGGACGATTTCGATGGTGTCGACCAACGGCGCAGCCGGATCGTTAGGTCGGGCGCTGGCGCGGAGCACCAACACGCCGTCGAGCGGGCCGTTCTCGATCGTGAGCGACAGCAGCGCCACGGGCGGCCCCGCCGGGTCGACCGGGTTGGCCAGCGGCTCGTTCGCCACCACCGTCAGCGGCCGCGCGCCGACCAGCACCTCGTCGAGCAACGAGGTGGCCGCAAAGCAGAGGTCGGCTTGGTCAGCGGCGCGACGGGCGTTTTCGTGCGATCGGCCGACCGCTTGGCCGAGCGTCGCCAGCGCTATGCCCAGGATCGCCAGCGCGAGGATCACCTCGAGTAGCGTGAAGGCGGGGCGGCTTTTGCGACGGCGACGCATGGCGTACTACGTTCCCTCCGACACGGCGACCTCTTCGATCCTTGCCGCGCCGGTCAGGCCGCGCAGTGTGATCTGGCGTCGCTGGCCGTTGGCGGCCTCGACGATCGCCCAGGCGTCGTCCGCCGCGCCGTCGGGACGGAAGACGACACACGCCGCTACCGACGGGTCGAGGAGCGGGTCGAGCGGGTCGCCGACCGACAGCTGCGTGAACGTGATGGCGCCGAGGTCCTCGTGCTCATCGTTGGCCAGCTGCTCTTGGTCGGCCGTGTCGGTCGCCCCCGCGAGCGCCGCCGTGGCGTCGGTGAGTTTCGACAGCGTGTACTCGCCCGTGCCGAGCCGGCACTGGAAGACGACCGGTTGGCCGGTGCGCATCGCTTCGAGGCGGGCGTCGGCCCACGCGGTGCGGACCGCCTCGGCGGCCGCTTCGAGCCGCACCCGCGCGAGCGTCCCGCTGAGCGACGGCGCCGCCAGCGCGGCGAGCACCACCACGAGCGACAGCACCAGCATCAGCTCGACGAGCGTGAAGCCCGCCGGGCCGCGTGGCTCAAGTTCCCTCGTCGTCGGACGATACATCGTCGTCAGTCCCGTCGCTGCCGTCCGGCCCGACGGACCAGACTTTGAAATCGTTGTCTTTCGACTCGTACCGGTAGTCATTGTCCCACGGGTCGAGCGGGATCGTCTTCTTGTTGAGGTACGGCCCGGCCCAACGGTCGGCCAGCTTCGAATCGCTCGGCTTCTCGACCAGCTCGTCGAGCGACTCGGGCATCTTCTTCATGTCGAACCGGTACTGCTCGATCGTGCGGCTGAAGAGCTGCACCTGAGCGCGGGCCGAGTTGCGCAGCGCCTTGTCCTGTTGCCCCGTGACGGCGAGCGTCGCCATCGAACCGAGGACCACCAGGATCACCAGCACGAGCAAGACCTCGAGCAGCGTAAACGCCGCCACAGCCCGTCGCTTACTTCTCAAATTCGATCTCTTACGCCTGTCCATGCAAAAACCTCTTCTCTTGTTGGGGTGAGTTTTGAAAAGGAGATGTGGGGATAGGGGGAGATGGGGGGATGGTCTTTCGGCAGATCGAAATTTCTGGAGAAGGCGAGTTCCTAGGTGCGACGAGCATCTCGCTTGCTTAATCACTCACCTTGTCGCCATTCGAGAGGAGCATGCCCCCCTCGAACCGGCATCCCCTTATCCCCCGGCATCCCCACATCCCCCTTCATAAAGTCTCCTACAAGGCGCCGCCGGCGTTGATGATCGGCATCAGTAGCGCGATCACCACCACCAGGACGGCGCTCGCTAACATCACGAGCATCAGCGGCTCGATGAGCCGCACCGCTAGTTCGATCTTACGCCAAGTCGACCGCTCAAGTGAATCGGCCACCTGTTCGAGGACGGTCTCAAGGCTGTTGGATTGTTCGGCGACGGCGATCATCTCGCAGACGTCGCGTGGGAAGTCGCCACTCGCGCCGAGCGGCGCGGCGAGCGACTCGCCCGACTTGATGCTCTCGGCCGCGCCACGGACGACGCCCGACAGGACGCGGTTGCCGGCCGAGTCGGCGGCGATGTCGAGCGCGCGGACGATCGGCACGCCCCCCTTGAGGAGCGTTCCCAGCACACGGCAGAGCCGGGCCACGGAGAGGCTGCGGCTGATCGGCCCCATCAGCGGCGCTTTGATCCGTACGCGGTCCATCACGTCGCGGCCGCGGGGCGTCGCCATCCACTTCGAGACGCCGTACCCGACGCCGACGAGCGCCGCCAGCACGAACAAGCCGTAGCTCCCGAGGAAAGCGCTCAAGGCGAGCAACGCTTCGGTGACCCACGGCAGTTCGCCCCGTTCCTTGAGCCTCGCAAAAATCTCGGAGACCATCGGCACCGCGAACACGATCAGGCCGGTCACCACCAAGACGCCGATCACGCACAAGATGACCGGGTACGCCAGCGCGCCGGCCACCTTGCCGCGGAGCTCAGCCTGTTGCTCGGTGAACGCGGCGACGCGGTCGAGCGAGTCCTCGAGGAAGCCCCCCTCGCCGCCGGCGCGGACCATGCTGACGGCCAACTCGCCGAACGCGCGCGGGTGTCGCGCCATCGCCTCGGCGAGGCTCGCCCCCTCTTCGACCTGGGCGTAGACGTCTTCCATCACCGCCTTGAGCGCCTTGTGCGACGACTGCTCCTTCACAACCGCCAGCGAACGCAAGAGTGGCACGCCACTCCGCAGCAGCGCCGAGAGCTGGCTATAGACCGGCGTCACCTTGGCGGTGGGGACACGAATCGACCCGTCGGCGCCCGACGCGACGCCCCCCTTGGCCGCCTCGACCTTGATCGGGAAGAGGTCCTTGGCCGACAGCTGCGACATCGCCTCGCGCGCAGAGCCGGCGGTGAGCGTCCCGGTGAGGAGCTCGCCGGCGAGCGAACGCGCTGTGTAGGCGAAGTCAGGCAAGGTTGCAGGTGGGATAGTTGAGCGAACGAAGTGAGCCGTAATCCCCCGCCCCCTTTCAGGGGGAGGGGTTAGGGGAGGGGGCGAAATAGGTACATGTGTTCAAACGAACTAGTGCTTTGTCAAAGCTAGAAAGAGGGGTTGGCTCCACTAGCCGTTTTAGCGCTAGCCACGGTTCTTGGTGATTCAACCGGGGCTAGCGCCCAATCGGCTCCCCCTATGATTCAGCTTTCACAAGGCATTAGTCGCCTCTTCGCGGGCAGTGTATTGGTGGATGCCGAACAAGTACCCGGGTTCTGCCCCCTCCCCTAGCCCCTCCCCCGCAAGCGGTGGAGGGGGAAATCGACTCGCTGCGCTCGCGGTTAGGCCTGGTCTCCGCGGGTGACACGCGCCACTTCATCCACGGTGGTGATCCCCGCGATCGCCTTGTCCCAGGCGTCTTGTCGGAGCGTCCGCATGCCGGTGCTGAGCGCCGCCTTGCGGATCTCCCAGCTGCTGGCGCGGTCGTGCGCCAATTGCCGGACGGGGTCGGTTGTTTCGCATAACTCGAAGATGCCTTGCCGGCCGGCGTAGCCGAGTTCGCGGCACGCCCGGCAACCCTTGGCCTGATAGAGCTGGCCGCCGGCCGCCTCGAGCAGCTCCCACGGGAAGTCACGCGGCAGGTCGTCTTTCTTCGGCGTGTACGGCGTACGGCATTTCGTACAAAGCCGCCGGACCAGCCGCTGGGCCATCACCGCTTCGATCGTGCTCGCCACGAGGAACGGCTCGATCCCCATGTCGATCAGGCGGGTGTAGGCGCTGGGGGCGTCGTTGGTGTGCAACGTGCTAAACACGAGGTGACCCGTGAGCGCCGCCTGGATCGCGTTCTCGGCGGTCTCGTGGTCGCGGATTTCGCCGACCAGCACCACGTCGGGGTCGTGCCGCAAGATCGACCGCAGCGACGCGGCGAACGTCAGGCCGATCTTCGGGTGGACCTGGATCTGCGCGATCCCCGGCAGCTGGTACTCGACCGGGTCCTCGGTCGTGATGATTTTTGTAGTCTCGTCACGGATCTCGGTCAGCGCACTGTAGAGCGTCGTCGTCTTGCCCGAGCCGGTCGGTCCCGTCACTAGCACGATGCCGTGCGGCGCGCGGATGAGACTGCTCATCTGCTTGTAGAGCGTGTCGCCGAGCCCCATGGCCTGCAGCGAGAACTCCATGCGTCCCTTGTCGAGCAGACGCATGACGATCCCCTCGCCGTGGACCATCGGGATTACCGACATCCGGACGTCGACCTCGCGCCCTTCGACGCGGAGCTTGATCCGGCCGTCCTGCGGCAGCCGCTTCTCGGCGATGTTCAGGTGCGCCATGATCTTCAGGCGGCTGACGATCGCGGCGCGGAAGTGGTTGATCTCAGGCGGGGTGGGCTGCTCGACCAGTAGGCCGTCGATGCGGTAGCGGATGCGGATGCCGGTGGCCTCGGACTCGATGTGGACGTCCGACGCGCGGGTCTGGATCGCTTCGAGGAGGATCTCGTTCACGAGCCGGACAACCGACGCCTCATGCGCGCCCTCGGCGAGTTCGGCCGCGTCGGCGTCGATCTCTTCGAGCAACTCGACACCGCTCTCGGCCTGACGGGCGGCGACGAGGCCTTCGACCGTTTCGCTGCCGACGCCGAGATGGGCTTTCAACCGCTCGGCGATCTGGCGCCGCGTGGCGAGCAGCGGCTCGATCGACAGCCCGGTGAGCGCGCCGACCTCGTCGAGTGACTCGAAGTCGAGCGGGTCGCTGGTCGCGATCCGCAGCGTGCCGTTCTCGCGGCTGACCGGGAACAGCCCGTGGCGGTGCATCAACCGCTGGGGGAAAACGTCGAGCAGCGACAGGTCGGGATTCGCGTGGTTCAGGTCGACGCACTCGGCGCCGAGCTCGGCGCCAAAGGCCGAAAGGACATCTTCCTCGGCGACGTAGCCCCGCAGGACGGCCACTTCGTGGAGCGGTTTGCCGCCCGCATCGCCGTTCAGGGCGCGCAGGTCGGCGGCCGCCTCGGGCGTGAGGGCGCCGTGCTTCAGCAGAACGGCGACCGAATCCATGCGATGAACGGGGGGGAAACGGGGGGGAGGAGGCGGGAAAGCGAGGCGGGGACTCTCGACCCCTGATTATCAATGACCGAACGCCGGGCGGCAAACGAGAGCCGCCCGGCGTCGGTATTTCGTCTAAAAATCGCTGTTCTTGCGGTTCACAGCGCTCAAAGCTCCGAATTGTCCCCGGGCGGGGGGCCGGGACGACCGCCCCGGCGGCCACCCGGACGACCCTCGGGCGGGCCGCCGGCCCGATCGCCGCGGCGTCCGGCCCGGTCACCACGGGGCGGGGGCCCCGGCTGATCGCTCATGGTGAACGGGGCGCCGGTCATCTCGTCCAACATGGCCCGCTGCTCGCTCGTGAGGACCTCGAGGAGCTTGTCGCGTGCCTCGGCCCGGGCGGCGGTCATTTTCTCTTGCATCTCGGCCTGGACTTCCTGGGCCTTCTCACGAAGTTGGGCCTTCTGCTCGTCGGTGAGGCCGAGCTTATCCGCCAGCGGTCCGCCCATCAGCGACCGAGCGCCGCCGTTGTTGAGCTGCTGCTGGGTGTCGATCTGACGGAGACGATCCATCTGCTGAGTCGAAAGGACCTCGCCGATCCGGCCCTCGATCTCGCCCCGCATCTCTTCCATTTGGGCCCGCATGGCCTCGAAATCGGGACGTTCCCCGCCACGACGGCCGCCGCCGAACATTTCGCGCATCTTGCTGCGCATCTCGTCTTCGATCTCTCGGAGCTGCTCCTTCTGGTTGTCGAGCAGCTCGAGCTCGCTCTGCACGTCGGGCGAGCGGAGCAGCATGCCAATGCCGCCACGTCCACCGGGTCCGCCGGGGCCGCCGCGACCGCCAAATCCAGGGCCGCCCGGGGGCGGACCGGGGGGCTGCGCCATCGCCACAGTCGAAAGGCCAACAACCAGCACCACAGCGGGCGCCAGCCGGGTGAGCGCCTTCAGGGCGTCCATGTCACTCATCTCCAGAAAAGTTCGGGAACCAGTCAGTCGGGCCGGAAGCGCCGCGGGGTCCGCGGCGAAAGGCTTGCCGTCTCTACCCAACCTAACCCGGCTGGCGGGGCCGAGGCGCCGGGAAATCTTTCACACCGCCGGGCCAGCCCCCCGGTCGGCATTGCAGAGGGGTAGCGGAACGACGTAGCTTGCGCAATCAGCCGCTCTCACCACCCCGCTGTGGACCCCGCCGATGGCGCTTAGCAAAGAAGAGATCGTTCGCGACTGGCTTACCCGCTACACCGGGATGCCGCTGTCGAAATTCGGCGACTACGTCCTGCTGACGAACTTCCACGACTACGTCCACCGGTTCGCGGAACGCTTTGACTGTGAGGTCTACGGCGAGGATCGCCCCATGCAGGCCGCGACCAACGCCGACGGGCTGACCATCATCAACTTTGGGATCGGTTCGCCCAACGCGGCGACCGTCATGGACCTGCTGACCGCGCACCGGCCCAAAGCGGTGCTCTTCCTGGGCAAGTGCGGCGGGCTCAAGCACTCGACCGAGATCGGCCACTTCATCCTGCCGATCGGCGCGATCCGGGGTGAGGGGACGTCGGACGACTACATGGACCCGCTGGTGCCGGCCCTGCCGTCCTTCAAGCTGCACAAGTTCGTGTCGCAGAAGCTGGTCGAGCGGAACCTCGACTACCGGACCGGCGTGGTCTACACGACCAACCGCCGCGTCTGGGAACACGACGCCGCGTTCCGCGAACGGCTGCAATCGTTCACGCCGATCGGCATCGATATGGAGACCGCCACGCTCTTCATTGTCGGCCACGCCAACCAGATCGCCCGCGGGGCGTTGCTGCTGGTGTCGGACGTGCCGACGACGCCCGAGGGGGTCAAGACCTCGCTCAGCGACGCCGCCGTGAGCCGCGATTGGGGGAAGATCCACCTCGAGCTCGGGATCGACGCCCTTTCCGACATTGACGACAAGGGGGAAGAGATAAAGCACTTCCGGTACTGAGGGCCCCAACTCGCGAATAAGCGCAACGCCGAAGGACAAAAAGCGCAGCCAAGTTGCTAAAAAACGTCGGTCACACGTTGGACGAAGGGGCTAGCACACGGCTATGATGCGAGGCTCCTGGATGGCCCCGCCGCCCGGGTGCCCCGCCTCCCCCGCCCCCCTGCTGCGACCGTCCACGGCGACTCGCGACGTCACTGCTGGATGATTTCTGCCGACGATTCCCCGCCCGTTACGGTGAAGACCCCGCAATGAATGCCCAGACCCCTCCGCGTCGGCTAGGTTTCACGCTCGTCGAGTTGCTCGTGGTGATCGCCATCATCGGCATCTTGGTGGCGTTGCTCTTGCCCGCGGTCCAAGCGGCGCGGGAGTCGGCCCGGCGGATCAGCTGCATGAACAAGGTGAAGCAGATCGGGCTCGCCGCGATCAACTACGCCAGCGCCAACAAGGTCTACCCGCCCGGCCGCGGCTGGCCCGACTGGGAAGTGGGCGGCATGGCGCAGGGCGGCACCAACTACAACGCGGTGGCGCAAAACGCCTCGACCAAGACCGGCTTCTACTCGGTCCACGTCCGTGTTCTTCCCTACATGGAAGAAACGGCCATCTACGACTTGATCGACTTCAGCGTCGGGCAGTCACACCGGATGACGTCCGGTGCGACGCCGTACAACGTCAACTACGAGGCGTACAACAACGCCGCCGAGATGTTTGTCTGTCCGAGCGACCCGTTCCTCGAACGGATCACGTCGGAGAACAACTACGTCTACAACTTCGGCGGCAGCACGCCCTACGCGGGCGTCGCAGGGGTCGATGAGCCGGACAACCTCGACGCGACGCTGCAGTTCACCGGCCCCGACGGAAACGAATACGACCTCTCCTGCGGGGGGAACGGCGCCTTTACGATTGGCAAAGGGCTGAGCCCCGCCAAGTTCACCGACGGCACCTCGAAGACCGCGATGTTCTCCGAGCGCACCAAGGGGAGTGGCGCCAACCCGGCCGCCTCGCCGGCCGGCCCGAGCGACATGATCACGATGCCGGGCCGTCAGCAAAACATCAAAGCGATTACGCCCTTCAGCATCTACGGACGTTGCGAGAACGCTTCGACGGCGGCTAACGCCTTTAACTTCAACTCGTTTGGTCGCTGGTTGCCTGGCGAGGATTACTCGAACGGCTGGCCGTTCGCCGCTTACAGCGGCACGATGTACAATCACGTCGCCCCGCCCAACTGGAAGGGCGCCGACTGCGGCGCCTACTCGGCGATCTCGGATCGGCCGGGTGAGCACGCCCTGGTGAGCGCCCGCAGCAGCCATGGCGGCGGGGTCGTCAACGTCTGCTACGCCGACGGTCACGCCGACACCGTGACGTCGGGCGTCGATCTGACGGTCTGGCGGGCGGCCGGATCGCGCAACGGGGGCGAAACCGCGAACGGGCTGTGACCCGCCGCTGAATCGATCGGTTACCCGTTTCGCCCGCGCCACGGCGCCCTCCCCCGCCCCAATTGCCTTGACCCGCCTGACGACGACTGCCGTTCTGTTGCTGGCGATTTTAGCGCTGGTTGGCTGTGGGGCCTCGGGCCCGACGGCACAGCGAAGGGACGCCAACCGCCTAGCGACCGAGGGCGAAGCGAAACTCTCCGACGGCGACGCCGCGGGCGCCGCTGCCGACCTCGGCGCCGCCCTCGAGCAAGGGGGCCTGAACCCCGACATCTACGAACAGACGATCACGCTGCGGGCGATCGCCCTGGCCCAGACCGGCGAGATCGACCAAGCGCTCGCGTCGCTCGAGCCGGTTATCGAGCAAGGTTCGGCGGTCGATGTCGCCCTGGCCGCTAAGGCCTATGTGCTTCAGAAGAAGGGCGACACCGCCGGCGCCAAGCAAGCCTTCGCCCAGGCGCGGCGGCTGAACCGCACCGTTAAGCCGTTCACCGATCGCCCCAACCTCTGAAGCCGCTCGTCTCCCTTGAAGCCGCTCGCGTCGCCGAGCCGCACTCTCCGCGTCTCGGGCCGATAGCGTCGCCCTGACGGGACGATTAGGGTGATTGGTGATCGAAACCTCACTCACTCCGTCGAGTCGCCACTATGAATCGTGTCGTTTTATACTCCCTCGCCTTGGCTTGCGTTTGCCTAACCCGGTCGGGGGTCGCGGCCGCCGACGTGACCCCCCTGCGGATCGTCACCTTCAACGCCGAGATCCTCACCGCCCCCAGCGTCAACGCCGGGCAGCTCCAGAAGTTCCGCTTCGACTACGCCCGGACCGGGCACCTCGAGCGGGTCGCCAACGTCATCGAGACCCTCACGCCCGACGTGCTGAACCTCGTCGAGGTGACCAGCCGCGAGGCGGTTGATCAGGTCGTCGAGCTCCTCCACGAGAAGGGCCTCGACGACTACCGCGGCTACCACGTCGAGTCGAACGACGGGTTCAGCGGCATGGACGTCGGCGTCATCACGCGGCTGCCGCTGGATGAGGTCGACGGCGAGCCGATCCGCACGATCTACTCGCCCAAGGGCGACCCCACCTGGAGCCAGGCCTTTTCCTTCACCGAGGACGGTAAGAGCCGCAAGGGCGGCACCTCGCTGAGTCGCAATTCGCTCTACTTCATGAGCGTGAACGGCTGGAAGATCGGCCTGCTCGGCCTGCACCTGAAGTCAAATCCCGACGACGCGTACTCTAACGGGCGCCGGACCGCCGAAGCGAAGCTCGTCGGCCGCGCGATCCGCGGCGAGATCGTCCCGCGGGGCTACCTGCCGCTGGTGCTGGGCGACCTGAACGACTACGACCCGGACGTCCCCGACCGGGACGACAGCCGCTCGACGAAGACCGACGTGATCAAGCAGATCAAGGACTTCGACCCCGACCGACCCGGCGACGAGCTGGTGAACGCCGCGCAGTGGATCAAGCGGAAGGCCGACCGCTACACGTCGCACTGGGACTGGAACGAGAACGGCGCCGCCGACGGCGACGACGTCTTCACGGCGATCGACCACGTGCTGCTCCCCAAAGAGCTCGCCCCGTACGTCAAGCGGGTCTTTATTAGCCACGTGGTGGGCCTCGACACGTCGGACCATTTCCCGATCGTGGTCGACCTCGAGCTGCCCCCCGCTCAATAGCGGAACGCCCGACCGATGGGTTGTGAGCGGTGGGGCGCCAGCCCCCGGTTTGCACGTTGATGCCAACGAAGAACCGGGGGGTTAGCGCCCCGCCGCTCACTCGCTGCGATCCTCTGAATCCACGGCCTTCCGCGTCCTATTCTTCGGGCCCGGATCGATCTATCATGCCGGGCATGGCCAACGTCGTCTCGCTTATTGACCACGCCGTTTTGCACCCAACGCAGACGTCTGACGACGTCCGTGCGGCTTGCGAGATGGCGGCCCGGCTGGGGATCGCCAGCGTCTGTGTGAAGCCGTCGCACGTCGCGCTCGCGGCGAACGCGTTGCGGGGCTCCGGCGTGGCGCCGAGCACCGTGATCGGCTTCCCGCACGGCGGGACAACGTCGGCGGCCAAGGTGGCCGAGACCCTCCGCGCCTGCGACGACGGCGCGGTCGAGGTCGACATGGTGATCAACATCGGCCAGGCGCTGAGCGGCGAGTGGGAGTCGGTTGGCAACGACATCGCGTCGGTGGTCGCCGCCGCGAAGAGCAAAGGGGCGATCACCAAGGTGATCTTCGAGACCGGCCTGATGCCCTCCGACGAGCACAAGCGGAAGCTCTGCGAGCTGAGCGAGGCGGCCGGCGCCGCGTTCGTGAAAACCTCGACCGGCTTCGGCTTCGTCAAAGGCCCCGACGGCGCCCTGGTCTCGACCGGCGCCACCGTCGAAGACATCCGGCTGATGCGCGCCGCGTGCGGCCCCAACGTCCAAGTCAAAGCCTCCGGCGGCGTCCGCAGCTACGACGACGCCGTCCGCCTGGTCGAAGCGGGCGCCACGCGCCTCGGCACCAGCGCGACCGAGGCGATCGCCAAGGGCGCCGAGGGCGACTCCTACTAAAGAAAGCTCACCGCGGAGACGCAGAGGACGCCAAGGTTCGGAATTGCCTAGAGCTCCTCTCCGCGTTCTCCGCGCCTCCGCGGTGAATTACCCAACCGAAGAGAAGAGATGCTGCACCTTTACGAACAGATCCAAGAAGCCGTCACCAAGATCCACAGCGTCTGGGACAAGAAGCCCCACGCGGGGGTCATCCTTGGCACCGGCCTCGGGAACTTTGCCGAGTCGATCGAGGTCGAGGCGACGCTCGACTACGGCGACATCCCTCACTTCCCCGTTTCGACCGCAACAAGCCACCGCGGCCGCTTGGTCTTCGGCTCGCTGCGTGGCCTGCCGGTGATGGTCATGGAGGGGCGGTTCCACGCCTACGAGGGCTACCCCCTCAGCCAGATCACGCTCCCCGTGCGGGTGATGAAGGCGCTCGGCGCCGAGGTGCTCATCGTCTCGCAGGCCGTGGGGGGGATGAACCCCTACTACCAGCCGGGCGACGTCATGCTGATCGACGACCACATCAACCTGCTGGGCGACAACCCGCTGGTCGGCGTCAACGACGACCGCCTCGGACCCCGTTTCCCGGACATGTCGCAGCCCTACGACTTCGAGCTGCTGGCCGAGGGCCAGGCGATCGCCCGGCGGAATGACTTTGTCGTCCACCGCGGCGTGTCGGTCGCGGTCCTGGGGCCGTGCCTCGAGACGCGGGCCGAGTACCGCTTCCTCCGCGCGATCGGCGCCGACGTGGTGGGCATGTCGACCATCCCCGAGGTGATCACCGCGGTCCACTGCGGCCTGCGGTCGTTCGGCATGTCGGTCGTCACCGACATGTGCCTGCCCGACGCGCTGCAGGTCGCCGAAGTCGAAGAGATCATCCGCGTCGCCAACTCCGCGGCGCCCAAGCTGCGGGCGCTCGTTGAGGGGATCCTCGATTACGAAGCGGCGAAGACGGGCTAAGGATTTAATCACCGAAATGTGGGAGGCGTCTCCCGACGCCGATGACGGGTTCGTAGCGAAACCGGCTGACAGCGCGTAATCGGCGTCGGGAGACGCCTCCCACAGTCTCGAACTTTGCGATGACGCCGTGGACGGACTAGCCGATCAGATCGACGCCGCGGTCGCCGCGATCAACTCCGCCACCGGCGGCGTCACGGCGAAGGTCGGCGTCATCCTTGGCTCGGGCCTCGGCGCGTTGGCCGAACGGATCGACGACGCCGTCGCCCTCCCCTACGCCGACCTGCCGCACTTCCCGCGTTCGACCGCCGCGGGGCACGCCGGGCGGTTGATGGTCGGCGCCCTCCGTGGGACGGACCGCCAAGTCGTCGCCCTCCAGGGACGCTTCCATCTGTACGAAGGTTGGTCGGCCCAACAGGCCGCCTTCCCCGTGTGGGTGATGAAGCGGATCGGCGTCGAGACGCTGGTCGTCTCCAACGCGGCCGGCGGGCTCAACCCGTCGTACGCCGTCGGCGACGTGATGCTGATCGACGACCACATCAACTTCATGTTTCAGAACCCGCTCACCGGGGTAAACGACGAGTCGCTTGGACCTCGGTTCCCGGACATGTCGGCGCCGTACGACCGCGGGCTGCTCGAACTGGCCGAATCGGTCGCGCGGCGGGACAGATTCTTCTGCCCCCGCGGTGTCTATGTCGGGATGCTCGGCCCCACCTACGAGACGCGCGCCGAGTACCGCATGGCCCGCCGTCTCGGTGGCGACGCGGCCGGTATGTCGACCGTCCCCGAGGTGATCGCCGCCCAGCACTGCGGCCTCAAGACGCTGGGCCTTTCAACGATCACCAACGCCTGCTCCCCTGACCAACTCGGCGAGACGACGCACGAAGAGGTCGTCAAAGCCGCGGCGTCGGCGGGCGAGAAACTGCGAGCGATCGTCGAAGCGGTTGTTGTCAGTACAGGCTAACTGTCATCCCCCCTCCCCCTTGTGGGGAGGGGTTGGGGGAGGGGGGCAGAGGCGGGTACCTACTTCACCCCCCTCCCCTAGCCCCTCCCCACAAGGGGGAGGGGTAAATGCCTTTCTTAGTGCCCTTCGTGCCTTCGTGGTTCCAATCCCACTCCAAGTCATCCGGTGGTTCCCATGAACGTCGCCCAACTGATCGCCAAGAAACGGGACGGCGCCGAGCTGGCGGCCGATGAGATCGCCGGCCTCATCGCCGCCTACGCGGCCGACGACTTGCCCGACTACCAGATGGCCGCGTGGGCGATGGCGGTCTTTATCCGTGGGATGACGACCGCCGAGATCGCCGCCCTCACCGAAGCGATGCTCCACTCGGGCGCCACGTTCGACGGCTCTCCCGCCGGCGGGCCGCCGAACGTCGACAAGCACTCCTCCGGCGGCATCGGCGACAAGGTGTCGATCCCGCTGGCGCCGGCGCTGGCGTGCTGCGGCGTGCGGGTGCCGATGATCAGCGGCCGCGGTCTCGGCGCCACGGGGGGCACGCTCGACAAGCTCGAAGCGATCCCCGGCTTCCGCATCGACTACGACTACAAGGCGGCCCAAAGACTCGCCGATCAAGTCGGTTGCACGATCGTCAGCGCGTCGCCCGAGCTCGTCCCCGCCGACCGCAAGCTCTACGCGCTACGCGACGTGACCGGCACGGTGCCGTCGATCCCGCTGATCACCGCCAGCATCATGAGCAAGAAGCTGGCCGAGGGGCTCGACGCGTTGGTGCTCGACGTGAAGTGCGGCAGCGGCGCCTTCATGAAGACGCTCGACGACGCCCGCGGCTTGGCGCGCTCGCTCGTCGACACCGGCAAGCGGATGGGCGTGGCGACGGTCGCCCTGATCACCGACATGAACCAACCCCTCGGTCGGCTGGCCGGCAACGCGGTCGAGATCGACGAGTCGGTCGCCTGCGTCGAAGGGGGCGGGCCGGACGATCTCCGCCAACTCGTCGTCGAACAGGGCGCCGAGGGACTCTTCCTCGCCGGCGTCGTGTCGTCGATCGAAGAGGGCCGTATCCGGATCGCGAAGTCGCTCGACGACGGCTCGGCCCGAGAGAAGCTGGCCGAGATGGTCCGCGTTCAAGAGGGCGACCTCGACGCCCCCCGGCCCCGGGCCGCCGAGCAGGTCGTCACGGCCCAGCGTGCCGGCTGCGTCACCGCGATCAACACCGAGGCGCTCGGCTACGCCGTCATCGAGCTCGGCGGCGGCCGCAAGCAGAAGGGGGACCCGATCGACCCGTCGGTTGGCCTCGAAATGCTCGTCCGGCTCGGCGACCAGGTCGAAGCGGGCCAGCCACTGGTGCGGCTGTTCGCGGGTCAGAAGGGACGCGACGCCGCCGAACGTCTGACGGCCGGCGCGATCACGCTTACCGACGAGCCCGGCGACGCGCCGCCGCTGATCCTCGAACGCATCGACTGACGCCCGCCCGGTCGCTACGCTGCGTTCATGGCCGAACCGACCCCCGTGCAGCTTGATGAGCTGGTAAAGACCGCCGTCGCGATCCGCGAGCGGGCGTACGCGCCGTTCTCTCACTTCTACGTGGGGGCGGCGATCCTCGACGACCAGGGCCGTGTCTTCGCCGGCGTCAACGTCGAGAACAGCTCATACGGCCTGACCATCTGCGCCGAGCGGACCGCCGCGGGGGCCGCGATCACGGCCGGCGCCAAGGAGTTCGTGGCGGTCGCCGTCGCGACCCCCGGCGCCGCGGCGCCATGCGGCGCGTGCCGGCAATTCCTCTACGAGTTAGGCCCGCAGTGCGCCGTGCTGCTGGTCGATAGCGACTCGGGCAAGGTGGTGCGAACGGCGCCGCTCGACGAGTTCCTGCCGAACGGCTTTCGGCTAGGCCGCTAGCCACGCGCCAGTTTTCAGGAGAGCCGGAAGCGTCAGCGCCCGGAGTGAAGCGGGAGCCAACTTCACTCCGGGCGCTCACGCTTCCGGCTCTCTGACTACGACTACCGCAACGAAAAAACCGCGGGCCGTCACTGGGACGACCCGCGGTGTGATCCGACGCTTGCCAACTCTTACTTTACAGTCCGCATCCGCTTCCCGATCAGAAGGTGAAGATCACGTCCATGCCGAACTTGGCGCTGTTGAACTCTTCGGCGTTGGCGAAGCCGACGTTGTTGGCGGCGGCGTCGCTGGCGGTCCAGTCGTAGCGGATCTCCGGACGAATCACCACGTTGGCGTGCGGCCGGTAGTTGAGGCCGTAGGTCATCTCCTGGTAGGAGAAGCCGTCGGTCTTCCACCACTCGAGGCGGGCGCCGGCGCCCCAGCAGTCGTTCATCGTGTAGAACAAGTACTGGTTGATGCCGACCTGATCGTTCGCCCCGATGGCGCCGTTCTGGCTGTCGATGCTCACCAAGTCGCTCTGGAAGACGTAGTTCAGCTTGTCCGACAGGGCGAAGTCAACCACGATCGAGTGGCTGTAGCTGTCCGAGACCGCGTTGGCGGCGCCGGTCGACCGCTTGCCGAAGTTGCCGGCGGTCGTGATGTAGGTGAAGGCGACGTCGTCGGTCAGGTTCGTGCTGAAACCGCCGAGGAAGTTGCTGCCACCGTTGAAGTCATCGAAGCCCGTGTCCCAGCCCGCGGTCCAACCGGCGTACACCTCGAGGTTGTCGAAGCCGCTGTACGTCGCGATGGCGCCGGTGTGAGTGAACGGCTCGCTGTTGAACATCGTGTAGGCGTGGCTGTAGAAGAAGTTATCCGGAGCGGTAACGACTTCGTAACCAACCAGCGTGAAGAAGTGGCCGAACTTGACCGACCAGTCGCTCCACGCCACCTCGCCGTACAGCTGCGGCATGGCCCAGCCGTATCCGCCGCCACGGTCCCAGCCGTTCAGGTAATCCCACTCGCCGGCGTCGTTGCCGAACGCCTGCGTCTTGACGGCGTCGGTGCCGTACATGATGTCGGCGCGGAAGCCCCAGTCGACGCCACAGCAGGGCGCCTCGGCGACCTTCTCGGCGTAGAACCACTGCTGGTGCAGGTTCAGGCGACCCGGGTGGTCGTTGAACGCGAAGGCGTCGTTGTCGTCCCGCGAGAACCGGGTGTTCTGCGTGTGGAAGCCCACTTGGGTCCAACCGCCGAACGTGATCGGGCTGCAGCCGCACGGGTCGAGGTGGCCCTGGAGGGTCCACGGATCGCCCAGGCAGCAATCGCCGAACAGGCTGCACGCCGAGCCACAGCCACACGCGTCGCCGCAGCAGCCGTCGCCACACGCATCGCCACAGCAGCCGCCGGCGTCGCAGCAACCGTCGGCACAGCCGTCATCACAACCGCAGCCGGGCTCGCAGCCACAGCTCGGGTCCGCACAACCGCACGACGGCTCGTCGCAGCAGGCGGGCGTCTCACAACAAATCAACTGGTAGTCGAACGCCGACTGAATCGCCGTTTCGGCAGACGCGGTCGCGCCACCGAAGGCGACCAGAGCAACGCCCATGGTCCATCGCAGAGTCATTACCATCAGCTCCTTCTGGGGGGAAAGCTCGCGTCCGTTCGAGTTGGCGAGCGAACGGGAAGTGCGATCGCCCGACGACGCACCTCACGTCGCCTGGCCCGAATTGGTTCGCCTGATCGTTCGAGATATCGTCGAACCCGGGCCGCCGCATGCACGCCGAGACCGACGGCTAACCACGAAAACCGGGCAGAACGGCCCGAAGTTGAGAAGCTTTGCGGACTACGGGGAAACGCCGACCGCGCCCCCGCCAAGTCGCCCGGCCGCGCATTCGGAAAAGTCAGCCCGTCTCGCCTAGCCCCGAGGGGGAGACGCCGCTTTTGCCGTCGGTCAAGCCGCGGGTGGCGCCAGGCGGTAGTCAACGACCCGCCAAGCGACGCCACCGACCCGCGCCGGGCTGGCCGATCGCTCGACTTCGATCTGCAGGGTGGTTGGCTCTTGGCCGGCCCCGGCGGGGACCTTGTAGGTCTGGATCCCCTGGACCCGGCGTCCCGAAACCGAGGCCGATTCGAAGGGCCCCCGGCGCACGGGGAGTTCCCCGCCGGCGACCCGTTGCACTTCCGCCCGCTGAGTGAATTCTTCCAGCTGAGCCTGCGCCGCGGCGTCGCTCTCGTAGAAGACCTTGGCCAGCTCGGGACTAGGACGGCGGTCGGGGAACGGCTTTGTCAGTTCTAAGGCGCCGACGAGGTCGTTCTCGGCAAGCAGCTCGACGAAGCGGTCGGTGACCGCGACGGCGGACTTTTGGTGGAGCCACTTCGCCACGGGACGCTGCACCAACAGGGCGCCCAGCACCACCAGCGAGAGAGCCATCCCCGCGATGGCGAGTCCCAGGCCGCTCTGCGCCTCGGGGTCGCGTTGCACCTGGTGGGCCGCCGCCCAAGAGATGGCGACCGCCGCTAGGGGCAGGAACGCCAGCCAAGGCGTCACCAAGGACAGCAGCGACGCCAAGCCCAACACCAACCCAACCACCGCCAAAGCACTGACGGGGCGGTAGGCGACCGCCTCATCGTCGAGCGTGTCCGACAAGCCGATTTGCCGAGCGTCCGTTTCGAGCCGATCGTCCATGCCGGTCGTCTGCTGCGGTTAAGGGGAGTCGTGGTCTAACGAAAGCGGGAAGGGTCAGCCGCTCAGCTGCGCTTAACGATGCCCGTGTCCATCGCTTGGTTCGTCTGGCGGTGCTTGCCGTGCTGTGAGACGAAGATCTCGGGGCTGAAGCCGGCGCCGCCCAACGCGTCGGGCGACAGGACCGACTCGCACAGCCGCAGCCAGGCGACCGTCGGCGCCATCGGGGCGAACTTGTCGTCGATATTCTTCTTCGCCTCGTCGGGTGAGACGCCGAACTCGTAAGCGCTGCCGAACAGATCGTAGCCGAGGGGGGCGGCATGGAACGTCGCCATCGCGAAGCAAACCATGACGTAGGCGGTGAAGGCCCCGATCGCGGCGCCACCGAAGTTGTCGACTTGTTCGGGGAAATTGACCCGGTTCTTCGACAGCCGGGCGGCGATCTCCTTCAGCACCCCGGTGACAATCGCGAAAGTAAGCCATAGCACGAAAAAGTCGAGCAGGTAGGTGTACGATCCGCCCGTCTTCTCGTCGATGAGAATCGTGAGCGGCTGATGCACTCCAAAGGCGGTGATCCCGCCGATGACGATCGCGATCAGCGAAATCAGGTTACTCCAGACCCCGTGCTGCACCATCATCGCGAGGGTGGCGAAGAAAACGATGCCGGCGATCGTGTAGAACATAAAAAGCAGCCTGAAACGATAGCGAGTGGAAGGGGGGAGAGAGCGTTAGCCTTGCAGGACGCGTTGGAGCTCTTGCAGCGAGGTGGCGCCCTTGGCCACGAGCAGGATGCCCTCTTCTTGCAGGGTGCGCATCCCCGCGGCGCGGGCCGCCTTGCGGAGGACGTCGATCTTCGGTTCTTTCATCAGCTTCTGCCGGAACTGGTCGTCGGGTTCCAGCAACTCGAAGATGGCGGTGCGCCCCTTGAAGCCGAGCCCCGAGCAGACCTTACACGGCTTGTCGATCTCCTCGCCCTTGGGCGTGCGGTAGAACTTGGCCACCTTGCCCGCGGGGATGCCGAGCTTCTTCAGCAGGGCGGGGGTCGCCTCGTACTCGACCCGGCAGGCGGTGCAGAGCTTGCGGATCAACCGTGTGTTGAGCACGCCGATCACGCCTTGCGCGAACTCTTTGTGAGGCGTCTTCTTCTTGAGCATCCGCAGGCACGCCTCGGCGGCGTCCTGGGCGTGGCAGGTCGTGACGACGAGCCGGTCGAGCTCGACCTCGTCCATCATCAGCTTGGCGGTGTCGACATCGACGAAATCACGGACCACCCAGACGTTGGGATACTTGCGCGATAAGCTCGGGATTAGCTTCGCGGGCGACTCCCCCTTCGCGGCGTCGTAGAAGTTTTGCGGGATGTTCTCGATGTCGGCCTGCGGGTCGGAGACTTCCTCGACGGACATGAAGTCGCGCATCAGCCGGTCGGTATCGAGCAGCGACACATCGACGGACGTGGTGAGCCCTCCCTCGGGCATCGCCGAGAAGACGATGACGCCCCGTTCGCTGTTCATGATCCGCAGCCACTGCTCGCGGAGCTTCTCTCGCATGCCGAGCTGCTCGAGCGTCGAGAAGCCCGACTGGCTGGTCCCGCCACGGAGCGAGACGACGACGCGTTCGCCGGTCTTGACGCCTTGGCTCGTGACTTCGCAGGTGTACTTCTTCTTGCCGAAGCCGGCGCCGAACTCGCCGTCTTGCTTCTTACGCCGTTCGCTGACGTTGAGGTTCGCCAGCTGCTTCATCACCGCGAGCATGACGTCGCCCGACTCGCGGTCGCGGGCTTCGCCCTCGTGCCAGACGCCGTCGATCATGTGGCGGGTGCTGACCACCTCCGCCGAGTAGTCCATCAGCACGCGGTTCGAGCCGCGGATGACCATGTCGGCGACCAACTCCTTCACGTGGACGTAGCCGGGCGACTGGCGGGCGGTGAGCAGGTTGGCTTGATCGGTCCGCTCGTCGCCGCCGCGGGCGATGAGGTCGACGTCGGGGCCACGGAGGTAGTCGGCCTTCTTCTCCGAGCCGATCTTTAGCCCGACCAAGTTGCCCACCTCGGAGAGCTGGTAGCGGAACCAGCTGCCGGTAAAGACGGTCTGGTGCGGCTCGACCGACTTGTTGTGGTGCACCGCGTAAGCGACGAACGGCACGAGCCACGCCAGTGACAACAGCACGACGCCGATCACGTAGTTCGGGATCAGCAGCATCACGAGGAAAGCGATGACAAACGGGGCCACCATCGCCGCGTTCCAGCCATTGAAGCCGAGACTGAAGATCTGGGCGTCGCGGTTGACCCAGTCGGCGGAGCGGACCCAGACCCAGAAGAGCAAGACGACCGGGAGCAGCTTGATCCACGAGACCGAAGGCTCGCTCTGGCGGTAGATCGAATGCTCGTCGTCCCACTCGTCGATGCCCGACACGGCGGCGGGCGCCGCTTCTCCCTCGGCGGCCTCGTTGGCGGCGGGGTCGGCTGCCGGCTCGGCGGGGGACTCGGCGGCCCGGTTGTTGCGGTTGTTGCCGCCGCCGGCCATCTCGTTCTGGATGTTCTGGGTCTCGAGGACCTCGCCGAGACCGATCTGCGCCGCCGCGTCGCCAATCGGCAGCGAAAGAAGTAACGCGGTGGCGATCGCCACCGCGCAGCACGGACGAGTCATCCGGATCATTCCCACTGCCATCAACGCCGTTGCCTTTTCTGAGTATGCCGCTTCAAAGAATGCCGCCCTGAGAGACGTCGATGCCCTTGAGGGCCATCTTGAGGGCTTCGCGGTTGGGGGCGACTTCCATCGCTGTCTCACGGTCGATCAGTTCCTTGTCCACCAGGCCCTTGAGGCTCTGGGTAAAGTCCTGCATGCCGTCCTCGGCGCCGATCCGGATCGCATCGCCGAGCTTCTCGTCTTCCTCTTCGAGGATCAGTTTGCGGATCATCGGCGTGAAGTTCATGATCTCGACCGTCGGCACCCGCGACACGCCCGGCTTGATGCTCTTGAGCAGCTTCTGGGCGACGATTCCCTTCATGTTGAAGGCGATCGCGCTGCGGAGCGCGGGGTGCATCTCTTGCGGGAAGAGGTCGAGGATACGGCCGATCGTCGAGGGAGCGCTCGACGCGTGGATCGTCCCGAACACCAAGTGACCCGTTTCGGCGGCGTGAATCGCCGTCATGAAGGTCTCTTTGTCACGCATCTCGCCGACGAGGATGATATCCGGGTCCTCGCGGACCGCGTGCTTCATACCGACCTCGAAGTCGATGACATCGAAGCCGATCTCACGCTGGTTGATCAGACACTTCTCCTCGGTGAAGACGAACTCAATCGGGTCTTCGAGCGTGAGGATGTGCTTGCGGTAGTTGGCGTTGATCCAGTTGAGCATCGAGCCGATCGTGGTCGACTTGCCCGAGCCCGTGACGCCCGCCAGGAGGATCATGCCCTGGTCGTAGGTGCAGAGGTCCTTCATCGTAGGGGGGAGATAGAGCCCCTCGAAGTCCGGGATGTGGGCGTTCACACGCCGCGCCACCAAGCCCATGTGGCCCAGCTGCTGGAGCAGGTTCACACGGAACCGCCAAGTGGTGTCGTCGACCTTCACCATGTGGGCGAAGTCGGCGCCGCCGTCGCGTTCGAAGATCTTGCGGTTACGGTCGTTCATCAGCGGCACGAGGAGGCTGACCATCTCCTCGTCGCTGATCGGTCCGCGTTGCAGCTCGCGGATGGTGCCGCCGACCCGGACCATCGGGGGATTGCCAACCTTCAGGTGGAGGTCGCTCGCCTCGTACTTGACGCAGGCGCGGAAGAGCTTGTTGACCTCCAACTCGGTGTTGATCGGCATGAAGCCGCTTTTTACAGCGTCGGCGACGATCGACATGATGTTTGCCCTCTTCGCGGGGGGGACCTTTCGGCAGCCGCCGGGGAGTTCCAGCCCCGGCCCGCCGCGGCGCGCACCCCAAGTCGGGGGGCGTCCAACGGACGGCAAGCCTGCAGTTTAACCACAAGCCGGGCGGTGTGCACCTTCCCGCCCGCCGGCGTTTCTGGCCCTCTTTCTAGGAAGAACCCCCGACTCCCCGGGGAAGAATCCAAGTCCACCCAAGCGAACCGTCTCAGAAGGTCGATCCCCTTGGGGGCTGCACCACGCCTTCCGCGGGTCGCCGTCTAGTTTGACCCGCCGGTAAAACCGGCGCAAACTCAATACTCCCCCCCGGCACGCCCCGGCGCAGCCGATCCGTCTACGAGCCCTCTTCGAGCCGTCTCATGAGCCGCACCGCTGTTTCCGCCCTCCTTGCCGGGCTCATGGTCCTGTTCACGGGGCTGATGGTCTTGGCCCAAGCCGGCCTCGCCACCGCCGCGCCGATGAACTTCTATTTTGTCGGGCCCGAGCTTTACCCCGACAGTTACAGCGTGGGCGGCAATTTTGGAGCCACCGTCGATACCGACGGGGCGACCGCCATCGTGGGCTCACGGGCCGGCGGCGCCGGCCTCGGATCGGGCTCCGCTTTCTTGTACGACGCGGCGTCCGCCTCGTCGCTCTACAAACTCGCTCCCGATGACGGCCTCGCCGGAGATCGGTTTGGCGACGCGGTCGCCGTCGCCGGCGCCTACGCCCTTGTTGGAGCGAATGGCTCGCTGGTGGGGAACGGCGCCGGCTCGGCCTATGTGTTCGATGTCGCCACGGGCGTCCAGTCTTGGAAACTGACCGCCGACGACGGCGCGTCGGGCGACAGCTTTGGCGACGCCGTCGATTTGGCGGGCAGCTTGGCCCTCGTGGGCGCCCCGCTTAGCGACGCGATGGGTATCAACAGCGGCGCGGCGTACGTCTTCGATGTCACGACCGGGACGCAATCGCAGAAGCTTGTCGCCGACGACATCGGGGATTTCAGCCAGTTTGGCTATTCCGTTTCGCTCGATGGGACGACCGCCCTGATTGGCTCGCGTATCGACGACGGCGACCCGCTGGGAACCGGCGCCGCTTACCTGTTCAACGCGACGACCGGCGACCAACTGCAGAAATTGACGCCGCCCGTCGCCACCACGGGCGATCGTTTCGGCGAAGCGGTCGCGCTGGAGGCGGGGATGGCGCTTGTCGGCGCCGCACGTGGCGGTGGCGGCCCGGGCGCCGCCTATCTGTACGACGCCGCCACGGGCGGCCTTCTACAGGAGTTCGTGCCGAGCGACGGCGCCTTTGGATTTAACTTCGGCGTCTCGGTCGCGTTGTGGGACGACATCGCCCTAATTGGCGCCAGTGGCGCTATCGTTGATGGGGTGGTGACGGGCGCGGTCTACGCGTTCGACACGGCGAGCGGCCAAGAGCTCGGCCGATTTGTCGATGCCTTCGGAGCCGCGGGTGACAATCTTGGCGTGGCGGTCGCTTACCAAGGCGGCAAGGCGGCCTTCGGGACATCGTTCTACAGCTTCTACGAACTCCGCGCCGGTACCGCCTTCCTGCTGGAGATTGGCGAGATCCCCGAGCCTTCGAGTGCCTTGCTGATGTTAACTCTGGTCGTTGGGACCACTATGCGGACGGCACGTCACGGCTGAACTCGCGTCGTGGGCTCGCTTTCGACGTTGGTGGTTGAGCAACGTAAGCCGTCGGTGCTAGCCGCGGGTGGCGTCACGACAGCGCCGACCGCATGAGACCGGTCCGTACAGCGAACTCTATAAGAGCCCGTCGAGCTCGTCGACGAGCCCCTCGAAGTAGTCGAGCGCCGTCGCGACCGGCGCCGGGCTCTCCATGTCGACGCCCGCGTCGCGTAGCAAGTCGAGCGGGTGCTTGCTGCAGCCTCCCTTGAGAAAGCCGAGGTAGGCGTCGAGCTCCACCTTGCCGCCCGACAGCACACGCTGCGACAGCGCGATCGCCGCCGACAGGCCGGTCGCGTACTTGTAGACGTAGAACGCGTTGTAGAAGTGCGGGATCCGCAGGCACTCCAGCTCCAGGCACTCGTCGACGACGAACTTGTCGCCGAAGTAGGCGTCCAAGAGCTCGCGGTAGGTCTTGCGGAACGACTCGAGCGTGAGCGGCTCGCCCGCCTCGGCCATCGCGTGGGTGAGGTGCTCGAACTCGGCGAACATCGTCTGCCGGACGATCGTGCCGCGGATGGCGTCGATTTCACGGTTCAGGAGGTAGGCGCGTTCCTGGTCGGTGCCGGCGCGCTCCATGAGGTAACGGCTGAGCAGCTGCTCGTTGAACGTGCTGGCGACTTCCGCCACGAAGATCGTGTAGTTGTAATAGTCGAAGGGCTGCGTCTTCGACGAGTACCAGCTGTGCATCGAGTGGCCCGCCTCGTGGGCGAGCGTGAAGACGTGGTCGAGCACGTCCGGCTGGTAGTTCATCAAGATGTACGGCGCGCCGTCGTACGACCCGGCCGAGAAGGCCCCGGAGTTCTTGCCCTTGTTCGGGTAACGGTCGCTCCAGCGGGCCGTGGTGAGGCCTTCCTGCAGCGTCGCGCAGTACTCGTCGCCGAGCGGCGCCAGTGACGCGATCACCGCCTTGACGGCCTGATCCCAGGTGTGGCGCTTGTCGAGCTCCGACAGGATCGGCACGTAGGTGTCGTACTGGTGCAGGTCCTTGAGCTTCATCTTGCGGCGACGCAGCTCAAGGTACTTGTGCACCGCCGGCAGCTTCGAGCGGACCGCGCCGACGAGGTTGTCGTAGACGCTTGTCGGCACGTTGTCGCTGAACAGCGACGCCTCGCGGGCCGACGCGAAGTTCCGCGCCTGGGCGTAGTAGACGTCGGTGAGGATCGATCCTTTGAGCGACGCGGCGAGCGCGTTCTCGTGGTCGGCGAACTCGTCGTAGAACTGGTGGAACGCCGCTTTGCGGACCTTCCGTTCGGGCGAATGGAGGAAGACGCTGAAGCTCGATTGGTTGAGCTCGACCGGCTTGCCCTTCTCGTTCTCGACCTCGCCGAACTTGAGGTCGGCGTCGGTCAGTTGGCGGAAGATCTGACCCGCCGAGCCCGCCATCTCGCTTTGCATCGCCAGCAGGCGTTCTTCGCCGTCGGAGAGCGTGTGCGGCTTGTAGCGCGCCATCCGCTCGAGTTTCAACCAGAAGGGTTTCAGTTCCTTGGCCGACAGCAATTTCTTGAGTTTGGCTTCGGAGAGGCTGAGAACCTCGGGCCGGATGAAGCTCGCCGCTTGCGCCGCGCGGCTGGCCGCGTTCTGGAGCCGACCGACCATCGCTTGGTAGGCGCTGTTGGCCTGGTCCTCGGTGGTCTTGAGCATCGCGTAGTAGCCGAGCCGTTCGCTTTCGCGGTCGAACTTGCTGTCGAACGTGAGGCACTTGGCGAGCTCGGCGGCGTCGGCGAGCTTCCCCTTGAAGGCGGCGTACTTAGGGATCTTCTTTTCCCAAGTGGCGAAGGCCGACTCCCACTCCGCGTCGGAGTTGAAGAGCGAGGAGAGGTCCCAGGTGTCGGCGACCTTTACCTTGTCACGCGTCGGCAGCTTCTTCATCACTCTTCCTGTCGTTCTAAAGTTGGGAACCACAAAGGCGCGAAGGACACGAAGAAAGGAAAAGAATGAGCTAGCCCACGAATCACACGAATAAGCACGAATGATTGATGTTGAGGGCAACAATTCGAGTTCATTCGTGTGATTCGTGGGCCAATAACTCTCTCCTTTACTTTGTGTCCTTCGTGCCCTTTGTGGTTTATTTGCTTCTAGAAGCTTACCACTTCCACAGCGCGGTGCCCCAGGAGAGGCCCGCGCCGAAGCCGCACATCAGGAGCTCGTCGCCCGCCATCACTTGCCCCGCGCGGAACGACTCGTCCAGCGCGATCGGGATCGATCCGGCGGAGGTGTTGCCGTAGCGGTCGAGGTGCTTCACGACGCGCTCGCGGGGCACGCCCATCGAGTCGGTCGCCGCGTCGAGGATGCGGGAGTTGGCTTGGTGCAGCAGCCAGAGCTTGACCGAGTCCTTGTCGCGGTCCGCGGCGGTGAGGACATGCTCGAACGTATCCTCCAGCAGTCGCACGGCCCACTTGAAGACCGGCCGGCCGTCCATCTCCATCAGCCAGGGGACACGGCCGTCGGCGTCGGCCGTAGCGCCGGGGTGGAAGGGCGTCTCGACCCCTCCCATGCGGCGCGTCAGCAGGTCGGCGCCCGAGCCGTCAGCGCCGAGCGTCGCGGCGAGCATTCCCTGCTCGTCGGAGCCCGCCGACAAGACGACCGCACCGCCGCCGTCGCCGAAGAGCGGGAAGGTCTTCTTGTCGTCGGGGTCGAGGACGCGCGTGTTGGTGTCGGCGCCGATCACCAAGACGTTCCGGCACGAGCCGGTCGCGATGAATTGGGCGCCGGTCACCAGGGCGTACATGAACCCCGCGCAAGCGGCGACGAGGTCCATCGCCGGGCACTCCAGCCCGAGCTGCTGCTGCACGGCGGTGGCCGTCTGCGGCAGTAGGCGATCAGGCGTAAAGGTGGCGAGCAGCAGGAGGTCGATCTGTGACGGGTCGACATCCGCGGCCGCGATCGCTTGGCGGGCCGCCCCGGTGGCGAGATGGCTGGTAGAGACGCCCGGTGGGGCGTGCCGTCGTTCGCGGATGCCGGTCCGCTGGATGATCCACTCGGGGTCACACCCCAAGCGGCCGAGGTCCTCGTTCGTCACAACCTGTTCAGGGACGCAACTACCGGTGCCGGCGATGCGGACACCCGTCAGGCGGAACAGCGGCCCCCGGCGGACCTGTTGCAGAACATCGGACATGCGTGGTGGGAAGCGGGCTGGCGAATCGGAGAGGACCGAGCAACCTAAGGCGAGACGCCCCCCGGCGGCAACCCCGCAGGACGCCCCGGCTCGCGCCCGGGGGGGTTACGCCGCCTTGCGACGGGGGCGCCCGACCCGTTCGTAGAGCCACGCTCCGCGGCGTTTGCCGACTTGCTTCACGGCGCCCATCTCGCGGAGGGCGTAAGCGGCCCGCTGAGCCATCCAGCGATGGGCGCTCATCGCCTCGGCGAGCTCCGCTGTGTCAAAGGTCTTGGGTAGTTTGCCGGGGACGAGTTGCCAGAGGTCGGCCGCCTTGGCGAAGCGGAGCGTCTCGCCGACGCTCGCCAGCCGTTGGTCGACGACCACATGATCGCCGCGACGCCATCGGCGGCGGCGGCCATGGCCGGGGCAGCGGACCTCTTCGACCTCCACCAGCGGTGTCTCGAGGGTGAGCCGCGGGTGGGGGAACGCCCTCGTGAAATGGACCAGCTCGTCGAACAGGTCGCCGGGCGCGCCGCGTTTGGGGCTCCAGCGTTGGCTGACGACTTCGCCGTCGACGCGGTCGAGCTTGATGATCCGTCGGCGGGCGACGATCGGCTTCACCACCAGAACGCGGTGCTCGTCGCAGAGCTTGCGGATCTTGTCGCGGATCGACGCGAGCCCCGCGTGCTGCACCTCGATCAACACGTCGCCCCGCACCACGTCGATGCGGTAACGCCCGAGGCGCACTTCGACTTCGCCGTCGTCGCCGGCGTAGTGCGCCTTGAGTTGTTGGTGGAGAGAGGTTTCCATGGCAGGGAACGCCCTCCGTGGCGTTCCGGGCGAAGAATTAAGAGAGCGATCCGTGACGATTGAGACGCCACGAAGGGCGTTCCCTACACCTCGACGCCCAGGTCCTCGACGGTGAACAGGGTCGTCAGCTCGTGGCCGGCGGCTTTGAACGCTTCGCGTCCCCCTTCGAGGCGGTCGACGATCGCCAGGACCCGCTCGACCTTCAGGCCTTCGGCCTCGCAGAGTTCGATCGCCTTGAGGCTCGACGCGCCAGTCGTCACGACGTCTTCGACGATGACGATCGACTCTCCGGCGCTGTAGGGGCCTTCGACCTGCTTGCCCTTGCCGTGCTCCTTGGGCTCCTTGCGGACCATCACGCCACGGAGTGAGTAGCCGCGGATGCCGGCGGTGGTGAGGATCGCGGCGGTGATCGGGTCGGCGCCGATCGCCATGCCGCCGACGAGCTTGGGCCCTTGGCCCATCTTTAGCCGCATCTCGCCGATCAGGTCGAGCATGCCGTCGCCGATGAGCTTCGCCCCGCGGGCGTCGAGGGTCACTTTCCGGCAGTCGAGGTAGTAGGACGCCTTCTTTCCCGAGGCGAGGGTGAAGTCACCGAACTCCAGGGCGGCGTTGCGGATGAGCTTGGCGAGGGCGTCGCGGTCGTACATGTGGGGGCGTGGCTTGGGGCGTGAGTCGTGAGGGAGGCCTACTGGCCCTCTTGAGCGGCGACGGCTTGGGCGCCTTCGTAGGCATTGACCCGATCGGCGTAGCCGTCGAAGTGGGCCCGTCGTTGGGCGTCCCCATCGTCGTGGAAAAGATGCCCGGCGAGCAGCCCCCTTAAGAGGCCCCGGTCGGAACAGCCCCCGGCGGCAGCGCAGCCAATCGCTGAGCCGACCACCAGCAGGGCTCGTAAACGAGTCGATCCCATCGTCACCGCCCTCACGGAACAGATTGCTATCGACGCAACGTGACGGTTGAGCCGACCGAGAGGATGTCGTACAGGTCCGCCAAGTCGTTCGACGCGATCGTAAGTCGGCCGCGGGAGCCAACCGGGGGCGTTGGGCCGGCGCTTAGCTCCACCTGTTCGCCGGTGGAACTCTCGAGCACGACTTTCGGACCGGCGCCGATAATCGGCTGGTCGGGGGCGTCGAGCCGTTTCTGGCCCACTCGCCACTCACCGGTCGGGGGGGCCTGTCCTTCGACGCGGATCGGGAACCGGCCGGCGTAGCGCTCGTCAAGCAGCACCACGAGCTCGCCGCGCGCCAGGTCGACTTCGGCGTCGAACGGCCCCCGCATCACTTTGAGCGGTTGGCCCGGCTGGACCGCGTCGGTGGACGCGACGCCGTTGATCTTCGCCAGCAGCTGCCAGGGGACGTTGTAGTCTTCGGCGATTGTCGCCAGGGTCTCGCCCGGCTGCACCGTGTGGGCGGGCTCGAGCAGGTGCTCGGTGGAGTAGACGACCGTGCCCGCTAGCTGACCTAGCAGCGTCTCGACGCGGCCCCGTTGCTCAGGAGACAGGTTCGGTTCGGCCCGCCACTGCGACAGCATCCGGTGGGCGCGGGGTAGTTCGTTGCGCTCGAGCGCCATCTCGACGGCCTGCCAAGCGGCGTCGAAACCGGGCGCCGACGGGACGGCGGCCTGACCGGGCGGCGACGAGACCGAGTTCGCGGTCTGGAGCGACGGGACGCGGCCGGTGATCGTCGGCGAGGTGACGGTGGCGGCGTTGTCGCCGTAGTTGGCTTGGGGGATCGAAGCGGGGAGCGGCAGCGCTTGGTTGCTCGACGTCGTTTGATTCGCAGAAGTCGACGGCGTCGCGCCGGGCTGCGTCGCGAGTTCCGAGCCGACCGGGACCCCTTGGATCGGCGGCAAGTCATTGGTCGGGGGCGCTGGCTTTGCGTTGCCCGAGCCAGGCAGACTCGGCAGCGCTGGGAAAGCCGGCGTCGCCGCGGGCGTGGCGGCCTTCGGTTCGGTGCTCGAATCGGCCCAGCTCGGCGCCGAGCGGGCTTCGAGGCTGGTGTCTTCGGCCGACGTGTCGCCTTCCCAAGCCGGGGGCTCGTCGCCGGCGTCCTCGGAAGCGGCGCCCCAGCCCTCGTTGAGAGCGACGGGCGGCCCTTCGTTGATCTTGAAGGCCAGGAACACACCGAGCGCCGCTAGCACGGCGATCGTAGCGAGGGGGCGGATCGTGCTCATCGCGATAAACGGGGGAGGCTGTAGGTTGGCGCCGGGGCGAGCGCCACCGATGGCGCCGCGCAGAACCTCTTCGGGGCGGAAAGTAGGCGATCCCCCCGAACCGGGCCATGCCAATCCTGCGGCGCGTCGTCTCGCCATGCTGGCGCCGTCGCGTACAACTACCGTAGCCCGCCATGTCCCCTTCCCAGCCAATCGCCGCCCGCCGCCGAATGACGCTCACTATCGCCGTGATTCTAGTTCTGACGCCTTTCGTGCTGGTGGCCATGCTGATCGACGACTGGTCACGCGACCTCAACACGAACACCGCCGCCACCGCGCCCGCCGCCAAAGACAAGAGGCTTCGGCCGGTCGAGGCGACCACGACGCTACAGGCGGCCGATACGACGATCGACCGTTTCCTCGACGCGCACGCCAACTGGCGCCGCGCCGACGAGAAGCCGTTGCCGGACGATTCACCAATCCGCAAGATCGCCGACGGCCAGTTCACGGTGCGGCATCTGGTCCGCTCGACGTCGCTTTGGAAGTTCAAGGACGATGTCTGGGTGGTGATCGAGGACCGCGGCGACGGCGTCCTGCGTCTGCACGGCGACAGCCGCTCGCGGCTCGGCAAAGGGGACCTCGGTCAGAACCCCCGCAACCTCGGTGAACTATTCGGTTTTCTCCGCGACGCCTTCGAGTAACGGACCGCCCGGCGGCAGCAGCGATTGCAGGGGGCATCCCTCGCAACGCGGCCGAGGCGATCGGCAGTGTTCGACTCCCACCCGCACCAGCAGGGCGTGCGCTTCGGCATAAACCGCCGCGTCGGCCGGCAATCGCCGGCGCCAGAACGTTGCAACCTCGTCGTACTTCGCCCCCGCGTCGTCCCAGCCGTGGCGCCGCATCACGCGGCGTTTGTAGGCGTCGACAACAAACAGCGGCGCCCCGCCGGCGTAGAGCAGGATCGCGTCAGCCGTCTCCGGCCCGACGCCACGAACGCCGAGCAGCTGCGTACGCCGCCGCTGCGCGACGCGACGGTCTTCGACCCCTTCGAGCAGCGAATCGATCGAACCGTTGAACTCTTCAACAAGAAACGCCGTGAGCGCTTGGAGCCGTTCGGCTTTCACCCGAGGCGGCCCGGCCGAACGGATGAGCGCCGCGAGCCGGTCACGCTCCATTGCACCGATAGCGGCGACCGACGTCGCATCGGCTTGTTCCAGCGAGGCGATCGCCCGGAGCACGTTTTTCCAAGACGTGTGCTGCACGAGCACCGCGCCGACGGCGATCTCCCACGCGTCGGCGACGCCATCGCGCGTGGCGGCTGGCCACCAGCCTTGCGGGCCGTAGGCGTCGTGGAGTTGTCGGTAGGCTCTTCGGATCGTTGACACGGCGAGCGGTTGCGGGCGTCACGTTGGCGGAGAGTGGTCGCTGTGACGAGAAAGTCAAGCCGCATTTCACGACTTCTTCGAGCTTCGTGTTTCTCTCTTTGTCCTCCTCTAGCCGAAGGTATAATCGGGGTGTCGGCCAGGGAGGACCACCCGCTCATGCGGAGCGGCGCCCTCCGGGCCGAGACGGCCGCGCAGAGTCTCCCGAGGCGTCGCGTTCCTCACGAACGTGACGCTTCGTCCATTTTATCACTACCCGTGTCACTACCCGATCGCGTCGTGCTGTCAGTCCGCCCAAAGATCGCTGAGCTCGTCATGCAGCTCTACGGCCGACCGCTCCACCCGGAGCTGTTCGAGGTCTTTGCGCAGAAGCGGCTCGAGCGAGGCAAGGTGGCGCCGCCGCCGCGAGTGGTGACGGCCGCGGATGTCGTCGCTGACGAAGAGGCGCACCGCGACGCGACCGGCTACGAGGCGGTGATCCAGATCACTAGCGCCGGCCACGTCGTCCGCTGGCGCCAAGGGGGGATGACCCTCACCGAGGTCTGTGCGTCGTCGCACCAGCCCCTGCCGACACGGCGACGGCTCATGTCGCACCGCCTGGAAGGGGAACGGACCGAACGCGTCGAATGCCGTGGTGGCGTCGTCTATGAGACGAATCTAGCGCTCGAGACCGCTTCTACCGAGGCGCTCCAGTCGTACCAGCAAGAGTTCGACCTGATGAGCCTCCAGGGAAGTTCGCTCCCCACGGGGGGCGGCGGCAGCGCCCTGCTGCACCGCTTCGAGGCGAGCGGCCGGGCGGGCGTTTCGCTGGGCGCTATCAGCTTTGTCGACGTCCAGGCCCGCGACCTCTCGCTCCGCATCCGGGCGTTGCACACGTTCCCGGACGACCACGCCGTTGTGAAGACGGAGAGCGTCTTCCGCCTGCCGGAGTGAACGCCAAGTCACCAAGAGCGCCAAGGAAGACTAGACAGGATCAACTCGATTCACAGGATAAGAACGAAGAAGTCTTATCCCGTTGATCCTGCAAATCCGGTCGAAAGAACACTTCTTGGCGTCTTGGCGGTCCCGACTCTTCGGGCCCCGTCGCGGCGGAGCGGGGGCATCCGTTAGGATACCGGGCTTGGCGGGGCTGCCGCGTCGAGGACGACGCGGCTCGCTACCTTCCTGCCGACTGCCCGCTGTCTAACGCTCGCCGCCGATGAAAACCGACGAACTCCGCGAGAAGTACCTCGCTTTCTACGAGTCCAAGGGCCACACCCGCGTCGCTAGCGACGTGCTGGTCCCCACGTGGGACCCCTCGGTGCTGTTCACCCCGGCGGGGATGAACCAGTTCAAGGACCACTTCCTCGGCAAGGTCAAGCTCGACTACACGCGGGCCACCACCTGCCAGAAGTGCCTCCGCACCGGCGACATCGACAACGTCGGCCGCACGCCGCGGCACCACACGTTCTTCGAGATGCTGGGCAACTTCAGCTTCGGCGACTACTTCAAGCGGGACGCCATCCACTGGGCGTGGGAGTTCCTCACCGACAAGAAGTGGCTCGGCCTGCCCGCGGCGCAGCTGTCGGTCACCGTCTACAAGGACGACAAAGAGGCGGCCGATATCTGGAACCGCGAGATCGGTCTGCCGATGTCGCGGATCTCGTTCGAGGAAGAGGACGAGAACTTCTGGCCCGCCAGCGCCCCGAGCCAGGGGCCCGACGGCGTCTGTGGCCCGTGTAGCGAGATCTACTACACCGCGCCGCTGGCCGAGGGGGGCCCACCTCACAAGGGAAGATGGGCCGAGCCGCTGGAGATCTGGAACCTCGTCTTCACGCAGTTCAACCGCGTCGGCGACCCGCCGAATAACCTGCAGCCGCTGCCGAGCAAGAACATCGACACCGGCATGGGTCTCGAGCGCACCGCCGCGGTGCTGCAGGGGGTCCCGACGAACTACCACATCGATTCGCTGATGCCGCTGGTGCAGGCGGCCGCCGAGGTGTGCGGCGTCAAGTACGAGCTCAATAGCGAAGACGGCCGCCGGCTGCGTCGGATCTCCGACCACGTGCGGGCCTGTACGTTCGCCGTGCACGAAAACGTCTACCCGGGCCCGAACAAGGAGAAGTACGTCGTCAAGCGACTGCTCCGCCGGGCGGTGCTGGATGGCCATCAGATGGGCGTCCACGACCCGTTCCTCTACAAGCTTGTGCCGACCGTGGCCGAGCTGATGAAGGCCGCCTACCCCGACCTCGCCGAGACGACGCAGCGCGTCGCCAGCGTCATCGAGAAGGAAGAGTCGAACTTCTTCGGCACGATTGACGGCGGCCTCAATCGTATCGGCCGCGTCTTCGACGAGATCCGCAAGGACAACCGCACCGCGGTCGATGGCGTCGTCGCCGCCGAGCTCTACCAGACCTATGGCGTTCCGCCCGAGCTGTTCGAGAGTCTCGCCGCCGAGCAGCACCTCGCCTTCGACTGGGACGGCTACCGCCGCGCGATGGCGGAGCACGCCGAGGACTCCGGCAAGCTGGTCCATACCGTGATGGGCGCGAAGGGGCCGATCGATTCGCTGAAGCAGGCGCTCGACGCCACCGAGTTCGTTGGCTACGGCACGACCGAGGCGACCGCGAAGATCGTCGGCGTCGTGACCGGTGCTGGCGGTAATCAGCAGCTCGCCGAGTCCCTCCAGCAGGGCGAAGCGGCCGTGCTAGTGCTCGACAGCACCCCGTTCTACGGCGAGAGCGGCGGCCAGGTGGGCGACACCGGCACGCTAACGGGCGAGGGCTTCGTCTTCTCGGTGACCGACACCCAGAAAGATGGCTCGCTGTTCTTGCATCGCGGGGTGCTGCTCAAGGGGTCGCTCGACACGGGGGATGACGTCATCGCCAAGGTGAACGAGGACCGCCGCGACGCTATCCGACGCGCGCACTCGGCGACGCACCTCTTGCACTGGGCCCTCCAGAAGACACTCGGCTCACACGCGCAGCAGCAAGGGTCGAAGGTCGACGCCGATTGGCTGCGGTTCGACTTCACGAATCTGTCGGCGGTCGAGCCGGAGCAGCTCGCGACGATCGCGGCCGATGTCGAGGCTTGTGTCGCCGCCGCCGGCGCCGTGAAGTGCGAAACCCTGCCGCTCGCCGATGCGCGGCAGGCGGGCGCCATGATGCTCTTCGGCGAGAAGTACCCCGACCCCGTACGGATGGTCTCGATGGGGCCGCTCGCCAGCGGCGACGCCTTTAGCCGCGAGCTGTGCGGTGGCACGCACCTGACGAATACCGGCGAGGTGGGCGTCTTCGAGCTGGTGGCCGAGGAGGGAGTCTCCGCCGGAACACGACGGATCACCGCGGTGACCGGCGAACGGGCCAAAGCGAACCGCCAGGAGGTCGTGGCCGCTCTAGCGGAGACGGCGAGAACGCTCGGCGTCGCCGAGGAGACCGTCGTCGAAGCGGTCGGTCGGCTGCTCGCACGGCAGCGGGCGTTGAAGAAGAAAATCTCCGGTGGTGGCGCCGCGAAGGCCGAGCAGGCCCAGATCCGCGGCGCGAAACTCGAGTCCTACGCCCAGCGGCGGGCTGCGCTAGCCGACGCGGCGCGGCAGCTCTCGGTCGCTCCGACCGAGGTGGCCCCGCGGTGCGCTGCGTTGATGGCGGAGATTGAGAAACTCGAAGCCCAGGTCAAGCAGCGTGACGCCGCCGGGCCCCTCGACGCCGACACGCTGCTCGCCAAGGCCGAGGTTATCGATGGCGTCACGGTCCTGATCGCCGAGACGCCGGGCGTCGCGGCGCCCCTGATGCGGCAGCTGATCGACGCGGTGCGGCAGAAGACGTCGTCGGCCGCGGTGCTGCTCGCCTCTGCCGAGGGGGACGACAAGGTGACCCTCATCGCCGGCATCACAAAGGACCTGCAAGACCGCGGCCTCAGCGCCGGTAAGTGGATCGGACCGGTGGCGAAAGCCGTCGGCGGAGGCGGTGGCGGCCGCCCCGATCTGGCCCAAGCCGGCGGCAAGGACCCCAGCAAGATCGCCGAAGCGATCGCCACGGCCCGCGAGACGATCGTGCCAATGCTCGGCGCCTAACGACGCGGCTCTCGAAACCTCGCCAACCAGTTTCCCTCCGCCAAAGATCGCTAGATGGACCCCGAGCGGCTGCGACTCCAAGAGGCGGCGAGCGGCAAGCGAGCCTGGAAGCGCTGGGGGCCTTACCTCAGTGAACGCCAGTGGGGGACCGTCCGCGAGGATTACAGCCCGGGCGGGGACGCCTGGGGCTGCGTGACCCACGATATGGCCCGCAGCCATGCTTACGTCTGGGGCGAAGACGGGATCGCCGGCTTTAGCGATCAGCGCGCGCGTGTCTGTCTGGGGCTCGCTCTCTGGAACGAGCACGATCCGATCCTCAAGGAACGCCTGTTCGGCCTCACCAACGACGAGGGAAACCACGGCGAAGACGTCAAGGAACTTTACTACTACCTCGACGCGACGCCGACGCACTCGTACTTGAAGATGCTCTACAAGTACCCGCAACGGGAGTTCCCCTACTCGGAGCTGGTGAGCGAGAGCCGGCGGCGGAGCCGCGACGAACCCGAGTTCGAGATCCTCGACACCAAGGCGTTCCAGCACGACCGCTATTTCGATGTCGTGGTCGAATACGCGAAAGCCGACGCCAACGATGTGCTGATGCTCGTCACGGCCTACAACCGTGGTCCCGACTCGGCCCCCCTCCGCATCCTGCCGCACGTCTGGCTACGCGACACGTGGTCAGGGGGGACCTCGACGACCCGCAAGCCACAGCTCGGCATGGCCGACGAGGGGCATGTCGCGATCGACTGCCCCCGCGTTGGCAAGTTCGGCTGGCAGTTGGAGGGGACGCCCGAGTACCTCTTCTGCGAGAACGCAACGAACCCGCATGGCTTCTCCGCTCTGACGGATGACAGCGGCTATTACAAAGACGGCGTCAACAACTACGTCGTGCAGGGGGACCGCGACGCGGTTAACCCGGCGAAGAAGGGGACCAAGGCGGCCGCCCACTACCGGTTCCGCGTCCCCGCGGGGGGGTCGGTCAAGGTGCGGCTGCGGCTGAGCAATACGGTTACGAAGAACGCGTTCAAGGACTTCGACAAGATCGTTCAAAAACGGCGCCGCGAGGCGGACGAGTTCTACGCGGTCCTGCAGAGCGACATCAAGGACGCCGACGCCCGCGCGATCCAGCGCCAAGCCTTCGCCGGCTTGATCTGGAGCAAGCAGTTTTACGGCTACAAGGTCCAGCAGTGGCTCGATGGTGACCTGAAGAACCCCGACCCGCCGGAACAACGGCAATCGGGTCGCAACAGCCAGTGGAAGCACCTCAACAACGCCGACATCATCTCGATGCCGGACAAGTGGGAGTACCCGTGGTACGCGTCGTGGGACCTCGCGTTCCACTGCCTCCCCCTCGCGATGATCGACCCCGAGTTCGCCAAGCACCAACTCGACCTGATCACGCGCGAGTGGTACATGCACCCCAACGGCCAGCTGCCGGCCTACGAGTGGGACTTCGGCGACGTCAACCCGCCCGTGCACGCCTGGGCGACTTGGCGGGTGTACGAGATCGACCGCAAGCACCACGGCAAGAAAGACCGGGCTTTCCTCGAACGGGTCTTCCACAAGCTCCTCCTCAACTTCACCTGGTGGGTCAACCGCAAGGACGAGCAGGGCCGCAACGTCTTCCAGGGGGGGTTCCTCGGCCTCGACAACATCGGCGTCTTCGACCGCAGCGCCCCGGTCAACGGCGGGCACGTCGATCAGGCGGACGGCACGAGCTGGATGGCGATGTACTCGCTCAACATGCTGCGGATCGCGCTCGAGTTGGCGACCGAGAACCCGGTCTACGAAGACATCGCGACCAAGTTCTTCGAGCACTTCCTCTACATCGCCGCGGCGATGAACGACGTCGGCGGCACGGGGGTCGGGCTGTGGGACGAGGCCGACGGCTTCTACTACGACGTGCTGCACCTCAGCAGCGGCGAGATGCTGCCGATGAAGGTCCGATCGCTCGTCGGGCTGACGCCACTCTTCGCCGTCGAGACGATCGAGCCGGAGACCCTAAAGAAACTCCCCAACTTCCGGCGCCGGCTGGAGTGGTTCCTCAAGAACCGCCCCGACCTGGCGAACCTCGTCTCGCACTGGCGAGAACCGGGTCGCGGCGACCGTCGGCTGTTGTCGCTGCTCCGCGGACACCGCATGAAGTGCCTGCTCGAAAAGATGCTCGACGAGTCCGAGTTCCTCTCCGACTACGGGGTCCGTTCGCTCTCGCGCTACCACAAGGAGCACCCCTACACCGTCCTCAAAGACGGTAAATCGATCCCCGGTCTGGGGGACGACAACACCGTCGACTATGTGCCGGCCGAGTCCAACTCGCCGATGTTCGGTGGCAACTCGAACTGGCGCGGCCCGGTCTGGTTCCCGATGAACTTCCTGTTGATCGAGTCGCTGCAGAAATTCCACCACTACTACGGTGACGACTTTCAGGTGGAGTGCCCGACGGGCTCAGGCGTCTTCGTCACGATCCAAGAGGCCGCCGACGAGATTTCGCGACGCTTGTCGAAGCTGTTCTTGAAAGACGCCGCGGGGCGGCGGCCCGTCTTCGGCGATTGCGGCCGCGCGCAGAACGACCCCCACTTCCGCGACCACCTGCTGTTCTACGAGTACTTCGACGGCGATACCGGCCGCGGCGTGGGCGCCTCGCACCAGACGGGCTGGACCGCGCTCATCGCGAAGCTGCTCCAGCCCCGGGGTTAACGGCGGCCGAGCGGATCGAGGCCCGGAGTGCGGCCGTGTGGACGCACGACGGGTGACTTCTTGCGCGGGGGGATTGCTATCGTTCCTCCGCTCCCCCCCCCCCGGCAGGCAACTCTCTTGGGGGGCGTGACGAAAAGTCCCGTCGATTGCGCTTGAACTGCACCGGATCGCGGCGCTATCGTGAAGTAGTGAACGGAGTCCTCGTCGGCGCCTCTTCGCCACCTCGCTTCGCCGCCTTGTTACGCCGATGGCCCGCCGTTTGCAGTGAGTTCTGGGACTCATCCTTTGCGAGAAGTCCCAGAACTTATCTCGCCCACGCTGTTGACGGCGCGGGCGCCTCATCGGCTAAGCGCTGAACGGATTCCCGGCCGGCGCTGCTTCAGGCGGAGACTTGCTATGAGCACGACAGAGCAATTGCGTGGTTCAGCGACGCTCACCCCGGCTTGCCAGTGCACCGTTATTAATCGCGGGCCCAACTGGCTGTTCATCCGCGTCGAACTGACGGGTGAGCCGTGCGGCGTTGGCGAACGGTTGTGGCGGATCGCTGAGAGCCAGTTCATCTACCGGCTCGTCATCGAGTTCGACGCCAAGGCGGAAGCCGACGCGGCGTTCGGCGTCAAACTGGGGCAAGAGCTTGGCACGCTCTGTAATCGCCTCACCCAACACGGCGGCGCGCTGAGGCTCTGCGGGCTGACGCCTCACGCGGCCCACGCCATCGTTGGCGAGTCGGGCTGCCCGCGGCTGCACAACCACGCGACGACGCACGACGCGGTCTGGTGCGGGCCGAGCTGCGATGGCGACCAGCCGGAGGAGACGGTCGTGGCGGCTTTCGAAAAAACGACACGGCGCTCGCCGCCCCGTTCCGCCAAGTAGCCCGCAGCAGCCGACGGCTCAGGGCGTCCTACGAGAGCAACCGCTTTCGCAGGTCGCTCATAACGTCGACAATCGGCTTCTGGGCCTTGTTGCGGTCGTAGAGGCCCGCGTTGGGGAAGGCGTGCGGTCCGCTGTCCGAGAGCTGTGACCACACCACAACCTGCACCGCATTCTTTGCGATCAGCATCGGCAGGCGCCGGCGCGCCCACTCGGCTTGGAACGTCGGTGATAAGAGTTTGTCTTCGTAGCGCGCCGCGATCACCTCCATACGGGGGTCGGCCGACGGGTCGTCGATCGCCGAACTGGGGAACGCGAGCGTCAGCATCAAGGGCGACTCGAGACGCAAGTTCCAGAGATCGACAAGCCGGCTCATCGCCAACGGATTGCGCAGCTCCGAGCCGAACGGCCGATAGCCGATGTTCATTTCCAACTCGAAACCAGCGATCCCCAGGTCGGCACGCTCGAGCGCGTCGGCGAAATCGATCGGCGCGAGCTCGGTCTGACGCTTTGCGCGGTACTCGCCCCACGGCTGTTCGACACCGACGACGACCGGCGTTGACGGGTCGAGTTGCCGGACGAGCCGAACGGCGCTAGCGACAATCTGCAGACGCTGCTCGTCGGTGAGGGAGAGGATGCGGTCGCGGTTGATCTTCGACGCGACATTCCACAACTGCACCTTGCCGCGGTAACGCTGCACCACGGTGCGGATGTGGCCGAGCATCAGCGAGGTGAGCGTTTCGACGTCCCCCTCCCAGAGGTACGCCCAATCGGGGAGGCGCTTCTCGTCGAACTCAAGCAGCGGGCCCAGGCAGGTCCGCATACCCGTCGACCGGGCCCAGTCGATCAGTTTGTCGGTGGCGGTCCAGTCGCGGCGACCTTCGCTCGGCTCGACGACGCCCCACCCGCACGAGATGGCGGCGAGGTTGAACGTCTCAGAAATCGTCTTCGCCTTGGCTCCACGCGGCGCCTTGTCGTTCAGGCGCACGCCAAGCAGCGTGGTCAGCCGCTGTCCTTCAGGCATGCGGATCGACAGGGCCTGCTCCGAGTAGAGATCGGCCAGCAGACACGCGGTGTCGGCGGCGATCTTCAGAGCGGTCCGCGCCCGAACCGCCGCCGACGCCGGGTCGACGGTTTGCGAGACCGCCGCGCGGCTGAACGATCGGGTGGCGTCGCGGACGCCCTGCAGCAGTTTTTCGGTTGTCCGCAGGCCGAGCGTCTCCCAGGCGGCGAGCTGGTCGCGGAGCCGGAACACCAAGCCCCGCGCCAGCTCGACTTCGAGGTGGTACGGCCGTTCACGTTCCATCAGTGACGTCGTCGCCAGCAGCCAATCGCCGTGATCGGGGATCGGCCAGGGAATCGAGAAACTGCCCGAAGCGTCCTCCGACCGCTCAACGACGATCTGGTCGCCGCTCATCAGGGTGCGGCCGAAGGTCGGCGCCTCGTCGGGCCCGGCGACGTAGGCCCGCGCGAGCCGCTCTTCGGAAATCAGGCTCTGGTCGTCGGCAACAAACCGCATCAGGCCCATCGGGCGACTCTTCAAGCAGGTAGGAAGCCGGCGGCGGTAGCGGACGGGCGGAACGGGAGGGGGAGACAAGTCAACGGCGGCTGATTGACGGCCGGGCCGAGCCGAGCCGGCCCGCGCAAGTGCTGACTAGGAAATACGTTAGTAGGCGGGTACCACTGTAACAACCGGGCGACCGCGGCCCGCCTCCGTTCCTCACCGCTTTCTCACGTGACAGCCACCGACCTGCCCGGCTACGAACCGCGTCGCGGAAAGGTTCGCGACATCTACGACCTCGGTGACCATGTCCTGCTGGTCGCGAGCGATCGCCTCAGTGCGTTCGACTGGGTGCTGCCGACCGCCATCCCCGACAAAGGCCGCGTTCTCACGCAGCTCAGCCGGTTCTGGTTCGATCGGCTCGACGCCGCGGCGCCGGTGGCGCACCACCTTGTGACCTGCGACGTGGCGGAAATGTTGCTGCCGCCCGGGGCCGACCTCGAGCGGCTAGCCGGCCGGTCGATGCTCTGCCGCAAGACGCGGGTCGTCCCCTTCGAGTGCGTCGCCCGGGGATACCTCTCCGGCTCGGGCTGGAAGGAGTACCAGACGAATGGGGCCGTCTGTGGCGTCGAATTGCCGCCCGGCTTGGTCGAGAGCGACCGCCTCCCCGAGCCGATCTTCACCCCCGCGACCAAGGCCGAGGTTGGCGCGCACGACGAGAACGTCGCCTTCGATCGGATGCAGAGCGACCTCGGCGCCGAGCTCGCGAGCCAGCTCCGCGAAGCCACGCTCGCGATCTACGCCGCCGGCGCCGAGCACGCCGCGACGTGTGGCCTGCTGATCGCCGACACGAAATTTGAGTTTGGCCAAACCCCCGACGGCGAGCTGCTGTTGATCGACGAGTTGCTGACGCCCGATAGCAGCCGTTTCTGGCCGGCCGATGTCTACCAGCCCGGCGGCCCGCAGCCGTCGTTCGATAAGCAGTTTGTGCGGGATTGGCTGTTGGCTTCGGACTGGGACCGCGAGAGCCCCCCGCCGGCCCTGCCCGGCGACATCGTCGAGAAGACCCGCGCCAAGTACGTCGAGGCGTACGAGCGGCTCACGGGAGACGCTTTCGCCTGGCGCTAAGGTAGCCGAGGGTCGACAACTTCGGGGGCCCGGCAGGAAGCGGTTTGGTCGGCCCCTTCTCCGCGTCGAGTCACAGCATGATTCCTCCCGCCATCGAAGAGCTGTACCGGTCGGACTCGCGCCGCGTGTTCGCCACGTTGGCGCGGCTGCTTGGCGACTTCGACTTGGCGGAAGAGGCGACGCAAGAGGCGTTCTCGTCGGCGGTCGAGCGCTGGCCCCAAGAGGGCGTCCCGGCGAACCCGGTCGCTTGGTTGGTGTCGGCCGGACGTTTCAAGGCGATCGACGCCGTCCGACGCACGGGACGCTTCCGCGACCGGCGGGCCGACCTCCTCGCCCGGCTGGAGGGGGTCGAGCAGACCAACGCCGCGCGCGCCAGCCACGAGATCGAAGACGACCGTCTGCGGCTCATCTTCACCTGCTGCCATCCCGCGATCGATCCTCCGGCGCAGGCGCCGCTGACGCTACGCGAGGTGTGCGGCCTCTCGACCGACGAGATCGCCCACGCCTTCTTGATCCCTCCCGCGACCATGGCGCAGCGGCTGGTACGCGCCAAGGCGAAGGTCCGCGACGCCGGTGTCCCGTTCAAGGTTCCCAGCGCGGCAGACTTGCCGGAGCGTCTTGAGGTGGTGCTCAAGGTAATTTACCTCATCTTTAACGAGGGGTACTCGGCCTCGAGGGGCGAGAGCGTCACGCGCGCCGATCTGTCCGCCGAAGCGATCCGGCTCGCCAGGCTACTGCGAGAGCTGCTCCCCGACCCCGAAACGATCGGCCTGCTCGCGCTCATGCTGCTGCATGAGTCACGCCGCGAGGCCCGCACGGACTCCGCCGGCGACATCGTGCTCCTTGAGAAGCAAGACCGCCGCCTCTGGGACCGGCGGCTAATCGACGAGGGCTGCGAGCTCGTGGAGCAGGCTCTGGCTTCACAGCGATTCGGCGCCTACGGCGTCCAGGCGGCCATCGCCGCGGTGCATGCGTCGGCGCCCACGCCCGCAGCGACCGACTGGCCCCAGATCGTCGCGCTCTACGACGTCCTCCTGCGGCTCGACGAGTCGCCGGTGATCGAGCTCAATCGCGCGGTCGCGATCGCCAAGCGGGACGGCCCCTCGGCGGGTCTGGCCGCAATCGACGCGGTCCTCGCCCGGGGTGAGCTGACCAGCTACCACCTGGCGCATGCCGCGCGGGGCGAACTGCTGCGGCAGACGGGGGATCGCGCGCAGGCGAAGGCCGCCCTGCAGCGGGCGCTTGAGCTCGCTCAGCAGGGGCCCGAACGGCGGTTGCTGGCCCGGCGGATCGATGAGCTCGCTCGCGACGGGTCGACGGAAGCCCCCTAAGCAATGTCAGCCCGACCTATCGACCTTTGCGGCGGCCAAAGGTTTTCTGAAAAAAGTTCTCGCCCGCTGTCGATTCGCCCGATCGCCGAACGACTACTGCACGAAAAGGCCCGGGGGACGCCCGCGTGCCCCCGCTCGAATCAGAGGAGAATGCAATGAAAGTCATGGTGATGGTCAAGGCGACGCCCAGCTCCGAAGCGGGTGAGATGCCCAGCCAAGAGCTGATGCAGGCGATGGGCAAGTTCAACGAGGAACTCGTCGCCGCCGGCATTATGAAGGCGGGCGAAGGGCTCAAGCCGAGCTCCGAGGCGGTCCGGGTCCACTTCCGCGGCGCGGAGCGGACGGTCACCGACGGCCCCTTCGCCGAAACCAAGGAGCTGATCGCCGGCTACTGGATCTGGGAGGTCGAATCACTCGCCGAGGCGGTCGAATGGGTCCGCCGCTGCCCCAACCCGATGACCGAGGAATCCGACATCGATATCCGGCCGATCTTCGGCATCGAGGACTTCGCCGCGTGCGATCCCAGCGGCGAGATTCGCGACGCCGAGCACCGCCTTACCGAGCGCCTTGCGATGCAGCAGGCGTCGGTCACGCCGTACTTGTTCTTCGGAGGGCGGTGCGGCGAAGCGCTCGAGTTTTATCAGGAAGCGCTCGGCGCCGAGGTCGGCATGGCGATGCGCTTCAACGAGAGCCCCGAGCCGTGCCCCGAGTCAGAACTCCCCCCGGGTTACGCCGACAAGGTGATGCACGCCGAGCTGAAGGTGGGCGGGACGACGCTGTTCGCCTCCGACGGTTGTGGCGAGAGCCCCTCGCCGGAGCACTTCCGGCTGGCCCTCACCGTGCCGACGGAGGAGGACGCCCGCCGCGTTTTCGACCGACTCGCCGCCGAGGGGAAGGTCGACATGCCGCTGGCGAAGACGTTCTGGTCGCCGTGCTACGGCATGGTCACCGACCGGTTCAACGTGGGCTGGATGGTGATGGTCCCGGGGCCGCAACCGGCGTGAATCTTGGATTCGATCGAGACCCATTCCTCCAACCCCATCGAGAGCCATGTCCCCTTCAACTTCTGACCCCCAGGCCGACGAGGCGGAGATCCGCCGCTTGATCGCCGCTTGGTCCCGGGCGCTTGAGTCCAAGGACGTCGATGGTCTGGTGGCGGACTACGCCCCCGAGGCCGTGCTGTTCGACGCGATTCCTCCCTATCGGACCGACGGCCCCGAGGCCATCCGTCGGTTGTGGGAGAACTGTCTTCCCTACTTCCCTGCGGAGTACCGCTCGGAGCACCGGGACCTAGTGGTGCATGTCGACGGAGACATTGCCGTGGCGTTCGGCTTGCACCACTTTGCCCCGACGCCCGCCGATCATCCCAGCGGCCAGACCTGGATGCGCGTTACGATTGGCTACCGACGGATCGAGGGTAGGTGGCGGGTCGTCCACGAGCACGTTTCGATCCCCTTCAACCCGATGACGAACGAGGCGTGGTACGTCCGCGACCCTGATAAACGCGACGTGCCGGATTACGGCTGCGTCCCCTCAACGGACTCCGGAGCCCCCTCATGAAGTACATGCTGCTTATCTACGGCGAGGAGAATGCGTGGACCGACCAAGAACGCCAAGAATGTATGCTCGAATCGATGGAGATAAGCGACGAGCTGGCGGCAGAAGGGAAGTGGATCGCGTCTTCGCCATTGCACCCGGTGGCGACGGCGACATGCGTCCGCGTCCGTGACCAGCGGCGTGAGATTACAGACGGCCCCTTCGCGGAGACCACCGAGCAGCTCGGGGGCTACTACCTTATCGATGTCGCGGACCTCGACGAGGCGATCGCCATCGCCCAGCGGCTTCCGCCCGCGAAGAAGGGGACGGTCGAAATCCGCCCGCTGTTCCCGCTGCCGGACCGTGACTTCGAGCCTGCCACAGCAACCGGGTCCAGCGAAGACGAAGCGAGCCCGGAAACTTAAGCGGAGACGTTCGGTGGAACCGCTGAGAGCGGCACGTTGGGTGTCCGCGATGGCCAATAGCGTCGGACTGGGACCGAGAGAGCCCGCCACCGCCGCTGCCGGACGACATCGTCGAGCGGACCCGGGCCAAGTACGTTGGGGTGTACGAGCGGCTCACGGGCGAGACGTTCACCTGGGGGGAGAGCACGCGCAAGTGGGTTGGTGACGCGACTCCCGGCGCTGGCGCTGAGGGCTCCCGCCCCGCGTTTGGCGAACCAACTCATGGGCGGGAGCCCTCAGCGCCAGCGCCGGGAGTCAAACCACGTGGCGCCCAAAAAATCGTGAGGGATCAGCCGCCGGCGTCCGCGGGCGTGTCGGCCGCTTTGGCGTCGGGCGTCGCCTTCGTGGTCTTCGGCTTCGGGGTCTTGGACCGGACCTTCGAAGGCTTCTTCTCGGGGGGCTTCTCTTTCTCGCCTTCGTGTTCGGCCTCGAACTCACGCCAGGTCATGGCGCGTTCGAGCGGCTCGATACGCAGGACGACTTCGCCCCCTTGGAAGACACGGACCGTGCCGCCCGAGCTGCTCACCGCCACGGCGATGGCGTCCGTGGCGTGGGTGATCTGGGCGGCCGCCCAGTGGCGGGCGCCGAGGCCCTTCGACAGGGTGATCTCCTTAGAAGGAGGCCCCGACAGATGCTGCGCAGAGGCGATAACCGTCCCGGTGTTCGAGATGATAAACGCCCCGTCCATCTGGGCGATCTCCTTAACGCCATCACGGACCTTGCTGTCGGCGAGGCTCCGCTCCGCCGCCGGGTAGCCTTTGACGGGGTCGAAGCCCATCGGCTTGCTCATCTCGAGCGTCCGGCGGTGGTCGCCGACGACCATCAGGGTGCCGATCGGCTTCCCCTCGCGGCCCTCGCGGCCGATCTCGACGGCGAGGTCGATCACCGACTTGAGCGTCTCGGTCGGGATCTTCGTCTCGATTCGGCGGAGGTCGCGGACCGTGAGCCGACCGAGGTGCTCGTCGAGGCGGATCAGGCTCACCGAGTCGATCACGCCGGGGTCGTAGCTGCTGTAGAGCGTGACGACGGTTGATCCGGTCTCGATGAACTCGTCGGCGACCGCTTCGAGCAGCGCCTGCGTGAGCCGCTCGTAGACGGGGGCGTCGTTCATCGCCAGGAGGATCGTCTCAAGACCGGGGCCGTTCTCCTCGTCGTGGGCGCCGGCGAGCTGGTCCTCCGAGTCGGCCGCGACCAGCAGCGAGCGGGTCCCGAACGCCTCTTGGAGCTTCCGCCAGTCGATGGGCCGCTCGGCGAGGAACAGCACCGCATCGGCGTTGTGCTGCTCGGCGATCGCCGCGGCGGCCTTGCAGAACCCCTCGAGTTGGGGCGTGAAACGGCGGGGCTGGGAGGCGCGCGGAGATGCCATACGAGGTGTGCTTTGCCGACTCACGTCCGTCGGGCCGTCAGAGCGAGCGGCCCGTACAGAAGGCCGGTAAACCTTGTGAGGGAATGCCGCGCCGTTCCGCCGTTGAACGATACTCGATCCGAGCCGGCGGGATCAATCCGGACCGGAGGCGCCTCCCTAGCGGTGGCGGCTCGCGGCGCTGGTTGACCGCGTCCCGCCGAAGATCCCGAACAAGCCGGTCGACTCCGGCGGGCTGTTCCGCATCACGCCCCGATAAATCGGGTAGGTGCGGTAGAGGCTCCCCGTGGGATCGACCGCGGCGACCAGCGGATCGGCCGCGTCGGCGTCGTGCGGCCGGAAGACCCTTTTGTCGTAGACCACCAGGGCGTGGATGGCGTGGCCGATCGAGCCGAGGTGCCACTCGTGGTCGGCGTTGCTCGCCAACAGCTCGGTCAGGTAGTTGACGGCGCGGACGGTCCGGTAGGACTGCAGCTGATCCTCGGGCAGCGAGTAGACGAGCCACTCCACCAGGTGCCCCGTCGTGCGGAGCCGCCGGTCGATGTCGTCTTCTTCGCCGCGTCCCCGGAACCACTCGGTGCTGAGACTGCCGTCCTCGTTCTGCAGCTGGAAGGCGTACCCCTGGTACTGACTGACGAACTTGGCGGCTTCGGCGTACTCGCCGTCGAGCGGCTCGCCGCGGGCCTCGCGACGGCGAAAGGCGAGGCTCAGCCCCGCCAGGCGGTGCGTTCCGCCGCACGCGGCGCCGCGGATCGGCTGCTCGCGCTCTTCCTTGATGAGCCGCGGGATGTCCCAAGTCTCGCCCTGGTCGTTGACCCAGCGGGCGTCCGAGGCCAAGTAGTGCCCCAAGCCGATCAGTTTAAAGGTGAGCTCGGTCTTGGCGTAGCAGGTCCGCTGCTCGGCCTCGATGAGGTCGTGGATCGTGAATTCACGGTCGGCGACCCGGATCGGATAGTCGGGGCTCACGTTGCACTGCGCGAGCATCGCCAGGAGCTGTCCCTTGTGCCCCTGCAGGCCGACCCCCACTTCGACATCGAGTTTGCCCTCGCGGTTGATGACCATCATCTGCTGCCGCTTCGAGGGGCGGTTGAAGCAGAGGTGGCCGACCGCGGTCATGTAGGGTCCCTTCGGACCACCGTCATGGACGCGGCTGTGCAACTCGTAGGCGAGCATGGCGTGCATTAGCTCCCACGGGTCGTTCTCCACCGTGTTGAGCGGCTGGCGGTAGTAGAACGAAAGCACGGTCCGCATCCGCGATCGCAGGTTACGCATGCTGCGGCTGAGCGGCGGAAGCGGCTCGCTGGGGCGGACCGGGGAGATCGCCGGCGCTGCGGCGCGGGAGCCGGTCCCTCGGGCGGTCGTTTCCTCGGGGGAGTCGGCCGTATCGGGCGTTGCTTCGCTCGCCGCGGGAGCGTCATCGCTCTCTGGCGCCCGCAGTTCAATCGGCGCTGACTCGATGGGGGCGGGCTCAACACGGGCGGGCTCAGGTGAGCGCGACTCGTTTCGTGGCGCGCGGATCGGCAACAGCGGAGCGTCGGCCGCCTTCAGCGGCGACGCCTCGGGGGCCGCGTCGCTGATTTCAACCGGGTCGGCCTCGACCGGCGGCTGCTGCGCGGCGTTGGGCGCGACCAGCTGCGGCGGTTCGGTGACGGGTTTCAGCCCCGCCTCGGGCGCCGGCGCCGCGGAGGGGGTCGCCGGCGACGTCGCAGCCGGGGCCTGTGCCTCGGGGCTTTTCGCAGCCGGCGTCTCGGCAGCCGGGGCGGCGATCGTCGGCGCTGCGATGGCCGGGGCATTGGCCGCCGCTTCGCCGTTGGAGAGCGATTTCGAGGTCTCGACCAATCCAGGCCGCCAGTCGAGCGTTGGCCGACTCGCGAGGCGGGCGACCGGCGTCTCGGGCAGTTCGAGGGCGTCGAGCACCCGCAGCGGCACGACTTCCGCGAGGTCCTGGTGCGGGGTTGCGAGGAAGGGGCCGTCAGCCTGCGTCGCCGGCGCCAGCAACAGCGGCGCGAGCGCCGCCACGAGCACCTTTCGCAAGGCAGCGGCTAGTTGAGGCCGAGTCGCGCAAACATAGCGATTGCAAAATAGCATCAACCCCCGCTCCCCCATGATGCAACGCACGACCGTTGACCCCTTCTTCCTGCTAGCAGCCGCCAGCAGCGGTAGCCGCTCGGCGCAAAAACTCAGCGCCTAGAGGAGGGGTATCGGGCGCAAGCGACCCCGGAGGACAGTCAATCGCGGGTTCGCTTCGAGACGCTTTTCCTCAAGCCCTGCTTGCACGTGCGAGACACATGGCGTCGGAAATCACGATGACGCGGAGGGGCGAAGCAGGGGCAACTGTCGAGGAGATGAGGAACGACTAGAAGAAAGGGACCCAGTCGGGCAGGCTGGCGACCGCTGTCTTTTCGCGCTGCGGGGGCTCCTCGCCGCGGGCCAGGGCGACATAAGCCGCCACATCGCCGCCAAAATCCTTACCGGTCGAGTTCCGCATCGCTTCGACCCCCACCAGCTGCATCGCCGGATTGGGGTCTTGCAGAAGCGCTAGCAGTTGTTCGGACGTGGCGCCGTTCGGCTCGAGCGCCCGCGCCGCGGCGACGCGGACATCGAACGAGTCGTCGGTCTTCGCTCGGACGGCAAGCGCTTCGGTCGCGCCGGCGGTGGGCCGCTGGGAAAGCAGTCGGCAAGACGCCTCACGGACGTAGGGGTTCGGGTCGGAGAGTCCTGCTAGCAGCGCCTTGCCCGTGAGGGTCGTGTTGAAGGCGGCGACCGTCTCGAGCGTCGCCTGACGCACCAGCGGGTCGGTCTCGCCTTCGAGCGGTTTGATCAGTTCCTGGACGAGGGCCTGCTGCTCGGGGGTGTCTTGGCCGTTCGCCTTTTCGGCGGTTTGACGGATGGCGTCGATCCGCTTGGAGGGGACGACGAACGTGGTCCTCTCGGCGCGATAGAACGGATTGAGGCCGCCCATCCGTGGACCGGACTGGCAGCCCGCCAAGGCGAAAGCGGCGGCTAGAATGACGGAAGTCGAACGACGCATCACGCAGGGGCCCTTCCTGAGTCGCAGAAATCGGCGCGGTCTACGCGAGCACAGGCTCGGCGCATGCCGCCAGGCGCGAGGACCGTAGCAGAGGGGCCACGTCGCCGCTACAGCATTCGTCGCGGGCGGCGGTCTCGGGAGACCCGGCGTCTAGCGGGCCGGCATGTAGTTGCCACACCCGGGGCACTTGGCGAACCACATCGGCACCGACTGCCCACACTTGCACTTCGTGTTGTGTCGGATGACCGAAGACCCGAGCAAGCTGCCGCTGCTGCTAGCGTCGTCGTGCAACACGTCGTCCAGCACCGACGAAGCAGAGTCCGAGGGCGAGGCGTGCGAGGCGCGGAACTCGTCGGCGACGGCGCGGCGGTAGTTCGCCTGCGTCTCTTCGGAGGTCAGCAGGTCGGGCACCTGGACGACGACCTGCCCCGGGCAGCGGGGGCAGAGGCCCTTCCTGCCGGCGTACTTATCCTTGACCTTAAAGACGTGCCCATGGGGGCACTCCACTTTAATACCCATGTCTCTAGCGACCCTCCTGCTGCGTCACGCTGGCTCACCCGAAAAAGGGTGACTTTCCCTGCGCTGACGTAGGCGTAAACGGGTTGGGGACGCCTCTTCCCCGTAGCCGTCGCACACGTGCTGAAGGAATCTGATGCCGCCACCTGCTCCGACACCCCAGCAGCCGGTTACCCTGCCACTAGTGACGTTCCACTTCTAGCCACTTCCAGCCACTTCCATCGAACGAAGCCGCGATCCCTTCGCGCTGGCCGTGTTTCGTTCGCGGTAGAAAGCCTGCTCGCTGCTGAGCATCTCGGCTGCAGCATCACGTTGAAACGCATGAGATGAGTCCGCCAGAACTCGCCCACAGCAAGAACCGGCTATCTGCAACCTAGCGATCCCCGCGCGTCGATGCAAGAAAACTCCCACCACGATTCGAGACAGCCCGGCCGCGCGGCCCTGGGCGGCGTTTTGATCGGGGGGGCCCTGACGGCTTTCGTGGTGCTCGCCGCGGCGGCCCCCCGTGTGGCGGGGCTGCTCGTCAGTTCGGCGGCGGTGGCGGTCCCCGCGACGCTCTTGGCGATGGCGTTCGGCACGCCGATCGCGTTGCTCATTGCGAAAACCGACGTGCCGGGCCGCCGCACGGCGCTCGTTCTCGTCGGCACGCTGCTGCTGCTTCCGCTCTATGTCATCGCTAGCGCCTGGATGGCCGCCCTGGGTGACCAAGGGGGAGCCCCGGCGCTGCTGACCGGCGACGGCCCGGCGGGGGGGTGGCTCGTCGGGTATAGCGGGGCGATCTTCCTGCACGCTGTCGTCGCGACGCCGTGGGCGACGCTGTTGGCGGTCGCCGCCCTCCGGTCGGTTGACCCCCGACTTGAGGAGGCGGCTCTGCTCGACGCCTCGGCGCGGCGCGTGCTTGGGACGGTGACGCTCCGCGGCGCCGCGCCCGCCCTGGCGGCGGCTGGCGTGTTGTTGGCGGTTCTCGCCGCGGCCGAGATGACCATGACCGACCTGCTGCAGGTCCGGACCTTCGCCGAGGAGGTTTACACCCAAGCCGCGGCGGGCGAGCTGCTCGACCCCACCGCGAGCGGCACGTGGCGGTTGGCGGTCGGCGTGCTGACGCTCGGCCTCGTCGCGGCGGCGGCGACGCTCACGCTTGTGCGGCGGCTCAGACCGAGCGGAATGGCGCCATCCCGCCACCCGTGGCGGCTGGCCCTCGCAAGGCCACGCGTGGCCGCCGCGTGCTTGGCGATCATGGTCGGCCTCCTGACGCTGCTTCCGGTGGTGGCGCTCGCCTATCGGGCGGGTGGAATTGTCGTGCCCCAGGAAACGGGGCCGACGCGGAGTTGGTCCCTCACGAAGCTCGTCACCAGTGTCGGCTCGGCGCCGTGGCAACACCGCCGTGAGCTGATCGCCTCGACAGGGCTCGCGCTCACCGTTGCGACCACCGCCACGTTCGCCGCCGCCGCAATCGCCTGGTCGCTACGCGGCAGGCGATTGGCGGGCGACTTGGGAGGCGTCGGCCTAGCGATGCTGCTGGCTGTTCCGGGGCCGGTGATCGGGCTGGTCGTCATCCGGTTGCTGAACCAGCCGCTCGACTCGCCAATGGCGCTGCTGGGCGACCTCTACGGGACTTGGTTCGCCCCGTGGTTCGCCCAGATGGTTCGCATCACGCCAGCGATTGCGCTGTTGCTCTGGCCGGCGGCGCTCGCCGTGCCCGCTGAGTGGATCGACGCGGCGCGGATCGACGGGGCGGGTTCGTTTGCGCGATGGCGGTGGGTCGCGGCGCCGTCGATGGCGCCGGCGCTCGGGGCGGCTTGGCTGGCGGCCTTCGCGTTGTCACTCGGCGAGCTCTCGGCGACGGTGCTCGTTGTCCCGCCGGGGACGCCGCCCCTTTCGGTGCGGATGCTCTCGCTTTTGCACTATGGCGTCGAGGACCGGGTCGCGGCGCTCGGTCTGGTGCTGGTGCTGGGCTATCTTGTGATCGCGGCAGCGGTCGGTCGGTTGCTGCCCCTCGGCCGTCGGGCGGGGTAACATGCAGGGACGTTCGCCGATCACTCCTTCCCCGTCCCTCGCCGCGACGCCTATGGCCCGCTACGCCGATCGACCCGCTTGGTGGCGCCGCATCGGTGGCATGGGAATCGTCTTGCTGGCCGCCTTCGTCGTGGTGCAGGCGCCGGGCTGCAGTTGCCGCACCGAGACCCCCGCCGAACGCACGGCTCGACTTGCCAAGGAAGAGGCGGAGCGGATCGCCAAGGAGGAGCAGCGTCTGGAGGAACAGCGTCGCCGCCAACCCGTGGTGCTCGAGCCGGCCCGGACGCTCCCGGCGAGCGACGGCGTGGCGTCGCTGTTCGCCAAGCCGGGTCACTGGAACGCCGTGCTGCAACCCGCCAAGGCGAACGCCAACGACTTCGACGGCGTCATCACCTACGAGGTGGTCGGCAAGGGCAACGCCTCGTTCGCGCCGCCCGGGACGCCGCTGCGACTGGTGAGCCGCCGGCCGTTGGTCGTGGCGCGCGAGTCGCAAAAGACCGTCGACGCGCTCTTCTACTGCCCGCCTACCGATAACCGCACGCCGTACCTCCGCTCGATCGTCCGCGAACGCCGCAGCGGCGACGAGCAGCAGGACCTGACGCCGCCGCTGCGGCCGTTGGCGGACCATCAGTACCACTTTGTGGTCTTCGCCAAGGAGCCGGGACGCTACGCGTTCCTCGACTCGCTGGCGGCGGTCACCGCGAAGCTGCCGAACCGGATCAACACCTCGGCGATCGATGGCCCGACGGGCCGCGTCGACGCGGCGAAGAACTACCGGGTCGTCGCCGTGCCGGCCGACGTGTCGCCGGGCGAGGCGGCGCTGCCCGACAACCCACTCGCCTGGACGTCGATCGCCTACGTCGTCTGGGACGAAGTCGACCCCGAGACGCTACGGCCCGCGCAGCGCGACGCGCTGGTCGATTGGCTCAACTGGGGCGGCCAGCTCATCGTTAACGGACCCGACTCGCTCGACCTGTTGCGAGGAAGCTTCCTCGAGCCGCTGCTGCCGGCGACCTCCGATGGCGCCCGTGAGATTGAGCCCGACGAGCTCGAGAGAATGGAGAGCCGCTGGAGCGTCGGCACTCGGGGCCGGCCGCTGCTGAAGACCGGCGTTTGGACCGGCGTGCAACTCAACCCGGCCGACGGCTCGCGGTCGCTGCCGGGGCTCACCGACCTAGTGATCGAGCGCCGCATCGGCCGTGGTCGGGTGCTCGTCACCGCGATGCAGCTCGCCGATCGCCGGCTTATCAACTGGTCGGCCGGGGTCGACAACCTCTTCAACGCCGCGATCCTCCGCCGCCCGCCACGACGGTTCGTCCCCCGCGAGACCTTCACCGACAGCAACCGTCAGGAGGCCGCCGCCCTCTGGGCGGATGGCGATCCGCTCCGCGTCGACCCGCTGTTCAACACGGCATGGCGGGGGTTCGTCCGCGACACCCACCGCGATCCCGACAATCTCGCCCTCCGTTTCCAAGACGAGGACGCCAACAACGGGCTGCCGCCGATGGCCACGGGGTTCCCGGGACAGCCCAACTTCCCTTCGCTGCCGTCGGCGTCCGCAGGAACGGGCGAGTTCCTTTCGCTCCAACCCGCACCGGTGTCGGGCGGTGCGGGGGCGATCAACGACTTCGGCGCCGTCGCCAGCGCCGTCCGCAAGACGCTCCGCGAGTCGGCCGGCGTCTCGGTCCCCGATTCCCGTTTCGTGATCGGCTGCCTCGCCGCCTATCTCTTCGTGTTGGTGCCCGCCAACTGGGGATTCTTCGTCGCCATCCGCCGGGTAGAACTCGCCTGGGCCGCGGCGCCGTTGATCGCGCTCGGCGCCGCCTGGGTCGTCGTGCAGCAGGCGCAGCTCGATATCGGCTTCGTCCGTTCACGGACCGAGATCGCGGTGCTCGAGCTGCAGCCCGACACGCCGCGTGGCCTGCTGACGCGGTTCACGGCGCTCTACACGTCGCTCTCGACAACCTACGAGATGGAGTTCGACAACCCGGCCGTCGCTACGCCGTTCCCTCGCAGCGCGCCCAACGAACAGACGACGCTGGGAGCCCCCGCGACGGTCGCCTACGAGCGGCAAGAAAAGACGCGGCTCCGTGACTTGGCCGTATCGTCGGCGACGACCGAGTTCGTCCGCAGCGAGGAGATGATCGACATCGGCGCCGCCAGCGTCGCGGGATCGAGCGTCCCCGGCGCGATCCGCTTGGCGAAGGGACCGAACGGCGGCCCGCGGCTCGAGAACCGCACCGCCTGGCGGCTCGAGGACGTGATGGTTGTCGGCCGGCCCGACGGGCTGCGCGGCGAGGCGCGGCTCGAGGGGTGCTGGCTCGGTGACTTAGAGCCTGGCGCCGTGGCGAACGTCGCCTTCCTGCCGGTCGATCGCGAAACGCCCGACTCTCTGCCATTCCCCCGCGAGCGCGCCGACGCCGCCAAGGTGCGTGGCGGCGACGAGGCGACGCGGCTCGACCTCGATACGGTGATGAGCCTCGCGCTCGACGCCGTCCGCTACGAGCCGGGCGAACGCCGCGTGATCGCCCGGGTGTCGCAGGTGCTGCCGGGCCTGGCGATCGAGCCCTCGTCGTCGCAACAGAAGGGGGCGACCCTCGTCGTCGGCGCCCTCGGCTACGGCCCGCTGCCGATTCCCCTGGCCGACGCGAACGGCCCGCAAGACATCAACTGAAATCGGTTCACCACGGAGAGGACAGAGAGCACCGAGAAGAAATCGAGCTAGCCCCAGAGGGGCGGCAGCAGGGATGCTCCGCCCCTCCGGGGCTGCTATGAAAAGACGAACTGCTTCCAGGGGCTTGCGCCCCTGGCTACGCGTTTTCGCCCCTCCGGGGCTTTCCTCGGTGTCCTCCGTGCTCTTCGTGGTTAGAAAAAATCGCCCGCATGATTGAGATCCGTAATTTCGGCAAGCACTACGGCGACTTCGTCGCGGTCGAGAACCTCAACCTCAAGATTGGGGCGGGGGAGGTCTTTGGCTTTATCGGCCCCAACGGCGCCGGCAAGAGCACGACGATCCGCTTCCTCGCCACGCTGCTGCGGCCCACGCACGGCGAAGCGACCATCGCGGGCCACAATGTCACGGACGACCCGATCGCCGTGCGGCGCAGCATCGGTTACATGCCCGACATGTTCGGCGTGTACGACGGCATGAAGGTGTGGGAGTTCCTCGACTTCTTCGCCGTCGCCTACGAGGTGCCCCGCAACCAACGCAAGGCGATCATCGGCGACGTGCTCGAGCTGCTCGACTTAACCCACAAGCGAGACGATTACGTCAACGGCCTGTCACGCGGCATGAAGCAGCGGCTTTGTCTGGCGAAGACCTTGGTGCACGACCCGCCGGTGCTGATCCTCGACGAGCCCGCCAGCGGACTCGACCCCCGCGCTCGGCTTGAGGTGAAGGCGCTGCTCAAGGAGCTGCGGAAGATGGGCAAGACGATCCTCATTTCTAGCCACATCCTCACCGAGCTGGCCGACATCTGCACGAGCATCGGCATCATCGAGCGCGGCAAGCTGCTGCTGCACGGGCCGATCGAGAGCGTCTATCGCAAGATCCAGCAGCACCGGCGGCTCGAGCTGCGCTTCGCGGGCGATCCAGCCCCGGGCGTCAGCCTGGTCCGCAGCGACCCGCACGTCCAGTCGATGCAGGAAGGGCCGCGGGGCGTCACGATCGAGTACTCGGGCGGCGAGAACGAAGTCGCCCGGCTGCTGCACCAGCTCGTCGCGGGCAAGGTCGGCCTGCTGTCGTTCGCCGACAAGGAACCGACGCTTGAGGACGTGTTTATGATGGTCACGAAGGGGTTGGTGACTTGATTGGCGGCGCTGAACTCGTGCAGTGGGGATGGTGAACGGGGTGTGGCGCGACTCCCGGCGCTGGCGCTTAGGGCTCCCGCCCATGAGTTGGTTCGCCAAACGCGGGGCGGGAGCCCTCAGCGCCAGCGCCGGGAGTGAACCCTCTTCCCGCTCGAGAGATTCCCCCCCTCGCAATCTCCTGGGGGACGGCGGCACGGTTTACTGTCCGCGGTCACTTAGACTCTTGAATCCAAACGAGGACGCCGTCGGTTGGCTCGGGGTTCGTTTGGGTCTCGCCGGGTTTTGGCGAAAGGGCGTCACGATACGAGAGCAGGATGTAGGGGGCCTTAGCCGGCCTAGCTAGTGTGCTCGACGACCCAGCAACCTTCTTCGAAACGCCGCCGCGTTTGTCCAGCCATGCGGTGTTCTTGCCGGATGCCTCGGCAACGAAATCGAAGTTTTGGCGCCCCTCGGTTTCAGAATACAGGCCGACTCCCCACTCGCCATTCTCTTTGACTAGCGAAACGCTGAGGAGGGACTCGCCGGGTGGCAAGTCGCAGAACATCTTGTCGGGCACATTCTCCGGCAGGCCGTTCATAGGGATATCGTCGAAAGCCAGACGAAGCCGGAACTGGCGATCCTTTGGCAGATGGATCCGCCAGCGCCAGCTTTTCCTCCCGAATCCAGGGATCGAGATCGCATTGATCTTGTTTGCATCTGAAATGCTCAGGTAGCGCATTTCGTTGCGATACGACTCGAGCTGACTTGACTTATCGGCAAGCTCTCTTTGCGTGACGGCTAGGGTAACTACCAAGGCGACGATCGTGGTGAGCACCAGCAGAGTTTTGAGCGAAAACTTTGGCACGCCATGCCCTTGGATGCACGAATTCGATCAGGTCAGGCTACGCTCAACGCTTCTGCTTAGGACTTAGCTTCGCTAAGAAACTCCGCAAGGCCATTCCATTCCTGATCCTCATATTCTTGAATCTCGATTGGATAAGGATCATGGCCAGTCAAATCGTCGTTCAGCGACTGTAGAAACTGACTGATGTCAGAGGTGTAGTATCGCCATTCCTTCTCGCCACCTCCGGTAATCGAGACCGCTTGGTAGGCGACTCCGCGGTGTTCAGTGCCTGACTCAAGAGCGTCTTCCAGTATGTTCATCTGAGAATGAACGTCACTTTCGGGCATTCCAGATGGTGTCGGTGAGTACTTCCAGGAGACAATAATCAACCGCGAAAAGAGTTCACGATCAGCTTGCGATGGCATTGAACTACGCATGCGGACAACGACAGGATTGCCATCTATTTCGCCTTCGGCAACCGTCCAGTCATCGTTTGGGAAGATGGGACTCATGCGATACGCTCCGCTGCTACACTCCACCCTGGATAGGTGACCTCTCGGTGAAGACCCGCTAAACGCCCGCCGTGATCTTCTCGCCGAGCGTAAACCCGTCCGCCGTGCGGTCGACCTTCCGATAGAGCGTGTCGCGCTCGATCGGGTCGCGGCCCGCTTCGCGGATTACGGCTTCGATGTCGGCGACGCTCATCACCTCGGGCGTCGTGGCGCCGGCGTCGTGGTAGATCAGCTCGTGGCGGACGGTGCCGTCGATGTCGTCGGCGCCGTAGGCGAGGGCGAGCTGCGCCGTGCCGATGCCGAGCATGATCCAGTACGCCTTGATGTGGTCGACGTTGTCGAGCATCAGCCGCGCGACCGCCATCTGTCGCAGATCCATCAGGGCCGTTGGCTTCTTGATGTGGTTGTCGATGCCGAGCTTGTTGTTCTCGGGGTGGAACGCCAGGGGGATGTAGGTCTGGAGGCCGCCGGTCTCGTCTTGCAGTTCGCGAAGACGGATGAGGTGGTCGATGCGGTGCCGCGCCTCCTCGATGTGGCCGTAGAGCATCGTGCAGTTCGATCGCAGGCCAAGCTCGTGGGCGGTGCGGTGGGTCTCGAACCAGCGGCGCGTGTCGGCCTTGTGCTCGCAGATCTGCCGGCGGATCTCCGGATGAAAAATCTCGGCGCCGCCGCCGGGGAGCGACCCGAGGCCCGCTTCGATCTGGTCCTCGAGGACCCAGCGGATCGGCTTCTTGGTGAGCCGCGAGAACCAGTCGATTTCGACGGGGGTCCACGCCTTGAGATGGAGCGTCGGGTAGTTGTCGTGCAGCAGGCTGATCACCTTGCGGTACCAGTCGTACTTCGCTTGGTGGTGGAGGCCGCCGACGATGTGCATCTCGGTGCAGCCGTTGGCGACCGCCTCGGCGCCGCGCTCGAGGATCGCGTCGTCCTGCATCCAGTAGCCCTTCGCCTCGCGGAGGTCGCTGCGGAACGCACAGAACGAGCACCGGTAAACGCAGATGTTGGTCGCGTTGAGGTGCGTGTTGATGTTGTAGTAGCCGGCGTTGCCGTTCTTGCGCTCGCGGACGAGGTTCGCCAGCTCGCCCACCTCGGGCAGCGGCGCCTCGGGCGACTCGAGCACGAGGCCGTCGTCGAAGGAGAGCCGTTCGCCGGCTTCGACCTTCTCGCGGATGGGGGCCAGGATCTCGGAAGATGTTCGCAGCATTTATTCTTGTTCGTTTGAAGTCTCGCGCAGAGACGCGGAGACGCAGAGGTTTGAGCAATCTTTCTCTGTGTCTCCGCGTCTCTGCGCGATTCCTAATCTCTCACAGCAGCAGATCGAAAACACCAACCGCGAGCAGCCCAATGCTGATCACGGCGTTGACGTGGAAGAACGCCAGGTTGACGCGTTCCAGGTTTTCGGGCCGGACGAGGGCGTGCTCATAAATGAGCAGCCCCGCGACGGCCACAACGCCCCCCCAGTAGACCACGCCGAAGGGCGGGTAGACCAGCGGCAGCAGGGCCAGCAGCACGACCGCCACGGCGTGGCTGGCGGCCGCCAGCCGCAGGGCGCCGCGAATCCCCAGCCGGGAGGGGATACTCCGCAGGCCGACCGATTTGTCGTACTCGTAGTCCTGGCAGGCGTAGAGGATGTCGAACCCGCCGACCCACGCCGCGACAGCCCCCCCCAGCACCAACGCCGGGAGCAGGTCCATGGGGTTGGCAATTACTTCCTGACCCCGGATGGCGATCCAGGCCGCCACTGGCGAGAGCCCCAACGCCGCGCCGAGCCAGTAGTGGGCCAGCGAGGTGAACCGCTTCGCGTAGCTGTAGCCGCAGAGCCAGAGGAGCACCGGCAAGCTCAGCGCGAGCGGCAGCCAGTTCGGCAGGAACAGCAGCGTGCTGGCGACGAAGCCGAGCGAACTGAGCACGGTGAATGTCACGACGGTCCCGACACTCAGCGTCCCGGCCGGTAAGTGGCGACCCGCAGTGCGGGGGTTCTTGGCGTCGATTTTTCGATCGACGAGCCGGTTGAAGGCCATCGCGGCCGAGCGGGCGAAGACCATGCAAATCAGGATGCCAAGGAGTTGCCCGCCGAAAGAAGGGGAGAACTCGATCTGGGCGTCATAAGCGGCGTAACGCTGCGGCATACCCGATGGAGAGCCGAAGAGCAGGTCGCCAAGCCAATTGGGCAGTTGAATTGTCCCCGTCGAGTTGGGCGCTCCCCCAGGAGAAATCCAGTAGTAGTGGTGCTCATACAGGACGGGATCGCCACCAACCGGTGACCTCGTCGAGACGGTCGGCCCGAAAGATTGCGCCTCGATCGTCCAAGCCATCAACGCCGCGAGCAGTGCGAACGGCAACGCGAACAGCGTGTGGCTGAACCGGATGAGCGACAGCAGGTGGCGGATCGTCTGGAGCATCACAGTGCCTCACGCAAAGGCGCGAAGGCGCAAAGAAGGCATGAATCGAAGTCCTTTGCGCCTTCGCGCCTTTGCGTGAGTCATTCCGCCCCCCAGCGTTTCACGAGCGCATTCCGTACGCCGAGCTGATCGCAGATCCGCGCCACCACGAAATCAACGAGATCGGCCAGCGACTCAACTCCGTGGTACCAGCCGGGCGACGCCGGCAGCACGACCGCGCCCGCCTCGGTCGCCTTCCGCATGTTGTCGATGTGCGTCAGCGAGACCGGCGTCTCCCGCGGCACCAGCACCAGCGGACGGCGCTCCTTAAGCTGCACCTCGGCGGCGCGTTGGATCAGGTTGCTTGCCGAGCCGACGGCGATCGCGCTGAGCGTCGTGCCGCTGCACGGGACCAAGGCCATGCCGCCTGACAGGAACGAGCCGCTCGCCATCGGGGCCATGAAGTCGTGGTGATGGAAGTAGCGGAGCGCGCCACGGGAGGGGGCTGGTTGGCGGGGCTCTCCGAGGGCTTGCGCCCCCGGCTCAGGACGTGCGAGAAACGCGACTTTTTCGGGGTTCAACGAGTCGGGGTCGAAGTGGTTGAGATCGACCTTTATGCCGAGCTCCTGCTCAATCACCGCGGCGCCGCTGGGACTGATTGACAGATGCACGTCGCGCCCCGAACGCAACAACACCTCAAGCAGGCGGACGGCGTAAGCCGCGCCGCTCGCTCCGGTGACGCCGACGATGAGAGGAAGATCATTCATTTATCATTGAACCACAAAGACACGAAGGGCACGAAGAAAGCTCGAACCCAAGCCGCTCTCAACCTCGAACACCTTTGTGTGCTTCGTGTTCTTTGTGGTTCAAACCTTTTCCCCGACGTACAAAGTCGCAATGCCGAGCGTCAGCGGGTGGAACCGCACGTTCGACAACCCGGCGGCCGTCATCCGTTCGGTGAGTTGCTCGTACTCGTAAAAACCCTTGACGCTTTCGGGCAGGTACTCGTACGCGGCTGAGTTGTTCCGCATCACGGCCTGGCCAATGCGCGGCAGCACGTTGCGGAAGTACCAGCCGTAGAACGCCTTGAAGGGCTGCCAGCGCGGCGTGGTGAACTCGAGGACGGCGACCTTGCCGCCCGGCTTACAGACGCGCGTCATCTCTCGGAGGCCGGCGTCGGTGTCGCTGACGTTCCGCAGCCCGAACGCCGCGGTGACGAGCTGGTAGGTGTTGTCGTCGAACTGCAATTGGTTGGCGTCGGCTTCGACCCACTGGATGCGGCCGTTGACGCCGCGATTGGCGCCCTTCTTCTCGCCCAGCGCGAGCATCTCCGGGCAGAAGTCGGCCGCCGTGACTCGCAGCCGGCCCTTGGCGGCCCGGTCGTAGGCCAGGGCCAGGTCACCCGTCCCGGTGCAGAGGTCGAGGATTGGCGCCACGCCGAGGCGGCCCTTCAGCACCGGCGGGACGATCCGCGTCGTCCGCCACCGCCAGTAGCGATCGACGTTGCCGCTGAGTAGGTGGTTGAGCAGGTCGTATCGCGGGGCGATCTCGCCGAACATCTGCCTTACGCGATCGCCCGATTTGTCGACGGCGGTGGCGGTGTTGGGCATGGGCGGGCGAGACGGGGCGGGGGACGTAGGCTGACAACCGTGGGGAAGTCCCTTAGCTTAACGGCGGACCCCTGGTAGGGAACGCCCTCCGCGGCGTTCCGGGGCAAGAGGTACGCGTTGTCCTGCGTAGCGCCCCGAACGCCGCGGAGGGCGTTCCCTACGGAGAATCGACGGTTGTCCAACACCCTCGCCGTCCACTACCTGCCGCAATTCGTCGCCGAGACCGACCTCGCCGGCGAGACGGTCGTCGTGATCGACCTGCTGCGGGCTTCCACGACGATCTGTCAGGCGCTGGCGTCGGGCGCCCGGGACGTGACGGCTTTTTTGGAGGTCGGCGACGTGGTCCGCGCCGCCGAGGCGGAGGGGAGCCGGGAAGGGCTGATCCTCGCCGGCGAGCGGAATTGCCAGATCATCGACGGATTCGATCTCGGGAATTCGCCCGCCGAGTTCACCCCCGACGAGGTCTTCGGGCAGCGGGTCTTCTTCACGACGACCAACGGCACGCGGGCCCTGCAGCACGCCCGGCTTGCTAGCCGAGTCGTGGTGGGGGCGGTTGTGAACCTGTCGGCCGTCGTTGACGCCATCGCCGACGACCAGGCGGTCCACCTGCTCTGCGCCGGCACCAATGGCCACGTCACGCGCGAGGACCAGCTCGCCGCCGGGGCGATTGCCCACCAGCTCCTGGCTCGCGGAGAACGCGACGTCAACGACCAGGGACGCCAGGTCCTTGGCGAGTGGCAAGAGTTGCTCACCACGGCCCGGGCCTTCGCCCGCACCACCAGCGAACAGCTGGCCCACGAGCTCCGCGACACGTCGGGCGGCAAGAATCTGTTGGCGATCGGCATGGAGGCGGACCTGGCAAGATGCGCCGCCCTCGACGCCCTGGGGGTGGTCCCGGTCTACGACCCCGCGACCGGCCGGCTTACCCCCCTTTAGCCAAGTGGGCCCCCCTTTAGCCGAGTGGGCCCCCCTCTAGTCGGCGCGAACGCTCCGCTAGACTGGCGGGTCTAACAAGAGTCCCCCTCCCTCTGGTGGGGAGGGGCTAGGGGAGGGGGGAGAGTCGGGTACCCGCTTCACCCCCACCCCAACCTCCCCACCAGGGGGAGGGAACGACTTCCTCAAGCCTCACCTCTTAAAGCGAAGCGTCTCCCGATGGAAATGGAAAAGCTGGTCTCGCTCTGCCGCCGGCGCGGCTTCCTCTTCCAGTCGAGCGAGATCTACGGCGGCCTCAACGGCTTCTGGGACTACGGCCCCCTCGGTGTGGAGCTGAAGCGCAACGTCAAAGAGGCGTGGTGGCGCGACATGGTTAGCGCCCACGACGACCTCGCGACCCTACCCGGCGCCCCGAGTCCCTACGAAATGACGGGGCTCGATTGCACCATCATCATGCACCCGCAGGTGTGGAAGGTGAGTGGGCACTTCGATTTGTTCGCCGACAAGATGCAGACTTGTCGCCAATGCAAGAAGCTGGTCAGAGCGGATCACGTTGCGGATATGACTCGCGACGCCGAATGGGCGCAATCGTTTGCAGCGTGTTGTTTTGTGCCGAAACCAGATGGAACGATGTCGTTCAACAGCGCCGAAGCGATCAGTTGGGCGAAGACTCGAAAGCTAGGCCGCAAGCTTGCGCCAGGGCTTGCGCTTGTGCGGGATCCAGAGGTTACGATGTCGTGGCTCGCTGAGGATATCGAGAACGAGTCGGTAACGCCGGCGACGCTGACACTGCCGCTCGTTCTCAGCTACATGGCGACGGCACAGAAGAACGAGACCGGCTTGCAGACGCCCTGCCCGCATTGCGGTGGCGATCTGACCGAGCCGCGTGACTTCAATTTGATGTTCGAGAGCCACGCCGGCGCTCTGCAGAGTGACGAGAACAAGGTCTTCCTCCGCCCCGAGACCGCTCAGGGCATCTTCGTCAACTTCAAGAACGTCATCGACTCGAGCCGTGTGAAGGTGCCGGTAGGCATCGCACAGATCGGCAAGAGCTTCCGGAACGAGATCACGCCGCGGAACTTCACGTTCCGGTCGCGCGAATTCGAGCAGATGGAGATCGAGTTCTTCTGTCATCCCAGCCAGTCGGCCGACTGGTACAAGTTCTGGCGCGATCGCCGGATGAAGTGGTGGCAGGAAATCGGCCTGGCTGGCGAGCGGCTCATCCTCCGCGACCATCATGCCGACGAGCTGTCGCACTACTCGACTGGCACCGCCGATATCGAGTACGCCTTCCCGTTCCTCCCTGAGGGCGAGTACGGCGAGTTGGAGGGGATCGCCCACCGCGGCGACTTCGACCTCCGTAGCCATATGGAAGGAAAGCTCGACCCCAACAGCTGCCCCCTCGAGGTGCAGAAGGGCGAGGACGGCAAGCCGCTCCACAAGGGGAGTGGCCGCGACCTCACCTACCGCGACGACATTACCAACGAGCGGTTTACGCCGCACGTGATCGAGCCCTCCGCCGGCGCCGACCGGGGGACGCTCGCGCTGCTCTGCGAGGCGTACCACGAGGACACCGCTCCCGACGATAAGGGCAAAGAGCAGACGCGCGTCGTGATGAAGTTCCACCCGCGGATCGCCCCGATCAAGGCGGCCGTCTTCCCGCTGGTGAAGAAGGACGGCATGCCGGAAGTCGCGCAGGACCTGTACCGCGCGCTGAAGAAGAAGTTCCCGGCGTTCTACGACGAGAAGGGCGCCGTCGGCCGCCGCTACCGCCGCCAGGACGAAGCGGGCACGCCGTACTGCATCACGGTCGATGGCCAGACGCTGCAGGACCAAACGGTCACGATGCGCGACCGCGACACGCTCGAGCAGGTGCGGCTGAAGCTCGACGACGTCGTGGCCGAGGTCGAACGCCGCGTGACGGGGGAGTGAGCCGCAGATACGCGCAGATGAGCACGGATGTCGCTTGGCGGGTTGACTCAATTCACCAAGACGCATCCGCGATCATCTGCGTCCATCCGCGGCTAATTCTTCTCACCGCAGCCGCGAGGCGAGGTGGTCGAGCTGCCCGCGCAGGTTGCCCACGAGCATCTCGGGCGAGGCGTCGCGGGCGATGTCGGCGTAGAACGACGCGGCGCTCGGGTGATTGCGGCTGGCCGATTCTTCGGCGGTGCGGCGCATCCGGCGTAACTCATCGTGCATCTGCGACAGCTTGCCGGCCGCCTGCCGCGCCGCGTTCCACAGCGACGAGAGCAGCTGCAAGAGGCCGATAATCAGCAGGCCTTGCCCACCGAGCGCCGCGGCGACGGCCGGGTTCCAGAGCTCGGAGCGGCCGCCAACGAGCGACCACGCGCCAAGACCCATCCCGAGCCCCAGGCAGCCGGCTCCGAGCGAAGTGATCAGCCAAGCGGTGAGCTGTCCCCGCGTCGAGTAAGCGGCGGAGATGGTCGGCGTTGACCGGACGACGGACGCCGGTCGCTTGACCGGCGCCGCGTGGTGGTGGGGCGGGGCGAGCGCCTCCGCCAGCGGCGTGTGGGCGACATCGACACGGAACGTGCGGGCCGCTTCGCCGGCGCTGATCGTCGCGTGGGCCGAGCGGAGGGTGCGGTAGATCGAACGCCGCGCTTCGTCGCCGTCGTCATCTGCGTCGTCGGTGGCCGCTGTCGGTTGCGACTCCGACGCCGACGGCGAAGTACGCTGGCAGCGCCCGCAGCGGGGCCCGTTGGCGCCGGGAGGGCCGAGGGCTGGCGTTTCTTGCTGGCAGTGGCGGCACCACATGGCGGATCGACTCGCTGACGAAAGGAAGCGGCTTCGTCGTCTGTCGTCGGCGCTGCGGCGCGCGAAACTTTAACGGTTGCGCCGACGAGCCGGCTACGCTTGCGCTTGTAGCTGCGCCTTCACGGCCGCTAGCAGCGCGGTGCGGGTCTCGGCGATCGTGCCGCGATAGCGGACGCCTGCCGCCTTGGCGTGGCCGCCGCCGCCGAATTTTTCCGCCACCGGTCGCACGTCGACAACGCTGCGGCTGCGGAGGCTGCACTTGGTCAGCCCGGGTTCCATCGCTGCGATCAAGACCGCGACCTCGACCCCCTCGACGCTCAGCAGCCGATTCACCACGTCCTCGGTGTCCGCCTGCGCGGCGCCGGTCGCGTCAAAATCCTCGTCGGTTGCTTGGCCGAAGGCGACGCGGCCGTCAATCTCGAGCGAGAGGCTCTCCATGATGCGGCCGTGTAGCCGGACGCGGGCGGCCGTGTTGCGGTCGTAGAGTTTCTGGAAGAGGTCCGATGGGTTCGCGCCCGCTTCGACAAGCTGGGCGATCGTGCGGTAAGTGGTCGGCGTCACCGACGGGAAGCGGAACCAGCCGGTATCGGTCGCGATCGCGGCGAAGAGCGGCGACGCCGCCTTGGGCGAGAGCTCGACTCCTAGGGCCCCGGTCGCCTCGACGATGAGGCGGCCAGTCGCCTCGGCCGTGTCGTCTTTCAGGACGATCGCGTCGAGGTCGTCGCCGCTCTGGTGGTGGTCGATCACGCAGCGCTGGGCGGGGGTTGTCCGGATCACGTCCGCCATCGCGCCGAGCTGGCCCCACGCGCTGGTGTCGCACACGATGTGGGCGTCGGCCTGATGGACTTCGCTGACGGAGACGCCCTCACCGAGGACTTCAACGCGTCCCTCGGGGTCGAGGAAGCGGATGTGCTCGGGCGGCGCGTCGGCGTTGATGATCCGCACCCGCTTGCCGAGCGCCTCGAGGGCGTAGAGGAGCCCCAGCTCGCTGCCGACCGCGTCGCAGTCGGCGCGGGTGTGGGTCGTGAGGGCGAACGAATCGCACTCGGCGACGAGCTTGCGGAGCGGGGTCCAGTCGATTGGCATGGTGGCTTGGTTTAAGTCAAACACGGAGGCGCCGAGGGCTCTGTGGTTAATAAGTTGTGTTAGTGACGATGGCCTGGGCGGCGGCGATGTCTAGTTTGATTTGTTCTACCAATTCATCGGCGGAGGCGAAGGCGCGTACGTCCCGCAATCGCTCGAGGAAGTCAACCTCCAGAGGGCGCCCGTAGACTCTTTCATCGCAGCCGATGAGGTGGGCTTCGACCTTGGCGTGGAGGTCATCGAAGGTCGGATTGGCGCCGATGTTCACCGCCGCGGGCCAGATCGCCGTGGGGCCGTCGCGTCCGACCAGCCGCCCAACGCCGGCGTAAACCCCCTCGGCGGGAAGGATCGTGTCGATCCCCTCCAGGTTGGCGGTAGGGATGCCCATCTTCGCGCCGCGGCCGGCGCCGTGCGTGACAATGCCGCGAATACGGTAGGGCGCCGTCAACATCGCCGCCGCCCGGCCGAGATCGCCGGTCTCGCCGATCAAGCGACGGATCCGCGAGCTGCTCAGCAGCTCACCCGCCTCGTTGGTTGGTTCGACCACGTCGAGCGTCATGCCCGCCTCCGCGGCGAACTCGCCGAGCAGCCGGACGTCGCCCTCACGGTTGTGGCCGAAATAGAAGTTAGGGCCCTCGACCAGCGCGCGGGCCGCCATCGTGTCGCGGAGCACCAAGTCGAAGAACTCACGCGCTGAAAGCCGCAGCAGCGCCTCGTCGGTCGGGTAGGCGACAACGCGGTCGACGCCCAGCTTCGCCAGCAGCTCGGCCTTCCGTTCGGTCCAGGTGAGTGGCGGCGGGCAGTCGTGCGGCCGGAGGACGCGGACCGGGTGGGGATCGAACGTAAAAACGACGGCCGGACCGCTGATCTCCTTAGCCCTTTGGATCAGCCGCTCGATGAGTCGTGCATGCCCTCGATGCACGCCATCGAAGTTGCCAATCGCCACAGCGCCGCCACGGGCGTCGGGCGGCAGATCATTGAGGTGGCGGGTGATTTGCAAAGCGGGAGGGACGAGTCGTTAGGGGCAGGGGACGAGCGGAGTGTGTGAGCCGCGTCGTCCTCGACGCAGTTTGTCAAATGTCGGCGCCGAGTTGGGTGAGCTTGTTCGTTTGGACCCAGGCCTCGGGGAGATGATCGAGCAGGTCGGGGGCGGTGAGTCCGATTTCGCCTAGCTTGGCCGCAGCAAGGTCTCCCGCCAACCCGTGGACGAAGGCGCCGAGCCGCGCCGCGTCAAACGGGCCGAGCCCCTGGGCGAGCAGCGCCGTGACGACGCCGGTGAGGACGTCCCCGGCGCCGCCGGTCGCCATGCCGGGGTTGCCGGTGGAATTAACCGCATAGCGCTCGCCATCGGTCACCACGGTGCGGGCGCCCTTGAGCAGGACGACCGTCTCGTCGCCGCCAAGCGACAGGGCGAGATCGGCCGCTCGTTCACGGCGTTCCGTGTCGTCGTTGGGGTCGCTCAGGGGCGAGCCGCTGAGGCGGGCGAACTCACCTGCGTGCGGCGTCAGGACCCGCGGCCCGGCCGGCGCCGTGAGGCGTCCCCGCGACGCCGCCAATCCGTTCAGCCCGTCGGCGTCGACAACCATCGGCATGGCGATCGACCAAGTGACGCCAACCAGGGTGGTGACCGCATCGCTGCGTCCGAGGCCGGGGCCAACCGCGGCGGCGTCGGCTTCGGTCAGGAGGCCCGACAGCGCGGGACCTGCCGACTCGACGAGCCGTTCGCCGTCGTCCGCCAGGGCGTGGGTCATGAGGGCGGGGCAAAAGCCGGCGGCCGTCGCTTGCACGCACCGCGGCGTCGCCAAGCTCACGAGGCCCGCCCCGGAGCGGAGACAGGCCATCCCCGCCAGCGCCGGCGCGCCCGCCATGCCGAGCGAGCCGCCGACCACCAGCACGCGGCCGTAGGTCCCTTTGTGCGAATGCGGATCGCGGGCTAGTAGGTTCGGCAGCGGGTCGTTGGTGGCGTCGATCATCGGGGGCCGCTCCGCGTGGCGATGAGTCCCGCCAGGTAACCCCCTTTGAAGCCCGCGTCGATGTTCACCACCGCGACATTCGAGGCGCAGCTGTTGAGCATCGACAGCAACGCCGCCACGCCGCCTAGGTTGGCGCCGTAGCCAACGCTCGTCGGCACGGCAATGACGGGGCACGCCACGTAGCCCGCCACGACGCTCGGCAGGGCGCCCTCCATGCCGGCGACGACGACGATGGCCGTCGCCGACTCGAACTCCGCCAAGCGCTCGCGGAGCCGATGAGGCCCGGCGACCCCGACGTCGCTGACGCGGGTGACCGCGACGCCCATCCAGGCGAGCGTTTCGGCCGCTTCCTCAGCGATTGGCAGGTCGGTCGTCCCCGCGGTAATGACAGCGACGCGGCCATCGACAACCGGCGGCGTCCATCCCTCGGGAGTCGCCCGCACGGTGCGGGCCAGCGCGTTGGGCCGGGCGGTGGGGAACTGTTCACTGAGCAGGGCGGCCGTAGCGGGATCCACCCGGGTGGCGAGGGCCGGCTCCCCCCGCTGGAGTTGGGCGGCGAAAACAGCGGCGATGGCCTCGACCGGCTTCCCCTCGCCGTAGACGACTTCGGGGTACCCGCATCGCCGGCGCCGGTCGGCGTCGAGCGTGACAGCGCCATCGGCGAGGGGCAAACTCTGAGATTCTTCGGCCATAGGCCCGATTCTAGCCGGTTGGCTGCCTGGCTGTTAGCGACGTGGCAGCCAAACGGGGGCCGTTGAGGCTCGGGACCGATTCCGAGGAGGGGCCGAATTCGCGGCTAAAAATCGTTGAAAAGCGTGCGCAAAGGTTGACCCAGCGGTGCGCGTAGGTAGCCTCAGTGGCTGACTTTACGCGCGTTCGTCACAAGCGATCGTTCGTCGAGATTCCCACCTAAGCCCCCACCCGCGGTACGGCAAGGTCAGCCGCATCGCTATCGGCAAGGAAGCCCGCCGCCCCCGATTGCGTAGCCGACGGGGGGCGTTAGCGCGCGTAAGACCCGACACCGCTCTGAGCCCATTCCCGCCTGTCCCCCCCATGCCGGCGGCGCCCGCCGCTATTCGCTTCTAGCGGCCCCGGAACGCGGCTGACGCCATCCCCCCCCGAGGGGTTCGTCGTCGACGACTGGCGGGGCGCCCGTCCTGTTACAAGCACCTTTTGGAGTTACTCATGAAGAGTCTGTTCTGCCGCGTTAGCTTCGCGGCGTTCCTCCTCGGCGCGGCGCCCGCTTGGTCGCAGCTGCAGATCACCGAGATCATGTACAACCCGAGCACGCCGAGCGACGGGTTTTACGAGTGGTTCGAGGTGGTGAACACCGGAACCGAAGCGATCGATCTCGATGGCACCTACATAGAAGACTTTGCGGGGTTCGCTCGCGCCGACTTCTTGCCGGCCGTCCAGAGTGCCCTGGCGTCGAACACCGTAATCCAGCCGGGCCAAGTCGCCGTTCTCTACGACGCCTTCGTCGGCGGCGGAAGCCCGTACAACTACGACGACGCCGCGTTCCGCGCCGCTTGGAACATTCCCGAGACCGCCGCAACGATTGCGGTCGATTTTTTCCCGTCGCTAAACAACAGCAATAGCGCCGCCAGCGCCGGCAACAACAGCAACGCCGATACGATCGGCTTCTGGGCGAGTCAGGCCGACCTCGCACTCGACACCGTTGCGGGCGTCATCGACGCGAACGGCACAACGGTCAACGCGTTCAATAACACTTACTTCAATTTCTCCTACAAGTCCGGAAGCGGCTGGCCTGCCAGCACCAATGGCGTCTCGATCGAGCTGATTGGCAGCGACGTGAACGCCGGGGCCAGCTGGGCGTTGTCGGCGAACGGCGTGAATGGCGCCACCACCAGCAACGAGATCCTCGACACGTCGGCCGGCTTCAAGAACAGCACGGACGACTTCGGCAGCCCCGGCCAGGTTCAGACAGCCGGAACTCCGCCGGTCGGCCTGCACTTCTCCGAGATTATGTACAACCCCGCGTCGGGTGAGCCGGCCTGGGAATGGGTCGAGGTGTACAACGCCACCGGCGCCGCGATTGACTTCGGCGCCACGCCGTATGTGTTTGACGACAATGACGACGCCGATCTCGCCGCCGCCAACTTGACGTCGGGCACGATCGCCAACGGATCGGCTGCGGTGCTCTACAACGCATCAGAGACCGGCGTTTCGCTCGCCGATATGCAAACCGCTTGGGGCGCCTCGGTGAACTTCATCCCCGTAACCGAGTGGACCGCTCTGACGCAGGGTGGCGACGGCATCGCCCTTTGGGACAGCTACGCCGCCTACACAAGCGAGCCGACAACCGGACAGGGCCGGACTTTCGACAACGCCATCGAGTCCATCGACTACGGCAATGCCGAGTTCGGCTGGCCTGACGACAACGGAACCAGCTCGATCTACTTGACGGACCTCACCAACGCCAACGCGACCGTCGCGGTGGCGCCCGCTGCGGGCGACTTCAATGGGGATGGCTTGGTCGACGCCGCCGACTACACCGTCTGGCGTGACACCGAAGGTACCGGTGATCTCCGAGCCGACGCGAACGGCGACCAGGTTATCGACGGTTTGGACTACGACCTCTGGGTCGCAAACTACGGAACGATCACCGAGCAGTCGGCAGGACCGTTCTGGGCCCTGTCGGGTAGCGACTTCAACGACTTCATCAGCACACAGGCGACGGCTGTACCCACGGGCGGCCAGGCGGTGGTTTACGCCGGTGGAGAGGTTGGCAGCCCCGGTGTCTACAACGGCACGTCGTTGGCGGTTTCGGTCCCCGAGCCCTCCTCGGTGCTGCTCGCCCTCGTCGCCCTCGCGGGCTTGGCGAAGCGTCGCGGCTGAGACCCCCAACGCGGTTGATTTAACAACGAAGCCGCCCCGGCCTGTAGGCCGGGGCGGCTTTTTTCGTTCTGCCGATGCGGCGCCGCGTCTTACGGCGTTCCAACCGCGACAAGCTCGCGGTGCACCGCGTCAAGTTCGCCCGGCCCGACCTGCGAGCGTCGCTCGGCGAAGCCGACGACCAAGGCGAGGTCGGCCAGCCGGTCGATGCGGCGGGCGTAGCCACCCGTGAGCACGTGCAGTTGCTGCAAGGCTGGGTCGCTGAAGACGTCGCGCGCCGCTCCCGCTGCGGCGAGCCGATGACGGACGTAGGCCGCTGTCTCTTCGGCGGTGAAGCCGCGGAGCAGCGTTTTGACATCGAGCCGCTCGTCGAGCGTCGGTTTGCGAGCGACCGCCGAGAGCAGCCCCATCTGGCCGACCAGCAGCAGCGTGAACGCCGCCGCGGCGCCCGACCGGAAGTTGGTGACAAGCCGCAGTGTTTCTAGAGCGCCGCAGTCCTCGAGCAGGTGCGCTTCGTCGATGACGACGAGTTGGCGCTGGCCCGTTTCGGCGTTCGCCTCGGCGAGCGCTTCGAGCCGGCGGACCGACTCCTCGATCGACCCGGTAGGCGAGGCCGAAACGTCCGGCGCGGCGAGCCGCTCGGCCAAGTAGGCCAAGAGGTCGCGGCTCGACATCTCGGGGAAGACCGCATGCACGAGCCGGACGCCGTCCGGCGCCAATAGCGTGGCGAGCCGATTTACCAGCAGGGTTTTGCCGACACCGCTGGGCCCCGCCATCGCCGCCGCAGCGCGTCCCTGGCGGACGGCGTAGAGGAGCTTCGAGAGCGCGCCCTCGTGGGCCTCGCTCGGGTAGTAGAACGCGTCGTCGGCGCCGCCGGGCTCAAACGGCTTGGCCGTGAGTTGCCAGTAGTCGAGATACATGTTGCGGCTTGTGGTGGCTTAGGGAGGGGTCACGGCTTCAGCCGACCGCAGCGAACGTCTCGACGATCCCCGCCACGCCAACCGCGGCAAGGGCCTTTTGGCAAGCGGCGATGGCCGTCGAATCGGAGGGCGCCGCGTCGATGACGACCGCCATGACGCCCAGGCCGAGCCGCGTCGCCGCGACGGCGGCGGGTCCGGCGTCGATAAGGACCAAGTCGTGGGCGCCGGCCAACCGCGTCGACGCCGATTGAACGATGGCGGGCGAGGCGTCAGGACCGAGGGCAACCACCGTCGTCTGGTCCTCGCGGCTGACGATCGCCAAGTCGTCGATCGATCGCGGATCGAATGTCGGCGAGACGCCAGCGATCCGCCGGACGCCAAGCTGCGCCGCGGCGCCCGCCTCAGCCGTGAGGTCGAGGATCGCCGTCTTGCCGCCGGCGCCACCCACGATCCGAGCCAAAGCGAGCAAAGTTGTCGTGGCCCCGACCCCGGGTCGGGCGCCAACCAGAGCGACGACGGGCGTCGCCGACGGCGTCTGCTCGGCGAGGTTCGTAAGAACTTCGAGCAACGCATCGCGGCCCGCATGGGCGAGTTGCTGAGCCACCGCGGGCCAACTGAGTGACTCGAGTTCGATGCCGGGCGTGAACCGCTCGGGAGGGCAGGCCACTGCGGGCTGCGCCGCGGGCGGATCGACTTTCGGTGGTTCGGGTTGCTGCCGTTCGGCGCGACGCTTGGCGAGGTGCGCGGACAACGGCGCCTTGGCGGTTGTCTCGACGCTTTGCGCCGAGACGTAGTGGGGCCCGCCCAGCGCGAACCCGTTTGGCGGCGCGGCGGCGCTGGCCTGTTGCAAGGCGGCGATAAAGGCGCGGTCGGTATGGCTCATCGTGTGGTCGTTTGCGGGTAGTCGGGGGCGTGGGCGACGTCGACGCGGCCGGAGTCAACCGGCATCACCTGCCCCGTGAGCTTCGCCCCAGCGGGGCCCTGCCACGCCGAGGCGGGGCCTCTAGCGAACGACGACGGCGGCAGCGAATCGGTTGTCGCGACGGACTCCCCGAGGGGAGACGCGTCGAGCGGGCGGAGCGCGCCGCTCGCGGGCGTCGGTGTCGAGGCGACCGGCCAGTGGAACGGCGGGGCCTCCTCGGCGGAGGGATTCGCAACGGTCTCCACGGCTTCCACGGCGGCGAGCGTGTCGGTGTGGGCGTCGATCGAGACTTGCGGCGAGGTGTTGGGCGCTTCCATGGCGGCGGCGCCCCCGCGGAGCAGCACGAACGTCAGACCCATCGCGGCGATCACGGCCGCCAGGACGATAATCCGCGAGTAGGGAAGAATCGTTGACTCAAGGTTCAAGAGCCACGTGGCCCAAGGGTCGTCGATAGCGGCTTGTTCACCGAACATCCTGGGCTCACCGAGCATCTTAGGCTCACCGAACATCGTAGGGCTATCGATCGCCTGGCGACGCGGCGGTGGCTCAGGCGTCTCGTCGTCAAAAGTCGAAGGCGAGACCGTATCGATGCGGATCGTCGCGGTGGGATCGGAGAGCTTGTAACGCCGCGGCGCCGGCTCGACGGAGGGCCCAGCCATGGCGAGGTCCGAACCCCCGTCGTAGAGATGGACGCCATGCAGCGCGGACTCGGCGTCGTCGAAGCGTTGAATCGGCTTCGGGCGCGGTGGCGACGGCGCGACACGCGGCAAGCGCGCCAGCAGCGACGGACGCTGCTGTTGCGGCGCCGGGGTCGGCTCGGCGGGGGTCTCCCCGACGGAGAACGTGTCGAACGAAACGTAAGGATCGGTCATGGCAAGTCCGGCAACCGGGCGGCGAAGGCGCAGGGGCGCCGCGGAGGGCGCGTCCTACCCTCTGTGATCGGGTCCGGTCGGCTGGACCTTGAGGATTGCTCCGATGGCGACGGTGATGACGGCGGTGATAGCGTCCGCCGACTCCTCGCGAAGCCTCTTGAACACGCGCGAAATTGACGAACCGTTAGCGGCCGGGGGTCGGCCGGGCGCCGTGTGGCGTCCGTTTTGTCCCCGCCATAAATTCGCTGCGGCAAAGCAGCCCACGGGTCGTCGCGACGAAGCCCGACTTTGCTAGCACCGGCGCAATCCCCGAAGCGATCGCCGACCCGCCGTCGATCTTTGTCAAGAGAATCGAGCGTTGCTCGTGGGCGCGGGTCGCCAGCGCCGTGGCGAGCCGCAACGCCTGGTAGCCGCGGTCGGGCTCGGTTTCGGCGAGGAAGGTGGTGAGCGATTGGCCCGTCTTGTTCAGGTAGCCGAGGGCCTGCCCGTCGCAGAGCACGACGCGGCAGCCAGCGGCGCGCTGCGGCTTGCCGGCGTCTTCGGCGGGCGCCGGCGGCCAGGGGAGGGCGACCCCGTAGGGATTCGCCGGGTCGGTAGCGGCGAGCACGAAAGTGGGGGGTTCGTCCTCACGCGGTCGTGAACGGAGCAACTCGTCGGCGCCGGCCGCCGCGAACTGCGCGCCCCCTTGTCCGTCGACGAAGTAACCGCGGCGGACTTTGCCCGCCTCCTCCATCGCCTTGAGCACCGGATAGATCGCCGAGAATCCCCCTTCGACCTGCTCGCGGGCGATCTGGTCTCGAGTCAGCACGCCGTGCCGCTCAACGAGTTGCACGGCGAGCGCCGCCAATCGTTCGGTGGAGGTCACGCCGCCGTGGAACCGCGACAGCAACGACCAGCGACCGTCGGCGCCCGGCAACCGCGTGCGGCGGCGTGAGCGGAAGGCCGTGCGGCCGCGGCGTGACGCGGCGCCGGCGACTTGTTTCGAATCCGATCCCGATTGGGCGACCAGCGCCCGGAGCGGCGCGAGCGTGTCGTTGGTGGCGTCGCCACGCCACACGAGGCGCCAAAGGGCGGCGAGCACATCGTTGGGGAACTCGCCTGTCGCACGAGCGATCTCGTCGAAAAAGAGCGCCCCCCGCTCGGCGAGCAATTCGCGCACCGTGCGTTCCAGGGCGTCTTTGCCCTCGGCTGGCGGCAGCGGCAGCCGGCCGAGCAACGGGAACTGGTCGGTCAGGTAGAGCGCGATGCGGCCATCGTGCTGGCCCAGGCTATCGACGCCCTGCCAGACGACTTCGCCGGCGAGGAACAGCTCGTCCAACAGGCCGGGCCGGTACTCCTTCACGCGGCTGGGAAGGATCTCACGTTCGAGGTCGCTAGCCGGCAGCGGGGCGCCTTGGAGCTGCTCGACCGCGTCGAGGACGCCATCGAGTCCCTTGCGTGGCTGCGTGACGCCTTGCCAGACGGGCAAGAAACGGGCGAGCGCCTCCGCCGGGACGGCTTCGACCTGTTGGCGGAGTTTGGCGAGCGAACGCCGTTTGATGGTGCGGAGCACGGCGACGTCGCACCATTCGCGGCCTCGGCGGCCGGGGACGAACTCGCCTTCGAGAACGCGGCCGGCGTCGCGCAGCCGCTCGAGAGCCGACCGCACCACGGCTTCGCCGAGTCCTAGCCGACGGGCCGCGTCGACCGATGAGAACGGGCCGTGGGTCCGCGCGAATCGCGAGACGAGGTCCCCCACCGGGTCGGCGACTTGCTCCAAAAAGGCGCCCGGGAGACCGGCGGGCGGATTCACACCGAGGGCGTCGCGCAACCGCGCGGCGTCCTCGCTCGCGGCGTAGCGTGGCTCGCCGCCGATCCGCACAGCGATGATCCGCCGTGTGTCGAGCAGCTCCGAGAGCCAACGCTCAACGTCTTCGCGCGCGACGGCGTCATGGTCGCAGCGGGCGTACAACTCGTCGCCGGTGAGGTCGCCGAGCGACAGAAACAGGTCGTGGGCCGCGTCCGCGTGACGGCAGTAAGGGTCGGCCAGCTTCTGGAGCTCAAGGCCCAGCTGGTCGATCGTCTCACCGTCGAGCAGCTCGCGCAACTCGGCGCCGCCGAGCAACTCGCGCAGTTGGGCGTGGTCGAGAGAGAGCGCGGCGGCGCGGCGCTCGGCGAGCGGCGCGTCCCCTTCGTAGATAAAGTTGCCGACATAATTAAAGAGCAGCGACGACGCGAACGGCGAGGGCTGTTGCGACTCGACCGTCTCGACCCGCACGACCCGTTTCTCGATATCGCGGAGCAACGCGACGAGGCCGGGCAGGTCGAACACGTCTCGCAGGCACTCGCGGTAGGTCTCCAGCAGGATCGGGAAGCTCGGATAGCGCGAAGCGACCGCCAGCAGGTCGGCCGCCCGGCGGCGCTGCATCCACAGCGGTTGGCGCCGGCCCGGTTGGCGTTTAGGCAGCAGCAGCGCGCGGGCCGCGTTCTCGCGGAAGCGGGCGGCGAACATCGCCGTCGAACCGAGTTGTGACGTGACGCGGTCCTCGACCTCGTCCGCGCGCGGCAGGAAGAAATCGGTTGGCGGCGGCTGGGGCGACTCGGGCAGCCGGAAGATCATCCCGTCGTCGGTCCAGCTGTAGTCGACCTCACCAAGATCTTCCTCGCGTAGCCGGGCCGCGACCGCGATCGCCCACGGCGCATGGACCCTCGCGCCGAAGGGCGAGAGGAGGCAGATACGCCAGTCGCCGATCTCGTCCAGGAAAGCTTCGACGATAATCGAACGGTCGGACGGCGGCTCACCCGTGGCCGCGGCTTGGTCCTGGAGGTAGGTCAGCAGGTGCTTGGCGGCGGGCTCTTCCAGGGCGTGCTTCGTCGTCAGCCGATCGAGGGCGGCGTCGTCGCCCTTCTTCGCCAGGGTCTGGGTGAGCTCGCGCGCCAGCTCGCCGATTGCGCGGCCGAACTCGAGCGGGCGTCCCGGTCCCTCGCCTCGCCAGAACGGCATCTTGCCCGGCTCGCCCGGCGCCGGCGCCACGAGGACGCGGTCCTTGGTGATGTCGAGCACCCGCCAGCTGCTGGCCCCGAGCAAGAAGACGTCGCCCGGGTGGGTCTCGAAGACCATCTCCTCGTCGAGTTCGCCGACGCGGCTACCGCCGGCGCCATCGGGGCCATCGCCCACCAAGAAGACGCCGTAGAGCCCGCGGTCGGGAATGGTGCCGCCGTTGAGGATCGCGAGGCGCTGGGCGCCCTTACGCGGGGAGACCGTGCCGCCGATCCGATCCCAAGTGAGCCGTGGCCTAAGTTCGGCGAATTCGTCCGATGGGTAGCGGCCCGACAAGAGGTCGAGCACCCCCTCGAACGACCCACGCGGCAAGTCGGCGTAGGGTGCGGCGCCACGCACCGCCGCGTACAACTCGTCGACGTTCGTGCCGTCTTCGTCGACCATCGCCACCAGCTGCTGGGCAAGCAAGTCGAGCGGGTTGCGGGGGTAATAAGTTTCTTCGACGTGCCCCAGCAGCATCCGACCCGTGGCGCCGGCGCACGCCAGCAGGTCGCCGCGGTACTTCGGGAAGATAACGCCGCTCGAGAGGAGGTCGACGCCGCGTCCGCTGCGGCCGATCCGCTGGATGCCCGACGCGATGGTCGGGGGCGCCTCGATTTGGATCACCAGATCGACCGCCCCCATGTCGATGCCGAGTTCCAGCGAACTGGTCGCCACGATCGCCGGCAGCACACCCCGTTTCAGCCGGTCTTCGATATCGGCGCGGGCCTCCTTCGAGATGCTGCCGTGATGGGCGAGGCAGATCTCGATCGGCGTGTGCTGCTCTCGCTGGGGGGAGTCGCCTTCCTCGGCTCGCTGGGCTTCTAGCTCCTCGTTCGCAAGCTCGTTGATCGCCGCCGCGAGCCGCTCTGCGAGACGGCGACTGTTGACGAAGATCATCGTGGATCGGTGCGATCGGATGAGCTCGAGCAGCCGCGGGTGGATCGCCGGCCAGATGCTCGGGGCCGAAGGCGCCATCGCCGCGCCGTCGAACCGCGGCGGGTCGCGTGGCGGATCGCCATCACGCTTCGCGGCCATGCCGGGCCGTGCGTCGTCGGCGCCCCCGACGCTGCCGCCGAGTTGCTCGTACTTGGGCGCCAGCTGTTTGGCCATCTCCTCGACCGGCATCTCGACCCGCAGCTCGAACCGTTTCGGCTCGGTGGCGTCGACGATCCGCACCGGCCGGGGACGGACGGGCTCATCGGGATCGGCGGTCGCCTCGGCGCCGCCGAGCAGCCTGGCAATCTCGTCGAGCGGCCGCTGGGTCGCCGAGAGGCCGATGCGTTGGAGTGCGCTGCAGTCGTGGCCGTGCTCCTCCGCGGACCGACGGCGGATCCGCTCCAACCGCTCGAGGGTGAGGAACAGATGGACGCCCCGCTTTGTCGGGACCATCACGTGGATCTCGTCGATGATGACGGTCTCCACCTGGGTGAGGATCTCGCGCGCCTTGCCGGTCAGCATCAGGTAGAGCGACTCGGGCGTCGTGATGAGCACGTCCGGCGGGTGGCGGAGAATGCGGGCCCGTTCACGTTGGTCGGTGTCGCCGGTGCGGATCGCGACCGTTGGGTCGCGGTAGTCGACGCCGAGCCGGCCGGCGACCGCCCGCATGCCGGCGACCGGCGTGCGGAGGTTGCGGTCGATATCGACGCCGAGCGCCTTGAGGGGCGAGATGTAGAGGACGCGGACGCCGGAGGCAGAGCGTTTCTTGTTGGTTTGCACTGACGACTGACGTCGCCGGCTCGCCGTCCGCTGCGTTGGCGAGCCGGCGACGTCAGGCGTCGGAGCGAACATCAACCGATCAAGCGCCGCCAGAAACGCCGCGAGCGTCTTGCCCGACCCGGTCGGCGCGAGCAGCAGCGTGCTCTCACCCGAGGCGATCACAGGCCAGGCGAGCTGCTGCGCCCGCGTCGGCGCGCGGAACGCCTCGTTGAACCACGTGCGGGTCGGCTCGTGGAACGGGGCGAGGGGGTCGGTGTCTGTTAGGGTGTTCACCATCGTCAGGTTACAGCGGACACACTGGCGAGGCGGAGCACAACCCGGCGATTCGGCAGCGAAGGCGACAGCCGACTCAGTCTTGGCATGTCGTGCACGCAAACACCTTGCGGCCGGCCATCGTCCACTGGTCGATCGCCGACCCGCAATCGGGGCAGTTCGCTTTCTTGTAGATGCGCAGCCCTTCTTCGCGGGTCATACGGCTGCGTGGCTTTCCGACAAGGGCGGGGTCGGCGATGAGGATCCGGTTGTGCTTGACGCCGATCCGCATCAACTCGACAAGCTTCCGCCAGAGGGCGTCGAACTCGCTGCGGTCGAGGTCCTTGCCCGCCCGTTCGGGGTGGATCCCCAGCAGGTGGAGCGATTCACAGCGGTAGATGTTCCCAACGCCGGCGATTACCTCTTGGTTCATCAGCAACGGGCCGATCGGCGTCTTACTCTTGCTGATGCGACGCCAAGCTCGCTCGGGGTCGTCGTCACGGAGCGGGTCGGGGCCAAGCCGCGCGAGCTGCGCCTCGTAGCCCGCCGTGTCGATCAATTCGCAGCGGTTGGGGCCGTTGAGGTCGAACGCCGCGTCGGGCCCCTCGATGCGGAGGCGCACCGCGCCACGTGGTTCGGGCCAGGCGCCCTCGTGCCGTTTCTTGTGCAGGCGGAACTTGCCGTAGAGGCCCAGGTGGATGTGCAGGACGTCGGCCGCCTTCGAGCGGCCCTTGGGGGCCCAGTGGTAGAAGAGGTGCTTGCCGACCGCCTCGACGCCCTCCAGCCGGCGACCGCTCAAGACGCCGGCCCCCTCGGCGAACCGCTCTTGCGGACTGCTGGCAGTCAGCTGTTGCCCGACAAATAGCCGCCGATGGTCGCGGGCGACGCGGTGGAGGGTGTGGCCTTCGGGCATTGCGTCGTCGGATCGGGGGTTTTCGGCGCTGGATTGTGAAGAAATCCCCCTGCGGGAGGGGCTGAGCGGCTTCGTTTTGCGCACCGCTCCGCCGGTTGTAACAGCATTGCAAGCAACGACTTAGTTACAACCGTGGAAACCTGACAAAGGAAACCGCGTGACGAGTAGACTGGAAACCGGCCCTTACCCGCTGGAGCCTCTACTTGCGGTTTGCCCCAGCCATGATGAGCACATCCGGATCGTTCGCCGCCGAGCTGCTCTCCGACGCCCGTCAGGGCTCGGAGACGTCGCTGGGCAAGTTGATGCAGCTGCACGCCAGTTATTTGAAACTGGTCGTCGCCTCGCAGCTCGATGACCGGCTGCGCGCTCGGGTTAGCTCGTCCGATGTTGTGCAGGAGACGTTCTACGAAGCCCATCGCGACTTCCCCGCGTTCCGTGGCGCCACGCCCGAGGAGTTCTTGGGCTGGCTGCGGCGGATCTTGATGAACAACCTCTTGCGGGCGGTCGAACAGCACCTCAAAGCGGCCAAACGCGACGTCCGTCGTGAGGTGTCACTGGACCGTGCGCGGCCGCTGGGCGACCGGTCGGCGCCGGGCTTCGCCGCGCAACTGCCGCACGACGGCGACTCGCCCTCGGCGTCCTTCCAGCGACGCGAGAACGCCGACACGCTCGGCCAAATGCTCGACGTGCTGCCGGACGACTACCGCGAAGTGCTCCGGCTGCGGCACCAGGAGGGCCTCGACTTCTCCGAGATCGGCGAACGGATGGGGCGCTCGTCGGGGGCGGTGCGGATGCTGTGGCTGCGGAGCATCAAGCGGCTGCGGTCCCTCTACGACGACGAGGCCGCCGAATGAACTTCAATCGAATCACCTGCGAAGACGCGACGCGGTCGTTCGTCGCCTCGACAGCCGAACCGACCGAGTCGGACGAACGGCTCATCGCCGTTTTGGACGAGTACGCTGCCGCGTTGCAACGGGGCGACGCGGAATCCCCCACCGATTTCGCAACAAGGCACCACGACTGCGGCGAGCAACTCGTCGACTACCTCGAGGGCGTCCGCACGATTCATGCCGCCGTCGAGTCGGCCCGCGACAGCGATCCGAGCAGAAACGAGCGGCGCCGCCTCGGCACGGCCCCTGGTGGTTCGCAGCCGTCGAAGTCCGAGATACTTCCCGGCGCCGAAGCGCCGCCGAGATCGGTCGGTGATTATCGCATCGTCCGGGAGATCGGCCGGGGCGGGATGGGCATCGTCTACGAGGCCCAGGAACAGTCGCTCCGTCGCCGGGTGGCGCTAAAGGTGCTGCCGTTCGCCGCGGTGCTCGATCAGCGGCAGATCGCCCGGTTCCGGAACGAAGCGCAGGCCGCGGCGGGGCTGCACCACACCAATATTGTGCCGGTGTTCGCGATCGGCCAGGACCGCGGCGTCCATTACTACGCGATGCAGTTCATCGAGGGGCAGACCCTCGCCCAGGCGATCACGGAGCTGCGACGCGAGGCGGGCGCGGCGGCGTCGCCCGATGCGACCACCGCAGCGGAGGCGTACTCACTGCCAGCCAGCCTGACTCCGCTCCCGACCAGTGCGTCGGACCCGCAACCGACGCTCGGCGACAACCACGTCGCGCCGTCGTTCTTCCGTGGCGCCGCGATCATGACCGCCGATGCGGCCGACGCTTTGCAGCACGCGCACGATCTCGGCGTGGTCCACCGCGACGTGAAGCCGTCGAACTTGCTGATCGACGAACGCGGCAAGGTCTGGGTCGCCGACTTTGGCCTCGCGCGGATGCAGACCGACCTGGGCGTCACCGCTACCGGCGACGTTGTTGGGACCCTCCGCTACATGAGCCCCGAGCAGGCGCGTGGCCGGGCCGATCAGGTCGATGGCCGCACCGACGTCTACGCCCTCGGCGCGACGCTCTACGAGCTCTTGACGCTTCGGCATGCGTTCCCGGGCGACGATCGGGTGCGACTCTTAGACAGCCTGCAAAATCACGACCCGACGCCGCCTCGACGGCTCAACCCGGCGATCCCCGCCGACCTTGAGAACATCGTCCTGCGGGCGATGGAGAAGGACACGACCGCCCGCTACGCGTCGGCCGGCGAGTTGCGCGACGACCTGCGGCGGTTCCTCGACGGTCGGCCGACGATCGCCCGCCCCCCGAGTCTCGCCGATCGCGTCGGCAAGTTCGTGCGGCGGAGGCGGAAGACGGTCGCTATCGCGGCGGCAGCGTTGGGCGTCGTCGCCGTGGTGTCGCTGGCCAGTGCGCTGCTGGTGAACGAGGCCCGCGGGCGGCTCGCCGCCGCCCTGGTGGAGTCCGAGACCCACCGGGCCCGCGCCGAGCGCCTGCTCAACCAGGCGCGTGGTGTGCTCGACCGGTTCGGCGGCGAATTGAGCGACCAGCTCGCCGCGACGCCCGGCGCCGAGGCGATCCGCGGCCAGGCCCTTGAGGACACCCTTGCCTACTACCGCTACTTCCTCGCCGAGTCGGAGGGCGACCCCCGGCTGGCGGTTTCGGCCGCCGAGACCCGGATCCGCGCCGCCGCGGTCGCCGAGCGCCTCGGCGAATCGGAAGAGGCGCTGCGGCTCTACGACGACGCGGCGGAGTCGCTCGAGACGCTGCTCGCGATCGATCCGACCAGCGCCGTAGCCACGGCGTGGTTGGCCCGTTGCGTCGATAACAGGGGCTTGTTGCTCTCGCAAAAGGGGGAGGACGAACGCGCCACGACCGACTTGCGCCGCGCCGTCGAATTGCGACGCGGCCTCTTAGCGGAAAAGGCGAGGGACCCTGCCCGCATGGCCGACCTTGCCGCCGCGTTGTCCGACGCCGCTTCCGCCGTCAACGATGATCCGGCCGCCGCCCGGCGTCAGCTCGAAGAGGCAATTGTCCTCTTGGGTCGCGCGCGACGCGCCGAGGCCGACAATCCGGGCCACGCCCGCCGGTTGGCGGTGGCGCACAACGCGCTCTCCTCGCTGCTGCGTCGCGTTGACTCGGAGCGGGCGGCTCAGGAGAGCGACCAAGCGGTTGAGCAACTCCTCTCGCTAACGGATCAACAGCCAGACGTCGAGGCGTACCGCGCCGACCTCGCGATGGCGTACAGCAACCGCGGCGCGCTCGCCGCCGATCGGGGGCAGTGGGCCGGCGCCGCCGAAGCGTACCGGGCCGCCGCCGCCGAGTTGGCTGACCTGGCCGAGCGGTCGCCGTTGGCGCCCCGGCACCGCAGCGAACTCGCCGTTGCGTTGGCGAGCGAAGGGGCGGCCGAAGCCAGGGCGGGCCGCGCCGACCTGTCCGACGCGGCCTTCGACCGAGCGCAGCGAACACTAGAAGGCTTGGTTGTGTCGTATCCGAGTTCGGACCGGTACGAACGGAGCCTCGCCGCTCTCTGGAACAACCGCGGCGTTGTGCTCCGCGACAGCGGGCGGCTCGACGAGGCGTCGGACGCATTTGCCCGGTCGGTCGCGATCGAGGAAGAGCGGATCCGCCGCGCCGGCGCCGATCAGCCGACGTTGCTAGCGATGCATTACGCCAACCATGCCCAGCTGCTCGGCCTTCTCGGCAAGATCGAAGAGGCGGCGGCGATCGAGACGAAGCGCCAAGCGTTAGAGAAGAAACAAGAGCGGACACAAGACGCGTCGCTCAACCAGGAGGAACACTGATGAGTCGCCCCCATCGACAACCATCCCTACGCGGCCGCCGGCTGCGCATGGAGTACTGCGAAAGCCGCTGCGTCCTCAGCGCCACCACGGGCGCCGTGACCGTTGACGCGGCGGATAGCGACGCGGCGATGGTGTACTTGCAGACTCCGGGGCTGTCTGGTTGGACTCCAATCGATGGCGATTCCCAGTTGACCATCATTGGCTCGGCGACTGGTAGCGAATTCCTCCTGAAGTCCGCCGACTCGCTTTCCCTCGCGTCGGCCGAGGCAGGGTCCCTGGGCGCCGTGCTTGTCCGTCCGGGATTAACGATCTCGGTGCTGGGATTCCGAGACGTGGCGACGGATGGGCAGCGCTTCAGCGACTTGCTCGGGAGGACAGAGTGGGCCGTCGCCGCTGATTCCAACAATGCGGAAATCCTTCGGACCTATCTCCATCAAGTCACTGTCGACGCGGCCTTCTCTCTCGACGCAACGCTTTCCAGCGCCGAAAACGGATCGAATGATTTGCTGACCGATGGCTTCACTCGAGAAGACGTCATCACCAACTCCAATCAGGGGACGGTGAACTGGCCCGACTCGAACGGCAGTATCAGCGGCGCCGTGACTGGTTCGTCGTCGGGCAACGGCACGGGTGATTACTTTGACGCCGCGGACGATGGCGTCAGCCGCCCGGTCGAGAGGGACGCGGCCGAGGTGACCTTAACGGATGACGTCGACGGCGATTCAACGACGCTGGCGGGGCAAGACTTGAGCCCCGCCGAGCGACCGACGCTGCGACCGGAGCTCGTCGAAACCGGGGGAGCCGTGTCGCCGCCAATTGCCGAGCCGATGGCGAGGGCTCAGACGGCAATAGGCGGATTAAGGCGCGTTGCGGCGGCGCCGGCGCCGCCGGCCGGAGCCGGAGACCCCAACGCCGGCCTCATTGACCTGGCCGAGTTATTGTTGAGCCCGACGGCCGAAACGACCCCGGCGACGTTCGTGGCGGCCGCCCCGAGCGACGCGGCCCGCGACGCCGCCCTGGCGCTCGAGTCGTGGGTGCGGACCCTCCCGACTCCCGCCGAAGCGCCGGCCGTTGCGTCTGGAGACACCTCTTTAGAGGGGTCTTCGTTCGGAGTGAAGGCGCTTCCGCTGCCGGCTCCTGGCAGCGCCACCCCCGCCCATTCGTCGCGAGATGACCTCTCCTCGGTGGGAACCCCCTCCAACGCCGCGGTGGTGGACGGAGGGGCTTCTAGCGAACGGCTCGAAGGACGGGGATACCGGTACTTCCTGGCGTCGCTGACAACGCTTCTCGGAGGGGCGGTCCTGGCGACGGCGCGACGGGGCCGGCCTGCCGCCGAGTCCGAATGTGTCGAAACTCCCCGCCGGGAATCGCCTCGGGATCGTTGACAAGATGTCGGCGCGGGTAGGTTTGCGCGTAAACTAGAGAGACGCCTGCGGAGTCGGTCTGCTGGCGCCCTCTTCGTACGCCACGCCCTCCCCGCCCTATGCCCCTCGCGACGCGACTTCCGGCGACGGCATTCTTGATCTTCGCCGCCACCGTGGCCGTTGCGGACGAGCCCGCGGCTATCGAATTCAACGAGGTGCTCTTCAACGACCAAGTCCGGCCGATCTTCGTAGAGCACTGCCTCGCGTGCCACGGGGGAGTGAAAGAGGCCGGAGGGATCTCTTTCGTCACCCGTGAGAAGGCGCTCGCCGAAGGCGACTCGGGGATGCCGGTCATCGAGCCGGGCGACCACGAGGCGTCGTACTTGTACGACCGGGTCGCCGATCCCGACGACGACTTCCGGATGCCGCCGGCCGAGCACGGGCGACGGCTCAACGAGCAGGAACTAGCGACGCTCCGTAGCTGGATCAACCAGGGCGCGAACTGGGAAGACCCCTGGGCGTTCCGCAATCCGCAGCGACGTCCAGCGCCGGCGTCCCCCGCAGCAAACGAGTGGTCACAGTCGGCCATCGACCCCTACGTTTTCGCTCGGCTCGAAGCGGAAGGCCTCACGCCGGCTACCGAGGCCGACCGCGCGCAGTGGCTGCGGCGCGTGACGTTTGACCTCATCGGTCTGCCGCCGACCGAGTCGGAGCGGACGCTGTTCGAGACCGATCACGCAGCGGGCGCTTACGAACGCGTCGTCGACCGTCTCTTGGCGTCGCCCCACTTCGGCGAGCGGTGGGCGAGCGTCTGGCTCGACCTGGCGCGCTACGCCGACACGATGGGATTCGAGCGCGACCCGCCGCGCGACATCTGGCCGTGGCGCGACTGGGTCGTCCGTGCGTTCAACGCCGACCTGCCGTACGACGAGTTCTTGCTCAAGCAGATGGCGGGCGACTTGGTCGAGAACGCCACGATCGAGGATCGGCTCGCCACGGCGCTGCACCGCAACTCGCAGACGAACACCGAGGGGGGCACCGACGACGAGGAGTTCCGCTGGGCGGCGATCGTCGACCGCGTCGACTCGACCTGGCAAGGCGTGCTGGGGATGACCATGGGATGCGCCCGGTGTCACGACCACCCGTACGACCCTCTCTGGCAGAAGGACTACTACCGCTTCGCCGGCCTCTTCAACACGACGCAAGACGCCGACCTCGCGGAGGACTGGCCGAAGGTCGCCGTCCCCGACGACCCGGCGCTGTTGTCGGAAGCGGCCGCTATCGACGCCGGGCTCAGCGATGTCCGCCAGCAGATTTTCAGAAGGGGGCAGGAGGCTGCCGGCCCAGTCGAGCGTTGGCAGCCGTTGATGATCGAGACCGCCGAGTCGACCGGCGAGACGCGGCTCGATATCCGCACCGCCGAGAACGGGCCCGAAGTCGCCGCGATCGGCACCGTGACCGACCGCTCGACCTACACCCTGACGGCGGCGGCCCCAGCGGGTCCGATCGCGGCGCTGAGGATCGACGCATCGCCGCTCGATCCTGACACAGCGATCGCGACGCCCGAGTACGGGTTCGTTCTCTCCAACTTCCGGGTCTATTTAGAACGGTCCCCGCAAGCGACTTCGTCCGACGAGGAACCCCAGGAAGTCGAGCTGATGCTCGTCGAGGTCCTCGCCGACGAAACCGAGGGCTTCTTCCGCCCGATCGATTCGCTCCGCGACAACAGCGCCGGTTGGGGGCCCTACACCCGGATGCGCCGGCCCCGGTGGGCGGCGTTCGTCTTCGAATCGCCCGTTGAACTCCGCGAAGGCGAGCGGCTCCGGCTGCAACTCAAGCACGAGATGGCGACCGACGGACAAGGCCCGCTCGTCATGCAGCGGCTGCGGGTCTCGACTACGTCGGAAGACGCAATCGGCCAGCTCGCCTCCGACAGGGCGCTCCGCGACCTGCGCGAACGAGAGGGGGCTCTGATGGCGCGCCGCAAGGCGATCGCTTCGACCGCAACGCCGGTGCTCGTTAAGCAGCCGGTGTCGCTACGGCGTAAGACCTATCGCCTTGATCGGGGTTCTTGGCTGTCACCCGAGGAAGAGGTCGATCCGGGGACGCCGACCACGCTGCCCGGCGCCGCCAGCGATCGGTTGGAGCTGGGGCGTTGGCTTAGCGCCGACGACAATCCCCTCACCGCCCGTGTGATGGTCAACCGCGTCTGGGCCGAGGTCTTCGGCGCCGGCCTCGTCGAGACGCTCGCCGACTTCGGATCGACCGGCGCCGAGCCGTCGCACCCCGCGTTGCTCGACGATCTGGCCGCCCGCTTCCGGGGTGAGATGGGGTGGAGTCTCAAGCGGCTGCTGCGTGAGTTGGTGCTGTCTGCGACCTACCGGCAGGATGCCCGTGTTTCAGCCGACTTGGTGAAACGCGATCCCACCAACCGCCTTCTCGCTCGAGGTCCCCGTGGCCGGTTGCGGGCGGAGATGGTGCGTGACCAAGCGCTGGTCGTCTCGGGCAAGCTGAATCCACGCCTCGGCGGACCCCCCGTTATGCCGTTCCAACCCGAGGGGGTGTGGAAGACGGTCTACAACAATCAAAAGTGGGAGACGGCCGAGGGCGCCGCGCGGTTCCGCCGCGCGCTCTACACGTACTGGAAGCGGACGGCAGCCTACCCGAGCATGATGGCGTTCGACGCCCCCAGTCGCGATCAATGCACCGCCCTCCGGCCGACGACCAACACCCCGCTGCAGGCGTTGGTGACGCTCAACGACCCGGCTTTCGTCGAACTAGCCGAGGCCCTTGCCGACCGAATGCTCGCCCGCACGGAGGAGACGCCACGCGATCGGATCGCCTGGGCCGCCAAGGAAGCCACCGGGCGTCCGCTCCCCGAGGCGGGGATCGACGAACTTGTCGCGCTGAACGAAGAGATGATCGCCGACAAGTCGATCGATGAGGGATTCGCAATGACCGTCGTCGCCAACGTGATCCTAAATCTTGACGCGGCGTTGACCAAATAGAGATCCGTATGAACCTTCGCCAAGAACTCCAGCACCGCACGACGCAACACGTCACGCGTCGCCACTTCCTCGCCGGCGGCATGGCGGGTCTGGGGGCGTTGTGGTTAGGGGGCAAGAACGCGTCGGCGTCGTCGGGTCGGATCGTGATCGACCCCTCGCAGCCCTGGGCGCCACGTCTGCCGCACTATGCCGCGAAAGCAAAGCGGGTGATCTTCCTCCACATGGCGGGCGCCCCGAGCCAGTTCGAGCTCTTCGAGCACAAGCCGGAGCTCGCGCGTCTTAACGGACAGAAGTGCCCCGCCGAGTTGATGGCGGGCGAGCGTTTCGCGTTCCTGCGTGGCGAGCCGCTCTTGCTGGGGCCGCAGTACCCGTTTTCCCCCGCCGGCGAGTCGGGCCTGTGGGTCAGTGACCGGTTGCCCGAGTTCCGCAAGTCGGTCGACCGGGTCACGTTTGTCCACACCATGACGACCGACCAGTTCAATCATGCGCCCGCCCAGCTGCTCGTCCATACGGGGCTGGCCCGCCAGGGGGGCGCGTCGATGGGATCGTGGGTCACCTACGGTCTCGGGAGTGAGAACCAGAACCTGCCCGGGTTCGTTGTGCTCCTCTCCGGCGGGAAGGCGCCCGACGTCGGCCAAGCCGGCTGGGGGAGTGGTTACCTGCCGAGCGTCTACCAGGGAGTCCAGTGTCGCAGCCACGGCGACCCCGTGCTGTTCCTCTCGAACCCCGAAGGCGTCAGCCAGGATTTGCGTCGACGCACCATCGAGGCGATCAACCGCGTCAACCAGACGACCCACGCCGAGTGGGGCGATCCGGAGACGATCACTCGCATCGCCCAGTACGAGATGGCCTGCCGGATGCAGCTCGAGGCGTCCGACGCGATGAGCCTCGGCGACGAGTCGCCGACGACGCTCGAGGCGTACGGCGCCGCGCCGGGCGCGGAGAGCTTCGCCAACAACTGTTTGCTCGCCCGGCGGCTCGCCGAGCGGGGCGTCCGCTTCGTGCAGCTCTTCGATTGGGGCTGGGACATGCACGGCACCAGCGAGGAAGGGTCGATCGACAGGGGCCTAACGAAGAAGGCGCGTGAGATTGATCGCCCCATGCACGCGTTGCTTTCGGACCTCGAAGATCGGGGGATGCTCGAAGACACCCTCGTCATTTGGGCGGGTGAGTTTGGCCGCACCCCGATGCGGGAAAACCGGGGCGGCAAGGAGATGGCGTTCCTCGGCCGCGACCACCACGCCAAGGCGTTCACGATCTGGCTCGCGGGCGGCGGCGTGAAGCGGGGCCACTCGCACGGCGAGACCGACCCGATCGGCTTCGGCCCCGTGACCCAGCCGGTCGAGGTGCGCGACCTGCACGCCACCATCCTGCATCTGTTGGGATTCGACCACGAGAAGCTCGTCTACCCGCTGCAGGGGCTCGACCAGAAGCTGACGAGCGTCGAGAAGGCCCGGGTTGTCGAGGATTTGATCGCCTAACGGCGCCCCTCCGCGGCGGTCTTAACGCAGGCTTCATCACCTTCTGCGCAGCCATGCTTGCTGAGGTAGGGGTTCTCGCATAGGGTCGCAGGGACTTGGAAACGATCCCATCTGTGGGAGGCGTCTCCCGACGCCGATTACGCGCTCCATGCCGCTGCGGAATGGACACCGTAATCGGCGTCGGGAGACGCCTCCCACAGATTCGGCGGCCTCCTACAGTTTGTGCGAGCGTCACTGAGATTTGCCCCCCTCGGAACGACAACCGATGATGAAGAAGTTTGCCTGCCTCTCGCTTTGCCTGTTCGCGTCAAGCGCAGCCGCCCACGAAGGGCACGAGCACGCCGACGAAGCCGCCGCGCCGGGCGCTCAATTCCCTGCCGCCATCGCTTTGCCGGCCATTGATGGCCCCAAGCCGTGGTCCGATAAGCCGCTCTTGAATGATCCGGATCGTTTCCAGATCGCGATCGTGACCGACCGCACCGGCGGCCACCGGCCCGGCATTTGGATGGACGCGGTACGGAAGCTCAACCTGCTACGCCCCGAATTCGTCGTCTCGGTAGGCGACCTCATCGAGGGCTACACCGAGGACCTCTCGCAGATCGAACGCGAATGGGGCGAGTTCCTCGGCTTCATCGACCAGATGCAGATGCGGTTCTTCTTCGTGGCCGGCAATCACGATGTCACCAACCCCGTTCTGCACAAGAAATGGCGCGAGCAGTTCGGCCGAGAGTGGTACTCGTTCGATTACCGCGGCGTGCACTTCCTCTGTCTTTGCAGCGAGGACCCGGTCCAGCAGCACATCAGCGACGAGCAGATCGAGTTCGTGCGTGACGACTTAGAGAAGCACGCCGACGCGCGCTGGACGCTGGTCTTCCTGCACAAGCCGCTCTGGACCTACGCCGAGCGGGCCGAGGCGAACGGCGACTCCGACCCCACGAATTGGCGGCGTGTCGAGAAGTTACTGGTCGATCGCCCCCACACGATCTTCGCCGGCCACGTGCATCACTACGTGCAGTACCAGCGGAATGGCCGTGATTATTATTCGCTGGGGACCACCGGCGGCGGCTCGCAGCTCCGCGGCAACGAGTACGGCGAGTTCGACCACGTCACGTGGCTAACGATGGAGGCCGACGGCCCCCAGGTGGTGAACCTACGGCTCGACGGCATCCTTCCCGCCGGCATTGTCACCGAGTCGAGCGCGGCCCGCTTCAGCGATTTTCTCCGGAAGGTCCGCGTCGAGGTCGCCCCCATCCTTGTCGATGACCACAACGCGTTCAGCGAGGGGGGCCTCAGCGTCCGACTCTCCAACGAGTTCGGCGAGCTCGTCGAGATGTCAGGCCGCGTCGATGGCTTGCCGCTGCGAGGCCTCACCGTCGAGCCCGACGGGCTGAAGCTGTCGGTCGGGCCGGTCGGCGAGGCGGAGCAGCACGTCCGCATCCGCTTCGAGGAGCCGATCCAATTCGAGACGCTCCGCCGGGCGACCTTCACCGCGACCCTGCGGACCAAGCCGGAGGATGGCTCGGCGCCGCTCTCGGCCGAACGGGTGATCCCGGTCGTGATCGACCGCCGGCATGTCTGCCCGCTCCTTGCGGAGTCGGCGGAGATTGACGGCGTCATCGAACCGTGGCCCGAGCTTTCGTACGCCACGCCTGACGATCCGGTCCTGATGGGCGCCGTCCAAGACTGGACCGGCCCGGCGGACGCGTCGTTCAAAGTCGCCGCCGGTCACGACGGCGCCAGCCTCGTGCTGATGGCGCGGGTCACCGACGAACAGATCGTGCCCGGCAAGGACCGCCTGCAGTGGATCCTCGACGCCCGCCCCGCCGCCCAGCGTCGAGACGAGCCGACGCTGCAGTGGGGCGCGCTGCGGGTGGCGGTTGGCGCCCCCGATGAGAGCGGCGACGCCAAGGTGACCGCGTTCCGAGGCCGCGGCCGGCGGCGCGAGGCGATCGAAGGGGTCGAAGGCGCCGCCCGACGGACCGAGACCGGCTACGACGTCGAGCTATCGATCCCGGCGAAGGAGCTCGCGCGGTTCCAAGGGGGCCAGCGCTGGGAGACCTTCCAACTCGCCGCCGTCCAGACCGACGCCGACGACTCAACCCGCGAGCCGACCGAGGTGGTCTGGCGAGGCACGAGCGACGTCCGATTCCGCAACTCGAACTTCGCGCAGTTCGTCCGGGAGGACTGACGCCGAAGGAGCTAGCCTCGGGCGTTTAGCCACGCGGTCTCTGCACGAGGCCGATCATCGCGACGTAAACGAAGAGCATCGTTGCGGGTTCGGGAATCGCGACCAACGTCGTCGCCAGCAAATCACGCCACAGCGTGTAGTCGGCCGCGTCCACTCGGCCGTCGCCGTTGCCGTCGGCGGCGAGGGAGGGCGTCTGACCGGCGAAGGCGTTGAACGCGGTTCCGTAGGCCTCGTTCCAGGCGTCGTAGTCGACGGCCGCGAGAACGCCGTCGCGGTCGTAGTCTCCTGCGGGCAGCACCGCCCGAATTGCCGCTTCGCCGAGCAGAGCGTGCAGCTCGCGCGTCGGGTGGACGCCGTCCCAAAAGACATAGCCCGGGGCGCCATCGAGCGACCCGCCGGACGCGTCGCGCCCCGCCTGCGTGGTGTTGACGAAGCCGAGCGACGCCGCATCCTCAAGGAACCCACTAAACAGGCTCGCAACATCGAGCCGGTGGATCGTCACGCCGGGGTTCCCGGACTCAACCCCCTCGTAAACCCCTTCGAGAGCCGCATTGTAAGAACGGGACCGATTGCTAAACGTCTGCGAAACGGCGGGGTCGGTGTTGTACTGGGGCGTCAGCCCGAGCAGCGGCAGATTGATCCCCAAGAACTGACTGGCGCCGGCGTTGATAAGCCGCCCGAGCTGGGTCTGCACCACATTCGCAGGGATGGTGACATTGGTTTGCCCGCCACGGATAAAGTCGTTGGCGCCGATAAACACGACAAAGAGCGTCTGCGGATCGGGCGTCATGCCTTCGAGCCGGTCGAGGTAATCGTCGACCTGCTCGACCAACGAGTTGAGGAAGAGGCCCTCGAAGCCGCCGGGCCCGTTGGTCTCGGCGCCGCCGTACGCGAAGTCGTCGCCCCCGAGCGCGTCGCGTGTCAGCGTGCCGAGACCCAGTCCCGTGGCGAGGTGTTCGGCGTAGACCGGCCCGTTGCTGAAGCGGCCTTGGTAGTAGTTCGAACCCGGCTGGATGCCGAACGTTGCGGCCGCCGTGTTGCCGACGTCCGAGAGGCTGTCGCCGAAGACGATGAGGTCGGTGTAGGGGCCGGCGTCTGCCGTTACAGTGGCGAGCGACAGGGCGACGATGGCGAGCACGCGACTGAGCATCCGAGCTCCTCGTGGGGGTTGATCAACTGAGGCAAGCATTGGCGATGGCGGCGATGTGGCGGATATCGGTCCCACAACAGCCGCCGAGCACCGACAGGTGCGGCAGGCGGTCACGCACGGAGCGGATTCGCCGGCCGAGGTCGTCCGGGTTTCCCTCGTCGAGTTCCGTGGCTTCTTCCAAATCGGCATGGCTCATCATCGAGGCGTTCGCCCGTAGCCCCCGCAGCCGCGTGACCCAAGGGGCCTCGGTGTCGAGCACCCCGGCGAAGTGAGTTGGGTGCGCGCAGTTAATCATATAGTAGGCGGGCGCAGCACTGGTTGCTTCGTCCACTTGTTGGATCGCGTCACCGAGCGGCTGTCCGGTTGGCAGCCGGCCGTCGGTCTCGACGGTGAAGGATATCGCCGCCGGGATGCCGGCGGTCGCCGCCGCCCGGGCGACGCCGACCGCTTCCTCGACGTAGTTGAGAGTGAACGCCGTGATCAGGTCCGCCTCGGTCGATGCGAGCGCTTCGATCTGGACGGCGTGGTAGTCGGCCGCTTGGTCGGGGGACATGGCCGAGTCGGCGATATAACCGTCGCCGCGTGGCCCGACCGCCCCGCAGATCGGAATCGGCGTCGAGCCGTCGAGCTTGTCGCGGTAGTCGGCGATGAAATCGATCGCCTGGCGGTTCACCCCAGCGGTGCCGTCGGGCGAGCCGTCGATCAAGGCGACCCAATCGGGGTTGGCCCGCCAGGTCGCCGAGCCGAGCTCGATGGCGACGCCATGCTTACCGGCGAGAGCGACAAACCCGTCGAAGTACCGCGTCAAGAACTCGCGGCCCGAGGCTTCGCGGAGCACCGGAAACGACGCAAACGAAGGCAAGTCGATCCCCTCGTGGAAGACCAGCACGGTCTCGAGGCCACCGTCGGTGAGAACGGGCTTGCCACTGAGCTGCGGAAGGGCGTCGCGATAGCGGGGCATGTCGGACTCCGGGGGACACGGGGACAAGGGGTCCAATCCTAGGCCGGAGTGTAGCCGATACGTCTCTCCCTCTTCACTAACTTCCGGGAGGCGCCGCTAGCGTCTGGGTCGATCAGCCCGCGATCGGCTTGAGAAACTCCAGGTGGTGCTGGCTGTGGACAACCATCATCTGCCGCCAGCGGTCGTTGGTGATCGACGTCGTGAAGGGGTAGGGGGGCAACGGCTCGCGGCGGTCGCGCGCTTCGCGCAGCGTGCTAAGGCACCGCTCGATGGCTTCGGGGTCGTCCGCCTCGCTCGGGGCCGGCTCGAGTTGCGGCAGCGTCTTCATTCCGTTGACGCCACGGACCACCCGCGAGGCGAACAGCCAGAACATCAGGTTGCCGAGAGTCGCCCGCAGCAGCCACGGGAACGGCTTCACCGACCCGTCGAGGCCGATCCGCATGGTTCCGGTCAGGTGCTCACAAAGCTGCGAAAGGTTCCACTGCCCGCCACGAGAGTAGGGGTGGTCGCGCAGACGCGTAACTTCATCGATCACTTGATCGAGCGATTCGAGCTTTAATCGACGGAGCTTCGGCATCGAAAGACCTCCAGGACGTACAAGACCCAGATGCAACTATCGGCAACCGCCGTGAACGACAGAAGTGACAGATTGCCACGCGACGTTTTGCCTCAAGGCGAAGTCTTTACGAAGAGAAACGAGCCGACCTCAACTAACCGGCGAGCCCACGACGGCAGTCGTGGGTGGGTCTCACGCCAAGGCGCGAAGGCGCAAAGAAGCGAGGCAGGCGGCCAAGGCGAGGCAGAGCCCGGCGGGTTCGGGGACGGGGGCGGCGTCGCGGTAGAGCCAGTAGGCTAGCACAGGTTCTCCCGAGTCAGATTGGAACGGCTCGTCGGTAGCATAGAACGCTATCCCGCGTTGCTCAGGTTGGCGGTCAAACCCGCTTTGGTAAGGAGAAAGCCATCCGAGCGTTGTTTGTGTTTGTTCTACTACCATCTCGCTTGGAAGGATGACAAACACACTCGTTCCGTCGAACGTGTGCGATTTCACGCTGGAGCCGCTCTCGGTCGCGACTAAACCGTACGCATATCGCGTGCTTTCCGAGACGCCGGGAGATATTCCGAAGTCTCTGCGTACATTCCATTCGAATAGATCGGACAGGTCTGGCGAGGACCAGGACTCGCTCGGAGTCGCAGTAGACCAAGATTCGCCCCAAGGTGCCTCGGCGGAATCAGCAAGCCGTCGTACGTCGTCAAGCGTTGCGAATCGAAAGCCAGAGTAGGCGCCGCCCTCTGCTAGATCGGACAGAAATTCTTCTTGCGTGTAGTCAACCAAAGTCGCCGCCGCAGGCTCCAACCACTCACGCTGATTCACGTCATCGTAAGTCAGCAACCCATCCCCCGGCTCGAACAGATCGCGGGAGACGACGCCACCGATTGCTGGGGCCGCGAGGGTGAGGGCGAGCAGAAGCGTGAGGCAGCGCATGAGCGGGTCCTTCCTGGGGGGCGTTCATCGCCCAGAAGCGTAGCCGAAGGGAGGTTGTCCGCACCACGCCAGCTCTGCGCCTTTGCGCCTCTGCGTGAGATTCTTTGATGGCGGACCGCCCGCCGATTGACGCCGGTCCCCCGACTGACGTCGAGGGCTGGCCTGCCCACGGCATGGTGAGCGTTAAGTGGTTCAGACGCCCTTTTTCGGCCGGGGCACTTTGGCCTTCTTTGTGCCGCGGCGGCCCTTGCGGTTCTTGCCGGCGGACTTGATGCCCGCCTCGACCGATTTGATGCTCTGACCGATCGACTCGCGCATTTTTTCGATCCGGTCGCGGAGGATCGCGGCCCGTTCGAATTCCATCTGGTCGGCCGCGTCGTACATCTCCTTCTCGAGCTCGTTGATGTACTCCTCGGTGATGTACTGCGACTCGTCGTCGCGGCCCACCGCAGCGTTGGCGCGCTGATGGGCGTCGGCGTCGGCCTCGATGCCGCGGCGGATCGCCTTCTTGATCGTCTCCGGTGTGATGTTGTGCTCTTCGTTGTATTCCTGCTGCAGCTTGCGGCGGCGCTCGGTTTCGTCGATCGCCTTCTGCATGCTCTTGGTGACTTTGTCGGCGTAGAGGATCACCTTGCTGTTGATGTTTCGGGCGGCGCGGCCGATCGTCTGCATCAGCGAGGTCTCGCTCCGCAGGAAACCCTCCTTGTCGGCGTCGAGGATGGCGACCATCGACACCTCAGGAAGGTCGAGCCCTTCCCGCAGCAGGTTGACGCCCACCAGGCAGTCGAACTTGCCGAGCCGCAGGTCACGCAGCAGCTCGACGCGTTCAAAGGCGTCAAGCTCGGAGTGGAGCCATTTGCAGAGGACTCCTCTCTCGACGAGGTACGCCGACAGGTCCTCGGCGAGGCGCTTGGTGAGCGTTGTCACCAGCACCCGCTCGCCGGCGGCGGCGCGCTCTTTGATCTGCTCCAGCAGGTGCGGCACCTGGCCGCGGGCGGGGGAGAGCTCGATGACCGGGTCGAGCAGGCCGGTCGGTCGGACGATCTGCTCGACCACCTCGCCGCCGCAGCGCTCGAGCTCGTAGTCGGCGGGCGTCGCGCTGACGTAAACGCATTGCCCGATCCGCTCTTGCCACTCCTCAAACTTCAGCGGGCGGTTGTCGAGCGCGCTGGGCAACCTAAAGCCGTGCTCGACGAGCGTTGTCTTGCGGGCCCGGTCGCCGTTGTACATGGCGCCGACCTGGCTGACGGTGGCGTGGCTCTCGTCGACGAAGAGCAGGTAGTCCTTCGGGAAGAAGTCGAACAGCGTGTTGGGCGGTTCGCCGGGCGCCTTGCCCGACAGTGGGGCCGAGTAGTTCTCGATGCCGGGGCAGTAGCCCATCTCGAGCATCATCTCGATGTCGTAGCGCGTGCGGGCCGACAGGCGTTGCGCCTCGAGCAGCTTGCCCTCGGTCTTGAAGAACTCGAGACGGCCCGACAGCTCGAGCTTGATCTGGTCGATCGCCTTGGCGATCCGCTCTTCGGGCAAGACGAAGTGCTTGGCCGGATAGATGTAGATCTGCTGCAGGTGGTCGACCGCCTGGCCGCTAGTGGGGTTGATGATCGAGAGCTTCTCGACCTCGTCGCCCCAGAACTCGATGCGGTAGGCGAACTCTTCGTAGGCGGGCCAGACCTCGACCGAGTCGCCGCGGACGCGGAACTTGCTGCGCTCCGGGTCGGTGTCGTTGCGGTCGTACTGGATGTCGATCAGCTTCGCCAAGACTTCGTCGCGGTCGACGATGTCGCCGACCGCTAGGCCGACCATCATCGCCTTGTAGTCTTCGGGAGAGCCGAGGCCATAGATGCACGAGACGCTCGCCACGACGATCGTGTCGCGGCGGCTGACGAGCGAGCTGGTGGTCGCCAACCGCATGCGGTCAATCTCTTCATTGATCGAGGCGTCCTTCTCGATGTAAATGTCGCGCTGCGGGATGTAGGCCTCGGGCTGGTAGTAGTCGTAGTAGCTGACGAAGTAGCTAACCGCGTTGTTGGGGAAGAACTCCTTGAACTCGCTGTAGAGCTGGGCGGCGAGCGTCTTGTTGTGCGACAGGACCAGGGCGGGCCGCTGCAGCTCCTGGATGATGTTCGCCATGGTGAACGTCTTGCCGCTGCCGGTGACGCCCATGAGGCACTGCTCGCGCTTGTCGGCCTTGAGGCCTTCGACGAGCGACTTGATCGCGGCGGGCTGATCGCCGGCGGGCAGGAAGTCGCTGGTGAGCTGGAACTTTGGCATCGGACCGGGGGGTGATTGATGCGGTCGGGCGAACCCCCGATTGAACCCCATCCCCCCGCCGCTGGTTAGCCCCTCGCCGCCCCAAATCGGCGGCAAGTGCGGCTTGGATCTCGATGTGGCGCGCCATTCGCTTAGATCGGTCCAGTCGTCCCCTGTGGTGGGGGCGAGAAGAGGCCCTCGGAGCAGCCGCGCGATGTACTTGCTAGTTGCCTACTCACTGATGGCCGGGATCTGGGCGATTGCCGCCAACTTCGGGGCCCCCCACGACATCCCCGTTTTCTGGGGGAACACGTATATCGGCGACAAAGTTGTTCACTTTGCGATCGTCGGCGTGTTCACCGTGGTCTTAGCGCGGGCAATGTGGCGTGCCGGCTGGCAGGCCGAGATCAGCCTGCTAATGAGCATTGCGATCACGATGCTGTTGAGCTCCGTCGAGGAGGCCAGCAATGCGCTGACACCGCACAGGACTTGCTCGTACGGCGACCTCGCTGCCGACTTTTTGGGCGCCCTGACCGCTTCGCTATTAGCTTGGCTTATGGAGATCCGGAGCGTGCGACTGGGGTGGCGGCGGCATAATTTTGTGCGCCCCCATGGCATCCCGAGCTAGGACCGCATCGCATCCCGAGCTAGGCCCCATGGCATCCCGAGCCAAGACGGAGTCCCCAGAACGTGTCCGACACGGACCGACGGTTTGGAAGGGGGGAATGCGCAGGGGTTTCGCGGTTCTTTTCAGCTAGCTAGCGATAGGAAACGGCTAGCCGAATCAGCGGACAAAATCGGGAGAGACGGACGCGCAATTGGGTGGCTTAACGGGTGTCCCCCGTCTCAGCCGGCCCGATATCCTGGAGGGTACGCCGTTTGTGCCCCTCGCCGCGACGAGCCCTGCTCGTCGTCGCGTCCACCCCCGGAATAATTATTGTGCTGATCTCACGTCGCAGAGTCGCTGGCTTCACGCTCGTCGAGCTCCTCGTTGTGGTGGCGATCATCGGAATCTTGGTCGCCTTGCTCCTGCCAGCAATCCAGGCCGCTCGCGAGGCGGCCCGGCGCAACCAGTGCCAGAACAACCTCAAGCAGATCGGCTTGGCGTGCCTGAACTACGAGTCGGCCCGCAACGGCTTGCCCCCCGCGTCGTCGAACTCTCCCGCTACGCGGCTGAACGGCCTCGGCTGGCAGGTCTATATCCTGCCCTTCCTCGAAGAGACCTCGGTCGCCGCCGACATCCGCTCGAACTACGCGGAAGACGCCGAGACCCTCGAGCTGGCGAACAGCATCGCGCTGGCGCAGTACAGCTGCCCGAGTGATCCGGAGATCGAGAACGTGCGTGGTCGGAAGTACGACTACATGCGCGTCATGTCCTACGCCGGCGTGCTTGGTTCTTACTTCAGTCGGTCGGGCGTCACCGAGTGCCTGAAGTCGCGCGGCGATCGTTGCGTGGGAGACGAGGACAACGTCAGCGGCGACTTCGGCCCGGTGAACCTGGACGGCCTCTTAGTCGTCGACATGCTCACGCCGCTCCGCCGTGTGACCGACGGGCTCAGCAAGACGGCGATGATCGGCGAGCGCTGGTACCAACTCCGCACGTGGACGTTCGGCAGCTACTACAGCACGAACGACAACCCGAGCGCCCCCGGGGCGCCGCGGGGTCCGCAGATGAAGACCGCGGTCAGCTCGGCGAAGAACTTCGACCGCCGCATCCCGCCGAACGCCGACCTCGATAAAGTTGGGTATTACCGGCTCCACCTGGAGGAAGACCGGCCGGCGCTCCCGGCCGGGGCGGAGAAGTCGATCCGCTACAACAACCTACCGTTCGGCAGCTTCCACCCGGGGAACGTTCACTTCGTCTTCGGCGACGGCAGCGTCCGTGGCGTGGCCGATGACGTCGACATGGACGTTTACCTAGCGATGGGATCGCGCGACGGCGGCGAAGTGGTTAGCGAGCAGTGATTCGTTGCCGGCTGGCTCGCGACGCTTCTCAGTGATTGACGATCGTGATCGTCGGCTCGCCCGCCTCGGGCGTGACGGCGACATGCGCCGTGATGCGCTGCGTGGCGTACGACGCGGTCGCGGCGTTGTCGATCCGCGCTTGACGGTAATAGCGTTGCTCAAGAATCAGCTGGTCACGGAGGTCGCGGAGCACCATGTCCTTACGCAAGAGGTCGAGCCGCACCTGCTCGGCCGACATCGTGAGGGCGTTGCCGGTGCCGAACCGGTTAACCCGGTCGTATTGCGACTGCAGTCGGCGTAGCGAGGCGATCCGCGCCTCGGCGTAAGCGATCTCGGCGCGGATCCGGCGCATCCGGGCCGGGTGCTCGAAGCGGCGGTAGAGTCGTTGCTCCATCGCGGCGACTTGCGCTGCGCGGGCCGAGGCGAGCGAGTCGCCGCCGCACTCGTAACACTGGTTTTCGTGTGCCGAAGCGATTGAGACCGAGGCCGACAGCAGGAGGGCGAGGAGGGCGTATCGCATGACAGGGAGCCGATCGGAGGAGTGGCGGCCCACCCGCGGGCCGATATCTCCACGCTAATCAGGCCGTCCGCCCGGCTCAAAAAAGGCGAACCCGTGGATGGCGCGATCGGTCCCTGAGGCCGATCATCCCTACCCGGAGGCCGGCGTGTTCCCTGCGACCCTCACAACCGATCGCCTCGTGCTGCGCCCGCCGCGGCTGGTAGACGCCCAGGCGAACTTCGACCGCTATGCGAGCGACCCGCAGGCGACACGATTCCTGTCGTGGAAGACGCACGCTTCGGTCCGTGATACGCGCGAGTTCCTGGCCAGAATTGTCAGTCCGGAGGAAAAGAATCGGGATCAGCATTGGGCGATCTGCGTTGCCGGTGAAACGCTCCCGAGTGGCATGATCACGACCTTTGGCGAGGGGCAAATCGTTGCGCTTGGATACGTCCTCGAACGACGTTGGTGGGGGCAAGGCGTGATGACCGAAGCGCTGCTCGCGGTGACAAAATGTGTCTGGAAAGACGACCGAACGTGGCGGCTCCAGGCGCTGGCTCACGTCGAGAACGTCGGATCGCACCGCGTCTTGGAAAAGGGCGGACTGCGTCTCGAAGGGACGTTGCGTCGGCGATTCGTAATGCCGCAAAGGGGAAGCGAACCGCAAGACTGCCGGATCTATGCGCAAGTCCGGGATGACTTGATGTAGAGACGGCGCCGGGAGTGGGCGTCACGAAGGGCTCCGCCAGCGCCGTCAGCGCGGGTTGCGGGGCGACGCGGTGGGGGCCGGGAGGTCCACCAACTCGGTGACGTTTCCCGTGACCAGACTCGAGTGAAAGCCGCCGCAGCCGCCGGTCGTGGTGTGGCGCTCGGCGATCATCGGCACGCCGTTGCGCGGATTGAGCATCGTCGACTTCACTTCGGCCGTCACCTCGGCGCCGGCGACGACGCTCAGGCGCCAATCCCGCAGGAAGATCGGCAGCGACGTCCGCAGCACTTCCATCGCCAGCGGCCCGCCGATGCAGCGCCGCGGGCCGGCGCCGAACGGGTGGTACGCGTAGGGCGACGGGTTGATCGTCAGCCAGCGGTCGGGCGTAAACCGCTGCGGGTCGTCGAACGACGACTCAAGGCGGTGCGTCACCAGCGGCGTGAAGACGATCGGCGTCCCCGGCGGCAGGTCGAGCGGGCCGAGCTGTTCGCGCTCGATGTTCATCCGCACCGAGTACGCGGAGGCGGGGAGCACCCGCATCGCCTCTTTGATGATCCGCTCTAGCAGCGACGGCCCGCCGGCCGGGTGGGGATCGTCGGCCGTGCCGGCGTGGATCTGGTCCCAAAGGGTCTGCATCACCTCGGGGTGCTGGGCGAGCAGGAAGGTGGTCCAGCTGAACGAGTGGGCCGTCGTCATGTGCGCCGCGGCGAACAGCACACAGCACTGGCCGACGAGCTCTTCGTCGGCGAGGCCCCCTTCGGCGTCGTGCGAGCGGACGAGCAGCGAGAGCACGTCGTGGGCGTTGGGGTCGGGGTCGTTCTGACGGCGGCGGATGAGCCGCATGACGTTCGACTCGAGTCCCTTGGCGAACTCGAGGAGCCCCTCGTAGCCGGCGTGGAACTCGGGCGTCGAAACCAGGGCGCCGATCCCCAACTCGTGGTTGAGCGTCACCCACTCGGCGATCTGCTCACCCAGTTCGTAGGCGAGCGTCGGCTCGTCGAGCCCGAACAGCAGCCGGCTGGTGACCCGCAGCATGTAGCGGATCATCGCCTGGTTGAAGTCGAACGCCTCGCCGTCGCGCCACTGGGCCGACTCTTCGCGGGCCAACTGCTCGATCGTCGGCCGGTAGGCGGCGATCGCCTTGGGGCCGAACGGCTCTTTGACCATCCGGCGGTTGCGCTTGTGCTGCTCGCCGTTCATGGCCAAGAGGCCGCACGTGACGCGACGCTGACTCGAGCGCTTGGGGCCGCGGATGCCGAAGAACCGCGCCTGGAACCGGTCGGCTCGGCTGAGCACCTGCTTGTTGTACTCGGGGTCGAACAGGCAGACGACCATCTGGCCGGCCTCCTGGTCGCGGAGCGCGGCGATCGGCCCGTGATCGCGGTGCAGCTGGAACAGCCCCCCCATCAGGTCACGACTAAACGCCACCAAACTCCCCTCCGTGAGGGGGGGGGCGATTGGCGTATCGGCAGCGCGATTCGCAGTCGGAGAAACGGGCATCAGAGGCGACCGGAGCCTGCGGAGGCGGGGGCGAGAGACGGTTTCAGGGGGGAGTAATCGGCGTATTTTGCCAGCAAAACCTGCTTCCCCTATCTTACCGGGTTGGCAAGTCTAGCTTGGGTCCGGGTCCCGAACCAGCGCCAAATCGTTCCGGTGAACCGCCACAGAATAAGGAGATCGGCCTAATAGCCCCGCGATCGCCTCACTAGGTTGCCGAAGGATCTTGGTCATATCGGTCGAGTCGTAGTTCGTGAGCCCCCGGGCCAGCTCCTCGCCACTCTCGTCGATCAGGGAGACGAGGTCCCCCTTGTCGAAGATGCCAGTCACGGCGATTACGCCGATTGGCAGCAGGCTCTTGCCCTTCTTTTCGACGGCCCGGACCGCTCCGGCGTCGAGCGTCAGGGCGCCGATCGGCTGGGCCGCGAAGCCGATCCAGCGTTTCCGCTCGGCGACCCGACCCCCTTGGCCCGGGATGAGGGTCCCCAGCGGCTCGCCCGCCATGAGGTCGACCAGCACATTGGGGCGTCGGCCATTGGCGAGAATGACGCTCTCCCCCGCGTGGGTGGCGATCTGGGCGGCCTCGAGCTTGCTCTGCATCCCCCCCTTCGAGAGGATCGGCCCCCCGCGCTTTGTCCCGGTGACGGCCAGTCCGGTCGTCTTCTCGTCGATCGATTCGACCATGCCGATCACACGCGAGTTCTCGTCGGCCGGGTCGCCGTCGTAGAGCCCCTCGACGTCGGTCAGGATGATCAGCAGCGGCGCGCTCAACGCGTTGGTGACCATCGCTGCGAGCTGGTCGTTGTCGCCGACCGTGCGGGCGAGCTCTTCGGTGCGGACGGTGTCGTTCTCGTTAACGATTGGGATGGCGCCGTACTCGAACAGCGCGCGGATCGCGTTGCGGAGATTCAGGTAGCGGCGGCGATCATTGATATCGTCGGCCGTCATCAGGACCTGCGCCGCTAGCAGGCCGTGCTGTTGAAAGGCGCGGTTGTAGGCCTCGATGAGGTGGCTCTGCCCGATCGCGGCGGCGGCCTGCAGGCTCGGGAGGTCGGTAGGCCGTTCGGTGAGTTTCAAGAGGCCGATGCCGGCCCCTACCGCGCCACTGCTCACAAGGACGACATGGCGAGTCGTGCCGGCGCCAATCTTGACGAGCTGCTCAGCGATCTGCAGGACCTGTTCTTCGTCGAGCGATCCGTCGGGCTTTGCGAGGCAGCGCGTGCCGACCTTCACGACCAGCGGGTCGGCGTCAGCGGCGAGTTGTTGTCGGACCAAGTCGGGCATATTGGGAGTGACGACAGGCTCCATCGGCTTGAAATTGATTGCGGAAAGCCGCTTCAGGTGAGTTAGTGCGTTCTAGGTTCCTGTAGTCCCGCCTAGGCGGGGCGCAATGCTTGCAGCGTGACGCCGCGCGACATCTCCGCTGTCTTTTCACGGAATGCCGCCATGTGGGGAGCTGCCAGATGCTTTTCCAGCGCGGCGACGCTCTCCCATTTCTCGATCACCACGACCGCTCCCTCGCCGGCAAGCTCTTGCACCGGGATCGCCGTCGGCTCGTCGATGGCGGCGCCGTACTCGAGGCACCCCTCTTCGGCGAGCACCAGCGGTGTTAGCTCCGCGAACGCGGCAAGAAACTCGTCGCGGCGGGCGGGATCGACCTGGAGCGTGGCGACAACGTGGATCATGGGGGCGTCTCGATCAATCGGAACGGCCACGAGGCCCAATGCGTCGCGGCTGGCCAGCATAGCCTACCGAATGACCGCCCCGCGCTTTAGGGGAGGCCGCTCCGTCCCGGCGAAACGGGCCGCTCAGTCGGCGAGCTCGACCGGCGCCATCCGGCCCGACATCAGGTCGAGCAGCCGTGACCGCACGTCCGAAACGGGGAGGGCGTAGGTCTCGGTGCGTCCGGCCCGGGCGATGTTGAAGGCCACAACGCGGCCGTCGAGGTCGACGACCGGCCCGCCGCACTCGTCGGGCGTCAGCACGGTGTCGTGCTGCAGGGCCGACGGGAATCCGAAACGCCGCTCGCTGAGCTCGCCGCCGAGTCGGTTCTGATAGTGGGCCCGCTGCTCGCCGGGGTTGGGGGCCCAACTACGGAGGGTCGCCACGAGCCGGAGCTTCTCCTCTCCGCGGGCGACTTCTAGTTCGATTCGGTCGCCGGGGTGATGATTCCCGATCGCAATCTGGAGGTCTTCGGGCTTATGTGTTGGCGAATTATCGACCGACAGGATGAGGTCCCCAGTCTGCAACCCCGCCTCGAGGGCGGCGCTGTCATCCCTGACCTCGGTCACTTCGACAGCGGTGTCGGAGCCCTTCGTCTTGACGGGCTCGCGGTTGAAAGCGACGCCAAGGAATCCGGGGCTCTTTTCGATCGGCCGCGCCAGGACGCTGACGACGCCGACCGCGACGGGGTTGTGACCCAGGCCGACCGTCGCCAACCAATCGCCGGCGTGCAGGTCGCTTTCGTTTGCGGCAGAACTGGTGACCGGGATGCCCTGCTTTTTCTTCGGCCCGTTCGGTTCGTCGGCGTCATTGCGGAGCGATACCGCTTGGGTTGTCTCTCGCACCGCGCCGCCAGAGAGGTCGAGCGTCGCGAGCCCCTTGGCGTCGATCTTGAGCATCGCCAGGTCCGCTTCGGTGTCGACGCCGACAACCTTCGCTTCGACCTCGCGACGCACGTCGAGCCGGACCGTCACCGGTTCGAACAGGACGCTCGCCTTGGTAAGGACCCATCCATCCGGGCCGACGACGCCGCCGTAGGCGACCCGCTTGCCTTGCGAGCGGATCTCGACGGTCGCCTCTCTCGCCCGGGCGATCACCGGGCGAAATACCTCACGGATCTGCGAGCTGTTGGTGAACCGCTCGTGCGGCACCATCAGGCTGCTGACCCATTGCTTGATCTGCTCGCCGAGGGCCGGCGCCTCGGCCATATCGGGCTCTTGCGCGCGCACGGGGCGCGCGACCATGACCGCGGCGAGAACGGCGACGACGTGTAGGGGGCGGGGCCTCATCGGGGGTCCTCCGTGAAGGAGGCGCCGGGGAAGTCGGTCGGCGCCCGACCGAGCCACAGCGTCAACTCAATTTTGACCCCATCGCGTTGAACGACAAGCGGCACCCGAGAGAACGCCTCTTGCCGACGGATCAGCCGATCGACCGCGGCGAGGCTCTCGGGCTCCTTACCGGCGACTTCGAGCAGCACGTCCCCCGGGGTGACGCCGGCTTCGGCGGCGGCGCGGCGCGGGAACACCTGGGTGACGACCAGCCCGTCGCCGGTCTGCCGCAGCGCGAGTCCCGCCATCGGCCGCCAGTCGTCGGGGTCCTCGCCGTCGGGTACCCCGGTCATTCGGCCTTCCATCAGACGCTGCCACTCGCGGCGGTAGGCGCCGACAGCGACGTGGTAGTTGCTGGTGATCTGCTCGCCGATCTTGCTGTGAATGGCGATGACCTCACCGCGGAGGTTGATGAGGGGGCCGCCCGAGTCGCCGCCAACGAGCGTCGCATCGGTGTTGATGAGGTCGTCGCTTACCGTCAAGACGCGTCCCAACCGGACCGGCGGGGCCCGGCCATCGACGAAGCCATTCGGTTGCCCCAGAGCGACGGTCCAGTCGCCCGGTTGCGGCGCGACTTCCGCGATTGGCAGAAAGGGCCACGCCCCCGGCTTGCCATCCTCCGAGGCGGGGGGGCTGTCGGTGATCTGCACCAAGCCGCTGTCGATCGGGTGATTCACCCCCAACGAGCGGCCCTTCACCCGATGGCCGTCGGGGAAGCGAATCATCACCTCGCGGTTCGGCTCGACACTGACATGGCCCGCGGTCAGGACCAAGCCGTCCGCCGACACAATGACGCCCGACCCGACCGAGTCGTTCATCTCGACCGAGACCGTCACCGGCCGGGCGCGGGCCACGACGCGGCGGACCTGTTGCTGTAGTAACCGGAGCTGCTCAACGGTGGAGGGGGGGCCGGGCTGCAAGGCCGCCTCGAGCTCCGCGGCCATCGGCAGCGAACCGTCCGACGGACTTTTCGCGACGTTGGTGGCCGGCTGTACGGCGGTCGGAGCGTCGGGAGCGGGCGTCGAGGCCCCTTCTTCGCCGCGAGTCAGTCCAGCAGACGCTAGCAGGATTACCAGCAGGCTGCCGGCCACCCCGCGGCTAAAGCGGCGAAACGGGGCGCCGGGGCGGTCGGAGACGATACTGTACATCCGCACTTGACAGTAAACAGGTGTTTAGCAGAATGACTGCTGGCGGCGCCCGCCGCCGGACGACTCCCAATTATAGCTGATCCCGCTGTTTTTCCCCGTCAACGTCGCCAGGAGCGCCAAGAATCGCCAGCAGCTTCTTTGGCAGGACCACCCGGATCGACAGGAGAAGCCGATTTTTTCCGGCCGATCTCTCGGAATCTTCGGGCGTCTCCTTCTGACGCGAATGGCGCCTCAGCGGTTCCCAACCCCGACAGCCCCGTGTCCGACGCCAACCCCGTTTCGCTCGACTCGCTCACTAAACGCCAGGGCGAGGTCCTCGATTTCATCCGCGACAAGATCGAGAGCCGCGGCTACGGCCCCACGGTCCGTGAGATCGGCGAGGCGTTCGGCATCGCGTCCCCCAACGGCGTGATGTGCCACCTCAAGGCGCTCGAGAAGAAGGGGCTCATCACCCGGGAGGCGAACCGCTCGCGCGCGATCCAGCTCTCGCCCGAGGCGCAGACGCAGACCGGCGTGCCGCTGGTCGGTTCGATCGCGGCCGGTAATTTGACCGAAGCGATCGAGGTCGCGGAGCGGTTCCAGTTCGAGGACTGGTTCCCGGCCAAGAAGAGCCACTTCGCTTTGCGGGTGAAGGGGGACTCGATGATCGAGGCCGCGATCGCCGACGGCGACCTCGTGATCTGCCGCAAAGCGCGGACGGCCAACAAGGGCGACATCGTCGTGGCGGTTACCGACGAAGGGGACGCCACGCTCAAGTACTGGTTCCCCGAGGCGAACCGCGTCCGCCTCCAGCCGGCCAACAGCAGCATGAAGCCGATCTACTGCCGCAACGCCCAGGTGCAGGGGATCGTCACCGGCGTCGTGCGACGGTTGTGAGTTGGGAGCGGACGATCGCCCGACGGGGAGCGACGGTTAAAAACTCGCGATCCCACCTCGACACAAGGCGATCGGCGCCGATCATGGCGTGATGCTGCGAAGCCGCCTGTTCTGGAAACTCTTTCTCGGGTTCACCCTAGTGAACCTTGTGGCGACGGCTGCGCTGGTGGCCGCCACCCGGTCGTGGCGCCAAGACGAGGCGACCGCCCTCGTTCGCGCCGAGGTCCGCACGGCGGCGCTGCTGCTCGCTGACGCCGCCAGCGACTGGGCGCGGGAGCCGACGCCCGCCCGCGCCGACGCCCTCCGCCTACTCGTCGAGAGGGCGGGCCTCGAAGTGCGGGTGCGACGCGACGCCAACGGCGAGCAACTCCGCGTTCCCGCCGAGAAGACGGATGGGAGGGAGCGCACCCAGGCCCGACTCCGATTGGGAACGGACCAACAGCCGTTGGGCGATCTTTGGGTGGAGAAACCCACCGAGAACGTCTCTGTAATGCTCGCCCGGATGTGGGCCCGTTACGCCGCTTACGTCCCGTTCGTTGGGCTGGCGATGGTGGCGGCCGGCTACGGCGTGGTCGCCCATCTCGTCGGCCCGGTGAGGTCGCTCAATCGGGCGGCCGTTGCGATGGCGAGCGGCGCCTATCGGCAGCGGGCGTTCGTCGCCAACCGCGACGAGCTCGGGGCGCTCGCCAACTCGTTCAATCGGATGAGCGAAGAACTCGGCCAGCGGCTCTCGCAGCTTCAGGAGAGCGATCGACGGCAGGCGACGGTCTTGGGCGGGATGATCGAAGGGGTCGTCGCGGTCGATGAACGGCAGCGGGTGCTCTTCGCCAACGACGCCGCCGGCAAGCTGTTCCACTTTATTCCGGTCGAGGTCGAACGTCGGCCCCTTCTGGAGGTGGTCCGCAACCACGCGCTGCACCAGGCAGTAAAAACCGCGATCGCGACGCGAACGCCACAGCGGCTTGAGATCGAGTGGGACGAGCGGATCCTTTCGGTCCAGGTGACGCCCCTCGTCGGCGAGCCGGCGGGCGCCGTCGTCGTGTTGCACGACACGACGGAACTGCGCCGGCTTGAGAACCTGCGGCGTGACTTTGTCGCCAACGTGTCGCATGAATTGAAGACGCCGCTGAGCACCATCAAGGCGAACGCCGAGACGCTGCTGCTGGGCGCCGTCGACGACAAGGTGCACCGCACCAAGTTCTTGGAGGGAATTGGCGCCCAGTCCGAGCGGCTCGAGGCGCTGATCCAAGACATGCTGACGCTCGCCCGGATCGAGTCGGCGCAGCAGCCGTTCGATATCGCCTCGGTGCTCGTCGCGCAGGCGGTCGCTTCGTGTTTGCTTGACTACCGACCCCGCGCCGAGGCGAAGGAGATCGCCCTCACCACGGTCGAACCTGCGGGTTCACCGAACCTGAAGGTGCGGGCCGATCGCAATGGCCTGCAAGTCATCCTCAGCAACTTGGTCGACAACGCCATCAAGTACACCCCGTCCGGCGGGCAAGTACGCATCGCGTGGGAATCGGTGGCCGTGAATGACGTTGCGATGGTGCGGATCGAGGTGGCCGACACCGGCAACGGCATCCCGGAAGAAAAACTGGCGCGGGTCTTCGAGCGGTTCTACCGCATCGACGAAGCCCGTTCACGCGAGCTGGGAGGCACCGGCCTCGGGCTCTCGATCGTGAAGCACCTCACGCAGTCCTTCGGCGGCGACGTAGCGGTCACGAGCCGACCCAACGAAGGCGCCGTGTTCGTTGTGACGCTGCCTGGGGCGTGAGACCTAACGCTCGCCAATCGCGTACAGGGCGTCGAACGTCCGCAAGTAGAGCACCCCGTCACCCGGCACAGGGGACGACGAGATCGCTTCGCCGAGATCGTTCTGCGCGAGCTGCTCGAAGTCACGGCCGGCTTTGACCACCGTCACCACGCCGCGGCGGCTTGTCAGGTAGAGCTTGCCATCCGCCAGCAGCGGCGACGCGCGGTAGCGGTCGCTCACGGTCCGCTCGCGGTAGACCCGCTTGCCGGTCTTCGCCTCGAAGCAGGTGAGGTTGCCGTTCTCGCCGCAAAGATAGACCAGGCCATCGGCGACAAGGGGCGAAGGGACGTCGGGCGTCCCCTTATCGAGACGCCACGCCTCGAACTCGCCGCCGGTGACGTCGCCCGAGCCGCCGAGCTGGACGGCGGCGACGGCCCCTTGCTTCGCCGTGGGGGCGACGACGAGACCATCGCCCCACGCCGGCGAGGCGACGAACCGCAGCGTCGGGTGGTACGAGCCGGGAGGATTGAATCCCATCAATCGCCATTGCTCGGCGCCCGTCTGCAGGTCGTGGGCCGTGGTGGCGTCGCCGCCGTGGGCGATGAGCACCGCGTCGGCGCCGGCGCCGGCGATGATCGGCGAGGCGTAGGAGTGCTCGCACTCACGGTTCGCGCCGGTCTCGCGTTTGACAGACCAGACGGTCTTGCCCGTCTCGAGATCGAAGCAAGCGATGCGCGCCTCGGCGGTCGCGGCGTCGCCATCGCCATGAATCCACTGCACGTAAGCGTAGCCGTCGTGGACGATCGGCGACGAGGCGTAACCGAATTGAATGTCGAGCGGCGTGAGCCGCTCGTTGAGCGACAGCCGCCAGACAGGCTCCCCCTCGACCGTGTAGCACGCCATCGTCCCGTCTCCCATGACGGCGACGACACTTCGGCCGTCGGTCGCCGGCGAGGGGGACGCGAGGTTCCCCTCGTCGCCGCGGAACGCGGCCTCGCCGGTCGTCACGGTGCGGCGCCAGAGCGGCTCGCCCGTGGCGGCGTCGTAGGCGGCCAGCAACAGCTCGGCGCCATCGGGCGTCGTGAGGAACAGCCGACCCCCTGCGAGCAACGGCGTCGACCCGGCCGGACCGGGGAGCGGCGTCCGCCAGAGGACGTTCTCCGTCGGCGACCAAGTGGTTGGCAGCCCGGTCGCGTCGGACACGCCGTTGGTCGCCGGCCCCCGCCAATGGGGCCAATTCGCGCCCGTGGTCGAGACGAGGGCGAGCGTCAAAAGCCCAACCAGTTGGCGGTGCATGGCGAGTCTCCTCGGAGGGTGCTTCGCGAAAAAGGGGCCACGCGGCCCCGAGCGGTTAATATGAAGAGCGTAACCCACTTGGCGGCCCCTGGCGCTACGGCGCCGGGCCGTTTGCTCTGCCCAGGACTTATGAAGCTCTCATCGATCCCCCAGGTCTACCGCAACGCCAACCGCTGGCGAGAGATCCTCGCCGTGTTGAGCAAGCACGGCCTCGCCGATCTCTTGGGGCGATTCGACTTGCCGTTCGCCACCCGGCTGCTCCGAGGCGGAGCCAACAACGATCGGCCGTCGGTGCGGCGTGAAGAACGGATCCGCCGGGCGATGGAAGAACTGGGCCCCGCCTTCATTAAGTTTGGCCAGGTCCTGGCGACGCGGCCCGACCTCGTGGGGATCGATCTGGCCGACGAACTGTCAAAACTCCAGACGGCGGCGCCCGCCGACTCGCCCGAAGTCGTCCGCCAAGCCGTCGAGGCGTCACTGGGGCGTCCGGTCGAGGAGTGCTTTGCCGAGTTCGACGAGACCCCCGTCGCTTCCGCCTCGATCGGCCAAGTCCATCGCGCCCGGCTCGCCAACGGACGCCAAGTGGCGGTGAAGGTCCGGCGAGAAGGCGTCGAGCACCTGCTGCGTGTCGACACCGACATCCTCGTGGGCCTCGCCGAGCTCGCCGAGAAGCTGCCCGACCTCGCGCCCTACCGACCCTGCGCGATCGCGGTCGAGTTCAGCCGCACGGTGCGACGCGAGCTCGACTTCCGCGACGAGCGCCGCCGTATCGAGCAGTTCCGCGACGCGTTCGCGGGCGACCCGCGCTTGACGATCCCCGAGCCGATCGCCGACCTCTCGTCGGAACACGTCCTGACGCTCGAGTGGCTCGACGGGGCGAAGCTGTCGGACCCCGACTTTTCGATCCAGACCGACGCGGACCTGGCGCTCGTCGCCCGACACGGCGCCGAGGTGTTCCTCGAAATGATCTTCGACCACGGCCTCTACCACGCGGACCCTCACCCGGGGAACCTGATGGTGCTGCCCGGCGGCGTCATCGGCCTGCTCGATTTTGGCATGGTCGGCCGCATCAGCGACGCGCTGCGCGAGGACCTCGAGGACATGCTGATCGCGATCGTCTCGGAGGACGCCGCCGAGCTGACCGCCGCCCTGCTGCGGATCGGCACGCGCCCACCGGAGCTCGATGACGACGCCTTCGCGGCCGACGTGGTTGACTACGTCGATCACTACGGCCAAATGGAGGTGGGTCAGTTCGATCTGGCCGGCGCGCTGACCGATTTGTTCCGCTTGGTGCGTCGTCACGGCATCGTATTGACGCCCCAGCTGGCGATGCTCTTAAAGCTGCTGGTGATGCTCGAGGGGACCGCTAAGCGGCTGTCGCCTCAGTTCTCGTTGGTAGACCTGCTCGCCCCGATGCAGCGGAAGATGCTGCTGCGGCGGCTCAACCCGTTGCGGCAGGCCAGGAAGGCGCGGCGGCTATTCGGCGAGGTCGAGCAGCTCGCCGAGGAGATGCCCCGCCGCGTCCGCGAACTGCTGACGCAATTTCAGTCGGGCCGGTTTGAGGTGCACCTCGATCACCGGGGGCTCGAGCCCGCTGTGAACCGGCTCGTGCTCGGTCTGTTGACCTGCGCCTTGATCGTGTCGGGCGCCCTGATGGTGAGCCGCGAGGTTTGGCCCCTCTACGGCGTCTCGACGCCGGGCGTGGTCTCCTTCGCTTTCAGCGGCCTGTTGGGGCTGCGTCTACTCAGGGCGATCAGCAAGTCGGGCTGGCTCGATTCGCACTGACGAGCAGGCCACCCCCCAGGAACGCGGCGCCTCACGCGTCGGGCGTCGGCGTCCCGCTGAAGTGAGAGATCGCCGACTCGATCCGTTCGTTCAAGCGGTCGAGTTCCGATAGCAGCCGTTGCTGACGCTGCTCAATTCTGGCGAGCCGGTCGGCGGGGGTCCGTTCGCTCGACGGCTGACGACGCTCGGACATCTGGCGATTGGACCCCGGCTCCCGCGACGGCTCTCCGGCGGCGTCGCAGGGGTGGAGATCGGACCGCCGAGGGGGTGGCGACCAGTGGGGCTGCTCACGGATTGCCGCCTCTTTTCGCCGGAGGCGTGGGTCGTGCCGGCGGCTGAAACCGGGCGATTTGGGCGGTTTTTGCGGGTGACGGGCCGCGGGAGGCCCGCTCAAGCCCCCGCCGGCGAAAACGGGTAGCATCGCCGCCCGAGAAGCGTTATTCTTTCGGGTCTGCGGATTGCCCACTGGCCTCCGCCCTAAGATAGAGCACACCCATCCCCGAAGGCGGACCGGCCCAGACGCCGACCGCCGAGCGTTACCGGAGCTAGCGACAACGTGGTTAAGCTGACCCTTCGCGACAAAGAGACGGCGCAAGAAGCCGTGCGGCGCTTCCGCAAGCTGGTCGAGCGGAGCGGTATCAAGAAGGAGATGCGGATCCGGGAGTTCTACGAGAAGCCCAGCGCCACCAAGCGTCGCGCCAAGATCCGGGCCCAGCGTCGCGCCCGCCGTGATCGCCTCGCCCCCCGCTGATCACGGGAGGCCAATCCGGCTTGGAGGACCTTTGGGACCTCGCCGTTTGGCATTCGTGGAGCGTTTGAGCACAACGAAAATAAAGGCCCGCGTCGGGAGAACCCGACGCGGGCCTTTTTGTCATGAACCGATCCGCTTCCGCGTGACGCCTGCCCCCGTCGGGGCGGACGACATCAATAGGCGGCGGTCGCACGCAGGAAGAAGCCGTCCAGCGTCATCATGTTCGCATCGTCCATCGAGTAGATCTGGCTGGGGGTTACGGCGGTGTTGTACTCCGCGCGGTGGCCAAGATCATGCCAGGCCGACAGCAGGTAACCACCCGAGACCGAGATGTTCTGGGTGATGTAACCGGTGAGGCCCGCCTCGATCTCGGTGACCGGGATCACTTGGGTGGTAGTGAGCGAAACGTCGGTGAACCCGGGGCCGCCCGCAACGCCGTACTTCACGTCGCCCAAGAGCAGTGAGATGTCGCCCTTGATGTAGGCGCTGAGCATGCCGCTCCGGCCAATGTAGCGACGGCCTGTCATGCCGAACCGCAGACCAACGCCGTCGAAATCGACCGAGCTGACCGCCGAGCGGTCGGGGGCCGTGTTGATGGGGTCGCGAACCGTCTGATAGCCGAGTGAGCTATCGACGTTGGCGATTCGGATGCCGCCGCCCCAAGTGATGTCCCAAGCTGGGCAGACGGGGCCGCAGCACGGGTCACAGCAATCGCCGCAGTCACCGCACGGTGAGCCGAGCGGGCAGCCTAGCGGGATCGTCTTCGAGAAACCAATGTCGTAGTTCTTGATGTTGACGTCCGCGTAGCCGACCAACTCGTCACCGTCGCCGAGGGCGGCCTCGTAGGGGCCGTACAGCGTGCTATCGGCGTCGTTGGCGTTGGGGCCCGACGCGAAGCCGCCGCCGCTGTTGAAATTGGTGTAGGTGAAGCGGATCTCGCTGCCGCAGTCACAAAGACGGTAGCCGGCGAAGAGACGGTAAGAGTCGCCATAGTTCATGTTGAACTGATGGAAGGTCTCAAGATCATCCGTAACGCTGATCTCGCGGTAGGCCGTCGCCTCGCTGAACTGAGTGCGGACACTCAGATACTCGCCGCCCACGAACACTTGGCCGCAGGGACCCATTCCGCATGGGGCGCAGCCGAGGTCGCAGACTTCGCCGCAATCGCCGCAATCCATCGAGCCGCAGTCGCAGCTGGTCTGCTGGATTGGGTTGGTGAGTAGATCGCTCCCTTCGAACGTCGCCGCAACGGCGCCCCGATCGGTCGTCTGGGCGTTGAGGCTACTGGCGGCGCCAGCAGCCAAGAGGAGCGCGCACGCTCCGCGCAAGAAAATAGACATCCTGTCATCCCCCCCCTGGGTGTTTCCGCTTGGCGACGGCGGCGGTTCGCGTCTCGTTCTTGGCCTAGGTCTGCCAGAACCAGCCGCGACGGGGCGTTACGCAACGCTCCCGTTTGGACCTCGCCCTCATGATCGCCAACTCCTTCCCAAGGATCGGATGCGACGCAACCGGTCTTGCATGCTTTTCTGGAAGATCAGGCGTGATCGGCGCCGTCAGAACAACCGACTTTAACGGCGCCAGCGTCAGGGGCCGCCCAGACCGGACAGTTTCTCGGGTGACCTCAAGAGGCGCCTCGCAATCCCCGATCCTCCCCCGTCGCGAGACATGGGAGGGTCCCCGTTCCCCATACAAAGGAGAGGAAGTCCAACCTCCAGAGTCCGGGTTTCGGTTCCCACCTCGCTAAACGAAAAAAGCCCCCTCCCGCGTTGGGAGGGGGCTCTTGAGGTAAAAACGCAGTCGCTGTCTGCCTCAATCGACGGTCCTTCGGACGATGGTGCGGAGGCGCCCAAGCCACCCACACGAGGGGCCCAAAGACCGGCGGGGAAGCGACTCTCAGCCGCGACGCCGCGACGCGATGGTCACAAGGCCCAAGGCGGCCATCAGGGCCGTCGTCGGTTCGGGGATTTCTTCGAATCCGAACGGGGTGTCGGGGTAGACGTCAATCGGCTGCATCACTGCGTAAGGGCGTGGCGTCTGCAGGTAGCCGGCGACAGCCGCCGAGACCGGGTAGTTCGGCAGCGTCACGTTCGTGGTCTGGTTGGTGCCGATGTAGGTCAAGCTGAGTTCCGAGTTGCCGGTGGTGTCGGCCCCGCCGTTGGGAGTGAAGAACACCGAGGTGTAGTCGGCGAACCTCATCATGCCGCCGTTGTCGTCGTCCCGGTCGATATCGACCTGGAACCGAACCACTTCGCCCGGCTTCAGGCCGCCACGGGCGCCGAAGTCGACGACGAGCACGTCGCCACCCTCTTCAAGCCGCGTATCGAATTCGATATCGGGTGTCGAGAACCCGGTGATCGCGTACTCGCCGTTGGCGGGGTACGGATAGGAGTTCGTTTCTTCCTTGCGGAAGAAGACGTTGGAGAACCCGTAGTTCGTGTCGCCGATCGACATCCGGAACTCGTCGATCGCGAACGGCGCATCGGATTCGTTGCCGAGCTGGATGAAGGGCATGTTGTACTCGTAGACCTGGGTAGACCAACCGGTCCACAACGCGGTCATCTTCGAGTTCATGTCCGTCGGGGCGGCGAGGACCGTCTCGAGGCTGCTGAAATTGATCGTGGCCGCACTGGCTGCGGTCGTCAGGGCGAACGCCGCCGCGATGGCGAGCATCCGATTCGTGAGCGTCTTGTAAGGGATCATCTTCTTTGGGCGCCTCTAAGGGACCCTCGCTGGATCAACCAGCTGAGGGCAGGTGGGAATCAAGGGGAAGCAATCAAACAAGCGGACTTCTAAGCGCAATCAGCAGAGCGTCGTGGTGCGTGCCATTAGGCGTCGCGCGATTGCGACGGGGCCGGGCGACGATCCAGAGCGGTGAGGCCTAGGAAGTGAGGGAGAACCCCACTTGGCCGCCGGCGATCGCGGGCGAGACGCCTAACTAGAGGATCCGGCGGAGGGACCTTGGCGTGCCTACGCCCCACGGGGGCGGACGCGAACGCCTCGCGCTCGGCGGTGAGGCGTCCAAGCGGGGCGATTGAGCCCCGTTGAGCGCGCACCACGAGCGGGTCTTTGCAGCGGATTCGAAAGTCGCTTAGCCCCGGGGCGTCAACTCGCTGGGCATGCAATCGCATGCGGCGAAGAGGAGGGCGGCTTTCTTCCCACGAAGCCCGTTAGAAGCGGGCAAGAAGGGCTGAAGGCCGACCTAAGAATGCCAGAAGCTGCACGACGGATCGCTCCGCCGCCGCCGAATTGACACTCACGAGGACGACTCCAGATAACTTGGTGGGGGACCTATTTACACAGGTGGCTGCGGGTTTACCGCAGGCACTCCTTCAGAATAGATAGACCCGAACGATTGTCAACGACTTTTCCGCCTGGGTTGAGATTCCGGGGCGGTTTCGCGGACGGCCCCCCTCTGGAGGACCCCTCGGCGGTCTTCAGAGCCAATCGAGGCCGAGATCGAGCCCGATGGCGGAGTGGGTTAGAGCCCCGACGCTGATCCGATCGACGCCGGTTGTCGCGATGGCGCCGATGGTGTCGAGCCGCACCCCGCCCGAGGCTTCCAGGACGACTCCCGGCGCCCCAGCGTTACGCACGGCGACCGCCTCGCGCAGTTGATCCAGCGTCATATTGTCGAGCAACACGATGTCGGGGCCGGCCGGGAGGACCCCGCTCAGCTGGTCGAGCGAATCGACCTCGACTTCGATGACCCGCCCCGGCTGCTGCTCTCGGGCGCGCCGGACCGCCTCCGCGGGTGTCATCCCCGCTTGATCCGCCAGCGCGAGGTGATTGTCCTTGATCATCACCGCGTCGAAGAGCCCGGTGCGATGGTTGTGTCCGCCGCCGCAATGGACGGCATGCTTTTCGAGCCGACGCCAGCCGGGCGTGGTCTTGCGGGTGTCGTAGACCGCCGCCCGCGAGGGGCCGACCGCCTCGACATAGCGGCGAGTGAGCGTCGCGACCCCGCAAAGCCGGCTCATGAGGTTAAGCGTCACCCGTTCGCAGCGCAGCAGATCGCGGGCGGCGCCTTCGAGCGTCCCAACCACGGAGCCCGGCTCCAGCGTGTCGCCGTCGTCGAGCGTGGGCTGCCACGAGGCGTCGGCGCCCGCCTCTTCCAGGACGATCGTCGCCACGCGCCCGCCGGCCAGAACGCCGCGCTGCCGCGAGACGACCGCCGCCTTGCCCCGCCGCTCGGCGCCGACAACCGCGAGGCTGGTGACGTCACCGGCGTCGCCGAGGTCCTCCCGCAGGGCGAGCCGCACCAATTCGCGGCAATCTTGAATCAGGGCTTCGTCCCACTCAACGGTTTGAAAGTTCGCTGTCATTACCTATCACTCAGAGCGGGGAACCACAGATGGACACTGGTAAGTCGATTTGTAGGAGGCGTCTCCGACGCCGATGACGGTATCCACAGCAGAACGGCGTGGTGTGCGTAATCGGCGTCTGGAGACGCCTCCTACAGATTTGAACATCCGCGTCTATCTGCGTTCATCGGCGGCTAACTTTGATAGCCCCAGAAGTTGCTCGAACGCTTCTTCGCTGAGGACGGTAACCCCCAGCTTCTGGGCCTTGTCGAGTTTGCTGCCCGCCTTCTCGCCGGCGACGAGGTAGTCGGTAGCGGCGCTGACGCTGCTGGCCGCCTTGCCCCCCGCCTTAGCGATGAGGTCGTGGGCCTCGTTGCGGCTATGCCGTTCCAGCGTCCCGGTGACGACGAGCGTCCTGCCCACGAGGGGGCCCTCGGTCGCCGCGGGGGCGGGTTGCTCCTCGGTCAGCTCGACCCCTTCGGCCCGCAGGTCGGCGAGGATCGCTTGCCCCAGGTCGCTGTGCAGATACTCGTAGAGCGAGCGGGCGATCTCGGGCCCGATGCCCGACTCGGCGCCGTCGATCTGGAACGATTCCAACTCAGCGATGCTTGCTGCGGTGAGGGCGTCGATCGAGCCATACTGTTCGGCCAGGATGCGCGACGCGGTCGAGCCGACATGGCGGATGCCGAGCGCCGCCAGCACCCGCGTCAGACCGCGGGTCTTCGACGCCTCGATGCCGGCGAGCAGGTTGTCGGCCTTCTTCTCACCCATCCGCTCCAGGGCGAGCAAGGCCTCGCGCTTGGTGTGGAGCCGGTAAAGGTCGCCGTAGCCGCCGACGAGGTCCGCCGCCAACAGTTGCTCAATGACCTTTTCGCCGAGGCCATCGACGTCCATCTGACCACGGCTGGCGAAGTGCCAGAGCCGCTCTTTTAGTTGGGCGGGGCAGGCGGGGTTGGGGCAGTAGCGGCCCGACTCGTCGAGTTCGGTGAGCGGCGGCGGTTCGGGGATTGGCTCAGGTTCGCGACTCTGCTTGGCGGCGAGCTGCTTCTCGCGCTCGACGCGCTTTGACCACTGGGCGAGGTCGTTCTGCCGGCGTTGGTCGTACTCCATGACCAGCGCAGCGCCGCACGAAGGGCAAACGGTCGGCAGTTCGACGGGTTGGCCCCGGTCGGCGCGTTCCGGGTCGAGCACCCGGACGACCTGCGGGATGATCTCGCCCGCCTTCTCGATGATGACGGTGTCGCCGATCCGCACGTCCTTGCGCCGCAGTTCGCCGACGTTGTGCAGCGTCGCGTGCTGCACGGTGGTTTCGGCGACGAAGACCGGCGCCATCTTCGCCCGCGGGGTGAGCTTGCCGGTCTTCCCCATCTGCCACTCGATATCGAGCAGCTCGGTTGCGGCTTGCTCGGTGGCGTACTTGTAGGCGAGCCGCCAACGGGGGAACTTGCTGGTGTAGCCGAGCCGTTCTTGCAGATCGAAGCGGTTCACGGTCACGACGACGCCATCGACGTTGTAAGGAAGCGACGCCTTCTCCTTTTCGAACCAATCGACGTACTCGACCACTTCTTTGATGGTGTCGCACGGGCGTGACAGGGGGCTCGTCACCAAGCCGTAGCTCGCCGCGGCGTTGACCAACTCGACGTGCGACGTGAGCACCAGATCGTCCGACCGTTCGCCGGCGCCGTGGACCACCAGCCGGAGGCCGCGTCCCTCGACGTTCTTGGGGTCGAGCTGCTTGAGCGTGCCGGCGGTGGCGTTGCGCGGGTTGACGAACGGCTCGACGCCGGCGGCGACCTGCTCGCGGTTGACCCGGTCAAACTCTTCCCGCGGCATGTACACCTCGCCCCGGACCTCGAAGATTTCCGGCGCGTCGCCTTCAAGCACCAGCGGCACGCTCCGCAGTGTCCGCAGGTTGTGCGTAATGTCGTCGCCGCGGTAGCCATCGCCGCGGGTGAGTCCTTGGACGAGGGCGCCCCGTTCGTAACGGAGGCTAGCCGCGACGCCGTCGACCTTCGGTTCGGCGACATAGCCGCCGGGGAGGGGATAGCCTTCGGACGCCGCGACACTGAGGCAGTTGAGGCGGTCTTGCAGAAGCGCCGCTCGTTCGCTCACCAATGCTTCACGACTCGCTTTCGATTCCGCATCGCGTTTGCCCTTGAGTTGTGACTCGCGGTCGTCAAGCTCGGCTAGTCGCTCGTTGATTCGCAACAGTTCGGGGTCGATCGCTTCGAAGCAGCGCTGCGCCCAGCGGGTGAGCTCTTCCTCGTCGTACGAGTTGTCGATCGAGTACATCCGCCGGGCGTGGTCGACGGTGCGGAAGCCGGTGATCGGCTCGCCCCCAACCCGCTGGGTAGGGCTATCGGCCGTGACTTGGTCGGGATGCTCTGCTTCTAGTGCGCGCAGCCGCTCCAGCAGCGCGTCGTACTCCCGATCGGAAATCGTCGGCGCCGCCTCGACGTAGTACCGCCGGTCGTGCTCGCGGATCGCGCGGCGGAGCTGTTCAAAATCTTCCACTTCTTATTTACCGCCGATTAACGCGGATGAACACGGATGCTGTCTAGCGATTCGGGCCGGGCCTGCCAAACCATATCGGCGTAATTCCGCGTCTATCGGCGGCAGAAAACGACGGTGGTGGCGGGTTGCTTGGCCGCCGGGTATCGTACGGGACTGCCTCCAGGACAGCCACGCCCGCTATGTCGATCGCCCCCGAACCTGCCGAAACCGCGACCAGCGTGATCCGCGTTCAGGGCGCCCGCACCCACAATCTGAAGGACGTCGATCTCGACCTGCCGCGGAACTCGCTCATTGTCTTCTGCGGCGCCTCGGGCAGTGGCAAGACGTCGATGGCGATCGACACCCTCTACGCCGAGGGGCAGCGCCGCTACATCGAGAGCTTTAGCGCCTACACGCGGCAGTTCCTCGAGCAGCTCGACAAGCCCGACTGCGAGCGGATCGACGGCCTGCCGCCGGCGATCGCCGTCACGCGGGCGAGCGGGTCACGTTCAAACCGGGCGACGGTCGCCACGGCGACGGAGGTAGCCGACCACCTGCGGGTGCTGTTCGCACGCGTCGGCATGATCGTCTGCCCGGAGTGTCAGATCGAGGTGCGTCGGGACACGGTCGATACGATCGTCGACGCGCTCCGCGGCCTCGCCGAGGGCGAGCGGGCGATGCTCGGCTTCGAAGCGCCGCTCGGCGAGCAGCCGGCGGCGCGGGTCGCGGAACTGATCGAGGCGGGCTACGTCCGCGCGCTGGTCGGCGACGAGGTCGTCGCGTTGGCCGACCTCGCCCACGGCGCCACGGTCCCGGAGAGGATCACCGTCGTCGTGGATCGATTTGTTGGCGGGCGCGTCGACGCCGATCGACTCGGCGAGTCGGTTGAGACGGCGATTGCGGGAGGGGAAGGGGCGTGCGTTGTGGTCACTCCGGGCGCTGACGCTTCCGGCTCGCCAGTCCCCCCGCCCCCCGTCCCCCGCACCCGCTCTTTCGACACTCGCTTGCGGTGTAACGGCTGTGCGCGCGAGTTCGCGGCGCCCGAACCGCCGCTATTCAACTTCAACAGTCCCCTCGGCGCGTGCCCCGAGTGCGAGGGTTTCGGCAGCGTTGTCGAGACCGACATGGACTTAGTCGTCCCCGACAAGTCGTTGTCGCTCAAGCAGGGCGCGGTGGCGCCATGGCGGACGCCGGCCTATGAGCATGAGCTAAAGGAGCTACTGGAGCTGGCGCCCGACTACGGGATCGACGTCGACGCCCCCTACGCCGAGCTTCCGCCCGAAGTGGTGCGGATGGTGATCGAAGGGGTCCCCGAGCGCGACTTCGGGGGGCTCAACGGCTTCATCCAGTGGCTCGAGCGACGCAAGTACAAGATGCACCTACGGGTGTTTCTCAGCCGCTGGCGGTCGTACCGGCCGTGCCCCGCGTGCGGCGGCGATCGGTTGCGGCCCGAGGCGCTCGCCGTCCGCGTCGGGGGAAAGCACTTTGCCGAGCTGTGCCGTTTGGAAGTCCGCGATGCGGTCCGTTGGTTCGAGGCGCTACCGCTCGAAGGAGCGGACGCCGAAATCGCCCGCGCGGTGCTCACCGACGTGACGGCCCGGCTCAACTACCTGGCGGAGGTCGGCGTCGGCTACCTGACGCTCGACCGCACGCTCCGCACCCTCAGCACCGGCGAAGCACAGCGCGTCGCGATGACGGCGACGCTCGGCTCGAATCTCGTCGATATGCTCTACGTCCTCGACGAGCCCTCGACCGGGCTGCACCCGGTCGATGTGGCGCCGCTCGTGGGGGCGCTGCGGCGGTTGCGTGATCGCGGCAACACCGTGATTGTTGTCGAGCATGAGGAAGAGGCGATCCGTGCGGCGGACCATGCCGTTGAGTTCGGCCCGCTCGCCGGTGTCGAAGGGGGCGAGATTGTCTTCGAGGGCCCGCCCGACCAGCTCGTCAACGAGAAACAGAGCCGCACCGGCGATTGGCTCTCGGGTCGGCGGATGGTTTACCGGACCGCCGAGAACCGTCGGTCCCCGCAGCAAGGGAAGCTAACGCTCCTCGGCGCCACTGGGGCCAATCTGGGCGGAGAGGGCAGGGCAGACGCCGGCAACGCGGGCCTCGACGTCGAATTCCCGCTCGGGGTTCTGACCGTCATGACGGGCGTCAGCGGCGCCGGTAAGAGTAGCCTCGTGCGGCGGACGCTGTTCCCCGCCCTCAACGACCGGCTGCACGACGGCAATGGGTCGGCCGAGGCGAGGCACGAGGCCGACCGGCCGCTGCCGTACGTCGACTTGCTGGGCTGGAAGCAGCTCGACGACGTCGTGTTCGTCGACCAGTCGCCGATCAGCCGCTCGCCGCGCTCGAACCCCGTCACTTACGTGAAGGCGATGGACCCGATCCGGGCGCTCTTCGCCGATCTGCCCGACGCCAAGGCCCGTGGCTACACGGCGAGTCACTTCAGCTTCAACGTCGATGGCGGCCGCTGCGAGGCGTGTCAGGGGGCGGGCCATGTCGAAGTCGATATGCAGTTCCTCGCGGACATCACGATGCGCTGCCGCGAGTGCGACGGCCGACGCTATCGCGACGAGGTCCTCGACGTGCATTATCGCGATCGCGATATCGCCGAAGTCCTGCAGATGACGGTCCACGAAGCGATCCGTTTCTTCCGCGGCGAGACCAAGATCCAGCAACGCCTGCGGCCGCTGATTGATGTGGGCCTCGATTACCTGCAGCTCGGTCAGCCGGCGAGCACCCTGTCGGGCGGCGAAGCGCAGCGGCTCAAGCTGGCCGGGCGGCTGGCGACCAAGTCGGCCGGTCGCACGCTGTTCTTGCTCGACGAGCCAACGACCGGACTGCACTTCTCGGATGTGGAGCAACTCGTGGATTGCTTCAACGCCCTGGTCGATGTCGGGCACTCGCTCATCGTGATCGAGCACAACGTGCCGATGATGATGGCCGCCGACTGGCTTATCGACCTCGGCCCCGGCGCCGCGGCGGATGGCGGCCGTGTCGTCGCGCAAGGGACGCCGGAGTCGGTGGCCCAGTGCGCGGAGTCGGCGACCGGCCGTGTGCTCGCCGAGGCGCTCGCACGGCGCGACGCGGCGATCGCTGCGCTCGAGGCGGAGGAAGAAGAGTTGGAGGAGGACGAGGTGTGACGCACCTCCGGGAGCTGACGCTTCCCGGCTCGATAGCCGAGTTGCAGCGAGCCGGGAAGCGTCAGCTCCCGGAGTGAACCACCAACCAGCCATGCCCCCCAAAGACCCCTACGCTCGCTACGCCAAACAGACGCGTTTCGCCCCTTTGGGAGAAGCGGGCCAGGCGAGGCTCGCAACGAGTAGCGTGCTCCTCTGCGGCTGCGGCGCCCTCGGCTCGGTGATCGCCAGTACGCTGGTCCGCGCCGGCGTCGGCAAGCTTACGGTCGTCGATCGTGATTTCTTGGAAGTCTCGAATCTGCAGCGGCAGGTTCTCTTCGACGAGAACGACATCGCCGAAGGCTTGCCAAAGGCGGTCGCCGCAGCGAACCACCTCCGCGCCGCCAATTCGACGGTCGAGGTCGAGCCCCTCGTCGCCGACGTGACGGCGGCGAACCTGCCCAGCCTCGCCGCGGGCTGCGACCTGCTGCTCGACGGCACGGACAACTTCGAGACGCGGCTCCTGCTCAACGACTACGCGGTCCGCGAAGGGGTCCCATGGGTTTACGGCGGGGTGATCGGCGCCGAGGGACGCGTCATGCCGATCGTCCCGGGCTCATCAGCGTGCTTGGCGTGCCTGCTGCCGGAGCCACCCGCCGCCGGCGAGACCGAGACGTGCGACTCGGCCGGGGTGCTCGGCCCCGCGGTCAACGTCGTCGCGTCGCTGCAGGCGATGGAGGCGATCAAGCTGCTAGCCGGCGCGGGGGACGCCATCGCCCACGGCCTCACGGTTGTCGATCTGTGGGCGGGCCGCTGGCGTCGCTTAGCGGTGCCGCGCGACCCGTCTTGTCGCTGCTGTGGCCAGCGACAGTTTGATTGGCTCGAGGGCCGACGCGGCAGCCGGGCGGTCGTCCTCTGCGGCCGCGGCGCCGTGCAGATCAGTCCTCCGGAAGGGTCGCCGCCGGTTGATCTTGCCGTGATGCGGGCGAAGCTGGCGCCGCTAGGCGTGGTAGCAGGGAACGCTCACTTGCTGCGTCTGAACTACGACGGCCACGAGGTGACACTCTTCGCCGATGGCCGCGCCATTATTAGCGGCGTCGACGACGAAGCGGCGGCGCGGAGCGTCTGGAACCGCGTTTTAGGCGGGTAAACCCGGGGACGAGCCGTCTGCTGGGCAAGCCGTTGGGCGACTCCCCGACGGTCGCGGTTCGTACGCAGCGCGTTGTCCCGCTCAACTTTGCCGGCCGTTCTAGCCGACCATAACGCTACGGTCACACATCCCGGGGGGGACGCGGCCGCTTTTCTTTGCGAGTCGTGTAGAGCGTTATGACGACAACCGACCAGGTCACCGCTGCCGCGCTGCCCCGGCTAGGGCTGAAGCAGAAGCCGCCGCGCAAGGTGCTGGGCCGCTTGGGCCCGTGGCAGCTGCTGAGGACGCTTGGCGAAGGGTCGATGACCCGCGTCTATCTGGCCCGCCCCGCCGAAGCCGAGAGCGCCCCGGCGGCCTACGCGATCAAGTCATTGCGCCGCGAGTGGTGGAACGACCCCACCGCGATCGAGATGCAGCGCCGCGAGGCGTGGGTCGGCCAGCGGGTGAACAGCCCGCACGTGGTGTCGGTGCTATCGGCGGGCGTCGCCGCGCCGCCGCATTACACCGTCATGCCGATGCTAGAGGGCCAGACGGCCGCTCAGCTGCTCGCTACGGGCCACAAGCCGGCGCTGTCGGCCGCGTTGTGGATCGCTCGCCAAGCGGCCCAGGGCCTCGACGCCATCTGGCAGTCGGTCGGCATGACGCACGGCGACGTGAAGCCGGCCAACCTGATGGTCGGCGCCGACGGCCACACGACACTGCTCGACCTCGGCTTCTGCGAAACGCCCCGCGACGCCCGAGGCTGGGCCGAACGGCCCGTTGTCGGCACGCTGCGCTACTTGGCGCCGGAACGCGTTACGTCCGCCACGACGGTTGACGTCCGCAGCGACCTCTACAGCCTCGGGGCGACGCTCTACGAACTCATCACCGGCCGGCCGCCGCACGATGGCCAGACGCCTGCCGCGTTGATTCAGCAGCACCGCACCGAGCGGCCCGAGTGCCTGCGGACCGTGGCGCCGGGGACGCCCAAGCCGGTCGCCTCGCTGGTGCACCGTCTGTTGTCGAAGGACCCGATGCGGCGTCCTGCGACGCCCGCCGAGGTCGTCAACGAGTTGGCCCCGCTCGAGATCGAGTGCTTCGGGCTACGCTGAAAGTGGTCAACTGAGCGGCACGGCGCTAGCCGCCGGTACTCGGGTTGATCGGCCCGACTCATCGATCACCGGCGGCTAGCGCCGTTCCGCTCACTCTCGGATCCTCCGGGGCGGCTTGGTGGTTCACCCCGAGCAGGGTGGTTAACCTGATGCGGTGCCGACCCCGCTTATCCGCCGCGCCGATCAAGCCGTCATCGCGACGCTTACGGGCGTGGCGATTCTCGGCGCCACCCTCTGGTGGGTGCGGGCCGGGGGACTGCGCGGTGGTTTAGTCGACATCGACGCGGCGGCGCCGCTCGACTACCGGTTCCTCGTCGATGTGAATCGGGCCGACTGGCCCGAGCTGGCGCAGCTGCCCGGCATCGGCCCGACGCTCGCCAAACGGATCGTCGCCTCGCGCGGCGTGGAGGGGGACTTCCGCACCGCCGACGACCTGCGTCGCGTCAACGGCATCGGCCCGCGGACGCTCGAAGGGATGCGACGCTACCTGCTGCCGCTCCCCGACGACACGCAAGTGGCGGGGGCGGCGACGTCGGGAGAAGAACCGGGCGAGGAGCAACGCGGATCAAGCGGATAGGCGTGGGTCACCAGTAGATGACTTGCGCCCGCGTCCTCGCACCGGGATCAACTCGATAGAAGCCGGCGCTTAGTCGTCGAACGCCTCATCGGGGATCGTTCCGCCGTCGCCGATTGCCGCCATGCTATCGAAGACCTCTTGGTCGATGTCGTGCGGGATCGCGCGGACGCTGCCGTCGAGGAAGCCGAAGTGCGACAGCCCGCTGTGCTCGCTGCCGAACGCGCCGCGGTTGCGTTGGTCGCGGTCGTCGTCGGCGCTGCTGAAGTAGCCGCGCTCCTTGGGGAACCCGGCCGAGCTGCGGCGGACGGCCCCGTGGCGGTTGTCGCCGGCGAAGAACGCCGTGTCGCCCCGACGGAAGTCCTCGGTCCCGGGCGCGGCGTCGGCGAGCGGCGGCGGCATGTACTTCTCACCGATGGCGAAGGTCTTCGACAGCCCGTCGGTCACCCGGCGGGCGGCGATCTCCGAGTTGGTGTACATTGGCCCGAAGGTCTCGGGGTCGAACGTCGTCTGGTTGAATGACCCCATGCCGTTGCGGGTGCTGAGGCCGGCGTTGGCGGCGAAGTCACCGCCGGCGGCCGCTTCCATGACGACGGCTGGCAGATTGTTGTTATCGAAGTCGCGGTCGGCGGCCGGCTCGCGGCGTGACGGGCAGTAGAACAGCGCCATCGGGGTCCGCATCGCCCGCGCGTTCGTGTCGGAGTCGACCCGTGCGGTCGGGTCCCACGTGTCCCAGAGCGCTTGCTCTTCGATAAAGGGGGTCAAGAAGAACGCCCAAGAAACGGAGTGCTGCTCGGTCCCCTGGGGGTAGCGTGGCGAACCGGCCCGGCCGGGGGGGAAGTGCCCCTTCGAGTCGTGGAACGTCTGCAGGGCGATCGACTGGTTCCGCAGCCGGCTCTTGCACTCGGTCCGCCGGGCCGCTTCGCGAGCCGCCTGCACCGCTGGCAGCAGCAGGGCGACCAGGATGCCGATAATCGCGATGACGACCAGCAGTTCGACGAGCGTAAAAGCGGCGGGGCGGCGGGAGCGCATAGGGGGGCAGGCCTCGGGGGGAGATGGGGTCAGGGGGCTTACTGCAACGCTTCGCAAACCGGCAGGGGGCGGTTGCAGGTTGAGCCTCCCCGTGGGGGACCCCTAGAATACAGGCATCACCATGCCGCGGCGACCCGCCGCCACCCTCGCCGGGCCGCTGACGCGGCTGCTTCTGATGCCCCTCGACCCCCGCGGTCAACGCGATTCGTCCGTCAATTCCCCGATCGACGACGGTAGCGACGACTCTCCCCGGCACGAGTGCGGCATCGCCGCGCTGTACCACCTGCCGGGCGCGACGAGCCCGTTGTGCCCCCCCCAGGGGCCGGAAGAGGCGTCTCGGCTGATGCCCCGCATGCTGCTGGACATTCAAAACCGCGGGCAGCTCTCCACCGGCATGACGACCTGGGCGCCGGGCCGCGATCTGTTGCTAGAGACCTACAAAGAGCTCGGCGGCGTCAGCGAGGCGTTCCGGCTCAGCCACCGCGGCAAGGCCGAGGCCCTGATGACCCGCTACGCCGGGCGGGCGGCGATCGGCCACGTCCGCTACGCCACCTGTGGCAAGGAAGACCTGAACTTCGCCCAGCCGTTCGAGCACCGCCACCTGCAGAAGCGGAAGTGGTTCGCGTTCGGCTTCAATGGGCAGCTCGCGAACTACGGGACGCTCCGCGACGAGATCCTCGCCACGGACGAGCACCACGTCGCCCTGAAGAGCGACACCGAGATCCTGATGCACGAGCTGGCTCGGCAACGCTCCAGCGAGCACCTGCCGCCCGGCGCGCCGCAGCCTTCATTGATCGACGTGATGCGCGGCGTCGGCGAGCGGCTCGACGGCGCCTACAGCATCGCGCTGCTGAACGCCCAGGGCGAGATGCTCGTCGCCCGCGACCCGATCGGCCTCAAGCCGGTCTCGTACGGCCTGCAAGACAACCTGTTCGCCGCGGCGAGCGAGAGCGTCGCCCTGCTGAACCTCGGCTTCGAGCCGGAGAACATCCACGCCCTCGGCGCCGGCGAGGCGGTCACGATCGTCGACGGCCAGATGAAGGTCGAGCGCTACGCCCCGTCGCCGCGGACGGCCCACTGCTTCTTCGAGTGGGTCTACTTCGCGAATGTCGCCAGCACGCTCGACGACCGCAGCGTCTACCTGGCCCGCAAGGCGCTCGGCGAAGAACTCGCCGCGAACGAGACGCTCGAGCTCGACGCCGACACCGTCGTCGTCCCCGTGCCCGACACGTCGAAGGCGGCGGCCGACGCGATGGCGTACAAGCTCGGCATCCCGAGCGTCGAGGGGCTGATGCGCAACCGCTACTCGGGCCGCACCTTCATCGAAGGAGGCGACGCCCGCCTCGCCAAAGTCACCAGCAAGTACACGCCGCTCCGCCAGGTGCTGGAGGGCAAGAAGGTGCTGCTGGTGGAGGACTCGATTGTCCGCTCTACGACGATGCGGGCCCTGATCGGCCGCCTGCGGGACGTCGGCCGGGTGCGTGAGATCCACGTCCGTGTCGCCTGCCCGCCAATCGTCGCCCCGTGTTTCTACGGCATCGACATGTCGACAGTCGGCGAGCTCTTCGCGCCGCGGTTCCTCGCCGAGAACCAAGACCTAGAGTCGGCCTACGCCGCGATGGCGGAAGAGCTCGGCGCCGACTCGCTGCGTTATCTGCCGGTCGAGTCAATCGCCCGCGCGATCAAGAAGCCCGCCGGCGACCTCTGCCAAGCGTGCGTAACGAGCGACTACCCAACAGCCGAGGGCCAGCGGCTGTACCAGATCGCGCTGTCCGACGCGGCGAGCGGCAACGGCGCGGCGCGGACGTATGAAGGGGCGGGCGTTTAGAGCGGTCTCATGCCAGAGTGATCACCTGTAACACCTGTAAGGAGTGCGTCAGTCTACGCCGCCGATAGACTTCTCACGTGATTCAAATAGGCGATCCCTTGTTTGCAAGCGGAACGAACATCCGGTCGCAAGTATCGCAACCAAGCCGGAGAAAGTTCTGACCTCGCGATGGCGTAGTGGCTCAACGCGTAGCCGTACGCTCTCAGCGAGAGGTAGCCTCGTTGGCCAACCGACCAGCCAGAGTAACTGCCTTGAATCCAATTGGCTTCGACAACCGCGTAGTTCGCTGTGAGCAAACCTAAACCGAGGAAAACGGTTAAGAGGTCGGTAAGGGGCTCGTGGTCGTCTTCGTCGGGGTTGATGCGATTCTCGCCAAGCAAGATGACGTGACCGAGTTCGTGCGCAAGTGTCGCTACGACACCTAACGGATCATTCAATCCCGCCAACTCGATCCACACCGTGAAACGGCCCTCCTCTGCGGTGTACAGACCGCTTGTACGAGATTCGGCGTCGCGATAGAAAGCCAACTCGACTTTTGACGGATTTATCCCCATGTGCTCGGCGAGCAATTTAAGCAGCCGCGATATTTCGCCCTTGGTTGCTTTGTAAGTTGACGGAAAGAAGTCCGTTGTTGGCAGTAGGGTAGTGGCGGACGTTAGGCGGTCGCGACCTAGCTCCGCCAACAGCCAGTTGAATCGCCTGCTTATCCACTCTGCTTCAGTGTCTGAGACCGGACACGACGGTTCGGCCTTAAACCAGTTGAGCATTGCTATCCGTGCAAAGAGGCTTTTGCGTCGAGTTCAGTTGGACACCCCATCCGGCCTCGATGCCGGCTTGGGCGGGCAATTGGATAGCGATTCCGAGGCCCGCAGCAAGACCAGATCGGTTACATAAACAAGACGATCAACGGATTGGCCGAATAGCCATTTCGTCGATGCGCGAGAGCCCACAGCGACTCCACGTCGCTGTCCGAGATCGAAGTGACCCGACTCAGATCAAATCAAGCGGCGAGGGCCGCCGGTGGCGCTTCTCGGCGCACGCACGGCAGATGCCGCTGATCGTCAGGCGGTGGCCGGTCACGCGGAAGCCGTGCTCGCGGGCGACCGCTTCGCGGAGCTTCAGGAGCTCGTCGCTGCGGAACTCGATCAGGTCGTCGCACTGCGTGCAGTGCAGGTGGTCGTGCTGCGGGTACCCGTAGTCGTGCTCGTAGACGCTGCGGCTGCCGAGCGACATCTTCCGCAGCAGGCCCGCCTCGACCAGCTCGTCGAGCGCCCGATAGACGGTGGCCCGGCTGACGCGGTCGTCGCCGCGGGTCTTCTTGTTGAGCTGGTCAATCAGCTCGTCGGCGTCGAAGTGCTCGTGCCGGGCGAAGACGTGATCGACCAGCACGCGCCGCTGCGAGGTGGTCCGTTTTCCCTTGCTTTGCAGGTACTCTTCGAACCGCTCCTGCGGCGAGAGCGAGACGCGGACCTCGCCGAGCGAGAAATCGGCGGCCGCGTCGGTCAGTTGCGAGGTGTCCTGGATCATGGCGGAGCGGCTAGAGGCGGTGCGGATAACGATTCTAGGCCGTTCGCCCCCGACTCACAACTAAGTCATTGGTCGGGTTCTAGCAGGGGAACCACGTAGCAACAAAGGAACGAAGGACTGGGACGCTACCGTCCGCAAGTTCCTTCGTTCCTTTGTGGTTCAATAATGTTCGACGACTCTCAGCCGATCTCGTCGAGGAGGCTGTTCAGAGCGGCGTCGAGCTTGTCGGCCGACTCGTAGGTGCCGGCGGCGATCTGGCTGCGGAGGCGATCGACGAGGCCCGTGCGGACGCCGTTGGCGTCCTTTACGTGCTCGGCGGCGCGGGCGTCGGCTAGTTCCGAGACGCGGGCCGCCTCGGACGCCTCGGGGGAGATGTCGAGTTGGTCGGCAGGCTGGGCCGGGGTCGCGCCTTCCGCTGGGGCCGCGGGGCGGCGGAAATGGGGGCCGTTGAGGGCCTGGGCGCCGTGAACGTTGTTCGTGCCGTGGATCTGCATCGGGGGGGAACTCCTCGCACGCGGCTTGGGCTAGCGTGAATCGGCCAACGGGGCCGGGGGGCTAGCGGGAGGCTTCTGCTGATGACGGGGTTGGATCGGACTGGATTTCGACGCGCACGCCCCCTGGGGGGCTAACAACGCCGCGGGACTCTCCCGGCCAGTTCCGTCTGACCTGTTCGCCGAAACAGCACTTGCTGGGATGAGGGGCCCGTATCCTACGGACTAACCCAGCCAGGGTTCGGCGACTCCGCCTCCTTGTGGCAGCCGCTGCGGCGCCAGCCCAAGGGCTGGTGATAGCAGCGACTCCGCGATGAGTCTGTTCGTTGCATCGGGCCCGCCGCCGGCTGGGCTGCAACGAATTGGCCCGGTAGCCGATCAGCACACAAACGCCCACTTTGCCGGGCGGGCAGGATGATACGGCGGCGTGATGCCTGGCGGCAACAGCGGATAAGCGGGCCGCGTTGCCGGAGGGCAACAAGCGGGGCACGGCTCGCGGCGCCAAGTCCCCCTCCCCCACGGGGGGAGGGGCTAAGGGAGGGGTCTCTCTTTCAGCCGTCACAAATCGCAACGGAATTCGCTTGGCCAGCTAGCGGGGCGGCGGACGGCGGGCAATCCGTCTAACTGCCCCGAACCGGAGAACCCCCCTACGGTGTCCTCCGTAATGCAAGCACCAGGGCGGGCGGTCGACGATCGAGCGGCCACGCGTCCCCGGGCTCACGGGAAGAGGCTCCCATGAATACCCAGGCCCCCAATTCCGAGGTCTTCGCGGTCGACACGTTCGGCCAATTTCACCCGATCCGCCTCCCCGCCGAGGCGTTCGAGACGCTGCATAGCGACACGCTCGACTCGCTCCGCGAGTTCGTAAAAGGCCATCGCGAGCGGTTCCCGAAAGGCCCGAAGGGCCGCCGGCCCAAACCGCGATGAACGGCCCCGGTGATCCCGCCGGCCCGTAGGACGGTAGGTGGGGAGGAGGGTAGGCTTTCTACCGAGAGCCTTTCGTCCTCCCCACCTACCGTCCGCTCGTTTTGCTATGCAAGTTCTCCTCGCCAGCCCCCGCGGTTTCTGCGCCGGCGTCAACATGGCGATCGACTCGCTGGAGCTCGCGCTCAAGGCGTTCGGCGCCCCGATCTACGTCTACCACGAGATCGTCCACAACCGGCACGTCGTCGAGCACTTCCAAGAACGCGGCGTCGTGTTTCTCGAAGAGCTTGAGGAGGCGCCGACCGGCTCGACCCTGCTGTTCAGCGCCCATGGGGTCTCGCCGGAGGTCCGCCAAAAGGCGAAAGAACGCGACCTGCGGGCGATCGACGCCACCTGCCCGCTGGTGACCAAGGTCCATCTAGAGGCGATCAAGTACGCCAAAGAGGGCCGCACCATCGTGCTGATCGGCCACGAGGGGCACGACGAGGTGATCGGCACCATGGGCGAGGCGCCCGAAGCGATCCTGCTGGTCGAGTCGCCGGAGGACGTCGACGCCCTCGAAATCGCCCACCCCGAGCACATGGCGTATCTAACGCAGACGACGCTCAGCGTCGACGACACGAGCCGCATCATCGCCCGGCTCCGGGAACGCTTCCCGCTGATCGCCGGTCCCACCAAAAGCGACATCTGCTACGCCACGCAGAACCGCCAGGAAGCGGTCGCCAAACTCTCGGCCGACGCCGACCTGACGCTGGTGCTAGGGAGCCAAAACAGCAGCAACAGCCAACGCCTCGCCGAGTTGTCGAAAGAACACGGCGTGGCGGCCTACCTGATCGACGGGCCCCAGGACCTGAAGCCCGAGTGGTTCGAAGGCGTCGAGACGGTCCTCGTGACGGCCGGCGCGAGCGCCCCCGAGACGGTCGTCGAAGCGGTGCTCGACTACCTCAAGGAACACTACGACGCGAAGATCGAGCCGCGCTTGGTGCGTGAGGAAAACGTCTCGTTCCCGCTGCCAAGGGAGCTGCGCCAACTGGCTTCTTCGTAAGTCTCCCGCAGAGACGCGGAGACGCCGAGAAATCGCAATCCAAAAGAAACAGCGAGCCCCCAGACGTCAGTCGGGGGAGTGAATCACACAACGGCCTGAAGGAGCATATGGTGGAGGAGATCAAACTAACCCCCGAGCAAGCTTACCTTTCTACTTTTGCCTTTCTCGAAGGCATCTATCGCGTTACCCGGAGTAATGAGTTGGGTACGCTGCTCGGTTCTATGTTGCTGCGTGCCGAAGGCGGAACGGCTGATCCCGCGATTGCTGGCGAGTGGGAACAGGCGATGCGTCAAGCAATTTCAGGCTCAGTGGACGCTCGATTCGAGAGGTGAGATTAATTCTGATTCACTCTCCGACTGGTGTCGCGCTACCGTTTGCTCCGCGTCGCTGCGTGAGACCTCCTCACGAGCTCGCCGAGCGATAACTCGCCAGCGCCTTCTGGAATACCCAGCGGCTGCCCACCAGCGCCAGCGCGGTTGCGACCAGCGCGAAGATCGCCAGGCCCGCGTACTCGGGTGTGAACGGCTTCGCCAGCACCCGTGCCGGGACGTTGATCACCACCAAGATCGGCAGCACGTAGGTGAACCCGAGCCGCAGGCCGTCGCCGAGCACGTTGCCCTGGTAGATCTCCATCGGGTAGCGGCTGAAGTTGGTGATGTAGAACCAGAAGTCGTACAGCGTCTGGTTGCGGCCGAGCCAGATGCTGGTGGCCGCCAGCGAGATCATGATGCTGTACATGATCAGCACCCCGCACAGCAGGTAGAGCGGGTAGAGCAGCCAGGAAGCGAGCGACGGCGGCGCCGGGAGGTGCGGCACGGCGTAAGCGATCAGTAGCAGCGCCACGAAGAAGTTGCTGAGGCTCGACCAGCTGCTCTTGCGGAGCGAGACCAAGAACTGCGTATCGATTGGCTTGAGCAGCGCGAAGTCGAGGCCGCCGGTGCGGACCAACTCGCTCAGCTCCTGCGCGTTGGGCATGAAGAACGCCTGCATCACGCTGTTGACGATCATCGTCGTCGCGATGAAGACGAGGAACTCGGGTTTCTCCCACCCGGCGATGTCGGCGGTCGCCCCCGCGGCTTGCGACTCTTCGATCTTGAGGAACACCAGCAGGTAGAACCCGAGGTTCATCACCATCCAGACGAGGCTGCTGAAAGCCTCGATCAAGAAGTTCGAACGGAACGTCATGTCGCGGATCAGCGAGTTCCGCGCGAACGTCCAGAGGAGCTTCGGGTAGAGCCAGACCGAGTCTTTCATGGTGCTTCTGTTGGGAACCGCAAAGACGCCAAGAGCGCCAAGTGTTTCTATGACAGGATTTACTGGATCGACGGGGATCAACTGTCATGCTTCATCTGGTTGATCCGGTAAATCCTGTCTCAGATAGTCTCTGGATTGAGCGGGCTTTCATCCGCCAAAGCCGCTGTAGCGGTTGTAGCCGCGGTGCATCGCCACGCGGGCCGTGGTGTAGAAAAAGACGACCCACGCCGCTTGCAGCGCCAAGCCTTGCCACAGCTCGGGGCCGGTGATTTTGCCGAGATAGACCGCCGACGGGAAGTAAGCGAGGAACTGCAGCGGCTGGAACCAGAGCAGCGACGCGAACCACGGCGGCACCGAGTTGGTGAGGAACTCAAGCGGGAACATGTGGCCCGAGAAGAAGAAGTTGGCCAGCATGTAGAAGAACAGCAGCGAGCTCACTTCGAGGAACCAGAAGCCGATCATGCCGAGGGTCGCCTCGAGGAAGAATCCCAGCACGAAGCCCATCAACAGCGACAGCAAGAAGGCGACCCAGGTCGGCCCGTCGGGCCAGGGGGGGAAGTAGTCGCCACACAACCAGAACACCAGCGCAAACGGCCCCGCCGCCACCGCGTAGTAAACCAGCTTGTGGGCGACCCGCGCCAGCAGCAGGTAGTGCAGCAGGTCGATCGGCTGGATGAGGAACTTCTTGATCTCGCCCGAGCGGATCTGCCCGGCGATGCCCGACGCGAGCCCCGGCATGCTGCTGAACGCGCGGCCGAGCATGGTTAGCAGGTAGTAGGCGATAACGTCGTTGCGGGTGTAGCCGTTGATCGATCCGCCCGCCGCGGTGTAGACGGCCGTCCAGAGGAAGATCTGCGTGATGATCGGCAGGAACCGCATCAGGGTCCCCAGCGCGAAGTCCCCCCGGTAGACGAGACGCTCTTCGACACACGTGCGGAAGATGATCCACGCGGATGAGAAGCCGGTCGGGTTCGTGGTGGTCGAAGACATCAACGTGTGGGACTTATTGTGGGAGGGGTCTCCTGACCCCGATGACGGCATCTTGGCCGTTCAACATCTTGGCCGTTCAACCTAGCACCGGGTGATTGGCGCCGGCGACGCCTCCCACCGTTGGTTGCCTAAGTGGATACGGCCGCCAGCTCTTGCGAATCGCTCACGTCTTCGGCCGTGGCGAACATCTCGGCGATGACCTCCTCGAGCGGTGGGTCTTCGACGCTGACATCGGCGACTTGGTAGCCGCTCAGCACGCTCGAGAGGACGTCGGCGATCCGCTCGCGCTCGACCTTGATGCGCGCCTTGGGGGGCTGCACGTCGAGCGGCTCGCCGAACCGCGCCAGGTCGGTCGGCATCGCGTCGTCGGCGAACTGTAGCGTGAGCACCTTGTGGCCGCTGAAGCGATCGACGATTCCCGCTAGCGAGCCGTCGTACATGAGCCGCCCGTTGGCGATGATCACCACCCGGCGGCAGAGCGCGGCGATGTCCTTCATGTAGTGGCTGGTGAGCAGCACCGTCGTGCCGCGCGTCTCTTGGTAGTGCTTAAGAAACTGCTGGATCTTGTGCTGGGCGACAACGTCGAGGCCGATCGTCGGTTCGTCGAGGAACAGCACCTCGGGGCGGTGGAGCAGGGCGGCGATCAGCTCCATCTTCATCCGCTCGCCGAGCGAGAGCTCGCGCACCGGCTGGTTGAGCAGCTTGCCGACGCTGAGCAGGTCGGTCAGCTCGGCGGTGGTGCGGTCGTACTCGTCGGGCGGCAGGCGGTAGATCTGCTGGTGGAGTCGGAACGACTCGGCCGCGGGCAGGTCCCACCAGAGCTGGTTCTTCTGCCCCATCACGAGGGCGAACCGGCGGCGGTATTCGTTGGCCCGCTGCCAGGGCGTGAATCCCATGACGGTCGCCTCACCGGCCGTGGGGCTGATGACGCCCGACAGCAGTTTGAGCGTCGTGGTCTTGCCGGCGCCGTTGGGACCGAGGAAGGCGACGAACTCGCCCTGCTCGACGTCGAGGTCGATGCCGCGGACGGCCTCGACCTCGCGGTACTCGCGGTGAAACAGCCCGCGGAACGAAGCGAGGAGCCCCTCCTGCTTCTGGTAGACGCGGTACGACTTCCGCAGCCCGCGGATCTGAATGATGGCCATAGGCTGGATTGTAGAGGGGTCCCGCGCGGGCGGACAGCGAGCGGGCTAACCCGAAGAGTCGGGAGACGCTATCCAGAGAGCCGTGAGACGTCAGTCCCCGGAGGGAAGCGGGTACCCGGCGCCCTCCGGGGACTGACGTCTCCCGGCTCCCTGGGTCGTTCAACTCCACCTTTGCCCGGGCGCGTCGGAGCGGTAACCTGTAGGCATCAACCCACGGAGACGCCCCCGCGATGCTTCCCGATATCAAGATCTCGCTGCCAGTCCTGTTCGTGCTCTGGTGCGCCGGCGGCTACTGGGCGATGAACGGGCCCGTGATGCTCGCCTACCCGGCGATGTGGCTCGGCGTGGCGGTGCTGTTCCTGGTCGTTAGCAAGGCTGTCGGTGGGGCGTCCAAGGACGCGAAGTAACGCGTTTCGGGGCGATTCATGGACTTGCTGACTAAGCTGGAACGCCGGTTCCGCCATCTGGCGGTCCCGCATCTGGTCACCGCGATCGTGATCGGCCAGGTGATCGTCTACACGCTCGCCTACTTGCAGCGAGTCCAGGGACTGCCCGGGATCAACATCGATGCGATCGTCCGTCTCCGCCCCGACCTGATCCTGCAGGGCGAGGTCTGGCGCCTCGTCACGTTCCTGTTCGAGCCCCCGCGGACTTGGTTCGTGTGGATGTTGCTCTACTGGTACGCGATGTGGTTCATCGGCTTGGCGCTTGAGCGAACCTGGGGGGCGTTTCGTCTGACGCTCTATCTGTTTATTGGCTATGCCGCGACCGTCGGCGTGTCCTTCTTTCTACCGGCTGGTTTCGAGGCCACCAACGCCTACCTCTACTCGTCCCTCTTCCTCGCGTTTGCGAGGATATACCCCGACTTCGTGTTCTACATCTACTTTGTCCTCCCGGTGAAAGTGAAGTGGCTCGCCGCGTTGACGTGGGTCTACTTTGCGCTCGACATCGCCGCTGGCGGATGGCCCGTGTTCTGGCTCGTTCTCGCCACGGTCGCGGATTTCCTGCTCTTCTTCGGGGTCGATATCTTCGCCCGGGTCAAGGACGCCAAACGCAAGCAAGACTTTCGGCTCAAGGTCGCGTCCGGCACAAAGCCGATTGTGCACGAGTGCCGCACGTGTGGCCTCACCAGCGCGATGGCCCCGCGGACCGCGTTCCGCTACTGCTCGCAGTGCGCGGGGCAGTGCTGCTACTGCCCGGACCACCTGCGGAACCACGAGCACGTGGTGGAAGCGAAGCCGGAATAAGCAGGCTCTAAGCCGCTCGTCGTTGTCGTTCGATCGACGCGGGGACGCCCATCAGCTTGTCGATCGCGTCGGCGGTCCGACGGGTCGCCCCGAGTTGGGTCGCCACGAATCGCCGGGCCCGATCGCCGAGCGTCTGGGCTTCGACCGGCATGGCGAGACACGCGCTGACGAACGCCTCGAGCGCCGCTTCGTCGGCGACGACACGGGCGCCATCGGCCCGCAGCAACGCCGTGACGATGTCGCGGAAGTTGCGGGTGTTCGGGCCGAAGCAGGTCGCGACGCCGTAGGCGGCGGGCTCGATCATGTTCTGGCCGCCGCGGTCGCCGAAGCTGCCGCCGACGAAGCCGATCTGCGCCGTTCCCCACCAAGCGCCGAGCTCGCCGACGGAGTCGACGAGGAGAACCGAGGGAGAGGGGCCAGGGGACGAGGTGACGGGGGGAGTGGGAGTCAGCTGCGTGCGTCGCTGCCAGTCGAGGCCGCTCTGGTCGAGCAGACGGGACACTTCGGCGAAACGCTCCGGGTGCCGCGGCACCAGGACCAGCCGGAGATGGGGGTTGGTCTCGGCGACTTCCTTGAATACCCGCAGGCAGATCGCCTCCTCGGGCGCCTGGGTGCTGCCGGCGAGCCAGACGGTGTCCGCTGCGTCGAACCCCGCGAGCTCTCGCAGCTCGGTGGTGCGGGGGTTGCCGCGTCGCGTCTCGGCGCCGTCGTACTTCAGCGAGCCGGGAACGTCGGTGCTCCGCCGGCTGGCGCCCAACGCGACGAAGCGCTCGCGGGTCGCGATGTCTTGCACCGCAACGAGGTCGATCTGCCGCAACGTCCGGTGCACCAACGAGCGGATGCGTGAGTACCCTCGAAAACTGTTCTCGCTAAGGCGGCCGTTGACGATCCCGACGCGGGCGCCGTGGCGTTTGGCGGCGTCGATCAGGTTGGGCCACAACTCGAGTTCCGCCAGCAACAGAAGGTCGGGCCGCACCCGGCGGACCGCTTCGGCCACCGCCCATGAGAAATCGAGCGGGCAGTAGAACACGGTGTGGTCGGGGCCGTACTTCTTCTGCGCCAGGTCGTAGCCGGTCTTGGTCGTCGTCGAGACGCAGAGGTCCCAGTCGGGATGCCGGTGGCGTAGCTCGGCGATCAGCACGCCCAGCAGATTCACCTCGCCGACGCTCACCGCGTGGAGCCAGACGCAACGCCGGTCGCCGTCCCGCTTGGGGACGCGACCCAGCAGCTTGGCGTCGTAGCCCTCGCGGTACTTCCCCTTCCGCCACGCCGACCAGGCGATCAGGGGCGAGGCGAGCGCAATCGCCAGCAGGTAAGCGGTGTTGAACGACCAGCGTGCGAGTCGCGACATGCCGAAGTTCGCCTCGCTGTCAGCGGGAATAGCGGTCGCCGACGACCGACTTGTCAGCCGCCGCGGCGCGGAACGATTCGTCGTTGAACTCGACGACCGGCTTGGGGCCCGCCGCCCGTGGCGCGGGGTTCGCGTAGCGGTCGTACGTCGCGGTGACGGCGGCGGTCGGCGGCGCCGTGGGCGTCGCAACAGCCATCGGGGTTGGACTCGCCGCAGCGGGACTGGTCGCCGCAGAACTGGTCACCGGAGGACTGGCGGCCTGCGGCGTTGGGTCGGTCGTCGCCCCACCCGAGCAGCCGATGGCGAGAATCAAGGCCGGCGTCGACCAAACGGCGCCAGAGAGCAGGCGGTAGCTAGCAAGGGACATAACGCCACTCCGTTGGCGAACACGCGCCCGCGCGACCACTGCGCAGCGCAACGAGCGATTCGTAGCAGAATTGCCGCCACCGAGAGAAGGGCGATTCGCGAGGGGTGAACCGCAAAAGACGTCGGCGAAGCCTCCCACAAGCTCAAACGGAGGGGGGCTAATATTTCCGCTGCCGGGTCATCGGCGCCATCTGCATGGCGTGGTCGATGTCGTAATGGACGCCAACCGCCGAATAATCGCTAGCAAGCGCGCCGGCCGGCGGAGCCTGTTCGAGCACCGTGACGCGTTGCTCGAGGTCCGACACCTGAGACCGCAGCGTCAGCACCCAAGACCCGAGGGCGACGACCAACGCCAGCAGCGGGCCGAGGACAACAAGCGTTGCGAGTCGGAAACGCTTGGGCATGGTTTTCTTTTGAGTTCAGGAAGGGAACCGCTGATAGACGTGGATGTTGTTTAGCCACCGCGGTTGACTATTAATTTTGAGCAGGTTGATGCAGCGGTGAGACATTCGGCAGTTGCTGCTCAGCAGCAACTGCTTGATCAATAATCTTCCGAAGCTCTTCGTTGCGTTCGTGCGTCTCTTCGAGTTCCTGATAAGCAGACCAAATCGCCAGTGCGACTAACGCAGCACCAGTAAGACCGAACAGCCATTGCATTAAGCCATGCCGTAAAAGCCATGAAGACCAAGCTTCTCGGTATCTGCGTTTATCCGCGTGCATCTGCGGTTCCTCTTGTTAAGCCGCTGAACCCGACCCCGTTCGCAAGCAGCACTGCTTGTACTTCTTGCCGCTGCCGCAGGGGCACGGGTCGTTGCGGCCGACTTTTTGGTCGCGGGTGCGGATTGGCTCGGGCTTGGCATCCGACTGCGACTGGGTCGGGTCGTCGGGGTCGGCGGACTCTGACTGCTGGCTCGCCGCGTCGCTGAGGCTCGACGCGCTCTCGTGCTTCGCCGTCGCGTCGGCCCAGGTGTTGCTGACGAAATCCTCGTTGAGCTGCTCCATGCGGAACACCAGGTCGGTGACGTACGCCCCGACCGAGTCCCACATCTGCTCGAACATCCGCATTCCTTCGCGCTTGTACTCGACCTTCGGGTCGACCTGGGCGTAGCTCCGGAGGCCGACACTCGAGCGCAGGTGGTCCATCGCCAGGAGGTGCTCTTTCCAACCCTGGTCGAGGATCTGCAGCAGCAGTTGCCGCTCCATCCGCCGCATCTCGGGCCGGTAGCGGTCCTCGACGACGCGGTTGACGCGGCGGAGGGCCTCGTCGCGGCCGAGCTTCGCCAACTCGTCGGCGTCGACCGACTCGCCCGTCTCGCCGCGGAGCCAAGCGGCGAGGTCGTCGAGCTTTCCGTTGCTGCCGGTGACCGAGCCGAGGGTTGCGTCGCTCTCGGCCGAGGCGAAGAGCTTGGCGACCCGGTTGTGGGCCTCTTCGGCGACCTGTTTGGCGTGGACGTTCGCTTCGCGGCTGTACTCGATCAGCTGCTGGCGGATCTCTTCACGCTGCTTGCTCTTGAGGTCCTCGAGCGAAATCGTGACGCCGAAGCGGCGCGACGCCCAATCGACCAGCCCGTCGCGGTCGAGCGCCTGCTGCCGAGCCCCGAAGCGGTACATGGCCGCCAGCACGGGGTACTCCGCCTCGCGGGCGTCGTAGGCCGCTCGGGCGCGCTGGTGCGCGATCTGCTTGACCTCGTTGGGCTCGGCGGCGCCGAGCTCTTCGGGGTTCATCTCGACGCCAAACTTGTCACGCATCCAGCCGCAAGCGCTCGCCACGCCAAAGCCGGGCTCGAGCAGCCGGGCGCCGTCGGTGAGTTCCACCCGGGCGAGCGCCTCGTTGGCGCGCTCGATCAACTCGGTCGAGAGGTGGTCGCGGCCGATCTTCTTGAGGTCACGGTCCCGCAGGTTGAGACCGAACCGGGCGTTGGACCACTTGGTGAGGGCGTCCCAGTTCCATTCGGTTTCGTCGTCGGAGGGCAGGTTCTCTTCGATCGCGTCGAAGATCTGCGCCTCGGCGTAACGCTCCGCCTCATCGTGGGCGAGGCGGTCGGCCTCCTCGAACGGCAGGTTGCGGAAGTCCCGCGGATCGAACTCGACGCCGAACGCCTTGCCGGCGCCGGCGGCGAACGACTCGACGCCGTACTTCGGGTCGAGCAGCACGTCGAGCCGCTCGTCGATCTGCTCGCCGATCATTTTCAGAAGCAGGTCGCGGCAGTTGGCGCCGTCGAGGATCTGCTGGCGGTAGCCGTAGACGCGCTCGCGCTGCGAGTTCATCACCTCGTCGTACTCGAGCAGGTTCTTCCGCGCCTCGAAGTTCATCTCTTCGCGTTTCTTCTGGGCGCCCTCGATGCGACGCTGCACCATGGACGACTCGATCGGCTCGCCGTCCTTCAGGCCGAGCGACTGCATCATCTTGCGGACCCAATCGCCGAAGAAGATCCGCAGCAGGTCGTCCTCAAGCGACAGGAAGAAGCGGCTGGAGCCGGGGTCGCCCTGGCGGCCCGAACGGCCGCGGAGCTGCAAGTCGATGCGCCGCGCCTCGTGACGCTCGGTGCCGACGATGTACAGGCCGCCCAGTCGCTTGACCTCCTTGCCCTGCTCCTTCATGCCGAACTCTTTGTCGATCTGATCGACCAGCGTGTCCCACTCTTCGTTGGGGACGTCGAGCCGCGAGGCGTACTTCTCTTGCAGGCGCGCCCACGCCATCGTCTCGGGGTTGCCGCCGAGGACAATGTCGGTGCCGCGGCCGGCCATGTTCGTGGCGATTGTCACCACGCCGAGCCGGCCCGCCTGGGCGACGATTTCCGCCTCGCGCTTGTGCTGCTTGGCGTTGAGCAGTTCGTGCTTGACGCCGCGCTGCTCGAGCAGACGCGACAGCCGCTCCGATTTCTCAATAGACACCGTGCCGACCAAGATCGGGCGGCCCGGGTACTGGATGTGCTTGACCTTCGCCTTGTCGAAAGTCTTGGTCTCTTTCTTGCCGACCAGCTGGATTTCAATCTCGCTGTCGGTCTCTTTGACGATCGATCCGATGAACCAATCGCCGCCAGCCAGCTCGACGGTCGTGTGCTTGTTGACGCGCTCGATCTCGTCGGCGAGCGACTCGAACTTCTCTTTCTCGGTGCCGTAGATGACGTCGGGCATCTCGATGCGTTGCATCGGGCGGTTGGTGGGGATGCCCACCACGTCGAGCTTGTAGATCTGCCAGAACTCGCCCGCCTCGGTGAGGGCGGTGCCGGTCATGCCGGCGAGCTTGTCGTACTGCTTGAAGAAGTTCTGCAGCGTGATCGTCGCGAGGGTTTGGTTCTCCTGCTTGATCTCGACGCCTTCTTTGGCCTCGACCGCTTGGTGCAGGCCGTCGGACCACTGGCGGCCCTCCATGAGGCGGCCGGTGTGCTCGTCGACGATGACGACGCGGCCATCGGCGACGACGTAGTTCACGTCCCGCTTGTAGAGGTGGTGCGCCTTCAACGAGTTATCGATCAGGTGCGGCCACTGCATGTTGCCGGCCGTGTAGAAGCTCTCGACGCCGGCCAGCTTCTCCGCCTCGCGGACGCCGTCCTCGGTGAGGTTGGCCGAGTGCTCCTTCTCCTTGACCTCGAAGTGCAGGCCGGGCTTCAGCGCGCGGGCGACGCGGTCCGCCTTCTGGTACTTGGTGATGTCGTCCTGGGCGGGTCCCGAGATGATGAGCGGCGTCCGCGCCTCGTCGATCAGGATGTTGTCGACCTCGTCGACGATCGCATAGTTCAGCGGCCCCTGGGCCTGCTGCAGGTGCTTGGGGAAACGATCGTCTTGGAGGGCCGCGACCCGCATGTTGTCGCGCAGGTAGTCGAAGCCGAACTCGTTGTTCGTGCCGTAGGTGATATCGCAGGCGTAGGCGTCTTGACGCTCGTCGGGCTCCATGCCCGAGTAGATAGCGCCGACCCGAAGGCCGAGGTTTGTGAACAGCGGCCCCATCCACTCCATGTCGCGGCGGGCCAGGTAGTCGTTCACCGTCACCACGTGGACATGCCCGCCCAAGGCGTTCAGGTAGGCCGGCAGCGTCGCGGTCAGCGTCTTGCCCTCGCCCGTGACCATCTCGGCGATGGCGCCCGAGTGGAGGATCATGCCGCCGATCAGCTGCACGTCGTAGTGCTTCATGCCGAGGAAACGCTGGCCCGCCTCACGGCAGACCGCGAAGGCCTCGACCAGCAGGTCGTCGAGCGTCTCGCCTTGCTCCAGACGCTGGCGGAAGCGGACGGTCTGCTCGCGCAGCTCGTCGTCGCTCATCGCGGCGTACTTGGTGGCGAGGGCGTTGATCGCCTCGACCTTCGGGTCCATCTTCCGGAGGTTGCGCGCGTTCGCCGAGCCGAAGAGGCTCGTGACGGTGCGTTCAACCCGGCCGAGGATCGCGTTGACGATCGAACCGAGGATTTCCCAGAGACGTTCGAGCAGCTCCATGGCGAGCCAGCGGGGGTAGCGGGTGCGGTGGATGGGTCGGCCCGCGGGGTCGCGGGGGCGGCAGGGCCCCTCGAGCTCGTCTGCCATACTGGCGGACCCCCCGCACACCGCCGTCCGCCATTATCGCGGGGCAAGATCGGCAGCGGGGCGAGCCGGGTCGGCTTTGGTAACGAGACGCGTCGCGGGCAGCGGCGGGTCCGACGGGACCCGCTCTTGTGTCGTAACTACTTGCAGAACAAAACTTTATCGCTGTTTCACGGGGCGGTCAACGCTGACCACCGACGGGAAGCTTTCGGTCGCCCGAGTTGGCCTAACCGGCCGAGTCGGACGCCAATCGCGGCCTCGCTGGGGATTTCGTCTGCAACACTTGTTCCAGCACGCTGTTGGTCGCGGCGCGTTGCGGTAAGCTGACAGCACGCCAAACGGGGGGAACCAATCCGCCGTTGGCGGCGACTCAAGGGGTCGGCGCCTGCCCTAAGTCCTGGCGTTGCCTTATCTTTTCACACGTTCGTTCAAGTCCCATCCCGGGATGCTTAACCCGAGAAGATCCATGACTGCCGTCATCCGCTCGCTACTTTCCGCCCGCATTGCGAGCGTTCTGGCCGCCCTGCTCCTGCTGGCGGCAGGGGTCGCCCCCGCCATCGCCCAGTCGTCCGATGACGCCAATACCCAGGTCGCGGCGATCGGCGTCGAGGCCCTGATTGGCGACAGCGTCAGCAATCCAAGCGACGCCCGCTACAGCGACGTCGCCGAGGCGATCCAACGCTTCCGCAATCGCGACCAGCTCAGCGCCCGGACGTTCCTCGAGCGGGCCGTGCAAAAGAACCCCAAGCTGCCGCCGGTGGGGGTCATGCTCGCCAAGCTGCAGCTCCTCTCGGGCAACGCCGCCGCCGTGCGGCCCGCCCTGGAGCAAGCGGTCCAGGAGGATTCGGCGGGCGACCCGGAGCCCTACCTGCTGCTCGCCGAGGAGGCCCTCGCCGGTCAGCGGACCATCGAGGCCGACGCCCTGTTCGACAAGGCGGTCCAGCTGATCAACGACTACAGCGCCAACGCGAAGCGGAAGCGGCAGTTCGAGATCCGCGCCTACCGCGGCCGCGCGATCATCGGCGAACGCCGCAAGGACTGGGAGCAGGCCGAGAGCGACCTCCGCAAGTGGATCGAGCAGGACCCCGACGAGGCGAGCGCCCAGCAACGCCTCGGCCAGGTGCTGTTCCAGTACCAGACCGACGAGAAGGACCGCCAAGGCTTCGAGGCCTTCACCAAGGCCAAGCAGCTCAACAAAGAACTGCCCAGCCCGTACGTCTCGGCGGCGCTGATGTACAGCCGCAACGGCAAGACCGCCCGCGCCATGGAGGCCTTTGAGAAGGCGTTCCGCGAGAGCGGCACCGACCAGACCACGCTCATCGCCTACGCCCAAGCGCTCGTCAAGGCGAACCAGCTCGACAAGGCCGAGTCGGTCCTCAAGAAGGCCCGTGACGTCGCCCCCGACGCCGACAGCGTCTGGTTGCTCTCGGGCGTCGCCGCTCGCATGGCGGGAGATTCGAAAGCGGCCGAGCAGTACCTGATGAAGGCGTTGTCGCTCTCACCGTCCAATCGTGACATCCTCAATCAGCTCGCGCTGACGCTCCTCGAGTCGGGCGATGAGGGCGCCAAGGCGCGGGCGCTACAGTTCGCCCAGCTCAACCAGCAGCTGAACCAGAACAACCCCGACATCAACGTCACGCTCGCCTGGGTCCTCTACCAGAACGGCGACGCCCGCAACGCCACGACCGCGTTGCGGCAAGGGCTGCAAGGCGGCGCGCTGAGCCCCGACGGCAGCTTCCTGCTAGCGAAGGTGCTGCTCGAACGCGACGACAAGACGAACGCCAAGCGTCTGCTCGAGTCGGCCCTCAAGAGCGACCAGGGGATCTTCGTCGAGCGTAAGGAAGCCGAGCAGATCCTCAGCACGCTGTAGGAACCGCTGTGCGGACCGTGATTCTCGCACAGAGGCGCGGAGACGCAGAGGGTTTAAGAAAGGACTCACGCAAAGGCGCAAAGCCGCCTAGAGCGTGAGACCTTAGGTAACCTTTGCGCTTTCACGCCTTTCGGTGAGCCTTTAATCGCGTCTCTGTGTCTCCGCGTCTCCGCGTCTCCGCGTCTCCGCGTCTCCGCGTCTCCGCGTCTCTGCGCGAATGACTTGGCGACGGCCATTTTTGGAGTTGGCCGAGAACTGCGGTCCGCACAGCGGACCCTACGAAAAGAATGAGCGCAGCAAAAAAGGTCGTGACAGGCCGATCCGTCGACCTGCCACGACCTTTGTCCTGAAGCAAAACACGAGCCGTGTTTCGCCCTCCCGTCTCCGACAATCGGCGCGACGGGACGGAGTCGTGCAGGGAAATCGCCAGAATCGGCCGGATCGGGCGACAGGGTGACGGTTAGCGAAGCGGGGCGATTTAGTCGCCCTTGCCAGACGCCCCTTGCCAGATGCCCCTTGCCAGACGCTTAGTACCCGACGCTTAGTACCCCTTGTCGGGGTCAATCATCATCTTGCGTTGGATCGTCTGCAGAGCCTCCATCCAGAGCCCGCCATTGGCGCCGGCCGCTGGCGCTGGCGGCGCCTCGAGCGGGCCAAGTCCCGACGGAGGCCCCAGCGGAGCGAGCGCCGGACGGCTCAACGAGGGGTCGACGGCGACCGTTCCGAGCGATTCGGAGAACCCCCCCTCGATGCCATCGGGGATCCGCATGGCTTGGCCATCGATGGGTCCTCGTGTCGTGCACGGCGGAAGGAACCGGCCGTGCGGGCGGGTCCCCAGGTCGCGGAGGTCATTGCGGCAAGGGCTGTAAGTCTGCCCGTTGCAGTACCCCAGGTGCGAGGGGTCGCAGGTCCAGTAGGCGTTGTGGCTCCGGTCGGCCGTCGTCGAGGCGAGCCGCATGCCGTTGGTGTGGGTCACCACCGGATCGGACAGAAAGCCGGCGCCGAAACCGGTGGCCGGAACGGCGGCGACCGTTAGCGCAGTGCGCAGCACAAGGAGTTGGGTAGCGTTCATAACCAATGCTTCCGCTAGTGGCGGGGCCGCGCCGGGCGATCGGCGGCGGTGGGTGCGGGAGGGGAGGGCTCTGCAAGTGTTGCCGCGCTCTCCATGGCAAGCGGGCGCCGCGGATCTGAAATAGACGGGGTTGCGCGTCAGCAGATTCACTAATCAGAGCCGGCGGACCTTCTTACGCTGTCGGGAGATTTTGCGCAAGCGGAAAGGTTGTCCGCCAACTTAGACGCTCGATTCTCCAACGCATTCAACCGCTCACGCCGCCGCCCGTCCCGAGGGTCCGCGTAGCGGGAAGAGCCCGAGCAGTTCGTCGCGCGACAGGCCCGCCGAGCCGGCGCCGACGCCGTCGCGGAACACCTCGTCGAAGAGCTCGCGCTTCTGCCGCAGCACTTGGTCGATCCGTTCCTCGATCGTCCCCGTGGCGAGCATCCTCGTCACCGTGACCGGCCCCGCGGCGCCGATGCGATGGGCGCGGTTGATCGCCTGGTCCTCGACGGCCGGGTTCCACCAGCGGTCGAACAAGAAGACATAGCCGGCGAACTGCAGGTTGAGTCCCACACTCCCCGCGCCGTAGCTCATCAGCAGCACGGGGCAGTTCGGGTCGTTCTTGAACCGGTCCAGCACCGCGTCACGCCGCCGCTGCGGTATGCGGCCGTGATACTGTTCGGTCTCGTAGCGAACTGGGCCGGACTTGCCGAGCCGCGCGGCGATCTGGTCGATCGTGTCGACCCACTGGCTGAAGACGATCGCCTTACGCCCCGACGCGACGCACTCTTCGAGGTCGGCCTCCAAGCGGTCGAGCTTCGCGCTCGCGCCGGTGACCGGGTCGAAGTTGCAGACCTGCTTGAGCCGTAGCACCAGCTCGAAGACGTGATGGATCGTGAGCTCACGCCCTTCGGCGCCGTCGAGTTCGCGGAGGTGGATGACCCCCTCGTCCTCAGCGCGTTGGTAGGTCTCCCACTGCTCGGGCGACAGGTCGATCGGTTCGTCGTGGACCATCTTCGGCGGCAGGTCCTCGAGGACGAGGTCCTTCGTCCGCCGGATGACGCTGTCGCGCACCGTGTCGCCGACGACACGCGGCGTGAGCCCGGGCCGCAACAGTCCTGGCGAGACGAACTCGAAGATGCCCACGAGGTCGTCGATCGAGTTCTCGATCGGCGTGCCGGTGAGGGCCCAACTGCGCTCGCGCGTCAGACCGCGGACCGCGGCGCTGGTGGCGCTGCCGGGGTTTTTGATCCGCTGCGACTCGTCGAGCACGACCAAGTCGTAGGGCCGTTCGCCGGCGAGGGCCGCGTCACGCACCAAGGTCTCGTAGCCAACGAGCGTCACCGCCGACGACCCGTGTCGCCAGGCGTACTCGCGCCGCGCCGGGGGGCCTTCGATGACGTTGACCGACAGCTCGGGCGCCCACTGCAGCAATTCGCGGCGCCAGTTCGTCACCAGCGGCTTGGGACAGACCAGCAGCACGCGGCGCACGTCGCCCCGATGGACCAGCAGCCGCATGGCGGTGATCGCTTGCATCGTTTTGCCGAGCCCCATCTCGTCCGCCACGACCGCGTGCCGACGCGGGCAGAGAAACGCGACGCCTTCCATCTGATAGGGGAAGGGGTCGAACGGCAGCGGCAGCGACTCGGCCCGCAGCAGCGCCTCGATTGGGGGCTGCAGCACGCACATCAGCCGGTCTTCGAGCTTCACCATGTCCGCCGGCGGGCGGACTCGTGTGCTCCGTGTCGTTCGATTGGTAGGTGCCGATCCAGCCGCGTGCCGCTCGCGTCGCGGCGAGCGGTTCGAAGCGGGTTTCCCGGCCAACCACGCTTGCCCCTCCGGGAGCACCGCGCCGTGGGTCCGCACCGCGAGGTCGGGGCGTGGCATCGTCAGCACCTCGGGCGCCCGCCGGCCGAGGTCGCTCGACTCGGTGGCCAATACGGCGCGTTGACACGCTTCGGCCCAAGGGCTCGGGTCGCGCAGATCAACAGCGGGACCTTGGAGAGGTGACCAACTTTGTACTGGCAAGCTCGCGGCACCGTCACAACTCATGGCGGCCGGCGATTGATCGGGGTCAAGCGGCGGCACGGTCTTCGCCTCCGCCCGAGACGAGGCGCTGCGCTTCGCAGATCGCTTCACGGACCCGATCGAACGGCTCGGCCGGGTCGATCGCGATCGCCAGCGTTTGGAGGGCGTCGGTCGGCGGGGCGCCGTCGGCCAGGACGATCGTCGGCACCCCCGCGGCGCGGCCCGCGGAGGCGGTCGGCTCGTCGAGGGTCAGCAGCGCTGTCAGTGGCAGCTTGGTCTTCGCCAGCAGGGCGCCGCCGATTTGCTCGCCGCAGACAAAGTCGCGGAGCGTCGGGCCGAACAGGATCTGCTGGGCCCGGCTCGGCTGGACCGGTTCGGTGCAGTGGAACTCGAGGGGCCGCCCCCGGTCGCAGATCACCAACAGCCCGCCGGTGAAGCCGTGGAGCGAGTCCTCGACAACGAGGAGATAGCCGAAGGTCGCAGGACGTTGGTCGCTGGGGGACGTCACAGGGGGTCTCGTCGAAGAGGCGTCAATTCAAGGGAGAAGCCGCCGGGGGGGCCGATGGTCCCACGGACCGAAGGGCCGCCCCCGCCTTGTTCTGATCGGGACGCCGGGCCGCGCCGCTTTAGCAACCCGCAACTTCGTTGCGACCGGCCGCAGCCGGCGCCAGCAGCGCGGGCGGTAATAATCGGAGCGAAAATCCGGCCGCTTGCGCTAAAGTCGGGCTGCCGGATGCTGGATCGCCTGACCCAGCGTCAGTAGACTGGTTGGAACGCTGCCGCCGCGTGCCCGTTTGGCGCGCCAACCAACAATCGATCCCGTCGCCGCCCCCTTCGGCCGCGTTTCACCACCAGCCTTCGAGTCCCGATGAGCGAGAAAGGCCTTCTCCCGCAGCTGTTTTCGCAGCTCGACGTCACCTCGGGAGCCCACCGCCCGTCGCATGTCGAGCCGCAGGACGACCAGACCGGCTTGCTACGGGACATGCTCACCGCCCAGGACCGGACCAACGAGCTGCTGGAAGAGTTGGTCGGCACGCTGACCGCGCAGCAGCGGCACCGCCAGCAAGAGATGCAGCGCTGGCGTGACGCCAACCCCCAGCTGGCCACCAACTGCCGCGAGGCGGCCGAGGTGCTCAGCGAGGTCCAGGTCGATTTTCTTGAGCGGCTCACCGAAGACGTCAAGGATAACGGCGAAGAGATGGCCTACGGCGACTTCATGCTGACGGAGTTTGTCGATCGCTACGGACCGCGGCTGGCGCACCTGAATGGCGTCATCCAGGCGCTCGCGCAGCTGGGCGGTTGCCAAGCGGCGCCGGCCGACGAAGAGCAAGAGGGCTGAGCCCCCCCCGTCGGCGTCACCTTTCGTCGGCGTCACCTTTTGGCAATGCCCAAAGCTGCACAAGACAGCGAGCCGGGAGGCGTGAGCCCCCGGAGTGAGGCGGGTACCCGGCGCCCTCCGGGGGCTCACGCCTCCCGGCTCGCTGTCTTCTTGCAGCTCTTTCGCGTCCTTATGAGGCTTCTTTAGCGAGGCCTCCGCGCGCCCCGGCGTGGGAACGGTCGGTTACCACGGGCGGACTGGGTCGGTTGTCTGCGGGGCGGCACGATTCTATGGTGCCAGCATCCCCTTTGCGTCCGCCTCCCCCCGCACCGACGATCATGCCCGCTGCCGACCCCGCCGCTGTCGCCGAGGCCCGTGCGAAGCTCGACGCCCACGCCGTCGAGACGGTCCAGTGGCACTTTCACGAGTCGACGGGCTGTCCCTTCTGGCTCGAAAAAAAGAAGGAACTAAAGTTCGACCCGCTCACCGAGGTCCACTCGTACGACGATCTCAAGAAGTTCCCGGAGTTCGAGGACGAATGGCTCCGCGGCGGGCCGGTTCGACGTTGGGTCCCCCAGGGCTTAGCCGACAAGCCGGTCTACGTTTTTGAGACGGGCGGCACGACCGGCGTCCCCAAGAGCCGGATCGCGATCGACGACTTTCGGACCGACTACTCGAACTTTAGCGAGACCCTCCCCGATAAGTACTTCCCGGTTGGCAGTAACTGGTTGATGCTGGGGCCAAGCGGGCCGCGCCGGTTGCGTCTAGCGGTCGAGCACCTCGCGCAGCACCGCGGCGGCATCTGCTTCTGCATCGACCTCGACCCGCGCTGGGTCGTGAAGTGCCTCAAGAAGGGCCAGATCGACCACGCCAACGACTACAAGAAGCACTGCATCGACCAGGCGATCACGATCCTCACCGCCGGGCACGACGTCCGGTGCCTGTTCGGCACGCCGAAGCTGATCGAGGCCCTCTGCCTGGAACTCGAAGAGCGCGGCACGAGCCTCGCCGAATGCGGCATCACCGGCATCTTCTCCGGCGGCACCGAGTTCACGCCGCAGTGGACCAAGTTCTGCGTCGAAGAGCTCTTCGGCGGCCCCGCGGAAGAGTCGGGTGTCTACATGACGCCGACCTACGGCAACACGCTGATGGGCCTGGCTTGCAGCGAACCGGTCACCAAAGAGAACGGCTACAAGATCACCTACCACGCCCCCGAGCCGCGCGCCGTCTTGGAGGTGGTCGACTTCGACAAGACCGACGAGGTCGTCGGCTACGGCGAGACAGGCCGCTCGAAGCTGACAACGCTCACGAAAGAATTCTTCGTGCCGGGCTTCCTCGAACGCGACGAGGGCGAACGCGAACCGCCCCACACGATGTACCCGTGGGATGGCATCAGCGGCGTCCGGCCGTTCAGCCGGCTGGCGGGCGGAACGACCGTTGGGGTTTATTAGGAACCACAGATAAACACGGATAGACACAGATGATGGTTTGCCCTGAAGGGGCAACGGACGATAGCCCAGGGCGACGCCCTGGGTGGCGTCACGACAGCGTCACGATAGAAGCCCATGGACGCCCCCCGCGGCGTCATATCCTTGGCCCTTACAGGGCTTGCAACACCAATTGAACGGTTACAACCCAGGGCGATGCCCTGGGCTATCGTCCGCCGGCCCTTTAGGCCGATGAGACATCTGCGTTCATCCGCGTGCATCGGCGGTTCCAAACCATGATCGAACTAAAAGCCATCCGCTGGGGCGAGCCGTACGAGTCGCTCGAGGTGGACGAGGTCAACCACTTCTACACCGGCGAGCCGGTCGCGCGCGTCCACTGTGTCGGCGCGGGGATCATCCAGCGTGACGCCAAGAAGGCGGTCCGGGCGCGGAAGGCCCTGCAAGCGATCCCGCCCGCGGAGCTCGTCGATCGGCTCAAGAAGGCGGGGGAGCTGTTTGAGTCGGGGACGCTCGCTGTCGGTGACGGCAAACAGTCTCCCGACGACTTCATCGCCCAGCAGTCGGCCACCACCGGCATGCCGGTCGCGATGTGTAAGGCGAACGTCACCAAGAACGCGTTCGTGCTCAAGAACATCGATACGATCCTCGATTGCCTCACGCGCGGGTTGTCGCTCGACACGCTGGCGCGCGGCTATGGCGACGAAGGACGCGGCGTCATCGTGAGCTACCAGGCGCAGTGCGACGCGCTCGGCGCCGTGTTGCCGTCGAACTCGCCGGGCGTTCACACGCTGTGGTTGCCGGTGATCGCGCTGCAGATGGGACTCGTGCTCAAGCCGGGCAAGAGCGAACCGTGGACGCCGTACCGGGTCTACGCGGCGATGGTCGAGGCGGGCATCCCGCCCGAGACGTTCTGCCTCTACCCGGGCGCCGGCGCCGACATCGGCGGGGCGATCCTGTCGAGTTGCCGTCGCTCGATGATTTTTGGCGGCCCGCAAACCGTCGCCCAGTACGCCGGCAACGACAAGGTGCAGGTCCACGGCCCCGGCTTCTCGAAGGTGATCTTCGGCGATGACTGCGTCGACGACTGGGAGCAACACGTCGATCTGCTGGTCGACAGCGTCTACCGCAACGGCGGTCGCAGCTGCCTGAACGCCAGCAGCGTCTACGCGTCGCGACACACGAAGGAGATCGCCGAGGCGATGGCGGCGAAGCTCGGCCCGATCGAAGTGCTGCCACCGGACAACCCGGAGGCGGGTCTCGCGGCTTTCACGATCGAGGGCGCGGCGAAGGCGATTTGGGGATCGATCGAGTCCGACGCCGAGGCGCCCGGCGTCACGGATATGACCTCGAAGTATGGCGACCGCCTCGTCGAGCGTCCCCCGGTGGCGTACCTGCGACCGGTCGTGCTGCACCACGCCTCGCACGAGAGTGAGACCCGCAACAAGGAACAGATGTTCCCGATGGTGAACGTCGTGGAGTGCCCGCAGGCAAAGATGCTGTCGGCGATGGGCACGACGCTGATCTGCTCGGCGATCACCAATGACGAGGCGTTCCGTCGCGACCTGATCAACTCGATCGACATCGACCGATTGAACTTGGGGCCGATCCCCACGCCGCAGGTCGATTGGCTGCAGCCGCACGAGGGGAACCTGATCGAGTTCCTGTACCGCAGCCGGGCGCTGCAACTGGCGGGCGCGTAGCAACTAGCAAGAGGCAGCGCAAGCTGCCTCCGTTTCCCCTCCCCCTCAGGGGGAGGGCTAGGGTGGGGGCGCCCCGTGTACCAATCATCCAACCAACGAGACTTTGCACGCGAGCTGCGTACAAAAGCGACGGAACAAGAACGATTGCTTTGGTCACAATTGCGAAAGAGACAGCTGCTGGATTGCCGGTTCAGACGGCAGTTTGCGATTGGCCCCTACGTCGTCGACTTCGAGTGCTTCGAGAGATTGCTAATCGTCGAGCTCGATGGCGGACAGCACAACACGCTGGAGTCACGGGACTACGATGCGAAGCGAACGACCTATCTGGAGCAACGTGGCTATCGCGTCTTGCGATTCTGGAACAGCGACATCGCCGATGATTTCGATGCGGTCTTGGAAGCGATTGCGAAGGCGCTTGTAGAGCGTGCTCCGGGGCGCCCCCACCCCGGCCCTCCCCCTGAGGGGGAGGGAGAACTTGGAGGCTACCCAATCGAGTAACCCATGCCCCCCTTCGATTTCAACTGTCCGACGCGCATCGTCTTCGGCCCCGGCCGGGTGGCGGAGCTCGGCGCGTTGACGGCCGGGCTCGGCGTGAGGCGGGCGATGCTCGTCTCCGACCCGGGGATCATCCAGGCCGGCCACACGGGGCGTTGTGTCGAGTTGCTCGGCGCGGCGGGCATCGAGGCACTCGTCTTCGATGGCGTGCAAGAGAACCCGACGACCGACAATGTCGAGCGTGGCGTCGAGGTCGCCAAGGAGTACCAGCCCGACGTCATCGTCGCGGTCGGCGGCGGCAGCAGCATGGACTGCTCGAAAGGGATCAATTTTGTCCACTCGTGCGGCGGGCGGATGCAAGACTACTGGGGCGTCGGCAAGGCGACCGGCCCGATGTTGCCGATGGTGGCCGTGCCGACCACGTCGGGGACCGGCAGCGAGGCGCAGTCGTTCGCCCTCATCAGCGACGCGACGACCCACACCAAAATGGCGTGCGGCGACAAGCGGGCCGCGTTCCGCCTCGCGGTGCTTGACCCCGAGCTGACGCTGACCCAGCCCCAACGGGTGACGGCGCTCACCGGCGTCGACGCGTTGTCACACACCGTCGAGACGCTGGTCACGAAGAAGCGAAACCAAGTGTCCATGGCGTTCAGCCGCGAGGCGTGGCGGCTTTTGTCGCAGGGCTTGCCCTGTGTGCTCGAAGACCCCGCCGACCGGACCGCCCGCGGTTGGGTGCAGCAGGGGGCCTGTCTGGCCGGCTTGGCGATCGAGAACTCGATGCTCGGCGCCGCCCACGCCCTGGCGAACCCGCTGACGGCCGTTTACGGCGTCGTGCACGGCGAGGCGGTCGGCTTGATGCTCTCTCACGTCGTGCGGCACAACGCGGCAAGCGATGAGGGCTGCCGGATCGCGTATGGAGAACTCGATGACGACCTGCCCGGGCGGCTGGCGTCGATCACTTTTCAGGCCGGGCTGGCGGGTAGACTAGGAGAACTCGGCGTCGAGCGGTCGCGGCTCCCGCAACTCGCCGCCGACGCGGCCCGTCAATGGACAGGCACGTTCAATCCGGTCGAGATGGGCGAAGATGATTACCTGCGACTCTACGAAGCGGCGTTCTAGCAAACTCCCTCCCCCCTTGGGGGAGGGCCGGGGTGGGGGCGTAGCGGGTACCCAGTTCACCCCCACCCCAGCCCTCCCCCAACGGGGGAGGGAGATAACGCGCGTTCTCTATGCGTCTCTGCGTCTCTGCGCGATCTTACTCATCTGCAATCCGGCTGCAGCCGACTGGCCGTTCGCGCGGGGCGGGGCGGAGTCGACCGGGGCGACCGACGTTGCGTTGCCCAACGAGCCCGAGGTTGTTTGGACCTACGAGGCGGGCGAGACTTCGCTCGAAGCGACGCCCGTCATCGCCGCCGGAGTGGCGTACTTCGGCGACTTCGACGGGACGATGCACGCGGTTCGCGTCGTGGACGGTTCGCTTGTTTGGAAGCAATCGTTCGACGGTTCGGGATTCGTCTCGCCCGCCGCGGTCGCCGGCGACGCGCTGTTCGCGCCCGATATGAACGGCGTCGTTCATTGCTTGGCCCTGAAGGATGGCGTCGAGCGCTGGACGTTTGATTCGGAATCCGAGATGTACGGTGGGCCGCTCGTTCACAAGTTAGTGAGCGGCGACTCGATGGTGCTGCTGCCGACCGAGGGGGGGACGCTCTACGCCCTCGACGCGGCGACCGGCAAGGAATTGTGGAGTTTTGCGATCGATGCGCCGCTGCGCTGCACGCCGACAGTTGTCGGCGGGCACGCCCTGCTCGCCGGCTGCGACGCCAAGCTCCACACGCTCGACGTCGAGACGGGCCAAGAGACCGGCGCGGTCGAACTGGGCGACCCCACCGGCAACACCGCGGCGGTGGTTGGCGGCGTGGCCTATTTTGGAACCGAGGGAGGGTCCTTTGAAGCGGTCGACGCCAACGACCCCGCCAAGCCGGTCGTGAAGTGGTCGTACCGCGACCGCCGCAGCAGTCAAGGGATCCGCACCGCCGCGGCGGTCACGAAAGACGCCGTCGTCTACGCCAACCAAGGCAAGCTCGTCGTCGCGCTCCGCCCCGAGAACGGCGACGTGCTCTGGCAGTGGCGGACGCGGAGCCGCGTCGACGCCGCGCCGTTGTCGATCAAGGACGGCCGCATCCTGGCGGCGACAACACGCGGCCGCCTGTTGCTGATCGACCCCGTGAAGGGCAACCCCGTATGGAATTACGAAGTGGGCGGCTCGTTCATCGGTGCCCCCGCCGCGGCGGACGGCGTGGTGCTGCTCCCGAACACCGACGGCAGACTTTATGCGATCGGCGGGAAGGAGGACTAGCCGCAGATGGGCGCAGATGATCGCGGATGGCCCCTTGAGGAAATGACCGAGACGGTGATTGGTGCGGCGTTCACCGTGTCGAATGAGTTGGGGATTGGCTTCCTCGAAAAGGTATACGAAAACGCCCTGGCGATCGAATTGCGGGGGTGTGGATTGCTTGTCCAGCAGCAAAAGCCCGTGCAGGTTAGCTATCGTGGTAAGATCGTAGGTGAGTACGTCATTGATCTGCTAGTCGAAGACCGGTTGGTTCTTGAACTCAAGCACGCAAAGGCGTTGTCCGAAGCCCATCTCGCACAGAGCTTGAACTATCTGAAAGCGACCGGTTTTGAACTGGCCCTAATAATCAATTTCGGAAACCCACGCGTCCAAGTGAAGCGGGTCATCCGATCAAGTGACCAGCATCAGTAGACATCCGCGATCATCTGCGCCTATCAGCGGCAAATCAAATGTCAGAAGCGACCAAGACCGAAGTCGGCTCCTACTTCATCAGCAACTACCCTCCCTTCTCGCAGTGGTCGAAGGAGGCCGTTGCGGAAGTCGAGGCGGCGTTTGCCGCTCCGCCGCTGGAGGACACGCCGCTGGGGCTCTACCTGCACCTGCCGTTCTGCCGTAAGCGGTGCAAGTTCTGCTACTTCAAGGTCTTCACTGACAAGAACGCCCAAGAGGTCGAACGCTATCTGGCGGCTCTCTCTAAGGAGATCGAGCTGGTCAGTCAGCAGCCGATCATGGCCGGCCGACCGTTCCGCTTCGTTTACTTCGGTGGCGGGACGCCGTCGTTCCTCTCCAGCCGCCAGCTGACGCGGCTCGTCGATCGGTTGCGGGAGAACATCGATTGGTCGGCCGCCGAAGAAGTCACCTTCGAATGCGAGCCCGGCACGCTTAGCGAAGCGAAGGTTGGCACCCTCAAGGAGATCGGTGTCACGAGGCTCTCGCTTGGCGTTGAGCACTTCGACGACAAAATCCTCCGCGACAACGGCCGCGCGCACGAGTCGATGGAGATCGATCGGGCGTGGCCCTGGATCGAGGCGGCCGGCTTCGACAGCGTCAACATCGACCTGATCAGCGGCATGGCGGGCGACACCACCGACAAGTGGCAGGAAGCGGTCCGTCGGGCGATCGCGATGAATCCCGGCAGCGTGACCATCTATCAAATGGAACTGCCGTTCAACACGGTCATCTCCAAGGGCGTGCTTGCCGGCGAGGAGTCGCCGATCGCGTCTTGGGAACAGAAGCGAGACTGGCTCGATTGGGCCTTCGACCAACTGATCGCCGCGGGGTACGAAACGTCCAGCGCCTACACGATGGTCAAGCCGGGCACCAAGTTCAGCTACCGCGACAACCTGTGGCGTGGCAGCGACCTGCTGGCGACCGGCATCGCCAGCTTCGGCCACGCCTCGGGCGTCCACTATCAGAACCTGCCCGAGTGGGAGCAGTACCTCGGCAAGCTCGAAGGAGGGCCCGATCAAGCCAGTCAGTTACCGCTCGGCCGCGCGCTGCGGATCACCCCCCATCAGGCGCTGATCCGCGAGATGGTCCTCCAGCTCAAGAAGGGCCACATCGCCCCGGCGTACTTCCAGGAGAAATTCGGCGTCGATATCCGCGCCGAGTGGTCCGACGTCTGGTCCCGCTACGAGTCCGAAGGGCTTGTCGTGTTGACCGACGATACGATTGAGCTGACACGGGCCGGCCTCCTGCGGGCTGACTCCCTGCTGCCGGCCTTCTTCGAGCCGGAGCACCAAGGGGTACGGTACACCTAGTTCGCGTCACCGTCGCCGGTGCGTATTTGCCGAACGTCGCCGATCAGGTCCCTTCGTTGGGTGATCGATTCATCGCTACGGATTACGGCAATTCTGCCATTCGTCTCGGGTTGCCGAAGTCGCCGGCGACGGGAACGCTGAAGTATTCTGGGGCGGTGCTCCCGAATACGTCGGAGCAGCGACGTAAGCTGAGAGGTCTCTGTCTAAACCTCGACTTCGCATCGGCAGCTATGCAGTTGTGGAATGCCATCAACGGCGACTCCTGTGGCGGCACGCCACGAGATCCCGCCCCCGCACTGCGACGCCGGTACTTGATCGGCATGGCGACGATCGCTTTCCTCACGATCGCTGCAATCGTTGCGCTCGACGGGACCGTCGCCGAGGGACACAGTGACGGCCACTTGGTGAATCTCGCGGGGCGTCAACGGATGCTGAGCCAGCGGATCGCTAAATGCGTTCTGGCGATCGAGAAGGCCTCGGGTGACGACGAGGCCCGTCCTTACCGGCGTCAGCTCGAGATCGCCCTAGCGCAGTTCCGCGACGGCCACGCCCAGGTGGTGGAACTGGCTGGCGACTCCGATCGTGTCACGCTGGCTTCGTCAACCAAGGATTGCATTCAACTATTGGCTTCTGACTTTGACACGGTGGAGAACAGCTCTCGCCCTTACATCGATAGCGCGTCGATCCCCGCCGAAAGCACTACGGAAGTGCTGACCACGGCGGAGCGGTACCTCGACCTGATGGAGCAGATTGTCGAGGACCTTGCCGAAGACAGCGACGTCCGGGTCCAAGCCCATCGTCAATTGGCGATTGAAATCGTGGTGGCGAGCCTCGTCGTGACCGTACTCATCTCGCTCGTGGCTTGCGAGCCCGCCGTGCGGTCGGTCGGCCGGGCCTACAACTCGATTATCGATCGCAACGCGCTCCTTGTTGACGAGCGGAAAAAGGCCGAGCAGACAGCCAGATCGCTGCAAGAGTCACTCCGATTCATCGACGCAATCCTCCAGACGGCGGCCGAAGGCATCATCGTCATCGATCGCTCGGGGACGATCCTGTTGGCGAACCCTGCGGCCCATCGGGTCTTCGCCGTCGACGCGGAGTCGCTGGTCGGCGCCGACATAACCGACCTGATGAACGACTTCGACCGGGTCCATCACCACGAGTATGTCAGCAACTACGAGAAGACCGGCGCAAGCAGCGTTATCAATTCGACGCGCGAAGTGGTTGGTCGCCGTCGATCGGGAGAAGAGTTTCCGATGGACCTTTCGGTCGCCGTGATGGAATGGGACGGGCGCCGCGCCTACACGGGGATCCTCCGTGACATCTCTGAGCGAAAGGCGTTTCAGCGGAGGATCGCCCAATCAGAAAAACTCGAATCGATCGGCCGCCTCGCCGCGGGGATCGCCCACGAGATCAACACGCCGCTGCAGTTCATCGACGCCAACACCCGCTATCTCAAAGAAGCCGTCGAAAGTCTGGCCCTCCCGGAGACGGAGGGGGAGACGGGCGATGACGCCGCGCGCCGGGCGAAAGTGCGGGCGAACATCGCCGGCGCGATCGACGACAACCTTGCCGGGATCGGTCGGGTGAGCGAAATCGTCGCCGCCATGAAGGAGTTTTCGCACCCGGGCCAGAAGCACAAGTCGATGGTGTCGCTCAACGATTGCGTCAGCAGCACCGTGACGATCAGCCAGAACCGCTGGAAGGGCGTCGCCGAAGTCGACCTGCAGCTCGACCCCTACCTGCCCGCTTGCGAGGCCTTCCCCGCCGAGATCAACCAGACGCTGCTCAACCTGGTGGTGAACGCCGCCGACGCCATCGCCGAGACGCAGAGTAAAGCCGACGGGGAGCACCGAGGTTTGGGTCGCATTACCGTCCGCACCTGGACCCATGACGACGCGGTGTCGGTCGCCGTGGAAGACTCCGGAGCCGGCGTCCCGGCCACTCTGATCGCGAAGATCTTTGACCCATTCTTCACCACAAAATCGGTCGGCAAGGGGACCGGTCAGGGTCTCGCGATCGCCCACGACATCGTTGCGAAGCTGCATGGCGGAACGCTCGACGTCGAGAACCGTCCCGAGGGGGGCGCGCGATTCGTCATGACGATCCCCATCGTGGCGCCCGAAACCCCCATCGAGGCGTCCGAAACAGAGCCCTCGCCACCGTCGAGCGGATGCCCGCTCGTCGCCGAGTTCGTTTAGACGCCCGTCTGCGGCGCCGCGGGAGTGGCGGCCAGCGCCCTCTAATTCGATCGGACCTTGCGGAGCGCCCACGCCGCCCGGTTGCGCACCGCTTCGGGAGTCGAGGCGTCGCCGGCAAGGTCCTCTAAGACCCCGGCGTAAGCCGCAGCGGCCGACCCCGCGCGGCCCAACAGCGTGGCCGCCCAGTACGCGACATCGAGCTGCTTCACCTTGGCCAGTTCGGCCAGCTGGGGGAGTTGATCGGTCGGCGGCGGGCCGAGCTCTTCCAGGGCGCCGACACAAAGGTCCCGCAAGGCCGGGTCGCTGCACGCCTGCACCAGCGCGGCAGTCGCGGGCAGCGCCTCGGGGCCGCGACGCGACAAATCGTCGGCGGCCGTGAGGCGGCGTGTCGGCTCGTCCGACAGGAGCTCTTTGACGAGTTGATCGACCGTCATGACGGGCTCCTTTCCACGGATTGGCCTTCGACGAGGCGGCCGTCCAGCAGATGGGTTGGGCGACCCATCCGGGCCGCGAAGGCGTCGCTATGCGTGACGGCGATGAGCATCCCGGCGCGACCCGATTGGAGCTCGAGGAGCAGGTCGGCCACCGCATCGGCGTTGCGGCTATCGAGGGCGCCGGTCGGTTCGTCGGCGAGCAGCAGCAGCGGGTCGCGGACGAGCGCCCGGGCGATCGCCGCCCGTTGCCGTTCGCCGCCCGACAGCTGAGCGGGCCGGTGCGTGAGCCGCTCGCCCAGCCCAACCCGACGCAGCAGCTCGGTCGCCCGATCGGCGTCCTCGCCCGACGCCTGGCCGTCCGCCAGCAAGGGCACGAGGACGTTCTCGAGCACGGTGCACTGCGGCAGCAGGTAATGGTCCTGGAAAACGAAGCCAATCGACTCGGCCCGGAAGGCGGCCTGTTCGCGTTCGCCGAGCGTGAAGGGATCGACGCCGCCGAGCGTCACCGAGCCGCCGGTCGGCTCGTCGAGCGCCCCGAGGATCGCCAGCAGCGTGCTCTTGCCCGACCCGCTGGGGCCGACGACCGCGAGGCTCTCGCCGGGACCGACCCGTAGGTCGACCCCGTCCAGCACCACCAGCGGCTCGGCCGGCGTGGGGAAGCTCTTCGTGAGGCGTTGGACAACGAGATCGGGCATGCTGACCATTCTGACGCGGCGCCCGCGGCTTGCCTACACGCCGTCCGTCACGGCATACCGTCGCAAGAGGCTGGCGACGTCGTCCGGCAGCGGGATCGGCTCGGGCTTCTGCCCGGTGCGCATCCGGCAGCAGACGCTCGTCATCTGGCCGGCGGCCAACTCGTCGCCGTCGCGGCTGAGGCGGAAGCCGTAGGTGACGCTCGATCGACCGAGCTTCTTGACCGAGACATCGATATCGAGCTGGTCTTCGCAGCGGGCCGGGCTCGAAAAATCGCAGCTAGCGCCGACACGCGGGAAGCTGATCACGGCGTCGCCGCCCGCCGGGTCGTCGATCCCGTAGACCGAGAGCCCCAGGCTCCGCAGCAGGGCGTGCTCAGCGCCTTCCATGAACCGGAAGAAGGCGGAGAAGTGCATTATGCCCGCCATGTCGGTGTCGGCGAACTCGACCATCCGGCGGGTGCGGAACGGGGCGGGCATCGGCTTGCTTTCCTGCTGAAGTGGGTCCCGCTGAAACGCAACCGGCCGCCGCTGATCGACGCCAGCGACGGCCGTGTTGCTTGAATTTTCCCGACGCCGGTTCAGTCAGCGCCGTACTGTCAATCAGTCAGCGATGTACGGCATCAACGCCATGAAGCGGGCCCGCTTGATCGCCGTGGCGACCGCGTGCTGGCTCGCGGCGTGGCAGCCGCTCTTGCGACGGCTAACGATCCGCCCGTGGCGGTTGGTGAGCTTGGTGAGCAGCTCGACGTCTTTGTAGTCGACGTACATCGGGGTCGGCTTCACGCCATCAATGTACAGCGGGTCCTTGCGGACCGTCTTGACCTTGTTGCGACGCTTGGCGGGGGCGCGGCGGATGCGTTTTTTGCCGAAAGCCATAGAAAAACCAGCGGGTGCAGGGCCAACAAAGGTAGGGGAGGACGACGCTCGGGAGCTGCCGAGCCCCATATCTTAGCGGTTCGCGCCGGGGGCACAAGGGCGCTGGATCGGCGGATCCGGGGCGTTTGGGTGGCGATCTCCGAGGGCTTGCGCCCCCGGCTCAGGAACACGCCGATGGTCGCCCGTCACGTCTCGCATCTGAGCCGGGGCGCAAGCCCTCGGAGCGATCGACCAAACCGCTCACCCCCCAATCAGCTGCCGGTAGACCGCCAAGGTCCCTTCCGCCATCTGGTCGGCGTGGAACCGCTCGCGGATCGCCGCATGTCCCGCCTCGCCGTGGCGGCGGCGGGCGGCCGGGTCGTCCAGCAGCTGGGCCAGGGTCTCGGCCAGGGACCCCGCGTCGTGGGGGTCGTGCAGCAGCCCCCCGCCGGTGACGGCGATCATCTCGGGGAACGATCCATGCCCCGGCAGCACCACCGGAACGGCGACCGCCATCGCCTCCAGAGCGGGCAGCCCCTTCGCCTCGGCGTAGATGGTCGGCGTGCTGAACACGTCGAGCGACGCCAGCAGGGCGTACTTGGCGGCCCGATCGAGCTCGCCGTGGTAGTGGAACTTGCCCGCCAGCAGGCCCGTGTCGGACCGTTTCCGGAGGTCGATCAGGTAGTCGCGGTCGCCGGCGCCCAGGTAGCCGCCGGCGTGCAATTCGATCGGTAGGTCGGGCCGGTGTTCGGCGAGCAACTCGCACGCCTCGACCAGCAGGTGCAGCCCTTTTTCGTGACAGACGCGGGCGAAGTAGCCGATCCGCAGCGGGCCCGTCGGCGCCGCGTCGTGGGAGCGGGCCGCGATCCCGTCGAGGCTCAGGCCGTGGGGGACGACGTGGACGTTGGAGCGATCGACAGCAAGGTACTCGGCCATAAAGTCGGCGTAGTAGCCATTGAGGGCCGTGAAGCCGGCGACCTCGGCGGCGCGTTCGCGGAGCAGCGCGCGGGCCTCTTCGTAGTGGGGCGGCGTCAGCGCCTCGAGGAACAAGTCCTCGCCGCTCAGCGAGCAGACAACCGGCGGCCCGCAGCGGTCGGCGATCCGCCGGGCCATCCCCAGTAGCATGGAGTTGGAGAGGTGCACCACGTCGGGCTTCGCTTCGTCCACCAGCCAATCGACGAGTTGGTCGAGCTGCCGGGCTTGGTTCCCTTCCTCGCCACGGAGCATCGAGACGGTGAGCGCGCCGAGTTTGGCCGGGTCGACGCTGCCAGCGCCGCTGGTCGCGAACTTGAGGAACCGCGGGTGATCGACCAACCGTTCCAGCCACCGCGGCGCCCGGCGGAACCACGGCGCGACTTGTTTGAGGTACGAGTTGACGCCGCCGAAGAAAATTCGCGGCACGGGCGAGCTCGGCTCGTCGGTGCGGAGCGGCGTGTAGGTCGGCACGAGGAACACGTCCTCGCCACGCGCCCGCAGCGCGTTGGCGAGCGTGTTGTCGTGCAGGCAACTACCGCAGTACATCCCCGCGGCACCGGCGGCTAGGTAGGCGATTCGCATTGAGGATTTACCGCGGAGTTCGCCAAGGACGCGGAGAATTGGTAGGGTCCGCTGTGCGGACCGCCGAGTGGACTTCGTCGCATGCGCGGCGTTCGATTGCCATATGCGGTCCGCACAGCGGACCCTACGCGGTTAAACCGAACCCGGAAAGAACTTCGCCAGTGTTTCCGCCTTCGGCTTGGGCGTGATGAACGACACGACGAGCATTGCGACCGTCGAAGCGAGCACCATCACGGCGACGGGCATCACCTCGAACGTTGTTTCGCCGAGCGTCACGGGGATCGCGTACGCCTCGTCGTCGGCGTAGCCCGACGCGCGGAACAGGTAGAACCACGTGCCGATCGCCGTCAGCACGGTTGCGTAGGCGCCCCACTTCGTCAGTCCGCGCCAGTAGACCGCCGCCAGGGCGAGCGGGAACAAGCTGGCGAAACCGCTGAAGCACCACACCCCGAGCGTGAAGACGCCGCGCGGGTCGAACAGACTGAAGAAGTAGGTGAGGGCGACGATCGCGATGATGAACGCCCGGGCGGTCCAGATGTGCTGGGCGTCGGTGTAGCGGTCGCGGCCGCCGTAGTGCAGCATCACGTCCTCGGTGAACATCGTGCCGAGGCAGAGGAACTGGCTGTCGAGGCTCGACATGATGGCGGCCAGCACGCCGGCGGTCAGCAACCCGGCCAGCACCGGCATGCCGGTCGATTTCACCATGAAGGCGAGTACCTTGTTCGGCTCGGCGGCGATCGGCGGCGGCACATTGACCAGCGCCCCGGCGGCCCAGACGCCCAACAAGATGCAGGGCACCCAAACGATCATGATAAAGATCGGGTGGACGACCACGGCGAGCTTAAAGCTGTTGGCGCTCTTGGCCGTGAGCCAGTGCTGGAAGAGGTGGGGAAACATGCCGACCGAGAGCGGCACGAACATGTAGGTGAGGAACTTGGAGGTCGAGATCCCCGAACGGGTGAGCTTCTCCGGCGGGATGCTCGCGCTGAGTTTCTGGAGGTTGGCGAAGAAGCCCGACTCGCCCCCCAGCTTCTGGGTGAGGATGTAGAACATCACGAGCCCCAGGACCATGAAGACCATCGTCTGAAAGCCGTTGGCCCAAGCGGTGCCTCGCATGCCGCCGAAGAAGACGTAGGTCAGCACCACGCCGCAGATCACGAGCGAAGCCAGGTGTCGTGGGACACCTCCTTTGCTGCCGGCTTCGGTCGCGTAGCCCGATTCGAGGAACGACGGGAAGGTCCCCTCGGCGAAGGTCGCGTTTTGGACGGTCGGCCCTTCGTCGCCGGCGACGACGCGGCCCTGCGTAACGACGTTGATGAACAGGCCTGCCGACATCACGCCGATCAGCAGGTAAGGAATCACCAACGCCACGAGCACGGGGAACAGCACCAGACCAATGCGGTCGCTATCGAGCCGGTCGCGGAAGAACTGCACCTGTGTGCGGTAGCCGTACTTCTGGCCGAGCTTCCAAAGGGGAACGCCGAGCACGAAGAAACAGAGCGAGTGAATGATGCCGCTCGACGAGGCGAGCATGCCGTAGACGCCGACGCCCCGTTTGAACGCCTCGCCGGTCGAGCCCACGAGGGCGAACGCCGTCATCGTCGTGCCGAAGAGCGACAGCAGCAACAAGATCGGCCCGATCGAGTGGCTCGCCAGCATGTAGTCGCTCGACGTGCCGCGGCCGAATCGGCTCGCGCCGAAACCGAGCAGCAGGAGCAGGGCGAGGTAGCCGCCAATGATCCAGAGTTGAATCATGCCGCACCTCCCGCCGTGGCTTGCGTGTCGTCATCGGCCGGCCAGCAGTACTTGGTCGCTAGGAACCAAGTGATGCTCGCCCCAATGCTGATCCCCATATGCCAAGCGAGCCCGATCGGCAGGAAGCCGAAGACGAGGCGCTCGTCGGTCCAGAACCAGACGTCCTGGTGAAGCACGATCAAGAGGAGCACGAGGCCCCAGACCACTTTGTTCATCGCCTGTCTCGGATCGGAGTATAAACTAGGCCGCTTGCCACTCTATCAGGCGAGTCACCACTGTAGGAGGCGTCTCTGACGCCGATCACACGCGCACCACGACGTTTCGGCATGGACGCCGTAATCGGCGTCGGAGACGCCTCCTACAGCAAAAACACTCATTCGCTACCAGTATTTCTCATAATGGATGTTGCCGGGCTTCTTCGGCTCGTCGGCCTGGAAGCCGAGGGCCTCGAGCGCTTCGACGGTTCCGCGCGGCGTCGGGTAGCGGCCTTCGGGATGCCCGTCCTTGTGGGGGATGCCGATCATCGCCGGGTTGCCGCATAGGAAGACCTTCGTTGTGCGCGGGTCGAGGTCGAACCCCAGCTGCGCCGAAGCGGTCGCGCTGCCGAGCAGGTCTTGCACATAGACGGCCCCCGTGTAGCCGGGTTCGCTGACGTTGCGGTTCTCTTTTTCACGGGTGGTTAGCGGAACGTAGCGGTACTGGGGGTAGGCTTCCATGAGCCGGTGGTGCTCGGCGAGGTAACCCAGATCGGCGCGGTAACGGACACAGCAGAGGCTGGCGATGCGGCCCTCGTGCCCGTCGGCGAGCAGCTTGGCGAGCATCGCGTTGTGCGGCGCCTCGCCGGTGCCGGTGCTGGCGAAGACGATGTTGTCGGTCGGCTTGAGGTCGCCCAGCACGAAGTGCCCCTTGGGGCGGGGATTCATCTCGAGCCGGTCGCCCACTTGGCGGAGGAAGAGCCGCGGCGTGAACGCCGGGGGCGCCTTCTCGGCCTGCGTCACGAGGGCGATATAGAACTCGATCTCGGTCTCGTCACCGGCCGCGGCGACGCTGCCGTCGTCGTTAAGCAGCCGGCAACTAATCGAGTAGGCGCGTTTGGCGAGACGGCGGACCGTCTTCTCGTTGTGCGTTTCGGGGTCCGCCTCGGGGTGACGTGGCTCCCAGTTCCCGAGGCCGAGGGTCGTGTACTGCCCCGGTTCGTAGCCGAGCGCTTTCCCCTCATCGAGCCGCACGCGGAGACGCGCCAGCCGGTCGTTCACGAGGCTGAAGTGCGTGAGCGTCGCGTTGTAATGCAACGCGCGAAGCTCGGCGATTTCCTCGTCGGAGAGGCGAGGGGTCTCCATCAAACCGTCCTGGGCGAGACGAGCGGCGGGCGAGAGTACGGGCGCTCTCGCAAGGTTAAGTAGAATAGCCGAGCGGCCTTGCGCCGACCATTGCGGTTGGCGCCACGTCGCGCGATGACGAGAGAATCCATCCGTCGAAGGAGGCTTCTCCACCCGCTGCGAGCCACGATGAGCCAGATAGCTCCTTCGATGCGGCTGGCGTCTCCGAGCCGCTGCGGCTACTCGCCGGCGGCGGCTTTCTCCTGCGGCGCCGCGGCTGAAGGGGCGGCGGCCGCCGACGCGGCGACAAGGTTCGAATCGAACACCTTGACGCCCGACCACAACGGCCCCGCTTCTTTGATAAACGCCAAGTGCCGCGGGTGGGTCTGGTACGTGTCGTGGGCCGCGGGGCTGTCGAACACGACGTGCAAGGCGACCTGGAACGACGTGTCATTCACCTCTCGGTCGCGGTCTTCGGCGATCGTGCCGACAGTGAAGTAGATGACGCCCGTATGGTCGGCGAGGTACTTGTGGCAGGCGGCGACGAGCTGGTCGCGATTCGCGTCGTTCGGCTCGGTGAGCGTGAAGAAGACCATGTGCGCCTGCGGCGCTGCGACGGCGTAAGGCGTGGACACGAAAAGGATTGCGGCGACCAAGGCGAGGGCTTTGAACATCGTTGGGTTCTCGTGCGTAGCGGAGGGTCGGATAAGACGATTGGCAAAGTCGAGGTTAGCCCGCCGGGGCGCCGCTGGCCACAGTCGCCTTGCCGTCCCTCCCGCCCCAGCGGCCCCCGGCCGCCCCGCCCCGGAGCCCCTCGAAATGTCCAACAGCCCCCTGCTGCAGCCGTTCGACTTGCGTGGCCTTGAACTGAAGAACCGTGTCGTCCTCGCCCCGCTGACCCGCGCCAGGGCCGGCAAGGACCGCGTCCCCAACGCCTTGATGGGGAAGTACTACTCCCAGCGGGCGTCGGCGGGACTGGTGATTAGCGAGGGGACCACCATCGGCGAGCAAGCCAACGGCTGGACCGAGTCGGCCGGCATCTATACCGACGCGCACGTCGAGGGCTGGAAGCCGGTCGTGCAGGCGGTCCATGACGCCGGCGGTGTGTTCTTCTGCCAACTCTGGCACTGCGGGCGGGCTTCGCATCCCGATTTCCACGACGGCGAGCCGCAGGTGGCGCCGTCGGCCATCAAGATTGAAGGCGACGAGGCCCGCACCCCCGAGGGGAAAAAGCCGCACGTGACGCCCCGCGCTCTGGAGACCGACGAGATCCCCGACGTGGTGGACCTCTATCGCCAGGCCGCCAAACGGGCCAAGGCGGCCGGCTTCGACGGCGTCGAGATCCATGGCGCCAACGGCTACTTGATCGACGAGTTCTTGCAGTCGAAGACCAATCACCGCACCGACGCCTACGGCGGCTCGATCGAGAATCGCTACCGGTTCCTCGATGAGATCGTCCAGGCGATCGGCGAGGTTTATCCGACGAGCCGAATCGGCGTGCGGCAAAGCCCCAACGGCGCGTTCAACGACATGGGCTCGCCCGACTACCGCGAGCAGTTCCTCTACGTCGCCGAGAAACTTTCCGCCTACGGTCTGGCTTACCTACACGTGATGGATGGGCTCGCGTTCGGATTCCACGACCTGGGCGAGCCATTGACGCTGGCCGACTACCGGAAGGTGTTCGACGGCCCGCTGATGGGCAACTGCGGGTATGTCCAAGAGTCGGCCGAGGCGGCGATCGCATCGGGGGACGCCGACCTCATCAGCTTCGGCCGCCCTTACATCTCGAACCCCGACTTGGTCGAGCGCTTCGCGAATGGCTGGCCCCTCGCCGACCCGGCGCCGGTGTCGGCCTGGTACTCGCACGACGCCGAAGGGTACGCCGACTTCCCAACCTACAAAGACCAGCTGGCGTCGACGGAAACAGCGACGGCTTAGCCCCCCCCTCGACGAGTCCCGCTAACGGCCAACACCGGCAAATCGGCTGAGTCGGTCGTGGGTTATCGCACTTGTATCGTCTCGATCCGCATGGTGGTCGTTACTTGGTAAAGGTCCTTCCGCTCGTCTTGGAGCGGGCGGACCGAGCCGATGTCGCGCTGCACGGCGAGGTCGTTCAGATCGAGTTCGGCGATGACGACCGATTCGTTGTTCGCCTCACCCTCGGCGAGGACGCCATCCTTGGGGAAGGCGAAGTCGCATGGCGTGCAGACGGCGGCCTGGCCGTAGTTGATCAGAAAGCTCTTCACCTGCGGCAGGTTGCCGACGCAGCCCGCCATGACGACGTAGACCACGTTCTCGACCGCGCGGGCTTGGGCGCAGTGGCGGACGCGGTTGTAGCCCTTCCGCTCGGTCGTCGCGAACGGCACGAACAGCACCTCAACGCCGTGCCTGGTGAGCAGCCGTGAGAGCTCGGGGAATTCAATGTCGTAGCAGATCAGGATGCCGATCCGGCCGAGCGGCGTGTCGAAGACCCGAAGGTCGTCCCCGGGCTGCATGTTGTAGTACTCCCGCTCGGCCGGGGTCATATGCAACTTCGGCTGCGTGTAGATCTGACCGCTCGGGGTGAACAGGTGGGCGATGTTGAGCAAATCCCCTTCGTGGTCGATCACCGGGTGCGACCCCGCAATGAAGTAGAGGCCATACTTCATCGCCATCCGCTTGCAGAGCTCGCAGTAGCGGTCGTGCATCTTGGCGATCTCACGCACCGCTTCGAGCGTGTCGGTCTGTGAGGGCAGCAGCGTGAAAAGCTGGACCGTGAACAGCTCGGGCAGCAGCAAGAAGTGGCAGTGGTACTCGTTCGCGGTGTCGGCGAAGAATTCGACCTGCATCTCGAACTGGGCCCAGTCGGTGAGGGGCCGTAGCTGGTATTGCCCGGCGCAGACGCGGACCTTGCGGACCGGCCGGCGGATCGGCGGGGCCGCGATCAGCCGCCGTGCGGGGTCGAAGTCCGGGTTGAGCATCTCGAGGAACGTGGCGTAGTTCATGCTCTCGCCGTCGCTCAGGTATCCGTAATGGATGCCGAGCACCTGGTAGCCCGCCTTGAGGTGGGCCGACAACGCCTGGTCGTGGAGCATCCCCTGCTTGACGGCTTCGACGTACTGCATCGGGGTGAGCCGCTTGGCGTGTTCCGCGTAGCCCGGCATGCGCCCGCCGGCCACCATCCGCCGCAAGTTGAACCGCTTCAGCACCGCCTTACGCCGCTTATAAAGCCGCGCCGCGACCTTCTTGCCGCGCCAGTCGGGCACGACGGCGATGTCCGACCCGTACAGCGTGTCGCCCGCCGGGTCGTGCGTGCCAAAAGTGCCGACGCCGGTGATCTCGTCGTACGAGTGCCAAGGCGACTCGTCGTCGAGAATCACGATTAGCGAGGTGGCGTAGCCAACGACGCGGCCCTCGATTTCCGCCAGGTACTGCCCCTCCGGGAACGCCGCCAGCTGCATCCGCAGCTTGCGCTCGTCCATGAAGGTCTCTTCCGGCATGCCGGGGTAGCACTCCCGTTGGCAGGCCACCAGTGCCGCGAGATCCTCGCTCGTCCAACGGCGGATCCGAACGGGGTTCCTTTCAGACGCGGGCTTTTCGTCCATTCGGGAGCAGGCGTGGGGTAAACAGGTATCGACGGGGCAAGTCGCGGCAAAGCCGCTGGAGAACTTCCTCACCGAAGATACCGTACGGAGCGAACCGTTGTGAGATGAATCGTCAGGCACGCCCGTCGCGAGCCGCAGGACGCGAAGCGGCCCGGGTTGGATTGACGCCCCCCCGGACGACGCGATAACGGTAAAAGACGAACTTCGCACCACCAACCGAGGCCCGAGCCATGCCCGAAGGAGACACGCTCTACCGCGTCGCCTCCGCGGTGCGCCCGGTCCTGGAGGGTCGCCTTATCGAGGCCGCTAGCAGCTCCGACCGCACCACGGTCGATCCGATCGACGCCGGGTCGTTGGTCGGCCGCACCGTGACCGAGGTCGCCGCGCGGGGCAAACACCTGATGATCACAACGGACGACGACCGGGTCGTCCATCTGCACCTCGGCATGACCGGCTCGGTCCACGTCTATCCCTTGGGCGAACCGTGGCGGAAGAACCCCTCGAGCGCCGCCATCGCGCTGACGACCTCCGCGCATACGATCGTCTGCTTTAGTCCCAAGCTGCTCGAGCTGGTCACCGTGACGCACCTTCGACGCAACGGCTACCTACAGCGTCTGGGCCCGGACCTGATGCTCGCCGACAGCGACCTGGCGGCCGCGCTGCAGCGATTGCGCGTGCACAACGTGACGCCGATCGGCGAGGCGGTGATGAACCAGACGATCGCCGCGGGGATCGGCAATGTCTACAAGAGCGAGACCCTCTTTATCGCCCGCATCAACCCATGGACGCGGGTCGGTGAACTGTGCGACGAGCGGCTCCTCAATTACCTCAGCGAGTCGCGCCGGCTGATGCGGCTCAACCGTGGTCCGGGGCGCCGCGTGACACGCTTCCGAGACGATGGCAAACGCCACTGGGTCTACGGCCGCCGCGGCGAACCATGCTACGAGTGCGGCACGACGATCACGCTCCGCCGCCAAGGCGACGCGGGCCGTACCACGTACTGGTGCGCGACCTGCCAACCGACGATCGAGCCGCGGCGGCCGTCGAGCGAAGGCGTTATCTAAGGAGACCTTGAAAACGACAGCCGCCCGCATGGCGAGGCCATGCGGGCGGCGGAGAGATTCTTGGCGTCGTCGATTCGTCTCAAGCGAGCGAACGGCAACGAAGGGGAATCAGTTGTCAGCGTTGCGACGGCGGCGGTAGCGGACACCGGCGACCGCGGCGCCCAACGCCCAGACGCCGGCGAGAGCCGGCTCAGGGATCGCTGCCAGGCTCGTGTTGTCGATCGCCAGGCCAGCGATGTCGTTGTAGGTGAACCAGCCGTACCGATTGCCGCCAACAATCGAGGCAATGTCATCGCCCGCGTTGGAACGCGTCACGGAATAGAGGGCCGACCCGCCGTCATCGTAAAGATTGAAGTCGACCGCCAGCGCCCCGCCGTCGTTGTAGAAGTTCTGCTCGAAGGTGTACCAGCCGGCGCCGGTGATGGTGAAGTTGTTGCCGCCATTCTCGTTATTCAATTTGAAGGCGTTGAAAACGGCATCGGTGTTGTTGGACGCGTTGACCTTCAGGTCCGAACCGTCCATGCCGACGTGCCAAATAAAGTCACGCAGGTGACTTCCACTCTGATTGCTGACCGCAACCGAGTAGTCGAAGCCCTCGCTCGGCGAGAACGCCGCCGGATCGATGTACACATCGAGCGACGCGATGAATCCGCCGTCGAAGTTGCTGCTGTAGCCTCCGAACCGAGTGAAAGGCCCGCCGCCAGAAAGCACCGCGTGGGCGCCGCCGCTGCTTGAGGTGATTCCCGCCGTGCCTGAGGTGGCCCGCGTAATGGTTCCGGCGTTGTCATTCCAGTTGTCGCCGCCGGCCGTCCACGAAGGGTCCTCAAACCCTTCGAAGTGACCGAGAACCGCTTGGGCGGAGTGCGTGGCGGCAAGGGTCGCGAACAGCGCGAAGGCGACTTGGCAGCGGAGCTGATTCATCTCAGAGGTTCCCCTGGCGGATTCGCTTTGGACCCATGGACGATTCCCGTGGGCCGGCTTGGGCGAAAAGGTTCTCTTAGTTTGCGAGGTTAAGTTAACCAGTAGAGCCCAACGGGGTCAAAGGTTCGCGGCGGTATTGGGGGGATTTTTCTATAATTTCCCATGCTTTTGGCTCGTCATCCCGATCGGCTCCGCTGTGCGCTCGGTTGGCTCTGTCGAGCGAACTACCTGGCAGGCGGCGCGGGCTATAATCCGTCGGTATGTCGCGATTCGCCCTTCTCGTCGCCTTTCTCCTAGTCGGCGCCAGTGCGTCGGGGCAGGGCATTCCCCCCGAGGCAGCGTCCCCGCGTCCGGCAGGAGCCGGCGTGACACCCGCCCCGAACGACGGGGCGCTCGGGCTAGCGATTCCTGACAATGCCCGACCCACACCACCCCGGAGCGAGTTTGCCGAACTCGAAGGCCGGGTCGTCCGTGTGCTCGCCGAGTTGGGCGACGAACGCGGCGTTGTGCTCCCGACGGGCGAACTCACCGTCGTTCCCAGCGACAAGACCGAGCCCAGTAGCGGCCCCTTCCGATCGGCGACCCGCGATGAGCTGGTCGCCTCGCTCAAGGCGGAGGGCTTCGACGAGTACCGCTTCGCCCCGGCCGGCTACTACCTGTTCGCATACGACTGCAGCGACGCCTACTACCTGCACACCCGGTCGATCCTCGAGAGCATGCTCCGTGGCGTCGTGAAGCAGCTCGCCGAGTGGGGGCTCGAGCCGCAACGGCCCGAGACGCCGCTGGTGGTCGTCATCACGCCCAACCGCGCCGCCTTCGACGCGATCATGGAGATGCCCGAAGGCGTGGCGGCGTATTACAACGGCGTCAGCAACCGCGTCGTGCTCTATGAGGACGACCGCCTCTTCGACGCGGCGCCGGAGTTCGCCCTCAAGCAGGGCGCCTACGTCGTCGCCCACGAGGCGATCCATCAGCTGCTGCACAACACGGGGATCCAAGGCCGACTCGCCGCTTGGCCGATGTGGATCAGCGAAGGCGTCCCCGAGTACTTCTGCCCGCTGCGGGTTCATTCGAGCCTCGCCCGCACCGACGGCGATGAGCTGCCGGTCCGCACCGTCAAATGGAGCGAGGCGGGCATGGTCAACGACATCCGCATGCACGACCTGCTACGAACCAAACCCGCCGCCGGGCGGCTGATGCGGGCAGTGGTGAGTGCTCCTACCCTGTCGGCGCGGGGCTACAGCGTCGCTTGGGGCCTGACCCACTACCTGGCCGAACGCCGCACCGACGAGTTCAAGGCGTACCTCGCCGACGTCCGCCAGCAGCCGGCCTTGTCGATGGTCAACGCCGCCGCGTCGCGCGGGCCCGACCCGTTGTTCGTCAAACACTTCGGCGACGACTTCGCGGCCCTCGAGACCGAGGTCCAAAAGCACCTCACCAGCCGGCGGATGCAATCCGCCTACAGCGACCCCTACATCAACCAAACCCACTACGTGGTGAGCGTCACCTTCAAAAAGGGCCGCGTCTACTACACGCAAGCGGGCGTAAGCCTGTCGCCCGCCTCGGCCCGCGAATGGACCAGCGAGAAACGCCAAGAGCTCGCCAAGGAGGGGATCAACGCCCACGTCGTGACCCGCGAATGCCGCGACGCCCGCGAGGCGCAGTTTCAACTGCGGAAGATCCTTGATTGAAGTTATCGAAGGCGTCGTCAGGATTCGTGCTGCTTTCGATCTTGCACGCCAAGTGCGCTTCAAGCCGCCCCATCGTATGCTTCATACCAACAGCAGTCGAAATTATGAACGGACGATCAGTATGCCTTCAATTTGGCTATCGGGTGACGCAGCCTGGGTTCTCGACGTCTAGCTTGCTCGAGGTGCGTCACGTCATTTTTCGGAGGCAGATAGCCACCCGCATTGATCCGCGGAGCCGGAAAGGTGCGAAGCGTATTCTACAAACAAGCTGATTGGTTCTTGTGAGCGTGGCTTTCGCTGGCGATAATGCATGCACATCAAAGCGTGCATATAGCGGCTTTATTGCTACTTCAACCGGACTTGCCTAATGACTCGAACGTTGACTGTTTCAGTGGCTTTTTCAGCTGCAATGCTTGTCAACCCATTGGTGTCGCTCGCCGACGTCGTTTATGACAATGGGCTCTTACCCTTCGGGAATTTCGCGACAGGTTCTGACGCCGCTTTAAACGATAGCGTGGCTGAGAGTTTTATGTTTTCAGAACATACTCTCGTCAACGAGATTGAGTTTCTTGGTCTGTATTCTAATGGCGCAATTGACGACCGATTTGCCGTAGTGTTCTACAACAATGCATCGGGTCTTCCAGGTGCTTTGCTTGGCGCGCCCAATATCTTGTCGTCGCATCGAACGGCCGGTGGTTTTGACGTAGGTTCTTTGCAAGGCTTCCGCTACGAGTTACAGCTGTCAGGCTCGCTGTTTGAAGCGGGTCAGAAGTACTGGGTAAGTGTCACGAACGATTCTTCGATGACCCCTGAGGAGGACCATTGGTCTTGGGCTTCAACGTCCGCTGGTCCGGGGGATGGCTCTGCCATTATGGATCGAGATCCCACATGGCGGGCCAGGGGTTTTGACTACGCGTTTCGCCTCCATGGCTTAACCGTGCCCGAGCCCACCGCAAGCTTGCTGCTCGTCGCTGGGGCAGGCTTTGGGCTAGCTGTTCGGCGATAGCACCTAACACACCACTGCTGCCAACTCTTATCTGTTTTTATACGGGGGGCCTCGACTGTCGTTGGCGTACAACCGGCCTTCCATTTGAGCGGCCTGATCTGCAAATGCAGAGAGAGGTCGAGCAGAGCGACTTTCGTCACGTGTGACCGCCCCCCAGATGATCTCTATGCCTCGGTTGCAATTGCGATCAACTCGCCCGTTGATCGCCGAGGCCTTTCTGCAGCAGCGCCCAGGCGAGCATCGCGGTCCAGCCGACTAGGGCGACCGCTAGGATGCGCTCGCAGGCGCCGTCTGGCCTGCCCCAAAAACCTGTACCAGTTGCTATGAGAGTACGGTTTGGGGAACGCCGCTGCCCTGCCGTAGCGGAGGAGACTGCTGAGGCGTAGCCGAAGCAGTCTCCGGAGCGGAGGGAGGGCAGCGGGCCGCGAACTCCACCGGGGTCACGTACCCCAGCGAGCTGTGCGGCCGGTGATGGTTGTAATCCTCTCGCCAGGCGGCCCCGAGCTTCCTCGCCGCCGCCAGGCTCTCGAACTCCTCGGTCGCCAAGAACTCGTCGCGGAACTTGCTGTTGAAGCTCTCCGCGTAACCGTTCTGCCACGGGGCCCCAGGCTCGATGTACAGCGTCCCGACCCCCACCTTCGCCAGCCACGCCTGGAGCGCCTTGGCCACGAACTCCGGCCCGTTGTCGCTCCGCAGGTGAAGCGGCACGCCACGCATCGCCAGCTGCTCCGCCAACGCATCGATCGCGTCCTCGCTCGTGAGGCTCCGGTCGATCTTCAGCGTCAGACACTCGCGGGTGAACTCGTCAACGAGCGTCAGGCACTTGATCGCCGCGCCGCTGGTCGTGCGGTCGAATACGAAGTCCCACGCCCATACGTCGTTCTTGTGCCTCGCCTCGCGGCGGGCGCAGCCGTTCTCCTTCACGCCCAAGCGACGCTTTTTCCGCTTCTTCTGAGGCACTTTCAGACCCTCTGGCCTGCTCCCCAAAAGCGGATCCAGGTGTTATGAGAGTCTCAACCGCCCCGTGACCAGCATCGATTTTCTGTACCAGCCGCTATGAAGGTATGGTTTAGGTAAAGCCGCTGCCCCGCTGGAGCGGAGGAGTCGCTTGAGGCGTAGCCGAAAGCGACTCCGGAGCGGAAGCGGGGCAGCGGGCCGCGAACTCCGCCGGGGTGACGTACCCCAGCGAGCCATGTGGCCGGTAGTGGTTGTAATCCTCTCGCCAAGCGGCGGTGAGCTTCCGCGCGACCGCCAGGTTGTCGAACACCTCGGCCGCCAAGAACTCGTCTCGCAGCCTGCTGTGGAAGCTCTCCGCATAGCCGTTCTGCCACGGGCTGGCCGGTTCGACGTAACGCGTCGTCACGCCAACCTTCGCCAGCCACGCCTGCAACTCTTTAGCAACGAACTCCGGGCCGTTGTCGCTGCGAAGGTTCGCCGGCACGCCCCGCATCGCCAGCAGCTCGGCCACCGTGTCGATCAGGTCCTCGCTCGTGATGCTCCTCGCCACCTTCAGGGCCAAGCACTCGCGGGTGTGCTCATCGACGATCGATAGCCACTTCAGCTGCGTCCCGTTCTCGGTCCGGTCGAACGCGAAGTCCCACGCCCACACGTGGTTCTTGTGCGTCGCCTGGAGACGATCGCAGCCGTTCTCCGCCACGCCCAAGCGGCGCTTCTTCCGCTTCTTCGGCGGCACTTTCAGGCCCTCTCGACGCCACAGCCGAAGGACCCGCGACTCGCTCGCCGCGTAGCCTTCGCCTCGCAATAACGCCGCGATGCGGCGGTACCCGAACCGTGGCCGCCGACGCACCAGCTGCAGCAGCCGTTTGAGCAGCCGCGGCTCGTCGCCGCGTGGCTTCGCTAGGTAACGCTGACTACTCCGCGGCTGGTCAACGGCCTGACACGCCCTTCGCTCGGAGAGGCCCAGCCGCTTCCGCAGTTCGGCCACCGCCGCTCGTTTCCGGGAAGGGCTCAGAAGTTTCCCTCCGCAACGATCTTCAAGGCTTGGTTGTCTAGAGACAGCTCCGCAACCAGCTGCTTCAGACGCCGGTTCTCATCCTCCAGCTTCTTCAGCCGCACCGCCTCCTCGGACTTCATCCCTCCGTACTGCTTTCGCCAACGGTCGAGCGTTGATTCGCTCACCTCTAACGCCTGCAACACGGCCGCCATGTCCTTGCCCGCGCTCAGCATCGTGTCCGCGTCTCGCAGCTTGCGGACGATCTGCTCCGGCGAATGACGCTTCCTTCGCTTCTCGCTCATCCTTCGGTCTCCTGGCCACTAGGGCGGGTTAGACCTTCATAACCCTTGGATCAGGTTTTCGACAGCAGGCCACCCGGAGGGGCCTCAAGGAGACTCGCGATGTCAGAGAAGCGAAGGAAGCGTCACAGCGCGGAAGAAGTGGTGCGTAAGCTGCGGGATGCGGATGCGATGCTGAATGCGGGGAAGGACCTGGCGGTG
>NZ_SJPR01000004.1 GCF_007859955.1 Botrimarina colliarenosi
TCTCGCAAGTCCGCGAGTCGGCCATCTTCAGCGGCATTCCCTTGGTCGAGCGATTAAAAGAAGCCGAAGAACGCGCCTGCGGCGTCTGGGTCCTCAACATCGAAACCGGCGAGACGCTCGGCTTCTGCAAGTTCGAGGAAGGGGTGCAAGAGATCTTCGCCGTCGAAGTCTTGCCGGGCGTGCGGTTCCCCGACCTCGTGAACCACGATGCCGAACTGGTCGGCAGAAGCTACGTCCTGGGCGACGCTGCGCTAGCTGACGTGCCTGAAGGCCTGCGAGCGTGACGGCTTAGGCACGATTGTCAAACCGTTCTTGAGAGACGGTTTGGGTAAGACCAAAATCGCCCTCCGCGAACACGACCTCAGCAAGTTCTGCAGATTGCTTCGTTGCCGAAGTTGCCTCATCCGCTCGCAGGAAGCGATCTGGCCAAGGCGCCGAGGTGTCGATTCGCGGGCAGGACCTCGGCGAGTTGGCGTCAGGCGGAACTTGCCGAAACTGGTCCAGCCGACCGCGTTTGGATTCGGCCTTTAGCCTCATCGGTCGATCCGACCGAATTCCGTTACGAGTCGCCCTATTGGATCACGGATCGTCATTTCCGATTCTCACTCGTCTAACCGGCGACGATGCTCGTTTCGACAGCCATGTTCACGGACGAGTCACGATCGGAAGGCATGCGGAGAAAGCGGCGGGCCGTTGCCGGCCCGCCGCCTGTCGAAATCTTACGAGGCCTTCGTACAGGGCCAGCGCGAATTCAGGGCAAGATAGGTAGCCGCCCAGTTTTCCTCGTCTGTCTTGTCGGCAGAGAGTCACTGCTGTACGCAATTCGCTCCGGTTGACGTTTGCATAGAGATCCGTCGAGCCGGATGCAAGACAAGCTGCGAAGGATTCCTTGTGACGCAGCTTACGCAGTCATATCCAAAGTTAGCGCTGGCCCTGGGCCTTCGTAGCACGGCTATCTGCCACGGCGACGCACCGCTCCGATCCCGGCCAGGCCTGCAAGGCCCGCTGCGAAGCCCGTTGGTTCGGGGACAAACGTACCGCTGATCCCGTCGACCCGCAGGCCGGTTGGACCGGTGACGTTGTCGAAGACGAACTCGATTGTGTTGCCCGACCCATGGAAGAAATTCGATGCGCCGGTGATGGTGAACGGCGTCAGCGACGAGTGGCCAAGGGTCGACTGATTCGTCGGATTGCCGTTGATCAAGATGTTGCTGTTGCCGTCGTCGGTCGCCCAGAGGCCATTTATGACGACGCTGTTCAAGTCGGCGTACGACGGGATCGTAAACGTGGTCTGGTACTTGAAGCTGCCGAGCCGGCCGTAGGCGTCACGTTGGGTGCTGACCCATCTCGAACCGCCGGGCCCGTTGACGTTGGCGACCCATGCAGGGAACGGGTAGCCGGGACTGTTGACGACCACGCCGGGTTGCGAGTCAGAGACGACGTAGTAGTGAGAGTCGGTCGCCCCGTTCCCCAGGGTGACGTGCGAGTTGTCGACGCCCGTGTTGTAGAGGTCGGTGATCGTCGCGGCGTCCGCGGAAGTCGTTGCCAAGACGGCAGTCAGGGTGGTGAGCAACTTGGCGGCAATCAGCTTGCGAATGTTCATGATTGGTTCCTTGGGTTCGAGACCGGTGAGCGGAAGTGTTGGCAGCGTGAGCGTTGGGCTAACGGACTCAGTCAAACGCGAGCTTGAGCTTCGGCTCCGCGAGATGCCTCGTCGTCCCAGCGGCGGCGGAGTTGACAGATCGCCGCGCCGCAAAGAGCGAGGCCGACCAGCGGCAACGCGACCGGCTCGGGGACGCTAGTCGGATACTCCGCGACGCGGATCGCGAACTGGCCCGAAAGAAAATCACTGGCCATCTGTGACGTCATCGTGCCGGTGAAGAACAGCTCTTTGCGGATATCGACGTCCGTGCCGGGCACGAGCGGGTCGAAGAAAAAGTCGACCTTCGGCCCAGACTGGCTGATGGTCAGATTCGTCGGGCCGACGACGCCGGGCGTCGAGATCGAAACGACTCCCCACTGCCAGTCGGGCGTAAGGATCTCTTCATGCCAGTCGGTCCACGCCGGGCCGCCGGCGCCGACCGTCAGGTACTCGTTGAGCGTCAGAATCGGCTGGGCGAGGAACTGGTTCAGGTCCCACATGTCGACCGTGCCGTCGGCGTTCTGGTCAGGGTCGGGCCGGAGCCATTTCTCGAAGGCGCCGGCGCCAGTCGCGTAGTCCACCTGGACCCGGTTGAGCGGCGAGCCAAAGTCGAATTCGTAGGTCAACGGGTCCTGGGGGACCGGGACGACGATCGGCGGGACCGGCGAGCCGCCCGGCCCGGAGGTGATCGGCCCGATCTGAGCCTGGGCGCCAGCAGCAGCGAGCACCAAGCCCAGGGCGAGCGAAGCAGCGAAGCAGCGTTGTACGAGCGGTTTCATCGGAGACTCCTTAAGGTGGAAGGGATGGGGGTGTGTCGTTGCTCCCACCCACCACATCGCGACGACGGCGACCGGGTAGACACGGCCGGCAGAAAAAAGTCGCTTTGGCTCCAAAAGCCCTACCAGCGCGGATTTCCGGCCTTCGGGAGACGGTTTCGTTGAGTCCGTCTGAGCAAGTCTCTAGACTGTGGCCGCAGGAGTGTCCCTTCTCAGCGGCCTTGCGGCGATTCTTACGACGACGGGGGACTGGCCCCCGGAGGTTCCCTTTCGTGAGACGGTCACCATGACCCCGCGATCCATGCGTCGCTCGATACTTGCCGGCGTTGCCGTCGTCACGGCGGCGCTCTTGGCGACGGCCCCGGCGGGCGCCAACTCGCCGTCGGCTCGGTTCTGGTTTTCACTCTCTCCGACGCAGCCTTACGAGTTCACGTCGTACGGCCCGCTCGGCGCCCAGCCGGGGGCGCCTCGGATGGAGCTGATCGAGAACACGAGCGGGTCGATCTACCTTTGGGCGCGTCCACAAACCGACCTCAGCAATCAATTGCTTCGGCTGCAGAACATCTCGTTGAACTTGGTCCTCGACGGCAATACATCGCCGGCGATTGAAATCGACGATGTGCTAATCAACAATCCGCCGAGCGACAGCGTCGCCACGAACAACCGCTTCGCCGTCGTCGTCGACTCCGCACACCAACAAATGGTCGATGCGGGCGGCGAGACCAAGGTCTATCCCGTTGTCTCGTCGAGTGGCGTTACCCGGTTCGGCGGGTTTACCGTGACGTCCCCCACGGCGACAACGGGAATCGGTCCTGTTTGCACGGGCGACTGCCTGGGCGGGCCGACAGAGCCGGCGTGGCTGTTGGCGCGGATCGATCTCACGGGTCAAGCGGCCGGCATGGTGCAGGGGTCGCTGCAAGTCGGCAGCATGGCGATCACCCACGAGGGTGAGACAACGCCGTTTACTAAGGTGCGGTTCGGCGCTGATCCTAAACTCTACGAAGCCGCTACACAGCGCGAGATGACACTCGACGTTACGCCGGAGGTCGAGCTGCTCGTCGTCGATTCGCTCGCCGGCGACTACAACCACGACAACCGAGTCGACGCGGCCGACTATACCGCGTGGCGCGACACCTATGGCGCCACTGGCGCCAATCTCCCCGCCGACAGCGACGGCGACCTGCAAATTGGGCCGGGTGACTACGGCGTGTGGCGTGCCACTTATGGCTCCGTCAGTGGCTGCGCCAACGCGGTGCCCGAACCAACGCCGCTGGTCCTGGCAGCGCTGATCGCCGTGGCCACCGCGGTTGGGCTACGGCGTGTTCCTCGCACGGCGCTGTTAGCGGCAGCCGTCGCCATGGGACATGCGACCGAAGCGCGTGCCGTTTTGCTCGACGCGAATTGGAATTTCGTCGGCGACGGCAACTGGTCGAACTCTTTCAATTGGGATACGCCGACTGCCCCCAACAACGGCGCCGACACCTACGACGTGATGATCGGGCCACTCTTCGCTTTTCCCTATGCCGTGACGGTCGACGTGCCTGTGACGATCGATGGCCTTTCCGTCGCCGACCCCGACGCGACGCTCGACATTCAGAACAGCTCTTTCGTTGTTAACAGCACGCTCGACCCGTTCATCGGCGTGCTGAAGCTGAGTGGCGCAATGGCGAGCCTCGAGTCGGTCTCCGGAGATCCGGTCGTCATCGAGCAGTCGCTCTTGTCGGAGGCAGGCTCGGGATTGTTGAATGCGGCTTCGTTGACCAATAACAGTCTCATCCATGTCACTAGCGGGGCGCTGTCAGTCTTCACTGGCGGCTCGATCCAAAACAACAACGAATTCCAGGTAGACGCCGGGGCAGAGCTGAACCTGCTCCCAGGCGTGGCCTACGCACACACCGGTCCGGCGGTGCTGCGAGGATCGGGAACTTTCGCGGTCGATAGCGATGCAAGCGGCAGCATCGACCTGTTCGACACCTTCACCAATGGCGCCCTCGTCAGCCCGGGAAACTCGCCCGGCATCCTGACGATCGCCGGCAACTATACGCAGACTACGTCAGGGACGCTCGAGATCGAGATTACGGGCCTCACTGCCGGCTCGAAGCACGACCGCCTAGATGTGGGAAGCGGCGCCACGCTGGCGGGGCAGCTCGATCTGGCGATCAGTTCATTCACGCCGTCGGCGAGCACGGAGATTACGATCCTGACCGCCGGCGCGACCGTCTCAGGCGGCTTCGACTACGTCCATGTCACGGGGCTCCCTTCGACCGTCGCGCAGCGAGTGGTCTACAACGCTAGCGACGTGCGTGTGCAGTTCGTTGCGACATCGACGCCGACCTTTACCGCGACAGGTACCGGCGCGAGCTGGTCCACAGCGTTCGGCGGTTCGGCCCCCGACAGCACGAGCATCGTCACCCTCTTCACCAACGTCCCGGGCGGGGCGGATCAGACGGTTACCGTGTCGGCGCCGACTGTCGGGACGGTCCCAAACGCGGCGCACTCTCTGCTACTAAGCGACACGACGGACAACATCACGCTCGCGATCAGCAACACCTACCTGTCGGTTTCTACGACGACGACCATCGGTCTGAACGGCGCCTTGGAACTGGTTGGAACAAGCCTGCTGGCGACCGAGTCGCTCGCGGTCCAAGGGGGCGGTCGCTTCGCCGGCGGTGGGGATGTCGTCGGCGATGTCGCCGTCGGTTTCACCGGCGCCGGCGTGGCGTCGTTCGACCCGGTCAATTCGCTGCAAGTCACCGGTGATTACGCACAGGCAGCCACAGGCCGCCTCGCGATCGAGATTCCCGGCGACCCGCTCAGCGGCAACGACAACTTGACGGTCACGGGCAATGTCGCGCTCGGCGGCATTTTGGAGATCGACGCCACGGATCTGACCAACCCGGAGTTCACGCCCGGCGCTGCCTACGATCTGGTGTACTACGAGGGCTCCCTTTCGGGCGAATTCGACCGGGTCAATGTCGTCGGGCGGGACGACATCTACTTCGAGATCGACTACGGCTCCGGGACCAGCAATTCGGAGGCTTTTGCCCGGTCGTTGTCTGCCGAGCTTTCGAGCTTGGAAGTCGCATCGGCGACCGGGTACTATCGCGGTGACGGCGACAACGACGGCGACATCGACCAGTACGACGCTCAGGTCTTCGCCGCGATGCTGCTCGACAACGAGTTGGACACGTTTACCTACATTGAGAACTCGCAGTCGAAAGTCGCAGCCGCCAGCTTCATCGACGCTTTCGACTTTGTCGAGTTGACGACGGGCTTGCGCGTGGTCGACTTCTACGACATCCCCCGCTTTGCTCAAGCGCTCGCCGACTTCCAGGGACAGTCGCTGGCTACCGCCTACGCAACGATCGACGCGGCGATTGTCGAGGCCCAGCTGCGTGCCTCCGTCCCCGAACCTGGCGCCGCCTGGCTGTTGGCCGCGACCTGCCTGCTTGGCCTTCCGTTCGGGAGATCACGATGAGCCGACGGCGCCACAGCGGCCGGGTTGCGACGGAGGCGTTTACGCTCATCGAGCTGCTCGTCGTGGTGGCCATTATCGGCGTGCTGGTCGCCCTGCTGTTGCCGGCGGTGCAAGCCGCCCGCGAGGCGGCGCGGCGGGCCGAGTGTACGAACCTACTGCGGCAACAAGCGGTCGCGCTGCAGAGCTACCACGCCCAGCACCAAGTCTTCCCTCCCGGCGGACGGATCCACGATGTGTCGGCCCAGAGCGGCGTCAGTTGGCGCGTGCTGGTGCTCCCGCACCTGGAGGAGCCGTCGCTCTACAACCGGATCGGCCCCACGCCCAACGGCGGCGCCACGACGTGGTCGCCGCAGTCGGAAATGCCCGCGCTCTTCCGCTGCCCCTCGGCAGAGCCGGCGGTGATGGGGATTTCAACGCTGCAATTGGCGGACTACTGGGGCGTCGGCGGCGCCGCCCGGCCCGGTGAAGGCCTCGCCTTGGAGCAAACCGTTTGTGGCGACCTCGACGCGAACGGCGTCCTCTACCCGGGCAGCAAAACGCGCATCGGTATGATCGAGGATGGCACGTCGCACTCCCTGGCGCTCGGCGAACGCATCTATGCTTTCCGCCCCTGGATGACCGGCGCCACCGCAGCAGGTAACCCGACCTACAAGATCTGCTCGGAGTCCGCGAACCAGATCCGTTACCCAATAAACGCCGACCACCTGCAATTCGGCTTCTATATCGGGCACAACCCGCTCCCGGCCGGCGGCGTGCGGTCGATGTTGCTCAACAATCTGCCGTTCGGCAGTAACCACTCGGGCGGCGCCAACTTCGCATTGGCGGACGGCAGCGTACACTTCGTGACCGACTCGATCGATTTCACCTTGCTGGGCGACCTCGCGACAATCGCAGGAGGCGAAGTCAGTCAGCTGCCTTAGAAGCTGGGGAGGCCTGATCGACTTCGAGCAGCGGCGCCTCGTCGCCGGCAAGTTGTGAAGCCAACTCGTAAAGTTCTTCGACCGAGCGAGGCCACAGCTCAGCGAGCCGACGCTCTGCGTCGCGGGCGGCAAGCAGGTCGTCCCTCGCGGTGGGAAAACCCGCCGCTGTCGCCGACCGTAGATCGGCGTTGAGTTTCGCTGCCTGCAGGAAGGCGTCATCGGGAAACTCTTGGGCAATCTCTTGTGCAGTCCGGTAAGACTTCGCTGCCCACTGGCGCGAGTCCTTGCTATCGGACGAAGCTGTCAGACGAGCGAGCCGCTCGTAAGCCGACCGCAACGCCTCCGCGAGGGGCAGCGAGCGCGGCCGGGCGACGCGCATACGCTCCAGTGGGCTAATCGCCGCCTTGATGTTGGCGACCGCATCGTTGAGGCGCCCTGCCGCTTCGCAAAGGATCCCGAGCGTCAGGTAACGCTGGGCCACGCGGAGATCCGATTCCTCGACTTCGGCGGGCGTTCTGAGCGCGTCCTCACGCTGCTGCAGTAAAGCCTGTTGGAGTCGCTTCATCGGCGGGCGATTCGCTTCCGGCGGCCACAGATCGCTGGGCTCGACGCGACCTTCCCAGGCGTCGAGTTGTCTTTGAAGCTGTGCGTTGGCGGCTCGGTAATCGCGCGCCTCGTCGCCGATCTGCTGGATCAACCCGTCCTTCTCGGTAACCAATTCCGCAAGCCGGGTGCGCTGCCTCTCGATCAGCATGGCCGCCGCCGGGCCCGTCACGGCCAAGAAGAGCAACAGCCCGAGCGCCGCCGCGCGATACGGGTTGCGCGCACACCAGCGAATCAGCCGCTCTGTCGGCGGCAGCGGCCGGGCGCGGATCGGCACGTTGCCGAGCCAACGCCGCAGGTCCTCGGCGACCTCTTGGGCGGTCTGGTAACGGCGCCCCGGCTCGCGCTCCAGGCACTTTGCGGCGATCGTCGCCAGGTCGAGCGGCGTCTGCCAGTTCAGCTTACGCGCCGTTGGGGCGTCCTCGGTCAGGCGCTGCTGCACCTGCATCTGGGCGTTGCCGCGAAACGGCAGCTCGCCGGTCAGCATCTCGAAGAGCATGACGCCGAGCGAATAGACATCGGTCCGTCGGTCGGCCCACGCGGCGCGGCCGCCTGCCTGCTCGGGCGACATGTAAGCAGGCGTCCCGAGCACCTGTCCGTCGACCGTCATCGTGACCTCTTCTACCTCGCGCTTCGCGAGGCCGAAGTCCATCAGCCGCGGCGTCACCTGAGCGTCGAGCATCACGTTCGACGGCTTCAGGTCGCGATGCACGACGCCTCGCCGGTGAGCGTGTTCAAGTCCGTCGGCGATCGCGGCGCCGATCTCCGCTGCCTCGCGGAACGAGGGACGGCCGGTCGTCAGGTAGTCGCGTACCGAGACGCCGCGCACGAGGTCGCTGACGATGAAGACCACGTCGCCATCGCGACCCACCTCGTGCACCGGCACGATGTTCGGGTGGCTGAGTTGGGCCGCCGAGCGGGCCTCGCGGAGGAACTGCTCGACCTCATCGTCCGAGAGCTGTCCGCGGCGGGGGATCTTGATCGCGACCGTGCGGTCCAGCTCGGTATCACGCGCCTTCCAGACCGTGCCGAACGCCCCCACGCCGAGCCGCGACACCAGCTCGAAGCGGTCGACCTTCTGCAGCTTGTGCGCCGCCCGCGTCTCTTGCGTTTGGTCGACGAGGCTGAAACGGCTGCCGCAGACGGTGCAGTCGATAGCGTCGAGTGGCGTGTCGCCCACCAGTTCGACGTGGTTGCTGCAGTGCGGGCAGCGGAGTCGCAGGCCACGCGATCGGCTCCGAGAGCGAGCATTCGCCGCCCGTTGCGACGACGACTTGAAAAGCACCGTCGCTCGCTGTTGAAGTGCCTCGTCGAGCGCACCGGCGTAGGGGGGCGGCAGGTCGGCGTTGAGATCGCGGAGACGGCCCGTGGCGTCGGAGATCCCATGCGACTCGAGCCGCTCGAGCGCTACGCCCAGCAGCTCGTTGAACAAACGTTGGCGGAGTTTCTCCGGAACCCGACCGAGAAACGGCCCGAAGGGCGGCAGCGCGCCGTCGCGTGTCTGCCGGTCGTACTCGTCGCAGATCGAGTCGATCAGCCGCGTCGCTTCGAGACGCTCGTTGGCGCCCGGCGGCTGATCGTGGCTGCCGTGCAGGTCAGACACCGTCGCCCTGCTTGTCGAATTCCGCCAGCGGGAAGCCGGCGTGGTGCGCCCACTCCTCGCGGATGCGGCTGAGCTTGCGCGTTATTGTCCGGCTGGTGCAGCCGAGCTCGGCGGCGATCTCATCGTTGGTGTTGCCGCCGAGTTTAAACTCGACGATGCGTTTGAGATCGCTGTCGCCGAGGCCCTTGGCGAGCCGCTCCAACTCGTCAGCCACTTCGACGGCGAACTCGGGCGTCGGCTCCGTGCCGAGGTACTCCTGCACATCGTCGAAGCGGCACTCGCGGTCGGGCCGGCGGCGCTCGGCGAGTTGACGGCGTTGTTCGGAGATCGCCTTACGGGCGGTGATCGTCACCAACAGAGGCCAAAGCCCCTCGCCATCGGCGAGGTCGGGGAACCGGTTCTCGCGGATGCCGATCATGACGCTCTTGAGCGCGCTCAGTGCGATGTCCTCGCCGGTCCGGTCGCGCGCTAGCCTGGCCAGCCGGGCCTGGGCCAGCGGGGCAAGGCGAGCAAAGTAGCGGCTCCATAAGTTCTGGGCCGCTAGGCTGTCGCCGGCCCGCAGGCCCTCGATCCAGTGCGCTACGCTGCCACCGGGGGCGGAGCCGCCACCGACGGGGTCGTCAGACGAGCAAGTCTTTCCCGGCGCCATGGCGACCTGCGGAAGAGGGGGGCAACCACTCGGCGGCGCGACCGCCGAAGTCGCCGATGAGTATATCGCCTGGGGTGGCATTCAGGGTGAGGATCCTTCGCCTTCGGGCCGGCGGGCGACGGGAGACGAAATCTTTTTCTCAGCGGCGTGTCTGGGGCCGAGCGGCCACCGCGATGAGGAGGGTAAGAGCCTTTCCCCACTTCCCTCGCAGTCTCGGAGAACCGCCATGTTCACTCACTCCAACTCCACCTCGTCACGCCGTTGGAGCTCGGTCGCGATTCTATCGGTCGCGCTGCCCTGCGTCCTATCGACCTTCGCGACCGCGTCCGGTTACAGGCCGGTCGGCGTCGGGGCCGTCGTCCCTGGCAGCGGCGTCTCTCGCTTGTACCCGAGCGGGCCCGCCTCGCCCTATACGGCCATCCGCGTCTGGGGCAAGGAGTCCGTCAACGACTTAAACGTCGACAGCACACCGACCATCGGGACGCGGCACGAGCAGCTTCAGCAGTGGGACGGGTGGGGCGGGGTCGCCGACGGGCACAACTACAACGGCACGCGACAGACCCCCAATCAACTGGAAGATGAGACCGACGCCCTCGCCAACTCACGCGACGCCTTGTTCGCTAACCTCCTGCAGGACCGAACGTCGCTCGTTTTCTCGATCGACGACGAGTCTTACGGGTGGAACGCCGCGGGCGCCTGGGGGAAGATGCGCTCGGTGCCGAGCGCCGGCCCCCTCTCAACGGCCAGCGGCCTAACCCTCGCCGGCGCCGGCGAAATCACCCGGTCGATTCCTGGCTCGTTGGGGCTGAATCGGTGGTCGATCCAGGCCGGCGTCGATGGACGCAACTACGCGACGGCGCCGACAAGCCGCGACCTCGCCGGTCTTGAGCTGTGGGGGAAAGGGATCGACCAAGACCCCCAAGCACTCGGCGACGCCGACAAGTACTCGCTCCGCAACGACCACTGGCAGACTGACGCCGACGGGACTTGGTCGGTGTTCAACGCCGACGGCACGGGCTACCTCAGCCACACGACGGTCGTCGATGCGGTTACGTCACTGCTTGGCGCCGTCCCGAGCACGGCAGGCGACCCGAACGCTTCTCGGGAGAGTCTGATCGATGTTGACGCCCTGATGGTGCGTGACGGCACGGGCAACCCGAATCGATTCGACCTCTGCACAGACCCGATGAACTGCACCTTCGCCCCGACACGCGGCGTTGACCAGGAGGGCATTCCACTCGTCGATGGCCTGCTGGGCCCGACCATTCCCGACATGGTGATTTTCAGCATCCGCCAGATCGCCGACGGAACGGGTTACTACGCCACCGGCAGCGAGCTGTTCGTGCTCAACCAGTACGGCGGTGTGAGCTTCCTCAACCAGGGGGGCCACCTCTGGGACCCCGCATTCGCGCTAAACAACCTGGCCCTTGTTGGAGTCAACATTGGCGACCCGGTGCAGGGCATCGAGTACACGGTTCCCGACATCGACGCCCTGGAGGCTATCGGCGACCTCGTCGAAACGATCCCGCTGCCCGGCGACTTCAACCGCGACGGCCTGGTTAACGCGGCCGACTACACGGTCTGGCGTGACGGGCTGGGGGCCGGGTTCGACCTGGACGACTACGAGACCTGGTCCGGCGCCTACGGCGGCTCGGGCATCGTGGGAACAGGCCCGGGGGTTGGACCCGTCGGCGTCCCCGAGCCGGGCACGCTCGTCCTAATCGGACTCGGCATCACGCTCGCCCACGCCCAGCTGAATCGACGCCAAAAGAGGCGTTACGCCGGTACCGCGCCGAGTGATACAGATTGCCTTGAGCCTGCCGTGCACGTCGCCGCCACATTTCGGAATCGGCAGTCTCGTTAGCGGCAACTACCGCAAGGGGCCAAACTCGCTGAGGGTGCCTCAACCTCAGCGCCGAAGGGCAAGGCCCAATCTGCTGAGGTCGTCTTCACCGACCACAGTTCGGTCGAGGCCGACAGAAGTCGATCCGATGGCGCGTGCCCGTGGACCGGCTAGAGACCCGTCGGATAGAACGGCTCATTTCGGCGCCGAACCTACTGAGGACCGGCACTTCGAGGGCTGATTCCTTCACGGCAAAATCCGCGGAGAAGTGAAACTTCTCCGCACTTTCGCGATCCGCCAAACTCGCGTCGGCGCAGCTCACCCTCGGTCAATTTCAGCCGCTCCACAACGACGGCGGGCGTCACTAAACCGCGAGCACGTCTCGCACGTCGGTGACGGTCATCCCCGCGGCGACGGCGGCTGCGATGCCGGCGTCGGCGTCTTCGAAGGCGTGGCACTTTGCGGCGGGGACGCCGAGCTGCTCGGCCGCCGCCAAGAACAGGTCGGGCGCCGGCTTTGGCGCGATCGGGTCGTCGGCCGTTAAGATCACGTCGAACCAGTCGAGCGCCCCGATCGCCTTGAGCGACTCGACCACGTTCTCACGGCAGCCGCCCGAGACCACGGCCATCGGCAGCACGCCGCGGTATCGCCGCGCCACCTCGACCACCGGCTCGATCGCGCCCACTTCACTGAGTCGCGCACGGAAGCGGCCCTCTTTCACGTCGAGGAACTCGAGCGCGTCGATCGTGACGCCATGCTCGGCGTTGATGATCTCGACGATGATGTCGGTCGGCTTGCCGGCGTGGGTGTCGATAAATCCCTTCGGCAGACAGACGCCGAACGGGACGAGGCACTCGTCCCACAGGGTGATGTGCAGCGGCATGCTGTCGACGAGCGTGCCGTCGCAGTCAAACACCAGGCCGGCCGTATCGGCGGGCCAGCCGTTGAGAATCTTGGCGATCATTTCTTGCGAGAGAGGGTCGCGGAGCGGCCCGTTGCGGTGGGACGGTGGGGGCGGGGCCCCAAGTATACGCCTACCCCGCCGCGAGGACGATCCGGTACCGCGCCTTGCCCGATTCGAGGTGCTCGAAGGCGGCGTTGATCTCGCTCATCGGGAACTCTTCGATGGTCGGCTTGATCGCGTGGCGGGCGCAGAACTCCACCATCTTTCGGGCGGTGACAATGCCCCCGGTCGGCGAGGCGCCAATCGATTTTTGCCTCATGATGAGCGGGAAGACCGTCGCGGAAACCTTCTCGGCCGCGCCGACCAGATGGAGCTTTCCGCCGGGCCGCAGCGCGGCGATGTAGGCGTCCCAATCGAGGGCCACGTTCACCGCCACCAAGATCATGTCGAAGCTTCCCGCGGCGGCCGCCAACTGCGACGCGTCCCGAGAATTGCGGAAGTGATGGGCGCCCATTTCGCGGGCTTCCGCTTCTTTGTCGGGCGACGTGCTGAAGGCGGTCACTTCGCACCCCCAGGCCTTCGCGAAGCCGATCGCCATGTGCCCCAGGCCGCCGATGCCGACCACCGCCACGCGGTCGGTCGGGCGGATGTCGTTCTCGACAAACGGGTTGAAGACCGTCAGCCCGCCGCAGAAGAGGGGGCCGCAGTCAACGAGTTCGACCTCGTCGGGAATGGCGATGACCCAGGCCGCCTGGGCGCGCACGCGATCGGCGAAACCGCCGTGCCGACCGACGATGGTCGCCTCGGCGTCGGGGCAACGGTTCTGATAACCCGACAGGCATTGATCGCACCGCAAGCACGACGCGGAGTTCCAGCCGACGCCGACGCGCTGGCCAACCTCGAGTCCCTCGACCCCTTCTCCCAACTCGGCGACGCGGCCAGCCACCTCGTGCCCGCCGACGAACGGGTACTGGGTCATCCCCCAGTCGTTCTTCTTCATGCTCAGGTCGCTGTGGCAGATGCCGCAGTACTCGACAGCGACCTCGACCTCGCCATACCCGAGGGGACCGGGCTCGTACTCAAACGGCTCGAACGGGGCGTCGGGGCCCGAGGCGGCGTAGGCATGGATCGGCATGGGAGAGATTCCGACGGTGGGCGTGAGGTACAACGCTCTGATTCAACGCCAGGTTAGCCAAACCTGCAAGCGTCCCTGTACGCGTTCATCAACCCAGCGGTAGTCAAAACTAAATAACACTGCCCCGGGAACTGGTCTGCCGTTCGATTCTTATGCTGGGTTAGACACCCAAATAGCAGGCTCCCCGTTTCTCAAAGTGCGTATCAGCATCCCTGTGACGATCGCGCCGCCACCGACAAGAATCACAGCTGATGCCAGAGATCCGATTACTTCGGAAGATGACGATGCAGAGCCAACACTAAAGCAAATTGCCGCCAGAAAGAGCGTCGCAAATGCCGTCCAAATCCATACTGGAATATTGTAAGCAAGCAAGTAGCAGCAAGGGATCACAACGAGCGTCAGGATCGTGGCGAATCCCAAGCCGAAGATCACCGCCCCGGTGAGAGGCTGCCAGAACTCGGCGCCGCCGGAAATGTTCAGGAGCAGGGGCAATAAGCCGCCGATCGTTGTGACGGTTGTCAGCAACACCGGCCGCAGGCGGTTGATGCCCGCCTCCATCAGGGCGTGGTTGACCCCCATGCCGCGCGCGCGGGCCTGGTTGGTGAAGTCAACCAGCACGATCGCGTCGTTGACGACAATGCCCGTCAACGCCACCAAGCCGATAAACGTCGCCAGGCTGAACGGGAACCCACACGCCCACATGCCGAGCACGACGCCGATGAACGACAACGGCACCGCCGTCATCACGATGGCGCTCTGGCGGAAGCTGTTGAACTGGATGGCGAGGATCGCGGTGATCAGCACCACGGCGAGGAGCATGCTCCAGAGCAGGTAGCCGAAGTTCTTGTCGCGCTCGTCGTTCTCGCCGGTGAACTCCGCTTGCAGCCCCTCGGCCGGCGTCGCGGAGCCGCCGAAGTACGCCTTGCTGAAGCCCTCGATCGTCTTCGCGCCCCCCTCGACCGGGCGGAACCCCAGGTCGGGGAGGATGTCTTTCGCGAGCAAAGCAAACACCTCAGCCGGCGTCCGCGGATCATCGACGTTGCACTTGGCGACGACCGCCCGATTGCGGTCGTAACGGTTAATACTGAAGAGCCCCGAACCGCGGCTCAGGTCGGCGACCGAGCCGATCGTCGTCATCTGGCCACCGGCGCCGGTGAGCATCACGCGGCCCAGTTCTTTCGGGCTCCGTTGGTGCTCGGGGGCGAGTTGAATCCGCAGGTCGACGTCTTCGTCGTCGAGCGTGATCTGGATCCGGTTGTCGCCGGCGATCGCGATCTGCACCGCCTCGGCGACCATCGCGTCGGTCATGCCGAACAGGCCGATGATGTCCGACTTCGGCTCAACGACGAGCTCGGGGGCGTCCGGCCGGTAGTCGGTGGAGACATCGACCGTGCCGTCGATCTCGGCGATGCGGGCGGTGATCCGCTCGACGATAGCGCCGAGTTGGTCGAGGTCCTTGCCGGTGAGCCGCACCGACACCTCGGCGCCGCCGGGCGGGCCGTCTTCGACCTCCTCGACGCTGAAGATCATGCCCGGCAGCGGCTGGATGTTCTCGCGCAGGTAGTGGATCACTTCCCCCTGGGTGACGTTGCGGTCCATGGGCGGCAGCATCTGCACCTGCACCTGGCCGAACTCGGGCCCGGCGGCGGCGTCTTCGTCGACGCGCATCGCCAACGCGCCCGACGAACCAACCGACGTCACGTAATGCTGCAAGGCGCCGGTCGCCTCCCAGCGTCGGAGCGGTTCGGTGATCACGCGCGAGGCGGCCAGTGTCTGGTCAACGCTATAGCCCAGCGGCAGCTCGTACTTGACGATGAACTGCCCCCGGTCGCTCGAAGGGAAGAACTTGAAACCAAGCTCGCCGATGAGCAGTTTGGCGCCCCAGCAGGCAATCAGCATCCAAACCAACACGAAGACGCGGTTCTCGAGGCTGAACTTGAGGACGCCCGCGTACGCCTTGGTGAACGGATCGAGTTTCGGACGCACCCGCATCGCGACGCCGTTGGCGTCGACCGTGGGAACGTGCTCGACCTCTCGCTTGCGGTACCAGCGGGCGGCGAGCGTTGGGATGATGAAATGGTCGACCAGGATCGAGCCCGCCAGCGCAACGCTCACCACCTTCGGCATGACGCTCATGAAGTCGCCCATGATGCCGGGCACCAACAGCATCGGCAGGAACGCGGCGATCGTCGTGAGGTCGGCGGCGATGACGGGGATGCCGACTTCGGCGATGCCGGTCTTGGCGGCTTCGACCGGGTCCTCGCCGCGTTCGATGTGCCGGTGGATGTTCTCGGCGACGATGATGGCGCCGTCGACGACCATGCCGAGCACAAGGATGAAGCTGAAGACCACCATGTTCGACACGGGGATCCCGGCGGCGTAGAGGAACACCAACGCCACCGCCATGCTGAACGGGATCGCCGTCAGCACCAGCACCGAGATCCGTAAGCCCATCGTCCAGGCGAGGATGATCAGCACCAGCATCGCCCCGAAGATGGCGCTGCTCCCCAAGACACGGAACATGACCCAGATCTCGCCCGAGGCGTCGCGCGTCGTGTCGAATCGCAGGTCGGGGTACTGCTCGCGGAGGTTCTCGACCATCGCCTTGACGGCGCGGGCCGCGCCGAGCGTGTTGATGCCTGCCTCCTTGTTGACGATGATCACCGCGCCCGGCTCGCCATCGAACTCGGCGCCGTTGAGCACGCGCCGGTAGCCATCCACGACCTCGGCCACGTCCTTGACGCGGATCACCCGGCCTTCTTGGTTGCGGATCACCGCCTCGGCGATGTCGTCGACGCCGCGGAGTTTGGTCTCGTTGCGGACGCTGCGATTGAAGTCGGCGGTCTCGAACGAGCCGGCCGGCACCTCGGCGTGGAACGCCGCCAGCGCCTGCCGCAATTGGCTCAGCGTGACGCCGTACTCGTGGGACAGATCGGGGTCGACATTGACCTGAACCTCCCGCTCCTTGCCGCCAAACAGCTGCGTATTGGCGACCCCATCGACCGTCTCGATCTGCTCCTGCACGTCCTCGGCGATGGTCTTCAGTGAGCGCTCGTCAAAGCCGGCCGGCGCGCGGATGTTGAGCAACATCAGCGGCATGTTCTCGAAGTCGATATCCGTGACGAACGGCTGCACCTCGCGGCCGGCGGGCAGCTCGTTCCGCACCCGGTCGATGAGGTCCTTGACCTCACGGCGCCCTTCGTCGGGGGTGACGCCGTCGAGGAACACGACCTGCGTCACCGCCGAGCCCCGCATGCTGGTCGAGGCGATGAAGTCGACGCTCTGCAGCTCGGTGAGCGCGTCTTCGACCTTGCGGACGATCTCGTTTTCGGTCTCCGTCGGCTTGGCGTCGGGGTACGGGATCGCCACGAGGACGACCGCCTTGGTGATCGCCGGGCCGAGCTGGACGGGCGTAAACATCGCCGCGTAGACGGCCAGCAGCAGAACGATGATCGTTCCCACCAGGACCATCCGGGGCCGTTCGATGGCGGCGTCGCTGATCTTCATGCGGTCGAGGTTGGCTGGAGGGCTGGGCCCTGTCGTTCGCCCCTCGCCCGTCTTGGGAGGGGCCTTCGCGGGAGGAGCCGTCGCGCTATTTCTGCTGGGTCACGCTTGCCCGGCTTAAGACGGCCGGTTCGGTGTCGTCCGCCGTGACGCGGACAAGCTGGCCGTCGCGGAGCCGTTCTTGCCCCCGGGTCACAACGGGGCCGAGCGACGTCGCGTCGGCCGGGATGAGGATGCTCTCCCCCTGGTCGATCCAGCGGTCGAGGTTCACGCGGCGGGCGCGCTGAACCTGCGACTCGCCGACGTCCCAGAACATGACCGGCATCGTGACCGGGTCGTCCTCGACGGTGAACAGATACGTCTGCCCCGATCGGAACAACACCGCCGATTCGGGCGCCGAGTAGGCGAGCACCCGGTCGGTGACGATCTCGGCGGTCGCAACCATCCCGGGACGCAGCAGGCCGGAGTCGTTGTCAACGACGACTTCGACTTCGAAGAGCCCCGTCACCGTATCGGCCCGTTGGGCGACGCGGTACACCTGCGCTTCGATGGCGGGCCAGTCGGCGCCATACAGGTCGGCGCCCTCCAGCCGGACATGGGCGCGAAACACGCCGCTCTCAGGGTCGGCCGCGTCCAGTCCCTTGCGGCGGGCCTCGGTCACTTGTCGGCGGCGTAGCTCCAACTCGCGGACGCGCGCCTCGGGGACGTTCACGACAAGCCGGAGGCGATCGTTCTCGACCACTTCGTAGATCGTCTCGTTCGGGTTGACCGACTCGCCCGCCTCGACCAGTCGCCGGGCGATCACACCGCTCACCGGCGACAGCAGCACGGAGTCTTCCAAGTTCTTCTGCGTCACCTCTTGCGCGGCCTGCGCTTGGGCGCGGAGCGTTATTGCGTTTTGAAACTCCGAATCGGTGATCGCTGCGCGGGCGCGGCGGTTCCGTTCGACGTCGGAGGCGGCCATCTCAAAGTTGGCGATCGCCTCGGCGACCCGGGCGCGGAGCACGCGGTCGTCGAGCCGCGCCAGCACCTGGCCCGCCTCGACACGGTCGCCGTCGTCGAGCGGCTCTCCTCGGGCGTTGACGCCGAGCGTCGCAACCCGGCCGCCGATCTCGAAGCCGAGGGAGTAAGTCTCCCAGGCCTGGATCTTTCCGCTGTAGCGGACCACCACGTCCCGGAGCGCCGGCTCGACCGCGACGGCTTTGACGAGCGTCCGGGGCTGAGCCGCGAGCCGCGGCGGCTCGATGTCAGCGGCGGCGGCGATGACATCCGACTCGTTCGACTTCTGACTCACGTACCACATCGCGCACGCGGCTCCGATAGTGAGCAGGACAAGAAACGTGAAGCGGCCTAGTCGGGCCAGTCGCTGGGTCATTGCGTCGTGTCGCCGTGGTCGATTTGCTAACCGTCAGTTCGCCGCCGGCTCGGTGCCAGAGGCGCCACTGTCTGGGAAATGGTAGGCGGCCAGGCGAAGCCCAGCAACGCGGCCTCGTCTCAGGGCATGCGCGTTCTCAAGGCAGGGCGGCCCGCAGCGCGAGCGTCGCCTCGTCGAGCGACACTCCCGAGGCGGCAAACCGCTTGTGGCGATTGGTGGGCCCTGAGACGAGCTCCACGCGTCCTTTAGCGATCCCCAGCGCCGCCGCGAGGACGCAGACGACCGCGTCGTTAGCGCGGCCCCGGTCGGGGGGCGCCGTGACAGCAACACACAGCTCGTTCTCGCGCAGGCCGGTCACGCCATTGCGACGGGCGCCCGGCTGTGCCCTTACACGGACGACCACTCCCGAGGCGGACGGCTCGAGGACGCTACGGAGCCGGTCGTCACTCATGGCGCCGGCACGAGCTGACCCTGTCCCACCACCACCGCCAGCGACAAGGAATTGAAAGTCACGTGCATCGCCACCACCGCCGGGTAGCTGTGCGTCTGGCGGTAGACGTAACCCAGCCCGAGGGCGAGCACCGCAATCGGCACGGGGGCGTAACCTTGGTTCGTGTGGGCGAGGGCGAAGGCGAGCGAGCTCGCCACGATCGGCCAAGTCGCTCGGCGGCCGCCGATCCGTTCGAGCCCGCCCTGCAGCAAGACACGGAACGCCAGCTCCTCAAAAAGCGGAGCGCCGACCGACGCGACGAGTCCGATCGAGAGCAGGCTCTCCCAATCGGAATCGTGCAGTAAGCTTTCGATCGCCGGATGCAAGGTTGGATTGCCAAACAACAGCACGAGGACGTAGTTCGCGCCGTAGACGAACGGGAGCATCGCCATGCAAGCGAGCACCCCGAGGCCGACATCTCCCGCCAGCTTCCTGGGTAGGTCACCGAGGCCTAGATCGCCCCAAGTCAGCCCCCGCGTCGGATAGCGAGCGATCAAGACGGCGACGGCGATGGCGGCGAAGGCCAACTGCGAAAGCAACTGCAGCACCGCGCCGCTGAGTCGCAGGTCGCCGGTCGGCGCCGCCTCGTCGTTCACACTGGCGGCCAGCGAGAGCGCGGCGCAGACGAGGTAGAAACCGGCGAGCAACGCCCCCTCACCCCCCCACGGGACCGGTCGGCGGCGGCGCGGTTCGACCGCCGGCAGGCCGTGCAATAATCGTCCGCCAAACGTCCACAACGCCACGACCATCAGCCCCAGGACCGCGAAGGCCAACGTGCTAAGCCAGGGCGGCGGTGTGCCGGGAGGCATCGGTATCAGTCCTGGTGGGGCGGGTCCGACCGCATCGCCGCGATCGCCGAGCGAGTGTACGTAATTCCCGACAGCACCGTTAGCGCGACCATCGCCCAAACCGCCGCGTCCACCAAACCAGGCTGCAACGTCACGGTTAGTTGTAAGTCGCTCCACTGCGGTGACAAAGTTAGCGACGTGAACCAGTTCACTGTCCGCCAAGGCGAGATGTAGAGCAAACTCAACGCCGCGGCGATCACCTGGAGGACGAACTTCCACTTGCCAATCCAGACGGCCGAGAAGTCGCCGCCGCTCGATTCGACAAACGCGCGGAGCGTCGTCACCAAGAACTCGCGTCCCAGCACGACCACCGCCATCCACGGGACAATGCGCGAGTCGGGGATCGCCGCCAGGTAGGTGAACGTGCCGCAGATCAGCAGCTTGTCGGCCAGCGGATCGAGAACCCGGCCAAGCCGCGTGATCGGCCCCCAACGCCGCGCCCAGTAGCCGTCGGCCCAATCGGTCGCCGCGGCGAGCACAAAGGCGATCAACCCCACCCGGTACCAGCCGAGCGACAGAAACACGAAGCACGCCACCGTCACCGCGAGACGCGACGCTGTAATCGCGTTGGGCGGGTCGCTAAGTTTCCCCAGCGGGACTTCAGAGTTTCTCGGCACTTCTTTTTTTCTTTGCCGCAGAGGGACGCCGCTGGACGCTGATGCGATTTGTTACTGATGACCGATCGATCAGGCAATTCGATCGAGTTTAGCTTTTTGAGCTTGTCTTCTTAATTTGAAAAGAAGGGTGGCTTGGTCGATGTCGGCCTGATCGGTCATTCGACATCCGCGTCCATCCGCGGCTAACTCTTACTTCGGTTCGCCCACGGCGACGGCCACCAGGTCGTAGTCCGTGCGGGCCACGATTTCGCAGGGGACCAAGTCGCCCGGGTGCAGACCCTCGCCGGTCACGTAGGCGACGCAGTCGACGTCGGGGGCGTCGGCGGCGGTCCGGCCAATCCAGGCCGCTTCCTCTCCCGGGACGGGGCCGTCGATCAGCACGTCCATCGTCTTGCCGACCTGGAAGTCGGCCCACTCGAACGCCAACCGCTGCTGGATCACCATCAGCTGGTCACGGCGCTCGGCCTTCAGCTCTTCGGGCAGATGTTCCGGCAGCCGCGCGGCGGGCGTGTCGGGTTCCAACGAGTAGGTGAAGACGCCGAGACGCTCGAATTTGAACTCTTCGACAAAGTCACACAGCTCGGCGAAATCTTCGTCGGTCTCGCCGGGGAAGCCGGTGATGAACGTCGTCCGCAGCACAAGGCCCGGGATGCGGTCTCGCAGTTTCTGCACCAGCTCGCGTGTCGGCCCGCTGGCGACGCGGCGCTGCATGCGTTTGAGCATCCGGTCGCTGGCGTGCTGTAGCGGCATGTCGATGTAGGGGACGATCTTCTTGCTCTGCGCAATCGCGTCGATCACGTCGTCGTTGAAGTACATCGGGTAGAGGTACATCAGCCGGATCCACTCCAGCCCCTCGACCTGCTCGAGCTCGGCGATCAGCTGCGCCAGGCGCGGCTCGCCGTAGAGGTCCATGCCGTAGTAGGTCGTGTCCTGGGCGACGACGACCAGTTCGCGGACGCCGTCGGCGGCGAGGCCCTTCGCCTCGGCGATCACCTCTTCGATCGGCTTGGTGGCGTGCTTGCCGCGCATCTTGGGGATCGCACAGAACGTGCAGAGCCGGTCGCACCCTTCGCTGATCTTGAGATAGGCGAAGTGGCCCGGCGTGATCCGCAGGCGGCTGGTGTCGTCCAGCGGCTTGGCCGGCGCGGGGCGGAAGACGAGGCGTTGCTCTTCCAGTCCGCCGAGCAATCGGTCGGCGACCTTCGTCACCTCGTCGCGGCCGAAGACGCCAACCAAGTGGTCGATGTCGGGCCGGTGCTCCAGCAGCTGCTCTTTCTGGCGTTCGGCGAGGCAGCCGCTGACGATGACGCCGCGCAGCTTGCCGGCGCGCTTGAGATCGAGCATCTCGTCGATGGCGGCGAACGACTCGTTGCGGGCCGCCTCGATAAAGCCGCAGGTGTTGACGATCGCGAAGTCGGCGCCGTCGGGGTCGGCGACCAGGTCGTACCCGTCGAGCTTCAGCAGGCCGAGCATCCGCTCGCTATCGACGGTGTTCTTGGGGCAGCCCAGGCTAATGAAGGCGTAGCGCCCCTTGGCCTGTTCGGCTTGGCGAAGATCGGTGGTGAATTGACTGGGCAAGTCGAGCGCCGGGGGGCTGAGGGGCGGGAGGCGGCCCCGTCTCCGGGCCGGCCCGTATCGGGGGCGGCCCGATCGCAAGGGACAGCCCAGCATTGTGGCAGCCAGGGGTCGCGGCGGGCAAGCTCTGGCGCCCACTTCTTCGCCGGTCGAAAGGGGCGAGGGGGGCCATCTTTTGGCTTTCCGGCGATTCCCCGGCTTTTGACGCCCCCCCGGGGCCCTCCGTATACTCCGGAATTGACTCTCAGGGTCCCCCCGGACGCCCACGGATGAATCGCTACGCGTCGCTTTCCGACGACTTCTACGTCAACGTCAATCTCAGCACCGAGATGGAGCTCCCCAGCAGCCGCGATGTCGTGCTGCACTTTGCCGAGCAAATGCAGAAGCGCTACCCGGAGATGCGCAATTTCTACGCCCGGGACCGCAACGACTTCGTCCTCGAGGAAGACAAAGACAAGGGCTCCTACCGCTGGTGCTCGATCGAACCGCGTCGGCTCTCTTCGGGACACGTCAATCCGGAGAGCATCGAGGACGCCATGGAGCAGCACCGCCAGGCGCTCGAATTGGCCCCTTACGAGCTATCGGTCAGCCCCCTCGACTGCGAGGCGCTCGACCTGCTGTGGGGATTCGACTTCAACTACCGTGGCAACCACAACCAGCTGGTGGCCGAGGCCCTCGGAGTCTGCCCCGCCCTGGATCGACTCACCACGATCCCGGGTGTCTCGTTCGTCCAGAACGAGCCGACGATCACGCTCGCCCTCGACGACGAATGCCGCACGCAGTGCCGCGTCGGCGTCGAGACACGCACCACGCCGTACCAGATCCGCACCGGCGAGTTCCAAGAGGAACAGCTGAGCGTCTACGTCACGGCCCGCCGCTACGGCAGCCTCGACCCGGGCCAATCATTGATCGACGCGCTCAGCGGCCTGACCAAGGTCGCCTACGAGTTGCTCGATAACTACGTGATCGAGTCGGTGCTCGAGCCGCTGGCGCGGACGATCGCGATGGATTGAGTCGCGAGTTGCTTTAAGGTCTCGCGCAGAGACGCGGAGACGCAGAGTAATAGTGCGGTCGTTCACTCTCGGCGCCGAGCGACAAGCCGCTTCCCGACGCGAAGGAAAATAGTCATAGCGCTATGCCGACGCGTAGAGACCTGCGGGAAGGAACCGCAGAAGCAAATGAACAGCTAGACTCCTGGCATTGAGTCGGGAGTCTACCTGTTTGACCGAAGCCACTAGATGACTATGCTGCCAACTCTTATCGCGTCCTGATGCAGCATATTGAGGCTTTTCCACTATGTCCAAGATCAAAGGCCTGTTCCAAAAGGCGTGGGCCGCTGTCGCCAACCCGGGGCAGGACGAACGGGTGGCTGTTATCGTCGCGGCTATCGGCCAAGCGTTCACCACGCAGCGTAGGGCATTTGATCTTGATCAGGTTATCGAGCCGATTGATTGCACGGTGACCGACGTACGTGTCGCCTCAAAGAAGTACTACGAAGGCCTGCTTCATCGATTTTGGATTGAAGGCGTTCCCGACGAGGGTAAGCAAAAGACACTGGCATTCGTCGAAGAACGTCTGCGACTAGAAGCTCGCGACGTTAGGCAGTTGCGAGAAGCTGTCGCCGTCCCAGCTTTCGGGTCGAAAATTGGTCAGTACCTCGAGGACGGAGTCCTGTCTTCAGACGAACTCCACTCGCTCTCAGAAATCTCCTCGTTCCTCCACCTTTCGGCGCCTCAATTCGTAAAGCAGTACCTGCTGAGCGAAGGGCTTGGACTACTTCGTGGGCTTTTCGCGGAGGCTGTCTCGACCGGACGCCTGAAAGAGCAGACGTGGAATAACCTGCAAGAATCAGCGCGAAATCTAGGTATTCCCGAAGACAAGCTCAAGGCCGCCTCTCGAAAGATTGCCAAAACATTTGCCGAACATGTTCTTGCGGACACAAAGTCGGATGGGGTGCTAACACCCCAGGAGGAAAATTATCTCAATTGGCTCGCCGAGACGCTGGATTTTGAGCCCTCTTTCGTCGCCTATCTCAATGAAGAAGTGCGATTGCTGAAGGAGCGATCGCGACTGATAACCGGCAATATTGACACCATTCCTTTGCCGACGGGAGTCAACATCAAGGCGGGCGAGTTGCTCTACTTCTGCCAGCCGTGTCGGTTGCAGATAACCAAGAATCTCAAAACCGGCGCCCGGATTGATGAGCACAAAGGCAGGATGCTGCTTACTGACAGCCGCCTTATGTTTGAATCCGCAAGCAAGTCGATCCAGATCACCTACCCGAGTATTTTATCGTGGCGGGCCTCTAGCGACGCCATCTGGATTTCGGCGACAAATAAGCCTGAGTTTCGTTTCTACTTTGCGAGAAACCCGAACTCGCTACTATCCGAGAAACTATCGACTGTCATTCGGCTGTACAGCCAACAGGTCACTCGAAAAGTCGAAGGAACTATTGATCGGCACATTCCCAGAGACATTCGCCAAAGAGTCTGGCAAACCTATGGCGGCATGTGTGTGGAATGCGGCGACACGGAGTACCTCGAATTCGACCACATCGTGCCGGTTGCACGGGGCGGGAGCAACTCAGAGCAAAACGTGCAGCTCCTCTGCCGGAAGTGCAATCTCACCAAATCCGACAAGATTTGAGTCAACGTCCCTCTGCGTCTTTGCGACTCTGCGCGAGACTTCTCACTCCGCATCCGGCGCCGGTTCTCTCGGCCCCACCTCGTTCTCAAAGCCCGCGGCAAGCAGCTCTTCGTACCCCGGCTTCATCGCCCGGGCGTCGTAACCTTCGCGGATCAAGATCGCGGCCGCTTGCTTTGACCGCATGCCGACTTGGCAGTACGTATAGACTGGCTTGTCCTTCGGCAGCGTCTTCGCCAGACGCTCGCGGTCAAGGCTGTGCTTGCGCAGCGAGTCGCTCGGCACGTGGAGCGCGGCCGCCGCGTGGCCCTGGACCCACTCTTCGGTGGTGCGGACATCGACCAAGATCGCTTTCTCGTCGGTGACCAACTCGAGGATCTTGGCCAGCGAATCGGTCGTGTGCTCGACGCGGATCCGCGGGGCGGCGACCGGCATCACGAGGCATAGAACGAGCAGAGACTGGAGCATGTCGAAACTCACCAGGTGAATGTCGGCGACGGAAAAATCCCTCGGTTCACCGCGGCCCGCGGCTCACTTGCTGGCCCACGGCTCACTTGCTTGTCAGTCGCTTGACGCTCTCCAGCAGCTTGTCCATCGGGAACGGCTTGCGGAGGTACTCATCGACCCCCAGCATCTCGGCGTAGGCCTTGTGACGGTTCCCCTCGTTGGCGGTGATCATGATCACCGGGGGCGAGTCGTCGCGGGTGCGGCGGAGCCGCTCGAGCACCAGGAAGCCCGACCGCTTGGGCATCATCATGTCGAGAATCACCAGATCGGGGTTCTCGCGCTCGGTAAGGGCGAGCCCCTGGTTGCCGTCGCGGGCGACCAGCACCTCGTAGCCGTTGGCCTCCAGCGCAAGGCGGAGCGATTCGATGATCTCGGCGTCGTCGTCCACCAGCAGCACACGCTTGGCGTCGGTCGCAGCAGTCTTCATGACGTGGGGGAGCCCAGCAGATGGGCGAGGCGGGTCGGTTGGGGGCAGGCCAAACCCTTGGGTATAGCCGGCCTGCCGCCAAATGCAAGGCGACCCCGCGCCGGGTCAGGCCGCTCGGCGGACGAGCGGCGCCGTCTCGAAGGCGAGCGATTCGGCCACGGCGTCCGCCACGAGGGCCGACGCTTCGGGCCGGGCGGCTTGCCGCATCCGCTGGGCGATCCCTTCGCGGAGCGCCGGCTCGCTGAGCAGCGGGCAGAGCCCCGCGGCGAGCGAAACCGCCAGGTCGCCGTCCGGTTCGCTGACGATCGGGCAGCCGGTCCGCATCGACGCCAGCCGGGCATTGGCCTCGTGCAGGCCGTCGCGGCGCCGCGAGTCGGGCACCAACACCGCCGGTAGACCGGCCAGCGAGAGCTCCGCCAGCGTCGATCCGCCGGGTCGGCAGACCACCAGGTCGGTGGCCCGGGCCAGATGGGCCAGTTCGTCGATGTGGGACACCACAAGCGCGTCGACGCCCGCCTCGCTGTAGAGTTTTTCGGTGGCGGTAAGCCAGCCGTCGCCCGCTTGGTGGACGACTTGCCAGCCCGCGGCAGCATCGCCGAGCCGTTTCATCGCGGCGGGCATCGAGAGGTTGAGCGACGTGGCGCCGCCGACCCCGCCGAGGACCAACAGCCGCGGTCGGCCCGAGTCGTAAATCGGGGGCTGGCGGAGTCCTGGGTCGACACCAAAGTCGTCCTCGAAGCCCGGCCTTCCGACGGGACCGGTCAACCGGACCGGCGAATCAATCGGCAGGCGGGCGGCGGTCTCTTCGTGGGCGAGGCAGACGGCAGCCGCCGCCGAAGCGGCGTCGCGCGTCGGCGGGTAGGGGAGGCTATTTTGCTCGAGCAGAATGTAGGGGATGCCGCTGGTGCGGGCGGCCCGCACCGTGGGCCCGGCGGCGTGGCCGCCGACCGAGATCACCAGGTCGATTTCTTGCTCACGCAACAACCAATGGGCGACGCACCAACCCGCGGCGTTGCGGGCGACATAGCCGGGGGCGTCAAGAACACTGACTGGGAAGCGGCTCCGCGGAACCGTCGCGTAGCGGAGACCGACACCGCGGACCGTGTGGCGTTCGATGGCGCGGCCATCGCCGGCGATCGTCACCCGCGCCCGAGGCATCCGCCACAGCAACTGCCGGGCGACCGAAAGGCCGGGGTAGATGCTCTCAAGCGACCCACCCCCAGCAATCAAGATGTGCGGCGCTTTGGCCATGGCGGGAAGGGGGCGCGAAGGAAATGACAGTCACGTGGATCCGCTGAACGCCGGGGCGACGCATGGTCGCCCCGACGTCCAGACGTAAGCTTCATCGTGAAACCCTCGCAGCAGGCGGATGACCCAGTATCCACCGGCGCTGCTCGGATGTTGTTTCACCCCGGGGGGGGGTAGTCGCCGCGGACCCCGCAATCTTTGGCGACTGACGATGAAACTTGGTTGTTCTCCGTTGAGTTGTTGGGACTAAGCCGCAGCGCGGCGGTCTTCGCACTCTCGCCGGCGGCGTAGCAGTTTGCCGGCCCAGTCGCGGTCGGCCGTTTCGTCTTGGCATCCCGCCGCGAGCACCGAGTCGCCGGCGTCGGCCAAGCCGATCGCCACCGCCACCGCGGCAAGGCGGTCTTCGACCACGGTGACGCCCGCGGGGGTGTCGTCTTCGAGTTTGATAGCGCCGTAGGCAAACACACGGTCGGCGAGCCGGGCGGCGGTCGCGAGTTGACGCAGAGCGATCCGTGTCGAATCGGCCAGCCGAACCACCGCCAGCAGGCGACCTTTCGCCGGCCGCGCCCCTTCGAGCGCGTCGGCCAGATCGAGGGGCCGCGCCGCGGCGTCGAGGTAGACCGAGAACGATTGCCCGCACACCACCGGCTGTAACGCGCCGGCCAAGTTCGGCGCCAGATCAATGCCCCGCACGGCGGCCCGCAAATTGAACCCGACCGCTAAGGCGGTCGCGATTGCCGCCACCGCTTCGCGGCGGGCGACACGTCCGGGGCTTTGGATCGCGACGCAAGCCGAATCGGCCCCGGAAGCGACGATGAACGTCTGCCCGCCCGGATACGTTTCCACAGGGACGACTCGGATGTCGGCGCCGCCCGAGTCGCCATAGGTGATGACGCGGCCCGTGTGCTGACTGGCGAAGGCGACACAATCGGGATCGTCGGCGTTGACGACCAACGTCACCCCGCCATCGAGCCGTCCGAAGGCGTCGGTAACGGCGTCGCGGTGTGCTGCGGCCGATTCCCACCGCGCGGCGCCCGACTCATCGAGTCCGTCGCATCGCAGCGAGGTCAGGCACGCCACCAAGGGGGCGGCGACAGGCCGCTCGCCGGCGTTCGCTTGGGCGATCGCGGCGGTCACTTCGCCCAATTCGCAGCGTCGCAGCCACGCGGCGGCCGCTCCTTTAGCATTCTTGCGGCGTGGCAAGCAGTGCTCGCCGTCGTCGTCACAGAAATCGGTCCAAAGACCGACGCGTTCGCCCGCATGGGCGTGAACGGCGGCGAGCATCGTCGCGACGCGTGACGCGCCGGAAACGCCGCCAACGGTGATGAAGGTGGGGATCGGCGACCGCACCGGCACGCTAGCAGCGGCCAAGGTCTCGCAGACCCATTGGCAATCCTTGACGATCACCTGCAGGCCAAGCACGTCGGGGAGCAGCCGGTCGGCGATCACCGCCTCGGCGCCTCGGGCCGCCGCGATTTCGGCGCCGGTCGAGTCGAATTCGTCGAGGTGGACGTAGAGGTCGCCGGGCCGCACCGTCGAGGCGTCGGTCCGGACCGCGGAAAACGCCGGATCGCTGTCCGCCGGCACATACGTGGCGCCGGGGAGCAGGTCGCGGAGCCGTGTCAGGGGGGCGTTGTTTTCGGGGGCCATCGCCTGGCCTCCTTGCCAGTCGTCGTGCCGAAATGCCGGTCGGTTCCTTCCGATCGAGCGGGCGGATCGTTCAAGAATTGGGACCGGGCGTCAAGGCAAGTCGGCGACGTTCCCGCGATGCGTTGCTGGCGTCCACCGCGCGATCGGCGTGGCGTTCGGCGGGCAGAGCCCGTAGCCTCGGCGTTTTCCTCGTCCTTCAGAAGCCGCGGATCGAATGGCGCCGCCCCCCGTGCCTCGACAGACGTTGCCGAAAGTCCGCTGGATCGGCCCCGCAACGGGACCCGAATTCGGGCCTTGCCGCACCCTGGTGCGACGCGACGCCCGGTTGTTCGACTTCGACCCCTATGGAAAGCCCGACCTGACGGTGCTCGCCTGCCCGCGACCTTTGGTCGAGACCGCCGCCACCCAAGCTCTGTTGGCGGAAGTCGGTGCGGCAAGGTTGGTTCAACTCCTCGGCGTCTGGTGCGAGGGGGAAGGTCGCACCGGCCGGGTCGTGGAGGGCGTCCAGCGTGTCTTCTGGCACGCCTGGCCGAGTTGGTGGCGCCAGTGGACCGCGGCCCACACGTCGCCGCCCGATTCGCACGCAGTCTCGCAAAGTGCCGCCTTCCAAAGAACCACCCCGCAGCGGCTCGTCCGCATCGACACCCCCGACGGAGCCTTGGCAGGCGGGCTGCAGGCGGCGCTCGACGCCCAAGGCATCCCCGCCACTTGGTCACGCCGTTCGCTGGCGGTCGGCGCCGACGCCATTGTTTGGGATGGAATGCAATTCGGTGGTCGCGAGGCGGTCCGCCTCGCGGCTGTCTGCGGCGCGGCCCGCTTGGAACGCGTCCCCGTTGTCGTCTTGTTAGACTTTCCGCGTCCCGAGACTGTCGCTGCGGTGCGTGCGATCGGCGCCGACGCCGTGCTTGGCAAGCCCTTCGACATCGCCCAGTTGGTCGAACTGTTGCAGTTCGTATCGCCTCGCCACGCGGTTCGGGGCGAGTCATTGGCGCCCTCGCCACGGGTTCCGACGCCGGTCCTCGAGAACTTGGCGGCTTAGGAAGCCAACGGCGAAAACATCGATCCCTTTGATTGATGTGGGATTGGCTCCATCAGAGCCACTCCGAGTCGCTGTCAACCAGTTCCGTAACGGTGATCTCGCGCCGCCAACCCGGCTCGTGGACGGGCCAGCAGCGGACCCGGTCGATCGGCGTCCCTGCGGCGCTCTGCGGCTCGTCACAGCCGAGCCCCCCGACGACTCGACCCGAGGCATGGGCGTCGCGCTGGCAGTCGAGTTCGAGACGCAACCGCGGCGGCGCCGGGCCCGACCGGTTCCAACGCCGCCAAAGGGGTCGGCCATTGTCGGTCACGGTGATCACGAGCGGCGTCCGGACGCACTCCAAGACTCGCCGGGCGATCAGCTCGTGGCTGGCGGTGGCAAAGTGGGTCTTAAGCTCGAATAAGTCCCCCTCCAAATCGCGCCACAGGCCCGTGAGCCAGCGCCGCGGCGCGAGCAGCCGGCCCGCCAGGGCGTTCGCAACCCCTTCACGCACGGCGCCCGCCGTCTCGCAGGGATCGACGCCGAGCGACTCGTAGACCCGGTAGGCGTGCGCCTCGCCCACCTCGTGCGCGACCGCGAAGTGTCGCCGTTCGGGACGCTCTTCTGCCGCAATAACAATCGTGTCGAGGCTCAATCGCTCCGCCCCGGCCGCGAGCCGGGCGAACCGGGCCCGTCCCGGCAAGACGGCATCGGTAGCGACAACCACGCCGAGCCTCGCCGCCAACACAAACGCATCGACCGGCGGCCGGTCGAGATTCGCCTCCCACAAAACATCCTCGACGCAGCGATCCAATACGGCGTGGTACTCTTCTGACGGGATCTCGGTGAGCATGGCGTCGGCGGGGTCAATGAGGCGTCAGAGGATCCATTAAGTGAACGCCCGATCACTATATCCAAATGCCGTCGTGACGCAAGCAAATCGCCGTCCGAGCGGATGACAAGAGCATGTCACTCCGGGCCGCTCCCTGTCGGAGGGACGGCGGGTGTCTATCGTTAAGTGAAGTCCAGGTAACTCTCTCCGTGATGTGATATGCCGCCGTCCTCCGACATCGAGTTCGACCCCAGCGCGTTTTCGGGGGTCGCCCGTCTGTTTCCGCTGCCAACCCCGATCCTCTTCCCGCGCGTCGTGCAGCCGCTTCATCTGTTCGAAGAGCGGTACCTTGAGATGATGCGTGACGCCTTGGACGGCGACGGCCTGATCGCGATGGCGGTCCTCAAGCCGGGTTGGGAGATCGACTACGCCAGCCGGCCGCCGCTGGAGCCGTTCGCCTGCCTCGGCAAGATCGTCACGCATCATTGCCTCGACAACGGCCGGTACAACCTGCTGTTGGCGGGGGTCGCAAGGGTGCGGATCCTCAATGAACTGAGTCCCCCCGAGGCGTTCCGCCGGGCCCGGGTCGAGATTCTCAACGAGAGCGAGCCCGCCGTGTCCGACGCGCGCGCCGCCGCCCTGCACCGGCGATTGGCGGAAGCGTTCCGCTCTGCGTTGCCACACGGCGAGCCGCCCGAGCCGCTGCAACGCCTCTTTGAAGGCGACACCCCGCTGGGTCTGCTCGCCGACCTGGCGGCCTCGACCCTGCCCTTGCCACGCGACGTTAAGCAAGCCGCCCTTGCCGAACCAGACGCTGCCAAGCGGGCAGCCCTTCTAATCGGCGCCATCGACGCCGGATCGTTCGGTCAACCGGCCTCGGACGCCAAGAATGACCCGACCGGATTCCCCCCACCGTTCAGCGTCAATTGACTCGACGCCGATGATCACCCCAGGGCCGGGTCGTCGCTCTCCGCCCTGGGTCGATAGAATGGAGGCTCCGGGACGGCCGCCGCGGCCCGGTAGCGCTCCCCCGCCCCTCACCGCCGCAGCGCCGCATGGCCCTCGCCCCCAACCGCATCGCAGAAGACCTCCGCGGTCAGGTGGCGGGTGATGTGCTGTGCGACGAGGTCACGCGGCGGCTCTACGCCACGGATGCGAGCCTCTACGAGATCACGCCGGCGGTGGTCGTCCGTCCCCGCGTGACGGCGGACGTCGAGGCGACCGTCCGCTACGCCGCCGCCGAGGGGATCGCGGTGCACGCCCGTGGCGCCGGGTCGGGTCTCGCCGGCGGCTGCCTCGGGCCGGGGATCGTCGTCGACTTCTCTCGCTACATGCGCCGAGTGCTCGCCGACGAGGGCGACACCGTCCGCGTCCAGCCGGGCGTCGTCCACGCCGACCTCAATCGTCGACTCGCGGCCTCAGGACGCGTCTTCGGCCCCGATCCGGCGATGACCGAGGTCACGACACTCGGCGGCGTCGCGGCGGTTGACTCCAGCGGCAGCCGACGGCTCGCGTATGGATCGGCCCGCCAGCACATTGTCGGCCTCGACGCCGTGCTGGGCGATGGCCGTTGGCTGACCACCTCCGCAGCGCCAGGAGAGAATCGCCTTGCGGCCGAGCTGAGCGGCAAGTTGTTTGGCCTGCTCAATGGCGTCCGCGGCGTGATCCGCGAACACATCCCGCGCCGTTGTGTGAACACAAGTGGCTACGCCCTCGACCAGTCTCTGCGCGAGGATCACGCCGATTTAACCCAGCTGATGGTTGGGTCGGAGGGGACGCTCGGCCTCATCACCGAGTTGACGCTCCGCACGTCGCCCCTCCCGGCCCGGGTCGGGTCGGCGTTGCTGACATTCCCGAGCCTCGAGTTGGCCGCCGAAGCGGTGCAGGTGCTGTTGCCGATGGGGCTTGCGGCCTGCGACCTGATCGATCGGCGGCGGCTCAGCCTGGCGCGACAAAAGGACCTGCGCTTCGAGATGCTTCTCCCCGGGGCGGCGGAGGCTCTGCTGTACGTCGAGGTCTTTGCCGACGACGAGGCGTCGCTCAGCGAGCGGCTCGGACGCGTCGTCGACGCCATGCGGGGCGAGGACTCGTTGGCCGCCGAGGCCTTGATCGCTGAAACAGCCGACGACCGCCGGCTCTTCGCGGACGCGTCTCGGCAGCTGGTGTCGGCGTTGCACGGGCTCAAGGGGGCTCGCCGCGCCGTGCCGGGGGTCGAGGACATCGCCCTCCCGCCAGCGGCGTTGCCGCAGTTCTTCCTGCGACTGCAAGAGATCCTCAAACGACGCGAGGTGACCGCCTCGGTTTACGGCCACGTCGGGCACGGCCAACTCCACCTGCGGCCCTTGCTCGACCTGACGACGCGGGCCGACGTGCGTCGTCTGGAGACCCTCGCCAGCGACCTTTACGACACGGTCTGGCTGCTCGGGGGCACCATTAGCGGCGAGCACGGCGACGGCCTCAGCCGCACGCCCTTCTCCTCGCGGCAGCACGGGCCGCTGATGAACGTCTTCCGGGGCGTGAAGACGCTGTTCGACCCCGAGAGTGTTCTGAACCCGGGAAAGATCGTCCCGTCGCCTGGCGCACGGATGACCCACGCGATGCGGACCACCGGCCGCGAACGGGCCCAGACACCGCCCCCAGCGACGCCGCAAGCCAAGCCGGCCGAAGTCGTCGAGCTCCAACTCACCTGGTCAACCGATGAAGCCGCCGACGCGGCCCGGGCATGCAACGGCTGTGGCGCCTGCCGAGCGACGGGCGACGAGGTGCGGATGTGCCCCATCTTCCGCTACACGCCGCGCGAAGAAGCGTCGCCACGCGCGAAGGCGAACCTCATGCGCGGGGTTCTTTCGGGGGAACTCGCCGCGTCGGAACTGTTGCTTGAGGACGCGAAGCAAGTCGCCGACCTCTGCGTCAACTGCCACCAATGCCGGCTCGAGTGCCCCGCCGAGGTCGATATCCCCAAGCTTATGCTCGAGGCCAAGGCGAGCTATGTCGCCACCAACGGCCTGCGACGTGACGCCTGGTGGTCGGCCCATATCGACTCGCTCGCCCGGTTGGCGTCGGGTTGGCCGCGACTGGCCAACGCGACCCTGCACAACCGCGTCGCCCGCTGGGCGCTGGAGCGGACGATCGGCTTGGCGTCCGGACGCCGCCTGCCCGACTTCGCCAACCGGACGTACCTCCAGCAGGCGGCCACGCGCAAGCTCCATCGCCCGCCGCTGGAGGACGAGAAGATCTACTACTTCGTCGACACCTACGCCAACCGGTTCGACACCCAACTAGCGACGGCGTTCGAGAAGATTGTGCGGCGGCACAACGTCGGCTTCTACGCCCCCGCCGACCAGCTCCCGAGCGGCATGGCGATGGTCAGCCAAGGGGCGCTCGACCTGGCCCGCCGCACCGCTGCGCGGAACGTCACCCGACTCGCCGAGGCGGTCCGCGACGGCTACGCCATCGTCGCCACCGAGCCAACCGCCGTGCTGGCGATCACGCACGAGTACCTCAATCTCCTGCCCGACGAAGAGGACGCGCAGCTCGTCGCCGCCAACACCTTCGAGGCGTGCCACTACCTGTGGCGACGACACGTCGAGGCGCGGCTCCAGCTCGACCTCTCCCCCCTGCCCTACCAGGTGGCCCACCACACGCCGTGTCACTCCCGCGCGTTGGGCGTCGGCTCCCCGGCGGAAAACTTGTTGCGGCTAATCCCAGAACTGCGGCTCACCCGGCTTGAGAAAGGCTGCAGCGGCATGGCGGGGACCTACGGCCTGTCGCGCCGCCACTACCGCAGCAGTCTCCGCGCTGGGCTACCGTTGCTGTCGGAACTGCGGAGCGGCCGCCATCAAGTCGGCTCGACCGAGTGCGGCGCCTGTCGGACCCAGATGGAGCAGAGCGCTCCCATGCCAACCATCCATCCGATCAAGCTACTCGCCGCAAGCTACGGCTTGATGCCCGAGATCAAGAAGCAACTCGCCCAGCTCCCCGCGGCGGTAAGATAAACGCGTGATGCGCCGCCTGTACCTCGACAACGCCGCCACGAGTTGGCCCAAGCCCGACGCCGTCTACGACGCGGTCGACGATTGGCAGCGTCGCGTCGGCGCGTCCTACGCCCGCGGCGCCTCCGCCGCGGCGGACGAGACGCGAGCGATCGTCGACCGCGCCCGGCGGTCCGTCGCCCAACTCCTTGGCGAGAGCGATCCGCGCCGCGTTGTGTTCACCAACAGCGGCACTGATTCGCTCAACTTGGCTCTGCGGGGACTGCTCCGGGCGGGAGATCACGTTGTCTCGACCGTCTGCGAGCACAACGCCGTGCTGCGGCCGCTGGAGTTCCTCTGCACCGAAGGGGTCGAGACGACCTGGGTCGGGTGCGACAGCGAGGGCGTCGTCTCGGTTGACGAAGTCGCCGCCGCCCTGCGGCCCGAAACCAAGTTGATAGCGATCGTCCACGCCTCGAACGTCACAGGAGCGATCCAACCCGTGGAAGAGGTGGCGAGCTTCGCGAAGTCGCAAGGGGTGCGTTTGCTCGTGGATGCGGCGCAAACGCTCGGTCGGCTGCCACTTGATGTGCGTTCGCTCGGCGCCGATCTGATCGCCGCCCCGGGCCATAAGGGACTCTACGGACCGCTCGGAACGGGCGTGCTCTGGCTGGCGCCCGGTATTGAGGAGGACCTCCGGCCGCTGCGACTCGGCGGCGCCGCCAGCGGAGGCGATCGCCTCGAGATGCCCGAGACGCTGCCCGACAAGTTCGAGGCCGGCAGTCTCAACGCGCCGGGCCTCGCCGGACTCGCCGCGGGCGTTGAGCACGTCCTCGCGACAGGCGTGGAGGCGATCCGGCAGCGAATGACGGACGCCCGCGGGCGTCTCGCCTCTGGACTCGCCGCGATGGATGGCGTGCGGGTCTATGGCCCGAGCGAGCCCCTCCGCCAAGCGGGCGTTGTGAGCTTTTCCACCGAGGGATACGATCCTCACGAGCTAGCGATGCTGCTGGCAAGCGTCGGGGGGATCGAATGCCGTGCCGGCCTGCACTGCGCGCCGCGAATGCACGCGGCGCTCGGGACGGCCCGCCAAGGCGGACTGGTCCGCTTTAGCCCCGGCCCCGGTACGACCGATTCCGAAATCGACGCCGCCGTGACAGCGGTCGGACGCCTCATCGCGTCGCCCCTCACGTAGCCCGAACCGAGACGAACGATGGCGAAAGACGACGCGTCCAAGCAGCCTTGGCACCATGACGGGCTCCGCTTTACTTGCACCGAATGCGGCGACTGCTGCACGGGCGAACCGGGGTACATCTGGCTCAACAAGGCCGAAATCGCCGAGATGGCCGAGCGGTGCGAGCTACCGGTCGATGAGTTCGAGGCCGAGTACGTCGTCACGATAGGGGTCCGCAAAAGCCTCCGCGAGCGCGGCAACGGCGACTGCGTAATGCTCGACGCGGAGAGCCGCAAGTGCACGGTCTACACAGCCCGCCCCCGCCAGTGCCGCACCTGGCCCTTCTGGGACTCGAACCTGAAGAGCCCGAAAGCCTGGGCCGAGACCTGCGCTGTCTGCCCCGGAAGCGGCAAGGGGAAGCTGTACTCGATCGAGGAGATTGAGGAGCGACGGAAGGTCATCCGTATCTGAAAGGGAGAGCGGTCCCATCAGTCCCCTGAGCGAAGGGCCCCTGAGCCGGGGGCGCAAGCCCTCGGAGGCACCCGGGTCCCCGCTATCACTCCGAGGGCTCGCGCCCCCGGCTCAGGGGAGCCGATTTGGCGCCATTTCCGTTCTTCGCAGAAACCTTGGCGGGTTAGTTAAAGCGTGCCGGTTATGCCGTCGATAACGATCGTGACGGCGCCGACTTGCCCGGTGGGAGAGGAAGGTCTGTTTGCCGTCACTCGGTGCGAAGTGCTTATGCTGAAAGGCTTTACGTCGTTCAGCGAGGGACTCCCGCCCCAGTAACCCAACCAAATCGTCGTAAATCGTTAATCACGTGTCACTTGCGTCGCTACCGCCGCGATCCCGACAAGCCGCTTTTGAGCGGTCTGTGAGGGCGTCAGCAGGCCGGTCTGCGGTGACGAATGTTGACACTAATCGTTGCCAGACTTACACTTGGGACGACAGAGCCAACCCAAGAAAGGGTCCGTCGAGCCTCCAAATCGCCCCCCTCAGCCGTCGATTGACGAGCGGGTGGCGAGCGACGGACAGCGCCTTTCCAGCCGGGGAGTCGGTCGTGACCAAAAAAGAGATTGTCAGGACGATCGCCGACGAGATCGGACTGACCCAACTCAAGACGAAAGAGATCGTCCAGAAGACGTTCGACGCCATTGTCGAGACGCTGGTCGAGGACCGTCGTATCGAGCTGCGGAACTTCGGCGTCTTCGAAGTGAAGCAGCGGGCCGCTCGCAAGGCGCGGAACCCCCGCACCGGCGAGAAGGTCTCGGTCCCCGAGAAGTTCGTCGTCACGTTCAAGCCCGGCAAAGAGATGGAAGAGCGGGTCCGGGAGCTCGAACGCCGCGCAGCCGAAGAGGCCGCTGAGCGCGAGCGTGCCGAGGCCGAAGCCGCGGCTCAGCAAACGACTTACGGCGCGCCACCAACGAGCCATGGTCCTGCTAGTAGCAACGGCGCGGCGAACCTCGGCTCACCCGCTACGACCAACTACGGAAACTACGATCGCCCGTCCCATGACGCGGCTGGTCCGTGACAAACTGCTGCTAACTGCTTTTTCGACAACGACTTACGAGCCCAAGCACGCGATCTCGAACCGAGCACGGACGCCCGACCGACCTCGCCAACGTCTCACTCGCTAAGCCCAACCAGCCCGGAAGCTAACGGCGCCCTCCTGGCGCCGCACTCAAGGAGGAGTGTCCCCCATGCGACCCGTCTCGCGACCTCGTCTACGGCTCCTGCGTCCCCAAGCCTGGCTACTGGGTTTGCTGGCTGCCCTCACGCTCTCATCGAGCACCGGCTGTCTCATCCCGATGTATTCGGCTGACCCGGCCCGCCGGGCCCAACAGCTGCTTTACACGTCGGAAGACCTCCGGACATTCCTCGACGAATGGGAACGCGTCTGGTTCCTCGACTCGCCGAGCCACATGAAGCCGTACCGCACCAGCGGTCTGGTTCTGTAAGGCGTCAGAAGGCATTCACAGGCGGCACGCTACCGGCAGGCGCCGGTGCTGCCGCTAGGACGCGTCGCGCGGGCCGGGTAGGCTCTTGGGCTCTCGCCTACCCCGCTCGCCGCGCTGTCCTCCTGCTGTTGCATGCCTCACGGCCCCGAAGCCCCGTCGCCCACCGCTCCGACAGACGTCGATCTGTCGGTCACGCTCGGCCGCTTGCAGTTGCCCAACCCCGTGCTGGTCGCCTCGGGGACGTTTGGGTACGCCCGCGAGCTAGCGTCGCTGGTCGACCTGTCGCGCCTGGGCGGAATCCTGCCCAAGACCGTTACCGCCACGCCGCGGCAAGGGAACGCCCCGTGGCGGACGGTTGAGACGACCGGCGGCATGCTCAACGCCATCGGACTCGACAACGACGGCGTCGACGCCTTCATCGAGTGCCACGTCCCGTATCTCGCGTCGGTCGGCTGCCCGATCATCGCCAGCGTCGCCGGCAAGACGCGCGAAGAGTTCGTTGAGCTGGTCCGCCGTTTCGACGCCGTCGATGCGGCCCACCGCCCCGCGGCGATCGAGCTGAACGTCTCCTGCCCCAACGTGTCGGGCGGCGTCGACTTCGGCAGCGACCCGGCCCTTTGCGAAGCCGTGGTCCGTGACTGTGTTGCGGCGAGTGACCTGCCTATCATCGCCAAGTTGACACCGAACGTCACGAGCATCGCCACCATGGCGAAAGCGGCCGAGGCGGGTGGCGCCGACGCCCTGAGCCTGATCAACACGGTCCTCGGCATGGCGATCGACTGGCGTAAGCGGCGCCCGCTGCTGGCGAACGTCGTCGGCGGCCTCAGCGGCCCCGCCATCAAGCCGATCGCCCTCCGCTGCGTCTGGCAGGCGAGCCAAGCGGTCCGCGCGCCAATCATCGGCGTCGGCGGCATCGCCAACATCAACGACGCAATGGAGTTCCTCGTCGCTGGCGCGAGTGCGGTGCAGCTCGGCACGGTGAACTTCTACCACCCCACCGCGTCGATGGAAGTGCTCGACGCCCTGCCGGCGGCGCTGGCCGAGATCGGCGCAACGAGCGTCAGCGCAATTGTGGGCTCGTTAAATCATTAAAGTAGATACGGGGATGGCGGCTTGGTGACGAACAAGAGGAGTTGCTTCGCGTCGCCGAATGCTGGCTGACCTGCCCCTGAGGAGATAAGGGAATGGTCGATTGGTGGGGCGTATGACAACGATCAAGTAAACTGTTTCGAAATGAATTGATTTACAGCTTCACGCCTCTTAGCGGTCCCGCATCGCCCCTCAAAGGCTCCATCACCATTATCTCCTTAGCAATCGCTCACCACCCATCGCCAGCCCGCAGCGCCTACGTCCTCACTTCACCGATAGTCCATCCCCCTATCTCCTTCTTCTTAAAACCACACTCCTAAAGACAGCGGCAAGATGAGAGCTCTCTCCGGCATCCAGCCCACCGGCCCCTTCCACTGGGGCAACTACTTCGGCGCCATCCAGCAGTACATCCAGCTGCAGGATGAGTGCGACGACGGCTCGTTTTACTTCATCGCCAACCTCCACGCGCTGACGACGGTGCGTGAGAAAGAGCGGCTACTAGAGTTCACGCTCAACGGCGCGATCGACTTGCTCGCCTTGGGGCTCGATCCCAACAAGGCGGTGCTGTTCGTCCAATCGGACGTGCCCGAAGTGAGTGAGCTCTGCTGGCTGCTGCTCACCGGCACGCCGATGGGGCTGCTCGAGCGCTGCGTCAGCTACAAGGACAAGCTCGCCAAGGGGATCAAGGCCGACGCCGGCCTCTTCACTTACCCCGTGCTCCAAGCGGCCGACATCCTCGCCTACGACGCGACGGTGGTCCCCGTCGGCGAGGACCAGCTGCAGCACATCGAGGTCTGCCGCGACCTGGCCCAGAGCTTTAATCACCACTTCGGCGAGACGTTCGTGCTGCCAAAAGGCAAAGTGCTCGACCAGTCGGCCCGCGTCCCGGGGACCGACGGCGAGAAGATGTCAAAGAGCTACAACAACACGCTCGCCGTGTTCGACGACGTGAAGCCGCAGCGCAAGCAGATCATGCGGATCCAGACCGATAGCCGGCCGATGGAGGACCCCAAGGACCCCGCGGGCGACGTGCTGTTCGACCTGCTGAAGCTCGTGGCGAACGACGAAGAGCTCGCCGAGTGGTCCGCCACCTACGCCCGCGGCGGTTTTGGGTACGGCGACGTCAAGAAGGCCTTGGCCGACGCGTCGGAACGCTACTGGGGCCCGGCCCGCGAACGCCGCGCCGAGTGGGCCGCCAAACCGGACGAAGTCCGCGAGATCCTCGCCGCCGGCGCCGCCAAGGCCCGCGAGCGCGCCGCCGCGACGCTGAAGCGGGCGCACGAGGCGTGTGGGGTGAAGGGGTACTAGAGTAAAGGGACCCCAGCCCAACCCTCCAGGAACCCGCCATGGAAAAAGAAGACCTCCGCGAACTTGCCCGCAACGCCTCCCGCCAGCCGTTCCGCATTCGGATGACGGGGGGCGAAACCTTTGACGTTCGCCATCAGGACTCTATCTCGGTTTCTGATTACCACGGCTCGGTCATTGTGGTCCAAGACGGCAAGGAGCATATGCATATCTTTACGCTGATGAACATCAGCACGATCGAGATGTTGCCCGCCCCCGTAACGCCGTCGAGCGCCACCAACAACTGAGGAGCCACGATGGACACGAACTCCACGCCGAACGGACCGCCAAGCCGGACGAAGTGCGCGCAATCCTCGCCGCGCGAACGCGCCGCCGCGACGCTCCGCCGGGCGCAAGACGCCTGCGGGCTCAAGAGCTGGTAGCTCACTCCTTCTCGACACCGAAGCGGTACAGCGCGTCGATTGTCCGGACGAGCAGCGTGTCGCCGACGATCGCCGGCGTCGCGTTGACTTCTTCGTCGAGTTCGATCCGGGCCAGCTCGCGGTACGCGTCCTCGGCGGCGAAGACAAAGCCCTCCCCCGCTTGGTTGAACGCGTAGATGCGGCCCGCGGCGGTGACCGGCGACGCCCAGAACGTCCCGCCGAGCCGCTTCGTCCATAGCGCCTCGCCGGTGGCTGCGTCGCGGCAGGCGGCGATGCCGCGGTCATCGGTCGTGTAGAGGCGCCCCTCCAGTAGCAGCGGCCCCGAGCGCTGCGGGACGTTGCGGCCTTCGTTCCACGCGACCTGTGTGTCGGTGACGTCGCCGTGGCCGTTGGGACGCACCGCCACGAGCGACATCGGACCGACGCCCCCCGTCACATAGACCCGTTCGCCGTCGAAGAGCGGCGGCGCGGCCGCGTTCATTCCGCCGTGCCGGATCCGCCAGAGCGGTTCGACCTCGGGCAGTTTGTAGGCGATCGTCTCGACTGCCGCGGGGCTGATCAGTTGCGCGACGCCATCGACCTCGATCACGCGCGGCGTGGCGTACGCCTTCTTGAGGTCGCCGTTGTCGACGCCGTAGTCGATGTCGCGTTCGCGTCGCCAAGCGGTCGCGCCCGTCTGCTTGTCGAGGCCAACTAGGAACTGGTGATCGACGCCGTCGAAGTGGACGATCAGCCACTCGCCATGGACGATCGGCGACGAAGCGGGCCCGCGAAAATCGTCGCTTACAAAGTCGCGCCGCTCCCAGAGTGTGGCGCCGGTCGCCGCGTCGAGACAGGCCGTGCCGTAGCTGCCGAAGTGGACGTAGAGCCGCCCCGGCTCGACGAACGACGTACACGACGCGTAGCTGTTGGTTGGGTGGCGGAACCGCGGCTCGGCGACCTCAAAAACGACGCGATCCCAAAGCACGTCGCCCGTTGCCAGTTCGAGGCAGAGCGCCGAAAGTCGCCTCCCGTCGTCGGTCGCCGTGGTGAGCCAGACCCGCTCGCCGAGCACCACCGGCGAGGACCATCCGCGGCCGTGCACCGCCGTCCGCCAGAGAACGTTTTGGTCGGGCCCGAACTCCACAGGCGGATTAGCGGTCTGGTTGACGCCGGTCCCCTCGGGGCCACGGAAGCGATTCCAGGCGGGCTCGTCGGCCTGGGCTATTGCGCCAGCTACGATCAATAGGACAAGAGCGGGGAAGCAGGATCGGATCATGTCGAGAAGTTTCGCGGAGGAGTCGCAGGCGGCCCTGTCGGCATGATGCAGGGTAGCTGATAATGCGGGCGATCGGCCACCATTGGCCCCCCGTAAGACCGAGCATCCCGCTTTATCCCCCTCCCTTTCAGGGAGGGGCTAGGGGAGGGTAACACGCATGCCGCACCACCACCGCCTCCCACCAAAAACAACTACCAACGCACGCAACCTCCGCCGCAACGCCACCCACCCCGAACAAGTCCTCTGGTACGCCCTCCGCAACCGCCAAGTCGCCGGCTACAAGTTCCGCCGCCAGCACCCCATCGGCAGCTACGTCATCGACTTCTGCTGTTTGGAAGCGAACCTCGTCATTGAGCTCGACGGGCGCAGCCACGAAGGGCGGGAGGAAGAAGACGCGGCGCGGCAGTCGATGATCGAGACGCTCGGTTTCCGAGTGTTGCGGATTGCGAACGACGATGTGCTGGACAACTTGGAGGGGGTGGTTGAGGTGATTGCTAAGTCGCTTGGTGCGGGAGACGGTTCACCCTCCCCTAGCCCCTCCCTGAAAGGGAGGGGGATAAAGCGACCTCGCTGACGCTGGTCGTTGGTTGTGAATAAGCTCTTAGAACCGCGACCCTAACCTGCTGACGATTGGCTCTCGGTAAGATCATGGCCAACAAGCAACTGCATCGTGTCTGGGACGAGTTCGATGACGGAATTTAGGTCATTTCGAGCCTGGCTTGCGGGCCGTTTCGGCAATAGGAGCGAAGCCATCAAACAGGGGCACATCAACGCAGCTAAGATCGACCAACGCAAATGGTCGAGACTGCAGACATCGTTTGTACAGCTCAACAGCGGTTGGAATGCTCATCCCGTTGATCCGAACGCGACAATAGCAATCGAGCACAACTTACTTAGGCTCGAAATCGACTGCGTCTTCGACGACCAAAACCTGGATCGAGGTACACAGCGCTTCGCGATCTCCTTTCCTAGCTGCTGGCGCTACCGACTTAGCGGCACGAACGACGAAGGCTGGTACGACGGTCAATGTCGCTTTTCGGGGGTCGCTCCGCAGTGGGGCGAATTCTATGAGGTAAAAGGTGACTTACGGCTCGATTGCCCGGTGTTAAGTTGGACTGCCGTTGCAGACGGGCCCGCGAAGGACTCGAGGCATTTCCTTTTTTACTTCAAAGACGAGACCTTCGAGTGCGACGCACTGGGATGGAATCGCGAGCCGGTTTCGCGTTTTGAAGCGTCGCAAGACTAGAAAATTATCCGCATGCAATTCCGAACCCGCTCCATCCACATCGGCCAAGAACCCGACCCCGCCACCGGGGCGGTGGTTCCGCCGCTGCACCTCGCCAGCACCTTCGTTCAGCCCGGCGCCGGGGAGTGGGGGGAGTACGACTACTCGCGCAGCGGCAACCCGACGCGGACCGCCCTGGAGACGACCGTTGCGTCGCTCGAAGGCTGTGGGCCGGACGGCGGGGCGATCGCCTTCTCGACCGGCATGGCCGCCACGGCGTGTGTCGTCGCTTCGCTGCGGTCGGGCGACCATCTGCTTGCCGGCAGCGACCTCTACGGCGGCACCTATCGGCTGCTCCACAAAGTGGCGAACCGGGCCGGCGTTGAGGTGACGCTCGCCGACGCCACCGACCTCGACGCGTTCGAGAAAGCGATCCGCCCCAACACGCGGCTCGTCTGGGTCGAGTCGCCCGGCAACCCACTGATGACGGTCGTCGACCTCGCCGCGGTCGCCGAGTTGGCCCACCGGCACGGCGCCCTGGCGGCGTGCGACAACACGATCGCCACCCCCGTGCTGTCGCGGCCGCTCGAGATCGGCATGGACATCGTCATGCACGCGGCCACCAAGTACTACGGCGGCCACAGCGACCTGATGGGGGGCCTGCTCGCGATGCGTGAGAAGGCCGTGTACGACGACCTCAAGTTCATCCAGAACGCGACCGGCGCCATCATGGGCCCGCTCGAATCGTTCCTCTGCTCACGCGGCACAAAGACCCTCGAGCTGCGGGTGCGCGAGCAGTCCCGCTCGGCGCAACACGTCGCCGAGTGGCTGCTGAGCCGGCCCGAGGTGTCACGGGTCCTCTACCCCGGCCTGCCGAGCCATCCGGGGCACGCGATCGCCAAGCGGCAGATGGACGGCGCGTACGGCGGCGTGCTGTCGTTCGAACTCACCGGCGGCGACGCGGCGGCGAAGCGATTTGTGAACGACTCGAAGCTCTTTGGCTTGGCGGTCAGCTTCGGCGCGGTCGAGTCGCTGATCTCGCAGCCCGCCACGATGTCGCACGCCAGCTTCTCGGCCGAAGACCGCGCGAAGTACGGCATCACCGACGGGCTGATCCGGCTGTCGATCGGCCTGGAGGCAGTAGAGGACCTGATCGCCGATCTGGAACAGGCTCTTGTGGCCGCAATTGGATAACCACAGAGGCACTGAGGGCGCGTAGCTTTTTTCGACGGGATTAACAGAATCGACAGGATGAGAGGTTAAAGAGAAATCCTGTTGATCCTGTAATTCCTGTCTAGTTCTTCTCTGTGCGTCCTCCGTGCCTCAATGGTTTCACTTTAAGGAAGCACCCATGCAACTCGGTTTCGTCTCCGCCATTCTGGCTGATCAGTCCCTGGAAGAAGTGCTGCGGTTTGCGGCGGGCGAGGGGTTCGACTGTGTTGAAGTACTCTGCTGGCCCCCCGGCGGGCCTGATCGCAAGTACGGCGGCGTCACGCACCTCGACGTAACTGACTTCACGCCGGCGAAAGCTGACGACACTCGGGCGCTGATCGACAAGCACGGCGTCGCGTTCTCGGCGCTAGGGTATTACTCGATTCCCCTATCGGCAGAGGAAGACCAAGCGACCGCGGCGATCGAACATCTCTACAAAGTGATCGACGCAGCGGCGATGCTAGGCCTGAAGGGGATCAACTCCTTCCTCGGCGCCAATCAGTTCAAGTCGATGGAGGAGAACCTCGCCAAGTTCGCCGAGGTGTGGCCGCCGATCGTGCGGCACGCCGAGGAGCGCGGCGTGCGGGTCGGCATCGAGAACTGCCCGATGCTGTACGCTAAAACGTGGCCGTTCGGGCTAAACCTGGCCCACTCGCCGGCCATTTGGCGGCGGATGTTCGAGATCATTCCGTCGCCAAACTTCGGGCTCAATTACGACCCGTCGCACCTGCGGATGCAATTGATGGATCCCGTGGCGCCGATCCGCGAGTTTGGGTCGAGGATCTTCCACACGCACGCCAAGGACATGCGGGTCGACCCGCATCGGCTTAATGATGTGGGGTCGTTCGCCCCGCCGATGGACCGGGCGACGGCCAAGCTGCCCGGCCTGGGGGACATCGACTGGGGCGCCTGGATCGGCGCGCTGGGCGACGCCGGCTACGACGGGCCGGTCTGCATTGAGGTCGAGGACGAAGCGTACACCGAGTCGCTCGAAGCGCGGCAGCGATCGCTCCGCATTAGCCGAAACGTCCTGCGGCCGCTGATTGGATAGATAGAGGTGAGCCGTCGGCGCTAGCCGCGGGTGAGCCCCAATCAGACGCTACCCGCGGCTAGCGCCGACGGCTCATTTTTCGAGCCTTCCCAACGCGTGCTGCCCGACGGTCACCACTTGGCGGTTGTGGGCGAGGGCGGCGAGCACGTCGCTGAGCAGTTCGAGCTTTACCGCACGCGGCAGCCTCATGCCGGGGAAGTAGGCCAGCTGCGGCTCGTCTTCTTCGCCGAGGAAATCGAGCGGGTGCAGCAGCAGCGAAGGGCCCACGCCCCGCAGTCGGCAGAGCCGCAGCGCCGTTCGCCAGTAGGCCCGCGCCGCGGCGGGTGACTTTTGGGCGAGGAACGAGACGTACGTGAAGTGGATCGGCGCCCGGCTGATCGGCATCGTTGTGACCGGGAGTTCCATGATGGGCCCCGCGGCGGTCTCGATCCGGTGGGGCCGTAAGGTCCGCAGGGCGTCGCTGAGCGAACTGAATCGTTGCTCGGGCGTTTCACTCTCCGGCTGCGGCTTGGCGGCGCGGAAGCCCGACAGCTTGACGTAGGCCCGGGCCAGCGGCCCGACGAACGTGGGGAAGACGCTCGCGTCGTACTGATAACCGCGGCGGACCAGGAGGGCCAGCAGCTCTGGCGACCACGAGAACCCCGGCGCCCGAAAGCCTATCGGCCGCTTGCCGGTGACGCGCGTGATCGCGATCTCGGCTTCGGCGACTTCCGCCTCGAGGGCGTCGCCGGTCAGTTTGTCGAGCCAGGGGAGGTGTTGCTCGCCGTGGTTGGCGACCTCGAATCCCGCAGCGGCGATTCGCTCGACCTCCCGGGCGCCGTCGTCGCGGTCGGCGTCCTCACCGACGACGAAGAACGTGCAAGCGAGCCCCCGTTCGCCAAGGAAGTCGGCGATCCGTGGCACCACTGCCGGCAGGTAACTCGGCCGCGCTTCCCAAGCCGCGTCGCCACGCGAGCGCAGGTAGGCCCACTTGTCGTCAAGGTCGAGCGAAAGGCTGGCGATTGGTAGCGGCATCGGTCAAACGAGCGCCGCGGCAAGCGGGCCGGCAAGCGCTTCGTCCGCCACCTGGATCGTCTCGTTGACGTTCAGGTTCCCCTTGAGGATCTGGGCCGAGTTCACCGCCCAGACGCCGGGAACGCCGGTCGCCACCGACGGCAGCCGCTCGCTGTAGCGGATCGTCGGCAACGCCATCACGCTGCGGACGCGGCTGAAGCGCATCGCCACGACATCATCGCGCGAGAAGTGCGGGTGCATCTTCTCCAAAGCCGCGAGCCACTCTTCACGCAACTCGTCGTCGGTGCGGTCGAAGAGGCGGTCGTCGGCCGGGCAGTACTTGGGCAGGTAGACGAGGTAGCGGCCCCCCAACTCGTCGGGGTCGACGATCGTGGTCATCTCGATGACGGCGGTGAGCGGCACCCAGCCATCGGTGATGTTGGTGACGTAGTAGTCGGTGATCGGCTTGCGGAGAAGCAGCGACGCGCAGACGATCCCTAGATACTCCACGCCGAAGTGTCGCGTCCGTTCTTCCTCGCTCATACCCGGCACGGCACGGGCGATCACCGGCGAAGGCGTTGTGAACGCGACCTGGTCAAAGTCGAGGCTCGATCCGTCGGCCAACCGAACGGCGACGCCCCCGGCGGGCTTGGCGCTCGCCTCGGCGACCGCGGCGTCGGTCAAGATATCGACACCGTTCTCCTCGAGCGTCTCGGCGAGGGTCTGCAGGATGCGGGGGTAGCCGCCGCGGACGTAGCCGAACATCTCTTTCTTATGGCCGGTCCGCCGGGCGGCGTACATGCGGCTGATGTGGGCCCAGATGAACGCGGCCGACACCCGCGTGTGGGCGTCGCCGAGCTTCGCTTTGAGCAGTGGCAGCCAGACCTTCTCGAACGCTCCTCGGCCCGACCATTTGCGGAGCCAGTCGGTGACGGGGATCTGCTCGAGCCGGCGCCAATTGCGGATCTTCGACGCGCCGAAGATCGTCATGCCGAGGCGGAACTTCTCAAAGAGCCGCAGCGGTGGGAACGTGAGGAACTCTAACGTCGATGACATGGAGTGCATCTTGCCGCCGCTATAGAAACCGGTCTTGGTCTCGACCCACTGGAGGTCCTCGGCGAGGCCAATCTCCGCCAGCAACTGACGGAGCCGCGTGTCGGAGAGGAGCGTCACATGGTAGTGCCGGTCCCAGGTGACATCGCGGCCGGTCTCTTCGTCGTGCAGTTCCCACGGGCTCGCGAGGCCGCCAAGTTCGGGGCTCGCTTCGAGCACGGTGACCCGCTTGCCACGCTTGGTCAACTCGTGGGCGAGCGCGAGGCCGAGCATGCCGCCGCCGACGACAGCCCAGTGCTGGCGGTTTTCGGCGGCGACCCGCGGTGAAGCAACGGGGGGGGCGGGATGGGCTTCGATCGTTTTCACGGCAGGGATGGCAGAAGGAGAGACGGGTTCGCTAGTGAGCAAGGGGGACGCCGAGACGTCGCGCGCGCGGAGTGCTCCCGCTCACGCGACGGTGAGGCGTCCTCCGAACCGAAGGGACTACGCGCCCCGCAGCCGGCGCCGGGCGACGAGCGACAACGTCTGCCGAACCGTGCGCCAGACCCGCATCTTGCTGACGCCCCCCTTCTGGTCGTAGCGGAGCACCATCGGGGCTTCGCCCATCACGACCGGACCGCCGTTCACTCGCAACCGACGTAGCTTCAAGAGCACGTCCACCATGCAAGAGAAACCTTGCTCACTGACAAAACGGTCGCCGTAGTAGTCAATCGCCGCGGCGAGGGGCTCGACGCGATAAGCGCGGAAGCCGCACGTGTAATCCCTCACGCCGGGGATCGGTTGCATGATCTTAAAGACCCATCGCGCCGCGACGCTCAGCAGAACGCGATCAAAAGGCACGCCGATCACCCGAGCCCCGGGCTGAAACCGTGACGCGATCACGACGTCGTGCCCTTCGGCAATCATCTGCAACAAGCGGGGGATCAAACCGGCGGGGTGCGTGTTGTCCGAGTCCATCGTGATGACGATGTCGCCCGGCGCCGCGTGATCGACCGCGTCGACGAGGCCGGTCCGCAAGGCGGCGGCGAGGCCCTGGTTCTGTTCGTGTTGGACGAGCCGCACCGGCATTGAGAACGACGCCCGGCTGGCGATGGCCGCGGTGTCGTCGCTGCTGCCGTCATCGACGACGACAATCTCATGGGGTAACCCCGCCGCCCGGAGCGTGGCGTGCAGCGAAATGAGCAACGGCTCGAGCGCCTCGGCCTCGTTGTAGGCCGGCAAAGCGACGCGGATGGTCGCCGTCGACGGCGTGGCGGTTGACTTTCGGACCGAGCCGTCGGCGACGCCGGCGTCGGCTGCATTCACGGCCGGTCGTGTCAGGGTCGCCGTGTCGCCGCTTTCAAAGTTGTGCATCAAAGGAGGGGGGGCAAATGGTGGGATGGCGCCAGGCGCCTTGCGTGGTGGGAAGCTAATTGGCGTTGGCGGCGCCGTGGATAAGTTTTTCGCGTCCCTCACGCAGGTTGAGAGACGCATCCTGGGCGCCGGTATCCGCGTCCCCCTTGCGGACCAACGACCAAGCACGAGCGAGATAGGCCTGCGATCGCCATAGGAGGGCCCTCTTGCCAAGGGCCTTCTCCCGCTGTCCCGACATGATAGCTACAAAATAGCGTGGCAGGTAACTTCCGCCGGCCTGAACTGCGCGAAGCGCGATCATCCCTGCGAGTTTTGCGCGACCCCACTCCTTGTACTCACGAAGGGCCAGGTGCTGGCCGTGCCGCGTCGCCGTCCATTTCATGTATTCGGCGGCTAACCGCTGCTCAGGAATCAGGTGGTAGACGATCGCCTCGGGTGTGTACCACGCCTCGTACCCGGCGGTCCGGATGCGTCGGTAGAGGTCGGCGTCCTCTCCACCATCCTTGATCCGGACATCGAAGACCCCAACGTCCTGCAAGACCGACCGGTGCAGCATGAGGTTGTTCGTGCCGGGAATCCGCTTACGTGTGTACGGCTGCTCCTCGGTCCAACCGACTTTCTCGCCGAGCAAAACCCGACAAGCAGGGGCGAGCTTCCGCGTATTCGTCACGGGAAGCGACAGGTGGACGGCGCCCCCGACGACTTTGACATTTCGCCGCCGAGCGAGTTCCTGAAGCTTCGCGAGCCAGAGCGGATGGGCGCGCTGATCGTCGTCGTGAAACGCGATCCATTCGCCCACGGATTCGGCCAAGCCACGGTTGCGGGCGTGGGTGACGCCCGGCTCCGCCTCGTAAAAGCCGCGGACGCGCTCGGCGCTTCCGATCCGTTCCGACGCGGCGAAGCGACGAATCACTTCCTGCGTCTCGTCGGTCGAGGCGTTGTCGATCGCCACGATCTCGTAGGTGAATTCTCCGCCACCCGGCAGTGACGTGTCGAGCGCAGTAAGACTCTCGATCGTCTCGGCGAGCATCGCCGCGCGATTGTAGCTTCCGACAACAACCGTCACGTCGACGGGGCTCAAGGGGCCGGTGGTGGTTGGATTCGACATACGGGGATTGCGGTGTCAGCGGACACGGACGCGTCAGCCGGCCAGAGGTTGCGGTGTGGGCGACGCATCGGTCTCGTCGCCCGGCTCGGAGGGGAAAAACAAGGCAACCATCAGCACGCCGATCAGCGCAACCGTTGGGCAGAAGCGCAGTTTGATGAACAGCGATTCAAGCAAGCTATTAAAGACGCCAAGCGTTAGCACGCCGAATGCGAAGGCGTATCCCGGGTCACGCGTCAGCCGATTCGCGGCCGACAGCGCGGCGGCGCTGGCTAGCAAGAACCAGACGGCGAAGAACAGCCCAACAAAGCCGAGCTGAAGCACGATTTCGAAGTACGAGTTATGCGCGTTCTGGAGGCTCCACTTCTGACTCTTCATGATCGCGGCGATGCGGTCCTGCGTCCAGAATCCTTCGTAGCCGTAGCCTAGTAACGGCTTCTTGCGGGAGTACTCCAGCAGTTCTTCCCACAGCGGGACCCGGCCAGTTAGCGAACCGGCTTGCTGGGTCCGCCCCAATAACGCCGTGTCGAGCACGGTGTGGCGGGCGCCGGTCCCAACGCTGTTGTAGGAGATGAAAAGCCCGGCGACGGCCACCATGAAAAGCGAGAAACCCGCCCATTTCAGGCCCGGAGGCAGGCGCATCATCCACGTCGACACCAGCGCCACGGCGACCGACATCAGTCCGGTGCGTGACTGTGTGAGGACAATCAACCCCAGCCCGACGGCGACCAACGTGTAGCGTATCCAGCGGCGTCCGAAGCCGAACGGATGACAAACCGCGGCGAGGCACAGGATGCCGCAGTAGTTGGCTTGCGCGTTGGGGTGCAGGGTCCCACCAAATCGGTAGTCGCCGCCCGACCAAGGGCGCCCTCCCGCCGCCAACTCGAAGGCGAGGCTGCCGGCTATGAAGAGCGTCAGGCTAACGAGAACGATCGATAGGAAATCCCGTGGCGTCAGCATCCGCGCGAGGCCCGCCGACCCGAGGACCATGCACGCCAGCACCACCAACCGCTTCGCCGTCAACAGGGGCTGTGCCGACCACGCCACGCTGACAAGGCAGAGCCCGGCGAGGATCAGAAGCGGCGTCAACACGCTCCACCGCAGATTCCATGGCTTATCGCGACAGAACCCGAGAGCCACGATGCCGAACGCACCGAACGCCACCAAAGCGACCTGACGAAGCGCGTTGCCGCTCTCCATCTGCTCGATGAACTTGTCGCGGATGTCCTTCTCGTCGATCTCGGTGATGTAAGCGTTGGCGTAGATCAGTTCGTGCTCGACGACCCCAAAGACAAACAGGAGAAAAAAGACGACCCCGAGATTGCGGACGAAACGCAACCATCCGCTCGGAGGGGTCGGGGTCGTGGAGAGTTCGATCGGTGGGTGGAGAGAAGCCTCAGGCGACACGACGTCCCCCCTTGGCCCGATGCGGCGCGGCGACCCGCCGTCGATCCGTAGCAGCTTGGCCGCCGCCGAGAGACTCGTCGTCGAGCGTCTCGGCTTCCGTTGGGTGGAACGCAATCACCCCCAGCACGGCGATCAATGCAATGACGGTGGGGTACTTGAGTTTGGCGAAGTGGGACTCGAGCAAGCTATTGGCGATCGCGAACCCAAGCACCCCATACGCGAAAGCGTACCCTGCGATGTGGGTCCGTTCATAAGCTGCCTGCATCAGGTTGAAACTGAGCAGAAGGGTCGCCATGGCGAGCGCCAACCCGACCAGGCCCAGCTGCAAGACGACTTCGAAGTAAGCGTTGTGCGCCGACTGCAACGCCCATTTTTGTGACTTCATCACCGCGTCAATGTTGTCGGCCGTCCAAAACGATTCGTAGCCGTAGCCGTGAAGGGGACGCTTTGCGGCGAACCCGACCAGTTCTTGCCACAAGGGGACCCGCCCGGTGAGCGAGCCGGCCTGATCGGTCCGTCCCAGCAGGGCGGCCTCGGTGAGGGCCCGACGGTCGCCATTGCCAAGGGTGGCCAGGACGATCGTCGCGAGGGACGCCATCGCAATCAGACCCCAGGCGGCTCCCCACCTCGCCCGCGGGGCGAGCCGAACAAGCAACGTGATCAAGACCCCGACTATGACCGCCAACGCGCTGGTGCGTGACTGGGTCTGCAGCAACAACACAAATCCAAACACCATCAAGCAACGCATCACCCAGGCGCCGCCCCAGCGCGTCGGCAGGCAGAACGCCGCGAGGCAGAGCATCCCGCAGTAGGCGGCTTGGATGTTCGGATGCAGCGTTCCACCGAAACGGTAGTCCGGGTCCCAGGGCTTTCCGCCGTGACCGACGTCCAGCATCAGGCTATAGCTGACGAAGGCGCTGAACGTCAGCAGCGCGACGGCGAGCAGTTCGTTCGGGTTCAGCATCCGGGCGAACCCTAGCGACCCGACGACGATCATCCCCGCGGCGACCAGCCGCTTGAACGTCAGCGCCGGCTCTGCCGACCAAAGCACGCTGGAGAGGGTCCACGCCAACAGCAGGCAGAAGCAGGCGGCCGCCGTAGACTGGAGATTCCAGGGCCGGTTGTCGCAATACGCCAAGCCCAGCAGTCCACAGAATCCGTAGCCGATCACGACGAACTTCCGGAGAGCGCTACCGCCCTCGATCTCATCGATGTACTCGTCGGCGATGTCGCCCTCGGTCTCGTCCGTGACTTGCATCCCGGCAAAAGCAGCCGCGTCGTGATCGATCGTATAGAAGACGAGCCAAAAGCCGATGGCTACGGCGAGCACCCGCCCCCAACGGATTCCGTCCGCCGTTGGCGTCACGTCACCGGCGGCGGCCCTGCTCATCGACCCGAAGCTGCTCAAGGCGAGGGCGTCACGCACGGCGGACCTCCTTCGCAAAGACGGTCCATTGCCACACGAGGGCGACCAAGCTGCCCAGCAGCATCCCGACGCCGATTGCCTCGGCGCCAAACACGCCCACGAGCCCGAAACCAAGCGACCCGTTCACCGCCAGCCGCGTGATGGCCGTGTTGAACATCATCCGCGCGTGGCCCAGATTCACCGACGCGTACTCGATCGGGATGAGCAGCGCCTCGGAGAGAACGCCCGCGGTCAGGGTGAGCAGCAGCAGTGTCGAGACGCCGGCCGACGCCTTTTGGAAGACGAACTCGACGACCGGAAGCCCGACGAAGGCGACTCCCAAGAGGAACACGCCAATCGTACTGGCCATGATCAGCGTGGTCCGCACCGTGTAACGCCACAGGCCCGCCTTGCCCTCGTCGGCGAGGACTTTGGCGCTCATCGGGCCGAGATAATTCGAGACGCCAATCACCAGCGGGTTGGTCATTTGCACCACAACCCGAGCGGCGCCGAGGCGGCCCAGTTCGGCGATCGACGCGATGGCCGACAGCAGCCAGTTGTAGCCCTCCTTGCCCAGCAGCACGGCCGACGCGCCGCCGGCGAGCCACTTGCTAATCGACCAGTTGTCTCGCCAGTCGGGAAGCACCCGGCGCCACTGGACCGTCCAAGCATTGCTCCGTAAGAGCATCCAAGGGACCGCCAGCATCGACGTCGTCGCCAGGGCGAGGAACGCCTCGTTGGCGCACAGCTCGCCGCGCTTCGCCAACCAGACTAGCAGCAGCACTTGAGCGATCGAAACGACCACATCGAAAGCGAACACGTCGAAGAAATCGAACCGGGTCAATCCAAGCCGACGGACGTGTTCACGGAGGAGCATCGCCGCCGAACAAGGTCCGACAACCGTTAGCAACCATGACATGACGGTGAAGCCCATCGCCCAGGCCGCCGTGGCGATCAGGAGCGTGAGCACGCAGACAGCAGCCGCGAACCCAAGCAGGTGGATCGTTGCGCTGCCGGCGTAGGCGGGTCGCTCTTCGAGTGGCAGGTGGGGGCTACGCCTTGTGTAGGCGGTCCAAACCAGCGCCCGCGCCAAGCCCAACGCAAACAGATAGACCGAGAAGCCGAGGACGAAATAGCCGAGCTCAACCTGCCCCGCCGAGCGTCCCACCGCGATCGGCGCAACAAAGTTCGACAGGCTCACCACGCCTTGGTCGGCAAAGACCCACAGGCCGCGCGGCAGCGAGCCAATCGCGCGACGCCAACCTGTCGCCGAATCCGGTCGGGCTGCGGCGGTGGGCTGGGCGGGCAACGGCACAAGGACTCGGGGCGTGGTGTTCGTAAGAAGGAAATAGAATCGTGCGGCAAACGCGACGCGGGGTCGCCTTAGAACCGGTTGCGGATCCAGCTAGGGACCCGCTGCTTGTGCCGACAGACCACCGTACCCGCGAGGGGGACGCCGTCGCTGCGGAGCTGCTCGGCCGCGCGTTCCAGCAGCGTCGCGGAAGTCTGCTCGTGGCTGACCGCCAGGATCGCGGCGTCAAGCCGACGAGCGATCAGGAGCATGTGACGCAGCTCGCTCGTCAGCGGGAGGTCGAACACGACCATCTGATGCGACTCCCGCAACCCGCTGAGCAAGGCTTCGACGTGCTGGCAGTCGAGACCGACGCGATCCATCAGGCCGGTCGTGCCCACCGGCATGACCTCGAGGCCATCGACCGTCGTCTCGTGGACCGCGTCGGAAACGCTGCAATGGCCGGCCATCACGTCGGCAAGCCCCTGCACGCCACGGAGCCGGAACTGGCGGGCTACCGTGGGATGCTCGGCCGAGGCGTCGATCAGCAAGACCGGACGCATCTGGTGGTCGGCGGCCCGGATCGCGAGGTTCGCCGCCACGGTGCTGACGCCCGCCTTGCGGTCGCAAGAAGTGATCCCAACGAGGAAGCCGGCGCCGTCGTTCTGCTCACGGACCTCTTCCAATCGCGGTTGAAGCCGCCAGAGGAGCGTGTCGTAGGCGTCGGCGCCGCGGCGCCGGGGCGCCGTACGGATGACGGCGTCGCGAGCCGCGGCGGGCTTGTCGATCGCTTTGGTGGAATCCATCGCGAATTCTCGGTTGATTGGGACGAAGGAGACAGGAAGGGGGGGCGCGCGCCGAAAGCAAATCGCACGACAGCAGACTGCTACGGGGCAAGCACGCGGCCGTGGACGGAGGAATCGGGGATCGACGCCAACACCGGGGCGCCCGTCGCCAACTCGATCGAACGGTCGTCGCGGACCTTATCGTTGAGCTGTTCGAGCGCCAGGATCGAAGCCGCTGTGCCGGCGAACGCCAGGACCAACGACCCGAGCCCCACCAACAGCTTCGACGGGCTCACCGGCTTTTCGGAGAACGTCGGCGTCTGGGCGACGCTCACGCTTGAGACCTCTTGCAGCTCGAGCTCTTCATCGATCCGGGTCTGCTCAAGATTGTCCGAGTAGCGGATGTACTTGCGGCTGAGAATTTGCTCCTCGCGTTCGAGCATGGCCAGCCGCATCGCATCGGCGTTGATCTTTTCGAGGTCGCGACGGACGGTTTCGTCCTGGTCACGCAGCGCGCCGAGCTTCGCCTCAAGGCTGGCGACCTGGCCCTGCTTTTGTTTGGCGGCCAGCGACAGCTCGCGGTGGATCGGGTTGACGTCGTCGGTCGTCTCTTCGCGGACGTTGTCTTGCCCATCGACGACCTTCTCCGCCTCCTCGATCTGCTGTGAGATCGCGATCACCAGCGGGTGCGAGTTGCTGTAGCGCGCCTTGAGATCGGCCTGCCGCACCTGAAGCGTGTAGAGCTGCTCCCTGAGCAAATCGGCGCCGCCGTTAGGGATCGACTTCTTCGAAGCGATCAGGCGTTCGGGCATACCGCCCAGCTGGCGGCGGAGGTCTTGGAGTTCCGCCACCAGGGCGTTGCGCTGGCTCTCGGCCTCGAAGGCCGACATCGTGATCGACTGGAGCTGGTTCTCCAGGTTCTGGCGCCGGGACTCGATCGAGGCGACCCCGATCTCGTTCTTCGCCTTGCGGACCCCGTCCATGGCTGCGTCGAGTTGGCCACGGAGTAGTTTTTCTTGCTCTTGGAAGAACGCCCGCGAACCTTCGTTGCGATTGATCCGCAAGTGCTCTTCACGGTAGACGTCGATCAGGGTCTCGAGGATCGTCTTGGCGCCGACCGCCGAGGTGGTGCTGTAGGTCACCAAGAGCATGGTCGAATCCCGCTCCGAGTCGGCGACAAGGTTTTTCTCGATCTCGATCGCGGCCTCTTCGGTGTCGCTGATCGGGTCGATGCTCTTCAATGCGGACATCGCGTTGCGAAGCGTCGCGCCGACGGTCGCATCGAGAGTTTGCGCTAAAGCGTTTGGCGCGGCCTCGCCCTCCCCCCCCTCGGGGCCGCCGCGGAGGATGTAGTCGGAGCCAAGCCGTTCGACCACTTTCAGAATGACGCCGCGGCTCTGGATCAGATCGAGAGCGGTAACGACTTCGGCGTCGCGTCCCAGCTGCTGGATCCCCATGATCTGTTGCCCGGTCTGGGCGGTTGGGTCGAGGCTCACGCTCTGGCGCCCCATCTGGAGGGCGAGCTTCGCCTCGGAGCGGTACTCACGCGGGGCGAACAGCGCGATCCCTAAGCCGGTTGCGATCACCAACGCCGGGATCAGCACCGCCTTGAACCGGTGGCGGAACAACATCTCCAATAGATGGACGGCGGACGAACGAGACGATTGATTGGACATCGGAATGCTCACGCGAGGTGGCTGTGTTAGCCGACAGAGGGGCCGACGGAAGGTTGATTGGCGGGCAAGTTGGACGAGACGCGATCGGTTCTAGCGGCGCGCCGTTCGCGGGCCGTCGACGACTCGACGGCGTACGCGTCGGCGTACCAGCGAAGGAGGGTTTCCGCCTGGCGAGACCACATGTGTTGCTGGGCTTCGGCGCGGGCGCCCTCGCTCAGTTGCCGCCAGAGTACGGGCTCACGGGCCAGCCGAGTCATTGCGACCGCCATGCCCGTGACCGTCTCGTTGGGAGACCCGACGGGGACCGGCATCGCACAGCTGGACGTCATGATGTCGGCCGCGCCTTGGTGATCGACGCCGACGATTGGCGACCCCGCCGCGAGGGCTTCGAGCAGGCCGGTGCCCGACGTGTCTCGCATGCTGGTGAAGGCGAAGCAGTCGGCCCACTGGTAGTGGGGGAGCGTCGCGCGGTAGTCGGGCCAGCCGAGCCACTCGATCCGGTCGGCGATACCCAAACGGTTCGCTAGGCGTCGCCAGGCCGCTTCGCTCGGCCCGACGCCCAACACCCGCAGACGCCAATCGACGTCGGGTGGCAGTAACGGCAAGGCCTTCAGCAGCAACGGCAGGGTCTTCCAAGCCCGCAAACGTCCCGACCAGAGAATCCTCAGCGGCTCGCCCGCCCGACGTGGTTCGCGTGCCGGGCTGATCGGGATGTCGAGCGCTGTCTCGAGCTGCACCGGCGCCTTGCGGCCCGTCGCACGCTGGATGTCTTGGGACGCCTGGTGGGTCGCCGCTATCAAGACCGCCGCCCGTCGCGTCGCCAAGCGGACGCGCCGGCTGAACCGCAATTGCCAGGCGTTGATCGCGTTGCGACAGACCTCAATCCACGCGCCACGGAGACCCAGTTCGCTCAGGTACCTTGCCGGGAAGGCCTGGGTCCCGCCGACCGGGCCCCACACGAACGGAACGCCGAGGCGCCACGCCTCGCCCGGCTCGCGGAAGCCACAGAACGTCGTCTGATGGGCGAGGTCGAAGGGACGCTCGGCGTGCAGTTTTTGCGCTTCGCGGAGGGCGCACCGATGCCAGAGTCGGTAGCCCATGTAGTAAGTCGTCGCCGATCGGTTGTAGAGGTCGCCCCACCAGCAGCGGTCGATGCCGATAAAGTGGAGCCGATCGCCAATGCCAAGCCGCTGGGCTTCGTCGCGGAGCAGACCATCGTTGGTCGCTTCGCCGTGCAGCACGGTCACGTCGTGTTGCTGAGCGGCATGAACGGCCCGGTACCAGCCGATCCGCGACTCCATCGACTGGTGGGGGTGGCAGGCGTGGGCGACCTGCAAGACGCGCAGCCGCCGGCCTTCGATCGGGTCAGCGCCCGACGGGGCAGCGGTCGCCGGAACAACGGCACGATCACTCATGTCGTTCGGCGCCAACGGAATTGGCTTCGTCCCAGGCATTGCGGGAGAGGCGTCGTCGATGGAAAGGGAGGAGGCGCCGGCGGGAAGCGGGCGTCGGCGGGCTGGCGATTCCCACCGACGCGAGTGTCTTTGGACCAAGGCGGGCGGCCCGCCCTATCGTCCCTTTTGCATCAGCACCGACGGCCCTGTCTTGGCGACGAGCACCAGGTCGAGCAACGGGCTACGCCGCTCAGCGTAATCCAGGTCCATCCTAACCCAATCGTCGAAGGGCACCAGATTTCGGCCGTAGATCTGCCACGTGCACGTTAAACCCGGCATAACGTGCAGACGCCGACGTTGCCAGCCCTTGCACGCCCGCGACTCGTCGACCGGCAGCGGTCGGGGCCCGACCAGCGACATGTCGCCGCACAGGACGTTCCAGAGCTGGGGCAGCTCATCGATGCTGGTCTTGCGAAGCAGCCGACCAACCGGTGTAACCCGCGGGTCGTTGGCGATCTTAAACGCCGGGCCGTCCTGTTCGCTGACGGCACGCAGAGAGGCTTTTAGCTCTTCGGCGTCGGGCCGCATGGTGCGGAGTTTGTACATCCGGAACCGCTTGCCGCCGAAGCCTTCTCGTTCTTGGACAAAGAAGGCGGGGCCCGTCGTCGTGAGCTTGACCGCCACGACGCCAAGGGCGATCAGCGGGCTGGCGAGCAGCAAGCCGGTCGCGGCGCCGGCGACGTCGATCGATCGTTTCCAGAGCGGCGTCGGTCTCAGAAAGAATCCGTCAAAGAGGCTAACGCCCTGTTGGCAGGGGGACTCGCCGCCGGGCCTGCCGACTCCGACGAGGCTGTCGGGGCCGTCTTCATCGGGCTTGCCAAGATCGCCGCTGTCGCGGTCGGGGTAAACGATCACATCGCAATTCGGCCGGTCGGCGCCGGCGGCGTACCACTCGCACAGGTCGGTGGCGACTTTCCAGGCGCCCGACTCGGGCGTATCGGGCAGCAACAGTCCTAGCCGGCCGTCACGCAGCCAGCCGGCCGTGTCGGTCAGCCGGAGCCGCGACGCCAACATGCGTTCGAGGTCAAGGATGTCTTTGGGGGAGTTCTTCGTCGCCGAAGGCTCGACCACCAGCAGAGAAACGACCGAGCCGTTTCGATCAACCCGCATCCGCTCGGCCGCCGCCGCGAGCTCGAACCGCTCCGGCGAGAGCAAGAAACCATCCGCTTGCCTGCGGCGACTCCTTGCCGCCGTTAGCTCGACAAGCGAACGCACCAGTGTGAGCATAATAGGCTGACAGTAAGCGCGAACCGGCGAGGGCGGGAGCTCGGGGGGAGCCGCGTCGATTCGATAGGTGAGGTAAGGAGCGGCGTCCGACGGTCGGTCAACAACCGCGACCTTCAGCCGGCGCCCGTCGTGGGGCGGGGACCCGACGCGATAGGCGTAGGGATGGGCCGAGTATAGTCAGTGCGAGCATCTTGTCGATTTTTCCTCCGAATTTTCTTTGCCGACCGGGCGCCGAACCGCCACTCGGCGCAAAATGGCCCCGGTGACTACCACCTCCCCGGAAATCGCCGCTCGACTGGCAACGGTGCTCGATTCGACGAGCGTGCCGCTGGCCGTGCTCGACCTCTCAACGGGCCTACTCGGCTGGAGAAACGCGGCCTTTTCGCGTCTCGCCCAGCAGCAAGGGCTGACGGAGCCGGTGTTAGCGGCCGAGCTGACTGTCACTGGGTGGCGCCGGAATGTGCAGCCGTTGCCCGGCGGTGAAGGGTCGGCCGCCCTGATCGAATGGCTTCCCGAAACCCCTCGGGACGCCGCCGCCACCGTCCCCAACGACCTCGATCCGGTGACCTCGGTGCTCTGCCGCAGTGCAATCGAGGGCGCTTTGGCGGACCGATTCGCCGTCCGTGAACAGCGGCCCTTCGCCCTGGCGTTCCTGGACCTGGTCGATTTCAAACAAGTTAACGACCAATATGGCCACCTTGTCGGGGACCGCTGCCTCGCGTGCGTCGGCTCGCGGTTGCGGCAGGCAGTGCGAACCGGTGACCTGGTCGGGCGCTACGGCGGGGATGAGTTCTTGCTCCTTCTCGACGGGGTCCACGACCAGGCGACCTATGCCCCGATCCGCGACCGCCTCTTGAGCGAGCTTTATGAGCCGCTGGTGATCGAAGGCGCCTCGATCCGCATCGGGGCAAGCATCGGCGTCGCCTACTCCCGGGCGGACTGGGAGGGCGTAGACGCCATGCTCGAGGCCGCCGACAGAGCGATGTACGCCGACAAGCGAGGCGAGTCGACGCCCTCGTAGGCCCGGCTAACCCCGCCTTGGATGGAGGCGGAAACGCCAGCCGGCGTTGCCGAGAGAGCCCTACTTGGCTAGCTTCTCCATTTGGCACAGTTCATTGCGGCAAGCGGTTTCCTAGGGAGGGGGCGCCATGCGGATCAACCAACTCATCACTCACCGTGAGACTTCCGCCGGAAGCGACTCGCTCGGAGTGGTTTCGCCCCGCCTGGCGGCATACCAGGCGGACTCTTTCGACCACAGCGGCGCGGTCGCCGGGCTCGTGGCTGAGATCTTCCTGGGGACGGAGGACCCGCGTTGGCGCGACGCGCCATGGGTGGCGGGCGAGGCGACGATTAGCGTCGCCGCCGGCGAATTACGACTCCGACGGGCCGGGTCACGCCGTTCACCGAAGCTGACCCTTGCGAGCGTCAGCCCGCGTTCGACCACCTCGCCCGTGGGTCCCGAGTCTTGGCAGCAAGGGACGCCGGCGTCGGTTCTGGGGGCTGTCTTCTTCGCCGCCGCGGGCGAGTCGGCCCCTTTGTCGCCGTTGCTCTCCGCCAAGGTCGCCGAAGAATTCACGCGTCTAGCGGCCCGTCGACGACGCGCCGACGCCCCGCCCCACGCCGATAACCAGCCGCGTCGCACCGACGAACTCCTCCGCCGCCGCGACGAGCTCGCCGCCCGCATCGAGGCGCTGCTCGGCGCCCGCCGCCAAGAGAGCGGGACGCTCGACCGGCGACTCGCCGAGCTAGACGCCGCCCGCACGGAACTCGCCGACCAAGTCGAAGAGCTGCTTCGCCGCGTCCGGGCGCTGGCGGGGCAGCTTGACGCCGCGGGGGCCCACGCGCGATACGAAGAGCTCAGCCGCGTCGCCGCCGAGGCCGAGGGACGCCAAGCCGCCGACCAATGGGCGCCCCGTGTCGAAGAACTCGACGAAGAAGTCGCCCGGTGGCGTTCCACCCTCGCCGAGCTGGATGGCCGAGAGACGTATGTCCGCGCCGAGTTGGCTCGCGTCCGGGCCGACGACGTCTCTCCGCAGATCGTCCTCGCCGACCAGCGCGCCAGCGTCGCGGTAGCGCAGCGGTTGATCGCCGATCTCGAGAGCGAGGTCGCCCGGTTCGCCCGCTCCGGTGAATCGCCCCTGTGCGTCTGTCAGGACGCGCACCCGCGGCTGAATCCGTTGGTCGAGACGCTCGGCCGCCATGTCGATCGGTTGGCAGAGCTGGTCTCGCAGCAAGACCACGCCCTCCGGACTCAGGAGCTGATGGCCGAAGCGGCCCAGCTCGAGCGGTCGCAAGCCGAATTGCGCCGCCAGCTCGAGCACCTGCTCGAACGACGGCAGACCCATTGGCGTAGCAGCCGCGCGCGGTCGGTCCGCGGCGTTGACGCGGCGCCGGGCTACCTCGATCGCTTCGATCGGCCCACACTCGAAGCGGAGCACCGCCGCCTGGCGGAAACGCTCGCCGCCAGGGAGGCCGAGCTCGAAGCGCTCGACCGCGACCGTCGCGACGTCAGCGAGCGACGCCGCCGGCTCCTTGACGCGGGGCAGCTCGCCGCATGGCAGCGGGAACTCGATGCGTTGCAAGCCGACCTCTCGCGCGTCGCCGATACCCCCGCGCCGCGCGACGGGGGCTCCCTCCGCGCGTCGGACGTGCTGGCCCGGCTCAGCGATGGCGAGTTCACTGAACTGCGGCTCGCCCCGGGAGGTCGGGCGGTCGAGGCCCGCGACCGTTCCGGGCGGATCATCCGCCAGCAAGACCTGTCGCTCATCGAGCAGCGGCTGGTGGCCTGGGCGCTGCGGCTGGCGCTCGCCGACGCGTGCCACGCGGCCGACATTACATTCCCGCTGGTGGCGGACCAGCCGTTCGCGGACCTCGACGATCGCCACGCCGCTAATCTGGCGACCTGCCTGGACGATTACTCCCAACGGGGGCGACAGGTGCTGCTCATGGCCCGCGACGGCGCCGGACTCAATCGACTGCGGAGCCTCGGCGTCGAGGTGCGTGGCCTGCGGGGTGATCGCGTCGTTGTCGAGAAGGCCGTCGCGGTTGAACGGGTCGCCCCGCCCTCCCCTCCCCCGACCCAGACCGTTGTCCGCGAAGAGACCTTTGCGAGATCGCTGGTGCTCGATATCGGCGACTCGATCGAACGCTTCCCGGTCCGTATCGCCGGCGGCGCCGAGGCGTTCGCTAGCGCGCGGGTGCGGACCATCGGCGACTTGATCGGCGGCGACCCCAGTGCGATCGCCGAAGAACTGCAGATCGAGGACGTCACGGCAGAGTTGGTCGCCCTCTGGCAGGCGCACCTTGCTCTGGTTTGCTTTACCCCGGGACTCGATTTGGGCGCCGCTAAGCTGCTCGTCGAGTGTGACCTGCTGTCGGTCGAAGAACTCGCCGAAGCGAACGCCGACCGACTCCGTGACGCGATGCGTCGCCGGGGCGCCGGGCAAGCGATGCTCGACCGTATTGAAGAGTGGGTCGAGGCGGCTGCCGACGGGGTTGAGAGATGGCAGTCGACCGGCTACGCCAAAGCGTGGCGCCGAAACCGCGAAGAACGCCGGCAACGGATCCGCGACAACGCCAGCCGCCGTAGCGAGCGAGGCAGTCGGAACGAACGCTCCCTCCGCCTCAGCGACCACGAAGACCGCCAGCCGCGCCGTCACCGCGACGACGAACAATCGGAACGGCGGTCTTCGGGAACCGCGTCGTCCGATCGACGCGAAGAGAAGAAGAAGTCGCTCCGCTTCTACCTCGAAACCGACAGCGAGATCGAAGCGGCGCCATCGATCGGTCCGAAGCGGGCCGAACAGCTCATCGAGCTCGGGGTGGCGCGTGTTTCGCAACTGCTCGCAGCCGATCCGGAAGACCTCGCCGCTCGGCTCGACGACTCGCGGATCGACGCGGCGACGATCGTCGCTTGGCAACACCAAGCCGAGTTGATGTGCCGCGTGCCGGGGCTCCGAGGGCACGACGCCCAGGTCCTTGTCGGCAGCGGGTTTACTTCCGCCGAAGAGATCGCTGGCATGAAGCCGGCGGAGTTGTTGGGTTTCGTCGATCCGTTCTGCGACACCTCCGAGGGCCAGCGGGCCCTGCGTGGCTCGGCGCGGCCCGATTTGGTGGAAGTCACCGAATGGATCCAGGGCGCCCGTCAACGCCGCGCGGTCGGCGCCGCGTGACCGGTCACGGCCGGTGACGACGACGTTGGCCATCGGTTATACCGTGCCCATGCCGACGCCCCTCCCGAACCGCCCGCCAGCACCGAGCGACCCCGATGAGCGGAAGGCCCAGGCCCGACGGGTACTGCGGCGGCTGAGCGCCGATCACGGCGACGCTGTTTGCGCGCTCCATTACGACACGCCCGTCCAATTGCTCGTCGCGACGATTCTCTCGGCCCAGTGCACCGACGAGCGGGTGAACCTCGTCACCGCCAAGCTCTTCGCCGACTGCCCGACCGCCGCCGACCTTGCGGCGTTGCCGATCGCTCGACTCGAAAAGTACGTGCAGAGCACCGGCTTCTTCCGTAACAAGGCGAAGAACATCAAGTCGTGTTGCACCGAGCTCGTTGAGAAGCACGGCGGCGAAGTCCCCCGAGACCTCGACACGCTGGTCAAGCTCGCCGGCGTCGGCCGCAAGACCGCCAATGTCGTGCTTGGCACGGCCTTCGGCATCGCTTCGGGCGTCGTCGTCGACACCCATGTCGGCCGCATCAGCCGCCGCACCGGCCTCACCACGGAGGTCGACCCCGTTAAGGTGGAGAAGGACCTCATCGAGCTGCTTCCGAAGAGCCGGTGGGTCGACTTTTCTCACCAGATGATCTACCACGGACGCCGGGTGTGTGACGCCCGTCGCCCCGATTGCGAGAACTGCTCGATGCGGAAGTTCTGCCCGCGGGTTGGCGTTTCGTAGGGCCGTCCCTCCGCCTGTGTAACGAGCCGGCCCTGCCCCGAGACGGCCCTGCCCCGAGCACCACCGCACCGACCTCCCCCCGATCCCGCCATGATTCTGTCCGGCCAAGAGATTCAGTCACGCCTCGGCGGCGACATCGTCATCGACGGCTTCGACCCCGCGCGGCTCAACCCCAACAGCTACAACCTGACGCTCCACGATGAGCTGATGGTCTACGAAGAAGTGGTTCTCGATATGGCCAAGCCCAATCGGGTGCGGCGGATGACGATTCCCGAAGAGGGCCTCGTCCTCAGTCCCAACCAGCTCTATCTGGGGCGGACCGTCGAAAAGACGACCACTCACAACCTCGTGCCGCAGATCGAGGGCCGCAGCTCGATCGGACGCCTGGGTCTTTTTGTCCACGTGACGGCAGGCTTCGGCGACGTCGGCTTCAGCGGCTACTGGACGCTCGAGATGTTCGCGGTGCAGCCCGTGCGGATCTACGCCGGCGTGCCGATCTGCCAGATCTTCTACCACGAGCTGACCGGCGAGATCACCGAGTACGCTAGCAAGTACCAGCACAACCGCGACATCCAGCCGAGCCTGCTCTTCGAAGAGCTCCGCCGCGGCGCGGATGAAGATCCCCAGTTGCCGCTCAACTTTGGGATCGAGCGCAGCGTCGGTCGCTAGCAGTGACGGCGTGAGCTTGCTCCTCAAGCCTGACACGATGGTGTCACAGCCGTGGAACTAATCGCTCCGCTCCGTTGCATCTTCGCCAACTTCTCTAACCGGCGCGGGTGTGCGACGGGTCGCATCGGTCGTTCGGGTTTTACCCAATCGACGTCTCGTCACTGCGGTTAGCCGCTCGATACGTCGTGACATGGTTGACCTGCGCGGGTCCGTGAAAGGCTTGCGCGATAGATGGGGCTAATAGCCTCAACCCAAGACTAATCCAAGGATGGACCATGTCGACGCGAAACGCCTTTCTCAGGACGCTGCTCGCAGGCTGCGTTGTGCTGCAATCGCTGGCCCCAACGACAGCCTCGGCCGACCACGTCTTCGGACGGATCAAACGCCTCATCACGGAGGCGACCTATCACGGGTCCGAGCCGCCGAGTTGTGAGGTCGGCGCCATTGAAGAACTCGCGGAAAACATCGACTGGCTCGAGCACCACATCGACACGTATGGCTCCGTTGTCGCGAAGCAGCCGGACATCTGGGGAGAGGCGCGGCTGACCAAGCACCGCGACGAGTACGAGCGGATGATGTACCGCGAACTGAACCAGTTCAAGTTCACGACCAACGCAGCGATCTCACAAGGCGATAGCGCGTTCCTCGCTCAGGCGATCGCCCTATCTAACGCCGCCGCCGGTGCGACGAGCTCGGTTCCCGCCGACCCCGACGCCGGGGCCGTCGCCATTAGCGTGGCGAACGCTCAACTACGCGACGTTGACGACGAAGCAAGCACCTCCTTTGGCCGGTTCGGCATCACGGACGCGACACGGCCCGACGCACTAGGCATCCGACTCGAGCCGACGCTCTTCCTCGACCAGATGTCGCGGTACTTGCAGCACCTCCACGAGTTGCGGCGGATCAACGAGGGAGACGACACGAGTGATTCGCCCGGGTATTCGCTGAATCTCGTGCGGCTCCCGGTCTCAATCCTTCCTGGCAAGCTGACGCGGGAGGGCTTCGGCGCCGAGGTCACCGTCACGGCGACACCGGTGCTCACCGACGACCTGCTGCCTACGACCTTCCGGAACCTTGTCATTAACGACGTGGTGCATCAGCTGAGGTTGCCGGTCACGCGCCAAGCTGAGGCGATCGTGCGTGACGATACGAATAACCACTTAGAAGAATGTCCTTCCGTGACTACGTCTCGTGCGCCGGAGTTTGGGTCTCGTGCGCTGGAGTTTGGTGGTATTGGCCATCAGCAGGAGGAAGGGGTTACTCTAGTCAATGCCAATTTGGCCATACAGTCCCATGGCGCGGCTCAGAGCGCACAGCTGCATTTCTCACCGAGTCGTGCGGTTCGTGCGTTCGGCGAGCGTGTTGTTCACAAGATCGCATGTGAGTTCCTGTCAACCTACGACGGGCGTTATCTCCGCTGGAACGGATGGACCAATTGCAAGGGAGACAAGTCGAAGGATCCAGAGCAACGAGTCGACTTGCTCGACGTCCAGGGATGGCTCGACAGCGAAACAGCGGCGGCGTACGAGCTACTAAGGCAGCCGAAGCACCTCTGCTTATTCGCCGCCCTTGCCTCTCCGTCGTCGAGACTTGGGGCACAGATCCGCGGTGGGCACTTCGCCGACGCTCAGCCTCACGGGGGGCCGACCGTCGAAGACTATCGCACGTTTTTCTTTCAATGGCTGCACGCCCCGACGCAACAAGACCATCTGTGCAGCTTGATAGAAGCCACACAGCAAGGCTGTGACATCTTTGGTGACCCAGCGTTGCTGAAGGAGGTTCACGACTCTTACAAGGTAGACAGCAATGGGAAACCAATCGACGAGCCTCAGCCAAACGATCGCGTCGAAGCGCTAGCGTGGGCGATCGTCGTTGAGTCAGCGTTGTTGAACGACCACTTGAACCAAGATGTCCGTAAGCTCGCCACGGCGAAGGAGGTCTACGGTCTCAGCACGTCTCGTGACCATTGGTTCTTCCTGCCCGACTCGGTCGTGGCCCCCGGTGAAGGGCTGGAGCCCTTGCAAGCCGAGTTCCATGCGGCCACGGAGGTGTTCCAGGAATACGTCAAGTCGCGGTGGCCCATCCATGTTTTTGCGGTTGATCCTCGCGAGCAGGACCAGAACGTTGCGGACGTCTCCAACCGTAAGCGAGAGATGCAGTTCGCCCTGGCGCTCGGCTTCGCGACCGGCAAGATCGGCGTCAACTCGCTGACCCAATACTCCCGCGAGCTTGACACCCAGATCGAGACTATCGGGCTCAACCGGACCATTGTGGGCTTCGGCCACGGCGCGGACACCTTCGGCTGGCGGTTCTACCCACGCGTCCAGGCCCTCCATGTGCCGGGTACCCTCGGCGTCCTACGGGAAACGCTGATGGGGACCTCGCGCGACTACGACCTCAAGCATCGGCAGCTTGAGCCCGGTGCGCGGGAGTGCGTGGCGGTGGTGTTGATGCCGTCGTTCGTGCCGTACGCCGACTTCGACATCCGCACCAACTGGTTCAAGCTGACCAACCCGAAGAACGCCGCCCTCACGATGAAGGACAGTGTCCATCTCAGCCGGGCGATCACCAAGATGCGTAACTCGAAGGCTCAGTGCTCTCGGTGCGCCCACCTCTACCGTGAGGGGGAAGTCGATCGGCTGATGAAACGGGTCCAGCAACTGGACCGTGAGCTGCCCCTCCAGACCCAACGGGCTCTGGTGCCGTACGAGAACACGCTCGGCGGGTTCGAGATGTTCAACACGGGCGTGACCGATCTCTCTCCGCAGCTGATCGGCTGGTACGGAGCGCCGGGCGTCAACATCAAGGCGAACCCGGCGTGCGGCTGTTACCAAGGGTGTCAGCAGATCAACGCCACATGCACTGGCGCGGATGACTGCACGAAGCTTAACCAGCAATTGACGACGCTCAAGGGTAATTTGGAGGCGATGGCGCAGCTGCGGGAAAACGCCGCTCAGGGGGGCACGGCTGCTGCACCGCTTGCTGAGTGCGAAGGACCCGGCACGACGCTCTTCCTCGTCGGCGAGAACTTCAGCGTCCACGACACGAAGGTCATCGCCGGCGGGGTCTGCATCCCGCACGTACAGCTGATAAGTCGGGAGATCATGCAGGTGACGATCCCCGCCTGCGTCAACACCGTCACTCTTTGCGAGAACGGCAAGTCGAACGAGTACGTCTCCGTCTACATCGCGACGCCGTACGGCGTGACTAACCACCTGCACGTGCCGGTGACGGGCCAGTCGCTGACGCGAGACACTCAAACCGCTATTGCAGAGGCTGTTAAAGACGCTGTTACAGAGGAGGTATCGAAGCAGGTGCGTCAGTTCAAGGCGCAGCCGATTGACGTGGCTGTCGACTTCGCGCCGGCCTCTCCGAAGAAACTGGAGATGGAAGCCAAGTGCGATGGGGCCGGCGTCATGTCGCTTACCGCGACGGTGACGCCCTCCTTGAACTTTTTCGTGCAGAATCCGACGCTGCAGGGCAAGGCGACGGTGGAAGCGGCTTTCTACGACGGAAAGATTCAACCGCAGAAGTTCGCCGTTGGCGCGCTAGCCATTCGTGCAGGCGACAATATCAAGTTGCTCGATGACAAGACGCTTCAAGCTGCTGTGCAATCAGCAACGGACTCTCTACGGCAGACGATCGAGGGCACGTTGCTCGATAAGAAGAAGCACTCGCTGAAGCTTGGGATCTACTTTCAGTCCGACGCCAAGTGCTGTGCCCCCTATCAAGTCTTCGAGGTCGATGTCGAAGTGACTCTGAAAGGTGGCTGCGGGCCGCGGTCACCGGCCTCCGGTGCAGGAGCCGCGCCAGATGCCGCCGACGACGCGCCAGGCGCCCAAACCGATTGTGGTTGTGGACCGCGGCTCGCCGATTGGTCGCCGTGGAAGGTGAGCCAAGCCAGCGCCGGCAGTGAGGGCTCGGTGTTCCGACTGGCCCAGTTCGACAGCCAGTCCGCCTTCGACGACAACGTTCTCGCCGACATTAACACGGGGCTACAGGAGACCTCGCGCCGGCTGGCCGCGCTCGAATCCGCCATCACGGCAGGCCAGCCGACCGCGCCGGCGAGTGCCGACGCTACGAACGACGGCGGCTTCGCCGCCCCGCCCGTGGCGCCAACCCAGGTAAACGTTAGCGTCGCCCCGCCGAGCGTCACGGTCGTGCCGGAGGCGCGGCACAAGCACCGGGGCGATCACCCTCTCCTGCAACAGATGAAGACCCGTACGGGAGAATGCTGGCGCAACCTGCGCGACCAGTTGCCAGGCTATTGATGGCGGCTAGGCCAAGCCACTGGGCCAAGCCACTGGGCCAAGCCACTGGGCCAAGCCACGGTGGCCAAGCCACGGTGAGACGAACATAGCCCCCGCGTCTCGATTGAGACGCGGGGGCTATTGCGGTATGGGGGGGGTGAAACCTTGGCCAAGCGTCACGCCACCGCCAATTCGAGCTCTCCCACCGCGATGGAGTACAACGCCGCCGAGGTGGGCGATGACAGCACCGTCCGCCACGCCTTGCGGGTCGCCATCGGGGCCTTGCGGCCGAGTTCTTGGCGGAGGGTCCAGGTCCAGGCCTTGGCGACGACGTCGGCGTAGACGCCGCCGGCCGGTGCGGGGGCTAGCAGGGTGTCTTCGCCGTGGGCGAGGCAGTCGGTCAGGTCGTCGATCGCCGCGACCAACTGGTCGCCCTGGTCAGACATCGACGTGTGGAAACGGCCCCGCAGCTCCGGCGCCAGCTGGAACAATCGCAGATAGAACAGCCGGACGACGGTGTCGGCAACCGGGGCGGCTTGTTTCCAAGAATCGCAAACAAGCTTGATTTCACGTGCGGTCATGCTGATCGGCTGCTGCTTTGGGTGTTCGGGAGGGCTGGGTAAGCGTCTGTCTGGGTCAAGCGTGACGGCGCCGCAACCGTTACAGGCGGTCGCTACATCACGGCGAAGTAGTTCTCGACGGCGAAGTCGAAATTCTCCTGCGACATGACCAGCGGACGCTTGGTGTATCGGCAGTAGTTGACGACCTGCTGCAACAGGTCGCGGGGCTGACAGGCGCGGTAGGGCCGGTTGACGGACTTGTAGTGCTTCTCGACCAGGTAGTCGACGGCGGTTTGGTCGTAAGAAATGCCGAGCTTCTTCGACATGATCACCAGCAGCTTGCGGAAAGCCGTCTCGGTCGGGTCAATCACCTCAATCTTGTAGGGGATCCGCCGCAGGAAGGCGTCGTCGACCAAGTCACGGGGTTCGAGGTTGGTCGAGAAGATAATCAGCTGGTCGAAGGGGACCTGGATTTTCTTGCCGCTCGAGAGGTTGAGAAAGTCGTACCGCTTCTCCAGGGGGACAATCCAGCGGTTCAGCAGCTCGTCGGTCGTCATCCGCTGGCGCCCGAAGTCGTCGATAACCAGGGTGCCGCAGTTGCTCTTTAACTGGACCGGGGCCTCGCTGACGTTCGTGACGGTGTTGAGGGTGACTTCCAGCGAGTCCATCGTCAGCTCGCCGCCGACGACGATGGTGGGGCGTTTGATGCGGACCCAACGGGTGTCGATCTTGTGGTCGTCGAGCAGCCCGCTCGACGCCTCGAGAGGCGCCTCCTCGTGCATGCTGGGGTCAAACAGCCGCATGATCTCGCCATCGACCCCCAAGGCGCGGGGGATCCAGATGTGCTCGCCAAAGGCCTTGGTGACCCGTTCGGCGATGGACGTCTTACCGTTTCCGGGGGCGCCGAAGAGAAAGAGGCCACGCCCAGAGTTGACCGCCGGCCCGAGCCGCAGGAGCATCCGGTCATCGATCAGGAGGTCTTGGAAGGCCCGCTGGAGGTCGACCTCGGTCGGGTGCTGGCTGGTGATCGTCTGAGCGCTGACGCTATCGATATAGTCCTTGAGCGGGACCGGCGCGGCCCCGAAGTAGGTGCAGTAGTCGGTGAGCTTCTTCGCCCGGTCACGCCCGACGCCGGTAAGCGTGTAAACGTAGTCGTTCATCACCGCGGCCGCCTTGTGGGCGACCATCTGGTCGTCCTTCATCGACTGCAGCAGCGGATCGATCAGGCGGAACGGCAGCCTTACCTGCTCGGACAGATCGCGCCCCGTGGCCTCGGCCCGAGCGTTGAGGTACTTGAGGATGAGGTTCTCCACCTCGCTGTCAGACAGGCCGGCCCCACGGAAACTGTTGGGCTCGAGCGGAAACCAAGCGGGGGCTTGAACCGGGGTTGCTTCGCTCGCGGTGGTCGCTTCGGCGGCGGTCGTCGGGGCGGGGACCGGGCGCGCCGACGACTCACTCGCGAGGGCGTCCTCGCTGGTGAGCCGCTGGATCCGATTGAGGAGCTCGTCGAGCCGCCGCGAGTCGTCGGCCCCGCCCTCGGGCGGGGCGGTCTCAACGGCGTGGCTGCCAGCGGAGGGGAATGACATGGAAAGTTTTCGCCGTGAGACGCGGAAAGACTGGATCGCGAAAATCTAGGCCGCCCCAGGCCATTCCGCGTCCGACGAGTGGCGTGGGTCGCCGACTACGGCGGCAAACAGGAGTGCTCTGTGTCGATCGTGGCGATTACATCGGTCGGCCGTCGACTTGCGGTGATTCGTAAGACTGTTCCCGAGACAAGCTCGCCGTCAGCGTGGCGGAGCGTTGTAGTCTTCAAGCGGTCTATCCCCCATTGACGCCGTGCCGCAAGAAACCCTTACTAAAAAACCTGCCCCGTCGCTCCGTGCCCTCTTCGAGGGGTCTGGCGTGCAGGTTTCGTTCAACGACGGCGATCGAGCGATCGATCCGTCCATCGAACCGATGTTCGAGAAGTTGGCGGGCCTCTGCACCCTGCCGACCGTCGCGCAGAAGGTGATCCAGATCGCCGATGATTCGGCTTCGGACGCCACCGACTTGCTCGTGGTGATCGAGCAAGACCCCGCGGTGTCGGCGCGACTCATGCAGGTGGTCAACTCCGCTTACTGCGGCTTACGGAACCCGGTCGGCGACCTGAAGACCGCCTTGACGCTGCTCGGCGTCGAGCGTGTGCGCAACCTTGCCTTGACGCTTTCAATCGGCGCCGTTTTGGGTCGCCACGACACCAGCGGACGCCTCGATCCGACCCGGCTGTGGGACCACGCCGTTTGCGTTGGGACCGTGTCTCGGATGATTGCTAAACGGTCCGACGCGTGCCATCCCGAGGAGGCCTACCTGGCGGGCTTGCTACACGACATCGGGCTTCTGTTTATCAACCAGCACCTTGGTTCACTGGTCCCGCGGGTCCTGGCTCTGCTGAAGAGTGGCGTCGCTTTGCCGACCGCCGAGCATCGGGTGCTCGGCTTCGACCACGCCCAACTCGGCGCCTACGTGGCTTGGCGTGGCCACTTCCCGCCCTCGCTCGTCCATACGATCGACTACCACCACAACCCGGCGGCTTGTCCCGAAGCGGACGCGACGCAAACCCGCATCGTGGCGGTCGCCAACTACCTAGCCACGCGGTACGGCCGTGGCTCGGTCGCCGACCGGCGGCTGCCGGCTCCGCCGGAGGGCGTCCTCGCCCCGCTGGGCCTGAATCTCAACGCGCTGCGGCACCTCTGGGCCGAACTGCCCGACGCGGTGGCGAACGTCAACGAACTGACGAGCAGCTGAGCCCTTCCGCTCGGGGGGCCGGCGGGGCGACAATCGGGCTCCGCCTGTCCTTACCGTCCATCTCGACGCCGCTCCGTTCGATGCAAGCTGTCATCACAGCCGTCGGCCCCGACCACCGTGGTCTCGCCGATCCGATCGTCCACTCGGTCACGGAACTCGGCGCGAATATCGCCGAGATCCAGATGTACGACCAGGACGACGCGCACGTCTTCTCGATGCTGACACGGATCGACCTCGACCCGACCCGTTACGAAGAGGTCCGTGCGGCGATGGCCCGCGTCGCTCAATCAACGGGTCTCTCGATCCGGCTCTGGTCGCCCGACCTGCCAAGCGTCGAAGGGCGCCTGCCCCGGTTAGCGGTCTGCGTCACTTTCCGCCCCGAGACCCCGCTCGCGGTGCTTCGGGCGATCCGCGACGGACGGCTCCGCGGCGAGGCGACCGTTGTCATCAGCAATCAAAAGAAGCTCCAGGGAGTTGCCGAACAGTTTGGCGTGCCGTTCCGGCTCATCGGTGACGACTCGGGTGAGCCGAACAACGACGCGATGATCGACATCTGCGACGAGCTAGCGATCGACTACATCGTGTTGGCCCGGTACATGCGGGTGCTCCCGGCGGCCAGCTGTTGGAAGTACGCCGGGGGGCGGATCATCAATCTCCATCACGGCCTGCTGCCGAGCTTCCCCGGCATGCGGCCCTACCACGAGGCGTACGCTAACCGGATGCTCACCTACGGGGCGACGTGCCATTTCATCGTCCCTGAGCTCGATGCGGGAAACCAGATCATCAACCAGGCGACTTTCTCGGTCCCCCCGGGCACGAGTCTTGAGGAAGTGATCAGCCGCGGGCAGCAGGACAACGAGCCCGGTTGTCTGGTGGAGGGAGTCCGGCGGGTCGTCGACAACGAGGTGCGGCTGCACTTTAACCGAGTAGTCGCTGCGCATAGCGTGGGGTGAGTCGACCTCGATGGCTGGGTACGATGGGGGCTTGTCGCTCCCGCCATTCGGAACCGCCGCCATGCCCCGCCGTTTGCTCACGCTAGTCCTGCTCGTGTCTGTCGTCACCCCCGTGGCGGCAGCCCCGCCGACACCGGCGACCAAGCCGGCCGCCCTGAAGCCCGGCGATACGATAATGCTCGTCGCCCCATCGGGCGAGCTCGTCTCCAAGCGGATTGAGCTAGCGGTCGAGAGACTCGAAGAGATGGGTTTCAAGGTCGTCTTCCAGGAAGACCTCTACAGCGTGCGTGGCTACCTGGGCGGCACGGACGAACGGCGCGCCGCCGAGCTGATGCGGGCCTTCACCGACCCCGATGTCGACGCGGTCTTCCCCGGCACGGGAGGCTACGGCACGATGCGGATGCTCGACCTGCTCGACTTCGACAAGATCCGCGCCAATCCGAAGGTCCTGATCGGCTTTAGCGACATCACCGGCCTGCACTCGGCCTTGGCGGTGAAGTGCAATCTGGCGACGTTCCACTCCCCCAATCCACAGTGGGGACTCGGGAGCCAAAGTAACTTGCCGGAGTTCTCCGCCAAGTACTTCTGGCGCTGCTTGCTGGCTAGCGAGAACCGCGACGCGACGCAATTCACGTACGAGCCGCCGATGTGGTCGCCGCTCGGGCGCTACGCGTCGGGCGTCGCCGAGGGGCCGCTCTGCGGCGGCAACCTGTCGCTGATCGCTTCGTTAACAGGCAGCCAGTACCAGATCGACACCGACGGTCGGGTGCTCTTCCTGGAAGACGTTAACGAGGCGCCCTACCGCATCGACCGCATGCTGCGCCAGCTGCAGCTCTCCGGCCAACTCGACAAGCCCGCGGCGGTCGTCCTCGGGCAGTTCAGCAAGTGTGACCACGACGGCGACGGGTCGAGCCTGTCGTTGGTCGAGGTGTTCCTCGATTACTTCGAGAAAACGCCTTACCCGGTGGTGTGCAACTTCCCGGCGGGGCACGTCACCTATAACGCGACGCTGCCGATGGGGGTCCCCGTCCGCATCGACGCCGACAAACGGGAAGTCACGGTGCTCGAGAACCCCGTTCTGCTGGACTAAGAACCCCGTGCCGTTGGATTGAGAACCCGTTACAGCGGGTCTGGAATCGGCACGTTTGGGCCGACCAAATTGTCCGCCGGGCGGCTTTGCCGGAGAAACTGGGGTTGCAGGCCCCCCGGCAGGCTCCTAATTTCCCGCCGCCTCGGGCCGAGTCCCCGGGGCTGGTCTCTTCTACCGGACCACTAGCAGGAGCGATCTGCGCTGTCAGCGCGGGCCGAGGGGCCCCGCTGCGCGGCGGACGCTAACTGAACGTACTAGCTCGGGCCCACCTCGATAGGGAAGTCAGGGATGCCAAGCCGTTTCGCCCGCCTCATGGCGATGGTCGCTCTCGTTTCAATGTTGGCGGCGACCCCGTCGCTCGCCCAGCAACTCACGATGCCGAGCGATCCACTCGCCGGGACCGTCATTGAGTCGGATACCCCCGCAGCGGGCGCCGTTCAACTGACGCCCAGCGCTAACTCCATTCCGATGGGGGGCGACTTTGGCATGGCCATGGGGGGCGCCCCGACACGGGCTTCCTCTTCGGGCGGGTACTACAACCCGACGCTCGGCTCGCATATCCGCGCCACCTATACGACGCAGAGCTACGGCCAAGAAGCCGGCGTCCTCACACTGGGGACCATGAAGCTCTTCCCGACGGACGGCGGCGTGTCGTTCCTCGATGGACAGGTCACGTTGAACGATAAGTCGACGGTTGGCTACAACGTCGGCCTCGGCTATCGCTGGATGACGCTGCCGTTGTTCCCCTTCAGCCCCGACGACGAGAAGATCATGGGCGTCAGCCTCTGGTCCGACGGCCAGAGCGTCGGCGGCGACAACTTCTTCCCCCAAGTCGGCGTCGCCCTGGAGTTCCTCGGCGATCACCTCGACTTCCGCGCCAACGGCTACGCGCCGGTTGGACAGCGGACCCAGACACGCGACTTCGTTGATATCGGCGAGATCACTTTCAGCGGCAATGGCATCGGCGCGCTGCTGCAAGGCATCCAAGACACCGCCCTCACCGTCGGCGAAGCCGAAGTGGCAGGCCGGATCGCCGACCTCGACGCATGGGTCTTCGGCGGTGTTTATGGCTTCAACGGCGGCGTCTACGACGGCGTCGGCGGCAAGGTCGGTCTGCGTGGCTACGCGACCCCCGACCTGCTTGTCTCGATCGCCGTCGCCAACGACGACGAGTTCGACACCAACGCCCTCTTTGGCATCACGTGGTTCATCGGACGCACCCGCGCTGAGAACTGCCCGACCGGCAACCTCCGCGACCGCTTCCGTGAGCCGGTCGTCCGCAACAACTACGTCGCCACGCAGCAATCGGTGGCGTTCAGCTCAGCCGACTCGCTGCTGAACAGCAACGGCCAGGCGATCCGCATTGTCCACGTCGACAGCTCCGCGGCCGCGGGCGGCGACGGCACGTTCGAGAACCCGCTCAATTCGCTCAACGACATCAACGGCAACAGCCTGGCCGACGACATCGTGCTGGCGCACGGCGGCAGCGTCTTCACGGGCCAGGGCGCCGTGCTGCAAGACGGGCAGACCTTCGTCGGTGAGGGCGGCAACAACGCCTTCAGCGTCAACACGTTCCGATTCGGCGCGATCGACCTCCCCGAGACGTCAGCCGGCGCTCAGGCGGGGGCGATCCCGACCATCAACGGCGCTCCGGCCGCCGGCGTGACGCTCGCCAACAACAACATCGTCCAGAACCTCGCGTTCGACGGCGGTGTCAACGCGATCACGAGTTCCGCGACCGGGTCGTTCAACTCAACGCTGCAAGACCTGACCATCAGCAACACGTCGGGTGACGCGATCTCCCTCGCCGCCGTCGTGCTCGCCGACGTCAACGACGTGAATAACAACAGCAACACGACCGAGACCGTCAACCTGCTTGGCAGCGTGATGATCGACAACGTCACCTTCACCAATTCCGGTGGAAACGACATCGATATCGACGGCGACTCGACCGGCGCCGGGACCGTTCTCTCGGAGCAGATCGCCATCTCGGACGTCACGTCGAGCGGCGGAGCGGCGCCGAGTATCGCCATCAGCAACACCACGAACGTCACCGGCAGCGCGACGACGATCACCAACTTCGACTACGACGGCGGCGCAACCGGTCAGGGCGGCCTGGACCTGACCTCGACCGGTTCATCGACCACCGTGACGCAGTCCAGCTTCACCGGCGGCGTGGGGCCAGCGGTCAACGTGACGACGACTTCTGGCGCCGTCTCGATCGGCAGCACCAACACGATCTCCGACATCGCCGGAAACGCCGTCGTCGTGACCGGCAACACCGGCAACGTCACCATCAACGCCGACATCGAAACCGCCTCCACCGTTGACGGTGGCACCGTGGTTGTCGACTCCAACGAGGCGACCGTCAGCTTCGGCGGCGATCTCACCGCCAACAACGCGGTCAGCGTCTTGGTCAACAACGCCCAGGCCGCCGTGAACATCGGCGGCGTTAACGGCGACATCACGAACACCGGCGCCGAAGACGCCATCCGCATCGTTGGCGCCGGCGCCGACGACTCGATCGCGGTGACGATCAATGGCAATATCACGAACGACGGCGGCCGCAGCGTGTTCATCGACAATGTCGACGACACGGTTCAGTTTGTGGGCAACATCACCGACACCGGCGCCGGCATCCGCGTGGAGGACCTCCAGTCGATGGCGGCCGTCACGTTCGGTCCGCAGGTCACGCTCAACACCGGGACCAACGCCGCCGAAGCGGTGTCACTCAACAACAACGCCGCCGACTCGGTCGTTGACTTCATCGGGCTCGACATCACCACCACCACCGGCGACGCCATTGTCTCGAACGGCGGTGAGCTGAACGTCACGGGCGCCGACAACCGAATCACCACCTCGAGCGGTCAAGCGCTCAACATCACCAGCAGCTTTAGCCAGTCGTCCGGCGGCAGCGGCACGAATGACGGCATCCGCCTCGCCAGCGTCACGGCGACCGACACCAGCGGAGCGGCCCCGATCAGCGTCGTCGATTACGACGGAACGGTAGCGATCGGCTCGACCGGGAACAGCAACGACAGCACGATCAGCTCGAACGGCGAGGGGATCGTCCTCAGCGACGTGACGAACGCGTCGGTCACGAATCTAGCGATCAACACGGCGACCGGCGTGGCGGTGAATCTCGACAGCGTCAACTCGACAACGTCGAGCGTCGCGTTGACCGACGTCACCACCCCCAACGGCATCGCCACGGCGGTCGACGCCACCCAGGCCGCCGCGGCGGGCAACCTGAGCGTCACGATCGCCGATAGCACGATGGATCAGACGACGAGCGATGGGCTGGTCTTCAATGGGGTCGATGGAACCGTCAACGTCAGCAACACGACCCTTGAGAATGGCGCTGGCAACGGCGTCCGCATCCTCAACTCGGACGGCGCGTTCACCTTCGCCGATAACGTCGAGATAAGCGGCAAGACCGGCACGGCGTTCTTGGTGGATGGCGGCGTCGGCACCGTCACTTACGACGGCTCCGTGGAGGCCACCGCAGGGCGTTCCGTCGCTGTCCAGAACAAGACCGGTGGCAGCGTCAACTTCGGGCCGAACTCGACCATCACCGACTCTTCGTTGGGCCTCCTCGTGAACAACAACACGGGCGGAACCTACAACTTCCTCGGAACCAACGACCTCGACACCGGCGTCAACACTGCCGTCAACGTGACGAACAACACCGGTTCAACCGTCACGTTCGCCGGCCTCGACATCGCGACGACCTCCGGAACAGCGTTCAACGCGACGGGCGGCGGCACGGTCGGAGTGACCGGGTCGGGCAACGTCATCACCACCGAGACCGGGGTTGGCGTGAACGTCAACGGCATGGCGATCGCCGGCTCGGGAATCACGTTCGACAAGGTCGACGTCGGCACGACGGGCCCGGCGACCAATGCGGTGGTCTTACAGAACAACACCGGCGGATCCGCCACGATCGGGAGCGTGTCGGGCAGCTCGAACGGCGACGGCGGCTCCTTCAACACGTCGGGCTCGGCGGTGATCGTCAACAACTCGGGCGGTCTGACGATGCGGAACGTCGACATCACCGCCGCCGGCGCGACGGCGATCGCGATCGACAGCACGAACGCCACCAACATGACGGTTTCGCTCACCAACGTGAACACGCCCACCGACGTGGTGCTCAACCACACGGGTGCGGGCAACGTGAACTTCACCTTCAACGAATCGGTCATCGACGGCTCGATCACCGCCAACCACAGCGGCGGCGGCTCGTTTGACTTCAACAACTCGGGTCTGACGGTCAACTCCAACATCGATGTCAACGCGACCAACGGCGGGGCGTTTGACTTCTTCGCCAACGACCTGGTCGTTGACACGTCCTCGGCGGCTGTCGACGGGTTGAATATCGCGCTGGGCGGTTCGCTCAACAGCGCCGACATCTCGCTGACCGGTTCCAGCACGTCACTGCTGACGGGCGACGGATCGGGCCTAGCGATCAGTTCAACCGGGTCGGCTAAGCAGATCCGCTTCGAGCTATCGAGCGGCACGATCACCAACGACAGCGTCGCGAGCAACGCCTTCGACTTCAACGTTGGCGGCGGTTCGACGCTCAACGCCACGATCAACGGGAACGTCTTCACGAACGCCAACGGCGGGAATGACTTCCTCGTGACCAACGGCGCCTCTTCGACGACCAACCTCTCGCTCAGCGGCAACGACTCGGCGTCGGCTGGCGGACTGGTTCTGACGAATAACAACGCCGTCAACCGCTTCAACATCCAGGGTGTCGACGGGCCGAGCGTCAACACGGACAACAACGGCGACGTCACCTACACGGGCACCGACGCCAACTTCACGTTCAACGGCAGCCTCAATGTGGCTCAGCCGACGAACTAGCTTCGATGCCGTCTCGATTCTCGACAGCGGCGGGCGTCTGACGAGTCAGGCGCCCGCCGCTCTCTTTTTCGGTCGAGGCGCCAGAGGCTAAGCTGGAGGCATGCTCTCCCGAATCCTTTCTTGTAGCGGCTGCGGCTGGCGGACCGTCTGCGGCCCCGCCGATATCGCGGCGCGGCTGCGGCTGGTTGGCCAGCTCCGACGCGACGGGGAACCCGACGAGGCGATCCTAGCCGAGCTGTTAACCGACGCTGCGGCGCGGATGACTTGCCCGGGCTGCAAGCGGATCGGCCTCGTCGTCGGCGACGCTGATAGGGCCGAAGATGGGGACGATTGGCAAACCGCCGTCCTCTGTGACCGCTGCCGTCAGCCGATCGATCCAGAGCGGCTAGAAATCTTCCCTGAATCCCGACGGTGTGTCGCCTGTCAGTCCCGCGCCGAAGCGGGCGAACCCGAGCCAGACGAGCCCGATTTCTGCCCGCGGTGCGGCTCGCTGGTCGAGCTCCGCGTCAGCCGCGGCGGCGGTTTAACCCGCTACAAACGGTTCTGCACCGGCGTCCCATCGTGCCGTTTATGAAGGGCGGCCGCGATGGTGGGTGGCGCTGAGAGTCGCCTCGTTTACAACCAGGCAAACGTTACTTGGCGGCCTGGCGGCGGTGCGCGGCGGCGACCAATCCGATCATCGCCAGCAGAACGGTCGTCGGTTCAGGAACCGCCGAAGCAAACGCGGCGGCGGAACTCGCGTTGCTTGTCCCCATCGAGCTGAGGGCGTTGTCGACGATAGCGTTGAGGTTCGCCAGCTCCGAAGCGTCTCCCGCCATCGGCAAGTCGTCCAGACCGTACGCGTCCCGGAGCGGACCGACAAAGACGTGGCTGTCTTGAGAGATGACCGAAGCGGTTTCGATGACAACGAGATCGCCATCGCTGGCTAGCGGCACATCGGTGTAGGCGAGGCTGCCGCTCTGGCCCACAGCGGCGCTGAGGTCGATCTTGTCGAGCGCCATGATCCGGTCGACGGTCGTCAGGTCGGCGATCGTCGCGAACGGGACGAAGCCTTGGCTATCGAGGAACGAGTTATCGGTCAGATTGATGAAGAAGCTGGCCGACCCGCTGTTGGGGCCCGCGGACGAGAGGGCCAAGGAAACCGTCCCGATCGTATTCGTGAGCCCCGAGGTGTTGAAGTCGACCTGGCCATCGCCATTGCTATCGACGATCACCGGGTCGAAGGACTTCGTCGAGTCGAAGCCGAATTGCGGCACGTCGCCGAGCAGCGCCGAGTCGGCCTGGAAGCTGCCGATCTGGAGCACGAAGTCATCGACGGCCCGGTTCACCACCGAGTTGTGGTACACCCCCGCGCCGACGTTGGCGATCATGTTATCGACCAGCGGCTGGAGATCGGCGTTGCCCGTCGGGTTGAGCAGCATGTCGAACGCCCCGGCGCTTGTCTGGAAGCGGATCGTCTGTGCCGGCGACGCCGCGGCGAACGCGAGGACCAGGGCGAGCGGGGCAAAAGTCGAGTAGCGAAGCATGTCAAAGCCGCCCAAGGACGCGGGGAGAAGGGGGAGCCGGAAACGGCAGGCGAGTCCCTCCAGCCTAGTCAGAATCGACGATTACGTCGCACGACCGGCCAGGAATTTGGGCCGAGCGGGCCCGCCAAACCGCTACGACCGGCCCCAGAGCTGGTGGCCGGCCGCCCCCCGGGTGGGTATCATCGGCGTTCCCCCCCAGGCTATTTCCCTTCCGCTGCCGGCCATGCCCCGCCTGTCTCGACTCCGCCAAACGCTGCTCCGCCCAACCCTGCTCTGCTGCGGCGTGCTGTTTGCGGCGGGGTTCGCCCGTGCTTCGGAATTCCGCGAAACCAATGACTTCGCCGACGCCCTCACGGCCGCCCAGGCGTACGTCGATCGGTTCGGCGCCGAGAATGTCTGGCTCGTCGTCGATATCGACAACACGCTCCTGGCCATGCAGGGCGAACTGGGCAGCGATCAGTGGTTCGAATGGCAGGAGTACCTGCTCGACCAGGAGCCCGGTTCCGAATCCCTGGTGGCGGAAGACTTCGACGGACTGCTCGAAGTTCAAGGCCTGCTCTTCACGCTCGGCAAAATGCGGCCGCCCCAGGCCAACGAACCGGCGCTCGTCAACGCCATCCAGAAGCTCGGCGTCCCGACGCTTGTCCTGACTTCGCGTGGCTCCGACTTCCGCCCCGCCACCGAGCGCGAGCTCGACGCGGCCGGCTACCAGATCGCCCGTCACGCGCCCGCCATGCACGACGTGCCGCAGGGCGAGTTCCTGCCGTACGACATCACCGCGCCCGAGCGGGCCGGCATCCGCCCCGACGAGGCCAAGCTCTTCGGACTCAAAGCCGCCAAGCCGATCTCGCTCAAGAACGGCGTCATGATGGTCGCCGGTCAGCACAAGGGCGCCATGGTGCTGGTTGCCCTAAAGCACGCCGACCACCCGCCCAAGGCGGTCGTCTTCATCGACGACCACGCCCGCCATGTCCACCGCGTCTACGACGCGTTGTCGCGGCACGACATCGAGTCGACCGTCCTGCATTACCGCGTCGAAGACGATAACGTCGCCCGCTTCCGCTACAGCGACAAGCGGGACGTGACCGCGCGGTGGCGACGGCTGGAGGGCGCCCTCCAGGAAGTCTTCAGCCTCCCGGGCGCCGACGCGGCGTCTTCCGCCCCCCAACCGGCCCACGGCACGCCGGCCCACGCCACCGCCGACGCCGCCCTCGAGCGGGCCGTGTCGCACTAACGCGGAGCGGGCGTTGGCTGACTTTGATTTGATCGCGACCGCCGCCTTCGGCCTCGAGGCCGAGGTGCGCTTCGAGCTCGAGGCGCTCGGCTACCCGGCGCGGATCGCGAGCCCCGGCCGGGTGCTGTTTCACGGCGGAGAGCAGGCGATCCGCGACGCCAACCTCTGGCTCCGCTGCGCCGAGCGTGTGCTGATCCGCATGGCGATTGGCCCCGCCAATGATTTCGGACTGTTGTTCGACCTGGCGCGCGAGGCGCCGTGGGCCGAATGGATCCCCGCCGACGGCCAGTTCCCGGTCCGCGGCAAGTCGTACAAGTCGCTGCTGACAAGCGTCCCGGCGTGCCAGCGGATCGTCAAGAAAGCGGTCGTCGAAGCCCTTCGCGCGGGGCACGGCGTCGAGGAGCTTCCCGAGACGAATGGCGACTACGCGATCGAAGTCGCCATCGCCAATGACGAGGCGTCGCTCTACTTGGACACGACGGGCGTCGGACTCCACAAGCGCGGCTACCGACCTTTGGTGAGCGAGGCGCCGCTCCGCGAGACGCTCGCCGCGGCGATGGTCCGGTTCAGCCGTTGGCGCCCCGACCGGCCGTTCTGGGACCCGTTCTGCGGGTCGGGCACCATCGCGATCGAGGCGGCGATGATCGGCCGCGACATCGCCCCCGGGCTCAACCGCCGTTTCGCCTGCGAGTTGTGGCCCCGACTCGCCGGCGACGACTGGACAACCACCCGCGCCGCTGCCGAACGCCGCGTTAAGCCGCCGCTCGAAGAACGCCTGTCGGCGACCGACGTCAGCGAAGACGCCCTCAAGATCGCCCGCCGCAGCGCGGCGGCGGCCGGGGTCGTCGATGACATCCATTTCCAGATCCGTGACTTCGCCGACCTCTCGAGCAAGCGCGACTACGGCTGCCTGATCACCAACCCACCCTACGGCGAACGCATCGGCGAGCGCGAAGAGGTCGAGCAACTCTACCGATCGATGCCGAGCGTCCTGCGGCGGCTGAAGTCGTGGTCGCACTACATCATTGCCGCCGGCCGCGAGTTCGAGGGTTTGGTCGGACAAGGCGCTTCCAAACGCCGCAAACTCTACAACGGCCGCATCGAGTGCACGTTCTATGAGTTCCACGGACCGAGGAAGCCGAGGGACGGGGGACGGGGGACGAGGGACGAGTCGAAGCCGGCAGCCCAGCGGGATGAGACCGTCAACGCAAACGACGAAGGAGAGGCGGCGGAGTCGCCAACTGAGTCGCCAACTGAGTCCTCAACTGAGTCCTCAAGCCTCAGGCCTCAAGCCTCACCGCCACGAGCGCCGCAGGCGTTCGGCGGCCTCCGGCCCGAAGCCGATCGGCAAGCAACCGAGTTCGCCGCCCGGCTGGCCAAGCGGGCAAGGCATTTGCGGAAGTGGCCCACCAAGCGGGAGATCACCTGCTACCGACTCTACGACCGCGACATCCCCGAAGTGCCGCTCGCCGTCGACCGCTACGAAGACGCGATCGTCGTCGCCGAGTACGAACGGCCGCACGAACGGACCCCCGCCGAACACGCCGACTGGCTCGACCTGATGGTGCGGACCATCGCCAAGACGCTCGAAATCCCCCGCAAAGAGGTGTTTCTCCGCAAACGCGAGCGTCAGCGAGGCGACGCCCAGTACGAGCGCGTTGCCGACGAGGGCGCCTTCCGCGTCGTCAATGAGGGGGGCCTACGGTTCCGCGTCAATCTTTCCGACTATCTCGACACGGGCCTCTTCCTCGACCACCGCGTCACGCGCGGCATGGTCCGCGACGGGGCCGCCGGCAAGCGGATGCTTAACCTGTTCGCCTACACCGGGTCATTCACGGCCTACGCCGCTGCGGGGGGCGCCACATCGACCACGACCGTGGACCTCTCACAAACCTACCTCGATTGGGCCGCCGAAAACCTGCGGCTGAACGGCTTCGAGGCCGGCCCGACGCACTACCTCCACCGCGCCGACAGCCGGGCGTACATCGACGGGCTGCCGCGGACGCCGATGTTCGACCTCGTGGTGGTCGATCCGCCGACCTTCTCCAACAGCAAGCGGCTCGACGACGACTGGGACGTGCAGCGCGACGCCGTCCCGCTGCTGACCGCGATCCGCAAACGCCTCGCCGACGACGGCGTCGTTTACTTCAGCACCAACTTCCGCCGCTTCAAGCTCGACGAGACGGCGCTGGCCGGCTACTCGGTGCGCGAGATCAGCAAACAGACCGTGCCGGAGGATTTCCGGAATCAACGGATCCACCGCTGCTGGCGGTTGACGGCGACGGCATTAGGCTAGTTAGGAAACCCATCACGATCACACGAGGTCGCCGACATGCGTCCCCAACCCTTGATCGCGGTCACCGATGTCGAAGCGAGTAGCCGCTGGTACCAGAAGTTGCTCGGCTGCCAGAGCGGGCACGGCGGGCCCGAGTACGAACGGCTGGTCGATCATGGCCGTATCGTCATGCAGCTGCATCACTTCGAAGAAGACCGCCACCACGGGCCGATCGGCGACCGCGACGACAAGCCGTACGGCAACGGCGTGCTTCTGTGGTTTGAAATGGACGACTTCGACGCGGCTCAAGTCCGCGCGGAGGAGTTAGGCGCCGAGGTCGTCTTGCCTCGACACCGTAACCCGTCATCGGGCGACGGCGGCCCAAACCACTGGGAGTTCTGGATACGCGACCCCGACGGATATACGGTCGTCCTCGCCAGTCCCGATGGGTCGGCGGGATAGAGACGTCTCGCAACTCGGGGAACTGACGTTTCCCGGCTCTCAGGTACACGCACTTGCAGAGAGCCGGGAAACGTCAGTTCCCGGAGGGCAGCGGCCCCCGCTCTGCACACAGTTCAACCCTCGCCGCTCAAAATCGGCCAGCGGCGCCACGTCCGCGAATCGACGTTGTGCGTGTCGAGGTGGAAGCCGGGCGCCAGGCGTTCGCGTTTCCATTGGCTCGCGCGCCACAGCCGCCAGAAGCGGTCGGTCCAGGTGACGAGCTGCGCCGTTTCGTACTGCGGGAACGCCTCGCCGAGGCGGCGGAGCGTCTCGTCACGCGGCTCGAGGTGGGCGATCATCGACCGCTCGATCGCGTCGAGCACCGGGTACGGCATCAGGTCCGCCTCGTCGGTCTGGTGCGTGTCGAGCGGCCGTAATTCGGCGGTCGGCTGCTGGGCGTTGATGCAAGCGAGATCCGGCAGCGGGCCGATCCCGGCAGGCCCCTCGGTCTCCATCCAGCGGAGCCATTCCCGCAAGAACGCTTTGTCGATGCCGGCGATCGGCGCCAGGCCGCCGGCCGTGTCGCCGTCCATCGTGGCGTAGCCGACCGACGCCTCGCTGCGGTTGCCGGTCGTCACGAGCAAGGCGTTTTTGAGATTCGCCAAGAGCCAAACCCCCGGCGCGCGGACGCGGGCTTGGATGTTTTGCAGGGCGATGTCGTCGGTCTCCCACGTCAGATCGCGGCCGAGCGCGGTCTCGGCGAGGCCGACGTAATCAGCCACGAGCGTGTCAATCGTCCAGGCGTGATGCTCGGCGCCGACCGCCTCGGCTATGGCGGCGGCGGCGTCGCGGGTCACGTCGGACGAGTTCTTGGTTCCTTGGTAGGCCGTTGTTAATAGATGGCGGACCGCGGAGCGGGCTTCGGTTGCTTCGGTAAGGCCGGGTGTCTTCGGCAAGCGTTCCGCCAGGCCGCCGACGCCAACCTCGCCAATCACGCGCTTCGCCACCAGCCAAACCAGCACCGCACACGCTGCCGAGTCGGCGCCGCCGCTGAGCGACAGAACAAACCCCCGCGCGCCGCTCTTGCGAAGGTAATCGAGCAGGCCCAGCGAGACAGCGCGGCTGAACTCCTCAAACTTTGAGAGGCGTTCACCACGCAATACAGGCTTCGTGTCGTCGCGTTGGTCGGCCGGCGCCATCAAGGACCAGCCCGTTTCGACGCGCCCGGCGCCGGGCCGGGCGTCGACCTCGGCGTCGATCAGGCTCAGCACGTAGTCGCGGCACGAGAAGGGCTCAGTCCCCGCCAGCAACTCGGGGCCGGCAGCCGTCGCCCTAGTGAAGAAGACGCCCCCGTCGAAGATCGCCCGGCCCGACTCGTTGCCGAGCAGGTTGGTGTAGACGAACAGACCGTTGACGAGCTTCGCACCGAGCAGCGCGTGGCCGTCGCGGATCGCCTGCTTGCCGAACGCGAAGTGGCTCGCCGAGGGATTGAGCAACACCGAAACGCCGCGCTCGGCGTAGCGGGAGGCGGGCCGCTCCGAGCCGACCCACGCGTCGCGGCAGATCTCGATCCCCAGGCCGACGCCATCGAAGTCAAAGACCAGTTCGCCGGCGGGAATGGATTCGCCATCGACTTCAACGGTGGTTTGCTGGCCGGCGGGCCAAGGCGTGAACCAGCGCGCCTCGTAGTGGATGCCGTCATTCGCCAGGTGCTGCTTCAGCGCAAAGCCGACCAGCCGGCCATCGATCAGCATCGCCTCGGCGTTGCGGAGCACCCCGTCGATTTCGAGCGGCAGGCCAACCGTGACGGCGATCCCCTTCGTTTGCGGCGCCAGCTCTTGCAGCGACCCTAGCGCCCGCTCGCGGACATGCTTGGCGAAGTACAGGTCCTCGCAGCCGTAGCCACTTAGGCAAAGCTCGGGCAGGCAGACGAGCCGGGCGCCGGCGTCGCGCGCCGCGTCGATCGCCGCGACGGTGCGACTGAGGTTTGCTTCCCAGTCGATCGGCGTCTGGTTCAGCGCGGCGGCGGCGATTCGGAGGGTCGGCATGGTTGATTTCGCGCAGAGACGCGGAGGATGGTGGATTGCTTTCTTTCTTAGCGCCTTCGCGTCTTGGCGTGAGATGAATTAAACCAGTTGAAGCTCACGCCAAGGCGCAAAGGTGCGAAGATTTCGATAGCTCGGTATTTCTGCATAAGACATTAATTAGCTCTGCTTCAAGAGCTCGAGGCGAAGCAGGTTGAGCGCGTGCTTCGCCACTAGCGCTCGGTGGATCGACGGGTGGCCGATGAGGAGGATGTCCTTGCTGACGCTGCCGGCGGGCGTCTGGACAGCGACGGGGACCGAGCCATCAAGGCCCGCTTTGACCGCTATCAAGTAATCCGCGAGGCTGCCCGTCGCCCCGGATGCGGAGGCGTCGGTGACGATGACGCCACCGACCTCGCCACCGACATCGGCCGACGCGAGCCATTGAGCCAACAAGCCTTGGGGTTCCTCCTCCGAGACGCCCAGCGTCTGGCCTCGTTCTCGGAGCAGCTCGACGACGACTTGGTGGAGCTCGATCTCCTCCTCGCCGCCGGGCTGCTCGGCATAGACGAGCTCGCCCAGCTTGGTGCGGATCTCGTCGAGCGTGGGGGCCATCGCGGCGTAGCAGTCGGCATCGGTCTCGCCGCTCGCCGTGACGCGGAGCGTGATCGTCGCCTGGCTGGCGGTGATGCCCACGAGCGGCTCGCGGCCGCGGGCGATCAATCCGCCGAGCATCCCCTCGACGGTGCTCTCCCCCGCGCCGAAGCACTTCACCAACCAGTGGCGGGTGACGCGGGTGCGGCCCGTCATCGCGGTGATCGCCGGGGCGACCGTGGCGGCCCACATATCGTGCATCTCGGCCGGCACCCCGGGCAGGGCGAAGAGCCGGCAGCCGCCGACCGTCTGATCGACGCCCGGCGCCGTGCCCCCCGGGTTGGGGATCGGCCGGGCGTGCTCTGGCAGCTGGGCCTGACGCAAGTTCTGTGGCGGCATCACCCGACCGCGGGAGGTGAAGATCGACTCGATATGGGCGGCCAGGTCGGGGTCATTGATCAGCGGGACCCCCGCGGCGGCGGCCATCGCGTCCCGCGTCAAATCGTCGGCTGTCGGCCCCAGCCCGCCGGTGGCGACGACCACGTTGGCCCGGGCGGCCGCGGCCTGGAAAACCTCAATATTGGCCTGCAGGTCGTCGGCGACCGTCGTGTGGTAGCGGACCAGCAGCCCGGCGTCGGTCAGCCGCTGGGCGAGCCACTGGGTGTTCGTGTCGAGCCGTTGGCCGGTGGTGAGCTCGTCGCCGATGGCGATCACCTCGGCGACGAGGGTCCGTTCGGCGGTTTCAGACGCTGGCATTGGGCGGAACCCTCGGGGCGGTTGGCTGGTTAGAATGTAGTGACCCCCTCCGCTCGCAGCGACGCCCCCAACCGACCGCCTGGCTCTATGAACCGCCAAGAAGCCCTCACGACCACCGCTTGCCGAGAAGTCGGTGCAGCGGCGCCCCGGATGGCGAAGTCTTGGGCCGCCGCGTTACTGGGCTGTCTTGTTATGCTGCAGGTCTTGGCGACGCCGAACCTCGCCGACGGCCAAGAGCGGGGGTCCGACCGCGGCCGACGGCGGGGCCGTGACCGTTCGCGGGAGGAGCAAGGCGCCGACCGTCGGGATGACCGCCGACAACCCGCGCCCGAACCGGCAAGTGCGGCGGCGAGCGGTCCGCTCAGTTTTGGCGCCCCTAAAGCGGTTCAAAAAGCTCGCGGATTCGCTTCCACGACGGCTGCAGCATCGACCGCCAGTCCGTCGAGCGAGCGCGACCGCGCGTACGCCCGCGGGCTGCTCACCAAGTACGACCTCGACGGCGACCGAGTGCTGTCGGAGGACGAGTGGAGCAAGATAAGCGGCGACCCCGGCAAGGCGGACGCCAACAACGACAAACGGATCACCTACGACGAACTCGTCGCCCGGGTCATGCAGAAACGCCGCGAGAAGCAGGCAACTAGCGTCTCCACCGCCGGCGGCGACCTCCGCACCTACCGCCTCCAGACCGCGACCGAAAAGCTGCCCGATGGCCTGCCCAGCTGGTTCGCCCAGCGCGACAAGGACGGCGACGGGCAGGTCGCGATGCACGAATGGAGCCGCTCTTGGAACAGCTCCACCGTCCGCGACTTCACGTCAAAAGATGCGAACGGCGACGGCTTGATCACGGCCGACGAGGCGTTGGAGTCCGCTCGCTGAGCTTCCTTATCCCCCTCCCTTTTAGGGAGGGGTTAGGGGAGTGTGATCGGCGTCGATTGGAGGGCCAGTCTGTGTACCGATCTTGGCTTCATGGTCATCCCGGCTCAATGAGCCAAGCGGGCGAGGTGTAGCGGAGAACGCTGACCCTCCCCTAGCCCCTCCCTATCAGGGAGGGGGATGCCCGTAAGCTAACGGCCGCGTCCTCCGCCACCGCCGGGAGGCCCACCGCCACCACCACCGCCTCGGCCGCCTCGGCCGCCGCCTCCCTGCATCCGTTCGAACATCCGCTGCATGTTGCGGAAGCCTTCGATGCGTTGCTGAATCTCCCGCCGTTGCCGCTCGGAGTCGTTGTTATTGTCGTTGTTCTGTCCCCGTTGGCCGCCGTTCTGGTTGGGCTGGTTGCTGTTGGCGGCGGATGTTGGCGCGTCGCCGCTGAGGACTGCCTTGTCGCCGAGCAAGGAGACGAGCGTCTCTTTCAGGGCGGCACTCCCGGTGTTGCGGAGCGAGACGACGCGCGTCGACACAGGGCGCTCAACCCCCGCACGGTCGAGTTGCTCGACAAGCTTCTTTACCTCTTCAAAGAGGGGTTCGGACGACCGGACCACTAAGGAATTGCTCCGTTCGTCGATGCCGATCGTCATTTGCTCGGGCTTCTGCTCGTTGGCCCCCTTCTGGCCTCCCTGCAAGGCGCGGAGAAACTCTTCCGGGCTTGGCTGGCCGCCGCCTCCCGCCCCGGACCCGATGCGGTCCTCGAAGACTTGCTTGACGACCGTCGCGATCTCGGCGACGTCGGTGTTGTAGACGGTGATCAGCCGTGGCACGCCAACCGACTCGACCCGGTCGGGGCCGCGTGGCTGGTCGATGACGCGGAGTAGCCGGTTGACGGTCTGTACGTCGGCCGGCGTCGCGGAGACATAGAGGGCGTTGAGCCGTACGTCGGGGACGATATCGACCGACACCGAGCTAAAGCCGACGGCGTCGCTACCGCCCCCCATGCCAAGCAAATCGCCCACCAGATCGCCGCCCGCCCCGCCACCCAGCGCCGCGCCAGCGAGGTCGCCCATCAGGCTCCCGCCGCCGCCACCCCCCTCCCCGCCGAAGATGGTGTTGAGCAACGCCGCAGCGGTCGTCGCGTCGGCAAACTTCAAGTAAAAGACGGCGTAGTCACGCCCACCCGTGTCGCTCATGCCAAGCACCGACCCGAGCAGGCTCTCTAGGGCGTCGAGCGCCTCGGTGTCGCGGCTGGCGATCACCGTCGAGCCGACGCCCGGCGAAATGTAGATCGGATCGATCGCGTCGGTCGTCGACTCGTCGTCGGTCGGCTGATTGGCGAAGCGGAACGGCGATTGAGTCGGCGCCGCGGTCGTCCGCCTCGGCGGCGCTTCGGGGTCGCCGTAGAGCCTATCGAGCGGGTCATCCCCCTCCAGTTGCTCGCGTTCCACCTCTGCGCCGGGTCGGAAGCTGGGGATCGCTTGTCCGGGATTCGTCATCCGCAAGGGGTTCGATCGCATGGTCGGCCAGAGGGTCTCGATCTGCTCGAGCGCCCGCTGGAGCTCGGCCCCCGAGACCGGGAGCGTCCGCACCGGGCCACGGGCGCCAACCGCCATCGCCGGGTCGGGAGCGTCGAGCTGCTCGACCAACTCGCGGATCTGCCGCACCTGGTCGGCCGTGCCGCGGACCAGCAGGGCGTCGGAGTAACGGTCCGCCTCGACGACCGGCGCGTTGGGGTCGCGTTTCTTGTCGTCGCCCGTGGCGCCCGGGTTGAAGAGCCGATCGACCAACGCCGCGGCGGTCAGCGGATCGACCTCCTTCACCGGAATCACGTCAACGCGGCGGCCATCGGTCTGCAGCTTCTGGAGGGTTTGTTGGATCGCGTCGTGCTCCGCGGGCGTGGCGAGGGCGATCAAGCTGCCGGTCTGTTGGTCGACAGCCAGCCGCGCTGTGGGGGATCCTTCCAACAAGGTCTGGAGCACGGTGAGCGTCGTCGTCGCGTCGGCCCCGCCGAGCGGATAGCTGCGTAGCTGCGCCTCGATGCTGGTCAGGGGCGTCGCGGCCCGCTTCATCGCTTCGACGACGGCGAGCATCGTCCGGATGCGGCCGGCGGTCTCGGTGATCTGCAGCATCTGCGCTTCGGGGAGGACGACCACGGCGCCCTGCGGCCCGGCGAGCCGCAGCAGCGAGTCGGCCGCCGCGGTTACATCGACATCGCCGAGCTCCACCAACACGCGCACCAGCTCGTACTCGCCCCGTTGGTCGAGCTGAGCGAGCGGCACGTCGGTGACGACGTTCGGCGGAATCACGTCCTGCTCAAGGTCGATCACCAGCAGCATCCGGTCCTTGCGGACCAGCGTGTAGCCCTTGGTCAGCAGCACGCCATTGAGCACATCGAGCGCTTCGGCGGGCGAGTAGCGGCGGTCGTCGCGGTAGGTGAGCGACCCGGGGGGCGCCTGATCGACGATGAGCGACAGCCCCGCCTGATCGGCGAACCAGCGGATCACGTCGGCCCACGGCTGCTGCTTGAAATTGAATGAGAGCTTGCCGTCGCTGGGCGTAGCCGCCGGCGGGGGCTGCGGATTCGACACCGCCCTTGTCGGCGAGGGCTGCGATGTCGCTTCTTCAGCAGATGGTTCTGCCTCGGTAGCGTCTACCTCGGCGGTCGACATCTCCGCGTCCTCAGCGACCTCCGCGGTGGACTCCACCGGCTTGAGCGCCGCGTCGTCGCGCGCCGTCGCGATCTCGCGCAGCTTGGCCGCTTGCTTCTCGTCGAGCATCGCCAGCGCCAACTGCTCGCTCTCGGCCCGGAAGTCGGCGAGCTGGGCGACCTGCTCCTCGCGCGGCAACCGGGCGACCTTCATGGCCCGCGACATGCCTTTCATTTCGCGGTCGTCGGCGAGCGACTGGAGGCGGCCCAGCAATTCGTCCGAGAGCCCCAGCTGCTTGGCGACGTCCGGCTCGATCGCCACGGCCAGCAGGCCGACGATCTCGGTCTCGGCCGCCCCGGCGGGCAGCGCGGCCACGACCGCGGCCAGAGCCAAAACCAGGCTGGCGGCCCGTCTGGCGGTGCGTCGGAACGAGAATCGCAGGCAGAGCGGCATTGGATTCGCAGAGAGGTACAGGGGCCGGGGGCGACCCTTAATCCTAGTCGCCAGACGGACCTCCGGCGCAAAGGACCAGTCCCCCGAGGTTGAAACCCCGCTCGGGGGGCCCGGCGCCGCGGATTCGGCGGGTTTTAGCGGGGGAGGGGCGGTGGACGCGGGGCGGAGAAACGGTGCGGCGGGGCCTCCGGGAGCTGACGCTTCCCGGCTCGCTTGAAAAACGTCATCGAGCCACGCACGGAGTAAGTGGAGTTTTGCTGCGGACCGCTCCGCTTACTCCGTGCGCGGCTCGAGCTGTACGCGTGGTGCAAATTAACTAGCCGGCTTATCCCACCGCTCTATCAGGTGAAAACCCGTAACCGCCCACCCCCGCCGCTTGCCCCGCGGCCCCGCGGTTGCTACGGTCAGGGAGACGGGATTTGTGGCCGCTTGCAGCCGTGCTGCTAAAGAGCCTTCGCTGGAGCGCTGGGGACGCCTTTCGTCGGGCATCGCCAGTGAGCCGCGTTCTTTAGATTCGCACGCCTGCACCGCCCGGTCCCCGATGGCCGATAGGCGGTTTTTTTTGTGCGCCCTTTGCATTGAAGGGCCCGCCGCCGCGGCAAGAACGCTTGCAGGACGATGCGAACCATGCCTTCGCTCGACGCCGTGATGGAATCCGAAAAGAGCCCCGCCCCGACGTCCGGAAAGCCGGCAGCGGGATGCGGACAGGGGACGCTCGCTGTCCACGCCGGCGAGGCCCGCCAGAAGCCGGGCGACGCCGTCACTGACGCGATCTTCTGCGCCTCGACGTACACCTTTCCCGACACGCAGTCGGTGATTGACTACATCGAGAAAGAGCAGAGCCGCGAGGAGTATGGCCGCTACGGCAACCCGGGCGAAAAGGTCGTCGAGAAGAAACTGGCCGCCCTCGAGGGCGCCGAGTCGGCGGTGCTGTTCGCCAGCGGCATGGCGGCGCTGGTGGGCGTGCTGATGGCCAAGCTCGGCCAAGGGGACAACGTTGTCTTCACCGACGAGTGCTACCACCGCAGCCGGCAGTTCTGTCGCGAGCACCTCTCCCGTTTCGGCGTCGAGACGATCACCGTCAAGACCGGCGACTACGCGGCGATCGAAGCGGCGATCACCCCCAAGACGCGGATGCTCGTCAGCGAGTCGCCGACCAACCCGCACCAGAGCTGCATCGACCTCGAGAAGTTCGCCGAGATCGGCCGCCGCAACGGGATCGAGACGCTGATCGACGCGACCTTGGCGACGCCCTACAATTTGCGGCCAATCGACGCTGGCGTCGATTACGTGCTGCACAGCTGCACGAAGTACCTGGGGGGGCACAACGACCTGCTCGCCGGTTCGATCGCCGGGTCGGAGGACCAGCTGGCCCAGGTCCGCGAGCTACGCGGGATCATGGGCGCGATCAACCAGCCCCACGCCATCTACCTGCTGCAGCGCGGCCTGAAGACGTTTGAGCTGCGGATGCAGCGGCACAACGAGAACGGCCTCGCCGTGGCTCGTTTCCTCGAAGCCCACCCGCGGGTCGAAAAGGTCTACTACCCGGGCCTCGAGTCGCACCGCGACCACGCCCACGCCAAGAAGTACATGCGCGGCTTCGGCGGCTTGGTGACGTTCCTCGTCAAGGACGCCGATTGGCGTGCCACGGCCGACGTGGTCGATCGCTCCAAGGTCTGCCGGATCGCCCCGAGCCTCGGAGGCGTCGAGTCGCTGATCGAGCAGCCCCTGGTGATGAGTTACTACCAGCGGACCCCCGAAGAGCGCAAGGCGTTCGGCATCCCCGACAACATGATCCGCTTGGCGTGCGGCATCGAGGACGCGGCCGACCTGATCGGAGACCTTGAGCAGGCCCTGCGGGCTTGAATAAAGTGGGCGGTGGGCAGCAGGTAGTGAGTCGACAAAGTTATCGGCCTTCAGTCCCCCCTCCCTTTTAGGGAGGGGTTAGGGGAGGGTGACACGTATCAATCGGTGGAGCGCCAGGTGTACCGATTCGATTGTCTACCACACTAACCAAACAGCCGTGACGCAACGGAGAGCGCCGACCCTCCCCTAGCCCCTCCCTGGAAGGGAGGGGGACAGCGGCTCGCTGTGCTCGCTCATCCACCGCCATCCTGCCCACTGCCCACTGCCCACTGCCCACTTCACTCCCCATGGCCATCCTCGGCATCGGCGCCGACATTATCGAGGTGCTGCGGATCGCGAAGATGATCGAGCGGCATGGGGAGCTGTTTATCGGCCGGGTCTATACCGAGCACGAGATCGACTACTGTGCGAGCCGCAAAGCGGCGACCCAGCACTACGCCGGTCGCTGGGCCGCCAAGGAAGCGGTCCTCAAGGCCTTGGGGACCGGCTGGGTGCGTGGCATCTCTTGGCGCGACGTCGAGGTGCGCAACAGCGCCGCGGGCGTGCCGCAGGTACGGCTCTACGGAGGCGCCCGCGACGTGCTGGAGCGCTCGGGAATCGAGCGCATCCACCTCACGATCAGCCATTGCCGGAGCCACGCGACGGCTTACGCCGTTGCCGAGGGGTGAACGAGAAGGATTGAGGGGTTGAGGGACGGGGGACGAGGGGCAGACGACGCTTCGCATCACAGTATTTCCCTCGTCCCCCGTCCCTTAACCCCTCGTCCCTCCCTAATTAAACGCCACGTTCTCGTGGTCGAGCGTCATCTCGGCGATGACGTCGATATCGCTGAACAACTTGGGAAGCGTCCAGCTGTTCTCCTCATACGGCGCCTCGACGCGGACCGTGACGGTCGTCGTCGCTGAGTTGAGAACGCTTGGCGTGATCGTGACCGTCGGGTCGATGACGCCGGCCAAGGCGAGCCGGTCGCGGACCGCCTGATCGACTTCCGCGGCGGTCGCCCCCGGCACGATGCCGACACGGGCGCCAAGATAGACCGCCTGGTCAAGCGAGTGCCGCAGCACATGAAAACGCGAAACCTCAATCATCGACAGGAAGAAAAAGAAGACGATCGGCGCGCAGATGGCGAACTCAACCGTCACGACGCCGGCGCGAAGCAGCCTACGCGAACCGAGACGGCGGAAGCGGCGGCGGTTAGTGGGTGGGGATCGCACCGGGAAAGTTCCTTACGTCTCTGCGGGGGGGTGACGCTGAGAGACGACTCAGTGGATCAACACGGCGGGGAGTTCTCGAGCGATTTGCTCGAAGGCCGCGTCGAGTTCGGCGGCGGTGGCGGCGTGGTAGTGGTTGCCGCCGGCCGCTTGGGCGATCTGCTCCATCGCGTCCTGATCGGCGCCGTCGCCAAACGAGATCGTGTGCACCGTGATCCGGCTTTCGGCGGCGACGGCCGCGCGGGTGACGGGATTGCCCCCTTCGGTCTTGCGGCCGTCGCTGAGCAGAATCATGGTCCGATTCGCCGTCATCCGACCTTCGGACCGGAGCAAGACAGCGCGGCCGTTATTGATCCCAGCGGCGATGTTCGTATCGCCGATAATAGGCTCTTGGCTGATGGCGTACGCGGCGTCGACAAAGAGATTGTTGTTGGCGTCGAGAAGTTGGTCGCGAGTGGCTTTACTCGACTGGTAGAAGCCGAACGTGTAGTCGCTGGAGTACGAGACTAGCCCAATCTTGGCGTTCAGGTCGCGGCGGTCGACAACGTCACGGAAGACCTCGAGCGCCTCGATAAGCTTCGCCCAGCGGCTCCCCGTGGGGTGGGGGGGGCGGAAGTAGTTTTGCAGCGTCGAGTCATTGTTGTACTCCTCGGGGTAACTAAAGTCGGTCCCGGTGAGGTCCCAAGCCATCGACGCCGAACGGTCCACCACCACACAGACGTCATGGTCGAAGCGGCCGGCGATGGCCTCCTTGCTGAGATTGAAGGCGTCGTCCGGCAGCAGGTTGGCGAACAGGACCGGCACGCTGGCGGTCGCCGAGTTCGGCCCGCAACGGGCCACGACCCGGGCGCAGTTGAGCGGCTGCTCACCCGCGGTAAAGGCGTATCCCCCCGTCCCGTTGGGCTGGCCGTTTCCGAACTCGATGTCGTCGTCCGACAGGTTGAGGGTGAGTCCGCCAATGCGGTACTGGGAAGCGACCGTGCGGGCCGCTTGTCGGGCGTCCGCCTCCGACTGCGCCTGGCTCAGGGTGACGGCGGCCGCTTTGGCGGCGGCGTCGCTTGCCGAGCGGAGCTGCGTGTTCGTGAGCTCAATGTACGACCAGTTGATGACCAGTGCGCCAAGGCTCACGAGGGTGGTCGACATCACGGCGATCAACACCAGGGTGGCGCCACGGCGGTCGTGGCGGCGATGGCGTCGGCGGATCAGAGCGAGCGTGTTCATAGCCGGTTTCCCCTGGGGGGAGGACGCACGGAGGGCGTCGGAGCGGAGTCGGAAAAAGGGGTTTATTCTCTGAGAACGACGACCGTCTCCACGACGTCGGGAACGCTCGACAGCACGAGACTCGTGGTGTTGTTGTTTGAAACCGGGGCGGCGACGGTGATGCGGATCGTGTCACCCACCACAGCGCTACTCAGTTCGGCGGGAGTGATCGTGATCGTGCCGTTGGCCACGCGGCGGGCGGTGGCGATCTGTTGAAAGCGGTTGACTGCCGCGGCGGTTGTCGCCTCGGGCCGGGCCGCGACCCGGCCCGTCTCGTAGGCGGCGACCGCGAGTGACTGCTTCAAGAACAGCAGCTCGCAGGTCTCGAGCACGCCGAAGACGATCACGACCATCACTGGCAACGCGAAAGCGAGCTCGACAATCTCGACGCCGAGCCGTCGTCCAAGACGGCCACGGGCGGCTCGGCGTTTTCTTGAGATTGGCATGATGAGACCCTCCAACGGAGCGGCACAGTTGGCGTTCAGCGGGGAAGGATCGCCAGCGGGCCCTGGCCGAGGTCGGGGCTCAAGTCGACAACGAACACGACGTCGTTGTAGTCGAGGTCGCCGCCGTTCATGAGGTCTTCAAAGCCAAGCAGCACGTACCGGTCGCCCAGGAGCCAAGCGGCCAAGTGCTGCAACCCGTCGGGGTTCGAGGCGTCGCGGTTGGTGAAGATGTCGCGGCCGCCGTTCACCGCGTCGCGGACAATGAAGAACTCGAACGACGTTCCCCGCGGGTAGTCGCCGAGCTCGACCCAATCCCCCGGGTCCAGCATGCGGGGACCGCCGATGGTGCCGTCCGAAACGTCCGGGAAGATGATCTTACGCTGGCCGTTGACCAGTGAACCGGCCATGGCGGTCGAGAAGCCAAGCGTGTTGCGGTAGCCGGCGCCCTCCGCCACGTAGTAAACCCGGACCGGCCGGTCGCTGTCGTTCAGCAAGTACAGTCGGTCCTCGTCGAGGCGTGTTACGCCGGCGGCGAGGAACTCGACGCCCTCGCGCAGATTGGCCGCGACCAGGGCGCGGGCGCCCGGAAGGATTTCGTTGTTGAACGCCGCCGAGCGGCTGTCCGATCCGGTGACCTGAGTCTTGGCGGTGATCGGCATGCCGAACACCGTAAACGTCGACTGCGGGTTCCTGTCGGTTGCGGTGGCGGGCATTGCCAGGCCAACAAGCAGGATTGCCCCCATGACGGGGCGGACGAGACTTTGCACGGACATAGCCGGCTCCTCATGGAGAGGTTGGCCGCGAAGTACGCGGCAAGAAGAAAAGGGGGGCGTGACGAGGCAGAGGTCTGGCGAACCGACTCTCTAATCCAAAACTAGGTCACGATCCGGCGTAGCGCCTAAAAAATCGCCCGATTTGCGGGACGACGCTCATAGGCTGCAACCCGGACTTTCCGACTTCGCCTCAGCCGACGCTCAAACGTGATTGAGCTTATTCAACCCGTTGTAAGCCGCCACTTTGTAGCACTCGGCGAGCGTCGGGAAATTAAACACGTTGTCGATGAAGAATTCGACCGTGCCACCCAGCGCCATCACCGCTTGTCCGATATGGACCAGCTCGGTCGCCTCGGCGCCGATAATGTGGACTCCCAAGATGTGGTGCGTTTCTTGGTGGATCAGCATCTTCATCATGCCGAGTTCGTCGCCTAAGAGCTTCGCCCGGGCGATCTCGCGGTAGTGCGCGATGCCGGTCTCGTAGGGGATCCCTTCGTCGGTGAGCTGCTCTTCGGTCTTGCCGACCATCGAGATCTCGGGCACCGCGTAGATGCCGTAGGGGAACAGCGCGGTGTTGTAGTTCCGCACGTCGCAGACGCCGAGTGCGTGACAGATGGCGCGGCGGCCCTGTTCCATGCTGGTCGAGGCGAGGGCCGGGAAGCCGATCACGTCGCCCGCGGCGTACACATGCTCAACGTTCGTCTGGTACGCCTCGTTGACGCTCAGCCGTTCGCGGTCGTCGTAGGTGATGCCGACGGCGTCGAGATTCAGGGCGCCGCAGACCCCTTGGCGTCCGACGGAATAGAGCAGCACCTCGGCGCGGAGCGTCTTGCCCGATTCGAGTCGCGCCTCGACGATGCGGTCGGGCCGCTTACCGTGGCCGCCGAAGTTGCCGCCGATCTCGGCGAGCTCGGCGTCGACCTCGGCGATCGATTCGACTTTCTCACCGAGCCGCAGGGTGATGCCCTTCTGCCGCATAAAGTACTGGAACGCGCCGGCGATCTCTTGATCGAGGAAGCCGAGCACCTGATGCCGTCCTTCAACAAGCGTCACGCGGACGCCGAGCGTCGCCATGATGCAGGCGTACTCGGCGCCGATGACGCCGCCGCCGACGACGATCATCGTGCGGGGGATGTGGTCGAGGTGGAGCAGCTCGTCGCTGGTGACGATCGTCTGGTCGTTGAAGGGGATGTCCGCGGGGCGGGCCGGCTTGGTGCCGACCGAGATCAAGAACTTGTCGGCGGTAAACCGCTCGGGCCCGTCCTTAGTGGCGACCTCGATCTCGTGGGGGCCAATGAACTTGGCCGCGCCCCAGATCAGATCGACGTGGTTCCGCTCGAACTGGCTGCCGATCAGCTCCCACTCGTGGCGGATGATCTGCTGCGAAAAGCCGACGAGGTCGGCGATCGTCACGTCCTTCTTGGCCCGGTACGAGGCGCCGAGCAAGTTGCGTTTGTCGGAGCCGGTGAGCGTGATGACCGCTTCGCGGAGGGCCTTGCTGGGGATCGTGCCGGTGTTGACCTGAGCCCCCCCCACGACCGGGTTCTTTTCGATCACCGCGACGGTGCGTCCGAGCTTGGCGGCTTGGATCGCGCCCTTCTGACCTGCGGGGCCGGTGCCGATGCAGATGACGTCGTAGTGCTTCATAACTGGCGGGCGGAGGGGCGGGCGGCGCTAGTGGAGGGTCCCGTAGGATACCACCTCCCTCACGTCGTGAGAACGCGGGGGCACGGCGAAGCGGGCTGGTGGGGGTAACCACGCCTTCCGATTCACAGTGGGTCGGTTTGCTCGAATTTTTCCCGGAGATTCTCGTGCTGCTCGCGTAGCTCGTCGATCTGTTCCCGCAGCTCCTTTACGGCCACCGGCGCCGTGACCCGCTCGGCGTCGAGTTGCCCGAGCGACTTTTTGGCAGCGATGGCCTCTTTGCCAGCTTTCTCAGCCAGGTCGCTGAGCAGCGGCCGCGCGCGGCGGTCGCCCAATTCACCGAGCGCCTCGATCGCGCCCAATCGGACCGCAATCACGGGGTCTTGCAGCCGTTCGGTTAGGAACTCACGCACCGCGGTGGTGTCGTCCGCTTCGCTTCCGAGTCGGCCAACGGCTGGCAACGCCTCGCCGTAGCGCCGCCCCGGCAGGTCCGTGCGGCGGCTCCGCAGCGCCTCGAGAAGCGGCTCGACCAGCGACGGGTCGCGTCGGCGGCCGATCGCCCGCACCGCGGCGACGGCGAGTTGGTTCTGGAACGTATCGCCCTGGAGCGCCGCGACGAGCGATTCGGCCGCGATGTCGTCGGGATACTTGGCCAATCCGTGCAGCGCCTCGGCGACGATGTCGGGATTCTTCTCGTCCGATGCGACCGATCGCAGAGCGGCCTCTGCTTTGGCGTCGAAGAAGCTGGCGATGTCTTTCACGACGCGCAGCCGCACGCGCGCGTCGTCCTGTTCGCGGTTGGCGAGCAGGGCGTCAAGCGCCGCGGCCGTCCCCTGTTTGGCGAGGGCTTCGCTCGCGGCGTTCCGAACCCCGTAGAAGGCGTCGCTCTGCAGCGCCTTGGCTAGGGCGGCCGTCGCCTCCTTGTTTTCTTTCTCGCCCAAAGCCGCCGCCGCCCGTAGCCGACCGACGAGGTCGCCCGCGAGCTGCAGTTGCTTCTCAAGCATCTCCTGCGACGCCTTGTGCTTAACGTCTGCTAGGACCGTGTACAGCGGGTCGAAGCGAACCACGTCGGGCTTGCCCGGAAGCGTCAAGTAGAAATCCTGCTCGGCGTCGGTGACCTCGACGTTCCGATCCATCACTTCGGCGCCTACATGAACCCGCAGCATGACCGGGAACGTGAACGGCAGCGTCTCGACGGCCTCTTTTGGCGATTCCTGTTCGACCGTGACTTTCAACAGCTTCTCGTCGGCGAGCCACTTGTGCGACACCGTCAGCTTGGGGACGCCGCCGTGATAGACCCACTGATCGAAGAACGCATCAAGGGGCTTGCCGGAGACCTCTTCGAACGCCTGACGGAGGTCGTCGGTAACGACGCTCGAGAGGGCGTGCCGCTCAAGGTAGAGGCGGATCGCTTGGCGGTACAAATCGTCCCCGACCCGGCTGCGGAGCATGTGCAGCACCCAACTCCCCTTGGGGTACGCACGGAAGTCGAACTGGTCCCACGGCTCGGCGTAGCGGCGGTGGACGATTGGCCGCAGGTCCTTCTCGCTCGGCGGCAGGACGCGGGTCTGGGCGTCGATCCAGAGGCCATAGAGCAGCGCGTCGCGCCCTTCTTTGTGGCCCGCGTAGAGGTGCGTGTAGTAGGTGGCAAAGCCCTCATTGAGCCACAGGTGGCTCCAGTCCTTGCAGGTGACGTAGTCGCCGAACCACTGGTGCGCCAACTCGTGAGCGTCGAGCCCTTGCGAGCTGCGGATATTCTCGGTCTGGTCGGCAGCGAAGATCGTTTCGTGCGTGAGGGTCGTGAGGCTCGTGTTTTCCATCCCGCCCCAGTTGTAGTCGCGGATCGTGACTTGATCGTACTTGTCCCACGGATAGGCGACGCCAATCTCGGACTCGTAGAACTCAAGGATTTTGGCCGTGTCTTGGAACGAGTCGGCCGCCTCCTTGGCGAAGCCGGGCTGGGTGTAGAAACCAAGCGGCACGCCCGCCGCTTCGTCGGTCAGTCCGTGGAAGTAGCCCGCACAAAGGCAGACGAGGTAATTGACGTGCGGCTTGTCCTGCAGCCAATGAACGGTCTTAAGCTTGGAAGCATCGTCCACCTCCTCACCGACGCGTCGGCCGTTGGAGAGGACCGTCATCCCTGCGGGGACGTGGCAGATCACCTCGGTCGTAGAACGCTCGTTCGGGTAGTCGAAGCACGGGAACCAGTGGGGCGCCTCGTGGGTTTCGCCCTGGGTCCAAAGGTGGTCCTCCCCCGCCGGGTACCCCATGTCGGCGGTGCGGAAGTAGAGGCCCTTCTTCGGCTCGACCGTGTAGGTGATGGCGACGCTCACCACTTCGCCGGCCGGGATCGGCTCGGCGAACAGCAGCTGGAGCCGCTCGTCGGACGATGAGTGCTCGGCGAGCGGGCGGCTGGCCGAGACCTTCTCGATACGCAGAGCCACGGCGTTGAGCTCGACCAACCGGGTTGGTTTAGCGATCGGCGCAAAATCGATGGTCGTGGTGGCCCGGATCGACTTCGCCGCGAAATCCGGAGTGACATCGATCTTAATGTGCCGCACGTCGACGACCCGGTCGGGGGCGTACTGCGGCGCGTTCTTCGACCAGTCTTCGGCAGCCGCGGCGGCCGCTTGGCAGTAGCGACAGACGTGCTCCGCGTGCATCGCCTGAGCGATTGAGAGCAGGACGACGAGGGAAACGGCGGCTCGGAAGATGAACATACGGCAGGGACCGGGAGGGCGTTCGTCAGGTTCGCCCCACGATAAACGGCGGCCGCATGAGCCTCAACCAATGTGGGGATTGTCGCAGTCGAGGCGGTGCATCCGTTGGAACGTGTGCACGTCATCGACCCGGCCCATCACCACCAACGTGTCGTCGACCTCGAAACGGTCGTCCGGCGCGGGGTTGAAGACCATCGAGCCCTCGGCGCGACGGATGCCGATAATCATCAGGTTGTGCTGCTGGCGGGAGCCCGTCTCGCGGACCGTTTTGCCGACCAACGGGCTGCTGTCGGGGATACGCAGCTCTTCGAGATCGACGTCGATCTTCTCGTGGTTGGTGAAGTTCTCCAGCATCTCGGCCGCGTTGGGACGCGTCACAAGCGCCGCCATCCGCCGACCACCGATCACGGCCGGCAGCACGACCTGATCGGCGCCCGCCTGATGCAGCTTCTTCTCGGTGGCCACCTGTTCGCCGCGGGCGATGATCCTCAGCTTCGGCACCAAATTCCGCGCCGTGAGCGTCAGAAACACGTTGTCGGCGTCGCTCTGGAGGGCGATGACCATGGTCTCGGCTTCGCGGATCCCGGCTTGGAGGAGGGTCTCCTCTTCGGTGGCGTCACCGAGCATGGCGAGCATGCCTTCCTCGAGCGCCGCGGCGACAATATCAGGGTCCTTATCGACGACCACAAACGCCTTGTTCCGCCGCCGCAATTCCTTCGTGATCGTCTGTCCGAGCCGGCCGTAGCCGCAGACAATCGCGTGACGCTTGAGATGCTCGATCTTGTGTTCCATCCGACGGACCCCCAAAGCGTGTTCGATTTGCCCCTCGATCATCGACTGGATGATGAGGGCCACCAAGTAACCGACGCCGACGACGCCGAAAACAATGACGCCGATCGTGAAGATCTGCACCTCGGGGCGCGCCGAGCTGGTCTCGCCGTACCCCACCGTCGAAACGGAGATCACAAAGAAATAGATCGCGTCGAGCCAAGTGCAGCCCGTCAGCCACCGGTACCCAACGACCGAGACGACAAAGAACGCCCCGAGGAACGTCGCGCCGCGGCGGATGCGTTGAAGGAGAGGCAAGCGGACTTGGGGGCGTGATTTTCGGACAGCGGAACGCAGGTTAGAGCGTTCCGCCGACTCCTTCAATCCGGCATCCACCCGCTAGGTCCGGTAGTCGGCGTTCAGGCGGACGTACTCGGCCGTCAGGTCGGTCGTCCAGAAACGTGCGGTCGCTTGGCCTTCGCCGAGCAAGAGCAGCAGCAGCGTGTCGCGGCTGCCGGCGATGCTGTCCGAGACCGCTTTCTCGTCGAACTCGACCGGCGTCCCCTTCTCGTAGACCAGCATGCCGTTGATCAGCAGGGCGACCTCCTCCGGATCGAACGGAACGCCCGCGTAGCCGGCCGCCGAGACGATGCGTCCCCAGTTGGGGTCGGCGCCGGTGATCGCCGTCTTCACCAGCGGGCTATCGGCGATCGTCTTGCCGATGCGGATCGCGTCGTCCCGTGTCGCACAGCCGTGGACCTCGACGGTGATCAAGTGCGTGGCGCCCTCGCCGTCGGCCGGGATTGCGATCGCCAAGTCCTCGCAGACCTCCAAGAGCGTCGCCCGGAACAACGCCAGGTCGCGTCCCTCGAAAGCCTCGCCGCCGGCGGCGCCGTTCGCCATCAGGAGCACCGTGTCGTTGGTGCTCATGTGGCCGTCGACGCTGATGCAGTTGAAACTCTCGACGACCGAGTCGGAGAGAGCGGCCTGGGCGTCCGCCGGCGTCACGGGGGCGTCGGTCATCACCACCGCCAGCATCGTCGCCATGTTCGGGCCGATCATCGCGGCGCCCTTGGCGACCCCGGTCACCGTGATCGACCGGCCGCCGATCTCGACGGTCCGCGACCGGACCTTCGGCACGGTGTCGGTCGTCATGATGGCCCGCGACGCCCGCTCAACCGCCGGCGCGTCGGTCCCCAAGTCGGCGACGACCTGCGGGATCCCGGCCGCCAACTTGTCGATCGAAAGGTGCTCGCCAATGACGCCGGTCGACATCATCAGCACCTGTTCGGGGGCGACCCCTTCGGCGCCGCTGAGGGCTTCGGCCACGTGGGCCGTGACCCGCTCGGCGTCCTGCCGACCACGCTGGCCCGTGCAGGCGTTGGCGCAGCCCGAGTTGATGACGACCGCCCGCACCCGGTCGCTGGGGGTGCGCTCACGGTCGAGTTGCACCGGCGCCGCTTTGACGAGGTTCTGCGTGTAGACCCCCACCGCGCTCGCGGGCCGATCGCTCACCACCAGCGCCAGGTCGAGCTTCGACGTATCGGACTTCACGCCGCTATAGACGCCGCCCGCGCTGAACCCCGCAGGGAGCTGGAATTGGTTGTCCGCCATCGGCTTGGTTTCCGTTCTGGGGGGTCTCTCCGGGCGCTCACGCCTGCGGCTCGCCGGCGGGTGAGCCGCAGGCGTCGGCGCCCGGAGTTCTTAGATCAGCGCCGTGGACTCGTCGAAACCGCATATCAGGTTGAAGTTCTGCACCGCCGCGCCCGAGGCGCCCTTGATCAGGTTGTCGATGACGCTCACGAGCAGCACCTTGCCGCGGACCACCGTGGCGTAAATATGGCATCGGTTGGTGTGGGCGACGTGCTTGGTCGCCGGTGGCGTATCGACAATCGAGACAAAGCGCTCGCCGGCGTACGCTTCTTTCAGAGCCGTCACAACCGACTCCGGTGTGGCGTCACCCTTGGGCGTCGCGTAGATCGTGCTGAGGATGCCGCGGTCCATCGGCGTCAGATGCGGCGTGAACAGCACCTCGACCGACTGGTCGCTCGCCATCGAAAGCACGCGGTCGATCTCCGGCATGTGCCGGTGCGTGCCGACGCCGTAGGCGCTAAAGCTCTCGTTGCACTCGGGGTAGTGGAACGGCAGCTTGGGCGTGCGACCGGCGCCGCTGACGCCACTCTTGCTGTCGATGACAATCCCGTCGCGTTCGACAAGGCCCGCTCGCAGCAGCGGCGCGAGGGCAAGAATCGCCGACGTCGGGTAGCAACCCGGGTTGGCGACCAGCTTCGCGCCGATGATTTGGGTGCGGAACAGCTCGGGCAGGCCGTAGGGCGTCTCGCCGAGCCGCCCCGCGTCGGGGTGCTCGTGGGCGTACCACTTCTGGTACGTGGCGGCGTCGCCCAGCCGGTAGTCGGCGCTGAGGTCGACCACTTTCATGTCCCGCGACAGCAGGTCGGCACAGACCTCGGCGCTCGCGGCGTGGGGCAGGCACGTGAACGCGACGTCGGCCCGCTCGGCCACCTCGTCCGCCGACAGGTTCTCCAGCCGCAGGTCGAACGCCCCGGTCAGCTGGGGGTGAATCTCCGACAGGTGGGGCGCCTCGTCCTGGCGGGTCAGCAGCGCCGTCACCCGGGCCTCGGGGTGCCGAGCCAGCAATTTGAGCAGCTCGAGCCCCGTGTAGCCGCTGGCTCCGTAGATCGCGACCCTAGTCATTTACGCCCTTCTCGCCCGTGGAAAACGTGCCGATCGCAGAATCTTAATCGGGAAATCGCCGAATCGCTACGGTCGACTAAGTAATCAGCCGCTCGGCGATCACTCCCAGGATCCCGCGGGCGACCTGGTCCTTCGGCCCGCTGAACTGTCCGACGACGCCGCCGTCTGGCGTCAGCACCTCGACCTCGTTCTCGAGGGAGTTCATCGCCGCTACCCCGTTGGAGACCATCAGGTCGCAGTGCTTGCGTTCGAGCTTCGCCAGCGCCCGCAGCCGGTGGTCCTCCGCCTCGAGGGCGAACCCGACCACCCAGCGACCCGCTTTGACGGCGCCCAGCGACGCGACGACGTCCTCTGTCTCGACAAGCCGTAGCTCGAGAGGTTCGCCTGTCTTGGCGATCTTACCGGGCTCGACCCGCACGGGGCGGTAGTCACACGGGGCCGCGGCGCCGATCAGGCCGTCGCAGCGTTCGAACTCCGCCGTCGCCGCCTCGAGCATCTCTTCGGTCGAAACGACCGTCACTACGCGGCAGCCCTCGGGGTAGTCGACCTCAACCGGACCGGTAACGACGGTCACCTCGTGCCCGAGCTCCAACGCCGCCAGCGCCAGGCCGCGACCCATTCGTCCGCTAGACGCGTTCGTTAAATACCGAACCGCGTCGATGTACTGCCGCGTCGGTCCGGAGGTGATCAAGATTCTCGCCATGCGAGACACAGTAACCGATCACCGAAACAGCGTCACCGCGGGGCCCGCGGAGGGCGCGGAGAAGGGGGATGGGAATGGTTATCTCCGACAGGGCGAACCGACTCGCGAATCGGCTCGGGCGCTATCGGCCTTAACAGCAAGTATCCCAGCGGTCTCCGCGTCCACCGCGAGCTCCGCGGTGTCCGCCCTAGTTCTACCAAGTCTTTACACGGTGGCGCCAACAAAAGGCCCCGCCGCGACGATTTCTGGCGAAGCGACGTCTTCGTACTTGCGGAAGTTCTCGGCGAACAAGCCCGCTAGCTTCTGGGCCGTGGCGTCGTAGGCGGCGCCGTCGGCCCAAGAGTTGCGTGGCAGCAGGATGTCGCTCGGCACGTGCGAGCACTCCGACGGCACGGCGAGACCGAACACCGGGTCGGTCTCAGTCGGCGCCTTGGCCAGCGTCCCGTCGTGGATCGCGTTGATCACCGCCCGGGTATAGCCGAGGCTCATCCGCGAGCCGACGCCGTACGCGCCGCCGCTCCAGCCGGTGTTCACCAGGTACGCCTTCACGTCGTGCTCACGCATCTTCTTCGCTAGCAGCTCGGCGTAAACCGTCGGGTGCCAGACGAGGAACGGCGCTCCGAAGCAGGCCGAGAAGTTCGGCTTCGGCTCGGTGACGCCCACCTCGGTGCCGGCGACCTTCGCGGTGTAGCCGCTTATGAAGTGGTACATCGCCTGCTCCGGCGTGAGCAGGCTCACCGGAGGCAGCACGCCGAACGCGTCGCACGTCAGGAAGATGATGTTCCGCGGGTGCCGGCCGCGGCACGGGATCTGGGCGTGCGGGATGTACTCGATTGGGTAGGCGGCGCGGGTGTTCTCTGTCAGGGAACTGTCTTGGAAGTCGACGACGCGGGTCGCCGGGTCGAGCACCGTATTTTCGAGCACCGTGCCGAAGCGGATGGCGCCGTAGATCTCTGGCTCGCTCTTGGCCGACAGGTCGATGCACTTGGCGTAGCAACCCCCTTCGATGTTGAAGACGCCGTCGTCGCCCCAGCCGTGCTCGTCGTCGCCGATCAGGTCGCGATGCGGGTCGGCCGACAGGGTCGTCTTGCCCGTGCCCGAGAGGCCGAAGAAGAGCGAAACGTCGCCCTTCTTGCCTTCGTTGGCGGAGCAATGCATCGAGAGGACGCCCCGCTTCGGCAGCAAGTAGTTCATGATCGTGAAGACGCCCTTTTTCATCTCACCGGCGTACTCGGTGCCGAGGATGACGAACTCGCCCAGAGCGAAGTTGAGGGCTACGCTGGTCGGCGTCTCAACGCCATCGACCGTCGTATCGGCCGACTGCTGACCCGCGTTGAAGATGACGTACTCCGGCTCACCAAACTGGTTCGCCTCCTGCGCCGTCGGCCTAATCAGCATGTTGTTCATGAACAGCGCGTGGTACGGCCGCGAGCAGATGACCCGCACGCGGATCCGCTCTTTCGGGCTCCAGCCGGCGAAGGCGTCAACGACGTAGACTCGGTCGCACTGGTTCAGGTACTCGATCGCCCGCGTCCGGTTCTTCTGGAACGAGCTGGTCGAGAGCGGCAGGTTAACCGGGCCCCACCAGACGTCGTCGCGGCTAGTGGTCTCGTCGACGATCCGCTTGTCGAGTGGGCTGCGGCCCTTCTTCTCGCCCGAGTACGTGCAGAGGGCGCCGCTGGCGGCGATCTGAGCGCCGTCGTACTTCACCGCGTGCTCGTAGAGCTCGGCGGCGGACAGGTTCCGCAACACCTTGACGTTCTGGATGCCGTAACTTTCGAGGTTGATCTGATAAGGCATGACGCTCTCCTAGATTGATCGGCCCGTTGTGAATGACACCGTGCGATCGAAGGGGCGCCCGCGCCGCGCCGGTCTGCGGCGGCGCTCCTCGCCGGCTTCTTATAAAGTCAGCCGACCGTCTCGTGAAACGTATTGGTTAGCTCGTTACCTCACCCGTTTCATCGGCCAGTTTACCTTGCGGCGATCACAATGGGGATGCCTATTTGGCGTGGCATATCGCCGCACATGTCGAAAAGAAGAGGATCAGATCACCACCGGCTTGCCGAGCTCGCGCCGGATCGGCACGAACTGCCCGACGTGCATCATCGGGTGGCTGGCGGTGAGGATGCATACCGAGCCAACCGTTGGGAACATCTTCTTGAACCGCTCGCTTTCGTTCGGCCGGTCGAGGTCCGCCTCGCTCATCGTATCGAGCGCGGCTCGGGTCGCCGCGCGGACCTGGTCAAAGAGGGCCAGATACTCGTCTTTCGAGAGGAAGTTCGACGGCGTGTCGTCGCCGGTCGTGTCCTTGCTGTGCTTCTCGGCGAAGCCGGCGGGGAGTTCGGGGGCGGCGCCCGGCTTGAACATGTTCAGCAGGTTGCACTCCGCCGCGATCAGGTGCCCCAATTGCCAAGCGATGTGATTGCAACCGGGGTGGGGGCGACTCAGTAGCTCTTCGTCGGATAAGTCGCCGACGTAGCTCTTCAGCACCATGTCACTCGTGGCCGCTGTCGCCTGGATCGCCTGGATCGCGTTCATCGTCGTATCGCTCCTCTGAAGTAGGCCGGTCGAAGGGGCAAACCGAAGCGCCCGCACCGACGAGGATACGCGAAACCGGCGATCGGGGAAGCGTGCCCGGGCAAGGCGGTCAGCCGCCAAACGTGATCCACCGCACTCCCATGGCGATCGCGAGGCCGACGGCAAAACTCAGCAGCGTGCCGATCGTGATGTACTCCGCCTCAAGGCGATTCTTCTGGTCGGACAACTCGCCGAATCGGAAGATGCTCTTTGCCGCAATCAGAAACCCAACCGCCCCGAGGGCGTTACTCAAGACGAACAGATAAATCAGCAGTCGTTCGAGCCGGCCAATGACTTTTCCGCCGTCGGCGAAGCCGCGCGTCGAGGTAGGGATCACGTGCTGGCCTGCCGAGAGGCTTGTCTCGAGCTGCTCGTTCTTCTTACGCATCAACCGCGCAACGAGCCAGCCCGCAGGGAAGGTGACCATCCAGGCGCCGATGAGAATGACGACCCCATCGAGAACGCCATCGGGCAGCTGAGCGATCACTCGAAACAGGACCTGGAGCGGTGAGTCATGCATGGCTGCGGCCTCAGCAATAGGCACGAAACTAGTCAGCAGGTAAGCGCTATGGCGCTTACTTTTAATATGTAAGCGCCATAGCGCTTACCCACGAAGGGTCAGCGCTGGGGCGCTGACGGGGAAAAAATGCCTTCGTACTCGATGACCGCCAAGAGCACCGCGTCCCACCCGGCTTCGGCAAGATGGCGCCCGACCGTTTGCTTGCTGATAGCGGTTGGCCAAAGCTCGCCGATTCGGCTCCCCGGCCAATCACGCAGGGCCCCGCTCACCGCTCGGGCGCGGTTGGCCGTCCAGTTCGTCCGGATAAGAGCGTCGACGAGGCAAAAGACGAGCGACCAATGGCGCGAGGTCAAAGCATCGGCGCAGGCAAACCCAAGATTGGTTGAGCCATTCGCCATCTCGCCAAGTTCCCGGCCCGATAGCCGGAACGCCTCGCCGTCGGCCTGCTCGATATCGCCGTCAGGGACAAAGTCGACGCCACCGACGGCGATCGCCATCCGCGTATCGATATTCAACCCCGACGCTAACAGCGACGCACGGATGAAGAGCCCCACGCGGAGGGCGTCTGCTGGCGAAGCGAGCAAGACTCGCCAAGAGTCGCCGCCGAAGATCGAAATCGGCGTCAGCTTCTCGTCGCCGAACCAATCGACGAGCGTCGCGCTGACCTCGTGGATCAACGCCGGCAGCCGCTGGCGATCGGCGGAGGCGAGACTCGACGAGTCGATCACGTCGCCGGTGATGACCGCGTAATCTCTGCCGGGCTCGATCGGGAACATCAGTCGGCCTTCTTCGTCGCGCGTTTCGTGGCGCCCTTCGCCGTCTTCTTCTTGGTGGTCGACTTCTTCGTAGTCGATTTCTTCTTAGTCGCCGCCTTCTTGGTGGTCTTCTTCTTGGCCGATTTCTTTTTCTTGCTACCGCCGGCGGCGGCGCGGGCGGCGAGCAGGTTCAGCGCTTCGTTGAACGGCAGTTCTTCGGGGCTCTGTCCCTTCGGCAGCGACGCGTTCGACTCGCCGTCGGTGACGTACGGTCCGTACCGGCCGTCCATGATCTGGACCACGCCCTCGGTGACGGGTGACTTCTCTTCAAAAACCCGGAGCGGCGGCTTCGCGGCTCCCCTGCCCCGCTGCTTCGGCTGGTTCAGCAGCTCGATCGCTTGTTCGAGCGTGACGTCGAGCGGTGAGATGTCGGCCGGCAACGAACGGGTCTCACTGCCGCACTTCACGTAGGGCCCGTAGCGGCCGTTGAACGCTTCGATCGTCCCTTCGAGCTTCGGGTGATCGCCGACGACTCGCGGCAGGCTCAGGAGCTTGAGCGCCGTCTCGAAGTCGACGTCGTCGGGGTTCATCCCCTTCAGCAGCGACGCGTTCTTCGGCTTCTCTTCGTCCTCGGGCGTCCCCCGCATGATGTAGGGACCGAAGCGACCGACCTTCAGGTAGACCGGCTTGCCCGTCTCGGGGCAGGTGCCGAGCGGCTCCTCGGCTTTCTCGGCCTGGGCGAGCAGCTCGAGGGCGTAGGGGAGCTTCACCTCGTCGGGCGGCAGCTCGTCCGGCAGCGACGCGGTTTGCTCACCCTTCTCGACGAACGGCGAGTAGCGGCCCACGCGGACGAAAACTTCCACGCCATCGTCGGCTTTGCCGAGCGAGATGCGGCTGATGGCGCGGGCGTCGATCTCTTCGACTTTGTTGGCGAGCTGCTGCTTGAGGCCCGGCTTGCCGTTGCCGAAGTAGAAGTTCTTGAGGTAGTCGAGGCTGTTGCGCTCGCCACGGCTGATCGCGTCGAGGTCGTCCTCCATCTGTGCGGTGAACTGGTAGTCGACCAGGCCTGTCAGATGGTCCTCGAGCAACTTAATGACCGAGAAGGCGACCCACGTCGGAACCAACGCCCCGCCTTTCTTGAACACGTAGTTCCGCGCGAGGATCGTGTCGATAATCGACGCGTACGTGCTCGGCCGGCCGATGCCTTTCTCCTCGAGCGCCTTGGTTAACGCCGCTTCGCTGTAACGGCCGGGCGCCTGGGTCGTGTGATCCTTGGCGACGATCGAGACACAGTCGAGCCCTTCGCCGACCGTGACGCTCGGCAGCGTCTTCTCTTGGTCGGCAAGCTCTGCGTCGGGATCGTCCGACCCCTCGACATAGGCCCGCAAGTATCCCGGGAAGTCGATCGTCTTGCCGCTGACCGTGAAGACGCACCCCTCGCCTTCGATCGTCACGACGATCCGGCGGCCCTGGGAGTTTTCCATCTGGCTGGCGATGGTCCGCTTCCAGACGAGGTCGAAGATCTTGAACTCGTCGGAGCCGAGCTGCGACTTCAGCACCGACGGCACCGCGAACGGCGTGCCCGCGGGACGGATCGCCTCGTGCGCCTCCTGAGCGTTCTTCACCTTCGAGCTGTAGGTGCGGGGCTCGGCCGGCAAGAACTTGTCGCCGTACTCGCTCTTCACCAGGTTGCGAGCTTCCTCGACCGCCATCTTCGACAGATTCGTCGAGTCGGTACGCATGTAGGTGATGTGGCCGTTCTCATAGAGGGCCTGCGCCACCTGCATCGTCCGCCGGGCGGTGAACCCGAGCTTGCGGTTCGCCTCTTGCTGCAGCGTGCTGGTCGTGAACGGGGCGTACGGTTTGGTCGTGTACGGCTTCTCTTCGACGCTGGCGACACGGAACTCGCCGGTGCGGAGCCGTTCGGCCAGTTGCTCGGCGGCGGGGCCGTCGAGCAGCAACAGGGCGTCGTTCTTGAGTTTGCCGGTGTTCTGGTCGAAGTTGCTGCCGTTGGGCAGCTTGCGGCCGTCGACCGAGACAATCGTTGTTTCGAGCTGCTGCTTGGCGTCGCCCTTCTTGGCAAAGACGCCGAGCAAGTCCCACCACGTGGCGGAGACGAAGGCCATCCGTTCGCGTTCGCGATCGACGATCATCCGCACCGCGACGCTCTGCACGCGCCCGGCGGAGAGCTTGGGGCGCACCTTCCGCCACAGCAGCGGGGAGACCTCGTAACCGTACAGGCGGTCGAGGATCCGGCGGGTCTCTTGGGCGCGGACCATCCCGTCATCGACGTCGCGCGGCGTCTTGATCGCTTCTTGGATGGCTTCTTTGGTGATCTCGTGGAACACCAGCCGATGGACCGGCACCTTGGGCTGCAGCAGCTCGAGAAGATGCCAGCTGATCGCCTCCCCCTCGCGGTCTTCGTCCGTCGCCAGGTAGAGGGTGTCGGCCTTCTTGAGCTGGTCCTTCAACAGCTTGATCTGCTTCGACTTGCCGGGCGAGACGACGTAGATCGGCTCGAAGTCTTTGTCGACGTTCACGCCGAGGCTGGCCCACTTCTCGCCCTTGTACTTGGCGGGGATCTGCGCGGCGCCCTGCGGCAAGTCACGGACGTGGCCCACCGACGCTTCGACGGTGAACCCCGCGCCCAGGTACTTGCCAATCGTCTTCGCCTTGGCGGGCGATTCGACGATCACCAGGGCGTTGCCCTGGCCGGCGGAGGCGGCGGCTTTCTTTTTGGCCATCAGGTGTCGCGAGCGAGGGGACGCGTCTCTAGTGGGGGGTCGGGTCGGTATTGGCTGTGTATCAGACAGACAGCTGCTAGCAGCCCAGCCGCTGGAAAAAACGACCGGTTCGGAGGGTTCTGACGGCAGCAAGCGACCGCCAGCCGGCCGCGCAACCGCTCCAGCCGCGCCGAATGCTACGCCGCCCCGCGGCTGCTGGCGACGGCAAGCCGGCAGATTCGTCGCCGCCGTGGGGTCCTCAGCTCGACGACACTCGCTGCTGGGATTGCGTTTGCGTCGAAAACGCCAGACAATCCCTGGCTTCACTTGTCGCCGACGGCCGCAGCCCGACGGCCGCAGCAAGGTGCGGCGACTCGTCAACCGCTGTCAAGTCCGGGAGTGTCTGTCGGGGCCAGCCCCGGTAGCACCCTGTCCGCGAGAGCACCCCCGAAACGAAAGTCCGGCAAAGCCAGCCCCGCTGGCGGCGCCTTAACGATCCGTGTCGCTCGGATGCGACACAAAGCCACGAGAAAACCGCGGACCCCCCCTCCTCGAGGGGCGCCGGTTCGCTAGGAGCTAGCCGCTGATGGCCACCCCCCTGAGCGCGTTTAATAAGTACTCCGGCGTCCTGATGGCCGTCATGTGCGTGCTGCTGATGTTCGCCTTTGTCGTCGCCGACCCGCTGATGCAGTACGCCGGCGGTGGTTCCGGCGGCTCTTCCGGGGACAACCAAGTGGTCGCCACCTGGAACGGAGGACGCGTCAACGAGCGCCAGCTCGAGCAGGCGGTCGTCCACCGCAACATCCTTTCGGCGTTCCAACAGGCCGTCTACGAAGTCGGCACCCGCGACGCGATGGAGGATGGCGCCCAGGACCTTGGCCTCCGGGTGCAACCGATCGACCTTCCCCGTTCCCGCGAGCAAGGGGTCGAGCAGTCGGTTGTCCGCACTAAAATATTCGCCGAACGGGCCCGCGAAGCCGGCATGGTGGTTAGCGACGACATGATCGTCGACTACCTCCGCGCACTCGGCCGCGACCGGGTCAGCAACGACCAGATGCGGGAAATCCTCTCGCGCATGAACGCGGGCAACGGCCGTCGCGCGACGATCTCGTTCGTCTTCGACCTGTTGCGCGAAGCGATGCTCGCCAACAACTACCTCGCCAGCCACGCCTACGTTTTCCAGACGATCCTCCCCGAAGAGCGGTGGGAAGACTGGAAGAAGGTCAACGAGCGCGTCGTTGTAGAAGCCGCCCCGCTGCCGATCGAAGCGTTTCTCGACGAGGCGCCCGAGCCGACCGACGCCGAGGTCGAGGCTTTCTTCGAAGAGTACCGTGGCCGCGAGCCAACCACCGAAGTCCTCACCGGCTACGGCAACGTGGAGCTCCCGTCGGCCAAGCCCGCCTTCGCGACGCCGCCACGGGTGAAGCTCGCCTACCTGCGGGCCGACTTCGCCGCGGCGGTGGAGCAGGCGACCGCCGAGGTCACCGACGAGCAGATCGCCCAATTCTACGAGGACAATAAGGAGAGCTTTATCCAGGCCGACCGTGGACTCTTCGGCGACGACGGCCTGCTCGGATCGAGCGAACTGACAGAAGACGAGTCGTCCGACACCGCCGAATCGGACACCGACGAGATGGATAACGCCGCGGACGAGGAGGCAATGGAAGAAGAGGCGGCCGAAGCACCCGCCGCAGAAGAGACGACCGAAGAGGCGACTGAAGAAGCCGAAACGCCCGCCGACGAAGCCGCCCCGACCGAGTCGAACAACCCGCTCCGCAACCGCGAAGCGGTTGAGGAGGAAGAGGAAGAAGAGGAGGAAAAGAACGCTTCTGACACCGCCGAGCCAGCGGCGGAACCAGCGGAAGAAGAGACGTCCGACGCGGATGACTCGGTCTACCAGCCGCTCGAGGAAGTGAAGGACGAGATCCGCCGCCGGCTCGCGATTGAGCTCGCCGCGAAACAGATCATGGACAAGATGAACCGTGTGAAGTCGACGCTTGACGACGACTTCGCCGAGTTCTTCGACAAGCAACTCGAGGCCGAAGCGGCTGGCGGTGAAGGCAAGGCGCCGGCAGCCCCTGAGTCGCTCACCAATCTCAAGCCGCTCGCCGAGGCCGAAGCCCTCGAACTTGTAGAAATGGACCAGGCGTCGCAGATGGAGCTTCGCGACACCGAGGTCGGTCGTTCGCGGAACACCGACTCGTCCGACGCCAACGCCCTACCCGGCTGGTACCTCGCCTTCCGTAGCGAGGATGTCGACCGCTACCAGCCGGTGCTGACGCGCGACGCCGACGGCAATCACTACTTAATGGTGGTCACCGAGCGTTACCCGGCCGTCATCCCGAAGCTGGAAGACGTCCGCGACCAAGTCGTCGCCGCTTGGAAGCGCGACAAGGCGGCGGAGATCGCCCTGAAGAAGGCGGAGGAGCTCGCCAAACAAGCGACCGAGAAGGGAGGCTCGTTAGCCGAGCTGCTCGCCGATCAGGAGGACGCCCCGGTCAAGGCCGACGACGTCCTCGAGACCGACGCCTTCAGCCTGCTGACGATCGGCCCGGTGGCGCCCAACGCCCGCCAGGTGCCGCTGCGACTCAGCCAGCCCGAACCGCTGGTGGCCCCCGGTCCCGACCTGCTGCAAGCGGTGTTCGAACTGAAGCCGGGCGCGGTTGGCGCCGAGTTGAACCACGACCACTCGATCGCCTACGTGCTGCGTATCGCCGAGCGGATCGGCGCCGAGGACGAACTCCGCCGCGAGTTCCTCCGCGACGGCGACCGCTGGGTAGGCGGCGACGCGCTCAACCAAGGCCGCGCCCAGGGCAAGATCCTCGCGCTGATCGGCAACCTGCTCGACGAGTCGGGCCTCGATTGGGATCGGACGCCGGATCAGCTGCAGTAGTAGTAAATCGGGCCGCCAGAGGGTCGATCAAGCCTGTAGGGCTTACAGACGACAGCCCAGGGCAACGCCCTGGGTACTCTGGACCGACCGCAAAAAGAGCCCTGAAGGGGCGCCGGAGATGGCGCCCCTTCAGGGCTTCGGTTTTTTTGCTACCAGCGTCCCAGGGCGGCGCCCTGGGCTATCGTCCTTCGGCCCTTCAGGCCGAGGCGGAAGGGATTAGCCACGACGCGGCTTGAGAATCACGGTCGACAGCGGCGGCAGCGTTAGCTCGACCGACGCCGGGCGGGCTTGGGCGCCACGGCTGGTGGCCATCACGCCGCCCGAGTTGCCGACGTCGCTCCCGCCGAAGTAGGTCGAGTCGCTGTTGCTGATCTCTTCGTAGAAGCAGACCTCAGGGACGCCCAGCTTGTACCCGTGGCGGGGCACCGGCGTGAAGTTGCTCACGGAGATGACGTAGTCGCTCGGGTCTTTGCCCTTCCGCATGAAGGCGAGGATGCTGTCCTCGTGGTTGTGGCAGTCGATCCACTCGAAGCCTTCGCTGTCGAAGTCCACCTCGTAGAGCGCGGGCTCGTTTTGGTAGAGGTGGTTGAGGTGCGCGACGTAGTTCTGCAGCCCCTGGTGGGAGCTCCACTGCAACAGGTCCCACTGCAGCGACGTGTTGTAGTTCCACTCGTTCCACTGGCCGAACTCGCAGCCCATGAAGGTGAGCTTCTTGCCGGGGTGCGTCCACATGTAGCCGTAGAGCAGCCGTAGGTTGGCGAACTTCTGCCAGATGTCGCCCGGCATTTGATCGAGCAGCGAGCCCTTGCCGTGCACCACTTCGTCGTGGCTGAACGGCAGGCAGAAGTTCTCGGTGAACGCGTAGATCAGCGAGAACGTGAGTTCGTCGTGGTGGTACTTGCGGTGGATCGCCTCGTGGCGGAAGTACCGCAACGTGTCGTTCATCCAGCCCATGTTCCACTTCAGCGTAAAGCCGAGGCCGCCCAGGTAGGTGGGGCGTGAGACGCCGCCCCAGGCGGTCGACTCCTCGGCGATCGTCATAACGCCGGGGTGCCGCTCGTGGACCACTTCGTTGAAGGTCTTGAAGAAGTCGATCGCTTCAAGGTTCTCACGGCCGCCGTACTTGTTGGGGATCCACTCGCCCCCTTCGCGGCTGTAATCGAGGTAGAGCATCGACGCGACGGCGTCGACCCGGAGGCCGTCGATGTGGTACTTGTCGCACCAGAACAGAGCGTTGGCGAGCAAGAAGCCCGCCACCTCGTTGCGGCCGTAGTTGAAGATCATCGTCCCCCAGTCGGGGTGCTCGCCCTGACGGGGGTCTTCATGCTCGTACATCGCCGTGCCGTCGAAGAGACGCAGGCCGTGCTCATCCTTCGGGAAGTGCGCGGGGACCCAGTCGATGATGACGCCGATGCCCGCCTGATGGAGCGCGTCGACGAAGGCCATCAGGTCCTCGGGGCGGCCGTACCGGCTCGTGGCGGCGAAGTAGCCGACGGTCTGGTAGCCCCAACTGCCCGTGAAGGGGTGCTCGCTGACGGGCATCAGCTCGACGTGCGTGTAGCCCATCCGCTGGCAGTACTCGACCAGCTGCGGGGCGATCTCGCCGTAGCTGAGCCAGCGATCGGGGTCCGCCGGATCACGGCGCCAACTCCCCAGGTGCAGCTCGTAAATACTCTGCGGGGCGTCGAGGCCGTTCCGCTCAACGCGGTTGGCCATCCACTCGGCGTCGTTCCACTGGTGAATCGACAGGTCGGTGACGATGTTTGCGGTCCGCGGCGGCACCTCGGCGGCGAACGCGTACGGATCGCACTTCTCGACGACGGCGCCCCCCTTCTGTTTGACGGCGAACTTGTAGAGCGTCCCCGCGTCGATCCCCGGGACGAACAACTCCCAGATGCCGCTCGGGATGCGTTTACGCATCGGGTGGGTTGCCCGGCTCCAACCGTTGAAGTCGCCGATGACGCTGATCCCCTCGGCGTTGGGCGCCCAGACAGCGAAGTTCACGCCGAGCACGCCGTCGATCTCACGCTGGTGCGCGCCGAGACGCTCGTAGGCGTCGTAGTGCGTCCCCTCGTGGAGCAGGTGCAGGTCGTAGTCGGTCAGCAGAGGCTGAAACGCGTAGGGGTCGTGCATGGTCTTTCGCCCGCCGTTAGCATCAGAAACGCGGAATTGATATTCACTGGCCTTCGCCGTCTTCCCAGCCACTCTATCTTCAATGGGACAGATGGCTTCGTACAGACCCGACGGATGAATCCGCCGCATCGGGCGCGACCGCCCTTGAGCGGGGTCGACCAGCCACATCTGCTTTGAATCAGGCTGAAACGCCCGCACCGCCAGGGCGCGGCGGCCCTGATCCACGACCTCGTGAGGCCCAAGAATATCAAAAGGGTTTTCGTGCCGGCCTTCGGTCAAAGCGCCGATGGCGTCGAGGGAAACTTGAGTTCGCACGGGTTGCATCCTTCGCAGAGCGTGGGCGGGTCGTCGTGAGGGAGGGGTCGCAGCGTTCTATTTCGAGGGCTCAGCAGGCAACCGAGACCGGTTCGGCTAGCCGCACTCGGCGGCGTGAGCGGGGGGTTCGGACGATCACCATGGCCGGTGAGTCGGGCCGACCTTCGATCCAGCTCTCTGTTTCGGGGAGGCGGTCCGCGGCGGCCGGGCGCGTCACGCGGCGGGCGAAGTGTGGCCGTGGCGGCGACGACCGCTCGGCCGGCTGGTCGAACCGCCAGCTCCGGCAATGGACGGTGTGGTAGCGCAGCGCCTGATCGACCCGTTGCCAGAGGTCGGCGTCGCGGATCGGCGTCAGGCGGCCGAAACGCTCCCAGCGCCAGTGGTTGTTCCGCCACTCGTTGAGGCCACGCGTTAGCCCCCGCAGGACGGTCGCCGATCGGGTGACAACCGTCACGTCGGCGGGCTGGTCGAGCGCCTCGAGTCCCCGAACCATCGCCAAGAGGACCAGGCGGTCGTCGTCGGCCCCTTCTTCCGAGTCGCAGGCGGCGACCGTCACCGACGCGTCGGCCGCGTGCAGAGCGAATCGCCACAGCGCGCCGTCGCCGGCTTGCTCGGTCTCGGCGATCAGGACGAAACGTGGTCGCGATGCCTGCATGGGGAGTCTGGTCACACGGGGGGAGGGCAGGCGGCGAGCGGGCGGACGGTCCGCGGTAGCTTGCCGTGCTAGCGTCATCGGCGCTCGCGACGCGTTTTCTCCAGACTTCCTATTCGGCAAACCTTTACGGGACAATTGGGAGGGTTACGCGGGCGTCCGGCGTGGTTCTCGGCAGTCTGGTCGGCAAAAAAGTTTCCGTCCGGCGTCGCGCCGATTTCAGGAGTAGATTTCCCATGGCCGCGTGGCGAAGTCCTCCGCAAGTTGTGAGACCGCCTCTTCCCACGCCCGCAACGACAGGCCCCCGCGAACCTCTCTCGGAAGGGAAGGGCTGACTCCCCGTGGAACTCGAACTTTCACTGGTCCGTTCCGGCGTCGTGTCGGCCGACGACTACGTCGAGGCCCTCGGCCGTCGTGACGAAGAGCGTCCGCCGCTTGGTCAGGTGGCCATTGAGGAAGGCCTCCTTGGTGTTCGCCAAGTGCTCGATGTCATCCGCACCCAGCACGCCTCGCCCGACCGCCGCTTCGGCGAAATCGCGGTCGAGAAGGGTTACCTGACGGCCGATCAGGTCGCCCAACTCTTGCTCGTCCAGCAGGGGCGGCAACGTTCCGTCATCCAGCACTTGGTCGAGCTGGGTAGCGTTTCGTTCGAGCAGGCGGCGGAGATCGCCCGCCAGCGTCCTCGGGCCGTTCCGCTCGCGACAGAGTTGGGGCTAGGAACCGAGCCCGTGGTCGAGCCTGAAACCCAGCTGGCGTAAGCCCGCCGTGTCAGCCGACCCGGTCGATCGCTTCGTGGATCATGTCCGGCAGCGCCCGCAGCGACCGAGCGTCGTCCGCCAGACGTGGATGAACGAATAGCCGCACCCGTTTGACGTAATCATCGAACTGCTCGCGGGCGAGCGTGCGGACCATCGGCGAAATCTCGCCCAGCCGGCGGTAGACGCCCGAATGCGAATCGCGCACCTCGATGTCGAATTCGACCTCGAGCTCTGTCGGGGGGGCGTCGAACAGCACCTCGTGCGGAGCGACGACCCGCGACATCGCGCGGCTCATCACCCCGGCGAACTCCTCAGCGCAGCGGACCAGCCACGGGTACGGGCGCCGCGCCACGCGGCGGTACAGCTCGGGCGACTCGAACAGGCTGTACTGGGTCAGTCGTTTGTAGAGCCGCCGTGTCGGGCCAAAGAGCCCGCCGAGCAACTCCGCGGCGGGGCCGTCGCCGGCGGCCTCCATGAGCGTGGCGATGAACGGCTGCTCGGTCTGACGGAACAGGGCGTCGAGGTCGACGCCGCGGTAGACCTGGAAGAAGGCCCGCTGGAACATGGCCGTCGCGGACCGGACCGCGTGGTGCCAGTAAACCTCGCTGAACATCACATAGCGGGCGAAGACCATCATCTCGGCGGCGGTCTTGCCTTTCTCGGTGATCGCGACGCCGTCCCCCGCTTCGTTCAGACAGAGGCTCCGCACCAACCGCGAGCGGTCGAAGTGCTGGCCGTACGGCACGCCGGCGTGGAGGCTGTCACGGACCAGGTAGTCCGCCTTGTCGACGTCGATGGGCCCGGAGAGCAGCGACTGCAGCACCCTGCCCCGTCGGTCGGTCGGCTTGCCCGAGAGCAACGCCACCACGTCGCGCGGGTTCACGCCCCAGTCGTCCCGCAAGGCGTCGGCGATCTCGCCCTCCAGCAGGAAGCTGTTCGCGAATAGCTCGTGGTCGGGCGTCTGCGGCAGACGGATGTCTTCGATCGGGTGACAGAACGGCCAGTGCCCCAGGTCGTGCAGCAACGCGGCGGCTAAGAAGAGCTCGGCGTCCTCGGGCCGCACCAGGGCGGCGAAGCGCTCGTCGCTCGCCAAGCTGTGGAGGTACTCGATCGCCGTTCGGTAGACGCCCAGCGAGTGCTCGTGACGCGTGTGGTTGGCGGCCGGGTAGACCTGCGAAACCAGTCCCAGTTGGCTGATCCGCGTGAGCCGCCGAAACTCGGGCGTGTCGATCAGCTGCCGCACGCGCGGCGTGATCGGCACATCGACCCCGGGGGGGATCCGGACAAGCCCCGTCGCCGACCCGTAGAGGCCGCGGATTTCGGCGATATCGAGCAGCGAGGACATGGGGGCGGGTTTAAAATCGTCGGGCGGGTTGGTTGGGGATTCACTCCGGGCGCTGACGCTTACGGCTCGCCATCCATCGAGCTGGTGAGCCGGAAGCGTCAGCGCCCGGAGCGCACCACGAAACGCAATCCACGCGCTTCCGAATTACCCCCCGTCCCCCGTCACGAGCCCCGGCAGCGCGGGGAGCGCCATCACCACGCGGAGCAGCACCGTTAGCACGAAGTAGAGTGAGCAGTGGAAGAACGCCATAAACGGCTCGAGGTCGAGCGAAGCGAACGACCCGAAAGTCGCGATGCCAACCGCCACACCCGCCGCAAGGAGCATCTGCCAAGGCTGCAAGCCGACCGTCTGCCAGTCGGAGTCCCCCAGCTGGCCGGCGAGGTGGTAGTAGACGTACCACGCGATCGCAAAGACGACGCCAGCGATGGCCGACCGCAGCCAGAGGACGCCGCCCCGGTGCGGCTCCAGCTCAGAATCCCGTAGGAAGCCGTACCCGGCCCACGCGACCAGCGGCCCCAGCAGAACGGCGCCACCGGCGAGCACGGGCCACGAGTCGGCTTGCTCCGAACCACGCAGCAGGAACGCGGCGACCAGCGCAAGCAGCGCGACGATCCCGACCCCGGTGGCGATCAGCGGATCGAACGCCCCGTCCTTCCGCTTCGACGTTTTAAGGACCGAACGGCCCTTCGCGTCGGTCGGGCCGTCCGGTTTGGGAGCATGGATCACGACCTCTTGGTCGGCATCCGGAATCGTGATCGGCTTCTTGCAGGCTGGGCACGGGCCCGTCTTGCCGGCGTGCTCGTCCGCAACCGTGAATCGCTTCAGACAGCTCGGGCAGGTGACGTTGATCGCCATGGAAACAAGCAGAGGTGAGCAGGCGGAAGATCAGTCCGGCGGGCGGGGCCGCATCCGACCCAGGCCCTTCAAGGTGCTTTTCAACTCATCGGGTCGAACGACTTCAGCTCGTCCTCGTTAATCGTGTGGAAGCCCTTGGCGAGGAGGGTCTCGGTCGCGTGTTCGATGTTGTCGACCATCAACGCCACCGCCGGCCGGCCATTCGGCCTCACCAGCAGCGGGTAGACCTGGGTGATGTTCACCTCGGCGGCGAGCAGCGCGGTGCAGACCTGCAGCATCGGCTGGTTGGTCGCCTGTAGCTCGACACCGATCAGGTCCGACTCGACGATCGCGAGGCCGGCCCGCTCGAGGATCTCGCGGCCCGCCTCGGGGTCGCTGAGCAAAAACCTCACCAGGGCGCACTCGGTCGAGTCGCTGATCGTCAAAGCGACGATCCGCACCTGACTCCCTTCGAATCGCCGGACCACGCTCATCAGTTGCCCAACACGGTTCTCGAGAAAGACCGTGAACTGACGGATAGACGGGTAATCCCGCCCGCGGGCGGTAAGGTCTTGGGTGATCGAGCCGTCGCCGATGCTCATGCGGGGGATCCGTCGCTTGTTAGCTAGCGTCAGCGGTTGGCGCCCCGCCCGCCGCGGTCCGCCCGAAGCCGTAAAGATAGACCCCGCAAAGGGTTGGTGCAACTCAGGCCGGACAGCGACGCGACCGGGGCGCGTTGCCCTCGGCGTCCGCGGGCGATAGCCTCAAAGATCCGCCATCAGCCCCAAGGTCACCACCATCGACACGATGCCGCGCGAGCACGAATTCGACCTCCCGGTCCGCTACTACGAGACCGATGCCCAAGGCATCGTCCACCACTCCAATTACTTGCGGTATATGGAGTTAGCGCGGGTCGAACTGCTTAAATCCACGGGCTACGACTACGCCAAGATCGAGGAGGCGGGCGTCCTGCTGGTGGTCGCGAAGGCGACCGTCAGCTACAAGTCGCCCGCCCGCTACGGCGACACCCTGCGGATTTGGATCCGCACCGAGCGCGCGTTCGGCGCCCGGATCGACCATCGCTATGTCATCAAGGTGGGCGAGCGGCTCGTCGCCGAGGCCGAGACGACAATCGCCAGCATCGACCGCGAAGGCCGTGTGCAGCGTATCCCCCGCGAGCTCGAAATCGACGACCAGTAGGGTCCGCTGGGCGGACCGAGGTTCCAACGTTCCATCCAACCTGGCCCAATTTGGCGATTGGCTCCAACGAACGGTCCGCCCAGCGGACCCTACCAACATGAAACGCCTGCTTTTCCTCGTCGGCGACTACGTCGAAGACTACGAGGTGATGGTCCCGTTCCAAGCGCTCTCGATGGTTGGGTACGACTGCGTCGCGGTCTGCCCCGGCAAGAAGTCGGGCGACACCGTCGCGACGGCGATCCATGACTTCGAGGGCGCCCAGACCTACAGCGAAAAGCGGGGCCACAACTTCCGGCTCAACGGCGACCTCGACGCCACGCGCGTCGAAGACTTCGCCGGTCTGGTGATTCCCGGCGGCCGGGCGCCGGAGTACCTGCGGCTCGACGAACGCGTGCTCGCTGTGATCCGCGACTTCGCCGGGTCGGGCAAGCCGATCGCGGCCGTCTGTCACGCGGCCCAGTTGCTCGCCGCCGCCGACGTCATCCGGGGCAAGCGGATGCAGGCCTACCCGGCGTGCAAGCCCGAAGTCCTCGCGGCAGGCGGCGTCTGGGACGAACCCTCCACAGGACTCGATTCGGCGTGCGTCGATGGCGTGCTCGTCACCGCCCCAGCGTGGCCGGCTCACCCGGCCTGGTTGCGTGAGTTCGTGCGGGTGCTCGGCGGCAAGCTGCAGCCGTGATCGTTGGTTGGGTGACTCTCAATCGGATAGGGTTTGCCGAACTTCTGGTGCGCGGCCCAAATCAAGCAGCAAAAGTAGCGGCGTACTCCCGCAGCCGCTCCCGCAACGCCCCAAGCAGCCGACTCTGGAACCGATACGGATTCCAAACGACCGCCACCGTGCGTGTCGGGGCGTCGCCTTCGAGCGAGCGATAGACCCGGGTCTCCGCCGTATCGAGGCGCCGCGCCATCGCGGGGATCATCGAGACGCCGTGACCGAGGGCGACCAGTTCTTGGACCATCGCCAGCTGACTGGTGCGTTCAACCGCGACAGGCTGCACCGATCGCTGGCGACAGAAAGACACCACGCTTTCGGTCAAACAGTGCGCCTCGTCGAGCAGGACAAAAGGATACGGCTCGACGTCGGCGACGTTCACGGTCGCCAGGGCCGTGAGCGGGTGGTCCGGCGAGGTCACCAGCAGCAACTCCTCGGTGAAGAGCGGCTCGATATCGAGGTACTTGGCCTGCACCGGCAAGGCGAGCACCGCCAGGTCGATCTCCCCCTGCTTGCAGCGGTGGAGCAGATGGTCGGTCGTGTCCTCCTGGACGACGAGCGTCGCCCGCGGGAAGTCGTCGTGAAAACGCCGTAAAAAATCGGGCAGGAAGTACGGCGCCACGGTCGGGATCGCCCCCAGCCGCACGCGGCCGCTCTGGCCGTCGTCGGTGATCTGGGCCTTGGTGTCGTCGATGATCTGCAGCACCTGCTGCGCGCGGGCCTGCAGGAGTTGGCCCGCGTCGGTCAGGACGATCGAGCGCGCCTGCCGTTCCAGCAGCGGCTGGCCAAACTCTTCTTCAAGGCGTTGGATCGAGCGACTCAACGTCGGCTGCGAAAGGCCGAGGGACTCGGCGGCGTGGGTGATGTTGCCCCGCTCGGCGACCCGCAGGAATTGGCGGAGTTGATCGAGGTCCATCGTGTCTCGGGGCCTGCCGGGTCATGCAAAAAAGACATCACCCGCATTGTCGCCATGCACAGGGCGGATCACCACCCACCCACCGCGTTCCGGCGAACGCCTCCGTCTAGAAACAACGCGACCCGGCGAAACAATCGCCGGGTCGCGTCGTGGCCATGCTTCCGTGCGGCGGCCGAGCAGGCATCCTTGCCCGCCCTTCTCGTCCTTGACGCGGTCGACTTAGGCGACCAGCCGCATTGGCTCGGCGTGTTCCCTCACGCCGGCGAGAAACTCTTCGAAGATCCGGAGATCGAGCGCCGAGGCGGTGTCGGCCTCGGGGTGGAACTGCGTGCCCATCGCAAACCAATCCTCGGTCGTCGACTCGACCGCTTCGATGACGCCGTCCGGGCAGCGGGCGGTGACGCGGAAGCAGTCGGCCAACTCGTCGATGGCCATGTGATGACGGCTGTTGACGCGGAGTTCCCCATCGCCATAGACGCGGTCCATGATCGAACCGGGGGCGAGTTCCAGCGTGTGCCGGTGGGCGGGGTCCAACAGGTCGTTGTGCGGAAGCGCCTCGGGGAGGTCTTCCGGCAGGTGGAGGAACAGGTTGCCCCCCATCGTGACGTTCAGGAGCTGCATCCCGAGGCCGATGCCGAACGCCGGGATCCGTCGTTCACAAACGGTGCGAGCGAGCAGGCGATCGAAGGTCTCGCGCCGCGGGGCGAGAGGCCGCACAGCGGGGTGGAGCATCCAGCCATCGCGGCGAGGATCGAGGTCGGCGCCGCCGACTAGCAACACGCCGTCAACCATCCGCAGGACCTGGTCCAGGTCTTGCTGGTCTTCCAGCGGGGGCAGGATCACCGGCAGAGCGCCGGCTTCGATCAACGCGTCGTAGTAACCGGCGGGCACATAAGAGACGGCCGGCTTGTCGCCAGCGGCGACACGGAAATCTGCGTTCAACGCGATAATTGGCTTCGACATTTTCGCTTGCACTCCCTGCTGCGATAAAGGCCGCCGAACGTCACGCAACAAGCGTGTCGACGATTGAGCAGATCGCGCGGAGTGCGAAGCATTGAGGGAATCACCGATAGACGCTCCCAGGCGAGACGCCTGAGACTCCCCCCGTGCAAACCGGCAAGGAGCCGGCGAACGGTTCTATCTAGATTTTCCCTACGCGGGGCGTGCCGACGACGGAGGTCTCACCAGGGAAACCTGCGTCACGTGCTATCCCTAGCACGCCGCTTGTACGCAACGGGTCGCCCTGCTAGCAGCAGCCCGGCCCGATGCGTCGCCGCTTCGGTAGTCGCTCGATCCCTCGATGCGGCCTTGTTAGTAACGACCGTTGTCAGCGGCCTGGTGATTGGCGGGGTGCAAGATGGTCGTGAGGTTAAGGTTCTGTAACGATCCAGCAACCGACACGGAAGATTTTGGCGTGGCGGCCAAACGCTAGCACAAGATCGCGTGCTAGAACTCCGCGTCTCTCCCCGGCCCGGCCCGAGGGGAGGGCCCGGATCAGCCCCGCAGCGTGGCGGGGCCCGTTCCGCGCGGCCCACCAATCGGCTAGCCTCGAAGACCGCGAAAAGCGACGCGGAAGCGATTTATACACCAGGGAAGCCGGGGTTCCGAGTGCGGTTTGAGCGAGTCTGTATCGAAGCGGTCGCCCACCTCTTGCCGGAAGAGGTTGTCACTTCCGATCAGCTCGAGGAGCGCCTCAGCCCGCTCTACGAACGCCTGCGGCTGCCGCCGGGCCGGCTGGAACTGATGTCGGGCATCCGCGAGCGGCGTTTCTTCTCCCCGGGAACCCGCCCGGGCGATGTGAGCTGCCGCGTCGGCGAGCTGGCCATCGCGGCCAGCGGCCTGGCTCGCGACGCCTTCGGCGCGTGCCTCCATGGGTCGGTCTGCCGTGACTGTCTCGAGCCGGCGACCGCCTGCCGCGTCCACCACGCCCTCCGGCTGCCGTCGGCGTGCGTTGTCCAGGATGTCTCCAACGCCTGTCTGGGCATCCTCTCCGGCGCCCTACAGATCGCCACCATGATCGAGCTGGGGCAGATCGACGCGGGTGTCGTCGTTGGCACCGAGTGTGGCAGGCAGCTCGTCGAGAACACGGTCGCCAACCTCAACGCCGACCAGTCGTTGACACGTGACTCGGTCAAGAATTCGTTCGCGTCGCTTACGATCGGCTCGGCAAGTGCGGCGATGGTGTTGTGTCACGAGCGGCTCAGCCAGACCGGCAACCGCTTGCGGGCCGCGACGGTTCACGCCGACACGGTCCATCACGACCTGTGCCAAAGCGAAGGCCTCGCCCAGGTCATGCAGACCGACAGCGAACGCCTGATGCGGGCCGGCGTCGCGGCCGGGGCGGCGAATTTCGAGCGGCTCCTCACCGCGTCCGGCTGGCGGCGGGAAGACATCGACCGCACGTTCTGTCATCAGGTGGGCGGCGCTCATCGCAAGATGATGCTCAGCGAGCTCGGGCTGCCGCTCGACCGCGACTTCGCGACAGTCGATTGGCTCGGCAACACCGGCTCGGCAGCGCTGCCGAGCGCCTTGGCGATCGGCATTGAGAAGGGCGTCCTCCAAGCGGGCGAACGCGTCGCCCTGCTGGGGATTGGGTCGGGCGTCAACTGCCTGATGATGGCCGTCGAGTGGGGCGGCTGACGCCGCGCGGGAGCGTCACGGGATGGAGCGCCACGCCACAGGACGTGCTCAGCCGACCAGCTTCGCGACGACGAAGATCACCAGGGCGGCAAAGAGGGCGCCGATGACAAACACCCACCACGGCGTCTTCGTGTACGGATTGACGTACCCCGGCGGGTGGAGCGGGTCGTAATCCGATTCCGCGGCGCGGCGGGCGCGGCGTTGATAGGGGTCTTCGCCCGTCGGCGCCGCATACTCCTCGTCGAAGATCGACTTTGGCTTGACCGCTCTTGACGGCGAACTGAGCGAAGCGGCTTCGCCTGCGTTGGAGTCGACGCCCCGGTCCGTCGCGGGTTTTTCCGGTCCCGACTTCGCGGCGGCGGAACCGCTCGACGATCGCTTGACGCCCGACTTGCTCGCCGACGACTTGGAGGAAGCCCCCTTCGTTGCGTCCGACGGGGCCGCCCCCGACTTGGAAGCGGCGCCCTTCGATCCGAGCTTGGCGTTGCTCTCATCCGACAAGACGCCCGACGACGCGGCCGCCTTCTTGGCTTGTCGCGCCTTGGGGCTCATCTCGTCCTCGTCGAGCGGCGCGAGGCCGATGTCCTCGTCCGTATCGACCGAGGGGGCCGCGTAGAGCTTCGCCGTGTCGCTCGCGCCGGAGGTCCCTGCCCCGCTGCCGGGCCGACTCAACGAGCCGGGCGGTGGGGTCTGGGTGAAGCGGCTCAGGATCCCGCTGCCGACGCCGCTACCGAGCCCTTCGCCCGCGCTGCGGAAGCCGCTGCCGCTTGAGCCGGCGCCGACCGTCGTCTCGCCCCGCTCCGCCAGCCAATCGTTCAGCAGGCGGGAGACGTCGCCCGCCGTCTGGGGGCGGTCGTCGGGCTTCTTCGACATCATCCGCGAACACAGATCGACCAGCGTCAGCGGCGTGTCGGGTCGGATCGTAAGCAGGCTTTGCGGCTCCTCCACCTGGTGCTTGAGCAACCGCTCCGAGATCGTTCCGTCGGGGAACGGCGGCCGACCGACGAGCAGGAAGTAGAACGTGCAGCCGAGACTGTAGATGTCCGCGCGGGCGTCGGCGGAGTGGCTGTTGAGGGCCTGTTCGGGGGCCAGGTAGTCGGCCGTGCCGAGGACGTTCTCGTCGTTGGCGAGCGTGAGCGACGTCTCGTCGTCGTTGAGCTTCGCCAGCCCCATATCGAGCAGCTTCACCACGCCGTTGTGATCAACCAGACAGTTGGCCGGCTTGATGTCGCGGTGGACGAGTCCCATCTCGTGGGCGTGCTGCAAGCCGGTCGCCACTTGGGCGATGTAGCGGACCGCGGTGGCGAACGGCAGCGGGCCGTTCTTGCTCACCGTCTGGTGGAGGTCACGCCCATCGACGTACTCCATGACGATGTAGTGCGTCTGGCCTCCGCCGCTCGTGTCGGTGTCGATGTCGAAGACCCGCACGATGTTGGGGTCGTCGAGACGGGCCGCGGCGCGGGCCTCGAGCTGGAAGCGAGCCAGGTAAGACCGATCTTTGACGCGTTGCCGGGGGAGCACCTTGATCGCCACCCGCCGCTCCATCAGCACGTGCTCGGCGAGGTAGACATGGCTCATGCCCCCCTTGCCGATTTCGCCGAGCAACTTGTACTTGCCAAGGCGGAAGCCACGGTGCTTGCCGGCGAGCAGCTTGTCGGCCTGCCAACGCGTCAGCAGCCCGTCGGCGACGAGCATCTCGGCGACCTTGTCTTGGCTCGCCGGGACACCGCCAGGAGCCTGGGCCGCCTTCTCCAAGAAGCTATCAAGCTTCTTTGACGGCACGAGTTCGCTCCGCTTGACGAGGTCGATCAGCTTGTCGGAAGCGTCCTGAGACATCCGTCTTGCTGTGTCCGTTATACGACCGCTAGTCGCCAGAGCGCGAGGCCCGCAGGAGGGGCGTCTTGCCGCCGACAATTGCCAAGGGGAGTAAGTGCGTTTACGCCAATATCGGACCGGTGGCGTGACACTCGGTGTGTCATCCAGCCGGCCCGAAGGCTATTCGTTCATTCTGTGTTGGAGTCTTCCTGACACTCCTAACAATCGCCGCGTATGGGAGACTGCCCGCCTGTGAAGAGTCAGTCGCCAGCCGCGGTTGCGGTGAAATCGCCGCAACCTCCGCTAGCTACCTCGTTTAAGAATATCACGGCCCTCCCAAACCGGCCACCGTTTTTCCGCTGTTCCTGCCCGCATTTGCGTTGCAGATCCCACATTCGGGGTCGGGTCATGCCGGCCGCGACCTCCCCGGCTGGCCCTTTCGGCCCTTCTGGGGGGGGCCCTGCCACCTGACCGTCGGGCCGATCCGTTCCCCACGACGGATTCGCTGCGCTCAACCGCGATCGACAACGGCCCGGACAATGTCGGCGTCGAAGTAATTGGTCCGCATCCCGGCGTCGACCACCAGCCGCTGGGCGTTCATCCCGCTCGAGCGGGGGCTCAGCAGGAACACGGCCGCCGCGGCCGCCTCCTCGGTCTTAACCGCTTCTTCACGAAGGGTCGCCTTCTCGGCAAAGAGGTACGAATCGACGTACCCCGGGATCCCGGCCGAGGCCGAAGTCTTCAGCAGGCCCGGCGCCACGCCGTTGAAGCGCACCCGGCTGAACTGGCTGAACGACTTGGCCAGGAAGACCAGCGACGAGTCGAGCGCCGCCTTGATCGGGGCCATGTAGCCGTAGTTCTCGCTCGCCATCTCGGTCGTGCTGATCGAGATCGCCACCACCGAGGCGTCGTCCGCCAGCGAGTCCTTCAGGCCGTTCGCCAGGGCGACCAGCGAGTAGCAGCTGATCGAGAAGGTCCGCAGGAACGCCCGTTTGGTCGTCTCGTGGAACGGCTTCAAGCCCCCCTTCTCTCCATCGACACTGTCGTAGTCGGCGAAGGCGATCGAGTGGACAAGCCCGGCCAGCCTCTGCCCCGTCCGCTCACAGTCGGCCGCCACCTCCGCGCAGAGCCGCTCGACTTCCTCGTCGTGCTCCACGTCGCAGACGAGCACGGTCGCGTCGGGGCCGGCCAGCTTCTGGATCTGTTCGCGGCGGGCCTCGCTGCGGACGGAGTAAATGACGCGGCAGTCGGCCTCGGTCAGCAGCCGGGCGATATGCCAGGCGACCGATTTCTTGTTGGCGACCCCCGCCACAAGGACCGTCTTGCCGGCGAGTTGGAGGAAATCAGTGGGCATGGGGCCAAGTGGGAAGTCGGAAGGGGGAAGTCGGAGACAGCACGTCACGCCTGAGCCGGGGGCGCAAGCCCTCGGAGTGAACCACCCTTCAATCCTCTTTCGCCGTCAACGTACAAGCAAAGTCGAACCGGCACGCGAGCTTGCCGCGGGTCACGTTCGTGACCTTCGCCTTCATGAAGAACGCGTCGGCGAGGCGTTCGGTCAGCTCGACCTCGATCTCGACCGTGTCGCCGGGGCGGACCATGTCGCGGAACTGGACGTTGTTGGCCCGCGTCGCGACGGGCACCTTGCCGGCTGCATCGGTCACGAGCTTCGACAACAGCACGGCGCCGGCTTGCATGCTCGCTTCGCAGAGGATGACGCCCGGCGTGATCGGAAAGTCGGGATAGTGCCCGCGGTACCAGAACTCATCGCCGCTAAACGTCTTGCGACAAACGATCCGAGACTCGCCCTGCTCCGTGACCTCGTCGATCAGCAGGAAGGGGTCGCGGTGGGGGATGGCGGCGAGGATTTGTTCTTTGGACATTTTTGGGCCGCAGATTTGCGCAGATGATCGCGGATGATGTTTGACGGGGCTGAACCGATAAGATGGCCGATCGGCTTTCCGCGCGGTAGGATGGGGGTATGAGCACCGTCGTCAATATCGACCCAGAAATCCTCGGCGGCACCCCGGTTTTTAGGGGAACACGCGTGCCGATCGTGTCGTTGTTTGACCACCTGAGGGGTGGGTACTCCATCGAGTACTTCCTAGAAGATTTCCCCACCGTCTCGCGGGAGCAGGTAGATACGCTGCTCAAAGAGGCGCAGTCGATGACCCTCTCCGGGGCCCCGGCGGCATGAAGCTGCTACTTGACGAGAACCTCCCGCATCGCTTACGGCCGCTCATCGTGGGACATGACGTAGCGACAACAGCCTACATGGGTTGGGGTGGGAAGGAAAACGGTGAGCTGCTTGCCCTGGCTGCGGCCGCCGGCTTCGAAGCTCTGCTAACGAAGGACGGCAATCTCCACTACCAGCAGTCCGTCAAACTACCGCTCTCGGTGGTCTTGCTTAGTGCGCCGAGTAACAAGCTCGATGATATCCGCCCCCTAATCCCGGCGCTGCTCAAAGCTCTGGAGAACCTGACACCCAAAGCGGTCACGGTCGTCAAATGAGCGAGGCGACTACCCCGATCTCTTCAAATCGCCATCCGCGGTCATCTGCGAACATCTGCGGCTAACTTCTTTCACCCCGCCGCCATGTCGGCGGCGACCCCGGCCTCGGCGTCGGCCGTTGAGCCGCTGCCGCCGGTCATTAGGTGGTTGTCGACTTCGTTCGCGACGATCACGCCGTAGTTCATCGCCCCAAGCCAGCCCGACATGATGATGCCGACGCTGCCCGCGTGGTAAAGGCCGCCGATCTGCTGCGGCAAGGCGCGGCTGACGGCGAGCCCTTCGAACTTCGTCCCGAAACTCGCGCCGGCCAGGTGGTGCGTGTAGTGGTTGAACGTCCGGGGCGTGCTGGCCTCGACGTGGACCGCGCGGTTCCGCACGTCGGGGACGTACTTGTCGAGTGCGTCGAGCGTTGTCTCGCAGAGGTCTTGCTTGCTCGCCTGGTACTCGTCTTCGGGCAGGTCGGCCCAGTCTTCCCAGCGGGCGTTGGTGCTCGACACGATCAGCTTCTGCGGCCGTCCCTCGGGGCGGGTCCGCGGGTAGTACATGCTGTAGGTGCGGCTCGTGACGTCGCGCGACAGCAGCGCCTCGGTGTTGAACGTCGGCGCCGTGGAGGTGAACAGCAGGTCGCCGGTCGATTCTTCGAGCGGGTCGTCCGGCTTCAGGGCGATGTAGACCTGCGTGCTGGAGTTGTTGATCCGCACCGCCTTGGCGTCGTCGACAAAGTCCTTCGAGAACTTGTCCTCGCCCACCAACCGGAAGATCGTTGACTTGAGGTTCGAGTTCGACACGACCGCGTCGCACTTGATGTGGCGGCCGTTGACCGTGACGCCGGTCACCTTGTCGCCCCCATTTCCGGAAGATGCAGTATGGACCTTCTCGCAGTCGCACTTGATGCGGACATCGACGCCACTCTTGACGAGCTCCTCGCCCATCGCGGTGACGAGCTTGTCGGTCCCCCCTTCGAACGTGAAGACGCCCTTCGACATGAAGTTGCTGAAGACGATGCCGTAGCTGATCGCCGGGTCCTCGAGCGTGCTGCCGTTGGCGTAGGTGATCGGCTCCATCAAGAGGCGGATCACGTCCTCGCGACCGGGGAAGAACTTGTCGAACAGCTCGCGCGCGGTGGTCTGTTGGTCGTCGTAGAAATTCATCCCGCGGGCCGTGTCGAAGAACGCCTTGACGGTCTCCGGATCGACCCGGAAGTCCTCGATGAGCTTCTTCGTAAAATCGTCGCGGGTGAAGTCGGTCTGCAGCGAGAACATCGGGTTCTCGAAGCGGATGCCGGTCAGCTGGACGATCGAGTCGGCGATTTCTTTGGACCAGTACCGCCGGCAGCTCTTGACCATGCCGTACGGGAACCCGTGCAGCGAGATGTCGAAGATGTGGTGGCCGGGCCGTTTGAACCAGGTGGCGAGGCCGCCGAGCTTGTAGTGCTGCTCGAGCAGCAGGACGCTGCGGCCCTGGCGGGCGAGGATATTGGCCGAAGTCAGCCCGGCGAGCCCGGCGCCGATGACGACGACGTCGTAGTGGTCCTGGGCGCCGGCGAGGAAGTCTTTGGGCATCTTTTGGGGGGGCAGCAGGCGGTCGGCAGTGAGTGACTCCGTAGTTTAGCGGGGACGGGGCGGAGTGGGTACAGGCAGATAACCAGCGTGCTAAGGGATGGCCTCAATCCAGGCAATCACCCCGTCGCCAGTCTCCGACGCGTTCGGTGGCGGGATTTGATCGCGTTGGTAATAGACCCGCTTATGGAGCAGCACGAGCGGCGTATCGGGTAGCTCCTTAACATGGATCCCAACACGACCGCCGCCGCTTGATCCGCTAGCGCGGTCCACCAGCCACTTATCCGCCTCGGGCGGCACCGGGAGGTGAATGGTGACGCCCCTCTCGTCATGGAGCAGCCAGCGGACCGTTCCATCGAGCTTTCTCTCTGCGGCGAGTGTCACCTCGATCTCGGCGCCCTCCGCGTTCTGCGCGTCCAGCTCCAGACGACCAGCCGGTTCTGGCATCGTCTTGTAGGGCGAACCGTTTGAGGGGTAAAAAACATGTGGGTTTGGCACTCCGCTAACCGAGACATGCAACGCCACTCGGCGATTCGCGGGGACCCAGAGACGCCACTTCCACGCATTCGTGACGTAGGTCTCAACACCGATGGCATGCACCAGGTCGGGATCACTAACCGTGAGAACGCCCGCCTCACGTCGAAGCCGCTGCACCTCCGCCCGCAGCGGGCCGACATCGCGCCAGAGCATTGCCGTCGTGATCGACAGGGCAACCAGCGCCGTCAAAGAGAGCAGGCTCAACAACGAGAATCGCGGCCGGCGGCGGGGCTTTGGCTCGGGCGATTCCATCGTGGGAGTTTAGCAGAGACGTGCTCACGGGTCGCCGTGAGCGACTCCGCTCCGCCATCAAGGCTGGTTCTTGTTCAACTTTTGATGCCCCGCGCTATTGGAACTTGGCGGCAGATTTGCCGGCGGGTAGTGCTTCGCCGTCACGATGACGCGCACCGGCTCGCCATTCTCCGACTGCCCCGCGAGGTCCATTAGCGCGGCCTCGTGCCCCTCCGCAACGCCCGGCTGCGGATCGAAGTCGTCGAACGTCAACCCGACGGGTTCGCCGCCCTGCCCCAGCCAAGGCGGCCGAGGGTTGCTCGATCCGGAACGCCGAACTGTCGACGAACTCCGCAGAGAATACATCCACAGGTCTCCAGCAACCGCGGGCAGGGTCACCAATTCAAACCCCGAATCGCCCGCATCGAGAGTCATCGTGAGGTAACCTTCGCGATTCTTCCACGGCTGCTGAACCAGAACCGTCACCACACCCGCCCGCCCGGGCGGCACGTAGGCGCGCCAGCGGAAGTGCATCCGATTATCAACCGAGTTATCGAGCGGCTGGACGTACATCTTCGTTGGGTCTGCGACCGCCACCTCGCCGACCTCGCGACGCAACGCTTGGATCTCACGCTCTAATGGCCAACGCCGTGACGACTCTCCCCAGAGCGCGAGACTCAGCGCGACGATCGCCGTCAGGAGCAACAAACTAAGAAGCGAAATGCGCGGCCGCAGGCGGGGCTTCGACTCGGGCGTTTCCATCGCGGCAGTTTATCAGATCGGTTGTTCGAGAGCCGCGTCGTCCCGACCGCAACCGACGTGGGTACCCGGGTTCCGCCGCGGTCGGGACGACGCGGCTCTCGGCTTTGCTTCGCTCGCCCTACTCTTTCAAACAGTGCAGATTCGCCATCCCAATACCGCTGACGATGCTGCCGACGATGCCGACGAAGCCCTGGTCGGTGCCGCACACGAAGAGGTTCTCGAGGTGCGTCGTGCCGTCGAGCTGCTTGTCGGGGGCGCCGTAGACCGCGCCGTTGTCGTGGCCCGTGAAGCGGACGATCGTCGTCGGCGTGAACATGTCCGTGTCGATGATCCGGCCACGGAATTCGGGCGTGAAGCGGGTGGCCGACTCGTTGATACGGTCGAACCAGCGCAGCTTCTCGAGTTCGTAGGTCGGCTCGTCGAGGCCGTTCCAGTAGTCGTAATTGGCGAGCACCGTCACGCGCATCGTGCCGCGGCCGCCGCGACCATCGTCGAGAGCCGTCGTGTAATCAAAGTTGTTCGGGCTACAGATGACGCCACTCCGCAGGTCACACGGCGAGGTCGGCACGGTCCAGTCGAACTTGTCGTGGTCGTTAAAGAACGTGATCGTGCGGTCGTAGCCCATCGCTTTCGGATCGATGTCGAGCGTGCTGATCGTCTCACAGAACGAGAGCCGCCCGGCGGAGCGCTGCGGCGAACCGGCGACCTCGACCGGTTGGCCGTCGTCGCAGAGACGCATCGTTTCGACCCAGCCGGCCGACGAGAGGACGCGCTTCGCCTCGAGGACTTCGCCGTTCTCAAGCACCACGCCCGCGACGCGGCCATTCTCGACGTGCAACCGATCGACGCCGGCGCGGAGCTTGAGCTCGCCGCCGAGGCCGCGGAACTTCTTGACGAGGTTCTTGAGGATCAGCCGCACCCCGGCTTGGGGCCGGCCGAGCCCCTCCAAGAAAATGCTGCGGAACATGATGCAGAACTGCCCCCAGTCCATGTCGTGCTCGCGGGCCGAGCCGTAGAACATCAGGGGGCAGAAGAGCATCTCGACCAAAACCGGCTCGGTCAGATAGCTCGCAACGACTTCGCGCGCCGAGAGCTGCTGGTGCTCGTCGGTGAGGTCGTCGTAGTCGGCGATCGACGCGATGAATTTTCGCCAGTTGTCGGCTTGCTGCGGGAACTCGCGCGCCACCGACTCGGCGAGCCGTTCGGGATCGTTGTCAAAGGCGAGCCGATGGCCGGGGAAGACGACCTGCGAGCCAATCTGCGGCGAGATCTGAAAGTCGTCCCAGCTAAACCGCAACTGCCGCAGCAGCCTGGCAAGCGGTCCCTTGCGGGTCCCTTTCGGCGTGATGTTGGTCAGCGCGTGGAGGCCGACGTCGTAGTCACGCCGGCGGAGCCGGTAGAACGAGTTGAGCCCGCCGATGGTGGTGTGCTTCTCAAGGACGCACACCTTCTGGTCGTACATCGCCAGCCGGATCCCGGCGGCGAGCCCGCTCATGCCGGCGCCGATGATGAGGGTGTCGTACATGAATGCGGAAGTGGGAAGGCGGAAGTGGGAATCACATCGGCAGGACGGAACACGCTGGATCAGCTAGCCATTCCGCCTTCCGCAATCGCCATTCCGCAATCGCTAGGCCTTCACCGTGTCTTTCATCAGCGGCTCGAGGTAGTTGACCGTCGAGTTCATGCTGGCCAGCTCGACGTAGTCGTCCTCGGGGATCTGCACTCGGTAACGCTTGCGGAGCTCCATGACGATGTCGAGGAAGTCCATCGAGTCGAGCTCCATCTGCTCGCGGAAGGACTGGTCGTCTTTCAGGTCCGACAGGTCCTCGTCCGGGGCGATGTCGCCGAGGATGTCGAGGATCTCGTCGCGGATGTCGTCACGCGTCATTCGTTTTACCTACTTCCTTTCTTGAAGCCCACGAATCACACGAATCAACGCGAATAAAGTATTCGTGGAGATTTGTGTGATTCGTGGGCTCTCTTTACTTTCAAACTTTCGTAACGATCAGCGCTGAGTTGATCCCCAGCATGCCGAATGAGTTGTTGAGGATCGCCTTCACGTCTCGGCCTTCGAGCGACTCGTTGAGCACGAGGCCCGGGAGCTCGCACTCCGGGTCGAGGTCGTCGACGTTGATGGTCGGGTGCACGACGCCGTCGACGAACGACAGCAGGTTGCCCGCCAGCTCGAGCGAGCCGGCGGCGCCCATCGCGTGGCCGATGAAGCTCTTGGTGTTGTTGATCGCGGTTGTCGTGCTCTGGCCGAAGACGCGGCGGACCGCCTCGCACTCTTGGATGTCGCCGCTGGGGGTGGCGGTGGCGTGGGTGCTGAGGATGCCGATATCGCCGGCGTTCATCCCCGCCCGTTCGAGGGCCATCCGCATGCAACGCGACTGCTCGTCGGGGTTGGGCAGCACAAAGTCGCTGGCGTCACTGTTCATCGCGTAGCCGGCGATCTCGCCATAGATCCGCGCGCCGCGGGCGGCGGCGTCTTGGTAGCGTTCCAAGATGTAGATAGCGCCCCCCTCCGAAACGACAATGCCGTTGCGGTTTTTGTCGAAGGGTCGCGACGCCTTGGTCGGGTCGGCGTTCGAGGCGAGGGCCCCCTGGCTGGCGAAGCCGGCGAAGATGCCGAACGTGTGGATGCTCTCCGACACGCCGCCGCAGACCGCCAGGTCGCACTCGCCGAGCCGCAGCATCTGGGCGCCCTGGATCATGCCGGCGTTGCCCGCGGCGCAGGCGGCGCCGATCGTGTAGTGCGGGCCGGTGATGCCAAGGTTGAGCGTCACCTCTCCCGCCGGGTTGTTGGCCACGGTGCGGGGGTTGTGGTGGTGCGACCAGACGCTTGTGTCGTAGTCGTACGCCTTGATCTCGTTGATCTCGTTCTCGGTCTCGACGTTGCCGTGCTCGGTGACGCCGAGATAGACGCCGACCCGCTGGCGGTTGACGTTCGCCCAGTCGACGCCCGAATCGGTGATCGCCTCGTTAGCGCAATAGATCGAGACGCTCCCTGCCCGGGTGCCGCGGCGGACTTCCTTCCGCTTCTGGTACTTCAGCTCGTCGAAGTCGCAGACCCCGGCGAGCGTCTTGCCGACATAGCGGATCTCGTAGTCACGGACGCCGCTGCGGCCGTTGAGCAGGGCGTCGCGGTAGTCGGCCAGGTTGTTGCCGTTAGGCGACGTGAGGCCAATGCCCGTAATGACGATGCGGTCGGTGGGGCTGGCCTGGCTCGTCATCGGTTGGTCGGCTGGGAGAATCGCGGGGGGCAAGCGATGTCGGCAGGTAGTGGCGCCCCTACGGGTTCCTGCGGGCCATGGCGAAGACCCTCGAAACTACCGGCGGGGCCGGCGTTTGGCAAGCGGCGCGAAGCGGTGAATAACGGCAAAACAGCGCCTAAAGGGAGCCCTAAGCGCCAGCGCCGGGAGTTGCGACGGGTACCCGATTCAACTCCCCACGCTGGCGCTGAGGGCTCCCACAGCGTTGCCTAGAGTTCCCTCGATCTGGTTGGCGCCCCCGCCCTGGCTTCAGCGACTTTCGGGGAACGGCGCCGCGTTAAGGCTGCGGGCAAAGGCGTCGCGTTGGGTTTCCCAGCCGCGGGCGTGGCCGATCGCCTCCCACGTATCAGCCGCCTGCTGCAGGGCTTCGCCCGCCGGCCGCCCGTCGAGCGCCTCGCGGACGTGCTTCCCCAGCACCTGGAGGTATTCGTCGCCCCCCGGCAAGCGGGGCGCCAGCAAGAAACGGGGCAATCGCAAGGCGTCGGCCTCCGCCTCGGCGAACTCCTTGCTCAGGTCGCGGTCATCCGTAGCCCGCCAGGCGTCTGGCGAACGGGCGAACGACCCGCGGCAGTTGGCGACGTTGTCGCTCGCCGTTGACACCAAGCGGCTGTTCTCGGGGCTCACGAGCCATTCCGCGTAGCGGAACGCCGTCGCCGCGTTGCGGGAAGATGTCGTCACCCCGACCAGCCGGCCGCTCGACGCCACCAGTGTCGCGAACTGTTCGGCATAGGGGAGCGGCTCCCACTCCTCGGCAATCGGGTTGTAGACCTCCGCGGCTGCCGGCATGACCTGCGGTGTGAACCCGCCGGGAAGGGGTTCGTCGCGAAGAGGCCACACGATCTGGCCTCTCCCTTCGCCGTGCGAACCGACGAAATTCGTCAGAGCCCGGACGAAGGGCGGCTCGGCGAGTCGCGGCCGAAAGGTGTCCGAGTCAAAGAGCGTGGCGATCCGACTGCGATGCACCAAGTACGGCGCCGCCCACGCCAGGTAAGCGAGGGCGAGTTGGGGGTCTTCTTTGGTGACAGCGGTCGTCAACGAGTTCTCGCTGGCGTCCGGACAGAGGTGCAACGGTGTCGGACAACCAATCGGCAACGCCATCACCTGCTGGGCGTAGACGATTTCCTGGTCGCGCACGAGCGGCAGGAAATCGTCAAATCGCAGCGCGTCCGACTCGAGCACGTTGGAACGCACCGGCCGGAGAGCCTCGGCCTCGCACAGCTCGCCGATCGCCCGGCTGGGGAAGACGATCAGGTCCGCGTCGGCTGCCGCCGCGGCTAAATCAGCGTCGGCGGCGACTTCGATGGTCTCGATCTGGCCGTCCGTCCGTTCGTTCCACTCGCCGCGGAGCCGGTCGATCGCCCGCCGCAGGGACGCATCGCTGACGACCGCGACGCGCAGCGTTACACTGGCCCGCGGCAGCGCCCCGGCGTCGCCCTCCTCCACCGCCTCTTCCTTCGGCGACGGGCATCCCGCCGCCGTGACGATCAGCACGCCTAACAGCGACCAACCTATGAGTGTCTTTCTCGGCATCGACATCGGCACCTCGGGCACAAAGACGATCGCGATCGATGCGGCGGGCAAGGTGCTCGCCGGCGCCAGCGCGTCGTACCCCTGCGAGCATCCGCGCCCGCTGTGGAGTGAGCAAGACCCACAGCACTGGTGGGACGCCGTCGTCGAGACCGTGCGGGGCGTCGTAAAGAAGGTCAAACTGAAGAAGTCCGACGTGAAAGGCATCGGTCTCTCGGGCCAGATGCACGGGTCGGTGTTCCTCGACAAGGCGGGCAAGGTGCTGCGGCCCGCCCTGCTCTGGAACGACCAACGCACCTCGGCCGAGTGCGCCGAGATCACCCAGCGGGCCGGCGGGCGGGCCCGGCTCGTGAAGATGGTCGCCAACCCCGCGCTGACCGGCTTTCAGGCCCCCAAGATCCTCTGGCTGCGGAACAACGAACCCAAGAAGTACGAGAAACTGGCCCATGTCCTGCTGCCCAAGGACGACGTCCGCCGCCGCCTGACGGGCGAGCTCGTCACCGAGGTGAGCGACGCCAGCGGCACGCTGCTGCTCGATGTCGTCAAACGGCAGTGGTCCAAGACGTTGCTCGGCAAGCTGGAGCTCGACCTGTCGCTCCTCCCCACGGTCGTCGAGTCGGAGGACGTCACCGGACGGCTCACGCCGGAGGTCGCCGAGCTGCTGGGGCTCTCGACCGATTGCATCGTGGTCGGCGGCGCGGGCGACTGTGCCGCCGGGGCGATTGGCAACGGCATCGTCCGCAAAGGGCTCGTCAACACGTCGCTCGGCACCAGCGGCGTCGTCTTCGCCTACAGCGACCAGCCAGAGGTCGATCCGGCCGGCCGGCTCCACACGTTTTGTCACGCCGTCCGCGGCAAGTGGCACCAGATGGGCGTCACGCTGGCGGCGGCGGGTTCGTTCGGCTGGTTCGCCGACACGCTCTGCCAGACCGACGGCGAGATCGCGAAGAAGAAGGGGGGCGACCTCTTCGAGCAACTCGTCGCCGAGGCGGCCGAGCACAAGCCGGGCGCGGAGGGGCTCTTCTTCTTGCCCTACTTGGCCGGCGAACGGACGCCCCACGCCGACCCCAACGCCCGCGGCGCCTTCGTCGGGCTGACGCTGTCGCACAACCGCGGCGCCATGGTGCGGGCCGTCCTGGAGGGGGTCACCTACTCGCTGCGGGATTGCCTCGACCTGATGCGGGCGCTGGACGTCCCGGTCGAGGCGATTCGCACGACCGGCGGCGGCGCCAAGAGCCCGTTCTGGCGCCAGCTTCAAGCCGACCTCCTGGGCGCCAAGGTTTACTCCATGCAGGCCGACGAGGGCCCGGCGTACGGCGTCGCCCTGTTGGCGGCGGTCGGCTGCGGCGAGTTCGCCGACATCACCGAGGCGTGCGCAGCGACCGTCCGCACCGCAAGCGAGACCAAACCCAACGCCAAAACGCGGAAGGTCTACGACCAGCGGGTCCACGTTTACCGCGACCTCTATCGGCAGTTAAAGCCGGCCTTCGACAAAATCGCCGCCCTCGGCTGAACAACTTCCCGTAGGTCAGCCAACCGATGCCTTCCGACAGCGACGCCTCTCCACGGAGAGACCCTCAGTGGGTCGACGGGAGACCGAGTCCTGGAATCGGAAGCGGCAACGGCGGGGCGATCGACGAACGCTTCGGTTCACGGAAGTAGGCGTAGAGGTCGGCATGCAGCTGAGCGAACTCGAAGGAACGCGTCCGAGCGGCCGGGTCGGCAATCAGCTTCGCGTTGAGCTCGGAGGCTTCTTCTTCGCTGAGGCTGTCATCGAGGAACAACGACAGCAACTGATCGAGGCGATCGATCGGCTCGTCGGCGTCCAACTCAAGATTCGTTTTTTCGGTTGTGCTCATCGGTCGTGACTCGGGGGGGAGGGAGTCGTGGAGGGGACCGTCGGTCAGGAATAACCGGATCAATCGTCCTTTAGGGTGTCATCGGAAACTCGGCAAGATCGGTATTAGCAAACTCGGCGCCGCAGAGCGATTCGCAGACCGTTGTGGCGGGTTTTACTGGGTTTCGGTACGGTCGGGCGCCCGCGTCGCGGGCGCAAGTCGGCCTGTTTTGCCGGCGCCGCCAGCCCGAAATCCGGCGCCGCCATCTCAAACCTAGCACGCAACGCCCTTGGACCCACAAGACAGGCTGGCGCCGCTATCTCTCCCGACGCCGCGAAGCCGGTTTTGGTTCGACGCTGCGCTGGTTTTTCTGGTGCTCTTCATCGCCGGCGGCGACCCGGCGCCGGGCGTCAACGAGGCCCACTACCTCTGCCGCTTAAAGCATTTCGCCGACCCCTCCTACTGCCGCGGCGACCTGTTCCTGGAGTCGCCCGACGCCCACTTCACCGTCGTCTGGCTCTTCGCCTGGGTGACGCAATGGGTCTCCTTGGAGACGACTGCATGGATCGGCCGGCTGGCGTCATGGGCTCTGCTCGCGGTCGGCTGGACCCGCTTGGTCAGCCGCATCGCGCCACATTCCCTGCTGGCGCCCCTCGGCGCGGCGCTGCTGGTCTATGGAACCCGGCAGTGGCAGTTCGCTGGCGAGTGGTTTATCGGCGGTTTCGAGGCCAAGAGCGTCGCCTACGGGTTCGTCTTCTTCGCTCTGGCCGAAGCCGCCGATAGCCGCTGGAACCGCGCGTGGCTGCTCCTCGGACTGGCGAGCGCTTTCCACGCCCTGGTCGGCGGATGGTCGGTGGTGGCGCTCGGCCTCGCCGGGCTGATCACCGGACGGCTGGCGCCGCTCCGCGCGATGCTGCCGGGACTCGTCGGCGGCGGTCTGCTGGCGCTGGCGGGCGTGCTGCCCGCGTTGCTCCTCAACGTCGGGACGCCGGGCGACGTTGTCGGCGAAGCAAACCAGATCTACGTCTTCTTCCGCCTGCCGCACCACCTGGCGCCGCTCAGCAAAGGCGCCGAGTGGCTGTGGCGTTCCGGCGCCGGGCACGCAAAGCTCGTCGCTTTCTTCGCCCTCCTGACTTGGCTCCGCCGTCGCGAAATCCCATCGGGCTTGCGGTTGATGACCGCCTTCGCCTGGAGCGCCGAAGCGATCAGCCTCGCCGGCCTCCTGATCGAACTGGCGCTGTGGAACCACCCGGTGTGGGCAGCCGCGGTTCTCAAGTACTACTGGTTCCGCTTGGCGGACATCGCGACGCCGATCGCCGTGTCCTTGCTGCTGGTTCACTGGGTCGGCGAAGGGATCGCCCAGCATCGCCGCGCGCCGGCTTGGGGCGCGGTGGCGTTGGTCGCCCTGTGCGTTTGGCATCTCGGTGACGCGGTCGTCGATCGCCTCAAATCCCCCTTCGGGCCCGCCGACCAAGCGATGCTCGATCCGGCCGCGTGGATCGAGATGTGCCAATGGATCGAGGAGAACACCCCGCCCGAGGCTGTTTTTCTCGTTCCTCAGCGTTCGCACACGTTCAAATGGCGGGCCGAGCGGCCCGAGGTCGTCACCTACAAGGACATCCCGCAAGACGCACGCAGCATGGTCGAGTGGCGGCGCCGCTACGAAGATGTCTTTCAGATTGGCGACGGGCCGAATGGCGAGCGGCGTTGGACGCCGAGCCTCGCCGCCCTCGGCGCCAAACGGTTACGCGAACTCGGCGACGAGTACGGCGCCCGCTACGCCCTCAGCCAAGCGCCCCCGCGCGACGCGGCCTCAGGCGTTCCGTTCCGCCGCTCGGCGAGTCTACCGGTCGTCCACCGGGTAGGCGTCTACACGCTTTACGACCTCGGCGAGGCCGGTAGTCCGACGGAGTAGGAGTCCGGTAAATTGATGGGTCCCACCGACCGGTCCTCTCGACTCCCTCCCACCGGACACCCGATGTCGTTCCCCCCGCCCGCCAAACCGATCCGTGCCATCGCTTTCGACATGGATGGCGTGCTCGCTAGCAGCGAGGACGTCTACCTACGGGTCGGGACCGAGACCCTCCGCCGCCGCGGCAAGCCGTTCGAGGACGCCCTCCGGCACCAGATGATGGGGCTGCCGACCATGGTCGCTCTGCAGCGGATGATCGACTGGCACCGCCTCGACGACTCGGTCGAGATCATCGCCGCCGAGACCGAACAGACGTTCTGGGAGCTCGCCGGCGCCGACCTGGCGCCGATGCCGGGCGTCGCGGCGATGTTCGACCGCCTCGACGCGGCCGGCATCCCGCGCGGCGTCGTCACCAGCGGCGCGCGGACTTACGCCGAGCGGATCCTGACTGCCGTGGGCGTCCGCGACCGGCTGCGATTCGTCATCACGGCCGACGACGTGCGGATCGGCAAGCCCGACCCCGAGCCCTACCTGATGGCGGCCACCGAGCACGGCGTCGACCCGGCCGAGATGATCGTCTTCGAGGACAGCGCCAACGGCTGCCGCGCCGGCGTAGCGGCGGGCGCCTATGTGGTCGCGGTGCCGAGCCCCCACACGCACGACCACGACTTCACCGGGGCGGCGTTCGTCGCCGATACGCTGGCGGACCCGCGGATCGCGGCGGTGCTGGGGTTGGTCTGACTTGGTTGGTTACGGTTCGCTCCGAGTGGGACCTGAGCCGTGGGCGCAAGCCCTCGGAGCGCAGCATCAAGCGGCCCCCCAAGCCGTTTCCGCTCAACCCCTACAACCGCCCCAGCCGATACCCACTGGCACAGGGCGCACGCCGTGCGCCGCCAGTGCCGCTAGCGGAGCTTAGGGTCATGCGGAAGCCGTCGATCGTTGCCTTGATGCTCGCCACGGCCGCCGGTGCGGCGCAGATGGGCTGCCGCGCCTGCCAGAACCCGTACGACTACAGCTCGCCGGTCGCTGGCGCCGCCTGCGGCGGCTGCCACGAATGCCGCGCCGGATCGTACGCCGCCGCCAAGGTGGGCGGTCATTCGGCCGTCGCCGAGGCCCCGACGAACAAGACGATGCGCTGAGCGATGGCGCACTGATTGTCGAGGCGCTGAGTGACGGCTACTCGTCATCCTGCGGACGACGGTGCTGGGTGTTGAACACCGCCGGGTCAAACTCGTCCCGCGGCCTCACCGGCGTCAGCTTGACGCCCCGCTGAATCGTCGTCGGCTTGTCCGCCTCGGCCGCGACAATCGCTTCCCAGTCGGGCTCCGACTCGGCGGTCACTGGCGGCTCAGCCGCGACGGACGCCTTCTCGGCGACCGGCGGCGCTTGGTCCGCTGCGGCTTCCTGCTCCGGTGGCCGGTTGTAGGCGACGATCGCGCCGACCCAGAACGACAACCGCTCGAGCATCTCATCACGCCGCGGCCCCGCCAGCGGAGCCACCCCGGCGTGCGGTCCGGCTGCGGCGACGAGCAGCGGGCTTTTGTCCACCGCATTGAGGTCGATCAGGTCGAGCGTCGCGTGCAGATTCCGCTCGGTCGAACGGGCGTCGCCGTAGCCGCGGAGGGGCGCCACGTCGAGCGCAAACCCCGGCTCCGGATGAACGCCATGACAGCCAGCGGTCGCGCAGCTGTTGAGCAGCACCGGCTGGATCCGTCTTGTGAACTGTTCGAGGGCCCCTTCGGGGAGGATCGGGCGAGCCGGGTTGTTGACCGAATGGTTAGAAGCGATTCCGGGGTGTTCGGCCATTCCTTCCACCAAAACCGGCTTCGTTTCCGGCGCCGGCGGCGCCGCCGGCCGCAGCGCCTCGTCGAGACGTCGCTCCAACAAGTCGAGCCGACCGCTGCGGGGCACGAGCTGGCGGGCGTCGAGCAGCTCGCGGGCGGCCTGCGGGAGGAGCCGGTTCTGCAGCGCCCAGTCGGCCAATTCGAGGTGATCCGTTGCATCCAGCCCATCCCGCGCCGCCTGCCCCCGCTTCCACTCGTAGGCGCCGACCGTCGAATCCGCGACGTAGGCGACTTCGGCGCCACGGAGCCGGAGGAAGCTCCCTTCGCCCTGGATGGCGACCCCTTCGGGCGACCGCTCGACGGCCCCCTCCAAGAGGGACCCGTTGTGGAGCAGCACGACCTCGCCCGCCGCCGCTCCGGCAAGGAGCAGGGCAAACCCTGTAGCGACAGCGGATCGGGGCCAATGAGACACGCGCGGACGCTACGCCCTCGCTGGCGGCGGTGTCAATGCCGATGGGGGCGTCACCCCCTGATCCGGGACGCCGCGTTCCGGCGGTTTTGCCCCACGGCGGAACTCGGCCCTGGCGACCCGCGTCGGCCCGTATTATCCTTTTGGCTCCGGGCGTAACCCTTACGCCTACCGAGGCTTACAACGAACCAACCACGACGGGCGAGGCCAGCGTGGCGCAACGTCGGACGGTCCTCTTTAGCGGCGAAGTGCAGGGCGTCGGCTTCCGGGCGACGACGTGTCGCTTCGTGGCCGGGCGACCGCTCACGGGCTACGTCCGCAACCTCCCCGACGGCCGCGTCGAACTCGTCGCCGAGGGCGAAGCCAACCCGATCAACCAATTGCTAGACGACTTACAAACTCACTTTGGTGCGATGATCGATGAGGTCGCTAGCACGACCAGCCCCGCATCGGACGAGTTTGTCGGCTTCGGCATCCGCCGCTAGCTGCCTCCTATCAACGACGACGTCCCAAGAGCCCACGAACCAAGAGCCCACGAATTAAGCGAATCCTCTCGAATCATGACTGAAGGCTCTACGGCGAGGCCTGTCCTCTGGCCAAGCTGATTCGAGAAGATTCGTTCGATTCGTGGGCACGGAACTACCAACGAAGCGCATTACGCCATGCTTAAGCTCTGGTTGACTCCCCTCTGGCTGCTCGCCCTCGGCGTGACGCTTGGTCTGGCGATCCTCGCCCTGCTCTTCGGCCTGCTCTGGGTCTTAAATCGCAAGGCGGCCGAGGGCGTCTGGGCGGCGGTCAGCGAGAGCGTGCTGATGCCAATCCTCTGGTTGGGCGTCGGCATGGTCGCGTTGTTCGCGTTCGCCTATCCCCAGATGCCTACCGACCAGGTGATCGAGTCGCTCTGGCGGCTCCCCTCGATGGGGACGCAAACCGTCACCCAGACGATTGAGCCGCGCAGCGAGGACGTCGAGGTCCCGTTCGCGATGATCGCCGAAGAGGTCGTCGCCTACCGCATCGAGAGCGACCAAGACCTCCGTGTCGCCGCCGCGCCGGAGCTCGCCTACAGCCGTCCCGCCGCCGTCGTCCAGGGGGGCGAGCCCTACGAGTGGAACACGAAGAGCAAGCTCCCCCGCGGCCTCACGGGCGAGGTCGACGCGGTCTACCTCACCAACGACGGCGACGCCCCGGCCAACGTCACGCTGTCGTTCACCAGCGAGGCCCGCACGCCCGAGGTGAAGCAGATCCCGATCACCGCGTTGTCGGTCGTCGGCATCGTGCTGGCCTACCTGGCGGTCCGCTTGGTGGCGCCGCGGGCCTCGACGATCTCGGCGGCGACCGCCAAGGAAGCGATCTCGCAGCCGCTGTTCCTCTTGTTCGCCATCGGCGGCGCCATCGCGCTCGTCTGCTACATCTACATCCCCTACAACACGTTCGGCGAGGACGTGAAGATGCTGAAGGACTCGGGGCTGTCGACCATCATGGTCCTCTCGATCCTCTTCGCCGTCTGGACGGCGAGCGTCTCGGTCGCCGACGAGATCGAGGGCAAGACCGCCCTGACGCTGCTCTCCAAGCCGATCAGCCGCCGCGACTTCATCCTCGGCAAGTACCTCGGCATCCTCTGGTCGGCGCTGCTGCTGTTCGTGATCCTCGGCGTCATCCTGATGGGGTGCGTCTCGTACAAGGTGGTCTACGACGCCCGTGAGACGTCGAACCCGACGCCCGACTGGCAGCTCTGCAACGCCGAGATGGTCTCGACCGCGCCCGGCTTGGTGCTGGCGTTCCTCGAGACCGGCATGCTGGCCGCGATCAGCGTGGCGATCAGCACCCGTCTGCCGATGCTCCCCAACCTGCTGATCTGCGGCGCCGTCTACGTGCTGGGGCACCTGACGCCGCTGATTGTGCAGTCGGGCGTCGGCCAGAACGAGTTCGTGAAGTTCTTCGGGCGACTGCTCTCGGTGGTGCTGCCGATGCTCGACCACCTCAACATCCAAGCCGCCATCGCCGGCGGCAACGCGGTGCCGTTCGCGTACCTCGGCTGGGTGACACTCTACGCGCTGGTGTATATCACCGTGGCGATGCTGGTGGCGCTGCTGTTGTTTGAGGACCGCGACTTGGCATGAGCCAGTGGGCGTAATCGGCACTTGACCTGATCGGCACCGGCGCGGTCTTGCCCCAACGGGGCAACTGACAATAGCCCAGGGCAACGCCCTGGGTTGCAGGTACACGACCTATTCCGACTAGCCCTGAAAGGGCGGCGGAATGGGTGACGCCGCGTCGATTTTCCATCACCCCTACAGGGCTTGTTGGATTACCGTGGGGATCGGATACCCAGGGCGTTGCCCTGGGCTACTTTCCGGCGCCCCTTTGGGGCTAGGGCGTCCCTGCCTGGAAAGCTCGATCAAGTGTCGCAATCGCTCGCCAACGTGATTTTGCATGTCGTATTCTCGACAAAGCAACGTCAGCCCTTCATCGATGGCGAGATCGAAAGTGAACTGCATGCCTACCTGGGTGGCGTCGCCAAGAGTCTTGGATGCATTCCGTATGCGATTGGCGGTGTCGAAGACCACGTTCACCTCGCTTGCTCACTGCCACGCACCGTAACGATCGCCGATCTGGTTCAAGACCTCAAACAAGGCTCTTCGAAATGGATCAAGACGCGCGGCGCCGCCTACGCGTCATTCGCATGGCAGAACGGCTACGGCGCCTTTTCGGTGGGACACTCCCAACTACCGGACCTGTGCCTCTACATCTCGAATCAACACGAACGTCATCGGCGTGCGTCATTCGAAGACGAGCTACGCACGATTCTTCACCGCTATGAGATTGCCTACGACGAGCGATACGTCTGGGACTAGCTTGCTTGAGCGACTCTCAATACCTCCCCTTCAGGGCTGACGCCTCTTGTAGAACAACTCTTCGCCCCAGGGCGTTGCCCTGGGCTATTTTTCGACGCCCCGTTGGGGCTCAACCAAGGGCCGACCTTCGGCGAGCCGACCGATAAACGGTCGCCCCCGCCAGGGCTGTTCCCCGTCTCGGACGCCCCGGCTCGCGCCGACGCGTCGCCCGCCGCGGCCTACAACCGGACCCCTATTTTGCCCGTCCGGGTGAATGCCGGGCCCCGATCCGCTGCACACGGAAGCGAAATCGGTTAGAATCGGCGGGGTAGACCGAGGCGGCCCACGATTTGGCGCCCTCTCGCCTCGCTATCCCCTCGCGCACGGCTGTGGAGCCGGGTTTTTTATCGGATGGCCTTGGGGCTCCCGCCCTCGGGTCGTTGCTGACGGTTTAGGGACGCGGCCCTCCCCCCAAACGGGCCCCCCTCGACCGTCTCCTTCCAGGCTTGCTGTCCCATGAGGGGACCCGCGGCCGCTCTAACCACAACTTATATGGCACGCCAGCAAAACACCTTTGAAAAGCTCCGTCGTGAGATGGAGAAGAAGCGCAAAGCCAACGAGAAGATGGCGAAGAAGCGTGCAAAGAAGGACGACGGCAGCCCCGACGAGCCCGAGACGTCCGAGCCCGCCGCGCGTCGCAAGTCGGTCCGTCAGATGACCGATGCGGAGATCCTCCGCGCCGCCCGCAACGCGTAGCGGCCCGCCGCGTCCCTCCCTGCCGTCTCTCTCCGCCCCCCTCCTGGAGTCCTGTCATGCTGAACCCTTCCGAAGTCAAAGCCCTCGGACAGTTCCGCGACTACCTGATGACGCCGCGGCAAATGCTGTGTTTCTCGGGCCCGAGCCTCGAGACCAACCGCAAGGCGCTCGAGTCGCTCGCCGACAAGGACTTCCTGGCCCGCGAGCGCCCCAATGGCGCCTACTCGCTCACGAGCCTCGGCTACTCGGCCATGAAAGCCTGTCGTTAAAGCGGTCAGGCAACCGTTAGCCGGGGGTGGACGCTCCTAGCGCGTCGTCAAAGCTGAAGTCAGGTGAGCCGATTGGGCGCTAGCCCCGGTTGAATCACCAAGACTGGTTGAATCGCCATGACCCGTGGCTAGCGCCAAAACGGCTCCTGGCGCCAACCCCCATTCTCTAGCTTTGACAAGGCGCTACGGCGTTCCCCACAGGGGCCAGCGCCGCCCGCCGTGCAACTCAAGCCGCGCGACGCCGACGCCATAGGTCGCCGCGAGCGACTCGGCCGTCACCACGTCGGCGGTAGCTCCCGCCGAGACGATGCGGCCCGCGCCGATCAGCAAGGCGTGCTCGAACTGGGGCAACACCTCTTCGACGTGGTGCGTGATCATCGCCACGGCCGGGGTCGAGGGCTCCTCCATGAGGGCCCCAAGCCACGCCAAGAAGCGCTCGCGCGCCGCGGGGTCCATCCCGGCGCAAGGCTCGTCGAGCACCAGCAGCAGCGGCTCGGTCATCCGCGCCCGGGCGACGAGCACCTGCTGACGCTCGCCCTGAGAGAGGACCCGCAGCGGCTTCTCGGCCAGCGCGCCGGCGCCCATGGCTTCGAGCAGTTGGGCCGCGTCGGCAAAGTCCCCGCCGGTGACGTGGCGTTCGCCCATCGCCCGGAGGCCCATTTGGCCGAAGCGTCCCGAGACGACGAACGACAGGGCCGACTCCTCCGGCGGCGCGTGCTGGAGGACCTCGCCCGAGACCCAGCCGAGCCGCCCTCGTAGCTTCACGAGGTCGATCAGCTCTTCGCCAAGACGCCGCACGACGCCGCTCGTGTGCCAACGATAACCGCACGCCACGCGCATCAGCGAGGTCTTGCCCGAGCCGTTGGGGCCGAGGATCGCCCAGTGCTCACCCGGCGCCATGCGCCAATCGACGTCCTGTAAGATGTCGGTCTTCTGCTGACGGAAGCCGACGCCCTGCATCTCGATGAGTAGTGGGTCGGGCTGCATCGTGGGGGTGGGTGAGGTCGAGCAAGGGCTAGCGGTAAGGCATGATGGCCGGTCGATTGGACACCGGGGAAGGGGCTAGGGGTTCGCTCCGTCGACTGATCCTTATCGACGAGGGCACTGGCCTTATCGACAAGGGCGTCGTCGGCTCGCCTTCGTCCGAGGGCTGACACAGAAAACTTCCGCAATCCGAAATCCGCACTCTGCAATCACATGACCAACCGAGAGATCGCCGCCGCTCTGGAAGAGGTCGCCGACCTCCTCGAGTTCCAGGGCGCCAACCCGTTCCGCGTCCGCGCCTATCGCAATGGCGCCCGTAAAGTGGCCGACGCGTCGCAATCGCTCGTGGGCGTTGTCGAGTCGTCCGGCGCCGTGGCGCTGACGGAGATCGACGGCGTCGGTAAGGACCTGGCCGAGAAGATCGCCGAGTTGGCGACCGAGGGCTCGCTGGCGATGTTCGACGAGCTGCGCGAGCAGGTCCCGCCCGGCGTACTCGCGCTGATGCGGGTGCCGGGCCTCGGCCCGAAGAAGGCGGCCGCCGTCCACAAGGAATTGGGCGTCGGGTCGCTCGATCAGCTGCGGGCCGCCTGCGAGGCGGGCGAGGTGCAGCAGCTCAAGGGGTTCGGCAAGAAAACCGAAGAGACGATCCTTGCCGGGATCGACCTCGCGGCGAAGGCGGGCGAGCGGATCCGCTGGGCCGACGCCGACGCCGTCGTGCAGCGGCTGCTCGAGCACATGGACGGGCTCGGAGCGATCAAGCGGCGCGACCCGGCCGGCAGCTACCGCCGCGGCAAAGAGACCGTCGGCGACCTCGATCTGCTCGTCGATGTGGGCGAGTCGATGGACCCCACGGCGGTCGCCGCTGTGATGGACCGCTTTGGCGAGTTCGAGGGAGTCGCCGAGGTGATCGCCCGGGGCGACACCAAGATGTCGCTGCGGATGGACAGCGGCCTGCAGATCGACCTGCGCTGCGTGCCGAGCGAGTCGTACGGCGCCGCCCTGCAGTATTTTACCGGTTCGAAAGAGCACAACGTCGAGGTCCGCGGCCGGGCGAAGGCGCGGGGTCTGAAAGTTAACGAGTGGGGCGTTTTTAAGGCCGACGGCGAAGAGCGGGTCGCCGGCGAAAGCGAAGAGCAGGTCTACGTCGCACTGGGATTGCCGCTGTTTCCGCCGGAGTTGCGAGAGAACCGCCAGGAGTTCGCCGCCGCTGAGGCGGGCAAGCTGCCCCGATTGATTGAGCTAGGCGACCTGCGTGGCGACCTGCACATGCACACCTCGGCGACCGACGGACGGGCGACGGTGCGCGAAATGGTCGCCGCCGCCCGGGAGCGCGGGCTGGAGTACATCGCCATCACCGACCACTCGAAGCGGGTGACGATGGCCCACGGCCTCGACGCGGACCGCTTGCGCGCTCAGTGGCGAGAGATCGACGTCGTGAACGAGGAGCTCACCTCCGAGGGCGTCGATTTCCGCGTCCTCAAGGGGATCGAGTGCGACATCCTCGAAGCGGGCCCGATGGACCTGCCGGACGACGTGCTCGCCGAGGCGGACTGGGTCATCGCCAGCTTGCACTACGGCCAGAACCAGCCGCGGGCGAAGATCATGGACCGCTTGCTTGGCGCGGTCGCCCACCCGAGCGTCTCGATCATCGCCCACCCCACCGGCCGGCTGATCGGCAAACGCGCCCCCTACGACGTCGAGATGGACGAACTGATCGCCGCCTGCGCCGAGCACGGCAAGTGTCTTGAACTGAACGCCAATCCCGCGCGGCTCGACCTCGACGATGTCCACTGCGCGGCGGCCAAAGCGGCCGGCGTGCCGATCGTCATCTCCAGCGACGCCCACAGCCCCGAGGGCCTCGACGTGCTGCGCTACGGCGTGCTGCAAGCGCGGCGGGCCGGGCTGACGGCCGACGACGTGGCGAACACATCGGCCATCAAGGCGCTACTTTCCCGCGTCGGCGGCTAGACGTCCTACGAAGCCCGGCGGCGGATGACAACGCCCGCCATCGCCAAGGCGACCAGGCACGTTGCGGTCGGTTCGGGGATCGATGCGAGACGCCCCGTCACCAAGATGCTGTCGAAACCGATCGACGTCGGCGCGGCTTCGAAGTTGTTGCGTACGGTGAGCGTCAGCTGGAGCGACGTCCCTTCGGAGACGATCTGCTCGACCACGGTCGTTCCCCAGTCGGCGCCGACCGTGTTGCCGTTGAGCGTGTGCGACGCCGAGCCCATGCCCATCCAGTCGGCGACGAGCGAAATGGGCGCCATATCGACACGGTAGCGGAGGTCGAAATAGTCGGCGGCGGCGATGTCGCCGGTCTGGAAAGCCGCGACCGAGACGGTGATGTCGGTGTAGCCGGAGATGTCGATCGACGGCGTGAAGAAGACGCCCTTGCCCTCGATGTCGGTGGCGACAAACGCCTCGCCGCCATCGACGGCGAAGTCGGCCGTGGCCGAGACTTCACTCGTGTTGAGCGTCCAATCGACGCCGGCGAGGTCGGTGACGCCGGCCTGGAATCCCTTGCCCGCTTGGCCCGTGAAGGTCTCGGAGTAGAGGACGACGGGGGCGGCGGAGGCCGGCGACGCGGCCACGGACGCGGCGACCAACGGCGCTGCGAGGGTCAGAAGCAGCGCAAGGCGCGACAGCGGCGGCACAATCATGGAGACAATCTCATAGGGGGCGATCAAGGCGGAAGCCCCCTCAGAATCGGAACCGGCGCCGCGACGGTCAAGCGATTTCCCAGCGATTCACCGGGTAAAATGCCGCGGAGGCCCGTATCAGGACACGGGCGACCCCTCCCGCGACGGGTCCCGGAATTCCGTCCCGCGAGGGCGACCCGCAATGGCGCCACGTGATCAAGCCCTGCCGGTCACGCAGCGTGGCGGTACTGGTGGGCGATCCCTGGCTGGGAGGCGATCGCTCGCAGCACCCGTTCGGCGATCGCGACCGCGTCGCGACCGGCGGCGCCGTTGACGCGAGGTGACGTCCCGGTCTGGATCGCCCGGGCGAAGTCGAGAAGCTCGAGCTCGATGGCGTTGACCGCCGGGGCGGCGTGCTCGGCCTTGACGAGGACTTCCTCGAACATCTTGCCGGCGAACAGCTCCGCCTTGCGCTCGGCCGAGAGGGCGTCGCCGTTGAACTCGCCGCGGAGCACCGCGTCGGTCGGCGCTACCGTGGTCGCTTTACCCGTGGCGAAATCGACCGCGGTAAAGCCGCGATCGGTGATCACCTGCATCGTGCGGCGGAGCTCGTAGCTGACGCGCGACGCCGTCAGGTCGGCGACACAGCCGTTGGCGAACGTCAACCGGGCGTTGACCATGTCCTCGTGGCCCCCCAACACCGACAGGCCGGTCGCCCAGACATCGACGACTTCCGATTCGGCGAGGCTCAGCACCAGGTCGATGTCGTGGATCATCAGGTCGAGCACGGCGCCGATGTCGGTCGAGCGGAACGTGTAGCCGCTAGTCCGCTCGCTGCGGATAAACCGCGGGTTCTTCAGGGAGTCGCCCGCGGCGACGAGCGCCGGGCTGAATCGCTCGACGTGGCCGACCTGCAGCGTGACGCCGGCCTTGTCGGCCGTCTGCACTAACCGAGCGGCGGCGTCGGCGGTAGGGGTGATTGGTTTCTCGACCAGCACGTGCTTGCCGGCGGCGAGCAGGCGGTCGACGACCGCGTAGTGGGTCGCGGTCGGGGTGGCGACAACGGCCGCTTCGATCCGGTCAAACACCTCGGCGATATTAGCCACCGGCTCGGCGCCGGTCTTCGACGCCAGGGCGTTCCGTGAACTCTCCCACGGGTCGGCGATCGCTACGAGATCGAACTCGGGGAGCTTGGCGGCCAGATTGGCGTGGTAGCCGCCGAGCTTGCCGGCGCCGATAACTGCGATCTGGATTGGCTCCACGTCGCTGCTCCTCATTGTCAATTGTGGGAGGGGCCTCCAGACATTTATGTGGGAGACGCCACCCCAACGATGGGTTTACACTCTGAAACTAAGCGGCGACGCGAGCCACGTCGCGGCTGCGGCCGTGACGGCCGGACGACTGTTGTCCGATGAAGTCGAGCATCTCGCGCACCGCCGGGGTGTCGCGTCCCGCGGTGGCGAGCACCTCGCCCGCCGCTTGGAGGCCGATCTTCGAGCGGTACATCAGGCGATGCGCTTCGGCGAGGTTGTCGATTTCGGTCGCGTCGAAGCCTTTGCGGCGCAGCGCGACGATGTTGATGCAACGCGCCTTGGCGGGACTGCCCTCGTAGAGCATGTAGGGGGCGACATCGTGCAGGACGCGGCTCAGCCCGCCGACGAAGGCGTAGCGTCCGATCGTCGTGCAGTGGTGCACGACGACGCCACCCGACAGGGCCGCGTGGTCGTGGACATGGACGTGACCGCCAAGAAGCGTCGCGTTCGCCACGACGATGTTGTCGCCCAGCGTGCAGTCGTGGGCGACATGCGACGCCGCCATCAGGAAGTTGTCGGAACCGATACGGGTGACGCCTTCTTCCTTGGTGGTGCCGCGATTGATCGTGACGCTCTCACGGATCGTGTTGCGGTCGCCGATCTCGACGCGGGTCTCGCCGCCCGTGTAGCTGATGTCTTGAGGCTCGCCGCCGATCACGGCCTGCGGGTAGATGACGTTGTCGCGGCCGATCGAGACCGAGCCGAGCAGCGTGACCGAGCTGAGCAATTTGGTGCCTGCCCCGATCCGGGCCCCGGCGCCGACGACACAGAGCGGTCCAACCTCAACGCCCTCGTCCAGCTCGGCGCGGGGATCGATCCACGCGGTGGCGGCGATTTTTGTAGGCATGACAGGGTTCTTCGACGTGAAGGGGGGGTGGCGGGGGGCCGTGTAGAGGCGAGGGCGGCTCAGGCCGACCGGCGATACTGCAAGCGGTCGGGGTGGCTGGTGACCAGCGCTTCGACAAGGTCGCCGTTGAGCCGGTGGCCGCTGCAGAAAGCGACGATGTGCCCGATGATCGGCCGGCCGGCCAGTGCGAGGTCGCCAACCACGTCGAGGATCTTGTGCCGGACGCACTCGTCGGCGTAGCGCAGATCGTTGTCGATCGGCAAACGCTCGGCGTCGGTGGTCGCCTGGTCGCGGAAGATCAACAGGTCGTTCGTCGAGACATGCGAGCCGAGCCCCTGGGCGCGGAGCGCGGCGGCTTCGGACTCAAGGATAAACGTCCGGGCGGGGGCGATCTCGAAGCGGAAGGTCTCTTCGTCGACCTCGACGACTTGCCATTGGCGGCCGATGGCCGACTGGGGGCCGTAGTCGAGGCGGTACTCGATCGTCAGGCCGGGACCCATCGGCGGGCGGGCCTCGATCCAAGAGTCGCGGTCACCGCAACGGACCGGGCGATGCACCACGAGCGGATCGGCGATCGCCTTCTGTTCATAGATGCCAGCGGCGTCGATCGCCGCGACAAACGGGGCGGCCGAACCGTCGCAGCCGGGCATCTCGGCGGCGTCGACGCCGATCTCGCAGTTGTCGATCGAGAGGCCCGCCAGCGTGGCGACCACGTGTTCGATCATCGCCACCTCGGCGCCGCCGGCGCCACGCAACACGGTGCGGCGGGCGGCGGGTTGGCGGAGCGAGACCGCCACCGGAATCCGGGGGTCGGCGAGCTCGCCGACAAGATCGTCGCGGACGAACGTCACCCCCGAACCGGCGGGAGCGGGGCGAAACTCGACCCGGACTTCACGTCCGGTCCAATAGCCACGACCGACCACAAGGGCGGGACGGGCGAGCGTGCGTTGAAGACGCGGCGGCGACATAGCCGTGACACTCCCTGGCGGGGGGTGGTCCGTGGCGGACCGAAGACGGCTCTGCGGCGCGGCTGCGTCCCGAGAGGACACGGCCCGGCGAGCCGGAATAAAACAAGAAACCGCGGCGGGCCTCATCAGCCCGCCGCGGCCGTTCGCTTGCTATCACTGAGGCCGCGAGCCACCCGGCGCCTGAGCGGTCGCCGTGCGGTTCAGGTAGGCCAGCACGTCCGGCGTGATGTCGATCGAGTTCTGGAAGTGAACCGCCTTGTTGATCGACCGCAGGATGCTCTCGCGGTTGTTCTGGTCGGCTTCTTCGCCGTTAAACCGCAAGACGATGCCGATGCCCTGGTGCTCGGCGTAGAGCTGGATCGCCTTGGTCACTTCGACGTAGGTGTCGTAGTAGATCTTGGCTTCTCGCTCGACCAGGCCCTTCCGCTTCTGCGTGACGTCGACCTGGAGGGCGGCGTTCATGCGGACGATCTGCTCGTCGAGCTGTTTGAACTCGGGCGAGCCGGGCGTGTAGTTGTTCTTCTGCTCGGTCGCCTTAACGATCTGCTGCTGCTTTCCCTTGACTTCGGCTTCGACGCCTTGGAAGTCGTTCTTCATGCCATCCATCGAGGCGATGAAGTTCTGGTGGTTCTTGAAGATGTAGTTGATGTCGACAACGGCGACACCGTACTTCTTCGCGTTGGCGCCAGCGGGGTTCTGGGCCGAGGCGGCGGCACCGAAAAAGGCTACCGCCAACAGTGCCGCCGCAGCGGCCTTAACCTGAGTCTTCACGTCAGCACTCCTTGCCGAGATGGTTTTCGTGGTCGTCCGTGACCGTGGCGAGACGGCGGCGCGGGGTTCGCGGGATGCGCCGGTAGGTCTCGTTTGAACGCGGCGGCATTCTGCCGATATGCGGCGACGCCGTAAAGAGCGTTCTGAGGAAACTCGACGAATCGACGAAAGGGCTTGTTTTGCCGTGCCATAGCGAGCAGAAGACGCCCCGCTCCGAGGTCGAGGCGAGACGCCTATCGCGTCTTTCCAGTGGCGGCGTCTGCTTTTTTCAGACCTGTTGGCTTCTCACCCAAGCCCATCGGTCACGAGGACGTCCGCGAAAGACGCCGATCGCGTCTGATTCCTTAAGATCATCCGATGGAAAGGCGGATAAAGGAGAAGCCCGGCTCCTAGCTCCGAGTCGCGAAGCGCCGGCTGGAATTGGCGGCTGACTTGTCACTGTCGGCTGGGTGGTCATTGTTGGCTGGCTGGCTTTGACGAGTCGCCGCGGGATCGCTAGGGTTCGCCGCCCTCCCCCTCTGGACCTCGCCCAGGAATTTCGCCGTGCAGGCCGCCAACTCGAAATCACCGCGTGTGCTGGTCCTCGACCCCTCGGTGGAGGCGCGGCTGGTCCTCTGCGAATTGCTGAGCCGCACCGGCGTGGCGACCGCCGGGGCGGAAAGCGTCGGTGACGCGCTCGTCAAGCTGAAACAGTCGCCGGTAAAGGTCCTGGTGGTCGATGCCGACGCCTTTGACCCGGCTGAACTGGCCCCGATCGTCGAAGCCGCCGCCCGCAGGGGCGCCGCAACCGTCGTCGCCGGAACCAACCGCCCGGCGGGAGAGTTCGGCTTCGTGCGGAAACCCTACCACTATCGCGAGTTGGTCCATAAGATTTGGACGGCTCTCGAAGCAACGGAAAACCCGGGCAGGGCGGCCGCCTAACCCCACCAGCACGTCGTTGGCGGGTCAGCGGACGCGGGTGGTTGTGGGGCGGGGCCAATCGGGGCTTCCGCCCGCCAACTTGTCGTTCCGTCCCCCAGACGCCGCGTATTGCCGCGCGGCGACCCACCGTGCCGTCGCTTTTCGTCATCCAAGGCCGCGACCAGGGCCTACGATTCCCGCTCAACGAGCCGCTTATCGGCGTCGGACGGGTGGGCGGCAACGCTATCCAGCTGAACGACACCGAGGTCTCACGCAAGCATGCCGTCTTCGAGCAGACCGGTGAGGAGTTCGTCCTCCGCGACCTGAACAGCTCCAACGGGACCTTCGTCAACGGCCAACGGATCCGCGACAAGCGACTCTTGTCCGGCGATCAGGTCCAGATGGGCCGCACGCTGCTGCTCTACACCGGCGCCGCCGAGTCGGTCGCCGACGCCCAGGGCGACGTCAACATCGTCGGCTCCAGCGGCTACGACGACGGCTCGCGGATCCTGCACTCGATCAGCCAGTCCGAGGGGAGCGACCTGCTCGCCACCCCCGCCGACCAGACGCAGAGCCCTTGGCTCGCTCGGGCGCGGAGCAATCTGCAACTGATGTACCGAACGTCGCTGGCGGTAAGCCACACACTCGACATCGATCAGCTGCTCGCACGGATCATGGACATGATCCTCGAGTGGGTCGACGCCGACCGCGGCTGCATCATGCTCAAGGACGAGATTACCGGCCGTCTGACGCCGCGGGTCCGCCGGCTCCGCCGCGGGATCGCCCCCGCATCGTCCAACGGATCGGAGCCGGAGAGCGACGGGCCAAAGATCTCCATCAGCCAGACGATCCTCGATTACGTAATCGGCCGCGGCGAGGGCGTCCTCACCAGCAACGCCGGGGACGACAGCCGCTGGGACCCCGCCGGCAGCATCATGATGATGGGCGTCCGCGAGGCGATCTGCGTCCCCATGCAGGGGCGTTACGGCCTTGTCGGCGTGATCTACATCGACACGTCGATCACGCCCAAGCAGATGCTCGAGCGGCAGAGCGCCAACAAGTTTGGCGAAGAGCACCTGAAGTTGATGGTCGCGATCGCCCACCAAGCCGCCCTCGCCGTCGAGGACACCTCGCACTACCGGGCCATGGTGCAGGCCGAACGGCTGGCGGCCGTTGGCCAGACGATCGCCACGCTGTCGCACCACATCAAAAACATCCTCCAGGGAGTCCGCGGCGGCAGCTACCTGATCGAGCTCGGACTTGGCGACCACGGCAAGTCGCTCGCCGACGGCTCGATCGACATCGAGACCGCCGCCAAGGCGGTCGACACCATCCAGAAGGGGTGGGGCATCGTCGAGAAGAACCAGGAGCGGATTTCGTCGCTGGTGATGGACATGCTCACCTACAGCAAGGAGCGGAAGCCCGACCCCGAGCCGGCCGACCTCAACGAGATCGTCGGCGACGTTGTCGAGCTGATGCAGGCCCGTGCCGACGAGTTCGGCGTCGAGGTCAATTGGTCGCCCGCCGACGGCATGCCCTCGGTGATGATCGACCCCGAGGCGGTCCACCGGGCGATTCTCAACGTCGTCACGAACGCCATCGACGCCTGCGAGGGGCACGAACCGGCGTGTGTCACCGTCGGCACGAGCGTCGATGAGCGGGGCGAGATCGCCACCGTCTCGGTCCGCGACACCGGCGCCGGGATCGAGCCCGACCGCATGCAGACGATCTTCCGGGCGTTCGAGTCGAGCAAGGGCTCGAAGGGCACCGGCCTGGGTCTCGCCGTCACGATGAAGATCGCCGAGGAACATGGCGGCTCGATCGACGTCGAGAGCCAAGTCGGCCAGGGGAGCACCTTCCGCATCCGCCTGCCGGTCGAGGGGCCCTCTTCGGAAGGGGACGCTGCCGACGAGCCCGACGCCTCCGACCTCCGCCCCGTCACGCCGTGAGCACCCGTCACGCCGTGAGCGACACGCTCGACGAATCGGCACTGCGCGACAGTCCTTTCTGCCAGACCGTCGAAATCCACGCGGAACTGGGCTCGACCAATGACCGCGCGCGAGAGCTGATTGCAACCGAGGCGACGCTCCCGGCGTTAATCGTCGCCGATCGCCAGACAGCGGGCCGCGGCCGCGGCGCCAACCGCTGGTGGGCCAGCGACGGCGCCCTGACGTTCAGCATCGCCCTCGACGCCGCCGCACGGGGGCTCACCACCGCGCAGCACGGCCTGCTCTCGCTGGCGACAGCCGTCGCCATCGTCGAGGCGGTCCGGACGACGACCGGCCGCGCCGCTGGTGTGAAATGGCCTAACGACGTGCTGCTAGCGGGCCGCAAGCTCGCCGGCGTGCTGATCGAGTCGCCACGCCCCGGTCGGCTGGTGATCGGCGTCGGCGTCAACGTCGCCAATCGCTTCGACGGCGCACCGGACGACGTCCGCGCGCGGGCGACTTCGCTCGCGGGCAGTGGGACGACGCGGCAAGCGGTGCTGGCGGCTTTCCTGTCGGCATTCGACGCCCGGCTGACGCAACTCGCCGCCGGCGACCCGCAGCTAATCGACGCGGCGCGGGCCGCCTGCGTGCTGAAGGGAGAAATCGTCACCCTGCGGGATGGCGAGCGCGAAACCACCGGCGCGTGCCGCGGCCTCGCCGAAGACGGTGCGCTGCTGATTGAAAGCGACGCCAAAGTGGCGAGCTACTACGCGGGCGTCATCGCTCGCAGCGGCGAGCGATAGCCACAGCGAGCCGGGAAACGTCAGTTCCCGGAGGGCGCCGGGTATCCGCTTCACTCCGGGAACTGACGTTTCCCGGCTCTCTGCCGCTTGCGTCTTCAGGCTCCCTGCGGCTTGCAATGCCGGGGGGCTACGACGGTTCGATCCACCCCGATGGCTTGCCGACGAACGGGTTGTTCCGCTTTTCTTCGCCGACGGTCGTCGTCGGGCCGTGGCCCGGGTAGACGATCGCTGCGTCCGGCAGCGTGAACAGCTGCGAGTGGATCGACTCGCGGAGGGTCTCGAAATCGCCGTCCGGAAAGTCGGTCCGTCCGACCGAGCCCCGGAACAGCACGTCGCCCGCCACGGCGTGGACGGCGCCGTCGGGCGTTTCTAAGAGAAACGACACGTGCCCTGCCGAGTGACCCGGAGTGTCCACCACGCGCCACCTCATTCCGGCCGCTTCGTAGACATCGCCGCCGACGACCGTCTGGTCCGCCTCGGGGCTGAGAACCTCGAAGCCAAACCCGGCCGAGAGATTCCCCACCGGGTCGGTCAGCTTGGACGCGTCCCCCCGGCCGATCAGTAGCGGGGCTTCGGGCCAGCGCTTTTTGAGGGCATGGTTACCGGCGATGTGGTCGGAGTGGCCGTGGGTGCAAAGAATCGCCGCCGGCGTCAGGCCTTGTTCGTCCAGCAATTTCTCGATGGCCCCGGGCTGCAGACCGGGATCGAAGACGATGCAGTCGGACCGGTCAGCGAGGTGGAAAACGTAGGTATTCTCGTCAAAAGGGGCCGAGATCACCTTGGCGATCTCGACCTTCGCGACGGGCGAACCACTAGCACGGGGGGTGTCGGAATGGGAGTCGGGCACGGGGATCTCTCTTTCGACGCTTGCGGGGCGTCGTTAGTATCGGGCGAGAGAAAGGGCCCCTACGGATGGGGAAGCCCTCCGCCTCTGCCCGCAGGGAGCATCGGTTCTGGCAAGCAGGCGACCGCGTCGACTGCCGCCGGCGTCGCCCGTACTGTATCGGAGCGACCGATACCCGACGACCGACCCCGCCCGAAGTCACCGCTCCACAGCCGACGCCGCCCGCCCCCTATCCCCGACTCGGTCCGCCCCCCAGCGGGACCGCCCCGACACCAGCCGCCTACCCGCGGCCAGGAGACCCGCAAGATGCCCGCCACTCTCACTGCCTCCGCGCTCCGCACCGCTCTCGGACGGACTTTCCTCATCGTCGCGGTCGCCGGCCCCTTTGTGGTGTTGGGCGCTCTCGGGGCCAACGCCCAACAACTGACCCGGCCAATCTACCGCGTCGCCGACGCCACCCAGCCGTCTGCCCCCCAGCCGCCTACCGCCCAACCGATGGCGGCAACGCAGCCGGAGGGCGACGTCCCGGTGATGCGCGACGACGCGGTCCAGCCCGCTTCGGCCGAGCTCGAAGGCATCCCGTTTGACCTGCAGCAACGCCCCGGCGAGCACCCGCTGATGCCGTGCCTCCGCCTGGCGAAAGAGGCCCTCGCCGACATGGACCGGCAAGTGCAGGACTACTCGGCCACGTTCACGAAGGTCGAACGCCTCAACGGCACGCTGAACGATCCGCAGAAGTTGACCCTCCGGGTGCGGCAGCAGCCGTTCAGCGTCTACATGAAGTTCATCACGCCCAACCCCGGGCAAGAGGCGCTGTACGTCTCCAACCAAAATGACGGCAAGCTCGTCGCGATGGGATCGGGTTGGAAGCGTCGTTTCGGCAAGATCAACCTCGACCCGGACGGTAACATGGCGATGGCCGGACAGCGTTACCCGATCACCAAGGCCGGCATCCGCAACCTGACTTCCGAGCTCATCGAAATCGCCGAGCAAGACGTCAAGTACGCCGAGTGTGAAGTTCAGTACGGCGTGGCCACGATCGACAACCGCCCGGTCACGATGATCCGGGCGATCCACCCGGTGCCGCGCAAGAACTTCCGCTTCCACCGCGCCGAGATCTTCATCGACAACGAGATGCGTCTGCCGGTCGCCTACCAGGCGTTCAGCTGGCCCACCGTCGAAGGGGGCGAGCCGATCCTGGAAGAGAAGTACATCTACACCGACCTGAAGCTGAACAACGGCTTCACCGACGCCGACTTCTCGACCGAGAACCCGGGGATGTTCCAGTAGAAGGCCGGGCATGTTCCAGTAGAAAGCAAGAGAGGAGGTTAGGCGGGTAGGACGGTCGGACGAGACGCCGACTACTTGTCGCGTAGGGATCGGACGAGGCCACGTAAAACTCGGGAGCTCTCGTTGCTCTTCGCGCTGAGGACGTCGGCAGCCGTGCCGCTGAAGTAACCGAGCCGAACCGCGACCGAGATCTGGTACTCCAACTCCTTGGCGGACGCGAAAGCGATCCCTAAGAAGCGGAGATAGTCCCCCTCGGACTCGCGTGCGCACCCTTCAACGATATTAGAGGCGGCCGACACGGCAGCTCGACGCATTTGCGAAGTGAGCCCGAAGCGTTCGTCGACTGGCATCGCTTTGGTGTGCCGATACAGCTCGATCACCAGAGCATCGGCAATCTGGAAACGCCTTGAGCTTTCGGTGATCCCGCATCATTCAAAGTGCGCCCTCTCTCGAGCCTATCGTCCTACCAGCCTACCAGTCTAATTCATCGCTTCGCCCCGCGTTTCGGCCGCCCCGTGTGCGGGCCGTGCTTGCGTCCCGACTTTGCTTCCAAATAGCGCGGGTTGTCGGCTTGGCCGGTCATCTCGTAGAGGAACCGGCTCGGGATCGTGTCGCGGGGCTTGCCCCATTTGCGGCGGGTTAAGGCGAGCGACAACGTCAGCCTGTCGCGCGCGCGAGTCACGCCGACGTACGCCAGCCGGCGTTCTTCGGCGATCGCGACCTCGCCGCCATCGATCGAGCGCTTGTGCGGGAGGATCCCCTCCTCCATGCCGACGAGATAGACGTACGGAAACTCCAGCCCCTTCGCCGCGTGCAGCGTCATCAGGGCGACGGCGTCTTGGTTGAGCTGCTTCTCTTTGTCGCCGTCGTCGCGGTCGCCGGTGGCGATGTTGTCGAGGAAACGCTCGAGCGACGCCTTGCTGCTGCGTTCGGCGTACGAGTCGGCGGCGCTGACGAGCTCGCCGACCGCCGCGACCCGCGCTTCGCGTTCCTGCGGGTCGGGGTAGAGGCGCGTCAGCTCGCTCAAGTACTGGCTCTCGTCGATAATGCGTTTGACCGTCCCGGCAAGCGGCTCGAGGCCCACGGCGGCGCGCCAGTTCTTTACCGAGTCGCGCAAGTCGCTGAGCCCCCGGCGGGCCGGGTCGCTCATGCCGGGCCAGTTCGCGGGGTCGTCGACGACGCGCCAGAGCGGGACGCCCTTATCAACCGCGCGCTCGACGAGCGCCTTGCGGGCCGCGTCGCCCAGGCCACGTGGCGGGGTGTTGAAGATCCGCAGCAGCGACGGCTCGTCGTCGGGGTTCGCCACGAGCTTTAGGTAGGCCAGCACATCGCGCACTTCTCGGCGGTCGTAGTAACTCATGCCGCCGATCAGCACGTAGGGGACCTGCGCGGCGCGGAGTTCGGCCTCGAACGCCCGCGGCTGTTCGTTGGTGCGGAACAGGATGGCGCAGTCCGACGCCCGGATGGGTTTGCCGCCCGCTCGCAGGAAGCGTTCGCGGTCCTCGCCCTGGAGACGCCAGCCCCCCGCTTGGAGCCGCCCTTTGAGATCGGCGACGACCTTCTTGGCCTCGTCGGTTTCGTCCTTGAACTGGAGGATGCGGGGCTTGTCGCCCCCCTCCCCTTCGACGGGCCGTTGAGGGATCAACCGCTTCTCGTGCCGCTGCGTGTTGAACGCGATCAGCGTATTGGCGAAGTGGATGATCGGGCTCTGGCTGCGGTAATTCTCTTCGAGGCGGACCACCTTGGCGTCGGGCCAGTCCTTCTTGAACGACAGGATGTGCGTCACCTCGGCGCCACGCCAGGCGTAAATCGACTGGTCGTCGTCGCCCACCACGCACAGGTTGCGGTGTCCCATCGCGAGGCCGCGGACGATCTCGTACTGGCTGTGGTTGGTGTCTTGGTACTCGTCGACGAGGACGTGATCGAAGCGTCCCGCCTCTTCGCGTCGCACCTCGGGGTGCTGGGTGAAGAGCTTCTCGGTGAGCATCAGCAGGTCGTCGAAGTCGACGACGCCCGACTTTTTGAGGTTGCTCTGGTAGCGCCGGTAAGCCACGGCGGCGAGGTGCTCGAGGTCGCTCTCGGCGTGCGACGCGGCCGTGTCGGGGAGGATCGCCCCCATCTTCCAGCGGCTGATGTACCCCAGCAGGTCGGCGGGCTTCAGCGTGTCGGTTGGCGCCTTGATCTCGCGCAGCGCGCTGCGGGCCTGCGACTCTTGGTCGCCGCGGTCGGCGATCGTGAACCGCGCCGGGTAGCCCAGACGCGGGGCGTGGCGTCGCAGCACCCGGACACAGAGCGAGTGGAACGTGCTGATCTCGGGACGCGGCGCGTCCTTCGGGACCCGTTTGCGGCCCCGGGCGAGGAGCTGCCCGGCCCGCTCTTGCATCTCGCCCGCCGCCTTGCGGGTGAACGTCACCGCGAGAATTCGCTCGGGAGCGACGCCGTGGCGGATCAGCTGGGCGATCCGCACCGTCACGACGCGGGTCTTGCCGGTCCCGGCCCCGGCCAGCACCAAAAGCGGGCCCCGCAGGGTGTGGACCGCGTCGTTTTGGGCGGGATTGAGGCCAGACATCAAGGATTGCGGAGTGGGGTCTCGGATTGCGGATGAATGGGAAGTCCACGGAAAATGCTGGATTCCTCGCTTGCGCGTCAATCCGCCGTCCGCGATCCCCATTCCGCAATCCGTGGGGTGGCCTTACCATACCGGTTTCCCCACCACGCCCCAGCCCTTGCCCACGCGGGCCTTTCTGATATGGACAGCGAACACCGCCACGAACTGGAAGAGAACGCTCTCGCCGGCTGGTTGTCGACCAAGATCGACGAGACCAAGCCCTACCTGCCGGCAATCGCGCTCGGCGTGGTCGTCCTCGTCGCGGGGCTGATCGGCTTCAGCGGTTGGAAGACCGCCAACGCCTCTGCGAAGGCCGACCGCTGGCGTGACTTTACGGTCGCCCTCGAGCAGGGGAATCCGGACCTGGTCGACCTGAAGACCGCCTCGGAGCAAAACCCCGGCACCGCCGTCGCCGATTGGGCCGACGTCACGTGGGCCGACGGGAAGGTCTACCAAGCCTCGCAGATTTATTTCCGCGACCGTTCCGACGCCAACGAGGCGGTCGACGAGGCGGTCGAGGTCTACGAGCGGCTGGTGAAATCGGGCGACCGCGACGTCGCCGAGCGGGCCACCTTCCAGCTCGGCCGCGCCCTTGAGCTCCAAGGCAAGCTCGACGAGGCCGCCAAGCAGTACGCCCGCGTCACCGGCGCCTTCGCTCAAGTCGCCAAGAGCCGCATCGAACAGCTCGAGACCCCTTCGGTGAAGGAAGCCTACGACTGGATCACCGCCACCAAGACGGCGAGCGCCTCGTCGACCGTCGACACCTCCGGGGGCCTCCTCGATAGCCTCGATCCGGACGACCTGCCGCTGCCCGAGGTTAGCGCCGAAGAAGCCGACGCCACGCTCGACAGCCTGCTGCAAGGGGTCGACGAAGAGACCGAAGCCGACATGGCCGACGCCGACATGACGGACGATGCGCCGGCCGACGACGAATCGGCCGCCGACGAGACGGCCGCCGATGAAGCCTCAGTGGATGAGGCGGCGGACGACGAGTCGACCGAAAGCAACGAGTGAGCGAGCCCTTACTGGCGTTGACGGTCGAAGAAGACGACATCGGTCGCCGTCTCGACGTGGTGCTGGCCCAGCGCCTGCCGGAGTTCAGCCGCTCGCTGCTCAAGAAGGCGATCGAGGCGGGCGGCGTCACGGTCGGCGATCGCCGCGAGCGGCCCGCCTACCGGCTCGAGGCGGGCGACGAGGTGCGCGTCACCAGCGTCGAACGCCCGGTCGAAGGCCCCGCGCCCGAGCCGATCGCTCTCGATCTTGTTTACGAGGACGACGACCTCGCCGTCGTCAACAAGCCGGCCGGCATGGTGGTGCATCCGGCGAAGGGGCACTGGGCGGGGACGCTCGCCGCCGCGCTCGCTTACCATTTTGGCGACCGCCTCAGCTCGACCGGCGGCCCGCAGCGACCAGGGATCGTCCACCGCCTCGACCGCGACACGTCGGGCGTCATCCTTGTCGCCAAGCACGACCAGGCCCACGAACGTCTCGCCGCGCAGTTCCAGGACCGCACGACTGAGAAAGAGTACCTGGCGATCGTCCTCGGTGAGCCCGACCGCGACGGCGATGTCATCGACGAGCCGATCGGTCCGCACCCGCACATCCGTGAGAAGATGGCGATCCGCCGCGACCACCCCGACGCCCGCCAAGCGGTGACGACGTTCGAGGTGCTCGAGAGGTTCCGCCGCTGCTCGCTGCTGCTGGCCAAGCCGAAGACGGGACGCACCCACCAGATCCGCGTTCACCTTGCCCACACGGGCCATCCGGTGCTGTGCGACAAGCAGTACGGCGGCCGCAGCCAGATCACCCCGAGCGAACTGGCCGGCGGCGTCGCGAAGCCCGACGAGCCGGCGCTCTTAGAGCGTCACGCCCTGCACGCGCACCGCATCCGCATCAATCATCCGATGACGAACGAGCGGATGACGTTCGAGGCCGCCGCGCCGGCCGATATCGAAGCGGTGCTCAGCTTCTTGCGCGGATAGTCGGCGAGATTCCGTTTGCGAATCCTGTGCGACCCGGTAGCATGCGTTCGCCTAGCCCCAATGGGGGATCATGCCGACGCGGAACTTCCGTGCGACACCCCCTTCACACGCATGGAGGATTTGCGATGGGAATGTTGAAGGAATTCAAAGAGTTTGCGATGCGCGGCAGCGTGGTCGATCTCGCTGTTGGCGTCGTCATTGGAGCCGCGTTCGGGAAAATTACGACGACCTTCGTCTCGGCAATCATCACGCCAATCGTTGGTTACCTGACCGGCGGCGTCGACGTCAAAGACTGGGCCTACACCCTGCCCGTTCCCGAACTCGCCGAAGGGATGAAAGCGCCGACGCTCGCCTACGGTGAGCTGCTGCAGGTGCTGATCGATTTCATCATCATCGCTTTCGCTATCTTCATGGCGATCAAAGCGATGAATAGCCTGACCAAGACGACGAACGAGGCCGAAGAATCGCCCGCCGAGCCGCCGGAAGACATCCTGCTATTGCGCGAGATCCGCGATTCGCTCAAGAAAAGCTGAGGCGTCGCCAGCGAGCCGGGAAGCGTGAGCTCCCGGAGTGGAAGCGGGTCCCCGGGGCGCTCCGGGAACTGACGTTTCCCGGCTCGCTTTTCTATTCGCTGGCTGTGCGCCGGGCTTTTATCCAGCTTACCTTTTGCTCAGCCTTTTGTTCAGCGCTGCCGGAAGGGCCGCGGGCGGTGCGTTTCGGCTTGCCGATCCGGACGCGGCCCTCGTCGAGCGTCACGCGCCCGGCGGCGAGCATCCGCAGCACGTGGGGGTAGGCTTCCTTCTCCGCCTCAAAGACGCGCGCGGCGAGCGCGTGGGGCGTGTCGTCCTCGAACACCGGGACAGGCGTCTGCCAGATGATCGGGCCGGCGTCGTACTCGTTGTCAACGAAGTGGACCGTCACGCCAGTCACCTTGCAGCCGCGCTCGAGCACGGCGGCGTGGACGCGGTCGCCATACATGCCATGGCCGCCAAACGCCGGCAGCAGCGACGGATGGATGTTCACGACCCGGCCTGAATAGTCGTCCGGCACGGGGCAGAGCTTCAGCCACCCCGCCATCACCACCAGCTCGACCTCCGCCGTGCGGCAACGCGAAAAGACCGCGGCGCCGAACAGCTCGTCGGTCGCGTATTCACCACGGTTGACGACCGATGTCGGAATCCCGGCCGCCTCGGCGTGGGCAAGCCCGCCCGCCGTCGCGCTGCTGGCGATCACCAGCGCAATCTCAACCGGCAACTGATCGGCTTCGACCAGCTCCAGGAAGTTCTTCAGCGTCCGGCCGCTGCCGGAGATGAGCACCGCGATCTTCAATTTCTTTATTAACCACGAAGGAACGAAGGAACAAAGTAAGCGGCCCACGAATAACACGAATCCTAGCGAATCCAATTCGAGTCGATTCGCTCAATTCGTGGGCACAGCTCTTCTGTTCTTCTTAGTTCCTTCGTTCCTTTGTGGTTCAAATTCTTTAAGAACTACCGAACGACCCGCACGCCGAGTTGCGACGCCGCTTCACCGACGTTGATCGCGATCTCCTCGGCGCCGGTGATTGAGGCGGGCGTCACCTTGTCGGCCAGCGTCTCGCCCGCGATGTAGTCGCCGAACTGCTCGATTGCGCCGCGGAGGTCGTCCGAGTCGGTCTCGACGCCTACCTCGATGCGGTCGGTGAACTCGCAGCCGATCTCCTTGCGGCGGTCCTGGATCGCCCGCACCAGGTCGCGGGCGAGCCCCTCTCGCACGAGGTCGGGCGTCAGCTCTGTGGAGAGCACCACCACGACGCCGCGGTCGTTGGCGGCCGCCCAGCCCGGCTTGGCGGCGATGCGGACCTCGACCTCGTCGGGCGTGAGCTGCACCGCCTGACCGTCGACGACGAGGTCGATCTGGCCGTTGTCGCGCAGATTCGCGAGCAGCTCCGACCCGCTCTGGGCGTTGAGCGCTTGCTTCACCTTCGGCATCAGCTTGCCGAGCTTTTTGCCGAGCAGCTTGAAGTTGGGCAGCACCTCGTGGTCGACGTACTTCTCGGGCTCATCAGAGAAATCAACGGCCTTCACGTTCAGTTCGCCGGCGATGACGCCCGCGTGCTCGGCGAGCCACGCCTGATGCTCGGTGCTGGCGAGGATCACCTCGACCTTCGCCAGCGGCTGGCGGACCTTGAGCGACGCCTCTTGCCGGGCCCGCAGCCCGAGCGACGCGATCAGCCGCACCAGGCCCATCCGCTCGGAGAGCGCCTCGTCGATGAGCGACGCGTCCGCCTCCGGGTAGTCGGCCAAGTGGACCGACGCCAGCGCGGCGTCGCCGCCATTCTCCTGCAGAAAGACGCCCGCCAGGTTGCCCCACATCGCTTCGGCCAAGAACGGCGTGAACGGCGCGATCAACTTCGACGTCTCGACCAGGCACTCGTAGAGCGTCCAGTAGGCGTCGAGCTTGTCGGCCGAGCGCTTGTCCTTGGACCAGAACCGCTCGCGGCTGCGTCGGACCCACCAGTTGGAGAGCCCATCGACGAACTCGGTGATCGCCTGCCCGGCGCCAAAATTGTCGTAGGCGTCCATCCGCTCGGTCACCAGCGCCACGGTGCGGTGCAACTCGCTGAGCATCCAGCGGTCGAGCTCGTCGCGATCGGCGATCGGGCGGTAGCTCTCGGCGGCGGCAAACCGGTCCGCGCCGATCCCCCTCCCTTGTAGGGAGGGGTTAGGGGAGGGTGTCACGCGTCCAGCGGATGGAGTCTTAGAGGTACTCTCTGTTGAGTTTGCCGCTGTGGTACAGGACGAATCGACTCCGGGAGAGACCGTACCCCCTCCCCTAGCCCCTCCCCCCAAGGGGGAGGGGGGTTTTGCGCCGCTCAGCTCCGCCTTCGGATCAAACCCATCGATGTTCGCGTAGATCACAAAAAAGCTGTAGCAGTTCCACAGCCGCAGCAGGAACTCGGGGATCGAATCCTTGATCGCCTGCTCGCTGTAGCGGATCGACGACCACGGCGGCTGATTGGTGAGCAGGTACCACCTAAGAGCATCCGCCCCGTACAAATCAAAAATCTCGGCCGGGTCGCGGTAGTTCCGCTTGCTCTTGGACATCTTCTGCCCGTCCTCGCCGAGCATCAGGCCGAGGACGATGCAGTTTTTGAAGGGGTGGGGGACGGGGGGCGTGGGACGAGGGGATTGCGGATTGGGGATTTCGGATTGCGGATTGCCTGCTGGTTGGGCGCCCCACAGCATCGTCGAGATCGCTAGTTGGCTGTAGAACCAGCCGCGGGTTTGGTCGAGCGCTTCGCTGATGAAGTCGGCGGGGAACTGGTTGGCGAACTTTTCTGCCGCTTCACTCCGGGAGCTGACGCTTCCCGGCTCGCTATTCCCTCGTCCCGCGTCCCCCGTCCCCCGTCCCTCGCCCTTGTATCCCCACTGCGCGAACGGCATCGCGCCGCTGTCGTACCAGCAGTCGATCACCTCGGGGACGCGCGACATCCGTGCGCCCTTCTCGAACGGCGAGTCGTAGGTGATCGCGTCGATGTACGGCTTGTGGACGCGCAGGTCGTCGGGCAGCGTGGGGTCGGCCGCCTTGGCCTCTTCCCAAACCTCCGTGCCCGCGACGCCCGGCTTGGCGAGCAGGTCGTCGTAGCCGCCGATCGCTTCCTGCTGGCCCGTCTCGTCGCATTGCCAGATCGGCAGCGGCGTCCCCCAGTAGCGTTCGCGCGACAAGGCCCAGTCGACGTTCGACTCGAGGAACTTGCCCATCCGCCCGGCCTTGATGTGCTCGGGCATCCAGTTGATGGCCTGGTTGTTCTCGAGCATGGCGTCCTTGAACGCCGTGGTCTTGATGAACCAGCTCTCACGCGGGTACTGGATCAGCGGGTCCTCTTCCGCCCGCCAACAGAACGGGTAGTCGTGCAGATACTGCTCTTGGTGGAACAGCAGCCCCCGTTCCTTCAGGTTCCGCGCGATGTCCTTGTCGCAATCCTTGACCCAACGACCACGGACAAACTCAGGGGCGTAGTCGGTGAACTTGCCGTCGGGACCGACGCAGTTCATGAGGGGCGGATTACAATACCCGCCAAACGGATCAAAAACTTCGAAGAACCAGACGTTGTAATCGTCTTCACCGTAAGCAGGCGCTATATGAACGCAACCAGTTCCAGATGCTGTTGTTACGAAAACAGCCGGAACAATTCTCCATCCGATATGTTTGGACTCTTTAGATAGTGAGTCCTTTGTTATGAAGCTCTTAAGATCAAACAATGGTGTATCGTCAAAAGGAGCTCCTTGAGGCCCATCTCCAATCGAAAAGAACTCCTTAGCACTAAGTGTGGAATAGGTATCAAAGGGTGGCATAAATCGCTTGCCAACTAAATCTCTCCCTGTACAAGTCGATACCACCTCCAACTTCAACTTCGTCTTCTCAGCAAGAACCTCCACAAGGTCCTTCGCCAGGATCAGCTTCTCCGCGCCGTCCTCCGTGCTCTCCGTGTCTCCGTGGTTCCCTTCCCGAACCACCAGCACGGTCGCGTACTCGATCTCCGGATGCACCGCCGCGAATTGGTTCGACGGCAGCGTCCACGGCGTCGTCGTCCACACGAGGAGCGACGTGTCGGGCTCGTCCACCAGCGGGAACTTCACGTACACGCTCGGGTCGGCCACCTGCCGGTAACCCTGCCCCACCTCGCCCGCCGAGAGGGCCGTGCCGCCCTGGGCCCACCACCAGACGATCTTGTGTCCCTGGTACAACAGGTCGCGATCAAACAGCTGCTTCAGGCTCCACCAGACGCTCTCGACGTACGACTCGTGGTAGGTGACGTACGCCTCGTCGAGGTTGACCCAGAAGCCGAGCCGCTCGGTGAGCCGCTCCCACTCGCGCATGTAGCGCCAGACGCTCTTCTGGCACTTCTGGATGAAGGGCTCGACGCCGTAGGCCTCGATCTCCTCCTTGGAGTGGATCCCCAGCTCCTTGCAGACCTCGACCTCGACCGGCAGGCCGTGGGTGTCCCAGCCCGCCTTGCGCTCGCAGCGGAAGCCGCGCATCGTCTTGTAGCGCGGGAAGACGTCCTTGATGGTCCGCGTCAGGCAGTGGCCCGGGTGGGGCATGCCGTTGGCGGTGGGGGGGCCTTCGTAGAAGACGAACGGCGGGGCGCCCTCGCGCTGGTCGAGCGACCGCTGGTAGATCGCCTGCTCTTTCCAGAAGCGGAGCGTCGCTTCCTCGAGCTTGGGGAAGCTGACCTGGCCTTCGACGGGGGAGAACATTGCGGCGGAACTGTCGGGGGAAGCTGTCAGCGGTCAGCTTTCAGCGATCAGCGTGAGGGAACGGGTCGGAAACGCCCCATTGTGACCGCCCCAGGGCCCGACGCGAAGGCCACCAGCGGGAAAGCCTTGGGCTAGAAAAGCGGTAGGAGGGGTCTCCTGACCCCGATTCGAGCCCCCATTCCCTACCGGAATGGAGCACGGAATCGGGGTCGGAGACCCCTCCTACAGGAGAGTGAGGGTGACTCAGCCCGAAAGGTTCGCGGGAGACTTAGCTAACCGCTGATCGCTGACGGCTGAACGCCGCCGCAGAGCGGCTACTCGTCGAAATCCTCGTCGTCGGAGAAGGAGTCGCCGTCCTTTTCCTTCTCGTCGGCGACGATCGGGACGTCGTCATCGTCGTCGTCATCGTCCGAATCGGCGTTGACGTCGAACTTCTCGTCCTCGGTGTCCTGGAACTCCTCGCCGAAGCCGTCATCCTCGGGGTCGTCGTCCCATTCCTCCTCGAAGTCGTCGTCGAAATCGTCGTCGAAATCGTCGTCTTCGAAGTCGTCGAAGGGGTCGGAAGAGGCAGACATCGAAAGGGTCCTCGGAAACGTACAGAGTGAGCGGAGCGACAATCCTACTCGCAGGCGGGGCCGAGGCCTACTCGCCGGGCGGGGCAAAGGGCGCCCGCGCCGGTTGACCTGTCGCAGGGGGCGATTTCTTATTACTTCGGCGAGCGGTTGTCAACTAGCCTGGAAATGTCGGCCACTCCTGTCGGGGCGGCCACGCAATCCCCCCTTCCTCCACCGATCCTATGCCCAGCGAAACGGATGCCCTCGACGTGATCGCCGTGGGCGCCCACCCCGACGATGTCGAGATCGGCTGTGGCGGGACGCTGGCGAAGCTCGTCGAGCAGGGCTACCGCGTCGGCATCGTCGATCTGACCGACGGCGAGCCGACGCCCGCCTCGCCGGGCCCCGACGTGCGGCTCGCCGAAGCCCGCACGGCGGCGGAGGTTCTGGGGGTCCACGAGCGGTTCACGCTGCCGCTGACCAACCGGCGGCTGTTCGACGGCTTCGACGAGCGGGTCGCCCTGGCGAAGGTTTTTCGGAAATGGCGGCCCAAGCTGGTCCTCGGCCTGGGAGACCGCACGCCGATGGCGTCGCCCGACCACTGGCAGGCGATGCAGATCACCGACGCGGCGATTTTCTACTCGCGGCTGACCAAATGGGACGAGAAGTTCGACGGCTTGGCGCCCCACACGATCTCGGCCCAGATCTACTACCCGCTGACGTTCTACACGCTGCAGCCGCCCCCGACGGCGAACGATTTCGTGATGGACATCGGCTCGACGCTCGAAAAGAAGCTCGCCGCGATCCGGGCTTACGAGACACAGTTCCCGCCGGCAAAGCAGGATCTTTTCGACCGGGTGCGGGCGATGAACGTCGCGGTCGGCAATGCGGCCGGCTTCGCCGCGGGCGAACGGCTGGCGAGCCCCCGGGCGCTCGGCGTCACGGACCTGATGGCGAGTCTGCGGTTGTGAGAGAGTTTGGGCCGCGGATTGCGGATTCCTTTTGGTTTGCGCGCTGACTACAAACAAACCGCAATCCGCCCTCGCAGATTTTCGGCTCAACCCGCAATCGAATGCATCCTTACGGCGTCCTCAGCCTCGCCCCCCCCGTGATCGCGGTCGTGCTGGCGATCGCCACGCGGCGGATCTTGTTGTCGGTGCTCGTGGGGCTGTTCGCGGGGGCGTTGCTGACAACCGGGGGCGACCCGCTGCGGGCCTTGGTGGACCTGGGCGAGGCGCACCTCTGGCCGACCTTCATCGAGCCGAGCAAGCTGCGGCTGTTCGCCTTCACGATGGCGATGGGCGCCACGGTGGGCCTGATCCACGCCGCCGGCGGCATGCAGGGTTTGGTCGCGCTGATGACCCCTTTAGCGCGCGGCCCGCGGAGCAGCCAACTCACCGGCTGGCTGCTGGGGCTGATGGTCTTCTTCGACGATTACGCCAATACGCTGCTTCTGGGCGGCGCGCTGCGACCGGTCTTCGACCGGCTGCGGATGTCGCGGGAGAAGCTCGCCTACCTCGTTGACTCGACCGCGGCGCCTGTCGCCGGCCTAGCGGTTGTCTCGACGTGGGTCGCGGTCGAGCTCTCTTACATCCAGGAAGGGCTTGAGAACCTCCCTAGCGGCGTGCCGGAGGGGGCGAATCCTTTCTCGCTGTTCGTCGCCTGCCTGCCTTACCGCTTCTATGTGATCCAGGCGCTGCTGTTCGTGCCGTTGGTGGCGTTGTTGGGGCGTGACTTCGGCCCGATGCTCCAAGCCGAACGGGACGCCCGCAACAGGAAACTCGACGGCGAGCCGGCCACGTCAGTGGTCGGAGTTGCGTCTGATCCTCCGACCACTAACGGGGCCGGCTCGCCGGAACCGATCGCGACGCATTGGTCAAACGCGGTGATCCCGCTCGGTCTGACGCTCGTCGTGGTCACAGGTCTCCTGGTAGCGACGGGGGTCGCGAACCTCGGCGATCGTTACGACGCCGCCGCGCCGGTGCTCGAAAAGTTGCGGGACATCTTCGGCGCCGCCGAATCAGGGCTCGCCCTGATGTATGGCGGGCTGGCCGGTCTCGGTTCGGCGATTCTGCTGGTGCGGTTGCGGAACCTGCTCCCGCCCGCCGAAACGACCGACGCCTTGGTGCGGGGCGTGCTGACCGTTCTTCCCGCCATTGCGATCCTCTGGCTCGCCGGCTCGATGTCACGGATGACCGGCAACCGCGACATCGATGGCGCCCCGTCGACTACCCCGTACGAGTACTCGTCGGTAAGGCTCTACACGGGCGAGTACCTTTCGCAGAAGCTGCTGGGGGACGACGGCGCGGCGCCGTCGGCGACGCTCAAGGCGTTGCTCCCCACCGGCGTTTTCGTCTTGTCGGCGGTGGTCGCCTTCTGCACCGGCACGAGCTTCGGCACCATGGGCCTCGTCGTCCCGATGGTGGTGCCGATCGCCTACGCGGCCGCGTCCAGTGGCGGAACGGGCGACGTGCTCGGGGCGCCGCTGTTCTTGGCGTCGCTCGGCGGCGTGCTCGCCGGCGCCATCTTTGGCGACCACTGCTCACCGATCTCCGACACAACGATCCTCTCCTCGATCGCCAGCGGCTGCGACCACATGGCCCACGTCCGCACGCAGTTGCCTTACGCCATGGCGGTCGCCGTGGTGGTGGTCCTGCTGGGGACGCTGCCGCTGGCGCTCGGCGTTAGCGTCTGGCTTCTGCTCGGCCTGCAGACGGCGACGCTCGCGGCCGTAATCTGGTTCCTTGGCGAGAAACCGTAGCAGAACGTCGCCTTGCCCGAGGCTAAGCGGGCCAATGCACGATCAACGCCGCAACCGAAAGCGTCGCGCCTACGGCGAGCAGCATCAGCACTCCCAGACAGCCTTGCTTGGGCTTCGCTGAAGTCGCCGCCAGACGCTGTGACAACCCCTGCGACCGCGCAGGCTCGTCATAGAGATCGTCGTCCAGGTCGTCATCGAACTCGTCGACGACCGATTCGATTCCCTCCGCCAGTTCGTGGCCCGATAGGCCCTGGCCTCCGGTGAGGGAGTCGTCGTCCTCCTCGTCGGGCGGCAGGGGCTCGATCTCGACGGCGGCGCCGTCAAGCCGATCCTCGAGGTCTTCGATCTCGCCATTCTCGGACGCCAAAAGCGCCCGCAGGGCGTCACGCACCGCTTGAGCCGTGGCGGGGCGGTCTTCCTTTTCCTTCTCTAGCAGTGACGACATAAGCCGCTCGAGCGACTTCGGCGCGTCCGCGGCGAGCGTTCGCAGCTTGGGGGGCGGCGCCTCGACGTGCTGCTGGAAGACGACCATCGGTTCGGTCGACGGGAAGGGCGGCCGGCCGGTGAGCAGCTCGAACAGCAGGCAGCCGAGCGCGTACAGGTCGCACCGCCCGTCGATGTCGCGGCGGCCGCGGACCTGCTCGGGCGCCATGTAGCGGACCGAGCCGACCGTCTGCCCCGACGTTGTCAGTTCGGCGCCGTCGTCGCGTCGCACCAAGCCGAAGTCGCCAAGCTTGAGCGCGCCGTCCTCGGCGAGAAAGACGTTTTCCGGCTTCAGGTCGCGGTGCACCACGCCGCGGTCGTGCAAAGCCCCCAGCGCGTCGGCGACGTGCGCGGCGCTCTCGGCCGCGTCGCGCCACGGCAGCCGGCTCCGCTTCTGGATCACCTCGCGGAGTGACCCGTACGGCGCCACCTCCATCGCGTAGTACAGCAGGTCCCCGGCCAGTCCCGAATCGACGAACCGCAGGATGTGCGGGTGATGGATTTGGCGGGCGACGCCGATCTCGCGGACGAAGCGGCGATAGATGGCTTCGTTGGCGGCGGCGCTGGGCAAGAGGAGCTTCAGCGCGACTTCGCGCGGGTGATCCGGCGCGGCGTCGGCCCGCTGCTCGTCGGTCGGATCAAAGACCGCTTTGAAGACCTGCCCCGCCCCGCCCACTCCAAGAACGCCGACGATTTGGTAGGGGCCGACGCGGTCCCCCACCTCTTTAAGAGAAGCCATTGCAAAGCCCTTGCGGTGAAATCGATCCGCTTGACGCCTCGCCGATGTTCTCTTCCCTTACAGAGAGGGGATAGGGGAGGGTAGCGATTGTCGGCGGCAAACCAGGGCCGACCCAAGGACGTAAGCCTTCTGGCTCTACAGCCGGCAGTTCTTGATCGCTGTTTCGAGAATCGCGCGGGCGCCCAGTTTCTCGAGGCGTTCCATCACGCCGATCACTTCGCCCCGTTTCACCATCGCCCGCACCGCGCACCAGCCCGCGTCTTCCAGGCGGTTGACGGTCGGCGAGCTGAACCCCGGGGTGATCTTCTCCGCCTCGGCGAGGCTTTCCTCGGGGACGTTGTATTCGAGCAGCGAGTAGCCGCGGGCGATGATGACGCCCTCGACGCGGCGCGTGATTTGGTCGCACAATGCCTTGTGCTTGGTCGCCGGGTTCTGGATCAGGACCGTCTCGTAGCTGCCGATGGTGTCGAGGATTCGCAGCTTGTTGGCCGCCAGGGTGCTGCCGGTCTCGACCAAATCGACAATCGCGTCGGCCACGCCGAGGGCGATCATCACCTCGACCGAGCCCGAGAGCTCGACGATGTGGCAGGTCACGCCATGCGAGTTGAGGTAAGCGCGGGTCACGTGCGGAAAGCTCGTCGCGATCCGGTCGCCCGCCAGGTCCTTCGGCGTGACCACGGGGCTCGACTCCGGGACGCAGACCGCCAAACGGCAGCCCCCCATCGCGAGCGACATCCGCGTCGTCACGGCAGGCCGATCGGCGACCGCCACGTTGACGCCGGCCTCCTCGACCAAATCGCTGCCGGTGATCCCGAGATCGATCGCCCCCTCGGCGCATAGCACGGGGATGTCGTCGGTCCGCAGGAAGGTGACATCGATCACGCCGTCGAGCCCGCCGCCCGGTTTGACGCGGGCGAATAGGTCGCGGTCCTGCCGCCGGTACTTGAGGCCGGCGTCGGCGAGCAGCTCGGCGGCGAGTTCGGAGAGGCGGCCTTTGCTGGGGACGCCGATACGGAGTGGTTCGCTACTCATCACTTCAATCTTGTTAGAAGCGAACCACAAAGGAACGAAGGACGGCGCCCGGCGATTATTCCTTCGTTCCTTGGTTCCTTCGTGGTTCAATTTGATTTCGGTCGGCTTTCTTTCTCGGCAATGCCCGAGGCGCCGAAGCGGCGGGCTAGCTCGGCTTCGACTTCGGCCAGGTCGACGCCGCGCGAGCGGCACAGCACCAGGGTGTGGTAGAGCAGGTCCCCCACCTCGTAGACGAAGTGGGCGCGGCCCTCGTCGCCCGGCTCGGCGGCGGCCTCGACCACCTCGGCGGCCTCTTCGGTCACCTTGGGGCCGATCTTGTCGACGCCCCCGGCGAGCAGCTTGGCCGTGTACGACTTGCCGGCGTCCGCACCGGTCGCGCGCTGGCGGATCGTCTCCTCGAGGGCGTCCAGCGGCCGCATCGGTTGGCTCAAGGCGGGTTGCGAAGGGGTGGGGGGCAGCGGTTAGGCTCTGGGCCGTGGGGGAAGCCCCTCAGCTTAAACGCCACGGCGGGGCCGGGCAATCGCGAGGTCCCGACAGGTGCACACCATTGCTTGTCGCCGAGTGTTGATTCAGGCCGCCCGACCCCTATGACCTTCGACTTTGCCACCAACTGCTGGTTCGTCACCGGGGCCACCGCCTCGGGAAAGACCGCCGTCGGGCTTGAAATCGCCGAACGATTGGCCGCCTCCGGGGGCGGCGCCGAGATCCTTTCGCTCGACTCGATGGCCGTTTACCGCGGCATGGACATCGGCACCGCCAAGCCCGGCCCCGCCGAGCAGGCCCACACGCCGCACCACCTGATCGACCTGCGGGACCCCGACCAGGAGTTCAGCGTCGCCGAGTACCGCGACGCCGCCGAGACAGTCGCCCGTGACGTCCTTGCTCGGGGCAAGACGCCGCTCTTCGTCGGCGGCACCCCGATGTACCTAAAATGCCTGCTGCGGGGTCTCTTCGAGGGTCCTGGCGCCGACTGGAGCCTCCGCCACGACCTCGAAGCCGAGCTCCTGCAGTTCGGCGTGGCGGCGCTGCACGAACGGCTCGCCCTGGTCGATCCGGTCGCCGCCTCGAACATCCACCGCAACGACGCCCGCCGCATCGTCCGCGCCCTCGAGGTCTTTCGGACGACCGGCCAACCGATCAGCCATCAGCAGCTCGAGTTCGAAGACGCCCGCCCCGCCAGCGAGTGCCATGTCTTTGTCCTCCGCCGTGACCGCGCTGACCAGCACGCCCGCATCGAGGCCCGTGTCGACGAGATGATGGCCGAAGGCCTCGTGAACGAAGTCCGTGGCCTGACGGCCAACGGCCGCACGCTCGGCCGCAGCGCCGCCCAAGCGGTCGGCTACCGCGAAGTGCTCGACTACTTGTCTCACGCTCCGCAGGACGGGATCGCCGGCGAGTTCGACCTGCCGAAGACGATCGAGCGGATCCAGGCCCGCACCCGGCGGTTCGCCAAGCGGCAAGCGACCTGGTTCCGCAGCCTCAGCGAGTGCCGATTCATCGACGTCGCCGCCGACGAGTCGGCCAGCCAGATCGCCGACCGTATCGTCAGCGAGGCGGGTTAGACCGGCCGCGACAGCGGTCTGTAGGAGGGGTCTCCAGGGAATGTGGGAGGGGTCTCCCGACCCCGATGACGCGCACCATGCCGTCTTCGGCCAGGATGCCGCAATCGGGGTCAGGAGTCCCCTCCCACAAATGGCCTGTCGGCCCTACCTGGGGCCGGTGAAAACGCCTCACCAAGAAAAACTCACGCGATTAAGCGGGCGCCACAACCGGCGCTGACTTTGCCGGCGGGGTAAACTTGGGGGTTCGTCCCATTTCAGCCCCCCACCCGTCGCCATGACACGCCGGCGCTTCGCCTTCTGGATCGGCATGGGTCTGTTCGGCGTCGCCGAGCGGCTGCGGGCCGACAGCCTCGACGCCCTCGCCGAGTCGCTGATGAAGGCGACCGACACCCCGGCCGCGCCCCCCGAGCCGCTGGCCGCGACCGTCGTCACCAGCGAGATGCCGGTCCACTGGCAAGCGACCCACAACCGAACCTGGCGATGGGTGCAGCGCGAGCAGCTCGTCGATGGCGAGTGGCGCCTCACCGGCATGACGACCCCCGTCCGCCGCGACAACGGCGAGCCGCTCGCCGACGTCGACGGCTATCTCGACGACGAGGCGATCCCCGAGTCTTACCGGACCGCATTCGACGACTTAGTCGATGCGAACGGCGGCTCGGTCGATCTCGTGACCGACCACGGCGTGAGCGCCGACGACGACGCGCCGGGTCCCGACGCATCGCCGCACCGCAAAGCCCGCCACGGCCGACCCCCCAGCCGTTGGCTGCGGAGCCTCAACGCCGCGGAGCTGAGCGTTTGGCTCGCGTCGGTCACGCCCCCCGAGGCGGGCGTCCACGGGATGACGTTCGAGGAGCATCTGACGCGCGACCACCTGTTCGACGCCGACCGCCTCGCCGGCCTCACCGAACGGGAACTGGAGAAGCTCCACGGCGCCGCCCACCACGGGTACTGAGCGCGTCTCATCAAGCCCTTCCGCCGCAGCAAGCAATGGCGAGCCGGCGACGTGAGTCGTCGGTGGAACCCTGTACTCGCTTCGCACCGACGACTCACGTCGCCGGCTCGCCGTCTATCGAATTGGCGGGCGCGCCATTCACAGCGCTCCCCTTGACGCTCTAGGGGAAAAGCCTAAACTGTCCCCTAGACACACAAGGGGAGAGCCGACATGGCCGCCAAACTCGATAGCTCACTGCCGCAGGCCCCTTTGCCTCAAGGCAGCCTTGACCTGCTCGTGCTGCAAACCCTCGACGGGGGCAAAAAGCACGGCTACCAGATCGCCCGTCACATTCAGTTGACCAGTGGCGACGTGCTGCGGGTCGAGGAGGGGTCGCTCTACCCGGCCCTGCACCGCATGGAACGCCGGGGCTGGATCGCGGCCGAGTGGGGCGTCAGCGACGCCAACCGCCGGGCCAAGTACTACGGGCTTACCCGCACCGGCCGAGCGCAGCTGAAGACCGAGGTCGCCAGTTGGCGAGCGATGGTCGAGGCGATCGGCGCCGTCATCGACGCGGGCAAAGTAACGCCACGCGCAGGCTTTCAGATAACGTGAGCGGCACGGCGCTAGCCGCCGGTTGCCTCGCTCGGTGATTCACCGGCGGCTAGCGCCGTGCCGCTCACAAAAACTCTCGACCCGACACCGCAATGCCCGCCCTCCCCTATTGGCTCTTCCCGGGCGACGACCGGCCGACGGAAGAGATCGACGACGAGATCGCCGAAGAGCTGCAGCTGCACCTCGACCTGATGGCCGAAGAGCAAGAGCGCCGCGGCCTCGCACCGGAAGAAGCCAAGCAAAAAGCCGCCGAACGCTTCGGCGACTTCAACCAACTCCTGCGGCGCTGCCGCCGTGAGAAGCAAGGAGATGTCCCGATGCTACTTCGTGTCCAAACAGGTCTGCTGGTTGTTTTGATCGCTCTAGTTGCTGCTGCCGGTTGGCGGATGACTTACATCCCCGATCCAATTTTGAACGCGCAGTATATGAGTGAGACAACGGAGCTCTTGCAGACGATCCAGAATGACTTGGCTGACATGCGCAACGGGATCACTCCGCCCGAGGTCGGCACGCCAACCTACACACAACCCATAGTGGGGACGGAAAGGAATGTGAAAATACCGCTCGAAGCAGCCGAACCGCCTGCAGAGCCGGCTGGCGTTGTACGTATGGCGATTGTGCCGGCGGTGTGGACGCCTCCCGATAATCCCGACCCTCAGGAAATCTTACGAGAGGTGAAGGCCGATACGCAGGCTAAAAGGTACGAAATCGCGCTGGCCAAACATGTCTGGTTCCATGAGAACGCCAATAGCATACGGCCAAGCCTGAACGCCGTTCGATTGTCGTTCGCCCTCTCGGATTGGTACGACCTCGGGCTCGAATACCCACCTGCGCTCGAACTGCTTCGATCGATACGCGACAACCTCGAAGTGCAGATACTACGAGGAGAAGGTGGCGGAGAACGCTTTCACGACTTCGCCGCGATCAATCGAGTGCTTCATGAAGACGAAAAAACGGTGGCGGTGTTCACCACTCTCGATAGTCAGTATCCAGACGCAGCCAAGAGCGCGATTTACTACGCGAGACGGGCGCTGATCGAGAATAAGGCCTTCGACCTCTACGCGAAGTACATCAATGCCAAGCGAGACTATCTGCTGAAGGAGCACATTCTCGATCTTGATCTCGATAGAGAAAGTAAGGCCAAGCCTAAAAGTGGCAACGGCATCAACGACTTACTAGCTACATCGGCGGAACAAAGATTCTGCAACGAGGCAGCAACGCTGGTTGCCATATTAACGATCGTCGATCGCAAAAGCGAAGCAGCAGAAATCGCAGCGCTCGCCAAAGAGAAGCTGGATGACGAGCAGTTCCACAGAGAGATCGACGCCGCTTTGGAAGGCACGATCCCAGCTCAGTAACCTACGCGTCCCGACGGCTCGCGAAAAACGCGAGCGTCGCGAGCGACTGCTTCAGCTCGCTCTCTTCGAGCACCGCGAGGTCGGCCACCGCGCGGTTGGCGTATTCGATCGCGGTCTTTTGCGCGAACGCGAATCCGCCGACGGCTTCGACTAGTTTGGCTACCTCGGCCCGTGACTCAGTCGACGGGTTCTGGAGCCACTCCTCGAGCGACACGCGTGGGCCGTTCACCAGGCTGTCGCGGGTGTAGATCAGCGGCAGCGTCATCTTTTGCTTCGCCAGGTCGGCGCCGGTCGTCTTGCCGGTCGTCGCCTCGTCGCCGGTTAGGTCGAGCAGATCGTCGGCGATCTGGAACGCCATCCCTAGGTTGCGGCCGAACGATTCGAGCGCGTCCGCCACCTCGGCCGACGCGCCAGAGAACAGCGCGCCGAGGCGACAACAGCACGCGCACAGCTCGGCCGTCTTGCCGTCGATGATGTCGTAGTAGTCGGCGGACGACAAAGACAGGTCGCCCTCCGAAAGGGTCTGCCGCAATTCGCCGTGGCAGACGCGGTTGGTCGAGCGGCCGATCAGCTGGCACGCCGTGGCGGCGTCGCCGAAGTCGCTGCGGACCGTCGCCGCCAGGTAGAAGGCGTGAGAGAACAGGAAGTCGCCCAAGAGGACGCTCCGTTCGTTCCCCCAGCGGGCGTTGACCGTGTCGACGTGGCGGCGGAGCGACGCCTCGTCGAGGACGTCGTCATGGACGAGCGTCGCGGTGTGGATCATCTCGACCACTACGCCCAACAATTCGTGGGCGTCGGTCAGTTCACCAACCGCCTCGCCGGCCAGCAACAGCAGCGCCGGCCGCAGCCGTTTGCCGCCGAGCCGGTAGCCGTGGCGGACCACCTCGTCGACGCGGGCGTCTTGGCTGGTGAGCTCGGCCTGCAGCCGCTGCTCGATCCGCTGCAGCGCGGGCTGAATGGGGCCGAATAGGTCGCCGACCGCCGCCGGGGCCTGGCGGGCGGGTTCGGTCGTCTTAGGCGCCGTAACAGGGTGAGGATCCATAGCTCGCCGCTTCGTTCCAATCGTCGGCCGCCCAAAGCGATCGGGGCAGCCGGGTTCCCAAGCAGTGTAAAGCGAACCGCCGGAGGGCGTTAGGGCTAGGCCGCCCCAAAGAGAACCGCCAGCGAAGCGGTGGCTTAACGCGGCCGCCCGGGGCGAAAATGACCGAAGGCCCGGTCGCCACGGGGGCGAACGGGCCTTCGTTTGGTCAACCGGGGCGCCTGCCGCCGGGCTGGGAAAGCCCCGCGACAGCAGCCGCTTCGTGCGGCCGACCCCGTTTTTATACTCGCTGCCGATTCCGCCCGCTCACTCTCAGAACGGGGCGAGGCTGGCAGTTTTGAAGCCGCAGCGTCGCTACTCGGTCGCCAGGCAAGCTCAGACGAGCTCCTTCTTGGCGCCGATCAGCGTCCGCAGACGTTCGGCTAACAGGGCCGAATCGAACGGCTTCTTGAACGTCTCATTGATCGTCGAACGGTCGAAGCTGATGCTCGAGCCGTCGTCCGGCAGCAAAGCGATCAGGATCGTCTCGGCGAAGTCCGTGTTGCGACGCAGGTTTTGGCAAATCTGCAGCGCTTCGACGTGACCGATCGAGAAGTCACAGATAATGCAATCCGGGTGGAAGCTTTCCGCCTGGATGCCCGCCTCGAAACCGCTAGCCGCGGTCTGGGTGCGGAAGGACCTGTCGGCGGGGAGCTCCCGCTTGAGGTTCTCGATCAGGACCTGATCCTGAGCGACGATGAGCACTTTGGCCATCGCCTCGTCCTCAAGATCGCCAAGGGGCATCCCGTGCTCCTTGAGGAACTTGATCAGGTACTCGCGGGGGATCCGGCGGTCTTGGGAACCGGGAATCCGGTATCCCTTGAGACGTCCCGAATCAAACCACTTGCTGACGGTGCGAGGTGCAACCTTGCAGATCTTAGCGACCTGACCCGTCGTGAAGACCTTCATCGGGCTCTCCAATTCTCAGTCTGAATGTCCGCTCGTCGCGTGTCACGCCGCTGGGTCACGGCCCGCCACGCCTAGCGCCCCTCGCGTGCTAGCGCCTCCGGCATATGTCGCCGGGCCGCTGACAGGCGTCTGGGTCGGGGTAAAGGGGGTTTCAACTTGTTGTAGGACTCGGGCCAGGTCGAACTGATCCGTTCCTTCGTACAGCACGAATCGGCTGCGAGAGTCGCGTCGGGATTGCCTAAGATCGGGTTTCGCCCGCCATCGAGAGCGAGTGGCTCCGTACGACCGGCACAACCGTCACAATCCCGCACGACTACCGCAGCCGCGCCGCTGACACCGAACGCTTGTCAGCGAGAAAGGCCTTCAGAGGGGAACCCACACCTTCACCGCAGCGGCCCGCGACGGAACGTTCCTCCAAGCGGAGGACGCGCCCTTGCGAGCAGCGACAGCAGGTCCAGTGGATGGATGTGTAAGGCAGGCTCCCCCCTGCGTGTCCCCCGGGCGCCGCCTGCGGGCCCGCGGCCCGCGTGCGGAGGGGAACAACCCATCCGAAGCTTATCTTCGTTAGAAGCGGGGGGCTGACTTTAGCGCGGGGTTCGCAGAACCCTCACGGAGCCGGAAATAAACCTTACGCGGCACGCCGCAGAGCGGGCGTTTCGGCGTTCTGACGGCGGAGCGAGATCGTCCCGTCTTCCGAGACGTCCTCGAACCGGACCGACAGCTGCTTCGAGACGCCCGACTCTTGCATCGTGATGCCGTAGATCGTGTCGGCCCCGGACATCGTCCGCTTGCTGTGCGAGATCACGACGAACTGCGTCGAGCCAAGGAAGTCCTTCAGCACGCCGCTGAACCGACCAACGTTCGCCTCGTCGAGCGCCGCGTCGACCTCGTCGAGCAGACAGAACGGGCTCGGCCGGCTGCGGAACAGCGCCAGCAACAGCGCCACACAGGTCATGGTCTTCTCGCCGCCCGACAGCAGCGAGAGGCTCCGCAGCTCCTTGCCCGGCGGGCAGGCGACGATCTCGACGCCCCCTTCGAGCGGGTCGTCACCCTCGGCGGCGCCGGTTGGCTCGACCATCAGCAGGTCGGCCTCGCCGCCGCCGAACAAGCGAGCGAATAACTCGCGGAAATGCTCTCGGACCGTTTCGTAAGTCGCCTGGAACAGCTCGCGGCTATCCGTATTGATCCGCGCCGTAAGCCGCGCCAGCGATTGCTTCGCCTGGCTGAGGTCTTGGTACTGTCCGGAAAGTTGCGCAAAACGATTCTCGAGTTCGTCAAGTTCCTCGAGCGACTCGAGGTTAACGGCGCCAACGCTCTGCACCTCTTGGCGGAGCGAGTCGATTTCGTCACGAAGCGCCTGACGTTCGGACTGGCCGAGGGTGGTCGCGTCGCCCGCTGCGAGCGTCGCGACGTCGACGCCGTAGTCGTCGCGGATCCGCTGGGCGAGCGACTTCGATTCGATATCGATACGCTGGCGGCGGAGTTCGACCTCGCCGGCCCGGCGGGTTAACGAGTCGGCCTCGGCCCGTGTCTGGGCGACGGAGGTCGCGACCTCCATCCGGATCCGCTCGCTGGCCCGCCGCGCGGCGCGGGTCTGGGCGAGCTCGCGGGACGCCTCGTCGGCGGCGAGTGTCTCGAACGAGAGCCTCCCCGTCGCGGTGAGCGCGGCGAGCTCCGCGGTCAGGCGCTCTTGCTGCAACGCCGCGAATTCGCCGGCGAGCCGTTCGGCCGTCTCGGCGAGGCCGGCGTCGCCACCGCCGCTACGACGGGCCTCAACGCGGAGCGAAGCCAACAGTTCGGCGTGCCGCGCCGCCGCGGCGGCGAGTTCTTTGACGCGGGCGCGCTGCGCGGCGGCCTCGGCCTCGGCGTCGCGGATCGCCGCGGCAGAATCGGCCGTCGGCCGCGCGACTTCTTCGCGACGCGCCTGCAGGTTCTGTGTTCTTTGGCGCAGCGCCGCCAGACGGAGCTCGACGCCGTCCGCCTCGGCCCGGCGTACGACGCGTTGCTCTTGGGCCCGCTGGGCAGCGGCGGCCGCCTGCCGACGCCGTTCGTCGAGCGCCGCCGCGTGCTGGGCCGACGCGGCGAGCCGGCCCCGCAACTCGTTGGCGGCCGCTTGTCGCTGGACGACCACCGCTTCGGTGGCGTCGATCTGTTGTTCGTCGGCGGCGATGTCGGCGGCGGCCGATTTGGCGGCGGCCTCGGCCTCGGCGATCTGTTGCTCGAGCGCCGCGCCATCTTCGCGGCGTGTCAGGACCCGCATCGAGGCGTCGTTGGGCCCACAGACCACCGACTGATCGGCGCCGAGCGTCTCCGCGTCGAGCGTCACAAAGGTCAGCCCCCGGCCGACCGACTCCGATAGCCGAGCCGCCGTCGCGAGCGTGTCGACGAACCATGTCTTCGCGAACAACCGGCGGACGAGCGGCGCGTAGCGGGGCTCGACCTCGATGAAATCGGACGCCCGGCCGAGCACGCCCTGCTCGCCCTTGAGTTCGATCTGGTCGATCGCGGTTGCGGCGGGGGCGCCGTCGATCGCCAAGAAGCCGGCGCGGGTGGTTAGCGTCTCAACCGAACGGCCGGGGCCCAATGACTCCAGCAACGAACGGCGTGAATCGACCACCACATGCTCGGCCTGGGCGCCAAGGGCGGCCTCGACCATCGCGACAAAGTCTTCCTCGACATGGATCAGGTCGGCGACCAAGCCGTAGACCTGCGGGGCGGCTTGGCCGGCCGCCGCGGCGCGTTGCACCAAGCCGACCACGTCGGTGTTGAGCCGCTCGAGCCGTCGCTGTTCTTCGACGAGGGTCTCGTAGCGGTGGCGGAGGCCGACGAGGCGTTCCCTCGCCGCCGCGGCGGCCCGCTGCCGCTCGCCGATCCCGCGGCGGAGCTCGGCCAGCTTGCGGTGCGACTCGGCGATAGCGCTGTCGAGTTCCAGAAGCTGATCCGCGCAACGATCCCGCTCGGCGACGGCCTGCTCGAGCTCTCCGGTCGTCTCGGACGCGAGCTCATGGGTGGTGGCGTGCTGCGACTCCAATTCCTGGAGCGTCGTCTGCAACGCGTCGCGTCGCCGGCCAAGACTCGCCAGCCGATCCTCGGCCCGGCGGAGGACGGCGCTGACACGGTCGCGGGAGTGCTGTTCATCGGCGTGACGGCGGGTCGCTTCCTGCAGCCGCTGCGTCGCCGTGACAACGCGTTGCTCCGCCTCTCGGAGCGACGCGGCGTACTCGGCGGCAGTCGCCTCGGCGGCGGCGATCGCGGCGCGGGTGGGGTTCTCGGCGGCGGCTTCTCGCAGGTCGCGGCGCGCCGTTAGCCATGCCCCGCGGGTCTCGACAAGACGCTGCTCGAGACGGCCCAGCTCGCTGTGCGCTACGGCCAACTCCCGCTCGTGGCGGCCGAGACGTTTGCGTGATTCGGCGAGCGTGCGCTCGGCACGGTCGTCGCCAGCGACGTCGCCCTGCAGCCGCGCTAAGCGGTCTTCTTGCTCCGTGATCTCGGCCTGCGCCGCTTCGGCCTGTTCGGCGAGTGAATTGCGTTCGGCGTCGAGTCGGCGTCGCTCGTCGGCGAGTTGGCGCCATTCCGAAGCGGCGAGCTCGGTCCGCGCCTCCTTGAGCCGTAGCGACGCCTCGCGGTAGCGCCGCGCCTTGCCGGCTTGCGAACGGACGCGCCGCAGCCGCCCTTCGACCTCGTCGACAATGTCGGACAGGCGGAGCAGGTTTTGCTCGACCCGATCGAGCCGCTTGGCGGCTTCGCGTTTCTTCAAACGGAACCGGCTGATGCCGGCGGCCTCTTCCAGGAGCAACCGTCGCTCGAGCGGCGACGCCCTAAGGGCGGCGTCAACGCGGCCCTGCTCGATGATGCTGTACGAATCCGCGCCGACGCCGGTCCCCGCCAGCAGCTCACGGAAGTCCTTCAGCCGACAGGTGCGGCCGTTGACGAGGTACTCCCCCTCGCCGCTGCGGTGGACACGACGGGTGAGTCGGATCTCCTCCTCGTCGAGATCGAAGAGGCGCCGGCCCCCCGACTCGGCGGGGCGGTTGTCAAACGCCAGCGTCACCTCGGCTGAGTTGAGCGGGCCGCGGGACTCGGAGCCGTTGAAGATGACGTCCGTCATCTCGGCGCCGCGGAGGCTGCGCGGGCTCTGCGACCCCAGCACCCACTTCACGGCGTCGACGACGTTCGACTTGCCGGAGCCGTTCGGGCCGACAACGACGGTCACGCCCGCCGGGAACTCTAGCCGCGTCCGCTCTGCGAAGCTCTTGAAGCCGACGAGTTCGAGCGACTTGAGCATCGGGAGGATTGCGGAGGGCGGATTGGAGATTGCGGATTGAATCGCAAGCGGAAATCGGGGCTCGCTTGCGCTTCAATCCGCAATCCGAGATCCCCAATCCGAAATCGCATTTACTTCTTGTTCGAGAACAGGTCGGGGAGGGGCGTGCCGACTTGGTAGTCGGCGTCCATCGAGGGGCCGGCGGCGGGGTCGTCGAGCGTCCCGTCGTCCGACTTGGCGTCGTCGGGGTCGTACTCGCGGCCGGCGCGGGGGATCGCGTCGACGGCGAATCGGCTCGGCAAGGCGCCGTCGTTCTTGGCCTGCTGCAACGCCTGGACGACGTCCGGGTAGTCGCCGCCCACCTCAACGATCGCCCGGACGACTTCGTCGACCGCCGTGGTGACGGTCCGCTTGCGGTTCGGCTCCCCGGCACGGAAGCGGCTGATGGTCACCTCGTCGCCGGTGAGCCCGTTCACGAGGATGTCGGAGCCGGCCTCGAGGACCATCGGGAGCTGAAACTTCTGATCGGCGCCGAAGAGCACCAGCTCGGGCCGGCCGCTGCGGGTGGCGTGGACCATCGGCGGGCCGCCCGTGTCGAGCGTGTGGTAGCTGAACTGTCCGCCGAGCCTTTCGCCGCGGATCATCGGGTCGCTCGGGTTCATCGCCCACAGGGCGCGGAAGGCCCCGTAGCGGGTCTCGGCGCTTTGGCTCTCAAGCAGCGAGCGGAGACCTTCGTAGGCGACGACGTCGTCCATCGCGCTGAGGGCCGTGAGGGCGTGCGCGCGGAACGCCGGCTCGTCGCGAGCCGACGCGATCAAGAACGCGACCCCTTCGGTCTGGTCGAGGTACGCGAGCGCCTCGGCCGCGTAGAACCGCACCTCGGCGTCCTTCGACTCGAGACCGACGAGCAACTTGCCGATCGCCGACTCGTCGCCGATCGCTTCGAGCCGCAACGCCGCGTTGGAAGCGGTGAGCGGATCGAGGAGTTGCTTCTCGAGCAGCTGGATGCGTTGCTGGAGACCGGACGGGGTCTCGGAGACGGCGAGGCTGCGGACCACACGGATGAACCGACCGATGTTGTCCTTGTAGCGAGGGTGGACCTGGAGTTCGACGAATTCTTCGGTCTTGGCCTCCGACACGCCGACCTTATGGCCGGCTTCGTAGGTTTGGAAACGGGTGCTGATCGCCTTGGAGATGGAGGTCGACATCCGGATCGACTGATGGTTCTGCGCGAGGACCAAGCCGAGCGGCCGCGACTTGATCGCGACGCCGCCGCCGAGGATACGGCCGCGTGTCGCCGCCGCGGCGGCGTCCTCGCCGTCGGCGGACGGATCGACCAGGACCGCGCCCTCGCCTGTCGCGAGCACGTGGCCGGCGCGGATCTGCTGGCCAAGCACCGCCAGTTCGGTCATCCGCGACTCTAGCACCCAACCCCCGCGGAGGCTGGTCGTCTTGCTGCGGTTGGCGAGGTGAACCTCGATGTCGAAGGGATCGCCCTTCTGGATGCCGGCCGGCAGATAGCCGCGGAGGAGCACCAGAGCCGTGTCGGGCGATGAGAGCACTTCGTTGGGCTTTTCGACGCGTCGCCGCGCCATCTCGTCGAGCAGCGCCGCGCGCTGCGGGCTCTGGGGCGGGTCTTCTCCCGTCCCGTCGAGACCGGTCACCAGCGCGACGGCCTCGACCTTGACCGGCAGCAGGCCGTACGGGTGCGCGAAGTCGCCGACGAGGGGCGTGCCGCCCTCGTCCGTGAGTTCGTCGAGCGCCGCCTCGGGCGTCCGATCACGAAAGATGGAGGAAGCGCAACCCGTCATCACCACGAGCGTGGCGACCAGGAGTCGGTAGGGCATCCGGTTACAGCAAGGCCTCATACGAGCGCTCCGTCGCGCAGGCGGCATGCGCGATCCGTCCTTGGTTCGCGCGGCGGCGGAGGTTAGGAGCTTTCTCCCGGGGGGGCAAGACGGGTCGTACACCGGGGCGCCGCGAAAGGTCCGCGGTGGGTCACGGCGGGTCGAAACCGCCCCTCCCGCAGGGGTGGCACCGCCCGATCCGCAGCGCCGACTTCACCAAGCCCCGCAGAGGCCCGTACTTGCGGATCGCTAGCACGGCGTACTCGCTGCAGCTCGGCTGGTAGCGGCACGACTTCGGCAGCCAGGGGCTGAGCGCCAGCTGATAGACCCGCACCGCAGCCAGCAAAGCCAGCGATAGCAGGTCGCGGGCAGCGGCGTAGAGAAACAGCCCGACGCGGATCACGGCGCCGCCTCGCGCTGGGCCGCCTCGCGCTGGGCGGCTTCTCGCTGCGCCGCTTGCTTCGCCTGCTTCTTGGCAAGGCGACGGGCGAGGCCGCGCAGCGCCGCGTCGACCACCGCGAACGTGGGCTCCTCGCGGAGTCGCGGCAGGCAGACAAAATCGAGCGGCGGCAGCTCGTGCTGCGCGAGCCGGAACGCCTCGCGGAGGGTCCGCTTCCAGCGGTTGCGGCGTACGGCGTTGCCGACCTTGCGTGACACCGCCATCCCCAGCCGCGGGTGGCCGAGCCCGTTCGGGCGGGCGTGGATGACGAGGACCCCGTCGCCGGCGCTCAGCTTGGCGGCAAACGTGGCGTCGAATTCGGCACCCTTGAGCAGCCGGAGACGCTTCGGGAACAGGTGTCGAGGGAGGTCGGACAAAGCGGGCTTCGCGGGTCTCGGCGGGGCTGGGTCAGCGCGTCGCCGTCTCCGAGCCGGCGGCGTCGGCGACCTTGGTGTCGCTGTCGACGCGATAGTGTACTCCGCGAAGCATCGCTGGGGTCGGCTCCTGACGGTCGGCGGCGGAGCGGCGGAGCTGCAGCGGCTTGGTGAGCTCGTCCCCGCCGATGCGGCGGACCCAGCGCCCGCCGAGCATCGCGCCGGCGACCAACCCCAGTCCCAGCAGCACAAAAGCGAGCAACGCCATGAGCAAGACGGCGCGCGTCGGCGGATCGAGCATGGGCGTCGGCGCTGCCTGTAGGAACAGGGGCACGGCAACGGCAAGCGGCAGGAGGATAGGCATCGGTGGCGATTCCCTTCCCGGGGTCACCAGCGCAAGTCGCGCCGGGGGGACTGCTCGTAGCGGCCCGAAATGTCGCTCAGCGACTGCCGGTCGGCCTCGGTCAGGTCGGCGGGCAGCACGATCTGGAGTTCAGCATACAGGTCCCCGGGGTGGTCGCCGTAGGGGTCGACGCCGTGGCCCTTCACCCGCAGGCGTTTCCCACTGGAACAGCCGGGGGGAATCGTCAGCGTGATCGTCCCCTTGGGGGTCGGTAGATCGATCTTGCCGCCCTCGGCCGCCTCGGCGAGCGTGATTGGCGCCGTCACGTCGAGCCGCCTGCCGGTGCGGCGAAAGACGGGGTGGGCCGCCACGTGGACGGTCAGTAGGAGGTCGCCCGCTTCGGCGCCGGCGGGGGAAGGGTTTCCCTGGCCGCGGAGGCGAATCTTGCGGCCTTCCTCGACCCCGGCGGGGATTTTGACGGTGAGCGTCTCTTGCTTACCGCCGCTGCGAGAGAGGCCGATCGCCGCTTCGCCCCCCGTCACGGCGGTCGCGAAGGGGATCGTGATCTCGTGCTCAATGTCGGCGCCACGGACCGGCTGCTGCGTCGCCCCGCGGCGGCCCCGGCCGCCGCCGTTGCCGAATTGCTTGAAGAGGTCGGCGAACCCCCCTGCCCCGGGGCCACCGCCACCGAAGAGGTCGTTGAGATCGAATTCGACGTCACCACCCGGTCCGCCAGGGCCGCCGGGCCCACGCCGGCCGCCGGGAAAGCCCCGCCCGCCGGGATAACCTTGCCCCCCCGGGAAGCCCCCACCGGCGGCGTCAAAATCGGCGCCGAAACGGTCGAATTGCTCGCGTTTCTTCGCGTCGTTCAGGACCTCAAAAGCCCGCTGCACTTCCTGAAATTTCTTCTTCGCGGCGGGATCGTCGGGGTTCCGGTCGGGGTGGTACTTGCGGGCCAGTTCGCGATACGCCTTGCGGATCTCTTCCTCACTCGCCCCGCGAGCGACGCCGAGCACGTTGTAATAATCGTCTGCCATGAAGGGGTCGGCGCTGCCTGGGGTCGCTTTCATGTAATCGTATCGTCGAGCGGGCTGGGCCACAGGGGCTAGCCGTGTGCTAGGTTTCCGTATGCTCCGATTAGAGAAAAAATGCCGGCTTTTGCGGGTCGGCCTCGCCGCCGCCGTGGCCCTGCTCGGCGCCACGGCCGAGGCCCGCCGGCCCGATGGCGAGCTCGAGCTCACCGTCGTCGACGCCGCCGACGGCCAGCCGCTCGCCGCTAGGCTCCACCTGCGGGATAGCCGCAATCGGCCCGCCTCGCCCGATCGGACGCCCGAGCCGTGGGGCGTCGCCCCGCTCGGCGACCACGCCTATGTCGACGGCGCCGCGACCCTCGGCCTGCGACGGGGCGCCTACCGGTTCGACCTCGACGCCGGCCCGGAGTTCCGTACGCAGCACGGGCACTTCGAGATCGTCCGCCACGCGCAAGATTCTAAACGGGTCGCGATGCAGCGGTTCGCCAACCTTGCCGACGAGGGCTGGGCTGGCGCCGACCTCGCGACCTGCCGTCCGAAGGCGGACCTGCCGCTGCTGCAGCGGGCGGAACAGCTCGCCTACACGCCGACCGTGACTGCCGAGTGGCGTGACGGAGCTTGGGCGCCTCCGGAACTGGCCGAACGCCGTCGCCGCGACAAAGACCCCGCCGGCGCGACCGCCCTGTGGAACGACCCACGCGGCGTCGTCTGGCTCGTCGATCCCGACGGCACGCGGAACATTGATGAGTTGCCAACTCCCGCCGAATCCTCCGTCGCGTTCATGAAGGCGGCACGTGAAGGCGGCTGGCGCTCGGTGGCGTCGATCACGAGCCGCGAGCTGCCGCTGTGGATTGCCCACGAGCTTGTCGACGCCGTCGTCGTCATCGATGGCTGGGCCGAGTCGCCCGCCGGCGCCGAAGCGGTCCAGCGGGGCCGTCAGCCCGATCGGCTCCGCTTCCCCGGCAAGCAAGGCCCCGGCCGTTGGCGACGGGCCCTCTACGAGTCGCTCACTGAAGCGGGCGTCCGCTTGCCGCCGGTGGCGCTCAGTGGTTCGGGACTCACGACGGAGCCGATCGGCTCGTCGCGGGGCTACGCGTTCACCGAGAGTGACTTGACTGCCGACGCTTGGTGGGACGCCGCAGACGATCTGGCGATGGTCGTCACCAACGGCCCGTTGTTGCGGCCTTTCATTGATGGGGCGCCACCCGGTGAGACCTTCCTGCTCGGCGCCGACGGGACGCGGACGTTGTCGATCTCGCTCAGCCTCGCGACCCGCACGAAGATCGACTACCTCGAGATCGTCAAAGATGGCCGCGTCGCGCACAGCGTCCGCCTCGCCGACTTTGCCGCAGCCGGGGGCAAGCTCCCCGGCGTCGCGTTCGACGCCCCCGGCTGGCTCTCGGTCGCCGCGGTCGCCGAAACCCAGGACCACTACGAACTCGCCATGTCGGCGCCGTGGTTCGTCGAAGGGGCCGCTAGCGGCCGCGCCGACACCGAAGCCCGCGACCAATGGCTTGAGGCCCTGCGGGCAGCGAAAGTCGATTTCGGTGATACCGACCCGGCGGCTTACGCTGAGGCCGAGGTCTTCTGGTCGTCGCCTGCGCGATGACTGCGAAAACTAGGAAGAGAACGCGGATGGTCGCGGATTAAGCGGATTGTCGCGGATTGCTTCTAGCTTTTTTATCCGCGTCGATCCGTTCGATCCGCGACCATCCGCGCCCTATTCTTCTTTTTCGACGTTCTTCTTTTTCGAAAGCGTCACTTGCTTGAGGCGCCAACGGGGGACGGGTAGATTCGCGGGGACTCGCCCCGCCCTTCTGCCCCGAGCTCGCTAGCGTGTCGCTCTCCCCGTCGGAAAATTCGATCGTCAAGGACGTCAAGCCGCTCGAAGTCGGCGAGTCGCTCAAGGCGATCACCCGGCTTGAGGGACGGACGATCTCGCAGCTGACGTTCCTCGAAAAGTCGCTGTTGTTCGCCGAGCTGTCGCGCGCCAGCTACTTCCCGCGGACCATCGCCGGCAAGCTCGCCGAAGAGATCGGCCTCCCCGAAATCCGGTTTTACGACCGCGACGGCGCGCAGGCCTATATCTTCGGCGCCGACGAGGACGCCGTCGTCTGTTGTCGTGGCACCGAGCCCAACGAGTGGAACGACATCCGCGCCGACCTCGACGCGCTCACCGACGCCGCCGAGACGGTCGGCCGCGTCCACCGCGGTTTCAAGCGCGAGGTCGACGACCTCTGGCCTCGGCTTGAACAAGCGCTGGTGAGCAACGAGCGGGTCCTCTGGTTCGCCGGCCATTCGCTCGGCGGCGCCATGACCGCCATCTGCGCCGGCCGTTGTTACCTGTCGCACATCAAGAGCACGCCGGAGGCGGTCTACACGTTCGGCTCGCCACGCGTCGGCAACCGGGCGTATGTCAACCACGTCGAGCTCGCCTACTACCGGTGGGTCAACAACAACGACATCGTGCCGAGGGTGCCGCCCAACTGGCTCGGCTACCGCCACGGCGGCCACGAGGTCTACTTGAATCGCCGCGGCCGCATCTCGGGGGTCACCGGCCTGCTTCGGGCCCGCGACCACTGGTGGGGTTTCTGGCGGACGCTCCGCAAGTGGCGGATCGATCACTTCGCCGACCACCTGATGGGCGAGTACATCAAGGCGATCGAGAACGCCGTCATCCAAGAGCGCGAGGGCAATCGCCCGCCGGCGCTGGAGCGGCTGCTGAAGAAGATCGGCTGCCCGTCGGTGATGCAGCAGGCGCCGCCCGCGCCGCACATCCATGCCGAGAGCCGCGTGGGGACGTCGGTCTAGAAGGATAGGCCGGCTCTGCCTGACGCCCTACCCAACCGGACGTGGATTCGTGTCAGGCACAGCCTGACCTATCTCCACGAAGCAAGGCTTTGCGGCGATCAATCCCGAGTTGCTCGAAGCCAGCCAGCCAAGAGCAACCCTTCATGCTTACGACGATGCGAAGGGATCGACCAGCTTCACGCCGGCGTTCCGAAAGTCGCTCTGATTCCGCGTCGCCACCGTGAGGCCGTGCTGCTTGGCGACTGCCGCAACGAGGCTATCTTTGATCGGCATCGCCCTGCCATTGCGTTTCAGACGCGCTAGCAGTTGCGCCCAGACCTCGGCGCTGCCGGCGTCGAAGTCGAGGACAGGAAACCGCTCGACGCCCCCCGCCAGCCACTCGGCAAGGCGTGTCCGCTTCCGCCCGGCTGGCAGGAGGTAGACTCCGTAGCGTAGCTCTCCCAGCACGACGGAACTGATCACGAGTTCCGACTCGTAGCGCCGCAGCCAAGCAACCACTCCTGGATGCGGCTGTGGCTTGGTCAGTTCACTCAAGACGTTGGTGTCGATGAGGTACTTCAAAGCGTGTCGGTCGACTCCGAGGCAATCGGTTCAAACCATCCCTTCTCGGGGCAATCTAGCAACCAATCAACGATTCCCGTCGAGTCGCCGGTCGGCAACTTCTTGAGCAGATACTCACCCGACTCGATCCGCTCGATCGAAAACTCAGCGCCCGGCTCGATCTGGTCGAGCCGACGCAAATCAATCGGCAGGACAATCTGCCCTTTGGACGAAACGGTTGTTTTCATACGGGTAAGATAGCATCTTACCAGTCCTTTCGCAAGTTTTCCGCCCTCACCCCCCCGCCGGCTTCGCCCGGTAGCCGATCTCCACGAGCCGCGCCACGACCGCGTCGCGGTGGTCCCCCTGCAACACCAGCTCGCCGTCGCTGACGCCGCCGCCGGCGCCGAGGCTCGTGCGGAGCGTTTTGAGCAGGGTCTTCTGTTGGGCGGCGTCCGCCTCGAGGCCCGCGACGACCGTGTTCCATTTGCCGCGACGGCGTTCGCGGCGCACACGGAGCTGGAAATCGGACGGCGGCGGCGGGGCGGGCGTTGGCGGCGGGCAATCGCACGTCTTGACGTCGCGACCGCAGCGGTCGCACGTCACGGGTCGTTCCAGGGGCGTTCCGTCGAAGAGTCCAGCCATCACGGGATTTTATCCGCCGGCCATCGCTGGGCCGAGGCGCCTCGGCCTGCTGGGCGGGCCTTGCTGGGCGGGGGCGTGCGTTGCGGTTAGGTTGAAGACGACGCCGCTTGCCGTTCGTTCTCCTTCATTGACTTTGAGGTCGATTCCCATGCGTGCTGCCTTCTCGCTGCTGCTCCTGCTTGTCGGACTGGTTCCCGCCGTGTCGCGTGCACAGGAGTGGGCCGCCCAGCGTCTCGAAGAGACGCCCCGCCATCTCGAGTGGGTCGACGTCGAGCACGACGGCCGAACGGTCTCTTGCTTCGTCGCTTACCCCGAGCGTGCCGAGAAGGCGCCCGCGGTCCTGGTCATCCACGAGATTTTTGGCCTCACCGACTGGGTGCGTGGCGTCACCGACCAACTGGCGGAGAAGGGCTACATCGCGATCGCGCCCGACCTGCTGAGCGGCGCCGGTCCCAACGGGGGTGGCACCGACGACCTGGGGAGTGGCGACGCCGTCCGCCGCGCGATCGGCGGGCTGCCAAGCGACCAGATCGACGCCGACCTCGATGCGGCCATCAAGTACGTGACGGAGTTGCCGGCGTGCGACGGGACCGTGTCGGTGGCGGGGTTCTGCTGGGGCGGCACGCAGACGTTCCGCTACGCGACGCACAACCCCGACCTCAAGGCGGCGTGCGTCTTCTATGGCTCGGGTCCGACCGACCCGGCGGCGATCGCCCGCATCGCGTGCCCTGTCTACGGCTTCTATGGCGAGAACGACAACCGGGTGAACTCGACGATTGAAGCGTCGAAGCGGCTGATGGCCGCCGCGGGCAAGACCTACGAGCCGGTGATCTACGACGGCGCGGGGCACGGATTCATGCGGGCGGGCGAAGACCCCAGCGGATCGGCGGAGAACCAGCAAGCCCGCCAGGAGGCTTGGCGGCGTTGGCTCGACATTCTCGGCGGCAAATGAACGGTTTTGCAACGCTTCGCCGGCGGTTGAAGGGGGCCACCGTCGGCGGGGTGAAATCTCTATCGCTTATCGGCCGCGACGACAGCCCGCCCTACTCGTGCCCGCCCTACTCGGCTCGTTCGACGACGAACAGCGCCGCGTCACGCTCGGGCAGCGTCAGACGCACGCCGCCGTCAATCGCATCGACCCGCACGCGTTGCGGTTGGCCCGACGCGGTGAAGACCTCGCGGAGTCGGCCCCCCTCCGGCAGAGCGACCTCGGCCGACCAGGGGCCGTCGCCCCGGTTGATCGCTACGTAGACGGACTGTGCCGCGTCGCTGCGACGGAACACGAGGGCGGCGGCTTCGTCATCGACCGATTCAACGGCGAACGAACCACCCGCCAGCACCGGGAAGACCCGCCGTAAGGCGATCACCTTCTGGTAGAAGCGAAACAGATCGCGGTCGAACGCCACGGCGTCGGTAGGCCGCGGGCGGGCGAGCGGGTCGGCTGCTTCGGCGTCGTAGTCGAGGTCGGGCCACAGCATCGGCTTGCGGTCGTCGGGATCGTCGGCGCCCCACATGCCCGCCTCGTCACCGTAGTAAAACATCGGCGCGCCGACGCAAGTCGCCTGCAGCACCGCAACGACCCGCTGCAGCCGCCGCTCGTGGTACCGCGGCTTGCGGACCTCGTAACCGGCCCACGATCGCGGCGAGCAACGCTCGCCGGCCTCGTAGTCGAAGCGTTCCGGTTCCGAGTACGGAAGACGGAGCCGTGCATTGACCACCATCGACGCCACCCGCTCGGTGTCGTGCGAGTCGATCAGGTTCATTGCGGCGTGCCGTTGGGCGTCGCTGAAGGTGTTGGCCCGCTCGATCAGAAGCCGTGCGAACTCGCTGGCCGAAAGCACCCCATCGATCACAAATCCCTTCACCGGTTGGGCGAAGCCGCGGTAGTTCATGGTCGCCGAGAACCCCCCCTCCGTGACAAAGCCCGCTGCGTCACCCCAGTGCTCGCAAACCGTGTAGGCGTCGGGGTTGAGGCGACGGACCTCGGCGTTCCATTCTCGCCAAAAGTCCAGCGGGACATCCTCGGCCACGTCGAGACGCCAGCCATCGACCCCGTCCGACGGATCGCCATCGCCGTCGGGGTCCATCCAGCGGCGCGTGATGTTCATCACGTAGGCCTTGGGTCCTGCGGCGAGGTCCTTCCCCTCCGGATTGTCGGCGAAGAGCGGCAAGGTGGGCGTCCCCCACCACCCCTCGTAGCCGAACTCATCCGCCGGCGTCGTCGGGTCGTCGAACGATCGCACCACATACCAGTCGCGGTACGGCGAATCGGCGCCCCGCTTCTGCAGGTCGCGGAATGCGAAGCAGCCGCGCCCGGTGTGGTTGAAGACGCCGTCGATCACCACCCGGATACGGCGCCGATGGCATTCGGCGACTAAATCGAGAAACAGCTTGTCGGCCGCGGACCAACGCCACGTGGCGGGGTCCTCGCTCTCGCCGGCCAGCATCGCTTGATCCCCCGCCGGATCGGGGCCGAAGTGGGGGTCGATGTGGTGGAACGAGTCGCCGTCGTACTTATGGAGCGAGGCGGCCGCGAACAACGGATTGAAGTAAATCGCGTTGACGCCGAGTTCGGCAAGGTAGTCGAGCCGGTCGAGCACCCCCTGCAAGTCGCCGCCGTAGCGACGGTTGTAGACAGAGCGATAGAACTCGCCGCCTCCCCGCTGCTCCCACGGCGCCTGGGCGTACCAGTCCGAAGTCCAGCGTGTGACGGCCCATGTCGGGGGGACCCGAGCGGGGTGCTCGAGCGACTCCCGCGTCGGGTCGTTGGTCGGGTCGCCATTGGCGAACCGTTCGGGAAAGACCTGGTACCAGACCGCTTGGGACGCCCACGACGGGACGGAAGCGACCAACGGCTCCTTCGCTACGGAGACGCTCGCGGCAAAACACGCCGCGAAAGTGACAAGGGTGTGGCGCCCTGAACCGCTCATCGCCGACTCCAACAAGAAAATCCGCAGAAACTTCGAGTAATCGCTTGAACACCAGTGAACGAGAGAATAGGTATACGCCTGTGCAAACCATCACAACGATTTGCCTACAGAATCATAGACGCCGCCCTCCCTTTGACCGACCGGGCTTCCGATGCTCGCGCAACTCCGCACCTACAGCCTGCTAGGGATTGACGCCTTACCGGTCGAGGCAGAGGTGGACGTTTCACCTGGAGCGATGCCGAAAACCATTCTAGTCGGACTCCCCGAGGCCGCGGTCCGCGAAGCGACCCACCGCAGCGAGCGAGCCATCGTCAACAGCGGGTTTATCCGACCCCAAGACCGGATCGTTATCAACCTCGCCCCAGCGGAGCTCCCCAAGCAGGCGGCCTCGTTCGACCTGCCCATCGCCCTTGGCGTACTGGCCGGTTCGGGGCAACTCGGGGCCGGACCCGGCCGCCGCGGTCAAGCGACGCTCGACGCGGCAAGCGATCGCTTTCGCCGCTTTGCCGTGGTCGGTGAGCTGGCGCTCGACGGGACGACGCGGCCGGTGAAGGGCGCCTTGTCGATGGCGATGGCCGCCGCCGCTCAGCCGGGCGTCGAGGGACTCGTCTTGCCACGCGAAAACGCCCGTGAAGCGGCCGTGGTGGAAGGGATCGACGTGATCCCCGTCGATAGCCTCGCCCAAGCGGTTGGCTTCTTCGCCGGGCAGATCGATATCGACCCGCAGCCGTGCGTCGTTGCCGACCTGGTGGCCGACGCCCAGCGCTACGACATCGACTTCGCCGATGTCCGTGGCCAGGAGATGGCGAAGCGAGCCCTGACGATCGCCGCCGCGGGAGGCCACAATTTGCTAATGGTCGGGCCGCCCGGGAGCGGCAAGACGATGCTCGCCAAGCGGGCCCCGACGATCCTGCCGCGTCTGTCGTCCGAAGAATCGGTCGAAACGACCCGCGTCTACAGCGCCATGGGCCGACTCGGCGCCGGGCAGAGCCTGCTGGCGCATCGGCCGTTCCGCTCGCCGCACCACACGATTAGCAACGCGGGACTCGTAGGCGGCGGTTCGACGCCCTCGCCGGGGGAAATCAGCCTCGCGCACCACGGCGTCCTCTTCCTCGACGAGTTGCCCGAGTTCAACCGCCAGACGCTCGAGGTGCTCCGCCAGCCGCTGGAGGACGGCGAGGTCACGATCAGCCGAGCGCTAGCGACCACGACGTTCCCGGCCGACTTCATGCTGATCGCGTCGCTCAACCCCTGCCCGTGCGGGTTCCGCAACGACCCACGCCGCGAATGCAAATGCGGCGTCATCCAAGTGGAGCGCTACATGTCGAAAATCAGCGGCCCGTTGCTCGACCGGATCGACTTACAGATCGAAGTTCCAGCCGTGGCCTACGACGAGCTGAGGTCGGCCCGATCCGGCACCGACAGCAGCGCCATGCGAGAACGGGTCGCCGCCGCTCGCGATCGGCAAGCGGGACGTTTCGAGCGGGGCCAACGACAGCGGCTTAACGCTCAGCTCGCGAGCCGTGACGTGCGGCGATTCTGCGAACTCGACGAAGCGTGCGGGCAGCTCCTACGGACCAGCGTCGAGCAGTTGGGGCTCTCGGCGCGCGCCCACGACAAGGTCTTGCGGGTCGCCCGGACGATCGCCGACATGGCCGACGCGTCGACGATCCGGCCGGAGCACATCAGCGAAGCAATCAATTACCGCTTGCTCGACCGCAAGCTTTGGGGCTGAGCGGTCCTATCCGGCCGCCGATTCGGAGTGCGGGCGCTCGAAGAACAAGCTCGCGAAAAGGATCGCGACGACGACGACAATCCCCACCGGGGTCAGCCAGAAGAGCTGCCAGTCATAAGGCGCCGGCGTCACGCCCGGCGGCGTCAGGAACTCCTTTTGGGCCCAGCCGGTGAGGCCCGCCCCCAGCAGATGCCCGACCCCGCCCATCGCCATCGAATGCAGCCCCTGTGCGGCGCCGCGATTGGACGGATGCACCAAACGGTCGACATACATCTGGCCCGCCAGGTAAACGAATACGTAGGAGGGCCCATGCAACATGATCGCCAGCAGGACCGGCAGCGAAGCGATCGTCTCCGGTCCGCCGTACGAGCCCGCTACCAGCAGCAGGTACCGCAACGCCCAGCCGAGTAGACCGATGAGGAAGAGCGTTTTCAGCCGCATCCGACGATGCAACAGAGGAATCGACAGGAGGCAAAGGACCTCGGTGATTTGCCCGAGCGTCATGGTGGCGGCGGCGCCGACATAGCCACGCTGATTGAGGAAGACGTTGGAGAAGTCGTAGAACTTTGACGGAATCGCCGCCAAGAGTGACACCAAGAGGAACAGCACGAACGCCCGATTGCGGTGGAGTCCCCCTTTCGCCTCGGCGGACGCAGCGTCGCGAATCACCGCCGGCGTCTTCGGCAAAGTAAGGCAATAAAACGCCATCACGACATGGGACCCTGCCGCCAGAGCCAGCGGCGCGCGGGTCCCCTCGATCGACTCCCCTGTCCACCAGCGACAAATCACCCCGACAAATACGCCTGCCGCCACCCAGCCGACCGTGCCGTACAACCGCACAATGGGAAACTCCCTACCGCTGTCGGCTAGCTGTCGCAGGGCGATGGTGTTGGTCAGCGTGACCGACGGGCTGTAGACCTGAAAGTAGGCGATCATCCCGACGAAGAACATCGTCTGCGACGACGACAGAAGCATTGCCGCCAAAGACCCCGCTGCGGCGCCGTGCAACAGGAACAGCATCAGTTCCGAACGCGCATAGCGGTCCGTTAGCCAACCAACCAGCACCGGCGCCGCGAGACTTCCGAGAGCCGACGCGGCCGCGCTGTAGCCGATGAACCCAGGCGTGAACATGCCGCCTTCGCCCGTGTTCGCCCCGATGAACGTGACGACCGTGATCAGCCACATCCCAAGTGGCCAGTACTGAAGAAGCATCATCGCCGACAAACGGGCGATGAGGGCTGGCGATGATCGACTCGCAGACGGGTCGGTCATCGGCGGGCGGCGCGGGGAACGGGGACCCAGCGGGACCGCCAGGGGCAGGAAAGCGACGTCAAGCAAGGCAGCGCCACCGCCGACGCCAGCGATTCCGGCACTTTGCCGTTATCCCATGCAATTCGCAAGGGGCCGCATCTTTCCGTTTGCACGGTGCGCGGCAGAGCGATCACCGAGATGGCGACCGATCTAGTGCGGCCGCGCAAATTCTTTCCGGCAAAGCCAACCAGCGTCAGCACTGCTGACCAGCGGTAAGGCCCGCAAGCGCCTGATAGCCGAGACGCTGCAAGAAGTGGAGGATAGCGGGTTCGAACCGCTGACCTTCTGGCTGCCAGCCAGACGCTCTCCCAACTGAGCTAATCCCCCGTTCGCGAGGCCTGCGGCCGCCAACGAGCGGTCGCGGACTCTTTCTCTCCGGTCGGCCCGATTTGCGGTTGGGCCCCCGGCTGAGCACTATAAATTGACGGCAGGCCGCCCGCCTGTCAACACCGCCCTTCCCCCCTTCCGTCGACAATCCCCGTCGACGACCTCCCCCCTGCTCTGCATGACGCGAACTGCTGTGTACGGAGGTTTGCGTGTGGCGTGCGGCCTCGCGCTGGTTGGCTGGCTGCTGTGGCACGCCGCCGCTCACGAAGCTTTCCAGCAGCTCTGGGCGGACCCGCCTCGCGTTTCGCGGCTCGCGGTGGCTTGGGTGACCGTCCTTTTGGGGCTTGCGCTGGCCTTCCTTCGCTGGCGGTTCGTCGCGGCCGCGGTGGGGATCCGGATGTCGCTCGCCGAGACGATGCGTCTAGGGGCGATCGGGTTCGCCTGCAATTTCGTCGCGTTGGGCAGCGTCGGCGGCGATGTCGTGAAAGCGGCCCTTCTCGCCAAAAACCGGCGCGGCCAGCGCGGCGCCGCCATCACGACGGTCCTTGTCGATCGCGCCTTGGGACTCGTTGGTTTCCTGAGCTACGCAGGCGCCGCCGTCCTATGGACCGGCAGCGCGACCGCCGCGGAATCGACGCCGCTCCGACTTTTGTCGCAGTCGATTTTGGTCGCCGCTGTGGTTGCGATCGCAGGATTCACCGCTTTTTTTGCGCCGGGGCGACCGGTGGAGCGGCTCGCGGCGATCTTCAATCGGGCCCCGTTAGTGGGTCCGCTGAGCCAGCGCGTCGGCGAGCTTGCCGCCCTCTACCGCGACGGTTGGCGGGGCCTTCTGCAAGCGATGGGCGTCGGGCTGCTCATGAACGGCGTCTTCATCCTGTCGTTTTATGCAGCCGCGACATCGCTGCCGGTTGCGACGCCCTCGTTGGCCGAGCACTTTTTCGTCGTCCCGTTGGCGCTGATTTCGGGGACGCTGCCGATCTCTCCCAATGGACTCGGGACGATCGAGGCGACCACCGAATTCCTTTACCGGGCGGTTCAGCCGTCGACGACCGTGGGCGCCGGAACCCTCGCCGCCCTCGCGCACCGGCTGGTGATGCTCGTGGCGGGGGTGGCGGCGGCTGGCTACTACTACGCCGCCGGCGGGCGTCGCAGCGAGATTGAAGACGCCACGACGGCAAGCAGCAGTCCGAGCGAGGAAGGCTCGGGGACGGCCGACGACGGCGAGGCGGCCGCGTCCCGCCAGATCGTGTAGTCGGCCGCATCAACCACGCCGTCGGCGTTGCCGTCCGCGGGCGAGCCGGCGCCCTCTCCGTAGGCGTCGGCCCACGCCGAGTAGTCCGCCGCATTCACGAGGCCGTCGCCGTCGTAGTCGCCGGGTGGCGTGGTTTCGATCCGATAGACGTCCCCACCGATCGTGAGGACGTAGAGGTTCCCCGAGAGGTCCTCGGCAAACGAGACGGGGTTGTTGGCGACTCCGCGAGAGAACAAATCCCCCGTGATGTTGGTCACCGGATTCGCCAAGTTGTCGGGGTCGTACTTCCAGTAGCGACTCGAAGCGTAGTCCGCAAAGAAATAGTCGCCGGCTAGCGATGCGTCGGGGCCGCGATAGGCGAAGCCACCGGTAACCGAGTTGCCGCGGAACTCGCCCGACCCGTGCAGGTACTCGTAGACCGGGTCGATCGCCCCGGCTGGCTTCGCGCCGCCGACGCCGCCGCTCGGGGTGGCGATGAACCCTTCGCGCAGGCGCCAACCGTAGTTCTCTCCGCCGGGGCTATTACCCGGCTGGAAATTGATCTCTTCGCGGGTGTTCTGGCCGACATCGGCGATCCAGAGGTCACCCGTTTCGCGATCGAAGCTGTTTCGGAACGCGTTGCGGAGGCCGTAGGCCCAAATCTCGTCATCCCCGGTGGCGCCAACGAAAGGGTTGTCGGCGGGGATGGCGTAGTTGCGATTCGGGTCGGTTGGGAAGTCATCACCATCAACATCGAGGCGCAGGATCTTGCCGAGCAGGTTGTTGGTGATGTCCAGCGCGTTGCCGGTTCCCGCGGTGTGGCCGGTGTCGTTATCGTCGCCGCCGCCGCCGTCGCCAAAGGAGATGTAGAGATGGCCGTCGTTGGGGCTGAAGCCGATCCAGCCGCCATTGTGATTGCTTTGGGGCTGAGCGACGGAGAGGACCGAGGAGAGACTCTCGGGCAGCCCCTGGCTGGGGTTCGCGGGATCACGTGCGAAGCGAACGATCTGCGACGTCAGCGCCGAGCCCCCCGTGCCCGACGAGGTGTAGTAGGCGTAGCCATACCCGTTGGTCGCATAATCGGGGTCGAGCGCGAGTCCGATCAGTCCCCCTTCGCCAGAGGTGTTCACACGGGGAATCGCTAGGTAGGGCGTCACGGCGCCCGTCGAGAGACTAATCGCGTTGATCTGTCCGCTCCGCCCCGCCACCAGCAGCCGGTCGGGATCGGTCGGGTCGGGAACCGCCGTCGTCGAAACGCCGGCGTTGCCAACGTAGGTCGTCCCCGTGACAACGGCCGACGCCGGGGTTGTCGCCAGGACTACAAAGAGAGGGATTACTAACCAGCCGACCGCGTCTGAGCGCGTTTTGTTCGTAGCCATCGGTCTCGCCTCGTGTTCCGAAGAGGGCGTGGGCCGCGTGATTGCCGCAATCGACACCATCGCTCACCCAAGGCAAACTAAGGGGCCCGCGCGTCGCCTGTCAAATCTTTCGCCGCCCCTCATCGCCATGTCGCGTGACTCCCAGCAGTTCGCCCGCGCCGCTCTGCCGGTTCTGAAGCTCGTTCGGCAGAAGTTGGGCGTCGGGGGACTGATCGGGCTGGTGGTGGCCGCTCTGCTCTATCTGGCGGTGATCCAGCCGCTCGTAGCGAGTCGCTTCGGCGTGACGCTGCCGACACTGGTCGATCTCGAACCACCGGTCGAATCACCGACACCCCCGCCGGGCAATGCCGAGCCGGGCGCCACCCCAGGGCAAGGGTCACCTGGGCAGGGGTCACCTGGGCAGGGGTCAGCCGGGCAGGGTTCCCCGGCTTTGACCGAGATCGGCCGCGACACCTATCGTTCGGCGGCGGGTCTGCGCTACACACGCGGCAGCCGACACGGCACCCGACTTGAGCATCTGATGTCGCACGCCCATGACGACCCCGACCGTGTCGGGCAGCACGGCGTGTTCGATTCGGACGATCAAGCGACCGTCGTCCGGTTGGTCGATGAGGCTTACCAGCAGGCCCTGGCTGGCGTGAACACCCACACCGAACGGGAAGGCGAGCAAACGGTTTACGACATCAACATGGGCCGCCGGATCGGATACGTCGGGGGCCAGTCGGGCAATCGCCGTGGAAAGCCGGCGGCCATGCACCTGCGGCTGGTGGTTCAAGGGGACCGCCTGATCACCGCGTTCCCCTTCCGACCCTAGGGACGAGCCATGTTGACGATCGGTACGTGCCGCCTTTGTGGGGCGGGGCCTTTGGGACTGCGTCGGTGTGGCGTCTGCCGCCGCGTCGTCGTGCTCTGCGACGAATGCGACGCGGCGTGGCCCACCGCGGACACCGGCGTTCGACCCACCTATTCGATCGAAGGCGACATGCCATGCCCCGGCTGCCGCGCGTCGCTCGTCAGCGACGGGTCAGGCTGGGCGACTCGGGACGAGGCTCTCGAAGCGTCGTGGGACATCCCCATGGATGGCTTACGAGAGGTCCCCGCCAATGATCCGGCACCCCCCTTACGCGGGAATTAGCCCCTCTCTTGGCGGGCTCTACGGAATCCCGATAAACGCTAAACCGAGCCAATTCCCGGCAAAGACGTCCTTGTCGAGGAGTTAGTGGAATCGCTACGATCCGACTCTTCTAGTGCTTTTCCTCTATTTCTGACCGAGCTCTCTACGAGCCGTGTCGTGACCGGTCTTTATTCCGGCCATCAAGAAAGGATTCGAATGACATCGCTCCTCGCACTTACACGCACCTCCTTCGTGGCAGTTAGCGTCGCGACCTTTTTGACGCTCTGGTTGGCGAGCGTCGCCCCGGCCGCAAAGTTTGTCCCCGTCATGGTGGACGACGCCGGCCTGCCGATTGGCGAGGGCGCCGCCGTCAGTATCGACTATGCGTCGGTCTACGCGCCGGGAGACAGCGCCGACGGGCAGAGCGAGTTGGTTCCCCCCGGTGATTACCGCGTCGCGATCGACTCGGCGAGCGCGACGATGCACGTCGACCTGAGCGCCTCGCGACTCAGCCTCGAGACCTTCGCCGCGGCGCTCGACGTCAATACGGACGATTTTTATTACACCGAATCGAGCCCCGATATCCGCAAGGCCTGGTTCTACGTCGCGCCGACCGGTTCCGACTTTCTCGGTAAGCCGGTCGTCGTCAATCTTGGGCTCGCTTGGAAGGCGACCCAAACCACCGGCGCCAGACCGACCGCGACGCTGAGCACACTCGCGGGGGTAACGCTCAACACGTTGACAAGCCGCGCCGACTTCGAAACGGCGACCCTCTTGGTGGGTGGGTACTATCGGCTCGACTTGACGCACCAGAACGAGGTTAGGGGATCGGCCCTTCTCAGCGCCGCCGACTTTGAGGTCAGCTTCCAACCGCTCACGTCACTCACAGCCCCCACGCCGATTCTTCCCGGTGACTACAACGGCGATGGCAAGGTGAACGCCGCCGACTACACCATGTTGCGAGACCGGTTCGGAAAGCCCTACGACTTCGCCCTCGATGGCGATGGCGATGGTTCGATTGGCCAGGGGGACTACAACGTATGGAGCACGTGGTACGACTCGTCGATGGCGGCGTCGTTCGCGGTTCCCGAGCCGTCGGCGGCCTCAACACTCGTCCTGTTTGCCGTCGCTGGTGCGATTCGACGGTCGCGTCGCTTGTAAGGTGACCGAAGCCGTTGGATCCCGTAACCGTTGGATCAAGTCACGAGTTCACCCGCGCGCAACTTCTGGAGATGCGGTTCGTCGAGGACCTTGAACGGGCTGACAAGCGGTCGCCAAGCCTCACCCCGCTGTTCGATCCGTGCGTCGTCGATGACGCCGAGGCGTCGCGACGCGAGAGCGAGGTAATCGACTCTCTCGGGGACGAGGCCCATGACACGAGCGATGGTGGCGTCGAGCGCCGGAAGGCTCGCCCCGATGGCGACGAGCCCCATGCGCTTAAGGCTGCCGAGGATCGGGCCGTCTCCCTCCATGCCGTCGATCCCGTCAAGGATGCCGATGGTGCGAGGGAGCGTTGCACTGATGTCGGCCACCGTCTGGGAAATGCCGTTATGGTGGAGCACGTTCTTAGGCCACCCGTACTTGATGCCGGGGATGACGCCATAGAGGTTCTTCATCGACGCGGTAACGCCGACCCAATGGTGCGTCTTCATCTTCGGCATCGAAACAACGAGGTCGGCCGAGACAACGCTCTCGGGAAGCCACAATCCGGGTAGCTTGCTAAAGCGGCCGCGGTTGCGGCGCCAGGCGACCCGCTCATAGTTGAGGTCCGCGAACGACAAGCCGACGTCCGAAAGAGCCTCGCCGACGCCCGAATCAATGAGCGCCGCCTCGGTGTCGCGGACATGGCCAGGGCCCTCGCCGACCGTGACCTCCGCGCCCCACATGCGGAAGACTTCCGCCGCGGCGACGATCATTGCCGGATGGGTTGTCATGTGCGGGATGGCCCGCGTCGGCTCGACAAGGTTCGGCTTGAGCAGCACCCGCTTGCCCGCCAGGTTCTGGCCGTTGATCCCAACGGCCGTGAGGCCGTCACGGATCGTCTCGACGAGCGGGCCGTCGTAGCGCTGCCCGCGGGCGAGGAAGACGGGCGTTTTTGATCGAGGCCAAGCAGCGGTCACCAAGCCGGCCGCCGCCAGCCCTCCGGCGGCAAGCGCGGTGCGTCTTGTCATTGAGAACTTATCGAGAGGGCTGTTCATCGGTGGCTCACGATCGGTTCGATCGGCTGGTAGGCGATCTCTTGGGCGGCGAGAGTCAACAGCGCAAGCTTGTGATGACTCTCGGCTGCAGCTTCTGCTTTGGAGAGCGCCGACGCGACTCGCAACGCCACCTCCTCGCCAGCGGCGCGATGGCCGGCCAGCCCTCGCGCCGCCCAAGCCAAGGACGCCAAGCCGGTTGGCTTTTGGACCGCCCCCTGGAGGTAGGTGAGCGTCTTGGCGAGCCGCTCATCGGTGACTCGTTCGCCCGCCAATGCCCAGGCGGCAACGCCACTCGATTGCGTATGGGGCAGCAACTCTTGCCCGAGGACCACGGTGTTTCCGTAGTTGGCGCCCCCGCTGGGGAGGAGCCGGTCGATGAGGATGCGTTCCGCGTCGTCACGACGGGCTTGCGATTCGGGCCCGCTCTCACGGAGCGCAGCGAAGAAAAACGCGGTTGGCTCGAGCCACGTGTGGGTCGCCGGCGCCCACGACCACCCCACCAGGGATGAGTCATGCCCCAGCCTCGGGTTGTGCCGGGTTGTGCGGGCCCGTTGTGCGAGCGCCCACGCCACGCCGCTCGCGTAGCACGTGGCGTAGCGGGTTGGGTCAACGCCACGCCACGCAAGCATCGCCAACGCCGTCGGCCAACCGGGGCCAGCTTGCGACGCGGTGACGCCTACCGAGCCATCGCCGCCTTGCCGCTCGGCGAGCCAGTCGGCGGCGGCCGCCGCCGAATCGCTACAACCGGCCCGAGCCAACGCCAGCGCGCCCCAAGCGGTCGGCTCGCTCGCCGCTTCGCCACCGGCGTGATAGGCGCCGATCGGCGCCGCGGCGAGGCGGTTGATCGCCCGGGCAATCGCCTCGGTCAACGGTGGATCGGCAACAGCGGTTCGCACGGTAAGGGTTCGTCGCCAAGCGGGAGAGAGTGGGGGTGCTCTAATCTCCCCTCTGTTTTCAGCGAAAGCGTAACGGAATGCCTACGTAGGGCAGAACAAACCCAAGCCGGCGCCGACCCGGTGGCGTGAAGGGTTTGGGCCGTTCGCAAAAAAATGTCTCAAGTTCATTTGACCCGACCGGAATCTGACATAGGTTTCCAGTGACGCCAGGGAACGCCGCTCCTACGAAGCGTTCCTGGCCCTCCTCCCAACGACTCATCCCACCTACTTCCCCCCCAGTGCTTTTGCCCGCCGCGGCGCCGCTTTGGCCTCGCTCCGGGAGTAACAGCAAGAGCCCGCCGCGTATTAGTCCACTCGAGAAAGGCAAACCCGTCGTAAGGCGGGGGCGCAAAGCCAAGGGCCCCGTTTGTTCAGGGGAAGCCTGGCTGCCGATGGAATGCCCACGTCAATTGCATCGCAGGCGACGTGGGCGGAATGGATGCGCCTCACCAGGGTGATACGCAGGATTACGTTTAAACGACCGAAGCGCGACGCCCGGCGGGCTCACCCTCGACCTTAACCGGTCGGGGGGTCGCGATAGGTCAGCCATCGAGGGCCCCGATGCCCTCGCCACTAGCAGGGCCGCGTCCCGCCCACCCCCACCTTCGCGGGCAGGCCCCTAAATCCGGAGAGGATTGTGATGAAGAATTTCGCTCAAAAGGTTCAACGGTTCCTCACCTCGGAAGACGGTCCCACGGCTGTCGAGTACGCGGTCATGCTGGCGCTCATTGTGATCGTCTGTCTGACCGCCATCCGATCGATCGGCACCAACGCGTCGCAGACATTCACCGATGTCGCGGCCGAGCTTGGTAGCTGATCCGACAGCAACGGCGACCCGGCCCTGCTAGCCTGGCGCTCTTTGATTACGATCCCGGCCGGTCCCTTCGGGGGCCGGCCGGGCTTTTTTATGCGCCGACCGCATCCGCGAGAGGTCCGGTTGTAGCGGTCCGCGACAGGAAGAGTCCCCGAACGTCGCCGGCCGCTCGCCTCCGCGTCGCGGTAGAGCGGGCTACGTTTCGTCGGCTCGCCGCTCCGCCCTGCCGGTAGCGGCCCCGAAAAAAAACCTCACGCCCCCACCTGACAACGCCCGCAGGCTGACGACCATGGACTTCGCTCAACTCGCCGACGCCCTTCAAGCCAACTGGCCCGTTTGGGTCGTCACCGTGACGCTGGTCGTCGCGGCGGTCATTGACGGGCTGCAACTGAAGGTGCCGAATTGGATTACCTTCCCGATGATCATCAGCGGTTGGGTCTTCAGCGCGACGCTTAGTGAGTACCCCGGCTGGGAAGGCCTCGTCTACAGCCTCATCGGCACGGCGGTCGGTCTGGGACTGCTGTTGCCGGCCTACGCGATCGGCGGCATGGGCGCCGGCGATGTCAAGCTGATGGCCGGTATCGGCGCCTGGGTCTGGGGCACCGTCACCGCCTACGCCTTCGCCGTCTCCGCGATTGTTGGCGCCGTCATCGCCATCGGCATGGTTCTGACCCAGAAGGGTTGGGACAAGCACCACAGCCAGTTTTGGTCGATCCTCAACGAGATTCTTACGATCAAAGACCCGGACCAGCTCGCCGCAATCGCCAAAGAACGGAAGCCCCGCATGATGCTGCTCCCTTATGGCATCCCCATCGCGATTGGCACGATCGCCTACTTCGCGTGGGCCGGGATGCTGGTCTGAGGGACGAGGGGCTAGGGACGGGAGACGAGGGATTCGTCGGTCGTCGCTCGCTATCGGAAATCGGTAGGAGGCGTCTCCGACGCCGATCAAGGCATCCCAACCGCCACCGCGTGGTGCGCGAAATCGGCGTCGGAGACGCCTCCTACAAGCTCTGTGGGCTATTGGTTGTTTAGCGGACTGGCCGCTAGCTGACCGATGACCGCTTTCGTAATTCCTGGACCGGATAAGCCGGTTGTGCCGAAGTAACCGACGAGGCCCGCTTCGCAGCGGGATGCCCAGCGCTTGCTCGCTTCGAGCGGCCGCCCGGCGCCTCGTGGGGGGGAAACCATATGCGACCTAAATCGCTCATATTGCTCGTACTCGCGCTCGGCTGTGGCCTGGCGGCGTCGATCGGCATTAGCCGTGTCATGGACGCCAACGCCAACCGCCCGGCGATGCAGCTCGAGACAACGCCCATCTACGTGGCGTTGCACAACATCAATCTGGGCGACCCGATTGGCGCTAGCATGGTGGCCCTCGAAGAGTGGCCCGCCGACAAAGCGCCGAAAGGCTCGCTGACGTCGCTCGAGGACCTCGAGGGACGTCGGCCGCGGACGACGATCGTCGCTGGGACTCCGATCCTCGAGGCCCAGCTGCTCGCTCTGGGTGAGACGGCCGACCCCGTGGCGAACATCCCCGACGGCTTCCGTCTCTCGACGATCTCGGTGAACGCCGAGAAGGTGGCCGCTGGCCTGCTGAGCCCGGGTGACCGCGTCGACGTGCAACTGTTTATGGCCGCCAGCCAACGCGATAACGTCCCCTTCGCGACGACCCGCGTCATTCTGCAAAACATCCGCGTCTTCGCCATCGAGCAGGCCGTCCAACGGACCGCCGAAGGCGAAGAGGCCCGTGCGATTCCCAAGACAGTCTCCTTGCTGGTGACCCCGGAGCAGGCGAGCAAGCTCGACCTGGCCCAAAACCTTGGTGAGTTGAGCCTGATCCCGCGGAATCCCAATGACGAGACCGCCTCGGCGATGGTCGAGGTGACGATCGAAGACATCCTCGGCACCCGCTCCGAGAAGAACTCTCGCAAAGAAGAGCAAAACCGCGACGTGTCCGGTCCGCCCAAGCAGAGTCTGTTCGACACCGTTGTCGGCATGATGTCGCAGGCGGCGCAAGAGCGGCCCCCCTTCGAGATGACCATCGTCCAGGCCGAAGAGGTCTCGACGATGCGCTTCGATAGTCGCACCGGCGTTCCGCTGCAGGGCGAACAAGACAGCTACGCGGGCGCGCGCCCGAAGACGCCGGGATCCACCGCCAGCTATACGAGTGACGGCAAGATCGACTTCTCCGGGCCCCTCAAATCGACGGGGCCGCCGCCGAAGCCGGTTGATTTCCCGGTGCCGTTTGAAGGTGAATGACAAGTTGAGTTGCCGCAAGGCACAGAGGATAGCGACGAGGTAGCGCCACCAGCGGCGCCGGGCGGGCCAGGGATTGGCTCCGGCCGAGAGATAACCAATCGGGGGGATGGCCCGCGCCTCGGCTCGGGTCCAGGCGTCGTCCGCGACGCCGCAACAGGAAAGTACAAGGATGTACGACCTTACCGCCTACCGGACGCTCCGCTCCATGCGCGGGGTGCTTGTGTTGACGATCGTCGCCGCGGCTACCGCCACGGCTCCCAATATCGCACGAGCGCAGGGCCTCGAAAACGGCTCGGTCGTCCGCCGCATCGACGGCGCGAACGACAAGCTCGAGATCACGACCAATACGAGTCGGATTCTCACGCTCGACAAGAAGATCCCCAAGGTGCAGGTCAACAACCCCGAGTTGCTGGCCGTGACGCCCCTCTCGGCGACCGAGATCCAGGTCTCCGCCAAGAAGGCCGGCGTCACCCAGGTCAACCTCTGGGACGAGGACGGCGACATCCACACGGTGGATGTCTTTATCTACGGAGACGTCCGCGAGCTCGAACACGCCCTGGCGACGCAGTTCCCCAACTCGTCGGTCCGGGTCTATCGCTACAGCCAGAGCCTGGTCCTCACCGGCTTCATCGATCGACCCGACTACGTCGACCCGATCCGCCAGCTGGCCGAGGATTACGCCCCGAAGGTGATCAACAACATCGCCGTCGGCGGCGTGCAGCAGGTGCTGCTCAAGGTCAAGATCTACGAGGTCTCGCGGACCAAGCTGCGGCAGCTCGGCGTCGATATGGGTTACACCAGCGGCCACGGTTACTTCGGGACGAGCGTATCGGGCCTGATCAACAACGTCGGGTCGGGCGGCAACCCGCTGGGACTCACGCAGGTAGCGTCCGGCGTTAAGGGCATCACCGACACGGCGGGTCAAACCGTCGAGTTCGCGGTGACCAACGGCAACGACGCCTTCTTTGGCTTCATTGACGCCCTGCAACGCAAGAGCATCGCAAAGATCCTTGCCGAGCCGAACATTGTCGCCGTTAGCGGTCGACCGGCCCAGTTCAATGAAGGCGGCGAAATCCCCATTATCGTGCCACAGTCGCTCGGCAACGTCGCGATCGAGTACAAGCCTTTCGGAACGCAGGTCGACTTCCTGCCGATCGTGCTGGGCAACGGCAAGATCCGTCTCGAGGTCCGTCCGCGGATCAGCGACCTCGATTTTGGCAACGCGGTGACGATCAACAACACCCAGGTGCCCGCCCTGACGGTCCGGCAAGTGGACACGGCCGTCGAGATGAACGCCGGCCAAACGTTTGCGATTGCCGGTTTGATTCAGCAGCGCAGCATCGGATCCAACGCCGGGGTGCCTTTCCTGGCTGACCTGCCGATCATCGGCGCCCCGTTCCGCCGTGTCTCGAGCGAGACCGAAGAGGTTGAGCTGCTGATTCTCGTTACCCCCGAACTGGTCGATGCGATGGAGCCGCACCAGGTTCCGCCGTGCGGACCGGGCATGGGGACGGTGTCGCCGTGCGACTGCGATCTGTACGTCGACGGCAAGTTGGAAGTGCCCAACTACTGCGGACCGTGCAAGAACGGCGGCTGCGGGTCGTGCCCAACCTGTGTCGCGGGGGGCTTTCCTGGACCGCCCCGTCAGTTGGTGAACGGCCACCAAGGCGGCCAGTCGATGGGCGGCGCGCCCACCCCGGCGATGGCCCCCTATCCGATGGAAGAATCGCTGCCAACGCCCATGGAAGGCCCGAGCCTCTACGATAGCAGCGACGCGGCCGCCGAGCCGGTGCGGAACGGACCGCCCGCCCACTACCGGGCGGCGGCGCCCCCGTCGCTCGTGCGGCAGGCCTCGCGGCCTTACCAGCCGGCCGCCGGCAGGGCGACCGTCAGCGATTCCGGTTTAATCGGTCCGGTCGGTTATGACGAAGATTGACACGCCGCCAATTTGGCCGGCGCGCTGTCTGGCGTGAGCTAACCTCTATTAGCCCAAGGCCCTGCGCCAGGTCTGTCGGAAGTCTTCGCCTCTACCGTATCGTCAGCAATCCATGTCCAACGTCTTGCGATTAGCGATCGTCGACCCCAATGACGGGGACCGAGAGGCGCTTAAAGCAACGCTGATGGGCCTCGACACCGTTTGGCTTGAGGCGGAGTGCTCGCGCTACGCGTTCTTCAAGGACGTCGTCGAAGAGACCCATCCCGATGTGGCGTTCATCTCGATGGACGCCGACCCGGAAAAGGCGATCGAACTCGTTGAAGAGCTCGCCCGTCAGAAGCCCGAGGTCGCTCTGTTGGTCGCGAGCAGTTCGACCGACGGCGCGATGATCCTCCGCTCGATGCGGGCCGGCGCCAAGGAGTTTCTCACCAAGCCGCTCCGCCCGGATGACTTGGCGACCGCGCTGCAGCGCATTGGCCGCACACGCTTTGGCGCCGAGGGAGCCGGCGCTGGTTCTTGCCGTGTCATCGCCGTCAGCGGATGCACCGGCGGCGTCGGCTCGACCAGCCTGGCGATCAACCTCGGCTGCGAGCTGGCCTCAAATCCAACCAACTCGGTCGTGGTCCTCGACCTCGACCTCGCGCTCGGCGACGCCGACGTCTATCTGGACACGATCCCTGAGTACACGCTCACCGACGTCGCCCAGAACATCGGCCGGCTCGACTTTACGCTGTTGAAGCGATCGCTTACGAAGCACTCGTCGGGCGTCTACCTGCTGCCGCGTCCGGTGCAGCTCGAAGACTCGAAGCTCGTCACGACCGACGATTTGACGCGTGTCATCAACCTGCTCCGGGCGACTTTCACGCACCTGATTATCGACACCTCGAAGGCCTACAACGAGCTCGACCTGCTCGCGATGGACCTCGCCAGCGACATCCTCATGGTCACGCAGCTTGACCTGCCGTGCCTGCGGAACGTCGTGCGGTTGATGATGTCGTTCGAGCAGCGTGGCGCCCTCCGTGAGAAGGTGAAGATCGTCGTCAACCGCGTCGGCCAAGGCGGGGCGTCGATCAGCGTGAAGAAGGCCGAGTCGACCCTCGGTCAGGACATCTTCTGGCAGCTGCCCAACGATTTCCGGACGATGATCGAGGTGCGTAACAACGGCGTGCCCCTCCTCGAGCAGGCGCCTAAGGCGCCGCTGACCCAGTCAATCCAGCAGTTGGCGCGCGAACTGACCGGCGGCTCGAGCGCCGGCGAATCCGATTCGGGCGCCAAGTCGGGCCGCAGCTGGCTCGGCCTGTGGGGCAAGAAGGGCGCCGCCGAAGAGCCGGCGTCCGCCGAGGGCTAAGACCCGCCCAACGGACGGGCGGACGGCGGACCTGAAACGGCCGCGCCCTCGGGGCCCGACAACGCCGGTTCAGCCGATCGTCCTACCGGTCGGTCGCGCCGGCGCAGCGATGCCGCTTATGCCGGTTAGCGTCTCTCTTCTTCAATCACGCGTCTGTCTTGCACCGCGCCGTCTAGGGTGAGCTACGCTTTTGCGGACCATTTCCCTCCGCCCTCAGCGGCAGGGGAAAGATGCTTTCGCGAAACAAGTAGCCGACGCCCCCCATGACGAAACTCAACACCCCCGCCTCGACCGCTCTCTCGTCGCAGGAGAAAGAGGCCGAGTTTGAAACGCTGAAGCGACGCATCCACTCGAAGCTGGTCGATAAGCTCGACCTGTCACGCGTGGGCGAATTGGAGGGCGACGTTCTCCGCCGCGAGATCCGCCTCGTGGTCGAGCACCTCTGCGACACCGAGGACACCCTCCTCAATCGCAAGGAGCGCGACCGTCTGGTCGATGAGGTCCTCGACGAGACCTTCGGCCTCGGCCCGATGGAGATGCTGCTGAAGGACCCGTCGATCAGCGAAATCATGGTCAACGGCCCGAAGAGCATCTTCGTTGAAAAGAACGGCAAGCTCGTCAAGACGCCGGTCACGTTCCGCGACAACAAGCACCTGATGCAGATCATTGACCGCATCGTGTCGCGGGTCGGCCGGCGTGTCGACGAGGTCTGTCCGATGGTCGACGCCCGCCTGCCGGACGGCTCGCGTGTGAACGCGATCATCCCCCCGCTAGCGCTCGACGGCCCGACGGTCACCATCCGGCGGTTCGGCTCGAATCCGCTGAAGCTCGAGGACCTGCTGAACTATCGCAGCCTGACGCCCGAGATGGTGATGCTGCTCGAGGCCTCGATGAAGGCCAAGTTGAACATCGTCATCTCCGGCGGCACCGGCTCGGGTAAGACGACGCTGCTCAACACGCTCAGCAGCTTCATCAGCAACGACGACCGGATCGTCACGATCGAGGACGCGGCGGAGCTCCAGCTCCAGCAAGACCACGTCGTGCGTCTCGAGACCCGGCCGCCGAACATCGAGGGCAAGGGACGCATCAGCGCCACCGAGCTGGTGAAGAACTCGCTCCGTATGCGGCCCGACCGGATCATCATCGGCGAGTGTCGTGGCGGCGAGACGCTCGACATGCTCCAGGCGATGAACACCGGCCACGACGGATCGCTCACCACCTGCCACGCGAACACGCCGCGCGACGCGATCGCCCGTATCGAGACGATGATCATGATGGCGGGCTTCGAAATGCCCATGAAGGCGATGCGGACCCAGATCGCCAGCGCCGTGAACCTGATCGTTCAGTCGAACCGCCTCCAAGGCGGGCCGCGCAAGGTGACCCACATCACCGAGGTGCTCGGCATGGAGCAAGACACCATCGTCATGCAAGACATTTTCCGCTTCGAGAAGACCGGCGTTGACCAGAACGGCCGGGCGATCGGCCGCTTTATCTCGACCGGCATCCGACCGAGCTTCATGGACCGGCTCGAGCAAGCGGGCATCCGCCTACCGGCGAGCACGTTCCGCGAGCGCGTCATGATGGAAGACTGAGGCGACCCACCGCTAGGACCGCGGCTACGAAACTCCGCGACGCAGCCCAAAGCCGACTCTCTCGCCAATCCGTAAACCGAACTCCCCGATCAGCCAACCATGTCCCCCCTCGTCATCACGCTACTGGTCTTCGGCGGCGTCACCGGCCTGGTGATTGCTGTCGCGATGCTATGGAGCGGCGATAAAGAAGCAGACGTCGAGGATCGGCTGAGCGCGCTGACCTCGGGCAAGGCGGTCAAAGGCCGCGGCGGAAAGGAATCGGGCGACAAGGAGAATGACCTTCTCGCGGCGACCTGGAACCGCGGCGCTGGCGCCTTCGAGCAGGCGCTCGCCAATCACCTCAACCTTGAGCGATTGTTTGCCCAAGCGGACGTCTCGTTCAGCGTTAGTCAGTTCCTGATGGCGTGTGTTGGGGCGGCCCTGTTGGGATTCTTCGCCCCCACCACGCTCGGGCTGCCGATCAAGTTCGCCCCGATCTGCTCGGTGGTGTTCGTGTTCATCCCATTCGCCTGGCTGATCATGAAGCGGAAGCGGCGGATGAAGAAGTTCGCCGCACAGCTCCCTGAGGCCCTTGAGCTGGTCGCCCGCGCGCTCCGCGCTGGGCACAGCCTCGGCGCCGGCATGAACCTGGTCGGCGCCGAGATGTCGCCCCCCATCTGTCAGGAGTTCAGCCGCTGCTTCGAAGAGCAGAACCTCGGCATGCCGCTCGACGAAGCGCTCGAGAACCTCACCGAACGGGTGCCGAACCTCGACCTGAAGTTCTTCGCGACGGCCGTCATCCTGCAGCGTCAGACCGGTGGCGACTTGGCGGAAATCCTCGACAAGATCGGCCGGCTGATCCGCGAGCGGTTCAAGATCTGGGGCCAAGTCCAGGCGCTCACGGGCGAAGGCCGCCTGTCGGGCATCGTGCTCCTGGCCTTGCCGCCCATGCTGTTTGGCGCCGTGTACCGGCTTAACCCGGACTACCTAATGCTGCTTTTCACCGACGACATGGGCAAGAAGATGCTCATCGGCGGGATCGTGATGCAGCTGCTCGGCGCTATCGTGATCCAGAAGATCGTGAATATCAGAATCTGACTCGAACTCCCTCCCCCAAAGGGGGAGGGGACCCACGGTTACCTACTGCCAACCGCCCGCCCATGATCCTCGCCGAACTGATCTCCAACGCCTTGATGGTCAAGCTCGCCGTTTTCGGCGCAGTGGCGGCGGCGATGTGGATCGCGCTGGAGTATTTCGGCGGCTCGGCCAACGAGCGGACGTCCGAGCGGCTCGAAGAGCTTCGTGACCCAGGGGGCCGCAAAGCCTCGAAGGCGATCAAGCAGTCGGACAAGATGGCGAAGCTCATCGAGCAAGCGACGCCGAGGTTCGCCGCGCCCCTGCAGCCCAAGACAAAAGAAGAAGAAGGGAAGCTGAAGCAACGCCTCCAGCACGCCGGCTTCCGCGGCGAGACGGCGATCAGCGTCTTTCTCGGCGCCAAGCTGCTTTGCCTCGGGTTCGGCTTCATCGCCGGCGGCGGGGCCGCCTACTTCACCAAGGGGCTCACGCAAGAGGCGGCCATCATCACCGTCGCGGCCGCCGGCGTCATGTTCTTCCTGCCCGACGTCTCGATCTGGTTCATGAAGCGTTCACGCCAGGACAACATCTTCTACGGCCTGCCCGACGCGCTCGACCTGATGGTGGTCTGCGTCGAGGCCGGCCTCGGTCTCGACCAAGCGATGCGAAAAGTCAGCGAAGAGATGCGTAAGACGTACGGCGTTCTCGCCGAAGAGTTTGCGCTGTGCAATCTTCAACTCCAGATGGGATCTCCCCGCAACGAGGTCCTGTCCGAACTCGGCTCGCGCACCGGCGTCGACGACCTGAAAGCCTTGGCGGCGATCCTCGTGCAGGCCGACAAGTTCGGCTCGAGCGTCGCCCAGGCGCTCCGGGTGCAGAGCGACTCGATGCGGACCCGCCGCAGTCAGATGGCTGAGGAGAAGGCCGCCAAGACCGCGGTAAAGCTGATCTTCCCGCTGGTGATCTTCATCTTCCCGGCGATCTTCGTCGTCCTGGTCGGACCCGCGGCGATCACGATGATCAACGAGATGTTCCCTGCGATGAACGGCGGGGGCTGACCCCCACTCCTCGTCGTCAGAAGAGACGTCGGAGTCGCGGCAATCACCTCTGGTCCGCACAGGCCAATACTGAAGACTTAGCCGAAGCTGCGTCAGAGACGTCGCCGTGGACAGAACGCTACGGCTAACGAACCGAGCCACATCGCCGATGGCTCTGGAACGGTAGAGAAAATGTAGGCGGCCCCTGCGAAATCGCCATTGTTGCTATCGCCTTCCGCCCCAATGATCGCAATCCCGTCGCCAATTGCAACCGAGGATCCAAAGTGGTCGAGCTCGCCTCCGAGATCCGCGCTAAACTTTGCAATCTGCCGGACCGTCGGTACCTCGAAAAGGTATGCTGATCCGGAATCGAGACCTTTCTCGTCCTCATAGCTTGCACCAACGAGGGCGAGACCTCCGCTGATCGCAACCGATCTACCAAAACGGTCATCAGTCGATCCATCGTCGGCCACGATCTTTGCGAGCTGTGTACCCGTCGCGACGTCGAACAGATAGGCGGCGCCGCTGCGTCCACTGTGGCCGTAAGCACCCACTAGGGCGAGGCCGCCATCGATTGCGACGGATTCCCCGAATCGGTCCATCTCGGCGCCGTCTTGGGGCGTGAGTTTCGCAATCTGAACGCCGGTCACCGCATCGAATAGGTAGGCCGAACCTGAGTCCTCGCCGTTGTCGTCATCTTGAGGCGATCCAATGATCGCAATGCCATTGGAGATCGCCGCCGACGTTCCGAAGTAATCCTGAGGCGCGCCATCGTCCGGACTTAGCTTGGCGAATTGAGCGCCGGTCGAAAGGTCAAACAAGTAAGCCGAGCCGGACGCAAGGCCATTGTCATCGTCACCTCGGGCGCCGATAAGTGCGACGCCACCATCGATTGCAACCGAGGCTCCAAACTCGCCATCGCTTACCGGGTCGGCTGGGGAGAACTTGGTGAGTTGTTCGAAAGTAGCCGTGTCGAACAAGTACGCCGAGCCCGAAGAAAAAAAGACGTCGCCATCTCCTGGAGCGCCTAGGAGCGCCAAGCCATTGTTGGCTGCAACGGACGATCCGAACTGGTCAAAGAAGCCACCATCATTCGCAGTGATCTTCTTAAGCTGGGTCCCGGACGAAACATCGAACAGGTACGCCGATCCGGAGAAGAAGTCATTGTCTTGGTCTCGGAAAGCCCCCACGACGGCGATTCCGCTATCAACTGCTACCGCTGCCCCAAAGTAGTCGAGCTCCGCGCCATCGTCGGGCGTTAGTTTAAAGAGCTGGTTACCTAAGTCAGCCCACGCAGGCGTTATCAGGACCGCTAAGGCAATGGGAGCGAGGGTGATAGGGCGCAAATTCACGAGGCACTCCTGGGGGCGTGAAAATCAATCGTTGCAGCTCAAGTCAGGAAAGGCGGGGTCCTAACGACCCTTACGACCTCAGTGAGATTGTAGACAGCGGTGACAGCACTCAACAAGTTTACCGCTAACCGCTCAGGGGTGTCTCCCTCCGACGCAGTCGCCTGTGACTCGCGAGCAGTGCTAGCGACGCCGAAAGTAGGCGGTCTACGTCGTCCAAACCGGTCGTTCTCGAAGCTCCGCAGCCGCCGGCTACGCCGACCGATACCCACAGGCAGGGATCAGCCCGCGCCGATGGCGTCCGGCGCCCCTTTGTCCGGGGCTCGTCCTCGGGGAGCAGTTCCAAGGATGGAGCGAACGATGAAGCGGACCCTGCTTGCTGTCGCCGCCCTGGCCGCCGCCGTCCCTGCGGACGCGTTCTGGCTTGGCGAGTTCTACTGCTACCTCGAGCAGCGCCGCGCCGAGCAAAACGCTTGGCCCGCGCAGTACGTCGAGCAGGACCGCCGTAACGCCGCTGCGCCGTTCGACATCATGATCGAGAATGGCTGGCGCCGGCAGAACCTGCTCGGTTCGCACCACTTCAATGAGGACTGCACCCAGCTGACCCAAGCGGGCAGGCTGCGGGTGCAATGGATCCTCACCCAGGCGCCGCCCGAGCACCGCCAGCCCTTCATCGAGCGCTCGCTCGATGAGCAGACGACTCAGAACCGCATCGCGACCGTCAATGACTTCGCGATGCAGGTGGTCCGCGATGGCTCGTCGATCACCGCTCAAGAGACTCACTTGACGTCCGACGGTCGCCCGGCGGTGACGGTGGACTTCGTGAACACCCAGTTCCGCGAGAACATGCCGACTCCGACCTTGCCCGCCGCGACGCCGGCGGGGGCCTCCGAGTAAACGGCGTCTCTTACTAACCGCAACGCACGCACGCGCCGCCCCATTGGGCGGCATACCCGGGGGGGAGTTACTGTGCGAGTTCAACTTACCGCAGCGATTGCTACGACGCTGTCGCTGGCGCCGATGGGCGTCTTCGCGGCGCCGTCGTCGATGCTCCATACGATGCCGGAGCCGAGCGCGCAAAGCGTCCCCGGCGAGGCAAGCCGGATGGGGTGGCTGACGAAGTGGTTCCACGGCCCGTCGGCCGACCCGATGGAGACTGGCGTTCCGAGCGCGGCCGGGCCGGGCGTCATCGCCTACCAGCCGCCGCCGGCGTCCATGCCGACCGCCTCTTCGTCGGGGGCCGCGGCCAAGACCGCTTGGCGTGGCAATGGGGCGGTTCCCGCCTTTGCACAGAACTCGCCGTCGCAGACGACGCCGCTCGACACGGCCGCTCGCTCGCCGATGGGGCAGGGATCACCCACCGCGGCGGACGCCGCGACCCCGGCCGACGAAGCGCGGCGCCTGCGCGAGCAAGGGCACGCCAAGGACCGCGAAGGCGACTTGGCCGCCGCCGAAGCGATCTACCGTCAGGCGATTGGCGCCGATCCGACCAGCGCCGCGGCCGTCAATGACCTCGGCCTCTGCCTCGCCCGCCAAGGGAGACTCGACGCCTCCGCCGCCGTGTTGCGGCAAGCGATCATGATGCGGCCCGACAAGCAGCTCTACCGCAACAACATCGCGACCGTGCTGGTGGAAGTCGGCGAAATCGACGAGGCTTTGACCCACCTGAAGACCGTCTGTGGCCCCGCCGCGGCGCACTACAACGTTGGGCAGATCCTGACCCGCAGCGGCAAGACCGACGAGGCGGTCGCTCAGTTTGAGCAGGCGTTGGAGCTCGACCCCAACCTGCGGCCCGCCTTTGACGCGCTAACGCGGATCACGCAGCCTGCGGCCGACGCTTCCTTCGCGCAATCGACGGTCCAATCGACGGGCGAGGCCGAGTCGTTGGCGGCGATGTCGGATGCCCCGGCGCCGCGTGTCGCCACCGCGACCGCTGCTTCCGTGGCGCCGCAATCGGAGAGCACGCCGGTCGAGTCGGACGCCGACGAAGAGCCCGAATTCACCGGCCCCCCGAGTTTCCCGCGACTGTTGCCGCCGGTGCTCAACCGCTGACCGCGTCAGAGCGATCGCCCCCGCGTCAGCTGGGGGAGATGGTCGCCCCGCCGGTGCGCCAAAACAGCCACCGCTCGAGCAGCTCGCCGGGCACGAGGCAAACCAGCGCCGCGACGGCTAGCACGGCCGGAGGCCCGGCGTCGACGACCGCCGGGATATTCTTCGCCCCGCCCGCGAGCAGCTGGGCGCCGAGCGGCAGGATGACGCCGCCGAACGTCCCGAGGACGTAGCGGAGCTTGCTCCAGCCCGCGAGCGGGCCAACGAGTTGCTGCGCCGAAGTCTGTCGGGGCGAGGCTTCGCCGCCGATCTGAGCGTACAAGTACGTCTCCGCGACAAACTTGATCGCCATCGCGATGACGACCAGCAGCACCAGCAGACTGCCGGCGCCGCCTAGCTTCGCCGCGACCGACGCCCGCGCCAGCGACCAGATGACCAACGCGACCCCCCCGCCAAGAGCGAAGGGCGTCGCCGCCCGACGCAACGCCGCGTCGAGCCCCCACCACTGGCCGGCGTGCAGTCGGCGGTTCGCCTCGACGACCCGGTCTTGCCGCATCAGCATCGCGGCGCCGAGCGTCACGGCGCCGAGCGCGACGGTCGCCACAAACGACCCCTCCGGCGGCGTGACTTGGCTGAGGCCGCACCAACCCAAGAGCAAGGCGGCGACGGCGATCGTCTCGATGAACAATGACACGGGGGACTTTTTGATTGGAGGGTGGTTTGGTGGATCACTCCCGGCGCTGGCGCCTAGGGCTCAATCGCTGGCGATGTTCCCACACCGCGGTTCGAGAGCCCTAAGCGCCGGCGCCGGGAGTCGCGAAAGACGCACGCCGACCCCCTCTAACCCGTGGTCCGCATGCCGGCGGCAACGCTCTTGATCGACAATTGCGACAAATGCCGCAGCTCTTCGGACGGGTTGTCTGCCGACCGCACGCGTCGCATCACCTCGAGCTGGATCAGGTTCAGCGGATCGACATACCGGTTGCGGACCTTGATTGAGTCTTGCAGCCACGGGACCGTGTCGAGCAATTCCTTCTCGCCCGTCACCGCCAACAGGGCGTCGCGGGCCCGTGCGTACTCGGCGTCGAGCAGCTCGGCGACGTCACGGAGGGCGGCGTCTCCACCCGCCAACTGGGCGTAGCGGTCGAAGACCGGGCGGTTCGACTTAGCGAGGGCCAGCGCGGCGTTGTCGATCGTCGCCCGGAAGAACGGCCACTGGGTGTACATCTCGTGGAGCGATTCCTGGCCGCCGGGCTCGCCGAGGGCCGCCTCGAGGCCCGCCCCCAGCCCATACCACGCCGGCAAGAGGCAGCGGCATTGCGTCCAAGAGAATACCCACGGGATCGCCCGCAGGTCCTCGATCGCGTCGCCCTTCTTCCGCTTGGCCGGCCGCGAGCCGATCGGCAGGTTCTCGATCTCGCCGATCGGTGTCGCTAGGCGGAAGAACCGCACGAACGCCGGGTGCGTCACGAGCGCTCGGTACGACGCGAGCGACGCGTCCGCCATCCGCTGCATCTGGTCGCGGTAGTCGCTCGTCGGCTTCGGCGGGGGCGTCGTCGCCGCGATCAACACGGCCCACAGGACCTGCTCGAGATGCCGGTGAGCGATTGCGGGGTCGTCGTACCGCTCGGAGAGGACCTCGCCCTGCTCGGTCAGCCGGAGCGAGCCGTCGAAGGTCTCGGGCGGCAACGACAGGATGCTCCGCGCCGCCGGTCCGCCGCCGCGGCCGAGGGAGCCGCCCCGGCCGTGGAAGAACGTGACGTGCACGCCGTGCGACTTAGCCAACGTGTTGAGGGCGATCTGTGCGCTCTGCAGCGACCAAGCCGCCGATAGGTAGCCGCCGTCCTTGGTGCTGTCGGAGTAGCCAATCATCACCGTCTGGCGATCGCCACAGGCGGCGACATGCGACCGGTAGGCGGGCGATTCGAGTGCGGTGCCGAGGATCTCAGGCGCTTCGACCAAGTCGTCGATCGTCTCGAACAGAGGGATCACCGGCAGGTGCAGCGACCCATCGAGCTCGCTGCCGCCGTCGGCGCGTTCGCTCCACTTCCACAGCCACAGAATCGTGAGGAGATCGCTCGGCTGCTTCGTCATCGAGACAACATGCCCGCCGAGGCACGCCATCCCGTAACGCCGGGCGGCGATCCGCAAGACGCGGAACAGCTGGAGCGTCTCGCGGGCCGTCTCGCTGAGGCCGACCGGGTCGAGATTCGCCGCGATCGGCTGCGTCTCGGCTAGCAGCTCGCAGCGGCGTCGTTCGGTGAGCTCTTCGCCCTTCTCGACGAGGCCGATGGCTTGCCACAGCTCGGTCATCACCCCGGCATAAAGCTCTGAGTGCTGCCGCACGTCGAGCGCCGCCATGTGCAGGCCGAAAGTCGCGATCTGGTCGAGCCACGCATCGACCTCGGTGTGGGCGACGTCGTCGTCGCCCGCCGCGATCAGGGCGTCGCGCACCAGCCGGGCGTCGGACGCCATCTCCTCGGCCGATCCGTAGGCGGCGGACGGTGTCGGACCTTGGCTCGGCGCCGCCAACGACTGCTCGATCCGCCAGCCGATGACCCGCAACCACCGCCGCGGCGTCTCGAGCGGCGGGATCGGCTCTAGGATCTCGACGAGCTCGGGCCAATTCGCGCACGCCGTGGCGAGCGGCTCGAGCAACGCGGCGCAGGCCGGGGCCTGGCGCGTCGAGACGCTGATCGAGGTGATTAATGCGTCACACGAGGCCCAGTGCCGCTCGAGCGCCGCCTTCCGCAGCCAGCGGAGCGTTTGCTCGGTGATCTCTGGCGTGACATAAGGGTGGCCGTCGCGGTCGCCGCCCATCCAGGAGCCGAACCGCAGCACGCCTCCCGCGGCGACCTCTTGTGCTGGATAAACCTCGGCGACCGCCTGACGCAGCTCGCCAACAATCCGCGGCGCCGTGTCCCAAATCACCGGCATAAACGCCAGCCCGCGCTGCACCTCTTCGAGCACTGTCGGCCGGGTTGGGCGGATGATGTCGGTCTGCCAGAGCTTGACGATCTCGCGACGGACGAGGCCGCGGAGCGACTCCTCTTCACGCGGCGTGAGCGAGGCTACGTCGAGCCGCGACAAGATTTGCCGCAACGACCGCAGCTTGCCGCGGATGCTCTTGCGCTTCGCCTCGGTCGGGTGGGCGGTGAAGACCAGTTCGACGCGGACCCGTTCGACGAGATCGGCCATCGCCTCGGCCGAAACGCCCTGCTCTTTCAGCTTGCGGACCGCGTCGAGGATCGACTCCCTGCGCGGCGCCGGGTGGCTCTTGCGCTCACGGTCGTGGAGCGACCGCACCCGCTGGCGGTCCTCGGCCAGGTTCGCCAGCTCGAGGAACGTGCCGAACGAGCGGATCACGATCCGCAACTGGTCGGCCGTCAGGTCGCGGAGCAACGCGTCGAGTTCGTCGGCGGCGGCGAGGTCGCCGTCACAGAACCGGCGGGCGAGCCGGCGGACCGTCTCGACGAGTTGGAACGCCTCGTCCCCCGCGAACCGCCGGACGGTGTCGCCAAAGGTGCGTCCGAGGTCGTCGATCTCACGTCGCAGTCGCTCGTCGGTAGCCATCGGGTTGATCGGGTAGCGAGGGGGGTCGGTCTTTCGCAGAAGCGCTGAGACGCGGGGGCGGGCGACTGGCTCTGGGATCCTGAGACTAAACCGGCAGGGCCCGCACGCAAAGACGCCAAGGCGTGAAGGGCGGACCGCGCCGCCAAATCGCCGCCACCGAGAGTCGGACAAACAGCAAAAAAGGCCCCGACCATAGCGGTCAGGGCCTATTGCGTGGTCCTTTTCCTGGCGCGGCAAGGTCTTGGCGTCAGCCAAGCCGAGACCGCCCAGAAATCAAGCGGAGGCGACAGGATTCGAACCTGCGGAAGGGGGGACCCCTTCACCGATTTAGCAAACCGGCGCTTTCGACCACTCAGCCACACCTCCAAAACAGCCGGTGATCCGGCCACAGAACCGCAGTGTAGTTGCTCCCCCACAGCGACCGCAAGACGGCGTCGGCGCCGTCCGGGTTCGCAGGAAAAGCCGTGTCCGTCAGAACCAGCCCAATGAGACCAGGCTGTACCGAACCACCAAGCCCGCGACGACGACGCTCACCATGCTCATCAGCTTGATGAGGATGTTCAGGCTCGGGCCGCTGGTGTCCTTGAAGGGGTCGCCGACCGTGTCGCCGACAACGGCCGCCTTGTGGGCAAGGGTCCCCTTGCCGCCGTGGGCGCCCGCCTCGATGTACTTCTTGGCGTTGTCCCAAGAGCCGCCGGAGTTGGCCATGAAGACCGCCAGGCAGAACCCGCAGGTCAGCGTGCCCATCAACAGGCCCAGCACCCCGGCGACGCCGAGCACCATGCCGACAGCGACCGGCAGCAGCAGGCCAAGCAATGACGGGCCGATCATCTCCGCCTGGGCGGCGATTGTGCTGATCGCCACGGGGCTCTTGTAGTCGGGCTCGTCGGTGCCGTCCATGATGCCCGGCTTCTCCTTAAACTGTCGCCGGACCTCCTCGACCATGCCCTGGGCGGCGCGGCCGACGGCTTTCATCGTCATGGCGCAGAAGACAAAGGTCGCCATCGCGCCGGCGAAGATGCCGATCAGCACCTTCGGGTTCATCAGCGTGGCGTCGAAGTAGATGTTGAAGTCAGGCAGCGTCATCTCGGCCAGCCGCGTCAGCGCCGTCCCGTCCGCCAGCCACTTCGGTCCGGCGGCGTAGTCGGCGGCGAACGCACTTTCGGCGTCGCCCCCGAAGGTGGTCGGGATGTAAGCCTCGACAGGCAGGTCCTTCCACTCGCGGATCCTCTCTCCGGTCGTATCGTTGACCCGCAGTTGAGCGGGTTGGATCAGGTAGCTCGTGGTGAACGGCTCGCCCTCGGCGTCTTCCTGCACGAGCACCAGGAACTGATCCGAGAGCTTGTAGAAGCCGTACTGGAACGCGTCCCCTTCGGTGGCGATCGACTCCGCGGCGAAGTCCTTAGCCCAGCGATCGAAACCAACCCGCACCCCCTCGACATAGGCGGCCAGCAGCGCGAGCGCCGTCAGAGCTGCCGAGCCAATCGCAAAGCCCTTGCCGGTCGCCGCGGTGGTGTTGCCAAGGCTGTCGAGCGCGTCGGTCCGCTCGCGGACGATCGCCGGCATGCCGGACATCTCGGCGTTGCCGCCCGCGTTGTCGGCGATCGGGCCGTAGGCGTCCGTCGCCAGGGTGATGCCGAGCGTGCTGAGCATCCCGACCGCGGCGATGCCGACGCCGTAGAGGCCGAGCGAGAACATATCGACGTTCGCGAAGTCGAAGCCGGTCGCGAAGCCGAACGAGGCGATTGTCGCCACACAGACCGTGACGACCGGCGCCCAGACGCTCATCATGCCGTCGGCGATGCCGCCGATGATGATCGTGGCCGGCCCGGTGACCGCCTGGTCGGCGAGCTTCCTGGTGGGACTGTATTCGTCGCTGGTGGCGTACTCGGTCCACTTGCCGATCACGATGCCTGCCGCCGCGCCGAAGACAACGCTGAGCGCCACGCCGGGGATGCCGAAGTAGGTTGTCCCCTCGACACCGGGCATCAAGAAGTAGGCGGCTGCGATCGCGGCGATAATCACCAAGTACGTCGCGCGACTGATGCCGCGGTCGAGGGCGAGTAGCAGGCTCTTCTGGCTGGCGTCTTCGCCCGTCTTGACGAGGTAGATGCCGAAGATCGAGAGGAAGATGCCGAGACCGGCGATCACCAGCGGCAGCATCATGGCCGACAGCTGCGCCTGCTCCGGCGACCATCCTGCCGGCGCGAGCGACGGGTTGACGAAAGCCGCGGCGCCGAGGGCCGAAGCCGCCAAGATCGAGCCGGCGTACGACTCGTAAAGGTCGGCGCCCATGCCGGCGACGTCGCCCACGTTGTCACCGACGTTGTCGGCGATCGTCGCCGGGTTGCGCGGGTCGTCCTCGGGGATGCCCTGCTCGACCTTACCGACCAGGTCGGCGCCGACGTCGGCCGCTTTGGTGAAGATGCCGCCGCCGACACGGGCGAACAGCGCCTGGGCCGAGGCGCCCATACCGAAGCAGACCATCGTGACGCTAATTTCGCCAAGCGACAGCGGATCCATCCCAGCCGCCGGCCAGACCCAGTAGAGGAAGGCGAACCAGAGCGTAATATCCATCAGGCCAAGGCCGACGACCGTGAGGCCCATCACGGCGCCACTGCGGAAGGCGACCTGCAGGCCCTGATTGAGCGACTTTTCCGCGGCCGCCGCCGTGCGGCTGCTGGCGGCGGTCGCGGTCTTCATGCCGAACCAGCCGGCCAAGCCGCTAAACAGTCCGCCCGACAGGAACGCGAACGGGACGAACTCGCTCTGCACTTTCAAGCCGAACGACGCCCACGCCAACAGGGCGGCGACGACCAAGAAGAAGGCCGCCACGACGCGGTACTGCTGCTGCAGGTAGGCGTTGGCGCCCTCCTGCACATAGCCGGCGATCTCTTGGCTGCGCGGCGTCCCGGGGTCGGCGGCGATCATCGTGTTGTAGAACTGCTTCGCCTGCACGAGCGCGACAAACGCCCCTGTAAAGGCGATCGCCCAACAGACGATCGCGGTGGTCTGCGAGGCCTCGCCGTCGGCGGCGCCGGCGTCGGCCACCGCTGGTTGGGCCGCCGGCGCTGGCGAAACGGCCGCCGGGGCGGTGGCGGGGTCTTGCCCGAAGGCCCAATCCCCGGGCAGCGCGACGCCACTCAGGGCGACGCCCACCAACAAGGCGATCCGTGCAACACCATTCCGTCGATTCCGATGACGCATTTATCGTCTCTCCCTAATGTCACCCGCCGCAGGGGCGAATGACCATTCCGATGAGGCTTATTCGAACAGGCCGCCGGCCGACGCAAGTCGCGAATCCATAGCGATTTGCGCTGCGACAACTGGCCATAGGCCGGGGAGTCTAAGCCGCCCCGTGCAGGGGGTCAACTCGGCGACGCGGTCTCGGGTAGCGCGTTTGCGTCGGGCCCTCAGGGGCAATCCTCGGGTCGAAGGCCCAAGCAACTCGGCAGTTTGACGAACCCTCTATCCCCGGGTCGGCGCCTTGGTGCATTAGGATGTCAATTCCCGTCGGTCGAACCCTACCGTACGCCAGGACGAGTTCCATGCCGAATGCCCTCCCCTGCGGTGTGCTCACTCTCACCGTTGCTTGGTCTTTCGCCTGCCAAGCGGTGGCGGCCCCCCTCACTGCGGCGAGCAATCGGGCCACCGCTCCCGGCGACGCAAGCGCCGCCGCTGTCGTCGAGCGATTGGGCACGGCGGCGGCGCCGATCGATCGCCAGATCGCGCAGACGTTCCTGACCGTTAACGGCGGCGTGCTGCAGAGTATTTCGGTCACCGCCGGCGCCCGCGGTGGCCTCGCCAACCAGGACGGCCAGGGCCTGAGGGTCACGCTCACCGAGTTCACAGCGGGCATGATCGGCGACGTGCTCGCTACCGCCCCGGTGGATAACGTCGAGCTGCTGGCGGGATTCGGTGGGCCGTTTACGCAACCGGACGTGCTCCAAGCGACCGCGACGTTCGATGCGGCGTCGGTGGTGCTCACGTCAGGGGTCACCTACGCGATGGTCTTCAGCGCAGAAAGATTCACGGACAGCTTTTTTATCCTGGGCGGGAATCTCGGGTACCCCGATGGAGCCCTCGGTGGACGCACCGGAGACTCCCCTTTCGGATTTGGCCCCCTAACCGATTTGTTCTTCGACGTAACGGTCGAGGCCATTCCTGAGCCGACTTCAATCGCGTTGTTGGCGAGCGGCGGACTCGCCACCGGCCGCCGCCGGTCGATGCGGCGTCGCGGACCTGTTGAACGGGGACCTGTTGAGTGCTGAGCCTAGCCGGCTCGCCGCGCGAGCTGTTGCGCAAGCGACTGCACCACCGCCGATTGGTTGGCGTTGCGGCCCAGCGCGGACTCCGCTTCGAAACAAGCCTCCAGTTGCCGCAACAGCGCATCAACGCTCGCGGGGTCGTCGGCCGCCGTGCTCAGGCGGGCATGCAGCGTGGCGATCGTCGCGGCAAGCAACTCGCGCATCGCCCGGCGGCGGATGCGGGGTTCGGTGGCGACCGCTTTGGTCTCTTCTTCGAAGACCCGGGCCAGGTCGTTGGCGTCGAGCCGGGGAGACGCCAGGCGACGCAGCAAAGTTTCGCGGGCTTGATCAAGCTGCCCCTCCGCCAGCTCGAGCGCCCGCGAGACGCTCCCCTCGGCGATCGCGGCAAGCCGTTCAGCGTCGGCGGGCTCGAGAGGGTCGGGCTGGCGACACAAAATCGACGCGACCTCCGTCGCCTCCAGCCGGCCGAACCGGACGATCTGCGAGCGAGAGCGGATGGTTGACAGCTGCCGGGCGAGACTCGTGCCGATCAAGATCAACAGCGAACCGGGCGGCGGTTCTTCCAGCGTTTTCAGCAGGCAGTTGGCCGTCTCGACGCTGAAATCATCGGCGTCGTCGATGATCGCCACCCGGCGGTCGGCCACCAGCGGCCGCAGCGCGATGTCGTGGCAAAGCCCTTCGCGGTTCCGCCTGTCGGCCGGGCCGATGAAGAGATCGACCGGCAGGGTCGTTTTGCCCTCCGGCCGCGCGACGCGGAGCAGATCGGGGTGGGTCCCCGCCGCGGTCAGTCGGCAGTTTTCGCAAACGCCGCACGCTTCGAGCGACGCGCCGTCACGACGGGGGCAAAGCAGCGCCGCGGCGAGACGCTCGGCGAAGTACCGTTTGCCGACACCGGCGGGCCCAACAAAAAGGTAGGTGCTCGCCAGCCGGCCGTTTGCGAGGGTGCGCCGGAAGCGGTCCTTCGCGTCGTCGTGGCCTAGAACGGATTGCATCCTTGCTTACCTTGGTAGAGTCATTACGCCTTGGAGACGCTCTCGCGCGCCGTGACGGCCGAGAGGACCGCCTCGCGGAGGCGGCGGAGTTTGACCGGCATGACAATCACGCCGCGGTGGTCGGCCGTCTTGGCCGAAGCGGCCCACTCCCCCTGGGCCTCTTCGAGCAGGAGGATCGTCGGGATGCCGGCGGTCGCCCGCTCTTCGCCGAATTGGTTGAAAGCCCGGACCGCGTCGGCGCCGATCGACGCGCCACAGAAGACAACGACGTCCGCCGCCGTTGGGTCGCCGGTGAACCGGGACAGGGCGCGCGGGCCATCGGTCGCGACCAGCACGCGGTAACCATTTCGCTTGAACAACTCGCGCAAGACGTCTTGGCGTTTGGTGTCCGATTCGACGACGAGGATCCGCCGCGGTTTGCCGTCGGGGCCGACGCCTTCCTGCTCTTCGGGGCCGCGCGCGGTGGTGTTGGATTCGGCGCCTTTGGCCCGCCGCACCGCGAGCTTGAGCTCCGCCAGCATGTCGCCCGGCGTCTGGAAGCGGCGTTCCGGGTCCATCTCGAGCGCTTTGCTGAGAACCATCGCCAAGGGCATCGGCGTCTCGGGCGCGAGCTCAAGAATCGGCCGGATGTCTTTGAACGCCTCGCCACGGGCGTACCGCTGAGCGCGGTTGCGGCCTTCGGGCAGGCATGACACACCCGAGAGCATCTGGTGCAGTATGTATCCGGCGAAATAAACGTCGCTGCGGGTGTCGTCTTTGCGGACGCCGGTCATTTTCTCTAGCGCCGCGTACTCGACGGTGCGATCGACGCCCGAGTCCTCGCCGGCGACGCCATCGAGGGCTGCCAGCCCAAAGTCGACGAGCATGCCCGCGCCGCCCGCCGTGACGAGCACATTGGACATCTTCAGGTCGCGGTGCGTGACGCCCTGCTGGAAAGCGTAGTGGAGTCCGGCCAGCGCGTCGGCGACGATGTCGGCGGCGTTCTCCCAATCAAACTTCTTCCGCACCCGGTAGAGGTCGCGAAGGTTTTGCCCCTCGATAAAGTCCATCACGATGTAGCTGAGCCCGGGGCGGGTCACCACGTCGTGAATCGCGACGATGTTGGGGTGCTTCAGCTTCTTGCCGAGCTCGCCCTCGCGGCGGAAGAAGTCCGCCTTAGGGGTGCCGGTGTGCCGCGACCGTAGGACTTTGACGGCGTGGATCTGCCCCGTCTCGCGGTGGGCGGCGCGGAACACCCGGGCGAAGGTCCCCGAGCCGACACAGTAAAGCACCCGGTAGTCGCCGTAGACGTACCCGTCGCGGAGGCCGCGTTGCAGTCGGTCGAGCTGGTAGTTGGTGACCAGCCCCTTGCGGACGAGCGTCTGCGAGAAATCCGCGAGGGCGACGTTGCTCGATCCGAGCTCGCTCCAGACCGGCTGGAGTTGAGAATCGGTGACAACGCCCACATCGATTGCGGACTGCGCGAGGTCTTCAGCGGTGGCGGGGACTTGCATCGAGTGGGGGGTGGCGGTTCCGCACGTTCCTTGGCGCCGACCACGAAGTCAGCCGCCGGTGTTAGCCACGTCGCACACGAGGCGACGGCCTCGTCTTGCCGGCCACGTCAGGGGGGACAGGCTCAGCCGAGGTTGTCGGCGTCCGATTCGCCCGTCAGGTCTTCGAGGCGGGCGTGGGCCTCGTCCCGCTCGCGTCGCGTCGCTTCGAGATCGAACATCAGGTACTTCATATCGAGTCGCAGCTGCCCGAGGGCGTCTTGCACCAGCGACAGGATCCGGCGACGGCGTCCGGTGCTTTCCACCACACGATCCAACAGCGGGGCGAGGGCCCGCGACTGCTCCGTGGGGAGTTCGCCGATGGCGGCGATCAATTGGACCAAATCGGCAGGAAGATCGGCGCCGGTGGCGGTCGCTGAGGCGTGCGAGTTGGGCATGGGGGCGAATCTCCAGGTGAGGGGGGGATGTACGCCTTGGTAAGCAGCCGGCGTGCCAGCACACCGGCTAAACGACCTTCCAACCCGTCGCAACCAATTCTACGCAAAGCACTTACGATGCTTCAAGCAGTTGGCGCCAAATCTCCTCCGCCGCCCCCCAACGTGGTGTCTTGGCAACACAACGTCTCGCGTTGTCGCGAAAATCCTGCTACGAGCCGCTGTGGCGCGGCACGAACGCCACGCCCCAACCCCCACCTGCCGACCCCAAATGCCCTCGCTCCCCCCCCGCCAGACGGTCCTCCGATTCGCCCTCACGGCGCTGGCGGTCGGATTGTGCGGGTTCTCCCACGAGCGGGCGGCGGCGGACACCTGGATCGACACCCACGACGAGCCCACCCCCGCTTGGGAGCTCGAGACCTCTGCCGGCGCCCAACTGGTGGCCCGTGAGCGGGTCCGCACATCCGGCGGGCTCAAAGCCGCCGAGATCGGTGCCGAGCGGATCGCCTACGCGTCGCCCCCCGGAATACCGGCCTGGGCGTGGCGCCGCGTTCCCGAGGCCGCCGTCATCGCCGAACTGGTCGTCGAGGCCGACATCCGCACCAAGATTCCGGGGACGCTCCTCGCCGTCGAGGTGGTGTTGCCGCGTGTCACCAACGCCGAGGGGCAACCCTTGGCGTTGCGTCTCCGCTCGACGCCCCTGGCCGGCGTCGCCAACGAACTGCGCCTCGACCAGCTGCCGCTTAGGCTGCAGCGCGAAGCCCGGGTGTGGCGGGTCTCGCACCCGGACGAGCCCATCGACGTCCGCGGCGCCTATGTCCGCCGGGTCGGCGTGGGGCTTCCCAGCGTCGGCCGCCCCGCGGAGGCCCTAATCTGTGAGCTGCGGCTACAGGGGCTGGTGGCTCCCTTCGATCCTGTCGAGGAAGCCCCCGAGGCGACGGTCACCACCGTCATCGAGAGCGGAACGCTCCGCCCGACGGAAGTCACGCTGCGTAGCGACGGGTTCCGGATCGATGGCGAGCTGTTCTATCCCCGCGCGTGGCGGTGGCGTGGCGAACCGATGGCCCAGCTCGCGGCGATGGGCGTCAACACGCTCTGGCTCGAAACAACGGCGACGCCACAGCAACTGGTGGAGGCCGCTCACCACCGCCTGCGGCTCGTTTGCCCCGCCCCGGCCAGCAGCGACGAGGCGGCCGCTGTCGAGACTTGGGACCGGGTCCTCGCCTGGGTCTTGCCCGGCACGTTGGGAGCACGCGACCTCGACACGGGCCTCGTCCGAGCCGAAGACGCGCGGTTGTTGCCGCCGGCGGCGCGGCGGCCGATTCTCGCCTCGATCACCGAAGCCGCCGACGAATGGTCGCGGGTCGCCGACGGGCTTGTCGTCGACATCCACCATGCCCGCGTCGTCCCGCCCGGCACGCCGGCCCTGCGCGTCGTGCGGCTCGACATCGGCCCCCAACTCACCGCCCAGCTCGACGCCTTGCTCGGCGATGGCTTGGCGACCGTCTGGCTGCCGCCGGCCGATGTCGCCGCCGGCGTCGACGGCGCGCTGACCGAGGGAGCGATCGGCGTCGCGTTCACCGCGAACGAACGCCTCGACGAGGCGGACGACGCGACGATCGCCGCCGCGGGATGGCTCGAAGCGGTCAACCGGCGACTGCGGCTCGTCGAGCCGTGGCTCACCGGCCCCCGATCGACTCACCCCGTTAGCGACGCCGCGGTGCTGCTCAATCGGGGCGGCGTCCGCTTGGCGACGACCCCGCTGATCGCCGCAGCCCCGGTCGACGGCGCCAAGCTCTTGCTGCCTGGCGTCGACGAGACGGCGCGCGTCTACCGGCTCTCGCCCGCCGGGCTGGCGCCGTGGCCGTTGGAACGGATGGCGGGCGGCGTCGGCGTCCGTCCCCCCGGCGGCGAGTCGCCCGGCGATCTGCTCGTCTGCAACGACTCCCGCGTCGTGAAATCGCTGCAAGACTACACCCGCCAGACGGCGGCCCGCGCCGCCGCCAACCTGCTGCAAGTCGCCGAGAAACACGTCCGCCTGACCGAAGCGCTCCCCGCGGCCGACCGGCAGTCGGCGCTACGCCGGCTCAGCGAGGCGCGGCTCGCGATGTCACGCCGCGATCACGCCGCCGCGTACGACGCCGCCCATGCGGCCCTCGCCTTGGTCTCGGCGGCGGAGCGGCAGCGCCGCGACATCGCCCAGCAAGGGACTTGGGCGACCAGCTCGCCCCTCTCGGTCCTCCCCGCGACGCTCACCGACAGCTTCCGCATGAGCCAACTCCTCGCCGCCAGCCCGCGGGGACCCAACCGGCTGCATGGCGGCAGCTTCGAGGACATCGAGGAGCTCCGTCGCGTCGGCTGGCGCCACCCGTCGGTCGACGGCTCTGAAGCGGCGGTCGAGGTTGAACTCGCCACCGCCAGCCCCATGCACGGCGAGCGGGTTTTGCGGCTACGCGGCGAGCGGCGTGACGCGTCGTCGCGGATCGTCTCGCCGACGATTGAACTCCAAGCCGGCGACACCGTCGAAGTCACCGGTTGGGCGCGGGTCGCAGCAACGCCCCTCGGCGGCAAGCTCACGATCACCGACACCCTCGGCGGCGACGAGCTCGCCCTCTCGATCGACGACACCGCCGGCGAGTGGCGGCCGTTCCATCTCTTGCGAGCAACCAGCGCCGCCACGACGCTCCGAGTCTCACTGACAATCGACGGCGCCGTGACGGCCGACATCGACGGCGTAATGGTCCGCACCATCGAGCCGCTCGGCGTGGCGGCGCGCGGCGGCGCTCAACCGAAGTAGGCGACCGCTTTGCGATTGGTTGGCAGGGTCGTAGCGAAGCGTGGCCTCCGGTGAATTATCGTGAACCAGATGGCTCCTTTCCGTAGGGACAAGACTCATGATTTCAAAGAGCTGCCACCTCCTCGCCTGCGTCACGTGTCTCGTAGCGGGTGTGTCGGTCCAGGGGGGACGGATCTATGAGCTGATCGACTACCCCACGTATCAGAACGGCGCCACGCTACGCGGCACGATCACGGTAAATGAAGCAGCGTTCGCCGCCGCCGCGGCTGAAGGGAGGCCACTTTCTTTGCTCCCTCTTGATGCGGTCGAGGCATACGAGTTTTCAATCACAACGAGCGACGGCCAGACTTTCTCCACGGGGCCTGTCACCTCTTTCGAGGACTTCTACCCAACAGACGTCTACGCCACAGAGAGTAGCATCCTACTAGGCCTTCCGGGCCAAACTTCCAGACCCCCTTCGCTCACCCTCGGTGAAGTTCTGAGGACGGGAGGCCAGATCGAAAAGGCCAGCTATTTGTTTTATGTATTCAACAACCAAAGAACGATTTTCTCGGCAAGTATCGGTGATGGTTCCTCCTCGTTTATTCCGTGGAGCGCGGACCCGGGTATCGACGGGCTCGGCGGCTCTCCCTGGGTCATCGCGCGGCTCATTCCAGAGCCGGGCACGCTCGTCATCGCCGCTGCGGGGTTGGCGGCAGCCAACCTGAGCCGCCAATCTCGACGGGTAGCCGGGGTTGCAGCGAAGTAACGAGTGCGGTTCGCGCCCTCGGCTTTACTCGGCTAGCCGAAGTACGCCACCGCGTTGCGAAATAGCCGGAGCCCGTCGCCGTCGCCGTGCGGGTCGAAGCCGCCGGCCGCCTTCTTCCGCGTCCACTGTGGGTGCTGCGTCGCGAAGAGGAAGCGCTCGGGGTGCGGCATTAAACCGAGCACCCGGCCTGTCGAGTCGGTGAGGCCCGCGGCGTTGGCGGTGGCGCCGTTGGGGTTCTCGGGGAAGCCGTTTGGCTCGCCGCCGTCGGCGCCGGTGTAGCGCAGCACGATGCGGCCGCCGCTGGTGAGCGTGTCGAGCGCCGCGGCGTCGCGGACCGCGATGTTCCCCTCGGCGTGGGCGATCGGCATCTCGATCTGTTCGATCCCTTTCAAGAAAACGCAATCGCCGGGCGTCGCTTTGACGTGGACCCACCGCGCCTCGTAGCGGCCGTGGTCGTTCCAGGTGAGCGTCGCCAGCGGGCCGGCGTCGTCGTCGAGGTCCAAGAGGCCCGTCTTCACGAGGACTTGAAAACCGTTGCAGACGCCTAGCACCAGCTTGCCGTCGTCGCGGAATCGCTTCAGCGGGTCGGACAGCTTGAGCCGCACTTGATTCCCGAGCACGCGGCCTGCGGAGATGTCGTCGCCGTAGCTAAAGCCACCCGGCACGCAGAGCGCCTGAAAGTCTTCCAGCAGCGCCGGATTCTCGAGCAGACGGTTCACATGCACCCGCTCCGCGACGGCGCCGGCGAGCCGGAACGCCTCGGCGGTTTCTTCATCACAGTTCGCCCCAGGCGAACGGAGCACAAGAACACGGGGGGAAGGCATTCGAAGTGGGAAGGGGGAAGTAGGAAGTGGGAATGATTCGAATCGGTTTGGTAAGGGAGCCCCGAGACGTCAGTCCGGGGAGTCGCGGTGGCTAAGCCATCCGGAGCGGGGCCTGCCAGGCCTCTTTTAGCGAAGCGAGGCCCGTCTCGACGACGCGGGCGCCGTTCCACTTCAGCCGCAGGCCGTCCTCGTCGAAGGTATGGCCGATCAGCGCGTGCGGGACGCCCTCAAGACACGCGGCGAAACGATCGGCGTGCTCGTCGGCGACTTCGCAGACGAAGCGGGTGTTCGACTCGCTGAACAGGGCGGCCGCCATACGGTCGTAGTCGTTGGCGTAGTCGCCTGTGAGCGGCGTGCTCGAAGCGTCGGCTTCGACACCGAACCCGCCGGCAAAGGCCATCTCGGCGAGGGCGACCGCCAGGCCCCCTTCGCTGAGGTCGTGGCACGACAGAGCAAGCCCCTCATGGATGGCGGTGTGCATCGCGGCGAAGGTCGCTTTGGCGACGACGGGATTGACCGTCGGAGCGGCGCCGCCCGTCAGCTCGTTCACCAAGGCAAAGTGCGAACCGCCCATCTCGTTGTGGGTTTCGCCGACAACGAACAGCTGGCTGCCCGCCCGCTTGAGGTCCATCGTCACCGACTTGGCGACGTCGTCGATCTGTCCCATCGCGCTGATGAGCAACGTCGGCGGGATCGCGATCGTCTGCTTAGCGCCGTCGGCGTCGAAGAAGCTGAACTCGTTGTTCAGGCTGTCCTTGCCGCTGACGAAGGGCGCCTCGAAGGCGATCGACAGGTCGTGGCACGCCAGCGCGGCGCGGACCAACGAGCCGAGCGTCTCGGAGCGCTCGCAGTCGCCCCAGCAGAAGTTGTCTAGCAGCGCAATCCGCGAGGGGTCGGCCCCGACCGCGACACAGTTGCGGATCGCCTCGTCGATGGCGCTGGCCGCCATGCGGTAGGTGTCGAGGTCGCCGTAACGCGGGTTGATGCCGCAACCGATCACGAGGCCGCGATGGCTGGACAGTTTGGGGCGGACGACAGCGGCGTCGCCGGGGCCGTCGGACGCGACTCCCACCAAGGGCTTCACGACACTGCCGGCCTGCACCTCGTGGTCGTACTGGCGGATGACCCACTCTTTGCTGGCGACATTCAGCGAGCCGAGAATCTTGTGCAGGTCCTCGGTGAAGTCGTTCTTCTTCGGCGCCGTGAAGGGCGTGACGGCGGGGGGCGTGTAGGTCGCTTCGCGGACGACCGGCGGACGCCCCTCGTGGAGCAACGCCATCGGCAGCTCGCCAACCGTCTCGCCGTGGTAGGTGAGCTTGAGGTTGCCGGTCGGTGTGAAGCGGGCGATCGCCGTCGCCTCGACCCCTTCCGATTCGCAAAGCTCGCGGAGCTCGTCCCAACGGTCGTCGGGCACCGAGACGACCATCCGCTCTTGGGCCTCGGAGATCCAGATCTCGGTGTACGAGAGCCCGTCGTACTTGAGCGGCGCCTTCTCGAGCCAGACCTCGGCGCCAATCTCTTCGCCCATCTCGCCAATCGCGCTCGAGAAGCCGCCGGCGCCACAGTCGGTCACCGCGGTGTAGAGACCGCGGTCGCGGGCTTCAAGCAGCACATCGGCAACTTTCTTCTCTTCGACCGCGTTGCCGATCTGCACGGCGCCGCCCGAGAGTGATTCGCTTTCGCTGGTGAGTTCGGCGCTGCTGAACGTCGCGCCGTGGATGCCATCGCGGCCGGTGCGGCCACCGATCGAGACCGCCAAGTCGCCCGGCTGGGGCTGGCCGAACGACTTGTCGTGCGGGATGAGACCGACATTGCCGCAGAAGACCAAGGGGTTCCCTAGGTAACGCTCGTCGAAACAGATGGCGCCGTTCACCGTCGGGATGCCCATCCGGTTGCCGTAGTCGCGCACGCCCTCGACGACGCCGCGCATCACCCGCCGCGGCGCCAAGACGCCGGGCGGCAGCGTGTCGTCGGCCGTGTCGGGCGGGGCGAAGCAGAAAACGTCGGTCGAGGCGATCGGCTTGGCGCCGAGGCCGGTGCCGAGCGTGTCGCGGATCACGCCGCCGAGGCCCGTGTTGGCGCCGCCGTACGGCTCCAAGGCAGAGGGGTGGTTGTGGGTCTCGACCTTAAAGCAGACGTTGTCGGTCTCGTCGAAGCGGACGATGCCCGCGTTGTCTTTGAAGACACTGACGCACCAATCCTCCGCGCCCCACTGGGCCTGCAGCTGCTTCGTGGCGGCGAAGATCGTCTCCTTGAGCATGCTCTCGAAATGACGCTCGCCGTTCTCGTCGCGGTAGGCGATTCGGCCGGCTAGCGTTTTATGGCTGCAGTGCTCGCTCCAGGTTTGGGCGAGCGTCTCGAGCTCGATATCGGTCGGCTCGCGGCCTTGGTCGGCAAACCACTTCTGAATGGTCTGCATCTCCGCCAGCTGCAAGTAGAGCTGCTGAGTCTTGCTGAGCCGCATCAGCGCGTCGTCATCGAGGCCCGCGAGCGTGACGTGCTTTAGCTCAAATTGGTACGGCGCCCCGCTCGGCAAGTGCTCGATTCCTAAGGGACCGACCACCAGCTGTTCGATGGCGTCGTTGGCCAACAGGCGACGCCCTAGCTCGCCGAGCCGCTCGCCGTCGAGGCCGGCGATCCAGTACTTGTGCAGCGTCCTGACTCGGACACCGTCGAGACCCAGGTCGGCGATCGCCCGCTCGGCGCTCTGCGCGGTGGGGTCCATGACGCCCACCTTCGGCAGCACCTGCACCAATGCCGCGGACGCGGCGACGCGGGACGGCGCCGCCGAAAGAGAATCGCAATCGACCGAGCCGACACGACGCTCCTCGACGACCGAATCGGTAAAGACGCCGTTGGCGATCCGCTCGGCGGCCGCCGCGTCGAGCGCGTCGCCCTCGACGAGGAATCCGCGCGCGGTCGCGACCGACAGCCCCTCGAACCCCGCGTGGGCGGCGGCGTCGACAAGGCGCTCGGCGGCGCGGTCGGGGCGGCCCTCGGCCGGCAGCACATCAACTTCCCAAAGCATCGCGGCGTTGTCTCCCTTCTTCGAGGAGCCGCTGAATGGCGTCGCCGTCGCCGGCGTCCAGTGCGGCTGCGTAAGCTTCTAATTCTTGACCCAGCCGACGCAAGCCGTCGGCGATCGGGGCGGCGTTGGCCAGCAAGATCTCACGCCACAGTTCGGGCGACCCCGCGGCAACGCGGGTCGTGTCGGCCCAGCCGGTCGCCGCCAGGGCGAGCGCTTCAGCGGGCGTGGTGGCCGCCACCGCCGCCGCGGCAACGTGCGGCACATGACTGGTGAGTGCGACAAGCTGGTCATGACGTTCAGGAGACATCTCGACGACCGTCGAGCCGAGCCCCTCCCAGAACTGGCGGGCCCTACGAAGCGCCGCGGCGGGCGTCGCTGCCGAAGGGGTTAGGACCGTGACGGCGGCCTCGAACAAGTCGGCCCGCGCCGCGTCGGGCCCGCTGAGGTGCCCCCCCGCTAGCGGGTGGGCGCCGACAAACGCCAGCCCGTCGCCGTCCGTCGGCCAGTGGGCGTCGATCGCCGCGACGATCGCGGCCTTGGTGCTGCCGCCGTCGGTCACGAGGGCGTCCGGCGCGGCGTGCTGGGCCGCTTCGACGGCCATGCGTGCGATCGAGTCGACGGGAGTCGTTACGACAACAAGGTCGGCCCCGCCGCAGGCGGACTCCAGGTCGGCGGTCGCTTCGTCGACCACGCCACAGTCGAGCACCCGCTGGACGCGGTCCGCCGATCGCACGACGCCGATGACCCGCTTCGCAAGGCCCCGCTGGCGGAGCGCCAGCGCAACGGAGCCGCCGATCAGGCCGACGCCGATCACGGCGACACGTCGGTAGGGCGGCTTGGGCACAGGCGGCTTGGGCAGAGGAGCGGTGGCGGAAGGTGGCGGGAGAGGTCGGTCAGCCGCCGGTTATACGCGGCCGCCGCTTCGGTCGCACCGCCCCCCGCGGTCCAGGTGTTTCTGCTGCTGGGCGCTAGCAAACAAAAATCGCCAGTTGGCGCGTGCGCCCGACACGACCCAATCGTTTCAATCCGTATCACAACCCGGGTAAAACGCCGGTTTCATGACAAGCAACCCCTGTAAAACCGTCGATGCGGATTGCCGGACGGGGTGCTTTTCCACAAGCTGTAGGTACGCGCGTGCGTTTCCGTCGTTCAACGAAGTCGCTACGAGGGTTTGCCGCCATGATCCGCCCCGTCCGTCGCCGTTTGGCTCTTGCCTTGCTGGCCCTCGCTACTGCTGGACCGGCGTCGGCCCAGGACTGGGCGCGGAAGATGTTCGACGAGACCGACCACGATTTCGGCGTCGTCGCCCGCGGCTCGGACACCGTCTTCAAGTTCCCCGTCAAGAATATCTACAAAGAAGACGTCGTCCTCGAGAGCGTCCGCTCGAGCTGCGGTTGCACCTCGGCCGACCTCGAGCACCCGATCATCAAGTCCTTCGAGACCGGCTACGTCGTTGCGACGTTCAACACCCGGACCTTCACCGGTCTGCACAGCGCGACCCTCACGGTGCAGATCCGCCAACCCTACCCGGCTCAGGTCCAGGTGCGGGTCCACGGCAATATCCGCGGCGACGTGGTTTTCGAGCCGGGCTCGGTCGATTTTGGGCAGATTGATCAGGGGACGCCGCAGGAGAAGACCGTTTCGGTCAGCTTCGCCGGCCGCAGCGGCTGGAGTATCGACGACGTCCGCTCCTCGAACGACTACCTCGAAGCCGATCTCGTCCAGCGCGAGCGGAACGGCGGCCGGGTGATCTACGACTTGATTGTTCGCCTGCTCGATACGGCGCCGGCCGGTTACCTGAAAACACAGCTGGTGCTCGTGACCAACGACGGCGCCAATCCGCGGATCCCGCTCGAGATCTCGGCGAATGTGCGTCCCGAGCTCTCGATCGCCCCCGACACGATTGTCCTGGGGGACGTCCCACAGGGCGAAACGGTCACCAAGAAGCTGCTCGTCCGGGGCAAGCGGCCGTTCCGGATCACCGAAGTTCGCTGCGACGACGATGGCTTTGCGTTCGAGAAGAGCGACACCGAGGACATCAAGCAAATCGTGACGGTCCGCTTCACCGCCAAGGGGGACGCTCGACGGGTCAAAGTCCCCGTGACGATCGCGACCGACTTGGGCGAATCGTTCGTCGCCACGTGCGACGTCTACGCCACCATCACGGCGGCGACCACCACGGCGATCGACGAGGGCGCCTCCGCCGCGTCGGAGCCGGCGAGCCACACGGCTCAGGCGCTGTAGCTGCTAGCAGCGACGGGGCCGTCGGCGCCAGCGTCTGGCGATCTTGCCGGCACAGCGGCGGGCCACTAACCTCCGCCCGCCTATGGTCGGAGCCTGTCAAACGCCGCGCCACCTGCTCGCCTGTTTGGTGGTGCTCTGCGCGCTCGCCACGTCGGCCGTGGGACAGGCGCCTGGCGGGGGTCCGCCGCCGATGGCGGCGCCAAACCCCGTCTTCGCGGCGCCGGCCGGCGACGCTGGTTGTGTCGGCTGCCAGACCGCCGTCCCCCCGTTCCTGAGCCCCCCCACCGAGGCGGGCGTCGGCCCCTGGCAGAGCGGCCCCGAGCCGCGGCCTTGGATCTATCGGCAGCTCGACTTGCGACACAGCTCGACCCACGGCCGGGCGATGGGCCCGGGCGAGCCGCTCCGCGGCACCAGCTGGAGTAATCGCCCCGTGGCACTCTCGCTCGACGGCGGCGCCCTGCTGATGGGCAACCGCGTCGCGGCCAATGTGCGGGCCAACAACGACCTGCTCGCCGCTGTTGGCCTCGGCTGGGACTTCGATCACTACTGGGGCGCCCAGGTCCGTGTCGCGTGGTCGAGCCCCGAGCTGCTCAACACGACCCAGACGGCGCTCGTCACCGATAACACTCTGTTCATCAGCGACTTCAGCCTGCTGTATTACCCGTGGGGCGACTCGCGGTTGCGGCCCTACTACCGTGTGGGCGTCGGCCTGACCGACGTCGCTTACACCAACGACTTTGGCTTGAAGCAGAACGACTCGCTCTACACGATGCCGCTGGCGGTCGGTCTGAAGTACCAGATCAACCCGAAGATCGCCTGGCGGCTGGAGTTCGCCGACAACATCGCCATCGGGCAGAATGAGACGAGCACGCTCAACAATCTGACGATCACCACCGGCCTCGAGTGGCGGCTCGGCGGCCCGCCCCCCGGGTACTGGGCCTGGGCCCCGCGTACCGGCGGCTGGTAGTTTGGACGGGAAGCCACCGACTCTCCCCAGCGTGCCCCTGCGTGCCCGATCCCGCCCCAGACCGCTCTGCGCGTGTCGCCATCCTCGGCGGCGGCATCACGGGCCTCGCCGCTGCGCTAAGGTTGCAAGAGGCGGGCGTCGATTGGCGGCTATTTGAAGCGACGCCACGGCTCGGCGGCGTCCTCGAGACCGTCGAGCACAACGGCTACCTCGTCGAGCGGAGCGCCGACAACTTTCTGACGCGCGACCCGTGGGCGACCGACCTCTGCGAGCGGGTCGGCCTCACCGAGCAGCTGCTGCCGACTGATCCCACAAGGCGCCGAGCGCTCGTCGTCAGCCGCGGCAAGATCGAGCGTGTCCCCGAGGGATTTGTCCTCATAGCGCCGCAGCGGGCTTGGCCGGTGCTCGCCTCGCCCATCCTCAGCCTCGCCGGCAAGGCGCGACTCGCTTGCGAGGCGTTCGTGCCGACCAGCCGCGATGGCGCCGACGAGAGCGTCGCGGCGTTCGCCCGACGGCGGCTCGGCCGCGAGGCGTTCCAGCGCCTGGTGCAGCCGCTGGTGGCCGGCATCTATACCGCCGACCCCGAACGGCTCAGCATGGCGGCCACGATGCCGCAGTTCGTCCGCCAAGAACGCGAGCATGGCAGCCTCACCCGCGCCGCCCTCCGGCGGACAACGCCAACCGACCGGACCGAGAGTGGCGCCCGTTACGGGCTGTTTGTCGCTCCGCAAGGCGGGATGCAGCAACTCGTCGAAGCGGTCGTCGCCAAGCTGCCCCAGGATCGCTTGCGAACGGGCTGCGCCGTCGAAGCGATCGCCCGGCTTCCCACCGGTTTCTGGCGGCTGACCACCGGAGCGGACGACGCGGCGCTCGGCGATTTCGACGAGCTGATTGTCACGCTACCCGCCCCGGCTGCCGGCCGGCTGCTGCGGCCGCTGGATGAGAAGTTGGGCGAAACCCTCACTGAGATCGAGTACGCCGGTTGCTCGGTCGTCTGCCTCGGCGTCGAAGCGGCTCAGATCGGCCGACCGGTTGCCGGCTTCGGCTTCGTCGTGCCGACGGTCGAGCGGCGCCGGCTCATTGCCGCCAGCTTCTCGAGCTACAAGTTCCCGGGCCGTGCGCCCGAGGGCCGGACGTTGATCCGCGTCTTTATTGGCGGAGCGCTGCAGCCAGAACTGGCCGAACTCGACGACGATCAACTCACGCAGATCGCTTGCGAAGAACTGGCGTCGCTCGTCGGGCTCCGCGGCGCGCCCGAATTCGCCTTCACGGCGCGGTGGCCCCAACGGATGCCGCAGTACCACGTGGGACACCTCGACCGCGTCGCTACGATCGACGCCGCCGCCGAACGGCTCGGCGTCGAGCTGGCGGGCGCCGCCTACCGGGGCGTTGGCGTGCCGCAATGCGTCCACTCGGGCGAGCAAGCCGCCGAGCGGATTCTCACCCGGCTCGCCGTCGCCTCGCCTCAGAGCTGAGCGGTGCGGAGCGTCAGGACGTTCTTGGCCGGAGCGTTCTCAGAGCGGGCTTGCTTCGGCTCGGCTGCCTTTCGGCCGCCGCGGGCGATCATCGCATCGCTCGCCTGGCTCTGGGCGAGCGACTGACGGCTGACGAACACGAGGTCGGCTTGGCTGAGTCGCGACAGCGGCACCGAGGCGAAACCGCCCCCCTGCTTGGCGAGACGGATGGCGCCGTCGTCGATCGCGATCAGGCGGCCGATCGTCGAGAAGCGGCCGGAATTATCGACCCATGTCCGATCGCGAGAGCTCTCAACCCCGCCCGGCTCCCGGAGGATGGCGCCAAAGCTACCGAACAGGTCGCCGAAGTCGTCCTCTTCCGTCGCAGGGGCCTCCTCCTCGGCGGGCGCCTCTTCCATCGGCGCCTCGTCGGCCGCTGGCTCGTCGGCGGCGGGCTCTTCGCCAAACAAGTCGTCGGCAGGCTCCTCGGCCATCGGCTCCTCACCGAACAGGTCGTCAGCAGGCGCCTCGGCGGCGGGTTCATCGCCAAACAGGTCGTCGGCGGGCTCCTCAGCCATCGGTTCGTCACCAAACAGATCGTCAGCGGGCGCTTCGGCAGCGGGCTCGTCGCCAAACAAGTCGTCGGCCGGCTCCTCGGCCATCGGCTCTTCGCCGAACAGGTCGTCAGCGGGCGCCTCGACGGCTGGCTCGTCGTTGGCGGGCTCATCGTTGGCGGGCTCGTCGCCGAAAAGGTCGGTAGGCTCCTCGCTCATCGGCTCATCGGCTGCCGGAGCGTCGCCAAACAGGTCGTCGGCCGGCTGGTCGGCGGCGGGTTCTTCCATGGGCTCGCCGAACAGGTCGTCTGCCGGGGCCGGCTGCTCGTCGATCTCGGGCTCGTCGGCCATGGGCTCGTCGGCCACCGGGTCTTCGCCGAAGAGGTCCGCAGGCTCTTCGACAGCCGGCTCGTTGAACAAGTCATCGGCCGGGACGGGCTCCGCGGCGGGTTCTTCGGCGGGCTCTTCGGCCGGTGGGCTGAAGAGGTCGTCTTCGGGCGGGATCGGCGCCGGGGCCGGTTCGTCCATCGGCTCGGCGTCTTCCATCGGCTCCGCGGCGTCCATCGGCTCGTCGACGGGCTCCTCGAAGCCGGCGTTCCAGTCGTTGCTCGGCGGCTCGTTCGGGACCGGCGCGGGGGTCGGCGTGTCGCTGCGGAAGCCCTGTCCAAAGGGCTGGACGGGAGCCAGCTCAGCGCCGTCCTCTTCGACGACCATCGGTTCCTGCGGAACGGCTGGGGTCGGCTGCGGCGACGGGTGCTCGTAAACCTCAACGGAGGTCGAGCTGCTCGTCTCACCTTCGCAGCCACAGTCGCTCGCCACCGGGGAGGTCGGCGCCATGGCCTCGCCGCAGCACGGATCGCACGAGACGGGCTCCATCACGCACCCGCAATCAACCGGCGGTGGGCAGCACGGCTCGGGGCAGCATTCGACCCATTCGGTCGGCGGCGTCCAGCACGAGCGGAGCCAACGGCCCGCCGCGGCGGTGTCTAGGGCGAGCAGCACGGCGAGCGACGCCGACAGGTAGCGGAAGGCGGTCTTCTTCATCGTTCCGGTGCGTTTCAGGCGCGCCCGCTGGCGCGACGGCTATCCCGGCCGCCGGGGCGGTCGGGGCGTTAGGCGAGACTATGCATCCTAGCTAGGGATACGGACGCCAGCAACAAACAGCGGCCCACGTCCCCCGGGGAACGGTCACAGCCCCAGGGGGGGGAATTCCGCGAAGTACTTCGACGTGAGGTAAGCCGACGTCTCCTGCGACTTGCGTCGCACCAACTCGGTTCGTTTGCTGACCTCGGCCTCGGTCTGGGCCCAGAGCTCCGCCCCCGAGACCGAGCGGCCCCCGACGGGCTGGCGGGTCTTCAGTTCGAGGGCGGTTTGCAGTTGTTCGGCGCTGTGGGTGAACCACTCGGAAACCCGTACGCCAGTGGCGATCGCCTCCGGATCGACCCCCTCGACGTCGAGCAGGCTGGTCGCTTCGTGACCGTACTCCATCGAGCGCCGGCGGACCGCCAGGGCCCGCGGCTGCTGCTCGGTGCCGGCGTAGGGCTCCACCAAGTTCTGGATGGCGGTCACCTCGAAGACGATCCGCGAGAGTTTCTGCCAGTAAACGTGTGTCCGGTCGCGGACGGCGACATCGGCGGGCGTCAGCGAGGTTGACTCGTCGACCGACGCGGGCGTCTCGTCAACGCCGCCCGACAGACGAGCCACCTCGAAACGGAGTTCCTCAAGCTTGGCGTTCAGCCGCGACTGTTCAGCGGCACGCGCCTCGGCCGGGTCGGGACAATCGCCGTCGGGGCAGTCGGGGTTGGCGGGGCGCCACTCGGCAGGGATCTGATCGAGCATCTCGGTCTCATTGAGCGCCTGGTAGGCGGCCCCGTTGAGATCGACATTGAAATACTGCGCGCCGATCCACAGGCCCCCGGCGACACCGACCAAGCAGCCGAGCGTCTCGAAGTACGACAACCCGCGGCGGTTCTTGCGAACCGGGGCGGAGGACGGGAAAGACAAAGACGGGGTCGACATGGGCGGGCCTCTGCACGGCGGGCATGGCGTGCGGCGTAGGCGGCCGCAGCGCTTCCGCGCAAGGCTAGCTCACGCCCAAGCGTCTCTCGGTGCGAACCCGCAGAAGCCCGTTGTAACGGCTGCGCCGGTTACGCGGTCGTCACCGCAGCGGCTCGGCGCGACTCGCGGCGCCGCGAGGACTCATTGAGGATGACTTTCCGCATCCGGATAGAAGTCGGGGTCACCTCGACCAGCTCGTCGTCGTCGATGTACTCCAGGCACGCTTCGAGCGACATATCGCGGGGCGGCCGGACCTGCGAATTGTCGTCCTTGCCGGAGGCCCGCATGTTGGTGAGCTTTTTGCCCTTGACGACGTTCACGACGATGTCGTCGGACTTGCAGTTCTCGCCGACAATCTGGCCCTCGTAGACCTGATCGCCGGGACGGACGAAGAAGACGCCCCGGTCGTCGAGGGCGTCCATCGCGTAGGCGGTGGCTTGGCCCGGCTCGCTGGCGATCATCACGCCGTTGGCGCGGAGCGTCACGGAGCCACGCGGCGGCTCGAAACCGAGCACCGTATGGTGCACCACGGCGTTCCCCTGGGTCGCGGCCAAGAGGCGGGTCCGCAGCCCGATCAGGGAGCGGGAGGGGATTGAAAACTCGAGGTGGGTGAACGACGCCCCGCTGGTCTTTTTGCCCATCTTGAGCACTTGCGCCCGGCGGTCGCCGACCAGTGACATGACGGCGTTCTCGAACTCCTCGGGCACGTCGACGACGAGCAACTCGACCGGCTCGAGCCGTTTGCCGTCCTCGAACTTCGAAACGACCTGTGGCTTGCCGACGCAGAGCTCGAAGCCTTCCCGCCGGAAGTTCTCAATCAGAATGCCCAGGTGCATCAATCCGCGTCCCGCGACGCGGTACTGCTCCATGGTGTCGCCCGGTGAGACGCGGAGGGCGACGTCCGAACGGAGCTCGCGCTCCAGACGCTCGCCGATCTTGCGGCTGGTGACGTGGTCCCCTTCCTTGCCGGCGAAGGGGCCGTCGTTGACCCGGAACATCATGTGGAGCGTCGGCTCGTCGATGGTCACCGCCGCGGCGACGCGGGGCGCCTCGGGGGCGGCGACCGTGTAGCCCATCCCAATCGGGTCGAGGCCGACAATCGCGCACAAGTCGCCGCACTCGACCCGTTCGGCCTGGACCTTTCCGAGTCCGTCGAACGTGAAGAGCTGCCCGATCTGCTGCTGGGTGATGTCGCCGTCACGGTTGAGCACGGCGACACGCTGTCGGTCGACCACCGCTCCGGCCAGGACGCGGCCGACGGCGATCCGACCGACATAGTCGGAGTAGTCGATCGTGGTGATGAGCACTTGGGTCGGCTCGTCGGGCTCGCCACGCGGCGCCGGAACCTCGGTGACGATTTTCTCAAGCAGCGCCCGCATGTCGGCCGGCCGCTCGTCGGGCCGCAGGCCGGCGTAGCCCTGCTTGGCGGAGGCGAACACCACCGGGAAGTCGAGCACGTGGTCGTCGGCGCCCAGGTCCACCAACAAGTCGAAGATCTCGGTGACCACCTCGTCCGGTCGGGCGTCGGGGCGGTCGATTTTGTTGACCACGATGATCGGCTGCAGACCCTGTGCGAGGGCCTTCTGTAGAACGAATCGAGTTTGCGGCATCGGGCCGTCGAAGGCGTCGACCACCAGCAGGGCGCCGTCGGCCATCATCAGCACCCGCTCGACTTCGCCGCCGAAGTCGGCGTGGCCCGGGGTGTCGATCAGATTGATCCGGTACCGATCCCCGGCGAGCGACTCGTAGCCGATCGCGCAGTTTTTGCTGAAGATCGTGATGCCCCGTTCGCGCTCCAAGTCGTTGGAGTCGAAAACCAGGCCGTGCTGGCCGCCGGCCAGCTTGTCCAGTTCGGCGTCGCGGTAGCGGCCGGATTGGTACAACAGCTGGTCAACCAGCGTTGTTTTGCCGTGGTCAACGTGGGCAATGATCGCGACGTTACGAAGGGCGGGCTGGCCGCCGCGGGAGGGGGAAGACATGGGGCGGGGGGTCGGGGAGGGCGTCTCGCTACTTCGTGGGGGCCCGCGAGCCGGGCGCAGCACAACAGTCTACGGGGCGGAGGCCTCCGCGTCTGCGCGGTCGTTACCGCTGTAAACGGAGCAAAGCGGTGTAACCCGCCCCCATGAGCCCGCAACCCTCGCGTAAACCGCCAAGAGCTCTCAATCGGTAGACCCAACGGGACCGATGTTTCGTAAGTACTGACAGCAGTTGTGTTGTTCCCCAGCAGCGGGGTCCCTATACTTTGAAGAATAGGAAGAGCCGGCGTGGCCGCCGACTCTCCTGCTGTAGCTATCCCGCCGGAGGTCGCCCTAACCTCGCCGGCCAGTCGCCTGAATCGCTGAAGAAGGCCTTTTTTAAGGTTTTCACACCCGATTAACGCGGCTGGAGGGGGGGTGTTGGCAACCTCGAACTGCCCTCCCGAAGTTTTCGGCCCCACCACAACTTACGCAGGCGCCCGCGTGTCCCATCCCGGCACGACCACCCGCGCCGAGTCGCAAGCCCCTGGCTGCGAATCGACCAAGACGCTCAACGAAGCCCCTGCGGGCGACTGCTCAGCGTCTATGCATCGCATCCTGTGCCTCTGTAGCGAGCGGAAGGCGTCGGACGAGCTCGCCCAGCAGCTCGGTCCCCACTACGAAGTGACCCCCGTCCGATCCCTTGCCCGGGCCGTGAGCCGGCTGGCGACAGGCGAGTACGAGGGCGTCTACGCCGAAGCGGAAGGCCTGGGAGTCGCCGCTGACGCGACGCAGATGATCCTCAACGTCCAGATGCTACGGGGCATGCCGGACGGTGTTGTGCTGCTGGACAGGGAAAATCGCATCGTTTGGGGCAATGGCCGCCTGTGTGAATGGACCGGCCGCAGCGAAGTCGTCGGCGACAGCTTCTACAGCGTGCTCGGCGCCCCCGAGATCCTCGGCCCCGAATTCAAGCCGTTCGACGCCGCGTTCTCGTCCGGCAAGTCGGCCGCTTCGACGCTGCGGTGCGACGACAACCGCTATTACCGCGTCAACGCCGCCCCCGTTGAGTGCTTCGATGGCGAGGCCGCCGACCATCTAATCGTGACGATCCGCGACGTCACCTCCGAACAGCTCGAGCAGCAGAAGCTGGCGGCGATTCACCAAGCGGGCATCGAATTGGCCGACCTCACGCCCGAGGAGGTCGCCGAGATGGAGTTCGACGAGCGTATCGAACTGCTCAAGTCGAACATCCTCCACTGCACCCAAGACGTGCTGCAGTACGATGTCGTCGAGGTCCGCACGCTCGACGAAGAGACCAACGAGCTTCTCCCGCTCTTAGCCTTTGGAATTATCCCCGAAGCCGAAGGCCGGGCGTTGCAGAGCGCCACCACCGGCAACGGGGTGACCGGTTTCGTCGCCGCCACCGGCAAGAGCTACCTCTGCGAAGACACCGGCGAAGACCCCCTCTACATCGAGGGCGCCCAGGGGGCCCGCAGTTCGCTCACGGTGCCGCTCTTGCTGCACGAGCGCGTGATCGGCACCTTCAACGTCGAGTCGCCCGAGGCGGGCGCCTTCACCGAGAGCGACCGGCAGTTCCTTGAGATCTTCGCCCGCGATGTCGCGGCCGCCCTCAACACGATGGAGCTGCTCGCCGCCGAGAAGGCGACGACCGCCGTCGCAAGCGTCGAGGCGATCCATTCAGCCGTCGCGATGCCGGTCGATGACATCCTGAACGACGCCGTCAACGTCATGGAACGCTACATCGGGCACGACCCCGACGTGGTGGAACGGCTGCAGAAGATCCTCCGCAACGCCCGCGACATCAAGCAGGTGATCCAGGACGTCGGCCGCTCGATGGCGCCGACCGAGGCCCGTCCCGCCTGCGTGCGGGTCGAGGAGCGGCCTTTGCTGTTCGGCGCTCGCGTCTTGGTGGCGGACGCCGACGACACCGTCCGGTCGGCCGCCCACGACCTGCTGGAACGCTACGGCTGTGTCGTCGAGACGGCTCACGACGGCAAAGAGGCTTTGTCGATGGCCCGGCACGCCTCGGAAGAGTCGGGCTGTAAGCTCTACGACGCGATCCTCGCCGACATCCGCCTGCCCGACTGCAGCGGTTACGAGTTGCTCGTGCAGCTCAAAGAGCTGCAAGAAACGCCGCCGCTGATCCTGATGACCGGATTCGGCTATGATCCGGGCCACGTGATCGTCAAGGCGCGGCAGGCGGGTCTCAAGGCGGTTCTCTTCAAGCCTTTCCGGCTCGATCAACTCCTCGAGACGGTCGAAAGAGCCGTCGGGGCGCACCGGGGCGACGAAACGCCCGTCGCTTAGCCTCGTGGGTCGCTCGGCTGCGCCCGACGCGGCGCACGACCTCCGAGTTCGTCCATGCAATCGGTGTTCTGGTTTCTCGCTTTCATCGGCCATGGCGCCCTCTGGGTTGAACTGGTCAATCGGCTGCACGGCCTCGGCTGGAATCGCAAGCTGATCGACTTCTTCACGCAGCTCTGCGGGGCGGCCTGCTGTGGGCTGCCGCTCGTCGCGGCCGCCATCTTGCTATTGCGTTCGCCCGGCGAGGCGGCGCCGAGCTGGCTCGTCGCCTACGCCTGGTTGTCGATCGCCGCCCTGGCGGTCGTCGCCGTGACGCGGGTCGGCCTGCATTGGGATCCATCCCGCGACCGACGAACCAAGATCACCCGGGTCGTCCCGGTCGAATTGCACGCCAAACTGGGCCGCGGGGCGACGCGTGATCGCACACTCGATCGCATCGCGACGCTGCCCGGCAACACGCTGCTGCGGCCGCAACTCGAGCACCTCACCGTTCCGCTAGAGCGACTGCCCAAGCCGCTCGAGGGCCTCCGGGTCGCCCACCTCACCGACCTGCACATGTCGGGACGGCTCACCGAGGCGTACTTCGCCGAGTTGGTGGATGAGGTCAACGCCTGGCGGCCCGATCTCGTCTGCGTCACGGGCGACATCGTCGAGCACACGCCTCAGCTCGAGTGGGTCGACACAACGCTCGGGCGGCTCGAATCAACGCTCGGCAGTTACTTCGTGCTCGGCAACCACGACGCCAAGATCGACGCCGCCGAGCTCCGGCGACGGCTCGCCGAAGCCGGACTCGTCGACGTCGGGGGCTTGCTCGCTGCGGTCGAGCGACAGGGCGAAACGATCACGCTCTGTGGCGACGAACGGCCTTGGTTCGTCGCCGAGCCGCCGCTCACCGGCGCCGAATCGTTGGTGCTCTGCCTAGCCCATACACCCGATCGCTTCGGATGGGCGGTTCGGCAAAGCGTCGATCTCGTTCTTGCGGGTCACAACCACGGCGGGCAGGTCTGCTTCCCGGCGATCGGCCCCCTGCTCTGCCCGAGCCGCCACGGGGTCCGTTACGCCGCCGGGACGTTCCGCCGCGGACGGACGGTGATGCATGTCGGACGCGGGAGCGGTTCGCTCTTCCCGCTGCGGTACAACTGCCCGCCGGAAGTGGCGCTGCTAACGCTAACGAAGGGGTAAAGCATTTCGTTCTTACGTGAGCCGACGGCGCTAGCCGCGGGTTGCGGCGGAGGTTGCTCAACCCGCGGCTAGCGCCGTCCGCTCAGAAGCCCCGCGTCAGCGAAAACAACTGACCTACTCGGCGGGGAGGGTCCAATGCGTCAGCCCGTCGGCCTCTTCCTCGACGACCGGGTTGGTGAGTTTGCCAATGCCCTCGATCTCGACCGTCACCTCGTCGCCGGGCAGCAGCCACCGCGGCGGGGTGCGGGCGAAGCCGACGCCTGACGGCGTGCCGGTGAAGATCACCGTCCCGGCGGCGAGCGTCGTGCTCGCGCTAAGGAACTCGACGAGCGTCGGCACGTCGAAAATCAGGTCGCTGGTGCGCGAGTCTTGAAGAAGTTCGCCGCCGAGGGTCGTCGTGATCCGCAGGTCGCCGGCGTCGCCGAGCTCGTCGGTCGTCACGATCGCCGGGCCAAGCGGGGCGAACGTGTCGAACGTCTTGCCGCGGCAGAACTGGCCCCCGCCGCCGCCACGCTGCCAATCGCGGGCCGAAACGTCGTTGCCACAGGTGTAGCCCAACACGTAGTCGAGCGCGTCGGCGCGCGAAACGTTCTTGCAAGGCTTGCCGATGACGACGACGAGTTCGGCCTCGTAATCGACACGGGTGCTGAGGAGCCGCCGCGGCAGGAGGATCGAGCCGCCGGGCCGTTGGACAGCCGTGGGCGTCTTCATGAACAGCACGGGCCGTTCGGGCGCCGACTTGCCCCCTTCGGCGGCGTGGGCGGCGTAGTTCAGGCCGATGCAGAGGATCGATGTCGGCTGGACCGGGGCGAGCAGCTCGGCGACTTCGGCCGGTTCGCCCGTGTCGGCCAGCCCGCCGTCGAAGGGATCACCCGACGCGACGTTCACCATGCCGTTGGGGAGCTGGAGGCCCCAGTGAGCGCGATGGTCCGTGGGGACAGCACTCGGGGTGTCGCTCGAGACCTTGTAGCGGACGATTCGCATGGATCCTCCGCCGACCGCCGTCGGGCGGCTCGCCAATTAAATAGGAAAGCAGCCAGGCTAAACCACCCAACTTGGCGCCACCCGCGGCTAGCGCCGACGGCTCATAGACCGTGAGCCGTCGGCGCTAGCCGCGGATAGAACTCCAGGAGATGTCGGCGAAAAGATCGTGGCGACCGCCCAGCCGATTCCCACCGAAACCCCCCGCGCGACGAGGTCTTGGCAAAGCCAATCCGAGACCGCGCCGAAAACACTGCGCGGCGAGGTCTTGGCGATAGCCAAGCCGAGACCGCACAAAAAAACCAATACCGCCGAGAGGAGTCGAACCTCCACGCCCTTGCGGGCACATGGACCTGAACCATGCGCGTCTGCCAATTCCGCCACGGCGGCGTGTGGAATTATCCCGCGTCTCGCGACGCGAGCCCCCTATAGTGCCAACCGTTCGCCACTTCCGCAAGGGGATCGTAACGCAACGGCCCCTTGCTTTGCTTCTGCCCGAGGCTAGCGCCAACGGCTCAAGCGCCGGCCCACTTTTTTGAGCCGTCGGCGCTAGCCTCGGGCAGCGCTACCACAACGTCTTCCAAAAGACTCGACGGCCTCAGTACCGCGGCAGCGTCGGGTCGATTTCGGTCGCCCAAGCGTCGACGCCGCCGGCGAGGCTCTGGGCCTGCGGGACGCCGTTCTCGCGCAGCCACGCGGCGGTCTGGGCGCTGCGCATCCCGTGGTGGCAGTAGACGACCAGGGGCCCCTCGACAGCCGCCAGTTCGGCGACCCGGGACGGGATCGTCCCCATCGGCATCAGGCAGGCGTCTGGCAGTCGCACTACCTCATGCTCGAACGGTTCGCGGCAATCGACGAGCATTAGCTCGACGCCGTCGTCGAGACGCCCCTTCAGTTCGGCACAAGAGACTTCAAGCGGCAACTCGTTCACTGCAACGCTCCGTCATCCAGATTGATCAGGGTTCCAATGAAAAAACCGTCGCGGCGACTCGGGGTCGCCGCGACGGTCGATCGTTTCACAACAGTCGGCGTTGGGACGCCTAGGCGATCACTACTGGTTGACCGGCTCGTTGCCGGACATCGTGATCAGGTGCATGTAGACGTCACCGACGATGTCGTCCTTCACGGCGCCCGAGTGCCCGTCACCGTAGGCGTGCAGCGTGACGCCGGGGTGGTTCGAGCTCGGTCCCCAACGACGCTCCTTGTTGAAGTGAGGAAACACTGCCGCCGAGGCGTACCACTTGGCGGTTTCGTTGGTCGGGGTGGTCGTCGACTTGTTGGAGCCCTGGTTCAAAGCAACCCCCTTGTTGCTGTTCAACGTCCAGGTGCCGACCGGGCCGGTCGCGGTCCCGGCGGTGATCTGCGGGTTGGTCGCCGCGGCCGGGAAGGCGTTGGCGGGGCGGTTCGGCCAAATGCCGACGACGTACGAGGCCGCGGCGCTGTACCAAGCGGAGAAGTTTTGCTCGCGGGATTCGGTGAAGACGACGGTCTTGGCCGTGCCGTCACGCATCGCCGCGAAGTTGCGGCCCTTGCGTGTGAACTGGTTGTTCACGATTCCGGGGAACGAGAGGATGCCGTTGCCACAGTAGGCGCCGGTCCGGCAGTCGTCACCGCCCGGGGCGGCGGGTGACGAGGTCGCCAACGAGCTCCCGAGCGAGCCCCCTTGGACGTCGTAGTGGGTCGACGGAATCGCCACGTAGTTGCCCGAAGCCATTTCCGAGCTACCGGGTCCGGCTTGACCGGCCGTGTCGTCACCATCGAAGCTGGGGCACTTTACGGCGTCGAGCTGAACTTCCCAGAAGTAGGGGTTGGTCTTCGCGACGCGCGCAGTCGTCCCGCCGGTCAGTGTGTAGTTCGGCGCCGTATTGGCGGTCACGAACGCGTCACCTCGGAGGTTGTTCGACGCATCGGCGATCTTGTCGTAGAGGGTGTTCTCCTCGATGAAGGGGAGCACCTGGACGATCCAGCTGAAGCTATCCAGGTTGTTTGCTACAGCGGTGCCGTTCGGGGCCGTGGCCGAGGCCGTTCCCACGCTAACAAATTGCCCGGCGTTGCCGGTGCCAGCGAACATGGCCCGCGAGCCGGCGAGCGGGAAGTACTGCTTCGTGTCGTGGCTATTGTGAAGAGCCAAGCCGAGCTGCTTGATGTTGTTCAAGCAGGAGTTGCGGCGGGCCGCCTCACGGGCCGCCTGAACCGCCGGCAGCAACAGCGCCACCAAGATGCCGATGATGGCGATCACCACCAGCAGCTCCACGAGGGTAAAACCCCGTGGAAGTCGTGTGTTGGTCCTCATGGGAACCTCCGTCGAAAGAAAGAAAAATAGGAATAAGATCTCCGCCCGAACGGGCGGTAGAACCCTCAATTGAACCGCTCAACAGCAAGCTCGCAGTGGACCCTGAGAAGAGCAGAAAGCTCCCCTAATTCAGAACGAGGCGCCAGCGAACGGGCCCCGTCAGTCTTGGCGGAAGGAATCTCCCGCTACACTGTTCCGTTAAGAAGTAAAGCACTGTGGCTGCTTGCTGTCAACAATTGCGTGAAAAACCCCTCCTGCGAGGTATACGCCGGCGGGGCTAACCCCGCTGTAATTGCCCCTTCGGCCACCGAGCGATCGGCCGCCTCCGCAACGCCCCTCTTTCTCCGTTCCCGCCACAGGAGCCGCCGTGCCGCCTCGCTCGATCCAGGCGGTCGCCGGTTCCCCCGTCGCACGGCGTTCGGCGTTGCTGCGGGTGATTGACGAAGGCCCCCCGGCCTGGTGGATCGTCGCCACCCCCGCCGCGGCGGCGGCCGTCCGCCGAGAAATGGCGTCGTCAGGCGCCGCCGGCCGACTCGCGCCGGGCGTCATGACGCTCCGGCAAGCCGCGAACGCCCTGACGCGGCTCGCGGAGCGGTTGCCGCTCGGACCGGCCGCCCGGTCGACGCTGATCGGCGAGCTCGCCGCCGCGGTGAAACACCGGGCGGGTCTGGGGCCTTTGGAGTCGCTGCTCGAATCGCCCGGCTTGGTCGAGTTTCTCGGCTCGCGGTTCCGCCAGCTCCGTCGCCAAGGGGTCGGCCCCGAACAAGCCGGCAGCGCCTTGCGGAAGCTCGACGGCGAGGAGGCGGGGGGCGCCATCGCGCGAATCTACCGCGACTACCTCGCCGCTATCGACCGCGACCAGCTGCTGGACGACGAAGAAGCGCTGCTCGTCGCGATGCAGCAGGCGGATCGCTCCAACACGCCACGGCGGTTGATCCTCGACCTGCCGCTGTCGATCACGCCGATCGAAGAACAGCTGATCGCCGCCCTCGCCGAATTGGCGGACGAGGTCTTCGTCGCGGTCGCGGGACCAACGCCCGACCTGCCGGCGGCAGCGTCGCTCGCGGGGGCGGTGACGCTCCGCGAGCGTTGGCTCAAGACCCTGCGAGTTGATGAGTTGTCGCCGTCGCTTGCCACGGAAGACTCGCTGCCGCCGTCCGGGCTGGAGCGGTTACGTCGCGGACTGTTTGATGACGATTCGGCAAGCCACGGCGGCCATGAGGGGGTCGCCATCGTCGCGGGCGGCAGCGCGCAAGACACGGCCCGCCGGGTCGCACGGCGGGTCAAGGCGCTGCTGGTCTCGGGCGTGAAGCCGGCCGAGATCCTCGTTGCGGCCCCGCAGATCGACTCGGCGGCGCCCCGCTACGCCGAGGCCTTGCGGGAGTATGGCGTCCCCGTGTCGGTCGATGCGGCGGACCGGCTCAGTGTGGCGCCGTGTGTCGCGGCGGCGACGGCGCTGCTAGAGGTGGTCACCAGCGATTGGGCGTTCGGCCCGCTGGTCGATTTCGTTTCACGCAGCGACCTGACGGCGTGGTCGGCGCCCGGCCCCGGCGAAGGCTTCGCCTCGGTCCGCGCCGCCACGGAGTGGTTGATCCGCGAGCTGCAGATCCCCCAACGGCGTGGCTACGTCCTCCACCAGATCGAACAGCTCGCCGCCCGCGAAGCGACCACCTCGACGGTGCGGCGGCTGGCGGAAGCGGCGCGGTCCGCGTCGCAGGCGTTGCAGACGCTTGCCGACGCTTGCGACACGCTCCCCGACGAGGCGACGCCGCTCGAATGGCTCGACGCGACCGACGCCGTGCTGCGCCGGCTCGGCCACGCCGGCCTCCGCGACGGGGCCGACGCGGTCAATCGTCAAGCGGGCGACGCCCTCGAAGAAGCCGCCGCGGCGGTTGAATCGCTCGCCCGCTGGCGTGGTCGCGAGCCGCGCGCGGTGTCGCTCAAGGATTGGGCGTGGCTGGTGCGATGTTGGGCGACCCGATTGCGGCTGTCCAAGCGGAGCGACAGCGAAGGAACGGTGCGGGTCGTCGGTCTGACGACCGCGATCGGGCTTCCGTGCGAGCATCTGCTGGTGGTCGAGGCGGGCGAGAGCGCCCTCGCGGCGTCCGACGCCGAGGGCGCGGACGAAGCGATGCTGCTGTTCTACGAGCTGTGCGCGACGCCGTCGGCGAGCCTGACGTTTGCCTACGCGGCGCTCGACGACGCGGCCCAGCCGTTGTTTGCCAGCCCCTACCTGACCGACGTCGAACGTCTTTTCGAGCCCGGCGCCCTGCGTGGTGGTGAGCCGCCGCTGCTCAGCGTGGCAGTCGCCGAGGGCGAGCCGCATTCGCGACGCGAAGCGCGCCAGGCGGCGGTGCAGCGGGCCGTCGCGGGCGACGCCCAGGGCCTCGCGACCGTTGCCGCGGCGGGAGACCTTTCGCTTGTTGACGCGTTGCGATCTGTCGACGCCCGCGCCCGGGGCGACTCGTTTGGCCCTTGGGAAGGGGCGCTCGAGAGCGACGCCGCGGCCGCCGCTCTGAAGGAACGTTTCGGAACCGATCACCTCTGGAGCGCCAGCCAGCTCGAGCTGATGGCGACCTGCCCGTTCAAGTTCTTCTCCCGCCAGGTGCTGCGGATGCAGCCCGCTGGGGAGTTGACGCTCGGCGTCGACTATCGCCGCCGGGGGCTGCTGATGCACGACGCGTTGGCCGAGAGCTTGGCGGAGCTTCTCGCCGAGTTGCCCGAGGGCAAGCGTCTGAGCTCGGAGTTCGCCGGGCGGCTCACCGAACGGATCGTCGACCGGATCAACGCCGCCGTCGAGAGTGGCAAGCTCCCCGCGCACGAGGCGGCGCTTGCCCGCATCGAAGCCCGCCAAGCGACCGAATGGGCCCAGAACTACGCCGACCAGCAGGAACGCTTCGAGAACGACAAGCGTTGGAGCGACGCCGGCGTCGCGATGCGGCCGGCGTTGTTCGAGGCCCGCTTCGGCCCGGGGAAATCGACGGAGGAACCGGAGGACCCACACAGCGTCGACCAACCGCTCGCGCTGTCGTTGCCTTCGGGCGAGACGCTCCAGGTGACCGGCCGCATCGACCGCATCGACACCGCCAAGATGGGCGACCGGACGCTCTTTGTCGTCATCGACTACAAGACGGCCAAGCAGTACACCGTCAAGGTGGAACACATCGAGTCGGGCAAGCAACTGCAGCCGGTCCTCTACGCGCTGGCGGCGCAAGAGCTGCTACTCGACGCGGGCGCGATCCCCGTCGGCGCCGGCTACTGGGTGCTGCAGCGCAACGGCTTCGTCGCGCCGGCGCCGAAGGAGCTGCCGCTTGTCGTGTTCGAAGACGGCGTCGCGCGACCCTCCGACGAATGGCAGGCCACCGTCGGCACGGTGCTGCGGCGCTGCGAGTCGCTCGTCGGTGAGATCCGGAGTGGCGATTTCCCGATGCTGAACGACGACGAGGACTGCGGCAAAAGCTGCGAGTTCCGCACCATCTGCCGTGTCGGCCAGACGCGGGCGCTCGGCAAGACGAAACCCGCCGAAGCGGAGGGGTCGTCATGAGTCAACTCGAGTACACCGAAGAACAAGACAAGGCGCTGAAGGCGACGGTCCCGTCGATCGCCGTCGACGCAGGCGCGGGCTGTGGCAAGACGTTTGTATTGACCGAGCGGTTCCTGTCGCACCTTGACCCGTCGCGCGAAGAAGTGGCGACCGTCGCCGACCTCGATCACCTGGTTGCGATCACCTTCACCGACGCCGCCGCCCGCGAGATGCGTGGCCGGATCCGCGCGCGGTGCCGCGAGCGGTTGCTGACGGCGGACGCCGCCGACGCGCCGTTCTGGCGGACCCTGCTGCGGAAGCTCGACACGGCGCGGGTCTCGACGATTCACTCGTTCGCCAGCACCCTGATCCGCAACCATGCGATCGAGTTGGGCGTCGACCCGGCGTTTACGGTGCTCGATCCCGCCGCGGCGGCGGTGCTCAAGTCATCCGCGGTCGACGCGACGCTGCGGGCCCGGCTCGCGCCGCGCGACGGCGAGCTCGACGAGGACCTGATCGCGACAGCCGCCGAGTTCGATCTCAACGGCCTCCGTAATCACATCCGCGCGCTGGCCGAAAGCTCGAAGACGCCCGAGTTTGCTAAGTGGCGGAAGGCGACGGCCGACGACCTGATAGCTTCCTGGCGCCAGTTTTACGTCACGGAAGTGGCGCCTCGGTATGCGCGAGAGTTCCTTACGAATCCGCTGGTCGAAGAACTCCTCGACCTCACGGCGTCGGCGACACCCGTTAAAGAGGGTTTTGCCGACTGGATCATCGACGTCCGCACCGCTCTTCAGCAAATCCCCGACGCAGACGACCAAGACGACGCGATCCGGCAGTTGCGCCCCTACTTGAATTTCCGGAACCCCGCGACCGGCAAGGACCTGTGCGGCGTTAAGGACTGGCCCGACAAAGCGTCCAAACAGCAATTCACGGCGCTTCTGAAGTCGCTCCGCGAGGTTCTCGACAAGCAACGCCGCCCCGGCAATCCGGAGTCGATGCGACGTGCCGCGGAACTCGGGCTGCAGGTGCTCCACCTGGCGCACGATACGGCGAAGCGGTACGACCGCCTCAAGCGCGACCGCGGCGTGCTCGACAACGACGACCTGCTCACCGAGGCGCACCGCTTGTTGACCGACCCGGCGCTCGCCGACGCCCGCGGCCGCATTGCGGGGCAGGTGCGGGTGCTGCTGGTCGATGAGTTCCAAGACACCGATCCGCTGCAGGCCGAACTCGTGCGGGCGATCGTCGCCGGGACCCCGAGTGACGCGGCGCCGCTCGACGGCCTCGAAGGCGAGCGGACGCTATTTTTCGTCGGCGACTTCAAGCAATCGATCTACCGCTTCCGCGGCGCCGTGCCGCAGGTCTTCCAAGATTTGCGAGCGGCCGCTCCCGAGGCGGGGCGGCTCACCCTCTCGAAGAACTTCCGCAGCCAGCCGGCGGTGCTGGATTTTGTCAACACGTTGTTCGAGCCGCTGTTCGTCGCGGGTTACGCCAAGCTGTCGGCGAACCGCCCGCAGGTCGGCCCGGCGCCGGCCGTTGAGATGCTCTGGACTCCGCCGCCCGAAGAGCAAGGCGTGTCGGCGCAGCGGAGCGCCGAGGCGGCGACCGTCGCGGCGCGGATCCGGCAGCTGATCGACGAAGGGGCGCCGCTCGTCTACGACAAGGCCGCCGACGCGGCCCGCCCCGTGCGGCAGGGGGACTTCACCATCCTGCTCCGCGCGTTGAGCGACGTCGCCGAGTACGAGCAGGCTCTGCGTGAGGCGGGGCTTGAGTACTACTTGGTGGGCGGCCACGCGTTCTACGCCCAGCAAGAGGTCTACGACGTTCTCAACCTGCTGCGGACGCTCCTCAGCGAGAGCGACGAGATCGCCCTGGCCGGCGTGCTCCGCAGCCCGATGTTCGGTCTGCCTGATAACGCCCTCTTCTGGCTGGCGCAACGGGGGGGTCTCAACGCGGGGCTGGCGGCGGGGTCGCTGCCACCCGAGCTCTCGGCCGACGAGAAGCGGATCGCTCGCCACGCCCGCGACACCCTCGTGCGGTTGCGGCGTGAGAAGGACCGCGTCGGCGCCGCCGAGTTGCTCCGCCAAGCATGGGACGCGACCAGCTACGACGCCACGCTGTTGGCCGATTTCCTCGGCGAGCGGAAGTTGGCCAACCTCGAGAAACTCCACGAGCAAGCCCGCCAATCGGACGCCACCGGGACGGGAGTACGAGGCCTCACGGCGCGGCTTACCGAGTTTGTGAACACGCCCCCCAAGGAAGCGCTCGCCGCGACGACCGAAGGCGACGCCGACGTCGTGCGGCTGATGACGGTCCATGCCTCGAAGGGGCTCGAGTTCCCCGTGGTGGTGCTCCCCGACCTCAACCGGAGAACCCGCAGCGAGTCGGCCCAAGCGGTCTTCGACCCGCGGCTCGGTCCGTTGGTGCGCCCAGCGCCACGACGCGATGACGACAAAGAAAAGGGCCCACCGATCGGCCTCGACTTCTGGCGGGCGACCGAGAAGCCGCTCGACGAGGAGGAACGCGATCGCTTGTTCTACGTCGCCTGCACCCGCGCTGCGGATCGATTGATCCTGTCGAGTTGCTACGACGGCGAAATCAAACTAGAAGGGCCCTGGTTGAAACGGTTGGCCGAGCGCTTCGACCTGACGACCGGCAAGTTGCTCGACGATGAGCCAGCTCCGCCGTTGGTTGAGGTCGTCCCACCGCCAGCCGCGGTCGCGGGACGGGGAGAGACCACGCGCCGCCAGTTGCACCACGCGCTCGAGGCCTTCGACGCGGGCGCCACGCCGGCGGCGCCGGTGGGAGACGCCGCCCCGATCGCGATCCTCCCCGAGGACCTCGTCACTTTCAGCGTCTCGCGGCTTTCGGGCAAACTACACCGCGGAGCGAGCGGCGAGACCTCCGAAGAACCGACGGCGGCCAAGGGCGTCGATCCGCGTCGGCTGGGGACGCTCGTGCATGCCGTCATCGAACGGCTCGACCCGGCGGCCGACTCCTGGGAGAGTGCGATCGACCGCTGGTCCGACGCGCTGGCGCCGCGCGAGCTGCGCCGTGCGGCGCCAGAGGGCGCCCGCGAAGCGAAGCGGCTCGTGCGGCGGTTCATCGCGACGCCCGAATGGGCGGCGATGCGGTCGGCGGCCCGGCTCGATCGTGAAACGGAGTTCCTGCTCCGCTGGCCCCCCGAGGCGAGCGCGGCGAATCCCGCCATGATTCGGGGCTACTTGGACGCCCTCTACCAAGACGCCGCGGGCGGCTGGCATTTGGTCGATTACAAAACGAACTCGGTCGACGCCAAGGGGGTCCCTGCTCTGGCGAAGGAATACGCCTTGCAGATGGCCGTGTATGCTCACGCTATCGAGGCGGCGACCGGCGCCCGCCCCGCGTCGCTGACGCTCGTGTTCCTGGCGCCTGGTGTCTCGCACGCGATCACGTGGGACGACGCCGCCCGGGCCGCGTCGGTTGGAGCGATTTCGGGCGCCATCGCCGATGCCCGACAAGCCGCGACCGTGACTACCTTGTGACCGGACTACCTTGTGCCTGGACTGGCCCGTGACCGTTGAATCCCCGCAACGCGACTTCGCCGTCGAGGTGGTCCGCCGCCTCCGCGACGCGGGCCACGAGGCGCTGTGGGCGGGGGGGTGCGTCCGCGACCAGCTCCTCGGCAAGACGCCGAAGGACTACGACGTCGCTACCGACGCCCCGCCCGACGTGGTTCGCGCGTTATTCGGCAAGCGACGCACCTTGGCCGTCGGCGCCGCGTTTGGCGTGATCACCGTGCTCGGCCCGAAGGACGCCGATCCGATCGAAGTCGCCACGTTCCGCAACGACGGCGGCTACAGCGACGGACGCCGGCCCGACTCGGTCGAGTTCACCAGCGCCGAGGAAGACGCCAAGCGGCGTGACTTCACGATCAACGGCATGTTCTACGATCCGACGACCGAGCTGGTGATCGACTTCGTTGGTGGCCAAGTCGACTTGGCGGCGGGCGTCGTGCGCGCGATCGGCGACGCCGACGAGCGCTTCGCCGAGGACCGCCTGCGGATGCTCCGCGCGGTACGGTTCGCGGCGTCGCTCCGCTTTGCGCTCGACCGGGAGACCGCCGACGCCATCCGCCGGCACGCCGAGGCGATCCGCGACGTCAGCGCCGAACGCATCGGCGTCGAGGTGCGGCGGATGCTGACCGAGACCGACCCACCGCGCGCGGTGCGACTGCTGACGGCGACGGGCCTGCTGCCGTGGGTGTTGCCCCCACTTGCCGCGGCGGGTGAAGCAATGATCGCCGACGCCGAAGAGCGACTGGGGCGGCTTGAGAGCCCCTCGGCGCCGCTTGCCTTGGCGGCGACGCTCCTCGACGCGGCCGAGCCCGCTCAAGTTGCAAAGGTCGGGCGCTCGCTGCGTTGGACGAATAGAGAGATCGACCTTGGCGCTTGGCTCGTTGAGCATCACGACCGACTAGACGGAGCCGAGTCGTCGCCCTGGTCGCAGGTTCAGCCGTTGCTCGCCGCTGAGGGGGGGCCGGCATTGGTCTCCCTGCGTCGCGCCGCCGGCGCCGAAGACGCGGCGCAGCGTTTCTGCGAGGAGCGCCTGGCCTGGCGGCCCGATTTATTGGACCCGGCGCCCCTGCTGGTCGGCGCCGACCTGATCGCGGCCGGCAAACGACCCGGGCCTGATTTCGGCTCCCTGCTGCAGAAAGCGAGGGCGGCTCAGCTCGATGGCGAGGTCACCGACAAACAACAGTCGCTCCGATTGCTAGGTCTGTCATGAAACGCCGCCCCGGGGGCCGTGGACGCTCGGCTTCGGGGGCCCTACGATCCCCTCACACGCCCCTCGCCTGACGGAAGCTCGTTCTATGGATATCACCGCGATCCTCGCCGCTGCGACGCCGACTTACGACGCCGGCTACCTCGCCAGCCTGCTTTCACGCGTGGTTCACACGACCTGCGCCGGCACGCTGCTGGGAGGGCTCATCTACTTGCGGTTTGTGCTCGCCCCCGCAGCGCCCGCGGACGGCGCCGAGGCCGCCCTCTTCGCCGATCGCCGCAAGACCTGGGCCCGCTGCGTCGCGGCCTGCACCGGGCTGCTCCTGCTCAGCGGTTTCTACAACCTGATCTTCGTCGTGGGCGCCTACGAGAACCTGCCGGCGCTCTACCATCCGTTGTTCGGTGTGAAGTTCTTGCTCGCGCTGGGCGTCATGGTGATCATGGCCCTCGTCGCCGGCAAAACCTCATTGGCGGAACGCATGCGGGGTTCCTTGAAGCTGTGGCTCAACGTGGCGCTGGTCCTGTGCCTGGCGACCTATGTCACGGGGGCGATGCTCCGGTCGTTCCGCGACCTGCCCGACGCCCGCGTCGCGACGCCCTTGATGGACGAAGCGCCGGCGTTCGGCGACCCCCTCATTGTCGACCCTGAATAAGCCGCCCGGAGGCGCCGCATGGATAAGAAAGCCAAGAAACGCGTTGAAGTCATCCGCAAGAAGCTCGACACCTTGCAGCAACAGCTCAACGGCGCCAAGCAGCAGATGGACGACCCCGACGAGGTCGCCCAGCTCGAGCGCGAGATCGGATCGCTGAAGGCGGAGCTGACGCAGTTGAAGGCGAGTTGAACGCGGCGGCGCAGTCGGGCTCTCTCCGCTTACTTCGTGCGCGGCTCTATGCCGATTTGTCAGCGAAGTTGTTTAGAGCCGCGCACGTAGTAAGCGGAGTGCGCCCCCCCGCCAACTTTCACCCCGCTTTGCGGAGCGACACGCGCACCTCCGGGCCCTCCGCACCAGCGCCCTCGGCCGGGCTGTAGAGCGCCGGCTCGTCGCGGCCGTCGCCGTCCCAGTCGCCCACGACCGGCTTGCCGTCCGTTCCGTCGGCGAGCGCCTGGTCGGTCGCTGCGAGCTCCATCTCTTCGAGCTCGCCATCGCCGTCCGCGTCGACCAGCCAGCGGCCGTGGCGATAGACGCCCAGGTCGTCGACGCCGTCGCCGTTGAAGTCGCCCACCAACGGGGTGTCGCCCGCCTGGCCGAGCGTGACCGCGCGGTCGTGCTCGTCGAGCCGGCCGTCGCCGTTCGTGTCGAGGTTCCACGAGCCATCGCGGAAGACGCCGATCGTGCGGACGCCGTCGCCGTTCCAGTCGCCGACCACCGGGGCGTCACCCGGGGCGCCGTAGTGGAAGACGTGGTCGATCAGGTCGGCGCGCCGGCCCTGAATCTTCTCACGGAGTCGCGCCAGTAAGCGGGCGCCGCTGGTGGCGTTCTCTTGCGTCGGCGGCATGTTCTTCGCGAGATCGGCGTGCGATCCAGGGTAGTTGGCGACGTCGGGCATGCCGGGCTCGCGCTCGATCGCGTGCGGGTCGCGGGGCCAAGCGGGGCCGTAGATGCCGATGTCGGTCTTGCCGTCGCCGTCCCAGTCACCGGTGACCGGCAGGTCGTCCCGCGAACCGAGCTGCGCCCACAGGTCGCCGACGCCCCACCGGCCATCGCCGTCGAGGTCGAGGTACCAGTCGCCGTCGATAAAGACGCCGACATCGGTGACGCCGTCGCCGTCCCAATCGCCCGCCACGGGGATCGCATCCTCTAAGCCGAAGAGCAGGTCGCTCAGTTCGGTCCCCTCGACGTCGTTGGCAAGCAGCCGCCACTTGGCCTGGCTGAGTTGCGACTCGCTCCGCTCGGAGCCCTGCCAGAGGTCGTCCGTCGATTGCGACGCAAACCGCATCGGGGTGTTCTCCGAAGCGTACGCGCGGGGCTGGCCCGCGTTGACGACGCTAAGGTGCCACGTGTAGCCGACCGCCTGGCTTGAGCCGCCGTAGATCTCTTCGCCCGGCCGTGGCGGCGGCGGCAAGGGCCGTAGTGGCAACGGCGTGCCGGGCGTCAGCGCTGTCGGCGGGGTGTAGGGCGGCTCGGGCGTCGGTGTGTCGGGCGGGAGCCAACCACGGTAGGTCGTCACCTCGCTGAAGTTGTTTTCTCGAGAGAAATCGCCGGCGGTGATGTCGATCCGCGCGATAAAGTCGTCGCCATAATCGAGCCCAAACGGGATCGGATTCTGCGGCACGCTGGGGTCGGTCGGGTTGCGGGCGTCGCCGCCGGTGGTCCCCGCCGTGTCGAGGCCGTCGAGGAAGCCGCTCGGCTGCACCTCGACAACGCCGTACGAACCGGCCGGCAGCCCGAGGAACTCGTAGTAGCCGTTGGCGTCGGTGACGGTCTCGAAAACCCCGTCGGTGTAGGTCCCCGGCAAAGCGACGATCAAGGCGGCGCCAAGCGGCGCGTCGAGCTCGGTCTCGCCCGGCTTGAGCTGATAGAGCGGGGCGCCCGTCGTCCCGTTAACGAGCCGCACCACAACGCCCGCCAGTGGCGTATCGTCAGCGGTCCGCTGGCCGTCCTTCAGGTTGTAGATACTGTCCGGCAGGGCGCCGTTGTTCGACAGGATCGCGCCGCCGTCTACGAAGACGTAGCCCGACAGCGCCGCCGGAGGGGCCTCGCAGAAGTCGTAATGGACGCCATGGATGTCCGAGCCAATCGTGATCTGGCTTACAAGGTCGTTTGTGACGACGCCGCCGACCGACCCCGCCATCTCGACGCCGTCGAAGTAACCCGCTGGCTGCACCTCGCGGACCGAGTAGACGCCCGGCGCGAGATTGTCGAAGCGATAAGCGCCAGACGCGTCGGTTGTCGTCGTGCGGATCACGGCGCCACTGGCGTCGAGCAGCTGGATCACGACTCCCAGGATCGGCGTCTGCGGGCTGCCGTCCATGCAGTCGCCGGTGGGCGAGCTGGTGACGCGGCCCGCGATCGAGCCGGGCAGCAGCTCGCCGAAGTTGTACTCACGGGCGTCGTCGCCAAACTCGAGCGTGATCTCACAGATCATATCGCCCGGGTTGGTCGCGTCGCCCCCCTCGGTGCCGGCCGTATCGAGGCCGTCGAGCCAGCCGGTCGGCTGAACCTCCATGACGCAGTAAGTGCCCGCGTCGAGGTTCGTGAACTGATAGAAGCCGCGGCTGTCGGTCACCGCCCGCAGGCCGGTGTCCGTGCCATCGCCACGGAGCAGCTTGAGAGTCACCTGCGGGATCGGCTCTTCGCCCGGATCGCGGACGCCGTCGTTGCTGCGGTCGTGGTAGACGTAGCCCGACAAGTTAACGCCGACATGCTCGCAGAAGTCGTACTCGGTGGCGTGGACGTCCGAGCCGATCACGACGTTCGACAGCAGGTCGTCGGTCGCGACGCCGCCGGCGGTGCCGACGTGCTCATCGCCGTCGTAGTAGCCGGTCGGCTGCAGCTCGCGCACCTGGTACTCGCCCGGCTTCAGGCCGGTGAACGAATAGCGGCCCAGCGAGTCGGTCGTCGTGGTCTGCAGCACCGCGCCCTGCGGCGACAGCAGCTGAATCGTCACGCCCGACAGCAAGATCTCCGGGTCATCGAAGCTGCAGTCGCCGTCGGTCGAGGCGTGCACGCGCCCGGCGATCGACCCGGCCAGCAGCTCGCCGAAGTTGTAGTTGACCGCGTTGTCGCCGTACTGCAGCACCGCGCCGGTCAGCAGGTCGTTGGCGACCGCGCCCCCCTTCGAGCCGATCGTGTCCTTGCCGTCGAACCAGCCGGCGGGCTGCGTCTCGCGGACGCCGTAGGTCCCCGCGTCGAGGTTCGTGAACTCGTAGTAGCCCAGCGCGTCGGTCGTCGCAAAAACGCCGGTCCCTTGCCCCGCCGCATCGAGCAGTTCGAGCGTCACCCCCGCGATCGGGTCCTCGCTCGCGTCCTTCACGCCGTCGTCCGACTGGTCGTGATAGACGTAGCCCGAGAGGCTAGCGCCGACGTGCTCGCAAAAGTCGTAACGGACCGCGTCGATGTCCGAGCCGAGGTCGATCGAGGCGATCACGTCGTTGGTTGCCAAGACGCCACCCACCGAGCCAATGTGCTCGTCGCCGTCGTAGTAGCCCGCGGGCTGCAGCTCACGAACCTGGTAAACGCCGGGCGGCAGGTTGTCGAACTTGTACTCGCCCGCCGCATTGGTCTGGGTCGTCCGCAGGAGGTTCCCCTGCGCGTCGAGCAGTTGGATCGTGACGTTCGGGATCACGAAGTCGGGGTCGTCCGGGTCGCAGTCGGGCGTGTTGTGCCCCGTCACTCGGCCCGCGATGGAGCCGGGCTGCAATTCGCCGAAGTTGTACTCGCGGGCGTCGTCGCCGAAGTCGAGCGTGATCTCGCAGATCATGTCGCCCGGATTGGTCGCGTCGCCGCCGAGCGTGCCGGCCGTGTCGAGGCCGTCGATCCAGTTTTCGGGATGGACCTCCATGACACAGTACGTGCCGCGGTCGAGGTTGTTGAACTTGTAGAGGCCCGTGGAGTCGGTCACCGCCCGGAGGCCGGTGTCCGTCCCGTCGGCGCGGAGCAATTTGACCGTCACGCCGGCGATCGGCTCCTCGCCCGGGTCGCGCGAGCCGTCGTTCGAGCGGTCGTGATAGACGTAGCCCGAGAGCATCGCGCCGACGTGCTCGCAGAAGTCGTACTCGACGGCGTCCTCGTCCGACCCGATGGCGATGCCGGAGATCAGGTCGTCGCTCGAGACCACGCCGCCCGCCGAGCCGACGTGCTCGTCGCCGTCGTACCAGCCGGTCGGCTGCAGTTCGCGGACTTGGTATTCGCCGGGACGCAAGCCGGTAAACGAGTAGCGGCCTTCCTCGTCGGTCGTGGTCGTCTGCAGCACCACGCCTTGAGGCGAGAGCAGCTGAATCGTAACGCCTTCAATGACAAAGTCGGGATCGTCCGGGTCGCAGTCGGGACGGTTGTGGCCGGTGACACGGCCCGCGATCGAACCGGCCAGCAGCTCGCCGAAGTTGTAGTTGACCGCGCGGTCGCCCCAGTTGAGGACGGCGCCGCTCAGCAGGTCGTTGGCGACGGCGCCGCCGTTCGAGCCGATCGTGTCCTTGCCGTCGAACCAGCCGGTGGGCTGCGTCTCGCGGACGCCGTACGTGCCAGCGACCAAGTCGCGGAACTCGTAGTAGCCTTGGGCGTTGGTGGTCGTGTAGACGCCGGTCCCCTGCCCCGCGGCGTCGAGCAGCTCGACCGTCACGCCAGAGATCGCCTCTTCGCCGGCGTCACGGGCGCCGTCGTCGTCGCGGTCGTGGTAGACGTAGCCCGAGATCCGCGCAAGCTCGACCTGCTGCGCCCGCGCGACGGCGCCGGCGGTGCGGTCGACGTAGTTGACGCTCGTGTCGTAGGCGTCGTTGGGTAGCCTGCTAAGCGTCGCCCCGGCGGCGGCCTCCTCGGCGGCGAAGTTGGCGTCGAACGCGTCGAAGTACAACGCCTCCATCGTCAGATCGACAAAGCCCGGCGCGCTGAAGTCGCCGGTGAGGGTCGTCCCTTCGAACTCGGCGCCCTCGGCGAGCGGGTTCGGGTTCGGGCCGAGCTTGGTGACGCCCCACTCGTCGACGTCGATCGAGAAGACCAGCTTCTCGCCCGCCTCGAAGCCGCTGAAGTTGAAGACGATCGTCATGCCGCCGTCGAGCACCTCGACGCTGGTCACCGTGAAGCCGTCGCTCTCGACCTCCGCGTAGCCGACCGAGCCGAACGAGCCCGGGGTCGCCGGCAGGGTGTCGAAGAAGATGTCGCCGGCGGTCAGGCCGTCGCCCAGCTTGTCGCCGTCGATGACGAGGCGGTCGAGCGTCGTCCCCGCGGCGCCGCCGACGAACGACACCTGGATCGTGTCGGGGCGGCTGTCGTCACCGGTGGCCTCCTCGAAGTAGACCGAGCCCAGCAGCACGTCGGCCGCCATCATACGGCGGTCCTCCACCTGCTCGAAGCGCGTGCGTCGGGGGGCGCGTAGCGCCTGACGCGAGGGGCGGCCGAGTAGCTTGGTGAATAGTCCCACGGGTTTTCGTCCTTGAAACCGGCGGTGAGTACGGTTGTTTCTGGTGCGGGCTCGGCGTCCTTGCCGAGGGACCGACTTCAGCGTGTTTTTGGCGCCGTTTTGGCGGCGGTCGTCGCGACGGGCAGATTGGCGGGGTCGAGGTCCCAGACCCGGACCGTCGTATCAAATGAGCCCGACACGAGTCGACGGCCATCGTCGCTGACCGCCAGCGCCGCCACCGTCCCGGTGTGGCCCCGGAGCACGGTCCGCTCGGCCCGGGTCTCGGCGTCCCACAGCGTGATTTCGTTCTGCGTGTCGCCGACCGCTAGCACCCGCTCGTCAAGAAACGCCAACGAGTGGACCTTGCCGGGCCGGACCAGCAGTTCGTCCGGGACGCCGCCGAAGCCGTCTCGGTCGCGACGCCAGAGCCGCACCGCGGGGCTGTCGCCGCCGGCGGCGAGCGTCTCTCCGTCCGGCGAGAACGCCAGCGCGCGGACGCGGCGGCCATCGCTCGGCAAGTCGCGTGGTCCGCCCGACGCCACCTGATCCCACATCCGCACGACCCCGTTGCGGCCCGCCGCGGCGACCCAGCGACCGTCCGGTGAGAACGCCACCGCCCGGGTGTCTTCGCAGGCGCAGCCCTGCTCTTCCGGCGCCGCGTCGTCCGCCGCGTCGAGGTCGAACACCCGCAGCGAATCACCGAACCCAGCGGTGGCGACCGCCTGCCCGTCCGGGCGCCAAGCGACCGCTTGCAGCGCGCCGCCAGCCAGTCGGCGTACGACCAACTCGGGCGAACCAACGCCGAGGCTCCAGAGGCAGACCGTATGGTCGGCCGACACCGTCGCGAGCCGGCGGCCGTCGGCGGCGAAGCGGGCCCCGCGGACCCAATCGCCGTGGGCGGTCAGGTTGTTGAGCGCGACGCCATCGGCGGCGTTCCAGATGCGGACGTGGTGGTCGTCTCCGCCGGCGGCGATCCGCTGTCCGTCGCCAGAAATCGCGACCGCCGTGACGACCGTCGGGCGGTTGTCGTCGGCTTCCGCGCCGCGCATCCGCAGCACCAGCCTCTCGGCCGGCGACGACGCCAGCGTAGCGCCAGCGCAGAGCACGAGCGCCAGCGTGCAGAGCACGAGCGCCAGCATCGTGGCGGCTCGGGTCGACGGAATTCGCACGGCGTTATCTCCCGCAAGGTCAACCGAAAAGACAGAGTCCTTTCCGGTATCGTCGCGGGGGTCGCCGTCGCCTGACAGAATTGGCGAGAGAAGGCCGCTTCGCCGTGCTAGCACAGCCGGCAGTGGCTCTAAGAAGGCGAACCACTAAGGAACGACGGAACCAAGGGATCGATTCCCTTCATAGCACTCCTCGGTTCCTTTGTGGTTAATCGACCTCGTCCGCTTCGGCCGCGTCATCTTGGTCGGCTTGCTCGGCGCCATCGTCCGACGCCTCTGGATCGACGGATTGCGTGGAGGGATCGACCGACTCGGCAGCGTCTTCTTGCTCGATGGCCCCGAGCCTCTGGCGACGTTCCCTGAGCTGCAGCTGGAAGACCTGTTCGCTGTCAAAGTTCTCGATGATCTCCCAGAGGGGGAAGTCCTCGGGGACCTCTTCGTCAAGTTGCTCGAGCACGTCGTTGTACTCGGTGATGAAGACCATCACGTCGTCGCCGGTTGTCCCCTCGCCGTCCTTCAGCTTGGGGAACTCTTCGAAGACCTCGGCCCAGCGGTCGAACGCCTCTTCGTAGAGGGCCTTCGCAGCGACCGGGTCGGCCTCCTCGAGGAACTGACGCCGCGCCCGATAGAGCAGCGACCGCGCCGCGACGGCGGGCTTCGACTGCTCGAACGCACAACGCAGCGCCCAATAGTCGTAGTTCGTGGTGTCTTTGTAGTTGTGGATGTAGCGGGTGAGCAGCTCTTTCTCCATCAGCTCCGCGGCGATTTCCTTGGCTTCGCGGGCCTTCTCGGGCGCTAGCTCGGCCGCCTTCGCGGCGAGCTTGGCGGGCGTCACCTCCAGGATCTGCTTGGCCTCGTAATAGGCTTCGGTCTGCTCCTCGGTCAGCTTGCTAGGATCCGTCTCAGAGGCGACCTTCTGCTCTTCGGTGAGTTGGGCGCGGGCTTCCGCTTCGACCTCCGCGCGGAGCCCGTCGGCGATCCCTTCGAGTTCGGCGCGCAGCCGCTCGACCTCACCCTGCAGGTACTCCTCGTCGTTAAAGACCAGGATCTTGCCGGTCGAGTGCTCGATGGGGATGTTGCCGAACTCGCGCCAATCTTGGCCGGCGAGCTTCCAGGCGGCGACCGCCGTGTCGAAGAGGCCTTCGTCCTCGATCGCCTCGGCGTAGTTCATCTGCGACTTCGGCGCGCTGGAATAGAAGATCGCGGGGCTCTTCTTCCCGAGACTCTTGCCCAGTTCGTCGACCGAGCGGACGCTGTCGAGGTACGCCTTCTTGCTGACCAACCAGTTGTCGCGCTCCGCGGGCGGACGGTCGACCGGGTGGTATTCGTCGTCGGTCTTAAAGAGGCGGCGGTACTGCACCTTCTCGTCGGCGCGACCGATCTTCTGGCCGAGGACCCAGCCGTGCTCCCATTGGAGCGTCGGATTGTCGCGGTTGTAATTAAGCCCCTCTTCGAGGAACTGGATGCCGCGGCGGACCCAGTAGTAGCGGTCGTGATAGTCGTCGAACTCGACCGAGACGTTGTAGCTGAGGTTCCAACTTTGGAACTTCCAGAACGTGATGAAGTTCGGCTGGAGCTTCGCGAGCTGCTCGAGGGTCGCGGTGAGGTTGGTCCAGTCCTCGACCTTCTTGTAGTGGTTGGCGTTGTTCCAGAGGAACTGCACGGCCAAGCCCCGCAGGCCGAGCGTCGCCAGCTTGATCGTCTCGCTAGCGGGGTCGATCTCGCCCAAGCCGGCTTGGCTGAGGCCGTTCTCGGCGCGAAGCTGGGCAAGCTTGCCCCCCTTCGAGTCGACCGTCGCCGGCGCGCTCAGCAGCGACAGCGGGAACAGGAGCGCAGCGATCACCACGCCGTAGGTGACTTTGCGATAGAAGCTGCTGCGTCGGTTCATAACGGAGGTCGCGAGATCGGGCGGACGAGCGGAAAAGTTAGGGCGTCTACTTGCTTACGACTTAGCGACTTCGCGGGTTCGCAGGCAGAAATAACCGACGATCGCCATGCCGACGACGTAGGCGAGGCTAACGGTCAGGTCGTGCAGGACCGCGTCGGTCGGGATCGAGAAGCCCTCGGCCACGTAACGCACCCGGTCGAGGTAGGTGCTGAAGTCGGGCAGCACGTTCGAGACGGCCCGCATCGCCCCCTTGAGAACGCCGTCAATCGCCTTCATGGCGTCGACCGAGGGGGTCCGTTCGAAGGGACTCATCACGTTCATCTGCGTCACGAGCCGCACCAGGGACTCGACCGGTCCGCCGCCGTAGGATTCGCCCAAGGCGATCTGCAGGAAGAAGGTCCGGAAGAAGCCGAGCACGATAAAGGTGATGGCGGTCACCATCGCGATCGGGCCGCTGAGGAACGTGCTCATCATCACCGCCACGGCGATGACGATCACCATCTGCATCCAGATCGAGAGGAAGCCTTTCACGAAGTTCCAGAGCGGCGAACCCTCGGGCAGCCGGATAAAGCAATCCGCCTGGGCGAAGCCGAAGTACTGGCCGCGGTCGAGGCACTGGATGATCACCTCGATCCGGCCGTCCTCCGTGACGAGGTCGTCGAGGATCGTGATGTCGTTTTGGTCGGTGTCGGTCTGCTCGTTGGCGAATTCGAACGAGTCAATCGCGAAGTCCTTCGCCGGGAAGACCCGCAGCGTCGACTTGACGCCTGTCTCGGGATTGCGGAGCTGGATGCTCCCCTGGATCGCCTGCTCGATGATCCCCTTGTAAGAGCGGTAGACGCGGACGATGGCGGCGACCGGCAGGTACTTCGAGCCGTCCTCGTACTCCATCAAGGTCGACTCGTTAACGCCGTCGAAGGTCCAGACCGCCGCCGCCTGGGTCGAGCCCTGGATGAAGCTGCGGTAGGACCACTCGTTGCCGACGCTGATGCCCTTGGCGACCGGCACGCCTTGGGGGTTCAGGAAGCTGATCTTGCCCCGCAGCGGCACCCGGGCCCGCAGGTAGCCTTCCGCCGGGCCGACGACGATCGCGTCGCCATCCGCTGTGAGGGCGTGCGAGTGCTCGCTCACCTGATCGGTGAAACCGTAACCTTCGGCGTCCACGCTGAAGGGGTGGGTGTGGAAGGCGTCGCGCGAGGTCTCGCCCTCTTTGCCGATCGTCTCGCCGTCGGCGCCGCGGATCGCTTCGAGCGACCGCGTATCAACCGTGTGCGTATGGGCGAGCGCGCCGTTGACGAAGAACCAGCTCGCCGCCGCCATGATCGCCAGCAGCGCGGTGCCGAGAACGGTAAAGCCTAAGATCCGTCCGAGGACGATGTCGCCGGAGCGAACCGGCTTGGTCGTGACGGTGTAGAGGGTCTTGTTCTTGATGTCGGTCGGCAGGCTGAACGCCGCCAGCACCAGTGACAGCAACAGCATCAGGTAGCTGGTCGCCGCGGTGACGAAGCTCAGGTAGAGACGGGCCGGCTCGCGGTTGTTGACGCCCAGGTACCAGCTCGCAAAGAGCAAGATCATCGCGAACACGACCAGGGCGACCCACACCCGGCGGCGGAGCGACTCCTTGATCGCCAGCGATGCGAGCGCGGCGATCCGGCGGAACGACAGCCGGAACAGGTCGCCGAAGCCGCCCACCAGCGTCCGGTAGGTGATCTCGCCCGCCCGGACGGGGCCTTGCCGCACGAGGGCCACGAGGAAACCGCCCACCAGCCCGAGGACGAAGATCGTCAGCGCGATAATCGCAAACTGAACAAGCGCGCCCTTGCCGTCGACAAACGAGGCGCCGTCGCCACGCCAGAGCCACTGTAGGTAGGGGAGGACTTCGTTCTCGACGACCATGGGGAGGGGCTGCCAGCTATCGGCTGTCGGCGGTCAGCCGACTGGGGATCAGTTCACCGTGAGACAACGGGGCGTCAGTTCGCCGTAGCGGGGGGGGCGGGGGTGTCGCCTCCCGCGGTTGATTGAGGACCGACGACCCGGCGGCCGGGCCGCTCCTCGCTGTCGCGGACGATCGAGAGGAAGAGGTCCTCGAGCGTCGTTGTCGGGTTGTCCATCTCTAACAGATCGCCGCCGTGCCGCTGAATGACGTCCCGCAGCTCGTTCTTGCAGTCGTCGCTCAGGTTGCGGGCCCGCACCTGGGTGACGTCCTCGACGGTCAGCAACGAGTCGACACGGCCCAGCTCTTTGAGCTCCCCCTGGTGGAGGATGGCGATCCGGTCGCAGACGTCCTGCACGTCGGCCAGCAGGTGGCTGCACATGACGACGGTTTTCCCTTGGTCGCGGAGCTGGAGGATCATGTCCTTCATCTCACGCGTGCCGATCGGGTCGAGGCCGCTGGTCGGCTCGTCGAGGAGGATCAGCTCGGGGTCGTTGATCAGCGCTTGGGCGAGGCCGATACGGCGCGTCATGCCCTTGGAGTACTCGCGGAGCTGTCGCTTGCGGGCCCGGTCGATGCCGACGAGCTTCAGCAGCTTCTCGATCCGCTCCTTGCGGACTTCGGCCGGGATGTCGAAGAGCCGGCCGTAGAAGTCGAGCGTTTCCTCGGCGTTGAGGAACTTGTAAAGGTACGACTCCTCGGGGAGATAGCCGATCCGCTCGTTCTTCGAGACGTCGGTCGCCTCTTTGCCGAAGACGAGCGCCTGGCCGTCGGTCGGGAAGAGCAAGCCCAGCAAGAGCTTGATCGTCGTCGACTTGCCGGAGCCGTTGGGCCCGAGCAGGCCGAAGATCTCGCCCTGGTAGACCTCCAGATCGAGCGCCTTCAGAGCACGGACCTTTTGCCGGCCCCAAAAGTCTCGATAGACCTTCGAAAGGGCGCGGGTCTCGATGACGGCAGTGCCTGGCGAGGTGCCTGACATCCGAGTTCCTCGGTGGATGAGCGGTGGCGGGTAGCGAGCTGTAAGTCGGTTGGGCGCCTAATGTTATCGATCGGTTAAGGCGGCCTCGCCGAGCCTCACACTATACGCGGGGCCGGGGCGGGCTTACAAGCGACCCGCGGCTACACCATCCGCAGCAACGCGTATTTCTTCCGCCCGCTGCGGAGGACGATGACCGACTCGCTCGCTAAATCGGCCGCGGTGAGCGTGCGGTCGAGTCCGTCAACACGGCGATTGTTGACGTATGCCCCCCCCTGCTCGACCGTGCGGCGGGCGTCTCCCTTGCTCTTGGCGAGCCCGGCGGCGACCAGGGCGTCGACGATCGCCAGTCCCTCGCCGGCCAGCTGCGACTTGGGCATTTCGCCAGCCGGCACGTCGGCGAAGATCTGCCCCAGCGTGCGGTCGTCGAGGCCGTCGATCTCGGCGCCGAAGAAGATTTCCGTCGCCTGCTGGGCGGTGGCGAGCCCCGCGTCGCCGTGCACCAGCCGTGTCAGCTCCTCGGCGAGCCGTTTCTGGCTCTCTCTTGCTGAGGCGTTTTCCGAGCGGGCCGCGTCGAGCGAGGCGATTTCTTCGTGCGACAGCTCCGTGAGCATCCGCAGGCAGCCCCCTACGTCGGCGTCGTCGGTGTTCACCCAGTACTGGAAGAATTCGTACGGGCTGGTGCGATCGGCGTCGAGCCAGATGGCGCCCGACTCGGTCTTGCCCATCTTCGTGCCGTCGCTCTTGGTGAGCAGCGGCCACGTCATGCCATAGACTTGCCGCGAGTGCATCCGGCGGGCCAGGTCGATCCCGGCAGTGATGTTGCCCCACTGGTCGCTGCCGCCGGCCTGGAGCTCACAGCCGTACTCTTCGGCGAGGTAAACGAAGTCGTACGCCTGCAGCAGCATGTAGCTGAACTCGGTGTAGCTCATCCCGGCGTCTCCGCCCAAGCGGCTCTTCACCGAGTCCTTGCCGAGCATGACGTTGACCGGGAAGTTCTTGCCGATGTCGCGCAAGAACTCGAGGTAACTCCAACCGCCGGTCCAGTCATGGTTGTTGGCGACCAGCGCGGGCCCCTGCCCGTTGTGCGTGACGGCGGGGTCGAAGTCGAGGAACCGCCGCATCTGTCGGGCGAGACCGTCGACGTTTCGCTCGAGCGTCTCCTTGTCGAGCAGTTTGCGCTCGGCGCTCTTGCCGCTCGGGTCGCCGATCATGCCGGTCGCGCCGCCCACGACCGCGATCGGCCGGTGGCCCGCCTTCTGGTAGCGCCGCAGCACAATCAGTCCCAGCAAACTGCCGACGTGCAGGCTGTCGGCCGTGGGATCGAAACCGGCGTAAACGGTCCGAGGCTTCGCGGCGAGCCACTCGCCGAGCTTCGGGTCGGTCGCTTGGTGGACGAGGCCACGAGCCTGGAGGTCGGCGAAGAAGTCCATAGTCTCAACAGAAGAAAGGAACGCGATACGACGCCGAGGCGGCAGCGGCTGGCCGCTGATTTTGAGCCCTCAACCGATCGGTGTCGATCCGCTCCCTTCGTCCCGTCGAGCAATCGCCTCTCGGGACTGGTCACGACCAGAAATCATCGTCCTCGACTAACCGACCCGGCTTTTTTGCAGCCGAGCGCGTCTTGTCGGCGAAGATCGCGGCGGCGAGCTTCAGGTCGTCTTGTGTCGTGATTTTGAGGTTTTGCGGCGAGCCCTCGACGATCGCGACCGGCTCGCCGAGCCGTTCGATCAGTTGGGCGTCGTCGGTCACGACGGCGCCTTCGGCGGCGGCGACCGCTCGGCGGAACAGGCCCAGCTCGAACGCCTGGGGCGTTTGGGCGGCCCACAGCCCGTCACGCGGCGCTGTCTCGGTGACTCGGTTGTCGGCGACCCGTTTCAGCGTGGCGGTGACCGGTGTGGCGAGGATCGCGGCGCCGGTCTCGACGGCGGCGGCGAAGACGCGATCGACCTCGTCGACGGTCACCAGCGGCCGGGCCGCGTCGTGGATGGCAATGTGTGTCGCGTCGCCTGAGACCTTGGCGAGCCCCGCCCGGACCGAGTCGGCCCGCTCGGCGCCCCCTTCGCAAAGGTCAGCGCCCATGAACAGCAGGTTCGCGCCAAAGTTGCGATGGAAATCCTCGCGGTCTTCGGACGAAACCACCACAATCGTCTGGCAGACGTCGGTGCGGGCGACGAACCGCTCGACCGAGTGCATCCACACGGCCCGGCCATCGAGCGTCACGAACGGTTTCTTGTCGGTGGCGTCGCCGAAACGGGAACTCCGTCCCGCAGCGAGTACGAGCACAGCAAACTTGCTCACGCTTCGCCTCGCTTTGCCGGAATCGCCGAGACAATCGCAGCCGACGGTGAGACGGTCTCGGCGGCCCAAGTGACCAGCAGCCGGAGGGCGTGCGCGCTGATCTCGCTGGGCAGGCTCGGCAGGGGCCGTTCGAGGCGCGCCGTCTGCGAGACATCGAGCGGCAAGTGAACGAACGCGACGAGCGGGCGCCGGCCTGCCGACTCGAGCAGGTAGTGCGACCAGTACATCGCCGCATTGCAGAGGTAGTCGCCCGCATGCAGCGACAGTTCCGTCGGGACGCCGCATTCGCGTAACCGACGGGTCCAATCGCCCAGCGGCAAGTCACTGCGGTAAGCCGGTGGGCCCTCTGCTTCGAGACTTCGCACCGTCTCCGGCGTGTCGCCACGTTGGCGGCAGGCGTTGAGGGCGAACTGCTCGAGCCGCACCGCCGCCGAGCCGGCCGCTTGGCCGATAAGGAGCACGACGTCGTAAGACGCCTGGAGGTCCATCGCTAGACGGGGCCGTAGCTCTTTGTAATCGACGGGGTATAGACGCGTCGTGATCTCGACCGCCTCGGAGAGTTGCGGCGGCAGGTCGCGCGTCAGCGCCTGCAGGGCCAGCCAACTGGCGTTCTGGTCCCAGTCGTCGAACGGCCGGAACGCGGTGAGCAGGATTCGCAGCATGGGACGATTGGAGTCGATCGCAGGCGGGGGGGCAATCGCCAGCGATCTGCGGGCGGGGGGGCTCTACCGAGAGCTTAGCCCACGCAGCGCCGTCGCCGCCGCGACGATCCGATCGGCGGCGGCCTCTACCTCTCCAGCCGTCGTAAACCGCCCTAGGCCGATCCGCAGCGTGCAGCGGGCCTCGTCGGGCGACATCCCCAGGGCCTGCAGCACGTGGCTCGGCTCGGGGTCCGACGCCGAGCATGCCGCCCCGCTGCTCAGGGCAATCTCAGGCGTCTGCAGCATGAGCGTCTCGCCGTCGATCCCGGGCAGCGACACGTTCAGGTTGTGGGCCAGCCGCAACGGCTGGCCCGAGGCGTCGACCGTGTCGAGGCCGGGCCCCACCAAGGCGAGGCCCGCGATTCCATCCCGCAGCCGGCTAAACAACTGGTCGCGGAGACCGCCGAGCCGCTCCGCCTCGGCCGGTTGCTCCGCTTGGCACAGCGAAACCGCCTTGGCGAACCCGACAATGCCCGGGACGTTGAGGGTGCCGCTCCGCCGACCCCGCTCTTGGCCGCCGCCATTGATTTGGCCTTCGAGCCGGACAATGGGGTTGCTCCGGCGCACGTAGAGGGCGCCGATTCCTTTTGGCCCGTACAGCTTGTGGGCGGTGAAACTCATCAAGTCGACGCCGAGGTCGCGGACCGAAACCGGCCGTTTGCCAACCGCCTGGGTCGCGTCGCAGTGCAGCAGCACGCCGCGCTCGCGGCAGGCTTCGGCGACTTCGCGGATCGGCTGAAGGACGCCAATCTCGTTGTTGGCCAACATCACCGAGACGAGGCACGTCTTATCGGTGAGGGCGTCGGCCACCTGCTGTGGGTCGAGACGGCCGGCCCGAGGCGAGCCGTGCGATTCGACGCCGAGCAGCGTCACGGCATAGCCACGCTGGCGGAGCTTGTTGAGCGGGTCAAGCACCGCCCGGTGCTCGGTCGCGACGCTCACCAAGTGGTCGCCCCGCTGGCGGGGCCGTTCGACCACGCCTCGGATCGCCAGGTTGTTGCTCTCGGTGGCGCCGCTCGTGAAGACGATCTCCTCGGGATCGGCGTCGATCACGGCGGCAATCGTCGAGCGGCTCTCGGCGACCGCTTCACGGGCCGCCTCGCCGAAGGGATGGACCACGCTCCCCGGGTTGCCGTACTCCTCGGTGAACCACGGCAGCATCGCCTCGACAACTCGAGGATCGACGCGCGTCGTGGCGTGGTTGTCAAGGTAGATCATCTCGGGAGTCTCGGTAGGCAGCGGGACCTGCCCTCCAGCCTAACCGCCGGCGCCGTAGCGCGCCCGGATCGCGATCTGCGACCACGACTCGTAGGCGTCGATCTCCGCGACGAGTTGCTCGGCGGGCAAGAACCGCCCTTCGGCAAGGTCCGCCTCGGCCGACGAGACGCGGGGTTCCTGCAGCTCAAAGACGTGGACCACGCCCAGATGAACCCGGCCAACGGCGGTTTCGTCGTCGTTGATCAGCCCCACCAGCCGCTCGGTGAAGGCCGACTCGATGCGGACCTCCTCAGAAAGCTCACGCTCAAGGCCACGGCGATAGAGCCCTTCGTCCGCGCAGGCGTCGTCGTGGGACGCGTCCTCGGTCGAAATGTGGCCGCCGACGCCGACGCTCCGCTTGGCGTGTAGCCGCTTCTCGCCCCCGCCACCGCCACGGGTGTAGGAGAACACCGTCACGACGCCGTCGGCGTCGGTGTGCTCCATGAGCACGTAAGGGATCAATTGCTTGAAGGACGGGTCCTCTTCCATGGCTCCACGCGGCTTGTAAGCGAGCCGTTCGCACCGCAGCAGCGGCTGGAGGTACCGGTCGACGTCGGCCGAAAAGCCCTGGAAGCGGCCCAACTCATCGAGCACCTCGGCGGGGACGACCAGGATCTGTTCTTCGGCGACAGCGGGCATCGGGGACTCCTTTCCAGGCAGGTATTGAGCAAGCGCCCTTAAAGCTAACGACGCACCGTCGAATCGCCAACCGACGGACCCTGAGCCGGGGGCGCGAGCCCTCGGAGTGAAGTGGGTAGCCGGCGCAGCTCCGAGGGCTCGCGCCCCCGGCTCAGGTCTCTTCTGTAGTGCCGGTACAGCGTTGGGGCTGGTTCAGCGGGGGCTACCGGTCGATCTCGCCCATCACGATGTCGAGCGAGCCGACGATCGCGGGGATGTCGGCGATCAGGCAGCCGCGGCCGATTTCGCCGATTGTCGACAGGTTGCTGAAGCAGCTGCTGCGGGCCCGCGTCCGCCACGGGATCGGCGTGCCGCCGAGGCTCACCAGGTAAAAGCCCATCTGCCCGCGGGGCGACTCGGTCTCGAGGTACGCCTCGCCCGCCGGCAATTTGTCGGTGAGCTTGAAAGGCACGCCGTGGTCGCGGGGCAGGTCGTTGTCGGTCGAGTGGTAGCGGTCGATCGCCTGACGCACGAGCCAGATCGACTCGACCACCTCGAGCATCCGCACATAGAACCGATGCCAACAATCGCCGAGGACCGCGTCGTAAGGGGGCGCCGGCGCGCTCGGCGGAGCGGCGTAGGCGCCGTCGCGTTGGCAGACGACCTTGAAGTCGTACCCGTCGTACATCCGGGTGTAGCACGCCTCGCCGTCGCGGCGGAGGTCCCAATCGACGCCGCTGGCGCGGAGCACCGGCCCGCTGGTGCCGTAGGAGATCGCGTTCGCCCGCGACAAGACGCCGACACCCGCAGTCCGTTTTACAAAGATCGCGTTGCTAGTGAGCAGCGTGTGATAGTCGGCGATGACCGGCTCGAAGTTCTCAAGGACCTTCAAACAGCGGTCGGTCCAGCCGGGCGGCAAATCGGCGGTCGCCCCGCCGGGCGTCAAGTAGCTGTACGTCAGCCGCGCGCCGCAGGCGGCCTCGAAGAGGTCGAGGATCCGTTCTCGCTCACGGAACGCGTACAGGAAGGGGCTGAACGACCCCAGGTCGAGGCCGTAGGCGCCCATCCCCACGAGGTGGCTCGCGATGCGGCCCATCTCGGCGATGATCACCCGCAGGTGCCGGCCCCGTTCGGGCGGCTCGTACCCGAGGAGTTTCTCGACGGTCAGCGACCAGCCGAGGTTCATGTTCATCGCCGCCAAATAATCCATCCGGTCGGTGTACGGGATCCACTGCCGCACGGCGAGGTTCTCGCCAATCTTCTCCGCGCAGCGGTGCAGGTAGCCAATGTGGGGCGTCACCTCCGACACCACCTCGCCGTCCGTCCGCAGCACCAGCCGCAGCACGCCGTGCGTGCTCGGATGCTGCGGCCCCATGTTGACGAGCATCTCGTCCGTACGGACGTCGAACTCGACGGTGCGGGGGTCTTCTACCGTAGTGGGCATTGCGGAAGGCTGAATGCGAAATTTGGATTGCGGATTAAAGCCAGATCAAGGCAAGTCGAAAGGAATCCGCAATCCGCAATCCGAATTCCACAATCGATCTCAGCGTCCCCGAATGCCGTGGTACTCCAGCGGCATCGCGTAGTCCTTGCGGAGCGGGTGGCCTTCCCAGTCCTCGGGGCAAAGCAGGCGGCGTAGGTTGGGGTGGCCCGTGAAGCGGACGCCCGACAGGTCGTACGCCTCGCACTCCTGCCAATCAGCCGTCTTCCAAATGCCCGCCACCGAAGGGACCTCGGGGAGCCCGCCGTCGACCGATCGCGGCGTCACCACCTTGAGCGTCAGCCGCTTGCGACGCGACAGGCTCGTGAGGTGGTAAACCACTTCGAGGCGTTCCTCCCCGACAGCGGCGGCGAGCTTCTTGTCGATCGGCAGATAGTCAACGACCGTCACGCTGTTGAGACAGTCAAACACCGACGCCGGGTCGTTGCGGAGGAATCTCGCCACTTCCGCGAGACGCGGCGTCTCGACGAGGAGCCAAGGATCCGAGGTCGGGCTCGCCTTCTCGCGCGGGGCGGGCGCCGTCACCCCGTCGCCGAACTTGGCCTGCAGTCGCGACAGCGCTTCTTCGTCGTCGTGCGTCATGGCTTTTTCGAGGGGATTGGTCGCGGATCAGGCGGCTTGCGGCGCGGCGGCGTTGTCTTGGCGGCCCGGGGCGGCGTTGACGGTGGTGCGGACCCAGTTGAGGTCGCCCCGGCTCCAGACGTAAGCGAACCCCACCATCAGCACCGCGAAAAAGACGAAGATCTCCGCACACAGCGCCCAACTCAGCGACTGGGCAGCGACGGCAATGTCGCCCGCCGAAGCCGCGGCGTCCGACATCCCCAGCTCGTTCAGCTGCGCGGCGAGGGCTTGGTTCAACACCTCGGCCGCGGGGCCTTCGGCGTGGACCGCCGCGTCGGCTGTCGCCGTGAGGTGCGTCGCCTTGCCGAAGACCACCGCCCACGGAAAGAAGAACGCCACCTCGACGTCGAAGACAATGAACAGCAACGCGACGACATAGAAACGGATGTCGAACTGCACGAAGCTCGAACCGATCACCGGCTCGCCACATTCGTAGATTTCCCCCTTCTCGACGCTGGGGTTCTTCGGCCGCAGCAGTCGGCCGAGCGTCAAGTTGACGAGCACGAACAAGACCGCCGCCGCGGCGAATAGCACAAGGTAGGCGGCGATAGAGCTTGGCGTGGCCATAACGTACGAGCTTGGGGAGACGATCAAACCGAAGCGTTCAGACCACCCGGCGCGGGCCGGGTCGCGGTCTTCGAGGCGGCGACTGCGGTCGGATTGAGTGTCGCCTTGCCCCACGCCACCTCAAGGGGGAGACGCGAAAAATCGACCACCGCTCCGTCGCGGCTGTAGCTCGACAGGTCGTGCGTCGCGCCCATGAAGATGCAATCGACGGGGCACGGCTCGACGCACAGCGCGCAGAACATGCACTTGGTGTAGTCGATGGTGTAGCCGGTGACGCGGAATCCCTTCGCTCCCTCGGCCCGTTCCTTACCGATGTAGATGCAGTCGACGGGACACGCCTTGGCGCATTGGTCGCAGGCGATGCAAGTCGTCAGATCAAAGCGGTGGTAACCCCGGTAGCGGGCCGCCACGGGGGCGCCAAGTTCGGGGTACTCGAACTCCTCGGTGAAGGTCTGCCGGCCCGCCTGATGGGTCCCTAGCCAGGTCCGCAACGTGACCAACATGCCGCGGGCGACCGTCGTCACCGCGGTGACGAGATTCGTAAACCAGGGCCAAATCGGGCGGATGGAGCGGTTCGACATGCTAGCGGGGCCGGTTTTTAGGAAGTTTTCTCAGCTCGCCAAGACGAAAAACCGGCCCGAATTGGTGTTCATTGGGTGAATCGGGCCCGCCAGCATGACCGTTATGGCCGTTTCAGGCCTCCTGATTCTTGACTGTCAAGCCCCTGACCGTAGATTAGTGGTGTCCGAACTCATGCGCAATACGTTACCGCCGGGCGTCTGCTTGGCGGCGACAGGCGTGTGAGGAGTTGAGGGAGCCGCCCACAACGCGACATTGAATCTAGCCCTACCCAACGAACCAGCGAGTTAGGCCGACCGCTCTTGCTAAGAGCACGCTCCTTCAAAGGAGCATGAAGCCGGCTCGCCATACCCAATCTGAAAGTCCGAGCGGCTGCCAGGAAGTCCCTCCCGACAAGCGAAGGAATCGAAATGTTGGTCCTCTCTCGTAAAAAGAACGAGAGCATCGTCATCAACGACGACATCACCATCGTGGTGGTAGAAATCCGCGGTGACAAGGTGCGCCTCGGCATCGAAGCCCCGAAAGAGGTGCCGGTGCATCGTAATGAAGTCTACGAAGCAATCCGCAAGAGCCAGGAGTCGGAATCGGCTCCCGGGTCCGCCGCCGACGAGACGCAAGCCGCCGAGACCTAAACTCCAATTGCGAGGACAGTGTCCGGCGTTGGGCTTTCTGTCTGACGCTGGGCATTCTGGCGATTGTGTCAGACGAGGCTTGAATTGGGTCCAAGGGTCCGGTCGCGCCATTTCTCGCGGCTTTGCGTCGCCAATCGCCTCGTTTTTTTGACGAAGATTCGGTGATCGGTCGTTAGCGGGTTGACCCGGCGGCCCGCCGCTCTTAGCTTCCTTCGCTGCGGCAGCAAACGTGCCGCTGCTCCCCTGCAGGTTTCCACACCGAAGGGAGGAGCGTCCTCGCCCCACCAGGGCAACCACGGCCCCATCGTCTAGTGGTCTAGGACTCCGCCCTTTCACGGCGGCAACACGGGTTCGAACCCCGTTGGGGTCACTTAAGGCTCTCCCCATGATTCAGTGGGGAGAGCCTTTTTTGTTGGGGCGTCCCCCCCGGGACAGGTCGTCGTTGCTGGCGGCCGAATGAGCGCAAGTCCTTAAGATCCGGACCGGATTGAAAGCGGGACGGCGACACGGCCCGCAGCCTTCGACGTCCGCACAGCCTTCGACGAGGGAAGTAGGGGCTTTGATCAAAACGTGAGCTCAGCGACATCCGAATCGGGACTCGGTCGCCTTTCTCAAGCAGGTCAGCCTCCAGCAGGTCAGCGCCCGCCAGCCGCCGGAACTCGCTTGCACTCGATTCACCGGCTGCGAGGCGACCCACGAGCGCGAGGATGGCTCCTCCTTTGGCTGAACCGAGTCGAACGTCTTCGCTGATCAGCCATCCAAACGAAATGGCGCCGCACGCTCCGCAATGGGCTGGGCAGGCGCGGGCGAATGGGGCTGAAGAGCGATAGCGATCGGCGTGGCACTCGCCGCGCCGTTCGATTTTTTTGGTTGACCAGATGCCGCATGGGGAGGATAACGCCAGTCGACTGCAAGCGCTTTCAATCCACTCTTCTTCTCTTCATTGCATAGGCGTCGATATGCACAGGTCGATCCGATTCTTGGCGATCGTCGCCGTCCTCGCGGCAGTCCATCACCGTGCCGATGCGCAGGACTGGTCGAACTCGGTGGCGCTTACGTACAGCGACGGCCTCGGGAACACGCTGCCGTACCGCCTCTTCTTGCCGCCGGGGCACGACGCTCCGGATGCGAGCTTTCCCCTGGTGTTGCACCTGCACGGCTCGGGGGAGCGTGGCTCCAACAACTCGTCGCAGCTGGCTTACATCAACGGTTTGATCGAAGCGACACGCACCGAACACCCCGCCTTCCTGCTCGTCCCACAGGCGCCGCTCAACACGCGCTGGGACGCCTTCGGCAGCCCGAACCTGTCGCTGCCATCACAGATGACCGTCGACCTCATCGCCCAGATCGAGCAGCAGTACGCGGTCGATACGTCGCGTCGTTACGCGACCGGGCTCTCGCTGGGCGGCTTCGGCACGTGGGACCTGATCGGCAAAATGCCGAGCTTGTTCAGCAAGGCCTTCCCGCTATCGGGCTACGGAGACCCGTCCCGCGCCAACGATTACCTCCAGACGCCGGTCTGGACCTTCCACGGATCGGGGGACGGCACCGTCCCGGTTGTGCCGAAGCGGCAGACCGTCCAGGCGATCCGCGACGCCGGCGGTGACCCTCTCTACACCGAAGTGCTCGGCGGGCATGGCATCTGGACGCCGGTCTATGACGATCCCAACGGCGAACTCTATGACTGGGTCTTCGATGGGGTGGCGCCCAAACTGGTCGATTGGCAGTACGACCCCAACACCGGTACGGTTCGTATCGACGCCCGCCAGGCGCCCGGCGGCGTCGTATCGATCTTCAACCTCTCGGTGAACCAACTCGACGCCATCAACGTCCCTGCGAACGTCGTGATTGACGGCGTCGTAACGCCCACCACCGAAGTGCTGAGGACGAGCCGGATCTCCGTCGACTACAACGACCCGGAAGGCTTCGATGGTGTGATGGAGATCCCCGGCCTGCTGCCGACAGGGCTCGACTTCCTGTCGCTTAGTGCTATCACGTCGCGGCAGTTTTACTTTTCACCCGATACGGGGACGAACCGTCGGTTCTTCAATCTGACGATCGTAGAGATCCCTGAGCCCGTCGGGGCATTGCTCGCCCTCGTCGGTGTCGGCGCCGCGACTGTCCGCCGCAGATAAACCCGAGGCTGAAAACTGAAGGAGGGGAGGGTTCGTCGAACCGGGGAGCTCTACTAGAGTGGGCGGTTAGCCCCGACTCAGCCCACCTTATCGATGACCACCGCAAGCGAAACGCTCCCCTACGAGGCCGTCCTGATCGTCTCCTTCGGTGGGCCCGAGGGGCCCGACGACGTGATGCCGTTCCTCGAGAACGTGCTGCGCGGCAAAAACGTCCCGCGGGAGCGGATGCTCGAGGTCGCCGAGCATTACCAGCACTTCGGGGGCGTGAGCCCCATCAACGAGCAGTGCCGGAAGCTGATTGGGGCGCTCGAAGCGGAGTTGGCGGAGCACGGGCCGCACCTGCCGGTCTATTGGGGAAACCGCAACTGGGCGCCGATGCTGCCCGACACGCTGCGGCAGATGCGGGATGACGGCGTCCGCCGAGCGATCGCCTTCTTCACCAGCACCTTCAGCAGTTACTCGGGATGCCGGCAGTACCGCGAAAACCTCGCCGCGGCGCAAGAGGCCGTCGGTGACGGGGCGCCGCAAATCGACAAACTGCGGATGCCCTACAACCATCCCGGCTTCATCGAGACGTGCGCCGAGCACTTGCGCGACGCCCTCGCCCAATTCCCCGCCGAGCGGCGCGAAGCGGCCAAGGTCCTGTTCACGGCCCACAGCATCCCGCTGGGGATGGCGGAGAACTGCGCCTACGAGCGGCAACTGCTGGAAGCAAGCCGGCTCACCGCCGAGGCGGTCAGCGCCAACCACTGGGAACTCGTCTATCAGAGCCGCAGCGGCCCGCCGCAGCAGCCGTGGCTCGAGCCCGACGTGTGTGACCGAATCGAATCGCTGCACGCCGAAGGGGGGCTGACCGACGTGGTGATCCTGCCGATCGGCTTCGTCTCGGACCATATGGAAGTGCTGTTCGATCTCGACACCGAGGCGCGGCAACTCTGTGAGAAACTGGGGGTCGGACTGGTGCGGGCTTCGACGATGGGAACCCACCCCCGCGCTGTGCGGATGATCCGCGAGTTGATCGAAGAGCGGATCGCGACCGAGCGGGGCGCCAAGCCCGACCGGCCTGCGGTGGGACGGTTCCCGGCGAATCATGACGTTTGCCCGAAAGACTGCTGCCTCTACACGCCCCAGCGGCCCGGCGGGCGCCCCGCCGGCGCCGCGGGAGGAAGTCGACCATGAAGCGACCGCTGGGTAAGACAGAACTCGAAGTCACGCCCGTTGCTCTGGGCTGCTGGCCGCTGGCGGGGGTGACGACCCTCGAAGCGACGCACGCCGACGGCGTCGCCACGGTGCTGGCCGCGATCGACAGCGGGATCAATCATCTCGACACGGCCTACGTTTACGGCCCCAATGGCGAGAGCGACCGCATCCTCGCCGAGGCGCTCGCGGGTCGCCGCGATGAGGTCGTCCTCGCGTCAAAGGTGGGGGTCCATTACGCCACGACCGACAGCGGCGGCGAGCCCGAGATGGTCACCTGCGGCCATCCCGAGCAGTTGCGGCAAGAGTGCGAGGAGCTGCTCCAGCGACTCAACACCGATCGGGTCGATCTGCTCTACCTCCACTCGCCCGACCCGGAGGTCCCCCTCGCCGATTCGGCCGGGGCCTTGGCCGAATTGATGTCGGAGGGGAAGACGCGGAGCGTCGGCGTCTCGAACACACAGCTGGAGCAGACGAAGGAGTTCGCGGCGGCCTGCCCCCTCAGCGCGGTGCAGCTCCCCTACAACATGCTGCAACGCGACATCGAAGAGCGGACGCTCCCCTGGTGTCAGGAGCAGGGCGTGGCGGCGATGGTCTACTGGCCGCTGATGAAGGGCCTGCTTGCCGGCAAGCTGGGTCGTGACGCCACGCTCGACGAGCGGGACAGCCGCCGCAAGTACCCGATGTACCAGGGGGACGAGTGGCGGCGTAACCAAGACTTTCTCGACGCCCTCCGCGCGGTCGCCGAGGCCGCCGACGTCACGGTCGCCCAGCTAGCGGTCCACTGGACGCTCAGCCAACCCGGCGTGACGAGCGTCCTCTGCGGGGCCAAACGACCCGAACAGATCCGCGAAACGGCCGCCGCCATGCGTCTCGCGCTATCAGCCGACCTCGCCGAGCGGGTGGCGGGGGCGATCCGGAACCGCGGCGAGGCCGCCTCGAAGCGGACGTTCACGTAGCCCGCCGAATTCCCCCAAACGGCGCGCCGAGGGGGTCCTCTTGCCCCCACCGCAGAAAGAACGCGTTTCCACCGACCGGCGGATGGGTATACTTGGGAGAATCGAATGCAGCCGCGGACGGGTCGCCGTTCGCCCCCCTCCCGAAAATCGGAGCTGAGAGACGATGTCTTTGGTACTGACCGAACGCGCCGCCGAGGAAGTCCGGCGGATTGTTGAGCAGCAGAAGCTCGAAGAGGGCGCTTTCCTGCGGGTCGGCGTCACGGGCGGCGGCTGCAGCGGGTTTAGCTACTCGCTCGGATTCGACAATACCTTCGACGAAAAGGCCGACAGCAAGGCGTCTTGCCACGGCGTCGATGTCGTTGTCGACAAAAAGTCGGCCCTCTACCTTGATGGCACGACGGTCGACTTCTACGACGGTATCGAGAAGCGTGGCTTTACGTTCGAGAACCCGAACGCCGTGAAATCGTGCGGCTGCGGCAGTTCGTTCCAGGCCTAGTCGAAAAGCGGGCCCCGCCGAAAAGGGCTCATTCAACCGCTAGAACCGGCCCAGCCGGTCGCGAGACGGTCGGTTCGTCGGCAAGGAGCCACTCCTTCGCTGCGTACGGGCGGGATGCGTGTTAGCTTTCAGATGAACGGGCTTCTGGCCCTGTTCCTCTTGTCTGCCAATTCCCCTCGTCCACCCCCCTCTGACCGCCATGCGAAGCGTCATACGCCACCTGCTGCGTTCTGAGGACGGGGCTACCGCCGTCGAGTACGCGGTGATGCTTTCGCTGATTGCCGGCGTTTGCATCGGATCGGTTTTGGTCATGTCCAACGCTGCGGGTCAAAGCTTTGACGACTCCGCGTCGCAGTTGACCAGCGCCCTGGGCTCGTGAGCAACTCCGCGATTACGGCATGCGCGTCACGAAAGAGTTCGTGCGGGTTACCGTCTCGAAGTGGGTGATTTGTCCAAAGATTCCCGGGCCGCAACCTGTTTTGCGGCTTTCCCAGAAGGACAACTTAAGGCTCTATTGGGACCGGCCGATACGGATACCGTCGCAAGGAGACCCAACGCAGATTCCGCTGTCGGTCCATTAAAGACTATCTAGCGTTTACAGCGTGACCCTTTCGCGTGCCGGGACAGTCTGCCCTCTGTCCCTCGCGCGAGGGTCACGCTTTTTTTTACACGATCAACATCGTGTCGCCGTAGCTGTAGAAGCGGTAGCGTTCGGCGATTGCCTCCCGATACGCGGCCCGGATCAGTTCGACCCCTCCGAACGCCTGCACCAGCAGCAACAGCGTGGTGCGGGGGAAATGGAAGTTGGTCATCAAGGCGTCGACCGCCCTGAATTGATGGGGAGGTCTCAGGAAGAGCGTGGTGTCGCCGCTCCAAGGGGCGACCGCTTGACCTGCCGGCGCGGTCGCCGCAGCGGTCTCCAGCGTCCGGACCGACGTGGTCCCCACCGCGATGATCCTGCCGTCAGTGGCCCGGGTCTGGTTGATCGCGTCGGCAGCGGAGGGGAGCAACTCTCCCCATTCGGCGTGCATCTGGTGCCCGTCCGAGGTGTCGGCCTTGATTGGCCTGAACGTCCCCAAGCCGACGTGGAGCGTCACCGCCGTGAACTCGACGCCCCGCGCCTCGATCTGCCGGAGCAGGCTCTGGGTGAAATGCAGCCCCGCGGTGGGGGCCGCTACCGCGCCCGGCTTACGGGCGAAAACGGTCTGGTAGCGGGCGATGTCGTCATCGACCATCTTTCCGTCGCGGATGTAGTGGGGCAGCGGCACGCGGCCGACCCGCGTCAGCACCTCGTCGACGCTGGCGCCGCTCTCGGGCCGGGCGACCCACTGCCCCTCGCTGAGCTTTTCAACCAGCCACAGGCGCTCGGCCTCACGATTCTCGCGGTCCAGTAAGACCACCTTCTCAAACGGCTCGAGCGTGCCGCGTGTTTTGCAGACGATCCGCCAGTCGCCGCTCGGCTCGGCCGACAGGAACAATCCGCGCCAGGCGCCCCCGGTCTTGAGGCGTTTGCCGGTCAGCGTCGCGGGGAGGACCTTCGTGTCGTTGAGGACCATCCGGTCCCCACCGCCGACAAAGTCGGGGAGGTCGCGGACATGCCAGTGGGTGATCGACTGCTTCTGGCGATCGACCAGCATCAGGCGTGCGTCGGCTCGGTTGGCGAGCGGCTCCTGCGCGATCAACTCGCGCGGCAGCTCGTAGTCGAACAGGAGGGGGTCACTCTCTGACACGGATACTGGCGGGAGGGAGACTTCGGGAAGGTGCAAGGCGAACCATCGTAGACGCCGCCGCACCTCAAGACGACGGTGAATCTGTCGGTAGGCCCCTTCGGGCGTCATCAGGACCACCGGCCTGTCGCCCGGCCGGCGACGCCCGGCCGGCGGGCGGCTACGATCGGGGGCAATCTGACCGTCTCCCCAGCCCCGACGTATGAGCCACACGATCCACATTCCCGTCATGCCGGCGGAGGTGATTGAGCAACTTGCTCCTCAGCCAGGGATGCAGATGTTCGACGGCACGCTCGGCGGAGGGGGGCACACCCGGATGCTCGCCGAGCGGGTCGCACCGGATGGCCGCGTCGTCGCGGTCGATCGCGACCCGGGGGCGGTCGAACGGGCCGAGACCGCTCTCCGCGGCCTGCCAATCGCCGTCGCTTGCGCCAGCTACGCCGAGGCGCCCGAGGTTCTCGCCGAGGCGGGCGTCGGGCCGCTCGACGGCATTCTGCTCGACCTGGGCCTCTCGAGCGACCAGCTCGAGGACCGCGAGCGGGGCTTTAGCTTCCACGCCGACGGGCCGCTCGACCTGCGGTTCGACCCCACCGAAGGGAAGCCCGCTGCGCAGCTCATCGCCCGGCTCTCGGCCGAACACCTGGCGGACGTCATCTACCGCTACGGCGAGGAGCGCTGCAGCCGTCGCATCGCGCGCGCCATCGTCGAACGCCGCAGCATCGCGCCGATCCAGACCGCCGGTGACCTCGCTGCCGTAATCCGTCGCGCCGTCCCCCGCAATTACGACGCCCGGATCGACCCCGCGACACGGACGTTTCAGGCCTTGCGGATCGCCGTCAACAACGAGCTCGACCAACTCGAGCTTGCGCTGCGTCGGTTGCCGGCGTTGCTGGCGCCGGGGGGGCGGATCGTCATCATCAGCTTTCACTCGCTGGAGGACCGGCTCGTTAAGGAGGCGTTCCGCGGCGACGAAAGCCTCCAGGTGCTGACCAACAAGCCGCTCCGACCGACCGACGACGAGGTGGCGGTAAACCCGCGTTCGCGGAGCGCCAAGCTGCGGGTCGCCCAACGGATCGTTTAGCGGCTTCAATGGCGTTGACGCCGAGGAAGGGGGCTGCGAAAAGCGACGCCCCATGCAGACCGCCCCCGCCAAACCCGCCCCCCGTCCCTGGTACGCCACCGATTCGGGCCGCGCCGGCGCCGCCCTGTCGATCGTCACGATTGCTGTGCTGGCGGTCGGCATCGCGGTCATCAACGGCTCGCGGTCGGCCGAGCCGGTCGAACAAGCCAGCAACGAAGACTTCGATAGCTACACGACGCGCGCCCCGGCCGGCGAGAAGCCGAGTAACCAACCCGAAGTGATTGTGGTCACCGGCACGGCGCCGCCCCCCACGGCGTTGCCCGCCCCCGAAGAGGCGCCCCCACTGTCGGAGGTCGAGTTGCCCCTCGTCGAAGGCTCCTCGGCGACGGCGCAGCGTGACCAGCCCTTCGAACCGGATCGGCGCTGAAGCGTAACGACTACACCGAATCGTCGCCGAGCAATTGGCGTAGCATGCGTTCGGGTGATTCGAGAAGCGCCCTCGTAACGCGGTAGTGCTCGGTCTGCTCGTAGTCGATCGGTTCGATACCGCGGCCGTTGAACTCGTAGATCCGCGCCGTCGGATAGCTCATCAGGAGGGGCGAGTGGGTCGCGATCACCAGCTGCGACCCCTTCTTCACTAGATCGTCGAGCAGCACCAGAAACGACAGTTGCCGCTGGGGCGAAAGCGCCGCCTCGGGCTCGTCGAGCAGGTAGAGCCCCTGCCCGAATCGATTTTCGGCCAGCGACAGAAACGCCTCGCCGTGGGACTGCTCATGCAGCGACCGATCACTGTATCCATCCAGCGAGCCGACACGTTCGATCTCCGTGGCCACGTTATAAAGGCTCTCGGCCCGCAAGAACCACGCGTCGGGAACCAGGGCCGTGTAGCGACGCAGCCGGAGCGCCTGGTGCAAGTCGGAATGGCTGTCGCGCGTACCAAATCGCAGATTACGGCTGCCTCCCTCCGCACAGAGTCCGTTGGCGATCGCGATCGCTTCGAGCAGTGTTGATTTGCCCGACCCGTTTTCTCCAACGAAGAACGTGACCTGAGGGTGCAGATCGAGCGAGGAGAACTCACGCAGCGCCGGCAGCTGAAACGGATAATGCGCGGGATTGACGATTCGGTCCCGCTCGAGCGAGACAGACTCGATGTAGGGCCCCGGCGTCACGCCGTGTCGAAAATGGGTCATCCCTCTCCCGATTCTGTCTGACAGCTCAACAGCAGGTTTTACCCGAGGGTCGAGGCCGTGAGGACCAAGAAGTTGGGCTTAGGTCGGGCAGCGGCCTTGGGTTTCGGGGACCAACGTTAAACTGGTAGACCTCCGTCATTCGCATCGGGAGGTATTCAGCGAGCAACGACACGTAGGGCTGGCCGCGGGTCGTGGTTGTTTCAACCCCCTAGCCGCGGGGCCTAGCCGTGGGGCGGCGAGGGGCATTGAGCGGCCCCGAGGATACCGACAGGGCCTTCCAGTCGCCTTCCAAACCGAGGCAAAATAGCCAAAATCGTTGCCGACGACTAATTCCGACAATTTACGTTGCGCCACCGCAGCGGCTCGGCCTATAGCACAAGTCGCATGGGCTGTTTTCAATGATGCCTGCCGGGCCGGAACAATCCTGCCGGGCTGGTCGGTGCATCAGTTTCCAGGATGTCCCTGCCCCCCGTCTGGCTCTCGTTGGTGTTCCAACGATCAGCTGGGGTCGCCGCCTTTTCCGCTTCAACCGTTTCGCGTTATGAAAAAGAACTGGCGTCGCGCCGCTGTGGAACAACGGAAGAAGCGGCGGGGTCTCGGGCTCGAAAAACTTGAGAGCCGCTTGGCCTTCGATGTGCAGGGCGCCACGCTCGGCGACGACGTCTTCTCAACGAGTGAGAACGGCCCGCAAGTCGAGCTCGATGTGCTGGCGAACGACCTCTTCGACGCCGACTACGTCGGCGGCCGTCTAATCACGTCGGTCAGCTTTGGCAGCGAAGGGGGACGCCTCGAGATCGCCCCCGACGGCAGTCGGTTGCGGTACACCCCGCCCGCTGACTTTGACGGAGTCGAAACCTTCGACTACGCCGTCGATGGCGCGCACACCGCCACCGTTCGGGTGAACATCACTTCGCCGCTCGGGGACGACACCTACAACGTGCTCCCGACGGGCCAGAGCGTGTTGCTGCCGGTGCTCGAGAACGACCCGTTCTGGACGGGCTACGGCGGCGCACGGCGGATCACCTCGGTGAGCGTCGGGAGCCTTGGCGGCCTGATTGAAGTCGCCGACGACGGTAAGTCGATCCGCTACACGGCGCCGCTGGACGCTGTCAAATCGGAGACCTTCATCTATGTCATCGACGACCTCTACTCGGCGACGGTGACGATCGAAATCCCCGACCCGCTAGAGCCTGACCGGTACGAGCTGATCCAGCACGATCCGGCGACGCGGCTCGACGTGCTGGCGAATGACCCCTTCTGGACCGGGTACACGGGCGAACGACGGATCACGAACGTCGTCGCCGGCCGCTCGGAGGGCGCCGTCGTGATCGCGCCCGACGGCAAGTCGCTGATCTACACCCCCGATACGGCGAAAACTTCTTCCGGGTGGTACGACACCGTGACGTACGTGGTCGACGGGCTCTATGAAGAACGAGCGACCGTCATCGTCTACCGCCCCGTCGTGGATGACACGTTCGACGTTGACGAGAACAGCACCGGCTTTGTGTACAACGTCACAGAGAACGACCGCTTTCGGAACGCTGGCGGCAGCTATCGGGACGTGGTCGATTTCGTCACCGCCGTAACGCAGCCCGACAGCGGCGGAACGGTGGCCATCTCGGACGACGGGCGTGGCGTCGTGTACTCGCCGGCGCCGGGCTTCTCGGGCGTCGACACCTTCACCTACCTCGCCGACGGGAAGCACGAGGCGACCGTCCGAGTCAACGTCACCCAACCCGTGCGTGACGACCAGTTTGGCGCCCTCTACCAGGACACGCCCGATCAGGCGCTCGCGGTCCTGGCGAACGACTTTCTCGGCAACGGATACGCGGGCGCCAAGATCATCACCTCTTTCGGCGCCACCGAGAACGGCGGAACTTTGCGGATTGGGTCGGACGGCAAAACGCTCTTCTACACGCCAGCCGCCGGCTACACCGGCCCCGACCGTTTCGAGTACACCGTCGATGGCGCGCTCACGGCGACGGCCGAGTTGACCGTCCATGCCCTGGCCGTCAACGATTCGGAGACGATCCGCTACTACACGCTTGGGCAGAGCTTCGTCGTCGACCTGCTGGCGAACGACAAGTTCCAATTCGGCTACCAGGGAGCCGGACAGGTAACGGCGGTTGAGCTGGTCACCGGCTCGGCCGACTTCACGTACACCGCCTCGGGACGCCTCTCGATCACGCCGCACAGCCCTTGGGTGTCGATCCGCTACACGGTCGATGGCAAGTACGAAGCGATGTTGAGTTTCTCTGTCCCGCGACAGACGACGGGGGACGCCTTCGTCTTCGACCAGAACTCCGGCGAGCACGCCCTCTCGGTTCTTACCAACGACTTCAAAAACTACCGCCAATCCTATAGCGGACCTCGCAAAGTCACCGCCGTCTCGGCGTCGACCAACGGCGGAGGGGTGTCGATCGACTCCGACGGGCGAACCGTTCTTTACACGCCCCCTGCCGACTTCTACGGCCGCGACACGTTCACCTACACGGTCGACGACGTCTGGACCGAGACCGTCGTGGTCAATGTGATCCGCCGCGTTCGCGACGATAAGTTCCGCGTCGATGCCGCGGACGGCGCCCAGACGTTGCCGGTGCTCGTCAACGACCTCTTCGGCGCGAATTATTCCGGCGTTGGACAGATTACGGGGGTCACGGCCGCGGCTTCGGGGGCGTCACTCTCGATCGGTCCTGATGGGCAATCGATCGTCTACACCCCGGCGCCAGGATTCACGGGGGTCGATTCGTTCGGCTACACCGTTGATGGCGTTTTGAAGGCGACCGTCCAGGTGGTGGTCGACACCGGCGCGCCGGGTTCCGCCGAAACGTTTGCTGGCGTCGATGACTATTTTGACTTTTTGCTGGCTGGCGCTTTAGAGCGGTACGGCAACGCTTTTGGTGCGGCAGCTTGGAATACCGTTTACTTGAACTCGACAGGAGTCCTGTTCGCTTACGACAGCGACAGTTTGACCGCTACTCGCTCGCACTCCGAGACGAACGTGCAGGTCGCCGGCGTCGATGAAGGGGACGTCGTCGAGTTCGATTCGGACTACAGCTATGTGCTGACCGACTCGGGCGTCGCGATCCTCGACGCTTGGCCCGCCGACGAATTGTCGGTCGTTTCCAACATCGACGTCACGGGCCGCCCCGTCGCGGAGTTTCTTTATGGCGATCGGCTAACCGTCATTTCAGAAATCGGCAACCAGAATCCCTACTTGCTCAACTACCCGCGTGGGGTCGTTGTCTCCGACTTTGCCGACTCGTTCTCCGATAGTTTCGGCTGGCCGGGCTACCCGGCGACCCCGTCCCAGACCGTCATCACCGTGATCGACGTGTCCGATCGGCACGCGCCGCAGGTCGTCCAGTCCACGACCCTCGACGGTCGCTACGTCGATTCACGATCGATTGACGGGCAGGTGTACGCCATTGTCAGCAACACGCCGACGTCGCCGTTCGATCTGCGGGTTATCGATGAAGACGACGACCCCCAAACAACCAATCGCTACGAGACCCAGGAAGAGTTTGTCGCGCGGGTCTCGGCCAACCGCGGCGCCTCCGTGGAAGCGGCGTTGCCTAGCTACACCACGTCGGGAGCCGATGGCGAAACAGTCCGGACCGGCCTGCTCAACACACCGGACACCGTCCATAGGCCGCTTGTCGATGGGGCCAATACGTTGATCTCGATCGTGTCGATCGACGCCACCTCGGACACGCCCGGTCTGACCGACACGACGGCCGTCTACAGCACCGGCGCCGGGACGATCTACGCGACTCGCGATAGCCTCTATGTCCTCGATTCGGAATCGTCTGCCGAGGATGGCCAATCGACGCGGATCGCTAAGTTCAACTGGGACCCGGCGAGCGGCGGCGTCGACTTCGCTACGAGCGCCACCGTTCCAGGAACCATTGTCAACCAGTTCGCGGTCGACGAAACCGACGGCCTGCTGCGGATCGCCACGACCGTCACCAACACGGGTTCAGGAAACTGGTCGGGCCGCGACGAGAATCTGTTGTTCGTGCTCCGTGAGGACGACGGCGTTATGGAGGCGGTCGGTTCGGTAAAGAATTGGGCGTTGGACGAAGACATCCGCTCGGTGCGATTCCTCGGCGACCGGGCGTTCGTCACCACGTTCCGCACGGTGGACCCGCTGTTCGCACTGGACCTCTCCGACCCGTCACGCCCCGAGGCGGTCGGTCACGTGACGCTGCCCGGGTTCAGCAGCTACATGCACCTGGTGGACGAGAACCACCTGCTGACCGTCGGGATGAATACGCCGACCGGCCATGGCGGGCCGACACAGGTCTCGCTGTTCGATATCTCGGACTTGCTGCAACCACTTCGCATCGGTGAGTACACCTTCCCAAGGTTCACAACCAGCGAGGCGCAGGTCGACCACCACGCCTTCGGGTACTTCGACGAGCACGGCTTGCTGGCGATCCCCGTTGCCGGAACATCCATCGAACGTGTCGACCTCGACGGCGACGGGTACAACGAAACCCGCGAGGTGGTCCATTCGAATGAGCTCGCCATCTTTACCATCGACATCACGGCCGCCGTCCCCGCGGACCGCCTACAGTTCACCGCTGCGATCGAACACGACGCAACCGTCCAGCGGAGCGGCTACATCGGCGACAAGCTCTACTCGATTGGCCGCGACGCCGTGAAGGTGGTCGACGTGGCGAACCCGGGCGTCGTCATCGCATCGGCCGAGCTACCTGCCGCGCATATCCCCGACTTCGATCTAACGAACTTTACCAGCGCCGACCTCGTTCTGGTGGCGGCGCCGACGCTCCCCACTCCCATCGATGTATCGACGGGAGACCGTCGTCGCCAAACCCTCTCGGCAGCGCGAGAGCATTTGGCGGCCCGTCTCGGTGTCGCTGAAGGAGAACCGCTGTTGGTGACCGTTGAGCGCACCCCCACGGCGCCGGGCGGTGGCGACACCGCCGTCTTTCAGGTCGCCGGCGTCGCTTATCTCTATCGGATTGGCGCGAACGGCCGCTTCGAGCCGGCCACGCCGGCCTACGCCATCGACCCCAACTCAGAGGTTTGGAACGCGGTCCGGGCGCCTTCGATCGGTCCCTCAACCGCGACGCGGGGCGACTTCAATGGCGACGGACTCGTCAACGATGACGACGCCGAAGTCTGGCGGAACGCCTACGGAGACTGGTCGTTGACGCAACCGCTCGACGCCGACGCGAATCAAGATGGCGTCGTTGACACAGCGGACTACTCGATATGGAGAGATCACGTGCCGGCTAGCGAGCCAACCGTTGTCGATCCCGACCAGGGTCGCGAAGTGGCGCCGCGGGAGCGGGCGTTTGCGGACTTACGAGCGCCCTTCCAACCCGCCACCCGACACCCACTCGCAGCGCAAACCCGAGTGAGTCGTCCGCGGCTGAGCACCGGGACGGTTCCGACCAGGCCCGCCTTGTTGCTACTCTCGGCCGCTGACCAGGGGGGGCGTTCAACACCACAGCGCGACGGGGAGGATTACTCGCTAGGGCGTCAACCCTCGAACGACGAGACCGAAGAAAGCTCCGGCGCCATCGGCACAGACCCACGACGGATCCTCGAGCCGACTTTCTAGTCCGGCCACACCTCGCTAGTCCGGCCACGCCTCGAGAGTCAAACGCACCAGGGCCGGCCCCCTCCAAACGGAAAACCCCGCGAAACACCTTGTTTCGCGGGGTTTATCGCTGATTGAAGATAGCCCGGGAGGGACTTGAACCCCCGACCAAGGAATTATGAGTTCCCTGCTCTAACCAACTGAGCTACCGGGCCGAGTCGTGTCGCAGCCAATATGGCTTAACCGGCGGGCGGGCTCAACGGAGTGGCGGAATCGTCGCGGGGGGCGCCGCCCCGGTTCTCTTGACCGCGACGGGCCGTTACCCTGTCGCCGGCGGCGGCGGGGCGTTTGCTCTGTGACGCCTGGACTCTTCTTGCTCCCCTTGAGGCTCTCGCCGATGGCTGGCCGGAACGCCCGATTGGGCTTGGTGCTGTTTACCGTCTACGCGGTTTTTTACGCGGCCTTTGTGCTGGTCAACGCCTTCGCGGCCGACTGGATGGACGCCAAACCGTTGGCGGGACTCAACGCGGCCGTGCTGAGCGGATTCGGGTTAATCGTCTTGGCGCTCGTGCTGGCGCTCTTCTATGGGGTGACCGCGAGCAGCGCCCCGAGCGACATGCAGAACGGGGAGGGGCGATGATTTACGAAGTCTCGCCGCTGGCGATCGCGGTGTTTGCCGCGTTTGTCGCCCTCACGCTCGGCATCAGTTTCTACATGGGCCGCAGCGCCACCTCGTCGGCGGGGTACTTTGCGGCGCACGGACAGATCCCCTGGTTCGTCAACGGCGTCGCGTTCGCCGGCGACTACCTGTCGGCCGCGTCGTTTCTCGGCATCTGCGGGATGATCGCGTTCTACGGGTACGACGGCTTTCTCTACTCGATCGGCTATCTGGCCGGCTGGATCGTGGCGCTCTTCGTCGTCGCCGAGCCGATGCGGCGGCTGGGCCGCTATACGTTCGCCGACGCTCTGAACTACAAGTTCCAGTCGCGTGGCATCCGGATCATCGCCGGCGTGAGCACGCTGGCGGTGAGCGTCTTCTACCTGATCCCGCAGATGGTCGGCGCCGGCGTGCTCGTGCAACCGCTGCTCGGCCTGCCGCACTGGGCGGGCGTGGTGCTGGTCGGCGTGGTGGTGATCCTGATCGTCGTCACGGCCGGCATGGTGTCGACGACGTGGGTGCAGTTCCTCAAGGGCGCGCTGCTGGTGATCTTCAGCGCCGTGCTGTCGATGATCGTTCTCAACCGGGGTCTGGAGGCGAACCCGACCACCGAAACGGCCACGTTGCGGACGCTCGGCCCGCTCCCGGCCAACGACAACGACGAAGGCCCCTCGCTCTCCTCGACCCGTTCCGCCCTGCCTGACTTGGAGGGGGAAGAGGTTCTTCAGCCCACCGGGGGCTGGGACGGGACGCCGTTCCTCCGGACCCGCGTCACCGCTACCGGGCGGATCAACGTCTGGCTGCCGCGTCAGGCGAGCGACGGGCTGCATTACCTCGACGAATGCCAGGTTGTGACGCAGGCCGCCGACGGCAAGACCCTCGTCGCGGGCTTGCCGCGGGGGACGGGCGAGGGTGAGGCAACGCTTCTGCCGGTTGGCAGTATCGATCGGTTGCCCGAGGGAGAGACCAAGACCGGCCCGCTCGGCCCGCTCGAGTTCTTCCGCACGGTGGGCGGCAGCGAGGTGCGTCTCTGGCGGAACCAACGCGTCGACGAAGCGGACGGCGGCGTTAGCACGGTCTATTACCCCCAGCCAACGTCGGGCGACAAAATCCTCCGTCCGGGTGAGCACCCGGCCTTCGCCGGCATCCGCGGCGGCAGTTGGTTCGACCGGCTGAACTTCCTGTCGCTGATGCTGGCCCTCTTCGGCGGAACGGCGTCGCTGCCACACATCCTCATCCGCTACTACACGGTGAAGGACGAGGCGGCCGCGCGGAAGAGCACGATCGTCGGCATCGCCTGCATCGGATTCTTCTATGTGCTGACGCTCTATCTGGGCCTCGGGGCCATGACGAGCGGCGCGATGGACGTCACCGACAGCAACATGGCGGCGCCGCTGCTGGCGCGGAGCGTCAGCGAGACCCTCTTCGCGGTGATCTCGGCGATCGCCTTCACCACGGTGCTCGGCACCGTGAGCGGCCTGATCCTGGCGTCGGCCGGCGCGGTGACGCACGACCTGATCGACAGCTTCCGCAGCGAGCCGCTCGCCGACGACAAGAAAGTCGCGGTCGCCAAGATCGCCTCGGTCGTGGTGGGTGTGATCGCCGTCGCCCTCGGCATCCTCTTCAAGGGGATGAACGTCAGCTACCTGGTTGGCTGGGCCTTTAGCGTGGCGGCGTCGGCCAACCTGCCGGCGCTGGTGATGCTGCTCTTCTGGCCCCGTGTCACCAAGCAAGGGATCATCGCCAGCGTGGCGGTAGGCATGGTCAGCTCGCTGACGTGGATCCTGCTGTCGGCCGACACCTTCTCGAAGGTCTATGGCCTGCCGGCAAGCGACGCCCCGATGCCGTTTAGCCAGCCGGGGTTGGTGACGATTCCGCTGTCGTTCCTGACTCTCGTCGTGGTGTCTTTGATGACGCCACGGCATATTGAGTCGGCTTGAGCTGAGATGATAAACAGGGGCTGCCCGAGGCTAGCGCCTACGGCTCAAGAAAATGGCGACCCTACCTCGGCGCCACTCAGAACATGCGCTGTCGCTGTGACCAGAGGTGTCGCTACGAAGCTTCAATAAGATATGTCGGACGATGAAGCCGAGGCTGATTTGTTGTCTCGCCGAGGCTCCATAATCGCTTCTGTCCGCGCAAGTCATTCCCGCTCTTCGAGAGTCTATGAACGACGCATTTCTTACCGAATTGACGAAGCACTTCCCCCAGTTCGCTGAAAAACTGCTCGCACGTTCAGATGCAGACATTGGGAACGTTGCGGCGGGAGCGAGCAGTCTGGATTTGGCTGAGCTGGAATCCCGTCTCGGAATCCAGCTGCCGGAGAGCTACAAGACGCTGCTCCGATGTGGTCGGGAGTTTTGGTTGTTCGGCGGATCCATCCAGTTCAGTTTCCAGCACCCATTCTTTCACGATTTTCAAACGTACGAAGCGCTAACGCCTCAGCAGAAACAGGTTGTTAAACGTAAGAGCGGAGGTGCGTGGCCGCCCCCAAGTCAAGGGATGCTGTGTTTCGCCGAGTTCTTTATGGAGGCTGATGGTGACCAAGTTCTATTCGACGTCACCAAAGGAATGACGAACGGCGAATACCCAGTGATGTACTACGATCATGAAGATCACCCTCCATCGGTTCGCAAGCTCGCAGATGATTTTGTCACGTTTATAGATGGATTTCTTGACTACGAGCAGTGGGCCATCGAATAGAAGCTTGACCCTGGCAGTGACAGCCAGTTCAGCGAATTAACCCCACCACTCTCGACGCCTCGGCGTGAAACTTCGACGCGGATTCCGCCACTCCAAAGTTAATAGTTGCATTAGGTATCGCCGACCTTGCTCCCGAACTGCCTTTGAGGCTTGGGCCGTAGGCGAATCCAAGTGACTCCTTCAACCGGCGACGGTCCGCCACTACGTCAAGAAACGCCGGCGCCGGCGGTGATCCGGCGAGGGGAAGGCGAAGACGCTTCAATCGTTTCGGCCGGCGGCGTATCGACCGGCTCCCGACGGGCCAGCAGCGCGAAGTAGCACGGCACGACCACCGTCCGGACGAAGAACGTGTCGAGCAGCACGCCGAACGCCAGCGCGAAGCCTAGCTCGACCATGCCGCGGAGCGTGCCGGTCGCCATGGCGATAAAGGTGCCGGCCATGATGACGCCGCAGCTGGTGATAATGCCGCCCGTCTGGACGATCGCCCGCCGGAGGCCCTTGCGAAGGCCAAGCGTCCGCTGCTCTTCGAAGACGCGGGTCACGAGGTAGATGTTGTAGTCTTGCCCCACCGCGATGAGGATCACGAACAAGAAGACCGGCACCTTCCAGTCGATGCCGCGGAAGGTGTCGCCGTACAGCCATTCGAAGAAGAGGCTCGTCGCGCCGAGCGTCACCCAATAGCTCACCAGCACCGTGGCGATCAAGAACGCACACGCCAGCGGGCGGCGGAGAAGCAAAACCAGCACGAGGTAGACGGCCGTGACGGTCAGCACCTGGATGCGGATGCGGTCGCTGTTGGTGACCACCTCCAGGTCGCGCATGCCGGGCGTGGTGCCGACCAGTTCGAAGGTCGCGCCAAGCCAGGGGTTCGGCGCGCCGTCGAGGGTGGGCTGCTTCGCGAACTCGGCCAGGGCCTCTTGGATCGATGGGATCTGGTCGCGGGCCGTCTTGCTAAAGGGGTTCTCCGCCAGGACGACCGCCAGCTGCGTCACCCGGCCCTTGTACGGCGCCGTGTGCGAAACAAACGTGTCGGCCGTGATGGGGCTCCCCGCGGCCGCCAGGTCGCGGAACGCCGAGCTGCCGATGAAGCTGCGGTTGCGCGGGTCGCCCCCGGTTGGCAGGTAGAGGCTGCGGACGTCGGCGACGGGCGCAAGGTCGTGCAGCATCGAGTGCAATGGGGCGAGCGCAAACCGGCCGTCGGGCGTCCGCAGGTCGAGCGGTTCGCCATCGTCGGCCGCGACGCTGTCGCCAAGCTTGGCCACCACCTTCATCGGGGCGATGGTCCCCTTGCCGTAGTAACGACCGACCGTCTCGGCGCCGACGACCGAGACGCGGTCGGGGGCGAGGTCGGCCATAAAGTCGTGCGTCACGCCGACGCCTGCCCCGTAGTAAACGAGCGGCGCCGAGAGCCAGACCGTGACGGCCAAGATCGTCGCGGGCCGTTTCATCACGGCGTCGGCGATCCAACCCCAGAGCGGGGCGTCGGTCGGCTGACCGTCGGCGTTGAGCTCCGCCTCGATCAATCGACTGCCGAAGGGCCAGAAGACCAGCGGCCCGAGCGCCCGCAGCAGTGCCGGGGCGAACGTCACGCACGCCAGCAGCGCGATGAAGAGGCAGACCGCGACGATCGGTCCCGAGCTGACAAACTTGCCATACTGGGCGAAGACCATCGTCGCCAAGCCAAGAATCGTCGTGAGGGCGCTCCCCAGCAACGCGTCGGCGACGTTCGCCAGGGCGAGCCCGGCCGCCTCACCGCGGGGAACGCCCCGCGACAGCTCTTCTTTATAGCGGGCGATCAAGAACAGGCAGTAGTCGGTCCCCGCGCCGAACAGGATTACGACCACAAAGATCTTCGTCGTCGTGAAGATCTTGAAGTCGGACCACTCGTACGCCTCGGGGCCGAAGTGCTGCGCCAGAAGCGCCACCGCGTTGGTCGCCACCGACATCGAGACGGCGATCGTCGCCAGTGGGATCAGCACCAATACCGGCGCCCGATAGATGACGACCAAACAGCCGAGCACCAGCAGCACGGTGGTCGCCTCGGTGCTGGCGAGGCTCTCGGCGATCGACGCCCGCATGTCGCCGCCGATCATCGCCGAGCCGGTGAGGTCGACGCGCAGGCCCTCGGGCTGCTCGCTCCGAAAGTCGGCGGTGAGCTGCTCCATCCGCCTCAGCAGGGCGACGTTCGCCACGTCCATCAGGCCGCTCGTGAGCCGGGCGACGACCATGGTCGCCTTCCCATCCTTCGCCTGCAGCATGTCGCCCACGACTTGCGTGGTTTCGTCCCACACATCGACCAGCGGCAGGCGTTTGTCGGTGCGGATCGCCTCGGCGATTTTTAGCCCGAACCGGCGGTCGTCGGGCGTCAGCGGATCGCCGCCGCGCGACAGCACGACGCTCACCTGGCTGTGGGCCTTCTCGTTGGGGAAGGCCTCTTGCAACAAGCGCTCGCCGCGGAGGCTCGGCACGCTCGCCGGCAGGTACTCGAGGTCCCCGTCCTTAGCGATATCTTCCCAGGTGGGGGCGATCATCTTCAGCCCGACCGCCAGCACGATCCAACCAACGAGCAACCACAGCCAGTGGCGGTTGATCAGCGATGCAAACCGCTTGGCGAGCATGACGCGGTAAACAAGGTAAGACGGAACGGCCCCACGACCGTGAGGGCTCCTCCGCAAAAGGGGCGCAAACTGCCGAAGCTATCCCTGCCCCGCACGATTGCCAAGGTCGTCACAGGCCGCGGACTTCGCTAAACCTACCTTCGGTGCGGAATTATGGCCGACAGGCAATTTAGGGGCTCTGCGGCGGCTGCGGCGATATCTTCGGAAGTGGTGACGCATACACGCCCAGATGACACGCCGAGACACGCTCTGTGCCGGGGACCTTCCCGTCGATCGGCTGATTGACCAAGCGGAAAGCGCCGCCGGTTGTTTCGACCACCAAGGTGGTTGAGCCCCCCCCGTCGAGGTTCACCGCGTCGTCGGCGCCGAGTCGGCGGAGTAGCTCACCGAGTTCGTTGAGGTCGACTCCCTCGCTGTAGCCCGGCTGACGGCCATCGACGACGACTAGGTAAAGCAGCCGACCGCCATCCCCCACGCCGACCGCCGTGCGCGGATGGAGCGAATCGATGAACGAGGCAATCTCGTTTTTGGGCCGCACCACCGCGCCCCCTTCGACGATCACGCCGTAGCCGCCGATCGCGGTGACGACGCCGCTGAGGTCGACCGGCGGCCGCACGATCGCAGCCCGCCGGTTCTCACGCACGACGAGCGCCGCACGTGGTTTGTCCGTATCGACCGGCGACACCAGCTTGCCGGCCGAAACAACGAGGCCCGCCACGTTCTGCGGCCGCTCTTCCTCCTTCTGACCGGGCCAGAAGCCCGTGGCGTTGATCGCGGCCTGGCACTTTTTCTGGAGAAGGAAGGTGCTCGTCTTCAGACCATCGACTTCCTCGGGCCGGTCGCCGTTGTCGTCGTCCGTAACGAGCGACAAGCCGTCGGCGTCGAGATCAACCCGCAAGACAAAAGCACGCAGCGGCCGGGGCTCAGTGATCGTAATCGCCGCCGAGTCGACGCCGACGAACTGGGGCGTCCAACCCGGCTCCGCAGGCCAATCGGGCCGAGGAGCTCCGGCGACGCCCGAGGTGGCTGCAAAAACGAGGGCCACGACGATCGCCAATCGACGCGTATTCATCGAGCTGTCGCGCGGGATCATGTCGGCTTTGGGCGCGGGTGGATTGCGAGGCGGGGGCTTGCCCCCCGGTACGTTCCAGTTGATTCAACGATCATCCGATCAGCGAACTCGCTTCTTCGCACACCGCCACAGCGGCCGGCCTCTCGGGCGCCTCGGCGATGAGGCGGACGATCGGCTCGGTGTTGCTGGCGCGAACCAGCAGCCATTTTCGCTCGGCCGGCCAGTCGAGGCGCAGGCCGTCCATCTTATCAACGGTCGCGTCCGCGAAGTGCTTCTCCATCCGCTCGAGCGTCGCCGCGAGCTGCGCCGGGTCGAGCGTCGCCTTCGTCTTATGGATCGCGTAGCGGGGCAGTTCGTCGGCGAGTTCGGCCAGCGTCTTGCCGCGGGACGCCATCGCGTCGAGCACCATCGCCATGCCGACGAAGCTGTCGCGCACCAGCACCACCGAGGGGTGGATCACGCCGCCGGCGCCCTCGCCACCCAGAACGGCGCCGTTGGCGAGCATCGCGTCGACGACGTTCGCCTCGCCGACGGCCGAGCGGTGGAATGGCACGCCATGCCGCTCGGCGAGGTCCTGCGTCACACGGCTCGACGAGCAGTTCGAGACGATCGGCCCCGGCGTTTGTCGCAACTGGTGCTCGACACATAGGGCGAGCGTCAGCTCCTCGCCCAAGTAGCGGCCCGCGGCGTCGATGATCGCCAAGCGGTCGGCGTCAGGGTCTTGGCAGAAGACCGCGTCGAAGCCCCCCGCGGCTCCCCGCCCCGCCACGCCGGTCAGGTTGGTTTCGGTCGGCTCGGGGAGATGTTGGAACAACCCCGTCGGCGCCTCGCCGAGGACGGTCACGTCGCAACTGAGTTCCTCGAGGAGTTGGCGCCCGAGGACGGCCCCCGAACCGTGGTTCGCGTCGAGCAAAACCCGGAAGCGGCGCCCCCGGATCCGCTCGACATCAACGATCGCCAGCACGAGCCGCAGGTGTTCGCTGGTCGAATCGGCGAGCGTCTCCGCGACGCCCACCTCGCTGTGCGGCGCCCAGGGGATCGGCCCCTCGATGTAGCGTCGCTTCACCTCCTCGCCACGGGGCGCGGGGATGATGCGGCCGTCGTCGCCGAACAGTTTGAGGCCGTTGTATTCGGCCGGGTTGTGGCTGGCGGAGATCTGGACGCCGCCGACGCACCCCTCGGATCGGACTAGCACGCCGGCAGTCGGCGTCGCGGCGACCCCCGCGTCGAGGGGCGTCCGCCCCGCCGCGGCAATCGCCGCCCGGACCGCGTCGGCGACCATCGGCCCCGTGGCCCGGCCGTCGCGGGTGACGAGCACCTTGCCCGGCGGCAGCGACCCGGCAAACGCGGCCACGTAGCGGGCGGCGACATCGGGCGTCAGCGATTCGCCGATGACGCCCCGTAGGCCAGAAACACTGATAATCGGTTGAGACATACGCGTCGGAGTTCCGTCAAGAAGCGAGCCGGGAGGCGTCGACCGCCGCAGCGGCTTGCCGGTTGTTCTACCTCACCCACCACGCCGCGCCAGCGTCCCGCCGCCTATACTGGGGAGATGGCCGACCCGCAACACAGCCGACGCGACTTCCTCCGCGGGCGGGCCGCCCTCGCCGCCGCCGCCGACGCGGTCGAGGCGGTCCTCGACGCGGCGACCGAAACTGCCGGCGACGCCATCGATCGCCGACTCGGCGGGACCGCTTCGCCCGAAACGATCCGCCGCGGCCCGCGGACCGTGACCCTCTCTCGCCGGGCGATGGCGTGCGACTTTGAGCTGATGCTCGCCGATGAGAACGCCGTCGCCCAAGGGATGGCGGCGCTCGATCGGGTCGAACGACTCGAAGACCAGCTAACCGTCTACCGCGACGACAGCGAGCTCGTCGATCTCAACCGCCGCGCCGCCAGCGAGCGGGTCGCCGTCGAACCGCGGCTGTTTTCACTGTTGGAGCTTTGCGGCCGCATCCATACTGACAGCGAGGGGGCGTTCGACCCCACCAGCGGGCCGCTCTCACGGGTCTGGGGGTTTCATCGCCGCGAGGGGCGGATGCCGTCCGACGACGAGCGTCGGGCGGCCCTCGGCCGCGTCGGCTGGCGCCACGTCGAACTCGATGCGACTGAGCAAACCGTCCGGTTCACTCACGACGGGGTCGAGATCAACGTCAACAGCATCGGCAAAGGCTACGCCCTGGATCGGGTTGCTGAAGACCTTGCCGAGAGGGAGGTCCACGACTCGTTGATGCACGGCGGCCGAAGCACCCTGCTGGCGCGGGGCGACGATCATCTGCGGGAGGGAGGGGGCTGGCTCGCGGCTATCCGCAACCCGCTCCACCCCCAGCAACGCCTGGCGGAGTTCGTCCTGCGGGACGAGGCGCTCAGCACCAGCGGCTCGGGGACGCAGTTCTTCGAGCACGAGGGACGCCGCTACGGCCACCTGATCGATCCGCGGACCGGCTGGCCGGCGGAGGGGCTCTATTCGGCCACCGTGATCGCGCCGACAGCCGCCGAAGCGGACGCCCTCTCGACGGCGGCCTATCTGCTGGGGGTCGAGGGGACTCGCCGCCTGTGCGGGCGTCGCCCCGGTTTGCGGGCTCTTTTGCTGGCGCCGGAGGAAGAAGGGGTGGTCGCCGTCCACGCCATCAACCTCGAAGACTCCGCTTGGCGGCCTGCGTCGGCTTGACGCTACTGGCCAGAGACCCCGGCCGCTACAATGCCGGACTTCCCACCATGGCCCTCCCGGCGGTGGGGGCGACGCAGGCGGAACCTGTCGCCCCCCGCCCGGCCGACGAACGACGACTAGCGACGTGCTGCAGTTCCTTGTTGATCACCATCTGGGCTACCTGGGCATCGTCCTGTTCCTGGCGTTGTGCGGGTGCGGGGTGCCGATTCCCGAAGAGGCGCCGCTCGTGCTCGCCGGGGTGCTGAGCTCGCAGGGGACCCTCGAGCCGTGGCTCGCTTTCTCGTCGTGCTTGTTGGGCGCCCTGCTCGGCGACTCGATCATGTACGCCATCGGCCGCCGGTTCGGCCACGCCTGGCTCACCAAGCACCCGACCGTGTCGCGCTTCATCGACGCCGACAAGGAAGAGAAGTTCGAGCACGCCGTCCGCCGGCACGGCTTCAAGATGCTGCTGCTGACGCGGTTCTTGGTCGGGGTCCGCGGGCCCGTCTACTACGCCGCGGGCGCGGCCAAGGTCCCCTACTTCCGCTTCCTGCTGTGGGACCTGATCGGGGCGACCACCGTCGTTGGCATCGTCTTCTGGCTCGGGTACCGCTTCGGCAACGGGATCACGAAGATCGTCCGCGACGCCGAGGAGGTCGCCACGGCGGTCATCATTCTCGGGCTGATGGGCGTGGGGGTCTACTTCCTCTACAAGAAGCAGACCGCCAAGGTGGCCGAGGCGTTGGAGGACATCACCGAGCAAGACGCCGACGAGGCCGCCCTTGAGCAGGCCGACCGAGTTGAGGCCAACCCCGACGACGCCAACCGAGACGACGCCGAGGGACGTCCGACCCCCGCGCCGCCCTCAAAGAACGGAGCCGTCGCCTCGCCAAGCGACCAGCCGAACGACGTCGCCATGTAACGCGGGCCCAACCGCGACCGAGCCTCGCCTCACCTAGCCCAGGTCGTGAGAGGGCTTGCTCCCTTCAAAGGGAGCCCTAAGCGCGAGCGCCGGGAGTTGAACAACGCTCGCGTCGATCGCGGCGCCACTCCGGGCGCTGACGCTAACGGCTCCCCTTTGACTTTAGGGGGATTCAAATCGTTGCGAAACAGATTCCTCGCGTCCCGTAAAAACACCAACCGCCGCCGGGCCAGATGAGGCCCGACGGCGGTGAGGCGTTTCGTTATCAGCTTCCTCGCCGACTGCCGGTTGGTGTGCCGGTCGCCGCGGGGGATTCAGCAAGCTCAGCCACCACAGCCACAGCTGGGCTCAGCGGCGCAACCGCACGACGGCTCGACGCAGCACGACGGCTCGCAGCAGTGGTGACGCTTGAACAGGCCCTTCAGGCCGTCAAACAGGCAGCAACGACGCGGGGCGCAGCACGGGTCGCAGCAATCGGCTTCGCAGCCACAGCTGGGCTCAGCGGCACAGCAGGAAGGCTCGGCAGCACAGCAGCTCGGCTCAACCGCACAGCACGACGGCTCGCAGACGGGCTCGCAGCAGACCGGCTCGCAGCAACCGTGATGACGCTTGAACATGCCCTTCAGGCCGCCGAACAGACCGCAACGCGGCGCACAGCAGGGGTCACAGCAGACCGGCTCGGCGACGCAGCACGAGGGCTCGCAACCGCAGGAGGGCTCGGCGTCACAGCAAGCGGGGGCGGCGCAGCCGCAGCCACCCAACAGGCCAAAGCCGAAGGCGTTGGCGCTCGAAGCGCCCGACGACAAGGCCGCGCCCATACAGAGGGCGATCGCAGCAAAACGCAAGTTCATGGTAGGACTCCTTAACGAAACGGGGGGGGAGGGGATTCACGCGGACCGCCGTCAGCTTTGACCGCTCGGAGGAGACCGGCCTCGGCCTGGTTCCTCGCTCCGACGGCGACCTAGCGGACAGCGTTCGCTTGGTCGGTTCTGCCATCGATATCGACGACGCAGCCGAATCCCTTTGGCTAGCCGAGGTAAATCTCCCCGCTTTCCTGACCGTCAGGGTCGGTCGTACCGGCTGTGCCGATCGCGCCGACGCGCGACCCGATTGGCGGGGGCAGAGAAAAAGAACCCGCTAGGCGATGCGCGACCCCAATACGGAGATTGCCCCCGTGCGAAATCACACGGGGGCAATCGTTGGTTGCTTCGACGACGACCCGAACGGCTAACTCGACCCTTTCGGCCTTATCGCGGCGGCGGGTTATTCCGTGTCCGCATCGTCGGCGGCGCCGATCCGCTCTTTGCCGACGTAAGGACGGAGCACCTCGGGGATGAGGATCGAGCCATCCGCCTGTTGGTAGTTCTCCAGTATGGCGATCATCGCCCGCCCGCACGCCACGGCGGTGCCGTTGAGCGTGTGGACAAAGTTGGTGCCCTTCTCGCCCGGCGTCCGGTAGCGGATATCGAGGCGGCGCGCCTGGTAGTCGGTGCAGTTGCTGGTGCTGGTCACCTCGCCGTACTCGCCATTGGCGCCCCGGCCGGGCATCCAGGCCTCGAGGTCGAACTTCCGGAAGGCCGGCCCTCCCAGGTCACCCGAAGCGATGTCGAGCACCCGGAACGGAATCTTCAAGCCGTTGAAGATCTCGCACTCAAGCTCGAGGAAGAGGTTGAGCATGTCCTCGCTCTGGGCGGGCGTCGTGAAGGCGAACATCTCGACCTTCGTGAACTGGTGCACCCGATAGAGGCCGCGGCTCGCCCGACCGGCGGCCCCCGCCTCGGTGCGGAAGCAGTGGCTCACCCCCGCCAGCTTGATCGGCAGCTCCGCCTCATCGACGACCTGGCCGGCGTAGAGGCCGCCCAGAGTGATCTCGGCCGTAGCGACCAGATTGAGGTCGTGATTCTCGACGCTGTAGATCTGGGTCTCGGGGCCGCGGGGGATGAACCCGATGCCTTGGATGATCTCGCCCCGCGCCATGTCGGGCGTCATCATCGGCGTGAAACCTTCCCGCATCAGCAGGTCGACCGCGTACCGCTGCAGGGCGAACTCCAGCAGCACCGCTTCGTTCTTGAGGTAGTAGAAGCCGTTGCCCGAGACGCGGCTCCCCCCTTCGAAATCGACCAGGTCGTGCTGCTCGGCGAGGGCGAGGTGGTCGACCGGCTTGAAGTTGAACTTGGCCGGCTTGGTGTCGCCCTTGCGGAGCTCTTTGCTCGCGGCCTCGTCGCCGCGGGGGGTCGCCCCGTGCGTCAGGTTGGGCAGACCCCGGAGGATGCGGTCGGCCTCGACGCCGACGCGATCGACCTCGGCCTGCTTGGCGTCCTTCGCTTCGCGGAGCTGTCGGCCCTCGTCCTTGCGGGCCTCGCGTTCGGCGTCGTCCTTCGCCTTACCGATCGACTTGCTGACCTCATTCGCTTGGCGATTGAGGTCCTCGACCTCTTGCTGCAAAGCCCGACGCTGGGTCTCCAGTTCGGCGAAGCGCGCGACGTCGGCCTTCACGCCGCGGTCGACGCAGTTCTGTTGGACGAGTTCGACGTTTTCGAGGACGAAGCGTTGGTCGAGCATGATGAGATTGCGGAATTCGGATTGCTGACTACGGAATGAATCGATTTCGGGGCGGCTTTCGGATTGCGCTAGGACATTCCGCGATCCGCACTCCGCATTCCGCATTCGGATAGTTGCTTCCAGAGGGCGGCCGAAGCCTGGATGCCCCGATGGAAGTCCCCGAGGTTGAACTTCTCGTTGGGGCTATGCGTGTTGTCGTCGTCGAGGCCCCAGCCGAGCAGCAGGACGTCGGCGTCGAGTTCGCGGGCGAACGTGCCGACGATCGGAATCGAGCCCCCCTCGCGCATGTAGACCGGTCGGGCGCCAAACCCCTGCTCGATCGCGGCGGCGGCGGCTTCCATGTAGGGACTCTCCAGCGAGAACTTCACGCCCGGGGCGCCATGGTGCGGCTTGATCGTCAGCTTAGCCCCCGGAGGGACGAGCGGCTCGAGCAACGCGCGGAGCCCCGCCGTGATCTTCTCCGGCTCTTGATCGGGCACGAGGCGGAAGCTGACCTTGGCGCCGGCGCGGGCCGGCAGCACCGTCTTGGCGCCCTCGCCCTGGTAGCCGCTCCAGAGGCCGTTGATGTCGCAGGTCGGCCGGGCCCAACGGCGTTCGAGCGTCGTGTAGCCCACCTCGCCCGAGACGCCGTCGACGTTCAGTTGCTTCAGAAATCGCTCCTCGTCGAACGGCAGGCGGGCGAACTCGGCCCGCTCGCGATCGGTGAGCGGCGCCACGTCGTCGTAGAATCCCGGGATCCGGATCCGCCCCTCCGAATCAACCAGCGCCGCCAACAGTTTGGCCAGCACGTTGGCTGGGTTGGTGACGCCGCCGCCGAACGAGCCGGAGTGGAGGTCCTGCTTCGGGCCTTCGACGAACAACTCGTAGTAAGCGATGCCCCGCAGGCCGTACGTCACGGCCGGCACGCCGGGGGCGAACTGCGAACTGTCGCTGACGACGACGACGTCGCAAGCGAGTTTGTCGCGGTTCGCGGCGACAGCGGCGTCGAGGTGCTCGCTGCCGACTTCTTCCTCACCCTCGATGAGGAACTTGACCTGGAGGGGGAGCTCTCCGCCCGCGTTTAAGAGCGACTCGACCCCCAAGACGTGGGTCAGCATCTGCCCCTTATCGTCGGTGGCGCCGCGGGCATAGACGTTGCCGTCGCGGACGGTCGGCTCGAACGGCGGCGAGAGCCACTCGTCGAGCGGATCAGGCGGTTGGACGTCGTAATGCCCGTAAACCAGGGCGACCGGCTTGCCGGGGACCGGGGGCGACTGGGCAAAAAGAATCGGCGCGCCGGGGGTCGCCAGCCGCTCAACCGTCAGCCCCATGCCGGTGAGTCGGGCTTCGACCCAGTCGGCCGCCCGGTCGACATCGCCCTTGTGCCGCGAATCGGCGCTGACGCTGGGGATCCGCAGCAGCTCGAACAAGGCCGCCTCGTGCCGCGTCTTCTCGGGCGTCGCGGCGGTGTCGTGGTCGGCGGGCGTCTCGGATCGGCTCATGCCAGCGGGGGGTCGGCGTTTGATCGGCAGCAAAGCCGGCGAATATACTTCTCAAACCCCCGTTTCACCACCGGCGGCGCCAGGTTCACCCGAGCGTAACCAGCCGGTCCCCGTAAGGATTCCCACCCCGCTATGGATGAGCAAATCCCCAACCGACCGGACGACGCGTCGGTCTCCGTGGTTGTCGAGCCCAAACGGCGCCCCGGCTTAAGCCGTGACCGGCCGAAGATCCCCCGCTACAACGTCCTGCTCTGGAATACCGACGATCACACGTTCGACTACGTCGAAAAAATGCTCCGCGAGCTGTTTGGCCACGCCCACGAGCAATGTGTCGTAATCGCTAAGACGGTCGATGAGGACGGTCGCGCCGTGGTCTTGACCACCACCAAAGAGCACGCCGAATTCAAGCGAGACCAAATCCTGGCTTACGGCAAAGACGACTCGGTGAAGAACTGCGCGGGGTCAATGACGGCGACCATTGAAGAAACGAGCTGACTGCTGGTGACGTTGGCGAGAGACCCCAGGGGCAATAATTGACCACGAAGCACACCTGGAAGCACTTTGAAAGCGCCGTCGTGCGTTCTCTCTCCTTCGTGTCCTTCGAGCCTTGGTCGTTCCCTACCCCTCCGGCCATTGCCGGCAGTACTCGTACAGCGTCATACAGGTTGCGGTCGCCGCGTTGTAGCTGTGCGGCAGGCCCCAGACCGGGATCTCCACCGCCTCATCCAATAGGGCGAGCTCGTCGTCGGTAAGGCCGGTCCGTTCGTTCCCCACCACCAGAGCGGTCTTCCGTTCGAAGGCGTAGTGGTGCAGGTCGTGCGAGTCGGTCGTTTGCTCGAGTCCGACCAACCGAAACCCTTCCTTGCGGAGGTCCTTGAGCACCGGCTCGAGCGACCGGCGGTTCTCGAGCGTGATCGTGTCGGCCGCGTCGCGGGCCACCTCGGGGTCGAGCTTCATCGGCCGCCCGGTGGCGATGATCCGCGTCACGCCACAGCAGCCGGCGGCCCGGGCGATGCGCGACAGGTTGACATTGCTGCGCAACGGCGCGCAAACGACGACCAGCTCGCGCGGTCGGGTCAACTCGCGCGGCGGGCGGTGGCGGGTGTGCTCCATGCCGTTAAGGTAACCGCCAGGGCCGCCAAGGACGATCGCACTCGTCCTCTGGGAGGCGACGCCGATGACGGTCCGTCTTGTGGGAGGCGTCTCCAGACGCCGATTGCGGTATCCACTCCGCAATGGCTTGGTGCGCGTCATCGGCGTCGGGAGACGCCTCCCACAAAGCGAGCCCGCTCCCACAAGGCGAGCCCGCTCCCGCAAGCTGCCCACTCCTGGCGTGATAGCGGTTGCGTTCCTAAGCTGGACGTATGCCGCCCCGCCTCGCCTTTGCCCTCGTCTGTCTCGTCGCGATGCTCGGCGGGGTCGTTGCTGTCGTGAAGCAGGGGCAGCTGCCGCCGGCCGACTTTACGTTCAACAACGACACCGAGATCGAGTCGCTCGACCCGGCCGTCGTCACCGGGCAGCCCGAGGGGCGGATCATCGACGAGCTCTACGAGGGGCTGGTGAAGCTCGGCCCGAAGGACCGCAAGCCGATGCCGGGCGTCGCCGAGCGTTGGGAGGTCTCCGACGATGGCCTCACCTACACGTTCCACCTGCGCCGCGACGCCAAGTGGAGCGATGGCTCGCCCGTGACGGCCCGGGACTTCGTCTACAGCATGCGGCGGTTCCTCGACCCGCTGACGCTCGCCGAGTACGCCTATCAGGCTTGGTACCTCAAGAACGCCAAGCGCTACAGCCGCGCGGCCCGCGGCGTTGAGATCGGCGACCGCGTCGAGGTCGAGTTGCTCGAGCCGTCGGCGGACGCCCTCCCCTTCGCCCGCGGCGAGGTGCTGCGGGGCGAACTCGTGGGAGTCGAGACCGACCCAGGCGTCGCCGCCGAGATGCTCGACGACCCGGCCAAGTTCATCGACTACCGGACGTTCGTTGTCTCGATCGACGGAGAGGAACAACGGTTCCGGATCGGCGACCGGGTCCCCGCGCGAGCCCCCACCGGCGCCAAACCGTGCCGCCAGTTGACGCTCGACTTCGCCGAGGTCGGCTTCCGTGCAATCGACGACTACACGGTCGAGACGGTGCTCGAATCGCCGACGCCGTACTGGTTGAACCTGTTGGGGTTCTACCCACTGGCGCCGGTCAACCAGCGTTGCATCGAGACCCACGGCCCGGCGAAGTGGACCGAAGCCGAGAACCTCGTCACGAACGGGCCGTTCCGATTAGAGTTCCGCCGGCTCCGCGACCGCATCCGCCTGCGGAAGAACCCCCACTACTGGAACCGCGACGGCGTCGCCCTCGAGACGATCGACGCGCTCGCGGTGCAATCGCTCACCACGTCGTTCAATCTCTACGAGACCGGCAAGGTCGATTGGATCACGAAAGTGACGCCGCTGATCGCCCGCGAGTTGTTCGAGGCCGAACCGCCGCGTGACGACTTCAACCCCGACGCGCAGTTCGGCACCTACTTCTACGCGTTCAACGTGACGCGTAAGCCGTTCGACGACCCGCGCGTCCGTCAGGCCTTGGTCTTAGCCCTCGACCGTGAAGAGATTGTCACCACCGCCTGCGCGGGAGAATTACCGGCGCGGTCGTTTACGCCGCCGGGGCTGCCCAATTACGACGCACCGGAATGTCCCGACACCAACGTCGAGCGGGCGAAGGAACTGCTGGCCGAGGCCGGCTATCCGGACGGGACCGGCTTCCCGAAGATCGAGATCCTCTACAACTACGAGCAACAGCACCAAACGATCGCCGAGCTGATCCGCAAGCAGTGGCGGCGAAACCTGGGGATCGATGTCTCGACCCGCAACGAAGAATGGGGCAGCTTCCTCTCGAGCCAACGGCAGCAAAAGTACGACGTCATGCGGCGGGCCTGGATCGGCGACTACCTCGACCCCAACACGTTCCTCGACCTGTTTGTCACCGACGGCGAGAACAACGCGACCGGCTGGGGCGATCCCGAGTACGACCGGCTGATCCGCGAAGCGAAGGCGGAGGCCGACCCCGAGGTGCGGATCGAGATGCTCGCCGAGGCCGAGCGGATCCTAATGCGAGAAGTGCCGATCATGCCGATCTATTACTACGTGTCGCGGAGCATGGTGAAGCCCTACGTCTACGGCTGGTACAACAACCTCGAAGACCGCCACCCGCTGTGGGCCCTCTCGATCGACCGCACCGCGACCGGCCCGAACGACTTTATGTCCTCCGAGCCGGTGCGTGAGATCAAGCTCAACCGCCGCGAGCCAGAGGGCGCCGAGCAATGATCTCATTCATCCTCCGCCGGCTCGGCTGGATGCTCATCACCCTCTGGGTAGTGTTCACGGTGTCGTTCTTCCTGATGCGCGCGGTCCCCGGTGGGCCGTACGACTCGGAGCGCGCGCTTGAGCCCGAGATCGAAGCCAACATCAAACGGCAGTACAACCTCGACTTGCCAGTTCATGAGCAGTACTGGCTGCGGATGAAGGGGATGGCCAGCGGCGAGCTCGGTTCCTCGATGAAGAAGGACTACACGGTCAACCGACTGGTGCGCGAGGGCTTGCCGGTGTCTGCCGCCCTGGGGCTGCTGGCGCTCGCGTTCGCGTTCAGCGTGGGCCTCGTCGCGGGGATCGTCTCGGCCGTCTTCCGTGGGAGTGTCGCCGACGTGTCGCTGATGTCGATCGCGACGATCGGCATCGCCCTACCGAACTTTGTCGTCGCGGGATTCGCGATCATCCTGTTCGTTTTCACGCTCCGCTGGCTGCCGGCGGCGGGGTGGGGGTCGCTCGACCAGTTGGTGCTGCCCGCCCTCTGTCTTGGCGCGCCTTACGCGGCCTACGTGGCGCGGATCTCGCGGACCGGCATGCTCGACGTGCTGGGGCAGGACTTTATCCGCACCGCACGGGCCAAAGGCGCCTCGCCCTTCTCAGTGGTCGTCAAACACGCGTTGCCGACGGCGCTGCTGCCGGTCGTGTCGTTCCTCGGCCCCGCGGTGGCGGGCATCCTGACCGGGTCGCCGGTGATCGAGCAGATCTTCGCGATCCCCGGTCTCGGCTGGCACTTCGTCCAGTCAGCGATCGATAAGGATTACCCGATCGCGATGGGCCTCGTGCTGCTCTACACGACCCTGCTGTACTCGATGAACCTGATCGTCGACCTGCTGTACGGCGTGCTCGATCCGCGGGTGGAGTGGAAGTGATGGAAAGTAGAAAGTGGGAAGTCGGAAGTGGGAAGGAATCGCTCGCGCGGTTGGCACGCCGTGATTCCAACTTCCAACTTCCCACTTCCCACTTCGTCTCTAAGAGGGAGGCCCGATGACGACCACCCCTTCTCGAACGAAGGAAATCGGCGTCTCGCTCACGCAAGACGCCTGGCGGCGGCTCAAGAAGAGCTGGGCCGCGATGACGGCCTTGTGGACGCTGGTCGCCGTGGTGGTGCTAGCGTTCTTCACGCCGCTGTTGCCGCTACAGCCCCCCGACCGTGACTTGACCCGGCAGATGTTCGCCGAGCCAACCTTGTCGCCGATATGGGAAGACACGTTTGCGTTCGAAGCCGAGTTGGTTGACCAACTCGACGCGGAGATCACGGAGGCGCGTAGCGAGTTCACCGCCCAACGAGAAGAGTTCAACCAGCTCCGTCCACCGGAAGCTTCGCCGGAGGCAATCGAAGAGGCCGCCCGCACGGTCCGACGCGCCCGGGCCAATGTCGACTCGCTCATCCAACGCCCTTACGCCGACGCCGGATTCCCAAAGCTCGGCCCCCTCGCCCGGGCGATGGTGCGGGCCCGTTACGCGGTATTCGGTGAGTGGCAGCTCGCCAGCGTCTGCGGCCGCGACAAGCTGGGCCGCGACTTGCTGAGCCGCATCTTCTGGGGCGCGCGGGTCTCGTTGATCGTCGGCATCGTCGCGACGCTCGTGTCGCTCGTGATCGGCGTCAGCTACGGCGCCATCTCGGGCTACGCCGGAGGTTGGATCGACAACCTGATGATGCGCATCGTCGACGTGCTCTACAGCATCCCCTTCGTGTTCTTAGTGATCTTCATCATCTCGGTCCTCAGCGAGGACTCGGTCAAAGAATGGCTGGCCGGCTACGGCATTGACCGGATCACCATTTTTTACTTTGTCGTCGGCGCCATTTACTGGCTGACGATGGCCCGCGTCGTGCGGGGGCAGGTTGTCTCGTTACGCAACGAGCAGTACGTCGAGGCGGCCCGGTCGCTCGGCGTGTCGCAGGGGGCGATCGTCTTCCGCCACATCGTGCCGAACCTGCTGAGCATCGTGTTGGTGTACCTGACGCTGACGATCCCGCGGGTGATCTTGTTCGAGGCGTTCTTGTCGTTCCTCGGCCTCGGGGTCGAGCCGCCCGACGTGTCGTGGGGCCTGCTGGCGAACGAGGGGATTCAGGTCATCACGCCGGTCAAAACCTACTGGTGGCTGATCGTCTTCCCGAGCCTGGCGATCGGTTCGACGCTGTTCGCCCTTAATTTCCTCGGCGACGGCCTTCGTGACGCGTTCGATCCGCGGATGAAGGGCCGATAAAGTTTTGACAAGATTTACAGGATCGACAGGATTCCTGATTCTCATCTTGTTTATCCTGTAAATCCTGTCTCGATATCCGAAACTCCTCATCGCTTTCCATCATGCTCCGATCGATCGCCCTCGCTCTGGTCGCCACGAACACCGCCTCGTACGTGCTTGCCAAAGAGTCGCCCGCCGAAGCGCTCAAACTCGCCACGACCCCCTGCGTGCAGGACTCCGAATGGGCCGGTTGGTGGCCGCACCGGCACGCCGACAAACTGACGGAGCGCGACGCGATTGTCGGTGAAGGTCGGCCGCTGCAGCTGGTCTTTGTCGGCGACTCGATCACGCACGGCTGGGAGAACGGCGGCAAGTCGATCTGGGCCGAGCGTTTCGGACCGCGGGGCGCCTTCAACATCGGCTTCAGCGGCGACCGCACCGAGCACGTCCTGTGGCGGCTAGGCGTCGAGTCGGGCAAGAACAACAACGAGATCGCCGGCCTCACGCCCAAGCTGTTCGTCGTGATGATCGGCACCAACAACACGGGCCACCGCCAGGACCCGCCCGAGGCGATCGCCGAAGGGATCGAGCAGATCGTCGACCGGCTGCTCGAAGTGGCTCCCGACAGCAAGGTGCTGCTGCTCGCGATCTTCGCGCGGGGAGAGAACGCCGACGACCCGCTTCGCGTGATCAATGACGGCGTCAACGAGTTGATCGCCGAACTGGGCGACCGCGACCGAGTCGAGTTCCTCGACATCAACGACGTCTTCCTCGACGATGACGGGACGCTGCCGAAGAGCGTTATGCCCGACCTGCTCCACCCCAACACCGAGGGCTACCAGCTTTGGGCCGACGCGATCGAGCCTCACGTCGCCCGGCTCCTCGGCGAGAAGTAGCCGTTGGAGGCACGCCGCCGGCTGAGCTGGCCTCGATCCGGCCGCTTGGTACAAAGATTGCCCCGCAGTTAGGGGTCTCTCCAACCAGGCGCCGCCATGACCTACCTCAAACAAGTCGTCGTCGAGTTCTTCAAAGACGACTGCACGACGCTCGCGGCGGCCCTCTCCTACTACACGGTCTTTGCGCTCCCGCCCCTGCTCTACCTGCTGCTGACGGTCGTCACGGCGGGGCTCTCGGTCGCGTACGACTCGCAAGAAGCGGAAGAGAAAGCGCAGGATGCGTTGGAGCAGCAGACGGCCCAGTTGGTCGGCGACCTCTCCGCCGCCGACGCGATCAATGACATGATCCGGCGGAGCCGCCACGACCCCGACTCATGGTGGAAGACCGCGATCAGTGTGGTTGGGGTTTTGATCGCGGTCACGGGGCTCATGGGCGCGCTGCAGAGGTCGCTCAACCGAGTCTGGCAGGTCCGGCCCGATCCCGATCGCTCCGCCGTGAGGTATCTCTTCCGTAAGCGGCTTGTCTCCTTCTTGTTGGTGATTGGGCTGGGGGCGTTGCTGCTCGCGTCGATCTTGGTCTCTGGCGTGATCGCCTATCTGGGCGCCCAGATGAAGACGCTCACCGGCATCGAGGGGGCGCCCGCGGCCGCGATCAATTACGGGGTCCAGACGCTCGTCGCGTTGGTGGCCTTCGCCGCGGTTTTCAGGGTGCTGCCGGACGTCCGTGTCGCGTGGCGTGACGTTGCGGTCGGCGCTCTGATTACAACGGCCCTCTTCTTCGCCGGCCGCATCGCGATGCAGCAGTACTTCGCCTTCAGCAGTCCCGCCGGCCGGGTGAGTGAGGCGGCCGCGTCGCTCGCGGCGATCTTCATCTGGGTCTACTACTCGTCGATGATCTTGCTGCTGGGCGCCGAGGCGACGCAGGTCTTCGCACAACGCGGCGGCCGGGCGGCGCGACTGAAGAGCCGCGCCGTCCACGTCGTGGAGCAGATCGAACGAGCGTGACGCCAACCGTAGGCGTCGCCAAACCAAATCAGCGAGGCATCAGATCGATGACGATCGCTGTCATCGCCCGCACGCCGGTCCGTAAGGCTGGCTCGGCGTTCGGCCAGTACAGGGCCGAGTGCATTGATGGCGGAGTCACGTCGGCGGCTTTCCATTCGGCGAGCCGCTCGGCGGAGATGGTCCCGAGGCGGAACATACAGATCGGCACGCCCGCGCGCCCGTAGCGGCTGAAGTCCTCGGCGCCCATCATCGGCTCGGCCGCCTCGACAGCGTCGTCGCCGAGCGTGGCTTTCAAGACGCCTTCAACCCGAGCGGTCAGGTCGGGGTCGTTATAGAGGGAAGGCGTCCCTTCGCTGTAGACGATCTCCGGTTCAGGGGCCCCAGCGCTCATCGCGGCCGCCTTCGCCTTCCGCTGGATCGCCTCGGCGATTTGCTTGCGGATGTCGGCCGAGTAGGTGCGGACCGTGAGCTGGAGTTTGACCTCGTCACCGATGATGTTGTGCTTCGTGCCGCCGTGGATGGAGCCGACCGTGACGACTGCCGGCTCGGTCGGCTTCAACTCGCGCGAAACGATCGTCTGGAGGTCGAGCACGAGCTTCGCCGCGAGCACGACGGGGTCGATGGTCGTGTGGGGCGCCGCGCCGTGGCCGCCGCGTCCGCGGACCGTGATGTCGACCGAGTCGACGTTCGCGCCGAAGTAACCCGCACAGACGCCGACGTGCCCCGCCCGCATGTCGTTGGCCGCGTGCAAGGCGATGGCGTAATCGGGCCGCGGGAAGCGGGCGAAGAGACCGTCGGCGAGCATCGCCTCGGCGCCGGCGCCCAATTCCTCGGCCGGCTGAGCGATACAAACCAGTGTCCCCTTCCAGCGATCCTTATTCTCCGCCAAGCAGCGAGCGACGCCGACCAAGTTGGTCATATGGATGTCGTGGCCGCAGGCATGCATGACGCCAACCGTGGCGCCCCGCTTGTCGGTGGTGCGGACTTTCGAGGCGTACTCAAGTCCGGTCTCTTCCACGACCGGCAACGCGTCGAGATCGGTCCGGAGCATCACGGTCGGTCCCGCGCCATTCTCAAGCACCGCGACAACGCCCGTGCCGCCGACCCCCTGAGTCACCGTGAATCCGGCCTGTTCCCAGGCTTGGGCGACCTTCGCTGCGGTCTTGTGCTCTTCAAGCGACAGCTCCGGCGAGGCGTGCAGGTCTTTGTAGAGGTCCACCATCGATGGCGCCGCGGCGTCGATCCAGTGGTCGATCTCATCGGCGACGGCGTAAACGGGGAGGCAAAGCAACAACCAGAGGGCGCGGATCACGGCAGCGTCTCGGTGGGAGGTGTCGGGGCGATCGAGACCCGATTATGCGTCACGCGACGAGAGACGCCAACTCGGACGGCGTGGTAAACTTGCTGGCATGAGTCGGGAACCACAAAGGAACGAAGGAACCAAGGGCTTTGGCGCCGACCGCTACGTCGTTCCTTTGTTCCTTTGTGGTTCCCTTCTCTTGAGCAGCGCCGAAGCGCAGCGCGCCGAGCCGGGCCGTACGGAGTATCTGGGCCGACCGATCGCCCAGACGATGCACTACCTCGGCGCGCCGTGGCTGGTGCGCGAATCGCGCGACCGGGAGGAAGAGCCCGCCAGGCTGCTGGCTTCGCTGGGGGTGAAGCCCGGACAGACCGTCTGCGACCTCGGCTGCGGCAACGGGTTCTACACCCTACGGCTCGCGGAGCTGGTCCAACCCGCGGGGAGAGTGCTGGCGGTCGATATCCAGCCCGAAATGCTGCAGATGCTCGGCCAGCGCGCCGAGGCGCGGAGCGTCCCCAACGTCGAGACGATCGAGGGCGCCGTGGACGACCCCCGGCTGCCGCCGGCGGCTGTGGATTTAGTCTTGCTGGTCGATGTCTACCACGAGTTCTCGCATCCGCCGGAGATGCTCGCGGCGATCCACGCGAGCCTCCGTCCCGCAGGCCGCGTCGCCCTGGTCGAGTTCCGCGCCGAGGACCCCGACGTGCCGATCAAGCCGCTCCATAAGATGACGCAGGCGCAGTGCGTCAAGGAGTTCGCCGCCAACGGCTACAAGCTGGTCGGCCAGTACGACGATTTGCCGTGGCAGCACGTGTTGTTCTTCGCGCGCGACGACTCGCCGCTGGGGCGGGTCCCCCTCGTCGCTTGGGACCCGGCCCCGCCGGCGCCGTAGTCGCTCAGCGCGTCGCCGCCGCCATCTTGTCCATCTCCTGCTGGGTCCGATCGGAGTGGGCATGGATCTTTTTGACGACGGCCGGGTCGTCGGACGTGAGCAGCGTCACATTTCCGATGCCGGTCGAGACCTCTTCGGTCTTGGCGCCCGCCTGCATCAGCGCGCCGAAGGACTCACAGAAACCGCACTTCAGGTCCGAGGGCGACGCCTCCATCGCGAGCGTATGCATTTTCTCGCAAGTCGCTTCGAACTCGTCCTGCATCCCCTCCGGCGCCGCCGCCACCATCATCAAGCCGTTCGCCAGTTTGTGGGTCTCCCACTTCATGCCGGCCTTGAGGGTCGGGTTCTCGTGCATCGGCTTGCAGCAGACACACGCTTCGTCAAACCACTCGGCGGCGACCGTCGTCGTCGCGATCGCAAGCATCAGCACCACAGCTAAGCACAAACTACGCATCGCTTCACTCCACTGTCGGGGGGAACGAAAGGCTCGGTTTGGGGGAACGCGAGCACGGGAAAAACGGTCACGTACGTAGAGGAACCGCTAGAGGAACCGCCGATCGACTCGATGCTGAGAGTTTTCCGAGTATTACCCCTAGAATACGTGACTGTCAAGCAACATATTAAGAACCGCCTGGAGGTTCCCATTTCTTCCATCGCTGCCCCCCCTCCGAGGACTCGGCCATGCCCGACGCCACCGACCTGCTGCTCGACATTAGCCAAGCGATTGAGATCGACGCCGCTCCCGGCGACGCCTACCGCGCGCTGCTCCGCCGCCTAACGAGTGAGAACAACACGCCCGACAACCGGCCGATGCCGATGGTCCTCGAAGAGTGGCCCGGTGGGCGCTGGTTCCGCGATCTTGACGGGGGCCAAGGGCACCTTTGGGGCTTTGTCCAGGTGATCAAGCCGCCGACGCTGCTTGAGGTCAACGGGCCGATGTTCATGTCGTACGCGGTCGCCGGGCACATTCAATTCCGGCTCACCCCCATCTCCGGCGGCGTCGAACTAGCGATGCGGCACCGCGTCGTGGGGCCGGTCGAAGAAGAGCACCGCCGCGGCGTCGTCTTCGGCTGGGAGCATCTGCTGAATGGCGTCAAAGCGATGGCGGAGAATTAACCCGATAGCAAGCTAACTAGCCAAACGACATGGCGGCGAATCGATAGGGGCTGTCCGATCGTCGAAATCCACCTAGCCCCCTAGGCTTCCCCGCAGTGACCCTTGGCGTCCTTAGCGTCTTGGCGGTTCAAAAAAAGAATGCAAGACAACGACGCCATCTGGAAAGCGCTCGCCGATCCCACCCGGCGCGAGGTGCTGGATGCGCTGCGCGACGGCCCGAAGCTCACCGGCGAGATTGTCGAGCGATTTCCGCACCTCTCACGCTTCGGCGTGATGAAGCACCTCGACGTGCTCCGCGAGGCGGGGCTCGTGCTGACGCGTGAGGAGGGACGCAAGCGGATCAACTCGCTCAACGCGGCGCCACTCCGCAAGGTCGTCGAGCGTTGGATCAGCAAGTACGACGGCTTCTGGGCCAACACGCTACTGCGGGTCAAGGACGACGCCGAAGAAGCCGCCGCCCCCAAAACCCGACGCAAGAAGGCCTAACTTCAATAGTGGGGCGGCTTTTCGTCGGGCAGGTCCTCCGCTGACGTCTGCACATCGACCAGCCGTTTGACCGTCTGCTCGATATTGTTCTGCCGACGGGCGGTCTGGTCGGCGGCGTTCCGCATCGCGGTGACGGCTTCGTTGAGGTCCTGCACGAGCTGCTGCTGGTGGGTGATGACCTCCTCGAGTCGCACCACTTCGTCGGCGAGATTTTGCTCGTCGGCGGGGCCGTCGTCGATTCTCGCGGGCGCCGTCATCGCGGCGAAGGCGACCACGCCCCAGCCCGCCATCATCGCCAGCCCCCCCAGCGGCACGATGGCGCCGAGCCACCGCCACCCCTCGCCGGCAAACGCCAGCACGTAGAGCAAACCGGAGAAGACGACCACGCCGGCGACTAGCAGCCAACCCGCCTTCGCCAGCAGGGGCTTCTTCTCCGCCAGCAAGGCGATCGCCAGCACGGCGGCCGCCGTCGCGAGTTGGTAACGCGAGCCGGTGACGAAGTTATCGACCCGGTGGGCGAGCTCGTCGCCTCCGTAGCCGAGGTCCACGAGGGCGCCTTCAAGCCCGTGCGCCGCGTAGGCGCCAAAGCCAACCGCCGTCGCGCCCAACAAGCCGGCCGTCAAGAGTAGTCGCTGCATCTCGTTCCTTCGCGCCGGGGCGCCTTTGCGTGAGACCAATGGACAAAGCCTCACGCAAAGGGGCGAAGGCGCGAAGGGGGCGCCGCTTCACCACCGCCAACGAAAAAGGGCCGCCGGCGATTGCTCGCCGACGGCCCAGGTTCTCTCTTTCGCGCGGCGGAATCAGGGTTCCCGCCCGCGAACGCTCGCTATTAGTTGCCGGCCAAGCCGAGCCGTTGCTCTTCCTCTTCCTGGATGATGATCCGGGGGGTCACCATCATCATCAGGCTGTCCGTCTCGCGGCCGATGCCGACGTTACGGAACAGACGGTTGATGTAGGGGACCTTGGAGAGCAGCGGCACGCCAAACTCGCGGCGGCCTTCGCTGAGCCGCTTGATGCCGCCCAGCAAGACCGTACCGCCGTCCGGCACGCTGACTGTCGTTGTCACCGACACGAACTGGAAGGTCGGCAGCTGCACCGTGGTGCCAGCGGTGGTGATCTGCTGGTTCTGCGAGGCGTTCGCCTGCTCGTTCGTGCCGTCGTCGTTTGCGTCGGTCGCACTGCTCGAGGCCGACGCGTTGGTCGTCGTCGAGCCGTCGAACGTAAAGACGTCGACGTCGCCGATCTCGCTGAAGAACGGCACGACCGTCAGTCGGACGTAACGCCGGTCTTCGGAAACGACCGCTTGGATCGACATCAGCGTCCCTTCGTTCAGCACCACGATCACCGGCTGCTGGGCGGCGGCGAATTCGCCGACGACCGGCACCACGCTGATCACAAACGGCGACTGCGACGTGTCCGACACGAACGCTTGCTGGCCGTTGAACAGCGTCACCTTCGGGGCGTTCAGCACGTTGGTGCGGGTGTCCCCTTGGGCGGCGTTGATCAAGAAGTAGGCCTCGATGTCGCTGAGGATGGCGAAGCCAAACGTCGCGGCCGAGGTCGGGTTGAACCCGCCGAACTGTGGCTGGGCGATCGGGAAACTCCCCTGCCGGAAAGGCAGGTCGAGGTCCGCGGTCACCGTCGCCAAGTCACCCACCAGAGGCGCCTGCACACCGACCGTGGCGCCGCTCTGCGTGCGACGGATGCCGTTGTTGACCGACTCGCCGAACGACGAGGTCGCGATCGGCGTGGAGGTCTGCGTCAGCTCGTTGGTTCCAAGGATCCGGTCGTTGATGTTCATATCGAAGTCGATGCCGATCCGCTCGAAGAAGTCGTCGCTGAGGCGGATAAAGCGGACCTCGATCGTCACCTGCAGGTCTTGCAGTCGGCGCAACTGCTCGAGCAGGTCGGCGATCTCTTCGTGGACCGACTGCGTCTGGCTCACGACCAGGCTGAGGTTCGTCGCGAAAGGACGGATCTCCGCCTCGCCGCCACCGTTTTCCGCCCACGTGTCGGACGCGACGGTCGACGTGATCAACTCGATGAGCGAGTCGAAGTCGGCCGACGCGGCGCCACCCAGGCCGCCGGGGCCCGAGGTCATCTGCTGCGGAGACGAACCGATCTGCCCCGAGGGGGCGAAGTTCTGCGCGAGCACGTCCGGGTTGCCCGGTCCGCCGGGTCCGTTGGCCAACGAGATCGGTCCACGGCCGCCCAGTCCGCCGGCGCCCGCGTTGGTGACCGCCAGAGCGTCGTTGATCAGCCCCTGCAGGCCGATGTTGTTGCTCGGCACGAAGTTCGGGATGGGGATCACGAGGTCCGCGACGTAGTAGACCTCCTTGAAGACCTCGCCGTCGCGGAGCGACTCGCTCGTGATCTTCAGCACCTCGTCCTTGATCGTGTAGCCCAGGTGGAGCGGATCGAGGATCAGGTTCAACGCGCTCTCTAGCGAGATCTCGCTGTTGATGTTGATCGTCACCGGCGTGTCGCTCGAGACGCCTTCTTGGTTGAGACCACGCGGGTCGAGGTAGATATCGACGCCGGTCATCTTCGCCAGGGCGTCCATCACCTCGGCCAGCGGCCGGTCGGTGTAGCGGAGTTGCACCGGCGTCTTCAGACGGTTCTTGATCTCGACTTCACGCGGCGACATGCGTCCCCGCTCACGGGAGATGCTGGACCGCTCTTTGATGTCGCCCCAGTTCTTGCCGTAGACAATGTCCTTCCCGCCACCGACCAACGGAATCGACGCCTCGTCGACCTTGGCGAGGGCGTTCCAGAACTCCTGGTCCTTCTGCTCGCGGATGTCCGAGTTGATCACGCTGCGGCGGAAGAACTTGGCGTTCTCCCACACCTGCATCGCGACCGGATCGTCAGGGGCGAGCTCCTTGAGCCGCCGGGCGACCACCTCGGCCTCTTCCAGCTTGTACTCGTCCCGCAAGCCGTTGTACTCGGCGATCAACTCCTGCATCTTCTGACGCTTCCGCTGCTCAGAAGCGTTCTTACGGTCGATGTCGCCAATGATGGCGGCGTTCGTCTCGTCGAGCTCGATCTGAGCCTTGTTGCTCTCGATGTAGTCCTGCGTGTCGCTGATCGATCGGGCGACGCGGCGGACGAGTTGGTCGCGGTACTCTTGGCTGACGCCCGAGTCCTCAACTTCCTTGCGGGCCGCTTCGAGAATCTCCAGCGAACGGCGCGGGTCCGACTCGCGGATCTCACGCGACTCGACCTGGGCCTGGCCCACCGTGCTGGCGAGCTTGCGTGCGAGGACCTGTTGGTCCTTGTCGGCCTCGTCGATCATCGAGGCGTCGACCGCGTGCCCGGCGAGCGGGGCGGGCTCGCTCGAAGGCGTGCCGCCCAGCATCCGCAGGTGGTCGTCGAGGCGACGCTGGGCGCCGGAGTCGAGCGAGCCACGGACTTCGCTGGCGGCTTGGAAGCGCTCGAAGGCGCCGTCGTAGTCTTTCTCGCGGAGCTTCTGCTCACCCTCGGCGAGCAGACGCGGGCCGGCGGTCGGCTCGGCCTGGACCCGTTCGGACGGCAGCGGCAGTTGCGCGAGTCGGGCCGGCGGGGTGTCTGGCGCTACGAGGGCGGCGGCGGGCTGGACGCCAACGTCGTCTTGCCCGGGGACGTGCAACGCCTGGTGGGCGAAGTTGTCGTACCCCTGCGACCATTCGGCGCCGGCGTTCGTCACGGCCGGGTCGTAGTACCGGGTCGGCTGACGCAGCGCGAGGGCGAGCGTCGCCGGGGTGTCCTCACCCTTGCCGAACGCCGAGGCCGGGACCTCGAGTTGGCTGGCGCGGGCCACCAGCTGCTGCGCCCGAGCCGTGTCGCCCGCGGTGATCGCGGCGCGGGCGTCTCGGAGCAGGCGCTGACACGCGAGCTTGGCTTCGTCACCCGCCGTTGGGGCGGGCGTCGTGGGGGCGAGCGCGTATCGCTGTCCCGAGGCCGGCGTCGCGCCGGTTGGCTTGGGCAACGCACGGGGCTGCGACCCATTGGTCGTTTGCTGGGCGAGGGCCGGGCCGCTCGCTAGGGCCGCCAAGGCGGCCGCTAGGGCGGCGAACTTCCGTGTCGCGTTCAACTCAACTCTCCTTGTTGCGTTGGATCGCTTCGGGCGAAGCGCGCGGTGGTCAAAATGACCCTCCGGCGAGCGCCGAGCGCATCCCGATCGGGTCGGTTGGCGTGCTCTATCAGCCACTCGCCGTGGGCGCGAACGCCCCGCCCACGTGACGCACCTTGCGCACGCAGACCTGTCGGAGAGCGGTGAGGTAGAAGAGCGGCGGGTGATTAACCGCTACAGCGGAACCGGTCAACACCAGTCCGAAAAGTTTTTCGCCGTGGCCGCCTCAAAGGCCGGGCCGGCAGGCCCCCCTCGGCGTCAAGCTATCACGGCCTGCGACCGCCACCGAATTCTCCGCCCCCGAAACCGCCTCCAAAGCCGCCGGCGCCCGCCGCCGACTCGTCGAAGGTGTCGCGGAAGCCCTTCACGGTGGCCCGGTCGTCGAGCTCGTCGTGGACCAGCAACCGGCCCGACGCGTCCATGAACAACGCCTTGGCGGGCGCCTTCATCTTGCCGGGGAGCTCTTCGCCCCCGCTGAAGTCGCACAGCGTCAGACCGGTGCGGAACTTGAACGAGTCCATCTCGACCAGGTAGCGACCGTCCGGGCTGATCACTTCGGCGTCTTCGACTAGGTTCAGCACCGCGCCGATGGGGAACGAATCTTCGATCCCCGCCTTAATGGCCCGCCGGTCTTCGTCGATGCTGTACGACTGGACGAGCAGGTCGACGCTTCCCTCGGCGTAGGCGCTGCGTCCGCTGGGGAGCTTGGCGCCCGCGATGAAAGCGTCGCCCGCCATCGGCACCGAGATGATCGAGCTCGGCTCGCTCCATTCGGTGGTGGGCCGAGCGTTGTTCTTCTCGAGCCGCGCCAGCACCTCGGGCGACAACCAGGAGCGGTCGAGTGAGCGGTTGGTGACGAAGTTGTTGACATCTTCCAGCACGAGCTTAACGCGGTAGCGGTACTGCCGGCCTGGCTGGACCTCGAAGTCCCAGAAGCGGACCATCGCAAATGGGACGTCGGGGTTGATTGTGAACTCGCCGGTCGCCCCACGGGCCGAGCCCCCCCGTCCGCCTCCACCGTATTCGCCGCCGCCATAGCCGCCGCGTCCGCCGCCACCGCCGTACTCACCACCAAACTCGCCGCCGCCGCGCCGCGACACGGCGCCGCGTCCGCCGTACTCGCCGCCGCCCCGTTCGGCGCGGTCGCCGACACGGCCGAACACGTTCCCATCTTCTGGCTCGACGGGAAGGTCGGCTTCATCGCCGTCGCGGGCCTTGGCGGCCTCGATCGCGTCGGTCTCGGTCTGGAGCGGGGCGTCGTTGTGGACGACATCCGGTCCCCAGTTTTGTTGCACCAACGGCGCCAACGGCATCGTCAAGATCGGGTGCTCGTAGCGGGCGTCAACCAAGGCGTCGGGATAGGGGATCCAGTCGGCGATCGTTTCGAGCAGGAAGCGCTCCGACAGAGCGGGGCGGGGCTTCTTGCCAGAGAGGTCGCCGAACTTCACGGTCTCCCATTTCAGCTCACCCTCTTCGCCGGTCACCTCGGCGCGCTCCGCGAAGAGCCCGATGTAGTAGGGGATATCGCTTGAGGGGTTGTAGCCGCGGGCGTCGCGGAGGGCGTCTTCAAAGATCTTGGCTTGATCGAGGATCGGGGCCTTGGCCAGCACGCAGGCCGCCGACAAGGCGCGGAAGCGCTCGTAGCCGGTGGTCGGGACCCCTTCTTGCCGATTGCCGCCGGGAATCGGACGGATCTTGCGTCCCTGGTCGTCGACGGTGCGTTCGCCATCGGCGCCGACGGCCGGGCCGCCGCCGAGCAATTCGGTCGATCCCCTCTCGCGTTCCGCTTCCTGTTCCTTACGGAGTTGCTCCGCCTTACGCCGCTCTTCCAACAACCGAGCCTTGCGTTCCTCTTCGCTCTCAAAAGCAAAGATCGCTGTCACGGCGGTCCCTTCCAGATCGGTCGCGGCAAGGAGCTTCGGATCGACCCGATCGACCGTCGGCGGAACGACGGGCGGGTTGATGGGGTTCTCGGGGTCGTAGGGAGCGAACGGCAGCTCGTCGAGCTTGTAGGAGACAACCGGAATGGCGGGCTTGAAATCGCCTTTCGGAACCTCGGCGAGTGTCGACCGCTCCCACGCAGCGAGGGCCGCCTGGGACTGGGAGCTCAGGTCGCCGGGCGACTTCTTGAGCGTCTCCACGCCGAGTGACGAGTAAGCCAGGTAGCCGGCCGCCGCGACCAGCAGCAGCGCGACGACCTTTTCGACGTGCTGGAGCACGAGCTGCTTGACGCCGCCGCCTTTGTGGTTGCCGGCCATGGCCGTCTTCCGTTGGATTGAGGTGAAGTTGCTGGTAGGTGGCGACGCGTCAGGCGTCACCGGTCAGGCGCCGTTCCGTAGGGATACAACGAAACTTATTCAACGGCCCCGGCGTCGTCGGACTGGACGATCGAGGGGTCGGGTGGATTGAAGATATAAACAATCCCCTGCAGGACCACGGTTCCCTTCGTCGGCTGGCGGTCGAACACCGCGACCTCGCCCGAACCGACACTCGACCCGCTCGCACGGCCCCCCTCCCCTTCGGGGTTGAAGCGGACCTGATCGACCTCGACCTGCAGCGGGGCGTTCGCCAGTTCCCACATGAGCTTCGCTAGGTAGCGGGTGTCCATCTCGAGGGTCATCCGGACCGGCAGTCGCTTGAACTCGCGGCCGAACTTGAAGTCCTCGGGGACGTCCGGGATGGGGGCGCCGGTGTCGTCGATGTAGCGGCCGGCCAACAGGGCGTTGGCGCCGCCGCCCCCGCCTTCGGCGCCGAACTCGCCGCCGTAGCCACCGCGGCTGAATTCACCGCCGTAGCCGCCCCCTTCGGCGCCTAGCTCGCTGCCGTAGCCACCGCCGTTGAATTCACCGCCGTAGCCGCCCGCACTCGTCGACTCGCTGGCGTCGGGCGCGACGAGGGTGCGACCCGTGGCGTCGCCGCCGCCGGCGGCTTGGCCGACTTTCATCTCGACAATCGTTTGCACGGCGGCGCGGTCGCGTCGGCTGGCGCCGGTCGATTCGTTCGTGTCGGCGATCGCTTGTAGCAAGGTCCGATAGACCCACAGGTCTTCCTGGAGCAGCCAGATCTCGATGGGCGAGGGGACTGTTTCGGGGACCAGTCGGGCCCTCAACTCGCCCTGATCAAGCCATTGCACGAGATGCGTTTCGAGCGGCTCGCCGTCGTCGCCGACGGCGCCGCTGTACTCGCCCCCGCCGAACTCGCCGCCTCCGCCGCGACCGCCCCGCTGACCGCCTCCGCCCTCTTCGGCGTAGAGCTCGGCGTCGACGATCTCCACCAGCGAGGGAAAGGTCTCTTTGATGTAGTTGAGGTACTCCTCGCGCCGTTTCGAAGAGATCGAGTCGCCGAACTTCGCATCCTTTACCGCTTCGACGAATCGGTCGCCAAGTTCGGGCGGCCAGATCAGGACGTTTTCTTTCTGCACCCGGTAGAGGTCTTCCCACTCGCGGAGCACGTCCGCGGCAAGCTTCTGCGTCTCGATCTGCTGCTTGCGGTTGATGTCGTCGTTCGGCTTGAAGGGCTGATTCTGGATGGAGCCGACCGCGCTAAACTCGCCGTCGATCTTGGTGCGGGCGGCCTTGGTCTGGCTGGCGACCGACGACGACGACGTGTACCAGACGCCGAGCGTGGCGATGACGACGACGAGCGACAGCACCCAGAAGTGGTGCTTCTGGAGCCAAGCGAGGGCGACTTTAACCTGGTCCATGGGAGGGCCGTTGGCTGAATCGGTTGACGGTGAACGGGGGAGTGGAGCGTGCTGGGGTCGCTGACTTCGCTAGTAGCCTTCCGCTTCGGCGGCGCCATCGACCAGGCCCTTGCGGGCCAAATCGCGCGAGTGCCTTAGTGTCGGTTTCCAGGAGAACTGCACGACAAAATCGTATCGCTGCAGCTTCCAAAGCTCGGGAACGGCGGGCGCGTCGGCGCCGGGCCGCCCCCCGAGGCGGGGACTCGACTCGGCAAGCGCCGTTCGGCGTCCTCGCCCGGCCTCTTCGCCCTCGAGCGCTTCGGGATCGTACTCGACCGAAACGGTTCGGCGTTTCGTGACCACCACGGGGTAGCCAATGCCCAACTCTTCGAAAGTCACGTCGATCAGTTCGGGCTTGCCGTCGGGACCGATTTCGCCGTCGGGGAGCTGAATCTTGCCCGAGATGAGGTTCTCTATCAGCGTCTCGCGGACGAACTGCTGACCGATAAGCCCGCCACGGCTGTTGTGGAAGTGGTGCCCACGGAGCTGGATCACCCAGCCGGGTCCCGTGGGGCCGGCGCCAGCCCCGCCCGCCTCGGCATACTCGGCGCCGCCGCCGTACTCATCGACCGGCGGTTCCACCGGAGCTGCGGCTTCGGCCCCTTCCGCCGCGGGATCGACCTCGGCGGCGGGGTCGGTTGTGGGCGTCGCCGCGGCGTCGCGGTCGCGGCTTTGCTGGGCCTCTTCCCAGATCGGGCTGACCGTCGCAAACCACGTCGAGAGATCGTCGAACTGCTTGCAGTCGAGCGACGTGATGTGGATCTCTTCGCGCGAACTCACGTCCTCGGCGGTCTGCTTGCGTTCTTCCTCGGGACGCTTGTCTTGCGGGATCGCCGCGTTGATCGCCGACCAGAGCTCGGGCCAGAGCAGGCGGCCATCGACGTTGCTCGCGAGGTTGTTGCCGATCTGCAGGACGTCGTCGAACTTCGTCTTCTGGTCCTGATTCGCACTGGTCCAACCCGACGTCCGCTGGGCCACCTGCTGCGACTGGCTAAGGGCCTGCTTCCAGTCGTTCTCGACGTCAACCGTTTGGTAGGCCGAGACGTAGCCGCTGTAGTTGATGGCGAGGCCCGCCATCAGGGCCGCGGCGGCCGCAACGGCCCAAGGCTTCTTGGCCCGGATGACCCGCTGCATGACGATCTCGTCCGGCAGCAAGTTGGTGCCCATCTGCGCCCGGCCGAGCCCCTGCACGCAGAGGCCGTAAGCGACGGGGAAGCTGAGCTGGTTCTGCTGGAAGGCGGGCTGGGCCGTGACGCTGCCGCCGGCTAGCGCGTCGAACTCGTCGGCCATTTTGACCGGGATGTCGAGATTCTGCGCCAGGTAACGCTGCAACCCCGGCAACTTCATGGCGTTGCCGACCGCGATCACTTCCGAGAGCTCGGCGCCCCGGTTGTTGCTCATGAAGAAGCCGATCGAACGCTGGATCTCGGCCACGAGGTCGCTAAAGACCGGCCGCATCGCCTGGAAGACCGCCTTGGGGTCTTCCGCCTTGGCGGCGTTCTTCTTCAGGTGCTCGGCTTTGCCGAAGGTGAGCTTCAGCTCCTTGGTGAGCGCCTTGGTGAAGTGGCTGCCGCCGATCTGGATGCTGCGCTGCCAGACCCGGAACCCGTTGGTGACCACCAGGTCGGTCGTATCGACGCCGAGCGACAGCAGGACAACCGACCGCGGCGGGTTTTCTGGGTCGTAGGGCTCGGCCAGCAGCTCACCGAGCCGGTCGAAACAGACGTAGTTGTAAAGCGCCAGCGGCGCGAGTTGGATGTAGTCGATCTCGATACCGGCCCGGCGGAGCGGTTCGAGCGAGCGGGCGACCTGGTCGCGTTTCATCGCAAACAGGCCGATCTCGGTCTCGAGGGCGTACCCCTCTTCCTGGTTGCCGCCCGCCAGCGGCTGGTAGTCCCAAACGACGTCTTCCAGTTGGAAGGGGATCTGCTGCCGGGCCTCGTACTTGACGATGTCGGGGATCTTCTTCTGCTCGACCGGCGGCAGCTTGATGAAGCGCGCCAGGCCGGCTTGCCCGGGGACGCTCATCGCGACGTGGTCCCCCTTCAGCTCGTTCCGCTCGAGGAAGGTCGCGATCGCGTCGCGGACGATCTCCTCCGGCTCGGCGTCGGGCTGGCTGAGCAGCTTCGGGTACTCGATGTAGTCGAACGCCTCGACAACGAGGCGGCCCTCGTCCGACTCGTGGGGGCGGCAGCGCAACGCCTTCAGCGCGCTCTGACCGATGTCGATGCCCCAGACGGCTCCAGATTTCGCCATCGCTGCTTACGGCCTCACGGAGGAGGACGCCTTCTAGGGTTTAAGGGACTAGGGTTTAAGGGACGCTGCGTCGACCGGATCGCCGACAACGCAACGGGGGTTCTTGCGGAAGAGCCTGAACACAGGCCGAACCCATCCTAATCGACGCCACAGCCAATGGCCGGGGTCGAGGCGGCAAGATTGGCCTCTTTCTGTCCATTCCTAATTCTAGTCGCTTTGGCCCCTCCGTGAAAACAATCGGGACGCGCCCGTAGGCAGATCCGCTCCAAAGCCTGCAAAACCCGCCCCTCCGGTCCAATCGGGCTACGGGACGCCCGGCCTACGCTAGGCGGCGGACACGACGCGCACGGGCGGGTAGTGTGCGTCGCCCTGATGCTGCTAAACTTCCGGTGTGGCCAACCGCCAGACCATCGCCGACCCTACCGGCTTCGCTCCCCCGTCCCGCTCCGCGTTGATCGCCCCCGCTATGGTCGTGACGATCGACGGTCCCGCCGGGGCCGGAAAGAGCAGCGCCGCCCGCGAGCTGGCCCGCCGGCTGGGTTTCCGCTTTCTCGACACCGGTTCGATGTACCGGGCCGTGACCCTCGCCGCCCTCGAGCGGGGGGTCGATCTAACGGACACCGCGGCCCTTGAGGGCGTGGCCGAGGAAGTCGAGATCTCGCTCGACGACGACCGCGTCCTGCTCGACGGCCGCGACGTCACCAAGGCGATCCGCACCCTTGAGATTACGACGGCCACCCGCTACGCGGCCGACTGCCCGCGGGTCCGCGCCCAGTTGGTCGATCACCAACGGCGTCTTGCCGACGGGGTCGATGTCGTGACCGAAGGCCGCGACCAATCGACCGTCGTCTTCCCCGACGCCGAGTGCAAGATTTTCCTCACCGCCAGCGAGGAGGTCCGGGCCGAGCGGCGGTTTATCGACCTCGTCCAGCGTGGCGAGCACGTTACGCGTACCGACGTGCTGGAAAAACAGCGGGTCCGCGATCAGGGCGACAGCACCCGCGCCGTGGGCAAGCTCTACAAGGCGGAGGACGCCATCGAAGTCTCAACCGATGGGCTTTCCCGCGAGGAAGTCGTCGACCGGCTGTTGGAGATCGTCGAAGAACGCCGCCGGACGACCGCCAACTGATCGAGGGAGTGACTTTGGGCAAAGCGCCAAAAGCGTCGGAGGGGACTCCCCCGACCTATCGCCGGGGACTTGTCAAAACTTTCTGGTACTGGCTCACCAGCACGGCAATCTGGGCCGTCGCCAAACTGCTCTATGGGTTGCGGACCGAGGGGCGTGATCGGGTCCCCAGCGAGGGGCCCGTGGTCTTGCTCGCCAATCACACTAGCCACTTCGACCCCCCCCTCGTCGGCGGGGCGACGCGGCGGCAGCTAAGTTACTTGGCACGCGACACCCTGTTCGTCGGCGCGCTCGGCTGGCTGATCAGCTCCTACGACGCGGTGCCGGTCGACCGCGACGGCTCGGGGATTGCCGGCATCAAGGCGATGCTCAAGCGGCTGAAACAGGGCGGGGCGATGCTCCTCTTTCCCGAGGGGACGCGCTCCGACGCGGGCGAGCTCAAGACCTTCAAACCGGGGTTTGTCGCCCTCGTCCGCCGATCGCGGGCGACGATCGTGCCGCTCGGTTTCGCCGGCGTCCACGAGGTTTGGCCGAAAGGCGCGAGCCGTCCACGCCTTACCGGGCGGGTCGCCATGCACTACGGCGAGCCCCTGCCCTACGACGCCTACGCCCATCTCAGCGACGACGAACTGGTGCGACTGGCCGAAGCGAGCGTCCGCGCGTGCGTAGAGCAGGCCCGGGCGCTGAACTCCCGGCGTTGAGGCCCTGCGCCGGCATTCATCCGCCGTGTTGCGGTTGCCGCAACCCGCACAAACCGCTATTCTGCGGAGCTTAACGCCCGCTTTTGGGGCTCGGCCGTGGGCGCCGAGGCAAACCCCGGGCAGTTTCTTTACCCTTAACCCCCTGTGTCGCCGCCCGCGCAGTCTTCTATGCGGCGCCAGTCCGGGACGAGTTTCTCTCGCCCGACGACCGTCCTGCGACCCCATTTCTCCCCGTTGGCATGGGTCGCCCGCCTCTGAAGACCGCCGCCGTGATCGGCGCCTAAGTAAGGATTTCATGGTCAACCGTAACCTGCTCAATCAGTACGACGTCACCGACGAAGACCTCGTCGCCGTGATGGGCGATCAGGAGCTCATCGACGAAACCGCCTGGCTAGAAGGCGAAGACGTCTCGATCAATCAGATCGTCGAGGGCCGGGTCATCCGGATCGACAACGAGTTTGTTGTCGTCGACGTCGGCTACAAGAGCGAAGGGTTGATCCCCCTCTCCGAGTGGGAGCCGGAGATCGAGGAAGACCCCTACGGGCACGACCCCGAGGCCACGGAAATCGAGCCCCTCGAAGTCCCCGAGCCGGAGGAGCCGCCCAAGCCGGGCGACATCATCCGCGTGCTCGTCGAGGACGTCGAGGACGTCGCCGGTCGCCACGACGAGCGTGGCATGCTGGTCCTCTCGAAGCGGAAGGCCGAGCGGATCGAGCAGTGGTTGGGCGTCATGTCCGACGTCAACGAAGGGGACGTCGTTTCCGGCACCGTGATCCGCAAGATAAAGGGCGGCCTGCTGGTCGATATCGGCGTCAACGTCTTCTTGCCGGCGAGCCAGGTCGACATCCGCCGTCCGCACGACATCGGCGAGTACATCGGCAAAGAGATCCAGTGCATGGTTCTCAAGATCGACGAAGAACGCCGCAACATCGTCGTCAGCCGCCGCAGCCTGATCGAGCAAGAGCGCGCCTCGAAGAAGGCCGATCTGCTCAAGACCCTCTCGATCGGCGACATCCGCACGGGCGTCGTGAAGAACATCGCCGACTTCGGCGCGTTCGTCGACCTGGGTGGCATCGACGGCCTGCTGCACATCACCGACATGAGTTGGGGCCGCATCAATCACCCCAGCGAGATGGTGAAGATCGAGGACGAGCTGGAGGTGATGGTCCTCCATATCGACTACGAGCGTGAGAAGATCGCCCTGGGCCTGAAGCAGAAGAGCCCCAGCCCGTGGGAAAAGGTCCCGTCGACCTATCCCGTCGGCACCCGCGTGAAGGGCCACGTCGTCAACGTCATGAGCTACGGCGCCTTCGTCAAGCTCGAGGACGGCATCGAGGGCCTGGTGCACATTTCCGAGATGAGCTGGACCAAGCGGATCAGCCACCCCAGCGAGCTGGTGCAGGTCGACGACGAGGTCGAGGTGGTGGTCTTGGGCATCAACCAAGACAAGCAAGAGATCTCGCTCGGCATGAAGCAGACCCAGGACAACCCCTGGGACAAGGTCGCCGATCGCTACCCGCCCGGCGCCGACGTCGAGGGCCGCGTCCGCAACCTCACCAACTACGGCGCCTTTATCGAGATCGAGGAAGGCATCGATGGTTTGCTCCACGTCTCGGACATGAGCTGGACCCGCAAGGTCAGCCACCCCAGCGAGGTCGTCGAGAAGGGCCAACTGCTCAAGTGCAAGATCCTGTCGGTCGACACCGAACGGCGCCGGATCGCCCTGGGCATGAAGCAGCTCGACGAGGACCCGTGGTCCAGCGACATCCCCAACCGCTACCAGCCGGGCGACCTCGTGAAGGGCGCCGTCACGAAGATCACCAACTTCGGTGTCTTCATCGGCCTGGAAGACGGCCTCGAGGGGCTGCTGCACGTCTCTGAACTGTCGGACCAGAAGATCGAGAACCCCGAAGAGATCTGCAAGGTCGGTGACGAGATGGAGGTCAAGGTCCTCCGCGTCGACATCGACGAGCGGAAGATCGGACTCTCGCGCAAACGCGTCGATTGGGCCGAAGAAGAAGCGGGCGGCGAGGGCGAGCCCGAGGCCGTCACCGTCGGGTCCGCGTCGGCCGCCGGCAGCGAGAACCTCAAGGGTGGCATCGGTTCCGGCGACGGGCCGTTGTTCAAGTCGCCGACCGCCGAAGCCCCTGCCGCCGAAGTTTCGGCCGAGGCGTCGGACGACGGGGCCGAGGCAAGCGACGCTTCCGAAGAGGAAAAATGACGACCGGTCGCCAACGGCCAACCAAAGCCGTTGCGACCGCTGCGATTGCGATAACACGACGGCGCCGCGCCCCCCCGGGGACGCGGCGCCGTTTTTTGTTAGGCACGCGCCGGTGGCTTTCGTCCTGACGGAAAAACTGACTCGATCGGGGGACCGGCACAAACGGCGCACCACGCGCGGTTTGCCTACGCGTGCAGCCTTCGCACCGGCGGGGACGATACCCCTCTGTAAGCACCCGTCTCGCCCCGCGGCGAGGAGGTACCGGTCTCTCCCGGCCCCCATGCACCGGCGCACCACGCCCCCGCCAGCCGACCGCCCATGACAGCCGCCACCAAGAAACGCACCCTTTCCGACTCGGCCGTCCAGACGCCGCTGGAGACGTACCTCCGCGAAATCAACGAGACGCGCCTGCTCACCGCGGCGGAAGAGAAGGAGCTGGCCGTCAACATCGGCAATGGCGACCTCGCGTCGCGTGACCGGATGGTCCGCGCCAACCTCCGCCTGGTGGTGAATATCGCCCGCGGCTACGCCGGCAAGGGGCTCGGGTTGCAGGACCTGATCGAAGAGGGCAACCTCGGCTTGCTCCGCGCCGTGGAGGGCTTCGACCCCGCCGTCGGCACGCGGTTCAGCACCTACGCCAGTTACTGGATCAAGCAGTCGATCAAGCGGGCCCTGATCAACACGGGCAAGACGATCCGCATCCCCGCCTACATGGTGGAACTGCTGAGCAAGTGGCGTCGCGCGTCGGCCCGGCTGACCGAAGAGCTCGACCGCACGCCGACCCCCGAAGAGATCGCCCGCGTGCTGGGGCTCCCGAAGAAGAAGCTGCCGATCATCAAGAAAGCGATCAAGATCTACAACGCCACGCCGCAGACCGACCAGACCGAGGCGGGCTGGACCCTGGGCGACATGGTCATGGACGAATCGCAGCTCTCCCCGGACGAGCGGATGGTCGAGAGCGACTCGCTCCGCCATGTGCTGAAAATGCTTGAGCGGATGGACGACCGCGAGGCGACGATCCTCCGCTTGCGGTTCGGGCTCGGGGGCGTCGATCCCAAGACCCTCAAAGAGATTGGCGAGCAACTGGGGCTGACCCGCGAGCGGGTCCGTCAGATCGAAACCGAGGCCCTGGCGAAGATGGCCGCCAGCCTCGACGACCCCCGCGACGCGGCGCGGCTCTTCGGGACTTTCGACGACGATAACGACAATTGAAGGGGTCGTGACGGCGGCAGGTCGATTGGGGCGGGTCGCTCCCGATCGACCGAACGAAGCCCCCAGCGGAGCGGGCTAGACTTTCGTGGTTCTTATGCGCTTTTGCGTGAGAAGCCGACCCCGCCAGTATCTCTTCCGCCGTCCCTGTGATGTTACGCGACCGCCTAGGGAGCATCCGCAACCAAGTCCAATTGCTCGCCGCCCTCTCGGCAGCGACGGCGCTGGCGGTCGCCTGCGCGGCGTTCACGCTGAACGACCTCCGCGTGATGATGACGAGCAAGCAGCAGCAGCTCTACCGCTACGCGGCGGTCGTGGCGCGCAACGCCGGCCCCGAGATGGCCGCCGAGTCCTGGGAAGAAGCGGACCTCCATCTGGGCGCGTTGCGGCTCGAGCCGACGGTTACCTCGGCTTGCCTCTACGACCCGCAGGGACGGGTCGTCGCCGAATACTTACGCGACGAGATGTTCGGTGACGAGTTCCCCGAGCCCGGTGATAGCGCGTGGCTACAGAGGACCAACGACGACCAGACGCAACTCTTTCAACCGATCCACCACCGGGGGCAGCGCGTCGGCTCGCTCTACTTGCAAGCCACGAACGACGACCTGCACGAGCAACAGGCGAACTATCCGTTCATTGTTGGCCTGGTCTTCACGATCTCGCTGGCCGTAGCGGCGACTTTGGCGGCGCGGATGCAGCGGCGCATCTCGGGGCCGATCGACCTGCTCGCGAAGACCGCCGAACGCGTCTCTTCGGAGGGAGACTATTCGGTCCGCGTTGGCGAGCGCCCCCTCGGACAGCTCGGCAAGCTCTGCGCGGTGTTCGACGCCATGCTCGACCGGGTTGAGACCGCCGACCGGAACCTGCAGGAGGCCCACGACAAACTGAATGGCCGGGTCCGCGACCGGACCCGTGAGTTGCATCGCGAAGTCCTTGAGCGGCGCCACGCGGAGTCGGTCGCCTCGGGACAGACAAGAGTGCTCCAGCTGCTGGCCAGCGGGGCCCCATTGCCCGAAGTGCTCGGCGCCCTGATCGGCGAGGTCGAACGCCACATCGGCAACACCACCGTCGCGATCTCGGCTGTCGAAGCCAACAGCGAATGGTTCGGCGACGCGATCGGCCTGCAGATCAGCGGCCAGCAACGCGAGGGACTGCGTCAGCTCCCCTACAGCAAACTCGGCGCCGCCCCGGCGCGAGCGGCCGTCACGCTCCAGCCGGAGTTCGACCTCCACAACCAACGATCCGCTGTGGTTGACGCCTCGGGCTTTGAATCGACGGCCCACGGCGGCGCCTGTTGGGCGATCCCGGTCGTTACCGCTGACGGTCGTCTGCTGGCGGTGCTGACCCTGTTTTACAAGCACAGCCGAGAGCCGAACGACGACGAGCTCGGGCTCTTGTTGTCGGCCGGCTCCCTCGCCAGCCTCGCTATCGAGCAACGCAACGGAGAGAAGGCGATCAAAGCGGCCATGCACAAGGCGACCGAAGCGAACCGCTCGAAGAGCGAGTTCCTCGCCAACATGAGCCACGAGATCCGCACCCCTCTGAACGCCATCCTCGGCTTCGCCGATCTGCTGCTGAGCGACAGCAACGAACTCGACGCCGAGCGGCGCGGTCAGATCGAGACCATCTCAACCAGCGGGAAGCACCTGCTAGAACTGATCAACGACGTGCTCGATCTCTCGAAGATCGAAGCCGTTGAAGTCCGCGTTGAAAAAGAACCGACCGATCCCAATCGGGTGCTGGCCGAGGTGATGTCGCTGCTGCGGGTGAAAGCCGTCCAGAAGGGGATCACCCTCGACTGCGAGTGGCGGACCCCGGCTCCGACGGTCGTCCATACGGACGGCGCCCGGTTGCGGCAACTGTTGGTGAATCTCGTCGGCAACGCGGTCAAGTTCACGGAACACGGGGGCGTCCGCGTCGTCGCCGCGATCGAGGCGCACGGCGACGACGCGACGCTGCGACTCGATGTCACCGACACCGGCGTCGGCATCGCGGAAGACAAGCTGGGCGAAATCTTCAACCCGTTCGTCCAGGCGGACGCGTCGGTGACACGACGGTTCGGCGGCACGGGCCTCGGCCTGGCGATCTGCCGACGGCTCACCGAGGCGATGGGGGGATCGATCTCGGTCACGAGCAAGCCGGGCCAAGGGAGTTGCTTCACTCTGCGGCTGCCGGCGGGAGACCTCTCCGGCGTCGCCTCGAATTCTCGCCCGGTCTGCGACGCGGTCGATTCGCACCTAACCCGTTCTGCGGACAGCAAGTCACACGGCCAAGTCGGGCTCGAAGGCCTGCGGGTGCTCGTCGTCGAAGACGGCGAGACGAACCGGCGGCTAATCAGCCTAGTGCTCCGCCGGGCCGGCGCCGAGGTCGAGATGGCCAACAACGGCCAGGAAGGGGTCGACGCCGCCCTGGCGTGCGACTTCGACGCCATTCTGATGGACATGCAGATGCCGGTCATGGACGGCTACACCGCGGCAAGCCGGCTCCGCGAAGCCAACTACGGTGGTCCGATCATCGCGCTAACTGCTCACGCCATGATGGGTGACGAGCAGCGCTGTCTCGACTCGGGATGCAGCGACTACTTGACCAAGCCGATCGAGGCGCCCCGCTTGATGGCGAAGCTGGCCGCACTGCGCGGTGAAATCGCCGTCGAAGCGCCAGTGCTGGAGGCGGCGCCGGAATCGAACGAGCCGATCCCCAGCCTGCTGCCGACCGACGACGAAGAGTTCTGCGACGTCGCGGCGGCCTTCCTGGCGAAGTACTCCGACGAGCTCGCGCGGATGGCCAAGCTCGTCGACGCCAGCGATTGGCAAGAGCTGCGCAAAGTGGCTCACTGGTTTAAGGGGTCGGGCGGCACCGCCGGCTACACGGCCGTATCGAACGCGGCCCGCGACCTCGAAGACTCGCTGAAGGGTTCGCCAACCATCGCGCTAGTCCGGGTGAAGATCGACGCTCTCCGCCAACTGCGCCGTCGGCTGGTTGTGAAACTTGATGGCGTCCCTGCTTAACCAGATCGACTCTAGAAGCCAATCCACATGACAACGCTCAGCCCTCCCCCCGTCACCGCGTCCCCTGCCGCCCCGCTGGCAGCCGTCGCTACCGACGCGCGGGTCATGACTGAACCGCGGGTGATGATCGTCGACGACGAGCCGCTCAACGTCACCGTGGTGCGGAAGTTCCTACAGCGGGCCGGGTATCAGCGGTTCGAAGAGGTTACCGACGCGACGCAAGCGATCGCGAAGATCTACGCCAACCCGCCCGACATCCTCCTGCTCGACCTCATGATGCCGCAGGTTAGCGGCCTTGAGATCCTCGAGACCATCCGCACGGACCGGGCGCTCGACCCGATGCCGGTGCTGATCCTAACCGCCAGTTGCGACAGCGCGACCAAAGCGCAAGCGCTGAACCTCGGCGCAACCGACTTTCTGGCGAAGCCCGTCGACCCGAACGAACTGACGCCGCGGGTCCGCAACGCCTTGCTGGTGAAGGGCCGTGAAGACGCGCTGGAGAAACTTGTCGCGCGCCGCACGGTGGAGCTCGAGCGGTCACGCCGCGAAGTGATCCATTGCCTCGCCCGGGCGGCCGAGTTCCGCGATAACGAGACCGGACGCCACGTCCTCCGTGTCGGTCGGTACGCCGGCTTAATCGCTCGTCAGCTCGGAAGCGCCGAGAACGACGCCCAGCTGATCGAGGTCGCTGCGACCCTGCACGACATCGGCAAGATTGGCATCCCCGACGCCATTTTGTTGAAGCCTGGCAAACTCGACCCGGAAGAGTTTGAGCTGATGCAGAAGCACAGCGCGTTCGGGAAGAAGATCGTCACGTCGATGGACGCCTCCGAGTTTGCGGCGTTCATTGGGCACGCGAAACTCGGGTCCATCTTGCTCGAGGACTGCACCTCTCCGGTCCTGCAATTGGCAAGCCGGATCTCTCTCACCCACCACGAGAAGTGGGACGGCAGCGGCTACCCGCTCGGGCTGGCCGGGGCGGATATCCCGATCGAGGGCCGCATCACCGCCGTGGCGGACGTCTTCGACGCGCTCAGCAGCCGGCGTCCCTACAAAGCGGCGTTCCCGCTCGGCAAGTGCCTCGAAATCATCGAAGAGGGCCGCGGCAAGCATTTCGATCCGGAGGTCCTCGACGCCTTTCAGGCCCAGCGTGACGCGATCGTTCAAGTTCAGATCGAGTACGCGGACGACGAGTAGGCGTGGCGCGCTACAGCGCCGGACCGGCCGAGATCACCGCGTCGCGGCGTGTGTAGTCGAGCGGTTTGGTGCGACGCTGCGAGAGGTCGACCGCGTCGGCGTAGGCGCACGACGGCGACGCCCCCTCGGCCAGCACGATGTTGTTGTAATTGAGCAGCGTGCCGGTCTCGAAGTAGACGTTCCGCAAAGCGAGCGCGTAGTCGACGGTCGCTTGGTGGTAGAGGATCTCGGTGTCGAGCACGCGGCGTTGCGCTTCGAGCTTGAGGTCGATCGACGTCTCGCCCGACTTCTCGAGCTGGTTGAGCGCCGCGATCTGCCGCTCGGCGGCCTGGAAGCGGTTGTACTGCGCCTGGACGACGGCGAACGCGCGCTGGACATCGGCGATCGCGTTGCTGAGGCCGAAAACGACGTCGCGCTTCTGCTCTTTGAAGATCGCGCGGGACCGGGCCAACGCGTGCTCCGAGTTCCGCACCGCCGTATGGGCCCGGCGGAAGCCGAGGGGCACCTCGAGCTCGACGCCGACCTGCCATTCCTGGAAGTTGCCGTCGGTCAGGTCGCCGTAGGCGCTGCTGAACGGCTGGTTCGACTGATTCACGAGGTCCTCGCCGAAACCACGCCAGCGGTACCGGCCGACCACGTCAAGATCGGGCAGCAGCAGGTTGCGGCCGGCGATCAGCTCGAGCTCGAGTTGCTTGATCCGCCAGCGCTGGGCCCGTAGTTCGGGGCGTTCGTTGATAGCGGCCGACGCGAGACGCGACCAATCGAACGAGACGGGCGCAACCTGCGGCTCGTCGCGGGGACGTAGCACGGCGCCGCCGTTGATTGGCATGCCGATGATCAGCCGCAACCGCCGCTCGGCCAAGCGGACGCCGACCGGCGCGCGGCCGGTGCCGCCGCCACTGCCGTTGCCGGTGCGGGTGCCATCGAGCGTGCGGCCCGTCTGGGCGTTGACGACTTCTGACTCGTAACGCCAGTACTGTTCGAGCGCCTGGCCGATGTTCTCGTTCGTGCCGTCCTCGTCGCCGAAGCGGGCCCGCACCGCGACGCTCTCGTAGGTCTCGAGGGCGTAGTCGCGGGCGCGTTTCTTCGCGTCGAGGTCGCGGTAGGCGAAGTAGAGGTCCCAGTAGGCGTTTTCGACATTCGCCACCAGATCGCGGACCGCGGACTCAAACTCGGCAAGCGAAATATCCGTGCGGGTCCGGGCGAGCAGCACGCCGTTGAGCTGGCCCGGTTGGGCGTTGGGGCCGGCGATCCGGTTGAATTGCACGCCGGCGCCTTGCAGCAGGGGCTGGCGGATCTCGCCTTCGACGATCGACTGGAACGACTGGCTCGGGCTGCCGAAGCGGTTGCCGACATTGTTGTTGAAGTCCGATTCGAGCAGATGCCGCATGAACATCTGCGTGCCGGTGGCGGCCTGTTTGCGGAGCTCGAAGTTGGCGTTGCCCAGGTCCTGCGTCAGTTGGCCGCCGTCACCGATGAAGCTGTTGTTGAACTGGCGGTCGTTCTTCTCGAAGAACGCCCCGGCGGCGAACGTGGCGTCGAACGCCGACAACGCCGCCTCTTCGCCCGACAGCGGATTGCTGTACTGGGCCGCCGGGTCGTAGACCGTCGACACGAGGGCGTCGGGCGTCGTGATGACGCCCCCCAGGTCCCGCATCACCCGGGTGTTTTGCAGCGCGTGCTGGATCGCCTCTTCGAGCGAGATGTCTTGGTGCTCGACCGGCGTGTTGGGGTCGATCGCAATCGGCCCCTCCATGTCGACGCCTTCTTCGTTGCACGAAACGGGCTGTTCGATCGTTAGTTGCGACGCGGCGCCGGCCGGCGTGGTGTAACAAACCTCCGCCGCGGCCGAGTCGTAGAACGTGCACCCGGGGTCGTAGCTCTGGCACCCCGACACGGCCACCACGCCGACGAGCCAGCACGACGTCCAACGGCGCCAGCAGGGGCGGCGGCTTGGGGATCGGTTGGTCATCGCGGGGTTCCCGTGGACACGGTCATGCCGGTTGCGCAGCGTTTGCCGCTCTCGTCGACTTTGACGATTAGGCTATCGGCAGCTGGCGCCGGCCGTCTGAAGAGAAAGCCGCCCCCGGCGCCGCTCTAGCGCTGGCGGACCGACCGGACCAAGTCCTGGGCGAACAACTTCACGCCGCCGAAATAGACCGACACGTGTCCCGGCAACTCGCACTCGGTGATGCGATTCGCAAGGCTGCCGACGCGCGTCCCATTGAGTGAATCGAGGTCTTGCAACAGGACGGTGTCCCCCTCAATGAGCAACTGGGCGTGATGCTGCGACACCGATTTGTCATCGAGGACATAGTCGCAGTCGGGAGCCCGACCGATTGAGTAGACCTCCAGATCGCGGCCCGCACAGTCGCGGGGCAGCGGCCACGGGAGCCGGGTTTTGCGGCCCAACGACACGAGGTCTTCGTCGTACAGCCGAGTCGGCTCGGCGAGCGGGACCTCGTTGACGAAGGTGCCGTTGGTCGAGCCGAGGTCCTCAATCCAGGCGACCCCGCCCTCACGCCACAGCCGGCAGTGACGCCGCGAGACCCAGGGGGCGCGGACGCGGATGTGGGCCTTCGATCCACTGCCGACGATCCACTCGGTGAGGAGCGATGCATCGGTCTTAGCCGGCGCCAGCAGCCACGACTCGGAGGAGAAGCTCGACGCGACGTCGTCGCCATTCGACAACGGAGCGGCCTGGCGACTGCCGAGCGGGGCCGCCTCGGCCGGCGCCGGGCCCGGCCTTTCGGCGACCGCCAACTTGCTTTCTGGGGCCGCCATTTGGGCCCGCAATTCGCGGTCGTACTGGGCCCGCTGCACCGGATCGAGAAGGCAACACTTGGCCTGCATGATCTCGTTGAGCAAAGGCTCCGAGACCTCGGGCGACATGAGACTCACGCTCCGCAAGAACTGGCAGCGTCCCCGCGCGGCGTTGGAGATGACCTCGCGGTTGGTCTCGAACAGCTCGATCGCCAGCAGGCGGTAGTGGTTCGGCGGCCGCTCGTTCGGCGGGATGCCCAGCAGTTTGTGGTAGGCGTCCATAGGCCCCGACGGTAGCGGCGATAGCTGGCTCCGGGCAGCTTCCAACCTGCGAATGGCGGCGTGGCGGTCGGCCCCGAGGCCGCAGTATCGGCACAATCGGCACACTTTGCCACAACCTGACCCTGCCGGCGGGCCGATTTACCCCAGAAGACGGTCTCTTCCCGCTCTTCCCGCGCCGCGCGAACCTCCGTAACGGGCGAGTTGCTATGCGATACTCACTCACCAATCGACTTGTCCGAGTGACAATCCTGGGCTACGTGACAATCCTCGCCGCGCTGGCGTCGTCGTCGGTGGGCAGGGCCGAGGGCCCGCAGCCCGCGGCGGGAGTCGTCATCGCGAGCGACACCGCGGGGGAAACCTCCGAATCGCCCGACCTGTTCGACATCGTCGTCAACGGTTCCTACGACGGCGCCGAAGAACCGACGAACGACCCAACGCCGGCCGGCGAGTCCGCGGTGCAGGCGATCGAGCTCAACGACGACGAGATCGTCCGGTTCGCGCAAGCGTTGGAGCGGATCCCGGCGCCGACCGAGTGGATGCCAACCCTCGCCCCCTCACCACAAGAGACCGCCGCGAGCGGCTCGGGACTGAACCGCCCGATCGTGACGCTGACGCTCGACGCGGCCGCCGACCCCGAGCTCGTGGCGAACCTCGCCAAGCTCAAGGACGAGGTCGCGATCCGCGACGCGTCGCTCGATCAGTTCGGCTCGTGGGACGCGCCGGCCGCCGAGGCGTCGCTCGCCCCGGCCCGCTTCGCGCCGCAGCTGCTGACCTGGGCCGCCCCCGCTGTCTACACACGGCCGCTCTACTTCGAGCAGCCGAATGTCGAGCGTTACGGCCACTACGTCGCCGTTTGCGAAGGGGACAACCTCTCGCAGTCGGCCCTCAGCGCGGCCCATTTCTTTGCGGTCGTGCCCGCCCTCCCCTACGCGATGGGCGCTAGCCCGCCCGACGAGTGTAGCTATGTACTCGGCAACTACCGGCCCGGTTCGTGTAATCCTCATCAACTGCTGAAGCCCGAATGGAGCTTCCGCGGCCTGTTGTTTGAGGGACTCACCGCTACGGGCATGGTGTTCTTCTTGCCGTAAGCCGTTGGGCCCTGCCCTTCCGTATTGCGATCCCACGTGATGTCGCCCCTGCGAGCGGACTAAGCGAGCATCCCGCGCAGATCATAAAGCTCGTCAGCCGCGTCTTCCGCGTCGGGGAGCGTCCGCTCGTTCTCGAGGCAGAGGCCCCCGAACGCCACCTTGGCGTAGCGCAGCAGGTTCTCCGCTTCGCCGAGCTGGATCCGCAGCGCCGCCGCGGCGGATTGCAGGCGAGTCTTCTCTGTCTGATCCGCCTCTCGCCGCAAGTCGCGGAGGACCTCGCTCAGCAGTTGCGCGAGCGCGGCGTGCTCTTGTTCGGCGGCGAGCCATTGCTCGCGCGCCCGTTCGGTCGGATGCGAGACCGACTCGCCCAGATACAGGTCGGCGGCGCCTTGGCACAGGTAGTCGATCCGCCCGACGATGGCGGCCGGGTCGTCGCTATCGACGGGCGGGGCGTAGGGGAGCTCCGCGGCCGAGTCGGGCGCGTCGGCGTCACGTTCGTCGACGGCGCGCCCGAGAAGGCGGCTCCGCCAGACATCGAGCGACTCGAGCTCCAGCAGACCGTCGCGACGGATCTCGACGTGGGCGCCCTCGGCGGTCGCCGGCACCAGGCAGGAGACCGAGAGCGTCCCGTTCGTCCCGAGCCGGCAGGTGACGACCACCTCGGTCTGCGCCGGCAGGTTCGGGGCGAGCGTCGCGACGCAGGTCCCGACCGGGACGCAGTACTCGGGGTTCTCGTTCTCGCCCTCGACGATGTTGATCTTGATCGACTTCTGTCCGGCCGACTTCGTGACGAACTTCTGCCGCTTCGCCGCGGGCAGCCGAGAGTTTCGCGGGATGATGATGCGGTTGACCCCCTCGCCCGTCCGGGGGTCGACCCCCGCGACGCCGAGGCTGTGGGCGTTGACGTTCACCACGGTGAGCTTGGCGAGCGTCGGCGCGGTGTCGAGCGCGGCGAACAGGGCGGCCCCTCGCGCGACGGCGAGGTCGGGGTCGTGCGACAAGGTCGGCCGGATGCCGGTCTCGGCCTCGACGCGTTGGGCGACGGCCGGGATACGGCTCGAACCGCCGACGAGCAGCACTTGATCGATCTGTTCCCAACCGAGGCCCGCTTGCTCGATCGCGTCGGTCGACGTGGCGAGCGTCCTCTCTAGCAGCGGGGCGATCAGCCCGAAGAAGACCGGCCGAGACAGCTCGACCGCCAACTCCTTGCCGGCGAAGGAACAGGCGACACTCGTCGCTTCGATCTCCGAGAGCTCGTGCTTGGCCCGCTCGCATTGCCGCCAGAGCCGCTGCACCAGCGCGAGGTCGCTCCGCGGGTCGAGCCCGTGGCGGTCGCGGAAACGGTCCGCCACGTAGTCGAGAATCCGCTGATCGAAATCACGCCCGCCGAGCCGGACGTCGCCATCCGAGGCAAGCGTCGTCACTTCGCTCCCCTCGACACGGAGCACCGAGACGTCGAACGTGCCGCCACCCAGGTCGTAGACGACGACATTCTGCGGCTTCGCCGGGGCCGTAGCGGGGTCGAGGCGGCCGGAGTGGTGAAGCTCCGCCAGGGCGGCCGCGACCGGTTCGTTGACGAGGTCGACCACCTCGAGACCGGCGAGCCGGCCCGCCTCGAGCGTCGCCTTGCGGCGGCGTTCGTCGAAATAAGCCGGAACCGTGATGACGGCCCGGCGGGTCGTCGCGTCGGCCTGGACGGTCTTGCGGATCGCGTCGAGCAGCAGCGCGCTGAGCACCTCGGGAGGTGTCCAGTGGCCCCGTACCTGGCGGTTGAAGTGGGGCTGGCCCATGTCGCGTTTGAACGCTTCGACAACGCCCTCGGCGTCGTCGTAGCCGCGCCGCAGCGCCTGCTCGCCCGCCGTGACGGCGTCGCCCAGGTGCAACACGCTGGGGAGCAAATAGCGGCCCTCCTCAAGCAAGTAGCAGGAGAGTTCGCCCGCCGCGGTTAGCCGCGCCGCCGCGCAGGTGGTTGTGCCGAGGTCGATGCCGATCGCCGACGTTGAACCATCGGCCGGATTTGTCGGTGGGCTCGCGGCGAGGGCGTCGCTCATTCGTTCGACTCCGCTGCCGGGGCGTCGTTCACCGACGGGGTCGTGACAGCTGGCGCGGTTCGCATCTGTCCCGCTAGGTAACCCAACAGCGACGCGCCGAGCACGACCGCAACGAGGCCCAGGATGACCGGGAGCGTCAATGAAAACGCGAACGCCGGCCGTGTGGCAGCGGCGTCCGCCGACGCCTCGATCGTAGACGGCAACTTCGCGGCCGGCGGAGCCGTGCGGCGAGTCGCATTACGGGTTGCGAGGCGCGCCAGCGTGGCGTCTTGCCGCCGCATCAAGAACTGCAGACCGGGCGCCCCGGGGGCCATCCGCACGACGTCACCCGACTCGATCGCGGTAAGGCCCACCACGCGCCGCTGATTGACATACAGCGGGACATCGTCGGCCGCGGTCACGCGCCAGCCTTCGGCGCCGCGGCTGAACCGTAGTCGCGTCGACTCGCGTCGCCGCATCGCCGTGGGTAGCGTGACATCCTCGTCACCCGAATCGCCCACCGTGAAGTAGTCGCCGTTGACGCCCCGCATCTCGTCGCCGCCGCCGAAGAAACGGACCAACAGCGGCGCCGCGGTCCGGACGGGGTTGCCCCGGCCCGCGTCGTGGTTCGAGGTGTTGGGGCGCGTCGCCATAGTCGGGAACCGAGGGTGGCAAGTTCGACGCCGCGGCCGATCACCGCCCTTGGCGATCGGCAAGGTTGGCTCTAACGCCCCAGCTTAGCCAGCCGGGTGGCGTCAGGAAGGTGGTTTTAGCGGGGATGGCGCCGCGGCGGTCGAAGCGCGGCTCGCTAGCAGGTATAACAGGGAAAGTCGGCGGCCCGTGCCAGGCGCCGCTCACTCTCCTAGCGTACCGCTGCCCCTCTTGTTACCGAGTTGCATGGCGTCGCCGCTAAACGAATCGCCGCCCCCGACCGGTCCCGACGAGGAGGCCCTTGTCGGGCGGGCGGTCCAGGGCGATCAGGCGGCCCTCGAGACGCTGCTCGTTGGCCGGCACGACCAACTGCTGCGGTTTATCGAGCGCAGCGTCCCGGCGAATCTCCAGGCCAAGGTCGCGGCGGACGACCTGCTGCAGCAGACCTACCTGCAGGTTTTCAAGTCGATCGGCTCGTTCGAATCGAAGGGACCGGGCGCCTTCTTTGCTTGGCTCAAGACCATCGCCAGCCGTAAGTTGATCGACGCGACGCGGTCGCGCGGCCGCGAGCAGCTCGCCAAACAGGCCGGCGCCCCCGCGGGGTCGGCTTCGCAATCGGGCTATCAAAGCCTCATGGGGGCGGTCGCCGAGGGAGGGCCCGGCGCCGGAACGCTCGCCATGTCGGGCGAACTGCGCGGCGCCTTCCAGGTCGCCCTGGCCAACCTGCCCGACAACTACCGCGAGATCGTCCAACTCCGCTACCTCGACGACCTCTCGCTCGAGGAGGTCGCCGAGCGTCTGAGCGTCAGCACCGGCGCCGCCCGCGGCCTCTGCCACCGTGCGCGACAGGCGTTGCGTGACGAGATCATGCGGCTCTCGAGGTTTATTTAGATGGCAAGGTTTATTTAGTCGACACGTTTCTATTAATCCGGCCCCTCTCGATTTAATCGGCTCGCTTCGTTAAGCCGGCCAGCCGCTATGCCCCCCCGCGACGGATCGCCGCCGAACGACCCGCTGGAGTTCATCCGGCGCGCGGCGCGGATTGCGCGCGAGGACCAGGTGCAGAACGCGATCGGACGGATGGCCCGTGACGACGAGCACGACGACTCGCTCGGCGTCGACGCCTCGGCCGACACGCCGCCGGCGCCCGATTCGTTCAACCCCGACTCGTTGGACGACGGCTTCAGCGAACGGTCCGACCCGCCATCGAGCGGCACGCTCGCCGAGATCGACTTCTCGGTCGACTCAACGATCGAACTCCCCGAAGGGCAGTCCTCGACCGACAGCCAAGCCGACCAGCCGAGCCTCAGCGACCCCTCGCCGTCGAGCCATCGCGCGCGGAGTTCGACACGCCCGACGATTCTCGCGACGCCCCCCTTCCGGCCCACCCGGCGGCCACCAATGGCCGTGCTGCACCTCTACGACGACGACCAGCGTGGCTACGAGTCGGTTCGGATAAGGCAGACCCCCTTCGTCATCGGTCGGCAGGACGGCGACCTCGTTGTTGGTCACGAGCGGCAGATGTCGCGACGCCACGCCCGCATCGACCGTGTCCAGGAGGGGGAGACGTGGCGCTGGTACCTCGGCGACCTCCGCAGCACCAACGGCACGTTCCTGCGGGCCCGTCAAACGACGCTCGATGACGGCGACGAGGTGCTGCTCGCCGGCGAGCTCGTGCGGTTCGTCCAAAGCGCGACGGGCGAGGCGTCGCTGGTGCGGGTGGCGCCGTCGGCGGAGGAAGAGCGGATCGCGCTGCCGCCGGGCGTCCATTCGATCGGCTCCGACCCGAAGGCGTGCCTGCCGTTCTTGCTCGACAGCCCCTACCTCGACCCGCAGGGCCTGCGGCTCGAAGTGACCAAAGGCCGCTGGCAGGTCGTCGACCTCGGCACGACCAACGGCCTCTGGGTCGCGATCACCAAACGGACCGAGCTCACAAGCGGCGCGGCGTTCCAGATCGGCGAACAACGCTTCGGCTTCCAGCTGCCGTAGGAAGATGTGCGCTCCGTTTCCGGGAGGGGATAGGGCGGGTATCCGTCGATCTGCGGGACCGCCCACCGTCGTGCGGATTTGCGCATGGTAAGTCGCTCTGCCACTTCACGCCGAGGCTTCGTCGAACCCAGCGGCATCTCACCGCGGTGATGTCAACTCCCGCCGATGCGAGACGGCCGGCAGGCCCCCGTGACGCCCTGCGGAACTAGGGGCGGTGTCCCAGCCGGCGGAGGACCTAAGCGACCTACCGGCGGGCGTAACTCCATGCGGCAGGTCCATCGAATGGCACTTAGTTCGCCGCAAGTCGTTGCGTGGAATTGACCTACGAAGAAGGGCCTCGCTCGCCTAGATGGGAGTTGTCAGACAACCCATCCAAGGCAAGGAGGCCCCGCGATGCGAAGTGCTACCGACGGACGCTGTCGGAGCCAGATCAGCTTTCTGCGCCGGCAGTTCTTGCAAGACGACGGCCTGCCGTTTGGCGACGTTCTCGGCGCGCAGACGTTATCAACCGCACTCGCCGCTATCGAGGGCGGTTGGGTCGATCGGATCTACACGCCGATGGTGACGCTGTGGGTCTTCCTCGGCCAGGTGCTCAGCGCCGATCACTCGTGTCGAGCGGCCGTCGCGAGGTTGATCGCTCACCGGGTTGCCGGTGGCGAGAGCCGTTGCTCCGCTGAGACCGGCGCGTACTGCCAAGCTCGCAAGCGACTGCCGGAGGCGTTCTTCGCCGAAGCGGTCCGCGAGACAGGGCGATCGCTCGACGCCCACGTTAAGAAAGAGTGGCTCTGGAAGGGACGCCGGGTCCGGATGTTCGATGGATCGACCGTCACCATGCCCGACACGGCGGCCAACCAAGCCGAGTACCCGCAGACGAGTCAGTCGAAGCCGGGCGCCGGCTTCCCGATCGCTCGGCTGGGCGTAATCTCGTCGTTGTGCACGGGCGCGGTGCTGAACCTGGGATTCTGCCCGTACGCCGGCAAAGGGACCGGGGAGGTCACCTTGCTTCAACGTCTGTGGGGCGTGCTCGTCGAGGGCGATGTCTTATTGACCGACTGCAAGCTGGGGACTTGGAAGGAGATCCTCACGCTGAAGCGGCGGGGGATTGACTTCGTGAGCCGCATGAACCGAGCCCACCGCAGCGCGGACTTCCGACTTGGGCAGCGGCTCGGGAAGGAAGATCACATCGTCCAATGGTCGAAGCCCAGCTCGATCCGAACCATCGACTGGCCGACTTATCACGCACTGCCCGACTGGCTGACGGTCCGCGAGGCGCGGGTTCGCATCACAACGCCCGGCTTCCGGACGAAGGAGATCATCGTCGTCACGACGCTGCTCGACCCGAAACAGTACCCGAAGGAAGACTTGGCCGAGTTGTACCGGGCGCGTTGGAACCAAGAGCTCGACCTGCGGTCGATCAAGACGACGATGCAGATGGATGCCTTGCGATGCAAGACGCCCGAGCTGGTCCGTAAGGAAGCTTGGGCCCATCTGTTGGCCTACAACCTGATCCGGACGGTCATGGCGCAGGCCGCCGCGAAGCACGGCGGCTGCCTCGGACGCTCAGCTTCAAGGGAGCAATGCAAACGCTCGAAGCCTTCCAACCCTTGATCACGCAGATCGGGCCACGCAACCGTTCACGTCGCAGTCACTTCTACCAAGAGCTGCTCGACGCCATCGCCACCCACCGGGTCGCCGACCGGCCCGATCGCTTCGAGCCCCGACGGAAGAAAAAGCGAAAGGCCCCGTACGACCTCCTCATGAAATCACGAGCTGAAACCAAACTCGATATCCTCAAAGGGGTTAGCAAGAACTAAATGCCATTCGGTGGACCAACCTCTGCTGATTCAATCTTTGGCGCCGGTGAGTTGATATCCAGCAGTAAAGTCGATTCGAGACTAAATGCTCAAGAATAGCTGCTGTAGATCGGCGGCGCCGATAGGCTTCACAAGGTGATTATCGAAGCCCGCCGCCTTGGACCGCTGCCGGTCTACCTCCTGGCCGTTGCCCGTGACGGCGACCAGGGTGATCGTTTTTCCCCAGGGCTCGGTCCGGATCCGACGCGCTGCTTCACACCCGTCAAGCACCGGCATGTGCATGTCCATCAGCACAACTTGTGGGCGGAAGTGCGCCGCTTCCTCGACAGCTTGGAGTCCATCGCTTGCCTTGCGGACGTCATTGCCAAACTTCTGGCAAAGCACGCTTAGCAAGTGCGCTGCGCCTCGGTTGTCATCGACCACCAGAACGCGGAGCCCGAAGTCGGTTGGTAGCTCCTCGATGTTCGCTTCGCAATCTCGCTCGTTCTCGGCATCAGCGTGATCGGCTGGGAGCGGAAGCCGGATGCGGAATTCACTGCCTGCGCCCGCGCCTTCACTTTCGACCTCAACGGTTCCATCGTGCATCTCAACCAGAGTCTTCACTAGCGTCAAGCCGATCCCAAGTCCCGCGTGGCCGTTCTCTATAGATCGTCCTCCCTGGTCGAACATGTCAAATACTCGTTGCTGCAAATCCGCCGGGATCCCGACGCCAGAATCCTTGACGCTGACGACTACTTCGCCGTCACCGATGCTGCATGTTAGATCGATGCTTCCCCCAGGCGGCGTGTACCTGGCCGCATTGGTCAGCAAGTTCGAGAAGACTTGAGCCATCCGATTTGGGTCGACGTCTAGCCAAGTGGGCGTGTTGGGTAGCGCCACCGTGAGCCGGTGATTCGCCTCTTCTATTAGTGGAGTCGAGGCTTCGACCGCGCTACGCACTACTTCATCCAACCTCACCCTGGCCCGGCGTAAGTTAAGGTTGCCACGCGTGATCCGTGAGACGTCCAGTAGGTCGTCGACTAGCGCGATCAGCTGCAACGTCTGCCGCTCCATCACTAGGCGCGTCGCCTCCGAAGCATCTGGGTCATCCTTTGATAGTCGCAACAACTCAAGACCGGTCCGGATCGGAGCGAGCGGGTTGCGGAGCTCGTGCGCCAGGGTCGCCAGGAACACATCTTTGCGGCGGTCGGCTTCTGCAAGTTTAGCGGCAATTTCTTGCAGTTCCTCCCGCATCCGGCGTTGCTCCGTGACATCCATCAGGGTCCCGTCAAAGCTAGTGACGCGGCGGCCCCGCTCACCGTCCTCGAAGCTTGCGCGCCCCTTCGCGTAGACCCAGCGGACGTCTCCGCTGGGATGAATTACGCGGTACTCTTCCGCATAGGTTGTTGGGTCGGTTGGAGAGGTGGCGGCCGCGATCGCATCAATCACTCGTTGACGATCATCGGGGTGGAGAGCGGCTACAGCCTCCTCGTAGCTAATAGGCTGATCCTGTCCTTGGAAGATAATGCGGAACCGCTCGTCAGTGGTGAGTTGGACGCTAGAGGGGTCTATGTTCCAAGTGCCGAGCTCAGCTGCTTCCAGAGCCAGGTGCAGCCGCTCTTCGCTGTCCAGCAGCGCTTCTTCAAACTGTTTGCGGTCGGTGATATCCACCACAACGCCCGGCATTCGTACGGCCTGCCCGGCGGCGTCTCGTTCGACCCTCCCCCGGGCGATCACCCAGCGAACGCCGGAATCGCCGATCGCGAGCCGGTATTCAGTCTCGTAGGTCTCCCCTCCTTCGAGCGACTCTTCGACCGCGGTGATCACCCTTTGCCGGTCGTCGGGATGTATCGAACCGATAAAGGCCGAAAGTGATTGGCCGTTGGAATCGTCGACAGAAATGCCAAACATTTTCGCAAGGTTCAGATCGGCCCTAACAACATCTTTGATCGGATCGAATTCCCAGGTTCCTACTTCGGCGGCCGAGAGGGTTGAATCCAAGCGGGATCGGGCCTCTTGCAACTCTCGCTCGATCTCGAGTTTCTCAGTGAGATCGAGCATAGATCCCACCATGCGGATCGGCTGGCCCTGCTCGTCACGGAGCACTCGGCCTCGGTCGAGCAGCGATGCGAAGGTGCCGTCGGCTCGTTGGAAACGGTACTCTTCGAGCCAGAGGTCGTCGCTGCCACCGATGACAGCGTGGATGCTGTCCACGACTCGCTGGCGGTCGTCGGGGTGGATGTGCTCGACCCACCAGGTAGCGTCTTCGCCGACCTGCATCTCCGAATACCCGAAGCGGACTTGCACTCCTTCGTTCCAGGTGACCTTGTTGGTTGCGAGGTCCCAGTCCCAGATCGCGTCGTTGGCCGCCTGGCCAACCATCCGGTACCTCAATTCTCTCTCGCGGAGCGCGGCGTCTGCCTCTTTGCGCTGCAAGAACTGAGCGACTTGCTCTGCGAGCGGCACAAGGCCGCTAAACACCACGTCAGAGAATGCCTCGCGGCCAAACATCGCAATGACGCCTCGCACCTTACCTTCGGCCAGCAGCGGGTATCCAGCGAATGAGACCATGCCTTGCTCGGCCGCCCATTCAGCATCACTGACGTTCGGGTCGTTCGGCACGTCGTTTGTCAGGTGAGGCTGCTGGGTGGCTGCTATACGACCAATCTTAAACGCACCGTACTGGATGCGGCTGTGAGGTCCATCAAGGTGCGTGTACTGACCGGCGCTTGCCTTGAGCACCAGATCGCCTTCCGGTTGATCCATGGTCCAGATGCGGACGAACGCTACTCCGAGGTGCTCCACCAGCGCTTCGCAACAGGCCTGCAACGCCGTGGAAGTTTCCTCCCTCAGAACTAGTGAGGTGCTTACATCGGCTCTCACAGCGACCAGCCGCGTCCGTTCTGCTGCTTCGGACTCGGCGCGTTTGAGCACGGTGATGTCCGTGTTGGCGCCGATCCATTCTCGAACGTTTCCGTCGTCGCCGATGACCGGGACCCCCCGCACCGACATCCACCGGAACTTTCCGTCATGCCGCAGCACCCGGTACTCGATGGTATAGATGCTTTTGTCTCGCACGGCTCGCGACCAGACTTCGGCCGTTCGCTCGCGGTCCTCAGGGTCGATCGCGTTCAGCCAGCCCAACCCCTTCCACTGCTCGAAACTCTGGCCCGTGTACGCCCGCCACGAAGGCGAGTCCTCGATCGTGTGGCCATCCGGGTTGGTGGTCCACACAATCTGCGAGGTAGCGGTCCCCAACGCTCGGTATCGTTCTTCGCTATGCCGGACGCGAAGCTCGGAGTCACGCCGCTGCGTTACATCCCGGAAGACCAACACGCACCCCACCACAGCACCGTCCGTATTGCGGATGGGCGCGGCGCTGTCGTCGATCGGCAACTCTCTGCCGTCCCGCGTGAGGAGAACGGTGTGGTTAGCTAAGCCCACTACGCAGCCCTCACGGAGGGCCCTTTCGGCAGGGTTAGCCTCTTCCTCCCGGGTTTGCTCATTGACGATCCGAAAAATCTCTTGCACGGGCTTACCGTGAGCGTCATGCCCCGACCAGCCAGTGAGTTGCTCGGCGACAGGATTCAAACTCGCGACGCGTCCCTTCTCATCAGTCACGACCACCGCGTCGCCAATGCAGGAGAGAGTGACCTTCAGCAACTCGGCTTGCTCACGATCCTTTCGCAGTTCGATCAGCTCTTTAACCAGGACCTGGGCAGTCTCGCCGTCGCTTTTGTTGGAGTCGTCCAACACGCACTTGGCCAAGGCCTCCTGTACGTTTAGCAGCTCAGATATGTCGCGTTCGTGTTGAAGCTCGGGGTGTACCTTCGTCCAGAAGTGTGCCGTCCTTACGAACGTGAGGAATACCAGCAGGTATTGCAGGTTGGTTTCTCCACAGGCGCAGCGGAGCACTTCGAGACTCCTGGCGGCGTCTTCGTTCTGCAGGAACACATGGGAACAGCATGCAAACAATGCCTCCTCGGCGAACGACTCGGCGTCGGGAAACGTGTCGAGCGGAGCTTCACAGGAACGACAGAATTCCAGGTAAGGATCGAGCTCTCGGCCCCGAGGCAAAGGGCGTCGAATCAGCCGTACGACTTCCTCGATGGTCTCGGGCGGACAGTCGCGGTCGCCCGCGGGTCGGCCAAGACCAACCAGGAACCCAACGTGGCGGGAGATACAGTACCGAACATCACAGAACTGCGAGAGGTAGACGAACAGCCGTTCCTTGAACGAAGACGGGAGCGGGTTGTCGAGATAGCCGAACTTAGCAAAGCCCCACAGGTTCCTGGTAATTTCCGGTGTGTCGGGGCCCAATTGGAAGAAGTTCGGCAATAGGCCAAACCGATCGGCAACTTCCTGCTGCAAAGCCGTTGCGCAAACGGTCGCTTCTAATTCCTCACCCATTCCGATCTCTCCTGCCGAATTGGCTGGGGTCCGCCGATCCGCGGATTGTCTTTATCAGGTCCCACTGATTGACAATTCTATCCTTACATAGGACAGGACCGCTCTGTTGAGCCCCCAGTCGCGTGCACGAGCTTGAGCACACCCGTTTCGGCAGTTTTGGTGTACTTTAGGATAGCGGAGCGTGCCGCTCACTTCAATCCGCTGCGGTACTCTTTCCTGCTTTCAAGGAAGCAGTACAGGGGCTGAAGCAGGAGTGCTCCAGAGAAGATGTGTTAGCTTGTTCCACGCAGAAGGCATCGAGTTTCGCCTGGAGATGGTTGGCGTTCTAGGCAACGTGGTATGGTGGGTCGACGGATTCTCCGCAGCCTCTTTTCGCCTGGCCGGCGGTGAGATCTGGAGAAATGGACGGACAGTCGGATCAAGTCGATTGGGTTTATTCAGGAATCGGGAATCGTTACCGAGGGCTTCCGGTAGCCAGAATGCCGCGCAGCGGATGCCTCAACCGACCGCGGGTAGCGAGACCGCCAATTCGCGTCGGTCGCGACGACCTTTGAGGTTGTGCCGCACCCGGACGCGGCGTGCTGGGCCGCTTTCCGGGGCTCACCAAGCCGCAGCTCACCTCCGTCAATTGCGATAGCTCGACGGCAGCGTCGATTTCATCGTTCAACACGAGTTAGCTCGCGTCAAAATCGGCCCCGGAATCAAAGACCCAGTCGCTGGAACCAACCTGCGCCAACTATCGAAGCTCGGAGCGTTGCCGAATCTCTCCCCTGCGTACCAGGGCGGCCTTCTCCTCCCCTAGCCTCTAACTAAATGTGAGCGGGGCGACGGCTCAGGCGTAATCGAACTCGACCGCTCGGTAGCTGGTCCGTACGCGGCGGAAACCGAGCGACTCATACATCGCCACGGCGGGCGTGTTGGTGGCGGTCACTTCGAGCGTCGCCCGCTGCAGGCCGACTTCGCCGAAGCCCTCGAGCGCCGCCATCACCAGCGCCCGGCCGATGCCCCGGCCGCGGCCCCACGGCGTGACGCCGACGTTCTGGATGCTGCCGTACCGCGGCGTGATCCGGACCCCTTGGATGGTGCCGATCGGCTCGGGCGGGCCCGGCGCGTCGACGTACTCCACCAGCCAGGTCGCCTCGGGCAAGAAGCCTGGCTTGCTGGCGATCTCTTCCATCAGCCGCAGGCAGCCATCCTCGTCCGCGAGGCAGGGGAACACCCCGGCGTCGATCTCGGCGTGGAACGCGTGGAACTTCGCCTCGGCGTGTTCGAGCAGCCGGTCGGCCGACCAGCGGGCGTACCGATAACCGGCGGGAAGCGCCGGCCGCCGCCAATCACGGCGGAGGTCGGCTTCCATGCGGAAGCGCTTGTAGTAGGTGACGCCCATCGGCGACGCCCTAGAGGCTCGGGGGACTCGGACGCCGCGAGTCTACCGCGAGGCCCCCAGCAGGTCAAAACTTTGACCCGGCCGTGAGCAATCGTCTGCAAGGCCAAGCCCTCACAACCTCTTTAAAACGAACCACCAAGGCGCAATGAACACCGAAAGAATAAGGCTGTCAGCCCACGAATAACGCGAATCGCCGCGGATGATTTGTGATCAAGAGGATTCGCAGCGATTCGCGTTACTCATGGGCGCTTTCTTAGTTTTTGTGTCCTTTGTGCCTCGTGGTTACTTGACTCCGTTACGCAACAAGCGACCGCAGTGTCCGGAGGTTGATGACGTCGAGGTCCTCCCCGTCGCGGTCGCCCTTGGGCGTCTCGAGGTACATCGGGACCTTTTTGAACCGCCGGTCGTTCATTAGATGGCGGAACGGCTCGAGGCCCATCTCGCCCTCGCCGATCGCCGCGTGACGGTCGACCCGGGAACCTTGCGGCTTCAGCGAGTCGTTCACATGAAACGCCTTCACCCGGTCGCAGCCGACGGTCTTGTCGAGCTCGCGCATTGTCGCCAGGTAGTCCTTTTTGTCCTGCATCGCGTAGCCAGCGGCGAAGACGTGGCACGTGTCGAAGCAGACGCCTAGTCGGTCGGGGTCGGCCGCCTGGGCGATGATCTCGGCGAGGTGCTCGAAGCGCCAACCAAGGTTCGACCCCTGCCCGGCGGTGGTCTCGAGCAGCACCTGGGCGGCGATCTTCGGCGTCTGCCGATGGACCTCATCGAGCCCCGCCGCGATCCGTTGGAGGCCCGCCTCCTCGCTGCTGGTCGTGAAGGCGCCGGGGTGGGCGACGACGTAGGGGATGCCCAACTGCTCGGCCCGCTGCAGCTCGATCACCAGCGCGTCGATCGACTTCTTCCAGAGCTCGTCGGCGGGCGAGCCGAGGTTGATCAAGTACGAGTCGTGCGAGATCGGGTGCGTGATCCCATGCTCGGCGAGCGCCCCTTTGAAGGCCTCGCAATCCTTGTCGGTGAGCGGCTTGCCGGCCCACTGGTTGTTGTTCTTGGTGAACAACTGCACGCAGTCACAACCGGCGGTCGCGGCGGCGTTGACCGCTTTGTAGTAGCCCCCCGCGATCGACATGTGGGCGCCAAGCAGCGGCATCGTGGGACTCGCTCAATCGGGAAGAATCGGGACCAAAACCGGCCCTACGATCCTACTGGCTCCGGCCCTAGGAGCGGAGCGCCCCGGCGGCGGCCTTCTTCCAGACGCGGGGCTCGACGACCTCTTTCGCCAGGCCGACCGCTTTCAGGAAGCGGATCGTGTTCCAGGTCATGTCGAATTCCCACCAGCGGTGCCCGTGCGCCGCGGCGCGGGGCTCGGCGTGGTGGTTGTTGTGCCACCCCTCGCCGTTGGTCAGCACCGCGATCGCCCAGTGGTTGGTGCTGCTGTCGCTGGTCTCGTAGTTGCGGTATCCGTAGGTGTGGGTGATGGAGTTGACCGCCCACGTGATGTGCCAGGTGTAGACCGTCCGCACGACGACGCCCCAGAACAGCAAGCTGGCGCCGAACCGGACGCCCTCGGCGTAGCTGCCGCTGGTCGCCCAACCGATCGCCAAACCGGTCGCAAAGAACAGCGCCGCGTGGATCCCGTAAATCCAGGCCCACAGGTAGTAGCGCTCGATCGCCATGTAGTACCGGTCGGCGAGCACGTCGCGGGCGTACTTTTCGTAGAACGCCATGCCACGGGTCTCGGCGTTCTCGCGCAGCAGCCACTCGAAGTGCGACCACCAGAAGCCGGCCTTCGGCGTGTGGGGGTCGGGTTGATGATCCGAATGCTGGTGGTGCCGCCGGTGAACGGCGACCCACCGCGCGGGCGAGTCCATCAAACTGCAGACGCCAAGCGTCGCAAAACTGTGCTCTAGCCACTTCGGCATCACCAGACCGCGGTGGGTCAGCGTGCGGTGGTAACAGAGCCCGATGCCGGTCGAGCAAAATATGTAATTCCCAAGCGGCACCATCAGCAGCCCGGTCCAACTGAACAGCCAGGGCAACGCCATCAGCGGCAACGCCGCATGGAACAGCAGGAAGGCTATCGCATAAGGCCAGACGACCTGACCACACACGCCCGCCGGCCGATCGACCGAGCCGGCGGCGGCCATCGGCGTGGAGGGCCCGTCGCCGATCGAGACCGCTTCGGGAGGGGCAGCGGGCGAATCACTTGTGGCGATCATGTCCGCAGAGTAGCTAGACGGCTGGGCCGGGCCTAGCTGAATGCGGCGGGAAATACGCCAAAAGACGCCGGCAATCCACAAAATCCACCAGTTCCTTATTAAATCGATCGCCGCGTTACTTGGCTCCGAACTTTGCCAGCGCCACGCTTGCGAGCCCTTTCAAATCGAGCTTGCCCGAGCCCAGGAGCGGCAGTTCGGGCACCTCCATGAAGCAATCGGCGGAGGGGATCCATAGATTCGGGAGGCCGCGGGTACGGAGGGCGGCGATCACCTCGTCGGGAGTCGGCTTGACGGGCAGGTGGACCACCACCAACTTCTCACCTTTCTTCTCGTCGGGGACGCCGGTCACGACGGCGAGTTGGAGCTCCTCGTCCTCGCCGGCGAGGATCTCTTGGATCTCTTCCTCGACACGCAGGTGGGGGACCATCTCGCCGCCGATTTTTGAGAAGCGGCTCTGGCGGCCCGTGATGTGAATAAACCCGTCGGGGTCGATGCGGGCCATGTCGCCGGTGACGTACCAGCCGTCCTTCACGACTTCGGCCGTCTTGGCGTCGTCGTCGAGGTAGCCGCACATCAGGTTCGGGCCGCCCATCTCGAGCATCCCCTCGGTGTCAGCGGGCAGCTCGACGCCGGTATCGGGGTCAACAATGCGGGCCTTCACGCCCGGTAGGGGCCGCCCGATGCTCCCTTCGCGGAGGTCGGTGTCGGTTGTCCGCGAACGCGACGGCGGGATGTTAACCGCGGCGACCGGCGAAAGTTCGGTGGCGCCGTAACCCTCCACCGGCCGCACGCCGAAGCGCTTCTCGAACGCTTCGGCGACGGGGATCGGCATCTTCTCGGCGCCGACCACCACCACGTCGAGCGACGCGAAGTCCTCCGGCGGCGCCCGCTTGATGTAGCTGCGGAGGAACGTCGGCGTGCTCAATAGGATCGTCGCCCCGGTCTCGCGGCAGAGCTTGCCGACCTGACGGGCGTCAAGCGGGTTGAAGTGGTACGCGCTGGCAAGGTCGAGGATCAACGGCGCCCACAGCGTCACGGTGTAGCCAAAGGCGTGGAAGAACGGCAGGATGCCGAGCAGCACGTCGTCGGCGTCGAGGTGGACGGCGCTCTCGAACGCGCGGATGTTGGAAACGATGTTGCGGTGCGAGAGGACAACCCCCTTCGGCCGGCCGGTCGATCCGCTCGTGAAGATGATCGTGACCGGTTCGTCCATAGCGATCGACGTGAGACCCAGCTTGCGCTCGAGCGTGGCGATCGGCGTGAGGTAGCCGCCAATGACGCCGGCCAGCTTGTCGCCGAGGGTGGGCTTGTCCTTGAACGACTCGAGCTTGACCGCTTCGCACGCCAGCGTGATCCCGAGTTTGTCGAGCACTTTCTCGCTGGTGAGCACGTGCTTGAGGCCGGCGGCCGCGATGCAGGCGTTGATCGTCTCTTCGGAGGCCGAGTAGTTGAGGTTCACCGCGACGCGGCCCATCAGCGCAAGCGCCGCGTTGACGACCACGCCCCCGGTCGCCGGCGGCAGCAGCACGCCGACCCGCTTTTCATCCGGCGACAGGACGTGCCGCTCCAGCAGCCGCCGCAACACGAGCGTCTTCGTCAGCAGCTGGCCGCCGGCGAGCTCCGCTCCGGTCGAGTCGGTCACCTTGCGGCGGAACCGGTTGCGGGCGCAGGCCCGCAGCATCTGGCGCGGCAGCGGGAGTTGATTGGACGGGTCAAGGCCCGATTTGGCCGACGAATTGTTAGACACAACGAGAACCGTGCGTAGGGAGCGGCGGAGCAGAGTGACTAAAACGAGACCAGCAGTGTCGCAAACGATCCGATAGGATGGCAGGCCGGTTTTGAGAACCGCCAAGAAGCCAAGAATCGCCGAGGGCAGCCGCTGCTGGACTCAAAAAAGGGGAACCACCGAGGAACAATGGCGACAAAGGGCGCCTACGCCCTAGCTTGAACGTCGTTGTTCCTTTGTTCCTTTGTGGTTCAAGACTTTTGGCGGAACTGGGCGTTCTTGGCGCCTTGGCGGTCCCGATTAAATAGCAGCAAACAGCACCCCCACCCGGGACGCGTTCCAACAATTCCCCCTTTGGCCACCCTCACGTTCTCCGCCGTCCACAAGCGTTACCCGGGCGGCGCCCATGCCGTGCGGGGTATCGATCTGTCGGTCGCCGATGGCGAAGTCGTCGTGCTGCTGGGGCCCAGTGGGTGCGGCAAGACGACCACGCTGCGGCTGGCGGCCGGCCTCGAATCGCCCACGGCGGGCGAGGTGCGGATCGGCGAGCGGGTCGTTAACGGGGTGGCGCCCGGTGAGCGCGACGTCGCGATGGCGATGCAGGGCGACGCGCTCTACCCGCACCTCTCCGTGCGGCAGAACCTCGGGTTTGGTCTTAAAATGCGCGGGACGCCGCGGGCCGAGATCGACCGCCGCGTCGGCGAGATGGCCGAGCGGCTCGGCGTCGCGGCGTTGCAGGACCGCCGGCCCGAGGAACTCTCCGGTGGCGAACGGCGCCGCGTGGCGCTCGGCCGGGCGTTGGTGCGGAGCCCCTCGGTGCTGCTGCTCGACGAGCCGCTGTCCAGTCTCGACGGCCCGCTCCGCACCCAGCTCCGCGCCGAGTTGGCGACGCTGCTTCGGGAGTCGGGCACGACGACGCTTTACGTGACGCACGACCAAGCCGAAGCGATGACCCTCGCCGACCGGCTGGTGGTGATGGATCGAGGCGTCGTCCGCCAAGTCGGCGCGCCGCTCGAAGTGTATCAACGCCCGGCGAACCGCTTTGCAGCGACCTACGTCGGCAGCCCCGCGATGAACCTCGTCGACGGCGTCGTCGCGGCGGGACGCTTCGTCGCGGGACGATTCGCTTGGTCCGTGGACGCCTCCGACGGACCGTTGACGCTCGGCGCCCGCGCCGAAGACCTCCGCCTCGCCCGAGACGGCGAACCGGCGATTGGAGACGGTCGTCTGGCGATCGTCGAACACCTCGGCCACGAGACGCTCGCCCACTACGACATCGGCGGCGCAGCGGCGCCGTGGGTGGTGCGACTTGCGGCGGGCGCCGCGGTTCCGGAGACGGCGCCGTTGGGGATCGCCCCGGGCGGCGTCCACCTCTTTGCTTCCGATGAGACGGGCGAGCGGATCGCCTGACGATTGCTCTGGTGGAACGGTGCGTGACGCCGCCCGAGGCTAGCGGCTCAAAGATCGATGTCGATCACGACGGGCTGCTGGCGTTCGGGGGTCCGCAGCACGTCCTGCACGGTGCGGCAACGGCGGGCCCGGTTGGCCCGCAGCCAGGCGCCGAGCCGCTCCTCCTCCAGGGGCAGAACCCGCTCGATCACCACGCCCGGCAGCGCCGCCCGGGCGGCCTCTTCGGCGGCGTGGGGGTCGCAATCGGCGTCCTCGTCGAGGATCACAAGCAGCGTAATCGGTCGCATGGCGGGTGGCGTTTCGCTGAAGCCGGGGCGTTTCCATGAAGTCGGCACGGTGCGATACTGTGATCCTTACCGCACCGCCTACGGTTAGGAAAGCATGCCCCCCTCGACTGCCCGCGACGCCAAGACCACCCGCCCCCGCCTGCCGTCCTGGCTGCGGGCCGAGTTGCCGTCGGGCGACGCGCTACGGCTCTATAACCGGACCCACAACGCGGTCGACGGCAACGCGCTGAACACCGTCTGTGAAGAGGCCCGCTGCCCCAACATCCACGACTGCTGGGGTCGCGGCACGGCGACCTTCATGATCGCCGGCAAGGAGTGCACCCGCGGTTGCCGGTTCTGTAGCATCCAGACGCTCAAAGCCCCCGCCCTGCCCGACGTCGACGAGCCACAGCACCTGGCGAACGCCGTGGAGCGGATGGGCCTGAAGTTCGTTGTCGTGACGGTCGTTAACCGCGACGACCAGCCCGACGGCGGCGCCGGGCATTATCGGGCGTGCATCGAGGCGGTCCACGCCCGCTTGCCGGAAGTCGGCATCGAGCTGCTTGGGAGCGACCTTGCTGGCGACCTCGACGCGCTGCACCAACTGCTAGGGGGCGCCACTTCTTATTCCCCGTCCTCTCCCCCGAAAACGGAGGAGAGGGATTTCGCGCCGCTGCCTCTTAAGGTGTTCGCGCACAACGTTGAGTGTGTGCCGCGGCTCGATAAGGACGTGCGGGACCCGCGGGCGTCGTACGACCAGTCGCTGGCGATCTTGCGAGAGGCCAAGCGGCTCCGCCCCGACTTGGCGACCAAGAGCAGCCTGATGGTCGGCCTCGGCGAGACCGACGCCGAGGTGCGGGACGCGATGCGCCGGTTGCGTGACGAGGCGGGCGTCGACATTGTCACGCTCGGCCAGTACCTGACGCCCGGCCGCCCCGGCGAGCGGTTCCTGCCCGTTGACCGCTACGTGACGCCCGAGCAGTTCGACCGCTACCGCGACCAGGCTTACGAGCTTGGCTTTGCTGGCGTCGCCTCAGGGCCGATGGTTCGCAGCAGTTTCCGGGCCGGCGTCCTCTATGAAGCGACCCGCACCGGCCGCCGTGTCGAGGACCTCTTGCGTGAGTCGGAGCCCGACGTGGTGCAGGTTTCGATGGCGTCCAAGTAATGCGGCTCCTGATCTACGAGTGGGTCACCGGCGGCGGGCTGGTCGGGAGTGAAGGGGCGCTGCCCGATTCCCTGCTGCGGGAAGGCCTTGCGATGGTGCAGGCCGTCACGGCGGACGCGGCGGGGATCGAAGGCGTCCGGCCCACCGTGCTGCGTGACCTGCGACTGCCGCACCTCGCGACATCGGGGGCCGACGTGATCGAGGTCGCCAGCCGTGCCGACCACGACGCCGCGTTGTTCGAAGCCGCTTCCCAGACGGACGGCGTGCTCGTCATCGCCCCGGAAACCGACGGCGTGCTGCTGCGGACCGTGCTACGGCTCGAGGCGAACCGTGTGCCGCTGCTCTCGCCCGGCTCGGCGTTCGTCGCGGTCGCGGCGGACAAGGAGCAAACCGGCGCCGCTCTCATGGCGGCCGGCGTCGCGGTACCGCAGGCGGTGCGAATCGAGTCCGACACGCCGCTGCCGACTGACTTCCCCTACCCGGCGGTGCTTAAGCCCATCGACGGCGCCGGCTCGCAAGACACGCACGTCGTGGCTCACGCCTCTGACCAGCCGCCTGCCTACGCTTGGCCGCGACGGCTCGAACGCTACACGCCGGGCGTCGCGGCGAGCGTCGCGGTGATCGGCGTCGCCGGCGCCGAACCACTTCCGCTACCGCCTTGTCGACAACGCCTGTCGTCGGATGGCCGGCTCGCTTACCTCGGCGGCTCGACGCCGCTCGCGCCCGGCCTCGCCGAGCGGGCGACGGGGCTCGCCCTTCGAGCTGTCGCCGCGTTGCCCCCCTTAATTGGCTGGGCGGGGGTCGATCTGATCTTAGGCGACGACCCCGACGGGTCGCTCGACGTCGTCATCGAAGTGAACCCGCGGCTGACGACGTCGTATGTCGGGCTGCGGCGCGTGACAGCCGGGGGCCTCGCCGGGGCGATGATCGCCGCCGCTCGCGGCGATCGCCCCCACTTCGACTTCAACCCGCGCCCGCTGGCGTTTGACGCCGATGGGGCGGTCTACTGGACGTAAGGTCGTTGGTGGCGCACTCCGGGAGCTGACGCTTCCCGGCTCGCTGCCAGCGAGTCAATAGCGAGCCGGGAAGCGTCAGCTCCCGGAGGAATCCCCAACCCGCTTCCCACCACCCACGCCGCATGCCCTGGCTAGCTCCCCCCGACGCTCCGTCGTGGATCGGTCTGGACATCGGCGGGGCGAATCTCAAAATCGCCGACGGCCGCGGGCGAGCGGTCTCGACGCCATTTCCGCTTTGGCAAGAACCCGAACGTTTGTCCGGGGCGCTATGCGATCTGCTGTCCGCGTTCGGCACCAGTGGAGCCACCAATGGTGCCCTTGGCATGGCGTTGACAATGACCGGCGAGCTAGCCGATTGCTACGCAACGAAAGCAGAAGGGGTCCGATCGATCGTCGAAGCCGCCCTTGCCGCCACACCAACGCCCACGATCCGTGTCGCCACGGTGGACGACCGCTGGTTGCCACCCGCCGAGGCGATCGCCACACCGCACACCGTCGCGGCCGCCAACTGGCGAGTCGCGGCGCGGCTTGTCGCACTCGCCAGCGGAGCCGAGATAGCCCTTTGGATTGATACGGGCTCCACCACGGTCGACGTGATTCCCCTCACCAAAGGCCGATGCGGCGCCCGCGGAATCAACGACACCGAGCGGCTGATGAATGGCGAGCTCATTTACACGGGCGTCCGACGCACGCCGGTTTGCGCCGTTGTCGACGCCCTCCCCTACCGCGGCCAATCGTGCCCCGTGGCGGCTGAGTGGTTCGCGACCACGGCCGACGCCTGGCTGCTGCTCGGTGAGATCGAAGCGGACGAGGAAGACACCGGCACGGCCGACGGCCGCCCGCTCACACCGCCGGCGGCGCGTGACCGCTTGGCCCGCTGCGTCGGCGCCGATCGAGAGACGTTCGACGAGGCCGACGCGTTGGCGGCCGCTCGGTGCATCGCCGCTACGCAGGAAGCGCTGGTCGCCGCGGCGATCGAGCGGCAGTCGCCCGTACCGCATCGGGTGTACGTCTCAGGCGAGGGAGAGTTTCTCGCCCGCCGGGCGCAGCGGCGCCTCGGGTGGCGGACGCCGGTCGAGCGGATTTCCGACCATGTCGGCGATCCAGCGGCGGCTTGTTTCCCCGCCCATGCGGCGGCCGTGCTAGCGGCGGCGGAACTGGGTTGGGCCGAGTTGAGGTCGGTCCATGGCTGAACGCCTCGTCATCAAGATTGGTGGCAGCCTGCTGGCCGAGCCGGGGGCGATGGGCCGGGTCGCGGAGTGGCTCGCCGCGACGACGCGGCCCGACCAGACGCGGCTGCTCCTTGCCGGCGGCGGCGCGGCGGTCGACGGGTTGCGGCGAATCGACGCCGCCAACCCGCTGTCGGCCGAGGCGACCCACTGGGGGGCGATCGCGTTGATGGACGCCAACGCCGCCCTGCTAGCGGATTGGATCCCTTCCGCCCGGCTGACCGAGCGAATCCCCGTGAGCGATGGCGATTGGGCGCTGCGTAGCGGCCGCTGGCTCCGCGAACAGGAGCCGTCTGCCGACGGTGAGCGGCTGCGAATCGGCTGGCGAACGACGAGCGACGCCATCGCCGCCCGGATTGCCGCGTGCTGGGACGCCCGGCTGATCTTCCTCAAACACACGCTCCGCGAGGCCTATGCGTCGCTCGACGAGGCGGCGGCGGACGGCGTCGTCGACCCCGAAACCCCTCGCCTAGCAGCGGGATTGCGCTCGGTCACGCTCCTTGGGGCGGTGTCGTCCGGTCTGCTATCCCCGACACCCCCCCGCCTGCGGGGGTAGGGGACCGCAAGTATTTCGGATTTTCCACCTCAAAAGCTTGACGCACGTCACCGGGCCGACTCTACTGCGAGGGCGGCAACTTTCTGCCCGCCCCCAACACGAGTTAGAACTAATCCGAAAGCGGCAATCTCTCGTTCTCTCCGCGCCCTGCTAGGGCCGCGATAGGAGGACATGAGATTGCCGCTTTCTTTTTTGTCCCAGCTCAAAGCAGCTAGCTGATTCCCGACGAACCGCGACACCGCACCAAGTAACACCGCACCGAGCAACCGAGCAGTCCTAATCCAGAGAGCGGCTACAAGACCTCCCTTACGCCTGACGGGTATTCCCGCTGGTCGTTGATGGGTGTCTTGCGGCCGCTCTCTTTTTTTGTTGCTCGCCGCTTTTTCAGTTGCTGGAGGCTCCGGCAACGAGACACGCCACGACGGGCCAAGAAGGCCCCGACGGCAACCGAAGCTGAATTCATTCCGATTCCGATCTCAACGTGCGTCCTCCGACGCAAACACCCAGGCAGGAAACACCATGACGCTGCGAAACGTGCTCCCCATGCTGGTCGCCATCTTTGGTATGGCCTCCGCCGGCAACGCCGGAATGATCAACACGATCATCGGTAACTTCGACATCGCCTTCGACGGCCAGACCGGTGAGATCACCGACTTCAACCGGCCGGACGGTGGCAACCTGTTGCCGGCCGAAGCCCGGACGTTCAGCTCGCTCGAAATCGAGGTGGACGGCATCAGCGAAGAAATGCTGATGAACCCCCCCGACGCGTTGTGGGGTGACCTGAAGATCACCAACCTCGGCGCCGAACTGGCGACGGGCTCGCTCCAAAACAACGTCGGCGGCTCAGGCAATCCGACCGCCTATGGCTTCGACTACTTCGACGGCAACGGCAACAACCTGCGGATTGGCATCGACGACATCTCTTACACCGTGGTCCAGACCGGCCTGCCCGGGCTGAACTTCTTCAACTTCTTCGCCGAAGGCAAGGTCATCAGCCAGTCGCTCCCCGGCGGTTGGGAGTACGGCGAGGACGTCCTGCTCAGCTACTCGGCGACCGAGGTGATGGTCCTCTCGGGCCAGACCGGCGTCCGCAGCTTGGTGGCGTCCGGCGTCATGACCATCACCGGCAACATGATTCCCGAGCCGTCCAGCCTCGTGATGATGGTGCTCGGCTCGGCCGCGAGCTGCTGCTTCCGCCGCCGCTAAAGCGTCCGGCTAAGAACCAAGGGGCTCTCACGGAAGTAAGAGCCGAAATCGGAATGAGCCCGGCGAGCCTTTCAAGGCTCGTCGGGTTTTTTCGTTTCTATCAGGGGCAGTTGAACCTCGGGAGCGACTTCCGGAGGGGCTTCGCCGAGCGTCAATTGAAGCGTCCTTGGCGGCAGGTCGGCGTCGCGTCGGACGACCACTGCGACCTCGTCTCCGGCGTCCAGTCCTGACGTGACCCGACGCAGCTCCCAGACCGTCGGTGTGGCGACGCCCGCCAGGGAGAGGACCATGTCGCCCGCTTGCAGCCCGGCGGAAGCAGCGGGGCCCGCTTTGGTGACGGCCGAGAGGGTTGGCGGCTCGCGGAGCGGGTCTTCGTTGGGCAGCGTCACCCCGAGCAAGCCGGAGCGGATCGTCTCGCCCGCCGCCATCCGTGGGAGCCGAGCGGCGATCGACTCTACGGGCACGGCGAAGCCAACCCCCGAGTCGTAAAGATCGACGCCGCTCTGCCCCGGCGGCGCCAGCGGCACGATCACGCCGAGCAGCACGCCGTCGAGCGCCACGAGGGGGCCCCCGTAGTTGACCGGCGACGCGAGCGCGTCGGTCTGGACCGCCCGCCCCCCGAGCCGGCCGACGGCGCTGACGACACCGACCGTGAGGTTGACGTTGTCGGCCGAGTAGACCCGCCCGAGGGCGATCGCCGTCTCACCGACCAAGCCGTCGCGCCCCGTGGGCGGCGTTGGCGTCGCTTCGCCGGCGCCTTCGAGTCGGAGCAGCGCGACCTGCCGACTCACGTCACGTGAAACGAGCTCGGCCTGCTTCTGACGGCCGTCCGCGAAGCGGCAGAGGATCCCGGCCGGCGTCTCGGCGAGGGCGTAAGTGCTGGTGACGACCCAATGGTCGTCGAGGGCGTAGCCTGTAACCGGCGCCGCGGCGGCGCCGAGGGCGTCGCCTCCCGCCCCGAAGTAGCGGAGCTGAACGACGCGAGGCGCAGTGAGGTTGACCGCCCGATCGATCGCCGCCTCGAGCGACGGTCCGCCCGACGCCGCTGCCAAAGCGGGCCCGAGCAGACAAAGAAAAACACCGAGGGGCCAGCGGCCGCGGGAAGTCATGGAGCGTCGCCTCGTAAAGTGATCGTGACCAACTGCTCACCGCGTAGGAGCGTCAGCACGGCGGTCTGTCGGCGGGTAAAGCCGCGCTCGATGGCGGCCGTCGCGCTATCGACGGCGCCAACTGTCGCGCCGTCCACGGCGACGATCAGGTCGTCGGGCTCGCACCCGGCGTTGTCGGCGGGGCTGCCGGGTTCGACGCGTTCGACGTAGGCGGGCGTGCGGGCGTTGATCCGCGGGATCAGCCCCAGGCCACTGTGGGCGAAGAGCCGCCCCGTGCGGAACGCGTCTCGAAGCGGGTCACGATCGGGGGCTGAGCCCGCCCGGATCCGCTCGATCGCCGCGTTGACGGCTTCCACCGGAAGGGCGTAGTTGATCCAAGCGCCGGTGGTCGGCGATTGGCACTCGGCGCCCAGAACGCCCAGCAAGACGCCGTCGGTGTCGACGACAACTCCCCCCGCCGCGCCGGGGTTGCTCGTCACGGCGTCGAGCATCAGCACCGTGGCGCCCGGTTCGGGGACCCCCAGGGTGGGGCGGTACTGCTCCGGGTCGGTGGCGGTCGGCATCGGCGCCAACGCGGCGATCCGGCCCCGCTGCACGGTCACGAGTTCGTCGCCCGCCGCGACGCCGAAGCAGTTGGAGAGCGCCCAGACCCGCTGTGCGGGACGTGGCGTGACAGTCTCCGCCAGTTGGAAGTGGGACGGCGCCTCGTAGCTCTCGGGGCACTCCAGCAGCACGAGGCCGGTGGACGCGTCACGACCCGTGACGCGGGCCTCGCAACGCTCGCCGTAGGCGTCGACCAGCGTCACTCGACCGCCGTCGAGCGCGGCGCTATCGGCGGTGACCACCAACACGGGGCTGCCCGGGAAGAAACCGCCCGTCTGATAGCCTTCCAGCCCGGCGACACGGCCGGCGCCGTAGAGCTTGGCGATCGCGAGCTGAGCCCGTTGCAGCGGCTCCGCGTCGGGCGAGGACGTAGCGCCAAAAGCCATGGCGTGACAAAGCAGGAGGCCCAGGCAGGCGGCGAGAGACCGAACCCTCATTGGCGTTCCTCGCTGCTGGGTTTATCGCTGCTGGGTTTATCGCTGAGGGGCTTCTGGGGGGACGGTCCCGAGACTGCAGCCTGCAGGTCGGCGATCGGGCGATCCCCCGCCGTGATTCTCAACTCGGATGGCAACGCCCCGAAGCCCGTCGGAGCGTCGGTGAACTCAACACGGACCGCCTCCTCGGCCGCGTCGCGCGAGGCCTCGAAGCCGAGCGGGCGCCCCGACTCGGCGTCGAGATAGACCTCGACACGGAGACCGCGGTGGGTGGCGACAAGGACGTCGTGCGCCGTTTCGCCCGCGCGCCACGGCAAGCGCCCGAGCGCTTCGGCGTCGTCGAGCAGCCCCTCTTCGCCCGCGACGAGCCGGCTCCAGACCCAGAGGCCGCCGAGCAATGCGGGCGCTTCGGGCGGCGTCGCCTGCGCCGCGAGGTCGCGGGTGGCGTCGCACCGAAATTCGCCGGACTCCGACAGCCAAGCGGCACCGTCGGCGGTCACCTCGAGCGTCACCGCGTCGCCGTCGTTGTTCACGTAACGGACACTCTCGCGTAGCGGGACGCCGCTGTCGGCGCGGCACCGATCGAGCAGCCGCCGGGTCTCGCGACGCGTGGCGGCGTAGTTGGCGTAGCCCGGCTTGGCCTCGTAGATGTCGGCGGGCAGCTCGGGCGTCTTGGCGGAGTCGGCGGCGTCGGGCGACTCGTCGGGCGTTTCGCCCTGGATCGCCTCTTCGATCTCGCCCGGTGAATGCAACGGACCGAGCCGCACCGTCCGGCGGTCGAGTCGGCCGTCGCGGCGGTACTCGACGAGCGTCCGCCAGCCCGCCGGCAGCACGCCAATGGCGTTCAGCAGGGCGTTGGCGGTCGGCGTGTCGCGGCCGTCGATGGCGACGATCTCATCCCCCGGCCGCAGTCCCCGGCGGTAGGCGTCGCTGGTGGTCTCAATGGCGCGAACGATCGCCTGCGGCCCGCGACGGGTGACGATGGTCGCGCCGAGCGAGGCGTGATCGACCAGCCGACCCGTGCGGAGGTGCGAAACGAACCGCATCACCTGGTTGATCGAAACGGCGTAGCCGACGCCGACATTGACGCGGCCCCGCTTCTCGAACGAACCACGCCCGTTGATGCCGATGAGCCGTCCGGCGCCGTCAAACAGCGGACCGCCCGAGTTGCCAGGGTTGATCGCCGCGTCGGTCTGCAGGCAGTCGGCGTACTCCAGGAGCGTCCCGGAGGGGAACTGATAGCGATGAACGCCCGAAATGACGCCCACCGTGATCGTCGGTGTAAAGTCCTCGGCCAACAGGAACGGGTTGCCGGCCACGATCGCCTCGTCGCCGACCCGCACGAGGTCGCTGTCGCCGATAGCGGCCGCGGGGTAAGGGCCTTCGCCCTGAAGCTGAATCAGCCCGATGTCGCCCGTCGGGTCGAGGCCCAAGAGCACCGCCTGGTGGAGCCGGCCATCGCTCGTGCCGACGAGCATCTGCGGGCCGCATGGCGCCGTGACGTGGAAGTTGGTGACGACCAGGCCGTCGTCGCTGATGATGACGCCCGATCCGCCGTTCGTGCCGGTGCTCTCGAAGATCGCCACCGTCGAGCGGCTGAGTTTGGCGATCACCTCACGCCGCGCCGCTTCCGCCGCGACGACCTCGGGGTCAAGCGTGAGCGGCGGAGCGGCGATGGACGCAGCCCCCGTGAGCCACACGGCCAGGACGGCGATTCTCAAGCGGTTCATCGAATCACCCTCAGGTCGCCGAAATGGACGTGGTCTCCCGCGTCGAGGTTGTCGCCGTAATCGACTTGCAGCGTCAGCGTCGTGGCCGCCGTTATCGGCTCATCAATGGCGTACGGTCGCGTCCCCCCGTCGACCGTGCCGGACCATCGCTCGTCGCCGTCGACCAACAGCCGCACCTCGGCCGACCCGGCGAGCGCCGTCGCGGGGTCGAGCCCCACAGCGCCCCGCAGCCGGGTCGCGCCGCTCGGCAGAGCAAAACGCAACTCGCCACGACTCTTCATCGCGACGCCACGAGCAAACGTCCGGACCGAGACGACGCCCGGCCAGGCGCTCGGGGCGCGTCGGTCGGGGTAGCGCAGCGACAACGGCCCTCCGCCGAGCGATTCGTCGAGAGCGTAGCCCCCCGCTTCGCTGTCGGGCTTCGTCCGGAAGTAGGGAGTCCAACGGTGGGCGAGGAGATCGAGGGACGCGACCGGTAGGACGCGGCCCGCCGACAGGTCGATCGACGTCACCGCCTCGATCGGCGTGTGGCCCTCTTCCCACTCGAGTTCCGCGCCGCGGTAGCCGACGCCGGTCACGATCAGCCGGCCGCCGTCGCTAAAATTGAGTACCGTCGCCGCGGGCCGTAGCTTCCGATCCGCCGCCCGGTAGTAGCGGAGGCCGGCGACACGCGGCCAGGGCGCCTCGACCGGCTTGGCGCCGCCGTCGGCGTCCAGGGCGAACCGGACCCCCGCCGCTGACACGTCGAGTAGGACGCCTTCGACGGGCGTCAGACTGCCGTCGCGGCGCCGCACCCAGAGCACGTCGGTCTCGTTGTCGAACGCCTGAGACTCGATCGTCGCTTCCGTCGCCAATCGCCAAAGTTCGATCGAGGAGGTGGGAAGGGTGACTTGCCCCCCGCCGACGAGTGAGAACTCCACCTGCCCTCCGACGAACCGGTACGCGGCGTAGTCGAAACGCGAGGCATCGGTAAGCCACACCCGCCCGGCGCGCGGCGTTGTCGAGGCAGCCCGACGTGTCGGCTCGACCGTCAGGTTGAGCACCTCGCTGATCGGGAGCGTTGCGTAGCTATCGTCGCGGAGCGAAACGCCCCGCTCCGCGTCCAAGGCGACGAGCCGGCCGACCGCTTCCTCGCCCGTCGTTTCGACCGTGACGAGCGGACCCTCGGCCACCGCCAACGAAGCGGCAAGGACCCCCACAGCGAGGGCGCCGATCGCGCAGCGGCGGCAGACGGGGGGCATGGAGACGCTCGGTGGGAGGTTAGGCGGGATCAGCGGTCCGCGGCGGGGGGATCGTCCGGCTCCGCCGCGTCGGCCTCGGCCGCCAGCGTGCGGAAGTAGTCCTCGATCAAACCGCGGTAGTGGGGCGGGAAGTCACGTGTGATCGCCTGGGTGAGCCGCTCGCGTTCGGCCGGGGGGAGCGAGCCCCAAGCGTCGCCGGCCACCAGCCGTTTGCGGTCGACCTCGCCGGGGCCTTTCAGTTCGCTGGGCCGGCTCTCGTCGGCGGGGTCGCCCGGCTCGGCGCCACCACCGGGGGCGGCGGCCGCCATCTGTTGCTGCTGTTTGCGCTGTTCTTCGAGCTTCTCGATCAGCTTGTCGAGTTCGTCAAGGATCGCCTGCTGACGCTCCTGGGTCTCGGCGCCGGGCTCCGCCAGGGCGAGCCGACGCTGCACGTCCCGCATCTTGCGGGCCACGATCGGCATCGGCTGCGGTTTGCTTTCTAACTCATTTTGCAGCGCGTCGAGCACCCACTTCCGAGCCGGCCCTAAGGCCTCGTCATCGGCCGGCAGCCGCTCGATCGCTTCCGCCGCCCGATCGTCGTCAACGGTCATCCGCCAAGCGACGGCGCGCAGGTAGCTGAGCAGCGCGGGCGAAAACACTTGGTCCTGCTCGAGCCCCTCGGTCCAAGCCAGGCACGCGTCGTAGCGGTCAGCCGCGGCCAGCGCGTCGGCCACCGCCAATCGGACCGACGGCTCCGCGTCGCCGAGCGAGGTCAGCCACACGGGCGGCGTGTCGACAGGCGCGTTCAGCAGCGAGACAAACCGCTCGTCCGCTTGCGCCGCAAGGGTCCGCAAGGGCTCGGCGAGCCGCGACGGTCGAGGCGTCGCGGCGACCGCCCGGTTCCAGCGGGCCGCCAGCGCTTGGCCCCGGTGCTGCTGGGCGAGCCATGCCGCGATGGCTTCGTTCGCCGAGACGAAACCCGGCGCCTCGCGCCAAGAACGCAGGCTCGCTGACTTATCGACGGCAAGAGCCGCGGGGCATGCCATGGCGGCGGCGAATAGCGTCACCGCAACCCGACCCCAGATTCGGCGCCGGCGACGGCGGCGTGCGGAAGCATCCTGCAGGCGGGCGAATTCCATAACTCCACTATCGCCCGATGGACCAAACGCCGCAACGTCACGGCGCGATGTCACGGCGCCCCGCCTGCGACCGCTTCGGCGGCGACAGCCAGGCGTCGCTGCTCGGCAGCAAGCCCGTCGAGCCGCTCGGCGACCTCCGCGGCGGGCGCCTCGCCTGTCTCCGCGGCGGACCGCCAAACCTCGGTTTGCCGCATCAAGCGGGCCTGGATCGCCCGGATCATCCGCAGTTCGGCGAGTTTCGACACCAGTCCGGGATCGCCCCCCTGCTGGGCCTGTGGCGCCCCTTTGGGGGGTTGGCGTTGTTTATCAAGGTCATCGAGCGACTCGTCCACGGCGGCGATCATCTCCGTCAGGGCGTCGGCCACGAGCCGCTCGAGGGCGACCGTCGTGGCGTCGATCAGACCCTGCCGGAGCCGGTCTTCCGCCGAACGGATGTCGTCCACGGTTTGGCTGAGGGCGTCGTCGAAGACGCGTGACGAACCGTCCGCCCGCACCACCCGGAGGGCCTGCTCGGCGGAAGCGCCGACATCTCCCTGCCGCCCCGCGAGCTTAGCGGCCGCCAGCTGGCCGGCACGCGAATCGGCCGGGGCGGCGTCGGACTGGAGGTCGTCGACGCGGTTTTGGGTGTCGGTGACGAGCCCCGTCTGTGCCTCGTGCATCCGGCGGAGTCGCTCGGCAAGTGACGCCAGCCGCCGCTGCTGCTCCTCCTCGCGGAGCTGCTTGAGGCGTTGCTCGGCCTCCCGCTGGGCCGCTTCGAGGTCGCGTTGCGCTTCGAGCTGCTCCTCTTCCGCCGACGCGTCCTCGCCAGCCAGTTTCTCTTCGGCGCCGCGCATCGACTCGCCGGCCGATTCCAGCCGCCCGGCGATCGACGGACCCTTCTCCCCCGCTTCGGCCCCGGAGCCCTCGGGTGGCGTTTCGCCCTCGCCGGGTGCGTCGCCAGGTTCGGTTGGGGCGTCGTCACCGCTCTGACCGTTGAGGCGGTCGGTCTCCTCGGCCGGCTCGCGGAGACGCTCGACCCGGTCGGCCAGGTCGCGCTGCCGCTCGGCGAGTTCGGCGATCTCGCCCCGCTGGGTCCGGCTGCGGAGCGACCGCTGCTCGCGGAGGGCGGCGCGGATCTCACGCTGCAGCTTCTCTAAACGCCGCCGCTCTTCCTCAAGCCGCGCCGCGTTGGGGTCGGCCATCACCAGCCGCAAGAGCTCCTCGAGCTGTGTCGCCAGTTCGGTCTGATCACGGCGGGCCGCGGTGTAGCGTTCCCGTTCGAGGAGACCGATCACCTTGTCGAACCGGTCGCCGATCCCGACCGACCGCGCCTCGCCGATCGCGGTGCGGATCTGGTCCGCCCTCGCCGCGTCGGTCGCCTCAACGGCGTCGGCGATCCGCAGCGCGAGGGTTTCGAGCCGCTCGTAGCCAATCGCGACCTGTTGTTGATCGCTCGCCACCTCCGCGGCGGTGGCGCTCGCCGCAATGGCTAGCAGCGCCGCTCCCAGACAGGTGGCTCTCAGCAAGGACACGGTTTTGCTCCGCAGTTGTTTTGTAGCACTTGAGAACGAAGTCGCCAAGCAAGACGCTCCGATTGACTACCCTGCTTCCCTTCGTTCCGTCGTCGTTGCGAATCGTTAATCGAACAAGGACCGAACGCTCTCGCTCTCTTGCCGCGACGTTTTCTCGTTGACGCGTTGCTGCTCACGGATCAGGCCGCGCAGCAACGCGACGACTTCATTGTAGGTCTGCTGCGTGTCGAGGCTCGCCAGCACGCGCTCGAGCTCGGCTTCGGCGCTGCGGACCCCGGCGAGCGCGGCGGCCAGGGAGTCGTCGGGCGTCCCCTCGCCGATCTGCTGTAGGGCCTTCACCGATTGGGCGAGCTGCTCCTCCTCCACCAGCCGTAGCGGCCTGACGACACGCCGTTTCAGGCGATCGACGAGGTCGGGTTGGTCGAGCCGGTTGTTCACCACCTGGAGGCGTAGCCCGTCGGCGCGCTGGGCCGCCTCGGCGACGCCGTTGGCCGCTTTGCGAGCGTCGAGCTGGCGCTCCGCCGCCCAACGCCGTCCGCCGTCGTCGCCCTGCCCCTCAGCGGCCCGGCGGCGGCGGAGATCGATCTGGTACTCCAGCCGCTGGACGTCCGACAGTATCGCTTCGAGCGAGCCGCGCAGCTCCCGCTGCGCGTCACCCAGCCTCGCCAAGAGCTCGGCGGGCGTCGTCACCTCAATCTCGATCGGCCGGCTCTCCGCGCGGGGGCGCTCGGCCAAGTCGTAGCGATCCGCCGCGGTCGCCACCAAGGTGAAGCGGTCGCCCGGATCGAGCGTCAGCCGGCGGCGGGGGTCGGCGGAGCGGAGCGACAGCAGGTCGGCCTCTGCCGCGACGCGTCCGGGGAGCGTCGCGGGCGGGTCGAGCGGAAGAACGATCGTCTCGTCACCGCGACGCAGTTCAAGCCGGACATCCGCCAGCGCGTGATCGTCTTGCAGCCGAATCTCGACCGGGAGGCGGGCGTCGCGCGTCACCGAGCGCCCGACTCCCTCAAGCGACAGCAGCACTGACGGCGGCGAGTCGAGCGCGACTTCAAGCGGCAACTCGATCGGCTCCGACGTGAGCCCGTCGGCGTCCGTCGCCGTGAGGGTGACTACTAACGACCCCGAGAGCGGCGGCGTGGCGACGACAAGGCGTGTCCCCTCGCTCTCGAGACGGGCGTCGAGAGGCGTTTCGGTCGGCGTGGCGCCGTCGCGGTAAGTCGCCTCGACCGACGCGAGCGGCTTCGAGGCGCCGGCGATGAGGCGGGCGACGCTCCCCTCGGGGAGCGGCTGCAGCGTCGAGGCGCCGGCGCTGGTCGGCGTCGCGTCGAGATAGGCGGGTGGCTCGCAGCGGACGGTCAGGTCGGTCAGCGCCGGCCGGTCGGCCGCGATCAGCCGCAGCTGCAGCCGGGCGTCGCCGCCACGGACCGTCAACGCCAGGTCGTCATCGACACGCTCGAAACGACGCCGGTAGCGTTGGCGGAGCACGGGGCCCGTCTCGGGCGCGCCGATTCGTGTCAGGCTGGTCAGCGATCGCTGCCCTGTCGCCCGGGCGCCGCGGGCCCAGAGCGTCTCGGGCGGGGCGTCGTCCGCTTCCACCTCCGCCACGACGATGAACTCCGCCGGCTCGCCGCGTGCGACCACGCGGGTCCATTCATTCGTAGCAGCGTCGCGCTCGAAGCCTTCGACCACGAGCTGAACGCGCCGTGGCCAGGGGGCGTCGGACAGCGCGACCCGCTTGGCGTACGAGGCGGCCAGTTCGGGGCGTGACGCCGCCAAGAGGAGCGCCGCCGCCGCCGCTGCGGCGGCGAAGCAAGCGGCGCCGGTGGTCGATGGCGGGCGGACGAGTCGCGGGTCGCCCAGCTTCGCAGCCACAGCGTCGGCGTCAGCGATCGCGGCGTCGGCCAGTTGACGATTGCCGCGGTCATGGGCTCGCAAGTCGAGCGACGTTGCAATCAGCGCGGCCTCACCTGGTCGGTCGCGGTGGAGCAGCGTCACCACGTCGCGCGGACCGATCGGCCGCAGCAGCCGCGGCGCGGCGACAAGGAGCAACCAGCCTACCCCGGCGGCAAGCAGCGACAACTCTACGACCAGCCGCACCGTCGCGGAGGGCTCGAAAAGACGGTCAACGATTAGGGCGACCCACCCGACCAGCGTCACCGCCGCCAGGACCTGCCACCCGACGCGCGTCGCGATCGCCCTGTGCAGTTGCTCGGCGAGCCGCGTAAGCAGCGCGTCGACAGCCGCGCCGGGCGGGCGGGCGGGTCGGTCGGAGGATGGCGAGTCGGCAGACAACGTCGTTCGAGATCCTTTGGAAGATTAAACTAAGCGAGGCGCCAGGCGCGTCGCAGCAACCACTCTAGCAGCAGGGCGCCCGCCATCGCCGCCAAGGCGAAACGACTCAGCCGTTCGGCGAACCGCTCGTCGGGGGCCCCAAGGTCGATCGTGGTTTCGGCGAGTGAGAGGGTGTTCCGGGCGATCTCCAGCCATTGGTCTTGAGCGCCGGGGCTCGCCAGATCGACGTAGCGGCCGCCGCTCCGCTGGGCGATCGCGGCGAGGAGCTTGGCGTTCTGGACGCGGGTCTCGTTCTCGAGCGCCGGCAGCGACGCCTCGGCGGTTGCGGTCAGTCGATCGCTACCTTCTCGACCGCTACTGCCGCGATCAACGGTCGCCGTCCAGCGGCCCGTCGCGGTTGCCCGGACCGACGCGGAGAAGACACCGGGCTGCCCTTCGACCGGATCGAGGCGGACCTCTTCGGCGGGCCCGTCGCCGACGATCAGCCGTGCCGGCGGCGGGGGCGTCGGCGTGCTTGTTTCGCGGGCCACGTAGCGGAGCGTCATCGTCTCGCCCAGGTCGTAACGCCGACGGTCGAAAAGCAAACTTCCCTCGGCCGCGACGCCGAGCAGCCGGCCCTGCGTCAAATGCCGGAGCCAGCCGACGTGCAGCGCGGTGAACGAATCGGCAGAAACGGTCCGGAGACGCCACGTCTCGGGCGTCGACAGATACGCGACCCGGCCGGCGCCGTAGAGCTGTTCGACGAGCAGCGGGGGCGCCGAGTCCTCCTCGCCGAGTTTCGCTAGGACGGTCGCGCCCGGCTTGGGCTCGGCGGGGATCGTCGGCGAATAGAAGCCATCGAGCCGTCGCCAGACGCTGGTGGTTTCTTCGTTGGGAAGGCGGAGGTCGAGCCAGCCGAGCCCGCGTCCCGCACCGGTGAGGTAGATCGGCCGGGGATCGCGGCTAACTCCAAGCGAGCTGCCCAGCGCCAACGGATCGTCACGGAGCATGACCGGCAGCAGCGTCCGCAATGGCGTCTCGAGCCCCGCGCGGAGAACGCCCGGCATTGCGACGGGGCCGGCGACGAACGCCAGCCCACCCCCCCGGCTCGACACCCACTCGGCGAGCGCGGCTTGCGTCGCGGGCTCGACCTGCCGCCAGTCGAGGTCGATCGCCGCCAGCACGTCGTACGCCTCCCATTCGGCGGCGGTCGCCGGGAGCGCCACCAGCACCTTGCCGGCGTCTTGGGTCACGGCGCCGGTCGCCGATTGCAGCAGCACGTCGCAGGTGAACTGCTCGTCGCGGTAGAGCTGGTCCCGCAAGAAGTGGTAGTCCCGCGCGGGACCGCCGGCGGCGAGCAGCACCCGGGTCGGTTGATCGACGAACTCGATTGGCGTTGAGAGCGCATTGTCGGTGAGGTCGGCGTCCCGTCCGGCGGGGACCAGCGTCGCGGTTAGTTCGTAGAGACCGGGCGCTGGGCCCGTGAGTTCCGCCGTCCCGCCGGCGAGCCCCCCCTCGCGTGGCAGCTCGAACTCGACGGGTTCTTCAAGCACCGCGGCGCCGGTCTTGCCATCGGCCCCCAAGGGGCGGAGCGTCAGCGTCACCCGCGGCGTCCCGGCTCCGGCCGCCCCCGCGCCGTTGGCAGCGACCGTGACGCTCGCCTGAAACGCGTCGCCTGTCGCCGCCCGTGAGGGCGCCGCCAAGTCGCGCAAGCCGATGCTCGGCGGCTCGCGTAGCGGACCGACCCCGATGGTGTGGACCGGCACATCACGGCTCTTGGCGAGCGCTGCCGGATCCACTGGATCGGGTCCGGCGTTCCAGCCGCCATCGCTTACAACGACAACCGCTGCTAGCGGCGACGCGCCATAGTCCGACAGCACCCGCTGCAGCGCCGAGCCGAGGCGCGTGGCGCCCCCGGCGTCAGTCGTGTTGTCAGTCGCACCAGGCGCGGCCTCGGGCGACGCCGTGGGACTCTGATAGTTCACCGCGACGTCGAACCCGGCCCGGCTCACGTCGTGCCGTTCGGCGAACACCGTGGCAAGCTGATCGGCGACCGCCTTCGTGGGGGCCGATCGCGGCGTGGTGTCGCCCGGCTCGTCCGTCGCCGGCAGGGTCATGCTCGCGCTACGGTCGATGAGCAGCACCACCCGCGACGGGACCTCTTGCTCGCTCAGGGGTCGGCGTTCGACTCCGGCGATGACCAATCCCGCGGCGGCGACCGCCAGGACGCGGAGCACCAGCAGCACCACCCAGCCACGCGGCGCAACCCGCCGCTCGCGCCAGCCGCACGCCACCGCCAAGACGATCGCCGCGACAGCGAGCCCGATCAGCGTGGCCGCCCAACCGGGCGACTGCGTGAGCGTCTCATAGCCGACGGCGTCGTAAACGTTCATACGGCGCCCCCACGGCGGGCAGCCGACTGGACGTAGCTGTTGCGGTAGGCGAGCCAACGCTCCCCCACCAACAGGCCGAGCAGCGCCGCCGCGCAGGCGTACAATGGCCCGCGGCTGGCGGGTGTGGGGGCGTCGCGAAACAACTCGTCGGCGCTGCTGACGCGGGCGACGTCGCCCCAACGCTGGCGGAGCACGGCGATCGACGCGGACCGCAGGTCGCTCTCAGCGGGCGACACTTGCGCCGCGAACAACGGTTCTTCGACGCCTCCAAGGACGCGGCGATAGACGCCCGGCGTCGCCGGCGTCAGTGTCGCGGAGGGGCCGAGCGGCGTCGCTTCCATCAGCCCATCGGCCGCGTCCCAGCGCAGCAGCGACGACCTCGGCGGCGTGTCGCTCGCGACGGCGACGATCGGCTCGGCCCGCGGCCGGAGCCGTTCTTGGGCCAACCAACCCGTTATGTCGTTCACCAGCACCGGGAAGATCGGCAGCGTCGCCAAATTGCTCCACGGCTCGGAACCTCCCGAACCGGTCGCGGCGGTGGTCATCAGCCCGAGGACACGACCCGCGCCGTAGTGGCTCTCGACCAAGAGCGGCTGGCCGTCGAGCCGCCGCGCTAGCACTTCGTAGCTTGGCGTCTCGGCGGACGGGGACGTTGTAACTTGCCGGAGTGCGGCGACATCGTCGTCGGTCGCCAGTCGCCGCTGCGCGAGCAACCGGACCAGCGGCAGGAAGCCGTTCTGCTTGCCGGCGAGCACACGCACGGCGGGATGATCGACGACGCTGATCACCGGACGGCCCGGTTCGGCCACCGGGCCCGACGTCGCGGGGCCCAGCCGCCACGGCGTCAGCGGCGGCTCGCCCGCCACGGCGCTGGCGATGCGTTGATTGAACCAGCCGGCGTCGGTCCGAGGGCCCAGGACCATGAGCAGCCCGCCGCCGTCGGCTGTGTAGTCGCGGAGCCGCTGCGTGTCGGCGTCGCTAAGCCGCTCGATGTCGAGCAGCATCACGGCCGCGGCGCCGGCGAGGTCGTCGCTGGCGAGCCGCTCGACACGCCGCGGCGCCCAACCGCTGCGAGTGGCGCCGATCGGCCGCAACGCCGCCGCGAAGACACGTGACTCGATCGCCTTGGGCTGGTCGTCCACCAAAAGGACTGGTTGCGAAGCGGCGATGTCAACCGCGAGCCAGCCTTGGTCGTCGGCCGGCAACCGGTCGGCGGGGAGCGTCGCCTCAATGGCGTGCGGCCCGATCCCCATGAACGTGACCGGGGTTTCAACAGCGACGCGTTCACCGGCCCCGAACGGGCCCACCTCGAGCGCCGTCAGCGGTTGCCCGTTGCGGCGCAGCGACAACGCCACGGCGGGCGCTGGCTCGATGGAATGGTTGACCACCTCGATGACGAGGCGTGTCTCCACGCCCGACGCCAACGGCCCCGGGGCGAGGTTGACCGACTCGATGGCGAGGTTCCCCGTCGCGGCGGCGTCGCCACAGACGGCGAGCACCAAGCCAGCAGTCTTGTCGCTCAAGGCGTCGAGTCGCGACGCCCCGTCGGCGCGGAGCGCGGTTTCGGCGAAGTCGGAAACGACGTAGGCGTACGCCGGGACGCCGGGCGGGGCGGCTTCGCAGAGAGCGATCGCCCGATCGAGGCCGTCGCTCGGCGACGCACTGGCGTTGGTCACCTGCAGCGAGGTGGGCGTCGCCACGCCGCTCGACGACTCTCCCGCTGGCGTCGACCCCACCAGCGTCGCCACGTCGCCGCCGACAGAGGTGTCGGCGTAACGGACAACAAGCAACTCGTCGCCGCTCTGGCGGGCGGCGTCGGCGAGCCGTTCGACGGCGCCGAGCGCCTCGTCCCAAGCCGAGCCCCCCGCGCCGCGGCGTTGCATGCTGCAGGTGTCGTCGAGAAGAACGACGTGCCGCGCCCGTTGCTGCCCGAAGTAGCCTTTTAGCAGGTCGAGCGTTGTTGGCGTCGCCGCCAGGAGGCCCGCCAGGGCGATGGCGACGACCCGCGCCGCGAGCAGCAGCCACTCGCTCAGCCGCACCCAAGTGCGGTTCTTGCGGTCGCTCTGCAAGAGAAAGTCCATCGCCGCCCACGCCACCCGCCGCCGGCGCCGCCGGTTGAGCAGGTGAATGACGATCGGCAGGGACGCCAAGAGGGCGCCGGCGACCGCCAAGGCTGGGAAGGTGAAAGACACAGAACGTGAGGTGAAGTTTGCTGGTGAGCCACGACGGTTGGGGAGCCGTCGAGCTGTTGGCCGCTCCCTGACGGTCGCGGTTCGGTGGGTGATATCTACCGCCGCCGCGGGCCGCGGAGACGGCTCGACAGCAGCGCGATCAGCACCGACTCGAGGGACTGACTGGTGCGGATCAATTGATGGTTGGCGCCGCGGCGGGCGCAGGCGGCCTCGATCGCGTCTTGGTGCTGGGCGAGAGCGGCCAGGTACTCGCGTCGCAGGGCGCGGGGATTGGCGTCGAGTTCGGCGCCCCCTTCGAGCCCAACGAAACGGGTCGCCCCCTCCAGCGGGAAGTCGATCTCGTCGTCCGACAGGGTCTGCATCACGACCATATCGGCGCCTTTGGCCTGCAACATCGCCAGCCCGGTGTCGAGGCCCTCGAGTGGGCAGAGGAGGTCGGAGAGCAACACGACAACGCCGCGCCGGGGGATCGTCTCGGCGGTCGATCGCAGTAGGCCCGCCAGGTCGGTCTTCGCCGCGTCGGTTGATCCTTCGAGCGACGCGGTTAGCAGGTCGGCAATCGCGCTGACTTGCGCGCGGCCGGTCCGGTGGGGCGTCTCGGCGATCACCTCGCCGGCGAACGCACGGCAGGCGACCGCGTCGTGCTGCGCGGTCAGCAGGTACGCCAGCACGCAGGCGGCTGTCGCGGCGTACTCGTGCTTGCTCATCGCGTCGCCGGGGCTGCCGGACGCGCCCTCGCCACGGAAACGCATGCTCGCCGACGAATCGACTAACAGCGTCGCGCGGAGGTTATTCTCTTCCTCGTACTGTTTGACGAAGAGCCGGTCTTGGCGGCCCCACGCCTTCCAGTCGATGTGCCGGAGGTCGTCGCCGGCGGCGTACTGGCGGTGCTCACGGAACTCGAGCGAACGGCCCAGGAAGGGGCTGCTGTGCCGGCCCGACAGAAAGCCATCGACGACGCGGGCGGCGCGGACCTCGAGCCGGCCGAGACGCTTGAGCACCTCGGGGAGCGATTGGCTCGACGACGACGGACGCGGCCCGCCGCCCCCGTCAGCCGGCGAGGACGCCGCGGAAGCGGGGGTCATCCCTGAGACTCTCGTCGCGCGTAGGCGTGGCGGTCAGCAACCCGTCGATCACGTCGTCGGCGGTGAGGCCCTCGCTCTCGGTCTGGAAGTTGAGCAGCAACCGGTGCCGCAGCACCGGCTTAGCGAGCGTCTGAAGGTCCTCGATCGCGACGCAAGGCCGCCCCGCCATCAGCGCCCGCGCCTTGGCGCCGAGGATGAGGAACTGCACCGCCCGCGGCCCCGCCCCCCACGCCAAACGGGTTGCCGCTTCGGGCGCGGCGTCGGGCTCGCCGACCCGCGAGCCGCGCACCAAGGCGACGGCGTAACGCACCAAGTCGTCCCCTACCGGCGTGGTCCGCACCAGCTTCTGCAGCGCAATCATCTCTTCGACGTCCGACACCGCTTCGACCTCGGCCGTCTCGCCGGCGGTGGTCCGTTGGGCGACCTCGATCTCTTCCGCGAAGGTCGGATAGCGCACGATCGCCTTGAACATGAAGCGGTCTTGCTGCGCCTCGGGGAGCGGGTAGGTCCCCTCTTGTTCGATCGGGTTCTGCGTCGCGAGGACAAAGAACGGGTGACCGATCTCACGCCGCACGCGCCCGACGGTGACTTGGCGCTCTTGCATCGCCTCGAGCAGGGCGGCCTGTGTCTTGGGCGGCGTGCGGTTGATCTCGTCGGCGAGGATCACGTGCGAGAAGATCGGCCCGGCGAGGAACCGCAGGTCGCGGCGCCCCGTGGCGCGGTCCTCTTCGATGATCTCGGTGCCGAGGATGTCGGCCGGCATCAGGTCGGGCGTGAACTGGATACGGCTGAACGTCAGGCCGAGCGTCTTGGCGAGGGTGCTGATGAGCAACGTCTTGGCGAGCCCCGGCGCGCCCTCCAACAAGCAGTGCCCGCGGCAGAACAGGGCGATCATCAACAGGTCGATCACGCCATCCTGCCCAACGATGACGCGGGCCAACTGCTCGCGAATCCGGGTCGCCGTGGCGCACAGGCGCTCGGCGTCAGGCGGCGGCGTTTCTTCGTGGGTCATGAAGGGTTCCCGAATCCGCGACGCGTGGCGTCGACTAGTTGAGGCGTCAGCGCTGGTAGATGGGCAAGCAGCCCTCGTCCAATTGCAGCATGATCAAGTTCAGGGCGGTCGTATACACCGGGCCGATGTAGCCTTGGTTCCAGCGGTACCCGGGACCGAGCGGCGTTTCGACCGGCGTTGCGTCGGCGACTAGCTTGCCGTAGGTCGCGCGGCGGTAGTCGTCCCATGTATCACCCGCTTCGCGGTACTGGACCTGCGAGTAATAGAAATTGGCGTAGTGCCAGTGGCCGTGGCTGCCCGAGTCGTCCCCCGCTAGGCGGAGCTGGCAGTACTCCTTCATCCGGGGGACGAAGTTGTCGTCGTAGCTGCCGGCCTCGTAGAGGCACGCCAACGCGGCGGCGGTGATCGCCGGCCGGCCGTTCCCCCCTTTGGTGCTGTACTGCACGCCGCCGTCGGCCTGCGTACAGCCGTGGATATAGCCGACCGCGCCGTCGATGATCCCCTTGGGGACGGGGATCCCCGCGTTGCGGCAGCCGCGGAGCCCCTGCACCTGGGTGACGGTCGTCGAGCCTTCGTCGAAGCCATTGCCGTCGCGCGCCGAGACATAGCCCCAGCCCCCCGCCGCCGTCTGCGCCTGACCGGTGAACTGCACCGCGGCGGTGAGGACGCGGATCAACTCCTCACGGCGTCGGGCGTCTTCCTCCTCGCCGAGCACCTGCGAGAGGAACAGCATCCCGAATCCATGGCCGTACGTGTAGCGGTCGTCGCGGAGCGGGTCGCCGATCAGTCCGTTGGGGCGGGCCTGGGCCAGAAGGTAATCGACCGCCAGTCGTATTTCGGGCGCGTAGCGGCCGCCGCTGGGAGTGGAGCCCTCCGCCAATAGGGCGATGCCCGCCAGAGCGGTCATCGCCGCGGGGTAGCGCCCGCCGGCGTCCCACGAGCCGAGGCGGCTCTGGGACGTAGCGAGCCAACGGAGCCCCCCTTCGGTGACCCGGTCGACGTCGTTCGCCAAGCCAACGGCGGGGAGCATTACCGCCGCGGTGACGGCAAGCCAGCGGGTTCGGCGGATCGATCGAAACGGCATGCTGGTATCCTACCCGATGACAACGGAACGGCCCGCCTCAATCGTCGTCCCCATCCCAGAACGACTTGAAGAGACGCTCGACACCTTGGCCGATCTCATCGGGCCCTTTCGGTCGCGACGCCTCGGGGTCCTCGACCTGGGCCCGCATCAACGGCCGCGGGGGGGCGGGCTGCGGGGTCGTTTCGAGCGTCACCCAGGAGCGACCCGCTCGGATCAGCATCTGCTCGCTGTCGGTCCGCTCGTAGACGGCCCACAGCGGCGCCGGGCCGTCGTTCTCGTCACCCGCCGGCAGGTGATGGTTGCGATAGACCGTGGCGCCGGTCGCCAAATCAATCGCCGCCAGAGCGATCTCGGCCTCGGCCTGTTCTTCGTTGGCGTCGGGGGCTCGGCGCCGCGCTAAGAGCAAGAGCGGCGCGTCGCTGACGGCCGTCTCAACGATCGCCATCCCGTCGACCTGCACCGGGGCGGGCCATAGCGCTGCGCCGGTTTGCCCGTCGAGGCAGTAGAGGTCGCCGGTCAACAACGGATCGCCGCCGATTGGCGACGCGCCGCGGAGCCGATCGACCATCGGATTCGAGCCGTCGATTTCCACCAAGAGCCGCGCGCCGTGGTTGCGGAGCCGCACCGACCGCACCGGCGCTTCGAGGTTACCTGGCAGCGAGGTCGCGAAACGGACCGCCGCGGCCGCGACATCCACCACCGTGAGGCGACGCTTGTCGGTGACGAACGCCGCCACGTCGCCGTTCGGCAAAAAGCGGGTGGTGAGGTCGAAGTCGTGCTCCCAAGCCGGCTGGTCCGTCGCGGCGTCGGTGATCGTGACGACTCGGAACTGGCGCCGGCCGGCGGAACGTTCTTCGGTGAGCAGGTTGCCTCCCGCCGCCAGTCGCCAATTGCGGGCGGGCGGGGCGGCCCACTCGCCCAGCCGCTGACCACTCCACGCCGCCAGCCGCAGGCCGCTCGTGGTAGAGCCGACGACGTAAAGAACGCCGTCGTTCTCGAGCACCCGCAGCGAATCCGACCCCAGCTCTACCAGCTCGCGACGCCAAACCATCCGCCCTGTCGAAAGTTCGCGGCACTGCAGCGTCGCTCCGGAGACCGACACGACGCCCCACGGCCCGGCCGCGGCGGGAGTTTCTGCCGGATCGAGCACGACCCCGGGCCAAGCGGCGTTGGACGTGTCGGTTGTCTCCCAAACGACGCCGCTGCGGGCGTGGCAAACGACGAAGCCGGTGTCGAGCTTCAGAGCCAGCCACTCGCCATAGACCCGGTCGCCCGGCACCCCCACGGCGCCGGCCGCGTCGGGGCTCGGCGACCAAGGATCGCCCGGCAACTCGTCGGCGAGCAACCGTTCCCCCCAGCCGCTGGCGCCAACCAACAACCAATCCCCGCCGCGTGACTCGTAGCTCCAATGAACCCCTTCGACCGCGTCGCCCACCAGCGCGATCGGACGCGATTTGAACGCCCGGTCTTGGCGGACCCGATTCGAGCGACGCCGCATCGAGGTGGACTTCGGGAAGGACTCGACCTGCGCCGTGACCTGACGCTCGGTCCACGCGGTTGTCGCTAAAGGTTCGGCCGCCGGCGCGACGTCGCCGGTCGGGCGGAAACGGGCGGCGATTGCCTCGATCTGACGGGGATCGGCGCCGGCCAACTCGGCGCGGCGGGCGGCGATTCGGCTGGCGGTGACTTGCAGATGGTCTTCGATCCGTAGCACCACGTCGCCCGCGTCGCTCGCCGCTAGCGATCGGGCGTCGTCGAGCGCGGTGGCGGCGTCGATCCCTGGAGAAGCCGCAAGACGCATCGCGGCCTCGTAAGCCGTGGCGCGTTGGCCAGCCACCAGGTGGGGCAGCTGTCCGAGCGCCGCCGGCGCGACGCCGTCGCTACGCAGCAGCGTCACCGCCAGCAACTCGGCCAGCCGGCGGTCGGTGCGGTCCGCGTCATACGCCGCTTGCAATGCCGGTAGTGCCGCCGCCGGATCGTTGGTTTGCAGGGCGTCGATCGCTTGCTTCTCGACCGCTCGGAGAATGGCGGCTTGGGGGTAACTCTCGACCGTGGTCGCCGACCGGGAGACGATCAACCCGGCGTGGTAGAGCAGGTTGCCGAGCTTCGGCGCGTCGACCAGGGGGTTCAGACCCATGTCCGCCAAGCGCCAAGCCTCCTCGGCCTCGAGGCGCGACGTGTCGAGCATCGCGAGGCGTCCCGACCGCAACGGGAGCAAGAGGTGGCCGTCCACCATCAGGCCCTCACCCGCCGGCGAGTCGCCGCCAGGGAGCGGTAACGTCGCGACCGACTCACCATCCCTCAGGCGCCAAGCAGAGACGGCGTCCGCCTCGACGACCAGGGCGGCTTGCTCCGTGATCCCCGCCAGCAGCAAGGCGTCCGAGAAGTCGCGGCGCCAAAGGAACTCGCCCGTCGCGGCGTCGAAGCACTGCAGCGACGGCAAGGCGGGAGAGGCGACCAACAGACGATCGCCGACTTCGACGACCCGGCAGTGGCGCCACGCCGTCGCGTCGTCTGCCCAGCGGCGTGAATCCCGCACAGCGCCCCACCCCCCCTGCATCGCGGGGCGGGCGTCTTTCTCGTCGATCGCCAAGTAGCCCAACCACTCCAGCCGGCGACGGAGCGGGTCAACGGCGACCACGGCGCCCCGTCCCGTGGGGCAGTAAATCAACCGCTCCCCGATGGTCGGCGAAACCACGGCCGTCGCGATCAGCGGCGACGCCGCCCGTTGGCACTGAGCGAGCGGCTGGCGCCACAGCACGTCGCCCGAGGTCGCGTCGATCTCCAGGAGTGAGATCGTTTGCTCCGCCTCGGCGAGCGCATAGACCCGGCCGTCGGCGATGGCTGGCGGCCCCAAAAAGCGGGCGCCCGGCGCAGGGCCCTTCGGGTCGCCGCCATCGATCCGCCACCGCAGTTTCCCGGCCGTGGCGAGTTCGTAGGCGGCCAAGCAATTCGCGGGAAGGACCGGGTCTTCGCCGCCAAACAGCGAATCGCCAAACTGCCGCCGTGCAGAGCTTTCCTCCCCCCGCGCGCCCGAGCTCGGCGTGACCACAAAGGCCGCTCGTGTGTCGGTCGAGAGCCCCGACGCGACGCTGTCGCCGCGCCACGAGGTTGGGTTCACGGGGAACGGAACCTCCCAGAGCCGACGGCCCGACTCGGCCGAAAGCGCGATCAGCCGATCGCTCGTGCTGGTGAGGATCTCACCACCGGTGGCGATCGCCTCGTGAGCTGAGAGCGACGCGGCGCCGTCGGTCGCATCGACTTCGGCGTCGCTAGTGTCGACCGTTGCGCTCCAGAGCCGCCAAGGGACCGGCAGGCCGCCCGGAGCCACCACCTGCCGGCTCGCGTCGCCGCCGGCGCTCAGCCAAGCGTTCGGCGCTGTCCGCGACGCGGCCGACGAAGCGACCGCCTGCGTCGCTTCGATCCACTCCCGCTGCGCGGGCCACTCCTGCTGCGTGGGGTCGGTGGATGGGGCGGAAACGCTTTGCCCAAGCCGCAGTCGCTGCACCTGTTCCTCGGCCGCTAGGCGTTCGGCGACCGGGTCACCCGCTTGCTCGGCGATCTGCCTAGCCGCCGAGAGGGCTAGCGCCGCGTTGCGATAGGCCCCGGCGTCCGACTCGGCACGAGCGAGCCGTTCGAGTTCGGCGACGCCAAACAACTCGGGAGGGTAGGTGGCGACAACGCGGCGCAAGTCGGTCGCGTCGACAGCCTCTTCCAAGGCGCGCCGATGCTGTCCCTCGAGCACCGAACGAAAGACGGCCCGACTCTTTGCGCCGGCGCCCAAAACCGACTGCAGCAGATGCTGCTTCAGACTCCCCCCATCGACGTCGAGGCTGTCCGCTTCGACCGCCAGCTGGGCCGCCACGAGGGGGGCCGCTTCTCCGAATCGGCCGCTTTCGAGGAGCTCTTTCGCCAGCTCAAAACGCCGTTGCGCCTCGCGATCCGAGGGCGGTTGGAGGGCGAAATAGAGGCGGCTGAAGGCGTCCGAGTCGCCCGCCGCGGGGGTTTCGCCCCCCCGGACGGCGAAATTAGCGGAAAAAACCGCCGCTATTACGGCCGTGGCGACGAGGCTCCGTCGGCCCGGCAGGCGAAGCAGTCGAAGGCTCGTTCGGAGGGGGGCCATGGATCCCTTCACGCCAGCGTTAAAGTCTTTCTTATTAAGCACTTACAGCATAGCAAGCAGAGACCGATTCGGCTCGCAACGACGGTTCCTTTTGCACTGAAAAAGCGGGGGCGGCAAAGGGTGGTCGTCACGAAAAGGCCGTATTTCCCGGAGGTAACGCGTTTTTCCGGCTTGTGGCAGGCGGAGTTGGATCGTTTTAATCACGCCCGTCGAGTCGTCGGCCCGACGTAGCTATCACTTACCTGCGTCTCGCTAGGCTTTCGCCAAGCGAGCTAATCGTTACGACCGGAGGATACCCCCCCATGGCGAAAGCCGCACCCAAAGCGCCCACCAAGACCGAAATCTACGCTGGCATCGCCGAGGCCACTGGCCTGACGAAGAAGCAAGTCGGTGAAGTCTTCGACGCGCTCGACGCCCAGATCCAGAAGGCCCTCGCCGGCCGTGGCGCCCCGAAGATGTTCTCGCTGCCCGGCCTCTGCAAGATCACCTTGCAGCACAAGCCGGCCACCAAGGAACGCGAAGGCATCAACCCCTTCACCGGTGAGCCCACGACCATCAAGGCCAAGCCGGCCCGCACGGTCGTCAAGGTCCGTCCGCTGAAGAAGCTCAAGGACATGGTCGCCTGAGTTCCACAAGGACTCGCGTCGAACCAAGCCAGGCGAAATGGCGGGCCGGAATTCCGGCCCGCCATTTTTTCGTTTTTTTGATCTTCGTTGTCGACACAACGTTCCCCCAGCGTCGCCTGCCCTGCGAGTTACCTTGCCTAGCGCGCCGTTCGGGAGGTCTAAGCGCCAGCGCCGGGAGTGACGCCGGGTCCCCGCTTCAACTCCCGGCGCTGACGCTTAGGGCTCTCTAGCCTTCTGTTATTGCCATCTTATTTCGATGCGCTGATGTCTTCGTTGCATGTTGTTCTGTACCAGCCTGAGATCCCTTACAACACGGGGAGCGTTGGCCGCACGTGTGTCGCGCTCGGGGCGAAGCTGTGGCTCGTTCGGCCGCTTGGTTTCCAAGTCGATGACCGACAACTCCGCCGGGCGGGGCTCGACTACTGGCAGCACCTCGAGTGGGAAGTCGTCGATGACTGGGAAGACCTCCTACAGAAATTGCCGACCGACCGACTCTGGCTCTTCACGAAGCACGGCGACCGGGGCTTTTACGAGGCGGACTACGCCGCCGGCGACGCTTTGGTGTTTGGCAGCGAGTCCTCCGGATTGCCGCCGAGCCTGATCCAGCAGGCCGAGGGCCGTCGGCTGCGGATCCCCACGCTGCCCGAGGTGCGGAGCCTCAACCTGTCGGTCAGCGTGGCGCTGGCGGGGTACGAGGCGTGCCGCCAAGCGGGGACGCTGCCTCCCGGCGCTGGCGCTTAGGGCTCTCAAAGCCGCGGATTGGATCGCAAAGGGGGGGGTGGGAGCCCTCAGCGCCAGCGCCGGGAGCGAATCACCGACCACGACGGCCTTCCACTGGGCCCCCAATTCGCCTTGAATACGCTTTATGCCCGAACTCAACGCCGGTCTCGAATCGATCTTCGTCCCTTCCGCGGCCTTGGCCGACCGGACTTGGCTGCGCGTCGGCGGCCCGGCGGATTGGCTCGTCCGCCCGACCAATGTCGACGAGTTGGGGACGGTAATCGGCCGCTGCCGCGACGCGTCGGCGCCGACCCGCGTGCTGGGGGGCGGATCGAACGTCCTGGTGCGTGACGAAGGGGTCCGCGGCGCGGTCCTGCAACTCGACCACGAGGCCTTCGGCGGCGTCCGTATCGAGGGCACACGGGCCATCGTCGGCGGCGGCGCGTCGCTCGCCGCGGTGATCAACGAAACCGTCCGCGCCGGCCTGGCGGGGCTCGACACGCTGGTCGGCATCCCCGGCACCGTCGGGGCCGCGTTGCATCACAACGCCGGCGGCCGCGGCGGCGATATCGGTCAGTGGGTCGTCGAAGCCACCGTCATGACCCGCACCGCCGAGACGATCACCCGCTCGCGCGACGAGATGGTCTTCGGCTATCGCCAGAGCAGCCTCGACGAACTGGCCATTCTCGAAGTGGTGTTCGAGCTCGACCCGGCCGACCCGTCGGAACTCACCAAGCGGATGCAGAAGCAGTGGATCGTCAGCAAAGCGGCCCAGCCATTGAGCCACGAACGCCGCGGCCAGGTGTTCCTCAACCCGCGCGGCATGAGTGCTGGCATGCTGATCGACCAGGCGGGCCTGAAGGGCTCGTCGGTTGGCGGCGCCACCGTGAGCGATAAGCACGCCAACTTCTTCGTCGCCGCCGAAGGAGCGACCGCCGCCGACCTGCTCAAGCTGATCGATCTGGTCCGTTCACGGATCGACGAGCGGATGGGGATCGAGCTGGAGCTGGCGATCGAGATTTGGTAAGGCAGGTCGTCGAGCCGCGTCCGCTGCGTCGCGGCTCAGCTAGCACCCTGCCCTGCGCCCCACGGAGGGGGTCGCCATGTCCGCGCCAAGTCCTAACCCGCCGCGCGACATCGCCGGCTGGCTCAGCGAGACCATCCGTGCGCGCCGCGGCGTGCTGCTCTCGTTGGCGATCCTCGCCGCCCTGGGGCTCGCCACCCGCGGCGCCTGGCTGGCCGTCCGTCCGCAGGTCGCCCACAGCCCGCAGTATCTGCTGACGCCCGCCAGCGTCTCCGTCACCGCGCCGCCCGCTTGGGTGCGGGGCGACGTCACCGCCGACGTCTTCCGCGTCGGCGGGCTCGACGGACAGCTCTCGGTGCTCGACCCGCCGGCGGGCCTCGAGGAACGCCTCGCCCAGACCTTCGTGACCCACCCGTGGGTCCGGAGCGTCGGCGCCATCACCAAAACGCCACCGAACCGGGTGACGCTCGAACTGGAGTACCGCACGCCGCTGGCGGCGGTCGAGTTGGGCGGCGCGCTGCTGCCGGTCGATCTCGACGGCGCCCTGCTGCCGACGCGCGACCTATCGGCCGACGCGGTCAGGTACTTGCCGAGAATCGAACTGACGGACGCCACGGTCCGCCCGCCCGCCGTGGGCGAGCTGTGGCTCGAGCCGCGGCTCGCCGGCGCCCTGGCGCTGGTCGGCTCCTTCGGGTCCGCCTGGAGCGAGCTGGACCTGTTCCTGGTCCGTATCGACCACACCCCCGGCGTGCGAGCCGGGCAGCGGTTTTGGAGTTACAACGTCGTCTCCACCGGCAACACGGTGGTGGTCTGGGGCGGAGCCCCCGGGTTCTCGCCGCCGGACGAAGCACCCTTCGCCAAGAAGCTCGGCAACCTGCGTCGCGCGATCGCCAAGCACGGGCCGCTCGACTCGGTCGCGAAGAGTCCCGCGATGATCGACGTCCGCGACGGCGACGCCGCCTATCCGCGCGTCGTTAAGAAGGAAGGCAACCGCGTCGCGTCGAAGGACGATGACGAGACTGCGACAAAATAGTCGAGAATCCGCGCCCCATTTCTGTGGGAGGGGTCTCCGACCCCGATTCCGCGCTCCATGCCGATGCGAGGTGGGCGCCGTAATCGGGGTCGGAGACCCCTCCCACAGATACCCACCGTGCGACCCTCAGGGCCTCAAGCCTCACGCCTCTCCTTCGCCAACGCGCTGATCGCACGGAACGCGGGGTCGGCCGAGGTCTCGCACCATTCGAAGAGGACCGCCTCGGTGGTCGTCAGGGTGACACCCGACGCGTCGAGTCGGCGGAGAGCCGTTTCGTGGTCGATCGAGTGGCGTGAGCCGACTGCGTCGATGGCTACCTTCGGTTCGAAACCCGCCGCCAGCAAGTCGAGGGCGGTCTGGGCGACGCAGACGTGCGTCTCGATTCCCGTTAGCACGACGTGCCTGACGCCCGCGTCGTGCCAGGCCGAGATCAGGTCCTGACAGGCCGCCGAGCTGAACGCGGTTTTCGTGTGAGGCGGCGGCAGTCGTTCGGCGAGAAGGGCCGTCGTCGGGCCGAGCTTGTCCGGAACCTGCTCGGTAACCGCAACCGTCACGCCGAGGGCCTTCGCGCCATCGATCAGCCGACGCGCGTTCCAGACGACCCGCGGGGCGTCTGGCTGGACTGGCAGGAGCCGCTCTTGGAGATCGACCACCAGCAGGGCGGTCTCGTTGCGGTTCATCAGCAGAGGGCTGCGGGACGTTGTTTCGCTTGGCATCGCCGCGGTTCCTTCCCCGTCGGGGTACAATGAAGGCTACGAACCCGACATCCTACCGGCCGAAGCGTTTAGCGTCCTCCTGCCGCCTTGTCGAAAGAAAAGTCCCTCTGCGACTGGTCGAAAAAAGACCTCCGTGAGAACTGGGACGAGCTGCGCGCCTTGGTCGAATGCCCAAAGCACGCCTGCCTCAAGTGCGGTCGGGCAGCGGCGAAAAAGTCGGTGCTCTGTAAGCCCAAACCGTTCGATTCACCGGGCGATGCCGCTCGCTGAGTGGCCCTGGAGCCCTCAGCGCCCCTGGGCAAGCCGTCGCGAGCCGCCGACAATCCCTTCTATGGCTCTTCCGCGCATCCGTTCGACCACCATTCTCACCGTCCGCAAGGATGGTGTCGTCGCCATGGGCGGCGACGGGCAGGTGAGCCTCGGCGACACCGTTATGAAGGCCGACGCCCGCAAGGTGCGGCTGCTGGGCGAGGGCCGGGTGATGACCGGTTTCGCCGGCTCGGCGGCCGACGCGTTCGCTTTGCTGGAGCGGTTCGAGGCGAAGCTCAAGGACTACCCTCAGAACATGCCGCGGGCCGCGACCGAGCTCGCCAAGGACTGGCGGATGGACCGAGCGCTGCGCCGGCTCGAGGCGTTGATCACCGTCGCCGACGCCCGCGACACGCTGCTGATCTCCGGGACCGGCGACGTGATCCAACCCTCGGACGGCATCCTGGGAATTGGGTCGGGCGGCAACTACGCGACCGCCGCCGCCCGGGCGTTGGCCATGCACTCGTCGCTCTCGGCGGAGGAGATCGTTCGGGCGGCTCTGGGTGTCGCGGCGGACATCTGTGTTTACAGCAACCACAACATCGTGGTGGAGACCGTCCAGGCGGTGGACCCAACCCGTGCGTGAATTGACGCCCAAGAAGATCGTCGAAGAACTCGACCGCTACATCGTCGGGCAAGCCGACGCCAAGCGCGCCGTGGCGGTCGCGATCCGCAACCGCTGGCGCCGGCGGCAGCTCGACGACGAGCTCCGCAAGGAGGTCTCGCCGAAGAACATCCTGATGATCGGCCCGACGGGCGTCGGCAAGACCGAGATCGCCCGCCGGCTGGCGAAGCTGACCGGCGCGCCGTTCATCAAGGTCGAGGCGACCAAGTACACCGAGGTCGGTTACTACGGCCGCGACGTCGAGAGCATGGTCCGCGAGCTGGTCGAGAACGCCATCGGCCTTGTGCGGGAGCGGATGCGGGCCGACGTCGAAGACGAGGCGAAACGGCGCACCAACGAGCAGCTGCTCGACAAGCTCGTGCCGACGCCGAACTCGTTCGACGCCGGCGCCGGGGTCGAGGACAGCGCCGAGCGACACGAGCGGACCCGCGAGAAGATGCGGGCGATGCTCGTCGCCGGCGAGCTGGAGGACCGCACCGTCGAGATCGCCATCGAGAAGAAGGCGGCCGCGATGATGATCCCCGGCATGGGCGGCCCGGGCGGCGGCGAGATGGACATCGACGTGCAGGGCATGATCGAGAAGATGCTCCCCAAGCAGGTGTCACGCCGGCGGATGACCGTGGCGGACGCCCGCGGCGTGCTCTTCGAGCAAGAGTGCGAGCGGCTCATCGATGGCGAGAAGGTCAACCTCGAAGCGATCGAGCTGGCCGAGGAGTCGGGCGTCATCTTCCTCGACGAGATCGACAAGGTGGTCGCCACCGAGGGGGGCAAGGGGGCCGACGTCTCGCGGCAGGGCGTGCAGCGGGACCTGCTGCCGATCGTCGAGGGGACGACCGTCCAAACCCGCTACGGCTACATCAAGACCGACCACATCTTGTTCGTCGCCGCCGGGGCGTTCCACAAGACGCGGCCGAGCGAGCTGATGCCCGAACTGCAGGGCCGGTTCCCGATCCGCGTCGAGCTGGACGACCTGACGAAGGACGACTTTGTCCGGATCCTCACCGAGCCCCGCGGCTCGCTCACGAAGCAGTACGCGGCGTTGATGGCGACCGAGGGGGTCCAGATCGAGTTCGGCGACGACGCGATCGACGCCCTCGCCGAATACGCCTACCAGGTGAACCAATCGACCCAGAATATCGGCGCCCGCCGGCTCTACACGATTATGGAGCGGTTGCTCGAAGAACTCTCCTTTGAGGCATCCGACATGGAGGGGGCGGCCGTACCCATTAACGCCGCTTATGTTCGCCAGCGACTAGAAGAAGTCACCCAAGACGAGGACCTCAGCCGTTACATCCTGTAGTCCCGCGGTTCCGGTCGCACCGGTCGCACCGCTTCGATGCTCGGCAGCCTCCCTCCAGGGGGGCTGAAAACCAAGAACGCGTTGAGCGAAACAGGTCCGTCCGATCAGAATATCGGAGCAGCGTGATTGGACGCACGCCGTCTCCTTCCTCCACCTTCTTCATCGCGACCCCACGAGTGCGAGACGTGAGCCTCCCCCTCCGTGCCGAGAATAACCCCAAGTTCTACAGCCGCTTCAAGTGGCTGGGGCTGGGGGCGATCGCCTTCATGTTCTATTGCCTCTACGACGGGTACATCAACTACCCAGACCAGCAGGTCCGGGGCGTGGCGCTGATGGAGTTGGCGGAGGAGATCCTGCCGAACGACAAGAAGAAGGAGATCGCCCAAGCGGGCCACGGCGCGCACGACGCCTATCAACTGATTAAGAAGCAGCTTCCCGACTTCCCCGAGCTGAAAGAAGCGTGGGAAGCGAAGGCGACCGCCGAAGGTTGGCTGTTGGCTCCTCCGGCGAAACTCCGCACCGAAGGCGACATCCTCGGCCAGTACGTGATGGCGGGTTTCGCCGGCCTGGGTGGGTTATGGTTCTTGTTCACCGTCTGGCGCACCAATGGGCGCTGGTTCGAGCTGAACGAGAACGGGATCACCAGCCGCTGGGGCGAGTCGTTCTCCCTCGATCAGGTCACCGCCATCGACAAGAAGCAATGGCGTGACAAGGGGATCGCCCGCCTACGGTACCAAGGCGCCAACGGGCGGCAGCGGACCTTCGTTATCGACAACTACAAGTACCACAAGAAGACCACCGACCGGATCTTCTACCTCATCGAGCAGCACGTCGGCGTCGACAAGATCGTGGGCGGCAAGCCCGAAGTCGATTCCGACGCCGCGCCAACGCCCGACATGACGCCCGTCGACGCTTAGGCCGTCGCCAAGAGGCGAAACCCTTCGATCGTGACGCGTCGCCGCGTGTCGGAGACGACTTCGATCCGAATCGTGACGGTCCCCGCTGGCATACAGCCGGCGAAGCGGTCGCCCCACTCGACAAACGTCAGGCCGGGGCCCGCCGACGTGAGTCCGGCGAAGTATTCGTCGACGCCAAGCTCAATGAACTCGTCCTCGTCCTTGAGGCGGTAGGCGTCGAGGTGGTAGATCGGCGTGCGGCCCGAGCGGTACTCGTTTACCAGAACGAATGTCGGACTCGTGACCTCTTCGGTGACGCCCAGCGCCGACGCGACCGCCTGCACGAGCCGCGTCTTGCCGGCGCCCAGCGGGCCCACCAGCGCAATGACCGCCGGCGGCGTCAGCGCCGTGGCGAGCCGCTCGCCCAGGGCGACCGTGCCGGCCTCGTCAGCGATTTCAATGGTCTGGCTCATCGGTGCTCGTATCCGGAGGTGAGGAGGGGCTCCATCGTGCCGTCTGGCTGGCGAAGCGTAACGCCCTCGCTGGCCACCACCTTACCAATCGCGATCAGTCGACAACCGGGCGGCGTGTCGGAGAGCAAACGATCGGCGTCATCGGGTGAAACAGAGAGTAGCAGCTCGAAGTCCTCGCCGTCGGACAGAGCGTGCTTAAGCGGCAAATCGCCGGTGGTCATAGCGAGGGCCGAAGCCGCCGCGCTGATCGGGACCGCCGCCGCTTCCACCACGGCGCCGACGCCGCTCGCCTTACAAAGCCTCGCCAGATCGAGCGACAGGCCGTCGCTAAGGTCCATCATCGCCTGCAATTCGACGGTCTGGTGGAGCGTCAACGCCTCGGTCACGCGCGGCGTGAAACCGAGATGCTTGCCCGCCAGGCTGCCGCCGAGCTCCCCCGTCACGAGCAAGACGTCCCCCGGCCGGGCGCCGTCGCGGCGAACCACGCCGCGGCCGGTTGGCTCGCCCAGCGCCGTCACCGACACGACCAGCGGACCCGCGTGGACATTGGTGTCCCCGCCAACGATGGGGCTGCCGAACTCCTCGGCGAGCGGCAGCATCCCGTCGAAGAGACGCTTCGCCAGCTCGCTAGGCGTTAGGCCGCCCGCTCCGTCGCGGGGCAACGCCAGACTCACCAAGGCCCCGGCCGGCTTCGCCGCCATGGCGGCGAGGTCGCTGAGGTTCACCGCCAAAGCCTTGTAGCCGATCGCCTCGGGGGGGTGCTCGGCGGTCAAGAAGTGGACGCCGTCGATCAGCAAATCCGCCGTGGCCACCAGCTCGGGGCGGCTTAACGTGAGAAGCGCCGCATCGTCGCCGATCCCGATCCGCACCTGCGAGCTCTTCGGCATCCGCTGACGCAGCCATTCGACAAAATCGAGTTCCATACCCGCCATCGTAGGGTCGAGTGTGAAGACCGTCGAAGGGGGACAGAAGGCCCGAACATCGTGGCGGCGATCAAATCGGCCCGGGTTGCCCGGAGGCGAGTCAACCGCGCCGCGTCGTCAACGGCACGGTCCGTACAGCGGACCCTACCGGCGGGTCACGTTGACCCGCATCGCCCCGTAGAGCGTCTCGTCGCCGCGGAGGATGTAGAACTTCACCTCGTCCAAGCTGCCCAGGGCGTCGTTGGTGACGATGTAGCGGATGTCTTCCTCCGAAGCGGTCTCCCAGCGGTGCATGCCGACCAGGATGTCGCCCGAGCGGATCCCCTTGGCGGCGGCGGGGCCGTCGGCCCGCACGTCGACCACCCGCATCCCGCCCCGGTAGCGGCTGCTACGCGACTCGAAGGTCGACTTCGGCTCGACATTGAGCTTCATGCCGAGCACCTGCCAGGCGCCGTCGTCTTCGGTCGGCGTGGTGCTCGACGCCAACCGGGCCGCGACTTCCCGCACGGGGCCGCTCCCGCGACGGGCGACGGTCAGCCCAAGATCGACCGCCTGACCGCTGCGGCGGACCTCCATCGCGACCCGCTCGCCGACCGGCCGGCCGAGCAGCGCGCGTTCCACGTCGAGGGCGCGGGCGACATCGACATCGCCCAGCCGAGTGATGACGTCGCCGGGCCGCACGCCGCCCTGCGCGGCGGGGCTGCCGGGCGCAACCCGACGGACGATCGTGCTCGAGCCGTCACGGGTCGTGCCAATCTCAATGCCGTGCCACTTGTTCTCGAGTCGCTCGACGCTCATCAGGTCGGCGGCCACCTGCAGCGCCTGATCGATCGGGATGGCGAAGCCGATCCCCTGGGCGCCGGCCCGGACCGCCACGTTCAGGCCGATCATCTTGCCCTCGATCGAGAGCAGCGGTCCGCCCGAGTTGCCCGGGTTGATGCTGGCGTCGGTCTGGATCAGGTCGTCGTACGCCTGGGTGTCGCTGACCTGCACGTCGCGGCCGAGGGCCGAGATGATGCCGCGGGTCACGGTGTGCTCGTAGCCATAAGCGTTGCCAACCGCGATGACCGGTTCGCCCGGCATCAGGTCGAGCGAGCTGCCCACCTCGATCACCGGCAGCGGCCGGCCGACTTCGATCTTGATCACGGCAAGGTCGGTCCGCTTGTCGTGGGCGACGACGCGGGCGATATCCATCGTCCCGTCGTCGAGCGTCACCCGGATCTGGCGTACGCCGTCAACCACGTGGTGGTTGGTGAGGACATAACCGCGCGGATCGATGACGACGCCGGTCCCCATGCCATTGACCTGGCGCACGGCGCCGGTGGGGCCTTTCTCGTCGGGGACCGACTTCTGCCCCTGGATATTGACCACGGCCGGCCGGGCCGCTTTGACGGCGCGGACGATCGGCGTCATCCGCATCGACGAAACTTCCGCCGCGCTAGCGGAGCCAACGGTCAACGACGCGGCGACAGCCAGCAGGCCAGCCCCACACAACAAACGGCGACGTAACAACTCGGCGACGGGCATAGGGTGCGGCGGCGGGCGGGAGCGTGGCGAGCGGCCGGGATCGTCCACGCGGCATGCCGCGTGAAGCTCCCTACAACCGGCCGATCGGTGCGGTCGGCACGATCGTCGATCGGCCCTCCGCAGATTCGTCTCCAGCCGCAGATTCGGCCCCCCTCACAGACGCCCTAGTTTGACACCCCTTAACGGGCTGATTTCACGATCGGCCCAAATCCAACTTCAGAAGTGGCCTGTGGGGCGAAAACCGGCTTCACCGGCGCCGGGAAGAAGCGACCCGGCCCCCCCGCCTCGAGCGGCACCGCGGGTGGCGGGTCGTCGGTGTAGCCCCGGGAGTGCCCCAGGCAGCCCGGTTGGTTCCAATCGTCCCTCCAGACTTCGGGCGGCAGCTCGGTCGCTGGCGTCGCGCTGTAACCGTTCTGGTGAGCCCGCACAGCCCCTCCGCCGCAGCAAGAGCACGATCCTTGGCAGGCGTCCGCCGGCACCACCGGGCGGCCGTTGAGCGGCCACTCGCGGTGCAGGTAGTCCACGACGTCATGCGTCACCGAGCCGTTCGACGGCCCTTGCGGGTGCGGCGCGACGGCGCAGCCAGTGGCTAGCAACGCCATCGCCGCGACGATAGTGAGCCCGCTGAGTCGCATCGTTGACGCCGAAGGAGGAACCCGCCGCCCGACGACCGAGCGGCTCCTCAGAGGTATCGGCCGTTATGGCCGCCCTCTTCGGCAAAACCGGCAGACCTTGCCCAGCTTCACAATTCGTCAGCAAGCCCACTGTCGAAGGCGCCGCCCAGCGGCCGATTCACGACGACTTGCGTATCGCCAATTACTCGCCGATCGCCACGAGGTACTCCTGCCGCTTGCCCCCCTCGGTCTTTCCGTAGCGGTGATAGAGGCGGCCATCGGCCGGCGTCGGCGTCGCGAAGCCCGAGTCGCCCAGCTGATTCTCGCCGAGCCGGACGAACCGCTCGGGGTTCGCCTCGAAGACGTGCGTCGTCCCCTGCTCGCTCGTGACATAGATCGCCTTGCCGACCAGCAGCGGCGACGAACTGAACTTGCCGCCAAGCCGGCTCTTCCACATCTCCTTGCCGTCGCCGGCGCGCCAGCAGTAGGCGACGCCGTTGTCTGACGCGGCGTAAACGTGTCCGTCCGCCGCGAGCAACGACTGCTCGTAGCACTTCACGCTGTTCTGCCAGACAACCTTGTGGTCGCCGCCGAGTTCGATGGCCAGCGTGAACGGGTCGGGGAAACCCCCGCTCGCGAATCCCAAGCCGAGCGACTTGTCCCACACCATCGTGCCGCACGTCGCGCGGGCGGTGATGTCCTCGACGCTCCAGAGCTCTTTGCCGGATTGCGGGTCGTACGACGAGACCGAGTAGTTGCCGCTCATCAGCAACTGCTTCTCGCCATCGACCGGCGTGATCGACGGCGTCGAGTACGACAGCTCTTTGACGCGCGGCGCCGACCAAACGGTATCGCCCGTCGCCGGATCGACCGCGTAGAGGCCGCTCTCCGGGCCGTCGTATTCCGTCGACAAGACGAGCAGGCCATCGACCAAGCGCGGCGACGAACCAAAACCGAACTGGAACTGCTGCGGATCAAACCCACCGACCCGTTTCTGCCAGAGCTTGTCGCCCGCCAGGTCGTAGGCCGTGACAATCGCGGCGTCTTCGTTGCAAAACAACGCGAAGACCCGCTCGCCGTCCGAGGCGACGGTCGAGCTGGCGTGCGTGTTGTTCGGATGGATCCGCGCGGCGAGTCCGCCTCGGTGCGTCAACACTTCGCGGAGCAACTCGCCACTCGAGCGGTCGAAGATGAGCAGCGACTGCGTCTGGGCGGACTCGTCGGCCGTGATCAGGTAGATGCGGTCGCCGACCAGCGTGGGCGACGAGTGGCCCCGCCCGGGGACCGGCGTCTTCCAAGCCAGCCCGCTGTCTTCTGACCAAGCCACCGGCGCCGTGGCGCCGGGGGCGGCGTGGTTGTCGGCAGTCGGCCCCCGCCACTGAGGCCAATCTTGGGCGTCAACGGCCGAGGCGAGGAACAGGGCCAGCGCTATCGAAAAAAAACGCATCGGGTCGGCTCCAAAGAAAGTTGGCAGGCAACTTTTTGTAGGCGACGAACCCGATTTCCGCCAGCGACAGAACGGCGGCAAGCTACCAGACGGCCCCACCGACCCACGAAAAGAGCGGCGCCTCAACCCCAGCCCGCTGGCCCGGACCGCAGGCCCAACCCATCCCGCAGAAAGGTGGCGACAAGAAACCCGCCGCAAGAAAAAACAAAGCCGCAAGAAGAACAAAGTGAGCCCGGTGGGACTCGAACCCACGACCAACGGATTAGAAGTCGAGGGTGAAAAGGACTCTCGACGTCATCCGATCGGCGAAAGTCCTTACGAGAAAGCGGTTCTTGGAAGCGACAACCGAGCCAGCGTGCTCACTATGAGGCCGTATCTTACCAGCGTTAGCGTGGTTGGCCAGTGATTCCGTGCCACTTCGCGTGCCGTCGGGCTTGTCCCCTTCAGTTCGTTGAGAGGCGTAGGCGGGATTCTATGCGAATGGAAGTTGAGTGCGTGGCTGGCAAGGGACGCTACCGGGGCGTCTCACCTGAGGGGGCGAGAGTCGATCGCCTCTTGTTGCTACGCACCCCGACAATCGTTCGGGCAGAACGATTAGGCCGGCAACACCGCTCGCTCACGACAGCCGGGGCCACCCGCGAGAAGTTAGGACGCCGCCGGTTAATTCACCTTGTCGGTTCTCAAGAATCTCCCGAGCCTTCATGATGCTTCACCCAGAAGTTTTGCGAGCGGTCCATTCTTCAAGGCCAAGCGGCAACGTCCAGGCTTATCGCCGTTCTGGAGGATCGCCCACAACAATCCATGAAGCTCGACTTGGGCCGTTGGTCCTTCCCACCGCACCTTCACATCGGCTTCCGATTCGATAGGCCCGAGATCATTCTCGTTGCCAAAGCCGAGCGGATTCGCAAACGGCATCTTCGTTCGATTCCGCCACTCGGGTTCCACAGGTGTCTCACAGCGATTGTAGAGCCAAACGTCCGACACAATACCATCGCCTTCCTGCAAGTAGGCGTAGGCCACTCGTCCATTATCTTCGATGACGAGCGTGTAGCGGCTGTCGGGGGACTCTCTGCTAATCAAGAAGCTCATCGAATCGCCCGCTGTCAAACTCATCTTGCCAATACTTGCGTTGCTGCTTGCGGAACTCCGAGCCGGGTGAACCTATGAGAGGAGGCCACGCTTGCGTGGCCATGAGCCGTACGGGCAAGTTCGCCTTAGCTTACATGCCCACGCGAGCGTGGGCATGGCGCCTGGCGCCTGGCGCCAGGCTTATCCTCAGCTCGCAGGCTAAATCCGCCCGAGAAAAGGCGACGGCCAGAATCCAGCCACAAGGAAAACAAAGTGAGCCCGGTGGGACTCGAACCCACGACCAACGGATTAAAAGTCGAGGGCCGCAAAGGACTCTCGACGTCATCCGATCGGCGAAAGTCCCTACGAGAAAACGGTTCTTGGAAGCGACAACCGAGCCAGCGTACTCACTACGAGGCCGTATCTTACCAGCGGTAGCGTGGTTGGCCAGCGATTCCGTGCCACTTAGCGTGCCGTCGGGCTTGTTCACCTCGGCTCGTTGAGAGGCGCAGGCGGGATTCTATGCGAATGGAAGTTGAGTGCGTGGCCGGCAAGGGACGCTACCGGGGCGTCTCACCTGAGGGGGCGAGAGTCGATCGCCTCTTGTTGCTACGCACCCCGACGATCGTTCGGGCAGAACGATTCGGCCGGCAACACCGCTCGCTCACGACAGTCGGGGCCACCCGCGACCTGCTCCAGAACCTCTCTCGCCTTCGGGTGGGTGCTCTTGATCACCGGCAGGGCCGCCTTCAGAACCTTGCCTGCAACCCAACCCCCAACCCCCAACCGGTTCCAAGGCGAGAGCTTGTGAAGAGGGCCCCGCCAGAATATACCCGGCGGGTGGCCCTGGCAGCCTTGATGTGTGCCACTGGCTCCGCCAGTGAGAGCCAAGGTTGGAGTCCGATCCCACCTCGCACTGGCGGAGCCAGTGGCACACTACGCCGTGAACCCCTTGGCGATAGCAGCGACAGCAGTGGCGCCCGGCGAGGAACTCGGCGAGCACCCGCGAGTCGAGCTTGTCGCTCTTACGCGTGCTCTGGGCGATCACGCGGAGCATGCCCGGGTGGGCGAGCACGGCCCGCTGGGCGTGGGGCTCCACCAGCCGCAAGAACCACTCGTAGCCAACGGTCGCCTCGACGACGACCTCGTGGGGCCCCAATTCGCCGAAGAAGGCCTCGATTCGATCGGGCTCGACGCACCAGAACCGCCGCGACTGGAGCACCTCACGCGATTGACTCACGACACAGACACTGATCGACTTCTTGTGGAGGTCCACGCCGACGTAATTCATGACGGTCTCCTGCGGGGGAAACGGGGAGGGTGACTACCCTCGTTTACCACCAATCCGAAGAACCGCCTACTCGGCGCGGCCTCCTCTCATAGGTTCACCCGGCGATCTATAAACGTTGGCGACGCCACTCTTCGCGCAGTGCGTCTGCCTGAGCGTCTCGCAACGCACGCTCCAGTTCTTCCTCACTTTCAAGATTCTCAACAAACGAAACCGCAATCAGGTTCTCGATGTACTCCTCTCCTGTCCTCAAAGCGTCATTGAGATGACGCACAAGCTCCTGGCGCTGGGAGCCGCCAGAAAGGACGTATCGTGTTACGTCCCCCATGAATAGGTGAGGAAGGATTTCGTCGTTGTCAGCGACATGCTCCTGAAAAATCGTACGGAGGTCGTCAAAACGTTCGACAAGATCTTCAACGAAGGCAACGCCTTCAGGGGGCGTTTTATAATCCTCTGAATCTTGTGTCATATCAGTTACCTCCTAATGCCGCCTTCAGATCATCCAACAGGCTTTGGGCGACCAAGCGGTCGTGATGTGACGCATTCGGGTTCTTGCGCAGCCAGTTCGTCAGACCGTTGATGACTTCCTTGGCCTTTATTGAATGAAACCTTCCATGCGTCGGCAAACCTGTCCGCAACTCATTTCGTACCGCATCAGCCGTTGATCCCGTTCCAATCGGATTCGGACCTTTAGCACCCTTGTACAAGTCGTTTACATAGTTCTTCAGTTTTGGATCGGTAACATTAGGGATAGGCAACGTCTTTGGGGCAGTTTTTGCCGCCGATTTAACCGCCGCAACGGGCTTGGACCCTCCCAATGCCTTTCGACCGTCCTTGACATCATCCGCTGCCTCGACCGCATTTTCAACCACGGCAGCGGCCTGACTCCCCTTGCCCCTTCGCAGGAAGGCCATCAGCCACCCCAACGTCCCGGCCTGCTCGACCACGCGTTCTGCGTTGTCCCCAAGCGTGAGCGGTTTGCTGTCGAGCGAGCGTTCTTGTGTGCCGAGTTCATAGAGGTCTCGGGCCGTGTTGACGGGACCGCCGATCCCACGCAATCCCGCATCCGCGGCGTTAGCGGCTCGTTGGTGGTCAAAATACCGCGGAGTAAAGCCAGCTCGAAGTTTGCCGTTCCGTTCGGCTTTGATTTCATCCAGGCCACTCGTTGTCGGCGATTCCGGCGGTGAGCCAACCGCGGCCCCCTGCCTATCAACCTTGATTGTGTTGAGCCGCCCCTCCACGCCTCCCCCGGGAGTCGGTTGGCCATTGGCCTGCTGCTCCTGGTGCGCCGGGACCATCGGCTCATCGTCGCCCGGCTCATCGCCCCCGCCCCCCATCGCCATGGCGGCGGAGCTGGTCTCGGGCCAGGTGACGTTGTAGTTGTAGGAGCTCAACGTGACCGTGGTCGGATCGGCCGCGTAGTCGGTCGTCTGCTTCCAGTACCTTTCACGCCCCGACGCGGCCCCGTCGGTGACCTTCGTCGTCGATTGCAGCTCTTCCTCCAGGCGTTCAGCCAGTCGGCGTTCAACCTCGCTGCCCTCGCCAAAGTCGGCATAAAGCTCGATGACCTTGTTGTGCTCCTCCTTGGTGTCGCTGGTTGACGAGCTTTGCGAGCTCGACGCGTCCGGCGAGTAGTCGACCTCCGTGGTCGATCGGCTCGAGGTCTTGCTCTGGAAATGCCACTCGCCCGTCTCCATCAGCTCGTCGGGAGCGTAATTCTGGTAGTACAGCTCGTCCCAACGATCGATCGTGAGCCCCTGCCGGGAGAGGGTCGAAGTCGTCTGCTTCCCCGTCTCTTGACGGCCCTGCGCCGTGTCTTCGTACTTCCCTTTATCCGAGGTGTGGCTCCGGTAATAGGTCTCGTCGCTTGCCGAACCCGTCACCGCCCCGTCGGCGTCAGTGAGGTAGCGATTGTACGTGTACATGCGGTCGTACTCGTCGCCGAACGACCCGCCGGAGGCCTCCCCTATGGTGGACTGCCCGTGTACTTTCGAGGTCAAGTAGTCGGCGGTCGACTGCTCGAAAGAGCGGCTCGAGTCGTACTGCCCACCCTTGGCGCCATGGAGGCCGTTCTCGTGCGACGAGGTGTAGCTCGAACTCGATTTCCAATCTTGCTTGGTGCCTGTACGTGTTTCAGCCGTTGTTTCATAGAACTTCCCCTCCGTGAACTGTACAGTCGCGTCGTCGAAGCCCCCCTCCGCGCTGCTCTTGGCCGACCCCGACGAGCCCTCAGCGCTGTGCGTCACCGTTTCGCTGGCCGATCCCTTCGACCAGCTCTTGTTGCTGCTCAAGAACGCTTCGAATACCTGGTCTTCCCCCCTGAAACCAAGCCATTCTGAATGAGAGAATCCCGTGCCGGGCGGTCCCCGGTTCTTGGAGGATTCTTGCGATGAAGAGGACGAGACATACGACGGAGCAGATCATCGAGAAGCTGCGTGAGGCGGATGTAGCTCTCGGGAAGGGGCAGAAGGTCCCGGAGGTCTGCAAGACGCTTGGGATCACCGAGCAGACCTATTACCGATGGCGTCAGAAGTACGGGGGCATGGCCCCCGACCTGGCGAAGCAGATGCGTTCGCTTGAGAAGGAGAACGCTCGTCTGAAGCGGCTGGTGGCCAATCAAGCGCTCGACATGGAGATCTTGAAGGAAGCCGCGAAGGGAAACTGGTAGGCCCCGAGCGGAAGCGGCGGACCGTCGATTCGGTCCGCCGCCGCTTGGGGCCCAAGAAGGCATCGCAGCGTCGCGTCTGCCGCGTGCTGGATCAGCCACGGTCGACGCAGCGTTACGAGTCGAGGCGACCGACGCTCGACGCGGAGTTGCTCAAGGAGATGCGGAGCCTTGCCGCGGAGAGGCCTTGTTGGGGCAGCCCTCAGGTTTACGAGGCCCTGCGTCGGCGTGGCCACGAGGTGAACCACAAGCGGGTCGAACGCCTGTGGCGTGAGCACGGGATGCAGGTGCCGAAGAAACGCCACAAACGGCTGCGTTTATCGCTGGGCGGGAGCGAGAACAGCTGCGTGCGGAAGCGGCCTGAGTACCCGAACCACATCTGGAGTTACGACTTCGTCACCGACTTCACCGAGCGTGGCCGTCAGCTGCGGATGCTGTGCGTGCTGGACGAGTTCACCCGCGAAAGCCTGGCGATCGAGGTGCAGAAGTCGTTCACGGCCCGGCAGGTGCAGGACGTGCTGGGCTACCTGTTCGCGGTGCGTGGTGCCCCGGAGCACATCCGAAGCGACAATGGCCCCGAGTTCGTCGCCAAGAGCATCCGTCGCTGGCTCGATCGAGCCTGTGTGCAGACACTGTTCGTGGCCAAGGCGAGCCCTTGGGAGAATGGTTACATCGAGAGCTTCAACAGCCGCTTCCGCCAAGAGCTGCTGGACCGCGAGCTGTTCTTGGGGCTAGAAGACGCCCGCTGGTGCGTTGATCGGTGGCGTCTGGACTACAACCACTACCGGCCGCACAGCTCGCTGGGGTACACCCCTCCGGCCGAGTTCGCCGCCCGTTGGGCCGCTTCCGCTCCGGGCCCTGCTCAGCCTACGGCTTCGCAGGCCCCTCCGCTCCAGCAGCCCAACGGACTACTATCAAATCATCTCGATTCTCTCATAGCGACTGGTACATGAATCGGGGGAAGACCAGACCCAGAAGAGCCACCAGAGCAGCTGCTGAACGAAATCTTTGGTAATCAGGCGATCGCCTACTTGCTCCGAGTGGCGATTCCACATGTCGTCGCCGAATACAGATGCCCCCAGACCGCCTATCACAAGGCGACATCGGGGCAACGCGGACACCTCCGTACGCTCGACAGCCTCCTTGCGTACGATCCCGACCTCATTCGTTCGGAAGCCGTCCGCCCGGTGCTTTTCGACCGGGATCGCGACGAGACCGCAAAGCGGTTTAGACATGGCGCCAAAAGCCTGACCCGGCCGAGTAAGGCGCCAACCCGCAGCGAGGTCATGATCGTTCTAGCAGGTCTGATCTCTTTTTTTTCGTACAGCCTGCTGCAACCGCTAACAGCCAATCAGATCCGCGAACTGTTTGATACCGCTGAGGCTTGGCGCAGCGGCAGACGCCAAAAACGTGAGCCCGGTCTGCCAAAGAACGACGCCACCTTACAGAAGCAGATCCTCCGAAAGCGCAACAAACTAGGCGAGTGGCTGGACCCGGACAAAACTCTTCCTGCGGTGGTCCGGGGGCTGAGGGCATGGGCCGCGTAGTTTTGGGGCATGAGCACTCAAAACCCCAGCGATCGATCGAACGACCCGGCGGACGACGCCCCACAGCGACGTAAGGAGCGAGGAGCGGCGGCCGACGGGCCGCTCGATCGCGACCGCGAAGACGAGAGCACTTCCCCGAGCCAAGCGGACGACCCGGCCGACGACCGCGCACAGCGGCGGCCTAAGCCGCGAGGAGCGGCGGAAAACCGAGAGGCGTCCCCACGGCACAGAGAAGAGGTGGCGGGTCAGGGGTCTGGGGAGACGGCGGGGGGCGCCCCAGCAACCGCCAAAGGCGAAGACCCTACTGCGGAGCAGTCCGCTATCGATGCGGCGACAGCGTTCGACCCGGCCATCTTCGACGGAGGGGGTAGTCTCAGTAACACACCCCCTCCAAAAACCACATTAGGGGGAGAGGATTACCTAACCGTCAATTTCTACCTGGAGTATGAAAGCTTTACTGTCATAAGAAACCAGCTCTTCGAAGCGCGAGAAGCCGCCATCCGCGGCAGCGAAGCCAACGTCATCCAGCTAGGTGAGATCACCGGCCTAGTCGCCCCCGGCGGTGCCCGGGTCGGATCGGGTGATAAAGCCTTCTATGTGCCCTTCCGTGTCGCCACCGACCACGGCATCACCCTCCTGATTGCCGACCGCGCCGTCCCTCACCGCACCCACCCAAGCGTCCAGATCAGCGCGCCGTCGGCCCCGCTGATGCGTCTCGGATTCGCCGGCGTCTGGGGTCTCTTCCAGTACCTGATCGAACAGCTCGGGGCGACGATCGTCTCCAACAAGCTTTCCCGAGTCGATCCCTGTCTCGACTTGCCAGGCACGTCGGTCGCGGTGTTCACCGAGCCCTTCGATCGCGGCTGGGTCATCACCCGGGCGCGCAAACGGCGCCGCCACGAGGACGGTCTCTCAGCGGGCCGTCACTTCGATGGCCATAAAGACACCGGGTTCAGCGTGGGCAAGTCACCGCTGGGCCTGCGGGTCTACGACAAACTCCACGAGTCCCGAAAGCGACCACTCAAGCTCGAACTGCTCGCTACCGCGCGATGGGCAGGTCTGCCCGACTTGGCGACCCGGATCGAGTTTCAGCTGGGACGAGGAAGGCTCAAGAAGCTAGGGGTCGACACGGTCGAGGACTGGATCGCCAAACGGTCCGACGTCGTGAACTACTTGATGACGAGTTGGTTCCGTCTCACCAGCGGCCCGGTCGATCGCAAGCACGCCGATCGCACGCCGACGCACCCGGCCTGGGAAGCGGCTCGCGTCTTGTTCGAAGAATGCTACGGACAACCCCTCGGCGCCGACATGACCCCGCTCCCCTCCCTGGCGATCGATCCGCAGCAGCGGTTGGCGGTGGCGGTCGGGGTCCTCAAGACGGCAATCGTTGAGATGGGATACCCCATTGAAACCAATCACGACTTCCTAGCGGTGACAATGGACCTGATCGCGGCGTTCATCATCGACCGGAACATGGCCGACGAGATCACGCGTCGGATCATCGAAAAGGGCCTCGGAGGGCTGGGCCTATGACGCCGCCTCTATTGACGGTCGCAATGGTTGCCGAACGATTACGAGTCAGCCGAACGACGGTCTACCAACTCGTCGAGTCGGGAAAGCTCGGCGCCCACCGGATCGGTGGCGGACGCGGCGCGATCCGAGTCTCCGAAGATGAGCTCGCGGCGTACCTCCAGCGGTGCCGTGATACCGCAGCGAACAACACGCAAGCGCCGAAGCCACCAGCGCGGCGGCTCCGGCACCTGCGGTTCTAACACCTACTTGGTGGCCGACGAGAGCTGCCCCAGCAGGTGCTGGGGGTTGTGGGCCAGGTGCTGGTAGGTCGTCGAGAGCATGGCGGGGTTGGAGTGACCTAGCAGCAGCGCGACGGTGAGGGCGTCGAGTCCCGATTCGAGCATCCGCGTGGCGAACGAATGGCGGAACTGGTAGAGGCAGTGCGAACGTCCCAGCTTCTTCTTCAACCTCTGGAACCGGCAGTTCACGGCGTAAGCCTGCCACGGCCTGCCCGCCGTATTGCGGAAGAGGGGCCCGGTCGGGAACTCAGAGAGACGGCGTTGAGTAATCGCGAGCGACGCTTCGGGCAAGTAGACGAGACGCGGCTTGCGCCGTCCCTTCGCCTCGGACGGCGGGAAGACCCATCGCGAGTTGGCCCGGTCGAAGTGCCTCCCCTCGACGCGCAGCGATTCCTGGGGCCGGCAACCGGTCTCCCAAGAGACGACCAACAAATCACGGAAGGCGTCGTCACCCACCGTCTGCAGAATCTCGGCGTACTCGGCGGGGCGGATGATCGTCTCCCGAACGTTGGCACGGGGCTTCTCGATCTGCCGCACCGGGGATCGATCGAGGTACCCCATCCGCTCAGCCCAATTGAAGCAGCGCTGGACCGCAACAATCGCTTGCCGCTGCGTCGTGGCCCCCCAGCGTGGGTTCTCGTCGAGCCATTGCTGCACGTGGAGCGGCCGGACCGCGGCGATACGGATCTCGCCACCAGAACGGCTCAGTGAGCGGGCGAACGACCCCAGGCGGTCGACATACCACTCGTACGTGCGTGGGGCGCGGTGCTGGTGGGTCCATTCGAGGAACGCATCGCAGACCGCGAAGAAAGAGTCGCCCGCCACTGCTTGGCAGGGGCCTTGCTGCATCAGTTCATGGTACCGCAGGAACGCCGCGGCCTTGTCCTTACCAAGGGCGATCTGCTTGCCGTGATGCTGCACATACCAGCCTCGCCCCTTGCGGAGCCAGGGTTTCGCTCGTCGAGCCATCTTCAAACCTCCAAAGCTACTGAGACAAACCAGTGTCCAGTGAGCCGAAGGCTTGCTGCCGAGCCCCACCCGGGCGGCAACCCGGGCGGGGCTTCTTCGCTTCCCAATACCGTGCCAATTACCGTGCCACGAGGCAACCGCAATTGACGTAAGTCCTTATGAGCCCGGTGGGACTCGAACCCACGACCAACGGATTAAAAGTCCGTTGCTCTACCGACTGAGCTACAGGCTCGCTCGCCGCCCCATCGGGGGGCGGCTCTCGGTAGGACCGGCGAAAGGGCGCCGGTGTTCACCGAAGGCGTAGTTTAGTCCACCAACTCGTAGCGTGCCAAGCGAGGGTCCGCCACGCGCCCGGTCAGAGCGAGCGGACGATCACCCGGCCCGACGCGTCGCCGCTCACCAGGGTAGAGGTCCCCGCGGGAGTCACAGCGACGTCGAGTCGCGTTACCCGGTCGTTATGACCCGCATAGCTCAGCAGCGGCCGCGCCGTCACGCCGTCGGTCGACAGACCCGAGACCTCTAAGAGCAAGACGCGGCCGCTATCGACGCCGGTCAGCAAGCGGTCGCCGGCAGGCGTGTAGGCGACCGACGTGACCCCCGCTTGGTCCGCCGGGGCGAGACGCCAAGCGCCGGCGTTGCGGCGGGCGATCCAGAGGGCGCCCGACTCGGTCGCGAGAGCGAAGCCCTCCCCGTCGGGCCGAGCCGCGATCGCGAGCGGAGCGCCGACCGTGGGCGGGAAATCGACTTCCGTAGGCGCGCCTCCCCCGACCGGGACGATGGCGACCCTGTCGGGCAACGCGACGAAGACCTTGCCGCCAGCCGACGCGAGCGCGACGCAAACGCCGGGGAGTTCGTCGACGACCACGCCGATCGATTGACGGGTGGCGGCGTCCCACCGTTCCAGACGCGTCGCGCCGCTGCCGGTTGTCTGCGCCACCAACCACTCGTCGCGACGTTCGCCCATGGCGATTGCTGTTGGTCGCGATCCCTCGCCATACGGGCGCTGCGAGACGAGGTCACCCGCGGCGTCCCAGGCGTCGATCGAGCCGACCGTCGTCAAAGCCGCCAACCCGTTATCGTCGGCGCCGGATACGAACGCGAGAGGTCGCGGGCGGGAGGTCACGCGGGTCGCCACAGCGTAGCTGCCGCCGTCGCTCGGTCGCCACTCGACGACCCCGTCACCCCACACCAAGAGGCCCTCCGGTTCGGCAGTGAGTCCCGTGAGCTTCTCTGTCGAGGCGACGGACGATTGCTTTGTCCACGACGTCGCTCCCCGCTGCATGAACGCGATTTCGCTTGCCCTGGTTCCTTCCCCGAGGACGACGAGTTGTTGCGTGACCGGGTCGATCGCCGCATCGATGGCTGAGTCGAGGGCAGAGCCGGCCGTGGCGACCGTCCGGAGCGTTTCGTCGAGAAGAATGGGCGTCACCAGCCGACTGCCGCGACGTTGCACGGCGAGCACGCCTTTGCCGTCGTGTGGCGTGAGACGGACGATCGGCGCGACGCCGCTCGCGCCTGCGGCTAAGAGGGTGGTTGTCGGATCGCCCCCCTCCATCGGCCAAGCGGCGAGGAGGCCCACTGTGTCCCCCGAGTAAAGACGTTTCGATGCGGGGTCGTAAGCGAGCGAGCGGATCGGCCGCCAATGGGGTCGGAAGGACGAGCGGACCAACTCAATTCGGCCCGTTTCGGCGCCCCACAAGAAAACCTGGCCGTCGCGCAAGCCAACGGCGACGGTTGCGCCGCGCGGCGTCTGCCCGTGGAGTGGCTCGATCGCCGACACCCGGGCTTTTTCATTCCAAAGCGGGATCGGCTCTCCGCCATCAAGCGAGAACGCCATCGCGACCGCCCGGGAGTCGCGGGCGTCGATTTTTCGGCCAGCGCAGGCGGCGTAGAGAAGTCGGCGTTCGTCGTCGTAGGCGACGATTCGCCGTTCGCCGAGATCGATGGATCGCCGCAGCAGACCCGTTTGTCCGTCCCACAGGCACGCCCGGGCGATCGCGACCGATCGCGGTACGCCATCGAGGTCTTGAACAGTCCGCGAATCGGCGGCAACCGTTAGTAGTTGGGGGTCGGTCCCGCCGATCCGCCACGCCTGCATGTCGCGGTTGTCGGCGTGCCCGGCGTACTGCGTCACGCTCTGAGCAGGGAGGGCGACATCCGCCCAGCGACGCACGAAGCCGGCTTCGTCGGCGACCGCCAGGGTCCCGGCTCCGCCGTCGCCCGGTTCGAATCGCATGGCGACGACGCCGGAGGTCGCCTCGCCATCGACGGCGTACTGATCCGGCGCCACGCGTACACGCCACCGCACGACGCGGCCGGCCTCGTCGCTGCTGACCGCTTGGCCGTCGCCGGTGACGGCAAGCGAGAGCACGCGTTGGTCGTGGTAACGCCGCTCGACCTTCGTCGCCTCGCCCTCGAGCCGGGTCGGAGAACGCTGCACGAGGAGCGTATCGCCGCCAGCCGACAGCAGGACGCTCTCGTCCTCGGCGTAGGCGATCTGCTCAACCGCGCCGGCGTGCGTCGCCGTCAGACGGGTCGGCCGGGCGTCGAGAAATCCACTGCCGTCGAGCCGCGACGCCGTTGCGGGGCGTTGCTGGCCGGTCGCCTCGTCGATGACGATCGCTGGCTGATCTTCTGCCGGCCACCAGCCGGCCACTTCGTAAATCGCGCCGTCGGCGCAACCGTAAGCGATCCTTCCGCGATCGTCACTCGACATCACGGCCCCCGTGATATGGGGCGAACCCGAAGCGACTTCGCTGTGGGAATAGGTCTCGCGGGAGTCGAGCGTCCCTGAGTCTTGTGTCCGCCAAAGGACGATCCGCCCGCGATCGTCCACTGAGAACCGCTGTTGGCCGTCGGGCGAGTACCCCACGGCTGTGACCGAGCCGGCGTTCACCACCGGGTCGGTCCGGTTGAGTCGCAGCGTGGCGCCCTCGAGCCGCCAGCTGGTGACGCGCGAGTTGGCGTCGCCGACCAGGAGCTCCGGGCGGTTCGGGTGGAACGCGACACACGCCGCGTCGCCGGCCTGCTTGGCGTCGATGACCTCGATCGGGGCGCTCGTTTGGAGGTCCAGCAGACGCAGCCCTCCCCCGACAAGGGCGGCGTAGCGACCGGCGCCGTCAATCGCCAACTCCGTTATCGGCGGACCCTCAACCGTCAACGGACCCGCGGCGACGCCCTCTCGGTAAACCGTTAGTAAAATCCGGCCCCCCTTGGCGTTGGCGGCGGTCACGAGCGTCGACCCATCGCTCGACACCGCGGCGTACGTGGGCCCCACGGCGGCGGCTTCGCCTACCAACTCGGTCGCTTCTGACCGCCAGTCGATGCGTCGGCTCAGCGACACCCATTCCGGGTCGTCCGTGCGCTCTTGCGGGATCGAATCCTGGGTGGCCTGCATCTCCTTCCAAGCGGCGAACACGCCGTTGTCGGCCAGCACGGCGCGGATGCGTCCCAGCGCCGCGTAGTAAGACTGTTCACGGGCCTCCTGCGACTTTGCCTCGGCGAGGCGGATCGCGTCGGCCGCTTCTTGCTGCTTCTCATCGGCCAAAAGGGTCGCTTCTTCGGCGGCCTTCGCCTTGCTGCTCGCGAGCTTGGAAAGCCGCTCGACTTCTACCGTCTTCGCCGCCGCCTCGTCGGTCTTGGCGGCGGCGATCAGGGTCTGTTCCTCGGCGATCCCTCGCTGCGTCTCGGCCTCGGCCGCGAGTTGCGTCGCTTCGGCTTCACGCTGCTGGACAAGTTTTGTTTTGTCCTCGAGGTCGGCCGTCAAGCTGATCGCGTCTTGGCGCAGAACGACGCTATACGCGATGAACCCCAGCGCCACCATCAGCGACGCCGCCGTGGCGTACTGCAGTGTTTTGAACCAAGCGAGCCGCGACTTCCGCGACTTTTGATCCTTAACGATCGACGCCCGCAAGGCGTCGTCTTCACCGGTCGGGTCGTCGAGGAGCGACAGCGCCAGGTCGAAGTCGCCGTTGCGATAGGCCGCCTCACCGAAGCTACGCAGGGTCCGTTTAAGCCGGCGGCGCGCCTTGCTATTCTCGCTCCACAACTCCAGGGCGTTTTGGTAGCCGTGCTGGGCGCGCGAGTAGCAGGCGTAGACTTCGGTCGCGTCGGCGCTGGGCGACTCGACCAGTTTCTCGGCGGAGCGGAGCTCTTGCGAAGCGCGGCGTGCGATCTTAATGCTCTGCGCATGCGCCTGGTACGCCTTGATCGCCTCAATGAACTCGAGGGCCGACGTGTGGCGGTTCTCGGGGTCGGTCGCCATCGCCTTGTAAGCGATGTCGAGCAGCTCGCTGGAGCGCTTGACCTTGACGATTTCGTTCTTCGCGGCGGCCTTCAGGCACTCGAACGTCGTCTTGCCGCGATGCGGCGCCCGGCCGGTGACGATCTTGAAGAGCAACGCCCCCAGCAGATAAACGTCGCAGTACGTGCCCGCCGGCATGCGGCGCCGCGACGACTCGACCTTGCGTCCGACAACGCGTCCCTTCGCGTAGTCGAGGTACTCCAACGCCGTCTCGGGCGGCATGTAGATCGGCGTCCCCGCGGGCTGGATCTCGGACCCGTCGTCGAGCCGCGCCGCGAGTCCCCAGTCCATCACCAGGACCTCGCCGAACGCCCCCAAGCGGACGTTGCCCGGTTTGAGGTCGCGGTGCAGCACGTTCTTCGAGTGGGCGAACGCGATCGCCTGCGCCACTTGAATCAAGATCGCGAGGTTTTCCTCCTCGCTGAGCCCCTTGATCGAGTCCTCCCAATCGGCGCCCTCGACGAACTTCATCGCATAGAACGGCAACCCGTCGGCCGCGAGGCCCAGGTCATGGAGCGGCGCGATATTAGGGTGCTCTAGCTGGCCCGTGATGACCGCTTCGCTAATGAACTTGTTGCAGTCCGACACGCTGGCGCCGAGGTCCGACTTGATCTGCTTGATCGCGACCAGCCGGTTGAGCGATTGCTGGCGGGCCTTGTAGACGACGCCCATTCCCCCCTTGCCGGCCTCGCCGACCAGGGCGTAGTCGATGCCGAAGGGATCGGCCCCCTCCGGCGCCGCGAGAATGAACGCCCGCAGCCGGACCGACTCGTCGCCGACGATCTGCGAGTCGCCCGGCTTCATGAGCTGCGAGCCGCGTCCCTCTTCGAGCGGGCCACGGGGAATCGTGCCTCCGCTCGAAAGCCCCGTGATGTCGAGTGGCTGCGGTGTGCTGACCCGATCGCTGCGACGCTCGGAGTCGAACGCCAGCGTCGCTGAGTCGCGCTCGGACGAGCCCGCCCCCTCGGCGTGGGTGCTGGGAGACTCGGTCCGGTCGCCGGCCGAGTCGCCGCCAGCCGAATCGCTCGATCCCGAGGCGCCCGAATCGGAGAGGCCCGCCGCGAGGAGATTGGGGTCGACGGGCAAGGTGGCGTCCGACGGGGGCTGAGGCCGACCGCCATCGAGTATTCCCGGCCTGCCCACCATTTGGGTCAGGTCGGGGGCGTCGCTGTCGCTCGGCGCCGGCTTGTCGGGACGCGGCGTCGGCTCTTTGCCCCCCAGCGCCATCGTAAAGTCGGCGCCCGAGTCGTCGTCCGCTTCGCGATCGAGCCGCTCGAAACTGCCGAAGTCAACGGTCGCGTTGAGGCTCTCGCCCGGGTCGCGGGCGGCGAGGTCGGCGTATTCGTCCTCGTCATCACTCAGCAGCAGGAGGTCCTCGGACTCTTCGCCGGCGTCGTACCGCTCGCCGAAGGCGATCGTGACGTCGTGGGGATCGTCGTCGGACGCTTCCTCTGAAGGCTCTCCGTCCGAGGCCTGGAGCGTGGCGTCGCGCGGCTCGTCGCCCGAGATATCCTCGGAAGCCGACTCAAGCTCCGAGAAGCCCGAGTTGGCGAAGCTCGAGCCGCCGAGGCTCGACGAAGAGCCCCCCGCGTCGGGCCGGGCGGTCTGGTCGGCGGGCGACCCGCCGAGACTCGAGAGACCGAAATCGTCCGAGTCGGTGGCGAGCGGCTCGCCACACGAAGGGCAGAACAGGTCGCTGCTCCCCTTGAGCGTTTCGGCGGTCAGCTCGGCGTCGCAGTGGGGGCAGTGGATCATTGTGACGTCTCTTCGACGAACCGTTGGCGGCGTGGTGGGACCGCTCCCCAGTCTAGTCGGCTGAGGGGGTTACCGCCTCTAAATGCCTTGTTTTCTGCGTCTTCAAGCCAGACGAACGAGCCGGCGTAGCCAGCGGGCGAGCCAGCCGCCGAGCGTTTCGCGCCCGGTGACAACACGGGCCTGACCGATCGCCCCCGGCTGGAGCAACGGCGACGAGTCGCCGCTCAGCTCGACGGTCAGCCGATAGGTGGCGCCCCGTTCTAGCGGTCCACGGAGCCCTTCCTCGACACGACGCTCGGGGTCGGCGAGGTCGGCGTCGGCCGCCGCCAACGCCACGCTGGTGACCTCCCCCTGGAAGGTCTCCCCCGGCGCGCGATCGAGCGCCACGCGGACCGGCGCGCCGAGCCGCACCAGACCGCTATCGTCTTCGCTGAGCAACAGGACGACTCGAACCCCCGCGCCGGCGACGCGACACAACGGTTCGCCCGCTTCGAGCCAGCAACCGTCGTTCGCCGGGTCGAGCGGCGCGCCGCTCCAAGTCGGGAGATCGCCGTCAGGCGTCTCGGCGTCGGCAGTCGCCGTTCTCTGCGCCGGCGGATCGACACGCCCCGCGATCGGCGCCCGCAGACGGCGGCGTTCCGTCAGCTCGTCGTGCGACCGAAGCTGCCGCCGCGTCTCCGACCGCATTGGCTCAAGGCGGGCGATCTCCGCCAGCAACCGGGCGTCGCGTTGCGACCGTGTCCGAAGGCCGTTGATCTGTGCTTCGAGCGACGCCTCGCGTTCGAGCAGCTCGAGCCGCCGGAGTCGCGCGTCGGCGTCTTCCAGTTCCGCCAGCAGCTGGCCCGGCTCGACGACGTCGCCGTACCGGACGCGATGGCTCAAGACGCCCGAGCTACGGGCGACGACATCCGCGAACGACTGACTCTCGACCCGGCAGACGCTGTGGAGCGTTTGATCGAACGAAATCGATGCAATCCCCCACAACGCTACCAGCCCCAGAACGACCGCCACGCCGAGTCGTAGGCTGATCCCCAACGCCCGGCCATGAGGCCCCTTTGGCGTGACGGCGGCGAGCGCTCGAACCATCCCGAAGACGACCCCTGTCAGTGTTAACGCGACGACCAAATCGCCGGCGGCGCGGAACCCGGCGTCTGTCAGCGCGAGGTGCGTCACCCACAAGATCACGGCGAGCAGGCCCCAGCCGTAAACCGTGGACGCCAAGGCATACAACGCGAGCAGCCAAGGCGATGCGGGGGCGGGCTCGGGCGGGCGCATCTCGCCCCGTATCCAGCGACGCACCGGACCCCAGAGAGTTTCGCGGCTCGCTTGGTGCAGGTTGGCGACCCCCCAAAGGTCGGCCAGCACGTAATAGCCATCGAAACGAAGCAGCGGGTTGAGGTTCACCAAGAGGGTCGAGACCGACGCCACCCCCACCAGGTAGAGCGCCAGCACACGCGTCGGCCCCGGCGCCAGGACTAGCCACGCCGCCGCCGCGGCGACGGAGAGGATCAACTCAAAGTAAACCCCGGCGAGCGCCACCAGCGTCCGGCGCCATCGGCTCGGCAAGGTCCAGGCGTCCGACGCGTCGCAGTACAAACACGGCATCAGCGCCAGCAGAAGCACGCCCACCTCGTGGCACTCCGCCCCCATCCGCCGACAAGCCAGCGCGTGCCCCAACTCGTGCCACGCCTTGGCGATCACCACCGCGGCGACCGCCAGCGCGGCGTGGCTGGGGTCGAAGAGATCGAGCAGCCGTCGGAGTTCGAGGGCGAGTTCCTCGGCACGTCCCACCAGAGTAACGCCAACCATGATCGCGGCGATCAACAAGGTCGCAGCGAAGCCACGGCTGAAGAGGAGCCGCCCGAGAGGCGTCAGCCAATGCAAGAGCCGTGTGGGGTCGAACCCAGGCAGCCGGATCGCCAGCGGATTGAGCGCCGGCGCCCACCAGGGCGACTGACCAACGGCGCGTTGCGTCGCGGCGGAGACCGCACTTGGCTGGTCGGATTGCAGCAGATCGCAGTCGTAGAGCGACGCGCAGAACCCCAGCACTTGGGCGCCCGTCGCCCGTTCATTGGGGAAACGCCCTTGGAAACGGCGTGTGAGCTCGCCGATGGTCATCGGCTCGCGGAGCGTCTCTAGCAAGAAGCGCTCGCGGTCGCCAAGCCGGAAGTACTCAAGCGACAGCGGGTCTTTGACGACGGTCGCTTCGCCGCTGGCGGACAGCAGCAGGTCGCGTCGCGCCCGGAGGCGGCCGTTCGTCAACCAGGCGGCTCGATTCACAGAATCGCTCGGTGGGACGGCGGGGGGTTTTACTTGACCGACAAGGCGTCGGATTCGATCGGCGCGTCGAGGATCACGACCCGCGCCGTCAGCCCCGGTCGCAGCCGCATCGCCCGGTTGTCGATCTCGGCCCAGAAGCGGACCTTCGAGTCGACCGGCTCCGCCTCGGGGCTAACGAACACCACACGGCCGGTCGCGCGGAGGGTCTCGCCGCTAGGCAGGTCGGCTTCGACCGTCACCGGCCGGTTGACCAACCCCAACAAGGCGTCATCGATTCCGACGTACCCCTCGGCGCGGAGGCGGTCGACCCGCACGAGCCTCGCCAGGGGTTCCCCCGCATCGACCCACTCGCCCGAATGGCGGTACACCTCGGCGACGACGCCGGCGATCGGCGCCGTCACGCTCATCCGCTCGACGCGGTGCTGCGCCAGCCGCAAGTCGGCCTCGATCCGTTTGAGCTTCGCCCCCAGCAGGTCGCGCTCGAAGCGGGCGAACTCGATCTCAAGCTCGGTCCGCTCCATCGCCAACCGCAAGCGGTCGACCTCTTTGATTGAGACCGTGTTTGGCAACTCGGCGTTGATCGACGTGGCGCGGATCAGCTCCGCCTCGGCGACTTTGTTTTCTTTCTCGGCGAGGCGGACGCGGACGTCGCTCTCGGACTCTCGCTGCGCCAGCAGGAGGTCTTGCTCGATGACTTCGGCGGTCAGCTGCTGTTCGCGGGCGTCGACCTCGCCGATGCGGTCGCCCCGTCGGACCCGCGCGCCCTCGTGGATCGACAACTCGCGGAGCACGCCCGCTTCCGGGGCGGGGACCTTCACTGTCTCGGAGACGGTGAGGATCGACGAGGCGACGGAGACCTCGGCGGCTTCAAGCGACGCCGATGAAAGGCAAAGAGCGAGCGCCAGCGTCGCGGCGCAAGCACGCCACGCTTCAGAACCAGCGACGACGGATTGCCTCGATCGCTTCATGCAGCCAGACGTAAGCCAGGGAGTGTTCACCACAATCGATCTTAGCCGAGACCCCCAATCCGCTGCGAGGATTCGCCCGGGGGGCGTCGTCGGGGTCCACGACAACCCGCACAACCGGACTCCCCTCGGCGTCGGCGTGGGTCGAGGGAGCGACCGACGCCACCCGGCCCGTGTGGGTCGAAGCCGGGTCGGCCCGCACCACGTACTCGACGAGAAGCGGCTCGCCCATCTCGTGGGCACGTAGCAGCGGCCCCGTCCGGTGGTCGGGCGCCTCGAGCTCGATCCGCCAACGCCCCTCGGCGGCGATCTCGAGCAGGCGTTGCCCGCGCCGGACCGGCCGGTCCGCCAGGTAATCGTCGGGGCGCCAACTGACGACGTCGCCCTCCAGCGGGCTCGCGACGACGAGTTTCGCCGCCTCGGCCTCGAGTAATTCGCGTTGACGCTGTTGATGGCCGAGCCCCTCGCGCAACGCCGCAACGCGGCTAGCGAGCGTGGTGGCGTCGGCGGCGTCTTCGTTGCGGCCCGGCAGCGACGCCCGCAGTTTCTCGGTCTCGAGCGACGCGATCTCCGCCTCGGTCGCCGCGATCGCCTCGGCCACCTCTTCTTGCTTGAGCAGCAGGTCGGGTGACGCGAGCCGAACGAGGGGCTGGCCCACGGTGACGTGATCGGCCTGTTTGACGAGGACCTCTTCGACAACGCCGTCGAGCGGCGCAAACACCCGCGCGTGGTCAATCGGCTCGAAACGGCCGTCGACCGGCAGCCAGAGCGTGGCGGGCGTCGCCATCGCGATGATTGCACCCGCGGCAAGCAGCCCCGCCAGGACGAGCGCCGTCGCCGTCCGACCGAGGCGCCATCCGCCGCCGGCGCCGTCGCGCTGGGAGGCGACGCCGAGGTGGCGGGCCAGCGCCGCGAGCAGGGCGTCGGCCTCCGGATCGATCGCTTCGTCGAACCACTCGGCCATCAGAGCCAGGCGGGGGCGGCTCGGCGCCTCGTCGGCTTCGGCGGGTGGTTCGCAGGGCAGCACGCGGAGAGCCCGGACGCCCGCCGCGTCGCAGTAACGGTCGACCTGTTCGGCCAACTGCGGAGGCGGTTCGGCGCCGGTCGGAACGGGGACCACCAGCGGCTCGCCCGCCGCGAGGCCCGCCTGCGTGAGCTTTTCGATGCGGCGTGCCGCGTCGCTGCGGCGACTCACCTGCTGGACCCCACTCACCGCAACGATCCGCCAACCGCCGCCTGATGGAGCGAGCACCGTCAGCCGGTCGCAGCCGGCGAGCAGGCGCCCTTGGTCCGCCGCTTCACGGGCGATGGCTGAACGTCCCCGCCGCGAGTGCAAGCGGACGAGCAGGTTTTCGACACGGGCAAGCCGCGACTGGGCGGCGGCCACCCGGTCCGCTTCGCGGCGGAGCTCGTAGCGGCTAGCGATCTCGGCGACAGCCGCGGCGAGTTCAACGCTCCGTTCGGGAGTCGCGGCGCCATCGCCAAGCCGTATCGCCAGCACGCCGACGACGTCGCTGGCGCCCTCGACAGGAGCCACAACGGCAGGGGCGCCATTTTCGCCAACGACGATGCGAGGGATTCCGTCGAAGCGGACCCGTTCGACGCGCTCGGAATCAATCAGCGGCGTCGCTTTGCCGGGTTGCGCCGGCCAGCGTGTCGGCAGGTCGCCGCCACTTGCCAGGGGGAACCATTCCGCCGCGTCGCTCCCGAGCGCCATGGCGGCGGCGGGGAGCAGCTGGCGATAGAACGCCGCGGGAGCGTCAGTCGCCGATGTCGCGGCGAGACGGTCGAGGTCGTCAAGGAACGCATCGACTTCCGTCATCGACTCTTGGGCCCTCGCCACGGAGGGCCGGCGGCTCGCTAGCCGCCGTGCTTCCGCCGCTGTCGTTTCAATCGAGTAAACGCCACGCCATCGGCGTCCAGTGTAAACGGTCCGGTCTGATCGAGGCGACGCCGCCAGACGCCAACCGCGGCCATCGCGGCAAAAGCGGCGTTGCCGGCGGCCCTACGTTCGGCGCCACCGGTCAAGTCAGCCCCGAGCGGGCTGTCGACCGGCTGGATCAGCGGCGCCGCGGCGTCCACGGGATCGCCGACGGCGTTCCCATCGGCTCCGTCAATCGGGCCCTCTGGGGCGACTGGGTCAACCGGGACGTCGATCGCATCCACCGGCGTGGCGGCCGCTTCCGACTCCCCGTCGTCCCCCTTCACCCACTCTTCGAGCAGTTGTTCGCTCCGGGGCGTCACCACCTTGATGATGTAACGGCCCTCGGAGTAGGGCCCGTCGTCGATCTCGTCGCGGATCTCTCGCAAGAAGTTCCCCTCGGCATCGTCGCGAGACTGGGGCCACGACTCGCCCGGGATGTCGGTGAGCCACTCGTTGTCGCTATCGACCCGGCCGTAGAGCACCTCTTCGGCGGTCGAGGCGACGGCGGCCTTCCCGATATCGACGCTAGTTTGTTGTCCCGTCGCTGTCGGTTCGCTCCGGGCGACCGGCGTCGTCACCGGCTCGTACTCTTGCGGCAAGTCCGGCTGCGAAATGAGGAAGTACCCCGGAGGGGGCAGCGTGATGATCCGCGGGGCGATCACGAAGCTTGCGCTGTTGAGATCGCGGGCGCCCCCCTGGTCGTAGAGGTTGATCGCCGGGTCGTTGTAAACGCGGACGGTCGTCGGCAGCGTGTCTTGCGCGGGGTTGCTGGGCACGAACTCGCGCGAGTAGAGGTGCCGCAGCGTGCCGACGCGGAACTCCCCCTCGAGCTGCTGGTACTCGTAGCCGGTCACGTCGGGATCGGCGACGTTCGATTCGATCTCATTGCGAACGACCTGGGTCAGGTCGGCGTGCTCGGTCGTACCGGGGACGCTGGTCGAACCGACCTCGTTGACCGGTCCGTTCGGGTCGCGCGGCAGGTCACGCGGGTTCGCCTCGCTCGCCTCGCGGATGTCGGCCACGTCGGCCCACTCGATCTCGACCAGCAAGTTATCTTCGCCGCGCGAGCCGAGGGCGAGCGTCAGCCGTTGCTCGAAGTCTTGGTCGGCCCGCACGAGGCCGGTGGTCGCCGCGTTGGCCCGTTCGCTCGAGGGGTCGAGGATCGCCCGCGGGCCGTACGAGTCGACGCCGTCCTGCGCCGCGACGCTCGTCACGACGCCCGTCTTGCTCTGCAACTTGGTCGTGCGGTAGACGACCGACTCGGAACCTTGCTGGTCGGGCTCGACGGTGTCGATCGTCAACGCCCCGGCGGCGACAGCGGTGAAGACGCCCCCCGCCATCTGCACGACGGTCGCGTCGGGCGAATCATCGCCCTGCCGGCCGCGGTTGGTGAAGAGCACGTCGCCGCCGTCCTGCGTCGCCAAGTAAGCGTTGCCGACCTCATCGACAACAAAGCCACGGGCCGCGTCGGCGTCGACCGCTCGGCCCGCCGGGTCGGCGACGTCGCCTACCACCACGTCGCCAGTGACGATGACGATCGCCGAGTAAGCGTCGTCGATGGTCCGCGCGACCGCGACGCCGGTGTTGGCGTTCGTGCCGTCGCTGCGAGTTTCGAACAGCTGGGCGTTGTCCCCGGTCGACGTGAGCAAGTCCTCAAAGCCGCGATCGGTGCGCGGCGTCGTGCCGGCGGGTACGGGCCGACCGCGGTCGGGGTTTCGTGGCGCCTGATCGGGCCGGCTGCCGTCCACAGGGCTGTCGATCTCGACGATCACCGGCGTGACCACCGAGTTGTTCGGCGTCGGGATCGCGGCGACTTCGAAGCGGTCCGAGATCGTCCCTCCCGCCGCCAGCGGGCTACCGATCGACTCGGGAGCGCCCGCCTTGATCTGCAGGTTCGGGGCGCCGTCGGTGCTCGTCACCTCGAGCAACCGCAGCAACACCGCGCTGTTGTCCGAAGCTACCGAAACGTGGGAGGCCGACAGCGGAGTCAGCTCGCCCCGGTTCACTTGCGAAACGGCGTTCTTCGCCGACAGATAAAACACGCCCGCAAACTGCCCGTAGCCCGCCAAATTCGGCAGCGCCTCCGAACCGGTCAGAACGTTGATTGCCGAGTCGGCCTCGACCGAAACGCTGTTCGCACGGACTGCCAGGTACTGGGCGTCGTCGAAGATTTGCGTGTTGGTGATCGAGAACTTTGCCGGTCCGTCGCCGAGCACCACGTCGCCCAGCGGCGCGTCGTCACCTGTCGCGAAAGCGTTCAAGGCGACCGTATTCTCAATGGTAGTTGTGGCGTCGTCGTCGTCGCCAATCGAGCCGATGGCGAACAACTCAAGGTCGCTTGCCAAACTCTGGCCACTGGCGACCATCGTGTCGTTGTCCTCCGCGAATCGTGCCCTTCCGCCATCGACCTGAAAGCGGAGCGACCCGGCCTGGAAAATCGCCGCTGCGGGGGCGCCCGTCTCGGCGACGCCGACATCGACTCCCTTGGCGCCCGGCTGCACGACCTCGAACGACGCGACGCCGTCAACAAGCAATTGATTGGCCGACCCCGCATTGGCGAGAACAATCACCACCGTGTTGGAAAGGTCGCCGGTGGCGAGGACACGGAACGTCGCGTCGCCCGTTATTTGCAAGTTGGCGGTTGGCGAGTCGGTGATGACGCCGTTGGTTTGCAGCAACAGCTCGTCGGCCAGACTGGCGTCGCCCGTCGTGTTGGTGAGAAGCGTGCCGTTGTCCTCGGCGATCCGCACCATGCCGCCCGGCGCGCGGAAGCGGAGCGAGCCGGCCGTAAATGTCGCGTTGGCCGGAGCGCCACTTTCGATCACGCCGACGTCGATCCCCTTAGCGTTGGGGTTGGTCGCCGTTTGCACGACCTCGAAGGTCGCCAGCCCGTTCACGACCAAGCGATTCGCGGCTCCGCTGTCCGCCAGCTGGATCGCCTTGTTACCTGAGACCCCTGCAATGGCAAGAACCCGGAACGTCGCGTCGTTGAGGACAACCACCGCGGCGCCGGGCTCGTCGATGATCGCTCCCGCGGCGGCGACTTCGAGAGCGCCAGCCGAGCTCTGAACCAGACCCGCCGATTGCCCAAGGACGCCGCCCGTCAGATCGCTCCACTCGGCTAGTTGGACGCCGTTGTCTTCCGCGATCCGGATGAGGCCGCCGGTGTTCGAGAAGCGGATCGCCCCGGTCTGGAATGTCGCCGCAGCCGGCGCGCCGGTAGTGGCAACGACTCCTAGGTCCATGCCCCACGCCCCCTGCGAAATGAAGGATGCGTCGCCCCCGACGAGGAACGAATTGGGAGAACCGGCCGTGTTGTCGTCCGCGAGCCGGATCGCCGTGCCGCCGACGCCGACGTTCGCCGCCTCCCTGACAAGCAAGGCGGCGTTTTCGGTGATCGCCACCCGGGCGTCGATCGCGTCGGTGATCGATCCGACGGAAACGAGATCGAGCGAGCGCGCCGAACTTTCGGTCGGTGTCGGCGAGCCAATCAGGGGTGACAGACCTGTCGCGGGCCAACCGGCGAGCACCGTCCCAGGATTCAGGCCATAGGTCCCACCCCCGAGGGTCACCGTACGGGCCTCGGCAACACGAACGTCGCCGGTGGGAGCTGAAAAACGAATCGAGCCTGCAGAGAAGGCGCCTTCGGTGGGCGTGCCCCCACTGTTGACGCCAACGCTGACGCCCTTCCCTTGCGTTTGCACGACAAAGGTGGCGACTCCTTCAACGACAATCCGGCTGCTTGCGGTGTCCGCGACGTTGATCCGCCAGGGATCGCCCGACACCCCTCCTTGTGAAACGAACGTCGCGTCCCTCACACGCAGCATCGCGGTGTCGGCGTCGGTGATCGATCCGGTCGCCAGCAACTCGAACGATCCTGCCCAGCTCAGGTCGCTGATTGCTGCCGTCCGAATCAGCCCGATGTTCAAGTTGTTCCATGAGCCAAGCACCGCCGGGCTATCCTCCGCGACGAAGACGTCGCCTTCGATCGCATGGAATCGAAGTGTGCCGGCGTTGAACGTCGCTGCCGCCGCCGCGCCGGACGTATCGACGCCGACTCGGATATCGACCAACAGGCCGCCTGCAGAGACGAACGTCGCGGCGCCCGTCACGAGGAGTTGATTCGACCCGCCGCCATTGGCGAGGTCGATCGCCGCCGTGTTCGGGGGAAGAGAATCCTCGCCCGTCACCCGGAAGCCGGCGTCACCGGTCACTTCGATAATGGCGTCGGCCGCGTCCGTGAGGGGACCGTCCGAGACGATTTCAAGCGACTGCGACAAACTGCGGGAGGGCGGCGAGGCGAGCTGTTGCGACGCCACGGGTCCCGTCCAGCCAGCAAGATGCGTGCCGGGGGTTTCGGTGTAGGCGACTTCTTTGAAGGTCGCGTCCGCATCCTCGGCGATCCGCACCGCGGCGCCGGGCGCGGAAAAGCGGAGGCTCCCCGCGACGAACTCCGCGGCGGCCACGGTGGTTGCGTTCGTCACGCCAACCGACACGCCGGCTGACGCCACGAAAGTCGTCCGACCATCGACGATGAGCTTGTTGTTCGCCGCCTGATCGGCGAGCGTGATGGACGACCCGCTCACGAAGCTCGCCGAAGCGGTGGGGTCGTAGACGCGGTCGCCCGTGGCGTTGCGGCCGGTCGCCAGCACGACCGCATCGACCGCGTCGGTGATAGCGCCGCTGGAGGTAATCTCGATGGTCCGCGCTTCGTTCGCCATCGGCGGCGTGGCGATCAAAGCCGACGTCGATCCCATCGGCCAACCCGCCAAAATGGTGGCTCCGTCCTCCGCGATGCGAGCTAGGCCACCCGGCGCGGCGAAGCGTAGGGACCCTGACTCGAAGACGCCCGCGGCGGCCATGCCAGTCGGAATGACGCCAACCGTCAGGGTGCGTCCGAGTCCGGCAACAAAGGTCGCCGAGTCCGCAACGATCAAAGAATTGCCAGCGCCACCATCGACGAGGACGATGTCTTCCGCGGCGACAAACGTAGCGGATCCACCGCGGGCGCCAACGCGAAGGTCCGACGTCGATTCGTCGCGTATTGAACCCGCTGAAGCGAGTTCTAAATTGAGCGCTCGACTCATCGTCGGCGCGATTCCCACGACGATTGGGGACAGCGGGTCGGCGTCCCAGCCCGCCAACAGCACGCCGCTATCCTCGGCGATCGTGACGCCGGTGCCCGGGGCGTAAAATCGAAGGCGGCCGAAATTCAAATCGGCTTCTGCAGGTGTCGAGGAAGGCGTAACACCAAGCAGCAACCCAGGCCGTGAAATCCCAAGGGTCGTCACAAAGGTCGCCAATCCGTCGACCGAAAGCGTGTTGTTAGGTCCTTCGTTCGCTAGGTTGATGACCCCGCTAGCGAAAAACGTCGCATTCGCGGTGGGGTCCGTTTGGGGACTGCCGTCGGCCGCGACGCCCGTGACGATGACCACGGCGTTGGAGTCGTCAGTAATCCCGCCGGCGGAGTACAGCTCCAGCGTTTGGGCGGTGCTCGCAATCGGCGAGGCGGTGATCGCGGCGAACGCCTCCGTCGAGACGCCCCAACCGGCCAAGACCGTGTCGCTGTCCTCCGCGATGCGCACCGACGCCCCCGGCGCCGAGAACCGCAGGCTACCCGCATTGAACAACGCGACGGCGGGCGCACCGTTGGCGGCGACGCCAACGTCGATCCCCTTCGGCCCGTCATACAGAGGCGACGCGGTAGCAACTGGCTCGACGATAAAGGTCGCGACGCCTTCGATGCGGACGCTGCCTGTCGTTTGATCGGCGAGCACAATCGCCTGCACGAGTCCGCCATCGGCGATCAGCGCGGCATCCGAGACGATAAAGGTCGCGTCCGGGGCAAGACCAACCGACTCGCCGCCGCCGACCGTCATTTCCGCCCCCGCACGGTCCGTAATCGGGCCAGCCGACACCAGCCGCAGTTGCTGCGCCGTCACACTGTCAAGGTGCGTGCCCGCTTGTGAGCCGTCGCGGTGCGGCTTGAACGTACCGCCGTCTTCGTAAACGGTGACGGCGCCACCGATTGCCTTGAGGCTGCCGAAGTTCGCCGTCGCCGCATCGTCGACCGCAATCTCAAAGCGGTCCTCAGGCGCCTCCCCACCGGTTGCGACGAGCGAAACCAATCCGCCCGCCTCGAGTTGTCCGGCGACGTGGATTCCGCCGCGGGCGGCCATGGCCGGGTCAACGATTCCACCAAACACCACCGCGTCGTCACGCCAGATCACATAGTCGGCGCCGTTGACGGCGCCGTCGCCGTTGGCGTCGCCGTCAGAACGCATGGCGCCCGAAGCGATCACGCCCGACGCTTCCCAGATGGCGTAGTCGGCGGCGTCAATGACTTGGTCGCCGTTGAAATCCGCGCGGAAGTCGGCGTACGACGAGGTCAACGAGGCGTCGCTCTCAACCACAATCCGCGCGCCGGCGCCGACCTCGATCTGGCCCGCCGTGGTGAGACTGAGGTTGTACGCCTCGATCGTGCCCACGATGGTGGTCGGCGACCCGTTCGCAACGTCTTCAAGCGTCGCATCTTCTGAAATCAACACGTTGGCTCCATAGGCGTTGATGGAGCCAAACTCGGTCCACCCCTCGCCACCGATCAGCACATCGTGGACGCCCGCCGGCTCGGCCGCGTCGAAGGTCGCAACGCCGCCGATCACGAGGCGGTCACCCGGCGTATCGGCGAGTTGGATGCCCCCTTGGCCGAGTTGCCCCACCGTATCCCGCCAGACCGTGTAGTCGGCGGCGTCGACTCGGCCATCGCCGTTCGCATCGCCGTCGTATTTCGACGCGCCCGTTGTCATCCCGTACGCGGACGCCCAAAGAGCGTAGTCGCCGTCGTTGACGAAGCGGTCGCCGTTGAAATCGCCCGCCGGACTCGCAGCGCGAGAGATGAACGTGGCGTTCCCCGTCACGTTAATCTGGGTGCCGGGGGCGTCGGTGATCGAGCCGAACGCAAGGACTTCGATGTCGCCCGAAACGCTGATGCTCGACATCACCGTCCCGGAGGGCGCCACCGCGAGGCGGAAGCCGTCGGACGGAGCTGTGAGCAACGCGAACGGCTGCTGTTGCCCAACCGCGGACGGTCCGACCAGTGTGACGGGCCCGGAGAGTGCTGAGAAATCGACGTCACCGAAGCGGACGTCGAGCGGCCGCCCCAGGTCGTTCTGCACCACCAGGCCGTCGTCGAGCGACGCCAGCAAGCCGCGGTCGATCGAGAGGGTGTTCCCCTCGATCGCGACCCCCACGGGCAACTGCTCGACCGGGGGCTGCTCCCACCCACCCGAGTTGGTGAACTGGTAGGCGTCGTCTTGCTGGGTGATCGCCAGCGTGTCGCCATCGGCGCCGTCGAAGCCGCTGAGAACTAGTCCCGACGCGGTGAGCGTAAAGTCGGCGCTAAGGACGCGCCGGCGCTCGAGCCGCATGATCCGCAGAGGTCGCGGCCCCGGCGGGCGGGCCGGCCGGGCGAACAGCCCCTCGACCGCTTCTTCCCAGTCTTGCCGGGCGCGAGACAACAGCCGCCGGACGGCGCGAAACGGGTCCATCGAGGAGCGCCTGAGGGGCTTGGCGTGACGCGGCCGCGGCGCCGGTCCCGCCCAGAAACGCACCACGGGCCGCCGCCGCGAAGAGAAAACGGCTATCGCCGTGATAATCACAGGCGGCAAAACTGTCAAACTAACGCGGCCAGCCCACCCAAGAGTGCCGGCGAAACGGCCCCTCTGTCAGAAAAGAGGATGGCCGCATGAGGACCTGAGGGATGGTCATTTCGGCCCGAATGACGCCAAGTCTCATCGCGAAAAAACGACGAAGGGCGGCCCCTTTCGGAGCCGCCCTTCGTGTTGTTCAGTCAGCGGAGGGCACGGGACTCGAACCCGCAACCGGTTGCCCGGCACCTGAATTCCAATCAGGCCGCTAGCCAATTCGCCTACCCTCCGTTTTCTGGGCGGTCTCGCCTTGGCTTCGCCAAGATCTCGCCTCGCCTTGGGCGAGCTTCCGCTCGCGGGCGGAATTCTAGCCGAAGCGACGTCTCGGTGTTAGCCGAGCGGAGCCGGAACCAAACGCTGCCTGGGCGGTCTCGACTTGGCTTCGCCAAGATCTCGCCTCGCCTTGGGCGAGTTCCCGCTCGCGGGCGGGATTCTAGCCGAAGCGAAGCGTCGGTGTCAGCCGCCAGCGAATCAGTCCATCACCCGGGCGCCTTGGATCAAGGCGATGAACTCTTCGTTGGTCTTGAACTTACCGAGCCTCGTCGTGAGTTGCTCCATGGCGTCGATCGGGTGCATCGTGCTGAGCGTGCGGCGGAGCATCGTCGCGGCGTGCAGCATCTCTGGCGGGAGGAGCTTCTCTTCCCGGCGGGTGCCCGACTGATCGATGTCGATCGACGGCCAGATGCGGCGGTCGGAGAGACGGCGGTCGAGGACGACCTCCATGTTGCCGGTCCCCTTGAACTCCTGGAAGATCAGGTCGTCCATCCGGCTGCCGGTGTCGATCAGCGCGGTGCCGACGACGGTCAGCGAGCCCCCCTCCTCGAACGCCCGGGCGGTCGCGAAGAGCTTCTTGGGGATGTCCATCGCCTTGATGTCGACGCCGCCCGACATGGTGCGGCCCGTGTTGCCGACCCACTTGTTGAAGGCCCGCGCCAACCGTGTGATGGAGTCCATCAGCAGGAAGACGTCCTTGCCCATCTCGGCGAGGCGCTTGCAACGCTCGATCGTGAGTTGAGCGAGGCGGACGTGCGATTCGACGTCGCAGTCGAGGCTGCTCGCGAGCACCTCGCCGTTGACGCTGCGTCGCATGTCGGTGACTTCCTCCGGCCGCTCGTCGATGAGCAGCACGATGAGGTTCACGTACGGGTAGTTCTCGGCGATCGCGTTGCTGATGTGTTGCGTCAGCACGGTCTTGCCGGTCCGCGGCGGAGCCACGAGCAACGCCCGTTGGCCCTTGCCGAGCGGGCAGAGGAGGTCCATCACACGGGTGGTGAGGGGCTCGGCGCCCGTCTCGAGTCGGTACCACTCCTGCGGAGTGATCGGCGTCAGGCTGTCGAACGCCTTGACCGAGAGATAATCGTCCGGCGTCAAGCCTTCGACATCCAGCAACTCGCGCATCCGCGGGCCTTGGTCGCGGCGTTGCTGCTGCACCATGCCGCTGAGGAGGATTCCCTCGCGGAGGCCGTACTTCTCGATGATCGTCCCGGGGACGAACGGGTCGGTCCGTTCGCGGACGAAGTTTGTCGAGGGGTCACGGAGGAAGCCGTAGCCGTTGGGGTGCATCTCCAGCACGCCCGAAGCGGGGACCAGGTCGGCAGAAACCTGGAAGTCGCCTTCCTGGTCGTTCTGCTGGTCGTAGCCGCCACCTTGGCCGCCACCCCGGCGGCGTTGACCACGCCCGCCACGGTACCCGCCGCGGCCGTTGTTCTGGCCGCCGCCCTGGTTGTTGTTTTGATTGTTGTTCTGGTTGTTATTCCGGCCGCGGAATCGGCCGCCAGATCGCTTCTTACTCGCCATCGCCATAAGGGGGGAAACACTTCAAAGGAGACGCCCGCCTGACTGCCTCGCCACCAAGGGCGATCGGGGTCAAACGTTGCGTCGGAGGAGTCGACTTTTTTCTTCTTGAAAGATCGCCGTGGGGGGAGATCGCGGCCGAACGCGGCCGCGGTGCAGAAAGACGTCAATTTGAGACGGTGGGGGCGATTCGTTTCGCGTCAGAAGGCGTCCGGTTGCGCTATCGAGGCGGCGTCGGTCGGCCTAGCGAAGGGTTCGCCCAGCGGCATCCTGTGCTGGCGGTAGTGAGAATCGTTTCGAAACGAAACTCACGGTGTCTTAAAGGGCTCGTGGACAATTCCACAGACGGAGCAGGCGTCCTGCCGGTTCTCCTACGAAGCAAGCGGCCTTTGGGATCGTGCGTTCCTACTAAGAACGTGACGGTCAAACGCGACGTCACGCCGTTCTAGGGGACGCCCCAAAGATCTGGTAGTAGCTGTCCGGCCGGACCGCCTCGCAACTTTCAACCACTCAGGAAACCAATCCATCGGGTCCGCGAAACAACGGGCCGGGCGTTACGAAAGAACAAGCTCGGTTGGACCACCGGAGCCACGTCACCCAAAAGGGAACGCAGCCAACTGGACCTCACCGACTCTCGCAGCGACGGTTCTCCAACAAGTCGGCACGCGCCGAGGTACTGGTGTGGTAACCGAACGCTTCCGATACGGCAAGCGTTGGTGCTCGCCGCGAGCTAGCTTGGGCCCCGAGAGGACCCGACTCGAACGATTCTCTTGGGCGGACTCTCCATGGAGTTCCAGCGAAGACACTCGGAGAGTATCGCCACCGGGCCAAGAAGGCCACTCGGTCGTGACGCACGCGAGTCGGTTGCTCTCATCGTCCCGGCACACGGTCAAGGCAAGGCAGCTTACGAAGAAGCTTGGCCTATTTCGCCACAATAACCGGGCTGAAGCGGGGAGAGCGACAATCCACCAGTCAATACGGACTGGCGGGGGGTATCCCGGCGACCCTTGCAAAGGAAACCGAACGCAAGGGAAACCGTCTTCCGTCGCAACGAGGCGGAAGCACTCGGGACGCGTCACTTCCGGGAGTATTCCCCCCCAATGCAGGCCTGTCAAGCGCAAGAGTCAGCACTTTTGCCCCTTCGCCGGGGGGAGCGACGCGCCGTCAGCACGATCCTCCCAATCCGAAAACCCCGAACAATCCGTCGAAATCGCACAAAGACCGGCCCGCCAGCGGCCGATGTACAGACTAGGCGCGGATCGGCTCAAGCTCACCGTCGAGTCAGCCGTGCCCTCCTGTTTTTCTACGAAATCGCCCGTCCTGGGGTCTCCGCCATGCGTGCTTTGGTTTGCAACTCGGTCGCTCTTTGGTTGGTCGCGCTCGGCGTGACCTCCACCCTGGCCCAATCCGAGGGAATGCCTTGGCGGTCCGACTACCAGGCGGCCCGCGCCGAAGCCCAGCAGACCGGCAAGTTGTTGCTGGTTCACTTCTGGACCGAAAGCTGCGGCCCGTGCAAGCTGCTCGACGCCCGCGTTTTCAACCAGCCGCAGGTCGGCATGGCGGTCAGTAACGAGTTCGTCCCGGTCAAGGTCAACGCGAACGAAGCGCAGCAGCTCGCTCAGGCCTACGGCGTCACCCGTGTGCCGACCGACGTGGTCGTCACGCCGCAGGGGCAGGTAGTCCAGTCGTTCGTCAGCCCGGCGACCCCGATGGAGTACATCAGCGCGACCACCCAGGTCGCGGCCTATTACCACACGCAGTCAGGGCAGGCGTACGCCGCGGCGACCGCCGGCGCGCCCGATTCCGGGTCGGCTTTCCAGTCGAACGCGACCACGACGCCCACCAACGCCGGCCCCGGCGATTCGCAGGCGAACCCTGCCTACGCATCGTTCAACCGCCCCGCCGCGGCCGCTCCGGCGACCACCATGGCGAGCAATCCGTACGCCAGTCAGCCGACAACGGCGACGCCTCCGACGACCGCGGCTCAGCAAGCCGCCGCGCCGCAAGCCAACCAGTACGCCGCCGCGCCGCAACAGCCGGTAGCCCCGGCGCCCGTGGCCCAGCAGCCACGCCAGCAGGTCGAGCCGGTCATGGCCAAGACGACGCCGGCGCTGCCGCAGGGGAGCCCCGCCCTGGGCTTCGACGGCTACTGCCCCGTCACGATGAAGAATGAATGGCGTTGGGCGAAGGGAGACGTCCGCTGGGGCGCCATCCACGAGGGACGCACCTACCTATTCGCCAGCCAGGAAGCGCAGCAGGCCTTCTTGAGCAAGCCGGACGCCTACAGCCCGGTGCTGGCCGGCTCGGACCCCGTCGCCGCGGTGGACCAACGCCAGAGCGTGCCGGGCGTGCGTGAATTCGCCGTCGAGTTCGAGGGCCGCTTCTACATGTTCTCGAACGAGCAGACGCTCGAGAAGTTCTGGAGCAACCCAACCGCCTACGCCCAAGGCGCCCAGCGGGTTGCTTCGCTACCCGCCGACGCGGCGTTTATCCGCTAGAGGCGGGGCGATTCGATCGGGGCGGCTTTTACCTTACTCGTCGCGCATCGAACGCTGGAGCTTGATGACCTCGGCGCGGACATCTTCCAAGCCGGGGTTCAATCGCAACGCCCGCCGGAACGAGTCGAGCGCCGCCACCGGGTTGTCCTGCATCAGGTAGCACTGGCCGATGCCGGCGGCGGCGGCGAAGTGGTACGGGTTGATCTCCAACGCCTGATGGCAGTTGCGGATCGCGGCCTCGTACTGCGAGAGGTGGAAGTGCGCCGCCCCCCGTTGCCGCCACGCCTCGGCGATCCAGGGCGACTCGTGGATCAGGTCGGTCGCCATCCGGATCGCTTCGTCGTAGCGCTTCGTCAGGTTCATCCGCTCGATGCAGCGGAGCGTCAACCGCTGCTCGCGACTGCCGACGCGGCGCCACAGGTCTTGGACGGCGTTCTCGGCGATCGTCCGGACACCGCGGTCGCGGTCGGTCAATGCGCGGCCGACAACGGAGTTCGAACCGTAATCTCCCATGAAGCCCAGCGCCAACACCGCCGCGCGGCGGCCGGCTCGATCCGACATCTGGGCCAAGCGCTCAAGCGTCGGGCACGTGTAGGCGCCCGCGACTTCTTTGATGAAAGTCGCCGAGTCTTGATCGTGCAGGTACCGCTCGTAGGCGGCGACGATCAGTGGCGGCTGGAGGGATCGGTCTTCCACGGATCGAAGCCTTTCGGTTCTTGGCGTTCGGGCTCGGCAAGCGATCCAACGCTCACTGCTCGCCGTCGGATTGGTTGGGCCTTGCTTCGTGCCGCTACGAGTTCGGTCAGGGGCGCGGGGCCGCAAGCCGTCTGGCGAGGTCCCACAGGGGCGTGACCTCTCCTGCAGTCCCGAGTTTAATCAGGTCAGCGATCCGCTCAATCAAAAAGAAGTGACCGCACGAAAGGCGATCGACTTGACCAGTTTTCGCTTGACATTGGACGGGGCAAAGCGTCTGTGCGGCGAGCCGCTGCGTCGCCTCGTTAGGCTGGCGACGCTGTCGCTGCTACTCGCCCCCGTAGCGGCCGCCCAGCAACCGTCCGTGCTCTTGCTGCGACGGCTAGCGACGCCGGCAACGCTGCACTGGCGCGACGTCCCCACGCGCGACGCGTTGCGACGCTTCGCGGCGGAGACCGCGACGCCCCTCTGGATCGATCGCCGTACGGACCCCCGCACGACGATCGATCTCTCGTCGAACGGCGAGCCGATCGCAGCGCTGCTCGACGCGATCGCCGCTGAGGCCGGGCTCGGCGTCGCGGCGATCGACGGGATCGTTTACGTCGGACCTGCCGACGCGGCCGCCGCCCTGCCCCGCTTAGCCGAGCAGTGGCGCCAAGGCGCGCCCCGCGGGATGCGACGCGCCAACAAGATGGACTGGCCCCGGCTCACGTCGCCAAAACAACTCGTCGAACAGATCGCCGCCGAGGCGGGCTGTCAGCTCGCTAACCCCGAGGCGATCCCGCACGACCTCTGGCCGGCCGGATCGACGCCCCGGCTCGCCGCGGGCGACCGCCTCACGCTCGTCGCCCTCGGCTTCGGACTCCGCTGGACCCGCGACGCCAGCGACGCCAACACGATCCGGCTCGAGCCCCTCGAGGCGGCGTCCCAAGAGCCGCCGGCGTCGCTCGCCTCGCTGCTGAAGTCGGACGACGGCGTCGTTGGCGAAAGCCGTTACTCGATTCGCGTCGTGGAACAACCGGTCGTGCCGGTCCTGCGACAGCTTGCCAATCAACTGGGACGCCAACTGCGCGTTTCCGACGCCCTTAACGATCCCAATCAGCGCGCCAGCTTTGAGGTGCGTCAGGCGACGCTTGAAGAGCTCCTCGCCGCCATCGGTGAAGCGGCCGGCCTGGACGTCTCGGCGACCGACGAAGAGATCCGCGTCTCGCCAAGATGACCGGCGCGCGGTGATCCAACGGCGTGTGGCATTACATCGATGTCAAACGCAGCGATGTCACAGCGCAAAAAAACCGGTTGGCCCTGAAGGGGACAACCGGTGAAGAAAGTGGAGGCGGCGGGAATCGAACCCGCGTCCCGCGATCGCTCCACGGGAGCTTCTACGTGTGTGTCCCGTGGATTTGATTTCGCACGGCGGGCGCCCTCACGGACCCGGCTACCGCCGCACTAGCTCAGAACTTTTTTAACTGTGACCGTACTGGGCGGTGAATCACAGCGGTCCGGAGGGGGTTATACGTTGCGTTGGAAGCTTCCGGCGAGCGACCAGGCTACGTCGCTGGAACTAGCCTAAACTAGGCAGCGAGAGCGTAGTTACCTTCGGCAATTGAAGGTGTGTGATCGGCTTTTTACGTGGGCCACCGATCAACCACGACACGCCACTCACGCTTCGACAACCCGGTCGAACCCAGTTCGCCCCCAGGATAGCCCCGGCCGCCGTGACACGGCCGACACCTTATCCTACACGCACGGGGGCCTTGAGAGAAGGCTGTCGGCGCCGGTAGACGCCGTCCGACGGGTTGGCGAAACTAGCCGGCTTATCGCCGCTTCTTCACTAGCTCCCGCCCCGCAAACGAATCTGCCGATGGCCACGCTCCCACCGTTCCTTCTTAGTGGTTTCGCCGACGAAGCCTCCGCGACGAAGCTGATCGGCGAAGAGCTGGCGGCGATGGCGGCCATCGGCCTGCGGCGATGTTCGTTGCGGTTCGTCGACCTGGGTGACGGCGTCAAGAACGCAATGGCCCTTACGAAGAAAGAGGTCAAGCAGGTCCGCCAGCGGCTCGACGACTTCGGCCTCGAGGTCGCGACGCTCGGCTCGCCGATCGGCAAAGTCAAGCTCCTCGATGTCGAGGACGGCACCTCCAACCAGTACATCCCGTTCCCCAAGTACCTCAAGCAGGATGTCGCCAAGGCGTGTGACATCGCTGCCGGTGTGGGGACCAAGCTCGTTCGAGGCTTCTCTTACTATCACCCCAAAGGGACCGAGCCAGGTGATCACTTGGCGCAGGTAGTCGATCAGCTCGGACAGATTACCGAGGCGTGCGCCGCCGCCGACTTGGTCTTTGGACTGGAAGTCGAGGCTAACCTCGTTGGCCAGACCGGACAGCTCTTGCAGCAGATCCATAAGCAAGTGAACCACCCGGCGATGGTTCTGATCTATGACGCCGGCAACCTGCTGGCGCAAGGCTACTCGCCCGACGAATCGTTCGCCGAGTACGAGGCGATGAAGGCGGGCCTCGGGTGGATCCATGTTAAGGACTACCGCCCCATGAAGTCGGCCGCGCGGGGCGGGCACATCGACGAGGACGCCCTCAAGGACTTCTGCCCCGTCAGCCGCGGCAGTGGCGTTTACGAGCGTGTGCTGCGGGACCTGGCCGAGACGGCTGGCGGCCCGATGCTGAAGCGGATGAAGAAGATCGGCTTGCCGGGCGTGCTGCTCGATCTCGAACCGCATGTCCGGGGCGGCGGCCAATTCGGTGGCTACAGCGGCGCCGACGGCATGGGGATCGCCCTGCGTTCGCTCTGCGACCTGATCGATTACCTCGGACTGTCGCACGATCTAAAGACGGCCGACGATCTGCTCTGAACCTTGCGAGGACATCCGCCGTTCTCTGCGTGTCCTCTCTACTCTCCGTGCTCTCTGTGGTGACAAATGGCTACCAAGCACCGTATCGGAATCATTGGCGTCGGCGCCATCGCGGGGATGCACGCCAAGGCGTTGGGCGACATTGAGGGGACCGAGCTGGTCGCCGCCTGCTGCCGGTCGGAAGAAAAAGGCCGCCAGTTCTGCCAAAAGTACGGCGGGGAGTGGTATCCGACGGCCGAGGCCTTGCTCGACGGAGCCAAGCCCGACGTCGTGACGGTCTGCACCCCGAGCGGCGCGCACCTCGAGCCGGCTATCGCGGCGCTCGAGCGGGGCATTCATGTCCTCTGCGAGAAGCCGATCGAGATCAACCTTGAACGCGCCCAGCAAATGATCGACGCCGAGCGGGCGTCGTCGGCCACGCTGGGCGGCATCTTTCCGCAGCGGTTCAACCCGGTTGTGGTCGCGGCCCACGACGCCGCCAAGGCGGGCCGTTTCGGCAAGCTCGCTGTGGCCAACGCCTACGTCCCTTGGTGGCGAGACGACGCTTACTACGGCCCCAACCGGTGGCAGGGGACCAAGCAACTCGACGGCGGCGGCGCCCTTATCAACCAGTCGATCCACGCCATCGACGCGATGCTCTGGCTCGCCGAAGCGGCCGGCGCCGGCCGGGCGGTCGAGGTGTTTGGCTACACGAGTCTGCTCTGCCACAACCCCGAGCATATCGAGGTCGAGGACGCGGCGGCCGCGACGGTGCGGTTCGCGAATGGCGCCGTCGGCGTCATCCTCGGCACGACCGCGATGTGGCCCGGCGGGGCGATGCGGTTCCACCTGGGCGGCCGCGACGGCACGATCGAGGTCCACGAGCAAGAGCTCATCACCTGGGCGTTCCGCGACGAACAACCCGATGACGAAGCGGTCAAAGCCAAGTTCACCAACAAGGCGGGCAAGGGGGGCGGCGCCGACCCGATGGCGATCGACTACTCGAACCACACCCGCAACCTAGCCGACTTCTTGTCGGCGATCGAGGCGGGCAAGCCGTCGTCGATCGACGCCGGCGAGGCTTGGAAGGCGCTCGCTGTGATCCGGGCGATTTACGAATCGGCCGAGTCGGGTAAACCCGTCACGGTGGCGACCATTGGCTAGGTTGTGCTGACCTTCTCCTGGCGACGTCGTCGCCTCAGCTCCCTCCCCTTGATGGGGAGGGTCGGAGAGGGGTGAGGAACCCGGGTACCAGGGACGCCCCCCTCCCCCCATTTATCCGGGGAAGTGGCCTCCCCACCAGAGGGAAGGGGATTTGGCGACGCTGTCGCCGTGCGAATGTCTACACGACCGCTGGCGTTTCTCGCCGGCGGAAGACCAGCGCCAAAGCAATCAACGCCCCGGCGACGGCGAACCCAGCCCAGCCCGTCTTGCTGTAGATGCTCGTGCAGGCGCCGATCGTCGCCAGCGTGACGGCGACGCCGAGGATCGTGTTAATCGCGACACGTTTGCCGCCGGTTGGCGTGGCGTCGCCGAGGACGCGGCGGTTGTTCATCAGCATCAAGAACGTCACGTAGGCGATCGGCAATAGGACCATGCCGAAGACCGACGTCGGCACCGCGAGCCAGAACATCGCCTTGGTCCAGACGAACGGCGCCACGGCGCCGAACGCCAACGGGATCAAGGTCCCGACAAAGTGGACCGCCCCGCGGTGCGGCGCGCCGAAGATCTCCGCAAAGACATAGCCGTTGATCAGCATCAGCACAACGATGGTCGATAGCGCCATCGCCAACACGCCGACGCCGAACACCAACTGGGCGACCGCTTTGCCCGTGAGCGGCGTCAAGGCGTCGGCCAGGTCGTCGGCGTCGCGCTGCACCAGGATCGCGGCCATCTTGCGGTCACTCGGCGAGAGGGCGGCCCGCTGGGCGACGATCTCGTCGCTCTTATTCCACTCGGCGACCGTCTCGGCGCCATGCTCCCAAGCGAGCCTCCGGTCGAGCAGGCCGAGGTAACTCCCGGCCGCTTTGCCGGTGCTGACCGCGGAGACCGCCGCGGCGGTCGGTTCGGCCGTGACGACCCCCTCGTTGTACTTGCCGTGGAACTGGGCGGCGGCCGCGATAACGACACAGCTCGTGGCGATGAGGAACGGCACGAACAGGCCGATCGCCAGGTCGAACGTCGCCAGGCCGCGGAACTTCTTGTCCCACCCGCGATCGAGCAGCGAGTTGGGCAGCAAGAAGGTCATGTTGATGCCAACCGCCGTCGCGACCGCGGTGAGCATCACGTCCTGCCGCTCTGATTTCACCAGGCCCGCCCAGAACGACCCGGCGTCGCCCGTCGCGTCGGCGGCTTCTTGCAACGCGGTGGGGACGCCCCCCAACGAGGCAAAATTGGGGATAAAACCGCGGAACACTTCGGACCAGTCGATGCCGCCGACAACGCCGGTGAGCTTTACGACCACGCCGATAAAGCAAAGCACGATGACGCCGACGAGGACTTTAAGAATGCTCTCAAAGACCTTCATCCCGCCGCCGCCCCGTTCGTAGGAGATGATGGTCAGCAGCGCCGCGACGCCGAGCAACGTCACCGCGACCGCCTTTCCGGTGGGGCCGCCGAACAGGCCGGGCGCCAGGTTCTGCTGGAGCGCCGCGGTGCCGAGCGAGAACTGCGGCAGGCACCACACGACGTTCGCCATCAGCGTCGCGATGGCCCACGCCCAACCGAGCACGGGATTCACCTCTTCGACCACTAGCCGGAACGGCCGGCGCCCCGTCGAGAGCGTCACATAGGCGATCGCCGAGAGCATCGCGACGCCCAACAGCATCGCCAGGGGCTGCAGCCACATCATGCCGTAGCCGCTCAGCACGCCCAGATAGAGCCCGCCGGCGAGCGAGCCGCCGCCGAGCGTGATGGCGCTCTGCAGCCAGCCGGGCCCCGACATCCGCAGGTAGGTCCCCGCTTTGGCGGCGGGCCCTTTGTCGGCAACGGCCTCAAGGGCGGCGCGGTCGCGATCGAGACGTGAGCTTTCAGACATGCGGTCGGTCGGATTGACAGAAATAGCGAGAGGCGGTGAGAAGAGACCCGTTGCGGCGTTAAACTAAACGAAGCGACCCCCTGACGCCAGATTCACCGCCAACCCCCGAACCACTCCACCGATGCGATTCGCCCTCTGCAACGAGACTTTTGCCGACCGCCCCCTCGCCGACGGTTTTCATTTAGCGGCGGAGATCGGCTACACGGGGATCGAACTAGCGCCGTTCACGCTTGGTGATCCCGCCGCTCCGGGCGGTGGTGAATTGCGGGACGCCCGGCAACTCTCCGCAAGTGACCGCAAAAAGATCAAAGCCGCCGCAACCGACGCCGGCCTCGAAGTCGTCGGCCTCCACTGGCTGCTCGCCAAGACCGAGGGTTTTTACCTGACGTCGCCCGACCCCGCTGTGCAGCAGGCGACCGCCGACTACCTGGCCGCCCTCGCCGTTCTTTGTGCGGATCTTGGCGGCAAGGTGATGGTGCTCGGCTCGCCGCAGCAGCGCAACCGGCTGCCGGGCGTCTCGCTCGAAGAAGCGACCGACCACGCCGCGACGGTGCTGGGGGCGATGCTGCCGGTCTGCGAGGACCGCGGCGTGACGCTCGCCCTCGAGCCGCTCGGCCCCGCCGAAGGGGACTTCCTCAACACGGCCGCCGAGGCGGTGGCGCTCGCCGACCGGCTCGGTTCGCCCGCCTGCCGGCTCCACCTCGACGTCAAGGCGATGGCGAGCGAGCCGACGCCGATCGTCGACATCGTCACCGCCAACGCCGCCCACACGGCCCACTTCCACGCCAACGACCCCAACCTGCTCGGCCCCGGCATGGGCGAAGTCGACTTCCCGCCGATCTACCAGGCGCTCGAAGCAACCGGCTACGACGGCTGGGTCTCGGTCGAGGTTTTTCGTTACGAACCGTCGCCGGAAGAGATTGCACGGATTAGCTACGCGAACCTTGTCGCCGCGGGATAGATTCGCCGCGCGACGGTTGTCGGGCGAACTGCTGTCGGGCGAACTGCTATCCAAACAAAATGCCCGGCCGTCATTTCGACGGCCGGGCATCGTCTGAATCGTAGGGAGCTAGGAAGACCTAGCAAACCGCACGGCGGCGGATCAACAAAAGGGCCGCGCCACAGAGGCTAACCAAACCGGTCGTCGCTGGTTCTGGAACGAGATTCACAGTGATCTCGTCCACCTGCGCGATGCCTGTCCCCGTGCTCGTCATGAGGATACCAAGCGTGCCACCGACCGAGGCGGGAGTCGCTGCGATCCCAACCGGATCAGAAAACTGATTCCAGGATCCGTTGTCGGGGAGACCACCCTGGGTGTAGGCGCCGATCACATTGGCGGGATTGTCGTAGAACAGGGTGGCCGTCCATTCGCCGGTGCCGGTCCATTCCCAATGCTTCGCATAAAAGCCGATCTCGTAAACGTCGCCTGTCTGAATGGTATAGGTGCTCATCGTGTAAGCAGAGTCTCCACTACTCATGAAGGCGGCGTGATCTTCGTGGGGGGCCCACCAAGCGCCTGGCCCTTCAACGCCGGCATCGACTATGGGCCCGCCATCCATCCAACCCGGGACATCAGCACCTGGGTTATCGAAACCGCCGATATTCGCCACACCGGCGTCGAAATCAAGGTTGTTGAACGAGGTGATAAGCTCTGCCTGGGCACTGGTCGCCACAACCAGAATCGCGGCCGCTACAGCGAACGGATTCGCTAGCGAGAGGCTTACTTCATGACGAGACATTAGCAATTGCTCCAAGATGTGAGAGGAGGACATCAGTTGACGAACGTCAATTCTCTAGGTTGATGAGCTGGGACCCGCCCCTGGATTCCTCCAGCAGAATAACCAGCCCGTCCTTCTGGCGGACCGAAAAACGGCATTTATTTTATACTTTCGCTTGGACTAAGCCGTCTGGCTGCCGGCCGCCGAGAGCGAAAAATCGCCGGGCCCCACCGTCTCCTACGGATTCCAACCCGAAGTAGCGCGACAATCGCCGGGCTAAACGATCCGCTGACCTGGGGAAGGGCCGAGAGACCGAAGGAGGCGAGCTAAGCTGCGGACCAACCAATCGGCTAACTCGTCCACAGCCCCAGCGCCGGGTTGCGGATGAAGTAGAACGGCTTGCCGTCGGGGGCGTCTTGCCAGCCATCGGCGAGGCTGTCGCTGACGCCGAAGGCGGCCATCGCCTCGGCGACGGGGCGGTGCTCGTAGCCGACGCTACGGATCTCTTCGGCGCTGAGACCGTCGCCCGTGCAGTAGGTGACGTTGAAGCGGCCCTCGGTCGAGCCGTGGATCAGGTGAGCGGCGGCGGAGAGGTTGGCGGCCAACTCGGGGTCGCTCTCCAAAGCGGCCAGCGTCCCCGGCGTGCCGCAGTAGCCGTGGCGACGGATCAGCATGTCGATCGTCTTGTCCTCGCCAAAGGTGTCGACCGCCGGCGCCAGGACAATCAGCTCGCCGTTGTCCGCCATCGCTTTGCGCGTGCGGTAGATCGCTTTGTTGCCGAGCCAGGTGGAAGTGAACTCGCGCGGGTCGAGCCACACGACGGCCCGGTCGATCGGCCGGTCGAGGTGGTTGAGGTTCCGATCTCCCGCCAAGGCGGCGGCCCAGTCGAAGCAGGCCGTCCCGGCGCCGGCGGTGACCGCGGCGAGCTGCGGGCCGGTCGGCTTGTCCTCGACGACGGTGAGCACGAACCGCACGTCGGCCTTGGGACGGACAAAGTCGTAGAACCCCTGGTTCATCAGCCGGCGAACCGGCGTATCGGAGACGCCCAGCACCTGCTCGATGCCGCAGACGGCGCCGAGGAAGTGCGACTGGTGCAGCATGCCGCCGCCGCCGCAGCCGATACAGACATTCTTGCTGTGGTTCGCGAAGCCGATCACCTCGTGCGGCACCACTTGGCCGATCGAGAGGGCGAGGTCGTACTCGCCGCTGACGATTCGCTTATTGACCGCCACCTCGACCGGGTCGTTCATCTGCCCCCCGGAGAGCTCGCCGAGACGTTCGCCCGGGATGACCCCTAGCGGCGTGAGGTCGTCGCGCCAGTTGTGCGCGATAAAGCGTTCCAGCGGAATCGCGTCGCCGAACATCATCCGCAGCTGCGCGGGCTTCATCGGGTGGTGCGTGCCGAGTGCCGGCATGACATCAATCGCGACGCGGTCTGACAGCAGCTTCCAGAGCGAGTCGGTGATCCGCCCCGCCTGCGAATAGAGCCGTGTGTGGTCCGGCGGCAGCAGCAGCAGCCGCTCGACGCCCGCCTGCAGGACCCACTTGTCGGCGATCCGCTCGACAATGTCCTCAAGGTCGCACGAGTCGAGCCCTTCGGGGCCCCCGAGGTCAGCGAGCAGCGACGGTTCGTCAGCGGCGTTCATGGGAGATGCGTTAGGAAGGGAGATAAGGGGATGAATTGGAGATGGGGGGATGGTATTTCGTGGGGCGGCGTTTCTTGGAATGGCTACGAATAGAAGAGAAAATATTCATGTGGATGTCTGGCTATCGTTAGCGGCAAGCAGTTGGACAGGCCATCTCCTTATCCCCAATTCATCCCCCCATCCCCCTTCATCAAGTGTCCTTCTGAAGGAGGCCAGCCACGTTGCCGTAGAGCAGGCGCTGGACGTCGCGCTCAATCATACTATCGGTAACGACCAAGCCGGCGGCGGCGAGCTTTGCATACTGATCGCCCAAAACCGCAGCGATCACACGCCGCGAATGGTCCCACTTGTAGATCAGCTGCTCCAGCACCCGGCAGTCGGAGTGCTGCGGTATGAACGTCGGACCGAGCAGTTCCAGCCGCATCCGCGTAATCTCTTCGATCAGCGACGGGTTGTTGAGGAACCACCAGCAGCCGAACGGCGTGAGGTTGGCGAACTTGCGCGCCGTGACGGCGAGCTCGTGCTGGTTCTCTAGCGAAAGGAGCGTCACCAGAAACCGCTGTTCCGGGAAGTCTCGGCATAAGAGGGCGATCGACTCGACGTCGGCCGACCCAACGGTGTCGCCCGCCAAGCGGGCCGCCGGGTTGATCTGCCGCGTCACGCCGATCATCAGCGCCAGCGGCAGGCCGTGCTCGGCGCAGACGGGGAGGATCGCTTCGGTAAGGCAGCGGACTCCCGGGTCGTCGCTCGGATACCGCCACGTCGGTGGGAGGCTCATCGCGCAGTAGACGGGGCCGATGCGGGTGATCCAGTCCGACAGGCAGCGCCGGACCTCATCGATCGCGGCGGCGGAGAGCGGCCGATCGACGTCATAGCCCCACGCTTTGAGCCGCGGGACGGCGTGCTCCCAGTCGGTCACCAAGGCGTCGAACCGCAGGACCGTCGGGAACCGTGGGTCGGCCCGGAGCGGCGCCGGGTCGGCAAGCCAGCGCTGCCGTTCGTTGTCGTCGAACAGGTCGTTAGTCATGGTGACCGTATCGACGCCTGCCAACTCGAGCGTGCGGTCGATCTGTTCCTCGGGCGACTGCTCGGCGAACCAGCGGCGGTGGCCGTCGAGCGTCGCCTCGTTGGGGTCGAGGCCCAACTTGGTGAGCGTCGTCACCACGCCACGGCACGCCTCGGAGAGCGGGGTCGCCTCGACGAACAACTTCCGCCAGATCAGGTCGGCCTGCTCGGTCTTCGAGAGGGCGTAGTAGCGTTCGGCGGTGAGCCCGTCGCCGGCCGCTTCGCGGAGAACCTCGGCGATCAGGTAGTGGTAGGTGAGCAGCTCATCAATGCCCCACAGCAACAGGCCTTGCGGGTCGGCCGTCACACCCCGTCCTATCGCCGTTCCGAATGCGGGAGGGTAGAGGTGGGTGTGAAAATCCCAGACCGACGCCTCGGAGACCGCTTGCTCGACGGCGGTGGTGATCGCTGATGGTGTGAGGGCAGGCATATCTTGGCGAAATTGGGTCTCTTTTTGATTGGGCTTGCTTTCCGACCCCCTCGGTAGCGTTCAAGGGCGGCTCCGTACAGACTATCCGGACGCGACGCCGGGCGGTACGGCGTCCGCCCCCTCAGCCCTCTTGTTGGAACTGGTCCCCCTATGGCGTCCTCGCTCTTCGATCTCAATGGCCGCGTTGCGGTCGTCATTGGTGGAACCGGCACGCTCGGCGGGGCGATGGCCTCGGCGCTCGGAGACGCCGGGGCTCGCGTCGCCATCTGCGGCCGCAATGAAGAGCGGGGCGAAGCTCGGGTCGCCGAGCTAGCCAAATCAGGCGTCGAGGCCGGTTTCTTCCAGCTCGACGCCCTCGATCCAGCCGCGTCGGCCGAGACCGCCGCCCGGATCGAGTCCGATTTCGGACCGGTCCACACCCTCGTCAACGCCGCCGGCGGCAACCGGCCCGAGGCGACGCTGCCGCCGGGCGCCGACTTCTGCGAGCTGCCGCTCGACGCTTGGCGTGACGTGTTCGACCTGAACCTCGTCGGCGGATCGCTGCTCCCCTCACAGGCCTTCGGTCGCAAGATGGTCGAGCGCGGCGCGGGTTCGATCATCAACATCGCGTCGATGAGCGGCATGATCCCGCTGTCGCGCGTCGTCGCGTACTCGGCGGCGAAGGCGGCGGTGATCAACCTGACGATGTTCCTGGCCCGCGAATGGGCCGAGAAGGGGGTCCGCGTCAACGCGATCAGCCCCGGCTTCTTCCCCGCCGACCAGAATCGCAAGCTCCTGATGAACGACGATGGCAGCTACACCGAGCGCGGCGGCCAAATCATCCAGCACACGCCAATGAAGCGGTTCGGCCGGGCCGAGGAACTGGCGGGCGCCGTGGCGTGGCTGTCGTCCGACGGCTCGTCGTTCGTGACAGGGCAGAACATCGTCGTCGACGGCGGCTTCTCATCAACCACGATCTAGAGCGGATCGAACTAGCGGCGCCCCGTACGACTGAGATCTCAAGGATCCCAGCGGGGTCCAACGCCTGATTTCCGCCTCTCAAAAAAAAGAGCCCCGTGAACCTTGCGTTCACGGGGCTCGATAAGTCCAACGAAGCTCCCCCGGCAGGACTCGAACCTGCGACAAGGCGGTTAACAGCCGCCTGCTCTACCAACTGAGCTACAGGGGATCAGTAGCAGTGAAAATTATGTCGTCACCGGCGGGGCCCGTCTAGACCTAGGGACGCCTGATTGGGGGCTCGGGTTCGGGCCGACGGGTCAGGATGCGCCGCTGGCGAGGGTTGCCGCGATCAGAGCGGCGATCTCGTCGGGCTCGGCCATCCTTCCGGGGCCTTGGTCGCGGCAGCTGAGCCAGCCGTCACCCGGCTCCGCGATCACGGCGCCATCTTCCCGGAGCTGCTCCAGGTTGCGCTGCACCGCCGGCTTCCGCCACATCTCGCTGTTCATCGCCGGGGCGTAGACAACCGGTCCTGTGAAAGACAGCAGCAGCGTGCTCAGGAGGTCGTTGGCATGGCCGTGGGCCGCCTTCGCCATCACGTCTGCGGTCGCAGGGACGATCGCCAGCAGGTCGGCCTGGCGGGCGAGCTCGATGTGCGGTCCCAGCGGGTGGTCCGACAGGTCGAACGCGTCCGTATGCACCCGCCGGCCCGACAACGCCGAGAACGTCGCGACGCCAACGAACCGCTCGGCCGACGCGGTCAGCACCACCGTGACAGCGTTTCCTGCCTGGGCGAGGCGGCTCGTCAGGTACGCGGCCTTGTAAGCCGCCACCCCGCCAGAGACGCCAAGGAGGATTTCTGCCATCGGGAGACGATGAGGCTCGAGTCCTGAGAGGTGAGGGGTGCGCCGCGCCGGATCGTTCCAGACGTACGGCTCTAGCCGTCCGCCTCAGATGCTGTCGAAGTCGAAATCAACCGGCCCGCTGCGCGGGACGTCACCGGTCATCTGCACTTCGCTGGCGGCGTCGAGGTAGATCTTATCCTGGAGGATCTCCTGGACGACGATCTCCATCTTGTCATTGGTGTCGACATGCACCAACGGGCGGGCGCCGCCGTTGATGGCGACCAAGCGCTTTTGGATCAGCGTCGACAGTTTGAAGCGGCCGCCGACCTTGTTGACGATCTCTTCTTCTTTCAGCGCTTCGATCATGCGAGTGGGGGGGCAAGGGGTCTTGAGCCCAAGGCGCGGGCCTCGGGCGGTAGGACGTTGGGGCGTCACTCAGGGAGAGCGCCCCAACCTCTTCTCAGGGAATCTCTTTCGACGGCAATCCGGCCGCGATGAGGAGCTCGTGGATGTGGTCGATGGCGTCGTCGAGGCCTTCGTTGACGACAATATGCTGGTATTGAGAGGCCTGCTGGAGCTCGTGCTTCGCGACTTCCAAGCGGCGTTCGATGGCGTCGGGGGCTTCGGTGCCCCGGGCTTGGAGGCGCTCGCGGAGCACCTCAAGGGCCTGAGCCTCGTCCGGCGCCGCCGTCACGAAGACGCTCACCGCCCCCGGGTAGGCCGCCAGAACCCGCTTCGCCCCATCGACATCGATCTCTAAGAGTACCCACTGGCCCCGCAGCAGGCTAGGAGTCACCTCTGCAAGAAGCGTGCCGTACCAGTGGCCGCGGCCGAAAACCTCGACACATTCGAGAAATTCCCCCGCCTCGCGGCGGCGGGTGAACTCGTCATCGGTCAGGAAGTGGTACTCCCGGCCCGCGACCTCGCCGGGACGGGGGTCGCGGGTCGTCGCCGACACGCTGAGTCGCATTCGGTCGCCCGTCATCGCCAGCAGCTTGCGCACGATCGTGCTCTTGCCGACGCCCGAAGGACCGGAGAGGACGACAAGTTTGCCGGGTGTGGGGGCCATGTTCTTGGAAGTTCGAGCCGCGACCGCCGGGGCGCCGACCGAGCGGCCAACAGCCGGGGCCGGGTCGCTCCGTCTCGGTGGTGGCTCGTGTCTACTCGACGTTCTGGACTTGCTCGCGGACTCGCTCGAGCGCCGCCTTCATCTCGACGACGCGGGCCGAGATCTCCGAATCGTTCGCTTTGGAGCCGATCGTGTTCACCTCACGGCCCATCTCCTGGGCGATGAACTCGAGCTTGCGGCCGACGCCGTCCTTGCTCTTCGCCGCCTCGGTGATGGTGGCCTCGAACTGCACCAAGTGGCTCCGCAGGCGGACGATCTCTTCGGAGATGTCGCTGCGGTCGACGAACAGGGCGACCTCGCGCACCAAGTCGGACGGCTCGAGCGTCACGCCGACCTTCTCGATCGCTTGGCCAACCCGTTCTTGCAACCGTTCGCGGTAGGCGTCGGCCACCAGCGGGGAACGGACCTCGATACCGGCAAGCTCTGTCGTGACCGCCGCCGTCTGGGCGAGCAGGTCGGCGGCGAGGGCTTCGCCTTCGCGGCGGCGCATCTCGTCGAGCGACTCGAGCGCCGCGTTGATCGCCTTCTGGATGGTCGGCCAGTCGGCCTCGGGGTCGGCGCCCGTAGCGTCGGGGGCGCTGATCACACCGGGGAGCGTCAGCAGCTTGTCGAGGGTCGGCTGAACATGGACGCCCCCCAGTTCGGTCAGCTGCTCTTGGTAGGCGAGCAGCACCTCGTGATTGATCCGGTAGTCCCCTGCCCTTGAGCGACGGTCGACACGGACATTCAGCTGCACCGTGCCGCGACGGACACGGTCCCGCACGAGGCGTTCGGCCTCGGGCTCGAGGCCGTGATAGCCGTCGCTAGAGCGGTAGCTGATCTTGAGGTGGCGGTTGTTGATGCTCCGCAGCTCGGCAACAACGGCGATCGTCGGCGATTCGGCGCGGCCTTCGCCGAAGCCGGTCATACTCAGCAGCATCGACGATTCTCCGGTTGGCGGCCCGACCTAGCGGGCCACAGGGGGGTCACTCGTCGGCCGGCTGGTCGTCGGCGGCGGCGTTCTCTTCCGTAGCGGCGCCCTCTCCGAGGAACGGGCCATCGGCCGTCGTCTCGCCCTCGGTCGCCGTCTCGTCGGCGGACGTCTCATCGGTGGTCGCGGCGCCGATACCGGGCTCTTCGGCGGTCTTGACCGATCCGGCCAGAGCCGCGTCGCTGCCAGCGAAGGCGTCGCCGCGATGGGCGGCCCAGATCGAGGCGAGCAGACACATCACGATCCAGATCGACACGACGATGATCGTGATGCGTGTAAACGTGTCGCCCGCCTTGGCGCCGAACGCGCTCGACCCGCCGGGGCCACCGAGGGCGCCGGCCAAACCGCCACCGCGTCCCCGCTGCACCAGCACCAGCAGGATGATGAAGATGGCCGTGATCGACAGCACGAGCTGAATCAGCAAGGCCGCGGCGCCCGATTGGAGAAAGCTGCTCATAGCGACGGGGGATAGGGGTTAGGGGCAGGTAACGAGGGAAAGATCACAGGACCGTGACACGCTGCGGGTCCGAAGGAAGGCGCCTTCGCCGCCTGTCCGTGATCCCTCGTCCCTCCTTGAACTCACTTCGCCTTGGCGATGCCGAGAAAGTCCTCGGCCTTTAGGGCGGCGCCGCCGATCAGGCCGCCGTCGACGTTCGGCTTGGCGAGCAGTTCGGCCGCGTTGCCGGGCTTCATGCTGCCACCGTACAGCAGTCGGATCGATTCGGCGATCTCCGCAGTGTAGCGTTCGGTGAGCAGCCGGCGAAGATCAGCGTGGACCTCCTCGGCCTGCTCCGGCGACGCGACCTTGCCGGTGCCGATCGCCCAAACCGGCTCGTAGGCGATCACGATGCTGGTGATCTGGGTCTCGCTGATGTCCGCTAGCGAGGCCTCGAACTGCGACTTGATGACCTCGGCGGTCTTGCCCGCCTCCCGCTCTTCCAACAACTCGCCGACGCAGACGATCGGGGCGAGGCCCGCGGCGAGAGCCTTGTGCGTCTTCTTGCAGACGTCGAGGTCGGTCTCGCCGAACAAGGTCCGCCGCTCGCTGTGGCCAAGAATGACGTACTCCGCGCCGACGTCGCCGAGCATCGTGGCCGACGTCTCGCCGGTGAACGCGCCGTTGTCCTCGGGCGACATGTTCTGGGCGCCCAGGGCGACCGGGCTGCCGGCGAGCGCCTCGCCGACGGCCGATAGATAAATCGCGGGGGGGCAAACCAGCAGGTCGACGCCCTCGACCTCCGCAGCGCCTTCGGCCACGGCCTTGGCGAGCGCGACCGCGGTGGCGCGGTCGGTGTTCATCTTCCAGTTGCCGGCGATCAGGGTTTTACGCATGGGTCAAGATTCTTTGGGCCGGAGTAAGAGTTTCTGTTTATGCCCCTCCCCCTGGTGGGGAGGTTAGGGAGGGGGGATGAAGCGGGTACCCGGTGTCGTCACCCCTCCCCTAACCCCTCCCCATCAAGGGGAGGGGGACTATCACTAAATCGTCTTGCCGATCGCCTCGGCGACCTTCTTGATCTGAGCGGCGAGCTCGGCGTACTGCTCCGGCAGCAGCGCCTGCGGGCCGTCGGACATGGCGTCTTCGGGCAGGTTGTGGACCTCGATATGGACGCCGTCCGCTCCGGCCGCGACACCCGCCAGGGCGCACGCCGGGATCAGCTCGGGGCGGCCCGTGGCGTGGCTCGGGTCGACGATGATCGGCAGGTGCGAAAGCTCGTGCACCTGCGGCACCGCCGCTACGTCGAACATGTTGCGGCACGCGTTGTCGAAGCCCTTCACGCCCCGTTCGCAGAGCACCACGTTCGGGTTGCCCTGCGACAGGACGTACTCGGCCGACATCATCAGGTCCTTCACCGTGGCGGCCATGCCACGCTTCATGAGGACCGGCTTGTCGGTCTTGCCGACCTCGGTCAGCAGGACAAAGTTCTGCATGTTCCGCGCGCCGAGCTGGATCATGTCCGAGTACTCGGCGACGAGTTCGACGTGCCGCGGGTCGATCGCCTCGGTCACGACCGGCAAGCCGTGCTTGTCGCCCACTTCGCGGAGGATCCGCAAGCCTTCTTCGCCAAGGCCCTGGAACGCGTAGGGGCTGGTCCGTGGCTTGTAGGCGCCGCCGCGGAGGACGGTCGCGCCGGCGGCCTTGATGGCGCCGGCGATCTCGTCGAGGCGCTCGGCCGACTCGATCGCACAGGGGCCGGCGATCATGCCAATGTGCCCGCCGCCGAACTTGGCCGCGGTCTTGCCCTTGCCCACCGACACGATCGAGGGCTCGGGGTGGGCGGTCTTGCTGGCCAGCTTGAAGGCGGGCTGCACGGCCACGACCTCCGACACGCCGGGGATCGCCGCCAGCGGGGCCGATGCGATGATCTCTTCGTCGCCGATGACGCCGATCACCGTGCGGTAAGTGCCGCGGCTGAGGTGGGCCTTCAGGCCGAGCGTCTCGACGCGCTGCACGACGTGGTCAATCTGCGCGTCGGTCGCGGTTTCCCGCAGGATGATGAGCATCGGGAGGCTGAGGCTGGAGACCAGTGGCTGAGAGGCTTTCACGCGCCGGACCGTCGTTGACCCGGGACCGCTGTTGCGAGCCCAGCACTTTAACCCAGCACCTTACCCCGCGCGTAGGACCCCAGCACCCGAAGCTGCAAGCATTTCTCCCCCAGCGACGCCACGGCCCGGCCGACTCCGGCGTCGTCTTGGTGCCCCACCAGCTCGACGAAGAACAGATACCGCCCCCCCGAGAGGTCCGCCGTCCGGCTCCCGGGGATCGGGAACGACTCGATCCAGGTAAGGTTGAGCTGCTCTTTCTTGAAGACCGCCATCCCGTCGGCCAGGGCCCCCGGCTCGTGGGCCAGCTCGAACATTAGGGCCGTTTTGTCGTCCCCCGTCGGCGCAGCCGCCTTGGGACCGATCACCGCGAACCGGGTGACATTGTCCTTCTGGTCCTCAATGTTCGGAGCCAAAACCTCCAAACCGTGGCGGTGGCCCGCCTGCTTGCTGGCGATCGCGGCGACGCTCGGGTCCTCCGACGCCAGCCGCGCGGCGTCGCTCGTGCTGCCGTAGGGAACGGTTTCGACGCCCGGCAGGTGCTCCGCCAGCCAGTGGCTGCACTGGGCCAGCGCTTGGGGCTTGCTCACGACGCGGCCGATCGCCGACCGCGGGCCCTGCCCCAACAGGCAATGGTGGATCCGCATCGGCGCCTCGCCACAGATCGCCACCGCCGTGCCGGCGAAGGCCTCCAGCGTGTCGGTCACGCGGCCGTGGGTCGAGTTCTCGAGCGGAACCACGCCCAACTCGCACGACCCGCCCGCCACCTCCTCGAACACCGCATGGATCGTCGCGACGGGGACGAGGTCGGCCGCCTCACCGAACCGCTCGAGCGCCGTCAGGTGGCTGAATGAGTCTTCCGGGCCGAGATACGCCACCCGCCGCACGCCCCCCGCCAGCTGGGCCACCAGGGCCTGCCGCTGGGCCAGCGCGTCGGCGATCTGCCGATCGAGCAGGTCGAGCCGCTCCCGCGCCCCCATCTCAGGCGTCGGCGACTCGGTCTTGGACGGGGCCTTCTTCGCCATCGGGGGAACGCCTAACGGTTTACAGCGACGGGACTTGGGTCATCCGCCAGGGATCGCGACTGCCATTCTGACAACTCTCGCTCACCACGGCGCGGCGGGCGGCAGTGGGAGGCCACCAAATTGGCAGCCGGCTGCCGTCTGCGGCCACTGGCGGCCCGTGACGTAACTCTTGCCCCCACAGCGGCTTAAGTCAAGCGGCCCCGAATTGTCCCTGCTGGCACGCTCTTTGCCCAATGGGAGAGGCACGAGTCGCTACGGGTACGTCTGGAGGCTTGCCCCACAGAACACTCGGGACGACTCGGCTCGACGAATCCACCCCGCCCCCCTCTGCCGGACCGGCGACCTGCCGCCGGCGGAGGGTCAGGCGAAACCAACCCATAGCGCAAAAAACGCCACCTCACGCCAAGGAGCTGTAAGCATGGCCGCTGGAGAAAAAATCATCGGCATCGACCTGGGCACCACCAATAGCGTGGTCGCCGTCATGGAAGGTGGCGAAGCGAAAGTCATCCCCAATGCCGAAGGCAACCGCACCACCCCGTCGGTCGTCGCCTTCACCGACAAGGGCGACGTCCTCGTCGGCGAGCCCGCGCGCCGCCAGGCCGTCACCAACCCGAAGCGGACGATCTACTCGATCAAGCGCTTCATGGGTCGTCGCCACGACGAGGTGAAGGGCGAAGAGAAGATGGTCCCTTATGAGATCGTCGGCGGCGACACCGACTACGTGAAGGTCAAAGCGGGCGCCGAGGAGATGACCCCCCCGGAGGTCTCCGCCAAGACGCTCCGTAAGCTCAAGGAAGCCGCCGAGAGCTACCTGGGCCACAAGGTCAACAAGGCGGTGATCACCGTCCCGGCCTACTTCAACGACGCCCAGCGTCAGGCGACTAAGGACGCCGGCCAGATCGCCGGCCTCGAGGTCGCACGCATCATCAACGAGCCGACCGCCGCGAGCCTCGCCTACGGCCTCGACAAGAAGGGCCAGGAGACGATCTGCGTCTTCGACCTCGGTGGCGGTACGTTCGACGTCTCGATCCTCGAAGTCGCCGACGGCGTCTTCCGCGTCATCAGCACCAACGGCGACACCCACCTCGGTGGCGACGATTTCGACGAGGCGCTGATCAACTACGTCGCCGACCAGTTCCAGAAGGACCAGGGGATCGACCTCCGCAAGGACACGATGGCCCTGCAGCGCCTGCAAGAGGCGTGCGAGAAGGCCAAGAAGGAGCTGTCGAGCGCCCAGTCGACCGACCTCAACCTGCCGTTCATCACGGCCGACGCCAGCGGGCCGAAGCACCTGCAGATGTCGATCACGCGCGTCGAGTTCGAGAAGCTCGTCGATGACCTGATCGAGCGCTGCCGGGGCCCCGTCCTCAAGGCGCTCGAGGACGCCAAGCTCGACCCGTCGAAGATCGACGAGGTCGTGCTCGTCGGCGGCTCGACCCGCATCCCCAAGGTGCGCGAAGTCGTCAAGAAGATCTTCGGCAAGGACCCCCACCAGGGCGTCAACCCGGACGAGGTCGTCGCCATCGGCGCCGCGATCCAGGGCGGCGTCCTCTCCGGCGAGGTCCAGGACATCCTGCTGCTCGACGTCACGCCGCTGTCGCTCGGCATCGAGACCCTCGGTGGCGTGATGACGAAGCTCGTCGAGCGCAACACCACGGTCCCGGCCGAGCGGAAGCAGGTCTTCAGCACGGCCGACGACAACCAGCAAGCGGTCACCGTCCGGGTCTTCCAGGGCGAGCGCGAGATGTGCGCCGACAACCGCCTGCTCGGCCAGTTCAACCTCGACGGCATCCCGCCGGCGCCGCGCGGCGTGCCGCAGATCGAGGTCAAGTTCGACATCGACGCCAACGGCATCCTGTCGGTGGCGGCCAAGGACCTCGGCAGCGGCAAGGAGCAGACCGTCACGATCGAGCAGTCCAGCGGCCTCTCCGACGAAGAGATCGAGCGGATGAAGAAGGACGGCGAAGCGAACGCGGCCGAGGACAAGAAGAAGCGCGAGCTCGTCGAAGCCCGCAACAGCGGCGAGGCGCTCGCTTACTCGGTCGAGAAGACGCTCAAAGAGCAGGGCGACAAGGTCAAGGACTCCGACCGCCAGCCGATCGAGGCGGCGATCACCAAGGTCCGCGAAGCGGCGAAGACCGACGACCTGTCGGCGATCAAGAGCGCGACCGACGCCTTGCAGCAAGCGTCGCACGCCATGAGCGAAGCGATGTACAAGTCGGCCGCCGACGCCGGTGCCGCCGGAGCAACGGCGTCAGCCGAAGCGACGCCCGACGCCGCGGAAGAGGACGCGATCGATGCGGAGTTCGAGGTGAAAGAGGGCTGAGCCGCGGCAAGATTGCTGCGGTAGCGGCGAATAGGTTGAATATCACGATAGCCGGGGGCGGTGACGCCCCCGGCTATCTGCACAAGACTTGGCAGAAGAGTATCAACGGTTTTGAATAATTCTTGATTTCGTCCGTTAGTGCGTAGGGTGGGTCGAGACCCACCGGTAGCCAAGGCGATTGACAATTCATGGTGGGTCTCGACCCACCCTACGATCTGACAGTCCCGTGAACCCTAGGCACTGGTACGGCAAAAATGCTGACGGACAGATTTACCGATTCTCCGACAGCAACGATGGGACAGCGCACTTTAGTGGAATCGATGGCATTGGCGATGGAATTCGGAACATCACGCAATACGCCCGTGACCGACTGGATGGGAAGTAGCCGTGTTATTTGGTGAGAAAGACAAATTCGCAATCGAGATCGGCGAATCCGATGTTCTTGCAGACGGGTGGGTGTACTGCCAGTTCCGGTTTTGGCTCGGTGGTCAGCCGGCCGGGGACTGGGACGATCGAATTCGTCTTGACACTAGTATCAAGTACATGGCTGAATTTTGCAGCCATGAAGATGCAAGAAAACGACCTGATGTAGCCCACCTTGATGCCGAATCAGTTTTTAATTTGCTACACAGCCGTTATTTTGAAGCCGACTTAGCCACATGCGGTGAAGACATTCGATCGTTACGCGACTGCTTTCACCTTGAAGAGATTGGTGGATCAGCGATCATTGACAAGTACGCAATCATTGTTGTTACCACAACCGTCGATGCATCTCGCTTGATCTGGAAGAGATGGAAGGATTCAGAGCTAAACGAGATAACGCTTCTTACTGGCGATGTTGAGGCCGCTGGCTATCAGTACAATGACTGGGGGCAGCACGTGTTGGACAGTGCGTAGGGTGGGTCGAGACCCACCGGCAGCCAGGGCGATCGACGATGCATGGTGGGTCACGACCCACCCTACGATTGCTTCTCCCAACCATTGGACGCTGACCCCCCAGACGATCAGCCGCAGGGCGCTAGCCGCCGGTTCGCCGGGCAACCCAACAACAACAACCGGCGGCCGACCCAAGGGTCGGCCGCCGGTGTCGTTAGAACGAACTCAACTAACTCGCAGCGTCAAGAGATCACAGCGTCGAGGTCGGCTGGGCCGGGTTGAGGGCGATCGGGGCGCCGGTTGGGGCGGGGGCCGAACGTGGCGCCGGGGCCATCGCTAGGTTGGCGAGCTGGCCGGTCGACGCGTCGAGGAGCGTCAACTGCACCTGCCCCTCCGGTGTGACGGCCGACTGGACCAACTCGGCGCCATGCCCGTTCGACTCGGCCTGCGACAGGTTGACCGTGCCGGCCACCAAGAGAATGTCGCCGACCTTGAGGCCGTACGCCTGGGCCGGCCCGCCCGGCGTGACGATCGCGACCCGCAGGCCGACGCCGAAGGGGGACTGGACCCGCTCGCAAGCCATCCCGAAGTACCACGGGTTGGGGGCCGGCTGGCAGTGGCAGACGCCCTGGCAATGGCAGGTGGGCGGGGGCGTCACGACCACCGGCGGCGGGCAGACGACGGGGGGCTTCGGGTAGACGACCGGCGGGGGTGTCGGGCACGTGATGGGGGGATGCGGCGGGTGAATGACGATCGGCGGCTTCGGACGAACAATCGGGGGCTTGGGGCAGACGATCGGCGGCTTGGGAGGACGGATGACGATTGGCGGATGCGGGTGGACGATGGGCGGCCGCGGCTTGATGACGGGCGGCTTGATGACGGGCGGCTTGATGACGGGCGGCTTGACCCCGATACGGCCGTGGCCCGGCAGGTTGATCTTCACGCCGCCGCCACCGATCTGAACGCCCGGCTTGCCGCCACCGCCGATCTTGACGCCGCCAAGGTTGATGCCGAACGGCTTGCCGGCGTCGGCCGACGTGGTGAGAGCGAGCAGCGTCGCAAGGGCCAGCGCGACGGGAGCCACGGCGACGGGAGAACGGAACCTCAGGCGGGAACGGGACATAGTGGGACTCGCTGAGCTGGAAGGGGGAGAGCGCCGACTCCGTGGCGGGTGGTTTACCTCTCTCCCTATAGCGACAGCCGTGCCAGCAAGACGCCAACCGCCCGCAGAGCCCTCTAAAACAAGGCGTGTAAGTCCCACGGAGCCGCCAGAACACCCCCAATCGGGGTGGCAGAAAGAAATCGATTCGACATCACCCTCAGGGGCGTGCGATCGTTTCGACTTCACGCCGCCAGCGATAGTCCGGCTACTGGCGGCCGTCGTTGCGGGCGCTGAGGTTGGCCCACACGGCTGACTCGACGTCGTAGTCCACCAGATGCACCGACCCGTCACACCGCACGCTGGCGAGGCCGGCGGGATGGGCGCCGCCAAAGCTCCGCAGATAGTGCTTCCCCTTCTTGTCGGTCTGCGGGTTGCTGCGGTCGTACTCCGAGTCCCTCCGCGGCGCGACGCCCCCGCTGCGGACGTTGTCGTAGTCGTGGCCAACGTACATCGACCCGTTGTCGCCCGGGTTGTCGTGGGGGACGCCGTTGGTTTGGTTGTCGACATCGGAGTCGACCGACACGCGGTCGTAGTACAGCGAGTAGACCCACTTCTCAGCCGCCAACAGGGTGTTGCTCGCGCCGTCGGTGATCTGCGCCAAGCGGGCGCCGACGTGGTCGCCGACCACGCCGTCCCAGTTCTGCCGGAGCCAGTTGTCGTCGCTCACCCAACGGCAATTGGGGAACTCGCCCGCGCACTGCGAGCCGACAAACGGGATGTGGATCCACGGCCCGCTGTTCTTTCCACCGACAACCAGCCGCGTCCCGCCGTTGGCGGCGTAGTCGGTCTTGGCGGCCTGCCGGGGTGGCGAGAAGTTGAACCCCTCTTCGTCGTAGGCGGGGTACGCCACGGCCTGCCGCCGGCTGGGGCAGTTCATCGTCGGGATCGGCACGGCGGCCATTTGTGTCAGGGCGTCGCGGAGCGCGAAGAACTCGGTCACGCCGCCACCGGGGAGCGACTGCGGGGCCAGTTCGAGGAAGGGCGCCGACTGGAAGATCCACCCGCCCGGCTGGCGTGGGCCGGCGCCGACGTTGGGGTCGCCGATCCACGCCGCGTTCCACCCGCCGGCCGGCAGCGCGCGGTGGGTCGATTCGAAGTTGAGCGCCGCGATGCCGACCTGCCGCAAGTTGTTCTTACACTGCGTAAGCCGCGCCGCTTCGCGCGCCGCCTGCACGGCCGGCAGCAACAACGCGACGAGGATGCCGATGATTGCGATCACCACCAGCAACTCGACCAGCGTCATGCCGGGCGGACGTTCAGCGTGTCGGGCCCGGCCGAGCATGCGCCAGCGACCTGTGCGGAGAAGGTAGCGAAAAAAGAAAAGGCGTGGGGCGAGAGACTTTCTAGTCGAGGAAGTCTCTCGCCCTCCCAACCTTACGGTAGGGCTCTACGGCACGGCATTCCAGCGGAAAGACGCCCTGTAGTCGGTCGCTCCGCCCCTGCAGGCGACTTGCTCGAGGGCTCGTTAATTGCTTCTCGGAGCATGAAAAGAGAGACTGTGAAGCGAGCCAGCGGGTCCGGCGCCCGCCGACGGAAAAGCGTTCGATGAATCGGCGACGCCATGGCATTTAGGAGCGACCCTTAGGCTGGCTTTTGCGTACTTCAAAAGGCCCTCGGAACCCGTCTGGCCGCCCCCTTCCACACCGTACTTTGCTGTTATGCCTTTCCGCTTCGACAAGCTGACGATCAAAGCCCAAGCGGCGGTCCAGCACGCGCAGGAGCTCGCCACCGAAGCGGGCGCCCCGCAGGTCGAACCGCTGCATCTGCTCGCCGCCCTGCTGGCCGAGTCCGAGGGGGTGGTGCGCCCGGTGCTTGAGAAGATGGGCGCCAACCTGGGGCAACTCGAAGGGATTGTGAACGCCGAGCTGGCGCACCTCCCCAAGACGAGCGGCGGCGCCAACCCGCAGGCGTCGCGCGAGTTGATGGCGGTGCTCGAAAAGGCGCAAGCCGAGTCGGGCGCGATGAAGGACGATTACACCTCGACCGAGCACCTGCTGCTGGCCCTCGCCAAGGCGCCGGGCAAAGCAAAGGACACGCTCAAGCTCAACGCCATCGACGAAGGCGATCTGCTCAAGGCGTTGCAGCAGGTGCGCGGCAGCTCGCGCGTCACCGACCAGACGCCCGAAGGCAAATTTCAAGCGCTCGAAAAATACGGCATCGACCTCGTCGAGCGCGCCGAGGCGGGCAAGCTCGACCCGGTGATCGGCCGCGACTCGGAGATCCGCCGCGTCATCCAAGTGCTGTCGCGCCGCCGCAAAAACAACCCGGTGCTGATCGGCGAGCCGGGCGTCGGCAAGACGGCGATCGCCGAGGGGCTGGCGCTGCGTATCGTCCACGGCGACGTGCCGGTGAGCCTCAAGAACAAGCGCGTCATCGCGCTCGACATGGGCGCGTTGATCGCGGGGACCAAGTTCCGCGGCGAGTTCGAGGAACGCCTCAAGGCGGTGCTCAAAGAGATCGAGGACGCGGCCGGGCAGGTGATCCTCTTTATCGACGAGCTGCACACCGTTATCGGCGCCGGCGCGGCCGAGGGGGGCGCCGACGCGGCCAACCTGCTCAAGCCGGCCCTCGCGCGCGGCGACCTGCGCTGCATCGGCGCGACGACGCTCGACGAGTACCGCAAGCACATCGAGAAGGACGCCGCCCTCGAACGCCGCTTCCAGCCGGTCTTTATCGGCGAGCCGTCGATCGAGGACACGCTGGCGATCCTCCGTGGCCTAAAGCCGCGTTACGAGGCGCACCACAAGGGCGTCAAAGTCAAAGACTCCGCCCTCGTGGCCGCGGCCGAGTTGTCGAGCCGTTACATCGCCGACCGCCAGCTCCCCGACAAGGCGATCGACCTGGTCGATGAGGCGATGAGCCGGTTGGCGATGGAGCTCGAAAGCGTGCCGGCCGAGATCGACGAGCGGCAACGCCGCCTCGTGCAGTTGGAGCTAGCCGCCCGCCAACTCGCCGACGAGACCGAAGAGCACGCCAAGCAGCGGCTCGATCAGATCAATGTCGAGATGGAGACCGTGCGCCACGAGCTGGCCAGTCTCAACGAACAGTGGGAGGCCGAGAAGCTCGGCGTCGGCTCCACGGCCGACGTGCGGCAGCGGCTCGAGGAGGTCAAGCACGAGCTCGAACGCCAGACGACCGCGATCAAAGAGTCGCAAGCCGCCGGCCAGCCAATCGCCGAGTCGGCCTATCAAAAGCTCTTCGAGCTCGACACCGATCGCAAAAAGCTGGAGGAACAGGTCGCCGCCGCCGACGCCGCCGCGCAAGTGGAGGCGAAACCGGACGAACGCCGCAAGCTGCTGCGCCAAGAGGTCGGCCCCGACGAGATCGCCGAGGTCGTCAGCGCGTGGACCGGCGTGCCGGTGACGCGGATGCTCGAGACCGAACGGGCGAAACTGCTTGTCCTCGAAGAACGACTCCACCAGCGTGTCGTCGGCCAAGACGAGGCGGTCGAGGCGGTCGCCAACGCGGTGCGCCGCAGCCGTAGCGGACTGCAGGACCCCAACCGCCCGATCGGCAGCTTCTTGTTCTGCGGGCCGACCGGCGTCGGTAAGACCGAACTCTGCAAGGCGCTGGCCGTGACCTTGTTCGACAGCGAGCAGGCGATGGTGCGTCTCGACATGAGCGAGTTCATGGAGAAGCACACGGTCAGCCGACTGATCGGGGCGCCCCCCGGCTACGTCGGCTACGACGAAGGGGGCAAGCTCACCGAGGCGGTCCGCCGCCGGCCTTACTCGGTCATTCTGCTCGACGAGATCGAGAAGGCGCACCGCGACGTCTTCAATATCTTGCTGCAGGTGCTCGACGACGGCCGACTGACCGACAACCACGGCCACACGGTCGACTTCACCAACACGATCATCGTGATGACGTCGAACGTCGGCAGCCAGCTGATCCAGCAGATCGCCCAAGAAGGCGGGACGCCCGACGAGATGCGTGAAGGGGTCGAGCAGGCCCTCGCCGGCCACTTCCTCCCCGAGTTCCTCAACCGCATCGACGAGACGATCATCTTCCACCCGTTGCGGCGTGACGAGATCCGCCGCATCGTTGACCTGCAGGTGACGGCCCTCGAGAAGCTGCTGAAGCGGAACGGGCTGGGACTGGTGGTCACCGACGCCGCCCGCCAGGAAGTCGCCAACCGGGGCTACGACCCGGCCTACGGCGCCCGGCCGCTGAAGCGGGTCATTCAGCAGCAGCTTCAGAACCCGTTGGCGGCAGCCCTCTTGAAGGGCGAGCACGCCGAGGGAGCAACCGTAACGATCGACTACGCCGGGGACGACTTTGCGTTCGCGATCGAGTGAGGGAGGAAACGCCTTGGTGGCGTGGGATTTGGCGCCACTCCCGGCGCTGGCGCTGAGGGCTCCCGCCCCTCGTTTGGCTCACCATTCCGCACGACGAGAGCCCCCCCAGAGCCAGCTGCGGGAGGGGGGCGGTTCGAAAGCACGGCTTGCCGACGCCCCGGCTGGCAGATTATCCTCTCCAGGCTACAGTCCCCCCGATCCCCGCCCCCAATCTGTTGAATCACTCATGGCAGGCAGCGAGCGTCAGCGCGAGCTCCGGCGTCGCCGGAAGCGTAAGGAAACCATCACCGCAATGAAGGCGAAGCTCGAGAAGGCGACGCCCAGCGACAAGATCGAGATGGCCCGCAAGCTGCGGTTGATGACCGTTGGCAGCGAGGTCTTGATCGAGCGCTGGGGCCTGGAAGAGCGCTGAGCGGACAGATCGCGGACACCGTCCGCGGCGGACAGCGATCAGCCATCACCGGTCCAGCCTGGAAAGGCTGAAATCCGCTTGCTGAGTGCTGCCCGCTCTCTCAACCCTGGTCGGGTGGCAGAGTGGTCGAATGCACCGGTCTTGAAAACCGGCGAGCCTCCGGGCTCCGTGGGTTCGAATCCCACCCCGACCGCTCTTAGGGGCCTTCGGAGACGATCCGCAATTGGGTCTTTACCACTAAGGTCCAATCCAAGAGGACCACTAGCCCCCTGACGGCTTCTGGCGCCGCTGTCCGACGTGACAATTGCTGGCCGGTTGTAGCAGTTGTACGGCCCCGGAGGGCGAGCCCCCGTCCTCGCAGCGTTTGCGCGCCCCCCCGGCTGAGAGGAGTTCCTTCTAACGGCATGAGGCTGACGACCAATCGGGCCGGACATTTGCGGTCCCCCCGGGGGCCAACGTAAAGTAGAGGCTTCTGCTCCTCGATACGCACTCCTCCGTTGGTCGATGTCTCGCCCCCCCTTCCGCTACCGTCTCGCCGACTGGTTTGCTAGGCGGGCGCGCGATTGCGGGTACTTCTGGGACCGTCTCGTCGGACCATTCGAGCGCCTTTTCGGCCGATTGGGCGAGGGAGTCTTCACCGCCTTCGACAGCTTCGAGGGGCTCGAGTCGTTCGTGGTGCGTCTGGTGAGGGTCCTCTTCTGGCCCTTGCTCGCCCCCTTCCGACTGATTGGTCGGTTTCTCCCGAAGGGGGGTGGCCCGTTCCAATCGCTTGGCGCGGCCGTCGGACGCTTTGCCGGGGGGGCGTTCCACTTAGCGGAACGACTCAACCTCGACGGCCTGCTGCTGTTCATCGGCAAACTCTTAACGCCGATCTGGTGGCCGATCGGGTCGTTGCTGGGTTTCATCAACGCGTGGCTCGCAACACGCCTCACCCGCGAGCTGTTGCTCGCCGCGCCGGCGTTGCTGTTCGCTCTGCCGTTTGGCTACGTTGCGGTCCAAGGGGCGATGCTTGGCAAGGGGCAGATCGCGGAACGCTACAAGATTGGCGTCCGCGAAGCGGCCGAAGCAGGAGACTACCAAACCGTCAGCCTGCTGGAGCGCAAGCTCGCTCAACTGGGCGTCGACACGCGGCGCAGCGACTACCGCACGGCCGTAGCGCTCGCCGAAGACGGCGACCTGGTGGCGGCCTACCAGCGGATGCAGCGACTCGCCCCGGAGGACCACCTCGGCTATCCACCGGCGCACTTCTGGGTGGTCCAGCGACTGATCACGGGCGCACTGAACGAGGAGCACGACCCCCGATTGGCGGAGGGCCGCGAGGCGGCGCTGGCGATTGCCGACCGTCACCTCAAACAACTCGACGAGTTGGGCGTCAAGAACGTCGGCTTGGCTCAGATGAAGGGATATGTCTTCGCCCTCACCGGTCGCCAACGCGAAGCGGTTGACGTCCTTCAACCATTCTCGCGCGAGCCCAACGTCGCCCCGATGCGACTGCGTTTGCTGGCGCAGCTCCGCGACATCGAACGGGCCCGCGACCAAGCGAAAGTCGTGCTCGAGATTGTTTCCGAGCCCCGCTGGAAGGATTCGGCGACATCCGAGGGATACGAGGCCTGGGCGCTCGCCGCCGAATTGCTCAACAACTCATCGCAGATCGAAGCGGCGCTCAAGGAGTGGTCGAACGCCGACTCGGACGATAAGCGGCCCCGTGAATTGCTGGCGAACTACCGTCGCCAACAAACGCTGCGGCTGCTGGGCTCGGCGACGACTTCGCCCGAGAGGACGGTGGATGTGCTCATCGACGCCGTCCGGCTCGGGGCGCCGGCCGAGTGGATCGACGCCGTGACGAATCGGCTCGCCGAATTGCGTCGGGTTTCACGCCACGGCGAGCGGGTTTGGAACGAATTGATGGCGCGGGAGGACCTCCCCAACGGGTTGGTGTTCACCTTGGCCACCGCCGCCGCCGCCCAGGGCGACATCGCCGCCGCCCGAGAGGGATTCCACAAGCTTGTCGAGGCCGAGACCACCGAGGGCGTGGTCTGGAACAACTACGCCTGGACGCTGCTGCAAGAGCCCGACCCCGATCCGGTCGCCGCACTAGCCGCCGTCACCCGGGCGATCGAACTTAAGCCGGGCGATTTTCGCTTTCGCGAAACGCGCGGCCAGACGTTCATCGCGTTGAGCCGTTGGGAAGAAGCGATCGACGACCTCGAGTTCGCGCTTAATGGCATGCCTGAATCGCCCGAGGTGCATCGCTCACTAGCGTCGGCCTATGAGGCGACGTCGCATCCCCAACTTGCCGAGATTCATCGGCGCCACGCGGAAAAGTAACCCCCCTCGCGACCGCCCGATCTTTCGACTCCCCTTGTCGACTTGACGACTCTAACCACGGAAATCTCGTGCCCGCTTTGCGTCTCCTGATCGGCAGTCTGCTTACGGTCTTGCTGCTCGGACCGAGTCTCGCCCCGGCGGCGCTCGCGCCGGAAGAGATCGCCATTATCGCGGCGCGGGGCAACCGAGAATCGATCGGCCTCGCCACGTACTACTGTCGGCAGCGGGGCGTTCCCGAGGAACAGATCATCAAGGTCGACGTCCCCGCGGGCGAGTCGCTTGACCGCGAGAAATGGCGCTGGGCCGTCCGTCCCGAGATCCAGAAGTGGCTCGCCGAGAACGACCCCAACAGCAAGATCCGCTGTCTCGTGACAACTTGGGGCATCCCCCTCAAGATCACGGCGGGAGACCCGGAAAAAGCGGACAAGGCGTATCGGGCGTATCTCGCCGCCGAGCGTACGGCGCGCACCGAGCGGCTGAGCCAGATCGCGTCGGCGCTCGATCGGCTTGGCGGGGGCGCTCCGCTGTCGGACGTGCTCGAATCAATCCGTGAGAACGACGCCGCCGAGTCCGAGGAGGACGACTTCGCGAAGCTAAAGGCCCAGCTCGAAGCCGCCCTCCGATCTTCGCAAGAAAGGATTGCGCAGCTCACGGGCGAGCCCCGGCGGCAGGCCGAGGCCCAGTTGCAGCAGCTCGCCACCGCAGCAGGCGGAGCGGCCGTGATGCTGCAAGGCCTCGGTCAACAGGTAAAGGCCCGCGAGGCCGCCGGCGACGAAGTCCCGGCTCCATTGCTGCGTCAGTACGAGCTGTTGCGGGGACGCTTGTCGGCGTTCGCCGAGTTGCAACTCTTGCTCGACGGCCGGCCGCCGAGCTTCGATCGGGACGAATTGACGCTCCGCCTCAACGAACAGACGGGCGGGCTCTTGGCGTCCGTCGAGTGGCTCGCGAAACAAGAGGCGGTCGCGCGTCGGAACGAACGCGGGGCCGCTTTCGACAGCGAGCTGAGCCTCGTGCATTGGCCCGACGGGTACGAGTTGCTCCGTTGGCAACCGAACTACCTGCGTGGCGCGTTCGATGGCAGCCAGATCAGGACGGCCTTCCCAACGCTCATGGTCGCTCGGCTCGACGGGCCCGACTTGCGAACGGCCAAGCGGCTGATCGACGACGCCATCGCGGTTGAAAAGGCGGGCGGCCTCAAGGGGAAGGCCTACATCGACGCCCGGGGCCTGACGGAGCTCGACGGCCCGCCGCACGATCCGGGCAGCTACCCCGACTTCGATCGGACGCTACTCGCCACGGCACGGGGGATCGAAGCGCTCAAATCCGAAGACGGTGAACCACGATTCGAGGTGGTGCTGAACGAGCAGCCCGAGTTGTTCGCCCCCGGCCAGTGCCCGGACGCCGCGCTCTACTGCGGCTGGTACAGCCTGGCAAAGTACGTCGACGCCTTCGATTGGAACCAGGGCGCGGTCGCGTATCACCTGGCGAGCGCCGAAGCCGTCACCCTCAAAGAGATCGATAGCCAAGCGTGGTGCAAGAAGCTGCTCGAGGACGGCGTCGCCGCCACGATCGGCCCCGTCATGGAGCCCTATCTCGTGGCGTTTCCGCGGCCCAATGAGTTCTTCGCCCTGCTTGTTCAGGGTGAACTTTCGCTGGTCGAGGTCTACTACCGCACGAAGCCCTTCAATAGCTGGGCGATGACGCTGATCGGGGATCCGCTCTACCGCCCGTACGCGAAGAAGTGACGAAGGGCAATCAGCGCTGCCGGCGTCGGGCCGCTGAGCCAACCAGCATCGCCACCATCGCCACAGCGGTGGGCTCGGGAACGGCCGTCGCCGCGGCAGAGACGCCGCCGTAAGCGTCGCGCCAGACTTGGTAGTCAGCCGGCCCCACCACGCCGTCGCCGTCCGCCTCGGCGGAGAGCAGCAAGCCGCTCGCGCCATTCTGGTCTCGCCAGACGGTGTAGTCCGCGGCGTTCACGACGCCGTCGCCGTTGTAGTCGCCGCGGAGACCGCTGCGCACGATGTAGTTGTCGAAATAAGCGACGCCGGTCTGATTGCGTGACCCTGCGTCTCCTCCCGCCGCCACCGCGGTGATGTCGGCGTCGGTGAACTGGTCAGCGCCGGTGAATTCAAACAGGGTGCTGACCACCTGCACGTTGTCGACGAACCCAATGAAGGTGTCGGACGAGAAGTCGAGCTCAATCCGGAAGGCGTGCCACTCGTTGAGCGTCACGGTCTCGCCACCCGGCGTGGGAACTAGGCCGTCGGCACGGTCACCGTAGAGCACTTCCCGTGTCGCGGCGTCAACGCCGAGCATGCCGATACGGGTCGCTGTGTCATAAGCCTCAATACCGAAGAACGGCCCGAAGCCCGAGCCTGGGCTCGAATCCTGAACGTACTGCTCCCACTCGATCGAGACGAATCGCTCGGACCCGGTCCCCGGGACGGGCACGGCCCAGCGGTCGTCAGAGTTAGCGGCGCGTGTCACACGGACCGCTTGCGAACCCGATGCGACGACCGCGGACTGGACCGTTGCGGCGCCGCCACTTCCTTGCCGTAGCCACACAGGGTTGCTGCCCGGGTCGACCGTCGTAGCCGACTGGCCGGCAAGCTGGCCCGTTCCTAGGAAGGTCGTGGAATACGCGGGGGACTCAAAGCCCGCCGAGTGGATCAAGACGGCGGCCTCCAGGGGACACGCCCAGGCGATCAAGACCGCGAGGAGGGCCGCAGGTCGCCCGTGTCGAACATCGAACCTGGAGTGGCAAGGCATTTCGGCGGGAGGTTCTGACGCCACCGAGCACGCAGCCACGGCGGGGAAGGATAAACGGCTTGCTTTTCGCGCTAGCATCCGCGCACGAATCCACTACCGCGGCTGAGCTGCGGGCAGCGCCCCTACGGTAACCCCACCCAGCATCGCCCGCAAGTTTTTCTTAAACCATTTTATGCCAACGACTTATGTGATGCGGCCACCGGCGTCCCCACCCGTCTCGGCCGAAAGGACCATCCCTACAGTTTGCCTAATCGGCACGACTGCTATTGCCGATACCGCTGGTAAGGCTTGCCGCGTATCGGTACGCCAACGCTCTCGCCCGCTCGACCCAAGTCATGCTCCGAGGCATTCCCACCGTCGCCTTTGCACTGCTCTGCCTCGGCAACTCCGGGTGCAGCGTTTGGCGGTACGCCCGGCTGTCTTGTATCGAAGAGCCGAAACTCTTCTGCGAGCGTGAGGACGACCTCGCGAGCTTGGCGACTTATCAATCGTGGGCCGACGAGGCTTGGGCGGAAACCGGCGCTTGCTGCCCCGCATCGTGCTTAGAAATCGACTACGCCTGGGGGTTCCGCGAAGGATTCGCCCAGTACGTCTACGCGGGAGGAACCGGCGAGCCGCCGGCGATGCCGCCCCGTCCCTACTGGCAAGTCGATCAGCGGACGGCGGAAGGCGCCGCGGCCGTCAATAGCTGGTTCGCCGGCTACCGCCATGGCGCGAGTGTCGCCCGTGAAGGCGGATACCGTGCCGCCACGACTGTGCGTCTGTCGGGATCGCTCAAGGACTGCGACGCCTGCGGATGCCCCACCGATCCGGCGAACCCTCCGCAAGAGATGGTCCCTTCGGAACCGATGTCCGGGCCGACGTTTGAGTCGCCTGCTCAGATGCCGCCGCCGAGCGAAATCATCATCCCCCTGCAGACTCGGCCGACGGATACACAGTCGGATCCGCCGTCGCAACCGGAGGACTCCTCCGAATTGCGAATCCCGTCCCTCGAACCGACGCCGAACCGAACGACGGCGCCAGAAGCGGCGCTAACGCCGCGGCCGCGGGTCGAGCTCGGAGGCGCCGGCCAACCAGCGGCTCGGGTCACGAGAGTTGAACAAACCGCCCTCTTCGAGATCGTAAGGTGAGGCGGCCGGCCATGAACCTCTGCACAAGTCCACCGCATCACTCGGCGCGATCCGCGCGACATTCCGTCGATGCGTGCCGCCTCGCGATGGTGGCGCTCGCGGTCGCCAGCCTCGCCGGTTGCGCGGCGTTCACCAACCCGGTTGCGAACGGCATCCCGGTTCGGATGGTGCCAGATGACTTGCTGGCCGAGTCGCGCGAGGGTTACGAGCCGATCAACCTGGCGATGCTCCGGACGGAGCCGCCGAAGAAGTTCTTGCTCGACGCGGGCGATACGCTCGGCATCTACATCGAAGGGATCATCGGCGACGCGAGTACGCCGCCCCCGGTGAACCTCCCGTCGTCTTCGGACCTGCCGCCGGCGATTGGGTACCCTTTCCCGATCCGCGACGACGGCGCTATCTCGCTGCCGCTGGCCGGATCGGTCCATGTCGCCGGGATGACGATCGAGGAAGCGGAAGACGCCGTCATCCGCGCTTACCTCGACAAGGAGATCATCCGCGAAGAAGACTTCCGGATCATTGTCACGCTGCTCCGGGCGCGGACGGTGCGGGTCCTGGTCGTCCGAGAGGATGGCCGCAATCCCTCGTTGACCATTCGCAATCCCGGCCTGCGCGGCATCGGGTCGGCGTCCACCACCGTGGGCGGCGAAACATCGCCGACGGGGGACACGTTGGAACTTCCCATCTACGAAAATGACCTGCTCAATGCGTTGACGCAGACGGGCGGGGTGCCCAACAGCGGGATCACGCCCGAGGCTGTTATTTACCGGGGCTACGCCCCCGGTGAGGATTTGCCGAACACCGTCGCCGTCGGGGGGGCGACGTGCCCTTGCGACGACCTGCAGAGTGGCAAAGAGGTGATCCGGGTGCCCCTACGGAAGCGGTGCGACGAACGGGTCTCGATCCCACGGGAGAACATCGTGCTGCAGGACGGCGACATCGTCACGCTCCGCGCGCTCGAGCCCGAACGCTTTTACACGGGCGGGCTGCTCCCGGCGGGAGAGCAAGTCTTGCCGTACGACTACGACCTCACCGTCATCGAAGCGGTGCTACGCACGAACGGCCCGCTGGTTAACGGCGGCGTCAACAGCAGCAACCTCAACGGCAATATTGTCGGCGGCGGTCTAGGGAACCCCTCTCCCAGTCAACTCACCGTGCTACGCAGCCTGCCTAACGGGCAGCGTGTCAACATCACGGTGAATCTCAACGAGGCTTTGCGCGACTCACGGATGAATATCCTCGTCCAGACAGATGACATCCTGTTGCTGCAGGAGAACCGGGACGAAGCTCTCAGCCGCTACTTCTTCAACAGCGTCTTCCGGATGGACTTCTTCTTCCGGGTGCTGAACCGGAACGACGGCCAAGGATCGGCGTCCCTCGTCCTGCCGTAGCGAGCGTTCACGACGCGACGGTCCCCGACGAAGACCTGCCACAACTGCGTCTGCTCACACGATTCTGCGGAAGCGTACCTAACGAAAAAAGGCCGCGGTGGGGAGCCACCGAGGCCTTCTCTCATGATTCTTGTCTCGCTAACGACGCCATCAACTCGACTGTGTCAAAAGCGGCGCCAAAAGCGGCGTCAAAACGGCGGGCGCGGGGGCGGCCGGAAGGGGCTCCGCACACGGGGCCGGTAGGTAGGTCGCGTCGTCACCGACAACGGCGTGAACTCAGCCGTAACCGACTCGCTGACCGACGTGATGGGTTCCAGCGGGGCGGCCGGCGCCGTCGCTGTCTGCGTCGGGGCTGCCAACGAAGACGGAGCTGCCAACGGCGGCGTCACGGCAGTATCCGTGGCGAGCACGGGAAAGCCGAGGCGGTCGTTTGCCAGCCGGGTGCTGAGCGGGGCCAAGAACGGATTGCTGATCCGCGTCCAAGTCGCCGATCGGCTCGCACGCCCCGCCGCCGTAGCGTCGGTCGCCACGACGGTCGTCGCCAGCAAGGCGGCGAACAAGGGGATTAAGGTGCTTCGCATCTGCGGCGTTCTCCTCTGATGGGCGTAAGTCGGCAAATCCGGTGTACTGGTCCCGCCCTGGGCAAATCGATCCGACGCTTAGGGTCGACGCTGTGGATTCGATCTGGTTGTGGCGATTGTAACTCTCAAGTCGCCGCGACACAAACCATTCCCGGAGGCAATCGTCAGCCACGCTCCCTGTGGTTGTGCCGGGGGGTTAGACCCGACGCCGAACCATCATGGCCACCAGACCCATAACAGCGGCGACGGCTGCTGATGGTTCAGGGATCTGCTTATCGAACTCACTTGTCTCGAAAACCATGAAGTTGTCGAAGTACGCGGTCCCCGTCAACGACTGCGATTCCGCATCGAGCGACGCCGCTAACGCGGCGATGTCGGCGTCGGTGAACTGGTCGACCCCGGCGAACTCAAAGTCGGTCGTGAACAGCGGGACGCCGTTAAGAAACCCGTGGTACATGTTCACGCTGTAATCGAAGATCATTCGGTAGCTGTTCCAAGCGTCGAAAGCGACGGTCTCGCCGCCGGGCGTCGGAATCAGGCCGCTAACCGAGTCGCCGTAAAGCACCTCACCGGTGGCCGCATCGACGCCAAGCATGCCGGCGCGCAAAACGGGGTTGCCGTCGTCATCGTTGGCCTCAACGCCGAAGAACGGACCAAACCCAGTGCTCGAGAACGTTTGGTCGACCCGCATGTCCCACTCGATGCAGATGTACTGCATGGAAGGGTAACCCGAGACGGGGACCGCCCAGCGGTCGTCCGAGTTAGCGGCCCGGTTTACCTCGACGGCCTGACTGCCAGACGCCACAACACTCGACTGAACCACAGCGGTCCCGGCGCCGGCAAGCGGCGACTGCAACCATTGCTGCGTGCCAAAGCCACCGGTGGTCGATGCGAACTGCCCTTCGAGCTGACCGGTCCCAATAAAGGTGGTCGAATAGCTCGGGGACTCAAATCCTTCGCCATCCACGATGGTGAACGTCGCCGCGGGACTCACCCCGGCGGTCACCAAGACGGCGAGCATCGCCTGCGCACAGCGCCAGGCTGAAAAAGTCGATTGAATTGTGGCGTTCACTAGCTCGCTCCTGTCAAAGTTGATTAAGCCGAACGCCCCGTTGTTCGTCTTGCTCGGAAGCAATCCGACGGTTCGAAGGCGTGTTGCGTGGGTACTGTCGACCCGTCTTGGTGGCCGGCCGTCTTTGTGGCCGGCCCGTCTTGGTGGGAGCCGACCCGTCTTGGTGGGAAGCTTGGCGCCGACGTACGGGACCGGCCTCAGCCGTTCCAGAACGCGGCACCGTCACGAGGCTATTCGTGGGGTCAGACAGGGTCAACGATAAACCGCTATAAATCCGGCAAAATCACCGCGACCGGTAATAAGCACGCCGGGCCATGGGGCGCCATAAAGGTCGGGCGGCCTGCTCAGCTGTCGACTGCCCCGAGTTCGGGTTCGAGGTCTTGCTTCAAAAGACGGCGACGGGAGGGGGCGGGCTCTGGCGCCACTTCCCCCCCGTAAGCGACCTGTCCGTTGGACCCGTAGCCGTAGGCGTAGTAACCGCCGTAACTCGCCCGATGGAGGGGGGCCGCGTTCACGATCACGCCCAGCCGCTGGGTGCGAACCTTCAGCAGCTCGTCCCGGGCGCTCACGCTGATGCGGCGCGTCGATCGCTCGGCACGCAGAACCAACAGCGAGCAATCGACCATCGCCGAGATGAGTCGGGCGTCGGCCACCGGCATGACCGGCGGAGAATCGATGATGATCTGATCGTAGTGTCGCGAGAGTTGCTCCAAGGCCTCGCTAAAGTTGCCGTTATTCAGCAGCTCGACGGGGCTGGCCGGGATGCGGCCGCAGGCGAGTAGGTCAAGCGAAGGCACCGAGGTGGCGACGACCGCCTCGATCGCTGGGGTCACTCCGGAAAGGACCGCGGCGAAGCCCGACTCGACCTCCACACCGAAGATTTCATGCTGGGTCGGCTTCCGCATGTCGGCGTCGATGAGCAAGACGCGTTGATTCGCCTGGGCCATGGCGATCGCCAAGTTGCTCGCGACGGTCGACTTGCCGTCACCCGGCGCCGGCGACGTGACGACATAGGTGCGGGCGTCCCCCGCCAGGCCGAAGTGGAGCGAGGTCCGCAGCGCGCGGATCGCTTCGGCGGCGACCGAACGGGGCTGCAGCGCCACGATGCGTCCGCCAATGTTGCGTTCGCCCTCTCGGCTCCGCGCCCCCGTGACCAGGGGAACCGCGCCGACGATCGGCAGCTGCATGACCGAGGCGATCTCTTCGATCGACTTCAATCGATGGTCAAGCAGGTTGCGTAGCCAAGCGAGGCCAAAACCAAGCATCGCCCCAAACGCCAGCCCGAGGGACAACGTCTTGGGCCGGTCGGGGAAGGTCTGCATCCCCGGCCCGGCGACCTCGAGGATCGACACGTTCATGGCGCCGACCTCCTCGCTGAGATTCACTTCCTTGATCCGCTCGTCGAGGATGTCACACATGCGGGCCGTCCGGTCGTGCGCCTCCTGCAACGCATCGAGTTTCGCCGCCTGCTGGCTCACCGCCGTTGCGAGAGCAAACTGCTTGTCGTAGGCGCGTTGGAGCTCGTCACGGCGTTGCGTCAGCAGCTCGTAGTCTTGCCGCAGGCCGTCGACATAGGCGTTGAGGATCGCTTGCTGCTGCTCGGCTTGCTTGCTGCGCAGCTTGTCGAGCGAGTCTTGCAGGAGCCGCACCGAGGGGTATCCCGGACCCCATTTCGTCTGTTGCGAGACGAGACTCTGTTCGACCGACTGGATCTGGCCCTCGAGGTCGCTGCCGCGTGAGTTCGAATGAGCCGAGCGGGCAAGCTCCATGAGGAACGGCGCCTGGTCCGGATTCTCCAGCATCTTCTTCGCACGGGCGTAGCGAGTCTTCGACTCGAGAAGCTGGATCTGGGTGGCGTTCAGCTCTTGCGACAACGCGCTGAAAAGCTCGTTGACCACGTTCCCTTCTTTCGATTGAATCGCGAGGGAGACGTGCTCTTGGCGGAAGCTCTCCAACGCCTTCCGCCGCGACTCGAGCTCGTCGTCACGGCGTTGTTTTTCACTCCGCAGGATGTTGACGACGTCGACAACGTTCGTGCGACGTTCTTCGGCGTACTGGGTGATGTAAGCGTCGACCACCGAGTTGACGATCACCGCCGCATCGGTGGGGTTCTCGAGCTCGATGGCGATATTGATGATGTCGTCTCGCTCGCCGACGGCGACCTCCAGCGACTCACGCAACAGCCCGACCGGGTTGTCGGTTTTCCGGAAGGTCTCGAGGGCCGCGTTCTCGGGCGCTTCGACCGCTGCGGAGAGGACCGACGAGGACCGGATCAATTCCGCCTGGGTGAACAGGTACTTGTTTGAGAACGTGCCCAACGCGTCGCCGTTCAATGCGCGGGGCAGGTTTTGTTCGACAAAGACGCGCGCCAGGCTCGTGTAGCGAGGCACCACACGCTGTAAGTACAGCCACGACGCGAGGCCGCCCAACAAGGTGAACAGCAGGATGAGCCATCGGCTCTGCCAGGCGATCGCAGCGACGTTGACGCCGCCGGCGTCCTCGTCCTGGTCGATGATCATTCCGGGCGCCGGCAGGGACGCCGACGACGGCGTCATCGCGTACGTACTAGCGGGGGCGGACGGAGGCAGAGCCATCGGGCGTCGAATCGGTAAGGAGAGAGCGTGGGAACGCCGAAAGCGGCCCGGCGGGGCGTCGTCCCGGTCAGGTCAGACGAGCCCCCATCATAACGAGCTTTTTCCTGTGAGGCCAAACTCTCGCAGGCGCCAGCACCAACTCGATCCCGTTCCGGCGTCAAGCAGGGCGACGGGGAACGATTGTGCCGGTATTGACGGTCAGTCCGGCGATCACTCGCTGGGCCCTCCCTGACCCTCCGCTGGCGACGGATCGGGTGAGGCTTCGGCGGGATCGTCCGCCGAACGCCGCCCGGCATCGTCCCAATCCGGCACGGGGAAGGTCTCGTTCTGCTCGACTTTTAGGATCAACTCTTCCATCCGCTTGCGGGCCGGCTCCCATCCGGGCTTCAACCGAAAACTGAGTCGCGCCTCGCGGTAGGCCTCCTCGAAGCGTCCGAGTTCCGCGAGCATGTCGGCGAGTTTGAGCCGCCAGACGACATTCCCATGCTGCAGGGCGAGCGCCTGGCGATAGAGATCGATGGCTCGCTCCAGGTCCCCCTCCTGCCGTATACGACTCGCGACGGTGACGATTTGCTCCGCAGTAGCCCCCCCCTCGGCGACTTGGGCGGCGGTCAAATCCATCGAATCCTTCCGGAAGTCCTCCGCCAGGTCGTCTCGACCACGCTGATCCGCTAGGTCGGCGAGGGCGCGCAGGCGTTCATCGTCGCCAACCGCCCACTCGGTTGGCGTTGCGTAGTCCGAGAAGAAGTCGATCAGCAGCCCCGCCGCTTCCCGGTAGTGGAATTCGCTCAAACCGACACAGCGGCGTAGCAGTGCTTTGGCCCGCTCCGGGTCGGGAGGCACGCGCAGACACGCGACGCACGCCGCGGCGTAGCAGGCCTCGGGATCGTTGGGGGTTAACGCGTATCCTGTCTCGATCCTGTCGAACCCAGCCAGGTCTCCCAGCGCAAGCCGCACCTTCCCCTCAAGCGTGTGCGTCGGTCCGTAGGTGGGGCAGAGCGCCCGCGTTTTAACGAGTTCTGCGACGAGTTGCTCGGCGACCTCGCGGCCGGCGGGCTCCGCGACGAGTTCGCTTGGATCGGCGCCCCCGACGAACGCCTGCCAACGATAGGCGTTCAACCAGTAGGCAAGTTCCACATCGGCCGGACAAACCTCGGAAGCAGTCTGAGCCGCCGCCAGAAGGTCGACATAGTCGGCCGAATCGCCATCCCAGTCGCTGCGGAGGAGGTCTTGTTCCAAGCCATACGCAACCGACGCCCACTGGCCGGCCTGATAGTCTCGCCACGCGAGTCGGGTGAACATGGCTCCGACAACGAGCACCGCAATCGCGACAGCCAGAGACGCCCAACTCGGACGGCTGAAGGGGCGAGCGCCGACTGACAGCCGCTCGGCCGATCGCGCCGCCAAAGCGGGCGTCAAGCCGCACATCGCCGCCATCGCACAGAAGACGGCCGGCAAACGCAGGCCGAAGTCGCCGAGGCTCTGCACCCCGCACGCGGCCAGGGCGTAAAGCACACCGTATAAGGCGTATCGGGTCGAGGACTTGCTCCGCCGGACCGTTCGGGCGCCCCTGGAGACAAGCGCCGCCAGGAAGAGGCCGACCAGCAGTACGCCGACCGCTCCCGTCTCTTCAAACAGCTGGGCGTGGTCATTGTCGGCCTGCTCCGCCAACGCGCTCGATTGGGTCGTGTCGAACGCCGGGAAAACGAATCGGTGGGTCCCGAGCCCCGTTCCAACGACCCCGTGACGCCAACCGACGCCGGCAACCGCGGCGGAGAGCTCGAGCCGGTCGTCGTACGCGGCGCCTACTTCGGCGCTGCTGATCCGCTCATAAAAAGCCTCGCCGCCGACCATCAGAAGGGTAGCGGCGGCCAGAAACGCCGAGCTGATCACCCACCAGCCCCACGCCCCCTTCTTCTGCCCCAAGCCTCCGACGACCGCCAGCGCCGAGAGGCCTAACGCCATCCCCAACGCCCCGCCGCGGCTGAACGACAGGGCGATGGCGACGACTTGGACCGCCAGTCCACAGACCAAGACGCCTTGCTCTTGCAGGTAGCCGTTCAGGCTGACCCGCCGCCGCGAGCGTCCCGCCCGGCGCCGCTGGTCACTTGCCCGGATCAGCAGCAACCCGACGCCGGCCCCAATCGAAACGTTGATCAGCTGACAGAAGTTGCTGTGGTTGAGGAAGCTCCCGACCCAGGGCCCGACGCCCAAACCGGGGTCGCCGTAGATGCCTGGCGCTTTGACCGCAATCTGCCCGATCGCCAACACCGACTCGGCGACGCCGACGGTGAACAGGCCCGCCAACAACCACCGGACCGACTCTCCCGACCGGACTCCGATCGCCACCGATGCGAAGACCGCGGCGCCGAGGAGCAAGTGGGCGAGCCCCTCGCGGGTGGCGGGCGTGTAGTAGCTCACCGTGGCCCACGCCGGAGCCTCCTCGCTCAAGTCGCGCAGCGATTCGGCCCGAACCGGGGAGAGAATCCCCACGCCTGCGATCGGCAGCGGGAGCAGCTGGAACGCGACGAACAGCGTCAGCAAAGCGAGGGCGGCGGCTTCGACCCGCATTCCACCGCCGCGCCACCTCCAGGCCGCGGCGACGCCGAGCAACGTGGCCGCCAGCGCCAGCAGCGGCTGGAGCCAGGCCGAGACGCCTCCGTAGGCGACCGTCGAGACAGCGACGACCGCCACAACCGCCCCGACCACAGCAAGCGACCGCCGCCTCTCGGTGGGGTTGGGCAGCGGCGGGAGGGGGGGCGGGTTCACTTGGCGACGGCTCGGAGGGGCCTGCTTTTGGCGTTCACGTAAGGGTTATCAGCGTAGCCACTGGCGATTCACCGTCCTACAAAACGTCGCAAATCGGGAGGGCAGGCCGCCCGACCGGGACCGGGACGGGACTCCCAAGAACAACCCGGGAAGCGTGATGTGCTCAAACTATTGGCGGACCGATCACCGACTCTGCCAAGAGAAAGGGCGCCCGACTCCTCTGCAGAGGGGGCAATACATCGTCAATTGTTAAATCTCTGCGAATGCGTGCCATTCGACGCCGCAAAAGATTGCACGACCACCGCCGAGGTGGGAAGTTGTGGGCGAATCGCTTCAGAGCGTGTCGGACCGATGCGTCACTCAACAGACAATTGATCGCAGCACCAGGGAATCAGTAACGATGGCACGAAAACTATCGAAGCAGTACATCGCCGTTCTGGCAGCCGCATTTTTCGTAGGTTCAACAGCGTTAACTACTAAGGCAGACTTAGTCGTCACTGGGATCGTCGATCCTGATGTCGATTTCAATGCCCGTGCGATTGAAGTCTACATCAATGGAACGGTCGATTTATCCGGGGTCACTCTGCAGAGAGCTGCGAACAGTGCCGCTTATGACGAAAATTTCAGCCTGACTGGAACCTTCACCGACACTTTCGTTTACTTCGTTGCCAACGCATCTGCATTTAATTCGGTCTTCGGAATCAGCGGGAGCAACGTCATCGTTTCTGGTGCAATAACTGGGAACGGCAACGACGGATTTCGTTTTGTTGACTCAACTTCAACGGTCGTCGACGCTGTTGGGGAAGGCAGCAGCACGAACCTCTACCTTGATAGCTACATGTATCGCGTCAGTGAGACAGGTCCCGATGGCGGCTTCGTACCTGCGAACTGGAGCATCCCCGGAAATAATATCCTTGACGGACTAACAGCAGCTCAAACCAGGGCAGCGGTGCCCTTTGGCACGTACACCATCGCCCCAATCCCCGAGCCCACCGCCGCCCTCTGTGGCAGCTTGCTCGCTGGGGTGCTTGGCCTGACAGTCGCCCGTCGCCCCCAGGACCGCGTCTGATCCCGGCCTTGTCGGCTTCAAAAAGCAAGCAAAGCCCCCCGCGTCGCTGACGCGGGGGGCTTTTTTCATGGACCGATCGCGGCGAGGTGGCCCCGCTAAATGGCTCGCTAAGAGGGGGTTCATCGATTGGCTTAGAGCTCCAACGCCACTGCCGTGAATCTTCGTCGGGCTTCTTCGAGCATCTCCAGCGAGAGCGACCGGTCGGCTTCCGACAGGGCTTCGGCCCGCTCGGTTAGCACCTGCACCTGGAAGCACTGCCGGCTGTCGGCGAACGCTTGGCGGCGCGAGAACGCCCGCAAGAGGCCCTCCTTGAACGTCATCGCGGGGGCGTCGATGGCGGTCCCGTCGCGTTGGCATGCACAGAACGTGACCAGGGCCGAGCGTCCGTCGGGCTTCGTCATCGCCATCTGCGCGTAGTCGAAAGGCGTTCCCTCCGCCGAACCGGCCTGGTCGATGAGACGCTCGTTCATCTCCCAGCCGATGCCTCGGTAGCAGACCGACAGGTCATGCCAGCCCCCGACAAACGGAAAATCGCAGGAGACAAGAAAGACCTGGCCTTTCTTGTCCTGGTAGCTGTAAATGACCGAGTGCTGCCCAAACGCCGAATCGTCGTCCCGCTGGCGATGCGACTTCTCAATCAGCTGCAAGCCGAAGAGTTCAGCCGGCAAGCCCTCGGCTTCCAGCGTCTCGGCGAATTGGTCCTCGTTCGGAAAATCCAACTCGGCCGTCTGGACGCCGGCGGGCCTAACGAGCTGCGTGGCGCCCAAGCCCGCAAAAGCGAGTGACGCGGTCAAAGCGGCGCCGACGCCGAGCGAACTGGTGAGGACCCGGTCCCAGCGGAAAACAACTCGCTCTCTTGGGGCTGAAAGGGTGGGGGTCGCCGGCGCCGCGTCGGGCGTCGCAACGAGACGGTCCCAGGCGTCAACGAGGCCGCCTCCCCAGCGAATCGATTCGCCCGTCATCTGGCTCCAACGCGGCCCCACCTCCGCCAAAAGGGCCTTCAGCAACCAGTCGCTCGCGACGAGCGTGACGAGACTCAGAGCAAACGCGCCGAGCCCGACCAGGGTGTGGGGAACGCCCTCCGCTAAATCCAGATTAAACTGACGATGCGCCAAGGCGATACTGACGATCCGCACCACGTTCAGCAGCATCGCCCAGCCGGCCGACATCGCCATTAGCAGCAACGTATGGGCCACTCCTCGACGTCGCCAAACGGCGTACATGGCGGCGCACGAGATGATGGAGACGGCCGAGACAATCCCGCTGCAAGCCTCGTCGACGAAGAGCGTCTTGTCGGCCAAAACCAGGGCGTTTCCTTCCATCAAGTGGTTGATCTGGAGGACGTCGAGCGCTTGGCTTGCGAGCCAACTGCTCGAGCGCTGCAGCACCTCGATCAGCCGATAGTCGAGCCCGACCGGCGGCGGCAAGACAAGCCAACTCAAGGCCCAGGCTCCCCATGGGAAACGGGCGCCGATGCTCCTCGCGATGACGCACCCGGCCGCGCCGGCGAGCAAGAGGAGCGACGCCGCCGCGAAGAGGGGCGACGGGATCTGGTAGGCCAGCGCGAGCAACGCCCAGGCCGCGACGGCGCCGCCAGCGGCCCAGAGCGGGCCCGGTGCACGACCCGGCCGGGTGGATAAATCACGCATGAAGAGCAACGCCGACGCGGCCAGCACGAACGGGAAGTGCTGGTAGTGCGGCCTCCGCCAAACGTTGTGGAAGAACTCCACGAGGATCGGGCCATAGGCCGCGATCAACGCAATGGCAAGGGCCGCCAAGAGCACGATCGAAATAGCGAGGCGGCCCGACTTCATAAAAGCTAAAGAAAAGGTATGCGCAGGAACGTCGCCACAGCGGCGAACCGCCTCCCATACTGGCTTAAGGCCGACCCGATGTCGAGCGAGTGGAATCGGCCAGTCTGGCGGCTAAAAAACCAACACCGGCCGTGGGTCCACAGCCGGTGTTGGGCAGATTGTTCGATAAGTGCGATCCTCCCGCGTCCCTGGGGGGACTCGGCGGACGGGCCTCTGCTGAAGGCTCGTCTCAGCAGCCGTGCTTCTCGAGCTTTTCGCGGAGCATGTCGGCGGTGAAGGGCTTCACTAGGTAGTCCGAGACGCCCGCTTGGATCGCCTCTAGGACCCGCGATTTTTCGGCCTCGGTCGTGACCATAATGATCGTGACGTCGGTGTCCAGCTTGCGGATCTCCTGGATCACTTCCAGGCCGTTCTTCCGCGGCATGTTCCAGTCGGTCAACACCAGGTCGAATTGACCGGGCTGGAAGAGGTTGATCGCCTCCTCACCGTCGGCGGCCTCGACGGCCGACGGCACGCCAACCGCGCTAAGCGAGCGGAGAATAATCTTCCGCATCGTGCTGGAATCGTCGGCAACTAGTACGCGGGCGCTCATCGTGTTGGCTCCTCAGGAATCGTCGACACGGCAGGTGAGCCGTCTCGGCGTCGCTCGCCGACACCCCGTTGGTGGACTTCGGCTGCACGCGGAAACCTAGGTTGCTCCTGCGACCTGTCAAAACGAGCGGGGCCATTTTCAGGCAGCGGATTACCGCTTACCTGAGCAGCCGTTCGAGTTGCCCTTGGATGGCGCCGGTGATCTGCCCTTTGAACATGGCGGCCGCAAACGGCAGGTCCCCTTCAACCCGCACAACCGACTCTTCGACCATCAGCTTCCCAGAGATCCGCAGCCCCAACGTCTTAAAGCCGAAGTGGAGGTCGTCCCCTTCCCACCGCTGCTCGATGTCTTTGATTTTGTCCGCGTGCTGCTCTTGGATCTTCGCGGAGAATCCCTGCAACTTCTCAAGAGCGGCCTCGCGTCCGAGCAGGTTGGGGACACTGACGTCGAACTTCGGCATGGCGGGCGGGCTCGCGTGGAGGGGGGATTGAGTGAGGCGGTCAGCGTCATGGCATCCTGACGCTCAGACCACCTTCCGGCAAGCCGCGAGGGCTTCCGCCAGCGACCGCACACGAGCGACCGCCACCGTGCCGGTCCGTCCGCCGTCACAAGCGGCCCCGCGGATTCCCACCAGCGCCGAGCGGATCGCGACGGCGTCCGGGAACCGATCGGGCGACATGGAGCCCGCCAACACAAGGGAGACGCCGGCCGCGTTGGCGGCGGCGGCAAAGCCTTTGAGAACGGCCAGTCCAAGCAGATCAAGCGAAGCCGTCCCCTCTTTATGCCGGGTGTCGATCACCAGCCACTCGACACCAAGTGACCGGGACGCGGCCAAGACTTCGGCGGGGGACGGCGCTGACGGGTCGTCCGCATACGCGACGAGCGCCAATTCAACGGACCCCGGCAGCCGCCGGCGAATCGCCGCCGTCGCGGCCCGCCAATCGCGGCCCGCAGCTCCGGCGAGGCCGAACTTCGCTACCGCGACGCCGGCAGGCAGCTTGGGCGGCTCGCCGGCGTCGATAAGCTCACCCAGGGCGACCGTCACGGGCGCTCGGCCGGCGACCGCCGTTACGACGGCGTCGATCGTCGCCAAGTCGGCGGCGCCGAGGGCGCCGCGGGAGGGCTCTTTGATGTCGATGACGTCGGCGTTCCCTTCGAGCGCAGCTAGCGCCTCCTGAGCGTTGCGAACGCTTATCAAGAGTCCTGGTCGATCGTTCGGCAGATCAAGCATCGACATAGCTAGCGCGGTGGTTCCGGTCAGGCCGATTACGCACGGTAGAGGTTTCAACGGACTGCCACACCCTCCGATAGACGCTGAATCAGGAGCGGGCTACCTTTCTACGCTTCCTACCCGGGCTCGGCACGCACCCCTGTCTGCTTGCGTCTTCCGAGCCAACCCAACCGACGGCAATCCCCCCTCCCGGGCCGAAATGAGCGATCACTCCCACGGCGCCCCCAAGTCTGGCCCTGTTATCGGGGCCATCCTCGCCATCTTGCTGGCTTACGCCGGTGGACTGGCCGTCGGCCTGCCGCAGCGCGGAACCGAATTGATCGCCGCCGCGCACACGCCGCCCCTCAGTGATCCGATAGCGGAGGGTCATGATCACGACCATGACGGCTCCGAAGACCCCGCCGCCGGAGATAATGCCACCGAGGAGCACGTCGCCGGCGAAGACGAGCACGCTTCCGACGAGCACGCCGAGTCGGGGCATCACGTCGCCGGAGCGGCGCCGCCGGTCTGGACGGTTGTGCCGTTTGTTTTCCTGCTGCTAGCCATCGCCGTCCTGCCCCTGATCCCAGCGACCTCGCATTGGTGGGAGTCGAATGCCAGCCGCTTTAAGGTGGCTGCGGGCCTTGGGCTGCTAACGCTGCTGTACTACGGGTTCGCCCACAACAGCGCGATCGACAGCCACTGGCCCGCCCACGGGGTGGTGGCGCCGTCGGACGGCGGTTTCGATCTCGGGTTCGTCCGCACGGTGTTCCAGAACGCGATCCTCGGTGAGTTCATCCCGTTCATCGTGCTGCTGTTCAGCCTCTACACGATCAGCGGCGGCATCCGGATCACGGGCGACCTCCAAGCAAACCCGATGACCAACGCCATTTTCATGGCGGCCGGCGCCATCTTGGCGAGCTTCATCGGCACGACCGGGGCGGCGATGCTGCTGATCCGGCCGCTGCTCGAGACTAACCAGGAACGCAAGCACGTCGTCCACACCGTTGTTTTCTTCATCTTCATCGTCTGCAACTGTGGCGGCTGCCTGCTGCCGATCGGCGACCCCCCGCTCTTCTTGGGCTACTTGCGTGGCGTCGATTTCTTCTGGACGCTCAACCTCTGGCAGCCGTGGCTGATGACCAACGGCCTGCTGCTGGTCGCCTACTTGCTGCTCGACGAGATCGCCTACTACCCGCGCGAGACCGAGGCTGACATCACCCGCGACATCCGCAACATCCGCTCGCTGAAGTACGAGGGGCTGGCGATCAACGGCGTGCTGCTCTTGGGCGTGGTCGCGGCGGTAGCGCTGCTCGACCCTTCCAAGACGATCCCCGGCACCGATTGGCATCCGTGGATGTACCTCCGCGAGATTGTCCAAATCGCCCTGGTGGCGTTGTCGGTCGGGCTCGGCAGCCACTCGGTCCGCGAGCGGAACGGCTTTAACTACCACGCGATCGTCGAAGTCGCGGCGCTCTTCTGTGGCATCTTTATCTGCATGCAGCCCGCCTTGCAGATTCTCAACGAGCAAGGCCCTTCGCTGGGGATCTCGTCGCCGATGGCGTTCTTCTGGGTCACGGGAGGTCTCTCTAGCGTGCTCGATAACGCGCCGACCTATGTCGTGTTCTTCGAGACCGCCCGCACGCTCACGCCACTCGAGGGGAACGCCACCATCGCCGGCGTGGGCGAAGGCCGCCTGATCGCGATCAGCATCGGGGCTGTTTTCCTCGGCGCAATGACGTACATCGGCAACGGACCGAACTTTATGGTCCGGGCGATCGCCGAGTCATCGGGCGTGAAAATGCCGAGTTTCTTCGGTTACATGGTCTACAGCTGCACCTTGCTGCTGCCGATCCTCGCGTTCGTCGCCTGGTACCGATTCGGGTAATGGCAAACCCGGCGGGTTGGGGGGCGTCCCGAAAGCGGCCTGTCGGTCAAACGGGCGGGCGTGTACGCTGGCGCCTTCTCCGACTCGCCTAACCGCTGCATTTTGTCTGCTGTGTCCCACGAGACGATCCTTAGCACCGCCGCCCTGGCCGACCTCTGCGAACGGCTGAAGGGGTCGACACGGATTGGCTTCGACACGGAATTTGTCTCCGAAGACACGTTCCGGCCAGAACTGTGCCTGATTCAGGTCGTCGCCGAGGGGAGCCCCGCCGGTCCGATCCTGGCGGTCATCGACCCGCAGCCGATTGGCGACCTGACGCCGTTCTGGCAGCTGCTCGCCGATGGCCCGCACGTGACTATCGCGCACGCGGCTCGCGAGGAGATCAACTTCTGCGTCCACGCGATCGACCGCCCCCCGGCGAACCTGTTCGACACGCAGCTGTCGGCCGCGTTTTGCAGCCCCGAGTACCCCGCGGCCTACAGCTCGGTGGTCCAGCGGATCCTCAACAAACGGCCCAACAAGGGCGAGCAGCGCACCGACTGGCGCCGCCGGCCGCTGACCGACGCCCAGATCGACTACGCCCTGGAAGACGTCCGCTACCTGTTCGCGCTGCACGACAAAATCCTCAACAAGATCGACCGACTCGGCCGGCGTGAGTGGCTCGAGACCGAGACCGAGGGCTTCGTCAAGGAAGTCCTCGAGGCCCGCACCCGTCAGCGGTGGCGCAAGGTATCGGGCTCGGGGGGCCTCCCGGTGCGGAGCTTGGCGATCGTTCGCGAGCTGTGGCTCTGGCGCCAAGCCGAGGCCGAACGCCGTGACCTGCCCCCCAAACGTATTTTGCGTGACGACCTGATCGTCGAGCTGGCGAAGAAGAAGACCGACAAAGAGGACAAGATCCGCGCCGTCCGCGGCATGCTTCACGGTCAGCTCAAGAAGGCGATCCCCGACATCGCCGCCGCCATCCATCGCGGCCTCGAAGCGCCGACCGACGACCTCGTCGGCTCGCGTCGCAAGCCACCCCCGCCGCAGCTGAACCTGCTCGGACAGTTCCTCGCTCCGGCGATCAGCAGCCTCTGCAACCGGGCCGAGATCGCCTCGGCCCTGGCCTGCACGGCGACCGACATCCGCGAGCTCATTAGCTTCCGCCTCGGTTTCGGCACCGAGTCGGACGAGCCGCCGGCGCTCGCCGACGGCTGGCGCGCCGAGCTGATTGGCAACCTGATCGACGACCTGCTCACCGGCAAGAAATCGATCCGGATCGGCGACCCCCACAGCGATCGTCCGCTCGAGTTCGACACGATCGACGCCGACAGGGTCCGCGACTAGACAGGGTCCGCGGCTAAAGCCGTGCACGCGGCCGGCTTAGCCCCGCCGTTCCGCTGCGGCGACCCACGCCTGATTCTCCGCATACCAGCGTGCCGTCTCGGCGAGACCTTCCGCCAGCGGCCGAGTAGGACGCCAAGCAAGCTCTCTCCGCGCCTTCGATGAATCGAGCGCGTACCGGCGGTCATGCCCCGGTCGATCGGCGACGCGTTCGATCAACGCCCGGCGTTCGGACGCGCCACTCTGTAAGGCGTCGGTGGCGTCGGCGAGAGCTTGCACCACCCGCTGGTTGGACCACTCGTCGAGCGGCGTTTCGCCCGGCGATGTCGCGCTAAGATGATAAGTCTCCCCCGCCCTGCCCCGTTCGGCGGCGGCCACGATCCCCGCGGCGCAGTCCTCGACGTGCAGCCAGTCGCGCACCTGCTGGCCATCGCCGTAGAGCGGGATCGGCTCGCCACGTAGGGCCCGTAGCGTCGCCAGCGGGATCAACTTCTCGGGGAATTGTCGCGGGCCGTAGTTATTCGTCGGGCAGACAATGACCGCCGGCATGCCGTAGGTCCGCCCATAAGACCGGACCAGATGATCGGCCGCCGCTTTGGTGGCCGAGTACGGCGAGCTTGGGTTGTACGTCGCCCCTTCGACGGCAAATTCGCCGACTGGCAGGGAGCCGTACACCTCGTCGGTTGAGACGTGGACCAGCCGAAGGCTATCCGCCGTCGCGGCGTCCTCGTGCGAAACGCGGTCGCGATAGTCCCGCCAGACCCTGAGAACGGTGGCGGTCCCTTCGACATTCGTCCTGACGAAGGCCGCCGGCTCGGCAATCGAACGGTCGACGTGCGACTCAGCCGCCAAGTGAATTAATGTATCGGGACGGAAACGGGCGACCTCCTCGGCGAGCCTGGCCGCATCGACGACGTCCCCCTGCGTGAAGGCGTAGCGGGGGTCGGCCGCCAAATCGACGACCGACTCGATCAGACCCGCGTAGGTCAGGGCGTCGTAGTTCAGCACGCGCGTCCCCGTCCGAGCGAGCAGCCGACGCAAGAGGGTGCTGCCGATAAAGCCCGCCCCGCCAGTGACGAGCACGCGCTGAAGGGGTCGGGTGGAAGGCATGACGCGGCAGCCGCTACGGGACGGAGAGAACCAATCCCATCTTAAACCTGCGGCCAGGTCGCCGCCCGTGCGGAACCCCCGGGTTCTGGCGGGCGCCCGGGCCGCTGGGTGGGGTTGTAGGGCCGGCACCAAACCCCGCTTGATCGCCTCGGATTCGACGCTATACTCCGAGATTCAGAGGCGGCCCGCGGGGTCCCTCACCTGCTACTGCGGCTGTAGCTCAGTTGGTAGAGCATCACGTTGCCAACGTGAATGTCGTCGGTTCGAGTCCGATCAGCCGCTCTTTTTTTGCCTGCTCTGCTTGGCTAAGGCCAAGACATCGCTGGGCGGGTTTTTTGCCTGCTCTGCTTGGCTGAGACCAAGACTTCGCTGGGCGGGTTTTTCCTCGCTTTTTTGTCGGCAAGCGGCTGCCCCACGCTGAAAATCGCCCCCACCAAGTGACGGCGAGCCGGGAGCGTCAGCGACCGGAGGGCCCCGCAGATCCGCTTCAACGCCGGCCGCTCACGCTCGCGATCTCCGGCCAATCGGCTTGAAGGTGGCGGTCCTGCGACAACGCCCCTTCTCCTAATGGTGGCGCCCGCGTTATCTTACCGGGCTTCGGTCACGCTCGGCGGGGCCGACGCTTTGATGGTTTCGGTGGCGACACGGCCCCGACTCCCTAGAAACAATTCAACGAGACGACGCGAGAGCCATGGCGGCAGACGAACTGGAAGACGAAGTGGCCACGACCGACACCGCGGTCGCCGACGACGCGGATGGCGACGAGGAGGCTGAGAAGCTCTCGCTCGACGTCAAAGTCGCGAAGCCGAGCGCCTGCGAGCGGCGGATCACCGTCACGGTCTCGCGCGAGGATATCGACCGGTACCTCGACAAGGCCTTCAGCGACCTGATGCCGTCGGCTAGCGTCCCGGGTTTCCGGGTCGGCCGCGCGCCGCGAAAGCTCGTCGTGCAGAAGTTCAAGGGTGACGTCGCCGACCAGGTGAAAGGCTCGCTCTTGATGGATAGCTTGGCCCAGGTGGCCGACGAGGAAGAGTTCGCCGCGATCAGCGAGCCGGACCTCGACCTCGAAGCGGTGGAGATCCCCGACGAGGGCCCGCTGACGTTTGAATTCAGCATCGAAGTCCGCCCCGAGTTCGACCTCCCCAAATGGAAGGGTCTGAAGCTCAAGCGGCCGATGCAGAAGTTCGCCCCCGAAGATATCGACCGCCAGATCGAGCAGATGCTCGCCAAGTACGGCCAGCTGGCGCCGCACGACGGCGCCGCCGAAGAGGGCGATTACCTCGTGCTGACGCTCCGCGGCATGGCCGACGGAAAGGAAATATCGCGTGACGAGGACCGCGTCGTGCGGCTCCGCCCGACGCTGAGCTTCGTTGATGGTCGCATCCAGGACTTCCTCAAGCTCGCCAAGGGCGCCAAGGCTGGCGACAAGCTCACCGCCGAGGTGAAGCTCTCCGCCAGCGCCCCGAATGAGGAGCTCCGTGGCAAGGACGTCACCCTCGAGATCGAGGTCCTTGAGGTCAAGAAGCTCCGCCTGCCGGAGCTCGACGAGGAGTTCCTCGGCGAGATCGGCGGCTTCAAGACCGAAGGCGATTTCCGCGACGCCGTCCAAAAGGACCTCGAGCGGCAACTCGAGTACGAGCAGCAGAAGGTCGCCCGCAACCAGATCAGCGAGATGCTGACCGAGTCGGCCGACTGGGACCTGCCGCCGAGCCTGCTGAAGCGGCAGAGCGTCCGCGAGCTGGAGCGGGCCGTCATGGAAATGCGTCGCAGCGGCTTCAGCGAGGGCGAGATCCGCGCCCGCGAGAACGAGCTGCGTCAGAACAGCTCTGTCTCGACGGCCGCCGCTCTGAAAGAGCACTTCATCCTCGAGCGGATCGCCGAAGAAGAGAACCTCGACGTCGAGGACGGCGATTACGACCGCGAGATCTTCCTGATCTCGATGCAGTCGGGCGAGTCGCCCCGTCGCGTGCGGGCCCAGCTCGAGAAGCGGGGCTTGATGGACGTGCTCCGCAACCAGATTATCGAGCGGAAGGTGATGGAGCTCGTCCAGGCCGAAGCCAAGTTCCAGGACGAGGATTTCACCCCGCCGAAATCGACCGTCGAGGGCGTCCCGTTCGCCGTCGGTGGCGCCGAGGGGGACATCCCCGAGGCGGTCGGTGCGATCGAGGCCGAAGACAAAGACGACTGAGAGAAGAGTGGGTGGTGGGCAGTCAGCAGCGGGCAGTCTCGGCTGTCGGCGGCGCCATGACCGCCCACTGCCTACTGCCCACTGCCCACTCAGCTTGAAGGAGCAACCCATGAGCGAATTCTTCGCTCCCACGGACGGACCATTCGCCGCGGCTTCCCGGCCGCACGACTCGAGGCCCGTCGACCCGCGCGCCGCACGCGACTACCAGCGCCAGCGTCAGATGACGCTCGGCGACCTGCTGCTGGAGAACCGCGTGATCTTCCTCCAGGGGGAGATCTACGACGGCAACGCCAACGAGCTGGTGATGAAGCTGCTGTACTTGCAGAGCGAGAACCGCCGCAAGGACATCCACTTCTACATCAACTCGCCGGGCGGAAGCGTCACCTCGACGCTCGCCATCTACGACACCATGCAGATGATCACCTGCCCGGTGGCCACCTACTGCGTGGGCCTCGCGGCGTCCGGCGGCAGTGTGCTGCTCGCCGGCGGCGAGAAGGGCAAGCGATACGCCCTCAAGCACTCCAAGGTGATGATCCACCAGCCGCACGGCGGCGTCGGCGGTCAGGTCTCGGACATCGAAATCCAGGCCAACGAAATCATCAAGACGCGGCAGACCCTCAACGAGATTCTCGGCGGCCACTGCGGCAAGACCCCCGAAGAGATCCAAAAGGCCTGTGACCGCGACCATTACATGACCGCCGAAGAGGCGAAGGCCTACGGCTTGGTCGATGACATCCTGACCCGCCCCCCCGGGTCGGAAGACGACGACAACGACTGAAGTGCGGAGTGACGAACGATGAGTAACGAATAGCCGGCTTCGCGATCGGTGGTTCAGAAACGCTTCATCGCTCACCATTCATCGTTCATCAATAGCACAAGTAGCGGCTAGCCCGCCGAACACGGACGGAACCAACTCATGCCCCTCATTCCCTACGTCATCGACAAGAACGGCCGCGAAGAGCGGGCGATGGACATCTACAGTCGGCTGCTGGTCGACCGGATCGTCATCCTCGGATCGGGCATCAACGACGAGGTCGCGAACAACATCGTCGCGCAGCTGCTGTTTCTGCAGTCGGACGATCCCAAGAGCGACATCCACCTCTACATCAACTCGCCCGGCGGCAGCGTCACCGCCGGCATGGCGATCTATGACACGATGCAGTTCGTCACCTGCGACGTGGCGACCTACTGCCTCGGCCAGTGCGCCAGCATGGGCGCCGTGCTGCTAGCAGCGGGCACGGCCGGCAAGCGGCACGCCCTGCCGAACAGCCGCGTGATGATCCACCAGCCGCTCGCCGGCATGGAAGGGACCGCCGAGGACATCCTCATCCACGCGACCGAGTACAAGAAGACCAAGGACAAGCTCAACGCGATCCTCGCCAAGCACAGCGGCAAGACGCTCGAGCAGCTCCAGCAGGACACCGACCGCGACAACTTCATGTCCGCCGACGAGGCCCTCGACTACCACTTGGTCGATAAGATCATCGAGAGCATGCACGGCTGAGACGGGCCCCGCTGAGACCGGCCCCGCCGGATTCGGCCAAGCTAGCTGCACCCTGAGCCGGGGGCGCTAGCCCTCGGAGTTGTAGCACGTTCCAGCTCCACTCCGAGGGCTAGCGCCCCCGGCTCAGGCTATTTTTTCTAGTTCTGTAGGCGGATGTCTTTCTGACGATCGCCGTGGCGGCGTTGACGCACTCGGCCGCATCTTCTAGTTACCGCCCCATGGAACTCTGGTGGGCGAACTCCGCGCGGACCGTTGCTAGCAGCCACACCGGCTGCCTGTTGGCGGTTGTCGGCTGCCTGCTGCTCTCCGGCTGCCGCAACAGTGGCCGGCAGATGCAGTCTGACCTCTACCAGCGCGAGTTGCGGCTGCAAGAGGACGAGATCTACCGCCTCGAGGACTATATCGAGGAGTACCAGGGGATCGTCAGCGGCTATCGCTGCGAGGTCGCCGACCTGAAACGCGAACTCGCCGCCGCCCGATCGGCCGAACCGGCCCCCGCCACCCTGCCGGCGCCTTCGCGTTCGTCTCGCGACACGATTGACACCGGCCCGTCGCTGCTCAAGACGCCCGAACCGAGCGACCTCCGCCCGCTGCCGAGCGAGACGCTCCCCGCGGGCGACGAAGTCGCTCCGCCGTTCAATCCCGCCGGAGCGAAAGACCCCGGTGGAGCGGAAGCCGGAGCCGAGTCACTTGATGTGGCCCCCCCTTTCGAGGGCGCAGGCATTCTAGAGCCCTTGCCGGCCCGGTCGGCCGACGCGCCACGCGAACCGGCGCCGTTGCGACAAGTCTCGGCGTTGGCCGCGCCGCGTCCGATCAACAATACGCCACCGAACCCTTACCCGACAGCCGACGCAGGCCGCCAAGCGTTGTCGACAGCCGACGCCGAGCCGACGCCCGAGTTGGTTGGCGACCCGGCGATACGCGTCACCGCCGAGCGGGGAGAGACGACCGCGTCCGTCGTCGCCCTGGTCAGCGAGATCGAACTCGGTGTCCTGAAAGACTTTGTCGGCGAAGTATCGGTCATGCTGACCGACCCGACCGCCGATGGCCGTCAGCGTCGGGTCGCACGCTGGGACTTTTCGCCGCTCGAAGTGCGCGAAGCCCACGACATCGACGCCGGCCACCTTGCACTAACCATCGCGTTGCCCGAAGCGACCCCGCGGCGCCAACCGCTCCGCCTCTGGGTGCGGCTCATCGACCGCGACGGCAAACGGCGGTTGCAGGCAACCGAGGTCGCCTTCGTCGGCGCGCCGCCAGAACTGGCGGATAGCGACGCGCTGACGGCGCAGACAAGCCCCCGCCGCCTGCCCGCTACCGAGGCGTTGTCAGGCGAGACCAAGGTGGTGGCGCAGTCCGACCCCAACGGGTGGCGATCCGCGAACACGAACGCCCACGAGCGTCGCTACGACAACGCCGTCGCCCCGGCGTCCTACGATCAGCCATGAGACAAGAAGGGGGGTCGTGACCCGATGGTCGCGACCCCCCCCTTTGCACTGGCCCTCTCTTCTCCGGCTCCCTTGGAACCGACTCAGCGTCGCCTGACCAAGACCCCGACAGTGGCGAAGGCCGCCAGCAGGGCCGTTGCCGGCTCCGGGACCACCTCGAACGACACCCGCAGGAGCGGTGATGTCGCTGTCAGCAGGCTCGAGTCGAAGTTGTACCCACCGGCGGTCGCGAGCCCGTTGAAGGCGCTGAGGTCGGTGAAGTTGAACTGCACGACCGAGTTCTCATTCTCCCGCTGGGCGTTCACGCCGATCCCCGGCAGGAAGGCGGCGTTAGCGGGATTCTCTGTCTCGGAGCCCGCGTCCCAAATCTCATCGACCCCTTGCTCAATCGTTGTCAGACGGAGGGCGCCGTTGGCGTCGAAGACCTCGTACTCCATCGGGTCGTCGTTGCCCAGGAAGTGGTCGTTGCTCGGCACCACCATGGTCCCGAACGTAAAGAAGCGGTTGCTGGTATCGACCGTGAAGACCGCCGAGTTCGACTGTCCGGGGAGGAACGGGCCCGCTGGGCCGGTGAGGCTGTCAACGTTGGCGGCCGGTTCGGCGGCTTGGAAACCTGGCAGCCAGGTGGCGCCGGAGCCCCCCTCGGCGATGCTAACAATCGGCGCCGAGGCGATGTCGGGCTGCCCTAGCAGGAAGGCCGCCGACCCCGCGTTGAAGGCATCGAAGGTCCCGTCGCCAAACCCGAAGCGGAAGGGCGCCAGCGACACGCTGTTGGCAGGCGAAAGGTTTTCGACCGTAATGCGCAGCTGCACGTTGGCGGCCTGAGCCGAGGGCGCTAGGCCTTGCCAGACCAGCGCGACAGCCAGGGGGGAGCCAATCCAAAGAAACTTCATAGCGCCTACTCCTCGGTGCGGGGCGATCTCTGCCGGTCGCAACACTCGACCTGTAGGGAACCGAGTCGCCCGTCGGCGTCGCCCCATCTCGATCACAAAGGGACGACGCAAGTTGGTCGCTCAAGAACCGCGACGGCTACGCGGATTCACGGAGAATTCCGGAAAGACGTCCGGCGCCGCCGCTACTCGGATTCCGTGCGCCGCGCCTCGGCGAGCGCCGCTCGGATGCGTTCTGCCGCCCGGTCAGACAACCGCGGCTCTGGGTCGAGGACCCTCCCCTTCGCGCGGACCTCGGCGGGCGCCGAGGCGAGCATCCGGCGGAGCCAACGCATCTGTCTTGCCTCGTGCTGGCACGGGCCGCAGCCAACCCGGTGCAATCGGGCCGCCCACCAGCGGGCGCGAGAGACGGGGCCATCCCACTCGTCGGAATCGATGCGTGACGCCTCCTCACAACGCGCGAAGAGGACGAGCCGCCAGCCGCTCCATCGCCGTCGGCTCACTTGGGATCGGCCCCCGGCGTGATCATCGCGTCGTCCGTGAACCAACGCGATTCGAGGCACTGCCGAAGCAGGCGCCGCGCGCGGTGAAGCCGGACCGAGAGATTCTTCCGTGAAATCCCCTCGGTTGCGCAGATGGCGGCGGGCTCGGCGTCCGCGAAAGTACGGAGCTGAAACGCGCGAGCGAGATGAGCCGGTAGATCACCTGAGCAGGCGAAAAAGACACGCCAAAAATCTCTCTTCTCTGAATCGTCGTTCGCTGCGACATCTACAATTTTTTCGGGATCAACACCCGCTTCACGCGGTGCGTTCCGCCCCTGGCGGCGATAGTGATCGGCAACGCGACGTTTGAGGATCGAAATCAGCCAGGTCCGTGGATCGCAGGCGCCGCGATACGCATCGCGTCCGCGCCAAGCCGCTAGCAAGGTCTCTTGCACCAAGTCCTCAGCGGCTTCGATGTCGCCCACACGCAGCAGCGCATAGCGGAGCAGCGAATCACCGTAATGATTGACCCAGTCCTCGGGGTCGCCTAAGCCTGGATCGGCGTCGGCGGCAACGAAACCTGCTGTGAGCGTCGTCATCGGAGACCGGCTTGGTGAGGGAGAAAACTCACCACCAAGCTAGTCGCGATCTCCCGACGCCACGGTGAGCCACTTCACCAACCGCCGCTGCGTTCTCGCCACGGTGCGTCACCTCACCGAACCGCCCGGCGTCATTCAACCGGTGGGGCCTCTGCAGCCGGATTGGTCTCGGCCCGCGGCTCGTCGCCGTCGATGACAACGACTTCGGGCCCCTTGGCGATCTGGTAAGCGATCAGGCATCCAAAAACCAAGCAGGCGACATCGGCCACCGCGAACGGGTTGTTCGCCGGCGCTCGCAGCGGCGCCACGCCCTGTGACGCATTGAAGACCGGCGTGGTCGCAATCTCATCGGTCTCAACGTCGAAGTCCCCCTCTTCGTCCTCCGCTTCCGTAACGACGACTACCTTGTCCGCATTAAGCGGCTTGACGTCACCCTGCGATCGAAACCACTGGGTCGCAACTAGGGGCCCGGCGATAGCCGCTAGGGCGGTCACTAGCGCCGCGAGGGCCCCTTTGGCGTAGGCCGATCCGTCTGGGGCCATGATTCGCATCAAGACGCCGGCAACGACGCCCGCGACGAGCACAGCGAGGTACGCCCTGCTGTCGAAGACAATGCCGAGTGTCGCGACGACTAAGGCGCCGAGAACCAAGCCGAGAACCCCGCCGGCAACTATTCGCATCGTCCGCTCTCGCTGAGAAGAGGCTGCTAGAGAAGGCCGCCACGAACGGCGTGAAGCGTTCGCCCGTGAAGACGACCTATGGCTTAGGAAGCCCCCTCGAGAGCCTCGCCCCGTCCAGCAGGAACCGTAATTGGAGTAACTGCAGTACGGTTCGTTTTACCCTCGGCGACAACCGATCGCACCGCAAAAAAAGAAAAAAGGGGCGTAACGGCTAGCCGTTACGCCCCTTCGGGTTGGATTCACGCTCGTCGCGGTCGCCTACAGCTGGGCGATCCGCGAGATCAGATCGACCGTGCGGCAGCTGTAGCCCCACTCGTTGTCGTACCAGCTGACCACCTTGACCATGCTGTCGCCAATCGACGTGGTCCAAGGACCGACGAAGATCGAGCTGTGCGGGTCGCCGATGATGTCGGTCGAGACGATCGGGTCCTCGGTGTAGGACAGGATGCCCTTGAGCGGCCCCTCGGCGGCGGCCTTCATGGCGGCGTTCACCTCGGCGGGACTTGTCTTCTTCGCGAGGTTGACCGTCAGGTCGACTACCGAGCCAGTGACCACGGGAACCCGCATCGCGTAACCCGTGAGCTTGCCCTGCAGCTCGGGGATGACCAAACCAACCGCCTTCGCGGCGCCGGTGGTCGTCGGGATGATGTTGATCGCCGCGGCCCGGGCCCGATAGGGGTCGGCGTGCGGCAGGTCCTGCACGTTTTGGTCGTTGGTGTAGGCGTGGATCGTCGTCATCAAGCCGTTCTCGATGCCGAAGGTCTCATGCAGCACCTTGGCGACCGGCGCCAGGCAGTTGGTCGTGCAGCTCGCGTTGGAGATGCACTTGAGGTCCGCCGTCAGCTTGTCGTCGTTGACGCCCAAGACGCAGGTCAGGTCGGCGCCGTCCTTTGCCGGAGCGGAGAGGACCACGCGCTTGGCGCCCGCTTCGAGGTGGCTGTCGTAGCCCGGCTTGCCGTTCGCGGCCCGGGCGGCGAAGACACCGGTCGACTCGACCACGACGTCAACGCCCAGCTCGCCCCAGGGGCATTCGGCCGGGTTGCGGATCGCCAAGGCCTTGATCTTCTTGCCGTTGACGATCAGATGCTCGTCGTCGTGCGAGACGGTTCCCGGGAAGCGGCGGTGCGTGCTGTCGTACTTCAGCAGCGTGGCCAACATCCCGTTGTCGGTAAGGTCATTGATGGCGACGACTTCGAAATCGTCGGGCCGCTCGACGAGGCCCCGGAAGGTCAAACGACCAATACGTCCGAAACCGTTGATGGCGACTTTAATGGCCACGGTCTTGTCTCTCCTGGCAATGCGTCTTCTAGTGGGTCCGGTCAGCCCGCCTGACGACCGTCCAAACGGCCTCGGCTGTAACCGGCGAAAGGCTATAAAACCCTTGCTGAGCCCGTAGTTATAGTGCTGGCTGGCCCTCCTCACAACCACCGCCCTCGCCGCGGCGTTTCGGGCTGAAACAGGCTTTTCCCAACTCCTAAGAAAAAATTGCCATGAACCGTCTCCGTCCACTTTCGCTCTGCCTGACGACGCTCCTGGTCGCGGCGCCCGTCGCTTTCGCCCATCCGGGGCACGACCACCAAGACCGGTTCCTGGTCACCGCCGACGCCCCGGCGCCGGTGTCGACCGCGGACGCCGTCACCGGGTCGGGCGACTTGCAGTTCCGTTACCGGGCCGACCTCAGCGAGCTGCCGGAAGAAATCGCCAAGGGGATCAAGAAGGCCCACGGCGGATTCGCTAAGACGCCGAGCGGCGAGATCTATTTCGGTCTGGAAGGGACCGGCCTGATCCGTTTGTCGGCCGACTTGACGACGAAGACGCTGGTCTCGACCAACGACGCCATGGCCGGCGGCGCGCTGCACAACACGACCTACCTGGATCGGAAGGGCGGGATGCTGATCCTGCCCGACCCGGCGCGCGGGCGTGTCTACGCGACGCGGCTCGACGGCGAGGTCGTCGCGACGCTCGGCCGGCCCGAGGTGAATGACTACTACAAGAATCTCGATAACGCCTACCGACCGACCGACGCCGACATGGCGAGCGACGGCGTCGTGTACGTCTGCGACGGCTACGCCGGCCGGTACGTCCTCACGGCCGACCTCGATGACGAGAAGTTCTTTGATCGCAACTTTGGCGGCAAGGTCCAGGGCGCTGGCCGGACCGAAGGCGAGTTCTCGACCAACCACGGCGTCACCTTCGATCCGACGGACGACACGCTCCTCATCGCCGACCGAGAGCGGCAGTGGATCCAGCGGGTCACGCTGGCGGGAGAATTCGTCGAAGGGTTCGACACGGGCGGCGGCGACGTCTGCGACGTCGACTTCGTCGACTGGAAGGGCGAACGGCTCCTGGTCGCGGGCTGCCTCAAGAGCGGCGGCGGCGCCGAGCCTGGCTTCGTCCAAATCCTCCGCGACGGCAAGGTCGTCTCGACGCTCAAGCCGAAGATCGACCTCGGCATCGAGCTCTTCCAGCACATCCACAACGCCGCCGGCGTCGTGGTCGACGGCAAGCTCTTCGTGCTGTGCTACGGCTGGAACCCGGGATGCTACGCCGTGCTAGAGCACGTCACGGAGTAGGCGCCGTCGCAGCCGTTGGAAAGCGGGGCAAGAGAATCGGCGACCCCCGCGCGTCGCTGGGTCGGTCGCCACCAGGACGATCGGCCCGGCGGCGATCCGTCGGTCATCACGCCGGCGCGTCGTTCTGCGAATCAATCAGTCGGCGTCATCGACGGGGGGACGGTAACCGCGGTGCGTCGTCACCGTGATGCGGTTGCCGCGGTCGTTGAAAGACACGTCGGCCATGTAGGCGTCGATGAGGGCCATCCCACGGCCGCCGAAGGCGCCGACGTTCTCGTCCGCCGTGCAGTCGGCGACGTCGTCGCGGCAGAAGCCCTCGCCCTCGTCCTCGACGCTGAGCCAGAATCGCTCGCCATTCACCTTGCAGGCGGCGCGGACCAGCTTGGACGCGTCGCTGTGGTTGCCGTGACGGATGGCGTTGGTGAGGGTCTCTTCGAGCGTCATCTGCACGCCGAAGAGATCACGCCCCCCCCAGCCAAGCGATTCCATCCGCGAGAGCACCTCCTCCAGAAAGGGGAGGTGGGCGCCCAGCTTACTCGGGATCTCCGTTTCGGCGGTCCAGTCCCACTCTGCGCTCACGGAGCCGCCTCGCGCTGGTGAGAGAGGGGGACGAGGGGAACGTTCGGGTACGGTAAAGCGACTCGAAAATCCCCGGCCAGGGCTTGCTCGAGGTCGGCGGTGACTCAGAGGATCGCCAGGGCGTCCGCCTCGTCGTCCTTGATCGTGAAGAGCTTCGTCAACTTGGTGATGGCGAAGACCTCGTAGATCTCGGGTCGGATGTTGGTGAGGATCAGTTTCACCTTCTTCGACCGGGACTTCTTCTCGAAGCTGATGAGCTTTCCGAGCGCCGCGCTCGAAAGGAACTCAACCGCTGCGAAGTTCAGGACGATCTTGTCGCGATCGTCGCCTTCAACCAGGGCCGCCAGCTCTTGTCCGAGCTCTTGGATCGACTGGTCGTCGATGATCTTCGAATCGTTGAACGTCACAACCGTGACGTCGCCCGAGTTGGTGAGGGTGATCCGTTGGGGCGTGCTCATCTTGCTCTGTCTGCAATGGCGGGGGGAGCCGGGGCGGCTGAACCAACCCCGTCTGGCCGATGCTACCGCCCCGCCGCCGAGTGTCAACCTGCCGGGGGCGTCCCCTCCGCGTTCGCCGCGCGGGGGATCGGGCGTCAGCCGCTTGGCTTACCCATCGTTAGGCTGTGGAAGAACAGAACCGCCCCGATCGACAGCAGGCACCAACCGAGCCAATCCGGGGGCGAAACCACCTTGGCGGGCAGCGTCGCCGGCAGCGCCGGCGTCGTCCCCGCAAGCGCCCCCACGGGGTCGGCGCTCGCCAGAGCCCGCTCCGCCAGGAAACGTGTCGCCTCGCTGGTCAGGACGTAAGAACTGACCATCCGCAGCTGCATCCCGAGCAGCGCGAGGAAGATCGCGATAAACAAGAACTGATTGCGATTGAGCTCCATCGCTGACTCTCCTACTTCGGCTCCCCCCGGAGGGGAATCACGCGAGACTCTTACTGCGGCGTCGCCGCTGGGAGTCTTCATCGGCTGCCGGCGGAACAAAAGGCGATCGAGCGGCCGAACCCATTGGGTTTGCCGGTTGTGTCGCTTGTAAGGCCCCGCCAGAAAGCAAAACGGCCCCGCTGCGTCGCCGCAGCGGGGCCGTTGTTCGATCGGATCACCGGGAGGTTGGTCTCAGAAAGCGAACGCCGAGGCGAAAGCTTCCTCAACCTGGTCGTCGGTCTCTTCCTCAGCCGCCGCGTCGTACGACCCTTCGACCGAGTCGTCGGCATCGTCCGCCGATGACCCCAAGGCCCACTGCAACAGAGCGGCGTCGATGGCGTCGCCTTCGTCGATCGCTTCTTCCGAGACGGCGAACGACTCGTCGAGGACCGACGTCACCACCGGGCTCGTGTAGAACATCGGGGCGAAGGCGTCGGCGTCGAGCACGACGTTTTCCGGCACGACGCTCTCAGGGGCGACGGGCTCAAGAACGTCCTCGACGATTGGCATCGTCACGAGGGACGGCACGCCCACCGGGTCACCGCCAAGCGGGCTGAGGTAAACGACCTCGTCCGGCTCGGCGATCGAGACGATCAGGGCCGGGGCCCCTTGAGCGGCGCTGAACGCGTCACGCCAAATCGAGTAGTCGGCCGCGTTGATCTTGCCGTCGTGGTTGCCGTCGGCCGCCATATTAGACTTCGATCCGTAGGTCGCACGCCAGACGGCGTCGTCGGCCATGGTCACCTGTCCGTCGCCGTTGTAGTCGCCGTCGATAATTCCGACCGGGACGGCATTCAGCACTCGCGTCAGGCGGTAGTCCTCGACCTCACCGGTCGACGCCAACCCGGTGTAGCCGGTAATGCCCTGGCCCCAACGGAATCGGGCCGCATAGCTCGCGGCCGTGCCATCAATGGCGATGCCGGAGGTGTCGATCACCAGTCGCGTCGTCTTGCCCGATTCGAGCGGCGTGCCGCCAGCAATCGTGATCATCTCGCCGGCGTCGTCCCAGTCACCATCGTTGTTGAAGTCGATCCACGCGAAGAGGCGGTCGCTCGACGTACCTGTCGCTGTGACGTCGATGAGGACGTCCGAACCCGCGACGATACTGCTCGCCATCCGAACGCCGTCTTCGTCATCCGGCGAGAATAGAGTGTCATCCGCCTGGGCGTTGCTCGACTGCAGCGTGCCCGGGTCGGCGTCCGGAGCGACCGTGCCGAGGAACGTGCCCGCGACGCGGGTGTGGCGGGCGCCATTGTCAGCGAGGGTCGTCGGGAAGTTCAGACCGCCACCGACAATTAGATCGCCGTAGTCGAGTGTGAAGGTCGGAACGGCGTCAAACACACCGAAGACTCCCACCGAGGCGAAGGCGCCCGGTGTCACCGAGACCGTGCGGCCGAACCCGCCCGATGGCAACGTCTGCGAGACAAACTGCTGGCCACCTAGATTCACGCGGACCTGGTAGAGACCGACGGAAGTCAGCGGGACGCTGTAGGCGCCTTGTGCATTTGTAACGGTGGTGTCGACCAGCGTCTCGAACGAGCCGTTGCCATCCGCGTCGCGATACACCTCGACTGTTATTCCCGCGAATCCCGTCTCGTTGGCGTCGCGGACGCCATCGTTGTCGGCGTCGCTGAAGACCGTGCCCGCTAACCCTTGTGGAGCGGAGACCAAGAAGTTGCTCGTTATGGCCGCACTGGGAGAGACCGTCTGATTGAAGATCCCGTCGATCGGCACGAGGGGTTCGAGGCCTTCCTGGATCGTCGATTGGTCGAGTCTCAGGGTGACGTTTACCGCAGTCGAACTATTGATCTCAAGGCGGTAAGCGCCGTTTGCGTCCGTCAACGCCCGCGGCTCGTCGGCGTCGAGGATGCCATTGAGGTTGCGGTCGAAGAAGACCCGGGCGCCGGCCTGAGCCACATCGGTTGTCTCGAAGACACCGTCGCCGTCAACGTCGTTGCGGACGCGGCCCGAGATGACAATCGGAGCGGTCGAGGCGAACAGGTAATCCTCGACCTCGCCGGCGTTGGCGACGCCATCGTATTCAATGCCGGCGGGTCCCCAGCGGAACCGAGCGGCGTAGAACGTCGCCGACGTGTCAACATCCGCCGGCGTGGCGGCCGAGATGCGGCGGGCGACGGGGCTCGCCGGGTTGGCGACCTGCAGGTCCTCGACATTGTCGAAGATCTTCTCACCGGGGTCGTCCCAGTCGCCGTCGTTGTTGAAGTCGATCCAGGCGTTGAGCACGGCGCCCGCGCCAAACGCCGTCAGGTCGAACTCAACCGTGCTATTCGGCGTGATCGCAGTGGTGATCAACCGCACGCCATCCTCGTCATCGACTCCGTTAAAGTCGTCACCGAGGCCGTCGATTGCCGGGTTGCGAACCGGGCTTTGGAAGCCGTCGCTATCGATATCGACGCTCGAGCCGAGGCGGATGCCCGGGGTCACGACGTGGCGGGCGCCGTTGTCGGCCAGCAGGGTCGGGTAATTGCTGTTGGCGTCAACGAATAGGTCACCAAAGTCAAAGATCCGTCCGTCAAAGACGCCGAACTCTTGGGGAAGGTTCGACTGTTGTCCTGCAACGAGCGTGACCGCGATGCCCGCCCCCGCTGCTGGCGTCGTCTGCGTCAACTGGATGGACGGCAAGTTCAGGCGAACGTTGTACGTGCCCGAGACGCTCGTCTCGATCAAGAAGGTCCCGTCCGGACGGACCGTAGCCGAGGGCTCACCATTGTCGTAGACGCCGTTCCCATCCACATCGACATAGGCCGAAATGAACAGGTCCTGACCATCTATCTGGACAGAATCGGAGAAGGGCCCCTCGTTGAAATTGCGTACACCGTTCTGGTTGACATCTTCAAACACCGAACCGACGACAATCGCCGGCTCGCCGACGCCAAGCCGCAGCGTGAAGTCAACGTCGGCAGCCTGGCCGGGCGTCACAGCGACACTCTTGAAACCGCTCGCCGGATTCTGGGTGACGAGCCCGGCAGGAACCGTCGAATCGACGATGCCAATCCTGACGGAAGCGGCCGACAACAGACCAGAAATCGTCATTGAGTAGTTGCCGCTGGCGTCGGTGACGGCCGACAACTCCCCTGCATCGAGCGTCGAGTTGCCATTCGCGTCGTAGAAGACCGTGACGCCCGCCGCTGCTTCATCAATGCCGTCTTGTTGAATTCCGTCGTTATTGCGGTCTCGGTAGACCGTCCCGGAAACCGGCACGTTGGTCAGGGCGGGATCGATCTCTAGCAGGAAGTTGACGTTTGTCACCTTCGAGGTCTCGCCAAATGCGATGTTTGGCGATGCGTAAATCTGGACGGTGTAGATCGAGGAACCGTCGAACGCGACTTGGCTGCCAAATGAGTTCGCGCCGGGAACGTCAAAATAGCCTTCCCCGTCTCGGGTGATAATTCGATCGGCGTCGTCGCTGACGACCCCAATTTCGTAGTCATACGTCAAGCCGCCGTAGGTCGCAAACCACTCGTAATACGCAGCCCAATACTGTCCGTTTGAGAGGAAGTCGGCTTCTGACGGCGGCGCGGGAGTCGCTTCGACATCAAAGTAGTAATTGCCGTCAGCGCCTGTTGTGAAGTAGTCGATGTCGCCCGTCGCCGAACGCGAGACGACGTTACCGTCGATATCGTACTGCGTAACGTACTGCGTCGACGATACCGTAACGGCCGAACCGAAGCTCTCCTGGCTGTAATCGAAGTTACGGAACACGTACGGGTCGGCGGTAGCGTCGGTCGGAAGTTCTCCGAAGAAGCCGGCCCGAACCGCTTCATCAATCGTAAATAAGTCCGTCGACGTGATGAATCGATCGACAGCGCTTGTCACCGTAACGTTGACGACTGTCAGGCTGGCGTCATGCCCCGTCGCTTGGAAGAATTTCTCGAGTGGCGCGATCAGTTCCAGAACGTTCTGCTGAGGGTCTTCTGCCGTCCGAATCTGCAGGTAATTGACCTTGTTGATTACTGGATAGTACAGCTCTTCGCCCGTGTCCGGGGCAACGGTCTTATAGATGCCGTCCAGGCTGAAGCGGTCGTCTGTGGGAATGTTGTCGTTGCTGTACGTGACCGTGTCGTTCGGGTCGTCAAGAATGACGGTCTTCGTCTCGGTGAAGAGGTTGCCGTCGGCGTCTTCGAGGGTGACGTTGAGGACGCCGAATTCGATATAGCGGTCAAAGTTGAAGTTCTCGTCATTATCGGTGCCAATAATGCCCTGCTTGTTATCGTCGACTCCGATTTTTCCTTGGATGCGGCTTCCAGTGGCTTCGGTCCCGTGGGCCGTAACTTCAAACTGCCCGCCAATGAGCACCTCGGAAAAGCCGAAGTTCTCGATGATCAGTGTCCACTCATCATTGGGAGCAAAACCGCCGTTGGGGGGGAGGTCGTCGATGTCCTCACGCTGAGCATTGGAGCTGAACAACTCCCCCCAGTGACGGTTGGTCGTCCATGTCCAGCCTTGCCCATCAGCGAGGGCGTCTTCATTGGTTACGACACTAACGATCTGGTTGGTGATCGAGTCGTTGATGAGATCGCCGCCTTCATTGAGGTAGACGCCGCCCACAATCGAGCTGATCGACTCCTCGTACGGATTGCTCTGGCCTTGCTGGCCTTGAGGGTCTTGGGGGGCGACCACCGGTCCCGCCGGCGAACGCACCGCGCTCAATTCCGAAACAGTGCCGTCCGGCGAGCGGATTGCGATCCGCAGGTTGTCGACATCCCCCACAATGTTCGTCGTCAGTTCGAGCCACTCAAGCGACATAAAATCGGTGGTCGTCGTCGGATCGAAAACGAACGGAATCTCGGAAACGCCCCGACGGCTCGGAATGGGGTCGTCGAGATTAAAGAACGGCGCGTCGGTGATCACCACGCCGACCGTGTCGCCATCGCTATTCGTGACCTCCGTCGTGCCGAGGTCGCTGAAGAACTCTCGGTAGTACGCCTCGTTCAGGTTGGCATCGCTACTGAACGTGACCCCGCCCGGAACCGTCTGAATCACGCCACCCGACCCGGGTACGGTGACGTTAAGAGCAGGCTGCACACGGATGCTGTTAATGCCGCCGAGGATGCCCGATGAAAGCGTGATCGACTGGTCGAGGTACAGGTCATACGTCTCCCAGGCGGTGGCCAACTTAACCGCTAGCGCCGCGTCGAGGGTGCCGTGACCGTAGCCGATTGACTCGAGATAACTACCGTAGCCCTGGCTCACGGTGTATCCGGCACCATTCTCGAACTCCAACTGACGGACGTCTGCCGGGGCTACAATTGGATTGACTAGTCCCCTGAAGCCGGCGCTATCGGGTACGGAGTCTTCAGCGAAGATGATGATGGGGCTATCTGGGCTGCTGGAGCCGGCGCCACTCCCAACAAGGCTCACGTTACCAGGGGCAGCGAGCAATGACCCAACCCGTGTGCTGACCGGCGCCGGCTGATAGAGAGGGATTGTCATCCCTTCATCAGCGTAAGCAGGTCGGCCTTCATCATCGAGAGCTCGGACATTGGGACGGATCAGGTTCCCGTTCGGATTGTAAAGCAGCGAGATGTATTCTTCCGGCTGGAAGTCGTCTTCCTCTGCATCGGCGGGCGCCAGGTTAACGAGACGGGTTCCAACCTCAATAATCGGGTAGGCGTCCGGGTTGAGCGGATCATCAAGGACCGCCTCTCCGGTGTCGGGATCGATCGTCGCCTTGCCGAGCGGGTTCCCCTCGACATCCTGGAACTGTGGAATGGTGTAGCCAAACGTGTCGAGTTGCGGGTTACCTGCGCCATCGACGAAAAACAAGGGATCCCCCTGGCCGTCGACACCTACCTCCGGAGTAAAGACGAACTCGACCCCGAGGTCGATCGATGCGTTCTCATTGATAAAGAAACCTCGCTCGACGAGGAAATCTTGCAATTCGGAGCTGTACTGCGAGTTCGGTAGGATCGCCGAATCAATGTCGGCCTCGCCGTCGCCGTCGGTGTCAAGCGCGTAACTCACATAGACCGGCTCTTCAGGGTCGATGTATTCCTGGAGCTGGTTGACGATCCAGCTTTCGCTGAACTGATCGTTCTGTCGTGCCGACGACAGCAGGATCTGCTGGACGTCTCGGTAGCTTAACTTCGGATTGGCTTCGAGCATCAGTCCGACGACTGCAGCCACCTGTGCGGCGGCGTACTCGGTCCCACTCAATGCCGATGTGTAATCGGTGTCGGCGAAGTAGTCGCCGTCGAATTCAAAGTTAAAGAGAGGCGCGGCGTTGGCCCCATCGTCTCCGGAAAGGTCTGTCGAGACCAAACCAGAGTTCAGCCCAATCGTGGTCGAGATGTTCTGTGAGAAGTTCCCCGAGGGCGCGACGATGAGAATGTTAGCGCCCCCTTCGGAATAGCCGCTGACCAGTCCGGTCGCCGGGTTCTCGTAGCGCCCGTCGTAATCGACCGCGCCAACCGCAATCGTGTAAATGCTGTTGGCCAGTTGATCATACTGGCTGCTCGCGTAGTTGCCGGTCGGCAAGAAGGGCGCGGTCGTTGTTCCTCGCCCGGCGTCATTACCGGCGGGGACAATATGGATGCTGCCGAGGGCGACGATCTCATTCGAGGTGATCAGCCCGTCGCCGTTGATATCGATCCAAGCGGCCCGTCCACCGATCGCAGTGTCTTGGATCGCGTCAAGCAGAGAGGTGCCCGTCACCGGATCTGTGGGAAGTGCGACTCCGGCTCGTGATCCCGTCGGATTCAGGTAGTCCGAGGTGTGGAGGAATATGTCGGTAACGCTTGACGGATCCTGCCCAATCGCGTCAAAAACTCCGTCGCCATCGAGGTCGAGCGGGATCAGCGAGCCACCCAAAATCGCGTCGGGGATGCCATCGCCGTTCCCGTCTTGAATGAAGCCAGACTGAAACCGGTACGCCGTGTTGAGGGCATCGATTGTGGCGGTACCGGAGGAGTCGGCGACGAAAAGCGGGTAAATATCCGCACCATATGCAATCCCGACGATGCCACGACTGTTGTCTTGGGCGCCGATGATGCCGGCAAGCGCCGTCCCGCGAAAATCGGCGGGGTCGTTGTAGGTCGGGTCGGCATCTCCATTGAGCAAGTCGAGATTGGTGAAGAGGCCCGATGTGACGAAGGCCCCTATGAGATCTTCATGCGATAAGTCAAAGCCTCCGTCAATAATTGCAATCTGAACACCGGCGCCCGTGACCCCTTGGGCCCACGCCTGGAGGATGTTGATGTCCTCGCCAGCGACGGCGATTGTCTGATTGATCGTGGGCGACGTCGGGTCGAACTCGGTCTGCTGACCATTGGCGACCAAGTACCACTGGTTCGCGAAGAACGGGTTTGTGCCGGGCGAGGCCGTCATCATCTCGCGGCCTTCGAGCCGCTCGATCTCGCGACGACGCGGCGCCTTGCGGACGGCGCCCGTGCGGGCGGCGAACACGCGGGAAAACGGATTGCTGCTGGACCGGCGGGAGGGTCGGTTCTTGCGCACTTCGGGCGTTCCTGCAGATTCAAAGTGGGGTCGTTGGCCGCGACGTGTCGCTCAAGGCGAATCGGGCCGCGGGGCGGGCGCACAACGAGAGTTGTTCTTACGCTTCGCCGACCGCTGTGACGATTATTCCGGATAGGGAGCTACTAACGAGACGCGCCACGCGCCGCCATTTGTGGCGAAAAGGCGCGGTGCGTCTTCTTAACTGAGGCCGCTTGGGTCTTCTGCTGTCACGCGGCGATTCACAAAGTCAGCGCAAACCGCCTGTTTTGACAACAGCCTTCAGGCTAACCACGGCCTCCCGCACCGTCAAACTCCTGGCGCAGAAAGACCTTAGAGTCCCCCGCGGGGGGGCCGAACGGACCAACCGGGCGGGTTGGGGAAAGTTTACCGCCTGTGCCGAATCGACTGGTTCGTCCGGTGACGCCGCTCCGATAGGTACTCACGAACGAACCGCTTCTGCGGCCTGAAGGATCGGCAATAGGGCGGGGGATAGCGGGTATCCGCAGCACATCCGCGGCGTACGGCGCCGCGACACCGTTTGGGGGGGAAGCGATGAGGACTCTTCGTGCGACCGCTACGGCGGCCTGCTTTGGTCTATTGGGTTGGTGCGGGGGCGTGGCCCCGGCGGCGGCCCAAGGGCTTCTCGCTCAGCCCGGCTTTGTCGCCGGAGGTCCCGGCGCGCTGGCGGGCTCGGCCCACGCCGCGATGGGGGGACCGATCGCGGGCGCTGACGCCTTTGTGGACGCCTACGGCGACCCGCTGGTGATGCCGGCTCAGTACGCCTCGCCATCTCAGTACGTCACCCAGGCCCAGTACGGCAGCCCGGCCCAATACGGCTGCCCGCCCGGCGGCTACGGGGGCGGCGGCATGCCCGGCGGGGCGGGGGGCGATCCGTTCGGCGGCGCCTACATGAACACCGAGCAGTGCGGCCCGCACTACTTCGATTTCTCCGCCGAGTACCTGCACTACAGCCGCGACAAGTCGCCCCTCACGAACTCGACGGTCTACTCGACCAACGGGTTTGTGAACGACGACAATACGGTTGTCACCAGCCCGTTTGACGAGGCCCGCGTGGCTCTGCGGGGGGGCGACGTGAACAGCGAAGACGGCGACGGCTACCGCCTGACGGGCCGGTTCGATGTCGGCGCTCTGAGCGTCGTCGAGTTTACCTACAGCGGCATGTACTGGGACGACTCGGCGGTCGCCCTGCAGCAAGGTTCGACGCAGCTGTTCTCGGTTTACAGCCTCTACGGCAGCGCCACCAACGGCGACTTTGACCAGGACGGCACGGCCGGCCCCCCGTCGGGCGCCGACTTTGCTGAGACCGCCAACGCCGACCGGCACATGCTGGAGTACGAGAGCGAACTGCACACGGCCGAAGCGTCTTACCGCCGCTACTGGGTCGGCTTCAACCCGCGGGTGAGCGGCACGCTGCTGATTGGCTTCCGCTACACCAACTTGAACGAGTCGCTGACGTTCAGCTCGTTCGCCACGCCCGGCTCGATTAGCATCGGCTCCGAGGCGGACAACGACTTGGCGGGCGTGCAGGTCGGCGGCGACATGTGGATCACCCTGCTGCAGGGGCTCCGCGTCGGCGGTGAGTCGAAGGTCGGCCTCTACAACAACAGCTACAAGGCGAAGTCGGTCGTCGCTTCGGCGACCGGGCCCTCCTTCAACAGCGAGTTGTTCTCGGGCGACCAGACCGCCTTCATGGCTGAGGCCAAGCTGATGGCGGTGGCCGACCTGACGCCGAGTTGGTCGCTCAAGGCGGGCTACGAGTTCCTATTCATCAGCGACCTGGCGACGGTCGGCGACAGCACGGCCCTGGCCCAGCCCTACGGCGACATCAACAACATCAGCCAATTCCAGCAGACCGCTCTGCCGGCGGGCGTCGGTCCGGCGGCCGGGGCCAACAGCAACGGCGAGGCGTTCTTCCACGGTTTTACGGCGGGCGTCGAGTACGTCTGGTGAGGGTGAACCCCAATCGTTTTCAACGTGTCAATCGCTACGCCGCCCCGGGGATTCGCCCCGGGTGCGGCGTTTTTCGCTTTTTTTGGCCGACCTGAGAATCCAAAGTCCGCGTAGGCAGAACAGCGAGTCGGTTTATACTGAGAGAGGCGCCAGCGCCCACCGGCTCGCCGCCCGCTCGCCGCCAAGCTGCATAAGTCACTAAGCCACCAAACGGAGCAAACCATCACTTAATGGAAATCGATCGCAATCAGAGCGTCGACAGTGAGTCGGCAATCTTGGTCGGCGTTCAACTCGCCGACACGCCCCCCCGCGCCGAAGAACCGCTCGACGAGCTCGCCGGACTGGTCGAGTCCGCCGGCGCCCAGATTGCAGGGCGACTGTATCAGCGTCGATCGACTCCCGAGCCCGCCAGCTATCTCGGCAAGGGAAAGCTCGAACAACTCAAGCAACTCGTCGAGGCGAGCGAGGCTGACGTCGTGGTCTTCGACAACGACCTCTCGCCCGCGCAGGTCCGTAACCTCGAAGAGGCGACCGGCGCCAAGGTGCTCGACCGCACCGAGCTGATCCTCGACATCTTCAGCACCCGCGCGCAGACACACGAGGCCCGCCTCGCGGTCGAGCTCGCGCAGCTCGAGTACTCTCTGCCGCGCCTCAAGCGGATGTGGACCCACTTGTCGCGCCTCAAGATGGGCGTCGGCATGCGTGGTCCTGGTGAGAAGCAGCTCGAGACCGACCGCCGCCTCGTCGAGAAGCGCATCAGCGACCTCAAGCACGACCTCGATAAGGTGCTCCATCGCAAGGAGCGCGAAGTCGCCGCCCGCAGCGACCGCATGACCGTCTCACTCGTCGGCTACACCAACGCCGGCAAGAGCACGCTGCTCAACCGCCTGACCGACGCGTCGGTCTACGCCCAGGACCAGCTGTTCGCGACGCTCGACACCCGCACCCGCCAGTGGCGGCTGCCGGGCTGGGGACCTGTGCTGCTGAGCGACACGGTCGGTTTCATCCGCGACCTGCCTCACCGGCTGATCGCGAGCTTCAAGGCGACCCTCGAAGAGTCCCGCCAAGCCGACCTCTTGCTGCACGTCGCCGACGCCAGCAGCCCCTCGGCCGAGGACCAGATCCGGGCGGTCTACACGGTCCTCAAAGAGATCGGCATCGAGGAGAAAGACACGCTGCTGGTGCTCAACAAGGCCGACGCCGCCGACGAGGCGTCGCTCAACGTCCTGGAGAGCCACTACCCCGGCTCGGTCCGCCTGAGCGCCAAGACCGGCGAGGGCATCGACCATCTCAAGATGGCGGTCAGCGACGCCCTGAGCCGCGAATTCGTCGAGGCCGACATCGAATTGTCGGTCGGCAACGGGAAGCTGCTCGCCTACTTAGCGAAGCACGGCGAGATCCTCAGCCGCACCTTCAACGAGGAACGCGTCACGGTCCATTGCCGTGTGCCGCGCAAGTACCTGGGCCGCGTCTCGCCCAAAGAAGCCGACATCCGCCCGCGGGACGACAAGCCGGCCGACAATGGCCAGCCGAAGGCGCCCACCGTGGTAGACCTCGGCGGCGTCTCGCCGAGCGACAACGCCCCGATGGGCGACGTCGCGTGAGCCGACTGGCGGGACAACGGGCGATCGTCACCGGCGCCTCGGGAGGCGTCGGCCGTGCGCTGGCCGTGCGGCTCGCGGTGGCGGGCGTTAGCAGCGTGCTGCTCGCGCGCCGCGATGACGCCCTCGCCGAGACCGCCCGACTCGCCAAGGCGGCGGGCGGACGCGTTGTCCCCGTTGTAGGCGACGTCACGATCGCCGCCGATCGGGCCCGCGCGTTCGATGCGGCGGCCGACGAACTCGGCGGGCTCGACCTCGTGATCAACAACGCCGGCGTCGGCGCCCACGGCCGCTTCCACGAGGCCGACCCCGCTCGCCTGCGACAAGTCTTCGACGTCAACTTCTTCGCCCCCGCCGAGCTGATGCGCGAGGCGGTCCCGCTGCTCCGCGAGAGCCCGCGGGCGTGCGTCGCGAATGTCGGCTCGGTCCTCGCCTGGCGTGGCGTGCCGCACACGGCCGACTACTGCGCGAGCAAGTTCGCCCTCCGCGGCCTCTGCGAGGCAGTGCGGCCCGAGATGGCGCGGCTGGGGATCCACGTGCTGCACGCCTCCCCGTCGACGATCGCGAGCGAATTCCGAGAGCACCTGATCGAGCGCCGCGAGCACGTCCCGTGGGGCGAGCGCCGCGGCGTCACGCCTGAGAAGGTCGCCGCGCGGGTCGTCTGGGGCGTCGAACGCCGCAAGAACGAGGTCGCCATCGCCTGGGAAGACTGGGCGATCGTCCGCGGCGCCCGCTACGCCCCGTGGCTCTTCGACTGGCTCTTGAGCCGGCACGGGTGAGCCAGGCGTTAGGATGGCGCCAGCCTCTAGTGCCTTGCCAGAGCTGAATTCTAGGATGAGCCGATTGGGCGCTAGCCCCGGTTGAATCACGAAGAACCGTGGCTAGCGCCAAAACGGCTGATGGCGCCAACCCCCATTTCCTAGCGTTAACAAGGCACTCGTCAGCGTCGTCGCTCAATCGTCTTGCCAACGCAATCGTCTTGCCAACGCAACCTTGCCTTCAGCCTCTCGTCTCTGCCGATGCTTTCGATTCTCTACGACGACGGTCCGGTGCTGGTGGTCAACAAGCCGCCAGGATTGTTGACGCAGGCGCCGAATGGCATCGACTCGCTCGAGCTCTGGGTCCGCGACTTCTACCGCCAGCGCGAGCGGCTCGAGGGGAACTTCTACCTCGGCATCATCCACCGGCTCGACCGGCCGGTCACCGGCTCGATTGTCTGGGGCCGCAACCTGCGGGCGACGCAGCGGCTCGCCAAGCAGTTCCAAGAACGGACCGTCGGCAAGACCTACTGGGCCGTCGTGGAAGGCGCCGTCGTGGAAGACGAGGGGACGTGGCGCGACCACCTCCACAAGCGGCACGGCATGGCCCAGGCGATCGTCGTCCCCGAAGACGACCCGCGCGGCAAGCACGCCATCCTGCACTACCGCGTGCGTGGACGGGCGGAGGGCAAGACGTGGCTCGAGATCACCCTCGAGACCGGCCGCACGCACCAGATCCGCGTCCAAGCCGCCAGCCGCGGCCACGCCGTGCTCGGCGACTCGCAGTACGGCGCGACGACGCCGTTCGGGATCCAGCACGAGGACGAACGCGCCCGCCAAATCGCGCTGCACGCCCGCAGCCTGTCGTTCCGCCACCCGATGCGTGACGAGTCGGTTGAAGTGACGGCGCCGCTGGGGGAGGCGTGGCTGGCGCCAAAACTGCAAGACCTCAACATCAACGCTTAACAACAACGGCGAGCCCACGATGTTAATCGTGGGTGTGAAGCGAAGAACTCTCACCACTCGCACACGCCTGAGCCGTGGGCGCAAGCCCACGGAGCGAAGCGGGTACCCAGCCCCCTCCGGAGGCTAACGCCCCCGGCTCAGACCTGCCGGTACGGCCGAGTGGACGTAACACCGCTGCCAACGCAACTTCTAGAGCCCACGACTCGCGTCGTGGGCTCTCCCTCAATCGCGCCGCCACGCCGCACTCTCATGCTGACCTGGGGCATGGTAGTCTGCTCTGAGCGATTGAGCTCGCCGCTCGCTACTCAATATTGCAACAAAGAGAAAGTCGCCCTACGAACGCAGTAACTTACTCAAGTGGGTGAGGTGACTGTCAAAGTCCAACCAAGGACACGGCTATACGTCTTGGTGTACATGCATGTCGCGCGGCCGCAATTTTTCCATAATTACCGATGGTCTCTTCAATGGCATTTGTAGCCGATGTGGCCGAAGGTTCGGACTAGATGATTCCTGCGACGGGCAGATTGACTATCGCATCACTAGATCGCCCAGTCGCGGCAGTAACAATTTTGCCGGTAGTGCAAACATGGAATACATGTTGCTATGCCAAAACTGTCGACGACAGCGACGCCGAACAGCCTTGATCATTGCTGCGTGTTGCATATTGGTTTTCTTGTCGATGTCGTTAATTGCTATTCTGACATCTTGACGCGGGTGGCCCCGACGGTGGTGAGCGAACCGCTCACCTCGGGTGGCGCCTTTGACCCGCTCCGCTGCCACGACTAACGTCGTGGGCTCGCCTTTTTTTGAGCGAGTCCTCCTTTTGTCCGTGGTGAATCGGCGTGCCCAGCGACCCGTCCCCTCTCCGTGATGCGATGGCCCGTGAGTTTGCGGACCCGCGTGTCGTTGCCGATGCGCAGCGCTATGCGCTGGAGTATCTCGCCGCGAGCGGCGAGCGCAACATTTTCCCGACGCCCGACGCAATCGCGGCGCTCGACGCCTTTGACGAGCCGCTGCCTCAAGGGCCCGGCGACGCTCATGAGATTCTCGAGCAATTGCATCGCGTTGGCGGCCCCGCGACGGTCAACCAGATTGGCGGGCGGTACTTCGGGTTCGTCAACGGCAGCGTCGTGCCGGTCGGCCTCGCCGCGAAGCAGCTCGCCAGCGTCTGGGACCAGAACGCCGCGACGTACGCGTCGTCGCCCCTCTGCTCGCGGCTCGAAACCGTTGTCGAGGGGTGGTTGCGCGAACTGTTTGGAATGCCGGAAGGAACCGTTGCGGGCTTCGTCAGCGGCTCGTCGATCGCGACGCTCTGCGGCCTCGCGGCGGCTCGCTATCGGCTCTTGGCGAGGCTTGGTTGGGACGTCAACGAACGCGGCTTGCGAGAGTCCCCCGCCCTGCGAATCGTCACGGGGGACCAGGCCCACGCCTCAGTCGCCAAGGCGATCAACCTGCTCGGCTTCGGCCAGGCGTGTGTCGATCCTGTCGCGACCGACGACCAAGGCCGCCTGCGGCTCGACCGGCTGCCGCCGCTCGACGACCGGACCCTCCTGATCCTGCAAGCGGGGAACGTCTGCACCGGGTCGTTTGACCCGATCGCCGAGGCGGTAGCTCGCGCGAGAGAGGCCTCGGCGTGGGTCCATGTGGATGGCGCCTTTGGGCTCTGGGCGGCCGTGTCGCCGGGGCTGGCGTCGCTGACGCGGGGCATCGAAGACGCCGATTCGCTCACGGCCGACGCCCACAAGACGCTCAACACGCCGTACGACAATGGCGTCGTGCTGTGCCGCGACCGCGCGGCGTTGGCCGAGGCGATGAAGTTCTCGGGCTCGTACCTGCCGAACGATACGCACCGCAACGGCATGGCCTACACGCCCGAGATGAGCCGCCGCTCGCGCGTCGTCGAGCTGTGGGCGACGATGCGTTACCTGGGCCGCAGCGGCATGGACGAGCTGGTGAGCGGGCTCCACGACCGCGCGGTGCAGTTCGCCGAAGAGCTGGCGGCGGCGGGATTCCGGGTGCTCAACGACGTGGTCTTCAACCAGGTGCTCGTCGCCTGCGAAGACGACGAAGCGACGCGGGCGACGCTCGCCGCGGTGCAAGCGTCGGGCGAGTGCTGGTGCGGCGGCGCCGTGTGGCGGGAGCGGGCCGCGATTCGGGTGAGCGTGTCGTCGTGGGTGACGTCGCCGGAAGACGTGACGCGGAGCGTGGCGGCGTTCGAGGCCGCCCGTGAAGCCGTCGCGGGGTAGAGCACTCAAAAATCCCCCTCCCTTTCAGGGAGGGGTTAGGGGAGGGTGAAACCGTTCAGCACAGGGGAGTGATCCTGTCTTGACCGCGAAGACCCTCCCCTAGCCCCTCCCTGAAAGGGAGGGGGAAATGCGCTGGCTTACGCCGCGCGGTGGACCTTGAGCTCCGGCCCGCGGAGCTCGGCCAGCAGGTTGCGGATCTGGTCGCGGTATTCCTGCCGTTCGGCGGCCCAGCGGACTTCGAGCTTCTCGAACTGGCGCTGCTGCCGGTCGAGCTCATGCTCGCGGCCTTCAAGGCGGTCGGCGGCGTCGCCGAACTCTTCGTGGCGGCGGTTGGCCCACTCGGTGAGGGTGAGCCGCTGCGACTCGAGGCGTTTGAACTCGGCGTTGATCTGGGCGGCCGCCTCGCGGAGCGCGCCGCGCTCGTCGGCGATCTTCTGAAGGGTGTGCCCGTAGTGGTCGGCGAGTTGACCCCGGACGCGGGCGATCGACTTGGTGAGCGTCGCCGGCGCCAAGACGCCCGTCAGCTGGGCCCAGGTCTCCTCGGTGGCGAGGCGCATCTCGAGCACCTCGCGTTGCGTGTTCTCGAGCTCGGTCTGCAAGCGGCGGAGCGACTCGGCCCGGCGGTCGAGCTCGCCCTCGCGGCGGTCGGTCCGCTGGGCGGCCGCTTTGGCCTCGACCCGCCAGACCTCGCGGTCGGCGCCGAGCGTCGTGCGGTCACGGTCGTTGCGGAGCCGGATCTCCGCCTCGCGGCGTTCGACATCGGCCAACCGGCGGGCGAGCGCGGCCCGCTCATCGGCGACAAGGCGTTCGGCGATGGCGAGATTGGCGTCCCGCTCGGCCGACGCGGCGAGCTGCTCCTCGAGCTCGGCGACCCGTCGCTCGGTGGCGTCGAGCTTTTCGTACCGCTTGAGGGCGGTCTCGATCTCTTGGTGACGCAGGGCGAGGCGGTGCTCACGCTCGTTGAGCGAGACCTCGGCTTCCTTGCGATGCTCCTCGAGCTGCCGGAGCTCGGCGTGGCGGAGCTCAAGCTCGGCGGCGGCGCGTTGCTGGTCGCGGCTTTCGTCGGCGAGCTTTGTGGCGAGGGCGTCGAACTCCTTGGCCCGCTCGTCGACCGCCTTGCGTTCGCGGTCGAGGCTGTCGAGCTTCTCGCCGAACGCCGCCTTGGAGCGGGCGAGCGACGAGACCTCGTGGTCGAGGTTCGCCTCGCGGGTGTCGAGGTCCTTCTCCCGGGCGGCGATCTGGGCGAGCAGCGCCGGGTCGGCGGCGGGGCGCTCGAGCGCCGCCTCGCGCGTCTCGAGGGCGGCGCGTTCTGCTTCGAGGGCGTTGCGGGCGGCGGCGACCTTCGCTTCGAGGTCGGCCTCCTGGCTGTCGAGCTGCTGGGCGCGGCCCTGCAACTCGCGGCTACGGGTCTGCAACCACTTGGCGAGCTGCCCGGCGTGCCCCTCCGCCGCCGGCGCGGGGGCGAGCGACGGCGCCGCGAGCGGCAACGCCGAGGCCGCCTCGACACGGACCACCTGGTCCGACAGGGGCGCCCGGCTCGCGGCGGGGCGTCCGGCGTGGGCCGTATCGATGCGGGTGTTCTTTTCGTCGCTCATCGCGGGAGTCTTCGAGCTGGTAATGCTAGCTGGCAAAGGCCGTACAACCGGCACAATTCCCCCGGTCTGTCATCGGCTGCTTGGCGCCGCGGACTTGAAGGTCGGTTGCGTGAACGAAACAAGGGCGGCGAGACCCGCGTCTCGCCGCCCTTGGCGTTGGTCTGTCGATGAATCCGAGGGGATCAGGCCTTGGCGGCGTTGATCGCTTCTTGCAGGCGGTTCTTGGCCTGGATACCGACGAAGCGGTCAACCACCTCGCCGTCCTTGAAGACCATCAGCGTCGGGATGCTGCTGACGCCGTAGGTCTGGGCGGCGCCGGGGGCGTCCTCGACATTCAGCTTGGCGACCTTGGCCGAGCCCGAGTTCTCGCCGGCCAGCTCCTCGATCAGCGGGGCGATCTGGCGGCAGGGGCCGCACCAGGGAGCCCAGAAGTCGAGCAGCACGGGGGTCTCACACTTGAGGACCTCGTCTTCAAAATTGCCGTCGGTGATTTCCAAAACGCCCATGAGGACCTCCGCGGGGGATTGAGGGGGGGCGTCCGGGCAGCGATTCGGGCCGACAGGGCCGGAATCGCGGTCACCTCGGGAACTCCCGTCTCTCGGTGTGCGATGTGTTGCTTGAAGGGGAAAGACCGGCCCCCGCTGGCCGGATCGGGGCGGGGTCGGTTGGGATGGTTGCCCTAACTCTCTGCGCCGCGTGATTTTAGGGGGCCTCCCCCTGCTGTCAACGCTGCGCCGTGCTGGCGGACCGGTGGGTGCGTTGCCTGCGGACCGCCAACGCGGTCTACTCGGGTAGAGCCGCTTGGCGTCCCGGCCGGGGAGGTCACGGCAATCGCATGCACTGATAGACGCAGGAGTCCGACAGATGGTTCGCACGCCCAGCACCATGTTGCCCCTCGGAACAGCGGCGCCCGACTTTTCGCTCCCCAGCGCCCTGGGGGAGACCGTCTCACTGGCCGAGTTCAAGTCGCCGAAGGGTCTGCTGGTGATGTTCATCTGCAACCACTGCCCGTTCGTGATCCACCTGGCCGACGCCCTCGCCGCCTTCGGCAAGGAGTACCACGCCAAGGGGCTCGACATCGTCGCGATCAGCGCCAACGACGCCGACGCCTACCCGGCCGACTCGATCGACAAGATGGCCCTCGAGGCCGAGGCGCGCGGCTACACGTTCCCGTACCTCTACGACGGGACCCAGGACGTGGCCAAGGCGTACCGGGCCGCCTGCACGCCCGACTTCTTCCTGTTCGACGGCGACCACCAGCTGGCCTATCGGGGGCAGTTCGACAGCACGCGGCCCGACAGCGGCTTAAAGCCGACTGGCGAAGACCTCCGCGCCGCCTGCGACGCCGTCCTGGCGGGCGACAAGCCGAGCGAGAAGCAGCTCCCCTCGATTGGCTGCAACATCAAGTGGAAGCCGGGCGGCGAGCCCGATTACTTCAACTAGTCGAAACGCCTCTGGCTAGGCTGCGGGCATGTCAACTCTTCACTACGGTTGTAACCGCACGGGTTCCGGGACCGCTTTGCTGGGCCTGCTGGCGGGACTGGTGGCAACGCCTGCCGCCGCTCTCAATGGGCAGACGCCACTCGGCCTCGCGACACTCAACGGCTGGAAGGCGATCGAGATCCTCTCGCAAGGGGACAGCCTAGCGGGCGTCGCCGACCCAGGGTTTGGCTCAGTCGCGACCCACGCCACCTACGACGGATTGGGGATCTACCCCCGGGCCGATTCGCTGTCGGTCTGGATCAATCACGAGACCTCCCAAGCGGCGATCACCCGGGTCGAGCTTGACCCGGACGCACTCCGGCAACAGATCGAGTATGTCCGCAATGGCTTGGCGGTTGGCGCAACGACGCCGGTGATTGGGGCCGGGTTTGCTTACGAGACCATTTTCGACGGCGGCTACGACGCCCAATCGGACCCGGCGCCGGTGGCGGTCGGACCGGTGGAGGTCGCCGCCTACGGCGCGGCCAACTTTTCGCGGTTCTGCTCCGGGACGTCCCATCACGCTCTGGCCTTCGACGGAGCACGCGGATTCGTTGACTCGATCTACCTGACAGGCGAAGAGGTGAACGGCGGGTACTTCTACGCCCTCGACGAGGCGACCCGCACGCTCTGGGAAGCCACCGACCTGGGCCGCTCGTCGTGGGAGAACGCCGCCGCGGTGGACACCGGCGAGACGGCGCATGTCGCCCTGATCTTGAGCCCCGATGTCGGCAGCGGCGTCGGCGACTACATCCGGCTCTACGTCGGTGAAAAGGGGATCGACGCCAACGCCGACGGCGAGATCGACTTCCTCGAACGCAACGGACTCCGCGGCGGAACGACCTATCTGTTCAAGCCGTCGTCGGGCAGCAAGAGCGATCTCCCGGACGGCACGGTCAGCGGCTTTTGGACCACGATCGCCGACGCCCCCAACGCGCTGCTGGAGAAGAAACTCGAGGACGTTCACACGAATCCCCGCGACGGCACGGAGGTGGTCCTCGGCGCGCAACTCGACGGCGTCTATCGCATGAAGGTCGACCTCACTTTCACCGAGTCGGGCGACTTCGATCGCGCGAACTCGCCCGTTAGCCTTACTCAGATCGACGATAACAGCACCGCACCGATCGGCGCCCCGGACAATGTGACTTGGTCCTATGACGGCATGATCTATGTCCAGGAGGATGGCGACGGCGACGGCATTTTCCAGATCGACCGCGACGGCGGATCGCGAGTGCAGATCGCCGCGGCCGGGTCCGAACCGTCCGGCGTCATCGACGCCTCGATCGAGCTGGGGTACCAGCCAGGGAGCGTGCTGATGACCTCGCTACAGGGGAGCGGGTCGAGCGGCGCCCAATTGGGGCTGCTTATCTCGCCCGATGCGGCGCCGCTGCTGCCGGGCGATTACGACCTCGATGGCGACGCCGACCTCAACGACCTTGCCGCCTGGCAAGTGGCCTACGGATCGACGGGTTTTTCGCTCGCCGACGGCAATCGTGACGGCTCGGTCAATGCGGCGGACTACACCGTCTGGCGAGACGCGTACGCGAATAACGCCGTCGCGACGCCCGAGGGCGCCTCGCTCGGAATGGCGGCCCTGGGCCTCGTGGCGGCGGGCGCCACCCGGCGCCGGCGGGCCCGAGTTCGTCGGGCGCCCGTCGATCTGTAGCGGATATCGGCGTCGTGACGCCGCGGCATGTGGGAAGACGCGAATCGACCGTGGGGTTTTGTGGCCTAACGTTGCTCCGGAGGCGGCCCGAGCCGCGGTCGCCCCTCCCGTTCTAAGCCCGGTCGAGTCCGTACGATGTTGCCTGTCGAAACCAAGCAGTTGGTCCGCGCGACGTGGAAGCTAGCGAAGGCCGATAGCCTGACGCTGACCAAGCGGTTCTACGCCCGGCTGTTCGAACTGGCGCCCGGCGTCCGGCCGCTGTTCCCCGACGACCTGCGCGAGCAGCGACGCAAACTGGGCGCGTCGCTCGACGTGGTCGTGACGAAGCTCGATGACCTGAGCACCGTGATCACCGAACTCACTCGGCTCGCCGAACGGCATGCCGGCTACGGCGCGGAGCCCGAGCACTACCCCGTTGTCGGCGAGGCGCTGATCGGGGCGCTCCAGGAGCAACTCGGCGACGCCTGGACCCCCGAGGTCGAGCAGGCGTGGGTCGACGTTTACGGCGTCGCCTCCTCGGTGATGATCGACGCCCAACGGGCGGTCACGGCCTGAGCTGCCCGGCTCGGACGGAATGGCGTACGCTGCCGGGACTGTGTCCCGCCCTACCCCAGCGCTCGCCACCATGCCCCCCGTCGCGACAACGATCGTCCTGCTAACCTTCTCGAACGTCTTCATGACGTTCGCCTGGTACGCCCACCTGAAGGACCTGAGCGGCAAGCCGTGGATCGTCGCGGCGCTCGCTAGCTGGGGGATCGCCCTCTTCGAGTACCTCCTGCAGGTGCCGGCCAACCGGGTCGGCTACACGCGGCTCGACCTGGGGCAACTCAAGCTGTTGCAGGAAGTGATCGCCCTGTCGGTGTTCGTTCCGTTCGCCGTCTTTTACATGAAGGCGACGCTCCGCTGGGACCACCTGTGGGCCGCCCTCTGCATCGTGGCGGCGGTCTACTTCGTGTTCCGCTCGCCCGCGACCACCTGAGCGTGGCGGGCAGGTTGAGCGTGGCGGATAGGCCGGTGCGGGCCGGTCATCGGCGCTCGGCGGCCGGTCGTTTTTCAGCGGGCCATTTGCCCAGGGGGCACCGCTCGTGCGGAAGCCATGTCTTCTGCGCCGTGAAGCATCCGCACGCCCGGCAGCGGACGCCCGTGTGCTGCTCGCAGGCGCCACAGAGAGCGAGGCGCGCCGCGCGGGTCTCCGCATCAACGCGCCGGAAACCCGACCCGGCAAACCGCGTCAGCGCCGTCGCGGCGCTCATCGCCATTCGTAAGACGCTCGGCCCCCGCGCAACCGGAGCGGCGTCGTCCGTCAGCGTCGGCAGGCGCTGGGCGTAGACCTCCGCCACCGGCGAGCCGAGCCTCCGCAGCAGCGCGATCGACCGCTCGCCCGCTTCGGTGGCCGACGGGCGGTCGCCGAGCTCGTCGTGGCACACCGCGGCGCGCCACCAGAGGTCGGCTTGGTCGGCCGGATCGTCGAGCGACTCGGCGATCCGCAGCGCCGCCTCGAAGTACCGCAGCGCCGCGGCCGGGTCCATCGCCAGCGACCAGGCCGTTCCCAACTGGCTGAGCATCATTTTTTCGGAGTAGCGGTCGCCCGCCTCGCGGGCGTCGTCGAGGACCGCTTGGAACTCCGCCACCGCCTGGTCGCCGCGACGGAGATCGAGGTACGCGGCGCCAAGGTTGGTCCGCGCGTCGCGCAAGCGGAGGCGGTCTTGGCGTGCCGCGGCGAGCGTGACAGCCTTCTCAAGCTGTGGCACGCCGGCGGCGGCGTTGCCTGAGCGGGTTAACGCGGCCCCGTGGTCGATCAGGCTCTGTAGCTCAGCGCCCGCATCGTCCTGTCGCCGAGCGTTTTGCAGGGTGGCGACGGCCTGCTTGAGCGGGTCCGACGTGTCGTCATCCGGGTCTGCCGACGAAGGCGTGTCGGCCCCCGAGACGACGAACAAATTCTCGCCAAGCCGGCGATCGATCCGGGCGGCGGGCCAGGCCTCCACGGCTTGCCCCTCGGTGAGCGGCTGGTCGGCGTCGTCCGACCAAGCGAACCGGAGCCCTTTGCGTTTCTCCCCCGCGACCGTGGCGGCCTCGCCGGTGGGCGCCCGCCACTCGGCTCCGTCGTCGAACCCCAGACGGGTCCGCAACGCCTTCAGCCAGCCAGGCGGTGTGAGGCGCATCGGCGTGGCGTCGACAAGCAGACTCTGCACCCCGTGGGCGGACTCGACCACGGCGCCCGCGACGCTCGCCAGCCGCACCCGCTCCCCGTCGGCGTCGCCGGGCGCCCAGAGTATGACACGGCCCGGTTCCCCCGCCTCAACGGCGACGCTGTCGCGGAGACGGAAGTGCGACGGGTCGGGAACGGCCATAGCGGGCCATTGTAATCGAACACCGCCCAGCAACGGCCCGCGACAGGTCGCCGTGGCCACTCACCGGACGGCGATCGCCAGCCCGTACTGGGACGACCCGTACGGCGCCGATTCGTCGGCGAGACGGCGGACGATCTGCTGGATGGCCCGCTGCCCGTAGCTCGTCGGAGGTTGAATCGCGGCCGGCGCCGTGGCGAGGCTCATCGACACGTCCGCCAACGAAACGATCGAGGGCAGGCTGCGGTCGAGCCCCGCCTCTTCGGTTGTCGGCCCCACTAGGGTCGCCGCGATGACCAATGCCGCCAGGGTTCCGACCAACACCAAGACGCTGAGGAGACGGCCGTTCATGGTTTCAACTCTTCGAGTGCTGAAGCGGCGTTGGGGGTGATCGCGTCGATCGTGCCGCTAAGTAAGGAAACGAGGGAAACGCGTCGCGCGCACGCTCGCCCGATAAAAAAGCCGTCGCGACCCCAGGGCGCCCCTGGCCGGTCGCGACGGCTCCGAACGGGCCGCCTTTCAGAACGCGCTGACGGCGGGCGACGGGTAGCTCGCCACGGGGGCGGGCGACGTCAACGTCGGCGCCGGGCCGCCGGTCGCGATCGGCTGCACGTTGACGCCGGTCAGCTGCCCCGTGCGGACGTTGACGACCGTCAACTGCACGCTCGGCGACGGGGCGACGGTGTAGGTCGCCACCGCCGTCGGGGCTGGGGCGCCGGCCCCCATCGCCGACTGCAGCAATTGCACGCCGTGCTCGTTGCTGTAGGCGCCTTGGAGGCTGACGCCGCCGGCCGAGAGCAGGACGTCGCCCGCCTCAAGGCCCGCTCGGGCGGCGGGACTCCCCGGCGTGACGCTCGCCACCTGCAGGCCGCGACCGAACGGCGACTGCGTGATCTGCAGGCTCATGCCGAAGTACCACGAACGGGTCGGGACCACCGAGGGCTGCGGGCGCCAGTTGATCGGCTTGCCAACGACGGTCGGCGCGGGGCCGGGATGCCACCCGCCGTCGCAGTGGTGACCGGCTTGGGCTGAGGCGCCCGTGCCGAGGACCATGGCGGCGACGGCGGAGAGGGCGGCGAGCGAGGCGGGGCGGGACATCGGAGGGCTCCTGGATCGAAGGGAGGGAGGAAGTGGTGCGCTGCGACAGCCGATGTTTGACGGCTTCGGTTTGCTTTCCCTTTAAGCTCACGCTGTGCCACAAACAGCCCAACGGCGACGCAAGCCATTAATTATCATGCACTTACGACCGACACTTCACTTGACGGATATCACTAACGTCGCCAGAAACGATATCAAATTGACAACTTGCCCGCCATTTGGAGAGGCTACTTTGACATCAATGATTGCGCGATCCGGTTAGTTCCGTGACGCCGCCGAAGCGGCTAGCGTGGAGAGATGACCTGCCCGAACATCGCCGCTATCGCTCGATCGCTGACCCTGCTCGCCCTACTCGCCATGGCGAGTTCGGGGCGGGCGAACCCCGAGGAAATGGTTCTCGGGCAGAGCGTCGACGGCCGGCCGATCACCGCCCAGGTTCACGGAGCGGAAACCGCCGCACAGACGGTGCTGGTCATCGCCAGCATCCACGGCAGCGAGCCCGCCGGGACGCCGCTGATGGGTCGCCTCGAGGCGTGGCTCGCCGATCACCCCGACGACTGGGCCGGGCGACGCGTCGTCATCGTCGCGGTCGCCAACCCCGACGGCTACGCCCGCCGCGAGCGGTTCAACACCCACGGCGTCGATCTCAACCGCAACTTTCCGGCCGACAATCGCACCGAGCACGCCACCCACGGCGAGACGCCCCTCTCCGAACCAGAGTCACGGGCCCTGATGCGGGCCCTGCAGACGTTCAACCCCGAACGGGTCGTGAGCCTCCACCAGCCGCTGCTGTGCGTCGATTACGACGGCCCCGGCGAGGAGCTGGCGACGGCGATGTCCAACGCGATCGAGGGCCGGCTGCCGGTGAAGAAGCTCGGGGGCCGCCCCGGGTCGCTCGGCTCCTACGTCGGCGAGGTGCTCGGCAAGCCGATCGTCACGCTCGAGCTGCCCAAGGGCGTCGAAGAGCAAGGCGCCGACCGATTGTGGAACGACTACGGCGCGGCGCTGGTCGCTTTCATCCGCGGGAACTAGCCCCCCGACACGGTCGGCCAGCGGGGCGATGTCCAGCCGCCGCCCCCTCAGGCTGCTGGACGGATCACCATGTACATGTTGTCTCCCAGCAGCGGCCGATCGGTGCGGACGACGCGGTAGCCGGCCTCGCCGGCCAGCACGCCGAGCGTCCTGGGCGTGAAGTAGTTGACGTGGTCCGGGAAGCGGAACCCGCACCACCGCTTGCCGCGCAGCCGCCGGTTGAGCGACGCGAAATTGGGCACTTTCACGATGGCGACGCCATCCCGGGCCAGCTTGGGCCGGAGGGCGCGGAGCAGTTCGAGCGGCCGCGGGTCGTGCTCTAGGAAGCTGACCAGCGTGGCGACATGGATCGAGTGGTCTTCGATCTGCGCGACGCCATCAAGGGCGGGCGCCGCGATGACGTCGCCCGACCAGTCGGCGAAGCGCTGCGCCGCCGCGTTGGCGAGTTGGGGGGAGAGTTCGAGGCCAATCGGCGTCACGTCGCGGCCCGCGGCGGCGAAGCGTTCGCAGCAGTCAACCGCGAGCAGGCCACTGCCGCAACCGACGTCGAGCAGCCGCAGCGGCGCGGCGCCGTCGGTCGCGACGGTCTTGGCGGCGAGGGTGTAGGTGTGGTTGCGTCGCGGGGCGATCCAAAGCTTGAGACGTTTGAGCCCGTCCGACAGGCGAGAAAAAACCGGCTCGGCTTGGCGGCGGCGGTCGCGTTCGGCTTGGATCGTCTGCTCCCACGGGAAATCGTCCCGCACTTCCTCGTAGGCCGGCGGGTTCTCAAGATAGACGAAGTCGGTCTCTAGACAACGCACGAGGCGATAGCCTCCGCGCGAGTAGGGCGTCGCGGCGGTCTGGGTAGGGCGGCCAACGAGGGGACAGACTGCCGTCATGGCGGGCTCCCGGGGAGGCGGAGACAGGGCGAATCGTGGCGGCACCCTACGGAACCCCTCCGCCGGCGGGAATGCCATTTCCCCCGCTGGGTGACGTTACCAGGCCGGCGCCAGTCGGGCGATCTCCTCGGCCTGCGCCGGAAACCGGGTTGCTAGCTCACTCACCTCGGCGGGCGTCGCAACGTGGAAATCGGCGAAATCAAAGCCGGGCGCCACCAGGCAACTCATCAGCGCCCAACCCGGCCCGGGGTCGTCGGCCAGCCGGCAACCTTGCCAGACGCCCCCCGCAACAACCCCCTGCGGCCGCTGGCCAGCGCGGAGGTCGCTCCCGAGCGTCACCGGATCGGCGGGACCCTCGGGGGGGAGCCGGAGCATCTCGACCGCGGCGCCGGCGTGCCACAAGAAGACCTCGTCGCTCGGCAACACATGCCAGGCGGAGGGCGACGCGGGCGTCACCAGGAAGTAGATTGCGGTGAGGGCGTCGCGGGGGCCGGCGTACTCGGGGCCCATCGCCCCGTCGGGCAGCCGCCGCGGCGACCGGAAGGTTTCGCGATAGAATCCCCCCTCCTCGGGCAACGGCGCGAGGCCCAAGAGCTCGATCAACGCCTCGGCGGTCAGCCCCGCCCCGCTGCTATCGCTTCCCGTCATCGTGTCCCCTCGCTTGTCGTATGTCGCTGCGGATCACTAGTCGCCACAACCCGCGATTGAAGCAGGCGGCTCAGCTGCGGGACAGCCGCCACCGCCGGGCGACCGGACGCCTGCTCATCGACGGCGCCCGCGAAACCCTCCGCGCCCTGGTGGCGGGCGTCACACCGATCGAGGCGTTCGTCGACGAGTCGATCCCCCATGAGCGCGCCGCCGAGGCCCTCGCCGAACTCCAGCGGCTGGGCGTACCGACTTACCCGGTGGCGAGTGACGCCTTCGCGAAACTCGCCTACGGCGACCGGGCCGATGGCGTCGTGCTCGTCGCTGAGGGGCAAGCCCGCGGCCTCGCCGACCTGACACTCCCCGCGGCGCCGCTGGTTGCGATCCTGGCGGGCGTCGAGAAGCCGGGCAACCTCGGCGCGATCCTCCGCACCGCCGACGGGGCCGGGGTCGATGCGGTCGTGGTCGCCGACCCGCGCGTCGACCTGTTCAATCCCAACGCGATTCGGGCCAGCGTCGGCGCCGTCTTCCGCCAGAACATCGCGGTCGCCACGGCCGACGAGACCCGCCAGTGGCTGCAAGAACGCGGGGTCACGCTCTACGCGACGCGGCCCGAGGCGGCGATGGCGTATACAGCGGCCAACTTCGTTAGTGGCTGTGCGATCGTGCTCGGCAGCGAGGCCGAGGGGCTCGACCCGGCGTGGGACGCCGCCGCGACGGGGATCGCCCTGCCGATGCGGGGAGTCGCCGACAGCCTCAATGTGTCGGCCGCCGCCGCGGTGCTGTTATACGAGGCGCGGCGGCAACGCGGCGCTAAGGCTACTTCTTCTTCGACTCAACGGTCGCATTAATGCGGCGGATGTTGGCCCAGTCGTCCTTGTAGTTGACCGGCACAAACTGCGTCGCGCCCGAGGCGCCGTACTTCGCCTCGACGCTGGTGCCGGGCCAGACGAAGCCGAGGAGCGTCTTGGAGATCTCTTCGCGGAGTTCGGGTGACAGGTTGTACGCGTAGCCGATGGTCGCCGGCGGGAACCGCTCCGACTCGTAAATCACCTGCAAAGCGTCGGCGTCGACTTCCCCGTCGTTTGTCATCCGCTCGAGGATGTCGCTGGCGACCGGCGCCGCGTCGTGTTCGCCCGCGAGCAACTCCTTGACCGAGGTCTCGTGACCGAAGGTGAACCCCCACTGGTAGTCGCGTTCGGGGAGCAGGTCTTGCTGGTTCATCAGGTAGACCAGCGCGGCCTTGCAGCCGGAGTTTGAGTCGGGCGTCGTGAAGGCGATGCGCTTGCCGGCGAGCTTGGCGGGGTCGTCAACGCCGTCCTCCGCCCGGGTCAGCAGCTTCATCGTGTAGCCGAACGAGCCATCCTCGCGGCCGAACGTGCAGACCGGGTGGAATCCGGCCGTCTCAACCGCCAGCGGGATGGCGCCGGTGTTCAGGCCGACGATGTGCAGCTTGGCGTCGGCGAGCGCCGCGACTTGGTCGCTGGTCGAAGGGTAGTGCTGGTACTCGACCGGCAGGCCGGTCGCGTCGCTGAGGGCGGTCAGCACGTCTGCCCAGGAGGTCGCCTCGTCGGACTCTTCCGGCGGGCCCACGTAGGAGAAGACCAGCGTCTCGGGCGTCACGCACTGGTCGTCGGCGGGGAAGTCGCACAGCAGGTCGCCGTCGACGTCCTTGAACGCCACCTGTTCCGACGCCACCTCGGTCGGGCCGAGCAGCTTGGCGAGCATGTTCTGTTCGAACTCTTGCTGCGCGGCTTGCTCGAAGCTCGGGAGCAGGTACCGCACCGCCAAGGCCACCGCCAAAATCGGCACGAGGACCTTCAACAGACGCGCGACCGAGAAGGCGTCGGCGGGCTGGTTCAACGTCGCAGGCTGGTTCATCGTCGCAGCTCGGGGCTCGGTGGGCGTCTCAGCTAGCGGGAAGTCCGTAAGGATACCAGTCGCCCCGGCCCGTGCAACGCGCTGGCTTAGGCGTCGCTGGCTTGCGACAGGGTGGCCGCGGTCAACGTGTTGTGCAGGAGCATCGCCACCGTCATCGGGCCCACCCCCCCCGGCACCGGGGTGATCCAGCCGGCGACGGCAGCGGCGGCGTCGTAGTCGACATCGCCGCACAGGCCGCCCCCCTCGGAGTCCGGCAAACGGTTGATGCCGACATCGATCACCGCGGCGCCCGGCTTGATCCAGTCGGCGCCAACCATCCGCGGCCGGCCGACCGCGGCGATAATAAGGTCCCCCATCCGGCAAACCGCCGGCAGGTCGGGCGTCAGGCTATGGGCGAGCGTTACGGTGCAGTCCCACCCCCGCTGGGCGAGGAGGGCCGCCATCGGCTTGCCGACGATGTCGCTGCGGCCAATCACCACCGCGTGCTTGCCGGCCGTCGGGACGCCGCTGCGGCGGAGCATCTGCAGCACTCCGTGCGGCGTGCAGGGCAAGAACCGCGGCTGCCCCTGCACCATCAGGCCAACGTTTTCCGGGTGGAAGGCGTCGACGTCCTTCGCCGGGTCGATCGCCCGGAGCACGCGGTCGGCGTTGATCTGCCCGGGGAGCGGCAGCTGCACCAGGATGCCGTGGACGGCGGAGTCGGCGTTGAGCTCGGCCACCGTGGCGAGCAGCTCGGCTTCGGTCGTCTCGGCCGGCAGACGTAGCAGGCGGCTGGCGATGCCCGCCTTGCCGCAGGCGTTCTCTTTGTTGCGGACATAGACCTGGCTCGCCGGGTCGTCGCCCACGAGCACCGCGGCGAGGCACGGCGTCGGCCCGCCGGCGGCGACCAGCGCCGCGACCCCCTCGGCGACTTCGCCGCGGATATCGAGCGCGATTTGCTTGCCGTCGATGATCGTCGCCATGTTTCCGTTCCGTCGTGAATCAGGATCCGCCGAGCCAACCCCAGAGCAGCCGGTAACAAATGCCGGCGTAGATCGCCGCCGCCACGTCGTCGGCCATGACGCCCCAGCCCTCGGGGAGCAGCTCCAACCGCCAGCAGGGCCACGGCTTGGTGATATCAAACAGCCGGTGCAGTGCGTACCCGGCCACCAGCCAAACCCCGCTCGCTGCCGGCGCGAATGCGTAGACCAACGCGACGGTGGTGAATTCGTCGTAGGTGATCGCCTGCGGGTCCTTGGTGTCCACCGCCAGCCCGAGTGCGACCAATTGCCGCGCGGCTCGGGTGCAGAGCAGAGGACCGAACCCAATCAGCACCAGCAGCGTCCCCAATTGGAGCGGGTATCCCGGCAGCTGCGACACGGCCAGCCACAGCGGCACGCCCCATAGGGCGCCGACCGTTCCAGGGGCGGGGGTTTTTGTCGTTAAGCCAAGCCCCGTGGCGATCCAGGCGGCAAAGGCGGTTCGGGGGGTGACGCTCGGCATCGCCCTATCTTAGCGGCCCGCCGCCCGCGCGTATGGCCCCGGGGTCGCAGCCCGTGTAGTCCCGAGTCGCCCGCCCCGATATGCTTGGAAATCCGCATCTCCCCCGCAAAAGCCCCCGAACAACGCCACCGATGAGCGACAGCACCGCCAACGACGCCCCCACACTCACCCCCGTCGAGGGGTTCAAGGAGGCCAGCGACTACCTGAGCGGCCCCATCCCCACGGAGTTGGTCAACGGCGAGCCGAACTTCACCGGCGAGGCGATGCAGCTGCTCAAGCACCACGGCACCTACGAGCAGGACGACCGCGACCGCCGCAAAGAGGCCAAGGCGGCCCAAGTCCCGGGCGGCAAGTACTACTCGATGATGGTCCGCTCGGTCCTCCCCGGCGGACTGCTCTCTAGCGCCCAGCTCATGGCGCAGCTCGACCTGTGCGACGAAGTGGGTAACGGCACCCTCCGCTTCACGACCCGCCAGGCGATCCAGGTCCACGGCATCCTCAAGACCGACCTCCGCAAGTACATCAACCGTGTTGTCGAGATCGGCCAGACGACGCTCGCCGCGTGTGGCGACGTCTGCCGCAACGTGATGTGCTCGCCGCTGCCGGTGCAGAGCGCCGTCTACAACGACATGCAGGACCTGGCCGCCCGGCTCAAGGAGCACTTCAAGCCGCGCACCGGCGCCTACTACGAGCTCTGGGTCACCGACATCGAGACCGGCGAGAAGACGCTCGCCGCCGGCGGCGAGGGGACGAAGACCTCCGGCATCAAGGACGCCGACCCGGTCGAGCCGATCTATGGCAAGACCTACCTGCCGCGCAAGTTCAAGTTGGGCGTCGCCCTCCCGGAGGACAACAACGCCGACATCTACTCGCAAGACATCGGCTTCCTGGCGATCACCGACGGTGTGGGCGCCGAGCGCCGCATCGTTGGCTACAACCTGATCGCCGGCGGCGGCTTCGGCCGCACGCCGAGCGCCGCCAAGACCTTCGCCGCGGTCGGCCAGCCCTTCTGCTACTGCCCGGTGGGCGAAGAGGTCTCGGCCGCCGAGGCGATCATGAAGGTGCAGCGCGACTTCGGCGACCGCACCGACCGCAAGACGGCCCGCCTCAAGTACCTGGTCGCCAATTGGGGCCTCGAGAAGTTCAAGGCGAAGGTCGAGGAGTACGCCGGCCGCGACCTCGCCGCGCCGAAGGAGGTCCCCATCGTCGGCCACGACGACGCCATGGGCTGGCGCGAGCAGGGCGACGGCCGCTGGTTCTACGGCCTCACGATCGAGAACGGCCGCGTCAAGGACGAGGGCTCGTTCCGCCTCAAGGCGGCCCTACGCGAGATCTGCGGCACGCTCGCCCCGCCGCTGCGCGTCACGGGGCACCAAAACCTGATCTTCTGCGACATCGAACCGGGCGCCCGCTCGCTGCTCGAGTCGATCCTCAAGTCGCACGGCGTGCCGCTCACCGAAGACTTCTCGCTCGCGCGGCGTTGGAGCATGGCGTGCCCAGCGCTGCCGACCTGCGGCCTGGCGGTCACCGAGAGCGAGCGCGCCATGCCGGGGATCATGGACCAGATCGACGCCGAGATCACCAAGCTCGGCCTCGATGAAGAGGTCTTCACGACCCGCATGACCGGCTGCCCCAACGGCTGCGCCCGCCCCTACAACTCCGACATCGGCCTCGTCGGCCGGGCGAAGGAGAAGTACACGATGTTCCTCGGCGGCAGCGTGCTGGGCCACCGCCTGAACTGGATCTACAAAGACATGGTCCCCGCCGACGAGGTCGCGGCCGAGCTCGGCAAAGTCTTCACGCACTTCAAAGCGAACCGCAGCGAGGGCGAGTCGCTAGGCGATTTCTGCGATCGGACCGGGAAGGACGCGCTACTGACGGCGTGCGGTGAGTGAAGTTGCCAAACGCGGTAGGTGGACAGCGAGTAGCGCCGAGCCGCGACCGTTAGGGAGCGACCGAAAGGCGTGCAAGCTATACTGGTAGCAGCCCTCGACAGGAGTCCTCATGCCCGCCGCGATCGCCTACCCCCACGTCACCGCCGATGATCCCGCCACGGCGCGGATCGAGGGGACTCGGTACAAGGTCGTCCAGCTCGCCGCCGAGCACTTTCAGCACGGCTGGACTGCCGAGGAATTGCTACGGCAACACCCCGACCTGCGGCCCGAGCAGGTGTACGCCGCGCTCGCGTACTTCTACGACCACCGCGAAACAATCCTGACTGCGTTGAACAGTTCGGCGTCGGCTGCAGCGGCAGTTCGCGACGCCGCCAGTCTGTCGCGGGCCGAGTTGCTCAAGCGCCGTGGCTAAGCCGTGCCGATCCCGGTCTACATGGATGTGCACGTACCGTCAGCGGTAAGCGAAGGTCTGCGACGTCTCGGCCACGACGTGCTCACCGCCCAAGCGGACGGCGCCGATCGTCTCACTGACGACGCGTTACTCGACCGCGCCACCGAACTCGGCCGTATGCTCTTCACCCAAGACGACGACTTACTCCGCATCGCCGCTGGGCGGCAGTCGTCGGGCCAAACGTTCACCGGAGTGCTCTACGCCCATCAGTTAGCGGCAGGCATCGGCCCGCTCGTGAACGACCTCGACCTCGTCCTGCAGGTCTGCGACCTCCGCGAGATCGCCGGGCGTGTCACCCATTTGCCACTACGGTAGGCTGCCTAGGCAACGTTTAGCGTTGCCACGGCGGGTACGAACAACCGCGGAAACACGCAGACACAGCCTGACCCACGCGTCTCACCATCCACACGCACTCTTCTAAATAAACACCAACGATGCCGCAACGATTGCCCGTGCTTGTTTGCCTCCTGTCGCTCGTCGTCACCACGGCCATGGCGGACGAGCCAACCTCCTTCACGAATCCCGTCTATTCGGAGAACATGCCCGACCCCGGCGTGCTGCTGCACGAAGGGACTTACTACGCGTTCGGCACGACCGGCGACGAGCGCATGCCGGATGGCAGAATCTTTCGCGTCCTGACTTCGACCAACCTCATTGATTGGAAGGAGCAAGGCGGGGCGCTGGCGCCGCCGATTGCCGACACGAAAAAGCAATACTGGGCGCCGGAGGCGGCCTACGACAATGGAACCTTCTACCTGTACTACTCGGTCGGAACGCTCGACGACCTGCGGTTCGAGATCCGCGTCGCCACCAGCGAATCGCCAGCCGGCCCCTACCGAGACAATGGCGTCGCGCTCAAAGAAGGCGCCAACGCCCCCTTCTTTATCGATGGCCATCCTTTCCTGGATGACGACGGCCAGTGGTATTTCTTCTACGCCAAGGATTTCCTCGACACCGACGGCGGCGCCCGCGCGGGGACGGGGATCGTGGTCGATCGCCTCCTCGACATGACGCGGCTCGCCGGCGAGCCGAAGACGGTCGTCCGACCGCGCTACGACTGGACGCTCTTCGAGGCCGACCGGGTGATGCCGATGCTCGGCGGCAAGAAGTTCGATTGGCACACGATCGAGGCGCCCTGGGTCGTCGAGCACGACGGCAAGTACTACTGCTTCTACAGCGGTTCGAACTTCGGCACCATCAACTACGGCGTCGACTACGTCGTCGCAGATTCGGTCACGGGCGACTACCACGACCAGGGCCAGTACGCCCGGGTGCTGCGCGGCGTCCCGAATCTCGTCCGCGGGCCCGGCCACCATTCGATCGTCCGAACGCCCGACGGCTCCACCGACGTCGCGGTCTACCACGCCTGGGACGCCAAAATGACCCGCCGTGAGATGTGTATCGATCCGCTCGTCTGGACCCGCTTCGGACCGCGTTGCGTTGGACCCTCGGTGTCGCCCGTCGATCTGGCGCGATAGGGTCGCCGGGCGCCTCTACACCGGCACCACGTCGTCAGAGTACAAGACATCCCTGGATTCAAGAATGAACGAATGGTCTGAGCCAAAAACGGTTGTCGCAATTGGATCATTGTTCATCGGCGCAATGGGATTATTGTTTGGAGTACTTTCTTATCGCTGGAACCGTCATGAGTCTCGGCGAGAAACCATTGCAAGGATACTAGAAAACCTGGTCAGGGCAGCCCAAGACTTAAACGAGGCGAATGCCCTAAGGAGAAAGATTGACGGGCTAGGAAAATCGTTTCCAAACCCCGACATAGCAATGGAAGCCACAATAAGAATCCGATCCGGCATGGAGAAATACGACGAACTTATCAAATCGTCACACCGTTCTGTCCGCGACGCAGAGGCTGCGATGGTAGTGTCCGTCAAGTTGCGCACATAGTTTTCCGGCGTGCCCCGGCTTGGTAGGGGAGCGGCCCGCAGACCCCCTCACAGGGTCTGCGCGGCCGCCTGCATCAGCTCACTCTCCTGGGTTCCGTTTGATTCTCTGCTTTGAGTCGGCGGACTTTTGAANTTTTCGGCGTCTTGCTCTGCCAAGCGGCTCATGTCGAGGTACTTCCGCGAGCCCCACTTCGTGCCCGCCACGTGACGCAACCTCGCCGCGACCAGCATCAGGGCGCTGTTCCCGTCAGGGAACGCCCCTGGCCTGCTCCCCAAAAGCGGATCCAGGTGTTATGAGAGTCTCAACCGCCCCGGAGGGGCCTCAAGGAGACTCGCGATGTCAGAGAAGCGAAGGAAGCGTCACAGCGCGGAAGAAGTGGTGCGTA
>NZ_SJPR01000005.1:0-67569 GCF_007859955.1 Botrimarina colliarenosi
CCCCCACGACTCGCGTGCGACGCCGGATCTCTCGCATCAGCCGCTCCAACGCGTTGTTCGTCCGCAGCCGCGTCCAGTGCTCTCGCGGGTAGCCCATGTAGGCGAGCGTCTCACACGCTCCCTCCTCAACGCACCCGGCCGCCTTGGCCAGTTTCATGCCGCGGAGCTTCTCGACCACGTCGGCCGCCTTCTTGAGCGCCGCCTCGCGGTCCTCCTGGGCGTGGATCGCCTTGAGCATCGCCGCGACCTCGCGAGACTTGCTCTTGGGAACCGTCGACAGCACGTTGCGGTACCAGTGCACCGTGCAGCGTTGCCAGTCCGCCTCGGGGTAGAACTCGCCGAGCGCCTCGACCAGACCCAGGCACTTGTCGCTGGTCACCAGGCGAACGCCTTTCAGGCCACGCTCCTTCAGGTGACGCAGGAACTGCCGCCAGCTCTCGGCGTCTTCCTTGGCGCCCTCGGCCACGCCCAGCACCTGCCGGTAGCCTTCCTCGTCCACGCCGATCGCCACGAGCACCGCTACGTTCTTCACCTCGCCTCCCCACGAGCGTTTCAGCCACACCCCATCCAGGGCGATGTAGGCGAACGAGCCCTCGATGGGCTGGTTCCGCCACGCCTCGATCCGCTCGTAGAGCTTCTGGTTGAGCTCGCTCACCGCGCTGGGCGACACCCGCGTCCCCCACAACGCCTCGGTGATGTCCTCCACCCGGCGGACGCTCACCCCCGCCAGGTACATCTCCATCAACGCCTCCTCGACCGAGGATTCTCGCCGCCGGTACCGCTCGATGATCTGCGACTCGAACGGCAGGCTCCGCAAGCGAGGGACCTTCAGCTTCACCTCGCCCGCCTTCGTCTGCAGCTTCCGCTCGTACGAGCCGGCCCGCCTGTCCACCCGCTCGGCCGAACGCTCGTAGCGGCCCGCCCCGCACAGCCGGTCCGCCTCCGCGTCCAACAGCCCGTTGAGCGTCTCTTCCACGCTCGAGCGGACCACCTCGTCCACGTGACCACGCACGGCCTCCTCGTCCACCTGGACCATCCCGCCATCTACGCCTCCTGCTACACTCGACATCGGTCGCCTCCTGGCCTTGGTAGGGGTTCGAATCTCACAACTCGATTCCTACCAAGCCGGGGCGGCCTCTCATATGTGCGCAACTATCCGGACGTTATCGCTGCGATTGCTTCCCAATCATTTAGACTTCCAAAGCCGATAGCGTCTAGACTTCGTGACTCACACTCGAAGATTTCTGAGCTAGGGCGTCACGTAAACGATGGCCGATACTTGGATGCAGAGAAGCATTTAAGTGCTTTTGGCGAATCATACAAATCGGCCGTAACAGCGGCGGCCGGGTGGCGACTAAAGTGGTCCCTTCCACTCCGAAGTCGAGTCAACTCCGATGCCAACGAAGATGTCGACTCTTTCGATTTGCAACCGACATCCAAAGAAATGTCTCGAGTGATGGAACTCGTCCACAAGCGAGTTACGTCGCAGTCCCTCAACACCTTTGCAGTGCACGCACCCGCAAAACTCTTACGCACCCCCGGCCTAGCGAAGTCGGAGACTGTTATTGACGAACTCAGGGACTGCATCTTCGTCGTAAGATTTCAGGACGGCGATACGCACATGCTCAGCCTGCCAGAGCTTATCGCTTTTATCCACTCATTGGTCATGGCCAAAATCTTGCATGACAAGGCGGAGCGAATCGCCCAAGTATCGAGTCCACAGCAAGGGGACGACTTTTCGTTCAATTACTCGATTAACTTTAGAGAAATCATGCAGCCGCAGAGTGTTATTTCCCTGCTAGATTTGGTTGAATTCGCGGAAACCCCTAGCGATGAATAGCTAGGTATCAGACTTCCCCCAAGTTTGCGGCGGGTGGCACCGACGCAAAGGATCGGGCGTGCCACTGACTCCGCCAGTGCGGTCCTGGGAATCGCCCCGCCGGCAGGTCACAATGGCAAAGCCAGTGGCTCACCAACGCCCACCAACCGACGGCGCCCGATATCCGTGAAATACCTCGCTCTTAGCTTTGTTGCCGCCCTCGTCGGTCTGCCCGCCCTCGCCGCGGATCGGGTCGCCGTCCCGCGTCCGGCCAACTTCGTCTCCGCCGAGGACTGGGGCTCACGGCCTGATCCGATTCCTGACGAGCGCCGGCACACGCCCCAGTTCGTCACGCTCCATCATGCCGGGGTGCGGTGGACCATCGATCGCGACCCGGTCGAGTTCATCCGCAACATGCAGGCGTGGGGCAAGCGGCGGCCGGAGATCGAGGAGCCGCCGCGCAACACGTTTTGGGCCGACCTGCCGTACCACTTCTTGATCGCTCCCGACGGGCGGATCTTTGAGGGGCGGTCGCTCGACTACGAGCCCGAGTCGAACACCAAGTACGACCTAGCCGGCCACCTCGGCGTCGAGCTGATGGGCAACTTTGAGGAGCAGCGGCCGAGCCCCGCCCAGGTCGAGTCGGCCGTGCGGCTCGTCGCCTGGTTGGTCGCGAAGTTCGACCTGACGCTCGAGGCGATCAGCACGCACGCCAAGGTCGCCGACGGGCAGACGAGTTGCCCGGGGCGGGATTTTAATCGCTATATGGAGGGGAGCCCGTCCCAGTTCGAGAAGTGGGTTGGCCAGGTGCTGCGAGGCGAGGAGCTGATGATCGACCTCGGCCCGCCGCTGGAAGAGGGTCCGACTGAGTTGATCACCGAGTCGACGAAGCCGACCGAGTGACCGTGGCCTAAGGTGGTCATTTGTGGGAGGGGTCTCCAGACCCCGATGACGCGCACCATCACGTAGCGGAATGGATACCGTTATCGGGGTCGGGAGACCCCTCCCACAGTCGTTGTACTCTTCATATAACCCACGAGGGTCATATAGCCCACGAGGGGCCTTACGGCGCCTTCGTCTCGCCGCGCAGAAGCAACTCGCCGGGCCGCACGTCGACGCCGGTGAGCCGTAGCGCTTTGTCGTGGCCCGCCTTGATGCGGTCGAGATCGACCACCACCGCGGCGGTCTCGCCCGTTTGTGAGAGGCGGATCGGGCCGATCTCGGCGAGCGGGGTCTGGCGGATCTGCGCCATGATCGCGTCGAGCGGCAGCGACAGACGGCCGATCTTCGCCGACTCGATCTCGAGGGCGAGCTCGTCCGACTCGGTGACCAGCGGCAGCAGGGTCACCGACAGGATTCCCTCGATGCGGCTCATCCGGCTGCGGGCGGCGAGGATGACCTTGCCCTCTTCGAGCATCACCCGCGGCGCCAACAGGCCCGCCTTCTGAAAGCCGGGGAAGTCGCGTTCGAGCCGCAGGGCGAGCCAGGCGTTGATCTGGTCGGCCGTGACGCGGCTCTTCCACTCCGGGAGGGCCCGGGTGTCGCTGACGAGCGTCGAGAGCTGGCTCTCGAACTCGCGGCGCTGGGTCTCGGCGACGGCCGGGTCGACCTCGACGACCGCCTCGTAGGCGGGCACCGCCGCGGTCGCCGACTTGTAGAGGCCAAAGACGACGCCGATCGCCACGAACACCATCAACCCCATCGACGCGAGCACGATCAGCGCCAGCCGCCGGAACCCGCCAGCCACGCGGACGCCTTCGGCCGGCGCCTCGCTGTTGGCGGGATCGATAACGGCGGGGTCCGTGACGGCGGGCGTCGCGTTCTCGGCGGGTTCGGAGGGCGTCGTCATGGGCGGCGAATCGTAGGGTTGGCCGGCGATGGCGTCAAAGGAAGTGAACCACCAAGGAACGAAGGAACAAAGTTTTTTGCCCGCGAATAACGCGGAGGGCCGTGAATTGAAGTGCTAATTTGCAGGCCCGATTAGCGGAGATTCGCGTCATTCGCGGGCCTTTGTCTTTTTCCCGTCCGTCGTTCCTTGGTGGTTCCCTAATCCGTCGAGGCGTTGACCATCAGCGGGGGCGGGCGAGACAATCTGGCCCTTTGACGCTCCGCCGGCGCCGCCGGTTCTGCTAGCACGACCTTTATTCTAGACGCCGATGTCCGACGCCGACCCCGATCTGACCGACCCGCTGGTCGCCCGCCGCAAGAAGCTCGAGGCGATTGCCGCGATGGGGATCGACCCGTGGGGCCAGCGGCTCGACGACCACACGCCGATCGCCGAGGTCCGCGCCCAGGCGGGCGCCGTGAAGTACCGCTGCGCCGGCGGCAAGGAGGTTGACCTGCCCCCTTTTGACTCAGGAGAAGCGGCTGTCGAAGGCCTCGACTTCCGCGCGTGGAAGGCGGCCCAGGACGCGGAATACGGGGACGGCGAGCGGGGCGAGATCACCGGCCCGACGCTCCGCGTAGCCGGCCGGGTGGTGCTGATGCGGACCGCCGGCAAGCTGGTCTTCGCCAGCCTCCGCGACCAGACGGGCGACCTGCAGCTGATGATCGGCAAGCAGCAGGTTGGCGACGACTGGGACCTCGTCGACAAAATCGACCTGGGCGACCTGATCGCCTGCGACGGCACGCTGGTTCGCACCAACACGGGCGAGCTCACCATCGCCGCCACGGGGCTGACGTTCCTCACCAAGAGCCTCGAGGTCCCGCCCGAAAAGCACCACGGCCTCACCGATCCCGAGGCGCGGCAGCGGATGCGCTACGTCGACCTGGCGTACAACGACGGCGTGATGCCGAGGTTCCTCGCGCGTAGCCTGATCGTCCGCAGCATCCGCGAGTCGCTCGCCGAGCGGCGCTTCGTCGAGGTCGAGGGGCCGACACTCCACGCGATCGCCGGCGGCGCCGCGGCCCGGCCGTTCACGACGCACCATAACGCGCTCGACATCGACCTGTTCTTGCGGATCGCTCTGGAGCTGCACCTCAAGCGGCTGATGGTGGGCGGCATCGAGCGCGTCTATGAGATGGGCCGCGTCTATCGCAACGAAGGGATTTCGCCCCGGCACAATCCCGAGTTCACGATGATCGAGCTGTACCAAGCGTACGGCGATTACAACTCGATGATGGACCTCACCGAGGCGCTGATCATCGACGCGATCGACCGGCTCCGCGAAGCGGGCTACGCCCCCAGCGGCGACAAGCCGTACGTCTTGCCATGGGGCGACGACACGATCGACTTCACGCCGCCGTTCAAGCGCCGCACCTACGACGACCTCTTCCAAGAGTACGCCGGCTGCGACCCGAACGACGAAGCAGCCGTCGCTGCCAAGGCGAAGTCGATGGGCTTCGCCGTCGTCGACGAGGCCGGCGCGCCGCGGCACGCCGACGTCATCAAGAGCGAGGTCTTTGAGGAGACGGTCGAGGACGCGCTGGTGGGCCCGATCTTCGTGACCGACTACCCCGCGAGCCTCTGCCCGCTGACGAAGCGCAAGACGGGCGCCCCGCACATCGCCGAGCGGTTCGAGCTGTTCATCAAGGGGATGGAGCTCGCCAACGCCTACACCGAGCTGAACGACCCCGACCTGCAAGAAGAGCTGTTCAAGAGCCAGCTGGCGGGGCTCGACGAGTCGGAGTCGATGGCCAAGATGGACGACGACTTCGTGCGGGCCCTCCGGCACGGCATGCCCCCCGCGGGCGGCCTGGGCATCGGCATCGACCGCCTCGTGATGCTGCTGACCAACAGCCAGACGATCCGCGACGTGATCCTGTTCCCGCTGCTGCGGCCGGAGCGGTAGGGCGGGGCGTCTCCGTAAGTTTGACCGGATCGGCGGCGGCGGCTTAAGCTGCCCGGGTCTTCACCCTGGGCGCTGCCGCTATGCATGGTCTCCACGTTTCTGCCGCTGCGATGGCGATCGCCGCGTCGCTGCTGCCCGCCCCGGCGGCGTGGGGAGTGGTGATCGACGACTTTTCGTCCGGCGCGTTCGCTTACACCGCGACGAGTCCCTACGCGCCGTCTGCCGCGTTCGTGCAACAGGGCGCCGATTTTGCCGGCGGCGGGACGCCTCCGCTGGGGTCGCTGCGGACCTTCGATCGGCTCGCGGCGAGCGGCGGCGTGGGGTCGTCATCGACCTACGCCGTCAACACCTTGGACGGGCTCTTCCGAATCGACAGCGTCGATACGCAAGACCGAAACACTTACAAGTACTTCGATCTCACCTACGGGTCGCCGGACTCGCCGCTCGGTGTTGATCTGACGGCGGGGGGGGCGGATCGGCTAAGGCTGCGTTTCGTCGGCGAGGCGCCGGGCATTGGTTTAGATGTCCGTGTGGTTGGGATGGTTGAAGGGCAGACGTGGAGCTTGTCCACAAGCATCGGCGACATCTTCGCGGTCGGTCCCGCCGAGAGCATCGTCGATTTGCCCTACAGCGAGTTCTCCGGCAACCTGGCCGCCCTTCAGGACGTCGTCACGATGTCATTCTCGTCGAGTCGTCTGCAGGCCGACACCGCCATCGACCTGATCGAAACCGCCACGGCGCTGCTCACCGGTGATTTCAATCGAGACGGCGTCGTCACGCTCCAGGACCACGCCTTCTGGAGCGACAGCTACGCCGGCGTCCGCGCCATCCGGGTCGACGGATCGCTCTACGTGCCGACGAGTTCGCGGCTCGACGAAACGACCGTCGACGCCAATCGCGACGGCGCCATCAACGCCGCCGATTACACGGTCTGGCGTGACGCGTACGCGACGGCGACGGCCCAGGCGACCGCCGCCCCCGAGCCGACGGCGCTGCTAACTTGCGGTATGGCGATGCTGCTCGCGGCGGCGGGGCGATGTCCCGCGCCGAGGCGGGCCTGATCTGGCGCCGCGACAGTGCCGCCAGTACGGTCGTCGGTTCCTTCCGTCCTCCGCCCCGAGCGCTGTTTCAAATGTTCAAGATCCCCTACGGCGACGACCTCGCCAAGCTCTTGCTCCGCCTGATGGCGGGCGGGCTCATGCTCTTTCACGGCGTTTCGAAGCTGACCGGGGGGATCGACGGCATCGCCGGCATGCTCACGGCGAAGGGGCTCCCCGAGGCCATGGCTTACGGCGTCTATGTCGGCGAGGTGCTGGCGCCCCTGCTGCTTGTCGTCGGCTTGTTCACACGGCTGTCGGCGGCGGTCTTTGCCTTCAACATGGTGGTCGCCGTCGGGCTCGCCCACGCGGGCGAACTACTGTCGGTAGGCGAACATGGCGGCTGGGCCGTCGAGCTGCAGGCGTTCTACCTGTTCACGGCGCTCGCCATCGTGCTAGCAGGCCCCGGGGCGTTCTCGATCGACGGCCAGCGGCGGCGTGCCGGCGCGAAGCCCGAGTAGCGACAAACGTCTTTGGACGTGGCGGCTTGATCTGGCGGCTGGCGGGGTGGTGCTGGTACGGTTCGCAACCCGCTGCCGACCGTCCGCTGCCCCCCGTCTGCTAGCACGCATGTACAAACTCGTCCTCTGCCTCCGCTACCTGCGGACGCGCTGGATCGCCCTGGCGTCGATCATCAGCGTCACGCTCGGCGTGGCGACCATGATCGTCGTCAACAGCGTCATGGCCGGCTTCACGCACGAGATGCGCGACCGCATCCACGGCATCCTCAGCGACGTGATCCTGGAGGCCCGCAGCCTCGACGGCGCCCCCGACGCGGCGCGCCACATGGAGCTAATCCGCAAGCAGGCGGGCGACCTGATCGTCGGCATGAGCCCCACGGCCCAGGTGCCGGCGATGCTCGGCTTCACCGTCAACGGCCAGCGGGTGAACCGCCAGGTGATGCTGATCGGCATCGACCCCAAGACGTATGGCGAGGTGAGCGACTTCGGACGCTTCCTCCAACACCCGGCCAACCGCGGCGAGCTGCGGTTCGACCTCCACGAAGGGGGTTACGACACGGCCGACCATCAAGCCGAAGACCCCGCCAAGGCCGCCCCACGGCCGATGATGGAGACCGCCGGCTGGGAACACCGACGCCGCAAAGCGTTCTGGCAACAACGCGAAGCGGAGCTAGCGAAACGACTGGCGAAGTCGGAAGTTGCTGAGGCAACGACCCCCCCAACAGAATCCACAACCCGCGATCAGCAATCCGCAATCGCCGACCCCTTCGCCAAAGCCGAGGCGGACAGTGGTGAGGTCGGCGAGACGTTCGATCCGACCTCGCAACAACACCCGGGCGTCGTGCTCGGGATGGCGCTCGGCAGCTTCCGCGACGCGTCGGGCGAGGACAAGTTCTTGTTGCTCCCCGGCGACGACGTCGAAGTGACCTACCCGATGTCGACAACACCCCCCAAGCCGGGCTCGGCGTTCTTCACCGTGGTCGACTTCTATGAGTCGAAGATGAGCGAGTACGACTCGTCGTTTGTCTTCGTGCCGCTCGACGTGCTGCAGGACAAGCGTGGCATGATCGACCCGACGACCGGCGTTGCGAGCTTCAACTCGATCCAGATCCGCTGCAAGCCGGGTGTCGACCTCAACGCACTGCGTGATCGCCTGCAAGAAGTCTTCGACCCGCGGGCTTACGTCATCAGCACTTGGCAAGACAAACAGGGCGCGCTGCTGGCTGCCGTCTCGATGGAGACCGCCGTCCTCAACGTGCTTCTCTTCATGATCATCGCCGTCGCCGGCTTCGGCATCCTGGCGATCTTCTACATGATCGTCGTCGAGAAGACCCGCGACATCGGCATCCTCAAGAGTCTCGGCGCGGGCGCGGGAGGCGTCATGGGGGTCTTCCTCGGCTACGGCCTGACACTCGGCGTCGTCGGCGCCGGCGGCGGCATGGTCGGCGGCCTGCTATTCGTCGCCTACATCAACGAGATCGCCGACGTCCTCGCCTGGGTCACCGGCACGCCGGTGTTCGACCCGGCCGTCTACTACTTCGCGAAGATCCCCACGGTCGTCTACCCACACACTGTCGCATGGATCGTCGCCGGAGCGATGGCGATCGCCATCCTGGCAAGCGTGCTGCCGGCCCGCCGCGCGGCGGCGCTGCATCCCGTTGAAGCACTCCGCTGGGAATGAGTACGAGTGCGGATTTCGGATTGCGGATGGAAGAAACCAGGGAACCCACAGTGACAACACAAGCCGCAATCCGAAATCCCCAATCCGCAATGGCCCCCACGGTCCTCGCCGCCCGTGGCGTCACCAAGACGTACCGCAAGGGCGCCGTCGCCGTGCCGGTGCTGCGCGGCGCCGACATCGACGTCGCCGAGGGCGAGATGCTCGCCATCGTTGGGCAGTCGGGCAGCGGCAAGAGCACGCTGCTGCATGTGCTGGGGACGCTCGACCGGCCGGACGAAGGCGAGGTGCTTTACCGCGGGCAGCGGATCGACACGCTCAGCCGCCGGCGCCGTGACGCGTTCCGCAACACCGAGTTGGGGATGATCTTCCAGTCGTACCACCTGCTCCCCGAGCTGACGGCGCTCGAGAACGTGCTCGCCCCGGCGATGATCCGTTACGGCGTCTTCGCGTATCTCGGCAAACGGCGTCAGCTACGCGAGCGGGCGACGGCGTTGCTCGAGCGTGTCGGCCTCGGCCACCGGATGACGCACAAGCCGCGCGAGCTCTCCGGCGGCGAGATGCAGCGCACCGCGATCGCCCGGGCCCTGATGAACGAGCCGCGGCTGCTGCTCGCCGACGAGCCGACCGGCAACCTCGACCCCACCAGCGGCGACGGGGTGCTCGAACTCATGCGGGGCCTGAACCAAACCGACGGTTTGACGGTCATCATGGTGACCCACGACCGGGCGATCGCCGCCCTGGCCGACCGGACGGTCACGCTCGTCGAGGGCCGCGTCGCCGAAGAGGCCGAGGGCCTCCGCGTGCAGGGCTGACGCCCGATTCTTGTGGGAGGGGTCTCCGACCCCGATTACGGCATCCATTCCGAAACGTCGTGGTGCGCGTGATCGGCGTCGGAGACGCCTCCTACAGGTAAGGACGCTTACGGCTCGCCTGCTGCCCCTGCCCGCCCACGTCTCCAGTGTTAGAATCATGCCCCTTGCCCAAGCCACCCACCTCCAATCTCTTCCCGCTTCCCTCATGTCCCGCACCGTTTGGATCAACGGCGATCTCGTCCCCGCCGAGCAGGCGACCGTCAGCGTCTTTGACCACGGGCTGCTGTACGGCGACGGCGTCTTTGAAGGGATGCGGATCTACAGCGGCAAGGTGTTCCGCCTGAAAGAGCACCTGGAGCGGCTCTACGAGTCGGCCAAGGCGATCTGCCTGACGATCCCCATGCCGCCGGAGGCGCTCGTTGACGCGACCAACCTGACGGTCGAAGAGAACGCCCTCGAGGACGGCTACATCCGCCTGCTGGTGACACGGGGCTCGGGCACGTTGGGGCTCGACCCCAATCGTTGCGGCAACCCTCAGGTCATCATCATCGTCGACAAGATCGCCCTCTACCCGGCCGAGCTCTACGAGAACGGCCTCGAGATCATCACCTCGAGCGTCATCCGCAATCACCCGGCCGCCCTCAGCCCGCGGATCAAGTCGCTCAACTACCTGAACAACATCCTGGCGAAGCTCGAGGGTCTGCAGGCCGGCTGTGTCGAAGCGCTGATGCTCAACCACAAGGGCGAGGTCGCCGAGTGCACGGGCGACAACATCTTCGTCGTTAAGAAGGGCGAGCTCTACACGCCGCCGCTCGACGCCGGCATCCTGGCGGGCATCACCCGTGAGGTGGTCCTCGAGATCGCCGACGCCGACGGCGTGCCGACCTGGGAGGCGTCGATGACCAAGCACGACGTCTACGTCGCGGACGAGGTCTTCCTGACCGGCAGCGCCGCCGAGGTGATCCCCGTCGTGAAGGTCGACAGCCGGCAGATCGGCGACGGCCGACGGGGCCCGGTCACCAAGCGCCTGAACGAGCTGTTCAAGGCCGCCGTTCGCGCTTGAGCGATGCGCAAAGGCGAGGCCGCGCTGAACTATGCTGGGAAGGACCCACCCCTTCCCGCCCGCGAGTCGGTGATGTTCGACGCGAAACCGCTTTGTCGCCTCGCTATTGTCGCCACCGCCATGGGGGCAGGCGTCACGCAGGCGGAGCGGCCGCGCCTTCGTGATCTGGGCGTAAGCGTCGGCATCTTTGCGCCCGGCCGGCTGAATGCGATCACCGACGTCGGCGGCGTCCGCGTCGGCCACGACACGCTGATCGAAGGGGACCGCGTCCGCACCGGCGCCACGGCGATCCTCCCCCATGGGGGCGACCTCTTTCAACAGAAGGTCCCCGCCGCCATCGTCGTCGGCAACGGCTTCGGAAAACTGGTCGGCTCGACTCAGGTCGAGGAACTCGGCCAGCTTGAGACGCCGATCTTGCTAACCAACACCCTAAACGTTTGGGAAGCGGCGGCCACGCTGGTTGAAGCGACCCTCGCCGCGCCCGGTAACGCGGACGTCCGCTCGGTGAATCCCGTTGTCGGCGAGACGAACGACGGCTATCTCAACGACATCCGCAGCCGACCGCTGAGGCCTGAGCACTTCCGCGCCGCTTTGCGGGCCGCGTCCCCGGGACCGGTCGCGGAGGGAGCGATCGGCGCGGGGACGGGCGTCCGGACGATGGGCTTCAAAGGGGGGATCGGCTCCTCGTCGCGGCGGTTGCCGGGGTCGCTCGGCGGCTACACCGTCGGCGTCCTCACGCAGACCAACTTCAGCGGTCTGCTGACCATCGCCGGCGCGCCGGTGTGGCGTGACCTGGGCCCGGCGCCATACCCCGAGCACGACCTCTCCTCCAAAGACGGCTCGTGCCTGATCGTCGTCGCCACCGACGCTCCGCTCGACGCTCGACAGCTCAAACGCCTCGCGCGCCGGGCGCTGATCGGCATGGGCCGCACCGGCGCCGACTTCTCAAACGGGAGCGGCGACTACGTCATCGCCTTTAGCGCCAACGATGCGGTTCGCATCGACGCCGACACGCCCGTCGCCACGATTCCGCGTCTTGCCGAGGTGGGCCTGACGCCACTCTTCGAAGCGGTCGCCGAGGCGACCGAAGAGGCGATCATCAACGCCCTGCTCCGCGCCACCACCGTCCGCGGGCGCGACGGGAACATCAGCGAAGCGATCCCGATCGGACCGCTCAAAGAATCGCTACGTCGCTACGGCGTCACCGCCGACGACCTGCCCTGACCCGCCGTCAACGGGTTCTGACCAGCCGTCAACGGGTCGTTGTTTCCTCAACGTCCGTCTCGTCCGCCAGGCGGTGGGCGAACTTGCTGAACTCGGTGTTCTCGACCGATTTGTACTCCGCCAAGCGCCGGTTCGTCTGGTCGATGCGGTGACGGTCGTCACGGGAGAGGATCCACGTCACGAGGTGCTCGGCGCGGAGGTCGGGCTCGCCCTCGATCAGACCGCTGTAGAGCTCGACTTCGATCGGCACCACGTCGCGGTTGGCGAGCGCCTCGTTGACGAGCATCCGCGGCGCCGGCGGCAGGCCCGCCTCGAGCAGCGTGTGCAGTTGGGCGTAGGCGTCGAGGAACGCCCGCAGCTCTTTCATCGCTTCGCGGCTCGCCACCGGCATGGTCACCAGGCGATACGACATCTGCTTGCTGACGAACCGCATCTCGCCGGTGTCGGCGTCGAACGCCTGATCGAACGAGGGGTCGCCCGTGAAGCGCAGGAACGGGTCTTTGTGAACCGCGGCCCAGCGGCGGAGCTTGGTGGTGGCGATCGCGACGCGGTCGGCGCCGATCTCGGTGCGATACTCCCGCGTCGTGTCGAGCAAGACGAACCGCCCCGGCTTGTCGGCCGCGCCGGGTCGGAAGATGGTCACCCGGTGGTCGGCGTCGCGGAAGTCATAGGCGGCCCCGCCGGTGAAGAGCGTCACGCTCTGGCTGGCCGGCTCTTCCTCGCCGGGGGCGAAGACGCGGGTCTCGATACGAAAGTCGGCCGCTGCGGCAGTGAGCGCAGAAGCAGCGACGAGGGCGAGGGCTAGCAGTTGGCGCATGGCGACACTCTTCGGGTACGGATCTCCGAGCGCCCGGACGTTATCAGTGTCACGGCGTGGAGTGAAGAGCGAATGCCGAGGGCGCCGCTAGCGTCCGGCGTGCCCGCCGCCCCACATGTCGAAACCAACGCCGATCTCATAGAAGCGGCCGATTGTTTCGCAACGCATCACCTCGGACTCGACGGCGATCCAGGCATTCGGGATCGTGAGCGAACGCCAACGGAGCGCCAGCCGCTGATTGCCGATCGACCGCGTGTGCGCCAGCCGCGCGCCGGTCATCGACAAATCGCCGACCAGCACCGGGAACGCTGGTCCGCAAGGCTCGCCGTTTGGCCGCAGAAGGACGGCCGAGGCGACCACATCAACCGGAAGACGCTCGTCCAAGCGACGATTCCCCTGCCCGTGTTGCTGCTCGTTCTCGAGACGCCGGTGCCGTGCTCGCTCGACGCACTTCGATAGCGACTCGAGCAGGCTACTCGGCATCGAGTCGCTGATCAGATGATCGCCAAGCCGCTGCTGGATTGTCGCCGAGCGCCGAAGCAAAGTGGTCTCGATCAAGCAGAGCTCTTCCCCCTCGACGGGCGGAGCGACGGCCTCGTTTTCCACCGGTACGAGGCGGTTCCGCGGCAGGAGGGCGGCCGCTTTCGCGCCGAGCAGCTCGGCGTCGATGGGATCGACAAAGGCCCCGTCGAGGCGCTGGTCGAGCCGCCGTAGCACCTCCTGACCCGAGTCGGGCGAGAGCGCCGCCAAGACCTTGGCTCCGTTGCGGCGAGCGAAGGCCGTGGCCGCCACCTTGAAGTGCATCGCGTCGGGTTGGCGGAGGTCGAGATAGAGCAGATCGTATTTTCCGCCCCGGATCCTCTCGATCGCCAGCTCGGGGCGGTGCACAACGTCGCTCCCGATCCCCTGAGCCGCGAACGCGCGAGACGCGACGCTGCCGCGCAGGATCTTGCTATCGAACACAAGCGACTTGCCGCGCGAGGCCCCGCCGTCAGCCGCTCGGGCGTGAGCGGGAACGGCAATCTCCATGGAAGTGAGGGAAGACATGGGCGGGTGTTTGGTGTTTTGACAGCCGTGCTCGGGACGTTTTGCGAAGGACGCGTGCGCAAAGCTAGGGCTCATAATCCAGGTATTCGTTCTGTGACTTTGCGGTCCTCCGAAATACTACGGACCCGCTGCCGATTGTGACGGTGACGCGGCCTACGACAGACGCCGGCGCGGCCGAGTGCTGTTAGAGACAGGAAGCCTGACAGAACGGGTCGCAAAGCGTCGTCACAGCGAGTGGTGTTCCGCCCGGTGCGGGGCCCCTCGGTCTGCTACACTGCCGGTTCCCCGAGAGGGCTGGGCGACCGCCGGGCGCTGCGAAGCGCCGGGAGGAAAGTCCGGGCGGCGTAGGACAGGGTGGTGGGTAACGCCCACCAGTCGAAAGGCTAGGGAAAGTGCAGCAGAGAGTAGACCGCCTAAGGGAGCGGTCAGTGTTCAGCTGTCAGCGATCAGACGCGCAAGCGGCAGCTGAAGGCTGACAGCTGATCGCTGACCGCTCCCCGGCAAGGGTGAAACGGTGCGGTAAGAGCGCACCAGCGGGCGGGGTGACTCGCTCGGCTTGGTAAACCCCACCCGACGCAAGGCCAAACAGGGGGCAGAGCTTGTCCGGCTCGCTACGACCCCCGGGTGGGCCGCTTGAGGCGACGGGCAACCGTCGTCCTAGAAGAATGGTCGCCGCCGCCGCCCCCCTTCGAGAGAAAGGGGTCGGCGGAGACAAAACCCGGCTTACAGGCCCTCTCGGGGCCTTTTGATTGCGGAAGGGAGATTTCGGATTGCGGAATGGCTGTCGCCACTGCAAACGGCGGCCTCTGGCTATCATTCCGCAATCCGAAATCCCCATTCCGCAATCAAAAAGAGCCGCCCCGGCCCATCAGGACCGAGGCGGCTTTCGTTCTTTCGTCATGGTGGCCCGGCCGGGGCGCCAGAACTCAGAAGCCCGACTTGAACGGGCTGTCGCCGTTGGAGTGGCTGGCCGAGGGCGCCGGGGTCGGCGTGCCGGTCAGCGACGGCGTTGTCGTCGTCCGACGCTTCGGCAGGGCGGTCTGGTCCGCGGGGATCAGGTCCTGCTCGATCATCTGCAGCAGCTTCGAGATACAGAGCTTGTTCATGCTGGTCCGGAGGTCGTGGGCCTCGGTCCGCAGGTACTCGTGCATGCTCTTGGGGAGGCGGACCGTGATGACACGGGTCGGCTCGCTCTCGCTGTCGGCGGTCGCCTTATTCTCGCGGAGCTTGACCAGCATCTTCTGGACCTGGCTGAACTCTTCCGACCGCTCGAAAGCGGTGAGGTCGTCGAAGTTCGGGAACGTGCGGCGGATGACGCCGTCGATACCCATGACTTCGCGGAAGAAGGTGACCCAGTCGGGCGACTGCTGGCACAGACGCTCGGCGACCTGCAGGAGCTGCTGGTACTGAGGGTTGGTTTCGGTGGGCTGGCTATTCGTGGACGTGGCGTTGATCGGGGACTCGGTCAGCACGGCGTGCGTCTCCATCCGTTCGTGCGGGGGGGCGGTGGGGCCAACTCCAGCCCCACGTACGCTGGCATTCTCTGACGCCAGCAAACGACCCCCTCACACCCCGTTCGGCGCCAGCACTTGCAGCGAATCCGCCCCGCTGCCTATCTGGCGGCAGCCGCTGCTTAACCTCCAGGCACGGCCGCCGTGCACAAACCTTGTGCACGGCCTCTTTTCCCGCTCCGCTGGGTGTCCAGTGAAATCACCCGATGAATCTTTAGCCGAAACCCTGCTTCTGAGAGCAAATCACGCCCCCACGTGGCAACTTGGGCGAACCACGCAAAAAACTCCGGGCGCTGACGCTTCCGGCTCCCACCCAGTTGGGCTAGGAGCCGGAAGCGTCAGCGCCCGGAGTGGAGCGCGACCATGTCTTGCTAGCAAGCGGCCGACCGGCGGCGTCAAACGACCGAGTCGCGGATCCGCTCGAGCAGCGCCTTCGTCAGCTTGATCCCCTCGTACTCGCACGGGTTGCCCCCCTCCCACTCGATGCCGACGTAGCCCGAGTAGCCGTGGTTGAGCACCGTCTTCATCACCCGCGGGAAGTCGGTCTGGACCTCTTCGCCGGCGTCGTTGAACTCGTAGCTCTTGGCCGACACCGCCTTGGCGAACGGCATCAGGTCTTCCATCCCCTGATAGCGGTCGTACCAGACCGCGTCGGGGGTCCCGCGGCCGCTGATGCAGAAGTTGCCGAAGTCGGGCAGCGTCCCCACGTTCGGGCGGCCGACCCGCCGCATCACGCCGGCCAGCCACTCGCCGTTGCTCGACAGCCCGCCGTGGTTCTCCACCAGCACGTTCAGGCCGTACTGGTCGGCGATCTCGCCCAGCCGGCCCAGGCCGTCGGCCGCCAACGCTAGCTGCTCGGCGTAGCTCCCGCTCGACTGGGCGTTCACCCGGATCGCGTGGCAGCCGAGCTCGCGGGCCGCTTCGAGCCATTTTTTGTGGTTGTCGATCGCCTGCGACCGCTTCGCCCCGTCGGCGTCGCCCAGGGCGCCCTCGGCGTCGACCATGATCAGCACGCTGCGGACCCCGTGGTCGTCGCACTGCTGCTTCACCTTGGCGACATACTCCGATCCGGCCTGCTTATCCCCCCACAGCTGGCTCACGTACTCGACCGCGTCGATGCCGAACTCTTCCTTCGTCACCCGCGGAAAGTCGAGATCGGTCAGGTCCCCGCCGCGGATCGCCTTGTGGAGCGACCACTCGGCCAGCGAAATCCGGAACGGCACGACTTTCTCGGCGGCAAAAGCCCAGCGGGGCGCGGCGGCGACGGCCACCCCGGCGGCGGCTGTCTGGAGAAACTGACGGCGGGCAAGCGACATCGGGTGAAGACCTCGGTGGTGTTCCGGACGCGGGACAGAGGGACCCATCTTCACCCCACGGACTGCCCAATGCAATCAAGGGCCCCATGCAATCAAGGGAACCGCCTAGACGCCAACAAGGGAACCGCCAAGACGCCAAGGCCGCCAAGGATCGCCAAGTTCAATCCTTCAGACAGGATGAACAGGACCGACAGGATCAACCCTCCGCCTGATCCGGTTGATCCTGTCAATCCTGTCCAAGGACTTCCTGGCGTTCTTGGCGTCTTGGCGGTTTCTCCCTCCCGCCCGTTGACCCCCCGCGCCGGCCTACCGAGAATCGCTACCCCAACCCAATCCCCCCACGCCCGAAGGCGCGCCGCCGGCCCCCTCATCCGGTCGCCCGCGCAACCTTCAGGCCCCAAGCCTCACTCCGGAGCCCTCATGGCCGCCTCCCCCATCACGATGACCGCCGGCAAGCTCAACGTGCCCGACGAGCCCATCGTGCCGTTCATCGAGGGCGACGGCATCGGCCCCGACATCTGGAAAGCCAGCCAGCTCGTCTTCGACGCCGCGGTCGAGAAGGCCTACGGCGGCAAGAAGAAGATCGCCTGGAAAGAAGTCCTCGCCGGCCAGAAGGCGTTCGACCAGACCGGCGAATGGCTCCCCGAGGCCACGCTCGAGGCGTTCCGCACCTACCTGATCGGCATCAAGGGCCCGCTCACCACGCCCGTCGGCGGCGGCATCCGCTCGATCAACGTCGCCCTCCGCCAGATCCTTGACCTCTATACCTGCCTGCGTCCGGTCCAGTACTTCACCGGCGTCCCCTCCCCCGTGAAGCAGCCCGAGCTGACCGACATGGTCATTTTCCGGGAGAACACTGAGGACATCTACGCCGGCATCGAGTTCGAGCACGGCTCGGACGACTGCAACCAGTTCAAAACCCTCTTCGCCGAGGCGTTCCCCGAGCGCTGGAAGAAGGTCCGCTTCCCCGAAACGGCCGGCATCGGCATCAAGCCCGTCAGCCAAGAGGGGACCGCCCGCCTGGTGAAGGCCGCCATCCAGTACGCGATCGACAACGACCGCGACTCGGTCACGCTGGTCCACAAGGGGAACATCATGAAGTTCACCGAGGGCGCCTTCCGCGACTGGGGCTACCAGGTCGCCGCCAGCGAGTTCGACGCCCAGCCGCTCGACGGCGGGCCCTGGCACGTTATTAAGGGGGGGACGCACGGCGCCAAGCGGGACATTGTCATTAAGGATGTCATCGCCGACGCCATGCTCCAGCAGATCCTCACCCGCCCGGCCGACTACAGCGTCATCGCCACGCTCAACCTCAACGGCGACTACATCTCCGACGCCCTGGCGGCCTGCGTCGGCGGCATCGGCATCGCTCCCGGCGGCAACATCAACTACGCCACCGGCCACGCCATCTTCGAGGCGACCCACGGCACCGCCCCCAAGTACGCCGACCAAGACAAGGTGAACCCGGGCAGCGTCATCCTGTCGGGCGAGATGATGTTCCGCCACCTCGGCTGGACCGAGGCGGCCGACCTGATCCTCAAGGGGATCAACGGCGCCATCGGCGCCAAGACGGTCACGTACGACTTCGAGCGTCAGATGGAAGGCGCCACGCTCGTGAAGTGCAGCGAGTTCGGCAAAGCGATCATCAAGCACATGGGCTGAGCCATCCCCCCCGTGAGCCGTAGGCGCTAGCCTCGGGCAGCCCACCGAACCGGCCCCCACGCCGTCAGGGAGCGAACGAAAAAACAACAACGCCGCGATGGGGACACCCCCCCATCGCGGCGTTTTTCATTCGCTGGCTCGAACCACCAAGGAACCAAGGAACAAAAGCAAGCTCCTGTAGGACGGGTCTCCGACCCCGATCACGGCGCCCTGGCCGTTGGGGCCGGCTGCGAAGGAAGGGAACCACGAAGGGCACGAAGGACACGACGGCCGGTGGCGTGGGACCGACCGCCGCGGCTGGTGAAGCGATTAGTAGTTTTCGCCTAGCGCCGAACGAATAGTGCCGCCAGAGAACCCAAGTAGGACATATGTCGGCACCGCTTTGGTATCCTGCCTGCTTGCGTGCCACCCGTCGGCCAATCGTAGATCTGGCTGTGACTGTTACTCCAACTGACAAGAGACGCCATATCAGACGGCGACGCCCACCCGACAGCATTGAATGCAAACGCATTCCGACCTTTCTTACCACAACCCGACAAAATGATCGCATCCGCTTACTATGTAGATAGCTATTCCTGCTTTCGCAATGCAGCAATCGGGTTTGATTCATTCACACCAATTACCGTGATTATAGGAAAAAACAACAGCGGCAAATCTAAGCTTCTCGATTTTGCACAAGAGTTATGCGCAAACACAATTGACACTGCAAAGCACAGGACCAACGGGACCGCCACGCTAGATGAGCAAGGATTGAAATCAATTTTTAGAGAGGGCACTAGCGGCGGTGAACTAGGCTCGTATGAAGACCACTGGAGCGGCCACGGCAGCAAACTTATCGGATGCAAAGTGCAATGGCAATCAGACACTGCAGGAAAAATAGACATAACAGTGCCGCAAGATTATCACCACGGCAACAAAAACATACAGATGGCAAGGGAAAAGTATATTGCCGGCGCACTGCGGCGCGCGACAACGCCGCTTTCTAACAAAACTTTTCGTCGCATCCTAGCAGATCGGGACATTCGCGCCGAACCCGCATCGTATGAAACCAATATTTCCGCAGACGGGACCGGCTCCACTAACACCATCAGACGAATCCTCACCAGCTCAGAGCTAGACGAGTCACTGGTTAGATCAACGCTACTGAATGGAATGCAAACGGTATTCGGTTCAGATGCTGATTTCACACGCATCGAGATAAAGCAGCATGACGGCGAAGACGGTGACACCAAACTCCGGGAGGTTTTCTTCGAAGAGCCTGGAAAGGGACTTGTGCCATTAGGGCAATCCGGCAGCGGCCTAAAAACAGTACTTTTGGTACTGCTAAATCTTCTTGTAATCCCCACTGTCGAGAAACGCGATCCGAGTAAGTACGTGTTCGCACTTGAGGAACTCGAAAACAATCTACATCCTTCCTTACTAAGGCGTCTTTTCGATTTCATCACTGATTTCGTCTCCCAACAGAAATGCTCGTTACTGATAACTACTCATTCAAGCGTCGCTCTTGATTACTTTGGGACGTGCAATGACGCTCAAATAATTCGAGTGTTTCATGACGGAAGTTCTGCTACTGCCTCTAGGGTCCTAGCTCACTTTGACAGAGTCGGGCTCATTGCGGAACTTGGAGCTAAACCATCCGATTTACTTCAAGCAAATGGAGTGATCTGGGTGGAAGGTCCTTCGGACAGAATCTATATCAACCGAATGATCGAGCTCTATTCAGACGGGGAACTCCGGGAAGGACGTGACTACCAATGCGCGTACTACGGCGGGTCTTTGCTAGCCCGAGTAGAATTCTGTGATCCGGAATCGGAGTCGGCAGAACTATCCAACTTACTTCGCTTAAACAACCACGTGGCTATCATATGTGACGGCGATCGCACTGCCTCCTCCGGACGCAGATCGCGAATAAAACCTCGCGTCGAAAAAATAAAAGAACAGCTAGCGACCATTCCCAACAGTTATATTTGGATTACTGACGCTAAGGAAATCGAATGCTACATACCATCGCAAGTGTGGAATACCATTTACAAGAAGAAGGGTTTGCCCGACCCTCGTGTGCACGATTCGTTTCCAGACGGCCCGTCTGGTGACGACCATTACGTTTTTCGAGAAATATCCAAAACTTCTTTTAACAAGTTCGATTTCTCACTAAAATCTGCTCCCAAGCTAACAAAAGAATTACTCGAAGGGAAGTTTGACATTGAAGCCGCGATGAATGATTTAATTAAGTGCATTCGAAAATGGAATGAATGATTGGTGCTGCAACTCGGCCGGGCGTCATGCCCACGCTGAAGCGCGAGGGCATGGCGCCCTCTCTCGTCGGCTCCCACGCTCACCCCGTCGGCGCCGGTTTCTTGCCCCTTCCCGCAATCGAGCCCACCTCCACGGGGCGGCCGTCGTGCCCTTCGTGTCCGTCGTGGTTCCCCTCTCCTTCCCACGAGGAGCCTCGGGCGCCCATCGTCACTCGACGGGGGCGGGGCGACCCCTGAGTCGGCGGTCCGGGCGCGTGATTCCGCCGTTCTAGTACTTGAACCAAGTGTTTTTTGGGATTTTTTCCGGCGGCCGTGAGCGGCTTTTTTGGGGGGTCTCGGCGCCCCCTCGATTGGGTGGTCTCTGCCGACGCCGCCCCCCACCGCCGGCCGCTGAATCACCGAGGGTTTTGAAAACGGGGCGCTAATTCCTAGGCGCTGCGGTGCGCAAAAGCGACCTCGCCGATCGGGCGCTTCGCGCCTCGTCTGCCGGCCTTATCGACCCGTTCAACCGCGCCGCACTGCTCGACTCGCGCCGCCGTTTGTCGCTAAGCTGCCCGCACTTTTCACAAGGCCCGTCGTTCGACGCCGAGGCCCCCTTCCAATCGGAACGTTTTGCTAATGGAGACACCCTTGTCCATGCCCCACCGATGCGCCTTGCGCGCGCTGCTCGCCCTGCTCGTCACGGCGGCGGCCTCTAACGTCGGCTTCGCCGACACGCCCCTCAACCTGCTGTTCATCGGCAACAGCTTCACCGCGGGGGGGCCGATCGCCCACCTCGTGCGTGACCTCGCCACCGACGCCGGCTGGGCGACGCCGAACGTCCAGTACGTGGCCCCCGGCGGTCAGTCGCTCGGCTTCCACACCACGAACCCCGACACCGTGAACGCGATCGGCCTGGGGGGTTGGGACTTTGTCGTGCTGCAAGAGTTCAGCACCGGCCCGACCGACAACGCCGGCAACCCGGCCGCCTTTAAGAGCAACGCCACCGCGCTGTACGACCAGGTGAAGCTCTCGAGCCCCAACGCCAACGTGGTGCTCTACGAGACCTGGGCGCGGGAGGCCGATCACTCGTTCTACCCCGGCACGTTCACCGACCCGGCCCAGATGCAGGCCCAGCTGCGGACCCACTACAACGACGCGGCCGACAACTACATCCCGGCCAACTCGACCGCCGCGGTCAAGACCGACGTCGTGGTGGTGCCGGCCGGCGACGCCTGGGAGAACTACCTGAACTCGGGCGGCACGATCCGCCTGCACGACACAGACGACTACCACGCCGGCCCGAACGGCCAGTACCTGTCGTCCGCCGTCATTTATTCGACGATCTACGAGCGCTCGGTGGCGGGGCTCAGCGGCCTGGTGGCCGCCCCGGCCGACGCGGCGGTGCTGCAGACGTTCGCCGACGCCACGACCGGCATGACGATCACCGGCGGCCCGATGGGCAACGGTTTGTCGCCCCTCGCCGCCGGCGGCGGGATCCTCATCGACTTTGGTGGCACGGACCGCCCCACCGCGGCGCCCTGGAACAACTTCAACGAGTTCCTCACCGGCAGCAGCCTGATCAACGTGCTCGACGATTCGGGCGCGACGACCAGCATCGACGTGACGCTCACCGACGGTTTCTCGGGGGTCAACTCCGCGGGCAGCGCGGGCAACACGCTCGGCTACCCCACGACCGCCACGAGCGACAGCTTCTACACCGGTTCGTTCGACGGCCACGAAGCGGCCCTGCCGAACCGCGCCCAGGTGACCATCAGCGGGCTCGACCCCAGCCTCGTGTACGACCTGGCGCTGTTCAGCTCGCGGACCGGCACCGACTCGGGCATGGGCCGGCTGACCCGTTACACCGTCGACGGGCAGTGGATCGACTTCGACGTGTCGGACAACACCGGCACGGAGGTCCTGTTCGCGAGCGTCCCCGCCGCGGGCGACGGCACGCTGACGCTCGACGTCGAGGTCAGCCCCGACGGGACGGGCCGCTTCGCGTACCTCGGCCAGCTCAAGCTCACCGCGCACGCGGTCCCTGAGTCGACGAGCCTGCTGATGCTGGGCGTCGGCGGCCTCTCCCTGCTGCAACGCCGCGGGCGCTGAGCTAGCGCTACGCCATCGGATCGCCAGCAGCCGCCCGCCCTCACGGGGGCGGGCGGCTGCTTTTTTGTTTCGTGGGGACGGTGTGTCTGATCGGAGGACGGTGGCGGTGTGGACCGCCTCACGTCATCGGGTTGGGGGAATCGAGCGGACGAGAACTACTCGGGCTTTGGCTGTTCGGCTGGCAGCCGGAGGCGGAGTAGCGTCTGACCGGTCGGCTCGTGGGTCGATTGGCCGAGGGGGATGAAGCCATGGCGGGCGTAGAACGCGCGGCCGATCGGGTTGGCCTCGAAGACCTCGACCTCGAGCGTCCCCTTCTCCTCTCGGGCCCGTTGCAACAGCGCGCCGCCGATCCCCTGCCGGCTGTAAGGGGGATCGACGAAGAGGCCGCCGATTTCCGCGCCGAGCAACGCCACGAACCCAACGACCCGGCCCTCGGCGACCCCGCCCTGGCCTTCGGCGACCCAGACCCAGGTCTCGGCGTTGGGCAAGTAAAGGTTCGGCAGGTTGTGTCGTTCTTGCGTGAGGAACGCCTCGCTTAAGAACGGGTGGGCCAGCCGAGTCGCGGCTTCCCAGACGGCGACCACGTCGGCGACGTCGTCCTCTTGGTACTTACGCAGCATCAGCGCCCTCCTGGCGACGGTTGATGGGGACCCGCCCCAACCGACGACACGACGCCTCGGGCGGCGTTTCGGTAGCAGGCCGGCTCTCACCGCAGACCCCGCCGGCCGCCTGAAGGTTCACGCCGAAAACCGCCCCGCTGCGGCGGCGACCCGTCGCGAGGGGCGAAAACAGGGGGAAAACACGGAACGAAGCCCCGAGGGGGGCTTGGTGGGAGGGGTCCGCGGCGCCCTCGCCGTCGGGGACGGCGGGGCGGGGAGGGAACCACGACGGATGAATTTGCTAAGCAGTACGCGACTGCCAACCGCGCCGCGACCGTCAGGGAGCGACCGGAAATGACGAGACCGCGATGGGGTGCTTTCTCCTGGTAGCGGTGTTATTGCGTTTGGGGTAGTGTACTTCCTTGATGGGCGCCACTGGCGTGTAGCTATGTTAGCTGCCACCCGATAGTCGAAGGCTATCGAGGTTCTTCATACTGAGGCCGTCTCGGGACTAGCAACCATGCTGAGCAGATTTCATTGCCAGCGAAAATGCATGCGGATTGCGACGATCTGCACTCTAGCTTCTGCGGCTTTCTCTTTGATTCAAGAGAAAGCCGTGGCCGATGAGCCTCTGAGACGCCTTACTGCTCGTGGCCTGCTTGTAAGCAATACCGCAAGTCTTACAAAGTGGAGCACGAAAAAAAGTCATCACAACATTGGTGAGAAAGGGGATCTCTTCGCTTTTAGCGTTCGGTTGGATCCAGGCGAGCGGCTTACGGTTGGCGTTTACCTTTACGCAACACCGCTGAAGCTCAGAGCGAACGGGCTGGCGGGCGGCATTGATGGCCCCGAACGGCCAGTCCCCGTTTCTGAAATAGGCGCCAAGTGGGGACACAAGTCCCAGTCGCTTCATTGCGCTGGTTCATGGGTCATGGTTGACAACCCATCCACATATGGTAGCGAGGAAACCGTTGCAATTTTTCTGCCTTACGCAGTGATCGGGCTTGCCGATGGGCCCTACATTTTTCGGTACCGCATTCGTGTAATTAACCGAGTTGACGGTAGCGTTTTCGACTCTTTTTTTGCAAAGTATAGCTATTCGGCATTCGTTAAGCCCGGCTCGCTTGTTGCAACGAGTAGCTTGGCTTCCAAACTCAATGACACCCCTTTTGTCTACCTTGATTACGAAGGCGTCAAAGAAGAGGAGGAGCAAGGATACATTCCTTGACGAAAATGGCTCGGACACTTCGAGATATCCACAAGGATCCTTTCATTTGGGTCATGCTTTCACTCTTCGTCCTCTGTAATATTTGCGTGCTGGTCACGTATTGGGAAATACACACAAAAGTTAACACGAATAACTTACATGGCCAGCTCTTTGCGATTCGGTTAATGCAGGTTACGCTCGGCATGGTCATCGGGTTGTCGACGACTTTCCTTGGGATAGTAGCAGCTTGGTTTGGGCTGACCGAGAACGCTGCGTTGGAGGGGAGTTCGGGGGCAATTTCAGCCAAGATGGCAGCTGTAGGGCCCGGTGCTCTTCTGATTCTTTGCGGCACGTTGATTGTCTACACGTGCATAAATAAAGAGTTTTACCATCAATCTCTTGAACCGATTTCTACATTGGATTCGATTAAGCCGGTCGTGGAATCAAATGAAAACACTTAAGGCCGGCCCGGTGCCATGCCCACGCCTTAGCGCGCGCATGTGAAGTGCCGAGAGTCTTTCCATAGACCACATGCCCACGTTGGGCGCCACTGCTGGCTCGTCCAGCAGGGCGAAGCGGGCGCCAGGGCTCCACGGCGGGACGAGCCAGCCGTGGCACCCGTCCTTAGGCCCCCATCCCCAAAACAGAGCCCGCCCCACGGTGCGGCCGTCGTGCCCTTCGTGCCCGTCGTGGTTCCCTCCTTCTTCCCACGCCCCGCCATCGCGGCGTCCTTTCCACGGCCAACCCACCGCCAACCCACACCCCCTCCCCTGGCCCGGGCGGGTTACAATCGCCCGGATGGACGCTCCCAGCTTTGTCGGCCAGCTCTGTGAGGGAGCTTTTAACACGCCCCTCTACCGCCTGACGGTGCGGCCCGAGGGGCTCGTGTTTCGGTACCGGTCCGAGAAGGTGCTGCCGCGGGACGAGGTCCGGGCGGTGCGGCTCTGGCGGGCGCCGCTGGTCGGGTGGATCGCCCCGGGGGGCGTCGTCATCGAGCACACGTCGGCCGACTTCCACCAACGGCTGCTCTTCAAGACCTTCCGCTGCCGCCGCCTGAGGGACGCCCTCCGCGACGCGGGATATGCGTAGCGCCCGGATCACCGGCGCCGTCGGAATATTCGGCATAGCACCTCGCTAAACCGGCCGCCCCAAAGCGGCGAATAGCGGCAAGTTCCGACGGCTACTAGACTGGTGGCTCGCCGACTTCGCTAGCGATCCGTGGGCGCCGGCCGTTCGCCATCGGCCTCTTCGATTCGAGTCATGCAACCCACGATCACCGCGAGGAAACGATGCCGTCTAGCTACCTGATTTCGGCCAAGTCGTGGGTAGAACGCCGCTTCCTGCACTCGAATCTCGCGTTCTCAATCAGCAAGACGCCGCAGCAGAGCGACCTGCAGCGGGTCGTCGATCTGCTGCGTCCCTACGATGTCGGCGTGCCGCTCATCCGCGTCGGCGGCGACGGCGATGGTGGCTACCTCGTCCCCGACGACCTGGAAGGCCTCGAGGCGTGCTTCTCGCCGGGCGTCAGCCACACCGCGAACTTCGAGCTCGAGATGAACCGCCGCGGCGTGCCGTGCCATCTGGTCGACGCGTCGGTGTCGGGCCCGCCGATCGACCTGACCGACGCGACCTTCCAGCCGAAGTTTTTGATGTCGTATAGCTCCGACGGCACGACCTCGCTCGATGAGTGGGTCGCGTGGTCGGGCGTGAAGAGCGACGACCTCGTCCTGCAGATGGACATCGAGGGATGGGAGTACGAGGTGCTGTCGGCGTGCTCGGATCAGCTGCTCAGCCGCTTCCGCGTGATCATCCTCGAGCTGCACCGTCTGGAGCGGCTCTCGCAGGCGCCGTTCTTGCAGTTCTTCCGCGGGCTGATGCAGCGGCTCAGCGGGATGTTCACCGTCGCCCACCTGCACCCGAACAACTGCGTCCCCTCGATGACGATCGCCGGCGTGGAGGTCCCGCCGGTGCTTGAGCTGACGCTCGTGCGCAACGACCGGGTGAAATCAAAAACGCCCGTGACGGGCCTGCCGCACGCCCTCGACGAGCTGAACGTGCCAGCAAACCCCGCCAACGATGTCCCGTCGTATTACTGGCAGGCGTAACGGGCTATTGGCAGACGCAGCGGGCTGTTGCGCGCGTCACTTCGGTGGGCTGCCGGCCTGACGGCAAGATCACGTCGCCCGGCAGCGTTGGGAAGCGCTGTCAGTCGGCGAACAGACCGGTCGCGTACCAGATGCCGTTGCCGCCGCGCTGGATATCGTAGGCGTACGCGCGGTGGGGGCGGCTGACGCCGCGCCAGTGGCCCGACGAGTGCCGCCACGACGCCACGCAGTCGACGACCGAGTCCATCAGCGTCTGGCCCGGCCAGCTCTCGGCGCAGACCTCGGTGACGCTGCTGCCGGCCGCGCTGCTGAGACGCTGAAAGCGGCTGCTGAAGTTCTGGTGCCCCTGCCGGCGGACGCGGGCCTGGAACGAAGCGTGCTCGTTGGCGCCCGACGCGAGCGCCGCATGGAACCGCCCGCCGGTGCTCTGCGGTGCCTCGGGGTGCATCCGCACGGCCCACACCAGCGACCGCTGCGTGAGCGTCCCGGCCGGCAGGTCGATGGCGGTCGCCAAGCCTTGCGGGCTCCAGCGGTAGTACTTGCCGTTGGCGAAGGGAAGCGCCGTCACGGTGTGGCCGTAGTAGGGGGCGCCTTCGTGCTGCAGATCGACGATCGCGAGCCCCGCCCCGCCACGCAACTCGCTGAGGGCGGCGAAGTCGGCGAGCCGCCGCGACGCGCCGTCGACGTCGATCGTCGTGTCGAGATCGGCGCGGAAGAGCGTCATCGCGCCAAGCTTCTCACGGAGCTGCGGCCGCGAAGCGAGATACGCCTCGAGGGCCGCCTGCTTCGCAGCGGTCGACGCCGAAGTCAGGCTGACCAGCAGCATCCGCTGTTGCTCGGCCGCTTCGCGGTAGGCGGCGTAGTAGTCGGTATGCCACTTGAGGCCACCCGCCTCGACTGTCTTTTCATCAACCTTTTCATCAACGGCGTCGTCTTCGGCCGGTTGATCTTCGACAGCCTTCCCTTCGACGGTGTTGCCATCGAGCGGCGATTCAACCGCGGGGGTTTCGTCGGCACGGCTATGAACCGTCGCGAGCAACAGAACCGACAACGTCAGCAGGCGAATTAATAGCACGGTAGCCTCCGCAGGTGGGTGACTCGGCGCGCAAGGGCCGCAGCGGCGAACGGTCGCCGGCCGAGTCGATCTTGGTGAGGCCGTCCCTCGGAGGGGGCGGCGGGGTGTTCCGGTGAGGGGACCCAGCCTAGCCCGCCGGCGCCTGTCGGGGGACCCGCCGGAAGAGCTAGAAACCCTCGGATTTGCGCGGAATGTCCGAGGTGTCGCCGCGACAAGGACTCGTCCGCAGGCTATTCGCAAAGCCGACTCTCGCCCGGCGCCCGCCGGACCGATACGATTCGTCCGCGGACGCCCGCCGCCCCTGTAGGGCAGCCCCTGCCCGCCCAACGCCCTGCCCCAGCGAGCCCCAACGATGGCTTATCTCACCACCCGCGACGACGTGAGCCTGTACTACAAAGACTGGGGGAGCGGCACGCCGGTGGTCTTTAGCCATGGCTGGCCGCTGACGGCCGACGCCTGGGAGGCCCAGATGTTTTTCCTGGCCTCCAACGGCTGTCGCTGCGTCGCCCACGACCGCCGCGGTCACGGCCGCTCGAGCCAGCCGTGGCACGGCAACGACATGGACACGTACGCCGACGATCTGGCTCAGCTCTTGGAGGCCCTCGACCTCCACGACGTGGTCCTGGTGGGGCACTCGACCGGCGGCGGCGAGGTCGCGCGGTACATCGGCCGGCACGGCACGGAGCGCGTCGCGAAGGCGGTGCTCGTCGGCGCGGTGCCGCCGCTGATGGTAAAGACCGACGCCAAACCGGGAGGCCTGCCGATGAGCGTCTTTGACGGTTTCCGCGAGCAGTACCTGGCGGACCGCGCGCAGTTCTTCCTCGATGTGCCGAGCGGGCCGTTCTACGGATTCAACCGCAAGGGCGCCGAAGTCTCGGAAGGTCTGATCCGCTCTTGGTGGACGCAAGGCATGATGTCCGGCCACAAGAGCGCCTTCGACTGTATCGCGGCGTTTTCCGAGACCGACTTCACCGAGGACCTCAAGAAGTTCGACGTGCCGACCCTGATCCTTCACGGCGACGACGACCAGATCGTTCCGATCGATAATTCGGCGCGGCTGTCGGCGAAGCTGGTGAAGGACGCGACGCTGAAGGTTTATCCCGGCGGCGCGCACGCCCTCGCAGACACCTGTAAAGACGAGCTGAATGCGGATTTGCTGGCGTTTATTCGGTCGTGAATCTGACTTTCAAATCAACGCGTCGGCTGGTTGCTCAATTCATTTGCCGTGAGTGCTTGGACCCTGAGAGTGGAGACGAGGTTTCTGGCTTCTCGTTGCCCCAACCCTCCCCAGGCCGTCATCCATCGCGGTATTCTGAGCGGCTCACCCGGAACCGCACCGAGCCCCCCCTCCCCTTCCGATGGCCCACCGACTCCTGCTGCTTGTGATCTCCCTCCTCGCCAGCGCCCCGGCGACGGCCCAGCACCTGGTCGCCCACCGCGGCGCGTCGCACGACGCGCCGGAGAACACGCTCGCCGCGTTCCGGCTCGCCTGGGAGCAGGGCGCCGACGGCATTGAAGGCGACTTTCACCTGACCGCCGACGGACAGATCGTCTGCCTGCACGACTACGACACCCAGCGCGTCGCCGGCCGCAAGCTGGTGGTCAAGGACGCGACGCTCGAGGAGCTTCGCGCGCTGGACGTCGGCGCCTGGAAAGACGAGCGGTTCCGCGGAGAGCGGACGCCAACGTTCGCCGAAGTCGCCGCCACCGTGCCAGCCGGCAAGCTGCTGTTCGTCGAGGTGAAGTGCGGGCCGGAGATCGTGCCGACGCTCGCCGACGCGCTCGCAACCGCCCGCGACGAGGTGGGCCTCGCCGCCGAGCAGATCGTTATTATCAGTTTCCATGAAGACGTGATCGCCGCGTGCCGCAAGCGGCTCCCGACTTACCAAACGCAGTGGCTGACGGGCTACAAAGAGAAAGCGGGCCGCTGGACGCCGACGGCCGATTCGGTCGCGGCGACACTAACCGGCTGTGGCGCTGGCGCGCTCGGCTGCCAAGCGGAGCGGCGCTATTTCGACGACCGCTTCGTCGCCGATCTACGTGATCGTGGGGCGAGCCAGGGGGCCGACTTCCGGTTTGGCGTCTGGACGGTCGACGACCCCGAGGCGGCCCGCTACTACCGCGACCTGGGGGCGTGGTCGATCACCACCAACCGTCCCGGCTGGTTACGACAGCGGCTGGCCGACTAACCGAGCACGCGCGCCGAGCGACCCGTCCCAAGAACGCCGGCGGCGGCGAACAGAGCGAGGACAAGCGTTGTCGGCTCGGGGATGGCGAGCGACCGGAGCATCGCCGCGAAGGCGCCCGTGCCGGCGCCGCCGTAGTACGCGTTGTAGTCGCGTTTGAACAAGGCGAAGTCGTCGTAGTCGTTGTCGCCGTCACCATCGAGGTCGCCCGCCAAGGCCTGCTGGGCGCCCGACTGGCCCGACAGGTCGGCGAGGTGGTTCGCATTGAACTGAAGCCAGTCGGACGCGTCGAGGACGCCGTCGTCCGTCAGATCGCTCCGTGAGAACGGCAGCAGGTCGAACGCGATGCCGGCCAACGGCGCGGCGAACACGGTGCCGTGGTGGGCGTTGGGGCCGACCGGCATCGTTGATTCGGCGGTCCGGTTGACCCAAGAGCTGGGGTCGGTCGGGTCGTCCGACGTGGCGACTCCCAGGTAGCCGGCGCCGTAGGCGTCGTAGTAGAGGTGCCAGGTGTCGCCGATCTTGATGATCGACGGCCCCTCGGTCGCGTTCGGCTCGATCCCCGAGGTGGGGCCGACGATCACAGGGTTGTCGGTCGTCCACGGCCCTGCGGCCGTCGGGCCGGTGGCGAGGCGGATATTCTTTTGCCCGTTCTGCTCGTCCTTGATCGGCATCAGGTACTGCCCCCCCGCGACATCGCGGGCGATCATCGCGTCGATCACCGTCGCGTTGTTGTAATAAAACACGCTTGGTGCGGTGTACGTTGAGAAGTCGTCGGTCGTGATCGAGTAGAGCTTGTGGTCGTCATTGTCGAGGTTCGACGCGAAGACGATCTGGTAATGCTCGGCGATCTCGTCGTAGAGGATCTCGGGCGCCCAGGTGTGATCGACCGTGACGCGCGGGCCCCAGACCTCGACGAGTTGGGGGTCGGTCCAGTCCTTGAGGTTCGCCGACGAGGCGTAGCCGATCGTTTTGGTGCTGATGCCCGAGGTCCAGACCATGTGGAAGCGGCCGTCGGGCCCGTAAACGACCGACGGGTCGCGGGTCTGGTCCTCGGCGTCGGACCAAGCTGCCGGCGGGACGAAGACCGGCTGGTCGTTGTTCATCGAGTCGAACTGCAGGCCATCGGGGCTATAGCTGAGGTAAACGCCGCTATGCCCGCCGTCGGGCCACGGCCCTTTGAAGTAGGCGTAGATGTACCCCGTCCCCTGCGCCCGAGCCACGCCGCCGAGCAGCATGAGCGGCACGAAAACAGCGAGAAAACGACGCTGGGCGGTTTTAGAAAGGCTCAAGCGTTTCATCCAGACGGCGGTGTCAGATCAGAGAGGAGGAGAAGCGTCGCAGCCGGCTAGCCAGCGGCAGCGAGACGATCCGCTGCAAAAACCTGCTATATCTTTAGCATAACAACAGAAGTAGCCTCAGACCACCGTTTTGGGGCCGGGACGATCCGGAAATCGGTCCTTCGTTTCGGGAACGTCGCCGGCTTAGCCGGCCGCGTAGACGTTCCGCGGCTCGCTCGAGACGTTGCCCCGCGCCCACTCGACGCAGCTCGGCATGCCGAGCGAGATCCAGGCGCCGGTCAGTAGCGAGACCGCCAGCACGCCGACGGTCGCCCCGCCGATCAGCACCATTTGGCTGAGGCGATCGACCGACGCGACGTCGTCGAGGTTGCCGAGATGGCAGAGGCCGCTGTCGCCCGGTAGATAAACGACGGCGACCGGGTCGCCCTTCGAGAGGGCGTTCCATTCGGCGGCGTTGGCGCCGCTGGTGAGGCTCAGTGTCTGGCCGTCGTGCTGGACGTCCATCGCGACGCGGTAGTTGGTCGTGCGGCTCGAGCCCGAGCCGGTGGTGAACTGGCGGAGCCCCGTGACGGTGGCGGTCGCTTCGACCCCGTGCTTCGAGAGTTGGCCCATCTGCAACGACGAATAGAGCCCAACGCCGACGAGCGTCAGATTCGCAAACGCGATCATCAGACAAGCGATGAAAAACTCACGGCGGGCGAACATTGGCGTCACTCTCGGAACGGGAGCGAATTGGGGGCGGGAGCCGGCGGGTTGCGGCTATCTGCAGCGCGATTGGGATTGGCAAGCGTAGGCCACAAAACGGGGCCAAACGGGCGGGCCCGCGATCTTGCGGGGCGAGCTGATCTTGGCCCTCTCGGCGGCACGGCTTAGGTTGAGCGACCTGCGCCCCTCCCCCACCTTGGCTCAACCACTCCGCCGATGAATCTTCTCCGCCTGCGCGTAGCAACCGTGGTGGCGTCGCTACCACTCGCTTTCCTCGTGGTAGCCACGCCGACGACGGCCCAGGCGCCGCCGATGCCGGTAGCGGCCTCCGCCGAGGAGGACCGCATCGTCGTCGACGCCACGACCGTCTTCGACGAGATGCTCGCCGCGCCGGGAACGGCGATCCCACGGTCGATGCTCGCCGGGGCCGAGGGGGTTGTGATCGTTCCCCGGGTCGTGAAGGGGGGCTTCATCGTCGGCGCCCGATACGGCCGCGGCGTGGTGGTCGCTCGCGACGCACAGGGGGTCTGGCGGGCGCCGCTCTTCGTGACGATCACCGGCGGCAACATCGGCTGGCAGGCGGGCGTGCAGGCGACCGACTTGGTGCTGGTCTACCGCTCGCAACGCGGCGTCGATTCGCTGATGGCGGGCAAGCTGACCCTCGGCGCCGACATCGCCGCGGCGGCCGGCCCGGTCGGCCGCGAGGCGGGGGCCGCGACCGACACGTCGCTCACCGCCGAAGTCTATTCGTACTCGCGCAGCCGCGGGCTGTTCGCCGGGGTGTCGCTCGATGGGTCGGTGCTGAAGATCGACCACGCCGCGACCGCCGCTTACTACCGCCCGCCGGCCGGCTACACCCCGGTCCAGCCGGGAACGCCCTACATCCCCGAGGGGGCGCAGCGACTGGCCGCTAAGGTCGTCGAACAGACCGCGCCGGCGACCGCGCTCCCCGCTCCCGAACCGTCCGGCGGGCAGCCCGGGATCGGAGCGCCGAACGCGCTGGACGACGCGGCGTCGACCCGCGACCAGCTGGCCGACTTCGCGCCGCGGCTCTACCGGCTGCTCGACCCGGCGTGGCAAGGCTACCTGTCCCTGCCGGCGGAAGTTTTCCAAGAGGCGGGCCACCCGAGCCCCGAGGTCCTCACCGCGGCGGTAGGACGCTTCGAAGCCGTGGCGGCCGACCCCCGTTATACGAATCTCGCGGCGTTGCCCGAGTTCCAAACGACGCGCGGATTGCTGCGTCATTACGCCCAGGTGCTGGCGAACACGCCGCGGACGCTGGCCCTGCCCCCGCCGCCACAGTAACCGCGCCGCGCTCGACTGCGTAGAATAAGGGTGAGGGCCACGCGGGGCGTGGCGACGGTCGCCGACGGCTCGCAGTGGCCGCGCGGAGGGCCCTTCTCATGAACCTTCAAGGCATGCCATCGCACGCCGCGTCGCTGATCCGCCAGGGCGGAGTGGCCGGCATCCTCGTTGTCCTCGCCGGCTTGGTGTACGACTCGCCAACGGTCGTCGTCATCGGCCTGCTGACGATGATCCTGGCGACCTACGCCGCGATCTGCACCGGCAACCGGTCGTTCTAGGACGCTCGGTGTGCAGCCGATTCCCCCTCCCTGTTAGGGAGAGGTTAGGGGAGGGTCTTAGCGTTCAGGCGAGGGAAGGTGAACCTTTGCTGAACGGTTTCGCCCTCCAGCGGTTTGTAAAAGCTGAATCATAGGATGAGCCGATTGGGCGCTAGCCCCGGTTGAATCACCAAGAACCGTGGCTAGCGCCAAAACGGCTCGTGGAGCAAACCCTCATTTCTAGCTTTGACAAAGCACTAGGCCCTCCCTGAAAGGGAGGGGGATGACCCTGCCTACGGCAGCATCACGTTGCCCGGCAGCGTGGGGAAGCGCTGCGGCTTGCACCGCGCGCCGAGGTCGACCGTTTGGTCAACGACTTGTGTCGTTCCCGAGCGGACAAAGCGGACAGTCGTGAGTCCGTAGTGCCGTTCGAACTGCGGCATCATCCAGTAACAGCCGTCTTGGTTCGGCCAGCGGCCGGTGTCGATCTTGGTGCCGTCGAGGCGGGTGATGACATCGCCCACTTTCAGGCCGAGCTGGCTGAGCGGCGAGTCCTCTTCGATCTCGACGATCCGGGCGCCGGCGAAGACGATCCCCTGGAACTGCGGCAACTGCAGCGCCTCGTCGAGGTGGAAACGGGCGCGCCAGCGTTGCGACTCGTAGACCTCGCCCCGGCGGAGCCGTTCGAGGGCGGCGTCGCGGGCCTCGGTCGAGTTGATCGGCACGCCGAGTTGCTGGGCGGACGAGGCGCCGGCAAAGGCGAGCAAGAAAGCAACCGCTAGCAGCGATTTCATGGCGCAGGCTCCGAGGGGGGTGAGAACCGGCGCAACTTAGCGGCCCCGCGCGGGTCCGTGAAGCCGACGTTCAATTCGGTGTGAGGAGGATAAGCAACAACTTCTTGGCGTTCTTGGCGTCTTGGCGGTTACTTACCCCTGACGTTCTACTCCGACGCCTTCTCGTACCACTCGACGAGGTCCTTCCGCAGCTTCTCGAGCGAGGGCTCGTGCACGTACATCATGTGCCCCCCCTCGTAGTAGCCGGTCGTGAAACGCTCTCGCAGGGCGTCGGTCGTCATGGTGTGGTCGCGGGTGTGCTTCATCGCAAACGCCGGGGTCGCTAGGTCGAAGTAGCCGCACGCGGCGAAGACTTCGAGGGCCGGGTTCTTGACCATCGCGTCGCGGAGCCGCTCGGCCGTCGTGACGTAGCGATTGATGAACGGCTTGTAGTTCCACGGCTGGACCGAGGTGAGCGTCTCGTAGACGCGGTCGTCTTGGTAGTCGAGGTCGTCGGCGAGGTAGGCGTTCATGCCGGCGCAGAAGATCCCCTCGAAGGCCGCGTCGCTAGGGTCGTAGTCCATCGACTCGCCGGCGCCATCAACGCCGGGGCCGACGTAGCGGCTGTCATAACGGCCGATCAACTGGTTGCGGCCGCGGAGCAGTTCCTTGCTGAACCGCCACATGCTGACGCGGAGGTCGGTCGCTTCGAGGTACTCCTCGGAGAGCCCCGTCAGGCGGGCCGCCTCGGCGACGACTTCCTTGCGCTTCTCTGCCGGCATCGCGGCGCCCTGCAGCAACGCGTCGGCAAAGTCGCCGGCGGCGAACGCCTCGGCCTCGGCGACGACTTCCGTCAGCGGCTTGCCGAGCAGGTCGTCGTCGAGCGCCTTGTGACGCCAAGCGGTCGCCGCGTATCCCGGCAGGAACAGGACGTACGGCAGGTCGTTGTTGTCTGCGAAGCCGAGCGTGCTGAAATCGAGCACCGCCGAGACGAGCACCACGCCGTTGAGGTACATGTGGTAGCGGTCTTGCAGCAGGTCCGACAGACCGCCGGCGCGGAGGCCGCCGTAGCTCTCGCCGAGGATGAACTTGGGCGACTCCCAGCGGCGGAACTTCGTGGTGTAGTCGTGGATGAACAGGCCGACGCTGCGGAGGTCTTCCTCAAGTCCGTGGAACTGCTCACGCTTCTCGCCCTCGGTCGGGCGGCTGTAGCCGGTCCCCACCGGGTCGATGAACACCAAGTCGGTGACGTCGAGCAGCGAGTAAGGATTGGCGACCAGCTTGTAGGGGGGCTCGGGGAACGACGCGTCGTCCGGCAGCCGGACTCGCTTCGGCCCCAGCATCCCGAGGTGGAGCCAGACGCTTGAGGCGCCGGGGCCGCCGTTGAAGCAGAACGTCACCGGCCGGTCGGGGTCGGCCTCGGCCTGCCCGTCGTCGCCGAGGCCGCCGCGGGTGTAGGCGACGAAGAAGATCTCGGCCTTCGCGTCGCCGCCGTCGTGTTTCTGCGGGAGCTTGCCGGCGGTCGCGACGTAGGCGACCTCCTCGCCGTCGATCGTCACGGCGCCGGTGGTGACGCGCAGCTTGGGCGTTTCGTCGTCTTCTTTCTTGTCCTTGGCGTCTTCTTTCTCGGACTTCTCCGTCTTGTCGGACTTGGAAGTCGTTTTGTCGTCGGCGCTCGCCACGCTGTGGCAGCCGATGATCGCGAAGACGAAGCAGCAAACGAAGAAGCGGCGAATCATAGGGGCGGGACCGTCGGTGAGGCGTCACGGGAGAAGCCCCCAGCCTAGTCGCCATCCGGCCTGACTGCGACCTCCCCGGCCACCGGTGGTGGTGCGGTGGGACGCCCGTTGCGGTGAATCGTCGCGGGGGCGGGTGTTCACGTTGCCTCGCCCGGTACGGGGCGTGAAGATGGCTCTCCGAGGCGGACCGTTGGAAGGGGATTCCGTCCACCTCGCCCCGCCCTTAGCCCCCGCCTCTTTCTATGCTTCCCAGCGGTCGCAACGATGCGCGAAGCCTCCTCGGGCTCTTCAAGTTTTCCCAGGTCCGTTCGCTGGTGACGACCGCGGCGTGCCTGTCGGTGGCGACGCTCGTCGCCTTTGGGCCGCAGTACCCGGGCCTCAGTGAGGCGGGTCACCGGGCGTTGTTCGTTCTGCTGTTCGCCGCCGGGATGTGGATCACCGAGGCGATCCCCGCCTTCGCGACCAGTCTTCTGACGATCGGCTGCCTGATCGCGCTATTGGGGAAGCCCGACGGGGTCTACGCGACCGACGCCCACGACTGGGAGCAGTTTGTGACGCCCTGGGGGAGCCCATTGATTTGGCTCTTCTTCGGTGGGTTCTGCCTGGCGACCTCCGCCGAAAAGACCGGCCTCGACCGCTGGCTCGCCGCCCGCGCGTTGGGGCTTTTCGGTCAGCGGCCTGCCATGCTGCTGCTCGGTTTAATGCTCGTCACGGCGGTGCTGTCGATGTTCATGTCCAACACGGCGACCGCCACGCTCGTGCTGGCGATGATGACGCCGATCTTCGCCGCCCGCGCCGCGGGCGACCCCGTTTCCAAGGCAATCGCGTTGGGAGTCGCCTTCGCGGCCAACATCGGCGGCATGGGGACCATCATCGGCACGCCGCCGAACGCCATTGCAGCTGGACTTCTGCAAGGCGAGTCGGCCGTGAACTTTGCCGAGTGGATGATCCTAGGCGTTCCGCCTTCGCTGGTCCTGCTGGCGATCAGCTGGATTTTTCTCGTCGTAGTCCACCTGCGCGGCGCGGCCTTCAGCAGCGAACAAGGAATCCTCTTCCACGCCGGCGTCGCTTCCGACCCGACGCCGCTCTACAAACAACAGGTCGTCGTCGCGACCTTCTGTGTAACGGTTGGCCTCTGGATGACGAGCCCGCTGCACGGGCTGCCAACGACGCTCGTCTCGTTCGTGCCGACCGTCGTGCTTACGTCGACGGGCATCCTCACGGCCGCGGACATCCGCCAACTTCCTTGGGATATCCTGCTGCTCATCACAGGCGGGCTGTCGCTCGGCGTGGCGATCGACAACACCGGCCTCGCCGAGTGGGCCGTCGGACTGCTCCCGATCGACGGCCTCTCGCCCGTGGCGTTGGCGATTGGCTTCTCGTACATAACGCTCGTGATGTCGAACCTGATGAGCAACACGGCCGCGGCGAACATCGTGCTGCCAATCGCGATTGCGGTGCTCGGCGCCGCCCAGGCGGCCGGCGGCGACGCCCGCATGGCGGCGCCAATCGCCCTGTCGGCTTCCGCGGCGATGTGCCTACCGATCTCGACGCCCCCCAACGCGATCGTCTACGGCGCCGGTCACCTGCGGGTGAAAGAGATGGTCATCGGCGGCGTCGTGATCGGGCTGATCGCCCCGCCCATCCTCGTCTTCTGGTCGGCGTTCGCGATTGGCTGGCTCTAATCGCCGACGCAACTTGGTTACGGCTGCAGCCGAACGCGTCGCCCCGTCGCTGCCGACTCGCGCGCGGCGTCAAGGATCTCGACCACCAGCAGGTTGTTCTCGACCGACGACAGGGCGTTCGGCTCCGCCTCGCCTCGCACGACGGCGGCGAGGTGGGCGAACGGCTCGGCGTCGCTCGCGGGGAGTTCGGGCGCCGCCAGCTCGATCGGCCGTGCTTCGCCCTGTCGCCAACTGCGGAACTTTTCGGTTCCGAGGCTCGTCATCTGGCCCGTCGCGCCGTAGAGGGCGGCGTCCTTCACGCTGTGCGGCCAGTTCCAAGACGCCTGCACCACCGCCACCGCGTCGGGGTACTCGATCGTGATCGTCGCGTCGTCGTCGACCCGCTCGTAGACGTCGGGCTTGAGCCGCTTCGTTACGCAGCTCACCGAGAGGGGACGTTGCCCGTCCATCAGCCACGTCGCCAAATTGGCGCCGTAGCAGCCGAAGTCGGTCACGGCCCCACCGCCGTTCTCCACAGGATCGAGCAGCCAGTCGAGGAACGGCTGGCGACAACCGATCTCGACGGGCCCCGGATGCCCCATCCGAAAGACCATCCGCCGGGTCGGCCCTTGGTCGCCCGCGTCGATCTGGCGTTTCATCCCGCGTAGATTGCGGTACCAGGTCGTTTCGTAGTTCGTCAGCAGGGCGACACCGGCGTCCTCGGCCGCCGCAGCCATCGCCCGGGCGTCGGCGAGGTTCGTCGCCAGCGGCTTCTCGACCATCACCGCCGCCCCCGCCGCGACGCAGGCGAGTGTCTGCTCGTGGTGGGCTCGGATGCCGCCAAACAGCACCGCCGCCTCGGGCTTAGTCTCTCGCAGCAACGTCGGCAGATCGTCGTAATAGAGATTGGCGTCGAGCCCGGCGCCCCGCATCCGCTCATCAGCGAGCGCCCGGTCGGGCTCGTAGACGGCGACAATCTCAAGGTCCCCCCAATCGCGCGGGCGACCCAACAGGCCGAACACATGATCATGCGACAGCCCCACCACCGCGACCCGCATGGGTTCGGCGGCGCCGGCGGAAAGCGGGTCAGCCGCCTGCAGGGTTAGAAGTACCAACAGCACCAAAAGAGCATGCACCCGCATCACCAACTCCTGAAGACCGGCCGAGAAGAATTCGACCCCCATCATAAGCCGAAGCGTCCCCGCTTGTCGGTCCTGCGCACGGACCGACGTGGCGTTGAGTGAAAGGCGCTCGCGTCTCGCCCCCCGTCGAAGCGAAATAACAGGCGCTGAACTCCGGCCGGCGTTGGGCTAGACTCGCCCGGCCCGCCCCCCACCGCCGAGGATTCCCGTTGAGCACCTACCGCACGGCGCCCGATCCCAACGAAACCCGCATGCCAGGCGGGATCCCCTTCATCGTCGGCAACGAGGCGGCCGAGCGGTTCAGCTTCTACGGGATGAAGGCGATCCTGGCCGTCTTCCTCACGAAGCACCTCGTCGGCCTCGACGGTGGGCCCGACAACCTGTCGCCCGAAGAAACCAAGGAGGCGATCAGCTGGTTTGTCGCGTCAGCCTACGCGACCCCCTTCATCGGCGCCCTGATCGCCGACCGGTGGTGGGGCAAGTACCACACGATCCTTTGGCTATCGCTCTTCTACTGCGCCGGCCATGCGCTGATGGCGATGGTCGATACGCCGCTGGCGGAGATGGTGCGGTCGCGCTACATCCTGTTCGCCGGCCTGGCGCTGATCGCCTGCGGGTCGGGCGCGATCAAGCCGTGCGTCACGGCGCATGTCGGGGACCAGTTCGGACCGAGTAACAAGCGCCTGCTGACCCGGGTCTATAGCTGGTTCTACTTCTCGATCAACATCGGCGCCGTCTGCTCGCAACTGCTCACCCCCTGGCTCCTGAACGACCCGCGTTTCGGCCCCGCCTGGGCGTTCGGCGTCCCCGGCGTGCTGATGGCGGTGGCGACCTTCATGTTCTGGCTCGGCCGCCACCAGTTCGTTCACGTCCCGCCCGCCGGCAAGGCGTTCTGGAGCGAGACCTTCGGCGCCGATGGCGTCAGGGCGCTGGCGAACCTGACGCCGCTGCTGTTGTTCGTCGCCATGTTCTGGTCCCTCTTCGACCAGACGGCCAGCGCCTGGGTGCTGCAGGCCGATAAGATGGACCTGCGGGTTCCGCTGCTGGGGATCACGATGGACCCCTCGCAGATGCAGTCAATCAACGGCATGTTCGTCTTGACGCTCGTCCCGCTGTTTTCGCTCGTGGTCTACCCGGTTGTCGATTGCTTCATCCGGGTGACGCCGCTCCGCAAGATCGGCGCCGGGTTGTTCATCGCCGCGGGGGCGTTCGCCGTGTCGGCCCTCATTGAAGGGCGAATCGACGGTGGCGAGACCCCGAGCATCGTCTGGCAAGTGATCGCCTACTTGTTCTTAACGGCGGCCGAGGTGCTGATCTCAATCACGATGCTCGAGTTCTTCTACACCCAGGCGCCGCGCCGGCTGAAGTCGATCGTCATGGCGTTCTGCATGCTCAGCATCTCGCTCGGCAACGTCTTCACAGCGCTGGTGAATCGGTTCATCGTGCGAGAAGACGGCACGCTGATGCTAGAAGGCGCGAGCTACTACTGGTTCTTCGTCGGGTCGATGCTCGTCGTGGCCTGTGGCTACTTGCTGTGGGCGCCCTTCTACCGCGGGCAAACGTACTTGCAGGGCGAAGACGAAATAGTCGCCGACGCCCACGGATAAACGCCCCGGTCCCCCTCCCTTTCAGGGAGGGGTTAGGGGAGGGTGAAACCGTTCCCCACAGGTCCGTTCTCCTGTCCTGATCGCCCCGACCCTCCCCTAGCCCCTCCCTGAAAGGGAGGGGGATGCCAATCTCCTGGCGGGCTCACTTCCCGATACAAAACTTCCCAAAGATCTCCCCAAGCACCTCGTCGGTGACGACCTCGCCGACAACGCGGCCGAGGCCGTCGAGCGCCTCGCGCAGTTCTAGCGACACGAGCTCGTCGCCGATGTCCACCGCGTCGAGCGCCCGGGCGAGCGCCCCGGCGGCTTGGGTGAGCCCCGTGCGGCAACGGTCGGCGGTCGCGGCCAGCGTGCCGTGCGACGATTCGGCGAGCCGCGAGGCGATCGTTTCGGCGAGTTCGGCGACGCCCTGCCCGGTCGCGGCGCTCGTGGCGAGCCAGCCTTCCGACATCGTTGCGGCTGATGCGTCAACCATCGTCGCCACGCTAAGCCGATCCACCAATGTCGTCAGGGGCGCCGGTCCCGCGCGGCGGCACTCAACGAGTAGGTCGGCGTCGCGTACGACGGCCGTGAGACGGTCGCGGGCGACGCGGTCGATGGCGTCGATCGCCGCCGTCTCGTCGTCGCCTGCTGTGTCGATCAAAGCGCACCGCAAGCCGTTGATCTCAATCACAGCGGCCAGCGTGTCGCGCGTCACCCCGGCCGCATCGGCGACGATCGCTTGCGTCCGCTGCGATTCGACGCCGTAGCGTTCGACCAACACGTTGAACAGCCGGCTCTTGCCGACGTTCGGTGGGCCGATAATCGCGACCAATGGCAGCCGTTGGGCGTCGTCACGCTCGGCGATTTGCGAGGCTGTCTCATCGACGAGCTTCGCCGCCGCGGCAAGCCGGCGGCGCAGCTCGTCGGCCTCGACGAAACGGATATCCTCTTCCTCGACAAAGTCGAGGCCCGCCTCCAAATCGGCAAGCAGCCCCAGCAGATCGACGCGCAGCCGGTGCAACGGCGTCGAGAGCCCGCCGGCGAGTTGTTCGAGGGCCGCCTCGAGGCGTTCGTCGCTGCGGGCGTCGATCACCGACAGCACCGCCTCGGCCTGCGTCAGGTCGATCCGCCCGCCGAGCAGCGCCCGCAGCGTGAACTCTCCCGGCTCGGCGAGCCGTGCGCCCGCCGCGAGGCACGCCCGCACCACCGCGTCGAGCACCGGTGGCGAGCCCAGCGTGTGGAACTCGACCGCGGGTTGCCGGGTGTAGCTCCGCTCGTCGGGCCAGACGAAAAGGTCGGCCGGCAACTCGTGCGATCGGCCGGCGAGCTCGATGCGGAGCGTCTGGTCCGCGAAGCGACGAGGTGAGTTCCCCTCGAGGGTCGCCCCGCACAGCAGATGAGCGATCGAGACGGCCCGCGGCCCCGACAACCGCACGACACCGCGTCGGCTCGCGCCGCGCGCCGTGGCGATTGCGGCGATCGTGTCGGCGACGTCGGGTGTCATGTTGGTTCACTCCCGGCGCTGGCGCTTAGGGCTCCCGCGCAATTGGGTGGAGAGCCCTAAGCGCCAGCGCCGGGAGTCGCGCCATCAGCGATCTACCACCAGCGACTTGCGACCAGTCACTCTCCAACCACTCACTCTCCACCAACTCACTTCCGCTTCTTATTCTTCGCCTTCTTAGCGGCCCGCGCCTTCACCGCGCTGTTGGCGGCCGACGGCGATTTCACGGTCGACGTCGTCGGCGAGATCGCGCTCGTCTCCGGCGGCGTAGGCCGCGGCAGCATCTTCCGCTCGGCGATGCCCCACAGGCTCGAGGCGATGAAGTAGATACACAAACCGCTCGGCACCTTGAAGAACATCAGGCCCATAAAGAGCATCATGTACTTCATCATCTGCTGCTGCATGCGGGCCTGATCGTTGGTCGGCTCGGGCATGAACAGCTTTTGTTGCAGCAAGAACAGCCCGCACGTCGCCAGCGGCAGCAGGTTGAAGTACGGCCCGAAGCCGAACAGGCCCTGCCCGTTGTCCATCCACTGCGGCGTGTAGGCCGACCAGTCGTAGAACATGTCGGGCGCGGCCAGGTTGCTACAGAAGCGGATTGCGTCGCTGATCAACGGCGCCTGCCGCAGCTCGACGTCGACCGCCAGCGCCCGGTAGAGGCCCATGAAGATCGGCAGCTGGATAAACATCGGCAGGCAACCGGCCGCCGGGTTGTAGTTGTGCTTTCGGAACAACTCCTGCTGCGCCTGCGAGCGCTTCGGCATGTCGTCCTTGTAACGCTCGGCGAGTCGATCCATCTCCGGCTTGAGCTGCTGCATCTTCACCATGTTCATCGCCGTCTGCCGGCTGATGGGGAACATGGCGCCGCGGACGCAGATCGTCAGCATCACAATCGCGAGGCCGTAGTTGCCAACGATCCCATTGAACGTGTGCAACAGCCACAGCATCGGCTTGGCGACCCAGCCGAACCAGCCGTAGTAGAGGATGTCGTGTAGCGAGTGGTTGGCGTCGTCGTTGGCGGAGTAGGCTTGCAACAACTCGGGCAGTTTCGGGCCGGCAAAGACGCGAAAGTCGTCGGTCGCCGTCGCGCTGTCGCCCCCCGCGGCGCCGAGCGTGACCGGCTCACTCTCGAGGACCAGCGACGTGTTCTGCCAGCGCGCCTGGTCCCGTTTGGGGAGTTCCTCGGTCGCCAAGACGGCGCGGACCTCGGCGGTGCGGACCTCGGCGAGCGACGGCTTTTGAGGGATCACGATCGACGCGAAGTACTGCGCATCGACGCCGGCGAACGCCAGCGGACGCCCCTGCCCCATCGGGCGGACATCGCCGTCGGCGACGCTCTTGGCGGCGTACTGCGTGAGCCGGTCGTTGGCGAAGCGGACCACCACGTCGCGGAGGCCAAAGCTGCCCCAGTCGCCGAAGAAGCTGCCGTCGCCGCGGCCGATCTTGTTGGCGTACCAGTAGCCCTCGATCGGCAAGCCGTTGGGCCCGGTCAGCTCGTAAGCGACCGTCTGCGGCTCGTCGCGGAGGTTCCGCACCTCGACCGCCAAGTCGAAGTGGTACGAGGGGAAGGCGTGGTTCTCACGCTCGGTTTCGGGCGTCTCGACCACGCCGAACCGCTTCACGACCTCGAGGCCGAGACCGGCCAACCGTTGGCGGAGCGTCACGCTCTCCGCTTCGCGATCGTCGACAGTCCACGGCTCGTCGGCGAGCTGACGGTTTGCTTCGACGATCGCCGGGGCGTCGCTGCGGAGCCCGTTCGCCGACGCCAGACGCACGACGAAGGACGGGACCGACTGGAACTTCTCCGCCTCTTCGGGCGAATGGAGACGGATGTTCTCGACCTCGGGCCGCATCAGGTCGAGCGGCTGCCGGCGGAGTTCGGCGGTGAGCGTCTCGGGCTCGCCGTTGCGCGCCACGCTGAGTTGCAATTCGCGGCCGGGCTTCGTGGCGTCGATGACCAGCAGCAGGTCGCGGGCGGTCGTCACCTCGATCGCCTTGCCCGGCTTGGCGCCGAGGCGCTGGACGCCGGTGATGACGTCTCCGGGCTCGAGGCCCGCCGCTTCGGCCGGCGTGCCGGCGCCGACGATATTGACGAGGGCGCCGCCCGACGGCGCGTCGGTCAGCGCCAGCTGGCCCAGATAGCCGCTCCGGTCGTCGAGGTCACGGTAGTTCTCGCTGGCGAGCTCGACGCGTTCGATGGCGCCGCCAACATTGTTGACGGTAAGCAGCATCCGGTACGCGCCGTTGGGGTCGGCCGACCCCAGGGCGATCCGCTCGGCCTCGGCGGGCGCCTCTTCAAGGTCGGCGGCCTCCTCGGCGGGCAGGCTCGGCTCGACCTCCGCGTCGGGCAACGGGGCTTCGACCGCAACTTGCGCAGCGGCGTCCTCGACCGGCTTCTCTTCGACCGGCGGGGGCGCTGTGCTGTTGAACAGCATCAACGTCGCCATCGCGATCACCGCAAACAGCAAGAAGCGTTGGTCGAACGGTTGGTCGCCGCCACGTTGCGGGCGGCGTTGTTGGATATCCATTCGCCTGGGAGGGAGAGTTCGGCTTCGCAGCCGGAGGGAGTCGAGTTGTCCCCTCCCCTGTGGGGGAGGGTCGTGGTGGGGGGATGCCGGGCACCCGCGTCACCCCCACCCTACCCCTCCCCCACAGGGGGAGGGAATGAACTAGCCGTTTCGTCCGTCAGCGGCCTTGCTTGATGCGGTCGCCGAGGAAATTGTCGAGTTCGGGCGTGCCGTAGATCAGGTCCGCGGTCTTGTCGATGTCGTAGTCGACGCGGTGGAACGTGATCCGATTGTCTTCCTGCACGACGTAGCAAGCACGCGGGTCGCCATCGCGGGGCTGGCCGACCGAGCCGACGTTCACCATGAACTTCTGGTCGCTAACCTCATAGACGTAGTTGGCTTCTTCGGGCGTGATGAAGTTGCGGCTCTCGGTGAAGACGCCCGGCACGTGGGTGTGGCCCTGGAAGCAGCCGTGCCCGATCAGGCTGAAGAGCTTCTCCATCTTCTTCTGGTTGTAGATGTCCTCGGGGAAGACGTACTCGTTCACCGGGTTGCGGGCCGAGCCGTGGACGAACAGCCAGTCGCCGTCGCGGTGGACGCGTGGCAGGCCGCCGAGGAAGTCCCAGCGCTTGTCGACTTGGTCGCGGTCGCCCTTGGTCGACTCGAGCTGGTCGCGGGTCCAGAAGATGGCCCGCTCGGCGCCGCTGTTGAACCCTTCGGGATCGAACAGCGCGCCCTGGTCGTGGTTGCCGAGCAGCGCCACCTTGCAGTTGGCCATCACGGCGTCGAGGCACTCGCACGGCTTGGGGCCGTAGCCGATGACATCGCCGAGACAGAATATCTCGTCGACGACTTGGTCCTTGATGTGCGCGAGGACGGTCTCGAGCGCCTCAAGGTTGCCGTGGATGTCGCTGATAATGGCGCGTTTCAAGGCGGCTGCCCTCCCGAGCCGGGGCCGATGGCTGATAACTTGCTGGGGCGATAACTTGCGTGGACGACTTGTTGCGAACGCGCGGTCGCCGCCGCGGTTCAGCCGACCCGTCTGCCGCCGACGAACGACCGTTCCCCGGCGGCTGCAACGAGGGCGCGACCGGCCCCGTCGGCCCCCCTCGCGCGAAGCCAAAACACTAGACGGGGCTTTGACTTCGGTCAAGCCGGCCGGCCTCAGCAGAACCACGATCCAATGCCCAACGCGACCCCCGACGCCCCGAATCCGGCCCCCCAACCCGCCCAGGCGGGAAAGTGGCTGGCGATCGAGACCTCCGGCCTCTTCGGATCGGTCGCTGCGGGGCAGGTCGACCGGAACGGGTGCGAGATCGTCGCCGCCGAGACCCTGCCACGCGACGCCCGCTCGGCACGCACCCTGGCGCCGACGATTCAGCGCCTGCTCGGCCGGCTCGGCTGGGCGCCCGGCGACCTGACGACGGTGGCCGTCGCGGTCGGCCCCGGGTCGTTCACCGGGCTGCGGGTCGGTGTCACCACCGCCAAGGCGTTCGCCTGGGGGATCGGCGCCGCGGTGCTTGCGGTCGATACGCTCGACGCCCTGGCCGCAGCCGCCACGCCCCCGGACGCCTCCGATAGCCGCCTGACGACAGTGGTTGACGCTCAGCGGAGCGAACTGTTCGTCGCCCGTTTCTCCGCGGGCGGCGGCGAGTGGCGCCGTGAAACCCCCACCAGTCGGACGACCGCCGCCGCCTTGCAAGCCGAACTCGGGCCGGCCGACCGCGTCGTCGGGCCCGCCGCGGCCACGGTCGGAGGCGATCCGAGCGAGCCGCAGGCCGACGCGGTGCTCCGCGTCGCGTGGCGCCGCTGGCTAGCGGGCGAGGCGGATAGCGTCCTGGCGCTCGTGCCGCAGTACTACCGTGCGAGCGCCGCCGAAGAAAAGCTGGCGACCCAATGAACAAGGGTGAGCCGTCGGCGCTATCCGCGGGTTGAAGCGGGTACCAGGGTTCACCCGCGGCTAGCGCCGACGGCTCATCGAAGATCGTGTTTCGTCACGCCGCCGCCGCGATCGCTTCTTTCGCCGCCGCGATCGTGGCGTCGATGTCGGCTTCGGTATGGGCCGCCGAGATGAAGAGCGCCTCGTACTGGCTGCACGGCAGGTAGATGTTGCGGTCGAGCATCTCCCAGAAGTAGCGGCCGAAGCGGGCCGTGTCGCACTCGGCCGCGTCGCTCCACGAGCGGACCGGGCCGTCGTGGAAGAAGAGCGTCACCATGCTCCCCATCCGCTGCACCACAGAGGGGACGCCAGCGGCCTTGGCGGCGCCGGCGAGGCCCTTCTCGAGACGCTCGCCAAGCTTCTCGAGCTTCTCGTACGGTGGGTTTTCACGCAGCGCGCGGAGCGTCGCACAGCCGGCGGCGGTCGCCAGCGGGTTGCCGCTCAGCGTGCCGGCCTGGAAGACCGGTCCCTCGGGCAGGACCTTCGCCATCACGTCCGACCGCCCTCCGTAGGCGCCGACCGGCAAGCCGCCGCCGACGATCTTGCCGAGCGTCGTCAGGTCGGGCTCGAGGCCGAGCCGCTCTTGGGCGCCGCCCAGGGAGAGACGGAAGCCGGTCATCACCTCGTCGCAAACTAGTAGCGCGCCGTGCTCACGCGGCAGGTTGCTGAGCGCTTCGACAAACGCCGGCGACGGGACGACGACGCCCATGTTGCCACAGACCGGCTCGAAGATGACCGCCGCGATCTCGTCGCCCTGCTTGGCGAACGCCTCTTCGAGCGCCGCGGCGTCGTTGTAAGGCAGCACGATCGTGTCGGCCGCGGTCCCCGCCGTGACGCCGGGCGAGTTCGGTACGGCGAGGGTCGCCGCCGCGCTGCCGGCCGCCACCAGCAGGCTATCGACGTGGCCGTGGTAGTTGCCGGCGAACTTTACGACGCGGTCGCGTCCCGTGTAGCCGCGGGCGAGGCGGATCGCGCTCATCGTCGCCTCGGTGCCCGAGTTGACGAGTCGGACGCGTTCGACGCTCGGGACCGAGTCGATAATCAGCTGGGCGAGGGCGCTCTCCCCCTCGGTTGGCGCGCCGTAGCTGGTCCCGAGCGGCACGGCGGCGGCGAGCGCCTCGACGACTGCCGGGTAGGCGTGCCCCAGAATCATCGGTCCCCACGACCCGATGTAATCGAGGTAGCGGTTGCCATCGAGGTCCCAGAGGTGCGGCCCTTCGGCGCGGGCGATGAATAGCGGCTCGCCTCCGACAGCGCCGAACGCCCGCGCGGGGCTGTTCACGCCGCCCGGCATCAGGGTCTTGGCGTGGGCGAAGGCGGCGCGGCTGTTCGCGTAACGGTTGTCGGCGGCGGGCATAGAGGGGGCGGAAAAGTGATTTTGACGGAAGTCGCTAATGCAGTGACTACCGCAACGCCCCGTCGGGGGCAACGGGCGCCCGACCCGACGCCGACGCCTCGCCGGCGAGAATCGCCCGCGCCTGGTCACGCACCGCAGCGGTTTCGGCCGACTCGGGCGCGAGGGCGAGGACCGCTTCGGCGACCGACGGGAGGTCGCCCGCCGCGGCCTTGGCGAGCCTTTTCACGAAGTAGTCGGCGATCTGTTGGCGCTGTTCGGCGTTCTCTTCACGCAGGCGTTGGGCCTCGCCGGCGGCGAGCTTCGCCAGAGTGGTCGTCTCGACCGAAGGGTCCCGATCGGTCCGCAGCAGCCGGCTCAACGCGTCGAACGCCGCGGCGCCGGCCGCCGGGCTGGCGCCCGCCAATTCGGTGGCGCGCTGCATGAGGAGCTCCTCGGGCGTCTCGACGTCGCCGCCGCCGATCCAGCGGGCCAGCTTCATCCGCCGCCGCTTCTGCTCGAGTTGCAAGGTCCGGGCCCACTCGGCCACCTCCTCGGCGCGTTCGTCGTCGGGGAACCGCTCGACAAAGGTTTGGGCCGCCTCCTGCGTCTTGGCCGAGACGTCTCCCCGATCGACCCCGCTGGCGACCCGATAGTAAAGCGTGTCGGCCGAAGGGGGCTGGCGGAACCACCAAAGCCCCCACACGAGCGACGCCACCATCAAACCGATCACCGTCAAAAGCCCCAGCACCGACGCCCAACGCGACGCCTCGGCGGCGGCGCGGTCGGGGTCGACGTGCGTGTAGGTCGCTCCCTCGGTGACGATCGATCCTGTCGGCGACGCCAAACGCTGACGCTCCGACGTCGGCGGCAGGACCTCGGTCTCGACCACGTCGCGGGTCACGGCAAGCGCCAACGCGTCGGTGGCCTCGTCCCCTGTCTCGGCCTCCGCGGCAGCGGCGGCGGTGTGGTACAGCTCGAAATCGTCCGCCGCCACACGGGCAAGCCCCTGGGTCATTGCCTCAAGGCGTCGCGCCACGACCCACGTGTTGGGGAACCGGTCGGCTGGGTCCTTCTCGAGCAGCTTGCCGATGATTCGTTCGAGTTCCTGGGGCGTATCGGGGGCGAAACGCCGCACCGGTTCGGGGATCGCGAAGCGCTGCAGCTGGAGCATCGCGGCCATGTCGGCGGCGCGGAACGGCGGCCGGCCTGTCAGCAGCGCGTAGAGCACGCCGCCGAGGCTGTACTGGTCGCAACGCGCCGTCACGGGGGTGCCGGCCGCCTGCTCGGGCGACATGTAGTCGGCCGTCCCGAGGACGCCGCCGGCGATCGTCACCCCGGTCGAGCCAAACATGCGCGCGATGCCGAAGTCGGCGAGCTTGGGCATCCCATTGGGCGCGAGCAAGATGTTCGCCGGCTTCAGGTCGCGGTGCACCACGCCGTGGTCGTGCGCGTGCTTTAGCGCGCGGCAGACCTGGATCGCGATCTGCGTCGTCTCACGCCAGTCGAAGCGGCGGCCGTTGCGGAGCTCCTCTTCGAGGCTCGGGCCGTCGACCAGCTCCATTGCGTAGAAGAGGACGCCCTCCTCCTCACCGTAGCCGTTGAGCCGGACGATGCCGGCGTGGCGCAGCGCCTTGAGCGATTCGATCTCTCCCTCGAACCGGTCGCGGAACCCCTCGGCGACCGCGAGCCGCGGGCTGAGGATTTTGACGGCGACCTCGTCGCCCGTCTCGCGGTGCCGTGCCCGATAGACCGCCCCCATGCCGCCTTTGCCGAGCGGCGTGCCGAGCGTGTAAGGGCCGAGGGAGTCGGGACGCATCCAATGCGGGGGGCCAAAGCAGGCGAGTTCGTCAACACCACCAGCTTAGACGGCGCGCCGGGCGCCAGCTAGCACGTCAGCGATGCCGGATCGGTCTTGCGACGCTCGGGACGCTCCCCCTACAAGCCGTAGCGGGTCCGGAGACTTCTCCGCGCGCCCGACTCGACATCACTATCGACCTGCTCGTTCGGACCGTGAGGGCCAACGATGAAAATGCTCGTGCTACTACTGCTCGCCACCATCGCCGCACCGGCGCTGGCGATCGATACGGTCGCTCCGGCCCGCTATGAGATCGCGCCCGAATCGCCCGCCGACGTGGCGCCGCTCGAGCCCACGCCAAAGGCTCTCCCGTCGAGCCAGCCGCAGCCTAATCAGCCGCAGCCGAGCAAGACGCCGGCGACTTTCGAACAGCGGCTGATCGCTCTAGAGATCGCCCTCTCGACCATCGTTGTTGAGCGGCCGACGCTTTGGCGATTCGACCGGCTCGGCGACGAGGCGGCCGACCTGCTGACCGTCGCGACCGACGACGCCCAGCGTCGCGCCGTCCGCGACGTTGCGGCACGGATCGACAGCTTCCGCCGCCTCGGCACGCGGATGCGTGACAGCGATCCGCCGGCCACGCAGATGGCCGTTTCCGACCGCTCTGGCGTCGCCACGACGACGCCTGCGACGAACCCGACAGCCGTCGGCTGGCGGTCTCCGTCGGAGTTAATCGGTCAGGCTCCGAACAATCTCGCGCCCCCTTCGGCGCAACTCGCCTCGGCGCCCGTTGGCGATCGGCAAGACGCGCAAGGGGTGCTCCGCCCCGTCGTGTCGCAACGGCCCGACGCGCCGAAGTACGCCGTCATCGACGACCAGGGGAAGATCGCCGCCTTGGTCACGCCGACGCCGGAACTCGACGCCCGCTTCAAGAGCCTTGTCGGTCAACGCGTCGGCCTGCAAGGTCGCCGCGGTTATCGCACCGACCTGCGTCGCGAGCACCTTGTCGCCGAGCGGGTCACGCCGCTCGACACGCTGCGTCGCTAAGGCCGTGTTCCGAGTAGGCGTTCAGCGGAGCCGGTCTCGGATCGGCTCGACCAACGCGCCGACGCGGACATCCGGGTCCTGCGACGCAAGTTCGAACGCCTTCTCCACCAGCTGCCGGCTAGACGAACTCCCCAGCGCCGAGATCGCCGCGGCACGGACCGCGGCCGACTCATCCGACGCGAGCGTCAGCAGCACGCGCGCCGGGTCGCCGCCCTGGTCGGTCAGCAGCCGATTCACGAGCGCGACGCGATCCTGGGGGTTCGAGGCGAGCAGCCCCTCGACTTGGCCGCGAGAGACCGCGCCGTAGCCACGCTGCTGAAGTTCGACTTGAACCGCCGCCAAACGCCGCTGCTCGGGCGACTCACTGGCGTCGAACTCCCTCGACGGCGCGCGGGTCGGGCCGCTTGCCGTTGGCGTAGAGGGGACAAGACTGGTCAGCCGCAGCGCCTCGGCCAGGAGTGGCAGGTCGGGCAAGTCGGCCGGCGCCGTGGTGGTCTGGTCGAAGAGGGGGTCGGAAGTCGCCGGCCCCTGCGTCAGTTCGGTTGTGGTTTCGAGCTGGGGTCTCCGCCACTTGGTGGCGACCCGCGCCGCGGGGGGTGGTAGCCACGCCGGTTCGACGGCGGCCGGCGCCGGCGCTTGCGGCGCGCTGCGGACGGGCGTCGGCTCGGCTTGTACGACGGCGCTCGGAACTGGTTCGGCCACCGGCGCCGGCGCGAGGGGCCGCGGGCGTTCCGCGACAGTCGGCGGCGACGCCACAACGACCGGCGCGAGCCGGGGCGTCTGCGCGAGGACCGTTAGCGTCGTGTCGATGTCGGCCAGCAGGGAGATCCGTGGCGCGGGCTCGAGCGTCTGGGCGCCGATCGCCAACTGTCGCGCGACCCATTCGGCCCAACGGCTTCCCTCGTCGGTGAGTTCTCCCTCGACATGATTCAGCGCCGCGACGATCCGAGGCGCGAGCCGCTGTAACGACTGACGACTCCCCCGCTGGGCTTGGCTGAGGGCTTGGTTGAGCTTTGCCGACGCCACGTTACGGGCGTTGACGCCCGCTTCGCCCGGGTCGGTCAAAGCGACCGGCATCACATGGGTTGGCCAATCGTCGCGCGTCGCGGCGACAGCGGCGCTGCCCCCTTCGAGGACCAAGCGGCGGGCCTCGGCGTCGAGGCGGCTGTCGGCCACCCGCCACACGCCCCCCAGCGCAAGCGTCGCCAGCACCGCCCCCACGAGGGAGAGTCGGAGCCATGCGAGGAGAGACGGCGAGAGTCGGAGCGGTTGGCGCATCGGTCCGAAGCATCCCCGCTACGCGGCGTCGCGGGCAAGACCGATCGCACGACAGCGGCGCCGGCGCCCGACAAAACGCTCACGTCCCGGCGCCCCTACAACCGAACTAATTGGCTTAGCCGAACGACCTGGCTGGCTTAGCCGGGGCTTACGGGGCTGAACTGATTTAGTGCGACCCGCCCCCGGGCGGGAAGCACGAACGCCGCGTCCTGGGGGGGAGTTATGGCGTTCCGACCGGGGGGGTCGGGCTGCGCAAATCGATGTCGGCGAACCGTGGGGCCCGTGGCCTTCGCGATCGCGCTCTGTTTGTCACCAGCCCCGCTCCACGCCCAAGACGATGGCGGGAGCGAGTCGCGTGAAGCGCGGCAGGCGGCGCTCCAGGCGATCCCTTGGCGCCATCTCAACGCGATCGACCGCCCGCTGGTCGAAAGCGTCGTGGCCGACGCCACGCTCTACCGGCAGTTGCCAACCCGCATCATCGATTGCGACGACGAGATGTTCGCCTACTTGGTGGACCACCCAGATCTCATCGTCGACTCGTGGAACGTGATGGGAGTGAGCCGCTTGCAGCTCGCCCCGATCGCGCCGGGGCGCTACCGGGTGGCCGACTCGGCCGGAGCGGTGGGCGACATCCGTGTGCTGCACCGCGATGGGGGGGGTGCGGAGCCGCTACGGATGTTGCTCTTGGCGGACGGCTCGTACCAAGCGGGGCCCATGCCCAGCTCGATCGATGGGCAGAGCGTCTTGTTGCTCCGCGCCGAGAGCGTCGAGGAAAGCAACGGCCGTTGCTACCTAACGACTCGGCTCGACGCCTTCATCCGCTTCGAGGGCCCCGCCACGAAGCTCGTCGCCCGGACACTCAAGCCGCTGATCCTGCGGACGTCGGACCACAACTTCATCGAGACGATGCGGTTCGTGTCGCTGTTCTCGCGCACCGCCGAGACGAACCCGGCCGGCATGGTCCGACTCGCCAACCACCTGCAGCAGGTCGAAGAACCGACCCGGCGGGAGTTCGCGGCGATGTGCCAGGCGACGTCCGAGCGGTACGCCGAGCGCCGCCGCGAGCGCGCCAGGTTGGCGACAGCGGCGCCGGCTGTCCTGCGCTGACGCACCGTCGATCGATGTTGCGGCGGCCGATCAAACCGGAGTCGATCCTCCGGTGGCGCCGTAGACCTCGGCGGTGACGTAGCTGGCCGCGGCGGAGGCGAGCCACACGAATAACGGCGCCAGCTCCGCCGGTTGCGCGGGGCGGGTGAAGAGGGTGTTTTCACCGAACTTGGCGACCTTCTCTTCCGGCATTGTGGACGGGATGAACGGCGTCCATACCGGGCCCGGGGCCACCGCGTTGACGCGAACCCCCTGATCGATGGCAAGTTTGGCGAACCCCTTCGTCAGGCTCACCAGCGCCGACTTGGTGGCGGCGTACGCGAGCAAGTAAGACGACGGATCGTACGCCTGAATCGAAACGGTGTTGATAATCGACCCGCCAGCGGGCAAGTGATCCAGCGCCGCCTTGCTCAGATAGAACGGCGCGAAGACGTTGGTGGCGAAAGTCTTCTCGAATTCCTCGTTGGAAAATTCGTCGGGATCACCGCCGGTCCGCTGGAACGCCGCGTTGTTCACGAGAAGATCAAGCTTGCCGAATTGACCCACGGCGGCGTCCACCAAGCGGACGGCCGTCTGGGGATCGGTGAGGTCGCCGCCGTAGAGTTGCGCGTTGACGCCGCACTCTTTCACGACTTCGAGGGTTGAACGGGCGTCTTCGTCCTCGGAGAGGTACGCGATCATCACGTCGGCGCCCTCCCGGGCGTAAGCAATGGCGACGGCGCGGCCGATCCCGCTATCGCCCCCGGTGACGATCGCGGAGAGTCCCTTCAGCTTGCCCGATCCCTGGTACGACGATTCCCCATGGTCGGGGACGGGGTCCATGGCGTCGGTCGCTCCCGGCGGCTTTTGGCTCTGCTTCGGGAACGGGGGCTGGGGATAAAGCGTCCGAGGATCTCGCAATTCGATTTGATCAGGTAGTTCGTTGACGGCGAGCATCGAAGGCCTCCCTGGCGTGTTGAGGGGTAATCCCGGCGTTTAACGCAAACGACGCGCCAGAGACTTTTGGTGTGGGCGCCGGTCGAAGACTCGCCAAATCGCTAGCGCCGCCGGTTTGGCTGGTCTCTGCGCAGCCATTCGGACCGCCGCTGGCGCGTCGGCTGAGCGCCAGGGAGCCGCCGTCGATCACTCGCAGCGGCGCCGACGAGTAAGCGTTCGTCCTGTCGAAGCGTCTCGCGCTTCGGCGTGAATGGCGCTGTTTAGTGATTTCCGCAGCCGGTGGGACGAGAGCCCTTAACGCCAATCCGCCCAATCCAAGAATTCGCGCCGGGTACCCGCTTCCACTCCCGGCGCTGGCGCTGAGAGCTCCATCAAGCGCAGTGGGCTCCACCAAGTTTGGCATGCTTGGCGTCTCCCTCTGAGGCGCGCGGCCTACGCTCGGCGAAGCCGGGCGCGTAGAATCGGGTCCCCACCTCAGCGACTCCCGCCTGCTGAAACGCGCCGGCTGCTAATGACCGGCGCCGGCTGTAACGACCGGAACCATGAAGAAGCCCGCCCCTGATGGCGCCGTCTCGGCGCGCGTTGAAACAGACCCCGCTTACGCTTGGGTGATGCTGCCGCTAGCGATCTTGATGCAGATCGGTACGAGCCCGGGGCAGACGTTCGGCGTCGCCCTGTTCAACGAGCCGATGCGGCAGTCGCTCGCGCTGTCGCACACCGAGCTCACCGGCGCGTACATGATCGCCAGCGCCCTGGCGGCGATCCCCTTGATGTGGATCGGCCGGCGGATGGACCGGCACGGGCTGCGGCGTGTGTCGCTGCTGCTCGTGGCGGCGGTCGCGCTGTCTTGCTTCGCGATCTCGCGGGTGCACGGGGTCGTCGGCCTGACGATGGGATTCTTCTTGCTCCGCGCCTTCGGTCAGGGGGGGCTGTCCCTCGCGTCGGGCAACACGCTGGGGATGTGGTTCTCGCGCCGGCTGGGGCTCGCTTCGGGCGTGGCGGGGGTCGGCATGTCGATCGGCATCGCGTTGATGCCCTACATCTACAACTATTTGATTGATCACTTCGGCTGGCGCCAGGCGTACGCGATGGTCGGCCTGGTCATTGCCGTAACGCTGTTGCCGCTGCTTGCGCTGGCGTATCGAAACAACGACGAGACATCGTCCAACGAGACCGTCACCGAGGTGTCGCCCGCCCGTTCGCTCTCGTTCCACGCGGCGCTTCGGACGCCGGCCTACTGGGCCGCTCTCTCGTGCGCGGCGCTGACCGGGCTGATCTGTACGGCGGTCTTCTTCAATCTGACGCCGCTCTTCGAGCGGAACGGCCTGACGACCCGCGACGCCGCGGCGGTGTTCAGCTGGGTCGCGGCCGCGATGGCGTTCATGCAGCTCAACGGCGGGATGCTCGCTGACCGCGTCCCGTTGCGGGTGCTGATGGCGATGGCGATGGCGCTGCTCGGCGCGGGCGTGTTGGTGATGGGCGAAGGGGTCACGCCGCTGGCGGTGAACCTGGGCGGCGTCCTTCTCGGCGCCGGCCAAGGGCTGATGGCGGTGACCGGCAACACCCTCTGGCCGCGTTACTTCGGCCGCCGCGAGCTCGGCTCGATCCGCAGCAGCGTTTGGACAGCGACCGTCGCCGCTTGTAGCGTGGGGCCGTTCATCATGGGCCTGACGTACGAACTCACCGGAGGCTACGGGCCGTCGCTCTGGCTGTTCGTTTCACTGGCGGCGGCGGTGTCGTTCGGGAGCCTTGTCTGGGGCGCGCCGCCCGAGCTGCAGACTCAGCCGTCGCGCCCGCAACCGGCGATCGCGGCCGGGTGAGCCTTCGAGCGTGCCAAGACCTGGAACCGCTTAAGAGAAAGAGGCGGCTACTGAAAGGGCAGAGAATCGACTCGCCCGGTCGGCGCCACTACATTGAGTGAACCGTCGCTCGCCTACGAGCGGCGCGCCGCTGTTCGGCGGCCGTGCCCTCTGCGAGTCCCTGCCGCCCGATGAAAATCGCCATCGCCTCCGACCATGCCGGCTACCGCTACAAAGAGCGGATCAAGGCTCACCTCGCCGAGCTGGGGCATGAGGTCGCCGACCACGGTTGCCACTCGACCGAGTCGTGCGACTATCCGGATTTCATCCGCCCCGCCGCCGAGGCGGTCGCCAACGGCGGAGCCGACCGCGCCATTGTGCTGGGCGGGTCGGGCAATGGCGAAGCGATTGTCGCCAACCGGGTCCGCGGCGTCCGCTGCGCCCTGTGCTGGAACGTCGAAACGGCGGAGCTCGGCCGTCGCCACAACAACGCCAATTGTCTGTCGATCGGCGAACGGCAAGTGAGCGAAGAGCTCGCTCTGGCGATTGTCGACACGTGGCTCACAACGCCGTTCGACGGCGGACGCCACCAGCGGCGGATCGACTTGATCGACGCCGCATCCGCTTAGGGACGGCCGTAGCTCGGTTCGATTTGGTGGACTCTGACGAAGAATCACGTCGGCGCCCGGCAGTCACCTCTCGTGGGGGGGACGCCCCCTTGCCGGGGAGTTTCGCCTATCTCTGAGGCGCCCAGCGGGGTATCCTCCCCTCCACTCGACGCGGTCGGGCTCCTTGCCCCGGTGCGTCTCCCGCCGTCCCGTGGCCCGTTACGCGGGCCACGCCCGCCCCTACGCTCTCCCCCGCGACGGTCGCCGGCACGATCGAATCGTGACGCCGCCGACACCGCCCGCGGTGCGCTCCCTCTCCTTTCGACGAGACCCTCCGACCGATGATCGATCTGCTCATCAAGCGCGACGCCAGCCTCAAGACCGAACTGCTCTCGGGCCTCACGGTCGCCCTGGCGCTCGTGCCCGAGGCGGTCGCCTTCGCGTTTGTCGCCGGCGTTGACCCGTCCGTCGGCTTGTGGGCGGCCTTCTTCGTCGGCTTCATCACCTCGCTGCTGGGCGGACGCCCCGGCATGATCTCCGGCGCCACCGGCGCGATGGCGGTCGTCATGACGGCGTTTGTCGTCCTCTACGGCCTGGAGTACTTGTTCGCGGCGGTCGTGCTTTGTGGGCTGATCCAGATCACCTGTGGGCTGTTGGGCGTTGGCAAATTCATCCGGCTGCTCCCGCACCCGGTGATGCTCGGTTTCGTGAACGGCCTCGCGATCGTCATCGGCCTCGCCCAATTCGAACAGCTCAAGACCAACCGCCGCGTGGTCTACGACGACGCGGCCCAGGCGTTCGAGATCACCGGCGATTGGCTGAGCGGCGTGGGACTCATCACGACCGTCGGTCTGATCCTGTTCACGATGGCGATCATTCATTTCCTGCCCAAGCTGACGAAGGCGGTCCCCGGCACGCTGGTCGCCATCATCGCCGTGACGCTGCTGGTGAACTTCACGCCGATCAGCTCGGTGACGGTCAACGACTCGGTCGAAGAGATGAAGGCCCTCGCCGCCGAGAAGTCGGCCAAGACCCAGGTCTTCGAAGAAGAGAAGCCGGGCCTGCTCTATGCGGCGGTCGATGACCGCGGCCACGAGATCGCCGCCAGCGAAGTCGACGCCACCGCGCCGTCGGACGCCAGCCAGCGGATCGCCGGCCGGTTCGCGATCCCCGCGATCCCGCTGACGCTGGAGAGCCTGCTGATCATCGGCGGGCTCGCCCTCACGCTCGCGTCGGTCGGCCTCATCGAATCGCTGATGACGCTCACGCTGATCGACGAGCTCACCGAGACCCGTGGCTCGAGCAACCGTGAGTGCATGGCCCAGGGTCTCGCCAACATGGTGTCGGGACTGTTCGGCAGCATGGGGGGCTGTGCGATGATCGGCCAGTCGATGATCAACATCCGCTCCGGCGGCCGTCACCGCCTGTCGGGCGTCTCGGCGGCTTTGTTCCTGCTGGCTTTTATTGTCTTCCCGCCGCTCTGGCAGGCGATCGGCTTGATCCCCGTTCCGGCGCTGATCGGCGTGATGTTCATCGTGGTGATCGCCACCTTCGAATGGACCAGCCTGCGGCTCTGGAACAAGATCCCGCTCAGCGACACCCTGGTGATCGTCGCGGTCTCGGCGATCACGGTGATGGCCGACCTGGCGATCGCCGTCGCGTCGGGCGTGGTGATCTCGGCCTTGGTGTTCGCTTGGCAGAAGTCGCACGTCATCGCCGCCGAGACCAGCGACGCCGACGGCGTGAAGACTTACAAACTAGAAGGCCCGCTCTTCTTCGGCGCCGTGACCTCCTTCAAGGAGATCTTCACGCCGGCCGAGGACCCGCAGCACGTCACGATCGAGTTCGGCCGCACGAAGGTCTACGACCACTCGGCGATGGAGGCGATCAACGGCGTCTGCGCCAAGTACCGCGAGCTCGGCAAGGAAGTCACGCTCAAGGACCTCTCGGACGACTGCCGCGAAATGATCGACCGGGCCGACCGCATCATGGACGTGAACGTCCACGAGGAGGCCGCCCAGGTGGCGGTTTGAAGCCGGGATTTTCAGCAGCCGGCGCTATCCGCGGGCAACGCCATTGCGCACTCTCCCGCATCTTTGCCCCGCGGAAAAGAATCTCCCTTCGCCACGGCGTAACCGTTTATCCAACTGTGCCAAGTCGCCCACGGGCCCGGTGCGAGCGGTGGGTAACGCGGGTTGGTCGTGGTCGTCCCCAAAACCGGGGGGATTCCGCAGGACCTTCGGCAAGGCGCCGGGGTTGGGTAGGTAACGCTTACATCGACGTTACCCATTTCCCCGCTGTCGCGCGGAGACGATGCGTCGGCCAGTGCTGAGATGCACTCTTAGCCATGGCCAGCTCGTCGAGCGTCAGCGTCGGCCTCCCCACTCTCTATTTCCTGCGTCAGGGACTCAACCGACATGCATCGCTTCGCTCCGCTGCTGCTAACGATCAGCGTTGGATGCACCCGTTCGGTTGCGGTGGAAGATATCCAGGTCAGTGACATGGTCGCTCCCTCGACCACGGCTTACGAGCCGGGGCTGGACGACTGGCCCGGTTGGCGCGGACCGTTGCGGAACGGTCTGACCACTTCGTCCCCGCCGCCGCTGAACTGGTCGCCGACCGAAAACGTTGTTTGGAAAGCATCCGTGCCGGGACGCGGCCATGCATCACCGGTGGTAGTGAAGGACCGTGTATTGTTGAGTTCAGCTGAGGAAAGTGAAGAACGACAGCTGCTCGTGGCGTTCGACCGGGAGACGGGCGCCGAGGCCTGGCGGGTCACGCTGCACGAGGGGGGGTTTCCCTCCGCCGGCGAGGTCCACCAAAAGGGGACCGACGCCAACGGAACCGTCGCCAGTGACGGTGAGCGTATTTATGTCGCTCACCTCAACTCCGATTCGATCGTCGCCTCGGCGGTCGATTGGGACGGCAAAATCATCTGGCAGACAACTCTTGGGCCTTTCCGTTCGAAGTTCGGCTACGCCCCCTCTCCGACCCTGTACGGGTCCTACGTCATTTTTGCGGCCGACAACTGGGGCGGCGGCTACCTGGCGGCCGTCAATCGCGAAACCGGCGAGATCGCTTGGCGCAAGCAGCGGTCATCGACCAGCACATACTCTTCGCCGACAGTCGCACGGGTTGCGGGCCGCGACCAGCTACTGATTAGTGGCGACAACCAGGTCGCCAGCTATGACCCCGCGACGGGCGAATCGCTCTGGTCCTGCCGCGGCGCGTCCGAGGCGACCTGTGGCACGCTCGTCTGGGACGAGGACTTGGTCTTCGCCAGCGGTGGCTTCCCAGGTCAGCAGACACTGGCGGTCCGCGCCGATGGCACGTCGGAGATCCTCTGGAGCAACCAGGTCAAGATTTACGAGCCGTCGCTTCTCGTTGTCGGCCAAGAGCTCTACGGTACCAGCGATCAAGGGATCGTCTACTGTTGGGACAGCCGCACCGGTGAGGAGCGGTGGCGTAAGCGGGTCGGCGGATCGTTCAGCGCGTCACCGATCGTCTGTGAAGGGCTCATCTACGCGCAGAAGGCGTCGGGAGAGCTGATCGTCTTTCGCGCCTCACCCGAGGGTTACGAAGAGGTCGCCAGCAATCGGCTTGGAGACGAGACGCTCGCGTCCCCGGCGTTGTGCGGTGGTCGGCTCTACTTGCGGGTCGTTTCGTGGGACGGCGATGATCGCCACGAGCATCTCTACTGCATCGCCGACACCGAGGGCGGCGCCATACCGCGATGACCACCAACTGAGAAGGTCATTCGGCGACGATTGAGCGTGCCGAGAGCCCGGTCTCACCTCGTAAACGTTCAAACCGAGACGCAGACAATAGACGCGTTCTAGTCGGCTACGAATTGCTCACCATGGCAAGGAATCCTCGCCGCTGGCGTCACTCACTCACGCGCATCTTCGCCCCGCGGTAGAGGATCTCCTTCGCCGCCGCGTAACGCTTCTCGAGCATCGGCAACTCGCCCGCGTGTCCCAACACGATCACCGCGTCACCCCCGGCGAGCGGGCAGTCGCCCGGCGGGTCGAGCACCACCTCGCCACTGGCGCGGCGGACCGCCAGGATCAGGAAGCTGCGGTTTCCTTTCAGCACGATGTCCTCGACCTTGTGGCCGTCGAGCGGCGAACCGTTGGTGACGCGTAGCTCGTCGAGCTTCAGGCCGATCGTATCGAGCTCGTGCTGCAGCTCGCCCTTGCCGGCCACGTCGGCCAGCATCTGCTCGGCGCCGGGGCGCGTGATGAGCTGCGCCATCCGCTGCCCGCCGATCACCGCCGGCAGCACCACCCGGTTGGCGCCGCTCCGCAGCAGCTTCTTCTCGGTCGAGGGGTGCTCGGCACGGGCGATGATTTCGACATTGGGGTTCAGCTCGCGCGCGGTGAGCGTGATGAAGACGTTGGCGGCATCCTCTGGAAGCACCGTCGCGAGGACGCGGGCGCGTTCGATACCGGCCCGGGTGAGGACGTCTTCTTCGATAGCGTTCCCCTCGACGATCAGCATACCGGCGGCCTCGGCGTCGTTGAGTTTCTCCTCGTCTTGATCGACGACGACGAACGCGGCGCCGGCCGTCTTCAGTTCACCCGCCAGAATCCGCCCGGCGCGGCCGTAGCCGCAGAGGATCGTGTGGCCCGTCAGCTCGTCGATGCCGCGGGTCATGCGGCGGCGGCTCAGGGCGCGGTTGATCTCGCCTTCCATCACCATCTGAATGAACCCTCCCGCGATGTAGATGACGCAGCCGTAAGAAACGACGATGAGCATCATCGTCACGGTGCGGAGCGTAAGCGTGTCGATCGGCCGGACCTCGCCGTAGCCGACGCCGAAGATCGTGATGACGACCATGTAGAGGGCGTCCGCCGGGTCCCACCCGTGGGACACATAGACGCCGGCGACGAGCACGCACGTCGTCACAAAGAAGACGAGCGTCGTCAGTAGGCGTTGGATCGGCAGATGCACGGGCGGACCGGGGGCGCCTTGGTGAGCGGGTCCGCCTGGACGGCGTTAGTGTAACTCGGAGGCAGCCGGCACGGGGATAGTGGCCAGCGGCGAAATGACCAAGCGAACTCGTTTTTTTCTTTCGCCCAGCCCCCCGAAGTGGCGTGATCGATTGGTCCCCTGACCGCGGGGCGCCGGCCTGACCAAAAGGAGTGCGATAAAACGCCTGCAGCCGTGACGGTTGTGGTGAACCGCGGGATGTTCGAGGTTGGTCAGGTCGGATGACCGCCCCCATCGCATGACGGAAAGGCGTTTCTCTCCCTCGCGGGCCCCTCGGGGAACCTCGGTGAGAGCTAGGGTTGCTGCGAGGGAGCTGACTTGGCGTTAAGCCGTCCGCTGCCGTTTGCTCCCTCATCGGGCGACTGTTTCCACGGAGTCTTTTCCTTCGTGGACCTTCGCTGTCTCTTCACCAAAAAAGCTTGCTATGAAAATCAGTGTCGCGCTCGGGTTGGGGATGTGTCTGTTCTTTGGAGCGAACCCCGCGGTTGGGGACGAAAGCCTGCAAGGGACTTGGACGCTCGTCCAAGGTGAGGTCAACGGCGAGCCGCTCACGGAGACCCAACTCCAAGAGGGGAAGCTCGTCATCGACGGAGATCACTACGAAGTCTCTCTCCCCGATCAAGAACTCATGACGGGTGTCCAGGTGCTCGACGAAGCGTCGGGCGTTAAGACAATCGACATTACAGGCGACAACGGCGCCGGCAAGGGCCAGACCTGTCTCGGCCTCTACGAGCTCGACGGTGACGAATTCCGTGTCGCCTTTGCTCCCCCCGGCAAGGATCGACCGTCCGAAATGACGACGCCCCCCGGTAGCGGCCACTGGCTGCACGTCTGGAAGCGAGATGTCGAGTAGCTAAGCGAAGCCGTCAACGAACGATCCGCCTGGCCACGCCCCGAGCGTGGCCAGGCGTTCTTTGTTGGGAGTTCTAAGTCGGCGCCGGACGCCGGTTCGTCATGGGATTCGGCGCCGACGCCGAAGATCGAATATGACGACCATGTAGAGGGCGTCGGCTAGGTCTCAGCCGTGAGCCACGTAGACGCCGGCGACCAACACGCACGTCGTCACAAAGAAGACGAGCGTCGTCAGCAGGCGTTGGATCGGCAGATGCACGGGCGGACCGGGGGCGCCTTGGTGAGCGGGTCGCCCCTGGACGGCACGAGTGTGCCCGAGACCGGTCGCCAAAACGAGAAAGAGGGCAGCGGCCTACGCCGCTGCCCTCTTTGGTCGTTGTTCACTTTCGGCAGTCGCTTGCCGGATTTCAGCGGCGACGACGGAACGTCACGGCTGCTGCGCCGAAGGCCAGCAGGCAGAGCGTCCCGGGCTCGGGGACGGGCAAAGCCGCGAAGCGAATGTTGTCGATATGGACCGTCGCCGTCTGCACGGCCGCACCGTCGTTGTTGAGGCCGACAAAGAACGTCCGGTACGAGTCGCCCGGCGTGTACTCGGCAACCCCGTCGTTGTCGACGCCCACGCCATTGACGATCGGGAACGTCACGGTCGTGGTGGCGGAGCCCCCGGGAGCGGTCGGGAGCGCGACGCTGTTGGTCTCGGTGTGGAAGCCGCTGCCGCCGCCGTTCGAGGTGAAGACAACCTCAAACCAGCCCGGCGCCGCGCTGAAGACTTGCTCATCGGTGAAGACCGTCACGTCGAACGAGACCCCGCCGCCGTTGGCCAGGATCGCGTCGATCTCGGCCATGACCGAGGCGTCGGACGGGGTGTCGGTGGCCGAATTGTCCCAGAGGGTCCACTCGGCGACTTGGCCCGACCAGCCGCCGCCGGCGGTCAGCAGGACGCCGCCTGCCCCATCATGCGCCGCCGAGACGCCGGCGCCACCGCAGCAAGACGTGAAGGCCCCGCCCGCGGTGTCAGTGTCGAATGTGTAAGTCACTGCCGCGGCGGCCGGCGAGGCCGTCATCAGCAGAGCGGCGAGAAGACGCCAAGGTTGCAACTTCATGAGGCGCACCATCGAAATGAGAGGAGAATCCCGACCGAGATGCGTCGCACCGGCGGTCGATCACCCGATCGCCGTAGCGACTCCGGGACCTGCTCAAACTAGCTATCCTGACCGCCGCGATCAAGTATTTGCCTGACCCGCAACCGGGCACGGACGCTACCACCCGAGGGGCTTTCGGCCTCCGCCGGCCCTCTCCCCCCGCCGCCCGGGGGCGGCCTGGACCGCCAGCACCGCGGTTCAATTACCGGATTCTCCCGCTTCAAAGCCTTCCGTCTTGGTCCGCCGCAGCGGCAGCGGCCGGCCGAAGAGAGCGACCAGCACCAGCCCCGCCGTCCCGGCCACACGTTTGTCCGGCGATCATCCCCTTGACCGCCATCGACCAGGCCCCGGTGAAGCCGAGCCTGGATTTCGAATCGGAGTCACCCGTTTGGGGACCATGGAGTGGCGTCTGTCGAAGGGGCCCTTGATCTTCCGACCACCGAGCGGCATTGACCAGGGCGAGCGGCAGGGGCGGCGGCACGGTACGATTTTTTCGTTCTCCCCAACCAACTTCTCCTCTCGAAAACGCTCCCATGGCGTCCGACGACTACACGTTCGATCTCGTCCGCATCTTCTTCGGAGAGAAGCCCCCCTGGTTTCTATTCGAAGTCGCGTTTCGGACCACGGTGATCTTCGCCTATACGCTGCTCCTGCTGCGGTGGATGGGCAAGCGCGGCATGGGGAGCCTCACGCCGTTCGAGTTCGCCATCATCGTCGCCCTCGGCTCGGCGGTCGGCGACCCGATGTTCTACGACGACGTCCCGCTGGTCCACACGATGCTCGTCATCGCCATCGTGGTTGGGATGCAGCGCGGGCTGTCGTGGCTCACCGAACGCAACGCGGTCGTTGAGCGCGTGGTCGAGAGCACGCCCCGACTGATGGTCTCCGCCGGCGTTCTTCACACCGGCAACCTGCACCGCGAACAGATGTCGCGCGACGAGCTCTGCGAGGTGCTACGGGCCGAGGGGGTGCGCCAGCTCGGCGAGGTCGAGGCGGCGTACCTCGAACCCTCCGGCAAGCTCAGCGTGCTGCGCTACGACCCGCCGCGTCCTGGCCTGTCGATCCTGCCGGACTACACCTCCGACGGCCATCGCGACAACGACCTGGCGGAGGGACCCCAGCCGGGCGACACGTCCTGCTGCGCCGCGTGCGGCGCCCGGCCCACTTCCGACGGCCCGTGCGTCAACTGCGGCGAGACCCGCTGGGTGACGCCCTACGAGCCGTAGGAAGGGCCTCGGCGGCTTCGGTCGAACCCGCTCCTTTGGTCGTCGGAGAAAGAAACTAAAAAAAGCGTGTCGGGCTCGCCGTCGATTTGAGGATTCCCAGGCAGAGGCGGTCGCGGACCGCCCGGTCACGAGAACCTCTCCGAAGTTAAAAGGCGCCCCGATGCGTATCCAACGAACCCTACTGACCCTTGGCGTCGCTCTGGCGGCGGGCGCCGCTTGCGGCCGTAGCGACGCGGCGGTGATTTTCAACAATCTCGGGCCGGGCGACTCGTTCTCGGCGAGCGGCCGCATCGTGCAGGGGCCGAGCGTCGGCACGATCGGCGACGTCAACCAAGGCTCGACTTTCACGGTCGGCCCGGCCGACGCCTACCTGACGAGCGTGTCGCTCGGCGTCAGCGTCAACTCTTCGCCCAGCGTAGGAACGGGACCGATCGACGTGAAGATCGCCGCCGACGCCGGCGGCTCGCCCGGCGCCATCCTGCGGACCCTCTCGACGAGTCTGGGCTCTACCGGCGATCAACTCGTCACGCTCCCCGACGATGGCTCCCTGTTGCTCTCCGCCGGCGCCACTTACTGGGTGCTGATGGACGGCGAGGGCGATTTCGACGGCAGCTGGCGCTTCAACGACACGGGCGACATCGGCGTCACCGCGGGGCAGTCCGAGCCGAACCCCTGGAACGTCCGCCCCCCGGAGGAGCGGTACGCCCTCCGCGTCGACGGCCGGGTCGCCGTCCCCGAGCCGACAGCGGTCGTGCTGGCCCTCCTCGGCGCCGTGGCGGCCGGCACGACGCGACGCCGCTGAGCCGCCGCCTCCACACAGAAAACAATCGCCGACGCGGTCCCTCCCTTGAGAGGGGCCGCGGTTTCGGCGTGCACGGGGCGTCCGGCCGGTGAATAATCGTCGCTCGCTGAAAGCCAACCGACCGACTATCGACGCTTGCAAGCCACGCGATGAAACGCCACCGGATCAAGCGGCGCCACGTTCCGACCGCCGTCGCCCTGATCGCCTTGCTCTATTTGGCCGCCGCCTACGTGATAGCGCCGCTCGCTTGGGAGCGGTACGCCGAGCGGCACCCGACGTTCGATGACAATCCCAGGATCACCAAGACCAGCGACGGCCACCCGGGCGACCCGCTGAATGTCGCGCTCGTCGGCGAAGAGGCCGCCCTCCGCGACCTGATGAAGGCGGCCGGCTGGTACCCCGCCACGGCGCTCGGGCTGCGTAGCGACTTGCGAATCGCCGACGACACGATTCTGTCGCGTCCCGACGACGAGGCCCCGGTGAGCAACCTCTACCTGTTCGGTCGCAAAGAAGACCTCGCCTTCGAGCAACCGGTCGGCGACAACCCACGCCAGCGTCACCACGTGCGATTCTGGAAGACGCCCGACGCCGACGATCGAACCCTCTGGATCGGTTCGGCCTCCTACGACGAGCGCGTCGGCCTCAGCGCCACGACGGGCCAGATCACGCACCACATCGCCGGCGACATCGACACCGAGCGCGACCACCTGTTCGCCGACCTCAAAGCGACCGGCCGCCTAGCGAAGGAGTACCCCCTCGCCGGGTTTCAAACCCAGCTTGAAGGCCGCAACGGCGGGGGCGACCGCTGGCGCACGGACGGGCAGCTCTTTGTCGGCGTGATTGAGGAATAAGAAGCAAGCCGCCGTGTGCCGTCCGCCGCCCAATCAGGGTACGATCAGGGGCTGACCAAACGACCGAGGCGGTACCGATCGCCCCACCTCTCACCACACCGGCGCCCGCGACCAATGATCCCAGTCCACGAACAGGGGGACGGTTGCGTCTTCGGGCATCGCATCAATCGGTTTATCCGCCGGTTCGACGAGATTTGCGCCGAGTTCACCGAGAAGGAACGGACCGGCGCCTTTGCCCTGTTCTTCTACGACTCTCAGAACGTCGGGTTGCGCAAGATCCTCGACGACCAAGACGTCTTCGCGCAACTCGAGCTCCTGGCCGACGCCGATCTGAGGCTCTTCTACGTCCACGCCAGCAAGCCCAAATCGATCCAACGTTTCAACAGTGATTTTCTAACGTCGCTCGGCGTCGAAGCCACGGCTCAGCTCCCCTGCGTCGTCCTCTTCCGCTGCGACGGGGAGGCGATTCACGACATCGCGATCGCCCAGCTGGACAACGCGAACGTCGTCCAAGGTTTCACGGAACTCCCGGCGGCGATCGCCGACTACAAGGCGAAGGAGCTGGACTCGTCTCCGACGCCCGCGCAGCACCTGAAGTGGATCCGGGCAACGGGCGAGTCCGATACGCTGGAAATGGTGCGTGGCGGGCTGCGCCGGACGCTGGACCAACTGTGAGCGAACGCGACGGAGGGCGAAGGTACGCCTAAGAGAAAGTGCGGCTAAATTGGGTGCCACTGGCTACGCGATTTCGCCCCTCCGGGGCTTTTCGATCGGCGGGGCCTGAAGTCGATGCCGGGTACCCGCTCCACACTACTGGACGAGCCAGCAGTGGCGCCCGGCGCGACCCCGGCCACTTAACCTCATGACGTCACGCACCAGCTGCGACAATCTGATAGTGCTATGCCGAGGGCGACTCTTCCACCCAAATTGCAGACCATTGATCTTGGGCAACCTTGAGATATGGAGCAAACACCTTATCTGCCTGACGCCGCAGGTCATCCCACGAATCTCCAGATGCTAAACGTTCTTCTAGTCGGTTGAGTATTTCGTAAACTAGTTCGCACTCAAGATCGCTCGTTCCTCCATCTGCCTCATCTCCTGCTCTCGTCAACAACTCGGTAAATGACATTCTACCGAATAAATAACTCCAATAAATATAACCTAATTTGGCGTCGCCTATGTAGATTGGAAAGCCATAGTCGGTTTCTTCGCAGCTCATTTGCTCGCGCAACGGCCCAAGCAGCTCATCCTTCGACGCCGCAAGCGAGAGAGAGATTAACCAGCATTCAGGAACGTCGCACTTGCCGATCTGCAAATCGGCCCAACTCCGCCAATCTGACGGCACTGCAAATCCCGAAAAAATTGCTGCGGACCAAAAATGTCCGATTGCCGGTTTTTCAATCATTGTTCCTGAGGTGCCTGCGGGTGAAGCCGGGTGAACCTATGAGAGGAGGCCGCGCCGAGTAGGCGGTTCTTCGGATTGGTGGTAAACGAGGGTTGTCACCCTCCCCGTTTTACCCCTGCAGGAGACCGTCATGGATTACGTCGGCGTGGACC
>NZ_SJPR01000005.1:67669-256910 GCF_007859955.1 Botrimarina colliarenosi
TCTCCCTCGGCAACACGACCGGCCATGACGACGCTCCGCGGTGGGGGGACGGAATCACCCCACTCTACCGACGCCCCCTTCTTCGCGCAAGCTGCTTGGGAACGAATTTCTAACTCAGGACACTAGCCGCGGGTAGCCTCTCAGTACGGTTCCGGTTGGATCCACTCGCCGTACGCCGCCGGCGGTTTGAGGCCCGGCCAGCCGGCGGGCGTTTGGCCCAAGAGCGGAGCGTGCACGAGTCCGTTCATGTCTCCCACCAGCCGGGTGTGAAGGATCTTGTTCTCGGGGTTGGCGTGCACCTCGCTGCGGAAGCGGCCGCCCCAGCCGACGGTCCGTGTGAAAGGTTCTTCGGTCGCCGTGACGAGCGGCTTCGCGGCGGCGAACGCTTGGTGCATCCGCTCGGTGGCGCGGAACGTGCCGCCGGTCGGGCCGACAACCTTCTTGCCTTCGAATGTGATTTCGCGGTCGTCGTAAGCAATGACGATGAGGCGTCGCCCGTCGCCCGGTGCGTCGAGCCACGCCCGTAGTTTGGCGTCGTGCAGCGCCGCGTCGAACGAGTAGTTGGCGTCGAGATAAGCGATCCGGTCGAGCCAGTCGGGCAGAGCGTCGCTGCCTTCGATGACGCCCCACAGAAGACTCCCGCCACCGGAGTGGGCGGCGAGCGTCACCTTCGCGTCGGCGCCGCCAAAACGCTCGCGCCACGCGGCGAGCTTCTCGGCGATGATCGCGTTGGCGCCGTCGTGCGTTGCCCGCCACTGGGGCCAACTCAGGCCGTTCGCTTCCACCACCATGAGCACGATCCGCTCCCCCGGGAGCATCGACCGCAGCATCCGCGTCTGGGCCGCGATGTGCTGGATCTCGTAACGCCAGTGCCGGCCGCCCCCCGGGGCGCAGCCGAGCGTCTGCTCAAGCGTGTTGCCGTTGGGGGTGGCGAAGACGAGCACCCGGGTCGGACGGCCGTCGGCGTTGGTAGGCTCGTTGACGTGGATGCGGATGTCCGGCGCTTCGTCGAAGGTGACCACCCGTTCGGGGAACCACTCCGAGGGGGTCCAAGCGAGCGATTCGTCTTGCGCGGTCGCGCAGTTGGCGAGCGTTAGGCAGACGGCGGCCGCGGCGGCGGATTGGAGAACGGAGCGCATGGCCGCCATCTTAGCAGCGGTCGCGAGGCTTCGGGTGCAGGCGGCCGGGAATCCCTTATCATGGAGCCGCCGGGGCCGAGGACGGCCCGGCTCGCTACCCGCCTTCTGCCCGCTGATTTGCTATGGACGCTGTTGTTAAGCCGTTCGTTCACCTCCACTGCCACAGCCACTACTCGCTGCTCGACGGCGCGAGCCCCGTGAAGAAGCTCGTCGCGCGAGCGAAAGAGCTCGGCATGAACGCCCTGGCGCTCACCGACCACGGCAACCTCTACGGCGCGCTGGAGTTCTACAAGGCGTGCAAGGACGCCGGCATCAACCCGATCGTCGGCTACGAAGCCTACATCGCCCCCGGGAGCCGCTTCGATAAAGAGGGCGCCTCCCGCAGCAAGGAGGCGGCCTATCACCTCACGCTGCTGGCGAAGAACCGCGACGGCTTCCGCAACCTCGTGAAGATGGCGAGCAGCGCCTATCTCGAGGGCTTCTACCACAAGCCGCGGATCGATAAGGAGCTGCTCGAGGCCCATAACGAGGGGATCATCTGCCTGTCGGGCTGCGTCTCGGGCGAGCTCTCGAAGCACCTGCTCAGCGGCGCGAGCGCCGACGAGGCGCTGGCCCGCGGCTCGGAGGTGACCGGGTGGTTCAGCCGCGTGTTCGGCGACCGTTATTTCCTCGAGGTGCAAGACAACGGCGTCGAGATCCAACGCGCCGCCAAGGAGCTGACGGTCGAGCTCGCCAACCGCCAGGGGCTGCCGCTGGTCGCGACGAGCGACGCCCACTACGTCAACCAAGAGGACGCCGAGGCGCAGGACGTCCTGCTCTGTATCAACACGGGGCGTTACCGGACCGACACCAACCGGATGAAGATGGAGGGGGACCAGTTCTACCTCCGCAGCCCCGAGGACATGTACGCGGCGATGCCCGACGTGGCCGACGCCGTCGCCCGCAGCCAGCAGATCGCCGACTCGTGCGAACTCGATCTCGAACTGGGCAAGCGCTACTTCCCGACCTTCACAGCGCCCAATAAGCCGGGGCCCGACATCAAGGCCTCGGAGGCCTACCTCCGCGAGCTCGTGATCGGCGGCCTCAAGGAACGCTACGCCAAAGTCCCCGAGCGCTGGCGGGACGGAGACGTCGCGACCGGCGAGCTGTCCGACGAGGTGATGGCCCGCATCGATCGCGAACTAGGCGTCATCAACAAGCTCGGCTTCCCCGATTACTTCTTGATCGTCTGGGACTTCGTCCGCTTCGCGGTTGAGAAGGGCATCCCCTCCACGGCGCGTGGTTCGGGAGTCGGCTCGATCGTCTGCTACGCGCTGCGGATGAGCCACGTCTGTCCGCTGAAGTACGACCTCCTGTTCGAGCGGTTCCTCGACGAGAGCCGCCTCGAAGCGCCCGATATCGATATCGATTTCTGCAAAGAACGCCGCGGCGAGGTCATCCAGTACGTCAAGGACAAGTACGGCGAGGCGAACGTCGCCCAGATCGGCACGTTTGGGACCCTCGCGGCGCGGGCCGCGATCAAGGACGTCGGCCGGACGATGTCGATGCCGATCTTCCGCGTCGACCAGATCACGGCGATGATCCCCGAGCAGTTGGGCATCTCGCTCGAGAAGGCGCTAGAGACTTCGGAAGAACTGAAGAAGGCGTACGAGGGCGACCCCGAGATCCGCGAGCTGCTCGACCTCGCCATGAAGGTCGAGGGCCTCGCCCGCAACGTCGGCACCCACGCCGCGGCGGTCGTCATCAGCGAGAAGCCGGTCGACGAGTACGTCCCGCTCCAGCGGGTGAAGGGGAAGACCGAGGTCATCACCCAGTGGGCGATGAACGACGTCGAGGCGGCCGGCCTCTTGAAGATGGACTTCCTCGGCCTGCGGAACCTGACGATCCTCGCCAAGAGCATCGAGCTGATCGAGCAATCGACCGGCGAGCGGGTCGATCCCTACGAGTTTCCGCTCGACGATCGCGAATCTTACGCGCTGCTTCAACGGGGCGAGACCAAGGGCATCTTCCAGCTCGAGTCGGGCGGCATCCGCGACCTCTTGCAGCGGATGAAGCCCGACAAGTTCAACGACATCATCGCGACCGCCGCGCTGTACCGACCCGGGCCGCTCGAAGGGGGCATGGTCGATCAGTACATCGAGGTCAAGCACGGCCGCCAGCCGGCCGAGTACCCGCACCCGGTGATGGAGGAGATCCTCGAAGAGACCAACGGCGTCATGGTCTACCAAGAGCAGGTGATGCGGATCCTCAACCTCCTGGGCGGGATCCCGCTCTCCAGCGCGTACAGCTGTATCAAGGCGATCAGCAAGAAAAAGCTGCCGATGATCGCCAAGTTCTGCGAGGAGTTCCTCAAGGGCGCCCAGGAGCAAGGCCTCGACAAGAAGCGGGCCGAAGAGCTCTTCGAGATGATCAAGAAGTTCGCCGGCTACGGCTTCAACAAGAGCCACTCGACGGCGTACGCCCTGATCGCCTACATGACCGCCTACCTCAAGGCGCACTACCCGGTGCAGTTCATGGCGGCCCTCCTGTCGGGCGACATCCCGGGCCGCAACTTCAAGAGCAAGGACGCCCTCGTCGAGCACCTCGAGGACTGCACGCGGATGGGGATCACCGTCGAGCCGCCGACGGTCAACACCAGCGATGTCGACTTCGCGGTCGTCGCCAACGACTCCACCGAGCAGGCCGAAGGCGAGTCGAAGCACAACTTCAAGATTCATTTCGGCCTCTCCGCCATCAAGGCGTGTGGCGGCGGCGCGGCCGACGCGATCGTCGCGGCCCGCAAGAAGGACGGCCCCTTCAAGGACCTCTACGACTTCTGCGAGCGGGTCGACCCGCAGTCGTGCAACCGCTCGACGATCGAGACGCTCATCAAAGCCGGCGCGATGGACGTCTTCGGCGCCAATCGGGCGTCGCTGATGGCCGGCATCGACAAGGCGATGCAGGCGGGCGCCGCGGTGCTGGCCGACCGCCGCAGCGGCCAGAAGGGGCTGTTTGGCGACGAGGTCGAGGCCGACAACGCCCCCGCGCCGCTGCCCCAAGTCCCCGAGATGGACGAGAAGGAGCTGCTCATCCTCGAAAAGGAGGTGCTCGGCTACTACTTGTCGAGCCACCCGCTCGCCGAGCACGAGAAGACGCTCCGCACGTTCTGCTCGCACAGCAGCACGCAGGTCGGCAATCTCGAGCATCGCACCGAGGTCGTGATGGGGGGCATGCTGGCCGCCATCAAGATGTCGCACACCAAGAACCCCAAGCCCGGCATGCCGTCGAAGTACGCCATGTGGGACCTCGAGGATATGGACGGCATCATGCGCTGCATCCTCTGGCCCGAGCAGTTCGCCCAGTTCGGCCAGCTGGTCGTGGGCGACGCGATCGTCGGCGTCCGCGGCGCCATCGACCGCCGCCCCGGCGCCGAGGAAGTGAACCTCATCGTCAACGAGCTGATGCCGATCGAAGAGCTCTCCGAGCGCTACACCAGCGGCGTGGTGATCAGCGTCCGCGAGGCGGACGGTGTCGAGCGCCTCGAATCGCTCCGCGAAATTCTCCGCGGCTACCCGGGCACGAAGACTCTCAAGCTAGCGCTGTCGCTCGACGACGGCGGCCGGGTGCAGCTCGACTGCCCGAAGGGAGTCGAGCTCGGCCAAGAGCTCCGCACCCGCGTCGACGACCTGCTAGGCCCCGGCGCGTTCCGCCTCACCGGCGGCGCGCCACCGGCGAAGGCGCCGCAGGGCAAGAAGTGGGGCAAACGCGAACCGGCCCGGTCGTAAGTTCTTGAGCCGTACGCGCTAGCGTCGGGCGATTACAGGACAAACTCCGCCCCTTCGATCGCCCGACGCTAGCGCGTACGGCTCAAACGGCTCGTGATTATCATAGGGGCATGTCCGACTATGCCGGATTCCTGATCACCTGGACCACGTACGGGACATGGCTTCCTGGCGACGTTCGGGGGTGGCGTGAGCGCAGCCAAGGCGTCCAACCAGCGCGGCCGCAGCTCGAATCGTGGTGTCGCGATCGGCTGGCTCACGATGCGGTGGTGTTACGAACAGGTGATCGTGACACTGTTGAAGATGCTTGCCGAGAGCACTGTCGGTTCCGAGGCTGGGAGTTGTTGGCGGTAAACGCTCGCTCGAACCACGTTCACGTTGTCATCGCCGCCTCGGTTTCGCCGCAGACGGTACGGGATCAACTGAAGGCCAACTGCACACGGCGTCTCCGTACGCAGACCGAACCGCTAGTCGTTGAAAGAACTTGGAGCCGTGGGGGTGATTGCCAAGTCTTGCCGAACGAGGAGGCGTTGGCGGACGCCGTGGCGTACGTCCTCGAAGGACAGGATCGCCAACATTGAGCCGTACGCGCTAGCGTCGGGCGATCGAAGGAGCGGAGTTGGTCCTGGAATCGCCCGACGCTAGCGCGTACGGCTCAAGCAAAGCTACAGCTTCGCGAGCGCCGCCTTCACCGCCGCTAGTTGTGACTCGGCCTCGGCGAGCTTCGTCCGCTCCGCTTCGACCACCGCGGCGGGGGCGCCGCTGACGAACTTTTCGTTCGCGAGCTTGCCCTTCACGCCGCCGATGTACTTGGCGAGGTTCGCTTGCTCCTTGGCGAGGCGGGCCTTCTCGGCCTCGACATCGATGAACGCGGCGACGTCGACGTGGACCTCGATCGGGCCGAGCGGCTTGCTGGCGGCGATGTTGGGCGTCTTGGCGTCGGGGCCGAGTTCGATCGCAGTCGCCCGCGCCATTTGCGTGAAGTAGGGCTGCATCGGCCGCAGCAGCTCGGCGGTCGTCGCGTCGCACTTCACGGTGAACTCGACCGGCTCCTTCGGCGGGATCTGCTGCCCCTGCCGGACTTCACGCACCGCGCCGAGGACCGCCTGGAACTTGGCGAACTGCTCCTCGATCGTCTTGTCGATCGCCGCGGCGTCGCTCTCGGGCCACGGCGCGACGCAAACCGACTCCCCTGCTTGTAGAGGGCCCGCCCCAGCCGCGGCCGGGAGGCCACGGACGGGGGCCACTTCGCCGAGCAAATGCCAAACCTCTTCGGTCAGGAACGGCGTCATCGGGTGCAGCAGCCGCAACAGCACGTCGAGCGCGTGAGCCAGCACCGCCTGGGCGACCTGCTTGTCGGCGCCCTCCTCGGCCCCGTCATTGGGAGAGTCCAGCCGCGTCTTCGTCATCTCGATATAGAAACTGCAGAACTCGTTCCAGGCGAAGTCGTACAGCGTCCGGGCCGCGTCGGCGAAGCGGTACTCGTCGAGGGCGCTGGAGACCTCGGCGGTGACGGTGGACAGGCGGCTGAGGAGCCAGCGGTCTTCGATGCGGAGGTCGTTCGTGGCGCCACCGGTGTCGGTCGCACCGCGACCCGGTGAGCCGTCGGCGCTAGCCGCGGGTGAATAACCCTCCAGGTTCGTCAGCGCAAAACGGCTGGCGTTCCACAACTTGTTACAAAAATTCCGCCCCAACTCAAAGCGCTCGCTGGTGACCGGCCCGCGCGGCAGCGCCAGGTCCTCGGGCTTCTCGGCCCACTGGGTGCGGAACGCCTCGTTGCACTGCGGGCACTCGACGCGGGGCTGGACGCGGTTCTTCTTGGTCTGCGGGACGTTGGTGTCGCAGTTGGGACAGACGAACTCGACCGGCAGCCGCACGTCTTGTGTTTCAGTGGTGAGGTAGGCGATGCCGAACCGCAGGGCGTCCGCACCAAACTGTTCGATCACGTCGAGCGGATCGACGCCATTCCCCTTCGACTTGCTCATCGTCTCGCCGAAGCCGTCGAGGATCTTGGGGTGGATGTAGACCTCGGGGAACGGCACCTCGTCGAGCAGGTACTTGCCCATTAGCACCATGCGGGCGACCCACAGCGTGATGATGTCGCGCGAGGTGACGAGCGTCGAAGTCGGATAGAACGCTTTCAGTAAGTCGGTCTGCTCCGGCCAGCCCATCGTCGAGAAGGGCCAGAGGGCGGAGCTGAACCAGGTGTCGAGGACTTCTTCGTCTTGAGAAAAGCCACAATGATCGGCTTCGAGCGCTTCCTGCACGGATTTCCCATCGCTGTATTCGTGCTGCAGCGATTCATCGTCGGCTGGACAGATTTTGAAGTTCCAACTTTGGCGTGTGTTGAACTCGAAGTCGTTTATGTCCGAGACAGCTGCACCATCTACTTCGGCATAACCCGCAACTCTCCCATTTCCGAGCTGGAGCGCTCGTTTGAACCGGGTTGGTTGCGTACTAGACCCCATCTCACGTACTGAGCCAGTGATAGCGTCCTTTCTAAATTCCCAAACCGGAATCCGATGACCCCACCACAACTGCCGGCCCACGGGCCAGTCACGTTTCTCACTTAGCCAGTCGAGGTAGGTCTTGCTGTAACGCTCGGGGATGATCTTGGTCTTGCCGTCGGTGACGGCGTCCATTGCTGACTGCGCGAGCTCGTCCATCTTCACGAACCACTGGTCCGCCAGGTACGGCTCGATCGGCGTCTTGCTGCGGTCGCTGTGGGCGAGGTCGATGAGGCGGTCCTCGACGTCCTTTTCGGGGTCGTGGCAGCCGGCCGCTTCGAGGTCGGCCAGCACCGCCTTGCGGGCCTGTGGCATGGTCAGGCCGCGGTACGGCTCGGGGACGCTGTCGGTGAGCGTGCCGTCACGCTCCATGATGTTGATCGCGCCGATCTCGGGGTGACGGCCGTAGACGTCGTAGTCGTTCGGGTCGTGCGCCGGGGTGATTTTGACGCAGCCGGAACCGAGTTCGGGCTTGGCCCACTCGTCGGCGATCAGTGGGATCTTCCGGTCACACAGCGGCAGCGTGAGCATCACGCCGCGCGCCGCCATGTCGCGCAGTTGGATCAGCTTCGGCAAGAGCGTCTTGCGGCGCTCGGTGAGGGCTTCGAGTTGCTTCTCGATCGGCGCCTTTTCCTTGGCGGGAGCGGCGGCGAGTTTTTCTTTGAGTTCGGCTTCGACCTTGTCGAGTTGCGCGGCGGGGTCGGGGTGGACGGCGACGGCGGTGTCGCCGAGCATCGTCTCGGGGCGCGTCGTGGCGATCGTGACGTGCGTCGGCTCGCCGGGCTGCGGGTCGATCACCGGGTAGTGGAACGACCAGAAGTTGCCCTTGGTCTCCTCGTGAAAAACCTCGTCGTCGGAGACGGCGGTCTGGAGGAACGTGTCCCAGTTCACGAGCCGCTTGCCGCGATAGACCTTGCCGTCGCTGAACAGCTTGAAGAAGGTTTCACGCACCGCGCGGGCGCACTGGTCGTCGAGCGTGAACCGCTGCCGCGCCCAGTCGCAGCTGGCGCCGAGCTGCTTGAGCTGGCCGGTGATCCGCTCTTCGTACTGCGCCTTCCATTGCCAGATGCGATCGACGAGGCCTTCGCGACCCAGATCGTGGCGGCTCTTGCCTTCCTCGGCCAGGATGCGCCGTTCGACGACCGCCTGGGTGGCGATCCCGGCGTGGTCGGTGCCCGGCATCCAGAGGACCTCGTAGCCCTGCATCCGCTTGCGTCGGCAGAGGATGTCCTGGAGCGTGTTGTTGAGGGCGTGCCCCAGGTGCAGGGCGCCCGTCACGTTCGGCGGCGGGATGACGACCGAGTAGGGCTTTTTCTTGCCCGCTAGCACCGGCGCGGGGTCGGCGTGGAAGTACTGCTTCTCCTCCCAGAACGCGTACCACTTCGCCTGGGCGGCGTGGTGGTCGTAGGCGGAGGGGAGCGACTGGAGGTCGGTTTTCGTCGGCATCGTACGCGGCGGTGAAATCAGACAGGATCGATAGGATCAACAAGGATCGCTGATGAGGCCGAGCGCGACCAGCGGGGCCGCCAAGCGAGCCGGCAGCGAGCCGGGAGACGTGAGTCCCCGGAGTGAGGCGGGTACACGGGTTCCTCCGGGGACTGACGTCTCCCGGCTCGCTGTTAAGCGTCCGGCTTGCGTAGCGCTTGCTTAGATTTCCTCCGCCAGCCGGCCCAGCTCGGCGACCGTCCGCCAGTTGCGGGCCGTCACCTCGACGCCGAGCAGCTTTTCGGCTCGGGCGGCGAGCCGCGAGCGGCCGACCCCGTCGGGGGCGTGCAGGTAAAAGACCCGGCCGGCCAGGTGGTAGCGCTCGCTGGGCGCCGGCAGCCGGCTGAGGCCATCCATGTCGGGCGCCTTCGGCTTGGCGGCGAGGAAGTAGGCGTGGAGCGACTTGGGGTCGTCGACGGCGTCGGGGAACGGGTTGTCGTCGATGGCGTCCGCCCACTGGTCGGCCGAATAGGCCTGCACGGCGGGGCGGAAGCCGTGCCGCTCTTCGAGCTGCTCGCCAATCGCCGCCTGCAAGCGGCCGGCCGAACGCTGGGACGAACGCAGCACGGCGTTACCGCTCTGGATGTAGGTCCGCACCTCTTCGCAGCCGAGCTCGGCGAGGTCGGCGGCCCACGCCTTCATCGGCAATTTCCCCTTGCCGCCGACGTTGACGCCACGCAGCAGGACGATCCAGGTGGGCATCGGCTCGTTCGGTCTCGTGGTGAAGAGAATGAGAGCAGCGAGCCGGGAGACGTCAGTCCCCGGAGTGAAGCGGGTACACGGGTTCCTCCGGGGACTGACGTCTCCCGGCTCCCTAGAAAGAAAGCTACGCCTCGTCCTTGCAGAGCTTGTACTCGATGGAGTCGCAGAGCGCTTCCCAGCTGGCCTGGATAACGTTCTCGTCGACGCCGACGGTGCCCCACGTTTGGCCATCGGCGTCGCGCGACTCGATGACGACGCGGACGCTCGCGGCGGTGGCCGCCTCGCTGTTGATGACGCGGACCTTGTAGTCGACGAGCGACATCTTGGCGAGGTTCGGGTAGTGGTCCTTGAGCGCTTTGCGGAGGGCGCCGTCGAGGGCGTTGATCGGGCCGTCCCCTTCGGCGACGCGGTGCTCGACCTCGCCGGCGACGAGCAGCTTGACCGTCGCTTCGGTCAGCGGCCCTTCGTGGGCGTGGGCGCCGCCGCGGTTCTCGCTGGTGACGTGGTACTTCTCGAGATCGAAATGCGGCGTAAAGGTGCCCGCCAGTCGCCGCACCAACAGCGCGAACGACGCCTCGGCCGCCTCGTACTGGTAGCCGCGGTTCTCGCGGTTGACGACCTCTTCCAAGACCCGGGCCATCAGGTCCTTGTCCTCGGCGAGGCCCATCTTGGTCGTCGTCGCGATGATGTTCGACCGGCCGGAGAGCTCGCTCACCAAGACCCGGCGTTCGTTGCCGACCGACTCGGGCGGGATGTGCTCGTAGCTGTGGGCGACGCGATTGACGGCCGCCACATGCATGCCCCCCTTGTGGGCGAACGCGCTGGGGCCAACGAACGGCTGGTTGTTGCGCCGCAGCAGGTTGCCGATCTCGTAGACATACCCCGACAGCTCGGCCAACCGGGCGATCCGCTCGGGGTCGAGGACCTGGTAGCCAGTCTTCTTGAGGGCCAGATTGGCCGCCGCGGAGATCAGGTCGGCGTTGCCACAGCGCTCGCCGAGCCCGTTGATGGTCCCCTGCACCTGGATCGCGCCGGCGTCGACGGCGGCGAGCGTGTTGGCGATCGCCAGCTCGCTGTCGTTGTGCGTGTGGATCCCCAGCGGGACCGCGACCGCGGCGGCGGCTTCTTTCGTCAGTTGGGCGATCTCTTCGGGCAGCGAGCCGCCGTTGGTGTCGCACATGACGATCCGCATGGCGCCGGCGTCGGCGGCGGCTTGGATAGTCTTCGCGGCGTAGGCGGGGTTCGATTTCCAGCCGTCGAAGAAGTGCTCGCAGTCGTAGATCACCTCGCGGCCGATCGACACAAAGTAGGCGATCGTCTCGGCGATCATGTCGAGGTTCTCTTGCTCGCTGACGCGGAGCACCTCGGCGACGTGGAAGTCGCTGGTCTTGCCGACGATGGTGATGACGGGCGCCTCGCTCGCGACAAGCGACTGCAGGCCCGGATCGTCGGCCGGCTTGACGCCCTTGCGGCGGGTCATGCCGAAGGCGCACGCTTTGGAGTGCTTGAGGGGCTCTTTGGCGAGACGCTGGAAGAACTCGGCGTCTTTCGGGTTGGAGCCCGGGAAGCCCCCTTCGACGAAGTCGAACCCCATGTCGTCCAGGCGCCGGGCGATGGCGATCTTGTCTTCGAGGGAGAAGTTCACCCCCTCGCCCTGGGCGCCGTCGCGGAGCGTCGTGTCGTAGAGTTCGATCTTGGTCATTGGGCCGTCAGCTATCGGCTGTCAGCTGCAGCCGGTTAAAAAGGTCGCCCTACCTACACGGGAAGGCTTCCTGGGGCAGAAGGTTCGACCCCGAGACTCGTTTGGAGCTAGGGATGGCGAAGCGCCACATGCGTTGGAAAGCCTGGCGCCAACCGGGACAGATCGACGACCCCCGATCGGTCGAAGAAAGTCATGTCGCCGGATAGGCCACAGGTCCAGACCTCGGTCGCCCCGCTCTGGAAGTAGAGGTCCTTCTTCTCGTCGATTTCTTGGCGTGTGTTCGACGCAGAGAGCACCTCGACACAGACTTCCGGCGCCTCGGTCATCGGATCGAAGTCAGCTTGGCGGGCGAGTAGCCCTTCGCTCGCCCAAACGACATCGGCGACCTTGGTCCCTAAGGTGGTGGCGATCGGGCACTCGACAAACGCCTCACCTCCCGTCAGATGCTCTTCCAGCAGTCTCTCAATCCGGCTCTGACGGCGGGAGTGGCGTCGCGAGGCGGGGCTCATCACAATTTGGCCGTACTGGTTGGTTTCGATCTTGTACGGCAAGTCGTGCAGCGACGGGTCGGCGAGGATTTCGGACCATTCCATAGCGACGGGACTGCCAAACTTGAAGGGGAAACGGCGGGTCGGCTCATTCTAGCAACTGGGGGCGACACCGGTGAGCCAAACGGCGTGTGGCCCGTAGCGCCCCGTCAACGAAAAAACCCCGGGGCTCGCGGCCCCGGGGCGGTGATTCTAACCGGCTTGGGGGCGTGGGCTTAGCCCGCGTAAATCACAATCGCCCCGCCGTGGACTCGGAAGACCACCGTCGCCGTGAAACCGCAGTCCCAAACCAGGTCGACTTTACCGCGGCCGAGGAGGCCGGTCGTCGGGTTGCAGACCCGCGGCTCGCCGGTGCAGCAGGCGGGGACGCAGAGCGGGACCTCGTAAAGCGTGCTGGTGCAGTCGGCCGGGTTGTCGACGCAGACCGAGACGTTCACACCGGGGCCGTAGCAGCGGTAGGCCCGCTTGGCCGAGAGCGTCGTGCGGTAATCGACGACCTCGATCGGGCAGCAGACCGGCCCGGCTGGCGTCGGGGCGGGGGCGGGGGCGACCGACATCTCGGCGACTTCGGCCGGCTCGGTCACTTCCGCCACGGGTTGGGGCTCGGGCGAAGGCTGCGCCTCGACGGGCGGTTGGGGTTCGGGCGGAACCTCGGCGAGCTCAGGGGTCTGAGCGACCGCGACCATCGTCAAGGCGACAGCGAGGAACGACGGCAGGGCGAAACGGATCAGGGTGGTCATGGCGGACTCCGCGGTTTGCGGTGACTGGGAGGTTCAACCCCAGTATAGCGGACAGTTGCCACCGCGCCGAAATGCCTGAACGCCTGGTCACGTCCCGCTTCGCCGGCCCGCGTCAGGCCGAGTCGGCGAGGCGGTTGCCTTCCGGTTCTTCGTCCTCATCCTCCTCATCCCACTCCTCGGCTTCTTCGTCCTCCGCTTCGTCTTCTTCGGCGCTGTCCTCCTCCTCGGCGTCCTCTTCTTCCTCATCAACCTCTTCTTCCTCATCAACCTCTTCGTATTCCCATTCGCCCTCTTCGTCGTCGGCCTCCTCCTCGTCGCCTTCGGCCTCTTCTTCGTCCTCGTCGACTTCTTCGTAGACCCACTCCTCGTCGTCGGCCAGCTCTTCCTCCTCAGCGTCCTCTTCTTCGGTGTCCTCCTCTTCAGCTTCGTCTTCCTCCCACGGCGCTGCGTCTTCTGAGGGAATGTCGGCGGGGGCGGCGGCGCTGGGCGGGGCTTTGATCGTCGGCGCGGCGGGCGCCTCGGCGTCGCCGGACGACATCGCCTCCCACTCCTCGGTCGAGATCATCACCTCGCGGGCCTGCGAGCCGTTGTACTCGCCGACGATGCCATCCTCCGCCATGAAGTCGATCAGCCGCGCCGCGCGGCCGTAGCCGATGCCGAGGCAACGCTGAAGCAGCGACACACTGCCGCGGCCTTCGCGGACAACGACATCGACGGCGGCCTCGTAGAGGTCGTCGCGGTTCTTGAGCATCCCCGGCGTCCCCGCCTCGACCGCCTCTTGCTCTTCCTTCGTCTTGAGCGTCATCAGCTCGGTCGCAAACCGCTGGTCGTCGGCGCCGACGCCGACAAAGTCCACCACGCGGGTGATCTCGTCGTCCGAAACATAAGTGCCCTGCCCGCGCAGCAGCATGCTCGTGCCGGGCGAGAGGAACAGCATGTCGCCGTTGCCGAGCAGCTTGTCGGCGCCCATCTCGTCGAGCACCACGCGGCTGTCGGTGCGGCTGGCGACCTGGAACGCGATCCGCGCCGGCAGGTTCGACTTGATCAGGCCGGTGATGACGTCGACCGTCGGCTTCTGCGTCGCCAGGATCAGGTGGATGCCAACCGCCCGACTCTTCTGCGCTAAGCGGATGATATGGGTCTCAACTTCTTTGCCGGCCGTCATCATCAGGTCGGCGATCTCGTCGGCGACGATGACGATGAACGGCAGTTGCTTCGGCACCAGGCTCCAGGTCGCCTCGTCCATCCGCTCGCCGTCTGCCGACTCGAGGCGTTCGCGCAGCTCTTCCTCGGTCAGTTGGTTGTAGGTCGAGACGTGCCGCACGCCGGCGCGCGCGAGCAGCGTGTAACGCTCCTCCATCTTGTCGACAGCCCAGCCGAGGATCGCCTCGGCCTTCTTCATATCGGTGACGACCGGGTGCATCAGGTGCGGCAGCTTCCGGTAGCCGGAGAGCTCGACCATCTTCGGGTCGATCATCAGCATGCGGACCTCGTCGGGTCCGCGCGTCATCAGGATCGACGTGATGATCGAGTTCAGACAGACCGATTTACCCGTGCCCGTGCGGCCGGCGATCAACAAGTGCGGCAACGCCGCCATGTCGACCACCATCGGGTTGCCGGCCACGTCCTTGCCCAAGAAGATCGGGATCTTCATCCGCCGGGCCTGGCCGTCGGTCTCCTCGATCACCTCACGCAGACGGACCACCTGCCGGGTGTCGTTTGGCGCCTCGATGCCGACGGTGTTTTTGCCGGGAATCGGCGCGACGATCCGCACGCTCGGCGCGCGGAGCGCGATCGCCAGGTCGTCCGCCAAGCCGGTGATCTTCGACAGCCGCAGGCCGGGCTCGAGCTCGACCTCGTACTGCGAGATGACCGGGCCGGTCTCGACCTCGACGACTTTGACGTTGAGGTTGAAGCTCTGGAACGTCTTCTCAAGGATCTTCGCCTTGCGCCGGACTTCCTTCTCGTGCTGGTCGTACGAGATCTCGTCGGCAGGCAGCAGCAGGTCGAGCGGCGGCAACTCGTAGTCGCTGGCGAACTCGGTCCGCTGGTCGGCCGCGTCGAGCGACTCGAGGATCTCTTCGCGATCGCTCTTCGGTTTCGGCTTCTTAACCGCCACCGCTTCCTTCGGCGCCGGCTCAGCGGGAGCCGCGTCGCTTCCGACCGCGGCCGCCTCACCAGACACCCCCGCCTCCTCCGCCGCCCCCTTACCACGCAGCGCCCCGGCGATCATGCCGCCGACCGCCGCCGCGGCGCCGGCGAGCTTCCCGGCGGGAGTCGTGACGGCCGGTCCTTCTTCCTCGGCTTCGTCCTCTTCCTCTTCGTACTCCCAATCCTCGTCGTCCTCGGCCTCGTCTTCTTCGTCCTCCTCGTACTCGTCCTCTTCGACTTCCTCGTCCGACGCCTCGGCGTCTTCTTCTTCGGCGTCGTCGTCTTCACCCGCCGCGACCGCGTCGAGGTCCGTCCGGCGGCCGAGCCGCTTCGCCGCGAACTCTTGCAGGCCGAGCCGCTCGGTGGCGGCTTGCGTCAGCTTGCCGGCGGCGACCAGCGTCTTGCCCGACGCGTTGGCCGTGTGGGCCGCGGCGCGGAACACGTAGTAGTCGGTCGCCAGCAGCAGCCCGGCGACGAGCATCACGGCGGCGATCAGCAGCGAGCCGGCTGTGGCGAAGTTCGCCCCCAGCCACGCCTGGGCCATCGCGCCGACATAGCCGCCGGCGCCAACCAGCGGCCCCGGGGACCAGCCGCGGAAGAGCAAGGCCGCCGCTGTCGAGACGCCCACCAGCGACAGCGTCCAGCCGAGGGTGCGGACCACCGGCTGATCGATCCGCCGCCGCCCGACCAGCAGCCCCGCGACAACCGCCAGCGACCCGCCCGCGTAGTAGGCGCCCAGGCCGAGCATTTCAATCAGCGAATGGGCGACCCACGCTCCGGCGGCGCCACAAGCGTTGTGAACCTGTTCGGCGGGGGGCCAAACGCTGCCGCCCGGCGGGTCGGCCGGGTCGTAAGTCACGAGCGCGATCGCCACGAGCATCGCCACAGCGGCGAGCGTGAGAGCGACCACGTCGAACTTCGGACTGCGTTCTTCGAACAAGAGGCTAGAAGCGGGAGGCTAAAGGCAAGAGACGAACGCCGCACAAAGCGAGCCGCGTCGTCCCGACGGCGGCGCAGGGGGTCGGCCCCAGCGCACTTCATCCGCATCGCCTAGCATCGGCCTGACGTAGGTCGCTCCACGACGCAATCCGCCGGCGCCGCTAGCAATGTCCCGAAAAGCCCTGACGGCACGACCAGCGCTACCCGTCTGACACTCGCAACCGGCCTCGGCGGGGAATTCGGGATGCCACAAGTAGCGGCGCCTGCTAGAAGGCGCCGCTCAATCCCCCACTGAGATCGCCCGTACGCATGCCCCGCTCTGCCCCGATCGCCGTTTGCGCTGTGATCGCGTCATTCGCTGGAGTGACGCCATCGGTTGGTCAGGACAATCCGGCGGCGTTCCAGCCGTTCTTCAGGATGGGGGCTTCGCCCGACTACCGGTCATCGAATCGTCAGTCGGCCCGTCTTTCCAGTGTTTCGTCGGGGACGAGCTCGACGCTGTACGTCGGCAACTACGGCACTGCGCCTTCGGATAACGTGGGAGCGGTCGGGTCCTACGCCGACGAACAGCTCCGTCAGGCCGACGACCTTGACGGTAACGGCCAGGCGGGCACCTTCCGGGTTCTCTCCGACGTCGATGGCGATGGCGATATCGAACCGGATGAGGTCATCGGCATCATCAACAACTTCGGCGACCTCCACACCTTCAACGTTTTCTACGATCAGCTTGTCGTCGAGTCGCATCGCGACTTCATGAGCTTCGAACTCATGAAGCAGCACCTTCTCTTCGGCGACCCCGGCGCTGATACGGCCGATACGGGGTGGCGTTTCGAGGCGTATCGGAACGAGTGGTCCGCCGCCGCCGGCGACGAGGTGCGCGGGACGTGGGGTCTGGCGCCAGAGCGCCTCGAGTCGATCGACAGGGGGTGGCTCCGCGACATCGCCGAGCAGAGCCGTTTCTCGCTCTACTCAACGGCCGGTCTACGCAGTCTGTTCGTCGACGACCGATTCTTCTTTCAGGGGACGGGGTCGATTCTCGGCCGTAGCGGGGTCGAGCAGACGATCGACCACGCTGTGGTGGGACCGCAGCTTGGTCTCGGCGCCGTTGCGGAGGCGTCGGTGTTCCGCTTCGAGGCGGTCGCCCTCGGGCTGGTTGGCTATGGCCGCGTCGAGAACCGACAGCGGGGCCTCTTCGGCGAGGAGGCGATCCCCGGCGCGCTCAATCGAGCGGCAACCGCCCGAACGTCCGCGTCGAGATACGCCTCCGACGAGGAGCAAGTCGCATGGCATGGCGAGACACGCCTTACGGGGAGCTGCCAGCTAACGCAGCGGCTGCGATTCGATGCGACATGGCGGTGGTTTGTGACCGGGCCCGTCTACGACGCCGCCAGCTCCATCGCGTGGAACGCCCCCGACTTTGGCTTCCAGCCGACCGCCGGCGACGCGGCCTACGGCAACGACTGGTTCCTCGGCCTGACCTACACGCACTGATAACGGATTTCGCCCCACCACTCTGACTGCATGCCCCGTCGCGTTCTCACCGCCGTGCTCCTTGCCTTCGCGCTAGCGACCGGCGCGCGGACGTCATCGGGGGAAGAAACACCCGATCGGCCGTTTCAAAGTTTCTTCCGCGTTGGTGGCGCAGCGTTTGTGCAGGGCGGGGGCAGTCCGTCGTTGTGGTCGTCGTCCACGACCGGCGCCGAGGTGACTAGCTTCGGCGATCTTCATACTTTTAACGTCTTCTTCGACAACGTCGAAGTAGGGACTTCGAGGGGTCCAAGCGGCGTCGAGCTGATGAAACAGCACGTGCTGTTCGCCGACGACACGAACACCTGGCGGTCGGGTTGGCGGGCCGACGGGGCGATCGAGGGCGTTTACGTTTCTGGCGGTGAAGAAGTCGTTGGCGCATGGCAGGTCTCTCCCGAAACCCGTCACGCCGCCGTCAGCGATGCCTTTCGTCACACACTCGAAGACGCCAGGTTCTCGGGATACACGACGGTTGGCGTTCGCTACGCCAAGCTCGAGGACGACTTCTCCTTCTTGGGACTCGGTTCGATCCTAGGTAAGACCAGTGTCGCCACCGAGATCGATCACAACCTCGTTGGCCCGCAGTTCGGCTTGGGGGCGGTTGCCGAGTCGGGCATGTGGCGGTTCGAAGGCGTGCTGTTGGCGCTGCTCGGTTACCAGCGGGTCGAGTACCAGCAGTACGGCCTATTCGGGGAAGAGGCGATTCCCGGCGCGCTTAATCGGTCGGCGGTTGCTAGGACGACCCGATCGAAGCAAGAGTATGGCGAGGAGAATTTCGCCCGGAATGGCGAAGTCCGCCTCACCGCGAGCTGCCAAGTTACGTCGAACGTACGCGTCGACGCGGGATGGCGCGGCGTTACCGCTAGCGAACTCCACAACGCGGCATCAGCGACGGCCTGGACCGCTCCCAGTTTCGGCATCAATCCGCAGGACGGGAAGTCGGAGACTTTCGACTACTGGACGTTTGGGCTGACGTACGTTTACTGACGTCACAAGTTGAAGGCTGCTCAGAGGGAGCAAAAAGAACCTTGTGGGAGGGGTTTCCCACCCCGATAACGCGCACCATGCCGCTGAGGCAAGGAGGCCGTCATCGGGGTCGGAGACCCCTCCCACAAGAAAGCGAAGACTCCTCCCACAGAAAGTGCAGTCCGGGGGAACCCCTGCCAACTCACTTAAAAACATGCGTCGGTTGCAGGCGGCCGTTCTTGCGGGGCTTGAGCAGGGCGATCAGCCGGCCGCTGACGTCGAACGCCGCCAGCTCGTCGCCGGGGGGCGCCTTGGGGCGGTCGAGGAAGCGGCCGTTGTGCAGTTCGCCGACCTCGTTGTAGCCGACCTCGATCCGCGGCAGGTCCGTGACCGCTAGGCCCGCAGGAAGGAGCAGGTCGACGACGGTCGCCTCGTCGATCGCGTCCATACTGACCGCGTCCTCGACCCGGAAGCCGCCGCTCTCGGTTCGCTCGAGCGCCGACATGACCGCTCCGCTCTCCAGCGACTGGGCCAGGTCCCGGCCGATCGCCCGGACGTAGGTGCCGCTGCCGCAGCGGATGTCGAGCACCAACTCGGGGTAGGTGTAACTCACCACTTCGATGCCGTAGATGCTCACCTCGCGTGCCTTCATCTCGGGCGCCTTGCCGGCACGGGCCAGGTCGTACGCCTTCTCGCCGCCGATCTTGATCGCCGAGTAGGCGGGCGGGACCTGCTCGATGTCGCCGACGAACGCCGGCAGCGCCGCCTCGATCTGCGCGAGCGTCGGCACGGGCGCGTCGGGCAGTTCGGTCGCCGGCAGCTCGGTGTCGTCGCTCGGGCTGGTGCGTCCCAAGAGGAACGCGCCCCGGTAGCGTTTCGGCTGCCGCTGCACGTGCTCCAGCAGCCGCGTCGCGGGGCCGACGCACAGCACCAGCACGCCGGTGGCGATCGGGTCGAGCGTCCCGGCGTGGCCGACCTTGGCCGCCTTCGACCCGTCGGCGCTCGCGATCTGCTTGAGCAGCCACTGCACGCGGTTCACCACGTCGCGCGACGTTTTGCCGGCGGGCTTGTTGACATTGAGCAGACCGAAGGGAGTCACCACAGAGCGAAACAAAGAGTAAATGGTAAGCGGAACGGCGCTAGCCGCCGGTGGAGCGTTCGGTTGACTACCGGCGGCTAGCGCCGTGCCGCTCACGCCGCTAAAGAACCACTGCCAGCGCCATCCCGTCGTGGCCCTTCTCGCCGACGGTTTGCAAGACGGTCGCACAGACACGCGACTCGTTCTCAAGCAGCTCGACGAGGCGGCGACAGCCGAGGACCGCGTCGTCGCGGCTCTCGGAGTCGGCGAGCTTGCCCTTGCGGACGACGTTGTCGACGACGATCAGGCTCCCCGGCCGGGTGAGCTTGAGGGCCCACCTAAAGTAGTCGGGGATCGACGGCTTATCGGCGTCGATGAAAACAAAGTCGAACGGCCCGGCGCCCTCTTGCTCGAGCACCGGCAACGACTCGATCGCCTTGCCGACGCGGAGATCGACCCGGTCGGCGACGCCGGCGTTCTCGAGGTTCTGCTGGGCCACCTGGGCGTGGTGCGGATCGGCCTCGAGCGTCACGACGCGGCCCCCCTCCGCCACCGATCGGGCGAGCCAGATGGTGCTGTACCCGCCGAGGGTGCCGATCTCAAGGACGTGCTTGGCGGCGACCGTCTTGGCCAGCACCTGCAGGAGTTTGCCCTGGACCGGCGTGACGGCGATCTCGGGCAGCCCCGCCGCGACGCTGGCCGCCCGGGCGGCTTCGAGCGCCCCGTCTTGCTTCACCAGGCGGGGGGCGAGGTAGTCGTCAACCGAGGTCCAGACGTCGTTGGCCATGCTTTCAGCGAAGAGTCAGTGGTGGGGGGCGAGTGTACGAGCGGGCGGAGATAAAGGATAACGGAAGCGAGCCGGGATGCGTCAGCTCCCGGGGGGGCCGGGTGCGTGCTTCGCTCCGGGAGCTGACGCTTCCCGGCTCGCTGACATTTATTCTGCACGACGACGTGAGATTCGATTGACGACTCCTGAAGAACCAACCGCCGACACGCCCGCCGACGGGCCGCTTTCCGACGGGCCGCTGGCCGACGCGCCGCTCGCCGAGGTGGCCGCCAGCTGTGGGCTTGAGCTTACGCCGGCGCAGGTGACGCGACTCGACGCCTACCGCAAGCTGCTCTGGTCGTGGAACGAGAAGCTGAATCTCACCCGTCACACAACGATGGAGAAGTTCGTCACCCGCGACCTTTTCGACACGATCCAGCTCTCGGCGCTGATCCCCGAGGGGGAGACGGTGCTCGATGTCGGCTCCGGCGGCGGCGTCCCCGGCATCCCGCTGGCGATCCTGCGGCCCGACCTGACGGTCCGGCTCTGCGAGTCGGTCAACAAGAAGGCGAATGTGCTGTTCGACATTGTCGAGCAACTCGGGCTCAACGTCACGGTCTACGCGGCCCGGGTTGAGGCGGTGGTCGAGCGTGGCTCGCAGGCTCCGCGGTTCGACACGCTAATTGCGCGGGGCGTGGCGCCGCTGTGGAAGTTCATGTTCTGGCTCCGCCCGCACCACGAACGGTGGGGACGGCTGCTCTTGATAAAAGGGCCGAGCTGGGTCGATGAACGCGCCGAGGCGCGGCATCGGGGACTCATGAAAGGTTTCGAACTCCGCCGTCTGGCCGAATACGAAGGCCCGCGCAACGCGGCGATCACCACTTTATTAACTGTCACTCGCGCCGAGGCGCCAGCCGCCGGCAAACGGGGCAAAAAGCGTTAATCGGATTGATTGTGACGGTTGTGTAGGCGCGCTCGAGGCAAGTCAAATCGGTTGCTGGTCAAGGCGTTGCGGCAGGGGTAAGCTTGCTCATGCTTTCTAAGTCGCGGCCGGCGTCGGCCGACCAATCACGACTCCATTCACGACTCGATTAGTAGCGAAGGAGACCCCCATGGCCGACAAGCCTGAGAACCCCGAAGTGAAGCCCGCCGCCGCCCCGCAAGGCGAAGCGCCAGCCCGCCAGCGCGTCGAGGTCGAAGACAAGGACGCGGTTTGCCTGTACGCGAACTTCTGTCGGGTTACCGGAACGCCCGAAGAGCTGATCCTCGACTTCGGCCTGAACTCGCAGCCGTACGGCGTGCCGACCGAGCCGGTGCAGGTCAAGCAGCGGATCGTCACGAACTACTACACCGCCAAGCGGATGCTGCAGGCGTTGCACATGTCGGTGCAGCGGCACGAGCAGGCCTTCGGCGTCCTCGAGACCGACGTGCAGAAGCGCGTCGTCAAGCAGCCCGGCTGATCGCCACGGGCGGCGCCGGCTGGAGCGGTCGTGCGGATAACACCGCCCCGCCGAGGGCCCAGAGTGACCTACGTTTTAAGCGGCCCGGGAGCATCGGTTCCTGGGCCGCTTTTTTCGTTCGTTGGCTGGACCCTCCCCGTGCGCTCGATCTACCTCGACTACAACGCAACGACGCCCCTCGCGCCGGCCGCCCAAGAGGCGATGCTGCCGTACCTGGCGGACCGCTTCGCCGACCCGCTCGGCGAGCATGTCGCTGGCCGCGCGGTCGCCGAAGCGATCGAAGACGCGCGGACGCGACTGGCGACGGCGATCGGCGCCGCGCCGGACGAAATCGTCTGGACCTCTGGCGCCACCGAGGCGTCGAACCTCGCGCTGCGAGGGCTGATCGAGCCGGCCGTCCGCGCGGGCGAGCGGCCGCACCTGGTGGTCTCCGCCGTCGATCACGCTGCGGTCCAAGGACCGGCCCGTTTCTTGGCGCGGCTCGGCGCCGAACTGACCATCGTGCCGGTTGACCGCCAAGGGCTCGTTGACCCCGACGCTGTCACCGCGGCGTTGCGGCCCACGACGCGGCTGGTGAGCGTCGTCCACGCCAACGAAGAGATTGGAGCGGTGCAACCGATCGCCGAGATCGCCGCCGTCTGCCGCCGGGAGGGGGTTCGCTTCCACACCGACGCGGCGCAGTCGCTGACGAAGCTGCCGATCGACGTCCGCCAGCTCGATGTCGATCTGCTCAGCCTCTCCGCCCACAAGGCGTACGGGCCCAAAGGGGTCGGCGCTCTTTATGTGCGGCGTGGCGTGGGGCTCGAGCCCCAACTGCTCGGCGACGCCCACGAAGCGGGCCAACGCGCCGGCATGCCGAACATCGCGGGGCTGGTCGGTTTCGGCGCCGTCGCCGTGGTCGGGCAGCAGTGCCTCGACGATTCCACTCAGCGTGTGGCCGCGCTCCGCGACCGCTTGCAGCAGCAACTGACGTGTGGCGCCGAAGGCGCCGTTACCTACGGCCCGAGCGATCAGCGCCGGCTCGCGAACACCCTCTGTATCGCCCTGCCCGGGGTCGTTGCGACCGAGTTGTTAGCGGCGGTCCCCGAGCTGTGCGCGATGCCTTGTGCGGGGGGCGGCACGGCCGACTCCGGCGACGTCTCGCTGAGCCCGACGCTGCGGGCTATTGGCGCCGATCCCGCTGAGGCGGTCGGCGCGATCCGGCTCTCGCTTGGGTGGTACAGCGACGAAGAAGAAATCGACGCCGTGGCCAATGCGCTGCTAGCGGCATGGGAACAGCTTCGCTGAGACTTTCGGTCTGAGCCGGGGGCGCAAGCCCTCGGAGTAGCGAACCGTTTTCCACTCCGAGGGCTTGCGCCCCCGGCTCAGGATTGCTTGCTCAGTTGGGTTCGCTTGCTCAGTTGGGTTCGCTTGGATGCTGGCTCGGCGTGCGGGCTTCGATTTGCTGCTCAACCGCCCGCTTCTATCGTCCGGCTGGTCGCCATCGCCTCTTCGGCCAGGGCGATGTAGCTCGTGTCGCCCGTGCCGGCGTAGGCCCGCTGGAACGTTACGCTGAGCGCCGTGTAGCTGAAGGCGTCGTTCGGCTCGAGCTCGCAGACCCGCTTGGCGTGCTCTATCGCCTTGTCGTGGGCGCCGAGCTTCTGCTGGACGACCGCCAGCGCCGAGTGGGCGAGGGCGTAGGTCTCGTCGGCGGCGATCGCCTCTTCAAACTTGGCGGCGGCGCCGTCGAGGTCGCCGGCGGCTTTGAGCTTGTCGGCTTCGTCGTAGAGGGCGACGGGGTCGGCCATGGGGGGCTGCGGGGTTGGCGGGGGTGCTAGCGGAGAGAATTCGCGTCCCGGCGGGCGACCGATCTGGACCGGGCCGGGCCATTGATTGTAGGAGAACCCCAACGAGGAGGCAGGGGCCCCGCCGGTCGGTCGCAGAATCATTGCGATCCGCCCGTTCCGGCTCACACGGCGTCACCGCACCGGCCGATACCAACGGCTGGCGACGTCGAGTGGGAGTCGGGTTGGCCCCTCCGCCAAGAGCCGTCGCGGCTCTCTAAGCAAGCACGCCAGCAAGCGGGAAACCCCGTGAATATTCACCCCAGCGCGATTGTTGACCCCGCCGCCCAGCTTGGCTGCGACGTCGAGGTCGGTCCTTTCGCGATCGTCGAGGCAGGCGCCCAGGTGGGCGACCGCTGCAAGATCGGCGCCCGCGCGTCCGTCAAGTCGGGCGTCACGATGGGGAGCGACAACACGCTCTTCGAAGGGGTGGTGATCGGCGGCCTGCCGCAACTAATCGCCCCTCCCGGGCCTCCGGGACGCGTCATCGTCGGCGATCGGAACCTGTTCCGTGAGAACGCCACGATCCACCGCGCCATGACCGAAGCGGGCGTCACCCGCCTGGGGAGCGACTGCCTGTTTATGGTCGCCGCCCACGTCGCCCACGATTGCGACGTCGCCGACCGCGTCGTGCTCACGAACAACGTCATGCTCGCCGGCCACGTCACCGTGGGCGAACGGGCCTTCCTCGGCGGCGGCAGCGCCGTGCACCAGCACTGCCACGTCGGCCGCATCGCGATGATCGGCGGCATGGCCCGCGTCACGCAGGACGTGCTCCCGTTCGTCATGATCGACGGCGACTCGGGCGACGTCGTCGGACTCAACCGCGTCGGCCTCCGCCGGGCCGGGTTGAGCCGCGAAGAGATCGCTGAAGTCAAAGAGGCTTACCGGATCATCTACCGCAGCGGCGAGTCGTTCGCGCAACGGCTGACGATGCTCGGCGATCGGTTCCAGGAGGGGCCCGCCGCAGAGTTCGAGCCCTTTCTTAGCAACACGTCGCGTGGCTTTGTTCGCGAACGCCGCACCCCGCCCGGCAGCACGCTCCGCGTGATCGAGGGCGCCCTGGAAAGCTCGTCCGAGCGTCTCAGCGACGCCGCCTCGCGCCGAGCTGGTTGAAGCCCGCCAAGTTTCACAACGGGGTCGGGTTCAGCCGTCGAGCAGCGAACGCAACCGCTCGCGCTCGGTGATCTGCTGCGCCTCGGCTTGCCGGAGTTTCTCTAGCTGCTGCGCCGCGATGTCATCGCCGCGGAGCGTCGCCTCGATCTGGTCGGCAAGCTGCTTGCCCGTCGCGGGGTCAAAGCCTTCCTGCGCCACCTGCACGCGGCCGTCGCTGCCGACGAGCACGATCAGCGGGATCGCGCTGACATCGTACGCTTCGGCGACCTCGGCCGACTCGTCGAGCAGCGCTGTGGGGGTAAGCCCACGGGCTTCAAGGAACGCGGCCACATCGTCCGCCGGCTCGCCGACATTGACGGCGTAGTAGTCGAGGCCCTGGTCGGCGTACTGCTGGTGCAGCTTCTCGAGGGCGGGCATCGCCTGGACACAGATCGGGCACGTCGTGGACCAGAACTCGAGCAGCACGGCGCCTTCGCCGGCGGGCTCGCCCAGGCTGACGCTATTACCGTCTGGCGTCGGCAATTCAAATGCCGGCGCGGCTTGGCCGAGCAACGCATGGGCGCCGCGCTCGGGCGCCTGGTAGAGCGAGTCCATCAGCAGCGAGTTCGCCGGCTCGGTGACCGGCAGGTCGTCCGCCGCGAGGCCCGCCTCGGTGTTCCAGTCGGTGAAGTCGAAGGTCAGCTGGTAGTCGAACTCGTTGTACTGGGCGCCCATCTGCTGGATCGCCGGCGTGTCAATCACGTTCGGCCTCACCCGCCGGACGAGCGGCGCGCCATCGGCCCGGTACCAGACGTCCGTGGTCAAGTCGCCGCTTACGGTGTAGCGGGCGTGCAGCAGTTGCTCGCCATCGACCTCTTCTTCGCCGATGAACTCGCTGCTGGTCACGTTGGCGGCGAGCTCATCGGCCGCCTGGGGATCGACAAACGCTAGCGCCAAACCCCCCAGCCCGCTGCCGATGCCGCTTGCTCCCGGTGAACGGACAAATGACGCGAAGCCGTCGGCGTCCGATTCGAGCATATGACGGCGGCGGCTGAGCAACGCGGTCAGCACCACCTTGCCATTGCCGGCGACATGATAGCCGCTCTTCGAAGGCGCGCCCTCCTCGTCGACCGAGTGGAAATCAAAACGGCCATCGGGCGCCGTGAGGTAGACGAAGTTGGCCGACAGATCATCTTGCTTGTCGTCGCGCACCAGGAGCGTCCCGACACGGATATCGACCGACGCCGACTCGGCCGACGCGACGGCGGCGGCCGAGTCGGCGAGCAGTTGCATCGGATCGGGGTCGGCGGCGCAGGCCGGGACTAACGTCGCGGCGAACAGCGAGGCGACAACCGGGGCGACTCGCAAAGCGGGAGCATGCATGACAGCAAGTTTCCAAAGGAAGGGAGCGAGGACACCAGTTTACTAGCAGCCGGGCCCCCTGAAAGTTCGGTCGCCGGCGGGAATCCGCGAAACCGGCGGTCGCGTTGGTGAATCGCCTCACACTTGCTGGAAGGCGAGGGCCACGAAGCGGCACAAAAAACACGCGAAAAAAAGACTTGGCGCTCTCTCTGGACGAGGCCCCGAACCCCCCGGGCTTTTTGTGTCTTTTTGTGCCGCTTCGTGGCGAAAGAAAAAAGCCCGCCCCGCGGGGGCGGGACGGGCTTCTGGATAATTCAAATTTTGCTAGCGACTCACTCGGCGATCAGGCGTTCGCCAACGCCGCCTGAGCGGCCGCGAGCCGGGCGATGGGCACCCGGAACGGGCTGCAGCTGACGTAGTTCAGCCCCACGTTGTGGCAGAACCGGATCGAGGCGGGGTCGCCGCCGTGCTCGCCGCAGATGCCAAGCTTGATCTTCTTGTTGACCGACTGGCCCTTCTCGACGGCGGTCGCCACCAGCTGGCCAACGCCCGAGACATCGATCGACTGGAACGGGTCCTTCGTCAAAATCTCTTGTCCGAGGTAGTCCGGCAAGAACGTGTTCACGTCGTCACGCGAGTAACCAAAGGTCATCTGCGTGAGGTCGTTGGTGCCGAAGCTGAAGAAGTCGGCGTGGCCGGCGATCTCGTCGGCCGTGAGGGCGGCGCGGGGGATCTCGATCATCGTCCCGATGAGGATGTCGAGCTTGCCCTTGAAGTTCTTCGCCTCGACGACCTTGGCGATCGTCTCCTCGGTCAGCTCGCGGAGAATCGAGAGCTCCTTCACCGTGCCGACCAGCGGGATCATGATCTCCGGCTTGGCGTCGATCTTCTTGCCGAGGCAGTTGATCGCCGCCTCGGTGATCGCCGTGACCTGCATCACGAGGATCTCGGGGTAGGTGATCGACAGCCGACAACCGCGGTGGCCGAGCATCGGGTTCGCTTCGTGCAGCTGCGAGACGCGGGCGGCGATCTCCTTGACCGGGACGCCGATCGCCTTGGAGAGCTCGCCTTGGCTCTTGGCGTCGTGCGGGACGAACTCGTGCAGCGGCGGGTCCAGCAGGCGGACCGTCACGGGCAGGCCGGCCATCGCCTTGAAGATCCCCTCGAAGTCCTTCCGTTGGAACGGGAGGAGCTTCTTCAGGGCCTTCTCACGGTCGGCGATCTTGTCGGCGAGGATCATCTCACGCATCGCGAGGATGCGGTCCCCCTCGAAGAACATGTGCTCGGTGCGGCAGAGGCCGATGCCCTCGGCGCCGAACTCGCGTGCCCGCTTCGAGTCCTCGGGCGAGTCGGCGTTGGTGCGGACGCCGAGCGTGCGGTACTTGTCGGCCCAGCCCATGACCGTGGCGAAGTCGCCCGACAGCTTCGGCGAGATGGTCGGCATCTCGCCGGCAAAGACCTCGCCCGTGGCGCCGTCGATCGAGAGGACGTCCTTCACGCCGTACGACTTGCCGCCGACGGTGATCTTCTTCGCCTTCTCGTCGATGTGGATCGAGCCGGCGCCGGCGACGCAGCACTTGCCCCAACCGCGGGCGACGACCGCCGCGTGGCTGGTCATGCCGCCGGTGCTGGTGAGGATGCCGGCGGCCGAGTGCATGCCGTCAACGTCTTCGGGGCTCGTTTCCTTGCGGACGAGCAAGACCTTTTCGCCGTTGTGGGCCCGCTCGACCGCTTCCTCGGCGGTGAACGCCAGCTTGCCGAACGCGGCGCCCGGCGAGGCGGGCAGGCCGATCGTCAGGGCCGACGCCTTCTTCTTCGCCGCCGGGTCGAACGACGGCAGCAGCAGCTGCGTCAGGTCGCCGGCCGGGATCCGCATGACGGCGGCCTTTTCGGTGATCAGCTTCTCCTTGACCATGTCGCAGGCGATCTTCACCGCCGCCATGCCGGTCCGCTTGCCGTTGCGGGTCTGCAGCATGTAGAGCTTGCCACGCTCGATCGTGAACTCGATGTCCTGCACGTCCTTGTAGTGCTTCTCGAGCTTGGTCTTGATCGCCATCAGCTCGGCGTGGACCTTCTTGCCGATCGTCTTGTCGGCCTCGCACTTCCACTTCGGCATGTCCGCCACCGGCTGCGGCGTGCGGATGCCGGCCACCACGTCCTCGCCCTGGGCGTTGATGAGGAACTCGCCGTAAAACTTGTTCTCGCCGTTCGACGGGTTGCGCGTGAACGCGACGCCCGTGCCCGAGTCGTCGCCCATGTTGCCGAACACCATCGACTGGACGTTGACCGCGGTGCCGGCCAGGCCGGTGATGCCCTCGATGCGGCGGTAGCTGATCGCCTTGTCGGACATCCAGCTCTTGAAGACCGCCTCGATCGCCAGGGCGAGCTGCTCGATCGGGTCCTGCGGGAAGTCGGCCTTCGTGTGCTTCTTGTAGACCTTCTTGTAGGCGTCGACGAGCTCGATCAGGCCGGCGGTCGGCACGTCGTTGTCGTCCTTGGCGCCGTACTTCGACTTGATCTTGGCGAAGGCCTCCTCGAAGTACTCGTGGTGGACCTCCATGACGACGTCGCCGTACATGTTGATCAAGCGGCGGTAGGCGTCGTAGGCGAACCGCTCGTTGCCGGTCGCGTTCGACAGGCCGGCGACCGACTCGTCGTTGAGACCCAGGTTGAGGATCGTGTTCATCATGCCCGGCATGCTGATCTTCGCGCCGGATCGGACCGACACGAGCAGCGGGTCCTTCGAGTCGCCGAACTTCTTGCCGCTCTCCTTCTCGAGCGTCTTCACGGCGGCGTGGACCTCGTCCATCATTCCCTTGGGGAACTTGCCGCCGGCCTTGTTGTAGGCGCCGCAGCACTCGGTCGTGATCGTGAAGCCGGCCGGCACCGGCAGGCCGATCGAGGTCATGTCCGCTAGGTTGGCGCCTTTGCCGCCCAACGACTCCTTCATCGAGGTGTCGCCTTCGGTCTTGGTCTTGCCGAAGTAGTAAACCATCTTGCCGGCCTTGCCAGCGGAGGTCTTGGTGGGCTGCTTCTTAGCCATGACGGCCTGTTTCCTGTCTACTGGAGCTGGTTCGGTGGGGTGGCGGTCGCCATCGATCCGCCGGGGCTCGCGATCGCGGCGCGGCCGGCCTCTTGGGTCGGCGCGCAGAGAGATCAGGCCCGGTTAGTCCCGGTAAAATGAGTCGGAAGCGTAGCGGGTGCCGCCCAAGGCAGTCAACCGGCCGATTCCGCGGCTACAATCCCCGCCTGAGCGGTACCCAATCCCTGCCTGAGCGGAACCCAGCCCCTTAATCTCCAACCGGTCCGTATGAATCGCCGACTCGCCACCATCCCAGGCGCCGCGTGCCCAGGCGCCGCGTGCTTCGCCGTGGGGCTCGCGCTGTTGACGCTCGCCGGAGCGGTCGCCGCCGAGCCGAGCCCGCCCGGCCTCGCCCAATCGGTCGCCGACCTGCGGGACGAGGTGCGAGCGCTGCGGGATTCGGTCGCCGAGCTCCGGCAGGGGATCGAGGCACAGCGTAAGGGTCGCGGTGATCTCCAGCCGGTCACCATGCAGATCGTTTCCGCCGATGAGAGGGCTATCGGGTCGAGCTGGAATCGCTTCAGAACGGCGGCCCCCGAATCCTTGCAACCGGCGTTTCTGACGACCACGGTATCGCCATCGACGCGCGGCGACTCCCGTACGGGGACTACCGGGTTTTGATCAACGAGCCGTCGGGCTGGAGAGCTTCGCTGCGGCGGGTGACGATCGAGTTTGGACAGCCTCTCGAGATGAGGATCCCGGCCCCCGACCCGACTCTCACCGGGAGTATCCGCCTCCGGTGTGAGCTGTCCGCCGAACGGCTCCGCGGCCTCCCTTTTGGGCTGCCCCAGCAACGGGCGGGCAGCGGGTACTTCGTCGCGTACGCCCCCGAGCCGTCCGAGCGGTTGGATCGTGGCGACCTTCCGACCATCGACCACGGCCTAACGGTTGCAGCCGCCACGGCTCGGGTCTATGCGGAGCGGTCTTTCAAACTCCCCGACGACAGTCGGATTGAATGGACGTGGCTGACTCCGCTCCCCGACTACCGCGTAACAACCGCAGCCACCGTGACGTCGCGTCCGACAAGCCACGACGAGAGATGGGCCCCGCCCCGCCCCAACGGCGCCTACTACGGATCGAGTGAAGCCAACGAGTATGTTCGCGTCCTCGTCGAGAACCGGCGCGTCGCCCCGACGGCAGAGGTCAATCTTGGAACCGGTACCGTCGAACTAGCCGTCCCAGCCGGCCAGGTGGGGGTGACACTCCGCCAACTTGAGGCGATGGCCGATGAGGGCGTCGTCGCTGCTTTCGGCATGCCAGCAAGGCGCTCCGTTTGGCTTCTTGCCTCTTTCCGGCCCGACTCGGAGTGGCCGGAGTATATTTTCGACCTCCGCGGCTGGGAGCCGAGTGCGAACTCGAACACCTACGCGGTGAAGAAGGTCTCGGTCGACCCTGGGGAGACTGTTGAGGTGGTAATCCGGTCGCCGCAGGGCGAGTAGTCCACCCTTCAGAACGGCAGCCGCAGCGCCCCGCACAGGAAGTCGACGTACCCCTTCGATCTGCGGAAGGCGTCGGCGACTCGGTCCACCAAGTCGGGGGTGAACAGTTCATCGTGCTCAAGCGGCGCGCCGGCGATGTGGTCCTTCCGCTTCAGGTCCTCGATCAGCGGGTGGTTGGCGTCATAGCCCCGCGGGGGCCGCTTCAGCGACTCGCCGGCCGGGTCCCACGCCTCACTGAACCGCTTGTTGTCGCGGACCCGCTTCCACTTGGCCGGCTCCTCGACGATCCGCTCGCGAATCGCGGCGAGTGACGGCGCGTCGGGCCGCCAGACACCGGCGCCCAGAAAGCACTCGTCGGGGGCGATATGGACATAGAACCCCGGCGCGTGAACGTCCTTGCCCACTTCGTGGCGGAACTGGATGCCGACGTTCGTCTTGTAGGGTGTCTTGTCGTGGCCGAATCGCACGTCGCGGTGGATCCGCATCAGCGAGCCGCCCACTTTCTTCGGCGCGGCCACAAAGTGCGGCGAGACCTTCCGCAGCGGCTTCTCCATGGCGGCGATGAACGCGAGCGCCGGCTCACGGACCTCGGTCTCGTAGCGAGCCTTGTTGGCGTCGAACCACGGCTTGTTGTTATGGGTCGAGAGCTCCTCGAAGAAATGGAGCAGCCCGAGTGGGAAGCCGCGAAAGGGTTCGGGCATGGGATCGCGGGGGTAACGTGAGGGGAGGGCCGGCTTGCCGTCCCCAAACTACCCACGAACCCAGCGAGCCGGGAAGCGTCAGCTCCCGGAGGGCGCCGAGCGCCAACGTCACTCCGGGAACGGACGTTTCCCGGCTCCTTAATCGGGCGCGTTGGCGTGCTTGGGCGGGCTCTGCCCGCGGCTAGCGTCGGCTCAAGCTAGCGCCGTTGCTCAAGTGAGGTGTGCGATGCCCCCCGTCACCAAAAAGCAAAAGCGGCCCGGTTCACTTTGAACCGGACCGCCTTGGGTTTTGACCAGCCCTATTTTGTCTTCGGGGTCTCGCCCTTACGGGAGGCGATTATCCTTCAGAAGTAGGCGTCTTTGTCGTTACCTTCGCGATCAGCCGTTGCAACCGCAGCCAGCGGCGGCCGGGGCCGTCGAGGCCTCGGCACAGGCCGGGTTGGTGCACAGCACCTTGCAGGGGATCTGCTCGCAAACAACTCGCGGCACGCACTTGGTCACCGTGTAGGGGACCTGACGCGGGACGCACTTGTAGCAGGTCACCGTCCGCTGAGCACACACCGGCACGCAGACCTTGTAGCAGCAGGTCTTGGTGCGGCACTCGGGGACCATCTTGCAGACCTTGTAGCAGCAGGTCTTGCACTCGGGGACCATCTTGCAGACCTTGTAGCAGCAGGTCTTGGTGTGGCACTCGGGGACCATCTTGCAGACCTTGTAAGTGCAGGTCTTGCATTCGGGGACCATCGTGCAGACCTTGTAGCAGCAGGTCTTCGTGACGGGCTCACAGACGTACTTCGTGCAGCAGATTTCCTTCGTCTCGCAGCTCGGGACCCAAACCTTCTTGCAGCAGGTGGTCGGGGCCGAGGTGCACTCGATCTTGCAGCACGTGCCGGGCTGGTAGCAGCAGCTGCACGTGCAGGGGTTGTAGACCCACTTGCCGGCCGAACGGACGGTGCGGTAGGAGGTCTTGCCCGGGATCGTGTAGCTCTGGGTCTGCCAGCTGCCGCCGTTCACCGTGATCGTCTTGGTGTAGGGGACGGCCTTGCGGACGTAGCTCGTAACTTCGCGGGTCCGCGTTTCCCAAACCGGCTTATTGACGGTGTAGGTGCGGGTCTTGGTCTCCCACACCGGCTTCATGACGGTGTAGTTGATGTCGCGGGTCCGCGTCTCCCAAACCGGCTTATTGACGGTGTAGGTGCGGGTCTTGGTCTCGTAGGTCGGGACCATGACCGTGTAGTTGATCTGCTTCTGACGCGTTTCCCAAACCGGCTTGTTGACGGTGTAGGTGCGAGTCTTGGTCTCGTACACCGGCTTCATGACGGTGTAGTTGATGTCGCGGGTCCGCGTTTCCCAAACCGGCTTGTTGACGGTGTAGGTGCGGGTCTTGGTCTCGTAGGTCGGGACCATGACCGTGTAGTTGACCTGCTTCTGGCGGGTCTCGGTCACGTGCTTCGTGTAGTTCACAACCTTCTCTTCCGCAACGCGGTCGTAGACCGTCCGGAAGCGTGTTTCTTCGACGCGATCCATCACCGTCGACCGCTTGGTGCGGTAGATCGTGTGATAGTGGGGCGCTTCGCAGACGCCGCCGTCGGCGGCAGTTGCTTCGCCTTCACAGCCATAACGGGCCGCGCAGTTGCACGAGGCGTTCGCTTGCGATCCGGCAAGCGAGACGAGTGCAGCTAGCAGCGGCAAGCCAAACAGACGTTTCATCTTCTGGGTCGCCTCCTTCAAAAGACAGCTAGGGAAAGATGGGGTAACTGGTCAAGACAGAGAGATTCCGTCCGTAGTAAGGTCGGGATAGTCAGCCCCCCCGCCTTAGCTGTTTTGCGTAGATTCCCTTTTCGGTCTTGACGCCCCTCGCAGAGCCTTCCCCCTAGTTGAAGTCTTTGCCTGTAGACGACTTAGGTCGCCCAGCCCGCAAGGAGGCCGGCGCCGCTGGCGCCGACTGTACCGGTGGCGCCGTGTACGCAATTCGTCTGCCCTTCGGCATTTTCAGGACCGGGCCGAAATTGCGTGTCACCGCCGGGTCCCGTAGAGTTGCAGCAGCGACGGCGCCGACGCCGTCCTCCCGAGTTGCCCGCCGCGGGCACGCCCAACCGCCCGCCGCACATGTCCGACGAACTTTCCAGCGACCAGAATCACTCCGCCAAGGGGCCACCGCCGCGATCGGACGAGGCCAAAGTGGCCCCCAAGGCGGTCGTTAATCGGCTGAGCCTCTACCTGCGTGAACTGCAACGCATCGAGCAGTCGGGGAAAGAGACCGTCAGCTCCAGCCAGCTCGGCAAGCTACTCGGCTTCACCGACGCCCAGGTCCGCAAGGACCTCGCCTACTTCGGGCAATTCGGCCATCCGGGCGTCGGCTACCGCTGTGCGGAGCTGGTGGCGGCGATCCGGCGGATCCTCGGCACCGACCGCGAGTGGGTCGTCGCGATCGTCGGCGTGGGCAACCTGGGCCGGGCGCTGCTCGGCTATAAAGGCTTTCGCCCGCAGGGGTTCCGCGTCGCGGCGGCGTTCGACAGCGACCCCTCGAAGGTCGGCATGAGCTTTGGCGGCGTCGCGGTCGAGCCGACAACTGCCCTCGAAACCACGGTTCGCGAACGGGGCGTCACGCTCGGCCTGATCGCTACCGCCGCCGAGGCGGCCCAGGAGACGGCCGACCGGCTCGTTTCGGCGGGGGTGGTCGGCATCCTGAACTTTGCGCCGATGACGTTGTCCTTACCCCCGGGGGTGAGCTTGGTTGGCGTCGACCTAGCGACCGAGCTCGAGCAGCTCAGTTTCTCGGTCGCCAACAGCCAAGCAGCCGTGGCGACCGAACAATCCGATCCGGGGCCCGGCGTGGCCCGTTAACGGACGCCCTCGATTGAGGTAGAGTACGAGCTTGGTCGATAAGGCCTGAGAAGCGTGACGCCGATCCAAGAGGCGGCACGACGCCTGCGGAACCCCGTAGTGTAATGGTAACACCAGGGATTTTGATTCCCTTATTCCAGGTTCGAGTCCTGGCGGGGTTGTTTGGCGGCCATGGGCCGCGGCTGCCAGCTGTCAGCGATCAGCGGTCGGCGTTTCGACGGATCGCTGCAGGCTGACCGCGGACTTTCCTCCCATGTTTAAGACTCCCGAAGCCAAGTTCGCGATTGATGCGGTCCGTGAGGCCGCCGCCCTGGCCCGCCGCGTGCAGGCGGAGATGGTGACCGACGCTCTCACCAAGGGCGACAAGTCGCCCGTCACGGTGGGGGACTTCGCCGCCCAAGCCGTCGTGGGGAAGCGGCTCGCCGAAGCGTCGGCCGCTCACGGCATCTGCGGCGTTCTTGTGGGCGAAGAGTCCGCTGACGACCTCCGCAAGGTTGACGCCGAAAAGACGCTTGAGCAGGTCACACATTTCGTTCGGACCATCGCCCCGGATGCGACCCCCGAAGAGGTGTGTGACTGGATCGACGTCGGCGCCGCCAATCCGGGCGACGCGTACTGGACGCTCGACCCGATCGACGGCACCAAAGGTTTTTTACGCGGTGACCAGTACGCGGTCGCCTTAGCGCTGGTCGAGAACGGGCGCGTGACGCTCGGCGTGCTCGGTTGCCCCTGCCTCGAGCAGCCGAGCTCGGCCGCCCAAGGCGAGAGCGGCTCGCTATTGATCGCCAAGCGTGGCGAGGGCGCCTTTTGGCAGTTGTTGTCGATGGCTAACGACGACTGGCATCCCCTTCGTGTGGCCGACCAAACCGATCCGGCCGGGACGCGGATGCTGCGGTCGGTTGAGAAGGGGCACACGAACCTCGGCGCCATCGACCACTTGGCGACCGCCATGGGCGTAGCGGCCGAGCCGGTCGGCATGGACAGCCAAGCGAAGTACGCCGTCCTCGCCGCCGGCGGGGGCGAGATGCTTGTGCGTCTGCTGTCGGAAGACCGGCCCGACTACCGCGAAAAGGTCTGGGACCAGGCGGCCGGCTCGATCGTCATCGAAGAGGCGGGCGGCCGCGTCACCGACCTCGACGGCAAGCCGCTCGATTTCTCGCAGGGCCGCACCCTCGCCAATAACCGCGGCGTCGTGGCGACCAACGGCGCGCTGCACGAGGCCGCGCTGGCGGCGCTGAAGTCGATCGGCGCCTGATCCCCGCTTGAGGGCGCGCCGGATTGTAGGAGGCGTCTCCGACGCCGATTTCGCGCACCATTCCGCGCTCGTCTAGCAGACCGTAATCGGCGTCGGAGACGCCTCCCACAGGAGGGGTGGGGCGACGCCCGTTGAACCGTTTGAGAAAGCCTGCGTAGAAAGCGGCGTCAATTGTTTGTTCCAACAAATATTTGGGAGCGTACGATGATCCGCCACCGCCAAGCGTCCGACCGCGGCCACGCCGACCATGGCTGGCTCGACAGCCATCACACCTTCTCGTTCGCCGGCTACCACGACCCGGAGCACATGGGGTTCCGCGCGCTGCGCGTTGTGAATGACGACCGCGTCGCGGCGGGGCAGGGCTTTGGTTCGCACCCGCACCGTGACATGGAGATCCTTTCGTACGTGTTGGAAGGTCAGTTGGAGCACCGCGACAACCTCGGCAATGGCGCCGTCATCGGCCCCGGCGAGTTCCAACGGATCACCGCCGGCGCCGGCGTCGTCCATAGCGAGTTCAACCCGGCGGCGGACGCACCGGTCCATTTCTATCAGGTGTGGATCAAGCCGCGCGCCCACGGGCTGCCGGCCGGTTACGAAGAACTGCGCAGTGTGCCCGACCCGCGGGACCGCTTGGTGCTGGTCGCCTCGCCCGACGGGCGGGACGGTTCGTTGACGATCCAGCAAGACGCCGAGGTTTGGCTCGGTCGACTCGATGCGGGCGTCGAAGTTGTCCACCCCATCGAGCCGGGGCGGGGCGTCTGGGTGCAGGTGCTCAGCGGCGCCGCAACGGTTGGCGGGATCGACGCGGCGGAGGGGGATGGTTTTGCCGTCGAGGACGAAACCTCGCTAGCGATTCACACGGCAGGGGAGGGCGCCCAGGTGCTGTTGTTTGATCTCCCGTGACGTCACTCCCGGCGCTGGCGCTTAGGGCTCCCGCCCCCGCTTTCGTGTGAACCATCGGAGGGGCGGGAGCCCTAAGCGCCAGCGCCGGGAGTTGTCGCGCAATCGCTCCGTCATTTTTTGACAAGTCCACCACATTCCGCCAAACTCACCCGCGGAACAGACCTGGGCAGGCGAGCCGGCGGCTTCGAAGCCGACCGTGACTCGTCCGCCCCTACCCCGCGGAGGCTGAGATGTCACAGAAGTGGTGGCTATCGGGCGTCTTGTTGGTGGCGGTGGGACTCGTGGGCGTGCTGGCGGAGCGATCGCGCTCCCAGGAAGCAGCGGAGAACGACGCCCCTCGTGGAGAATTAAGAGGGGAGTTCGGCGGCGGCTTTGGCGGTGGTGGAGGTGAGTACGGCGGCGGAGGTTTTGGCGGCCGAGGTGGCGGGTTCGCCGAAGGAGGGGGGCGTGGCGGTTACGGCGGCGAGCTCGGGGGACGCGGAGGGCGAGAGGAGGCGAAGCCGGCCGCTGCCGAGCCGCCGGCGAATCCTCGCCTCTGGGTGAACGAAGACCCCGAGGGGACCGAGCGGCTGTGCCAACTGCTGCGGAACGAGGTCGTCTCGTCGCTGGTTTTCCCCGACGGCACGCCGCTCGAAGAGATTCTGACGTACCTGAGCGACGAACACGACGTGACGATCCAGATCGATCACGTCGCGTTCGACGAAATGGGTATGGGCCCCGATGAACCGGTCTCGATCAACGTCAGCAACGTCCGGCTCAGTCAGGCGATGCGGCTGATGCTCGAGCCGCTCGAATTGACGTGCCTTGTTGATAACGGTTTGCTGCTCGTCACAACGGAGGAGGCCGCATTAGCCAAGCTGCCGATCGCCATCTATGACGTCCGCGACCTCTTGTTGCGGGGAGACTACGACGGGCTCATCGAGCCGATTACCGCGACGGTCGCTAGCGATACATGGGCCGAGAATGGTGGTGGCGAGGCGGAAATTCGCCCCTACCCGCAACGAGGCTCACTCGTCGTCGCGCAGTCGATGGCGGTGCACGCCGAGTTGTTTGCCCTGCTTGCCTCGATGCGATCGATCCCCGTCGATCCGGCCGCGAAGCCCTTGCCAAAAACCCCCCACGCACCCGGTGGCGGGGGGGGCTGCTACGGCGGCGAGCACGAGGCGCGAAACGAGCCGACGCCTGCGGACTCGCAGGAATCGGCGCGAGAGGTTCGGGGCGGTCGTGTTGGAGGCCGTGCGGTTCGATCGGACCCAGTTGACGACCCATTTGCTGGTGGCTCGACTCAGGCGGATGAACCCTTTGGCAACTTCTGACCGTATGGCCAACGGAGCGGCAGTTGTCGTCGACGCCAACGCCGAGGCCTTCGCCGCTCGGTACGCGCGACTCCTCATCACCGCGGCGGACGAGCACTGGCTCGCCGCCGCGGTGACTTCGTTGTGTGGTTATGGGGCGAGCGTGATCGGCTGTGATTGTGAGATCGCGGTCGAGCGTTCGCTTGCTGCGGACGAAACTCCCGATGGCCGGCCTGGCGCGGCGGTGCTCGCCTTTGGCTTTCGCGCCGAAGCGCTCGGCAAGGCGGTCGCCAACCGGGCGGGGCAGACGCTGCTGACCTGTCCGACGGCCGCGGTCTTCGACGGATTGCCGGAAGCAAAGGATCGGGCGCCATTCGGTAACTACCTGCGTTACTTCGGCGACGGCTACGAGCGCCGCGATGGGAACACATGGACGCTGCCCGTGATGGAGGGGGAGGTTTCCTTTCCCGCCACGGTCGGCGTCGGCCACGGCGTGGCCGGCGGCGTGCTGCTATTGTGTGGTCGCGACCAAGCCGAAGCCCTCGCCGCCGCGCGGCGCGCGGCCGACGCGGTGCGCGACCTGCCGGGCGTCATCACGCCGTTCCCCGGCGGCGTCTGCCGGAGCGGCAGCAAGGTCGGCTCGCGCTACAAACGGCTCGTCGCTTCGACGAACGAGGCGTACTGCCCGACGCTCAAGGACGAGGTCGAAACCCAACTCCCCGCCGGGACCGGCTGCGTCTACGAGATCGTCGTAGACGGCGTCGACGAGGCGGCGGTCCGCGCCGCGATGCGGGCCGCCCTCCAGGCCGCGATGGCGGGCGACCTGCTGGCGATCACCGCCCCGAGTTACGGCGGCAAGCTCGGCAAGGTGGCCATCGCCCTCTCGGAGCTTCTCTAGCGAAAGGCGATGGTCACCGCAAAAATCCCCACCCGCCTCGTGGGGAGGCCACTTGCCCGGATAAGTGGGGGGAGGGGGAATAGGCGGCCGAGTCGCCGTGCGAATGTCATCACGACCCAGCGCCGCGGTGTGAGCCCCAACTCTCCGTGGCCGACTCCCCCGTGGCCGAAGACCGGAGGATGGACTAGCATCCGAAGCTCCGCCGACGCTTGCCGCCCCGATTGCTGCCGATGGATTCGCCACGAGGAGCCGCCGACCCCGCCGCCGAGCGGCGCCGCGCGCTTGAGACATTGCTGCGGACCGAGATCCCGCTTTCGGCGCAGATGGATGTCGCCGTCGATTCGATTACCGACGCCGGGCTGTGGCTCTCGATGCCGCTAGCCCCGAACCGCAACCCGCACCAGACCGCCTTCGCCGGCAGCCTGAACGCCCTCTGCACCCTAGCGGGATGGGCGATGACGCACCTGTTGCTCGAGCAAGTCGGCGAGGCGGGGTCGATTGTGATCCGCCGCAGCTCGATCAAGTACCACCTGCCTGTCGAGAGTCCACGGGTGGCGGCGTGCTGCCTCCCGCCGCGCGAGGCCGACTGGGACCACTTCGTCGAAATGCTCCCCGAGAAGGGGCAAGCCAAGCTCGACCTGGTCGTCGAAATCGCGGGCGACGCGGACGATCGTCCCGCCGTGCTCTTCGCCGGAAACTACGTGGTTACTGGCAAGAAATGACCGGCGCCTGCCGATTTGGCGTTTGGTTGGGCGGGCTTGGTCAATGGGGGTTGGCTTGCCGGGCGCCATTTTGGCGCCATCTTCTTTGAGTCGGCTGCGGCAGGATCGGCGTAAGTCGAATTATTGCAAGTGGTTGTGTCGCTCATGCGGCGATTGGCGCCAGTCTTGCATTTCTATTGATCGCCCCGCAAACGACCGTTGCGCGGCCCCAACGCTGCATGTCCCGATGCCAAATGAGAGTCGTCTCCGGCCGGAGATTTCGTTGTTCGCCGCTCGACGTGAGCGGCAGCCCTTAACCACCGTTGTCGACGATCCCGAAACGGGCGCTTTCGACCCCGAAACCGTCGTTGACGACACCGAAAAGGAAGAACCCCGCCATGACCAAGAACTCCCCCACCAACCGCTTGAACCAACTCCTTCCCGGCTCGCTCGCCGAGGTCGATTCGATGCTGAATCACCTTTTCACGGGGCCCGTCACATCGGCGGTCACTCGCGCGGCGTGGACCGCCCCCGCGTCGCTCTGGGAAGCGGATAATCGCCTCCACGTCGAACTCGACGTGCCGGGCGTGGCCCAGGACGCGGTCGAAGTGACCGTCGAGAACGGCCAGCTCGCCATCGTCGTGGAACGGACCCCCAGCGCCGAGCCGCCGACCTATCTCTACAACGAGCGTCGGTTCGGCAAGGTGACCCGCTCGCTCGATCTGCCCGACACGGTCGACCCCGAGTCGGTCGAGGCCGAGCTGAAGAACGGCGTGCTGCACGTCTCGATCGCCAAGCGTCCCGAGACCCAGCCGCGGAAGATCGAGGTCCGCGTTAGCTAGGAGCGGCGAGAGACACTGTTGACGGTTCAACGACAAGCCGCGTCGGGCGCCTGCCCGACGCGGCTTGTGTCGTTTCGTGGAGCGGATGTTAAGGCAAGTTGAAGATCGCGTGAATCTGTGCGGTCTTAACTCCTCCTTAACCCGCTCCTCGGTAGGGGGTTGGCATACTCGTCGGCTCAATACTGGGCCGCCTGCCGCGGTCCGACCTATCTTGAGCGGCCCGCCCCGGCGTGCCGCTGTCACTTTGGAGCGAGTCTAATGAGAAGCACCTTTGCGATTTCTTGCGCCGTTCTGGCGCTTACCGCCGCCACGTCGCACGGCGCCTTCGAACTGAAGGTTTCCGAGATCTGGATGGGCAATGAGCCCGGCAGCAACCTGACCGAGGACTGGATCGAAGTCACCAACTACGGCGACATGGCGTGGAACCTCGCCGACGGCGAACTGTACTACGACGACGACTCGGCCGACCCCGACGCCGCCGACTTGATGGCGGGCATCTCGACGATTGCCGCTGGCGAATCGGTCATCTTCGTCAATGGCAGCGCGACTGTTGGCGAAACGAATGTGACGGATTTCATGGCCGCTTGGGGCGCCGCCGCGACGGGTCTTCAGATTGGCACGTTCGATGGATCGGGCTTGGGGCAGGGGGGCGACGGCGCCACGCTGTTCGTCTCGAACGGTCAGCCGCTCCTCGACTTCACCAACGTCATCTCGGTCGACCTCCAGCTCTACCCGGACGCCAACGCCTTTGGCGGCCAGTCGTGGGACGTGGCGCTCCAGGCCTTCAGCACAGTCGGCAACGCCGCCGGCGCCGTCTCGTCAGCGCTGGCCAACGATGTCAACCAATTCGGCGTCGCCTCGCTTGGCAGCGTTGTCCCCGAGCCGACGGCGTTGGTTCTGGGCGCCTTTGCGTTGATCGCAGCGGCTTCGACTCGCCGCGCCGGTGCGTGAGCACAACGCCGGCCGCGCCCTGTTGTGGCGCGGCCGGCGTTTTCTTCTTCTGCCGACTCCGCTCCGAATCACAGCGAAAACTCGATGTCCCGCTCCTTGATTGCCGCTGTCATGTTGTCGCTTGCTGTCGCGGCCGAAGCCGCCAGCTTCCGCTTCGAGTCGACCGCCGACCCCGCCAACGGCCTGACGGCCGCGACGAAGTCGGACGGCGGGCTCGCCATGAGCTTCCAGGCCGCGCCGGCTGGCGCGGTCTTCGACGTGCGTACCAGCGGCCTCGGCCTCAACTCACGCGCCATCGCCGGCGTGTCGGACGGCGAGATCGACAAGTTCAACCGGCTGGGTGGTTCACTCGCTGGCCAATCCGAGACGCTGACGTTCTCGTTCGATAAGCCGGGCTTCATCACGTCGCTCGACTTCGACGGGGTCAAAGACGAGAGCTTTGAGTACTTTCGGCTCGAGACCCCGGGCGGCGAAGTCCTCTCGATCTTCGACTCGCAGATCGGTCTGCGTCTGGTTGATCTCTCGCTCATCACCGAGCCGAACGTCACGCTGCTGACCGAAGAAGGATCGCCCGACGACGACTTGTTCGACATCGCGATCCCGTTCGGCGCGGGCGAGGTCTTTACCCTCACGTACCGTGAGTACACACCCGACCCCACGAATTACCAGCCCGGCTTTTCGCCGCTGGTCCCGAATGGGGCGCGGTTCCAAGGCCTGACGGCGATCCTGGCGCCCGAGCCGGCGAGCGCCTTGTCGTGCCTGTTCGCCGGTGTCGCCATTGGGTCGATCAAGAGCCGCGGCCGCCGCTAAGGCGTCCGTCAAGAGCCGCGGCCGCCGCTAAGGCGTCCGTAACGCGGACCAAATCGAGTCACGGGTCAATCGGCGCCTTCGCCGAAGCGCCGGATGTCGTCGGTCGTCAGCGCGATGTCGATGACGTTCTCTTGCCCGGCGGCGACCGTCTGTTGGCGGGGAAACTGCACCCGGCTCGCGCCGCGAAGTTGCTGCTTGGCGGCGTCGGAACCGGTGCTCAGGATGGTCACCCAGTGGTTGGCGACGACCGCGCCGTCGTTCGACCCGTAGGTGCTGACAACGTAGGTCCCATCGGCGCCCACATCGGCGAATCCCGGCTTACCCGCCTTGACGCCACCGCCTGAGACGGGCGCGAACATCAGCCGGCCGCCCGAGAGGGGCTGGCCATCCACGGTGACGGCGCCGCGGACCGGCGCCATCTCGTAGTCGTGGCCGGGGCCGCACGCGCAGACCCCGAGGGCGACGGAGCCGACCAGCGCCATCCGCAAATGCCTAAAGCTCACTAAAGATCTCTCCGTCACGACGGTCGCCGAGGAGCTGAAACACTCTCAGGTCGAGGTCCTCGGTGAGAAAATGGACCGAGCCGTCGACGAAACCGAATTGGGCGCCGCCGGGGTGCCAGCTGTAAGAGCAGTCGTCCGAACCCGAACCACCGGGGAGCTGACTGATTACTTCCTCGGAGAGCGGGAACTGCAAGGAACTGCTGAGCCGGCAATTGATGACGTCGCGCGTCTTGAAGAGCACGGCGCCGTCCTCATAGAAAGCGCCGGCCCAGGTCGGGAAGCTCGAAACATCGACAAAATAGGCCGACTCGCCGGTGGCGATCGTCTTGCTCGTGCCGTCGGTCACGTCGGTGAGGCGGATCCGACTGGTCGATCGCTTCTCAATCCGGTCATTCAGCTGGCCATCGCCGTTGTAGTCGGCTGTCAGGCATTCATTCGTACTGAGCATCTCCTCGACGCGGAGGAAGATGCCGTTGTCGCAGTACCCGCGCGAACCCTTGTAGTGGATCGTGCCGGCGTTGTAACGAGGGTCTTTGCCGGCGGCGCCAGGGGCGAAGTACGAGGTCTCAGGCATCCGCTCGGGCAGGCTGACCGAGGGGCAGAGGAACCCCGGCACGATGGTGTCGGTGCCCGGGATTGTCTCGACGCCGGCGAGCGCCGCTTGAACATAAATGCCGGGCTTCCAGGGGTCGCCGTCGTGCGACGTGATGCCGTTGTTCACGAGTTGGTCGTAGGAAGCCTGTTCCTCCATCGAGGGGAGGATCTTCGTCGGCCACGCGAGGCCGTCTTCGGGATGCTCCTCGGGGTTGCTCGCATTCGCGGCCCCGTAAAGACCGCGTGGGAACTCGCCAATGGTGTCGTGCGTGTTGAGCAACGCGAGGCCGAGCTGCTTGACGTTGTTCGCGCACTGGGTCCGCCGCGCCGCTTCCCGCGCCGCCTGCACCGCCGGGAGCAGCAAGGCGACGAGGATCCCGATGATGGCGATCACCACCAGGAGTTCAACGAGGGTAAAGCCTCGGCGGATCGCGGTTGATTGTCGCATCGTGCAGGGCTCGAGGACCGGTGAATCATCAACGTGTCGGATGACGGACCGCCGAGCGTAGGCGACGCGCTAGGGGTAGCCAACCGCTTTCGCCAACTCTTAACCAAGGCTTAACGAAAAACACCCCGAACCCTCACACAGCCTCCCTACGCTCTCGGATCTCGATGGTCGGCCGGACGGAAAGTTAGGCGGCGACCCGCACGAATTGACACAGCATCACCGAAGCGACGGACTAAAAATGGGCGGATTTGCGGCTGTTCGCGGGCTGATTGCCGGCTTTGTTCTCTCGGCGGCGACCCCCGTGGTCGCGGAGCTGTACATCAACGAGATTTTCTACGGAATCGGCAACAACGGCTTCGAAGCCCGCGATGAGTTCATCGAGCTGCGCGGGGCGCCGGGGATGCCGCTCGACAATTATTTCTTGTTGTTTATCGAGAGCGAAGACAACGCGACACACACTGGCGGCGCGGGCAAGATCGACAACATCTTCGATTTGACCGGCGTCACGATGGGCAGCAATGGCTTCCTTGCGATCCGCCAGGGGGGCGACGGTATTGGCTCGGGCCCGAGCCAATACAGCGTCGTGCCTGGGGCGACCGACCTGATCAACACCGGGACCGGCCCGGGCTATGGCTCCGGCGCGACGAGCACGATCGGCGCCGAAGACGACTTCAATGAAGGCGTGATCGAAAACGGCGGTTTTACCGCGATGCTGATCCGCAACCTGGGCGATCCCGTCACAAACCGGCCGACCATCGCGTTCGACCTTGACGTAGGTAACGACGGTCTGGACGTCCCCACGGGCCGTGAGGGTTGGGAGATCCTCGACGCCATCGGGATCCACTCCGAGCCGCGTGAGGCGGTCTTCGGAAGGACCTACGCTCCGATTACCTTCGGCTTCGAAGCGATCGGCGATCGGGTCGTCATCCCGGGCGCGGGGCTTGCGACGGCGAACCCAGGCCTCGAGCCGGGCGGCGAGTACGTCGGCCTGAAGTATGAGATTGAGTACATCGCCCGTTGGGGCAACTCCACCGGGCAGACGGCCGCCGACTGGCACATCTCGAACCTGACCGACAACCCGGGCTCGGGATCCGAAGGGGCGCCGCTCGACTGGCGGCAGTCGTTCACCGGCGAGCACGGCGACCTCGCCAGCAACGACGACAGCGTCCCCCCGTCGCAGCCGACAACGGCTCAAGGGAAGCTCGAATCGAACCAGTCCGTTCCCTATGGCACGAAACTGCTCACGAACATCGGCGGGCCCAACTACCTGACCGGCGACTACAACCACGACGGCTATGTCGATGCGGCCGACTACACCGTTTGGCGTGACACGTCCGGGGAAACCGGTACGGAGTCGGCTCACCCCGACGCCGACCACAACCACGACTTCATGGTGAACGGCGACGACTACACGATCTGGTCCGGCGCCTACGGCGCGCCGAACGGCTCGGCCCCGGCGCCGACGGCCGCGGTCCCTGAACCCGCTGCGCTCGCCCTATTGGCAGCGGGTTGGCTTGGCGGGGTTGCCCGCAAGCGTGGCTAATCACCACGGCGGCCCTTCTTTCTGGCTCCCTTAGCCGATGGGCCACCACTGACGCGACAGCGCTAGCCCGGCGGCGGCCGCCACCAGGCCGAGCGTCACATTGAGCCCCACGTTCGCGACCGCCAGGAGCGGCTCGCCCGCGTCGAGGTGGCGGATGGTCTGGTAGCCGAACGTCGAGAACGTCGTCAGCCCGCCGAGCAGGCCGACGGTCGCTGCGGCGTGCCAGGCGCCTCCCCCGCGAGAGATCGGCGCCCACGCGTCGTGCATGAGCAGGCCCAGCACGAAGCAGCCGGTGACATTCACCAGCAGGGTGGCGACGCCAAACTTGTCGCCCCACAGGCCGGCGCAGACGACGCCTACGCCGTACCGCATCGTGGCGCCCAACGCGCCGCCGGCGGCGATCGCCGCGAGTCGGATCCAAGATTCGCTCATCGGCGGGTTCCCGTTTCTTGGCGCCTAGGCAGGAAAGTGGATCTCCCCTCAGGGGGGTCGCTTTGTTGGGATCGACCGGCTGGCGCCGCGTAGTCCGATTGATCCGTTCACCCCGGGTATTTTACCGGTTCGGTTTCCCTTCGCCCCCTCATCCATGCAGTGCAAGCTACCGAAACTACCCAGGGAGCGTGTTTTGCGCAAGGCGTTCCTTCGCATGAGGTGCGCGGAGTTGACGTGGAAACGACGGACGAGCCGCCCCACACCGGGCGGTGGTTAGCTGCAGGAGGCAGCGGCGATGGAAAATCGGCGATTAGAAACGGCGCCCGTATGGCTGGTCGCATTAGCGGCTGCGGCTCTGGGCATGAGCTGGGCAGTGACACGCCAGTGGTCCGCGCCCCAGGAACGCGCCGAGGCCGACCAGCCGAGCCGAACCACGGCGCCGTTGCGCTGGCCACTCGCCGAGTTGCGGCCGCTCCGCAGGGCGGAGCTCTCCGCGATTCAGACCACCACGGCGCCGACGCTGCTGGGTGAAGCGCCTGTCGTGCGGGTCGATCCCCCCACGTTCGAACCGCTGTTCGGGTACGACCTCGTCCGCTCGGTCTCGGCGGCGCCGCTCGCGACGGCTCCCCTCGGCTTGCAGGCAGCCGAGGCGTTGACCCCGACAGCCGAGACCGCCCCGGCCGGTTACGCCAACCGCGTCATCGTGCTGGTCCCGGCGGCGCCGCAGTGGCGTGCCGGCGATGGCGGGCGCTATGTGGTGGGCGTGGGCGTCCGTCGTGACTGGTCGCTTGGATCGCTCGACACGATCGCCGCAGCGCGTTCGCTGGGCCGCGCCATCGCCCGGCCGGTCGAGGCGGCACAGCCGCTCTTCCGGGTCGCCCAGGCCCGGCTCTTCGGCGAGCCGCTCCGCGGACCGCTGGTGGCGGACCGGATCAAGCCGAAGCCGACGATCGCGGCCGTGGCGCCGCGCCTCGCCGGGCCGCTCCGTCCTCCGGTGACGCGCCCCGTCGCCGTAACGCCGCGTACGGTCGCCGCCGCGCCAACGATCGTGTCGTACCTTGATCGTGCGGACTTGGGTGGCGCGTTCCCCGTGCCGATGTCGCTGGGCGACCAGCTCGACCGTGTCGCCGCCGAGCCGGGCCACGCCCCCTGGTCGTGGGCGGTCGCCTACCGGCTGCGGACGTTGGCGGGCGCCCGGGTCGACGACCTCTCGGCCCACCGCACGCTGCGGACCCTCTCCGAAGCGGCCGACGAAGCGTTCGCGCTCGCCGAGCAGTCGGGCGACGCCCCCGAGGCGACCGAGTTGCGTCGCGCCGGCTACGCGCTGACACGCCGGTTGGCGATGTGGCGGGCCGAGCAGGCGCAAACGATCGCCGCGATGCAGCGGCCGGGGGGGATCGACCCCTTGGCCGGCGCGCGGTGGGCGATGTCACAGCGCGGGCTGGGGCTCGCCCCCGGGATGATGCTGGCCGATATCGAGCGGGTTGAGGCCCAGCCCGTTCGCTTGCGGGTCGCCCGTCGGATCGAGCAGTACGAGCAGGCGCCGAGCACGCGGCTCGCTCAACTGCTGGCGACCGACGCCGCGCGACTCGGCGCCGAAGCCGACGCCGAGAGCCGCGCCGTTGGCCAGGCGCTCGATGGCGCCTACCGCAACGCGAACGTCCGTGTCGCTATCGCCGCCGAGTTGGTCGAGCGGATGGTGCCGCAGCCCGAGCCGGTGACCTCGCCCATCCGCGACCGCATCGCCGGCACGCCGATCACGGGCCGCTCGACTACCGAGACCGCTCTGAGCGTGCAGTTGGTCGAGGACCCGTCGGCGTGGCGGATCGGCCTGGAGGCGCGGGGCATGGTGGTGTCGCAGACCTACTCGCACGGCGGGCCGGCGACGCTGGGCGCCCGCGGCGCGACGTCGTTCCTAGCCAAGAAGCTCGTTGTGTTGACGCCCGAGGGTTTGCAGGCGGCCCCGTCGGTCGCCGACGTTCACACCGAATCGCAGCGGCTGGTGAGCCTGTCGACCGACTACGACCGCGTCCCGCTGGTCGGCAACTACGTCCGCTCAGCGGCCCGCACCGAGTACGGCCGCGTCCGGCGTCGCGCCCAAGCCGAGACCCAGGTGAAGGTCGAGCGACAAGTCATCAAGACGCTCGACGAGCGGGTGACGCCGCGGCTGGTCGACGCCGAGCTGCGGTTTGCCGACGAGGTCGTTGGCCGGGCAAGCAGCCTGGGGCTTACGATCGAGCCGCTCGAGCTCCGCACAACCGACCGCCGGTTGATCTCGCGGCTTCGGGTCGCCAACGGCGCCCAACTGGCGGCCCACACGCCCCGGATGCGCGCCCCGTCCGACAGCTGGTTGAGCGTGCAGCTGCATGAGTCGACGTTCAACAACGCGTTGGAAGGCCTCGGCCTCGCCGGCGAGACGATGACGCCGGCCGAACTGCGTGAGCGGATCGTGACGCGGCTCCGCCTGCCCGAGCGGCAAGCCGAGCCGGCCGAGGACGCCGTCCTCCGCTTCGCGGCCACCGACCCGGTGCGGATCGAATTCGCGGATGGACGCGCTCACCTGACGCTCTCGTTCGCCGAGATCGCGGTCCGCGGCCGCCGTCACGCCGACTTCAAGGTGCACGCCTTCTACCGGCCCGAGGTGCATGGCCTCACCGCCGAGTTGGTGCAGGACGGCGCCCCGCACATCGAGGGACGGATGCGGAACGCTTCGCGGATGCACCTGCACGGCGTCATGGGCAAGGTGCTCGGCGAGAACCGTCGGCTCGCGGTGGTGCGACTCACCGCCGACTCCCCCGAGCGGCTCAGCGCCGCGCTGGTCGGCCTCGCCACTAACCAGCTGGTGATCGAAGACGGCTGGCTCGGCCTGGCGATTGGTCCCGAGCGGGTGACGAATCGCGTGGCGGTGCAGGTCGGCGGCTACGTGCGGTAGAAGAGAGAAGAGAGAAGAGAGAAGAGAGAAGAGAGAAGAGAGGAGTATGTCCCCCTCCCTCGCAGGGAGGGGCTAGGGGAGGGTGAAACGTCTCGGCACAGGAAAGTCCTCCTGTGCTGAACACGCCGACCCTCCCCTGACCCCTCCCTGAAAGGGAGGGGGAGAAAGACGCGTTTACCCGACGGCCGAGTCGTCTCAACCGAGACAGTCCCTACCCAAGTAAGGCAAGTCCCCCGGTTCCGCCGCCGAGAGGTCGCCGATCACCCGAGCCAGCGCGTCGACGACCGCTTCGAAGCAGCGAACGCCTTTCTCCGCGGTCGCTTTCGACGGATCACCGCTCCCGGTGTCGGGATGGCAGAGCGACCAGGGACGCGGCGTCCACACTCCGGGCTGGCCGAGACCCTCGATAGCGAACGGAAGCCGGGCGCCCTCCCCTGCCTCGTCGAGTTCGACCAACTCGGGGTGCGTGTGCAGCAGCAGGCTGGTCTCGCTTTCGTCGGCATGGTCGCCGGCGACTTCAAAGACTTCGTCACGCACGGCTGGCGCCATAGCGAACGTATCCGCGACGACGATCAGGACGCCAAACTCGGGCTGGAGATCGCGGACCAGGGGTTTGAACTGGTTTCCCCCGTGAGCGTTGACGATCACCAGCCGGTCAATCGCTTGAACGGCGAGAGAGCGGACGACGTCACGCAGCAGCGCTAGCGCCGTGGTGGTCGTGAGACTGATCGTGCAAACCTGATCGAGTTGCTGCTCGTCGTTGCCGTACGGGATCGTCGGCAGCACCACCGCCGCGGCGCCCGCGGCGACCGCGCGCTCGGTCGCCGCCTCGGCGAACCCGGTAGCGAGCAGCACGTCGGTCCCGTATGGCAGGTGGAGGTTGTGCGCCTCGGTAGCCCCCCAGGGTAAAACCGCCACCCGCGGCGGCCGCTCCCGCAGCCGGCGGTAGTTGGTTTCGAGGAGCACGTGCTCACGGATCGGCATGGCGAATCGGGGGATGGAACCGCAGAGGCGCGGGCGGAAAGACAACCGCCTCGAGGCGCCGGAAGGGCCAAGAGATGATTTTCGCACCGCGGGTTGACGAAAATAGCCAGGATGATGAAACTCCAGCATCCACCATGATACAAGGTCTCAATAACAAGTGGCGCCAAGTGTTGAAATCCCCGCAAACCGTCGTTGGCAGGCTTTGTAAGTCCAGCAGGAGAAAGGGTTTCACGCTCGTTGAGCTGCTGGTGGTGATCGCCATTATTGGCATCCTGGTCGCCCTGCTCCTGCCGGCCGTCCAAGCCGCCCGCGAGGCCGCCCGCCGGGTCCAGTGCCAAAACCAGATGCGACAGCTCGGTCTGGCGATGCTCAATTACGAGACCGCCATCGGCCGCTTCCCGCCGCTGATCGATACCCGCGTCGAACAGTTCCGTTGGTCGGCGCCCGCCCGGATCCTTCCCTACCTGGAAGAGGGCGCCATCTACGACGCGATCGACTTCGAGGCGTCGTACGAAACGCTGCCGTTCAACGGCGGCCTGCTGCAGGCCACCAAGATCGACGCCCTGCTCTGCCCCAGCGAGGTCCGCAACGAGCAGCGTCTCGCGTCGGACGGCACACCGGAACATTACCCCCTCAACTACGGCGTCAACGGCGGCGTCTGGAAGGTCTTCGACCCCAGTGACCTCAGCGACGGCGGCGGCGCCTTTGTCCCCGGCGTCGGGTTCACATCCGCCAAGTACGTTGACGGGATGAGCAAGACGCTGATGCTCGCCGAGGTGAAGGCCTACACCCCCTACAAGCGCGACGGCGGCGAGGACTTGCCGACGGTCCCCGACCCCAACGACCCCGCGGCCATTTGCGGCTTCAGCGGCGATGAGAAAGCCGACTCGGGTCACACCGAGTGGGTCGACGGCCGCGTTCACCAATCAGGGTTCACCGCCACGTTCGCGCCGAACACCGAGGTGAAGTGCTCGATTGCTGGCAATGAAGTCGACTCGGATTTCAATAGCTACCGAGTTCGTACACCGGTCGATCCCGCCGCCGCGACGACGTACGCCGCCGTGACGGCGCGTAGCTATCACTCGGGCAGCGTCGTTAACGCCGCCCTCATGGACGGCTCCGTCCAGACGGTGTCCTCCGACATCGCGATCGAACTGTGGCGCGCCCAGGCGACCCGCAACGGCGAGGAAGTCGTCGCCGAGTAGCGCCCGCGGAAAAAACGGCGTGGCGCCGTTCCCTACGCTGCTCCGACGCCACGCCGTAAACTGCCGGCATGGAAAAGCTGGACCTCAAAGCGTCGCGCGTCGAATTCACCGCCCACCGCGACGCGGCTGGCGTGCCGCAGGCCGAGTGTGGGTCGTGGCTCGAGGCCGTCTACGCCCTCGGCTACCTGCACGCGCTCGACCGGCCGACGCAGATGCACTTCGCCCGCACCGTGGCGGCGGGCCGTGCGACCGAGCGGATCGCCAACCGGCCCGAACTGCTGGAGATGGACCGGCTGATCCGGCGGTCGGGCGTCCACCGGCGGTTGGCGGCCGAGGTCGGGATGCTGCCGCCGCGGATCCTCGATCAGCTCGAGTGGTACTGCCGCGGCGTGAACGACGGCCTCAGCGAGGTCGGCCGCACGCTGCCGATGTGGGCCGTCGGGTTCCAGCCCGAGCCGTGGGACCCCGAGGCGGTGATGCTGATCGGCAACCTGCTGTCGTTCGCCGGACTCGCCGTTGGCGAGCAGGAGGCCGAGCGGGTGATCCTCGAGTTGATCCAGCTCGGGATCGACGACGACCGCCTCCGCGAGTTGTTCCACCCCTACCTCGATGGCGTCGACTTCGCGCCGCTCCGCGACGTGCAGTTCGGCAAGCAGATGTCGGACGACGCGCTCGAGGTGCTCGCCGACTTGCCGCGTCTGGCCGGCAGCAACGCCTGGGCGGTCGCTCCCAGCCGCAGCGCCACCGGCGGCGCGATGTTGGCGTCGGACCCGCACTTAGAAGTGAACCGGCTCCCCGCCATCTGGTACGAGGCGGTCCTCCGCTGGCGCGACGCCGACGGGCGGCACGAGTACGCGATGGGCGCGACGCTCCCCGGCTGCCCGCTGATGGCCGTCGGCCGCACGTCGCGGCTGGCGTGGGGCGTCACCTACATGCACGCCAACACCAGCGACTACTTCATCGAGGACATCCGGCCCAAGCCGCAAGCCGACGGCGCGTGGCAGTACCGCCGCGGCGATGCGTGGGTCGACTACCACCCCCGCGTCGAATCGATCGAACGCCGTGGCGCCAAGCCGGTCGAGCAACTCGTCTACGAGAACGAGGTTGGCGTCCTCACCGAACCGCCGACCGAGGCGGGCAAGCACTTGTCGGTCGCGTGGATCGGGACGCATCCGGGCGGCGGCAAGGCGATCGGCGCCTGGCTCGACGTTATCGCGGCGCCCTCGACCAAGGACGCGATGGACGCGGTGCGGCATTCGGCCCACCCGTCGCTGGTGTGGGTCTTCGCCGACTGGCTCGGCCACATCGGCAAGCAGGCGAGCGGCTGGCTCCCCGTCCGCCAGCGCGCCTCCGGCCTGGTGCCGGTTCCCGCTTGGGAGGAATCCAACCACTGGCTCGGCGTCGTCGAGGCCCAGCGGCTGCCACGCGAGTACGACCCGGCCCGCGGCTTCGTCGCCTCGGCCAACGAGGAGCTCTACCTGGCCGACGGCACGCCGCTCCATTCACACGGGCTGCACGACTACCGCCGCCGCCGCATCGACGAGCGGCTCACCGAGCTGCCGCACGCCACGGTCGACGACATGCAGGCCCTGCAGTACGACGTCGTGAGTCTCCACGCCCACGGCCTGTTGCCGGTGCTGCTCACGCACTTGGCGGACAACCACCCGCTCAAAGAGCGGCTGCATAACTGGGACTGCCGGTTCGATCCCAACAGCGCCGAGGCGGCCCTCTTCATGGCGTTCTACCGGCACGTGTTGCTCGAGGTCTTCGGCCACAACACCGGCATCGGCCTGCGGCGGATGATCTACCTGGCGACCCGCATCGGCTACTCGGCGATGGTGCTCACCGCCTGCGACCGGACCCTGCCGAAGGTGACAAGCAGTTGGTGGCGGAGCCGCGACAAGCAAGGCATGATCCGCCGCGCCGCCGACCGGGCGATGGCCGAGCCTCCCCAACGCTGGCGGGACGTCAACGCGTTCCACTTCACCGACCGTTTCTTTGGCGGCTCGCTCGGCCGGACGACGACGGGCCGGCTGCTCGGTTTCCAATCGGGCCTGACGCCGATGCCCGGCTGCCACGCCACGCCGTTCCAGGGGCATCTTAAGGTGACCGCGACGCGCGAGAGCACGTTCGCCCCGAGCTACCACTTCATCGCCGACCTTTCGACGAGCGAAGCATGGACCAATCTCCCGGGCGGACCGAGCGAGAACCGCTTCAGCCGTTGGTACAAAACCGACGTGCCGCGCTGGACGACGGGCGAATACAAGCGGCTGCTCGGTTCGCCCCCCGCCGGGCCCGACGGCGTCTGACGTGCGGCGGCCAGTTTCAGCGAGCTATTTTTTGGAACCGATCCCTGAACGGGGAGCGTGGTCGTTCCAACAATTCGGGTTCGCGCACGTGGCCAAATCGTTGGTGGACAGGGCCCACGTGGGGAACCCCCGTGGGGAACGAGTCGCTTAACGGGGCCGCTTGGATACGTGCGATTTGATCGCGTAAGCGAAGTCGCTTCGGCTTTTTCACGCCGAGACAGCTCCGAACTCCAGTGCAACTCGCCGCGGTGATGTCCACCGAAGCGAGTTGGCAGAGCCGCTATCTGCGGTAGGCCGATGCAACCTCGCCCAGTTTGAGCGGTGGCGAGCAGAACGAGGTTGAGCTGACCGACGCGGAGTCGGCAGGTCGCTTAGTTCCGGGTGTTGATCCAATCTACGCGGCGTGGACCAGCGAATCAGGGCTTTACCTTACGAACGGGGACCGGCTGAGGCGGGGCGACAAGGCAAGACTGCCGCCATCGTGAGCACCAGGAGGGACATTCCAGTTGATTCGGGAACGTAACGAATCTTTGCGACTAGCCCGTCGGACTGGCCTGATGCTTGAAATGCATTCAAAGCCACATACGCGTTGCCCCAATTATCAAGTGACACCGAACGCGCAGAGCGGATCCCACCGCCTAACCCGATAGAGTCTCGTAGTTCTCCATGAGTGTCAAACACGGCAAGAAAGGGCTCGAATCTCGAACTCGTAAAGCCCCCAGCGATTCCGATCACGACCGCGTTGCCCCAAGCATCGACTTCGATAGACGTCGCCCAGCTTCCGTCGCTGCCGAAATTACGGGTCCATTGCAATTCCCCATCGGGGGTCAACTTCGAAAGAAACGCACCATTGGTTCCGCCAGTGTCAAGACTTCCCTCGTTATCGAAACCAACGGCATAGACATTTCCAAACAGATCGACCGCGGCATCGCCTGCATAATCGCAGGAAGTCGTTCCTCGTTCAAAGTCCCATTCAATACCGCCGCTACTGCCGACTTTCGCGACGTAAGCGTTGCCGCGCGGGTCGCTCGTGCCAGTGAGATACATCGATCCCTTGCTATCAAGCGCACCGATCGAGGGAATCTGTACGTCAATCGCCAACGGTTCGGTCCATTCGATCTCTCCCGAGCTTGCCGTCCGAGAGGTCACGTATCCAGATTCGCCGTAGCCGACAACCGCCAGTGAACCGAATTGATCGAACCCCGCTGATACGATCGCTCGATCCGTCTTGAGCTCCGATCTGCTGACAATCTGGCCCGCGTGATCTATTCGTACCAGGTTCGGAGTCTTGGAACGATCTTTCGCCACTTCTTGCGTGAGCATCGTGAACACGACCGCGTTTCCCACAGAGTCCGACGTGATCGCCCATATCTGATCCTCCAATTCGCCACCGAACACAGTGGTAGCCAGCGGTTCGCCAGCGGGCGAGAATCGGGAGACGAATGCGTCGTGCAATAAGGGGTTCAGCCCCGGCGGTGCGACATCGGTTGTCCCCGCGAGCAGTACATCGCCGTCTCTGCTCACGTGAATGTCGTTGGCGAAACGGCTGTTGGCAACGGTGCGAACCCACTCAATTGTGGCTGCATGTCCTTGTGAAATGACAGTCGCGAGAACCGCCACAGTAGCAGCAGCGATCGGTCGGCGAGACTCGGGCATTGGTTCTCTTGGCTAGGGACTACTGGTCAGCTTAAGTCGGATCATGAGTCGATGACTTGTGGCTAGGGGAAAGCAGATAACCCTCCTAACACTGTTCTACTAGGCCGAAAGGGTGGCCGCCATGTCACACGCCATCTCTGCGGCCTTGCGGATTGCCGTTGACCCGCTCTTTCACCCGAACGATTTCCCAATCTGCCGAAGTGCATCTCCCCTCGACTAGGCTATGCGTTGGCCGTCAGACTCGGTTGCATCAACTTCGCCCTGCCGTTGCTACCTCGAACTCGCGTCGGTGCCCGTCACTTCGGCAGGTCGCTAACTCGCGACGGCGCCGCTCACCTCAGTGAGTTTCGAGTACTGGCGATTACGGCGGCTTAGTCGTTTGACACGGTGGGAAACGAAGAATAAGGCTCCTCTCCGGGTCGCACTGGCGGAGCCAGCGGCACACGCCGACGGGGTTCCAATCTCTCGTTCCACCGCGGTGGTCGTCATCCCCGCTCCGCGGTAGTCAACGAGCGACACTAACGCCGCCCGCGTTTCAGCCAACGGGATCGTGCGTCGACAAGCCGCCGTGGGTCGATTCCTTCCCTCGGATACCAAGTCGAACAGGGCCGGGTGGCGGTGGGCTTGGAGGCCGTACCTGCCGACGAACTCGAGTTCCCAGCCGAGGACGCGGCCCATCGCGACGCGGGCGTCGGCCTCGCCGTGCGTTCGGGTCGACGATTGCCGCGGCGGTCATCACGCCCGACAGGTGACTAAGTCAACCCGTGGACCGTGACCCAACCTCCCCGGACGCGGCGCCACGTCTTGAGAACTAAGGCAGTCAGTCGTGATCGAGTGATCGCCCACCGTCGCTTTGGAACGGTATCTGCACCGGGGTACGGGACGACCCCGGCGACGTCGCGGGGGCAATCACTTATCCGATGAACCAGGAGCTCCCCCATGACAATGCGTACTTTCACAGCGACAGCACTCGCTGTTGCTCTCACCACAGGACTAGGCGTCGCGACGGCGCAGGACGTCGGCAAGGCGGATGTTTCGCCCCAGGAAGACATGTCGTTCGATACGCGGGTGGGCAACGAGCCCGAGTCGTTCAACGAAGGCCAGCGCGGCGCGACACGTCCCGCCAACCGGGCTCAGTACCAACCGGCTGGGCAGCAACCGGCTGGGCAACTCGGCGCGCAGGGTGAGCGTTACGAAGCCCGCCGCGTCGTGAATGCTGGCGCCACTCAGCAGGGCGTCACCATTCAAGAAGCCCTCGTCAAGAAATTGACCAAGGCGAATGACGCCGAGATCGAGCTCGCGAAGATGGCGCAAGAGAAGACCGACAACGACGAGGTCCGCAAGCTCACCAAGACGATCATCGAGGACCACAAGGCGCTGAACGAGTCGCTGCAGCAAGTTAGCAAGCAGCAAGGCAACGACCGCAACTCGCCCAACTCGAACTCGAATGACCGGGGCCAGACCAACCAGAACGCCAATCAGGCGAACCGGCCTCAACTCGGTCAGAACCAGGGTCGTCCGATGACCGCCAATGGCCAGCCGTCGGAGACCATACCGCAGCAATTCTGCGACATTGGAGAAAAGGCGTGCGATAACGCCCTCAAGATGACCAAGGACATGCTGAAGGACTACGACGGTCAAGACTTCAACATGGCGTACCTCGGTCAGCAGTGCGTCGCCCACACGATGATGCTCGCCGAACTCAAGGCGATCCAGAGCGAGGGGCCTCAGGAGCTGAAGTCGGTTGCCGAGAAGGCGATCACCAAGGTCGAGAAGCACCTCAAGACGGTCAAGCAGCTCGCAAAGGACCTTGAGGACGACCGGGAAGGTTCGAAGAACAGCTAATCCTTACCCTCTCGGATGAGGCAATCGAACGACGGCCCGGCTCTACCAAGAGCCGGGCCGCTTTTTTTGGTTTCAGCCCCGAGGGCGACTGGCCAGCCGTTCCGTCGATCAGCCGCAGGGCGCTAGCCCCGGTTCTGTCGCGAGGTGGAAACACCGAATGAACCGGGGCTAGCGCCCTGCGGCTGATTGCTGGTTCCGTAGCCTCCGATTCACCACGGCGTCTATCGAGTGGCGTTGGTTGTCGGCAAGTCGGATCTACAATACGGCCGTTGCCGCTACTTGCCACTCTCGATCGTGTCGCTGATGCGGAAGTAATTGAAGTCGGCGGCGCCGCCCGCTTGTTCGGACGCCAGGTTGAAAAAGGCGAATCGGTAGCCCATGAAGTGCGGGAGCGTGTACCGCATCTTCAGGGGGGCGCCGAGCGGTATCCAATCGGCCTGCTCATCGAGACGGTAGGCAAAGTAAGCCTGGTCCTCGCCGCGTGGGCTAAAGTCACACTCGACGCGTAGTTCGACAACGTCTTGCGAGAGCGGCAGCCGGGCTTCTTCAACCGGCTCGTCGCCGTTGGCGGTGGTCAAGACGAGCGACTTGCCGTGGGCGTCGATCCGTACGCCGACGACGCCGTAGTGCCGCTGCAACACGCCGAGGCCGGCGTAGTCGCCCGGTTTCATGCCCGACGTGTCGAGCCGCGTGGTCGCCGCCGACTCGGGGCCGAAGGTTCGCTGGGTGAGCGTGTTGCGGGTTTGGAGGAAGTCGTCGTCGGTTCGACCGGTCGTCAGGCGCAGCCAACCCGGGCGTGCGTTGAGTGACCAGAGTGCGGCCACGGGGTTGTGGTTCCATTGCCACGCCAGCGGCAACGGCCGGTCCCCCGGGGCGCGGTCGAACTCGTCCGATCCGACGAGGGTCTCCAAGCCATCGGGGTCGGCCGGCAGGTCGAGCGTCGTGGGCGCCTTGCCGTCGACGCCGAAGACGGGCCAACCCGCCTCCCAATGGACCGGGACCAAGAACGGCGTGCGGCCGACCGCGCTGTAGTCTTGGAACAGCAAGGCGTACCAATCCCCTTCGGGGGTGTCGACGATGGTCCCCTGGGCGACGCCTTGGTCGCTGAGGACGACGCGTCCCTCGTAGGGGCCGGTGATCTTTTCGGCGCGATGAACGATCTGAGTGCGGACGCCCCCCCGCGGCCACGTGATGTTAAACAGATAGTACTTGCCGTCGTGCTTGATGAGTTGAGACCCTTCGGCCCGTAGCATGATCCGGTCGCCCGCCACGCGGCTGGCGTCCGTAACAATCACCTGGTCGACGCCGCCCGGCTTGACGCCCGACACGTCGGCGGTCAGCTCAACAAGCCGCAAATCGCCGCCGCCGTAGACCATGTAGACGCGCCCGTCGTCGTCGAAGAAGAGCGAACTGTCGTGAAGCGAGGGCTTGAACGCGTTCGCCCGCCACGGTCCCTTCTCCGGGTCGCGGGTCGTATAGACGTGGGTCTTGCCGGTCGTCGAAGAAAAGGTCGTGACGTAAAACTGTCCGCCGTGGTGGCGGAGGCTGCTCGCCCAAGAGCCCCGCCCGTAGGCGTTGGCGCCGTTCGCTAGATTCAGAGCGTCGTTGTCATCAAGGGTGTCGTAGGCGTAAGCGATCAGGTCCCAATCAACGAGGTCGTGCGACTTCATGATGGGCACGCCCGGCGCCATATGCATCGTCGTGCTGCTCATGTAGTAGGTGTCCCCCACGCGGATGACGGCCACGTCCGGGACGTCGGCGAAGAGGATCGGGTTCGTGGCTTGCTGACCCGGAGCGGCCGAGGCGCTCCAAGAGCTGCTCGCCAGTGTGAGAAGGCCGACCAACAAGGCCGCTGGCGTACGTGTGTTCAAACGAGAGTGACCGACAACCATGGCGAATGAAGAGAGCACTTGCGTGCAGTTAGAGGTAATTGTTTCGAACAACTCAATTTACTGCGATGATTGTCATCCCGGCCCCACGGTAGTCGCCGAGCGCCGCTAATGCAGCCGGCGCTTCGGCCAGTGTAATTGTGCGGTCGACGAGCCGTAGCGGGTCGATTCTGCCGTTGGACACGAGCTCGAAGAGGGCCGGGTAGCGGTGGGCTTGGAGGCCGTGGCTGCCGACGATCTCGAGTTCCCAGCCGAGGACGCGGCCCATCGCGACGCGGGGGTCGGCGTCGTCGCCCACGAGCAGGCCGACCTGCACGTGGCGGCCGCGGCGGCGGAGGCACGCCAGCGAATTGGCGAACGTCGCGCGGCTCCCCAGGGCGTCGAGCGATGCGTCGGCGCCGCCGTGCGTTAGATCAACGATCGCGGCAGCAACGTCGGGCGTTTCGCTGGCGTTGATCGTCGCGACGGCGCCGAAGGCCTTGGCGAGTTCGAGGGGCTCGGGGCGGATGTCGATCGCGATCGGCCGGGCGCCGAGCGCCGCGGCGGTCATCACGGCCGACAGGCCGACGCCACCGCAGCCGTGGACCGCGACCCAATCGCCCGGCTGCGGCGCCGCTTGGATCGCGACGGCGCGGTAGGCGGTCGCGAGCCGGCAGCCGAGGCTCGCGGCGGTGACGCTTGTCATGCCCTCGGGGAGCGACAGCAGGTTCTCATCGGCGTAACGCACTGCGACAAGCTCGGCGTACGAACCCCACGCGCTGAAGCCGGGTTGGAACTGTTGGGGGCAGACGTGTTGATCGCCGCGCTCGCAGGTGGAACAGTGGCCGCAGCCGCCGACGAACGGGATGGTGACCCGCTCGCCGCCACGCCACTTGGTGACGTCACGGCCGACGGCGACGACGACGCCCGCCAGCTCATGGCCTGGCACATGGGGCAGCGAGCGGATGTCGGGGTCGTGGCCTTGCCAGCCGTGCCAGTCGCTGCGGCAGAGGCCGGTCGCTTCGACGCGGATGACGACGCCGTCGTCATGCGGCGTGGGGTCGGCGACGGTCGCCAACTCGGGCGGCGCGCCGAAGGCGTGGTAGAGGACCGCTTGCATGCGAGGCAGCGAGGAAGGCAAGGCGAAAAGGGAACGAACACGATGCCCCAGAGTATCCCCCTCCTTTTTACGGAGGGGCTAGGGGAGAGTCGCGTTACTCCGTGGCGTGGCCGGCTTGGGGGCGGAGGCCGGCGTGGCACAGGGAAGCGATCGCCGCGGGACGCTCTCTCCCCTCACCTAACCTCTCCCCTCAAGGGGAGAGGGATAAAGAAAAAAAAGCCGGCGTCGATTGGGATCCCGTGCTCAGCCCTCTTGCTGCTCGCGCATCACATCGTTCAGCACGTCTTCGCTCACAAAAATCGGCAGCGGCGGCTCGCAGGTGACGGCGACGGCGATGGCGTCGCTCGGGCGGGCGTCGATCTCCAGCAGCTCGCCATCCTGGCGGACACGGAGGCGCGCGTAGTAGACGTGGTCACGCAGTTCGGTGATGACGACGTCTTGCAGCTGGCCGCCTAGTTCTTCGATAGCGGCGACCAACAGGTCGTGCGTCAACGGCCGCGTCGTCTCGAGGTGCTTGACGTGCCGGTCGATGCTGGTGGCCTCGAACCAACCGATAAGGATCGGGAAGCTGCGGGGGCCGTCGACTTCCTTGAGATAGACGACCTGCTGATCGTTGATCTCGCTAATGATGATCCGCGACAGCTCCATAGCGACCGGCATGGCGCGATTCCTTACGACGACGAGCGGGGAGTGGGGGCGTGGCGAGGGCAGACCGCAGTATAGCCAGTGGACGGCGATTTGTGCGTGGGGTTGGTGGCGAAGTCGGAACCGCTGCGAAGTTGAAACCGCCAAGTCGCCAAGAGCGCTAAGGTGCGCCAACCGCTTTCTTGACGAGATCAACAGGATTGGCGGGATCAGGGTTCCCTCCTGTCGATCCGGTGAATCCTGTCCAAGCCTTCTTCCTGGCGAACCTTGGCGCTCTTGGCGTCATGGCGGTTCCCCTCTCAAACCCCCAAGAGCAGCGTCGCCAACGCCGTCACGACGACCACACCGATCAGGTTGAGCGCCAGGCCTTCGCGGGCCATGTCGCGGGCCTCGACGCCGGCGCCGTAGACGGCCGCGTTCGGGGGGGTCGCGACGGGGAGCATGAAGGCGAAGCTGGCGCTGATGGCGGCGGGGAACATCAACAGGCTCGCCTCGATTCCGGTCGACTGCGACATGGCGGCCAATAAGGGCATCAGCATCGCCGTGGTGGCGGTGTTGCTGGTGACCTCGGTGAGGAACGTCACGGCAAGGCAGAGGCTGCCGACGAGCAGCGGTGTGGGCATCGTCGCCAACGCGTTGAGCGACTCGCCGAGGGCGTCGCTCAGGCCCGAGTTGCCGAACGCACGGGCCAGCACCAAGCCGCCGCTGAACAGCAGGAGCATGCCCCAAGGGATCTTCACGGCGGTCTGCCAGTCGAGCAGCTTGGGGGCGGGCTCGCCGGGCCCGGAAGGTTCGCCCGAGGGGATCAAGAAGAGCGCCACGACCGCCAGGAGGCCGACGCTGGCGTCGTTCGCCCCCGGGAGGCCGAGGGCGCCGCTCCAACCACCGAACGGGTCCTTACGCATTATCCACAGGAGGGCCGTCACGCCGAAGACGACGAGCGTCCGCCACTCGGCGGTGCGCCAGGGTCCCGGGTGCGGCAGGTCGGTCTCGGCCGGCCCGCCCAGACCGCGCGACAGCCAGAACGCCGCGATCGGCAGCATCACGACCGCGACAGGCAGGCCAAAGGTCATCCACGTCATGAACGTCGGCTCGGCCCCCGAGACGGCGGCGTATTCTTGCAGGCAGATCAGGTTGGGGGGCGATCCGATCGGCGTCGCGACGCCGCCAATGTTCGCTCCGTAGGCGATCGACAACAGCAGCGCCGTCCGCAGCCGCCGGTCGGTCACCCCTTGCAACGCGGCGACGCCGATCGGCAGCAGCATCAACGCCGTGGCGGAGTTCGAGACCCACATGCTGACCCCCCCCGCGGCGAGCATGAAGCCGAGCACCAACTGCCGGCCACTGACGACGGGCGCCCCCTCGCCAGAGACGGGACGCGCGGCGATCGCCCGGGGGCCCAGCGCGCAGAGCCGGATCATGCCGATCGCCAGCCGGCGGTGCCCGCCGCTGTGCTCGAGCGACGTGGAGAGGATGAACCCGCCAAGGAACAGCAGCACCATCGGGTTGCCATACGCCTCGCCGACTTCCTTCGCCGAGACGATGCCGAGCAGCGGAAAGAGGGCGACCGGCAAGAGCGACGTCACCGGGATCGGGATCGGCTGCGCCACCCACCAAATCGCGCACAGCGCCGCGATCCCCGCTGTCCAAGCGGCGGCGGGGCTGAGGCCCTGCGACACACTAAACAGGCCGATCGCGGCGGCGGCGAGAGGTCCCGCGTAAAGGGTGAGGCGTTGCATACCGGGGCGACGTGAGAAGCAAGACGAGGGGGCCAGAAGCGGGGTCCGGCGCCTATCGTAGCCGCTCCGTCGAGGGGGTGTCGCGTCGCCCTCAGCGGGCGGCCAGCGGAAAACAGGGAAGGAAGTAGTTTGGCGGCGTGCGTCAAGACGGTTAGGCTTGGGGACGCGGCTCTACACCTTCCCCCGGGAGTTCGGTGCGATGCTCAAGTCGGCTCTAGCGATCACGCTGTTCCTTGGCGCCGCCCTCGCCGAGGGACGCGACTGGCCCCAGTTCCGCGGTCCGGAAGCGACGGCGATTGCCGACGCGGCCGGGGTCCCCGCTACCTGGAGCGGCACGCAGAACGTCGCCTGGGCGATCGACGTGCCGGGCGACGGCTGGTCGGCCCCCATCGTCGTGGGCGACAGGGCGTTCTTAACAACGGCGGTTCCGGCGCAGCCCGGCTCAAGCGTGCTGCGCTTCGAGACGCACTGCTACGACGTCGCCACGGGCGAGCTGCTGTGGAAACGCTCGGCGCGCGAAGGCGAGCCGCGCGAGCCGACGCACCGCGACAACACGTTTGCGAGTGAGACCCCCGTCACCGACGGCGAACGCGTCTATTCGTACTTCGGCATGAACGCCCTGGCGTGCTACGACCTGTCGGGCGAGCCGGTGTGGCAGAAGGACCTCGGCGCCTACCCGATGGACAACGGCTGGGGCACCTCGAGCAGCCCCGCGGTCGCCGACGGAAAACTCTTCGTACAGATCGACAACGAGGCCGACTCGCACCTCGTAGCGCTCAACACCAATGACGGCAGCGAGGCGTGGCGTGTCGAACGGCCCGGCGAGGACTCCAACTGGAGCACGCCGGTCGTCTGGAACAACTCGCAGCGCACCGAGCTCGTCGTGGGGGGCCGGACCATCCGTTCCTACGACCTGGCGAGTGGTGAAGAGCTGTGGTCGATGGAGATCGGCGGCCGCAGCTCGGCGACAGCGACCCCGATAGGCGACGTCCTGTACGTCGGCAGCGAGGACCGCAGCTCGCGCGGCGGCACGGCGGGCGGCCTCTTCGCGGTGAAGGCGGGCGCGTCAGGAGCGATTGACGTCACCGACCCCAACGCCGAGGGCCTGGCGTGGGCCAACCTGCGCGGCGCGATCGGCATCGCCTCGCCCCTCGTCTACGACGGCTTCATCTACGTCCCCGAGCGCCGCGGGGGCGTCGTCCGCGTCCACGACGCGGCGACCGGCGAGCAGGTGAACCGCAAACGGCTCCCCGGCGGCGGCGTCTTCTGGGCCTCCCCCCTGGCGATCGACGGCCGGGTCCTCGTCATGGACGAGGGGGGCAAGACCTTCGTCCTCGAACCGGGCGCCGAGCTCAAGGTGCTGGAGGTCAACGAACTCGACGGCCGCTTTTGGTCGACCCCCGCGGTGGTCGATGGCGCACTGCTGATCCGCAGCCAGCGCAAGCTGTACTGTGTGCGAGCGGCGGGTCTGTAAGCTCAGAAGGGGTGTCGAGATGCGAAGCCTCTTCCCGGCAACGTTCCTAGATCAGTTGCGAAAACTCGCAGGGTAGAGTCAATCGTCGTCGACTTCTTTTTTAACGTCGGAGTCGGCGAGTTCGATCAACTCGTCGGCGGTCATTGAGGTGCGGGTGATGTCCGCGTCGATTGTGAGCGTGAATTCTTGAGGCTTCGCTAGGTTCGCAGCGAAGAGATGCCGTTTGATCTCGAACTCGCCGCTCTGTCCAACGCCAAGATAGAACTCATCAGTCCAGACCTTGCGTCCTGGCTGAAGGTTGCCGCACTCAATCTCCACCTTCGTTTCGTGTTCGCCCCTATCAATGTCCACGTAGCCATCGCGTCGCACCACTGGACGAATCTTCAAGTCCCGCATCGGATTGGCAACGAATCGGTTTTCCCTGCGTTTTGGAACCTCCGGCGCCTCAGACCAGTCGATGATTCCATAGTCTTGACCGTTTGGAACGCAGATTTCGACTCGCACATCTTTGGCGGCAGCTTCCCCCGTATTCAGCACCATAAGTCGGCTCGTCTTGATAAGCCGATGGAAGAACGTGAAGTTGGCAAACTCGGTGTAGAAATCCGCATTTAACCGGTCGTGAAGACTGAGCGACGATACGCTCGGTAATTGAAAGACTCCACCTCCGGGCAGACAGATTGGTGCCGGAGTGTCGTCCAGTATCGGGAGTTGCTCGGCCTTAGAGCGTGTCCAATAACCATCATTTTATAACCGTTTGACCATCAGTTGGATCATGGCGACTTGGACGAAGGCGGTGTCGCTCTCGGTGGTTCGCTCGAACGACTTGGCGAGCCGTCGCGATCGGTTGAGCCAGCCGAAGGTGCGTTCGACGATCCAGCGTTTCTTCTGGAGCACGAACCGCCCGCGGGGACGCGTGACAATCTCGACCAGCCAAAGCCATTTTACGAACGCCCAATCGACAACGGAGCGGTACGCCGTGTCCGCCCAGATGACCTTGGGGAACTTGACCGACTCGCGCAACGCCGCCAGGGCGAGTTTCGCCCCGTCGCGGTCCTGCACGTCGGCCGGCGTGACCACGAGGGCCCACACCAGCCCCAGCGTGTCAACGACCACGTGCCGCTTGCGGCCGAGCACTTTTTTTTCCGGCGTCGTAGCCGCGAGGCCCGCCTTGCTCGGTCGTCTTGATGGTCTGGCTGTCGAGGACCGCCGCCGTGGGCTTGGCCGATCGCCCCGCCTTCTCGCGGACCCGCTCGCGGAGCTTCGTGTGCAGACGCTCCCACGTGCCGTCCGCCTGCCACTTGCGGAACCAGTGGAACACGATCCGGTAAGGCGGGAAGTCGTGCGGAAGACCACGCCAGGTGCAGCCGTTGCGTGTGACGTACAGGATCGCGTTGACGATCTCACGCTTGCTGTACTTCGACGGGCGGCCGGTGGCCGCGTCGGTGGGGACCCAGGGCTTCATCCGCCGCCACTGGTGGTCCGTCAGATCGGTCGGGTAGGGCGTCCTGCTCATGCAAGGGACGGTAACCGCTCTACCCACCTGCTCAAATAGCAGTTATTGGACAGCCTCTTAGGCATCTCGCAATACTCAGCGGACCAGTTGATCAGGTTGCCGAGGGGCTTCGCTTGCTTCGTCTCCGCGAACTCGATCGAAAGTTCTGCCTGGTCATGCAGAGCGTTTGCTGCCTTCCCCATCTGTGCAATCTCGTCGGGCGTGGCCGGCTTCGTGGGATCGGTGGAACTTCCTCGGCGGACGTAGACGTCCCCCTTCTTGAGCTTGCCGAAGTCCTTCTTCAAATAGATTGGGCGGTCCTGTAGCTCGACACGAATGACTCCGATCTGGAGCCCTTCGATAGGAACAGTTGCGTAACCGAATTGGACCGGTTTGTTGGTGAGATTGTTGACGAATTGCTGAAGAGAGTGATCGGCCAAGTGATCGTTAATGCCGACGACATTACTGCGGCAACCAATCGCCTCTTCCACGCCGATCAAAATGTAGGCATCCGATCGACGCCACCCATTGGCGAAACCAAGGATGTCCTTTATCAGTTCAGACTTTTCTTCCTCCGATGCCTTGGCGAATTTGTACTGCTCCCTTTTGAAGTCGAGCGTAGCACTCTCGTCTTCGTAAAGCAGTCGTTCCAGGAATGCGGAATCCATGGCAGTCGAAGTCTGTTTAGGTCCAGGGCGGTTGGGTAATTGTGGCTACTTCGGTGTTGGCTGCCTCTGCCAGCGTTGACTGACTTCTCGGCCCTACTGAGCAATGCGTCGAGTTCCCTGCGGGAGTACAAATCGGTACTTGTTCACGGTGTGGCTGCGTTCGGCGATCTTACCGCTACGGCCTCAGTTTCGGAGCGTGTTCGGCGACACACCGCTAGGCGTCGGTCGACTCGCTAATCGCCGGTGGCGACGAGCACCATGTCGATCGCCTCACTGTCCGCTTGCGGCAGACGCACCGCCAGCGAACCATCGTCGCCGGCGCGGCTCTCAACCGCTTCGCCACCTTCAAACACCTTGAGGGCTCGCCCGCTCAGCTCGCCGGCGCCGGCGAGCGTCGTCCAACCCTCCCCGTCGGCGTCCGGCCTCTTGAGTAGGTGCACATAGATCGTGCCGGGCTTCGCTGTGGTGACGCCCCACGCTTGTGGTGAAATCGGGCCGCCGCGCGTGCCGTAGATCGTCTCGCCATACTGGTCGAGCCACTCGCCGACGCCGCGTAGCCGTTCGGCCGAAACGTCGTCGATCGTGCCGTCGGGTTTGGGGCCGACATTCAGGAGGAGGTTGGCGTTCAGGCCGGCGGCGCGGACCAGGTAGCCGACGAGTTGCGACACGCTCTTGTGGCGGTGGTCGCCGGCGTTGTAGCCCCAGGCGCCGTTGATGGTGTCGCACGTCTCGAGCGGCAGCTGGCCGATCACGGCGTCGGGGCTGAACCCGCCCTTGTTCTGCCCCGGCAGGTCGCGCTCGAACATCTGGAAGTCCTCGCCGGCGAAGGGCTCGACATGATGGTTCGAGCCAATGAGCGCCGCCGGCTGAAGCCGATGGATCAGCGCGTAGGTCTCGTCGAGCCGCCAGTCGATGCGGGTCTGCTTGACCGGGGCGTCCTTCGTCTCCTTGAAGTTCTTCGATTGCTGGTCCCACCAGCCGTCGAACCAGATGCCGGCAACCTCCCCGTACTCGCCTCCGAGGAGCTCGCTGAGTTGGGCGTTCATGAAGTCGACGTACTTATCGAAGTCGCCCTCGTCGGGCCGCCCCGCGGTTTGACCGGTCCGGCCCCGCGGGAAGTAGTCGGGGTGACGCCAGTCGAGTTGCGAGTGGTAGAAGAACAGCTTGAGGTCGTGTCGCTTGCACGCCTCGGCGAGTTGTTTGAGCACGTCCTTGCCGTAGGGGGTGCGATCGACGATGTCCCAGTCGGTGACCTTCGAGTCCCACATCGCGAAGCCGTCGTGGTGCTTCGACGTGATCGTGACGTACTTGGCGCCCGCCGCTTTGAAGAGCCGGCACCAGGCGTCGGCGTCGAACTCGGTCGGATTGAACCGCTCGGCGATCGGCTCGTAGTCGGCGACCGTGATCTTCTCGATGTTCATTACCCACTCGCCGCGCTCTAGCACGCTGTAGACGCCCCAGTGGAGGAAGACGCCGAACTTGGCGTCCTGGAACCACTCGCGCGCGGCCAGGTTCTCGGGCGTCGGTTCGTAGGCGCGGGCGGCGAGGGGCGCCCCGAGCAGAACCAAGGAGACGAGGAGGATGACTAGGTTGTGCATGGAGAAGATTCTGGGAGGAGAGTGTTTCTTAGCAACAGCCGGGGCGGTCGCCGCAGCCGAGCGTCGTCAATTGGGGCAGCCCGCCGATGCCGCAAGCGTCCTCGGCGAGACAGGCGGTCTGTTTAGGCCGCAAGCGGATCACGACCGTCTCGCCGCGGCGCACCACCGAGTCGACCACGTCAATCGAGACGCTCCGCTCTTGGTGTTCGACCTCCACGACGGCGTCTTCAGGCAAATCAAGCTGCTCGACCAGGGCGAGGATCTTCGCCAGCTTGGTCGTTGTGAGCCGGTGGTCGATGTCGCCTGCGACAAGCGTCTGCAAGCCACAACGCACCTCGGTGCGGCGCACGCCGCCACAATCGACAAAGTCCTTGGTGACCGCGCTGACCTCCGTCACGTGGAAGTGATCGGCGATCGCGGCGCCATCGGCCAATTCGACACGCAGCGAGCAATCGGGGTTGGCGGCGATCGCCGCACGGAATTCAGCCACCTTCATCGGTTCCGTCTCGGGGGTTTCTAGGCCAGAATCTTATCAGAGCGGACGCCGTACGCCGAGCATTCTCGGACGCGGGCCGCCGGTTTCGGATTGATCGCCCATGGCCAACTCCCTGTCCGCCCCCCGCCTCGGCAACGCCTGCCCGCTGCTGCCGCCGAGTTGGGACGTCCCGAAGGAATTCCGTGAGCGGCTCGGCGACGACGTGGGGCGTCAGCGGATGGTCCAGGCCGATGGGCATCTCCTCTTGGTGCTGCACGCGCCGCCCCGATCGGGGGAAGACCACCGCGTCGGCCGGCTCTTCTGGCGGAATCCGCAGGGGCAGTGGAAGCCGGCCGGGCTGACGCACTCCGAGCCGGCGATCGCCGAACTCCTCAGCGAGTACGAGCGGATGGCGACCGAGATCGACACGCTCGAGGATGGCGCCGCCGCGGCCGAGGACTATTTCGACATCCTCACCGAACTCGGTCCGATGACGCGCTCGGCGAACAACCTCTCGACCGTGCTGGAAGAGTCCCGCCTGGTGGCCGACGACGATCGGCTGCTGCTGCTGATGCGTGACCGCGCGTACGCCCTGGTCCGACGGCTCGACCTGATGCAGAAAGAGGCCAAGACATCGCTCGACTTTGTCGTCGCGCGGCGGGCCGAGGAACAAGCCGAGTCGGCTCGGCATCAGGCCGCGGCCGCGCACCGGCTCAACCTACTCGTGGCGTTTTTCTTCCCGTTGGCGACGCTCGCCGCCGTGCTGGGGATGAACCTGAGCAACGGCTTGGAGCAAGTCGATGTCGCCACGGCGCCGGCGCCGCTGCTTGTCGTGAGCGGCCTCGCCCTGGCGCTCGGCGGCGTGTTGGCGTGGCTGGTGTCACGTTGTTGAGCAGAGCGGACTCAGATCCCGCAATCGAACGGCAAGATCTGTCCCGGCGCGATCGTGACTTCCTCGGCGATCAACAGCGGCCCTTCCCTGCCCGGCAGCGTGACCTCGATGTCAAAGACTCCCGGCCGGACCAAGTAGGGAAGCCACAAGCGGTTTCCGATGTCGGTCGTCGTGCGGACCTCGAGGGCCAGTTGGCGTCCGACGGGAGGCGTCGGGCCGTCTTCCGTCGCGTCGGCGATGGACTCGGTGTGACGCAGCAACCGCCAAGCAAGGATCGGCGCCTCGAGGGACCGAAAGCGGATGCCGCTGTCAATCGTGACGGTCGTTGTCCGTCCCGGACGGACGACCACTTGCTCCGCCACGGTGGTCGGCCCCTCAACGCCCTTGTACTGGAGGGCGATGTCGTAAACCCCGGGGAGGATCGGCTTGTCGAGGAAGTTGTACTCGCCGTTGTCGTTGTCCAGCACCCGGACAACGCATGCGCCGGTCCCCGAACGCCGCACCTCGACCGCGTCGATCGGAAACGGCGGCGTCGTTTCGAGGCCGATCATCTGCGGATCGGGGTTCAATGCCGGGACGTAAAACGCGATGGCCCCCAATTCGACCTCAACCCGCCTCCCCTTCTCGATGGAAATCGAGCCGAGGTCCGACGGGGTCGGCTCGCCATAGCTGGGGGTCGCGAAAAACGCGGTCAACCGATAGCTCCCGGAGAGCAGGTTGTGGTTGGAGACCGAGTCGGGCGTGCTGATCGACTTGACAAGCTTTCCATCCGTAATCCGCGAGACCCGGAGGGAATCGAGGCTCCGCTTGGCGTCGAACGGCATCGAGACCGCCAGCTTGCCAATGCCGGGCCGTCGGTCGGCGGCGGCGAGTCCCCTGTCGGCTTCACCGGTCGACGTCGCCTCGGTGACGAGCTGGCGGAGCGTCGCGAGCAGCGACCCGCCCCCCTCGGCCTCAAGGCGTCGCCCGCCCGACACCTGGGCGATCTGGTGCAGCTTGGACGTTGCGGTCGCGGTCGCGCCGAAGGCCACCACGTCGATTGCGAAATGACTGCCGGCCGCTTGCAGGCGTTCGACCGTCTCGACCGGGTCGGCGCCGCAGGTCGCTTCGCCGTCGGCGATCAGGATGACCCGCGCCGAGTCGCCCAGCTCAAGGAGATGGTCCGCCGCGGTCAGGAGGGCCGCTTCGAGGGGGCTCTTCCCGTGGGCTTCAAGACCGTCAATCGCTCGCAGCAGTGGCGCCCGCTCAGAGGTTCCGTCGAGCAGGGGCGTGAGAATCTCGACATCGTCGCAGCGTCCCTTCCAACGGTGGCCGAAAGCGACGAGTCCTACCGGCGTCTCCGCGGGGAGGCCGGCAACGAGGTCCGTCAAAGCCGACTTGACCGTGTCGATTTTGCGATCGCCGTCGAGGGCTTGCCCCATGCTCCCCGAGGCATCCACGACGAAGACAATCGCGGGCGAATCGGCCCGCGTCGCCGTCGTCGAAAACGCCAACGCCATGCCGAGTACAGCGAACGAAGCTCGCAGCCCAACCACGCGTATCTCCGATACAGGGGGAACAAACCGCCGCGACAACTGCCGAGACGATCCGAAAATGGAAGTGAAATCGTGGGGTGGGCGCCGGAGTTTGGCGGCCGACCCCCTCTTTGAAAATCTAGCCCACGAGGCGCCGGAGAAGCGCGGCCAACGTGGACTCACCGCAACTGAAGGGGGACGGCGGCAGCGGTTCGACCGATTTCACCGGCAACGGATATCACGATTGCGCAGGGGGCTGCGCTTTCACCGATGCCGTTGCTGTTCCCGGAGGTTTCCGTCGCCGTCGTACCGGACCGCCGCCATGTAGACCGCGATCACGACCAGGACGGGGGAGAAGACGTAGTAGAGCCAGATCCCCGAGAAATACCCCGCGGCGATCGACGCCACGATCGCGGTCGCGAAGACCCACCAAGTCTCGCGGAGAAATTGTCGGAGACCTTTCATTCGGCGGGGCTGTCGGGACGAGTCGGAGCCGCCTCGCAGAGGGGGCCGAGCGATCGCCGCAGCCTATCGAAAGATTCCGCGGCGGCGCCAGTTCACCTCGCTCAGAGCGACCGGTTTAGGCGGCTCTGCGAGACATCTACGACAAAGTGGCCGGCGAGGAAGTCGCGTCCCAGGAGCATCCGGTAAGTCATCCGTGAGCGGTCGTTCAAATTGACGATCGCGACTTTGTTGACCGTCCCGTACTTCAGCGGAAGCCGGACCCGATAGCGGTGCTCGGCGCCGTTGGCGCTGCGGACTTCGGCGTAATCGTCGATCTTGGTCTCGATCCAAGCCCGCTGGCCGTCGCGATTCTCAACCCGCAGACGGACCGCCTTGCCGATGTTCTCCCGGGGGTCTTCGGCGGCGTCTTCGATCTTGCAATCGTCGGGAGAGCAATGGATCGAACTAACCGCCGCGCCGGTATCGACACGTGCGAGGAAATCGACGCCCGACGAGACTTCCGTGATCTGAGCCACGGGGCCAATCGTCATCGTAGCCGGGGTCGAGGGGGGCCGATTGGCCCAGGCGATCATCGCCGTGCCGATGGCCGAGATACCGAGGAGGGCCAATCCCCCCCGCATCCAAAGTCGGTGGTTGCCCATGTGAATGGTCCTCCCGAATCGGTGGGCCGCTAAATCCGGTGCGGCGTGATGCCTCTATTCTACGTCGCGGGAACGTGCGCCGTGGTCGTTTGGGACGCACGGACAGCCGATTCTCGCCCGAGAAAACTACGGAAAGCCGTAGCGAGGGCGATTTCCAGGACATTCCAGGGTGAATCAAGGCCCTCTAACCCCTACTTGCCGTTCGAGTTCCCCTCGTTGTCGACGGTCTGCCTCGCGCCGAAAAATGAGAGATCGCTTGGGAGGGCGAACCCCGTCTAGACGGCGTAGGTACGAAAAAAAGAGGCGCCAGCCCGGGGGCGGCGCCTCTTAGTAAATGGTTGATCGCAACGCCGAAAGGGGCCGCCGCTTTCAGAGCGGCTTTGCACCGCCGTGGGCGACATCCACTAGGAAGTCGTCCCTCAAGAAGTCACGGCCGAGCAGCAAGCGGTAACGCATGGTCGACCGGTCGTTCAGGTTCACGACCGCAACTTTCTGAACGTCGCCGCACTGCAGCGGCAACCGAACGCGGTACCGGTGCTCGGCGCCGTTGGCGCTCCGCACTTCGGCGTACTCTTCAATCTTGGTTTCAACCCAGGCCTTCTGCCCTTCCCCGTTGTCGAGGCGTAGGCGGACCAGCTTATCGACGTTGTCGATCGGCTGGGGCGACTCATCGACGATGACGACGTCGCTGGGATTGACATGAATCGAGCTGACGGCGGCGCCGGTATCGACGCGGGCCTCGTACTCGACTCCGGTGCTGACTTCGGTGATGACGGCGGTCTCACCGATCACCGACGGATTAGGAGTGGCGGCGAACAGCAGTAGCGCCGAGCGTCCTGTGAGGACGGCGGCAAACAGCAGAGCCAGCCCGATCCAGCGTCGTGGTACCCACCCGAGCTTCATAGCAGTTCTCCAACGTATGGCTTCCATGCCTGTGCGTCTGGTCACGAATCGGGAGCCGCCTGGACCAGCCGCTGGGGAGCATTCTTTCAGGGAAGTGGGACCGGAAGCAAGAGCAGAGCGCATAAAAAAACCCGGCGTCAGGTGGCAATCCCTGACGCCGGGTCTATCAATGCAATTTGGTGAGTTGATCTCGTCTTGTGGACTCGATCGACCTTCTTTATTCGGCCAAGACCGCCCCAATTATTCTGTCAACCATCGCTGGTTGGCAGTTCTAAGTATCCTTAGAAAAGGAGGTGATCCAGCCGCAGGTTCCCCTACGGCTACCTTGTTACGACTTAGTCCCAATCGCGGAGTTGACCCTAGGCGCCTGCGTCCCGAAGGTTCGCTTAGCGACTTTAGGCCCCCCCCACTTTCGTGGCTTGACGGGCGGTGTGTACAAGGCTCAGGAACATATTCACCGTGGTATGCTGACCCACGATTACTAGCGATTCCGGCTTCATGCAGGCGAGTTGCAGCCTGCAATCCGAACTGGGGTGCGCTTTTTGGGATTTGCTAACTCTCGCGAGCTTGCTTCCCTCTGTACGCACCATTGTAGGACGTGTGCAGCCCAAGCCATAAAGGCCATGAGGACTTGACGTCATCCCCACCTTCCTCCGGTTTAACACCGGCAGTCTCTCTAGAGTCCCCGCCATAACGCGCTGGCAACTAGAGACAAGGGTTTCGCTCGTTAAGGGACTTAACCCGACATCTCACGACACGAGCTGACGACAGCCATGCAGCACCTGTGCACGTTTCACCCGAAGGCAACTAACCTGCTTTCACAGGCAGCATCCGTACATGTCAAGGCTTGGATAAGGTTCTTCGCGTAGCCTCGAATTAAGCCACATCCTCCACCGCTTGTGTGAGCCCCCGTCAATTCCTTTGAGTTTCAGCCTTGCGACCATACTCCCCAGGCGGAGCACTTAACACTTTCGCTACGGCCGAGAACCTATGGGGGAGTCCTCGACCCAGTGCTCATCGTTTACAGCCAGGACTACCGGGGTATCTAATCCCGTTCGCTACCCTGGCTTTCGTGCCTCAGCGTCAGAAGAGACCCAGTGAGCCGCTTTCGCCACCGGTGTTCCTGATGATATCAACGCATTTCACCGCTCCACCATCAGTTCCGCTCACCCCTGTCTCCCTCTAGCATCCCAGTATCGGGCGCCATTCTTCGGTTGAGCCGAAGGATTTCACACCCGACTTAAAACGCCGCCTACGCACCCTTTAAGCCCAATGATTCCGAATAACGTTTGGACGGTTCGTGTTACCGCGGCTGCTGGCACGAACTTAGCCCGTCCTTACTGTGGATCGGTCAAAACCTGCTCTTCGCAGGTCCTTCCTCCTCACTTTCGCGGTTTACAACCCGAAGGCCTTCATCCCGCACGCGGCATTGCTCGGTCAGGCTTTCGCCCATTGCCGAAGATTCTCGACTGCAGCCACCCGTAGGTGTCTGGGCAGTGTCTCAGTCCCAGTGTGACGGGCCACGCTCTCACGCCCGCTACCCATCGAAGCCTTGGTAGGCCATTACCCCACCAACAAGCTAGTAGGACGCAGTCCCCTCTCCGGGCGGAATCTCACCTTTGATCCTGAGATATTATCCGGCATTACCTGCAGTTTCCCGCAGCTATTCCGGACCCGGAGGCAGGTAACTACGCGTTACTCACCCTTACGCCGCTTTCCAGTTCTAATGCAAGCAAAAGAACCTTCTCGCTCGACTTGCATGCCTAATCCATGCCGCCAACGTTCATTCTGAGCCAGGATCAAACCCTTCAATTGATGTATGCTTACTCGTAATCGACCGCCTCCGAAGAGACGACGGCCACGAGATAAGAGCCATTTCTTGAAGTAGCTTGGTTGGCTACTTACTCTTAAACTTTGGTCGTTGCAGAGACGCCTTCCGTCATCCATCGCTCCACGAACAAAGTCGCTTCGCTCCGCATGACTTCCGAACGCCTCAAATTCAGCCGACCTCATCGGTCTTGACTAAATTAAAGGAGGTCACTCACCAAATTGTCAAAGAACGCTTTTGACGCCAGCGGATCGGTCGATGCCCGTGAGGGGTTGGCCCGAAGGCCTTGACTCACCGAGCGTTGACTTGGCCGCTGACGGTTCTCGCTGCCATTTGCTGCGAGCCCCCCACTATCCCGGAAGACCCTTGGGTCGTCAATGGGAGTCGTGGAGATTTTTTTGCTGAGCTGGCTCGGGGTTGAATCCGAGCCGACCTCGCAAACCCTCTGGCGACCTCCGCCAACCTCCGAAGAGGTCGGCTTCCTTCACCAGCGGGAGCGGAATCTTAACCTTCGGCTGCGGCCTGTCAACGACTCAAGTTGAAAAAGCTCCGGAGATCGCGAATTCGCCCCGGTAGAGGGCCTCTGCGTTTCTCCAGGCAAGGCATCCGGCAAGGTCGCGGCCGGTTCTCTTCCTCGGAGACGCTTGAGATGTCTCGCCGGAGAGGAGCTCACGTTAGCGGGGGAGATTCCCTTTCCCCGTGGCTTATCGAGGTCCGCTGAGCCTGGGAGATTCGAACGAGTCGGCGCCGCTACCTCATTGCCCGCCGGCGGACTAGCCTGTGCAGAGACGCTCCGAGTTCTTCTCGAGCTCTTTGTTGCCCGTCTCCTGTTGCCCCCCGACTGACTATGCCTTGCCGCGGCGTTCGAGGCGCCACTACCGTCGACGTCAACGAGCGGGAGGCCCTCCTCACCGCGACACGCCAGCTGCTGGCCTTGTTGATCCGCCGCAATGAGATCGAGCCGCAGGATATCGCCAGCGTGATCTTCACGGTCACCAAGGACCTCGACGCCGAGTTTCCGGCGCTGGCGGCGCGACAGCTCGGTTGGTCCGGCGTGCCGCTGCTGTGTGGCTACGAGATCAGTGTTCCGGGGTCGCTCGAACGGTGCGTGCGGGTGCTGGTGCACTGGAACACCGAAAAACCCGCCAGAGAGGTGCACCACGTCTACGCCCGCGGCGCCGAGCGGCTGCGGCCCGACCTCGAGTCGCCCCCCGAGGCGGACTTGGCGGAACTCGACGCCTGGATCAACCGCCAGATGGGATCGGGCGGCTGACCGAGGCCGCTCGCCGCGCAGGACGTAGACCGCGCGGAGCAAACCGCCGACCGGCACTTGCGGCTTCTGCGGCGGGGCCGCTACGATACGGGGCTCGCGGGCGGCACTTGTCGTCGCCCCCACACCGCCATCACTCGGCGAGGCCCCGCACCGCGGAGAGCCACGCCACCCACGGAGCTGGTTGAAACTTGGGTACGAAGAAGTCAGGCAAAGGTCGCCGCAAGCAGGGTCGCAAGAAGCGGCGGATGCGGGCGAAGATCCGCCACCGTAAGAAGTAGCGATCCGGCCAGCGGCCGCGTCCCCGGTTTGCATCACCCCAGGTCGATGCACCCCGTCGGCGACGCCGGCCGGCCGCTTCTCTCGTCGATTCCAGCCCGGTTGTCACGGCGCCGCGGAACGAGTTGTCTGCTGCGCGCCGTCGGTCTCCGTTTGGCGACTCACGACAGCGTCGCTCGCAGGCTCGCCTTCGGTTCGGTGCAACGCGTTATCGCCGGCAGGCGAGGGGCGTGAGCAGCGCGGCGAGTAACGCCACCGCCAACGGCTCGGGAATCGCGATCGACGGCGCCACGGAAGTTCCGTACGCCGCCGACCAGACGCCGTAGTCCGCCGTGTTGACGGTGTTGTCGCCGTCGCCATCGGCGCCCAGCAACAACGAAGTTCCTTCGGTGTCACGCCAGACGGTGTAGTCGGCCGCGTTCACGACGCCATCGCCGTTGTAGTCGCCGGCGAGCGTCACCGGCGTGTTGCGGAGGATCACCTTGCGGCTGCCGGTCACCCGTGCGCCTAGATAGAGAAGCGGCGAGCCATCGCCCTCGGCGGACGGAAGGTTCGTCAGATCGACATCGAACAGGTTGTTGATCACAACGTCGCCCGCGCCATCGCCGTTCGTGTCGACCGAGTCGCCTACCTGAGCGATAATTTTGTCGTTGAGAAACACCTTGTTATCCCACACAAACGCGACGTCGCCGCGGTCGTTGAGGCTGATGTCGGAGGGGAGCCCGCTGAGCGTGTGGCCATCGATCACGTCGCCGTCGCGGTAGCGGATCACGCCGTTGACGACGATCAGGTCGGCCGTCGTGTTGAACTCGCCTGCCAGCCGCACCGACGCCGAGGAGGCCCAGTCGCCCGCCTCGTTGACCTCATAGAGGCTCCCGAGCGCCCAGGTTTCGTTGGCGAGGCCGCCGGCTTGGGCGGGGATCGGATCGTTCTCACGAAGCAGGCCGCCGCCGGCAACCGACACGGCTTGACCGTTGAGGATGACCACCTCCTCACTAGCGACGACGGAAACCGTCGTCAGGTAGTTCGACCCAAGCTGCGACCACGCCAGATTGCTGCTGAGAAAACCGGCGTCGATCGTGAGGCCGGCCGCGACGGAGTCGCCGGTCTTGAGCAGGACATCTTGCGCCGTGGAGTCGCTGAATAGAGCGCCGCCGACCACGGGGCCGCCGCTGGTAGCGGCGTAGTCGCTGGTCCAGCGGGCGACGCCGTCGGGCGTCAGGGTGGGCCAGGAGAAACGGTCGTAGAAAGAACCGGTGAGCGGGCCGTCGGTGATGGCGTCTCCCTCGGCGAAGAGCATCACATCGTCGCGCCACAGGCTGACGGGCGAGCCGTACGCCGTCGTTGCGGGACGTCACACGCACCGCGCCCTACATGCACAGCGGGCTGTTCGATATCGACGAGGTGCTGCGGCTCTACAACGCGGGGATGCCCAACGACCGCGTCCGCGAGGGCGAGACCTACGCCACGCCGGCGCCAACGAAGTCGCCCCACCTGCGTCCCCTGGGCCTCAACGACACAGACTTGGGCGACTTGGCAGCTTTCCTAGAATCGCTCGAAGAATCGCATCGACTATTCCCAACCCCCCCGTTGCCGCCGGGGCTGTAGCTGTCGATGCGGGCGGCTTTCCAAGGTTCGATTCGGCCCGTTTTTTATCGGCTCAGAGCTTTGGTGAGGTAGCCCGGTTGGGATGGCGTCTGGCCCCCGATCGCGTCTCAGAATCCCTTGGATGGGTGGCGGCGGAAGGTTTCATGGGCCGGCGTCTTGGGCGATACTCGGCTCGACGTATCTGCAAAGCGAGGCCCTTCACAGCGCGCCGTCGTTGTTGGTGACGCCGTGCGGTCGCTGTCATTTTTTCTCATCCCATTATGAACATTTTCCGCCATTTCTTGGCTCTGGGGATTGGTTGCGGGGCCACGGCAGCTCTGGCGACCAACGCCGATTGGCTCGCGCCGGTGAGCGGCGAATGGGCGGCGGCGGATAATTGGTCCTCGCCCAACTTCCCCGACAACGGCTCACCGAGTTTCAGTTCGAAGTACGACGTCACGATCGGCGCCGTCGGCGGCCCCTATGTGGTGACGCTCTCCAAAGCGGGCGACTCGCCCGTCGGTTCAGGCCGCTATATCGACGTCGATAGCGTTGTGATCGACTCGCACGACGCGACCCTCAAGGTCGTCCAGGACTCGACCCTCACGGCCTACAACGGACTGCACGTCGCTACCGGGACGCTACTGCTGGACGATGGCGGCAAACTCTATAAGACCAGGCTCAGCGCGTCGCCGGAGGGCGTCATCGTCACCGGGCCCACCCGCGGCGTCACCCTGCAGGACGTGACGCTCGCCACCGACCTCACGGCTGGCGGGACATTGGTGGTGAGCAGCGACCTGATACTGGAGAACAGCGCGATCAGCTTTGCCGCTGGCGCTTTCTACGCCGGCGCCGAGCTCGGGGGCGTCGGCGAATGGCGGCTCGTTTCTGGCAAGCCCGAGAGCTCGGGCTTCAACTATGACGTTCTGTACTACGAGAGCCTCGGGTACGAGCTGACGATCGGCCCCGATGTCACGGTCCGGTCGATGGGCGAATCGGTCCGCCTCCTCAACCAGTATTACGACTGGGACACCGGTGGCGTGGTCGTCAACGAAGGGACGATCCTCGCCGAAACCGCCGACGGCTGGTTCTATGTCGAAGGCTTCCGCAACGAGGGGCTGATCCGCGTGTCGGGGGGCGACAGCTTCTCCGCTTCGTTCAACGGCGCCGTGGGCGACGTTGAGTTGGGGGCCGGGGGCAAGCTGACACTGACCGGGGCGCCGCACTTCAACCGGCCGCTTGTCGTCGGCGACGGCGCCGAGGTGTGGCTGCTGCCCGAGACATCGGCCACCACCGCCGCCCCGCTGAAGCTCCAGCCCGGCGGCGAGCTGTGGATCACGCCCGAGGGGATCGTGCCGGTGGACTCCACGGGCGGAGCGGTCTTTCTTCGCACGTATCTAGGACGCAATACCTACACCGCCAGCGAGTTGACGACGCTGCCGATCACGGGCGCCGCGTCGGTCGCCTTCAGCAGCGCGGGGATCGATCTTGAAGGGGGCGTGTTGGACCCCACGGTCTTGCCCTCCAACTTCGAGTTCAATCCCGCCTGGATCGAGAACGGTACGCTCACTGGCGCCGCGTTGCCGGCGACGACCAGCAAGCAGACGCTTCGGAATGCGAGCCTCGATGTCGCCGCCACCCTCGACGCCGGTCGTATCCTGCGGCTGGAGCAGCAGTCGGCCCTCTTGCAGCCAACGGTGCTCGACGGGGGTCGTCTCGAACTCGACGACAGTTGGACCAACACGGGCGGGATCGTCGTCAACTCGGGTGAATTGCAGATCGAAACCCCCGGGACGGCATCCGGCGCCATCCAGATGAATGGCGGGCGTCTTGTGCTGCAGCACTCGACAACTTTCGCCACGCTCCAGGGGATGTTTACGGGGACTCCCGAGGCGATCGACATCGGACGCTCTACTGGCAGTGCGCCTCGCGGTTATTTGGACTTAGAAGGTCAAACGCTTGACCTCAACGCCTGGCCGAACACCCAGTGGACACTCCACAGCGGTAGGATCGAGAACGGCTCTATCGTCGGGACGCACGAGGGACGCCCCTTCGGCCTGAAGACCTGGGGTAGTCTGTCCAACGTCGATCTAGATGGCGTCAAACTGACAGGCGGTAATCTGGGCGCCGGTGTGTTCAACAGCATCTGGGCGACCGGTTCGGTCTCCACGTCGGGGACGTTGATCGACAGCCGCGTCGATGGAAATCTCTCTGGCGGAACGGTCCGAGGCGTGCTGCAGATTGGCGGGTCGATCACCGGGAGCGTCACTTTCGACGCGGGGTCGTCGATTGTCGGGACGACAACGCTAGGCGGCGGGACGGGCCGGTTCATCAGCGATCGGTACACGTTCCTCGACGCGGCCTACACGCTGCCATCGTCGGTCAGCCTCGTCTCGTCCACCAGGTACAACTCCAATAGCACCGTCAACGCGAACGCCCTCACCGTCGAAGGCGCCATCTCTGTTGGCTATCCCGAGTTCCAGCAAGACGCCTGGACCGACAGCATCACGTTCAACGTGACCAGCCTGGAGACCCGCGGCGGCACGACGATTACCGAAGACGGGCGACTTTACGTCGTCGGCGGGCCTTGGACCAACTCGGGCGTCATCCAGATCGCTGGCGGAGAGATCGAGGCCGAGTCACTGCTGGTGGAAGGCGCCGGCTCGATCGAAGGTTGGGGCGACGTGACAGGCGACGTCACAATCGAGGGCCGCCTCACCACTCAGAACGCCGACAATCAATTCCGAGTCACGGGTTCGCTGACACTGGGCGACGACGCGGTGACCGAGGTCACACTGGGCGCCGTCGCACGCCATCATGCGGTTCCGTCTTGGCTGCGTGTGGCGGGCGAAGCGGTGGTCGGTGGCGACTTGTCGCTGACCCTCTCGCCGGCGTTTCTTGCGGAAGCGTTCGAGGTGGGCGATCTCTTCGCGATCGCTTCGGCGACGTCGGTCTCCGGCGTCTTTGACAGCGTCGCCTGGGACCTCCCCTGGATCGACCTCGCGCCGGTCTACTGGAACGACACCGTCCTGGTGCAGGTGACGGGCCTTTCGGGCGTCCCGTCGCTGCGGGGCGACGGCAACGGCGACGGCGTCGTCAACGCGGCCGACTACACCCTCTGGCGCGACCACGAAGGAGAAGACGTTCCCTGGTTCACGCTCGGCGATTTCGACGGCAGCGGCCACGTCGATCAATCGGACCACGCCGTTTGGGCCGCCGCTTACGGCAGCGTGGCGGAGACGTCGATTTCTGTCCCCGAGCCCTCGACAACCGCCTCCCTGCTATTCGCCAGCACGGTGGTGATTGTCCGTCGCCGCGTCGGCTAAGGGGTTCGTCTCGAGGTCGATCAGAGGGCGCGGAGTGGCGTCAATCGTCGGCCAGCGTCTCACCGCCGTCGCGGGTGCCCATGGCGTTGTAGACCTCGAACTCAATGTCTTCAGAGATTGCGTAGACCGAGCCGTCGCAGCGGAGGAACTGGGCTACCCCCTCGTGCGACGCCGAGACGTCGCGGTCGTCGCTAAGGCCATCGTTGGGCGTGTGGCCCGTTTGAAAGAGGGTCATATGGCCGTGATCGTCGGTGGGGTCATCGATGTCGCGGACGCTGGCGGCCCAGGTGGTCTCGTACTCGAAGTGATTGTTGAGCTCGATGCCGGCGCGGAAGGGGCCGTTCACCCGCTCACCAACCATGAGGGTCTTTGAAAGCCCGTCGATGATCTGCGAAAGCTTAGTCTCGCTGTTGCGGCTGAAGACGCCGTCGCGCTGTTCTTGGTCGGCGTCGAGGTCGGGCGGGCCGAAGTTGGCGACGTAGCAGCCCATCGCCCAGCGATCGGGGCCCATCTCGATGTAGCCGGTGGGCGAGACGGTGTCGGTCGGGCAGAGGAGGGTGGTGACGTGGGTCTCGCGGGCGATCTGGTTGTCGGCGTGGAAGACCGGCAGCTTGAAATCGATCTGGTCGTGGATCGGTTGCTCCTCGATGAAGGGGAGCAGAAACGACGCCCAGCCGTGACCCAGCGCGTTACCTTCGGGGCCGGGGGTGTAGGCGTAGCCCGTGGGGAGCCGCTTGAACGAGCTCTCGTAGTTGTGCATCGCCAGACCGATCTGCTTGAGCTGGTTCTTGCACTGGCTCTTGCGCGCCGACTCGCGGGCCGCTTGTACCGCGGGCAGGAGCAGGCCGACTAGCAGTCCGATGATGGCGATCACCACCAGCAATTCGACGAGCGTGAAACCGTCAGTGTTGCCGTGAGGTCTCGTCGAGCGCGGCGTGGTCGTGACCATGGGTGTGGGCGCCGGCGAGGAACTCTTGGTGGTCATGTTCATGCTCCACGTCGCTAGCATGGAGGTGATAATGCGTGTGCTTCGGATCGGCGAGGGGCCCGGAACTTTGCTCCGGGCCGCACCCCACTACTGTTGCAGTAAATGCGGCGACGACAAGGACTAAGGGCAGACTGGCGGCCATCGTTCCCTCTCCTATCCCTGCGTTACGTGCCCCGGACGGAGCCGGATTTAAAAAAGTCGCCCGGCCCATCAGCCAATGACATCCGCGAAAGCCTCTTCGGTGGCCGTCAGGGCCTTCGCGGCGTGTTCGCCCGCGATGACGACGCTCACCTTCACCTCGCTGGTGCCGATCAATTCGACGTTGATGCCGGCGCCGCTGAGGGCCCGGAAGATGCGTGTGCCGACCCCCGTATGGCTGCGGACGCCGACGCCTGTGACCGACAGGATCGCCACGTTGGGCTCGGCGGTGACCTCGCCGCCGAACCTGGCCGCGATCTCGGCGACGAGCTTCTGCGACTCGGCGATATCGTTCTGAGGAACCGTCAGTCCGACCGTCGTCAGGCCGTCTTGGCCGATGCTCTGCACGATGAGGTCGACCAGCACGCCGCGGTGGGCGATCGCCTCGAAGATCTCGGCGGCGATCCCGGGCTTGTCGGGGACGTTGCGGAGCGTGAGCAGGGCCTGCGTCGTGTCGAGGTCGCAGCCGTCGATCCGCAACTCCTCCATGCCCTGGAGGCGGGCGATCACGGCGTCGGCGTCGGCGACCTTCGCCTCCTTCGCCGCCGCGAGGGAATCGGCAATGGTCGCCACCGTGGCCGGCGGGATGTGGAGTTCGAACTCGCGGTGAACAACGCGGAGGGCTTCTTGCCCTTGCTCCCGCGCGACGAGGCACGAGACCTTGATCTCACTGGTCGTGATGGCGTGGATGTTGATGCCGGCGCTCGCCAGGGCGCGGAACATCCGGCGTGCCACGCCGGGCTGGCTCGCCATGCCGAGGCCGACGACCGAGACCTTGGAGACCGGGTCGCCCTGGCGGACCTCACGGGCGCCGATCATCTCGGCGGCCTTCTTGGTGGCGGCGCGGGCCGCCGGCAAGTCGGTGTCGAGCACCGTGAACGAGATGTCGGCCAGCGAGTCCGCTCCACGGTTCTGGACGATCATGTCGACCGAGATGTTCGCCGCGGCGAGCGACTCGAGCAGCGCGAGGCTGACGCCCGGCTTGTCGGGCACGCCGGCGACGGTGAGCTGCGCCTCGTTCTTGGTCAGCGCAGCGCCGCTGACGGCGCGGTCGGCCGACTCGCTTAGCGGGCCGATGATCGTGCCGGGCACGTCGGTGAAGACGCCCGAGTTCCGCACGTGGATCGGCACGTTGAACTTCTTGCCGAACTCGATCGAGCGGCTGTGCATGACGCCCGCCCCGAGGCTCGCCAGCTCGAGCATCTCGTCGTGCGACACGCAGTCCATCTTGCGGGCGGCCGGCTCGATCCGCGGGTCGGTTGTGAAGACGCCGTCGACGTCGGTGTAGATCTCGCACGCCTCGGCGCCGAGCACCGCCGCGAGGGCGACCGCCGTGGTGTCGCTGCCGCCGCGGCCAAGCGTCGTGATGTTCAGATCGACGTCGATCCCCTGGAAGCCGGCGGCGATGACGATGCGGCCCGCGTCGAGGTGCGCGCGGATCCGGTCGGCGCCGATCGAGTGGATCCGCGCTTTGCCGTGGGCGCTGTCGGTGCGGATCTCCATCTGGGCGCCGGTGAGGCTGACCGCCTTGCCGCCCAGGTCGTGGATCGCCATCGCCATCAGCGCGACCGAGACTTGCTCGCCGGTCGAGAGGAGCATGTCCATCTCGCGCGCCGGTGGGTCGTCACACACCTGGCCGGCGAGGTCGACGAGCACGTCGGTCTGCTTCCCCATGGCCGACACGACCATGACGACCTGCGCGCCTTGTTGCTGGGCGCGGAGCGCGCGACGGGCGGCGGCGCGGATCTTCTCGGCGTCGGCAACGCTGGTGCCGCCAAACTTCTGTACGATCAGTGACATGGGGTAACCGCCAAGACGCCAAGAGCGCCAAGGAAAGAGTAAAACTAAGTGAGGACGATGCGTTTTACGCCGTCTTTCAACAAGGGGACGTTGAAGTTGATTAAGAGGCCGAGTTGGTAGCCGGTCGCTTTCAGATAGTTAATAGTTTGTGCGTGGTGGATTGGGTGGAGAGCCTCGACGGCCTTTAGTTCGACGACGAGCGAGCCGCCAACAAGAAAATCAAGCATCGCCTCGCCGACGGGGGTCCCTTTGTAATCGAGTCGGATCTCAAACTGTCTTTGGAATGGAATCCCTCTTAATCCCAACTCGACTTCCAACGCCTTTTCATAGACCGACTCGAGAAAACTAGCCCCAAGCGTTCGGTGTACCTCGAGGGCCGCGTCAACAACGAGTTTCGCGAGCCGATCGACTTCAGCGGAAGGTTCGTGCAACGATAATCCCCTTAGCGTCCTTAGCGTCCTTAGCGTCCTTGGCGTCTTGGCGTCTTGGCGGTTCAACCCTTTCCGATGAACCAGCGCATCGCGTCCCAGCCGTTGGGGAACGCCAGGTCCGACGCGGCGGCGGTCTTGTCGTGGTAGGCGGTGGCGCCGTCGGCTTCGATCCCGGTCCCCGCCAGACAGACCGGCACGTCGCCGTGGGTGTGTTTCTTCGTGCTGATGTAGGTGGGGTGATCGGGGCTGATCATGACGCGATGGTCGCCCATCTCACTGAGCGCCTCGACGAGCGGGCTGACGATGTCGCGGTCGATCGCCTCGATCGCCTTGACCTTCTCGTCGGCGCGGCCTTCGTGCGACGCCTCGTCGGGGGCCTCGACGTGGACGCACACCATATCGTACTTACTGAGCGCCTCGATGGCGTAGCGGCCCTTGGCGGCGTAGTCGGTGTCGAGGTAGCCGGTGGCGCCAGGGACTTCGATCCGGTCCCACCCGACCAGTGCGGCGATGCCCCGCAGCAGGTCGACGGCGGTGATCATCGCCCCCTTCGGGCCGAACTTCTCGGCGAAGGGCTGCAGCGTCGGCGCGCCGCCCTGGCCCCAGAGCCAGACGCTGGTGGCCGGCTTGTGCCCCGCGGCGACACGCTTCTTGTTGACCGGATGGTCGGCGAAAAGCCGCTCGGTCGCCTCCATCAGCTCAACGAGCACGCCGCCGCCCGGCCCCTTCGGGTGGGCGTCGGCGATCGTCAGGTCGGTCCAGTCGTGCGGCGCCTCGGTCCGGGTGTCGCTGGAGAAGGGCGCCGGCAGCTTGTCGCCACGCCAGATCAGCAGGTTGCGGTAGCTCACCCCGGGGACGAACTCGAGGGCGCCGTTCCACTTGGGATCGCTGGCGACTTGTTCCTGCACGGTCTTGAGCAACGCGGTCGATTCTTCGGTCGTGATGTGGTCGGCGGTGAAGTCGACCATCACGGGACCGTCGCCCTGGTCCTCGACGGTGACCGTATTGCAACGCACGGCCCAGTCATTGGGTCCGAGCTTGATCCCCTGCGCGGCGGCTTCCATCGGCGCGCGGCCGGTGAAGTGCTCGAACGGGTCGTAGCCGAGCAGCGACAGGTTGCCGATCTCGCTCCCGGCCGGTAGCGCCTTGGGCGTGTGGCAGGCCCGCGCGACGACGCCGCGTTTGGCGAGCGCGTCCATGTGCGGCGTGTGAGCCGCCTCGAGCGGGGTCTTCCCGCCAAGGTAAGCCTGCGGCTCGTCGGCCGCGCCGTCGGGGATGACGATGAGGTACTTCATAAGGAAAGGGTTTTGAACCACGACGGAACGAAGGAACGAAGGGTGCTACCGCACGACTCGTTTGATCCCGTCTTTCAGGTGCTGGACGTTGAAATTGAGTAAGAGTCCTAGGCGACAGCCGGTCAGCTTCAGGTAGGTAAAGAGCTGGGCCTCGTGGATCGGTGCGAGTTGTTCTACAGCTTTCAGCTCGACCACCACCCGCTTAGCGACGAACACATCAAGCCTCAGGCCCGCATCAATGATTTCGCCGTCGTAGTCGATTGCAAGCAAGGGCTGGCGGTCGAAGGCAACGGCTTGTCGTTTCAACTCGTGACACAAGCAGTGCTCGTAAACGGACTCGAGTAGCCCCGGCCCAAGTTTTGAGTGGACCCGAAACGCTGCATCGAGGACTTGCTTGGCAATCGCCTCGTCGCCCTCCGAGATAGGTTCAAAACCACTCACTACCCAGCCCTCGTGCTAAACAGCTTCCTTTGTTCCGTCGTTCCTTTGTGGTTCGCTACTCTTCGAACTAGCCGACGACACGCAGCCGGACCGGCGCCGCCGCCACAGGCGCCAGCTTGCCGATCGCCGTGCACGCGCGGGCGGCGGCGCCTTCGGTGGTGTCGTGCGTCATCAGCACCAGCGGCACCGTGGCGGCGTCGCTGGCTTGTTGCTGGAAGCTGGCGATCGAAATGCCTTCCGCCGCCAGGGCCGAGGCGATCTGCGCCAACACGCCCGGCTCGTCGGCCGCGTCGATCCGCAGGTAGAACCTCGCGACGGCGTCGGCCTGGTCAGCGACCGGCGTACGCTCCGACTCGTTGCTCCAGAGCTTGAGCGTTTGGAATGTCAGCTTCGTGCGGCCGACGGCGGTGTCGATCAGGTCGGCGACCACGGCCGAGGCGGTCGGCATCTGGCCGGCGCCGGGGCCTTGGAGGAACAACTCGCCGACGGCGTCGGCCGTGACACGCACCGCGTTCATCGGGCCGGCGACATCGGCCATCGGGCTGCCGTTCTTGACGAAGGTCGGTCCGACCGACAATTGAAGGCCCTTCTCGGTCAGCTCCGCGACGCCGAGCAGCTTGATCGTGTAGCCCAGCTCTTGGGCCATCCGCACGTCGGCTAGGTCGAGGGTGTCGATGCCGACGCGCGGGATCGCCCGCCAGTCGGGCCGGGCGCCGAACGCCAGGTGGGCGAGGATGGCCAGCTTCTGGGCGGTGTCGGTGCCGTCGACGTCCATGGCCGGGTCAGCCTCGGCGTAGCCGAGCCGCTGCGCCTCGGCGATCACCTCCGAGTAGGGGACGTGCTCGGCGTGCATCTTCGAGAGGATGAAGTTGCAGGTGCCGTTGAGGATGCCGGTGAGCGACTCGACTTGGTTGCCCGACAGGCACTGGGTGAGGTTGGCGATGATCGGCACGCCGCCGGCGACGGCCGCCTCGAAGGCGATGGTGCGGCCCGCCTCGCGGGCGGCGTCGAACAACTCCGGCCCGTGGGCGGCGATCAGGGCCTTGTTCGCGGTGACGACGTCCTTACCCGCCTTGAGCAGCGACAGGATCACTTCGCGGGCCAGCTCGACACCCCCCATCAGCTCGGCGACGACATCGATCGAGGGGTCGCTGACGATCGCGTCGATCTGGTCGGTCAGCACCCCGGCGGGCAGATTGCAGTCGCGGGCCTTCTTGAGGTCGCGGACGCTGGCCCGCTCGAGCCACAGCACGCGGCCCGCCTGCCGGGCGGTCCGGTCGCCGTGGTCCAGCAGGATCCGGGCGACCCCCGAACCGACGGTGCCGAGGCCCACGAGGCCGATCTTGGTTTTCTCTTGCGGCGTTGTATCCACTGCGCGTGCCTCTCCCCTGGGGGTCCGGGTCCGGAAGCCAGACCCGCCAGTAGAAGCAGGGGGCGACCGAAGGTCAACGGACGGCGAGGTTTGCGCTCAAGCCCCGCGGCGATAGAATCGCGGGACTCTGGCGAGCCGGCGACGGTAGTCGTCGGTGTGAAGTGAGTACCCCCCCCACCGACGACTCACGTCGCCGGCTCGCCGTCACTCTGCTTTCAGTCCGCAATCCGAATTCCGCAATCCGTACTCGGTCTCGATGCCCCGTTACAACCCCGCGACCATCGAGCCGAAGTGGCAAGCCCACTGGGACGCCAACAAAACCTTCGCCGCCCCGCGGTTGCCCAAGGAGGGCGCGAAGAAGCTCTACGCGCTGGACATGTTCCCCTACCCGTCGGGCGACGGGCTGCACGTGGGGCACCCCGAGGGGTACACCGCCACGGACATCGTCTGCCGGGCGTGGCGGATGCAGGGGTACTCGGTCGTTCACCCGATGGGGTTCGACGCCTTCGGCCTGCCGGCCGAGGAGCACGCCATCAAGACGGGCGAGCACCCGCGCGTCCAGACCGAGAAGAACATCGACACGTTCCGCCGCCAGCTGAAGATGCTCGGCTTCAGCTACGACTGGGACCGAGAGATCGCGACGACCGACGTCGAGTACGTCCGCTGGACGCAGTGGATCTTCCTGAAGCTCTACGACACCTGGTTCGACAAGGAGCAGCAGAAGGGTCGACCGATCGCCGAGCTCGACATCCCCGAAGACGTGCAGGCGATGGGCGAGGACTTCGCCCGCAAGTGGGTCGACGAGCGACGGCTCGCGTTCCAAAGCTCGGCGCCGGTGAACTGGTGCCCGGCCTTGGGGACGGTGCTCGCCAATGAAGAAGTCATCGACGGCAAGAGCGAGCGGGGCGGCCACCCGGTCGAACGCCGGCCGCTACGGCAATGGATGCTGCGGATCACGTCGTACGCCGACCGCTTGTCGGCCGGTCTCGAAAAACTCGACTGGCCCGAGGGGGTGAAGGCGCTGCAACGCAACTGGATCGGTCGCAGCACCGGCGCCGAGGTCGATTTCTGCTTGGCGGGGGCGCAGTTGCCGGCGGAAGTCGGCGGTTTCGCCGAGAAGCCCGCCGAAGGCGTCCTCCGTGTTTACACGACACGGCCCGACACGCTGTTCGGCGCCACGTACATGGTGATCGCGCCCGAGCACCCGTACGTCGAGCGCCTCACGACGCCCGAACAGGCCGACGCGGTGAAGGCGTACGTCGAGGCCGCCTCGTTCAAGAGCGACATGGACCGCACCGAGCTGGCCAAGGAGAAGACTGGCGTCTTTACGGGCTCGTACGCCATCAACCCGGTCAGTGGCGAAACGATCCCGGTCTGGATCGCTGACTACGTGCTGATCAGCTACGGCACCGGGGCCATCATGGCGGTGCCGGCGCACGATGAGCGTGACTACGAGTTCGCCAAGCAATTCAACATCCCGATCAAGGCGGTCGTCGATCCCGGCAACGCGGCCCCGGATGACGAACGCGAGGCGGTGCTCGCCGGCGAGCAGGTCTACTCGGGCGCCGGCGTCGCCGTTAACTCGGGCGGCTTCGACGGCACGCCGACCATCGAGTTCAAGTCAAAGATCACCGCTTGGTTGGCGGAGCGTGGCGTCGGCCAGGAGGCGGTCAACTACAAGCTCCGCGACTGGCTCTTCAGCCGCCAGCGCTTCTGGGGCGAGCCCTTCCCGATCGCGCACGAGCTCGACGACGACGGCAAGCCGACGGGACAGATCCGGACCGTGCCGGAAGAGGACCTGCCGGTCGATCTGCCACACCTCGAGGACTTCAAGCCGCACGGCAGGCCCGAGCCGCCGCTCGACAAGGCGCCCGACGAGTGGCTCTACCCCACGATTGATGGCGTCCGCTGTAAGCGCGAGACCAACACGATGCCGCAGTGGGCCGGCAGCTGCTGGTACTACTTGCGGTTCCTCGACCCAAAGAACGCCGACGCGCCGATCGACCCGGAGATCGAGAAGGCGTGGATGCCGGTCGACCTCTACATCGGCGGCGCCGAGCACGCCGTGCTGCACCTGCTGTACGCCCGGTTCTGGCACATGGTGCTGTTCGACCGTGGCGTGGTCTCGACGCCCGAGCCGTTCAACAAACTCGTCAACCAAGGGATGATCCTCGGCGAGAACGGCGAGAAGATGTCGAAGAGCCGCGGCAACGTCGTGAACCCCGACGAGGTTGTCGAAGGCTACGGCGCCGATGCGCTACGGCTCTACGAGATGTTCATGGGGCCGCTGCCCGACAGTAAGCCGTGGAACATGGAAGGGGTCGCCGGCGTGCGGAACTTTCTGGGCCGCGTCTGGCGGCTGATGATCGACGACCGGGCTGAGGAGATGCTCCTCTGTGACGAGGTGACCGACGCCGAGCCGACCGCCGAGCAGCTGCGGGTGCTGCACGCCACGATCAAGGCGGTGACCGAGGACATCGACCGGTTGTCGTTCAATACGGCGATCGCCCGGATGATGGAGTTCGTCAACTTCTTCACGAAGGAGAAGACGCGGCCACGGGCGTGCCTCGAGCCGTTGGTGCTGCTGCTCGCGCCGTTCGCGCCGCACCTGTGCGAGGAGCTGTGGGCCGCCCTGGGGCACAACGAGACGCTCTCCTACGAGCCGTGGCCCGTCTTCGACGAGTCGCACCTGCAGACCGACACGGTCGACATCGTCGTACAGATCGGCGGCAAGGTCCGCGGCAAGGTGGCGGTCGCCACCGGCGCCGACAAGGACGCCACGCTCGCGGCGGCGAAGGCCGACCCGAAGATCGCCGAGCTGATCGCGGGGAAAACGATCGTGAAAGAGATCGTCGTCCCTGGTAAGCTGGTGAACCTTGTGGTGAAGGGCTAGGGGGCCCCAACTCCACCACACGGCCAGGTTTCTGACCAAACCTGTGGGAGGGGTCTCCAGACCAGTCATGTGCCAGACCAGTAATGTGGGAGGCGTCTCCAGACGCCGATAACGCGCCCCATGCCGACGCCCCCCAACCCCGCCGGAAGATCGTCCCTGCTCCGGCAAGGAAGGGTGTCTCAACCTTGGGACTGTTACGTCATCACCAAGGTCGTCCAACACCGCCGCCCGCTGCTTGCCGACGCCGGCAACGCGACCGTGATTATCGATAGCTTGCAGCACCTGCGGATATCCGATCAGGCCAAGCTCTTCGCCTTCTGTGTGATGCCCGATCACTTTCACGCAGCGGTCTGCCTGATGCCGGGCGCCGTGCTATCCGCCATGATCGGAGCCCTTTCCAAGTTTTCAGCCCGTCGAGTCAACAAGACGACGGGTCAAAGCGGCGCCTTCTGGCAAGAAGGCTTCCACGACCGGCATTGTCGGAACAGGGATGAGTTGGGAGAGCTCTGCGAGTACATTGAGCACAATCCTGTCCGAGCGGGCTTGGTCGAGGTGGCGGCCGAGTGGCGGTTCTCATCGGCGTCACCGCTTCGGCAGGACATGCTCGACCGAGAATGGTGGCCGTAATCGGCGTCTGGAGACGCCTCCCACATTTTGCTTGATCAACGTTCCTCTTCCCTCGGCGCTGCTGGCGTCCTCGCGGTTCCAACTATGAAAAACGTCGTTGCGGTGATTCTTGGTGGCGGGCGGGGCACGCGGTTGTTGCCGCTCACGGGGTACCGGTCGAAGCCGGCCGTGCCGTTGGCCGGCAAGTACCGGCTGATCGACATCCCGATCAGCAACTGCATCAACTCAGGCGTCAGCAACGCCTACGTGCTGACGCAGTTCCTGTCGGTGAGCCTGCACCAGCACATCCGCGGCACCTACCGGTTCGACGCGTTCAGCGGCGGCTTTGTCGAGATCCTCGCCGCCCAGCAGACGATCGACGACAACGCCGACATGGACTGGTACCAGGGGACCGCCGACGCGGTCCGCAAGAACCTGACCTACATCCTCGAATCGGCGTTCGACTACGTGCTGATCCTGTCGGGCGATCAGCTCTACCGGATGGACTTCCAGCGGATGCTGGCCGACCACCAACGGAGCAACGCCGACGTGACGATCGCCGCCAAGCCGGTGACCCGCAAAGAGGCTTCGGCCCTCGGCCTGATGCAGGCGGACGAGACGGGCCGCGTCACCGGGTTCGTCGAGAAGCCCAAGACGAAGGAAGAGCAGGACCTGGCCGCCGTCGACCCCGCCTGGATCGACGCCCGCGGCATCAAGAGCGAGGGCCGCGACTGCCTCGCCTCGATGGGCATCTACCTGTTCAACCGCCAGGCGTTGCTCGACTCGCTCGACGACGTTTCGCAGTCGGACTTCGGCAAAGAGATCTTCCCGTCGGTCATCCACAAGCAGCACGTGCAGCTGCACCTGTTCGACGGCTACTGGGAGGACATCGGGACGATCCGCTCGTTCTACGAGGCGAACCTCCAGATGGCCCAGCCGAACCCGCCGTTCGCGCTGGCCTCGGCCAGCTCGCCGATCTACACCCGGCCGCGGTTCTTGCCGCCGACCCGGGTCGACGGCGCGCAGATCAACGGCAGCCTGATCGCCGACGGCTGTTTCATCGAGCCGGGCGCGAAGATCGAGAACAGCCTGATCGGCCTCCGCTGCCGGATCGGCCGCGACGTGACGATCCGCAACACCGTGCTGATGGGCTCGGATTACTACGAATCGACCGCCCGCGTGGCGGAGAACGACGCCGCGGGGCTGCCGCGGATCGGCATCGGCCCCGGCGCCGTCATCGACGGGGCGATCATCGACAAGAACTGCCGGATCGGCGCCGGCGCCCGCGTGGTGAACGACGACATCCGCGAGGATTACGACTCCGAGCACGGCTGCGTCGTCCGTGACGGAGTGATTGTTGTGCCGAAGAACGCCGTGCTGCCGCCCGGCTGGCGGCTCTCGTAGCCACGGGCCTGGGGGATCGCCTGGGGGTTCGCTGGTTGACAAGGTTGATCACTCCCAGGAAGTGATCAACCTTGTCAACCAGCGACGGTAGAGAATGAAACGTGGAAGTGGGAACTTGGAAGACCCCAAGTGGGAAGGGAGCCCTAAGCGTCAGCGCCGGGAGTCGAAGCGGGTACCCGGCGCCACTCCCGGCGCTGACGCTGAGGGCTCCCCTTACAATTTAGGGCTTACCACTTAGGGCTCCCTCCACTTAGGGCTCCCCAGTCGCTTCTGTCGGCAGCGCGTCGCGTTGGGCTCGGCTGTTTGACAAGGTTGATCACTCCCAAAAGGTGATCAACCTTGTCAAACAGGTCAAACAGGGATGGCGTCGCCCTGAGATTGAGAAGGACACCGGAGTGTCCTCCCCCCGGCGTCGAGGTCGTCGTGGAGGTCGTTGGTCTAGGAAAGATAGTTAGAGACGGTTGTAGAGGAGAGAGGGGAGAGAAGTCTTCTTTCTAAGGACCTCGTGCCTTGTCAGAGCTAGAAGATGGGGTTAGCCCCATCAGCCGTTTTGGCGCTAGCCACGGTTCTTGGTGATTCAACACGACCCAAGAGAGGCGGCAGCTCTTCCAAGAGAGAGTTGGTTGGGGGGAGAGGCCCCGCGGTTCGCTGGTTGACAAGGTTGATCACCTCTGGGGAGTGATCAACCTTGTCAACCAGGTCGTCAACCAGCTCGCACGTGACGCCGCCGCGGCCCGGCCTGCCCAATCGGCGTAAGGCGTGCAATCCGAGCCGGGGCCGCCAGTTCGGGGGGGGATTTCTCGGTGTCGGGGGGCCGATCGTGGACGCGCCCGCCGCAGGCGGTAGAATGCGGGGCTAACCAGCCCCCCGGCCTCGTGGCCCGGGGCGACCGCTACCGATCCGCTGCCGACCCCGCCCTCATGTTGACCTCCTCTTCCGTGTCTTTGTTCCCATTGCGGCCAGCCGGAATGGGCTTGCGGCTCGCCGGCTTGGCGGCGTCGTTGGCGCTCGCCGTGACCGCCTCGGCCCAGGACGAGCCGAAGCCGACCGAATCACGCCGCGAATCGACCACGATCGAGCCGTACACCGGCCCGCCGATCTACCTGCCGCAAGGCGAGGCCCCGCCGCCGCCGACCGAAGTCGAGTCGCGGGTCGTGAAGGAGAACTTTCCGGAAACCGACACGCTCCGGTTCGAACGCCGGATCGTCAAGTTCTCGGACGACACGGTCGTTAGCGACGGCCCGCACAAGGAGTACTACTCCAACGGCGAGCTCTACGTGGCGGGCGAGTACGACCGCGGCAAGGCGGTTGGGACGTGGGTCTACCACCACCCCAACGGGACGGTCGCCAAAGAGGTGACGTACAAGCAGGGCCGCCCCGACGGGGAAGTGAAGGTCTTCAACGAAGAGGGCAAACTGACCGCCCGCCGCGAGTACGCCGAGGGGAAGCGGACCGGCGTCTGGGAGACCTACTCCGACGACGGCGAGCAGAAGCTCCGCGAAGAGACCTACGAAGAGGGCGTCGCGAATGGCCCGTTCCGCACGTGGTACACCAACGGGCAGATCCGCCAAGAGACGAACTTCGTCAAAGGCAAGATGGAAGGCCTCGCCACCGAGTGGACCCGCGTCGGCGACAAGCGGGCCGAGCTCAACTTCAAGAACGGCCTCAAGGACGGGGCCGCCAAGGTCTGGCAGACCGACGGCAAGGTCATCGAACAGACCTACGACGAGGGTCAGTTGGTCTCGCGGAAAGGTTGATCTCAACAGCGCGCCAACCGGTGGGGCGAGTTGGCGAACCGGGCGGCGCCGTCTAGGGTTTAGGGCGGATTGCCCACGTTAGTCGCTTCCCCTGCGCACCCACCCCCCCGTACGTCGCCCTCCGGTATGCCCGAGAAGTCTCCCCCCGACGCCAAACCCCCGAAGGGGGACTCGACGGCCAAGCCCCCGAAGGGAGACCCGTCGGCCGAATCTCCGAAGGGTGGCTCTTCGACCAAGTCTCCGAAGGGGGACTCTTCGAACAAGTCTCCGAAGGGGGACCCGTCGAAGCGCCTCGGCCCCCGGTCGGCCCCGCAAGCGGTGTGGCTGCTCGCCGTGCTGGCGCTGGGGCTGGGCTTCATGGCGATCCAGTCGCTGACGCAGTTGGCGGAGATCGACTACCGCTTCTTCTGGGAGCAGGTCGACGCCAAGAACGTCACGACGGCGGTGATCCGCGGCCAAGCGCTCTACGGCGAGTTCAAGGACCCGCCGCTGCCGCCCAAGCTCCCCGGGAGCGAGCCGTCCGCCACGCCCGCCGAGCCGCTGCCGAAGCAGTTCGTCGTCACGATCGGCCGCGGCGGCCTCGACGAAGGGCTCCGCCAGAAGCTGATCGACGGGGGCGTTTTCTTCCGCGTCGAGCAGGAGTACAGCCTCGATGGCCTGATCACGATCGTCTGGCTCGGCCTGCTGATCGGCATGGGCGTCTGGCTCTGGTCGTTCGCCCGGCGGACCCGCGACCAGATGGTCGGCGGCGGCATGCTGGGGGGCGTCACCCGCAGCCCGGCCCGCCTCTACGACGCCGAGGAAGGGGGCGGCAAGACCTTCGACGACGTCGCCGGCCTAAAGGGCGTCAAGAGAGACCTGCAAGAGATCGTCGAGTTCCTCAAAGAGCCTGAGAAGTTCCTCAAGCTCGGCGCCCGCATCCCCAAGGGGGTGCTCCTCAACGGCCCACCGGGAACCGGCAAGACGCTGCTCGCCAAGGCGATCGCCGGCGAGGCGGGCGTGCCGTTCTTCTCGATCAGCGGATCGGAGTTCATCCAGATGTTCGTCGGCGTCGGCGCCAGCCGCGTCCGCGACATGTTCAAGACCGCCAAGAAGGCGGCCCCGGCGATCCTCTTCATCGACGAGATCGACGCGGTCGGTCGCCAGCGGGGCGCCGGCCTCGGCGGCGGCCACGACGAGCGCGAACAGACGCTCAACCAGATCCTCAGCGAGATGGACGGCTTCACGCCCAACGAGACCGTCATCGTCATCGCCGCGACGAACCGCCCCGACGTGCTCGACCCCGCGCTGATGCGGCCGGGCCGGTTCGACCGCCACGTCACCGTGGATCGCCCGACGATCCAGGGGCGTGAGGAGCTCTTCGAGGTCCACACGAAGGGCGTCCCGATCGCCGACACCGTCGACTTCGCCAAGCTCGCCCGGGCGACGGTCGGCATGACCGGCGCCGACATCATGAACCTCGTCAACGAGGCCGCCCTCTGGGCGACCCGCCAGGACAAGGCGTTCGTCGAGACCGACGACTTCGAGTACGCCCGCGACAAGATCCTCATGGGCGACGCCCGTGAGGACATCCTCACCGAGAAAGAAAAACAGGTCACCGCGTTCCACGAGGCGGGCCACGCGTTGCTCGGCTGGCTCGTGCCGAACAACAACCGTGTGCACAAGGTCACGATCATCCCGCGTGGCCGCGCGATGGGCGTCACGCAGTACGTCCCGTCCGAAGACCGGCACAGCATGTCCGAGAGCGAGATCAAGTCGTACCTCGCCATGGGCATGGCGGGCCGGGCGGCCGAGATCCTCGTCTTCGGCGAACACAGCAACGGCGCGTCGAGCGACCTGAAGAACGCCACCAGCATGGCGCGGAAGATGGTTGTCCACTGGGGGATGAGCGACCGCATCGGCCCTGTGGCGTACCACACCGACCACGCCGACCCGTTCTTGGGCCGCGAGCTCGTCCAGGAAGGCCGCACCCACAGCGACCACACGGCGCGCATGATCGACGAGGAAGTGACCCGCATCCTCAACGAGGCGGCCGAGCTCGCCGACCAGACCCTCACCAAGCACCGCGACAAGCTCGAGGCGTTGGCGATGGCCCTGCTCGAGCGGGAAGAGATCGACGACGTCGATATCGCGGAACTGATCGGCCCCGCGATCGACCCCGCCGACTCGCCGCTTGGCCCCCCCCTGCCGACTTACATCACTCCCGATAAGATCACCGCCGCGCCTACCGGGCCGGCCGACTGAGAGCGTCGTGGGCCGTAGCGCCGCCGAGTCCTCTTTCGTCGGCGCGCTCGCGGGTCGACGCGACAAAGCCGGCATTCCCGTGCGTCTTCCTAACCGGGCCTCTCAGCTATCTCGCCGCCGAACGCCGAGGTCACTCCATGAGTTGCGGAATCGTCACCATCGCGACCGGACGCAAGTCCTACAAGCAGATGGCGCACGACTTGGCGTTATCCGTCCGGCGTTTCAGCCCGGGGGCAACCCGGTGATTAGACTATTTGTGGTCGATCGTTCTTCAACCGCCGCAGCCACTCGCAGCTAGCTTGGGGAGTTCAGCAGCGCCCGACTCTAAGACCCTCCGTGTGCACAGGGGGCGACGGACCCCGAGCGTTCTTCCAGAGCTTTTGAGCCCACGCGATAAGCCGACATCAATTCTCAGCCTGAGCCTGTCCTTTATGCGATCCGAATCGAATCGTGGATTAAACGCATCGATTAGCACGGCCAAGAGTTTGATCAGTGCGATTGGAATTCGCCTAAACCCAACGAATTCGGGGCGAATCCGAAACGTGATTGTTAAGGGTCGAGGCGGGCTCGGCAATCGCTTGCTGGGGGCGTTGACGGCGATTTCCGTAGCGAAGGCGTTCCGCTTTCCCGTGCACATCGATTGGACCGATCAGTACTACTCTGACGGTACTTACAACGCTTTTGACATGTTGTTCGAAACGCATGGTTTCGACCGACTCGAGGAAATGCCGGCTGGGAGCGTCTACAAAGAGGTTTGGGACGGCCGGCTCGAATGGTCGGGGTACGAGCTCACGGAGCAGCTGCAGGTCTCCTGGGATAGTGTTGTTACCGATATCACCGAGATAGCCTTATCGAGAAAGATCGCTGATAGTTATGTGTACGGCGGGTACTTCTTTGATCGACGATCGCTTGCCTCGCTCGGGATCACGCCTTCTGCGCGTCGGGTTTTTCACAAGCATCTCGCTTGGTCGGCACGTGTGAGAGAACTCTCCGATGGCCTGCCCCAACTTGATGACGCGATCGGCGTCCATATGCGTGGCACGGATCTGCACTCGAATGTACGCGTGGACAAGTTTGTCGAGGCAGTCAATCGGATCGATTCGTCGTGCCCTGTTCTGGTCTGTACCGATGATTCGGCGCTGGCGGACCAAGCTGTCCTGGCCTTTGGCGATCGCATGGTCCCCTTGGATCGCACCTACGCGGATGGCCAACCCCTACACTACCGTGGATCGGATGATTCAAAAGTGCAGACCACATTGGAGTGTGTCCGCGACCTGGTTGCGCTTTCGAAGTGCAAGCAAGTAGTTGGAACGCAAGGTTCGACGTTTTCCAGTGTCGCAGCAGACATCGTGTCACAGCAGCGTAGGCGTTTGGTCTTGGTTACTCCCTGACGCGACTGAGAAATCGCCTGCTTGGCTCGCGGCAGAGGTGGTGGGATTTCGCGGCGCCGTCCGAGGGGCATTTCGAGGAGCCGGTCGGACCGCAGTGGTCGTTTTGATCCTAATCGCCGGTCAAATTCCTAGGTTGGCGGGCTCCGCTTCGTCGCTTTTCGCGGCCGCGACGCGGGCAGGGGAGTACATTTCACCGGTAAACGCCCGTTCGGCGGGGCGTCGCCGCGGCGCCCATTTGCAGAACCGGCCCTCTTGCCGGCACAATGGGCGCAAATCCCCCAACCTGCCCGAACGCCCCCGCCGGCGTCGGCAGCCGATATTCTCCGGCCCGGCCGTCCGATGTCCGTTCCCCCGTACCAGCCCGAGCACTTCCTCAACCGTGAGTTGAGTTGGCTGGAGTTCAACGCGCGGGTGTTGGAGGAGGCGCAGGACGAGTCGACGCCGCTGCTCGAGCGGGCCAAGTTCTTGTCGATCTTTTCGTCGAACCTCGACGAGTTCTTCATGGTCCGCGTCGCGGGCCTCCGCGAGCAGGCGTTCGGCGCCATGGCGCCGCAGGACCCGCCCATCGATGGCCTGTCGGCGACCGCCCAGCTCGAGCGGATCGCCGCCAAGACGCGTGAACTGGTCGCCCGCGAATACGACTGCTGGAACCACTCGGTGCGCCCCGCCCTTTCCGAAGCGGGCGTCCGGATCCTCTCCGAGAGTGACCTCTCGATCGATCAGCGGAAGACGGTCGACGGCTACTTCCGCCAGCGCGTGCTGCCGGTGTTGACGCCGATGGCGATCGACCCCAGCCACCCGAGCCCCCGGTTCCACAACCGCGGGCTCTACCTCGCCGTTAAGCTCCGCCGCCTAAAGGGGATCGGACCGGCGCGGATGTTCGCCGTGGTGCAGCTGCCGCAGATGACGCCGCGCTTCGTCCCCACCGAGCCGGGCCAGAAGAGCGACTTCTTGCTCGTCGAAGAGGTCGTCGCCAAGCGGCTCCCCGAGGTGTTTGGCGGCTACGAGGTGCTCACGAGCGGCGCGTTCCGTGTCACCCGCGACATGGACTACGACCTCCTCGACGAGGAGGGCGACGACATGCTCCGCGCGATCGAGTCGCGTCTCCGCCAACGCCAGCGTAGCGAGGCGGTGCGCGTCGAGGCGTCGAGCGATCTCGACGACGAACTGCTGGCGATGATCGTCACCGAAGAGGGGCTCCGCGACGCCCCCGAGGGCGCCGATCCGCCCCCCTACAGCGAGGTCTACCGGATCGACGGGCCGCTCGATCTCACGTCGCTGATGACGCTCACCGATTTGGTGGGCCGTGAAGACCTTCAGGACCCGCGGTTCACGCCGCGGATCCCGCCGCAGCTGACCGATGAGAAAGACCTGTTCCGCGAGATCAGCCGCGGCGACGTGCTGCTGCACCACCCGTTCGACTCGTTCCGGCCGGTGGTGCGGTTCATCTCGCAAGCGGCCCGCGACCCGAACGTGCTGGCGATCAAGCAGACGCTCTACCGCACGAGCGGCGACAGCCCCATCATCAACTCGCTGATCGAGGCGGCCGAGGCGGGCAAGCACGTCACGGCGCTGGTGGAATTGAAAGCCCGCTTCGACGAACAAGCAAACATCTCTTGGGCGCGGAGCCTCGAGCGCGCCGGCGTCCACGTGGTCTTTGGCTTCATGGACCTCAAGACGCACTGCAAGCTCGCTCTGGTCGTCCGGCAGGAGGGGGACAACGTCCGTCGCTACGCCCACCTCGGCACCGGCAACTACAACCCGAGCACGGCGCGGCTCTACACCGACGTCGGCCTGTTCACCGCCGACGAGACTCTCACCGACGAGGTCTCGGCCCTGTTCAACTTCCTGACCGGCTACGCCCAGCACAACCTGTGGCAGAAGCTGGTCGTCGCGCCGCAAGACCTGCACGACCGCACGATCGAACTGATCGCCGAGCAGGCCGACCGCGCGCGGCGGGGCAAGAAGGCGTGGGTCTTCGCCAAGCTCAACTCGTTGGTCGACCGTGGCGTCATCGAGGCCCTCTACGACGCGTCGAACGCCGGCGTGCCGATCGACCTTGTGATCCGCGGCGTCTGCTGCCTCAAGCCGGGCCTGTCGGGCGTCTCGGAGAACATCCGCGTGCGGAGCATCGTCGACCGATTCCTCGAGCACAGCCGCATCCTGGTGTTTGGCGCCGGTTCGCGACAGCAGGTGTTCCTCTCCAGCGCCGACTGGATGCCGCGCAACTTCGAACGCCGCGTCGAGGTGATGTTCCCGATCGAGGCCGACGCGCTAAAGAAGCGGATCGTCGAAGAGATCCTGCCGGTTTATCTCCACGACAACTGCCGCGCCCGCGTTCTGGAGTCGACCGGCAACTACACCCGGGCCCGGCCGACCGGGAACGACGCACGGCACCGCAGCCAGGCCGACCTGATGCACGCCGCCGAGGGTCAAACGCCCGTCCGCTACTACGTCGAAGAGCTTGAGCCCGACGACGAGGTGGAAGAGACGCCGACACCCGATCCCAAGCCAGCGAAACAGGCCGACTCGAAGAACGGCGCGGCGGCGGAGAAGTCGGCGGCGGAAAAGCCCAAGTCCCGATCGCGGAAGAGCCGCTCCTAGAGCACGCTGCAACGCTGGCGCCGGTCGCCCTTGCGAGTGATCCGCCCGGCTCCTAAGTTCCGGCGTCGCAGCCGGGCGGCGCGTCGCCCGTGACGCGTACCGGCAGCGACATCAGGCGGCGTTGTGCACTCCCGACGCCTCGCGTACGCACCTCCGATCGGCTCCCCACGGCGTCTTCTCCCTCAACCTGGAGAAGGCGGATGGAAATCGCTACGCGGCTCACCGCCGGCGTCGTCCTCGGCACGACGCTGGTCGGCTCGACCTACATCTTCACGGCCTGCGGGGCGTGGGGCGAAGTCGCCGTCGGCGCCTTTTGGTGGGCGACCTCGGGCGCCGTCATGACGGCGGTGCTCGCATCCGGCGCTTGGTGGATGGTGCTGCGTGACACGCGCCGACACGCCGGCATGGCCGGGTTCGAAGACGCCGCGATTGAGGCGAGCAACGCCGCCGAGCCAATCGCCGGCTACGTGGGGCCCCGCGAAGTGGTTCCCCGCGACACGGCTCCGATCCGCCGGGCCGCCTGAAGCGACGCCGGCTAGCGCCTCGCCACAAGGCCCACGGCCGGCAGCCGCGGCGTGTTGTCGTGCACCAGCACGCCTTGCTCGCCGACGTAGTAGTTCGCTGCGCCCTCGACGACGAGGTTGAACGCCTCGCTGCTCGGGTAGTCGTTAACTCCGGTCACGGTGGCGGGCCCATTGACCGTGCTGAGGACGTCCCCTTCGGCGAGCTGCTTCGCCATCCGCCACCCCCGGCCAACGACCCAGAACGGGTGCCCGACGGTTGTTTGGATCGTCTGGTCACCGGCGACGACTTCGACCATGGGACTCGGCTCACGGACCGTGGTGTCGATGACCGTGCGGTAAACGAGACTGCCCCGGTGCGGATCCCGCGCCATCACAAGGTCGCCCGGCTGGAGCGTTTCGATCGCCTGCTTGCCGTCACGGGTCCAGACGGGCGTACCGGCGACGAAGCACTCGCATCGGGGGGCGGGAGGAGGCGGCAAGGGAGTAACCGCGGATTCCGTGCGGTCGTACGTCTGCGCGACAGGACGCTCGTACGGCACGTCATAGCCGCTGTACCGTTGCCAGTAGTCCCACCACCGGCGCGGTTGATCGCCGAGATTCTCGCCTGTTACCTGTTGGAGCGTCTCGATCACCCGTCCGTTGGTTGCTTCGGCTGCCTTGTTGTAAGCGGCGACCTGTGACTCAACGGACTGCGCTTCGGCGGCGAAGGCTTGCTGCGAACGAAGCAGGTCGATCCGGGCGTTGAGTAGCACGTCGACCTGTTGATCAATGCTGGGAAGCTGGCGGACCCCGTCCATCGACAGCCGCACCAGATGCTGGCGATTCACTTCCTGGTCCACTTCGCTCCCTTCCGCGTACAGGCGGTGCTCGTAGGCGATGCCTCCGGTGCTCAACGACGAAACTTGATACTCGCTTTCGATGGGGGCTCGAAGGTTCTTTAGCAAGAGCGGCATAACGTCGAACTTCTCTCGGCTCTCAAGCGCCTCGGTTGCGAGGGAGGCGATTTTTTTGTCCGCGGCGTTGGTGGCAATCCGGCACAACGACGCGGTGATGCTGGGGGAGGGGAGGTCGATCGACGCTTCGATGTACGACTCCGCGATCGCGCGCTGGCGACGAGACGAGACGTCGTTGCGGACGCCCATCGCCGCGATGCGCCGCTCGACCGGCAGGGCGGCATGCTCATCGACTTCAGCGCGGAACGCTGCGAGCGCCGCATCCTCGACGCCCCCCCGGCCTCGCTCGAGTCGCCGCAACCGCGATTCCCAAGCTTTCTCGGCTCGTCGAGCAAAGGCGACACGATTGTCCGCTTCGCGAGCGACCACCCCGTCAACCAGCCGCCCGCCACGCCATACCGAGTCGAGGGCCGATAGCGCCGCGGCGTTATCGGGGTCGGCGTGCAGCACCGCTAGCCAATGCGGGCGGGCCTCTTCGCTCAGGCCGACCCGGTCGCACCACTTGGCGAGGCGGGCGTGCGCCGCGGGGGTGTCCGTCAGTGCGGCCCGGCGCTCTTCGTATTCCTGCCGGTCAGGATTGTCGGCCGCCAGGTACTGGGCGTAGTGGGCCGTCACCCACTGCCCGTCGGTAAAGACCTCGCCCCGCTCGCCCCGCGACGGCTCGTGATCGGGGTCGGCCTTGACCGCCGCATTCAGCGCAGCTTGCCTAGCTTCCGAGTCACCGGCCAGCGTCGCCTCGATCGCTTTGGCGTGCCACTGATCGGCGGTGAGGTCGCCCCCTGTGCTTGCCCCGAGCGCGGCATTCGCTAGCAGCAATGCGGGCAAGCACGAAACGCAGAGCACTCGAACGAGACGTCGCATGGCGGTCTCCCTTTTCTCGGGGCGGGGGCGGGCTTGTCCGAGTCTTCGCGGCAGAGCGGTGTGGTTATTCCCAGCCCCCCCGAAAGGTGATGACCCGGTCCCCACGGTTGATGAATCAGTCGCGTCCGAGTCGCTCGACCTCGGCGCCGCCAAGCATCAGGTGCGCGTCGCGTAGCCAGTCGACGATTTGGTCGGCGAACGGCGATTTCTTGTACGCCTTCTCCAAACGCTCGGCGGTCATCGTGTCGAGGTGCGCCGCGCCGAGCCCCGAGAACCAGTGCCCGCCGTTCCCGAGCAGGTTGTAGCGCATCTTGCCGTACTCGGTGAGGTCGTAGGCGAGCGCCAGGTGCCGCAGCCAGAGCACGATGGGCGCGTTGATATAGCCGGCGTTGTCGCCATCGTCCCAAGCCGGGAGGCCTTCGCGGAAGCGGTCGGCCGCGTCCTCGCCAACCGCCTCGACCATCGCCTGCCGTAGCCGCGCGAGGATCGGCGGCAGCACCTCGTCGAGGCGCTCGAGCAGCGGCAGCGCCGACATCTGCAGGTCAAAGTCGCTCGGCTGCGAAGCGCCGAGGCTGAGCGTGTGCACCTCGGGCCGCTGCAAGCAGAAGAGGCTGTTGAAGACGATCGGGTGCAGCGGCTCGCAGAGCTCGACGAGCTTCGCCGGCGGCTTGTAGAGCATGCCCCCCTTATCATTGGGCGAAATGATGAAGACGCCGACGTCGTGCTTCGTCGCCGCTTCGACCGCGGGCCAGTTCCATTGATTGATGTAGTACCAATGGAGGTTCACGTAGTCAAAGCCGCCCGCCAACTCGCACGTCACCGCGTCGACGATCAGGTCGGTCGAACCGTGCGTCGAGAAGCCGACGTGCCCGCAGCGGCCCTCCTTCTGCAGCTGGCGGGCCACTTCGAGACACCCGCCCGGCCGCACCGCGTGCCAGAGGATCTCGTGCGTGTTGATGCCGTGCAGGCCGAGCAGGTCGACGCGGTCCATCCGCAGCCGCTCGAGCGAGTCGAGCACCTGGCGGCGGAACTCCTTGGGGTCTTTGTGGGGGGCGATCTTTGTCTGAACGATCAGCCCCTCGGGGCCCCCCTGCGCCGCTACGGGGCGTTTTTCACGCAACTCGGGCAGGACCAGCCCTAGCTGCCGCTCGCTGGTGCCGTAACCGCGGGCCGTTTCGATGTGGGTGACGCCGAGCTCCATGGCGCGGTCGATCGTAGCCCGCAAGTTGCGCTGGTTCTCTTTCTCGACGACGTCGAGCGCGGCGTCGTCCCAGGTCTGCTGGTAGCGCATCCCGCCGCAACTAAAGACCGGCATCGAGAGGTCGGTGCGTCCAAAGCGGCGGTACTGCATGGCGGCGGCTCATCGGGGGCGGCCCGCCGCCGACCCTTGAGCGGTCGAGTACGGCGGGCGGATCGCCCCTATCGTCGCCGGCCCGGGGACCGACGCCAACCCGCCCGGCTCGGGGACCACCGACGCGGGTCAGGTCTCCGTTTGCCGATTCGCGCAGGAAAAAGGGCGACGCGTCTTGGCGCGCCGCCCTTTCCCACGGATTGCGTAGCTTGTCAGTTCACTCGGCTCAGTTCACTCGGCTCAGTTCACTCAGCCAGCGCTTCTTCCAGTGCCGAGCGCGCCTCAGAGACCAAGTCCTCGCCGTGCGGGTCGTCGAGAGGCGAGGCGGCGGGCTTAGACATTTCAGCCGTCGCTGCCGCGAGCTTTTGCTTGACCATGTCGGCGACCGAGAGCTCGGAGACGGCCGGCTCGACCACCGCGTCTTCGGGCGCCTCGTCCCGCTTGGCCTTCGCGGCCGCGGCGATACGCTCGGCCAAGATCGCCTGGGCCGCCGAGAAATCGGGCTCGGGTTGCTTCGCGGGCGCGGACGGCTCGGTCTCGGCGTTGGTCGGCTCCGCCTGCTGGTCCTCCTCGGCGGGCGAAGCCGCATCGTCTGGATCGAGCGACAACGCCGCCGCGGCGACCGCTTCGATGTCGGTCTCAAGGACCGACGGCGTGGCGTCGGCCTCCTTGATTGTGTCGGTGGCGGTGTCGGCGTCGGCTTCGTCCGTCTCGGGCAGTTCCACGGCGCCGTGGATCAACTCGTCGGCGTCCGCCACCATTTCGAGCACCGACTCGGCAATCTCCTCGGCGGCGGCGTCTTCATCGCTCGCCTCGGCGGTCGTTTCGGCGGTCACTTCGAACGCGTCGGTCGGCTCGGCTTTGAATTCGGCGACGGCGCTAGGCGCCGCGACCAAGTCCTCGGCGTCCGCCTCGGCGTCAGCGGTGACTTCGGCCACCAATTCGTCTTCTTTGGTGACTCCGGCTTCCGCCTCAACTTCGCCGAGCTCTTCCGCAGGCGTCGTGGATTCTTCGACAGGCGTCTCGGTCTGTTCGACGGGCGCCGGGGTGACGGCAGCCTCGGGAAGAACGCTCTGCTCTTCCGTATCTGGTTCGGCTTGGTTCGTCAGTTGTTCGGAGGAGTCGTCGGTATCGACTTCCGCCGTGACTTGTGGGGCGATCTCGACGGCCGCAGCGCTGGACGCGACGACCGGGGCGATCTCCACGGGAGCGGGTTCGGTCGGAGCGCGTTCGGTGACTTCTTCCGACGCCGGCTCCTCGCAAATCGCCGCTGCGGGCTGGCGGCATTCGAAGACGTTCTGGCCGATCTCGTCGGCCGGGCGGTCGCCGAAGCTGATGCCCAGCGCGCGGGCGGCCTGGACCGCGGGGCCATCGGGGTTGACCTGCCGGAGGACGTTGACCGCCTCCATGATCGGCACGCTGTTCATGTCGGGCGGCTGGCTGCAGATCATCTCGCCGAAGCGGCGTTCGTGCACCAGACGGACCGCGTGGGCGCCAAACTGCGTGGCGAGGACGCGGTCGAACGTGGTCGGCTTACCGCCCCGTTGCAGGTGGCCCAAGACGCTCAGGCGCGTCTCGCGGTGGAGGCGGCGTTCGATCTCGTCGGTGACGGCGCGGCCGACGCCACCGAGTTTCATCTGCTGGCCATTGCGCTGCTCGCCGACCATCCCGCCATCTGGCAGGTGGGCGCCTTCGGCGACCACCACCAGCGTGAACTTCTTGCCGAGGCTCTCGCGGTGCATGATCTTGTGGCAGACGTGGTCCCAATTCCACTTGATCTCGGGGAGCAGGATCACGTCACCGCCGCCGGCGATGCCGGAGTGCAGCGCTATCCAGCCGGCGTGGCGGCCCATGACCTCGAGGACCATGATCCGTTCATGGCTCGCGGCGGTGGTGTGCAATCGGTCGAGGGCGTCGGTCGCGCACTCGATGGCGCTGTCGAACCCGAAGGTGAAGGCGGTCGCCGAGAGGTCGTTGTCGATTGTTTTGGGAACGCCGACGACCGGGATGCCCTGCTCGTGGAACTGCTGCGCCACGGCGAGCGAGCCGTCGCCGCCGACACAGATCAGCCCGGTGATGCCGAGTTGTTCGATCGTCTGCTTGACGCCTTCGATCAGGTGGGGCTCGATCTCTTGCCGGTCCTGTACGCCGACGGTGGCGGCGAAGCGGCCTTTGTTCGTGGAGCCGAGGATCGTGCCGCCCTGGTTGAGGATGCCACGGGTGCTGCTCGGCGTCAGGTGGACGTACTGAACGGGGTCGTAGAGCCCCTCGTACCCTTTCAGGAAGCCGACGCAGTCGTAGCCCATCTGGTGCGACGCCTTCACAGCGCCACGGATCACCGCGTTGAGGCCGGGGCAGTCGCCACCCGACGTGAGAATGCCGATTCGTTGCTTGCTCATGACGAACTACTCGTGACGGAAAGGAGGGCTAACCGAGAGCCCGATGTGCACAGCGGTTGAAAAGTCTTTGCAACGCTAGGTCATGCCCCGAGCGAGTCCGGATAATGCGGCAGGACACACCCCCGCCCAGCAAGCGGCGAAGTTCGGTCGCGCCTCTGGTAGCGGTGGCGCCGATTGGTCTGGGCCCGCGCCGCCAGGCCCGCTAAAAATCGCCAAACATGGACTCACGCCGCGATGGGCATGCTGTCGCTGCCGGCGCCAACCACGGCACTCGATGGAGAGCCCCGATGCGACTTGTCACCGTCACGCCCGCCGGAAGGCGCCGCTACCTCGAGGCGCTGGTCCCCTACCTGCTCCGTAGCCGCGATGTGATCGCCGAGCACCGCTGGTGGGTCAACACACGCAACCCGCAAGACCTGGCGTACCTGCACGGTCTGGTTGATCAGTACCCCGACTTCTTTCGTCTCGTGGTCGAGCCGATCGACCCGCAACTCCGCATCGGCGAACAGATCTGGCGCTACATGCGAAGCTGCGACGAGGCGGAGACGGTTTACGTCCGCCTCGACGACGACATCTGTTACATCGACGACGGGGCCATCCAGCGGCTCTACGAGCGTCGCGTCGCCGACCGCGAGCCGTTCTTGGTCTTGGGGTTGATCGTCAATAACGCGATCTGCAGCCATTTCTACCAACAAGCGGGCGTGCTCCCCACGTCGTGGGGCGTGGTGGGGCAGGACTGCATGGACGAGGTGGGTTGGAAGAATCCCCACTTCGCGCGGCGGGTCCATCGGGCCTTCCTCGCCGACTTGCGGGCCGGCGACATCGGCCGCTGGCGCGGTTTGGAGACCGCGTTCGACGGCGTCCGCCGCTTTAGCGTGAACGCCATCTGCTGGCGGGGCGAGGACATGGGGCTCGTCGATGACCGCTGGCGCGATGACGTCGACGAAGAACTTTTCGTGACGGACGATCTGCCGCGGCGGTTCAACCGGCCGAATGTCATCTGTAGTGAAGCGCTGTTTGGGCACTACGCCTTCTTTACTCAGCGGAAGTTCCTCGAGGGCGTGGCGCCAGAAATCCTCGACGCGTACCGGCGGATCGCCGTCGCGGCCGACCCCACTCAGGCGACTCCACCATCGCCCGTAGAAGCCTCGCGGCTAGCAGTCCGCCGCAATCAGGGCCGACTGTATTGGAACGCCCGCGCCGTCGTGCATGGCGCCAAGAATCTGCTCAAGAGGGTCGATCCAGTGGCGCCGGCTGTGGAAAGCGCTGATGAAGCGACAGAGACACGAAACGCGGCGTGAGCGTTGAAGTCGCCGCCCTGCACGCTAGGCCGCCTGTCGTCGACCGAGCCATCCTTCCAGCAGCGGACGATTCCACATCTCGGTCCCTTCGGCGGTTACCCCGCGGACCCGCGCCGTGCCGTTGAGCAGGGCGCGACGGTAACCTCGCTTCCGGATGCCATGCCGCCGGCGGATCGCCCTGAACTCGTCGCCCGGGGTGACGCCCATCTTCGCGAGCTTCTGATAGAGGCTGCCTGTTGCGAGGGGGCGGGTGTGCTCGACCCCCACCGCGTCGATCACGCCGATCTCGCGCTTGGAGTACAACGACGCCCAGAGCCAATCGAGGCCCCACGACGAACGCGACTCTTGGAAGGTCGGCAGGCAGCGCTGCAGCGCCTCGCGGCGGAACAGCGGGCACATCACCTCGGCGTAGCCGGTGAAGCGAACCTCGAATCGCGGGTCGACACACAGCGCGTTGTACGAAACCTCGCCCGCGGCGATCGCCGGCTGCGCGATCTGCAGCCGATATTTCTCGAAGAGGTCAAACAGACGATTGATGCGCGGGGTGTCGGCCGCAATGTCGTCGTCGGGCAGCCAGACGCGCTCGTAGCGGGCAAGCAAGTCCCGCAGCTTCGTTGCGGCCAGCTCTTTTAGCCGCCAGTACTTGAAGCCCTTCTCGGCCAGGTAGAAATCGCACTCTTGCCGCTCCCGGTGGCTCGGGTCGTCGCCGAAGTAGACCAGCGCGAGGTCGAACCGGCGTGGTTCGCTCCCCTCAAGGCCCGTCGCCCCGTTTTGCCCCGTCGATCCGCCCAGCCATGTCGGGTGAACCGATTGGTCACCGACAAATGAAAGCACCAGGTTGCCGTGGTCGGATCGAGAGTTCGACATACAGACGCACCTAGGCGGCTCGACGTATAGTTTGCGGCAGACCCAACTCGCGGTCGGCGGTGGTTAACGCCTCGGCGATCACCTGGTGCATGTCGTAATAGCAGTAGCTCCCGAGTCGGCCGCCGAAGACGACATCGGGGCGCGTCTCGCGCGCCAGCCGTGCGTACTGGTCGTAGAGGCCCGAGTTTTTCACGTCGCGGACCGGATAAAACGCCTCGCCGCCGCGCGTGTACTTCTGGGGGAACTCGCGCGTGATGACACTGGCTTCGCACGTCTGCATCGCGAAGTGCTTGTGCTCGACGGTCCGCGTGTATGGGACGCTCGCCTCGGCGGCGTTGACGATCGCGGCGCCTTGGTGGTCGCCCGTGACGTGCTCGGTCTCGAACCGGAGCGAGCGGTATTCGAGCTCGCCAAAGCGGTAACCGAAGAACTCGTCGATCTTGCCCGAGTAGACGAGCTTGGCGCCCGCGGCTTTGAGCTCTTGACGGTGGGCGAAGAAATCGACGCCGGTCTCAATCTCGATCGACGGGTGGTCGAGCAGATTCTCGAACAGCCGCGTGTAACCGTCCTCGGGGATTCCCTGAAAACGGTCGTTGAAGTAGCGGTCGTCCCACGTGAGGCGGATCGGGATCCGCCGCAAGATCGAAGCCGGCAACATCCGCGGGTCACGGCCCCATTGCTTGGTCGTGTAGCCGTGGACGAAGAGCTCGTAGAGCTCGTGCCCCACTTGCGAGAGGGCCCACTCCTCGAGGTTCGCCGGCTTCTCGATGGGGACGCGCGCCTCGGCGAGTTTCTTGACCGCTTCGGCGGGGGTCGTGACGCCCCAGAGTTGGTGGAGCGACAGCAGGTTGATCGGGAACGAGAACATCCGGTCGCCATGCCGCACCACGCCGCGGTGGCGGTAGGCGTTCATCCGGGTGAATCGGAGGACGTAGTCCCACACCCGCTGGTTGTCGGTGTGGAAGATATGCGGCCCGTAGCGGTGGACGTCGATCCCCTCGACACGCTCGGAGAAGCAATTGCCGGCGATGTGGGGGCGACGGTCGACGAGCAGCACGCTGCGACCCGCTTCGGCCGCTTGGCGGGCGAAGACACTGCCGAAAAGGCCGGCGCCGACGATGACGTAATCTGCTGGCACGGCTTCCTTGCCGATTAAGGATTCTCTCTACGTTGTTAGACGCTAGCAGCGTCTGACGAGGCGGTTGACGGGGACGGTATGTTTTTTCCCGTCCACTCGACAAGGCCGATCCGCAATAGCAGCGCAACGGCTTTCCGAACCTCCGCGGCGTTAATCTTCGACGCCCCGGCACGGCGCTCTGTGAAAGTGATCGGCGTCTCGATGAAGGTGGCGCCCGTCCGTTTCAATCGCCAGAGGATTTCCTCGAGGTAGGCGTACCCGGCGCCTCGCATCGAATCGAAGTCGAATCCACGCAGGATCTCGACTCGATAGGCCCGGAACGCGCCACTCGAATCGCGCGTAGGGAGACGCAGAAGCAGTCGGGCCGCCGCATTGACCAGCTTGCTAGCAACGCGCCGTCGGAGCGGCCAGCCGACGATCCGCCCGCCGCGGACGTAGCGGCTGCCGATCGCCACCGACGGCCCGGTCGCCCCCACCGGTAGCAGGGCTAGCAGCTCCGGCAGTTTTTCGGGGGGGTGGCTCCAGTCGGCGTCGAGCGTGCAGATGAGGTCGTAGCCTTCGGCGATCGCCAGCCGCATGGCGGCGAACGTCGCCGTGCCGAGACCCAGCTTACCGGAGCGATGGAGGACCCGGACCCGTGGGTCAATGGCGGCCCGCTCGTCGGCCCACTTCCCCGTGCCATCGGGCGAGTTGTCGTCAATCACCAACAGATCGGCCTCCGGCAGCGCCGCTTCGATCGCGTCGATGAGTGACGGCAGATTTTCGCGCTCGTTGTAGGTGGCGACGGCGACGAGCGTGCGGAGGTCGGACATCCGTCCCATGATCGGCCGTAGCCCGATCAGCGTCGAGCGTCCCCCCTCGCGATCAACTAGCCAGGCCGCATCGGCCCGGGCGGATCGGGCACGGGCCGGTTCGGTGGCGGGTCGTGCAGCGGACCCGGTTGAGGCGGGTCGCCGGGCTGCGGAATGCCGGGTTGAGGGGGCTGCGGCGGCACGAAGTCGGGAGAGGGAGCATTAGGCTTTGGGTCGTCCGGCCCCGGCGGAGGCGCCGATCCGGCGCCGATACGGCTCACATTCATCGTTCTATTCTCCCGTCCTCGTGCCGCTGAGGCCCATTGGTCTATTAACAGTTGCAAGACGTCTCAAACTCGGCGACTTGCTTCTCGGCCGCCTCGCGAGCGACGCCGTAGCGCTCTTGCACCTTGCCCACGAGTTGGTCGCGTTTGCCACCAATGGTGGTGAGGTCGTCGTCGGTGAGCTTGCCCCATTGTTCTTTTACTTGACCCTTGGTCTGGGTCCACTTGCCTTCGATCTGATCCCAATTCATCGCACCAGTTCCTTATGAGGTTGTCGAGGAGGTCGCCGCGGCGACTTGCAACCCAGAGCAATGCAAACCGGGCGCCGAAGCGATCGACGCTAGGGGGCAACCCGCTCTGCAGCGGACAGCGGGATGAGAAATCGGCGAGATGATCGTCGAGCAACCCGAGAGATTCCGACGCTGCCAATGAAGGTCGACGCCAATGGGTGGCGCCAAAACGCTCGTCGAGGCTAGCCGGCGATCGACTTGTAGTAGTCGATCGACCGCTTGAGGCCGTCGGCGAACGCCACCTTGGGCTCGTAACCGAGCAGGGTGCGGGCCAGCGTGATATCGGCGAGGCTCTCGCGGATATCCCCCTCCCGTGGCGGGTCGAAGATCGGTTCAACGCTGGCGCCGAGCGCCGCGTTGATGGCCGCGATCAGGTCCAGCAGGGTGGTGTGCCTTCCGGTCGCGACATTAATGACGCGGCCCGACGCGGCCGGGGCGTCGGCCGCCAGCAGGTTCGCTTGGACAACGTCCTCGACGTACACAAAGTCCCGCGACTGCATGCCGTCGCCGTAGATGACGGGCCGCTCGCCGGCGAGGAGCTTCGTCACGAAGATCGGGATCACCGCCGAGTACTCGCTGGCCGGGTCTTGCCGGGGGCCGAAGACGTTGAAGTAACGCAGCGCGACCGTCTCGAGTCCGAACGCCGCGGTGAACGCTTGGCAGTAAAGTTCGCTGGCAAGTTTCGACGCCGCGTAAGGTGACAGCGGCTTGGGCGGATCGGTCTCGCGCTTGGCGGCGGAGAGCTGGTCGCCGTAGGCCGCGGCCGACGCGGCCATGACGACCCGGCGGACGCCCGCTTCGCGCGCCGCGGTGAGCACGGCGACGGTGCCGGTCATGCAGGCGGCGTGCGACTCGAGCGGCGTGCGGAGGCTGGCCGGGACGCTGGCGATCGCCGCCTCGTGAAAGACGACCTCGCACCCCTCGACCGCTCTGCGCACCGCGTCGACGTCGGTCACGCTGCCGCGGATCAGTTCCACCTGTCCGCCCAGCGGGGCGAGGTTCTTCTCAAAGCCGGCCGAGAGGTCGTCGAGCACACGCACGCGGTCGCCCCGCTCCACCAGGGCGCTGGCGATGTGCGAGCCGATAAAGCCGGCGCCGCCGGTGACGAGATACGTGGGCATCGGTGAACGTTAAGCGGAAGGCCGGGGACCGTCGCGGGGGACATTGTCCGGGAGTACGTTGCGCCTAACCTTACCTCACGCAAACGAGGGACGCCTCACGCCGCACGGATCGGCTCAACCTTGCCGCAGTTTGGCAAAGAGCTGGGCGTAGTCCTCTCGCCGAACCGACGGCTGCTCGTCGTCTTCGATTTCGACGATCAGGATGTCGTCGGCGTCGGCGACCGCCGCCTTCACGGGAGCCGGCGCGGGTTTGGCAGCGGGGGTGAACGCCTCGTCCGCCATCAAGCCATCGACCGCGGCGTCGATCGCCGCAAGGGCGCGACCCAAGTCGGTCGGCCGGCTGTTCACCACCGGTGCGGCGGGGATCACCCGCTCGAGTTCTGAGTAGGGGTCGAGGACGACCTCTTCCTCATCGAAGTCTTCGGCGAAGGGATCGGCGGCGAGCGACGGCTGCGGCGATGCGGCTTGGGCGGTCGGCTGGTCACGCGGCGCCGGCTTGTGCGCGACGGGTTCGTCGACGCCTTGGATCGCTTCGATGCGGTGCGACGCGGCGGCGACCTCCTCGTAGAGCTCGTCGGCCTCCTGCAGCAGGGCCTCTTCGTCGTCGTCGAAGCGGGTCGAGGCGCCGGGGAACGCGTAGGCGACACACGGCTCGTCGTCGTCCTCGTCGTCGATCGGCTCCAACGCATCGGCTTCTTCGGCTTCCAACGCCGGCAGGTCGCGGAGCTTGTCGCCGGCGTTCCAGACCCCGTCGCTGGTGCGAAGGTTGTCGTGGAGGCTTTCGGGGAGATCGTCCTCAAACGCGTCGGCGGGCGCCTCGTCGTCGAGGACCCCGAACTCGATCGACGAGCCGGTCTCTTCCTTGGGCGTTGTCGCCGCGATCCGAGAAGTCGCCGGCGACTGCCACGGCGCCGCCAGCTGGTGCAGGTCGCTCCACGCCTCGCCGATCGCCGCGGCGTCGATAACCGTCCGGCCTTGTTCGGTCGCCAGGACGATCGCCCGGTCGCAGACCTGGTTCACCAAGCGAGGAAGCCCGTCACTGGCGCGGGTGATCGAGCCGTAGACGTCGGTCGCCAGCAATCGGTCCGGGTCACCGCCGGCGACGGCGATGTGGGCCCGCACGTAGCTGGCCGTCTCCTCGCGGTTGAGCGGCTCGAGGTAGCACCGCGCGGCGATCCGTTGGCTGAAAGCGTCGAGCTCGGGCGCCGTGAAGGCCTCGTCGAGGGCGTGCGTCCCGACCAGCACCAGACGGACCCGCGGCGCCCCGTCGGACGCGACGTTCGAAAGCACCCGCAATTCCTCGAGCAAGCGAACCGGCAGGGACTGAGCCTCGTCCACCAGGAGGGCGACCCCTTCGCCGGTCGCGGTGGAGTCGGTCAGCAGATCGGTCAAGGCGAGCCGGAGCTCGCCCTCTTCGCGGTCACGGTACGGCGCGCCGAGGCCGTGGAGGATTGCTTGCAGCAGCGCGCGACGCGTGCAGAGCTGGGTGCTCGCGAGGCGGACGACCGAGAGCTTCGTGGCGAGTTCGGCGGCCAGGACCTCGAGCAGCATCGTCTTGCCGACCCCGGGGGCGCCCAGCAGCAACGCCGGTCCGTCGCCCCGCAAGACACATTGCGTCAACCGATGGCGGGCCGCTTCGCTGCTGGCGGCGGCGAAGTAGCGATCGACTCGGGGGTGCGCCGGGAAGGCGCGTTGCGAAACGGTCAGCGTAAGCGAGGGCGACGACATCGCGGTAAGGCTCCGAGCGGTGAGGCGTCACCGATTGGCGGTCGGGGCACAGCGGCCCCGGTAGTTGTGGCTAGACGACCGTCATTGCCATCGGCGATGTGGGCGGTTCTGCTTGACTCGGCTCTCACAAGGCGTTCGACGCCATCGCTGCTAGCAGGTTGGATAAATCCTATTACGTCACGTGTGTAAATGTTCACTGTTAAGGTTTGCGGCGTCACTCGGGCCGTCGATGCGCAGGTCGCCGTCGATGCGGGCGCCGATGCGATCGGGCTCAACTTCTACCCAGCGAGCCCCCGCTATGTGACGCCGGAGGTGGCGTCCAATATTGTCGCTGCCTTAACAGGCCACCCGCTGGTGGTGGGCGTCTTTGTCAATGCGACTGCGGCCCAGATCGCGCAGGTGGTGGCCCAGGTCCCACTCGGCGCCATCCAACTGCACGGCGATGAGCCGCCAGAACTCGTCGCCGAAATGCCGCCGGGCGTGCCGGTCATCCGCGCGGCCCGGATCGACGCCGCCGGCGTCGCGACCGCCGCCGCCTACCGCGACGCCTGTGCGGCGACGGGCCAACCGTTGGCGGCCGTTCTCTTGGACGCGTCGGTCCCGACTGCGCCGGGCGAGGCGACCGTCTACGGCGGGTCGGGCCACCGGCTCGACTGGCCGCGGGTTGCCGCAGAACGCCACCTGCTGTCGGGGACGCCGCTCGTCCTGGCGGGGGGGCTCACGCCCGAAAACGTGGCGGAGGCGATCACCACCACCGGCTGCGAGGGGGTCGACACCGCGTCGGGAGTCGAATTGTCGCCGGGGGTAAAATCACCCCAGTTGGTGCGGGACTTTGTCCGAGAGGCCCAGAAAGCCCTCCGGGGCCGTTGAAGACTCCTCGGTTCTGCGGTTAAGCCCCGAACCGACTGGTTGAGTCACCCGGGGGGTCTACCTTATGCTGTGGGGCTGCCCCCTCCGACGCACCACCCTTGCCGGAACCCTGACAGCGGCCTCCATTTCCTTAGGGTCGCTGCTGAGTAACCCAAGCTTCGCTGGCTTACGGAAGTCTCGCAGGCTTAACGACGAATCGCTGGCGGCACGGCCGGCGCCCTTCCACCCCGATCCCTGGAGGTCCCCCCGTGGCGACCGCTGCAACTGAGAAGCTCTCCTACAAGGTTTTGGACTGCACGCCCGAGGAGTTCGAGCGTCTGGCGAAATTCGGCCGCCAAGAGATCAACCTCGCCGAGAACGAGATGCCGGGCCTGATGGCCCTCCGTGAGAAGCATGGCAAAGACAAGCCGCTGAAGGGCGCCCGGATCGCCGGTTGCCTGCACATGACGATCCAGACGGCCGTCTTGATCGAGACGCTGATCGAACTCGGCGCCGAGGTCACCTGGTCGAGCTGCAACATCTACAGCACGCAGGACAGCGCCGCCTGTGCGATGGCCAAGGCCGGCATCCCGGTCTTCGCTTGGAAGGGCGAGACCAACGAGGAGTTCGACTGGTGCATCGAGCAAACGCTCTTCGCCTTCCCGTCGGGCGAGCCGCTTAACATGATCCTCGACGACGGTGGCGACCTGACCGCCATGGTCCACGACAAGTTCCCCGAGTTGCTGGCCGGCATTAAGGGCCTCTCGGAAGAGACCACCGCGGGCATCCACCGCCTCGAGGTGCTCGCCAAGAAGGGCCGCCTCGCCGTCCCCGCCATCAACGTCAACGACTCGGCCACCAAGAGCAAGTTCGACAACCTCTATGGTTGCCGCGAGTCGCTCGCCGACGGCGTCAAGCGCGCCACCGACGTGATGCTCGCCGGCAAGGTCGCCGTGGTCTGCGGCTACGGCGACGTCGGCAAGGGTTGCGCCCACAGCCTCCGCTCGTACGGCTGCCGCGTGATCGTCACCGAGATCGACCCGATCAACGCCCTCCAGGCGGCGATGGAAGGCTTCGAAGTGACGACGATGGAAGAGGCCTGCTCCGAGGGCAATCTCTTCGTCACGACGACCGGCAACAAGGACATCATCCTTGGCAAGCACATGGTCGAGATGCGGGAGGACGCGATCCTCTGCAACATCGGTCACTTCGACACGGAGATCGACATCGCCTGGCTCGAGGCGCAGGTCAAGGCCGGCAAGGCGACTTGCGACGTCATCAAGACCGAGAGGGAAGGCGCCGTCGACCGCTACACGTTCAAGGACACGGGCCGTTCGATCCTGACCCTGGCGAAGGGCCGTCTGGTGAATCTCGGTTGCGCCACGGGCCACCCGAGCTTCGTGATGAGCAACTCGTTCACGAACCAGACGCTCGCTCAGCTGGAGCTGTGGAACAACGCGGGCGAGTACGAGAACCAGGTCTACCGTCTGCCGAAGCGGCTCGACGAGGAAGTGGCCCGTCTGCACCTCGAGAAGATCGGCGTCAAGCTGACCACGCTCACCGCCGAGCAGGCCGACTACATCGGCGTGCCGGTCGAGGGCCCCTACAAGCCGGACCACTACCGATATTGAGCTGAGCGAGGCCTGCGTCCTCAGGGACAGTCCTCAGGGATAGGGCGTCGAGGAAGAAAACGAAAAGCCGTCGGCGCGAGCCGGCGGCTTTTTTATTGGCCCGGGCGTATAGAATCAGGGCCGCGGTTCGGCCCCTCACTCAATCGATGGAGTTTGGCTATGCGTATCTCTTCCCAAGGCCTCGCCTGGCTGACGCTCGGTCTTCTGGTCGCCACTGGTCCCGTTTCGAACACGGTGGCCCAAGAGCCCGTGACTGAGTTGGCCGTCTCGACCGGCGCCACGCTCTCGCTACCGACGCCACCCAACGACAAGAAAGGCTGGGCGCCCGAGGGCGAGTTCGCCGAGTTGCTCGAACGCATGGGCGACGCGACCGCTGCGTCGCGCGAGGTCTTCAAGCCGCTGTCGGCCACCCAGATGAACTGGCGCCCGCCGAACGGCACCCACACCCCGCGCTGGAACGCCGAGCACCTGGCGGCGACGCAGCTGCGTTTGTTCTCGCAGGTCTACGCCGCGCTCGACCCCGACCACCACACCGAGATCTCGATCGGTCCCGAGCAGATGCCGGACGCCTACGTCCCGGCTCACCCCACCTGGTCCGGCGCCCAAGAGGCCGAGCAGATGGAGCGGATCGGCGACTACGTCCGCGGGTTCGCCTACCTGCTCGAGGACGCCGATCTCGACAAGCCGGTGAAGGGGACGCGCTGGGCGCCACGCAAGCTAATGGACCTGATGGTCCGCCACTACGGCCAGCACACGGCGAACGTCGAGGCGAAGTTCACCCTGCCCGACTGGCCGAAGGAGTGACGCGAGCCTTCGCCCGCTTCCTACGGCGTCTTCTCAGCAGCCAGTCTAGCCAGAGATTGGTCGCCCACGCGACGGGCCGGTGAATCGCCCAGGCGATCCCCGAGCTAACAACGATCGCTAGAATCAGCGGCACAATGAAATCGCCGGTCAGCGTCAGCAGGCTCAGCAAGACCGACAAGATGGCAGTGATCGCCATCAGCCGCCAAACGGTGAACCGACTTGTTCTGTCTCCGTCGGGACACCTTCCTCGGCGGCGGAGGGCGCTCATCGATCCGAGGTATCCCCCCGCTTGATCGGCGGCGATCGCGAGAAATCCGCCCGCAACCTGAATAGCGAGCATCCAAGCAATGCCCGCCGACATTGCGTTTGCTGAGGCTTGAATCGAGCCAATATGGAACAAGCCCCCAGCCGAACCGACCACCGAGACCGCCGAGCCGCTAATCCATCCGGTCGTGTCGCGACGGATCGGCTCTGCGATCAGCCGCTGGCCGAGGTAGACGCAGGGCAACAGGATCAGGCTGAGCAGGCCTCCCCACAGGAAGCTCATCAACCACCCCAACGGGATCGAGATGAAGAGAATGGCCGCCATCATCCCGGCGCCAGGCATCATCGCGAGACTCAACGGCAGGGAAATCAAGCTCCGCAATAATGCGGCATTGGCGCCCATGATCGCGATCTTGCGCCCCATCCGCCACCAGTACCGACGGCCTGACACCCCCAAACCAAGCTGGTCCGGACCACGGCGGACTAGATGGAAAGACTTCATACTTCGAGGAAGCCGGGCCGGGATTGAGGCCGCGTTCTAAGGGCAAGACGTGGTTGCCTCGACGTTGCAAGAGAACGTTGAGGAGGAGTGGCAGCTTAACCTGCTAAGGGTGACGCTGCGAATCCAACTCGGAACGGGCGTTGGCTTCACGTTGAATCCTCCGCAAGCCGCGCCTACCGGTGTCGGCGGATCTGTCGGCTGACAAGCCACGTGGTCGGCCTCCATGTCGCTACGGTGACCACGGAGGCGGCCGCCGAGCTGAGCAACAAGGAGCGGCTGAACAGGTCCGCGACTTGCAGGAAGGTCAGCACCGCGGAGATTGGCAGCATCAGCGCCATCAGCCGCCAGAGGGTGAGCCTGAAGGGCGCTGTGGGGAGCCGCCCCAATTGTCGTCGGTGAAAGTCGGCCCCCCCCGCCAAGCAGCCAGCGACTTGCCCCGTCCACATCCCCAGGGCGAAGAGGACCACCCCGAAGAGATTGGGGGCGACGTTTTCCGAAAGGGCGAGGAAGCCGAACAGTTGTAGCGAGGCGTAGGCAACCAGCGACCCGGCTACCCGACCGATCTGGTCTCGACCCGGCCGTTCGTTGCCGACGGCCAGGGTCAAGGCGACCGCAGGCAGAACGACAGCCGCGACACAACATGTCCCAACTAGGCCCATGAGGAGGGCGAGCGGGGTGATCGACAGCACGGACAGGCTGGGCCTGATCGGGAAGCCACCAGGAAGGCGCCCGAAGGAGACGGCGCCCATGACTTCGAGAACGCCCAGTACGCCAAAAATGAAGAGCACGAACGCAGCGTAGAACCCTCCCGCCCGCGCGCATTGGCCCCCTAGTTGGGTCCAGAATTCCGCCCGCGATTGCCGGAGCCCGAGGCTCCACCGCGACGGCAGCAACGAGGACCGCCGGAGTCGCTTCAGCTCTTTCTCCCGAAGCGCTCTTGCAAGGGGGCTGAAGGAGTCCGGCATGGCGACAGGTGGTGCGTTGGGTTGTGAGCGAGCGAGCGTCGTTCTAGGTGGTGTTGACCTTCTCCTGGCGACTCCGTCGCCCGATCTCCCACCCCTTGATGGGGAGGGTCGGGGAGGGGTGAGGAACCCGGGTACCCGGGGCGCCCCCCTCCCCACGAGCGGGAGGGGGACTTAGCGACTCGGTCTCCCTACGAATTTTCAACAAGACCTAGCGATCATTTCTTTTTGGCCACTGGAGTCTCTATCCTAAGGGCCGTTCGGCAGGGGTGCGCTGGGCGCCACAAGACGTGTTTCACGTGAAACGACCTTGCCGTTGGCGTCGACGGGGTGTTCCACGTGAAACAGCGTGGCGGCGGGGACGGCGCCGGTTGTTTCACGTGGAACGCTCCGCGAGCCGCGCCGCCCGGCGGCGGCGGAGCCGGCGGTCGAGCCAGTGGTTCACCAGCCAGGTGCTCGGCGGCCACGTCAGCACGGCGCAGAAGGCGGCGCCGAACAGGGCCATCGCCATCGTCGGCGTCAGCAAGTCGGTCAGCTGGAGAAACGCCAACAACGCCGAGAGCGGGACCGTCACGGCCAACAGTTGCCAGATCGAGAATTGCACCGGGGACTTGTTGTGGCGTCCGTGATAACGGCGACGGAGGTCGGCGACACCCGCCAGCGAGCCGGCCACCTGCCCCATCGCGATCGCCAGGGCGACGTGTAGCTGGCCCAGCACAGCGACGATCAGAGCGTCCCAGTTCGTGAAATTGACAGCGATCAGCAACCCGATCGGCAGTGTCGCGACCGCCGCCACGAGGGAGCCGCCGAGGCGACCTATCGAATCCCGCGCAGCGTGCCGCTCGACACACAGAGTCGTTACGACGAACAACAAGGGCAGAGTGACCAACGCCACGACGCCTGTCCAAAGGAAGCCAATGCCGAATTGGGCGGGGCTGGCGAGTAGGACCGCCGCAGCACCCGCCAGGCATCCGAGCAGCGGTTGACCTTGGCCTAAGCCAAGTAACGCGACCAGCGAAAGGGCCGTCGTGATCAGGATCCAGAGGGCGAACACAACTACCGGATAAAGTCCTCCCGCGAGGGCGATGCGCACTCCTAGCAGGATCCAAAAATCGTCGCCCGGAGAGACGACGTAGACACCTCGCCCTGTCGGGGACCGCGAACGGAGAGGTTCGCCCGGATTGGCCATTTGGTCGTCGTTGAAGGCAGAGCGGGTCTCGGCGCCAGCATAGACGCCCAACCGCTAACTGGCGTTCCCCTTCACCACGGTGGCCGCTAACCTCCGCCCGCCGCGGTCGAGGACGACGCGGCTCGCTCGCAAAACGCTCGCAGCGTTCCGTCCTGATACCTCACCCCTCAAGCCTCACCCCCTCCGCCATGGGCCGCGTCCTCTGCATCGCGAACCAGAAAGGGGGCGTCGGCAAGACGACCACCGCGGTGAATCTCGCCGCCGCCCTCGCCGCCGCGGGACGCAAGACGCTGCTCATCGACCTCGACCCGCAGTGTAACGCCACCAGCGCGATCGGCGGCGAGCCCACCCCGCGGCACCCGCTGGTGCAGCGCACCCCGCTCCGCGACGCCGTGACGGCGACCGAGATCGCAGGGCTCGAACTGCTCCCCGGTAGCCGCAGCTTCCACGACGTCGACCACCTGGCGACCGCCGGCGGCGGCGAGTCTCGCCTCGTGGCCGACCACCTGGCGGCGAGCCTCAGCGTCTACGACGCGGTGCTGGTCGACTGCCCCCCGTCGCTCGGGACGCTCACCGAGACCGCCCTCGCCACGGCGGACGAGGTCGTCATGCCGCTGGAGTGCGAGTACTTCGCGATGGAGGGGCTCACCCAGATGATCGAGCTGGTGAAGCGGGTGATGACCCGCCGCAACAGCCGTTTGCAGCTCGGCGGGATCCTGCTAACCAAACACGACCCCCACCTTGAGTTGACCCACGAGGTCGAGCGCGAGGTGCGGGAGTTCTTCGGAGAGGCGGTCTTCCAGACCGTCATCCCGCGGGACGTCGCCCTCGCCGAGGCGCCGAGCCACGGCCAATCGATCTTTCAGTACGACTGTCGCTCGCGCGGTGCGCGGGCATACATCGAAGTTTGCCAGGAGGTGCTCTCGCCATGAGCAGCCAACGTCGCTTGGGTCGCGGATTAGAAGCCTTGCTCGGACGCTCGCTCGACGAGCCGGCGCACGCGCCGGTTCCTCAGGCCACCCCGGGAGAGGAGGGCGAGGCGATCGCTCCGCTCGCCGTCGAGGACGGTGTGATGACGCGCGACGAGGAGGGCCAGCGTTGGCTCGACCTCGGCGTGATCGAGGCCAACCCCTTCCAGCCGCGGAAGCACTTCGACGAGGAGCAGATCGCCGACCTCGCCGACTCGATCCGCGAACACGGCGTGCTCCAGCCGCTGGTCGTGCGCCGGATCGACGGCCGCTTCGAGCTGATTGCCGGCGAGCGCCGCCTCCGCGCCGCCCAGGCCGCCGGCTGGCAACGCGTCCCCGTCCAGGTCCGCAGCGTCGACGACCGCGAGCTCTCCGAACTAGCGATCGTCGAGAACGTCCAGCGCACCGACCTCAACGCGATCGAGAAGGCGACCAGCTTCGACCGTTACCTCCGTGAGTACGACTGCACGCAGGAAGAACTATCGAAGCGGATCCACATCAACCGCTCGACGATCGCCAACCTGGTCCGGCTGCTGGAGCTGCCGGCCGAGGTCAAGCAGATGGTCATCAGCGGCGAGCTGACGCAGGGCCACGCCCGCGCGCTGCTCGCGCTGCCGGCCGAGAAGCAGAGCCAGTACGCCCAGCAGGTCGTCAAGGAAGGCCTCTCGGTCCGCAAGGTCGAGCAGCTGGTCCAAGACGCCACCGGCGGGGCGGGCCTCCGCGTCGTCGGCGACGACGGCGTCAGCCGCCAGCCCGGCGCCGGCCGCAGCGCGCAGTTGGCGTCGCTCGAGCAAGAGCTGACGACGGCCCTCGGGACGAAGGTCGCGCTCAGCCAGAACGCCAAGGGCGCTGGCAAGATCACCCTCCACTTCAAGAACGCCGACGAGTTCGACCGCCTGCGGGCGGTGCTGAAGGGCTCGGACCAAGCGTCGAGCGCTGTCGCCTAGCGGCGGAAGCCTTACCGATCAATCCTTGTGGGAGGCGTCTCCCGACGCCGATGACGGATTGCCTGCTGAATCGGCTGGCAGCGCGTCATCGGCGTCGGGAGACGCCTCCCACAGGCGTTTGCTGGGGTAACTGCCCCCAGACGGTCGTTGTGGTGAACCGCCCGCCGGCGTACGATGTCTTGATCCTCAAGCCGAGGGCTTCCGGGCCCCCGGCAATCCCAACGGGGCGTGGCGCAGCTTGGTAGCGCGACTGCTTTGGGAGCAGTAGGTCGCACGTTCGAATCGTGTCGCCCCGACTGAGTTGTTGGCGGTCTCAGCTTGGCTCTCGCCAAGACTTCGCCACGTTGTTGGCGGTCTCAGCTTGGCTAGCGCCAAGACTTCGCTACGCGTTTCTGGCGGCCTCTGCTTGGCAAAACTGAAAGTAGCGCTGCCCGAGGCTAGCGCCTACGGCTCAAGCAGTGGTCACCTCTTGAGCCGTAGGCGCTAGCCTCGGGCAGCGCCAGTTTTGGTGGAAACCCGTGTCAGCGGTTGCGCTTGGGAGCGCAATCTCCGTCCGCCCTCCGACGGCGAATCACCTGACGCCGGTGTTCGACTTATTCGCCGCCCACCAGCCGGTCGACGATCAGCGACCCGATGTTCAGCGACGCCGTTGCGGCGGGGCTGGGGGCGTTCAGCACGTTGACGACGTGGCCCTGCTCTTCGATCAGGAAGTCGTCCACCATCGTGCCGTCTGACAAGACCGCCTGGGCGCGGACCCCGGCGGGCGCCGCGACCATGGCGTCGGCCGTGATGTCGGGGACGAGGCGCTGCAGCGCTTTGACGAAGGCGCCCTTGTTGACGCTCCGCCACATCTCGCCGGCGCCCATCCGCCAGTGCTTGGCCGCCATCCGCAGGAACCCGCCGTAGGTGAGCGACTCGGCGAGGTCGGCCACGTTGAGCGTTGTCTTGCCGTACCCTTCGCGCGCCAGGGCGAGCACCGCGTTGGGGCCGCACTCGACGCCGCCGCCGATCATGCGCGTAAAGTGGACGCCGAGGAACGGGAACGCCGGGTCGGGCGTCGGGTAGATCAGGTTGCGGCAGAGGTGCTCGGCGCTCGGCTTGAGTTCGAAGTACTCGCCCCGGAACGGCACGATCTTCGAGTCGGGCTTCGCGCCCGACAGCTTGGCGACGCGGTCGCTCTGCAGGCCGGCGCAGGTGACGACTTGGTCGCCAACAAAGTCGCCGGCGGTCGATTGGACCACCACTTCGTCGGCCGACTTACGGATCGCGGTGACACGGGCGCCGGTCACCACTTGGCCCCCCGCGGCGGTGACCTTTTCGGCGAGCCGGGCGCAGACCGCGCTGTAGTCGACGATGCCCGCCTCGGGGACATGGATCGCCGCGATGCCGCGGGCGTGCGGCTCGAGTTCGGCGAGGCGTTCGACGCCGATCCGCTCGCAGGTGACGCCGTTCGCCTGGCCGCGGTCGTAGATTTTTTCCAGCGCGGGCAGGTCCCCCTCGTCGACCGCCACGATGACCTTTCCGCACAGCTCGAAGGGGATGCCTTCCTCCTGGCAGAACGCCTCCATGGCCCGCTTCCCTTCGCGGCAGTTGATCGCCTTGAGCGAGCCCGGCTTGTAGTAGATGCCCGAATGGAGGACGCCCGAGTTGTGCCCCGTCTGGTGCTGCGCGACGGAGGACTCTTTCTCTAGCAGCGTGACGAGGGCGCCCGGCCGCCGTTGCGTGTAGCGGTAAGCGGTCGCGAGTCCGACGATGCCGCCGCCGACAACGAGGAGGGAGGATTTAGCCATCGAACTTAGCCATCAATCAAACGTGGAGGGGCCATCAAACGTGGGGAGTCTCAAGAAGTCACACAAAGCAAGACGTCACACAAAGCAAGTCGGGTCCGAGCCGGCGACCGGAGCGGGCGGCCTGGAGCCCCTCAATAATGATCACCACGCTTGCGGACATGAACCGTCGGGGCCGTCTCGCTGAGAACCCGACCGGCGGTGACCCGGGCCACAAAGACACGGTGGTCGCCGGCGTCGGCGGCGCCCGCCAGCTCGCATTCGATCAGGGCGACCGCGTCGGCGAGGCCGTTGGCGCCGCATGCTGTCGCTGCTAGCTCGAGCCCCTCGAACGCCGGCTCGCCCGGCTCGAAGCCTTTGCCGAAGTGCTTCATCAGGCCCCGACCCCCTTCGCCGACGACGTTTAGCACGAAGGGCTCACCCGCCTCGATCCGGTCGCAAACGGGACGGCCCCGTTTGAGAGCGACGCTCACCATCGGCGGGTCGAATGCGGCCTGCTGAACCCAGCTAGCGAGCATGCCGGTCGCCTCGGCGCCTTGGCCGACGGTGAGGATATAGATGCCGCTCGGCAGGCGGCCGAGCGCGGCGAAGGCTCCGTCGTTGAGGAGGGGGTCGTTGGAGAGGGGGCCGCTAGGGGAGGGGTCGCTCACGCTGCTGTCAGGGGTTGGTTCGAGAGAGGGATCGACCGAGCTTTGCCTCGACGCTCGCCACCTTGCTGCGGAGCCGGCCGCTATGGCCCGGCCGGTAGTCGAGCTTCGCCGAGCAGGTCACGCGGCGGCTCTTGGTCGCCAGCTGCTCGATGCAGCGCTGCATCAACGCCAGCACCTCGGGCAGCTCGCCTTCGACGATGGTCCCCATCGAGTGCAGCTCGTACGGCAAGCCGCTGGCGTCGATCAGCTCGACGCACTCGGCGACCGCGGCGCTGACGCTCTCGCCAGCATCCATCGGTACGAGGCTCATTTCGAGAAGAACCAAGGCGAGATCGTCACTTCCGGAGGGGGTGGGGTGGGGCGACCCGGGCGGGCTGTATCGGTTGTAAGGTTTTTGCGGCCGATCGTCGAGGGGCGCCAGCTCGTAACTCAATACCGGTATAGAGGTTACGAACCGTCAAGTTTGGTCTAGGGGGTGGCCGATCTAACCGCTACCCTCCGCACGACTAGCGCCCAGCCTCGGCTAGGGACGGCTCTACCTGCGTCCACTATGATCGCCCACCGCAAGAACGCCTTCCTCCTCACGCTCTTGGCGACTGCCTGGGCCGGAGGGGCGATCGCCCAATCGCCGGCGGTCGATCCGTTCCTCGCCGCCGCGCGGCTAGCGCAGCGGCCGGTCTCGAACGGTGTCGGGCAAGGGGGCGTCCAGCTGACGAGCGGCTACGCGCCAGTCGAGTATGCACCCGTCGAGTACGCGCCGGTTGATTACGGACAACCGACTCCCTACTTGGGCCCCGAGGTGGGCGCTCCCAACGCCAATTGGGGTTACGCCAATCCGACCGGCGGCTGGGGTTGGGAGCTCATGCCCGATGGGCTGATCTACCGCAGCTACCAGGCCGGCCCGCGCGAGTCGCGGCTCGGCCTGCACACGATCCAGAACAGCTACCCGGGCACAAAGAGTGAGATCGCCTGGGACGCGACCCTCGGCGGCCGCAAAGGCGTCGTCCGCTTCGGCAATTGTGACCCTACAAACCCCGTCGGCTGGCAGCTTGATCTTGAGGGGGCGACGATCGTCCGGCTCAATCTTGACGAGAACCGCGATGTCGATTCGTCCGACTTCCGTTTTGGCGTGCCGCTCACCTACACGGCCGGCGACGGCGTCGCTTACAAGTTGGGCTATTACCACCTCAGCTCGCACCTCGGCGATGAACTGATCGCCCGCACCGGTGTGAACAACCGGGTGAATTACGTCCGCGACGCGATCATCGCGGGCGTCTCGTACCAGATCGTGCCGAGCGTGCGGATCTACGGCGAGACCGCCTACGCGTTCTTCACGGCCGGCGGCGCCGAGCCGTGGGAGTTCCAGTTCGGCGCCGAGTACTCGCAGCCCGGCCCCACCGGCTTCGCGGGGACGCCGTTCATCGCGACCAACGCCCACCTCCGCGAAGAGCTGGAGTTCGGCGGCGACTGGACGCTCCAGACCGGCTGGCTCTGGCGCGGCAACACCGGCAGCACCCTGCGGCTTGGCCTTCACTATATGAATGGCAAAAGCACGCAGTACCAGTTCTTCGACCGGAACGAGGAGCAGTTCGGCCTCGGGCTATGGTGCGATTTTTAGGGCCGACGCCTGAGGCTTGAGACTTGAGTCCTGAGGGGTTAGCAGCGAAGCTGCTGTTGTCCTCAAGCCTACCGCCTCAAGCCTCACCCCTCCTGTGGTTCGCCTCCTCTGTATTGAATCGACTTGCGACGAAACCGCCGCGGCGGTGGTGACCGACTCGCTCGAAGTTCTCGGATCGGTGGTCGCTTCGCAGAACGCCCTCCACGAACGGTTCGGCGGCGTCGTGCCGGAGATCGCCTCGCGGGCGCACGTCGAGCGGATCTTGCCGGTCATCGACGAGACGCTCCGTCAGGCGGGCGTGACGCTCGCCGACCTCGACGGCGTCGCCGTCGCGAATCAACCGGGGTTGGTCGGATCGCTCCTCGTCGGCGTTTGCGCGGCGAAGGCGCTCTGTGTCGCGACCGGTCTGCCGCTGATCGCGATCAACCACCTGCAAGCGCATATCTATGCCTGCAAGATCGCCAGCGGCGAGGAGGTCTTCCCCTGCGTCGGACTGATCGTCAGCGGCGGGCACTCGAACCTCTACCGTTGCGACGGGCCAACCGACTTCACGCCGCTTGGCGGCACGATCGACGACGCCGCCGGCGAGGCGTTCGACAAAGTCGGCTCGCTGCTCGGCTTGCCGTTCCCGGGCGGGCCCGCCGTGTCGCGCGCCGCCGCCAACGGCGACCCCAAGTCGATCCGCTTTCCGCGCCCGCTGCTCGACGACAACACCCGTTTGGCGTTCAGCTTCAGCGGCCTGAAGACGGCGGTCCGTTACGAGATCGCGGGCCCCGGTGGCGACCCCGCTACGGTCGAATTGTCGGAGCAGCGTGTCGCCGACATCGCCGCGAGCTTCCAAGAGGCGGTCGTCGAATGTCTCGTCGGTAAAGCCGAGATGGCGTTGCGGCAGACCGGCTTCAACACGCTCTGCGTCGGCGGCGGCGTCGCGGCAAACGGCCGGCTACGCGAAGGCCTCGAGGCGTCCGCCGCGCGCCACGGGCGCCGCTTGTACATCCCGCCGATGTCGCTCTGCACCGACAACGCGGTGATGGGGGCGATCGCGATCGAGCGATTCAAAGAAGGGAAGTTTGAATCGCTCGAGATGGACGTCTATCCGGGACTGCAGCGGATCGGGTGACGCGCGTGCGGGGGAGGGGGGTGGGTTGGGGGCGTGCTCCGCTTACTGCGTGCGCGGCTCGATGCAACTCGCTTAGCGGAGGCGCTTTGAGCCGCGCACGAAGTAAGCGGAGCGGCCCAAACGCAAGAAAAGCCCCCCCCCGCAAAAAACCGGGCCGGCCCCCGCAAGTGCGGAGACCGGCCCGTCGTTCAATCAGTAGCCGGAGCGCCTCAGCGGTTACGCAGCTGGCAGCTCGGGCAGTACGGCTTCGAGTAGCTCGGTGTCGATACCGGGCCGTCCATCGTCGGCGTGTAAGTCGCGGCCGGCGTCGTTGTTGTCGTCACCGGCTTGGCGACCGTGTAGGCCGTCGCGCGGGCGCCGTCTTCGTGCTTCTTGAGGACGGACGTCCATTCCTGCTTGGTGATGTCGCCCGACACGCGGCGAAGAATCACGCTGCCGCTCTTGTCGATGATCGCGACGTGCGGGAACTCGGTCACCTTGAAGCCTTCAGCCACTTGCTTGCCGTAATCGGTGCTGACATCGATACGGCAGAGGGCGTAGCTGTCCAGCGGGAAAGCGCCGCTGTCGGCGCTGAGCAGGCTCGGGTCGAGTTGCTGCGATTCGTCGCCAGGCTGCTCGAACACCACCAGCAGCGGGTGCTCTTCTTGCTTGGTCTCCGCCAGGGCGACGCCGTAGTCGGCGTGCCATTCCGTCGCGAGCGTCGGGGCCGAGTCGGCGTTGGCAGTCGGGACCGCAACAGCCGCAACGAACATCCAGATCGATAGCATCCTACTTCTCCTGTGGGGTCGACGTCGCAGACTCGCGGGCCCACCGTGACAAGGGCGTCACGGCCGCCGGCGTTGCAGTGGCCGAGCGAAACGGCGTCGGAAAGTTTGAACCGGCTGGGCAGGCGCCTCAGCAAGTAAAATCGGTTCGATTCAGTTCTCGGAAGGAAATGAGCCGGCGGGGACCGCCGCACATCGCGGACGGCAGCCAACGAACGGAATAAAAGCAAAGCGGCCAATCGGATTCGTTGGCAACGACCCTACCCGGGCGACAATCCCGTTCAAGGGGTTGTCGAGGTGATCCACGCCGATTGTGGTGCGATCGCCAACAATTCCGGTCGGGGGGGTGACGCCCTCTGCGGCGTGCTAAGCGGTTGCCAAGCAGCGACTTAACGCTTTCGCTGTTTGTTCAGAGACGCGGCAGCGCGACGCCAAGGAACTCGGCAAAAAAACTTCTTCGCCGAGGTGCATAACCTGTAAATAGAAAAGATAGGCGAGATGGCGCGAGTCGCGTCAGCGCGCGGTTCGCTACTTGACAAACGCGATGAGGGTCGCCGCTCAAGTGGCCCCTAAAGTGACCGGGACATCGACGCGCCTTCCATCGCGCTGCACGGTGAAGACGACGCGATCGCCCGGCGCGTGCGCGTCCATGATCGCCAAGAACTCGGTGTGGGTCGCGACCGGCCGTCCGTCGATGGCGAGGATCAGGTCGGCGTAGTCCTTGTCGAGTTCTTTGATCTCATAGACGACGGCGCCTTGGCGCTCGTAACGCTTCTTCACACGGAAGCCATGGAGCCCCGCGCGCTCGGCGGGACCGTCTTTCGCGAGCTTGGCGATTCGCAAACCGCTTGAGGTTTGGTTGAGAACGACAATGCCGTGGTACGCGCGGACGATGCGGCCCTTCTCGATCAGTTCGGGGACGAACCGCTTGATCCGATCGACGGGGATAGCGAAGCCGACGCCCGAGTTCTGTCCGACCGAGCTACGGATCGCGACGCACATGCCGATCATCTCGGCGGATGTGTTGAGGAGCGGGCCGCCGGAGTTGCCGGGGTTCATCGCGGCGTCGGTCTGGATCATGCCGTCCATGACGCGGCTGTCGATCCGGCTCGGCAGGGAGCGGTTGAGGCTCGAAAGGATGCCAGTCGTCAGCGTGCCGTCGAGGCCGAACGGATTGCCGAGGGCGTAGGCCTTCTGGCCGACGCGGAGGTTGTCGCTGCGGCCGAGGTTGATCGGCGACAAGGCCGCCAGGGCCGCACGCGGCGCGTCGATCTTGAGGACGGCGATGTCGTACTCGCTGTCCGCGCCAATCACTTCCGCGTCGAACGTCTGGTCATCGCTGAGCGTGACTTTGATGCTGTTGGCGTCATCCACGACGTGGTGGTTGGTAAGGACGTGACCCTCGCGGTCGAGAATCGCTCCGGAGCCGGCGCCCTCGCCCCCCTCGATCGGCACGCCGAAGATCGGGTGGTACTGAACGGTGCTGGTCGTCACGTGGACGACGCTGCGGTTGGCGACCTCGTAGACACGGATATTCGCCAGTTCCTCGGGCGTCAGCTGCACCGGCGCCGCGGCCACCGGCGCCGTGGCCTGCTGAGCGATCGCGGTCGGCGCCGCGACGACGAGACAAACGAGCGGAAGTAGCAGGCGTGGGGGATTCATAGCGACGGGTGCGGGCGAAAGGCGGAAAACGTAGCAAGCTTCTAGGCGGTACGCCAAATCGCGGCCGAACGTTCGCCTCCAATCGCGATCTGGGCTAACCGAGCCGGAAGGGCCAGATCAGCCCGATTAGCGTGATCCCCAGCACCGCGATAATCGCCTGCAGGGGCCCGCCGACGCGTAGATAGTCCCGGGGCTGATAGCCGCCGGGGCCCATCACCATCAGGTTGGTCTGATAGCCGACCGGCGTGGCGAAGCTGAGCGAGGCGGCGACCGCCACCGCCATCAAGAAGGGACGCGGGCTGAGGCCGGCCTGCTGGGCGATGCCGACCGCGATCGGGATCATGATCGTCGCGACCGCCGCGTTGGTGATCGCCTCGGTCATGACCATCGACAAGAGGTAAACGCCCGCCAGCAATAGCCACGGCAGAGCGGCCGTCGGGGCTGGGGTCAGCTGGACCGCGCCGACGACGCCGTCGGCGACCCACTTGGCGGCGCCCGAGTGGCTCAGCGACGTCCCCAGCCCGATCGCCGCCGCGATGGTGATGAGCACTTGCAGGTCGATCGCCGAACGGGCTTGGCTCGTCGTCAAGCAGCGGGCCACGATCATCGCCATGACGACGGCGATCCCCGCGATCGGGCGGATGTCTGGCGAAAGCCAAGCCGGCGCCGAGGCGCTCGCGGCGCCGAGCGACGTCGCGACGAGCCATGCCAGCAGGAAGACGAACAGGCCGGTCGCCACCATCGCCCGGTCGTGCCGGCGGGCCGACGAGCCGTCGATCTGGCTCACCAGGTAAAAGTCGCGGCTGTTGCGGTGCGTCTCAACAAACCCGGCCCGCGCCTGCAGGAGCAGGGTGTCGCCCGGCTGCAGGCGGATGTCGCCGATCTTGGTCCCCAGCCGTTCGCCGCCACGGTGGACCGCCACGATCGCCGCGTTGTAGCGCTGGCGGAAGTTGGCCTCGCGGACGGTGCGTCCGTTGATCGGCGACGTGCGCGAGAGCACGGCCTCGGCCAGATGCCGCTTCGTCCGCTCGGCGGGGCGGGACTCGTAGGTGATGTCCGCCGCCGGCACGAGGCCGGGGATCCGCTCGAGGTCGGCGATCGTCCCGACAACGCCGGTAAACACCATCCGGTCGTGGGCGTGGATCACGTCGCCGGGGGCGATCGGCGTGATCACTTCCTCGCCCCGGCTGATTTCGATCAGGAAGAGGCCCGGCAGTTGCCGCAGGCCGGCCTGCTCGACGGTTTTGCTGACCAGCCCGCAGCCCGGCTGCACGAGCATTTCCACCAGGTACTCGCGGCGACGGTCGCCGAAGTCCTCCAGTAGGTCGGTCCGGTCGGGCAGCCGCTTGGGGGCGACCAGCAGCATGTAGCCGATGCCCGCCAACGCGATCGGGACGCCGACGGCGCCGACCTCGAAGAAGCGGATGTCGGCCGACTCTGCGACAAAGGCGTCGGAGACCGAGCCGGCGGCGGCTTGCAGTGACAGGTCGGCCCGGACTTTGGCGATCTGAGCGTTACAGACCAGCGTGGTGCTGGTGCCAATCACCGTGACGACGCCCCCCAGAATGACCAAGTAACTGAGCGGGATCATCAGCCGCGACGGCGACACGCGGTGCTTGCGGCACCAGTCGATCACCACCGGGGCGAGCATCGCCACCAACGGGGTATTGAGCACAAAGGCCGAGATCGGGGCCACCAACGCCAAACGTCGGAGCGCCTCGCGCTCGGTCCGGGCCGACCCCAGGAGCAGTCCGCCGATCCAGTCGAGGGCGCCGGTGGTCTGCAGCCCCGCGGCGGCGGCAAAGAGGGCCCCAATCAGCAAGACGGGGGGGCTCGCGAACCCCGCCAGGGCCTCTTTCGGGGGGATCGACCCACCCAGGGTGACGATCGCCAGTCCACCCAGGAAGAGCAGCTCGACCGGCGTCGAACGCCGGACCATCAACGTGATAAAGACCCCCGCCACCACTACCAGCGAGAGCGTGCCTTGCGGCGTCAGCGAGGCGGCAAGGGCTAGCGTCGAGGGCATAGGGGGTGGTGGAGGCCAGCGCTGCTAGGGAATCAGTCGCCCGTCGGGCGGGCCGGTTATCGTAGTTCCGCGGGCGATTTGCTGCGCGGCTGTTTTTTTCGCCCCGCCAAGCCTTAGGACCGTCGCGACCGGCCGGGCGAATTGGGCGAAATCCGGTGGAAGGGCTTCGGAGGCCCGGATAAGATGGAGGCTCTTGGCTAAATACGCAGCCGGCAACGGTTTGCGCCGCCAATCTTACATTGGCTGTCGCGATACCGGACCCGACTGCGGACGAAGTCACAGACAAGGACCGCGCCGGCCGCGGTTCGCGATTTGGACAGAGATGAGAACCGGCTTTCCCAAAGCGGAGCAGGCCCCGAAGATGATTTCGACGCGTACTTGTCGGTTGACGTTTGTTTACTCCCTCGCTGCGCTGCTGGTCAGCCCGGCTACCGGCTTGGCTGCCGGCGACGCCCCTGGCGACGTGGACCTACAGGTCTACGACGCTCCAACGGGCGAGCGGTACTTCGCCGCCAGCTTTGGCCCGGTCGCTGCGCCGGCCCAGCCGACGCCGATGGACCTCGTCATCGTCGCCGACACCTCCGCCAGTCAGGTGGGGCCGTTCCGGTCGACCACGCTGGCCGCCGTTGAGGCGTGCCTGGCGAGCCTCCACCCGGAGGACCGCGTCGAACTGATCGCCGCCGACCTCGACGCCCGCGTCTTGACCGCGGCGCCGGCCGCCCCCGAAAGCACCGAACTAACAGCCGCCCTCGCGGCGCTCACCGAGGTGACCCCGCTGGGCGCTTCGGAATTGCGTGGAGCGATCGAGTCGGCCGCCGACCGGTTGGCGAAGGGTGAGAGCTCGCGCCGCCGGGCCATCCTTTACATCGGTGACGGCGTCTCGATGGGCGCCACCAAGCTCGCGGGCGCCTGGGCCGACACGGTCCGCCAGCTCCGCAGCGACCGCGTGGCGGTCTCGAGCTTTGCGGTCGGACCGCAGAAGAACGCCGCGATGCTCGCGTCGCTCGCGAATCTGACCGGCGGCAACCTTTACGTTGACGACCCCGGCATCGCCGAGGACGACGCCGACGCCCGCCGTCGCGGGCAGCGGGTTGGCCGCGTCCTCGCCGACTGGGCCCACGCCGACGTGGTCTGGACCGATTCGGCGTCGGCGAACGACGCCGTGCTAGCCGCCTACCCGGCCGACATGCCGCCGCTCCGCAGCGACCGCGACACCGTCGTCATCGGCCGCCTAGCCGCCGAAGCGACCGCCCTAGAGGTTGACGCCCTGTCGGGCGACGAGACGCTCGCTTGGTCCGCCAAGACGCCCGCTTCGGACGACGAAAACGCTTACCTGACGACGTTGGTCGCCGACGCCGCCCGCGATGGCGGCTTGTCGCTCACCACCCTTGGTTCGGCCGGCCTGAGCGAAACGGGCCGCGCGATCGCCGCCGAGACCGACCGCCTGGCGACCATCGCCGAGCAGGCCGTCGCGATGGGCGACGCCGAGGGCGCCGTCCGCATCAGCCAAGCCGTCTTGCAACGTGATCCGGGCAACCTGCGGGCCCAAACGGTCCAGCACGCGGCCGACGCCGACCGGAAGACGCCGATCCGCACCGCCCAGCTGGAGGTTCTCGAGTCGCCCGCCGCCGAGGAAGTGCTGGCCCCCGGCACCCCGGCGTTTGAAGGCCCGGTCGCCGGTTCGGCGCCGCTGACCGACGGAGCGATCGTCGATGCCCCCGGCGTGAATGCGACCCCTTCGGACGCGTACCCGATGCAGCCCGGCACGGCCTACGAGGACCAGGGCTTCTACCCGCCCGCCGAAGCGGTGGTCGATGGTCGGTTCCTCAACTCGATTGACCGCAACCGGGCCGTCTTCGCCCAGTTGCTGGAGAAAGAAGTCCAAAACGCCATCGTCGACGCCCGCACTGAAATGTCGAGCGATCCCGAGGGCGCCACCCAATCCTTGAAGCTGATGCTGCAGAGCGTCGAGCGGGCGCCCGAGCTGGTCGCATCGACTCGGGCGGGCCTCATCGACAAGCTGCAGTCGGCCCTCCGCGAGGCGTCCCGGCAAGCGATCATCAAGGACGAGCTCGACCGCGAGCGTCAAGAGAATCTGGCCGCCGCCCAAGAGCGTCGCCTGCTGCTCGACCGCATGGCGCAGAAGCGTGAGCGGATGAAGCAGCTGATCGAACGCTTCAACGCCCTGATCGACGAGCGCCGCTTCGCCGAGGCGAGCGAAGTCGCTCAGATCGCCGAGGACCTCGACCCCGAGGGCGTCGTCCCGCGTGTCGCCCGCGTCTGGGGCGAGGCGAAGCGTTACCACGAACTCAACATGGAGCTCCGCGAGCGTCGCGCCGCGATGTTCTTGGAGGCCATGTACCAGGCCGAAGAGTCGTTCATGCCGTTCCCGGACAACGTCCCGATGGTCTATCCGGACCCGGAAAAGTGGCGTGAGCTGACCCGCCTGCGTGAGAAGTACAAGGCGGTCGACGTGGCGGGCGAAAGCCCCTCCGAGAAGGCGATCGCGGAGGCCTTGAAGAGCCCGTTGCCGAGCGCCGGCCTCGACTTCCCGGACGGCACGCCGCTCGAAGAAGTCGTCACTTACCTGCGCGTAGAGTACGAGATCGAAATCGTCCTCGATAACATCGCGCTCGACGAATTGGGCCTCGGCCCCGATGAGCCGATCCAGGTGAGCCTCCGCAACGTGTCGCTCCGTTCGGCGCTGCGGCGTATGCTCGAGCCGCTCGAGTTGACCTACGTCATCGACGACGAGGTGCTGCTGATCACCACGCAGGAAGAAGCCCTCACCAAGCTGACCGTGAAGGTCTACCCGGTCGCCGACCTCGTGATCCCCATCCCGCCGCCCCAGCAGGGTGGCATCGGCGGTGGTGGCGGCGGTGGTGGCCTCGGCGGCGGTGGCGGTGGCGGCCTCGGTGGCGGCGGCGGTGGTGGCCAGGGCGGCGGCGGTTTCGGCGGCGGTGGCGGGGCCTTTAGTGTCCCCGACGACCTGTCGGCGGTCCGCCTCGCGAAGCAGCCCCGCACGCTCCAGATCGAAGAGGAGTCGGCCCCGGCCCATCAAGCTCCGGCGCCGCAGTCGGATGCCCCGAAGGCGCCCGTCGGCAAAACGATCGAACTCCCGGCCCACGGCGCCGATTCGGCCGCTTGGGACGCCGCTCTCGAAGACAGCGCCGACTCGGCCGATTCGCTGCGTGACGCGACGCGCCGACTGATGGCCGACAAGCGGTACGGCGACACGACCCAGTTGATCGGCGCCGCAATCCGCGCCGGCAACCCCCAGCCTTGGATGTACGAGTCGCTCGGCATCGCGATGCAGCTCGACGGCAAGGCCCAACCCGAGATCGAGCGGGCGGTCCTCTCGGCCGTCGATCTCGCCACCGACGCCAATCAACTCGTCGCGATCGCTGACTACCTCGTCGGCATGGGCCTCGACCGCCGCGCGGTGCAGGTCTATCGCCTGGCGTTGGAGCGTGACCCGCTGCTGCAAGAAATCCTCGGACCCGCGCTCGCCGCGGCAAAGCGGAGCAACGACGTCGACGCCCTCCGCTGGGCGACCACGGCCGTGCTCGAACGGACCTGGCCCGCCGAGCTCCAGCCGATCGCCGGCGAGGCGCAGCGGGTCGCCAAGGCGCTCGCCGCTCGACTCGAGGCGGACGGCGATAGCCGCGTCGCCGAGCGTTACCGCAACCAACTGGCCGAAGCCAACCGTCGCGACTGCGTCGTCCGCGTTAAGTGGACCGGCGAGGCCGACGTCGATGTGGCGGTCAAAGAGCCCGCCGGCGGCGTTTGCTGGGCCGGCGAGCCCCGCACCAGCGGCGGCGGCGCCCGTATCGAGTCGCTCGCCGACGCGTCGGACGACGCGGTCCGCAGTGAAGCGTACGAGTGCTCGCGCGGCTTCGCGGGCGTGTACGAAGTCTTGGTCAACAAGGTCTGGGGCGATGTGGTCGCCGACTCGGTGACGGTCGAAATCACCGTCGCCGAAGGGACCGAAGCGGCCGAGACGCAGTCGCACCAAGTGAAGCTCGATGAGAACGGCAAGGCTTTGGTGAAGTTCAACGCCCCGACCGGACGCCGTGTCGAGCCGATCGCCGAGGAGAAGCTGGCCCAGGCCCTGCGTCGTCAGGACAAGGTGGCCCGCTCGGTGGTCGCCCAACAGCTCAGTTCGCTGGCGGACCCGACCGCGGTGTCGCTGCGGCCCGACCAGGCGGTTCGCCGTCGCCGCGCCCTAGCGGGTGCGGGAACGGTCGGCTTCCAGCCGCAGATCGTGGTTCTCCCCGAGGGAACGAACCTCAGCGTGTCGGCCGTCGTTTCGGCGGACCGTCGTTACGTCCGGGTTAGCCCGACGCCGACGTTCTCGGTGATCGGCGACGTCGCCACCTTCTCGTTCTCGGGCGGTGGCGTGAATCCGAACGACCAGTTCGCAGCGGCTGGCGCCCAGCAGGCGGGCGCCGCAGGCGGCTTCGGCGGCGTCGGCGGCGGCTTGGCCGGTGGCGGCGGGCTTGGCGGTGGCGGCCTCGGCGGCGGCGGACTCGGTGGTGGAGGCGGCGGCCTTGGCGGTGGTGGCGGTGGTCTCGGCGGTGGTGGTGGTGGCCAGGGTGGCGGTCAGTTCTGACCCTCACCCGACGGGACTTCCCCTACCGGGGCCTTCACCTACCGAACGTAGAAAGCAACGCCGCGATCGCCTCTGGCTGAATGCCTCACGTGGCTTACAGCTTCACGCCGCGCCGTTCTGCAGGTCGGTGATCTGGGCGATCCCTTCGATCGCCAGATCGAGCATCGCGTTGAGCTGCGCACGGCTGAACGTCGTTCCCTCGCCCCCGCCCTGGACCTCGATCAGGTCGCCAGTGCCGGTCGCGACGACGTTCATATCGACTTGGGCGGTCGAGTCCTCGGGGTAATCGAGGTCGAGCGCCGCTTCATCCCGGACGAGCCCGACACTGACCGCGGCCACGCTGCCGATGAGCGGCTTGCCGGGTCCGACGACGTCGCCCTCGGGGAACAGCAGTTGGCCGTCCTCGTTGCGGATCGTCGCGATGGCGTCGCGTAGCGCCACCCAGCCGCCGGTGATGCTGGCGGTGCGGGTGCCGCCGTCGGCGCGGAGGACGTCGCAGTCGACGGTCAGGGTCCGTTCGCCGAGCGCCGCCAGGTCGACGCCCGCACGGAGCGAACGGCCGATGAGCCGCTGGATCTCGGTCGAACGGCCGTCGGGCTTCCGCGCCTTACGCGGGCTCGTCGAGCCAGGCAGCATGTTGTACTCGGCGGTGACCCAGCCGCGGCCCTTGCCGGCCAGCCAGGGGGGCGTCTCGTTCGAGAGACTCGCCGTGCAGAGCACGGTCGTCTGACCCCACTCGACCAGGACGCTGCCGGCGGCGGCCGAGGCGTAGCCGCGGGTTAGTTTCAAGGAACGCAGTTCGTTCGCGGCGCGGCCGTCGTGGCGTGGCATGTCGTCGAGTTGTTGGTGTGAGAGTTTGCGTCGCCAATGTCGAGACGGCGAGCCGGAAGCGTCAGCGCCCGGAGTGTTGTGGGTACACGGTTTGTTGAGCGTGCACCTCGTTCACTCCGGGCGCTGACGCTTCCGGCTCGCCTACGTTCTGCTCTAGGCGCCGTTGTTTTGTTCAGTCGTGCGCGTGCGAGCCTAGCAGCCAGACGAGGATGCCCTTTTGAACGTGCAGCCGGTTGGCGGCTTGCTCGATGACGGCGCTGCGGTCGTGGTCCATGACGCCGTCGGTCACTTCCTCGCCGCGATGGGCGGGGAGGCAGTGGAGGAAGATGGCGTCGTCGGGCGCTTTGGCGAAGAGGGCTTCGTTGACCTGATAGTCGGCGAACGCCTTCTTGCGGACGTCGGCCTCGTGCTCCTGCCCCATGCTGGCCCAGATGTCGGTGTAGACGGCCGACGCGCCATCGATCGCGGCGACGGCGTCTACGGTTGACGAGAGCTTCGCGCCCGGGCACTGCTGGCGGAACCTGTCGAGGAGCGCCGGGTCCATCTGGTAGCCCTTCGGCCCGGCGATTACGAACTCGACGCCCAGCCTTGCGCAGCCGTGGGCGAGGCTGCGGGCGACGTTGTTGGCGTCGCCGATCCACGCGACCTTGCGGCCCTTCAGGTCCCCAAAACGCTCGCGGATCGTGTAGAGGTCCGCCATCGCTTGGCAGGGGTGCGAGATGTCGGTGAGTCCGTTCACGACCGAGCAATCGGCGTGCTTGGCGAACTCGGTGACGGTGTCGTGCCGCTTGCTGCGGATGACGACGACGTCGACCATCTGGCTGAGCACGCGGGCGAAATCGACCAACGCCTCACGCGGGCCGCCGAAGCCCGTATCGGAGCCGAGCATCAGGCTCGAGCCGCCGAGGTGCGCCATGCAGGACTCGAAGCTGACGCGGGTCCGCAGCGACGGCTTCTCGAACAGCAGCGCAAGGACTCTCCCCGGCAGCAGCGGCTCGCGGACGCCCTGCCTCAGCTTGTCCTTGAGGTCGGTGGTCAGCGCGAAGATCGTCTCGATCTCAGCGGTGGAGACGTCGTCGAGCGTTACGAAGTGACGCATCGGAAGTGGGGATTCGGAAGTGGGAAGTGGGAATGCGGAAACTTGAGCGAGGCGTCGTGAGCCGTGTCGTCCTTGACGCCTCGCTTAGCTTGCCAGGTTGCGGAGGACCTCGATGAGGATTTCGCAACCCTCGTCGCACTCGGCGTCGCTGAGATTCATCGCCGGGAGGAGGCGGATCACCGTCCCCTGCGTGCAGTTGATCAGCAGGCCGCGCTTCATGCACTCGGCGACGACCGGGGCGCCCTCGACCAAGAGCTCGATGCCGATCATCACGCCACAATGGCGGAACTCCTTGACGTGGGGCAACTCGTCGACGAGCGGCGCGAGGCGCTGCTCGAACCGCTTGCCGATCTGCTTGGCCCGCTCGAGGAGGCCTTCGCGCTCGATCGTTTCGATCGTGGCGATACCGGCGCGGGCGGCTAAGGGGTTGCCGCCGAAGGTGGCCGCGTGCATGCCGGGACGCAGGCTGGGGGCGATTTCGGCGGTGGTCAGCATCGCTCCACCCGCAACGCCGCCGCAGAGGCTCTTGGCGAGCGTGATCACGTCGGGCGTCACGCCCATCGTCTGGTACGCGAACCAGTCGCCGGTCCGGCCGCAGCCCGCCTGGACCTCGTCGAAGACCAGCAGCAGGCCGTGCTCGTCGGCGATCTCTCGGAGCCCTTGGAGGAAGCCCTCCGGCGCGAGGCGGACGCCCCCTTCGCCTTGGATCGGCTCGACCATGATGCCGGCCGTCTCGTCGTCGATCAATTCACGGACGGCGTCGAGGTCGCCGAACGGGGCGTAGCTGAAGCCCGGGACGAGGGGGCCGAGGCCCTGGTGGTACTTCGGCTGGGCGGTGGCGCTGGTGGCGCCGAGCGTCCTGCCGTGGAAGCCGCCGGTGAAGGTGATGATCTTGTAGCGGTCCTCGGGCGTGTGGAGCCGTACGAGTTTGATAGCGGCCTCGTTCGCCTCGGTCCCCGAGTTGCAGAAGAACGCCTTGCCGCCGAAGGAACGCTCGCTGAGCATCTTGGCCCACAGGCCTTGGGCCTCGGTGTGCCAGCTGTTGGGGACGTGGATCAGCGTGGCGACTTGCTGCTGCACCGCCTCGACAACGGCCGGCGGACAATGCCCCAACAGGTTGCAGCCCCAGCCCGGGAAGTAATCGAGGTACTTGTTTCCCCGGTCGTCCCAGACCCACGAGCCCTCGCCACGCACCAAGCAGACCGGGTACCGGCCGTAGTTGGGGACGACGTAGTCCTTGTAGAGGTCCGCCGTGGCGGGTGACATCGTCGATTCGGCAGTCGCTGACATAGGATTCACCGCGGAGAATGCGGAAGGCGCGGAGGTAAGAAGACGATGTTTGGCACGGGTAGCAGCAGGCCTCCGCGCTCTCCGCGACCTCCGCGGTGAGCCCGATAGACATGGCGATCAAGCCGCGGGTTCGTTGACAATTTGCGTGCCGACGCCCTGGTTGGTGTAAATCTCGAGCAGCAGCGAGTGGCGGAGCTTGCCATCAACGATGTGGACCTTGCCGACGCCGTTGGCGAGCGTCTGGAGGCAGGCCTCGACCTTCGGGATCATCCCGCCCGAGATGACGCCGGCGCCGACTAGTTCTTTGGAGAGCGACGGCGTGAGCGTGCCGATCCGGCTGGAAGGGTCGTCCTTGTCGCGGAGCACGCCGTTGACGTCGCTGAGGAAGACCAGCTTCTCGGCGCCGAGCGCCTCGGCGACCGCCATGGCGGCGGTGTCGGCGTTGACGTTCAAGAGCTGCCGTTTGCCGTCGACCACCTCGTCGGTCTCGCACAAGCAAGGGATCACGGGCACCTGGCCGGCGAAGCAGAGGTTCTCGATCGCGTCGCGATCGACCCGGGTGACGTGCCCGACGTGGCCCAAGTCGAGCCGCTCGCCGTTCTCGCCTTCCAGCGTGATTGGCTCGCCGTAGAGGACGTTGTTGTTCGATTCGCCGGTCGTGTTGAGCGGCATCGCCCGGCCGCCGTACGACTCGATCTTGTTGGCGATCAGCTCGTTGAGTTCGCCGCCGAGGACCTTCTCGACGATGCCGAGCGTGGCGTCGTCGGTGTAGCGGCGTCCCTGGACCCAACGGGGTTCGAGTCCCGCGGCGGCCATCGCTTGGTTGACCGCCTTGCCGCCGCCGTGGACGACCACCGGCCGCATGCCGACGGTCTCCATAAAGACGATATCGATCAGCAGGTGCCGGAGCGCTTCCTCGTCGTCGAGCAGGCTCCCGCCGAGCTTGATGACGGTCACGCTATCACGGAACCGGCGGATCCAGCCCATCGCCTCGATGAGGACGTCGGCTTTCTGGATCGCTTTTTTGGGGATCGGTTCTTGCACGTGATCGGGACAGGGGTGGAGCGTCTCGGGAGCGGCGGGGCAATCCGACAGGATAGGGCCGCCGGGATCGGGCCGACGGGATCGGGGGACTAAGGCGCCAAAGAGCCAAGGGAGGCCCGGCCCGCGAATCCCGCAATTTACGCGGGTTGGCGCTCGCGGTCCAGGCAAGGCGCCCCCGCCCGTGACGCCGGCGCTCCTGGAACCCGACCGCCGATTCGGCGATGATTCATCGTTGGCCCGCCTCGGTTCGCCCGACGCCCCGGCTTCCGAGACGCGTCCCCCCTTTCGTTATCCCTAGAAAATGCCCGACCTTCCGCCCGCCGCCCCGATGGCGATCGTCCTCGCCGCCGGCAAAGGGACGCGGATGCAATCCGACCTGCCGAAGGTGCTCGTGCCGGTCGCTGGCCGGCCGATGATCCGGTACGTCGTCGAGGGGCTCCGCGCCGCGGGCGTCGAGAAAATCGTGGTCGTGGTCGGCTATCAGGCGGACCTGGTGCGACAAGAACTCGCTAGCGAGCCTGGCGTCGAGTTCGCGCTCCAAGCCGAGCAACTCGGCACCGGCCACGCCGTGATGATGTGCCGCGAAGCCATTGCGGGACACTCCGGCCCGGTCGTCATCGTCACCGGCGACTCGCCGATGCTGCAGGCGTCGAGCGTCGAGGCCCTGCTCGCCGATTTCACACAGACCCACCCGGCCTGCCTGCTGGGCACGGCGCACCGCGAAGACCCGACCGGGCTGGGGCGGATCGTCCGCGACGCCGCGGGGCGGTTCGTCGGCATCGTTGAGCACAAGGACTGCACGCCAGAGCAGTTGGCGGTCACCGAGGTGAACATGAGCACCTACGTGTTCGACGCCGTCGATCTGCTGGCTTCGCTCGAATCGCTAACGACCGACAACGCGCAGGGCGAGTACTACGTCACCGACTGCCCCGGCCTGCTGCTGGCGGATGGGAAAGATGTTCGCGCCCTGGCGGCCCTCAAGCCGTGCGAGGCGCTGAGCGTCAACACGCTGGCGGATTTGGCGGTCGTGGAAGCGGAAATGAAGAAGATGAAAAGGTAGGAGGCTTGAGGCGGCAGGCCTGAGGAACAGGGCCCGGCCACCCGCCCTCAAGACTCACCACTCAGGACTCACCCCCCACGACGATGCACGACCTCAAGCTTTTCAGCGGCGGCGCCAATCCGCGTCTCAGCCAGTCAATCGCCGACTATCTGGGGGTGCCGCTGGGGCATATTTCGTTGGGACGATTCCCGGACGGCGAGATCAGCTGCAAGATCGACGAGGACGTCCGCGGCCGCGATGTCTTTCTAATCCAGCCGACGTGCCCGCCGGTCAACGAGAACCTCATCGAGCTTCTCGTGATGATCGACGCGTGCGTCCGCGCTAGCGCCGAGCGGATCACCGCGGTGATCCCCTACTTCGGCTACGCCCGGCAGGACCGCAAGGACGAGGGCCGCGTGCCGATCACGGCGAAGCTCGTCGCCAACATGATCGCGCGTGCGGGCGCAAATCGAGTGCTGACGATGGACCTGCATGCGGCCCAGATCCAGGGTTTCTTCGACGTGCCGGTGGACCACCTCTACGCGGCGCCGGTGCTGACCGAGCACTTCCTCGAAGCCCTCGAAGATGTCGGCGACATCGTCATCGTTAGCCCCGACGAGGGGAGCATCAAGCGCGCATTGGGGCACGCCAAGCGGCTTGGCGCCAACCGCGACGGCGGGGCGCCCGTCGCGATCATCGACAAGCGTCGCACCGGGCCGACGACGACCGTGCAGGCGAATATCCTCGGCGGGCCGGTCGAGGGGCGCACGGCCCTGATGTTCGACGACATGATCAGCACAGCGGGATCGATCGCCGGCGCCGCCAAGGTGCTTCACGAGCACGGCGTCAAGGCGATCCACGTCGGGGTGACGCACGCCGTCCTCTGCGGTCCCGCGATGGAGCGACTCGAGGAGGCGAACCTAGCGAGCCTCGTCTGCACCAATTCGATCCCCCTGACCGAGGCCCAACGGCTGCCGCAGACCCACGTGCTCGATGTCGGCCCCACGCTCGGCGAGGCGATCAAGCGGATCCACCGCAACGAGTCGGTCAGCAAGCTGTTTAGATAATCACGCCAGTGCAGCAGCCAAAAACGCCCAGGACGCTCAAAGCCCGCAAATCGCCTGAGCCGGGGGCGCGAGCCCTCGGAGAGACGCCGGCGATCCGCTTCGACTCCGAGGGCTTGCGCCCCCGGCTCAGGCGTCAGCCAATTGGCTGCCTCGGACGGAAACCTGAGGAAAGCGGCCCTTGATCCCTGGGCGGAATCTGCCATAATCCGCGATTCTCGCCGGTCCGGCAGTCCCAGTGGGCGGTTGGTTCCTCTGGCGAGACCAAGCCATTCCCGTCCGGGCCGAGCCACGCCCTCCCCTCCGTCCTTCGGAGTGTTGCGTGGGTCCGCCGTTTGAGGAGATTTTTGATGTCAGATACCCTCGCCGCCCAGCGGCGTGAAAAGATCGGCTCGCGGGCCTCGATGCGTCTGCGTGCCGAGGGGCTGGTCCCCGCCGTGCTGTACGGCCACAAGGAAGCCGCGGTGAGCCTGTCGCTGCAGTCGACGGAGCTCCGCAAGTCGCTCGCCCACAAGGCGAAGGTCGTCAACCTGTCGGGCGACGCCTCGGGTCAGGCGATCATTCAGGCGCTGCAGTGGGACACCTTCCACCGCGAATTGCTCCACGTGGACCTGTTGCGGGTCGACGCCGGCGAGCGCGTCCACGTGACCGTACCGCTTGAGACCAAGGGTGAGGCCGTCGGCGCCGTCGAAGGTGGCGTCGTCACGATGGTGGTCGATCACATCGAGATCGAGGCCCCCCCGGCCAGCATTCCCGAGGTGCTGCACCTCGATATCACGAATCTCCACCTGGGCGACAGCATGTCGGCCAGCCAGATCACCGACTTGCCCGAGGGCGCCAAGCTGCTGACCGACGCGGACACCGTGCTGGTGCACTGTGTCCCGCCCGCCGGGGCGCCGGCGCTCGATGGCCCTGCGGCCGCTTCGGAGTCTCCCGAGGTGATCGCCAAGGGTGGCGAGGAAGAAAAAGACGGCGAGTAGCCGCGAGACGACCTCCCCCGCGGGAGGGCCGGAAGTCCGAGGGCTGTTGGGAGCCAATCGATGAAAATCGTCGTTGGCCTTGGCAACCCAGGCAAGCAGTACGAGGCGACGCGGCACAACGTCGGCTTCGACACCCTGCGGCTCCTGGCGGAGCAGTTTTCCGCCGAGACGCCAAAGTCGAAGTTCGACAGCTACGTCACCGAAGCGATGGTCAACGGCGAGCGAACGCTCCTCGTTTGGCCCCAGACGTTTATGAACCGCAGTGGCCAGGCGGTTCGCCAGGTGGTGCAGTTCTACAAGACGCCGCTAGAGGATTTGCTCGTTATCTGCGATGATTTCGCCCTCGATGTGGGGCGGCTGCGGATCCGGGCGAAGGGCTCCTCGGGCGGTCAGAATGGGCTGAAGGACGTGGCCCAGCAGCTAGCGACCGAGGACTACCAGCGTTTGCGGATCGGGGTCGGCCCGGTCCCGAGCGGACGCAACGCGGCGGACTTCGTCCTCGGGCGATTCGCCTCGAAAGAGCGCGAGCTGGTGGAGGTGGCGATTGCCGACGCGGCGGCCGCGGTCGCCTGTTGGGCGGAAGCGGGCGTCACCGAAGCGATGAACAAGTTCAACGGCGCCGGGTCCTAAGGGCCCGCTGCCGCACGCGATATTACGAAGCGATCCACGAACCTATCCTGCGGCGCCAACGCGCCGACAACGAGGGCGATCCCTTGGCACAAAACGTTTACGAAGGCCTGTTCATCTTCGACGCGAACAAGTTCGCTCGGGACCACGACGCGCTGCCCAAGGCGGTGGAAGAGATGATCACCTCCGAAGGGGGCGAGGTCGTCGTCAGCCGCCTCTGGGAAGAGCGTCGGCTCGCTTACGCCGTCAAGGGACAGCGCAAGGGCGCCTACTGGCTGATCTACTTCCGCCAGGATGGCGACAAGATCACGGGCCTCAACCGCGCTTGCGAGCTCAAGAGCGGCGTGCTCCGCCACATGGTCCTCAAGATCCACCCGCGTCTGGTTGAGCCGATCCTCGAGCACGCGACCGCGGCCCCGATCCACGAGGGCGAAGGCGAGGGAGAAGGCGCCGCTACCGCCGAATCCGCGCCCGCTCCCGCCGAGGCGACCGCCGCCGAGTGAGCCCAACGGCTCCTGCTGTGAAGGCCCCGCTCCGACGTTTAACGCTCCACGACTTTAGCCCCGTGGCGAACCGCAATGGCCAGCTACAACCGCGTCGTCCTCGTCGGTAACCTGACGCGCGACATCGAACTCCGTTACATCCCGAGCGGGACCGCTGTGTCCGAGATCGGCCTCGCCGTGAACGACCGGGTCAAGAAAGGGGACCAGTGGGTCGATGAGACAACCTTCGTCGATGTGACCCTCTGGGGCCGCACCGCGGAGGTCGCCAACCAGTACCTGACGAAGGGCTCGTCGGTTCTCATCGAGGGTCGGTTGAAGCTCGACACGTGGGAAAAGGACGGCCAGAAGCGTTCCAAACTCCGCGTCGTCGCCGACAAGATGCAGATGCTCGGCGGCCGCGGCGAAGGCGGCGGTGGTGGTGGCGGCGGCCCTCGTGGCGGCGCGTCGCGAGCCCCCGCTAGACAGCAAGAAAGTTACGATCAGGACCAGGACTACGGCGACAGCTACTCGTCGGCGCCCTCGGCCCCTCCCGAAGACGACATTCCATTTTGAGTCGGCGGTTGGCAGTCGGCAGTGAGCAGTTTCTGTTCGCGGCTTGCTTGCCCACTGCTTACTGCCCACTGCCCAATACGCAGCCATGGCCACTACCAAGCAAAAGAAACTCAAGCGTACCCCGGTCCGCACCAAGCGCTTGCCGCGCGGTGAGAACGGCGGCGTCGAGCTGCTCTTGATCCAGTCGGTCGAGCACCTGGGCAAGCAAGGCGACGTGATCGAGGTCAAGGCGGGCTACGCCTTGAACTACCTCGTCCCCGAGGGCCTGGCCACGATCGCCAACGACCACCACAAGCGGATGGTCGAGAAGCACAAGGCGAAGCTGGCCGAGATCGAGCGTGAGCGCCAAGCCGAGCTCCGCAAGCAAGCCACCGAGATCGCCAAGCAGAGCGTCACGATCGAGGCCAAGGCGACCGAAGAGGGCCACCTCTACGGCAGCGTCGGCGCCACCGAGATCGTCGCCGCCCTCAAGAAGCAAGGCGTCACCATGGCCGCCGAGCAGATCAAGCTCGAAGGCGTCCTCAAGGAGCTGGGTCTCTACACCGTCAAGATCCGCTTCTCGAGCGAGGTCGAGGGCGAGCTCAAGGTGTGGGTCGTCCCGGCTGTTGGCGACGAGTAAGTCCAACGACCGCTAGCATTTACGCACACGAGGCAGCCGCCCGGCGACGGACGGCTGCCTCGCTCGTTGATGCCTCTGGACGCTGACGCTTGCGGCTCCCGGCCCGCGTTTGGTGAACGACCCTTGGGCAGAGAGCCGCAAGCGTCAGCGCCCGGAGCGTACCCTCGCCCCGCTCCGCCACAACTAACGCCGCCCCCGTTCGAAGGAGTGAACATGTCGATCGGCGAATCTCGCGACCGGAAGGACTCCCCGCACCGCGGCCGCGGTGGTTCGCAGCCCACGCCGCCGTCGATCCTTGATCGCCAACTCCCGCAGAGCATCGAGGCCGAGAAGGCGGTTATTTGCAGTGTTCTCTTGCTGCCGTCGGTCGCCGACGAGGTCGCGCTGATCCTGCGACCGGACGACTTCCTCGACGACGGCAACCGCCGCATCTACGGCCACCTCGTCGCGATGCACGACGACGGCGTCGCCATCGACGTGATGCTGCTCATCCAGCGGCTGCGTGACGCGGGCGAGTTCGAGGCGATCGGCGGCAACTCGTACCTCGCCGAGCTGAGCGACACCGTCGCCACCGCGGCCCACGCCGAGCATTACGCCCGGATCGTGCGCGAGAAGGCGACGCTCCGCAGCCTGATCGAAGCCTCGACCGACACGCTCCGCGACGCCTACGACCCAACGATCGAGCCGCGGCAGCTCCTCAGCCAAGCCGAAGAACGCGTCTTCGGCATCCTCGAGTCGAAGGGGCAGGGCCAGGTCCATTCGATCCGCGACGTGTTGCACCAGGCGCTCGAACGGATCGACGCCCGGATGAAGCAAGACCACGCGTCGAGCGGGCTCGAGACCGGGTACGACGATTTCGACGAGATGACCGGCGGCTTCCACGGCTCGGAATTGATTATCCTCGCCGCCCGCCCGTCGATGGGCAAAACGGCGCTCGCGATGAACATGGTCGAGCACGTCGCGATCGACTGCCAGCAGCCGACGCTCTTCGTGAGCCTCGAAATGTCGGCGCTCGAGCTGGCGGACCGCCTGCTCTGTTCACGCGCGATGGTGAACGGCCACAAGCTCCGCAACGGCCAGATCTCGATCGAGGACCGGCAGAAGCTGATCCGCACCGCCGCGGAGATCAGCACGGCCCCGCTCTACATCGACGACTCGCCGAGCCGGACGATGACCGAAATCTCCGCCGCCGCCCGGCGGCTCAAGCGCCGCGACGGGCTCGGCCTGATCGCGATCGATTACCTGCAGCTGATCGACCCCGACAACTCACGCGACCCCCGGCAGGAGCAGGTCGCGAAGATCGCCCGCCGGCTGAAGGGCCTCTCGCGCGAGCTGAACGTGCCGGTGCTCTGCCTCGCGCAGCTCAACCGCCAGACCGAGTCGTCGCGCGACAACAAACCGCAGCTGTCGAACCTCCGCGAATCGGGCGCCATCGAGCAGGACGCCGACGTCGTGATGTTCATCCACCGCGAAGAGTACTACGCCTCGAACGAGGAAGAACGCGAGCTACACCGCGGGGAAGCCGACCTGCTCATCCGCAAGCAGCGCAACGGCCCGGTGGGCGACGTGAAGCTGACCTGGCTGCACGACTACACGCGTTTCACCAACCGCGCCCCCCAGCAGTACGACGAGTTCTCTGGCGGATGGGGCGGCGAGGAGGGGTGAGGCCCCCTGCTGGAAAAGGGGCCGGGCCTACTTTGCTAGCGTTCTGCGTTACGAACTGGTCGCACGAGAATTGGCGACTTTCCGGGGGAAAGATCGTCAACCGTGGTGCAGCGGATCCTCGACTCGGGACGCTGAGGCCCCATCGCCCCAGGCGCTTCAAAGTGAGCCGTCGGCGCTAGCCGCGGTTGAACCCGGCTGTGACGCCACCCGCGGCTAGCGCCGACGGCTCACTGATTTCCAGATCGACAAGACCTTGGAGCATGGCGGATGCCCCGCGTGCTAGCACGCCGCCACGGTGAAAAGCGGGTTGGTCGGTCCCCTTCGGTCTTGTTCCCGTGAGAGGCATTCTCTAGTTCTACGCGGCCCTCCGCTGCGTCGGGGGGTCGGCGGACCCCGCGTCCGCCGCCCGAACGCCGTGGAACGCCGCTCATCGACCCCTGCACGCCCGCGATGCCGCAAGCCAAACCATTCCTGTCGGTCCGGCCGTCTTCGTCACGCCATCGAGCGGGGCGATCGGCTGCTCTGCGTTGGGCGATCGCGGTTGGAGGAGGCCTCTTTTCCGCGTGGATCGCTGCGGCGCCGGTCTGTGGCCAGGGTTACGGCGACGGTTTCGGTTCGTCCCCCGCCGCTCGGCCGCCGATGCCGAGCGAGAACAAACAACGTCGTGCGACCTCGGGGTTGAGCGAATTCGCCACCGACGAGCTCGTCGCCGACATCCAAGTGCGGGGCAACCGCACCGTCCCCGCCGCGAGAATCACGGGCCAGATGCAGACCCGCGTCGGGCGGCCCTTCGACCCCCGCGCGCTGGCGGCCGACATCAAGAAGCTGGCTTCGCTCCCCTACTTCGTGACGGTTCGCCCGCTGCACAAATCGACCGAGGCGGGACGCGTCATTGTGCTCGAGGTCGTCGAGCGTCGGACGCTGCGGTACGTCGAGTACCTCGGCAACGAATCGGTCAAGGAGAAGAAGCTTGCCGAGGCGACGGGGCTGGCGGTCGGCGGCGCCGTCGATCCCTACGCGGTCGAAGAAGGCAAACGCAAGATCGCCGCCCTCTACCAAGATAACGGCTTCAATCGCGTCCACGTCGAGGTCGTCGAGGGGAGCAAGCCCGAGGACCAAGGCGTCGTCTACAGCATCAACGAGGGCGCCCTCGAGAAGATCTGGGCGGTTGAGTTTGTTGGCAACGAGTTTGCGTCGGAAGGCCAGCTGAAGAACAAGATCGACACGAAGCCCGGCTTCGCTTGGTTGATCGGTGGCAAACTGAAACGCGACGCCCTCGACTCGGACGTCCAGAAGCTTACCGACTACTACCGCTCGTACGGGTTCTTCCGCGCCGATGTCGGCCGCACGGTCGAGCTGAACGACGAAGGGACTTGGGCGACGGTTCGCTTCGCCATCAACGAGGGTCCCCGCTACGCGATCCGCAACGTGACGCTGAACGGCGTGACGATCTTCGAGGAGTCGAGCGTCCGCGCCGGCTTGAAGCTGAGCGATGGGAAATCCTTCGAGCGTTTGATCCAGCAAGCCGACGTGGCGTGGCTTCGCGATCTCTACGGCAGCCGCGGTTATATCTTTGCCGACGTGCGGGCCGAGATGCTCTTCCTCGAAGAGCCGGGCAAGATCGATCTGGTCTACAACGTCGAAGAAGGCAAGCGTTGGCGGGTTGGCCAGATCCTCGTGAACATCAAAGGCGAAGACCCCCACACCCGGCTGCCGGTGGCGCTCAACCCGCTGGGCATGGCGCCGGGCGACTGGATCGACATCCGCAAGATCCGTGACGCCGAACGCCGACTCGGCGCCTCGGGCATCTGGAACCGCAGCCCGGCGCAAGGGACCGTGCCGAACATCACCTACGAGCCCTCGGAAGAAACCAAGCAGCAGCTGGCTAACGAAGAGAAGGCGGAGGAGAAGGACCGCGAGGGGGTTTTCCGCGGGCAGAGCCAAGCCCCGTCCGGCCCGACCCCGTGGACCTCGTACAAGCCGCCGCTGCCGTCGGTCTACCAAGTGCAGCAATTGCAGCCCGTCGCCGCCGACGGCTGGGCGCCGCGGACGACGCACGCCGTCGCCAAGGAGCCTGTCGCCGCCGAGCCGGGCGTCTTCCGTGGTCAGAGTCCTAGCTACGGCTACCCTTCCGCAGGACAACCGGCGAATGGGTCGGTCTACCAGGTGCAGCAGTCGAACGCCGGGACGGCCGAAGAGGCGCTCGCCCGCAGCGGGACGATCTTTGCCGATCCCGGTCCACCCGCCGGCGCGATCTACAACGGTTCGACCGCCGCGGACGCCCACTACAACGCCTACACCGGTGGGTACGGCGGCACGGCGGTCGGCGCGACGGACCCGAGCGTAGCGCCGGTGAACGCGTACGGCGCGCCGGTCCAACCCATGGGCGTGGTCGAAACTCCCAACAGTGTCGCCCCGGCGCAGTACGCGCAGAGCTATCCGGCGACGCCCGGCTATCCCCCGCAGCCGGCTTACCCGCCCGCCGCGAGTTACCCCCCCGCGGATCAGCCGCCGCAGAACTACCAGAGCGCGCCGATCGCGCCGCCGACTTACGGCCAGCCAACCAGCCCGGTGTACGGCTCGGTAGCCGCCGATTCGTACCAGTCGATGAATCCGGTCAACACGCGGATCTTCCCGTCGCAAGTTTACGCGCCGACGCCGGTGCCGCCGCCGAACGACCCGTTTGCCGACCTTGTGCTGAATCTCGAAGAGACGCAGACGGGCCGCTTCATGGTGGGCGTCGCGGTGAACTCGGACGCGGGCGTTGTCGGCCAGATCTCGCTCGACGAGCAAAACTTCGACTGGCGCCGTTTCCCGCGGAGCATGCAGGACGTTTACGACGGCACCGCGTTCCGCGGCGGCGGGCAGCGGTTCCGCCTCGAAGCGGCGCCGGGCACCCAGGTGCAGCGCTATCTCGCGAGTTGGCAAGAGCCCTACCTGCTCGACACACCGATCAGCCTCAACCTGAGCGGGTCGTACTACGACCGTCGTTACGACGACTGGGACGAAAACCGCCTCGGCGGCCGTGTCGGGCTCGGTTACCAATGGACCGATCGCGACCTGTCGGGCATGCTCACCTACCGTGGGGAGAGCATCAAATTTGACTCCGACAACAACATTCTCGTTCCCGAGTATGTGGAAGCGGAAGGTAAGAACTCGCTGCACGGCTTTGGCGTCCGGCTGGTGAACGACAAGCGAGACAATCCGTTCTTGGCGACCGAGGGCTACTACGTCTCGGGAAGCGTCGAGCAGGTGGTCGGATCGTTCACCTACACAAGAGCTGAAATCGACGCCCGGACCTACATGCTTCTCAAAGAGCGGCCCGACCATACCGGGCGGCACGTGTTGACCTTCCAGACGCGACTCGGCATCACCGGGTCGGACACGCCCGTCTACGACCGTTGGTACGCGGGCGGCTTCTCAACGATGCGCGGCTTCGACTTCCGCGGCGCCTCGCCTCTGCGGAACGGCTACGAGGTCGGTGGCGACTGGATGTTCATCAACACGCTGGAGTACATGTTCCCGCTCACGGCGGACGACATGATCCACGGCGTGGCGTTTGTCGATCACGGCACGGTGACCGAGTCGGTGTCGCTCAGCGACTACCGCGTCGCGCCCGGTCTCGGCCTGCGGATTACGGTCCCGGCGATGGGCCCGGCGCCAATCGCGCTCGACTTCGCCTGGCCGGTGGCGGGACCCGACTTCGACGACAAACGGGTCTTCACGTTCAACGTCGGCTTCCAGCGCTAGCGCTTGTTAGGAGCCTGGGCGGGTGGAAGGCGGTCCGCGGCGCCACCCGCGGCTAGCGCCGACGGCTCAAGCACGAGCAGCTAGTTTGAGGCGTCTGCGCTAGCCGCGGGCGGCGCCACGTTCGATTGGCGCGCTCAATCTCAATACCGCCGGTGGGTCGACCATCGCATCAGGTCGCCGTTGTAATCGCGGTGCCACGACGGTTGCGGGTAGTGCCTTTCGGCCCCGAACCATCCCCACTGAAACGGCGGGGCGGCTTGCGCGTAGTTCACCGGGCCGGCGTACGGCGCCGAGTAGGTTGGGCCGGTGGCGCAGGGCGTGTACCCGTCGGCGCTGCTACCCGCCAAGACGGCCAGCGTTAGAATCGAGCCGCCCAGGCAGCAGCGTAGTCGTTGAGATAACAGCGAAAGCATTCGACGAGCCTCTGGTTTGGGCGGCGCCCCCCTTGGCGATCCCTGAGGGTTGTTTCGACTGGGTAAAGGCCGAGACTTTGGGGTACCCGGCGACTTGCGCCGGGGCGGGCAAGAAAAGCCCGCAAGGTGTCACCGCAGATTGCCAGCGCTGCCCCAACGGCGCCGGCGCCACCGTTGGACCTCGTATGAACTACCTCGCCCATGCCTGGTCGGTCGTCCAAAGCGGCTCGTGGGACCCCTACGAGCTGGCCGGCGTCGCTGTTCCCGACTGGCTCGGCGTCACCGCCAAGCGGACCAAGTGTCGATCGCGCTCCGCCCAACCGCATTTGCTGTCGGAAGACCCGCGGCTCGCCGCGCTAGCACGGGGCGTCTGCCGGCACCACGCGGACGACGCCTGGTTCCACGACTCGCCGGCGTTCGGGGCGTTGTCGCTGGGATTCGCAAAGACGCTGCGTGAGTCGCTCGGCGAATCGACCAGCCTGCGGCCCTGGTTCTTGGGCCATATTCTGGTGGAATTGCTTCTCGACGACGAGCTCGCCAAGCGGACGCCCGGGCTGTTTGACCGCTACTACACGGCGATCTCCCGCATCGACGCCGAATGGGTTGAAGCACGCGTCGGCCAGTTGGCGGGGCGCGACGTGGGCCGGCTCGGTTACTTCATCGGACGCTATATCGAGGTGCGGTTCCTCGAGGACTACCGCGACGACGCGTCGCTGACGCTCCGGCTCAATCAGGTGATGAAGCGGGTCGGACTCGATCCGTTGCCCGACGGCTTTCCGCCCTTGCTGACGGGCTTCCGCGGCGCCATCGCCGCTAGCTTCGACGACCTTCTGATGCGTCCCCTGGCCGCGGTTCTCAAGGAAACAGGCGGCCGAACCGAAACCGTCTCGACGGGGTCTGCGTAGCAGGGGCGGGTGGAACCCTCCTCGAAGCAGACGGAGCGATACGATGAAGCGGACTCTTCTCTCTTTGACGGTGATGGCGTCGTTGCAAGCGGCCGGCGCCGCCCGGGCGATCGAACTGCCCCAGATCGATAGCTTCGACACCCGAACTCCCGAGGTGTCGTTCGACGTCCCGGCGACGCTTACTTGCCGTGACGTAACGAGCGACGCGTTCCGGGCGACGCACCCCGACCAGCGGCTTGTCGCGGTCGAGGCGCCGGTGTCGCTCCTGCTGTTCCATGGCCTGGCGAACAAGGTCGATGACATCGTCGTGGAGATCGATGGCGGCGACGCCGGTCTGACCGTTTACGACTACGCCCCTCGCACGGAACTGACCAGCGAACTTTCGAAGCCGACCGAATTCAAAGAGACGACGGCCGCCGAGAAATCGATTGGGGCCACGATCGGGGCGAAGCTCGCCCCCGAGGTGGCGCTAACGCCGACGCTGTCGGCCGGCTCGTCGAAGGCCCAGTCACAAACCGTGACGCGTAGCGAGCTCCCGCCGAAGCAGGCCGTCATTGTCAGCGGCACCACCGGCGGCCGCAGCGGTGTCTACTACAAGCTGCGTCGATCGTCGCAATCGACGCTCGAAGGCGAACGGACCTTCACAGTGACGTTCGCGGCTCCCCTCGACTGGCAGGGGGGCGCCATCGAGGTGCGCTGCCTCGCCCGGGGCGAGAAGCGCTGGCTGTTCGTCGATCAACGCCGTGTCTGGAACCAGACGGCGCAACCGGTTGAGCTACGGCTCGTGAGTCACACGGTGGCGAAGCCGGAGATGGAAGAGCCGCCCGCCTCCGAGTAAGCCGGGCTTCTCCGGCAATAAAAAAGGGCCCGGCCAATTGCTTGGCCGGGCCCGCTGTCGATCACGATGTCGTCTCACCTCAGGTGGAAGCGAAGCTCTAGCTGCGACGACGCAGCGACAGGCTCCCGACGCCAAGCAGCCCGGCGAGGGCGAGCGAAGTCGGCTCCGGAATTGAGGCGACGGCGATCGAGGTGATGATGGCCCCGCCACCGACTTCACCGACCGGCGACCCAGCGCCCGTCACCAAATCGACGGTCCAGAAGGTCGTCCGCGACGTCGACGAATCTTCGATCGCCATGTACGCGATCCCGGTGTCGCTCGAGATGTCGAAGCCACCGGTGCTGGTGACATCGGTGCCCAGCGGACCGACCGTGCCGAGTGTGCCCGCCGAGTTGGCTTGGGTGACCAACAGGTCGAGGCCGGCGTCGACGCCGTAGAGCTGGGTCGAGGTCGCCCCAGCGAAGCTGTTGGTGTAGGCCGAGTGGACGACGTTCGGGTCGGTCCCGTTGTTCGAGTCGCCGGCGCCGTAGAAGACGTCGGTCACAACCGTCGCCGTGCCGTCGTTCGGGTTCAAGACGAAGTTCTTGTTGACGTCCGAGACAAGCCGGATCCGGTCGATCACGGGATTGAAGTCAAAGCCGAAGCTCGATCCGTTGATCGGCGGCGCAAACGGGCCGGCGCCGACCAGCGAGACGGCCGCCGTCGACGTGCTCAGCGTGTAGAGACGGCTGCTGCTGCCGAGGGCGTAGAGGTCACCCGTTGCGGGGCGGAAGTCGATCCCCAGAATCGTTTCGTTGCTCTGCAATCCGCTGACCGGCGAACCCGAGAGGAGATTGCCTGGCGTCGCGGAGTCCCAGCTCACCAGGAACTGGTTATCGGTGATGCCGTAGACGGTTTCGGCGGTGGCCGCCGTGGGGAGGGACGTCGCCACCAGGGCGATTAGCAGTAGGGGTCGTAGGGACATGGCAGTAGCTCTCGTAGGGAAGCGGAGGAAGAAGTTCGGCAGCAACTCGGAGGACGACCGCCGAGTGGACGCGGGAGTTACGGCTGACCCCGACCCCCAGATTGAAGAATTTGTAATAATTGCCCGGTGGGGCTAAACCATCGCCTCGTTGGCGGTTGATTGACCAGATTGGTCCGCAGAACTACGGTAGAAGCTTGGCTTCCCGCTTTTTTTTGACTTTCTCGCCATGGTCTTGCCCTCCACTCGCTGGCGCCGTCGGGTCGGCTTGTCCGGCGGAGGGGTTGCCTTCGGTCTCCTGCTGTCACTCGGCTCGGGGTGCGACGTCGCTGGAAACCACGCCGGTTCGGCGCCCGCGACAAGCTCAGCGAAGAGTTCTTCCCCAAGTCCGGCTGCGGTAACGGACCACGTCTCTGACAGCAGCCTGGCGAGCGACTGGGACCTCTCCGCCGCAGAAGTTGTTCAGGAGCAGATGACGGCGCTCGCCGCTTGGCATGAGAAGCCGGACGCCTCGAAGCGAGCGTTCAGTTTCGCGTCGCCGGGGAACCAAGCCGTGACCGGCCCGTTGAGTAAGTTTGAAGGCCTCGTCGAATCGGAGGCCTACGGTCCGCTCACGAGTAACCAGGGCTTTGTGGTCGGCGAGTCGGTGGAGAAAGAAGGCGCCGCCACGGTGCTCGTCACGCTCATCGGCCCAACGGGCGAGCTGGTGGCGTACCGGTTCTATCTCAGCCGACAAGAGAGCGAGCCTCACCGCCGTTGGATGACCGACGCGGTCTATCGCTTCCGGCCCGCGGCGTCCGGCGACGTCTCGCCGACGTTCCCCACGATCTGAGTCCCCCCGCACGGGTGCGCGTCCACGATGCGGTCGATTGGTCTCTCCTCCTCCTCGCCCGGTGATCCCGGCGTCGAATGCCCGCCCGACGCGGACGACGCTGCGCTGGTAGGGGCGGTTGCGGAGGGGGATCGCAACGCCTTTGCGGCTCTTTACGACCGTCATGTTCCGCGGGTTTACGGGATGGCGTTACGCATCGTCCGTCGGGAAGCCGAAGCCGAAGCGGTTGTCTCCGACGTTTTCTTGTCGCTATGGGGCCAGCCGCAGCGTTTTGACCCATCCCGCGGCCCGCTACGGACGTACCTAATTGTGCTAGCGCGGAGTCGGGCGCTCGATCGACTCCGAGCGGGCGCCACCCGAGCCGACCACACCGAGGCCGCGGCGACCGATTCCGGCCAGAGTCACGCCGACCGTGAGAAAGCGACCCGACCGGATCAACAAGCGATGCAGCTCGAGCGAAGCGCCCTGGTGCGTGCCGCGGTCGAGCAACTCGACACCAAACAACGAACCCCCCTCGAACTGGCTTACTTTGAAGGGCTCACCCACGCTGAGATCGCCGACCGGCTCGACGAGCCACTCGGAACCATCAAGACCCGTATCCGCACGGCCATGAGCGCCCTTCGCGGCGTGCTCCGAACGTTGGGAGGGGACCGCGATGGCATGCCGTGATATCCAGCCTCTCCTAACCGACTACGCCGCGGGCGCCGCAACGCCCGAGGAACGACGCCTTGTGGAAACCCATCTCGCCGAGGGCTGCCATGTGTGCACCAACGAATTAGCCGCGCTGGAGGAAGCGGCAATGATGCTGTTCGACGCCGAGCCGCTGCCGACGCCGCCGCCCCGGTTGCGCGCGGCGGTGCTGTCCGCGATCGAAGCCCATCCCCAAGAGGTCCAGCCGCTATTCATTGAACGGCCGGCCACCGTCGCGCCCGCCTCGAAGCCAGCGCGGCGTTGGCAGACGGCGCTCGCCTTGGCGGCGTGTCTGTCGGCGATCGCGTTCTTTGTGAATACGGTCCGCAACAACCGGGCGGCGCCGCAGGCGGCGATCGACGCGGTCGCCCAGGCGTGGCGAGAGCGTGTCCAAGAGAGCGAGCGACAGCTCGGAGTTCGCGGCGCCAAGTTGGTGAGCCTCTCGATCGACCCGTTCCAGAACGCCGTCGTGACGCACTTGTTGTACGACTCGCTGTCCGAGCAGCTGCACCTGTGGGCGACTCGCAACCCGATCTCCGCCAACGCCGAGCCCAATTGGGCATGGGTGCTCGACGCCGACGGCGCGGTGATCGCCAAGGGGCGACTCGCGCCGGCCAGCTTGGGGCGCCTCGTGGCGGTTCTCGACATCGGACCGCTGGAAACCGAAACGGCCGAGGTCCTGCTCACCGTGGAGGACGACGTTCCCACCGAGCGGCCGAGCGACGACGTCGTTGAGCAGGGCGTGTTACGGATCCGCTAATCCGTTACTCGGTGTTACGTCGGCTATTTCTTGCGCTTTGCATTTGCCCGCAAGGCTCGCCGCCAGACAGACCAGTGAGGGCCCCCCGAGAGAGGCGCTCTCACCAACAATCTGTCGGACTAAGTAGACCTCGAATAGCGCCGAGAATTCGGTTCTCCGCATTGAAGCCGACGCCGGGCGCCCCCCCCCTTCGCTAGTCGTAAGCTTCTGGTGGCCGTGCGACGCTTGCCGCGCGCCACCGACACGCCATGTGACACGACCGGTAGCTAGTCGATTCGCGCAATTCAAAACAGCATGTTTAATATCCTACTCGTCGACGACGACGCCTTGGTGCTCAAGTCCGTCAGCCGGGCGCTCAACTTCATCTACTACGTCGCGACCGCGTACAGCGTCACCGAGGCGGAGACGCTCCTGGCCGGAGCGAGTCCCTTCCGGGTGGTTGTAACCGACATCCGGATGCCGGGTGACGATGGTTTCAAATTGCTTGAGCGGTGCGGTCCGAAGTACCCCGATACGCGTTTCATTGTTCTGAGCGGGTGCCAGGACGTCGCGACGGTGCGTCGTATCGAGGCGTCGCCGTACGTTTTTCGCTTCCTACAAAAGCCCGCCAGCGTAAGCGACATCGCCACCGCAATGATCGACGCACGGCGGTCGTTGGGACTCGACGAGGACCCAACACCGGCGTTCGAAGTGACGGGGTCGATCTCTTATTGAGGTTTCAAGCATCGGCCCCGACGGGGTGATTGGGCGGCTTCGTCACCGAGTCGCTTGAGCGACGACCATGTCGGCGGCTAGGCAGGGCGCCCCCTCGTCGATTGAAGGCGCCGCTGTCCCGCCGATTGCGTGGGCGGCAGTCGCCCCCTCCGATCCCGTCGCCGCTCTCTGGTATTCCGTAGGGGAACCTGACAACAATGAGGGCCAGCCGGCCGTCGGTCGCCCCGTCGTTGCGGAGCGGCGGGGCCCGTTCTTATCTCCGAGGAAGATCCCTGTGCCCTACTCTTTTTGTGCGTTGGTGTCGGCCGGCTTTGCGCTTCTCGTGATGGGCGGCGTCGCCGAGGCTCAAGTCGATCCCGACAACTTCGCCGAAGAGCGGCTCGACTTCCCCATCGCGGACGGCCCCTTTGAGCCGACGTGGGAATCGATCGCCGAAAAGCATCCGGGCGCCCCCGCCTGGTTCCGCGACGCCAAGTTCGGCGTCTGGATCCACTGGGGACCCCAGGCCGCGGGACGCTCGAACGATTGGTACGCCAAGAAGATGTACCTCGAAGAAGAGAAGGCCTACACCAATCATCTCAAGAACTTCGGTCACCCCTCCGAGTTCGGCTACAAGGACGTCCTCAACCAATGGCGGACGCCCGAGTTCGACGCCGCGGCGACCATGAAGCGGTTCCGCGAGGCCGGCTTCCGCTACGCCAATATCATGGGGGTCCACCACGACAACTTCGACCTGTGGGATTCGAAGCACCAGCCGTGGAACTCGGTGAACGTCGGCCCAAAGCGAGACATCGTCGGCGAATGGGTGGCGGCCGCGAAGGCCGAGGGGATCCGCTACGGCATCTCGTTCCACCACGAGTACACCTGGTGGTGGTGGCAGCCGGCGTTTGGCGCCGACACACGGGGACCGCTCGCCGGGGTCCCGTACGATGGCGTTCTCACCGCCGCCGACGGCAAGGGGAAGTGGTGGGACGGCCTCGACCCGGCCCGACTCTATGGCCGGAAGCTCGACGGCTATCCCGAGTACGAGCCGATCCACCTCATCGCTCATGGCCGCGAGGGCGTTTTCAACAAGCACCTGCCGTACGCGCGGCAATACGCCACGCAGTGGGCCGAGCGCATCATGGATGCGGTCGATCAGTACGACCCCGACTTCATTTACACCGACGGTAATTCCAGCCAGCCGTTCAGCGGCAAAAAGAGCGGGTCGGGCTACAAGTGCGACGCCGCCCAGCGCGTCGTGGCGGACTTCTTCAACCGCACGGTCGAACGCCGCGACGAGATCGACACCTTCGCCATTATTAAGTTCAGCAAGCCCCAGCCGGGGCTCGCCTCGACCTCCGAGAGCCGGATCCCCAGCGGCAAGCAGGCCGACCGCCAGTGGATGGGCGAGCTGGCCATCGGCGGCTGGTTCTACGAGCCGGGCTTCTACTACGACGCCGCCACCGTGGTCCGCGGCTTGCTCGAGTTCGCGTCGCGCGACGGTAACTTCGCGGTATCGATCCCGTTGACGCCCGAGGGAGGTTTTGACCCCGGCGTGCCGGCCATGCTCGACGGACTCGGCCGCTGGACCACGATCAACGGCGAGGGGATCTACGGATCGAAGGCGTGGAAGGCCTCGCGCGAAGGCGATCGGACGCTCCCACGGGGCGGGCTCGGCAAGAAGCAAGCGGAGTACCGGTTCACCGCCGACGACCTCCGTTACACCGAAGGCAAAGACGGGTCGCTCTACGTCTGGTGCATGACCGTGCCGCCGGCCGGCGCCAAGCTGCGGGCCGCCTTGATGGGACGCGCCGCCGGCCTGCTCGACGCCGATCCGAAGCGTATCGAGTTGCTCGGCTCCGACGCGGTCGTTGAATGGAACCGCGATGACGAAGCGCTCTGGATCACCTGTCCCGACACAACGGCTTCGGAATACGCCCTTGGCTTCAAGCTCACATGGTGAGCGTGAGCACGACGTGCTGGGGTTCCTGACGGGGGAGATCGCCCGCGGCTAGCGCCGACGGCTCGCGAAGAGTTGACCAGCGCTTGAATCGCAAGCGCGAACCTCCGGCCGAACGGCTTTTCGGATCGCAATCGTTACGAATCGATCCCAACAAAAAAACCGCGTCGCCTCTTCCTGCTACCAGGAAGAAGCGACGCGGAATCGATGGTTTTCGATCGCTTCGTCCTTAGCGGGCTGCGCGACGGCGTACGCGGCCAGCCAGTGCAACACCGACCAACGCCAGCAAGCCGGCGGTCGGTTCGGGGACCGTCACGCCAACATCGGCGAGCGACGTGCCGAGGCGGATTTCGTCGATGGCGAAATCGGCGTACTGGCCAGCCGAGCTGGTGTTGCCTGAGAAGATGCGGACGCGACCGAACAGATAGTCGTGGTTATTCCCTTCCGCTTGCGACAGTTCGACATCCGGCGCGCCGAGCGGCCCGTTGAGGCTTGGGTTGATCCACATCCGGGCCTCGTCGGTCGAAACGCCGGGGCCTTCGCCGTCGGTGTCGTCGTTGACAACAAACTCCATCAGGACGAAGGCCTGATTGGTGATCGGTTCGGCCGACTCTTCGAGGAAGTTGCCTGACCCGTCGGAGAACATCGCCCAATTGTAGAGCTGGTTGGGCGAGGCGGTGGTCGCCTTGCCGGCGCTCAGTCGTTCGTCGCCGCTCGTGCCGAACCCCTTGTGGATCTGGAAGCTGCTGGCCCGGACGGTATTGTCGTCTAGAGTGCCATGCGGCGAGAGCCGCTGACCGATAAAGCTGATGTAGTAGGTTCCGGCGCCATACTCGGCGGCGAAGTCGCGGTAGGCCGAGATCGATCCGCCCGATCCGCTAATCAAGGCCGAGTTTCCGGCTGTCGGGAGCGAGCCGTAGCTGAGGCTCCCCGGCACGACCGACCCGGCCGACCAAGCGCCGCCCCATCCGGAGCCGCCGTTCTGGCCGGCGAGACTCCCTTCGGCGTAGTCGAAGCCTTCGTAGGCGAGCAGGGCGGCTTCGGTCCGTCCAGACAAGGCGACTGCCGCTGCAAATGCGAAAAGACCGAAGCAAATCTGACTGGTTCGATAACTCATACGATGACACTCCATGAGACCAAGTCACTGCGCAACGAAATTACAACCCTCGGATTTCTACCGAGAGGGCGTCACGTGTCGCAGCGAAGAAGAAAAGAACAGTACGCAACCGATGCATTAGAAAAGGACCATCGATTCGCACCCCACCTTGGGCGCAATCGACTGCCACGAAGATAACCAGTGCAGCTACGCACAGCGACGGCGAAATATTGCACTCTTGCGAGTATCTGCTTTACGCCGAAGTGGTACGCAGCGCTTTGATGGATGACGGTTCTAGGTCCATTAGCGGTCGTTCATTTGACCTTGCGATGAGTGGGACACCAATCTCCTGCCGTTCTGTCCAGGCCTACTAAAACAGACCGCGTCGCTAGAGCAAGGGTTTGTCTTGAAACAAGTCGTGTAACGTTCTCCTGTATCCTCAGAAGAGCCAGGTTGGCTTCGGTCGAGGAGACGCGATTTGCCCCCTCGCATAGCGACGACCGAGGCGTGGAAGCTGCTTGGTGACGGATCTGTCGCGACGCCTTCGCGACAGCTTCGTGGGTCATGCTGCGTTCACTCGTCTTGACCTCTGGCCGCCATGGAGCGGCGATCTGCCGGGTGCGAAGTGCCGATCGGCACGTCGTAGCGAACGAAGCCGGTACGGACCCCGCGGTGGCCCCTGCGTCCGCAATTTCGTAGGCCGGAACGCGGTTTCGGCGGCTTTTCGGCCATGCTCGCTACGTTGTTGGCGGGGACGACGACGGCTAAATTGGCGGGTTCTCGACCGCAGTCTATAGCCTCCTGCCTCACTCCATGAAGATTCTCGTTACCGGCGGCGCCGGATATGTTGGCTCCCACGCCGTCCGGCGGCTCGTCGCGGCGGGGCACGACGTTTGGGTGTTCGACAACCTCGTTTACGGGCACCGGGCGTGCATCGAGGCCTTGAAGCTGCCGCCCGAGCGGTTCGTCGATGGCGAGCTGGGCGACCGGGCCCTGGTCGAAAAGACGCTGTCCGATAACGGCATCGAGGCGGTGATGCACTTCGCCGCCTACGCGTACGTCGGCGAGTCGGTCACCGACCCCGCCAAGTACTACCAGAACAACATCGTCGGCACGCTGTCGCTGCTCGACGCGATGCGGGCCGTTGGCGTGAAGACGATTGTCTTCTCAAGCACCTGCGCCACCTACGGCGAACCACGGCAGGTGCCGATCCCCGAGGATCATCCGCAAACGCCGATCAGCCCTTACGGCTACACCAAGCTGGTGATTGAGCACGCGCTGGCTGACTACCATCACGCCTACGGCTTGAACTACGCGGCGCTGCGGTACTTCAACGCGTCGGGCGCGGCGGACGACGGATCGATCGGCGAGGACCACGACCCCGAGACCCATCTGATCCCGCTGATCCTCGACGTGGCGCTCGGCAAGCGGGAGCACATCTCCGTCTTCGGGACCGACTATCCGACGCCCGACGGGTCGTGCATCCGCGATTATATCCACGTCGATGACCTCGCCGACGCCCACCTCGCCGCGATTGAAAAGCTGACAGCGGCGGGGGGCAAGCCGACGGCGATCCGCTGCAACCTCGGCACCGGGGTGGGCTCGAGCGTCCGCCAGGTGATCGCCGCTTGCGAGAAGGCGACCGGCAAGACGCTCAAGGTCGTCGAGGCCGACCGCCGCGAAGGAGACCCGCCCGAGTTGGTCGCCGACCCGGCCGGCGCCGAGAGGATCCTCGGCTGGCGCGCCAAGCGACGCGACATCAACGAGACGGTCGCCTCGGCGTGGGGTTGGCACTCGACGCATCCCGATGGTTACGGTGACTAAGCAACCGGTTTTGCCCACGAATAACACGAATGGTCGCGAATAGGATCTCTTCATTCGCGACCATTCGCGTAATTCGCGGGCTCTTCGCTGCCCTGCGACTTGCCATCCTGTGCGGAGCCATCATCCTGGCCGCGCAGACGTTCGTCGCGATCGGATGGCTGCGGCCTATCGTTGTGGCGGGCGACTCGATGGCGCCGACGCTTGAGCCGGGCCAACGCGTCTCGGTGCGGCGTTGGCGGGCGCCGAAGCGGTGGGATGTCGTCGTCTTGCGGTCACCGGTCGACGCCCGTGACTTATTGATCAAACGGGTCGTCGGGATGCCGGGCGAAGAGGTGTCGCTCCGCGCCGGGGGCGTCTGGATCAACGGCCACCGCGTCGAGCCGGGGAACCGCTCCCCCGCCCGGAGCGTCTACTACGGGGCGTTTGGTTCGCCCGCCTGGCGGCTTGGCGCTGATGAATGGTTCGTCACCGGGGACAACCAGCTTGCTTCGGTCGACAGCCGCAATTGGGTCGCCCCGGCGGGCGTCCCGACGCGGCTGATCGTCGGCGTGGTGGCGGAAGGCACAGTCCCCCCCTAGGACTGCCGGCATGGGTGGCGACCTACGTCGATCCGTGGCGAGCCGTTAGACTAAGTCGTTACCAACCGCCCCTCTCCGCATCTGTCCCCCCCAAGCTCGGGTCGCCGTATGGCTACGAAGAAACGACGCGACGCCGACCGCGTCAAAACCCCCGCCGAGCTCTCTGCCGACGGGCCGACCGCCGCGCAGATCAGCCGCCGTGGGGGCCGCGAGACGGTCGACGCCCTCGTGGTGGCGTTCGTGCTAGCGTTCTTGATCCGGACCTTTGAGGCCGAGGCGTTCGTCATCCCGACCGGGTCGATGGCGCCGACGCTGATGGGCCGTCACAAGGACGTGTTCTGCGACCAGTGCGGTGTGCGTTACAAGGTCAACAGCAGCGACGACGCGACCGACCTCGCCCCGGTCTTGCAGCGCGAGGTGGCGTCGGGACGGATGTCGGTCCGCGATGCGCAGTCGCGACTCAAAGGGACGACCTGCGTCGCCGGCGAATGCCCGCAGTGTCGCTTCCTGATGCTGCTCGAGGACGACGTCCCCGACGCGATTCGACCCGCTTGGGCGACGACGGTCGATCAGAGCGCCGACTACAGCGGCGACCGCCTCGTTGTCAGCAAGTACGCTTACTCGTTTAGCGGACCGGAGCGGTGGGACGTCGCGGTCTTCAAGTACCCGGGCAACTCGCAGACGAACTACATCAAGCGCGTCACCGGCCTCCCGGGTGAAGAGCTGCGCGTTTTCCAGGGGGACCTCTACCTGCGGAAGCTCGGGTCCGACGACGACTTTTCGGTGGCTCGAAAGCCGCCGAAGACCGTGTTGGCGATGCAGCAGTTTGTGCACGACTCGTTCCACGAGCCGCGATCACTGATCGACGCCGGCTGGCCCCTCGGCTGGAGCGAAAGCGAAGGCTGGAGCGTCGAGAAGCGGGCCGCCGAGGCGACGCGCGGCGCCGCGGTCTACCAGACCGCCTATCAGGGCGAGGCGCCGGCGGGAGAGACCCGCTGGCTACGCTATCATCACCGGCCGCCGACCGAGAACGTCTGGCGGAATGTGCTGGGCGACAAGCAACCGATCGAGGTGGCCCCAGAGCCCGAGCTCATCACCGACTTCACGGCCTACAACACGCGGCTCAATCTCGACCACGTGGAAGAGTTGCGGCAGCTGAGCCTCGCGCCGCGGCGGCGCCGGCCCGACGACCTAGGGCGGCTCGGCCTGCACTGGGTGGGCGACCTGCTCCTCGAGGCGGACCTCAACGTCGAATCGGCGACGGGCGAGGTGTCGCTCGACCTGGTCGAGGCGGGCGTTCACTACGGCGTCACTTTCGACGTTGCGACCGGCGCGGCCTCGCTGTGGCGGCGGCCGTTTGAGTCGGACGAGCGAGAGGAACTCGCCAAGGTGACGACCGCGGTGCAGGGCGCCGGGTCGCACGCGGTGCGGCTGGCGAACGTCGATAACCGTCTGCTTTTGTGGGTGGACGGGGCTCTTGTTGGTGACGGCGTCGAGTACGCCGACGAGGCGAGCGACGCCTACGGCCCCGCCGAGACGCCGCGGACCAGCGACGCCGATGAGGGAGACCTTGCCCCGGCGGGGGTCGGCGTCGCGGGCGGCAAGGTAGCCGTTGAGCGCCTGAAGCTTTCGCGTGACGGCTATTACATCGCAATGAGTTACGAGGACCCGAACATCGGATTCACGTCCGACCTGACGGTCGCTTCTTTCGAGCCCCGGTCGGGGGTTCCTTGGGTGCAGTCGCTGCTGGAACTGCCGGGGAATCCGGAGCTTTGGGGCGCCTTGGCCAAGCGGCGGCACTCCGATTTCTCGATCGACGAGGGCCAGCTCTTCGTCATGGGGGACAACAGCGGCTGGAGCCTCGACGCCCGGCTGTGGGCCGGCGGCAACGGGCGCGACATCGGCGTCCCGGGTGGGCCGTACCTCGAACGGAGCCAACTGGTCGGCAAGGCGATCTGTGTCTACTGGCCCCATGCATGGTATAGCGTCCCCTTCACGCGGCAGATGATTCCCGCGTGGCCGAATTTCGAAGACATGCGGCTGGTCCGGTAAGAGGAGTCAGGAGAAACGCCGGTAAGAGAGGCCGGTAAGAGAGGGAGGATCGTCGCTATCACCGCGGCGCCGCCTCACAACTTCTCCCCCTCCCCCTGGTGGGGAGGGGCGAGGGGAGGGGGGCGTCTCGGGTACTCGGGTTCCTCACGCCTCCCCGACCCTCCCCATCCAAGGGGAGGGGGAATAAGGCATACGCGAGAGATTAGGCGAGCCGGCGACGCTAGTCGGCGGTGGGATGACCAAAGCGAAGCAAGGAAGCACGCACTGATGTCACTGCTAGAAGCGCGAGGCCTCGTCAAGTCGTACGGCCGCCGACGGGTGGTCGATGGCGTCGAGTTCGAGGTGAATCCTGGCGAGATCGTTGGTCTGCTGGGCCCCAACGGCGCCGGGAAGACGACGTCGTTCCGGATGACGTGCGGCCTAGTCGAACCCGACGGCGGCGCCGTCAAGCTCGCCGGCAAGGACGTCACGAAGTGGCCCCTCTACCGCCGCAGCCGGGAGGGGGGCATGGGCTACCTGGCCCAGGAGTCGAGCGTCTTCCGCAAACTCTCGGTGCAAGACAACCTGCTGGGCGTCATGGAGATGCTCGGCTTCGACCGCCGCACCCGCCGCAAGCGGTGCGACGAGCTGCTCGAGCAGTTCGGCATCACTAAGCTCAAGCGGAGCCGGGCGATGAGCCTCTCCGGCGGCGAACGGCGCCGGCTCGAGATCGCCCGCTGCCTCGTCTCGAACCCCAAGATCATCCTGCTCGACGAGCCGTTCACCGGCATCGACCCGGTGACGATCGACAGCATCCAGGAGATCGTCCGCGAGCTCCGCGCGAGCGGCATCTCGATCTTGATCACCGACCACCAGGTGCGTGAGACGCTCGAGATCACCGACCGCAGCTACGTCGTCAAATCGGGCCGCGTGCTCTGCCACGGCACGCCGCGCGAGGTGCTGGCGCATCCCGAGGCCCGCAAGCATTACTTTGGGGACGGCATCGGCCCCTCGCTGGGGGCCGCCTAGCGCCGTGTCAAAGCGGAATCGTAGGATCAGCCGATTGGGCGCTAGCCCCGGTTGAATCACCCATGAACCGTGGCTAGCGTCAAAACGGCTAAGGGAGCGAACGCCTATGTTAGCTTTGACAGAGCGCTAGCTTGCCGCCGCCGGGCCGTCGACTAAGCTGCTAGCGTTCCTGACAGCCGTCACACGACCAATTGTAGCCGCGCCGTGATCGACCCGATCGACACCCTTGGCGTGATTTGGTTCGTCGGGCTGTTCTTGGGCCTGCCGTTGCTCGGTTGGCTGGCGATGGTCGTCGACTACCGCGCCTATCTCCATAGCCTGAAGCGAGCGCTCGTGGTGGTGCGGACCTACCGGCTCGAAGTCCCCCTGTGGGCCTTGAGAGACCGTCCCGAGTGCCTTCGGGAGCTGGGACTGGCCCCCGATTGCACGCGGGACGAGGTGATGGCCGCCTATCGTCAGCGGGTGAAGTTGGTGCACCCCGACCACGGCGGCGACCGCCGCCGGTTCGAGCTGTTGCAGCAACGCTTGCAGGAGGCCCTCCGGCTGGTCGAGAAACGCGACGGTTAGCGGCGCGGCGCTTCGACCTTGCCGCGCATCGCCCTGCCGGCGTACAAACCACCGAATCCCGTCGGCCCGTGCGCTACTAAGCCGCGTTGTCGAGGGGGGTGCGGCGGTCGTGTGTTGGGACCCAGGGAGGGGTTTCGGTGCGACCGGCGACGGCCCGGAAGGAACCGCATGGCTGCCACGATCACGCTGGGGGAACTCGCCGCAATGGTCGGTGGCGAGACGCACGGCGACCCCACGACCCTCATCCACAACGCCTGGCCGCCGCAAGACTGCGACGCCCACGCGATTACGCTCGTCGATTCGGCGGAGAAGCTGCCGAAACTCGAGGGCTGTCCCGCCGCCGCGTTGGTGGCGCCCCTCGACGCGACCAACCCGGGCCGGCCGGCGATCCTGGTCGCCAACGTCCACGCGGCCTTCGCCGCGATCGTAACCCACTTCCGACCCCGTCGCGAACGCCGCGTCACGGGCATTCATGCCACCGCGGTGGTGCCCCCTTCGACGCATCTCGGCAGCGAGGTCTCGATCGGAGCGGGCGCCGTGATTGGCGAGGATGTTGTGCTCGGCGACCGCGTCACCATCGGCGCCAATGCGGTGATCGGGGACGACTGCCGCGTCGGCGCCGGGACCCTGGTTGGCACGCGGGTCACGCTCTACGAAGGAACGCTCGTCGGCGAGCGTTGCCGCCTGCACAGCGGCGTCGTCCTCGGAGCCGATGGCTTTGGCTACCGACAAGTCGAAGGCCGACATATTCCGGTGCCCCAGCTCGGCTCGGTCGAGATTGGCGACGATGTTGAGATCGGCGCCAACACGACGATCGATCGCGGCGTTTATGGCCCGACTAAAATCGGCGACGGCACCAAAATCGACAACCTCGTACAGATCGGGCACAACTGCCGGATCGGCCGCCACAACCTGCTCTGCTCGCAAGTCGGCATCGCCGGCAGCACCTCGACGGGCGACTACGTGGTGATGGCCGGCCAGGTGGGTGTCCGCGACCACGTCCACATCGGCGACGGGGCGATCCTCTCGGCAATGGCCGGCGTGTCGAACGACGTGCCGGCTGGCGAGATCATGCTCGGCGCTCCCGCGACGCCGCTGCGTGAACAGAAACTCAAGTTCGCCGCGATCGCCAAACTGCCGCAGCTCCGCAAGGAGTTCCGCGAGCTCCGCCGCGAAGTGACCGAGTTGCAAAAGCGCCTCGCCGAGCGTCCCAACAGCTCGCTCGACCGCGCCGCTTGATAACAATAGCCACCAAGACTGTGGGAGGCGTCTCCCGACGCCGATTCCGTACGCCAAGCCGTTTTGGAATGGAAGCCGTAGTCGGCGTCAGGAGACGCCTCCCACAGAAGCGATTCCGACCCGATGAATCCCCGAGCTGACGATCGACCGGCGGTGGGCGTGCTCGCGGCATGGGGGCGTTTGCCGATCGTCGTCTCCGAAGCGATGCGTGGCGCCGGCTACCGCGTCGTTTGCCTTGGCGTGCGTGACCACGCCGTCCGTGCCGACTACGACGGGATCGCCGACGCGTTCCATTGGATCGGTCCCAGCCAGCTCGGCGCCGCTATTCGGTTGTTCCGCCGGCACGGCGTCGATCGCGCGACGATGGCGGGCAAGTTCCACAAGGTGCGGCTCTATCAACCCGGGGCGTGGCTACGTTACGCCCCCGACTTGACGGGTCTCCGGGCGTTTTACTCCCATTTTGTTGGCCACTCGGGCGACCGAAAGGACGACACCCTGCTCGGAAAAATCGTCGAAGTGTTTGCCGACGGAGGAATCACGATGGAGCCCGCCACCGACTTTGCGCCCGAGCTGCTGGTCCCGGAGGGACTCGTCGCCGGCAAGCCGCTAACAGCCGCGTTGCAGGCCGACGTCGATTTCGGCTGGGCGCTCGCGCGGGAGATGGGCCGGCTTGATGTCGGGCAGAGCGTCTGCGTCAAAGGCCGGGCGGCCTTGGCGATCGAGGCGATCGAGGGGACCGACCTCTGCATCCAACGGGCCGGTGAGCTCTGCCCCGGCGGCGGGTTTACAGTCGTCAAGGTCGCGAAACCCCAGCAAGACATGCGATTCGACGTGCCGACCGTCGGCGTCCAAACGCTCCAGACGATGCAGCAGGCCGGGGGCCGGGTCCTGGCGATCGAGGCCGACCGGACGATCCTGCTCGATGCCGATGAGTTTCGCACCTACGCCACGCGGAACGGCCTGACCGTCGTCGCTCAGCGGCCGACAGCCGACTAATGCGGCGTCCCAGGGGGTGTTTCACCCTACGTGCCGGCCCCTCGGCCCTCGTTACGGGCCGATCGGCGCCCCCCCGGGCCGCTGTAAACCCTTCAACAGGAAGGGGTTGGCGTCGCGTTCGGTGCGTATTCAATACAACCGGCGCGACCCGCTAGCACCCCGCCGCCCGGTTGCAATTACTAAGCGGAATTGTTGTGGAAATCGGTAGGGCCAATTAGGATGCGAGCTAGGAGCAGAGCGATTCAAGTCACGGGCGGTCCGTGGCGCCTCCTTGAGTCCGGCCGTCGAGGCAACGACCGGGCAACAACTTTGCAGCTTATTGGAGTGCTCGTGACCCGCTGAAAACGTTTCCCCTTTCTTTCGCTCGCCCCGGAAATGGTGCGTCGGCAGTAAGAACCGAGAAACGAATGCCGACCACCTCTGTCCTCAGGGGTAATGGCCACGACGACACTCCCCGAGGGCGGATGCGATTCCGCCGTAATCGGCCGCAGGTGGACTCTCTCAGGCTTTCGGGCCCGACAGACCCCCCTCTGGCGACGGGGCAGAGAAACCGGCATGCCGACAACGGCGCCCACCTTATCGAATCGTTCTCTCGAGAACCTCGCCGAACGTCCCGCAACGGACGTCGATGCCTGGGTTCTTGGCAGTAGCCCCCGTGTCCGGCAGATCGCCCGGCACGCCGAGAAGGCTGCTGAAGTCCAGTGCACCGTTCTGGTGACGGGCGAAACCGGCACCGGCAAAGAGCTGTGGGCCAAGTCGCTTCACCAACTCAGCCCGCGGGCCAACCGCCCGTTTGTCCCCGTTAACTGCGCGGCCCTGACCGCGACGCTGGCCGAGAGCCAGCTCTTCGGCCACGAGAAAGGCGCCTTCACCGGCGCCGCCGGCCGCAGCCTGGGCGTGTTTCGCGCCGCCGAGGGAGGCGTCGTCTTCCTCGACGAGGTCGGCGAGATGCCCCTCGAACTACAGCCCAAGTTGCTCCGCGTCCTCCAGGAGGGCGAAGTCACGCCGGTCGGGTCGTCCCGCCCCGAGAAGATCGACGTCCAAGTGGTGGCCGCCACCAACCGCGACCTGGAGGTCGAGGTCGCCGAAGGCCGATTCCGCGAGGACCTCTACTACCGCCTCAATATGGTGGAATTGCGGGTCCCTGCTTTGAGGGATCGGGCGGAAGACATTCCCCGTTTCGTTGAGTTCTTCTCCGAGCGGTTTGCCGGCAAGTACAACCGGCCCCGCTGGCGGCCCTCCGCTGAGCGGATCCAAGAGTTCTGCGAGTTCCCCTGGCCCGGCAACTTGCGGCAACTGTCGCACGTCGTCGAGCAAGGCTACGTGCTCGACTGCGAGCCGTCGCTGCCCGTCGCCCGCAGCACCGGCTTGGCCTCGTCGCAGCTACCCTGCACGAATCTCGACAAGCTGCGTTCGATGGCGGTTCGACAGGCGCTGAACGCTACGGGCGGACACAAAGGCCGTGCGGCGAAGCTGCTTGGCGTTCACGCCAATACCATGACGCGGCTGCTGGCGCAACTCGACGACGAGTGAGGCCGCCCACGGCGAGTGGTTCACCCGCTCAATGACGTCACCCCTTCAAGCCCCGGCCAATCGGCCGGGGCTTTTTTCATGCGCCATCGGCAACGACGAAAGCCTGGCAAAGCGGCCTCACTAAGTTGGTTGGGTTTCACCATGGCGATGAATCGTGGTGAAACGCCTGCAAAAGAAGGCATTTGGTTGACCGTGATCTTCCGCCCTTCACCAAGACAGGGAGGCCCCGCTCGCGTTGCGGTTCGGTGGGGGCCCCGAGGCGAATCGATAACTCCTTGCAAACAAGCGACTTACGGCAAGAGCGGTCGGCGCACATCTCGATTGGCACGCGTCTCGCTTTAAGGGAGGGCGTGGTGGTTCCACTAACCGCCGCCCGGACTCGCTGGTTAGGCGAGTCGGAAGAACGGAAACGCACGCCAAGTGCCAACCAGGAGAAGGTCAATGAGCACCGACCATCGCTACGAGCACGACGATCAGGAGTACGGCCGCAACTCGTTCAAGCACGAGCACCACACCGAAGGTGGCGCTACCGAGCGGACCCGTCCGACCCTTGGCCGCCGACGGGCAAAGAGCCCCCAGTCGGTCAACGGCATTCACAAGCGGCGCCGTCGCAAGATGTCGTGGTGAGTTTGAGCCGCCTCAGCCCGCAAGAGTTCGAGGCCAACTCACTCACTAAATCGTGCAAGAGCAGGGCTCCGCGATCGGACCGCAAGGGAGCGGTCCCAACGGGGCGCCAGCGTCGTGCCATCAAAACGATCCAGCCCGGGGCGGGCGGCGGGCGACCTCCAAGTCGCCGCCGCCCTCGCCCGTCGGGATGGCTCTAGCTTTCAAGACAGCTCAACTCGTTTCGCCTCCGCGGCGTTGAGACGGCGGTTGCCGTCGTCTCTTCCGCGTGGAGGCGCTTCCGCTTCCATCGGCGCAGGGGGGAAAGGCGCCGCCATGCAAGGACTTTATTGAATGGCGATCACGACCCCTTCGAGCGAGGCAAAGCCCGCTCGGCTGGGCCCCGGACGTGCGATTAGCGCTGCGGCGATCAGCACTGCCGGGACAACTCAGCAACGCGCTCCCCGACAGACCGTCGGAACATGGGCCTGTCTCGTTCTTTCGGATGACTCGCAACGTCGCCGCTTGCTTGAGCAAGCCGCTACCGCCGCCGGCTGGGACCCGGTCCCGTGCGCCTCGGTGGGCGAAGCGATGCAGTCCCACAAGCGCTGGCGGACCCAGTTAGCGGCGGTCGATCTCGGCGCAATGAACGCCGTCAGCAAGTCGGCTTATCTACAGTTCTCAACGCGTCTGACGAGCCGCGACCGATTGCTCTTGGTGTGTGACGAGCCTGCTGGCACAGACGGGGAGTTGTTGGCGCGCCAGGCCGGCGCTTGGATGTATCTGCCGACCCCCGAGTTCGGAGCGCCGCTCATCTCGTTGTTTGTCGAGGCGAAGTTGGCGGCTGAGAAAGCCGCCGACGCCGCTTTTTTGAGCGATCGCGAACCGGCCGGGGCGGCGTCCCGATCCAGCCAGGGCTCTAGCGGCGCCAACCCCCCTTCTATGCAGGAAGGACGGCCGTTGTGAATGTAAACGAATCGGATCCCGTCGACGTCGCGGAAGAGACAACACGTCTCCGCCCGCCCCACCGCAAGTCGACCGGCCCTAGTCGCGATCGCAAGGTGAAGGCCCGTCGCGCGTCGGCCCGCAAGCAGGGGGGCGCAACGCCCAGCGGCATGCATCGTCGCGGATCGAAAGGCCGCGGCAAGTAATCGCATCCGGGCCGGAGTCGATCTCCGCTTGAACGCGACCCAATCAAGAGCGGGGCGGCGTCGCGGCTAGCGCGACACCGATCGGTCGCGCGAGGCTTCAGCCACCCGCACGGCGGTACGGGTCAAGGTGGTCACCGCCACGGCAAGGCCCTCACGTCCGACAACGCCCGTGCGGACGGTCCGCTTGCCGTGGCGCCATGCGTCGCTCGGCGCCAGTTGGACCTCGAACCGTTCTCCCGCCGCGACGCTCTTCTCGGCGTGGATCACCGGTCGGTCATCGCGTTGCGGCGTGTAAGGCCTCCGGCTCTCGACCCGCAGGACGCCGGCGAACGGCGCGACGCCGCGGAGGGCCACCGTCTCGTCGGCGGCGGCGCTATTAGGCGCGTCGCAAGTCATCGGCGTCGTCCGGTCGAGGGCTAACAACGGGTCGCCCAACAGCTGATAACCGTGCGTGTGGTCGCTGCGTTCGTCGGCCAGCGTCGCCGCCTCCGCGCCGAGTAGAGTCGCGACTCCGTCGAGGCCCTGCAGCGCCGCGGCGGTGGAGTCGCCATGGTTTTGCTCTCGGGCGGTCTGCATCAGCTCACCGAGCGATGCGGTTGGGCTTTCGCGCCAGGCTCGCAGCAGTTCGCCCCCGAAGCGGGCGTTCCCATAAGGCATCGTGACCCGTGTCGCGGCGACAACGGCCAGCGGACCGTTCGAATCGGCGAGCAACCGCTCGGCGACGCATCGGCCCGGCGCTTCGAAGTCGCCCGCGTAGCAGGCCAATAGCACCGCGATGTCGGCGCCGCCACAAGCGTCGGCCAGATGGTCGCCATCAATCCCCGGGAGCTGGTTGCGATGGCCGTGCCCCATCCAGACCCACAGCCCACCACGCTGGACCATCGGCGCTAGGTCCTTCTTTGAGGCGGCGTCGTGCGACGCGTCTCGGTAAGGGTCGTAGCGTTGCAGTGATAGCGTCGCCGCAGCGGGGGCCAGACCCGTCACCAGATTGGTTGCCGCTCCTTCGATCGCGGCGTCGATGACCGGTGAGAAGCCACCGACCCCGGCCGCCACCTGCAAGCGGACGTCGCCCCAAGTTGGCGCCGTCCGTTCGCGTCGCACGACACGAGCGAGATAGTCGCGCAACTCGTTCGCGTCGTTCAGAGGAATCCGTCCTACGGCGTCGGCGCCAGCGACCGTCCCCCACGGCACGTCGTCGGCGATGTCAATCTCGGGGCCGTACCGACCGACGACAAGTGCCCGCGACTTCGCCGGCGTGACACCAGAAACCAAACCATCACCAACGAGAATGAGAACCAGTCGTTCGTCAGGCCGCTGTCGGTCGGGGAGGTCTTTGAGGAGGCGTATCGACTCGCTGACGGTCGCTCCCGGCGCCATCATCCGAACTCGCCATCCCTGCGATTCCCGCAGCGCGACCCAATCGCCAAACGCCGGCTGCAGCGAATCGGGAGCGACAACGACGACGAATTCGCCCGCCGCCGAAGCGGCGAGCAGACCAATGGCAATCAGGGCTCTTCCAAGGCATTTCATGCGTGAGAGACTAGGAATTCTCGCCGCCCGTGTCGGCGCCAATCTCGCCCCCGCCGCCCCGCCCCGGCGGCGGCAAGCCGCTTGCCAATAGCGCCCCCGGCGAGCTACGCTAAGCGTCTCGCGGGCGTAGCTCAGTGGTAGAGCGCTAGCTTCCCAAGCTGGATGTCGTGAGTTCGATCCTCATCGCCCGCTTTTGATGGAAATGGTTACGGCGTCGGACCTTAGGCCGAACCCCGCGATGGTCGCGGGAGCTGCCAGCGGACCAAAACGGGAGTAGTCACTACTCCTGCAAGGTACCTCGGCATGCCCAGACGGCCCTCCAAGGCGGCTCGCCCGCCCCGTGTCCCCTCCTACTGCCTCCACCGCGCCAGTGGGCAGGCCTACGTCAAAGTCCGAGGCAAGGTGACCTACCTCGGCGTCTACGGAAGCGATGCCAGCCGGACCGCCTACGCTGCGGCCGTGGCCGACGTTCTGGTCGGACGCAGCGTCTCGCCCCCCAAGCCCGCGGCCGACAACCGTCCTCACGTCGTCACCGTCCGCGAGGTCTGCGACCGGTTCGTCGCCTATGCCCGCGGCTACTACGTCAAGAATGACAAGGTGACCGCCGAAGCCGGCATGGTGGCGACCGCCTGCGGCCACGCCGCGGCGCTCTTCGGCGACCAGCCGGCCGAGAAGTTTGGCCCCCTCGCCCTGAAGTCGGTCCGCGAGCGGATGATCGCCAAGGGGCTGGCGCGGTCCACCGTTAACCAGTCGATCAACCGCTTGCGCCGCGCCTTCCGTTGGGCCGCCGGCGAGGAGTTGATCCCCGCTAGCATCCCGACGGCGTTGGCGACCGTGCCGGGACTCCGCGCCGGACGCACCACGGCCCGCGAGACGGCCCCGATCCTGCCCGTTGCCGACGGCGTGGTCGACGCGACCGTCGCGGCGCTCCCCGAGGTGGTCGGCGATATGGTCCGCCTCCAGCGGTTGACCGGCATGCGGCCCGGCGAGGTCTGCGACTTGCGGCCGTGCGACGTAGACCGTACCGGCGACGTCTGGACCTACCGCCCCGCGTCGCACAAGACACAGCACCACGGCCGCGAGCGGGTCGTCTTCCTCGGCCCCAAGTCGCAGGCGATCCTCCTGCGCTACCTCGCTCGGGGCGCGTCGTCTCTTTGCTTCCGCCCCTGCGACAGTGAAGCGAAGCGCCGCGCCGAGGTCCACGCCGCGCGGCTGACGCCGTTGTCGTGCGGCAACCGTCCCGGGACCAACGTCCGCCAGTCGCCGGCGTTCCAGCCCGGCGACCGCTACAGCGTTTGCAGCTACCGGCAGGCAATCACCCGCGCCTGCGAGAAAGCGGGCGTCGGTCACTGGCGGCCGAACCAGCTACGACACACGGCCGCGACCGAGGTCCGGGCGCGGTTCGGATTGGAGGCGTCGCAGGTGGTCCTCGGCCACTCGACGGCGCGGACCAGCGAAATCTACGCGGAGAAGAATCTAGCCGCTGGCGCTGCTGTGGCTCTGGCGATCGGTTGAACTAACTTAATAAGCAAAGCCGGCCAGCGGGAGTAGCTACCCGCGTCGCGCCGCCGCGTCTCGCCAACCCATCCGGCGGACGTGGCGGTGCGGGCTGGTTGCTACGGATGGGAGCTGAGCGTGAGCGTTGACCGCATAATGTCCGACGTAGAGTTACTGAGGGCAGAGACAGAGCTGCATCACGCCAGCCGATATGGGTTCACAGAGAGGCTTCAATCGGACCAGCTCCATGACGTCGCACCGAAGTCAGGTGATCCACCCGCAAAGGAGTTGCCCGCAACTGATCCAAGACGGCTGCTAGATGCGGGCCAGAAAGTTGCGGAGTACTGCGCAGGGCGTGGTCTAGGTGAGGAGGCGGGCCGCATTTTAAGGCTGTCCCGCCACCTAGCGGCCGACTATAGCTTCACGAAAGCTCGAACCCTCGAAGACAATCGAAGCGAGTTTGAGGCTGCGCTCGCTCGTGCAGAGGCCGAACTGTTAGGTGAGGCCGCGAAGTCTGCGTCGTCTGAATCGTCACAAGCTGTTGCAAGCGGCCATCGCGCGGCTGGAAGTTTAGCCATCGACAATTGGTCCAAGCCAGATGAACTTGACAGAGCGCGAGACCTTGCTGAAAGAGGGCTAGAGCTTCTGTCTGAGGTTTCACGCTTCGCCGAGACTAAGATTGATCAACTTACATGCAATGGCTTCGGATCGTTCGACGACATAGTCGATTCCCCCGAGATTGATAGCTGGCTAGAGCGGGTAATCAATGCAATCAAATACGTGTCCGACGAAACGTCTCACCATGCATTCTCCGACGGGCAAATATCCTTCTGCCGATGCCTTCGAACAATTGAGCGCTCTTCGATCGTGCAACGTCTTCAGCCATTTAGAGACTGTGAAGCGGCTGAATACCTATACCCGACTGCCCACGCCGCGGCGACTAGGTGGGCGAGCGCTTTTCAGTATTGGGTAACGAAGCGAGATGAAGATGGCTTCATGTTGTGCTACGAGGATGCGAGCACTGTTGCCGAAGCCACATCGCACTTTCGATTACGGCCCGGCGAACAGCACAGGATTGGCGTGCTGATCGTCGAAGAATGGCGAGCGGCACACGAGTTCATCGACCGACAACCGCTCTCAGAATTCGAAGCCGCCACAGCCGAGCCGGACGACTCGGCAGGTACGTGGGCAGAACGCCTATCTGTCTTGGCTGACAGAGCAGTCGTCATGTTCGACGGAACGCCTTACCCAGTATCTCCCGACTCGGCAACCATCTTCGCCGCTATGCTGGACGCCTATCCGGATTATATTGCGGCTAGCAAGCTCACAAGCAAGCCCGATCGTCTGGCGAAGGGGTGGCCTGATCCATTGAAAGCGATCGTTGATCGCTCTCAGAAGGGCTATCGCCTTATCCATTTGTCCGAACGCCCCGACACTGTCGGTCCAGATGCTACGACCTAAGTCGTCCGGCTGTCGGACACTACCGAACGCGAAACACTGCTGTTGTAGGAAGCACTTCCCAACAGCCCCCAAGGTTTCGCGATGCTCACCGTATCTCCCGGCGACGTTCTGTTGCCCGTGCCGACCGCCGTCGAAAAGGCGATCGGCTACCGCCCCCACCCGACGACTTGCACCCGCTGGACCCGTCACGGCGTCCGCGGCGTGAAGCTTGAGACCGTTGTCGTCGGCGGCCGCCCGCGCACTACCGAGGCGGCTGTAATTGCGTTCGTCGAGGCGCAAACGGCAAACGCCGACGCTCCGCAGTCGGACATCTAAATGTCCATGCCCTCTCACGCCCCCCCTTCCCCCTAGCCCTCAAAGGGCTGGGTGATTGGGCGGAGCGGGTTGAGCATCCCGCGCCGGGTACCAACCGACGCGGGCGCTCTGTCTTAATTTCACTCGCTCGGCGTCGGGAGGACAGCCCCGCCGAGCCCATAGCAGGACGCAATTAATGCAGACGGATTATACCGCGGAAAGCCATTCGCGGCGACTCGCAAGCGGCTCGATCGTCGCTCCCCCCTGTGGCGCGGGGGGCGTCGCGATAGGCATTACCACAACGGGCAGCACGCTCAACCACGCCCGCGCCTACGCGGCCGCCGGGCTCTCCGTCGTGCCGATTAAGACCGACGGCAGCAAGAGCCCTCGTGGGAGTTGGAAAGTCGCGCAAGCGCGCCCCGCCACGCTGGCGGAGGTCGAGCGAGCGTTTACCGGCGAGTGCGGCGTAGGCATCGTTCACGGCGCGGCGAGTGGCAACAGCGAGGTCCTCGACATCGATACGGCCGACCTGCTCGAGCCGTTCGTCGAGACGCTCGACTATCTCGCCCCCGGGCTCGTCGCGCGGCTGTGCGTCGTGCGGACGCCGCGGCCCGGCTTCCACCTCTACTACCGGTGCGAGCGCGTGGGTGGAAACCAGAAGCTGGCGATGCGGCCGCCGGCCGGCGATGCGGCTGAGGCAATCTGTCTGATCGAAACGCGTGGTCAGGGAGGCCAAACGCTCGCGCCCGGCTGCCCGCCGAGTTGTCACCCGATGCGCGGGACCTACGAGCACCACAGCGGTCCGCCGCTGACCGAGCTACCGACAATCACGCTGGCGGAACGCGACGCTCTGCTGACGGCGGCGCGAAGTTTTGACGAGACGCCCATCGAGGAGCCCGTCGTTGCCTCTACCGAGGCCGCTGGCGGCTCGCTCGAAGGACTTAGCCCGGGGGACGACTACAACCAGCGGAACGATTGGGCGAGCGTGCTAGAGCCCCACGGGTGGATTCTGCTCCATCGTCAAGGAGACCGGCTGTTCTGGCGCCGTCCCGGCAAGGTCGGGGAGGGATGCAGTGCGACAACGGGCAACCTCAGCGCGGCCGGGAACGACTTGTTGTGCGTCTTCTCGACCAACGCCCACCCGTTCGCCGGACCGACGGCGGGACGGCCCTGTAGCTCGCACACCAAGTTCGACGCCTACGCTCGACTGCATCACGACGGCGATCACGCCGTTGCCGCTCGGGAGCTGCGTCGGATCGGCTATGGCGATCGGCCGGCCATGCGGTACGCCGACGCGGGGCTCGCGGATATGAACCCGTCCGCGCCGCCGCTGTCGGCGCCCCGGGCGGTCCGCCGGCCATCGATCGTCTGCATGAGCGACGTTGAACCACGGGAAGTGAACTGGTTGTGGCCTGGAAGGTTGGCGGCGGGGCGGCTTTCGCTGCTTGTCGGAATGCCGGGCTGCGGCAAATCGTTCTTGACTTGCGACCTTGCTGCTCGGATCACAACGGGTACGGCGTGGCCGGACGGACCACCGTGTCGGCAAGGTTCGGTTCTGTTCATTGCCTGCGAAGACGATCCGGCCGATACGATCCGGCCACGCCTCGACGCGCATCACGCCGATCCGGCGCGGGTCCATCTATTGAAAGGGGTCGAGCGTACCGAACGGGGTGAGACGACCGAGCTAGCCTTCTCGCTCGCCGATGTGGATGCACTCGAGGAGACGCTCAAGCGACTCAGCGACTGTCGGCTCGTGGTGATCGATCCGATCGGCTCGTTTCTTGGTGGCCGGACCGACGCCCACCGCGATAACGAGGTCCGCGCCGTGCTCGCCCCCATCGCTCGGCTGGCGGAGTTGTACGGCGTCGCGGTGCTGATCGTCGCCCACCGCCGCAAGAGCGCTGGCACGTTCGCGGACGACATGGCGCTCGGCAGCCGCGCGTTCACTGGTATCGCGCGAAGCGTCTGGCACTTGTCGCTCGACTCGGAGTCGAAAGGGCGGCGTCTGTTACTGCCCGGGAAGAACAACCTCGGCCCCGAAGCAGGAGGTCTCGCCTTCTCAATCGTCGGATCGCCGGCGCGGCTGACGTGGGAGCACGACCCGGTCGCCATGACCGCGGATGAGGCGCTCGCGAGAGAGACCGGCGGAGGCAGCGGGGAGACCTCAGCCCTCGACGAGGCGAGCCGCTGGCTCAAGGAAATACTCGCGAGCGGTCCCCGCGCCGGCAAAGAGCTGAAGGCGCTCGCCCGCGGCGACGGCATCTCGGAGCGGACGCTCGACCGCGCCAAGGTGGACCTACGCGTCGAGAACTCCCCGGACGGGTTCGGAGGGCCCTGGCTCTGGCGGCTCCCTCAGCAGTACGGCGCCAGTCTCTGCCAAGACTTTGCAGAGTCCGCCAAGGATCAAACCTTGGCGGACTCTGGCGAGACTGGGCCGGACTCTGAGCCCGACGGGTGGGAGGCTGCCTAGTCATGAAGCAGGCGCCGACCTACCCGCCCGCCACGCCCGAAGGGATGGCCCTCCTGACGCAACTGCTAGAAGCCCGCGGCGTCGAGCTGCGCGTCTCCGCTGGTGGTGAGCTGCTGTTCCGCGACGGTGACAACCGTCTGTCACCCGCCGACCGCGCCGCTGTCCACCACTACCGGCACGACCTCGCCGACTGGCTTGCTCGTCCTCCGGTCGCTGACGCTCCCGGCTCGCCTGCGGAGCCGGACCCCTCGGGGCCGCGCTGCGATCGCTGTGGCTCCGCCGAGTTCGTCGAGGTCCTGATCCACGACGGCGCCTCGGTCCGCCGCGACTGCGGCCTTTGCGGGCGGACGTGGGGGTTTCCGGTTTGGCACGGGGCTGCGGATTAGGGGCCGCCTACCCGTGCGGCATTCTGCGGGCTTTTGCTGCAAAGGGCGTCGCGGGCCGTTATCATCGGCCCGGCACGACGCCCCTCTCCTCGGACCGAGCGCGACTCGATGGCGAAGAAGAAGACCACCCGCAAGACTAAGTCCTCTACAGGGCCCGCCCTCGAAGCTCCACCAGCGGCGCCCACCGACCTCGATTACGCCGACAAGCTCTGGAAGGCGGCCGACACGCTCCGTGGGCAGGTCGATGCGGCCGAGTACAAGCACGTCGTGCTCGGGCTGTTGTTCCTGAAGTACATCAGCGACGCCTTCGCCGCGCGGCGGGACGAGCTGGCGGCCGAACTCACCGCCGACGGCATCCCCGAATCGCAGCACGCCGCGCTCCTCGAGAGCCGCGACGAGTACGCGGCCGAGAACGTCTTCTGGGTCCCCAAGGCGGCCCGCTGGGAAGAGCTGCAAGCGCAGGCGACGAGCCCCAAGATCGCCACGCTGATCGATGACGCCGTGCTCGCCGTCGAGGCCGACAACCCCTCGCTGAAGAACAAGCTGCCGCGCGACTACGCCCGCCGCGGCATCGAGCCGATCAAGCTCAAGTCGCTCGTGGACCTCGTCGCCGACATCGGCTTCAAGGGGGGCCGCGACAAGGCCCGCGACACCTTGGGGCGCGTCTACGAATACTTCCTCGGCAAGTTCGCCCAGGCCGAGGGCAAGCTCGGCGGTGAGTTCTACACGCCCCGCTGTGTGGTGCGCGTGCTCGTCGAGATGCTCGAGCCGTACGAGGGTCGCGTCTACGACCCGTGCTGTGGGTCGGGCGGCATGTTCGTCCAGTCCGAGCGGTTCGTCGAGGCCCACGGCGGCCGCCGCACCGACATCTCGATCTTCGGCCAAGAGTCGAACCCGACGACGTGGCGCCTCGCCCATATGAACGTCGCGCTGCGCGGCATCGAGGCGAATCTAGGCGAGAAGCCGGCCGACACGTTCCTCGCCAACCTGCACCCCGACCTGCGGTGCGACTACCTGCTCGCCAACCCGCCGTTCAACGTCAGCGACTGGTCGGGCCCGCTGCTCCGCGACGATGTCCGCTGGAAGTACGGCGCCCCGCCGACGGGCAACGCCAACTACGCGTGGATTCAGCACTTCATCCATCACCTCGCGGTCCCCAACGGTCGCGGCGGGGGCGTCGCGGGCTTTGTGATGGCGAACGGCTCGCTCTCGAGCAACTCGGGGGGCGAGGGGGACATCCGCCGCAGCATCGTCGAGGCCGACCTCGTCGATTGCATCGTCGCCCTCCCCGCGCAGCTCTTCTACACGACCGGCATCCCAGTCTGTCTCTGGTTCCTGACGCGCGACAAGACGGGCCGCAACCTTCGCAACGGCTGCCCGAATCGACCGAAGGGCCGCAAGGGCGAGACGCTCTTCATCGACGCCCGCAAGCTCGGCGCGATGCAGACGCGGACGCTGCGCGTGCTCTCCGGCGCGGAGGACGCCGAGCTGTTCGAGGGATCGCACGACCCCGGGCCCCATTCCGACATCGGCCGCATCGCGTACGTGTTCCGCCAGTGGCGCGGCGAGCCGGCGCCTTCTTGGTGGAACGCGAAGCAGCACGGCGAGTGGAAGTACGCCGACCGCCCCGGCTTCTGCAAAGCGGCGACGATCGACGACATCGCGAAGCACGGCCATGTCCTCACACCGGGCCGCTACGTCGGTGCCGAGGATGTCGAGGACGACGGCGAGCCGTTCGCGGAGAAGTATCCGCGGCTGGTGGCGGAGTTGGAGACGCACTTCGCGGAGGGGGAACGACTAACCGCAGAAATTCGATTCCGGCTCGGGCAGGTGACTCGATGAGAACGGAGTCCGATCATCAACCGATAATGCAGAATCTCTCGGCAATTATCGACTATAGAGGCAAGACGCCGCCGAAGTCGCCACTGGGCATCCCGACGCTTACCGCCGCGAATGTTAAAGGCGGACGCATCGATTTGTCATCCGTTTCGTATGTCTCGGAAGAAACATACGCACGTTGGACTACACGTGGGTTTCCAGAGCCGGGCGATGTCCTCATTACCACTGAGGCGCCGGTTGGCGAAGTTGCGTCCTTCCCAAGTGATCAAACCTACCTGATTACTCGTCGGTTGATGGCACTCAGAGGGAAGCCCGGCGTCTTAGACAATGAGTTCTTGAAGTACTCGCTACTTGCTCCGATCAATCGTGATCGGCTTTTGCAAGCAACTCGTGGTTCAACTGTTCCTCGGGTTTTAAAAACGGATATCACCGGACTACACATCTGGACGCCAACATTTGCGGAGCAACGCGCCATCGCCGGCGTGCTCGGCGCGCTCGACGACAAGATCGAGCAGAACCGGCGGACGGCGGAGGGATTGGAGAAGTTGGCGCGGGCGATCTTCCGGGCGTGGTTCGTGGACTTCGAGCCGGTCCACGCCAAGGCGGCCGGCGCCACGTTCTTCCCCGGCATGCCGCCCGCCGTCTTCGACTCGCTGCCGACACGGCTGATAGACTCGGAGCTGGGGCCCATCCCGGAGGGATGGGGGGTGGAGGAGTTGGGCGAAATTGCTGACGAGGTACGACGCGCGGCGCAGCCCTCTGAAGTTGATCCATCGACGCCGTACATCGGCCTCGAGCATATGCCGCGACGCAGGACGACGCTCGACGACTGGGAGCCGGTCTCAAAGGTCACGAGCAACAAGTCTCGCTTCAATGCCGGGCAGATACTCTTCGGCAAGCTACGTCCCTACTTCCACAAAGTAGGCGTGGCCCCGCTGGATGGGGTCTGCTCGACGGACATCGTCGTCGTCGATGCTCCCTCCGAACCGCTCCGCACTTATACTCTGGCAGTCGTTTCCAGCGACGAGTTCGTCGCCTATACCAACGCATGCTCGACCGGGACCAAGATGCCGCGCACGAAGTGGGGCGACATGCGGAAGTATCCCGTGACCCTCGCACCGGCTGAGGTGACGGATGCCTACCACGACATTGTCGCGCCTATGCTTAGCCAATCAATTGCCGGAGTCTTCGAGTCGCGAAAGCTCGCGGAGCTGCGGGACTACCTGCTGCCCAAACTGCTGAGCGGCGAGGTACGGGTGAAGGCCGCGGCGAACGAGGAGGCTTACGCATGCCACTGACACTCAACAAAAAGAAAGAGGAGTTCAGTAGGAGCTACGTCTCATCGGTAGCCGCCGCCGCGGGTTATTGGGTGCAACCTCGCGACGTTGATTACGACAGCGTCGATATCACAATCGGATGCCCCACCGGTGGCGGAGCTGTTGGGTTCCCAAAAATCGACGCTCAATTGAAGTGTACAGCGGGGCCAACTCCGACTGCCGACTTCGCCTTTCCACTTCCCGTTAAGAACTACAGGGACCTCAAACCGACGAATATCGCAATTTCTCGAATCCTAATCGTCCTAGTCGTTCCGGAGGAGATTAACGATTGGGCGATCTGTTCGGCGGCCAATCTTGAACTTCGCTACTCCGCATACTGGGTCAATCTGTACGGAGAACCCGATACCCCAAATACCTCGACGATTTCAGTCACTTTACCCTTGGCCAACCAGTTTACCTGCGCGGCGGTTGAGGCGATGATGGACAGGGTCCGGAATGCAGGTGCGCCATGATCGACGCTTTCCCTAACTTTGACGCTCAGACGGTTAAGCCGTTGGAGGCTGCGCAGTACCTGCGCGCGGCTGGATGGGCTGAAGCGGCCGCCCCGTCCGATCGACTTTGGATATGGCATCGCACTGTTGAAAACGAGAACTTCGAGGTGCTCCTGCCCCGCGATGCGAGATTCCGGGACTACCGATTGCGGCTCAAAGAACTCATTCAAACGTTATCGACCAGCGAACAACGGCCCGCCGAGCACGTCTTCGCTGACATCATCACGATTGGCGCCGACATCATTCGCATCCGTATAGCTGATCCAGACCTTGAAGACGGGTCGCTACCAATCGAAGAGCACGCTGCAATTGCCCAAAAGACGCGAGAGCTAGTGCTCGCCGCTGCCTGTGCCGCTACAGGACCCAAGGCAGTCTGGCACACAAGGCGTCCAGCGCAAGCGATGGACCACGTTCGCAAAGTGCGTATCGGGCAGAGCGAGAGAGGCAGCTACATCGTGAAGGTAATTAACCGCATTACTCCGCGTATCGGCACTGCTGACGATGGCATCGACGAGCCTTTCGATCGCAAGGTGACTAGCGTACTGGCGGATAGTCTGGAAGCTCTTCGCAGTGCGTCAGAGGATGCGGCGCTTAGGGACAACTTCGGCGCCTTCGATCGCGCCGTGCAATCGGGAGTCAGCGCTAATCTATGCGATGCAGTCGCCGGACTATGGGGAGGAGACGAGAATCAAAGGCGATTGGAGTTCAATTTCAGATGGTCTCCCACACGCCCTGTTGGTGACGATGAGGTCCGCGACATCTCACTCGGCTCCGATCACGTCGCCGTAATCAGAGAAGCCGGACGAGTCTTGCGCGAACGGACTCCGGAAGACGATTTCGAGATTCGTGGACTAGTAACTGATCTGCATAGGGGCCCTTTGGATGAAGAGGGTGTTGTTACTGTTGTTTGCGAAGTGGAAGGCAAACCTCGCCACGTAAAATTGAAGCTTTCTGGTGCCAGATACGACGATGCGCTAGCAGCCCATGGCAGTGAGCGTGTTCTGACAGCTTCGGGAACTCTGACGAAAGGTGGGCGGACATTCACCTTGGAGAATCCTCACAGCGTCGAGATTCTTGAAGAAGAGGACTAGCGAGTGCTGCTCGCGGCCTCTGCGGCCGAACTAGACTAGGGCGTCGGAAGCCCACCCCGCAAAGGCCGCCGCGTTGCACGAATCCGCCGTCGAAGACGCTACCGAGCTGCTCCTCGCCGGCCTTGGCTACACGGCCGCCCGGGGCGTCGATCTATCCGAGGCGGGCGACCGGACGCAGCCGACTGACTGGCTCCTGCGGCCGCGGCTGGTAGCGGCGATCGGGCGGCTCAACCCGCAGCTCTCCACCGACGATGTCGAGGGCGTCGCGCGGGTCGTCGCCGCGCCGCCGCACCCGACGCTCGTCGAGAACAACCGCTGGCTGCACGGGCTGCTGACGGGGGGCGTGGAGGTCGAGTACACCGACGCGAAGTCCGGCGAACGCCGCGGCGGGCGGGCGCAGCTCGTGGACTTCGAGAACCCGGCGGCGAACGACTGGCTCGTCGTGCGGCAACTGATCGTCGCGGGCCCTAACGGCAAGACGGTTCGCCCCGACCTGAGCGTCTTCCTTAACGGCCTGCCGATCGGGCTGGTGGAACTCAAGGACCCGACCGACACGGCGGCGACGCTTGACCGGGCGATCGACCAGCTCCGGCGTTACCAGACGACCACGTGCGACCTGTTCGCGGCTAACCTGCTGTGCGTCGTCTCCGACGGGCTACTGACGCGGGTCGGCTCGCTGACCGCGAGCGCCTCGCGTTACATGCCGTGGCGCTCCGAGGCGGGGGGCGAGCCGTCGCTCGACGCGATGTGCCGAGAGCTGCTCGCGCCCGACCGGCTGCTCGACTACCTGACGAGCTGCGTCACGTTCGAGGAGGACGAGCGCGGCGACATCGTCAAGAAGATCGCCGGCTATCACCAGTTCCGCGCCGTACGGAAGGCCCGCGAGCGCGTGCTCACCGCGCAGCGGACGCCCGGCGCGCCGGTGGACGACAACCCGCTAGGCCAAGCCGACGGCCGCGGCGGCGTCGTCTGGCATACACAGGGGTCGGGCAAGTCGCTCTCGATGCTGATGCTCGCCGGGGCGCTGGTGCGTCAGCCGGAGATGGCCAATCCGACCGTCGTCATCGTGACGGATCGCAACGACCTCGACGACCAGCTCTTCGGCACGTTCGCGATGGGCCGTGACTTGCTGCGGCAGACGCCCATTCAAGCCGAGAGCCGCGAGCACTTGGCGGAGCTGCTGGACCGTGCCAGCGGCGGCGTGATCTTTACGACGGTCCACAAGTTCACCGAACGAAAGGACTCGATCAGCGAGCGGCCCAATATCGTCGTCATGGCGGACGAGGCCCACCGCAGCCAGTACGGGTTCGTCGAGGGGGGCGCCCGCTGGATGCGCGACGCGCTGCCCAACGCGACGTTCGTCGGCTTCACCGGCACGCCCCTCGAACGCGACGACAAGAACACGATCCACGTCTTCGGCGAGTACGCCGACGTTTACGACATCCGCCAAGCGGTCGCCGACGGCGCCACCAAGCCACTCTATTACGAGTCGCGGCTGGTGAAGCTGAAGATCGACGACGCCGAAGCGGACGCGGCCGAGAAGCTGGTTGATGACCTCGCCGAGGCCGACGCCAGCGGTGAGGAACCGGCCGGGACCGTGCGGGTGCGGCTCGAGCAGTTGGTCGGCGCGCCCGACCGGATCAAGGACGTGGCGAAGTTCGTCGTAGAGCACTGGGAGGCCCGCCGCTCCGCGATGGAAGGCAAGGCGATGCTCGTGACGATGAGCCGTATGATCGCCGCGCGGCTCTACGAGGCGATCCGCGAGCTGCGGCCCGAGTGGCACGACGACGACGACAAGCTCGGCGCGATGAAGGTGATCGTCACCGGCATGGCCAGCGACGAGGCGCCCCTCGCGCAGCACGGCCGCACCAAGATGGCGCGGAAGGCCCTGGCGGCGCGGTTCAAGGACCCGGCCGACGATTTCCGGCTGGCGATCGTCTGCGATATGTGGCTTACGGGCTTCGACTGCCCGCCGGCGCACACGATGTACCTCGACAAGACGCTTGCCGGTCACAACCTGATGCAGGCGATCGCGCGGGTGAACCGGGTGTTCGGCGACAAGCCGGGCGGCCTGATCGTCGATATGCTCGGCCTCGTGGACCAGCTCGCCGACGCCCTCGAGACGTATACACAGGAAGGCGGCACTGGCGAGGCGGTCCAGGATGTCCAAGTCCGCGCCGTTCCGCAGATGAAGGACGCCTTCGAGACGCTGCAAAAGTTCTTGCACGGCAGCCGGTACGAGGAGGCCCTCGACTCGGGTTCGCCGTTCCTACCGATCGCCCTGCGTGTGATCGACCATATTCTCGGCGCCGAGGACGGCTGGAAACGCTACCAACGCGCCTTGAAGAAACTCTCGATGGCTTATGCGCTAGTCGTACCCCGCGAGGAGGCGGAGGCGATCGTCGATCACGTCCGGTTCTTCCAGCAAGTCGCGGCGATGATCCGTAAGCGGCTCGGCGACGACCGGGGGGGCGACCGCTCGAAGCAGCGCGACATCGACGCCGCGGTGCGGCAAGTGGTTGGCGGCGCGGTGGACGCCGACGAGGTGATCGACCTCTTCGCCGTGGCGGGGCTCGAAGACGCTCGGCTCGACATCCTCTCGGACGATTTCCTGAAGCGCATCTCGGCGCTGGAGCAAAAGAACCTCGCCCTCGAGACTCTCAAGAAACTCCTCGCCGACGAGATACGCACAACGGAGCGGACGAACCTCGTCCGCAGCCGGCAGTTCCGCGAGGCCCTCGAGGACGCGATCACCAAGTACACGAACCGGGCGATCGATACGGCGGAGATGATCGCCAAGCTGATCGACCTCGCCGTGACGATCCGCGAGGCGAAGGCCGAAGGGCAGGACCTCGGGCTGTCGGGTGAGGAGGTCGCCTTCTACGACGCGTTGGCCGAGAATGGCTCGGCCCGTGACGTGATGCAATCCGACGCCCTGCGGCTGATGGCGCGAGAGCTGACCGAGATGGTCAAGAAGATGCCCAAGCTCGACTGGACCGAACGGGAGGCAGTCCGGGCGACGCTCCGACGCAACGTGCGGCGACTGCTGGCCAAGTACGGCTATCCCCCCGACCTCTCCGAGGACGCGACGCAACTCGTGCTGCGGCAGGCTGAGCTATCAACGGACGGCAGCGCGTAGAATGGCGGCATGCCCACCAATGCCAATCCTCTAGCCGCCCTGAGCGTCAAGCAACGCCGCTTACTCGCCGCCTACCGCGAGACAGCGACGATCACCGGCGCCGCCCGGGCCTCGGGAGTCGATCACAAGTCGCACTACCGCTGGCGCCGAGACTGCCCGACCTACGCCGCCGCCTTCGACCAGACATGCCACGAGGCGGCCGACGAGCTGGAGGAGGAGGCCCGCCGCCGCGCCGTCGAGGGCGTCCGCACGGTCTGCTACGGTCGCGATGGGCGCCCGCTGATCGACCCTGAGACGGGCGAGCCCTACGTCTCGGTGCGTTACTCCGACCGGCTGCTGATCGTGCTCCTCAAGGCGAACCTCCCCGAGAAGTTCGGCAACCGCAACACGACGACGCACCGCGCCGACGTCGCCCCGGTGATGATCTACGAACTCCCCGACAACGGCCGGAGCGCAAGGCGCTGACGGCGGGATAGCTTTAGGCTGAAACTCGCGTCGGTCTGGTGCACCTCAGCGAGTTAGCCGGAGCCCTAACTGAGCGAGGGTGAGGCAACTTCGGCAATGAAGCAATCTGCAGAACTTGCTGAGGTCATGCTCGCGGAGGGCGATTTAGGTCTCGCCCATTCGCCCCTCCAGGACGGTTTGACAATCGTTCTGAAGCCGTCACGCTCGCAGGTCTTCGGGCACGTCAGCTAACGCAGCGTCGCCCAGGACGTAGCTTCTGCCGACCAGTTCGGCATCGTGGTTCACGAGGTCGGGGAACCGCACGCCCGGCAAGACTTCGACGGCGAAGATCTCTTGCACCCCTTCCTCGAAACGGCAGAATCCGAGCGTCTCGCCCGTCTCGATGTTGAGGACCCAGACGCCGCAGGCGCGTTCTTCGGCTTCTTTTAATCGCTCGACCAAGGGAATGCCGCTGAAGATGGCCGACTCGCGGACTTGCGAGAGGCCGATGAATGCGAGCGGTCCCAGGAAGCTGAGGCCGCGGGTGAAGCCGGGGAACTGGGCGATCGGTTCGTACTTCCCCGTGGCCAGATCAACCGTGCCGATCGTGCCTTCGCCACTCTCCAGGAGCCACAGCTTGCCGTTGTACCAACGGGGTGAGTGCGGCATCGACAGCCCGCGGGCGATGATCTCGTGCGAGTCGACATCGATCAGCAGTCCGCCGTCGCGTTTGTTCTCGCGCCAGCCTCCTGGCTCGTTGGTAGTTCCCAACGCCGTCATGTACTTCACTTTGCCGTCGCGGGTCGCTAAGCCGTTGAGGTGGCAGTTATCCCCCGGCGCCATCTGCTTGATGAACTTGGGCCGCCAGACCGGCTCGAAGCTGTTCTCTTCGCTTCGTTTGGCGAGACAGCTGAACGCCGTGTTCACGAAAACTAACTCGCGAGGCTGCTCTTGACCGCCAACGAACGCCATCTCGTGGATCTGGATGTCGCCCGTGCAGTGGCTGCGTCGGGGCAGGAAGCAGGCGTCGTGCTTGGCTTCGGTCGCAGGGTAGTCATCCGACTCGTCGAGCTTCTTGCAGACCGCTGGGACGTTGTGGAACTCCCAGATGTCGATGCTGCAACCGACGGCTAGCTTGCCGCCGTCGCGCGCCAGACCCATCGGCTTGTTGAGGTTGCGGAAGTGCGTGTTCAAGACACCCGCATCCTCGCGCAACACAACCAGCTTGCCCGCTTGGTACGTCGTAACGAGGATCGACGCGCCGAGCTGCTTGAGCAACGCCGGAAAACTAGTCGTGTGGACGCTGCGGAGCGGTTCACTAGCCGGGTCGCTTACGGGCTGCGAGGCGTCATCCATCATTCAAAGCCGCCGAACGCCAGGGTGAGGGGGGCGTTTTCCTCCGACTCGTCGTCCGCGGTAGCGAACGCCTCGTCGAGAATCGTTTCCGCCTCACTGTACGACCGCCCGCCGGCTAGCAACAACAGCAGGGCGTCGTCGCTGCTGGTGCTTGAGAGTGGCAAGGTTTCTTGGTCGGAGACCGTATCGCTTTCCTTGGGAAGTGCTTCGGCGAAGAAGTAAGCGGGTACGGTGTTATTGGATGCCGACTGGGTCGTGGCCTCAACGACTGCCGACGCAGCCGGTGCGGGCTCACTCACCAGAGCGGATGACGCCTGGGGGATCGTGTAAGTGTAGCCGTAGTGACTGACCCACACGTCCCAATCGCCACGGGTGACTTGGCCGTCGCCATCACCATCGGCCCCGGTGAGCGGGGCGGCTGCCGTGTCGAGCGTGTCGCGCCACACGGTGTAGTCGGCCGCGTTGACCGCTCCGTCGCGGTTGTAGTCGCCGGGGGCGGCGGTCACAGCGCCTTGCGCCTCGTAGGCCCCGATGTCGATTCGACCGACTGCTACCCGTTCATAGCCGGCGCCGCGTTGATCGTATTCGGCTCCGTTCACGACAATCGCCGGGTCGCCCGCGTTGAACGCTGGACTTCCCGGCAACAGCGCGTGGGTTTGGGTCGGCCCGCCGTTGTCGGCGAGCGGACCGAGCAGCGGGTCGATGTTCTGCAGGTTGCCTGCGCCGCTCGTGATGGCTTGCAGCTGAGTCGCCGTGAACCCACTCGTGGTGTCGCCAATCAGGCTATAGTTGGCCGAGAGTAGGTTATTTGAGTGGGGCCGTAGATCGGGCGCTGCGCCATCGGCTGCGTTACCAGCCACGATTGAATTCATCAAGGTAAAGTTGGCGCCAGAATAGCCATAACGCACATAGATCCCCCCTCCCATGCCTGCCGTTGAGTTGCCCGTGACCGTGCTGCTGGTTAGCGTCGCCTCGCCATGGTAGACGACTATCCCGCCGCCATGGCTATCGCTGCCCGCAGTGCTGTTGCCGCTGACCGTGCTG
>NZ_SJPR01000005.1:257010-323081 GCF_007859955.1 Botrimarina colliarenosi
AGACGCCGATCCAAGAACTAGCAAGCCCTCCGGGCCCACGCGGGGAGGCCCAATCCAAACTCCCCCAACCAACCAGCGCTGCACTTTCTCGGCGCCGGGCGCTGCACTTTTCGACTGCCGATCACAGCTGGCGAGTGCTTCCTTGCCCTTGTTCGTACGCTAGCATTACCCGCTCACGAAGGTCCGTCGAAAATGCATCCATGCCGAATCTCCTTTCGGAAGATTCGTATAATCAAGCAACGCGGTATTGGCTACGTCAATTTAAAAGCCGCTCTAGTAGCCGCGTCGGTCTGTTTCACCGCCAGCAGATAGCCAGATCGATTCGAGACTTCGGTTGCCTCATCCTCGGCGCCGAAGGCAATCGGCGAACCCGCCGAGGTCGTGCGCCGCCGGGCAGACCTCGGTCGCTGCCAGCTGCAGTCGATCTGACGGCGCAGGCGGGCCAAAGGCGGCCCCGGATCGTCTCGCTTCTGCGGCCTCTTCTTGCCGCTCGAAACTGCGTCGAACCGACACGCCGGCGCCTCAACCCGGCTTCGTCGGCTTCGGAGGATCGGCTCTCACCCCGAGCCGAGCCGATCCGCAGCAAGCCGCCACGAAGCCGGCCTGAACGCCTCCCGCAACCACCCCCGGCTTTGTTGGCGAGGGGGTGAGGCCTCTCCCCGCGGCGCCGCCGCGGCTCGTCCCCACTCTGCCCCGTCTCAGCGAGCGCCCCCCTCCCGACCGCTCCCCAGCCGCCGCTCGATCTGTAACCGCTCGCGCCGGTACCGAGCGAGCTTCGTCTTGGCGAGCTTCTCCTTCCGCTCCCACTCACGCAGCAACTCGTCGACCCGGGCCAACCGCGCCCGATCAGCGTCCGAGCCCCGCTTGGCCTTCCGTTTAGTGGCCGCCGGAACAGCCTTCCGCAGCGGCAACTCCGCCGCCCACGCGAAACGCACCTCGGCCGCCGAACCGCATCCGTAACGGCTGGAATCGCAGCGCATCTGGCGTTCGCCACGCATCCCCCGGTTGTGAGCGAACTCGTGAGCGAGCAGCGCCGCGAGCTGCCAGCGGGGCCGCGCGTCGGCGTCGGGCGGCAGATAGATACAGCTGTGACGCCCGTTGATGAACGCGTAGCCCCGGAGATGCCTGCGGCTGCGCCGGAACTCAACAACGGCGACCCGTCGTTTTGCCGGCTCAAGCTCGTGACAGGCGACCGCCCGAACGATCGCCCGCAGATCGGCCGTGTCGAAACCGGTGTGGTTGATGACCCGCATGTTGGCTCCTTGTTATCGAAATACCGCCGCCCGGGCGTCGGCCCCATCAGCCGCCCCGGCCGCCGCGATCCCCCCGCCCGCCACGCGGCTTCCGCGGTTTCCGCTCCCGCCGCGTCCGTTTCTTTATCGCCGCTTTCCCCTCGTCCATCTGACGCGCGACGTCGACGGCTTTCCGCCCGTCGCCATGCGTCCCGCTCCCCCCGGCGATGTCCAGCGGCTTCGCCCGCTCCTGCGGCGACAGCTTCAGCGGCGGCGCCTCCGCCTTCCGCTTCTCGCGGCGGCTGAGCCGCAGTTTCGCCGCCGCCCGCTCGGCCCACGTCCGCTGCCGCGACTCGCGCATCGCCTCGTTCCGCTCACGCGTCAGCTCACTCTGCCGCTCGCGCTCGTCCGCCACCTCGCGCGACCGCCACGCCGCCAGCCGCCGCGACAACCGCAAGAACGCCATCCGACCCAAGTGGTCCCGCTCCCGGCGCCGCCGACCCGCCTCCGCCTGGCGCCGTTTCTCGATCCCACGCTGCGCCTCGGCCAGCATCGCCTTCTCCCGCTCCTGCTTGCGTCGCAGCCCCCGCCGCCGCATCCCCTCGTCACGCGCTGCGTCGAACGCCTCGGCCATCGCCGTCCGCTGGCCCCGCCCCCGCTCGCGTCGCACCAAGGACTTCCAGTCAACCGCCCGGAACGTGTTGGCGACCCGCCCCCGCAGCGTCCGTTCGTTGCGCTCGAAGAGCCGCCGAGACGCCTCCTGCTCGTTGAGCAGCTCGCGCCACCGCTGCCGGTGCTCGCGCCGGACCTCCGAACGGATCGCCGCCAAGCGGTCGGCGTGCTCCCTTTGCAGACGGTCACGGCGATCGACATGCGTCTTCAGCAGTACACGTCGCCGTTCCTGGTCCAGCTTCAGGCTCGCCTCCTTGCGGCGCTCGAGCTCGCGCAGGTCCCGCAAGTGCTGCCGCACGAACGATCGCAAAGCCGGGTTGCGCCGCGCCGCCTCGACCAGCTCGTACAGGTGCCGCGGCCGCTTCCTCACCGGCGCCGGCGTCTCTCCGCGCCCCCGCGCCTCCCAGTTCTCCTCGCGCTTCTTCACCAAGGCCTCGCCGTGCAACCGCCGTTCCCGTTCCAAAGCCCACCGCGACAGCTTCTCGCGCTCCTTCCAGTTCGTCTTCAGCCGCCCGTCGTCCTCGATCAGGCAGAGGATGACGTGCAAGTGCGGGTGGTGAGTGTCGTTGTGGGCGACGATGATCGCCTCGCGCTCCGCCGCGCCGATCGCCCGCAGCGCTTCCTCGGCCGCACGGATCATCCGCTCGCGGTCGAGCCGCTCCGCCTCGGCCTCCTCGCGCTTCCAGCTGAGAACCAGGTGCCCAACCGGGCGGCCGTCCTTACGCCCCCCGCGTCCCACCCCCGCCTCTTCCTTGAGCCGGTCGCGCTGATAGTCCTTCGCGACCATCAGCCGCCAAGCGACTTGCGGGTCGTCGGTCGCCACGTTGCGCGTGACGGCGAAGTCGACCCGCTCGCTCGTCGGGAGCCGCCCCTCGTCGTGCAAGCAGTAGCGGGCGAGCCCCGCAAAACTCCGGCCGCGGGTGATCTCAACGAACATAGGTCAGCGCCAATTGAGTTAGGATGGCACGCAGCTGGGCGGCGATCCCCTCCCAGTCGTGCGTGCGACGGCTGCCGGCGTGGGCGTCCCGCACCGCCTGGTTGAGGTTGTTCCCGATCGCGTTGAGCTCGTACACCAGCCGCATCGCGGCAGCGTCGGTGAGCCCCGGCTCGCCACGCTCGAAAGCCGCTCTCCGCAAGTACGCCCCCAACAACAGCCCCTCGCGCCGCGCCGCCGTGTCCAGCAGCACTTTCTCCGCCAGCGGCAGCCGGAACCGCACGTCGGCCTGCTCTTCCGCCTCGCCCGCCGGATCGACGCGCGACGGACCAAGACGCGGGTCGTGCCCAAGCGCCAGCCGACGCATCAGCTCCGCCTCACGAACGCCGCAAGCGTGAGCAAACTGCGCCACCTCGGCGCGTTCCAGCGGCGACAGGTAGACGCGCACCAGCTCGGTGCGCGCGTCGCCCGGCGCCTTCGGTGGGCGGCCCAGGCGCTGTCGGCGCTGCGGTTCGTTCGGCACGTCGGCCTCCTCTACTCAGTAGCGCGGCCGTCGTCAGCCGCGAGACCCCCACGCCGACGACACGCCGGACAAGGGGGTGGGTTCCAAGGGAGGGGCCTCCCCTCCCGGTCGATGGGGGCCCCGGGGGAGAGCGAAGTCTCCCCTGGGTCGTCGCGTTAGCACGGGCGCCGTGAACGCCCCGCCCGGTCCCAACGGGACCCGCGGGGAGTGAACCGCCCGTGCGTCGCGGCGAAACGTCGGGCTCGGCCCGACCCAGATGGAGGGGAGAGAGGCCTACGGCCGCCCTCCCCGGTTTTTCCCGACGGGAAAAAACATCTGGCTACTCCCATGTCACCAACCTCTACACCCCATCCAAGAGACGAGTCAACGAAAAACTTCTGCCTCATGCTCCGGTGCAACAACGGTTCACCCCAAGCGCTATCTCACCAACCCGCCACTGGCGCCGCCACTCGCTTCTGTCGCCGACGACCGAAGCCGCTTCGGTCGCCACGGCGAGACCAATACTTGCCGACGCGCCGAGCGGGTGTCCCTCACACCCGCCCACGGCAGCGACGGCGCCGCTACGACGCCGCCCCCGCCGCGCAGTTCGACACACCGTTCCGTAGAATGCGCCACAAGCGCTGCGCGACGGAGCCCAACCCAAGTGCGCAGAAAAAAAGCCCCGCCGACGAGCGGCGAGGCGTGAGGGAACAGCAGGCTTGAGTTATAGCCTGCCGCTTTCGAATACGAGGCACTGGTCGTGCAGCCCGGGGATGAAGCTGCTGCGATACGTCCGCGACGACGACGTGTTGCCGTACTGCAAGCGGATAATCTCCGTCGCCGCCATCCGCAGCCCTTCCTGGGCGGCGGCCGCCACCGTCAGGTGCGGCAACGGCTGGAAGACCCCCCGGTCGCTATAGCCGCCGATCAGCACCGCGATCTTGCCGCGCGGCGTAAGCACCGACCGACAGTTCCGCAGCACCAGGCGCAGCCTCACGAAGAAGGCATCGAGCGTCGCGGCGTTCGACAAGCAGCGCGGGTCGTCGTTGTAGACGATCTGTCGCCAGTAGGGCGGATGCAGCCACGCGAAGTCGACCTCGCCAACCGCCTCGTAGAGGTTGGCGTCGGCCGCGTCCTGGCCGAACCGCACGTCCATCGACACACACGGGATGGCGAGCTCCTTGCACACGTCTCGGCAAGTGCCGCTGCCAGTCATCGGGTCGAGCACCCGCCGCGGCTGGTAGTAGCGCAGCAGGTCGCGGATCAGGTACCCGCCGCAGTTGCCGCGGTACTTCGACGACCCGTAGGGTCCACGCCGACGGGCGGCGTGGATGCTGGTGAGTTCGGGCGCCGGGCTAGCGTTAAGCGGAGCGGCCGGCAGCTCGATGAGTTTGGGGAACGGCGCCTTCATAGCGCTGCTCCCGGCTCCGGGTAAAGCGCTTCGGCAGCCGCCTGGAGCGTTTCCCAGCAAACGCCGTACACGGCGTCTTGGCAATCGCGGACGTGCTCCAGCACCTCCCACGCTTGGTCATCGCTGAGGTCCGATCGGACATATAGCACGTCTTCGACGCTCCACACGATCGCGATCTGACGGCGTCGGGCGAGCACGGCGTGCACGTCGATCGCCGCCGAGCGGTCGGCCGGGGCGTAATGCTCCCGGCCTTCCGCGATGGGACCGCGGGGGCTCATTGCGAGTCCCCTTGGTCGGCGTCGGCTGCTGGCTCGCCGGCGTACGCCTCACCGACCGCGTCGTAGGCCTTCTGGGCCAGACGCGCGATCCGCAGCAGCTCGTTGCGGCTGAGGTAGTTGGTGTCGTGCCACTTCCCCTCGGCGTCGGTGTACGAGCGGGTCAGCGTGATCGAGAACCGGGTGCGGCCCTCGTCGTTGCTGTTCGCCCAGATCGTTGCTTTGAGCGCTCCGTCGCGGAGCGTGGCGTGGGGTTGGTTGGTTGATTTGGTCATCGGACTTCTCCTTCTGCTTGAGTTAACGATGCCCAAGCCAGGGCGACCGCCAAAGAGCGGCCGCTCAAGGGCCTGCCCGCAGGGACGGGCCGAAGGGGGGAAGGGGCCCCGCTGCAGGACCGCCCTTGAACGGACGGTCGCGGGCGCCAAGCTGCATCGGAGACTTGAGTCAAGCAGACGGAAGTCCGCTGACGGGCCAACCGTCGCACCAATCGTAGCGCCGCCGTGGCGGATCCTCGGCACGACGAAGTTCGGCGAACCTAGCACAGGGCCGTCGATGAATCGTTCGGCCATTCACTCCCGCTGCCGGCGCCAATTGGGAACGGCTTGGCCGACGACCGCAGAGACGCGACTGGATGACAGTTTACGCGACGCTTAACTGTCCTGAAGCCGTTCGACCTCGGTCAGGCGTTACCGTGACGCACGAGCAGGTCGAAATAAGCGTCGATCCGCTCGATCATCGTGGCGCCGTGTCCGAAGTCGAGGTCGCAGAGCTCCCGAAGTTCGGCGCCGGCGGCGGCGCGATCGATGAACGTCTCGTGATCGCCGAGCATTGTCCGCGCTTCATCGACAAGGGACCGGGCGACGACCTTCCATTTCTTCTGGGAGTGCTCGATACGCAGCTCAAGGTAGTCGTGTGCAATGCGCGCCACGGCGCCGAGCTTCAGAGCCAGTTCGTCACGCATGACCCCGTGGCGTCCCGCCTTCTCGACATGGACCTCGGGCTCCAGCATGTAGAAGGTGTGCATGAGCGCAACAAACGTGTCGCGGTCGATCCCAGGCAGAGACATCTCAGCAAGAAAGGCGCGGAGCCGCGCCAATTGGGCCCGCATATTCTCAAGGATGACCGGCTGCTCATTCTCTCGTCGGGCAGGGTCGAAGTTCCAGGCCACGCACACGCGCTCCGTGCCGATCCGGAAGTGGATGAGCTGCTCGTACTCTTGCTGCGGCTTCTGCTGCAGCAGGTAATACTTCCCGGACGCATCCAAGTAGGCATACCCTCGACAGACCAGGTGCGTCAGCAACACCGGCAGGTCGAAACGCGAGAGCGCCATATAGATCGGCTCCGTTGACTCACTGAGCGCCGCGTGCAGTTCCTGGCTCTTCAGGAATGGCAAGCAGTCTGTGTTGAGCGTCAGCACGAAATGGCGGAACGCCGCCGAGACCGGATCGAGTAAGTCGAGAGACGGGGTTTTCATACGGACCACAAAGTTGCTGTGGCGATTGAAGCCATGGACAAGCTTCTGAAGCGTCGAATCGTCGGCGCAGCAACGCTGCGTCTCGAACTTGGCGAGTTGACGAGGGTTCATCCCGCAAAGCGCGGCCATCTTCTCGATCGAAAGCCGGAGGCCAACCCGGGCTGCACGCAGCTGCACTCCATCGATGGGGTGTCCTCGATGGCGCACGCGATCCCAGGGGAGGTCTTCTACGAGGTCCATCGCGGGTGGTTTTCACTCCGAGAGAGGTCAACGCATACAACGGTATGGACAGCCACATTATTAGTCAAACTTATAGTAAGTTCTTCTCGCATTCTTCATAAACGCGTCGCGGAACCGGACAGATACGGCCGGTCTGCCGCGTGTGGAATCCTGATCCGCAAAGGCCTTTCAGTGGACGACGAGGCGGGGGCAGGCTGAAAAAATCGCTGCATCAGTCCCCCCCAATCCTCGGCTCTGGTAACGGGCGATGCGGCGCTACTTCGGCTGGAACAAAGCGATCGGCCTCGGCCTCGGCGGCGCCCTCGCGCTGCTCAAGGACGCCTACGTCCCGGCGCCGACCGGCGGCGTCCCGTACGAAGCGACGCTGCTGGCCGAGCGGATCACGACCCTCGCGGTCGTCTGCTACGGCTACAGCATCCTGCCGGCCCTCTCCCAGTTCTACCGCGGTCTTCGGCCGGTGCAGCGGTCGCTCAACCGCGTGAAGATACTCGTCGTCGGGGTGCTAGCGTTCGCGTGTGTCCCCGACGCTGTCAAGGTCGCGGCGATCGAGGAGGGCTCCCTCGCCGCCGGCTTCTACTTGGTGTGGACGCTCACAACGCTCGTCACGCCGTGGCTGCCGGTTGCGGCGCTCGAATTCCGCGAGTGGCTCCGCTCGCACAGCTGGTACCGCCGCTGGTTCCTCGCCGGCGAGGGGGCGTCGGGGGGGATGGCGTCGGCCCGAGAGCTCCGCGGCCGGCGGTTCGACCCGCGTTGGTATGACGGCAAATTCGGCTTCAACGACGGCCTCCTGATCGGCCGCACCCTCTTCGAATCAACCTACGAGCCGTTCTTCGTGCGGATGCGGGATGAACTCGGCACGCTGCTGCTCGGCGCCGCGCGGGGCGGCAAGAGCGTGCGGTTCCTGTGGCCGTGGCTCGCAACCAACGACCAGATCAAGGTCGTCGTTGATCCCAAAGGCCAAGCGTATCGCCTGCTGGCAGGCCGGCTGAGCGACCCCGCCGCCCCCCAAGGGGTCGACGCGAACGGCGTCACGCGGGCCAAGGAACGGCTCCGCAATGGGATCGTCCATGCCTTCGATCCCTACGGCTTGGGCCAGCCCCTCCAAGCCGACGCCATCAACCCCGTCATGCTGGTCGACCCGGACAGTGACTACTGCCGGGTGATGCTCTCGGCGATCAGCCAGTCGGTGGTGATCCCGTCCGGCTCGGAGACGCACTGGGTGGTCGAGCTGACTCGCTTGGTGATCGAAGGGCTGGTGCTGCACGTGCGAACGTCCCGCCCGCCCGCGCAACAGAACCTCGGCGACCTCGCCGACCTGTTCTCCGGTCTGGAACGCGTCGAAGGCGACGTCCGCGGCGCCGACAACTTCGCGCGGATCGAGAGCCTCCTCGACGAGATGTCCCGCAACCAAGCGAGCGGCGGCCTGTGCGTCAGCGCCGCCCAGGCGTTCGCCGAACTCGACGGCCGCGAGGCGGGGATTCTGATTAGCGAGGTCGCCCGCAGCCTCAAGAGCTTCACCGACCCGGTGATCCGCCGAGCCACCAGCGGTCCCGGCATCGACCTCCGCGCGCTCGTCGAGTCGAGGACCCCGGTCACCCTATTTTTGTCGATGCCGTTCGGCTCGCTAGTAGAGCACAGCCGCGTTCTGCGGGTGATCCTCTCGTGCCTGTTGCGGCTGGTCGAGCAGCGCATCGACAAGTCCCGCGCCGTCCACTTCTTCCTCGACGAGTTCGCCGCCTACGCCAAGAACCTCACCGCGATCCGCGACGCGATCGTGACGCTTGCCGGCGCCGGCGCCCGCCTGCACATCGCCCTGCAGTACATCCGTCAGCTCGAACAGTGCCTCGGGCGCGAGGCGGCCGACGGCTTCGAGGCCTCCAGCAACATCGTCGCTGCGGGCGTTCGGGACGAGCACACGTTGCAATTTCTCTCGCAACGCTTCGGTCGGCACAAAGCCGCCCGTCGACGGGGCTGGTTCTGGGGGTTCGGCGATAGCGAAACGGCCGAAGTCCCCGTGCTGGACCCCGACACGCTTGGCCGCTTGCTCGATCGCAGCAGCCGCATCGGCGCCTGCATCCCCGGCGTCGGCTCGCCGTTCCTCGTCGAGACGCTCGCTCACCGGCCGCTGCGGCTGCACGGCACGCGGATGGATGTCTGGCCGCTGCCGAGCGACGCCTTCGATGAGCACCTGCTCGCCGCCGAGCGCGGCGAAGCGCCGATGACGCCGCCCTCTGCCGTGGTGACGCCGACGCTCCGCCTGTCGCCACCGAACGCGCCGCAACGCAATCCACCGACCCTCCGCCTCACCCATCGTCCCTGATCCCTTCCACCTCAACCATCCTTCGTTCGATGCTCCCCCTCCGGCTCATTTTCAACCGCGCTGCACGACCGATGCTGCGGCTCTCGCCCCCCCCGGCCCCCCGGCTCGTCCCGCAGGCGTTTCGGGGACGCGAAATGCTGCCGGCGCCGACGCCCGGCGGTCGATCGGGCGTCGGACCGACGCCGTCGCTCCGCCTCACGCCCCGTTCCGCTCGGTCGCGCCGTCGAGCGGTCGCCCGCCAAATCCCCGATCAACCGTCGCTGACCCGAATCTTCAACCGCGCCGCCAAGGGTCGCCCTTCGCGTTCCTAGCGGCTCGCCCACACCGATTCAGAAAATGATCCGTGAGTACTTCCGAGTTCGGCTGCCGTACCTCATCGGCTGGGGTTCCGTCCTCCTCGGTGGGGTGTCGGCCTGCGGGATCGGAAACAAGAGTGACAACGAAGTGCTCATCATCGGCGGCGCCCTCGCCGCCGTCGTCGGTGGCGTCCTTTTGATCTGTTACTTCTTCATCGCACTGGTGATTGCGGGCGTCGCGGCCCTCGCTATCAGCCTGCTCGCTGGCAGCTTCTTCAAGGCGCTACTCAGCTTCCTGTGGGCCTGCGTCGGACCGGCGGTCGTCCTCGGCCTATTCGCCGCCGTCGTGGCTTCCGCGATCAAGTATGGGCCGAGGCTTCATGAACTCATCCAGCGGATCAGGGCGGTCGGCGACTCGCAGGAAGCCGTCACGCGGAGCGGTATGAGCGCGTCGGCGCCGACGCCCGCGGCGCGGATCACACAGCGGATCCGGTGCGACCGCATCTGCCCCGGATGCGGCCGGCTCAGCCCCGCCACGGGCGTGGTTTGCGATGACCCCGACTGCGAAGAACCTCAGGCCAACCGATGAACGACACCGAATTCTTCAGCCGAGAGCGCAAGGCCGGCTACGACCCGGCGGTGAACGCGTCCATGAATGTCCTGCTCCTGGGCACGGGGGCGCTTGGCCAGGCGGCTGCGCTCGTGCTGGCCCTGAGCCAGGTGGGTCGGCTCATGCTCGTCGACTTCGACGAGTTCGAGCTCTCCAACGCCACCCGCTCGCCCCTCTTTGGGACGAGCAAGCAACGCGCCAAGCACAAGAACCTCAAGGTGGCTTGCGTCGCCGAGCAGCTCGCCGAGCGGACCCACTGGAGCGACGCCCCGCGGATCGAGTACGCCGCCGCGCGGGTGCAGGAACTAGGCGACGCCCCCTTCGCCGAGGCGACGATCGTCGTTTGCTGTGTCGATGACGATCCGACACGCGCCTGGATCGCCACCCGATGCCACCGACACGGCAAGCCGATGGTCGAGTGTGGCGTGGCGGGCGCCGCGGGCTCGTTCGCCTTGTACGGCGACCCCGAAGGCCCCTGCTGGCAGTGCGGCGTGCCGGTCCCGACCGGGCGGCGCGTGAACGCGGGATGCCAAGCGAATGCGATCGAACTCGCCAAGCAAGGCTTCGCGGCGATGACGCCGACGCTGTCGTCGGTCGTCGGCGCCTACATGGCCGAGGCGGCGATCCAATTCGCCCACGGCAAACGCGACCTTGACGGGCGCCGGGTTTACATCAACGACATCCGCCGCCCGAGCATCGAGATTATCGACGAATCTTACAGCCCAAACTGCCCCTGCGACCACGCGATTGGGACGCCGGTGGTTCAACTGACCACGCCAGTCAACGGCTCCGCGCGAGAACTGCTGGCGGAGCTGGAGCAGCACTTCCGGTCGCCGTCGATCCTTCTACCGGCGCCCTACGTCGTTTCCGAGCTATGCCCCGGCCCACTCGATGATCCCAACGGATCGTGCCAGCGCGCTGTCCGGGTCGGGAAGCCCGACTGGGTCATCGGGCGTCACCCCCGCTGCCAGGCTTGCGGCGGGTCAAGCGAGCTATCGGCCGACACGTCGATGCGCGTCGCCCAGTCGATCCAGCCCTTCGACGACGACCTGCTCGACATCCCCCTCGCCACCCTGGGGTTGGCCCCGAGCAGCTGGGTGGCCGTTGAAGTCGCCGACGGCGCGGTCGCCTACGCGGCCCTGCCGATCGGCGAGCGTCCGTTCGTTTCAGTTCCTAAGCCGCGTCGTGGACGCGGCGCCTAACCCGGGGCGCGACGCCCCATCACCACTGACGGAGTATGCGTCATGTCTCTGATCAACTTCGCCCTTGTCCACCCCACCAGCGGCGAAACGGCGAACGCCGAGTTCGACGGCGCGGGAACTCCGCAGCAGCTGCTCGACCAACTGGTGCAGCAGAACTGGCTGAAGCCGCCGACGGACGGAACGTACGCCCTGAACTGCCCGAAGGACCCCAACAATCCTGATGGCGAGAAGCGCCAGCTGACCGACAAGGAGTCGTTCGCCGACCAGCACGTGCCCGCCGGGGCGACCTTGACCATCTCAATTCGCGCGAAGGCGGCGGCCGACACGCGCGTCAGCGATTCCCATCACGCCACGTGGGAGAAGATCGAGGTGATGAAGTGTTCGATCGCCCACCCGATCCTCGACGAGGTCGCCGAGATAGTCATCCCTGCGGATATGACGCCAAAAGAGGTGATCGAGCAGGTATTCGATCTGTCATGGATTAAGCGTCACGAAGGGCTCCACCACTTTTTCCAGCTCGCCATTGACGACACGACCTCACAGAACAATCGTCGAACTTTGGAGTCAGACACTCCAATCCGCGATCAAGGCGTGCCTGTCGGGACGACGCTCTATGTCATCGGCGCCTTTCTGACGGGCGCGGCGCCGCGCCGCACAGGGCCGTCTCTCGAACGGCTCCGGACCGACTACCGCTCGCTCAAAGACATCGAAGGACGCGGCTGTGTCCGCGAGGTGAAGGTCTTCGCGGATGCGGCGTTGAAAGTGCCGGTCCTCACCGAAGCGGACGCGGGGCGGATGCGTCGTTACCTGGTCACGCTGAACATGCCGCTGCCGGCAAGTGCGACAAACCCCAAGCAGCTGAAGGCCCAGTGGAAGGTCGTTTTCGACCTCGAGCCCGACTGGCCTCGCTACCCCCACGCCCAACACTACCCGCACGTGACATTCGTCGGGCCTAAACCGTGGCATCACCGCGTCAGTTCGTCGGGCCGCCTCTGCACGCAGCCCGTAGGCAGCAAGAGCCTCGTCGCGGGCCAGCACGTTGGGATGATCGCCGCGGTGCTCAACGGCGACGAAGCCTTCTCGTTGGCGACGGACAAGGGCTACGACGTCGCCGCTTACAAGTACTACACGGAAGTCCTCCGCGGCCCGGTCAATCCCGGCCTGGAGATCCCCAACGTCCGGCGGCACGTCTTCGACCCGAGCCACCTTGCCGCGGCGCCTTTCGTCGTCCGCTTGAGCGGACCGACCCGCCCCGTTGCCATCGGTGAGGCCCCTCGTCTCAAGCTGAGCTGAATCCCGTCTTTGCGCCACCAACGGATCGATACGCCATGCCCACCCTCTCCCTCACCGCTTCGCCGCCCTACCAGCCCGCTTGGCGGAACCGCCCGTCGCAGCCGCCCTCAACGATGGTGGCCTACTGCGATGTTGACGACCGTCCGACCGTCTTTGTGGCCGGCGCCGTCCTCGACGCCATCGCCGCCGCGACGAGCGAATGGGCGCCCGACGAGGCGATCGGCTTCCTCGCCGGCCGTGTGTTTGAAGACCAGTGGGGGTACTGGACCTTGGTCCTCGGCTCGACCGACTGCAAACACGCCAAGCGCTCGCGGGTCACGGTGGAGACGATCGATCGCGACCTGCTGGAACTCGACGCCTGGTACTCCCGGGACGCACTGGGCCTGGACCGTATCGGCTGGTGGCACAGCCACTACGAACTCGGCGTGAGCCATTACAGCGGCGTCGACTTGAAGAACCAGGCGCTCTGGTGCGAGAAGCCATGGCAGGTCGGCCTGCTGGTCGTGGTCGAGGACGGTGAGACCGCCATCCGTTGCTACCAAGGCCCCGATAGCGTCGCGATCGGATCGCTCCATCCCCATACCGAGGCAACCTGCGAGGTTGTTTCACTTGCCGACGCCGTTGAGTTGACGGCGCCAAGCCAACGGCCCTCCCTCCGCCGTCGTCTGGTCGGCGCCATCCGTCGCGCCGAGCGGATCGCCCTGCAAGCGGCGTGCATCACGATGGTCGCTGCCGGCGGCGCCGCTCGCCGATTCGTGCTGGCCGTCGGCGCGGGGGTCTATTCGTTCGGCGTCACCTTGGTTACGGGACACGCGCCAGTATGGCGCCCGAAGACGGCGGATCGGCTGGAGGCGCCCGCATGACGCCCATCGAGCAGCTCGCCGAAGACGCAACCCGCCTGCTCGCCGAAGTCGACGAGCAACTGGACGAGAAAACCCACGAGGTCGCCTCGCTGCGTCGCGAGTACACCGCGGCCCGGCGGGCGGCCGACTCGCTCGCCAACGGCTCCGACGCCCTCAACGCCATCGCCGCAGCGATCGCCGGTCAGCTCGGGACGCTCGCCGGCCGGGTCGAGACAGCCGCCGACGAGGCGGCGACGCTCCGGCGCGAACGCAAACGGCTCGCCCGCGTCGTGGAGTTGTTGGCCGGCGCCGTCGACGAGGGAGGGGCGCCGACCGCGTCTCGGGTAAGGCCGGTCGTGCAGCGGATCGTCCGCGACAACAGCGGTCTTACCTACCAAGAAGTCTACGACCTGACGCGCGACGCGCTGGCGGGCGACGGCTACTCGGCGATCGGCCTCGGGCTGCGCGTCCGTGAAGCGCTGAACGACCCGACGATTCAAGGCGACGACGAGGGTCTTTATCATTCGCAGCCCACGCCCACCGCGACGCTGCGTCCCGAACCATCCAGCCGCCGGCAGCCGGAGGTCGCCGGTCTTGCCATCCGCAGCAGGGAAGAAGCACCCCACGGAACCCCGTGATGATCAACCTCCAGACAGAGAAGCTCGTACCGCTCGGCGACGTCCCCCGCTACCTCGACGCCCGCGGCGGGAAGAGGGTTCATCTCTCGACGATCTACCGCTGGGCCACCAAAGGCAGCCGCGGCCGTGTGCTCGAAACGCAGCTGCTGGGAGGCGCCCGCTACACATCGGTCGCGGCGCTCGAACGCTTCTTCCAGGGAGCCGGTTCGCCGTCGGGCGACAACGGCGCCGACGCCTTGCGCCGGGCGCTCTACGGCGAAACCGCCTAACGGGACAAACCATCATGGTGATTGACCTCCGAGAGATCGCCGACCTCGCCCGCCGAGCGTGTGGAAACGGCGAAGTCGCGGTCGTTTTCGACGACCGACACGAGGACGAGGATTGGGTTTGGTACATCGCGGCCGGCCGCTCCCTGCACGCGGCCCACGTCGGACTAGGCATCCTCGAACTAGGGGGCCAATTCGTCGGCCACGGCGCGACATTCGACGAGGCCCTCGCCCGGGTCAAGGAGGACATCGCCACGCGGAGCCGTTGCCGGCGACGCTTCTGAGGCGCCGGAGGGCGGCCCCGGCTCTGTACCGGGACCCACCCTCGACGCCCTCCGTCGCGACGCGGCTCAGCCCAGCTCGGCGGCGACGCTCAGCGCCAGCTGTAGGTCGCGTTCGGCGTAGACCTGCGTGACGTCGGCCTGGGCGTGCCCGCAGATCACTTGGGCCGCTTCGAGGCCAAACCGCCGGCGGATTTCGGTTGCCGCCGTGTGCCGCAACTGGTTCGGGGTCCAGACCGGCACGCCCGCCTTCTTGCAGGCGCGGCGGATCGCCATCCGATAGCTGCCGACGACGTACCGCTTGGCCGGTAGTCGCTTCGTGCCGTTGGGCTTGTTCTCGGCGTACTTCGCGAGCACATAGCCATTCTTTACGCGCAGCGCCTGCTGGCGTTGCCGGGCGCGCTGCACCGTCTCGGCCGCCGAGAAGCAGTGCTCTTCCTGCCCGCGATCGAGGTACGCCGCGAGGACCTTCTGCGCCTGCGGCCCAACCGGCACGAGCCTTTCGCGGCCGTGGTGCTCGGTCTTGTGGCTGTCGGGCCGGTAGAGCCAGACCTTGCCGGTCCGATCGAGATCACACGGCCGCAGGGCGCAGACCTCCCCAGGCCGAGCGCCGGTGAGCCGCTGAAAACGGACCATGTCGGCGACGATCTCTGGCAGCGCGGGGATCGTCTTGCCGACGGTGGCGTCATCGACGGGCTGGACCGGCTCGGATTCCCGCGCTCGGGTGCGCCCCTTGGCGAGCCCACCCAGCACCGCGAGTTGCTGGTAGGCGGCCGGCGAGCAGAGCTCCTTCTTGACGGCCCACTTGTACATCCGCACGACACGGCCGATCTGCTTGTTGAGGCTCTTGCGTTCCCAGTCCCGCTCGTCGATGACCCACTCGCGGAACTCATCCAGATCAACCGGCCCGAACGACTCGACCGATCGCTTGCCGTGCCGGCGGCCGAGCAGACCGGTGACCTCGTCGATCAGCTCCGCCTCGCGGGTCACCTCGCCGTTCTTGACGTAGTAACCGTGGGCGAAGCGCCGGTAGGCGAAGATCAGCTCGTCGAGCGTGACGACCCTGCCGGCCCGGCGCTTCTCACGCAGGTTCGGCGCGTTGATCGTCTGGGCGAGTCGTTCTTCGGCCTCGAGCGCCGCCTGCGTCGGCGCCTCCTCGGCCTGCTGGGCGAGCCACTTTTCGACGAACTCGCGGTAACGCTCGCGGCTCTGGGGACTGCCGTGCTTGCCGAGGTAGACCTCGCGGCCTTTGACGTAGACGACGGCTTGACCGGAAGACTTGTGCCGCCCGTACTTGGGGGGCTGTTTCTGCTGCTGGGACATGGGCGAAACGGGTGCTGGGCCGTCTCACCCGTAGGTCCACCCGTACTACGGGTAAAAACTACGGGTGGGCGCTACCAACAAGCCGCTCCGCCGACCCTCGGCGGGTAACCTAAGCGTAGGTTTCAGCAGGACTTAGAAAAAGTGGCGGGGGCCGGATTCGAACCGACGACCTCGAGGTTATGAGGCAAAACCCGCGAGCCTATGTAACTGCCTTCTCTACCAGGAGTTATGCAACGACGTTTCCCTCTTTAGACGCTTGCAAGTATTAGCAACTAATAGCGACGATTAGCAACCGTTAGCATTTGACGTCTCGTCAAAGCGGGAAGGGCCAATATACAGCCGCTCCCCTCACTCTGCCAAGCACCATCATTGACGGTTGCTATCCTACCGAGAGCCTCGTCAGCAGCAAACAGTAAGCGGCAGGAACTGGCAGTCGGGACGCTCCGAGCCACCTAGCAATCACCAAGGAAGATCAAGCAGTTAGTTGGTGTAGTTAAGGCAAAAGCCGAAGATCTCGCCAACACCACGCGACGACAATCGTCTCATAATTCAACGGGTTGCCGTCATCTGCTGCGCTTTAAGACCAAGCCGATTGGATCGACGTGGCAGTAGTTGGCATTGCACGGCACATAAATTCAATTCGTTGCGTAGCGGAACTGCGCGATCGATTAACGCCTTGAGTCAGAAGGCGAAGGGAAGTATCCACCCTTTGCCAAGAACACTCTCGCCAATCGCTCAACCAGATCGGTAGCGAGAAGGTCGCCAGCTACCAATGCCGGTCGTGAGGTAGAGAGCGGCTCAATTGGAATCCAGAGCGGGTCATCAACAGCGAGGCTTGGAAAGGATATGGAGTTGCCGCGGTGCTGATCGGGCTCCCCGAAAAGCTTGTGCTTAAATTCGGATAGGCAAAGCCAAACATAGAAGTCACTGAGCAGGCCGCCACGCGGGAGTCGCTGAAAGACCGCATCCGCGAAACGAAGGGCGCCGTGAACGCCCTCTTGGACGGCCCTGCGGTCAATAATTGTTGATTTGGCGAGGTCTCCAGCCGCAAAACCGCCGCGGGGCTGAGCCAACGTCACCACCGACAAGATTGTTCCGTCTTGGTAGAGCGAAACGGACGCAGATCGGTCGGTAGCCCCATCCCCCGATTGCGACAATACGACGTGGTCAACGCCCTCCTGAGAAAGGCAGCCGTATCGGTCGTCGAATAATCGAGGTCGCTCTCCGAAGAGAAGTAGTTTCTTCAGATCGTCGCGGAACGCCTCGTCGCCCAGCAGCCCGACGGGAACCCATTCATCGACGCGCTTGGGTACGATCCCTACAGAGAAGGTGGGCGCCCCCCGCCGTGGCGGCGCGACGGCGAAGCGTTGTTGAAGTCTCGCGCCCGCATCAGCAGCGGAGACAGCCGGGCCCGTCGTGGACTGAAGGTCGTTCAGTGCTTGCACGACAGCGTCTTGCAGGTCCTGCGGCGTCGAGTAGAAGCCAACGAAATACCCCTGTTGGTAGTCACCCACACGAGCGAAGAAGTCGGCCTGATCCGCGTCGAGCTGGTCACGCGTGGCAAAGAACACAATTCTCAGGCCTCGTTGTCGCGCCTCTAAGTACTCGGCCTCCGTGACAGAGACCCCCTCAGGCGTTTTATAGCCGTAACGCGACCCCAGGACGCCTAGATAAACATCGCTGCCGCGGACTTGCTCAACGCAGGCTATTTCGGAGCTGTGAGGCTGCGCCCCAAAGCCCTCCGCCATGACGGGGTCGTGACGTAGCAGTTCAATTGCACGACGGACTGCCGCGCGTTCGGGCTCGAAGCCCCGCATCACTGAGCTAACGAAAACTTTCACCGACGCCTCCTTGCGAGAGTTGAGTTGTGCAAACGCCTCTAGCGAGGGCGGTTGGGAACTGGGCGGGATGCACGTAGCCGTTCTAAGTGACGGCTATGACACTCGGGACAAGTCACGGGCGAACTAGTAAGACGTTTCGCCTCGGCCTCGCCAGGCTCCAGCACCTCAAGCTCGAAGCGTCTTCCGCAACGCGTGCACAGGTAAAGCACGACAATCATCTTCACGTCTCCGTACGTTGGAGGCCAAAATGGCAGCCTTTGGTAAGATATACGGGCGTGCAGCAACTGGCGTGCCAGCACTGCCATTTCAGGTGCCAAAGACCGCCGCCCGCACGCTCTGCCCACGGACTTGCGCTATGCGGCGATTAGATGCTATAATCGCCGCAGAAAGTGCGGTGAATAGATGCCCTATATCCACGAATTGGCCGATTGGCCGAAATTGACTTGGAACGCCGAAGCGCTAGCCGCGCCCCTGGCGGCGGTCCGCCACGACCAAGGGCGATTGCTGGGGAAGATGGGAACGCTCGGCTTCGAGCTGCAAAGCGAAGCCAGTCTGACTGTATTGACCGCCGATGTCGTAAAGTCCTCGGCCATCGAGGGCGAAAGCCTCGATCCAGAGGAAGTCCGTTCGTCGATCGCAAGCCGATTAGGGCTTAGGGTGGCTGGGCTGCCGCGTCCTAGCCGCCACGTCGATGGCGTGGTCGAGATGATGCTCGACGCCACCCAGAAGTTTGCTGAGCCACTCACGGCGGAGCGTCTTTTCGGCTGGCACGCGGCGCTCTTTCCAACGGGACGCAGTGGCCTGAGCCGGATCGCTGTCGGACGATGGCGCCCCGAAGAAGCCGGACCCATGCAGGTCGTCTCAGGCCCGATCGGGAAGGAGAAGGTGCATTTCGAAGCGCCCGCCGCTTCTCGCCTGGACAAGGAGATGGCCGCCTTCCTTCACTGGCTGAACAGCACCGAAACGATCGATCCCGTTCTGAAGGCGGGGCTCGCGCACTTCTGGTTTGTGACGATCCACCCCTTCGAAGACGGAAACGGCCGTGTAGCCCGTGCGATTGCCGACATGTGCCTAGCCCGCGCTGATGGCGTTAAGGAACGCTTTTACAGCATGTCGGCCCAGATCGAAGCGGAACGGAAGGACTACTACGCGACGCTAGAGCAAACGCAACGCGGCGGGCTTGATGTCTCCGAATGGCTATCTTGGTTTCTCAGCTGCTTAGGCCGCGCTATCGCTGCGAGCGATGGCCGCTTGGCGAGCGTCCTTAGCAAAGCAAGGATGTGGGAATCCCTCGGCGCGGTCGGCGTGAACGAGCGACAACAAGAAGTGCTCAACCGGATGTCGGGCGATTGGGAAGGGTTCGTGAGCACCTCAAAGTACGCCCGTATGGCCAAGTGCTCGGCCGACACGGCTCTGCGTGACATTCAGGAGCTGGAGAGACGCGGGGTGCTTGTGAGAAATCCAGGCAAAGGGCGTAGCACGAGCTATCGTCTCGCTGACTTCTAAGCCGCACCGAAGAGGAGGATGTACTCACCTGCTATGCCGACACGACCCATCGAACGAACGATCTCAAAGCGGGCCACCCACGACAGCGAGTTTCGCGCAGCGCTCGTCGCCGAAGCGCTCAAATGCCTTTGCGAAAATGATGTCGCGACCGCCAAGAGCATCCTGCGGACTTACGTCATGACCGCGATTGGCTTTGAAGAGCTTGGTCGCCGGATGGGCGAGCGGCCCGAGAGTCTCATACGAATGATGAGCGACAAGGGCAACCCAAGCCTGAGCAAATTGGCCGCTTTGCTATCGGCCATTAAGACGCACGACGGCGTGAACATCGAAGTACGCGGCACTTTGTAGCGTGTGAGGAAGGGCGTTGTCGTCGCGAAATGCTCCGGTGTGATAATAAACATTGGACTAAACCGCTCTGCGGTGGGACGGCGTGGATGCCGTTGTCCTCGAGCGGATCATCGTCACGCACCGCAGGGTGGTTTCCATATCGTCGAGCGTTGAGTCACGCCGAGATGTCAATCGAATCAGTCGGTTGCCGTCCCCTATTTTCCCTATTGCGCGTTATCACACTGGCGTCGTGAGGCGACGGGCCGTCCCCTCAATCGGCTTTTTCACGTCTTTGTGAGGCGATTCGCATCGGCATTCTCCACTGCCCAGGATGGCGGGGTTTCCCACCCCGTCCCCTTTTTGGCAGGAGGATTTGCGATGACCGAATTGCGCCAGCGGATGATCGAGGACCTGCGTCTGCGGAACGTCGCGGAGAACACGGTCACGTGTTACGTCCGGGCCGTGCGGCAGTACGCCGAGTTCTTTGGCAGGTCGCCCGATCGGCTCGACGCCAAGCATCTGCGGCAGTACCTGCTGCACCTGCTGGAAGTCCAGAAGGTGGCCCAGGGAACGTACAACCAGAAGGTCGCGGCGCTGCGGTTCTTCTACCGTGAGACGCTCAAGAAGCCCGCGTACGTCGAGGGCGTCTGCTTCACCAGGAAGGAGCGGAAGCTGCCGGTCGTGCTGAGCCACGACGAGATCCGTCGGTTCCTCGAAGCGCTCGACAGCCTGAAGTCGCGGGCCATCTTGATGACCTGCTACGGCGCCGGCCTGCGAACCTCCGAAGCGTTGTCGCTGGGCGTCGGCGACATCGATAGTGAGCGGATGATGATCCGCGTGCGACAGGGCAAGGGCCGCAAGGACCGCTACGTCGCGCTGCCCAAGACGCTCTTGATCGTGCTCCGCGAGTACTGGAAGGCGGCCAAGCCGACGGACTGCTTGTTCCCCGGCCGTGACGGCGTTAAGCCGCTGACGCGGCAGTCGGTCGTCAACGCGTGCCACCGCGCGATGAAGGCGGCCGGCATCAGCAAGAACGTCTCGCCCCACACGATGCGTCACAGCTTCGCCACGCACCTGCTGGAAGAGGGCGCCGACGTGCGGACGATCCAGGTGCTGCTGGGTCACCGCAGCGTGACCACCACGGCGCTCTACACGCACGTCTCGCAAGCGACGATCCGCAAGACGAAGAGCCCGCTCGATCGCCTCAACGAGGAGCCGGCCGCCACGGTATGACCCAGCGGCCTCGGCTCGAAGCAGCCGAGGTGCTCCGGGGAGGTGGATCGAGGTTCCTCGATCGGTACGGCAAGACGCTCTCGCACGCCCAGCACCGCGCGTTGCGCGCTATCGTGGCCTGTCGCACCAAGGTGCTCGGCGGCCACGTCGATCGGTGCGACGGGTGCGGCCACACGCGGCCGAGCTACAACTCGTGCCGCAACCGGCACTGCCCGAAGTGCCAAGCGTCGGCGCGCGCCGCTTGGCTGGAAGCGAGGGCGACCGAGCTGCTGCCCGTGCCCTACTTCCACCTTGTCTTCACGCTCCCCGACGAGCTCGGCCCGATCGCCCTACAGAACCCGAAAGCCGTCTACGGAATCCTGTTCCGCGCGGCCTGGGAGACGGTGCGCGAACTGGCCAAGGACCCCAAGCGCCTGGGCGCCAGCGCCGGCATGCTCAGCGTGCTGCACACGTGGGGGTCGAACCTCTCGCACCACCCGCATCTGCACTGCGTCGTGCCGGGCGGCGGCCCATCAATCGGCGGCGAGCGGTGGGTCGCGGTCGAACGTTCGCGTAAGCGGAAGGCGTTCTTCCTGCCCGTGCGAGTGATGAGCCGCGTGTTCCGCGGCAAGTTTCTCCAGCAGCTCAAGGCCGCCTACCGTAAAGGACAGCTCGCCTTCCACGGCAAGTTGGCGCCGCTGAGTGACGTTGGCGTCTTCGAGTCGCTCCTCAATGCCGCGGTGAAGACCGATTGGGTCGTTTACGCCAAGCGTCCCTTCGGCGGTCCGCGGCAGGTTCTGAAGTACCTGGCCCGCTACACGCACCGGGTCGCCATCGCTAATAGCCGGCTGGTGAGCTATGAGGACGGCGTCGTCGGCTTCAACTGGAAGGACTACCGCCACGGCGGCCAGACGAAGGTGATGCGGCTGAGCGATGTCGAGTTCATCCGCCGGTTCTTGCAGCACGTCCTCCCGAACGGCTTCGTCCGCATCCGCCACCACGGCTTCCTCGCCAACCGCGATCGCGGTGAGAACCTGCGGCGTTGCCGCGAGTTGCTCGGCTTGAAGGAGTCGCCGCCGATCCCCGAGGCGGCTGGTGAGATTTCGACTGATCTGCCTTTGAACGTCTGCTCGGTCTGCGGCGCCGGCCTGCGGTCGAGGGAGTTGAGGCCGCTCCGCGGCCTCTCCACCCGGCAGGTTCTGGCGCTCGACGCCGCCGGACTGGGCTTCTTCGATTCATCCTAGAGGGCAACCCTGATGAATGCCTCCGAGACCGCCGCGTCAGCCTTGCTGAACCACTGCCGGTGCGCGCCGAGTGGAGTCGCACGCGCTCAAGACCTCCTTCTTCGACGCTTGTCAGCGAATGACGGTCTCTCTATCCCTAGCGACGAGGGAGTAGACCGCAGTCAGTCTGAGGCGCTGATGTCTCCGGCTAGGCAATGGCGAAGATAGAATCCCCATAGCCGGCCGCCACCGACGGTTTACTCCAACGCGTTGTATCGGAAGTGCCGAGACGCGTGTTGGCGGGGCTCCGTCGCGCGAGCACTGCCGATACAACAGTAAGCGCTATGTAAAACAGATCGTTCTAACCCTCTGAAACGTCGCAGATCGTGTCAAGTGTCAAAGCCATCTCACCACCAAGTGGTTTTAGTCAAACCTCATCCATCGCCCTGAGCGACAGCTAGCGCCTCAACCAATCTTCCAACAAGATGCCGGAACTTGCTCCTGGCTCAAATACTGCCGGCTTTCCGCTACTCGCCTGTTCGATGCGGTCGTAGATCCCGACGTACTCTGAACCTATCCAAGAAGTCTGACTATCTGTCACTGGCAGAATTGCAATGTTCTTCATCGAGTTTTCGGCATCCGCCACACCCAACTCCCACGGTACCCATTTCGACTGCAATGCATTATTTGTCGCAAGCAAGACCAGCTTCTTGCACTCCTTGATCTTTCCCTTAATGCGACGCGCCGTTTCAGGGCTCGTTACGGAAGGCATAGACTCATCCTTCCAATCAACGTAGATTGTCACACCTTGCGATCCAAGCAACTGCACTGCCTGATTAACTATGGCAGCATCCTGGTGGCTATGCGAAAGAAATACGGTAACTGCCGCGGAAGCTGTCCTAGTGTGGTAGCGGTTATTCCTTACTGCTGCCTCCAAATAAATTGGGACGCTCTGAAGTTGTTGGCGGGTATAGTAAGCCATATCGGTTCTCGGCGGTTCGCTAATCGTCGTTATCCATAATTTTCTCTAATACTTACTGCCTCTTCTATCCACGTGGCTAGGTTCGCTTCTATAAATGCGTAGCACTGCCTACTGTCCGTGAACGGCGGATTGTAACAACGCACGATTGACGACAACGATGACCCGTCGCGGTCCATACTGAAATGAGCAAAAGGGTTGGCGCCTTGTTTAGATTGCAATCCGGCAAAATCTCTTAGGCGATGTATATGCACTCCAACTACTCCTTTACCGGCATTCCATGCAGTCTTAATCTCGTAGTCAATCCATTTTCGTCGAGCGGTATCTGCGCCGACTAGCACCACCGCGCAGGATTTGCCTTCAAGCTGACTATCTATCCATCGTTTGATTGCTGCTTCGCCACCATTGGTAACGGACTCCCACTCATTGTCAGTGGCAACGGCGTTACCCTCTATTACGCCCATGTTTCGCACCTGTGCTGCTCGAACGTTGTCTGGGTGATAATGGAAACTGTAAAATACCTTGCGCGCCATCAATTACCTCATGTGTCAAACAACTTGATCATCTCAATTATACTCCTTGTAAGTGCATCGGGGGTCGCGGTAGAATCTCCAATCGCTTCGAAGAACGCAGATACATCGGTGCCACCAAAGTACTTCTGAGGGCTAACTTTGGCGTCATCCCAGATCTGCTTGGCTACATGCCCGGTCGCACCGACGGGTATGATCACCTTGCCTTGGTTCTGCGCAATCTCAACCTCCTGTAAAACTCCTCTCGCGGGGACTATCCCACCCTCTTCCCGCTTGTTTCCCGAGAGTACGATGCAAATACCAGCATCATCAATCATTCGCTCACGATATTGACGCCAGAAAGTTGCGAGGTCTGTTCCAGCTGGCACGTGCTGTGGAAACGGCCAAAGTTGTAGCCGCTCATCATCGTTACGACGTAGAGATTGCATTGCACCCACGATTACAGAGTCCCCAACGCCGAGACCGTAACCGGAAATGATGTTGAATCCGTGCTTAATGAGTTCGCGTCCTAAACCATGGCATAGATCCCGGAAGCCCGCTTCGCCGAGGGGTAAATAGTCGGCAGCGCTTCCGGATATAAAAACATCGCGTAGATGGCTTCGGCGATTTAGCTCTGAAAGCAGTGCCGGTATATCTTCGTACTTATCCACTATAACTGGCTGGATATTGTACCGTCGTAGGTCAGTCAACCAGTGTGCAAAACGTTTGCAATCGTAGTCGCCATCGGGGGATTCTCCGGGAGTTGGCGCCTTAAGAATACAATAATGCTTGCGGCTATTAGCTTCGAGTAGCTGCTTTACACGCCCAAGGAGGTACAGGACGTTTGGATCGGCAAAGCTAAAGCCAAGAAATAGGAAGGTACGTTTGGCTAAATCGGCCTTTAGTGTTACCGTGAAGACTTCACGTTGTGTATTGTATGTCTCGTAGTCTTCCTTCGTGAGAACGGCGTCACTTGGAAACGTCCGGTCACCGTGCATTTTATAAACAGTAGTATCGGTCCGACGACGTGTTGTGGCAAAGTCTTCTTTTCGCCGTTTGACATCGGTGCGTTTACCAGCATCTTCGAATGCTTTTTCTATTAGATCATCGTAGTTGGTAGTCCACACGGTGTTTAATGGGAGCGTCGCGATCAGTCGATGCGTGGCAGTCAGTTCAACGTCCTCCAAGAACTCATCAATTAGCAGCTGATTGATGCGGTCGCGGCCTGAGCGATGGTTGACGTGGTACTGGGCTAGTGCCACAAGATCGGATTCCCGATCGACATCTAGCTCAAGATCTTGGGCGATTTCGCGGAGCAACTGCTTCCAGTCCACGTATCCAGCGGCGCGAGAGACGCCCGCTCCTGCAAAAACTGCGGCATCACCTTCACGTAAAGCGCGAGTGTACTCCTTGATAAATGTGCGGTGGTCGGTTGCCGTCATTTGATTGCCAATTTTTAAGCTTTGGTTTTCGGGTGCGCGTTGCTGACTTTACTGCACGGTTTCGATCGATAAGGAACGCTCGTAGAGCATGGCCTCCTCCTTTGGGTGAGTCCATCTCTATCACGTTGCGAGAGCAGTTTCAACAAAGGACCGCCCGGAGTGACAGCCGTCTGTCACACCGGCACGGTCTATTCGATTAGATTGCCGGTTCGCGTGGCGCCGCCGCCTCGTACTTCACGCCGAGGACGTAGTCGGCCGCCCGCTGCCCTTGCCCGGCCGCCGCGATCACAAGCTTTTTGTCCGCTTTCAAGGAACGGCGCCAGCCGTCGAGGTAAGCGGCCGACTGCTCGATCGTCGGCGGGCTGATCCCAGCCGCTGCACAAAGAAAAGCCGAGCCCATCTCGGCCACCAGCTCTTCTTTGCCATAGTCGGGCGAACCGAACACATGCGGCTTCTCGCCCAGGTCACGGTTGAGCCGCTTGGGGTGACCGGTGGAGTGGGCCAGCTCGTGATAGAGCGTCGCGTAGAAGGCGCTAGACGACTCAAAGCGTTCCATCGGCGCGATCTCGATCCGGTCTTCACGCGGCAGATAGCAGGCGCGGTGGCCACGGACATCGACCCGCGGCGGGTCGGGGTAGGTGAGGTAGGCCTGGGCGGGCCGGCTGTCGGGCTGCGGCTGGGCGATGGGCTTAGCGACCTCGTCCTGCGGCAAGCCCTCGATCTGGTCAGCGTTGAAGACGACATAATGCCGAAGCACCGGGATCGTCACGTCCTCACCGCTTTCGCGATCCTTGGTGGCGTGCTGTTTCCAGAAGAGCACCAGCGAGCCTTTCTCGCCCTTGCGGACCTTGCCGCCCTGCTGCTTGGCCTGGTTGAAGGTCAGCCAGTAGTTCGAGCCGTAGTCGTGCGCCCAGGCGTTGATCGCCAAGAGGAAGAGGTTGATACCGCGGTACGGCTTCTTGCTGCCAAAACTCGTCGGCATGCCGGGGCCGTCGGCCGTGGTGATCGGCTGCCGCCACGGCGGCACGCCTTGATCGAGGAGCTTGAGGATTTTGTCGGTGACCTCTTGGTAGAGGTCGCGGCGGGGTTTTTGGTCTTTGGTTTCTTTGGCCATCCGTCCCTACCTTTCGGGACGGGCGGCCTCGTGGTGAGTTTTCGATAACGTGGTCATCGTCGTCGCCCTTTCTTCGTTTGCGGTTGAGTGGTTCGCCACGCGTGCCACGCCCCGGCGCCGGCGTCAACGAAAAACGCCCTACCCGCATACCACCGTGTGGCCAGCCCCCACACCGCCTCATTCGCTCCGCCGATCACGGCCCAAGAGGCCGAACAGCGTGCGATGCAGTCGCAGCTCGCCGCGCTCGGCGCGGCTGATAAGCCCACGGAAGTAAGCCGCCGGCGATCGCACCGGGTCATCCTCCCGCAGCGCCGCCCGGTCGGTTACGAGCATCGCCACGGCCGCCCCACTCCGCCCCAAAACGCCGCACGCCTCACCCCAGCTCTGCTGCGAAACGCCTAGTTCTTGACGTAACCCATAAGCGGCCTCGACGAGGTCGCCCCATCCCGGGTCTTTGGGAAGCTGCGCCGATAATCGCTCACTCGCCGCCGACAGCACCATGCCGAGCGTCACATGCTCTAAACCCGAAGACGCATGCTCCGTGGAGCGTTGCCCCGTGGACGGACCCGCCTGCTTACCCGCCGAGGGTCGCCCTACGCTTTCCTGAAAGCCTTTGTCGCTTCGACTACAGGGTTCTATGAAAGAATGAGTGGGGTAATTGTAGTGGGCGACCTGGGGTTCGCCTCTGGATGAACCTTTTGCTATTTCTTTGGTCATAGAAGACTGATTAGCGCCCTCTTCTACTTCAGGGCTGGTTACTCCCATCGCCTCGATGATCGCGTCGTAGAGCTTTTGATGCTCGGCAACGAGCAGGGTTAACGCAGCGAGGTCCATCGACGTGCGGATTGGGACCGCAACCGCGTCGTAGCGCAAAGCGAAGGCCTCGATGGCATCGATCGCCGCCCCCTCCTCCTGCTGCGCCCATTCGGCCAGTAGCGCCCTCACCTGCCGGCGGAGCCACGAGGCCTGCCGCTTGGCCGCCATCCAGGCGTCGTCGTGACGGCGTTTCTCGGCGAGCACCGCTTCTAGCCGTGGCCGCAAGTACGCCAAGGGGGTCAGATCGACGCCGAAGCTGTAAACGATTCGTCCCGTTTCGCTGTCGCGTTGCCCATAACGCTTATGGTTTCCGGAATCATTCCAAGTAATTGCGCCAGCAGCAAAGAGCGCCGCTTCGAGCTTCTGCACCTGCCGTTCGGTGACGCCCAGGTCGAGCGCGGTGCGGGCTAGGGATTGATAGACAACAGGCCGACTTCCCTCCTCCCAGTCGAGGTCGCGGGTAAAGGCGAGGTAGTATTCGAGCAAGGTGAGCATCCGCGGCGTGAAGCCCGCATGCTTGCCGGCTCGCTTTGCTAGAAGCAAAAGCCCATACCGATCAGCCCCCTCCTCCAGCCCACAAAAATCATCGGCTTGTCTTTGAGCGTGACGCAGGGCGTCGGACGCGGCGCGTCCCCCTGCCCCCACATTTTTCAAGTAATAAGGGTTCGTTGTTTGGATCGATGGCATGGCATAGTTCTGCGCCCTCCCCCACAGCGCTGGCGTCTTTCGGTAACTCGGGGCGTTCGTCAGCGAGCGGACGCGCAAAGGCACGCCGGCGAAATCATCGCTTGCGCAACAGCTCGAAGCAGTTTACGGTGGGATTGTCACATCACGTTCCGTTGATTGCTTCACGGAGCCCCTTCAAAGACCGCCGCTCGTAACGGCGGTTTTTTGTTGTCGAAAGATGGCTTGGCGGACTGGTTCGGCGGGCGCCCTCCTTTCTTGGTTGCGTAGTTGAATGCGGCGCGGACGCGCCCTGTAGGAACAGACAGCCGCGATTCGGCTATCGAGTGGAACCACGCTAACACGATTCGTGTGCAGTTGTCCCCAGGATTGTGCACACCCCCCGCACACCCGTGGTCGCACACACCCGACCACGACTGCACAGCCTGCACAGCGATAGCGCACAGAAGCGCGGTGACTCACTCAATACACCCCGTGTCACAAACGGCGGAATCCGAAGGCGTGGCGGTGGAGTGGGGGAGTCGCACACCCCTGGGCAGTTGTCCGCACACGGGGGCGCCCAGTGGGCATACGGGGGTATTCAGGCCTGAACGAACACCCGCCCAGACTGGGCAGGGGCGTTCAAAACCGCTTGCGCCGCGGCGCGATTCAGTGCAGACTTGGTCGCACAACCCTGAACAGCGTGCCCAGAATTGACCGACCACATCCCGAACACCCCCAAGCAAGCCACCAAGTACTCGATCACCGCCGCCCACCGGATCACCGGCAAGAGCCGCACGACGATTCAGAAGCACCTCAAGCAAGGCCGTCTTTCGGCGACCGAGGGCCCCGACGGGGCGAAGCTGATCGACGCCTCAGAGCTGATCCGCGTTTATGCGGATGAGTGTGATTTTAGCCGCGTGGAGGGCGTCGAAACCCCTGAACAGAACCGCCCAGACGTGATCAGTTCGGTGCGCACCGACTTGCACTCCCTGAAAGAGAAGCTCGACATCCTTCAAGAAGAACGCCGCCGTGAGCGCGAGCAGCTTCAGTCTCAAATCGAACACCTGCAAGAAGCCCTCAAACTTGCCCAAGAAGGCCATAACCGCGCGACGCTACTGCTCGAAAACCGTTCGGGAGGAGGGGACTGGCGCGAGGCGTTTGTCAAACTCAAGCGCCAGGTCGAGCAGCGCGAGACCCAATCGGTCGCCAAGGCCAAAGAAGAGGCCCGCCAAGAAATCTTCTCCAAGCCGTGGTGGCGCGCGCTACGCGGCTAACCTCATCACCACCGATTCCATCGACGACTAAGGCGACTCTGCGTTCACCTTGGCCAAGCGCTCGATCTCTTCGGGAGTGGGGGGGTCAGACCTAAAGAGCGCCTCCATCTTTTCAAGTTCCCCGGGCGTCGGAGGGTTCACCACCAGCTCTTTAGCAACCTGGATGACCTTCGGCTCCGGCGGCGTATCGTCGCCGCTGCTGTTGGCTTCGAACACCGTCATGGTCTCGAAGACCCAGCGGGGGCCGAACATCGCCACGGCGTAGTAGAGCCGGCCGGCTTCGTTCTCTTCGACGCCGCCGGCGAGACAGGCGTCGTAGAACATCCGGTGCACGGCGTGGTAAGGCTGGTCCATCTTCTCGCAAGCCACGTCGTGGACGATCGAGGCGTTGCGGTACTTCCCCTCGAAAGGCCCGCCAACGATCGTCCACAAGGCCCGGGGGATGGAAGCGCCATTGATAACGCTACCCTGCGGCGCGAGCCACGCCCGCTCCATCGGATCGATGTAGACGAAGTCTTCCGTAAGACGCATGTCGCGCCCGTCGATCCATTCGGTCTTCGGCGTGCCCACGAAGCGGCCATGCGCGCCGTCGGCCGCAGCGACCTGCCGGAAGGTGTAGTAGCTGCCGGTCACAAACGCTGCGACGTGGGTCGCCACGGCGACCAGTCCAATGCCTAGCCCGATCATCAAACGGCGCACCGACATCAGTCGCTCCTGGTTCCTAGAGAGGGCGGAGTAGGCGGGTCGTATTATGCCAACCACGGCGTGCATCCCGATAGCCTTGCGGGCGGCGCTGCGGTGACATACGTCTGTCACCACTTGCTAGCGCAAGAGGGATTGCGCTAGAAGGAAGGATGACGGACAAGAAAGAACGACCCCGTTTCGCCACCAACCAAAAACCCACCGGCAAGCACGCCGCGCTCAAGTACCAAAGCCGCGGCGTGTTGCTCTCTCCCGGCGAGCTGCGGTTCTACCGCGCGCTCCGTGAAGCAACCGAAGACCGTTACCTCGTCATGGCCAAGGTCCGCCTCGCCGATCTCATCGAAGCGGAGGAGGGGTTTCACTCCGCAGCGGGCCGCAAGATCAGCCAGCGGCATGCCGCTTTTGTGCTAGTCACCAAGCGCGGCTTACGCCTCGCGGCCGTCGTCGAACTCGACGACAAGACCCACCTCGAAACCCAGCAACAAGCCCGCGACGCCTACCTCGCCGACGCCCTGCATGCGGCCGGCCTGCCGCTCGTTCGCTTCCCGATCTATCAGCGCTACGACGTGGCCAAACTCCGCACGATTGTCCAGAGCGTCATCCGCCGCGCCCGCTAGACAGCACCGCTAAAGCCCTTGGCCTCCGCCAAGCACGCCGTCCCCGGCTTCGTCGGTTTCGGAGGGTCGGCTCTCACCCACTGGCTGGAGCCGATCCGCCGCAAACCGCCACGAAGCCGGCTGCACCGCCGCCTTCGCCTGCACTTTCACCACCCTCCGGCTTTGCCGGCGAGGGGGCGAGGCCTCTCAACAAAATTTTTTCCTCGTGATCGCGATCGAGGCTCGGGTGGCCAAGCCACCCCCCCGCGCGCACAATACGCCCACCCGTCACGCCGCTCAACGAGGAGGAGCGTATGCCGCCAACGTCTCGCCAGACCGAACTCATTCCTCGCTTCCACCGGCTAGTGCGCCGGTTGCAATCGATCGAGAACGAGCTCTTGGCTCGTGGCGAGTCCCTTGTCGGCTTAGCGCTGCAATCGCCACACGCGACGCTCAGCCCGCGGACCGCGTCCCTACTGCGGCGCATGGAAGTGATCGACGCCGAGCTGGTCGTCATCGAGGCGTTATTGCCAGACGAGTTTGCCGAGACCCCGGAGGACGGAGAGCGCGACCGGCGCTCAAACGACCTCGATGTCGGCGCGGGTCCATTCGACCTTGGCGCGGGCTAAACGCATGGTGATCGGCCGCTCGCTCACCAGCAGCGAGCGGATCGCCCCCAGGCCGATGCGGCAGGTGAGGTGGCTATCGACCAAAAGCCCCTCCAAACGCCACCCCTTCGTTAAGTCGTAGCCAATCCGCAGCGGCTGCACGACCTGCCACTGCGGCAATGTTCCGGGGGGGAGCCCGGCGAAGACTTCGAGGCAGCGGTCGCCGGCGACCGCCCGCTCGAACGTCGCTAGCATTTCCGCGTAGGGCCCACTTATTGCCGCCGCCGGCGCTGTGACGCGACGGCGGAAGTCCTCTAACTCCTCGCGCTGCGTGGCCGAGAGCCGACCCGCTAGCGCCTCGGCGGCGGCCTCCGCCAAGCGGCGTTCGGCCGGGCCCACCGGCAAGGCCGTCGCCATTGCGTGCCGGAGTAAAACGAAGAGGGATGCAGCGTCGGGAAGTTGCTGCGTTTCGGCGTCGTGGCTGGTGTGACCACGGCTGGCGGCGTCGAACCGCACCTCGACGCCCGAGTTGCGGAGGGTCCGCAGGTCGCGGTAGATCGTCCGCCGGCTGACGCCTAGTTCTTGCTCTAAGTCGCTCACACGAGCAGAAGTACGGCCGGCGAGGGCGCGTTGCAGCACTAGCAGACGGCTCAAGCGAGTAGACATGTCGGCGTTTTTCGTGAGGGGGTCGATCCGGGCAGTTGCGGGGGCGAGGCTCCGCAGGCCGTGCGGCGCCCCATAAGCAGTCGTGAACGGCCCGTTACGCCCGCCACCTCGGGCAAAAAAGACCCCCAAAAGGCCGGTTCCCGCGCCGGGCCCCCCAATCCACTCTTGCGGCGGCGCCCCGATGGGTAGAAACTCCTACTTCCGTCCCTGGCGTGACACCTAGCTGACAGCCCTCGATGACCCCCACCGGTTCGGTTAGCGTCTGGATCGCCGGATTACAGTCGGGTGACGCCGCCGCATTCGAGTCGATCTGGCGCCGCTACGCGCAGCAGTTGGCCGCCGATGTCCAGCGGAGGCTTTCGGCGCGATCGGCGGCTTACGACGGCGAGGACGTGGCCCAGAGCGTCTTTACCGCGATCTGGACGGCCGCCGAGTCGGGCAGGTTGCAAGAGGTCCGCAGCCGCGACGAGTTGTGGTGGTTCTTGACGGCGATCGCCCAGCGGAAGTCGATCGACCGTTTGCGGCGCGACAACGCCCAGAAGCGGGGAGGTGGGCGCGTCGAAGGCGAATCGTCGCTCAATGGTCGGGGCGTCCTGTTCTCAATCGACCGGCTGATTGGCGAGGCCCCGGCTCCCGATTTCATCGCGGAGATGCAGGAGCAGTACGCGGTCTTGATGGCGAGCCTCGGAGAGGACCTCCTCGTGCAAATCGCCCACGCGCGCCTCGCCGGCTATGATGTCGCGGAGATCGCCCAGCGGGTCGGCGTGAGCCATCGGACCGTCGAGCGGAAGCTCAAGATTATCCGCGGCCGCTGGGCGAGCCGCCTCGACGACGCCGACGAAGGGACCGCTGCCGCCGATGAACGACGCTGACCCGGTCGAGACGCTTTGCGACGAGGCCGAGAGACGCCTCAAGGCGGGCGAAACGTTGGGCTTGGAAGAGCTGGTCGCCCGCTGCCCATCGCCACGTCGCGAACGATTGGCCGTCGAGCTGCTCCTCTTGGAAATCGACTATCACCGCCGGGCGGGCGGACTGCCAAGCCGGGGAGATTACTTGTCACGTTACACGCCGCTCGGCGCGCAGGTCGAGGCGGCGTTTTGCGTGATCGATCCAGTAGGGCCCGAGGCCGCCGCGGCTAGCCGGGCGCTTGGTTCGCTCGCCGAGGGTCAGTCGTTCACTCACTACCAGCTCCAGCGCCGCTTGGGAGCCGGCGCTACTAGCGAGGTCTGGAAGGCGACCGACCGGATGACGGGCCGCGAGGTGGCCCTCAAAATCCCCCGCTGGCCCGAGCAGTCCATCGACCAGCGGCTTCGGTTCTTGCGTGAAGCGCGGGCGTTGTCTCGGCTGCGGCACCCGGGGGTGGTGACGCTCTACGAACTGGGCCGCGACAACGCGCTCCCCTACCTAGCGATCGAGCTCGTCGAAGGGGGGACGCTGCGTGAAGTCATCCAGCAAGGAGCTGTGCAGCCCCGCACCTCCGCCGCGATCGGCCGCGCCGTTGCGTCGGCCCTCCACCACGCCCACCAACAAGGCGTGCTGCACCGCGACGTGAAGCCCGGCAATATTCTCTTGCGCGGCAAGAGCGATCCGGTGCTAACCGACTTCGGCCTCGCCAAGGACCACCGCGACAGCGGCGACCTCACCGAGCAAGGCGACGTGCTGGGGACGCTCGCTTACATGGCCCCCGAACAAGCGACGGGGCGTTCCTGGGAGGCTGACGAGCGCGCCGACGTGTACGGCGTCGGCGCCGTTTTGTTTGAAGCGGTAACCGGCGTGCCGCCGACGCGATCGACCGCCGGTTCGCCCCCCAGCGTCCGCGAAGGGCAGGACCCGCGCCGGGTCTTGCCGAGCCTGCCGCGAGACCTAGCGGCGATCGTCCATAAGGCGACGCAGCCGCGACCCAGCGACCGTTACCCGAGCGCGGCCGATCTCGCCAACGACCTCGAACGGTTCCTCGGCGGGCGCCCCGTCGTCGCCCGTTACCCGACACGCCTGCGTCGTGCCCTACGACGCGTCGCCGGATCGTGGACGGCGGCGGCTTTCCTCCTCGGCGGGCTTACCCTGGCGCTTGGCTTGCTAGTCGCCTCGCCGCTTCCAGACAGCCGTCGCGATGTGAAGCTCTCCGTCAATCCGCCGAACGCACGCGTCGCGTTTGTGCCCCTGACGGAGTGGGGGACGGGAGCCGAGCCGCGCGGCGTCACCTTCGCCAGTGGAACCGGCGAACTGTCTGCCCGCCTTTTGCCCGGATCGTATTACGTCATCGCCGTTGCTCCCGACGGCCGTTTCCACGAAGTGCAGCGCTACGTCCCCGAAGCCAACGCCGAAGTAGCGCGCCCCGGCGCGTATCGCCAGACCGAACGCCTTCCGGCGGGTGGCGTTCGCTTGAAGGCGATCGACATCCCGCCCGCGACCGTTACTCAAGCCATGACGCGGTTCGCGGGGGCCGACAGTTACACTCCCGGCGGTGAGCGTTTGGCGCTGAAGAACGCCGGCTACCTCATCGCTCCGTTCGACATCGATCGTCGCGAACACCAAGAGGCCGTCGGCGACGGCGTCGCTTGGATAGGCGCCTACTACGAAGCCGTCGATGCGGCCGAGCGTGCCGGCAAACGCCTGCCGACGGAACTCGAATACGAGTTCGCTGCGCTGGCGCCGAGCGACGCTACGTTCGATCGGCTGACGGCGGAGGCGGATGTAAGCGGCCTAGTAACGGGCTTAGCCGAGTGGGCGACGCCGGTAGACAATCTCGATCCGGCGCGGCCGCCGGAGCATGCGGTGGCTTGGGGAGGTGATGACATGGCGGGACCGCCCGGTTCTTTGAGCCGTACCTATCTCCCCGAGGTTGTCTCGGCGCCCGCGGTCGGCTTTCGCGGCGCGCGCAGCGCGGCGCCGCTGTTCCGTTACCAGCAGATGCGTTGAACAGCGTCCCCCCTTATTCCACGGGCTGATCGGGGCTCACCAGCAGCGCCACTACCTCGGTCGGCTCGCGATCGCCAGCAAACCGGTGAGCAAACCGGCGGCAGTAGGGCTGGCCCTCGACGGCCGGCTGGGTCGCGTCAGCCGCGAGGACGACGTTGTCGGCCGGATCGGCGTCCAAAAATTCCATCCCGCTCGCCACGGCAAGGGTCAGCGGCTCGCTCTCGCCCCCTTCGGCGGAGAAGTGAACCGTGATGTCGGCCCTGAAAGCCCGGACGTAAGCGTCGCGCCCATCGATAACGCCGCGAAGGGTGAAGTCTTGAACGACGGCCGTGGCGGGCCGCTCGCCGCTCGGGAAGAGAGCGAAGTAAGCGGGATTGCTGTTGCTGAGGGTATGCAGCGCGAAGTCGGCGGCGTAGGGCGCGGTTATCGACCAAATCGGCGTTGGGGGATCGGCTTCCTCCGGCTCGCCCGTGGCCGGCGCCGGCCGGGAATAGGCGTTGGGCTGGCACTCCCCGAGGCTGCAAGACTGCGCCGGTAGTCCCGGCGCGCCCGTCACATAGGAGTAGGAAGGGGGGCTGCAATCGCCTTGCCCCTCGGGCGACTCACACGTCGCGCGACGCTCGACCTTGTAGAGGAAATAGCTGCCGTAGTTGGCGACGGGGTTGAGGCGACAGACACAATTCGTCCCCTGCGCGGCGCCCGGCGTGGGGCACAGCAAGAGCGTCCCCGTCGAGAGCAGCAGCGTCACCCGAGCGATCCTATCGGGCCGAAGAACAAGTCGCTTGGAAGGCATGGCGATGGGGGGGTAGGTTCGAGCAGAGGTTGGCCGTTCAGTTCAGCGTCGCTTCATCACTTCAATCGTCAGTCGATGGTGTATCCCGCCACCCCCGCTCAACAATGACTTAATGGTTAAGGAAAAGCCGGCGCGCCGGCGTCGTCTCGCGTGGCGAGGCGCCTTAGCTCATCAACGGCAAGCGTGTCGGCGATCGCCCGCACCGAGCCGTCCACCAGCGCCGCCTGGACGACGCCAGGGTGAGGCGAGACGAGCGGGTTGTTGGGGCCGCGGTTGTCGAGCACGCCCGGGAGCTCGTATTCACGGCGGTTGAGGGCATGACGAACGGTGGTGATGTTGTAGGCCGGGCTGATCCCGCCGTACGCCGGAGGCACGCCGGGCGAGGCCGTGCCGGCGACCCACCCCTGGTAGAGGCCGCCGTCGATCCGGTAGGGGTAGCCGGCGGCCGAATAGACGTAGTCCGACTGCTCCGCGACCAGCAGCGTGTGCGACGCCCCGTCGGTCAGCTCTCGTAGCGCCACCGCTCGCCCCGGCGGCAACATGCCCCCGGAACCGATCCAACCGTCTGGCTGGGGCAGGCAGCACCTCGACACCCGCTGATCGCCGCGATCGTCATCGCCCGCCGCCCCGGCGACGCCGACGTAGCTAGGGACGGCCAGCAGAGTTTGGGAGACGCCGTAAGCGTCGATCGCCGGGAGGGGGGAGGAGGGACAACGCAAGACCGGCAAACTCTTGCCGGCGACTACTCGCCGATTGGCGACATGCAGCCCGACTTCGCCGCTGTGCAGGGAGCGGCGGTCGTAGGCGTCGAATAGCGCGTCTTCTTCAAGGTGAGGGAGCGTCGCGACGATCCAAGACACCCCCATCGTCCGGTAAGGCGCCGACGCGGCGCCCACTGGGAACTCGCGCAGCGCCGCTTCATGGCTAGCCAGCGCGACCGCGAGCTGGCGGAGATGGTTCTTGCACGAGGCGGCCCGCGCCGATTCACGCGACGACTGGACCGCCGGGAGGAGTAGCGCCATCAACACGCCGAGGATCGCGGCTGCTACCAGCAGCTCGACCAGCGTAAAACCCGACCCGCGCTGCGGTGTCGTCTTAGAGGGCATGGCGGCGTTTCCGCAGGATCGTCGTCAGCAAGGCGACCATCATCACGCCGGCCACGCCGCTCGGCTCAGGGACTCCCGAGGCGGACAGCGCCATCGCGTCACGCCAGATCGTGTAGTCGGCTGCGTCGACGACGCCATCGCCGTTGCCATCGGCGCTCGAAGGGAAGGTGGCGCCGTAGTCGTTTCGCCAGACGGCGTAGTCTTGCTCGCACAAATAGCCGTCGAGGAAGTAATCCCCCGCTGGAACCGTGAGCCGCTCCAAACTGAAGGGATCGACAAAGCCGGGCGCCCAGCCCACCCCGTCGCTGATCAATAGGTTGCCGATGAAGAAATCAATCGACACGGGATCGTTCGGTAACGCCGTTGAGAACAAGGCGAGGGAAGACCCCACGAAGGAGACATCCGCGAACCCCGCCGCGTGCGGCTCGCCATTCACCAGCAGCCGCCGCTCGTACGACCACGGGCCCAGCTCGTTGCGACCGAATCTTAACACGTCCTCGGGGAAGGTAGGATCGAAGCCCGGGCCGTCGTCAAAGACGGCTGCTGCAAAGCTGTCGTACCTAAACACCAAGGGTCCTACCTCTAGGCGAAAGCCGCTGACCAGATCGACGGGATAGCCCGCGCAATCCAGGCAGTCCCCCAAGGGCACGCTGTTCGTCACGCCGGTCCGGTAGACGACATGGCCGGTAACCGTGTCTGCCGGCCCAATCGAATACCCGAAGACCTCCGCCGTATCGAACAAGCTGCCCGTGAAGCGGAAGGCCACGAGGCTGGTAGCCGCGGCCCCGCCGCTGCAACAAGCCAAAGCCGCTATCGCCAGCACTACCCTCGCCATGAGTTCACTCGCCGGGTTGCATCGCCTGGAGGAGAGCGGCATCGTAACCCCTCGGGCGTGAGCGAGCAAATCCGACCGGCCCTCCGCCAAGCAGGTCGTCCCCGGCTTCGTCGGTTTCGGAGGGTCGGCTCTCACCCGCTGGCTGGAGCCGATCCGCCGCAAACCGCCACGAAGCCGGCTGCACCAGCACCTCAACCATCCCTCCCACCACCCCCGGCTTTGCCGGCGAGGGGGCGAGGCCTCTCCAAACAGAACCAAGCAGCGACCGCGCTAGCGATCGACCCCATCGTCCCGCTCACGCCGCTTCTCCAACCGCTCGCGCTCGATCTCCCGCCACCCATCGATCCAGCCAGCGGCCCGCTTCGCCCCGCGCTGCGGAACCAGCTCCGCAGGTTTCGTCTGCAACGCCGGCGCGGGCGCCGGAACCTCGCGTGCCTTCTCGGCGCGCAAGCCCCGCAGTTCGTCCCGCAACAGCCGCGCCTTCTCCACCCAAAGCCCGCGCAAGCGCGCCTTCTCTAGCGACTGCGTCAGCACGAGGTCGTTCCGCTCGGCGTCCAAACGCCGCCGTTCGTTCAGCTCCGCCGCGCGCCGCGCCGCCCGCACCCGTTCCTTAAGCCGCCGCTCTTCCTCACGCTGCCGCCCCAGCAGCTCCCGCCGCTCGGAGCCCAGCTTCTTCTCCAAGGCCTCACGCCGCGCCCCCGCGTCGGCCAAAAACTGAAACGCCTCCCCAAACGCCGACAGCCGCCGCTTCCCCTCCGTGTCCGGGCCCCGCATCAAAGCGGCTAGATCGACCGACCGCAATGCGTTCGAAATCCGCCCGACCAGACGCGTCTCCCGCGCCCCAAACGCCTCCCGCGCCACCTGCTGCTCGTGCCGCAGTTCGCGCCACTTCGGGCGGTAAGCCTCGCGCGTCGCCGTCACCCGCTTCGCCAAGGCCTGCCACGCCGCTTGAGCGATCTTCCGCCGCGAAGCGGCCGCGGTCTCTTGGTGCTTGGCCCAAGCCGCTTTGTGCCGCGCTTCCAAGCGCCGCTGTGCGTCCTTCAGCAGCGCCGCTTTCCTGCGGTGCTCGGCGCGGATCGCCTCGCGCTTGGTGTTGTCGTTCGCCGCTTGCGCCGCCTCGTGCACGGCCCGCGGCTCGTCCTTCGAGCCACGCACGTACTCGCCCCGGTCGCGGGCCTCGTTGTTGAGCACCCGCTCTTGGCAGTAAATCTTCCCCCGCTGGCGTTCGTACTCCTCGGCCCACCGCGACGCCTTGAGCTTCTCAAAGCTCGACGACAGCATCCGTCCGTCGCGTGGATGCACACGGTTGACCATCACGTGCACGTGCGGCTGCGGCCGGTCGTTGTGCGCGACCACGAGCGACTGGTGCTCCTGGGCCCCCATCACCCGCAGTACGGTGTGCGCCGCGCGGAGCATCTCGCGCTTATCGAGCTTCGCCGCCTCCTCGGGGTGCCAGCTGAGCGTGAAGTGCAGCACATGGTCGAGGCTTTTGCGGCCCGTGTTGGGGACGCCCGCCTGCGCCTTGAGCCGCGCCTGATCCATCGAAGTCGCGGCCATCACCCGCCACGCCATGTCGGGGTCATGCGTAGCGAGGTTCCGCGTCGAGGTCCAAGCGACCCGCCCCGCGTGGCTGGCGTCGCGCCCCTTCAAGAGATACGAAGCGGTGGACCGAAAATTCTGCCGCTTAGGGTGGATCTTAGGCACCATCGCCAAGCGCCTCCGCGAGCTTGGCCTCAACCTGATCGAGCACCCGCCGCAGCTCACCGGGCAACACGCCCCACGTGTCGGGCAGGCTCCGATCGGTATGCAGGTAGCGCGCGACCTGGTTGGCGAGGTTCCCCAGGTTCGAGAGCTGCACCCCCAAGCGGTTCAGCTCGCTCACCAGCGCCGCGTCGCAGCGCAGCTCGCCCCGCGCCGCCTTCACCGCGTACCCCAGCACACGCCGCCGCGTGTATTCTGCTTCGCTGAGCCCCGCCAGTGCGGCTTGCGCCTGCACGTAGCGCTTCTCGGCCAGCGTGAGGTCGGCCCTGACCCCTGTCTGGCGTCGTTCGTGCGGTTGTTTCTTCGGCCTCGCCATCGCGTCTCCTGTGCGTTCGCTGGCGTCCCCCGCGGGACGCCTTCCGCCGCTCGCCGCCCCAGCAGGGGGCGTAGCGAGCGACGGAAAATCGCTCCACGACAAGCAGTAAGCCTCGCGTGTCGTGAAGCACTCGGCGCCAAACCTCGGGGGCGCCGTCGTGGGGGCTACGGGGGGCGGCGACACGCCCCCAGCTCTCGCCAAGCGGCCCCCTTGGTGGGGCCAGCGTTGGCGAGAGGTCGTTGCCAGCGGCCGGTGGTGCACCGGTTCTGGCAGCGACCCGTGGTCGAGCGGCATGACGCTCGCCAGATGCTCCGGAGAAACCCCAGAGGGTTTCGGAGGAGGGGTTTTTCGGCACGAAAAACACATCTGGCGTCCCGTTGTCTCCGAACTAATTCCACCCCCACCGACCCCCGTCAAGCAGAACCGTTCCCGCCCCACCCTCGATCCATACCACCGTAGGTAATCACCAAGCGCATCCCGAAGTCACTCCGCGCCAGCCCCCGCCACCCGGCGCCATAACGCCGCCTTCTCCGCCGACGAGATTTTGACCTTCAATTTCCAAGCTCACCGGACAGCTCCCTTACTTCTTCCGCGTCCGCCTCACGCTCGATGACCTCACTTCACGAAGACGGTTCGTCAAGCCGATGCCGGCGGCCAGAGCGCAAGCGGAGGCCAGCCAAGTAGAGTGGGGGGCTCGCGTCGCGAGCGCCCCTCCATTGCCAGCCCCAACCCCGAGCAGAAAAAAGGCCGTCGCCAGAACGGCGACGGCCACGAGCACCGGTCTAGTGCTCATTAGGGAGATAGAGCGTCCAGTGGCGTCCATCGTAGCCCGCCCAGACCTCGATCGAGTCGAGCGGGAAGTCCGTCAGCGGGATCGCTTGCGTCACGAAGGGCGTCTCGCCTTCGTCGGCGATGGCTGTGAGCACCGCGGTGCTCTGCTGCGGATCGACATTGAGACGCCAGAAGTGCAGCGACCCGACACGCGGGTCGTTCTTGACAGCGCGGCGTAGCGCCGGATCGGTCAGCCAGCTGGCGATCGCGTCCACGAGCCAGTAAGCGCCGGCCGCCTCGGCCAAGTGGCGCACGCCGGGCGTGTAGACCACGCCGCGGCACAGCGGGTGGCGGTAACGCTCGCTGTCGCCGGTGTAGTAGCGGAGGTCCGCTTCGATCGCGGCCGCTTTGGCGGCGCGTTGGGGGTCGTTGCGTGGTGGCATGGTGAGTTTCTCCTTTCGGGGGTTGGGTTGAACCTGCCTCACCCCCGGCTGGGCAGTTCAATGCACCCCCCGAAAGGAAGCGTTGCCTCCGTACGGGCATCCCCGCGCGTCCATGGGGCCCCCGTGTAAAAAGACCGCCGCGGCTTGCGCCGCGACGGCCTGTCGCTAGAGGATCGCGCTACAGCGACCCGGCCTCGAACACGAGGCACTGGTCGTGCAGGCCCGGGATGAAGCTGCTGCGGTACGTCCGCGACGACGACGTGTTGCCGTACTGCAAGCGGATGATCTCCGTCGCCGCCATCCGCAGGCCCACCTTGGCTGCTTCAGCAACCAAGAGATGCGGCAACGGCTGGAAGACGCCCCGGTCGCTGTAGCCGCCGATCAAGACGGCGATCTTGCCGCGCCTGGTGAGCGTGCCTTTGCAGTTGCGTAGCACGAGGCGCATTCGTTGCAGGAACGCGTCCAGGGTCGGGGCTTGCGACAAGCACCTAGCGTCGTCGTTGTAGACGATCTGCCGCCAGTAGGGCGGGTGGAGCCATGCGAAGTCGATCTTGCCAACCGCCTCGTAGAGGTGCGCGTCGGCCGCGTCCTGGCCGAAGCGCACATCCATCGACACGCACGGGATCGCTAGCTCCGTGCACACGTCGCGGCAGGTGCCGCTACCGGTCATTGGGTCGAGCACCCGTGCCGGCTGGTAGTATCGCAACAGGTCCCGGATCAGGTAGCCGCCGCAGTTGCCGCGGTACTTGGACGAGCCGTAGGGACCACGCTGACGAGCGGCGTGGATGCTCGTCAGTTCGGGCGCAGGGCTGGCGTTGATCGGCGCTGCCGGCAGTTCAATCAGCTGAGGGAAGGGCGCTCTCATGACGAGTCTCCTTCTTCGGGGTACAGCACAGCGGCCGCGACGGCGAGCGTCTCCCAGGTGATCCCTTGCGTAGCGTCTTTCTGGTCGTCGATCAGCTGGAGCACGCTCCAGGCTTGTTCGTCGTCCAGATCAGGGCGGACATCGCGTACGTCCTCGACGCTCCAGATGTGGGCGATCTGCCGACGATTGGCGAGCAATAACGCTAGCTCGTCGGCCGGTGCGTCGGCCGGGTTTCCCCGGCCGACGCTGCCCGTGACGGAGGGGCTCACTGGCCCGCCCCGTCTTCGCTGTTGTCGCCCGCGGCCGCGATGGCGATCGCGTCGTAGGCCTTGCCGGCGAGGTGGGCGACCCTCAGCAGCTCGTTGCGGCCGAAGTAGTGGGTGTCGTGCCACTTGCCGTCGGCGTCGGTGTAGCTGCGGCTGATCTCGACCGAGTAGCGGACGCCCCCTTTGTCGGTCGGGTTGGTCCAGATCGTGGCCTTGATCGCGCCGTCACGGACGGTGGCGAGCGGCTTGTTGCTGGCGGTCTTGTTGGCGGTGGTGGTGCTCATCGTTTTTCTCCTTGGTTGGGTTGGAAGCACGGGGCGAGATTTTTTCTGCCCCCTCGCCCAGCCGTTGGGGGGCAAAAAATCGACCCCCGTCTTCCGGGGACCCGATCCATCAAGCGGAGAAAAAAAGCACAACGACTGCCGTATGACCCTTTCAGCACCCCGATCGTCAACACGGACATTCGGCGCTGAAGCAAGGAAGCGATCACCCGAGCGACAAGGTCGTCGCGTCACGAGGCGTCATCAGCCGCTCACCGTCGCGTACGGCAGGCGCGACGCCGACTTTCTGGTGCTTCGAGCGAGCGGTCGGCCACGCCGGCAAGGAGGACGCGATCGTAGGGCGAGGGCGCAGCGAAGCGGGGCGCTACAGGGGCCAAAGGATCGGAGCTGTGGCGATAGGGAGACCACTCGATCGGGCGACGCATCGGAAGTTTCCGTCGAGGCCCGACGCCGTTCGTTGAATTACCCTCTAGAAAATCGACCTGTTTGCTAGTCAGATCTCTATCTGACCGAACGTTTGCTCGAAGATGGAGTCGATACCGTTGTCATCTGCAACAGCTGATCTCAGCTCAGTACTGCCGTTGGGGGGAATACAGACGTACTTTGGCGGCACGGTTGAACGTACAGAGCTGCCAATTAGTCAGCTCGATATCATCATGTCGGAGTGCCAGTCAGCGATGTTTTTACTCGCTACAAACTGCGCGATACGTGCCAAACAGTTGGTTAAGCAAAACCTGGACTTGAGCCCCCTCGTTCCTTACCTGGAGAAGCGCGACCCCAGGGTAATTCATAAGTTCGAAGAGCTGATCGACGATGAAGCGATACGAGACATCTACGCTTGCCGCTGTACTTTTGATAATGAACTCGTGGCATCTATTCTACTAGCACACGTATTTCCCAATGATCTCTACATCGGGCATGTAGAGTTTGCCGACCCTTCTCAGCCCATCCCTATACATCAACGTAAGTCTGTGATGCAGACTCACAGAGGACTTGGCCTGCTGTCCCCATTTATGGAACGTGTTGACCTGTGTGCACAACACCGGTTCTGCGATCGAATAACGCTTGTCGCCAATGAGACCAGTCAACAACATTTGTTCGAGCGATACGGTTTCTCCGTCGATGACTACCCGGCTGCTAAGCAGCAAGAGTCGGAGGGCAAGCTAATACCCATGCACAAGACCGTCAGGTAATCGGAACGCGGGAACTCCGACGAGGGACACGCAATGCGAGAAGCGGCCGCGTGCCAGCTTTGACATCAAGTCGCGATACTACGTTGAGCAGAATAGAACGCTCAGCACGAAGCATTTAAGCGCGATGGATCGGCACGGGGATCAAAACGGTTCTAAAGTTCTGGTGGCGTCGGCGTCTTGTACCGCGGCCACATCACGGCCTCGTACTCGGCGCGGTTGGCGACATGGACGGCGACACAGTCTTCGAAGAACCGGCGACGCTCGGCTCTAGGCAAGTCACGAAGCGTCTTGTAGCCGTCCCGCAACTTGGAGACGACGTGCCGGATCACGCTGCGGTTATTCTCCGCGACGTGGCAATCGCGGTCGATGATCTGCCGCACGATCGGGTGGGCGGTATGCTTTCGTTCTTGGATCGCGTCGTACTCGTCGTCGGTCATCTCGCGGCGAGAATGCCACGACGGCTGTGCAAAGCCAAGCACGCCTTAAGCGGTGACTACGGTTGTATTCACCTAGCCGCCGCACATGCCGCAGGGACGCCCGTCCTCGGCGTCGCAATACTCGCCGGCCTTCGTCTTCTCGAAGTTCCCGCACGTCGAGTTGTGGCGGACGCCGGTCTTGGTATTGAGCCAGTAGCGATCTTCCGTCGCCGCTGCGGCGGACGCGCCGGGAGCAAGAGACGCCGGCGTAACGCTGACGGGCTTTGCAACCGCGGCTCTCGCCACCGGCTTCGAGAGGCCTTCGCTCCACACCTTCGACAGCCTCCAGCCCGCTTGGCAGGCGCGGAGCGTCGCCATCCGCCCCCCTGTCTGGAGGTACTCGGGCGATACCTGGATCGTCGGCATCGACTCGGCGCGTCCCTCGGCGACAGCCCGCACGGGCCCTAGCACCTCGGTCGTGTAGACAACCTTGGTAGAGGCCAGCCGGCTCTCTTCGAGCCAATCCAGCGGGTCCATCTTCTCGGCCGCTTTTTCACTGCGCGCCATCAGCGCGGCGTCGTTGACGATCTCGGCGAAACGCCGGTTCTCACTGGTCTCACTGTAGCCGCCGCCTAGTAGGCCGTCCCACAGCGCGTGGAGATTGCGGCGCTGTGCCGTGCTTACTTCATTGCCGCCCCGGTCGCCCGTGGGGAACGCCTTGACGGCATAAAGGCTGCCGGCGTGACAAGGCTGGTGAGAGTCGCCGACAAGATGACCCAGCCAGCAGAGTGCGATCGCCCGGTCAGCGGCCGGTTGAGAGGCGTCATTCAGAACTCGTTGGCAAAGAGCGATTGCCTGCGACGCGTGCAGGTCGTCGGTCTGGAGGCTGGCGCCGCGAGGGAGGTGGGTGACGTGCCGCGGTAGTCGGACCCTCTCTCGGTCACCGACGACGAGCGTCACGGCGTCTTCCCAGCGCCAGTTCGGCCGGTTGTAGGCCGGTTGGCTCCGCGCGACATCCGGCCAGTAGCCGGCGCGGCCGGCCCGCCAGCGATCGGCCGTAGCGACGTTGCCGGGAACGGCGAAGTCTTCGGCGAAACGAGGGTGCTGCGCCAGCATCACTTGGAACGCAGCCTTCTGGTCGGCGTCCAGCAAGTGGTAGGCCAGAAGCCCTATCAGATGGTGGCCCCCTTCGCTCCAAGCGCTAGCGACGGAGGGACAGAACAGGACGACGACGATCAGAGCGCGGACCATCACGGCAGTATGCCCAGACGACAGGTTTGTCGCCAGGAAGGCTTAGAGTTCCGCGGTTCTGCGAGCGTCGAGGCGTTTCGGGCCGACGCAGGTTTGCCGGCGGGTCCAGGGTACGATTGACGGTCGGTCCACTACTCGCTTCTGGCGAACAAGCGCCATCGGATCGACCGAGGCCGGCGCCGTCCGAGGTGTGCTCGGTCGTGAACGACCTCAGCGAGTTTACCGGACCTCCAACTGGGCGAAGTTGAGGCAACCTCGGCGAGTTAGCGGAGCCGGCAATCTGCTGAGGATGAGGCAACCGCAGCGAGTTGGGACTGCCACGAAGAATCAGCGGTGCGAATCCCAGGGGCTATTGGGCGTGAGTTATAGTGTTTGGTTGTACGGTTAGTCTCTACGCGGCTCCCGGCGCGGGCATGTGCTTGGCGATGTAGGAGGGTTCGCCCATGCGTGCGAGCAAGTCGATCTGCAATTCGAGCCAGCTCATGTGGTCCTCTTCTTCGACGGCGATCCGTTCGAACAGCTGACGCGTGCCGATGTCGCCGTCGGCCGCCGCCTCAAAGGACGCCTTCGTATAGAATTCGATGGCGTCCTTCTCGTCGACGAGGTCCGACTCGAACATCTCTTTGAGCGATTTGGCCTGTAGCGGGGTCTTCGCCAGCTTGAGCTTGGGCTCGCCCCCGCAGAACAGGATGCGCACCATGAAAGCCTCGGAGTGAGTGAGTTCTTCCTGCAACTCGACACGCATCTGCGTCGCTAAGAGGCTCAGTCCCCAATCATCGAGCACGCCGGCGTGCAACTGGTACTGATGGGTCGCGGTCAACTCCATCTCGAGGGCCGTTTGAAGATTCTCGAGCGTGCGTTCTTTCGACATCATTCTTCCTCAGTTGAGACAGGTGGGTAATTCTGTTGTGTGGCGAGCGCTCTTGAAGCGTTCTTCGCTAGCCCGCTAAAATCACCGAAGCTCATGTAGAGCTTGGCGAACGGCGGCTTAATCGCGATGGCGGCGCCGAGGACCTCTGCCGCATCTCCTTCCCGCAGCGCCCGGTTGAGCCGGGAAATCGCTTCCCGGTTGGCTTGGACCAGCGATCCGACGCTCTGCTTCTGGGCATCGGAGAGGGGCGCGTACGCGGTGTCGAAGTTGGTCTGCTCGACGCGCGCCCAGATGGCCGCCGCGGAAGTCGCTTGCTGACGGAGCCGATCGAGCGCGGCGGCGTCGAGAAGGTTCGGGTCCGCGTCGTTGGCTGGTTTGACGATCGACTCCATCACGGCGTGGTAGTCGCTGAGCACGTCGAGCCGGTAATCGACGCCCAGCGACCTTCTACGCGAGGCGAGTTGGTCCCGCAGCGGTTCGAGCGTCTCGTGAGCTGCGAGGAAATCGCCCGACTGAGCCAGCCGGGCAGCCTCCGCGACGATATCCGCCGTCCCCTTGAAGAGCAATTCCTGATCGTCGGACTTGGTGTCACGCGTTTGTCGCCGCATCGCGACCAGCCGCTCGCTCAGCCGCCTCAGAGCTTCCAAGCTTGGCGATTGACGGCCTTGGTTCGTCAGGGCCAAGGCGGGGATGTAGGAACAGTCAAATTCGGCGGAAAGCTGTCGCAACCGATGCAGCGATGGTTCCGTTGCTGTTGGGTGTTGCGCGGCGGGTTCAGCTGGCGTTGCATCAGGAGTCGGATGGGCCAATCGCGCCTCGGCAAAGCCTCTCTCGACAAAACCCGAGACGACTTTGGCGTGCGCCTGGATCAAAGCGATGGCCTCGGGCTCGGTCGAGGTTTCCACCACCTCCACTCCGCCGGGAACCTCCGTGATTGCCAGGGCGACTTGGTCCGCCTTCTCAAATAGCGCCGCGAAGAGAGGGTCCCAACGTCGGACCGGCCGGCCTTCCTTCATCCGCCCGTACATGGCGGTCACGTGGGCTCGGATCTGGGCCGCGACCTCAGCGTCCTGTGAGGTGGTGCGTGTTCTCACGCCATTGGGCAACTCGGTGACGCTGCGCTTGATCGATCCGTTGTTGCGGAGCAGGAAATGAAATCCGGCTCGATCGACGGCCATCGAGGCGCCGCGTCCTACGCCGTGTCCTACCAAACCACCACGACCGGGCCCTTGAGCGAGCGCCGCCATCGGGACGACGAGCGTCGCCAACAGCAACAGCCTGAGTGGGATAGAACGTCGGCTATTAGAGACTCGTATGCCAGGTCCGTCCTTGGGGTGTGCCGCGCCAGTCGTGCGGAGGCAGTTCGAAGTACTCGTGCGGCATAGACATGATGAAACGCTCCGACGATCGTCCTCCGCGGCGGGGTCGTGTCGAGAGCTAATCAGGGCTGCGGGGTCGTCGGTCATATTGGCTGCCATTGCCTTGAGTGGCTGTAGTAAAAGTGGGGTCAGTCCGTCGCGCAGGGACCCGATTCGCAAGCCGTGTCGCTCGCTTCCACCGGCAGCCCGGCGTGGTTCCAGGCGCCGAAGCCGCCCGCCAAGTTGATGACGTCGTAGCCCGCGTCGATCAGAATGCTCGCCGCGATCGCCGAACGCTTACCGCTCTGGCATTGCGTTACAACCGGCTTGGATCGATCGAGGCCCTGGAGGTTGTCTGACAGCTTGCCGAGGAACCGGTGCTCGGCCTGTGCGATGTGGCCGTCGTTCCACTCGCCTTGAGCGCGAACGTCGATCACCTGGACCTGACCCGCGACGATGCGCTCGGCCAGGTTCTCGGGTCCCTCGTTCGGGTAGGCGTGGTCGAGCCGCCCCGCTTTTCGGAGCTCGTCGACGGAGAAGACCCCCTTCACCTCGTCGACGCCGATCTTGTTGAGAACGCGCACCGCTTCTCTGATCTGTTCTTCTTCGGCGATTAGGTAGACCGGCTCGTCGTAGTCGAGAAGCCACCCGGCCCAGGCAGCAAGCATGCCCGCCGGGATGTTGAGTGTCCCCCTCGCGAAAGCTGCGGAGTAGCTCGACGGCGCGGCCAGATCGACGACCGCGCCGTCTTCGATCGCGCTCTGGAGTTGGCTCGCCGGCGTCTGCGGCGGCGGCGAGTAGGGCCCAAGAACCTGGGGGCCTTCCTTGTTCACCCGTTTCATCACCGCGAAGTACTTCGGCGCTTCGGGCTGATCCGCGAGGATGTACCGGACAAACTCTTCTTCGTCGTGGTGTTGCAACGCCGGGTTGAAGAGCTTCTCGTATCCGACTGTCGACGAGGGGATCGCGCCGAGGCCCTTGCCGCACGCGCTCCCCGCCCCGTGGGCGGGCCAGACCTGGAGGTGATCGGCGAGCGTGCGAAAGCGTTCTACCGAGTGGAACAGCTGACGAGCGCCGGCCTCCGCCGTCCCCACCATGCCGGCCGCTTCCTCCAGCAGGTCGGGGCGGCCGATCGATCCCACGAATACAAAGTCGCCGGTGAACACGCCCATCGGTTTATCGGCCCCGCCGCCACGGTCGGTCAGCACGAAAGAGACGCTCTCGGGCGTGTGCCCGGGGGTGTGCATCACTTCGAGTTCGACCTGACCGATGCCGAAGCGGTCGCCGTCCTTGCATAGGCAGTGCTCGTATTGCGAGGCGTACGGGTACTTCCAGTCCTCCGGGCCCTCGTCGGAGACGTAGAGCTTAGCGCCGATGCGGTCGGCCAGCTCGCGGGCGCCCGACACGTAGTCCGCGTGGATGTGCGTCTCGGCGACCGCCACGATGTCGAGCCCCTCACGCCCCGCCGCATCGAGATACGGCTCGATGTCGCGGCCCGGGTCGACGATCACGGCCTGCTTGGCCCTCTGGCAGCCAACGAGGTACGAGGCGTGGGCGAGTGATCGGTCGTAGAAATATCGGAGCAACATTGTCTTCATTCCTTATTGCGTGGGATGTTCTGACACACGCGCGGGTCTCGCTGGGTTAGGCAAGCGCCCCTGCGGTTTCGGTTTCGACGGCCTCTGACGCCTCGTCGAGCGGCTTTGTGCAGAAGTACCAGTCCGTGCAGTTGCAGCTGTCGTCGGCGAGCCGCTCGCGACCGGCTGCTACCGTCGCCGGCGGCGGCACAATAACGTCCTCGCCCGGCCGCCAAGCCTCGGGGGTAGCCACTTTGTGGCGGTCGCTGGTCTGCAGCGCCTCGAGCAAGCGGAGGAACTCTTCGACGCGGCGTCCGTTGCTCATCGGGTAGTAGGCCATCGCCCGCAGCCTGCCCTCCGGGTCGATGACGAAGGTTGCGCGCACAGCGGACGTGTCGCTGGCGCCGGGCTGGATCATCCCGTAGGCGTGGGCGACCCGCATCGACAGGTCGTCGATGATCGGGAAGGGGATCTCTACCCCGAAGTTCTTTCTGATGCTGTCAATCCACGCGAGGTGGGAGAAGACACTGTCGATCGACAGCCCGATCAGATCGCAATTGAGTTCTTGGAAGCGATCGTACGCCCTGGCGAAACCGATAAACTCGGTTGTGCAGACCGGGGTGAAGTCGGACGGGTGGGAGAACAGGATGAGCCAACGCCCGCGGTAATCGGACAGCTTCTTCGGGCCGTGGGTGGTCCGCGCCTCGAACTCGGGCGCCGGTTCGTTCAACCTTGGCATCCCGCCGGTGCTTGTCGCATTGTCCACGATCGTGGTCCTCTCATTTTCCTGGGTACTGGGTCGCTGCCGGCTTTCGTATGGGGGCTGGCCGGATTCGGCCAAGCAGCCCGCCGCTTGATTGGTTGGGGTTCTCATGGGTCTTCATTGCCTCAGGCGATTGATTTCAGGACGACAAATCCAGCCACCGCGACCATGGCGAGGGCGAAAGTTCTTTGCAGCGTGGGACCGGAAAGCTTCGCCGAGAGCCGCGTGCCGAGCTGCATTCCCAGCACGCCGCCCATGGCGAACAGGGCGGTCAACCGCCACGACAGCGTCCCGCCGTCAAGCGTGTAGGAAGTGACTCCCGACACGCTGATCAGGAAGATCACCATCAACGACGTCGCCACCGCGGTGTGAATCCGCATGCCGCCGAACAGCACCAATGCGGGCACGATCACAAAGCCCCCCCCCACGCCAAACATCCCCGAGAGCACGCCGGTGAAGGCGCCGAGGGTCGCGAGCAACGCCACGCAACGCGGACCGAGTGTCGGTCGCCCGCACGCGTCCCGTTGGCATACGAATCGCTTGGCGTCGCCGTCGGGTTGTTCGGGGGCGATGGACTTGAGCCACATCCTCACCGCGATGACCAGCATCAGCCCGCTGAACAGCAGCAGGAGCGTCGCTTCGGGTAGCATCTTCGAGAGCCTCGCGCCGATCGGCGCGCCGAACATCCCCGCCAGGGCGAACAGCAGCCCGGTGCGAACGTCGGTCTCTCCACCTCGCCACCGTGCGGCGGCGCCCACGAGCGCTATCGCCCCGACCGCCGCCAATGAAACGCCAACCGCCTCCCGCGGCGGGAGCGACATGCCGTAGACCAACAGGGGCACTGCGAAGATGCCCCCACCGCCTCCGGTGAGGCCCAGCGCGAAACCGATCGCGACGCCGCCGGCGATGGCTAAGACGAGCACGATCCGCCCCCGCATTGATTCCACGGCATCCGGGCGAGCATCATCCCCATTCCGCAAGTGTCGGTGACGCCGGCGAAGGTGAGTCCGGCGCCAACGAAAGCCGACAACCCGATGAAGTAAGGGTGGACGAAGTATCCGAGGCCGACGCCGGCAAGCACCAGCAGCCCGGCCGCTATTCGGACCTGGCGTTCGAGCGAGATCGCCTTCTTGCCGCGGTTCACCGGCAGGCCAGCTTCCTGCCAAGCGAGGGTCCCCCCCTCGACGTGAATAACGTTCTCGTGACCCGCCTCGACAAACTTCTCGCAGGCCTTCATCGCCCTCGCTCCGGATCGACAGAGCACGTACAGCGGCTCACCGGCCGACCCGCTGCGTTGCTTCATTAGGGTGTCGGGGTCGAGCGAGTCGAGTGGGGTGTTCCGTGCGAGCGGGGCGTGGAGCTCGCGGAACTCGACCGGAGTGCGGACGTCGATCACTTCGACGCCCCCTTCCTCGGCAAGCTCGGCGAGTCGTTTGGCGGTGATGGTGGTGATTTGGCTCATATCAGCCTTTCGGTGAAACTGTCATTACCTAGCGATGTTACGATATGTTGGGAGAAAAAAACACGCGTCACTTTGACGCGCCCGCTTGGAAACGACCTTCGATGCAATCGAGGATATTCTCCAGGTGCGGCTCGGCGACACGGTAGTAAACGCGTCGGCCTTCTTTCTCACTGGTGAAGAATCCGCACCGCTGCATCAGTCTCAGGTGCTCCGAGGCGACATTTTCAAGGACGCCGCAGTCTTCGGCCAGTTCGCCAACGGTGTATCGGTCGTGCAGGAGCAACTGCACCATCCGGATACGCACTGGGTGGGCGAGGATCCGCAAGCACTCGGCGGCTTGGCCGAGCGTTTCCATGTCGGCCTGCTTGAGCGGTCGACCGGCGGCTTTTTGCGGTTTGCTGGACTTCGTCGCCATTAAGTTCTCCACCCTCAATATATCGTCACCTTGCGAGGTGTCAATCAATTATTCTCCCAGAATCTCGCCACCACGAAGTCATGGTTGCTAACAAAAGGGCTTTTCCCATTAGCTGGAATCGACCGACTTTCTGTGGCGGCATAGACGTTGGATGGGATGGCGACGCCTAACTTGGCGTTCATAGCCGCCAGTGCGACGCCTACTGGGTGGCGCGCCAATGCATGCTCCGCGATTCACTGAGGTCGAAAGTACCATCGATAATTCGGAACGTCATCAAGTCGCTTCGGTTGGACCACCCGTTCGGAGTTGGGCCCTCCGGTAAGTCTCTGAGGTCTTCCGCCGGCTGCGAGACCGCTGCGAGTTAGCTTGAGCCCTTCGGCGCCGCGGGTGAGGCACCCTCGGCGACTTAGCCAAAGGCGAAAGTCCGCGAAGTCGATGCCACCTCGGCGAACTCTGAGCGCAGTCAAGTGCGGTCATTGAGGATTATCGTAGAACTCTGATGACACGCTTGCGTGTCGAGTCGATGCCCGGCTATGTCGCGATTTCGCTAGCGGATCGCGGCCGCGGCCGATAGGTGACCATCGTTTACGCTGATTGCGTACGACATGGCAAAGTCATCAATGCTGTCGGCTAGGTACTCGATGTGGCCGTCGAGGCACGCGACGTTGACTCCCCCTGGGTGGTTGCTGCGGGGGGCCGCCGACAGGTAGCCGCGTGGGCCAAGTGTTCGGTTCCAGCGGACGCACGGCATGCGATCTCTTGTCGAGGTGACACGTTGGGTGTCTCCACACAGCTGAAGTACATCGGCGTTTGGGCTTTGCGCGTTGGGCCGCTGGGTTTCGCCGACGCTGTCGGGGTTCGCAACGAAGACGGCGTGGTCTTCCAAAACGAACGGCGCACCCTCGCCCGTACCATTGTGGCCGAGACGCCAGCCGGCGGGGTGCATATCGAACGCTAGCAGGCTTGCGCCACTCCATGGAACACTCCAGATACCTCGCTCGTCGGACTCGTCGTCGCGTGTCCGGACCTCGCTGAAGGCGATGGTTTTGCTGGTTCCGTCTTCGACTGATGCAAGCGTTTGGCCCTGTGCGATCAGGGCGCCTCGATACAGCAACTGCAGATCGATATGGAAAGGGCTGCAGTAGGCGGCGTAGTTGCCCTTCGCGAAGCGACGCCCCCGCGTTAGCGCAAGATGCTTGAAGGCGCGGCCCGACGCGTCATCGCTCGGACAGGCGTACTCGACGAGGAAGTGCTCCGGTCCGTCGGCCGGCTGATACGCGATATGAATTGTCGTATCGAATCGGTCGGCGACAGGGCCTACGTCCATATACGGCAGCAGCAACACGCCCCACCCAATCTGGAATCCGCCAAAAGGGTTAAAAACCTCGACGTCGAACTCTGCGTCGTGGTGGGTGCGCGTGATGCCTGCGGGCGGCAGGTGTCCCGCTGCCGCCTCGTAGTTGAGCGTCGCCAGCGCGATCTGTCGCAAGCGGTTGCCGCACTGGGCGCGGCGAGCCGACTCACGAGCCGCCTGGATGGCCGGCAATAAGAGGGCGACGAGCACCCCAACGATCGCCACCACCACTAAGAGCTCGACGAGCGTAAAACCCGCTCTTCGAACGGTCAAAGGCTCGCTCGCCACAACGGCCTCACAGGGGTTCGGAGGTGGCGTCCGCCCGGGGAGGCCGCCTCAACCGCGATCGGCTGCCCTTTCGACCGATCGACAGGAGGCTCTGCCATCTCGACAGACGACTGGGGTCGCGATTGGCTGCCGAAGAGTAGCAACAAGGCGTTGTCGGTCACCTCGGTGTGGGGTAAGGGATCGGCTGACCGCTGCGCGGCGATCGATCGGGTCATCGTTTGGCCGAACGGCTCGCGGAACGACTGCGGGACTTCCGTTGGGGCGGCGACCTCATCAGCCGGCGGCTGAGCGGCGAGGGCTCCCGATGACCCTATCTGTGCGGCCGAGTCAAAGGCGTCTCGCCAGATGGTGTAGTCGGCCGCATCGACGACCGAGTTCTTGTTGCCATCGGCAGAGAGGTCGTCGGTCGAACCATACGCGGCACGCCAAACGTCGGCGTCGGCCGCATCGACAACGCCGTTCCCTGAGTAGTCGCCCGACACGCCTGAACCGACAACCAGATACGCGGCGGCAGGCATCGATTCCTGTACAAAGTCGTAAGCGGTGTAGGTAAATCGATCGGTACCGTGGTAGCCCAGGTCGGGCGTGTAGTGCACCGTGCCATTGGGATCGAGGGTCAGCTGGCCGTGATCCGGCCCGCTGAGCAAGACGGCGACGACGGCTTCTCCCTCGGGGTCAAAATCGTTCGCCAGAACGTTCAACGGCGCGGTGGCTCGCGCGAAGCCACGAACCTGGGCGGCTCCGCCGATTGCGTCAATATCGAATCGGTCGTTCTGCGTGAGCGTCGGGCCGTTGAGCCCGATCTGCTCCCAGACCCACGACCACCAATCGCCTAGCACTAGATCAACTAGTTCTCCTAGATCGAGCGAGGGCGGGTCAGGAAGCGAATCGACGAAGTCGTCCCACAAGAAAGGGTCTGCCGACACAAACCCGCCGGGATAGCAGAAGAAGCCGGCTAGCTCTGGATCGGAGCACGCAAATGGGTTGCCGGTTGGATCGTCCGGATCCCCAACGAATGGGTCGGATAGCACCTGGGCCCGTAGCGTGTAGGCGACCGAGGGAAGCGGCACGCCCCCGAGTGAAACGGCAAAGAACTCGACGGTGTGCTCGCCCGGATCGAGAAGCACGGCGGGGGCGGTGCGCGTCTCGCCAGGTGGCGCCGCGACCCGAGTAATCACTTGGCCGAGTCCGTCCCGAACGATGGCGACCACAGCCGCCGGGCCCGAGACCAGAGCGTCCCCCGCCTCGAGAGCGAAGTGGAACAACTGCGGACGGCCAACGTAGAGCGTGTGTGAGGCGACGCCAACACTTCCGCCCACGGCGCCCGAGGCGGTCGTTTCGAGGACAACCGCGTCCGCGCCAAACGTGACCCTCAAGTCGTAGTTGCCCTCCGTAAACGCTCCCGATCCGTCGGCCGCTTCGACGCGAACGAAGTAATCCTTCCCGGGGTCGATCTCGGTGGCTTGAACGATCAGTTGGCCCGATCCGTTGACGATCGTCTCGGTTGCGACCGGCTGGTCGTCCTCGTCGAACACCGAGACGGCGGGGGTGAGCCGACCGGCGTCGAGCGAACGGACCGCGACCGTCATCACACCGCGTGGGCCCGCGGAGCTGGGCGGCGATTGGATTTTGTAATAATCGACCTCGCCGCCACCGACGATGCTGCCCAACACGTCGTACCGAGCTCCCTCGACAAATCCACTTGTGGTCGTCAGCTCGCTGCCCAACTCGGCGGTCTCGTTGGTCCCGCCGTCGTCGTTGAGGTAATCGTCTTCTTCGGGATCGAACCGCTTCGCGAGGTCTTCGGATGACAGTGTTTGGAAGGCCCCGCCCGTGAGGTCGTTAATCGTCTGGGCGTTGATGCGATTCAACCCGTCGAACGTCACAGCGAGTGAGTAGCCGCCGACTCCGAAGACGCCTAAGTCGGCGCCGCTCACGCGGAGCGTATAAGTCTCGTCGGACGAAGTCGCCGGAAGCTGCACGGTTAGCACCGAGCCACCAATGGCGTTCGACAAAGCCTGCGAAACGACCTCGCCGGCTCCGTTGACGATCGTCAGCGCCGGCTGGAGCAGGCTGACCCCGCTCGTCCGGAGTTGGACGGTCGTTGTCCCGGTGTAGTCCCCCGGCGAGTCGATGGTGAAGTAGTCGATGTCGGCTACCGTGCCGACGTCCCCGAAGACGATCGTCGGCGCCGATCCCTCCCCGTAGCCGGCCGCCGACGCCAGATCGAGCCGAGTCGCGTTTGCCGGAGTATCGTTGTTGGAGACGGGCCCGCCGGGTTGGTGGTCGTGCTGTTCGTTCGGATCGGGGGCTCGCGCGCCGTGGATTGCTTGCAGGGCGGCGATGTCCCCCGGCGTGGGGTCACGCACCGCCGGTGCGGCGCCGGTGTGCAGCGGCGAATTGGGGTCGTCGTTGTCTTTCAGGCCAAAGACGTTCCCCGCTTCGTGCGTGAGAACCGCGAGCACGTCGTCGATCGTCTGGTAGTCGAAGGCGCTGTTGACCACGACCTCCGCGAGCCAGGTGCCCGAAGCCACGTTGTCGATGGGAACGGAAACCGCCCCCACCTCGGGCGAGAGAGTCGTCGCCCCTAGGCGGATGTCGCCGAATCGGGCGTCGCCTTGGCTCGCCCCGGGGGCGCCGAAGGGCTGTCCGCCGTCGGACACCACCGCGATGTCGGAGTTGGTGTGGATCGCCCACTTCTGAAAAGCGGTCAGGGCAGCCTCCCGCCATTCGTTCCGCGGAGCGATCGCGTCGAGTGTCGCGTTCAAGCTGCTTGGCTCGTCACCGATCAGCACTCCATCGTCGGCGAAACTGAGCGTGAAGTGCGGGTCGAACCCGGCGAGGAGTCCTTGCGAATCGAGTGCGAGGCGCGGCTCGAGCCGTTCGGCGTGGCCTCGGCGTCGCGTCGGGCTGGTACGGTGCCGCTTGTAGTGCATCCAAAGTAACCTGTATGGATCGGATCGCGCCGAAGGTCTGTCGATGAACTCAAAAGATCGGGGCGCCTGAGCTGGCCGGCGCCGGTCTCAACGCCGTTAGTCTCCCGCGGCCGCCTGGGCCGCCTCGGTTTGAATCTCACGTCGCGTTCGGGCCATGCCACGGTGGGCTTGGACGAGCTTCGAGTAGGCCGGCAGCTTGCGCACCGCCGCTAGATCGGGGTCGTATGCGGCTCGGGCGAGCAGCTTGTGGTCGGCATCGACCGCTCGACTGAGCAAGGCGAGGGCTTGCGCACCGTCTTTATTCTCGGCCTTCGAGGTCAGTGACAGGGCGCACGCCACCTGGAAGAGGACGAGCGGTTCTTTGTTTGTAGCGACCACCCTCCGAACATCGTCGCGGCTCTGCTGTTGGCGCCCCATCCGAGCGTGGAGCACAGCACGGCCCGCCAGGGCGGCGCCGTCGGATGGGTTGGCATCGATCAACGTGTTGAGCGCGGCCATCGCCTCATCGGGCCGCAGCAAGCGGTCCGCGGCGACGTGGACCACATTTCTTAGGGCCGATGCCGAATCGGGCGACAGCACGAGCGCTTGCCGGAAGTCGGCGAGCGCTGCCTCGGGATCGTTGGCAAGGCGGGCGATCCCCCTCGCTACCCACCCTGCTTCATCGACGGGAGTCCCCGCGAGCCCTGCGGCCAAGTCGATTCGGGCTTGTTCCTCGTCGCCGACACGCCGGTGTAGACGGGCTCGCAACAAATAGGCCCGCGGGGGCGCGTCGTCCGTGGCGATCGCGGTGGTCAGATCATCGATCGCTCGTTGCAATTCCCCATTCGCCTCGTGCGCGATGGCGCGGTTCAACAGCGCACAGGTCAGGTGAGGACGCAATTGCAGCACCGCGTTGAAATCCTCCACCGCCGCGTCGAAGCGTCCGCGCTGCATGCGACAGAGTCCGCGATTGTAATTCGCCAAATACGAGGCTGGCTGCAGGGCGATCGCGCCGGAGAACGCGGCTTCGGCGTCGGCAAGCCGCGTCAGGCCTGCCTGGGCGTTGCCCAGAAGTAGCCAGACGACTGGGTCGTTCGGTTGTTGGCTCCTCAGCCCCTCCAGCACCGCCCCGGCGCCAGCGTGGTCACCGTCGGAAAGCAGGGATTGCGCCTGCAAGTAGGCGTCGACCAAACTTTCGTGCCCCAAGCCTTCGTAGGGTGGCGCCGGCGCGTCGCGGCCATGTGCCCCGACGATCTCGGTTCGTTGCTGAGCGAGAGCCTCCGAGTTCGAACCCAAGAGCAGGCAAGCTAGCGAGTTGTGCTCCAGCGCCGCCGAGAGGAGTCCGGCGTCCCCAGGTGGAACATGGGCCAACATCGTCTCCGCCCGCGCCAGCAGAAACGCTAGCTCAGCCAATTCGCCGTGCAAGGAAATCCGCGTGGCGTCGGGCAGCCGGCGGTAGTCCGGGACGCGACGCCAGTCTTCGGTCCCTTGGCCCACGTACGTGCGGAGAGTCGCGGTCCCGAGCTCGATCCCTTCTCGGAGGAGCTCGTGGTCGATGCTGGGCACGCTGAGGGACAGGCGCGCCCCCTCTAGCGAGGCCTTGAAGTCGTCGTAGTGAGACTCTGCCTCAAGGCGGGCGACGCGTTCTCCCACGGCTAGCCAGAGGCCCGCGAACAAGGCCGCGAACAGCAAGCCGGCGGCGGCGACGGGACCAGCCGAGGTCCACCGCGGATGCCGCCTACGCCACTTCGCGAATCGTTCGCTCCACGACGGATTGGGCGTGTGCTGTAGCGGGAGGTGCAACAGGTGCCGCGTAAGGTCGTCGGCCAGGTCGCTGGCTGTCGCGTAGCGATCCGCGGGGTCCGCCGCGAGGCACCTCGCGACCACGGCGTCGAGCGATGGCGGGACGCCCTGGGCCGTTGTGCGCAAAGGGGCGGCGCCTCGTCGCCGCTCCGAGGCGGACGCCTCGACTACCGATTCGAGGGCGCCGCGATGCTCTTTGAACGGCCGCTGCCCAGCGAGCAATTCGTATAGAATCACCCCGAGGGAGTAGATATCGCACCGCTCATCAACGCGCCGGCCAGTAAGAACCGCGTCGAGGTGCTCCGGCGCCATGTAAGGGAGAGTCCCCCCCACCGTGAGGGAAGCCTCGCCGTAGGCCAGCACGCCGTCGGACAGGTTGAAGTCCAACAACATCGGACGGCCGTCGTCCGCGAGCAGCACGTTGGCGGGCTTCAGGTCGCGGTGAATGATCCCCCGGTCGTGGGCGTGCGCCAGACCGCGGGCCATGTCCCGAACCAGCTCGACCGCTGCCTCGATGGCGAGCGGCGTTCGGTCGGTTCGGGTGGCGGCCTCCTCTTTGACCTCTTGCTTCTTATCCGGCGTGATACGGACGGTCTCCTCCTTCCCCCGAGCGACGGTGCTCTTCAGGGCTCCGTCGGCAGTTGGCCCCCCGGAGTGTTCAGACAGCGTTCGCTCTCCGCAGTAGGGCATGCAGACGCCAATCAAGCCCCCCGCCTCGTGGACGGAGTAGATCGGAACGATGTTGGTGTGCTGCAGTCGCGCCAGGTGCTCGGGTTCAAGCGACCGTCGCTGCGAGACTTTGAGCACAACGAGCCGCCGCGCTAGATCGTTTTGCTCGGCGAGGAACACCCGCGCAAACGCGCCGCGGCCGAGCTCGCGCACCAAGCGAAAGCCAGCGAAGCCTTCGCCTGGCTCAGGGTAAGCAGCCACTTCAGGGGTTGTCGAATCGAAATTGTCCGCCGAATCGAGGTCCTCCACGTGCGGCCACCCAGACGTGCTCACCCCGTAGAGCGACTCGTACTCCTCGGGCAGGACTTGTTCACCCGCCTGCCGCCGCAGTCGATACTCTTCGAAGGCCGCGTCGCTGAGCAGGTCAGGCTCAGCGAAGAGTTGAGGCGCAACGGCCCGGTACTCCGACAGCCGCCGTGGGCAGCCACACTCCCAACTCCGCTCAAGATCGACGCGGACCAATTCAACGGCAATCTGGGTGTGCAACGGATCGTCTGGCGGGACGAGAAAGTCTGCCAGTTCGACTTGTGGGCTCCGGGAGAGCGCTTCCTCGTATCGATCGACAACCTGGGCAATCCGAGGCCAAGCCGGTTGATTGGCGATCGGAGGCTTCACGGACCGAACCATTCAATCGTCCTCCGACTCGACCAGCGCACGCAATCGCTCGCGAAAGCTCTTCAGCGTCCGCTCGACCGTCCGCTTCGAACGACCGGACCGCGTAGCGATATCGGATACGGCGTGACCTTCGATCCGCAGGTCGATGATCCGGCGATTGGATTCGGGTAGATCGTTGATCAAGTCCGCAATGATCAGACGGAGGCTGTCGTAGGCGAGCCGGTCTTCGTCGGTCGTGATTCCCGCGTGGGCGATCTCGCTGTCCGCCGACCGTGTCCGGGCCACGTCTCGCTTCTGCGCGCGGTGGAAGACAGCGAGATCGCGGACCTTGTGAAGCGACAGCACGAGGAGCAGACGCCAGAGCTCTTCCCCATCGGGGACTTCGTAGAACCCGGCCGACGCCCGACGAAAAAAGGTCCGGAAAACCGATTGGACGACGTCCTCCGGGTCGAAGCGTGATCCGAGGTCGGCGCCCGTTTGTTTCGAGGCCAACGCTTGGAGACGGCGGGCGTAGCGTACGTAAATCTCGGTCGCGGCATCCTGCTCGCCGGACCGGAATCGACGCAACAAGGAACGATCGGACTTCGTTTGCACGGCGTTCAGAGACGAGGTGATCATGCGCAGAACTCTGGTAGCGGGTCTCTCGCTAACCAGAGGAGCCGCCCGGGCCTATTGTAGCCGCCACGAGATCCTCGTGATTTCCGAGATTTCTCGCCTCCAGCCTATTTGGGGAAGAGCTGGCGGTTTTTCGAGACCCGCTCCGCTCTTCCAGATAGCCCGGAGCCGGAGGCCAAAACGCCGGCGGCCCCCACAGTTAGCCCGATTCTTCTCAGGAGACAATCCGATGCGTGTTCTGGCAGCCGCGGTCCTTGCGGCGGTGGCCCTCGTGCTCCCCGCGAAGGCCTCAATCTACGGGACGATGTCGAACTTCGACGTCTTCAATGAGACCGAGACCGAGGTCCACGGGGCCGAGATCGAACTCGAGGGCGTCCACCCGGAGGACATCGCCCGCTTCTTCCCGGCCCACTTCGACTCGAAGATAGTGTCACCCTTTGACGACGGAGCCGGCGCCTTCGGCGTTCGAGTAGTCTATGAAGGCTACAACTTCGGCGGGGCCGATTTTCTCGCGCCGACCGTCGGACAATCCACCAACGGCCATACCTGTGTCGGAACGCCTGGGTGCGAACACTTCGGCTTCTCAACCGTTGGGGGCCAGCCAACCGCGTCCCACTTCTACTGGCTCGACGCCAATGGCGGTCGGATCGGCAACGCGCCGCAGCAAGTGCCAATGCCAAACTGGACCTACGTCCCCAACCCGGGCGGCAACCCAATCCTCCGCGCCGAGGTAGAGCCTGTTGAAGTGATCGAACAGCAGCCCGACTCGATCTGGATGAAAGTCTTCAAAACCGAAGTCGAGCGAGCCGTCGATCTGGCCGACTTGATGTCAGGCATGAATAACGGGATCGTCCCCGAGGATCTCGGCGAAACGGAGACCGAGTGGGAGCTGCTCGAGGGCGGCGTGATGGACGAGGTCGAAGACGAGCTGGGTGACGGCAAACACGCCGTCGTGCGTCGCTACGAATACTACGAGTACACGGGTCCATACGACGAGGAGCACGAGCCGCTCTCGCTCTTCCTCGATCAGGACCTGCCGGAGCCACCCGAGGGCGAGCTCGGGCAGTTCATCTCGGCGAATATGGTCGCTGCGAACTTGGAGCCGCCGGATCGCGTGTTCGGCGATTTCAATGGCGATGGCGTCGTCGATGCAGCTGACTACACCGTCTGGCGTGACAACTACGGTTCCGAAGAACAGTACCTCGCCGACGGAGACGATGACGGACTCATTGACGACGACGACTACGAGATCTGGTCGGGCGGCTTTGGCAACGTTCTCGGCGGCGCCGGACCGCCCGCGGGAGTGCCTGAGCCCAGCGCCGTCGTACTCGCTACGCTCGCCTCACTGCTGATTCTGCGGAGCCGCAACTAGAGAGCCCAATTGGAACAGCCCGGGGTGGGCCAGTGATCGATCCGGTGAAGGTCTTCGCCGGGTCGATCTTTTTTCTATTCGATATCGGTGAGACTTCCAGCTGCCACGACCGCCATCAACTCGCGAAGTTAGAGCCAGTAGCGATCGCCGCATAAAGAACTGCTGCCGGGTAGACGCCCGGCTTGGTCAGCTAAGCGACCTCCCTCAGTTCACGATCGCCGTCGATTCGGCAGTCGGATTGAACGGCTATCGCCGGGTCGCTCTGGTGCTTGCCGCGAGTCGAAACCAACAGCAGCGCTGGCAACAGGAGCATGTCGCCAACGAGGGCGAGACTCAGAAGCACCGCCATGCTAATCGCGAAACCTCGCGTCGGTGCGAAATCACTCAGGGCGAGCACGAGGAGACCGAGGCCGCACGAGACGGAGGTTTGCGTCATCGCCGGTGCACACTTCCTCAACGCTTCGGCGATCGCCAGAACGGGCGAGGCACCCCGTTGGATGCCGCGTTGGAAGAAGGTCAGGAAGTGCAGCGTGTCGTCCACCGCGACCCCCAGGGCGACGCTCGCGGTCATGACGACACCGATATCGATCGGCTGGCCCCGCCAACCGAGCCATCCAAAGTAGACCGCGATCGGGAAGACATTCGAGCCCATCGCGATCAAGCCTCGAACCACCCCGGCTTGAACGAGGGTCATGGTGACCGTGATCAAGATGAGAGCGGCGACGAAGCTCTTGATGAGGTCGTCGAGCAGTTGAGATTGGATGGCGTGCACCAGCGGCATGATGCCCGTCACGGTCACACCAATCGGTGCACCGGTGGAGGCCCGGACTTTGTCGATTACGGCTGTCACATCACCTGCGACGCTCGCGAGCAGGGCGCCGTAGTCCGCGTCGCCTAACGCCGAAGCCCGAACAGTCAGCCGCCATCGCTCGGAGTCCGCGTTGGACGACAGCACGCCGAGCCCACTCAGGAGCGGGTGGTGCGCCAGCAGGTACTCTTCGATCACCTCGGCTGGCGTGTCGGGAGGTATCTCGGTCATGCCGGGTGGCGGCGCCATCAGGCTGGCTGCCGAGACGGCCCGGCCCAATTGCCCGGCCTGATCGCCACCCGCAATCTCGCGGCCAATTTTCCAGAGCAGAGCCAGTTTCTCACGCTCCGACAGACTGCTATCGGTTGGGATGGTGAGAACCACATCGAGCGGGACCAGCGGCCCGACGTGCTCTTCGATCCACGCGTAGTCTTCGAGGATCCGGCTCCCGGGAGGGAATAGGGTCTCGATCCGGACACTCGTTCCAATCTGCGCGGCGTAGTAGCTACCGACGCCGATCGCAGCGACGCCCAACAAGGCGATCGCGTAACGCCACCTAGCGATCACCGCGGCAACGTAGGCCGCCGTTCCTTTGTTATCCGACTCGCCCGGTTCAGTGGGGCCGCGCGTGGCGACCCGCGCCCAAGCCAAGAGCGGTGGCAGGAAGCCAAGCAAGATCACGGTCGCCAGCACGACGCCCGCTGCGGCGAAGCCGCCGAATTGTCGGATCGGGGTCAGGCCGCTCGCGAGCAGCGAACCCATGCCGATCGCGGTCGTCGCAGCCGACAAGACGCACGGCGCCCACCCGGCGCGGATTGCTGCGAGTGCGCCCTCCTCGCCGCTGCGTTCGGAATTAAAGTAGTAGTTCGTGAGGTGCAAACCGGCGGCGACCGCAAGCACTTGCACCATCGGTGGCAGCACGATCATCAAGGCGGTCATCGAATGACCGCTGTAGTAGACTAAGGCTAGCGTCGCGGCCTGGCTGAACGCCGCCAAGCCAAAGACGATCGCCGCCGCGCGAATTGATCGAAGGCCAGCCCAGCAAAGCAGAAAAACAACCAACGAAGACGGAGCCGCGTAGCGGGCAAGCGTCGTTTGGCTTGCCTGATCGACCGACAGGCCGTCAATGACGGGGCCGGCTAGATGAAGGTCATCGGGTTTGATTCCCGTAATCCCAAGGGATAGCTCGCGTATCGCTGCGACTAGGCGCGATCGCTGCTTTAGCCCTTCGGCGGTGAAGACGATCACCACGGCGGTCGTGCTGCGGTCGGGGCCGACGAGACTCGGCCGCAGCCGATTGATTGCCTGGTCCCGGGTCATCCCCGGCTCGCCGCCCTGGCCGCGAGGAGCGACTAGCGCTTCCGCCGCTTCGCGTCCCGACGTCACCCTGTGAAAGAGCCACGAGCCATCCGGTGCGAAGAAGGCCCGCTCTTCGCGGAGCCGATCGACCAGCTCATCAAGACTCGGTTCGGCGAGGACACACCCCGGCCAACTCATCACGACCGCGTCTCCCGGACCGAACGCCTCGCAGAGGCGATCGTATTCGGCGCGGGGAGCAAAGTCGGAATCGACCCAATCGATGGGTGAGTTGTTGTTTGCTTCCAGGGCGCGCATCGCGCCGAGGACAAGCGACGGCGTGGCGATGACCGCGTAGGCGAGCATCAGTCGCCAACGCCGACGACGCGTGCGAGCTTCTTCAGGCTCCGGCATCAGGCCGCCCTGCCGATCGATGCTTCAAGACTCACCAAGCTGTTGGCCTTCTTCCGCTTTCCGAGAGGTCCCACGACCGCGAGCGGATACCCTGGCACTTGAGTTTCGTACTCCCGATAGGGCTCCCCGACATAGTGCTCCAATCGGCGATCCTTCAGCCAACTGCCAAGGAGCAAGTAGACGGTCCAGATGCCGGTCAGCACGGCGTGGTCGAGCGTCATGGTTGGCGTGAACCAAACTAAGCCCATGAAGCTCAGGTAGACAGGATGGCGGAGCCACCGATAGGCGCCCTGGGGCTTGAATGCCCGACGGGGCTGAGGTTGCCCGCGTACCCACGCGAGCCACGGCGTCAGACCCGTCTGGAAGCCCAAGCCGGTCAGATGGAGGCTATAGAACAGGGCGAGCCAGGAAGCGAAGAACGCCGTCAGCGTCGCCGCTCCCATTGGGCCTGTCGCCCGCCACAGCGTGGGTCCGACCGATCGCCAGCAGGCGAACAGCAGCAGCAGCGAGACGCACGTAACGGTCGTGTAGAACAAGCCGTAGAACGCCGGCGAAACCCAACGTCCTAGACGCCGCTTGACCGCCGGGTGCAACAGGGCGCTGTGCGGCAACGCAAACTGCAGAGCGAGCACCGCGTCGATGAAGAGCGACCCTTCACGATCGTCTCCGGGGCCGTTCTTCAGAAACCAGAAGAGCCGCCAGACGGTGTAGGCGAAAAGCACATGCACCGCCACGCCCACCGCGCAACCCACGTATCGGCGCAGATCCCAACGAGGAGAGGTGTCGCCTTCAATCAAGGTGAGCACATCCATGTCCGGACTTCCTAGGTTAAGCCGTCTTCTTCGCGACAAAGCAGCCGTACTCCATCGCGCCGGTGTGGTAGGCGTTGAGGATCGTTTCGAACCGGTCGAGAAAAATCGTCTGCCCGCGGTCGAATACGCTCGCGACCCGATGCATCCCGAAGCGTCGGACTCGATCGCGGCAGATCTCCCAGGTACGCTCGACGCGTCGAGTCCAATCGTCGGCAACAACGACTTCAAGTCCCGCATCGGCTAGCCAACGCTGGTAGTCGAGACTTGTCCCAAGCGACGGGCAGAAGAATCCTTCGCAGACGTCGTAGACCTGTTGCTCCTTCTCCGAATCGAGGTCGGGGCCGGCGAGCCAAGCACAGATCGCGACGCACCCGCCCGGGCGAACCCACTCTGCGGCCCGACGGAAGAACTCGGGCTTCTCGAAGAGGTGTTCCGTACACTCGACGCTCCAAAGCACGTCGCAGCTCTCGGGGGCGAACTCGACGCACTCCGCGTCTTCGCAGCGGAAATCGACTCGACTCCCGAGACCGTCTCGCCAAGCCGCAACGCCCGCCCAGCGTTTTTGGACCGGGCTGATCGTTACCCCAGTCACTTCGCATCCGAGACGTTTGGCCAACCGGCGCGAGGAACCGCCCATCCCGCAGCCGATGTCGATTACCCGCGAGCCGTGAGCTATGCCCGCAGCTCGAGCGAGTCGGTCGGTCAGCTGGTCTTGGGCGAGTGCGGGGGATTCTTCGCCTTCCCAGTACCCATGATGGATGTGCCGGCCCCATAACAACCGATAGAAGACCGTTGAGACATCATAGTGGTGACGGATCACGTCCTTGCGGACATTGGGGCAGGCGATCATCGAATCCGGTCTTCAGGTAGAGCGTGGTCTAGCGGGTGGTATTGGCGGACTGATGGGCAAGCCCGGCCGAAGGGGCGACCCAGAACTCGCCCCAAACCGTCATCTCGTCGGCCACGCCCACGGCTCCGAAGGCCTTGGTGTAGGGCTTGATCCCAAAGTCCGTCTGCTTCAGTCGGAAGCTGCCGCGAACGCGATTCCAGCCGTTCTTGAGATCCACCTCCGCAAGCACGCTCAGCGGTCGCGTCACGCTCTGCAGAGTGAGCTGTCCGGTCAGTCGGTAGCGACGGGCCGTGTTGGTTCCCTGGCCTAGCTCTTCAACCGCCGAATCGATCCGGTACCTTGCAGTGGCAAACTTCGCCACATTCAGCACGTCCGACCCGAGCATGTTGGCCGTCACTTGCTGGCGGGTCGATTCCGAAGAAGCGCCTTCAAGTCTCACGAAACGACGAGCGGCGTCGGTGTCCGCGGTGAAGCTTGTCATGTCGAAGACGAGCTCCCCGGCGTCCTGAGTCGCACCAAGCAGCAATCGCCCGCTCTTCAGGCCGCCCGTCACGCCGTGCTCGTGCCCGAAGCCTGTCTTACCAACAAGGGCGTAGACGCGGCTGCTCGGCAAGTACAGGTCGCCGGCCTGATAGCCCGAAGTCGGCGTCACCGCGGTCGATTGCGCTAGGCCTACGGTCGGGACGCTGCAGGCAGGTAACGCAAGTGCGACAGACAACCAGAGCAATGGCTTCCTTGCCACGATAGATCCTCGGAAGAGAGTGAGTGCGGGGCTACGGGTGGGCTGGCTTACGCGGCCATTGGGGAGCGCCGAGACGATCGAACAGCCGGTCGGCGGGATGATTACTAAGGGGTTAGTAATTCATGCCGGGAGATTGCGTCAAGACGAGTCTTGCACGAGGGCGACATGAGCGGCGCCAATTGCTGGCGCCTTCACAGCAAAGGCGCCCGGAGCGATCGGCAGGCCGGATTTAGGCCTTACGCAGGTCAGGCGTCGCTGCTCGACCGGACGGTAGTGAACCGCCAATAGATGCCCATGTGGGCGTATCGCGGGTTGCCAACGCGAGCTGCGAACGCTGATTTGCCGATGCGAGTCGGTTCGCTATCAAAGCTGCGGTCGGGTGGACCAGTTTCGGCGAGTTCCGGCCACGGCGAACCCGCGTCGGTCTAGCTTCAGCGACGACACCTCCGCAGCTGATCCAGGAGGTGCCGCCGCGGCCAGATGCTACGCCTGCGGGAACCTCCT
>NZ_SJPR01000006.1 GCF_007859955.1 Botrimarina colliarenosi
GCTTACGCACCACTTCTTCCGCGCTGTGACGCTTCCTTCGCTTCTCTGACATCGCGAGTCTCCTTGAGGCCCCTCCGGGGCGGTTGAGACTCTCATAACACCTGGATCCGCTTTTGGGGAGCAGGCCACGTCGATCGACCCCGGGGTGGCGAACAGGTAGAGAGGTCCACCGACGATCCAGCAGCAGGCGAAGGCCACGCTGGCGTTGCGGTACCATGGGTCGACTTGCGACAGTTCGAGGCCGAGCAGGATCGGGATCGTTGCGAACAAGGCGTACAGGATGTAGACGCAGCTCATGTGGATCGTCCCGCCGAGGTCGTCGAAGCCGGCGTACTGGTCGAACTCAGAAATGACCAGCACATCAACGGCGCCGAGCAGCAAGAACGCCGCCGCCGTCCGCCGGCGCCAGCCGCCGAGGTCCCACAAGAAGTAACCTACCGCGCAGGCCGCCAAGCCAGCGGCAAAGGTGTTGAGGCCGTAGTCTTGGATCCAGGACTGCTTGCCGATCGCCAACTTGCTGATGGTCTCGGTGATCGGGTTGTGCTTCTCGACGACCAGCCAGCCGGTGACGTCCGTGGCGAGGACCGTAGCGCACGCGATGAGCGTAACCGTAGCTAAGGCGACCATCGCCGAAGAACGGAACCGGTCGGAAACGGGCTTGAGCATCCGTGAACTTGGGTTGTTGCTAGCGACCCCCTCGGGCAGTGGGCGAAGGACCATTGCGTGGGCCCCGCCATTCGGCGGTAGCGGGTCGGTGGGGCCAGTGTGACGCAACGCGCTGGTGAGCGGTACCCAATCCCTCACTATTGCCGCGCTCCGTCCCTACGACGAGACGCAAAAAGCCTGATGGGCTGAATCGTTCGACGCCCTCGCGGGGTTCCAAAGCAGCAGGAGGTCTAGCGGGCCGGCTTATCCTCCTAGGCGACACACCCCGACAGTGTTTCGAACATGGACACGGCGCCCGGCCCTTCATCGCACGCCATTCCAAGGAACGGCTTTGTGGGCCGGACCCCATGTTCAATAAAAGATGGCCCGCATGCGGCCGAGTACTTACACTTACGGCTTAATCTGATGGGGTTGCGCGGCGCCTCGTTGCGTCGCCTTTTTGTTTAGGAGACGTCATGCGAGTCGATAGCGTATTGCGCGGCATTCGTGTTTGTCCGTGGCTTTGTTTTGCGTTGGCTGCCGCTAGTCCCCTCGGAGCGCCCGGCGAAGCTTCCGCCGCGATCACCACTTACGCCGCCGAACACGAAATCCGTCTGAACTCTCAGCAACCCTTCACCAGCAATATCTTCCGTAATAACACCTCCAGCCCCGCCTTGGGCGCCACCCCGTATTCCCGCTCCGAAACCCAGGGCTTTGGCCAATTTGAAGTACGGGCCTCGCAAGACGTCACCGTCGCCCCCAACCGCATCCAGGTCGACCTCTCTGTCACCATGTTCGACGTTGGCGATCAGTCCGGCGGAATCGCCTCCTCCAAACTCGAACTCCGCTTTACCCTGGACGCCCCCGCCAACCTCTTCGTCAGCGGCTCTGCAACCGGTAACGATGGCCCCTTCTCTGGCGGACGCTCCCTCAGCCTCCTACCCGTCCCCGGCGGCAGCAACGACTACCTCATCGCCACCAGCGGCTTGGACGCCATCAACTACACCTCCGCCATCCCCCGCCCCATCGCTCTGTCCGCCGGCATATACGACCTTATCCTGACCAACAGCCTCGCCAACCGCGCTGTTGGCACCCGCACCAATTCCGCCTTCCTCCAGTTCTTGCCCGCCGACGACATCACCGGCGACTACAACGGCGACGGGAAGGTTGACGCGGCCGACTACACCGTGTGGCGCGACGGTAATACGTCGGACAGCAGCCCAGCCGGCTACAACCTCTGGGCAAACAACTTCGGTGCGACAGCGGCCACGCCCTCCATCGCCGTCCCGGAGCCTTCCGCGAGCCTTGTCGCAACCCTCGCTCTCACGATGCTTTTGCAATCAAAGTGGCGCCGCGGATGAACAGCCGCCGTCGGTGGATCACCCGACGCAGATTCGTCTCCAACGCAACCCGGGTCGGGTGCAGCTCAACTCAGTCCGTTTCGGATGTTCGACAGCGGCGTCGGCTTCATCGTTCGACGCACTCGGCAGGGCGGGCCGTCATCACGGAAACAATCGCGGCAAATACCGGCTGCTACTTCTAATTGTGCACGCCCGCCGGGTCGCGGAAGCGGTAACCGATGCCGCGCACCGTCTCCACCAGGTCGGCGTGGCCGGCGAGTTTCTTCCGCAGCGCCCGGACGTGGACGTCGATCGTCCGCTCGAGCACCAACGAGTCGCCGCCGAGCGCCGCGTCGATCAACTCGCTGCGGCTGAAGACGCGGCCCGGCTGGCGGATCAGCGCCTCGAGGAGGCCGAACTCGCTGGGGGTGAGGTCGAGCACTTCTTCGTTGGCCGTGACGCGGTGCCGCTCGCGGTCGACCAAGATCCCTTGGCTGACGAGGATGTCGCCCGGCTGGGTCGGGCTGGCGAGTCGCCGCAGCAACGCCTTGACGCGTTCCAGCAGCACCCGGACGCTGAACGGCTTGGCGACATAGTCGTCGACGCCGACCGAGAAGCCCGCCACTTGGTCGGTCTCTTCCCCCTTGGCGGTGAGCATCAGCACGAGCTGCTTTTTGGTGACCGGGTCGGCGCGGATGCGGCGGCAGATCTCGAGGCCGTCGATCACGGGGAGCATCACGTCGAGCACCACCAGATCGGGCGCGCGGAGCTTCGACTGGTTGAGGCCGTCTTGGCCGTCGTAGGCGACGTAGGTCTCGTACCCCTCTTGGCGGAGGTTGTACTCGAGCACGTCGGCAAGCGAACGGTCGTCCTCGACGACAAGGATCTTTGCCTTGGCCATCGTTCGGTCGTCTCTCGGAAGGGAGCGGTGGCGCCGGGGGGCGATTCGTGACGGCGAAAAAGTCGGCTACTGGCCGGTGAAGTTCGAAGCGGCCGAACCGGGGTGGGGGTCGCGGCGGTGGCGGGCGATCTCGCCCTCGACGAGGTAGATGACGTCCTCGGCGATGTTCGTGGCGTGGTCGCCCATCCGTTCGATGTGGCGCGACGCGCTGAACAGGTGCAGGGCGGGCTCCACCAAGTGGGGCGACTCGCGGATGATCTCGTAGACGCGGTCGATCACCCGGCGGTTGAGGTTGTCGACCTCGTCGTCTTGCAGGCGGATGCGTCGGGCGGCGGCGACATCGAGTTCGACGAAGGCGTCGAGCGCGTCACGCACCATCGCGATCGCCGCGTCGGCCATCCGCTCAAGGAATTCGGGCAGCGGCAGCTCAGGGAACGCCGCGATGGCGTCGTTCCGCTCGCCGATGTTGACCGCCAGGTCGGCGATCCGTTCGAGATCGCCATTGGTCTTCAGGACCGTCGCGACCCGGCGGAGGTCGACCGCCACCGGCTGGTGGAGCGCGAGGATCTTGAGGCACTCTTCCTCGATCAACACCTCGCGGCGGTTGATCTCGGGCTCGCGGGCGAGCAGTTCGTCCGACAAACCGATCCGGCGTTCGCAGAGCCCTTTGCAGGCCATCCGGATCATCTCTTCGACCAGCGCGGACTGTGCGAGCAGGTCCTGTTCGAGGGCGTCGAGGTCGCGTTCGAGGTGGATGGACATGGTGAAGTCGGCAGGCGGCGGTCGGCAGTGGGTAGGAAAAGGGGAGCGTCGGTTGTGTTAAGCAATGGACGGTGAGACCTGCCCACTGCCCGCAGCGCAACGACCACTCATCCGAACCGACCCGTGATGTAGTCTTCGGTCTGCTTCTTGGTGGGGTTGGTGAACACGTCGGTCGTCGTGCCCGCTTCGATCAGCTTGCCCTCGAAGAAGAAGGCGGTCTGGTCGCTGACGCGGGCCGCCTGCTGCATGTTGTGCGTGACGATGACAATCGTGTACTGATCCTTGAGCTCGAAGATCAGGTCTTCGATGCGCGAGGTGCTCGCCGGGTCGAGCGCGCTGGCGGGCTCGTCCATCAGCAGCACCTGCGGCTCGGTCGCCAAGGCGCGGGCGATGCAGAGCCGTTGCTGTTGCCCGCCCGAGAGGGCGAGCGCCGAGTCGTCGAGCCGGTCCTTCACCTCTTCCCAAAGGGCCGAGTGACGCAGGCAGCGTTCGGTGATCTCGTAGAGCCGCGCCTTGTTCCGCTCGCCGGCGACGCGCGGGCCGTAAGCGATGTTGTCGAAGATTGACTTCGGGAACGGGTTCGACTTCTGGAACACCATGCCGACCCGCTTGCGGAGCTCGACCACGTCGACCCGTGGGCCGTAGATGTCTTGGCCGTCGAGCGTGATCGAACCCTTTACGCTGGACTCGTCGATCATGTCGTTCATGCGGTTCATGCACCGCAACAGCGTGCTCTTGCCGCAACCCGAGGGGCCGATGAACGCCGTGACGCACCGCTCGGGCACGACCAGGTCGATGCCGAAGAGCGCCTGCTTGGCGCCGTAGTAGAAGTCGACGTCGGCGACGTTGATCTTTGCGGGGGCGTCGGCGAGCTCGTCGGCCGAGCGGCCCGGCCGCGTCGGATCGATCGCCGGCGCCTTGAGCGTTGGTTTTGGGCGTAGGTCGGTCACCGTGTTACTCATCGCTTCGGTGTTATGCTGGGTGGCGTCGGTCGCGCTGGCCGTGCCGGACCGCGTCTTGAGAGGACTCACCACTTGATCCTCCGTCCGTATTTGGCCCGTACGAGGACGGCGCCGGTGTTGAGCAAGATCAGCACGGCTAGCAGGACGACGATCGCCGCGGAGGCGAGGCCGTGGAATTCTTCCTGGGGGCGTTCGGCCCAGTTAAAGATCTGCAGCGGCAGCGCCGAGAACTCGTCGCCGAGCGATTGCGGCACAAACGCCACAAACGCCACGGCGCCGACCGCCACGAGCGGCGCCGCTTCGCCAAGGGCGCGGGCGATGGCGAGGATCACTCCGGTCATCACGCCGGGCAGCGCGGCGGGGAGCACCTGCAGCCAGACCGTTTGCCAGCGGGTCGCCCCCAACGCGTACGACGCTTGGCGGATCGTGCTGGGGACGGCGCGGAGCGCCTCTTGTGTCGAAAGGATCACGATCGGCAGCACCACGAGCGTCAGCGTCAGCGCGCCGGCGATGACGCTCCGTTCGAGCGACATCGCGCGGACGAACAGCCCGAGGCCGAGGATGCCGTAGACGATCGACGGGACGCCGGCGAGGTTCGAGATGTTGAGCTGCACGAGTTTCCGCCACCAGCTGGAATTGGCGTACTCCTCCAGATAGACCGCCGCGCCGACGCCCGTGGGGATCGACACCAGGGCGGTGATGCCGATCAGCCAGAGACTCCCGGCAAGAGCCGGCAAGACGCCCGCCTTGGCGGGGTCTCGCGACGGGAACGACGTCAGCAGCGTCCAGCTGAGCCAAGGCACCCCGTTCACCAGAACGGTCACCAGCAGCCCCACCAGCACCGCGATGCAGATGTAGGTCGCCGCCGCGCAGAGCCAGCCGAACAGACTTGAGCCGAGGTAGCTGCGTTTGATTTCGAGCGAATGGATGTCGGCGTTGCGGCTCATTCGTACTGCTCCCGCATGCGGCTGAGGATCCATTGGGCGATGAGATTCAGCGCCATGGTGCTGCAGAACAGCGCCAGCCCAACCGCGAAGATCGTGCGGTACTCGATCGAGCCAGCCGGGGTGTCTCCCTTACTGACCTGTACGATGTAGGCGGTCATCGTCTGGACACTGTCGAGCGGGTTGAGCGTCATCCGCGGCGTGGCGCCGGCAGCGAGCGTGACCGCCATCGTCTCGCCCACGGCGCGGGAGATCGCCAGCAGGAACGACGCCATGATGCCCGACAAGGCGGCGGGGACGACGACCTTGGCGGTGACGTCGTACTTGGTCGCGCCCAGGGCGAAGGCCGCCGAGCGGAGGTCACGCGGGACGCTCCGCAACACGTCCTCGCTGAGCGAGATGATCGTTGGCAGGATCATGAACCCGACGACAATACTCGCCGACAGGGCGTTGAAGATGCTGTCCGATTGAAAGAGGCTGCGGACGATCGGCGAGACCGTCGTGACGGCCAGGACGCCGTAGACGACCGACGGGATGCCGGCCAGCACCTCGAGCAGCGGTTTGACGACCTCCCGGACCGCCCGCGGGGCGTACTCGCTGAGATAGATCGCGGCGCCGAGCCCGAGCGGAGCGGCGATCAGGATCGCCCCTCCCGTCACCAGCAGGGTGCCGCACAGCAGCGGTAGGATTCCGAAGTGCTGGGGCTTGATCAGCGGCGTCCACTGCGTGCCGAACAGGAAATCGGTGAGCGGGACCTCACGGAAGAACTGCAGCGATTCAACCAGCAGCACGACAACGATGCCGATGGTGGTGAGCACCGAGATCCCGGCGCAAGCGGCCAGGAAGACGTGGATGATCGCCTCCCAACCGCGCCGCGCAATGCGACCCTCGCTCGACGAGCCGAGCGCGGGGGCGACGGTGGAATCAGTTGCCGAAGTCATAACGCCGTCCAAAAGGACGAGGGGTCACTTGGCCAAAGCCTTTTGGTACTTCTTCAGGTTCTCGGCGGCGACGTCGTCGGAGACCGCGACGTAGCCCACCTCGGCGGCCATCTCACCCGCCTTATCCAGGTAGAACTCAACAAACTCGGCGCCGGCGGGGCGGTTCAGGAGGTCGTTGCGAACATAGATGAAGAGCGGGCGTGAGAGCGGCGCGTAGCTGTTGTCACGGATTGCTTCGACCGACGGCTGCACCGGCTCGGCCTCGCCCTGGGCGACGCCCAACAGCTTGAGCTTGCCGGTGTTCTCGGCGTAGTAGGCGAAGCCGAAATACCCCAGCGAGTACTTGTCTTCTGAGACGCTGGTCACCAGGACGTTGTCGTCCTCGCTGGCCGCGAAGTCGCTGCGGCAAGATTTCGCCTCGCCGACGATCGCTTCGGTGAAGTACTCGAAGGTGCCGGAGTCGGTCCCCGGGCCGTAGAGCTTGATCTCCTCGTCGGGCCAAGCCGGATTCAGTTCGTTCCACTTCTTGACCGGGGCGTCGTCGAGCGGGCGCCAGATCGAGGCGAGTTGCTCGACCGTCAGGCTATCGACCCAGTCGTTCTCTGGGTGGACCACGACGGCGATGCCGTCGAACGCGACCGAGAACTCGGTGAACGGGACCTCCGCTTCGGTCAGCGCCTCGACCTCCGAGTCCTTGATGCCGCGTGAGGCGTCGCAGATGTCGATCTCGCCGGCCGTGAACTTCTTCATCCCGCCGCCGGTGCCGGAGAGGCCGACCGTGACGCGGATGTCGGGCCGTACTCCCCGGAACGATTCGGCGACCGCTTCGCTGATTGGATAGACCGTGCTGGACCCGTCGATCTTGATGCTCTGGGCGCGGGGTCCGCAGCCGACCGCGGCGCCGAGGACGCAGACGGCAACGAAGGCAAAGCGTTGGGTCGCGAGAGGTCCGCCTTGAGTCATCGGTCTTTCTAGCTCTCTTGAGGGGGCAGCGAAGGGGGGAGGGGGGCGCAAGCTCCTCTTCTGGTGGGCGATAGCTTAGACGCTCTTTGTGAAGGCAATGTGAAGAGATTGTGAACTGCCTGTCCGCCACGGCCCGTCGCATTGCGGTCTGTGGTCGTGGCCCAGATACCGAGGGCTCTTACCCATTCTGCCGGGCGCCGGCCGGCGGGTCGAGCCACAGCCCGTGGGCCTAACCGCAGGGCGATCGGGCGGCTATGGTGCCAGACGAGAGGGGATTGTCCCGCCACGCCGTAAGCCCGCCGCATGCCCGCCGCTGAGCCTGTCATCAAGCCCCTCGTCGAACTCGTAGGGGTCGAGAAGACCTTCCCCCGGGGGGCGACCGCCCTGGCGGGGCTCGACCTTGCGGTTGCCCGTGGCGAGTTTCTCTCCCTCGTCGGGCCGTCCGGTTGCGGCAAGAGCACCGCTTTGCGGCTGATCGCCGGATTGGCCCAGCCGACCGCGGGTCAGATTTGTTGGGCCGATGACCTCCGCAAGAGCCACGCTCGCGAGGTCTCCGTCGTCTTTCAAGAGCCGACCCTGCTCCCGTGGACCCGCGTCTGGGGGAACGTTTATCTGCCGCTCCGCTTGCGGGGCGAAAGCCGCGTCGCCGCCCAAGACCGCGTTGACGAAGCCCTCGCGTTGGTCGGTCTGAGCGATTTCCGCGACGCCTATCCCCGGCAGCTCTCGGGCGGGATGAAGATGCGGGTCGCGATTGCCCGGGCCTTGGTGACCCGCCCGAAGGTGTTGCTCATGGACGAACCGTTCGCCGCGCTCGATGAGATCACCCGTTCGCGGCTGAACGACGATCTTCTTCGGCTGTGGGGTGAGCAACGCTGGACCGGGATCTTCGTCACGCACAGCGTCTACGAGTCGGTCTTTCTATCGCAGCGGGTCGTCGTGATGTCGGCCCGGCCGGGGCGGGTGCTCGACGAAGCCGCCATCGCGGCGCCACACCCCCGCGACGAGTCGTTCCGGCGGACCACGGAGTACGCCGAGGCCTGCAGCCGGGTGTCGAGCTCTCTGCGGCAGGCGGTTGAATCGGCCGCCGCCCGCGAAGCCTGACCCGCGAAGGCTGATTGAGTCTCGACCGGCAAGCGGGCGGCTCCGGTCGTATCGCTCGTGCGGGCGAGGAGAGCTGGAGCGGCACAGGGGTTGCTCCTAAGGGGTTCGCTCCTAATTCCCCAGAGAAAGGAACCCCCTCATGTCATCCGGCACTACCAACGACGTTTTCCCCGCCAGTTTGATTGCAGCCGCCCTCCTTACTCTCCTAATAGGCGTTGCGCAGTTGATCGCGCAGGAGCCAGAGCGGTCGCCCGACACGCAGGCGGCAGTTGCCCCCGTGGTTAATAACGCCGACTCTGCGGCGATCGCCAGTGACGTTCAGGCGCCGATCTACGGATTAACCCTCGAGAAACGTGACGGCGAGCAGCCCTATATCGCGGCGGTTGAACCATCGTCGCGACCCTGGAAGGCGGGCCTCCGGGAAGGCGATTATCTCGTGGCGATCAACGACGTCCGAGAAGTTCCCTACGAAGCCTTCCTTGAAGAGACGCGGAAGATCGCCGAATCGACTTACAAGGGCGATACGATCCGCGTCGTCTACAAGCGTGGCGACCGCGAGCGAACCACCGAGTTGCCCGGCGCCGGTCGATCACCGAAGAGCCTGCGGAAGCTCCAGGAACGGTCGGAGGACGCGATTGACGAGAAGCTGTCGCCAGAACCTGAAGTGATGACGCCCGCCGACGGCCAGGCATCTGGCGCGAGCACCGAACAGGTTGAGGCGTATCTCGAACTCCTCCGTCAATCGGAGCAGGGAGAGCTGAACGCCGACGACCAACGGCGTATGAACGAACTCGGTACAGTATTTCTCGGTTCCGGTTGGCTCGGCGGCCTCGGGTACGGCGGCGGATACGGCCAACCCGCGGGTAACGCAACGACGAACGGATCGCGGTGGTACCGTCCCGGCGAAGGGGGCACGCCGACGTCGCCCACCGAGGGATCTCCCAACGAGCGCGGTCAGCAGCTTCCTGGTAGCGGCATCGGCAACGCTCCCGGCGAAGGGGTCGCGGCGCCCGGCTCAGGAATCGGCGATGCAGCGACCACTGGTCAGCAGCCTAACCCGCCCTTCGCAAGTCGTCTCGGCGCCGAAATGCAGCGGCTGCGCCAGATCCAGCAGAACGGCGGCCAACTCAACCCGGCACAGACGCGCCGGCTCGGCGCGTTGGAGCAACTGTCGTCCTTCACAGCCGCCACGAACAACACCAGTCAGAACAGCGCCGTCGGTTCGGGCGGGCAGCTCTCACCGACACAACTGCAATCGCTGCAGCGGGCGGCTCAGTCGGGCAATCTCAATGGGGCTCAACAACAACAGCTCCTGCAGTTGCAACGGCAGCAGTTCATGTCGGCGGCGGCCGCATCGGGTCCCGGCGCCAACCGCAATCTGCCCAACGGCGGGGCCGCGGCTGGAACGGCGTTTGGCGGCAACCGTAACCTGCCGGCCGGCCAGCCCAACGCAGGCGCCGCGACGGGTGGCGTCGGGACAGGCGGCGCCGGCGTCGGGACGGGAATCGGCTCCGGGGGAGCGGGCGCCGGGTCCGGCATTGGCGGCGGAGGCGCCGGGGCGGGTGCTAGCGGCGGGGCGGGCGCCGGGGGAAGCGGGGCGGGCTCTGGCAACAATTGAGCCCGAGAATCGCGCCATCCTCCCCCCTGAACCCCCCGAAAACGGACGATTCTTGCTTTTCTGCCATTTACTTGGAGGGATTTGGCCTTGAAGTCGCTACTCTCAGGCCTTGCACGGGATGGCAGTCGGGCTCAGTTGGCCCGGGAAGCGCCGCCCACCTTTTTTAAGATCACGAGATAAGTAGTAATGGCTGAAGGCACGATCAAGCGGTTGACTGACAAGGGTTTCGGTTTCATCGACACCGGCACCGGCAACGACATGTTCTTCCACCACTCGAGCGTTGAGGGTGTCGCCTACGACGACCTCCGCGAGGGTCAGAAGGTTTCCTACGAGGCCGGCCAAGGCCCGAAGGGACCCCGCGCTGAGCACGTCCGCGTTCTCTGAGCCCGGATAGCTAAGACACGAACGACTGCCGCTTCCGACCCTCGGGTCGGGAGCGGCTTTTATTTTGCGCCGAAGCCGATCGCAATCCAAAGCAGCGCTGGTCTTGCTCGATCGTGCGGGCATTCCCATTGCGCCCCTTGAGAGGGACTTGCGAGGGAGTCGCTACTTAATCCTCCTCCCCGACTCTCCCCATCAAGTGGAGGGGGATTTCTTGTCGAATCGCAATTACAGATTGCGCTCCGTCTTACTCGATTCGACGACGTCGCCGCAGTGCGGCCAGACACGCTGCAACAACTCGGGGAGCCGCGTCCAGTGCGCGACGTGGGCCACCTCCGGGCAGGTGATGTTCACCAGCTTCTCTTCGCCGTCAATCACGACCGGCGCCATGGGCCGGCTGCCGACGCGGCGCCGCACGTCGGGCGTCATTCGCAGAATGCGATCCCTCGGCGAATAAGCGTTGTAGAGTTTGCCGCGTAGCTGACGGACGCACCGCTCCCAGTCCTCGGCGTTGAGGTCCGCGGCGCCGGCGAGGAGCACCACGTCGTCGATCGTCAAGTCGGCCGAGTGGGCGTGCGCCAGCGCGTGGTGGATGACCCGCGCCCCGAGCGAGTGCCCGATGAAATTGACCGGACGCCCTTCGGCGATCTCGGCCACCAAGGCCGGGAGGCGCCGGCCAACGACCTCGGCCTTCCGTTCCATGACCTTGAACTGGGCGGCCTCGTGCAGGCCGATGACGCCGGCGTCGACCAGCAGCGCCCACGGCGTAAGCGCGTAGCGGAAGCGGGTCGCCTTGTAGGCGGCCCGCAGTCCGGCGACGGTCGCCGAGTCGCTCCAGCGGCCCGCCATCCAGCGGAGCAGGTAGCTCTCGCCCGCAACGCCGGTCTGCTGGACACGGAGTCGCGCCGCCTCGACGTCGGCGGGCGACACCATCGAGCGGTAGCCGTGCACAAAGATGTTGACGCGTGGCGCCCCGGCTTGGCTGGGATCGACGGCGATCAACGAGGCGGCGGGCACCCAACAATCATAGTGGGCATCGCTGCCTAACTACAGATGAAGAGCGACCACGTGATGTAGGCGGATTCTTGCCCATTGCAAGTCATCCGCGATGTTCCGCTTAATCCACGATGATCCGCGTCCCGCTTTTCGGCGAGGGGATTTGAACCACGACGGGCACGAAGGACACGACGGTCAACAACTGGGACCGGCTCTTTACGGAGCAATCGATGAATGGCGAGGCCACGTCGGGCGGGCCGTCGTGCTCGTCGTGTCCGTCGTGGTGAATCGCTTGTCCGTGGGCCGTGGATTACGCCATCGCCGCGACCGGCTCGTCGTCATCCATTGCGTCCATCGCCTTCGCACGCTCTAGCCAGGGGTCGAGGTCGGCGAAGAGGGCCGGCATTTCGGGGCTGAACATCTTGCCCACCAGCAGGTCCGTCAGCGGGCCGGCGTGTTGCGGGTGCTCTTGGACGAACTTGCCGACGCGGAACGAGCCCGAGTAGAAGGCGTTCACCAGTTTGCGGACCCACTTGGTCCCTTCGGCAAACGTCGGCGCCCAGGCGCCGAGCCGCTCGGCCGAACAGTCGTCCGCGCGGAGGGCGTCGACGACGCACTCGCTCGCCATGTCGGCCGACTTCATCGCGAAGTAAACGCCCGACGAGTAGACCGGGTCGATGAAGCCCCAGGCGTCGCCGACCAGCGTCCAGCCCGGGCCGGCCGCTTGCTTGGTCGTGTACGAAAACTCTTTGGCGACGGCCAGGTCGTCCATCGCCTCGGCGCCGGTGAGATACTCGGTCACGCCGGGGCAGTTGCTGAGCTCCTGGTCGAAGACCTCGGCCGGGGTGCCGCGACCCTTCAGCAGGTAGTCGCTGTCGCCGACGCAACCGACGCTGACGATGTCGTTGAATTGCGGGATGTACCAGAACCAGCACTTCTGGTCGCGGGTGTGCGAGATGATGGTTTTGACGCCGCCGCCCGACTCGTCACGTTCGCCGCCGCGGTAGTGGCGCCAGATGCCCGCCTTCTTGAGGTCGGGGTTCATCTGCTTGAGGCCTAGCCGGTTGGCGATCAAAGACGACTGGCCTGTCGCGTCGACAACAACCCGGCTCGAGACCGTCCGCTCGCCGTCTGCCGCCTTCAGCCGCACGCCGGTCGCGCGGTCGCCGTCGAAGAGCACCTCGAGCACGCGCGTTCGCTGCACGCACTCGGCGCCTTTCTCAGTGGCGTTGTCGAACAGCATCTGATCGAAGTCGGCCCGCTCGACGTGCCAGGTTTCGCTCGAGGGGTGATCGAAGTGGCTGCGGAAGAAGAACGGCTTCGACTCGCGGCCGCTGGCGTCGACGAACTGCACGCCGACCTTCTTGGCGTAGCGGCTCGCCTCGAGCTTCGGCAGCACACCGAGCTTCTCGAACGTCCAGTAGCTCTCGGGCATCAGCGACTCGCCGACATGCTCGCGCGGCAGCTGTTCGCGTTCGACGAGCAGGGTTGAGAAGCCTTCCTTCGCCACCAGAGCCGCGGCCGCGCAACCGGCGGGGCCCGCGCCAAGGACGACGCAGTCGTACGAGTCTTTCTTTGGGCTCATTGCTTGAACCACAAAGGAACGAAGGAACTAGGGAAGAGTCGATACTTCGCTTCCAATTCCTTCGTTCCCTTGTTCCTTCGTGGTTAGTAAGTCTTTAGGGGCGGACGATTTCTAGGAGTTCGACGGCGGGGCGGCCCTCTACTAGTATCCGTGCGGAGCGGCCGTAGATCACCGTTCCGGGGGCGATAGCGAGTTCTTTTGCCAGCATCGGCCCGGCGGCGATCCGCCAGAGGGCCAGCAGTTCCACCTCCCGTAACAGGTTGCTCCGTATGAGGATACGCCCGAGCGGCGTTTCGCCCAGTTCGACGGCTTGTCGGACCCTCTCAGGGAGGCCCGTCAGGTCGATCCGCATGATGCCCGACTGGACGACCCGCCCGTCGCTCCGGCGTGCGAGCAGGCTGTGGCGGGCGTAGCGGTCCGGCTCGCGGACTTCCCCAGCGACAGCCACATCGACCAGCGACTCGTGCCACGCCTCGAGCGTGACCGTCATGTGCCCCGAATGGGCCAGCAGCGTCAGATAGTCCGCCGGCAGGTCATCGGCGCCGACCGGTCGCAGGTCGCCTAGCTCCGCGGGGGGGGCGAAGAACGCCGCCGCCAAGGTGGCGACATCATCGGCGTGGGTGGCGCTCTCGGCGGCGGAGATCATGGCTCAGATCTTCTTGAATTCCGACCGGTACACCGGCTCCCCATTCTGCCGGGTGCGGCGCTCGAAGTGCGTCAGGTAGTCGAGGTCGTGTTCGCTGGGGGCGGGCTCTGGCACCGGGTGCGGTCCGTCGAGCGGCAGCGGCGTCGGCTGGGCGCGGAGCTCGTCGATCAATTCGAGCGTCGTCAGATAATACTCCTGGACGTCGGTCCAGAAGTGCAACACCCCCCCGGGCCGCAGCGTGCGCCCGACGTCGGTAAGGAACGCTTCGTTGAGGACACGTCGTCTCCGGTGGCGCGCCTTCCACCACGGGTCGGGGAAATAGACGTGCACCGCTTCGAGCGACGCGTCGGGGATCAGCTCGCGGAAGACCCGCAGCCCGTCGCCCGCGACCACAACGCCGTTGGTGCGGCCGTCGCGAATCAGGTTGGCGGCGGCGTAGCGGGCGTACTTATAGGCGATCTCGATCCCGACGAAGTTGTGCTCGGGACGCCAACTCGTCGCTTGGCGCAGGAACAACCCCTTGCCGCTGCCGATCTCAATCTCGAGCGGCCGGTCAACGTCAAACAAGCTGGCGGCGTTCTCCCACGGATTGGGGAGTTCGTCGAACTCCAGCAGCTTGCCGGTGAGGTCGAGCCCTTGATGGATGTTGCGTACGGCGCGGCGGCCCATAGAGATCAAGCGGTCAGCGGTCAGCGGTCAGCGGTCAGCAGTCAGCAGTCAGCAGTTTCTTCAGCTGATCGCTGAAAGCTGACGGCTGAACGCTCTTCAGAATTCAAACATCTCGCGGGATTCGGTCCGCCAGTCTTTGTCGGGCGGGTGGGCGCCGACGGTCAGCAGGGGCATCAGCACCACGCCGGCGACGAAGCCGCCGATGTGGGCCCAGAAGGCGACCGAAGCCTCGATGTCGGCTGGGGCGCCGAGGCCTTGCACGCCGGCGATGGTCTGGAGCAAGAACCAAGCGCCCAGCACCAAGAGCGCCGGCAGGTCGAACAGGAACGGGAAGCCGACAAAAATGAGGGTCCGCACCTTCGCGCCGGGGAACGTGACGGCGTATGCCCCCAGCACCGCGGCGACAGCGCCCGACGCGCCGATCACCGGTTGGGTGCTCATCGGGGCGATCGCCCAGTGGGCGAGCACCGCCAGCAAGCCCCCAACGATGTAGAAGAACGGGTAAACGAACCGCCCGAGCCGGTCCTCGACGTTATCGCCGAAGACCCACAGCATCCACATGTTGGAGATCAGGTGGAGCCAGCCGCCGTGCAAGAACATCATCGAAATCAGCGTCGGATAGACCTCTTCCGCTTTGGTCGAGAGCTGCACGACCATCACCTGCTTGTCGTTCAGCTTCTGTTGGGCGATCACCGGCTGCGGGTCGTTGAGCCGCGTCAGCCGTTGCGGGACGAAGCCCCGTTCGTATACCGTCTTGGCGAAGCCGCCGGGGCCTTGCTGGGTCGAGACCCAGAAGCAGATCACGTTGGCGAGGATCAAGACCAGCGTGACGATCGGCGTCCGCGCGTGCGGATTGCGGTCGTAGAGGGGGAACAGCATCGGCGCTTGGGCGGCTAGGAGCGGGCAGGGGGCTCACTCGGGCGGGGCACGCCCCTCATGCTAACCGCTCGCGAGCGGCGTGGCGTCCCGTTCCGGCGGCGGGACGCATCAAGTGGTCGAGCCACCCAGCCTTGTCGAGCCACCCAGCCCCGAGGCGCGGAGCGCCTCGACCGGGATCGGCACGCCAATCAGCTGCCCTTCGCAGACGATCCCGCTCCCGACAAAGCACTGGAAGCGGGCGCGGATCATCCGGCCGCGACGGACCTGGATCATCTGGTTGATGATGACGAGCCGGTCACCCGGGACCACCGTGCCGCGGAAGCGGACCTCGTCGAGGCCGCCGAAGCCGACCATCTCGCAGCCCAACAGGTCGTTCCGCTGGACGAAGAACGACGCCAACTGGGCGGCCGCTTCGCACATGATGACGCCCGGCATCAGCGGCAGGCCCGGCATGTGGCCGCTGACCCAGAACTCGCCGTCGGTGACGTCTCGATAGCCCGCGACCGTGTTGGTCTCGAGGTTCTCGTAGACGACGGCGGTGAGCTGTTCGATCGCGTCCCGCTGGGGGATCAGCTTGCGAATATCCTCGAGGCGCGCAAGAGGACGCTCGAAATCGAGCGTCAGCGGGTCGAGTATCGGGTCCTTGGCCGACAAGGCGGGCCTCCGATCCGAGGGGACACGGTGCGTACGAGCAAGACCAGCGGCCGGGCCGATTAGGTCTTTACCTTATGACGGCGCGACTTGCGGGGACGGCTGCACGCCGGGCGGGCGCCGTGGTTGGCTTTCTTGACTCGGCGACCTGGTTTGGCCATCGGAGGTTCCTTGACTGCTTAAATTGGTTGCCCGGTAGGCACGGAGAGCCTGCGAGACACGGATAGCAAGCCCCGCAATCTAACAGACAAAATCGCGGAGGGCGAGACCTCCCCAGGCCAGTGGCTGGGCGGCTCGCCGATTCTTATTCGGTCAGGTCCCAGGCGGTGAGCCACTCTTTGCCCGTTTGCCGCAGGTGGAACCGCTCGCGGAGCCTTTTTTCCATATCGACCAAGTGCCCAGCGCCGTAGAAAACGGCGATTGTCCGCTTACCGGCTGCGATCTCCTTGGCCAGGACGTCCATCGCGGTGCGGTTCCGCTCGTGGATAAGCGTGGTCCCTTTCTCGCCGCCGAAACTGGTGAGCAGGCCTTCGAGCTGCGTCAGCTGGCCCGCCATAGCCATCTTCATCCGCCGAGGGCGGTCGTTGGAGAACATCGCACGCATCAGGTCGAACTCGGCCGACTCGCCTTTCTGGGCCGCCTTGGTCTGTTCGGCGATCCCCTGACCGACCATCCGGAAATAGAGTTTGAGGATCCCCTCGTCGCGGGCTTCCATCGTCGCGAATAACTGCTCGGGCGACATGTCGGCGTGGACGAAGTTCGGCCGTGTGTAGTCGACGATTTCGAGCTGGTGTTCGAGGGCCAAGAGCCCCTTCATGCCGTTCTGCATCGCCCCCAGCGGGTTGTCGCTGCCGACCCGGCCCCCCCGGGGGACCACCGTCCCTTGCGGGGCGACCAGCTCATAGAGCACGGCGTCGTAGCCGCTGAAACGCCGGTTGAGCTCCTGGTAGTAGTCGTGATCGCCGACGTGGATCGCCCCCACCAGATCGACCCGCACTGGCGCCGACGCCCCCGGCGGGGTCCCTTCGTAGCGGCCGATGGCGGTCTGCAGGTTGGTGACCTGGCCGGAGTCGTCCCGTTGGGAACGGACCCACTCCTCGTCGGCCAGGCCCGCCTCGAGCGGCTTGGCAGGGAGGGCGGCCGCGGGGCTCGGCCGCTGGGCCGATGCGGACGCCGCCAGCGCCAGCACCGCCAGCGGCGTCGTTACGGCGATTATTTGAAGGCCTCGGCGTTCGATTCGCACAGCAAACCTCTGGTTCGTGCTAGCGGAGCGGGAGCTCCCTCTGTTTCTACCACTCTACGCGGTAGTGGCGGAAAAAACGCGGTCGGTCTTTGATCGCTCGCCCCAGAGAGCGGGGGGCTTGGCTGTCGGTAGGACCGAAAAAACCGGCAAGGTTTGCCACTGCTCCTCAACTGTTGCGACCGGCCTCACCGATACGAATAGCACAGAAAGAACCGGGAGCCGCCGCGTAAGCGACGTGCGCCTGCCCTTTTCGCGACTTAATCCGAGCGAAATAGCCCGTGCTGAGGAAGCCGATGTCCGCCTCGCGAATTTGCCTACTGGCAGCCACCGCCCTCGGTGGCGTTTTGACGCCGACCGCCTCTTGCTGGGCGCAAGCCTACGGAGCCGCGGGAATCGTTGAACACAACGACCTCCGCTGGTTCGAGCCCGTTGAGCTCGACATCGATGGCCAGATGCCCCGCCGCGACGCGGGGTATTTCGCGTCGATGGACAAGCTCTACTGGGCGACGATCAACCCCAAGGTCGAGATTGGCCACGAGGGCCTGACGGTCGATAGCGAGCGGATCTACCGGGCGCCGAGCAACCCCTTGGCGCTCTTGGCCCTCCAGCAAGTCGAAGCGCTCGACTTCATCGACAACCTGCAAGAAAACCTCGAATACAGCGGCATCCAGTTCGTGATCGCCAACACGAAAGGAACGGATTCGCTGTCGGATGACGTCACGATGACATTCAATACCGCGCCGTTTGCGACGGTCGCTCAGCTCGAAACCGCGATTAGTGATTTCAATAATCTCCAAGCTAACATTGACGCCAACTTACAGGTGCGTGTTGGTGGCGAGCCGACTCCCTACCAAGTACGCAACGGCATCCGCGACGCGCTGCCCGACGCCGGCTTCGCCTGGGGTGAGCGGTACGCCTTCGGGTACAGCGACGGCGAGCGGGGCTGGATGGTCGAGATCCTCGATGGCCCCGAGTCGACGGCCGGCGGCACCTGGGGCGCCGGCGAGGCGGGGCCCTACACGAGCCAGTCGGGCACCGACGTTTATGGTCCCGACCCCTACTTCCTCAGCGATCTGCAGGATGACAACGGCGACGGCATCGGCGACGGTGACGGCGAGCTTGGCGCGGTCGACCTCTTCGCCCTGGGCTTCGGTAGCGTGGCGGTGAACTTCAACCTGCCGACCCCCGACTTCCTCGACGGGTACCGCGACTACTTCGACAACTCCGCCGGCGTCGGCACGACGACGGGCCCGATCATGTACGTCGGCAACTACGGTACCGTAGAAAGCGATCTGAGTGTGGTTGACATTGGGAACAACCCCGGCGCCACGCGTGTCGAGATCGATGACGCCATCATCGCTATCCAAGACTACGACGATGAGGCGAGCGATCCGCCAACCGTGGACCCGAACGAGACAGCACTCGACTCTTTGTTGGCCATCATGCTCAACGAGGTCAACTCCGCGGGTACGATCATCGGAGGTCTCGATGAAGAGGACCAAGTAACACTCGGCATCTTCTTCGGGAACGCCCTCAATTCGATTGCCGCCTTGCAAGCCGCTCAGAATGTGCTCGCAGCGGCGAACGCCGGGATGGTCCCACCGAACCAGCTCGACGGCCAGATCGCGGCCGTTAACAACGCCCTGGTCGCCTTCAATGCGGCATTGGCGGGGATCGTCCTCGAAGTGGAGGACGGCGCGGGCGGCAACAACCAAAACGTCAACGTCAACGAACAGGTCCGCCAGCCGGACGATCTTGACGGCAACGGGCAGGCGGGCGTCTTCCGAGTCCTCGCTGACATCGACGGTGACGGCGTCATCGAGCCGGGTGAGATCATCGGCATCATCAACAACTTTGGCGACCTGCACACCTTCAACGTCTTCTTCGATCAGGTGACGGTCCGCAACCGGACCGAGATCGACGGCGTCGAGCTGATGCGGATGCATGAGCTCTCGACCCGTCACAAGATGCAGCAGGGCCGTTGGGACGACCTCCGACTGACCTACGGCGTGCGGTTCCTCAGCGTCAGGGACGAGTTCTACTTCCGCGGCTTGGGAAGCATCCTCGGCCGGACGACGGTCGAGACCGATCTGCAAAATCAGATCGTCGGCCCCCAAGTCGGCTTGAAGTGGACCCGCCGCGACGGTCCCTGGAACTTCGTCCTCGAGGGCCGCGGTATGATGGGCTACAACATCGTCGATGCCGACCAGTATGGGATCTTCGGCGAAGAGGCGATCCCGGGCGCCCTCAACCGCTCGGCAGTGGCCCGGACGACCACCAGCGTCGATGGAGATCGCTTCGACGAGTTCTCGCCGGTCGCCGAGTTGCGTGCTCAGCTGCAGTACCGGATCGCCGAATCGATCTCTCTGCAGGCTGGATATACCGCCAAGTACGTTGGCAACATCCACCGCGGTAGCACGGCGACCGCGTGGAACGCCCCCGACTTCGGCATCTATGACCGCAAGGGCGACCTGTTTACCAATGGTTTGACTTTCGGCGTCGAGCTGCGGCACTAAGCGGCTACGTCGCCGAGCCACGGCGAACTCATGGATGACGCTTCCAAACGGGGGGCGGGCCAAAAAACGGCCCGCCCCTCTTTTTTTTGCGCCCGGTTGGATCCTTTCTTCGCCGGTTGCCCCCTTTTTGCGCCCGGCTACGGAGCGCGTGCGGATTAAGCCGGCCGCAGGGGCGGGGCCGCGAGATTCTCGCTGCTAGCAGCGAAACAAGCTCCGGGATGCCGCGTAGGAACGGACGATTCCAGGCTGAAGAGCCCCCCGCAGTCAGCTCGCCGTCTGCGGCCATCCGCATGCAACCGCTGGATATTGCCCAAGCCATCCAGTTTAATGCGCCTCCCGAGCGACTGCCGATCCCACGCGACGCGTGGGGGGCAAGGCCTGTCCGCACGAAGAGAACGCCGTGACCAACTACGACCCTGCCGCTAATTACGGGCTGACGCCCGACATCGTTGACCTGGTGGGCTTGCTACGCCAGCGCGCCACAACGATGCCGCTGCAACGCGCTTTCACCTTCCTGGTTGATGGGGAACAGCAGCGCGAGCATTTGACCTACGCCCAGCTCGACGCCCGCGCCCGGGCGATCGCCGGGTACCTCCAGCGTCGCGGCCTGTCGGGCCAGCGGGCGCTGCTGCTGTACCCGTCGGGGCAGCAGTTCATTGCGGCGTTCTTCGGGTGCCTCTACGCGGGCGTCGTCGCCGTGCCGGCCTACCCGCCCCGCCGCAACCGCAACCTCGAGCGGATCCGCTCGATTATTGGCGACTGCCACCCGCGGATCTGCCTGACGACCGACGACGTGCGGTCGCGGATCGAGCCGCTGCTCTCCGAGATGCCCGACCTGGCGGAGCTGGAGTGGAAGTGCACCCGTGAGCTCGGCGAGGACGACGCCGCCAACTGGCGCGACCCGGCGGTCGAGCCCGCGACGCTGGCGTTCCTGCAGTACACGTCGGGCAGCACCGGCATGCCCAAGGGCGTGATGGTCAGCCACGGCAACCTGCTCCACAACACGAAGCTGATCTCGCGCTCTTACCAGGCTTCGCCCGACGGCGTCGGTCTGACGTGGCTCCCCCTGTACCACGACATGGGGCTCATCGGCGGCATCCTTCAGCCGATTTACTTCGGCCGGCCGACGCACGTCATGACGCCGACCCACTTCCTGCAAAAGCCGTTGCGCTGGTTGCGGGCGCTGTCCGACACCGGCGCCACCATGAGCGGCGGGCCGAACTTCGCTTACGACCTCTGTGTCGAGCGGATCACCGACGCCGAAAAGAAGTCGCTCGACCTCAGCCAATGGCAGATCGCCTTCAACGGCGCCGAGCCGGTCCGGGCCGAGACGATCGCGCGATTCACCAAGGCGTTCGCGCCGTGCGGCTTCCGCCCCGAGGCGATTTACCCCTGCTATGGCCTCGCCGAGGCGACGCTGATGGTGACGGGGGGGGACAAATGGCTCCCGCCGCCGATCCGTTCATTCGACACCGCCAAGTTGAACGCCGGCGTCGCCCAGGCGGTCGCTGACGGCGCCGAGGGGTCGGTGCGGTTGGTCAGCTCGGGGCACTGTGACCGCGATCAAGAGATGGTGATCGCCGATCCCGAAACCCTGGCCGAACAACTCCCCGGCCACGTCGGTGAGATCTGGGTCCGCGGACCTAGTGTCGCGCAGGGCTACTGGGGCCGTGAGGACGCGACCAGCGAGACGTTCCGCGCCCACCTTGCCGACGGGCGTGGCCCGTTCATGCGTACCGGCGACTTGGGTTGCCTGCATGTCGGCGACGATGGCAAGGCCGAACTGTTCGTCAATGGCCGTCTGAAAGACCTCATTATCCTTCGGGGCGTCAATCATTATCCGCAAGACCTCGAGGTCACCGTCGGGCAGTCGCACGACGATTTGCCGGTCGGCGCAGGAGCGGCGTTCGCCGTCGGCTCCGACGGCGCCGAACAACTGGTGATCGTGCAGGAAGCCGGCCGCAACCGCGACGCCGACTTCGACGAGGTCTGCGCCGCGATCCGCAGCCAGCTCGGCAAAGTCCACGAGGTCAGCCCGCGCGAGGTGGTGCTGATCAAGCCGAACTCGATCCCCAAGACTTCTAGCGGCAAGATCCAACGGCACGCCTGTCGTCTCGCCTACGAGGCGGGCGAGCTCGACGTGGTCGCCCTCGGCAAGCCCGACGGCTCGGTCGAAGTGCTCCGTGACCGCCGCCGCCGCGATCCGATTCAGCGTTTGACATCCGAGCGCAAACCCAAGGCCAACACGCCGCCGAAGCCGGAAGGCGCCGGTCTAGCCCCGGCAGGCGACATCGCCCCGCGGGTGATGGACGTCGTCCGGAGCGTCGCCCAGGAGCGGGCGGTCAACCTTTCGCTCGACACCGACATCGCCGGCATGGGGCTCGATTCGCTCGAGCGGATGGAGATCGTCGCCGCACTCGAACAAGAGTTTGGTGGCCGATTCACCGAAGAGGCGATCCTTTCGATGGAGACCTGCCGCGACGTGGTCGCGCAGGTGCAGGTCTGCCTCTTGAACGAGCTCTCCGGGGGTCTGCCGGGGGAGTCCAATGGCGTGCCGACCCCGCAGGCCCCGCTACGCGCGGACCTACCCAACGGCCAACCCGTCAGCGCTCCCCCCACGACCCCGGCGACCCGGGCGACTTCGCCCAATGAGGTGCCGGCGGCCGACTACCTGTTCGCCGAGTCGCCCGAGTACCGGCGTCTGAAGCAGACGATGGAATTGGCGACCGCTTCGGGGCTTAAGAACCCGTACTTCTCGCAGCACGAGGGGATCACCGCCGACACCACCACGATCGGTGGCAAGCAGTACGTCAACTTCTGCAGCTACAACTATCTCGGCATGTCGGGCGAGCCGTCCGTCATCGACGCCGGTCAGCAAGCTCTCGAACAGTTCGGCGCGAGCACCTCGGCCAGCCGGGTCGTGTCGGGCGAGAAGACGATCCACCGCGAGCTGGAGAAGGCGATCGCCGACTTCATTGGTGTCGACGACGCCATCATCATGGCGAGCGGTCACTGCACCAACGAGTCGGTCATCGGCCACCTCTTCGGGCCGGGCGACCTGATCTTGCACGACGCGCTGGCGCACAACAGCATCATCCAGGGCTGCAAGCTTTCCGGCGCGTTGCGGCGGGCCTTCCCGCACAACGACGCGGACGCGTGCGGCAAGCTACTGGAGCAGTACCGTCACGAGTACCGCCGGGTGCTGATCGTCATCGAAGGCGTCTACAGCATGGATGGCGACTACGCCGACATCCGCCCCTTCGTCGATCTGAAGGAGAAGCACAAGGCGTACTTGATGATCGACGAGGCGCACTCGATCGGCACCATGGGCCCCACCGGCCGCGGGATGAGCGAGTTCTGGAGCGTCGACCCAACCCGTGTCGACCTCTGGATGGGAACCATCAGCAAGGGCCTCGGCAGCTGTGGTGGCTACATCGCCGCTCGGCGTGAGATCATCGAGTATCTCAAGTACACGGCGCCGACATTCGTCTTCTCCGGCGGCGTCTCGCCGGCGAACACGGGGGCGGCTCTCGCGGCGCTGCGGCTCTTGGACGCCGAGCCCGAACGGGTCGCCAAGCTCCACTCCAATTCCGAGCTCTTCCTGACGCTCGCCAAGAAGGCGGGTTTCAACACCGGCCCGGCGCATGGGACGGCGATTGTGCCGATCATCACCGGCGACTCGCGGTTGGCGCTCGCCCTGTCGATGGGCATGTTCGAGCGGGGCGTCAACGTCCAGCCGATCCTCCACCCGGCGGTGGAAGAGGCGGCCGCCCGGCTGCGGTTCTTTATCACCTCGTCGCACACCGAGGAGCAGATCCGCCAGTCGATCGACCTGCTGGTCACGGTCCGCGACGAAGTCGTAAAAAAAATCGCCGCTGCAGGTCCGGTGGCAATAGCCCCCATCGAGCGGGGCGAAACGATGATGGCTGCCTCGACCGGCACGCCGACCCCGGCCTGATGAGATCGCCGGATTAGGTGGGTGCTATAATTGGGGGTACTCCCGGCGCTGGCGCTAAGGGGCTAATTTCTCTGGCGGTGTTCCCACACTGCTGGAGGGAGCCCCAAGCGCCAGCGCCGGGAGCAACTCACCAATAACGCTCCCAAGCCGCTAGCCCCCGCCGCGCCATGTCCCAAGCGATCGTCGACCCCATCGAGCTGCGTCGCTTCGCCAACAATCTCCGCCGCTTCAATGGCGAGCTGGAAGAGCGAATGACGTCGCTCGGGGCGCAGCTGCACGCTCTGGGGACGAGCTGGCGCGACCAAGAGCACAAGAAGTTCGTCGAGGACTTCGAGCAACAAGCCAAGGCGATCAAACGCTATATCGAAGTGACGAACGAGCACGCCCCGTTCCTGATCCGCAAGGCGGAGCGGATCGAAGAGTATCTGCAGCAGCGCTGACGCTTGAGGGACGAGGCGTTTGAGGAACGGGGGACGAGGGAGATTGCGGCATCTTCTCCTTGTAGCTCAGCTTCCTGTTCGCCCTCGTCCCCCGTCCCTAAACCCTCGTCCCTCCCCCTCCCATGCCCGCCCAGGTCCGGTCGTTCGACGCGATCCAACTCGTCCGTGACGAGCTGGTGAAGTTCGGCCAGAAGTCGACCGACGGGATCGAAGAGCTCGCCGCGGAGATCCGCCGCGTTATCGATTGGGTCGAGCATGACCGGCCCGCCTACTGGAAGCTGCGGGTCCGCAAGGCGCACGACGCGGTGACCGAGGCGAAGGCGAATCTGCACCGCTGTTTGATGTACCCCATCAACGACGAACAGCCCTCGTGCGCCGAGGAACGGGCCGCCCTCAAGAAGGCCGAGGCGAACCTCGTCCACTGCCGGGAGAAGCAAGAGCGGGTCCGCGGTTGGGCCCGCACGCTCCGGCACGAGTTGCACGAGTACGAAGGCCGCATCGCCAAATTGCGGACCCTGGTGGAGCTCGACACGCCGCGGGCGGTGGCGCTGCTGGATCGGACGATTCTGTCGCTCGAGAAGTACGTGAGCGGCTCGATGGCGGCGTCCGCCCCGCGCGAGGCCGATGGCCCCGCCGCCGAAGAGACGCCGCCCGAGACCGAAGGGGAGACGCCATGAAGCCGTGTGACCTCGACACCGGGTCGGCCCGGCTCGTCCGGGGGCTGAAGGACCTGCACCGCGTTTGGGGCGAGGCCTCCGACGAGTGGAACGACTCTGTCTCGGAAGCGGTTTTCAAGGAACACATTGAACCGATGGCGCCGATTGTAAAGTCGGCCCTCGACGCGGTGGGCCGGATGCGCGGGTTGCTCCAGGAAGCTCAACGCGACCTGGAAGGTTGAATCGGGCCTTTGCTGGTAGAGTGGAAGAGGCCCCGAACCCGACGCCACACCGACCCGACCCGTCCCGCAGGACCGCCCCTTGTCGCAGCTCTCGACCCACCGCCAGATCGAGCTGATGGAGGCGCTGCGCCGCGCCGCCTCCGAGCGGCACGCCGAGGAGCAGCGGATCTCGCAGACCCGAACCCGCGCCCTCAAGGAGGCCGCCAATCGCCGCGCCAAACGGCGCCGCGACGTCAGCGAAGCGGGGCAGGCCGAACGCGAGGGGATCGACTCCGGCGCCGAAGGCCGGCGGGCGATGCTGGTCGCCTCTTACGAGGCCGAACGCAGCCGCACCCAGGAAGAGTACAAAGCGCGTCGGCTCAAGGCCGAGGCCGACCTAACGAAAACACGCAAGGAAGCGGAGCGGGAACAGAAAGAAGGGAGCTGGGAGATCCTCACGCTCTACGACGCGGCGCGGAAGAAGCCGCCCGAGAAGTTCAAAGGTCTGCGGAAGCGGCTCACAAAGCTCCGCGGCGACCTCGACTTGATCGCGTCGGAGGCGATCGAGATCGCGCGCTCGCGCGGGATCGGCTCGGCCGATCACCAGCTCGCCGGCGCGCCGGCCGAGCCCGAATTGACCGGTTCCGGCGACGTGAAGCCCGACGCCGACGACACGGCGTGCGACGGCGCCGAGGCCGACGCGGTGGCGGCGATCGATGCGGCGCGCGAGGCGGCCCAATCGCTCTACGATCAGACGCTGCCTCGGCTGTTGAAAGGCGTTATCCCCGGCGGCGCCTTCGCCGCGGTGCTCGCGATCGTTCTGCCGTTGACGGGGACCACGCTCGGCTGGGACGACTGGCGGGGGTACGTGTTCGGCGTCGTCGCGGGGGCGATCGCCGCCGTCGCTTCCTACGTGACGCTCAGTCCCAAAGCCAAGAAGCAAACCGCCGAGGGCTTCGCTGCCGCCAAGGCGTCGCTGGCCGACGCCGAGCAAAAACTGCTCGCCACGCACACGCTCGGCGCGCAGCGCGCCAAACGACAGTTGATCGAGCTGCGCGAGCGCCGCGACGCCGACCAAAAAGCGCTCGCCGAACGGGTTCAGCAGAGGATCGACGAGGCCGTCGCCAAGAACGAAGCCGAGCTTTCCGAGATCAGCCAGTACTTCCCCGCCAAGCTCGCGGGGATGCGTGACCGCCAGGAGGCTTCGCTCGCCGACCTGGGCCAAGAGAACAACGCGAGCGTCACGGACCTGACCAAACGCCGCGACGACCAGATCGCCCGCATCGAGGCCGATTACGCCGCCGATGTGAAGACGATCGAAGCCGAGGCCGAGTCGGATTGGCAGGCGATGTTCGAGCGCTGGCTCACCGGCTACGACGACGTCCGCGCCGAGCTCCGCGACATGCGCGCCGAGTGCCAACGGCTTTTCCCCGACTTCGCAACGACCGACTATCCTGCGAAGGGGCCAGCGAAGGGGCCCGCGAAGGGGAAGGCCGAGGGGGACAGCGCCGACTGGCGACCGCCGACCGAGCCGCCCGCAGCGATCGCCTTTGGGAAGACGTATTTCGACCTCGCCGAGATCGAGAAGGGCTTGTCGGACGACGCCCGGCTGCGGCCGCCCGAGACACGGCTCGAGGCGCCGGCCTTGATGAACTTCGCCGAGCATCCAACGCTGTTGCTCACCGCCGCGGGCGAAGGCCGTAAGCGGAGCGTCGAGCTGCTCCGCGCGATGATGCTCCGCCTCCTGACGGCGATGCCGCCGGGCAAGGTGCGGTTCACGATCCTCGACCCGGTCGGCCTGGGAGACAACTTCCAGGCGTTCATGCACCTGGCCGACGCCGACGAGCAGCTGATCGCCGGCCGCATCTGGAGCCAGACTCGCGACATCGAGGAACAGCTCGGCCGACTCACCAACCACATGGAGACGGTGCTCCAGAAGTACCTGCGGAGCGAGTACGAGTCGATCCATGAGTACAACGCGCAAGCGGGCGAGGTGGCCGAGCCGTTCCAGGTCGTCATCGCGGCCGGCTTCCCGAACAACTTCAGCGAGCTGGCCGGCCGGCGGCTGGTGAGCCTCGTCACGGGCGGTCCGCGTTGTGGCGTCTACACGCTGCTCGGAGTCGACACGGCGGTACGATTGCCGACCGACTTCCGTCTCGACGAGATCAAAGAGAACGCCGCGTGGCTCGACTGGGACGACGCCGCCGAACGCTTCGCGTGGCGACGACCGGCTTTGGAGCACCTGCCGATAGAGCTCGCGACCGAGCCGCCGATCGAGCGAGAGATCGAGGTTATCAAGCGCGCCGGCCAAGCGGCCAAGGACGCGGTCCGTGTCGAAGTCCCCTTCAGCGTTGTCGAGCCACCGCCGGGCGAGATGTGGAAGGAGCATTGCGGCGACGAGTTGCGGATCCCTGTCGGCCGGGCGGGCGCCAAGAACTTGCAAGAAGTGCGGCTCGGCAAAGGGACCTCGCAGCACCTATTGGTGGCGGGCAAGACCGGCTCGGGTAAGTCGACGTTCCTCCACGCGCTGGTCACCAGCGCCGCGATGCACTTCGGGCCCGACGAGGTCGAGTTCTATCTCGTCGACTTCAAGAAGGGCGTCGAGTTCAAGTCGTACGCCACCCACCGCCTGCCCCACGCCCGCGTCATCGCGATCGAGAGCGAACGGGAATTCGGACTGAGCGTGCTGGAGCGGCTCGACGATGAGCTGCGTGTCCGCGGCGAGAAGTTCCGCGACGCGGGCGTCCAGAACCTGGCCGATTATCGTTCGAAACGTCCCGGCGAACGGGTGCCGCGGGTGCTGCTGATCGTCGACGAGTTCCAGGAGCTGTTCGTCGAGGACGACCGGCTTGCGCAGGAATCCTCGCTGCTGATGGACCGCTTGGTGCGGCAAGGCCGGGCGTTCGGCATGCACGTGGTGCTCGGCACACAGACGCTCGCCGGCGCCTACTCGATCGCCCGCAGCACGCTCGGCCAGATCGCGATCCGCGTCGCCTTGGAGTGCAGCGAGGCGGACGCCCACCTGATCCTCAGCGACGAACGGAACACGGCGGCCCGCTTCCTCAGTCGCCCTGGGGAAGCAATCTACAACGCCCAGAACGGGTTGATCTCCGCCAACGAGCCTTTCCAAGTCGTCTGGCTCCCCGACCGCGAGCGCTCGGGCAAGCTCGACCAGATCGACGAGCATCGACACCGGCTCGAACTGCCCCGGCCCGAGACGATCGTCTTCGAGGGGAACGCTCCGGCCGACCCGCTGAAGAATCTACCGCTCGGTGAGTTGCTCGCCGGCGCGGCGCCGCCGGTGAAGGTCGGGCGCCCGCCGCAGGCCTGGATCGGCGCCGCGGTCGCCATCAAGCCGCCGACGTCGGTCGCCTTCGGTCGCCATCCGGGATCGAACCTGCTGTGCGTCGGCCCCCACGAGCCGGCGGCGTTGGGGATGTTCACAACGGCCGTGGTGTCGCTCGCCGCGGCCGACCCCGCCGCGCGGTTCATCGTGCTCGACGGGACGCGTCCCGGCGAAGAGGCCGAGGGGGTGTGGGATCGAGTCGCCGACGCCCTGCCGAACGACGTGCGGGTGATCGATCAAGCCGGCTTGATCGCCGTGATGAACGAGCTGGCCGAAGAACTCGCCGCTCGTGAGACGCAACTGAGCGACGCCCCGGCGACGACCGCCCCGCCGCTCTACGTGGTGCTGCACAACGCGGGCCGCTTCCGCGAGCTCCGCAAGCGAGAGGACGACTTCAGCTTCGGCGCGTCGGACGAACCCAAGAAGCCTGATGCGGTGCTCGCCGACCTCGTCAAGAACGGCCCGGCGATCGGGATGCACACGCTGGTGTGGTGCGATTCGTACAACAGCACCCAGCGGCTGCTCGATCGCCAGATGCTGCGCGAGTTCGCGCTGCGGGTCGTGCTGCAGATGTCGGCGGCCGACTCGTCGCACCTGATCGACAGCCCGGCGGCGAGCGACCTCCAGATGCACCGGGCCCTGTTCTACAACGACGAGACCGGCCAAGCCGAGAAGTTCCGCCCGTACGGCGCCCCGACCGACGAGTGGTTGGAGCGGGTGAAGGAGGCGGCGACGCAGCGGGCGTGAAAGGTTTCAGCTGAGTAGGGTGCGATGGAATCGCACCGTCTAGGTTTGCAGCAGAGGGCTACGCCGAATGGTGACTCGTACCGCGACCCAACTAGCGATGGCGAGCGTGGTCCTATGGCTACTGGTTAACGTGCCGTTGCTTGACTTTGCGCTCGGTGGAATGCTACTCGCGTTCATACCAGAAGCGATGGGGAGGGGCATCGATATTGCGCTCGACCCAGTAGTTAGCGCGCAGGCCGGCATGCTAGATCGCATTTACGGCCACCCCTTCATGGGAATTCACTCGTCGGGCCGTTTCTGCAGTTCATCGCACTTCAAGCTGTGTTGATTGGTGGAGTGGTCTTTGCAATCTCTTGCGGAATGAACGCGTGCTTTAAAAGAATTGGGAATCGCAGCGCATAGAGTGCGATATCGCGTCGCCGCATTACTCCCGAAGCTACACCCGGCAGGGTCTGTGCCAAGGGCAATTCGTCGTCCCCGACGATTTCAACGACCCGCTTCCCGAAGAGATTCATCGGGAGTTCAATGGCGATGTGTTCCCGGGACCGTGAGCGGCGATTGGCGGCGCGTCACGTACTTAGCCCCCGGTCAATGACCGGGGGCTAAGTGGTATCGGTGCTAAGTCGCGTCGGCGGGCCGGGGCCGCATCTCGTTGTTACGTTCCGCGGCTTTTTCGGTGAGCGTCGTCAGCACTGACGGCGACCACTCGCTAAAGCTCTCGTAGCCGTAGGCCGAGTCTTTGCCGATGCCGCCCATCTCGGGGAGCAGGCGGTTGGCGAGCGCGAGGGCGTCGCGCGTCAGGCCGGGGAAGAGACTTTGCAGGGGGACCCCGATGTTCAGTGGGGTGCGGAGGAGGACCTCGCCGTCGCCGTAGCGGCAGGCGTCGATGGTTTGGCGGGCGGCCGTGCGGGCGTCCATCGACGCGATCGGCAGCGAGTCGCCGATGCTGAACCAGGCGTACTCCTTGCGGTGCTGCCCCTTGAAGGTCGCGTTGCGAGGGCTGCCGGTGCGCATCAGGCTGGGGCAGACCGTCGAGACCAGGATGCCGTCCTTCGCGAGCTCGGCCCGCAAGCCATTCGACAGCCCGACGGCGGCGAACTTGCTAGCGGCGTACGGGAGCATGTGCGGCACGGCGCGCTTGCCGCCGATCGAAGCGATGTTGACGATCCGCCCAAACCGCCGCTCACGCATGCCCGGCAGCACGGCGAGCGTCGTGTGCAGGATGCCCCAGCAGTTGATGTCCATCGACTTGCGAAAGTCCTCCTCCGTCATCGCGTCGAGCGGGCCGACTTCGATGATCCCCGCGACGTTGAACAAGAGGTCGATGGGACCAAGCTTCGTCTCCGCCTGACGGACGGCGTCATTCACTCGCTGACGATTACTGACGTCGCAGACGAAATACTCGGCGACGCCGCCACGGCTTTCGAGATCGGCCTTCGCGCTCTGGAGATCGGCTTCGGTACGGGCAAGCAGCGCGACGCGGACGCCCTCGTCAACGAGTTCACGCGCCAGTACGAGGCCCAGCCCCCGTGAACCGCCGGTGACGATTGCGGTCCGACCCGCCATGTCGATGCGACGGCTGCGTCGCACGAGTGCTCGCGCGGCGATCACCGTGGCGGCTCCGAGACCAGCCGCCGCGAGGATAGTCTTTGTTGTCGCGTTCATTTTGGAGTCGTCGCGTTGCCTGAGGTGAAGCCCGAGTGACGGACTCGGCCAACCCCGTGTCGATGCAAACGCTATACCTTCATGAACAATCGTGGCGCTATCCGCGGCTAGCGCCTCACAGGCCTGGCGCCTGGCTCGCCGCGGCTTGTTTGCCGTACTGGCGTCGCAAATAGGTGCGCTTCACCAGCCGTTGACCCGGCGCCGGAGCGGCGGCATCGGGCTGAAGAGGTCGATGGTCAGCCTGTAGGATGGGAGGTTCCGCCGGCGATCAGGCGTGGCGATCGCCACGCTCTCAACCGGCGGGTTCACCCATCATGATTGGCGCCGCGCGAAGGTGGGTGAGCCGGTCGGCGGCGACGCCTCGCGGCCGGGGGGCCGAATCTTGCCGGCAGAACCACCCACTCAACCGACGACGGACGCTTTCGCCATGAGCCCACCGACTCGCTTGCTGCTATTGACGGCCTTGCTTAGCGCCTCCACGGCGACGCGAGCGGAGGTTGTGCCTTCGGCCAATTATCGCAACCACGTTGCGGTGGAGGGCCGCACGGCGCAGGGGACCGAGGGCGCTCTCCGTATCGCGTATCCCGGCGTGACGCTTCGTCTACGCATTGACGGACCGAAGCTCGTCCTGCACTGCCGGGCGTCGAGTGACGACGTCTACCTCGACGTGGCGATTGACGGCGGTGAGTACGAGCGGCAACGCCTCTCGAAGGGTGAGAACGAGTTGGTGCTGTTCGATGGCGAGGCGGGGGAGCACAACATCGAAGTCGTCAAACGGACCGAGAGTTGGCAGGGGGAGTTGGTCGTCGATTCGTTCGACGCCGGAGACGGCCGTTTCCTCGATCCGCCGCCACGATCCGACCGACGGTTGTTGTTCATTGGAGATTCAATCACCTGTGGTGCGGGCGCCGACGTGCGGCCCGAAGACCCGCCGCAGGGGGCGCAGAACTCCAGCGGACGACACGCGTTTGGTTGGCTCTTAGCGCGTCGGCTCGGCGCCCAGGCGCATCTTGTCAGCTACGGCGGGCGGGGGATCGTCCGGACTTGGGAGGGCAAGCGCTGGCCCGAAGAAATCAACGCCCCCCAGCTCTATGGCCGGGCGCTGCCCGACGACGCCACGTCGGCGTGGGACGCCGCGCGCTATGTCCCCGACGCGGTCGGCGTTTGCCTGGGGACCAACGACTTCAACCTCGGCATCCCCGACGAGGAGGAGTTTGTCACTGCTTACCAGAACCTGCTCCGCCGGGTTCGCGCCGACGCCCCGCAGGCTCGGGCTTTTGTGCTCGACTCACCGATGTATGGACCCGGCGAGAAGGGGGACGCCATGCGGCGCTACTTAGATCGGGTCGTCGCGGGTCTCGACGACGATCGAATCGAGCGGGTCTCTCTCCAGTGGCGGCGTGGCCGGCCGGTGGACCCCCACCCGGTTGCGAATGAGCACGTCTTGATCGCCGACGAGATCGAGCCGGTGTTGCGCCGTCGGTTGGGCTGGTAAACGATTAGCGGCGCAGCGTGTTGTTAGGCCCCGGTGGCGCCTCGGCCACCTCGGTGGGGCTCTCGGCCGGCTCCGCCGGGGGCGTCTCGCTGGGCGTCGTTTCGCCCGACCGTTCGCGGCGGCGTTGCACCAAGCCCGCTAGCCGCGTCGCGAGTTGCGGGTCTTCGGCCCGGGCTTCGAGGATTTTGCGGAGCGTCGGGTGATCGTTCATGAGGCCGTTGACCAGCCGCGCCATTTCACGCCCTTCGTGGTCGGGCGTGTTCATCCAGTGCAGGGGGTGGCTGTGCAAGAACAGCTGGTAGCACAGCTCGTTGAGGTCCGTGTCGCTCAGGTCGTGCGTCATCTCCACCAGACTCTCAGTCGTGCGGTTCGGGCTGTAGCCGTTCGACTTGTAGGCGACGAAGAGCTCCCACATGAGGGCGCGCTCGGGGTAGCTGTGCTCGCGCGCCGCGGCGGCGTAACGGGCCAGGGCGGCGGCCTCGGTCGTGAGCCGTTCGATCGGGTAGGGGGACGAGATGATCAGCTCGCCGTAGTGATCGACCAGGTCGAGGGCGGTGTCTTTGTGGGTCGCCATGACGTCGCCCAGCAGCGTCTCAAACTTCTCGATCGCTGACTCGCGGTCGGTGCGGACCAAGACATCGACAACGACGTTGACCGCTTCTAAAAAACGTGGCTGCCCGCGGATCGTCGGAACATCGGCGAGCGCGGCGATGGCGTCCATCGCATGGCCGAGCGACTTCTCGGCGATCTTGCCGTCGGCCGCGTTGGTGGCGACCCCCTCGGAGTGGGCGATCAGCTCTTGGTAGAGTTTGTAGTTCTGCAGCTCGGCCCGGACGGCGCCGACCTCGTTATCGACTCGCTCGGCGATCGACGCGGCGACCGACTGTTGGAACTCGTCGTGGCGTTGGACGAACTCCAGGGTCAGGGCCTCGGTGACCTCCTCGCGGACGCGGACCTCGGAGACCTCAATCTCGTTCTGGACGAACATCTTGATCGCCCCGACGATGGCGCCGATCCCGAAGAACGTCAGCACCGACAACAGAGCCGCCATCCGCCGGTTGCGGCGTTCTTCGCGAACCAACAGCTCGGCGTTCGTTGCGCCTGAGGCCTTCTCGACGAGATAGTCGATCAGCTCGCGTCCCTGAAGGATGTGGCGCGTCGAGTTGTCGTGGTCCATGGCGGCGGCCCGGGAGTTTTCGGTTTTCCGCCGGGAGGCTAGCGGCAACGCGGCGCCCAGGCCAAGAGCGCTGCCGTAGCGGGCGCCGCTAGCGACGCAATCGACCGCAGCCGATCGCCAAGGTGGCAAGCAACCAAGCGGCCGCGGGCTCGGGGACCGATGCCGCGCCCCCGCCGAGCGTCTCGCCGTAGTGGGCCTGCCAGAGGGAGTAGTCGGCGGCTGTCACCTGGCCGTCGCCCGTGTGGTCGGCGCCGCTGTACGGCGAGACACTCGAACCACTCTCGTCGCGCCACAACGTGTAGTCGCCGGCGTCGACGACGCCGTCGGCGTTGAAATCGCCCAACAGCGCCGGTATCAAGTCGGTCGCCGCCAGGTCGAGCCGGTAGAACTGCACGACCTGCTCGGCGGTCGTCACCGGCCCCCGGACGCGGGCGTAGTAAGTCCCCGGCTGGGTCAACGCGAAGTCGGTGATCGACTCGACGACGCCCGCCGGATTGCTGGCCGAGTCGGCGAGCAGCGTCACGCCGTCGCTGGCGAACAGGGCGAGTGACAGGTCGCTGGTCGTCAACGTGTTGAAGGGCGTCCCGCCCTGGTTGTAACTGGCCCCGCGGGGGGTCAGCGACAGGTCGAGACTCACCGGCGTGTTCACCGTGAAGGAGAAGAAATCGAGGTCGCTCTCGTTGCTGATGCTGACGAAGTCGGTCTCGTTGGGGCCGATCGCCGAGCCGCTACCCGACGTGCCGATCGCCAACATCGAGCCGGCTTGCAATGCCCCGAGCGGCGTGGCGAGAGCGGCCGTCTCGTTGCGGCCGGCTGGAGCCTTCTCGAAAACGTCGCCATAGAGCCAGTGGATGCCGCGGAGGTCGTCGTGCTGGGGGCCGTCGAACGAGGTGTCGATCGACGCTTCTAGCAAGAAGTTGGCGTCACCGCTGGACGAGTGGTCGAGGCCGAGGCCGTGCCCCGCTTCGTGCATGATCACGTTGCGGAGCCCGCGGTAGTTGTTGCTCGAATCGGCGAGCAGGCCGGCAAGGTCGTCGGTGTCGATCGCCATGTCGCCGCCGTCGGTGGCGAAATAGTTGTAGGCGAGCGTGCCGCCGATGCCGTCCATCCCGATCCCGCCGATCCGTACGTCGCCGCGGATATTCGTGAGTCCGACTCCCGCGCCGTGGGTCAACGTGCTGTCATGCGACTCGTAGGTGTAAGTGACTCCGGACAACGCGCTCCACCGATCGAACGCCTGCTGGAAGTAGGTGAACCAAGGGCGCTGCGTCAGGTCCGAACCACCGGGTCCGGCGCCGAAGGTGGCGTCGAACGTCGCGATAAAGTCGCTGGGAGCGGTGTTGGCGGTGTTCTCGGGCCGCCGGACCAGCGTGCCATCGGGGACGAAACTCCAGGTCAGCCGGACCGGGTCGCCCGACTGGCCGGTGGTGCCGGCGGCGGTGAGCTGCCAACGCGAGGCGTCGTCGGTGCCGCCCGCCGGGACGAAACCGTATGCGGACGTCGATCCGGCAATCGCCAGGGCGACGGCGGCTAGCCGTAGGGGGCGGACGAATTGGCGGTCGGTGCGGTGCAAGCGGGTCGTTCCAGTTGGCGCCAGACGCCACGGCGGGCGTCAAAGCCCCATTTTCGCAAACGCGGGCCTCGGCGTCGTGGGTAATTTGTGCCGGCGGGGCCGACAGGGGTGAGTTCGTCCACGAAGCCCCCGATTTATCCCTCCAATCGGCGCGGGCGGGCCGCTCGACAGGCGGGGCCGCCCCCCTAGAATGGGCGTTCCCCAGGCGGGCTCGCACAACGAGCCAGCCTGTTAGGTCCGTTTTCTCCCCGCCTCTAGCCCCCGCCCGCAGCCTCTTATGAGCACAATCGTCGACATCCACGCCCGCCAGATCCTCGACAGCCGCGGGAATCCGACCGTCGAGTGCGACGTGACGCTCTCCGACGGCTCGCAGGGCACCGCGGCCGTCCCCTCGGGCGCCAGCACCGGCGCCCACGAAGCCAACGAGCTCCGTGACGGCGACAAGTCGGTCTACCTCGGCAAGGGCGTCCTCAAGGCGGTCGATAACGTCAACGAGGTCCTCGCCGACGAGCTGATCGGCCTGGACGGTCTCGACCAGGTCGGCCTCGATCACCGGATGCTCGAGATCGACGGCACCGCCAACAAGTCGAAGCTCGGCGCCAACGCCATCCTCAGCGTGTCGCTCGCCACGGCCCGCGCCGCGGCCAACTACTGCGACCTGCCGCTGTTCCGCTACCTGGGCGGCTCGAACGCCCGGCTGCTGCCCGCGCCGATGATGAACATCCTCAACGGCGGTGAGCACGCCGACAACTCGGTCGACATCCAAGAGTTCATGGTGATGCCGCTCGGCTTCGACAACTTCAGCGAAGCGCTCCGCTGTGGCGCCGAGATTTTTCATCACCTGAAGAAGGTTCTCAGCGACAAGGGCTTGTCGACCAGTGTTGGTGACGAGGGGGGCTTCGCTCCGAACCTGGGCGCCAACGCCGAGGCGTTCGACATTATCCTCACCGCCATCGAGAAGGCCGGTTATAAGCCGGGTGAACAGGTCTGGTTCGCCATGGACTGCGCCGCCACCGAGTTCTTCGACACGAAGAAGGGCGTCTACACGATCGACGGCAAGGAGCTCGACCCGGCCGGCATGGTCGACTTGCTCAGCTCGTGGGTCGACAAGCACCCGATCTGCTCGATCGAAGACGGCTGCAGCGAAGACGACTGGGAGGGCTGGAAGCTCCTTTCCGACAAGATCGGCGACAAGTGCCAGCTGGTCGGCGACGACCTGTTCGTCACCAACGTCGAGCGGCTGCAGCGCGGCATCGACGAGGGGATCGGAAACAGCATCCTCATCAAGGTCAACCAGATCGGCACGCTGACCGAGACGATCGACGCGATCAACCTGGCCCACGACAACGGCTACACGTCGATCTCGTCGCACCGCTCGGGCGAGACCGAGGACAGCACGATCGCCGACCTCGCCGTGGCGATGGCGACCGGCCAGATCAAGACCGGCTCGGCGAGCCGCAGCGACCGGATGGCGAAGTACAACCAGCTGCTGCGGATCGAAGAGCAACTCGGCGGCAGCGCCCTGTACGGCGGGCCGAAGTTCGTGGCTCGGATCAACAAGTAACCGCGGCGACGCGGAGAAACGCTAAGAAACGCGAAGGGCGGGCCGGCAGATTGTCGGCCCGCCTTTTTTGCTTTCTCGGTATTGTAACGTCAGCTAGTATATTTAACTCACATGCAAGGCGACTAAAGTACGCAACTCCTAGGCAGTTCTGTAGGTCGTGTGTATGTGAAGATACAAGAAAATACTTGATCGGAATCCACACGTTCCGATAGGCTGAGCACGCTTCGATTGCTGCCGTGTTTGATTCTCTCGCCGTGTGGCGCACTCCACCGGAGACGCTCCACTTGTCTTCATCCACGCGAAATCATGGCCGACAAGACGATCGATGTTAGCAAGCAGTTCGAACAACTGAGCCGCCGGATTGAGAAGCTCGAGCAATCCGTAAGGAGTGGACCCGGGGCTTACGGCGACACCAAGCCGTCCAGGGCCGCGTCCACAGGAGACATGGGGCTCGGAAGTTGCTCGCTGCCGAAGGTTCCCGAGCGGATCTTTTCCTCGGAGGTCTCGTCCTACCGGGAAGGGCTCCTACGCTACATGGGCAAGAAGTGGGTGAACGGCACCAAGCTACATTACTACTTCTTTGAGGACGGTCACGATCAGGGTGACCCGAGTAATCTGGACCTCGTGCGGGAGGGTTTCGCCGCTTGGGAAGACGTTGGGATCGGCATCCGCTTCGAGGAGGTCGACAACATCGACGAGGCCGAGGTCCGCATCGGGTTTCGGCGCGGCGACGGGGCGTGGTCGTACGTCGGGCGGGACGTGATCGACATCCCCGGCCAGCACGAACGCACGATGAACTTCGGTTGGGATCTACGCCAAGACCCGCGTGGCGGCGGTGTCGACACGCCAATCCACGAGATCGGCCACACGCTGGGCTTCCCCCACGAGCATCAAAATCCGTTCTCGGGGATCGTTTGGGACGAAGAAGCCGTGTACCGCGAGTTCGGCATGCCGCCCAACCGATGGAGCCGCGAACAGACGTTCCACAACGTGCTCCGCAAGCTGGACCAAGCCGAAGTCGAGGGGTCCAACTGGGACCCGAATTCGATCATGCACTACAGCTTCGGCGCGGGCTTGATCGTCGAACCCGCTCAGTTTCGGAACGGGCTCAACCCCACTGACGGGCTCACTGAAACCGACAAAGAGGAAGTCCGGAAGTTCTACCCGCCGCTCGACAAACGCCGTTACAAGAAGCTCCAGCCTTTCGAATTGGAGCGACTGCCACTCACGCCGGGAGAGCAGCGGGACTTCTACATCGAGCCCGAGAAGACCGACGACTTCACTATCCAAACCTTCGGTCGTTCCGACAGCGTGATGGTGCTTTTTGAGGAGATCGACGGCGAGGATGTGTTCCTCGCCGGAGACGACGACAGCGGCGAGTCGACCAACGCCAAGATCAGCGTTCGACTGATCAAGGGACGGCGATACATCCTGCGGATCCGTCTCTACCTCAATTGGGCCAGCGGCGAGACAGCGGTGATGTTGTGGTCCTGATTAAACGCTGGTCCGCTCGTACGTCATTTTTCCGGTGTTGACTCCACATCGAAGTCGTACGACCAGTCGTCGAAGTAGAGGTTCCGCCCGTCGATCTCGATCTCGCCGCGCTGGAAGTCGGTGGGTTCGCTGCGGAGGCTGGTCTTCGGCGGGATGAGCGGCCGTCCGTAGTCGAGGTTCACGATCAGGCGGTACGGGTCCATGCGGCCGCAGAAGAAGTCGCGGACCTTGGGGTCGTCCGACTTTTGTAGGCCGTAGGACGCATCGACGGGGAGCCTGCCCCAGGGCTCGACATAGAACTCGGCCCAGTCGTGCATGTTTTCTTCGCCGGGCTTGGTGCCGAAGCCCGACTGCCACCGCGCCGGCACGCCGACCGTGCGGCACAGCGTGACGAACGAGATGTTCTGCACGCCGCAATCGCCGCAACGCATCGTGAGCCCCTTGAGCGACAGGCTCGGCACCGCGCCATACTCCATCTCGCCGATCCAGGTGATGTTCTTCGACACCCAGGTGAAGAGCCGCAGCGCCTTGCGCAGCGGGTTGGTCTCGTCGCCAACGATCTCGGCGGCGAGCTCGCGGACGTCGGACGTGAGGGCGATGTGCGGCAGCCGTTCGGCGGTGAACTCGCGGTAAAAATCGCTGTCGGTGTCGTAGGGCTTCACGTCGGCGGGATCGAGGTCGGGGCAGTAGGCCGCCGTGACGAACTCGAACTCGACGGTGAACTTCGGCGGCTTCGCGTCGTCACCGATCGTCTCTTCGAAGTAGACGGTGCGGTGTGGCGAGCCGTTCGGCGAAACCTTCTTCACTTCGGGCGTGCTGCTGAGGAGCCGCACCTGCGACTGCTGTCGATATTCTTGCGGGAAGGGGAGCCAAGCGCGGACCTTGGCGCCGGGGACGACGCGATCACACGACTCCATCACGGTGAGCGCGTAGGTCACGTGGTGTCGCACCGGACAAACCTCGACCGCGCCGGTGCGCTCGCTTGCCGCGTAGACCTCTCGGATGAGCGCGAGCAGATCGAACTTCTTCGGCGTGGTTTCGGCGCGTTCGGCCGCGGCGGCGTCGCGACGGCGTTTCGCGTCGGCGTTCAGTCGAGGCAGGTTGTTCGCCGCACGGCGGAAGTAACGCACCTCGCCGTCGATGACGCGGTGCTGTAGATCGTCCGCCGCGGTCCAAGCTTGGATGTCTGCCTGCGTGACGTCGGGGAGGCTTTCGCGGAGCTGATCGAGCAGTTCGGCTTCCGTCAGCGAGTACTCACGCCGCGTCCGCCGGAGGAACTCGAGCTGGGCGGCCGGTCCATCGACGATGGGCGCCTGTGGGTCGGCGACTTGCCCCCGTAGGTACGCCTCGGCCGGAGCGTAATCGCCTTGCCGGATCCAACGGTCGAGTTCGTCGGCAGGCTCCCCGGCGGCCACGGACGGGGTCACCATCGCCAGGACGCCTAGCCCCAAGGCGGTACACAGATTTCGATCGAGCACAGCGAGGGTCCGAAGGCGAGGCGGTTCGAGGTAGCGGCGCGGGAATCGCCCGCGCCGCTACATCCTAAACCAACTCAATCGCTCGAAAGCGCACTCAAACCCGCTCCTCTGCGCGCTCGTGAACGATCGCTATCGCCTATCTTCCGCAAAGAGGTCCGCTAGATTCGGCCCATCAAGACGAGAACAAGGACAATCACCAGAACCAAGCCGAGGCCGCCACTCGGTCCGTAGCCCCAGTTGCGGGCGTGGGGCCATGCCGGGGCGACGCCGAGGACGAGCATCAGCAGGACGATGAGCAGAATAAGACCGATTGGTGACATAGTGTTGCGCTTAGGGGGTGGCGGACGGAGAAATAGCTTTGGTTCGGCCCTTATCCGAGCGTGACCTTGGCGTTCACGTCCTCGGGGATCTCAGGTTGCTCACCCTTCCAATAGGCCTGCCCGGCGCGGATGGCGTAGCTCAGGCCTTGGAGCCAGCTATTATCCCAGTACTGGCCGTGTGACGCTTTGACGTGCAGGAGGGCCAAGTTGGGATCGTCTTGGCCGTCCGGGAACCAGACCTTCCAGCTCTCGTTCCACAGCTCGGCGATCTTGGGTTTATTTTTGACCAGCTCCGCCGCACCATTGAGCGTCAGATGACGTCCCGAATCCTGGAAAGTGACGAGCACCTGCGGGTGGGCGGCGAGATCGTCGACCTTTTCGGACTTGATCGAGGTGCAGAACCAGACGTCGGCGTCGGACTCGATCGAGGCGATGTTCATCGGCCGGCCGGTCATGAGTCCGTCTGGCCCTTGGGTGACGAGCATGCCGGTTGTGAAGCTCTCGAGCAGGTCTTGGAATCGTTCGCGGGGTTCTTTGGACATGGCGTCTCCTGGGGTTTGGATTGGTTCCAGAGGGATGCAAACCTCGGGCCAAAGCCCCCACCGCGGGTGGTCCTAGGAACCGACGGGGCTTACTTTTGTAGGCGCTTCGTTCCGTAGACGTCCCACCGCTTCTGCCCGCCGCTCGATAGAGGCCCGACCCCTTAATGCCGCGTATCACCGAAGACTGGCTAGCCGTGCTGGTCGGCGCTGTCTTGCTGACCGGGTCGGTCCTGGCCGTCGTGGCGGTGGGTGGCGAGTCCAACCCGCTCAAGCCTTGGCTCGCGACGCCAACCGAATGGACCGTGTCGCCCGTCGCGGCGTTCGACGGCCGTTCGCTCGGCGTCCTTGGCGCGGCGGTGACGTTGCTCGCAACGTTCGGCGCCGCCGTTCGTTTTATCGACGGAACGTCGTCGGCCCGATTCGCCAACGCTTTCGCAGCGGTCTTCGCGTTGGCTTTGGTCGCGTACCTGTGCCAAGAGCGGGAACTGTTCAAGTACTGGGGACTCGCCTACCCGCTCTGGGCCATCGTGCTCGGCCTCACGATTTCGAACACGATTGGCGTCGCCGCCTGGCTGCGGCCGGCCGTGCGAACCGAGCTCTACATGAAGGTTGGTCTCGTACTGCTGGGCGCCGAGGTGCTGCTTGGCAAACTGCTTGCTCTTGGCGCGCCGGGGATCGCGGTCGCCTGGATCGTGACACCGGTCGTGCTCATCTCGACGTTTTGGTTCGGCCAACGCGTGCTGCGCATGGAGTCCCCTTCGCTCAACATGGTGGTGTCGGCCGACATGTCGGTTTGCGGCGTGTCGGCGGCGATCGCCACGGCGGCCGCCTGTCGGGCGAAGAAGGAAGAGTTGTCGCTGGCGATCGGCTTATCGATGGCGTTTACGGTCGTGATGATGTTGGTGATGCCCCCGGCGATCCGCGCGATGGGGCTCCCCCCCGCGGTCGGCGGCGCGTGGATCGGCGGGACGATCGACTCGACCGGCGCGGTGGGCGCCGCCGGCGCGTTGCTCTCAGGCGATGGCGACGACACCGCGCTCGTAACCGCCACCACGATCAAGATGATCCAGAACGTGCTGATCGGCGTGGTCGCCTTCGCGGTGGCGACCTACTGGGTCACCGCGATCGACCCCAAGGCGAGCCCCCAACGCGAGTCGGGGGAGGGCGCCACGGAGAACTCCCCCGACTCGCGTCGGGGGCTCGCCGGCGCGCTGGCCGAGATCTGGTTGCGGATGCCGAAGTTCATCCTGGGGTTCCTCGGCGCTTCGATTGTCTTCTCACTCCTCAGCGAACTGCACCCGCAAGGCGAGGCGATCGTCGGCGCGACGATCTCCGGCGCCACCAAGACGCTCCGCGGCTGGTGCTTCGCGCTGGCGTTCGCGTCGATCGGGCTCGAGACCAACTTCCGCCAACTCGCCGGGCCGCTGCGCAGCGGCAAACCGTTGGTGCTCTACGCCTGTGGGCAATCGCTCAATCTAGTGCTGACCCTGGCGATGGCGTGGCTGATGTTCGGCGTGCTCTATCCGCCGGCGGTGAGCGAAGCGCCAGTTGCCACCGCTGACGAGTCGCAGCCGACGCTCGCCGAGGCGGGCGTCGATCCGTCGGCGATGTTCTGGACCGACCACCCGCGGGCGTTCGAGCCCTCGGACAGGGCGCCGTAGATTCTGAAGCCAATCGGTGCTTTGGGACGCCTTTTGCTGTACCGAGTGGTGGCGCCCAGCCGATCGAGACGGGTAAGCAGAGTTCGCCGGGGGGCGTGTCCTGTCTTGGTGAGTCTCGTCAATGTTTTGCCGCCTGCTCGGTGTCGCGCTGGCCTCTGCTTGCGTCGCAAGTGACGCTAGCGCCGGTCTTCAGAGTGCAATCGCTACCGCAATCTCGGGCCTTCAGGCCCAGGAGACGACCCTCACCCTGGCGCCGCAATACCCGCGTCTGCCCTACTTCTGGGACCTCGGGCCCGTCCCCGAAGGGACGCTCTTCGTCGATCCCGTCCACTCGACCTACAGCGAAGCTGTCTACGTCGATGGCCCCCAGCTGACGTACGACCCCAGCACGGGCGCCGCGTCGCTGCTCGCCCCGCCGATGCTCGGGCCGGCCGACGAATTTGGCATCCGGAGCTATCACTCGCCTAGCAGGGTCACGTTGCTGTTCGGTGAATCGCGAGTCGCTAGCCCCGGGCTGCCTCACCTGACGTCTTACTCGAGGCAATCCTTCATCGGACTCACGGCGGGAACGTCCTTTACGGCGACCGACTACGGCCCCGCCGGCTTCGAGCTTGCCGTCGGCGGTGCTCACGTTGCAGCAGAGGTCCAAACGATCTCTGGCTTCGGAGGCTTTCAGCTCGACTTTGACCAATGGCTCCAACCCGGTTTGGACGCCTCGCTGTTCGCTGTGCCCGAACGGCCTGCGCCCCAACCGGGCGAACTCGTTCTGATGTCGATTTCGATCGGCGCGCCGCTGCCCGTTGTTGGCGCGATCGTTGAGTACGGCTACACGTTGGGCCTCTCGTCCCTCTACTTGGGGCAGGAAACCGTCCTGGCAAAGGTAGTTGTCGTTCCCGAGCCCGCAGCAGCCGCGGCTTGCTTGATGACGCTGCTCTTTGCCGGTGTGTCGCGTCGCCGTCGCTAAGCGTCGCCGTCGCTTGGCCTCGAAACGAAAAAAGCCCGGCGACACACTTGCGGTGCGTCGCCGGGCTTGGCGTTTTCGTAGAGCGGTAAGCCGCGGCTCAGTAGCAACCCCAGTATCAGTAGCAACCCCAGTAGCTGGTGACGACCGGCAGGCAGTGGGTGTAGCAGCTCACCACGGGGCGGTAGCAGTACAGCGGGCGGTAGCAGGCGTAGCTGTAGTTGTTGTAGCAGTGGCCGTAGTTGTAAGAGCGGTAGCCGCCCCAGTGGTTCCAGCCACGGCTGTGGTGCCCGCCGAAGCGGCGGAAGCAGGTCTCGATGGCGTCGGTCTCTTCGCCAGCGTCTTGGGCCATCTGATCGACGTCGAGGCCACCCAGGTCGAGCTCTTCGAGCTCGGCGCCGGCGTCATTGATCGAAGCGACGTCCATCCCGGCTGAGAGGTCGTCCATCAGGTCGCCGGCGAAGGCCGAACCGGACAGCACGAGGACCGAAGCGAAAGCGAGCGTGAGGGTCTTGAGCGACATCGGAAAGTCTCCAGCGGCAGGTGATGGGGGAAGGCCGGGGTCGAGTCTGCCGTGTCTCGCCGCAGCCGGTTGGTCTCGTCTCTACAAGGCCAAGCGGCGGCTGGTGGGGGGTGTTACGGATTTCTTTCCGCGGGCCCGGGAAAGTCTCGCGCAGAGTCGCGGAGACGCAGAGAAACGAGGCGATTCAGCGGCGCCGAGGGTCCGCGATTGAGCGTCGTGGTCCCCCTCCCCTGACCATTTCCGCTGAAGGTGGTGGGGGGATAGGGCGGGGTCAGCACTAACTCAGATAGTGATCCGACTCATACGCCCGCATCAGGCCTCTTCCTCGTGGCCCAGGCCTTCGTCGGTTTCGAGGTCGTCTTCGAGATCGACGGGCGGCTCATCGGTGACGATGAGGTTCGTCGCGAGGTCACCGTGGGCCCGCGCGTGGGGATGGCTATGGTGGAGACGGTCCCGCATGCGATCGATCCCGCGGGCGCCCGGGCCGGGCTGGCTCGCTTCGAGCAGGCCGAGGTGGCAGATCGGGTCCCCCGGTGCGATCGACGGGATCGTCACCACGCCGAGCACAACCGCATCGGCCGACGCGTAGAGCGTTTCAATCACCGACCCGACGAGGCTCGTGTTAGTCGCCACGGGGTCGCCCGCCCGGACGGTGTCGCCGGGGCCGACGTGCATCTGGAGGAAGCCGCCGTGGTCGGCGCGGACCCACTCGGTGCGTCGGACCTCGACCTGATAGGCCGGCGGCGTCGGCGGCTGGTCGATCATCCCGAGGTGCGAAAGCACGTTCTTGACACCTCGGACGGCGTACTCGACGACGGTCGGCTCGACTTTCCAGACCTCGCCCCCTTCGAGGATGATCGTCGGCTTGCCGGCAAGACACGCCTCGCGGCGCAGCGATCCCTCGGGCCCGCGGCCATCGACGATGATCTCGGCGCCGAACGCGCGGGCCAGTTCCGCCACCGCGGGGTCGGTCAGGTCGGCACGCACGTTGGGGAAGTTGGTCCGGCGCACCGCGGCGGTGTGCAGGTCGATCAGGCAGTCGCAACGGCCGACGATCTCGTCGAACAAGATCCGTGCGAGCCGGCTGGCGTGGCTCCCCTTGGCCGAGCCGGGGAAGCAGCGGTTGAGGTCCCGGCGGTCGGGCAAGTAGCGGCTGTGGCGGTCGAACCCCAGCAGGTTGATGATCGGCGCCAGCAGCAGCGTGCCCCGCTTCAGCTGCAGCGTGGGGTCGCCGATCAACTGGCGGATGGCGCCGGTGCCGTTGAGCTCATCGCCGTGCAGCGCGGCGGTGACAAAGACGGCCGGCCCGTCCTCCAGCCCACGGCGGACGAACACCGGGATCGGCAGCGTGAGACCGGAGTAACTCTCGGAGACGGCGAGGGCGACCTCACCAGAGGCCCCGGGCGGGACAACGACATCGCCCCAGACATGGGGCTCGGGTTTAGGCATTTCGGAAACCGCGGGTTGCAGATTCGAGGGGGAAGAGCGGAGACACGTCCTGGTGAATGGCAGGCCGTCCAAAAACGCCTTCGCCGAGCCGCCCCTTTTAGCCCAATCTAACAAACGGGGCGACGGCGATTTTTTTCCGGCGCCGTCCCGGTCCGGCCGGGTTTGGCTAGTTAGCGGGACCGTTGCGCCCCGTCGGTTTTATCGACTTTCCCGTTTTCTCCTTCGCCTGCCATGCGCCGCCACGCTTTCACGCTCGTCGAACTGCTGGTTGTCATCGCTATTGTGGGGGTCTTGATTGCGCTGCTGCTGCCGGCGGTGCAAGCAGCCCGCAACGCGGCCCGGCGTACCGAGTGCCGCAACAACCTCCGCCAGGTTGGCTTGGCGTTTGAGAACTACTTGCAGACCAAAGGGAGCAACCCCAAGTTCCCCGACGCCCCCCGGCTGCCGGGGACGGTCAACCCGATGAAGCGGCCGGGTCTGCCGGACGTAATCGGCGGCTACACCGAGAACTCGGCCGAGCTGTGGAAGTGTCCGAACGACCTCTACCGGGAGGGGGCCCTACAGACCGACGCCGACGCGAACGACGCGGGTTGGTCGGCTCTGTTCGGACAGGGGGACACCATCGGCTACTTCGAAACCGAAGGAACTAGCTACGAGTACCCCGGCGACCGGCTTGGCGACAAGACACGGCCCCAGGTGCTGGCCGACCGCCGCAGCGGCGAGCAGCGCAGTTCGACCCGTGTCTGGATCGTCTACGACTACGAACCGGTCCACGGCCCAAAGGGCCAGGACGGCTCCCGCAACTTCCTTTACCTCGACGGGCACGTCGACGCGATCATCCTCGCCGAGGATTGAGCGATCCCTTTCATTCCCTCCTGTCGTTCAAACATGAACAAGAACAAGAGAATTGCGATTAGCGTGGTGGCCCTCTTGTTAATCGCCACAGCGGCATGGGCGCTGCGTGGCGATGGCGTCGATCCAGCGGTGGCGGCGCTCGAAGCCCAGCGGGACAAAGTCTTCTCGCCCGACGCCACCGACGCCGATCGTCAGGCGTTCCGCACGCAGGTCGATGCACTGAGCGAGGATCAACGCCGCCAGCTTTTCGAGCGCGGCCGTCCCGACATGCAGCGCCGCATGTCGGAGCGGATGAACGAGTTGTTCAATCAGACCCCCGAAGAGCTCCGTCGCGAGGCGAAGCAGCGGGCCGCCGATATCATCGCCAATCGCAACAACCCCGATGACGGCCAACGCGGTGGCCCCGGCGGTCCCCCGGGAGGCGGTCCCGGTGGGCGCGGTCCGATGACCGAGGGGCAACGCGATTCGATGCGGAAGCAAATGCTCGACAACATCCCGCCGGGCACGCGGGCCCAGTTCAGCGAGTTCCGCCGCATGGTCAACGAGGAACTCAAGGCGCGAGGCCAGGAAGAGATGTCCGGCCGCGACATGCGTGGCATGTTCGGTGGCGGGCGACGAGGTCCGGCGTAGTCCGTGCTATTCTCGAAGCGTCGTCAGCGTCGTCCCCCTCCCTTCCAGGGAGGGGCTAGGGGAGGGTGAGACGCGTCGGTCGGCGAAACGAACGTGTACGGATAGTGCTGGAGGCTCGACGAGCCCGAAGCGGATTGAGCCCCGAAGCGGATTGAGCCCCGAAGCGGATTGAGCCCCGAAGCGGATTGAGCTAAGTGTGCTGGGCGCACCGGAAGCCGCCGACCCTCCCCTAACCCCTCCCTAAAAGGGAGGGGGACACGCTTGCTACCTCGTTAGCCAGAGGAACGGCGTTCCCGCCTCGTCGACACGCAGGTCGAGCTTCAACCGCCCCTGCGACGCGAGCTTGTCGAGCAGGTTCTTGTAGAACGTGCGCCGGCGCGGGAACTTCACCTCGGCGGTCGCCGGATCGATCCCGTCGCGACGCATTGCGAAGTGATCCCAGACAATCGGCAGCGGCCGATCCTGCCACGAGACGCGCGGGCCGATCGCCTCGAGGGCCTCGGCGAGCGTGTAGCCCTCGACCTCGATGGTGAGGAACTTCATCAGCCCGGGCGCGGTTTGTGTGGGGGTCCCTTCGGGATCGTAACCGACGGGCCAAGCTTCTTTCACGTCATGCGCCGTAACCACACGAAGCCCGGCGCGCTCACCGACGATCGCCAACCCTTCTTGCCGCAGTAAAGCCGCCAACGCGGCGCCCGTCGCCAGCCCTTCGACCGAGGTGGCCGCCTCGGCCTTGGTCGCCAGGACGGCGTCGATCGACCGGTCGGTCTTGATCGAGATGCGAGCGGCACGCTTGGCGACGTCGACCGCGTCGCGGAGCGTCGCCCCTTCCGGCAGCTTGGGCAGGGGCGTCTGCAGACGGGTGAAGAGGTCGGTAAACTCGGCTTCGGTGAGGCCGTACTTGCCACGCGGCACGGTGACCGCCTCGGCGCCTTGCGACTCGAGCCGTTCGAAATAAGCGGCCAATTTCGTGCGATCACCGAGTCCGAACCGCTCAGCCCCCTCGGCGCCGGGCAGCATCAGCACGCCGCCACGCGTCAGCACGCCATAGACTTTGACGAGTGATTTTCCGCCCCGCAGGTCGCCGAGTTCCTCGAGCCGCGGCTCGGCCGAACCGCTGGTGACCAGCCGTGTCGTCCCGGCGCCCGCTTCGGCTAACCGTTGAAGCCACTGTTGGGGCGCGGTACCGTGCGGGGCCGCTTGGCTGACGAGCTCAACCGGCGGACCGGCGGCGACGCCAGCCAGCCCGTAGGGGTGGCACGCCGCAGCAAGGATTAGCACTTTTCGGAAACTCATACCGCAACTCTAGCACGGAGTGCGGGCGGACTGCGGTCAGCGGCCAGCGATCAGCTTTTCGAGGCTGACCGCTGGCCGCCGACCGCCGAAAGCCGGCTCCGCAGGAGCCCCCCCCATGTCCCGTCTCGTCACGCTTTTCACCGGTCAGTGGGCCGATCTACCCCTCGAAACGCTCTGCCAGAAGGCGGCCGATTTTGGCTACCAGGGCCTCGAGCTCGCCTGCTGGGGCGACCACTTCGAGGTCGATAAGGCGATGGCCGACCCGGGCTACGTCGACCAAAAGCGGGCCCTGCTCCAGCGCTACGGCCTCGAGTGTCACGCGATCAGCAACCACCTCGCCGGCCAGGCGGTGTGCGACCAGATCGACCACCGTCACCAGTCGATCTTGCCGCCGCGGCTGTGGGGCGATGGCGACCCGGTCAGCGTCAACCAGCGCTGCATCGAGGAGATGAAGCAGACGGCCCGCGCGGCGCAGCGCTTTGGCGTGAAGGTAGTGAACGGTTTCACCGGCTCGTCGATCTGGCCGTTCCTGTACTCGTTCCCGCCGGTCCCCGATTCGATGATCGAAGAGGGCTTCGCCTTCTTCGCCGAGCAGTGGAACCCGATTCTGGATGTGTTCGACGAGTGTGGCGTGAAGTTCGCCCTCGAAGTCCACCCAACCGAGATCGCCTTCGACCTCTACACGGCCGAGCGGGCGCTCGCGGCGGTGAACCGTCGCGAAGCGTTCGGCTTCAACTTCGACCCCAGCCACCTCATCTGGCAGGGCGTCGACCCGGTCGAGTTCATCCGTGCGTTCCCCGACCGGATGTACCACGTCCACGTGAAGGACGCGATCGTCACGCTCAACGGCAAGACCGGCATCCTCGCCAGCCATCTGAACTTCGGCGACCCCCGCCGCGGCTGGGACTTCCGCTCACCCGGCCACGGCGGCGTGAACTTTGAAGAGATCATCCGCGCGCTGAACGTCGTCGGCTACCAAGGCCCGCTGTCGGTCGAGTGGGAAGACAGCGGCATGGACCGCGACCACGGCGCCCGCGACGCGGCCAAATTCGTCAAGAAGATCGACTTCGCCCCCAGCAATGTCGCCTTCGACGCCGCCATGGCGGAGCAAGGGGACGCTTAGAAGTTTCGCGCAGAGACGCGGAGACGCAGAGGGGATAATTTGCTCCTGCCAGACGTCGATCTAAATATGGGACCGCTGCTGATCACTGCCGGCTTAGCACTACTCGTCCCCGTATTCTGGATTACAGTTTGCTGCGCACTCTCGATGACTGGGGGCTGGTCGACGCTGGCGTCGCACTACAGGGATCAAAATGCCCGAACCGAATCAGGGCGCCTCTTTCAGTCGGGCAAGTTCGGATGGGTCGATTACAACGGGGGTCTAATTCTCAAAGCATGTGACGATGGGCTTGCGATATCGGTTCTGCCCCCCTTCCGATTCGGCCATCCGCCGCTTTTCATCCCGTGGAGCGACTTTCATCCCGTCAGGGAAGTTCACTACGGGTTCTATCTGATGCTTGAAGCACGCGTAGGATCTCCGGCGCTTGTCACGGTCCGGCTGCCTTATTGGCTGAAGAGTCAGTTGATCCACTGAGTCAAAGGCGGCCGCCAAGTCTTCTCTGCGTCTCCGCGTCTCCGCGCGAGACTACAACCGCACCGGCACGCCGCGTTCGGCCATGATCCGTTTCGTCTCGGCGATCGAGTACTCGCCAAAGTGGAAGATGCTGGCGGCGAGGGCGGCGGATGCTTTGCCTTCAAGAATCGCATCGGCGAGGTGCTCCGGCTTGCCGGCGCCGCCGCTGGCGACCACCGGGATGCCGACCGCCTCGGCCACGGCGCGGGTGATCTCGAGGTCGTAGCCGTCCTTGGTGCCGTCGGCGTCCATGCAGGTGAGGACGATCTCGCCGGCGCCGCGACGCTCCATCTCCTGGGCCCAGGGGACCGCGTCGAGCCCCGTCGGCTTGCGGCCGCCGGAGACGAACACCTCCCACTTCTCCGAACCGTCCGGCTGCTTCACGCGTTTTGGGTCAATGTTGACGACCGTCGCACACGAGCCGAATGCGCGTGACACCTCGGTGATAAGCTCGGGTGTTCGAACCGCGGCCGAGTTGATGCTCACCTTCTCGGCCCCCGCCTGAATCAGCCGCCGGACGTCGTCTAGGGTGCGGATGCCGCCCCCGACGGTGAACGGCATAAAGCACTCTTCCGCGACATGCCGGACCATGTCGGCCGTGATGTCGCGGCTCTCGTGGCTGGCGGTGATGTCGAGAAACACCAGCTCATCGGCCCCCTCCGCCTCGTAACGTTTGGCGACGTCGACGGGGTCCCCCGCATCGCGGAGGTTGACGAAGTTGGTGCCTTTGACAACGCGACCACGGTCAACGTCGAGGCAAGGGATCACACGGGCGGCTAGCATGCAATCAAACGTACTTACGTTGGAGGAAAAGGGATAGCTCTGAGTGCTCTCCCCTTACTTCGTGCGGGGCTCAAAGCATTTCGAGCCCCGCACGTCAGTAAGGGGAGTTGGTCACTGCGCCCCGGCGGCATTCGGGCAAACTCTCCAAGAACAGCCGGCCGTATGACTTCGTTTCGACCCGCGGGTCGAGCACCACGACCGTTCCCTTGTCGCGTTTGGTGCGGATCAGCCGGCCGAAGCCTTGCTTGAACTTCAGCACCGCCTCGGGGAGTTGGTAGTCGCGGAACGGGTTGCCGCCGGCGGTGCGGATCGCTTCGAGGCGGGCTTCCAGCAGCGGGCGGTCGGGGACGCTGAACGGCAGCTTGGTGATGATCACTAGCTGGAGGGCGTCGCCCGGCACGTCGACGCCTTGCCAGAAGCTGTCGGTCCCGAGCAGCACGCTGCGGGGGTTCTGCTTGAACTCCTCGACCATCTGGCTGCGCGGCATGCCGTCGGCCTGGGAGAGCAGCCGCAGGTTCCACTCGGCGAGCCACGGCGTTAGTGCGCTGGCCGTGCGGCGGAGGTGCTCGTAGCTGGTGAAGAGGACGAACGCCCGGCCGTCGGTTTCGGCGACGTGGTGCTTGATCCGTTCGACGCAAGCGCGCTCGTAGCCGTTGCGATCGCCGGTCGGGTCGGGCAGGTCGCCGTAGGTGACAAGCCGGGCCTGTTCGGCGTAGTTGAAGGGGCTCCCGAGCTGCACCGCGTCGCACTGCGTGAGCCCGATGCGCGACTGGAAGAACTCGAAGCGGGGATCGCCCGAAAGCCGGGTCGTCCCGACCCCGGCCGAAGCGGGTCCACGGCGCGCCGGGGTCGGGACGGCCCGGCTCGCGTTTTGCTTTCCGCCCACGGCAAGCGTGGCGCTGGTGAGCACGACCGTCGAGACCGTGTCGAACAGCTGCTCGCGCAGCGCCGGGCCGATGTCGAGCGGCGCGGCGCCGAGCGACACGCGCGGCTGACCGCGCCGGCTGGTACGGGCGTCCATCCAGTAAACGGCGCTGTCATCGGCTTGCGTGCGCCACGACTCGATCGCGCCGGCGAGGCCGTTGAGCCGGTCGTGCGCCGCAATATAGTCCTGGCGTTCGACGTCGTTCTGAAAGCCGTCGGCGGCGCGCTTCAGCTTCCGAGCGAGCAGCAGCAGCTCGGCGCCGAACGAGGCGTCGACGAGCTCCGGCTGGGTGACGCGGCCGTTAGCGGGGCCGCTGCGCGCGCCCCATTCCCAAAGCGAGCCAAAAAACTCGTCCGCCGCCCCGCGGCAGTTGTCGACTTGCTGCATCGCGTCGTTGAGGCCCGGCCCGACGAGCAGGCCCTTCTGGGTGCGGTCGTTGTAGAGCCGGTTGAGCAGGTACTCGACTTGGCCGGCCGACACGCCGAGGCCCAGGTGGTCGCCGGCGACCGACTCGACGGTATGCGCCTCGTCGAGCACCACGATGTCGTAGTCGGGCAGCAGGCTCGCGCCTTGCTGCCGGAGGGCGATGTCGCTGAACAGCAGGGCATGGTTCACGACCAGCACCTGGGCGTGCTGCATCCGCCGGCGGGCGGCGTAGTAATGGCACTTGGCGTGGGTTGGGCAGCGGCGGCCGAGGCAGTTGCCGCTGTCGCTCTGCACCTCGTCCCAGACGCCCGGGTCGGGCGCTCGCGCAAGGTCCGCCAGCGAGCCATCGGTCGTCTCTTCGGACCACTTCTTCAGCGCGCGGAGCTCGCCGACCTGTTCATCGCGGTCGAAGAGCGTGCCGGCTCGGCCCATCGCCGCATCGAGCCGCCGCAGCGACACATAGTTGCGGCGTCCCTTCACAAGCACCGCCGAGAACTCGCGCGGGATCACCGCGTTGAGCAGCGGCAGGTCCTTGGCGATCAGCTGTTCTTGGAGGGCGATCGTATGGGTCGAGATGACCACGCGGCGGGTCTTCTTCGGCTTCGCTTTCTCACCGTCCTCGGCCCGTTCGGGTGCGCCTTGCCCGTCGGTGGCGGCGAGGATCGCGGGGACGAGGTAGGCAAAACTCTTGCCGACGCCGGTGCCCGCTTCGGCGATGAGGTGGCGTTTGCCCCGGATAGCGCGCTCGACCGCCTCGGCCATCGCCAGCTGCTCGGGACGGTCCTCGTAGTCCTTCAGCCGGCGGGCGATGGCGCCCTCGGGCCCGAGGATGTCGGCGGCGGATAGTGGTTGAGAGTCCATCACCGAGTTGAGAGTCCATCACCTATCTGTGGGAGGCGTCTCCAGACGCCGATGACGCGCACCATGCCGTATCGTATTGCAGCACGTTATCGGGGTCTGGAGACCCCTCCCACAACAGCAAACGTGAGACCCCTCCCACAACAGCAACTGGAGAACTCTTCCACAACAGAGTCTGGAGACGCCTCCTAAAAGAAGGTTGGTTACGATTCCGGCTGCCAAGTGATGACCCCTTCGTCGGGGCTCGATGCGGTCGCATAGAGCCGCTTCGGAATCCGGCCCGCCAGGTAACTGTCGCGGCCCGCTTCGCACGCGGCCTTCATCGCGCCGGCCATGCGAACGGGGTCCTTGGCGTGGGCGATCGCGGTGTTGAGCAGCACGCCATCGACGCCAAGTTCCATCGCCGCCGCCACGTCGCTCGCCGAGCCAACGCCCGCGTCGATAATCACCGGATAGGTCGGATCGTCTTCCTTGAGGTACTCCAGGCAGATCTTGATGCTGTTGGTGTTGAGCACGCCCTGACCCGAGCCGATGGGGCTGCCGGCCGGCATGACGCTGACGGCGCCGGCGTTCTTGAGTCGCTTGGCCATCACCGGGTCGTCGCTAGTGTAGACGAGCACGTCGAAGCCATCGGCCACCAGTTGCTCGGTTGCTTTGATCGTCTCGACCGGGTCGGGGAGCAGCGTCCGCTTGTCGGCGAGGCACTCGAGCTTCACCCAGTCGGCGCCGGGGTTCTCGAGGTCACTCAGAATCTCGCGGCCCAGCCGGGCGACCCGCACCGCGTCCTCGGCGTTGAAGCAGCCCGCCGTGTTCGGCAGGATGGTGTAGCGCGACGTATCGACGAAGTCGAGCAGGTTGTTGCCCTCCGCGTCGATGAGCCGCTCCCGCCGGACGGCGACCGTGATGCAGTCACAGCCCGACCGGTCGAGCGACTCGGCCATCTGGGCGTAAGTGGCGTACTTCCCGGTGCCGACAATCAGCCGGCTGGCGAGCGTGTGCGATCCGACACGAAAAGAGGACATCGAACTTCGACTGCGGAATTGGGATTGCGGATTGCGAAGCGGTCAATCTTCGCATTGAACCGTCGTTGCCGAAAGCGTCCCTCGGCGGACGGGTTCTCCAGCGCAACCATCCGCATTCCGAAATCCCCAATCCGCAATCGACTCAGCCGCCGCCGACAAGCGTCACCACCTCGACCCGATCGCCTTCGGCAAGCGCCGTCGCAGCGTGCTCGACCCGCGGCACGACATCGAGGTTGCGCTCGACGGCGACCCCCTTCATCCGGACTTCGAGCAGCTCCAGCAGACCGGCGATCGTCAAGCCGTCAGGAACGTCGCGGGGCTCGCCGTTGAGGTGGATGGTCATAGGCGCGAGCGACGGTTCTTCACTGATCGCGGACGAATTCGTTGCGGAGGCTCGCCTTGGCGAGCGGGATGAACGTGCCGAGCTGCGGCTTGCCGGCGGTCTGGTTCGTGCGGCTGTAAGGGATGCCGTAGGCGACCAGGTGGCCGCTCGTCGCCTCGACGACATAGAGGATGCACTGCGCGAGCCGGTTAGAGCCACGGCCCTGCTGGTCGCGGGCGAGGCCGGTCACCATCAGGTACTTGGGGTTCTGGACGGCGCCGAGGTTGAAGTCGTTGGCGATGTTGTACTGGTAGTAGGCGTTGAAGCCGGGGCCGCGGTTGTTGACGACCGTCGCCTTGAGGTCGCCCGTCAGGAAGTCGAGGAAGAACAGCCCTTCGGTGCCGTCCTCCATGAACCCGGTGGCGATCACAAAGTTGTCGTGCGCGGCGGTCGCGGTCGCGTGCGCCTCGATCGGCGGCAGCGACAGCACGGGCTGGCTCGGCGTGACGAGCACGCCGACGGCGACGCCGACCGCCAAGCAAGCGATCGCGACAAGCCAGAGATTCGGGGAGGCCTTCATCCTGCGGGGCTCCAAAGGGAAGCGAGTACCCTCGCGATCCTACCCCGTGACGGTGGCCCGGAACAAGCGGAGCACGGGTTCGACGGCGCCAGCAAATGATCTGTGAGACCCCTCCCACAGTGGAGGTCTGGAGACGCCTCCTGCAGGGTGACGGCTCAGCGGTTGCTGCTGCCGGCGAACCGCCAGACGTAGTACAGCAGGACCATGATCGACTGCAGCGTCGCGGCGACGTAGGTCCAGGCGGCCGCATTCAGCACGCGATTGACGTGCGTCATCTCTTGCTCTGGGACGATCCCGTAGCTGACGAGCTGCGCCTTCGCCCGGTTGCTGGCGTCGAACTCGACCGGCAGGTTCACCAGCTGGAAGAAGACGACGGCCGAGAACGCGGCGATGCCGGCCCATAGCAGGGGGCTACTTTGGAAGAGCAAGCCGCCGAGGATTATCAGCCCGCCGAGGCCGCTGCCAAAATTGGCCGCCGGGACGGCCGCGTTGCGGATCGCGAGCGGGGCGTACCCCTTGGCGTGTTGCAGGGCGTGGCCCGCCTCGTGGGCGGCGATGCCGACCGCCGCCAGATTGCGGGCGCCGTAGACGCCCTCGCTGAGGCGGAGCACCCGGGCGGTCGGGTCGTAATGGTCGGTCAATTGGCCGGCGATCGGCTCGATCGTGACGTTCTGGAGGCCCGCCGAATCAAGCAGATGACGCGCCGCCGCCGCGCCGGTGAGGTTGGCCGGTTCTTGTGACGCAGCCGCGTAGGCCGATTTGGTCCTGGCTTGAGCCCACAGCGCCAGCAAGAAAGCCGGGGCAATGAACAGGAAGTAGTAGGCGTCGAAAATCATCGTCGCGGTGGCGTTGAGGTGCGTGGCGAGCCGGATCGGTGGCCCAACCCCCCAACTACGCTACGCCTCGGGCTCCGGTTCGGCCGGCGGGGCTGGCTCTGGCGGGGCGGGTTCCGTGGGGGCGGGTTCTCCGGTGGCTTCGTCGTCGGGACGGAGTTCTTGGAGCGGGGTCGGCGGCGTCAGCTGCGGTTGCGGCAATCCCGGCGACAGACGGAGCTGCGGCAGCATCTGCAGCAGCTGCTGGACCGACAGCCCTTGCCCTGGCGTCGCGGTCATCACCGGCCGTCCGAGCTGGAACAACCCCTGGGCGTCGATCGTGTTCGCCTTGATAAAGCCGTTGCCGGCGCCGGCGAGGTCAAACCGCAGTTCCTCACCGGTCAGCACCGCGGCGGGACGGCCCTCTGAGTCGACGAGGTAAAGTTGCTCGCAGACGATCTGCTTGGCCCGCGTCTGCTTAGCCAGTTTGTCCCGCAGCGCCGCCCCCAGGGCGAGGAAGAGCAGCGGGTAGACGATCCAGCGTTCGCGGTCGGTCATATCGCAGACTTGTTAGGAGGCGTGTCGGCAGCCGTCTTGATTGCCCCAGGTCGAAGGAAGAGCAGCCGCCCGAAGCGGCGGTCGGCGCCCTGCTCGCGGAGCACGAACCCCTCGCCCCGCGGGAGCAGCTCGATGTCGAAGCGGCGGCTCTCAAGCGTTGGTTCCTCGTCGCCGGTGCGCTCGACGCCGATTTCTAGCAACGCCCGTCGGCCTTCGACCGAGGTCGCTTTCCATTTCCCAACCAGCGGCTCGCCGCCGGCGAGGGTCAGGCGGGCGTCGCCCGAATCGCCCAGACGCAACTCGACCCGCACGTCGGCGAACGCCTCGAGGTCGGTCGGCGGCGTCGCGGCGGCCGCGGCGGCGATTTCGGGGTCGTCCGGGTCGAGGTCGCCCGTCGGCCACTCGCGCGTCGTCCGTTCGGCCGCCGACTCGGGCCGGCCGACCCAGTCTCCGGCTAGCCGCTGCGGCAAGGAAAGCGAACCGCCACACCCGAGTGTGGTGGCCGCGGCGAACAACAGAAGCAGGGGGGCGAGGCGGCGCATGACGAGCAGTCTAGGTTGCCAAGGCGGGGGGCAGGAACCCTGGGGGCTGCCGTTCGATCGGTCCTACCCGGCGTTTACTAACCGGAGGACCAACCAAGTCGCCACGGCGATCAGCGTCAGGGCGACGCCGACTTCGACCAGAACGACCAGCCACGCTGTCATCGGCAGGATGGGAACGCTCGCGGTCGCCTCTTCCGGCGTCTGCCCGCTTGCTTCGGCGAAGTCGGCGTACGCCGTCCGCCAATCGGTCCAGGCCTTCGCCGGCCTGCCGAGCTTGCCTTGGGCGCGACCGGCGGCGGCGAAGACCGAGCTGGTGCGGCGCTGCGTCGCCTTCTTGTTAACCATCGCGATCACCAAGTCGATCAGCCGATACAGGATTTCAATCCCAGCGAAAGGCAGCTGCAGGATGCTGGCGACAAGCTCCGACTCGCTCTTGGAGAGCTCACGGCGTGCTGTCTCGACGCGCTTCGAGTCGATAGGGACCTTGGCCGCTGCTTCGGGCGGATCGGCCTCCTCGATTTCGGTCGCCGTCGGACCCTTGGGATCGACCCAAACCGCCGGCTCGAGTTTCGGTCGTTCCGCCTTGGCCGGTTTCTCAACGACAAACTCCGCCCGCACCGGGTCCATCAGCGTCTTGATCTGCCCGCGCGACAGCGGCCCCGCCAGGTAGGACATCGCCCAACGCGTGCGGAACACTTGCGGCTGGTCCTCGTATACGTTGTTCATCAAGAAGACGCGGTTGCCGACGCCGGCGAGCGTCTGCTCCATCTTCTGCTTGTCGAACGTGCTGCCCGCTTGCGCCGACGCGCCCTCGAGGCCTTCCATAACGCGCATCTTGTCCCGCTCGGTCTGCAATCGACCGAGAAACCAAGTGCCGGCGTTCGAGAGGCCCTTGTAGTCGAGATCAACCGGGTTTTGCGTCGCCAACACCACGCCCAAGCCGAACGCCCGCGCCTGCTTCAGCAGCGTCAGCATCGGCTCCTTGCTGGGGGGCTTTTTCGACGGGGGGAAGTAGCCGAACACCTCATCCATATACAGCAGCGCCCGCAGCGACCCCGTGCCGGGCTGCGTCCGCATCCAGGCCAGCACCTCGTTCAGCAGGATCGTCACGAAGAACATCCGCTGCGCGTCGTCGAGGTGGCTGATCGACAGGATCGAATGCCGCGGCTTTCCGTCCGGCGAGTAGAGCAGCTGCTGCACGTCGAGCGGTTGGCCCGTCATCCAACCGGCGAACGAGGGGCTCGCCAGCAGGTTGTTGAGGTCCATCGCCAGCTTGGTGCGTTCCTTCTTCGGGTAGAAATCTTCGATTTTCATCACCCCGACTTCCTCGAAATCCGGCTCTTGGATCTCGCGGATCATTTGGGCGATCGAGAGATTCCTCCCTCGGTTCCACGCCTTGGTGAGCACCGTCGACAGGAAGATATGCTCGCGACTCTGCACCGGGTCGGCGTCGATCCCGAGCAGCGCCAATAGCCCCGACACGGCCGACTGCACCCGGCTGCGGAAGGCGTCGGCGTCGTCTAACAACGCCTTCGGCGGCGCGTCAAAACTCTTGAGCACCGTGATCGGCAGCCCGTGCGAAGCGCCGGGCGTAAAGATCAGCCGCTCGACCGAGTCGTTGTACTTCTGGATCCGCTCCGGCTCCTCGTCCCAGCCGGCGAGGCCCTTCCTCCACATGTCAGCGGTCTGCTGTGCGAGCTCCTCCTTACTGATCCCCTTCCGCTGGGCGATCGACTCATCGACCCACGGCTCGAAGTCGCCCGCCTCGAGGTTGGGGAAGCCGAGCATCAGATTGCCCAGGTCCCCCTTGGGGTCGATGCAGATGGCGGGCACGCCGTCTAGGGCCGCCTCCTCCAGCAGCGACAGGCAGAGCCCCGTCTTGCCGCTGCCGGTCATGCCGACGCAGACCGCATGGGTGGTCAGCTGGCTCGATTTGTAGAGCAGCGGCTCGCCCGAGTCCTCACCGCTGGCCAAGTCGTGCGCCCGACCGAGATAGAAGTGGTTGCGGCTGTCGATTTCTGGCATGGGAGGCGCGTCGGAGTAAAGGATTTTTCTACGCGGGCATGCTATCTTAAAATAGACGGCCTTAAATTTTAAGATGACTCAACGGCTTTAAAATCGGTCGCAAGTCCATGCAGCATAGCGACTTCGGTCCAGGAGCTTCCGGCCACTTGTCGGAAATTGCGCCATTCTGGGGGGGGGCATACTGTTTCGATCCCGATCCACTCCCCCCCACTTGGGAGTTTCCTGCCGACCTTTGGCCGGTTCTCAACGAAGCCAACAAGCAGCTGATGCTGCTAGAGGGTATTGGGCGGTCGCTGCCCAACCCAGCGATTTTGCTCCGACCGCTACGCGATCGCGAAGCCATTTTGTCATCCCGAATGGAGGGCACGATGGCGACGCCTCGCCAGCTCCTGCTTTACGAGCTCGATCCCCGGGAAGCGGCTTCGGAAGAGGACCCGCGAAACATGCATCGAGAAGTCGCCAACTACGCACGGGCTCTCGACTACGCGCTCACGTCGCCTCTGCCGACGGGCTTGACGCTCATTCGTCAGCTGCATGCAATTCTGATGGATGGCGTCCGAGGCAAAAATCGCGATCCCGGACAGTTCCGCCGTCAGCAGGTAGCGATCGGCGCGCCGGCCCGATACGTTCCGCCCGCTCCCGGACGCTTACAAGATTTCTTGGACCCTTTCGACGCTTACCTGCACCTTGAGCGTAAGCGATACGACCCGTTAGTTGATTGCTTCGTAACGCACTACCAGCTCGAAGCGATCCATCCCTTCTCCGATGGCAATGGGCGTATTGGTCGGCTGTTGCTCACCCTCATGATCCAACGATGCTGCGGGATGACGCAGCCCTGGCTCCACATGAGCGAGTACTACGAGGCGGATCATCAGCAGTACTGCGACCGCATGTACCGAGTAAGCACCGAAGGCGCCTGGTCGGACTGGATCGGCTACTGCCTGAAGGGCGTCGCGCAACAAGCTACGAAGACGATTGAGCGATGCGATCGTTTGAGAACTCTGCGCGACGAATACTACGACCGACTTACCGGAAAGTCGGCGAGTTTGCGGTTGAAGCAAATCATCGACGGACTCTTCAAAGCGCCAATGGTGGCGATTGCTGACTTGCCCGAAGCGATCGGCGTTACCTATCCGACGGCGAAGTCAGATGTCGCAAAGCTGGTCAAGGCGGGCGTGCTGGCGGAGTTCCCAGATCATCATCCCAAGACCTACTACGCCCCCGAGATCTTCGCGATCGCCTACGAGGGACTTGAGTAGGGTCCGCTGTGCGGACCGTGCGTTGGACATTGCGGCGGGCGAGGCGTCCAACCGCCAATCACGGTCCGCACAGCGGACCCTACGCGTCGCCCAACTCCCACACGCTGCGGTACGCGCCGGCCTGCTGGAAGTGTTCCACCAGCGCCGCGTAGAACGGGTCGCCGCCGAGCGTGGCGCTGTCGCCGATCATCCGCAGCACGCGCCGGGCCCGAGTCATCGCCACGTTCGTGCGGCGGGTGTCGGCGAGGAAGCCGATCTCGCCGATCGCGTTGCTGCGGACGAAGGTGATGATGACGACCTCTTTCTCGCGTCCCTGGAAGCCGTCGACCGTGTCGACCTCGAGGCCGCTGACCTGCAGGCGATTCCGCAGCAGCCGGACCTGGGCCGCGTAGGGGGCGATCACCGCGATCTGCGACGGTTCGACGCCGGCGGCGAGGAAGGCTTGCGTCTGTTCGACAATCCAGCGCGCCTCACGCGGGTTCCGTTTGCTGAGGCCGTCTGGCTCGAGCTCTTCTTCCCAGCCGGCGCCGGCGGTGTCCCAGAACTCGATCACCGGGTGCGGATCGTCGACTGGCGAGATGTCGGGCAAGTCCTCCAGCCGGTGGGTCCGGACGGTTTCGTCGGCGACGAGGTCGCCGTCGTAGAACCGCTCGTTGGAGAACTGCATGATCGCCTCGTGCATGCGGTACTGCACGATGAGGCGGCGGAACACGTCGTCGCCGCGCTGGGCGATGAGCCGCTCCATGGGGCTGACGGCTAGCCCCTCGCGCGCCGCCTCGGCCGAGACGACGGTTGGCGGCAGTTGGCAGTGGTCGCCGGCGAGGATGATCCGCTCGGCCCGCAACGCCGCCTGCCAAATAGCCGGCTCGGCCGACTGGCACGCCTCGTCAATCACCACCAGGTCGAACCGCCGTTCGCCGAGCAGGTCCTCGTCGATCGTGAGGGTCGTGCAGACCACGTCGGCGCCGCTGAGCACTTGTTGAACGATGTGCCGCTCCAGCTGCCGGGCGTGGCGGCGGAGCTCCTTCGCCTCTTGGTAGAGGTCGTTCTTGCGTTGGTACGAGTTCCGCGCCCGCGACGGTTTCGACGCGGACCGCATCAGCGATTCCGCCTCGCGGTACATGTCGCGGACGATGGCGGACGACTCGTCGGAATCAACGAGCTCGTCGAGCGTGTGACCCCGCAGCGCCTCGAAGACCCGCGCCGGGTGACCGACCCGCACGACCGACGGGACGAGCGGCACGATCTTCTCGAGCAGATTGTCAACGCCCGTGTTGCTCGGCGCGCAGGCGAGGACGCGCTGCCCGGCGCGGACCGCCTGGGCGATTAGCTCGGCCAGGGTCGTCGTCTTGCCCGTGCCGGGGGGGCCGTGCAACACCGCGATGTCGCGCGCCGACAGGGCGAACCGAACCGCCTCTTGCTGGGGGGCGTTGAGCCGCGTCGCAAAGTCGTAACTCTTCGGCGGGTCGAACCGCGGTTCCTCGAGGCCGATGAGGACGTCGCGGAGCCGCCTCACCGCGCCGTTCGCCATCCGGGCGCGCGCCATGCCCCCGAGTTGCCTCAGGCGGGTCGATTCGTCGGGCGCCAAGTCGATGCGGAAGCGCTTGCCCTGCGGCCAATCGTCGAGGGCGACCTCGATCGCGGTGGAAGAGCGTCGGCTGACGACGCCCGACTGGCCCGCTTCGTCGGGGCGGTCCTCGTCGCTGACGACGACGGGCGACCCGACCTTCAGCCGGCTCATCGGCAGGGGCTCGCCGGCCGGCTTCGCAAAGTCGATCAGATCGCGGCCGGCCAGCCCGGTGCGGCTGTCGACCCGACGCAGATTGATGATGGTCTCGCCCGATCGCTCGGGGTCGCCGCTGCGCGACTCGCGACGCCGCTGCGCCATCCGCTCGCGTTCGGCCTCGCCTTCCATCGCGAGCCACCGCTCGAGCTGCTCGAAGTAGCTTTCAGGCGTCGCCCAGTTCATGAATGGTGGCGGGGCGTCGCGGCGTTACAAAGGAGAGGCGTGACGACCGGGGCGTCCAACCAGGGACGCGCGGAGACGGCCGACCGCGTCGCTACCCCCCCCCTTGGCTACGCCAAGAAAAGGGCGTCAGAAAACCGCTGAGGGTGGCTGAGGGGTCTTGAACCCCCGACCTCCGGAATCACAATCCGGCGCTCTAACCAACTGAGCTACAGCCACCATTTTCGCTAGCGACGCGGACCCGTGGGGCGACGCCGTTCGTAGCCATGTGATGGTATCGGCCCCGGACCGGTAGGGTCAACGGGCAGGGCCGAGACCGCCGGAGGGCCTCAGCGACGGAAGGGCCTCAGCGACGGAAGGGCCTTAGCGACTGGGGGGCCTTAGCGACTGAGCCGACGCACCACGGTCAAGGCGACCGCGACGCCAACAGCGACGCCGGCGCCGAACGCCAAGGCCAGGGAGGGGACATCCAGCGAGGTGAGGTGAGCCAACAGGGCCATTTTGTCGTCTTCCGGTGCGGGGGGCGATAGCGGGTGAGCGTCACAGGTTAATGACCCGGCCTCACCGCGACAAGTTCGCCAGGAACCGCCGGTACTGGCGGTCGAGCTCGTCGGCGGACCGGCCCGTCTGCCGCTCCAGCTCGCCGCCGTCGGGGCGGCCCCCGTAGACGGCCCGCAGCGTCCGGACCAAGGCTTCGCGGTCGTCGTTGGCGTGCTTCCCGTGCCGGAGCATGGCGACCAAGCCGGCCGACTCGGCGTAGAGGGCGGCCAGGTCGTCGCGGCGCTGCAGGTCGGATTGGCCCATCGCCGCCAACTCAACCAGCGGCAGCACGGGCCCCCGGGCGACCGCCGAAGGCAGCCGTCCCTGGGCGGGGTGGCCGAGCGTGTACTGAGCCGGCGATTCGGCGCGGGCGAGCATCTCGAAGTAACAAGCGACCCCTTCGACGAGCCAAAAGTTGGCGTCGCGACCGGCGCCACGGCGGGCGCCCCCATTCTCGGCGAACAGCTGATGGGCCGCTTCGTGGTTGAGCGTCGCCTGCGCCAGCTCGGTCACTTCGGCCGAAGCGCCAGCGGGCGGGGCGAAGAAGTGCGCTTCACGGGCGTCGTCGAAGTAGATGCCCAGGGTCTCGCCGATCCGCGGCTGGCGGCGACGCAGGTGATCGACGTAACCCGCCTTATCGCGGTGATAAAAGACCTGCATCGGCCGCGCCCGTCGGCGGGCGGAGCGGTCGCCGGCGAAGAGGGCCCGGACTTCCCGCTCTTCGAGCCAATAGCCGGCGAACCACTGCCGCCAGACCTGGAAGAGTCCTTCGAGTTCCGCGGCGAGGCGGGCGCCCGTTTCGAGCGAGTCGTTGGTCGTCACCGCGAAGTGATCGGTGCGGACGACCCAGCCGTCGTCGATTGCGGCGTGGGCGGCGGCGTCTTCGTCCACGCCCATCCAGCGACGACCGAGGCGGCGCTCGCCCGCTTCGTAGCGGGGCGCCTCATCCGGCGCGAGCCAGCCGAAGCGGGGGCTCCAGCGGAAGCCGCGGCGTTGCTGGCGTGCCTGGTAGGGGGTGACCCATTCGCCATCGACGAGCTCGTAGCCGAGCACCGTGCGGGCCGATTCGTGTTGGGGGTTGGCGTGGAGGGTCTTGGACGCCAGCTCAAACGCCGCGGAGAGCCGGCCCTCGGCGGCGGCTTGCCGGGCCGCCGCGAAGAGGGCTTCGGCCTGGTCGGTCTCTCCGGCCGCCGTCGTGGCGCCGGTGTAGATGTCCGGAGCGACCCAGACGGTCTGGCCCAACCACGGCTCGGCGCACGCTGGGCCAGCGACACCCGCCAGCAGGCCGGGGCCCACCAGCAGGCAGAGGGTCATCGTCAGGGGGGAGCGTCGCATGCCTCCAGTCTAGCTCAGGGGGTTCCGGCGGCCGTCGCGGGAAATTAGGCAAAACGACCCCCCCTGGGATTGCCGCAAGAAATGGCCGAGAAAGTTTGACCAGGGGGGCGCGCTTCCGTAAATTGCAACCATCCCGTCACCCCAGGTGGGCGGGTATGAAAACCGTGTTTCGCTTCGTCGTCGCCCGCCAGGAAGCCCTGATTCTATCGGCCAGGGAACTCCCCGAGAGACGACGAGGTTTTACTGAGTTGGGCCGCCGCAAGCAGCACGGTGCGGCCGCCGCAAGCGACTGTTTTTTGCGTGCTCTGAGAGATGAAGCGTTGACTGGTACGGTAAAGAAGCTGACAGAAAAAGGTTTTGGATTCATCGAGGGGCAGGGGGGAGACATCTTCTTTCACTGCTCGTCCGTCGTCGACAACGGCTACGACAACCTGCGTGAAGGCCAAGAGGTCGAGTACACCGAGGGCCAAGGCCCGAAGGGCCTGCGGGCAGAGAACGTCAAGCCGGTCGGTTGATCGCCTGAGTTGTTGAAGCAATCTGAATAACGCCGCCCGGCGTCGCTCCCAAGCGGCGTCGGGCGTTTCTTTAGCCGCTTCCAAGTTCCAAGGATTCGCGCAGAGACGCGGAGACGCAGAGGGATTTGCGGCGAGCCGGCGACGTCAGTCGTCGGAGGACTAACGCGCAGGCACAACACGGCGCAAAGGCATTGAATTGGTGCGACCACGATTGCGAAAAGTCTTGATCGCGTGTTGGCAAGACCTCGTCGAAAACGATTACACCCAACGGCGGGTGAACTCCGAGCGGAGTCTTCAAGCCGCGTACTGGGCCAAGCTGAACGAAGCCCTCAGCCCAAAAAATATTGCCTCTTCGTAGAGCCAAAGCTTTCGCCTGACGGCGGGAGGACGCGTCTTTACCCCGACCTGGTGATTGGCAACTCACGACGAATCGTCGCCGTTATCGAGTTAAAGCACCAATCGAGAGTCCGGCCAGCGTTCACGAAAGACGTCAAATCACTTTCGGCCTTAGCCGGCGCCGACGATGTCGCTTTAACCGTCGATCGCTATGCAGGCCCGCGATCGCAGTCACGCCCGTACGAGCTGAACGACAAAATGCTCTACGTCTGGGCGGGCATCCATCGCCAAACGCCCGAGGACCAGATCGGGTCGTCGCCGATTAAAGCGCCCTCGGTCTTAAAGGGTCGTTTTCTCTGCTTTCGAGCGGTCACGTCACGAGAAGCGGCGCCAATCGTCCGAGTCGAGCAGTAGAACCTTTGCACCTTTACGTGAGTCCTCCGACGACTGACGTCGCCGGCTCGCCCACAAACTCTCTGCGTCTCTGCGCGAGTCTGCTTAGGTCGCTACGGTGAACTCGACTTGGCGTCCAAAGACCCGCTCGAAGAGGTCCACCTTGCGACGCGCCGCCCAGAGGTCGACCTCGGCGTCGCCGGTCGAGCTTACCGCGATCTGGACCGTTGACTTCGTCACTTCGACCGACAGGTCGCTCACCTGCTGTTGGTGCGTGCGGTCCAGCGCCAACGCGACCCGGAGGATGGCCGCCATCTTCGCGACGCGGTCCTGGTCCTCGACGCCGAGCGCGGCGAATGGCTTGTGCTTCTGCTTCGGCCGCGCGCCGCGGTGGTAACGGGCGACATTCGCAACAACGCGGAGGTCGTCCCGCTCGAAGCCCGGCAGGTCGCTGTTGATGATGAGGTGGTAACTGTGCTTGTGGTGCCCGTCGAAATTGACCAGGTACCCAACGTTCGCCAGCAGGGCGGCCGTTTCGACGAGCGTCTTGTCGGAAGGGCGGAGGCTGAGCGACGGCTCCAGGTGCTCGGACAGTTCTTCAAGCAATCGGCTCGAAAGCCGTGCCACGTGGCGGGCGTGGGGCAGGTCGGCGCCGCAGCGCTCGGCGAACCGTTCGACCGCGTCGCGCCGCTCGGTGGCGGTGAGCGGGTGCGTGCCGACGAGCGACTCTTCGACCATGGTCAGCAAGAGGCCGTCTCGAACGCCGCCGGTGTGGACCTGCACCTCGTTGATGCGGAAGTGCTTGAGGATGCGGTCGATGACGAGCAGCCCCGCCATGATGATGTCGGCCCGCCGAGGGTTGAGTCCCGACACCTTCGACCGTTCTTCAAGCGTCATCCGGGCCAGGTCGGCCACCAAGTGGTTGAGGTCCGCGCGGTTGACGCGGTAGCCGCGGGCGGTGGCGTCCTCGGTCACGCCTTCGCGCGCCAGCATCATCCAGGCGAGCGCGGTGAACGTGCCGCCGGCGCCGTACAGCATGGCGGGCGTGAGGGGCGGCTTGCGGGCGTGTCGGCGGAGCACCTCGTCGATGTGCCGCTTCGCCCGGTTGAGCAGATCACCGGAGCAGACGCCGGTGATCCCACACGCCTCGGCGACCCGGACGGCGCCGAGCCGGGTCGCGTAGACCTCCTCGACGACGCCCGCCGCGGCGAGGACGATCTCGGTGCTCCCGCCGCCGATGTCGGCGACGGCGACCGGCTTATCCGAAACGTCGAACGCCCGAGCGACACTCAAGAACGACAGCCGTCCTTCTTCACGGGGCGAGATCACTTCGACCTTGAGGCCAACCTCTTGCTGGATGCGGTCGCAGAAAGCCCGGCCGTTGGTGGCGTCGCGGACAGCGCTCGTGGCGATCGCGCGGATCGACGCGACGCCGTAGCCTTGCGCCATCGTCACAAAGTTGCGGAGCGCCGCGATCGTGGCGGCCATCGTGTCGGGGCAGAGCTCGCCGGTCGTCGCCAACGAAGCGGCGAGGCGGGTGTTCTCGCGCTCTTCGTCGAGCACCTGATAACCGGTGTCGACCGCGCGGGCGACGACGATCCGAACGCTGTTGGAACCGATATCGACCGCGGCGAGACGGTCGTTGCTGACGGGCGCTCCGACGGAGTTGGTCGGCGTGTCGCTCGCTGCGGGCGGCGTCTCGGGCTGGCTCACTTGGTCGCTCGCCTAGTTCGATTGAACGGTTGCGTTTCACCGATCATCGATTGCCGACGAGTGGAAGTAAAGCCGCGGCCACGCGCCAGCGACCTCTCCCCGATCAGTTGTCCATCCAGAGATAGCGGCACCAGACAGCGGCGCGCGTCAAGCCGATCGTCGCCGACAGTAGACGACGCTTGGGCGCGTCGCGACTCGCTGGCGTCGCGGAGCGGCGCAGGTCGGCTTCGGCCGTGGGGCTGTGCGACTCGATCCGGGCCCAGTGGTTGACGGCGTACGACGAGTCGCCCTCAGGAGGCCGCGGTAAGTTGGCTCGCCAGTGATGGACATCCATGGCGTGGGTCTCCGGTGAGGCGAGGGGACGCCTGACCGGACCGCCGACGTAGCGCTGCGGTTCGCTAGAAAAAAGCAAACAGCGGCCGGCGTCCCTCGACGGGCTGCCGACCGCTGCGTGGTGCTTGTCACCAGGTGCGTTTCACCGGCTGGCAACCATCGCCAAGTCGCCGGCCTCGTTGTCCCAGTGCTGCGCGTGGAGCTTGAGACCGACCAGGAAGCTCTGGGTCTCGAAGTACTCGGACGGCGAGACGCCGAGCGTCTGCCATTGGCTACGAAACGCATCGCGTAACTCTTCGACGGCGTGCGCGACCGAGTCGCCGTGCATCGCCGAGTAGGCCGAACCGTGCGAGGCGAGCCGCGTCATCGTCGTTTGAACGTCGCCCCGCTGCGGACCGAGGCAGGGCGCCTGCAGGGCCAGCGGCCAACGGATCTCGCCGGTCAGGCGGTTGAGCTGCGTGCTGGGGACGTGGTAGGTCTGCAGCAGCACGCTCTGCTCCCGCTCGGTGCGGCGCTCGGCGGCTTGCTCACGCCACTCCCAGTCCCGTGCGGTCCGCTGACGGAAGTCTTCCTTGAGGGCGTTCCGGCGGGCCAGGAAAGTCTCGGTCTTGATGACTTCGTTCTGCATCTCACGGGCATGCGCCTCGGCCTGCAGGATGCGGGCCTGGGCGAGCGTCAGGGTCCCGTCGGCGTACGCCTTCATGATCGCCGCCTTGCCGCGGGCCCAGCCCTCGGCGGCGGTCGAGGCGTGGTGCTCGATGGCGCTGTGCGGCGTCGGCGAGTAAGCGGGGGGCTGGTAGGGCGCGGACGGGGTCACGGCCGAGTACTTCTCGGAGCTCATCGACCAGGTCGAACCCTGGGCGTTAGCGGGCTTGGCCGCGAGGGCGACGAGTGAGCCGACCACGAAAGCGGCGACGACGGCGAGCAAGGCGCGCATGGTGGATTCCTCCGAAGGGCGGCTGACGGAGCGGCGCCGCCGATGCGACGTCCTCTCCCTCTACAACGACAAGCGTCAACGGCGCGCACGGTGTGACAAGAAAATGATTCAAAAAATCAGTGCGGCCTCTCGACGGCGGCCACCGCGGCACCCCAGCCTGCGCAGAGCCCCCAGGATCGCTCGTGCCGGGCGCCATCCTGGACGATGGTCCGATGGAGAATGCTTGGTGGGTCGCACGCCGCTTGCTGGTGCGGGAGCCAGGCGTCCAGCGACAAGAATCACGTCCCGCCAGGGACGGGATTGTGACGATGGTTACTCATCGCGAGCGATCGTAACCCCGTAGATGGGTGTGAGTACCCATCCCACCTACCGTCTAGTAACTCCGGTGCGGGCGGGGTATCCGTCGTCATGGAGTCGCAAACATTTGCCGGTACATGTTGGCTTCAGCTTCCGGCATGGTCGCAAGTAGTGGTCGCATCGTATAATTTCCATGCATTTTTCCGTCGCGTATAAACATCCAGTCCGATATTTCGGTCTTGCCGAGCGAGTATTGTTGGCCCATCGTCACGTTGGAAACGATACCGGGTTCGTTATCAATGGTTCCGGTAAATCTGTTATTGGAAAAACTGACTCCGGTGAGCCAAAAGTGTTCGGTTACACCACCGTCCTCGATCGGAGCTTTGACGGCGTAATGCTCAGACCGCTCAGATATGAGGTCGGAGATGAACGCATCAACCTCTGAGATAGCTCGGTCCGTCGCGGAGGCCATTTCGGCCTCGTCGTACCCGCCTACGACGAGAGTCTCCGGGTTTGACTTGCAGCCAGTGACTGAAAATGCAATGGCGAGGCACGAAAGCAAAGCAGTTGGTTTCATTCAAGTACGTCGGGTAGAGGGATTCCAGTCGAACAGCCAGACGTTACTCGTAACGGTCGAACTCGTCGCCATGACTTCGGCTGCTGATCCCCAGCCGGGGCGGTATTCTCCAACCGCCCATAGCGGTGAAGCGACAGCCACGGCCACCCGCCGTCATCGAACCAACGAGGGTGCGTCGAGACCCACCGGCAGCGGAGTCGCTTCCCAACTCATGGCGAGTCGGGACGCGCCGCCATATCTACCAAGGGGTGCTGGTCTACCTGGCTGCGGCCGACTCCCGGAATAAGAACCCGAGAGGCGTTTCCGGCGATAGCCCGTCGAGGAGATGGCCGCCAGAGCTAAGAAAGTCGTCGTGGTCGACGGCTCGGGGACCGGAGTCACCCGCACCAGCGACGTCAGGGCGAAGGTCACGAAAGTTCCCCCATCGACGGGGCGGGAGAATCCGAGGTTGAGGATGGCGCGTTGAGTGAAGACTCCGAGGCTCGGCGCCAGCAGCGGCAGATCGAAGCTGTCAAAGGCCGTCCCGGTGGCGTCTTCCAGCCGAATATCCATGCGGAACAGCGACCAGTCTTTACCAAGGGCGTGATAGACCAAGGCCGGGTCGTGCGTTGAACCGAAGCTTGAGACGTTGTAGATGTCCGACCCCTGGGGGTTCACGTTATCGCCGACGCGGATGTCGGCGTCCGCCGTGCGGGCGATCAAGGCGCCGAACTCGTCGCGGAGGGTCCAGTCGGTGACCGCTCCATTGTAAAGGCCGCGAAGGGTCCCGGGCGCTTCGAGTGCGATCGACTCGAACGTGTATTCGCCGTGGTAGACAGCTTCTCCAGGGATCGATCCCCCCGAGCCAATCCTCACGGCGGTGTAAGAGAAAGTGATTGGTTCCGCAGCAAGCGTAGCGTTCAGCGCCGAGACACAGAGAAGGGCAAGTGATGGATGTCGCATTGGGATACACCCGGGTTGGGGAGAGCTATTCCTAGCGCGCTGGCGACCCACTGCCGGCTGGCGTGTCGCAGAGTAATCGGTCGGAGGGCGTGACTCAAACCGACGGCGGATCGGGGGTGTCATCAACTGACACACACCGAGGGAGCGTTAGAAGAGGATCACCGGCGCCGCCTCCGATTTCTCGCCGGTGGTCCGCACCAGCTTCAACGCCAGCGGCCGCCACTGCGGCGGCGTCTCGCAGCGCCAGAACCGGAAGAAGTACGGGCTGCGTTCGTTCTTGAGGGCGTCGTCGTGCTCGATCAGCACCCGCGCGTCGGCCAGCATCGCCGGGTCGCGACGGCTCACTTCGACGAACGTCGGCCGCGACACGAACGGCGATCGTATGACCGTCTCGTTGTCCCAGACCCACGACTCGTTCTCGCCGAGCTGGACCATCGAGACGTTCCGGAGCGACCGCGGCTGCCAAACCCGGACCGACGTCGCCTCGGGAACGACGGCGGCCCAATGCGGGTCGACCTGTTCGGCGGCGAAGAGCGAAGCGAACCCCTCGCGGCCGGCGCCCCCCGCCGATCCGACCGCTTTCGCGTCGACCGCCATGCCGCGGGCTTGCATGTACGAACGCAGCGCCTCGGGTTGGCCCGCGGCGATCGCGGCGACGGCGCCGGTGAGGGCGTCGAGCAGGTCGGCGCGGGAGTCGTCCGGAAGCGACTGGAACGAGGTGACCCGTCGGACCTCGGCAGCATCGCGGCCGGGTCCCGAGCCGGCGGCAAAGTCCAACGCCTCGCCAATCGCGGCCTTCGCCTCGCCGATCGGCCTGGCGGGCAAGTCCCTCCAATGGGACGTGAGCTGCTTATGGATCGTCGCCCGGGCGTTGGGGGGGCGCCGAACCGGTTCCTGCCGCGCGTACCAGAGGGCGACGTTCGCCACGACCACCAGCGCCACCAGCGCGAATCCGATCGCTTGCCTGCGGTTCATAACGACTCGGGTTCTTTGAAATCGATCGGGCGTTCTTAGAGAGCGAGCGGGGCGGGGGACCCGGTTTAGAACGCGCCGCCGTCCATGCGGTGGGCCCGGGCGCGGTGCGTTTCGGGCGTGATGTCGTACGCCACCTCGGTGACCGAGCCGTCGCACATCGCCATTTGCAGCGCCGCCGGGTGCGCGCTGCCGAAGGCGAAGATGTTAGCCGCGAAAGCCTCGTCGGTATCAGCCTGCGGCTGGTACTCGCCTTGCGAGAATGAGGCGGCGGGGTTCCACGCCACGCGGTGGTTGTCCCACTCGTAGCCGGCCCATGCGGTCTGGTTGTCACCCATCATTGACGGCCCGTTGGTGACGTTGACATCCTCATAGAGGCCCGGCGACAAGAACTTTTCGCCGATGAGATAGGTCTTACTCAGCCCATCGGTGATCTGGGCGGGGCGGACCTCGCTGCGGTAGTAGCTGACGCCGGTCTGGTAGTAGACCGAGTCGGGATCATTGGTCGGGGTCCAACGCGGCGTTTCGGTCTCGAGCGCTTCGTAGCTCGACGGGACCCACATGTTCGGTTCGCCGATGAAGTGCTCGGCCGCGCTGTAGAGCGCGTCGCCGCTGTTGGCGGCGTAGTCGACCTTTGTTAGACGCTTGTAGGGCACGACGCCGCGACCGGTTGTCGGTGTCCACGGGCCGTTGCCCGACGTCTTGAAAGGATAGACCGCCGCCGGCCGGCGGCTCGGGCAGTAGAAGACTTCGGGGGACGATTGCAGCAGCGTCAGATAGCCGGGCTCGAGCGGCTCGGCCGTCACGTCCTCGCCGGCGGCCGCGTCGCGGAGCGCCCCCAGCTCGAGGTACTCCAGCAGACTGAACGGCCATCCGCCCGGTTGCTCGGCGCCATAGCCACGGTCGGCGTCGGCGACGAAGTCGCCCGACCAACCGCCCGAGGGGAAGTACCCGTGCGTGTCGAGGTGCATCTGCGCAGCGAGGCCGAACTGTCGCAACTGATTCTTACACGTCGTACGCCGCGCCGCCTCGCGAGCCGATTGCACGGCGGGCAGCAGCAATTGAACTAGCACACCGATGATGCCAATGACCACCAGCAGTTCGACAAGCGTGAATCCGCGCGTGCGATGTGTCGAAGCCCATCGCCACGAATGTCGGTGACAGCCCCCGGAAGACTTGCCAGCTAACGTCATCGACGCACCTCGGCAGGTGACGGTTTGAAATCAGAGACGCTTGCAGCAGAGCAGGTCTCCTCGCACTTGATACCGCGCGTGCCGGCAATTGTCTAAATAAGTTCCAACGTCAGCGCCTTCCCAGGCAGAGCTTGCTTCAGCGCACGATCAATCGTGTCGCGAAGCCGCTCGCGGGTGGTGAAGGCGTCTCGAATGCTTGTGAGCGGCATGGCGCTAGCCACCGGTGAACCCTCGGGTGACATACCCCTCACCTTACCGGCGGCTAGCGCCGTGCCGCTCAGGGGTCGCAGCCGATCGCGTCCTAGATGTCGTAGTACAAGCAGAACTCGTACGGGTGGGGCCGGAGGTTGATCGCCTCCACCTCGTTCTTGCGCTTGTAGTTGATCCAGGTGCTGATCACGTCTTCGGTGAAGACGTCGCCGCGGAGGAGGAACTCGTTGTCCTTCTCCAGGGCGTCGAGCGCCTCGGCGAGCGAGCCGGGCGCCTTCGGCACGACGGCCAGCTCCTCGGGCTCAAGGTCGTAGATGTTCTTGTCGAGCGGTTCGCCCGGGTGGATCTTGTTCTGGATGCCATCGATGGCGGCCATCGTGATCGCGGCGAACGTCAGGTAGGGGTTCGAGCTAGGGTCGGGGCAGCGGAACTCGATCCGCTTCGCCTTGGGGCTCGGGCTGTACATCGGGATGCGGCACGCGGCCGAGCGGTTGCGCTGGCTGTAGGCGAGGTTGACGGGCGCCTCGTAGCCGGGGACCAGACGCTTGTAGCTGTTAGTCGTCGGGTTGCTGAAGGCGAGGATCGCGGGGGCGTGCTTGAGGATGCCGCCGATAGCGAAGATCGCCTCGTCCGATAGGCCCGCGTAGCCGCTGCCGGCGAAGAGGGGCTGGTCCCCTTTCCAGAAGGAGATGTGCGTGTGCATCCCCGAGCCGTTGTCGCCGAAGAGCGGCTTGGGCATGAACGTGGCGGTCTTGCCGTGTTGGAAGGCGACGTTCTTGATGATGTACTTGTAGAGGCAGACGTTGTCGCCCATCCGCACCAGCTCGTCGAATTTCATATCGATCTCGCACTGGCCGGCGGTGGCGACCTCGTGGTGCTGCGCCTCGATATCGATGCCGCTGTCGATCATCAGCTGCATCATCTCGTTGCGGAGGTCCATCAACTGGTCCGCCGGCGGGCAGGGGAAGTAGCCCTCCTTGTGCCGCAGCTTGTGGCCCAGGTTGGGCCGTTCGTCGGCGCCGCGGTTCCACTCCGCTTCGGAGCTGTCGATCGAGTAGAAGCCTTGCGACGGCGTCTGATCGAACCGCACGTCGTCAAAGACGAAAAACTCCGCCTCGGGGCCGATGTAGACCGTGTCCGCGATGCCGGTCGACTTCAGGTAGTTGACGGTCTTGCGGGCGACATTCCGCGGGTCGCGGGTGTAGTCCTCACGGGTGATCGGGTCCTGGATGTTGCAGATCAGGCAGATCGTCGGGAGCTTGGTGAATGGATCGACAAAGGTCGTGTCGGGGACCGGCATCAGGAGCATGTCGCTCTCGTTGATGGTCTGCCAGCCGCGGATGCTGGACCCGTCGAACCCGAGGCCGTCCTCGAAAGTCGCCTCGTCGAGCTTGCCGGCCGGGATGGTGAAATGCTGCCAGACCCCGGGGAAGTCCATGAAGCGAAGATCGACGGCCTTGATGTCCTTCTCACGGATCATCGCCAGCACTTCTTGAGGAGTCATCGACACACAGCCCTAGGGACGGGGGGAGAGACGCGGTGGGAATGCAATTTGCTTCCGTCGGGGCGACGGCTTCGTGCGGAGCCGCAACGTCCCAACGGGAGCGACCGACAAGACGCGATGCGGCGAGAGGCTGCCCGGCATTGATTCGGGGCCAAACCAGCAATCGCTGCTCAGACGATACCCCGTCAGGCGATCGGCAGGGAAGAGTCGCGGCCGCCGATTCCCCACCCGCCGCCGATTCCCCCACCGTTCGTCCCGCCCGGTCGCTCCAGCGGCGATGCCGTCATTCTGCGCTTGCCGAGCGCGCTGACTAGGCAGCGGGACGGTTCTCAAGGCCGCCGAACGCCAGGATAAAAGGGCGCCTGCACTGACGGTATCGAATTTGCTATTCTGCGCGAGCCTAGTGTGTGAGGCCCGTTGGTTTGGTCCTCGGGCGACGCCACGCGGTGGCGCCGGCCCGTCCTTCTGGGGATTGGATTGCGTCGCCTCATCGTCCCTCCCTTCTGCCGGTCTAGCGCTGAGCCAGCCGTCTCGAACCCTCCTCGCTGCTGGGGAGACCGTAGGTCGCCAAATCGGGCGCCAGACCCCTCGTACAAGGCCTTGAAGCTACGTGAGCACAGAAACCTCGAGCAACAACGGTTCGTCTTCGATCCGCCAGGCGGCTATCGCGAGCGCCCTCCGCTATCAATCTCCCGGCGCGCTGGAGTTCATCGAGAAGACGCCCGAGAGCGTCTTCGGCGAGAACGTCTTCAGCAAGTCGGTGATGAAGAAGCGGCTCCCCAAGCCGATCTACAAGTCCCTGATGCAGACCATCGACGCGGGCGAGAAGCTCGATTCGACGGTCGCCGACAACGTCGCCTCGGCGATGAAGGACTGGGCGGTTGAGAAGGGCGCCACGCACTACACGCACGTTTTCTACCCGCTGACGGGCGGCACCGCCGAGAAGCACGACAGCTTCATGGCGCCGAACGGCGAAGGCGGCACCATCGCCGCGTTCAGCGGCAAGGAGCTTTGCCAGGGCGAGCCCGACGGCTCGAGCTTCCCGACCGGCGGCATCCGCCAGACGCACGAGGCCCGTGGCTACACGATCTGGGACGTCACCAGCCCGGCCTACATCCTCGAGAACCCCAACGGGACGACGCTCTGCATCCCCACGGCGTTCGTCTCGTGGACCGGCGAAGCGCTCGATAAGAAGACCCCCGTGCTGCGGAGCATGCGGGCCCTCGACGAGCAGGCGCACCGGATCACGAAGCTGTTCGGCCACGACGCCAAGGCGTTCGTCGCCTCGACCGCCGGTCCCGAGCAGGAGTACTTCCTGATCGACAAGAGCTTCTTCTACGGCCGCCCCGACCTGCTGACGTCGGGCCGCACGCTGTTCGGCGCCGCGGCGCCGAAGGGCCAGGAGTTCGACGACCACTACTTCGGGGCGATCCCCGACCGCGTGCTGTCGTTCATGATGGACTCCGAGCGCGAGCTGTTCCGCCTCGGCGTGCCGATCAAGACGCGGCACAACGAGGTGGCTCCGGGTCAGTTCGAGCTCGCCCCGATGTTCGAGACGGCGAACGTCGCCACCGACCATCAGCAGCTCATCATGATGGTGCTGAAGAAGGTCGCTAAGAAGTACGGCCTCGAGTGCCTGACCCACGAGAAGCCGTTCGCCGGCCTCAACGGATCGGGCAAGCACGTCAACTGGTCGCTCGGCTCCAGCGAGCACGGCAACCTGCTCGACCCGGGCGACACGCCGCACGAGAACGCCCAGTTCTTGGTGTTCTGCGCCGCGGTCATCAAGGCCGTCTACAAGCACCAGGGCTTGTTGCGGGCGGTCGTCGCGTCGGCCGGCAACGACCACCGACTCGGCGCCAACGAGGCTCCCCCGGCGATCATCTCGATCTTCCTCGGCAGCCAGCTGGCCGACGTCTTCGAGCAGATCAAGATCGGCGGCGCCAAGTCGTCGATCCCCAAGGGGAAGCTCGAGGTGGGCGTCGACACACTGCCGCCGCTCGACAAGGACGCCGGCGACCGCAACCGCACCAGCCCGTTCGCGTTTACGGGCAACCGGTTCGAGTTCCGGGCCGTCGGGTCGAACTTCTCGATCGCCGGCCCGCTGGTGGCGATGAACACGATCGTCGCCGAGGCGCTCGATTACTGCGCGACGAAGCTCGAAGAGGCGGTAGGCGATGACCAGTCGAAGCTGCACGGCGCCGTTCAGTCGCTCCTAACGGAGATTATGAACGATTGTGGCGCGATCATCTTCAACGGCGACGGCTACTCGGAAGATTGGCACGTCGAAGCCGAGAAGCGCGGCTTGTTGAACCTCAAGTCGACCCCCGACGCGCTGCCGCAGCTGCTCGAGCCGGCCGTCAAGGAGATGTTCTCCAAGTATGGCGTCCTCAGCGAGCGTGAGCTGGAGAGCCGCTACGAGACGTACGTCGAGCAGTACTGCATGACGGTCCGCGTCGAGGCGAACCTCACCAAGAAGATCGCCCGGACGATGATCTTCCCGGCGGCCATCCGTTACCAGAGGGAGCTGGCGACCACGTGCGCCAACCTGAAGGCGGTCGGCTACGACTTCGACACGGTCACGCTCGACAAGGTGACGGGTCTGGTCAAGAACCTGCAGGACGCGATCGACGTGCTCGCCAAGGCCTCGGAGCACGACTGCGAGGACATGACCGAGTGCGTCAACGACGTGCTGCCGGCGATGCTCAAGGTCCGGGAGTACGCCGACAAGCTCGAGGCGATCGTCGCCGACGACATCTGGCCGCTGCCGACGTATCAAGAAATGCTGTTCATCAAGTGACGCCGTTCTTGAGCGTGTGACGGGGCCGTGGCCCCTCACAACCTATTTGAGAGCCGCGGCGGCCTTCTCGGGGGCCGCCGCGGTTTCTTTTTTGGGTCTTTTGCTCGAATGCGTGGGGACGCTGCCGCGGTCTGCCCGACCCAAGTTGCCCCGTGAGGCGACGGGCGTCACACTGCTGGTTGGTGATTACGACCCCTAGTCCCCCGGTCCGCCCGGATGAGCGAGCGAAAGCAGGGATTCTTGCCGACCAAGGCGACCTTCGAGCTGGGTGACCAGATCGGCTCGGGCACCGTCGGCGTTGTTTATCGGGCGACCAGCCCCGACCTGCCGGAGCCCGTCGCCGTCAAGTTGCTCAGCCCCAACGTGTCGGGCGACGCGGCGATCGTCGAGCGCTTCGAGCGCGAGATCGTCGTCATGGAGCGGCTCAATCACCCGCACATCGTCCGCAACTACGGCGGCGGACGGATCGATGGCCAGCTCTTCTACGCGATGCAGCTGCTCGATTGCGGCTCGCTGAAGGACCGCCTCCGACGCGGGCCGCTGCCGTGGCCCCAAGTGGCGGCCTACGGCGTGCAGATCGCGTCCGCTCTGCAGCACGCCCACAACCACGGGATCGTCCATCGCGACCTCAAGCCGAGCAACCTCTTTTACGACCGCGACGGGAACCTCGTGCTGGGCGACTTCGGCATTGCGCGGGACCTCACGGCCCAGGCCGACATCACGCAGCACGGGATGACGGTCGGCACGTTCAGCTACATGTCGCCCGAGCAGATCACGGCCGACGCCCGGATCGACGGCAAGGCGGACCTCTACTCGCTGGGGTGCGTGCTGTTCGAGATGCTCACGGCCAAGACCCCGTATCAAGGGGCGTCGTTCGCCCAGGTGTGGGACCAGCACCTGCACGCGCCGCCGGCGAGTGTCCGGGCCGCCCAGACCGAGGCGGGTGTGCCGGTCACGTGTCCCGAGTGGCTCGACGAGTTGATCCGCAAGCTGCTATCGAAAAAAGCGTACGAGCGGCCGTTCAACGCCCGTGCCGTCGAGGGCGTCTTGCTGCAGCACCTGCTCGACGAGTTTGGCGAAGAGGAGGCCAAAAAGCTGACCCGCCTCGACGGGCCGCACGCCCTGCCGAGAGGCGGCGACGAGAAACAGCGTACGTGGGTGATCTGGGTCGTGCTAGCAGCGCTCGTCGTGGGGCTGGCCTATGCCGCGGCGGGGGGCTCGTCCGACTCGCCAATCGAAACTCCCCCACAGGAGCAATCGGCCAAGCCGTGAACGACCCGACGAACGAGAAGCTCGGCCTACTTTGGCTCGATGAAGTCACTCGCGTCTGGCGACGCAATAAGGAGCACGCCGACGCGGCGATCACGCAGCTCTCCGAAGCCCAGCTCCGCCAGACCCTCGCCCCCGAGGTCAATTCTGTCGCGGTCGTGATGAAGCACGTGGCCGGTAACCTCCGGTCGCGGTGGAGCGGCTTTCTGACCACCGACGGCGAAAAGCCCGACCGCGGCCGTGACCGCGAGTTTGTCGACGACTACCCCAGCCGCGACGCGATGCTCGCCGACTGGGAAGACGGCTGGCGGGTGTTGTTCGAGGAGTTGGGCTCTCTGACGCCCGCAAGCACGCTGCGAACGGTCGAGATCCGCGGCTGCCAACTCAGCGTACCGGAGGCGATCCTCCGGTCGATTTCCCACTGCTCGTATCATATTGGGCAAATTGTCCAGACCGCCCGCGTCGTCGCCGGCGACGACTGGGTCACCCTGACGATCCCCCGCGGTGAGTCGGAATCGTTCAATCAAGAGCGGTGGGGTCGGGGCTGAGTCGCCTCTAGCGCCGCGATTACTTCGGCCGAATCGCGGTTCTCACGGATCGGTCGCTTCTCCGATCTGTACAACCGTTCTAAAATGCCGGGTCCCCCTCCCAGCAACCCCGCCGCGTCGCGGCTTGGAGCCGCCCCGCCCTATGCCCGCCTCTGATATCGTTATCCGCGGCGCCCGCGAACATAACTTGCGTGGCGTCGACGTGACGCTCCCCCGAAACCAGCTCATTTGCCTCACCGGCGTCTCGGGGAGCGGCAAGAGCTCGCTGGCCTTCGATACGCTGTTCGCCGAGGGCCAGCGGCGCTACGTGGAGAGTCTTTCGACGTTCGCGCGGCAGTTCCTGGGGCAGATGCCCAAGCCCGACGTCGATCACATCTCGGGCCTCAGCCCGTCGATTTCGATCGCCCAGAAGCAATCGGGCAACAACCCGCGGTCGACGGTCGGCACGATCACCGAGATCTACGATTTCCTGCGGGTGCTTTTCGCCCGCGTCGGTCAGGGGCATTGCCCGAGTTGCGGCGACCCGATCGCGGCGCAGAGCCGTGAACAGATCCTCGGCCGCATCCTCACGCTGGCGCCGAAGACCCGCTACATGGTGCTCGCCCCGGTGGTGATGCAGCAGAAGGGGGAGCACCGCGACCTCTTTGAGGACCTACTGAAGAAGGGCTTCGTCCGGGTCCGCGTCGATGGCGACGTCTATGACTTGAGCGCGGCGCCACAGCTCGACCGTCAGCGCCGCCACGACATCGAGGTGGTGGTCGATCGCCTCGTGGCGAGCCCGACGATCCGTGGACGGCTGAGCGAAGCGGTCGAGACAGCGCTCCGCATCAGCGGCGGCACGCTGATCGTAGCCGTCGAGAAAGACGAAAAGTCGAAGACGCCCGAAGGGGGAGACGTCCCCGAAACCAGTCGCGGTAAGACCAAACGCAAGCAGGTTGGCGTCCAAGAGGGCGACATCGTCCTGTCGGCCGACTTCGCCTGCGTGAAGTGCGGGCTGTCGTTCGTCGCGCCGACTCCGCAGCTGTTCAGCTTCAACAGCCCCCAGGGGATGTGCCTGACCTGCGACGGGCTGGGGGAGATGTACACGTTCGACCCCACGGCGCTCGTGGAGGACGCGTCGAAGTCGTTCGCCGGCGGAGCGTTGGCGTTCGTTGGCCGGTGGCGCGACCTGGGGCGCTGGAAGCGGCACCTCTACCAAGGCGTCGCCGACTCGATGGAGCGGAAGCTCGACCTGGAGGAGGGGACCCTCCTCGAGACGGTGTGGAGCGAGATGCCCGAAGAGCACCGCTTCCTCTGGTTGTGGGGGACGGGCGACGCCCACATCACCTACACCTGGAAGACCGGCCGGGCGACCCAGAAGTATGGCGGACAGTTCGAGGGGATCATCCCCGAGCTGCTCGAGAAGTACCGCACCTCGCAGAGCCAGATGCAGATCCGGCAGCTCGAGAAGTACATGCGGATCATGCACTGCCCCGACTGCGACGGCCGCCGGCTCAACCCGCAGGCTTCGAACGTCCGGCTGACGACCACCGACGCGGCTTTCGACAAGGCCGCCGCTACCAAGACGCTCCCGGACGTGTGCGGGCTGTCGATCGACGACGCGGCCGCGTTCTTCGGCGGGCTCGAGTTGGGCAAATCGCAGCAGATGATCGCCTCCGAAGCGATCAAGGAGATCCGCGGTCGCCTCGGCTTCTTGACCGACGTCGGCCTCGGCTATCTGTCGCTCGACCGCACCGCGCCGACCCTGTCGGGCGGCGAGACGCAGCGGATCCGCCTCGCGGGGCAGGTCGGCTGCGGCTTGGTGGGCGTTACCTACGTGCTCGATGAGCCCTCGATCGGTCTGCACCCGCGCGACAACGTCCGGCTGATCGGCACACTCGAACGGCTCCGCGACCTGGGCAACACCGTCGTCGTCGTCGAGCACGACGAGGACACGATGCGCGCGGCGGACCTGCTGATCGACTTCGGTCCCGGGCCCGGCGTGAAGGGGGGCGAGGTGGTCGCGGTCGGGACGGCCGCCGAGATCGCCAAAGAAGAGCGGAGCCAGACCGGCGCCTTTCTCAGCGGCCGGCGTGAGATCCCGGTGCCCAAGACGCGGCGGATTACAGAATTTGGATCGCGGAAGGCGGATTCTTCGGAGGAGGGCCTCGAAGAGAACCAATCCGAAATCCGAAATCCGCAATCCGAATTCCCATGCCTCCGCGTCGTCGGCGCCCGCCACAACAACCTCAAGAACGTCACGGTCGAGATCCCGCTCGGCGCGTTCGTCTGCTTCACGGGCGTTTCGGGGTCGGGTAAGTCGTCGATCGTCAACGACATCCTCATGGAGTCGCTCCGCCGCGACTTAATGAAGGGCAAGGGCGAGCCGGGCGAGCACGACGCCATCGAAGGCGTCGAGCACCTCGACAAGGTGATCGCAATCGACCAGTCGGCGATCGGCCGCACGCCACGCTCGAATCCCGGCACCTACATCAAGGTGTTCGACGACATCCGCAATCTCTACTCGCAGCTGCCCGAGTCGAAACGGCGGGGCTACAAGCCAGGGCGGTTCAGCTTCAACGTCGCCGGCGGGCGCTGCGAGGCGTGCGACGGCAACGGCGCCAACAAGCTCGAGATGGACTTCCTGGCGGACGTCTGGGTCACGTGCCAAGTCTGTGCCGGCAAGCGTTTCAATCGCGAGACGCTGCAGGTCGAGTTCAAGGGCGCCTCGATCGCCGACGCGCTCGAGATGGACATCGTCCAGGCGATGCAGCACTTCGAGTCGATCCCGCAGATCCACCACAAGCTGTCGACGCTCCACGACGTGGGCCTCGACTACCTAAAGCTCGGCCAGCCCTCGCCGACGCTCTCCGGAGGCGAAGCGCAGCGGATCAAGCTCGCCAAGGAACTGGTGAAGAAGTCGACCGGCAAGACGCTTTATGTGCTCGACGAGCCGACGACCGGTCTGCACTTCGCCGATATCGACATGCTGCTCAAGGTGCTCCATGGTTTCGTCGACCAGGGGAACACCGTGCTCGTCGTCGAGCACAACCTCGACGTGGTGAAGACCGCCGACTGGATCATCGACATCGGCCCCGAAGGGGGCGCCGGCGGCGGTCAGGTCGTCGGCTGTGGCACGCCGGAGCAAATCGTCTCCGGCTCACCGTCTCTGCGTTCCCACACCGCCGAGGCGTTGGCGCCGTTGCTCGGCGGCAAAGCGATTAAGCCGGCCGCCAAGGCGAAGAAGAAGCCCGCCAAAGAGATCAAGGCGATCGAGGTCCGCGGCGCCTCGCAGCACAACCTGCGCTCGGTCGACGCAACGATCCCCCGCGATCAGATGACCGTCTTCTGCGGGCCGAGTGGTTCCGGCAAGTCGTCCCTGGCGATGGACACCATCTACGCCGAGGGGCAGCGGCGCTACGTCGAATCGCTTGGCAGCTACGCCCGGCAGTTCGTCGGCCAGCTTCAAAAGCCCGCCGTCGAGCACATCGAAGGCTTGTCGCCCGCCATTGCGATCGAGCAGCGGACCGTTGGCCACACGCCGCGTTCGACGGTCGGCACCGTGACCGAGATCTACGACTACTTCCGCGTCCTCATGGCGCGGCTCGGCACGCCGCACTGTCCCGACTGCGAAACGCCCATCGGCACGCAGACTGCCGACGACGTGACCGACAAGGTTATGACCGAGCCCGAGGGGACGAAGCTTCAGCTGATGGCGCCGATCGAACTCGGGGCGACCGACTCGTACGCCGACTTGTTCGCCGATCTGTTGAAAACCGGCTACCGCCGCGTCTGGGTCGACGGCCAGACCTATGAGTTGGAAGACGCCCCGAAGATCGACCGCCGGCGTCGTCACGACGTGGCGGTCGTCGCCGACCGCGTGACGGTGCAACCTCAGGGACGCCGCCGGATCGCCGAGGCGGTGGAATCGGCGCTCGGGCTGGGACGCGGCGTGATGCTCGTCGTCTACCCCGACCCCGACAAGCCGGAGAGCAAGTGGCCGGTGAAGGTCCACAGCCAGCACCTCACCTGCGAGTCGTGTGGCCGGAGTTTCGAGACGCTGACACCACACAACTTCTCATTCAACAGCTCGCTCGGCTGGTGCGGCGCTTGTGAAGGGCTCGGCACCCAGACCGGCGCCAACCCGGCGGCGCTGCTCCGTGACGAGGAGCTGACGCTCGCGCAGGGCGCTCTGTTGCTGTGGCCCTCGTTGACGAACGAGCTGGCCAGAGAGCTCCTCGAGGCGTTAGCGAAGCACGCCGACATCCCGCTCGACACCCCGTACCGCAAGCTCACAGCGCGCCAGCGACGCTCGCTGCTCTACGGCACGAAGGACGAATGGATCGACGCCGGCGGGCTCCAGTTCCAATTCAAGGGGCTCTACCCGGCGCTCGAAGAAGCCTCGAAGATGTCGCCCCATCTGCGGACGACCCTTGAGCACCTCGTCGACGAAATCGAATGCAGCGAGTGTGGCGGCAGCCGACTACGCGACGACGCCTCGGCGGTGCAGTTCCGTCAGTTAACAATCGAACAGATCGTCCGCACGCCGCTCGGCGAACTCCTCGAGACGATCGGCGAGTGGGAACTCGATAACCGCGAGCGGAAAATCGCCGGCGAGATCGTCCGCGAGATTCAGAACCGTCTAACCTTCCTGGTCGACGTCGGCCTCGAGTACCTGACGATCGGCCGTCAAGCGCCAAGCCTCTCTGGCGGCGAGTCGCAGCGGATCCGTCTGGCGAGCCAGGTTGGCAGCGGCTTGGTGGGCGTGCTTTATGTGCTTGACGAGCCGACGATCGGCCTCCATCCGCGCGACAACACCCGCTTGATCAAGGCGCTGCACAAGCTCCGCGACCTCGGCAATACGCTGCTGGTCGTGGAGCACGACAAGGAAGTGGTCGCCTCGGCCGACAAACTCATGGACTTCGGCCCCGCCGCAGGGCGGGGCGGCGGGCAGGTCGTCGCCGAGGGGACGCCGGCAGCCGTGTCGAAGAAACGGGGCAGCGTGACGGGGCCTTACCTGTCTGGCAAGAAGGCGATCCCGGTGCCGTCGAACCGACGCATCCAAGAGACGGACCTCCGAAGCGAAGAGACCGACAGCGACGCCAACCCGGCGATCCGGCGCCTCAGTCCCAGCTTGTCGAGGCTCCGCGTCATCGGCGCCCGGCACAACAACCTCAAGAACGTCACGGTCGACTTCCCACTGGGGACGCTGACGGCCGTTACCGGCGTCTCGGGTTCGGGCAAGTCGTCGCTGGTGAACGAGATCCTCTACAACCAGCTGGCCCGGACGCTGCACCGCGCGGGGACAACCGCCGGCGCGCACGACCGTATCGACGGCGTGCAGCACATCAACAAGGTGATCCGCGTCGATCAGTCGGCTTTGGGCAATTCGCCCATGTCGAACCCGGCGACCTACACCGGCGTCTTCGACCTGATCCGCCAGCTCTACGCCCAACTCCCCGAGGCGAAGCTCCGCGGCTACCAGGCGCGGCGGTTCAGCTTCAACGTCGCCGGCGGTCGCTGCGACGAGTGTGAGGGGGCCGGCCAGCGTTGCATCGAGATGCACTTCCTCCCCGACGTGTGGGTCGAGTGCGAGACCTGCCACGGCCAGCGCTACAACCCGGAGACCCTCGCCGTCCGCTACCGCGAAAAATCGATCGCCGACGTACTCGCCATGAGCTGCGCCGAGGCGCTCGAGCTGTTTAGCAATATCCCCAAGGTCCGTCGCGTGCTGCAGACGCTCTGCGACGTGGGACTGGACTATGTGAACCTTGGACAGCCCGCGCCGACGCTGTCGGGCGGCGAGGCGCAACGCGTCAAGCTCGCCGCCGAGCTGTCGCGTCCCGACACCGGTCAGACGCTCTACCTACTCGACGAGCCGACCACCGGCCTGCACTTCGACGACCTTGCGAAGCTGCTCGAGGTGCTCCATCGCCTTGTCGACCTTGGCAATACGGTCGTCGTCATCGAGCACAACCTCGATGTCATCAAGCAGTGCGACTGGGTGATCGACATCGGCCCCGAGGCGGGCAAGGGGGGCGGCATGGTCGTAGCGTGCGGGACGCCGGAGCACGTTTGCGACCCCGCGTCCTACTTGCAGGGAGAAGGCCTTTCCCATACGGCGATCGCGTTGTCCGCCGTGCTTGCCGAGGGACCCGCCAAGAAACGCAAGCTCTACAAGCTCCAGGACGACACGCAGGAAGGCGACCTCGACCTCGACGACGTCGGCGAAGGGGTCGCCATGCCGTGGGAGGCGGACGGCCGCCGCTGGCACACCAAGGAGCGCATCGGCCGCGACGGCTCGCCCTGTCGTTGGGACGGCAAAGTGCTCGATATGGTTGAACGACGCATCCAGGACCAGGGCGACTTCGCCCCCACCAACTGGAACCACCGCTCGGTCGTCGAGATCACCGGTCAGAAAAAGTCGGACGGCTGGTTCTTCCACGCCCTCACCGGCGAGCGCTGGCTGGTGAAGCTCAAGTTCCGCACCGCTAAGCGGACCTTCAACCGCGACACCCTGTCGACCGAACTCGACCTCCCGCCGCTGAACGACGTCGATGACATCGAGGCCTACGGCTCGACGTCGCGTGTGCAGTGCAAGAACCTCCGCGGGCCGTGGCAAGAGGTGCAAGTCGCCGCCCATGCGCTCAAGGAGATCGACACGCCCGCCTTCTGGAAGATGGTCGAGCAAGCGGTCGCCGGCTTCGAAAAATTCGTAGGCCGCGAAGAGAAGAAGCCCGAGGACTTGATGCCCTGGAAGGTGCTCGGCCAGAAGTGGCACCTGGCTCGTAAGGGTTTTACGCCCGGCAAGAAGGTGAAGTGGGAGCCCGAGTTGCTCGAGGAACTGCTCGAGATGGTCGCCGAGGCGACTCCCGACGGCGAGTACCTGTGGAACAACAAGGTGCTGGTGCACCGCATGGTGCCGGGCCAGAGCGACCCCTGGGCGACGATCGTCACAAAGCGGGCGGAGAACGTCGAGCTCGCCCTCAACGGCCCCAAGGGAGCGGTCCAACTCGGCCAGTTCGCGGGCCTCGCCGACGACGCGGAGCTCGACACGCGGCGCGAAGACCGCGACACGGTGCGTCTCCGGTTCGGCTCGCAAGAGGCGCTCACCAGCGACGACTTGCCCGATTTTGTCCGCCGGCACCTCGAGGCGAACGGCAGCGGCGCGGGGGCGTAGCCTTTCGCTAGGCGAGAGAGATCAACTTACGTGGCGTTCGCCGGTTGCGAATCGGTCGCTTCCGCCGCGCGCTGGATGCCCCGCAGCATGCCGCCGAACACGAAGTGATGCAGCGGCAGGACGGTGTACCAGTACGCGAGCCCGAGCAGGCCGCGCGGGCGGAACCGCGCCGTCATCCGGAGCCGCGACCGCGTCGGTTCATCGGTCGGGTCGATCGCGAACTCGAGGCGCGCCTCGCCCGGCAGTTTCATCTCGGCGTAGAGGTCGAGCGAGCGGGGTCGTTCGACGCCGACGACCCGCCAGAAGTCGAGGGCCTCGCCGTAGCCGATGTCTTCGGTGTGGCGCCGGCCCCGGCGCAGCCCCGGACCGCCCACCAACTGGTCCATCAAGCCGCGCAGGCGCCAGAGCAGGTCGCCCCAGTACCAGCCATGCCCCCCGCCAATGCGGCAGACCGCCCGGAAGACCGCTTCGGCGTCGGCGTGGATGTCGATCTGGCGCTCGTCGCGGAACTCTTTGCCACCGGCCCAGTCGGGGTCGCCCGGCATCGGCCCGGCGACGGCCCAGTGGGTCGGCACTTCGTCGGCCTTCAGTCGCGACAACGCCCGGGTGATCGCCTCGCGAACCCCCAAGGCGTCGTGTGGCATCAGCCGTTGCGTGTCGTCGTTGGTGACCACGACGCGATTCCGCAACCCGTCGGCCAGCGGGCGTGCAATGCGGAACGTGACCGGCGTCACGAGACTGATCCAGGCCGAACTGAGTCGGGGCGTCAACACTGGCACGGGGACGATCCATCGCCGCCGAAGCCCAAGCACCCCGGCCGTGATCTGCATGAGCTCACGGTAGGTGACCACGTCGGGACCGCCGATCTCGAGCACTCGGCCGGTTGTCTCGGGCGTCGCAAGACAGGCGACGAGCCAATGCAGCACGTCGGCGATGGCGATCGGCTGGCACTCCGTCTGGACCCACCGCGGCGTGATCATCACCGGTAGGCGGTTGACGAGGTAGCGGAGGATCTCGAACGAAGCCGACCCCGACCCGATGATGATCGCCGCTCGCAAGACGGTCACCGGCACGCCCGTCGAGGCGAGCGCCTGCTCGACTTCGCGCCGTGAGCGGAGGTGCTCGCTGAGGTCCTCTTGGGTCTCGCCGAGGCCTCCCAGATAGATGATCCGCTTCACGCCGGCGCGGGCGGCTGCTTCCGCGAGATTAGCGGCAAGCTTAAGGTCGCGATTCGCGTACGCCTCGCCCGCCGCCTCCATCGAATGAACGAGGTAGTAGGCGGCGTCGCAACCCTCGAGCTGGGCCGCCAACTCCGACGGATCGGAGAGATCGCTACGCACAACCTCAACGCCCGGCAGTGCTCTCCAATCGCGATCGTTGAGTTTGCGAGGCTCGCGCGCCAGGCATCGGATCGGGTAGCCCTGCTCAACGAGCATTGGCGCGAGGCGTCCCCCGACGTAGCCCGTGGCGCCGGTGACAGCGATGGTGGGCAGAACGCGATTGCTAGAACCAGTCAACGGGCGCCAGTGGGAGTCGAGGTCGGGGCACGATCGGGGCCGGGTGGTTTGCACTATAGGCCTAAACACCCCGACGGCGACCACACCCCTCCGAACCTCCTTCGAATCGGCACGCTGTGTCGATGTGAATAATCACCCCGTTGCGTCAAGGTTGAGGGGGTCGACACTGTTCTTGCGTGAATCCGCAGGCGCCGATACCTTGCCGCCGCGCGACTGCCAGCAGAACGCTTAACGGAGCCTAGGAACAGGATGCTCGGTATGACAGCGCCGCTCGCCGCCGCCAGCCTCGGTGTTGGCAGTTTCTTGCTAAATGCGGGGTTTGTAACGGCAATCGTCGCGATCGGACTGCTCAAGGCGCTTTCGGCCGCCGGGCAGCCCACGATCAACAAGCGATGTGCGAGGTCGATGATCTGGCTGCTAGCGTCGATCTTACTAATGATCGCAGCGGTTGTTTTCGCACGGTACGACTTGGCGCCGCGTAGTGTCGTCGGGCTACTGAGCCTCGCGGCGTGCTTGGGCATGGTGGTCGGTGTCTTCCTGGCGGCGATCGGACTCCTCCGCGTCCGGAAGGCCGCTTCGGAAAGCGGTTCGACCATAGCGTGGTGCAGCCTTCTGCTCGGCGCCGGTTGCTTCGCGATTATTTCACAGACGCCACGCCCGCCCGCGGAGCGAGACTCGTCGCCAACGGCTCTCGCCGTGGAGGTCGCCCCCGACGGTCGGGCAGATCGAGACGGCCCGCCGACAACGCCCGGCAGCAGCGATCGGCGGACCGTCGACGCCGCTCCGGCACACGCCCGGCAGCCTCAGCGGAGTCGGGCGACTTACGAAAAGACCGTCTCTTACGAGGCGCCTGCCGAGACGCCCGACCACACGAGCAAGGAGTTCAATTACACGCTCACCCTGCCAAACGAGAAGTGGATAGAAGACGCGGCGACCGAGGAGGCCTCCTTCCACACCGTCCAGTTCAGCTGGGTCGACGCCTCCATGACATTCGCGGTGTCGGCGGGGCCCATGCCGATCGCGATGGGAGACCAGGCGATTGAGGCGGTGGTGATCGCCGGCTTCAAGGGGAGGGCGCCCGCAGCGACGGTTGGCTCCACGCGTTCGCAGAACGTCGCGGGGATCAACGGCTTCACTTTCGAGGCGATCAATCCGTCGCCCCACGGCGATCGGTCGATCCGGGTTTGGTATGGCGTCAAGGCGGGATTCATTTACCAGCTAACCGCCGAGGCGCCGGCGGCAGAAACACAAAGGCTTTCGGCCGAGTTTCTCGCGCTCACGAGAGGGTTCCGGCTGATCGACCCGCATCGGGGCGTGAGCGAGCCGTTGGTCGCCACCACGCCGCAGCGCCCGGGCGACGATCTGGGCTACCATTACGAGCCGCCGGGAGCTGGTTGGATCAAGGTCAACCCCGGGAGTTTGGACTTCCCAGTCGCTAACTTCGCGGCGGTTCACGGGGCGACATCCGATCGAACGCTCGTTGTCTCGATGCCGCTTGGGGAAGCGTCGGCCGACCTCGATGTTCTGGCCCGGACGCTCCTAGCGGCGCTCGATTTCGCATTCGACGGCAAGGAGGTCACCGAGTTGAGCCGGTCGGGCGCCCTCCCGCCCCACGCGGATGGCGTCCGTGACTATCGGGCGACCCGCGTCGTGGAGGGCAGGCAGTTTCATTACCGGCTGAGGGTTATCCGCACGCCAAGTTCGGCTCACCTAGTTGTCGCGTTTACGGACAACGCGCGGCCCGGGCTCGATAACGACTTAACCGCGGTGATTGACCAATTCGCCCTCAGCGGTGCTCTGACCGCGGCGGACCCGCCAGACGACCCCGGTTTGCGTCGGGCGTTGTCGAGGCTGATTAATGAGGTAGCGATCACCGAGTACGAACGCGAGGAGTATCCGGCCGCGGCCGCCCATTTTAATATCGCGGTCCGTTTCGATCCGGGCGATCAGGCGATCGCCGTGAACCTGCTTCACGCCTTGTTTAGGACCGAGGGCGCCCCGGCTGCGCTTGAGCGTCTCGACGAGATCGCGGCAGGGCCAATCGGAGCGGCGCCGCTGGCGTCGATTCACGCCGAGCTCCTCTCACTCACCGATCGCTACAACGAGACGATCGACGCCTTTGCGGCGCTCGCCAGTGCAGGTCCTTTGGACGACGAGTCGCTGCAGGCGATGGGCAACGCGGCGGTGTCTGCCAAGCGGTTTGACGAAGCGATCAGCGCTTTCGACGAGGCGATCAGCAAACGCGGCGGGCCGCAGTTACGTCAGCTCAGGGCGATCCTCCTCGGCCGGGCGGGCCGTCACGAGGAGGCGATCCAACAGCTCTGCGAGCTTCTCAACCGATCGCCCGGCGATGTCGAATTGACGTTCGGCCTGGCGGAAGCGTACGAAGAGGCCGGCCGTTTTCAGGAGGCCCAGCGTCTTTGTGAGGCGTTCTTGAAAAAACAGCCCGATGCGGCGGTCTTCTGGTCCCTGCTCGGCAGGTTCCGTATCCAGTCGGGTGAGTACGAGACGTCTCGCGAGGCGCTGCAGGAGGCCCTCCGGATCAGCCCCGGCAACAGCGATGCGACCGAGCTACTGACCCAAGTGAACGCTCTGCTCGGCCGAGGCGACAACCGTCGGATCCGCGAAGCGATTGAACCGGTTGAGTTACCGGCGATCGTCGCGGCTGCGTTGCCGGAAGCAGCCGACGTTGTCGACCGGCAGTGGGGCGACTCGGAGGGGTTCGTCAACCTTTGCCAAACGGTCGGCTACGACTACCGGGTCGGTCAACGACGTCGCTACACCGTCCATCGACGCGTCTTGGTGCTCAACCGCCAGGGAGTCGAGCAGATGACGTTGTTGACCACGTCCTTCAACCCGCTCGGTGAGCGGCTCTATGTCAACGAGTTGGTGGTCCGCTCCGCCGATGGTCAGGAACTAGCGCGGGGAACCATCGACGACTACTACGTGATGGACGACGGCGCGTCGGGCATGGACACGTACGATCAAGTGGTGAAGATCCCGGTGCCGAGCGTCCAGGTCGGCTGCACGATCGACCTGACGGTAACTCACGAATCGCTCAGCCGATCGAGGGGGTTTGGATTCGAGACCGATTTCCTCTGCGCCGCGGCTCCGACCGTGACCTCGGCGGTCTTCCTGGTCGGAGACACCGACGCCGTTGATTATCGGGCGTCGGGCGTCGAGACCCAGCGACCGGACGCCTCGACCCTCGCATGGATCGCGAGCGACCCGCCGCAGGCGATTTCCGAGAGCCACCAGTGCGATCCCGAAAGCTACCTGCCGATGGTCCGGCTCAACGACGCGCCCCGTGACTGGGCCGACTTGGCTCACGAACATCTCAGCGAGATCGCGGCGACGCTCGAGCCCCATGACACCACGCAGCAACTCGCCCGGGACGTCACCCGCGATTGCCGCACCGTTGCCGAACGCATCGAGGCCGTCTCGCGGCATGTCCAGGACAAGATCACCTACCAAGCCCTCGAGTTCGGGATGCGCGGCGTGATCCCGCACCCCGTCGGCAGGATCTGTCGCGCCGGGACCGGCGACTGCAAAGACCACTCGCTCTTGCTCCATCATCTCCTGCGCGAAGCGGGCGTCCGGTCGCACCTCGCTTTGGTCAACGCCTCGGGCTCCGTGGAACCGGGGCTCCCGTCGCTCGATCAGTTCGACCACATGGTGGTGTGCGTCCCCGAGATGCCGTTACGAAACGGCGACGTCGCGCCGATGGGGGTCATTGACCTCACCCAGAAGACGATCGACCCGATGCTCGGCATCCCGATGGGGTTGTCGCAGAAGCACGTGCTGGTTCTCGATCCGGAACAGCCAAGGTTGATCGAGACCCCCCGCTTGGACGCGTCCCACGGTTGGATCGATTGTCAGCGGACGGCGACGGTTGAGGGACGTAGCGACCTCGGCGCGGCGAACATGAAAGTCACCGAAGTCGTCACGCTCGGCCCCCAACTCTCAGCGACGCTCCGGTCGGCGATGCGGGACTTGGATCAAGAGCAACAGCGTGAGACGCTCCGGCAGATCATCGGCAACAAACGGTCGGTAAAGGTCAGGGAAGTCCAATTGAATGGTTTGACCGATCTTGATGAGCCGCTGGTGATCCAGTGCCAGTACGAGGTCGCCGACGCGTTTCAGGAGGTTGTCGCGGAGAAGCCACTGCTGGTTGGCGCGATCCCCAACCATTGGGCGACTTTCTTCTGCACCCCCGATTCGATCGACGAGCGGAAGACGCCGTTCGAGTTCACCACTCCGGTGACCTTCCGGTCCGCGACGCGCCTGTTGCCGACGGGGAGCTATCGGGTCGCCTCGACGAAGGGTCGGACGATGAGCGAGTCGCACCCGGCCTTCGATTGGCAGACGGACGCCGAGCCTTTTGAAACACGGGGGGTCGACATCACGATGGTGATTCGCCGGCCGGTGGGCGTGCATCCCGCGGAGGACTACCCCGCCTACGAAGCGTCTGCCGACCGGGCCTTGCGCCTCTCGAGCAAGGTCGTCACCCTCGAAGGAGACACGGCTCCGGCCAGGTACTGACCGGGGAGCTGGGTACTGACCAGGGAAGGGGCGCCTCCGGCGTCACGACCCCGCGATCTCACTGTTGGGGTCGCTGAGGCGCGATTTCCGATTGGCGATTCCCTCGAGCGGCTTGGGCGGCGGCGCCCATCCTCTGCAGCCACGCCTCGCCGAGCGGCTCGGAGAAGCCCTCTAGACGGTGCGATCCCCAGATCACCAGGCCGTCGGCGTCGCGGTGGCTACGGATGGCGTCGATCTGCCAAGCCCATTCGTCGTCGGGGAGCGGGACGGTCTTCCCGTCGGCGGTTTCAAAGGGTTTGAGAAAAGGGAGAATGGGGCGGCTGCCGGCGACGCGCGCCGCCACGTCGAGGTTGAAGTGGGCGAACCGACGGAAGCCGGCGGCCGTTCGGGTCCGCGGATAGAGCTCGGGGAAGAAGACATCGACTGCCTTGATGAGTCGCAACGCCGATTTCACCCGCTCCCAGCTCCAATCGTTGTAGGGCGTCCCCGAAGGGCGCCAAGCCCAAGCCTCGTACGGAACGAGCGAGTAGTAGCCGATGCGGGTGGTCGGAAGCTCTTCCTTGAAGACCGCGAGCAGCGCGAGCAAACGGTCGATGCGTTCTTGTTGCAACGCGTGCGGCACACGGCGATCGGCTGTGTCAGGGGTCCAGTAGAGGGGCCACTGCTCAACGTCGAGACACAATAGCTCGGGCCCCCCGTCGGGCCAGCGGTCGCGGATATAGGCGCGGACGTGTCCCTCGCTAAAAGTGTCCCGCTGCTTGTTGAGGTCGCCGAACCCCCACTTCGACTCGCCGGGCCAGATCTCATGCTCGTAGACCACCGCGAGGTGCGCGAGTCCATACCGTGTCGGATCCCCGCCCGCCGCCTCGTCGGTCAGGGCCTCGAAGAACTCAAACGCGTCCGTCCGCCCCGCGAAGCAAACGGCGAGCGCGAGGGCGACGACCTGGATCCATCGATTCATACGAGCGGAGGTAGCTGAGGTAATAGTCGAGAGCCAAGCCGCTGGGTGTCGACGCCGCTTTTTTGAGGAAGCGGAGGCCATGACTCGCCGGGGGAGGACAAGGTGGTCACCAACCGGTCACCGAACGGGCGCCACGCTGCCGAGCCGCCCTAGGGTCAGGCAGACCAACTGTAGACAACGGAGGCCCCGAGGAAAGAGGCGCCCCGGCAAGGCGCTCCGCGAGCGGGAGGCCAACCAGAAAAGTACCCCCAAGGGGAGTCGAACCCCTGTCTCCGCCGTGAGAGGGCGGTGTCCTGGGCCACTAGACGATGGGGGCAGGACAGCCCGGCCGCGTCAGCCGCCGGGCCACATAGTATCGGCCCCCGAAGCCCCGCCGACAAGGACCCCTAGCCTAAATGCGGGATCGGGGAGTGAGAGGGGGAATAACGCCTTGGCGGACTTACGCGGCGGGTTCGCCCCCCTCGGCGTCAGCTCGTGATCCCCTGGGTCAGCGTCATAAAGGCGGTTTCGAGGTTGATTTCGTCTTCTTTCAGGAGCGTGACCGCGTAGCCCGCCTCGAAGAGGGCCCGGCCGACCTCGCTGGCGTCGAGGGCGTCGGCCTTGAGGGTGACCGTCAGCGGACCCGTCGCGGGGCCGGCCGGGGGGGGCTCGACGCTCTCCACCTGCGGGTGGTTGGAGAGCAGCTTGGCGGCGTCCTCTTGCGTCTTGCCGTCGCGATCGGCCACGCCGACCTTGAGGACCATTTGTTGGCGGACTTGCTTCATCACGTCGGCCACGTCGGCGTTCACGATCAGCTCGCCGCGCTCGATGATGCCGATCTTGTTACAGACGTCCGCCAATTCGGGCAGGATGTGGCTGCTGACCATGATCGTCTTGCCCATGTTGCGGAGCTCTTTGAGCAGCGCACGGATCTCGATCCGCGCCCGCGGATCGAGGCCCGACGCCGGCTCGTCGAGCAGCAGCACCTGCGGGTCGTGCAGCAAGACCCGAGCGAGGCCAAGACGCTGCGTCATGCCGCGGCTGAGGCTCGTCACCAAGGCGTCGCGCTTGTAGCCGAGGTCGACCAGTTCCAGAACGTCGTCGCATACCTGGCGCCGTTTCTCGCCGCGGATGCGGTAGGCGGCGGCGAAGAACTCGAGGTACTCGATCACCTTCATGTCGTCGTACACGCCGAAGAAGTCGGGCATGTAGCCGATCGCGCGGCGGATCTCTTTCGGGGCGGTGTAGATCGAGTGGCCCGCGACGTAGGCCTCGCCCCAGGTGGGCTGCAGCAGCGTCGCGAGGATGCGCATCGTGGTCGTCTTGCCGGCGCCGTTGGGGCCGATGAAGCCAAAGACGTCGCCGGCCGCCAGCGAGAGATTGATCTCCCGGATAGCGAACAGCTCGCCGTACTTCTTGGTGAGGCCTTTGATCTCGATCATGGGACGGCGCTGGTTGAAAGACGCTCGGCGCGAGAATTAGGGAAGTTCAGTCGGTTGACGGCGAGCCCGTGACGTAGGTCGTGGGAGGGGGTCGCCACTATTCGTCGCTGACCGGCAAGATAAACCGGGCAAACACCCAGCTCCGGCGGCTCGGTTCCTTGGCGTTTTCTTCGTCACTCACCAGGGGGCAGTCGGGTCGAACGAGCTCGCTACGGGGCCCGTCGTCGAGCGTCGCCAGCAGCAGCGCGCGGCCCGCGGCCAGGTGGTGGGTGAGGTCCCGGTCGGTGAGATAGCGGCTGGCCGGCTCGCCGTTGGCGGTGACCATCGCGCCGGCCGACAACGCGTCGCCGATCGCCGGGATCGTCTTCCACCGGTTTTGGTTGGCGTAGGGGTTGGACAGGCTCTCAACCTTGCCGAGCAGCGTCGTGATTTTCAGTGGCGAAATGCTGGGGTCGACCGTCACGGTCTCGCCATCGACCAGCTCGCCGAGTTTCCAAGCCCACGAGCCGTACAGCAGCCGGCAATTGGAGAGCTCGACGCCGGTGTCGTTCGTGAGGTTCCCCTCAATCAGCCCGTCGCGGTTGGGCGCGAGTCGCGAATCGACGGCTCGGTCGATCGGCCCGCCGTAGCTGGCGACCAACGACTTGGTGCTCCAGACCTGCACCGGGAGGCCGACAAGGTTCGCGTGGCGTTCCACGCCCGTGACCAGCGGCGTGGCGTCGATCTGGTAGTTGGGGCGCACGCCCGTTTGGTCGTTGCCGCGGTAGGTCTGCATCCCGCCGAGGCCGTGGCCCGGCTTGCCAAGCCACGCGGTCGCGAGCGAAGTCGGCGTCAGCGGCTCGCCCGCAAGCGTTTTGGGCGCTAGCGACAAGTCGTACCGCTCGGCACGGGGGCTAAAGAGGTGCGTCACAAGCAGGCCGCGCGACTGGCCGCTCGTCGTATCGACGTCGATGATTTCAAGATAGTTGACCCGCAGGCGGTCTCCCTTGAGCCAGTACGCGCCGTAGTAAGCGGCGGCGCTGGTGAGGGCGACCAGCAGCGGGAACGTGACCCAAGTCGCTTCGACGCGGCCGAGCACTTTCTTGACGAAGAAGTAGTCGCCCGGGCCGATCAACAGCAAGTAAAGTGCGACCAGCCCCACGATCGCTAGGAAGGGGGCGGTGCGGACGCCGGTGAACAGGTTGTCGAGCCGGGCGAGCAGCACGTTGACCAAGTCCTGGCCGTTGTACCAGCCCTGGTTGTAGGTCGGCTGGGTCGAGGCGGCGTCGCCCGCAATGCCCAACAACCGGCGGAGCAGCGGGGGCCGCCCCTTCCAGCCGACGATCAGCGGGGCGTCGAGGTCGAACGCGACAAAGGTCACTTCGCCGAACCCGAGCGGCGTGCGGAAGATCAGCGGCGTCTCGTCGACCGATCGGCCGGCGAAGGCGAGAACCTGGCCGCGGGCGTTTTCGAACGAGGCGACGTTGAGCGCGCCGCCGCGGAGGTCGATCGACTCGGCGTCGGGCGCGTCGGTGAAGCGTTCGATGGCCGTGGCGACCGCGATCGAACTGGGGCCGACGAAGTCTCCCGGTGAGAATTCAGCGAGCGGCCCGCCCGGGGCGAGCAGCGCCGGCGCGCCGGCGCCGCACGACACGACGATCCGACCGCCGCTCTTAACCCACTCAACCAGCGCGCGGACGCGGTCGTCGCTGGGCGTGAGGGCGCCGAGCCAGCTCCCTTGAGCGCCGCCCGCCCGAGAGCCCGCGACGAGGACCAACTGGTTGACGCCGTCGTAGCCGATGGCGTCGCGCGGCAGGTCGGCGGCGTCGTCGATCAACGTGACGGCGGTGGTGGTTTGGCTGGCCTGGAGCTCGTACTCGGGCGGCGTCACACCAACGTCGGCGCCCGCCTGGACGATCAGCCGGTCGGTGGCCGCCTGGGGGAGCGGCAGTTCCTCGCCGCTGGCGAGCTTGGCCGGGTCGCCACCGTTGACGGGGAAGAGGTGGCGGTCGACCTCGCGCCCGTCGGCGTAGATACGGACCTCGACCGGCGCGTTCTGCTGGCCGATGCGGACGTACAGGCGTTCCTCGCTGACGCGGCCCGGCTCGGTCGACAGCGGGCGGCCGCCCGGCGCCGACGTGGCGACGCCGACGCCGTCGTTATCGGGCGTGATGGCGAGCACCGTGACGGCGAGCGGCGTGTCGCCCCCTTCGACCTCAACCCGTAGCGGCGCCCAGCAACCGAGCTTGTAGCCGTCGCCTAGCCCGAGGTGGGCGCCGACAATCTTTGGCTTCTCGGCCGCCAGCGCAGCGGCGCCCATCGCATGCAGAGCCACAGCAAGCAGGGCCGCAACGGTCACGGCGCGGCGGGCGAGTCGCGTCATACCAGCGGACGTTGCGAGGGGGGACAGCGGGGTGGCGGAAGCGGGGATAAGAAGCCGGTTTATCTTAACTGCTGTTGGCGGCTCCGCCTTCCCCCTTCGGTTATACGCGCTTGGATTACGGCTTCTCGGCGTCGTCGCAGTCGCACGCCATCCGGCCGCAGCCGGGGCACCCGCTGCCGTACTTCTCCTGGATCGCCTCGGTGAGGTCGACGCCGGCGACGTTGGCGATCGTCGTGAGCCACGCCAGGACGTCGGCAAACTCGCCCCGCTGCTCTTCGAGGGTCCCTTCGCGGAGGGCGGCCGCCAGTTCGCCCACCTCCTCCATCAGCCACATGAAGGTGCCGTCGATCCCGCGGGCGACGTCCTTCTCGTGGTACATGCCGCGGATGAGCTGCTGGAAGTCGCCGAGTTGCATGGGGTTGGAGGGGCGAGGGGCTAGTGATGGGGGACGGGGGACGGGGGACGGGGGTAGAGGGAGAGCCGCGTCGTCCCCGACCGACGGCCGAAGGCAACGCGCCGCGACGTTCCGACTCGGCGACGCCGCCCGTTATACTCTGGAAGTCACCTCCTTGCCTCAACGCCTCCGACCAGATCGCATGCCCTCCCCCACGACCGCCGCAACAACCGGCGCCGAGGGCGTGAAGGACGCGGTGTTCGCCGCCCGCTCGGTCGTGAAGACGTACCAGATGGGCGAGGTCGCGGTGCACGCCCTCAACGGCGTCGACCTCGACCTCTGGCCCGGCGAGTTCGTCGTGCTGCTCGGCCCCTCGGGGAGCGGCAAGAGCACGCTGCTGAACATCCTCGGCGGACTCGACGCGCCGACCTCGGGCGACGTGTTCTACCGGGGCGAGAAGCTTACCGCGTTCAATGACAGCGCGCTGACCCGCTATCGCCGCGACCATGTCGGCTTCGTCTTCCAGTTCTACAACCTGATCCCGAGCCTCACAGCGCGGGAGAACGTTGCGCTGATCACCGAGATCGCCCCCAATCCGCTCGACCCGGTCGAGGCGCTCGCCCTCGTGGACCTCGATAAGCGTAAGAACCACTTCCCGTCGCAGATGTCCGGCGGCGAGCAACAGCGAGTCGCGATCGCCCGCGCCGTGGCGAAACGCCCCGACGTTCTCCTCTGCGACGAGCCGACCGGCGCGCTCGACGTCCACACCGGCGTCCTCGTGCTCGACGCGATCCAGCGCGTCAACGCCGAGCTCGGCGCGACGACGGCCGTCATCACCCACAACGCGGTGATCGCCAAGATGGCCGACCGGGTGATCCACATCAGCGACGGCCGCATCGCGGGGGAAGAACGGAATACGAAGAAAGTCGCTGCCAGCGAACTCGAATGGTGAAACAAAGAATAGCGATCCACGAAGGCACGAAGGCACGAAGGACACAAAAGGTGGATGGTTACCCGCGAATAAGCGCGGATGAATCAAGGGCTTAAAATGGCCTCTATCTAAATCTGAAGACGAGGCAGTAAGAATCTTACCGAACAAACCCACCCTCAACTCATTCGCGACGATTCGCGTCATTCGCGGGCTCCGTCTTCCTGTTCTCTTTACTTTGTGTCCTTCGTGCCTTCGTGGTTCAAAACCAGCCCCATGCTTTCCGCTCTTGATCGCAAGCTGCTGCGTGACCTGCGGGGGATGCTCGGTCAGGCGGTGATGATTGCGCTGGTGGTCTCGGCGGGGGTCGCCACCTGGATCGAGTCGCGCACGCTGTTGGCGTCACTCGAGACGACACGCGATCAGTTCTACGAGCGGAACAACTTTGCCGACGTCTTCGCCAAGGCGAAGCGGGCGCCGAACGCCTTAAGCGAGCGTGTCGCCGAGCTGCCGGGGGTCGCTCGGGTCGAGACACGGATCGTCGAGGGGGTGAACCTCGATGTTCCGGGGCTCGATGAGCCCGCGGTCGGCACGCTGATCTCGCTCCCAGAGAACCGCGAGCCGGTGCTCAACCGCGTCTACCTGCGCCGCGGCCGGCGGCTTGCCCCGGGCCGCGACGACGAGGTTCTCGCCAGCGAGAAGTTCGTCGACGCCAATCACTTGCGGGTCGGCGACTCGGTGACGGCGATCCTCAACGGCCGCAAGAAGACGCTCCGCATTGTCGGCGTGGTGCTGTCGCCCGAGTACGTCTTCATGGTCAAGCCGGGCGACTTGGTGCCCGACCCGAAGCGGTTCGGCGTCTTCTGGATGCAGGAGGAAGCGCTCGAGATGGCGTTCGACATGGACGGCGCGTTCAACGACCTGGCGGTCGGGTTGGCGCGTGAGGCCGACCTCGAAGAGACCCTCTTCCGCATCGACCAATTGCTTGAGCCTTACGGCGGCATCGGGGCCTACGGCCGGAAGGACCAGCTCTCACACCTGCTGCTCACGAATGATATCGACGGCCTGAAGGTGCACGGCACGGTTGCGCCGACGATCTTTCTTTCGGTCGCGGCCTTTCTGTTGAACGTCGTCCTGAGCCGGGTCCTGGCGCTGCAGCGGGAGCAGATCGCCGCCCTCAAGGCGTTCGGCTACTCGAACGTTCAGATCGGCTGGCACTACCTCAAACTAGTGCTGCTGATCATCCTGCTCGGCTCGGCGATCGGCATCCCGGGCGGGGCGTTCCTGGCCCGCGTCTTCACGCAGATGATTGCGCTGGTGTACCAGTACCCCGACCTGATCATCGTGCTCAAGCCCTCCGTAGTCGCCACAGGCGTCGCGGCCGCCGGCGGGGCGGCGACGCTCGGCGCGATCGGCTCGATCTGGCAGGCGGTCCGCGTCGCGCCCGCCGAGGCGATGCGGCCCGAGCCCCCCGCCTCGTTCAAACCGAGCTTCTTCGAACGGATCGGCATGGGGGCGTGGGTCCCCAACGTGGCCCGCATGATCATCCGCCAACTCGAACGCCGCCCGGCGCGGAGCGTGATCTCGGTCTTCGCGATCGCGCTGAGCGTGGCGATCATCATCGTTGGGCAGTTCCTTCAGGACGCGGTCGACTTCACGATGGAGCAGCAGTTCTTCCGCGTGCAGCGCTTCGACATGATGGTGGCCACGATCGAGCCCGACACGCCCGACATCCTCTACGAGTTGCAGCACGCGCCCGGCGTGCTGCGGGCCGAGCCCCTGCGGACCGTCAGCGCGCGGCTGCACAACGGGCAGCACGAGCGCCGGGTCTCGCTAGTTGGACTGCCCGAGGGGGGCCAGCTCTTCCGCTTGGTCGATAGCAGCGGCGCCGTCTACCCGCCACCGACAGGTGGCCTCATGCTGTCGGCGAAGCTCGCCCGGCTGCTCCACGTCGAGGCGGGCGGCGTCGTCCGCGTCGAGACACTCGAGGGGCAACGCCCCGACGAGGACGTGCCGGTCATCTCGTTGATCGACGACCTGCAGGGGCTCAACGCCTACACGACGCTCGACGGTCTCAACCGCTTCATGGGCGAAGGGCCCCGCATCAACGCGGCCTACTTGCAGACCGACTCGGAGCTCAAACTACAGACCTTCCGCGACCTCAAGGACACGCCCAAGGTCGCGAGCGTGACCGTCAAACGGAACGCCCTTGAGAGTTTTCACGACACGGTCGCCAAGAACCTCGGCACGATGAAGAAGATCAACCTCTTCTTCGCCTGCATCATCGCTGTCGGCGTGGTCTACAACAGCGCCCGGATCGCGCTGAGCGAGCGGTCTCGCGAGTTGGCGACGCTCCGCGTGGTGGGCTTCACCCGTGGCGAGATATCGACAATCTTGCTGGGCGAGCTCGGCCTGCTCACGCTGGTGGCGTTGCCGTTCGGCTGGGTGATGGGTTACGGGTTTGCCTGGGGGCTGACAGCGATGGTCGACCAAGAGGTGTTCCGGTTCCCGCTCGTGGTGGAACGCTCGACCTACGGCATCGCGACTTCGGTCGTCCTCGCCGCCTCGGCGGCGTCGGGCCTGTTGGTGCGACGCAGCCTCGACCACCTCGACCTGATCGCGGTGCTCAAATCTCGGGACTAAGAAACTATCGCCACGGAGGACGCGGAGATCGTCACGACGTCCTCCGCGTCCTCCGCGAACTCCGCGGTTCAATCTGAAGAGAACATGCACAACTGGCTCGGCAGAGCGTTCTTCCTCGTCATCGCGGCGCTTGTTGTCGCGGGGCTCGTGCTGGCGTTCTGGCCCGACCCCGTGCCGGTCGAGATGGCGCGGGCCGATCGGCAGACCGTGCTCGTGACGGTCGATGAGGACGGCAAGACCCGCATCCGTGAGAAGTACGTCGTCTCGGCCCCGCTCTCGGGACGGCTGTTGCGGGTCGACCTCGACCCGGGCGACACCGTCGAACGTGACAAGACGGTTCTGTCGGTGATCGAACCGCGCGACCCCGAGCTCTTGGACGCCCGCGCGCTGGCCCAGGCCAAGGCGCGAGTCGACGCGGCCGAGTCTGGCTTGGCGCGTACCGAGCCCGAGATCGAGCAGGCGCGGCTCGAGGCGGACAACGCAGAGAAAGAGCTCGTGCGGGTCCAGGCCGCCGCCGAAGGGGGCGCGGCAACCGAGAGCGAACTCGACGCGGCCCGGTTGCGACACCACTTCACCACGGAGGGGATCCGTTCCGCCTACTACGCCCGTGAGATCGCCGAGTTCGAGCTCGAGCAAGCCAAGTCCGCTCTCTTGCGGTCGGGGGCGGGCGCCGAGCAGCCCGATGAGTGGACCTTCCCGATTCGCTCGCCGATCGACGGCCGCGTGCTGCGGGTGTTTCAAGAGAGCGCCGCGGTCGTCTCCGCCGGCACGCCGCTGCTGGAACTAGGGGCGCCGTCCGATCTGGAGATCGAGATCGACGTGCTCTCGAGCGACGCCGTTTTGATCGAGGCGGGCGACCGCGTCCTGCTCGAGCGTTGGGGGGGCGACAAGCCGCTCGACGGCCGGGTCCGCCTGGTCGAGCCGGCCGGGTTCACGAAGATCTCGTCGCTCGGCGTCGAGGAGCAACGCGTCAACGTGATCGTCGACTTGGTCGAGGCGCCCGACGAGCGGCGCGAGCTCGGCGACGGTTTCCGGGTCGAGGCCCGGATCGTCGTCGACGAAGCGCCGGACGTGGTCTGCGTCCCCGCCAGCGCGCTGTTCCGGCAGGGCGACGGCTGGTTCGCGTTCAAGGTGGCGGAAGAGACGGCCCATCTCACCCCCGTGAAGGTCGGCCGTCGCAACGACACGCTCTGCGAGATCACCGAGGGGATCGCCGAGGGGGACACGGTGATCATCCACCCCAGCGACCGCGTCGCGGACGGCGTCCGCGTGCGGGAGCAGTAAGTCAATTTCTGTGGGAGGGGTCTCCGACCCCGATAACGGCGCCGAAGCCGCAAAGAGCACGGAGCGCGTTATCGGGGTCGGAGACCCCTCCCACAGATGGTCCCTATCAATCCCCAAACCACGGGCAGAGCCAACGCCGCAGCAGGATCAGCACCCAGTCGATCGCCAGCCCCGCGACCGCCAGGATCGCCAGGTAGGTGTAGACGAGGTTCATGTTCTGCAGCCGCGACTGCATCCGCAGCGTGTAGCCAAAGCCGACGTCCGCCAGGGCGAACTCGGCGGCGATCAAGAAGACCATCGCCGGGCCGATCTGCAGCCGGGCGTTCTCGATGATCCGCGGCAAGATCTGGCGGAGCACCACCTCCCAGACGACCTCGAAGCTCGACGCCCCGAGCGTGTACGACTTGCTGACGGTGTGGCTGTCGACGTCCTTCTGCGCGGCCTGGGCGATCGCTTGGGCGAGCGTCGGGAAGATGCCGAAGCCGATGAGCGCCACGAAGATCTGGATGCTCGTCACGCCGAAAAAGACGAAGTAGACCGCCAGCATCGCCGTGGGGGGGATCTTGGCGAAGAACGAAATCGGCGGCAGCAGCAGCGCCTCGACCGCGGGGAAGCACCCCATCGCGAGGCCGACGACGAAGGCGAGCAGCACGCCGGAGCCGACGCCCAACGCGAGCCGCGACGCCGACGCCCGGACGTCGCCGACAAAGTCGATCCCGCCCTTGCCGGTCGCCATCCGCTGCCACCCTTCGACGAACTGCGACAGGTTCGGCAGCGTCTTGTTCTTCGGGTTCTGGACGTGCGCGCGGTGCGACATCCAGGCGTAGCCAGCAACGATCACCACCACGCTCAGGGCGAAGAGGGCGAAGCGGCTGGTGTCGCTGATCGGTTGGCGGATCATGATGAGGACCACAAAGAAACGAAGGGCACGAAGGAAGCAAGCGGGAGGCCCGTTGTGGACACCCCTCCGTGCTCTTCGCGCCCTTCGTGGTTCAATTCGAGAAGCACTACTTCGTTTCGCTCATCGCTTTCATAAACGAGGCGTCGAAGTTCAGCTGCGACGCGGCGTCGCCGAACCCGACGGTTGGCTCCTCGGCCACGATGTCGTGCGAGACACAGAAGGCGACCACTTCGGGCATCGTCGTCTTCTGGAACGATTCTTTCTCGAAGAGGGCCGCGCCGTCGGCGGGGGTCGCGTACATCTTGGTCTCTTCACAGACGATCGCCATGTCCTCGACGCCGAGGCTGCTGAACTTCTCGCCGAGCGCCGTGAGCGTGGCGTCGCGGGTGTCGTCGGCGGCGAGCCGCTCGTTCACCTGGTAGAAGGCCATCAGCACCGCTTTGACGAACTTGTCGGCGCCCGGCTTCGCGAGCGTGTCCTTGCCGACGATGACCATGTCGATGATCTCCTCGGGGATCGCCTTGGAGTCGAACATCCGCTTCGAGCCGTCGCGGTCGCGGAGCGTCTGCAACACGAACGGGTTCCAAACCATGATCGACTTCACCTCGGCGTCGCCCGTCTGCATGGCGAGCGCGGCGTTGGCCGGGTCCATGTTGCGGAACGGGAAGTCGGCCGGGTTCTGCCCCTCGGCTTCGAGGCCTCGCTCGAAGGCGTACTGCGAGACCGACTTCTCCAGGCCGAACGTCGCGGTCCCCTTGAGGTCCTCGAGTGAGTCGATTCCGACAGCGATACAGGCGTCGGCGCCGGCGCTCGTCGAGGTCGGCAGCACGGCCACCGAGTCGCGGCCCGTGGCGGGGGCCAGAGCGTCCATGTTGGTCATGCAGACCGCATCGATCGTGCTGTTGGCGTACTGGCCGAGACACGCCTCGTAGTCGGCTTGCACCAGCACGACATCGACGCCGAGTTCTTTCTCGATCGACCCGAGCTCGCCCTTCGCCTTGTTGAGGAGCCCCTCTTCGTGGGCGACGCCGAAGACGCTCCAGCTGGGGTACTCGCTCCAGGCGAGGGTGAAAGACGGCAGGTCCTTGGCGGGCGTGGCGTCGGCGCCGTCGCCCTTGGGGGCGGCCTTCTGCGAACAGCCGGCGACAGCGACGGCAAGCGTAAGCGTGAGCAGGTGTTTCATGGCTTCTCCTAGCGTGGCGCTAATGGGGAAAGCGGAAAGTCGAATGCGATGATGGAGGACGCTGCTGTTGTGGGAGGGGTCTCCAGACCCCGATTTCGGTGTCCGTGCCAAAAAAGGCGTGGCGCCGTTATCGGCGTCTGGAGACGCCTCCCACAGGGGAGGACTAGAAACGGTTCGTCAGCCCTCGGGGATTCTTGTCTGCTCGGCGGACGGAGAATCGGCTTCCGGCTTGGTGGTGAGGCCGATAAGGGCGTCGAACTCGTCGTTCGCTGCCGACTCTTTGGCGTACTCCAAGAAGTCATTCTCGGCCTGCTTGGTGTCGAGTCCCGCCAGCTCGCGGCTGACGCGGGCCTTGGCCGACGCCTTCTGCCGCAGTTCGCGGAGCTCGCGTAGTTCTTCGCCGGTGCGGTCCTCGGAGACGCCCGACATGATGTCGGCGATCTCTTGCTCTTCCTTGGCGGAGAGGATCGTCGCGACGGCGTCGTGCTTCTCTTCGCCGAGCTTCTCCAGGTCGCGCATCTGCGACTGGATCTGTGTCTTGTGGCGGTTGACGTTCGCCATCAGTTGTTCGAGGTCGGCCTCGAGCTCAACGACGCGCGACTGCTTCTCGGCCAGCGTGCTGGTGAAGTCCTTGAAGGCGGCCTGACACTTGACGTACTCCGGGTCGTTGCGGGTCGCCTCGGGGTCGCCGTTGTGCTTGGCGGCCACTTGCTGGGCTTTCGCCGCGGCGCCCTGCCTGAGCTTTTCAAGCCGCTGGATGTCTTCGGTGATCGCCTTGAGCTTTTGCTTCTTGGTCTCTTCCTGGGCGACCATCGCCCCGATGGCGTCCTTGTACTGATTGATACGGGCGCGTTTCTCTTGGATGATCCGGTCGTAGTTGGCGGAGACGACGCCTGGGTTCATGCGGAGCGTCTCGCTCGCCTTGTCGATGCGGAAGGTGAGCAGGTACCAGACCGCACGGGTGTACTTGCCGATGGCGCGGAACATGGAGGGGGCCCTCGGTGAGGAAATGTGATTCGTTGACGGGGGTCGTACAGCTGACAGGTAGGGAACGCCCTCGGTGGCGTTCTGTGCGGCGGGTAACCGATCTCTATCCCACCACACGGAACGCCACGGAGGGCGTTCCCTACCTGGTTGGTTCGCTACTCAAACTCTTTCTCATCGTAAGCGGGCGACTTGCCCAGGCTGTCCATCTGTTCGTCGGCGCGGCGGGCGACCTCGATCGTTGCGTCGAGCTCCTTGCGGAGCTGCGAGAGCTCGTGGTCGCCGCCGTCGTCCGCTTGGAGGGCGTTGTAGCGTTCGACCGTGCGGGTTAGGTGGTTGACGGTGAGCACCACCTCGTCGATCGCCGCGCGGCGTTGCTCGAGCAGTGGGCCGCCCGTGCCGACGGGCAGCCGGCGTGCTTTCTCCCACAGATCGTACGAGTGCTCTAGGTGCCGGACGGAGGCCTCGAACAGCCGCTGGACGTTGTCGCGGATCGCGATCGCCGCGGCGCCCTTCGGCGGGTCCTGCTCGAAGAGCCCGTGCAGCGCCCGCAGCCGGCGGAGGCATTCTTCGGTGCGGTTGTCGTCGTCGCGCGCCAGCCGCTCGGCCAGTTGGTCGAGGTGGGAGTTGCGGTCGGCCCGCTTCTTCTCTTCCTGATAGCCGTAGGCCTGCTCGGTCAACTCTTCGACGCCGAAGATCAGTCGCGTGGCCTGGATCCCCGCGCCGATCACCACGCCCGCCAGGCCGATCAGGTTGAGCGTCATGTTGCCCCCGGCGGCCCACGAGAGCATCCAGGCGCTGAGGCCGGTGACCGTCGGTAGCAACGTCCAGGGCGAGACGAACAGGTCGAGCAGCACCTTCTTCTTGACTTCGTCCATCGGGCGATGTGCTACTCAACTCTTCACTTCGTGGTGGCGTTAGGAAGGGAGAGAGGGGGATGACGGGGAATAAGTGAGTTGGTCGTTGCAGGGCGAAGGCGTTAATTGCTGGAGAGCTCGTCGTGTGTCAAGAATTCACTGCGTGTAGGAGGCGTCTCCGACGCCGATTACGCGATCCATTTCATTTCAGCCAAGAAGCTGTAATCGGCGTCGGAGACGCCTCCTACAATTCCGATGGCGAGTCCATTCTATAAGACCATCCCCCCTATCGCCGTTCGTCCCCACATCCCCCTTCCTCACGTCACGATCAATAAGAAGGCTCGCCCAGCACGAACGTCACGGAGGTCTCGCCGCTGGGCTCGACGCCGATGGCGCGGATGCGATCTTTGTCGACGCCACGCCCGACGAGGTAGCCCTCGACCGCCTTGGCCCGCTGGGCAGCGAGCCGCTTGTTTGCCTCCAGGTCGCCCCGCCGCGAGGCGTTCCCGCGGACCGTGACATAGTAACGCGTGGAGCCGAGCACGCCAGCCAGTTCGTCGAGCAGCGACTGGCTCCGCCCGGTCAATCGGTCAGTGCCGCGGGCGAAAACAAGCGTCGGCGCCCGGGCCGTGCCGGCGGCAACCAGCGAGTTCCATTGCTCGTCGGAGAGGGCCGGCAGCTGGACGCCGCGGACCTGCTCGTCGGTGGCGCCTGGCTGGAAGTCCGCCAGGTCGTTCCACACCGAGGCCAGGTAGAGATAGTTAGGGTTGCCATCCGTGGGGTCGGACTCGATGGCGCCGGTCTCGATCAACACCGCCGTGATCGAGGCGATCATGTCTTCCAGCAGCGGCAGCTGGGAGCCGGGCGCCTTCCCCATGTGGGCGAGATTCTCCCGGGTGTTCTTCCACCAGACCCCGTTCACCAGCCGCTCGGCTTCCTCGTCGGTGAGGCGGGCGCCCCCCTTGGCGGCGTCCTTCTGCACCAACGCGACGCGGGCCGCCTCGTCGCGGTAGGCGTAGTTCGCTTGGAAGTAAGCCTTCACGACATCGACCACCGCCCCGCGGTTCTTGGCGACAAAGTCGTCGCTCGCCACCAGGACGTCGGCGATCGCCGAGGGAAACCGCGAGCTGTCCACCACCACATGCATCTTCTCGTTCTTCAGCACCTGGGTGACGAGCGGCTCCCACAGCACGTAGGCGAGCCGATCGACCGGTCGCGACGCCTTGTAGCGCGCCACCACGGCGGCAGCGTCCTTCACCGGCACGAACGGGTTCTCGGGGAGCTGGTCGAGCTGAAACCGTGACATCACCACCCGGGAGAGCGTCTCGCTCGGCGAGTCGGGCGTCAGCACGAACCGCGTGTCGGGGTGGTTGAGCGCGTCGATGTTGGGGAACGTCTCGCGGTTAGCGACGATAGCGTCGGCGCCGACCGTCTCGTCGATCATCGCGACGATCGTCGCCGGCAGCGCGCCCGCCTCGGCGCACGCCTTCACCAGCGCGTCGATCGTGAAGACCGCCATGTCGGCGTCGCCGCGACGCAGGGCCGCGAGCCGTGCCGGGTAGTCGGCGCCGTCGTCGGTGATGGTGAGCCGGACGCCCGCCTTCCGCATCCCCTCGGCGAACTCCGGCGAGCGGAGCACCGCGTAGCCGCTGAACCCGTCGAGGGCGAGCTTCACCTGCGTGCGGTAGAGGCTCTCCGAGCCGCCCCGCTGGCGTTCCTGCGCCTCGCGCTCGGCCTGCGTCTTCTCGACCACCGGCGCGAAGACAAACCGCCAGACCCCCGCGCCCATCCCAAGGATGACGAGCCAGACGATCGCGACGGCGAGGAGTTTTCCTTTGGACAATTTATTTGGGAGAGAGTTGATTCGGTGGGAGGCGTCTCCAGACGCCGATTACGGTCTCCCTACCGAAATGGCGTGGTGCGCGTAATCGGCGTCAGGAGACGCCTCCTACAGAAAAATGTTGGTGTTGACGGGAGCCGCGGCGTCTTGGCGGTGAACTTTATTGACGGCGTTTGCCGGCGGAGGACATCAGCCGGGTGATGATGAAGAACGCGATCACGAGGAAAATAAAGACGCCGGAGAAGCCGCCCCCCTCTTCCTCGGGTTGGGGCTGGTTCGCTTGGCCGCCGGGGAAGGGGACCGGCGGCGCGGCGCGGGGAGACTGCGGGACGCCGGCCGGGGCGCGGACGCCAGTGCCGGCGAGCGGCGTGTTGGGCTGCGACACCAAGGCGGTCAGCGACGCCGCCGCGACTTCGCTCGGGATCGCCTCGAGGATGTCGAAGTCCGACTCGTCGCCGGCGTCGTTCTGGTCGGTGGTGCTCTCGCCCAGCACGACGGCCGAAATGGCCTGCTCGAGCGACGCCGGGTCGTTGGCGTTGCGGTAAGTGCTGGCGCGGGTGGCGAGGCTGTGCTGCTGCGCCATCGCGACGCCGATCACATCGACCAGCAGTCCGCGGGCCTGGACCTCGGGCAGATAGCGATCGACCAGATTGCCGTCGGTCGCTTCGCCGTCGGAGACCACCAGCAGTTTGTAGACGCCGTACCGGTTCTTCTCACGGGCCGCGAGCAGGGCGTCGGACGCCGTAATCATGGCGCCGCCAAGGGGCGTCGGGCCGCCGGCGTTGATCTGACCGATTGCCTGACGAGTCGCCTGCTGATCGACGGGGCCGAGTTCGAAGAGCCAGTCATCGCCGATCCGCGGCGGGTTGAGCAACAGCACGCCGACCTGGGCGTCGTCGGGCGTGCGGTCGAGCACCGTCTGCAGCGAACGCTTTGCCGCCTCCATCCGCGTGCCGCCGCCGGGCATCCGCTCCGCCATCGAGCCGGAGTTGTCGAGGATCACCACGACGTAGAGCCCGGGGCCCGCCGAAGCGCAGCTTGCGAGCGTCGCTATCGTGAGGAGGCTGGCCGCCAACCTTCGGCACATGGGATTGTCGGGGTTGAGATGGGTTTGGGAGTTACTTCTTAAGCGACGAAGTCGCCCTCGTATCCCCCTCCTTCTTCAGAGGGAGGGGTTAGGGGAGGGTGGGAGGTGGGTACCTACCTCGCCCCCTCCCCTAGCCCCTCCCCCTTAAGCGGAGGAGGGGGATGAGCGCGGCTACTGCGTCGCCGCCACTTGTGTGAGTCTCTCAGAAGTCGAAGTCCGAATCCTTCAGCGCCTCGGGATTGACCTTCACGATGCGGAACTCGACCCGCATATTCTGCTTCGCCTCCGCCATGTTCGTCGGCTTGGCGATCACCGGGTCCGAGATTCCGGCGCCCACGGGCTGCAGCTGCGAGAGGTTCACGTTGATGTCGCGGCTGCGGGCGTAGTCGGCGATCGCCTGGCGGACCGCCTCGGCACGGGCGAGCGACAGGTTCAGCGCCGCCTGCATCGTCTGCTGCGGGCTGTCGGCGGCGCCCTCGAAGGCGCCCGTCTCGATGAGGCGGACCATCTCGTTCATCTGTGACAGGTCGAGCTCGCGCGAATTGCCCCCCGCGTTGAGGAAGTAGCGGTAGTCGCCGCTGGCGCCGGTCCGGCGGAGGATCCCCTTGGAGAGTCCCGCCTTGACGAGTTGCACGAGCGTCTTGGTCGGGTCGCTGTGGCCGCGGATCACGACGGCGGCGCCGCCGAACGTGCTCGCCGACTTGAGGGCCCGGTCGAACTCGGCGCCGTAGCGGTCGACCGAGAAGTCGGTCTGGTTCGGCTCGAATTCGATCGTGAAGCTGACGATGGTGTCGTCGTCGAGGTCGTCGCCGAGAAACTCCCCGACGCCTTCCCCTTCAACGACCGTCTTGGGCTTCGCGAAGGCGACCCCCGCCATGCCGGCAAGCTTCTGGTAGTCGAGCCCCGGCGGGTCAAAGCCGTAACGGCCACGGGCATAGCCCCACTTGGTCGCCAGGTCGAGCGCGGCGGCCATCTTCGGGTTGAATCCGCTCAGGTTGCCCGACTGCTCGAAGAAGGCGATCTGCCCCGGCAGGTTCACGAACCGGCAGTCGAGCAGCAGGCCGTGGGCGTCGACCTCGAGCGTCGGCAACACCTCTTCGCCGAAGATCGATTGGCACATCGTGAGCAGCTTGCGGTAGTCGGCCGACATCCGCTGCGACTGCTCGAAGCCGTCGCGGAGGGCCTTCACCTTCTCCTCGGCGGCCAGGTAGCCGGCGACAAACTTCTCGACGGCGGGGCGGTTGGCTTTGTACCAGTCACTCCGCACGGCGTAGACGTCGGCGATTGAGCGCGACATGTTCTGCGTCGAAACCAGCACGTGGGCGCCGCTGACGGTCCCCTCGGCGCCGGTCCCCTTCGAATCGAGGCCGCCAGTCAGGCCAATCATGTCGGGCGTGATCACGCAGCAGGCGTCGATCGAGTTGTCCGTGCGGAACTTCTCGGCGGCGCCCTTCGGGCCGGTAAGATCGGGGACAAAGACCACCTCGACGTCGTCGTTGGTGAACTGCGCGGCGGCGAGGGCGTCGTAGAGAAGACCGACGTGCGGGCCGCCTTGTTGGCACGCGATGCGCACCTTCTTTCCGGGACGCTTCAGGTCGTTGAGCGTCCGCAGCCCTTCGCGGGCCACGATATGATCGCCGCCGCTCCACGAGAGCTGCAGGATCACCACCGGCTTGGTGCGGGGGTCCTTGCCGATGACCTCGCTCGCCTGGCCGAGCATGCGGAACGTCCCACGCAGGAAGGGCGTCTTGCCCCCCACGTAGTCCTTCACCTGCTGGACGAAGTCGTCGCCCGGCGTGAGCTTGAGCCGGAGCCCCGCCTTGCCGTAAATCGAGTCGCCGGTCGTATCGAGGCCGCCGTTGGCGTAGAAGGTCGCCGCGTCGCCGCCCCAGGTGATGAACGGGACGTTCGTGACGCCACGATTCTGCACCGGCTGGACGCTCAGCGGCCCGGTCAGCCCGGAAAACAGCTGCTGCGCCCCCGCGGGCAGAGCCCCGGTAGGCAGGGTCAGCAGAACGGCAAAAGCAGTAACGACGGCGAAACGTCGCGGCAAACGCGGCATGGTGACGCCTCCGGGGGATGGGTTGTTGAAAGCTTCTTCGCAGCTGGTGTTCGCTTCTTGCCGAGAATCTACCGCGCTTTGGCCCCGATCGCTAATTCGGGGGGGGGAACCGCCAAGACGCCAAGACCGCCATGGACTTTCGGACAGGATTTACAGGATCGACAGGATGTTGGTTGTCATCCGATCCTGTAAATTCTGTTCATCCCGTCTAAATTTCTTTTTCGAGACGAAGTACGTCAACGAATCCCTTCGAGCTCTAACTCAAGAAGCCGGCTTTCCCAATTCGCGCGGTCCTCGAGGTCCATCTCAGGATCGGGCAGCAGCGAGCGGCGGGTGCAGTTCACCAGCGCCTGCAGCGTTTGGTACTCGCGCGTCGGGCCGATCGCTGGCGGGATCTGGTCGTGCACCGCGGCGAGGACTTCGGGCCACGTCTTCGGCTGCATCGCCTTGAGGTACGAGCGGAGCGACGCGAACGCCGCGGCCGAGTACTCGGCCGGCAGCAGCTCGTCGTTCATGCGCTGCACGAGGTCGAGCCGCGTCAGGCCCTCCGTCGCTTCCAGTTTGACGGCGTCGAGCACCCAGTTGATGAAATCGACGCGGTCGTCGCCCGTCGGGTCGAGCACCGGCAGGATCAAGTCGCCAACGCGGCCCGGGCGGCGGATGTCGGGCGACAACAGGTGGATCCGCGCGGTCATCAAGAGCCACAGCACTTGGCCGCGGAGCTTGGGGTCGCTCATCATCTGCTGGATCTTGCCGGTGAGGCGACGCTCGGTCTCGTGGGCGTTCGCGTCGACACGTCCGAACTGCGTGTCGGCCTCGTCGACGAAGATCACGACCTTGCCGAGCGCCTCGAGCACCGACCGCAGCCGCTCGAAGACGACGTCGGTCTGCCCGAACCACTGGCTGCGGATATTCTTGAGCACCAGCACCGGCAGGTCGAGCTCGGCGGCGACCGCCTCGAAGATAAACGTCTTGCCACTGCCGATGGCGCCGGCGACCGCGGCGCCGGGCAGCGCCTTGTCGCCGGTCGCTTTGAACCGCGGGATCAGCTCGTCGGCGAGGAACTTCTTGAGCCGCGTGAAGCCGATGACGTCCTTCAGCGTGTGCGACGGCTTCTTGAACTCGACGACGTCGTCACCGAGCCGCGTCTGGATGTACTCCTCGACCTTGTCGAAGACCGTGTCGGGCGTGAGCTTCTCGCCCGCGTACGCGGCGCCCGCCAGCATCTGCCGCAGGGCGTGCAGCGACAGGCCCGCGGTGCACTCGCCGAGGGCGTCGGGCGTCGACCACAGCTGCGGCTTCGGTTGCGACTCGGCCAGGAACTCGTTGATGTAGCGGACCCGTTCGTCGAGCGACGGCGCCGACACATCGACCGACAGCACCTGCGGCATCCGCGACACCCGGCTGTGCACCAGGCTCCGCGACTCGGCCAGCAGGCAGACCGAGTCGCCGCCGGCGGTGAACTCGGGATCGCTGAACCAGTCCTGGACGATGCTAATCCGCCGCATCTGGGCGTCGTTGAGCTTCGACAGATCGCCGCTCTCGGGGAGCAGCATGTCGGCGCCCTCAACGATCACCAGCAGGTGCTCGCGCAACGCGGCCCGCGAGCAGATCGTCAGCTGCCGTAACAGCTCGAGCGCCGTGGTGGGCGAGCCGATGGCGCTGGTGAGGTGGCGGTCGAACTCTTGCTGGAAGAACTCAAGCTGTGTGCCCTTCTTGCGGAGGTCGTCCAGGGCGAGCGTTGCCGGATCGACCCCGGCTTTCCATTCGACCCACGCGCCGCGGAGCTTGTCGCGGTCGGCGTCGCCGATCCGGATCGGGCCGTTCAGCTCGTAGACGATTTGGATCAGCCCGGCGGTCTGCGTCTTCTTCAGCAAGAAGGGGATCAGCGGCGTGTGCCGCTCGCCGTCCCAGAACAGGTCCTGGATGTCGCCACAAAGCAGCACGCTGCGTGACTGCCCCGAATTGAGCAACCGCGCCAGCCGGGGGAAGAAGTCGGGAGCTTCCGACATAGTGCGTTTAGGAAAGGAGATTGGGGGGATGGATGATCGGTGAAGTCAACGCTGCTATTCCGCGACGCTCGGATTCTGCTTCAAGTAGACACGATGGAGATCGAGGGATGGCGGCTTTGTGGGGCTGCGCGGCTACGAGTTGCAGAGCCGATCTTTATCAGAGAATTGGTATGATTACCGTCCCGGTCGTTTATAGAGAGGCGGCATCCCCCGATCTCCTCTGAGAAGCAATGCCGTTCGCTGGTGACCGCAGTTCGTACAACGTGTCCGCGCCGCAAACCCATCCCCCTATCTCCTACTCCTTCGTGCTCAGATCACGATAGAGCATCCCGTGGAAAGCGTGCACCGCGCGCTCGAGCTGCGACGAGTAACGCCCCGTCTTGAACGACATCGAACCGAGACCCCGCTGGGTCGCCTCGCAGATCTCGATGTCCTCGTTCTGGATGACATGGCTGGCGCCGATCGCCTTGCGGAGGCGGCGCTTCGCGGCCCACTCCTCGAGGTCGTCGCCGTCGGGGGCGTCGGCGTCGACGTAGAAGTCGAACACCACTTCGCAACGATCAACGCCCGTCGGGTAGACCACGTTCGTATCCATCATCCGGCCGTAGCGGTTGATGAACAGGTTGGGGTAGAGCCACGCATAGACGACCTTTTCGCCCAACCGTTCATCGGTCCCCTTCGCGTCGCAGACCTGGATCGCCGAGCGCTCGTACAACTCGGTCCGGTAGCCGTCGTAGGCGAGCCCCTCGGCGAGGCCTTCGTGGGCGTAGGCGACGTGGTAGCCGCCGTCGAGTGAGTTGTCGACGAACACCTTCCAGTTGCACTTCATCTGGTAAGAGCGGCGTTCAACCCACCGCATCCGCTCGAAGCCGAGCTCGTTCAGCGGCGCCATCAGCGGTGCGGCGTCCGACGCCAAGTCGCGTGGGTTGCCCTCGCCCCCCTCCTCGCCGTCGAGGTCGAGCATCACGAGCGGGCCCCACGTCTCGACGCTGATCGGCGGCAGGCCAAATTGCTTGGGGTCGAACCCCTCCATGCGGCCCATCCGCGGCGCGCTGCGCAGCGAGCCGTCGAGCCGGTACGTCCAGCCGTGGTAGGGGCAGACCAACTCGTGGGCCTTGCCGCACTCCTGGGCGACCACCGCCGCGTGGTGTCGGCAGACGTTGTGGAACGCCCGCAGCCGGCCCGCTTCGTCGCGCAGCACGACAAACGGGTTGCCGACCACGTCGCCGGTGAAATAGCTGCCCGGCTCGGCGACCTGATCGACGCGGCCCACCGCGACCCACGCCTTCTCAAAGACATTCCGGCGTTCGAGCTCCAGCACCCGGGGGTCGACATACCACAGCGCGGGCGGCGTCGCGGCCGCCTCGACAGGGATCGACGGGTCGAACTGGAGGTCCATCCCGGGATTGTAACCGCCCAGTAGCCAAAAATGCTAAGAACGCCAAGACTCGAATCGCCGCCGCGAAACGCCTATGCTCCGAAGCACCGCATCGACCATCCGTTAAACTGTGGGAGGGGTCTCCCGACCCCGAATACGCGCACCATACCGCTATGGTTTGGATGCCGTAATCGGGGTCGGGAGACCCCTCCCACAATCAAGAATTGAAAACTCATCCTTCTTGCTTGGCGCTCTTGGCGTCTTGGCGGTTAAACCATGGCGAATCTCGAAATCGACCACCTGTCGCACGCCTACGGCCCCAAGAAGGTGCTCAATGACGTCAATCTGCGTGTCGAAGCGGGGCAGGTCCTCGCCTTGGTCGGGCCCAGCGGCTGCGGCAAGTCGACCCTGCTGCGGGCGGTCCTCGGCACCCACCCGCCGACCAGCGGCTCGGTCTGCGTCGGCGGCAAGCCGATGCTGCGGCCGTCGCGCGACGTCGGCATCGTCTACCAGCACTACAGCCTGTTCGACTTTCTGACGGCCCGACAAAACGTCGCCTTCGGGCTGAAGCTCGACCAGACGAGCACGCCGTTCCGGCTGTTCAACTACCCGGCGTGGCGGAAGCTGCGCGCCGAGCACCTCGAGCAAGCCGACGCCCTCCTCAAGAAGGTCGGCCTCTACGCGGCCCGCGACCAGTACCCCAGCCAGATGTCGGGCGGCATGCGCCAACGCGTCGCCATCGCCCAGGCCCTCATCATGCAGCCGCGCGTGCTGCTGCTCGACGAGCCGTTCGGCGCCCTCGACGAGGCGACGCGCGAAGAGCTGCAACTGATGCTGCTGCGTCTTTACGAAGAGAACGTCCGCGCCCGCGCCGAACACCGCGAGCCGCCGTACACGGTGATCATCGTCACCCACGAGCTGAACGAGGCGCTCTTCGTCGCCGACCGCGTGGTGGGCCTCTCGCAGTACCACGCCGATGGCGCGAACGGGGCGACGATCGTCTACGACCGCCCGGCGCCGATCTTCAAGCCCGACGAGCCGAAGGATCTGTCAAAGTTCGTGAAGCAGAAAGAAGAACTCATCGAAGCGGTCTTCAGCGAGCGCCATTTGAAGGACCACCGCAAGTACGTGACCTTCTGGAGCGAGCACGAGAAGACGGCGGTGGAAGGGGCGGGGGTGTAGGCTAGGCTACGCTAGACGCCTTTGCCGCACTAACTGTCAGAGAAACTAGGCACAGCTAGACCTGCCGAACTCCATGGATGTTCACCGGTTGTTCTCAGATAAGTCCGATTTGTACGCGCGGGCTCGGCCGAAATACCCGGCTGACATCTACGGCTACCTCGCAGCGGTTACCCCGCATCGCGACATGGCATGGGACTGCGCTTGTGGCAACGGGCAGGTTGCCGTCGGATTAGCAGAGTATTTCGGTCGCATTGAAGCAACCGACGTTAGTGCCGAGCAGATATCCAATGCTCCGACCGTTGAAGGTGTTCACTTTTCGGTTTCAGAATCGGAGTCGACCCCGTTTGATGATCAGTCGTTCGATCTCGTTTGTGTGGGCCAAGCCCTTCACTGGTTTGACTACGATCGTTTCTGGTCTGAACTGGATCGTGTGTTGAAGCCCGGTGGCGTTTTGCGGCGTGGGGGTATGTTTTTCCGAATAACAATCCCGGGATCGATGAGGTGCTGCGAACCACTCTCTACCCGGTCATCGAGCCCTATTGGTCCAAACGCAATCGGTTGTTGTGGAACCACTACCAAGACGTTCAGGTTCCATACCGAAGTCTTTCCACACCACAGTTCGAATTCAAGATGGAGTGGAGCGCTGAAGAATTGTTAGCCTACATTCACACTTGGTCCGCTGTGCGGAGGTGCATGGACGATTTGGGAGAAGATTTCTACGCCGACACGTGCGAACAGCTGAGTCGCGCGTGGGGCGAGGGGTCCGAGCGACGCGATATTCGAATGGATTTTTGCTTCTTGGCTTCACAGAAGAAGTCCTAGGGCGATTCCGTACGAGCCCCCAGACGTCAGTCGGGGGAGTGAAGCGGGCGCCCGGGTTCCTCCCCCGACTGACGTCTGGGGGCTCGCCGTTGATTGAGCGCGGACGCTTCTGCCACCGACCGTCCTGCGTTTTGAGCCGCGCACGGAGTAAGCGGAGTGCGCCACCAACTCCGCTTACTCCGTGCGCGGCTCGAGATCTATTCGGTGGCGATTTGCATCGCTTCGCACGCGATCTGTAGCTCCTCGTTTGCGGCCACGACCGACAGCGCCATACGGCTCTCGGTCGTGTGGATCGCCGACTTTTGGCAGATGGGAATCGCCAAAAAGGGAGCTAGCGGATTTGGAGAATCACCCGCCGGTACGCATAGAGATTCGGGGCGCCGTTGTCGTGCAACTCGAGAATGACGTGAAGATCTTTGCCTGCGGCGTCGGCTGGGACTGTGATGGTCGCGCTCGGGGAGTCGCTATTTTCAATCGTTACGAAGCCGTTGTAGGAGCTGGGCTCCTGGTAGAAGGTCCACGAGTAGGTAAGGGAGTCGCCGTCGGGGTCGCTGGAACCCTCTGCCTGAAGAGAAACGCTCGAACCGGACGCTGCCGAGGCCTTTATGATTCGCCGAGTGGCATCGCCGTTGACCACTGCGACGGGGTGGTGGTTGGCCTCGGAGTAGTCGCCGGTCACGGACCAGTCCATCCGGGCGGCGAAGTCGTTGTCGTAGCCATTGCTCCAGCGTTTAATCGCTTCGGATCCCTCGCTTGTGTTGCTAGACATCATGTAGGGGTCGTAGGCTCGCTCTTCCTCCTTGACAGCCGACATGCTCTTGATGCTTGTCTTCTTCGTGAGACTGAAGCGGCCTCCCCAACCCCCTTGGTCGATCTTGGTGGGGTCATTCAGGCCGTTAGGGTAGACGTGCATGAAGGCGGGCGTATCGCCTTCGGTCGACCACTTCCGATCGGGATACACAGCGCCAAGCGGTCCGTGATTCTGGATGTGCTCGTCCAGGTACTCGTCGGACGGTTGCCAGCCGTAGACGCCTGTCGCACGGATGTAGAGCACCTTTGGGAAATTCTTAGCGATCCAGGCGCCGGCGTCGTCCTGGCCGAGGATATCGAAGATGCAGATCTTGCTGAGAAACGCGGAGAGCTCGTCGGCGGATCGTGTGTGCTGCACCTTCCAGATCGCTTGCGCGACGGTGTTGGCCCCTCCCCAGCAACCGACCCAGACCGGGCGAGGGTCGTCTTTGTCGACCGAGGCAATGATCAAATCCGAGCCGGGGCTATCCTTCCCTTCGCCGACATCGCTCATCCCGTAGCCCATCTGCCCGAGGACGGAGATCGACCTTAGGTGCTCGACCGAAGGAAATCCCTCCGCATGGACGCGGAGGTTCGGCAGCGCCTCACCATAGGCATCGACAATCCGGTCGAGCATTACCGTACTGCTCTGCCTCTTCTTCCAGCACCCCGTCGAAACGATCAAGCCTTCGATGTCGAACTCGTTTGCGCAGACGAGTTGCCGTACGAGGGACTGCTCGTCGTCGGGGTCAGCCCCGAGGTCGGTGGTGTTAATCACCCTCGGTTTGTAGGTGGTCCTTTCGGGCGCTGAGTCCGCATATGCGATCTTGTCGCCGGTCAGTAAGCCAACCATCGCTATAAACATGAGTTTCATGAAGAGTGTCCGCCTGCGAAATAGTCGAACTAGAATTGCCGAATGCGCCGTATCGATAAGAAGCAATTCGAGTGAGAAGGATGCTAGAAGGATTATCCATCAAAAGCGACGGCCGAGGCAAGCGATCGTAAGTCAGCGGGATCGCGAGCGACCCGACCCAATACAACTCACGCATCGGCTAGACGCTCGACCGCTTCGCGGGCAATCTGTAGTTCTTCGTTTGCGGCCACGACCAACAGCGCCACACGGCTCCCGGAGGCATGGATCGAGCGGTCGTCGCTTGAAGACGCATCGTTCGCGTCCGTGTCGAGATGGGCGCCGAGTATCGTCAGACGCTCGGCGACGCGCTCTCGGATCACGGCGCAGCGTTCGCCGACGCCGGCGGTGTAGACCACCGCGTCGAGGCCCCCCATCGCCGTCGCGTAGGCGCCGACGTACTTCGCGATGCGATAGACGTAGGCCTCCACCGCCAGCATCGCGTCGGCGTCTCCCTCGTCGGCGCGGCGGAGCACCTCGCGCAGGTCGCTCTCGTCGCAGTAGCCGCGGAGGCCGCTGTCGCGATTGAGCAGGTGATCGACCTCGTCGGCGGACATGCCGAGTTCACGCTGGAGAAACAGCAGAACGCCCGAGTCGAGGTCGCCCGAGCGGGTCGCCATCACCAGCCCTTCCAGCGGCGTCATCCCCATCGAGGTATCGACCGAGCGGCCACGATCGACGGCGCACGCGCTCGCCCCGGCGCCGAGGTGCAGCACGACGGTTCGCAGCATCTCGATCGGCTTCTCAAGCAGCTCCGCCGCGCGCCGCGACGCCCAGGCGTGCGACGAGCCGTGGAAACCGTAGCGACGCACGCCGTGCTCGACCGCGAGCCGTTTGGGGATCGCGTAGCGGCTGGCGTAGAGCGGCATCGTGGCGTGGAACGCCGTGTCGAAGACCGCGACGTGTTGCGCCGCGGGGAACCGCTCGCGCGCCAGGCGGATGCCGAGCACGTTGGCCGGGTTGTGGAGCGGCGCCAGCGGGGTGAGCCGTTCGATCTCGGCGAGCACTTCGTCGTCGATAAGCGTTGGCGCGACAAACCGGACGCCGCCGTGGACCACCCGGTGCGCGACCAAGTCGGGCTCGCAGCCTAGCTCGTCGCAGATTTGCTGGAGGCCCGCTGCGTGATCGGCGACGGCGTCGGTCGAGCCGATGCCTTCAACCGATCCGCGGCCGATTTCGTTGTCGCCAGGCTGCTCGAACAATCGGTGCTTGATCGACGAGCTGCCGCAGTTCAGGACGAGCACCTTCATTCGGCGGCCTCCTCAGGCTGGGCCTGGATCGCGGTGATCGCCACGGTGTTGACGATGTCATCGACCAAACAGCCACGGCTGAGGTCGTTGACCGGCTTGCGCAGGCCTTGCAGGATCGGGCCGATCGCCACCGCGCGGGCCGAACGCTGCACCGCCTTGTAGGTGTTGTTGCCCGAGTCGAGGTCGGGGAACACGAACACGGTCGCTTGGCCGGCCACTTGGCTGCCGGGGAGTTTGGACTTGGCGACCGAGGCGTCGACCGCGGCGTCGTACTGGATGGGGCCCTCGACCGACAGGTCGGGCGCGCGCTCGCGGACGAGCCGCGTCGCCTCGCGGACCTTGTCGACCGCGGCGCCGGTCCCCGACGCGCCGGTCGAGTAAGAGAGCATCGCGACACGTGGCGTCACGCCGAATCGCCGCGCCGTGTCGGCCGAGCTGATCGCGATGTCGGCGAGCTGTTCGGGCGTTGGGTCGGGGTTCACCGCACAGTCGCCGTACACGAGGACGCGGTCGGCGAGGCACATGAGGAAGACGCTCGACACGATCGAGCACTCGGGCCGCGTGCGGATCACCTGCAGGGCGGGACGGATCGTCTGGGCCGTGGTGTGCATGGCGCCGGAGACCATGCCGTCGGCGTCGCCGACCTCGACCATCATCGTGCCGAAGTAGTTCGGGTCGCCGAGCTGGTCGTACGCCATCGCTTGCGTCACGCCCTTGTGGGCGCGGAGGCGGGCGAGCTCGTCGGCAAGCCGCTGGCGGTCGGGCGACGTGTGGGGGTCCATCAGCTTGGCGCCGGTCAGGTCGAGACCCAACGTGGCGGCGCGGGCGGTGATCGTCTCGGGATCGCCGAGGATCACCAGCGACGCCACCTGCCGTCGCAGCAGCACCGCCGCGGCGCGGAGGATACGGTCGTCCTGCCCCTCGGGGAGGACAATCGTCCGCGGCGCCTTCTTCGCCCGTTCGATCAGGTCGTACTCGAACATCAGCGGCGTGACCCGCTCGGTCCGCGTCACGGCGATCCGCTCGGCGAGCGCCGCTAGGTCGACCACGCGCTCGAAGGCGCCGAGCGCCGCGGCGATCTTGGTGGCGTTCTCCGGGGCGATCACCGGCCGCACCGCCTCGACCGCCGTCGCGGCCGAGTAGGTGTCGCAATCGATCGCCATCAGCGGCGGCAGCCAACGCCGCATGCCGTCGAGCAGTCGCTGCACCGAGGTCTCGGGCGTCAGGCCGCCGGTCAGCAGCACGCCGGCCGCCTTGGGGACGCCGTCCGAGATCAGCGACGCCACCGAGCCCAGGAGGATGTCGGAGCGGTCGCCCGGCGTGATGACCAGCGCGCCGTCGGCCGTGTGATTGAGGAAGTTCGGCAGCGTCATCGCGGCGACGCGACAGGTGGCGATGTCGCGCTCGGCGACGTCGCCCGGGTCGTGCAGCCAACGGGCGCCGATCGCCGTGGCCACCTGGGCGAGCGTTGGGCGGGCGAGCGACGGCTCTTCATCGAGGACGTAGACCGGCCCGTCGCCGAACGGCCGGCGTCGGAACTCTTCCCGCATCGCTTCCGCCTGATCGGGCGCGACGCGGTTGACGAAACTCGCGGCGATGACATTCCCTTGTTCGACAAACGTGGCGTGCGCCGACCGGGCGCCGCGGATCGTCTCTTCGGCCGACCGGCCGACGCCGGCGCCGACCGTCACCACGGGCGCGCCGAGGTGGACCGCTAGCCGCGAGTTGAAATCGAACTCGAGCGCCGCCTGCCCGCCGACGTAGTCGGTCCCCTCGCAGAGGACGAAATCAACCTCGGCGGCGCACGCCCGGAACCGGGCCAGCACTTCTTTGATGAGCGTCGCCTCCTGCCCCTCGGCGACGAGCTGCTCAGCGCGGTTGAGATTGACGCCGACCATCTGCCCGATCGGCGTGGCGAGCCGGTACCGCTCGCGCACCAGCCGCAGGTGGGGGTCCGCCTCGGGGTCGCCGTCCACCAGCGGGCGGAAGTAGGCGAGCCGCTCGACACGCCGCGACAACAGCTCCATCAGCCCGAGCACCACGAGCGACTTGCCGCTGTGGGGCTCCCAGGCGACGACATAGGCGGCGTTGGACATGGCAAGCGATCGACGTGGTGGGGCGGCGGGGCTCGTTCTTTCCCCCTGATGCTCGCTCTAATCCTTCTCACGGCCTAGCCCACTCTCGCTCCGTTCTCTAGCCGACGACCCCGAAATGATTCCCACCATTGAACTCGCCGCGGTCGCCGCGTCGGCCCTTTACGGCATCCTCCGCGGGGTGCGGAACGGCTTCGACGTGGTCGGTATTTTTAGTGTCGCGGCGGCTACCGCGTTCGGTGGCGGCACGCTGCGTGACCTGTTCCTCGACCGCCGGCCGCTCTTCTGGGTCGAGCGCGAATCGCTGCTCTGGATGGTGCTCGGCCTGTCGGTGATCGGCGCCATCGTGCCGCGTCGGCTGGCCCGTATCGAGCCGCTGCTGATCTGGCCCGACGCCATCGGCCTCGGCCTGTTCAGCGTGGCCGGCACGGCGGTCGCGTTGCAGTCGGGCATGACGCCGTTGATCGCGGCGGTGATGGGCGTCATCACCGGCACGTTCGGCGGCGTGATCTGCGACGTCATCTTCAATGAGACGCCGAGCCTGTTCCGCACGACCCCGCTCTGCGCCACCTGCGCGCTGCTCGGCTCGGTGGTCTACCTCGCAATGGCCGCGCTCGAGGTCCCCGTCACGGTGTCACAACCGGTGGCGACCGCCGCGGCGGCGACGCTGCGATTGGTGGCGGTGTGGCGCAACTGGACGCTGCCGGTGCGCTCGATCGCCTGACGACGAATTCGAGACGTGAGCCGACGGCGCTAGCCGCGGGTGAGAAAACGCGTAGCTGCGCCCCTCGACCTCAAGCGGCCAGACGCTACCGTTTGCCGTGGTACCGCCGTTCAGTATCGACTCCTGGAGTACTCCTGATGTCAACCATTGTCGCAATACGCAAGAAAGACAGAGCCGTGATTGCGGCGGATACTCAGGTATCGGAGGGCTCAACACTCGTTTCTTCGGAAATGTTGCGAAGTCCGACCAAGATTCATGCAATTGGCGGCGGCTACATGGGTATCGTCGGAAGCGTCGCGCACCATCGCGTCATCCGCTCGTTAGCGACGGAGAAAGCGGACTACTTCAATTTTGAGAGTGCAGATGCCCTCTTTGAAACCCTGCGTCGAATCCACCCAATACTCCGAGATGAGTACTACTTATTAACATCGGAGAAGGACAGTGACAGTCAGCCCTACGAATCAAATCACATGACAGGTTTGGTCGTTAGTCCGGCGGGAGTCTTCTCTTTCGATACCTATCGTGAGGTGTCCGAGTACCATTCTTTCTGGGCGGTTGGGTCGGGCGGTGACTATGCACTTGGCGCCCTTGCCGCGATCTACGATTCGAGTGAATCCGTGGAAGCGGTAGCCGAAGCAGCGGTTACTGCAGCGTGCCGATTTGACTCGGGAAGTGGTTTGCCCATCGAGTTGCGGTCAGTTCGATTGCAACAGCAGTAAGGAAAGTCACACACCTGGCTAGCCTTGTCCGCGGCGTCTTTGGCGGTACTCACTCAACCACGGCCTTGCGGCCATAGTTGCCGGTCCAAATACTGCGGTCGTCGTCCTCGACGCGGCCATCAAAGTCGCCATCGGCGCTGGAGCCGACCGGCACGACCTTGCCGAGCTGGTCGCGCCAGACCGTCGAGTCGGCGGCGTTGACGAGGCCATCGCCGTTGAAGTCGCCCGGGAACGGCGCAGCGGGTTCGGCGAGGAGGACCGCGCGCGTGACGCCCGTCCCGCCTTGCTCGCCCTCAACCCGGACGGCGAACCCACTGTCGGCCGGGAGGGCGGCGCTCAGCACATGGCTGGTGCGCAGCCGGTTCACGCCGTAGCGGTCCTGGACGAGGAGCTCCACGGTTCGCGTCGCAGCGGCGTAGTCGACCAGCAGGCGAAAAGAGCCGCCGGGCTCGGCGTTGGGGCGGGCGTCGGTCGCCAGGGGCGTCGCTTCGCCGAGCGTTTCGGCCTTGTCGCCGTCGTAGCGGAGGAGTCGCGTCGAGGCGCCTCCGTCCTCGAGAGCCAAGGCGTAAGCCCCCTCGCCGGCAACGACGCCAAAGCGGAGTTCGGCGCGGCGGTCGTCGCCGGCGAGTTCGACGTCGGCCGCGACGAGGAAGTCTTCGCTGGCCGCCAGCTCGAAGCGATCAAAGTCAGTATTCCCTTGCGGTGTCGGGTCAAGAATCGCCGTACGCCCCGATGTCTCGATCGCCGCCAAGTCGACCTGGTGATCGACAAACACGTCCTGGCTGTTGAGCTTCAGGAGTCGTTCGAACAGCCGTGAGCCGAGCCAGCGACGCACCTCGTCGACCTGTGAGGCGTTCAGGCCGAACGCGGTCACTTCCGCTTCGTTGGCGGGATGCAGCAGGTTGAAGAACTCGTCGGGGTCGTGGTCATGGTCGTACAGCTCTTGCGAGCCATCCTCGTAGTGGACGAGGCGGAACCGCTGCGAGCGGAGGCTGTACTTCTTGGCGTGGAGGCCGGCGTCGGCTTTTTCGGTCTCGCCGAAGCTGGTGAGCGCCACCGCGCCAGGTTCGCTGGCCGGGCGGGCGATGAGCGGCAGCAGGCTGTCGTCTTGCATTTGGGGCAGGGGGGCGACGCCGGCTAGCTCGCAGAGGGTCGGCGCGATCGCCAGCAACTCGACCGGGGCGTCGATCCGCTCGCCCGGCTTCGTCAGGCCGGGGGCGTAGACCATCAGGTTCGAGCGGGCCGCCTCTTCCCAGACGGTGAACTTGTGCCAAAGCCGCTTTTCGCCCAGGTGCCAGCCGTGATCGGACCAGAGGACGACGATCCAGTCATTGGCGGGGTCGTCGTCGGTGTTCTTCGCTTCGACCGCGTCGAGGATCTTGCCGACGGCGAAGTCGGCGTAGGAAACGCTCGCCAGGTACGCCTGGATCGCCGTCCGCCAGGCGAGGTCGGAGTCGGGCGTGGCGGCGAGCACGTTCTTATGAACGGCGCGGATGCCCATCCGCTTGCCCAGGGGGCCGAGGTCCGCCAAGTCGTCGGCGAGCGTCTTGGGCGTCTTGATCTTGTCGATCGGGAAACGGTCGAAGAAGACGCCCGGCGCGTCCCACGGCAGGTGGGGGTGGAAGACGCCTGTCGCCAAGAAGCGTGGCGGGTCGCTCTCAGCGTGCGACGAAATCCGCTCGGCGGTCCAGGCGGCGGCGCGTTGGTCGTCGAGCGAGTCGGTCAGCTCTTCCCACGCCTCGATGGTGGGCGCCTCGTCGCCGCGGCTGCGCGGGACCAAGCGGCTCCAGCGTAGGCTGGCCGCCCGGTCGCGGCCGATCGGCCACTCCTGCTGGAGGACGCGGTGCGGCGCGGCGGCCCGCTGATGGTACGGCCGGACGGTGTCCCAGTCGGTCGCCGCGCGGTCGGCGGGGGCGTCGTCGCGTCGGTCGTCGGGCGCGTCGCTGTCGTTGTTATGCCAGACCTTGCCGGTCGTCTCGATGACGTAGCCGTGATTCTTCAGGTGCTGCGGCAGCGTGGTGGCGTAGCGGGTGGCCTCGTAGTTGCGCCAGTTGAGGCCGCCGTCGTTCGCCGTCAGTCCGGTGGTCTCGCCCGAGACGCCCGACATGATCGCCGCGCGCGAGGCGTTGCACGCCGGGTGGGCCGTCTGAGCGTTGGTGAAGGTGGCGCCCCATTCCGCGAGCCGCGTCAGGTTGGGCGTTAACCGGGCGCGGATCTCGGCGTCGGGCAGCACGTCCTCGGCGCCGCGGAGCGGGCCGACGAAGTCGTTCAGATCGTCGATCGCGACCATGACGATATTCGGCGCCGCTCCCTGGCCCTGCAGCGGGCAGGCGAGAAGAGCGATGGCCGTTGCGGCACGCCAGCGGCGAGAGATTGAGGATAATAAGGTCACAGATTGAGCGTCCGGAGGCGTTGAGGGCTCTCAGGGAGCCCTCGGCGGAACGGCGGAGAGCGTCGGAGGGCCGCCGACCCGCTAGGCCCGACCCTCTAGGGTAGTTTACGTCGCTCGACCCGCCCGGCGGCTACGACGCCGGTCGAGGCCGCCGCGTTCCGCTGCGGAGCCGATGCCACGCGACCCGATAGGCCCGCCGCGGCGGTGAAAGCCCAATCGAAGCCCCCCCAGGCGGCCGACGGCGCCCGCGCTACCCAAACGGGCCCGCGCTACCCAAATGGCAAGCCGCGAAGGTACAAAGGGGAGGATCGATACCTCGTTTCGAGCTCGTCGAGGACCCTTCCAGGGTGGTCGCCCGGTCTTGAGGGGCCGGGCCCAACCCCCGCCTCGATGACGAGTTCGGCTACCGACCCTTTTCCCCTTGGTTCAGAAGGTTCGCTTCCGTGGCAGATAAGTTTGCAATCGGCGTCGATTACGGCACGAACAGCGTCCGCGCCCTGGTGGTCAACACCTCCACCGGCGAAGAGATCGGGACCGCCGTTTACGACTACCCGTCGGGTGACGCCGGCATCCTCCTCGACCCCCGCGACCCGAACGTCGCCCGCCAAAACCCGGCCGACTACATCAACGGTTTTGTGGAGTCGGTGAAGCAGGCGGTCGAGCAGGCCAAGGGCGCCGCCGGGTTCTCGCCCGCGGCCGTGGCCGGCATCGGCGTCGACACCACCGGATCGACGCCGATCCCCGTCGACGCCGACGGCGTAGCGCTCGCCTGCAAGGAGGGGTTCAAGGACCACCCCGCCGCCCACGCCTGGCTGTGGAAGGACCACACGTCGCACGGCGAGGCGATCGAGATCACCCGGCTCGCGACCGAGCGCGGCGAGCCCTACCTGGCCAAGTGCGGCGGCGTTTACTCGTCGGAGTGGTACTGGGCGAAGATCACGCATTGTCTGCGGACCGCGCCGGAGGTGGCCGCCGCGGCGGCGAGTTGGGTCGAGCTGGCCGACTTTGTGCCGGCCTACGTCACCGGGACCGCGGCGCCCGACAAGTGCGCCCGGGGCATCTGCGCCGCGGGGCACAAGGCGATGTACCACGAGGCGTGGGGCGGCCTGCCGAGCGTCGCGTTTCTTGAAGCGGTCGAGCCCGGTCTGAGCCGGTTCCGCTACGAGACCAAGGCGGTTCCGTCCGATCAGAAGGCGGGCGAGCTGACTGAGGAGATCGCCGCAAAGGTCGGCCTGCCGGCCGGCGTGCCGGTCGCGGTGGGAGCGTTCGACGCGCACATGGGCGCCGTGGGGGCGGGGGCGGGCGACGGGACGCTGGTGAAGATCATGGGCACCAGCACCTGCGACTGCCTGCCGGCGCCGCTGGCTAAAGAACTGCCCGACATCCCGGGTCTGTGCGGCATCGTGCCCGAATCGATCCTGCCCGGCTTCTACGGCCTCGAGGCGGGGCAGTCGGCCGTGGGGGATATCTTCAACTGGTTCGTCAAAAACCTCACCCCCGCGTCCTACGGCACGGGCGGAGACGCCCACGTCGCCCTCACCGACGAGGCGGCCCAGCTCAAGCCAGGCGCCACGGGGCTCGTCGCCCTCGACTGGAACAACGGCAACCGCACGATCCTGGTCGATCCGTTGCTGACGGGCCTGTTAATCGGACAAACGCTGCACACAACGGCCGCCGAGGTTTATCGTGCCTTGGTCGAGGCGACCGCGTTCGGGGCGCTGACGATCATCAAACGAGTCGAGGAGTACGGCGTTTCGGTGGAGGAGGTCGTCAACTGCGGCGGTATCGCCGAGAAGAACGCGTTCGTGATGCAAGTGTACGCCGACGTTTGTAATCGCCCGATGAAGGTCAGTCGCTCGGCCCAGACGTGTGCGCTTGGCGCGGCGATCTTCGGCGGCGTTGTCGGCGGCGCCCACTCGAGTGTCACCGCCGCCCAGGCGGCGATGACCGGCGTCAAGGAGAAGGTCTACACGCCAATCCCCGAGAACGCGGCCGTCTACGCCGAGCTGTACAAGATCTACCGCACGCTGCACGACGCGTTCGGCTCGAAGGAGTGGTCGGGCTCGCTGTCGTCGGTCATGAAGGACCTGATCGCGATCCGTGACAAAGCTCGGAAGGGGTGAATTAAGAAATGCTCGAGGACCTCAAACAACAAGTCTGCCAAGCGAACCTCGACCTCGTCTCAGCGGGGCTCGTGACGCTCACCTGGGGCAATGTCAGCGGCCGTAGCGAAGATGGCAAGCACTTCGTCATCAAGCCGAGCGGCGTCGCTTACGACGTGATGCGTCCCGAGCATATGGTGGTGCTCGACTTGGCGACCGGCGAGACCGTCGAGGGCGAGCTCCGCCCGTCGTCCGACACCGCAACGCACCGGCTGCTCTATCAGGCGTGGCCCGGCGTCGGCGGCATCACGCACACGCACAGCCCGAAGGCGACCGCGTTCGCCCAGGCGCGGCGCGAGCTGCCTTGCTACGGGACCACGCACGCCGACCATTTCTCGGGAACCGTGCCGGTCGCCCGGCCGCTCACGCAGGAAGAGATCGACTCGGCCTACGAGGCGAACACGGGTCACGTGATCATCGAGCGCTTCGCCGACCTCGACCCGATCGCGATCCCCGCCGTGCTGGTGGCGAGCCACGCCCCGTTCGCCTGGGGGAAAAACGCGGCCGAGTCGGTCAAGAACGCAATCGCCCTCGAGGCGTGCGCGGCGATGGCGATCGACTCGCTGGCGCTCAACCCGGCGCTTGGTCCGGTCGAGGCGTATCTGCTCGACAAGCATTACCAGCGTAAGCACGGCCCGGGCGCCTACTACGGGCAGAAAAAGTAAGCGAGAATCACCCCGCTACGAACTCCTAACAGAAAACCTGCTTCTTTAATCCAGCCGCTCTCCCGCATGTCCCTTCCGCAGCTCAGCACTTACGAAGTCTGGTTCCTCACAGGCAGCCAGCACCTCTACGGCCCTGAGGCCCTGGAGCAGGTCGCCAAGGACGCCCAGCAAGTGGCCGCGTCGCTCGACGCGTCGGACGACGTGCCGGTGCGGGTCGTCTTCAAGCCCGTGCTGACCCGGCCCGAAGAGATGAAGGCGACGCTCGCCGCGGCCAGCAGCGACGACCGCTGCATCGGCGTCATCGCCTGGATGCACACGTTCTCGCCCGCCAAGATGTGGATCGCCGGGCTCCGGGCGCTCACCAAGCCGCTGCTGCACCTGCACACGCAGTTCGGCCGTGAGATCCCGTGGTCGTCGATCGACATGGACTTCATGAACTTGCACCAGTCGGCCCACGGCGGCCGCGAGTTTGGGTTCATCTGCACAAGACTGCGCCTCGAACGGAAGGTCGTTGTCGGCCACTGGACCGACGCCGACGTCGTCCGGCAGGTCGGCGTCTGGACGCGGGCCGCCGCCGGCCGGCACGAGCTGGCCAACGCCAAGATCGCCCGCTTCGGCGACAACATGCGCGAGGTCGCCGTCACCGAGGGGGACAAGATCGCCGCCCAAGAGGTGCTCGGCGTCTCGGTCAACGGCTACGGCGTCGGCGAGCTCGTTGAGCGGATCAACTCGATGAGCGACGCCGCCGTCGACACCCTCTGCGGCGAGTACGACGAGTCGTACAAGATGGCGGCCGAGCTTCGCGCTGGTGGCCCGCGGCGTCAGTCGCTCCGCGACGCGGCCCGCATCGAGCTCGGCATCCGCTCGCTGCTCGAGGAGGGGGGCTTCGGCGGTTACACCGACACGTTCGAGAACCTCGTCGGCATGAAGCAGCTGCCGGGCATCCCTTCGCAGCGGCTGATGGCCGACGGCTACGGCTTCGGCGGCGAGGGAGACTGGAAGGCGGCCACCCTCACCCGGGCGAGCAAGGTCATGGCCCACGGCCTGCCGGGCGGCACGACCTTCATGGAAGACTACACGTACCACCTCCCCGCGTCGGGAGACGACTTGGTGCTCGGCTCGCACATGCTCGAGATCTGCCCCTCGATCGCCGCGGGGCAGCCGAGCTGCGAGATCCACCCGCTCGGGATCGGCGGCAAGGAAGACCCGGTGCGGCTGGTCTTCGACGCCCCGGCCGGCCCGGCGGTGAACGCGACGATCGTCGACCTCGGCGACCGTTTCCGTTTGGTGGTCAACGAGGTGGAAACGATCGAGCCGCCGCACGCGCTGCCAAAGCTGCCGGTCGCCCGCGCGGTCTGGAAGCCGGCCCCCGACCTGAAGACTTCGGCGGCGGCGTGGATCTACGCGGGCGGCTCGCACCACCCGACGTTCAGCCAGGCGTTAACGACCGAGCACTACGAGGACCTCGCCGCGATGCTCGGCGTTGAGCTGGTGGTGATCGACGCCGACACACGGCTACGTGAGCTGCGAGAGTCGCTGCGGCGCTCGAACAGGTAAGAACGCAGAATCCCCCTTCCTTTCAGGGAGGGGCTAGGGGAGGGTGAAACGCTTCCCCCATCGAGGAGGCATTGATTCTCGCGGGTCAATCTCTCGCAACGACAGCCCGCCGCGTTGCGGAGAATTTCGACCCTCCCCTAGCCCTCCCTGAAAGGGAGGGGGAAATGGCGCCACCGACCATCCAGCTCAGATTTCCACCCCCCCGCACGCAGTAAGGGGAGCTCGGCGCACGGCTTTAGCCGGAGCCCCGGGGGCAGCGGAGTGGACGCCGTCTCGCCGGCGCGCCGGGGACTCCGCTGCGCTACGACCCCGGCCACCCATCTACCTTTAGAGCCAATCGAAGAACCGAATCCACCACGTATCGAAGGCGTCTCCATTAACCCCATCGTAGGGTCGATCAAGTAACTCACGGCGGATGGGAACGAACCTATGTCGTCGCGCGATCTCGAAGATATCTGAGCACTCCGTCGTAGCCTCGTAGTTCTCGTCCGTTACAGCGACCATCTCGCCAAAGTTCGAGAATCGTAGATCGCAGACGTATGTGAGATTCTTGTATGGCGTCTCAGAAAGACGAATGGTAACGCTAAAGGAGGCGTCCTGATTGTGGATGCCACCCTCGAATGCCAGGCGCCTGCCAGTAACAGCTTCGAGCTCACAGAGGAGTAAGAAGGCTCGCCTTTCCAAATCGAGAAGATCGAAGCTAGGCGGATACTCGTGCGAACCCTTGAGGTCATGCTCAATTAGCGTCTTCTCGGTCGCCGTCATTTATCCAGTCCCCGTCCTCAAAGCTCCGACCCATCCCTCAGCAAATCAACCGACAGCGTCGGCCGCAAAGCGTGCACGAGGTTCCACCGCAGGGCGTCGCGGTAGTCGGGGCTGGGCAGGTCGTCGTCAGTGACGACGGCGAAGTAGACCTCGCCACGGGCGACTGGCGTGGCGAGGTGCGCGGCGAGCCGTTCGCCCAGGTCGTCCGCGGCTCCGACGTAGCCGACGGCGCCCTCGGCCGGCTTCTTCGCGGTGGTTACCAAGTAGACGCCACCGACGTTGGCGAGGGCTTTGGCGGCGCGGGGGGTGAGCTTCTTCGGCCGCTCGCTGAGCACGTCACGGAGCGGCTTCTCGACGACGTAGTCGTACTGTTTCGCCTCGGCCTTGTGCGTCTTGGCCGACTTACGGAGCCGGAGGGCCTCCCAGCGGTAGGCGCTCACGTCGCTGCCGGGCGCCGCTTGGCGGGCGTACTTGTCGAACAGCTCGAGCTTCGCTGGGTCGCAGAGCAGGTCATCGAGCGACGCGTCGGCGTGCTTCGCCCGGACCTTGGCCCAGGCGATCTCGGCCGCGTACGCGGCCGGAGGCTTGAGGCCTGAGGCGTGAGGGCTGGCGGCAGCGCTATCCCCCGTCCCTCGTCCCCCGTCCCTCGTCCCCTTCCCAAGCATCCCCGCTTTGCGGAGCTTCAGCAGCTCGCGGTTCCACTCGTACGGCGATCCCATCAGGCCCGCGTCGTGGCACGCCGTGTGGTACGCCGCCTGCAACTCGGGCCGGCAGAGCAGCCAGTCCGCCGAGGCGCCGCCGGAGGCCGCATGGAAGGCGTCGACGAGCGCTTGTCGGGTGAGGTCGCGGAGGGAAAGAGTGGCCGCGCGCGTTCCCCCTCCTCCGCTTTCGGGGGAGGGGCTAGGGGAGGGGGCTTTTGAAACGGGTACCAGGGTTTCCCCCTCCCCTAACCCCTCCCCCCTTGGGGGAGGGGGATTTGGCACATCGCTTTTAGCCTGCGCGTCCGCCATCGGGTGGCCCTTCAACCGTCGCCCGGCGGCGGTTGTGGGCGAGCTCCGCACCGGGTCGGCGGGGCCGTGGAGCTCGTCACCCGGCGTGACCCCCTCGATCCGCTCGGTCGCGTACTTCACGTAGTCGCTCGAGAGCTCGAAGCCGAGCCACCGGCGGCCGAGCTTCTTGGCGACGGCGAGCGTTGTGCCGCTGCCGGCGAACGGGTCGAGCACGACCTCCCCCTCGTTTGAGCTCGCCCGGACGATCCGCCCCAGCAGTTGCTCCGGCATCTGGCAGCCGTGGAAGCCTTGGCGTTCTTTGAACGTGCCGGCCACGCGGCTTAGGTACCAGGTGTCGTCCTGCGGGTGGAACGCGGCGTCGTCTTCGCGGAGGTCCTGAGGTCGCAGAATCCACGTGTCGTCGGGAAGCCGCCCCGTCGGGTTGGCGCGGCGGTCGCCGTACACCAGCGCCCGCGCCGAGGGGATGCGGAGCGACGGGTCGGCCGCGTTGAACGTGTGCCGCTCCTCGTCCTTGACGAAGTGGAACAGGTGGGCGTGCGAGCGGTTAAACTTCCGTCGGCAGTTCTGGCCGAACGTGTAGTACCAGACGACCCAGTTGCGGGCCGTGAAACCGATCTCTTTGGCGGCGACCTTCAGCTCGGCGGCGTACTCGTCACCGATCGCCAGCCAGAACGCCCCAGTCGGTTTGACGACGCGGTGCAGCTCCGTGATCCACCGCTCGCACCAGCCGAGGTAGACGTCGTCGGCGTGGTTGTCTTGGTACTCGTCGTACTTGAAGCCGATGTTGTACGGCGGGTCGGCGAACGCCAGGTCGATCGACTCGTCGGGCAACTGCCGCAGCAATTCGAGGCAATCGCCGCGGTGGATCGCGTCCACAGAGATCGCGGATTGCGGATTGCGGATTGCGGAATCGCTCGTCGGACGAGCCGTTTCAGTGGCGGTGCTCATGCGTGCTAGCGTACCGAAACGAGCCCCGACCGTCAGGGAGTCGGTCGGGGGGGATTTGCAGGGCCGATGACCGGCTTCCCGAAGGTCGCGGCTCGGCAATCGCCTAGATTTCGTGCTGCAGCAGGTCTTCCACCGTCTGCGCCCGGCGGATCAGCCGGGGCTCGCCGTTCTCGACGAGCACCTCGGCGCTGAGCGGCTTGCTGTTGTAGTTGCTCGCCATCGTGTAGCCGTAGGCGCCCGCCGCGCCGATCACCAGCAGGTCGCCCACCGCGGGGCGGGGCAGGGGGCGGGCTTCGACGAAGCCGCCGTCTTTCTGGGTGAAGACGTCGCCCGACTCACAGAGCGGGCCGGCGACGACAAAGGATTGCGGATTGCGGATTGCGGATTGCGGAATGACGCGCTCGCGCGATGCTTCCGGGTTGATTGCCGGGGTCTTGATCGCGTCACCGCTTGAATCCGCATTCGCGGGCGCCAGCCCGATCGGGTGGTACGCCCCGTACATCGCCGGCCGCACCAGGTTATTGAACCCGGCGTCGACCAGCACGTACTCGACCGAGCCTTGTCGCTTCACGGCGCGGACTTCGGTCAGGAGGGCGCCCGACTCGGCGGCCAGGTAGCGGCCCGGCTCGATCTCGAGGTTCACCGCATGGCCCAGTGACGCGGCGAGCTGTTCGCGGACGGCGTTCCAAGTCTCGTAGTAAGCGGCGACGTCGACCGACGGCTCGTCGCCCCGGTAAGGCGTGCTGAGGCCGCCGCCGGCGGAGATCGTCAGCACGCTAGTGCCGACCTGCTGCGCGACTTGCTCGAGGGCGGCGCCGACCTTGCCGAGGTGCGTCATGTCGGTCCCCGAACCGATGTGCATGTGGATGCCGGTGACGCGGAGGCCCCAGCGCTCGGCGCGGCGTACACAGTCGGCGACATCGGTGTGCCAGACGCCGTGCTTGCTCCCCTCGCCGCCGGTGTTCACTTTCTGGCTGTGGCCGTGGCCGAAGCCGGGGTTGATGCGGAGCGTCACGCCGCGGCGTCGGCCGAGCGCGTGGCAGCGCTCGCCGTACTGATCGATCATGTCGGGCGAGCCGCAGTTGACCGGCAGGTCGTGTTCGAGGACCGCGTCGAGGCTCGCCCGGTCGAAGACGTCGGCCGTGTAGACGATCGCCGGGTGGTGGCCCGCCCGGATCGCGTCGTCGTCGTGGTCCTGGGGCGAGGGGGCGTAGCCAGCGGCCAGCGCGCGGGCGATCTCGCCGGCGCTCACGGCGTCGACCAGGGCGCCTTCTTCTCGCACGAGGCGGAGGATCGAGAGGTTTGAGCACGCCTTCTGGGCGTACCGCACCACATCGAACGGCGCCAGGTCGCGCACCCGCTGACGGATCATCGCCGCGTCGTAGACATAGACCGGCGTGCCGAACTGCTCGGCGAGTTGTGTGATGGAGAGGCCGGCGAAGTGGGTCGTGATCGGGGACACGTTGGCGGGGTCGGAGAGGGAGGCGAAGAAACAGGAAGTCCTACGGTAATGCCCCGCAGCGAAATAAAGAGCCCCCAGCCACGGCGAGCCCCCAGACGTCAGTCGGGGGAGGAACCTGGGTACCCGGCGCACTCTCTTTGACGTCGGGGGCTCGCTTCACGTTGTTTTGTCGGCAACGAAAAAGGGCCCGCCACGGGTGGCGGGCCCTTTCGTTGGACCATCGGGCGACGCGGCAGGTTCAGAACCCGCCGGGAGGGCCGCCCCGTTGCTGCTGCATGGCGGCGGCGGTGGCGGCCGCCTTGCCGATCGCCTTGAGGACGCCTTCCTCGATCAGGTAGCGGACCCGCATGCCGCGGTCGATCGCCTCGGACGTAATGACCAGCCGGTCGGCGCCGGGGGGCGTGTCCTTCATCGCATCGAGGATGAGGCCGATCATCGGGGCGGCGTTCGGCGGGGCGACCTTCTCGGCGGCGCCGAGGACCTGGCCGACCGACACGATCAACTCGCCCGGCAGGATGGTCTTGTCGGTCAGCGCGGCCGATCCATCGATCGCCGCCTTGAGCGACTCCTCGCCCCGCGGACCGGCGGCGAAGTAAACGCGCTCATTGCCGACGCCCATGATGACGCGGACCGACTCGCCGACCGCCTCGCGGAGCTGGCCCGCCTCGGCCGGGACGGGGACCGTCATGCCGTGCAGCGTGACGCCGCTGTGGGTGGCGTAGCCCCATTCGACGCCAGGGAACTTCTCGTCCTTCGAAGCGGCCTCGGCCAGCTTCTTGAAGGCCGACTCGACCTTCGACGGGTCGACGACGTAGCCGCCGACAATCAGGTCAAAGCCTTCGCCAGCGAGGTCTAGCGAGCCGCCGATCTCGATGCGGCCGGTGCGGAGCATGTCGGCGTAGACATCGACGAGGTCATCGGTCGCCCCCTCGATGGCGGCCTGGACATCGGGGTCATCCGGGAGCTTGCCCGCTTCGATCTGTTCTTGCAGGGCCTTGTCGATCTGCGTGCGGACCATCTCGATGGCGGCCTCGGTCTGCCCCTTCTGCTTCTCAAGCAGTTCAGGCGGCGTGACGCCGCTGGTCAGCAGGCTCATAGCGGCGGTCGGGCGGTGGAAACCGGCGACGCCGCTCGTGGGGTCCTTGTAGGCGTCCATCGCCAGGGCCATGTCCGACCCGTCGGCGCCGGTCAGCTCGGCGTCGATGAACGTCCGCTTGCCTTCGGAGTCGATCGACCAGCCGATGGTGACGACATCGAGCCCTTCGATCAGGTCGCCGAGCTGCTCGATCTGGGCCTCGGCCAATTCGCGGCGGGCCTGGAAGTCTTCCTCGGTCTCGCCTTCTTGTTGAACAAGCCCCTCTTCCATCCCCTGGCGGAGCTGCTCGAGGGCGATCTGCCGGTACATGTCCGGCACGTTCTGGGCGTAGAGCGTCACGCCCAGGTCGTAGGTCCCGACGAGCTTCTTGAGCATCGACGACGGGTCGGCCGGCGCCTGGGTGAGGGCCAGGGGCGTCGGGGCGACGAAGGTCCAATCGCCCGTCTGCTGGAAGTAAACCGTCTGCTCCGGGAGCTCGAGCTCGTAGACGCCCGCGCCGATCTCCACGGGCTCGAAGCCGAAGTTCTCGGCGAGCTCCAAGACGGGCGTCAGGTCCGCGATCGGCAGGCAGCCGATCGGGGCGAAGCTGGCGCCGTCGGTCTGCAGGACCACGCCGATCGGGCGGGTCTTGTCGAGTCCCTCGAGGCCGCGGCCGCCGGTGAAGAAGGCGAGCATCCCCTCGATCATGTCGGAGGTCGCCGGGCGGCCGCCGAGTTCGCCGAGGAAGTCGATCTCGCGGAGCAGCTGGTTGTAGTCCGTCAGGGCCGCAACGGCGATCGTTTGGGTGCCGACCGCGGCCGCGGGGGCCTCCGGAGCGGCGACCGCCTGGGCCCGGGCCACGAGGGGGGCCACCGTGGACGCCAACGCGGCGAGCGCCACGAGGGCGACTTGGCGTCGGGTCAGGGGGCGGCGAACGGAGGGTCGCGGTGCTAAAGAGATCACGCTGGCGTGTCCTAACGTGCGGAGGGGCGAAGGTTCGGCGACCGGTGCGCCGCTTTGGGGGATTCGCACAACTTGCGCGTTTCTTGCCACGCTGGCAAGATCGCGAGGCGTTTCTTGCCGGCTTGACGCTAGAGAATCAAAAAAAGCCGCGGCCGTAAGGGAAGACCGGGCGATGTCGCGGTCGCCCGGCCGCTCCCTGACGGTCGCGGCTCGCTAGAGGTCCGTCTCGCACCGCCTGCTAGCGTTCGCGGTAGGTGATGCGGCCCTTCGTCAGGTCGTAGGGCGACAGCTCGACGCGTACCCGGTCACCGGGAACAATACGGATGTAGTGCTTCCGCATCCGCCCGCCGATGTAGGCGTTCACAATGTGGCCACCCTCGATCTCGACATTAAAGCGTGTGTTCGCCAAGGCCTGGGTCACGGTCCCTTCGACTTCGAGGGCTTCTTCTTTTTCTTTCTGCTTCGCCATGCGGTCCGGTAGCCGGGATTGGTAGGCCGACGGGCCCGACTGGAAACCAATCCCAGCGAGACAAATCCGTCGGCCCAACGCCTGTAATTGGGGGGAGGAAGATGTGCTTGCATCCCGCCGGGGCGAACGCGATTGCGCACCAGGGGCTTCTCCAAGCCCTACGAGTGTACCAATCCACAGCCCCGGAGGCCACCACAACCGCGTCAATCCCCGGGGGGCCGGTTATGCCGGCCCAACCGCCTGGGGGGAGCGTCTATCGCTCTGCTTCGATGCGGCGGTATCCCAGGCTTTGCTGTAACCTTGAGGGACTGTGACCCAATTCTCGCAACCCGCCGCCGCTCCCGACGACGACGCGGTCCGCCGTGCCAAGGCGGAGATTCAGACAATTGTCCGGCAGATCTCGGAGCTTTCACGCCAGGATATCTCTCCGGAGCGATACTACGAGGAGTTCCTCAACAAGGTGGTCTCCGCCCTGGCGGCCCCCGGCGGCGCGATCTGGACCGTCTCCGACACCGGTCAGCTGCAGCTCGGCTACCAGATCAACCTCCGCCAGACCGGCCTCGCGGAGAATCCGATCGCCCAAGAGCAGCACGGCCGCCTCGTGCACCGCGTGCTGTCGGCGCCCGTCGGCCCCGGCTTCAAGGAGGGGGCGGTGGTCCCCCCTCACTCGGGCTTCAGCGCCGACGACGAGTTGGTCGACGCCGCCTCGGGCGAGCACCTGCCGGCCAACGCCACCGATTTCCTGCTCGTCCTCGCCCCGGTCCACAACGACCAGGGCGCCCAGGGCGTCGTCGAGGTCTTCCAACGTCCCGGCGCCCGGCCCCAGGTACAGCAGGGCTACCTCAACTTCTTGCTGCAGGTCTGCGAGCTCGCGGGCGACTACCTGCGGGGCCGCCGCCTCGCGCTCCTGGCGGACAAACAGTCGTTGTGGGAACAGCTCGAGTCGTTCACCCGCCTCGCCCACGACCGCCTCGACGTCCGGCAGAGCGCCTACACGATCGCCAACGAGGGACGCCGCCTGATCGGCGCCGACCGGGTGACGGTCGCCGTCGGCCGCGGCCGCAAACCGAAGATCGAGGCGATCAGCGGCCAGGACACGTTCGACACCCGATCAAACGTCTCGACGCTGCTCACCAAGCTGGCCCGCGCCGTCGCGAAGACCGGCGAGGACGTCTGGTACACGGGCGACACGTCGAAGCTCGCCCCGCAGGTCGAGAAGGCGCTCGACGCCTATGTCGATGAGTCGCAGACCAAGGCGATGGCGATCCTCCCGCTAGTCGACCGCCGCGGCGTCGACCCCGAGGCGACGGAAGAGGATGTCCGCAAAGGCGGCCGCCGCGAAGGCGACGTCATCGGCGCGCTGATCGTCGAGCAGATGGTCGACAACCGCATCGCCGACGGCTTCACCCAACGCGTCGACGTGGTCCGGTCGCACAGCGAAACCGCGCTGGGCAACGCCCTCGAGCACGAGGGGCTCTTCCTGATGCCTCTCTGGAAGACGCTCGGCAAGGCGACCTGGATGTTCCGCCGCCACACGCTCCCCAAGACGGTGCTGGTCACCGGGGCGATCGCCGGCGCCATCGCCGCGTCGCTCCTCGTCCAGAAAGAGTTCTTGCTGGAAGGAGACGGCAAGCTCCGGCCGCGTGACGTGGCGAACGTCTTCGCCCAGATCGACGGCACCGTGAAATCGATCGACGTCACCGACGAGGCGCAAGTCGAGCGGGGCCAAGCGCTCGTGGAGCTCGAGAGTGTCGACCTCGAGAAAGACCTCACCGCCACCCGGGGACGCCTCAACACGATCGACGCCGAGCACGCCACGATCAACCGCGAGATCACCGGCCAACGCGGCGACGAGTTGTCCCCCGAAGAGCGGGCCCAAAAGCTGGGCCGCCGGGCGAGCCTCTACGAAGAGCTGATCTCGTTGCGGGCCGAGTTGAAGTTGCTCGAGACCAAGCAGCAGCAGCTGACCGTGACGAGCCCGTTGACCGGCCAGGTCATCACGTCGCGCGTCGAAGAGCGGCTGATGGGCCGTCCGGTGCGGCGTGGGCAGGTGCTGCTCGAGATCGCCGACCCCGAGGGCGAATGGATCCTCGAGGTCGAGATGCCCGAGAAGCGGCTCGGCCATATCACCAAGGCGATCCGCGAGTCGCCCGACAAGAGCCTCGAGGTCGAGTTCCTGCTCGCGACCAACACCGAGCAGACCCTCACCGGCCGCCTCACGGAGCCCGGCATCGCCGCCTCGGCCGAGGTCCGCGGCGACGACGGGAACACCGTGCTGTTGACCGTCGAATTCGACCAGAAAGAATTCCGCGAAGCGGCGACCGACCCCAAGGTGGGCGCCGAGGTCAAGGCCCGCGTCCACTGCGGCCGCGCCAGCCTGGCGTACGCTTACCTGCACGACTTGGTGGACTTTGTCCGCTCGAAGATTCTGTTCCGGTTGTGACGAATCGCTCGGCGAGAGCCGACCCCAACCCGGGATTGCCCCGATCATGAACGCCCTGACAACTCTCTGCCCCCGCATCGCTGCGATCACGGCCTGTTGGCTGATCGCTGCCGGCGCCGTCGCGCAGATCAATCTGCCCGCCGAGCCGGGCGGCCGCGCCGCGGCGCCGCGTGGCGGGCGGACGCACGACATCGGCGGCTGCGTCGTCGGCCTGGTGACCAAGCGGGACCTCGCCGCCACCGAGTCGGGGATCCTCACTCACGTCGGCGTCAAACGCGGCTCGCGGTTCCAGGCCGAGGACGTCATCGCCGAGATCGACACCCGCGAAGCCGAACAGGCCTACAAACGGGCCGAGGCGGAGTACCGGCTCACCGTGATGCGCGCCCGGGACGAGATCGAAATCGTTTACGCCAAGGCGCAGGAAGAGGTCGAGAAGGCCGACTACCTCGAGGTGATGCAGGCCAACGCCCAGATGGCGGGCGCCGTCGCCGAGGCCGAGGTCCGCAAGGAACAGCTCGAATGGAAGCGGGCCCAGCTCGGCGGCGACAAGGCCGCCAAGGACCAGCAGCTCGCCCTGATGGAAGTCAACGTCAAGCGCGCCGAGATGCAGCTGGCCGAGATCGCCCTTGAAAAGCGCCGCATCCGCGCCCAGTTTGGCGGCGAGGTGCTGCGGCTCCACCGTGAAGAGGGCGAATGGGTCCAGCCCGGCGACACCATCGCCGAAGTCGCCCGCCTCGACACACTGCAGGTCGATGGCTGGGTTTACTTCGACGAGTTTGACCCCCGCGACATTGAGAACTGCCGCGTCACGATCAACGTCCGCGTCGGGCCCGACCGCACCGAGCAGGCGACCGGTTTCGTCGTCTACGTCGACCCGCTGGCGGAGTACGACGGCCAGCGCGCCCGCTACCGTGTCCGCGCCGAGATTTCCAATCGCCTCGAGAACGGCCGGTGGCTGATCAGCCCGAACTTGATCGCGACCATGAAGATCCATCTGGGGACGAGCGACGGCGCCGCGGTGGGCGGACGAGGCGCCAATGGCAGTAGCACCCGGTGATTCGATGGCGGATTGGGGATTGCGGATTGCGGACTCGGGTCTGCTGACCGATTAGGTGACGTCCCCTTACTAATCCGCAATCCCAATTCCGCAATCCCTCCATGGCTTCCCTCGCCGACAGCCTGGTCTCCTCCAGCAGCCGGCGGCTGCCGATCCGGGTGCGTCCCGACCTCGAGGCGAAGAAGCAGCGCTACCAGGGCCGCGTCTACTGGGTCGTGAAGGACCCGGTCGCCCTGCAGTACTTCCGCTTCGAGGAAGAGGAGTTCGCGATCCTTGAGATGCTCGACGGCGACTCGAGCCTCGACGAGATCGCCGAGGAGTTCGAACGGCGCTTCCCGCCGCAGTCGATCCGCACCGAAGAGCTGCAACAGTTCGTCGGCACCCTGCACCGCAGCGGCCTGGTCATCACCGACGCCCCGGGGCAGGGCGACCAGCTCAAGAAACGCCGCGACGAACGCGTCGGCAAGGAGCTGCAGCAGAAGTTCACCAACATCCTCTCGGTCCGCTTCAAGGGGATCGATCCCGATTGGATCCTCAACCTGCTCTATAGCTTCCCGCCGGTCCGCTGGTTCTTCAGCCAGACGGCGTTCGTCCTCTGCATGATGCTCTGCCTGTCGGCGCTGTTGCTGATCGGCGTGCAGTTCGACGTGTTCCAGTCGAAGCTGCCCGCCTTCAACACGTTCTTCGCAGCCGAGAACTGGATGCTGCTGGCGGTCGTACTCGCCTGCACCAAGATCCTCCACGAGTTCGGCCACGGTCTTTCGTGCAAGCACTTCGGCGGCGAGTGCCACGAGATGGGCGTCATGCTGCTGGTGCTGACGCCGTGCCTGTACTGCAACGTCAGCGACTCGTGGATGCTCCCCAACAAGTGGCACAGGGCCGCGATCGGCGCGGCGGGCATGTATGTCGAAGTGGTGCTCGCGTCGATCTGCACCTACATCTGGTGGTTCACCGAGCCGGGGCTGCTGCACTATGTCTGTCTGAACATCATGTTCGTCAGCTCGGTGAGCACGATCCTGTTCAACGCCAACCCGCTGCTGCGGTACGACGGCTACTACATCGTCAGCGACCTGCTGGAGGTGCCCAACCTCCGCCAGAAGTCGAGCTCGATCCTGACGCGGAAGGCGGCCGAGTGGTGCCTGGGGATGGAGCAGCAGGACGACCCCTTCTTGCCGCAACGCAATCAGTTTCTGTTCGCGACCTACACCGTGGCGGCCGCCATCTACCGGTGGGTCGTCGTGCTCTCGATCCTCTACTTCCTCAATCAAGTTTTCGAGCCGTACGGGCTCAAGCCGTTGGGGCAGGCGATCGGGGCGATGGCCCTATGGGGGCTCGTTGGGCAGCCCTTCGTCAAGCTCTTCAAGTTCTTCAAGGTTCCCGGGAGGCTGAACAAGGTGAAACGCGTCCCGCTGTTGATCACGCTGCTCGTCATCGCCGGCGTCATCGCCGCGGTGGCGACGGTCCCCCTGCCGGCGTACGTCTACTGCCCGGCGGTGGTCCACCCGCGCGGCGCGGTGAGCGTCTACGCCGAGGTCCCCGCCACGCTGGAGGCGGTCCTGGTGAAGCCGGGCGACCGCGTCGTCGTTGGGCAAGAGCTCGGCCGCATGAAGAGCCTCGACCTGGAGGTCGAGATCGCCCGCCTCGAGGGCGAGGTCGCCGGCTACGAGGCGGAGATCCGCTCGCTCGAGACGGTCGCCTTCAGCGACGAGACCGCCTCGAGCCGCTTGGCCCAGGTGCGCGAGAGTCTCGCCGGCGCTAAGGAGCAACTCAAGAAGCAGCTCGAGGACGCCGAGCGCCTGGTGCTGCGGGCGCCGGTCGCCGGCGTCGTCATGGAACCCGACTACCGCACCAACCGCGGCCAGGACCCGAAGGACCTCGCCGTCTGGGAAGGGACGCCGCTCAAACCCGAGAACCGCGGCGCGACGCTCGAGTCGGGTGACCGCTTCTGCCGCATCGGCGACCAGCGGTCGCTCGAGGCCCGCATCGTGATCGGCCAAGACGACATCGACCTCGTGTTGGAAGGCCAAGCGGTCCGCTTGATGCTCAACCAGACCACAGACCTCAAGTATGTGAGCAAGATCACGAAGATCTCCAGCGAAGAGCTGCCCGAGACGCCCCCCCGACTGTCGAGCCTCACCGGCGGTTCGGTCGCCACCGAGACCGACCCCTCCGGCGCCGCCAAGCCGCTCTCGCCGATGTACGAAGCGATCATCCCGCTGGGCGACTACGACCGCCTCCCCGAGGCGGCCCAGCAGCAGCACGACTTGCTGCGCGTCGGGCTGGTGGGCGAGGCGAAGATCACGATCGAACCCCGCACCCTCTGGCAACGCTTCTGGCGTTACCTAACCCGGACGGTGAATTTCGATCTGTGAGAGTAAGGACCGCCAATTCTTCCATGCGGCGATGGCCTTTCACGGGCCTCTCGGTGGTCCGACGACCCGCAAGAAAAACCTTCGCTTGCGGACACGCACGGCACGCCCAAGTGGCATGCCCAGTCGTCGCTTGTGGCGCTGTGGGTCGCCTCAAGCGGTCGGATGCCGCCATCGATTGGTCAACGACGTAGCGATTGCAGCGAGGAACAGAGCGAGTGCGCCCGGCTCGGGGACTGCTGCGGAGGCCGCGGAAGACGCCGCTCCGAAGATCGTCGCGCCGTAGTTGCTCACCCAGAGGTCGTAGTGGTCGCTGCCAATGACTCCGGGGGTGCCAGGAGCGTTGACCAAGGTCCCTTCGGCGGCGCCTTCGTTGTCACGCCAGACGGTGTAGTCGGCGGCATTCACCACGCCATCGTTGTTGAAGTCACCGGCGAGCTGCGTGTTGGGAATGGCGGTTGTCCCCAGAAGGCCCGAGCCCGAGAAATGCGAACTCTCGAAGTCGGCGCCCGAGCCGATGCCGCCGAAGGTCCCAAGCGTAAGTTGGGGAATGCCGTCTAGGTAGAGAGCGCCGATCGTATCGGTCCCGGCGAAATCGAGATCGAACAAGCCACCACCGCCTACCTCGACGTTGCCCGTGTCCGACAAATACGAGTTGGTGATGCTAAGCACTCCGTCCTCGACAATGGTGTCGCCGCTGTAGGTATTGATTCCATTCACAATCCACTTTCCGGAACCCGATTTAGCTAGATTGACGACGCCGGTCGCCGAGTCACTGATCGTCGGGTTGAGCACGTTATCGCCGGTGTTGTCGCCGGCGAGCGTAAACGTGCGCTCCACGTCGACAAAGCTGAGGGTTGAGGCCGCGGCTGCGAAGTTTACAAACGGACCGACCGGGTCACTGAACTGGACACGCGTCGGGCTCTGAATCTTGACAATCGTGATGACTTCGTCGTCATCGCTACCCGACTCGGTCAAAAAGCTCCCGCTGATCTGCATTCCTGGAACCAGATCGCTGGTGTCGCCAATGTTGTAGGCGACCGAGGAGCTGGCCTGGGTGACGCCCGTCTGGAATCCGAAAGCCGGGCCGCTAACAACACCAGAGCGGTCTTCTGCCGTGTCGATCGTCAAGGCGCCCGTGCTGCTGAAGATCAGGGGGCCGCTTCCCGACGAGTCGATCGTCGCCCCCCGGGTGCCGATCGTAAACAGCCGGTCGGTCGCGTCGCCATTTCCCTCGTAGCGAAGCGTCGATCCCTGCACAATCAGATTGGACGCGTCGCTGGAAGACGCACCGATGCCGCTGGTCTGACCACCGTCTGCTAAGTCCAAGACGGTGAGTGTCGTGCCGGCGTAGGAACCGCTCTGGAATCCCGCGGAACGGCTGCTGAGCGTGTTGCCTTCGATAAGCGTCGCTCCCGTGTAATCGTTCGTTCCGGTGATGCGGACGCCCCCCAAACCGCGGAGCGTCCCCGAGTCGAGGCCGTTGGTCGCCACCAATTTGTTGGCGCCGGTCAGCTGGTTCGTTCCGGGCAAGGTGATCTCGCCCGTGCCGCCACCGAAGCGGTAGGTCGAGTCCGCGGGGGTCACCGAACCGGTGTACGTGATGCCGTTCGCGCCACCGGCCAACGACATGTCGGAAACGGGAGACAAGTCGCCCGAAGTGAAGTCGAAGTCCGCGTCGGCCTCCGCTGCGGTGAGCATCAGGCCGCCGTGATCGTAGTCAAAGAACCAGACGACATCACCGGCCGGCGTAAGCGGTCGCTGGCTCCGGTTGTTTAGCTTCGCGATAAATGCCGAGTTGACCGTATTGGGATCGCCAGCCACGTAGAGGGTTCCGGTGTCGACTCCGACCGAACCCGCGATCGAACGGATTTCAGCGATGGGGAGCGAGTCGTTGGACGCGAAGTGGACGTTGGCGCCCTCAATGTAGGACGCCTCCGAATAGGAGTTGTTAACACCGGTGATACGCACCGTCCCCGTGCCACGGAAACCGAACGACTGGGGCTCGTTCTCTAACTCGTCGATACGGTTCTTCATTTCGCCGGAGACAATTGTCTCGCCGCTCCCGTCGAAGTACAGCTCACGCTTGGTTCCCTCGGGGGGATCGCCATCGGCGCCGATCTGGCCAGAAACGGTGAAGGTCTTTCCGGCCGGCAATTGGTTAACGATCCCTCGTGAGTTTTTCTGCGTGAGGCCGCCTGCCCAGTCGAGGCTGTGCTCACCGGCGATCGTAACGTAGTCCGAGAAAGCCCACTCGTTGTTGATCGTGCGGTTGTCGTCGGTTGACGACATGACGCCGCCGCGCCGGATAACGGCTGTGCCGAAGGCGAGGTCGTTGTCGAGCACGATCGGTCCCCAGGCGACGACGGTCCCGCTAATGGTGTTGGCGCCACTCAGCACGGTTGTCGTGTCATCTCCGCCGCCAAGCTCGAGCCGCCCATCCCCCGAGATAATTCCGTTGATGCGGACCGTCCCGGGGCCCGAGCGGTTGATGCCGCCGTCGGCCACTCCGTCTTCGGTGTTGACGTTCGTTACCACGACGTCGCCGTTGATATGCAGCTCGGCGTCGCTGGTGGCTAGATTGAGTTGCGAGGTTCCGGCGCCGAAGGTGATTGAGCCGGTGATCGTGAGGTCATTGGTCGTGACGAAGTCATCCAGCGACTTGATCTCAACCCGTTCGTTGTTGATCAAGATCGGAGCGCTGATGACGTTGGTCGAGCCGGGAACTCCACCGCTAACGAGCAACGCTTGACTCGAGTTGAAAGAAGGGATGACATTCTCGGGGTCGAGATTGTTATTCAACTCATAGTTCTCGAAGACGAGGCGACCCCCCGTCGAAGAGATGGTCGTCGTGACCGGACCGGCGGTCCCGCCGAGCCGCAAGGAAGCCACGGTTACGTCCGTGGCGCCGACATCAAGATTCAGATCAGCGCCGAGACCCACGGAGAGGTTTGCGCCGATGACGGGCGAGATGACTTCTTCAGAGGGGTCCGCACGACCCGGGTCATCTGGGAACGCAGGGGTGCTCCAGTTGCCATCGATTTGCCAGAGTTGGTTGCCCGTCAGCGAATCGTTCCAATCGGATTCAGTGATCTGCGCGGTGGCCTCCAGGCAGATGAGGCTAGCAGCGACGACAGTGAGACTTCGCGCGAGGGAGGTGCTACGCATGATGGTTGGCATGCCGCAAGTTCGAGGCGGAGGAAGACAAGGAATGACTGCCGGAACGCGACGCATTAGAAATACGTGCGAAGAATTGGCGTGCTTGAGGAGCTTGAGGAGGAGGCCGACCTTAATCAGACGACGAGCCAGCGGGCCGAAGCGTGCTCAGGGGTGGCCAGCTGACAATCACCATCGTAATACGCGTGCTGACAATCACCATCGTAATACGCGTGCGTCGCGAATAGACAGCGTTTTTTGGCCCTGCATACGGACAGTCGCTTGATCAATCACTTTGAGCAGCGCACGGGCGCCACGTTGAAGCGGTGTCGCTACTGACCCGCCGTGTAAGCTCCGGCGACGATGGACCGCCACGCTGGGCTGGACTCACACCGGGCTGGCCGTCACATCGGGCTGGCAAGTTCCGTTTCGAAAACGGCGTCGCCGGGAACCGCTCGCGCCGAGATTCGAGGCGTTCCTCCCGCTGGGTGGTCTTCCCCCGATCTATGTGCCAGCCACGATGAGAGAATCGGGATGCTTGGATGTTACTCCGTTGGGCTGCTGGAGCGGAGGGCCCTGCGAAGCCGTAGGCTGAGCAGGGCCCGGAGCGGGAGCGGGGCAGCGGTCCGCGAACTCCGCCGGCGGATTGTACCCCAGTGAGCTGTGCGGTCGGTAGTGGTTGTAGTCGAGGCGCCACCGGTCAACGCACCAGCGGGCGTCTTCTAGCCCCAAGAACAGCTCGCGGTCGAGCAGCTCTTGGCGGAAGCGGCTGTTGAAGCTCTCGATGTAACCATTCTCCCAAGGGCTCGACTTGGCGACGTAGAGCGTCTTCACGCAGGCTCGGTCGAGCCAGCGGCGGATGCTCTTGGCGACGAACTCGGGGCACTATGAAGCCGGGACTGTCAAGTTCCGTTCTCCTCCGTTCAGCAGCTTCTACGAGGACGTCAGCGAGATCGGCTCAGGTCACTATCCGGGGTGTCCGTGACCGGGTCACGGTCCCATACAACTCTGCGACGCGGCGGCGCTCATTTCCGTTGCCGAGCTTTCGCTCACCAGAATTCACGAGCTCTGCCGCCGCGATCGTTCCGTTCTCCGCTGCGCCCGGCAGCTCGCCGCCGAGCTTGCTTCCCGCCGGTGGGGTTCACGCAGGGCCTATGCCGCGAGCCCAAGCCGTTCGGCATCCCAGTCCTTCTCATCTCGTAGCATCGCCCAACACCAGACGAGCAACCGTCTGCCCAGCGCTACCGTCGCCTGCTTACGGCGGGTGCGTTCGCCCTTGCTCAGCCTGCGGTACAACTGCCAAAGCAAGGCCGCTCCGCGGCGATGCTCCGCATCTCCGCCAGCAGTTCGGCGTCGAGCGTCGCTCGCTTCAACTCGTAACGCTGCGTCGATCGTGGCTGGCCCAGCACGCGGCAGACGCGACGCTCGGTCGCCTTCTTGGGCCCCGAGCGTAAGCGGCGGACCGTCTCGACGGTCCGCCGCTTACGCTCGGGCCACTTATCAGTGGACGCGGCCAGTTTCCCTTGGCGGCTTCCTTCAAGATCTCCATGTCGAGCGCTTGATTAGCCACCAGCCGCTTCAGACGCGCGAGCCCCTTCCGCCTTCGCCATCGCATCGGACCTGCGCCAACCGCTGAGGTCCGATGCGATGGCGAAGGCGGAAGGGGCTCGCGGGACTTATTGCAAGCCGCCTGGCTGGGTCTGCGGAGAGGCTTCACGCCTTGGCTGCATTGGCCGAGGAGGAAACAACCCTCGGCGTGTCGGTTCGACGCAGATCTCGGATGTCAAAAGACTCGACTGCGGCCCCCTGGAATTGGTGGGTGTCACGAGGCTGGCCAAACTGCACGGGGAGCAGCAATCAGGAGTGTACGATCTGCCCGGATGAGGCCCCACCCGAGCAATAGCAGAGCGGCGCCTGAAGCAAGAAAGCCCAGGTCCCAAACGAGATGTCCTGAGGTTTCAGTCACGTGATGAACATGGAGGAGATGGTGGTCGATGACGCCCTCGACGAGATTGAACAGGCCCCATCCGAGGCTTAAGGAGCCTACGAATGTCCGTGTCGAGAGAGGCACATGCGGATTGCGTACGGCGTTCCAGACCATCGCCAGACCAATCGCCGCCATAATCCAGCAGAACACGTGGAAGAGGCCGTCCCAGAACATATTGATCTCAAGATTGACCGCCAAAGTACGAACCTCGACATCTCGAACGGGAAATCGGGCTGAGAGCATGTTGTGGAGCTGCAGCAACTGATGGAAGACGATTCCATCGACAAAGCCGCCCAGACCGATCCCTAGCATTGTGCCACCTGTGATCAGCGGCTGAGTAATGACAGTGTTGCTCACGGTGTCTCCGAGTTGGGCGTAGAGTCGGACTGGGGTGCTTCCGTTCGGTGCGCTGTTGGGGCTGGTGGAAGCTCACTCCGAGAGTTCCAGGGAGCGCCGAAACGCATAAGCGCCACGATAAGAAGCATGGCGGGCAACGGCAGAAGCGTCAGAGCGCCATTAAACCAGAAGTCTTCGTTGAAGATCCCCGCCGCGACCTCCTTGCCGACGTCTGAATTGCAGTAGGGACAACCCCATGCCACCGATCCCGCCAATGTGGTCGAAGCGACAAAGATACGAATCAGAGAGACCTTCGTCTTAAGCACGGAGTGCATCATCCACCCTCCTCGTCAGATAACTGAGTCATGGATCGCGAAAGTCGCCTCGCAGTTTTTTCAGTTCTATTCTTTCGTCATCGATCTCACGCATCGTACGAAATCCTAGACGACGTAAAACTGGAAGCGGTGGGCACCATCCCTGAACGGCGTGTTGCAGCAGAAACGCCGTCACGGCAATCGGCAACGCAATCCATCGCCGATCTACCGTGGCTGACAGGACACAACCTGTGAGCGCTAATGTCGCCGCGTTGGCTTCCAACGTTCTTTCGGTGTCCCATTCATGATCGAGCTGCGCCAATCGATCGCTAATCTCACGCTTCGACGCATTGCGATATTTAGTAACTATCCCAGAACTGGTCTTGGCGGCGTAGGGCGAAGTTCGTAGAGGTTCTCGCAACCCGAACCATGGAGGTGCGAGATGGCCGTTGCGGCGTCGCTGGAGACGATCTGGGAAGTGGACGATACGTTGTGGGCGATTGTCGAGCCCATCCTGCGAGAGGCGTACCCGTCCAAGCCTACCGGTCGGCCACGGGTCGATTTCCGGCAGGTCTTCAACGCGGTCCTCTTCCGCTTGCGGAGCGGCTGCCAGTGGAACCGCATGCCGGCCGAGCTGGGGAGCGACTCGAGCAACCACCGCTGGTTCCAGCGGTGGCGAGAAGACGGCGTTTGGGAGAAGGTGTGGGCGACACTGGTGGAGCGTTGCGACGAGCTGGGGGGCGTCGAGTGGGACTGGCAGGCGGCCGACGCGATGCTGGGCAAAGCCCGCTTTGGGGGGGCGATGTCGGTCCGAACCCGACGGATCGGGCGAAGAACGGCACGAAGAAGAGCCTGCTCGTTGACGGCCAAGGGGGCCCGCTCGCCGCGATGACCTCGCCGGCCAACTGGCACGACTCGAAGTGTCTGGAGGACCTGCTCCACATGGTGGTCGTCGAGCGTCCCGATTCGACCGAGCGGCTCTGCCTCGACAAAGGCTACGACACGCCGGCCGCTCGCCGAGTCGCGGAGGAGTTCGGATACGAACCTCGCATCGAACCGATCCAGCGGCCAGGCAACCCCAAGCCACGAAGGCGCAAGAACCGACGCTGGGTCGTCGAGCGAACCTTCGCCTGGCTCAGCAAGTGCCGCGGCCTCTTGGTCCGCAACGAGAAGCACGCCGAGAACTACCTCGCCCTCTTCCAACTCGGCTGCCTCCTGCTCTGGTACCGAAGGTTACGACAACTGACCGGATAAGGCACTTCTGGGATAGTTACTTATTGATACGCTGCTGCATTTCTTCGCGGATACGATCATTGACGTGTTCTGCCGTATGCAGGGGGACTCGCTCGGCGGTTGCAGGAAGCATTGCGATTTTCCTTAGTAAGTAGGCACGGGGCATAAAAAATCTGTGGAACTCTCCGGCTCCGGCCGAATTATCCTCCCGATCCCGCGCGTTCAATGGCCCACAACACGGCGGCGAGCAACGGCACGAAGCCAAGCACGAAGGTAAGCGTGGGTAAGCCGACCAAGTTGGGGAGGGTGAGTTGGCCGCGGTCGCCCCATTTCTCGACTGACTTCGAGAGGACTAGCGACGCCTCGGCGTAGAGATAGGAACCGACCATTAGACCGAGTACGCCACTGACAGCGTCGTAATTGCCTTGCCCAAGCGCCGCAGCGCCCGTTCCGGGACAGTAGCCCAAGAGTGCGAAGCCGACTCCGAAGAGCAGCCCGCCAAGAATGTTCGCCGCGTAGCGGGTCGGCTTTAAGTGAAGTTGGACCAGTCCCATTCGATGCAGTGAGAAGACGCCAATCATCCCCACAATTATGGCAGATAGCATCACCTTAATGACCGTGAAGTCTTCCAGGAGGAGAACTCCCATCAGGATGTGGTACTTGGCGACTCCCCCTTTCTGGAGCAAGAAACCAAAGGCGATGCCAAAGACCGCTCCTAGCACCAACTGAGTGATTGGCCTAACTTTCTCGTTTGTCGTCGATTTGTTGGGTTCGCTCATGTCTCATTGCCAATAGGCGGCAAGTCCCTTTCAGATTTGGAACATCAACATTGCAACGGCAATGCCCGCGACGAAAAAGCAGATCACGGCGATCCATGACCCAACGGCGAGCTGCATGGTGCCGCTGATGCCGTGGCCGCTGGTGCAGCCGCCCGCTAGCCTCGCGCCAAACGCCATCAGCACTCCCCCCACAAACGCAACCGCAAGGCGCAGCCCGACGCTATCGCCGAATCTTGCTTCCCACATTGCCGGCGTCCAGCGGAGTGTCAATTCGTTACCCGTCCACGCGGCGAGGAACGCCCCGCCTATAGCGCCGACCACGAGCATGACTTCCCAGTCCACCCGTGGCTTTTTGTCTTGATAGAACTTCAAAGAAGCGGTGTGCCTCGGAGCGATTGCCGATCCGATCATCCCCGCGACCCGTGCGTAAGCGGTCGATGCTCCGAGCGGCTTGTTTGAGAAATAAAACGTCATCATCGACAGCAAGCCGATCAGTGATCCCACCAGATACGGGGACCAAGCGGGCTCAGAATAGGCGTTCGGGTCGGCGCTCAATTCCGCGGCCCCGACGGGGCACGCGATAAGCAACAGGCCAAACGTGGCAGGTATCGTAGCGCCGACCTTCATGGCTATTTCTCCACCGGATAGTCGGCGTTCGTCCACGCCTGCCAGCTTCCCGGGATGTTATGGACATCAAAACCGCGCTTCTGCAGCAGGCTGGCCCCGATACTTGCGCGGTAGCCGCTGTTGCAGTAAACGGCGACCGGATTCGCTCGATCTAGTTCGTCGCTCCGCTTTTCCACTTCAGGAAGGAAAAGGTGCTTGGCGCCGGGGATACGTCCACCCTCCCACTCCTCTGGCGTGCGGACGTCGATAATTTGATAACGGTCGGCGTCACTCTTCAACTGGTGAACGGTAACCTGATCGGTCTCTTCCAGTGGCAATCCAGCGTTGTCCCATGCCGTCATGCCGCCTACCAGGTATCCAGCGTATTTGCAGAAACCGGTGCGTAGCAGAAGTCGAACAACTTGGTCGATGTCGTCGTCACTGTCGAGAATGAGCAGTAATGGGCTTTCCGGATCAAGGAGCCAGCCAGCCCAAATTGATAGTTCCGGGAGATTCCCGAAATTGAGGGCGCCGCGGATGTGACCGCCGCCGTAGGCCAGCATATGCCGCGTGTCGAGCACGATATTGGCGGAGTTCTCTAGGGCCGCTTGAAACGCCTCGGGAGGTAGCGCCGATACCCCGGGCAGGTTGCCCAACACCTCGGGACCGCGTGCATTGAGCTTCTTCATCCGCTGGTAATACGTCGGCTCTGGGGGGGCGGTCGAAAGCGCGTATTCTTTAAACTCCTCACGGCCGTGGTATTGCAAAAAGGGATTGAACCGTCGCTCGTACCCAATAGCACTCTCTAAACGATCGCCGATCGAGGCGCCACACGGCGATCCTGCGCCGTGCGCAGGAAAAATAATGACCTCATCGTCGAGCTTCAAGAAATAATCGTAGAGCGTGTCGTACAACTTGCCGGCGAGTTCCTTGGCCTCTCCCGAACCGAGCAGGTCGGGACGTCCAGCAGAATTGACGAACAAGGCGTCTCCGGTAAATACCGCGAACGGCGTCGGCGCCCGCTTTTTCTCGCTGGCTTCGTAGACCATGTGTTCGGGCGTGTGCCCAGGCGTGTGCCGCGCCGTTAGAACCACCGAGCCGAACTCGAACTGGTCGCCGTCCCGGACCTCTTCATGGTCGAAGGAGTACTCCGCGTCACCCTCGACACTCACGAAGATCGCGGCATTTCGAGCCCTGGCCCTAAGCTCGCAGGCGCCACTGACGAGGTCGGCATGGATGTGCGTTTCGAAGATGTGTGTGATCGAGAGTTTCCGCCGTCGCGCAATCTCAAGGTAGACCTCCACATCCGCTCGGGGATCGATTACGGCGACGGTCCCTGTAGCGTCATCGCCGATGACATAGGACAGCTCGGCGATTCCCTCGGTCTGCACGCGTTCCAGTATCATCGACATGGGTGTTCTCCCGCTCCGTGTTTGCGTTTGCCATTTATGGATCCGGCAGGGGCTAAGAATGGGGCTCAGTACTGAGCCGCTTCGGTCGCGGACTGCGCTGGTGTGCCGCCCGCCGGTCCACAGCGAATGCCGCGATTCCAGCCATCGCGAGCCCAACAATCCAGAGCCACGGAGAAGTACCCGTCACTTCAGGAAACGTGATTCGCCCCCAGTCCCCCATGCCTTTGATCAGCGGCTGGAGACTTGGGAAGGCGCCGACAAACCCCAGGGCCCCCGTGAACATGCCCGCCAAACCCACGAGAGCGTCCCTCCGGCCTTCGCCACTGCCCGCGATGCTCGTGCCTGGACAGTAGCCGAAGACTGCCATCCCGACGCCGAAGCAAACGGCCCCGCCTAGCACGCCCCCGAGCAACACAGGCCTGATATGCAGCGATGCTTCGTCGATTGCGACCAGGGCGTATACCCCAATGGATCCCACCACGACGGCCGTGCCCATTATTCGCACGACCGTCCAATCGCGGAGTCGTAATTGCTCAACAATGACTTCGAACTTTGCGACACGCCCTTTCTGGAGAAGGAACCCAAAAACCACACCGGTAGCGAGGCCCAACAGCAGCCGATCAGGAGATTCAAACATCTTGCACTCCTTGTCCACGGTACATGGCGAGAGCGGTAAGGATGGCGACTCCGAAAGCGATCGATATAAAAAGCCAGCTTGAGACCGCAAGCTGCAGCGAACCGCTGATGCCGTGGCCACTCGTGCAGCCCTGAGCTAACCTGGCGCCAAACATCATCAGAGCAGCACTCAGAAAGGCTGCCGATAGTCGCTTCCATTTGCTCGGTCCAAACCGTCTCTCCCACATTGGAGGAACCCAAAGCCGGTTCTGGTCTCCCGAAAGACGTGCACTAAGCAGAGCGCCAAAAAAAACGCCCACAACGAGCATCGCTTCCCAACCAATGATGGGCGGTTTCCCCTCGGCCCGCTTGGCGGCAAAGTAGGGGTGCTGTTCCGCCATGTCGGGGATAGCAGCCGCCCAGGTCAGCGCAGCGGCGTGCTCGAATGCGGTGGTTATCCCGAGGGGCTTGTCCGCTGTGGCGAACGAGAACCAACTCAGTATGCCGATTAGCGAGCCCACCACGTACGGCGACCATGATTTCTGAGAAACCGCATCGATCATTTTTTCGCCTTGCTGGTGCATACCGAGCCAAGCACCTGGAACGTAGGGATAATGTGCACGGGCTGCTCTTGCTCCTTGCCCGTAATCGACCTGTGCCACTTAAGGTGTCGTCGCCTGTTGAGCAATTCTTGTTCCATCTGACCTAAACGACCATTGCGGGGCGTTAGATCATCGTCGGTCTCAAGAAAAAAGGTGTCGCAAATGACGCATACAGGTGGTTCTACGGCGGCGCGGCGGGTCTTGTGGTACCAGCAAGTGTGCTATGGCTACGAACGTCTCCGCAGTCTTCGACCTACGACAAACCTACAGAGGCTTCATCGTTCTCCGCAGGGGCGGATACCGCGGGAACAGCGGTCGAGTGAGATCGCGTCGCTCAAAAACGGCTCCTAGTAAGTCGCCGATGGTGGACCACCACCAGCGGATACCCCCTTCGGCGCAACTTGCTGAGGTACATCAGACGAATGGCACTTAGTTAAGGACGTTCGCTGAAGTGCTGTCGCAACCCGTGGTTGGTGCTTGGGATGCCCAACCACGACAGGGCGTGCTACCGGCCAGCACTCGCTCGATAACTAAGTGCGATTCGTACATCAGACCGACCCTTTTTCCGCCCGAATCGGCGACGCCCCCGTCTAGTACATCCAGCACTTCGGCCGCTGCCAATCAGGGCCTGCCTTGTAGTAGCCAGCAGTCCCGCTTCGGCCTCTTTCTCAAAACCAACCCGCTTCGCGGTACCAGGCGTAGGTCTCCGCATAACGCTCGGCGAGCGGCTTGCCCGGCGCCCAGTCGAGCGTGGCCTTGATCTTTGCCGGGTCGCAGACCCAGCCGCTGGCGGAGGCTTCGCGGAGCTTGTCCATGCCGAACAGCGGCGCCTTGCCGCGGAGCTTGCCGATCAGGTCGCCGGCGATCGCTACCGGCAAGAACGGGTACTTGCGGCGGCGGAGGACCCACACCTTCTGGCCCATCGCCGTGCCCGCCATCCGGCCCATGTCGGCGTAGGACGATTCGGCCGGGTCGGCGGCGAAGTAGAGCCCGGTCGGGTCGTTCGGATCGGCGTCGGGCGTGACGCGCTCGCCCCGTTCGACCACGGCGATCATCGCGTCGACGAGGTCATCGACATAGATCAGCGAGAGCGGCAGCCCCTTCATCTGCGGCACGGCGTGGATCGGGACCCGCCGCACCGCTTTGAACAGCATCAGACCGTTGCGGTCACCGGGGCCGAAGACCACCGGCGGGCGGAGGATCGAGAGCGGCAGGCGGTCGGCGTATCGGCGGGCGGCGTGCTCGCCGGCGAGCTTGCTGCGGCCGTAGAACGAGACCGGCGCGGGCGGCGTCGCCTCGTTGTGGGGCTGGCCGGGGAGTGAGGGGCCCGTGGCGGCCAGCGAGCTGACCAGCAGCACGGTGGGCGGAGTGGCTTGCGCGGCGGCGACCCGGCAGAGCCGCTCGACGCCCTCGGCGTTGACCCGGGTGAAGTCCTCGAGACGGGCGCCGGTGATCTGTCCGGCCAGATGGTAGACGGCGTCGGCGCCGTCGAGGGCAGCGGCGAGGCTCGCCTCGTCCGCGAGCGAGCCGAGACGCCGTTCGACCCCCAAGCGCTCGAGCTGCGAGACGTCGCTGGTGGCCCGCACGAGGCACGCGACGTCGGCGCCCCGGTCGAGGAGCCGCTCGACCAGCCGCAGTCCGATGAAGCCCGTGGCGCCGGTGACGAGGATGCGAGGCATGCTTAGCAGAGGGATCGATAGCGGAGAGACGGAGGCGGCAGCAACTGGGACTGGCTTGCGTGAACGGATAAACTCGCCGATCTAAACCGCCATCCGCAATCCCCAATCCGCCATCGCATGCCCCGTCCCCTCCGAATCGAGCCGGTCGTCAACCGCTACCAGCGCCGCGATTGGCTCGAAATGCCGTGGAAGGTCAACGCGGGCGACCCGTGCTGGGTCCCGCCGCTGCGGGACATGCAGCGGCGTCAGGCGGGCTTCGCGAGCCACCCCGTGTGGGACGGCGCCGAGCGGCAGGCCTACCTCGCGATGCGTGGCCCCGAGCCGGTGGGCCGCATCCTGGCGATCGAGAACCGCGTCCACAACGAGCACGCCGAGGACAAGACCGGGTTTTTCGGCTTCTTCGAGTGCTTCGACGACGCCGAGGCGGCGGCCGAGCTGTTCTCAGCCGCGGAGGAATGGCTGCGGGGCAGGGGTCTCACCGCGTCGCGCGGACCGATGAATCCCACGCTCAACTACGAGTTCGGCACGCTGATCGAAGGGTTCGACACGCCGCCGTATTTCTTGCTGACGCACAACCCGCCTTACTACCAGCGGCTGATCGAGAACGCCGGCTACGGCAAGGTGCAGGACATGTACGCCTACCGCGGCGACATCTCGATGCTCGACAGCCTGTCAAAGGACAAGAAACTGCTCACCGTCGACCAGATGGTCCGCGAACGCTTCGGGGTGACCGTCCGGCCGATGCGGCTTCGTCACTTCCGCGAAGAGGTCGAGACGTTCCTCGACCTCTATAACCGCGCGATGGACCACAACTGGGGACACGTCCCGATGACCCGCGCCGAGGTGGTCCACTTTGCGAAGGACCTGAAGCAGCTGCTGGTGCCCGAGTTGGCCCGCATCGCCGAGGTGGATGGCAAGCCGGTTGGCTGCGTCTTCGGACTGCTCGACTACAACCCGCGCATCAAGGCGATCGACGGCCGGTTGTTCCCATTCGGCTGGGTGCGGCTACTGAGGAACAAGAAATCGCTGTCGCGGATCCGCATGGTCAGCACCAACGTGCTCCCCGAGTACCAGAGCTGGGGGGTCGGCGTCTGCTTGTCGGTGAGTCTGCTCGAGCCGGCGTTGTCGCACGGCGTCACCGACTGCGAGTTCAGCTGGATTCTTGAGACGAACGACCTTTCGCGGAAGACCGTCGAGAAGGGGGGGGCGCTGCGCTATAAGACGTGGCGTGTCTTCGAGAAGGCGTTGTAATGGGCCCAGAGGTGGGCGCGTCGTGCCTGACGTCGCCCCGTGGGGAGACGGTTTCAGTGAAACTGGATGGCGCCGTGTCCTGGCCGCTTTGGCGGGCCCGGCGCCAGAGGTTCGCCAGCGCCTGCGGTAGGCCCGGGCTCTCGGTCAGGCGGTAGGGCGAGTCGGCGGGCAGGCCCTCCATGAGCCGGCGGTGCGCCTTGGGCATCGCGTGGTACGGCATCGAGGGAAACAGGTGGTGCAGCGCGTGGTACTGCAGCCCGACCGGCGCCCACAGCGTCGTCAGCCAAGGCCGATGGGGGTAGTTGATCGAGTCGAGCAGTTGCTCGGTGAACGACATCGGCTCGTCATTCGCGGCGCGGCGGTCGTAGTAGTACCGGTGAGCGCCGAGCGTCCGCACCGAGTTGACGAACAGAATCGTCACGGCCACGGCGTAGACGTGCGGCAGCAGCCAGGGGTCGAGGATCCCGACGCCCATCCAGCTGCGGACGATCATGAACGAGGCGATCACCAAGAACCCGAAGCAAGCGATCTCTTGCATCCGGATATTGCGCAGCTGGCGGTCGGACGGCAGCGGGCGGACGTACGCCGGATCGATGATCATCGACGACGCGTGCCGATGGACCCAGTCGCGGAACGGTTGGCCCAGCCAGGTGAGCGGCGTCATCACGCCGAAGCGGACGATCGCCAAGATCGGGATGATGAAGCTTTCGGCCAGGTATCCGAGCAGATGCCAGACGGGCCGCGAGCCGAAGGGGAGGTACTCGCCGTCGTGGCTGGTGCCGTAGCTCCGCCGGCGGTGGTGGTCGAGGTGGGTCGAGTAGGTGAACGACGGCATCAAGAAGGGGATCCCGATCAGCAGGTTCCAGACGAAGCGGAACGCGCGGAAGTTTTTTTCGGGCTGGTGGGCGATTTCATGGGTGAAGAGGGCGCAGCGGTAACCTAGGATCACTGCCATCGCGAAGGCGGCCGCCCGGGCGGGCCAGGGGAGGGCCCCGGCCTGCATCAGCTGGATGCCCGCTATGAGGCCGACCCAGCTCGATAGGAGATCGACCCAGTACCGCCAGAGCTGGGGCCGCAGGTCATCTTCGCGCAGCAGGGAGCGGGCCTCTCGCATCGAGAAAGCGGGGACAGTCGCGGGTGCCGAGTCGCTTCCGTGTGACAACCGAGGGTCTCCAGGCGGATATTTTGGCCAACTTGGCCGGTCGGGCGGGGTCTTTGTCTCTTGTGTGGTACGCCAGAACCGAAGTTGGGTTCAAGTCGGACACTTTGTCGCCCCCAGAAGGGACCGGCCCACCCCCCCCGCACGGTCGGCTGTCGCGAATTACACTAGGCTGCGACCCGCTTCCGACCACCGCCCCTATCCCCTTTCTCGCCGCCCCATGCCCGATGTGCTGATTACCGGCGTTGGCGTTGTCTCGCCGATTGGCATCGGCGTTGACGCGGTGGGGGCGTCACTCCAAGCCAAGCGCTCGGGGATTCGCACCATCGACGAGCTAGCGATGGCGGAATGGATTGCCCCGTTCGGGGGGGCGGTCACCGACTTCGACGGCAAAAAATACGTCCAACCGCGGAAAAGCCTCAAAGTGATGGCCCGCGAGATCCAGCTCGCGTTCGCCGCCGGCGAAATGGCTTGGACCAACGCGGGCCTCGACGCCGCGGAGGTCGACCCCGAGCGGGTCGGCGTGGTCGGCGCCGCGGGGCTCTTGTACTGCGGGCTCGACGAGCTCGTCTCGCCGATGGCCGAGAGCCTCAACGAACGGGGCGAGGTCGACCTCAAGGAGTGGGGCAACCGCGGCATGCGGCAGCTCTTCCCCCTCTGGATGCTCAAGTACCTGCCCAACATGGCGGCGTGCCATGTCGGTATCCGCCGGCAGGCGTTCGGGCCCACCAACACGATCTCGCTCGGCGATGTCTCCAGCTTGCTGGCGATCGGCGAGGCGGCCGCCGTCATCCAGCGCGGCGCGGCCGACGTGATGCTCGCCGGGGGGACCAGCACCAAACTGGACCTCACCGACCTCGTCTTCCACGGCGGCCTCGGCCTCAGCCGTCGTGCGGGCGACCCGGCGGGCGCCTGTCGACCGTTCGATAGGGACCGCGACGGCTTCGTCCTCGCCGAGGGCGCCGCCTACTTCGTCCTCGAGAGCCGCGAGCACGCCGAGCGCCGGGCCTTCGCCCAGCGCGGCGGGCAGGCGTGGGGCGCCGTCGAGGGCGTTTGCAACCGCTGCGAGCCCTCGATCGAAACCCGCCAGCCGACCGGCAAGGCGATCGCCGCGGCGGTCAACGGCGTCCTCGAGACGACCGGCGTCGCCCCGAGCGACCTGGCGATGGTCAAGGCCCACGGATCAAGCCGCCCCGAAACCGACGCCATGGAAGCCGCGACGCTGGCCGAGATCGTCGGCGACGCCCCCGTGACCGCCCCGACGAGTTACGTCGGCTGCTCCGGAGCGGCGAGCGGCGCGGTCGAGCTCGCCCTGGCGCTGGTCGGCTGGCGGCAAGGCGTCGTCCCCGCGACGCTCAACTACCAGACCCCCGACCCGGCCTGCCCGGTGAACGTCGCCGGCGAGCACCGCCCCGCCACGGGCGACGCGCTGCTGGCGCTGAACTACGCGCTCACGGGGCAAGCCGTGGCCGCTTTGATCCGGCGGGCTTGAACCACCGCCTTTCGTCGGCGAAGCGTCTGGTCTCCCGAATCGTTGGCGCGTCGTTAGCCTCGATCGACGAAGCACCGCTTCGCCTGCGGCGGCTAACGATATCGGTAAGATGCGATGACGCTTGCCAAGAACGCGAGCGCCATCGCGTTAGGCTCAGGTACCGACTCCGACTGCACCGGATCCGATACGGTCCCGTAATGGGCGGCCCAGATGTCGTAGTCGTCTTGGTCAATTTTGCCGTCGTCATTCCCGTCGGCGCCGGTCCCTGACGGGACATCGCCACCCTCCGCGTCGCGCCACACGGTGTAATCAGCCGCGTCCACGACGCCGTCGTCGTTGTAGTCGCCTGGCAGCGGGGCGGCGACGACGGAATACTCGAGAACCAGCCGCGGCCCGATGCCGGTCGTTGATTCGTTCGAAGCGATTCGAATGTAGGGCCCCGCGGCCTGACTCTTCAGCAGAAAGCCGACGTGTGAGGCCTCGCCAAGCAAAGTCTGTATCTTCGTCGGATCGAGGTCGATGTAGATGTCGCTATCACTGGTGAACGGGCCGTACTCACGACCAAACTCCGTGAGCGAATCGCCGGGGTCCGACAGCGACGCGAGCCCGTCTCCTTCGTAACCCATCGCCTGGATGACGATTCCTGAAGAACTTGTTGTGGCGTCGAGGACCAGCTGGGCGTTGACGATTTCGGCGTTCGCCGGAATCTGGTCGAGTGGGAACTCCGTCAGCACCTCGAGAGGGGGGAAGCTCGTACCCGACCCACCATCAATGTCCAGCGTTGTCTGGTTCAAGGCGCCGAGCGGGTAATTGCTCGACGCGACCCGTTGGGCGTCGAAGGTTGGCGTAATCGTCACGGTCTCTGTTGGCGGCGTGATCCCGGACGCTTCGAGCCGAAAGTTGTCGAGTCCCGAGACAAGGCCATTCCTGGCGCCGAATCCCGCGAAGAGTGTTGAGTCATTTGAAATAACGCTCTCGTCCGAGTAACCCGACGAGAAGGAATCAACCAAGCTGCCGGGCTGGGTGAGCCCCGTCGAGCCGTGATTGTAGATCGTGACTGCCTGCCGCAGCACGTCCGCCTCACGGGTTAACGTCAAGCTCAACTCGTACCAAGTGTTGGGAGGGAGTTTGTAACCCAACTCGGTGGACAAGATGGGCCAAATCTGACCTGGTATGTGGATAAAAGCATTCACCACGTCCGTGTTGGCGGCGAAGTCGCGCTCCAACTCGACACCGACAGAGGCGTACGTGCTCACGCTTGGTCGGCCATCAAGTGAGGAAGTCACATAAACCGAAGCCATCTCGTAAGGACTGGCGAAAACTCCGTTACCGGAAGAGGTCTTGAAATAGGTCGAGACCGTGACCGGCTCGCTCAGGTCGAAGCCGGTTTCGTTGAAAGTCAGTTCTACCTTGCTGGCCGGAGACAACCCGCCCGAATTACCGACCCCCGCGTTCGACCCTTGCAGTACGCCAATAAATGAACCGGAATGCACGTCGAACCGGTCGAGATCGTCGAAGGTGTCGAAATCAACCTCGATCGCGTCGACGGTCGTTGCCATGAACGTCGCGAAGATGAGCAGGCATACGGTAACAAACCGCCAGAAGCTTCTCAGAAACGTGGGCGCGCTCATTGCTGCAATTCCAGAATCGCGAAATGACGGAAGGGCAAGCTAGTTCCTCACCTGAATCGACGAGCATAGTTATCGCCGCAGGAGGAAACAACTCCGAGCACGTTCAGCAGTGGCGGAGGCCGCGGTAAGCCTCTTCGCAGCGCTGTAACCATCCGCTTGAGTAAAATCGCCCTGCCGCTTTTGCTGCACCAGCGCTATCGCTCATCAAGGCTTCCGGTCCGTGATCTAGCCGACGAATTGGCCGCACACCCTTCGGGCAGCGGCGGATGGAGAGAATCCGCCGACGCCGCCAGCTGATGGGACGAGCGAACTACCGACGTCGCGGCTCGCCCGGACGAGATCGTCCAGGAAACCGGCTCGGAAGAAACTGAGTAGCGTGCTGGGTTTAGATGTCATCCGGACGCGGCGGCGGGACGTAGGTCGGGCGGTCGCCGCGGCCCGCTGGTTCAGGATCGACGGTTGAGCCTGGCGTTACGCCCGGTCCACCGGTGCTGGGCCCGCCGGTTGTCGGTCCGCCGACCGAGAGAGAGGTGATTGACAATCGAGCGGCGTTTTCGGCGACGAGCACATGCCGTCGGCGCACCACCGGGTCGCCGAGCCGGGCGAGCAGGTTCTTTGACGAGTTCTCGGCGGCGCTGCCTCCGCGTCCGAAGCGGTACTCGAGCGTGACGCCGCCGGTCGTGTCGAAGAGCTCGTCGTGCTCGACGTAGCCGCCGACGAAGCACTGGTCGGCGAGGCGGGCCTCGACACGGCCTCGGACGCCGGCCGTGTCGTCGATGGCGCAATGGAACAGGCCGTAGACGCCGACGAACGATTTGAGCTGCCACCAGTCGTTGCCGGTGAGCAGGGCGCCAACCTCGCCGTCGATCGTCGCTAGCGAACGATTGAGGGTGTCGGCATTCGATTGTTTGTCCGCGGGACGCGGCGCCCGCACGACCAAGCGGCGGCGTCCGGTTGTTCCGGCCTGGACGCGTGAAAGAAAAGGCCGCCCGTCCCCGAAGGAACGGACGGCCCTCTCAACAAGGGGGGACCCTTTCTATTTCAGACCTCGCCAGCGGCTCACCAAGGAGCGCGGACGTGGTAGACGCCAAACTGCGTCGTGTCTTGCGGCCAGATCGGCTCGGGCTGGTAGGGCCCGCCCGACACGCCCATGCCCGGGAAGTTGCGGCCGAACTGGTGATCGATCCGGCTCAGGCGGCTGCTGCCCACGCCCCAGCCGTACTGCGTCTGCAGGTTGGCGGTCGGCGGCACCACGAGGGCGACCGGCTGGCCAAACTGCTGGTGCGCGTAGTTGGCGTTCCAGTTGTAGTTGGTGGCCCGGTACAGCGGCCACATGACGGGCCCACCCGCGTCGGCGAGTCCGGCGGTCAGGCCGACGATCGCCATCGCGGCGACAAGCAATCGAGAACGCATGGCGGGACTCGCTTCTAACAGGAACAAAGTGAGGACGGAGTGCGGGACGCTAGCGTCAACCCGGCCGGCGTCGTTCGACCCAGCCGGCGCCGGTGCGGCTCAGTAGTCGAACGCCTGCATCTGATCGAGGTGGTCGAAGAAGTTGGCGCCGTGGAGCCAGCCGACCTTGGTGTCGTCGTACAGGCCGAAGTTGATGGCTTGCAGCAAGCCGCCGCCGGTGCCGTAGCGGACCTTCGTGCGGGTCCAGCCGGCGCCCGGATTGTGGGTCCAGTACGAGCGATGATGCTTGTACATCATCTCGTGGGGCATGAACGGTTGGTACGTCGTGTAGGTGTGCCCCATCGCCGCCGGCACGGGGCGCGGCGAGATATACATCTGGGCCGCCGCGCCGCTGGGCTGCGGTCCGACGTAGTAGTTGTAGAACAGGTCGTTGGGACGCTGGCGGCTGATCGGGCGGCGGCCGTTCCAGCCGTTGTCGGCTTGTACAGCGGTAGCCGTCAGCCCCAGGGCGACGGTCGCCAGCACGGCGACAGTGAATGAACGCGACATCGGAAGCCTCCTTGCTCCGTGGTATTCCCCAGTGGGCCCGGGAGGCCCCCCTCGCATCGCTGCGGTAGCCAGGCTCCGCCCGACTAACCCCAACGATCGGTCCAGCAGGCGCAGAGCGGGGAGAGTTTCCGGCGGAGCCCGCAAAGCCGTCACGACCGGCCCCAGAGGAACCGCGAACCGGCAGGGTTTGCCCAACCGGCACGCTCAGCGAGCGGCGCCGAAGCCAGCGGCAGAAACAGCGAGCCGGGAGACGTCAGTCCCCGGAGTGTCCCTGGTACCCGTTGCACTCCGGGGACTGACGTCTGCCGGCTCGCGATCAATCGGCTTGGGACCAGCCTGCTGCTTGTTAGTCGTCGGTTTTGTAGCAAGATGGGGACGCGGGCGACGAATTACCGCAACACCTCGCCACTAGGTTCCCCAAGATTAGGCTCCCCAAGGTTCGATGATCCGCGTCGACAGTGTCTGGCATCACTACGGAATCCGCCCCGTCTTGAAGGACGTTTCTTTCACGGTCGAGACCGGGGAACTCGTCGTCATCCTCGGGCCCAATGGCACGGGCAAATCGACGCTACTGGGCTGCCTTGGCGGCATCCTCTCGCCGATTCGCGGCAGCATCGCTTTTCATGGCGTGAACCGGCGCGAGAGCGTCGAGGGCGAGCGAGAGATCCGCAAGCGCGTAGCGTATTTGCCAGACGACGCTTGGATGCCGCGCGACGTGACCGGCCGCGAGTATCTCATCGCCATCGGGCGGCTGTACGGAGTCGATGACTTCCGCGCTTTCGAGCATGTCAACCGACTGCTCGCGTTGTTTCATCTGGGCACCAAACAAGACGCCCTTATCGGCGGCTATTCAACAGGCCAGCGAAAGAAACTGGCGTTGGCGGGGACGCTCATCGCAGAGACGCCTTACTTGCTGCTCGACGAGCCTTTTTCTGGAGGCCTCGATCCCGCGGGCATTCAGGCCGTCAAGAAAGTGCTCAAGAAGCTCGCCGACGATCAGGGGATCACCGTCGTGATCACAACGCCCGTTCCCGAGATTATCGAGGAGCTTGCCGACCGGGTGGTCGTCCTGCGAGACGGAAGCGTTGTCGCTTACGAAACGCCCGCCGGAATCAAGCAGCTGGCGGGGGAATCGCGATTAGACGACGCTCTCACACGGCTCATGTACCCTGAAACAATGGATGGAATCGATCAGTACATGCGTGACGAGCATTCTGAGCAGGGGGAATCGCGATGATCTCCCGCGACGAACTCCGCACAGCGCTGATCGGCAGTGCCGCTGCTCTCTTTTTGAATGGAATCAGCTGGATCGTTTGGCTTACGTCTGGCGATTCTGATTCCGGATTCGATGTGTTCAGCATGCTAAGCCTGCTGGTTGTCGGAGCTGGCATGGCATTGCTGCGTCTGCTCCGCAAGCATCCGGTCATCAACGTCCGCTACGGACAGTGGCTGCAGGGCGCCCCGTGGCGATGGCCCGAGCGATTGCCTTTCGGGCGCCCGGAGCCCGGCATAGCGGATGCCTTGGTCCTAATTCTTTTCGTGGCTCTCAGTTCTATTAACCTGACGACCAGTTTGCTGATGGCTGCTGCCGCGTACTCGGCGACCTATTTCCTGCTGAGCACCGCGACCGCGTTGCGCCATCGTGAGCCGCTCTTGCTCGGAGCGATCGTGGTGCTAGCCGGACTAGCGATTGCAGGTTCGGCCGGCTGGTCGAGACCGACCTTATGGCCATTCCTCATGGCGTTGTTCGCCGGTTTGCTTATCAGCATCGTCTCGCTCAAGCGACTGCTGACGCGTTTTGACACGCTCGATCTTTCGTTTTCGCCGATGAAGCGGGTCGCTACCTCGGACCCCGCCGCCCGGACGGCGGGGTCACCCCTACGGGAACTGCTGGTGACGCCGCCGACCTCGCCACCCCTCTTCGGCTGGTGGGCGCCGAGTGTCACGGTGCTCTGGCTCTTCGCCTGTGCTCAGTACGCTTGCCAGGGGTGGATGGCGTGGGCCGACCGAACCGACTTCGGTTCGTTGGTTCTGGATGGCGACGCCGAGTCCATGTTTCAGATCTTCGTCTATTTGGCGATGCGCCCCGAAGTAAGTGACCCTGCGGCTGGGACGTTCAACCCGCTGCTATTCGGGCTGACCGTCGGGTTCTTTGTCCTACTAGTTGTCGTCGGATGGACACTTTTCCGTCGGGTCCACCAACACTGGCCACCAATGAACCCGCTCGGCCGAATCGCGACGGGGCGGCTGATCCTGCCGGGCTACGATTACGTCTTTGTCGGCGCTCTCACCGCATTGGTAACCTATTTCGCCATTGCCGGGATGCTCATCTACGCCCCGCTTGGCCTCCTAGCCGGTGGGATCGCGTTGACGGTCGCCTTGCAAGTGTTCTGCCGATTGACGCCGAGCCAAGCCGTGTGGAGTCACACTGGGCGCCATCGGATCCTCTGCTTACCAAGCCGTCCCGTCCGGCAGACCCGTTCTTGAGTCTCTCGATTGGCGATCGGGCGCCTACCGAGCCGAAATCTCAAGTCAGGGCGTCAAGCTCCCGCCCCCCTCCGCTCGCGGCCCGTTTCGGGCAGAATCTGGGGTTCCCCCACCGAGTCCCACGCCACGAAACGATCACCCCCTCTCCGATGGCCCCGACCTCCCGCCGCAGCGACGCCACCAAGATGGCGGCCGCCCAGAAAGAGATCTCCGTCAGCGAGTTCTTCTCAAAAAACCGCCATTTGCTGGGGTTCGACAACCCCCGCAAGGCGCTGCTGACCACCGTCAAAGAGGCGGTGGACAACTCCCTCGACGCCTGCGAAGAGGCCGGCATCCTGCCGGAAATCTGGGTCCACATCGAGCCGACCTCGCCCGGCAAGTACAAGGTCGGCATCCAAGACAACGGCCCCGGCATCCTCAAGAAGCAGATCCCGCTGATCTTCGGCAAGCTGCTCTACGGCTCCAAGTTCCACCGCCTCCGTCAGAGCCGCGGCCAGCAGGGCATCGGCATCTCGGCCGCCGGCATGTACGGCGTCCAGACCACCGGCAAGCCGGTCAAGATCGTCTCGAAGGTCTCCGTGCGCAAGCCGGCCCACTACTACGAGATCCAGATCGACACCAAGCGGAACCTCCCCAAGATCCTCAACGGCAAGGGCGATGGCGTCGACATCCCGCCCGGCGAGAAGGGCGTCAAGTACATCGAACAGCACGGCATCGAGTGGGTGCCCCAGGACCACGGCACCCGCGTCACCATCGAGCTCGAGGCGAAGTACGTCCGCGGCCGCGGCTCGGTCGACGAGTACCTCGAGCAGACCGCGATCGCCAACCCGCACATCACGCTCCACTACATCGACGCGGAAGACTACCAGTACGACTACCTCCGCTCGGCCGAGCAGTTGCCGCCCGAGGCGAAGGAGATCAAGCCGCACCCGTACGGCGTCGAGATCGGCCGGCTAGCCACTATGCTCGAGGAAGGCGACGCCTCGAGCGTTAGCGAGTTCTTCCGCACCAAGTTCAGCCGCGTCACGCCGGCGATCGCCAAGAAGCTGTGCGAGACGGCGAAGGTCAGCTCCCGCACCAACACGCACAAGCTCGAACGGCCGCAGATCGAGAAGCTCTACGACGCCATCCAGTCGACCCGCATCTCGCCCCCCGCGACCGACTGCATCTGCCCGATCGGCGAGGACCTCATCCTCCGCGGGCTCCACCATGTCGTGCCGGCCGAGTTCTACGCCGCCGCCACACGCCCGCCGGCCGTCTACCGCGGCAACCCCTTCGTCGTTGAGGTCGGCCTCGCCTACGGCGGCACGGCGCCGACACAGAACGTCACCGCCGACCTGCTGCTCGAGCTGCTCGAAGAGACCGACACCCGCACTGTTCGGCAGTTCCTCATCAACACGTTCAACGGCCTCGGCGCCGACGCGGCCGACCGGATCGTGAAGGAGTCGGGCCTCAAGACGCGGCAGACCCCCGGCAAACTCAAGCCGAAGGAACGCGAGAAGCTGTTCCATGCGATGAAAAACGTCAACGTCGCCGAGGGGCAGCAGATGGACATCCTGCGATTCGCCAACCGCGTGCCGCTACAGTTCCAACAGGCGGCCTGCGCCGTCACCCAGACGGTGACCAGCACCAACTGGCGCGGCTACGGCCTCAGCCAGAGCCGCGGCGCCTTACCAAAGGGGCCCGTGCGCCTCATGGTGCACATCGCCAGCGTCTGGGTCCCCTTTACCAGCGAGTCAAAGGAGGCGATCGCCGCCTACCCAGAGATCCAGAAGGAGATCCGTCTCGGCCTTCAGTCGGTCGGCCGCAAGCTCGGCATGTTCCTCCGCCGTCGGCAGAAGGCGAAGCAGCAGACCGACCGTCGCGAGGTCTTCATGCGTTATCTCAAGGAGGTGGCCGGTGCGGTCAGCGTGATCAACGCCGCCGAGCAGCGTGAGCTGTACGACCAGCTGATCACCGTCGCCAAGAAGCACACGGCTGACGCCGACGTGAAGATGGACGACCGCGGCAAGAAGATTGTCGACGACCCAACGCAGCTTGACCTGGGCGAGAACGTACTGATCGTCGATCCGGCCCACCATCAAGCCGCGATCAACCGCGTCATCACGGCCCCCGAAGCGGCCGAAGAAACCTCGGCGTAAGCAACCCACCGGCCAAATCGCTTAGCGATTTTTTGGACCCGAACCCCCGAACGGGGCGCCAGTTGGTTCCAACAATCCGGTTTCGCGCAGGTGGCCAGAAGTAGGGTTGAACCTTGGCGGGCGCGAAGGGCACGACGAGCGGGGGCCGTAGTGTCAAGAATGCCCTGCCATCTGCGGTTGCGGGCCTCCGAAGTCGGTATACTGGTGACAGGAGAGACCTTCACCCCACGGAGCCATTCCGATGGTGCAGATTACAATCGACAAGGCGATGCGGGAGAAGCTGTTCGCCACGGGCGAGGTCGTCGTCCTCGTTGACGAGTCGGGCCAGGTCCTCGGTCGGGTGCTTCCCGAGGCGCCCTCCTCAGCCGGTCCGCCGGCGGACTGGGTCCCGATTACGCCCGTTCCTAGTGAAGAAGAGCTCAAGCGGCTGTCCGAGTACGACGGCCCCGGGATATCGACCGACGAACTCCTGGCGCGGCTAAGGGACAAGAAATGAGCTTCGTTGTGGTTTGGAATCCACGTCCAATCGCAGCAATCGATGCGGCTTGGGACATCGCGTCGCCTGCCGAGCAAGGTAAGATAGAAGAGGCCATCGGTGTGCTCCACCGCGTGTTGAGCGACGACCCCTCCACCGCGGGTGAGTCGCGTCAAACCCTCGACACGCGGTTTTTCTACTCCGCCCCCGTGGCCGCCTACTACCGCATCGACCGCCGACTACAACAGGTGCGGGTCTACGCCGCCGTGATTTACGGCGGGGCGCGGTAAGCATCCCCGCTTGCTAGACGCACGTCGCTACGGCACGAAGGCGGACCGTTTGACATTCGTGGACGGCGCCCGCGGCGGGTCGGCGCGGGGCGAGCGGGCTGTGGTCCAGTTCGTGACAGCCCACCCCGCAGAGTGGGCAGCAGTAATAGACGCGATGGGGCTTTTCGTTGTGCGCCGACGCCGTCACTCGGCAATCGAGTTCGGTTTCGGTAATTGCGCAAGGTCCCCCACACGTTCCGCATGAGACGATCATTATCGAGAGTGTCCTGAGCGAGGTGCGTCGACGCGTGAATTGAGATGAATCCAAGGCGGGCAGTCTGACGGAAAGATGAGCAGGGACTGGTCCCGCAGCGGACAGCCGGGATGAAAAGATGGCCGGCCGCGTCGCACCATCTTGATCGTGCAACCGCCGTGCCCAAGATTGCCGTAGGCAAGGTCCCGAGCATTCCTCAGTTGGCGTGAGCGAGATCATCGGCTCGTGTCGACAAGTCGCTAGGGATTGCGATTCCACGCGGCAGCCAGACGGAAGCCGACACGTCAACGCGTAGCGAGACAACTCAACGCTGGTGGCGTTGAGTTGCGCTCTGTCGGATTCGCAAGAACAGGTAGGCGGGGCCGATTGGCTAACCCCCGCCGTTCTCCTCGAGAAGGTTGTCGCCCGTCGCTAGCGGGCGTGAGCCGGCGGCTTGTTCTTCGATCACTCGACGTTCGGGCGAGAGGTCGCCCTCGGCGGCGGTTGATTCGGTGTCGGCCTCGGCGTTCGGGTCGGAGGGGGCGGCCTTGGGCTTGGCGACGGGCGCTGGCTGGCTTGCTTCGTCCGACGCCATCTGGACGGTAATCCCGTGTGGGAAGATCATCTCGCGCTGCTCGTCGGGTAGCGTGAATCCGTGCTGCTGCAGGGTCCGTTTAACGCGCCGCAGCACCGCCGAGCGGACCTTGAGCACGCTGTGTCGCTCGCCGTTGACCCAGAAGTAGACGCGCAGGTTGACCGTCGAGGCCGCTAGGTCGTCGACCAGCACCAGCGACTCGGGATCGTTGAGCACCGCGTCGTGCGATTTTAGCGCGTCGAGCACCGTCTGCTGGGCTTCCGACGCCGAGTCGGTGTAGTCGATCCCCACGACGAAGGAGAGGCGTTGGTTGGGGTTCGCCGTGACGTTCTCGATGACGCTCTTGTAGACCGTGGCGTTGGGGATCTGCACGTGGTTGCCGTCGAGCGTCATCAGTTGGGTGCCGCGGGTGGTGACCGACTGGACGAAGCCATGGCGGCCGTCGATCGTCACGAGGTCGCCTGCCCGGAAGGGACGCTGGAGGCTGATCAAGATGCTGGCGAGGAAGTTCTCGGCGATGTCACGGAAGGCGATGCCGAGGACGATGCCGAGCAGGCCGGTGCCGCCGAGGACGGTGGCCGCCAGCCGGGTGAGACCCGAGACCTTGAGCGCGAGATAGACGCTCAGCAGCATGACCCCGATGGCGGCGGTCTTGGTGACGACGCCCCGCAGCAGCGAGTTGGCGACGCGCTTCTGCGACAGGTGGCCCACGAGACGCGCCGCCAGCGACGCCAGAAACCACCCCAGCACGAGCAGCAGCACCGCCACCGCCAGCACCGGCGCCGCCTGCACCGCTTCGCGGACCATCGTGTCGAGTTGTGATGTGGCAGGGGAAAAGTCCAAGAGGCTGGGCTGATCGACCTCGATACGATTGACGACCGCCACGACATCCTGCGTATTCAGCGCGAGGCTCTCGGCCCACTGCTTCTGTTTGGCGGTCTGGCAGCGGGCGCCGAGGAAGACGACCCCCTCCTCGACCCGCGCCGAGGGGGAACGGAACCACTCGGTCGCGGTGAGGATCCGCTCGAGCCGTTTCGCAATCTGCTCGTCCTCAGCGACCGGCTCGACATCGACGCGCTGCGGGGCGGCGGGCGTCGACTCCGCCGGCGACTCGTCCGCCGCAGGCTCTTGCGCTAGGAGCACCGGAGCTTGAGGCGCCGTGAGCAGGACGAGCAATAAGAAGAGTCGGTGCGTCATTCGATTCAATCGCCGTGGGAGCGCATCGCGGAAGACTTAAAGGGATTGCGGCGGCGCCCAACTCTACCAAATACCACGTCCGGTGAGCGTCAGGTTCGTGCTACGGCGTGGCCACCGGCTCGCCGACTTCGGGCCAGCCGCTCTTGGTCCACGTCAGCGGGCGGACCTGCAGGATGCGCTGCGAGTCGAGGTGCTCCATGTCGTACGTGTGGTGCACCATCCATTGGCCTTTGTCGGTGGTGAGGACGCCATTGTGCCCCGGGCCGCGCCAGCGCTCGCTGCTCTTGAGCACCAGCGTGCCGCCCCCTTCGAGCATCGGCTTGCCGGCGGCGTCGACGTAGGGTCCCAGCGCGTCGCGGCTGCGGCCGACCATCACCTTGTAGGTGCTCTCGGCGCCGTCGCAGCAGGCGTCCCACGAGACGAATAGGTAGTAGTAGCCGTCGTGGAAGATCGGGAAGGCGGCCTCGATGGCCGTTGACTGGCGGTCCGAGCGGGCGGCGACGGCGACGATCTCGGCGCCCTCTTGGGGCTTGCCGGTGGCGGGGTCGATCTCGACCGCCTTGAGGCCGGTCCAGTAGGAGCCCCAGAACAGCAGCCAACGGCCTTCTTCATCGACGAGCAGCGCCGGGTCGATAGCGTTGAAGTTGGTCGTCTCGGCGCTCGAGGCGATCACCAACCCGCGGTCTTCCCATTTGTAGTCGTCGCTTGCCGGGTCGAGCGATTTGTTGACCGCTAGGCCGATGACCGAGCGCTGGCTGCCGAACGTCGAGACGCTGTAGTAGAGGTAGTACAACCCGTCGTGGTAGCTGAGGTCGGGCGCCCAGACGCCATCGGTTCCAGGGACCGCGCGACGCGCCCAGCCCGGGACCGCCTTCTTGAAGACGCGGCCCGAGGGTTCCCAGTGCGCCAGGTCGGTGCTCCGGAGCAGCTTCACGCCGTGCCCCGTGGCGGCGACGTAGTAGACGGTCTCGCCCGAGGCGTCGGTCACCGCGACCGCGGTCGGGTCGGCAGCGCCGTTGAGCAGCCCTTGACGGGCGCCGGTCGCGGCGGGCTGGGCGGCGGCGATTCCCGCGACGCTCAGCAGTACGATTGCCAGAGTGAGGGAGACGGGCGTCGGCAGAGTAGGGCGAGGCATAGGTGCGATGCTTGGAGGGAAGGTTGGGTCGGAGGATCGGCAGACGCGGAAGCCCGCTTGGCCGCCATTCACATTAGTTTAGTGGGTCGAGCGACGCTTGCCGGCCCCGGGGGCGTTGGCGGCTGGTTGACGTCTGGCGGTGTGCCACCCGCGGCTAGTGTCCCGAGTTAGAAGTACGTTCACAGACGCGGGCGACGCGTTGGAGGATGGAGTCGGCGTCGGCGACCCATTGGAAGGGCTTGGGGTTTTGGTTGTACTCTTCTAGGTAGGCGTCGATCGCCC
>NZ_SJPR01000007.1:0-123768 GCF_007859955.1 Botrimarina colliarenosi
TACGCACCACTTCTTCCGCGCTGTGACGCTTCCTTCGCTTCTCTGACATCGCGAGTCTCCTTGAGGCCCCTCCGGGGCGGTTGAGACTCTCATAACACCTGGATCCGCTTTTGGGGAGCAGGCCAGGACCTTTGGAAGTAAGCGGAATCTCCTGATGATTGCGACTTGACGCCGCCGTTCAAATTGGATCGACGGTGACAATTACTCTCTTGTAGCGCGACAGCGGCGGGTTGCCCTTATCGGTAACTCGGAGGATGAAGTGCAAGGTCTCACGCTTCGTGACTTTCGGCGCCACGCGGAATACCTGGTAGACGTTCTCCGGACCGATGCCGATATCGATGTTGAGCGGCGCTGAACCGGCCTCCGGATACTGTATCCACGCGTAGCTTAGGTTGTCGCCATCGGGATCACTCGTGCCCCCCGCATCGAGGCGAAAGCCTTCGCCGGACTTGACCGTCAATGGTTGTGGATGAGCAATCGCGGGTATCGGTGGGTGGTTTGCCTCTCCATAGGCGGAAAGGCACCAATCCATGCGTGCGGCAAAGTCGTTTTGAAAATCATCGCGCCAACGCCAGAGGGTAACTCGGTTGTCTGAAAACGATCGCTCGCCGGGACGCGTCGCTCGTCCATACTCGCTAACGACCCGTGGTGAGTAAGTATCCACCGCGTTCGTCCAGATCGGCCGCGGCTCAACCTCGATGGGGACTCCGCCCTGGACAGTGCCGCCAACTTCGATGTCGGCGGGATCGGGCTTGTAGAGTTCGTAGCGGCCGCCCCAACCACCCCAGTCGGGTCGGTCAGGGACATTCAATCCATTGGGGATGAGATTCAGGAAGGCCGGCGTATCGCCTTCGAGCCCCCAAGCGACGTCGGGGTACTCCGCCCCGAGCGGGCCGTGCCTTTGCTGGATCTGGCTTGCCAACCACGCGTTGCTGATCGTCGCGTTGTCGATCCCCTTGATGACGCTATTAATAGCCCCCCACGTGGACCTCTCGTAGCGGCCGGGGCTGACGATATAGAACAGATCGGGAAACTCTTTGCGAATCCAGATTGCGCTGTCGTCTTGATCGGAAATCGTAGAGACGCGCAGCTTGCCGATCAGACGCGAGGATTCTTCAGCACTCTTCGTATTCCGGATCTTAAAGAGCGCTTGCGCCAGCGTATTGGGACCGCCCCAAACGGAGACCCATAACGGTCGTTCGTCGTCGCGTTCCAGGATCTCGATGATCCGATCGGAACCGGACGAGTTCCAACCCTCCCCGACCCCTCTCATGCCGTACTCAGGAACGCCTTGCGTGACGCGATCGAGCAAGACCTGAGCCGCTGGGAAACCTGGTTCGTGTTCTAGAAGGTTGGCTTGGACTTTGGCGTAAGCATTGATGACCCTTCGGATCGACTCGGGAGCCACGCGGTCCTTCTGGTGGACCGACGTCGTCGCGATGATCGCTTCGATGTCGATGGAATTGGCGTACAACAGCAAGCGAACCAGCGACTGAGTATCGTCTGGGTCGGCCTCAATATCCGTCAGGACGATCAAGCGGTGCGGCTGTTCCGTAGCGTAAAGCCGCGGAGCCAATAGGCTAAGAATCAGCCCGGCAAAACCGAGTGCTAAGCGGGTCATGATCCTGGGATTCGATCGTATCATTCGGACTTGACGACGGCTCGCTGGTATCTCGTTAGTTGCGGCGTACCGGAATCCGTCACTTCGCAGATGACGTGGATCGTCTCGCTTTTGCCAAAATCGTTCGGCAGAATCAGCGAAACGTTTGGCTGATCGGCGTCCTGGATTTCAACAAGTCCGTCATAGGACCCCGCTTCCCGGTATTGCCACCAGTGATACTTCAAGTCATCGCCGTCTGGGTCGTTCGTTTCCTGCGCGCTCAGGTTAACAGTCGCCCCTGGCCGAGCCTTCAAATCGTTGGCGTGTGCCAGCGCAACGACGGGTGGATGGTTCGCCTCGTCGTAGGGCTTGACGCACCAGTCCGCCCGCGACGCGAAGTCGTTTTGGAAGGCCTCGGACCAACGCCAAACTGGCTTGAGGTACGCCACTAGCTCTTGATCGTCAGGAAGTTCTTCCTTAATCCGCCTACGGCCCCAGGCCGATTCGGTGTACCACCGTCCCTCGGGGTACTCGTACGCTGGGTCGGCAACCGGGTCGAGCCATGTGTTGTCGCGGACCTTCGTGTAGCGGCCTCCCCAACCGCCCCAGCCTGGAGATTCGAGGCTTCGGAGCCCATTGGGGATCGTGTGCAAGAAGGCGGGCGAGTCCCCCTCGGAGCGGAAGTCGCCGTTTTCTTTCGCCTTGTAGAGTGCGCAGAGCGGACCGTGGTCCTTAAGAACATGCTGGTTCATCCACTTCCCGACGAATAAGGCTCGCTGCTCGGGCGGGAGGATCGTGTCCCAGTAGTACGCAAGGGCGAGGAACTGGTCAGAGATGATGGTCGGTATCTCGTACTTGCCCCAGTGAGGCCGGATGTAATCTTGATAAGTCGCGTCCTGCTCCCAGATGAGAAAGAGGCGAAGCTTGTTCGCCACGTCCTGCATTCTTTCGGGATGCGACTCTTCGATCGTTTTCAGCGCACGGGCGATGGTGTTTGTGCCGCCCCAGGCCTGGACCCAGACGGGGCGGTTGTCGGACTCATCCAGGAGGACCTTGACGATGTGCTGCGACCCGTGCGTGATCGCTTCCATCTCGCCCTCCGTTTCCACGTTGCCAAGGAACGTCACCGCCTGGAGATGCTCTGGCGTGGGGTACCGCGAGTCGTGCTTGACCAGATTTGGATATACTTCCGTGTAGGCGGAAAGGTACGGCTGTACCCAGTCATCGCCGGCCCAATTGTGCCCGTGCCAGTGATACTGAGAGCTTGACGTAACGATGCCTTCGATGTCCCATTCGTTCGCATAGAGGAGGAAGCGCACCATCGAGCACTCGTCGTCGATCTCACCATCGCTTGTGACCAGAACTCGAGGCCGCTGGGTATCGACTGTCGTAGTAGCGCCGGGCTCGCCCTGCGCATTCAGGGAGACAAACGCGACGCTTGTTAGACAAGCTGGCGCTATGATGAAGGCTGAGAGTGGGTGTCTCACTACGGCGTTCCCTGTTGGCGCGCATCGTTCTAGACTGGCGTGCCGACGTATTTGGCGGTCGAAGTTGACCCAACGGCGGTTGCCGGAGTTTTAGGCGCTAGATATTCAGATAGAAGAGTCGGGCGAGGATCGACCGCGGTGACGCTGTGGATCAACGGGGGCTAATTCTAGAGCAAGCCCGTCGTTGCTCCAGAAGTAAAATTGCCTTGTTTTTGGCCGGTAGTCAGCGAGTGCGTTGTGCCAACCAGTAGAGCGGCGGGTAGGATTGCCGGTCGGACCTGCTACCAATCCCCTGATGGCGGGCGGCTTGCCTAGCGCTACGAAGGCGCTGAGCATTCTCCAGCGTGGGGCGATTTCGGCGAAGCAACGAATCGGTTGAGGTACTTGTGCTAGGCGTTCAAGCTAGCCTTAACGTGAGACTTGGCGGTAGCGGCCGGGCCGCGGTTGTGTCGGCTGCTCTATCTCTCCCACCCATTCTGACCTTAGCGGCGGAACTGTCTCAGGCACTCACCCCGCTCCCGCGATTCCTCGCCAGAGCTGTTACGGCGCCTGATCTCGGCGTTGTTCCGCGATGGGATGACCTGTGCAGGTCGTCTTATCGCCCCGCTACAGTTGCTTCCACTGGTCGTCGGCGCCATTGCGGCTCCAGACGCCCGACTTGGCCCCCATCGCAGGACGATCAATTGGCTAGAGCATTCGGGCATTATGGGATTATGGGGGGGAAGCGTTGCTCAAGTAAGGCCCGAACGGCAGACTTCGACCGCCTCCCGCTTTCTACCCGTTATCGATAATTACTCGGGTCCGAGTCGGCAAGCTTGGTTGCGCGTACCCCTTTCGGAGTTACTAAATAGGACGCCGGATCCCGCAAGATTTCCGCCTGCGGGGTAGGCCCGTTGCGGTTCACTGCAGCGACCCGCCCCTAGCGACGAGGGTTCGTTCTTAGGGCCGTCGTCGCTACCTCCTCTTTGTTCGCGAGTCCCGCTTGTCCAGTTCACAGCTGCCATCTGACAAGTTTGTCGGCTTCTTGACGGCGAGTCAGGACAGACTACGTGCGTACGTTCTGGCATGTGTCGGCAATTACAGCGATGCGGGTGATATCCTGCAGAAGACGAACGTTGTGCTGCTTAGAAAGGCCAGAGAGTTTCAGGAGTCGGTCGAGTTTGAGGCCTGGGCGATTGGGGTCGCGAAGTTTGAGGTGCTAGCATTCGTCCGCGACCGGCAACGAGAGAGGCTGAGCTTCTCGTCGGAGCTTGTCGAGCTGATGGTCGATGCGTCGGAGGAAGCGGTTGGGACGCTCGCCAAACGCCAGATCGCTCTGCGGTCGTGTCTCGCCTCCCTGCCAGAAGAGAAGCAGCTGCTTATCCGCATGCGATACGCGGAAGATCTCTCGATGGGCCAGATCGCGTCGCACCTCGGCAAGTCGGTTGGATCGGTCAAAGCTTTGGTGCGTCGGGTCCGCGCCCTGCTGCACGAGTGCGTCGCGACGAAGCTTGCCCAGTCATCACCATCCGCGTCTTAATTGGTCGCCCGGACCTCAGGCCTTGCCTGAGGAATCTGCATTATGTCTCCAGAACGTCTCGAAGAGCTGCTTTCAGCCGCTATCGACGGCTCACTCACAGATGAGGCAATCGACAGGGAAGAGCTCAACGCGGCCTTGCTGGGAGATGAGGTCTTACGCCGCTCAGCGGCGGCGTGGCTGAGCGAGGAGTCACTCCTGCGCCAGGAGGCAGCCACCCTCCCGGTTAGCAACACCCACCACAAGCATGCCGGCGCAGCGGCGCCGACGTTTCGGCGCGAGCGGGGTATCGGCGCTTCAATCGTCCCGCCGCCCTCGATCGCCGCGGCGATCGGCTACGTCGCACTCGCCTGCTCGCTTCTGCTGAATGTGACGCTCTGGCTCGCAAGCCGAGAGGCAGGGCCAGCCGCCCCGAGCAATCCAACCGATCCGGTAGCGAGGCTTACACGTGTGACGGGCTGCATCTGGGAGCCCTCCAGCAACCATGCCCCGGAGCGGGGGGATCTGCTCCCCACAGGGGAACGCCTCTCGTTGAAACAGGGAATCGCTGAGATCGAGATCCGAAACCGCGATGTGCAAGCCACTGTGCGGCTAATCGGTCCTTGCACCGCGAGAACCCACGCGGGCGGAATCCCCGATCTCCAGTCGGGCAAGATGGTGGTCGACGCCAGGGTCTTCGGTCGATCGCTGCACCTCGACACTCCCGCGGGACACCTTAAGTTCGACGACAACTCGAGCCTTGGCCTAGTCCGATCGCACGACAATTACGAGCTCCACATGCTGGATGGCTCCGTCGGTTGGACGCCTGGCTTGTCGACGGTCGCGGCTGACCCATTCTTGATTGAAGGTCAGATCACTGAGGGCGACGCGATCCGGTGCTATTTGCGGGGCAGAAATGCGGTCCGCATCGAGCGGATTGCCCCGGCGTCAAACAAGTTTGCCGAAGAACTTTCCATGACGAACGACCGACTGGAACTCGGCGCGAGTTACCGTCGAGCGGTCATGGAGTCGTTGCCGTCCAACTACTGGCGGTTCGGCCGCACGAAAGGCGCTCGGCTTCAAAACGAGATCGCCGACGGGATAGAGCTGACCATCGGGGGCGACGTCAAAACCGTAAGCTACGGCGCCAACACGGCTCTTGAGTTCGGCATGACACGACAAGCTGGCTACTTAAAGAGCGAAGACCGCTGGCCGAAGGCGCCGCTAAGGGATCTAACCGCAGAGGTCTGGGTCAAGCCGAGCCACTACCACAACGGCACGGTCGTCGCTCTTACTACCGAGCGGTTGTCCGGGCACTTTCCGCGTCATGCGCTAGCACTCGAACTGGGCGGCTCTGAGGCACACTGGCGTTCACCAACTCCACTCACCTCGCTCCGCTACCTGCTCCGCGACGAGCCGTCGGATCTCCCGGACAACGAGTTCGGATCGAGTGTCTCGAATGGGTACGACATCCGCCGGTGGCAGCACTTGGTCTACGTCAAGCGAGGCGATCGCCTTGAGCTCTACCGAGATGGCGTGCAGGTAGCGTCCAACGACGCCGGCCAAGACAAGCACGTGGCGGCGAGCTTGCAACTCGTTTGCGGACGGCTCTACCCTCCCGGCGCACCGGCCGAGCGTCTGTACATCGGGCAGATGGACGAGCTCGCCCTCTACGAGCGAGCGTTGACCGCGGAGGAAGTGAAAGAGCACCACGACATCGGTACGCAAAAGCCCCCTCCACCAGGATCGATTTGATGCCATTCGCGCGCCGACCTTGAGCCCCATCTAATGCACACCCAACGCTGATCCCTCTTCTACTGTTTTGGCGACGACCGTCGCCACGATCTTCAAGCGTGAGTCCTGTTCCTCTTCTCAACCTGAAGGATGCATCTAATGACTTGGCTACGTAGTACTTCCAACCTCCGAGCCCCCACGGTTGCGGCCCTTTCTATCGCTGTGTGCTCTGCGGCGATGGCGGGCAGTCTCAGCATCGTTAATCCGGGATTTGAAGTGGATGTCGCACCGGCGACCGGAGCCACCGGCTGGACGATCACTTCGGGGGGCACAGATTGGTTCGTTGCCGATGGCAACCAAGCCGACTCGTCGAATGATCCGTCTGCAGCTTTTGAAGGGAGCAACTGGCTCTCTGGCAACCGCCTGGTCAACGGCGCGAGCTCGAGTAGCAACCCCCAGACGATTGAGCAACTGATCGATATCTCGACGGAGGCCGCACTGATTGACGCCGGATCAGCGTCAGTGGATCTGTCCTTTCAATTCTCGGACAGCGACCAAAACGACGACTCCACAGTGAATATCTCGTTCTTCTCCGATGTTGCGGGAACGTCACCACTTGGGGCCGTGCTGACTTCCAACGTCCTCGAGCCGACCGCTGCGGACGGCGTGGCCGATGCTCCTTGGGCGCTGCGTGAGCTGTCCGGCGCAATTCCGGTCGGTACTCGCTCGATGAGCCTCGAGCTTGTGATCCAACGGTCTGCTGGCTCGGCTGGCAACACGCATTTCGACGACTTCCGCGGCTCCATCGTGCCGGAGCCAGCGGCGACGTCATTGATAAGCCTGGCAATCGTTTCGCTAGCCGCTGCCGTTCGCCGGCGCGTCTAAGCGCCGGCTGTGACCGAACCCGAGCGGGCAGCGACGCTTGTTCGACATGGCGGCGCCTCACTGCCTCTGAGGCGCCGCCTATCGGTCGCTAAGCGATTTGGGCGCCACGACTACGACTACTCTGTTACCCCACCTGGATCAACTGTGCGTCGAACCGATTTTCTAAAACGACTTCGCTGGTTTCTATCCGCGGCTCTTGCTTCGCTCGGCTTGTGCTCGTGCTGCATCTCGGCTCAACCGATCGTCCTAACGAACCCGAGCTTCGAGCAGGGCGTTATCGGCACTCTGCCTTCCGGTTGGCAGGTCACGCCGGGCTACGAGTTGCTGTACGCAACTGATGGGGCTGGGTTGAGTGAGATCGACCCAGCCGGCGCTTTCGACGGCGACCGATTCGCTACGGCGACATGGCAGGCAACCCCGGCTGGCTCCACCCCATTCCCTGCCGGTCAGACGATGAGCGTGTTCCAGGACGTCGATCTGTCTCCTTATGCCCCAATTCTGGCCGCCGGGGACCAAGCAATCAACCTGGCGCTCGCCTACAACGACGCCGACGCCTCGGACTACGGCGAGGTCTCTCTGACGTACCTCGACGCCGCTATGCAGCCGATGGGTTCGCCTGCATTGTTCACGACCCTGGACCGAACGACTGCACCGGGCGAGTGGGGCACGCGGACGCTCTCTGGGCTTGTCCCCGGCGGCGCCGCCCACGTGCGTGTATCACTATCGGCATTCCGAAACGGCTCGGGTACGGCTCGCAACATCAGCTACGACGCCGTCGCCGCAGAGATCGGCGACTACGTTCCGCCGCCGGCTCCGAATGTCGTGAACGGCACGTTGGTGCAGTTCAACCCGAACGGCGCTTGGAGCTGGTATCAGGACGAGCGCGCCATAGTCGATGTTGATCGAGGCGAAATCCTGGTCGGATCGATCGCCAGCTACGGCGGCCTTGGCGGCGAGGCGGAGGACGGCAAGGTGCAAACCTCGCACTTCAGCCTGGCCGACCGCTCGCGGCGAATCGTCACGCACAACGACATCGAGTCAGACGGTGGCGGCGACGACCACAATGTGCCGGCTTACCTTAAGAAGCAGGACGGCGACATTCTCACGTTCTACGCCGCGCACAACCGACGCAACGGGGTCACTGGCCTCGACGACGCCAGCTACTACCGCACGTTCGACAACGACACCGAGACCTGGGGAGCCGAGACAATCTGGCACTGGTGGCCTGAGATCCCCAACGACGCGCCGGGTTCGGGAGGCACCACCTACTCAAACCTGTTCCAGCTCTCGTCGGTTGATCCCGATGGCGATGGCGCCGGCCGCATCTACAACATCGCGCGGACCCAGCAGAGCCCGCACTTCATGTACTCCGACAACAACGGAGCGAGCTGGGAGTATGGCGGTCAGTTCACCGAGGCTCCCGCGGCGAGCCCGGCCGGCGGCAACTACGTGAACGGGTACTACAAGTACTGGTCCAACGGCGTCGATCGCATTGACTTCGTCGCGACGGAGTACCACCCGCGTGACTTCAATACGAGCATCTACCACGGATACATCCAGGACGGAAAGGTCTACGACTCGCAGGGAGAGGTAGTCGACAACGACATCCACGACGCGGCCGACTCGTTCAACCCGGCGTTGGTCCCCTCGACCGACGACTTCACTTCTGTGTTTGTCGCGGACGGAGTGAACCACTCGCGGGCGTGGAACACCGACGTGCTCCGCTACCCCGACGGGTCGATCGGCGCGCTCTTCAAGACCCGCCCGGCGCCGTACGACGAGAACCCGAATGTCGATACCGGGGACCACCGCGTGTGGTACGGGCGGTTCGACCCCGCGACTCAGCAATGGTCGACACACGAGATCGCGCGGGCTGGGGCGCGGCTGTTCAGCGTCGAACAAGATTACACGGGCCTCGGGGCGCTAGACCCGCGTGACCCGAACACGATCTACATCTCGACCGAGATCAACCCGATCGACGACAGCGCTACCGAGCACCACGAGATCTACAAAGGGGTGACGGCCGATAAAGGCGCCACGTGGACTTGGACGGCGATCACGGAAAACTCGTCGTTCGACAACCTGAGGCCTATCGCCCCGCAGTGGGACGACAGTAACACCGCTGTCATCTGGTGGAGGGGATCAAAGTTCAGCCACGCCAATACGAATGCAGCGGTGGTGGGGGTCATCCTGTCCGACGGCGAGTCGTTGGGGCTACGCCAATACGCCGACGCGACCACCGACAACACGACGCTTGCCGATGGGTCGCCGCTCAGCCTCTCGGTCGGCAATGGCCCGGGAGCCGCCGACAACGCGTGGCGGCTGCGGACCGACGCCGGAAACGGGGCAACCGTATTCACGGCTGACGAGGTCGGCAGCGAGGATGCGCCAACGCTCAAGACCACGGTCGACGGTGTCGATGCTGGCGTCTACGACATATTCGCATACTTCTGGGTCGACGGCGGAACCGATTGGCGGTTGCGTGCCGGGCTTGAACAGGGAAATCTCTCGGTATTCCGCACCCGTGGTAGTCAGCACGCAGACGGCGAATTGTTCGCCCCGATACTAGTCACTGAAGAAGCGAACCGTGTGCTGTATCAGGCCTACCTGGGACGAGAGGCCGTTGACGAGACGGGGGTTATCGATGCCTTTATCGACGACGGCGACTCAAGCGGCGACGGCAGCGTCTGGTACGACGGGCTTGGCTACGCACTGGTCACCGAAACGCTACTCGGTGACTTCAACGCCGACGGCGTGGTCAACGCGGCGGATTACGTTGTGTGGCGTGACAACCTTGGTCTGTCGGTGACGCTGCCGAACGAAGATCCTTCGGTTTCGCCAGGCGCCGTGACAGCCGACGACTACCAGACTTGGCGAGAGAACTACGGCGCGTCACTGGCCGGTGTCGCGAAGTCCTCGACGCCGACGCCCGAACCGGGGTCGATCTGGCTGGTCTGTGTCCTCGGAGGGTGCGTCGCCGGCGCCTCGCCCTCGAGGGCATCTGTCGTGGAGCCGTCCCTGCATGTCAGTCGTCACAATGCAACCCTTTCGGTTGGAGAAGAATGTCCCGCGAGGGCGAGGGCGTTCTGAGCGGTCGAACTCCCAAGCCATCATTAGATGCTCAATACTCCTCGCATAAAACACCCCCTTCTCTTCGATCGCACTTCTCAATAGCGTCGCCCCAGGTGCTCATCCGATGAAAAAAATCCTTCTTGCCTTCGCTAGCACGTGCCTCGTGACGAGCGGGGCCTACGCAATCAACGTCGTGAACAGCGCGGGGACTCAGATCGCGTCCGGCGTGTTCTCTTATGATTACACAGTCCAGCAGCCCGACAGCGTGCTAGTGGTCGCAACCTACCGCGACGGCGGCGGTTCGGCATACCCGTCGCTCGAATTCGGGGGAGACTCGCACGACGGATCCTTGGTCGGCAACCGCACATCGCTCTTTTACTACCTGGCGCCGAGCGTTGGTGACCTGACCATCAGCACCACGGCCAACAACGCCAGCAACTCGGGGATCTACGTTTGGGAGTTGACGGGTGTCGATCTCAACGCCCCGGTCGCTTCGGCCATCGGCGCCACCGGAGATGCACTCAACACACAGATCACGACGTTTGGTGATAATTCGTTTGTCGTTGACGCGATCGGCTGGAACCCATCGTCTGTGGCGAGTGGAACCACGGTAGAGTTGACGCCCGACGTGGATAACTCGGTCATCGCCGGGTCGGATTTCGCCTTCACCATCAATCTGCCTGCCGGCGGAGTCCTTGGCGGCGGGACCGGCATCGCAGGTCCAGAAGGCACCTACGACCTGGGCTGGACAATCAATCAGAGCGAAGGGGTCCAGCTCGATTTAAACGAGCTGGCGTTCGCCTTCGCCCCCCCTGGGGCGGTTTCGCTGGTCTCCTGGGCGGTTGATGGCAATGGCGAATGGTCAACTGGTGCAAACTGGTCGTCCGGCAGCGCTCCGATCGCGGGCGGCTCGGCGCTGTTTGGGTCGGCTTTGTCGGCGGCCAACGCACCTGCGATCGTCAACCTGAACACGGCCGGGATCAGCGTCAGCAAGATCACGTTCAGTAACCAGAGCAGCTACAACATCGCCGGCCCAAACACGCTCACGCTGTCGGGCTCGACGCCGGAGGTCGAAACTGCTTCGGGAACGCACGAAATCAGCGCTGTCATTACGGGCTCCAGCGGGCTCACGAAAACCGGCGCCGGCGCCCTGCGGCTCTCGGGAGCGAACACCTACTCCGGTGGAACGAGCATTGAGGCCGGCGAATTACAACTCGCCAGTGCCGGCGCACTTCCGGGCAACGTCACTGTCGCCGCTGAGGCGGAGCTCGCCTTCGTCGATGGCTATAGCGGATCCTATGTCGGCACGATCGGCGGCAGCGGTTCGGTTGTCGCGGACGAGAGTCTTGCGGGCGGGACCGCGACTCTGTCAGGCGTCAACACCTACGATGGCCCAACGATCGTCCGTGGCGGCACGCTTACGGTTGCTAACAGCGAGGCCCTCGGCTTCGGCGGCGATGTCACGGCGTCAGGAACCGTCGTTGAAGGCAGCGCATCGACGGGCACGCTGGCGATCGTCGGCGGTACGACGGTTTCTGGCGAGGTCTTGACACTAGGAGCTCGCGAAGGTGGAGCAATCGATGCGGCGCATGTTAGCAGCACGGGCAACAACGCCTGGAACGGTCCGATCCGGGGCGATCTCGGCGGCGCCAACTACAACTTCGAGTCGACTTCCGGCACGCTCACCCTGGGCGGCACAATCTCCGCTCCAGAAGTTAACCCGCGTAACTTCGTATTCTCTGGAGACGGCAACTTCTCAATTGTCGGCAAATTGACCGACGTAGCCACCGACGAGAATGGCGCTGCGCCAGTTGATGCAAGCCTTGCAATCAGCGACGCGTCGAACGTCAACGTGGTGAAGAGCGGAAACGGTACGCTGACCATTGCTACGGAAACGAATGTGAATGCGGACTACTGGTACGGCAGCACCGTTATTGAGTCGGGAGACGCCAATACGGGTCGGCTAACCGTACTGGCCGACAGCAGCGACAACGGCGAGCTACGTTCTTCAAGCATCACGGTTCAGGCCGGCGCCACGCTGGATATCAGCGACTTCGGCACGTACAGCCTTTGGACGCAAGACTTCTCTGATGCGGCTTTTAGCGTTAACCCCGTGCCAAGCAGCCTGGGCGGCAGCGGCACGATCGACGCCAACGGGGGCGGCGTGCTGAAGACGTTGCGAGTCTTCGAGGCCAACACCATCTCGCCCGGTGACGGCGTGGGTACCCTCACGGTTGACGGCAACCTGCTTATGACCTATTTCGACAATGGCGCGTTAGAGGCGCCGACCCAGCCGATCGTGCCTGATACCGGGTCGCTGAATTTCGAGCTCGGGTCGGACAACACGACCGTCGGCGGCGGCGTCAACGACATGATTGCGGTCACTGGCAACGTGACCATTAACCAGTTGGGCGATTCCGGGGCGAACCAATGGGTGGTGAACGTCACGGCGGTCGAGAATGAGCTTTCCGGCGGCGGCTCTGGCAGCTACGCCCTAATTGATGCGGGAGGGGCACTCAACGGCAGCGCGAACAGCGGCAACTTCGCTGTCTCGCTGTCGGACGCCACGGGCAGCGACTTGACGGGAACCACCCGGCAAAGCCTCTCGGTCAATATGAACACGGCCGCCAACCAGCTGCAGCTGGTTGTGACTGGCGCCGCCGGCGACCTCACGTGGACCGGCTTTGGAGGCGCCGCGTGGGACATCAACAGCGCCGCCAACTGGTCGGGCGGCCAGACATTTTACAACCTCGACCATGTCCGATTTGACGACACGGCGGGCGTAAACACAGTGGCGGATATCTCGACGGCGGACGTGGTCCCAGGCTCGGTCACCTTTGACAGTGGGACCGGCAAGACGTTCACGATCACAGGCGCCAGCGGTATCCGTGGCGGCGGCGCAATTAGTGTGACTGGCGACGCCAGCGCGGTCTTGGCCGGAAACAACGAGCTCATCGGCCCGGTCAACATTGAGGCCGCCGCGACGCTGCAGCTGGCTGGCTCGCCCGCCTCGCGAACAACGCTCAACGGTGTCATCAGTGGAGCCGGGGCCTTGAACGTCACCTCGGGGGACCACGTGATCTCTGGCGACAACACGTTCACCGGCGCCGTGACCATCAGCGGGGGGCAGCTCAACATGAACTCGCCCACCGCCCTCGGTGATTCGGCCACGGGAACGACCATTGTCACCGGTGGCACGCTCGCATCCTTCTCGGACACGTACACGACCAACGAGCCGCTGAACATCGACGGGGGCCGTTTGCTTGTCGGCTCCGCCGGGGCGCCCACTCTGGCCGGCCCGATCACGGTCGGCGCCTCGGGGGTCGAGTTCGAGGTACAGGACACGGCGTCGACGCTGACCATCGCGAGTAACATCGGCGGCGCCGGTGCCCTCACAAAGACCGGCGTCGGAACGCTCGTCCTTAGCGAGGCCGCATCGATCGCTTCAACCATTGAGGTTGCTGTGAATGGTGGAACCCTGGACGTCACGGCCCCAGGCGGCATTGCGATCGCAAGCGGTCAGACCTTGGCTGGCTCAGATGGGGTGGTGCTCGGCCAGGTCACCGCGTCCAGCGGTTCTACCATCCGCGTTGGCCAGGCCGTGATGGCGGAACTGCCGGTCGGCCGCTACGTCGATGCGACCTTCGGGCCGGGCGGCAACACTGAGCTCGCCGCCGGCGGTGAGTTCAATCCGGTTCCTGCGCCGGGGTCGGGTGGAACAGACGACACCAACTGGGTGACCCGCTCGTTTGCCAACGGCGCCACGGTGCTGCAGGGCGCGACGGCCACTGAAAATCCCAACGGCGTGCCAGTACTTAAGACCACCATCTCGGGCCTGACCCCGGGTGAGGACTACACGGTTCACGCCAACTTCTGGGACGACACCGTTACAGCCTGGCGCATCCTGGCGGGTGACTCCGAGTCGAACTTGACACTGTTCGCCTCTCCTCTGGACGGCCTCGAAGGTGCAACCGATGGCGTCGATCCGAGCAAGTCGTTCGTGTACGAAACCGAGACGCTCGTCGCTGAAGGCAACCGCACTATGTGGGGCGCCAACCTCGGTACACTCACAGCGGACGGCCTGGGCGAGATCGAGGTATTCCTTGATGAGTCAAGCTCCGTTGGTGGTTCGTTCGACCGCACCTGGTACGACGGACTCTCGGTCAGCACGGGCGAGTTCGCGGCGATCGGCGAGACCTTCACCATCAACGGTGATCTAAGCCTATCGGCGGGATCGACGCTTGAGGTCAACATCGCGGGATCGGGGATCAACGATTTGCTGAACGTCGCCGGTTCGTTGTCGGTCGATGCGGCCGCGGCTTTGGTGGTCTCGCTCGACAGCGCTACTGACGCTGCGAACCTGGCGGGGGGGGACTCGTGGGACCTGATCGACTTCGCCACAGGATCGGCCGGTTTCAATGCAGCAAACCTGACGCTGCCGTCGGGGCTCGGATCCGGGCTCGCATGGGCGTTCGACCAAGCGACCGGCGTCCTGTCGGTCATCGAGGGAGGGCTCGCCGGCGATTTTAACGGCGATGGCTCAGTTAACGCCGCCGACTATACGGTCTGGCGTGACAGCTTCGGCAGCGGCGACGCCCTGCCGAACGATGGGGGACTCGGCACGCCTATTTCTTCGGCCCACTACGACCTATGGGCGAACAACTTCGGCGCGACCTTGCTCGGCGGGAGCGCGGCGGCCGCGACGCCGGAGCCAACTTCCCTCGGCTTGGCTGCGATTTTGCTCGTCGGCGTCGGGACCCGTCGGAGGGGCGTGTGAACAACCCCACCACGCCAGTGGCCCTACAACCCGCTGACTGCTTTTCCAATTGTTATGCTGACTGCTTTTCCAATTGTTATATAGATCGGAGGGCTGAAAAGATGAAGATGACAGCTCAACGCGCGGCCCGTCTTCTGACCGGTTTTACGCTGGTAGAGCTCTTGGTCGTAATCGCGATTATTGGGATTCTGGTAGCGCTGCTGCTGCCTGCGGTTCAAGCTGCTCGAGAGGCCGCTCGCAGAACGCAGTGCGCGAATAACTTGAAGCAGATCGGGCTGGCGGTCCAGAACTACGAGTCTACCAGAAAGCAACTTCCACCTTCACGTGTGTCCGACCACCACCCAACCTGGCTCTACTTGATCTTGCCCTTTATGGAGGAGAACAGCCTGATTTGGGACGATGTCTTCAAGCAGAGTGTCTATCGGATGCCAGAAGCGATTCGTACGCACGTGGTTGAAGGCTACCTTTGCCCGTCGCGTTTCCGCGACGCCGCGGTTACCGAGGTAGATCCGCAACCGCGATATGGGGTGCCGACGGCGCCAGCAATCACCGGATCGGTTTCAGACTACGCGGCTTGCTCGGGGTCGTTGCCTTTAGGGTTTGTCTACACCACAGAGAATCTAGAGAACCTAAACGGCGCGTTGCTCACCGCCGAGGCCACGTTAAGCGGTTCAACGATCACCTCTTGGAAGTCGAGAACCAGCCTCCGCAAGATCACCGACGGCACAAGCAAGACGTTCCTATGCGGCGAGATCAGTGACTGCCAGCTGTCCGGTGAGTGCAACACCTCCGGTCCGACCGACTACGACGGCTGCCATGCCTACAACGGCGACCAGAACTATGGGATGACCATTGGCATCCTCACCCCGCCAGCCTCGGTGAGGGAAGACTACGCATTTGGCAGCGATCACGCCGGGGGAGTCTTCCTGATGGGAATGTGTGACGGCTCCACCCAGACCTACTCCAACGACACCGACACGGCGATCCTCGAAGCCTTCGCGACGCGAGCGAATTCCGATCTGTTCGGCGAGCTCGAGCGCAGCGGTGGTGACGATGGCGGGTTCTGACGCTCGCCCCTTTTACCTGTTCACGACCGCCTGACTAACTAACTCCGGCACAAAGCCGGTCGCACGAAGAATGATACGGCTCCACAAGACGGCACTTGCTACGTTTGCGTCCCCCTTGCTGGTGTTGGGCGTCGCAGTATCAACCATCTGCTGTGTCGGCTGTTCAGACGGTGGGGTCCGTGTCACCGGCACCGTCGCCGACCCCCGGGGCGTTCCAGCGCCAGCAGTTCGAGTGCTGTTCCGCCACGTAGAGCAGCCCTCAATCAAGGCCAACGGCCTGACCGACGAGAGCGGTCACTACACATTGCGGCGCGGCAGCGAAGAATTGGTCCCGGCCGGTGCGTACGACGTGGCCCTGACGCCTGTCCAAACGCTCGGCGACACCATACCGCACACAGTTAAAGTGCCGATTGTCTACGGCTCGTTTGATACGGCGGGCCTACGAGTCGAGGTCTCCAATGCATCCAAGGTGCACGACTTTGCGATCCACGCGTCCACTAGCCGATAGGCAGAGGACAAGGGGCGCCGATGACTGTGTTCGCCGGCGAATCGCTTGTAGTCACTTCCGTGGAGAGCAATTACGCGTCAACGCGTCAATCAGCGGGACCGTCCTTTACTGACAGTTTTTTAACTCCATTTCAACCAGCACTGATCGCTCAACACGAATTGCCGTCTCGGTCTACGGTTGTTTTAACCGAAGACTCACAACAGCGCTCAAACAAATGGCAAAGACACCACGACGAGCCATCGGCCACACTGCAGCGCGTTCGCTACGCGTTGAAGCGCTTGAGCAACGCACTATGCTGAGTTTGACGCACCACTACACATTTAACGACGGCGACGCGGCCGACGTGGTAGGAGGCAGCCACGGCGTGTTGCGAAACGGCGCCATTGTGGTCGATGGCGCCGTACTGTTGCAGAACACGGGTGTCACCAGTGGCCAAGCGTCCGATGTCCAGTACGTGGAACTCCCGAGTGACCTGCTCGCCGATGAGGGAAGCGCGACCTTGGAGGTCTGGTACACCTCCGGTGGTTTGCCGAACTGGGCCCGGGTGTTCGACTTCGGCGAAGAAGCGGGCGACTCCGACGAGAGCTACCTGTTCTTCACTCCCCAGTCCGGATCAAACGACTCCCGCGCCGTCTATCGGAAGGCGAGCTCGGCCGAGACGGTTGCTTCGACTGCTTCGACCGACGACGGCCAGCAACATGTCGCGGCCGTCGTGTACGACAACGCGACCCGTTATCTGCGACTCTACCTCGACGGTGTCGAGCAGGCTGCGACCAGTCTAGGGCGTAGCGGCTTGCTCGGTTCGGTAAATGACGCCACCAATTCCCTCGGCCGCTCCCTCTTCGCTGCCGACCCGGGCTTCACCGGATTGATCGACGAATTTCGCATCTACGACCACGCTTTGACGCCGGCTGAGGCCGCGGCCAACGCGGCGGCCGGGCCGGTCGTCGAACTGCTGCCCGGCGACTATGACCGCAACAGGGTGGTCGATACTGCTGACCACGTCGTTTGGGCCGCCAGCTACGGCTCCACAACGGAACTCGACGCCGACGGCAACCAGGACGGCGTTGTCGACGCGGCCGACTACTCGATATGGCGAGACAACCTCGGGGCTGGCGAACCCGACCCGGCCGACCAAATACTCATCAACGAGTCGCTGACTGTCGACTCGCTGTCGAGCACGGTCATCGAGCTGACCGGCCAGTCGGAGCTGCACATTAGCCACTCCCGCGGCGTGATCGTGAACAGCGAGGTGCGACTCAACTCGCCGGACGCCTGGCTTTTCCTCCACAACGTCAAGCCCTCCAACGTCGATGGGGTACTGCTTGGCCAGCTGCGCGTCGATGGCGCCCCGGCGCTGCCAGGGATCAACTTGCGAATCGTCCAACACGGTCTCGGCGCCGTCCTCATTCCACATTCGGTTGGCTTCGAGCCCCTGGAAGCCTTCGCCGGCATGCACTTCACGGGCGAATCGAAGACTTTCGAGCAGTACTCTTACCACGACTCGCCCGGTGAGTTCGGAGTTGTGGCGGGTGACCTCAGCTCGTTCAAGCTGAAGCGAGGCTACATGGCCACTCTAGCGACCCAGGCCAACGGCGGCGGCTTCAGTCAAGTCTTCGTGGCCCAGGACTACGACCTGGAGATCTCGATCCTCCCGACCGGCATGGACAACGAAGTCCGGTTCGTTCGCGTCTTGCCGTGGCGCTGGGTTTCTAAGAAGGGCGCTTCAGACATCTCACCTGTCACGCTTGACGCGGCTTGGTTCTACAATTGGAACAACAGTGCACAGTCGACGCTCGACTATGAGTACGTGCCGATCAAACAGCAGCGTTATTGGCCCGGCAACCCGACGAACAACACGGACGTCACCCACTGGCTCGGCTTCAACGAACCGAACAACCCGGTCGAAGACGCCTATACCTCGCTTGGCAATGGGTCGGTCGACAACGCTGTTGCGTATTACGCGACCATGCAGACTACCGGCCACCGAATTGGCTCACCCGCTGTAACCGACGGTGGCAAGGCATGGCTCTACGAGTTCATGGACAAGGCGTTGGCTCAGGGACTTCGGATTGACTATATCGCCATCCACAACTACCAGGCCAACCATTCGGCGACCTCATTGAAGGCTTGGCTAAAGGACATCTACGACCGCTACCACTTGCCGATCTGGGTCACCGAATTCAATAACGGAGCCAACTGGACCGGCAACGACCCGGCGTCAAACGCGGCCAACGCCGCGGTAATCGACTCGTTCATCCAGATGATGGACGACACGCCCTGGATCGAGCGATACTCAATCTACAGCCGCGTTGAAGCGGTGCGTGAGCTGACCTACTCGGATGGCAGCCTAACGCCGACGGGTGTCGTGTACGAAGCAAATGAGTCGCCCATTGGCTACACACAAGAGATCGCCGCGCCGGCCTCGGCCGCCGGGGGAGCCATTGCGCAACTCAACTTCGACGGCGACACTCTCGACTCCTCCGGCTACGGCCTAAACGGCCACGCGTTTGGCGTGCCGCGGTTTGTCGCCGGCGTCTCCGGCCAGGCGCTCGAATTCGACGGCGTCGACGATCGCATCCAGCTGCCTACGGGGGTCGCATCGGGCGACTCTTTCAGCTTCGCAGGCTGGGTCAAGTGGAACGGCGGCGGTAACTGGCAGCGGATCTTCGACTTTGGCAAAGACACCGACTCTTTCTTGTTCTTGACCCCCTCCAACGGTTCGACGATGCGATTCGGCATCAAGAACCACGGAAGCCAGCAGATCGTCGAGACAACGCCGCTGACCGTCGGCGAATGGACGCATGTTGCCGTGACACTCGGCGGCAGTCAGGCGCGGATGTACGTCGATGGCGCGCTGGTCGACACCAACAACGCGGCCACATTGCGGCCCAGTGTCCTCGGCGTCAACAAGAACTACCTGGGCGACTCACAGTACGCACACGACCCGAGCTTTAACGGTCAACTCGATGAGGTGCTGTTCACCGATTATGTCCTTACGCAGTCGCAGATCCTTGCTTTGATGAGCGGCAATCAGGCGCCGGTGGTCGCCGACCGTGACGTCGATGGCGGCTCGGTTATGGTTGGGGCGACCTACTCCTTCCCGCTTGCTAGCGTAGCGACTGACGCCGAAGGCGCTACGATCACCTACTCGATCGCCCATGGACCCGGCTGGGCGAGCATCGACTCCCGGGGTGTCCTGAACGGAACGCCCAACGGGCTAGAAGTTGGTGCCAATCAATTTGTCGTGGTCGCAACCGACGATGCCGGCGCTGTTTCGTATGCAGTGGTGTCGGTCGAGGTGAACGAGTTCCCACCGTTTGCATTCGTGACCAGCAAGTCTGGTCTGAACACTGTCACACTGCGGGGCCGGCCTCCAGCCCGCGCGACGCTCATCGCCGACAGAATCGACCAGGCGATGTTGCTCGTGACGCAAGACGGCTCATCGCCGAGAGATTCGACCGACCTTTCTGTCGAAGTAGAGCATGATGACGCCGAGACCATCCGCGAGGCCGATGACGGGCCGCTCCAAATCGCTTTCGCGGCGTTTTAATGCAACTCGCCCGTCTCTGTTCGCACGGCAATTAGGGAGTCGTGATTCATTCACGGCTTGCCGTGGGGCCATTGCTGGTCGATTTGAGCGGTCCCTGAACCGGCTTCATACTTGGAGGCCGTACCGGAACTGAAACCCGATTATCGACTACGCATTATTCCGACCGCCGCCGAGACGGTACGCCTGGAGAACGCGTCTTCTGCAGGTTCAGCGAAAGGTCGGGTTATCCGTATTAATTGCTTGCAGCACAATTCATCGTGCCGGGAGTCTGGGTCAGCTCAGTCTGCGCTAGCTTTCGAGGCACCCTCTGTGGCTATACTCGCGGCCGAGCCTTGTCGCCTAACCCCACGCGAACAGAGGCATGCCGAGGGGCACGAAGTGATTGAGGAGTTTGCAGCGTAGAGCGGCCTCGGTCGCTTGGTTGGGGAGGGTGCGGTTCTTGAGGCGGTCGCCGCAGTTGGCTTTCAGCCGGCTCATCGCGGTCTCGCCGAGGCTGCGGCGGAGGTAGCCGATCGACTCCTTCCACGCCTGCTTTCCGTCGCGTCGGATCTGCCGCACGCTCTCGTCCCGCTCCAGCGGGTCGGCCGAGCTGTTGCCATGCTGCTTGATCCTGGCGTTCTTCCGCGGCGGGATGATCTGGTGGATCGACTCGCTGTTCAGGTAGTCCCGCACGGCCCAGCCGTCGTACGCCCCGTCGCCGTAGAACGTCTCGACCTCCGCGTCGATTTGCTCGACCAGCGGCTCGACCTGCGAGGCGTCCGTGGCGCCGCTCTCGGTGAGCGACTCGGCCAGGATCAGGTGGGTCGAAGGATCAAATGCCAAGAGCAGCTTCCGCCACGTTCGTCACTTGCCGGCGCCGTGCTTCTTAACCTTCCACTCGCCGCCGCCGAAGACCTTCAGGCCCGTTGAGTCGACGACCACATCGATCGAGACGCCCAGCCCCACCGCCCGCTTCTGCAGGCTGATGTAGTCGGGGATCGGCATGTCGGCATTCATCAGCCTCGCCAAAGCCTGGCCGAAGCCTTCGGTCTGGCGGTAGGACAGCCGGAACAACTCACGGATCGTCAGCAGGGTCTCGATCGCCAAGTCGCTGTAGACGAACGGGTGGCCCGCTCGCTTCTCGGCGTTCTCGTGCTCCCAGGCGTCGATCACCTCGTCCGAGAACCAGAGCGTGATATCGCCCCGGCTGATCAGCAACTCGTTATACTTCGCCCAGTTCTTGACCTGTTTAGGCGATCTGCTTCGGCTCGCTTGCGGCTGCTGACATCGCTTCGCTCCGTCCGTTGAAGAAAGAGGACTCCGTCCGACGGCGAACTCGCCGAGGTGGCCCCTCGCCGGCGAGACCTCGGGCGTAAGCGTATGCGGTCAATCTGATCGCGTTGCCCGACCAGGCGCCGACCTCGCTTAGTCGGTCTCGGCGATCTCGGAAGTTTTTCGAAGCCGCACCGGCCCGACACTCCTCGGGCTGATTCATCCTCCCCGATATCCGCATCGGCTTGAAACGCCAAAGGCGCCTCAGATCACCCGGCGCCCCGGCGGACTCTTCCAACGGCGAGACGGGTCTCAACCCCCGATTTGGCCACGTGCGCGAAACCGAATTGTTGGAGCGACCTTGCGCCCCGTTCGGGGCCGCGTTCCAAAAAAGGACCGATTTGGCCACCCGGCGCGGACCCCCGTTGGCCCCGCCGCGCTAGTCCATCACGCCGCTCACCAGCCGCACCGGTCGCTGGTCGATCACCGGCGGTAGGTTGCGGATCTCGGCGTTGAGGTCGGCGTAGCGGTTCGGCCCGAGCGACGCCAGGTGCTCCATCAGCACCCGCCGCACCTCGGCGATGCTCTGCGGGTGGCGGTGCAGCGTGACATGGTCCTCGGGGACGATGATCTGCGAGGCGAGTTGCGGCAGGTCGTCGAGCCGCGCGCTGTCGAGCGACACGACGCCGTCGCCCCGTGAGCTGAACCAACCGGTGAGCCCGCTGCGCGGCTGGTCGCCGACCACGTTGTGGTAGCGGACCCACGGGCCTGGCTTGGCGGCGAGCAGGGCGTGGAGCATCGGCGACTCGGGCGACAGCGAGTCGATGCTCGTCATGACGCGGGCCGCCATCCGCGGGTGGAAGAAGCCCGGGTTGCGGCGGAACAGCTCCTGCCGCTTCGCCATCTCTTGCATCGGGAAGGCGATCAGCTTGGCGCCGACCCATTGCGTGAAGCCGTTGGCGAAGCGGCTGCCGCGGTGGGGCGTGCCGATCGTGACGACCCGCTGCACCGACGCGCTGGGCTGGAAGTAGAAAAGGTTCGATAAGTAGTCGCGCACCTCGGGGTCGGCGTCGAGTTCTTCGAACTGCCGGTCGCTGACGAGCCGCCAGAATTCGTGGTCGCTATCGACCGACTGGAGACGCGAGATGAGCCCCCCCATGCTGTGGCCGACAAGGATGGTCTGGTCGAGCGCGAAAGCCCGGCCGCCGGGGTCGAAGGTGGTGCGGAGCTGCGCCAGGTCGGTCCGCATCTTGGCGGCGCTGACCCAGAACGGGTTGCCGGTCGGGTAGAGATAGAACCAGAACTGGTAGCGGCTGCGGACGCGGGGGTCGCTCCGCAAGTCGTTGAACATCTCCATCCAGGTGGCGGGACTTGACCAGAGGCCGTGCACCATCACCACGGGGATACGGTCGGGGTCGTAGGGCTCGAGCAGGTAGAGCCCCTCCAGCGGCTTGACGCTGTCGGGCTGCAAGAGGCCGATGGTCGAGACGTCTTTCTCGTGGAGGTCGGGCTGGTCGAGGTAGTACGCCAGCGGCGTCGTGAGGTCGGTCTCGAGCGGCCGGCGTTGGCCGGCGAGATCGAACGTCTCGTGGTCGGTGGTGTCGTGCAGCTCGAGGACGAGCCGCACGCCCCCCTCCGGCGCCGCAAGCGACGGCGGGTAGCTCTCGGCGCGGGCGACCGCGGTGAGGGGGTAGCAGAGCTTCCGCGGGTAGTACTTGTCTTGCGGGTGGTCACGGTCCGGGTGGAAGCGGACGCCGATCAGCGGGGTCCCCACGCCGCTGGTGTGGTAATGGTTCCGCAGGGCGAGGACCTGGAAGTCGCCGGCGAACTCGAAGCCTTGGAAGTCGGCCTCGGTCCATCGCTTGCTGTGGAGCTCGATCGCGATCGAGCAGGCGCTGTGCGTCAGGGGCAACGGCACCAAGGCGCCGGGCCGGACCTGGTCGCGTTCGCGGAGGATCCGCAGGAGGGCTTCGAGCGATTCGTTGTAGCGCCGGGTCGTGCCGGGGATCCGCTGGCGCTCGTCGGCGGCGAGGGCCCGGTAGCCGTGGACGAGCGATTCGGCATAGAAGCCGACGGCCGCGTCGGGGTCGGTCTCGGCGTGCTCCTGGGCCTGGGCGGCAGCGAGCTCGCTGAGGGCGAACTCGAGGTCGGGAGAAAGCCGGCTGTGCGCTTCCTGCTCGAGAAGTGCTAGCAGCTGCTCACGCTGCGCGGAGTCCGCTGGATCGAGCCCCCGTGGCTGCGCGACCGCCAGCGTGGCGGCCGACAGTTCGGGTTGCGCTGCCGTCGACCAAAACAGTCTCGACGCGAAGGGCTGGTCCGGCGGGCGCCGTTCGATCCACTTCTCGTGGCTCGCACAGCCGCCGGCGAGCGCAATCGCGACGACGAAGAGCGCTAGGGTCGCCGGCGTTGGTCGCGTGCGGCAGGTCACCGGGACGGCATACAGCGGGCGGGAGACCCGACGTACGCGGGCCCGCACTGCAGCGGACTCGGGAGACGACACGACGCCGGACTGCGGACGCTACGAGGATCGCGTTAAGCGGTCAAGGCGAGTGCAACCGCCGCGAATCAGGCCGAAACCGCGGTCTGAGGGCACAGATCGCTGAGTTTGATCGTCATCGTCGTCTCCTCCTCGTCGCCATCGAACCCGAGGGCGGACTCCTTCAACTCGCTCCGCAGAATCCGCACGTCGCGCGGCGCCTGTACGGCGAGGGCGACTCGGTTTCCAGAAACACGACGCACCTCGATGGTGATGTCGTTGCCGATCTGGATCTGCTCTCCGGCTTTGCGGCTCAGTACTAGCATGGCTTGGCTCTCCGGTGCTCTGCGATGACGGCTCCGCCGTCGCAAGGGGGATTAGGGACTCGCACGCACTTGTCTTGCAGATCACGTGCCAAGACTTCCCCAGGCCGGATAATCCGCCGCTATCACCGCCGTATTGGGGGACAGGTACCGACTTTGCATCAAGCCACGAGCGGTGGAATGCCGAAGAGAACCGGATCGGAAGTCTCTACCTGAGACGAAAGGGCTAGGGTTGCGTCTCGTATTGAGATTCTAACGACGCGACCGCCCCGCCGAACGGGGCGAGCCGACCCCCTCTCCATCCGCAGCGTCTCGCTGCGACAATGGCGGCGGAGGCTTGCGTCAGCCGGCCCCACCGATCCAACGAGAGTCCTCAACGAAGGAAACGCTGTGATTGATTCCGTCGCACTGAAAGCCCGCCAAGATCGCCTCGTCGCCGAACTGAAGCGGCTCAAATGCGGGATGGCCGTGCTGCTGCGTCCCGAATCGATTCAGTGGCTGACGGGCGCGTATGTCGGGCCGCTCTTCCAGCCGGCGGCGTCGATCGACGACGAGGGGCGTGTCACGCTGGTGATGCCGAGCCGGAAGGTCGAGACGCCCGCCCTAGCGGACAAGGTATGCGCCTACGAAGAGAAGCGGCTTTCAACAATGCGGGACGCTAGCGAACAGCGCCACGACGCCATCCTGACGCTTCTGGATACGTTCAGCTCGGCGCCGAACCGCGCCGCGTGCGAGTTTTCGCTGGCGCCGCAATCGCTCTTCTCCGCCCTGGCGGGAGACTGGATCGACTTTGATCCGGTCCTCTTCCGGCTGCGTCGCAAGAAGGCCGCCGACGAGCTCGCCCTGATGGCCCGCGCCAATCAGGCGAACGAGGCGATGTACGCCCGCGCCCGCGAAATCATCGAGCCGGGCCTTAACGAACTCGACCTCTACAACGAACTGCAGACGGTCGCCGTAAGGACGCTCGGCGAGCCGTTGACCTACTTCGGGCAGGACTTTCGCGCGAACGCACGCGGCGGCGCCCCGCGGGACCGAGCGGCCGAGGCGGGCGAAATGTGGATCCTTGACCTCGGCGTCGGCTACCGCGGCTACTTCACCGACAACGCCCGCACGATCGCGGTCGGCGAGCCGACCGATCTGCAACGGAAGGCGCACGAGCGGCTCGCGGCGGTCTTCCCGATGATCGAGGCAAAGGTCCGCCCCGGCGTGAAGTGCCAGGACGTTTTCAACGAGTCGGTAAAGATGCTAGCAGACGCCGGGCCTGGCGTGTTCAACCACCACCTGGGCCACGGCGTCGGCCTCGCGCCGCACGAGGCGCCCCACCTAAACCCCAACTGGGACGACACCTTCGAGGTCGGCGACTACTTCACCGCCGAGCCGGGCCTCTACCACGACGACCTCCGCCACGGCTTGCGGTTGGAACAGAACTATGTCGTGACGGAATCGGGAGTCGAGCTGCTCACGGATTGGCCCCTGGGGATGTAGGCCGCGGGATACGGCGGTGGCGAGGGGCGAGAGTTTCGGCTTCCCTCGCTGGGGAGGCGTCCCTACACTCCGCGCCGCGTCGGGCCGCGCTGGCGGACGCCCCCCTCGGATGGAACCTCCCGCGATGAACGGACTCGTCGATATCCATTGCCACCTGTTGCCAGGGATTGATGACGGGGCCGCCGACCTCGAGGCGTCGCTCGCGATGGCGCGCTTGTCGGTCTCTCAAGGGGTCGAGACGATTGTCGTCACGCCCCACCAGCTCGGCGCCTTCGAACACAACCACGGCGACGAAATCCGCCGACGGACCGCCGAGCTCCAGGCCGAGCTCCGGCGGCACGACATCCCGCTCCGGGTGCTGCCCGGCGCCGATGTCCGCATCGAAGACAACCTCATCGCGGGGCTCGAGTCGGGCGCGGTGGTGTCGCTCGGCGATCACCGCCGCCACGTGCTGCTCGAGCTGCCGCACGAGCTCTACTTCCCGCTCGAACCGGTGCTCGACTCGCTTGAGAGGCTGGGCATGGTGGGCGTGTTGTCGCATCCGGAGCGGAATGCCGGCCTGCTCGCTCGCCAGGACCTCATCGACTCGCTGGTCGGTTACGGCTGTCTGATGCAGGTCACGGCCGGGAGCCTGATCGGCGGTTTCGGCCCGAAGAGCCAAGCGATGGCCGAGCGGATGGCGACACGCGGCATGATTCACTTTCTCTCAACCGACGGGCACAGCCCGACGCGTCGGCGGCCGCGTCTCGGCGACGCCTACCGCGCGGCGGAACAACTCGTTGGCGAAGAAGCGGCGCGGCTCTGGTGTTGTGAAAACCCCCTCGCGGTCGCCGAGGGACGCAGCGTCGCGGCGGGCCCGACACAAGTCCGCCGTCCCCGCCGGGGTTGGTCGCTGTTCGCCCGGAGCGCCGCCTGATGCCGGGCCGCCGATCGGCAGGACCGATCACGCGTCGGCAGGCGCTGGCCGCTGGACTCGCCGCCGGGGCTAGCTTGCTGGCGGGTCGTTCTTCGCTCGCCGCCGCCGAGCCGGTTTGGGTCGATCAACGGCAGCTCGGCCCGTTCATCTGCCGCTCCGCGTTTCGGCTGGACGATCGGTTGCTCGCCGAAGCCGATTTGTCGCGCCTCGAGCAAGAGCTGCGGCGCGTGCTGGCGCTGGGTCCGTGCCAAACCCAGGTCGAGGTATTGCTGCTCGGCGACGCCCAGCAGCACCGCGCGCTAATTGCCGAGCGGCATCCCGACGCCCCCTACCGCCGCGCCCTGTACTATCAAACCCAACGCCGGGCGGTGATCTATGCCTACCGGCACCGCGAGCTGGCGATCGATCTCCGCCACGAGTGCACCCACGCGTTGCTTCACGGCGACCTGGCGATGGTGCCGCTGTGGCTCGACGAAGGCCTGGCCGAGTACTTCGAACCCTCGACCAACGAGCGTGCCCGGGGCCCGGGGCACCTCGACGCGGTTGTCGCGGACGCGGCGCGCGGTCGGCTGCTAACGCTGGCGTCGCTCGAGTCGAAACACGACCTGGCCCAGATGACCGAGGTCGACTACCGGTACGCCTGGGCATGGACGCACCTGCTGTTGCACGGCCCTCCGATCGCGGCGATGCAGCTGTGGGCGACGCTGGCGTCGCTGCGGCGATTGGAGCCCCCCGCGGCGGTGTCGGAACGGCTTGCCGCTACGTTGGGGTCGCCCGAACAGGCGTTTCTACAGCATTTTCGGGCGTGGCCCGGCGTGTTGAACGCGTCGCGACGGGGCGCCAGCAACCGACGCTGACTTTTCCGGTTAAAGAGTTGAGAGAAAGACTGGATTTGGCTCAGAACCCATGCCGAAAGCGGAGGTAGGAAAAGTCTTTGATGCGGTCTCTCTTTGCGGCCGCTTAAATCGTACCGAGCGCGGCGCCTCCATTGGCGTCACTAGGACGACTTCCGTCACTAAGGAGAGAGACGAGTCATGAAGATCGTAATCGCTCAACGCGTCGCCGCCGTAGTGGCCTGCGTTGGAATGGTCGCCCAGCCCGCGCTCGCGACGACTCCGGTCGCCGTTCCCGCGATCGCCGACATCGCGCTTGCCGAAGGTGGCTTGTTCACCGGCAAGGTGGTGAACGCCCAGGGCGCCCCGCTCACTACGTCGGCGGTTTCGCTGCAGCAAGCCGGTAACGAAGTCGCCTCGACCGTCACCGACGAGCAGGGCGTGTTTGCCGTGCAGGGGCTGCGTGGCGGGCTCTACCAAGTGGTTTCGGAAGGTGGCGTCGTGTCGTACCGCCTGTGGGCGCCGAACACCGCTCCTCCCGCCGCCAACCAGTCGGCCCTGATCGTCACGGGCGACGAAATCGTCAACGGCCAGTACTGTGGGCCCGCCGGCTGTCCGCCGGCGAGCTGCCCCCCGGGTGGACGTGGCGCTGGCGTCCTCGGTTGGATGCGTGAGCACCCGATCCTGGTGGCCGCCGGCATCGCCACGGCGATCGCCGTGCCGCTCGCCCTCGCCGACGACGACGATCCGGCCAGCCCGTGAGAACGCGGCTCCGAGATACGTTAGAAGGATGAACCACCAACCCCGCCTGCCGGCATCCGGCAGGCGGGGTTTGCTATTGGGGTTCCTTCCGCTCTCCGCTACGGTCCCGGCCGCGTTCGCGCGAAACCGACTCTACAGACCGTCCGGGAGCCACAAGTCCCATGTCGACCCGCCTCGTTATCCAGCCGTTTCTCCGCAGCCTCCTCAGCATGGCTGTCCTGCTCGCGCCATCGCTGGCGACTGCCCAGGACGCCGTCCGCTCGAAGGCCGCTGCCGAGCCCGTAGCGTCCGCTCCCCTGGCGATCGATGTCGCCCTGCAAGCGGACGGCTTGCTGATCGGCCAACTCGTCGGGGCGACCGGTAAGCCCGAAGCTGGCGCCAAGGTGCAGCTCACCTTGGCCGACGGCCGCGAGGCGGAAGCCAAAACCAACGCCGACGGCGGGTTTGCCTTCAAAGGCGTCCATGGCGTCGCCAGACTTGAGAGCGACAAAGCGGCCCTGCTCGTCCGGAGTTGGACCGCCCAGGCGGCGCCGCCAAATGCGACCCCCGCCGTGCTCCTGGTGGAGCAAGGGGAAGTCGCCCGCGGGCAGCGGTACGCGGGGACGGGCGTCCAGAACACGGTAAGTCACAGCAAGCGGCTGCTCGCCAACCCGCTGTTCGTCGCCGGCGTGATTGGCACCGCTGTGGCTATTCCCGTGGCGATCCACAACTCGGACGACGACGACCCCGCCAGCTGAAACGCCCCAAAAGGCCGCCGGGCGGGCGCCGCTTCCGCAGCCGTCACGCTTTCTCATCGGCCCTCGCCGGCCCGCCTCGCGGGGGCGACTTCCGCTGTATCGCCGCGGCCGCCGTGTCGATTACTAGGGTGAGTCGCAGGGACGCGACGATCCACAGGATTGGCACGCACGGAAGGCGCCATGGCGGTCGGCGATCTATTCAGGTACGCGCGTCGCGCGTTCTTCTCGAAGCCAACGCCCGAGAGGCAGTTGCTGCGCCTGGCGAAGCAGCACGCCATCCGCCGCGTTGTCGAGGTCGGTCTCGAGTCGGTCGACTCGACCGCCCAGCTGCTCGACCTACTGGTCAAGCAAGCGAAGGGCGAGCCGGTTAAGTACACGGCCCTCGACCTGTTCGACGACCGCCCCGCCGAGGCCCCGTCGATGCCACTGGTCGCCGCCTATCGGCGGTTGGTCGGCGTCGGCGCCAAGGTGCGTCTCACACCGGGCCGCTTGGGGGCGTCGCTCGCCTCGGAGGCCAATTCGCTGGCCGACACCGACCTGCTGCTGCTGTCGCGGGACGCGTCGGACGAGGCCCTCGGCCCCGCGTGGTTCTACGTGCCGCGGATGTGCCACCCGGGGACGCTCGTCCTGCGTCGCATCGATGGCGAAGGCGACGACCCCAGCAGCGAGTGGCGGGAGATCCCGCTGCCGGAGGTGGCCGCTCGGGCGAACGCCCTCCTCCCCCGACGCCGGGCCGCGTAGCCAAAGGTGCGTAGCCAAGTCCCGTAGTGAGGCGCCGGAGCGTGCCCCGTTTCACCGTCGGCGTGGCGTTGTGCCCCCCGATTGGGTTGATAGCTGCCCGTTTCGTGGCGAACCAGCTACCATCTAGCTGCGTCCACTAGGGATCGGTGACGTGTCGGCTTCCGAACGGGGAGTTCGACGCCGCCGCCAGTCCCTGTCGCCACGCCCTTAGGGCGAAGCCATCGCCCGTGGCGGGGAGGACGACTCTATGGGAGCCGCGGCTGTGCCGGCTGAATCGATCGATAACGCTGAAACCGTCGCCGCTCCGGTCGGCATGTTGTCGGCTATCCGAGCCGGCGCCAACGCCTCGAACGCGAAGGACTCGGGCTCCCGCGGCTCGGGCGCCATCAGCGCCGCCGCGCGCGGCCTGGTCCGGCTCGTTGAGGGGGGCAGCCTCCACCTGAGCAGCGAGACGCGCGACATCCTGCAACGGCGGTTGCTGCTTGCCGCCGCGTTGTTCACGTTCGGCTACGTGGCGTTCCTGGTCCGAGGGCTCCTGTACTGGGACCAGACGTTCTCCACGGCGGCGGGAGGCATGCTCGTCTTCTACGCCCAGGTCGCTGCGACGCTGTTCACCGGCTTGATCGCCCTCGGCCTCGCCAGGTCCAAACGACTGACCCTCGCCCCGCTGCGGATCGCCGAGTGGTCGATCTTCGGCGTCGCGGCGGCGTTTTTCACGCTGATCACGCAACACCGCCTCCACGCCGCGGCCAACATGGAGATGGGCAGCCACCTGCCCGTCGTCGTCGGCCCCTGGCTGCTGCTGATCTTCATCTACGCCTTGTTCATCCCGAACACTTGGCGCCGCGCGCTCCGCTTCCTGCTGCCGGCGGCGGCGCTGCCGATCGCGGTGATCTACTTCCAGAAGACGGTCTGCACCGGTTTCCAAGCCTGCCTCTCACGGGGCGGCTACGGCGACTACATCACCGAGCAAGCCTTGGAGATGCTCTTCGCGCTGTTCATCGCGGTGGTGGGCGTCTACACGATCAACACCCTGCGGCGCGAGGCGTTCGCCGCCAAGCAGCTCGGCCAGTACCGGCTGAAACAGCTGCTCGGCTCGGGCGGGATGGGCGAGGTCTATCTGGCCGAGCACCAGATGATGAAGCGCCCCTGTGCGATCAAGGTGATCCGGCCCGACAAGGCGGGCGACAAACGCAACATGGCCCGCTTTGAGCGCGAGGTCCGGTCGACCGCCAAGTTGTCGCACTGGAACTCGATCGACATTTACGACTATGGCCGCACCGATGACGGCACCTTCTATTACGTGATGGAGTACCTTCCCGGCCACAACCTGGGCGAACTGATCGAGCAGGAAGGCGCGCTGCCCGCTGCGCGGGTTGTCTACCTCATGGACCAAGTCTGCCGCGCCCTCTCCGAGGCGCACGGCATCGGGCTGGTGCACCGCGATATCAAGCCGGCGAACATCTTCTGCTCGTACCGCGGCGGCGAGTTCGACGTCGCGAAGCTACTCGACTTCGGCCTCGCCAAGCCAACAGGCGTCGAAACCGAAGGGACCGCGGGCGCTTTCCTCACGCAGGAAGGTGCGATCACCGGGTCGCCGATGTTCATGTCCCCCGAACAGGCAACCGGCGAGCGTGAAGCGGACGCCCGCAGCGATATTTATTCGCTGGGCTGTGTCCTCTACTACCTGCTGACAGGTAAGTCGCCCTTTCCGTACGAACAGGTCGTGAAGGTCATCATCGCCCACGCCTCGGAAGAGGTCGTGACCCCACGGGAGCACAACCCGCTGCTGGCGATCGAGCTCGAAGAAGTGATCCTGCGGTGCCTCGAGAAGGACCCCGAGGACCGCTTCCAGACGGTCGAGCAACTCCGTCGGGCGCTCGTGGACGTGCAACTCGACGACGAATGGTCCCCCGAGCGGGCCGCCGATTGGTGGAACTGCAAGGCGTGCCCCGAGCGAAAGGCGATGGCCGCCGCCGCGATTGAAGCCGCCGCGGTGTGAGGAATACCGATGCAACTTACCAACCCTTCGGGCCTGAGCCGAGGGCGCGAGCCCTCGGTGGGAAGTGAGTACCCGGCTCCCACCGAGGGCTCGCGCCCACGGCTCAGACGTTTTCGGGTGGTTGATTCCAGACGCACAGCGGCTTTTGTTGGTTGAGCACGTAGTTCACGGCTCGATCAAGCGCACGGACGTCCCACAACGGGCGGCGCGAACCGCTCCGCGTCCACCAGAGATCAGCGCCTTGACTGCCGGCGTGCTGGTTCAGCGCCCGGCTGGCGTAGGCTTTGAAGTCTCGCAGCAACTTCTCGGCTCGCACGTCGGGAGGAGCGCTGGCCACAACGTGAAAATGGTTCGCCATGACCGACGAAGCGTGGAGTGTCCATCCGCGATACGCGGCGGTGGCGACAAAAGATTCAGTGACAAGGGAGGCGTGCTGGGCGTTCAGCCAGACGGCGGAGCGAGCCATCTGCGCCGTAGCGCATTGCGCCAGCTTCGGGATCGGCGCCTCCCACAACTCGCCATGGCGGTCGTGCTCAACGCGAACCCTACGGTCGCCGTCCGTGGTCCGGTAGTCGCGGACGGACGTTACCGATCCCCGGGCGTCGCCGGGCAGCCAGGTCCCGTAGGTCGTGCTGGTTAAGAGCCAGTGTCGCATTGCGAAGGACCTTGAGGGTCGGGGGGTTCTGGAATAGTGGACAAATTAACACCTCCACTTGGGGCGTCAAGAAAAACCTCCAGAAAAACGTGCCGATCTCGAACCGTCTGAGCCGTGGGCGCTAGCCCTCGGAGTGTGGCGGGTACCAGCTTCACTCCGAGGGCTCGCGCCCACGGCTCAGACGGTTACGGTGGCTCAGACAACTACCGATGGGCTGCAACTACCGCCGCGCGAACCGGCGCCGTAAACTGAGGGTCTGTCGAGTGTTTCCGCCCCTTACCGGTTGCCCCTGCCCGCGATGTCTGCCCCGCGTACGCTGTTCGAGAAGATCTGGGACCAACACGTCGTCCACGCCGAGGCGGGACGCTCAACGGTCCTCTATATCGACCTGCAACTGGTCCACGAGGTCACCAGCGCCCAGGCGTTTGAGGGGCTCCGGCTCGCCGGCCGCCAGGTGCGGCGACCCGAACGGACCGTCGCAACGGCCGACCACAACGTCCCCACGACTGACCGCAGCCTGCCGATCGTCGACCTCGTCAGCAAGACGCAGATCGACACGCTGACGAAGAACTGCGCCGACTTCGGCATCACCTACTACGGCCTGGGCCACGTCAACCAGGGCGTCGTCCACGTGATGGGCCCCGAGTTGGGCTACACCCAGCCCGGCATGACGATCGTCTGTGGCGACAGCCACACCAGCACGCACGGCGCGTTCGGCGCGCTGGCGTTCGGCATCGGCACCAGCGAGGTCGAGCACGTCCTGGCGACGCAGACGCTGCTGCAGTCGAAGCCCAAGACCATGGAGCTGCGGGTCGATGGCGAGCTCGGCCCCGGCGTCACCGCCAAGGACATGGTGCTCTACCTGATCGGGCAGCTCACGACGTCCGGCGGCACCGGCTACTGTCTCGAGTTCACCGGCGACGTCGTCCGCGGTCTTTCGATGGAAGGCCGCATGACGGTCTGCAACATGTCGATCGAGGCGGGCGCCCGCGCCGGGATGATCGCCCCGGACGAGACGACCTTCGCCTACCTCAAGGACAAGAAGCACGTCCCGCAAGGCGCCGCATGGGACGAGGCGGTCGCGCGTTGGCGTGAGCTGCCGACCGACCCGGGCGCGAAGTACGACAAGTCGCTCAAGTTCAATGGCGCGGACATCCCGCCGCAGGTGAGTTGGGGCACCAACCCGGGACAGGTCGTTGGGGTGAACGACAAGGCGCCCAACCCGGCCGACTTCAGCGACCCGACCGACCAAAAGACCACCGCCGCCGCGCTGGAATACATGGACATCGCGGCCGGCACGCCGATCACCGACCTGATGATCGATCGGGTGTTCATCGGCAGCTGCACCAACGGTCGCATCGAGGACCTTCGCGCGGCCGCCGCGGTCGCCAAGGGGCACAAGGTCTCTGACCGCGTCAGCGCGATGGTCGTGCCGGGCAGCGGCGTGGTGAAGCGTCAGGCCGAAGAGGAAGGCCTCGACAAGATCTTCACCGAAGCCGGCTTTGAATGGCGCGAGGCTGGCTGCAGCATGTGCCTCGCAATGAACCCCGACAAGCTCGCCCCCGGCGAGCGCTGCGCCTCGACCAGCAACCGCAACTTCGAGGGCCGCCAAGGCCGCGGCGGCCGGACGCATCTGGTGAGCCCCGCGATGGCCGCCGCCGCCGCGTGTGCGGGGCACTTCGTCGATGTTCGGGAGTGGGGAGCAACTTGATGGGACGTATCGTCGCGCAAATCACCGTCGGCAACTTCGCCTTTCCAGAACAGCGCTTCGAATGCGCCGCGATGGTTGACACGGGCGCTTCGCATCTCACTTTGCCGAACTCCTGGAAAGACAAGCTCGGCAGCTTCCCGATCAATCGTAACGAGACGCTGCACATGGCGAATCAATCGACGATCGCCGGGCAGGTATGCGGCCCTGTGAAGATCGAGATCGAAGGCTTTGAAGCGATTGCGTCGGAAGTCTTGTTCATCGAGATGGACGAGGCCGACGGCGGCTACGAACCCCTGCTAGGCTATATCCCTTTAGAACAGTCCAAAGCCGCCGTTGATATGCTCGGCCATCGGCTCGTGCCCGTAAAACACCTCGACCTCAAATAGTTCGATGTCCCTCCTGACATGCCATCCTGCCCACACCTGGATAGGTCTAAGCCTCTTCGGTTTGGCATGGGCTACTGGAGGCCGCTGGGATTCACTATCAACGGCGTGTCTATTGACCGGCTTGCTACTCCTACTCAGTGGAAGCTTGGCTATCGCCTATGAGTGTTGTGTAGAACGCAATGAGAGCTTCCATCCATTCGTCTGGGGATTAGCGTCCGTTGTCGTTGTACTGATTAACGGCTTGTTTGCATTGTTATCCATTAATGCTGGAGAAGCGGACGCAGTGTCGTTAATTACGCTTGCGTGCGTCACAACGATCGCTTCAACACAGCTAGGTTTCTTGTGGCTAACCCGCCCAATCCGCAATCCGAAATCCGAACTCCGCAATCGATGACCCCCTTCACCACCCACACCGGTCTCGCCGTCGCCATGGATCGGGCGAACGTCGACACCGATCAGATCATCCCCAAGCAGTTCCTCAAGCGGATCGAGCGGACCGGCTTCGGTCAGTTCCTCTTCTGGGACTGGCGGGCGGATGAGAACGGCGTCGAGAACCCCGACTTCGAGCTCAACAAGCCCGAGGCGAAGGGCGCGAGCGTGCTCCTCACACGCCGCAACTTCGGCAGCGGCTCGAGCCGCGAGCACGCCCCCTGGGCGCTGGAGGACTACGGCTTCCGCGTCATTGTCGCGCCGAGCTTCGCCGACATTTTCTATAACAACTGCTTCAAGAACGGCATGCTGCCGATCGTGCTCAGCGAGGAACAGGTCGAGGACCTCTTCCAGCGGGCCGCCAAGCACGCCAACGACGCGGGGGGCTATCAGCTGACGGCCGACCTGACGTCGCAAACGCTCACCGACGAGCACGGGCTCAGCCTGTCGTTCGACGTCGACCCGTTCCGCCGCCACTGTCTGCTCAACGGGCTGGACGACATCGGCCTGACGCTTGAGAACGAGGACAAGATCACCGCCTTCGAGGCCCAGCATGTCCACGCCGCACCGAGCGCGTAAGCGGCTCGCCTGGGCGGTCGCGTTTGTCGGGATGGCTGGTGGCGCAATGGCCGCCGAGCCGACCGTCGCCCTCGACGGCCTCGACAACCCGGCAGCGATCGCGGTCCGTGAAGGGCCGCGTGGCGGGATCGAACTCGTCGTCGCCGAAGCGGGCGCCGGCCGTGTCACCGCGGTGGTGCTGCTCGGCGAAATGCGGCAGGGCGCGGTGACGCTCGCCGATGGCGTTGCCCCAGCGCCGGCGGCGCTCGCCTGGTCGGCCGACGGCTCCTTGTATGTCGCGAACACAGCGATCGCGGCGTACGCCGTTGAACGCCCCGCCCTGCCCGCCACGCAACGGTCCGTCGCCGAGGCGGCGACTCCGCTGCATCGGTTCACCGCGCTCGCTCCCATCGGGGAGTTCGTCTACGCGATCGGCGACGGCGCCCTCTGGCGCTGCCGCCGTCTCGCCGATCGCCTTACCGAGATTCGTCGCGTCGAGACGAGCGGCGACTTCATTGGCCTCGCGACCAACCGATTGGGCTACCTCGCGGCGCTCACACAGGGACAAGTCGGCCACGCATTGCTTTTTCTCGACCCCGAAAAGCCCAACGCCGCCGCGACCGACGCCATCTTGGTGACCGGTCTCAAGGAGCCAACCGCCCTGGCTTATGGCGCAGTCGCCCGGCCGAGCGAACCGCGGCTGTACGCGCTCGACCACGACGGCGTCTATCGCCTCGACGCCCGTGTCGGCGCCGACGGCTTCGCAACGGCGACCGCTGTCCAGGTCGCCGAGGCGGCGGCGCCCGTCGCGATGGCTTTCGGGCCCGACGGCGCCCTCTATCTTATCGAAGCGGACGGCAGCCAGGTGCTCCGGTTCGCAGGCGACTTCTAACCCCCTACCCCTCGGCGGCGCCATGACCCGACGCGAAAAGATCGAGACGATGCTCGCCGACGACCCGACCGACACGTTCCTGCGCTACAGCCTAGCGATGGAGCTCGACAAGGAAGGCGACCACGACGCGAGCCTCACTCGGTTTGCCGAGTTGACGAAGGACGCGACGCCGTACGTCCCCGCCTACTTCATGGCCGCTCAACAACTGGCGCGCCTCGACCGAGTGAACGAGGCCCGCACCTACTTGCGCGACGGCATCGACCAGGCCCGCGCCCAAGGCGACGCCCACGCCGCCGGCGAGATGAGCGAGTTCTTGGCGTCGCTCGGCGCGGCGGGGGAATGATTGTCTAGCGCAGAGACGCGGAGACGCAGAGGGGGCTCACGCTAAGGCGCGAAGCAGCAAGCAAAGCCGAACCGCGACCGTCAGGGAGCGACCAATCACGATTCCGTTAAGTTGTACTCAGGCCACACCAGACGCACTGCCAGCTCGCAATCTGAAAAGATGCCAGTCAGATTATCGGTTGCGTTATCGGGAATGACTTTGTGGATCCGTCGCACCATCGCGCCGAGTTCGCCAAGCATTTCTGACGAAGTTGTGTAGGCATCCGTACGCGTCTGGCGAAGCCAGCTTGCATCCTCGTACAGCCCAATTTCTTGAAGGCCGCACTCCAGGGCCTCAAAACAGTCAAGGTTTGGCATGATGTAGATGCTCGTCGATTTCCAACCACCATCGGAGTCGGTTGGTCGCTCCCTGACGGTCGCGGCTCAGCTGCTGGATAGCGCTGCTTTGCGCCTTCCCGTCTTGGCGTGAGACACTCCGACGACTTGCGTCGCCGGCTCGCCTTCATCGCTCTGCGTCTCCGCGTCTCTGCGCGAGACAAAACGCTAAACGGCGTCGCGGCCGAAGACGCACAGGCACATGTCGTCGGATTGGTCGAAACCGTCGACGAACTTCTTGACGTCGTCCAGCACGTGCTGCCCCAGGTCGGCGACGCTGACGGCCGCGAGCTTGACCTGCTCGATCAGACGCTCGGTCGTGTAGAGGTCGCGGTCGGCGTTCATCGCCTCGCTGAAGCCGTCGGTGTAGATGGTGAGCGACTCGCCCGGCTCGAGGGTGATCGTGGCCGACTCGAACTCGAAGTCGTCGATGACGCCGATCGGCAGGCCGGTGATCTCCTCGTGGACCTCGACCGCCTCGCCATTCACGCGGCGGAGGATCGGCGGCATGTGGCCGGCGTTGGCGAGCGTCACCTCGTTGGTCGCCGGGTCGACAATCGTAAAGATCATCGTCACGAAACGGTCGTCGAGCCCCTGGGCGGCGAACGCCCGGTTGACGTACTGGACGGCCTTGGCCAAATCGGGCTCGGTCGCCAGGGCGAAGCGCACGTCGCTCGAAAGGCGGGCCATGACGATCGCGGCGGCCACGCCCTTGCCGGCGACGTCGCCGAGGATCACCGCGAAGCGGCCGCCGGGCAAGTTGATGTAGTCGTAGTAGTCACCGCCGACCTGCCGGGCCGAGTCGTAGTAGTCGAAGAACGTGTAGCCGATCGTGTTAGGGGGCGTCGACGGCAGCAGGGCCCGCTGCATGCGGGTCGCCAACTCGAGGTCGCGTTGCAAGGCGCGTTGCGAGATGACCTCGTCGTGCATCCGGGCGTTGTCGACGGCGACCGACGCTAGGCTCGCCACCGCGGCGAGGACGTCGAGGTCGTCCTCGGTGAACCGGCTGCGTTGGTTGAGCGTGTCGATCTGGATGACGCCGAGCGGCTCTCCCTCGCTGTCGAGCAGCGGGACGCACATCATCGAGCGGATCTGGAACTGAGCGATCGATTCGGCCATGCCGAACCGTTCGTCCGTCGCGGCGTCTGCCGAGAGGATCGCCTTCTTGCCGGTCATCGCCTCTTCGACGATGGTGCGGCTGATGCGGGCCGCCTCCTCCATCTCGCCGCGGCGGGTCTTGGCGGCGACCGGCACCAGGGGGGCGTCGGGCGCCGGCCGCATGACGACAAAGCCCCGGTCGGCCTGCGTGAAGACCTTGAACAGGCTGTCGAGCAGCTTGGGCAGGACCTCGTCGATCGAGATTGCCCGGCCGAGGCCCTTGGAAATCTCCACCAGGGCGGCGAGCTTCACCTCGGGGCGGGCCGACATCGACCAGCCGGTGTTGCCGCCGACGTCGCCGCCGAGCTGGATCGTCTTCTGGTAATCGCCCCCGCTCTCCTCGGCGGTCGACTCTTCGCGACGGTCGTCGACCATCTGGACGAGGCTCGACTTGGTCTCGCCGGTGCCGCCCAAGAGCGACGGCTTGCTGCCCGGGAGGCCTGATTCGTAGGCGAATTCCTGGTCGCAGATGCCGATCCGGTCGCCCTCGCGGAGGACGGTCGAGGCCTCGATCCGTTGGCCGTTGACGAACGTGCCGTTCCGGCTGCCGAGGTCCTCCACGACGAACTGGTCCCCCTTGCGGATGACCTCGGCGTGGCGACGGCTGACGGCGGCGACGTCGAGCGAGACCTCGCAATCGCTGCTCCGCCCGATCGTCGAGCGCTCGGCGGTGAGGGGGAACCGCTTGCCCGGTTCGACTCCTTGGACGAGACGGAGGTGGGCCATGGGGTCGCGGCGGGTCAGCGGGGAGGCGGGCGACAGCTTGCGGCCGACCGAGAAAACGCGGCCGACTGCCGGAGTTTAGGGCAGTGGCCCCCCTGCCGGAAGACGTCCGGACTTGATCCCCCGCCCGCTGCGCCGTAATCTTCTGAATCTCGCGGCCGACGCCGGGCTCCGGCCCTCAGCGGCCGCGGGACCGATTGGGGATTGGTGTAATCGGTAGCACGATGGATTCTGATTCCATTAGTCGGGGTTCAAGTCCCTGATCCCCAGCTTGCGGTTTTCTTGCCGGCGGTGTTATCCCTTGCCGGCGATGCTTTCCGAGGCGGACGCGTCACCGTCCTTGACCTGCCCGGTGCGACTGCCCGCGGCTAGCGCCGTTCGGCTCAAGCAGCCGCGCCATGCAGTGAGCCGACGGCGCTAGCCGCGGGTCGTGGCGGGTTCGACTCTCCGCATCAGAGCTCGCCCCCCTAACGAACACCGACGCCCCGGCCCGATCGGCCGGGGCGTCGGTCGTTCATAAACTCTCAACCGGCTCGTTCAACCGCGGCGGCGGGTCGCTAGGCCGGCCATCGCGATCAGCACGAGGCCCGCCGCGGCCGGCTCGGGGACCGAGGCCGCCGTCGCGAAGGCCATCGCCGGCGCCGGAGCGACGGCGCCGTAGTTGGCCGCCCAGACGGCGTGGTCCGCGGCGGCGACGCTCCCCGGTGTCGGGTCGCCCGGCAGCGTGACGGCAAGCCCGAGGTTGTCGCGGTAGACCGTGTAGTCGGCGGCGTCGACCATGCCGTCGTTGTTGAAGTCGCCCGGCAGGAGCAGTTCGACCCGGACTTGCACGGTCGTGGGGTTGTAGACCGCCTCCCAGACGAGGCCGTCGCCGAGCGGAGCGGCGCCGGTGTCGAGATCGGCGAACGCGCCGAGAACGCCCCCCGCAGCCGACAGGACGGTGAAGCTCGACCCGAGCCCCGGGTTGAACCCGCCCAACAGGTCTAGCGACAGCGTCCCGTCCACCTCGGCGATGCCCGAAGCGACGATCCGGTCGAACGCTCCGACGCCGGCGCCGGCGATATCGACGTTCCAGAGCCCGGCGACGGACTGGACGAAGTCCGCCACGTCGCCCCTTCCCGTCCCGCTGCCGGCGATCTCGAGGTCGCCGTCATTGGTGACTTGCACGCCCACGGTGGCGCCATCGAGCAGCGTCATCCGGCTGCCGTTGACGTTCCGGAGTTCGCCGGCGCCCGCGAAGCTCGCCCCCACGGCGATCACCGTGTTGAGGTTCTCGACTTCGAGATCGGCGTTGAGTGTCGTGCTGCTGCCGTTCTCAAAGACGACCGTCCCCCCGACATTGATCCGCGACCGCGCGCCGGAATCGACGATCACCGTGCCGCCGATGTCGGTCGCGTTGGTCGATCGATAGGTGCTCTCGAACAGCCGGAGCGTCGAAGCGGGCTCGAACTCGAGCTCGAAGCCGTTCGCATAGACCACGCCGAGGCCTGCGTCGACCGTGCCGGTAAAGAGCACCGGGGCGTTGTCACGCAGTTCGAGGGTCGCCTTGCTGGCGTTCAAGGAGCCCGTTCCGGTTGTCCCGTCCCAATCGTTGAGCGGGTTATCGACGACGAGGGTCCCTGAGTCCGACGCGGTAATCGACGAGTTGTTGATGACGCGGGCGTTGATGGTTCCCTTGCCGTTGACGCCGCCGACGCCGTTGTTGGTGATGGTCGAACCGGTCAGGGCGCCGAATTGCAGCGAGACGCTGTTCGTGACGTTCGTGTTCCAAGGGTTGGTGACGTTGAGCACGGCTGCGACGCCATTGGTCCCGATCGTACCGACGTCGGTGACGCCTCCGTTGATGTCGAGCTGCCCCCCTTCGGCGATCACCTGGGCGGTTCCGTCGGCGTTGATCGACGCGTTGATGACGCCGCTGCCGCGGAGAGCGGCGCCGCTGCTGATCTGCAACTCGCCTGGGCCATTGATCACGCCGCCGTCGATTTCGTTGGTCGCTCCGGCGACGAGCGTCCCGCCCTGCAGACGGAAGTCTTCGCCGACACTGTTGATATTCAGCGCGCCGCCGCTGAGCTTGATGCGGGCGTTGGAGGTTCCGTCGCCGGTGACGTTCAGTTGGGAGCCGCTGTCAAAGCGGAGCGCCGATCCTCCTGCGGGAGCCGGTAGGAACAGGTTGCCACTGGCGTTGCCGTTGTAGTTGAGGCGGCCCGCGTTGTCGAAGACGACGTCGCCGCCGCCGGCGAGGTTGACGGTCAGTGAGCCGGTGTCTTCGACCGTAATCGTCGTGTCGATGCCGTCGCCCGAGTCGTCGATGCTGTTCGCATTAATGGTGAGCGCCGCCCCGTTGTTGACGGTCGTTGTGCCGTCGTCGAGGTCGATCGTATCGACGCCCCACGTCGTGTTGTTGACGATCGTGGCGGTCCCTTTCTTGAACACGCCGCCGCCGTTGTAGGTTCCGCCGCTGTACGAAGCGACGCCGTGGTCCAGAACGCTGCCGGCCGCAATCACGACCCGTGCGGACGGGCTGTATTCGCTCGCGGCGTTGATGCGGAGCGTCGAATCGCCGGTGACGTCGATGTCGCCGTCGATGACGAAGGTCTCGCCGTTGATCGTCGAGGTGGCGCCGCCGGCGGCGTTGATCTGGCCGTTCGAGGTCAGGCTCCAGTCGTTGTCGGCCGTGGTGACATCCAGCTCCCCGCCGTTGAGATTGATCGTGTGATCGAAGTCTTCATCGGCGCCGACGCCGAGGTCGAGGTCGAGGTTGCCGCCGGCGTTGATCGTGGTGACGTTGGTGACCAAGCCCTGCCCATCAAGATTAAAGTCGGGCGTGTCGATGTTCACGGTCGCATTGACGATCAGCGACGCGTGGGAGTCGCCGCCGGGGATCATGTTGAAGTCGACGCCGCTCAGGAAAGTCGCGTCGGCGTTGAAGATCATCGTCCCGCTGTTATTGATAGCGCCGGCCGATGCGGTCACGGCCGAGTCGAACTGGAGCGAGTCCCACGCGTCATCCACATTGATGACGCCGCCCGTCATCGCCCAAACGCCGCCCGCGATCCGCGCCGCGGCGCCGGGCGACGGGTCTTGGCCGATGATGACAAAGCCGAACGCAGGGGTGTTGGCGTTGATCGTTCCCGACGAGAGCGACCAGGCGTCTTGGATATCGATCGTCGAACCGGTCGCCAGGTTCATGGTCCCGTCGAACGAGTCGCCGAAGGTGCTGACATCGATGTCGAGCGTGGCGTTACCATTCGCGTTGAGCACGCCATTGCCGCCTCCGTCCCAGTCGAAGCGGGCGTCGGGGCTGGTCGCTGTGATCTGCAGCGTGGTCGCTGGCGGGGCGAAGAGGAAGATCGATCCGAGGCTCGACGCGGTGATCTCGCCGTCGTTGGAGAGCGCCGTAAACACGGCCCCGGCGCTGGCCGTTTCGAGGTCGAGCCGGCCGTTGCCGATGATTTCGCCGCCGGTGTTCACGTCGAGCAGCCCGCTGTCGACCTCGACGACGGCCGTTCCGACCCCCGCCTGCGAATTGAGCGACACCGTGCCGCCGCTGTTGATCGTCAACGTGTTCGTATCGAGCCCGTCGCCGGGCCGGCCGTAGATCACGATCGAGCTGCCATTGTCACCGACCGTGGTGGCGCCGTTGACAATAAGCTCGCGCGTGTTCGCCGCCGTGGCGCCGTCGTCGGTGCTGTTCACGACGTCCGCGCCGTTGGTGATCGTGAGCGAGCCGATCTGAGTGGCGATGTCGAACAGCGTCCGATCGTTCGCGGCGTTCGCCAGGTTGCCGATGAAAATGTCGGCGTTGACCGGGACGGCGCCGTCGGGGCTCCAGTTGCCGTTGTCGCTCCAGAGCTTGCTGGCGCTGTTGCCGGCGTCGTCCCAGTTGATCGCGCAGGCGGCGTCCGGGGCCATCACGATTGAGCAAGCGGTCGCGGCGCCGATGGCCGACCTCCGCAGCGCTTTTGTCAGGCGGCTCGTAGGGGTCCGGTGGCGCGAAAAAGGCCGACGCATGGCAGGGCTCCGAAGAGAGGGACAGATCCAGAGCGCCGCCAACGGACGACGCCAGTTGTCCTGCCAATCAGAGAGCCCCGCCCCGGCCCGACAGCGACGGAGAGAGAAATCTGAGAAAAGTTTCCTGGAGCCCGCTCCGCCGTGGGCCACTGAGGGACACAGGGGGGAGGGGGGCGCCCCGGGTACACAGGTTCTTCACCCCTCCCCGACCCTCCCCATCAAGGGGAGGCGGATATAACTGGCGACGGTTTCGCCCAATGGAGTCGCCATGAGAAGGCGAAGACGACCTAAGCCTGGCGGCTGCTGTCGAGCCGGCTGCGGCGGGCGATGCGGTCGCGCAATTCGGCGGCCAGCTCGTACTGCTCGCGGGCGATCGCGTCGGCCAACAGCTCGGAGAGGGGCGCCTTGAGGTCGTACTCGACCAGGATCGAGCGACGCAGCTCCTCCAGGCGGTCGACGAAGTCGAGCGACTCGTCGTCCCCGAGGTCGTCGCCGATGATGGCGGAGAAGTCCGCCAAGGCCTCGCGAAGGGTGCGGACCCCGTCGTCGATCACCAGGACCGCTGCTTCCGGGTCGGTCCGCTGCAACTCGGCGAGCGCCGCCGCCTGGGTGCGATGGAACAACACGAAAGGGCGGTACTGCTCGTGCTCTTCGACCCACTCGTCACTGGGCGCGTAGGCGGAACTGAAGTCCATCAGAGCGAGCGTGTGGTCCGCGTCGGCGACCACCTTGTCGAATTCCCGCAGCGCGAGCCACGCCACCCGGCGGTGATAGTACTGGACAAACTCGCGATCGATCTCAGAGCAGTGTTCGTCGTCAAGCTCGAAATCGTCGCCCGCGGTCGCCTCTTCGACCCGAAGGGCCTCGAGGTAGGAGTCTTGCCCGCCGGGCCGCGTGCCATCGGGCCTGCCGGCGACCTCGATCTGAAGGACCCCCAAGTCAATCCGCAACTGCAGGACCGGCCTGCCATCGGCGCCGTGGGCGCGGCGGGCCGAAACCTCGCCATGGGCGTACGACCAATCCTTGAGTAACGAATCGAAGTCCAGATTCGATGGATTCATTTCAGGGCCGCTAGGTTGCTACGAATGCATTTCACTATGAGCATTCTACTACGCAACCGGTCGTCGAGGCGAGCCGCGAGCCGGTCTCCGGGGCAAATGGCGGTTTGCCCCATCGGAAACTCCGCCCCCTCAAAAAATGCGGGCGCGACGGTCAGCCCTCGCCCCCCTCGTCCATCGTGTGGGTCTCTTGGAGCAGAGTGATCTCGTCGCGGTCGTGGCGATCGACCTCGTCGAGCAATTCGCGAATCGCCCGGCAGGCCGACTCGAATCGCTCCGATTGCCAGACCCCCTCGTCCTCGATCTGAGGGATGAGCTTGCCGATATGCTCGCGGAGCTGCTTGTGCTCGGCCCGCAGCAGATCGACGCGGTGCTCCCAATTCGGCCGCACGCTCGAGACGCCGGGCAAGTAGCCCCCCTCTTCCTCGAAGCTCATGAGCCGTTCCAGATGCCGGCAGAAAGACCGCAGGGCAAACCGGACACTCGAGCGTTTGCGGCTCTGGCTGACCGAGGGCGCGCGCCAATCGACCATCACCCGCAGCGCTTGTTTGATGTGCGAAAAAACTTGCTGCTCGGTGGTCAGCCCATGTGTGGCGACTTCATTAGCGATCATCGATCCCTCCCTTCAGACTGGCGACAAACGGTCGCGTCCAACCCGGCCTAGCCACAGACCCGGGTCAGAAACCGACCTGAAACAACGTCCCTCCGCGGCAGCCAAGACCTAAAACCCTGCCGATCGTTCCGACTTCCGGAAAGACGACTTCTCTTGCTGGCGAACTTATCTTGTTGGCGAACCTACAAAATCAGCTGAACGGCTCGAGCGACGCGTGACGCCCCGGCAGATGAAGAAGAGGAGGAGCGATCGATGAAAAGAACCGGTCGCATCACGCGGGCTGCTGTAGCGAGCGCCTGCAGTTTACCCACCAAGAACGCGGAATCAAAAGAATTCTTGAGCCGGCAAACCGGGCAAACTGGGGAGAAAATCGCCGTCGGTCGCCCGCGCTACGACTCTTCGTCCGGCTTTGCCCGGCGAGACGCCTTTTTCGCGGCGGTGGTCCGCTTCGCCCGTAGCCGGCGTTCTTGCGAACCGCGGGTCGCCTTGGTCGGGCGGCGGACCTTCGGCCGCGCAACGGCCGACGTGATCAGCGCGCGGAGCCGATTGAGACACTCGCCGACGTTACGGCCCTGTTCGCGGTGCGTGTCACTCGCGATCACCAAGTCGCCGTCGCGCGTGAGCCGCCCGGCATGGCGAGCCAGCAGCCGCTGCAACACCGCCGGCGGCAGAGCGGCCGATTCGGCGGGACGCCACCGGAGGACCGCCTTCGTGTTGACCTTGTTGACGTTCTGGCCGCCGGGCCCGCCGCTGCGCGCGAACGAGAACTGGATCTCGCCCCTCGGGATCGCCAGCCAGTCGTTGATTACGAGATCACTTTGCACGCGTCGATGCGGGTGGGGGTCGGTTCACTCAAGACATCCGCTGTCAGACGTGTGAACGCCCGACGCGACTGCCGCAAGACGCCATGATAATCGACCGCATCGAACGCAGGCCCCATCAACTTGACGTCGAAGAACCCGGCGTAGCCCGCTTCGACCAGCGTTTGCACGATGCCCGCGAGCGGGGCCTGTCCCTCACCGAGCGGGACGCGGCTCTGGTCGACGTCGTGCGGCTGGTCGACATCGCCCAGATGGACGACCGCCAAGTAGCCGGCAAGTTCGCGCAACAGGGGCCAATCGGCCGCTTCGATCGGGAAATGGTAGGTGTCCAGCGCCATCCGCAACGCGGGCGACCGGTACTCCTCGAGCAATTGCAGCGTTTCGGGCAGGCTGGTGAGGATGGTCCACCCCTCGGCGCACGCCGCGTGCATCGGCTCGATGGCGATCGGCACGCGGGCCGCTTCGGCGTAGGGGAGCAGCCGGTCGAGGGCCGCCCGCAACAGCCGGCCGGCGTGGCGGTTGGTGTGGCTGTTGCGACCGCCGCTGTGGATGGTCAGGCACTCGGCGCCGAGTTCGCCACAAAGTTGGAGGGTGTCCTGCGCAGCGGCGATATTCTCTTCCGACCCGGCGGCGTCGGCGCCGGTGAAGCCCCCTTCCCACGAGACATTGGCGACGGCCAGCCCGCTCTCGAGGAGCATCTCGGCGGCCCGCTCCTCGCCGAAGTCGCGGAGCTTGCGGACCCAGACGCCGATCCCGTCGTAGCCGGCGTCGCGGCAGTGCAGTAGGTCTTCTTCAAAGGACCACCGGTAGGTCGTCAGTTGGTTCATGGACAACCGCGCCATAGCCGCTCCGTAGCCGTGGGGTGTCTTGTCGGCGCCGTGGTGAGGCGTCACTAGGCCGAGGAGTATGCCCGAATCGCCCGATACGAGTAAACCTTGCTAGCGTCGAGGTTTTTTGCGATTCGAGCCGGCCCACCCAAGGGACGCCGCCATCGGCTTTTCGGTTCCTTGGCAAGGAACTTGCTTTACCGCAGGCCGAACCTGGGCATAATCGCCAGTGGAACGAGAAGCCCCTCGCGGGGGGCGCCTGGAACGGCTTGCCGAGCGTGTCCCGCCCCGCCCCGCCAAGAATCTATGCCTACCACTGTGCTGCTTGCGGACGACCACCCCGTCGTCCGCGCCGGACTCCGCGCCTGGTTTGCTGACTCACCCATCCAAATTATCGGCGAAGCCGAGGATGGCTCGCAGGCCTACCGGCTCGTGGAAGAGCTGCGTCCCCAGGTGCTGCTGTCCGAAGTCCTGCTCCCTCAGATCGACGGCCTGCAGTGTCTGGGAAGGCTCCGCGACGCCGGCCTCGAGACCCCCTGCTTGTTCTATACGGGACACACGAACCCGACCTACGCGGCGCGGGCCTCGGCCCTCGGCGCGGCGGGCTTCGTCGCCAAGTCGGCCGACCGCGACGAGCTCGCCGCGGCGCTGCAGACCGTCGCCGCCGGCGGCGTCTGCTGGCCGAGCGAATTGGTCCGGCGCCTCAGCGGGCCGATCGCCAACGGCTCGCCCTCCGGCGTCGCCTCGCCATTAACAGCGCGCGAAGACGAGGTGCTCAAACAACTCGCCTTCGGTCTGAGCAACAAGGAGATCGCCCAGGCGTTGGGCATCAGCTACGAGACGGTCAAAGAGCACGTCCAGCACATCCTGCGGAAGCTGAACGTCGCCGACCGAACGCAAGCTGCCGTCTGGGCCGTCCGTCAGGGGCTGGCGTAAAGCGGCTACCAATCAAAAAAAAGGCCGCGACGGGTTCGCCCGTCGCGGCCTTTTTTTTGTTATCCCGAAGTTCGGCTCGACGCCCTTTCAGTAGAGCGGCGTCACGACGGTCGTGTACGGGTAGCGGACACGGGTCACGGTGCCGCCGAGGATCGGTCGGTAACGCCGCGTCACGACCGGCCCGCCAACGACGACAGTCGGGGCCGAAGCGACCACAGCCGGGCCCGGGGCGACGACGACCGGCGAGTAAGCAAAGTAGGGCGTCGCGGGGCGGTAAACCACGGTCGGCGCTGGGTAGACCACCGGAGCGGCCGGCGCGTAGCCGGTCACGTAGACGACCTGGGCCTCTGCCTCGGCGGCGGCGAAGTAACCTATAGCGACAACAGCGGCGGCGATGGTGGCGAGTCGCATGGGGGGACCTCTTCCAAGCGGTGGTGACGGGCGGCTACCGGATCGTTGCACTCCAAGAGCCAGGGAGGCTCGGGGAACGGCGGACCGTATCCCTGAACTGTACTCCGCCGCCGACGCTGGCGCCGCTTGTCGCGATCAGAAAAACCGCCTCGACCCGCCTCCCCTCACCGGTCGTATTCCTTGAGGAAGCCGCGGAACAGCACCAGGTGCTCTTCTTCGTCGCCCATCAGCTGGATCGCGAGGTCCTGGGTGACGTAGTCCTCGCCGTCGGTCGCCTTGACGATCTTTCGGTACTGGGCGACCGCGGCCTCCTCGGCGGCGATCACCGCCTTGATGACCCCGACGACGTCCGTCGTGTCCTCGGGGGGCTGGATCTGGTTGCCGAGCTTTACGCCCGAGGAACCGGGAGCGACGCCCCCTATTTGCTTGATCCGCTTGGCCAGCATCTGGGCGTGGCCGAGCTCTTCGACGATGTCGGCCGCGAGCGACTTCTTGATCTCTTCGGCGCGAACGCCGTCGAGGTTGGTGCTGTTGGCGAGGTAATTCATGACCGTCTCGAGCTCCATGCTGTAGGCGGTCGTCAGCAGCTCGATGACTTCGGCGGGGGAGGCAGCCATTTCAGAGGCCTTGGTGGTTCGCTGTGAAAAAAAGGGGGGACGCGGGCACTGCATCCGCGCGTCGGCAGTTCCCGAAGTGTCCGTCGTCAGCTGGCCGTCGGCAACCGTCCGTTGGCTTCAAAACGACCGCGACGGTCGACCAGCGAGCAAAAAGGCCTATTTCCCTCCGGAGTTGTTGCCACAACCGCTTGCCGCCCTATAGAGCCAGGACAACCCCCCAGCGCACTCGGCCGAGCCTCTCTCGGTCGGTTCTCTCAACCTCAAGGATTTGAATCATGACGAAGACCTTCTTGCTACTTGCTGTCGCTCTTGGATTTGCTGCATCGACCGCCGTCGCTTGCGACACCTGCGGCTGCAAAGACGCCAAGCACGACGAAGCCCACGCCGCCTCGGCCGACCATCAGCACGATATCGTCGACACCGCCGTCGAAGCGGGCGACTTCTCGACGCTCGTCGCCGCGGTGAAGGCCGCTGGCTTGGTCGAGACCCTGAAGGGCGAGGGCCCGTTCACGGTCTTCGCGCCGACCGACGCCGCGTTCGCCAAGATCGACAAGGCCACGCTGAATTCACTGCTGAAGCCCGAGAACAAGGAAAAGCTGGCCGGGATTCTCACGTACCACGTGATTCCCGGTAAGGTTCTCGCCGCCGACGCGGTCAAGCTCGACGGGGAAGAGGTCGAGACCGTCAACGGCGCCAAGGCCGAGATCAAGGTCGACGGTGAAACCGTCTCGATCGGCGGCGCCAAGATCGTCGCTACCGACATCGAGTGCACCAACGGCGTGATCCACGTGATCGACACCGTCATGATGCCGTAAGCCGTTTGAGCGACGTTCTGCTAATCTACCGGCCCTCGGCGACCGTCGCCGAGGGCCGGTTATTTTTGTTGAACCACGAAGGAGCTTAGGACTGGCGCGATGAGAAGCGTTGGTTCCGTCGTTCCATCGTGGTTCCCCTATCTGAAAGCATGGCAAAGATCGACTCGGCCGTTCCCGAAATTCGTCTCCGCTCCGGGCACGGCGAGCGATGGGGCGACGCCAGCGATTCCGGCGCGTATGTCCTGTACTGGATGACCGCGTTCCGCCGCCCCCGGTGGAACTTCTCGCTGGAGCGCGCGGTCGATTGGGCGCGGGCCCTCGACAAGCCGCTAGTTGTTTTCGAGGCCTTTCGGGTCGACTACCACTGGGCGTGCGATCGCTTCCACGCGTTCGTCGTGGCGGGGATGCGGGACAACCGCGACGCCTTCGCCGGAATCGACAGCGTCGCCTACTACCCCTATCTGGAGCCGTCGCCCGGCTCCGCGTCGGGATTGCTCGCCGCGCTCGCCGAGCGGGCGTGCGTCGTCGTGGGCGACGACTTTCCCAGCTTCTTCCTCCCGGCTCAGGCCCGCGCCGCCCGGCGGGCGATCCCCTGCCGGTACGAGCTCGTCGATTCCAACGGCCTCTATCCGATGCGGGCGACCGACAAGGTCTTCAGCCGGGCGTTTGACTTCCGCCGCCAACTCCACAAGGACTTGGCGCCCCACCTGAGCGAACTCCCCAAGCCGGCGCCGCTGCAAGGGACGCGGCTCCCTTCGGCGGCGGGCGTGATCGACTCGGTACAAGCAAAGTGGCGCCCCGTCGGCGACGCCGATCTCGAAGAGCCGGTGCAATTGATCGCATCGCTCCCGATCGATCACAACGTGAAGCCGGTCGAGCGCGAACCGGGGGGCTACCTGGCCGCCGGCGAGGCGCTCGACCGCTTCCTCGGCAAGCGGCTCGAGGGCTACGGCGAGCTCCGCAACCAACCCGAGGAGGACGCCGCCAGCGAGTTGTCGGCTTATCTCCACTGGGGGCACCTCTCGGCCCACGAGACCTTCGCCGCTGTCGCCGAGCACGAGGAGTGGAACCCGTCGCGTCTGGCCAAAAAGCCAACCGGCGCCCGCGAAGGCTGGTGGGGGATGAGTCAAACGGCCGAGGCGTTCCTCGACGAGCTCATCACGTGGCGCGAAGTCGGCTTCAACATGACGAGCAAGCGGTCGGACTACGATCGCTTCGAGTCACTCCCGGAGTGGGCGCAAGACACGCTCGACGAACACGCCGCGGACGAGCGAGAACGGGTCTACACACTCGAAGAGTTCGAGCAGGCCCGCACCCACAACGAGTTGTGGAACGCGGCCCAGCGGCAGTTGGTGCGGGAGGGCCGCATCCACAACTACCTCCGCATGCTGTGGGGAAAGAAGATCCTTCACTGGAGCGAATCGCCGCGCGAAGCGCTGCGAATCATGATCGAGCTCAACAACAAGTACGCGCTCGACGGTCGCAACCCCAACAGCTACTCCGGCATCTTCTGGGTGCTCGGGCGCTACGACCGGGCCTGGGGGCCCGAGCGGCCGATCTTCGGCAAGATCCGCTACATGACCTGCGACAACACGGCCCGCAAGGTGCGCGTCAAGGACTACGTCAAACGCTACGCCGCCGACGCAGAGCGCTCGCTTTTCTGACTAACCACGGAGGACGCGGAGAGCGCGAAGATCAAGGGTGACGCTCGAAGAACTCCGCGCTCTCCGCGTCCTCCGCGGTGAATTTTATGCCGAAGACGAAGACCTTAACGATTGTCCTTGGCGATCAGCTCGATCGGGAGTCGGCGATCTTCGATGACTTCGATCCGCAGCACGACATCATTTGGATGGCCGAGGTCGCGGGCGAGTCGACACACGTCTGGTCGCACAAGGTTCGCACCGCCTTTTTCCTCTCGGCGATGCGGCACTTCCGCGACGAATTGCGCGAAGCAGGGCGCCGCGTCGACTATCGCGAACTCCCCGCCAAGTCGGATGGCCGTACGAAGGTCGGCGGCGAAGAGACCCTCGCGGCGGCGCTCCGCGACGCGATCGATCGGCTCAAGCCAGAACGGCTCGCGGTAGTCCATCCGGGCTACTGGCGGGTGCAGGACGACATGCGCCGCGTCGCCGAGGAAGCGGGCCTTGAACTCGTCGAGCTTGACGACTCGCACTTTTACACGACGCCCGCCGACTTTGCCGCCCACGCCGAGGGCCGCAAGCAAGTGCGGCTCGAGTACTTCTATCGCGAACTGCGAAAACGCTTCAACGTGCTCATGGACGAGGGCGACCCCGTCGGCGGGGCCTGGAACTTTGACAAAGAGAACCGCGGCGCCTTCGGCAAGAAGGGCCCAGGCGCGTTGCGGCAGCCCCGTCGCAGCAACCCCGACAACACGACGCAGGCGGTGGTCGATCTCGTCAACGAGCGCTTCGCCGATCACCCGGGCGAACTCGACGACTTCGACTGGCCCGTCACGGTCGGCGACGCCCGCCGCGCGCTGACCGACTTTGTGAAGCATCGGCTGCCCGATTTCGGGAACTATCAAGACGCGATGTGGACCGACCAGCCTTGGCTCTACCACTCGCGGCTCTCCGCGGCGTTGAACGTGAAGCTGCTCAATCCCCGTGAAGTGGTCGAGGCCGCCGTCGCCGCTTACCACGCTGGCGACGCGCCCCTAGCCGCGGTCGAGGGGTTTGTCCGCCAGATCCTCGGCTGGCGCGAGTACGTCCGGGGCGTCTACTGGAACCACATGCCGGCGTACCTCGACCGGAACACGCTCGGCGCCGACCAACCGCTGCCCGCCTTCTACTGGACCGGCGAAACCGACATGGCGTGTCTCCGCGACGCGGTCGGCCAGACGCTCCGCTACGGCTACGCGCACCACATCCAGCGGCTGATGGTGACGGGGCTGTTCGCGATGCTCCTGGGCGTCGATCCGCGGCGGGTCCACGAGTGGTACCTGGCGGTCTACGTTGACGCCATCGAGTGGGTCGAACTGCCCAACACCCTGGGAATGTCCCAGTACGCCGACGGCGGGCTGATGGCGAGCAAGCCGTACTGTGCAACCGGCAAGTACATCGACCGGATGAGCAACTACTGCGGCGGCTGCGTCTACGACCCCGCCAAGGCGATCGGCGACGAGGCGTGCCCCTTCACGACGCTCTATTGGGACTTCCTGGCCCGCCACCGTGACCGGCTCGCCGGGAACAACCGGATGGCGATGCAGCTCAAGAACCTCGACCGGAAAGCCCCCGACGAGGTCGCGGCGATCCGCCGGCAGGCCGACGCCCTCCGCGAACGGCTGGCCGAAGCACCCGACAAGCCGCGGGCGTAGGCCGCATGGCTCGTATACGGACGGCGCATGGCTGGCGGCACTTGTGAGGCCCCTGTGGGGGTCTATAACTACGGAATCCAAACGCATTTTCCCGCCCGTCGGGCGTTTCCTGCCCCACCGTCTTACCGGCCCACCGTTATAGGAGCTCAGCCATGAGCGATATCGACAGCTACGAGGAATTCGAGCTCCCCCCCGCCTCTCTGGTTCAGCGGGAAGCCCCCGACTTCGCCGCCCAGGCCGTGATGCCCAATGGCGAGTTCAAGGAAGTGAAGCTCTCCGACTACCGCGGCAAGCACGTGCTGTTGTTCTTCTGGCCGCTCGACTTCACGTTCGTCTGCCCGACCGAGATCATCGCCTTCTCCGACGCCGCCGGCGAGTTCGAGAAGCTCGGCGTGCAGATCCTGGGCGTCTCGGTCGACAGCCACTTCACGCACCTCGCCTGGACCAACACGCCGCGCGAGCACGGCGGTATCGGCAAGACCGCCTACCCGCTGGTGGCCGACCTGACCAAAGAGATCGCCGAGTCGTACGGCGTGCTGCTGCCGGGCGGGATCGCCCTGCGGGGGCTGTTCCTGATCGACGAGAAGGGCATTGTCCGCCACCAGGTGGTCAACGACCTGCCGCTCGGCCGCAGCGTCGCCGAGGCGCTCCGTATGGTCGAAGCCCTGCAGTACTTCGAGAAGAATGGCGAGGTCTGCCCCGCCAACTGGAAGTCGGGCGCCGCGACGATCAAGCCGACCGTCAACGACTCGAAGTCGTTCTTCTCGACCGAGTACGCCACCAAGGCGTGAGGCCCCACAGGGGCTTGAAGGCCTCTTCCTCAGGCCGCAAAGTCTTCCCGAGCCCGTCCGCCGGCCTACCGGCGGACGGGCTCGGTCCTTTTCCGCCCCCGTCAGGCCCGACCGGTTGTCTCGGCGGTCCGTTTACCTACAGTTACCTGATCGCAAGCAGGTCGCACCGATCGGGCTCCGACCAGCCCCGCCGCGTCGCCACTCGCTTCCGGCCCTTTCCAAGAAAGGGAGCGGTCCTAATTGACGGGGACTTATCCTCACGGCCAGGCGGCCTGGGTCCCCCAAACACACGGAGACCCCGGCATGTCAGTGGCTTTTGAATCCGGCGCGACAGCCGGCGGACGCCCCTCCTCGAACGGCAATTGCTGTTCGTCTAACCGCATCGAATCGGTGAAGGACTCCACAACACCAACGGGTTCCGACTACCCCAACGTCGACCTCGAGGCGATCAAAGGCGCCGTCCGCACGATCCTCCTCGCCGTCGGCGAGGACCCCGATCGCGAGGGCCTGCTCGAGACCCCGCGGCGCGTCGCGAAGATGTACGCCGAGATGTTCGAGGGGCTCACGAAAGACCCCGGCCGGCACCTCGACGTCACCTTCCCCGAGTCCTACGACGAGATCGTGCTAGTCCGCGACATCCGCTTCACGAGCATGTGCGAGCATCACCTGCTCCCGTTCAGCGGCGTCGCCCACGTGGCGTACCTCCCTAACGGGCGCGTCACGGGCCTCAGCAAGCTGGCCCGCGTCGTCGAAGAGGTCTCGCGGCGACCGCAAGTCCAAGAGCGGATGACGCAGACCGTCGCCGACCTGGTGGAATCGAAGCTCGACTCCGCCGGCGTCGCAGTCGTCGTCCGCGCCGAGCACTCTTGCATGAGCATCCGCGGCGTCAAGAAACACGGCAGCAGCACCGTCACCAGCGCGCTGCGCGGCGTCTTTAAGACGAACCAAGCGAGCCGCGCCGAAGTCATGTCGCTTATCAACAACGGATGAAGCGATTGCGGATTGGGGATTTCGGATTGCGGAATGAATCGCAAGCGAACCTCGGTCTCTCGCCAATCCGCACTCCGCTATCCAAGCTCCGCCGTCCCATGATTATTCAGAAGCAGTACAAGTTCTACGCGGCTCATCGCAACGAAGAGCTGCAGGACAAGTGCCACAACCTGCACGGGCACCGCTACGGACTCGTGTGCCACTTCGAGGTCGAGCGGACCGGCGCGTTGACGACGCTCTTCGGCGACTTCGACGCCAAGATCGAGCCGCACCTCAAGGAGCACTACGATCACGGGATGCTTATCAACCGGACCGACCCCCTCTACGAGACGCTGCAGGACCACGAGCGGCGGACCGGCGAGCGGTTCCGCTTCAAGGTGTTCGACGCCCCGACCACGGTCGAGAACCTGGCGTTCATGCTCTTCAGCGAGATCACCGAGATGGGCTTCCGCCTCGCCCACCTCGAGGTGCGCGAGACCGACTCGTCGGTGATCACCTACTCGCGCGAGGACTGGATCGCCGACAACCGCGACGCCTCGCGGCTGACCGGCCAGCAATCGGCCGGCGCCACCGAATGAGCCGTCGATGACGAGGAATGCCCCGCTGGTCGCCGGCGTCGACGGCTGCCCGCGGGGGTGGGTCGCGGCGGTCGGTCCGCTCCAAGGCGACGCCATCTGGCTATCGGTCGCCAGCTCGTTGCGCGAACTCATCGACTTGCACCCGGGGGTCGTCGCATGGGCGGTCGATATCCCGATCGGGCTGGCCGAAGACGGGCCGCGCGAATGCGACGGGCTCGCCCGGCGGCGGCTCGGACCGCGGCGGGCGGTGAGCGTCTTCTCCGCCCCGCCCCGCTGTGCGGTCGCCGACGTCGATTACCCCGAGGCTTGCCGTCTGGCGGCCGCGGCGAGTGGCAAGAAAATCTCGAAGCAGGCGTGGCATATCGGTCCAAAGATCCGCGAGACACGGTCCCTGCTGATCGCTGAGCCGAGACTCCGCCGCCGGCTCTTTGAGAGCCATCCCGAGCTTTGTTTCCAACGGCTCGCTGGCGGCGCCGCCCTCGGGGAGCCCAAGAAGTCAATCGCCGGCTCCGTCCAGCGACGCCGACTGCTCGCCGAGGCTTTCGGCGCCGAGGCGGTTGATCGTGTCCTCACGCAAGCGGCCGCGAGCCGGCGTGTCGGCGTTGACGATGCGCTCGACGCCATGGCGTGCTGGACCGCCGCAGCCCGCGCCGCGGCGGGAGAAGCCGAATCGCTGCCACCGAAGCCACCGGCCGACGCCGACGGGCTGAGGATGGCGATGGTCTGCTGAGGCGTGCGGCTCTCGAATCTTAGTAATCGAGGTTGGCTCCGAACTCCGGCGTCTCGCCCCGTTCGACTTGATCGGTCCATTCGGACAGCTTCTCGCCACCCATTGCCCAGAACTTGCGGCAGCGCTGGAAGTATTCAAGCACGGTTTCCTTCTCGCCCTGCTCGAGCAGCTCCTTGGCCAACTTCATGTTCGGTCCGAATGAGTTCATCTGCGGCGAACCCTTGCTCTCGGCCGAAGCGAGCAGCCGCCCTTTCGCTTCTTCGACATTGCCGTCGGCGAGGGCGATCCGGCCCAGCACCTGATTCGCGTCTTGAATCGCGTTGCCGTAGTTCCAGTCGCGTTGGTAGAGGGGCGTCATCTTCTCTAACTCGACGGCCAGCTGACGCGCCTCGTCGATCGATCCCTGATCCATCGCGCGCATCGCGGCGGCGCCGAGGGCGTAGAACCGCTCGCGCGGGTTGGTCGCCGCGTCGAGATCGCCCCTGGCCACCCGCATCCCGCGTTTCTCTTCGTCAGTTGACGGTTGTCGATCCGCCATCTCCGGCATCGCCGGCGTGAGAAGGAATCCCAGCGGCGCGATCCTCGGTTGGCCCTCTCGCGCTCGGAGGCGGCCCTTGTGCACCAAGAAACGAATCGAGTCCCCGACCGCGTAGTCGCTCCGGCTGATCGGGTCGGAGACCACGACCTCGCGCCCCTTCCAACTGACGAGGTAAGCGACGAAGCGGTGGCCGTCGTCCTCCGCGGAGAAAACCCGCAGCACGTCGGCCTCCGCCGTTTCGTGTGACGACTCCGTGTCTGACGCCGGGGTCTTTGAGGTCGGGGCTGCGGGCGTCTCCGGCGCCATTGGATTCGCCGATGAACGACCGGGACACAGAGCGACCACAGCGAGAGCGGACAACAACAGTGCGGCGAGGGATCGCATCGAGCACTCCGGCAAGTTTTGTGCGGGGGTGAAGGTCACCGTCTATGGCCGCATCGTAGCGGATATCCGATGGCCCTCGCCATGCTCGCCGATCGCCACGCCCACCGAAACGTCGTGGGCTTATTCGCGATCAGCCCCGATTGCTTCCGATCGCGCACAGACTTCCGCTAGCGCACAGGCCCACTAACGCACAGAGCCGTCGTCGCCTCGGCGACGTAATCGGGGCGTTCCGACGCCGAAGCGAGCGCCCGCTTCCAGACGACGGCGCCGTGGTCGATGAGAGCCATGCCGCCGAGTTGGAACCCATCCCCTTTAAGCGGGCCGACGCCGTGGCGTTCGAGGAGGCATGCACGGAAACCTAGTGAGAACTCCCGCCAGCCGAAGAGCTGACCAAGGCGGCCGCGGGGCAAGCCCAACTCCCGATAGAGCCGGCGCTCGGGGTCGGCGACGTGGGTCACGTCACGGAGGTCGTAGCGCGGGCTAGCTCGTTCAATCGCGTCGTTGGAATCCCCCAGGTGGACAATCGCCAAGCGAGCACCGGCGGCCTTGATGGCCGGCTCCGCCTGTTTGAGGTCCGCCAGGGCTTCGCGATGGAAGGTACAGCCCGCATGGCGGAGCAGCACCAGAAAGACGGGCTGTTGCTGCGACAACTCCGCGAGCGTTTTACCCTCCGTCGTCGTCGGTAGCGTGGCGACCGCCGAGCTCGAGGGGGCGTCCATGAGCAGAGACCTTCGGAAGACGAGGAGGATTCCGCTTAGGTTACCAAACCCTCCAGACGATGCTCAGGCGCCCATTCGCGCAGCTTCTCGAGCGCGCGGTTGGCGAGTTGCCGGACGCGTTCCTTTGAAATACCGAGCCGTTCTCCCAATCGGCTGTAAGACGCCCGCTTGCCGCTGTCGTCGAGCCCGAACCGATAGGTCATGATAAACCGCTCGCGGTCGTCGAGCTGCCCGAGCATCTGTTGAATCGAGCCGCTGAGGTGGTTCCAGGTCGCCTCGGTTAGTTCGCCTTCGTCAGCAGCTTCTTCACCGCAACCGTTGAGATACTCGTCGGATCCCGTCGCGAAGCGCTGGGCGTCTTTCTTACGGCTCATCACGTAGCGGTACAGGTCGCGCCGCACGGCGCAGGTGGCGTAGGTGCTGAAGCGATAGCCGCGGGCGTAGTCAAACTTCTCGACCGAGTGCATCAACGAGGAGAAGCCATGGCTCAACAGGTCGTCGAACGCGTTCCGCGCGTCGGCGAACTTGCGGGCGATCGACATCACCAGGCGCGTGTTGGCCTGGATGAGGTGGTTGCGAATCCGCTCGGCCCGGCAGAGGTACTCCTCGACCTCGGCGACCTTCGCCGCGTCGGGCGACGTCCGCGAAAGCCGTGATCGCAACGCATTCGCGCGGTACTTGCAAAAGTTCATCCGGCGGAAGAGCTCTTGCTCCTCTTCAAACTTCAGCAGCGGCGTCGCGCACATCCGGCCCAGATGGGAGGGGAGCCCCGCCGACGGCGACTCTTCGACGGCGCCACGTCCCAACTCAACCGCCGCGGCGAGGCCCGACAGCTCGGACAGGTTGTCGCGACGGCCTACGAAGCTGCCGTTCGCGATGAACGCCATTTCGGTCTCTAACAAGGCCTCGACACGCCGGGTGAGTCGGGCCTTCGCGGACGCTTCCCGGCGGCGGCTGGATGAGGCGGGCGAGCGGAGGCGTTGGGAAGGTCGTTGGGAAGTTTTCATAGGAGTGGCGCCAGGGCTTTCGAGGCTGGAGGTCCCGCGGCGGAGTTCAAACGGCTCGTTTGCGGCGGCCTTGGTTTTGATGGCTAACGTTTCGTGGCGAATTTGCTTTAGAAGCGGCTCTGACGAGCCTCCTAGGCCAAACGGCGTCGCGGTGGGATGGGAGGAACGACAACGGCAGTGCTGTGAGCCGGCAAGTTTCGTCCGATCCGTCCATAACGTTCATTTCGTTCACTTCAAACCTACCGGCGCCAGACCTCCGCGAGCAACCGTAAAAACGTTCAATTCGTTCATTTCGTTCGAAGAATTAACCACCTACCAATAACGGGGGGGGGGGGATTTCCCGACAACCCGCAGGGAGCGTTGTAGGTCGCCTTCGCAGACAAGGACCTACCCGATGCGGGCCGCCGCGCTAGAGTCGGGCAGTCGGCGGCAATCGGCACGTCCCTCCAACGCACCGCTCGGCCCCGGTGACACGGCGGAACTTACATGCAGGAACTCCTTAGCCCTAAACAAGTTGCGACCTCAATTGGGGTCAGCGAGTCATCGCTAAAGCGATGGTGCGATCAAGGCGTCATCGCGACAGAAAGAACTCCCGGAGGACATCGCCGGATCCAAGTCGGCGCGGTGATTCGCTTCCTCCGCGAGCAGCGGCGTTCCCTCGTACGGCCCGAAGTGCTGGGTCTGCCCGTCGGCGCTGGTCAGGTAATTCGATCGCAGGACAAGGCCAACGAGGCGCTCTTCGACGCCCTCAAGGCGGGCAACCATGAACAAGCCCGGCGGCTCTTCATCGACCTCTACGTCGCGGGAATGAGCGTCGTCCAACTGGGCGACCAAGTTGTTGCTCCCGCGCTCCACCGTCTTGGTGACAGCTGGCAGTGCGGCCAGATCGAGGTCTACCAAGAGCACCGCGCCTGCGAGATACTCAGCCGCGCTCTGTACGAGTTGCGGCTGATGCTGCCGCCACCTTCGCCCTCCGCGCCGATCGCCATCGGCGGCACCCCCCCGGGCGACGACTATCGACTGCCGACGCTCATGGTCGAGTTGGTGCTTGCGGACGAAGGATGGAACGCCGTCTCGCTAGGCAGCAACCTCCCCTTCGGCACGATGGCGGCGGCGGCCGTTCAGCACCGTCCCGACCTCTTCTGGCTCAGCTCGACGCATGTCGCGGACGCCACCGCGCTGCGGGCCGGTATGGCGTCCTTCCTCGCCTCGACACCGGTGTCGATGAAGGTCGTGGTCGGCGGTCAGAAGTCGAACCAGGTCTTTAGCGGCCTGGATCAGGGCGGCCGACTGCTGCACGGCGCCGACTTGGCCGAGCTGCAGCGGATCGCCAGCGGACTGCGGCCGACCGCTGCGGTGTCGAGCCAGCCCGCCCCCGACTGACGGGCACTAGCCAATCCTCCCCCCGGCGGGGACGATCTTCTTACCTTCGCCGCCGCCACGCGTCTGGGCCGGCGTCAATCCGTACTCCCCCGCTAGAGGCTGCTCAGGATGTCGCTGCTCGTCGTTGGTTCGGTCGCTATTGATAACGTCGAAACGCCCTCAGAGCGGCGTGATGACCTGCTCGGTGGCTCGGCGACCCATTTCTCCTATTCTGCCAGCTTCTTCACGCCGGTTCGCTTGGTGGGGGTTGTCGGCGACGACTTCCCGAAGGCGCACACCGATTTGCTCGAAGGCGCCGGCGTCGACACCGAGGGGCTTCAGCGGCGTGCGGGCGGCAAGACGTTCACCTGGACGGGCCGCTACCTGCCCAACATGAACGACCGCGAAACGCTCGACGTGCAGCTCAACGTCTTCGGCGACTTCGACCCGGTCGTGCCCGAGTCGTTCAAAGACGCCCGGCTCGTGTTCCTAGCGAACGGCGTCCCGGCGGTGCAGGCGAAGGTCCTCGCCCAAGCGCCCCACCGCAAGCTCGTGGTCGCCGACACGATGGACCTCTGGATCACCACCCATCGCGCCGACCTCGACGCGTTGATGCATAACCTCGACGGCCTGTTCCTGAATGACAGCGAGGCGAAGCTCCTTACCGGTTGCGAGAACCTCGTCTCGGCGGGCGAGGCGGTGCTCGACATGGGGCCGCGCTTTGTCATCGTCAAGAAGGGCGAACACGGCTCGATGTACTTCGGACGCGACGCCCAGGGAAACCCCGAGTCGTACGTCCTACCGGCCTACCCGACCCGTGAAGTTATCGACCCAACCGGCGCCGGCGACAGCTTCGCGGGCGGCATGATGGGCTATCTGTCCCAGTGCGAACACCTGACCGCGAAAGACCTTAAGACCGCCATGGCGTACGGCACGGTCGTCGCCAGCTTCAATGTCGAAGGCTTTGGCCTCGAGCGGATGACACGGCTGACGCGCGAAGTGATCGACGAGCGCCTCGACGCCTACCGGCGGATGCTTTCGATCTGACGTCAGCCGAGGGAGGCAACGATGGCGAAGACCCGCACTTTCGTCGCGATCGACGCTGACGACGCCGTCCGACGCCGCCTCGCGGCGTTGACGGACCGCCTACGCCCCTACGCGCCCGACGCCAACTGGGTCGAGGAAGAGAACCTCCACCTGACGCTGCTGTTCCTCGGCGACTTGGCGGACGCCGAAGTCGCCGAGGTCTGCCGTCGCACCGAGTGGATCGCCCGGGCCAACCCGCCGTTCACCCTCCGGGTGGCCGGCGTCGGGGCGTTCCCCAATCCGGTCCGGCCACGCGCCCTGTGGGTCGGCGCGACGGACGGGGCCGAGGAGATTTGCCGCCTTCAAGCCGATCTCGACGAGGACCTGACCGAGCTGGCGCCCCGTGGCGAAAACCGGAGCTTCGTCCCCCACTGGACGCTCGCTCGCATGGGCCGCCGGGGGGCTGCGGTATCGCCCCACCTGACCGACGTTCTGGCCGGCCTCGCCGATCACGAGGCGGGGGAGCTGCGTATCGACCAGATCGTCGTCTACTCCAGCGAATTGCGGCCCGGGGGTCCCGATTACTATCCGCTAGCAACCTGCCCGTTGGGGATCCAAGGTAAGGCCTAGGGACCGACTAAGCCGTCGGCGACCTCAGGGGCTAAGCCGTCGACGACCGGAGGGGCTAACCCGTCGGCGACCGCAGGGGGGTAGGAAAGCCGCAGGAAAAGTGTTGCGTGAACAGCCGAACACCGATACAGTGTTCCTGCGTACACTACCCTGGCGGCCGCCGGACTTGGCGGTCGTCCGCTTGCCTTCCGCTCCTTTCCCCCGCATAAAGGGGCCCGGTCGCCGCCGGGCTTAAATCCCGATGGTCGCCACCGCCCAACCGAAGAGCCCGACCCAACCGAAGAGCCCCAACGCCCCGGCGAAGAGCCCGACGACTGCCCCCAAGGGCGTCACCGGCCAATCGAAGGCGCCGGTCACACCGAACAGCTCCGCCGCCTCGCCCGCCCGCCCCAAGACCGACACCATGGCAAAGAAGTCCTCCGCTAAGAAAGGCCCCGATTCCAAACAAAGAAAGGGCCCCAAGTCCGACGCCAAGAAGTCGGTCATGGACCTCGTGCTGGAGAACAGCGACGACCTGCGGCACACCGTCGCCGCGATCGAGAAGCAGTTCGGCGAAGGGGCCATCATGCCCCTCGGCGCCGACTCCGACCGCCGGATCAAGGGCATCTCGACCTCCAGCCTGTCGCTCGACATGGCCCTGGGTGGTCAAGGCATCCCGGAAGGGCGGATCATCGAGATCTTCGGTCCCGAGTCGAGCGGCAAGACGACGCTCGCCCTGCACGTGGTGGCCGAGGCGCAAAAGAAGGGAGGGATCGCCGCGTTCATCGACGCCGAGCACGCCCTCGACCCGAGCTGGGCGAAGAAGCTGGGGGTCGATCTTGAGACGCTGCTCGTCAGCCAGCCCGGCCACGGCGAAGAAGCGATGCACATCACCGAGATGCTCGTCAAAAGCAACGCGGTCGATGTCATCGTCATCGACTCGGTCGCCGCCCTCGTGCCGAAGAAGGAACTCGATGGCGAGATCGGCGATTCGCACGTCGGCCTCCAGGCCCGGCTGATGAGCCAAACGATGCGGAAGCTCACCGGCGCCATCGCCAAGAGCAAGACCTCGGTGATCTTCATCAACCAGATCCGCGAGAAGATCGGCGTCATGTTCGGCAGCCCCGAGACGACCCCCGGCGGCCGGGCCCTCAAGTTCTACTGCTCTTGCCGGATCGACGTGCGGCGCATCGGCCAGCTCAAGGATGGCGAGGAGGTCGTCGGCCAGCGGGTCCGGGCCAAAGTGGTCAAGAACAAAGTGGCGCCCCCTTTCCGCGTCGCCGAGTTCGATATGATGCACAAGGACGGGATCAGCTACGAAGGTGACCTGATCGACCTGGGGACCGAGAAGAAAGTCATCTCCCGCACCGGCGCATGGATCCGGTACGGCGAGATGCAACTCGGCCAGGGGCGTGAAAAGGCCCGGCTGTTCCTCCGTGAGAACCGCGAGATCGCCGACGAGATCCGCGAAAAGCTCCTCGCCACCGGCGGCTTCGACGACTTGCTGAGCATGGTGAAGCCCGACGCCGAAGAAGCCGAAGACGATGGCGATTTAGACGAGTCGCTCTGAAGCAGAGCGGTCGTAGCCGGCGACAGCCTAGGGAGGCGCCCCGCGTGTCTGGATCCTCGATAACCCCGCGCTGGCTGCTGGCCACGGTGCTGGCCAGCGGCGTGACGCTGGGCAATACCGCGGCCGCGCACGCCGCCCCCGAAGGGGCGTCTGCGACGGAGGGGGCGGCGGTTCTCGCGGCGATCGAATCGTCGCTGGTTGATTTGATCGACCGTTGCGAACGTTCGGTCGTTTCGATCACGCGCTACTCGGAGCCGCCAGAACTCGCCGGCGCCGCTATCTCTCGAGGTGGAAACCAGATCCTGGCGCCGGGACCGGGGCAGCCACGAATCTTCATCGGCGGGCGCCAAATGCTCCCCGCGGGGCTTGGCAACCTCCAACAAGTCCCCGAACCAACCCCTCTAGCGAGCGGCGCTGGGGTGGTGATCGATTCGGCGGGGCTCGTCCTCACGCAGTTTGGCGTCGTCCAGCAAGACGCAACCCACGTCGTAACCGACGTCGATGGCAACCGCTACCTCGCCGACCTCCGCGCCGCCGACGCCCGCAGCGGCCTCGCGGTGCTGGCGATCAGCAAGCGGCTGGCGCCCGAGCCCGGCGACAAGAGCGAACCGATCCAACTCCCCGCCCTGCCGATTGGCGAGGCGGAAACCTTGCGGAAAGGTCGCCTTGTGGTGTCGATCGGCAATCCTTTCGCCATCGAGTCGGACGGCCAGCCGACCGCTAGTTGGGGATCGATCACCAACACCGCTGCGAAGCTCCCCCCGAACGAACCGCTCACCGACCTGGAGGTCTCTGACGGGCGGTTCCGTGAGACACTGCACCGCTTCGGATCGCTGATCCAAACCGACGCCCGCCTCGGCTGGAACGCCAGTGGCGGCGCCCTCGTAATGATCAACGGGGACCTAGTCGGGATCACGACAACCGCCTCGACCATCGCCGGGCACGAGCAGCCTGCCGGCTACGCGATCCCCCTCAACGCGGCGATGCGACGCGCCGTCGAAGCCTTGTCCGCCGGGCGTGAGCCGGAGTACGGCCTCCTCGGCGTCAGCTTCAACCGGGGCGTGAGCCGCAATCCCAAGACGGGGCGCGTCGGCATCGGCGTTAGCGAGGCTTACCAGGGCTGTCCAGCCCAGGTGGCGGGGCTCCAGACGGGCGACCTTCTGCTATCCATCGCCGGCGCGCTGGTCCGTTCGCCCGAGGCGCTGCAGCTCCTGGTAGGCAGCCTCCCCCCGGGCGACAAGGTCGAGGTCAGCTTCGAGCGCGCTGGCGACGTGAATCAGACGACCGTCGTCCTCGGCAAGGCGTACGTCGAGGGAGGCGATCAGATCGTCAGCGCCCCGCGCCGGCTCTGGCGGGGGCTCGAGGTCGATTTCGCGACGGCGGTCCCCGGCACGGTGCTCATGGAGAAAGCCCGTGAGGGCGCCATCGACGAAGAAGGGTGCGTCGTGGTGATCGGCGTCGAAGAAGGGAGCGTCTCTTGGGAGAGTGGCGTCCGCCCCTACTCGTATATCAGCCACGTCAGCGGCCGTCGGGTGAGCTCGCCCGACGAGTTCTACGACGCGGTCCGCGACGCCAAGGACAATGTGAAACTGAAGTTCACCAAGCCCCTGTCCGCCACGCCGCAGGCGGCGCTGAATTAGCGCTGACGAGGCAACGCCGTGGGCGTTCGACCCAATGCCATCGGCGAGAGGGCGGCGAGCAGCAGCAACGCCGCGGCCGGTTCGGGAATCGTGGTGATCGACGGGCTTGCTTCGATAAAGGCGGGCTGGGTGATCGACGGCGCCGGGGCGAGCACGAGTTCGGGCGAGTCACGCCAGACGGTGTAGTCGGCGGCGTTGACGACGTTGTCGTGGTTGCCATCCGCCCGCAGGTCCATCGTCGATCCGTAGGTCTCCTGAAAGACGAGGTAGTCGTTCAGATCGACGACGAGGTCCTTGTTGTAGTCCGCTCGCAGGTTGCGGAGTTCGCCGTTGATGAAGCTATTCTCGCCGTTGGCGGTGAGGACGGCGTAGAACGCCCCCAGCTTGGTGATGTCGTAAGAGAAGCCGAGGCTCACCACTTCCCCCGGCGTCAGCGACCCACTCCCCTCGGCGAGCGACGCCTCGGAGAAAGAGCCCCCGGTCGGCGGCCCGAGCACGAACCAGTCGGCGATCGAGTCAACCGAGCTGTCACCCGACGCGTCGTAATTGCCGGCGATCGAGGTCCAGCCCGCGGGCAGCAGCGCGCTGCGGCTGGAGTAGATCGTGTACCCATCGAGGGTGTCGGCGACTCCGCCGGTGTTTTTGAGGAAGAGCTCGCCATCGGTTTGATCGATTACGAGCTCGATCGTGCCTGCATGGGCGAGCCCGGCCGCCGCCACAGCGACGTAGCAACCCAGCAAGCAGGCGAGACAGCGCCGACCGGCGGCCCGTCGTTCGAGAAGGCAGACACCCGAGGTGCGTTTCAAAATGGATCCTTGAATTGGATGCGTCACGGTGTCGGTCGGGGCGCCCGGCGGTCGGGTCGTGAGCCTCTCTCCATTCTAACCCTACGCGGCGTCCGCAGGGGCCGCAACGATAGGGGAGATGTCCCCCGCGATCCTATCGCCTGCGTGACCGGTAAAACCGGGCCGAACGGTCCCCTGGGAACCAGCTCGCCGCCCCCGTTGGCCGCGTTGACACCCCCCCCGGGCCCGATACGATGACACGGTGAAACCTCTCGCTCCGCAACGGTTTGCGGCGTGTGCAGGCGAACCCTCAACGCGACCACCGCCGCTCAAGAGCCCCGACCCGAAGCTGGCCTCCGGCGACTGCCGGCAGAAGCGATTCGCTCGGGGCGTTCCATTCGATTGCAAACGGCCCGCCACTTCTCCGCCGCCGGCCTCATTTTTTAGGACCCCGATGCCCGCCCCCATCACCCAGTACGAGATTGCCCGCGCGGGCGAGATCACCCCGGCCATGGAGTTCGTGGCCCAACGTGAGCAGATCACGGCCGAGACGGTCCGCGACGAGGTCGCCCGCGGCCGCCTCGTCATCCCCGCCAACACGGTCCACCTGGCCGGCGCCCTCGAGCCGATGGGGATCGGCGTCGCCACCAACTGCAAGGTGAACGCCAACATCGGCAACTCGGCGGTCACCAGCGACATCGATGGTGAGCTCGAGAAGCTCCGCACCGCGATCGACTTCGGCGCCGACACCGTCATGGACCTGTCGACCGGCAAGAACATCGACGGCATCCGCAAGGCGATCATCGAGGCGTCGCCCGTGCCGATCGGCACCGTCCCGATCTACCAGATGCTCGAGGAGCTCGGCGGCGAGATCGAGGACATGACCGCCCAGCACTTCCTCGACATGGTCGAGCACCAGGCGAAGCAGGGCGTCGACTACATGACGGTCCACTGCGGCGTGCTGCTGGAGCACCTCCACCTGTCGATGCACCGCGTCACCGGCATCGTCAGCCGCGGCGGCTCGCTGATCGCCAAGTGGATGATGTCGCACCGCAAGCAGAACCCGCTCTACGAGGCGTTCGACGACCTGTGCGACATCATGCGCCAGTACGACGTCACCTGGAGCCTCGGCGACGGCATGCGGCCCGGCTCGATCGCCGACGCCAGCGACGCCGCGCAGTTCGCTGAACTCGACGTGCTGGGTGAGCTCACCAAACGCGGCCGCGAGCGGGGCACGCAGGTCATGGTCGAAGGCCCGGGGCACATCCCCATGGACCAGATCCAGATGAACATGGAGCGGCAGGCCGACATCTGCGACGGCGCCCCGTTCTATGTCCTTGGCCCGCTGGTGACCGACTTCGCCCCCGGATACGACCACATCACCAGTGGGATCGGCGCCGCACTCGCCGGCTGGTACGGCGCGGCGATGCTCTGCTATGTCACGCCGAAGGAGCACCTCGGGCTCCCCGAGAAGGAAGACGTCAAGCAGGGCATGATCGCCTATAAGATCGCCGCCCACGCCGCCGACATCGCCCGCAAGCGGCCCGGCGCCCAGGACCGCGACGACGCGTTGTCTCGGGCCCGCTTCGCGTTCGACTGGAACGAGCAGTTCCGGCTGGCGCTCGACCCGGAGACGGCCCGCGCGTACCACGACCAGACGCTGCCGCAAGACACCTTCAAGAGCGCCCACTTCTGCAGCATGTGCGGGCCGAAGTACTGCTCGATGAAGATCACCCAAGACATCCGCAAGATGGCCGAAGAGGGCGAGCTGGTGCAGCTCGCCGAAACGGCCACGGCGGAGTGACCCCGATTCCCGGAGACTCTGTGATGAAGAACCGCTATCTCGCTTGGTTGCTTGTGGCCGCCTCCGGCTGCGGCACGGCGACGACGCCGACCGCTAGCTCCACCGACGCCGTCGAAACCGCAACGCCCGTCGCGTTCAACGTCGCCGACGCCCCGGTCGTCGAGTTCGAGGCCCCCGGCATGCACTGCGAGGCGTGCGCCGCCACGATCGTCGAGACACTCCGTGAGAAGCCGGGCGTCATCGACGTGAAGGCCGACGCCGAGACGAAGATTGTGACGGTCGCTGTCGAGGAGCCGGCTTTTGAGGCCGACGCCGCAATCGCCGCGATCGCCGACGCCGGTTTCGGCGAGGCGACCCTCGTCGAAGAGGTCGAGCCGGTCGAGCCCGCGGCCGACAACGCCGGTTGAAGAAATCCGGCACACGGTTTTTTAAGCTTGTGGGAGGGGTCTCCTGACCCCGATTACGCGCAGCCTGCCCTTGCGGCTAGGATGCCGTAATCGGCGTCAGGAGACGCCTCCCACATTTTTTGTTTCTCTCTCCGATTGAGCCCCATCGATCATGCCCCAAGAGTTCTCCGGCGTCACCGTCGTCGTCCCCGCCAACGTCTACTTCGACGGCCAGGTCACCAGCCGCACGGTGAAGTTCGCCGACGGCACGACCAAGACGCTCGGCCTGATGCAGCCGGGCGAGTACGAGTTCGGCACCGCGAAGCCCGAGCTGATGGAGATCACCGCCGGCAAGCTCGGCGTGCTGCTCGCCGGCGAAACCGAGTGGAAAGAGTACGCGGCGGGCGACTCGTTCAACGTGCCGGGGGACTCGAAGTTCCAGGTCCGGGCGAGCGGGGTTGTGGATTACGTTTGCTCGTACTTGGATGCGTGATAGCGACTCAGTCACCGAGCGGCGTAAGAGAGACAGGCGTCAATGTCGTTCGCTGTCGGATAGGGATAGGCAGCAAGAACCTCCTCGCGCGATCGTCCCACCGCGAGCAAGCCCAGCACCGTCGCGACCGTGACGCGCAAACCACGGACGCACGGCTTACCCCCCGTCACCGCTGGGTCGAGAGTAACGCGTTCGTGATGATTCATGACGGCTGTGGGTTTTGCCAAGACTCTAAGTGACAAAACGTTATCGCTCGCTGTCGGTTCTCCGCCCAAATCATTGAAGCGTCAGTCTCCCAGGCTCCGCTCCTTCGGGCGATACCACAGCGCGATCGGCAGCATCACCGCCGCGCCGATCGCGAAGGCCGTGTTGCGGGGCTGGTTGAAATGCTCGCAGATCTCGAGCGCCCCCTGGTACAGCAGCGCGCCGAGGATGATGCCGATCCAGTTGCACTGGTTCATCAGGGCGATCATCCGGCCCTTTTCGTTGGCGGGCGGCAGGGCCTGGACGGCGACCTGGATCGGCACGATGAAGACACCGGTGCTAATGCCCGCAACGATCAAGACCGGGATACTGCCGTAGAAGCCGAGCAGGTGCTCCTTGGGGCCGCCGCGGAGGCTCATCAGGCCGAGGCTCACGACGATGCCGAAGGCGCCCCAGGCGACGACGCGGGGGTTGATCCGCCCGGCCGAGAGCTTGCCGCCGAGCAGGCAGCCGATCGGGATGCCGATGCCGAGCATCGCCGCCAGGATGCTGGTCTCTTGGTCGCCCAGCCCGAGCTGTGACTTGCCGAGCGCGTTGACCGCCTGCTGGACGATGCTCCCAAGGAGCCAGAAGCTGCTGGTGACGATGATCGCAAGCAACAGTTCGCGGTCGCGTTTGACCAGCGCGATCGACTCGGGCGGTACGAAGAAGTCGGACAGCCGGAGCTTCATCCCCGGGTTGGCGGGCGTGACGCGGCGGACGAAGAGGCTCGTCAGCGTGCCGACAATCGCGATGACGATGCAGACCGCCGATCCGATCCAGACCGTATCGACACTCGAGCCGATCTGCCCGGCGAGCACGACGCCGAAGATGATCGCCATGAAGGTGAACATCAGGAAGATGCCGTTCGCCTGTGGCAAGTCGCGGTCGTGGATGATCTCTGGGAGAATGCCGTACTTGGGGGGTCCGAAGAACGCGCTCTGCGTTCCCATGAGAAACAGAACGACGAGCATCCCGCTGAAACCGATCGAGCCGTAAAAGAGGAAGCCGACCATGCCGAGCGCCATGACGACGATTTCGGCAACCTTCGCGGCGACGATAAGCGTCCGTTTGCTGGTGCGGTCGGCGAGCCACCCCGCGAAACCGGAGAAGAGCAGAAAGGCGATGGCGAAGACGATCATCGCCTCCGACTGGCGGTCGGGGGCGGTCTCGCCACGGGCCTGGGCGGCGGCGAGCTCGACCGCGGTGGGCGTCGCCAAGAGCAACAACAGCTGCTTGAACAGGTTGTCGTTGAAGGCCCCCAGAAACTGGGTGACCGACATGCCCCAAAACGAGGGGTCTCGCAGCAGCGGCGGGAGTTCTCCCTCGGCGCGCGTCGAGGACGGCAGTTCATCGATGGACGATTGCTGGTCATGGTGCGTCATGCGGCGGATTGTCGGCGAGAACGGCGTTTGCCGAAAGACGAGTCCCCCCACGATCGACGGACCATCCCGCGACGTCTGAGCCGTGGGCGCGAGCCCTCGGTGGAGCAGAAAGAGCAGTTGAACCACCAAGGACACGAAGGGCACGACGTACGGGCAACTTAGACCACGTCCGTCCCAAAGACGGGCCGTCGTGTCCTTTGTGCCCTTGGTGGTTCAAAGCTTTCCCGCCGCATGCGGGGATGGTTCAGCAGATCGGGCTCCGCCGGAAGACGGATCGCTTTTTTTGCCCCCCAGGGGGAACGCTGGCGTCCGGCCCCGCGTCAGATCGCCAACACGTTCACCTCTGCTCCTCGTCACAACTTTTTAAGGGGGAATACCATGCGAGGCCGCTCAATGGGTCGGACCACTGTCCCAACCACTTTGGCGCTGGCTCTTGCCACGCTGGCGGCGCCAACCTGTCTGGCGGAGGACACGCCGGCGGCCACCAAGCAAGCCGAGGTTCTTCAACACCTGAGGGCCTACTCGCGACGGCTCGACGATGCAATCCGCGAGAAGACCGACACGCTCCAGCAACTCCAGCAGGATGCAGGGCAGCCAAGCAACGAGACCCTTGAGTTTCGTGTGCGTCTGGCCAGCGATCGATTGCGCCGTCTGGAAGAGCGCAAGGTCGACGCCGAGGAACGTCTCCTCAGAACCCGACACGCGGCCGCCGCCGAGTCCGACTCGACAGAGCAGAAAGAAGTCAATTTTCTTGAAGAATGGATCGCCGCCCTCGACGACAAGATCGACGGGGCGACCGCGGCGTTGGACCTGCTGTTGGAAAGCAATCCCGATTTTGAGCGGCGCCGGGCGGAAATCGACCGGCTTTGCTCTCAACAAGATCGGATTGAAGCGAAGATCTTCGAGGTCAACATGGTGGGCCTCGTTGCATCAACCGATTAGTAGGCCGCGTCAGCGGGTCGATGGTCTTCAGGAAGATCCATCGACCCGCTTCAATCTTTCGATTACCTCCGGCAACGGGTACTCGACGATCGGCAGGCCCGACTTCACCACCTCGCGGAGGCGGCGCCAGCCGCGGGTGACGAGCTCTTCGCGCTCGCGGACGTAGGCGCCATCCAGTTGGCGTTTGTCGAACGGCCCTTCGCAAAGGACGGGGGCGAACTTCTCATCAACGATGTACTGGGCCAGCGACGGGTTGCAGCGCTGGTGCCGCTCGGGCGACGTGTGGAGCACCTCGGGGTCGAGTTGGCCGATCACGTACCGCAGGTAGAGGTCCGAATCGGTGATCGCCCCGACATCGTCGCCGCAAACCTCGCACAGGTAGCCCTCGTCGCACTTCGCCACAGGATTTGCCTCCCGACTGCCCAAATAAAGCTGCTATGCTGCGCCATTAGAACCGGCGTTCGTCGGCGATGCGACGGCCCCAGCCGTTGTCCGTCCAGTACTCCTTGCATCCAGCACAACCTGGCGCGTCTCGCCGGGCCTGAAAGTCCGCGACACGAGGCGCCGATGGGAATCCTGGTCGCCCCCGCGAAGCTTCGACCCCGACTGAGCCCCGCAGCGACACCCCGCCGCGACGCCCTTTCTTGATCAGCGTGACCGTGCCCCCCGCCACCTACACGCCAAAACAGATCGCCCAGGCGCTCGGGGTCAGCGAGTCGTCCGTGAAGCGGTGGGTCGATAGCGGGCGGTTGCCGGCGGCGAAGACGGCGGGAGGACACCGCAAGGTGCCGCTCTCGAGCATCGCCGCGTTCGTCCGCGAGACGGGTCACGATCTGGCCGAGCCGGCCGTCCTGGGGATGGTCGCCACGTCGAGGCGTCCGTCGCTCGCGAGTTCGCAGAACGAACTTTATGACGCACTTGTCGACGGACTAGAATCCCGTGTCCGCGAGATCGTGCTATCGCACTATCAGCAGGGCGAGAGCCCGCAGGCGTTGGGGGACGAACTTATTGGCCCGGCGTTCCGGCGGATCGGCGAGAGCTGGGCGGCTGGCGACGTGGCGGTCCACCAAGAACGCCGCGCCTGCGAAGCGATGATGACAACGCTGCACGAGTTGCGGCGATGGATCGCGACGCCTCCTGACGACGCCCCCTTGGCGATCGTGGCGACGCCGCCGCTGGACTTCGCCGAAGTCCCGCCCCGGCTCGTGGAGTTGACGCTGCTAGCCGCCGGATGGCGGGTCGTTGCGGCGGGGAGGGGGCTGCCCCTCAGCGAGATTCAGGAATCGGTGAGCCGCCACGCCCCCCGCTTGGTTTGCCTGAGCGTCACGCACCTCGAGTCGCCTTCCGCCGACTTTGTTTCGGAACTCAACGAGATGGCGTGCCCGACGGCTTCGCGGGATGCTGCCCGGCCTCGCTACGCGGTCGGGGGCGGCGCCATTACTCCCGAGATGGCGACCCGCCTGCGTTGCGACTTAGTGGCGACCTATTTGGGTGAACTCAGCCGATACCAAGGGACGTTAGTCGGCGCTGTTTGACGAACATTCCGCCGTCCACCGATGGCCGCCCGCGCGGGAGGGGCCGCAACGTGCCGGACATCCGGATTCTGCCGGTCCGCCGAGGCGGGTAGCCGTGATGCGGACCGCCCAAGTCGATGAGTCCTCCCTGCCGCATCTCCCTGGAGGTAGATTACGGCGGACTGGCGAGGCGGTCCGCGACGACATCACACCGATAAATTGGTGACAGGTGATGGGCGATTTAACGAGTCGGTCGACCGCTGATGCGGCAGCGTTGCTCGCTGCGTTGCAAGCGACGCCGAAGCCGGTGGCGAGCGTCCCCCCTTCGCTTTATGACATCGCCAGTTTGAACGAAGTCTTACTGGTCGATAACCGTAAAGCGTCCCGCACCGACCGGATCCGGTCCACGATCGATTACGACACCATCGACTCCTGTGTCGATTGCGAGGCGGTCCTCGGCTTGCCGACGCCGAAGGCTGGCCTACCGAGCGAGGTCTGGCGCTGCCGGGCGTGCCATGCCGTTGTGGTGACCGGCGAGACGGACGAAACCTTGGCGTCGCAGCGCTTCGCCGAGCGAATCGCCGACGACGAAAAAATCGCGTTGGACCAACTGCCCGCCAGCCAACCCGCCGCTTTCACCAAGCTGATCCGGCGTCTCACGTCGTCCGACTACGTCGAGAGCGAAAAGCGTGGTCATCCGCGCTACACCGTGTCGATCCCCGCCGTTGGAATTCCGCTTAACGAATCACGGCGGGCCGTCCACGGGCCGATTCGCATCACGACACGCGACCTTTCGCTGAAAGGGGTCTCGGCATTCAGCGAGAAGCCCTTGCCGACCGAGCTGTTGTTGATCGACTTCACGCTCGCGGGGTTCGTCGGGTGGCAGGCGGCGGTGCAAGTCAAGCGGCGCCGGACCGCGTGGTTCTTGCACGAGTTCGGTGGCCTCTTCATCGGCGAGTAGGGCGACCGCCGTCCCCTCGAGTCGAATCCGACTCAGCCAATTGTGTGGGCCAATTGTGTGGGCCAATTGTGTGGGGGTAGCCCGACCGACAACCGGCTGTCAGGCTGACGGAAACATCCGTGCCTGCCGAGAGTCTTCATGTCAGCAAACGAACCGGTCGCCTACGTCGGCGTTGGAATCATGGGCGCCGCGATGGCGCGAAACCTGCTTCGGGCGGGCGTCCCGGTCGTCGCTTGCAACCGTTCGCGGGCCAAGGCCGAGGCGCTAACGGCCGACGGCGCGCAAGTGGTCGACACGGCGGCCGAGGCGGTCACTGCGGGCTGTCGTGTTGTGTTCGTGAACGTGCCCGACACGCCCGACGTCGACGCGGTGCTATTCGGCGAAGGGGGCGTGATCGCCGCCGACTCCGAGTTGCTCAAGGGGCTGATCGTGGTTGACCACTCAACGATCTGTCCGGTGGCGACCGCCGGGTTCGCCCAGCGGCTCGCTGAGGTCGGCGCGACGCTCGTCGACGCCCCGGTCTCGGGCGGCGACGTCGGCGCCCGCGACGGAACGCTCTCGATCATGTGCGGCGGCGACCGGGCGGCCTTCGACAAGGTCCAGCCACTGCTCCAGAAGGTCGGCAAGCGGATCACGCATCTCGGGCCCGCGGGGAGCGGCCAAGCCTGCAAGGCGTGCAACCAAATCGCCGTCGTCGGCGCGCTTGCCGGCGTTTGCGAGGCGCTCGCACTGGCGAAGGCGACGGGGCTCGATCTGGAGCAGGTCGTCGAGGTGGTGTCGGCGGGCGCTGCGGGGTCTTGGCAGTTGGCGAACCTCGGGCCCCAGATCGCCGCGGGAGACCACGCCCCCGGCTTCATGATCGAGCTGCTGCAAAAGGACCTGCGTCTCGTCGCGAGCGCCGCCGGCGCGCACGACCTGCCGCTGCCGGTGACCCGCCTCGTCGAGTCGCTCTACCAAGCGGCCGCCGCGGCAGGCGCCGGCCGCGACGGCACCCAAGCCCTCGCCGGGGTGTACGAGCGTCTTGGGGGCTTCCGGTACAGCGAGTGAACCGAAGCGCGTCGGCGTTTAAGGACGTCGCCAGGCGATTGCTGAGAGAACGGCAAACACCGCCGCGAAAATCGACGTCGGCTCGGGCGCCGCTTCCGTCGTGCTAGCCGCCACGACATGGTCTCGCCAAACGGTGTAGTCGGCGGCGTTGACGACGCCGTCGCCGTTGCCGTCGGCCGCCAACTCGGCGCCCGACTGCCCATAGCTGTCCTGCCAGACGAGGTAGTCCGAGGGCCCGACCATCCCATCGCCGTCGTAATCGCCGGGCAGTTCGTAGGTGATGGTCAGCAGCGGTGCCTCTTGTGGCTGGCCCCATTCCCAGGTGTTGAATCCTGCCGAGTGGCCGTTTTCGCTGCCCCGTACAGAAAGACCCAAGTGGCTCACCCCGTTGTCGACGAGCGATTGCAGGTAGGCGGTGTCGAGGTCCATGTCGACCGGGTCAAAAGACCCGATTGGTCCGGAGTGTCCGATCTCGTTCGCAGGTGTGTCGGACGAAGTGTTGTCGAGGACCCCGTCCCCTTCGAATCCATGGAGGCTCCACGACGGCAGCCCCGCGGGCCCGCTGCTGCGCTGGCTCACCGACATGACGATCTCCGCCCCGGTAATGACCGCCCCCTCGGGGACCCCTTCGAGAGAGAACTCCATCATGCCGCGACGGTCGGCGCCGTAGAAAGGAAACAGATTGGGCAGGACCTCCGAGTCACCGTCGAGCGTGATCCACGTCCCGCCGTACTGCTGAGTCTCGACATCGTAGACGGGCCGCACCTGGTGGGTCCCCGCGAGCGACTCCCCTTCCACGACAACCCGGACGTTGCTCGACTGCGTGAAACGGCTGCCGTCCGACGTGCGGAAGGAGTAGGTGAATTGCGATCCGTACTCCGAGTCGACCGAGGCGAGGCCGGTGCTACCGGTCGCCCCGAACAGCCCCGATCCGAAGACGACGCCGTAGTAGCCGGGCTCGAGCACGAGATCGACCTCGCCGAAGGCGTCCACCGGCGGCCCGCCGAAGGGGCGGGACGGGATGTCAATGAGCGTCGTCGCCAGCACGTCGCTGGAAGTGAGATCCGTCGAGTCGGGCGGATCGATGAAACCGGTCGCACGGAACAGGGCGCCGAAGACCGTTTGCGATCCCGAACTGAAACGCCCGCCGATCTGCGAGATGCGGGTCGGGCGGTCGACCTCGAAGTTCATCCCCGAAAAGAACCCGCTGCTGACCGAGGTCGAGTTGCTGCTCGCGATGGCGTCATCCGGCGCCGACTCGAAGTAGACGTAATCGCCCGCCGTCGGCGGCGCGGCGAGCGACGAGAACGTCGATTGCATCCCGGTGCGGAACAAGAAGTCGGCGTCCGGATCGCCGTACGGCGGATCGCTCGTCGGAGCGCCCCCGGGGTAGCTGTCGTTCTGTGACTTGCACCACGAGAAGTACGTCGTCCCCGAGTGGTTCACGAGCTCGATCTCGTACTCCGTATTGCGAGAGAAATTCGCCTCTTGAGGGAAACTGAACCGCCGGTAGCTGCTGGTTGGGTCCCCCGCCGGTATCAGCAGGTGCTCGCTCTCGCGGATGACCGACCCGTTGCGGAGGACACGGACCGTAAAGTCGCCGTCGGTGACGGATCCGGACCCGCCGCCGCTAAGATGGATATCGACAAAGTTCAGCCGGTCGAATTCCGGCGTGAAAGTCTGCGACATCGACACAATTCCCGCGTTGAGGCAGCTCCACGCGTTGGCCGGATTGAATTGGTCAACCGCCTCCTGGGCCACCGCCGCGTGGCCGCTCAAAGCGAGGCAAATGAAAAACGCTACAGGGCGTACCATTCGGCGAAACCACATCACGGCGCCTCGGAACGAGCGAGAAGAGGGGGGCACGTGCCGGGCGGATTTTCGCCCCTTACGGACAGCAGTGCAAGCAAGCCCGGTGTCTTTTTTGAACCAGATCGGGGTGGGTCGCGTACCGCGGGTCGTGTTAGGTTCGGCGTCCCCGCATTGGTGGACCCGGTCGCAAGACGCGACCGACCGCCGAGATCACTGACCTCCCCCGAGGGTTCTGAGCATGGAAGCTCGATTGACCCGGCGCGTCGGCGCCGCGGCTGCTGTTGTCGCTTTGGTAGGCGTCGCCGCCGAAGTGGCCGCCCAACGACCCGCCCACAACGTCTCGCTCCGCCGCGCAGCCGGCTACCGGACGGCGAACTTCGTTGTCCAGGCGCCGACGGCCGAGCTGGCCCGCGAAATCGGCGAGTCGGCCGAAGAGCTCCGCGAGTCGCTCGCCATCGAGTGGGTCGGCCAGCCGATGCCCCAATGGAGCGAGCCTTGCCCGATCCAGGCGAAGGTTTCGCCCGCCCTCGGAGCCGGCGGCGCCACGACCTTCGTCTTCGACCGAGGTACGGTCTTCGGCTGGGAGATGGAAGTCCAAGGGAGCCGCGAGCGGGTGCTCGACTCGGTGCTGCCACACGAGATCACGCACACCGTGTTCGCGAGCTACTTCCGTCAGCCGCTGCCACGCTGGGCCGACGAAGGCGCCTGCACGACGGTCGAGCACCGCAGCGAGATCGCCAAGCAAGAACGCCTGCTGATCCAGTTCCTCAAGACCGGCAAGGGGATCCCCTTCAGCAAGATGTTCGCCATGAAGGAGTACCCGGTCGACATCCTGCCGCTCTACTCGCAGGGGCACTCGCTGACGCAGTTCCTCATCGAGGGGCACGGCAAGCAGGAGTTCCTCGAGTTCCTCGCCGACGGCATGCAAGACGAGAACTGGCGCCGCGTCGTGCAGAAGCACTACGGCTACGACAGCCTGTACGAGCTCCAGAACGAGTGGCTCGGTTGGGTGCGGGCGGACCGTCCGCGGCTCGACAACCGCTCCGACGCGCCGGTGCAACTCGCCTCGGCGAACGAGCCGATCACCCCGATCCGCGACCTGTCGCAGAGTTCGCTAGCGAAGCAGCCCTCGGTCTACGCCCAGCAACTCGAGCCCGCGCCGACGCCGCCGATGGCGAGCGTCTACAGCGGCGGCAAGGTCTGGCGGTAGCTGGCGGTTCGCGGGCGTGAGCGGCATGGCGCTAGCCACCGGTCCACGTTGTGGCCCGCCGATCGCCTCGTTCACCGGCGGCTAGCGCCGTGCCGCTTACGCGCGGGGCGGCGATTACGAAAGGAACCACCGCGCCACGTGGTAAAAGACCGGCGCCGCGAAGCAGAGGGCGTCGGCCCGGTCGAGCACGCCCGGCTGGCCCTCGACGAGCGCGCCGTAGTCCTGGACACGGCGGTCACGCTTCACAGCCGACAGGGTCATCGCCCCGGCGAAGCCCATGACGGCGACCAGCAGCGACGCCACCGCCGCCTGCCACAGGGTGGCGAAGGGCGTGGCGCCCACCTGGTGCAGCGCAGCGCCGACCAGGGCGATCGTCGCCGACGACCCCAGGAAGCCCTCCCACGTGCGGGTCTGGTTGATCGCCGGAGCGATCACGTGGCGGCCGTAGAGGCGGCTCCAGGCGAACTGCACCGCTTCGGAGAGCAGCGACAGCAGCACCAACAAGAAAAGCAGCCGGGCGTTCGCGCTGTAGGTAAGGCCGGGGGCCTCGAGGTACAGCAGGGCCGGGGCGTAGCTCAAGCTATAGACGCAGATCAGCAGGCCGACCTGGATCTTAGCCACCCGTTCGAGGAACCGCTTGGGGTCGCCGGCGATCGCGATCCGCGCCGGGATAAACACGCAGGCGAATACCGGGATCATCACGGCGAACGCCCCGTAGGCGTTCTGAGCGACCAGCACGTACTGCAGAGGCAGGAAGAAAAAGAAGACCCAGAACAACGCCCGATGGTCCGAGAGCCGGGTCGGCGTCAGCGTGATGAACTCGCGTAGCGTCGCGAAGCTAATCAGTCCGAACAGCACGACGGTGATCGTCTTGCTGAGCAGCGCGATCGCCAGCAGCGTGCAGATGATCCACCAGCTCCGGACCCGGCGGTTGAACGCTTCGATCGCGGCCGGATTGAGCCCCCACTGCGGCTGGCGCCCGAGCGCCCATCCGACGAGCGTCGCCAGCCCCAAAAGGACGACGACGACCGCGGCGAACGCCCAGTTGGTGAGGTGAGGCATAGGATTGCGGAATTTGGATTGCGGAATGCGGACTTGATGAAGGGCCGGGGGTTCACTTGCGTTTCATACCGCAATCCGGTCCCGCCTCTGAGGAACGGCCCAATCCGCAATCCCCCTTACTCGTCTTCGCCCGGCGCCAGCTTGAGGACGGCTTGGCGGGCGCGGGCGAGGAAGTCGTTCTTGGATTCATCTTGCTCGAGCCAGATCGGCGCGCCGAACGACACGGTCGCCAGCAGCGGGATCGGCAGGTACTCGTCGCGTGGCAGGACGCGGTGCATGTTGTGGAGGTGGACCGGCACGAGCTCGATGTCGGGCCGCTTCTTGCCGAGGTAGTAGAGTCCGCTCTTGAACTCCCCGACACGCTGCCCGTCCGACCGGCCCCCTTCGGGGAAGATGATGACCGAGAAACGGTCGCCCATCTCGTGGAGCATCAAGTCGATCGGGCTCTGGTGCACCTTCACGCTCTTGCGGTCGATCAGCATCGCGTTGAACGCCCTCGCCAAGTGCGGGCGGATCAAGCCTTTGCTCCAGTAGTCGTGGGCCGCCACCGGCCGAGTCACCTCACGGCACGCCGGCGGCAACGCGGTCCGCACCAGCACGAGGTCGATGTGGCTGGTGTGGTTGGCGAAGTAGACGCGTTGGCAGGTGTCGGGCTGACAATCAATCCAGCGCACCTGCGGGCCGCTCATAAAGCGGGCCAGCCCGGTAAGGATCCAGTCGGTAAGCGTCAGGGCGGCGGACATCGCGGGCGGGATCGGCGGCAGAGACGCCCGGCGACGAGCGCCGAGGCCCCAAGTTGGCCAGACCCGCTAGTATGACAGCGCCGCGTCGCTAGTTCGAGCCTGCATCTCGGCGGCCGCCTGCTGAGGGGTCGCTTGCTGAGGCGCCGCGGCGACGCGGCGGCCCGTCTTCTGCTCGTAGATTTCGGCGATCAGCCGCTCATACCCGCCGACCATCACCCCCAGCGACGACCGCTCCACCACGCGGCGGCGGCCCGCCTCGCCCATCCGCTTGGCGAGCAGCGGCTCGTTCAGCAGGTCGGTGACCCGTTCGGCGAGCAGCTTTTTGTCGCCCGGCGGGACCAGCCAGCCGGTCTGGCCCTCGATGACCGACTCCGATACCGAGCCGACGTTGGTCGCCACCACCGGGAGGCCGCAGCTCATGCCTTCCAAGATCGAAACGGGATTCGCTTCGTTGTGCGACGTGAGGGTCAACACGTCGAGCGCCGCCAAGACGCTCGGGACGTCATCGCGGTTGCCCAACAGTTTCAGGGCGGAACCTTGCGGGTTGGTTGGATCGTAGAGGCCCAGCAGGGTCGCGGCCTCCTCGATCGACCGCCGCTCAGGCCCCTCGCCGATGACGACGAACTGGGCTTCGGGCACGGCGTGGCGGATGCGGCTGGCGGCCGCCACGAACAGCTCGTGGTTCTTCTCCGGCCGCAAGGCGGCGAGGATCCCCACCAGCGGCGTTGTCGGGCCGACGCCCAATTCCTCGCGGATCGCCATCGAGCCTTGCGGCGGAGCGAAACGCTCAACGTCGACCCCGTTGGGGATGACGCGTACTTTCGAATCCGGGAAGCGTTCGAACTCGACGAGGAACCGCCCGTGCGGCTCGGCGACCGCGATGAAGGCGTCGGTCAGCGGCGTCTGCAGGCGGTTGAGCCGGCCGACGCCGTCGGGCCAGCCGGTGCTGTGCAGCGCCGCGGCGACCACCGGCACGCCGGCGCAACGCGCCGCCAACCGGCCCCAGAACATCTTGTCTCCGGCGCCAACGGTAACCACCGCATCGATCTTTCGGCGCCGCATCAGCTCCGTCAGACGCGGCAGCACACGCAGGTCGTACTTCCCCTTGAGCAAGCCGTAATGGACCGGGAACCCTTCCTCGGCAAGCGTGTCGCCGAGCGGGCCCCGCTCCTTGAGGCAGACCACCTCGGGGGCGAAGCGCGTCGGATCGAGCCGCCGCACGAGGTTCACGAGGAGCGTCTCCGCCCCGCCGACCGGCATGCTGGTCTGGACGAACAGCACCCGCAAGGGCGTGTCTCGGCGTGATTTTTGTTCTTGGATCATAATTTTCAGTTGTAGGCGTCGTGCCTTACGGGGCGCTGTGTCCCAGACGCGTCGTGAATCGACTCAGCCGCTGGATCGCCGTCGCTCCGATCTGCGACCGCTCTTCCGGGGTGAGGATCCAGCCGCGCGCCAGCGCGAGGCCGAAGAGCACCACCACGCCTATCGCGGCGGGCGTTGGCCCGAGCGTCAGCAGCCCCGGTGCGAACGCGACCAGCACCGTGCCGCGGTGCACCTGCATGCCGGTCCGGTAGTTGATGTAGAGCTGTGTCAACAGCGTCAGCAGCGTCGCGGCGGCGGTCGCCGCGACCGCGCCGAGGAGGCCCAGTGTCGGCAGCAGCAGCAAGTTCAGCACGATATTGGTGACGAGGCCCACGACCAGCGGCGGAGTCGCCCGGTGCGATTTCTCGGCGCACCAGACGTACTGTTGGGCCACCAGCAGCAACGAGAACCAGACGCAATTCGCGATCGTCCACGGCATCACCGCGAGGCCCGCGTCGTACTTGTCCTCGAACGCCAGATGGAACAGCAACGGGCAGAGCGCCAGCAATACCACGCCGGCGGAGAGCATCACGAGCGTGCCGATTTTCAAGACTAAGTTGAGCCGTCCCGAGACCGCTTCGCGGCGGCCCGCCTCCCAGTCGTGGCTCAGGTGGGGCGTCATCGCTCCCACCAACAGATTGGCGAACGAAATCAACAGCACCGGCACGATGATACTCGTGTGGTAGTTACCGACTTGCACGAGCGCCTCGTCGGTGTCAAAGCCGCCGAAGTGAACAATCATGTAGCGGTCTACGACCCCGAAGACGTTCGTCAACAGGTTGGTGACCCAGACCCAAATGGCGAACCGCATCAGCGGCGGCCAGAAATCGCGGTGCGCGACGGCGTCGCCCGCCTCGGCTTCGGGCCGCACCCGCAGGGCGACCCAGCTCAGCACGCCGACGATCGACAGCGCGCACGCCACGGCGTAGCCGATGACGACGCTCGCCGTCTCGGCCCGCCAACAGGCGACCAGCGTCAGCGACACCGCGGCGAATGACATGCTCTGCGTAAAGTGCATCGCCGAAACGACACGGAACATCCGCAGCCCGGCGAAGATCGCCTCGAAGAAGTGGTGCAGGATCACGACCACCAGACAGCCCACCACCCCCAGCGCGAGGCCCGCCCGGTCGGGGCTGCCGAAAACCAGCGCGGCCAGGTCGGCCCGACGCCAAGCCAGCAGCGCGACGGTCGATCCGGCGAGCAGAAACGTCCAGAACGAGGTTCGGCGGAGGAACAGCCGCAGCTGCCCCCGCTGGCGGTAGCGTTCCAGGTAGCGACCGAACGATCCCGGCAGCCCGAGCACCGCCAGCGGCGCGGCGAGCAGCAAGAAGCTGTAGGCCATCTCCCAGTAGCCGAGCTGTTCGGGCTCGAGCCAGCGACAGAACAGCACCGCGCGGCCGAAGCCAACGCTGCGCTGCACGACGTTCACCAGCAGCACGACCGCGAGGCTCGAGACGAGCGTCTCGGGCGCGAGGTTGTTGCGGGCGGAGCGAGTCGGGGCGAGTGGCTTAGCCATCGACCGCCTCCGCCGGCAGGAGCAGGGGCGCATCATCCGCCGCGACAGGGCCGGACGACAAACCGCTCAGGTAGGCGTCGTCGTCGATCGGGTCGGCGGCGAGCAGCTTGCGGGGATCGATTGTCATCCAGTTGGTGAAGCGGACCCACTCGGGGTCGGCGTGGATGCGTCGCAAATGAAACGGCCCCCTTTCCTTCGAGACCCGCTCGGGTTGGTTGTAGGCGCCATAGGCGGAGCAGACGACACGGACGCCCGCGTCACGAGCGATCTGCATCGCCTCGGGTGTAAGGTTCTCGACCTGCCCAAAGGGGAAGGCGAACGAGCGCGGCCGCTTCCCGGTCCACGTCGTGATGTCTTCGATCGATCCCACGATCTCCTCCCGCAGCCAATCGGCGTCGGTCGAACGGCCGAGGTCGGGGTGTGTCCGCGTGTGGGCGCCGATCTCGACCCCCGCGGCCGCCATGGCGCGGAGCTCGGTAAGGCTGTTGGGGCGGAGCCGCACACCTGCTGCTAAGTCGTGCGGGAACGCGGTCTGGTCGCGGATGATTTGGGTCGAGACAAAGTACGTGAACGGCAATCCGCGCCGCAGCAAGAGCGGGATCGCGTAGTCGCAGTTCTCGCCGTACCCGTCGTCGAAGGTGATCGCGACGGCGGGTCGGCGACTGGCGCCTGCGCCCAAACGCCGCTGCGCTTCTTGCAGCGAGACCACATCGAAGCGGCGCGAGAGCCAATCGATCTGGCGGCGGAACGCTTGGTGCGAGAGCGTCCAGTCGTTGGGGTTTGTGTCGGCGACGCGGTGGTAAAACAGCACGCAGACCGGCGCGCGTCCCAATTTGGCGAGCCGCCGCACCGCCCGCATCCGCAGGGACGCGGTGGCCCCCTGGTACAAACCCAGCAACGATCGGCGGAGGGGCGACATCGACACGGGTGGGGGGGTTCTCGCAGCGGGAGTGGCGGCGGAACGCCCGGCGCGGCGCGGGGCGTCTGTAACTCTGCCTTGCAGGGGAGGGAACGCAAGTCGCAACCGGGCGGAACCGGCGCCGCGTTGACGTGGCGCGGCGACCGTTGCGTTTTCGCAACACCGAGATCGACCGCCCCGACCGGCCCGGTAGCCGTGTGACCGGACCAATCCCCCGAGGAAACCAGGGCTTCTGACGACGAAACGCCCGGCGTGCCGCCAATCCGGCACTAGGGTTGCTCAACCGGGTGGCGCCGAACCGCGCCCCCTCAGGCCATGCCCCATGCCGACCAACTCCGCCAGCCTGACTCCCGCCCGACTGCTGCAACTCATGCAGCGGCACCGATCGCTGCTGATCGCTCCGGCCGTCGCCGGCGCCGTGATCGCCGCCTTGAGCACCTTGGTGCTGCCGCGCGACTGGAAGGCGACGCAGGGCCTTGTCATCCGCAGTGACGCGGCCGGCTACACCGATCAGCGCCTCGGCAAGTTCACCGACTTGTCGGAGATGAAGACCGTCCAAGAGACGCTCCTGGAACTGGCCCGCAGCCAGAGCGTCGTCACGGCGGTCCTTAGCGAGGTGCTCGGCAAAGAGCCCTCACGGCAAGACATCGCCGACTTCCGCGACAAGTTGCGCCTCAACCCGCCCGGCGGCGCCGAATTCGGTAAGACCGAGGTCTTCTACGTCGGCGTTCTCAATCCGAACCGCGACCGCGCCATCGCTATGGTCAAGTCGCTCACTCGGCAACTCGACCTGCGTCTCAACGAGCTCCGCAACGAGCGCGCCAGCAGCCTGGTCGCCGAGGTGGAACGCTCGGTCGCCATCGCCCGAGAGCAACTCCACAAGCAGGCCGAGACGCTCGCCGCTTTCGAGGGTTCGATCGGGGCCGACCTCATCGAACTGCGGCACCTCACCAGCCCCAACGGCGGCCAGAGCGAACTGGGCCAGAAAGTTCTCGCTATCGAGTCGGAACGTCGCCAGTCGGTTGATCGACGCCGCCAGAACGAGGCGCTGCTCAATGAGCTCCAGACCGCGGTCGAGAACCCGTCAAGGATCCTCGCTACGCCCGACGCGTTGCTGAGCGGGCAGCCGGCGCTGCGGCGCTTAAAGAATGGCCTTGTCGACGCCCAGCTGGTCGTCGCCCGAACCGCCGGCACGCGGACCCCAAACCATCCGCTGGTGGTTGCGGCCCGACACTCGCAGCAGGCCGTCCAAAAGGAGCTCGTCCGCGAACTGCCGTCGGCGATCGCCGGCGTTGAGCTTGAACTTCAAGTGTCGCAGCGCCGCGAGGAAGAGCTAGCGGCCCAGATCGCCCAACTCCGCGACCGCTCGGCCGGCTTGGCGGGGCAACGTTCGGAGTACGCCGAGCTCGTCGCCAACGTCGAAGGCCAGACCGCGGTCCTCGAACGATCGCTCAAACAACTCGCCGACGCCAAAGCGGCGCGCGGCGGCGCCAACTCGTCGAGCCTGCTCGCCTCGATCGACGAAGTCGAAACGGGCGTCCACCCGGTCGGCCCCGGCCGCACGACGGTGACCGCCGCCGGCGGGATGGCGGGCCTGCTGCTCGGGGCGACGCTCGTTTTCGTTTTCTACGCCCCGCCGACCGAGACGCCAGCGGTGGTGCTTAGCCGGACCCCGACTCGTGGCCCTGCCGCGGCGCCCTCATCAACGCCCCCCACAGCTGCCAGAGTGGAAGCCCGACCGGCCCTTACCCCGGCGCCGGCTCCCGCAGAGACGCCGGCCCAGGCGCCCGCAGCGGCCGTCCAGCAGCCCCAACCTAGGCCTGCGCCGCAGCCCGCGCCGCGAGCACAGCCTCAACCCGCGCCCGCCACGTCCGAGTTGCCCTGGGCCGTTGAGATCGCCCGCGCCACGGCCGACGACGCCGCCAAGGCCCGCCCCGTGTCGCCCCTCACGACCGTCTCGACCGTCGCCACGACTCCGACCCGTACCTTCGGCGCCTGAGTCGCAATCCACAACGTTCGCCATCGGGTGGCGTGCCAATCGGGTCGCCCCTTCGGGCCTCCACAGGCGGACTGGCGTAGGTTTGCACTGACGACGGACCGTCCCTCCCTCCTCCCGCGTTTGTCGCCCCCCCGCCTCGTGGTCGCACGATGCTTGTCCCGGCGCTTTTGATCGGCCTTGTGATCGCGCTGCTTGCTGCGAAGGTCGCTCCGCGCCTCTCTGTCGCCGCCCAGGTAATGGGCGTGCTTATCGTCGGCTACGTCCTGGGCTACGACTTCTGGCACGCCGACGCGGGGCCGATCCCGCTGACGCTCGACCGCCTAGCGCTGGTTGGCGTTGTCGGCTTGTCGTTCTGGCGGCTGCGGACTGGCGAGACCAAAACGACGACGCCGATCGGCCTCGACTGGTCGATCGCTCTGCTTTGCGGCTGGCTCGCCGTTAGCTGTGTTCTCAACAAGCCGGGCGAGGGGGTCAATCTCCCGACGTCGCCGCTTTTCCGCCTGGTGGTGAGCTTCTGGGCGCCGGCAGTCTTGTACGCGGTGCTGCGGACCTCGGTGATCGACACCGGCGCGGCGCGGGTGGTGCTGACGGCGTTGGCCTGCCTGGGCGTCTATCTCGGTGTCACGGCGTTACTCGAGACGGCGGGCGCCTGGTCGCTGATCTTCCCGAGATTCATCGCCAACCCCGACCTGGGCCTGCACTTTGGCCGCGCCCGGGGTCCGGCGCTCAACTCGGTGAGCCTCGGCGTCCATCTCGTGGTCTGCACCGCCGCGGCGTGGCTGCTGATCCCCCGCGCGAGCCGGCCGATGCAACTCTTCTGGTTTGGCGCCTGCGCTGTGATGACGCTCGGCGTGCTGCTCACGTACACCCGGTCGACGTGGCTCGGCCTGATGGCCGCGGTCGTTGTCGTCATGTGCCTGCAGTTGCCCAAGGTCTGGCGCCTTCCGTCGTTCGCGACGGCCACGGTGCTTGGCGTGCTGCTGCTGGTGGTCGGCAAGGACGCGATTGTCGCCCTTAAGCGTGAGGACTCGGGCGCCGTGTCGGCCCACTCGGTGCAGCAGCGCGAGGCGTTCGCCTATGTCTCGGCGCAGATGGTCCGTGACGCGCCGCTGTGGGGCGTCGGCTTCGGCCGTTTCTACGACAAGAAGATGCCGTACTTGACTGACCGGCGGCAGTCGTTCGAGCTCGAGTCGATCCGCCCGCTGCACCACCACAACACGTTCCTCGGCCTGCTGGTCGAGACGGGAATGTTGGGTCTCGCGGCGTTCCTAGCGGTGCTTGCCGGCTTCGGCTGGATCGGCTGGCGGCTCGCCCACGACCCGACGGTGTCGGCCGACTGCAACCGCCTGGGGCTGCTCTGCATCGCCGCGGTGGTGAACTACCTGCCCTCGGCCTTGTTCCACGACCTGACGTTGGTGCACAGCGAGGAGTGGCTGCTGTTCGCCGTCGCCGGCGCCGCGGCCGGCTGCTGGCTCAACGCCGATCGCTCCGCCGTTCAGCTCGAGGAGACGTCCCCCCTCCCCTTCCCGTCGCCAGCCGACGCTTCGCAATCCATCGCCGCCGCGGTCGCCTGATAGCGCCGCCCCCACTCTTCTCAAATTCTTTTTTCTCGACCTAATCTCTTCTCAACCCGTCTCACCGACCATGTCCGACGCCTCTCCGACCGATCAGGTCCAGCTCTTTGGCATGACGATCGACCGGCTCAACCTCCAGCAGGCGACCGATCGCGTGCTCGGTTGGGCGCTCGACGACGCCGCCACCGGGCCGTGTCGCTACGTTGTTACGCCGAATGTCGACCACGCCGTGATGTTCCAGCATGACGGCCGGCTCCGTAACGCCTACCGCAACGCGGCGATGGTGGTGGCGGACGGCGCGCCGCTGGTTGCGGTCTCGCGGCTGCTCGGCAAGCGGCTGCCCGAACGGGTCGCCGGCAGCGACCTCGCGCCGGGGTTGATCGCCGCGGCGAGCGCCGCCTCGCTGTCGGGCGAGCGTCGGATGCGGGTGTTCCTGCTCGGGGCCGGTCCGGGGGTCGCCGATCGGGCCGCCTTCCGCATCGGCCAGCAGTGGCCGGGTGTCGACACCGTTGGCACGTACTGCCCGCCGCTGGGTTTCGAGAAGGACGACGCCGAGAACGAGCGGATCTTGCAGCGGATCGCCGACGCGGCGCCCGACGTCGTGCTGATCGGCCTTGGCGCCCCGAAGCAAGAGCTGTGGGTCGCCCGGTTCCACGACCGGATCCCCGCCCGCGTGGCCCTCTGCGTCGGGGCGACGATCGACTTCCTCGCTGGCGAGAAGAAGCGTTCGCCGGCGTGGATGCAGCGCAACGGGCTGGAGTGGCTCCACCGCCTCGCGTCGGAGCCCCGCCGACTCGCCGCCCGCTACGCCCGCGACGCCTGGGTCTTTCCGCAACTGGTCTGGGGCGAGTTCCGCCGCAGCGCCGGCTGATCGGCGGCGCTGGCTAATCGGTGGCTGCGCGATCCGCTAGACTCCGGTGATGCAAGACGACGCGGTCCCCACGATTGTCCTCGCCATCGACGGCCTCCGCGCCGCGGCGCTCGGCGCGTACGGTCAGACCGGTTACGAGACGCCGGCGTTCGACACGCTGGCGGCGGAGGGGCGGACCTACGACAATATCCACGCCACGACGCCCCAGGCGAGCGATTTCTACGCCCGCCTCGCCCCCGTCCTGAAAGGCCGCGCAGCGACCCTGCTGACCGACGACCCCGGCGTCACCGAGTCGGCGCGCGGAGCCTTTGGTCACGTCGTGCCGATCCACCCGGCGGCGCCAACCGCGCACGCCGCGTCAATCGAAGAGGCGACCATGGCGGCGACTTGGGGCGAGTTCGCCGAGGCGTTGATCGCCACAGTCGCGGACAGCCCCGGGCTTATTTGGATCCACACGCGCGGGCTCTACGGACCGTGGGACGCGCCGCCCGCTCTGATGGCGCCGCTCCTCGACGAGGACGATCCGGAGATCGAGCCGACGATCACGCCGCCCGACTCCCTCACGGAAGACGACGACGAGCGCTTCGCCGCATCGTGCCGCTACGCGGCTCAGGTCATGCTGCTCGACGCCTGCCTGGGCGGGCTGCTCGACCTCATCGACGGCTTGTTCGAGGGCGAAGACTACCGCCTCGCCGTGCTCGGGCTCCGCGGCTTCCCGTTGGGCGAGCATGGCCGTCTCGGCGGCGTCGACCAGCGGCTCTATAGCGAGCAGCAGCACACGCCGCTCTTCGTCCGTGGCGCCGACCCCGACTCGCGGTTCGATCGCGCTGCGACGCCGCAGTCGATCGAAGCCGCGATGCTTCAAGTGCTAGCAGGCGCCGACGCTAGCGACGGCGTTGTGCGGATGGAGTCTTCCGAGGCCTTCGCGATCGTGACCGCTGACTGGCTGCTCCGGGCGCCGGCAGGCATGCCTGACGCCGTTGAATTGTACGTCAAGCCCGACGATCGCTGGGAACAGAACAACATCGCGTCGTTGCGGCGAGAGGTGGTCGACGAACTGCTAGCAAGCCTCTCGGCGGGGCATGCCGCTTCGAGAGAATCCGCCGTGGCGGCGCCCGGCGACGGCGACTAGACTCCCCGCGACGCCCGATCGAAGGATTCGATGCTGGCGCCCGTCTATCCATCCGATTACCGCTGGGACAAGGAAGTCCGATGCGGTCCGTCTCCGATACGGACAGCCCTGTCGCGTCGCTCGCCGGACGCCGCCGATGCGTCCCGGGGGAGGCGTCGTTCGTCCTTGCCTGCCTGATCCTCGCCGCGTTTGGCGTGGGGGTGGCGTTTGGCGACGGACCCCTTGTGACGCGGCTGCGCGTCACCATCGACTCGCCGACACCGACCCCCCTGAACGGCGAACTGTCGGTGACGGCCGGAACGCTCGAGCGGCTGCGCCCGCTGAGCCTCAGCCCGGCCGGCGCGGCGGGGTCGTCGCTCGACGAGGGCCGCGTCTTGCTCCGGCATCAGACCGCGACCTCTCGCGAAGCCTTCGACGTAACGGTTCGATCGGCGCCCGGAGAATCGCTGACGCTGCAGTTGGGCGACGCGGTCGCGTCGGTGCCACTCGACTCGGCACGGGACGCTACGGCGACCGCCCCCCTCACGGTCGCCATCGGTGAGCAAGGCGCCGCAATAACGGTCACGCGGCCGCAGGCCGACCGGGTCCGGATCGAGTCCCCGCGCGACTCGTTCCTGTTCGTGCCGGGCGAGTCTTTCAGCTTTGGCGCCTTCGCCGACCCCGCAGGCGTCGCGGCGGGTGAGACGGTAGAGCTCGTCGCTACGCTGGCCCGCGGCCGAACGGGCGCCGAGGTTTGGCGGAGTGAGCCACAGCGGGTCGATACCGACGCCAACGGCGTCGCGCACGTCGCCTTCGAGGCGCCGCTGCCCAACGAGGAGGGCGTGTACCGGCTAACGCTGACGGCGACCAAACCGGCCTCGTTCCGCTCCCGTTTCCTCCCCGGCTCTCAGCTGCTGCATACGGCGGAACAGCCCCTCGCCCAGCGGTCGGTGCAGCTAGCGGTCTTCGACGCCAAACGGCGCCCGCCCACGCCCGGCGACTGGCAGGAGGCGTTTGCGTTCGATCCCCGTTCGCATGGCTGGGCCGACCGGCTCCCCGAACGGATGCGTTGGCGGCGTCTGCCGTGGTTCGCTTCGGAGCCCCGGAGCAGCCAGGACGGCGCTGACACGCCCCGCGACGGCGCCATCGAAATCGAGCCGAGCCCCGGCGACGGCCGCGTCCACTGGCGCGCGTACCCGCTCTCGGTCGATCAACCCGGCGCGACGTACGCCATCGAGGTCGAGACGCTCGGCGAACCGGGCGACGCTGTGACAATCGCCGTTCTGGAACCCGACGCGTTGGGGGACCTCCGCCCCGTTAGCAGCGTCGTGACGCACCTCACGCCACGCTGGAACCGTGACGGCGAACGCCCTTTCCCGCGGCTGCTGGTCCGGCCGCGGACGAACTCACCCTTGCTGGTGCTGTGCAACCCGAGTGAGACGCGCCCGGCCCGATTTGGACGGGTTCGATTGCTGAAGTCCCAGGGCGTCGCCACGCCCGGCGCCGCGGCGGAGCGAGTCGTTGCGCTCGATTGGATTGACGCCGACTTACCGCATGCCGTTGGCGCCAGCCACGTGCGATCGGAACTGGGCGCCTTCGAGCACCCCGACTTGGTTACCTACTGGGAGACGGCGAGCGCCTTGGCGGACCGCGTCGAGGCGGCCGGCGCCAACGCGGCGGCGATCCCTGTCAATCAATCGGGCGGCGCCCTTTACGACAGCCGGCTGTGGGCCTCGCCCCGCTACGACCTGGGGATGTGGTCCGATGGCGTCTCCGACACGCCCCGCCGAGAGCTGCTCAAGCTGATCGCGAAAGAGTTCCGGCGGCGGGGCCTGCAGATCACTCCCGTCCTCCGCTTCGACGCCCCAACCGCTGCGATCGATCGGCGTTCGGGCTCGTACCGAGCCGGCGGCGAAGCGGCCGTGGTGGCGCGGCGCCTGGCGGTCGAGGAGGTCCTCGACGCGGTGGGCGACCCCGGCGTGCTCGCCGGGGTGGCGATTCGGGCGACGCCCGACGGGTGGAGCCTCCGTGACCCTGCCGAGACGCCACCCGACGCCGACGCGCGATCGCTGGTCAACGCCTACGAGGAGTTGGCCAGGGTGGTGACGACGCGGCTGGGACGTCCTACGCAGCTCACCCTCTTGCCGGCCGACCTAACACGCCGTGCTGACTTAGCGCGCGCCTTCAACCCTCGACTTGGCGCCGCCAGTGGCGCCGGGGCCGAGGTGCTGCGGTCACTCGGACTCGCAGCCCTGTCACAGGACTCGGATCCGGCGATCGTGGCGGCGCCCTACGGCGCGGCCTGGGGACACCGCTCCGGTGATCTGGCGACGACGCCGCTGACGCTCGCGGCGCTCCGCCGCTCGTTGCCGCCGAGCGCCAGCCCTCAAGCCGCGACATCGGTCCGGTCGTTGCGAGCCGATCGCCAGCCGATCCAACTGATCCAGTCCGGCAAGCGGCTTCGCAACGCGTCGGGAGGCGGCGACGTCTTGCTGCCGGCCGTCAGCGCCGATCCCCTTGCCGAGTCGACGTTGCTCGCGGGTTCCACGCAGGAAGGGGTCGCGACGGCGTTGGTCGACGGCCTCGCTGCGAGCGGCTGGATTGATGAAGAAGCGAGCCGGCGTCGCCGTCTCTTCACGATGCTTCCCATGCCGACCGAGCCGATCGCCGACGCGGCGGAATCTGACACGGCCCGGGACATCACCGCCAACGCCACCGATCTCGACAGCGAATCACTGGTGCTTGTCGTCAATCAAACCGCCTGGCCTCGGCGGGCCCGTGTCACCCTGCAGACGCCGCAGCGGCTGCGCGGCTTGCCAATCGACCCGGCGCCGGCTGCCGATGGCGCTGCCGCCGCGGGGCAGTGGTTCGACGCCGGGCGGCACGTCCTCGACCTGCAACTGGGGCCACAAGAAACGGTCGCGTGGCGGTTCTCCGCCAGCGGCGTCCGCGTCGAAGGAGTCCGTATCGACCCCCAGACCGACGCGCTGCGCGAGCTGGCCGAAGCGCTCGCCGAACTCCAGGGCCGCGACACGACCCGCCGCCGCGCGTATGACCGTTTGATCAATCCGTCGTTCGAAGTCGCCGACACCGCCGCCGAAACGGCCCTCGTGGGTTGGCGTCCGGGCGAAGGGGTACGCGTCGACACCACGACGGCGGTTGATGGCGCCGCTTCGGTCTTGCTCACCGCCGCCGAGAACCGTCCCGCCACGCTGACCAGCGATCCGTTCCCTGCTCCCGACACCGGGCAACTTGTGCTCGGGCTGCGGGTGTTGCCGGGATCGCTCGCCGACGGCAGCGAGTTGCGGATTGATATCGAACAAATCGACGGCGCTTACCGCAGCCGCGCGACGCTCGGCGCCGAACAGTTGTCGCGTCCTAGCGACAGCGCCGACGGATGGCTGCCGCCGATCGTCTTCCCGATCGACGACCTCCCGGTCCGCCGGACGGGCGACCTCCGCCTCCGCTTCACGCTCGTCGGGGACGGCGTGATTCACCTCGACGACCTGCGGCCGGAGGACCTCGTCCTGCCGCTGGACGGCTACGGCGGCATCGACTTGCGGACCGAGCGGTTCGCCATCGTGCGGCTGTTGCAAACGTCCCAGACGCTGCTCGACGAAGGCCGCCTCGAGGCGTGCCGCGAATTGCTCGAGAGTTACTGGGCCCGGTTCTTGATCGATAACTTCCCGGCACGGGACGCCAAGTCAACCATCGCCCAGGAGGCGGCGCCCGGGACGAAGCCAGCCCCCAGCGAGCCCTCCGAAGAGCCGGCGCCATCGGTCAGCGAGCGTCTGCGTGGTTACCTGCCGCGGTGGTGGCGGTAGCGGCCGGTCCGCAACCCGTGAGCGGCACGGCGCTAGCCGCCGGTGAATCACCGAGCGGGGCAACCGGCGGCTAGCGCCGTGCCGCTCAGGGATGGCAGGCTGGCGATAATCCCCGTGGGACCAATTAAGCTGACGCCATGCCGACGCCACGCGCCGTTTCCGACCGACCTCTGCTTCTCCTCTCGGCATGGGGCGTGACGTTAGCGGCAGCGATCGCGGCGACCTGGCGCCTGTGGACACCGTATCGAGCGACGCCTCAGATCGCCCCCTTCGAGTTCTTGGCGGCGGTCCCTCTGCGACCCGACTTCCTGCTGCTCGGCGTTATGAGCGGTTGCGTGGTGCGGGCGATCGCCCGACCGGCCGATTGGCGACGAAGCGTCGGCGTCGCGACAGCGGCGCTCGTCGCGCTCATGGCGTTCGACCAGTTGCGTTGGCAACCTTGGGCCTACCACGCGGCGCTCGCCGGGGCGATTCTGGCGGGGACCTCGACGGCGACGGCGTACCGCTGGTTACGGCTGGTGACGGTCGCCGTCTATGCCTTCTCGGCCTTCGCGAAGCTCGACGCCGAGTTCGCGGCAACGCTCGGCCCGCAGATGCTGGGCGTGGTCGGCCTACCGCCACGACTCGCCCTGCTGTTGCCGATCGGTGAGCTTGGGGTCGCGGTGTTGCTCGCCGCCTCGCTGCGTTGGAAGCACCTCCAATTGCCGGCAGGCGTCGCCGCGGCGGTGATGCACGCGGCGACGATCGGTGTGCTGGGGCCGTGGGCGTTGGACCACAGCCTCGGGGTGCTCTTTTGGAACGCTGGCTTCGCCCTGCAAACCCTAGTGCTTTTCGGCTTGCGGCGTCCCCTATGGGAGGACTCCGCCGACAGGCCGCGGCTGGCGGCGATTGTCGCCTTGGGCTTGGCGGTGGTCGCGCCGCTACAAACGCCGCTGGGTCTCTGGGATCAGTGGCCGGGGTGGGCACTCTATGCTCCAGGGGGTGAACGGGCGACGCTCTACGTTCATAGCGCCGCCGCCGATCGACTCCCTGAGTCGTTGCAGTCCTATATCGATGACGACGTTAACAACGCGCCTAGCGAGGGGCCGTGGCGCCGCGTCCGGGTCGATGACTGGGCGCTCGCCGCCACCGGCGCGCCGATCTATCCGCAGAACCGGATCGTCGCGGCGATCGCCAGCGGGCTTGCCGAGCGTTATCCGCTGACGGGGCGGCTGCGGGTGGTCGCCGAGTCGGAACCCCACCGGCTGACCCGCGAGCGCACCCGGCAGACACTCGACGGCGAAGAGGCGATTGGCGAAGCGAGCAAGCTGCTCGGCGTCACGCCGGGCGTCCGCTGGAGTCGTTAGGTCGCCACGAGAGCGGGCGTCGGAGTCGCCAGTGGGTTCGGCTCGTCGACCGCGGGGTGGACACCGGGCAAGTCGTCGGCGTACCAGCGGTCGAGCAGGCTCCGCCATTCGCCGGCCCGTTTGACCGAAACGAAGTCGGCCCGCACCGCGAGGTGCTCGGGGTGGAGCTGGGCGTACTTGATCGCGAACTTCCGCATCCCGGGGACACAGCGTTCGTCGCCGTAGAGCTGCTCGGCGAGCCGGTAATGCTCGGCGATCACCTCGCGCTGCTCGTGCAGCGACGGCGGATCGGGCAGCGGCCGACCGGCGGCCAGTTCGGCGACCTGCTGAAAGATCCACGGGTTGCCGATCGCGCCACGGGCGACCGTCACGCCATCGACGCCCGTGTAGGCGATCATGTCGAGGCACGACTGGGCGTCGAACAGGTCGCCGCTCCCCAGGACGACGCGGTCGCCGGCGTGTTGCTTAAGCTCTCGCAAGAACTCCCACCGTGACGGGCCGACGTACTTCTGTGACACGGTACGGCCATGGACCGTCACGCCGGCGATGCCGATCTCAAACGCCCGGTCGAAGATCGTAAAAAACTTGTCGCGGCTCTCAGCGGTGTCGTCGACGCCGCGGCGCATCTTGACCGTCACCGGTTTGTCGGCCGGCACGGCGTCGCGGACTCGCTGGACGATTTCGAGAGCCACATCGGGCTGGCTGAGGTGAAAGCCGCCACGGCAGCGGCCGAGCACCTTCTTCACCGGGCAGCCGAAGTTGATATCGATGACATCGAAGCCGGCGTCGGAGAGGCGTCTGGCGGCGGGGCCGAAGTCCTCGGGGTCGGCGCCCATCAGCTGCCCGCCGACGGGGTGCTCCTCGGGCGAGATGTGCAGCAGGTGCCGCGTCTTGTTGCGGAGCTTGATGTTCACGAGGAACTTATCGAGCATCACCTCGCACAGCGCGTACGACGCCCCGTGCCGACGGGCGAGCGTCCGCATCGGCGAGTCGCTGTAGCCCGACAGGGCGGCCTGGACGACCGGGAAGCCGATCTCAAGGTCGCCAAATCGGAGCGGCTTCAGCGGAGTGGGGGCGTTGGGCATACCAGCGATTGTTTGGGGCGGCGCGCAGCCGTCAAGCCGAAAGGCCTTGGAGGGCCGTTTCGATCTCTGCCTGCACGAGGGGGTCGTTCTCGGTCTCCCGACGGGCCGTCAACAGCTTAATCGCCGCGACGCTGGCGATCTGGCCCAACGCCCAGGCGGACGCCTCGCGAACGAGCGGCTCCTCGTCGATCATCCCCCGCGCAAGCGCCTCCTCGGCGCCGGCCGCCCGGGTCGCCCCCAGCACCAACGCGGCGTTGCGGAGCAAACCACGACGCTTTGGCCGCCACAGCGGCGTTTTACGGAAACGCTCGCGGAACGCCTCGTCCGACAACTCGAAGAGGGGCGCCAGCTCAATCGGGTTCATCCCCTCCCGAGGGGCGAAATCTGACCCAGCCGCGCTGCCGGATTGCTTCGCGGCGTGGTGGTTCCAGGGGCAGACATCCTGGCAGACGTCGCAGCCGAGCAGCCACGAGCCGATCCCCTCGCGCAGGTCGGCCGCCGGCATCCCACGCTGCTCGATGTTGAGATAGCTAATGCAGCGGGTGGCGTCGAGGACGCCCGGCGCGGCGAAGGCGTCCGTTGGGCAGGCGTCAAGGCACGCGGTACAGGTGCCGCAATGATCGACGCCGGCCGGCTCGTCGTAGGCGAGCGTCGCGTCCGTCAGCAGCACGGCCAGAAAGAAATAGCTCCCCCGGTCGCGGTTGAGGACGAGCGTGTTCTTGCCGACCCAGCCGAGCCCCGCGAGCACCGCGAAGTCGCGTTCTAGGAAGGGCGCCGTATCGACCAAGCCCCGTGTCACCGCCCCGGGACGCCACTCCCGCAGCGCGTCGGCGAGGCGATGTAGCCGGGGGCGGATCACGTCGTGGTAGTCGCGGTCGCCCCAGGCGTAGCGCGAGACGCGCCCCTGCCCCGGCGCCGGCGGCGCAGGCTCCTTCGTGCGGTAGTCGAGAGCAAGCACCACCACGCTCCGCGCGCCGTCGAGTAACCGTGCCGGGTGCTCGTAGTCGTCGCGCCGGTCGGCCAAGTAGCGCATGTCGCCCGCGTAGCCGGCGGCGAGCCAGTCGTCGAAACGGGCGATCCCCGGGGGCGTGACGGCCGGCGTTACGCCCGCCATCGAGAAACCGATCTCGGCGGCGAGCGTTTTGAGGCGGCGGGTGAGTTCGGCGTCGGTCATCGGGGCGGTCGGACCCGCGATCACGGGGCCCAGACCCACCAGCGGGGGGGATTCAGGAGGTCGTAACCGGAACATCCGGCTTAAGCGGCCCGTCGGAAGGAAACATTTGGTGACCGCCGGCGCCGCAATTAGCGTGGAGTGAGCTAACAGGCTTTCTCCTCACAGCTTACGAGACGTCCCGCCATGCGTTACCCCCTCCTGATCGCCGCCCTCGCCTCTTGCGGCCTGTTTACGTCGTCCAGCGCGAACGCCTACTGGTGGACCGGCGCCGGGGTCGGCATCGGTGACCTGTACCGCTCGCTCGACTACCCGACCGACCGCCGGGTGCCGTACTTCGCGGCCCACCCGCCTGTGTACTACAGCACGCCGGTCCCCCGCACCTACGGCCACAGCCCGTTCGCCTACACGCCCGACACCCGGACGCCCGAAGTCGCGTCGCCTTGCGCGCAGCCGCTTGAGATCGTGAACCCGTACGTGCCGAGCTCGACGGGCGAGAACGCCCCCGCCGCCCGCGGCGCCAAGACGATCCGCAATCGCACGATCAGCCACGGCGAGAGTCGTCCCAGCGAAGGCGTGCAAGTCGAAGCGGTAGGTCCGCTGATGATCATCAACCCGTACGTCGCGGCGCCCTCTTCGAAGACGATCTGAGCGCACGCGATAACGGACCTTCTGGAAGGGCGTCGCCGAGACTTCGGCGGCGCCCTTTTTCTTTTCCGTGGCGGTTGCGTGGGTTCACTCCGGGCGCTTACGCTTCCGGCTCGCCCCTCCGACCCTCGTCGATGTCCACTTGCGGAGATTGCTATGCCGCGCGAAACGCTGTTTACAAAAATCGCCGCCCGCGAAATCCCGGCCGAGATCCTCTTTGAGGACGATCGCTGCCTCGCATTTCGAGACGTCTCGCCGCAGGCGCCGACACACTTCCTCGTCGTTCCAAAGGATCCGGTCGAGTCGATCGACGCCCTCACCGCCGCCGACGCCGAGCTGGCGGGCCACCTGATGCTGGTCTGCCAGCAGGTCGCCGCCGCCGAGGGATTAACCAAGGGCTACCGCGTCGTGGTCAACAACGGCGCCGACGGCGGCCAATCGATCGACCACCTCCACTTCCATGTGCTGGGCGGCCGCGCGCTCGTCTGGCCCCCGGGCTAAAAAGCGAGCCGGTGGGCGTCAGCCCCCGGAGGGCGCCACCAAACGGCCCCCTCCTCGCTAGACGCACCACGTTACCGGCAAGTCAACCGCGACCGTCACCCGCGCCAGGTAGTCGTCGCGCGACACCTCCACCGCGCCGAGGCTCCCCGTGTGGGCGGTCCACTGCTGGATGTCGAGCAGGACGTAGCCGCGTTCGTTGAGACGATCAACCAGCGTCGCCAGCGCGACCTTCGAGGCGTCGGTCTCGTAGTGGAACATCGACTCGGCGGCGAAGAGCCCGCCGATCGCGACGCCGTAGACGCCCCCCACGAGGCGGCGTGTCTCCCCTTCGCCAAGCCAAACCTCGACGCTGTGGGCGTGGCCTTGTCGATGCAATTGCGTGTACGCCTTGAGCATCGCCCGAGTGATCCAGGTGCCGTCTTCACGGCCGGGGGCGGTCCCGCAGGCGCGCATAACGCCGGCGAAGTCCTCGTCAAACGTGACGGTAAACCGGCCGCTCCGCATCCGGCGCCGGAGTCGCGCCGACCGGTAGAAGCCATCGAGCGGCATCAGCGCGCGAGGGTCGGGCGACCACCACAACAGCGGATCGTCCTCGCCGGTCGGCCAGGGAAAGATCCCGTGTCGGTAGGCGTCGAGGAGCCAATCCGGCTCGAGCCGCCCCCCGACCGCCACCAACCCGTCCGGGTCGGCGAGCCGGGGATCGGGGAAGCGCGACGCCCGCTGCCCGGCTTGGCTTGAATCGGCGGCGGAGCGACGGCGTGCCATAGGGCCAGCTTACGCGTCCGCGGCGTTCCGCGTCACCTGCCGTAGCCGCCAATCACCAAGGGAGCTTTACTTCGTCCAGCAGCTGGTCCCACTCGACGTTCTTCGGTCGGCGGCCCTTGGGCCACTCGGTGTACGTCACGCGACACGTAAAGCGTGGCCGCAGCCAGACGCCCGAATCGGTGGTCTTCACGAAAGGCCGGGTCGAAGTGTTCTTCTCAAACTTCTTGAAGAGCTCGCGTTCTTCGTCGATATCGAGCCGGGGCGCGACCTTGCCGACGTAGCTGAGTTTGCCCCCGACGTCGGTGGCGAGCAAGAAGTTGTCGATCCGGCCATCCCTGTCGATTTGGTAGCCGATGATCAGGCACTCCAACCGCTCGCGGGCCGGCTCGGCGACCGGCTTGGGGTCGACGCCTGCGAGGGAATCGACGCCCGCGTCGCCAGCAAAGTCACCAACGGCGCCTTCGAGGCTGTCATTCCCGTTGTCGGGCGCGCTGGCGGCCGCCTTGGCGATGGCGCCAACGAGGTTCTGCTTCGGCGGCGCTTTGAAGCCCCAGTCGAGCAGCCGCTCGTAGGGGACGCCTCCGACGATCAGCGCCGCCGACAGGGCGGCCGAGACGCCGAGATTGCCGCTATTGGCGAGCCAGACCCGCTTGGGCAGCGCGCTGGCGATCTGTTTCCAGGTCTTCAGCGGTTTGATGATGATGTCGGCGACACCAAAGTCGGCGTCATCGAACGAGCAGAGCACGAACGCCACGACATGCGTGACGAACATCAACGCGATCCCGCCAACCAGTCCACCGACGCCACACCACATCTGTAGCGTGGGGTTGCCGAGGGTCGCCACTCGGACGGCAACACCGGCGCCGATGCAGGCGAGCGTCGTGGCGATCATCATCCAGGCCCAGGCGGGGATCAGCCCGCTCCAGACCTCGAGGTGCTTTTCCCACTCCGCCTTCTTCGGCGCCGTGGCTTCCTCGCCGGACTCGGCCGGCAGGTTGTTCATCGCCGTTTCGAAGGCCTCGTCGATCTCGACGTGGATCCCCAGACTGGGGTACCAGCCACAGCGTGGGCAGGCGGCCGTCTTGCTCGGGAGGCCACACTTTTCGCAGGTCGGGCCGGCCGACTCGACCGGCGCAACGATCGTCGCGGTGCCGGTTTCCGGGGCATCTTCTTCGAGGGTCGCTTCAGACACGGCGGCGGCTCCAGAGCTTTTTTTGGTGCGGGCGTGGCGGGACGCTAAAACTTCCGGCGCGAACCCTCACGTTCTGGAAACGTAGCTCACGGAGAGGCCCGTGAAGGGGGCGCCGAATTGGCCGTTTAAAACGATTGGGCGGCCTGACGAGACGCGTGCCGCCCGGCCAAGGCGTCGCTATACTGCAAGAAGAGTCCGCAGCGGCGTCCCGAAGGGCCCCTCCTGTCTTGTCCGAAACGTTTTGGCGCTAGGTTTCGAGGAATGCAGCACGATCTGGAAGCCGCAGCGGACGTCCCGGCCCCCCTGCCCGACGCGCCGCGGCAAATGTTCGACAAGCCGAACCTGCAGTTCAGCGACCCGGACCCCTACGCCTTCGCCAACCGCATCCGCAAGCTGGTGGTGATCGCCAGCCTGCTTGCCTGTTTGGCAGCGGCGCCGTTTTTCTCACGGGTCTTCTCCTACCAGGTGCGCCTCGGCCAGATGCAGGCCGAGTACGAGACCGCCTCGGCGGCAATCGGCGAGTTGGCGCCCCAACTCAAGGCTTTCGAAGAGGCGTCGCGGTCGATCGCCAAGAAGGTCGGCCCGAGCGTCGTCAGCATCAACAAGCTGTCGCTGTCGCGGGGCCGGACCCGGTTCGAAGGCGTCGGATCGGGCTTCATCGTCGACGCCGAGGGCTACGTCATCACCAACTACCACGTCATCAACGCGGCCGAGCGGCTGATCGTCCGCTTCAGCAACGGCGATTCTTCCGACGCGTCGATCGTCGGCGGCGACGAGCGGACCGATCTGGCGGTGCTCAAGATCGACGGCGGCAACCTGCCCGCGATCGCCTGGGGCGACAGCGACCAATTGCAGATGGGCGACCTCGTCTGGGCGGTCGGCAGCCCCTTCGGCCTGGAGAACAGCATCACCTTCGGCATCGTCAGCGCGACGGCAAGGCGGCGCAGCAGCGGCGTCACCGACGACATCTATCAAGAGTTTTTCCAGAGCGACACCGCGGTCAACCCCGGCAACTCGGGCGGCCCGATGGTGAACCTCGCGGGCGAGGTGATCGGTGTGAACACGATGATCGCCGGTGAGTTCTTCCGCGGCGTCAGCTTCTCGATCCCCAGCCGGATGGCGCGCGAGAGCTACGAGCAGATCCGCGAGAAAGGCTTCATCGAGCGGGGTTTTCTTGGCATCGACCCGTCGCTTCCCTCGATCGCGATCCGTCAGCGGCTCGGCCTCGACCGCGGAGAAGGGGTCGCCGTCAACAACCTGCGGAGCAACACCCCCGCCGCCGACGCAGGCCTCAAGAACAACGACGTCATCCTGCAGTGGAACGACCACAAAGCGTTCGACCCCAGCGTGTTGAGCCAACAGATCGCCTCGACCGAGGTCGGCTCGAGCGCCCGGGTGGTCGTCCGACGGGTTGAAGGAGGGACGCCGGTCGACAAAGAGCTGACCGTCCGGGTCGGCCGCCGGACCGACGTTGAGCGGTAGAGTGGATGTCGCGTTTACGGGGACAGCGAGTCGGAAACGTCAGCGCCCGGAGCAGCGGCGGGGCACGCTCACGATGCCGGGCATGCGCTACCACTCCGGGCGCTGACGCTTCCGGCTCGCTGACAAATGATCTTTCGAGTCCAACGAACTGCTAACTGCGAAGGATCGCTGCTGTGAATTTCTCCGGCGCCGACGACGCCAAGGAACGGGTCCGCCAAGCGACCGACATTGTCGACTTGGTCGGCAACTACATGCAGCTGCGCCGGCAGGGTCGCGGCTATGTCGGCCTCTGCCCGTGGCATGAGGATTCGCGGCCCAGCCTTCAGGTGAACCCAGAACGGCAGTCGTTCAAGTGCTGGGTCTGCGACCTGGGGGGTGACGTCTTCTCGTTCCTGATGAAGATGGACGGCCTCGACTTCCGCGAGGCGCTCGAGCAGCTCGCCGACCGGGCCGGCATCGACCTGGCGCCCGCCCAACAGGGCCCCCGCGCCGAGCCAGGCTCGCCCGGCGACAAGAAGACGCTGCTCGCGGCCATGGCGTGGGCGACCGAGCGCTACCACCGCTGCCTGCTCGAAGCCCAACAAGCCGAGCCGGCCCGGGCTTACCTCGCCGAACGAGGAATCACCGCCGAAGCGATCCAGCGATTCCGCATCGGCTTCGCCCCACCGACATGGGACTGGCTGTTCAAGCAGGGCCCCGGCGCGGGCTACTCGCCGGCGGTGCTCGATCGCGTGAACCTGATCACCCAGCGCAGCTCGGGCGACGGCTGGTACGACCAGTTCCGCGGGCGGGTCCTCTTCCCGATCCGCGATGTGCGGGGCCGGCCCGTCGCCATCGGCGGTCGCGTGTTGCCGCAGCTAGCAGCCGCCGAGGCGCGGGCCGACTACAAGCCGGCCAAGTACGTCAACTCGTCGGAGACCCCGATCTACTCGAAGAGCCACACGCTCTACGCCCTCGACCTGGCGAAGGAGGCGTCGCCACAGCTCCCCGCGTTGATTGTCGTCGAAGGCTACACCGACGTCATCGCGTGCCATCAGGCGGGCGTCACGAACGTCGTGGCGTGCTGTGGCACGGCGATGGGCGAGGGACACCTCAAGCTGGTGCGTCGGTTTACCGACCGAATGGTCCTCGTGCTCGACGGCGACGACGCCGGCCGCCGCCGTGCTAGCGAGCTTTTAGAGCTATTTATTACGAGTCCGATCGATCTTCGGATTCTGACCTTGCCTAGCGGACTCGATCCGTGTGATTTTGTAGCGTCGCATGGAGGCGACAAGTTCGCGGACCTGGTCGCCCGGGCCCCGGACGCCCTTGAACACAAACTGCAAAGCGTGACCGACGGAATGGTCCTCTCAGCAGACAACACGCACGCCGCGACGCGCGCCGTCGAGCAATTGCTCGCGACGGTCGCCCGTCGGCAGCCGATCCTTGGCGAGTCCGCCAGCGCGCAAGTGCTGCGTGATCACTCGATCCTCGGCCGGCTTTCGCGTCACTTCCACCTGCCTGAGGACAGCCTCCGCGCCCGGCTGTCCGACCTCCGTCGCGCCGGCGACGCCAAGCCGCTCGTCACGCCGCACGACGAGCCAATCGAATCCGCCGCCCCGACGCGGGTCCGGGTCGCCGACCTGTCGGCGTGGGAACGCGAGGCGCTCGAGCTGACGCTCGTCAGCGATGAGATCGCCCAACGCCTCACGCAGTGCCTCGACGAGGTCGACTTCAACGTGCCCGCCGCCCGCGAGCTGTTTGTCGCCATCCGCGAGGCCACCGAGACCGGCGAGGCGACCTACGACCGAATCCGGCTGTCGATCACCAACCCGGCGGTGCAAACGCTGCTGGCCGAGATCGACGAGCTCAGCGTGGGCCGCTCGGAGAGCGACCCGCTGCAACGACTCACGGACCTGCTGCAAGGCCGCGATCGGCGCCACGAGGACGCCGCCCGCGGTCAACAAATCTCTGCTGTACGCAAAGGAGAGCTCCGCGACAGCGACGCGGACCAGGCGGTCGCCGCCTTGTTCGCTTCGCGAAAACGCCCCGAGACCGGTTCCCCGTCCACGGATGGATAGGGTGTCTCGAAGGTGAGGCCCGCCGCGTCACGCCGTCCCGCAACGGTGTGGAGCGAGAGGCCGCCCCCCTGTCACCTCAATCGACGCGCATGACGCGCGCCTGGAGTGTTGACCCATGTCCGCTGCTACGACCCAACCTCAGCTTTCGCTCTACACCGGTCCCGAAGCCAACGACGTCGCTGACCCGGCGCTCGCCGAGGATGCGACCCTCGTCGTGGCCGAGGTCGCCGAAGCGACCGACCTGCTCGACGCCCCCGCCCCGGCGGCCGAGTTCACGCCCGACGGGCGTCCCTCGCGGATGGAGACCCCCACCGGTCCGCCGGCCGGCATCCCCGGTGGCGTTGACGCGGCGCTCCGCAAGATCGTCGCCCTGGCCCGCCGCCAAGGCTGCCTCTACTACGGCCAGGTCTACGACTACCTGCCCGACGAGACCTACGGCACCGACCAGATCAACGCCCTGCTCTCGGCCGCCGAGGGCCTCGGTGTCGATCTCCGCGACCCCCCCGGCACGCGTCCCCGCTACGAAGAGGCCCAGGTCTACGGCGAAGGCGACCGCTCGTCGCTGCTCCGCGATGGGCTGCCGACCTCGTCGAGCGACCCGATTCGGATGTACCTCTCGCAGATGGCGGAGATCCCGCTGCTGACGCGTGAGGAAGAGATCAATCTCGCGAAGAAGATTGAGCTGACCCGCAAGCGGTTCCGCCGCAACCTGCTCCGCTCGTTCTACGCTCTTGAGGCGACCGTCAAGGTGCTCGAGAAGGTCCACGCCGGCGAGTTGCCGTTCGACCGGACCATCAAGGTGTCGCTCACCGAGCGGCTCACTAAGGAGCAGGTGTCGGCCCGTCTGCCGCACAACCTGGCGACGCTCCGCTCGCTGATGCAGGCCCAGCGGGCCGACTACGCGACGCTGGTCGATCGCCGCGTCGACGCCGCCGCCAAGCAGGAGGCCCGCCAGCGCTACCTCCGCCGCCGTGAGAAAATGCTCACGCTGGTCGAGGAGCTGAGCCTCCGCACGAAGCGTGTCAGCCCCCTCATCCAAGAGTTGAAGGGGTTTGCCGACCGGATCGACGAAGTCCGCCGTGAGCTGGCCGAGCTGAAGGCGACCGACGCCTCGGAAGACAAGATCAACTCCGTGAAGGCCGAGCTGCTGCAGCTCACCAAACGCGTGGTTGAGAGCCCGGCGTCGCTCCGGCGTCGCGCCGAGATCGTCGCCAAGCAGTACCGCGAGTTCGAGAACACCAAGCGGGAGCTCTCCAGCGGCAACCTACGCCTGGTCGTTTCGATCGCCAAGAAGTACCGCAACCGCGGGCTGTCGTTCCTCGACCTCATCCAAGAGGGGAACACCGGCCTGATGCGAGCGGTCGACAAGTACGAGTACCGCCGCGGCTTCAAGTTCAGCACCTACGCCACTTGGTGGATCCGCCAAGCGATCACCCGGGCGATCGCCGACCAGGCCCGCACGATCCGCATCCCGGTGCACATGATCGACGTGCTCACCAAGCTGCGGAACACGGCGAAGGGTCTCCAGCAAGAACTGGGCCGCGAGCCGACCTACGAAGAGATCTCGCTCGCCGCCGATATCTCGCTCGAAGAGACCGAGCGCGTGCTCGACATCGGCCGCCACCCGGTGAGCCTCGACCGCCCCGTTGGCGACGGCGACGACTGCAGCTTCGGCGACTTCGTCGAGGACCACGGCACCGACAACCCGTCGAAGCTGGCCAACAACGGCCTGCTGCGGGAGCGGATCGACGAGCTGCTGAAGACGCTCACCTTCCGCGAGCGTGAGATCATCCGCCTGCGTTACGGCCTGGCCGACGGCTACAGCTACACACTGGAAGAAGTGGGCCGGATCTTCAAAGTGACCCGCGAACGGGTCCGCCAGATCGAGGCCAAGGCGGTCGCCAAGCTGCAACACCCGGTCCGCAGCGGGATGCTGTCGAGCTTCGTCCCCGAGGCGCCGGAAGTCGATGGCTTCGACATCGAAGGCGTCGAGGAACAAGGCCCGACGCTTCGCGCCGCAGCCTAATGCGGATCGCGGTTGATTACTCGAACAGGGCCCGCGACGCCTCGGCGTCGCGGGCCTTTTTTGTTGCGCGACTCCCGGCGCTGACGCTTAGGGCTCCCAATCTGGCTTTGCTCCCGCACCGCGAGAGGGAGCCCTAAGCGTCAGCGCCGGGAGTTGCGAAACGAGGCCGCCCCAGCGTGCGGACCCTTGCGAATCTGCCCCCACCGCCGCATAACGCGGGTTGGCAAGTTGACCGTCCGCAAAGAGACCTCGTCCGAATGTCGTCTACCGTCTCCGCCGCCGCCCTCCGCGAGTTGCACCGGCTCCACAGCCAGCTCTCCGACCTCCGCGGCCGGCTCGACCGCGGTCCCAAGCAGGTCGCCGCCCACAAGGGGAGCGTCGCCCAACTCGAAGCGGCGCTCCAAGCGGCGAAGAACCACGCCCAAGAAACCCGTAAGGCAGCCGACCGCAAGCAGCTCGACGTCAAGGCGCAGGAAGACAAGATCGCCAACTGGGAAAACCAGCTCAACACCGCCAAAAGCAACAAAGAGTTCCAGACCTTCCAGGAGCAGATCGCCGCGGCCCGGATGGCCGCCAGCGTCCTCGAAGACGAAACCCTCGAGCTCCTGGGACGGATCGATGAGACCGCCGCCGAGGTGGGCCGCCACGAAGAGCGTCTCGCCGCGGGCCAGGCGGAGCTGAAGAAGGTCGCCGCCAACGTCGCCGCCAACGCCACGACGCTCGAGGCCGAAGTGGCCCGGCTCGAGGCGGACCTCGCCGTCGCCGAGAAAGCGCTGCCGGGCGACTTTAAGTTGGACTACCAACGGGTGGTCGCCGCCAAGGGGGCCGACGGCTTGGCGCCGTGCGAAGACGGCGTCTGCGAAGGCTGCGGCCAGTCGACCACGCTACAAATGCAGTCCGACCTCAAGGCCTCCAAGCCGGTTTTCTGCAAGTCGTGCGGCGTGCTGCTCTACCTGCCCGAGTAGGGTTGGGGTCGATTGTCTGGGCGGCCCGAGGCTAGCGCCGACGGCTCAGAAAATCGGAGCGACCAGCCCTTGAGCCGCAGGCGCTAGCCTCGGGCGACCCCGCTTTGGTCCGTAATCAGCAGCGAAACGGCGGCCAGTCGGCCTTTACATCGCCCCCGCCGGTCGCCAGAATCAGTACGGAACAGCAGGGCCCCCGGGGCCCTGTTGTTTTTTGTTATCCGTCGAGTGACGCTCCTGCATCTAGGAGTTTTTCACTAGGCCCTCACCGCTCAAGCCTCAAGCCTCTCCGCTGCCCATGTCCGACATCATGCCCATGACCCGCGTCGGCTACGAAAAGCTGCGGGCCGAGCTCGACGTCCTCGAGAACGTGAAGATGCCGGAAGTCACCCAGCGGATCGCCGACGCGCGCGCCGAGGGGGACCTCAAAGAGAACGCCGAGTACCACGGCGCCCGCGAGTCGCAGGGGATGCTGCAGGCCAAGATCAACCTGCTGAAGGACAAGCTCAACCGCGCCGACATCGTCGATACGTCCAAGCTGCCGAAGGACGAAGTCGTCTTCGGCGCCACGATCAAGGTGAAGGACCTCGACTTCGGCGACACCGAGGAGTTCACACTCGTCGGCGCCGGCGAGGAGGACTTCGACGAGGGAAAGATCAACGTCACCAGCCCGCTCGCCCAGGGCTTCATCGGCAAGAAGGTCGGCGCGAAGATCGAGGTCGAAGTCCCGGCGGGTGTGAACCGCTTTGAGATCCTTGAGATCCGCTTCGAGGAGTAGTTGTCGAGAATAACGACACAGCCCTACCTCTCTAGGTAACGCCCAGGCATCGCCGACCCAGGGCAATTCTCGCCGAGTTGATGTCCATCGACCTCCGTTTCAGGGAGACTCGAACCTGCTGAGAACGATGAAGCCTCCGCAGGTTTGGCGGATGTCGAAAGCCGGTAAGTGGTATACGGCCGACGCTGAATAGGTTCCCCGGTGCGTCGAACTTCCGTTCGGCGAGCCGGCGTTGCTCGTTCGCCGACATTTCTGGACCTGCGACTTGGCTGAATCTGCGCCGTGAAAGGTGGAGAATGGTCGCGACCTCTCTTAGAATGCCATCTTTCTTAGAATGAGTGCGGCTAGGAAACGGCCGACCTTCGCAGGTTGCTCATCGCCATCCATCTGTTGCCCCACGCCATTCGAGAATCGGCCTAACGCTATGACATGGCCCTCGAATGCGCCGGAACTCGTCCAAGTCTTGCTCGAGCAGACTCTCTCGAAAGGGGCGAGTGACCTGCACCTGACGCCAACGCCTGATGGGCTTTTAGCCGAGTGGCGGATCGACGGCGTCATGCAAAGGATCGTGACATTTCCGCCTGCGATCGGCCCGAATATCGTGTCGCGATTGAAGGTGCTGTCCGGTCTGTTGACGTACGAAACCAACAAGCCGCAAGAAGGACGCCTCCGCCTCGAAGGGCTGGGCAGACCGATGCGAGTCAGCACGCTGCCGACGGTTTTCGGCGAGCGAATCGTCGGGCGAGTCATGTCAGAAAACGCCGGGGAACTTGCGACGCTGAGTAGTATTGGGATGCCGGTGGACGTAGCGCGAGTCCTTGAGCGATCTCTGGCTCAAACGAGCGGGGCGGTGCTGTTTGTCGGTCCGTCTGGCGCCGGGAAGACAACGACGGCTTACGCCAGTTTGCGTACGATCCGTGAGCAGTCGGCTGGTGGTCGGAGCGTGGTCTCGCTCGAAGACCCCGTCGAGGTGATCGTGCCCGGCGTCGCACAATCGCAGGCCAATCCCCATGCCGGCTTCGACATGCATGCCGGCCTCCGGGCAATTGTCCGGCAAGACCCAGAAGTCATCTATGTCGGCGAGATCCGCGATTCCGAGACGGCGCACATCGCTTTTCAAGCGGCGGTTACCGGCCAACTGGTAGTCACGACCTTCCACGCCAACGATGCGGCGACGGCCATCACCCGGCTACTCGATATGGGCGCCCCGGCGTACATGATTCGGTCTGCAACGCGGGCAATCGTCGCTCAACGTTTGCTTCGTCGACTCTGCACCGAGTGCCGGCGTGGCGCGACGCACACCGATTGTCAGGCCTGCGGAGGGATTGGCTATCGGGGGCGTGTCGTCGTTGCCGAAGCGGTCGATCTTACAACATCAACACTCGCTGACTCGATTCATCCCGGGTACGATCGGGCACAGTTCGCGAAAGAACTCCAAGATCGCCAAGTCGCTTGTCTCCGTTCGCAGGCCGCCGACCTCGTGTCTGCCGGGGTCACGGATCAGCTCGAGGTCGATCGCGTACTAGGGTGGAACGAACGCGCTGGCGCGTAGCCCGGCGTTATCCTTATCGGGTGGAGCGGGATAGCAACGATGCCGAAGCGTGCGACTCTCGAAGAGCTGATCGCAGTGAACGCGGAGATCTTAGCGCTCGCACGGGGCGGCCTGCCGCTCGCCCCGACGCTTACGCAAGCCGCCGGCATGTTGAAGGGCGCCGACTCTATAGCGGCCCGGCTGGGTGAGAGGGTTCAAGCCGGCCAGACTCTTGACGAAGCGATCGAAGCCGACGGCGCTCTGCCTCGCTACTACGCCGCGTTGGTGCGAGCCGGCGAGGCTTGCGGCCAATTGCCCGCGGCGCTGCAAGAACTGAGCGAGGCGCTGACGCGTTCGTTGCAACTGCGGCGCACTTGTGTAATGGCGGCCGGCTACCCGGTGTTCGTGGCCGTCGCCGCGTGGACTCTCTTGCTGTTCGCTAGCCAATCGTTGCTGCCCGAGTACGACTGGATCACCGCATCGCCTAGCGGCAACCCCGACGCTGAGACGCGGCGCGTGGTAATGGGGGCATTCCTCTACGGCGTGCCCCTCCTCTTAGGCGCGTTAGTGCTGTGGGTTGTGGCGCGAGGTGGTCCCGATGGAGGAGTGTTGGCGGCGCCATTGGGCTCCGCCGCCAATTTGCCCGGCGTGCGGAACGTCCTCAGGCTGACGGCAGCCTCCACCTACTGCCGATTGCTGACGCTGATGCTAAAGCAACGAACTTCCTTGCCGGTCGCATTAGAGCTCGCCGCCGAGGCGACAGGTTGGCCAAGGTATGTCGGGCCTTCTAAACGACTCGCCGCGGCGATCCGTCAAGGGAACGCGGTTAGCGACGAAGGCGACGCGTTGAAACAGCTGCCTCCCCTCGTTCGCTCGGCCGTGGCGATGCAAGGAGACGCCGCTGTCTTAAGCGAGGCGATCGACCAAGCCGCCTCGTCTTACGAAGAGCGAGCTTCGTTGGCGTCCGACACCACCGCCGTTATGCTGCCAGTGATCTCTTCAGCTGTTCTTGGTGGAAGCGCGGTAGTAATCTACGCAGTGTTAATGCTCTGGCCGTACATCCAGTCGTTGAAAGAGATGGCGGGGTGGTTTTAACGTTCGGCATCGGCCCCTCTTCGAAGGTTCTGCGTGTTTCCGTCTGAAGACTCCTCGATCGACCGACCCACCGACGACGGCGCCCGGGCAACGCCCGCCGCTCAGATCGCGCTGGGAACCGAGTGGCGGTTGCCGCTGCCCGCAATGCTCCGCGCACTCGGGGAAGAGCATGGCGGCCGCGTGGGCGTCGCGATTGAATCGCTTGCCGATGAGCTCGACGGCGGCCGCTCGTTGAAAGCGGCCCTCGCGGAGGTTTCACCTCGCTTTCCGAAGAGTCTCCGCAGGCAGTTGCAGATGGTGGCCGAAGCGGGTGGGGATCTTTCAACGGTGTTGCCAGCCTTGTCGAATGTCGTCACCAGCGAGCGCCAATTAAGGGGCCGTTTGTTTGCGATCTTCACTTACCCGCTACTCGTGTCGACGATGTTGGTGGGGGTCATCCTCTTTTCATCGTGGGTTCTTGTCCCTGAATTCGCGTCGATGTATGGCGGTTTTGGGCTCGAACTGCCGGCGGCGACCGAGTTCTTCTTCTGGTTCTGCCGCTGGGCTCCGCTCACCATCCTGCTTATCGGGCTAACCGTCGCCGGACTCTCCGTGATGGCAATGACGCCGGGGTTGGCTCGCTACGTGCATTGGTTCGTCGGCAGCTTGCCCTTCATTGGTCCTCTGTGGACCTACGAAGGCCATGCTTCGCTCGCCCGAATGCTGGCGACCTACACGAAGGCGCGTCTTCCGTTAGGCGAATCATTGCGTTGCGCCGCGGCAGGATTGGTCGATCACAATCTTGCCACGGCGGCGCTACAAGTCGCGCAGCATTGCGACGAAGGCAAGAGTCTCGCCGATGCGATGAGTGCGTCGCGGCACTTCGAAAGGGATTTAGTCGGGCAAATCCGTGAGGGCGAAGAAAGCAGCGCCCTGCCCGCCGCCCTGGAGTCAGCCGCCTCGAGCTATTCGGCCCACGCACGACGACAACTGGAGTTTCTCTCTTGCTCGCTTCCCCCTCTCATGATCTGGCTGGTGGGTGGGTTTCTCATGCTGTTCGTCCCCGCGATGTTCTTGCCGATGCTCAAACTGATCGAAGGGTTATCCTGACTCACTACTCGCATTGAATCTCAATCCGCTAACCATCGTTTTTGCAACGCTCGCCCTCGGTTTGGCGATCCGGTTCCTGCTGCGCCTTGCGTACGGAGCACGCGGCCCCGAGCGGCACGACCCGGTGTACTCGCTATTCCGCGTCATCAGCTGGTTGCTGCTGATCCCGCTTGCTTGCGTGGTCGCGGTGTGGTCGCTGTTTGGAGCGTTCGTCCCCGTATTTGTCGTGTGGTACTCTGGTCTCGAGATGGCGCTGGCGAAGCGGTCGCAAATGCGTCAAGAAGCGTGGTCGATCGTCACCCGAGCGATGGCCGCCAACCTCCCCGTCGGGCCAGCGTTGCAGGGGCGTCTCGACCGTTTTCGTGGGCCGGTCCTCCGACGCCTGCGGCGATTCGTCAAGGACCTTGCGAAGGGGACGGAACTGCCCGTCGCTATCGGTAAGAACGCAAGAGCGTTCCCACCGATGGCGCAGGCCTACGCCGCCTTGGCGGCCGACGGGGGACTGCCGATCTCGGTCGTCGCAGGTCTTGAACCTGTGGAGGATCAGGGCTCGCAAGTGTGGGGTCTCACCCGCCGCTTCAGCTATCTGGCGTGGGTGACGTTGCTGATGATTGGCATCGTGACATTCATCTTCGTGGCGATCGTCCCTGCATTCGAAGCGATCTTCGTCGATTTCGGGCTAGAACTGCCGGCGATCAGCCGTTCGCTGATCGGATTACATCAGCTTCCATTCGCCGAGTTATTGGTCAGTCTCATTTCGTTGACGCTGATTCTACTTGGACTTTTCGTCGTGATCGTCATGCTCTGCTATGCAGTCGATCTACCCGTCTTAGGATTGTTAACCGACTATCTCTTTAGTGCTTGGCGTCGGGCCGATGTCCTGCGGCTATTGGCGAACGTGGTAGAAAACCGAATGCCGCTACCCGATGCGATCAATCGGCTCGCACAAGGTACGCCGAGGTACCCCATTCGCTTCATCGCCCATCGTCTGCGCCAATGCCACGACGAGATAGATGTTGGCGCCGACTGGTCGATGTCACTCGAACGGGCAGACTTAATCGATCCGGTTGACAGAGACCTCCTGCGGGCGGCTCAATCAGCCGGCAACACCCCCTGGGCATTGCGGTCCATAGCCGACCGTCGCGTCGCCCAGGCCGCGTTTCAATGGGAGGCGTGGCAACAGATCGGGTTCACACTTGCGATAGTCGTGTTCGGTCTCTTTGTCGCTTGGATCTGCATCGCGCTGTTCGTGCCACTCGTCAAGCTAATCAACGGACTCGCCTGATGTTCCATCACTCCAGAGAACACACATCACGTAGCCGTAGGGGATCGCTCCTCTTGGAGTGCGTAGCGGGGCTGGTAGCATTGGGGATCGCCCTGGTAGTGATCAGTCGCACGACTCAAACGATCGACCGCCAGTGGCGCCTGACGACTCAAGAGCGGCTTGCTACCGAAACCCTCGACAATGCGATGGAGCTCGCCCTCGCACTCGACTGGGGCGACATCACTGCCGAAAGGCTAGCCGACATCCAGCCGTCGCCGCATGCCGTAGCGAGACTGCATCAATGGCGCCTCTCCGTCGAGGTAGCAGAGGAAGACTCGCCAATCACCGGCAAACGTCTGCAATTCGTTCTCAGTTGGCAACCAACGCCGGCAGCCGAACCGCTAAGCCGAAGCTTGGCGACCTGGGTCTATCCCCGGGAGGGCGTCGAGCCATGAAATGCTTCATCCGATCTCGCCGCCGCGGCAGCACCAGCCTAGTCGAACTCATTGTCGTTATCTTCCTCGTTACCATCGCGTTCGGACTAGTGGGCAACGGGCTCGCAAGCCTCGCCCGCGTCGATCACCGATTCGATAGTGTCAGCGCGGAGTCAGGCGACCTCGAGCGCCTCGCCGCGTGCCTCCGGACCGACGTCCGAGCCGCCGAGGAAGCTCGCTTCGAAGCGCCTACGCTGAGCCTTACTTTGCCGAACGGAGAGAGCATCACTTACATGCCTAAAGCGGGCCGATGGGAGCGTATTGCGGACGGAAAGTCCGCTTATTTTCGCCTACCTACCGACGTGGGATGGTCCGTTTCGAGTGACCGGCTGGACGACGAGGGAGTCATCGAGATGAACTTCCACAGCTCACAACCGTCTGGCGGCGAAGCGAAACCGGTCTTCAGGTCACTCGTCGCGGAGCTGAATCGTAACGCCCGTCTTCGGATCCCGAGGGGCTCGGAATGAGACAGCAACATCGCTCGAAGCTCGCACAGCGGCCGGGGTTTGTTATGATCTCGGTCCTCGTGCTGCTTGTGGTTACGGCCGCTCTCGCGACGGGCTGGACGACGAGCGTTCTTCAGGGGCGTCGCCAGGCGCGGCTAGAGCTCAAGCAACGGCAAGCCGAGCGGCTCGCCGAGGTCGCCGTCGCCCGCGCCGTCGCTCGATTGAACGCCGAGCCCGATTATGCCGGCGAAGTTTGGCAGGTTAGCGCCGTCCAGCTGGGACAGGAATACGGCGCCGAAGTGCAGATCACCATCGACGCGACCGATGGTGGCGGCGCGCAGCGTGTCATCGCCCAGGTCGCGTTGTCCCCCATCGCTGATTCTCCCGTCCGCCACACGATATCGCACCGCTTCTAAACTGCGGTTCACCTTCAATAAGACAAGACCGAGTCGCCATGTCCGCACTACTACGCCGCTCCCTGCGAAGGTCGTGGGGTTTCACCCTAGTCGAACTGCTCGTAGTGATCGCGATCATCGGCATCTTGGTCGCGTTGCTGCTTCCAGCGGTCCAGGCGGCTCGCGAAGCCGCTCGACGATCATCCTGCCAGAACAACTTGCGGCAGGTGACAATTGGTGTGCACAACTTCGAGGCGGCCTTCGAGAGATTCCCCAGCGGCTCGACCAACCCGTCCGGTCCGATCCGCAATCTGCCCGAAGGCGATCACAAGAGTTGGATCGTGCGAATCCTCCCCTACATGGGCGAGCAGGTGCGTTACCGGACGATGGACCTTGAGGTAGGCGCTTACCATCGGTTGAACAACGCGGTGCGGCAGTCGGGGATCCAGCTCTTGCGATGCCCGAGCACGCCCGCGGATGATTACCCCTACTCGAGTTACGCGGGGGTCCATCATGACGCTGAGGCTCCGATCGCGGAGACCAATACGGGCCTCTTATTCCTCAACAGCCGCATCCGATTCGAAGAGATGCTGGACGGCGCCGGCTACACACTGCTGCTGGGAGAGAAAATCACTGACGGCTTGACCGATCTCGGTTGGATGAGCGGAACGCCCGCGACGCTGCGCAATGTTGGCGTCGCCATCAACGAAAACGGTGGCAAGGAAGCCGATCGCTGGGGCGGCGGCTCGCTTCCACCTTGGTGGGAATCAGCGGCAAATTACCTAACCTACGACGGCAGTGGCGGTGGAGACTTCGGAGGTGATGAGGGCCTCGAGGAAGAGTCGGGCGACGAAGCTCCGGTGGATGACGCCGAACAAAGCGATGACCCCTACATCCCACGGGGAGGCGACCCGAACAACTCGCTCGCTGTCGGTGGGTTCGGCAGCTACCACCCGGGCGGCTGCCAGTTCGCGATAGCTGACGGCTCCATCCGATTCGTCGGCGACGACACCGAACTCGGTGTCCTCGCGAAACTGGCCAATCGCGAAGACGGCAAGATGGTCGATATCGACGACCTTTAGCCATACGACCAGACTTGCGATTACGACCAGCTTAGAATCAATAGACTCCTGGCACGCTCCGGGCTGGTTTTTTTACAGCCGCCAGATCTGCTGAGAAGTGAGTCTATGAGGAAGCCAAAGTCGGCTGGGTAACATTGCAGGGCGTAAGCCTTGCGTTCCTAGGTCCGCTGATCCAGGAGGTTTCCGATGTTCTACGTAGGTCTGGATGTTCACGCTCGTCAGGTAACGTTCACGGTGTTGGATGGCGACGGCAAGCTGGTCGAGAGGGGCCGTGTCCGCTCGGTCGAGGAGATGCGGCCTCGGCTCAAACGACTCAGGGGGCGGGTCGAGGTCTGCTACGAGGCCAGCTGTGGCTACGGGCACTCGTACGATCTGCTCCACCCGATCGTCGATCGGGTCGTCGTCGCCCACCCGGGTCATCTGCGGCTGATCTATCGGTCGAGGAGTAAGAACGACCGCAACGACGCCGACGGCCTGGCCAAGCTGCTGTATCTGGGCGAGGTGCCGGAAGTCCACGTGCCGTCGCTTGACGTCCGCGCGTGGCGAGAGCTGATCAACGCCCGGAGCCAAGTGATTGACAAACGAACGCGGGCGAAGTGCGCCGTGCGGTCCCTGCTGCGTAGCGCCGGTGAGGTCCCGCCACGCAGCCCGAATCTGTGGACCAAGACGGGGATGCGCTGGCTTCGTGCGATCGATCTGCCAACGGCGTCGCAGAACCTTCGGCGTGACCTGCTCCTCGAAGAGATTGAGGGGTTCCACCGGCAGGTGCTCCGCCTCGACCAAGAACTCAACCACAAAGGTCAAGAATCGGCGGCCGTACAGCGGTTGCGGACGATCCCCGGCGTCGGGCCTCGGACGGCGGAGGCGATGGTCGCGTTCGTGGACGACCCCCACCGCTTCCCCAACGCCAAGGCGGTCGGCCAGTACTTCGTCTTGGTTCCGCGGCAAGACCAGTCGGGCGATAGGAACCGGTTGGGGCACATCACGCGCGAGGGGCCCTCGGTGGTTCGCCGCCTGATCGCCGAGGCCGCGTGGCAGGCCCGCCGCCGCTCGCCGACGGTGGGGGCGTCCTACGATCGAGCCCAGCGTGCGGACCCGCAGCGTAAGAAGATCGCGTTGGTGGCCACGGCGCATTACTTGGTGCGGGTGATGTGGGCGATGCTCAAACGGGAGACGGAGTGGCGTGAGAGCGTGCAGCTCGCGGCCTGAGCCCGATTCCAGTAGCTGAAGTCAAGATCGAGAGCGGGACCAAGGTTGCACCCCGGGGCTCCGACATGGCGCATCGCGACGCCGTAGGTGTGAGTGGGGGCAACCGTATCATGACGTGTGGCGCTCCGCGGCAGCGAATGACGCCGAATGGATGTCTGGTGTAGTCCCGTGCTCGTCTTGCTCCGGTCTTGACAGAGGCTTCCTCATGGATGTCGGGCCGACGCAGGTTCACGAGTCTCGGCTTCTCGGCTATCGGTGAGCTTTCTCAGGTGGTTCCGGATATTAGAATTGACCGCGGATCACCGCCGTATTGCCCCGGTTAGAGGGACACCGCATGCCATACGACACCGACAAAGTCGACAATGCCGTTCTCGCACTTCTAACGTTGACCACCCACCAAGAAGACGAGTTTGGGGCCCGCATCTGGAAAGGCCATGATTGGGACGCCCTCAACCGTCTGCATGAAAAGGGCCTCCTGGGCGACCCCGTCTCAAAAGCGAAGTCCGTGGTCATGACGCCCGAGGGGTTGGCCCGAGGGCGTGAGTTGTTTGAGGAGCTCTTCGCAAGGAACGATTGAGGCAATTCCCCTGACGCCTTAGCCGCTGATATCTCGACAGGAGGTCCATGAGTGAGCGAGTACCAATACGTCGAGTTCCAGGCGGTTGACCGGCCGCTCACGGACCGTGAGCTGGCCTACGCCAGGAAACAGTCAACTCGGGCAGAGATTTCGCGGCGGTCGTTTCACAACGAGTACCATTTCGGAGACTTTCGTGGTGACGTGATCGGAATGCTCCAAAGGGGCTACGACGTCCACCTCCACTACGCCAACTTTGGGATTCGAACGGTCGCTATCCGGCTGCCTGCGAGAGTGCCGTTCGCGAAGGCCGTCTGGTCGAGCTACATCGTCGAGGGACTCTCTTGGGCGCCGGACCGGCGTGGCAGCGGGGGCGTTCTGACTCTGGCCCCGTACCATGAGGCGGACGAACTCGAAGAGTTGTGGGAGTTCGAACCCTGCATGCGGGCGATTGTCGGGCTTCGCACTCGGCTGATGGCCGGCGACCTCCGGGTCCTCTACCTATTCTGGCTCGCTGCGGCGATTGACGGACAACATGACTCCGTCGATGCCAAAGAGCCTCCCGTGCCTGGCGGCCTCGCCAAGATTGCCGGCGACGCACAGCCCTTCCTGGAGTTCTTTGGCCTCGAACCGCACTTGTTGGGCGCTGCGGCCGAGGTTTCGGCAGAAGCCCCCGACGTGGCTTCTCCAGAACAACGGATTCAGCGGTGGGTGGAGTCCAAGAGCGATAAAGACGTCAAGTCACTGCTCCGCGAATTGCTCTCGGAAGATTCGGCCGCGGTCAAAGCGGCAACGGTTGCTCGCATCCTTGGAGCAACGACCTCTTCGGTCTGGCCGACCGTTACCACAAACCGAAACTGTCAAGAATTGCTGGATCGAGCCGCTCAGCTCCGCCAAGCCGAGTACGAACGAGAACAGGAGCGGCTCGTAGCCGCCGAGAATCGCAAAGCAGCCAAACAGGCTCAGGAGCGCAAAGTGCGTATGAAGCAGATGGTTGACGAGCCAAAAAAATGGCTCCGCAAGGCTGACGAACTCGTCGCCGCTCGCGGAACGGATAACTACGAAGCGGCGGCTGAGGTGCTCGATGAGTTGCGGGAGGCGCTGGCGGCCGATGGCGGCGAACAGCTCTCGCGCAAGCACGCCGCTCATCTTGCCAAGCAGCACCCGACGCTCAACCGGATGAAATCGGCGTTGAGGAAACGCGGATTGCTGGAATAATGCTCGAACGAATGCGACACGAGCTTCCCAGTCGGTCGGCCAGGTCAGTCTCCTGAGCGATGCGGTATATCACTTCCCGCAGAGGTGAATTCCACCTCGGGCAGTTCTGGCAATTCTCATGACGCGAAGCCGGTCCAACCGACGCGACATGGAAAGGGTTGCCAAACAGCCGAAGGCGACGCCCTGTACGCACGAACGGGATATGGCTCGATGCCCAGGTGACGCCCTTCTAGGCGACGAGCAGCTATAGCCGTGTTGCGGCGTTCGCCGCCATCTTGGCACCCGCGATCGGCAGAAGGAAATCGTGAGCTAGAACGGCAGATCACTCCGTCCTGATGGAATCACCAACGGTCGTGTGATAGGGTCGGAGCGTCGCGTCTCAGTATTAGCTATAAGGTGTTGGCCCCGTTGAATTCGACTTCGATGACGCTGCTCGATCGCCTGCAAGCGGCCGAGGATCGAGCCTATCGCAAACGTACGTTGGCGTGGAACTTTAACGCCCGGTCGGGCGTAGGCGAGAAATCGCAAACGAACGGCCGGGTGAAAAGTCGCCCCGTATTCAAGCCTCTCTGGCCGACTCCCTGACGGTCGCGGGGATTTCGTTGCCGATGGCACCGTTTGGGGGTAGGCTGCTGCCGGGACTAAACGATTCCGGAGACCAACACTATGCGTCTGGCATCCCTCGGGCTTTTTCTCTCGGCGGCTCTCGCCATGCCGAGCAGCGCCCTGATTATCGATTTTGACGAGTTCCCGACCGGGACCACTTTCGACGACTCGGTCCGCTTCGACGAGGGCGAACCGTTCACATCGGCGGGCGTCCGGTTCGAGACGACCGACACGGGCATCGCGGGCCCAGCAAGGACTTTCATTGGCCAAGTTGGTTTCGCCAACAGCCGTTCCATCCCCTCGGCCGGCAACTATCTGTATCCCCGTTCGGTCACGATGGACTTGGCGGCAAGCCTTGGGACGCGACCGTTCGTTTCGATCCCGTTCTACAACAGCGGCGGAACCGTCACCCTCGGAGCCAACGGCTCGGACGTGCTCGTGGCGCGGGGCGGTGGCACCGCCGTCTTCGAGTTGTTCGATGGAGCCGACCTTAGTGGCGTCGCGGTTGATATCGTCCGCGTGAGCAACAGCCAGGGGCGTATCGAACTGCGCGGCGACATCGATACCGTCTTGTTCGGGGGGCAAGAAGCGATCTTCGATAATGTCTTTGTCGCTGATCCCGATCTGGAACTGATCGAGGTCGTGACGCTCCCCGGCCAAGGGGAGAGCGTTTCGACACAAGCGACACTCGCATCCGGCTTGCCGTACCGCATCGAGGTCGTCGGCGCGGTGGGTGTCTCGGGGCCGACCGGCCCGCAGGCCGACGCGGAGTACCTCGGCTTTGATAACCCAATCGACACGATCAACGACATCGATGTCGGCGTGTTGGTCGATGGTTCGCCGGTAGACTGGGGGCCATACTCAAACGACCACGTTTACTCGACAGACCTGATCGGCGACGGAGCCCCGCTGTCATTTGGGTTCGCCGATACGTTCGCCGGCGATAACGTCGGCAGCTTCACCGTGCTCGTCTACCAGATCCCGGAGCCGGCCACGATTTGGCTCGGGCTCACAGCGCTCGCCACCTCGATTCGCCGAAGGATGTAGGCCGAACTAAGCGTCAGCGCCGTTCCGCCAGAACGCACCAGATTGCCCCGCCAACCAATACGTCGTGCTTGAATCGGCCGCGGCGGCTACCGTCTCTGCAAAGTCGCAGCGGTGTCCCCGCCGACGGCAGACCGCTGCGACATAGCCGTCAGTTAAAGCCGCTGGTGTTGGTCCACCCTCGGCGGCTTGAGGACCGATCAAAGTCGCATCGGTGAATCGCTCTGAGGGCCGTCGCCTCCGCAGCGAACGACACGTCTGCTTATAGGCGCTATCTTCTGTGCTTCGTTGAGCTTCGGGGATCCGTTTCTCCTACCCCAAGACGCCCGTCGACCCCCCCCAAATTGGTTGTTTGCGGAGAGGTTGGCGATTATGCTGGCTCGGTCTGCGTCGCCAACTGATGTGGTCATTCTGCTCGAGTTTGCACCACTCTGACGGCCGAGGCGCTGACGATGTCGCGATCTACCCATTGGCAATGGCTGCGCCGCTGCGCGGCGAGCCGTTCGTCTTCCAAGGCTTCCCGCCCCGGACGTTCGTTTCTGACTCGCACGCCGCGAATCGAGCCGCTCGAAGATCGCCGCCTGCTGGCGGTGTTCACGGTAACCAATTTGGATGACGCAGGGCCCGGTACCCTGCGTGACGCGATCGGCCTGGCGAACAACTCAGCGGGCGCCGACCAGATCGTCTTTGCCGGCGCCGCTGCGTACGGTGCGATCGCACTGACAAATGGCGCACTGGAGGTCACCGACACCCTCACGATCACTAGCGTTGACGCGTCGGGGAATGTGCGGACTATCGACGCTCAGCAACGGTCGCGCGTCTTCCATTTTTCGAGCGCCACTGGCGACCTGACCCTTGAGGGGCTTAGGGTCACTGGCGGCCTGTCGGAGTCTGCGGGGGGAGGCATCCTTTTCGTTTCCAGCGGCACGCTCACCCTCAACAATTCCAAGGTCGATCACAATAGCACCACGGGGAGAGACGCCCGTGGTGGCGGGATCGCCACGGGGGCTGGCAGCGTGTCCATCTTTGGCAGCTCGGTCATCTTCAACAGCACCGCGGGCGAGTATGCCCACGGTGGGGGTATTGCTACGGATTCCGGCAGCGTGTCCATCTCCTCCAGCGACATTAGCAGCAACAACACCACGGCCGACCGTGCCCATGGCGGCGGCATTTTCTCACGCGCCGACGTGTCCCTCACCGAGAGCGTGGTCAATGGAAACGGCACTGCGGGTCGGTTTGCCCGTGGCGGCGGCGTGTATTCTTCTGGCGACGTGTCGGTCATCAGCAGCAGGGTTTCCTACAATCACACTCTTGAAGAAAATGCCCCTGGCGGCGGCGTCCATTCTCGTGGCGACGTGCTGATCAACGGCAGCACGGTCCGCAATAACTATACCCGGGGCTTTGGCTCCTACGGCGGCGGCGTCTTTTCAATGGGCGATATGACGCTCACCAACAGCACCGTCACGGAGAACCGCACCCACGGTGGCTCTGCTTTCGGGGGGGGCCTCCGCGTTCAAGTTGGCTACGGTTCAGTGTTGGGCGGCGCCTTATCGATCAACAACAGCACCGTTAGCGACAATTACACCAGGGGCAACTACGCCGTGGGAGGCGGCGTTTCGGCCGGCACGGTGTCGATCTCTAGCAGCACGATTAGCAATAATCGCACCCACGGCGTGCGCGCCCCTGGCGGCGGCATCAGTGCTGGGAGTGCAGCCGGGCCGGGCAGGTTGACTCTCACGAGCAGCACGGTCAGTGGCAACCAAGTCTGGGGAAACTATTCCAATGCCGCCGGGATTAGCGCGTACGGGCCCACGTCAATCCTCAGCAGTACCATCACCGGGAACGAAGGCACGAATTCCCTGAATGCTGTTGGCGGGATTCTAGTTCGCTCCAATTTCGGCCAAGTCTCGTTCACGGTCCAGAACTCGATCGTGACGGGCAACACCGACAACGGCGTTGCACCTGATCTGGCCGCCGGCCAGCGCGTCGTTCTCAGCGTGAACCACAGCCTCATTGGCGACACCACCGGTTCGACAATCACCGAGGCCACCGGAGCCGGCAATCTGCTCAACCAGCCGGCGTTGCTCGGCCCCCTGGCCGATAACGGCGGCCCGACCCAGACCCACGCGCTGCTGTCGGCGAGTCTGGCGATTGACGCGGGGGATCCGAACTTCATTGTCACCACCGACCAGTACGACCAACGTGGCGCGTCCTTCGCCCGAGTCAATCGCGGCCGTATCGACATGGGCGCCTACGAAACGGTCGAGCTGAGGGTCAACGACAACGCGGCCGACATCGACGACGGCGACCCGGACAACGGCGTGATGACGCTCCGCGAGGCGATCAATCTGGCCAACGCAAGTCCCGCCGTCGACACGATCACGTTCGACGCCGGAGTCTTTGGTCAGGGCATCCTGCTGGGAGGGACCGAGCTCGAGATCACCGACACGCTCACGATCGCCGGGCCGGGCCCTGAGCTGCTCCGCATCGACGCCCAACAGGGCTCGCGCGTCATCAATTTCTCCAGCGCCAGCGGCGATTTGACGCTGGAGGGCCTCACGGTCACCGGCGGCCAAACCGCGGAACACGGCGGCGGCATCCTCTTCAGCTCCAACGGCGCGCTCACCCTCACCAGCAGCACGGTCAGCGCAAACAGCACCACCGGCGACTACGGCTTTGGCGGTGGGATCCGCACAGGCACCGGCAGCGTGTCGCTCACCAACAGCACCGTCAGCGGAAACAGCACCACAGGCCCTACGGCTAGTGGCGGCGGGATCTCGACGGTCTCCGGCGGGGTGTCGCTCACTAGCAGCACGCTGAGCGGCAACCGCACCACGGGCTACACCGCGCCTGGCGGCGGCATCAGCACGACCTCCGGCGGCATCTCACTGGTCAGCAGCACCATTAGTGGCAACACCTCTGAGGGTAGGTTCGGCAGGGGCGGCGGCATCTACACGTCGTTTGGCAGCGTGTCGCTCTCGAGAAGCACGATCAGCGACAACGCGGCCTCCGGGCTGTTTGCTACCGGCGGGGGGATCGGTTCTGGCGATGGCTCGACCGGGAACCCCGTGTTCACCATTGAGAACTCGATCGTCGCCGGCAACACCGCCAGCGGCTTGGGGCCTGATCTGAAGCCCAAGTCGGGCTCGGCCTTCACGATCAATCACAGCCTGATTGGCGACCCCAGCGGCGGCGTGTCCGCCGGTCAGCTGCGGTTCGCCATCACCAATGGTGTCGGCAACCAGCAGAACGTCGACCCGCTGCTCGGCCCGCTCGCCGACAACGGCGGCAAGACCCAAACGCACGCGTTGCTGCCGGGGAGCCCCGCGATTGACGCGGGGGGCACGGCCGACCTGCCCCAAACTGACCAGCGAGGGTTTCCGTTCCTGCGTTCGTACGACGATCCTATCGCCGCCGGCGCTGGGCCGGACATCGGCGCCTACGAGCTTCAGCCGTTCGTTGAGGTTCTCAGCCTGGTTGTGAGCTCAACGAGCGATGTCTTTGACAACAACTTCTCGCCCGGCCAGGTGTCGCTGCGTGAAGCGATTGTGTTGGCCAACGCCAACCCTGGGCCGGACACAATCACCTTCAGTTCGCTGTTCGACACGCCGCAGGCCATCCTGCTGGAAGGTTCGGAGCTGGAGATCACCGACACGCTCACGATCACCGGCCCCGGACAAGACCTGCTGACGATCGACGCCCAGCAGACCTCTCGTGTTTTGCATTTCTCAGCCCTCACCGGCGACTTGACGCTGGCTGGTCTCACGCTCACCGGCGGCCGCACGACCGACGACAATCCTCCCTCTTACACCAACTTTGCAAGCGAGACGATCCATAGCGGTGGCGGCATCCGCTTCCTGTCCTCCGGCCTCCTATCGCTCACCAACAGCACGATCAGCAGCAGTAGTACGGTGGGCTCCCATGCCACGGGGGGAGCCATTTTCTCGGCGACAGGCGATGTGACCCTGACCGGCAGCACCGTCAGCGGCAACAGCACGTCCGGAGGTGGGGCCCATGGTGGCGGCATCGGCGCCCTCTCCGGCAATGTGACGCTGATCAGCAGCACCGTCAGCGGCAACAGCACCACGGGCAGCGGGGCCGATGGCGGCGGCGTCGTGACCTACAGTGGCGATGTGACGCTGATCAGCAGCACCGTCAGCGGCAACACGGGCAACGGGAAGGGTGGCGGTGTTAGGACCCGCAGCGGCGATGTGACCCTGAACAGCAGCACCGTCAGCGGCAATTCGACGGCGGGAGAGTTTGGCAAAGGTGGCGGCCTATACAATTCTCAGGGCGCCATTCGGCTGTCGGGTAGTACAATCATTGGCAACTCGACGGCTGGAATATTTGCCGATGGCGGCGGCGTCGGTTTCGCCACTAGTTATACTACGGCCCCAGTCACAATCGAGAACTCGATCGTGACAGGCAATACCAACCGTGGCGCACCAGATGATATTTTTGATCTCGTCCGTGACCGAAGCCTGACGATCCATCACAGCCTGATTGGCGACGCGAGCAGTGCCCCCGGATCGCTCTTCTTCATCCAGCAAGCAATCGACGGCGGCGTCGGCAATCTACAGAATATCGACCCACTGCTCGGCCCGCTTGCCGACAATGGCGGCCCCACCCCAACCCACGCGTTGCTGCCCGGCAGCCCGGCGCTTAACGCGGGCGATCCGGCGATCGCGTTGAGCGCAGTTGAGTTCGACCAGCGCGGACCCGGCTTCGCCCGGGTAAGCTACGGTCGATTGGACATGGGGGCGTTCGAGCTGGACAACGTCGCGATCCCGTCGGGCGGATTGGTGGTCGACACCCTATCCGACGTCGTCGACTTCGACTTGTCACCGGGCCAGTTCTCGCTTCGCGAGGCGATTTTCCTGGCCAACGCGAATGCCGGCCCCAATACCATTACTTTCGCCACCGGCATGAGCGGCCAGACGGTCCTGCTCACCGGCGGTGAACTCGAAATCACCGAGACGCTTACGATCGACGCCTCGGCGCTCACGTCGAACGTCGTGATCGATGCGCAGCAGCAATCACGAGTCTTGAACTTCTCCACCACCAGCGGCGACCTGTCACTCGAGAGGCTTACCCTCACCGGCGGTAACGTCGTGAGCATCGGTTACGGCTCCACTGGGGGTGGCGGCATTCTTTTCAATTCCGATGGCGCCCTCACGCTCACCAGCAGCACGATCAGCGGCAACAGCACCACGGGCTTCGGAGCTTCTGGCGGTGGTATTTCCGCCCATGCGGGAAACGTGTCACTGGTGAACAGCGCAGTCAGTAACAACACCACCACGGGGCAGCAAGCCTATGGCGGAGGCATTCACACCCATAGGGGCGACATCTCGCTGACCAATAGCACCGTTAGCGGGAACAGCACTGCCGGCTACTACGCTTATGGAGGCGGCCTTCGCACGCGGTACGGCGATGTGACCCTGACTGGTAGCACAATCAGCGGGAACAGCACCACAGGCAATGGGGCCGATGGGGGTGGGATCTATGCTTCCAGTGGAACCACGTTGATTACCAACAGCACTGTCAGCGGTAATTTCACCACCGGAGATCGTTCCGACGGGGGCGGAATCCGTGCGGGCAGCCTGACCGTGACCGGCAGCACGATCAGCGGCAACAGCACCGCAGGCAGCTACGCGAGCGGCGGCGGCATCCGTTCGGACGGGCTCACCCTGACCAACAGCACGGTCAGCGGCAACAGCACTGCGGGCAGCGATAGCCATGGCGGCGGGATAGTCGTCTACCATGGCGAGGCGACGCTAACCAGCAGCACGGTCACGGGCAACTCAACGGCAGGCATGGGAGGG
>NZ_SJPR01000007.1:123868-166000 GCF_007859955.1 Botrimarina colliarenosi
CTGCCCTCCCTCCGCTCCGGAGACTGCTTCGGCTACGCCTCAGCAGTCTCCTCCGCTACGGCAGGGCAGCGGCGTTCCCCAAACCGTACTCTCATAGCAACTGGTACAGGTTTTTGGGGCAGGCCAGCATGTCGATCGGCGTCGTCGTCACCCACACCTGCGTGTTCGCCAGGTCCGCTGCGATCATCGCTCGGGCCTCGCTTCCAAAGCGAGCACCAACTCGGCAAGCCACGCCGCCGGAGTCGAAGCCGGCAGCTTCAGCACTTGACCGCCGACCAACTCGATGGCGATCGATGTGTCACTCTTCGGCTGATCACTGACCACGACTGGCACGAACGAGGGCGACGACTCACCGTCACGCTCGGAGATCGTTCCCGCCAAGCGTAGAACTGCGACTCCGTCAGCCGCTCACGCTTGCAAAACTCCCGCACCGACAAGCCGCTCGCAGCCTGCCGGCCAAGCACCTCACGCCACCGCCGCTCCTTCGCCGCATCCCGCTGCAACTTCGCCATGGACTTCCTCCAGAGTCGAGAAAGCCAAAGCTTGACCCGCTAGCGGGCGAGGGAGAAGATGCAGTTCGCGGAACGGACACTTCTCAGGCGGAATCCCATAACGCCCGGCATAGCCTGGATTCAACGGGCTTTCAGTTGCGAGAAACTGGCTCGATCCGGCTTCGCTTCTGCCAAGCCGGCCGCCCTTGTAGGCGGTCGCACCGCCCTGGAGCTGCGCACGCGTACGAAGAGCTGCTTCCGAGCCGTCCTGAATGGCTGCGCGATACGGCGTTCCGATTGAACTGGGGTTCGCGGATCGGACACCGCCGATCGATCCTCATAACCTTGAGGTCGGCGGCGTCGCTCAACCATCTCTCCCAAACGCCTAGGCCGCAGCGGAGGTCCGCGGGATAGAGATTACCGCGGACCTCTTTCCCGCTGCGTCTAACCACCCCGTCGGTTGCTGAGCAGTCGGCCACGGCTCAGTAGTCGGTGTCGACGGCGCCGAAGCAGCATCTCGGGCATTGTCTGGAAAGCCTAGTGCATCGACGCTGTCTGCCTGTTTAAATTCGGCTTCCCTTTGACGCGGCCAAACTAAGAGCTAAGACGATGGCCACGCAAGAAGCTGGCTCGGGAACAGCCGTTGAGTTAGCTTCGGAAATCGAGGTAGCGCCGTAGTTCGCAGCCCACAGGTCGTAACCGGCCTGCGTATCGTCGGGCGAGTTGCCGTCGCGCCATACCGTGTAGTCGGCCGCGTTGACCCTACCGTCGTTGTTATAGTCACCAGGCAGTCCCGCGACGGTGACGAACTCGACGAACCCGGTGTGCAAGTCATCGCTGCCAGTTACTCCATAGAGGAACTCCAATGAGTCGGCATCCGATTCGACACCCGCGAACGCTTGGCCAATCGATACGCTATCACTCGGCGAGAACGACATGCTGCCAAGCAAATTGGTTTCGGCAATCAGCGACGCCGTGCTGCCGCCAGCCTGCTCCCAAGTGATATCGCTCGCCGTGACCGCTCCGTCGATACCGGTCCATGAAGTGCTAAGCACGGCAGTTGAGCTGTGGATCTCGTAGTAGTTCATATCAACGGTCTCGATTGTGCTGCCGTTGACGATCTCAACCTGACCGTTGCTCAGCACCCGAAGGGCAAGACGCTCCGGAGCAGGGGCGACTGACAAAGCGCCGGTCGCTTCGTTGAACGTGTAGGTGCCGTCGAACCAGATGTCGCCGAGGTTTGAAAACCCCGGAATATTGAACTGATCGTTGAACGACTGGCTGGCGACGTTGGTGATCTGCCAAGTGTCGCCCAGAGTCGCACTCGCCCCAGTCAGGTCGAAGTTGAAGGCCCCGTCGAATCTCGCGGCGCCATCCCCAGCGATGCTGTTGTTGACTCCGGCCGATCCGATGTTGAACGTCATCGACCCAGTCGCACCGAGAGTGAGGACGCCTCCGGCGTTAACGGTAAGGTCACCGGTGTAGGTGTTGTTTCCCAGCAGGTTGACGAGACGTATCGACGTATCTCCTGGAACGTCGCTGGTCTCGATGATCAAACCGCCGGTTCCACTAATCGACGCGAGAATGTCGATGTTGCCTTGCTTTGCACGGATGGAAGAAGTGCTGGCAACCGTAATGGCGCCGTCAAGCTGGAACAGATCGCCGAGGCCGTTCCCGTGCGAGATCAAGCCGCCGTCGAGAATCAGATCGTCAATCGTGATAACGCCTGTGTTTCCCGTCCCCTTGTAAAACAAGCCCTGGGGGTACCCATTCGTGTTGTTCACCGTGAGCGAATCCCCGGCAAAAGTGTAGCTGCCGCCGTCCGCAGGGGTGCGGAGGATGAAATCGCCTGTGAAGTAGTCGTTGCCGGCGCTCGGGGCTTGCCCGTTTGACCAGCCAGCGGCGTTGTTGAATGAGGTGGAGCCGAAGCCGTTGCTCGCCGTCAAGTTGACGTTGATAGCGTAAGTTGACGCGGTCGTCAGCAAGAGAACCGTGAAGGCTAGGACCGCAAACAAAAGAGGACGTGTCATCGGAGGGACTCTCGTCAAAAGTTGGGGGCTCGATGGTTTATTCAAATGGTTGCTTCCGTCGTTCGATTTCCTCCGGCATCGACCCACTGCGAAGACAGCAATCAGCGATGCGAGTAATCCCGAAGAGGGCTCGGGAACCGCGGCTAACGCCTCGGCTAGAGAGCCCGGGAAGGCGTTACGGAACGAGATGAAGTCGCTGTGATTGACGACGAGGTCACCGTTCATGTCGCCACGGAGGTAAGCTTCCGCCTGCGTGAGCGCTGACACGTCCGTGAGCAAGTTGGAGCTGAACACGGCGTAGTCGGCCAGGTCGACGGCGCCGCTGTTGTCGAAATCACCGAGAAGATGCGCGTCGCCAGTGTAAGTCGGCGTCAACGCTATCGTTGTTCCACCGGCAAGGGTGAGCTGAACGGTAACGTCTTCGAACCTCGTGTCGTTCCAGACACTGCCAAAGCTAAGGGACTGGCTAGCCGAGATCGAAGACGGCCCGGCGGCGCCTGCTGACTGAACTTCAGTAAGTGCGGCGGTGAAGGCGGGCGTGCCGAGGGGGGCGGTTACTTCCCAAGGGTCCGAGCCGATCGTCCCCTCATCGTAGTTGTCGGTGATGGTGAGCCACGATGACGCATCGAGGGCGCCCGAGGTTGATGTGATTGACAAACCGGTGAAGTCGTACGCCGACGAGGTTCCATTAGAGAGCGTAAGAAGCCCCGTGTTGCGGTCGATTGTGGCGGTAAGCGAGATGGCGCTACCGGATGCGACGTAGGCGATTCCATCGATCCAGCTACGGTCGTTGGCTGTGTTGTTGGGAAGGTCGTCGAAATACACGTTGGCTTGTCCCGAACCATCGACGGTGACCGTACCCGCCAGAGCGAGGTACATAATGCGATCCGCCTCGGTATAGATCGGGGTTCCTCCGGAGGTGGGGGGCGACGCCCAGGCGGCGCTACCCGCCTCAATGCCGGCCACTGCCCCGTCGAGCGTTCCGTTGCGATCGTAAAGCGTGAGATTGCCCGGGGTAATTCCGGTACGGATTGGCCAGTTCGCACCGCCGCCCGCTGACCAGAAAACCGCGTATAGGTCGTAGCTGGTTGATGGGGTCAAGCCCGACACCGTCTGGAAAATCTCAGGAGCATCTTCAACGCCACTGGCAACGCCTCCCGACTCGTAAATGAAGCGTCCACCGGGCCCCTCGGCGCCGAAATTCTCTCGATAACCCCATCGGTTATCTTCGATCGCCTCAAGGTCGTTCAAAGCGGCTGACGGGAAGAGGGTCTGCGTCCCGATAAACCCGTCGTTTGCATCGACATACGTGAGCCCTTGCGCACTGGCCGATGATCTCGCTAAGAACAACCATGCCAGACTGGTTGTGAAGAGGGCTGCGTATCCCAACGATCGCTTGAGATTATGTCCGCCCATTTTCTCAATGAAAAGCATTACCTTGGTGTCCTATTAAGTGTGCCGTGGAAGAGATCGAAGGTCTATTGATGCACTGCGTTCCGAGTATTTCCGTGCCGAGTTTCACCAACAGGTGTTACGGAGTCGCCCGGTCCTGCGCGATAAGTCATAAGTCTGCCGATTAGCAGTCCCGAGGCGACTAACAGACCGCTCGGTTCTGGAATCGTGAGGGCAGCGAATGCGCCAGCTCCATTCCACTCGTCGTACATCCTTCGGAAGACTGTGAAATCGGCAAAATCGGCTTTTAGGTCGCCATTGATGTCGCCACGTGAGTAGGCTTCTTGCGACGTCAAGCCAGCGAAGCTGCTGTGCAGGTTGGCGCTGAGAATAAAGTAGTCCGCCACGTCAAACAGGCCATCGCTGTTGAAGTCGATGGGAGGTCCGATGAACGGCGCCGAGGCGGCATAGAGTTCGAGTCCATTTAGCGGCACGGAGCTTCCGACGAGCGACTCAAGGTTCAACACGACGTCGCTCTGTCCATCGGCATGGAACCAGTAGCGGGCCGATGCGACGCCAATCGACGGCGCTGAACCGTCTGTCGGAGCTAGCACTCCAAGTTGCTTGCCAGATTGGGAAACGCTGTACTCGCTCTGGGCAAAGTCTCGATCGTGGGCGTAGAGAACAATCTGATAGTCGCCCGCTTGAAGGTCGCTAAAGGTCACTGATAGATCGTTGTTCGCGAAGACGAAGTCGTTGACCACGTCGCCAACGGGGCTATCGACGTCGCTCCCCCGATTGCGGAATTGCGGGTCGCCGGCCAATGTCACAACGATGCCTGCGGAGCCCGCAGCGAATGCCGAGGGGTACGACTCGGTCTGGTCTCCCGAGACGCCGCTGCCAGCGCGGCTAAATGCCTCAAACCCTGGCTGAACGGATTGGCCGGTCGCACCGAAGTCAATTGACAGCGCCGGTGTTGGCGCCGCAACATTTGGGTTCACCATCGCGACGACGTCGAGGTCGTAGTCGACGTAGGTCGAGTACGTTCCACGCATCCAAAGAATTGCAGAGTTTTCAGCGTCCCACTTGGGGACGACTGGACGCAGATTGTCGACCTCGGAGTTGAATGTCAATGGCGTCCATTGCCAAGTTTGGCCGCTATCCTGCGTGTTGCCGCGGAACAACTCGTAGTGCCGCTCGCCATCTGCGCCTATCAGCTGAGCCTTGGTCGCCGGGTGCACTTCGGACGATAGATACACCGTGTTAACGTCGTCGGGGTCGATCGCAACTAGGCCGGTGTAGTCGCTTTCGGCGCCGTAGAGGTAGGACCCGGCGAAACCGAGCTGGTTGGTGTTCCACTGCGATCCGTCCCATCGGCTGTAGAAGAACCGGTGATCGCTGGTGTCGTTGTTAGCCCGCGCTTGGTGGATTGCGACCGGGTTGCCGCCGCCGTCAATCGCAACATCGAGCGTCCAGCCACGCCGCATCGTGTCGTCGTCGAACACGGCGCCGGTTGGCAGGACTGGAGTCAGTTGGCTCGGCGCCACAGCGGTTGAATTGAACAGGTTCGAGTCCAGCACGTTCCCTGCCGATCCAAAGAGCTGTCCGTCTTGCACATAGCCGTGATAAATGCTGTTATCATAGTTGCGCGGATGCCGCTCCGTGGCGATGAAGTGAATCTTATCCCCATCGGAGAAGTAGCGGACATACGGTCGGTCTCCACCGCCGCCTTCGCTGAGCAGCTTGCCGCCATAAGACCACGTAGCGCCTTGGTCTGCAGACGTCAGGATATTTGGATCGTAGTTTTCTGTCCGCGTGAAATTATACAAGCGACCCGCCCCGCCATCGTCGGCGGGCAGGAAGTGAAGATTAGAGTAGGTGGCGCCGGCGCCGTTAGGGAATGTTTCCTCGTCCTCCCAGGCCGTGGCGTCATGGGGATTCTTTGAGATTCGATAACGACTGAATGGGTCGGATCCATGTTTGGCGTACATCGCGACATAGCGTCCGTCGGGACGCACGTAGAGCGACGCCGAATTATGATCGTCGTCTTCGAGGCCGGCATGAAGCACGAAGGAATCGACGTGACCCGTATTGATATCGAGAGAGACGATGTCGATATCGCCGTCTCGATTGACGCCGCCAGACCCTGACGCGTCAGCTACCGAGCTAACCAGTAGTTTACCACTCGCCACATCAACAATGGCACGCTCGTCCTCGAACCAAGACCACGCGCCGTTGTCATTAAGCAAGATCGGCTCCGCCGCCACCTCATTGGCCGCATAAGCCTCTCTTAAACAGGCGTAAGGCGCAGCAAACGCCAGCGTCATCGTCGCGACGATGGCAATCTTACGATGAGGTGTTCGGCGAGTCGGTCGATTCTGCGTCATATGGTAGAGGTTCAAGGTGTCGATTTTATCTTTGCGTCAGTTGAGACGCGGGTTTATTGGCACGTCGAACTGAACCTCCATAGCGCGGCTGTCCTTCTCGACCACGAGTGGATCTGGCTCGTAACCTGGCGCCACGTAGGAAACGGAGGCCGTGGAGTCCCGTTGGCTAACGTCTGGGAGTCCCCTTAAGCAGCTGACTTTCACTTTGTAGGTGCCGGGGACCAGCCCGTCGCCATCGCGGAATGAACTGACTACGAACGTGCCTTGGCTGTCAAAACGCCCTAATCCGGGCCGTCGAGGCAATCCCTCGAGGACTTCGGTCGGAGTAAAAGTGATGCGTCCTCCCGCTGGAGGTGGCCCCCCGTCAAAAGTCACGACGCCGCTTACAGGGATCATGGGCAATCCATTCCCGCCACACCCGATCGCAATTAGGCAAACCCCGGTAGTGAGAGCCATCGCATAGCGAAGGCACTCGTCGAACAACCCCTTCGTCTCGGTCCGCATAACCGCTCCTACCTTGGCTTAGCTATTCCGCAGTCATGCACTGCATTCACTCTGTTGGCGCCACTTCGGCTCCCGCTCTCGTGCCGTACGCGTTGTAGACGTAGTAGTCGATCGCCTCGCTGACGAAACTGACGCTTCCGTCGACGAGCAACATATTTACCCCGCTAGGGTGGAAGCTCTTGAAACCGCTACTGGTCCAATAGCTGTCCTGCAGTCCCTCATAGTTCTCCGTCAGTAGGTTCAACGGTATATGGGTTGAAGCAACCGGGAAATTCTCGCAGAACACGCAGTTCCAGTCGGTGTGCCATGGGATTGTCTCACCAGCTAAGAAGGTGTGCGAGGTGCCGTCCACTATCTCTCGTAATTCGACACCCGTCGCGACCCGGCCTATGACTCCAACCATTCTGCGGTCGTCGGTGCAGGAGAGCCGTGAACTGAGTTTGCAAGGAGCGCAGGCGGTATCGAAAGTGCCGAAAGCACATCCCATGCAAACCTCCCCCGAGCGCGATGAGGTCGGGGTGAAGTCACATTGATCCGGAATCGTCGGGCCCATGGACGCTGGATACCAAAGACCTTGCGCCGTTGCCGGGTTGTGATTCAGGTCGGTGCGACGATTCTCGAGGATCGGCGTGGCGGAGCGGGCGTCGGACGGACAGGCGAATCCTGGAAGTACCGCCCTCGAAATCACTGCCAAGTTGTTGGGCGTGTCAAAGAAGCTCGTTAGGTCCAGCTGGTCTACAAGCCCCTGCTCTTCCATGTAGGGCATTACTTCAACGGTCCAAAGCCCCGGTTCGGTCTGTCCATTGAGGTTCCACTTCGACCCGTAAGGCAGCGACCCCTTGGTCGACTCGTAGTTGAGCACGGCTAGTCCGATTTGCCGGAGATTATTCAGGCATTGTTGCCGTCGTGCCGCCTCGCGGGCCGCCTGGACCGCTGGCAGGAGAAGGGCGACCAGTATGCCAATGATCGCAATCACTACCAGCAGTTCGACGAGCGTGAAACCGCGCTGCTTCGTGCTCTGCATCAATACGTTTCCTGTAAACTAAGGCCCTTCACCCAGAGAGAAGATTTCTCTCTGGGTGAAGGGAATTGATCACTTACAAGTAATCAGAGACGTCGTGGTTTCAACCCGCTTGCCGACGCCTCTCTGCGACCAATGCGAAAAGCGGCGAAAAGATCAAAAGGGCGGCGGTGGGTTCTGGCACGGCCTGGTAGGACACGCCGTCGTACCAAGAGCGCCGGTTAACTTCGCTGACGCCGAGATCATCCACGTAAACGATAATCTCGCCTGCACCATTGGCGGCGGTGACGCCTAGATCGCCGGACAGCATTTCTCGGCCTGAGTTCGGACCGAACTGCGTTGGCGCTACGTCGAACGCGAGCGAGCTAGCAAGCACGCTCGCAACCGATCCAGGCCCCGTCGCATCGGCTTCACGTGAGTAGTTCTGTAGGCTGGCGGGGGTGAAGCCCGCGCTAACGTTCCAGTCTTCGACTTCCGACTGCGGATCCCAGAAGTGGACGTTGACTTGATAGCTCGCACCAGGGGTCAGGCCAGAGATAGTCGTTTGGATCAGGGGAGACGGCTCGACGCCTTCGAAGACCGATCCGTTCGGCCCGGAACCGAAGGCCGCATCATCGCGCTGGCGCCATGTCGCGCCACCAGAACCGTCGGTCGCATCTAGCAGGCCGCCGCCGTCCAGAGCGGTATTGCCGCCGACGCCGTCTTCGGCATCAACATAAACGAGCCCGGCCGTCGCGGTGGCCGACATTCCAAAAAGGCCCACAACTGCCATCGTCAGCAAGCCAAGTGATCGGATCATTAGTCGCAGTCTCCAAGATGTGTGGTGAGGAGGTACGCTCGTCTCTGCTCCCGGAGAAGCACGAGTCGAGCTGCAGACGAGCTCCGGCATCCGTGAACGTCGCGGACGCTTAGGGTGGACAAAGCCTCGATTCGTCGGAGCATGCGGTTTGCACACTGCTATCTGCACAGACCAATCTGCCTAGGGACTGGAAAATCTGCGCGCAAAACTCGCAAAAGAAGAAAAATCCACAAAAAGACTTCGGGCACGTCCTTCATGGTAGACCCGGTCAACTCAAATACGGCGTCTTTTCTTAGTTTGCGCGCAAATCCAAGGGCTGCTTAGTCGAGTAGATCGAGGAAGTAGCCCGCCGATGCTCTTTTGCGCTTATACTGCCTGTGCGCGCTGAGGGAGCGTGGCACGGCCTCATCGGTTGCCATGAAGCGAACTGAATGGACGACACACGACACGACGAGTTTCTACGACTGTACTCTCAGCATTCGCGGAGACTGTTTGACTTCATCTCGATGCTGGTCTTCTGCACCAGCGACGCCGACGACATTTTTCAGAATGTCTGCGTAGTCCTGTGGAAGAAGTTCGACAGCTACGATCCGGACGGGTCATTCTACGCCTGGGCTTGTAAGATTGCTTACCTCGAAGTGCTGCATGCCCGCCGGAAGAGTAAGAAGCTTCGGATCTTTAGTGAGGAGGTCTTGTTGGGTTTTGCCGACGACATGGTCGCTCGAGCGGACGATCTCGACGCCCGCCAGCACGCCCTTGAGCACTGTCTGGCTAAACTACGGCCGAACGATAAAGAATTAGTCAGAGAGCGGTACCACCTGCGAAAGCTTCCGAAAGAGATCGCCGCCGCGCAGGGAGCGTCGGTCCATTCGATTTATCGCGCATTGGTTCGGGTCCACGACGCGCTGCGCGGCTGCGTCGAGAGCACCCTGGCGAAGGAACGACACGCATGACCCAACAACAGAAACAAGCCGACGTCACTTCGATCGTCCTCGCCGCGGTCGCGGGGGACGCTCCGATAGAGGACCTGCAGCGCCTCGAACGGATGCTGTCGGAAGACCCATCGTTGACGCCATTTGTCGTAAACCTGATGAACCAAGAGTCTTGGCTCGCGTGGCAAAGCGCAAAGGCCAGTGACGGAGCGACTCGTGCCGACATCCTGGCGGAGATTGCGAAGGCCGTTGGAACTGATTCGCGCGGCGCCCCTTTCGTGACGCCGCCGCAAGTCACCGAGCATCGCGCCTCGTCAAGGAGAGGAGAGCCGACGCCTCACGTAATCTCTCGGCTACGAATCGATTGGTCGGTTGCTTTGGCGGTCGCCTTGCTGGTTGCTACAGGCGCATTGTTGGGCGCCACGGTCGCCCGCAGCGGATGGATGGATAATGACGACTTGGTCGCTGTTTCCGAGAAAGGAGCAGTCGACGCCTCCGATCAGTTTGTCGTCCGTTATGTCCGTGGCACCGCCTGTCTATGGAACCCCGGGATTGAGCGGGGCTACCCCGAACCGAAGCGCGAAGTCGAGGCGGGTGAATCGCTCAACCTTTTGCAGGGGATTGCCGAGCTCGATTTTGAGTTGCCTAATGGTTCCGCCATCTTGAAGGTCGAAGGCCCTGCGGGGCTCGTCATCACGCAAGGCCACAGCGCGACCCTAAGCAGCGGCGTCTTCACGGTCGACACTGATCCCACGATCGATGAGTTCCGCCTCCAGACCCCCAGTGGCGTCCTTGAGTTTGCCGGTGACTGCTCCGCTGGGGTGCGGATCGCGGGGGGCGAGGCCGAGTTGCATGTCTTCGAGGGGCGCGCCCAAGTGACGGTGCCGTGGTCTTCGGGAGCCGGTGATAGCCAACTCCTCGATGTCGTTGCCGGCAGTTCAGTCGCACTATCTACCGCCAGTGATGGACGGATACGGATCGATCGAGGCGCCGCATCGGAGGCGAGTTTCGCCGCCAAGCGGTCGATGGAATCGGACAGCCTCAAACTGCCTGCGAATTACCCTGATATTGTGGCCCAGTCGAATCCGCTACTCTACTGGCGTTTTGAGGAGCGGAGGTCCGATGTCGTCCGCGACTACAGCGGTAACGGGCTGCACGGCAAGGTGATCGGCGAAGTCGATTGGGTCCAGAGTGACGCGAACAACTCGCTGTCGCTTGGTGGTGCGTTTACCGGTGATGCGATCGGTTCCTACGTGAAGTCGGCGCAGCCGATTTCCGATCGCCTCGCGGACGGCTACACCGTCGAGCTCTGGTTCAAGTCAAGCCACTACCACTGGGGCAACGTCTTCTCGTTGCTCGACTGCCGCCCCGGCTCGGCGTCGTATGGCGGCCATGGCGTCGCTCTGGAGCTGGGCGGCGCCCGATCGAATTTCACCGACCTCGAACGGCCCGCCCGGATCCGGTTTCTGCACCGCGATCCCCCGAGCGCTGACGTGGCAGTTGGAACCTCGATCTTCTCGGAGTCGCACTACGAGTTGCGGCGGTGGCAACACTTGGCGGCGGTAAAGACCGATTCGGGATTACGACTCTTTGTGGATGGCGAGCAGGTCGCCAGCGCCGACGAATTGTCGCCCCTGGCGTCAGGATTGAGCCTCTTGCTCGGGCAGCTCGACGAGCACCAGTTCTATCGCCGCTTCGTTGGTCAGATCGACGAGCTCGCCGTCTACGCACGGCAGTTGGATGCCAGCGAGATCGTCCGCCACTTTGAACTAGTGCGGCCAAAAATCAAGACGAATGGCGCGAAACCATCGGCAGATAGCGACCTGGAATCGTCAATCGAGTCTGCTATCTGAGATGCCGCAATGAATCGTCGAATAGCCGATTCGAACGCAGCCTGTAGGTTCTAGGACCGGCAATGCGACCCGTACTAATAACGTCGTTCGCTGGCTCCATGGAACCGCAAACTCTCCCTTAATTGCGTCTTCGCTTACGGCGCGCCAACTTAGCGAGCCCACTTTCCGACACCCATGTCGTCAACGGCAGTCACCCGGTATTCGTATTACGCTGCGGGATCGAGCACGACCTTGATGCACCCGTCTTGCTTCTTGCGGAATATCTCATATCCGTGTGGCGCCTCGCTGAGGGGGAGCCGGTGGGTGATCACGAAGCTCGGGTCGATCCTCCCTTGCCGGATCTCGTCGAGCAACTTGGGGACATACTTGTGGACATGTGTTTGCCCCGTCTTGATCGTCAGGCCTTTATTCATGATGGCGCCCAACGGGATCTTGTCGGCGAAGCCGCCGTACACGCCGGGGACCGACAGCGTCCCGCCCTTGCGGCAGCACTTCACGGCCTGGCGGAAGGCGTGCGGGCGCTCGGTCTCCAGCATCAGGCTTGTCTTGACGCGGTCGTAGACCGATCCGAGGAAATGATAGCCGTGCGACTCCATCCCGACCGCGTCGATGCAAGAGTCCGGACCGAGTCCGCCTGTCATCTCGAACAACCGATACGGCACGTCCTCGCTGTTCATATCGATTGTCTCGGCGCCTCCTTCACGAGCCATCTGCATCCGTTCGGGAACGCTTGATTCGTCGTCAATGGCGATCACCCGATGGGCGCCCATGAGGACAGCGCTACGTAGAGTGAACTGCCCAACAGGGCCACACCCCCAGATCGCGACCGTGTCGTCGGGCTGGATATCGGCCTGCTCCGCGGCCATCCAGCCGGTGGGGAGGATGTCCGAAAGGAAAACCAATTGATCGTCCGTCAAGTCCTCCGGCATCTTCTGGAGATTGACGTCCGCCAAGGGGGTGCGCAGATACTGTGCCTGCCCGCCGGCGTAGCCGCCGGTGAGATGCGAGTAGCCAAAGATGCCGGCGGTCGCGTGGCCGTGCATCGTCTCCCCCAGGGACGGCTTGGGGTTGGTGTTCTCGCAACAGCTCCACATCTGGCGCTGGCAGAAGAAGCACTCCCCACACCCGATTGGGAACGGGACGACGACCCGGTCGCCGACCTTGATCTTGTCGGGGTCGACGGCCGGTCCGACCTCCTCGACGATCCCCATGGGCTCATGGCCGAGGATGTCGCCCGGCTTCATAAAGGGGATGAAGCCGTCGACGAGGTGGAGGTCGGACCCGCAGATGCACGTCGACGTCACGCGGACGATGGCGTCTCGCGGATTGATGATAGCGGGATCGGGCGCTTCTTCGACGCGGACCAAGTGAGGCGCGCACCAGGCGACGGCTTTCATGGCGGAGACCTTTTCAAGAATATCGGCGGTGTTGCGCGCGGGTGGTTTAGTGGTTTAGGAGTGCAGCAGTTGGCCCAAGCCGTAGCAACTTGCGTGGGACTGGCCCTCAATCGTCGGAATCTCACGGGCTTCCATCAGCCGCTTGAATTTGCGTAAGTCGCTGCGCACCTGCTGCTCGGGCGCCTCGCCGAAGAGCTTGGCGATCCAGCGACCGGCCTGCCCGCCCGGCGGCGCATAGGTCAGCTCGACGCGGACGTAAACGCCGCGTTCTCCGGGGGCGGGCGAGAACTCCACCGACCCGCGGTGATCGACGCTCGACTCGGGCAAGGTCCGCCAGGCCAGACGCTGGTTCTCAATGTCTTCCACGATCTCGGCGTCCCATTGGATCAACCCGCCGGCGACGAGTGGCGCAGCGGCCGTCCAGCGGGATCGCCGCTCGTCGAGCGCCTCGACTTCTTTTAGATGCGACATGAACCGCGGCAGATTGCCGAGATGACGCCAGAAGCGGTAGAGATCTTCGACCGGTTTGGCGACGAGGAAGCACTCGCTTACCTCGACCCCGACTCGGTCGAGATCCGAGGCGGTGGCGCCGCACGCCGTATCGATGCCGAGCGCCTCGTAGGCGTGACAATGCCCGGTGAAGCCCCGATAGACTAAGGCGCTGCCGACCCCGAGCGCCGTCAACCGCTTGGCGCCACGACCGGAAAGTGCTGTCAACAAAAGGGCGCTGCCCAATGCGCCGGAGATCAAGCGCTCGGTCCGTGCTACGTTGATGCTTCCCTTATCGGAGAGCTTCGAGACGACGGTGCTCATACACAGCCCAACAGCATGAAAGGATGAAAAAAGCCGCAGGCCCGATCACACCTCGGCGACCGCAGGGCCTTCACCGAAGTGGACGACACTGAGGGTCAGCGGCCCGCACGGCTCGCCGAAGAACTGAACCGTGACCTCCGCGCCTTCGCGTCCCTCCTTGACCGCAGAAGCAGCCGACACCGAGATGACCGCTGGGTTGTTGGGGTCTTGTCGCGTCAGGGTGCAGAGGACGCATCCCCCCCGCTGGCCCGTCTCGACGAACCGCGTCAACCAGCGGCCTTCTCTGGCGGAGGGAGCGATGGTGGCTTCGAGCCAAGACATCGACGGCGCCTTTCCTGCGGCGGAGGGCGGAGCACAGACGCTCGCAAGCAGGGGGGCGACTCCGCCGGCTCCCAGGGCAGCGACAGAACGGAGCGCTTCACGACGCGGTAGGTTGGTCATGGTAACCTCGGAGGTGGAAGATGACGGGATGGCGGGCGCCGACTAGCGTGTGCTCTGCTGCGAAGGGAGCTGCGCCTCCTGTGCGGGGGCAGCGGAGGGGGCGGGGCCGAGCTTCGGCTTCTCTCCCAAGGGACGCATCGTGACGCTGGAGTATTGGGCTCGTCCGTCAAACGACTCGCCCTGAGTCCACGGGCCTTGCGGGGCTTTGTAGTCGTCTCCCAAGCCGAAGGACATGAAGGCGTAGTTGTACTCCTGGTTCTCTTGGTCTTGCGGGAACGAATTGGGGATTGGGTGGTTCTTGCGACCTCCCAGCTCTTCCCAGGCCGTCATCCATTGCTCTTGATGCATCGTGTCACGGGCGATCATGTAGCTGAGCATGTCCTTCATGCCGGGATCGTCGGTCATCTTCCACAGCTGGATCGCCAGCATCCGCCCCGTCGACTCGGCGGTGGCGTTGGCGAGCATGTCGGCCGCGATGTTGCCGCTAGCGTAGACATGGCTGCAGTTGAACGGGACCCCTTCGCTGTCGACGGGCATCGCCGCCATGCAGGTCCCGATGACATGTTGGATGTTCATCCCGCCGAGGGCCGCGTGTACGAAGGGGTCTTTCGCCGCCTCGTCCTGCTCAAGGGGCGCGCCCTCAAGGTTTAGAGCCACCGCGGTGGCGAGCATCTCGATATGAGCGATCTCTTCGGTGCCAGTCTCCAGGAGCATATCGCGGTATTTCGCTGGGCCCCGAGCGCCCCAGGCCTGGAAGAGATACTGTAGGCAGACCCGCACTTCGCCCTGAATTCCCCCGATGCCTTGTTGCAGAGCCTTGGCGAAGAGGGGGCTGGGCTTCTCGACACGAACAGGATACTGGAGCTTGCCACCGTCGTGATAGAACATCGTTTGTCCTCGGCGTGAGATTGAGATGAAGAATGCGTCATCGCTTGCGAATCAAGAAATGGACGTATCTTTGACGGTGCCCAGGCAATCTCCGTGCCATAGGGAGCTAGGTCGGCTTTGCTATAGGGGTAGCAACCTCCGGGGCTCGGCTAGTTGTGCGTCACGACTAGTGTGGCTGAAGGACGATGTGTGGTCGTCATGACAAATGTCAAAGCCGGATGAGGTGCGACGAGAGCGGTGTGTGGGATGCTTGCCGTTCGCACGCACTGTTATAGATTCCACCACGACGTCATAGTGAAAACGACCATGGGCAAGGAACGACGCCGCATGGCGATGCACCAAAGTGCGCGATGCGCGCTCAATCTGGGCGCTCTGCGACTAATCATTGCGGAAGTACTTAGTAACTATCCCAGAACTGGTCTTGGCGGCGTAGGGCGATGTTCGTAGAGGTTCTCGCAACCCGAGCCCTGGAGGTGCGAGATGGCCGTTGCGGCGCCGCTGGAGACGATCTGGGAAGTGGACGATACGTTGTGGGCGATTGTCGAGCCGATCTTGATTGAAGCGTATCCTGCCAAGCTTACCGGTCGGCCGCGGGTCGATTTCCGGCAGGTCTTCAACGCGGTCGTGTTCCGCATGCGGAACGGCTGCCAATGGAACCGCATGCCGCCGGAGCTGGGGAGCGATTCGAGCAACCACCGCTGGTTCCACCGTATCGAGGCCGGTGGCGACCTTCACCAGCATCGAGACGACGGTGTCCGTATCGCCATCGACAGCCCGCGCCGCCATGCGGTCACAGTAAACCTCTTGATACAGGTCGAAGAGCCGCATCGTTTCGAAGTGGGGCGTGTCGGCCGAACGATCGTTCGTCATCGCCGCGAGGACTTGGGAAGCGACCAGCAATTCGCCGTCGTCTACCTCGTACATCAGCACATGCCCCAACTCGTGCCCAAAGAGCGCCTGCAGCTCTCGCTCGTTGAGCTTCGTCGAGACCGGCCCGGCGAGGATGATGTGCGCCTCGTCGGGCAGGTAGGCGAGCGAGGCGTTGAGGCCCTCGGCGTGTTGGGCTTGGTAGAGGGTGATCTCGTGACCGACGCCGAGAGAAGCCGCGGCCGCATCTGCGACCCGGTAGAGGTCCGGCTGGCTATCACGGCCGATGCGGTACATGCGTTTGAGGAGGTCAAACCGAACCGCCTCGGCGTGCTCCTTCTGCACCCGGTTCGAGGCGAACCACTCCCACACCGGGGCTTCTTCGCGTTGGAGGTACTCACGAACCTCGGCGTGGTACAGTAGGACGGCGGAGTCGAGCGACATCGAACGAGGGGGCTCCGAAGGGATTGGGGCCCTTAGGATAGCCTGAAACGCCCCTCACGGCGGGATGCCTGCTCTAGGAGGTTCGGTCGGCGTCCCGCTTGGGGCTAAACCACTAACGGGCGTGCTCAACGCCATGGAGGGAGGGGTTCGTCGCGCCAGCCCCGGTTCACGGCTCCCCTGTCGTCGTTCCCGCCGCAACTTCGGCGGCTCGCCCCTCGCAGGCTATTCATGACGGCCTGCGCCGTGCGGCGAATACGCGCTATGACCACCGCATGAGGAGCGGTGAATAGACGCCCTCTATCCACGGACAACCCGGCTGGCCGGAGCTGATCTGGGAGAGCGAGCCGCTCGCTCCCCCCCTGGCCCAGGTGCGCCACGCCCTCGGGAGCAGGTCGTTTGCCACAGCCGGCTCGGCGGGGTGCTGAAGCACTACGAACGGGCCGCCGCCTGATGCGAGGCGCTTCCGGGTTGCGCCCGGCAACCGTCCCGCGAGGCGCGTGACGACGGCCGTTCACGAACGGGGCGGCTCGAACATCAGACACGAGTCGTGCACGCCTTGATGAACAAAGAGCGGGAGACCTTCGACGACAACGAGTTGCCGTACCGCAGGCGGATGCTCTCAGTCCCCGCAGCCCGCAGCCCGATCTTCGCCGCTTCCCAAAATGAGCAAGTGCGGCGCCGGCGAGATCCACGTCGCTCTCACTTGCGACCGATCAGCACGACGATCGTGCAGCTAAGCGTCCGAACGCTGCGGGACTTCCAAAGCAATTGCCGCGCGCGATCGAAAAAGCGTGGCGCCTCGGTGCCCGCGACAGGCGCAGCCGGTCGTCATGGCGAACGATCTGAGGCCAAGCCTATCGGGTTGGCGTCGGGGGTTCGGATCGCCAGCGACCCGGGAATCGCAAGCGTGGTACTCAAGAGAGTTCCTTTGAAATCGCCAGAAAAAGCATGCGCCGCCAAGCTTCCTGGCGTTCGTACTTGCAGCGAGCTCGATCGACGACGCGGATCGTTTTCGGCCTCGAATGCCCCGCCGAAGCTGGAGAACCGAGATGCCCCGCCCGGATAATCAAGAGCAGCACCGCTGGGGCGCCTACGACTACCGCACGCAGGCGGAGGACCAGCGGCTCTACGAAGAGGATCGCAAGCGTGAGGAGCAGGATCGGTGGTTTCGAGAAAACCAGCGTCAGCAACAACTTCAATCGGCCCGACCGGAGCAATCCAGTCGCCCCAACCCGGCGCCCGCGGCGAAGCAAAAGACCAAGGACCATCGCACCCCGGGCGCCAAGCCGCGAACCAAACGAAAGTGGAGCGTCATCGCAGCCCTGATTGGGCTCTTTGCAGGCTTGGTGTTCGCTGGTGGTCAGCTCGGAGCGAACCAAGGCGTGTCGTGGGCGGTGGCGGTGATGTCAGCGGTGTTCTGCGGCCGCTATTACCGACAGATCATCGTTGTCGGCTTGTTGCTCGGCGCCGCCAACGCATTCCTCACCAGCGAGCAGGAAGGGGGAGACCGTGAAGCGCCCATCGCGGAGTCTCCGCGAAACGCCGACCGCGCGCAGGCAGCGAGCCGCGGATCGTCTCCCCAACAGCAGCGACGAACGCCGACTCAACCGTCACAAGCACCGCCGGCGCGTGTCGTAGCGACGACGCTTTCTAATCTGACTCCGCTCGTCATCAACTACGAATACCGTTGGGGAACCGGGGATTGGCAATTGGTTTCACTCGCCTCGAACCAGTCGCGTTCCCATCCGCGTCCGATTGGACTCGGCTTCATGGGAACGCCGGTTCTGGAGATTCGGTACGATGAAGACCTCAGCGCCGAGAAGTCCACGCAGTCCAGATCGCTGCAGAGCGGCCTGGACGAAGCGCCCGCCCAGGAACCTGCGCCGCGGCAGTACACGTTCGTGAAATCTTCGGATCGCGTCGGGCTGCGGAGCGACCAGTGGCAAACCGGCTGGCCGCACCCATTCCGTCGTGGATTGGAAGCGGCTGAGGAGGAAGGGAGTTGGCGGGCGGCTGAAGGCTACCGTTTGTACGCTCCGGGCGGCACGCCGATGGCCGTACCAGTCGAGGCGGGGGTGGGGCTCTTGGGCATGACGCTCAGGAGAGACGCGATGTTCGGCTGGATGGTTTACGACGTAATCGAAGGAAGCTCCGCCGAGCGGGCCGGCATCGAGCCGGGGTTCCACATCGTTGGGACGACGGAGGCGGTGTTCAGCCGACTCGACCTCAAGGCCTGCCGAGAACTCTTGTCGGGGCCGGTTGGAACAACGGTCGATGTCGCGTTCCACGGCACAGGAGGGAAGTTCTTTATCAGCCGCGGAATGCTGCGGGAGTGAGGCCGCGTTACCGAAGTCGAACAAGCAGGGGGCGGAACCACAATTCAACTCAACGATCGGGTTGGTCACTGCCGACCTAATTCGAAGACGAGGCACGGATCGTTCCGGTCCGCGACGAACGACGAGCGGTCGACCTTCGACGAAGACGTCTTGCCGTACTGCAAACGGATGATTTCCGTCGCCGCCATCCGCAAGCCAACTTTCGCCGCCTCAGACACGAGCGGGTGCGGCAACGGTTGGAACACGCCCCGATCGCTGTGCCGCCGATCAACACGGCGATCTTCCCAGCAGGCGTCGGCACCCCGCGGCCGTTTCGCGGCATCTGCCGCGGCCGATCGAGGAGCAAGTCGAATGTCGGCGCTTGTGACAGGCCGACCTCTCCCCGGCCCCCGGACCAGAAGGCCTTCATCGAGCGGTGGATCGGCTCGATCAAGGGTGAGTGCCGCCATCGGTTCATCGCTTTTGGCCTGGGGCATCTCGACTACGTCGTGGAGGAGTACGTCGGCTTCTACAACGAGCTCCGGTCGCATTCTAAGAAGGGGGACAAACCGCTGCTCTCTGGCCCGAGGTCGATGCTCCTCCGCACAGCGGCGAGGAGATCGTCGGTCGAGATTGGCTCGGCGGCGTGCTCACGCACTACGAGCGGATAGCGGCCTGAGGAGCTACGGACCTGCACCTCGGCTCAACTCAGCGCTCGGCGATTCCCTGCCGTAGGCCGCTGACAAAACCGGGACGTTCTGTGACAATCCAGCATCGGCATCGAGGGCGGCAACTTCTTGCCCGATCGACACTTGCCGGTCGATATCAAGTGACACTCTTGCCGGACGGGGTGCTGGATGACTTTGGATACGATCATCGGTCTCAACTGCGGCGCTCGTTGCTGGAAGTGATCGCCAAGAAGAGCCCCTACGCGTTCGTTTAGGAACGCGATAGCTACCGGCGGCCGATGCCGCCGACACGTGACTTAGGATTGAACGAGAACAAGGCGACGAGATGGAAACGCAAGTCCGGACACCGCTGCAAGTGTTCAATCAACCGCAGCGATTGGTCGTGCCGTTGTTCCAACGCCCCTACGTTTGGAATGAGGAAAACCAATGGGAGCCGCTGTGGTCAGACATCGTTCGCATGGCTGAACGAGTGCTCGCCGAACCAGCCGGCAAGCACTATCCGCATTTCCTTGGCGCGGTCGTGCTGCAACAGGTCCCCAATGCAGCCGGGTCGATGCAGGAGCGAACGATCATCGACGGCCAGCAACGGCTGACGACTCTCCAGTTGCTGTTTGACGCGTTGCACGCCGAGTTGGTCGCGGCGGGATCGGGCTCGCTGGCGATGCGGTTGGAAATGCTCATCAAGAACGCCGAACCGTTCTGGGTGAACCCAGAGGATCAGTTCAAGGTGTGGCCGACAAACCGAGATCGGCCGGCTTTCAACGCGATCATGTCCGCGCCGCTGCCTGTTGACTACGAAGCGATCGAGTTCGGCGACCAGCGAATGGTCCAGGCTCATCGCTACTTCGCCGAATCAGCGTCGGCGTGGCTGCGTGAGGAAGGCGACGGCGGTATCGCGCTGCGGGCCAATGCAATCGAGACGGCTGTTCGTGACTTGCTGCAGCTTGTGGTGATTGATCTCGGGGCAGACGAGAACGCTCAGGAGATCTTCGAGACGCTTAACGCCCGTGGCGCCCAGCTCACCGCGGCCGACTTGATCAAGAACTTCATTTTCCAACGGCTGCTCGAGTCCGGCGCCGACGTTGAGGCGTCTTACGTCAGGTATTGGCGAGATTTTGAATCGTCGTTCTGGGAATCCGAATTGAGCGTCGGGCGATTGCGTTTTTCTCGCTCGTCGATCTTCCTGAATCACTGGCTGGTCGCCAAGACGGGCGAAGAGGTTGTCGCTCGCGAAGTGTTTACCCGGTTCAAGCGGTATGTTGACGAATCGGACGAGCCGATGGAAACGTTGCTGCCGCGATTGACCGACGCGGCCAAGGTGTACCGTGAATTCGTGTTGGCTGGCGAGCAAAAGACCGGCCCGATGGATCGGCTTGGATTGTTCGCCTACCGCACCGGGGTGATGGAGAGCGAAGTCATCAAGCCTTTGGTTCTTGTTCTTCTCGATCCCGCAAGACCGCCGGTTCGCGACGAACAACTTCACAAAGCGCTTGGCGCGATCGAGAGCTGGATGGTGCGGCGGATGCTGATCCGCTCAACAACCAAGAACTACAACAAGCTCGTTGCCGAGCTCATTCGCGACCTCGATTCAACCGACCGCGACAAGATTGGTGACGTCATCGAGCGACTTCTTCTTTCTCAGAAGAGCGACAGCCGTTACTGGCCCGACGACGGAGAGGTTTTGGAGCAACTGAAGGTCCTGCCGGCCTACCGACGACTTGGCCGCGGTCGTTTGCGGATGGTGTTGGAGGCGATCGAGGATCATCTTCGTGGCTGGTCCGATGGCAAGTCCGGCTTAGGCGGCGAAAGGGTCCCTCGGCGCAAGCTCGCCATTGAACACATCATGCCGCAAAAGTGGGCCGCGCATTGGCCCCTTCCGGCGGGACCGCGTGCCGAAGGCGAGCGAGAAGCTTTAATCCACACGCTTGGCAATCTGACGTTGCTGACATCACGGCTGAACTCCAAGGTCTCCAACGGCCCCTGGGCTAGCGAGGGTGGCAAGCGTTCGGGGTTAGAAATGCACGACGTTTTGGTGATGAACCGTGAATTGCTGAGGGGTTCGGAGGCCGAATGGGCCGAGTCAATGATCCGCGCCCGGTCGGAAGAACTCGCCAAGCGCATCACCGAAGTATGGCCGACGCCGGCGGGATACAAGTCCGGCTTCGCCGCCGAGACGGTTCGCCCGCGTCACCGTGTCGATTTGAGCGACTTGGTGAGCGCCGAGTTCCTCAAGCCCGGCGCCAAACTGGTCCCCCGATCGAAGAAGTTTCGCGACCATGTGGCTGTAGTTCTCTCCGACGGACGCATCGAATGGAACAACCAGTTCTTCTCCAGTCCATCACTTGCCGGCAAGGCGATCACCGGCCGTGTGGCAGTCAATGGCTGGAACTTTTTCTTGGTTGAAGGCGAGAGAAAATGTTCGCTGAAAGAGCTACGGATCCGCTACCTCGAAGCCATCTCCGCCGACCCGGAAGATGATGAGGAATAAGTTGACTAAGCACCGAAGCGCTCTTTCAGCTGACTGACCATCTCGACGGTCGCTCTGATTCGGTCGGCAGATGATGGCCATCGTGTCACAGCCCGAATCGGATCGACCGTTGGCAGCAGTTTTAGACGATTGCTTTTCGGCAACTAGCTCAGGCTCTTCGCTGACGCTCTCGTACCAGCGCGGTGTCCGGGGCAAGGTTCGGGGCCTTCGATCAGGCCGACGAGCAACTTTGCCTCGACGACGCGGTGGCCTACCCGCTGCGTGTCACGAGCGTTGAGACCTTTGTGCTCTTCGAGCGTCTCGACATGTTTTCCCTGAAAGTGCTTTACGCCGATGAGCTAGAAGCCCCATCCGTTGTTGGGCGACACAGGGTGTCGGGGCCTGGTGGCCGTGGTCGTTCCGTGCGGATCCGTCGGGTCACATCCTCCGACGCGGCGGTCCCTTGCTGGACGTGACTGGAGATTTGAATGTCTTGGTCACTGGACCTCTCCTTCTGCCTGAGTTGACGATGCCAAGCCAAGGGCGACCACTGGGAGCGGGTCGCTCAAGGGTCTGCCCCACGGGCCGGGGTGATCCGCGGAAAGGGGGCCCCCCTGCAGCCCCGCCCTTGAAGGATCGCTCGCGGGCGCCACGGTGCATGGAATGCTTGCTCAAGCCACGAGGCAGGGCGCAGTCAGGCAGCAAGACGAGGAAGACCCGAACCTGCGGCCGGTCTAGGTGGTCTACCTCACGTCGATCCCACCCACAGCAGCCGTGACAGGAGGTGCGTCATGCCACGCTCACAAGACAAGAGCCGGTCCTTTCGAGCCGATGAGCAAGCGTCGTCGGGGCTACCCGTCGGAGTCGCAAGTAAAGGTCGGCGTCCGGCTCGTTCACGGCGATAAGCTGCTGGAAGAGAAACTCGGCCGCAACGACCTCTGCCCGTGCGGCAGTAGGAAGCGCTTCAAGCGTTGCTGCCTCGAGCGGGGCCGTTTTTGACGGCGCGAACCGGGATCACTACTTTTAGGGATGAGTGAACGCTTCCTCGCGAGGCCTGCCCCCGGTTGGGGGTTGGGCCCCGCTTGCATGACGGGAGCAAGCTCTCACAGCCACGCAACAGCAAAGGCTCCACAATGCCGTCAAGCGACCCGCAGCAGCAGTCTGCCACGGACCTCGTCGAGCTGGCTTGCGCTATCGCCACCCAAGCCCACGAGGGCCAGTTCCGCCGCGACGGCGTTACCCTGTACATCGAGCACCCGGCCGCGGTCGCCTCACGATCGCCGAAGGCGCCGCACTCTCAAGCCGTTGCCTGGCTCCACGACGTGCTCGAAGACACCGAGATGACGCGCGAAGATCTCCTCGACCGGGGCATCCCCGACGGTGTCGTCTCGGCGGTCGAAGCCCTCACCAAACAAGAGGGTCTCTCGTACGAGGAGAATCTCGAGCGGGCCGCGGCGGACGTGCTGGCGAGAGAGGTCAAGATCGCCGATATGCTGAGCAATCTGGCCGATCACCCCACCCCGAACCAGATCCGCAAGTACGCCCGCGGGCTGCTGCTGTTGCTGGGTGAGTAGCGGAGCGGCCGCCCAACCGGCACAACCGGCCCAAGCGCACGCCGAGCTTGCGCCGTGCGGCGAATACGGGCTATAATCACCGCATGAGGAGCGGTGATTAGATGGCCTATATCCACGAACAACCCGGCTGGCCGGAACTGACCTGGGAGAGCGAGCCGCTCGCGGCTCCCCTGGCCCAGGTGCGCCACGCGCAGGGCCGGCTGCTGGGGAAGATGGAGGCCCTCGGCTTCGACCTCCGCAGCGAGGCGAGCCTCACGGTCCTCACCGCCGACGTCGTCCAATCCTCGGCGATCGAAGGCGAAGCGCTCGACCCGGAAGAGGTCCGCTCGTCGATCGCCCGCAAGCTGGGTCTGGAGGTAGGGGGGCTCCCCACCCCGAGCCGCAGCGTCGATGGCGTGGTCGAGATGATGCTCGACGCCACGCAGCGGTTCGATCACGAGCTGACCGCCGAGCGCCTGTTCGGCTGGCACGCCTCGCTCTTCCCCACCGGCCACAGCGGCATCAATCGCATCGCGGTCGGCCGCTGGCGTGACGACCAGTCGGGCCCGATGCGGGTCGTCTCGGGGGCGATAGGAAAAGAAAAGGTCCATTTCCAGGCGCCCAAGGCCGATCGCCTCGACAAAGAAATGAAGCGTTTCTTGGCGTGGCTGAACGGGCCGAGCGAGACCGACCCGGTGCTCCGCGCCGGCCTCGCCCACTTCTGGTTCGTGACGATCCACCCGTTCGAGGACGGCAACGGACGGATCGCCCGGGCGGTCGCCGACATGATGCTCGCCCGGGCGGACGGGACGAAGGACCGTTTCTACAGCATGTCGTCGCAGATCGAGGCCGAGCGCAAGGACTACTACCGCCAGCTGGAGCTGGCGCAGCGCGGCGAACTCGACGTGACCGGCTGGCTAGGTTGGTTCGTCGGCTGCCTCAGCCGCGCGATCGACAGCAGCGACGAGCGCCTCGCCGGCGTCCTCAACAAGGCCCGCCTCTGGCGAGGTCTGCAAGCCCGACCGGTCAACGAGCGGCAACGCCTCGTCATCAACCGGATGCTCGACGGCTTCGAGGGTTTCTTGAGCACGTCGAAGTACGCGAAACTGGCGAAGTGCTCCAGCGACACGGCCCTCCGCGACATCCGCGAGCTGCTGGAGCGGGGGGTCCTTGTCCCGAACCCCGGCCGCGGCCGCAGCACCAGCTACCGTTTGGCGCCGCCGGAGAACCTCGTCAAATAACGGCAACCTCGTAATGGTTCTAAACACACAAATTCCTCCGGCGTCAAAACGCCCGAGGCGTTTACGTCCTGCGTAGGTTTGGACCGGCGGCAGCATGCCATGCCGTCTGCGAACGCTTCGGTCAGGCGTCGCCGGCGGCCATCGTCTAGCGGTCGAATTGACCTCACATCCTCAGAGGTCTTCGCCACCGACCACAGTTCGGCGTCCGCCGTAAGCTCAGCGGATGGTCCAGCCGATGGAGACCTAAATGGGTCGGTATCCGCATCGGTCGATCCGACCTGTGATGATAGAATCGTCCATGGTCGTGCGGCGGTCGGCCTGAACTCTACAGCTCTACAACCACACACAGGCCCCTGACTATTGCATTTGTCACTGGCTACTGCTTAGGTAATGACACTGGTCAGATGAATGGCAACGGTTCGAACCTCGTACCGAGCACAACTTCGGATGGCACATCAATCCACCTGTCGAGCAGCGTGGCGTAGAGGCGACGGAAGTCGACCTGCATGGGGACATCGCCATCGACTAGCTTTGAGAGATCGCCACGGTCGCCGTAGAGGCCGGCCTTGATCGGCGTGCCGGCTACGAACACGGGGCCCGCGGCGCCGTGGTCGGTCCCCTTCGAGTCGTTCTCGGCCACGCGCCGGCCGAACTCGCTGAAGGCGAGCACAACGACACGCTGATCGAGTTGGTCCGTCCGCAGATCGTCGAGGAAGGCTTGGAGAGCTTCCGAAAACTCGCGCAGTAGGTTGGCGTGGGTGAAGAGCTGCGCCGAGTGCGTGTCGTAGCCGCCTTGCGACGCGTAGTAGACCCGCGCCCGCGACCCACTCCGCAGCAGCTTCGCCACCAGTCCCAGCCGCGACACGAGTTCTGACGTTGGGTACGCGGAGCGCGAAGCCGAAGCGGCGCGCTGGTCGCGGGCGAACGCCTCGGCGGCGGCGTAGGCCGACTGCGACTGCTGTGTGACGAAGGAAGCGATGCCCGTCGCCTGGTCGCCGGCTTCGCCTAGTGGCGGCGTCGGTCGATCGAGCGTCAAGTCGCCGGCCTCGGACAAACTGGTGGCGCTGGCCCGTCGTCCCCAGAGGGCGAACGGCGTTTCATCGGCGCCGACGTAGACCGCGTCGGACTCGACGGAAGCAGGATTGTTTCTTGTGGACTGATCGAGCGTGCGGCCGAGCCAACCGTAGGCCTCCCGATCGGCGTTCTCACGGCGCCCGGCCTGCCAGATCCGCATGCTGCTGAAGTGCGAGCGGTCGGGGTTCGGGTAGCCGACCCCCTGAACGATCGCTAGCCGCCCGTCATCGAGCAGCTCCTTGGCGCCCTTCATCCGAGGGTGGAGGCCGACGTGGTCGTCGATCTTGAGCAGGTCGGATTCCTTCAGCCGCAGCGCCTTGCGCGCGCGGCCGTAGCCGTCGTCGCCATAGGGGACGACCGTGTTGAGCCCGTCGTTGCCGCCGTCGAGCTGGATGACGACCAGCACGCGGTCATCGACCTGCATAGGCGCCGCCTGGGCCGTCTTGGCAAGAAAGGCCGGCACGAAGGGCGCCGCCGTGACGAGCGACGTCGTCCGTAGAAAGTCTCTCCGTGTAAACACCGACAGCCTCCTTCTCAGCCAAGGGTGGAATCGGAAAGGGACAACACCAGAGCGATCGCTGCGGCGGGAGACAGTTCGCCGGCTTCTTTCGAATCAGTTGCGACAGCGGGCGCACCGATCCCCCACAGCAATAGCGCGAGCCGATCCACGATCGGTCCTTCTCCGGGCGGCAGCCCCGCGGACAGATCGACCTCCGCGGGTGAACGCCATAGCACGCCCTCAGCGAGCGCGTTGGCGTAGTTGGCGCGGGCGACGAGGGTTCGGGTCGATAGCCACGATCGGCCTTCGTTCCAGCCGCCAACGTTCGGCGGGTAGAAGAGATCTTGGCCCATCCGGGTGATCCACTCGGCGACTAGCAACGTGCTCGGTGGCGAGTCGCACAGGCGCAATGATCGCAGCGTTTCGACGGCGTGCTGGGCGGGGCTGGTGACACGCGTGCGGAGGTTCTCTTTGCGGAAGAACGCGTCACTGCGGAGGATCGTCTCAACGCCCCACTCAATATCGAGATCGTTCTGTTGCAACCCTGCGGCGAGTGAATCGATGGCCTCTTGGTCGATAGCGCCTTCCCCCATCAGCAGCCCACAGAGCCGCCTAGCGACGCGCCGCGCCGTCTCGGGTCGGGCGAGCAAGAGGTCGAGCAGGCCGTCGCCGTCGAGCGGCGACGTTTGGCCGAGAATGGTTAACTCGCTGTCGTCGTGGCGACTCTCACGGCAAGCGAACGCCTGCCGCGTGATGGTCCACCCGGTGAGCGCCCTGGCTGCTGCACGGACATCGGCCTCGGTGTAGGCGCCGGCGCCGAGCGTAAAAAGCTCCATCAGCTCGCGGCCGAGATTCTCGTTGGGTCGCCCCTTGCGGTTGGAGTCGGCGTCGAGCCAAGTGAGCATCGCCGGGTGCTTGACGACCGCTCGCAGGAGGTCGCCAAAGGGCGCACGAGAATACCTGCGCAGCAGGTCGTTCTGCTCGCGCATCCAGACGAGGTTATCGACCTTGCGGTTACTCGTGGCGAAATGGTTGTGCCACAACAGCGTCAGGCGTTCGCCGAGCGGATCGGGCGACTTGAGCATCCGGAAGACCCACCACGCTTTGAGGCGGTTGGGATTGCCCGAGGCGGTGGCGGCGTCGCCGATCGTCGCGGCGAGTCGCTCGAACCCCTCGTCCACCTGCGGCTTAAGCAGCCGATCGATCGCGGCCTCGGGCCCTTCGCCAAGGTCGCGCTGGAGCGTCTCCCAGTCGGCCCCGAAGCCGGCGCGGCGGTGCAGGTGCACCACCCGCTGGAGGTCCCACGGCGCCGAGTCGCTCGGCTCGTAGAGTCGCCAATCGCTAGGCGCCGAGTCGTTCACGGGTCCACCCCGACATCGATCGTGAGGTCGCCGAGATCGATTTCCTCGTTCGCCTCCGCCTTAAAGTCTTTCAGAGTGACGAATCCCCCATCCTTGAGCGCGACGATCCGGTACGGAGCGCCGGGGATCAGCACGGGCAGGCGGAGGCGGCCGTCGATGTCGCTGTCGGTCGTTCGGGGATCTGGGTAGTTGATCCGGTCTACGTTCGAGATGAAGTCGGAGTCGGCTGAGACGACCCCTTTCCCGGACTCGGGGTTGTTGAGGGGGTCCGGTCCCGGTCGAACGACCATGTAAACGTTGACGCCAGAGAAATTGGCAACGGGATCCCCCGATTCGTCAATGAGGCGTGCCGTTGCCGAGCCGCAAGGCTCAAGTGCGACGCGTTCTTCCACGTCGCCGGCCCGGACCGTGACGGTGGCGCCAATTCTCTGCTCCTGCTGAAGGAAGTGGACGGTGTGCTCTGCTTTGGACGGCAGCCCGCGAACCTCGAACCGCGCGCCCTCCACTCGGGGAGAGTTTCCCCGCCATTCAAGGTTGGTGGCACGGATGTTTCTCCACGAGACCATTAGGGCGCCATTCACCGGCGCGCCCGAATCGTCCACTAAGCGGCCGCTCGCGGCGCCGCCGCGCGTTAGCCGCACGGTCATCTCGACGGGCGAGTCTTCGGCAGTGACGTCGATCCGCTCGAAGTGGTGGGCGTACTGGCGTCTGCCTCCTTCCTTGTTGCGGCTCAGTTCTTGGCTTGTCGATTCGGCGAGGACATAGTCGTCGGTCGGGCCGTGGACCACGATCCGGCCGGAGCCGGGAAGCACGGCGGTCTTGAATCGGCCCTCAATGTCGGTCGTTTGAATCGCCTGCCAGCCGGTGAGGATGTCGTCGGCGACGTTGGGGTTGTTATTCCTCTCGGGAACGTACTGCACCGACGCGTCGGCGATGGGTTGTCCCGTACCGGCCTCGACGACCTGCCCCGTTATGAGCACGCCGCGCGGCAACGATACATCTACCTGCTTGACGCGGTCGCCGTCGTTCCAGTGAATGCCTTTCTCGGTTGGGGTCTGGCGCGCGAGGTAGGGCGTCCCCTCGGGCGCGTAGGCATTGACGCCGAAACGGACCCCCGACTTGGGGCTGATACGGAACCGCCCCTTCTCGTCGGCCTGACCGGCGACGGAGACCATCGAGCCGAACTCCTTCTGTTGGCTTGCCCAGATGGTCACCCTGGCCAGCGGCGCCGGTTCGCCGGTGTCTTCGTAGGTGACGGTCCCCTCAAATACCTGCGCCGGCGCCAGTGGCAACAACAGTTCCTCGCCGGGCTCGCCGTTGCGCACCAATGAACGGTAAGTCCCGTCCCGATCGCCGTGTTGCTCGGGCTCGCCCGTGTTGAGCATGATGTCTTGTGGGGCGAAACGGTCGTCGCCATCGACTTCGAGGTAGGCGCCGTAGCCTGCGGGGACTCCTTGCAGCGCGAACCGCCCGCTAGGATCGGTGATTACCGGCTGGATCCAAGCGGCGGGCGCCGGACCTTCGCCCGAGTAGCCGGCCCCCGCGGGTTCGCGGCCGGGCATGGCGGCCTCCATCACTAATTGCACGCGCACGGTCACGCCGGCCGCTGGTTGCCCCTCGATATCGACGAGCCTGGCGACGATCGGCTGCTCGGCGGGCAATTCAAGAGACAGCGCCTCGTTCTCGAGCCCTAGGCTGACGTCCTTCGAGGCGACCCCCGCGCCGTCGCGGCGGGCGAGCAGTCTTGAGTAGTGGAACAACTCGGGGTCGGCCGTGTGCGTCAAGCGGAACGCGCCGGCTTCGTCGGCGGTCCCTTCGGCGAGCACGGCGCCGTTCGGCGAGTAGTCGCCTCCCTTGTTCGTTACCTTCCGCATAGCGACGAGGGCGACGTGCGCGCCGGCGGCGGGCTGACCGTCGGCGAGCGTCACCTTGCCCGAGACGCTTTTCGCCGCTTCCGCCGCTTGGTTCTGCTCGGATTTCTTTTCGGGCTTCTTCGCCGGCTTCTTTTCAGAGGCGGGCTTGGCGGCTTTGTCCTCACGGTTCTCGTCATCGTCGCCGATGACGATGTCGCCGAGGTCCTTCACCTCACCCGGCTCGATGGATTCGTTGACGAGCGCTTTGCCAATGCCCATCTGCTGCCGCTTCATGCTGTTGAACGAGCGCGGGGCGGAGACCCACGCCGAGTATTTCTTCTGGTGGTGGATGCCATGGAGCGTAAAGCGGCCCTCGGAATCCACCACAACTCGTTCAGGGTCGGAGAGTTTCCCGGGCTGCGGCGCCCAGACCGCGACCTCGCCGCGGTTGAAGGCCTCCATGTCGAAGGAGAGGCTCGCGTCGGTGATCGGCTCGCCGTCCGGATCGACGAGGCGTCCCGTGAACTTGCCGGCCGGGACCCATTCGATCACGACATCCTGGTCCTTCTCGGTGACCGTTGTCGCGCCGACACGGTTGCGGGATTCGTCGTAGACGAGGACCTGGCGGCGCTCGCCCGCCTTGAGGCCCTCGACTTGGAACTGAGGCGTCTCCTGTCGCTGCCAACCCCACATCTCGGCGGCGCCGTAGGATCGATAGCCCGTGGTGAAGAGGCCGCCGACCGACGGCACGGTGACGGTCACCGACGAGCTCGCCGTCAATGGCATGTCGGCCCGGACGACCTTGCTTTCCAACTGGGGATCGACTTCGAGCAGGCGACGGTAGTTGACCGGCATCAGGTAGTGAGGCTCGGTGGCGAACATGCCCTGATCGTCACGCCCCTCGATCGACTCGGCGCCCGCACCGCGCGGGTAGCGGTCGATGTCGCGACCGAGCGGCCCGTTCGTGGCCGTGTTGTCGTACTGGAAGGCGAGCACGCCGCGGGTGGGGAGCACCGCAACGCGGAAGCGTCCCTCGGCGTCGGTCCAGTAGCGGCCCTGCACGAACGTTCGGCGCGTGCCCGGGTAGGCGGCTTCGATCTCCTTGTTCGGGAAGTAGTAGTACTCGAGACTGCCGACGATCGCCTCGTCGGTGTCGGCGTCGTAAACACGGCCTTCGGCCCAGACGCCTTGCCGCAGGCGGAAGTCGTACGCCCCTTCCTTCGCTGCGGCGGACGTGTCGGCCGTGACGATTGCCGGCACATAAGCGGCGTCGCCATCCGTGAAGGCCATGACGCGGTTCTTGTCGCCGATCGGCAGGCCGGTGATTCGATACCTGCCGTCTGCGTCCGTGCGGGTGACAAACTGCCGGTCATGGAGATTCGACCAGCGGTTGGTGCCGTGGACGATCCCGTCGCGCACAATGACGCCGACGATTGGCTCGCCGGTATCGTAGTCAACGACGCGGCTCTCGACCGGGCGTGACGGCGCGGCGACGTGCAGCAGCTCGTTCGGATGGACCGTGTAGCTCGTTTCCGTCGGTCCCTCGTCGACCGTGAACTCAATCTTCTCACCCGGCATGTTCCGGGCGACGATCTCGGCGGTCTCGATGCCCTCCCCTTCGATCCGCAATTGCAGCAGCAGGTTGTCTTCGATGCCGCGTAACGCAAAGCGGCCGTCGGCGTTGGTTGTCGCCGTGGGAAGGGCTAGCGTCGTCTGCGACGGCTCGATGATGTTCAGCAGGTCGAACACCTTGGAGCGCCATTCGGAGTTCGGCTGTGTGTCGTCTGGCGTCCCGTACCAGGGGCCGGCGGGATCGTTCGCTCTACGAGACCAACGTGTTGTGATCTTCGCGCCGGCAACCGGATTGCCGTCGATATCGATGACGCGGCCGCGGAGCGGTTCGCCCTCGGCGGGGAGTTCGATGACGGTCTGGCTCGCCAAAGCCGACAAAGCGGCCCCGATCACCGTCACCGGATTCGATCGCGGCCGAGACTTGCCGAGGTAGCCGGGACGCTCGACCGCGAAGCCATAGCCCGGCGCCCGGACGACGATCCACTGCGAGTAGCTCCAGCTCGCTGGGGCGTCTTCGGCGAGTTCGACGGCGGGCGCTGGGAAACGGAAGCGTCCGTTGGCGTCGGTGGTCGCAAGGAGCCGCGGCGCCATCGGCTCAATGTCGTGGACACGCGTATGGAAGTAATAGAACTCGGCGCCGGCGATCGGCTTGCCGTCGGGACCGACGACGATGCCCGACTCTTCTTTGGTCTTACTCGCTTGCTTGTCTTGACGGTCCGTGGCGTCGTCCTCGGAGGGATCCGCCCATGCCTTGTCCGGCGGAGCAGCGGCCGCCGGCTTTAGGCCGGCTTGGTCGGGCTGCGTGACCCGCTTGGCGAACTCTTTCTCATCCGCGGCGAGGCGTACGTCGCCCACGTCCTGCGTGTGGCCCGGATCGACACGGATCACCACGTCCACCGGCCCGCTCGCAAAGCGCATCGACGGGGCCGTCGAGCTCGACATGGCCGCCTGGTCGTACGCATTGAGTCGGTAATCGACGCCCGGCACGAGGCACGCGATCTCGAATCGTCCCTCATCGTCGGTCTCATAGATCGCGTTGCTGGTGCTCTCGCGGTTGGCGGGGAGCGGCGCCGCTTGGTACGACTTGTCGAAGGTCCCGAAGTCGTCGTCGTTCCGCAGATGCCACGCCGAAATTTGGCAGTTCGCCAGCGGTTCTCCTTCGGCATCGACGAGACGACCAATTGCTTTGCCGGCGGGCTGCAGCCGGACAACTAAGTCTTCATGCCCTTCGCCGGAAACGATGACGCGGCCCCCGAGGTTCCGCTCAAGGTCCATCGCGTAGACGTGCCGCGGCTGGTCCGGTTCGTAGCCCACTAGCTCGAATCGGCCGTCACTGGACCGGTCCCATGAGTTCGCAAACTCAGCGATACGGTTCGTGTAACGAAAACTGGTGATCGGCTCTCCATCCGGACCCACGACGCGGCCAGCGACGGTCGTTCCGGAGTCCAGTTCGAGGTTTAACTCGATGCGGGTCGCTTCACTCGCCGGGTCGATCTCGGCAACCTCGTGGTAGCTTGACGGCATGAGATAGGACGGCTCGCAGCGGATCATCGACTCGGCCGCTTCCCGTGATCCGTCTAGTTTGAGAATCTCGGCCGCTCGGGGGTAGCGCTCGTGCTCGTGCGCTTGGAACGTTATGTAGCCGCGACCCGGCAAGACAGCGATCCGGTAACGTCCCCTGTCGTCGGCCAGCAACCTGTCTCGTTCATCGACCTGCAGCGATCGAGCGAAGCGATGGTCGGGATTCTCAGGAGGGACGTAATAGGCGACCCGGCCCGCGATCCCGTCACCGGTACGCTTGTCGGTGACGCGTCCCTCTAGCCAGACCCCGCGGTGGAGGTCGAAGTCAACCTCGAGCGGGCCCTCAACGCCTTCGGTGTTTGCGGGCTTCGATGAGGAAAAGTAGGCGACGTCCCCGTCAGGGGCGATGGCAGCGATGCGATTTTCCGCCCCGATCGGCATGCCGCTGAGCGTGTAACGGCCTTGCTGATCGGTAACCGTGCGGACGAAGTCGGCGCCCCATCCGTTGAGTTCGTTTCCGTGTCGCTTTTGACTCTTGATTGTCACGCCCGCGAGGGGCTGCTTGGTCTCTTCGTCACGAACGACGCCCGAGATCGGCGTCGAGGGGCCGACAACATAGCTGAAGTCCGCGGGGTAGTAGGTCAGCCGCCTTGAACTGGCGCCGTTCCGTTCCTCTGGGAGTTCGATCGGTTCGCCCGGCTCGGTGCGGACGTGCACCAGGTTGGTCTCAACGCCGGGCCCTTCCAACAGCAAGCGGGCGATGCGTCCCTGGCCGATACCACGTAGGGTGAAGCGGCCCTCCGAGTCGGTCGTTGCGGGATCGACCGCTGAGCGGAGCTGCCAATCGCCCAGCATGCGAGGCGTCATCAGTCGGGCGGAGTAGAAGTCTGCATCAGGCTCGGCGGCCGCTTCACGCCAAGCCGTGAGGTCATCGTCGGCGCTGCACCAGAGGCGATCGAGTGACAGTTTTGCGCCAGCGACGGGCTCGCCATTGATGTCGAGAACCCGGCCGCGGATCGGGGCTTCGTCCCGCGTGAGTTGCAGCGGCCTGCCCGCCGAACCGAGCATCGCTTCAGCTTGCTGGCGGAACGGCTCGGGAAGTCCCTTGACCCTCTCAATGGCTTCGCTTTGCCACTGGCCGGTGACTTCGAAAGCCGCTGCGGTTGAGATCGCAAAACCGAAACCCGTTTTCGACGCCACGATCGATGCGGCCTTGAACTCTCGGTCGATCGCTTGCGGACCGAAGTCGCTGGGCGCCACCTCGAATCGGAAGGCGCCGTTGGCGTCGGTCGTTGCGATGGGCTTCGACGCTGAATTTAGCACGCCGGTGGCGTTCGGGACATAGAACAGGTGGTACAGTTCGGCGTCGGCGACCGGCTTGCCGTCAGGATCGACAACCGTGCCGGCGAAGGCGACGGCAGCGTCGTCCGCTTTCGGGGCGACGCGGGTTGCCGCCGTCGCTTCACGCACCGGCTCGGGGCGCTCGTCGTCCGTGACGTCGATCTCGCCGAGGTCGATCGTTTCGCCCGGACTCACTTCCAGGTCTTCCGCGAGCACCTTGAATTTTACTCGCGTAGACTCCAAATACACGTCGTAAGAAGTTCCGGGCAGGACGCCCGTTTGCTCGAAGCGGCCTAATTCATCGGTGGTGATCTCTATGAGTTCGGGACTGAAGTCGCCGCCGGGTCGCGGGCTGAAACGGATGCGGGCTCCGGGCAGAGGCGTTTCGTCGCCTTCCGCAATCTGACCACAAACCGTCGCGCAAGGCTCGAGTTGAACCGAGAGATCGTCTGGTGACTCGCTGGCGGATATCTGCAGCGCTCTTCCAAGCCGCTTCTCTGGATGGTGAATCAGCAGCGTTCGCTCTTCGGCCTTCGCCAAGGCGGAGACCTTCAGCAGGGATCCCTCCGGCTGCGTCCATCGTGAGCGACGCAAGAGACCAGCCGCCGTAACGCCATCGATGGGTTCACCCTGATCGTCAGCAACCGAGACTTGCACCGTGCGACCGCGTTCCAGCGCGAAGTCGATCACGAACTCCGGCGTATCTTCAGGAATATTCACGCCACGAATGCTGGTGAGGCTCAATCGGCTCGGCGTGCCTCCTAGGCTGTAGTAGCCAGGCAAGTAGTCCTTCGCGTCAGCTTCTAGTATTTCGTCGAATCCCTGACCGCGGGGGTAAGGGGACTCACTCCAGAGAACGACCCCAGCAATCGCTTTTCCAGGCAAGCCGACCAATCGGTAGGTCCCGTCCGGGGCGACCGTGTAGCTATCCTGATAGCCGTCGGCGCTGCCGTCTTTGTATTCAGGTAGGGCGCTGGCGTAGGGGTTGGACCGGTGGGGGAAATACTGGGCGAACACGGATCGTGATCCAACGATGGGCTCGCCGCTCGCTTCGTCGGTCACCCGGCCGGTGATCCAGACACCGCGATGGAGTTCGATGGCCATCTTAATCGGCTCGATGCCGATACGTTCGGGGACGTCATATCGCCGAATTAGGTAGGGCTGATCGTCGTTCGGCGTGGCTAAGATCTGGTTCTGATCTCCCTTCGCCATCCCGACCAAGCGGAAGCGGCCTTCGCTGTCGCTAACCGCACGCAGGCGCAACTCCCCAGGCAAGAAGCGGCGTATCATCGATTTCTGCCTGATTGAAACCCCCGCCAACGGGGCGCCCGTCTCGGCGTCGCTTACGACGCCTTCGATCGGTTGTGTCGGTTGGGCGAAGATCTGAGCACGCGCGCCATAAATGATCTGCTTGTGTGAGAATTCGGGGTCGTCAGCGATTAGTGGCTCCGTGTCGCGGGTGATGATCGTCGCCAGCGTGTAGGCGATGGTTGGCCCCGACAGGGCGACACGGACCTTCCGTTCGCGACCGACGCCCGTTATTACGAACTCGCCTTTGGCGTTGGTCGTGACCTCGGCGGCCGCGTGCGGCGGGTGTTGCCGGGTGCGTCGCTTGAAGTGCTTGTCGATCGCGCGCCAGAACCACTCACCCCGGTTGATCGCCGCGAGCCACGCGTCGAGGCTCTCGTCGTCGGTTGCGGCGACGTTACAAACCGCAACGGTGACGCCCGCGAGCGGGTTGCCTTCAAGATCAACCACCTTGCCGCGGATCGGTACATCGTCACGCACGATGTGGAGCGTCAGCGAATCAACCGCCGGTTCGCCATCCGGGATCACCTCAAACCCAGGGCCAAAGCCCTTGAGACTGGCGACGATCGCCACTTCACTGCTCTTCGGATAAGTCAATTCGAATCGGCCGTCAGCGCTCGATACGGTTTTAGCGAGCGGCAGCTTCGGCGCGTCCGGATCGTGGATCCACGTCTGAGCTTCGACGATGGCGCCGCCGACCGGCTCGCCACTCGGAGCCACCACCCGCCCGCGAACGCTGACGTCGCTCGACGCGTCATCAACAGCGAAATCATCGTTTGACGCCTCCTCCTCCAATGCCAAGTCGGCGCTGGCTTTGGAGACCGCCGAGTTCAACCCCACGAGCCCCGCCATTGTCGCGCCGACGAGTCCGCCGCCGATCACCAGCGCCAGCAGTAGATTGCCCACACGGGTCGAGAGCGGCCGCGAAGTATCGAGGATCCGCGCCACACGCCGGCCAAGCATCGATCGGAACGACACAATACCGACGCCCACCGCGGCGATCGGCGTGGCGCCCAGCTCGGCGATGCTCACCAACCGGTCGGCATAGTCCGTGCGGTCCGATCCGAGTTGCACGACGTAGTCGTCGCACACCTCCTCGGCCGCCGCCTCGATGCGGCGCGACAAGCTCCATAGCAAGGGTTGGAAGAACATCGCCGAGGTCGATAGGCGCCTAGCGAGGTTCCACACCGTGTCGTGACGCTTTAGGTGCGCCAGCTCGTGGACAAGGACATCCTGGAGCGAACTCCCATCATGCTCCTCCGGTAGCAGCACCGCCGGGCGCCGGATCCCCGCGAGGCAGGGGCTCGGCAGGTAGGGGCTCCGCAGCACCTGCGGCGTGGCAACGCCGAGTTGAGTGGCGAGTTCGTCGCAGAGCCGATGCGTCGGCTCGTCGGCGACCGTCGAAGCGGACCATAATCGCAGCAAAGCTCGCCATGCCAACGCGAGGCGAGCGAGCAGCACCCCAGTCACCACGACCCACAGAACGATGGCGCACATTGCGACGGTGCCAAACACGGTGAGCGCCGGCGTCGGCGTCGAAGGCGCTGGCTGCATCACCGACGACGCCAGACCATCGCTGGAAGGAAGTAATAAACGGTCAGAATCTTGCAAGGCTGTCAGCGGAGCGACCGGTGGCATATCGAGAGCGGGCACGGCGTTGAACTCGACGACAGCTGGCGGCGCTTCCTGCGGAACGGGGACTAAAGCTGGGACCCTCTGCTCCTGTGGCGACTTGGCCACTAGCTCTGCTTCTGGCGTGGGTGGTTCAGCCTGAGCCACTAAGGCGGGCAGTTCCACCGACCACCCGCGGACGCCGGCGAGCGAAAGCATCCAAGTCGCCAGCGGGCATGCGATCACCGCTATGAGCGTCGTACGGTACACGGCCGATTGCACGGCCGATCCTCGCTTCCGCAGCGCGTGGCCGAGAGCCAAACCCGCCGTGATGAGGAGCGTCGATTGCAGGAGCCAGTTGACAACCAGCTCGAAAGTGGCGCCTAGGACCTCGACTGCCGACGCCGCCAATTCTTGGTCGACCATGGTGGGGTTCCCTTACGGCTTCTTGCGGCGTTGTTGGATGAGTTGACGAATCTGCTCCAATTCGTCGGGCGACACCTTCTCGTGCTTCAAGAGATGAGCCACCAAGTCGCTGACCTTGCCTCCAAAAACACGCTGAACGAGGTCATTGGTCGCTTTCCGCTGGTAGTTGTCTTCCTTGACAAGCGGAAAGAAGTAGAACGTCCGTCCCTCGGACTCATGCGAGACCGCGCCTTTTTCTTCCAAGCCACGCAGCAGGGTCTGAACCGTGCTATGGGCGATCGCCTGTTCTTCGTTGAGGGCGTCGGTGATCTCGCGCGCCGTCGAGCGTCCGCGGTCCCATAGGACCTGCATGATGCGGAGCTGGACACGGCCGAGCTGACTGGGGGGCATCGGGGGACCTCCTGCTGTCGTTTACTGCGGTAAATCTAACGACGTAGATGTGCGACTGCAAGTATATTTTTTCGCTGGATCGCGGCGGCGTTCGCGGCTGAGACTTGAGGCGACGAGTTGGATCGTCAGCAGACATAGTGAGGACCGAGACGCCACGCGGACAGCTAGGCTGGAAGCGCTTGTCGGCCCTAAACTCTGACGGCCGTAGCGATTCAGATGCCTGCTAGACTCGTCGATTTCCATTCGACTGACCTTCTCAAGATGGCTGCCACGGCTTTCAACGCAATCCGCGTGTGGCTACACCTGGGATCGTCACAGGTCCGACCGACCGAGGGGACTTGGAGAGATGCCGATCTGCGGTCGGGTGCCTCACCCGCGGCGCCGAAGGACAAGGCCGAATCTGCTGAGGTCGTCTTCACCGACCACAGTTTGGTCGAGGCCGACAGAAGTCGATCCGATGGCGCTGATCTGCCCGTGGACCGGCTTGAGACCCGTCGGAAAGAACGGATCGTTTCGGCGCCGAACCTACTGAGGACCGGCGCTTCGAGGGCTGATTCCGTCACGGCCAAATCCGCGGAGAAGTGAAACTTCTCGGCGCTGAGAACGATGAAGCCTCCGCAGGACTGGCGCAGGTCGAAAGCCGCAATCGCTTATTCTGAAGGCGTCTCCCTAGCAAACCCCCCTAGGTAGGCCAGCGTCCGCGCCACGGTATTGGCCTCCCAGTACCAACGCAGCGACTGGAGCTGTTCACTCTCGTCGCCGCTGCGCATCGTACCGGCGGAGATGTAGTCAAACACGACATCGGAGGGATCGACATCCGCGCTGCGCAGCAACTGGATGTTCCGCCGGGTTTGATCCTCGGCAAAGTCGAGCATGTACTTCAACGGGGCGTCAAGCTTGACGTTAGTCACCCCGCCATCCTCATCCATCTCGACACCCAGCGAGTAGTGCTTCGCGATTAGGCCCGAAGAGAGCGAGTAGGTGCGGATTGAAAGCGCCAGCCGCGCCAGCGATAAGCTGTCTCCCTCAAACTCATTGAACATCTGTGCTTGAGAGAATTGACCCGCCCCCCACGCCAAGAGGTAGTCTTCGTCCTTGCCGAGCATGACGTCCTTAGCCTTGGTGAAGGTGACCCCCGCCCCAACGGCCGCCTGATCGATCACCATCTTTTCGAATTGGTTGAGGTTGGCCTGCGCAGCGCGACGGAAGAAGTCGGCAGTGGCTTCAAGCGGCATTGATTCGGGCGTGGGACGCCCCGCCACGCTGCCGGCCAGTTCAAGCACGTCCTGGACGTAGTCGTAGGAGTCACTGGCTGCTTGCATGTCGTACACCGCTTCGAGGATCCGTTCGAGCTCAACGTCGTCTTCCTCCGTCACCCGCGTGAGAATCGGTTTATCGATCTTTCCACTCAACAGCAAATTCGCCAGGTTCTCGTAGGTAATCCCCTCGATGAGACTCATGTAGGCGTAGATCGTGGTGCCGAGCGCGCCCAGAGTGCGCGGCGTGTGATTCTTAAGCCGGTCGATCGCCATGCGGCGTTTCATTGGCGCCTGAGCGAACCGCTGGGCGTACTCAGTCGCCGCCTCACGGCCCCGCTGCTCGTCTACCCAGATGGTGCGCGCCACTTCATTGGCGAGCGCAGCCTCCGCGGCGGCCGTTGTTGCCGCCACAAGTGCCGGGGGGACGAGTCCCTGATTGAGCAGGTCGTCCACGCTTGCTTCGATTTCGCGAGCATCCTCGATGCACTCGTCGGTATAGTCGCTACGGTATTCTTCCGGCACGCGGTCGTATTCGGCGGCTTCGTCGCGGTACTTAATCCGCCACTTGGCGATAATGATCTTGGCCTGCTGATAGTTGGCGTTGCTGAGCGTCGGAACCGTCGCCGGGGCGGGACGCGGCAGCTCCTTGCCGGTCGCTAAATGGTACGCTTCGTAAATGTCACCTACGGCGCGGAGCTCGACGCCGCGGTCGGCGGCTCGCTGGAACAAATCCACATCACGGCCGAGGGACTCGTCGCGGTCGTTCCGCATGCCGAAGGGGATGAGCACCAACCGAATTCCCGCTGCGGCGGCGCCGTCGATCTTGTGGGGTACGCCGCCGACCGGGCCGATGGTGCCATCGGGATTGATGGTGCCGGTCATCGCAACGTCGGTTAGCACCGTGTCTCCGCGTAGTGCAGCGAGTACGCCGACGGTCGTCATGGCGCCCGCGCTAGGGCCGTCAACGCGACCGCTACGTTGGAAGAAGAGCCGTACGCCTGCCACATCGCGTCCAGAGAGGTCAGCGGCCACCAGAGCCGCCTGCCAGGCGGCGGCACGCCACAACTCGCCGTAGCCGTCGATCTCGTCTTCGATAAACGCAAGCCGAAAGGACTTACCGGGGCTTTGATCGAACCAGATTTCCACCGGCACGGAGACACCCCCGACTTCACTTCCTGACTTGTAGTAGGAGAGCGTGCGAATCGTCACCGGCTCCATGGCCCAGCAAAGGTTGGGGGAAGCGCCTGCCAGCAACAGTAAGGTGATCGCGGATTGGATGCGCGCCATCAGGAGTCTCTAGGGAGGTCTTTCATGCACCCCGCATGCTGCTGAAGCGGCCCCCCCAACGCGAGCAAACCCTGCTTATGCAGTCGTCTGGGTCGCTGAGCGGGCGGATCGGCAAGGTTCGGGCCACTAAGAATCGGTCGCCGCCACTATGCACTGGGACGTGCAAGCGAGTCAAAGAGAAGCCCGCCAAACGTGGCGAGGGGAGTCGGCGGAGGCCGCTTTCAGCGGGAAGACGTGCGGTTTGGAGGGAGTGTTTTGGGTTCACCATCTCCTCGGTGCTGGTCACCGCTTCGTAGAACCATGTAGCCCGCTCGTCGAGTTCGACCTTGGTGTCCGTGACCTGCGGGATCGAGAAGTCGAAACTCTTATACCACTGAGTTCCCTCCCAGTACGGCTCGGCGTACCGTGGGTTGACCTGCAGGTTGCGGGTCATCAGCTCACCGAGCGCCGCCCCCTGCCGAAGCAGCTTGGCTTGCCTCGCGTCGGGCTCGAATGGCTGTCCTTTGCGGAGCCCCAGCGGCTCAAGCATCGCGATCCACGGCTTGTCTTGTTCGCGGACTGGTTCTTCGTCGAGGACTGCTTTCAGCGTCCGCCAGTAAGCGAGGCCGCGAGGCGCCGTGCCCGACCACTCCTTATCGAGCCCTTCGATGAACCGGATGGCGACCGGCTCAGCGTGAATGGCGGAGATCTTTAGCTGCTGCCTGAACCGCTCCATGAACCCTTAATCGCTATCGATCAGCCGCAAGCCGAAGAACCGGTTGTTGGTATCGGACCGATAGACCCGCACGCCGGGGCGTTTGAATTGGTTTGGGTCGTGCTCGGGACCGACGACGACATACGTGCCGACGAGGCGGCGGTGGGTGGCGAGTGCGAGCGAGCAATTGCTACCGAAACCGCCTCCCAAAGAACATGCACACCCCAAGCAGCCCAATCGCCAACGACGTCGGCTCAGGGATCGCCGCGATTATTTCGTATGTCGTACCCGAAACGCTCGTAAAGTCGCTCGTTGCAAGCAGCATGCCGGAGTCATCACGGGCTTCGATTCCTAGCAGTTCGACCGTATTGCCGAACTGTGCATAACCGCTTGCGAAACCGCCGTCGCCCATGAATTCAGTCTCAGCGTCGAAGGATGTAACTAGCTCTAGCGAGAACAGCTGATTTGGGGCTCCGACAAAGGAGTTCGATACGATTGTCACATCGATCGGACCTGGTTCGGAGAAAAACCATCGTTGGGGTAGCGCCATCCCGTGTGTCAGCTCGATCGAGGCATAGGCGTTGGAGTCCGAGATATTGCCTGTCACTCGGAATATGTACTTCGAGTTGTAGCCGACGGCAGTGCCACCGTACGCCAGGGTGTCTTCGAACCGGGCGATCGATTGAACCGTGTACCGTGTCGGCACGTCGCCGGTTCCGTTGTCGTGGTGGTAGTCGGGGTCGTAGTACGTGTTGCTAACCTCACCTTCTGCGCTGGTGCGGAGGAACGAGTAATTCGCCAACGCAGTCGCTGAACCCTGGAACGTGAGATCGCCCTCCCCACCGAGCGTGGATACTTCGTACGAAGTTGATCCCGAAACCTCGAGGGGCATGGGGATGGCGGTTTCGGACTCCGCGAATTCGATCCCAGAACCAGTGAACTGATCTCCCACAATGAGGACGGCTTGTGAATACAGTCCAGCGGTCGCAACGAGTGGCTCACCGAAAACTAAGGTGAGGGTCAAGCAGGAAAGTGCAAGCGACTGCCGTGCGATGGGAAGTATCATTAGTTGTGGCCTTAGACAATTAAAAAGCGAGGTTCGCACCCTGAACGTCGCAGCAACATTGATGCCATATAGCGTAAACTCGGGCTACAAGCGATACAAGCTGTGCTTTGGAGATCGCGTGGTAGTTCGTCGTCTATCCCCGCCGCCACTTCCGCCGGCTCAGTGACGCGCCGTGGAGGCCTGCATCGCTCGTTAGGCCAACCAGCCATCAGCTGGCGGTTGCCTCACTCTCAGCGAGTTTGGCCGCTCGCCGAACTGCACACTTGGCCCGCCGGCGGACTAATCTGGAGCCATCTGTGCAGCTAGCGTAGGCTGCCGATCCTACCACCGAGCGACAGGAGGTCCT
>NZ_SJPR01000008.1:0-5093 GCF_007859955.1 Botrimarina colliarenosi
CCCCGGCGCGATCGCCGACCGGGTGAATGGCGGCGTCCCTCGAATACCGTTCCTGGAGGCGTTCCACCGAGGGCGACCTCCGAATAGATGCCTGAGCGCACCTCGTCCGCCATCGATCCGAAGAACAACCTAAAAAGGGGTTGACGGCTAACTCTCCATAGATGCCATGCCCACGCCTCAAGCGTGGGCATGTGAACTGGCGGAATACTTTCCCGTGACGCACATGCCACCCGCCTGCGAACTGAGCGGCGCTGCCGAACGGTTGTCGGAACTACCCGCGAGCCTGACGGCGGCGCCCCCGGGCGCGCTTTTGGAGGGCCCGAAGGGGCGCTGGCCAGGACATGGCCACAGAGGGCCCCAGGAGGCCCCAGGATCGACGCAAGCGTATTCATTCGCCCACTATCGATCGGCGGAAGATCGCGCCTACGGGCCGCTGCGGGGCCCTGGCGCGGAGGGCCCTTTTTCGCGGCTATTATCGGGTTTTATCGGGTTTTTGGCGGCGTTTCGCTTGCTTTTGGCCACCCCACGGGGCCGGCGATTTCTCGACAAGAAACCCCGCGGCGACTCGGCCCACGAGGGCTAGAATCGCACGCGACTCGCCCCGGGAGCCGCGACCGATGCCAAAAACCCTGTTCGCCTGGGAGATGGGGGGCGGCCTCGGCCACGCCGGCCCCCTGCGGGCCGTCGGCGCCGAGCTCGTCCGTCGCGGCGACGCCGTTACGCTCGCGACGACGAACGTCCCCCTCTGCGAGCAAGCGTTCGTCGGCTCCGGCGTGGCCGTCGTCCCCGCGCCAAGTCTACCCTTCTCTGAGCTACAGCTCCGGGTCCCCTGCACGTTCAGCGACATCCTGCACGACTGCGGCTACTCTTCGCCGGCCAGGGTGACCGAGGCGGTCGGCCAGTGGCTGCGGATCATCGATGAGCTGCGGCCTGACCGCCTGCTAGCCGACTACAGCCCGACGGCGATGCTCGCCGCCCGCATCCGCGGCGTCCGCAAGACCGTCATCGGCACGGGGTTCACCTGCCCGCCCGACGTCACGCCGCTGCCGAGCCTCCACGAACAGGTGACCGAGCCGCACTGGGCCGCGGAAGTCGAGGCTGCTGTACTCGCCAGCATGAACGCGGCGCTAGAGAGCCACGGTGGGACGTCGTTGGACTACGTCGCTCAGCTGTATGCCGACGCCGACCGCCAAGTCCTTCTGACGCTGCCCGAACTGGACCATTACCCGTCTCGAGAAGCTGGCGAATACGTTCGGCCCTTCGGCGCCTTACCGGCTACCCGGACGGCCTGGCCCGTAAACTCACCGAGCCCGCGGGTGTTCGTCTACCTCCGCAACGAACCCTCCACGGAGCCGCTGCTGCGTGGCCTCGCGATGAAGGGGATTACAACGATCGCCTACGTCTACGGACTCTCAGGGGCGTGTATCGATGCACTGACGGCAAGCAGCGTGACGGTCTTTTCAACCCCCGTCGATCTGCGGCCGTTGGTGGAGGACTGTGATGTCGCCGTGCTCAACGGCGGGCACGTCGCAGCGTGCGAGTTCCTGCTTGCCGGAACTCCAATGCTGACGATCCCACAAACGCTCGAACAAGCGGTCACCGCTCGCCGGCTTCGTGAACAGGGGCTTGGGCTCGATGCCTCGGTCCACGACTTGAATGCGATCGGCTCGGCCCTTGAAAAGCTGATCGGCGACACCAGCTACGCCGAGGCGGCAAGGTGGATTGCAGGTCGCTACATCGAGGGAGAATCTAGTGGCGGAGTAGCTCGTGTAGGCGACGAATTGCGGTGATCGAGGCGAGCTTTCGGTCATTGAACGACGGCCGAAGTCAACGAAACGCGAGGGAGTACGGCTAGCGACGTGGGCAACGGCTGAAAACTATGTGCGTAACTCCTATGAAGCCGGGCGTGTCAACCGTTCCAGAAGAATTGGTTCCAAACTCCTATTCAAGCTCTCGCGAGGGGTTGCCGATTTCGCGGGTGGCCTGCTGTCGAAAACCTGATCCACGGGTTATGAAGGTCTTACCCGCCCGCGACCCTCACCCCAATCCTGTACCAGCCGCAGTGCGAGGATTTGGCTTCACTTCTTCCCGCGCGTGGGAAGAAGTGAAGCCGCGAATTCTTTTGGGGTTCTACCGCCTAGGCTGCTGTGCGGCCGAACCGAGTTGTAGTCGATCCTCCAGTCCTCGATCTTCTCCGCCGCGTCGGCCAGGCTCAAGAACCGGTAGTGTCTGTCAAGTTGCGCACATAGTTTTCCGGCGTGCCCCGGCTTGGTAGGGGAGCGGCCCGCAGACCCCCTCACAGGGTCTGCGCGGCCGCCTGCATCAGCTCACTCTCCTGGGTTCCGTTTGATTCTCTGCTTTGAGTCGGCGGACTTTTGAAGTTTTCGGCGTCTTGCTCTGCCAAGCGGCTCATGTCGAGGTACTTCCGCGAGCCCCACTTCGTGCCCGCCACGTGACGCAACCTCGCCGCGACCAGCATCAGGGCGCTGTTCCCGTCAGGGAACGCCCCCACGACGCGGGTCCGCCGTCGGATCTCTCGCATCAGCCGCTCCATGTGATCGGCAGTCGAAAAGTGCAGCGCCCGGCGCCGGAAAAGTGCAGCGCTGGTTGGTTGGGGGAGTTTGGATTGGGCCTCCCCGCGTGGGCCCGGAGGGCTTGCTAGTTCTTGGATCGGCGCCGTCGCTGGGCGTCCTTGAGGCGGTGGCTCTCGCCGGTGAACTCGAGGATCTGACAGCGGTGGGTGAGCCGGTCGAGGGCGGCGCCGGTGAGGCGTTCGGAGCCGAGGACCTCGGTCCAGTGCTCGAAGGGGAGGTTGGTGGTGACGACCAGGCTCTGCCGCTCGTAGGCTTGGCCGATCAGGTCAAAGAGCAGCTCCGCGCCCGCCTTGCTGGCCGGGACGTAGCCTAGCTCGTCGAGCACCAACAGGTCCTGTTTGCCGAGCTGGGAGCGTAACCGCAACAGGGTCTTCTCGTCGCGTGCCTCCAAGAGCGTGGTGATCAGCTCGGTGACGCGGAAGAAGCGAACGCGACGCCCCTGTAGGCAGGCGGCCATCGCCAGCGCCGTCGCGAGGTGCGTCTTGCCGGCCCCCGATGGACCGACAAGCAAGAGATTCTCACGCTGGTCGATCCAGTCCCCCTTGGCGAGTTCCAAGACGAGGGACTTGTTGACCGAGGGTCGGGAATCGAAGTCGAACGCGTCGAGCGTCTTGGGCGCGGTGAAGCGGGCCGCCTTGAGCCGTCGCTCGGCTGCGCGGCGTTCGCGATCAACCAGTTCTAATTCGCACAGCGCGAGCAGGTACGCCAGATGGTCGAGGTTCTCCTTGGCCGAGCGCAGCGCGACCTTCTCGCACTCGGCGTGCATCGTTNGCAGCTTGAGCTGCTTGAGGTGATGCTTCACCAGCACGGTGCNCTTAGTCTCGGTCTTCATGGCTGACCTCCCGAGAGGNGCGAGGCGTAGGCCGAGACGTCGGTCGCCTCGAAGTTCACTAGCCGCAGGTGGGGGCGGCCGTCGAGCGAGAAGAGGGCGACGGGCGATTCCTTGCGGTGCTCGGCGATGACCCGCACGGCGGCCGCGTCGATGACGCCGATGTCCAGCGCGTACTCGACCGCCCCGGTAAGTTCTCCCAGCGAGAACGTCTCGAGGAGGCGGAGCACACGGACGTACTCGCGTGTCCCCATCCCCTCGGCCTCGATCAATCTCCGCAACTGGTCGAAGCACGGGGGCAAGCCCCAATCTTCGAGCGGCTTAGCGTGGTCAAAGCCTCCCGGCTTCTTCTCCAAGAGGGCCAGGTAGTGGACCGGGTCGTAAACGTCCTGGTCCCGCTTCCAGCTGCGGGCGTGCGTCGCGATGAGCTTGCCGCTATCGACGAGGCGCACCTGATCGACCGAGGCGACGATGGTGATCGGCCGCCGCGCATGCGCCACCGGGACGCTATAGCGGTTGGAATCGAACCGCACGAGCGAGAGGCCGCAGGTGGCGGCCTGGGTCACCCGCCGGGCGTCGAAGGGTTGCCCCGGCAGGCCGAGCATCGCGACGCGATCCTCGGCGAGTAATTCGCGTTTCGATCCGGCCTTGCCGCGGAGCGTCCGCTCAAGATCGGCTTCGCATCGCCTTGCCAGCTCAGCATTCAAGGCTTCGAGCGAATCGACCCGCGGCACGGGGACCAGAAAGTTCCGCCGCGTAAAACCAACGAGGCCTTCGACCTTCCCCTTCTCGTTCGCTCGACGCACCAAGCAGAAGTGCGACGCGAACAGGTAGTGGCTCTGCAGACGTAAGAACTCGCGCGTCAGCTGCCGATCGCGGGCGCCGGTGATCTTCGTGATCGCCACGCGGCTGTTGTCGTAGCTAATCCGCTTGGGCACGCCGCCGAAGAACTCGAAGGCCCGCTTGTGGCCCTCCTGGAACGCCTCGGTGCATTCTCTCGGGAACGCCTGCACGTAGACCGCGTCGGAGTACGGCAGCGTCATCACAAACAGGGCGACCTGCTCGCGCAGGCCATCCAGATCGACGTAGGCGTAGCCAAAGTCGACCTGCGCTTCGCCCGGCGGGTGCGACAGGGGCAAGAAGACTTCTTGCCTGCCTTGGCGCCAGTCGCGGACCACTTCCTTGACGCTCGAGTAGCTCCCCTCGAAGCCGTGCTCGGCGACCAACCGGTCGTAGACGCGCTGGGCCGTGTGGCGTTGCTTCTTGGGCGCGTTCTTGTCGGCGTCGAGGATCTCGGCGATGAGCGGCAAGAACTTCTCCATCTTGGGCCGCTGACGCGGCTGGGCGCGTCGGTAGCCGGGCGGCTCGACGTTCCCGACGATCTTCTCGATCGTCCGATAGTTCAGGTCGTACTCTCGGGCCGCCTGGCGGCGGCTCAGCTCGCCCGTCAGCACGCGGCGACGGACTTCGGCCCACAGCTCCATGTCGGTTAGCACTCCTTGCGCCTCGCTCGCCAGAGGAAGCAGAGATAACCCTCGGGAGGGGGGCTTCGCCCCCGCCCCACGGCCTCTCAGCTTCCTGCTAACGGCTCACTCGGCACAGCTGCGCGCTGCACAATTCGGGCGCCACCGGGGCCCGCCGGGCGCTGCACTTTTCGACTGCCGATCACA
>NZ_SJPR01000008.1:5193-126525 GCF_007859955.1 Botrimarina colliarenosi
GTGTTCTGCGTGTGGAAGCCCACTTGGGTCCAACCGCCGAACGTGATCGGGCTGCAGCCGCACGGGTCGAGGTGGCCCTGGAGGGTCCACGGATCGCCCAGGCAGCAATCGCCGAACAGGCTGCACGTCGAGCCACAGCCACACGCGTCGCCGCAGCAGCCGTCGTACGCGGGTGACTCGTCGCAGCAAGCGGCCGAGGCGAACGACATCGGCGCGGCGCCAACGTCGTACGACGTCGCGACCGGCGCGCCAGCGGCCGACGGGTTCGGCGGCGCCACCGAGGGCAGCGTCTCGAGGGGCTGGTTGTAATAGCTCTGGTACTGCAGCGGCGCGGGGGCGACCGAAGCGGGTTGGGCGACCTGGTCGGCCGCCGCGTAGCCGGCGACGGCAAACGCCGTCAGCCCAGCAAGGGCGTGACGTTTCATAAGACTCACACTGCTCCAGGATCGGGAAGGCGGGGGCTAGCTGCCGGGAGGGAGCGGTGGCGCAGGCCTCCTCGCGGCCCGCGTCGCTAGCTAGCACTGATATCGCCAGGCAGCGGGCCGCGTATGAACCTTGAAGCACGCCCGTCAGCTAGAAATGCTGGCGTCGCGGTAAGCCTTGCCGAGGTGCGGAACACTACCGATTAGGCAACGGCGGCGGCTTTTCCCCGCGTGAGCAAGACGGCGGGAAAATGAGACCAACTGTGGGGGGTCTCCAGACCCCTCCCACAAACAGACCCAGGCGCTTCGACACCGTCTATGCGGTGGCCGCCAAGACGTCCGAGAACAGAGCGTCGACGAACTCGTCCGGGTTGAACGGCGCGAGGTCCTCGTGGCTCTCGCCCAACCCGACGTACTTGACCGGCAGGCCGAGCTGCTGGCGGATCGAGACGACGACGCCCCCCTTGGCGGTGCCATCGAGCTTGGCCAGCACGATGCCGGTGCAGCCCGCCGCGTCGGCGAACTTGCTCGCTTGGCTGACGCCGTTCTGGCCGGTGGTGGCGTCGAGCACCAGCAGCACCTCGTGCGGCGAGCCCGGGAGCGCCTTCGCCAGCGCGGCGCGGATCTTCGTCAGCTCGGCCATCAGGTCGGACTGCGTCTGTAGCCGGCCGGCCGTGTCGATAATCGCCACGTCGATCTTGTCGGCAAGCGCCTTTTCGACCGTCTGGTAGCCGACCGTCGCCGGGTGGGTCCCGCTCGGGGCGGTGACGATGCTGGCGCCGAGGCGGTCGGCCCAGATCGTCAGCTGCTGCACGGCCGCGGCGCGGAACGTGTCGCCGGCGCCCAGCACAACGCTCTTTCCCTCGCTCCTGAACTGGCTGGCCAGCTTGGCGATCGAGGTCGTCTTGCCCGCGCCGTTGACGCCGCACACCATGACGACGGTCGGGCCGCTGGCGGCGTACTCGATCGGCGAGGCGGGCTGGTGCATCAGCTCCTTGAGCTTCGCCTTGAGGACGTCAACGACCTCCTCGAGCTGCACGACGCGGCCGCGGAGCTTCTTGCCGATCTCCTCGACCAGGGCCTCGGTCGAGTCGTACCCCATGTCGGTGCGGAAGAGGATGCCGCGGACCTCTTCGAGGAACTCCTCGTCGATCAGCCGCCCCTCGCTCTTGAAGAGGTCGCGGATGTCGGTGTTGAGGACGGCGCCCGTCTTTTTGAGACCGGCTTTGATGCGGCTGAAGAAGCCCATGCGGGAGGCGGCTGGCTGGAGACGATGCGGCGGAGGAAAAATGGCGAGCCGGCTATTCTCAATCCTCGAGCCGTTCGCCTCAAGCCTCGGCCGGCTGTCGCGGCAGCTTGTCGAGGATGCCGTTCACAAAGCCGCTCGATTGGGCGCTGCCGAAACGCTTGGCGAGTTCGACCGCTTCGTTGATCGCCACGGCGCGGGGGGTCTCGCCGTGGAGGACCTCGTAGGCGGCCAGCCGGAGGATGTTGCGGTCGGCGCCCGCCATCCGCTTCAGGCTCCAGTTCTGGGCGATCTCGCCGAGCCGTTCGTCGATCGCTGCGCAGTTCTGGCGGACCCCCAAGACGATCCGCAGGGCGAAATCCTCACCGTCCTGGTTGTTGAGCCGGCCGTGGAGGAAGTCGGTCAGCTCGGTCCCCGAATTGCGCGGGTTGACGTCGTCCTCAAAGAGGATCTGCAGGGCGACTTCGCGGGCGCGGCGACGGAGGGACATGCGGCGGGAGCAAACTTTCGGGGCGGGGGCGATCCCCTAAGGATAACCGCTGGGGCGCGGGGTACGCCAAGGGGCGGCGAAGAATAGGACTGTGGGAGGGGTCTCCAGACGCCGATGACGCGCACCATGCCGTTTCGGAATCGATGCCGTCATCGGCGTCTGGAGACGCCTCCCACAAGCACGCACTCCTCCCACAAGCGGTTCCCGCTACGACGTTGGCAGCGACTTAAGAATCGCCACCATCCGCAGGGCGGCTTCGGCGCACTCGGCGCCCTTGTTCCCCTTTGCCCCCCCCGCGCGGGCGACCGCGTGCTCGCGGGAGTCCACCATCAGCACGCCGAACAGCACCGGCAGCGAGTGCTCGGTGGCGATCCGCATGAGGGCGTCAGTCACGCCGTGGTTGATCCAGTGGTCGTGGGCGGTCTGGCCCTTGATGACCGCGCCGAGGGTGATAATCGCCCCGTAGCGACACGTGTCGGCCAGCCGCTGCACGACGACCGGGATCTCCCACGCGCCCGGGACCCAAACGACATCGATCTGATCGTCCGGCACCCCCGCCCCCGTCAGCGTCGCCACCGCGCCGTCGGCGAGCGGCTGAGTAATGTCATCGCGATTCCACTCGGCGACGACAACCGCATAGCGGGCGTTCTTGGCGACTTCGGTAGCAGGTTCGATCAGGTTGGGCATCGATTCAATTTTAGAGTACGAAAAAAGGGAACCACGGAGGCACAAAGAACACAAAGGACGATGAAAGAGAAGAGCCCACGAATTTCACGAATGGCCACGAATCTTCTCGAACGAGATTCGCGTCGATTCGTTTGATTCGTGGGCTCTTCTTTGTGCCCTTCGTGCCTTCGTGGTTCTCAACTAGTCCTTCAGCGACATCAAGAACTCGGCGTTCGACTTCGTCTTGCCCAGGCGGGTCGTCAGCAGGTCCATCGCCTCGGGCGGGTTCATCTCCGACAGGACGCGGCGCAAGACGCTTACGCGGCGGTGCTCTTCGGGGTCCATCAGCATCTCCTCGCGGCGGGTGCCGCTGCGGTCGATGTCGATGGCGGGCCAGATCCGTTTATCGACCAGCTTCCGGTCGAGGAAGATCTCTTGGTTGCCGGTCCCCTTGAACTCTTCGAAGATCACCTCGTCCATGCGGCTGCCGGTGTCGATCAGCGCCGTGGCGATGATGGTGAGCGAGCCCCCCTCCTCGACCTTGCGGGCCGAGCCGAAGAACCGCTTGGGGCGCTGCATGGCGTTGGCGTCGAGGCCGCCCGACAGGACCTTGCCGCTCGGCGGGCACTCCGAGTTCCACGCCCGGGCGAGCCGCGTCACCGAGTCGAGGAAGATCACCACGTCGCGGCCGTACTCGACCATCCGCTTGGCCTTCTCGATCACCATCTCCGAGACCTGCACGTGCCGCGAGGCGGGCTCGTCGAACGTGCTGCTGATGACCTCGCAGTTGGGGCCTTTGACCTCGCGCTCCATGTCGGTGACCTCTTCGGGCCGCTCGTCGATCAGGAGCATCATGACGTAGGCGTCCGGGTAGTTTTGCAGGACGCTCTTCGCCATCTTCTGCATCAGGATCGTCTTGCCGGCGCGCGGCGGGCTGACGATCAGGCCGCGTTGGCCGAAGCCGATCGGCACAATCAGGTCGACGACCCGCATCGCCAGCTCTTCGGGCGTGGTCTCCATCGAGATCCGGTGATCGGGATGGATCGCCGTCAGGTCGTCGTAGGGGATCTTCTTGGTGAGCTTGTTCGGGTCCTCGCCGTTGATCGACTCGACCCGCAGCAGGGCGAAGTAGCGCTCGTTCTCCTTCGGCGGCCGGATGGTGCCGGTGACGGTGTTGCCGTTGCGGAGGTTGAAGCGGCGGATCTGGCTCGGCGAGACGTAGATGTCGTCCGGGCAAGAGAGGTAGTGGTAGTCGGGGCTGCGGAGGAAGCCGAACCCGTCCGGCAGGATTTCGAGGGTCCCCTGCCCCACCATCATCCCCTGGAGCTTCACGCGCTCTTTGAGGATGCGGAAGATCAGATCCTGCTTCTTGAGGCCGGCGGTGTTCTCGACCCCCTCGGTCTCGGCGATTTCGAGCAGCTCTTGGGTCGAGAGCTGCTGGAGGACCGCGATGTGGATGTTTTGGTCGGGCTCGGTCGCCTTGGCGATGGCGCCGCCGCTGCGGCGGACGCGCTCGGCCGCCTTGTCGAGCTCTTCGGCAATCGACAGCGGCTCTTCGTTGTCGAGTTGGCGGAGCAGTTCTTTGTCGATCTGCTCGCTCGGCGGGGCGTACCGCGTCGGGCGCCGCATGTGAGGCCCGCCGGTGCCCGACGGACCGCCGGTGCGACCGCGGATGCCACGCAAGGGACCACGGCCGGACGACGTCGAGCCGTGCCGGTCGGAGGAAGAATCGTTGTCGGGAGCGTTATCGGCCATGACGAGGGCTCCAGCACTGCGCAGTCGTCAAGCGACGAGTCCGCCCGCCAGGAGGCAGGGAGTCGGGGTCTGCACAGGGCTTGGGGGGAGAGTCCGACACAGTAGCTGGAACGCAAGAAGCGCCGGGCTAACCGAGCCAGAGAGGGAGGTGGGATGGGGGATTAGGTCAGGGTCGCCGCAAGGGCGGGCAGGACCACCGAGACGAAGGAGTCGCGTCAGGTGGGAGCAGCGGGGGTCCGACACGCCAGCAGGTGGACGCCAAAAGGCAACCGCCGGCCGGGAGCCAGCTGCCCACCGGCGTGTCCAGAACGGACAAACCAGTGGGCCTAGTCAGTATGCCAAACGCATGTCGCCGATGGTAGCAAAATCGGCGTCATCGAAGACCAAATCTGAGGGAAAACACTGTTATCGCGACAACCCGACGTCCGATTAGCGGGCGTCGGGCAGCCCCCAGCGTCGCCAAACCCGGTCAACGACCTCCCTCGCCGCGGCCTCATCAGCGCCGGGCACGACCACGTCGGCAGCGGCTCGCTTCGCGTCGATTGGCGTCTGCGAAGCCTCGCGACGGGCCAATTCGTCGGCGGACCAGCCCCGTGTAGCCGCCCGCTGCTGACGAACCGCCAGCGGGGTATCCACAAAGAGGACCGCGTCGCACTCGTCGGCCCAACCCGCCTCGATCAGCAGCGGGATGTCGAGCACCGCCACGGCGACGCCCTGCCCGGCCGCCCCGCCCCCGGCAATCCTGTCGAGTTCTGCCCGCAGCCGCTGGCGGACCCGCGGATGGACGAGATTCTCTAAGAACCGCCGCTCGGCGGTCGCGGCGGCGTCGTCCCCAAACACCCGCCGGGCGATCTCCCCCCGGCGGAGCGAGCCATCCTCCGCCAGAACGCCCGCGCCCCAGCGGTCCACCAACGCGTCACGCACCGCCGGCTCGGCAAGCACCGCGTGGGCATGCCGGTCGGCGTCGAGCACCACGGCGCCCCGCTCCGCCAAGAGCGCAGCGACGAAGGACTTGCCGCTGGCGATCCCACCGGTGAGGCCGAGGATGGTCATCGTCTCTCCCAGTTCATCGAAGAACCACAAAGGAACCACGAAACGAAGGGAGTTTGCCAGCCCACGAATTACACGAATCTTCGCGAATCGTTCTATTCGTGCTTATTCGTGTGATTCGTGGGCTGACAAACTCATCCTTAGTTTCTTGGTTCCTTGGTGGTTCAAATCTTTCATCAGCACTCGGCCCAGTTGTCGCCGACGCCGATGTCGACCGCCAGCGGCGTGCGGAGGTCGGCGACGCCCTGCATCTCTTCGGTCACGAGGGTCGTCAGTTGTTCGACTTCTTCTTCGGGGGCGTCGAACACCAGTTCGTCGTGGATTTGGAGGATCAGCTTCGTGCGGAGCCCCTCGCCGCGCAGCCGGCGGCTGACGGCGAGCATCGCTAGTTTAATCAGGTCCGCAGCGGTCCCCTGGATCACCGTGTTGACCGCGGTCCGCTCGGGCAGGTTCATCTGGATCGGCTGCGGGCGGTCGTCGAACAGCGAGCCCTTGGGGATCGACGGCTTGCGGACGCCGGCGATCGATCGGCGGCGGCCTAACAGCGTTTCGACGTAGCCCTGCTGGGCGGCCGTGTCGAGCGTGTCGAGCATGAAGTCGGCCACGCCCGGGTAGCGGGCGAAGTAGTCGGAGATGAACCGGGCCGCCACGTCCTGGGGGATGCCGAGCGACTTGGCGAGGCCGAACGCGCTCTGGCCGTAGATGATGCCGAAGTTGACCGCCTTGGCGCCGCGGCGCATCTCGCTGGTGACCTCCTCCAGCGGCACGCCGTTCACCTGGCTGGCGACCAGCGTGTGGATGTCTTGCCCCTCGGCGAACGCTTGGCAGAGCGTGTCGTCCTGGCTGAAGTGGGCCAACACCCGTAGCTCGATCTGCGAGTAGTCGGCCGCGAGGAGCTTCCAGCCCGGCTCAGAGGCCGTGAAGGCGGAACGGATCTGGCGCCCCTCCTCGGTGCGGATCGGGATGTTCTGCAAGTTGGGGTCGCTACAGCTCAGCCGGCCCGTGGCGGCGACCACCTGATTGAACGAGCAGTGGACGCGACCCGTCTGCGGGTTCACCAGCAGCGGCAAGGCGTCGACGTAGGTGCCGCGGAGCTTGGCGTACTGGCGGTGCTCGACGATCAGCTTCGGCAGCGGGTGCTGGGACGCCAGCTCCTCGAGCACGGCCGCGTCGGTCGAGGGGCCCGTCTTGGTGCGGCGGATCGGTTTGAGGCCGATTTCTTGGAACAAGACCTCCGCCAGTTGCTTCGGCGACGCCAAGTTGAAGGGGTGGCCGACGAGCTCCTCAATCTCCTCGGCGAGGGCTTGCAGCTTGTCCCCGAAGTCGGCGCTGAGCTGCCCGAGCCGCTCGACGTCGACGCGGACGCCGTTCCACTCCATCTCCGCCAGGACGTCGACCAGCGGCGTCTCAAGGTCGTCGGCGAGCGTCAGCAGCCCGTCGTGGTCGAGCCGCTCGTGCAGCAGCGGCCAGAGCCGGAGCGGCACGTCGGCGTCCTCGGCGGCGTAGTCGGCGATCGCGGCGACGGGGACCTCGTCCATCCGCTTTTGCGATTTTCCTTTGCCGATCAGCTCGCTGATTTTGGTCGTCGTGTGGCCCAGGTAGCGCTGGGCGAGCACGTCGAGGTTGTGGGTCCGCTCGCCGGCGTCCAGCAAGTAACTGGCGATCATCGTGTCGAACACGAGGCCGCGGAGCGTCACGCCGGCGCCGCGGAGCACGATCATGTCGTACTTCAGGTTCTGGCCGATCTTGTGGACCGTGGCGTCCTCAAGAATCGGCCCGAGGGCCGCGATCACGTCCGCCAGCGGCAGCACCCGCTCGCCCGCCGGCGCCCGGACGGGGACGTAGGCGGCCTCCCCTTCGGCCCAGGCGAACGACAGCCCCACCAGCTCCGCTTCGCGCGGATTGACGCTGGTGGTCTCGGTGTCGATCGAGATCGTCTCGCACCCGGCAAGCGTCGTGGCCAATTCGGCCAGCGCCGCGGGCGTGTCGATCGTTTCGTAGGCGGATTCCCAATCGCTGGCGTCGGGGTCGGTGCCACGTCCGGCGAGGCCCGCCACCCGCTCGGCGATGCTGCGGAAGCCGAAGTCGGCGCACAGCTCGGCGAGCCGCTCGTGGTCGAACTCGCCGACGCGCGCCGCCTGCCAGTCGATCTCAAGGTCCATGTGCTGGTGGAGCCGCACTAGCTGCCGTGACAGTAGGGCCTGCTCGCGCCCTTCCATCAGATTCTGCTTACGTTTAGCGCCTTTGACGCGCTCGGCGTTGTCGAGCACCCCGTCGAGCGTTCCGAACTCGTCGAGCAGCTCCTTGGCAATCTTCGGACCAATGAGCGGCACGCCCGGGACGTTGTCGATCTTGTCGCCGACGAGCGCCTGGAAGTCGACCACCTGGTCGGGCCGGATCCCCCAGTCCGCGTAGAGAGCGACCGCGTCATAAACGAGGTCCTTGCGGATGTTGTAGACCGAGACGTGGTCGGTGATCAGCTGGCGGCTGTCCTTGTCGCCTGTCACGAGCCGGCACGTGACCTGGGCCTCGTCGCAGAGCCGGGCGACCGTCGCCAGCACGTCGTCCGCCTCGTAGCGAGGGACCGAGAGGACCGGCACCCCGAGGGCCCGGACCACTTCCTCGATCTTGGGGAACTGCGACCGCAGCTCGATCGGCGTCTCGCTCCGCTCGCCCTTGTAGACCGGATAGAGGTCGTGGCGGAACGTGTCCCCGGGGGGATCGAACGCACAGAGGATCGCATCGGGCCGCTTGTCCTCGATCAGCTTCAGCAGGTCCTTGGTGAAGCCAAAGACGGCGTTCACCGGCTCGCCGCGGGGGCTCGTCATCTCCGGGATGGCGTGAAACACCTGGAAAATGAGCGAGTAGGCGTCAACGACGTAGACGGTCGACCCGGCGGGGAGCATGTCGGACAAGGGGCGAGACGGGGGGTTGGTGGGGGGAGGGGGTGCTTCACTCCCGGCGCTGGCGCTGAGGGCTCCCATTTCGGACGTTGCTCCCGCACCGCCAGACGAGAGCCCTAAGCGCCAACGCCGGGAGTCGCCCGCAAAATCACCCCAAACCACCCAAACGGACAAAGTTCGGTCCAATCGGGCCCGCCGGCGCCGGTTTTGCGGCCTCTTGGGGGGGACTCTACCCCGTTCGTTGACAGGCGTTAATCCCCTAACTAGTTTCGACTTAGGTTCCGAAGTCCCCCGCGCCGCGCGGAGGGGCCCGGGATCGTTGTTCGCCGAGGGTTGCGACGCTTCACTAGTTGCGTCAGGCGGCCCTACGGCGGACACTCGCCTCCGCGTAAATCACTCCTTACCGGTTTCGCCCCGTCCCCCCAGTCGGTGGCGCCCCTGTTGGCGCCCGACCGCGGAACGGGTCCACCCGTAGGCCCTCGCTAGCAAGCGTTCGAAGGACTCCGCATGGCCGCCCGCCAGGACCAAAGCCAGACGATCGTGATCATCGTCTGCTCGATTCTGATCCTGCTGCTCGCAATCGTCGCGTACCTGACTTGGAGCTCCTCCAAGCAGGAGTTCGCCCGCGCCGAAGAACTAGCGACCCAAAAGCAGCAGGCCGAGAACGCCGCGCGGCAGAAGGTCCAAGAGGCCGAGTCGATGCTCGCGATGCTCGGCCTCGACGCCGGCGCCACCTTCACCGAGGTGCAGGAGCGTTACGAGGCCGACAAGAAGCAGTTCATGTCGACCTTCGAAGAAGGGACCCAGACCTACCGCAACGCGCTCGACTACATCTACACCGAGAACGCCAAGATCGCCCAGCAAGAGAACGAGGCGAAGAAGCAGGTCAAATCGCTCGAGCAACAACTCGTCGCGATCGAGGCAGAGAAGCAGAAGCAAATCGACGAAGCGGTCTCCGCCCGCGAGCAAGCCAAACAAGACCTCGCCGCCGAGCGCGCCCGCTTCGAGCGGGAGCGTGAGAGCATCGACCGCCAGAAGCGACAGCTCGCCCAGACGCTCGCCGACAAGGAGACCGAGTTCAACAGCCGCGTCGCCGTTGCGCAGTCGGCCCGCCAAGCGGCGGAAGACTCGCTCACCAAGGCGGAACGGTCACGCTCCACGCTGCTGGCCGAACGCAAGCAAGAGACCCCCAGCTCGGAGGTCGCCGACGGCGCCGTGACTTACGTCAACCAGGCGACGCAGACGGCGTGGATCGACCTCGGTGAGGAAGACTCGCTCCGCCGCCAAGTGACCTTCAGCGTTTTCGACTCGGCCCTCACCGACGCCGCCAAGGCGGAGAAGAAGGGGAGCCTCGAGGTGACACGGCTGCTGGGCGACCACATCGCCGAGGCCAAAATCACCAACGACGACCCCCGCAACCCGATCCTGCCGGGCGACCGCATCTACAGCCAGGTCTGGCAGCGTGGCAAGGCGCTCCGCTTCGGCCTCACCGGCCTGATCGATATCGACGGCGACGGCGTCAGCGACCTGCAACGCGCCAAGGACCTGATCGCCCTCAACGGCGCCAAGGTCGACGTGTCGCTCGAAGAAGACGGCACCGTCGACGGCGAGATGACGGTCGGCACCCGCTACCTGGTGCTGGGCGACTCGCCCGACCAGCCGAGCAAGGCCGCCTACCGCACCGGGTATCAAGACATGAGCCGCGAAGCGGCCAACCTCGGTGTCGAGACGATCTCGCTCACCGACTTCTTGAACCGGATGGGCTACAAGCCGGTGGAAGAGACCGTCCGATTCTCGGGCGGATCGAACAAGGGCGGCCCCGCCGGCGACGCGCCGCGGAGCTTCCGCTTCCGCACCCCGTGAGTCACGGGCCGGCCATCCGTTGACGGCCTGCTGGGGCTTTGTCAAAGCTAGGAAGAGGGGTTTGCTCCACGAGCCGTTTTGGCGCTTGCCACGGTTCTTGGTGATTCAAGCGGGGCTAGCGCCCAATCGGCTCATCCTAGGATTCAGCTTTGACATGGCGCTAGCCGAACACCTCCTAGCCGAACAACCGTCGCGCTAAGTCGGCGTCGCGCGTCGCCAGCGCTTCGCGGGCCTTGTCGGGCCGGACGAAGACCTCCGCCGGATCGGCCAAACCGAGTTCGTCCGCCACCTGGCGGCAATGGAACCGATCGCGGCGACTGAGACCGTGCGCCCGGATCAACTCGCTAAAGGGGCTCCTCGGCCGGTCCTTTCTCGACCAGTTCTCTTGCAGCTTGCCGAGGCGGCTAAGCAGCCAGAACCCCAAAGCGAAACCGGCCACCAGCAGGACGAGCCCGACCGCGTCGCTGAGATCCCAGCGGAGGGCCTGGCCGCTAAACCGGTCGCCGAGGCGGTTCCAGTTGGAACGCTGCGCCAGCAGCGTGAGGGCCCAGATTGTTGCGTCGCTCATCATCGGACCTCCATCAGCGTTTCAAGCGACTGGCCCGTAAGCTTTTCGAGACACTCCTGGGCGGCGCGACGCAAGGCGCTGGCGCGCGAGCCGACCGCTTCAACCAGCGCGTCGATGACCTCCGTTGTTGGCGTCACGGAGCCCAGCAGCTGCGCGCACTCGACGCGGACACCGAGGTCCTTATCCGCCACCAGCGTTTCGGTCAGGGAGTCGACGAGGACGTTGGCCAAGTCCATCAAGCCGATCAACTCGAGCGCCTTCAGTCGACGCGACACCGCCGCCGCCCCCAGCTCGGACCGCAGGGAGGCGACCGCCAGGGGGTCCGCCTTGCCGACGAGTCGGCCCACGTCGCCCCGCACCTCCGGGGGTAAGTCGTGGAGCGAGTCTCGGTAGGCCGTGAACGAGAGTTCTTGCAGCGTCTTGCCCGCCGCGTCGCGGACCGGGGCGTCAGGAGACTCGAGCATCGCCACCAAGACGGTGGTCGCGTTCGGGTAATCCTTCTTGCGGACCATCCGCACCGCCGTGGCCACCACCGCCGGATCAGCTGCCTGCAGCGCTCGCCACAAGGGCTCTTCCGCCAAGCGGGTTGGCAAGACGCTGATCGCCCGGCAAGCCGCAAGCCGAGCGACCGCGTGCTCACTCGCGAGGACCGTCAGGATGGCGCTGGCGAGCGCGCTGCGGCTCGCCTGCGACGCGCTCGCTAGCTGGATCGCGGTCGCTTGCGCCGGGCCCGACAAGTCGGCCAGCACCGCGACGCGATCGGGTTCGAGCCATGAGAAGAAGCCCAGCCGCTGGCAGTTCTCACGGACCCGGAGCCCGACGGGGTAGCCGACGAGCGTCAGCAAGGCTGTGAGCCCCGCCCGGTCGTACCGCTCCGCCACGATCTCGAGAAGAGCCTGCGGAGAGCGAAGGTCCGCAAGCAAGGCGGCGAGTATCGAGATGGCGCCCGGGCAACTGCTTGTCTGCAGCGCCGTTTGTAGCGCGTCGTGCGCCGGGTGGGTATCGGTGCGGAGGGCGCGGAGCAGCGCCGGCTCGTCGCCGGGCGTCAGCAGCAGCAGCGCCTGTAGCAGGTCGTGTTCTCCATGCTCGCCGAACCGATCGAGCGCCGTCACCAACGCGTTGACCGCCGCCCGACGGGCGAAGGCGGGGTCCTGTGGTCGGGGTCCCTCGCCGGCGTGGACGGCCGGGTCGTAGTGGCGGACCCGCTCCTCAAGGCGTACCGCGAGGAGGAGGGCGTCGGCCGCCAGCGCGCCCGAAAGGTCATCGGGACAGGCGAGCGCGACGGTGACAATCGCCGGCAGGGCCTCCGTGAGGCCGAGCGCCGCCGCCACTTCGCTGCCTCGCCGGGCCAGCTTCGGCGCTTCGGGGCGGATCAGCGAGGGAAGGGCTTCCGCAAGCGGCGTCGTCTCCGGGAGCTCGCGGAGGGCCGCTTGGGCGTCGGCGGGGAGTTGGGAAAAAGCCTCCACCAGTTTCCGGTGGCCCGCGACGTCCTCCCGCAACGCCAGCACGCGAACCGCCCCCAGCCGTAGCGCCGGCTCCTCGGACTGCAGCGCAATCAGCAGCAACTCGGTCGCCCGCGGATTGGGCGAGCCGAGGAGCGTCCGGAGCGTCAGTTCAATCGCAGAGGCCACAAGGAAGGCCCACAGGGAGGGAGACGGCGGGCAGAGGCGGCCCAATCGGCAGAACTTATCGGGGCAGCGCGTCAACGGTTATGTCGTCCCCGCGAGCCGACCGGTATCAGCCGCCGCCTGCGTAGTCGCCGCATCCGTGGAACCGCGGTGGCGGAGTTGGCGGAGTTGTCCGATCGCACCGACGCGACCAGACTGGTTGTTCTGGTTACACCGCTTCCCCCGATTGCCAACGCTCCCGTGCCCGAAACGCCTCCAGCCCTCACCGACGCCGAACTAGCCGGCCGCGAATGGCCGGCCCTGCGGGCGTCGATTATCGATATCGCCGCGGCGCTCGACCGGCTCGACGCCACCGGCGGCAGCGAGTCGGCCCGCGTCCGCGCCGAGGCGGAGGCCCTGCTGAGGACCCTCCTCGCGGCGGGCGACGCCGACCGCGCCGAACGCCTCCTGGAGCAGCTCAGCCGGCCGTACGACCCCGCCTGGCGCAAGCGGTTTGCGGCCGACAACCCCGACGAGTCGCTATGAACTTCTTCGATCCCCACCTCCACATGGTGTCGCGGACCACGGACGACTACGCCCTGCTGGCGCGGATGGGGTGCGTCGCGGTCAGCGAGCCGGCGTTCTGGGCGGGCTACGACCGCAGCGGCGTCGAGGGCTTCCGCGACTACTTCCGACAACTGACCGAGTTCGAGCCGACCCGCGCCCGTCAGCACGGCATTGAGCACTACACGTGGCTCTGCATCAACGCCAAGGAGGCGGAGAACGTCGCGCTGTCGCGCGAGGTGATCGCGATGATCCCCGAGTTCCTTGATCGCCCTGGGGTGATTGGGATCGGCGAGATCGGGCTCAACAAGAACACCCCCAATGAGGCGACGGTGTTCGCCGAGCACGTCGACCTCGCCGCCCGGCTCGGTGAGCTGGTGCTGATCCACACGCCGCACCTCGCCGACAAGCTGCAAGGGACGCGGATGATTCTCGACCTGCTGCGCGACGACGGCCGCCTCGCGCCCGAGCGAGTGCTCGTCGACCACGTCGAAGAGCACACCGTCCGCCCCGTGCTGAACGAGGGCTACTGGGCCGGCATGACGCTCTACCCCACCAGCAAATGCACGCCGGCCCGCGCCGCCGACATCGTCGAGCGCTACGGGCCCGAGCGGCTGCTGGTGAACTCGGCCGGCGACTGGGGGCCTTCGCGCCCGACGGCGGTGCCCGACTTTATCTTTGAGATGCGGGCCCGCGGCCATGCCGAGGCGACGATCCGCCGCGTCGTGCTCGACAACCCCCTGGCGTTCTTCGCCGGCTGCAAGCGCTTCGAGCCGCCCGCACGGCTGGCCCCCTGATAAGAGCGGGCCGTCTGAACAAGTGCGGGGCGCCGACGGCTAGTGATTGCCGTCGGTATGCCCAACGACGCGGTACCGATCCCCCGTCACGTCGATCGTGTAAGCCGCCCCCGAGACCGGGCAGGCCGGGATCCCGTCGGGGAAGTAGGCGAGGACGTCCAGTTCATTGAGGTCGGCGCTTGGCCAGACGCCGTTGGCGTTGCGGTAGCGCTCGACCGCCGAGTGGATGTGGCCACAGTTGTAGACGCACGTCCTGTCTTTGGCGGTGTCGGAGCTGCTGATCACGCGCGGAACAATGATCGCGGCGAGGATGCCGAGGATCGTCACGACGGCGAGCAACTCCATCAAGGAGAAGCCGTAGCGGTTGTTCGGGGTGGCGTTTGGCATGGCGTGGCGCCCGCTCGACTCGCGGATCAAGGACGCTCGGAGACGCCCCTCGTACGGAAGGAATAGCTCGCCGAGGTGCGGCCCCGACGGCATTGCCCCCGCCGGCGCCTCGCATGCGCCTCACCGAGGGCGGGTGGCGCGGGTTGTCCGGGTTGGCTCGGACAGGCTGGCCAATCAGTCGGCGTACTCGGCGAGGTCCGCTTCGGCGAGGTCACGCAGCCGCCGCGGAAAGTCCGGCATCGCCGTCACGACGCGGGTCCAAGTCGGCAGCGCCGGCTGGCCCGAGGGGTCGTGGTGGACCGCCGCGCCGGTCTCGCTGATCAGCTCGGCAAAGCCCTCGACGGCTTGCTCTTCGCTGTGGCGGTCGTAGTCGAGGCCGTTCATCAACGAGTCGGCGTGGTACTGACGGATGGCGTCTTGTGCCAGCCGCAGGTAAGCCGCCTGGACGGTGATGAAATGCCCCTTGCTGAACACCATGCCGCGGCTGGTGAGCGTCCGGAAGAGGTTGGCGAGGATATCGCGGGCCATCTTCATCAGGCCCGACGTCTTGTCCTCCAGCGACAGCGGCTGGTGCTTGTGGTCGTACAGCCGGGCGATATCGACCTGGGCGACACGCTTCGGCGAGGTGTTGCGGAACACCTCGGCGAGCGTCCCGACCTCGAGGCCCCAGTCGCAGGGGATCCGGTTGGACCGCGCCAAGAGCGACGAAATCGCGAACTCCCCCGCCAGCGGGTAGCGGAAGCTCCGCAGGAAGACGAGGTAGGGGTCGTTGCCCATCACCGAGATCAACGCCCGCAATAGCGGGACGACCAACAGCCGGACGACGCGGCCGTGCATCCTGGTGGTGCAGCGGGCGTAGTACGCCTTGCAGAACTGGAAGTCCATGCCGGGGTGCGCCATCGGCAACGCCAGCCGCACGAGCATGCCATTGTCGTAGTTCTCAATGTCGCCGTCCTGGAGGACAAACGCCTGCAGACGGGGGTCGGCGAGCAAGAAGCCGAACGCGAACCAGACCGCCCTCCCCTTGCCGGGCACGCTGACGTTGAAGCCCGCCGCGTCGAGGTCGGCCAGGGCCTCGCAGCCCCGCGGCCCATCGGTCCACAGCAGCTTGGCGCGGTCGCCCAGCGGCGCAATCCGCCGGCGGGCCTCCACGTAGTCGTCCACTGAGTCGGCCCGATTGAGCACCACAACCGCCGTATCGACGTAGTCCGCCGAGGCGAGGCTCTCGATGATCTGCCCAAACGGCGCGGCGCGCATGTCGGAGGCGGTCACCGGCAGCACCAGGCCGATCGGGAACTCCGCGACCGCCTTGCGGAGCATCTCCTCGAGCGTCGCCGAGTCGGTCAGACCGAGGTCGTGCAGCGTGGTGATCGGACCGCGTTGGGCGAAGTCGGGCATACGATTGCGGATTGCAGAATTCGGATTGCGGAGTCATCGACAGCGAGCCGGGCCGTCCCCCGCCCCGGTGCACTATCAACGACTTACCACAGAAAGAGGAGCCGCCGACGAACGCAGATAAACGCGGGTGCCTAACGGGGGGCAAGCCACAGGGTTTGACCGGGCGTCAGACTGGAAGTGGCGCCGCCTTCCATGGTAACTCCGGCAAGGAGGTCCGTCGCGTCACGATAGGGGTCGGGCAAGTCGGCAAGCTCGTCGGTAGCCGCCACGTTGCAGAGCACCAGCAAACGCCGTTCCCCGTCGAGGCTCACCCGCTCGAAGGCGAGCACCGCCGGGTTGCCGGTATCGACGACCCGCTGCGGGGCGTCGGGGTGGAACGCCGGCTCGGCGATCCGCTTGGCGAGCAGGTCGCGGTAGCCGTCGAAGACGCGGCGCTGGACCGTTCCGGGGGTGAGCAATCCGTCGAGCTCGGCCCGCTCGTACTTGCGGCGGTTGATGCGGCGGGCGATGCCGCTCGCCTCGGCGCCGGCAATGTCGTTCGGCGCGCCAACCAAGCTTTGGAAGTAGGGCGCCGGCATGCCGCGGAGCGCGAGCATCACCGCCTGTGAGGAGAGGAAACGCCGGACGTGCAGGTCGTCGTCGGGCGTCTCGGGCGCCAAGGCGCTGAAGTAGGCGACGCAGAGCTCGTACGGCGCGTCGCTGCCGTCGGGCTTGCGGCGGGTGTTGACGATCGCGCCGCGTTGCTTGACCGCCTCGACCATCGCGGCGAGCCGCTCTTCGGAGACGAGCCCCTCCAGCGGCCGGACTCCAACGCCGTCGTGCGAGGCGGTGAAGTTGAAGAACGTGCAGCCCGGCGGCGGGGGCGCAAGGTCCGTCAACCAGTCGCGGAGCGCGGTGGCGTCGCCCGACAGGAACGCCTCCAACAGCAGCGGCGGCAGGCTGAACTGGTAGACCATGTGGGCCTCGTCCGCCTCGCCGGTCGTGGGCGAGACCTCGCCGAAGTACGACACGTTCTCGGCGTGCGGCACATTGGTCTCGGTGAGCACCAGCGTCCGCGGCGTGAGCGCCGCCAGCACGTCGCGCATCAGCTTGACCAGCTCGTGCGTCTCCGGCAGGTGGAGGCACGTCGTCCCGAGCCGCTTCCAGAGGAACGCAACCGCGTCGAACCGGACGATCCGCGCTCCGCGCCGGGCGTACTCGACCAAGATGCGCAGCATCCGGGCGAGCAGCGCCGGGTCTCCGTAGTTCAGGTCGATCTGGTCGGCTGAGAAAGTGGTCCAGACATAGCGGGGCCCTCGGCTGGTCTCCACCGGCGTCAGCAGCGGCAGACTGCGGGGCCGCGTGACCAGGGAGTAATCGAGCGCCGGGTCGGCCTCGATGAAGAACTGGTCGTAGGGGGGCTCGCCACGTTTGTAGGCGGCGTACCACTCGCTCTGCTGCGAGATGTGGTTTAGCACCAAGTCGAACATCAGCTCAAACGGCTCGCCCAGCGCGGCGATGTCTTCCCACGTCCCCGACGCCGGATCGACCGCCAGGTAGTCGATCACCGAGAAGCCATCGTCCGACGAGTAGGGGCAGAACGGCAACAGGTGGACCGTGCTGAGCAGATCGTCGAGCCCCTGCTCGACCAGCCACTCACGGAGCGTCACCAGCGGCGAGGGCTCGCCCCCTTCGGTCGAAAGCTGGTCGGCGTAGGTGATGAGCACCACGTCCCGCTCGTCCCAACGCGGCGCCGACGGGGCGGTCGGTGGTTGGTCGATCGGCGCTGGTTCTCTGAGCAGATCGGCGAACTCGGCCTCCAGCGCCCGCAGGGCGTTGTCGGCTTGGTCGCCGTAGACGCGGCGGAGTCGGACGGTCAGCGAGGGAACGCGATCGGCTAGCGACAAGGCGGAACCTTCCTACGCGGTGAGCCTGGAGAGCTATCGATCGAGGTCGATAGCGGCGGGGAGCGTCGATTGTAGCGAATCGGGCGGGCCGCGTCGCCGGCGGCTGTGTCGGCCCAGCCCAACCCCTGCGGTCCGAGGGGGGCTACAAGTCTTCCAGTCCCGTGACATTGGTCACCAGGGCGCGGAGCTTGCGCCGCAACACCGCGTAGCTGAAGAACCGTTTGCCGAGCTCGTAGTTGTGCTCAACCATCCGCTCACGGTAGGTGGGGTCCTCGATCACAGCCTGGACTTTCTGCACCACGTCACGCGTCATGTAGCCGTTCATCGTGATGACATCGAAGCCCTTCGGCTCGATGTCGGACACAAAGATTGAGTAGCGGTTCACCAGCACCGGCTTGCGGTAGTAGAACGCCTCGATCAAGGCGTTGCCGAAGCCCTCGTAGAGGCTGGGGTAGGTGATGAAGTCGGCGTGGGCGTAGGCGTCGCTCAGCAGGTAGACCTTCTGGCCGTCGTCGTTGACGCCGCGTTCTTCACCGACGCGCGTCGGGATGTAGCGGAGATCGACCCCCTGGCTGACGGCCATGTCCTGCAGCATGTGCAGGTACTCGTGCCCCTCGTCGCCCGACTCGTGAGAGACGACCAGTTTGCACTTTGGATTGCCCAGCGACTTGATCAGGGCGATCGCGTGCTCGATCCCCTTGCGGGGAACGACCCGCGTCGGCTGGAGGAAGAGGATGTCGTCGGGCTCGACACCGATCGACGCGCGGAAGTCGGAGTTGTAATCGTCGACCGCCTGCGGGGGCTTTTCGAAGTCGAGCACGTTCGGCACCAGCACGCTCGACATCCCGCGGCGATGCGACAGCGCGCGCTGGGCCTCGCTGTTGATGGTCACATGCTGGATACACGGCACCGTGCAGGGGAACGCCATCCGCAAGATGTCGCCGATCGCGTTGACGCTAAAGCGGTCCCGCTCCCAGTAGAAGTCGTGGTGGTGGGCGATCGTCGGGAAGCCCGTCTCGGCGCAGTAGGTGGCGATCGCCACCCCCAGCGGCACGTTCATGGGGATGCAACTGGCGTTTTGGATACAAAGGATCTCGATGTCGAACCGCGACACGAACTCGTACAGCGACCGCTTCAAGTGGTCGGCGATGGCGTAGATCCGCCGCGTCACCTCGGGGTCCCGAGTTGTGCGTCCGTAGACCCGCTCGTTGATCCACTGGATGTCGGGATGACCGAAGTAGGCGTGCGGCACCAGGGTGCTGACGCTCGGGTCGGTGTCGAGCTTGCCGGCGAACCAGTAGCTGATGTGCTCGTGACGCCAGAGAACCTTGGCCCACTTGGCCGCTTCGAGGGAGACGCCATCGGTCCCCGCGAATCGGGTGCCGACAAAACCAATCCGGTGGCCAGTATTTGCTGCGGGCGCGGACATCGGCGGGCGGGATGGAGTGAGGGAGGGCGATTTGGGTGGGTTCGGCGTCGGGGCCACCCCACCTGCAGGCCGGTCGACGCTTATCCAACATGCGCCGAAGACCTAATCCGGGCAAGCGCCAGAGTCGTTACAACACGATTGACAGCAGTTCTCGGAGGTCGGTCACCACCGCATCGGGGCGCACGTCGGCGAGGCTCCGATCGTCACGGCGCCAACGCAGACTCCGCGCGTCGCCGGCGAACAGCGCGGTGCGGAAGCCGGTCTGCTGGGCCGGCGCGACGTCGTTCCGCAGATCGTTGCCGACGAAGAGCGCCTCGTCCGCGGCGACGCCGTGAGCGGCGAGGGCGTCGGCGCAACGCTCGTAGAGGTACGCGCCCGGTTTCGCCTCGCCGTGCTCGTACGACCAGACGCTCAGCTCCGGGGCGAATCCCCACGACCGCAGCGACTTCCCGGTGAGCGGGGCGAAAGCGAGCGGCGTGAAGAACTGGGCGTTGCTGACGATGCCGAGCAGCTGGCCCGCGTCCCGCAGGGCGTCGAGCGTTTCGGCGAGCCCGGGCATCGGCCCGATCGGATTGACGCGGCACTCGTATTCGACGGCGAGCCGTTCGATCTGGGCGTCGGTCGCCGCGCGGCCGAGCCCTTCGAGCACCGTCCGCCAGATGTCGCGGATCTCGACCTCCGGGTGCGCGCTCGGCGAGGCGTCGTGCGCGGCGTGGATCGCGGCGTGCAGGGCGGCGACCACCGCCTCACCGTCCGCCACCGGCTCGCCGAGCACGGCCTGGAGGGCGTCGGCCGCCGCCGCGCCGCGGGCGCCGCCGCTCGCCAGCGAGATGTCGCCGCTGCCGCTCACGAGGAGCGTTCCGTAAACGTCAAAGACGACCGCCCGGACCCCCGGGAGCTTCGGCAGATCGGCCGTCTCGCCAGTTGGCTCGGATGGCAGTGGCCCACTCAATTGGGTGATGAGATCGCTCAGCGTGTCGCGCTCGGCCGAAGCGACCGACTCAACCCGCACGGGGCTCTGGCGGACCGGGTCGGCGAAGTGCTCGACAATCGCCTCGCCATGGAAATCGCCGGCCAGACCGCCTCGATCGGCGAGCACCGCACTGAAAACCACCTTAAGACGCCGCCCGATGCTCTCAGTGTTGTAGTGCTCGCGGACCACCGCGGCGTTGGCGGCGATGTCGCCCGCCGCCGCCTCGATCCCCAGATCGAGCGGAACCGTCGGCCGCCGCGTGGCTTGGATCACTTCCGCCTGCTCGGTCGCGGTGAGCCGGGCGAAGTCGTTTTCGAGGCTTTCGGCCGCCCGAAGCTCGGCCCACAGGCTGCGGAAGCGCATGCCGGCCGCCTTGAACTCACGTGTGATCTCCGGCAGATCACGACCGATCAGCGGTTTGCCGGCGAGCCAGGCCTCGAGGAAGACCATGCCAAACCCCTCGGCGACGCTCGTCGTGACGATCGCGTCGGCGGCGGCGAGGGTCTCGAGGAAGTCGCAGCCGTAGCCCCCCTGCTCTTTCGGTCCGCCGGTGTCGAAGCAGCACGGCAGGTCGAGCGAGTCGGCCAGCCGCCGCCAGCGGTCGAACGAGGCCGCCTCCGCCGGGTTCTTCGGCCGCAGCGTCACAGCAAAGTAGGTCCCCTCCGGCGCCAAGGCCGACAGCAGGAGCATCTCGCCGAGGTTCTTTCGGCGGATTCCCCGGACCGGGTAGACGACCAGTTGGGCGTCCTTGGGCAGTCCCAACGCCGGCAAGACCCGCGACCGGGCCTCCTCCCGCGGCGGCATGCCGCTGAACTCCGACACCGGATTTGGGAGCGTGTGCAGCCGCTCCGCGGCGACGCCGGCGGCCCGGAAGAGGTCGGCGTCGCGTTCGGTGAGTGTCGCGTAATGGACGCCTGGAGCCTGTGGATAGAGGAGCCCGCCGAGCCGATCGGGATCGCTTTCGCTCAGAGACACCTGCAAGTGGCGGTAGTTGTCGGGCCGGTTGTCTTCGGCGAAGTCATGAACCTGTAGCAGCATCCGCCAGCCGCCGTCGGCCAACCGACGCAACGCGCCGGGGAGCGATACGTTCTTGCCCAGCGCGTGGTTGTGGACCTGCAGCAGCGTGGTGTCCGCCGTCAGGCCATTTTCGGCGAGTCGGGCGGCGAGGGTCGCGGCCAACCCCGCCGGGTCGGCCGCTGCCGCGGCCCGGTCGTAGGCGAGCGCCGGCTCGATGACGAGTTCGATTGGGAACCCCTCCGGCGAGGTCTCGGGCCAGCCGTCGCGTTGCCCGTCGTAGAGCACGACGACCCTCTCGGGCCTCTCGGGCCTCTCGGGCCTCTCGGCGGCCGGTAGCGTCGCCAGCGCGCGGAGCTGGTTGACGATCACCGAAGTGACGCCACCCCGGTTGAGGTGGTGGTGGAGGATCGCCAGTTGCATCGGCTCGGTCGTCTCGCAATGGGGAGAGTTTGGACGCACTCCCTAACACGGGGGCCGGCACGGGGGCAACGGCCGATCATCGACCCCAATCGGCCTTGGTGGCGTCGACGACTCACTTGAAAACACGTGAGCGGCGCCAAAAAACGCGTAAGCGGTGCGAACGGCGTGCGCAAATGCGTGTGCTTATTCTGAATCCTTGTCTATTCTGAAAGGGTTAGGAACCCCCTGAGCCGACACGCCCTGCGGGTCGTTTTGCGGAACATGAGAATTAGGCGCCTGTTGATGTTGAGCTTCTTCGCTTCGCTGTTTGCCGCCCCCTCCGACTCGCCCCGTTCGCGCGGGCGTCTGCTCGCCGCGGAGCCGCTCGAGACCCGCGAGATGCTCGCCGCGGCCGGGCTGGTGGATGTCGGCTCTCAGCCTAGCGGCGCCCTCGACGGCAAGATCGTCTACCTGCACGGTGGCCACGGCATCACCACCACCGCCAGTGGCTGGGGCTACCAGCGGTCGTTGCTGCTCGACATGGTCGAGGACCTCGGCAACGTCGACCAGATGTCGCAGCTCGCCGAGCACCTCTGGAACGCCGGCGCGACGGTCGTGCCGCTGCGTCCCGTCGGGCATCAGCTCAACGAGGTGATCGTCGACAACGACGATGTCGGCGTCACCTTCACCGGCGCCTGGAGCAACAGCTCCTCGAGCATCTACTTCGGCGACGCCGGCGACGTCCCCTACCGCTACGCGAGCACCTCGCTGACTGAAACGGCCACGGCCCAGTTCCGGCCCGACCTCCCCGAGGCCGGTTTCTACCCCGTTTATGCGTGGGCCCGCCCGGGGACCGACCGGGCGGCCGACCAGTTGTACCGCGTCCACCACTCGGGCGGCGCCACCGAGGTGACGGTTAACCACCGCATGGTTGGCAACGGCTTGGTCTATCTCGGCACGTACTACTTCGAGGACGGGACCGACGGCTACGTCGAAATCTCCAACGAATCGAGCGAGACGGGTAAGGTCGTCATCGCCGACATGATCCGCTTCGGCAACGGCATCGGGAGCATCGACGTCGGCAACGGCGTCTCGGGCGAACCACGCGAGAACGAAGCGGCCCTTTATTGGTTGCAGTGGCACGTCGAGCACAGCCAAGGCATCTCTTCGAGCACCTACGGCACCTCGACCGTGTCGGCGCCGAATCGCTACGCGGCCTTCATGAACCAAGCCGGCGAGGGCTCGCTCTCCGACCGGGTCTACATCAGCTATCACTCGAACGCCAGCAGCGGCAATTCGCGTGGCGTCGTCGGTCTGCACAACACCTCGAGCGGCGGCGACACGCCCAATCAACTGCTTCTGGCGCAGCTCATGGGCAGTCAGATCAACGACGATCTCGTCGCCCAAGCGGGCCAGTTTGAGCGAGATTGGTTCGACCGGGACTTGAACATCACTTACCAGGCGAACTTCAATTACGGCGAGATCAACAACTCGGTCATCAACAACGAGTTCGACGCGACCATCATCGAGTCGGGATTCCACGACAATCAGTTCGACGCCGAGATGCTCCGCGACCCCGAGGTCCGCGAGGCGATCGCCAAGTCGACGACCCAAGCCTTGGTGGACTACTTCCGCGCCGTCGATGGAAACACGACGCCCGACATCGACGCCCCACCCACCGTCGTCTCGTTAAGCGGCGAATCCGAATCCCCGGGGGAAGTGACGCTCAATTGGACGCCGGGGACGCCTTCGTCCTACGCCGGCAGCGCGGCCACCGGCTACATGGTCTACGCATCGACCAACGGCTACGGCTTTGACGGCGGGACCTACGTCGCCGGCGGCGCGACGACGACCCACACCATCACCGGCCTGACCGCCGACGAGACTTATTACTTCCGCGTCGCGGCCGTCAACGCCGGTGGCGAGGCCGCCGACTCGGAAGTTGTCGCCGTCAAGCCGTCCGCCTCGCCCCAACGACTGTTGATCGTCAACGGCTTCGACCGTGAGGACAATTCGCTCGCGGACGTCGAGCCTTTCCGGGGCGGGTCGAACACGGTCGATCGGGTCCGGCTCTACGGTGGCAACACGCGTGACTACGCCATCGAGGTCGCCACCGCGATCCAGGCGGCGGGCGCCACGCCGTCGATCGCCACGGCGTCGAACGAAGCGGTCGCCAACGGCGTCGTCGATCTGGCGGTGTACGACGCCGTGATCTGGATCACCGGGACCGAGTCGTCCAAAGACCAGTCGCTCAGCGCCGCGGAGCAATCCGCCGTATCGGCCTACCTGACGTCGGGGGGCAAGCTCTTCCTCTCGGGCGCCGAGATCGCCTGGGACCTCGACAATCTCAATAACGGCCGCGCCTTCTACAATGGCTCGCTCAAGGCGGACTATGTCGCCGACGACGCCGGCACGCACAACGCCACGGGCGTCGCCGGCTCAATCTTTGAGGGGCTGAACCTCCAGTTCGACGACGGCTCGGTGGCCTACGACGTGGCCTTCCCAGACGTGATCGCCCCGCTGGGCGGTTCGACGGCGGCCCTCGCCTATGGCGCCGGCGCGGGAGCGGCCGCCGTCCAGTACGCCGACGCCGGTTCGGGCCAGCGGCTCGTGCTGATGGGCTTCCCCTTCGAGACCCTCACCGGCGAAGACAACCAAGCCGACGTGATGTCGCGGGTGCTGGAATTTTTCGGCTTCGCGACGACCCCCGTCGAGACCGTCTCCTTGATTCTCAACAACGACGACGGTGCCCCGACCTATTCGGACGCCGGCGGTTGGAACGACCTCGGCGGCCTGAGCCCCACCGACACGCAGCGTTTCAATCTCCGCGGTGTCGCCGCCACGGCGACCTGGACGGGCGTGCTGCCGGTCACGGGCGACGCCGAGGTCTTTGTCCAGTATTCGGCCGGGTCCAACCGCGTCTCGGGCGCCCACTATACGGTCACCGTTGGCGGCGAGAGTCGTATTGTCACGATCGATCAACGAGAGAACGACGCGACGTGGGTCTCGCTCGGTAAGTTCACCGACGCGACCGGCGCCGTCACCGTGACGCTCGACGCCGGCGCCTCGACCGGCGGCAGCTTCGCCTTGGTGATTGCCGACAAAGTTCGCGTCGATGTCCGCGGCGTCGCGACGCCCCCCAACGGCGACTTCAACAACGACGGCGTCGTCAACGCCGCCGACTACACCGTCTGGCGCGACACGCTCGGCCAGTCGGTCACGCCCCTGTCCGGCGCCGACGCGGATGGCAGCGGCTTCGTCGATGCGGCCGACCGCGAAATCTGGCTCGCAACCTACGGCGACACGGTAGCGGTAAGCCCTGTCGCGGTCAGCACGGTCGCGGTCAGCAGCCCCGCCTTGATCGTGACGGCGCCGACCGACACAGCGGTCGGAACAGCCCCGATTACGACGGAAACGGCAAGCAACGGAGCTGAGAAACGCGCTTTTGCGTCGTTTATCGCCCCACCGGCAGCCGACGAGTCGCTATCGGCGCCGTCGGCACGTCAGCGGGTGACGTTCCGTCCCACCGCCCGAACGACGGCGGTCGACGCGGCCTTGCTGCTGATCACTCAGCCATCATCGAGCAATTCCGACGAGATTAGTCCGGACGGCCCTGCTGCAACGGAGCGGCTACCCGCAGAGTCCGAAACCGCCGTCGATCTCGCGTTGGGAACGCAAATCAAGCTGAAGTAGTTCCCGAGTAAGGACTTCGGACACCCGAGTATGCGCCCTTCGGAGACAGCCTTGCGCATAAGAGATGCAAAAGGTAGCAGTTTTGTCGGTAGCATAAAGAAATGACGAATTTCCGAGCACTACAGAAATAGCTACCGACCGCGCTGTCATCCACGGCAGCCCTGCAGCCTCATAGAGATTCCCTCCGTTTTAGTAGGAAACACCCAAGATGAAGCTTTGCACGATAGTTGCTGCAGCCCTGGGGCTAGTAGTCAGCCTTCCTCAGACAGGATTCGCCGCGTCGTATGCGTCAGGTCTGCGGGACATCGGTGGCGGGCAAGTCGAGTTCGTCTTGAACGAGGACGCGGCTGACGTTTCGATCAACCTGAACGTCGGCGGCACGCTCAACCTCGGGTCTCTAACACAGGGCCGGCACACGTTCAGCCTAGGCGCCGCGAGCGCTTACGACATCGTCGTCAAAGACAGCGCACCCGCCGGCTACAACGCTATTGACCAGTCCGCCAATCCCTGGGCTGGCTTCGATCGTCCTGGCGGCTTAGCGATCAACAACATCCCGTCGAGCCCGTACTTCGGTACGATCTACGTCAACCAGAATCGCGGACTCAACGGCGTCAATCCGATCACCGTCGGGTCCCGGACGATGGGCAACGGGATCTACTCGCTGACAGCTGACCGCGTTGGCGTCGATCTGCCGACCTGGTCGGTTCCGTCGGACCCCAACGATCCCGCGCTGGCCAAGCTGCCCGAACCGTTCGCATCAACCTTCGCCCTCGGCGACAACCAGGGTTACAAGAGCTCGAGCGCTTTCTACCGCATCGGGATGGATGACGCAGGGAACCTGATCGCCAGCGACTGGTCCAATTTCCCGGGCCAAGCGGGGTTGGCTTACATCTCGAATGACTTGACGACGGGCGCTTACCTTTTTGCTCCAACCGCTGATTCGGCGCAGACAACCATCGGCTCGGGAGGAAAAATCCAAGTCGATGGCAGTGGTCCTTTTTACCAGCACGGTTCGATCAACGGCGAGCCTCAGGCTCGAGGCACCTATGGTGTCGACTTGGTAGTGTCCGCCATGGATGAGGACCTCGACGCCGACAAGCTCTTCACGTCGGACACCGCGGGCCTGAATGACGGCAACGCCATCTGGACGTGGAACTTCGGATCGCAGACTAGCGGGTCGACTGTCCGGCCCGAACTGACGATCGCCCCCGGCGACCTCTACACCTCTACCGGGCAGGACAAGAACACTTCGGGCGTCACCTTCCCCAGCTTCTCGTTGAACCCGGCGGGCACGCACTCCGACGGCAGCCCGGTGTTCCTTGACTACAACATCGGCGTCACCGCCAACGCTCAGTACAACGCACACTTCGACAAGTGGTACCTGTCGGGCGCCCGTTCAAACGGCGACGATTCGTCAAACCTCGTCATCCTCACCCCCGAGGGCCCGGGCGGCGACGGACGTGACATCCAAGTCGATTGGGCTTCGAAGCAGTTCTCGATCGACAATGGACTCGACGGCTACACCGACGACGAAGCCGTTGTGAACAGCCTCGGCATTAACGACATTTTCCGTCAGGCGCACAACGTCTCGTTCTCGCCCGACAATACCGTCATGTATGTCCAGCGACGCCTCGTAGCCGGCGATAACAACCCGTACCTGGGGCTAAACAGCGGCCTGGGCGCCAAGATCTTGGCGATCCCGCTCGACGCGAACGGCATCCCGGTCATCGACGTCGACGACAATGGGACGCCCGGAGACACGACCGACGACTTCATCACGAACATTGTTCCGATCGACGCCGGCGTGGCTGGTTCGTCGGGTTCGTACTCCCAGGTGAAGACCGACGCCGCCGGCAACGTCTACTATACCGGGAACGTCAACGAGAGCCTCGAGTACTTCTCGCTCGGCGGAAGCACGGTCGCGACCACGTCGAGCGCCGGCACTTTCTCGATCGAGCAACTCCTGGCCCTAGAAGGCGACTACAACGGCGATGGTCTCGTCAACGCGGCCGACTACACGGTCTGGCGTGACACGTTGGGCTCAACAACCGACCTGCGGGCCGACGGCAACGGCAACCTGATCGTTGACGGCCCGGCCGGCGCCGGCAGCGACTATGAGGTTTGGACCAGTAACTACGGAGCCGGCGCCTCGTCCGGCGCCTCGGTCGCGATCCCCGAACCCACTTCGATCCTTCTTGCGACCGCAGCAGCCCTCGGGCTGCTGCGTCGTAGCAGCTGAATTAGGCGGCGTCGCTCCGGCGGCGTGGATGACGACACTTTCGGTACGGCTTTCTTCCTGTTTCCTGTTTCTCTGAGGTCAAGTACTCATGATTCGGCACCTTTGGATGGTGGCACTCGCGGCCACACTGGGCTTCGTCGCCTCTCCGGCGATGGCTCAAATCTCGGATAGTTTCGAGACCGACACCTCCGCCAATTACACGGTCGTTGACGACAGCAACGGCGCCTCGGGCGACGGAGTTTTTGACGGCACCATCGCCTTCGCCTACGACTACGTTGCGGCTGGAATCCCGTTGGCTCCCCGCTCTTTGCCGGGCGACGTTGGCGGCCTCCGGATGACGGTTAACGACACCGAAGAGGGCGAGGAAGGCGCAACCACGACCGAAGAGGATCACATCACCGCGTTCAACAACCTCTCGATCGCGGGCAGCTACCGCATTGACGTCGATATGTACATGGGCGTGAACCTGGGCGCCTCCGGCACCACCGAGTTCGCTCACGTGGGCGTCGCCGGTTCATCGACCGACTTCCTCTCGATCTTCACACCGACGACCGACAACGGTTACTACGTGTCGATCACCGGCGAAGGTGGCAGCGGTTCGGACTATCGCACCTCGGCCCCGGGCAATGCTGCGATCCCCTCGGGCGACCCGGTCTACCTGAACCCGACGAACACCACGAACTCGGCAACCGAACCCTACCTGTCGCTCTACCCGAACACCGAGGTTCCGGGCTCGCCGACCAACATCTGGACGACGCTCACCATCACGGTTGCCGATACCGTGACCTACTTCCTCGATGGTACGCCGATCATCCAAGTCCCGAACACCGGTTCGTCGGATGGCTTGGTCGGCCTGGGTTACACCGACCCGTTTGACTCGGTCGGCCCGAACTTTGTGATCTACGACAACCTAACCGTTACCGCGATCCCCGAGCCTACCGCCGCCTTCCTTGCGTTGGCCGGCATGGCCGCGTTGGCCGGTCGTCGTCGTTGATTGAAGCGATTCGTATGCGACCCGGCGGGGGGCGTCACGCCCCCCGCCGGTTTCATTGAGACGAGCAGTTCCGTGGCCAACCCGTCATCGGAACGAGCAAACACCCGCCTTCGCCACACAAGGACGCCCCAGCGCGACGCCTGATGCGAGTTCCCTCCCCCCAAGAAACGACCCGTCGCCAAGGCTTCACCTTGGTCGAACTCCTCGTCGTTATCGCCATCATCGGCATCCTGGTGGCCCTCCTGCTGCCCGCCGTTCAGGCCGCTCGTGAAGCGGCGCGGCGCACCCAGTGTAAGAACCAGCTCAAGCAGATGGGCCTCGCCTGTCTGCTGCACGAAGACACCCATGGCTTTTTCCCCTCCGGTGGTTGGGGCACGAAGTTCCTCGCCGAACCGAACAGCGGCTACGGCAAGAACCAGCCCGGAAGCTGGTACTACAGCGTCTTCAGCTATCTCGAAGAGAACGGCCTCCGCGACCTCGGTCGTGGCAAGGACCCCGGCACCGCGGCTTGGCGAACCGACATCCTGCAACTACTGAGAACCCCGGTCGGCGTCTTCAACTGCCCCAGTCGGCGATCGGTCGCGATCGGAATCAGCACCAATGTTGGCAGTACCGACTTCAGTTTCACCAACGGAAGCCCCGCAGCAAAAGGCGACTACGCCGGCAACACCGGAACGTCGGTCTGCACAGCTTCCTCGGGCTACGGCGGCGGACCCGACTTTGACCAGGCAGGCCTCACGCCCAGTTCACTCACAGCAGCAAAAACGTGGAGTAAATGGCCCGACACGTCGTCGGTCGGTGGGACCTTCTTTGCGAATCCGTACTACCAGAACGGCGTCATAAACTTCCGCAGCGAAGTGAAAGCGAGCCAGATCCCCGACGGTCTGAGCAAGACCTACATAATCGGAGAGAAGTTCGTCGCTCCGAAGGCGTACGATGACAACGGCGTCTACGGCTCGGGCGATATCGCTCGGTGGGGCGACAACCAGTCGATGTACGTCGGCTTCGAGTGGGACAATCAGCGGATGGCTTGGCGCCAAGGGAGCCAGATCTTCGGTCTCGGAGCCAAAGACCCCTCCGACTATCAGCCGTCGCCGGACAGCAACGACAACCAATTCAAGCCGCTTTCAGCGTTCGGCAGCCCCCACGCAGGCGGGCTGAACATGGCCTACTGCGACGGGTCGGTGCACCAAGTGTCGTACGACATCGAAGTCGACGCCCACCGTCTCAACGCGATCCGCAACGACGAGGGTGACCCGAATTCGGGCATCATCCAGTTCTGAATGACGCGGCGTGGGTCTCACCGCACGGCGAGATTCACCAGAAAGACAATCCTCAAACGCCCCCGGCAGACGCGGTCTGCCGGGGGCGTTTTCTGCCGGGTGTCCGCGCGGCCCGCACGGTGGCGACCCGTTATGACAACACGATGTCGAATCGTCGGCATTGCGTCTTCCGGCTAACTACTCCAACCCGCCGACGTTCATCGCTGCGTCCCATTTCCGATCTATTCGATCCGCGTTCGGCAATACCGGCACTTGAGCGGTCGCGGCTTGCCGTACGTTCGCGGCTCGATCGGAAATGCGCGTATTCATGACAGTCTTGCGCACGGCAAAGGGGCGGATTTTTTCGCCGTTGCCTAAGATGAGAAGTGACACTCCCCGATCCCCGCAAGACGGGGATGTCGGCGAAACACGCGACTCCTCACTGAAAATTAGCCGGGATTTAACCCGCTCGGCTCCGCGACCCGCCCAAGGATCTACCGCTATGAAGATCGGACCCCTCTGTGCCCTGGCCCTCGCCACGACTTGGCTCACCGCGCCCGCCTTGGCGGTCACCACGGTGCTGATTGACGACGACTTTGAAAGCTACGCCGACACGTCGGCCCTCAACGCCGTCTGGGCAGCCGCCGGCGCCAATGGGCAGTTGGTCGATGAGACCTTCACCGAGTTCATCACCGCCGACGACCTCGACCCGCAAGCGGTCGGCGCCCGGGCGTATCCGACGGGCGGCCAGGGCGTTGAGCACCGCGGCGGCGGCGTCGTCCAGATCGACCTCGCCTCGCTCAATGGCGGCAATCCGATCTCACCTTCGGCAACGCAGACCATTGTGGTCGAGGGCGACATGTTCGATATCGGCGGCTTTGGCAATAAGCGGATGAGCATCGGCCTGCGAAGCACCTCCCCCCAGAACCTCATCGAGCTCGGCCAGTACAACGAAGACCCAATTGGCTACGCCAACCGGACGATTCTATTCCCGGCGGCCGAGGGGGACGAGGCCAACCCGAACTGGCAATACTTCGAATTGCCGATCGAACTCGATCGTGCGGACGATCTCGACGAGGTCGTTACGATTGGCGACATCGGCGAGGCGTGGGCGACCTACCGGGCGATTATCACACCGACGACGATCACCTACGAGATGGACCTCTACCGCGACGGCGTCATCAACGACGGGACGGATACACCGGGCGTCGACGCGACAGTGACTTACAACATTACGACCGGCTCGAATGGCTACAACAGCCTGCGGATGGGCGGCCCGTCAGGGATCGCGTCCGGCGGCAACGGCTTCTACGGCGGCATGATCTTCGACAACCTCAAGCTGTCGCTCGTTGAGGTCGATGCGGTGCTGACCGGCGACTACAACGGCGACGGCATGGTCAACGCCGCCGACTACACCGTCTGGCGTGACACGCTCGGGTCAACAGAAGACCTCCGCGCCGACGGCAATGGCAACCTGATCATTGACGGCCCCAGCGGAATGGGCAGCGACTACGACCTGTGGGCGTCGAACTACGGTGCTGTCGCGACGGCCACCGCTTCGGCCGTGCCCGAGCCCGTCACCGCCTTCTTGGCGCTATTCGGAATCGCTGCGGCCGCTACGCGCCGCAACTGAACAAGAGAGATTTACTGTGTTTCTGCGGGGTGGACCCTAGGCGGACCGCATCGGGAACGCGGCCATTTGTCACACGGAGTCGATATGCAAAGGCGTGATCAGAAGGGAACGGAGCCCATCGCGGGCTTCACGCTGGTGGAGTTACTCGTCGTGATCGCGATCATCGGCATCCTGGTCGCGTTGTTGCTTCCTGCCGTCCAGGCCGCCCGCGAAGCGGCGCGCCGGAACGCGTGTGTTAATGGACTGAAGAACTGCGCTCTGGGTTGCATCAACTACGAGAGCACCTTCAACCGTTTCCCACCGGCGATGACTTACACGAAGCCCGGCACGGGCGTCAACGGTTTGAGTTGGCAGGTTGCCGTGCTTCGGTACATGGAAGAAGCGGGCTCCGCCGACCTGATCGAAAGCGCGGTCGCCGACCGGAAAGCGAACGACCCGCAGATGACGAACGCGTCCTACGGCAATGGTCTCGCGTACATGACGGCGATCCAGCCGCTGCTGACGAGTGTCTCGGAGATCTTCGTCTGCCCCTCCGACATCGACAGTGCGGCGACAAACGGCAGTGAGCAAGGGAACGGCTGGAAGGGATCGAACTATTGCGGCGTCATGGGCTCCGCATTCAGCCGTGGTAATGACACCTTCGATAATCCGGCCCGCGTGACGACCGCGGTTCAGGGCGAAGATTACTTGGGGACCAATTCCTACGCCGCCGTCAATCTCGACGGGATGATGCAGTGCCAGAAGGGAGCGAAGGCCGCCCAGATTTCGGACGGGTTGAGCAAGACCTTCCTGATCGGCGAGAGGACCTATCAACTGCGGTCTTGGACGGTTGGAGGGTACTGGATCCTCGCCTCGTCGGGGCTCAGCAACACCGAGGCGATCCAACGGTGGCGTGACGGGAAGGGCTGGTGGGGTGGGTTCGACGAGCCGATCCAGGGAACCGTCGTCTACTCGGCGAAGAACATCACGGGCGAGATGACGCCTAACGCCGACCTCAACCAGGTCGGCTACTTCGCCAACACGGAGCCTGACGACCCCATCCAGCCGCCGCCCGGCGCGCCCGAAACGATGGGTGTCAACGAGTTGCTCTTCGGCAGCTTCCATCCCGGCGGAGCGAACTTCGCCTATGGCGACGGCAGCGTTCACTTCATCGGTGACGACATCGAGCCCGAGGTGTACGTCGCCGTGGGCTCTGGCGATGGCGGCGAATCGATCTCGTACGAACGATAGACCTCTGCGCATTCGTTGACGCTTTGATTTTGGCTAAGAAGCGACAGAGATTAGGCTAAGAAGGCATTGCACGACGTTCTCAATCCCAACCTGAGGTAGACCCAATGAGACGCATCCTGACCCTCACTCTCGCCGCACTCGCGGCGCCGGCGCTCTGTAGCGCCGCTGTTATCGTCAGCGAGGACTTCGAGTCCTACGCCGACACCACCGCTCTGGGCGGCGTCTGGTCGCTCGGCGACGGCACGCTCGACACGGCCGCCGGCAACCCGGGCCAGTCGCTCAACCACCCCGGCACGGGCGGTTCTTTCACCGGCGCCAACACCAACTCGCTCAGCTTCCCCTCGGTCTACCCCGGACCGGGCGAGACCCTGATCTTCCAGGCCGACATCTACGACGACGGCAACTCCAACAACGAGCGCAACACCGCCGGTCTCCGCGCCGCCGCAGGGGCGAACATCATTGAGATGGGCCACTACAACAGCCCGTCGCATTACGCCATCCGCACGGTTCTGTTCGGCGGGGGCAGCGACGCGGTTTACGTCGCGTTCCCCAATATCATCGACGACCTCGGCGCCCCGGTTGCTGATGCGACTTCGGTCACGGGTTGGCACACCTACACGGCTGCCATCACCGATTCGAACGTTACGTTCACGCTTGACCTCAACGGAGACGGCAACATCAATAGCACGATCGTCGCCAACGTTACGCAAAACGCCGCGTTCGAGTTCGACATCATCCGCTTGGGTGGCCCCTCGGACCTCGGCTCGGGCGCCGGTGGCGTCAAGTTTGACAACATCAGCCTGACGCTCGTCCCCGAGCCGACCGCTGCGGTGCTGGCCCTCGTTGGCCTGGCCGGGTTGGCTCGCCGTCGCGGCTGAACCCTTGCATGCGTTTCTGCGGAGTGACGCGAGGCGCCCCGACCGACCGGTCGGGGCGCCTTTTTTGTGCGCCGGCGCAAACCGGATAAACAGCCCAATCGCATCACATGGTGGAGCCGAGCTACCCCTGATGACGGAGGTCGGGAGAGTGACAAGGCAGAGGAACGTAGCCTAGGGGTAGACCCCTTTGGCTCTAGAGAAACCGTGCCATGCTGCGCTACGCCCTCTCTCTCCTGGCCGTCTTGTTGTGCGTTGTTGAAGCGGACGCCGCTAACGTTCTACTCGTGATCTCCGGCAGTTCGCCCAGCACGGAAGAAGCCGCCCGCAAGACCTCGTTTGAAGGCTGGGGCCACACGGTCACTACGATCCAAGACAACGAGAGTCAGGCCAACTTCAATACCGCCCTAGCGGCGGCCGACATGGCTTATGTGTCGGGAACGATCCAGCCTTTCGATCTTCTCTACAAACTCCGCGAGGCGAGTTGCGGCGTTGTCTCGGAGGTCCCTGACCTCGATACGGAATTTGGCTTTGCTAGTGGCGACGGCTACACCGACGGCGCGACGGATGTCGTCTACAGCGTGGACACTACCCATCCGGTCACGTCGGGTCTGCCGAGTGGAACGGTTAGCTTCTTTACGAGTAACCAGGGGAGCGCGCAGAACGGCAATACGCTCGCAAGCGGATTAACGACGCTCGGGTTGGGCAGCTTTGGGATGATGAGTCTCGGCGTCATGGATTCGAACGCCGCACTGGCCAACACCTACAGCGGCAACAGCGTTGCCAAGGGGCGGCGTGTGCGGCTGCCGTGGAACAGCGTCTCCTGGACGGCCCTTAACGCCAACGGTCAACTCCTCACTCAACAAGCGATCGCCTGGGCGGCAAGCGGGGGAGGTCTGATCGGCCATTGGAAGTTCGACGAGACGAGCGGGACGGTCGCCGCGGATAGCTCAGGCAACGGCAACGACGGCACGCACGTGAATAGCCCAACGTGGTCCACCAACGCGATGCGCGGCGGCTCATTGCGGTTCAACAACTCGAGCTCAACCGATCGCGTCGATGCAGGGGTATTCGACGTCGCCCGAGATATCACGATGGCAACCTGGGTGTACGTAGAGACATTAAGTAATGATTCACGCCTGATCATCAAGTGCAATGGCAATACCGCCGCTACACAAGAGTGGGGAATTGCTGTTGACGAATATGGTGCCCTGCAGGTCCGCATCCGCTCGACAGGTGGATTCGACTGGCGCGGAACGGCCACGGGGGTGGTCACTGCGGGCCGTTGGCATCATGTCGCCGGAACGTACGACGGCACTACCATGCGTGCCTATGTTGACGGCGAACTTATTAACTCCTGGACACACACATTCGGAGGCGACCTCGATGTCCAATCAACGCGTACTGTGTCGTTAGGAGATTCTTCTGCCGGCGGCAGACCACTCCTCGGCTATCTTGACGACGCACGCGTTTATGACCGTGCGCTAAACGACACGGAGGTGCGAGAGCTCTATGGTCTCGTGGGGCATTGGATGCTTGACGAAAGCAGCGGTACGACGGCAGCTGACAGCTCGGGAGTAGGAAACGACGGAGCCTATGCAGGCTCCGCAACGCTTGGAGGTAGCGGTGTTCGAGGCACTTCAGCTGCTTTCGATGGCAGCTCCGGCAAGGTCGTGGTTAGCCCATCGAACAGCTTGGATTCACTCGAATCCGTCTCGGTAGGCTGCTGGGCAAAGAGCACCACGAGCACGTGGAACGAGAACGGCATGCTAGTCAGCAAGCGTGACCAGTTCGTGCTCCACCCCGTGATCAACACGACAACAATCCGCTTCGAAGTTCACGCGAACGGGAGCTATCATGGGCTGAGTTACGACGTCGATGACATCACCAGTTGGAGGCAATACCTCGGAACTTACGACGAAGGCACGGGCGATCTGAAGCTCTACGTCGATGGCGTTCTGGTCGACTCGACCAACCTTGGAGCCGAGACGCCACTCACTGCGGACGCAGGCGACTTCTTGATCGGTCACGACGAGGCTCACTCCGCTCGCTACTTCAACGGCTCGATGGACGACGTCGTTCTGTACAACCGGGCGATGATCCCGGAGGAGATCGCCGAGCACTACGGCCTAGTCGCCCATTGGAAGCTCGACGACGCAACCGGTACGACTGCGGCCGACAGCTCGCTCTCGGGGAACGACGCCCCGCTCACCGGAACGGCTGACTGGACGAACGGGCAGGACGGCGGCGGCCACGCCTTCGACTACACCGACGGGCAGGACTATTTCACCGCGCCGAGCAGCGAGCCGTTAGACGACGTCCAGGAAGACGATTACACGGTCATGGCTTACTACCGACCGGAGCGCGTCCCCTCTGGCACTGGGAGTGAGCTAGCTCACTCCGTCCTGATTAAGAACGGCAATCACCTCGGCATCTTCTACAACAGCTCACAGCAGTTCCACATCGACCACTGGCTCGCCGGGAACATCCTTGCCAAAGCGGTGACCACCGAGACCACCTACGCTCCCGGCCGCTTCTATCACGTCGCTGGCGTGGTGAGTCGAACCAACGGTACCGTCCAGATTTACATCGACGGCCAGCTAGTCTCGACGACGAACTTCACTCCGGGAACGACTTCTCGAGAGTATGCCAGCACGCCGTGGCGAATCGGCGTCGGCAATCCCGGGGGGTTGTACCCGTCTTTTGGTGACATCGACGACGCCCGCATCTACAACCGCTGCCTCTCGGGCGTCGAGATCGCCGAATTCGTCCAAAGCGGCTTGATCGCCCACTGGACGTTTGACGAAGGCGCCGGCACGACGATCGCCGATGTCACGGGACATGGCCATGACGGGGCGTTCAACACGGGAACCGCCTCGTGGGTGACCGGGGTCCGCGGCGCGGCGTTGGAATTCGACGGCGCCAATGACGCCAACACCGACGAAAGCTTCGACCCGCCAGCAGTCGGCAGCGTCGCCCTTTGGTTCCGGCCAAACGCCGAGCCTTCGAGCGCCGAGAGGCTGCTTGGGGTCGCCAATCAATGGGAAATCCGTACCGAAGCCGACGGCGCCATCTATTGCGATCTCGCTGGACCCGCGACGGGATCGTTTACGACCGCGAGTGGAGTCGCGCAAGCGGGAGGATGGCGGCACCTGGTCGCCATCTACAACTCGACCGAGGACACGCACCAACTCTACCTCGACGGTCAACTGGTGTCGTCCGGCGGCTTCAGCTGCGACAACGAGCCCGCCGCTACGCTTACGTTCGGCTCGAGGACCGGCTCCGCCGAACGGTTCAACGGCGCGCTCGACGACGTGCGGGTTTACAGCTACGAGTTGACCGCCGCCGAGATCGCCGAAATATTCGGCCTGGTGGGCCATTGGAAGCTGGACGAAACCGGCGGCTCGGTCGCCGCCGACTCGTCGGGGCTCAGCCGACATGGGACGTACCTCGGATCGCCGATTCTCGCCCAGTCGGGCCCCAAGCCGACCGAGCTGGCGGCGCATTTTGATGGCGACGACGACGTCGTCCTGTTGCCGACCATCGACGACGACTTCGCCGACGGCGCAGCCATCAGCGCCTGGGCCCGGCCGACCGCGACCAACAATTTCGCCAAGTTCCTGCAGGTCGCGGAGGGGACCACCAAAGAGATCGATCTGGGGCGGCATGGCACGACCAATTCGCTCCGCGGAATCGCCAGCAGCGGATCCTCGACGACCTCGGACGGGGGTCTGCACCTCGGCGTTTGGCGGCATTACGCGATGTCAATCAACTCCGCCGGCGAGATGAAGCTGTTCCGCAACGGCGCGCTGATCCACTCGGCGACCCAAGCCCCACCGACAGCCGGCCCTCGCACTGGCAATTGGATCGGCGGCAGCAACTGGCCGACGGATGAACTCTTCGAGGGAGACCTGCGCGACGTTCGGCTTTACAATCGGCCGATCACTGACGAGGAAGCGCGGACCCTCTATTACGGCGAGTCCGTCCCGGGCCTGCGGATCGTCCGGTGGCAAGAAGTCGCCAACCCGTGACGCCCTTCAGACATCGCCCAGGCTAACGCCGTAGCGCTGGCGGGTCTGCTCGGGCGACAGGTTGAAGACGGTGCGACCCTCGGTCTGCCAGCGGCCGTCGCGCCAGTGGAACACCGCGGTCGCGTCGCGGAGATTGCCGACGGCTTCGACCTCTTCCATGCCGCCGCCTGCTTCGGCCTCGAACGCGATCGTGACGCCAACCAGGGCGATCAGCTCTCCGGTCGCCACGTCGCGGACCAGCAACGCGTCGGCCGGCAGCCAGTCGCACCGCTTCCAGACGAGCCCGCGTGGCTTGCCGGTGGCTTGGGCCGCTCGGCGGAACTCGTCGGCGAGCTCCGGGCGGCGCTTCGCAAACGAAGCGGCGGCGCGCGTCGCTTCGCGCCGCGCCCGACGCGTGCGGTAGGCGCCACGCAGGACCCAGCCGACGCCCAACAAGACCGCAGCCGCCAGCAGCACCAGACGCGTAAGAAACCACAGCACAGCAGACGCCTCGTGGGCCGGGGGGCAGCGGGTAATCCCCTTCCAGCCTAACGAGCCGTAGCCGAGGAGAGCGTTGCGATCGTTTCCATTTCGGAGAGCCGGGACGGCGTACCCGCTCACGACCCAGCGACGCGAAAGGGCTTAGTACGACGGGTAAAGCGTGGGCCCTACCTGGCCCAGGGGGCCGCCGTTCGACGACGTCGACGCATCGATCCAGGTGCTAGGCGCGTCGAAACCGCCGCACGCCGGAGGCGTAAGTGCAGCGGGCAGCCGCTGCACCCGCTGGGCCGCGATGCCTGACTTCATCATCGGCCCGAGCAGCATCGGAGCGTGGTAGCCGGGGCCGCACCCTAGTCCCAGGCACTGTTGCCACGAGGTGGGCATGTTGTAGTAGCCGGCCCCGAGGGCGGGCGACGCCAGGGCGACGACCGCAACGAGACAACTCAGGCGTGCGCGCACGATCAACCTCCCTTAGCCGAATACGGGGCCATCCCGCTGATGGCTGAATCGGCATTCGGCGCGCCGCGCGTCAATGCCCGTCGCGACACAGCGACGAATGGGCGGTCGCTACGCCTCCGGAATTGCCGGCGGGGCAGACTCTAAGGCCCCGAAACAGCAGACGGCCGCGCCACGCGGGCTTTGCAGGCCCCTACGTAGTCCGACCGTCACAATGCGAACCGTCGGCCACAGGCTCGTTTAACACCAAGTCATTTGTGACAAGATGCGGTTCGGTCCGTGGGCAACGTGGCCAATTAACCGTAGGCCAATTAACCGTAGGAATGCCTCCTACGGAAGGATCAGGTCCAGGCGACCTGCAACAGGTTCTCGACCATCTGGACGCCGTCGATCCGACGGGCGACTTCCTGAGCCATCTGCTTCTCGAAGAACGTCCCGACGTCACCGTGCAGGCGGACCCGGCCGTCTCCCGCCTCGATGCGGACACGCGAACCGGCCACGTAAGGGCTCGACGCCAGGGCGGCGGAGACGGCTTCGTGGAGGGGAGAGGCGGCCTGCGTGGCCGGGGCGTCGATGGTCAGCATGGCGGTTGGCTCGGCGGGAGGGGGAGCGCCGCCGGGGAGTGCGACGCGGTCGGACTCCCGAACTATCGGTCGCTATCGATGGCGCACGACAGAAAGCGCAATGGGCGCGAGACGGATTACTCCGCACGCCGTACGGGTCGCACAACCCTTGCGGGTCAAACGCCCCGAACAGAGCTTCCGCGAAACGCTGTGCGCGACGTTCGACCCGATGACTCGACCGCTACTCTCAGCCGAGCCAAGCCGGGACGGTGCCCGCTTCGGGCAACCGAACCACCCGGGCGCTGCTGATCGCCTCAATCCCGCGGATGGCCTCAATCGCGGCGTCGGTCGGCTCGCCATCGACGTTCAGCACGCCGATCGCCTCGCCCCCCTTCTGGTTCCGACCGACCGCCATCTGGGCGATGTTGACGCCGTTCTGGCCGAGGACCGTGCCGATCGATCCGATGATGCCGGGGACATCCTTATGGGTGAAGACGATCAGGCAGCCGTCGAGGAAGGCCTCGAGGCGGTAGCCGTCGATCGCCACCAGGCGGGGCATGTCGGCCCCCAAGAGCGTGCCGGTGAGGCTGTGCGACGCCTCGCCGGTCGAGACATCGACGGTCATCGAGGCCCGGAAGGCGCCTTGCTGGGCGCTCGACTCGGTCACGAGCTGGATGCCACGCTCGGTGAGCAGCGACTCGGCGTTGATCAGGTTCACCTCATCGCCCATCGCCTGCTCGAGCAGGCCGACGGCGAAGGCGGCCGTGAGGATCTTGGTGTCGCCGTCGGCGAGCGTCCCGCGATAGGTCAGCCGGCACGAGCCGACGCCGCTGGGGGTGAGGCTCTGCGAGAGGCGTCCCAGTCGGTGCGCCACGTCGATGTAGCCACGGAGCGACGCCAAGGTCTTCGGGTCGAGAGCGGCGGCGTTGACGGCGCACTTGATGGCGCCTGTCTTCAGGTAGGCGGTGAGCAGCTCGACCGCCTCGACGGCGACCTGCGTCTGGGCCTCCTCGGTGCTCGCCCCCAGGTGGGGCGTGCAAACCACATTCGCCATGCCGAACAGCGGGCTGTCGGTGCAGGGTTCGTCGGGGTAGACGTCTAGGGCGACGCCACCCAACTTGCCCGACTCGAGGCCCTTCACCAAGGCCGCCTCGTCGTAGATGCCGCCGCGGGCGCAGTTGATCAGCCGGCAACCCGGCTTGATCTTCTCGAGGGCCGCGTCGTTGATCATGCCGCGCGTTTCGTCGGTCAGCGGCGTGTGGACCGTCAGGTAATCGATCCGGGGCAGCATGTCCTCGACCTTCTCGACCAGCTCGATGCCGAGCGACTTGGCGTGGTCGGCCGACATGAACGGGTCGTAACCGACGAGGTCCATCTCGAGCGCCTTGGCCCGCGAGGCGACGGCTAGGCCGATGCGTCCCAGGCCGACGATGCCGAGCGTCTTGCCGGCGACCTGGGCGCCCATGAACTTCTTGCGGTCCCAGCGTCCCTCGACGAGCGACTGGTTCGCGGCCGGAACGTTGCGGCTCATCGCCAGCATCAGGGCGATCGCGTGCTCGGCCGTGCTGATCGTGTTGCCGGCCGGCGTGTTCATGACGACGATGCCGGCGCGCGTGGCGGCCGGCTTGTCGATGTTGTCGGTGCCGACACCGGCCCGCACCACCGCCCGCAGTTTGGTGTTCCCCTCGAGCACGTCGGGTGTCAGCTTCACACCGCTACGGCAGATGGCGCCGTCGAACTCGTTGAGCGCGTTCTTGAGGTCATCCCCTTTGAGCCCCGTGCGGACTTCGTACGAGACCCCCTCGGCGGCGTCCAGGAGAGCGAGGCCTTCGGGTGCGAGGTCGTCGAGGACGATGATGCTGGGCATAGAAGCGAGAGGGGCGAGGGGTTAGGGACGGGGGACGAGGGCAAATGAAATCGGCTTCGCCTCTAGCTTGGACGAGAGACCGCGAACCTCAGGACCCTCGTCCCTCGTCCCCCGTCCCTCGCCCCTGGCGTCAGCCCTGCTCACTCCGGAACTCAACCATGTAATCGCGGAGGGCTTCGACCCCCTCGATCGGCATGGCGTTGTAGATCGAAGCACGGGCGCCGCCGACCGAGCGGTGGCCCTTGAGGTCAGTGAGGTTGCGTTTCTTGGCGCCACTCAGGAAGGCGTCGGTGAGGTCGTCCGACGGCAGGCGGAACGCGACGTTCATCAGGCTGCGGCAGCCGGGCTGGGCGTGGCCGATGTAGAAGTCGGGCGACGCGTCAAGCACGTCGTACAGCAGACCCGCCTTCTTTTGGTTGTGATGGTGGACGGCCTTGAGGTCGCCGAACTCCTGCATCAGCCACTCGGTCACGAGCTTCACGATGTAGATCGAGAAGGTCGGCGGCGTGTTGTTGAGCGAGTTGTCGGCGATGTGCGTGTTGTAGTTGCAATAGACGGGCAGGTCGGGGCTCGCGTTGGCGACGAGGTCCTTCTTCACCACGACGATCGTGACGCCCGCCGGGCCGGCGTTCTTCTGCGCACAGGCGTAGATCAAGCCATACTTGCTGATGTCGAGCGGCTTGTGCAGGAAGTCGCTCGAGGCGTCGCAGACCAGCGGCACGCCGCCCGTGTCGGGCTCGGTCGGGAACTGAACGCCCTGGATGGTCTCGTTGCAGGTGTAGTGGACGTAGGCGGCGTCCGGGTCGAGGTCCATCTTCGCCGCCCCCTCGCAGAACGGCGCCGGCAGCCGGTCGAAGTTCGTCGCGGACGAGTCGTAGGCGACCCGCACCGGGCCGGCCTTCTTGGCCTCGGCCATCGCCTGCTTGCCCCACGAGCCCGTGAGGAGGTAATCGGCCGACTTGCCCTTCTGGGCGCCGAGGTCGCCAATCAGGTTGGCGGCGGTCATCCAGAACTGCAGCCGCCCACCACCTTGAAGGAAGAGGATCGCGTAATCGTCGGGGACGCCGAGAAGCGTCCGCAGGTTGGCCTCGGCCGCCTCGATGATCGCGATGAAGGCCGGGCTGCGGTGGCTGATCTCTAGCACGCTGGCGCCGACGCCTGGCAGGCAAAGCATCTCGTCGCGGGCCTGCTCAAGCACCGGCAGCGGGAGCATCGCCGGTCCGGCGGAGAAATTGAAAACGCGCTGGTCGGTGGCGGTGGCGGTCGACATCGGATTCAGCCTGGTTGGGACGTGGCGTGGAGGGCGGGGGCGGAAAACGCTTGTCAGACCCGGCAGTTTAACGGGGCGTCGCACGATTGACGATGGGCGGCGGCGTCAGGTTCGGGGCGACGAAACGCCGCACCCACCCCCACACCCCGACTTGCTACGAATCAGCCACCTTTGCCGCTATGTCATCGGTCCCTCGGGTAGCGAAGTCCCCAATCGACGCTTACGCTCTTACGCAGCCGTCTCGCGCCGCCGCGCAACCGTGATCTTTGATCTCTCCACGCCGCCGTGTACAAGCGATTTGCTGATTGGATCCGCCCCCTCGCCGAGAGGGGCGCCGTCCCCGGCGGAACGCTTACCATCTTTGTGGCGGGAGTCGTCGGCGTCGCCGCGGGCTTCGGCGCGGCCTTTTTTGGCCTCCTCCTCGAGACCATCACCGACTGCACCTACGGCTTCGCTGCGGCAGCCCGCGACGACGCCAGCGGTGGGATGGCGTGGCTCTGGACCGCGGCGATCATCGTGAGCCCCCCGTTGGGGTTGTTGCTCGTCGCCTGGGCGACCCGGCGTTTCGCCCCCGAGGCCCAAGGCCACGGCGTCCCAGAAGTGATCACCGCGGTGGCGCGCCACGACGGCGTCATCCGCCCCCGCATCGCGATCGTCAAGATCCTGGTCAGCGGGATAACGATCGGCTGTGGCGGCTCGGTGGGACGCGAGGGGCCAATCGTGCAGATCGGGTCGGCCTTCGGCAGCTCGGCCGGCCAGTGGTTGCGGCTGTCGGCAAAGAATATCAAGGTCCTCGTCGCGGCCGGCGCCGCAGCGGGCATCAGCGCGACGTTCAACGCCCCGCTCGCGGGCGTCGTCTTCGCCAGCGAAATCATCCTCGGCTCGTTCGCGGTCGAGTCGCTAACGCCGATCGTGCTAGCGAGCGTCCTCGCCGACGTCGTCCAGCAGCACGTTGGCGAACACCGGCTGAACCCGGCGTTCAAAGACCTCGAGTACCAGTTCGCTGGCGCCTGGGTCCAGCTTCCGAGCTACCTGCTGCTGGGCTTGGTGGCGGGCCTCGCGGCGGCTGGATTCATCAAGGTCCTGTACGGCCTGGAAGACCTCTCGCAGCGTTGGCTCCCCGACTGGCGTAAGCGGGCCCTCGTGCTCGGCGGGATCGTCGGGTTGATCGGGGCGGTCTACCCGGCGCTGCCCCCCTTCACCGCCGAAGGGGCGACCCTGCAAGACCTCAAGCGGCTGCCGCCCCTCATGGGCGTCGGCTACCAGGTGGTCGAACACTCGCTCCACCTCAGCATCGAAGGGGACGACAAGGGGCCTTATGGCGACGGCGAAACCCGGGGGCCAACCGCCTCGTTTTTCCAGGGGCTCTTCCAAACCGCTCCCGACAAGGCGGTCCGGGTGCCGAGCGATCGCTTGCTGAGCGAATTGCTCTGGCTGGCGCCACTCGTACTACTCAAGCCGCTGATGACCAGCCTGACGCTCGCCGGCGGCGGGTCGGGCGGGGTCTTTGCGCCGTCGCTGTTTCTGGGCGCCACGCTCGGCGGCTCGTTCGGGCTGGTGATGAATATGATCGTGCCGGCCTACAGCCATTCGCCCGGCGTCTACGCCATTGTCGGTATGGCGGCGGTCGTCGGGGGCGCCACCCAGGGGGTCCTCTCGGCGATCTTGATCGTTTACGAGATGACCGACCAGTACGAGATCATCCTACCGATCATGGCCGCGGTGGGGGTCGCCAGCATCGTCACCCGGATCGTCGACCCCGAGAGCATCTACTACAAGAAGCTCAGTCGGCGCGGCGAGCACATCTCGCGCGGGCACGACCTGCACAATCTCGACCACGTGATGGTCCGTGACGTGATGGTCCGCAAATTCCCGACGCTCAACCCCGGGGATAACGCCGCCGAGATCATCAAGATCGCCCGGCAGCACCCGGAGATGGAGAGCCTCCCGGTGATGGGCGCCGACGGCAAACTGATCGGCATCATCCGCGCCGAGGACCTGCACCGCGTGCTCGACAGCGACCTGCCGCCCGAACTGGTGAACGCCGAGGACATCGCCCTCCGCGCGCCGCTGTCGGTCCACCCAGCGGAGAATCTGATCGAGGCGATGCGCGACTTCGGCGCCCGGGACGTTGAGACCTTGCCCGTCGAAGTTGGTGTTGGCGAGAGCCGTCGGCTCGTTGGACTCTTGCTACGGTCGGACGTGATGCGCCGTTACCGAAAAGAAATGCTCTCGGGGCATTGAGTCCCCAAACGCCGGCCAGCGCAGCGCCAGGCGCCGACGCTTAAGCCTCGACGCCCAGGTACGGCGGCTCGTCCCCTTCTAACTCGGCCAGGGCGTTGGCGGCGGCGCGCTGCTCGGCTTCTTTCTTGGTCTTGCCCCAAGCGCCGGTGAAGCGGCGGTCGCTGATCTGCACCGCGACCTGGAACACCTTGCTGTGGTCCGGCCCCTTCTCGTCGAGAAGGCAATAGTTGGGGGTGGTCCCTTCCTCGCGCTGCACCAGCTGCTGCAGCAACGACTTGAAGTTCTCGCCGCCGACCCCTTCGGCCGCCGCATGCTCGATCTCGCGGAGCGTCAAAGGCATGACAAACTCGGCCGCGGCGTCGCGTCCGCCGTCGAGGTAGATCGCCGCGACGAGCGACTCGAACACGTCGGCCATGACGCTCGGCGGCACCGTCGGCGAGGTCGTCATCCCCTTGCCAAGGATCAAGAAGGGCTGCAGCCCGAGCCGCTTGCTCAGTTTAGCGCAGGTCTGCCGGCTGACGACGACGCTCTTGACCTTGGTCAGGTCCCCCTCCAGAAAGTCGGGGAAATGGTCGTAGAGTTGCTCACAGACGATGGCGCCAAGAATGGCGTCGCCCAAGAACTCCATCCGCTCGTTGGAGCCGAGCCGGTGATCGGCGCCCGAAGCGTGCGTCAGGGCCGATTCGAGCAAGCCCCGGTCGCGGAACCGATACCCCAACGCCACTTCACAGGCGTCGAAATCAACAGCATCGGAGACCGGATCGTCAGACACAGAGGCGGGTGGCGCGTGAGGGGTGGGGGAAACGCAGCCTGAAGGCTAATAACCGGGCGGGGGGGTGGTCAATGCACGCCGCGACACGGCCGGCGCCTTCAGCCGGCGGGCAGGGGCGTTGTGGGGCCTAGCCATCTCGGTCGGCGGACCGAGTAAGCTGTACGCCGACGGGCGTCCGGCGCCCCCCGAGACGCCCCGACCCGATGCCCTCGCGACTTGCCCCTGCCACCCGTCGGTCCCGCCCCCTCCCGCCCTCGACCGTCGCCTTGAATACGCTCTACCTGCCCGAACTGCGTGAGATGATCGCCACGGACGACAACGAGTCGCTCCGCGAGTTTGTCGATGCGCTGATGCCGGCCCGCGTCGCGGAGTTCATGGAGGGGCTCGACGCCCGCGAATCGTGGCGGGTGCTGGAGGTCGCCGACCCGGAACGCCGCGTCGAGGTCTTCGGCTACTTCGAGCCCGAAAAGCAAACGGCGCTCGTCCACGCGCTCGTGGGCGACGGCGACGCCGCCGCCATGAGCGGCTTAGTGGCCGACCTGCCGGCGGACGACCGCGTCGACCTGCTACGGGACGTCGACGAGCACGTCGTCGACGAGTTGATCCCGCTGCTGCCGATTGAGGACCGCCGCGAAACGCTCCGGCTCCGCGGATTCCCCGAGGGGACCGCCGGCTCGGTCATGACCACCGAGGTGGTCTGTCTCAAGGAGAACCTCTCGGTCGCCGAAGCGCTCACCGAGATCAGCAAGCAAGCGTTGGGCGTCGAGACGGTCTACTACTCGTACGTCGTCGACGACGACCGCCGGCTGCTGGGCCTCCTCTCGGCCCGTCAGCTCGTGACGCACTACCTCAACCCCGATCAGCCGATCAGCGAGCTGATGGAGCGCGACGTCGTCACCGTCCTCGCGATGGACGACCAGGAAGCGGTCGCCGAGACGGTCGCCGACTACGACTTTTTGGCGATCCCCGTCGTCGACGACAACCGCCGGCTGTTGGGCATCATCACGCACGACGACATCATCGACGTCCTCCGGGCCGAAGCGACCGAAGACGCCCTGCTCTCGGCCGGTATGGCGCCCCTCGAGTCGGGCTACCTGCGGACCCACTGGTTCACGCTCGCCTGTAACCGGGGCGTCTGGATAGGCGTCCTGTTCTTTGCCGCGTTGCTGACGGCGTTCGCCCTGCTGCGGTACGAAGAGGCGTTCGACAGCGTCTGGTGGCTGGTGCTCTTTATCCCGCTGGTGATCTCTAGCGGCGGCAATTCGGGCAGCCAATCGGCGACACTCGTCATCCGCGGCCTCACCGATGGCGAGGTGTCGCTCGGCGACTGGCGCCGGGTGCTGCGCCGCGAGCTCCTGATGGGGCTGACGCTGGGAACGACCCTGGCGGCCTTAGGATTTGTCAGCGCATGGGTGCTCACGCGGCAGGCGCCCGAGGGGCACACAGCGCCCACGCTGGTGGAAGTCGCCGTCGTGCCGGCCACGCTGCTGCTGGTGGTCGTCTGTGGCACCGTGTGCGGCGGACTGCTGCCGCTGATGTTCCAGCGGTTGGGGCTCGACCCCGCGCTGATGAGCAATCCGTTCGTCGCCGGCATCATCGACATCGCCGGGATCGTCATCTACGTGACGGTCGCCATGGCGATGATCGGCGGCCTCGCCGGCGGGTGAGGCGTGAGCGGTGAGGTTGGCGAAGCGAATCCGGTCAGGATCACCAGCCCTCACGACTCTCACCTCAAGCCTCAAACGTCGTCAGACATCCAGCACGGGATGGCCGACGTACATCTGCAGCACCTGGCTTTGGACTTTGATCGCGCGGATCAGCACCCAGACTTGCTCGGGCGAGAACTCGCGCGGATCGGACGACGCCAGCTCCTCGAGCTCGCCGGTCATCGCCGCGTGCTGGTCGGTCGCGAGCTGGAGTTGCAGCCCGACCTGACGCCAAGCCGACTGCAAAGACCGGCCCTCGTTGAGTTGGTCGAGGTCACGTTGCGAATTGGTCAGCAACAGGCAGAGCCGCGCGACGTCTTGCGGCGTCGCCTCGGGCTGCATTTGTTGGATTCGCTCGGCCAGTTGGTGGCAGGTCATAAGCGGCGGGCCAAGTCGGCCAGGAGGCATCGTCGTTCCGGTGGCTCCGTCGCCACGGTTGCTGAACTACGAATGGTAGCTCGGTCCTCCGGTCGCGGCTTGTGACACTTTTCACGGACGCCCTCCCCCTCGGCCCAAAGTGGTCGGGCTGTATCGACTGCACGGACTGGTCAGCCCCCTGCGGCGGGGGACAATGGAATTGCCGCCGAAACGCCTTAATTTCGGTAACCCGCTAACCGAACCCGCCAGCGCCCCCAGCGGTCCCCTGGGCGGCGCTCGGCAGCGGTCGCTGACACGGCGAGCGGCCGCGCGATAGACTCCCGGCCTTCGGATCGCCCTTCCTTTGACCCCCCATCGCCCCGTGGCCTCACTCGGCGTCAACATCGACCACGTCGCTACCGTCCGGCAGGCCCGCCGGACGACCGAACCCGACCCCGCCACCGCGGCCGCCCTGGCGGTGCTCGCCGGCGCGGACGGGATCACCATCCACCTCCGCGAGGACCGCCGTCATATCCAGGACCGCGACCTGGAGGTCCTGATGCAAACCGCAGCGGTCCCGGTGAACCTCGAGTGCGCGTGCACCGACGAGATGATCGGCATCGCCTGCGCCACCAAGCCGCACCAGGTGACGCTCGTCCCCGAACGCCGCGAAGAAGTCACGACCGAGGGGGGTCTCGACATCGTCGGCGGCCGCGATCGTGTCGGCACGTGCGTCGAACGGCTGGCGGCAGCCGGGATCCTCGTGAGCCTCTTCATCGACGCCGACCCGGCGCAGATCGAGGCCTCCGCCTCGCTGGGCGAGGGCGTGGACGGCGTCGAGCTCCACACGGGCCCCTACGCCCACGCCTTCGCCGACGCCGGCGGCCTCCGCGGCCCGGGCAAGCAACAGCTGGAACGTCTCGTCAGCGCCGGCGCCGCCGCACGGGCGGCCGGCCTCCGCCTGCACGCCGGCCACGGCCTCAACTACCAGAACGTCCAGCCGGTCGCCGCGCTGCCCGAGATGAGCGAACTGAACATCGGCCACAGCATCGTCTCGCGCGCGGTGCTGGTCGGCTTCGAAGCCGCGGTGCGTGAGATGAAACGGCTGATCGTCGAAGCGAAGTCGTAGTACGACGGGTCGGCCTAGAAATCCGGCGTACATCAATCGCCGCTGCGAGCCTATGACACGCTTGCGACGAAGTCGTCCGCGAGTCGCCGTAGGACTTCGCGTGTCACGGTCGCCTCAATCGGCTCCCGCATCGCGCCACGCGGCTTGCGGTAGCGGCGTAGCGACAGCGAGCCCCCCTTGCGAACTAAGAGCTCATAGTAAGCGCTCGATTCGTTATCGGTCTGGGGCGTGGTGCTCCGCATCTGGACGACGGCGAGCTCTTGGTCGATCTCGACGGGCGTCAGCGGCTCCAGCAGATACGTCACCCGCCGCGTGAGTTCTTCCGCGACCGCACGGACCCGCTCGATCGACGCGTCGGCGAGCCGGCTCGTCTCGAGCCGCAGTTCAGTGAACGCAACTGCCAAGGCGTCGACCCGCGCGACGCCAACGGTCAGCCGATCGCCACTGGCGTCGGCCGTGGCGACGTCGCCGGCCGTCGCCGCATCGACCGCGCTCAAAAGGTCCTCTGTCAAACCGCTCATGCGCCCCTCCCGTTGCCGAGGAGCTCGTCGAGGCTCTGCACGTCTTCGGCCGCCTCGCCCTTCTCGATGTCGAACGCCTTGCCGTCGAACGACAGCACAGCGTCGACTTCCTCGAGCACCGTGGCGATATGGACCGGCCGCTTCCACAGGCGGTGGAGGTTGCGGAGCGTGTCCTGCGCCTCGCGGGTATCGAGCTCGACGCCCGCGTAGCGGTGCTCGAGGTAGAGCTCGCCCCGGTTGCGGTAGTTGCCGTCGACGACCTCGATGATCGGCCGGCCGGCGTTGGTGAGACTCGCCAGCAGCTGGGCCTTCACCTTCGGGAACGCCCGGCTCTCGATCTCGTACTGCTCGGCCGACTCGTTCCAGCCGAACTTGAACATCCGCTGCTCGCGCACGAAGTCGAGCGTCAAGAACGTATCGATGAACGTCAGGTCGTTGTGCGTCCGGCGGACCTCGAAGATCTTGTCGCGGCCCTGCCCTGCCTTGGTGTCCCATTGGCGACGCTCCTCGGCGACTTCGCACTCTGAGTAATCCTTGCCGAAGGCGCCGCGGTTCCAGCGGTCCTCGATATCGCGGAACAGCTCGATGCCGAGCTTGTAGGGGTTCAGCCGGTCGGGCGACGACGCCATCGTCCCCGAGTGGTGGTCGCAGTAGCAGATGAAGTCGGTCGGCGAGAGGCCGTGCTTGGTCATGATCGTGGAGTGCCAGTAGCTGGCCCACCCTTCGTTCATGATCTTGGTCTGGCCCTGCGGGGCGAAGTAGTACGCCTCCTCACGGAGGATCGCCAGCACGTCGTGCTGCCACGCCATCAGCGGCGCCTGCTCGAGCAGGAACAACAGCACATCTCGCTCGGGCCGCTCGGGGACCTTGCGCGGGCCCTCGGGCTCTTCTTGCGGGGTCTCGCCGCCGCGAGGGTTGATGAATGAATCCATATAACCCTTGGCCGCGAACCGCTGGGCCGGCTGCTTTCGCTTCTCCTTTTTGTCGGGGTCGAAATCGTACCGACAGCAATCGTCACGCCGTTTGATGTGCGGCGCGTGGATGTCGATCAGGTTGTCGAGGCTGTTGCAAGCGTCAATGAACTCCTCGACCGGCTCGACGCCGAACTCGTCCATGAACCGCCGGATCCGGCTGCCGTGGTTCGCCATCTCGTCCATCATCTTGCGGTTGGTCTTGGCGAACCACGCATTGCATTTGAAGAAGTCACAGTGCCCGTAGACGTGCGCCATCACAAGCCGTTGATCGACCGGCATGTTGCTCCGCATCAGGTACGCGTAGCACGGGTCGTTGTTAATAACCAGCTCGTAGATCTTCCCGAGCCCGTAGTTGTATTGCTTCGAAAGCTGGTCGTACTCCATCCCGAACCGCCAGTGCGGGTAGCGAGTCGGGAAGCCCCCCTTGGCGGCGATCTCGTTGAGCCGGTCGGCGTCCACGAGCTCGAACAGCGTCGGAAAGAAGTCGAGCCCGTACGAGCGCGCAATCCCCTCGATCTCCACCTGCATGGCGGCGAGGTCGGGCGGCAGCGGGGCTAGCTCGTGGAGGGGCATTTTTAAGTTGGAACCACGAAGGAACTAAGGAACGAAGGGTTTGCCGCGGAGTTGGTAACTAGCTGCTCGACCCACCCTCTTTGCCAACGAAGTCTTGATGATCGTTATGCATAGCCGTTCTTGCGAACGCAGCTAGAGACTCGTGAATCTCAGTCTCTGGCCAAGGCATCTTTTCTTGTGAAGGTCTCCAAGTGAGGTGGACTACTGCGTAGCGACCGGAATCATCCAAAAGTTCGAACAGGGTGGTATCAGAACCTCCATGTCTCGCGACGATCTGAACTGGGACTTCGTATAGCGGGTGGTCGGGTCCCACTTCTCTGTGAAGCTGCTTCGCAAAGCAATTGCGCTGCTCATCACTCCACTCATCTACAGGCCACCAGGGTTCAAGCCATTCAATTGCCATTGCTTCCAGCGTTCCTGCGATTCTTTTGGTTCCTCTTCTTCTCCGCGTCCCCCGCGATCTCCGCGGTAAATCCTTCTCACCGCCCCTTCCCCAAGAACGTCTTGATCGCCGCGTAGTTCGTAGGGTGGGTCGTGACCCACCGAATGCTGTGGAGACTTGCCTCCAATGCTGGTGGGTCTCGACCCACCCTACTTTGTTCCTTCGTTCCTTTGTGGTTCCTCTTCCTGACGATCCTTGGCGCACTTGGCGTCTTGGCGGTTCCCTTCTTTCACCGCCCCTTCCCCAAGAACGTCTTAATCGCCGCGTAGATCGCTTCACGGTCCTCGATCTCGCAGCACACGAGGTTCTCGTGCTGCGAGCCGAACTTGGCTTCGATTTGGCCGAGCAGTTCGCCGCTGCCGTAGGGGCTCTCGACTTGGCCGTAGGCGAATTGGTTGACGTGCGGCAGGATGCGCTCGCCGAGGAGTTCGAACGCCTGGTGGTTGTCTTCGCCCCAGTTGTCGCCGTCGGAGAACTGGAAGACGTAGAGGTTCCACTCGGCGGGCGGCAGTTGCTGGGCGATCAGCTCGGCGCAGACGCGGTAAGCGCTGCTGACGCGCGTGCCGCCGCTCTCGCGGGTGTGATAGAAGGCGTGCTCGTCGACCTCCTTGGCGACGGCGTCGTGGATGATGTAGCGGCGTTCGAGGCCCGTGTACTGGCTGCGCAGCCACGTATCGATCCAGAAGGCGGCGTTACGGACCAGCGACTTTTGGGCGTCGGTCATGCTGCCCGACACGTCCATGATGTAGATCGCCGCGGCGTTCACCAGCGGCTCGTCGACGGTCGTCCACGAGCGGTAACGCTTGTCCCCTTTGACGGGGATGATCGCCGGGCGGTCGGGCGTGTAGCCGCCGGTGCTGATTTCGCGCTGCAGCGCCCGCAGGTAAGTCCGCTTGTTGTGGCGCAGCGACTCGGGGCCGGTCGAGCGGACCGAGTTGTACTTCGCTTTCTGGGCTTCGATGGTCGCCTTGCCGCGCGGTTCGATGTGGGGCAGTTCGAGCTCTTCGCCGAGGAGGGCCGCCAGCTCGTCCAGCGGCACATCGACTTCGGTGTAGTGCTCGGCGCCCGCGTCGCCGCCGGCGCCCCCTTCGCCCGACTGACCCTTGCCCTTGCCGACCGCGTCCCCCTCGTCGCCCTGGCCTTGGCCGACGCCGCCGTTGCCGTTGTCGCCGAAGCGGAACCGCGGCGTGTTGAGTGACGGCACCGGGATCGAGACGACGTTCTTCCCCTTACGGCCGAGCATCTCGCCATGGGCGACGTAGCGCTTGAGGTTCTCGCGCACCTTGCCCTTCACGATCTGCTTGAACCGCCGGACGTCTCTGTCAATCGGGAGGGACATGATGGTGGCGTCAGGAAGGGAGATGTGGGGATGAAGGGGGATGAGGGGATGGACTATTGGAGGGGCGTACTCAATCGGGATAGAGGATTGGAGAGAGATAAAGGAATAAAGTTCATTGAACTCAACACTTATTTCAAAACCTACTACGGAAAATTTTCCTGATCGTTTGGCTAAGTCCCACGATCGGCCATCACCTCATCCCCCTTCATCCCCAACATCTCCCTTCCTAACCATCACTCCCGCTTGGCGTCGCCCCTCGCGAAGATGCTGGCGACGTACTGCAGCACGTCGGTCGCCGACTCGTCGTCGTAGCCGTAGTTCTTGATCAGGCGGCCCTTCACGACGTCGATCTTCTGCTGGGTCTCGGCGTCGACGACGTTCGAGACGAGGCTTGTCAGCTTGATCGAGTCCTTCTGGTCCTCGAACAGCTTGAGCTCGAGCGCCTTGTGGAGCCGCTCGTTCGACTTGTAGTCGAAACGCTTGCCGTCGATCATCAGCGCGCCGATGTAGTTCATGATCTCGCGGCGGAAGTCGTCCTTGCGGCTGTCAGGGATGTCGATTTTTTCCTCGACCGAGCGCATCAGCCGCTCGTCCGGCTCTTCGTACGAGCCGGTGAAAGCGTTCTTGACCTTTTCGCGCTGCGTGTACGCCTTGACGTTGTCGATGTAGTTGCCGCAGAGCCGCATGAGGGCTTCCTCGTCGGCGGCGATCGCGCGCTGGACCTCGTTCTTCACGATGTTCTCGTACTCCTCTTTGACGACGCCCAGCAGGTCGCGGTACTCCTGCTTCTGCTCGTCGTCGTTGATGAGCGAGTGGTGCTTGAGGCCCGACTCGAGCTCGTTGAGCACCATGAAGGGGTTCACGCTGCGGGAATCGGGATGCGTGACCAGGGCGTTGGACAGTTTGTCCTGGACGTAGCGGGGTGAGATGCCGACCATCCCCTCGGTGGTCGCCTGCTCGCGCAGCTCGTTGATGTTCTCCTCGGTGAAGCCGGGGAGCGTTTTGCCGTTGTAGAGCTTCATCTTCTGCAGCCGAGACAGCCCGGCGTGCTTGGGCTCTTCGAGACGGGTCAGGACCGCCCACATGGCGGCCATCTCGACGGTGTGCGGGGCGATGTGCTTGCCGCGGACCGTCTGGTTGTTGTAGTCCTTGTCGTAGATCTTGATCTCGTCGGCGAGGGTGGTGACGTACGGCACGTCGATCTTCACCGTCCGATCCCTGAGGGCCTCCATGAACTCGTTCGACTGCAAGCGGCGGTACTCGGGCTCGTTGGTGTGGCCGAGGATCACCTCGTCGATGTCGGTCTGGGCGAACTTCTTCGGCTTGATGCGGTGCTCCTGGCTCGCGCCCAAGAGGTCGTAGAGGAACGCCACGTCGAGCTTCAGCACCTCGACGAACTCGATCAGCCCGCGGTTGGCGACGTTGAACTCACCGTCGAAGTTGAACGCCCGCGGGTCGCTGTCGCTGCCGTACTCGGCGATCTTGCGGTAGTTGATGTCGCCGGTCAGCTCGGTGGCGTCTTGGTTCTTCTCGTCCTTGGGCTGGAAGGTGCCGATGCCGACGCGGTCTTTCTCGCTGAGGATGACGCGTTTGACACGGACGTCCTTCATGACGAGCGTCCAGTCGCCGTCGTACTTTCTGAGCCGCTGCTGGTAGATGAACCGGCAGAAGGGATCGAGCTCTCCCTCAATCCGGACGCGGTGGTCGTCGTCGGTCCGGTCGTCATTGAGTTGTGACTCGACATCGGCCCGGAAACGCTGCGGGATGAGGTGCAGCGGCTCCTCGTTCATCGGGCACCAGTGGACGAGGTCCGGGTTATCCGGCTCGTTCTCGTCGGCCCAGCCGAGGGTGTAGAGCGCCCCCTCGTCGGTGGTGCTGTAGCGCTCGAGGCCTTTTTTCAGCAGTCGGGCGATCGTGCTCTTGCTGCTACCGACCGGGCCGTGGAGCAGCAGCACGCGTCGCTCGATGCCGTAGCCCTTCGCGGCGCTCTTCAGGGCGTTGACCAGTTGGTTGAGCGTGTCGCGCAAGCCAAAGACCGCGTCCTTGCCACCGCCATCGGGGTCGTCGAAGAACCGATATTGATTGACGGTCTCGCGGCCGATGCGCACTTTCTCAACCCCGTACGACAAGATCATGTCGTAGAGGCGTTGGTACGCGGTGCGCGTCACCTCGGGGTGGGCGTGGACGATGTCGAGGTATTCCTCGAACGAACCAACCCAGTTCTTGCGACGGAACTGGTCGCGGTCCTGGCGATCCGACACCAGGCGGATGATTTCGCTACCGTTAGCCATGGCGGTGCCTGCTTCTCCGTGAGTGCTGCGTGACTCGCCGAAGGGGGGCCCTTTGCATTTCCCTGCAAAAGTGAGCCGCAACGCCCGGAGGGGGGCGGGAGGTTTCAACCACAGGTTTCAACCACAACGGCCCACCGAGAACGGGGACCGCCAACTCCCCCATCCAATGAGGGGCTCACCGTGCGAGGTTGGCAAAGAGCGGAGGGCGGCGAGTGGCGGGAGAAGGGGGGAGGCGTCCTGCCGGCGGTGTGGCGCGGAAGTAACTCCTGCGACCCTTCCTTACCCTAGTATCACTTCGCCCCTCGCCAGCCAGCAAGAGAAATGTGCGCGGTGAGGCCGCAATCGCCCGCCTGTCGAGTGGACAGTTCGTCACGTGACGCCCCCCAAGAAGAGGCATCCGTGGGCAATTTATGCGATGCAGAGCCCCGCGTGGGCGTTACTCGCCGCCTGAGCCGTTCGACGACGAGCCCGACCCGCGACGGCGACGGCCGCCACGTGAGCGCCCGCCGCGACTGCCTTCCGAACCACTTCCACTTCCGCTACCACCGCCATCGCTACCGCTGCGACTGCCGCTGCTGCGACCACCGCCGCTACGCCCGCGGCTTGACCCGCTGGTGGTGCGACGTCGTTCGGAACGGGCCGCGATGTTGGCGTCGACCATGACGCCGATCGCCTCGGTCCACGAGGTGATGTTCTTGTGAGAGATCGCGGGGACGTCGTCTTCGTCGTCCTCGGCCTCTTCGTCGGAGGCTTCGACGGTTCGGGGACGCCGCGCGCGGGTCTCGGACGCCGGCTCGCCACCGTCGTCGTCATCGTCGCTCTCCTCCGCGTCGGCCTCCTCCCCCTCAGAACGGGGGGCGTCGTCCGCTGCTGAGCGGCCGCGTCCGCGGCGGCGCCGACGGCGGCGGCGTTTGGGCTTATCACCCTCCTCGGCTTCCTCGCTCGAGGACTCTTCGGAGTCGTCGTCGCTCACTTCCAGCGAAGGCCCGTCGAGGTCCGCCGCGGCTGACGAGTCGTCCTCGTCTTCTTCGGAAGTCGCTTCGGCGGTGTCGTCGGTCTTCTTGCGGCGACGGCGTCCGCCCCGGCGGCGACGGCGGCGGGGCTTCTCGGTGTGATCTTCGTCGTCGGAGTCGGCCTCTTCCCCCTCGGTGGCGACCACCTCTTCTTCGGAGTCGGTGAGCTCCGCACTGTCGTCATCATCGTCGTCATCGGAAGCGGCGAAGAGGTCGCGCGGCAGCTCGGGCTCCGCAGCGGCCGACTCGGGCTTGGCGCGGCGGCCGGCAAAGGGGAACCAACCTGTGAACCCACGGGGCTTGGCGGCAGGCTCCTCGTCTTCAGGGGCTTCGGCGGACGGCGTTTCGCTGGCGGGCTTCGCGGCGGACTGGGCAACCGCGGCGTCGACCGCGGCGGGGGCGGGACGCGACGGTTCGGGCCGTGGAGCCCGCTCTTCGACCACCGAGGCGGGGGTCGGTTCGGGGGCCTTGGCGGCCGGTGGCGCCGGCTTCGGGGCGGGCTGCGGCGCCTTCGGCGTGGCGGGCTTGGCGCCGGCGACGCCGAGTGTCGAGGCGAGATTGTCCCACCCGCTCGGCTTGGGGGCGGGGTAATCGTCCGGCAGATCGACCGCCGGCGTCTCGGCGGCGGCTGGCTCCGGCTCCGGCGTCGGGGCAGGGGCTTTTGCCTCGGTCGGCGTGGGGGTCGCCGGCTTGGCGCCCAGGTCTTGGAGAAGCGAGTCCCAGTTGTCGGCTGCCATAAGTTGCTTTGTTCGTCGTGTGAAGCCGGCCTGGCTCGAGGCGGCTCGGCGGGTTCGACCGGCCTCGACGACGGGCCCCCCGGTGCGGGGGAGCCGGTTCGGAGGCGTTGGCCCTTGGCGTAGCTTGTGACTTGTGCGTTATCGGGGTCGGCTAAGCGACCGTAAGCCAAGCAGCATAAAGGGTTTCCCGCGCTTTCGGAAGCCGATCGAGGCGGCCAACAAAAAACCCCGGGCCAATTGGCCCGGGGCGTCGTTGTTGGTCGTTGGCGTTCGCCGGCTTTACGGCCGGTCGTCGATGATCAGCGAGCCGTTGTCGGCGACATCGAACAGCGGGCGGTACTGACCCGAGTAGCTCTGCTTGGCCCGCTTGCCGTAGTGCCAGACGAGGCTCGTGCCGAGATTCCAGGCTTCTTCCTGGGCCCCGATGCCGGCGCCGTCTTCTTCGGGGATCACGTAGGTGAACCCGGTGGCGAGCGACCAGCGATCCGTGAGCGGAATCGAGGCGTCGAAGCCGACGATCCCCTTGCTGTCGTCGTCGAAGCCGCCGAAGAAGCGGACCTCGCCCCCCTGGCAGCCGTGCTTGCGGTAGAAGAACAGATACTGATTGGTAGCGTGGTAGGTGACGGTCCCCGCCGTGCCTAAGGCGACCGTGTTCTCGTTCATCTTCGAAGCGAACTGGAAGCCGATCTCGTGGCCGCAGGGGTTGGTGACGCTGATAAGGCCACGGAGCTGGCCGAAGTCCATCGACCCCTGCCGTTCATCTTGCAACAGGTCGTAGACGACGCCGTACTGCAGACCGACCGGTTTGCGGTGGAACAAGCCGCCGGTGAAGAACTGCTGGGTGTGGCCACTGTCCGTGTTGAGATCGTCGTCGCCGTGCAGCTGGTTCTGTGTCGACCGGTAACCGAGTTGGTAGCCGACGCCCGGCACGCCGAGGAACGACATCGATCCGCCGACATTCACGCCCTCGGTGAAGCCGAAGTTGCCGCGGTCGCGGTTCGGCCCGTCGAGCGGGTTCTTGAACGCCTGGACGCCGGCGAAGAGGGTCAGCTCGCGGATCGGCGGCAGACAGAGCACCACCGGCACGCAGTCATCGCCGCAGACGCCGTCGCCACAACCCATGCCGCAGGTTCCGCCGCAACCGACGTCGCCGCAGCCGCACGTTTCGCCGTAGGTGAGACCACAGCCGGGTTCGACGCCACACCCACAGCCGAGCTCGCAACCACAGCCGGGGTCGCCGTAGGCGCAGCTTGGGTCGACGACAGCGCAACCCGGCTCCTCGTAGTAGGAGCCTCCGCAGCCACACCCGCCGGCACAACCACAGGTGGCGCATGCCGCCTGGACCGACGCATCGACGCGAGGCGCCGACCCCGATCGGGGGGCGGGAGGCATCGCGGCAACCGCTTGTCGCACCGGAGCCGGTCGGTTCGCCGCCGCCGGTGGGGCGACCGCGGACGCCTGTCGGACGACCGTCGGCGCCTTGGCGGCCGGCTTGCCGCTCGCGGCGCGGGGCGCCGGGGCGGTGTGACTGACTTGCTGGACTCCCGTCGACTGCCACTGAAGCTGCGCCGTCGCAGGCATCGTGGAGGAAGCGGCGAGAAGTCCGAATAGGGCGTGCATCAGGCGACGCATCGCAGGTACCTCACGGGGGCAGGTGTCATGATTCGACTGGCGCGCGTTCCACTAAAGACCGACTCGCGGTCTGCTAGCGGCAGGCGTGCGCCAGGCCCCCCTGGTCGCAGCTAACCGTATCTATCGTCCCCCAGCGGGCCGTACTTTCGACAAAGTCGGCGTAATCGTCAGGGTCGATGCTGTCAGGGGCAGCGGCGGTGGCTCTTTTGTTGGGTCCACAGTGCGGACCGTGCGCTGGCGGTGTTTGGAAGCCTCTTCCCGCCGCGATATCCAACGCCCGGTCCGCACAGCGGACCCTACGGGGTGGCGCCAGCATCGCTATACTCGCGTCTCTCGCTCCCGACTTGTTTAAGACCCGCCCCGCCATGCCCGCCTCGTTCTCGATTCGCTCCAACGTTGTCGATCTCTTCGCCCGCACGGTGACTCCCGCCGAGGTCCGCGTCGCCGATGGCAAGATCGCCGCCATCGAGCCACTGCCGGCTGGCGAAACCGTCGAAGGCTATTTGGTCCCTGGCTTTGTCGACGCCCACGTGCATGTCGAGAGCTCGATGCTCGTCCCGACCGAGTTCGCCCGGGCGGCGGTCGTCCACGGGACGGTCGCCTCGGTGAGCGACCCCCACGAGATCGGCAACGTGCTCGGCGTCGCGGGTGTCCACTACATGCTCGAGCAGGGGGATCAGACGCCATTCAAGTTCTGCTTCGGCGCCCCGTCGTGCGTCCCCGCCACGACGTTCGAGACCGCCGGCGCCACGATCACGGTCGAGGAAGTCGAGACCTTGCTCGACGACTCACGGATTGGCTACCTCAGCGAGATGATGAACTTCCCGGGCGTCCTCGGCGGCGACCCCGAGTGCCTGGCGAAGATCAAGGCCTCACAAGACCGCGGCAAGCCGGTCGATGGCCACGCCCCCGGCCTCCGCGGCGCGGAGGCGGCCCGCTACGTCGCGGCCGGCATGACGACCGACCACGAGTGCTTCACGATCGAGGAGGCCCGCGACAAACTCGCCGCCGGCTGCAAGATCTCGATCCGCGAGGGCTCCGCCGCCCGCAACTTCGACGCCCTCGCGCCGCTCATCGCCGAGCATCCCGGCATGGTGATGCTGTGCAGCGACGACAAGCACCCCGACGAGTTGGAGATCGGGCACATCAACCTGCTGCTGCGTCGGTCGGTCGCCCAAGGGGCCGACGTCTTCGACGCCCTCTGCGCCGCTTGCCAAACTCCGGTTGATCATTACAGCCTGCCGGTCGGCCTCTTGCGGGTTGGCGATCCGGCCGACTTGGTCGAGATCGATTCGCTCAGCGAGTTCAACGTCCGCCGCACCTGGATCGATGGCGAGTTGGTGGCCGAGAACGGCAAGAGCCTGCTGCCGCGGATCGAGCCCGCCGTTGCGAACAACTTCGTCGCCCGCGAGGTGCGTGGAGAGGAACTGGCGTTGTCGGCCGCGGGCGTCGAGGAGCTCCGCGTCATTGAGGCGATCGACGGGCAGCTGATCACCAACGCCCTCGCGGCCAGGCCCAAGGTCCACGCCGGCAACGTTGTCTCCGACGTCGACAACGACGTGCTCAAGCTGGTGGTCGTCAACCGCTACGCCGACGCCCCCCCGGCGATCGCGTTCATCAAGAACTTCGGACTGGCGCGTGGCGCTATCGCCTCGAGCGTCGCCCACGACTCGCACAACGTGATCGCGGTCGGCGTGGATGACACCGACCTCTCTACGGCGATCAACCTCGTCATGGAGAACACCGGCGGCCTCTCCGCCGCCAGCCACAAGGACGGGGTCGCCGAGGCGCTGCCGCTGCCGGTGGCCGGCCTGATGGCGACCGGCACGTGCCAAGAAGTTGGGCAGGCGTATGGCAAGCTCGACAAGCTCGCCAAGGGGTGGGGCAGCCCGCTGCGGGCGCCCTACATGACGCTCTCGTTCATGGCCCTGCTAGTGATCCCGGCGCTCAAGCTGAGTGACAAAGGGCTCTTCGACGGCGCCAAGTTTGAATTCGTCTCGCTCACGTCGTAACTCTCCTGCCACTCTAGCGCCCTCGTCGCCACCCGCTCTCGTACCGAGAGAACGCGACCCCATTGAATCGTTCGCTTTCCCGGACAGGGTACGCGTTGGGGGGCCGCCGTAGTTAAACTGGCGGGCTCACTCCACGCCGTCTTCGCCTCTCACCTGACCAGACCAAGCGATGCCTGTTTCTCAACTCCAGTGCCTCCGCTTCGCCACGGCGGCTCTTGTGCTGGCCCTCACACGGGGTGGAATCGCGTCAGACAACTCTGGCGGTCATGAGATAAACTTCGTCGCCGGCCGCCTGATCGAACTGAACGACAACGGCGCGTGGTCGTGGTTCATGGACAACCGAGCCATCGTCCAAGGCGGAAAGCTCGTCGTGGGTTCGATCCGGTCGATTGGCGACTTCCGGTCCGGCCGCACCGACCCGAATTGGGGCAACGTCGAGATCGCCACGCTCGACCTCGAAACGCTCAAAGTGGGCCGCACGGTGATGCACCGCCAATTTGAGCAGGACGACCACAATAACCCCGCCTTCCTGCCGATCGACGGCGACCGGCTCTTGGCCGTCTACACCATGCACGGGCAAGAAGTGAATATCTACGTGCGGCATTCCGAGCCGCACAACCCGCTGAGCTGGAGTGATGCCCTCGTCGTCATATCACCGGGGCAGGCGGGCAGCTTTACAAAGGACAGTGTCACCTACTCCAATCTCTTCCGCCTGTCGTCGGGCGAGATCATCGACATCTACCGAGGCGTTGGGCACGATCCCAACTATATGTCCTCGGACGACGAGGGGAAAACCTGGCGCTATCGCGGCCGATTCCTGAAAGGTCGTGACGGCTACAGCCCCTACCTCAAGTACGTCCAGGACGGCGACCGGATCCACTTCGTTGCGACCGAAGACCACCCCCGCAACTTCGACAACAGCCTCTACCACGGCTACATCGAGGCGGGTGAGTTGCACCTCAGCGACGGTGAAGCTGTCGGCCCGATGAGCGATAACCAAGAAACGGCCCTACGGACATGGGACTTCACCCGCGTCTTTCAGGGCGACCCCGATAACGTCGCCTGGATGTGCGACATCGAACTCAACAAAGAACGTCATCCCGTCATCGCCTTCACGGTACAGAAAGACGGACGTGGCCTTCCTAAGCGCCAGGGCGGTGAAGACCACCGTTTCCACTACGCTCGCTGGGATGGCGACGGGTGGCGGCAGTCCGAGATCGCTTTCGCCGGGAAGCGGCTCTACCCCTCCGAAGACGACTACACCGGCCTCGCGGCGATCGATCCGCGCGACGTGAACGTCGTTTACATCTCCACCAACGCCCACCCGAAGACCGGCGAGCCGCTCATCAGTGAGGCCGACGGCAAACGGCATCACGAGTTGTTCCGGGGTCGTCGCCCCGAGGTGGAGGGCGCCCCATGGAAGTGGACGCCGATCACCGCCAACTCGACTGCCGACAATCTTCGCCCGCTGATTCCGCCCACCACCGATGGCCTGACCGCCCTGGTCTGGATGCGGGGCAGCTACACCCACAACCGGGGCGATTGGACCACGGCAGTCGTGGCGATGCCGCTTGAAGCGGAGTGACGCTCTCTCCGCTAGGGCGTGGCCGCTCTCAACGGGGCTTACGCGATAGTGGCGCGTCACGACGGGTGACTCTCACCTTGCACGGCGTCGCGGGGCGGATCGCCAGTTCGCGGTGGGTCGCTAGGTCGTCGAATCCCGCCTGCGGTTCGAGGCGCCATTGCTGGAGCACCTTCGCCACGACCAACGGCAACTGCGCCATCGCAAGCTGCTGACCGATACAAATCCTCGGCCCGTGGCCGAACGGGAAGTAGGCGCCCTTCGGGATGTCCCCTTCCCTTTCCGCGGAGAATCGGTCGGGGTCGAACGTGAGCGGGTCGGCAAAGAATCGCGGGTCGCGGTGCGTCACCCACGGCATCGTGATCATCCAGCCCCCGCGACAGATGCGGTAGCCTCCCAGCGAGGTGTCGCGGATTGGCATCCGCGCGAACAGCACGTAGGCCGCCGGGAAGAGTCGCAAGGTTTCTTTCAGCGCCTGCGTCACGTACGTGAGCTTCGGCACGTCTTCGAGGTTGGGCTCGCGGTCGCCGAGCACTTGATCGACCTCTTCGACAAGCCGCTCGTAGAGCTCCGGCTTCGCGAGGACGAGTTTCCAGAACCAGCCGAGCGTCGAACTGGTCGAATGGGCGCTGGCGATGAGGATCGTCGCCGCTTCGTCGCGGGCCTGTTGATCGCTCATCCCTTTGCCGTCGCCCTCTTCGTCGACCGCCCGTAGCAACACGGCGAGCAGGTCGTGGTACGCGTTGGGATCGGCCCGGCGGATCTGAATCGCCGTGCGGACGTAGGCGTCGATCGCCGCGATCGCCTCCCGTTTCCGCCGGCGACTCGGTAGGGGCAACCAAGCGGGCGGGGTGATCGGGATCGCCATCTCGCGGCTCATCTGATGGGCGCCTTCGATGACCGCCTCCGACAGGTCCTCGGGAGTGGGACCCCCAATGACCTCCGGATTGATGCCGGTGGTCGTGCGTATCGACAGGTCCATCATGAGCGTGGCCATGGCCTCGACGAGATCGACGACTTTGCCCGATTCCCACCGCTCGAGGCGTTCTTGCGTCCCGGCGACGGTCACCTGGACATACCGCGGCAGCATCGAGCCGCGGAAGGCCTGCTGGATGAGCCGCCGCTGGCGAGTCCACAGCTCGCCTTCGCTGGTGAGGATCCCGTTGCCAACCAGCTGGCGAACCACCCGCATCTCCCACGGCGCGCGGACATAGTCGTCGCGCCGCCGGACCAGGTACTCGTGGATCAACTCGGGGTGATTGACGAGGTAAGCCCGTTGAGCGAACAGCAAGAAGCTGGTCAGGTCACCGTAGCGGTGCGCGAGCTTGGTGGCGTACTGCAAGGGGGAGAGCCAAAACTCGACCGCATGCCGCCAAGTAAGCCCAGCCCAGCGATTGACGTTGGCCGGCCCGGGCGGGTGAGGGAGTTTCGCGGGCGAGACGTCCGCCGACGGGACGTTGCCCGGATCGCTGGGAGGGACAGCCGGTGGTAAAAGAGGCGATTTAGGAGGTAAGACTCTCTCAGTAGCGACTGACATCGGACCAAAGTGTAGCCGTCCACACGAAATCGTCTCTTTCCAAGAGAGTTTCGTCGTCCTCTTAATCACCCGGTCCCCGGGAGACGGAGGATTACGATATCGTAATGCTCCACACTTTGCGACTTTATTCCGATTATTTCCTTACGTCGTGACCCGTCGCGCTTCGGCCCGCAGCTCCTCGCTCGACCAGCCGTTCTTTTCCGCCAGGGCCAGCAAGCGCCGCTGGCCGGCGTCGTCGAGCCGGGCCACCGCGGCGTGGGCGCTCCAGCTCTGGCTCGGCCGGCGATTGCGGATCGGCACGCGGCGGGCGACCGACGCGTAGCGGTTGAGTTGGTCGCCCGAAATGGCGCCCTCGCACATCGCGTAGAACGTCTCGCCGAAAGCGTCGTCGCCGGCGTTCAGCAGATCGCCGATCCACCACGGCCCCGCCTTCTGGCACCAGAGAGCGAACTGCAGCGGCCCTTTCCAGGCCTCGACCGAGGGCTTGCCGTCGATGCGCACCCCGACCGAAGTGAACCGGAACGGTCCGACGTGCATCTCGGGGGGGCGGTTATTCTCAGGCATGGCGGATTGAGTTGGCAGGTTGCTGAAAGCAAACCACGAAGGAACGACGGAACAAAGGGGGGCCGAATAAGCCGTCGTTGCGGAGTTGAAAAGATCGCTCCCTTGGTTCCGTCGTTCCTTTGTGGTTCAAATCGTTGAGAACCCTCCCCCACCAAGGCTCGGCATGCAATACGGAAGTTTTCCCGCCACGCGGCTCCGCCGCCTGCGGCGTCACGATTGGTCGCGTCGGTTGGTTGCTGAAACCCGACTATCGCCGGCGGACCTGATTTGGCCGATCTTTGTCAGCGAGGGGGCCAAGCGCCGCGAGCCGGTCGCTTCGATGCCGGGCGTGGACCGGCTGAGCGTCGATCTCTTGGAGTCGGCGGTCGTCGAGGCCGTCGAGCTTGGCGTCCCCGCGATCGCCTTGTTTCCCGCGACTCCCAACGACCTCAAGACCCCCGGCGCTGAGGAGGCGTGGAACCCCGACAATCTCGTCTGCCGGGCGATCCGGGAAGTCAAAGCGAAGCTCGGCGACGCGGTGGGCGTCCTCGCCGACGTGGCGCTCGACCCCTACTCGTCCCACGGCCAAGACGGGCTGGTGATTGACGGCTATGTCGCCAACGACGAAACGCTCGACGCCCTCGGCAAGCAGACACTCGTCCAGGCCGAGGCCGGGTGCGACGTGATCGCCCCCAGCGACATGATGGACGGCCGCGTCGGCTATCTTCGTCATGTGCTCGACGGCGCCGGCTTCGACCACGTCTCGATCATGGCGTACGCCGCCAAGTACGCGTCGGCCTACTACGGCCCGTTCCGCGACGCGGTCGGCTCGGCGGGCTCGCTCGGCACAGGGGATAAGAAGACCTACCAGATGGACCCCGCGAACGGCGACGAGGCACTCCGCGAGGTGGCCCTCGACTTGGCCGAGGGCGCCGACATGGTGATGGTCAAACCGGGGCAGCCCTACCTCGACATCGTGACGCGCGTCAAACAGACGTTCGCCGCGCCGACGTTCGCCTACCAGGTATCGGGCGAGTATGCCCAGATCGCCGCCGCAGCGCAGCTCGGCTGGCTCGACCGCGACGCGGTCATGATGGAGAGCCTCATGGCGTTCAAACGCGCCGGCGCCGACGGCGTGCTGACTTATTTTGCCGTTGAGGCGGCGAAGCAATTGCGGGGCCGATGAGGGACCACGCTCGACTTTTGTGGCGCTGCCCGAGGCTAGCGCCTGCGGCTCAAGAAAAACGATTGATCCCGCTTAAACGGCGACGTTCGGCTGCGGCTTTCCATCGCCCGCTTTCGCCTTTGTCTCCGGCCGTCGTAGGCGGCACGCCTGCTGGGTATTCAGCACCGTGTGGACGAACGGCTCGGGGCGCGGCGTCCCGGCCAACCGCAGCCGCTCCTTGCCCTCCTTGAGGAAGACCACGTCGCCGGCGTGGTACCACGCCTGTCCCGGAAGCACGTCGATCTCGACCGCGTCGAAATCGTCGATCGCCAGCTGGGCGACCGGCGAGGCGTCCTTCTCGAAGGGGTTCTCAATGAGCAGCCGCTTCGTCGTCAGCCGATAGCGGAGGCCGTCGGCGTTCACGGGACCGAAGAGCACCAGCGGCTTCCGCGGCGCCTTGCGGGCCAGGTAAAGCAGCGCGGCCAATGGGGCCGTGACGATCGCGATCAGCCAACCCAACAGGAGCGGCACGCCGGCGATCCGCACGCCGAGACGATTGCCATAAAGCCGGCCCAGCCACTGTCCCCACGCGCCGGCGGCGATCGACGGCCAAACGACCGCGACCGTCCGCTCTTGCGGGACGCTCGTAGGCTGGGGCGGGTGGGGTGAGTCTGGCATACCCCAGAGCATAGACTTCGCTTTGGAACTTCCTCCAGCCTCCCCGCCCGGCCGGCCGATGCACCCCGCCCAAATGCCGATCGCCGAATTGCTCGCCCACTGCGATCAGAGACGGCTACGCCGCTCGGGTCCGGGGGGCCAGCACCGCAACAAGGTCGAAACCGCGGTCGTGCTCACGCACCGGCCGACCGGCGTCGCCGCCGAAGCAAACGAACGCCGCAGCCAACAGCAGAACCGCGTGGTGGCGACCCAGCGGCTGCGGGTCCGGCTGGCGATCGAGCACCGCGAAGGCGTCTTCGACGAGCTCAGCGACCTGTGGACCGGCCGCACACGCGGCGGGAAGATCGCGGTGAATCCCGAGCACGAGGACTTCCCCGCCCTGCTCGCCGAGGCGCTCGACCACATCGCCGCCGTCGACTGGGACGAAGCAACCGCCGCCGAGCGACTCGGCGTCTCACGGACCCAACTGATCAAGCTGCTCCGCCTAGAACCACCGGCCCTCGCCCTGCTCAACCAGCAGCGAGCCGATCGCGATCGCCCGCCGCTGCGGTGAGTTAACCACCAAGAAACGACGGAAGCGATAAAAAAAGTGGTCCCATGAATTCGCGACAACTACAAACCATCGTTGCTTCGTTCCTTTGTGGTGAAAAAACGTCTCTATGAAAGTCTGCCTCTTTGACATCGACGGCACGCTCGTCCTCACCGGCGGCGCGGGGATGTACGCCTTTGCCGAGACGTTTGCCGAGGATTTTGGCGTCGCCGAGATTTCGCGCGAGGTCCCCTTCGCCGGGTGCAGCGACCGCGGCATCGCCGGCAATCTGTTCCTCGCCCACGGCATCGAGAACTCGGAGGCGAATTGGGACCGCTTCCGCGCCGGCTACGTCGCCCGCATCACCGATCACGTGCGGCGCTGCGACGGGCTGGTGCTGCCGGGCGTGTTCGAGCTGATCGACCGGCTCGAGGCGCTCGGCGACGTGCACCTCGGCTTGCTGACCGGCAACGTGGCCGCCGCGGCGGAGGTCAAACTCAAGCACTACCGATTGTGGGACCGTTTTGCTTTCGGCGGCTTCGGCGACGACCATCCCGATCGCAACGACATCGCCATGACTGCGGTCGCAAGAGCTCGCGAGCGTCATGGCGGCCAGTCAGACGTTGAACGCATCGTCGTGATCGGCGACACACCGAACGACATCCGCTGCGCCCGCGCGGTCGGCGCTCTAGCCGTCGCCGCGCCGACAGGGCACACGCCCGCCGAGGTGCTCGCCGCCGCCGGGCCCGACCTGCTGGTCGAGACACTCGAAGACGCCGACGGGATCGTCGCCTTCCTGGCCGATTGAATCGACGCCATGGCCCGAAGGGGGAGGGGTCTCCCACATAACGGTCCTCCAGCCAATACAATCGGAATACTCGGCGCCCCTCTTCGGGAGCGCGCCTCCCACTTCGCCGACGCGCCGCCCTTCTCGCCCTACGTTTACGCGGACCCTTCTTTCCGCAAATGACGCAAAGGCGACCGACGTGAATAGCTTCGACCTCGTAGTGATCGGCAGCGGCCCCGGTGGACAGAAGGCGGCCATCTGCGCCGCGAAGCTCGGCAAGCGCGTCGCGATCGCCGAGCGCCAGAAGGAACTGGTTGGCGGCGTCTGCCTGCACACCGGGACGATCCCCTCCAAGACGATGCGCGAGGCGATCCTCCACCTCACCGGCTTCCGCCAGCGCGAGGTCTACGGCGACCAGTACCGCTCGCGGAAGTCGATCACCATGGACGCCCTGCGGCAAAAGCTCGCCCAAGTCTCGCGACGGGAATGGGACGTCATCCAGGACCAATTCGACCGCAATGGCGTCGAGACGCTCGTTGGCGAAGCGAGCTTTGTCGATCCGCACACGATCGAAGTCCTCAACATCGAGGGCCCGATTCTTATTGAGGCCGACAAAGTGCTGTTGGCCCCTGGAACCAAGCCGGCGCGGCCCCCTCACATCCCGTTCGATGGCCGCACGGTCTTCGACTCGGACGAGTTCCTTGAGCTCGACCACATCCCGCGGTCGATGATCGTCGTCGGCGGCGGCGTCATCGGCGTCGAGTACGGCCTGATGATGGCGACGCTTGGCGTCCGCGTCACGATCATCGACGGCCGCGATCGACTGCTCGACTTCTGCGACCGCGAAATCGTTGACTCACTGGTCTACAACGCCCGCTCGATGGGCGTCACGTTCCGCCTGGGTGAGAATGTCGCCGAGGTGCGCCGCGTCGGCGTCAACTCGGTCGCCGTCGAACTCGAGAGTGGCAAGCGGATCCTCGGCGAAACGGTGCTCTTCAGCGTTGGCCGTGAGGGAGACTCGGCGTCGCTCAATCTCGAGGCGGCGGGCCTCGCCCCCGACAGCCGCGGGCGGATCGTCGTCGGTGACGGATTCCAGACCGACGTGCCGCACGTCTACGCCGTGGGCGACATTGTCGGCTTCCCGGCGCTCGCTAGCGCGTCGATGGAGCAAGGCCGTCAAGCGGTCTGCCACGCCTTCGGCGTCCCTGCGCGTAAGATGGGTGAGATCCCTTACGGCCTGTTCACGGTTCCGGAGATCTCCTCGATCGGTAAGAGCGAGCAGCAGCTCACCGCCGACCATGTGCCGTACGAGGTGGGCCTCGCACGGTTCAGCGAGATCGCCCGTGGCCAGATCGCCGGCGACGAGTCCGGCATGCTCAAGCTGCTGTTCCACCGCGAAACGCGTCAGCTCTTGGGTATCCACGCCATTGGAGAGTCGTCGACCGAGATCATCCACATCGGCCAAGCCGTGATGGCGTTCGGCGGCACGCTCGACTACTTCCGCGACTCGGTCTTCAACTATCCGACGATGGCCGAGGCCTACAAGGTCGCCGCGCTCGATGGCCTCAACAAGCTGACCGCTTACGACGAGGAAGTCGTTGGCGGGTGGTTCGAGCCCGAACCTGCCGCCGGCGAGTCGGTGCGCGAAGTCGAGCCGGCGGAGAAGGTCGTCCTCGCCGTTTGAGGCGGGGCGTCCTGATAGGGCCGGCCGTGTGCGGGAGGCGATCGGGACTGGGCGACGGCAACGAGCCGCCCTACTCTGAGGGGTCCCTCCGACATCCAGGACCCGGCCCCTATGAGCGCTCAGCGGATTGGCTTCGTCGACGACGACCTCGATAACTTCCACGCCAACACCTACCTCGCGGCGTTCCGCGGCCCCCTCGCCGAGCGGGGTTGGGAAGTCGCCGGCGTCACCGCCCAACAAGCTGAGAAGGGCAAGGCGTGGGCGGCGGAGAAGGGACTCCCCTACTTCGACACGATCGAAGCCCTCGCCGCGACGGTCGACGCGTTCGCTGTGCTGGCGCCCTCGACCCCCGAGACGCACCTCGGCCTTTGCGAGGCGGTCCTGCCGCACGGCAAGACGACGTTCGTCGACAAGACGTTCGCCCCCGACGCCGCCACGGCCGAGCGGATCTTCGCCCTCGCCGACCGGCATGGCGTGGCGATCCAAACCACCTCGGCGCTGCGGACCACCAACGTTCAAGCCGAGACCGCCAAGCTAAGGGACCCACTGGTGAGCCTCTCGCAATGGGCGGGGGGCGCCTCGTTCGGCGAGTACGGCATCCACCCGGTCGAACTCGCGGTGAGCTGCCTCGGTCCCGAGGTCCAGCGCCTCGTCATCGGCGGCGCCGAGCACCATCCCACCCTGGCGATCGAGCTCAGCGGAGGCAGGATGGCGACCATTGACTTCAACGCGGCCGAGCACGTGCCATTCGTCGCCACACTGACGACCGACCGCTGGTCGAAGCAGGTCGTGGTGGACGACTCGAAGCTGTTTGTCGACGCCGCGGCGGCGATCCTCGACTTCTTCGACGCCGGCCGCGCCCTCGTGCCGCGGGAGGAAACCATGGCCGTCTTCCGCGTGCTCGATGCGGCTAGGAACCCCGCCGCCCGCCGGGGTTGGGTGGCGATTTAGCGGACGTTTTGCGTTACGAACCGAGGCCGCTGGGCCACCACCGAGGCGTCCTGCTTGTCGGCCGGCCGCCCACCAGTGCAGGCGATGCGACTGGGGATTCTGGGCGCGGGGGCGGGGTCGCGCACTGGCTGACGTTGGCGATCGTTCGTCCACTCTGGGGACTCTCCGCGCAAGTTGGTTCGTCTTCTTTCAATCGCGCGTCTGCCGACCCTTTGTCGAAAGGGTCCGCATTTCGCGGAACTAGTCGCTGGGCGCAACCTTGTGAGATCGGGGAAGGACCAACGGTTCAATCCCATCATCGCCTGCCTGTAAGAGCTGAGGACCAGCACATCGGCGTCGTTGAGCTACTCCTCGCGCTGGTGATAGGTGGGCCGTACGAACCTAACCGGCGCAATCAGAGGTGCGTGCTCACCGGTTGGCATGCAGCTTGCGGCCTTTTGGCGGTAACTAGCCGGCAACTTCTTTGCGCCGCTCGCCTCCATCAAAGGTTACCCGAGACGTCGGGCGGGGGGTTGATTGACGGCGCCCATCCAAACCCTCTATCCCCGAGGAGTGAGAACATGACTTTATCAAGTTGGCGAGTATTCCTATGCGCCCTCCTGGCGCCGCCACTAATTGCAATGCCTGCAAAGGCCGCGGAAGACTACAGCGAGACGCCGTACTACGAAGAAGAGCCGTGGTACGACATCACCGAATGGTTCGACGGCAACGACTATCGCCGCACTGCTGCTAACGACACGTCAGAAGCCGACAGTGACGCGACGGTGACCGACTACGAGTACGATTACGGCTATCATTACGACGTCGATGGCGACCTCGATTACGGGGGGCACTACGAAGACCAGTACGGCGACACCCAATACGGCTACGAGTCGGATTACGGTTACGATGATCGCTACGCGAACGACGATTGGTTCTACGACTACTGGTACTGGAACAAAGGCCCGTCGTACTACAATGACTGGGACGCCGACGGTTCTTACGAGTACGTCACGACCTACAAAGACTATGACAACGATGGCTACTACGACGCCTATTTCACGTATCGCGACTGGAACAGCGACGGCATTTACGAGGATGTCGACTTTTACAGCTTCAATAACGCCTCGGGCGACAAACGGTCCGAAGGCAAGGAGCAGGGCGAGTCGATGCAATCTAAGGCCCGACGCACCCAGGGGACGGTCGCCAATGTCAAAAAGGTCAAGGTTCGGGGCAACGAGCACTTGCTAGTGCGCCTCGACGGCGGTGAAGATAAGCAGAGCACCGTCGATTTAGGCCCGACCGAGGCGCTGCAGGACTTCGACATCGCGGAAGGGACGGAGGTCCAGGCGACCGGTCCCGTCGTCAAAGTAGGCGACAAGCGGTTGCTCGTTGCGAAATCAGCGAAGATAAGTGGTCAGACCTTCAAGCCAAACCGCAACAACTCGAAGGTTCGTGGCACGATCGTCAGCACTCGGAAGTTTGAGAACCGGGGAGCGACAAGTCTTCTCGCGACGGTGAAGACGGAAGAGGGATCGTCTGAGGAAGGCGCCAAATTGCTGGTTGATTTAGGTCCGGCGGACAAGCTGGCAACCGAGTTCTCCGAAGACGATCAAGTTACGGTCGAAGGGGCGCCGGTTAAGGTGAACGACAAGCGGATCCTCATCGCCAGCCGTGTGAAGCACGATGGTGAGACGACCGAAATCGATCGCCGGACTGGCGTGCAACGAGCCGACTCGCAGCAGGCGAGCCGCAATCAGCGGCAGAAGGATTCACAGACCGCAATGAAGTCCCCGACCTTCTCCGGTAAAGTCGCGTCCAAGCGGAGGGCGACGGTACGCGGCGAGGAGCGTCAGCTCATGGTCTTGCGCACCGATACAGGACGCCAAGTCCTCGTCGACCTCGGTCCCGCCGAGCAGCTCGACATGACCTGCGAGCCGGGCGACCAGTGCAAGGTTCGCGGCCCCGTCGTGAAGGCCAGGGGCGGCCAGCCGGTCGTGCTCTGCCGGATGCTCGTTATTAACGACGGCAACCGCACGCGGGTCAGGCCCCAGCAGGCCGACTCGAACGGGCTAAGTGAAGTGACGGGCGACATCCGTTCGCTGACCACCGTTGAGGTCCAGGGGACGGAGCGCCAGCACGCGTACCTCAACACCGAGGATGGCAAGAAGCTGATTGTCGATCTCGGTGCGCCCGACAAGCTGCCCCTGGAGCTCTCCAAGGGTGAGCAACTCTCTGCGCGAGGACGGATCGTTAAGGTCAACGACAAGGTGATCTTGGTTGCCTTCGAGGCCAGCAAGTCGGATTCCGATTCGCAGTCGATCGAACGCTGATCGCTGAGACCGCCTCCGAGTTTCTCGAAGACGCCACCATGCCCCCCCCCGGGGCGTGGTGGCTTTTTTTGTGCCGTTTTGCACTTCAGTGACAAAGTGTCGCACGAGTTCAGCGGCCGGCGGATGGCGACCCTTCCATCGACGCCGGCTGCGCCCTCGTGCCGCGGGTAGAGACCATAGCCGTCCTCCGCGTGCTCGAGGCGGCTAAGAATCCCGCCGCCCGCCGGCTTTGAGTGGCGATCTAGCGGTCGTTTTGCGCTACGAACCGAGGCCGCTGCGCGTCCGCCCCGTTGCGTTCTACGCGGCGCGCCACCACATTTCTTGGAACCGGTCCCGCTTGCGCCCGCACCGGGGCGTCCAGTTAGTCGGCCGGCGGAACACGGGAGTTGGCGATGCGATTGGGGATTCTGGGCGCCGGGGCGATTGGGGCAAAGCACGCGGCCGCGGCGGTCAGCGTTGGGGTAGACGTCGGCCGCGTCGTCGATCGCGACGCCGACCGGGCGGCCGCCCTCGCTGGCGATTACGACGCCGCGTCGGGCTCCGACGCCAAGAGCCTGTGGGACGACAGCTCGCTCGATGCGATCGTCATCGGCGTGCCAAACTGCTTCCACCGCCCGATGGCCCTCGAGGCGATGCGGGCCGGCAAGGACGTGCTGCTCGAAAAGCCGATGGCCCTCACCGCCCCGGAGTGCGACGAGCTCATCGCCGCCGCCGAAGAGACCGGCCGCGTCTTGCAGATCGGCTACACGCACCGCTTTACGGCGGTCGGTTCCGGCGCTAAGGGCGTGGTCGATGCGGGGGAGCTCGGCGCCGTCTACCACGCCAAAGCGCATCTTTACCTGCGACGCGGCGTGCCGGGGCTCGGCGGCTGGTTCACCACCAAGGCGATGTCGGGCGGCGGCGCGCTGATCGACCTCGGCGTCCACCTCCTGGACCTGGGGCTGCACCTGCTGGGGCAGCCGACCGCCGTCGCGGTGAGCGGCAAGGCCTACGCCAAGTTCGGCGTCACGATGCAAGAGTATCTGTACGAGTTGATGTGGGCCGGGCCGCCGAATTACGACGGCGTCTGCGACGTCGACGACTACGCCACTGCGTTGGTGACGTTCGACTCGGGTGCGACGCTCGACCTCCAAGTCGCCTGGGCGTGTAACCTGCCGGTGGGGACCGTTCCCGACTCGATGGTCGCGCTGCTGGGCGATCGCGGCGGGCTGTCATTCGAGCTGTTCGGCGACCACCTCTTACTACGGAGCCAGATCGCCGGCCGCAACGCCGACAGCAAACTCACCCTCCCGGCGGTCGACCAGATGTCGCTACAGATGGCCGACTTCGCCGAAGCGGTTGCGTCGCGCACGCCGGGCGTCGGCGCCACTCCCGTGGAAGGTCGCAAGGTGCAGGCGATCGTCGATGCGATCTATAAGTCGGACAAGACGAACTCACCGGTAACGCTGTAAGCCAGCTGAAGCATCTTCTGTAGGAGGCGTCTCCGACGCCGATATCGCGCGGCGAGCCGAGTAACGTCCGCACGACGTCATCGGCGTCGGAGACGCCTTCTACAAAGGCCCGTCCTATCGTTGACTGAATCGGAGACGACCTTGCCCCTGCTCGCCGCCGCGCAGTTCAGCGACCAAGTGGTGGTCGCGGTCTATCTGCTCGGCAGCCTGGCGCTCGGGATCGTCGCCAGCCGCTTTTTTCGGTCGCCCAAGGGAGAGGGCCCGCTGGCAGCGGGCGAGAGTGATTCCGAGGACGATTACTTCCTCGCCGGCCGCCGCGTCCCGGGCTGGGTGAACGGCATCTCGTACGCGGCCACCGCCCTGAACGCCGACGTCGGCCCCACCTACTGCGGCTTCGCCGTGGTGGTCGGCCTGCCGATCGCCTTCTTCTACCTGCCGCGCTTCGCGCTGGCGTGGATGATCGCGGCGGTGATCTTTGCGGTCCGCTGGCGGCAGCTCGGCGTGCGGACCGGACCCGAATTCTACGCCTTGCGGTTCGGCGGGCAGCGGACGCGTTTCGTCCGCGTCTACTCGTCGCTGTTCGCGGTCTGCGTGAACATGGCGCCTTGGATCGGCGCCGGGCTGCTGGGGGTCCACAAGATCTTTGGGCCCGCCTTCGGCATCGACGACGCCCTCGCCGCCGACTGGGGCGTCACCGACCCGAAGACGATCACGCTATCAATCGTGCTGCCGGTGTTGATGATCTATGTCTGGATCGGCGGCTTCGCGGGCGTCGTGGTCACCGACGTGATGCAGACGCTCGTTATCGTCGCGTCGAGCGTCGTGCTGCTCGTCTCGGTCCTCTGGATGCATGGCGGGCCCGCGGGTTTGACAGCGGCGATCGAGGCGTCGCTCCCCGAGCGCTCGGCCGAGGTCCTCTCGACGTGGCCCGTCTGGGGACACCGTGTGCTGGGGCCGATGGTGGTGCTCGCCTGGCTGATCGTCCCAACCGTCGGTCGGGGCGGATCGGTCGATCTCGAAGGCCAGCGGCTCTTCTCTTGCAAAAGCGACCGCGACGCGGCCCACATGAATGTCTGGGCGGTGATCGGCCTGTTTGTGATGCTGCTGCTGTTGACCCTGCCGTCGCTCGGCCTGTTGGTGAACCACCCCGAGCTGTACCTCGCCGAGCCCTCGCAGCGCGAGACCGCCTACGCCCTGCTACTCGACGAGTACCTGCCGGCGGGGCTCTACGGTGTCGCGCTGGCGGCCTTGTTGGCGAGCGTTATGTCGACCATTTCGAGCCACTTGAGCTATGGATCGCAAACGCTCGTCAACGACGTCGCGCGGCAGATCCTTCCCCACGCGAGTTTCTTGGCGCCCGGCTCGAAGGGCGCCGTCTGGGCCGGCCGCGTCCTGATGCTGGCGATCTTGGCGGTCGGCGTCGCCGTGACGTTCAACGCCGACTCGCTGATCGGCATCGCCATCGTGCTGGCCGGCATGTACGGCGCGACCGCCACGGTCTATTGGGGGCAGTGGTGGTGGTGGCGCGTCAACTTCTGGAGCTGGCTCACCGCGATGGTCGGTGGGCCGTGCGTCTATGTGCTGCTCGGGGGGCTGACGGCCGGCCCGGTCGCGATCTCCGGCGTACTCAGCGCCTTCCCCGCCTGGGCCGAGGCCCGCGCCGCCGGCGAGTCGGCCGCCCAAGGGATGGACATGCTGCAAGCCGCCGTCGGCATGGCGATCACCTTCGCCGCTTGGGTCACCGTCACCCTGCTAACGCGGCCCGAGCCGATGGAGATTCTCAAGACCTTCTATCGCCGCGCCCGCCCGATGGGGGCGTGGTCCCCGGTCCGCGCGGCGTGCGTCGCGGAAGACTCCGCCTGGACGCCGCCACCCGAAGGCCTGCTCATCGCGGGCCTCGGCGTCGCGGTCATCGGCGCGGTGGCGATCTCGGCGGGCGTGCTGGCGGCGTCGAACCTGTTCGTCGGCCGCTGGGCCGAAGCCGCCGCCTTCACCGCGGTCACGGTGGCGATGGGCGCGTGGTTCGCGCGGCTCTTTGATCGACGGATGGGCCAGCTCGACGCGGACAGCGCGGGCGAGCGGCGTTAGTGCCGACGGCGGGCGTGTTGCTACGGCTTCTTGCACTCAACGCCGCCGTGGCACTTGATTGACTTCGGCGCCTTTAGCCGTGACGGCTTCTCGCGCCGGTGGATTATTGACCCCCGGGCGAATGGCGCCGAGGTGATTTCCCCCGACGGCAGTTTCTGCGATACTGAACCCGCTAAGAACGATGCAGCTGAGGCAGGTTCAGGCGTTCCGAAACTGGCCGAGGTTGTGACAACCTCTGCGGCGTAGACGCCCACCAGATTGCGGTACGTGATGACCCCCGCGGGGAGTTTCGGGGGCACAAAAGGCGTGCGGTTTTGCTACAATTGATGGAAGTCTTATTTACGCTTTTTTTGGATAAGCAGTCCTGCGCGGACTTATCTACATTTTTTGTGTCTAATAACAAGTATGTTGCTTTGGTAATCTGCCGCGTGTTGCCCATGTATGACGCACTAAAATTAGAATTGCGCGACGCCTTTAACGCCCTGCCCGGCGGCTGCCGGTTCCCGCCTGCTTCCGATTCAGAAATTACTGCCTTTGAATCCCAATTCGGACGAATGCCCGATGCATTCAGATGGTTCCTGACAGAATGTGGCGGCGGAACAATTGGCTCCGAATGGGTCGATGGCATAAATGAACTACCAATCACGCATCAAAAATACGCAAATGAAACGCGAGGCGATGACGGCTGGTCGATGCGTGGCGTTTTCATCATCGGCTGGGACAGTGCCGGAAATCCATTTGGTATTGATCGGGCAACCGGTAGCATACTCGTTGAAGATCATGACTTCGGTGGCGTTCACGAACTTGCACCTTCATTCGAATCATTCCTTGTTCGGGGACTGCTCGAAAATGATCGCAACTTAACAAACGGATGAGCCGGAGCCGGAAAAGTCGGGCTGGCTCGCTTCGCTCGTTCACGTCAACTCCCGGCCCGGTTATCCTTGACGTTATGCGGCTGCCTCTTAACTAACAGCGGTGTGCCCAACCTCAGCGATTTTGGGCCAAGTTCTTCGACGTACCGGCGTGAAACTTCTCAGCACGTTCAGGGGGGCCCAACCTGCTGAGGTGCTGCTCTTCTAAAGTCAGGCAAGGAACTGCCGAAGTCTTTCCGGTTTCACCGGCCACCGCACTTTCAGCGATACTCATTGATTCACTCGCTGTACAACGAGTCAAACACCGCTGCGTGCTCGTTCAGCCCTTCGTAGTAGAAAAAGACTTCGCCGGTGAAACCGAGCTCGCGGTTGATCTCGACCATCGCGCGGACCTTCTCGCTCGGCAGGTCGTAGCCGCCGCCCAGCGCGATGAGCACGCCCGGGAACACTTTGGAGAGGGCCTCGGCGGGGACCTGCTGCTTCATGGCGGCGAGCGTCGTGCGGTACGACTTCGGGTCGCGGCGGTAGACCTGGGGGCAGAACTCGTCGCCCCATCCTTCTCGCGCCCAGCGGGGCCAGTCTTGCAGGTAGTTGTTGCGGCTCCAGGGCCAAACGCTCGGCGCCCACGAGACGCACAGCTCGGGGTCGAGCGCCTTGAGCTCGTGGTAGGCGCGCTCGACGAACCGGCTCAGCTTGTCGGCCCGCCACTGGATCCAGTCGGCGTCCTTGGGATCGTCGGGCGGGGCGGCGCCGTTGTGCTCGGATCGATAAAGAGCGACCGTGAGCGGGTCGTAGCCGCCCGTGTTGGGGAGGGCCGGCAGGCGGTCGTCCCCTTGCACGCCGTCGATGTCGTAGTTGATGACGACCTCTTTGAGCATCGCTAGCAGAAAGTCTTGCACGGCTGGGTCAAACGCGTTCATCCACTGAAAGCCATTGCGACTCACCAGGGCGCCCTGGCGGTCGAGCGCGGCCCACTCGGGACGCCGCTCCAGCAGCGGGCCACCCTCGGGGTGGTGATAACTGCAACTGAAGCCGAACTCGAACCACGCCACCACACGGATGTCGGCCGCGTGGGCCAGCTCGATCAGCTTCGCAAGCGGGTCGCTTCCCTCAAGCCGCGGGTCGATCGTGACGCCGAACTCACGCCGCATCAGCTCGCTGGGATAGAGCGTGACGCCCCGATTCCAGGTGACGACGTAGATCGTGTTGACGCCAACCGCGTCGCAGCGATCGACGACCGACTTGAGGTAATCGCCGGACGACTGCCCCCCCTTCGAGAGATGGGCGAGCCACACGCCGCGCACCGGCTCCGTGGCAAGCGTGGTCGAAAAGAGTGAACCACCAAGGAACAAAGGAACGAAGAGCAACCTACAAAACATGGTCGTTAGTTCCTTCGTTCCTTGGTGGTTATTCCAGCGGCGCCAAGGAACAGCATCGGTAGCAGGAAGCAAGACGACGGCTCGGGGACCGTTGTCGCAGTCGGCGCTGTGTAGCCGTAGCCGCCCGACCAAAGGTCGTAGTCAAGTAGGTTGACGAAGTTGTCGCCGTTGGCGTCCGCACGGAGGTCGGTGATGGAAGCGAACGTGTCGCGCCAGATCGTATATTCGGCGGCGTTGACGAGGCCGTCGCCGTTGAAGTCGGCCGGCTCGACAGGGCGTCGGTCGGCGAGCAGCTCGACACGGGTCGCCCCGAAGACGGTCAGCTCGCGCTCGCCCGCCGGGAAGTAGCCGACCGACAGCTCCCGCCACTCGCCGCCGATCTCGGCGATGAGGCTGTAGGCGCTGCCTTCTTGAATCTCGACGCTCCAGCGGTTGACGCCCGCGGCCGAGGCCACGACCGGCACGGCGCGGTGGCCGGGGCCGAACTGCGGGTTCAGCGCTTCGCCCTGCTCCGCCACGTCGTAGAACGCGGTCAGCTCGTCGGCGAACTCGTCGCGGACAAACTTGCTGTAGAAGAGCGCATGGCCGCCGGCGCCGACTTGGCGGGTCCGCTCGATCATCGCCTCGACATCGGCGTAGGGCGTGTTGGCCCCCGATCCGTTGCCACGCAGGCCGACGACGAGCTCCTGCCGCTCCGCCACGGAGAACTGGTTCACCTGGCCCGTGAGGGTCGCGTTGAACGACGCGTAATTGTCGCGGTAGACCTGCACGGCGTACTCGTCAAACAGCCCCGCGTCTTGCCAGACGGGCCACTCGGCGTTGTAGTTCACGTCGGAAAAGTTCGTGATCGACGGACTCACCGACAGCAGCAGGTCGGGCCGCACGGCGTGGACCGCGGCGGTCAGTTCCTCGGCGAACAGCGTGACCTTGTCCTGCCGCCACGAGCGGAAGTTAGCGTCGTCGACACTCGCCGGCAGCGACCGGCCGGTCTCTTGCTGATAGAGGGCCGCGGTGGTGGCGTCCCAACCGAACTCGCGCGGCCACGCCAGCCGGTCGTCGAACTGCAGGCCGTCGAGGTCGTAGTTTACAACCGTTTCGAGCGTAAGGTCGATCAGGAACTGTCGCACCTCGGGAACGGCGGGGTTCATCCAGGCGAAACCGTTGGAGCTATTGCCGAGCCGGCCCGATTGGTCCCGCAGCAGCCAGCCGTTGTCGCGCATCTTGGCGCCGAGCGGCGTCGCGGTGTTGCCGCCCGTCCCCACGAACTCAGCGGCGAAACCATACTCGAACCAGCCGATGTAGTTGAGCTCGTTGCGGTGCGCCTCGGTCACGGTCTCTTGGACGAGGTCCCGAGAGTTCCCCAGGTAGGACGCCCGGTCGGGGCCCGCCATCGCGGCGAGCGTCGGCGACGGGTAGTTCGTGTAGCCGTTCTTCCAGGTCTCGACGTAGACGGTGTTGAGACCAATGTGGCGGAGGTCGGCCATGACGGCGGCCGTGTTGGCGCCGGTACGGATGTGGTCCTCCGCACCGGTCGTGGTAAGCCACGTGCCGCGGACCTCGGGCGCGGCGGCCTCGACGATTACGGGGAGGGCGCAAGCGGCGAAGACGGCCGCATGAGTCGCAGCGAGGCGACGGAGAAAATGTATCGGCATGGGGGACGAGGCTCCTGCTGTTCCACTTGCAACCCTAGTCGGCGGCAAAATCACGTCAATCGCCGGGAGCACATCGAAGTCGAACCAAGCCCGGCGCTTCACGCCGCCCCGTCAGTCGATATTGTCCCACTTGGTCGATAGCCCCGCGCTGCCGGCCGAGCGGCAGCCGGTCGTCTCGGGCGTCGAGACCGGCAGCCCCCGCTGGTAGCGGATCGCGAGCCAACCGAAACACTCCGCCTGCATGGTGTCGGGGTTGAGCCCGCGTTGGTGGACGTTGCGGACCTCGTCGAAAGCCTCGGCCAGTCGGGCCAGGATCAGCGGGTGGCGGCTGCCGGGGCCCGTCACCCAGGCGAGCCGCGGCCGTTCCGGCAATTGTCCGACGGCCGAGACGACCGACTCGGCGATGACGGCGCAGATCGTGGCGGCGCCGTCGTGCGGGCTCAACCCCGAGACGTCGATCCGCTCGAAGTCCGACCGCGACGGCGTCCGCGGCAACGGCCGCGAGAAGAACGGGCTCTGCAGCGCGTAGCGGACACTCGCCTGATCGACGACGCCAGCCGACGAGACCGCGCCGTCACGGTCGTGCGGCGCCTCGGCGACCTCTTGGACCCATTCGTCGAGGAGCTCGACGCCGGGGCCCACATCGCCCGCGATAATGTCGTTGGCTTGGCTCAGCCAGGTGAGACTCGTCACGGCGGCGAAGTTGACCATCAAGGCGGGGCGGGGCTCGCGGGCCATCAAGGCCCAGTGGTACATCGCCTCGAGCGGCGCCCCCTGCCCGCCGATCGCCATGTCGTAACGGCGGAAGTCCGTAACGACCGGCAGGCCCGTCAGTTCGCCGAGCAGCCACGGGTTGCCGATCTGCAGCGAGAGCCCCTCGGATGGCATCCGGCGGAGCGTGTAGCCATCGAGGCCGACCACCTCGGCGGCGGCCATCTCGACGGGGTGGCGCTCTCTCAGCAGCTCGACGGCGGCGGCGTAGGCGTGCGTCAGCTCCCGCTCGAGCCGCAAGATCTCCGTCGTCGGCAGGTCGTTCTGGGTCGCCTCGACGAGGCCCCAGTGGAGGCTTTCGTCGCACGGGGAACTGACGCCGCCGATCGGCGTGACCTCGTCGCGGCCGTCGCTGTGGATCAGCGCAGCCTCGACGGCGTCGCCGGTCACCGACGACATGATCCCCACCGCGTATCGCATCACATCGTCGCGAGCCAATTGAATCTCACGGGAAAAAAGGAGTGAACCGATCCATTCGATTTATAGGATTCGCCACGAAAACGACCGTACCAACCTGCGCGGCGCCCGCCTATCCTTTCGCAGCCGCCTCCCCTTGCCCCGCCTCAGGCCGCCGCTGTGCCGATCCCCGAAGTCGCCGTACTCGTCGAGACTGACTCGAGTTGGGGGCGCAACGTCCTCCGCGGCGTCGCGAGCTACGCCCAGAAGTTCGGACCGTGGAATCTGCTGGTCGAGTCCCACGACCGCGGGCCGAGCTGGGCGATGATCGAGTCATGGCGGGCCGACGGCGTCATCGCCCGGCTCGCCACCCCGCTCTTGTTGCGTCAGATCCAGCAGCGTGGCGTGCCGGCGGTCGATGTGGGCGACCTCTTTGTCGGGGCCGAGGGGGTCGACGCCGTCCTCACCGATACCGACGCCTGGGCGCAGCTAGCGCTCGACCACTTCCGATCGAAGGGCTTCGAGCACTTCGCCTACTACGCGCCCCCGAGTCGTGACTACTCCAAACGGCGGGGAACCGCATTCGCCGCGGTGGTCGAGGCGGCGGGCCAGCGCTGCGCGCAGTACCGCCCCGGCTATCGGGTTGGCCGCGAAATCAGCCGCGAGGAACATCGCCGCCGCGTCGGCCGGTGGCTCAGCCAGCTGCCGCACCCGGTGGCGGTGCTCGCCATCGACGCCCAACGCGGCAAGGACCTGGCCGAGATCTGCACGCTGGAGGGCTACAACGTCCCGGACCAAGTGGCGATTCTCGCCGGTGACTCGGACGAGCTCTCTTGCGAAATCTGTACGCCGCCGCTGTCGAGCATCGACGTCGCAAGCCGCCGCATCGGGTACGAGGCGGCGGCCCGCCTCGCGGCGCGGCTCGAAGGGGGCGCCTGTCTCGCCGAACCGCTGCTGATCGCGCCCGACGGCGTTCACAACCGGCAATCGACCGACGTGCTGGCGATCGACGACCCGCTGATCGTCCAGGCGCTGCGGTACATGCAGACCCACGCCTATCGCGGCATCACTGTTGACGACGTGCTGGCGGTCGTGCCGATGGCCCGCCGGCAGCTTGAGCGGCAGTTCAAGAAGCAGCTCGGCCGGCTCCCCGCCGAGGAGCTCCGCCGCCTGCGACTCGAGCGCGGCCGGCAGTTGCTCGGCGAGACCGAGCTGCCGATGGACGCCGTCGCCGAGGCGTGCGGCTACGCCGGTTCGACCCAATTCGGCGCGGCCTTCCGTAAGCACTACGGCATGACGCCGCTCGCCTATCGGCGGCGATTGCAATCGAGCTAGAAAGCTTGGTGTCGCATCTGGTGGAAAAAAATACGCACCTGCGAGAGGTGCGAAATGGTGTCGCGGTTACTCTGTGGAGATGGCGTCGGACCGCCCCCGCCGCGCCGGGAGTGTCAGCGACGCCCGCCTCATCATCCCGATGCACCGCCCTGAACCCGAGGACGCCTAATGATCCGCCAACTAACCCTCTGCTTGGCCACCGCGGCCCTTGCCGTGGCCGGCTCGTCCGCCTCGGCGGCGATTCTCGCCCAGGACAGCTACATAGTCGGCCCGGGAGAGTACACCGCGGGTGGATTGAATGCCCAAACGGGCGCGAGCTCGGTCGGCTTCAGCGCCCCGTGGAGCGTTAACAGCGCCAACCTGCAAGTCGAAGCCGGCGGCATCCTTGATGGCGACGCCGACACGACGCTCCCCAGCAATGGCCAGGGCAAGTTCTTGTCGGCGCCAGGCGCGTTCTCCGCCAACTTCCGCCGCGCCGATCGCCTCCTGGCCGCTCCGGCGCCGGCGGGCAGCACCTACTACATGAGCCACCTCCTGAACGCTGGCAGCTCGACCGGCCCCAACCAAAACTACGCCTTCGTCGGTTTCGGCGGCTTTGTCGCCCAGCAGACCATCGAAGGGACCGCGAACAACTTGTTCGGCGCCTTCACGGGATTCGTCGGTGACGGCGCGGGCGGCGTCGATCTGGTGGTCCGCTCGCGGACCGGCGCTGCCGCGGGCGGAATCGGCACCACGGTCTTGGTCCCCGACGCCGCCAACACCACGTTCAACGTCGTTATGGCGCTCGAGTTCAACAACCCGGGCGACACGGTCCGTTACTGGGTGAACCCCACCGACTTCGCCAACGGCGAGGCGGGTCTAACCGCGTCGTCAACCATCAACGGCGCCATCCCGGGCTTCCAGCTCTCGGCCGTCTCGGACATGGCCCGCTTGAGCATCATGACGGCGGGTTTCGACCGTTCGTTGTTCTGGGACGAGTCGATCCTTGCCGACACGGTTGCGGACCTCCGTCCGGTCCCTGAGCCGACGACCCTGCTGCTAGCGGTTCTCGCCATCGGCGCCGTCGTGCGACGTGTCCGCTAACGAAACGTTCGGCCGCCTAGCGAGCCGTCCCCACGAGGGGCGGCTCGCGGCCGGCCTTGGTGAAGTGAGAAGCGATCCTCTCCCGACAAGACGCGAATCCCCACTGACAGGCGCCACCCCATGCGTGCTTCCCTCGTCTTCGTTTCTGTCGCCCTCGCGGGTACGGCGTTCGCGCCGAATCGGGCCGCCGCCCAGTTGATCGCGGCCGACAGCTTCAACGCGGCCGACTACGCCGACCCGTTCTTTCCTGGCGACGCACAGCTCCGGCTCTCCGGCCCGAACGCCGACGGCAATCCGGTCGTCACGCCGGGCTGGGTCGACAACGGCAGCGGTTCGCCGAGCGGGTGGTCGGTTGGCACCGCCAACCTGAACTGGGACACCGACGCGACCAACCCGACTCTTCGGTCGGTGCATGTCGCCTACGACGACGACTCGACCGGGAAGGTTTCGTTGGCGCCGATCGCCGCCGGTGGGTTCGGCGTCACCTTCCGCGCCGGAGAGCGAGGCCTCGACCCCTACACGCCGAGCGACACCTACTACATGAGCGCCCTGCTCAATCCGGGCGGCGCCTTCGGGGCCGGCGCGCGGGGTGAAGCGATGGTCGGTTTCACCAACGGGTCGTGGACTGCTGATGGCTTCAACAACGTCAACACGTCCGCCGGCAACCCGTTCGGTTTGATGTTTGGCTTTCACGGCGAGCAGTCGGCGTCGAACCCCGCCGCCACCGACCAAGTCGACCTGGTGGTGCGAGCTCGGCAGGGTGACGTCAACGATCCGATCCTGGTTGACAACGTCTTGCTCTCGGGCACGTCGGAGAGCCCGCTCGACAGCACGACCTACCTGCTGATGCTACGGGTTGATGTCAACGTCGATGGTGGGGCGTTCGACAAGGTCACCTACTGGGTCGATCCGGCGAACGTGGCGACCGAACAGTCCGCGACCAACTCGGCCGTAGCGACCGGCTCCTTCGACACGCTCGCCTTCAACACGACCGCCGACATCACCCGGTTGCGGACGGTGTTCAACCAGTGGGAAACCCGCAGCTTTTTCTTCGACGAGGTCCGTTTGGCGGGAGACTTTGAATCGTTGCGTGGTGAGGTCCCGCTGTCGGGAATCGACGGCGACTACAACAACGACGGCGTCGTCAACGCCGCCGACTACACCGTCTGGCGTGACAACAACGGCGCGCCGTTGACCCTCCCTAACGACATCACGCCGGGGACCGTCGACTCGGGCGACTACACCGTTTGGGCCAACAACTACGGGGCCGACGCCCCCGCCGGCGCCGCCGCGGCGATCCCCGAGCCCACGGCCACCCTGCTCTTGCTGGTGGGCATGGTGGGCGGCTGCGTGTCGTGTCGTCGCTAAGAGTGCGTGTGACCGGACCGTCCCTACGAATGCTTCAGACCGCGAGGAATGCGATGTTGAAACGGAAGGCGGGCTTCACGCTGGTCGAGCTCTTGGTCGTGATCGCCATTATCGGGATCTTGGTGGCCTTGCTGCTGCCGGCCGTGCAGGCGGCTCGCGAGGCGGCCCGACGCAACTCGTGCACGAACAATCTCAAGCAACTCGGGCTGGGGTGCCTCAACTACGCCTCGACCAATTCGGACTCGCTCCCGCCGGGCTTTGGCGGTCACATGCTGACGTCGGCCGGGGTGGTCGACGTTGGCAAGAACTTCAACAAGCTCAGCGTCTTCACGGCGATCCTCCCCTACATCGAGGAAGAGAGCGTCGACGCGCTGGTCGATTATGAATACGAAGTGGCCGGCGCGCCCTTCTCGGACCCCGCCAAGAACGTCGTCATCAAGTCGTATCTCTGTCCCAGCTTCTCCTTCGAGCCGATCTACGCCTCGGCGCCGGCGGCCGAGGGGTACAAGAATGGCGCCCTCGTGACGTACGCCGGTGTCGCCGGCGTCGATATCAACGAGCAGCAAGGCGCGACAGGCGTCGCCAACTTCTCGGCTACCGACATCGATGAGAAGCGAATCACCTCCCAAAACACGGGCGGCTACGGCGACCTCTTCCTCAATGGGGCCTTCACCTTCGGCAAGCTCTACCCCAACCCAAACAACAAGACGCGGCACTACATCATTCCCAAGGAACGCAAGCTCGCGCAGATCGTCGATGGGACGAGCAACTCGCTGATGATCGGGGAGTTCGTTGACAGGCCTTGTGAGTTCTTCGGACAATGCGACGAGTTTCCGGGGTATATCCGTCCCTGGTACCTGGGCGGCTACCAAGGCGCCCCCTACCAAGTGCGGATCATCCGCTTCACGCCAAACTCACAGCTCCCACAGATCGACGCCAACTTCACCGAACGCCCCTTCAGCAGCCTGCACCCGGGGGTGACGCAGTTCGTTTACTGCGACGGGAGCGTCCACACGCTCACCGACTCGATCGATCCCGCCACGTTCTACGGACTGGGAACCGTCGATGGGGGAGAAGTCATCAATGCCCTGTGAAAAGACCACCAACCGTAGCGCCGACGCGACCCGCCCCGGTTATCGAATGCAACGACTCGCCGGCGGACTGATTCTGCTGCTCGGCCTGGCGGCGACCGGTTGCGGCTCCGGCGCCGGCAAGGCGGAAGTGGTTCCGGTGACGGGACGGGTGTTTCTCGGCGACCAGCCGCTCGGTTTTGGCTCGGTCACGTTCCAGCCGTTACAAGGCGGGCAGCCCGCGAGCGGCAAGATCGACGCGGACGGCAAGTTCGTCCTCTCGACCTACAAGCCAAGCGATGGCGCCGCGGTCGGCCAGCACCGGGTGCGGGTCGTCTGCTACGCCTCGCAAGACCCGGCCAACGCGGAAACGCCAACGGGCGACGCGTTAGGCGAGCTACTAACCCCGTCCCGCTACGCCGGCTTCGCCAACAGTGGGATCCAGGTCTCGGTCCTCGCCGACGGGAACGCCCCGTTCATCCTCAAGCTCGAGCCCGATCCGCCCGCCGAGGAAGTCTCACCGGAAGACGGGGACGAAGCCGGAACCGCGGCGCCGGCTGCGGACGACCCCGCCACCGACGACCCCGCCACCGACGAGGTTCCTGCCGACGAGAGGCCGACCGCCCGCGTTGCGCCGTCGGCCGCCGAACCGCAGCGCCCCAGCGAAGAAGAAGCCGCCAGCGAAGCAGCGACGGAGGACCAAGGTTGATCGCTTGTAATTTCGCCCGCCGCAACGGCGGCTTTCTTGCCGCGCTGATTCTGCTGATGGCCGGGTGTGGTGGCGGACCGCCAATGGGAAAGGTCTCTGGGACCGTCTCCCTCGACGGCAAACCGATGAGCTTTGGCACCGTGATGATGCAGCACGTCGAAGGGGGACAGCCATCACGCGGCGAGATCCAGCCCGACGGGACGTTCGTCATGTCGACTTTCCACCCCGAGGATGGCGCCCGCGTCGGTGAAAACCGAATCCGCGTCACCGCCTACTCGACACAGGACCCGCGGACCAACCCCGGCGGCGCTTCGAGTGGCGCGCTGGGCGTGCTTGTCATCCCCGAGGCGTACGGCTCGTTCGGCGCCAGCGGGTTGAAGGCCGATGTCGAGCCGGGCGATAATCCACCGCTCAACCTCGAGCTTACTAGCGGCGGAAAGAAGGCAAGACGGTGAAGCAAGTCGACCTCTCGCTCGGCGTGGCCATCGTCACGGTTTTTCTCGCGCCGCTCGCCTCGCTCGCCGAAGCGCCCCGGGCGACCGACGCCGCACGTTACGACGTCGTCATCGCCGGCGGCTCGACCGCCGCCCTCGCCGCCGCGTTCTCTGCCGCCGAGGAAGGGGCGACCGTCGCCCTGCTAGAGCCGACCGACTGGATCGGGGGACAGCTCACCTCGTCGGCCGTCCCCGCCGTGGACGAGGCTTGGCACAAGATCACGGCCAGCGACGGTCGCGTGCTGCTCGACGTGGCCGCCGTCGCACGCGACCCGCGCAACATGACGCCCTTCTTCCGCGACGCGCTCGCGGCGATCGGCAACCCCGGCGGCGGGTGGGTGAGCCGCTACTGCTTCGAGCCGCGGCGCCTGCTGGACGGCTTCCTCGAACCGCGCGAACGCGAACTCGCCGGTCGGCTGACGGTCTACCGTGAAACGGTCGTCAAACAGGTCGAGACCGACGGCCGCCGCGTCACGGCGATCGTCGCTGTCCGCCGCACGCCGCGCGACGGCGTCGAGGGCTACGACCGGCTCCCGTCCCAAGAGCTTGCCGACTGGTACTCGCCGGCCGATTCGTCGCGATTCACCAAGGAGACGCTCCGCATCGAGGGCGACATCTTTATCGACGCCACCGAGTGGGGCGAAGTCCTGGCGCTCGCCGACGCCCCCTACCTGCAAGGCGCAGAGCCGACCGAGGACTCGCTCGACGGCGACGACACCCTCGGCCAAGCGACCGTCTACTGCTTCGTCCAGCGGATGCACGACCGGCCGATCGATGATCACCCCTCCTATCAGCCGGTAGCGGGCCTCGGTTACGGCCCCTACCACGACCGGGCCGACGCTTGGTCGTTGATCTGGACCTATCGCCGCGTCCTCGGCGACGGGCCAACCGCTTCGGCCGGCGAGTTGTCGCTCCAGAACTGGGGCTACTCCGCCACCGTCGGCGACGGCGGCAACGACTACCCGTTCGGCTACCTCTTCGTGACGCGCGACGCGGCGGCCGCCGCGCGAGACGACTGGCGTGGCGGCGTCGACCCCGAGGTCCTGGCGGCGGCCGAAGCCCGCGCCTTGGCCTGGCACGACTGGTTCCGCCACGCGGCGCCGGCGGCGATCGACCCCGATCAGATCACGCTCGACGGCGAAGCCCTCGGCACGCATCACGGCCTGGCGAAGCTCCCCTACATCCGCGACACGCGCCGCAGCATCGGCGTCGACGGCTTTGTGCTGAAGCTCGACGACTTGGTCGCCGAGGTCGAAGACGATACGCTACCGCGGCTTACCGGAACCAAATTCCGGGACCGCGTCGCCCTGGGCGCCTACGCGGCCGATATCCACCCGCTGGTCGGCTACGAGTACCCACCCGACCTGCACGAGAACCACGCGACGCTGCCGTTCTATCTGCCGCTCCGTTCGCTCACCAACGACGGCTTCGACAACCTGCTGGTCGCCGGCAAGACGATGGCCCAGACCTTCTTGGCGAACACCGCGACACGGCTACACCCGATCGAGTGGTCGAGCGGCACGGCCTGCGGCGTCGTCGCGGCGGACCTCGCCGAGAGCGGCGCCACGGCGGCCGACGCCTGCAAGGACTTCGAGCGTTTGCGCACAAGAATCGCGCGTTACACGCCGGTCGATTGGACATTGCCAGAGCCGATCAGCGACGACATGCAGTAATGCAGTGGACCGTCGGCCGCCAAGCCCGCAGCGGGGTGACACGATCACTCTTCGCTAGCCCAGTCGCCAAACACATAGTCGGTATCTGCAGCTCTGCGGTGGCAATTGCTGCATGATGCGATGGCGCCTGACTGCAGTGGCGCCGAACTATCTCGATAAAAATACTCCCAATCCCCGTACGCCGGGTCAAAACCGGGAGCGCGTTTGATCATCCCGCCTACCCCTTCGTTGGACGAGCCGGTCGACGAAGCGAAGGGTTGCTTCTCCTTCACGATAACGGCCCCCTCTGGGTATCGATTACGACCGCCGTTAAAGGCCTGAGCTGCCAAGTCGTTCATGTAGACCACGATGGCGGCATTGGCATGGGGGCCGTAGGCCTGGCGTGTGACTTCAAGTTGGGACGGCTGCGGAGACACACACAGCGCTGCGATGATTGGGTCGACCAGCACGGGAGCCGCTGTCATCTGGTGGAAATCTCCATACGCTTCCACCACGCTACCGACCGTCTGTATCGGATCACAAGTTGCGGGCGTCTCTCTCTCGCCCGATGAGCACCCCAATAGGGAGAGAGCCAAGGCGGTGAGCAAGCATCGACGCATCGGAGAGCGACCTTAAAAAACTCTTGTTGCAGTCGCCCCTGAAAAGAGGCCCCCAGCCGGCACACTGTCGCCCACGTGGCTTGTGAACTAACCCTTCTGGCGACAGAAATCCGGGAGCAACCAATAAACACCTATTCGATCGGCAACTCCCGGACCTCGACCTTGCGGAAGTCGATCGCGTTGCCCTCGGCCTGCAGCGCAATGTAGCCGGAGGTCAGCGGCTTGCCCTCGATGTACTCCGCCGGGTCGTAGCCGTCGACAATGGGGCCGCCGATCACGGGCTTCGAGTAGTGCAGCACCTCTTCGCCATTGACGAAGTGGGTGATCTCATCGCCGCGGACCTGGGCCTCGATCCGCACCCACTCGTCGGGGGCGAACGTCGGCCCGCTGGAGGGCAGGATGTGGTCCTCGCGGAGTTTCCCGTCGTACCAGACGTGGGTGCCGGGCGTGCAGACGTTGCCCGTTGCTCTGGGATTGCCGTCGGGGAGGCCCGCCAGGAATTGGAACTCGATGCTGATCGGCCAGTTCTGGCCGCGTGGCATCCGTCGCGGGTCCTGGGCGTGGAGCATCACGCCGCTGTTGAGCCGTGCATAGCCGGGCGCCGACGGCATCAGGTCGCCGACGAAGCGGTACTCGACCGCCAAGTCGTAGGACGAGAACGGCTTCTCGTAGAACAGATGGCCGTAGCGCTCTCCGAAGCCCCCCTCGTCGTACCTGTCGTAACGGACCTGCAACACGCCGTCGGCGACGCGGTAGGTGTCGCGATAGTTGTCGCCGACTTCATGGCCGTGAATCTTCACCAGCCAACCATCGAGGTTGCGGCCATTGAAAAGCTGGCGCCACTCGCCGCCCGCTTCCGAAGCGAGCATCGGCGCCACGCCTGTCGAGAACGCGATCACCCCAACCAGTAGCAAGGCTTTCATCGAGAGCTCCAGAGAAAAGGGTCGCAATCCGCGCTTCATTCGCGTCGAGTAGCGGCGGCCGGAGGGGAGAAGGTCAGCATCTCGACCGGCACCAACGTGTTGAGGCTTCCCGACTCAAACCCGGCCAAATCGAGCGTCACCCGTTTGAAGCCGAGCGCTCGCAGGTCACGCACCAAGGCGCGGCGGGTCTCGGCCACCGCGATCAGGCCAATCGCTTCGTCGGGGACCTCGATGCGGGCGATGTCCCCCTCGTGGTAACGGACGCGTAGCTCGCGTAGGCCGAGCGCGCGGAGACGCTGTTCGGCGCCGTCGACCATCGCCAATCGTTCGGGCGTCACCTGCTGGCCGTAGGCGATGCGGCTCGCGAGACAGGGGGCCGCCGGCTTGTCCCACACCGGGAGCCCCCAGTGCTGAGCCAGCGCGCGGACACGGTCTTTACCAAAGCCCAACTCTAGCAGCGGGCTGCGGACGGCGTGCTCTTCGGCGGCGCGCATGCCGGGACGGTGGTCGCCGACGTCGTCGGCGTTGGCGCCGTTGACGACGACCGCCAACGAAAGTTCACGGGCCACCGCGTGGACGTGGCCGTACAGCTCGGTCTTGCAGTGGTAGCACCGGTCGGGGGCGTTCGCCTGGTAGGCGGCGTTCTCGATCTCAAGCGTCGCCCGCTCGACGAGGCGGACCCCCATAACAACGGCGAGCTCGCGCGCCGCCGACAGTTCGCCAGCGGGGAGCGCTGCACCGACGCCGACCACCGCCACCGCTCGGTCGCCGAGCGCGAGTTGCGCCGCCTTGGCGACGACGGTGCTATCGACCCCCGCCGAGAAGGCGACGGCGCAAGAACCGAGCCGGCGCAACGACGCCACCAGTTCGTCGGCGGACGCCTCGATCGGCGACCTGTCTACGTTCGACATGTTTCAGCCCCCGGGGGGAGGCGGGTTCTCCAAACGATTGAGCTCGTCGCGGAGATTGGCGGCCTCCTCGTAGCGTTCCGCTTCGATCGCTTCGGCCAGTCGCTCGCGCAGCTGATCGAGTGGGTCGTCCGGCACATAGTCCTCGGGTTTGGGGAGTTTCCGTTTGCCGCCGTCGGCGATCTCGCGACGCCAGCGTAGAAGAAACGACAGCTCGTTGACTTGGTCGGCTTGTTCTTCACGGCCGTAATCGGCCAAGAAGCGCTCGATGCGGTGGACCCCAATATCGATCGCCTGGATCGCCGCCTCGCGGTGGCCGGCCTCCAGCATCGGCGTGGCGACCGCCCGGGCGTGCATCATCGCCACGTAGGGACGCCACTGGTCGAACTGCAGCTTATCGCGTTCGAGCTTGGCGTGGTCGCGGACAAACAGAATCAGCTGCAGATTGCGTTCGGTGTCTCGCGCGCAGAGCTCGTACCGCGAGAGCGCCCAGAAGCTGACGTACCGGTGGTAGTACTGCACCCCCTCCCGGAGGAGGTTCGCGCAGTCCTCGGGCTTCAGACGGTAGGGGGCGCCGTCGGGATTCTCGGCGTCGTGCTGGCGTTGGCGGTCGCGGTGCAACTCGAACCACGAGTCGAACCCTTCGACACGTTCCCCGTCGGGCCGTCCATCGACCTCCATCTGCATCAGCCCCAGGTCGAGCCGGAGCTGGATCTTTTCGAGCCCGTCGTCACCCTCAATGGTACGGACGGTCACCTCGTCGGGGTTGAAGCCCCAGTCACGGAGGGTTGATCGGATGTCGAGCGTCACAACCGTCCTTGCTGTCGGTTACGTCGGTGGAATGTTCGCCCCCCGATCGTAACGCATCGAAACGGCGGCGTGAGGGCCGGTCCCCACGCCAAGGGCCCATCTTCCTTCCGATCGGATACGAGCGGCGCCGCTAGCTGGCCGCCGTGTCGCGACGGCGAGGCTCGAGCGCTTTGGTGTTCCGTTCGACCCCCAAGATGATCGTCCGCTGGTGCAGCCCGTCGGCGCTGCTCGCGACGACCGGAATCACCTGGCGGCGATCGGGGAAAGGCAATTTCACGGCGAACTGGCCGTCTTCGCGGACCGGGACCGGCTCGCCTTGGATCGTCAGGTGGGTGTGGGGTTCGGTGGCGCCGCGGACGACCAGGTCGGCCTCCAATTGGACGTCGAGCGATGACCCGTCGGTCACCGCCGCGGAAGAAGTAAACCTGGTCTCGGTCGGCCGACCGAGCGGGCGGCGGAGCCGCGTCTCGAGCGCCTGCCGCAGCTCTTGGCTCGGCCCGTCGTGCGAATAGCCTCCCGACAGGGCGAACACCTTGTCGGCGTTGCGGGCCACGTCCGACCAGGCGTTCTCGCCAACCTCGGTGACCCCCGCTTCGGGGGTCTGAACCTCGTTGCTGCGGGCGAGGCTATAAAACTGCCCCGAAACATCGACGTAGCCAATTTCGGCCCGGAAACGGCTCGGGGGATCGGCCACATCGACGTACCAATGATTGACGCCGCCGTGGACCTTTACCTGTCGCGTGCCGGCGACCGAACCGTCGTCGCTAAGCTTGCCGATCCGCACGACGGGCTGGGCGCCGTGCCAGTGCTGGCCGAGCGCGGTCCGGGCGCGGGCGACGCTCGCCGGGGCGATCTCCCAGGTTACGTGCAGCCAGTAGGGGTCGCGCACGAGCAGCAGCAAACGGTCGACCGTCGCGGTCGCCGTGGTGACGCTCAGGTCCTGCAGTCGCTTGCGATGCTTCTGCATTTCAGCGAGCTTCTTCTGGGCCGCCGTGACGCGTCGCGGCCGCGCAGCGGCGGCGCGCTGGGACGCGGCCTCAGCGTCCCCACCGGCATCGTCGCTAGGCGCGTTCCGCGACCGATCGGGCTCTTTCACGCCAACCGAGACGAGGGCGGCGATTAGCTCGTCTTTCCGCATCGAGTGCCACTTGGCGAAACCGCGTTGCCGCGCCATCTGGGCGAGGTCCTTGGCGGTATACGATCGCAACTTGGAAAGAGACATTGAGAACGGGAGGGACGAAGGTCAGAGCCTACTGAGGATCAGAGCCCTTCCGTGGAGCCGTCGATCAAACCAAGCGGGCGGAATCAGGGGAGTACTTCACGATAAGCGAGATGCGTTATTTGGGCAAATTATTCCCGATTTAGCGCTTTCAGCGGAAATTACTTTCGTTGAGAACGGTGAAGGGCGCCCCGACGCCAGCATGAGCGCCGCCCCACCGCGGGAGCTTCGCCGACGGATCCCTAACGCGACATCGCAGGGGCCTCCGCTATCGGGGGTCCACGGGCGTCGGCAATCGCTGCAAACTGTTCTCCTTAAAACACTTACGTCTCGCGTCGGCCGGGCTGGCAAAACTTTGTGAAAAAATGCACGAATTGCCCCGTGGCCCGTTGACGATGAGCCTGAGTCCGGCGACTATGGGCGTCTCACCTGCTGGGCATGACATTCCTGTAAGGTCCGCGACCCGGAACTTGCAGAGAACGGCAAGCCAAACCCCTCCACGGAGGGGAAACCGCGTCTTACCTCCCTGAGATGAACGTCACTCCCACCGATCGCCATAGCTTGCTCGGCGTCGCCCCCATCGTGGTGGCGGGCGTGGTAGTGCTGGCTGTTGCGGCCGTTTTGGGTGGGGGAAAGATCGCGGTAGTCGCGGCGGTTGGAATCGCCACGACGCTGGCCATCTATGTCGTTGCCGAGACCATCGCTTGGCTGTCGGGTATCAAACGGCCCGTCGAGCGAATGCTGCTCACGATGGGGATCCGCGGTATGTTGGCCGCGATCGCCGTCGTGGTGGGCGTCACCGCTAGCGGCGTCGAGCCGAAGACCGTCGCTTTGGTGGCATTGCCGCTTTATCTGAGCCTCGTGGCCGGTGAAGCGGCCGTCGCGACCCAGCTGCAGACGACCCAGCTACAGACGAACAAGCCGCAGGCCACTGGGATGCGTCCGGCTGGCGCCTCGCTACCAGCCAGGGAAAGGAACTGATTCGCATGGCCGCTGGCAAGAACGCGTTGTCGCCCGAGGTGCTCTTCGAGCACGTACAGGACACGCCCTACTTCCATCTTCCCCGCATGCTCGCGCCGGCTGGCGCCGACGGCCACGTCCAGCTTCCCCAGCCGCTGGCGACGCCGATCGAAGGGTCCGACCACGGGCACGGCCCGCAATACAAGCCGGTTGTCGAGCTCAAGACCGGCGTCGCGGTGATCGACAAGTCGCTGATGCCGATGGACTTCGTTTTCTCGAAGTTCATGGTGATCGAGACGCTGGTCTTGGTCATTTGCGTCGCCTTGTTCGGTTGGCTCGCGACCCAGATCAAGTCGGGTGGGGCCGCCAAGGGCTGGCTGGCCAACCTGCTTGAGTCGTTCTTGCTGTTCATCCGCGACGAAGTCGCCCGCCCCACGATTGGCGAGCACGACGCCGACGACTATCTGCCGTTCCTTTGGACGTTGTTCTTCTTCGTGCTGGGCTGCAACCTGTTCGGCATGCTGCCTTGGTTCGGCTCGCCGACGGGGTCCTTGGCCGTCACGGCGGTGCTTGCCCTGATGACCTTCATCACGGTGTGCGGCATCGGCATCGTCAAGTACGGGTTCGCCGGGTTCCTCAAGGCGCAGATCCCCCACATGGACCTGCCCAAGCCGGTTGCGATCTTCCTGGTGCCGATGATCTTCGGAATCGAACTCTTCGGACTGTTGGTCAAGCACGGCGTGCTCGCCGTTCGTTTGCTCGCCAACATGCTCGCCGGCCACATCGTGCTGGCGGTGATCCTGGGCTTCATCAGCTACACCGCGGCCTCGACCGTCTGGTGGGGCGTGATGCCCGCCAGCCTGCTCGGCGCGACCGCGCTGAGCTTCCTAGAACTGTTTGTCGCCTTCTTACAGGCTTACATCTTCGTGTTTTTGTCTTCGCTGTTCATTGGCTCGGTAGTGCACCCGCACTAACCGTCCGACAGCCGTCGACGCTTAACCAATTCGAGAGGGAGACCACCCGTGGCGCAATTGTTCCGCATCGCCAGCATGTGCATGGCTTATTTGCTCCTCGCTTCGGCGGCTGACGCACAAGAAGTCGCTTCGACTACGTTCGACGCCGAGAGCGGCAAATTTCTGTTCGACGCCGTCGGCAAGGGCATCGGCGCCGGCCTGGTGATCCTGGGCGCTGGCCTGGGCATCGGCAAGATCGGCGGCATGGCTGTCGAGGCCATGAGCCGTCAGCCCGAAGTCTCCGGCAACATTCAGACCGGCATGATCATCGCGGCGGCCCTGATCGAAGGCGCCACGTTCTTCGCGCTGATCCTGATCGGCTTCTTGATGTAAGCGATAGGCTTTCGGGGGTCGACGGCGCCTCGCGCCGCGACGCCCGGCAGCGATTTCCCCTTTTGAGTTTGGCCCTTTTTGCTGTGTGGGAGCTTTCCCGATGCGCGATTGGCAGCGCGTTCTGACAACGTTGGTCTTCGGCGTCCTGATCGCGGCGTACGCTACGGCGTGCTCCGCGCAAGACGCGGCGGCTGATGAATCTCCGGCCGACGAAGCCGCCGAAGTCGCGTCCGAGGCGGAGGTCGCTGCGGCGGCCGACGGCGATGGACACGACGCCGACGGGCACGAAGAGGCTCACGGCGACCACGCCGGCCACGAGGACCACCCGGCGTCGGCGCCCGATCCGTTGGCGACCGACCCCGACCTCGCGTTGTGGACGCTCGGCGTCTTCGTCGCCATGCTCTTGATCCTCAGCCAAGTGGCTTGGGAGCCGATCATGAAGGCCCTCAAGGCCCGTGAGGAGAACATCGGCGGCGCGATCGCCGAGGCGCAGCAGAAGCTCGAAGACGCCAAGGGAATTCTCGCCCAGCACGAAGCGCACCTGGCCGGCGCCGCCGACCAGGTCCGCGAACTGCTGGCCGAGGCCCACCGCGACGCCGAGACGACCGTCGCTCAGGCGAAGGCTAACGCCAAGGCCGAGTTCGAGGCCGAACGCGACCGGGCGATGCGAGACATCGACCAGGCTAAGGACGCCGCCGTCCGCAGCCTGGCCGAGCGGACCGCCGGGTTGGCGATCGACCTGGCGGGCCGGGTCGTGAAGCAGGACATCACCCCGGCGCGTCAGAGTGAGATCGTCCGCGAAGCGCTCGGTCGCTTCTCGAGCAATGGCCCCAGCGCCAACTGACGCAGCGTCTTCACTCCCCCTTTCTCCCCTCTCCAGGCGTCCCTCCCTCACCATGGCCAAAGGCGACAGCAAGCCGAAGCACGAGACCGTCATGGATGTGACGGCCGAGCGAATCGCGCGGACCTACGCCCAAGGCTTCCTGGGCGCCGCGGGGGAGAACGACAAGACGGCGGTAGAGGACCTCGAAGCCGTTGCGACCGAGGTGTTTGCAAAGTACCCCGATTTCGCCGAAGCCATGCGGTCGGCCTTCGTCGATGACGAGGTGCGTGTCGGCATGCTCGACCGCGTCCTCGGCAGCCGTGTCGATCCCGTCGTGGTGACGTTGCTCAAGGTCATGGCGGACCATCGGCGGATGAACCTCGTCGGCGAGGTCGCTCGCCAGGCGCGGAAGCTCTACGAGACGTCGAACAACCGGGCCCCGGTCCTGATCCGACTGGCCCACGCGGTCGATGACGCTTTGATCGCCGAGATCGAACAGACCATCCGCCAGCAGACCGGGCTCGAGCCGATCACCTCGGTCGAGATCGACCCCGAACTGGTTGGCGGCCTTGAGGTGCGGGTCGGCGACACCGTCTTCGACGGCTCGGTCCGCACGGCGTTCGCCAAGGCCCACAAGATGATCGTCAACCAGACGGTCGCCGCGATCGAATCCCAACCCGAGCGTTTCACGCTCGCCGAATAAAGCTAGACAAGATCGACAGGTTCACGCGGATCCCCTCATCCTGTCGATCCTGTTGATCCCGTCAAAATCACGAGAAACGCGATGAAGTTCAACAGCGACGAGATCGCCTCGGTCATCCAGCAAGAGATCTCCAACTACGACGCGCAGATCGACGTGCGCGAGGTCGGTCGCGTCTTGGAAGTCGGCGACGGCATCGCCCGCGTCTACGGCCTGGGCGGCGTCATGGCCGGCGAGATGGTGGAGTTCGCCAGCGGCGTCACCGGCTTGGCGTTCAACCTCGAAGAGAACTCGGTCGGCGTGATCATCCTCGGCGACTACCTCAAGATTAATGAGGGCGAAGAGGTCAAGACGACCGGCCAACTCCTCAGCGTCCCCGTCGGCGACGAGATGCTAGGCCGCGTGGTGAACCCGCTCGGCGAGCCGCTCGACGGCAAGGGAGCGATCAACACCAGCAAGCGGCGCCCCGTTGAGGTGATCGCCACCGGCGTGTCGGAGCGTCAGCCGGTTGGCGAGCCGATGCAGACCGGCATCAAGGCGATCGACGCGATGACGCCGATCGGCCGTGGCCAGCGTCAGCTCATTATCGGCGACCGCAAGACCGGCAAGACCGCCATCGCGGTCGACGCGATCATCAATCAGAAGCACTCCGGCGTGAAGTGCTTCTACGTCGCGGTCGGTCAGAAAGAGTCGACGGTCGCGGGAATCATCGAGAAGCTCCGCGACTCGGGCGCGATGGACTACACGACGGTGATCGTCGCCGGCGCCAGCGACCCGGCGCCGCTGCAGTACATCGCCCCCTACTCGGGCACGGCGATGGCCGAGGAGTACATGTTCAACGGCGGCCACGCTCTGGTCGTTTACGACGACCTCTCGAAGCAGGCCGTCGCCTACCGCGAGCTGTCGCTGCTGATGCGGCGCCCGCCGGGACGCGAGGCGTTCCCGGGCGACGTGTTCTACTGCCACAGCCGTCTGCTGGAGCGTTCGGCCAAGTTGTCGGACGCCCTGGGCGGTGGTTCGATCACGTCGTTGCCGATTATCGAAACGCTCGAAGGCGAAGTCTCGGCCTATATCCCGACGAACGTCATCTCGATTACGGACGGCCAGATCTACCTGCAACCGGACCTGTTCTTCGCGGGCGTCAAGCCGGCCATGAACGCCGGTATCTCGGTGAGCCGCGTCGGTGGCGCCGCCCAGATCAAGGCGATGAAGAAGGTCGCCGGCGGTCTGCGTCTCGACTTGGCCGCCTTTAGGGAGCTCGAGGCGTTCGCCCAGCTCGGGACCGAGCTTGACCCGGACACCCAGGGCAAGCTCGACCGTGGTTACCGCATGGTCGAGCTGCTCAAGCAGGGCCAGTACTCGCCGCTCGCGACCGAGGACGAGGTGCTGCTGATTCTGGCCGGCACGCAGGGCTACCTCGACGACGTGGCGGTCTCGGACATCGGCGCGTTCGAGAAGGAGTTCCTCAACTTCCTGCACGACCAAAAGCCGGAGATCGGCAAAGAGATCCGCGAGACCGGCGCCATCAGCGACGAGCTCGCCGCGACGATCAAGGGCGCGATCGGCGAGTTCAAGGCGCAGTTCCAGGCGCCCTCCAAGGCGACCAAGCCGACGCTCGCTGCCGTTTGATCGCAACCCGCCAAACTCGACCTGCGCGGCTCGCCGCGAATGCTTTCACTGACCGCTGATCGCTGACAGCTGACCGCTCTTAAATGGCCAACCCCCGTCAACTCGACAAGCGACGCAAGTCCGTCAAGAACATCCGCAAGATTACGCGGACGATGGAGTTGATCGCCACGGCGCGCTTCAAGAAGGCGATGGACCGCGCCAGCGCCGCGACGGCGTACACCAACCGGATCACGCAGCTCGTCGCCGACCTGATGAAGACGGGTCTTACCGTCAGCCATCCGTTGCTCGAGCCGCGTGAGAAGACGCAGAACGCCAAGCTGCTGATCCTGACCGCCAACCGCGGCTTGTGCGGCGGCTTCAACGGCAACCTGATCCGCGCCGGCCTGAAGCAATGGGACGTGCTCGAGTCGGTCGCCGACAACTGCACCCTTGAGGTCAGCGGTAAGCGTGGCATTGGCGGCATGAAGTACCGCGGCGTCGTCGCCGAGCAGCAGTTCACTCACTTCGAAGACAAGCCCCGCTTCGACGAGGTCGACGCCATCGCCGAGCGCTACCTCAAAGCTTACGCGGCCGGCGAGCTCGACCGCCTCGATGTGGTCTACACCCGCTTCCTCTCCCCCGCCAAGCAAGTCGTCGCCGTCGAGACGCTGCTGCCCCTCGGCTCGCTCGCCGGCGCGGACGACAGCGACGCCGCCGACGCCTCGGCCGGGACGCCTTACGAGTTCTTGCCGTCGCCGGAGAGCATCCTCGAAGAGGTCGTGCCGACAAGCTTCAAGGTGAAGCTCTTCAAGTGCTTCCTCGACTCGGCGGTGAGCGAACAGATCGCCCGCCGCGTGGCGATGAAGGCCGCGACCGAGAACGCCGACGACCTCATCAAGTCGCTCAGCATGCAGTACAACCGCGCCCGCCAGGGCCGGATCACCAACGAGCTGATGGACCTCATCGGCGGCGTCAACGCGATCAGTTAACCGCTCAACGATTGAAACCTTATGAAGGGAGATGTGGAGATAAAGGGGAGATAAGGAGATGGCCGCCAACACGGGCGGCCGGTTCAGCGAAGCTGAAGCAATTCTTTTAAGAAGACTGCTTTAGCAAGTGCGGTCCAGCATCGCCAAGTTGCCATCCCCCCATCCCCAGTTCCATCCCCCTCATCTCCCTTCAAAAAGCCTCAAGCACAAAAAGATGTCCGTCGCCACTCAAAACATCGGCAAGATCACCCAGGTCATCGGTTCGACGTTCGACGTCGAGTTCCCCGAGGGCCAGTTGCCGCCGATCTACAACGCCGTCCGCATCGAGACCGAGACCAAGGGCGTCTCGATCAAGCTGACCGGCGAGGTGCAGCAGCAGCTTGGCGGCGGCCGCGTGCGTTGCGTCGCCCTCGGTTCGACCGAAGGCTTGGTCCGTGGGGCCGAGGTGCTCGACACCGGCGCCCCCGTGTCGGTGCCGGTCGGCGTCGAGACGCTCGGCCGCGTGTTCAACGTGACGGGCGACGTGATCGACGGCCGCGGCCCCTGCAACGCCGAAGAGCGTTGGCCGATCCACCGCGATGCGCCCGAGTTGAAGGACCTGACGACCGACACGCAGATCTTCGAGACCGGCATCAAGGTCGTTGACCTGCTGACGCCGTTCGTCCGCGGTGGTAAGGCCGGTCTGTTCGGCGGCGCCGGTCTGGGCAAGACGGTTATCCTCACCGAGCTGATCGCCCGTATCGCGACGCAGCACGGTGGCTACTCGGTGTTCGCGGGCGTTGGCGAGCGGACCCGTGAAGGGACCGACCTCTGGCTCGAGATGCAGGAAGCCAAGATCGGCGACACCGGCAAGAGCGTCATCGACCAGACCTGCATGGTGTTCGGCCAGATGAACGAGCCGCCGGGATCGCGTCTCCGCGTCGCCCTGTCGGCCCTGACGATGGCCGAGTACTTCCGCGACAAGTCGGGCGCCGACACGCTGCTGTTCGTCGACAACATCTTCCGCTTCTCGCAAGCGGGTTCGGAAGTGTCGGCCCTCCTTGGCCGCATGCCGTCCGCGGTGGGTTACCAGCCGACCCTCGCCAGCGAGATGGGCGCCCTGCAAGAACGGATCGCCTCGACGAAGAACGGCGCCATCACCTCGGTGCAGGCCGTTTACGTCCCGGCGGACGACCCGACCGACCCGGCGCCGGCGACGGCGTTCGGCCAGCTCGACGCGTTCCTCTACCTCGAGCGGTCGATCTCCGAGAAGGGCATCTACCCGGCGGTCGATCCGCTGGCGTCGTCCTCACGGATCCTTGACCCGCAGTACGTCGGCCAAGAGCACTACGACTGCGCCCGCCGGGTGCAGACCACGCTGCAGCGTTACCGCGAACTGCAAGACATCATCGCGATCCTCGGCGTCGACGAGCTGGCCGAAGACGACAAGCAGGTCGTCCACCGCGCCCGCCGCATGGAGCGGTTCTTGTCGCAGCCGTTCTACGTGGCCGAAGTGTTCACCGGCAAACCGGGCGAGTTCACCTCGATCGCCGACACGATCCGCAGCTTCAACGAGATCTACGAAGGCAAGTGGGACCACCTCCCCGAGAGCGCCTTCATGTATGTCGGCCCGATCGAGCAGGCCGAGGCGCAGTGGAAGAAGAACCAGAAGTAGCAAGCATCTCCCCTCCCCCTCAGGGGGAGGGCTTGGGAAGGGGCGCCCCGGGTACCCGCGCCACCCCCTCCCCTAACCCCTCCTCCTGAAGGGGGTGGGGGATCAAGGTCGCAACGCATCGATTCCGCCATGGCTGAAATGACCGTCACCGTCGTCACGCCCGAAGAGACCGTTGTCGAGACAACGGCGTCGAGTGTGGTGCTGCCGCTGTATGACGGCGAGGTCGGCATCCTCCGCGGCCACGCCCCGATGATCGGCCGACTCGGCTACGGCGAGATGCGGCTCACTGTCGACGGCAAGACCGACAGCTTCTACGTCGACGGCGGGTTCGTTCAGGTCGCCGACAACGTCGTCAATGTGATGACGAACCGGGCGATGGAAGTCGGCGAGATCGACTTCGTCTCGGCCAACGAGCACCTCGAGCAGAGCCTCGGCCTGACGGCGAAGGGCGACGAGGGGATCCTCACCCGCCTGCGTTCAATCGAGCAGGCCCGGGCCCAGCTGCGGTTGGCGAAGAAGGCTCGCTGAATTTTTTGAACCACAAAGGAACTAAGGAACGAAGGTTGTCTTCGATTGGTTTCCTGTTCTGATGTGGCGATGAAGAAAAGGCTCCGCAAGAAGAAGTATCTCGGCGAGTTCCGCGAAGATTGCTTTGAGATCGAATTCTCGATCGACCCGCCTTTCACGGCGGACGAGGACGACGCGTTTTGGGACACCTTTATCGTCGGCCTAATCGAAGGCCGTGGACTGCAGTTTGGCGGCGGTGGTGGCCGTGACAGTTGGTGCGGCGTTGTCGAGGTCGGGCGACACGGTGAAAGTGGTGCCGCACATCGTCAAGCGGTGATTGACTGGCTAATCCAACATCCTGGGATTACCGATGTGAAGGCCGGCCCGCTGAGAGACGCCAACTACGGCTGGGAATGGTGATCGATCTTCATCATGCCGATACCACACTCCGAATCGGCTGTCGTCCCAGCAGAGAAGTTGACGGACTATCTGCTCAATCTCTCTCACCCGGTTGGGGGCCCGAAAGCACGCTGGTTCCAATCACATGGGTTCGTGGTAGAGTCGGCTGAGAGTCTCAAGGAATGCTTGCTCGGTATAGCCCGAACGAGCGACGACTTTGCGGAAGAAATGACGCTCTATGGCGCCAAGTACGTCGGACGAGGTGAGTTGGAGTGCCCCGATGGCGCCCGACCGCGTATCGTAACCGTATGGATTGTCGAAACCGGGACACTCGCCCCCCGGTTCGTGACCGCCTACCCGGACGAGGTCGATTCATGATCGCAGAACACGACACTGTCGTCTTGACGACCGCTATTGCCGAGCACGGCTTGCAAGCCGGCGACGTTGGGACCGTTGTACACGCGTACCCCGATGCGCAGGCGTTTGAAGTCGAGTTCGTCTCCGGTGACGGATCGACGGTCGCGGTCGTCACCGTTGAGGCCGGTGGAGTCCGCCCTGTGGCGGGGAGTGAGATTTTGCATGTCCGCAATCTGCCCGCCTCTACTTGAGTAGCTCGAAACCATCATGCCCGCGTTCATGGACGCCCTCGCCGCTGCGGTGCGGGCCAAGCGTAGCCCGCTGATGGTCGGTCTCGACCCGCGGCTTGGCAACTTGCCCGACGGCTTGCGGCCCGCGGATGGCGCCTCGCTCGCAGAGATCGCCGAGGCGTTCCGCGCGCACTCGTGCGGCGTCATCGACGCGGTCGCCGACCTGACGCCGATCGTCAAACCGCAGGCGGCGTTCTTTGAGCAGCTCGGCCCCGCGGGCATGACGGCGCTGGCGGCGGTGATCGACCACGCGCATGCGGCGGGACTCTTGGTCTGTGTCGATGGCAAGCGGAACGACATCGGCAGCACCGCCGAGGCGTACGCCGACGGCTGGCTTGGCGCCGTGAGCCCTTGGAGGGGGGACGCCCTGACGGTGAGCCCCTACCTCGGCGACGACAGTCTCGAGCCCTTCACCAAGGTGGCCGCCGCACGCAACGCGGGGGTCTTCATCCTAGTGAAGACTTCCAACCCGGGTGGCGGCACGTTCCAAGACAAGTTGGTCGACGGCGAGCCCCTCTATCGCCGCGTCGGCGCCCACGTCGAAGCGACCAGCGCCGCCTCGGCTGGCGAGTGCGGTTATGGTGTGGCCGGAGCCGTGGTGGGGGCGACTTATCCGGAGCAACTGGCCGAACTGCGGGCCGCGATGCCGCACACCTGGTTCCTGGTCCCCGGCTTCGGCGCCCAAGGGGGCGCGGCGACCGACGTGGCGGGCGGCTTCGCAGCGGACGGACTCGGCGCGGTGGTCAACAGCTCGCGCGGCGTGATCTTCGCCTACGAGAAACGCCCCCACGCCGACGGCTGGCAAGCCGCGGTGCGCGTCGCGGCCGAGGAAGCGGTGCAGCAACTCCGCGAAATCATGCCGGGGGGCTAGAGGCGTTTCTCAGTTCTCTTGTGGGAGGGGTCTCCGGACCCCGATAACGCGCACCACGCCGATTCGCGATGGACGCCGAAATCGGGGTCTGGAGACCCCTCCCACAACCGATGGTGTGCGTTCAGCGTGCCGCCGCCTTTCCGGGGACGCGCGGGTCGCGGACCGCCGTTAGCTCGCCCGACTCTTCGCGGATGATCCCTTGGGTGATGCCCCCCGAGGAAAGCATGCCCACGGCGTGGCCGCGTTCGGCGAGCGGCAGCACGTCGATGATCGGCGTCTGCTTCTCAAAGCTCAGCACGTCGGGCCGCCACTGGTGGTGCCAACGCGGCTGGGCGACCGCCTCGGCGAGCGTCATGCCACCATCGACGACGCCGATGATCGCCAGCACCACCTGCGTGATGATCTTCGGACCGCCGGCGGCGCCGACCGTCATCAGCGGGTTGCCTTCCAGATCGAGGACGATCGTCGGGCTCATGCTCGACAGCGGGCGTTTGCCCGGCGCCACGCTGTTGTTCTCCATGCCCACCAGGCCGAAGGCGTTGGGCGCGCCGGGCTGGGCGGAGAAGTCGTCCATCTCGTTGTTGAGGACAAGCCCCGTGCCGGGGACGATCACCTTCGAGCCGAAGCCGGTGTTGACCGTCGTGGTGATGCCAACCCACCAGCCTTGGGCGTCGGCGGCGGCGATGTGCGTCGTGTGCCGGCCGAAGAGGTCCTGACGCCACTGGGGCGGCTCGCCCTGCGCGGGCGCCTCGGTCGCTTTCTTCGGGTCGATCTTCTCCGAGAGGGTCTTGAGGTAGGCCGCATCGATCAGCCCGCGCGGCACGTCGACAAAGTCGGAGTCGCCGAGCCAGTAGGCGCGGTCGGCGAAGGCGAGCTTCATCGCTTCACCGACGAGGTGGATCCCGTCGTGCCTCTCCTTCTTGAAAGCGGCGGCAAGGTCGAACGGCTCGAGCATCCCCAGCATTTGGGCGATGTGGATGCCGCCGCTGCTGGGGGGCGGGAAGCCAACGATCGTCAGGCCGCGGTACTTCGAAACGATCGGTTCACGGCGTTTCGGCTCGTAGCCGGCGAAATCTTTGGCGGTCAGGACGCCGCCGTTCTCCGCCATCCAGGCGCCGACCCGTTCGGCCAACGGCCCGCGGTAGAAGTAGTCGAGCCCGTCTTTGGCGATCCCCTCATAGGTCGCCGCCAAGTCAGGCTGCTTCAGCACGTAGCCGGCGGGGTGAGCTTTGCCCTCGGCGTCGAGCAGCTGAGCCTTCGAGCCGGGAAACTTGGCGAGCACTTCCGACGCCCCTTTCAGGCGATTGGCGTAGTTGGTGTCGAGCGGAAATCCGTCCCGCGCCGCCGCAATGCCGGCCTGCAGCAGCCGGGCGAGCGGTTTCGAGCCGGCCGTATCGAGGGCCATCGCGTACGCGGCTAGCGCGCCGGGCGTGGCGACGGCGAGCGGTCCCACCTGGCTTAGATCGGGGTCCGCTTTGCCATCGACCAAGAACATGTCGTGGTCGGCGGCGGCGGGGGCGGTCTCGCGGCCATCGATCGCGATCAGTTCCCCGTCGGGCGAGAGGATCAAGATCAGGCAACCGCCGCCGATCCCCGAGTTGTGGTTGTCGACCACACCGAGCGTCAGCGCCGCGCAGATTGCCGCGTCGACGGCGTTACCCCCTTCGGCCAGGACTTCCATCGCCGCGTTTGTGGCGATCGGCTGTACTGTGGCGACCGCGTGCTGGGTCCCCGTGGCGGTGAAATCGGCGGGCGCCAAGGCGCGGGCCGACGACGCCAACAACACCAGGCAGGTTGTCAGCGATCCGAAAGTCACCAACCCGAGTAGCGGGAGAGTTGCGGCGGCGAGACGGGCGCGGTTGGGACGAATCATGGAGGGAGGGCTCGTGGTTCTCTCGGTCCGAAGCGGACCCCCAGTTTAGCTGCCCGCCCGACTCATTCAGCCCCCCCGACGTCACGATCTCGGCCCAACCTCTTCGCGGTGAGCCGTGAGAAGATCGCTTCAAGCTGCCGGGCGTCGGCCGGCTTGACCAAATGCTCATGGAATCCGGCCTCCATCGCCATCCGGCGATCGCTCTCCTGCCCGTAACCGGTAATAGCGACCAAAAGGACCCCCTCGGCGTCGGGGAGTTCGCGGAGCGAACGGACCAGGTCGTATCCCGACATGCCGGGCATCGAGATGTCCGAGATCACCACGTCCGGAGCGAACTCGGCAAACTTGGCGAGCGCTTGCTCGCCCCCATCGGCCCCCTCGACGGTGTGCCCCATCTTCTCCAGAAGCTTGCCGAGCACTATCCGCAACGCGGCTTGATCCTCAACGACAAGCACCCGGTACGCAGTGAAGGAGGCGGGATCGGTCGCCGCCGGGGCCTGGACCGGCGCCGGCTGTCGGTCGCTCAGCGGTAAGGTGATCGCGAACACACTGCCGCGTCCCTGCCCCTCGCTGCGGACCGTAATCGTGCCGCCGTGCATTTCGACAAGCGACTTGACCAACGTGAGACCGATCCCCAGGCCCGCCGACCCGCGCTCGAGCGATTGGTCAAGTTGCGAGAACATCGTGAAGATCTGTTCCAGATACTCGGGCTCAATACCAACGCCGTCGTCGTGGACCTCCACAACGGCTTGCCCGTCGGCCTCACGGACCACCAGTTTGATTTGGCCGCCGGCGTCGCTGTACTTGGCGGCGTTGTTGAGCAGGTTCGACACGACCTGGGTGAGACGCGCCGCGTCGGCGTCGACCGCGAGTCCCTCGGCCTTGTAGTCCACCCGCAACGTTTGCTCATTGGCCTCGATCAGGGACGCCGCCGCCTCGACCGCCGCTTCCACGACCGACGCCAGCCCGATGGTCTCCTTGCGGAGGGTGATTTTTCCCCGGCTGATCCGCGAGACGTCCAGCAGGTCGTCGATCAGATGGACGAGCTGCTCGACCTGGCGTTCCATCGTCTGGCGGAGCGCCTCGGTCTCTTCGTCGAGCGGCGACATCGCCATCAGCTGCACGGCGTTCTTGATCGGCGCTAGCGGGTTGCGCAGCTCGTGCGCGAGGGTCGCAAGGAACTCGTCCTTGTTGCGGTCCGCCGCGGTCAAGTTAGCCGTCAGTCGGGCGATCGCCTGCTCGGTCCGTTTGCGCTCGGTAATGTCGGAAACCGTGCCGTCGAAGCTGACGAGTTGGTGGACCCCCTCCACCTGGCGGAAGTGCGCCGACCCTTTGCCAAGCAGCCAGCGGACGGCGCCGTCGGGATGCACGACGCGGTACTCCTCGGCGTAAGGCGCCGGGTCGTCGATGCTGAGCGACGCCGCCACCGCCGCACGGATACGCTCACGGTCGTCAGGGTGGATCGCCGCGAAAGCCGCTTCGTAGTCGAGCTTCTCTTCGCCCCCTGTGAAGTGGCGCCAGAAGCGTTCGTCGGCCACCAACTCCGAGGTCGCGGGGTTGATGTTCCAAGAGCCCAAATCCGCCGCATCGAGGGCGAGGCGAAAGCGTTCCTCGGCGGTGCGGAGTTTTGACAAGGCGAGCCCGAGCTCCCGGACATCGAGAGACCGCTGCATCGACGCCTCTTGCAAGCGGATCTCGTCTTCGCGGCGCTGGGTCACGTCGCGGAACACCAACACGACGCCTCGGGTCTCGCCGTCCTCGCCACGGATCGGGGCCACGCTGTCATCGATCGGCGTCTCGACGCCGTCACGAGCGACCAATAGCGTGTGGTTCGCCCCGCCGTTCGGGAGCCCTTCGCCTTGGGCGGGCGACGCGGGCGAGTCGATCGGCTGGCGCGTCGTCTCGTCGATGGTTTGAAAGACCGACCGAAGGGGGGCGCCCCGCGCCTCGGCGTCCTCCCAGCCGGTGAGCTGTTCGGCGACTCCGTTGAGGAACGCCACCCGCCCTTCGCTGTCGGTGGTGATGACGCCGTCGCCGATGCTCGCCAGCGTGACTCGCAGGTGATCACGAGCCGCCTGGATGGTGCGCGCCGACCGCTCCGAGCGTCTTCGGCTCCGTTGGATCAGATAGATCACCCCGCCGACGAGCGCAAGACCCGCCAGGGTCGAGAAGATCGACGTCACGAACCCCCGGCGGTACGTCTGGCTCGCAGACGCCTCGCGACGCTCCAATGCGATGCGTTCTACTCCGCGCATCCGTTCGGCAAGAGCGCGGATCTTCTCCATCGTCCGCATGCCGATGTCGGTCGTTAAAAGTTCAGCGGCCGCTTCGGTCCCCTCGTCGCGGCGTACTTCGATAACCTCTTTGAGTTCCCCGATTTTTTGCTCGACTTTCCTGCGGAGATCGGCAAAGGTCGCCCGTTGCTCCGGGACGGTTTGGCTCATCTCGCCAAGCTCGTTCAGCAAGCCATCGATACGGGACATCGCCTCTTCGAACGGCTCGAGATAAGACTCGTCGCCGGTGATCACGTAACCACGCTGCCCGGTCTCGGCGTCGGTCACCGCCAGGAGGGTCTCTTCGATCTTGATGAGCACCCGCTTGTTGTCGCGCAGCTGCGAACGGTTCTCTTGCAGCCGCCGGAAGTTGTTCACCTGCAGCAACCCATTGCCGCTGAGCGCAGCGATCACAAGGGCGACCAGTAGCGGCTCGATGAACCGCTTCGGCTTCAACTCTTCGAAAAGGGTCGTCTTCGACTTGGCGGCCATACGCAGAGGGTTCGAGGACTCGAAGATAACGCTAAGCGCAGCCGGCGCCGCGTCATCGCTGAATCATATCCGGAGCACCGATTCCCCGATAACCTACCCGATCCGTGCGCGGAGAGAACCGCCTCGCTGGACGAGTCGAAGTGCGCCCCGAAGTCCGCCACCGCCATCAGCGATCAAAGGCCCCTCGCCGGTTCGCGGCGCTGATTCATCGACAGCTCACGCCCGATTTCTACCTACCAGCATCGGTTTATTTCGGCGCCCCCCGAGGCGGGGTCGGGTTAAGTCCTTCTTCCAACGCCTTCAATCTTGGGACGGACGATGACCACGCGACGGTTGATCGACAGGACCTTCTTCTGCCTCGTCACGCTTGGCGTGCTAGCGGCCGGCGCGATTGCGCTTTCGCAAGGCCGGCCGCCGCGGCAGCATACGGCGACCGCCGCCCGACCCCTGCGGCTCGTGCCGGCCAACCAGCCGCCGCCCGCCGAGAATCGGGTCACCCTCGAAGCACAGCACGGCCACCGCCACGTCGAGTCCAACGCGGTTCCGCAGCACCCGGTGGGCCGGTTTCCTAATTGGGGCAACCCGCACGCCATCGCCGAACAGCGCCACCGCTTCAACCTGCCTCTCGAGCCTCAGCCGGCCGACAAAGTCACGCCGCTGCACCTCGCCTCGCGCCGGGGCCCGCCCAACCTGCCCTTCGGCGTCGCGGTGAATGGCGTGATGTTCGACCCGGGGACGGCGGAGTTCTGGCGCGGCGACCGCACGCTCGGCTGGAACTACGAAGCCTTGGGCGGCGCGGCGCCGCTGGGAGTCGACGAGAACTTTGCACACGTCCAACCGGGCGGCCAGTACCACTACCACGGCCTGCCGACGGGACTTCTGAAACGCCTCGGTCAGAGTCCGCAGAAGCACTCGCCGCTGGTTGGTTGGGCCGCCGACGGTTTCCCAATCTACGCCCAATACGGCTATGGCGACCCCGAGGACCCTGACTCGACGATCATCGAACTGCGATCGAGCTATCGCCTAAAGCCGGGCGTCCGGCCGGGTGGTGACGACGCGCCCGACGGCGCGTACGACGGGGCGTTCGTGCAGGACTACGAGTACGTCGCGGGCCGGGGCGATCTCGACGAGTGCAACGGCCGCCACGCCGTGACGCCCGAGTTCCCCCAGGGGACGTACGCCTACTTCCTAACCAGCGAGTGGCCGGTGATCCCCCGGGCGTTCCGTGGCGCGCCGGTGCGGCTGCGGTGAGGCGTCCGCCCGGCCCCCGCAAGCAACACGGCAAGGCCAACGAGCGCCACGGTCGCGGGCTCGGGCGTCGCCGAGGTCGGCCCGGAGACGGCGCCGTAGTTCGACGCCCAGACGCCGTAGTCGGCTTGCGTGTAGTTTGTTCCCAGGCCGTCGCGCCAGACGGTGTAGTCCGCGGCGTTGACGGCGCCGTCATTGTTGAAGTCGCCTTCGCTCGGGTCGGGCACGTAGACCAGCCGGTAGACCTCGCCGGTGCCGAACTGTGTTAGGACGCCGGTCCAGCCGGTCTCGCTCGTGCAGCCACTCGAGCACTCGTCACCGAAGTCGAGCAGATAGAGGTTCCCGTCAGCGTCCTCGCCGAACGAGGCGAACTGGTCGAGATCGAGCCCGGCGCCGGCGAGCGACGCCGCGAGTTGGTCGGTGATCACGTCGAAGTCGATCTGGCCGCCAAACCCGGTCTCGTCGGCTTGGAAATTGGCGACCATTACCTTTGGCTCAGGAAAGTCGAAGCCGCCCACGAAGTACCGGCCCTGCAGCGCCGGGTGTTGGTCGGGGCCGCGGTAGACATAGCCTCCGGTGATCGAGCGGATCGAATCGGGCTGGTCTGAGCGAGAGAAGAGGTACAGCGGGTCGATCGATTCGGGTCGGATGCCCTCGGGACCGTCCGGGTCGCGCGGCCCGCCGTCGTCCCAGTCGCCCTCGACGTACCCGTCGCGGCGCGGCCAGCCGAAGTCGACGCCGTACTCGGCGCCGGCGCCCGGCCCGGCGGGTTGGCCCGCCGCGTCGAGCCCCATGACGCCGCCCGCGATGTAGTTCAGTTCCTCGCCGCCGCCGTAGCCAACGTCGCCGATCCAGATGTCGCCGGTCGCGCGGTCAAAACTCGCCCGCCACGGGTTGCGTAACCCCGAGTAGTAGACCTCCGGGGCGGTCTCGCCCGGCACGCCGTCGTTGGCGTCGTCGTCGCCGAAGTAAATCGTCGGGGTGAACCCATAATTGCGGTTCGGATCGCTGGGGTGGTCGTCGGCGCCACTCACGTCCAGCCGCAGCATCTTGCCACGCAACGACGAGAGGTCCTGGGCGTTGTTAACGTAGTCGTTCTCGTTCGCCTGCACGCCGCCATCGCCGACGGTCATGTAGAGCCAGTCGCGCTCGTCGCCCTGGGCGCCCGGGCGGAAGCCGATCCAGTCCATCGAGTGCGAGGCGTCGTTCTCCTCGAGTCCGGGGAACTGCAGCAACGTCCGAGCGTACTGCGGGACGCCGGCGGGGCCAATCACCCACTCTTGCAGCGTGTTGTTGGCGATAAACGGCGTCGGACTGCTCTCCAATGCGATCACGTAGAGCTTGCTCCCTTCGACCCCCGGCTGGTAGTCGGGGTGGAACGCCAGCGCGTGCAGCCCCCCCTGCGTATCGGCGTCGAGACCGGTGACCTGCAGGAAGGGGACCGTCTGACCCGTTACGAGGTCGTGGCGGACGATCGTCCCCGTCGAAAGGCCCGGCCCCGAGCCCGCGTCGCGCTGCGGCACGACATACAGGCCGCCCGGATCGCCCGGGGCGTGGGTCGCATAGATCGGCTTGTTCAGCCCGCTGGCGACCAGCTCGAGCTCGTAGCCGGCGGGCGCCGTCACGCCGATGAGGCTGACCACCAGCACAACGGCGCCGACAGACGCACCACGAAAACGTTCAGGCATCGATTGAATCGCCTCGAGAGAAGAGAAGCCGTGACGCGACGCTGTCGCCGAGACCCCCAGCCACATCGTCGCCACGACCGCAGGGTAACCACCTGCTCTCCGGCGGGCCATCACCGAGACGACCCGTTTCAAGTCGCGCCGCAAAGCGATCGGCGTAGCGCTCGGCTACTCCGTCGGCGTCTCGTGGCCGGCGCCGGCGACCTCGGGGTCCCAGTCCCCCTCCAGCTTCACGGCGGTGGTCGAGTCGGCCGCAAAGATGTTGGCCGTGGTGTAGGCGGCGGCCTCCTCGTCGGTGAGCTGGTGGGTCCAGGGGAGCCGACCAACCGGGTCGCCCCCGGGGCCGCGGCTGTTGTACTCGGCGTAGTACGCGGTCTTGTGATTCTCACGGCCCTGCCATTCGGACCACCCCTCCTTCCTGATGTGACCGCCCATCGTGCAGTTGAGGTACACCACCCGGGCGCCGTCCCGCCAAGGCCGGCCGAGCGAAACACTCGTCGCCTGCTCCTCGGGATGGAGCCGGAGGTCGCAGTTCTTGAAGACGTAGCCAAACCGATTGACCGATCGCCCGTCGCGGAGCGTCTGGCCGTGCGCGGTGATGTGGGAGTTCTTCCGGCAGTTGATGACGCAGTCCTCGAACACCGCGACGCCATCGCCGTAGATGAAGTCGGTCGTCCCCTCGATGACGCATTCCTTGTGGTAGGAACGTCGGTTGCCGCCGGTGTAGTAGGTGTCTTGAAACCCGGTGAGCCGGCACCGAACGAACTGGGCCCGATCGCCATCGACCCGCAGCGCGACGGCCTGCCCCCCTTCGACGCCCGACCGGCTGTCGACGGTGTTCTGGAACGTCAGCCCCTCTGCAAAAAAGTCGTCCGCATCGACACGTGTGCTGGCGCAGTCGTGGTTCTTACCGGCGTAGTCGTCGTAGGTGAGAACCGTGTTCTCGTAAGACTCGCCGACCAACTTCAGGTTCTTCTTATCGGCGGGGATACGGATTCTCTCTTTGTAAACACCCGGCTTGATCGAGATGACCGTCTGGGTCGATCCGTTGGCGCCGACCGAATCGATCGCCGCCTGCACGGTCAAAAAATCGCCACTGCCATCCGCGGCGACCACCAAGTCGGGCGCGTCGGACGCCGCCCTCGCCTCGGCATGACCGGTAACAAGCAGGAGACCGAGAAGTAAGGCAAGGCAACGAAGAGAAGTGAATGACATGGCGTCGGAAGAGGTGCGTGCTCGACGGCTGTTGGCGAGTCGTACCGGCCATACCGCACTGATCTGAGTAGATAAGTGTGATTCTAGGCCGCCCGGCTCAGCCGCGAATACAAGCCCGCTGTAGCTTACCCGCCTGAGCCGACGGCGCGAGCCGCGGGCCGAACCCGCCGCAATGCTCCCCACCCCCAGAATTCTGCTGGAGCCCCCCATCAAGGCCTGCTAGAAAAGAAGGGCCGGGGGGCAAATGATCGGGGGAGAACGCTCCTCCGGTCTCATCTAACGGAGCAGACGATGGCGGTTCGCTCATCAGCCACCCTCGTGGCGGCGGTGTTGTACGCGTTTCTCTCGCCGTGCGACGTCCGGGCCGACTGGTTCGGCAGCGGCGACAACCGCTTTGAGATCCCGTTCGTCACGATCGGTTCGCCAGGCAACGCGGCCGACACGACCGGCGCCCCCAACCCGGCGGGCCGCGTCGATTACACCTACCGCATCGGCAAGTACGAGGTCCCCGAGGAAGCGGTACGCAAAGCGAATGCCCAGAGCCTTTTGGACGGCGCGCCGCTTGGCATCACGCTCGACACTCGCGGCCCCCAGAAGCCGGCGACGAGCCTGTCGTGGTTCGAGGCGGCGCGGTTCGTCAACTGGCTCAACGGAGACGTCGGCGCCAGCCCCGCCTACAACTTCGATGCGTCGGGCGAGTTCCAGCTTTGGACGATTGCCGACCCCGGATACAACGCGGCCAACCCGTTCCGCAACACGCTGGCGCAGTACGTGTTGCCGAGCGTCGATGAGTGGTACAAGGCAGCGTACTACGATCCTAACCTCGCCATCTGGTGGGACTACACCACGGGGAGCGACACGCCGCCGACTCCTGTGGCGGGTGGGACCGATCCGGGTACCGCAGTGTGGAATCAAACCGCCGGGCCGGCCGATGTGCAGCTGGCGGGCGGGGAGAGTCCATTCGGGACTATTGGACAAGGAGGGAACGCCTGGGAGTTCGAAGAGACTTCGACCGACCTTGTCAACTCCGATGCCGAGGAAAGCCGCGGAGTCCGTGGCGCGGAGTACGTAGTCGCTACATCGCCCATTGGTCTTTCCGTCAGCTACCGCAACTCAGGACTCCCACCCGCGTTTTTTATGAATGTAGGTTTCCGCATTGCGAGCGTCCCCGAGCCAGCGAGTGCGACGCTACTGTTTGCCGCGTTGTTATTTGGCCGAATCTTGCCACAACGCCACTAGCCGGCTCAGCCGGGTAGGGTGGGTCAAGACCTACCATGAACGACCAATTGACTCGGCCGCCGGTGGGTCTCGACCCACCCTAAGTTGTTTGTTGGATCATTCGCATCGGGACCATTCGTCACCGTAGAACTCTTCGCTGCCGCCCCAATCGCTAGAGTACTCACCGGCTCGTACGTAGCGATGGAACGATGACCAAGGCCAATCGCTCACTCGCTTCACGAGTCCATGTCGGACCGGGTTGAGGTGGAGGTAGTCAACACAGCGTTTATGATCGCCTTCGTCGCGAACCGTGTGCTCTTAGAATCGACGTTGCCAGATGGATTGCTCTCTCTTGGCGACGCGACTCGGCGATGGCTTGGGGTCGATCTCGAGCGATTCCGCGAAGCGAGAAGTAAAAAGCGATTTAATCCGCCGCCAACGGGTCGAAAAATCGGCGTCCCAAGGGGGTAACGTCCAAACAGCGTGCAAATGGTCCGGCAACAAGACGATGGCGTCCACAACAAAGGGACGCCGGGCCCGCTCCTCCTCGAACGCTTGCCGTAGCGCTACGCGGGCGCTCCGGCCTGTCAGCAACGGCCGTCGCTGATCGGTCACCAACGTGAAGAAGAAAGTACCACCGGGAACGGTAACGCGGCGATAGTTGGGCATGCCGCCAAACTAGCTGCGAGCTTCCGGGAAGCAAGCGGGAATCGGGTCACGACCCACCGTGAATCGCCAAGGGACTTTGGCTCTACCCAAGTTGGGCTCCGGTGGGTCTCGACCCACCCTACTCAGCTGCCGGTGGTTCGCGATCCACCCTACTCTATCGCCCCCACCACCGCTCCCGCGGCGATCGCGCCAACGCGGCCGGCGGTTTCGTTCGCGTTCCCCTTGCCGTCCGGGTGCAGGCGGTTCGAGAGGAAGATCACGTAGAGGTCGAGGCCCGGGTCGATCCACATCGCCGTGCCGGTGAAACCGCCGTGGCCGAACGCGCGCGGCGTCATCGTCTCGCCTCGGTTCGACGAGTAGCCGCTCGCCATGTCCCAGCCGGCCGCGCGGAGCTGATCGCCCGGCACGTTGCGCGGCCTTGTCATCTCGGCGACGGTCGCTGCGCCGAGCACCCGGACGCCGTTGAGCTCGCCGCCGTGCAGCATCATGCGGGCGTACAGCGCGAGGTCTTCGGCAGTGCTGAACAGGCCGGCGTGGCCGGCGACGCCGTCGAGCAGGGCTGCCCGTGGGTCGTGAACCTCGCCGACGAGCATCTTGCCGTCGCGCGGCTCGCTCGCCGCGGCGCGAGCCGCAAGCTCCGCCGGCGGCAGGTAGCCGGTCTCGGTCATGCCGAGCGGGCGGTAGACCTCGTCGCGGGCGAACTCGTTGAGCGGCTTGCCGCCGGCGCGCTCGACGATCTTGCCGAGCAGCTCGAAGTTGACGTCGGAGTACTGGAATCGCGACCCCGGCGGGTGCTGCGGCGTGAGACCGAACAACCGCCGCCACGCCTCGTCGACGCCGTGTTGGTAGTCCTTGATCGAGTTGTCGGGGACGTAGCCCGACTGGTGCGTCAGCAGGCTTTCGACGGTGATCTGCTCGCCGTGCGCGCCGTCGATCTCGGGCAGGTACTTGTTGATCGAGTCACGCAACCGGACCTGGCCCCGCTCCACCAGCACCATGATGCTGGTGGCGGTCGCTACCGGCTTGGTGAGCGACGCCATGTCGAACACGGTGTCGGTCGTCATGGCGTGATGCTCGGGGACGACTTGGCGGTTGCCGAACGCCTCGAGATAGGCGACGCCGTCCCCCGTGCCGATGGCGACGACACAGCCGGCGAACTCGCCCGCTGCGAGCGACTCGGCGACGCGGTCGGCGATCGGGGCGAGCCGTTCGACGGCGATCTCCGCTTGGGTCGAGGTCGCGGCGAGGAGCAGGCAGAGCGTCGAGAGGGGTCGTGTCATGTGGGGTCCGCGGGCTTTCGTTCGAGCAGGAAGGCGGCCGCGTAACCGGCGGCGAGGGTCGTCGTGGAAGCGATCAGAGCGTTCCAGGTCCAATGGACGCGGTCGTCGGGCTCGGAGATCGCGTTCCAACTGAACAGCGCCACGCCGGCGAGCACGCCGGCCGCCAACGCGACGCCGGCGGTCACTGGCCGCGACTTGCCGCGGAGGATGCCCAGGGCGAAGAGCCCGACGAGCACCCCGGTGGTGAAGCCGGCGATCGATAGCACCAGATTAATCACCGACGACTCGAGGTTCGTAGAGTAGGCGCCGATCGCCACGGCGGCCTGGAGCAAAGCAAAGACGATGGTGGCGGCTTGCGCGATGCGCACCGAGTCAGCGCCTTTGGCGCCAATCAAGGGACGGAGCACGTCGCGCACGGCGACGCCGGCCGACGAGTTCAGCGAGCTCGAGAGCGTCGACATCGCGGCGGCGATCACCGCGGCGAAGAGCAATCCGCGGATCCCGACCGGCGTGTTGTTCGCCAAGAAGGCGGCAAACGCCTGGTCGCCGGTGAGTCCTTCGGCGCCGGGCGCCGCGGCGTAGAACGTCGCCAGACCGACGCCGATCAGCAGGAACAGCAGGAACTGCATCGCCACCAGCGGGCCGCTCAGCCCCAGGGCGATCGCCGCACTCCGCCGCGACCGCGCGCAGAGGTAGCGTTGCACCATCAGATGATCGACGCCGTGCGTCGCTAGCGATAGGATCGCGCCGCCGATGAGCCCCGACCAGAAGGTCATCCGGCCGCCGAAGACGCCGAGGTCAAAATCGAACAGGTGGAACCGGCCGGTTTCGGTGCCGAAGTCGTAAATCGCCCCGACGCCGCCGGGGACCGCCTGCACGATCAGCCACGCCGCGATCAGGGCGCCGGTGGTGTAAACAGTCAGCTGGACGGCGTCGTTCCAGACGACCGAGGCGACACCCCCGAGGGTGGCGTAAATGGCGGTCGCTACGGTGATCGCCGCGACACAAGACGGCAGGTCCCAGCCGAGGGCCTGCTGCAACGCCAGCCCGGTCAAGAAGAGCCGGAGCCCGTCCGCAAAGGTCCGGCAGAGGAGGAACAACACCGAGGCGGCCTGTCGGACGCCGGGGCCGAACCGTTCCTCAAGCACCTCGTAGGCGGTAAAGGCCTGGCCGCGGAAAAACTCGGGCAGAAGGAGGCCAATAACCAGCAGTCGCCCGACGATATACCCCAGAGTGATTTGGAGGAACGTGAGGTCGCCGCCTTGCACAAAAGATTGCCCCGGCAGACTCAGGAACGTAACCGTGCTGGTTTCGGTCGCGATGATCGACATCAGCAACACTGGCCAGGCGACGTTGCGTCCCCCCAGCAGGTACCCCTCGGCGGTCTGCGACCCCTTCCGGGGCCAGGCGCCCCAGACCACCGTGGCCAGCAGGTAAACGGCCAAAATGGCCAGATCGGTCGGCGCAAGAGCCGCCCCGAGAAGCGGAGTCGATAGCAGTGGCGAAGAAGTCGCGTAAATCATTCGTTTCCGTCAAAGAATAGTAGTTGTAGCCCTACTGCCGGAGTAAACAGCGCAATCGTGTCACGCAACTGCGCATCCGAGCCCCCGCTGCCTGTCCCCGATCTGTAGAGTGTCTCTTGATGGACGCACCGCTGAATACTGGAATACTGTTGGTCAAGATAACGCCCGCCACGTGACGGCGCCCGCCAAGGCATTGGCGGGGCATCGGACTCATGGGCCTCACTTCGAGCCCGTGCGGCTCGATCATCTGACGACCGAAGCCCGGAACCCCGCGTCCGAAACGCTCGACGGTCTGACCACCGTTGAGATGGTCCGGGTCATGAACTCCGAGGACGCCCGCGTCGCCGAGGCGGTGGGTCGCGAGGCCGAGGCGATCGCCACGGTGGTCGACGTGGTCGCCGATCGGCTGAAGCGCGGCGGCCGGCTCATTTACACCGGCGCCGGCACGTCGGGCCGGCTCGGCGTCTTGGACGCTTCGGAGTGTCCCCCCACGTTCAATACCGACCCCTCGATGGTCGTCGGCATCATTGCCGGCGGCGTGCAGGCGCTAACGACCGCCGTCGAAGGCGCCGAAGACAGCCCCGAGTTGGGCGCCTCGGACCTCGAAGCGATCGGCCTCGGGCCGAACGACGTGCTCGTCGGCATCGCCACGAGCGGCCGCACCCCCTACGTCGTCGGCGGGCTGCGCTACGCCCGCAAGGTTGGCGCCTACACGGTCGCCCTCAGCTGTAATGCGGCCGCCGAGATCATCGAGATGGCCGACACGGCGATCACGCCGGTGGTTGGCCCCGAGGTCTTGAGTGGTTCGACCCGACTGAAAGCGGGGACGGCCACCAAGTTGGTCCTCAACACGATCACGACCGGCGCGATGGTCCGGCTCGGTAAGACCTTCGGCAACCTGATGGTCGACCTCCGGCCGACGAACTCCAAGTTGCACAGCCGGGCGGTGCGGATCGTTCAGCAAGCGACCGGGATCGACGCCGCCGCCGCCCAGGCGATGTTGACGGCGTGCGGTGGCGAGGTGAAATTGGCGATTGTCGCCCAGCTTGCCGACGTCAGCCCCGAGGAGGCGCAGACCCGCCTCGCCGAGTGCGGCGGCCTTGTCCGCAAGTCGATTCGGCGCTAGTCCCCGCCACTTCTACGCCCCTGATGAGGACCCTTTGAAGCACGTGCTCGGGGTCGATGGCGGCGGCGCCAAGACGTCCGCCCGCTTACTGAGCGTGGGGCCATCCGGCCGTTTGTGCTTGCTGGGGTCCGGTCTCGCCGGCGGCTCGAACCCGCTGAGCGTCGGCTGGGACGCCGCGCAATCCGCCATCGGCCAGGCGATCGCCGCCGCCACCGAACAGGCGGGCGCCGCGCCCGACGCCGCGGTGCTGGCGATCGCCGGCTGCGCGTCGCCCTCGGCGCGCGAGCGCCTCGACGCCTGGGCCCAGACACAAGGCTTCGCTCCGCGGCTGGCGGTCGTCCCCGACACCGAGCCGCTGCTCGCCACGGTCCCCGCCGGCGAATCGGCGATCGGCCTGATCGCCGGCACCGGCACGGCCGCCTTGGTCCGCCGCACCGACGGGACCACCGAGGTCGTCGGCGGCTGGGGCTATCTGATCGACGATGCCGGCAGCGGCTACGCCGTGGGTCGCGACGCGTTACGGCACGTCGCGCTCCGCGCCGACCGCGGTGAGCCGGCCGACGCGTTGACCGAGGCGTTGCTCCTCCACGCAGGCGTCGGGTCGCCGCCCGAGCTGAAGGGGGCGCTCTACGGGGCGGCCGACCCCCGCGGATGGGCGGCCCGGTTGGCGCCGATGGTCTTAGGACTCGCGGCGAGCGGCGACCCCATCGCCATCCAAATCGCCACCGAGAACGCGGCGGCATTGGCCGCCCTCGCTCGCCATACGGCGTTGCGGGTGGGACCCGACGACCGCCCCCGGGTGCGGCTTGCGGGCGGCCTCGCGGTCGGTTCGCCCCTCTACCGGAGCGGCGTGATCGAACAACTCGTCGCGGCGGGCTGGGCGCCGAGCCAGGTCACGCTAGCCGGCGACGCGGCCTGCGCGTGCGGACAACTGGCGGCGCGTCTGGGCTGAGGGCCGGCGCCGTGTAGCCAACGACTCTGCGAAGAGCGTGATCGCCGCTTAAAGCGTAATCGCGCCGCCGCTGAGGGGCTCGCTGCATCCGGTCGTCTCGGGGACCGTGATCGGCAGCTGCCGCATCCGTCGGACCGCCAGCCAAGCGAAGCATTCCGCCTCGAGGGTCTCGCTGCTGAGCTTGCGGTCTTCGACCCGATGGACCTCGGCGAAGTGCTCGGCCAGCATCGACATGATGACCGGGTGCTTGACTCCGCCGCCGGTCACCCAGAGGGTTTTCGGCTTCTTGGGGAGTCGCGCGACGGCGCCGGCCACCGCCCGAACCGTCACGGCGCAGAGCGTCGCGGCGCCATCCTCGACCGTGAGGGTCGAGACATCGACATGGTCGAAGTCGTAGCGGTCGGCCGCTTTCGGGAGGGGCCGGGCGAAGAAAGGCGCGGAGAGGGCTTCGGCGACCAGCGGCTCGTTGACCCGCCCGGCGCCGGCGAGGATGCCGTCGGAGTCGTGGGGCAGATCGGCCATCTCTTGCGCCCACTCGTCGAGAAGGCCGCAACCGGGACCCGTATCGCCGGCGATGAGAGCGCCGTCTTCTCCGAGCCAAGTGACGTTCGCGACCCCCCCCAGATTGAGGACCACGAGCGGTTTGTCGTAAGTGTCGAAGAGGGCGCGGTGGAACATGGCCGCCAGCGGCGCCCCTTGCCCGCCGCCCGCGATGTCATTGCGGCGGAAGTCGGAGACCACCTTGAGGCCCGTGCTGTGGGCCAGTTGCCAGGGATTGCCGATCTGGCACGTCAGGCATTCGTCGGGGATGTGCCGGATGGTGTGGCCATGGAACCCGACGACCTCGGCCCGCTTCCCCTCGGCCGGATGCTGCTTGATCAGCTGGGCGACGGCGTCGGCGTGGACCTGCGTGAGCTCCTTCTCGAGCCGGAGCATGTCGCTGGTCGGCATGTCGTGCTGAGAAGCCTCGAGCAACCGGTGTCGCAGATCCTCTTCGTACGGGACCGTCAGGCCGCCAATGACGGTAATCGAGGCTTCCCCGTCGGTTTGAACCAAGGCGGCATCGACTCCATCGGCGGAGGTGCCACTCATCAAACCAATAGCCGTGATCGTTTTTGCGCTCAACGTGTCCACCAACCGGTTAAATCAGCTCTCGCCATCCGCTGCGACAGGCGGCTAAAGCAAGCGTAGGCGCGACTCGGCTCTAATGCCCCCCTGCCCGACGCCAGGATGTGGCCAACCGAACCGGTTTTGCCGGTCAATTGGTCCGCTAACGACGCCGTTTTCGGAGAAAACGGCGTCGTTCTGCGCAAAGGGACGTCGCGCCGGTTAGGATGGGAGTTTCTACCCCGGTTCAACGCAGCACAAGGCGTGCCGCCGAATCGGGCGCAAATGTGAGGTTTTTCAGCGCTGGCTTTGGGAACTCGGTCGGTCGTCCCGCCCGAGTTTGTGATCCGGCGCCTGTAGCCGTGCCTGTTGAGGGGCCTGCTGTGATTCGCGAACCCTCCGCTCACTCTGTTGCCGGCGGTGCGTCGGCGCCAGTCGCTTCCGCCCCCGCGGCGCTGAAGCAGATCGCCGTGCTCGTCGAGACCGACTCGAGCGCCGGCTGCCGATTGATCCGCGGGATCTCGAACTACGCCGACCGCCACGGCCTGTGGCACTTGCTGCTCGACCCCCGCGACCACGAGCACCGCTCCGCCCTGCCCGACGGCTGGCAGGGCCACGGCATAATCGCGCGGATCACGTCGCAGAAGCAGCTCGAGAAGCTGCAGGCGCGCGGCCTCCCGCTCGTGAACGTCGACGACGTCATCGAGCCGCAACCGGGCCTCTCTTCGGTCATCACCGACGAGCGGGCGCTCGCCGAGATGGCGCTGGCGCACCTGCTCGACCGTGGCTTCCGTCAATTCGCCTACTTCGCCCCGCCGAGTCTCGATTACTCCAAGCGTCGCGGCGCCGCGTTCGTCGAACACGTCCAGGCGGCAGGCTACGAGTGCGCCGTCTACAAGCCGGGCTACCGCGCGGGCCGTCGGCTCGGCTGGGCCGAACGACTGAAGCGCGTCGATCGTTGGATCCGCACCCTGCCGCATCCGATCGGGGTGCTCGCTGTCGACGCGAACCGGGGACGCCAGTTGGCGGAGATCTGTCACCTCTCGGGCATCCGCGTGCCGGACGACGTCGCGGTGCTCGCGGGGAGCCTCGACGAACTGCTGTGCGACGTCTCGACGCCGCCGCTGTCGAGCATCAACGTCGCCAGCGAACGGATCGGCCACGACGCGGCCCAATTGCTCGACGCCATGATGGTCGGCCGCGACGCGCCGAGCACACCGTTCGAGATCCCGCCGCGTGGCGTCCAGAGCCGGCAATCGACCGACCTGTTGGCGATCGACGACGAAGAGATCGTCGACGCCCTGCGGTACATCCGCCAGCACGCCTGCCGGGGGATCATCGTCGAGGACATCCTCCGTCAGGTGCCGATCTCGCGCCGCAGCCTGGAGATTCAGTTCCGCAAGTACCTGGGCCGCTCGCCGGCGCGGGAGATCCGCCGCGTCCAACTCGAGCGGAGCCGCGACCTCTTGGGACGCCGCGAGCTGTCGATCACCGAGGTAGCGTTGGCGTGTGGCTTTGCGAACGCGACCCGCTTCGGCGTGGCGTTCAAGAAGGACACCGGCAAGACGCCGCACTCGTTCCGCAAGGAACTGTTGGCGGGCCAGCGACAGACGACGATCGGCGTCTAGGTCCTGTGAAGTATTTTTTGCGATTGCGCGCGACCCTCGGTGAGCCGTCGGCGCTAGCCGCGGGTGAATCACCCGTAGGGCCACCCGCGGCTAGTGTCCCGAGTTAGAAGTACGTTCACAGACGCGGGCGACGCGTTGGAGGATGGAGTCGGCGTCGGCGACCCATTGGAAGGGCTTGGGGTTTTGGTTGTACTCTTCTAGGTAGGCGTCGATCGC
>NZ_SJPR01000008.1:126625-156764 GCF_007859955.1 Botrimarina colliarenosi
TCTCCCTCGGCAACACGACCGGCCATGACGACGCTCCGCGGTGGGGGGACGGAATCACCCCACTCTACCGACGCCCCCTTCTTCGCGCAAGCTGCTTGGGAACGAATTTCTAACTCAGGACACTAGCGCCGACGGCTCACTTTGAATCGCCTTTTGGCGAGTTCATAACTCAGGTCACTAGCGCGTCACCACGCTATGGATCGTCGCCGCCAGCCGCCGGAAGAGCGGTTCGAGAACCGCGTCGTCGGCGCCGTCGGCCATCAGCGCCATGGCGTAGTCGACGCCGCCCCCTTCGTCTTGCACAAGCGACCACTCGGTCCGTAGGCCGTCGAGCATGCCGGGCTTGGTTGCGAGGAGCAGGTCTTTCGGGAGGGCCGCCGTCACAGGGCTCTCTTTCTTGAGCCGCAGCGTGCGCCGGGTCGCCAGGGCGGCGGGGTCGCCGGCATTCGCGTTTTCGGCCAGTCGCAGCATATGAACCGCCGCATCACGGGGCGTGGCGGTGTTCTCACGGCCGACCTTGCGGGCTTCGAGGTCGATCATCTTCCGCCGCAGCCGCGTCGCCTCCGACCCGTGCATGTCTTCGATCAGCTCGTTCACCGCGTCGAAGCCGATGCGCTCAATGAGCAAGTTCGTCGCGACGTTGTCACTGAGCACGATCATAAGCGTCGCCAGGTCGGCCAGCGCGAGGCGCGACGCGCCGGGCAGGAAGTTCTGTAGCACGCCGCACCCGCCGACGCCGTCGGACGGATCAACCGGCAAGGTTTCACTCAGCGCCAACCTCCCGTCGGCGGCGAGGCGATTGAGAGTCCCGAGGATCGGGATTTTGATGGCGCTGGCCTGAGTAAAGACCTCTTCTTCGCGGTAGCCAAAGCCCGGGGCGCCGCTGGCGTGGACGACACAGAGCCCGACCCGCGCCGGGGTCGACTCGACAAGCTCAGCGATTTGGTTTGGCAGGGTCATGCGGGTAGTCTCACGCAAAGACGCTAAGGCGCAAAGCGGCTGACTGTGGGAGGGGTCTCCCGACCCCGACTACGCGCACCATGTCGTTTCGGAATGGATACCGTCATCGGGGTCGGGAGACCCCTCCCACAGCTATGACGATTGCCTTTCAGATGAGATGGAAGCCCGAGCCTTCGCGCCTTCGCGCCTTTGCGTGAGACTGAGCGTTTCGCCACCGCCACCACCCCTCTCCAACGCCCGCCATGCTTGCCTGGGACGACCTCATCGCCCGCTCGGTCATCACCAGCCCCCAGGGAGGCTGGAAACCTAAAGCGGTCGCCGCGGCGGTCGAGGCGGTCCTCGCCGCGGGCGACCTGCCCGTCGAGCGCCGACCGCTCGGCACGTCGTTCGAGGGGCGGCCGATCGAGATGCTTGTTCTTGGCGACGGCCCCAAGCGGGCCATGATGTGGTCGCAGATGCACGGCGACGAGCCGACGCACACCGCGATGCTGCTCAACCTGCTCCGGCTGCTCGTCGAATCCGACACACCCGCCGAGCGGCTGCTGCGGGGGCTGACGATCGGCATGATCTTGCCGCTCAACCCCGACGGCGCCGAACGCAACACCCGGCAGAACGCCCAAGGGATCGACATCAACCGCGACGCGCTGAAGTTCGCCACGCTCGAGGGCCGGGCGTTCCGCGACGCGATCCACGCCTTCCGGCCCGACTACGGCTTCAACCTCCACAACCAAGGCCGCCGCACGGCGCTCGCCGAGCCGCTCGGTCCCGCTTCGGTGTCGCTGTTGGCGCCGCCGCTCGACCCCGAGGACACCCAGACCGACTCGGTGCGCGAGGCGAACCGCGTCGCGGCGACGTTCTGCGAGCGGGTCCGCGACGCCTGTGGCGGGCGCGTCTCGCGCTACGACGCCGACTTCATGCCGCGCGCCTTCGGCGAGTGGGTCCAGCGACAGGGCGTTTCGGTGATTCTCGTTGAGGCGGGGGGGTGGCCCGGCGGCGACTGGAAGCGGATGGAGGAGGTCCACTTCGCCGCGTTCGTGCAGACGCTCGACGCGATCGCCGCCACGGCGCTCGGCGAGCCAGGCGGGCTGGAGGCTTGCGACCCGCAGAGCTACCTGACGCTGCCGCGATCCTCGCCCAACGCGCAATTCGACCTGCTGATCCGCGGCGCCGGCGTCGCGCAGCTCGGCGGCGACGGGGCGGTCGTCGCCACCGCCGAGCTAGGCGTCGATTTCCCCGGCCGCATGGTTGGCGGCGCAATAGCGGGCGGAACGGTGGCCGCGATCGGCGACCTCCACGAGAACGGCGGTCTGACCACCATCAATTCGCCGGGCGTCGTCCTCCCGGGGCGGATCGTGCTCGCCGAGCCGTCTGACGACGCCTTCGACGAAAGCCCGGCCGACTGGGAAGTCCTTTCCGCCAACGGGGCGACGACGGTGCTGCTCCCCATCAATCTGGGCGCGGGCCAGGTCGAGGCGCAGATCGCCCATGCCCGCCGCGTGCCGCCGCCGCTTAACGTGGCGCTGGTCGCTACCTGGACAGGCGCCGAAGAGGCCGACAAGGGGCTCGTCCTGCGGCGACTCACCCAAGGCCTCGCCGGCGGCGTCGTCGCGACGCTCGGGCCGCTGCCCGAGAAACTCGTCGAGGCGTGCTACCGCCTGGGGCTGCCGGCGCTCGACCCGGCGACAACGCCGACCCGCGGCGGCGGCCTCCCCGCCTCGCTGACCGACTGGCTCACCGAAACGGGGCGCGTCGCCGACCAACTCGGCTGGTCGAACCGCGGACGGATCGGGCTTGGCTCGCCGGCCGACTTTGTCTTGGTTGTCCCCTCAGCCGATCACGCCATCGCGCAGGACTGCTTGCGGGGGGTCTACGTCGGGGGTACGGTCGTCCGCGACGCCGAGGGGCTCAAGCACGACTCCCCCGGCGAGTGGATCCCTTGGAGCGGGCCGAAGGGATGACTTGCGTATTGATGGAGGCAAGGCTTCTGGAAGGGAGAGTAGGGGGATGATTAGAGATAGGGCGATCGTGTCCGCCGCGGGCTACTTAATCCCATCACTTGGACAATCGTGAGCGGTTATACATTGAGTTGCCGCCATCTCCTTATCCCCAATCGTCCCCCCCATCTCCTTTCGTAAACGTCTCCTCTCGCATGCTCAACCGCATCTGGTTCTGGCTGATCGTCATCGGCATCCTCTACGCGCCGGCGAAAATGCTGGTGCGGCCGTTGTTGCCGTTGCCGGCTGCTGAGGTAGCGGCCGCCGAGACGCCCCCCACCTTCACCGAAGAGTTCGCCGAACTGGGCAAGCGCGTCACCGAGTCGGCGATCGACGGCGCCAACGTCGCGGTCGAGCTGCTGCTCAGCCTGATCGGCATCATGGTGCTGTGGCTCGGACTGATGCAGGTCGCGAAGGACGCCGGCCTGGTCGACGCCCTGGCGTGGCTGTTGCGGCCCTTGATGAGGTGGCTCTTTCCCGACGTGCCCGAGGGGCACCCGGCCCACGGCGCCATGCTGATGAACCTGTCGGCCAACGTGCTGGGGCTCGACAACGCCGCGACGCCGTTCGGCCTCAAGGCGATGCAAGAGCTCCAGGAGCTGAACCCCGATAAAGAGACCGCGACCGACGCCATGGCGACCTTCCTGGCGATCAACACCAGCAGCGTCACGCTGGTGCCGATCTCGGTCATCGGCTACCGCATCGCCGCGGGGAGTGACAACCCGGCCGGTCCGCTGGCCTACATCATGCTGGCGACCCTCGTCAGCACGGTCGTCGGCGTCACGGCCGTGCGGACGCTCTCCAAGCTGCCCGCCTTCGCGATCAAGCCGCCAGCCACTGCCGGCTTGGAGGGGGAGGCATGAACGGATTTGCCGAGTCGTTTGTCGCCGCCGCCGAGGTGGTCAGCCAGTGGACCGTGCCGGGGGTGATCCTCGTGATCGTCCTCGCCGCCTGGTGGCGGGGCGTGCCGATGTACGAGTCGTTCATCACCGGCGCCAAGGAAGGCTTTGGCGTGGTGATCATGATCATCCCCTATCTGGTGGCGATCCTCTTCGCCATCAAGGTGTTCCTCGCCAGCGGGCTGTTCGACGATCTGAAGTGGCTCGCCGAGCAGGGCTTGTCGGCCATCGGCCTCGAGAGGCTCGCCGAGACGTTCGAGCTGCTGCCGCTGGCGCTCACCAAACCGCTCAGCGGCGGCGCTGCACGGGGCGTGCTGGTGGACCTGTTCGACCGCTTCGGGCCCGACTCGTTCCTCGGCAACACCGGCTCGCTGATGATGGGGAGCACCGAAACGACGTTCTACGTGATGAGCGTCTACTTCGGCGCCGTCGGCGTGAAGCGGTTCCGCCACACGCTGCCGGCTTGCCTAATCGCCGACGCGGCGGGACTCAGCGCGGCGCTCGTTATCGGCTGGTTGGTGTTCGCATGACCCCCCCTGCCCCGCTCAACGTCCCCCCCGCCCTGTGCGAGGGCGACGCCATCTCGATCGTCGCGCCCGCCAGCTCGCCGAAGCGCGAGGCGTTCGACGTGGCGATGGCGAACCTCACGGCGCTCGGCTACCGGCCGAAGACTTACCGCTACCTCTGTAAGCCACACGGCTACCTGTCGGGGACCGACGCCGAGCGCGCCGACGAGCTCAACCAGGCGTTCGCCGACCCGGAGACGACGATGGTTCTCGCCGCGCGGGGTGGGTACGGCTGCGGGCGGATCCTCGACCAGGTCGATTTCGGGCTGCTCGCCGACCGCCCAAAGATCGTCAGCGGCTACAGCGACCTGACCGCCCTGCACGCGGCGATCCAGCGACGCAGCGGGCTGGTGTCGTTCCACGGGCCGAACCTCGTCGGCGGCTGGGGGGACGACACGTCGGCGTCGCAAGCCGAACGCGACGCGGCGCTAGCGCTGTTCTCCGGCCAGAGCGGCGCCGGCTCGGAGTTGCTGCCCGCAACCGACTCGATGCGTTCGCTATCCGACGGGACGGCGATCGGTCGCTTGGTGGGCGGCAACCTGGCGGTTCTCGTCTCGCTCGTTGGCACGCCCGACGAGCCCGACTTCGACGGCGCCATCCTCGTGGTCGAAGACATCGGCGAGGCGCCCTACCGCATTGACCGCCTGCTGACCCAGCTGCGGATGGCAGGCGTGCTCGACCAGATCGCCGGGGCGGTCCTGGGGTATTTCACCGACGCGGACCCCGACGGCGGGCCCTCGGCCGAGGCGGTCCTAACGGAGTTCCTACAGCCACTCGGCGTGCCGGTCGCAATGGGGGCGCCGGTGGGGCATGAGCACCCCAACTTCCCGCTGCCATTCGGCGCGCGGGTTATTCTCGACGTGAACGGCAATGGAAAGGGAATTTCACTCACGCTGGACCAAACCGTCGTCGCATCGGCGAGATGATTCTGCGCGGGGCCGAGGATCGTCTGCGGGGGACGCCGCTAGAGAGCTCGGGCGGTTTGGTCTAGCTTCAGTGATTGGTGATTCACTCCCGGCTCTGGCGGAGTCGCCCACCAACCAACCTCCCCCGCCTCTCCCCGCGAGCCCCCGCCACGATGGCTAGCTCCCCCCCTCCCCTCGCCAAATCGACCCGGCCGAAGATCGGCGGTAGCCGGATCGTCATCCTCACCGAAGGGAAGACCGATCCCCTCACCGCCAAAACAGCGAACGTGATGCTGCGTTGTCGCGGCGACGATGTCGTTGCGGTGCTCGACTCGACCCAGGCCGGCAAGACGGCTGAGGAACTGCTCGGCGTCGGGGGCGACACGCCGATCGTGGCGTCGCTCGACGACGTCGCGCTGATCGACGGCAAGGGGCCCGACACGCTGTTGATCGGCGTCGCGACCGCCGGCGGCAAGATCCCGCCCGAATGGCGCGCCCTGTGCCTCGACGCGGTGCGGCGTGGCATGAGTGTCGTCTCGGGGATGCACCAATTTCTGTCGGACGACGCCGAGCTCGTCGCCGCCGCGGCCGCGGCCGGGGTCCAACTCCATGACGTCCGTAAGAACAACGAGAAGGAAGTCGCCACGCGGCTCGACCTCACGGACGACTGCCTCCGCGTCCTGACGGTCGGACAGGACTGCTCGGTCGGCAAGATGCTCTCCGCCCTTGAGATCGCGCGAGGCCTTGAGCGATCGGGGGTCGACGCCAAATTCGTCGCCACCGGCCAGACCGGCATCATGGTCGAGGGGGACGGTCTGCCGATCGACTGCGTCGTCTCCGACTTCGTTAACGGCGCCTGCGAAAAGCTGGTCCGCCAGAACCTGTCGCACGAGGTGATGGTTGTCGAAGGCCAGGCGACGATCACCCACCCGCGGTTCTCGGCCGTGTCGCTCGGACTGCTGCACGGGACCAACCCGCACGCGATGATTTATGTTTACGAGGCGGGACGCGACGCGATGCGGGGCATGGAGTACCTGCCGCTGCCGACGCACCGCCAAGTGATCGACGCCTACGAGCACATGGCGGCGTTCGGCAACCCGGCGAAGGTCATCGGCATCGCGATGAACAGCCGCAAGCTCTCCGCCGAAGCGGCCGAGGTAGAGCGCGAGCGGATGCGGGCCGAGTTCGGCCTGCCGGTCGCCGACCCGATCCGCCACGGACCGGACGAACTGGTCGAAGCCATCCTGGCCTATAAGAAGTCCAGGAATTAAACACCAAGGAACGAAGGAACCAAGGTTTTCGAATACCGCCGCTTCCTTCGTTCCTTTTGTTCCTTCGTGGTTCAACCACCTTTATGATCCAAGTCTCGACGCAGCCCTACCGCCTGCCGCTCAAGCACGTCTTCACGATTGCGCGGGGGTCGACGACCGTCCGCGATACGTTGATCGTGTCGCTCTCCGCCGACGGCCAGACCGGCTACGGCGAGGCGACCTCCAACTCGTACTACAAGGCGACGATCCCCGAGCTGGTGGCCGACATCCAGCGTGTGACGCCCCTCCTCGAAGCCTTCGACACCGCCGCTCCTGACGAGTTGGTGGGGCAGCTCATCCCGCAACTCGCCGAGCAGCTGGTCGGCAAGCCGTTCGCCCTCTGCGCGCTGGATATGGCGCTGCACGACCTGTGGGGCAAGCTCCGCGGCCAACCGGTCTGGCGGCTGTGGGGGCTCAACCCGGCGAACGCCCCGACGTCGAACTACACCATCGGCATCGACACGATCCCGAAGATGGTCGAAAAGGCCCAGGAGGTCGCCGACTGGCCGTTGCTGAAGATCAAGCTCGGCACGAAGGAAGACCTCGCCATCGTCCGCGAGCTGCGTCAGCACACCGAGGCGATTTTCCGCGTCGACGCCAACTGCGGGTGGACGGCGGAACAGACCATTGAGTTCGCCCCCGAGCTGAAGGACCTGGGCGTCGAGTTCATCGAGCAACCGCTCCCCGCCGAGGACCGCGACGGCGCCCGCAAGGTCTTCGAGCAGTGCGCCTTGCCGGTGATCGCCGACGAGAGCTGCATCGGCGAAGACGACGTCGCCCGCTGCGAGGGTCATTTCCACGGGATCAACATCAAGCTGGTGAAGTGTGGCGGACTCGCGCCGGCGCGGCGGATGGTGCAGACGGCTCGCCGGCTGGGCTTGAAGGTCATGGCGGGCTGTATGACCGAGTCGACCGTCGGCATCTCGGCGTTGGGGCAACTGGCGCCGCTGCTGGACTTTGTCGATATGGACGGCGCCGCCCTGCTGGCGGACGACCTGGCAGACGGCGTAAAAGTCGTCTCCGGCCGGGCCCAGTACCCCGACCGCCCAGGGAGTGGGATTGAGATGGACGAGCACGCGAGCGCACTCGCGGCCAACTGAGGCGGAGCGGCGACCCCTTTTGAGCGTTAACACCATTGGAGAACGTGGGATGCGGCGACAATTAATCGGTCTTGTCTTGGTCGGCGTGATGCTGGCCCCCGCGTTCGCCAAGCCATCGGCCCAGGAGGCGCTCGACAAGGCGTTGGGGCCGATGCTCAAGGGGCATCAGGGCGTCGTCACGGTCGCGATCAAGCATCTGGAGACGGGCGACTCGTTCGCCTACGACGCCGAACGCCCGATGCCGTCGGCGAGCATGATCAAGCTGCCGATCATGCTGACCGCCTACCACGCCGCGCTCGAGGGCAAGCTGTCGCTCGACGATCAGGTCGTGCTCAAAGAAGAAGACAAGGTCCCCGGCTCGGGCCTGTTGACCGAGAACTTCACCGCCGGCAGCGCGCTGACGCTCCGCGACGCGATCCGCCTGATGATCGGCTGGAGCGACAACACCGCGACCAACCTCGTCATCGAGGCGATCGGCCGCGCGTCTTCCGACGACGACGGCGACACGCCCGGCGCCCGCGGCATCCACGCCGTCAATAAGCTCATGAAGGCGCTCGACTACGAGAACACGCGGCTCAACTCGTTGGTGTTCCGGGGCGACACGACGATCGATCCGGAGCGAAGCAAGAATTTCGGCCTCGGCGTCATGAACGCCGCCGACACGATCGACCTGCTCGAGAAAATCTTGACGGTAACCCCCGAGGGCTTCGACAAGGAGAAGGTCGAATCGATGCGGAAAGAGATGATGGGCCACCTGCGGGCGTGCCAAGCAAAGAACACGCTGCCGCGGATGCTGCCCGCCGGGACGGTCGTCGCCCACAAGGGGGGGAGCGTCACCGCGTCGCGGTGCGACGGTGGCGTCATCGAGTCGCCCACCGGCCCGATCATCGTGTGCGTTATGACTACCGACAACGAGGACACGGGCTGGGACGCCGACGCAGAGCCGATGACGCTCATCGCCGAGGTCGGCAAGGCGGCCTACGACTACTTCACCGCCGGCGCCGGGGCGATCGACGCCCCGAAGGTCGCCCGAGTGCTGCGGATGGGCCAGGAAGACCCGCTGGTCGAGCCGCTGCAGCGGACGCTCAACGAACGCCTCGACCCGAGCCCCGACCTGTCGGTCGACGGCGATTACGGCCCCAACACCGAGAAGGCCGTCCGGGCGTTCCAGAAGCAGGTGGGCCTCGAGCCAACGGGCGAGGTCGACGGCAAGTTCTGGAAAGAGCTCGGCCCGCTGCTGCTTGAGGACAAGCCCGCGCCGCCCCCCTCCGAGGCGATGAAGGACCTGGCGCCGCTAATGCCTCAAGACCCGGTGACCGGCCCCCCGGTCGTCAGCTGCAAAGCGTGGGCGATCGCCGATGGCGAGACGGGTGAAGTCTTGTGGGGCTTCAACGAAGACGGCACGCGCGACCCGGCGAGCACCACTAAGATGATGACCGCGTACGTCGTCGTGAAGCTCGCCGAGAAGGACCCCAGCGTCCTCGACGAGGTCATCACCTTCAGCGAGCGGGCCGACAAGACGAGCGGTTCGACGTCCGACGTCAACGCCGGCGAGCAGGTGAGCGTCCGCGAGCTGCTGTACGGCCTGATGCTCCCCTCGGGCAACGACGCGTCGGTCGCCTTCGCCGAGCACTTCGGGGCGCGCCTGCCGGGCGCCGACGACGAGTCGCCCTACGACCGCTTCATCGCCGAGATGAACGCAACGGCGAAGGATCTCGGGATGGACGAAACCGGGTACCGCAACACGCACGGCCTCACCGCCGAGGGGCACGTCACCTCGGCCCGCGACCTGGTGAAGCTGGCCCACGCGGCGATGCAGAACGAGCTCTTCCGCAAGGTGGTCGCGACGCGGCGCTACGCGACGACGCTCGCCTCGACCGCCGGCTACGAGCGGAACATCGTCTGGAACAACACCGACCAGCTCCTCAACTACGAGGGGTTCTACGGCGTCAAGACCGGCACCACCGACCCGGCGGGCGCGTGCCTCGTCTCGGCCGGCAAGCGAGGCGAGAAGCCGCTGTACGTGGTGGTGCTCGGCGCCACGACCGGCGCTAACCGCTACTACGACGCCCGAAACCTGTACCGCTGGGCCTGGAAAGAATTGGGGATCGAATGAACGCCGCACCAATCCGCGAGTTTGCCACGCAGTGTCCCTCCCATCCCTTGGGGGGAGGGGAACCACGCTTGTTCCGCTCCTTGACGGTCGCGGCTCTCTTATGGGTGGGCTCCATGGCCGTTGCCGATGACCGCGAACCAATCGTCGTCACCGACGAGGCGCGCGAGCTCCACAACTCGTGTCTGCTGATCGACGGGCACAACGACCTGCCGTGGGAGATCCGCACGAAGGGTTCGAGCGACTTCTCGAAGCTCGACATCGGGCGCTCGCAGCCGAGGTTGCAGACCGACCTGCCTCGCGCCCGCGAAGGGGGACTCAAGTGCCAGTTCTGGAGCGTCTGGGTCCCGGCCGAGCTCGACGGCACCGGCAAGGCGCTCGCCACGACGCTCGAACAGATCGAGCTGGTGAAGCTGATGATCGACCGTTACCCCGAGGACCTGGAGCAGGCCAAGACCGCCGACGACATCGAGCGGATCGCCGCCGCGGGGCGGATCGCGTCGTTGATCGGCGTCGAGGGGGGGCACTGCATCGAGGAGTCGCTTAGCACGCTGCGCAGGCTTTACGAGCTGGGCGCCCGCTACATGACCCTCACGCACGGCAACACCCTCTCGTGGGCCGATTCCGGCACCGATAAGGCCGAGCACGGCGGGCTCACCGAGTTCGGCAAGGAGGTGGTCCGGGAAATGAACCGCCTCGGGATGATGGTCGATATTTCGCACGTCTCGGTCGACGTGATGCACCAGGCGCTCGACATCAGCACCGCGCCGGTGATCTTCAGCCACAGCTCGTCCCGCGCCGTGGCGGACCACCCGCGGAACGTCCCCGACGACGTGCTGGTCCGGCTGAAGGAGAAGGACGGTGTCGTGATGGTCAATTTCTTCAGCGGGTTTGTCGTCCCCGCGGCGGCGGACAACTACGCCGCTACGTTCCAGATCCGCCGCGACCTGGAGGCCGAGGGCGCCGACCAGGACACGATCGATCGACGTCAAAACCAATACCGGGCGACGCACCTGATGCCGAAGGGCACCATCCACGACCTGCTGGACCACATCGATCACATCGCCAAGGTGGCGGGGATCGAGCACGTCGGGATCGGCTCCGACTACGACGGCGTGAGCGTCCTGCCTGAGGGTCTCGAGGACGTCGCCTCGTACCCCCGGATCACCCAAGGCCTGCTCGACCGAGGCTACTCGCCCGACGAGATCCGCGGCGTGCTCGGCGGCAACCTGCTGCGCGTCATGCGCAAAGTTGAAGCGGCGAAAGAGTAAACCCTCCCGCAGACGGCGAGCCCGCGACGTGAGTCGTGGGTGTGCGCGGGTACCCGGTGGACACCCACGACTCACGTCGTGGGCTCGCCTGCTACGCTGTGGGCTCGGCCCGCGCTAAGGATTGCTCAATTCGCGCCCATTCGCGTCATTCGCGGGCACTGCTTCTTTAGCTATGCTGAAGGGCTCCGATTGCCCCGAGCCCAGCGAATGACCTCCCCCTCCTCAGCAGCCCCCGTTACCCACCAGCGCGCCGACGCTGCGCTGATCGACACGCTCCGCGGCATCGTCGGCGCCGAGAACGTCCTGACCGAGCCGGTCGACATCGAGCCCTACGCGTTCGACGGCACCGCGGCGATCAAGCAACGGCCCGCCTGCGTCGTCTTCCCACGTGATCGGTCGCTGGTGGCGCCGTGCGTCCACGCCGTCACCTCGGCCGGCGTGCCGCTCGTGACACGGGGATCGGGCACCGGCTTGTCGGGCGGCAGCGTACCGCTCGATGGCGCGGTGACGCTCGGCCTCAATCACCTCGACCAGATCCTTGAGGTCGACACCGCCAACCTGACGATCCGGGTCGAGCCGGGCGTCATCACGATGCGCGTCGACGAAGAAGCCGCCAAGCACGGCCTCTTCTACCCGCCCGACCCGGGCTCGCAGAAGATCAGCACGATCGGCGGCAACGTGGCCGAGAACTCGGGCGGCCTCCGCGGCCTCAAGTACGGCGTCACCCGCGACTACGTCATGGGGATGCGCGTCGTGCTCGCCTCGGGCGAAGAGGTGTGGCTCGGCAACCAGTGCGTCAAGGACGTCGCCGGCTACAACCTCAAGGACCTGTTCATCGGCAGCGAGGGGACGCTCGGCGTCATCACCGAGGTGCTGCTGAAGCTGCTCCCCCGCCCCGCGGCGCGGAAGACGATGGTGGCCACGTTTGCGACGATCGAGTCGGCGGCCCAGGCGGTGTCCGACATCATCGCGCGGAAGATCGTGCCGTGCACGGTTGAGTTCCTCGACCAGATGACGATCCGCTGCGTGGAGGACTACGCGAAGCTCGGCCTGCCGACCGACGCGGCGGCGCTGCTGCTGCTGGAGTCGGACGGGCACCCGGTGGTCGTCGAGGAAGAATCGGCCGCGATGCATCAGGCGCTCACCGACAACGGCGCGACCGACGTGCAGACCGCCCAGACCGAGGCCGAAGCCGAGAAGCTCCGCACCGCGCGCCGCGCCGCGTTCTCGGCGCTGGCCCGCGTCAGCCCGACGACGATTCTGGAGGACGTCACCGTCCCGCGGAGCGAGCTCGCCGGCATGGTCCGCTTCTGCGCCGAGTGCGCCGAGCGTCACCAACTGCGGATCGGCACCTTCGGCCACATGGGCGACGGCAATCTCCACCCGACGTTCCTCACCGATGAGCGCAACGAGGACGAGATGCGTCGCGTCCACGAGGCGCTCGGCGAGATCGTCACCGAGACGCTCCGCCGCGGCGGCACGATCACCGGCGAGCACGGCGTCGGCCTGGCGAAGAAGCCGTTCTTGCGCCAACAGCTCGGCGACGCCAGCTACGACCTGCTCGGCAAAGTGAAACGGGCGCTCGATCCGCAGGGGCTGCTCAATCCCGGCAAGGTCTTTGACTAAAGGCGGATTGGGGATTTCGGATTGCGGATTGAAGCGCAAGCGAACCCCAAGCCCCAACTTGTTCCGCAATCCGAATTCCGCAATCCGCAATTACCCCACGCAATGGCCTTCAAGCCGCAAGACACCGCCAACCTGCTTGAGACAATGGATTACTCCGTTGTCCAACAGTGCATGCACTGTGGCTTGTGCCTGCCGACTTGTCCGACGTTTGTCGAGACGGGGCGCGAGCGGAACAGCCCGCGGGGGCGGATCGCGTTGATGCGGTCGATCGCCGACGGCGAGTTGGAGTTGTCGCGCGACTTCGCCGAGGAGATGGACTACTGCGTCGGTTGCTTGGCGTGTCAGACGGCGTGCCCGGCGGGCGTTGAGTACGCGTCGCTGCTGGAGAAGGGCCGCGCCGCGAGCGAGAACGCCGGGCTGCTCGACACGCCGATGCGCCGCGTCTATCGCTGGCTCGGGTTGCGGGTGCTGATGACGCGGCCGTGGCTGCTGCGGCTGGTCGCGAAGTGGATCGCCCTCCAGCAGAAGCCCGCGGTCCGGCGGACGCTCTACAAGATCGGCGCCATGCGGCTGGCGCCGAAGACGCTCCGCGACCTTGAGCCGCAGGCCCCGCCGATCGATCCGCCGTTTAGCGACGCGCGGATCAAGACCGTCGAGACGCCTCCGGCGGAATGGTGGAGCGGCAAGCCACGGGCGCGGGTCGCGGTGCTCACCGGCTGTGTGCAAGACATCTCGTTCGCGCGGGTGAACCGGGCGACCGTCGACGTGCTGCTCGCCGCGGGGTGCGAGGTGGTGACGCCGCGCAACCAGTCGTGCTGCGGCTCGCTGCACGCCCACAACGGCGACCTCGAGACGGCTAAAGAGATGGCCCGACGGACGCTCGACATGTTCGACTGGCAGGGGCTCCGTGGCGGGCCGCTCGCGTTTGATTCGCTCGACGCGGTCATCAGCAACGCCGGCGGGTGTGGCAGCCACCTCCGCCACTACGGCAATCTCCTCGCCGACGACCCGGCCTACGTCGATCGGGCCCGCGCGTGGGACGCCAAACTGCGCGACGCCCAAGAGTTTGTCTGGCAACTAGTGGGCAGTGCGCAGGGGGTAGTGGGCGGTGAAGAGGCGCCGCTGTCGCGGCTAGAGAAAGTCCTTCGGCACTCCGCCAATACCAGTAATGAGCCGTCGGCGCTAGCCGCGGGTAGCGCCGCGAAACGCCTCACCTACGACGCCTCGTGCCACCTGTGCCACGGTCAAAAGGTCGTCAGCCAACCGGTCGAGTTGCTGAAGCGTCTCCCGGGTCACCAGTTCGTCCCATTGGCCGAGTCCGACTGGTGTTGCGGCGCGGCGGGGGTCTACTCAATGACCCAGCCCGAGCAGGCCGGCAAACTCCTCGCCCGGAAGCTCGTGCATGTGAAAGCCGCCACACCGGACGTCATTGCCACGGCCAATCCCGGCTGCATGCACCAACTCAACATGGCGTGCCGCAACGATGCGACACTCTCTAACGTGAAAGTGGTACACCCGATGGAACTGCTCGCCGAGGCGGTCCGCAGTTCCATCGGGACGTGAGAACCAATTTAGATTTCGCTCAGCTCTGCTGCCGATTAGCGACCACGACCGCCGCCGCCGCCCGCTCCGCCGGCACTACGACCGCCACCACCGGCGCCGCGGCCACCGCCGAACGGCGAGCCGCCACCACCACCGCCGCCACCACTACGCATGGCGGGACCGCCGCCTCCTCCAGCGCCTTGACGGGGTGAGAAGCTTTGCGGCGAGGCGCCTTGGCGACCGGCGCCGCCAGGGACGACCGAGCGGTTGAAGCTCGGTGTGCTGCGCTGTTGGGCGCCGGGGTTCGATCCCTGGAAGGAACCGCGGTTGCCGAAGTTCGGCGGCTGCATGCCGCGTTGTTGCGAAGGATTCACGCCTTGCGGCAGACCTTGCTGCGTAGGGCCGCGGAAATTGCTCCGCTGCCGAATCGCTTCGCTGCCACCTTGGTTGCCCACGTTCGGCTGACCCAAACCTCCGCGACCGGCGCCGCCTTGCGGACGTTGCTGGTTCTGGAAGCGGTTGATGGCGTCCTGACGGTTTTGATCCCGCGGGGTGTTGCCGGGCAATGCGTTAGGATTTCCTTGGCGACCGGCGCCGTTATTGGGCAGCGGTTGCTGCTGGTTGCGGAACCGGTTGAGCGCGTCCTGCCGTGCGTTGTCACTCGTGGCGCCGCCGCGTTGAGCGTTGGGATTCCCCTGACGGCCTGCGCCGATGTTGGGTTGCTGCCCTTGCTGGTTGCGGAAGCGCCCGAGCGCGTCCTCACGGTTCGTGCTAGGCTGCCCGTTGTTCAACGGGTTGTTGGCGTTCGGCCGGCCGGCGTTTTCACCGCGGTTGCCGCGGTTACCACGCTCGCCACGATTGCCGAGGTTGTCGATGGCGCTCTGATTGCGGGCGCCGTCGAGTCCCTCTCCGCGGGCGCGACTACCGCGGTTCTCGTTGTTCGCCCGGTTACGGGCCGCATCGACTCGGTCCTGGCTGACACCAAAGTCCTCAAGCGGGACCCGTAGCGCCTCGCGGCGGTCACCTGCCTCACCGCGACCGGCACGGCCGCGGGCGTCGGCGCTGAGGTTGGCCCCGTCTCGGCCCGCTCCGCCGCGAACTCGGGCTGCGACATCGCCGCCCCCCTCGATCTCGGCACGGCGTTGACGGAACTGCTCGACCTGCTCCGAAGTGCGGCTGATTCGCTGACGGGTGGCGTCATCCAGGTCCCGCATCGACGGGCGGCCTGTGTTGGCGTCGAGGTCGCCGATGTTGCGGGCGATCAAATTGTCGGCGTCCCAACCACGGCCGTCGCGCCCATCGGGCCCGCGTCCGTCGCGGCCACGGCCGTCTCGACCGTCGCGATCACGACCATCGCGGTCTCGGCCGCCGCGTCCGCGGTCGCCGTCCCACCGGTCATTGTCAAAGCGGGAGTAGCTGCGGCGCAAGTCGGCGAAGTTGGGGCCAAACGCGCTGCGTCCGCCGTAGCGGTAATAGCTGAAGAGCGGGTCGTAGTAACGGAAGCCTCCGCCAAACGCGGCGCCGAAGCCGCCACCAAGACCTCGACCACCGAAGCCTGCGTTGGAGAAGCCGAACCAGGGGTAGAGGCCTTGGTTGCGGAATCCCGGGCCGTAGTTGCCGTAGAAGTAGTGATTGCGGTAGGGGTTAACGAAAAGGTTCGCTACCAGCAGCGAGGTGTTCACAACCGACCGCGGGCGGTAGGCGAAGCCAGGCCGACCGTAGATTGGGTTGTTCCAATACACCGGCGCGTATAGCACGCCCCGGCCGTAGAGCGGCATGTCCCAGTAGCCGTTTACGAAGATGTAGCCGCGCGGCGTGTAGTTGTAGTAGGAAGGCGTCCAAACCCAATTGGGCTGAGTTCGGTACCAGTAGCCGGGACGCCACTGGTAATCTTGGTTGACGTAGTTCCAGCAGCCCGGGATCCAGAAGTGATCGTCACTGGGCGCCGGGCTCGAGGGGCCTTCTTCGAGGCTCTCCGGGGGCGCCGGCAGATAGGCGACTTCGGTGGTCGACGCCGAAGCCCAGTAGCCGGGCGACCAAGCGTAGCCGCCGCTCACTTGGACCCAGCTGCCCGGTGTCCATTCACGGCCCGGCGGGACGTCACGCCACACGCCGCTGACCCAGACATAATCTTCGCGGTCGATCGACCACATCCAGTAACCGGGGATCCATTGGACGTTATCCCCCTCAGGCTGCTGAGCCGGGGGCAACTCGTTGATCCTCGCCGGCGGCTCCTTCTCGAGGACGGTGTTAGCCTGCTCCTCGGAAACGGCGCAGAATTGACCGACAGGCGCGGCGAAGGCTTCGTGAACAGGGCCTTGCTCCAGCGGCTGGGCCTCTTGGTCCGCCGACAGGCCGTCTTGGTCCGCGGCGTTGATTTGACCCGGCGCGTTGCTAATTTCACCCGATTGGGTCGCTTCAACCGCTTGACCGGGGGCGAGCTTCGCGGCGCCGACCAGGGCGATCATCGCGAACGAGGTGAGAGCGACGTAAGTCGTCAGAAGTGGATTTGAGTTTCGCAAGGGAGGACTCCAAGGTCGGAGTAAGGACGAACGAGGGAAGGCGTCAGGACAGTCAAGTCTGTGCAAAGGCAAGCAAGTATGTGCAAAGGCGGCGCCACAATGGTCCCTAGCGATTATGAGGGCCGCGGCCGCCTCTACGGGCACTCCGATGGCCTTTCTGGGTCGAATCAAGAGACGGCTGCCCGCGGGGGAACCACCTTGGAGGTCCGGCGTCCGGCTGCCCAGGAACCACGTTCGGTGCTAGACTGACCGCTAAAGATTCCAAATTGACCGCCGTCCGATCAGCCGATGAACCACGCAGCCGCCCCCACCGACTCCGCACCCGCCGCCGAAGCAGCGACGGATTCGTTGGCCCCGTACGACGGCGGTTGGCACTGTAGCCATCTCTGGTACTCGTTCGACCGCGAGCGGCTCAACGCCCTGGCGCCGACACAGCGTGAGGCGATCGCTCGCGAATTGCGGGCCGTTCTCGACCCGGCCGCCGAGCACGCCCCGATGCGGATGCAGGCGTCGATCACCAGCGGCCACAAGGCCGACTTCGGGGTGATGATGCTCGACCCCAATCCCCTGCGGATCGATGCGGTTCACCAACGGCTGATGGCCGGCGTGGCGGGCCCGGTCCTACGACCCGGATATTCGTTCGTCTCGGTCACCGAGATCAGCGAGTACGTCCCGAGCCCCGAGGAGTACGGGCAGCGGCTCGTCGCCGAGGGGGACGCCGAGGGGTCGCCCGCCTACAACGCCAAGTTCAAGGCCTACGGCGATCGGCTGGAAGGTATGAACCGGCAACGACTTACGCCCGAAATCCCACCCTACGCGTCGGTCTGCTTCTACCCGATGAATAAAAAAAGGGAGACCGGCGAAAACTGGTATGCCCTCTCCAAGCAAGAACGCAGCCGGATGATGGGTCAGCACGCTCGTAGCGGTATGGCCTATGCCGGTAAGGTAAGCCAGCTAATTACGGTAGGATTAGGTTTGGATGATTGGGAGTGGGGGGTTACGCTGTGGGGAGCGAATCCCGCTTATTTGAAGGATATTGTCTACGAGATGCGGTTCGACGAGGCGAGCGCCAACTACGCCGAGTTCGGGCCCTTTTTGGTCGGGTACGTCTGTGACGCCGACCGCCTGATCGACCACTGCCGAGTGAGACGCTAACGAAGCGATCGCACCCCACCACCTCGACGCCCGACTTCCTGCAAGGGGGCGGTGTTGAAGGTTGGCAGGCATGGCCGATTCCTCTCTTGTGACCGCACGCCCGGCGCACTGACGCTGGCGCCGCTGTCTCGGCATGGAACCTCGCCGCGTTTGGTTACGGGAAGTGATCGCTCCGCCGCTCCTTAGAAGCTGCACCCAGTGAATCCGCCCCAATTGAGACGCCCCCGCGATGATGACCCTCCGTCCCCTCACGCTGAGCCTGCTCGCCGCGACCTTGGCGTCGTTCGCCAGCGCTGATGTCGTCCTCGACTGGAATCAAACCGCCCGGGACGTGCTGCGGAACGACACGACGCAGCAAAACCCCGGGATGGCTTCCCGCACGTTGGCGATGATGAACCTCGCCATTTACGACGCGGTGGCGATGATGTCACCCACGGGGACGATGTTCTACGACTACGGCGCCGGTCACAGCTCGCCCGGCTACGCGGCGTCGGACAAGGCGGCGGCGGCGCAGGCCGCTTACACCGTTCTCAGCACGCTCTACACCGGCCAACAGCCGGCGCTCGACGCGGCATTGGCGAGCAGCCTCTCGCTCATCCCCGATGGCCCTTCGAAGAATGACGGGATCGCCCTGGGCAGCATGATCGGGCAGAACGCCCTCTATCAGCGAGCCGGCGACGGTTACGACTCGAACTCCCAGTACCAACCCACCAACAGCCCGGGACACTGGCAGACCGACCCGCTCAACCCGGGTCAACAGGCGTGGGGGCCGCAGTGGGGATCGATGCAGATGTTTACGACCCCATCGACCACGTCGATGATGCCCCCGCCGCCCCCGGCGCTGGGGAGCCAGGAGTACGCCGACGCCTACAACGAGGTCAAAGACCTCGGCGCCTTGAACAGCGCGACGCGGACGGCTGACCAGACCGAGATCGCCGACTTCTGGGCGTACGACCGGCTCGGGATGGGAACGCCCCATCACTTGTTCAACGAGATCCTCGAGACGATCGCCGTGCAGGAAGGGAACACGACGAAGGAAAACGCCGAGCTCTTCGCCAAGGCGTCGGTCGCGATGGCCGACGCCGGCGTCTTGGCCTGGAACTCGAAGTTCGAGTACGACCTGTGGCGTCCCGTCACCGGCATCCGCGAAGGCGACAACGACGGCAACGCCCTCACCGTCGGCGACCCGAATTGGACCCCACTGGGAGCCCCCGGCGGGACCGGCGCCAACTTCACCCCCCCCTTCCCGACCTACGTATCGGGGCACGCGACGTTCGGCGGCGCGCTGTTCGAAACGCTTCGGCTGTTCTACGGGACGGACGACATCGCCTTCACCCTCGAATCAGACGAGTTGCCCGGCGTCTTCCGGGACTTCTCGTCGTTCAGCGAGGCGATGGCCGAGAACGGCCGCAGCCGCGTCTACCTCGGCATCCACTGGAGTTACGACGACACTGCCGGGCAGATCGCCGGCGCAGCGATCGCCCAAGAGCTGTTCGCTCGGCAGTTCATCGCCCTTGTGCCCGAGCCGTCAACGATCGCCATGGCGGTCACGCTGATTGGGGTCGGCTTCCGTCGCCGGGCCGCGTAACGACCGTGCGCACGCGTTGAATCTGCATTCCCCTTTGCCACTGCACCATGACTTACTCCCTCCGCCTCCTTCTGCTCTTGGCCGCGACAGGGCTTCCCGGTCTCGCCGCCCTCGCCGACTACCGCGCGATCGACGGAACGGGCAACAACCTCTCGAACCCCACCTGGGGCTCGGCCGGCGCCGAACTGCTGCGCACCGCGCCGGCCGCTTACCCGGGAGACGGGACCGGGTCGACGATGCTCGGCGACGCCGACCGCGGGAACCCCCGGACCATCAGCAACACCCTCTTTGCGCAATCGACGCCGGTCGCCTCGGCGCGCGGCCTCTCGTCGGGCGTTTGGCAGTGGGGGCAGTTCCTCGACCACGACATCACGTTCACCGGAACGAACTCGGCCGAGTCGATGATGCTCTATGTCCCGCCGGCGGACCCCTACGGCATGGCGATGATCCCCTTCACCCGCTCGGCCAGTCACGCCGACGGGCTCGGCGTCCGGCAGCAGACCAACGAGATCACTAGCTGGATCGACGCGTCGATGGTCTACGGCTCGGACGCGACGCGGGCGACCGCCCTGCGTGAGCTGAGCGGCGGCCGGATGCGGACCAGCGGCGGCGGGCTGCAGCTGCCAACGAACGACATGCCGGGCCTCGGCTCGCTGGAGAACGACCCCGGTCCGCTCGGCACGACCGACCTGTTCGTCGCCGGCGACGTCCGCGCCAACGAGCAAACCGGCCTCACCTCGATGCACACGCTGTTCGTCCGCGAACACAACCGGCTTGCCGGTCAACTCGCCGCCGCCAACGCGGGGGACGCCAGCTGGGACGACGAGCGGATCTATCAGACGGCCCGCCGGATCGTCGGCGCCGAGGTCCAAGCGATCACCTACAACGAGTTCTTGCCGGCCCTGCTGGGCGGCCTCGCCCCGGCGGCGAACGACTACGCGTACAACAGCTCGATCGACGCGACCATCGCCACGGAGTTCTCCACGGCGTTCTTCCGCCTCGGGCACAGCATGCTCAACGAGGACCTTGTGCTCGCCGACGATCACGGCGCGACCGTCGGATCGATCTCGCTGCGTGACTCGTTCTTCAATCCGCAGCTGATCATGGACGACCCGCAGACGGTCGATAACGCCCTGATGGGGCTGATGAAGCAGACGGCCAACGAGCTCGACACCAAGCTCATCGATGGCGTCCGCAACTTCTTGTTCGCCCCCACCGGCGGCATGGGCACCGACCTCGCGGCGCTCAACATCCAGCGCGGCCGCGACCACGGCCTGCCCGATTACAACACCCTGCGAGGCGCCTTCGGCCTCAGCCCGGTGGCGTCGTTCGGCGAGATCACGGCCGACGCGGCGCTCGCGGCCCAGCTGGAGTCGGTCTACGGCGGCGTCGACAACATCGACCCGTGGGTCGGCGCCCTCGCCGAGGACCACCTCTATGGCGCAAGCGTCGGCGAATTGCTCTGCGCCGCGTTGGTCGACCAGTTCTCGCGTCTGCGAGACGGCGACCGCTACTTCTACGCCGGCGACGACTACCTCTGGAGCAACGACGTCGCGTCGATGATCGACTTCGACACGCTGACAATGACGGACGTGCTCGCCTGGAACACGGCGATGGCTTACGAAGACATGCCGCCGAGCTTCTTCATGCTGCTGGCGGTGCCGGAGCCGACGACGATCGTCATGGTTGGGGCGGCGCTCGTAGGCGTTGCGCGGCGGCGGCAGCGCGTTTGAGAATCGGTTGTGGCGCTACTCCCGGCGCTGGCGATTAGGGCTCCCAGCCCCTCGCTTGGCTAACCATTCTGTGGGCGGGAGCCCTAAGCGCCAGCGCCGGGAGTGAATCCCCTCAGCGCTCCGCCGTCGCCACATCGACCCACACCATCCGGTGGTCCGACGCGGCCGCCGCCTCGGCGCCCTCCTCGCCAGGCTTGGGCCAGTAGACGCCCGAGCCGACGACACGCAGGTCTTCCGACGGCAGCGCGTAGTCGATCCGCAGGTTGCCGTGGCCGTCGGGGCCGAAGTCGCCGGTGTCGTTGGCCGCGTCGCCGGTATGGTCGGCGTTCAGATCGGCCAGCCGCTCGCTCGCCGCGACGGCGCCGGCGCTCGTTGGCTTGGGGTCCGTCGCCATCCGCGGACCGGCGATTAAATCGTTGATCGCTTCGCGCAGGCCGTCGCCGTCGTTCGGGTCGGCGTTCAGATCGCCGAGCACCACCAGCGGCTCGTCGGCCGCGATCACACCGGATCGACCTTGGTCGTCGATGAAGTAGTCGCTCAACCGGCCCGCCGCGTACTCCGTCAGCAGCCGCACCTCGTCGGCGTTGCGGCAGCCGTTGCGGTCCTCGGGGCCGTCAAACACCGGCGGTGTCGGGTGCGAGCACAGCAGGTGCAGCGGCCCAACGGGCGTCATCGCAACAACGTCCCAGAAGCTCTTCGAGGGCAATCGCAACTGCTCCCAGACCTCGGCGGGGTAGTACGGCTCGTCGGTCGCCGGGTCGTGCGGCTGGTTCGCATCGGGCAACGCCGCCCAGCGGAGCTGCTGGAAGGTCCGTGTCGCCGCTTCGTTGATCGGCCAACGCGACAACACCGCCATGCCGTACTGACCCGGGTAGCGGCCGTAACCCCACGCATCGGCGGGCCCGTCCGTCTGGCCGTCGCGGTCGAGGTCGAGCCCCGACGGTTCGCCCGTGTTGACGGGCGCGGCGAAGCGGTGCGGGTAGTCGATCCCGGTGAGCCCCTCCGCCTGCGGCTTGGCGGCGTAGAGCTCGGCGAACAGCCGCGGCGGGTCGTCTTGCGGGGCGTAGTCGATCTCGCACAGCAGCAGCACGTCGGGCCGGACGCGCTGGATCACCTCGGCGAGCTGCTTCGCTTGCTGCGAGTTCCCCGAGCGGAGCTCGCCGGCCAACTGCCCGGACCGGCCCCGGTAGAGCGCCACGTTGTACGTCGCGACGCGCAGCACGCCCTTGGCCGGCGGCGGCGGGTCGGCCGCCCAGGCTGTGCGACCGACAAACCCCAACAGCAACAGCGTCGCCAACGACCTCGTCATGCGAATCTCCGAGAGCAAGATTGCCTATCTTCTTCCGTTTCGCCCGTCTCCCCGTTAGACTCGGCCGACTCAGGCGACGCAACAGCCCCCACTCCCCGCAGAGGTCCTCCGAGTGAGCGGCGTCTTCGAAGTACAGCACCCGCTGATTGACTGCCACCTGACGCGGCTGCGCGACGCGCGGACCCCGTCGGACGAGTTCCGTCACCTGATCCGCCGGCTCGCCACGCTGCTCGCCTACGAGGCGACGCAGGACCTCCGCTGCGAGTCGATGACGGTCACTACGCCGTTGACGACGACCGAGGGGAGCCGCCTCGGCGAGCGCGTCGGCCTCGTGCCGATCCTCCGTGCGGGGCTCGGGATGATCGACCCGGTGCTCGATCTGATCCCCACCGCCGAGGTCTGGCACCTCGGCCTCTACCGCGACGAGGCGACCGCCGAGCCCGTCGAGTACTACAGCAAGCTCCCACCGGGACGGCCCGTCGATACGGCCCTGATCCTCGACCCCATGCTGGCGACCGGCGGCTCGGTCACCGCGGCGCTCGAAACGCTCAAGGCGTGGGGCGTGGGGCGCGTGAAGATGCTCTCGGTCTTGGCGGCCCAAGAGGGGATCGACAACGTCGCCGCCGCCTACCCCGACACGCAGATCTATGTCTGCCGGATCGACCCGATCCTCAACGCATCGAAGTTCATCGTCCCGGGCCTCGGCGACGCGGGCGACCGGATTTTCAACACACCCCAGCTGGGGTGAGGCTTGAGGCGAGAGACCTGTAATCTCTCCCCCCTTACAACCTGATTTCTCAAGACAGCAAGCCCCCCGCGTATGGAACGCTACATCAGCCTGCTGGGGCTCGCCGTCATCATTGGCCTCGCGTGGCTAATGAGCTCCCACAAGAGCAAGTTTCCACTACGAATTGTCATCGCAGGCGTGCTACTGCAGTTCGCTTTTGCGCTGCTGATCCTCAAGACCGCGGCGGGCAAGGCGGTCTTCGTCGCGGTCGACAAGGTGTTCGTCGGCCTGTTGGGCTGCGTCGACGCCGGCGCCGAGTTTGTCTTTGGGGCCGACTTCGCCGATCACTTCTTCGCGTTCCGTGTGCTGCCGACGATCATCTTCTTCTCGGCGTTCATGTCGATCTTCTATTACTACGGCATCATCCAGAAGGTCGTCGGCCTGCTGGCGATCGTCATGCAGAAGACGCTCGGCACGTCGGGCGCCGAGACCCTCTCGGCGGCGGCGAACGTCTTCGTCGGCCAGACCGAGGCGCCGCTCGTGATCCGGCCCTACATCAGCACCATGACCAAGTCGGAGCTGAACGCGGTTATGGTGGGCGGCTTCGCGACCATGGCGGGAGGCGTGTTGGGCGCCCTCTCGGCGATGGGGATCAATGCCGGGCACTTGCTGGCGGCATCGGTCATCTCGGCGCCGGGCGCCCTGCTGCTGTCGAAGGTCATGCAGCCCGAGACCGAGACCCCGCGGACGCGTGGCCATGTCGGCGTCGAGGTGAAGGACGAGAGCGTCAACGTCATCGAGGCGATCGCCAACGGCACGACCGGCGGCCTGTCGCTCGCGATGAACGTCGGCGCTATGCTGATCGTCTTCCTCGCGCTGATCGCCGTGCTGAACTCGGTGCTCGGCCTCACGGGAGACGCCTTCTGGCAGCTCGCCGCCTGGGCGGGCCAGAACGTCCCCGACAACCCCGCCAGGTGGTCCCTTGAAGGCGGCTTAGGCTACCTCTTCGCGCCACTCGCTTGGCTGATCGGCATCGAGTCGGCCGACTGCGCCGAGGCGGGTCAGCTGATGGGACTCAAGATGGCGACCAATGAGTTCGTCGCCTACGGCCGCCTCGCCGAGTGGACCCCCGGCGCCGAGGGCAGCGCCGGCGTCGAGGTGATCAGCAGCCGCTCGCGCGAGATCATGACCTACGCCCTGTGCGGCTTCGCCAACTTCAGCTCGATCGGCATCCAATTGGGGGGGATCGGAGGCATCGCGCCTGAACGCCGTGGCGACTTGGCGAAACTCGGACTACGGGCGATGATTGGGGGCACCCTGGCCGCCTTCATGACCGCCTGCATCGCCTCCCTGCTGTTGTAGCGGCCCCAGCGGAACGGCCCGACAATCCTTCGCCCCAACGGGCCAACCCCTCCTCGATGGACGCAATGCGGATCCTCCACTCGAAGCAAGAACTCCACGACGGCGTCCAGCGGATGGCGGCCGAGATCGCCCAGGCCTACGGCGAGCGGCCCCTGTCGATCGTCTCGGTCCTCACCGGCAGCGTCGTCCTCGTGGCCGACCTGATCCGCGAGCTCGAGATGCCGCTCCGCGTCGGCGTGATCGAGGCCTCCAGCTACGGCGGCGAGCGCACCACCCGCGGCGACCTGTCGGTCAACGCCGAGCTGATGTTCGACATTAAGGGCCGCGACGTGCTGCTGGTCGACGACATCTTCGACACCGGCCACACGCTGGTCCGCGTCATCGAGAAGATCAAAGAGTTCGGCCCCCGCTCGGTCCGCTCCGCCGTGCTGCTCCGCAAGCATGGCCGCCAGGAAGTGACCGCCCAGCCCGACTTCGTGGCGTTCGAGATCCCGGACGAGTTCGTCGTCGGCTACGGCCTCGACTACGACGACCACTACCGCAACCTGCCCTACCTCGGCGTGCTCGAGCAGGACGACCTCGACCGCCACAAAGACTTGGTCGCTGCAGGCACCGACCCCGGCGCCTAAGGTCCTTGCGGCGATAGCATTACCGTCGCGACCTGCCATTATCTGCTGGAAAGTCGTCAGCCACGCTGTTCATTCGGCGCCCCGTTTGTAAGTTTCGGGACCCGGCTGCTAGCGTTGATTTCTTGAGCCGTTCTTGCAAGTGGCGCTAGGCGTTCGAGTTACGCGCGCCAAACGCCTTCGATCTGAACTTTGGCACGGCCGGTGCGTAAGAGGGCTGGCGAGACGCACGACACCCCGTCGGACGCCTCCCTGCCGCAGCCTACGCCAGCGAGGACGCTGGTCGAAGCTGCGGGGGCGAGTGGAACTCGCCCGGCTTATCACCATCCACTAAGGGAGTGACAGATGTTGGTTCTCACACGGAAGCCGCAAGAAACCATCCGGATCGGCGACGGGATCACGATCACCGTTATCAAGACCAAGGGCCAAGGCGTCCGCCTCGGCATCGAAGCCCCGGCCGACGTGTCGGTGCTCCGCGGCGAGCTCCTCGCCGCCCGCGACAGCTTCGCGACGAAGGTGTCCGACGCCGCCTCCTCCGACACACTCGGAGCTGAGCCCGCTGAAGCGAATGCGACCCCTCCGAAGACGCCGCGCAGCGAACCCCAGGTCTCGCACACCCGCGTGAAGCGGTCGCGCGTCCCGTCGGTGCTGCCCGACCTGCTCGGCGAGCCCGGCCCGCTGCGGGCGATGATGCAAGGGCGCGCCTCGACGGGGGTGTGAGGGGCGCCGTCGGGCCACCTACCGACGGGGCGACTGGTATCCCGCTGACGGGACGACTGACGACCCCCCTCGCATGGCCACGACCGAGTTTTTCCGACGCGATGAAACAGAGCGCTCGCTCTGCAGGCGTCGGGCGAAGCGATCAACAGCCGGCCCGCGCACCGCTTCGACGATGCCCTCGTCTCTTGCGTGGCGCCGTCGGCTGAAGCACCATGCTTGAGCTACGCAGCGGAACGTCCGCCGCGGTGATCGCTTCTCTTCGCAATCGGTAGAACGATGCGCCCTTTCGGCTCGCCAAGGCTCGGCAGTTTTACTTTTCTCTTCACGCTGTTGCTGTTGTCGGCCGCCCGCGCCCACGGCGAAGCCGATCCCATCGCCCCGGGGTCGTGGACCCTCGCGGTCTTGCCCGACACCCAGATCTACGCCGAGTCCTACCCGGCTCACTACGAGGCCCAGACCCAATGGCTTGCCGCGCATGCCGAGGATTTCAACATTCGCTTCGTTCTCTACGAGGGAGACGTCACCAACCGGAACACGCGTGAGCAGTGGAAGGTCGCCCGAGCGGCGATGGCGAAGCTCGATGGCATGCTCCCCTACGCCATCGCCCCCGGCAACCACGACTACGGGCCGGGCGGCAACGCCAGCGATCGCCACAGCGCGTTCAACGACGCCGAGTTCTTCGGCCCCGGTTCGCCCTACGCCGGCCAGCCCACGCTACGCGGCTGCTTCGAGCCCGAGAAAACCGACAACACCTACCACCGCTTCGAGGCGGGGGGCCAGCAGTGGCTCGTGGTGGCGCTCGAGTTCGCCCCGCGCGACGAAGTCGTCGCCTGGGCCAACAAGATCGTCGCCGACCACGCCGACTGCTTGGCGATCCTCGTGACGCACGCCTACCTCTACTCCGACGACACGATCTACGACTGGCGGGCGAAGGGCCGCGACCAGAACTGGAACCCCCACGCGTACGGCGTCGCCAAACAGCCCGGCGAGACCGTCAACGACGGGCGGCAACTCTGGGAGAAGCTCGTCGCGAAGCACGCCGGCTTCCGCCTGACGTTCAACGGCCACGTCCTTAACGACGGGACCGGCTACCGGAGCACCGAGGGAGAAGCGGGCGCCGTCGTCCACCAGATGCTGGCCAACTACCAGTTCAAGAAGGAGGGGGGCCAGGGCGACCTGCGGCTCCTCGAGTTCCGAACCGACGGCGACATCGTGGTGCGCACCTACTCCCCCGTGCTCGACCGCCACGACCGCGCCGCCGACCAGCAGTTCACGATCCGCCTTGACGAACTTGGGCGGCGATAGGCTGGCGACCGGCGTCGAGTTCTAGAGCGCATCAACGATTGGCGTTCTGCTAGCACGCTCAGATAGTTTAGGCTCCGACGTTTTTGGAGGAGCCTGCGATGGGGAGCTACGCGTACTCGATGGACCTGTGTGAGCGGGTGCTCGCCGACCGCGACGCGGGGATCAGCAAGGCGGCGGTGGCGCGGAAGTACCGCGTCTCGACGCGTTGGGTCTACAACCTCGAAAAGCGGCGGGAAGAGACCGGCCAGATCGCCCCGCGGCGGGGCAGGACAGGCCCCAAGCCGAAGCTCGCCGAGCACGGCGAGCGTCTCCTCGAACTGGTCGAGCAGCAGCCGGACGCGTCGCTGCGAGAACTCCGGGATCGTCTGGGCGTGGCCGTCTGCATCGGCACGGTGCACAACACGCTGCGGCGGCTGGGCGTGACGTTCAAAAAAAGTGGTGCACGCCGCTGAACAGGACCGGCCCAACGTGGCGCTCAAGCGGACGGCCTGGCGGTTCTGGCAGGCCCACCTCGACCCGCGGAAGCTGGTGTTCCTCGACGAGACGGGAGCGAGCACCAAGATGACGCGGACCCACGGCCGGGCGGCGTGCGGCGCCCGCGTGGTCGATCGGGTTCCCCATGGCCACTGGAAGACGACCACCTTCCTTGGCGCGTTGCGGGCCGAGGGCATGACCGCCCCGCTGGGGTCGATGGCCCGATGAATGGTGAGGTCTTTCTGGCCTACGTCCAGCAATGTCTCGCGCCGACGCTCCGCCCGGGCGACACCGTCATCATGGACAACCTCTCTAGCCACAAAAGGGCCGGGGTCCGCGAGGCGATCGAAGCGACCGGCGCGCGGCTCGAGTACCTGCCGCCCTACAGCCCCGACCTCAATCCGATCGAACTGGCCTTCGCCAAACTCAAGGCCCTGCCCAGGAAGGCCGCCGCCCGAACTGTCGAACAACTCGAACAAGCCATCAACGCCCTGCTCGACAAGTTCCCTCTCGACGAGTGCCTCGCCTATTTCCGACACTGCGGATACCGAGAACGGTAATCATGGAAATGCTCTAATGCTCGTTTCGGTCGTCACTCAATACTGTTTAAGTAGGTCTCAAGCATGGTGTAGCCGTCGGCGGCCGTTAGGTTTCGGTCTTCTGCGTCATTGGGGTTCAGGCCGTTGGAAGTTTCCCATTGATCGGGCATGCCGTCGTGGTCGGCATCGGAGGGTGCTTCGGCACTCGTCAGTTCCGGCCAGCCACCAACATCCGACTGAGAGTCGATGATCCCCGTCTTCGCGATCTGCCCGACGCCGGTGTGCCGGTTGGCGTAGCTCGTACCGGCAAAGGTCGCCGTTCCTTGGCGGGTTTCCTCGATAATTCGTCGATCGACTGGGTCGCGTTTCGGGAGCGTGGCGCCGGCGTTCGCCAGGACGGAGAGGTACGCCTCCTCGGCGGATTGTTGCTCGATCGCCATCGCCGGCCACGGCTCTTCGAGCCTCAGGCCTGAAATCACTTTGCTTCCGTCCTGGGGCTGGACACCGCCGTCCCAGTTGTCAGCAGATACCGCGGCGTCGTCCTCCATCACGTTATCAGCGACGTACCAATCACCGTAATCGTCGACGCCGCGAGAAGTCGGGTTCGCGATGCGGTGCGACACGTCTCCGGGCTGGGTGGCGGGCCCTGGTTTGTAGTAATTGGCGACCATGTTGATGCGAGTGAAGTTGAACTGGTCGTTGCCCTTCTGCTGCTTCTCTCCGCCGTAGGAACTATTGTATCCCCAGTTGTAGACCACATTGTTGCGAAAGTCGGTATTGCCGCAGCCCGAAGCGAAGCGAGGGTTGCGACTCGAGTGGTGCGCGAGCAGATTGTGGTGGTAGGTGCTGTGGTTCGACCCCCAGATGCCGCCGAAGCCGTGATGGCCTTTGCCGTGCTTCGATTGGTAGAGGCTCTCCGAGATCAGGCACCATTGAACGGTGACGTTTTCGTTGTGGTAGATCGAAACCGCCTCGTCGACGCTCCAGCTTGCGGAGCAGTGGTCGATGATGAGATTCTTGTTGTAGCGGCTCGAGACCGCGTCATCGGCGCGCCCCGACTCGTCGCCGTAGCGGATGCGCAGATATCGGACGATGACTTCGTCGGCAGAAATCATCAGCGGATAGCCACGCAGGCAGATGCCGTCGCCCGGCGCCGTTTGGCCAGCGATCGTGATGTACGGGTTGCGGATTGTCAGCTGGCTATTCAATGCAATCGTTCCCGATACACGGAACACGATCGTCCGAGGGCCCGACGCCTCGACCGCCTCGCGGAGGCTGCCTGCTCCCGAGTCGTTGAGATTGGTCACTTCGTAGACGACGCCGCCCCGGCCGGCGACGGTGTACTTGCCATAACCCTCGGCGCCGGGGAATGCGAGTTGGTCCTCAGCAATACAGAGCGTCGTAGCAAGAAGAAGAGCAGCCAAAACCGCGGTCCTATTGACCCTCTCGCGGCCAATGAACCGAGGGCGACCAACGGAAGCCCGGTCCACGGGCAGGAAACGTCGCCCGGGAGGTTCGTTGTCCGCGCAACCCTCAATAGAACTATAGTCGTTCATGATAGCCCTGCCTGAGGTTCCAGCTGACGATTGGATACAACGGAGGCTTGCTGTGCCGTAACGGTGGCAATTCCAATCGCGTCGGACTGGCCTGCCCCAAAAACCTGTACCAGTTGCTATGAGAGTACGGTTTGGGGAACGCCGCTGCCCTGCCGTAGCGGAGGAGACTGCTGAGGCGTAGCCGAAGCAGTCTCCGGAGCGGAGGGAGGGCAGTGGGACCGCTCGCATTCATCGGCC
>NZ_SJPR01000009.1 GCF_007859955.1 Botrimarina colliarenosi
AACGGAACCCAGGAGAGTGAGCTGATGCAGGCGGCCGCGCAGACCCTGTGAGGGGGTCTGCGGGCCGCTCCCCTACCAAGCCGGGGCACGCCGGAAAACTATGTGCGCAACTTGACGGACACTACCACGACACACGGTCTTGTTGAGATTCCTCTGGCGACAGATCTCTATGGCAACCGGGTAGCTGAATCCCCCTCCCCCGCGTGGGGAGGGAAATCGGACGACTGAGTCGACACGGGAATGTCAACACGACCTCGGCAAGGGGTAGGCAACCGTGGCGGATTGTCGCGTGCGTTGTAGCACGCGGAGAATCGACAAATCGTCCCTACTCACGGGCGAGCAAGAACTTACTTTGCCGGCCGCGGCACGACGATTTTGAAGGGCGTCTCGGCCGTGTCGACCATCAGCGGCGTTGTCGCGATGTTCGTGTAGTCGGTGTCGACGAGCGAGTTGCCCTTGTCGTCGACGGCGAACATGATCGCCACCTTGTGCTTGCCCGGTACAAGGCCGTCGCCCGGCTTGTAGCTGGTGACCGAATCGAACCGGCCTTCGCTATTGAGGTCGGCGCCGCCGGCGCGGGGGTGGGCGGTCCCTTTCGCCTCCGCCATCGGCTTGAAGATCACCTTGCCGACGGTAAGCGGTTCGCCGTCTTCGAAGTGGACGCTGCCGCTCGCGGCGACATAGGCGAACGGGCTGCCGTTGTTGCAGCCTAGAGACGCACTAAATAGCAGAGCCAAGGCAGCCGAGGCGGTCAAACCACGTCGAGGATTCCGCACGTTGATCTCCATCAGCGTCAGAGTTGGTGTATGCCGAGCAGCGAAGCGTCCACTATTCAAGCGACATCACATAGCCGTCTCTCGCGACGCAGAGGCGTTGCCAGGTGGCGAAGAGCTCGGGAGACGTGCTGCCATCGGTCGCGATGCCGCCGATTTTACTGGCAGCCGAGCCCTGGAAGGGCTGGACCCCCGATTCGATGAAGTCGGAGACGAAACGCACGCTCGCGTCAGCGAGGGCTGCATTGACGCCACCCGGGTGGAGGCTGCGAACGATCGACTGGCCGCTCCGCTGGTTGTAGCCGATCGACATGCATTCGGTTGCGAACGCCGGCTTGTTTTGGCTAAGCACCGTCCCATCCATCAAGATGTCGTCGTCGTTGACGCAGTCGTTAATCGTCGTTGATCCGTTGGTGGCGTGACGGCAGTGCCAGCTCGAGCCACACATGCCCATCGCCCAAACGCCGCGACGATCTTCGGGCACGAGGCCGACCCGTAGTTCGGCGACCATTAGCGTCTTTGAGGTGCCGTCAGTGATTTGCCCTATCCGCAGGCCTTTGTTGATGGAACTAACGCCGACATTCCAGTCGTCCGCATAGGGGCGACCCTCGGTGTCGGTGTCCTTCCAGCTGTCGGGCCAGAACTGGATGCCATTGAGGCCGTAGTTGCCCCGCGCCCAGTTGCCGTCGGTGCTGCCGCTAACGATGCCACCACTCCCCTGCCGTGTGACCGATCCCGTAAAGGGGTTGCCGGCGCCCAGGTCACTTGGACAGAGCATGACCGCCAACTCGGCGCCCCGCTCGCTCCAGTCGCCCGCTTCGTCTGGTCCGGCGCCGTCGCTAATCCGTGCGTTAGGCACGTCGAGATCAAAGCGGTCGAAGAGATTCTGTTCCTCCAGAAAGGGGAGCGTCAGGATCGCCCAGTTGGGAGCCAGACGGGTGTCGACACCGACCGTCGGGGACTCGGTCTTCACCAGCGGGGGGAACTCCCCGTTCGTGTCGTGGTAGTTGTGCAGCCCGATCGCCAAGTTCTTGAGATTATTGACGCACTGCGTGCGACGGGCCGACTCCCGCGCGGCTTGCACCGCGGGCAGCAGCAACGCGACCAAGATACCGATGATCGCGATCACCACCAGGAGCTCGACCAGCGTGAACGCCCCGAGCGAGCGGCGCCGAGTCAACTGACACATACCTCTAGTCCTCCGAGACACCGCTGTTGTAAACCGCTTCTCGAACATGAAATAACCCGGAAACCGATGGCTACTTTCTTAACGCGGCTCTTAGCCACAACGCGATCGCTTCTTGTAGACATCACATGACTTAAGCATTGGATTCGCGTCGCCGCTGTTCCAATGGAAGAAACTTCCCCGCTAGCAATTAGCGATCAACACGCGACCGCATCGCGATCGAGGTGACTGCAAAGGCAATCAGGACCGCCGCCGTCGGCTCAGGAACCGCTGCGATGGCGGCTTCGGCTACGATCGACCGCACACGGAAATTGTCGATCGTGAAGACGACGTCTTCCGAGAGGACACTCATGTTGCTCGCCAAGTGGAATGTCAGATAGCCGGTGTCCTCGTAGAGGCCGACGTCTGTGATCGACATGCCGTTGGTATCGCTCCCTCCGACATCAACAAATTGCGACAACTGCAACTCGACGGTTGTGGGTTCACCCGACCCGATACTGGCGAACGGGATTGCGCCAGCGTTGTTCTGGAAGAAGGGATCGCCCGTGTTGCTCGGACCGCCATCGGCCGCGATCGCCATGTGCAAAATCAGGTAGCCGGGATTGTCATTCGGGAACTGGTCTTCGACCGTGACATCGAACGCGATCGCGTAGGCGTCGGGGTTGTTCAGGGCGGTGACGAGTTCGTCGATCCGAGCCTGGACGACGGGATCGGGACCTCCGCCAACGGCGCCGTAGTTGTCCGACCACGCTGTGTAGTCGGCGGCGCCGACATCGCCCGTGGCGCCGGGGTCGCGGTTGGGCAGCGCGAACGACATCCCCTGGTTGTCTCGCCAGACGGTGTAGTCGGCGGCGTCGACCGACCCGTTGTTGCTGTAGTCACCGATCGGCGGGGTGCTGTTCGCGAAGGCGTCGAGTGAGAAAGCGGTGCCCCATTCAAAGCTGTTGGCGGTGGGGTGACGCGTGATCTGGAGGGCGTTGACGCCGTCCGTCGCGCCGATGGCCGGACTTCCGACCGATCCCTGGCGGACCACCACGTCGTGGGCGCCCGCCACGATCGGCGGCGCGTCCCAACCCTGCAGGTCCGCGCCGTTCTCCCAAGAGAAAAGAAGGGTGTCCAGAAGCGTCGGCGGCTCCGGCGACGTGCTGACGGTCGCCATAGCGCCGTCGTAGCCGCCGAGGAACTCGTCCCCGCCGAAGAACTCGATGCCGAACGACGTGATGTCAGACGGGTCACCGCCAAGCGACGTGATCTGCATCGGAGTGATCGAGAAGGTGACGGGACTCGCACCGAGCGTCAGCGCCTGGCCGTTGCCGGTAAAGATCGAGCCCCCCGCGGAACGGACAAACACCTGAGCGCTGATGTTTGGCAATCCTTCCGGAGCGATCACCGGGTTGCTGAGGGTTAACGAGAACGCGTTGAGGCCCGTGAGGTCGGCCGTCACCGGCGCCTCGACCGCGACGCGGAAGAGGTCGTCGTTGATGTCGTAGTCCGTTTTGAAAGTCAGCGTGGCGGCGTCCGATCCCGTAGCGGTCAGAGCTTGGAGCGCCGCCATATCGGGGTCGGGATTGTCGATAAAGTCGGCGAAAGCCAGGTTAAGGAAGTCGGCCTGGCTGGGGCTGAAGATCGTCTGGGCCGCCGCTGGTGCGGCCAGCGCGGCGCTGACGATCAAGGCCAGGAGGGGCTGCGTCTTGCGGGTCATGGTCGTCGCCTTCTAGGGGCTGAGCTGCTCCGGAAAGCCGCGAATGCGGCAGATAAGTCGTTCCAATCTCCCGAAGGAGGAGCAAGGCAATCGACGCCGCCCCACCCCGGTAACGGCAGCCGACTGTCCTTCTCTCCGGCCGGCACGCCGGCGCCCATGTGGGCGCCGAGGCGCCGGTCAGATCGTCTACACTGCGAAGTTGCTTTAACGCCGATAAGTTGCTTTAACGCCGACGGACGGCGGAAGCCGCCAAGCCGACGATCAGCACGAGCGCGGCGGAGCCGGGCTCGGGAATCGTTGTCAGGACAACGCTCTGGACCTGGATCTGAAGGGCTCCGCCCGCGTGCGGGTCGAGGTTCAGGCCAATCCATTGCGTCAGGTCGAGGTCGCCGCCCGCACCGAGCGCCGCCAACGGGAACGAGAGCGTGTGGTACGCGCCGTCGGCCGTTAGCGTCTGGCTCGTCCCGCCATAGTTGAAGGCGTTGCTGTCGGCTCGGTCGGCGTACTGGGCGAAGAACTGCACGCCCACCTCGCTGGCGCCGCCGGCTCCGGCAGTCGCCTTCATGGTGACTTCGGCGAAATCGTAGTTTGAGATATCCAACGGGCGGGACGAGAAGTCGACCGCAAGGGCGTTGCCGTTGCCCCACGCGACCGCGCCACCCGACTCGTCACCGGGGTCCCCCGTGCCGCCGAGGTCGACCCAGCGGAGGGCGCCACTGAGCAGGCTCAGGCCGGCTTGGCTATCGGCGGCGCCGCCGCTGATTCCGAGCTCGTCGAACTTCACGACGGCGTTCTCAAGATTCGCGGGCGACAAGGAGTAATCGGCGATGACGCGTTGGGACAAGCCTGGACCAACCGAACGCAACTCGCCGAGTTCCCATGTCAACGGTGAGGCCTCGCCGCTGCCGAAGATCTGCACGCCGATCGCCCGGACGAACTCCAACTGGTCGGCCGAGATGCCCGAGCCGGCGAAGCTGACCGAGACCGTGCTCATGCCGCCGGGATCAACGGTAAACGAGCTGCTCGTAAAGAAGCCGCAACAGCCCGACCCGTCGTCCGGCTGGAAGAAGAGCTGGCCGCTGATGCTGTTCGCGCCGTTGTGGGAGATGTCGAGTTCAAACTCGGTGAGACCCAAGAGGTCTGTGCCGCCGGCGTCGAAGAAGCCGCCCGACGCATTCGCGGCCGATTCCTTAGCGACATTGAAGCCATCACTGATGGCCCAGTCACTGCCAGCAACCGACTCGGTGACGGTCAGGACGCCGTCGGTCGCATTGCTAAGCGTGGTGGCGCCGGCGCCAAAGCCGTACGACCAGCCTTCGACGCTGTCTCCGAGCGCCGAGCCGAAGGAGTGATCCCACGTGTAGAGCACGCCCGGCGACTGGGCCGACGCAAGACTTGCCGCCGCCGCCATGCTGACAACCGCTACGAACTTCAATCGATGCAGACTCACTGGTACTTCTCCAACAGATAAGGGAAGAAGGTTCGCCCTCGTGACAACAGCACTCCGCACGAACTACCCGCGCGTCTCGGCGGGGCCCACGCTACTGCCGCACTTGCGGGCCTAACTTGAAAAGCGACTTGAAAAGGAATGCCACGGACCTCGTCCGCGGGCTGTTAAACTACTTGAACATGAAGCTAATATCGCTTCAACCCTTTGTCCAATGGAATCATCTGATTTTTTGGCGACCGGGAAGGCGGGGGCTATTCCACGGCATCCGCGGCGGCGGGACCGGTCGAGTCGCGGAGGATCAGGTCCCCGTCGACACGGACGTTTGAGAAGGGGCCCGCTCCGGCGTCTCCGTCGGAGGACAACCGGCGCAAAACCAAAGACGCCGCTTGATCGCCGATCTCTCGCGCACGCTGTCGCACGGTTGTCAGCGGTGGCGACATGGTGGCGGCGAAGTCGAGGTCGGCGAAACCGACGACGGATAGGTCTTCGGGGATGCGTACCCCCAGTTTAGAAGCCGCTTGGTAGACGTACGCGGCTTCGTGGTCGGTGGCGGCGAAGACCGCGGTTGGCCGGAGGCGACTGCGGAGGAGTTGGGTGGCGACCTCGGCGCCGTTGTTCCCCTCGGCGTTCAGGCGCCAGACACGCAATTCGGCCTCGGGACACCCCCGCTCGATCGCCGCTTCGAATGACTTACGTCGCTCGAGCGCCCATGTTTGCGCGGGGGTCTCGCGGGTGCTGATAACGGCAATCCGCCGGTGCCCGAGGTCGAGGAGGTGCTTCGCGACCATCGCTGTCGCCGACTGCTCGTTCGTTGCGACGGTGTCCCAGAGCGGTTGATCCGGGTGGTGATCGATCGTGACGATCGGGACGGCGCGGTCGCGAAACTCCGGCAGGTGCTCGCGGTAAGCCATGCCAATGGGGGGCCACAGAACGAAGGCGTCAACACGCCGGTCGAGCAGCCGGTTGATCAACTCGAGGCCCCGTTTCTCGTCGGCCTCGAACTGGGGCATGTGCTCCAGGTCGCCGATCCAGACCGTGATCGGCAAGAAGTCCGCCTCCGCGAACCGGGCGTGAATCCCCGAAAGGACGGCGATCCAGAACGAGTCGTAGGGCGGGATCATCACTCCCACCGTGCGGGTCCGACCGGTCTGAATACCGTTGACCAGCAGATTGGGCCGCCAGCCGAGTCGCCGCGACGCTTCGAGGACCCGTTGGCAGGTCTCTTCGCCGAAACGCGATTCTTCCCCGCGCAGGATGCGAGAGGCGGCGCTAATCGAGACATTCGCCGCTTCGGCGACATCTTTGAGACGGGGAACTCGCTTTGACATTCGGCTTACTCTAGCTGTCTGCTCGGAAAGCCGCCAGGAGATCGGTCGGCTTGAGAGGAACCCAAGACCCGCTGATAAACTACTTGAGCAGGTCGCTCGCGTTGGTTACGCTCACCGGAAGTGGAGAGTCGCTACGGCGCCTAGCGCTGGGCGACGCCCTCTCCACGGCAGACCCCCTCTTCTACCGCCGGTGACAACCGCGGCAAGCATTGGATCGGCGGGCTCCTCCCGTCTTCTCCACGTAAACGAGGCAGCGACGGTGGCAGAAGCACTCGGTACACGAACCGTCTCGGGCGGCTCGACGAATGGCTCGGTAGGACCGGCCATCCCCTGGCAAGATCGGCCGGCGGGCAGCAAGGCCCTAGTCTGGCGTCACCGCGAGAACCCCGTGATTCCCCGGGCGCCGATGCCAGGCGTGCAAGGGATCTACAACAGCGCCGTGACGCCTTTCGGCGACGGCTTCGCCGCCGTCTTCCGTCTTGAGAAAACCGACCGCTTCCCCCGCTTGCATGTCGGCTGGAGCGAGGACGCTCTCGATTGGCAGATCGAGCCCGAACCGGTTGTGTTCTCCAACTGGACCGACGCCCCCAGCCATTACGCGTACGACCCCCGTGTCACCGCGATCGACGGCGAGTACATCGTCCAATGGTGCGGCGGCCACAACGGGCCGACGATCAGCCTCGCGCGCACCAAAGACTTCCGGACCTTCGAGCGACTCGAGAACGCCTTCCTGCCGTTCAATCGCAATGGCGTGCTCTTCCCGCGGAAGATCAACGGCAACTACTACATGCTCAGCCGTCCGAGCGATAATGGGCACACGCCGTTCGGCGACATCTACCTGAGTGAGAGCCCGAACCTTGTGCACTGGGGCCGGCACCGCTTCGTCATGGGCAAGGGGGGCGACCAAGTCGGCCAGTGGTGGCAACGCACCAAGATCGGCGCCGGCCCGGTGCCGATCGAGACGCCCGAAGGGTGGGTCATGATCTACCACGGCGTCATCGACACCTGTAACGGCTTCGTCTACAGCATGGGGGTCGCGATCCTCGACCTCGACGAGCCGTGGCGGGTCCTCTACCGCACCAACCAGCACGTGCTGACTCCCGAGGCGCCCTACGAGGTGTCGGGCCACGTGCCGAATGTGGTGTTCCCCGTCGCCGCGCTCCATGATCAGCCGACGGGCCGCCTCGCGATTTACTACGGCGCCGCCGACACCTGTACCGCGCTCGCTTATACGAACCTCAACGAACTCATCGAATTCACTAAGGCGAACTCGGCGGTCTTTTAGCCGAGCCGATTAAAGCCATTGCGGACCGGCGCCGAGACGACCTCGGCGTCCCGTTGGCGGCTGCGCCGCCCCCCTGCCCTTGCCGCTGCACGGAATCGCATGAACGGCGCCCACCCGCTCGACCTAGCGATCATCGCCGCCTACGTGGCCGCAACGGTCGCTATTGGGTTCTGGATCTCGAAGAAGGCGTCGAAGAACCTCCGCAGCTACTTCCTCGGCGGCAACGCGATCCCCTGGTACTTCTTGGGGCTCTCCAACGCCTCGGGCATGTTCGACATCAGCGGCACGATGCTGATGGTCTATTGGCTGTTCGTCTACGGGATGAAGAGCGTCTGGATTCCCTGGCTTTGGCCGGTGTTCAACCAGATCGTGATGATGGTCTATTTATCGGTCTGGTTACGCCGATCGGAGGTGCTGACCGGCGCCGACTGGATCCGATTTCGTTTTGGCGACGGACGCGGCGCCCAGCTGGCCCACTTGGTCGTGGTTCTCTTCGCCTTGATCAACGTCGTTGGGTTCCTGGCCTACGGGTTTATCGGGATTGGGAAGTTCGCTTCGACGTTCATTCCGCTCCAACTCGCCACCGACCCGGCAACCAACGCCAACCTGTGGGGCTTGGCGATCACGGCCCTGACGACGCTCTACGTCGTGAAGGGGGGCATGTTCAGCGTCGTGTTCACCGAGGTTCTGCAGTTCGTCATCATGACCGCCGCGTGCATCGGCGTTGGCGTCATCGCGATGCAGCAGGTCTCGCCCGAGATGGTCGACGCCGCGACGCCCGACGGCTGGCGCGACTTGTGGTTCGGGTGGCGGCTGGACCTCGACTGGTCGGGCGTGATGGAGGCCGCCAACCAGAAGATCACCGGCGACGGCTGGGAGCTTTTCTCGCTCTTCGTGGGCCTCTGTCTGTTCAAGGGGGTGCTCGCCAGCATGGCCGGCCCGGCGCCCAACTACGATATGCAGCGCGTGCTCTCCGCCCGCACGCCGAAAGAAGCGGCCCTGATGAGCGGCTTCGTGAGCCTCGTGCTGCTGGTGCCGCGTTACATGCTCATCACCGGCCTGACGGTCCTCGCCCTCGCCTTCTTCTCCGACAAGCTCAACGGCATGGGGGACCAAATCGACTTCGAGCTGATTCTTCCCTTCGCGATGCGCGAGTTCATCCCCGTCGGACTCTTTGGGCTTTTGGTCGCGGCGCTCTTGGCGGCGTTCATGTCGACCTACGCGGCGACCGTCAACGCCGCCCCCGCCTACGTCGTCAATGACATCTATAAGCGCTATTTCAACCCCGACGCCAGCGACAATACTTATGTCCGGATGAGCTACGCGACGTCGGTGATCGTCGTCCTCGCGGGGACGGCGTTTGGCTTCGTCATCAACGACCTCAAGAACGTCGTCAACTGGATTGTCGGCGCGTTGTATGGCGGCTACGTCGCGGCCAACCTGCTGAAGTGGCATTGGTGGCGGTTCAACGGTTGGGGCTACTTCTGGGGCATGACCGGCGGCATCGGCTCGGCGATGGCGATCGCTGTGGTTGTCGAGAACTACCCCCGGCTCGGAGGCTTTGAGACGAACCTCGCGTTGTTTCCCGTCACGCTGGTCGTCTCGCTCATCGGGTGTGTCGCCGGCAGCCTATTGACCGAACCCGACGACCCCCAGGTGCTGCGTGAGTTCTATCGCAAGGTGCGGCCGTGGGGCTGGTGGGGACCGGTCCGAGACCAGTTGCTCGCCGAGCACCCCGACTTGCAGGCGAATCGCGACTTCCCACGCGACGCGGTCAATGTCGCCGTCGGCATCGCTTGGCAGACCTCGCTAACCGCTCTCGGCATCTTCATCGTGCTCAAAGACTGGCGTAGCACGATCATTAGCCTGGCCGTCATCGCCGTAACGAGCCTGGTGCTCAAGTTCAACTGGTACGACCGGCTGCAAGACTACCCCGAGGGCGTCACCCCCGCGGTTGGTGCGGCCGACTAACACCGAAGGCTCGAATGCGTTCGTTCACTCGTCTCACCTACGCCTTCCTTCTCTTTGCCTCGACGTGGACCATGATGGCCCCGTTAACCGCTTCCGCCGCCGAGGACCCGATTCCGTTCGTCACGGCACGGGGCGACCGGCTCTTCGAAGGGGATCAGCCGCTGCGGTTCGTGTCGTTCAATATCCCCAACTTGCACCTGGTGGAAGACGCGATCGAGTTCCTCGGCGAGTCGCCTTGGCGGTGGCCCAACGCTTTCGAAATCGAAGACGCCCTCGATACCATCCGGCAAATGAACGGCCGGGTCGTGCGGACCTATGTGCTAAGCGTGCGGCGTGAATCGTCCGACATGGGCGACTGTGTCCACGTCACGGCCCCGGGAGAGTTCAATGAAGCGGCGTTCGTCGCGCTCGACCGCGTACTACAGATCGCCGGCGAGAAAGGGGTCCGCGTAATCCTCCCGCTGGTGGACAACTGGCACTGGTGGGGTGGCGCCGAGCAGTACGCCGCCTGGCGTGGCAAGCCCGCCGAGGCGTTTTGGACCAACCGGCAAGTCATCAACGACTTCAAGCGGACGATCGCCTACGTCGTGAACCGCCGCAACACGCTCACGGGACGCCTCTATCGAGACGACCCGACGATTCTCGGCTGGGAGACCGGCAACGAAATCAGTCCGACTCCGGCGTGGACACGCGAGATCGCCGCGTACCTCAAGTCGCTCGACCCGAACCACCTCGTGATCGACGGCAAGTCGCTCGACGGCGTGGTCTCCGAGTCACTCGACGATCCGAACGTCGATGTGATAACGTCGCACCACTACCCCGACCGTGGTGAGGACGTCCCCGCCGCCATCGCCAAGGCGATCCGGCAGACCGCCGGCAAGAAGCCCTATTTCGTCGGCGAAGTCGGCTTTCTGCCGACGGAGGAGATCGCCGCCATTGTCGACAAGGCCGCCGGCTCGCACTGCGCGGGGGTGTTGCTCTGGAGCCTGAGGCCGCACCGCCGCGAGGGGGGGTTCTACTGGCATTCCGAACCGATGGCGAAGGGCCGCTACAAGGCGTACCACTGGCCCGGCTTCCCGTCCGGCGACGGCTACGACGAGAGCGACCTGTTGCGGCTGGCTCGTGAGTCGTCGTTCCGAATGCTCGGCGAGCCGGTCACGCCGCTGCCGACGCCGTCGGCGCCGCGGCTCCTGCCGATCGACGACCCCGCCGCCGTCTCGTGGCAAGGTTCGACCGGCGCAAGTCGCTACAAGATCCAGCGGGCGTCCGCCAAGGAAGGCCCTTGGCAAACGGTCGCCAAGAACGTCTCCGACGCCGCGATCCCCTATCGACCGCTCTGGAGCGACACCGACGCGGCGATCGGCTCAAGCTCGTACTACCGCGTCATCGCAGGCAATGCGGCGGGCGAGTCGGCGCCATCGAATGTGGTCGGCCCCGTCACCCAGCGTGAGTCGCTTGTCATTGACGAGTTCAAGAATCTCGACCTCGTAGCGACCGTGCAGGGTGACGCCACCCTCGTGAGTGACAACCCGCGGGCGGTCCAAGAGGACCGCAATCGACTTCTCCTCACTCCTGGCGCAAGCGTGACCTACGAGGCGCCGGGAATGGTCACGAACGTCATCGTCTTTGCGTTCTCAGCCGACGACACGGCGCCAGAAATCGATCTGGAAAGCCCCGACGGTACGTCGCAACCTTCAAGCGACTATCAAACCGATTCGCCCCGCCGTCCGGCCGGCGACTACGGGTATCTCCGACCGACGCGGGTCACCGCGCGGTACGACTCCTCTAGCGGATCGCGAGTCACGATCACGGCGCCGTCGGGAAACATCCAGATCGGCCGTGTCGAGATCCGCTGCGCCAACCGTTGATTAGCGACGCCGATTGCGCTGCCCGGTCGCGCCAAAGCACACAAGTACGAGCATTGCCAACGCCCCCGGCTCTGGCACGGCGACACCGTTCGACTGCCCGTAGTTGTCGCGCCACACCGTGTAATCAGCGGCGTTGACGATTCCGTCCCCGTTGCCGTCGGCCGGCGTCGCGCCGGTGAGGCCGTACAGGTCTCGCCAGACAAGAAGATCGTTGTCATCGACCGAGCCGCTGCCGTCGTAGTCGCCGGGCAGCGATGTGCCGAATTGGCGCCACGGCGTGACCGGCAGTTCGCTGAGATCGATCACGTCGTCGTCACCGACGATGCCTTGCACCGTGGCGGCCGACTGGTCGTTCGTTAGGAAGTCTTCGTTCCAGGGGAGCATGTAGCTAAACGCGACTCCGTAGCGTTCGAGCACCTCCTCGGGCGGCAGCGAACCGGTTTCCGACAACGCGATCATCTTTTCGCCATCGAACTCCTCGAGCAGCTCGAGCCACTGCGAACTCATGTTGTTATCGGGCTGGTCGCTGTAGACATCGACGCCGACAATATCGACCACGTCGTCCCCCGGGTACCACTCTTGCCAGTTCGACGCGTCCACCTGCATCGTGGAGACCCAGATCAGGTTGTCGAGGCCGTGCACGTTGGTCATGCGGTCGTACATGATGCCCCATAGTTCTTTGAGGGCGTCGGGACCGCTGTCGCCCCACCAGAACCAGGCGCCCTGGTCGTTGCCCTGCGCCTCGTGCAGCGGGCGCCAGAGCACCGGGACGTCGGCCGCCTCGAACTTCTGCAACTCGGAGGAGATGGCGTCGATGTCGCGGATCAGCAGCGAGTACTCGTTCGACGAAGGGTTCGCTAGCGCCGCGCCGAGGTCGAAGGTCGTTGCGTCGGTGTAGAAGCCGCGCCACCACTCGCGCCCCGGCTGGTCGATGAGCCCACTCGGCGCGTTCCAGTGCCACATGAGGCTCACGACACCGCCGGTCTGCTGCGCCCAACTGACGAGCCGCTCTGACTCGCCGTTGGCGTTCGCGCCATTCTCGACCCGCGACGGCGAGTAGTCCGTCAAGTCGCCCCCCACCACGGCCGGGAAGATCCCGCCTGTGTGGCTCAGGACGCCTGCCGTCATAATCGCGTTGGGGTTGTAGTACTCCCGCTGTTGGCCGAAGAGCGTTTGCGAGCCGTACTGCTCGGTCAGGTAGGTCATCAGGTAACGGTTGTTCGGTGTTGCAGCCGGATTCGACAGCACCGGGTTCACCGGCAAGGGCTGTCGGACCTGCGCGGAGCGGAACTCGAAGTAATCAACGTCGTAGTACCCCCACCCCTCGCTGATCTGAATATCGATCGGCGAGTTCTCCAGGTAAAACAGACCGCCATACTCCTCGGCGAAAGACGAGGACTCCGCGAACATGCCCGAAGCCGATTCGCCGCCGACCGAGAGCTCGTACCCCTTGTCGCCATACGGGGACCGGTAGCCGATGTAGAGGTCATAGAGTCCGTTGGGCAGCATCGCTCCGACCGTCAGCCGATCGACCACCGCGTCCTGATTCGGAAATCCCGTTACATAGCCCGTCCCCGAGAAGCCAGGAACCGACGACGCCACTCGGGTGTTGCCCGTGCCGCTAGCGGTCGTAATCGCGCCGGTCTCTGCCTCGAAGCGGAAGGACTCGGCGTGGGCCGCCCCCCCAAGGCCTATAAGGGCCGCGATGCAGAGTGTTCGCACGACGGGACCACTTGGTTGGTCAGGAAGAGATCGAGAAAAGTACAGGCAAAACGGCAACGTCGTCTTGCTGAATTCAAGTAGTTGAGCATATCAACACCGCCTAGCGACGACAACCAACTGGTCGCCCCAAAAACGGCGACAACTAGGTACGATCGACGGTCGTCTAGTGCAGCGCAAAGAAACGTCGATACGGATTCGACGACTCGAATCTTGAGGACCTCTGCCAGCGGCGACCGGACAGAATGTCTCCGACGGCCCTACTGAAAGGCCCTACTGAAAGGCCCTACTGACCGGCGCAGTCGGCCGGCAGAGGAGGCTGGACACGGCGCGCTACCGGATTCTTCGACGGAAGACTCTCTTCGACGATTCGATCGGCGTCGAAAACAGTGAGGACCGGCAAGGCGTCGCCGTCGTCGTCGAACATCCCGCGGCTGTAGATGGGTCCCTTCGGCACGGCTGGCTCCCACCAAAAGACTCCTCGGCCCAAGCCACCGGGCGTGGCGCGGACCGCCTCGGCGACTTCCTCTAGAAAAGCCCGTTGTCCCGCGGGTGACTCTGGGAAAGGGCCGTCGCCGTCGGGATACTCTGCTCGACGCCAGTTGTAGGCGGCTTCGACCACGATGATTGGCTTCTTGAAGGTCTCCGCCATGAACGCCAAGTTCGTCCGGAGACCATCCAGCCCGCCGTGCCACCACGGGTAGTAGGATTGGCCGATCACATCGAATCGGATGTCGTAGTCGTGACAGCGTTTGAAGAAGTGCTCGGTTGCCTCGCGGTCGCCGCCGCGGTCGATGTGCATCATGATCAGCGGCGAGTCGGCGCCACCCGCGTCGTGGACGCCGGCGACGCCCGCCCGGAACAGGTCGGCGAACTGCGGCCATCGCTCGGGCAACTTGCCATCGGGCCAGAGCATGCCGGCGATGACCTCGTTACCGATCTGCACCATATCGGGCCCGGCGTCCGCTGCGCGCATCGCGGCGACCGATAGGCGGGTGTGTTCGCGCACCGCGGCGACCAGCTCGTCATGCGACTTATGCCGCCACGCCTTCGGCAGGAACTGCTTGCCGGGGTCGGCCCACGTGTCCGAGTAATGGAAGTCGAGTAGCACCTTCATGCCGAGGCTCTTCGCCCGGCGCGCTTGTTCGATCGTGTAGGCGAGGTCGTTCGGCAGGTGGTCGGGCGTGTGAAACAGTCTTAGGCGGACCCAGTTGTAGCCGTGGTCCTTGAGGATCTCGAGCCCGGCGGCGGCCACGCCACCGTCCTTGAACACCGCCCCCTGCGATTCCGCGTGGGCGAGGAACGAGACATCCGCCCCGATTGCGAAGCCGAGTTGATCGACCTCGTTGATCGCCGCCGTTCCCTGTTCCGCGATCACGGCGCCCGCAATGAGCCAACAGCCGATGGTCAGTAGCAACATGATCGCGGGCGTCCGGCGAGAGCCGGCTCAATCGAGGGAGCCGACGAGGCCGTCATTGCGAGAGGCGTAACTGTACAGGACCTGGAGTTCGCCTTCGGTGCTGACGAACCTCCCCGATCCGTCGGCCAGAGCGAAGTGAGTTCCGCCCGGGTGTTCGCTGCCAAAACTCAGATCGTTGTGGCAGGCCTTGTCGTCGGTGACATTCGACTCGTTCGAGCGCTCGAGGATCGGCCAGCGTATCTGGGCGGAGTTGTGGACCCAGAAGCCGTCGCCCGCCTCGGACATCGCCCACTCGCGGTACGCGTCGTCCTCGTAATCGCCGCTCCAAGACCCCGAGCCGAGGTACCAAGGTCCGACGCCAACATCCTGCGAGAAAGGCCAGGAGACTTCGCCGACAAGGAACGTCTTGCTCGTTCCGTCGACGATTTGTCCATTCCGCACCGCGCTGAGCGGGTACATGACGCCGTTGATGGCGTGCCCGCCGCGGGCGTCGGGCAGGAAGCAGCGGTTCACCTTGGCCAGGGCGCCCTTGCAGGCGGTGATCGTGAAGGGGTCGGTCCCGGGGCACACGTCTTCGTCTTTCGCGCCGTTGACGGCGTAGTAGTGGGATCGCTTTTGCGTTTCGATTACCTCCTCACTGGTCCCGTTGAAGATGACGGTCGGCTCGGGCTCGGACCGTGACGGGCAGCGGAGGAACTCGACTTCAAAAGGCAGATCCGCGTCGCTCGGCCGTCGCGTTAGATCAAGCTGGTCGAAGATCGCATTCCCTTCGTAATAGGGGAGCGTCACCGCCAAGTAGCTGAAGGAGCCATCGTTCATCGACCCCGGAAAGACCTTCCGAGCCGATTCGAAGTTGAGCACCGCCAGGCCTAGCTGACGGATTTGGTTAACGCACTGGGTGCGCCGCGCGGCCTCCCGGGCCGCCTGCACCGCCGGCAGCAACAGCGCGACGAGCACGCCGATGATGGCGATCACGACCAGCAATTCTACCAGCGTGAATCCGGCGGCGGAGTTCGTTTTTTTCTCGGTTTGCCTCATTCGCTCCATTCCTTCGGTTCTCACCGCACCCGCCGGACGACCAAGCCTAAGACAACCATGCCGGCCGACACCGACAAGCTGCCCGGCTCGGGAACGGTCGTAGCCACCGACACAGGCAGGGTGAAGACATCGCCATAGTGAAGAGCCCATTCGTCGTAATCCTCGGGGGTCACCATCCCTTCCGTGACGGTCTCGTTCGGCAGCGCGACGCTCTCTCCGGACTGGTCACGCCAAACGGTGTAGTCGGCGGCATCGACGACGCCGTCGTCGTTGTAGTCGCCAGCGAGCGGCTCCAGGTTGTAGTAGGCGAGGAAGCTCGCGTCGGCGTACGGCGCGTTGAAGGTGGCGAGGTAACTCTCCGTCGTGAGGTCGTTGATAAAGTTGCTGGCGGCGTACTGGTACTCGCCATCAGGATCGCCGTAGTCCGCCTCCGGAACGTAGACCTCCGAGCCCGGCTCCGTCTCGACATAGCCCACAATCATCGACGGGACGAGCGCCGGCGTTAGCAACCCGCCGGACTCGGTAACGTAAAGCGCCGCATAGTCCGTGAAGTAGTCGAGCTCCAAACCATCGAAGTTGAACGTGAACGGGTCGCCAACGGCGGTCGAAGCCGAGCCGTTGATCGCGTTGGTCGATAGACCGACGATCGCGGGGTCTTCGGTGGTCAGGCCCGTGAGGTTCACGAAGTAGTTGCTGACGATCGCCAGTCGGAACGGTTCAGCGACTTCCTGGGCTCCCTCGATCAGACCCGCCTTGAAGAATTGGAAGCGGTCGAGCGACACCGTTTCGCCGAACTCAAGCCCGGGGTCGGGTGACGGGTCGAGGTAGGGCGAGAATCCCTGGGCATAGAGCACGTTCCAGTTGCTCCAACCTGAGAAATCCGTGACGAACGTCGGGCCGGCGGCGCCGCTAGCCAGCGGCATGCCGAGGAAGGTTGCCGCCAGGAAGGCGACGATCAAAGGACGAGTCATGAGAAGTCGCTTCTCCCTAAGGGGACGACGAATCGAAAGAGGTTCTAAAGTGACAGCCGCCGACAGACCGCCGAAGCCCCGAGGATCGCCACCAGGACGAACGTCGAGGGTTCCGGGACGGTGTCGAAGACGGCCTCGAAGCTGGCGTCTCCGGCGCGTCCGAACGCGGCGAAGTAGCCGCCATCGATGAAGTTGCTCGTGGTGTAGTCATACTGGTCGAGCCCGCCGTAGTTCGGGCTGGGGAGGTACACGCCGCTGCCAGGCGAGTCCTCGACGTAGTCGGCCGTGAGAGCGGAAACAAGCACGGGCGTCAATTCGCCGCCGCCCCCCACATTGACGAACACCGCGCCGTAGCTACCGCCGTAGTCGAGACTCAAGCCGCTGAAATCAAACGTGTACGGGTCGCCTGTCGCCAGCGCTGCGGTGCTCGCGACCGTGTTATCCGACAGGCCGATCACCTCGGGCGACGCGGTCGTCAGTCCGACCGACAAGTCGGTGTAGAAGGACGAAAGAATCGCTAAGCGGATGTCGCTGGCGCTGTCCGCAACGCCCGACTTGTAGAACGTGAAGGCGTCTAGGGCGACGGTGTCGGTCGCTGACAGCCCGGGGTCGGGACTGGCGCCGATCGCAGGCGAGAATCCCTGGCCGTAGACCGTGTTCCACGAGCCTCCCGGATTCGAGATCGAGAACACGGCAGCCTGGGTCGGCGACCCCGCAAAGGCGGCTCCCGCCACGAGGACGAGTGCGAGTGCGAGTCGACAAGAATTCATTAGGTGCGTGCTCCCGGAATCGAGAAGTGAGAAGTGAGAAGCAAATACAGGAAGAGGATCGAGATTATCCCGAATCTGTCGGCCGTTGATTGTCGGTCGCCAGTTTCGGTCGCCCGTCGGCGCCGGCACTGCGAAGCAGGCAGCCACTGTCGATGAGAAAAGGTCGTGTGAAAATGCGCCGCGTCCGAAGCGGTCGCGCCTCTACAGGTAGATTCCCCGCCCGCCCTCCAGGTCTTAGCCAGAAACGGCCAATTTCAGCCAAATTCGAGGGTGTTGATCGTCAGCAGGGCCTTTCTCGGCCAATTTGTGATAAGAATCAGCGACTCAAGGGTAACGGAGTAGTAGGGAAACAGCGTAAGGAAACGCGGCACGGGCATAGCTTTCCCCACTCGTCTGGCAGAATCGTCGGCGTAGTGCTGATTGGCTGGGGCGTTCGCCCCCGACGGGCGCGGGCGAATCACCGCGATGGGATGACGCTAGACCAACACGAGAACGAGCGGTCGCCGCAAAGGGAAGACGCGAACGGCGCCGGCGCCATGCGCGAGTTGGCCCGACTGTGGGTGCGCTCTTACCCGGCGATCTCGGCATTCATCACCGCCAACGTTGCGGACGCTCATCACGCAGAAGACCTCGTTCAGGAAGTCGCCCAGGTGGTCGCTGAAAAATTCTCCGAATTCGACCAACAACGTTCGTTCGTCTCGTGGTCGCTGGGCATCGCTCGACTCCGTATCCTCAAGTACTACCGCACCCAGTCGCGCGACCGGTTGGTGCTCAGCGAAGAAGCCCTCGTGCGGATCGCCGACGCGCTAGAGCACGTTGACGTCCACGCCGAGCAACGGCGCGACGCGCTCCGGCACTGCCTCGGGAAGCTCAGTGGGCGCCGCTTGACGGCGATCGAGATGCGGTATCGCGATGGCCTCAAGGTTTCGGACGTCGCCGAACGGCTCAAGACGTCATCGTCCGCCATCTCCGTGATGCTCCACCGGGTGCGGCAGTCGTTGATGGAGTGCGTACAGAAACGACTCTCTGGGGCGGAGACTCCTTAATGAGACAAGAGAACGAACTCGCACGGCTAGCCAGCCGCTACGTCGACGGAACGATCACCGGGCCCGAACTCGCCGAGCTGGAACGTCGTGTCCTCGTCGAAGACGGAGCGGCCGAGCGACTGTCGGAGTGGTGCCTAATGCACCGCCAGATCGTCGATATTCTTTCCGAAGACCGGCTGCACGACCTGATCGATCAAATGCTCGTCGGCCGCCCGGGCCCGCCAAGAGGTGTCTTTTCCGAAGTTAACCAGCGGCGTTCCAGACCCAAGACCCGCCCCGGGATCAACTCACGCTACCTAAGGATTCGCGCGATGTGGCCGGCCGGGCTGGCCGTAGCCGCGGGAGTGGCGGGGCTGGCCCTGTTCTTCTGGTGGAGGCCGACCCTGCTGCGAGTGAATCCTCTCGCGGCGCCGGCGTTCGCGAATCAGCCGAACGAATCCGCGGCTGCCGGCGCCGAAGGGCGGGCCGCCGTTGTCGCCTCACTCACCCAATTGATCGACGCCAGCTGGCGATCGCCCGAAGCGGCGCTCGAGCAAGGCCAACTCATCGCCGCCGGCGGACGGGTTCAGCTCGCCTCGGGACGCGCCAAAGTCACCTTCGACTGCGGCGCCGAAGTCGTGCTCCTGGGTCCGTGCGACTTCGAGCTGCAGAGCAGCATGGTCGCCATCCTCCACTCGGGACGCCTGACGGCCGACGTGCCGCGCCGCGCCTTCGGCTTCGGAGTGCTCTGCCCCGGTGTCGACCTCGTGGACCTCGGCACGTCGTTCGGCGTGAATGTCGAGCCACATGGCGAAACCGAGCTGCACGTTTTCAAGGGCGAAGTGCTCTGCAGCCCGAATCAGCCGCGCCTCCCCGGCGCGCAGAGTCTGATTCACGTGGTGGAAAACGAGGCGAAGCACTTCAGCCGCGACGGCAGCGACAGCAGCGTGGGCGACATCGCGATGGACGTCGACCAGTTCGAGTCGCTCCTGGCCTTGCGGCGTTCGGCCACGACGGCGCCCGCAGGGCTTGCCTCGCAGCGGCTCGCCCTGTGGCTGGCGGCCGACCGTGCGGTGGTGACCGACACGGAGGGCCGCGTCATTAATTGGCCCGACCTCCTCTATGGCGACAATTCCGCGGCCGAAGACGCGCTGCAGCCCGACCCCGACGCCCGGCCACAACTCGCGATCGACGCGATTAACGGGTTGCCCGCGGTCCGCTTCGACGGCGACTCCGACTTCCTGCTGACCACGCCGCTAGAGACGACCGACGACCAGACGGTTGTTTTCGTCTGTCAATTCACAGCGAGCGCTTTGGACGACGCCCGCACTTGGGGCGGACAGATCATCAACTACGACGGACCGCCGAGTCGCTACCTCAGTGACACCCTCGAACCGGGCGTGCTGCAAATCGGCGAGCCGCTGCTGGAGGCAGACTTCCGACCGACGCTGCTCACCAGCCAGGTGTTCGCCGGATTTGTCGGCGCCACGACGGTCGAAGCGGGCCGCGTCGACGGCTTGGAGATCGGCGTTGGGCGTCCGACGCTCGTCGCCTACACCTACAACTACGGCGCCCAGAAGAGCGAGTTGAGGATCAACGGCGAGTTGGTCGGCACGGCACGGGCGTTCGCTCCGCAGGGGATCACCTCGCGAAAGATCATCGGCCGCCACGCCTGGATGCAGTTGTTCTTCCACGGCGACTTGGCGGAGATGCTGATCTACAACGAGGCGTTACCGAGCGGACAACTCCGCGCCACGTCGCAGTACTTGGCCGACAAGTACGCCATAGAACTGCATGCGTCGCCCTAAGGTGGGGCGGCGTTTCCCTCGTCGAACCGGCGCCCTTCTGTTAACGCAGCGGCGGCGATAGCTGCGACCTTGTCTCGAGGCCTGGATGTTACACTCTTCAACTCAAACCGACCGCGGCGTCGGAGCCGTTGGCTGGGCGCTCGCCGCGTGGCTCGTGGTGTCGGCCTGCCCTGTCGAGGCCTTCATGGCGGGCGCCGACATCTCAGGGCTGCCGGTTTTCGAGGACGCGGGAATCACCTACACCCATAACGGCGTCGCGGGTGACGCCATCGAGATCCTTGCCGCCCATGGCGTTGGCTGGCAGCGGCTCCGCTTGTTCGTTGATCCGACCAACAGCTCCGACGATTTCGTCGTCAACGACTTGTCCTACACGATCGACTTAGCCAAGCGGGTCAAAGCCGCCGGGGGCAAGGTGCTCTTGGACCTGCACTACTCCGACACCTGGGCCGACCCCGGCAAGCAAAACAAGCCGCAGGCGTGGGAGTCGTTGAGCCAATCGCAACTCACCGCCCGCGTCCACGATTACACCCGTGACGTCCTCGCGGCCTTCAAAACCGAAGGGGTCGCTCCCGAGATGGTGCAGGTCGGCAATGAAGTCTCGAACGGCATGCTCTGGGACGACGGCTACCTGTGGGGTCCGGGGTCGAACGAGCCGCGGCTCGACCGATTCGCGGAGTTGCTTACCGCCGGCATCAATGGGGCCAAAGAGGGCGCCGGCCCCGATGACGAGCCGCTCATCATGGTCCACCACGACCGCGCCGATCTGTGGGCGAGGACCTCCTACTTCTTCGACGAACTGATTGAACGCAACGTCGATTTCGACGTCATCGGCTACAGCTACTACCCCAAGTGGCACTACGACCCCAGCACGGGCGCCGGAGGCCTCGACGATGTCGCCGAAAACTTGAACAACTCGGCACTCGCCTACGGCAAACCGGTGGTGATCGCCGAGACGGGATTCGCGTCGCGTGGCGCCCAGTGGGAGCCGACCTACGAGTTTCCCGTCACCGAAGAGGGCCAGCGGCAGTTTCTCGAAGCGCTGGTCGACACCGTGCAAGCCGTTCCCAACGGGCTCGGCGGGGGCGTGTTTTGGTGGTTCGCCGAGGCGGTCCCCGCTTGGCCCCTCCGTGTGTGGGAGGGAGGCCGCTACGGCCTGTTCGACGAGAAAGCCGACTTACTCTCCGCGGCCAGCGTCTTCGAGGAGTTCCTCATCCCAACCTTGCCGGGCGACTTTAACAGCGACGGCGTCGTCGATGCCGCCGACTACACCGTTTGGCGAGACGGCCTCGGCGATACGTACGAACTCGGAGACTACGGCACCTGGGCCGACCACTACGGTCAGACGATCGCGGCGCCTCAGTCCGCGATCCCTGGGTCCGCCGTCCCCGAGCCGCCAGCCGTGGCGCTCGTGCTTCTCGCGCTCGCCGGGTACGCAGGACGCCTGCGCACGGCGAGTTAGACTGAACTGCCGCTCAGCGCCATCCATTGCGTCAGTCCTGCCCCCTGATTTGAACCACATGTTTAAGCTGGCAAGCCTCTGTGTTGGTCTCTCTTTCGCGACGTCGGTCGCAACGATCGCGGTCGCCGGCCCCCCCGACTGGGAGAATCCGGCTGTCGTCCAGATCAATCGCCAGCCGGTGCGGGCGACCTACACGCCCTACGCCTCGGCAGAAACCGCGCGCGCTGGCGGGGAGTCTGAGCGGGTCGCCAGTCTAAACGGACGTTGGAAGTTTCACTGGGCGCCAACTCCCGAGCAACGCCCGACCGGGTTCCACCAACCCGGTTTCGACACGGAGAACTGGGACGAGATCGTCGTGCCCGGCAACTGGCAGACGCAGGGCTATGGCGTGCCGATCTACACGAATGTCCGCTATCCATTCCGAAAGGCGCCGCCGCGGGTGACGCTCGACCCACCCGAGGACTTTACCCAGTACAAGCTCCGCAATCCGGTCGGAAGCTACTCCCGCAATTTCAAGCTACCCAACGACTGGGAAGGTGATCGCGTCTTCTTGCTTTTTGGCGGCGTGAAGTCGGCGTTCTACGTGTGGGTCAATGGCCAGCGCGTCGGCTACAGCCAAGACAGCATGAGTCCCGCCGAATTCGACGTCACCGAATTCCTCAAGCCGGGCGAGAACCTGCTCGCAGTAGAGGTCTATCGGTGGAGTGATGGCAGCTACCTCGAAGACCAGGACATGTGGCGGCTTTCGGGCATCTTCCGTGATGTCGATCTCGTGGCCCGGCCGACGACTTGCCTTTACGACTTCCATCTCACCAACGAAATCGCAGCGGACCACTCCTCGGCGACGATCCGTGCCGCGGTCGGTCTCCGCAATTTCTCCAACAACGGCGCGGAGGGGCTGACCGTTGCAGGGACGCTCTACGACCCCGACGGGAGACCGATCGCCGAGGCGTCAACGGCTCCGGCCGCCGTCACCAAAGCGGCGCAAGCCGAGCTCCGATTCGACATTCCAAAGCCGCGGCTGTGGTCTGCCGAGACCCCCGAGCTCTACCGCGTCGTGCTGACGGTGCGAGACGCCTCGGGCGATGTGCTCGAGGCGATCCCTTGTCGGTGGGGGATCCGCACGTACGAGCACCGCGGGAAGCGGTTCTTGGTGAACGGCCGCGAGGTCAAGCTCAAGGGCGTCAACCGCCACGAGCACCACCCACGCACAGGCCGCTACATCGATCGGGCGACCATGGTCCGCGACGTCGAGTTGATCAAGCGAGCCAACATCAACTTCGTCCGCACCAGCCACTACCCCAATGATCCGGTCTGGTACGAGCTCTGCGATGAGTACGGCCTTTACGTCATGGACGAAGCGAACCAAGAGAGCCACGGCTTCGGCATGGGCAGCCGAACCTTGGGCGACGATCCGCTGTGGGAGTTGGCCCACATCGACCGCGGCGTCTCGATGGTCGAGCGCGACAAAAATCACGCCTGCGTCGCCATCTGGTCGCTCGGCAACGAGGGGGGGGCGGGCCGCAACCTCATCGCAATGCGGGCCGCGATGGAGAAAGCCGACGCCACACGGCCCTATTTCTACCACGCCGACCCGCGGGTGAGCGACTGGGTCGACATCGATTACCCCACGGTGGCCGAACTCGACCGCCATTTCTCCAAGCCGCACGACAAGGGCGTCTTGGTCCGCGAATACGCCCACATGATGGGGAACTCCGGCGGCAATCTTCAGGAGCACGTCGACGCCCTCTACCGTTACGACGACTACGTCGGTGCGGCCATCTGGGATTGGGTCGACCAAGGCCTCGCTAAACCGCTTGAAGGAAAGTTGCGCTACGGCGACGATCCCGCATCGCTCGAGCTACGCAAGGGCGAGTTCTGGGCGTACGGGGGTGACTTTGGCGACCAGCCCAACGACCGCGACTTCTGCCTTAACGGTCTCGTCGGCCCCGACCGCGACCCGCACCCGCACTACTACGAAGTCCAGAAGGTCTACCAACCTGTCAGGATGGAGCTGTCCGATTCGGCCGGCGCTATCCGAGTATCGAACCGCTACGACTTCACCAACCTCTCCGCGTTGCGGTGGCGCTGGGAGCTGCTCGCCGATGGCGAGCGCGTCGACGGGGGCGACGTAACGCCGCCCGCTTGCGGCCCGGGCGAGTCGGCCTCAATGCCGATAAGCGCTTTTGCGAATCTCCCTGCGGACGGTTGCGAGTACGCCGGCGCCGTGTACGCCGTCTTAGCCCAACCTTGCAGCTGGGCGCCGGCGGGATTCGTCGTCGCCCGCGAGCAGTTCCTGCTAAGAACCCCGCAGCCCACTAAGGACGCTCAATCACCGCTGATCCCGGTGTCGGTCGAGGACAACCGGCAGGCAGCGGCGGGCGCTCTGAAGTTGACCGGACCGCAGGGCGATTCGTTCGAGTTCGATCCCCGCACCGGAGCGCTAACGGCTTGGTGGAGCGGCGGCCGCAACCGACTCGCCCGCCCGCTCGAGCCTTACTTCTGGAAGCCCACGAACCGCAACCAAGCCAACAACGGCTTCGAGCGGCGCCTCGGCGTTTGGAAGACCGCCGCCGAAGAACGGAAATTGATTGGCTCCCGGCAGAGCCGTCGCCAAGTCGAAGGCGAGGTCGTTGAGTTCCTTTTCAAGCTGCCAGTCGCCGACTCCCACCTCCGTCTGACGTACGCCCTCCTCCCATCCGGGCAGTTGCATGTCATCGCCTCCTACCAGCCGGACAATGCCGGCGAGGCGCCGTCGTTGCCAAAATTTGGGATGAGGCTTGGCTTGGCTGCCGATACCGATCGTGTCGTGTGGTATGGGCGCGGTCCCCACGAGAACTACGAAGACCGGAACTCGTCCGCGCTGCTCGGGCTGTACGAGACGCCCTTCGAGGCTTTCCCCACGAAGTACCTGTTCCCCCAAGACAACGGCGCTCGCACCGACGTCCGATGGCTCGAGCTACGCGACTCCGAAGGTGGGCTGAGAATCGAAGGACGGACGCCGCTGACCCTCCGAGCCTGGCCCTACACCGAGGAGGACCTTCGCGACGCGACCCACCCGCATGAGCTGCCGCAGCGGGATTTTATCAACGTCAATATCGACGCCAGGGTGCACGGCGTCGGCGGCGACAACAGCTGGGGTAAGCAGACGATGTCCAAGTACACCCTTCCTGCCGACCAGCCTTACGAAGTCGACTTCGTGCTGCAGCTGCTCGATTCGGAGCGTGGCGAGCCGGAACCGAAGGATTGAGCAGCTCTGGACCAAGATGTCCTCCAGCCCACGATTCGAATGGCCTCGCTCACGGCCGGTCAGGGGGCTGGTAGGTTGAGCGCCGGCAAGTCGGCGGGGACTTCCTCGGCATCCGGCGCCTCCATCGTCTCGGCCGTAACGGGGGGGCTGACGACAGGCTGAGCTAGGAACGGCGACGGCCAGCCGCCTCCAACGGAGCGGTAGATCGCCACCACCCCCTGCGCAACCGCTCCCTTGGCGATTGCCGCCGACTCTTCTTGCTGGGTCTTGAAGTTTTGGACGTTGAAAACCCGGTTGAAGTCGGCGTTCTCGTCGCCCTTCTCAAAGAGCTCATTGATCAGGTCGTTCGTCTTTCCGGCGGCCTCGGCCGCGACGAGCTGCGACTCAAGACGCTCTTGGGCGCGGAGGAACTGGGCGATCGCGTTCTCGGCTTCGAGGTTCGCGAGCAGCACCGTTTGGCGATAGCTCGAGAGCAGCTGTTGGAAACGCGCCTGCTGGACCTCGATCGATCCGAAGATCCGGCCATAGTTCAACAGGTTCCAAGTCAGGTTGGGGCCGACCGAGCCAAAGCCTGAGCCGCCGCGGAAGATGTCTGCAAACTGATTCGCGCTTCGGCCCACCGTTCCGACCAGCGAGATCTGCGGGTAGAGGTCCGCCTCGGCGACGCCAATGAGCGCGCTCTGAGCCGCAAGTTGGCGTTCGGCACGGCGGACGTCCGGCCGGCGCATCAGCGTCGCCGCCGGGATACCGACGGCGATTTCCGGATCGACATTCGGAATGCGGCCCTCGCCCAGACGCGGCCCCAAGTCCTCCGGCGGGATGCCCAGCAAGACGCAAAGCTGGTTTTGACTCTGACGCAGCGCCAGCTCCAGTTGCGGCACGAACGCCTCGGTCTGCGCGAGGCTCGACTTCGCCTGCTGAACGTCGACCTCGCTCGCCTCGCCGGCCTGTCGCCGCTTTTGGGTGAGGTCGTACGTCTTACGTTGGTTGTCCACGTTCCGCGCGACGAGTTCGAGACGCGTCTGCGTGGTGCGGATATCGATGTAGGTCGCGGCGACATCCGCCACGAGCGTCACGACGACGTCGCCGTAGTCAAAGACCGACGCGTCGAGAGCCGCGTCCGATGATTCGATGGCGCGACGGTAGCGGCCCCAGAAGTCGACTTCCCACGCCAAGCTGAAGGACCCCCGCCAGACGCTGAAGTGTCGATCGAATCCCGAGCCCGTTGTCAGGTTGTGCGAGTACGACGCCGAGAAGTCCTGCTGCTGGGGAAAGAAATTCCCGACCGCGATACGACGGAGCGCTCGCGCTTCAAAGATCCGCCCGCCGGCCTCGCGGAGCGTCAGGTTCTGACGGTACGCCTCGGCGACAAGCTCGTTGAGAACCGGATCGTTGAAGCCGGACCACCAAGCCTCGTGTTCGACCGGTTCGGTAAGAACCCGCTTGTCATCCGAGTCGATCCAATCTTCCGCCACCTGGGCGCCGGGTTGGCAGTAATTCGGCCCCACCTTGAAGCCGTTGGCGACCCACTGCCGCGGGCTCGTACAGCCGAGAACGCCGATCGCCAAGGCGACGGTCGAAACAACCGCCCAGCGACCCGCTGGGAGGGTCCGCCGCTGGTGATGATCGCAGCCCATACAACTGACGCCCCTACCGCCGCCACGACCGGCAGCACAAGAATGGTCCCTACCACCTGCTTTTTCGTTGATTTTGGCGCCAGGCGTGCAACCGACCTGCCAGAGATCGAGAACCTTCTGACGACGGCGGCCCCACCCTCGCTACAGTCCTCACAGGCCCGGCGACCGGCAAACTCGACCCGGCCGCTCCGCTGGCCGGGAGTGTCGCCCGAGCGTCCCGTGACTATGATCGCACTAGATGAACCGTTCTGGTTGCTCCGGTAGGGCCCAGAGCCCTCTTCCCAGGCCCGGCGCAAGCCGGGCGACGCCGAGTTAATGACGAAGCCGACCGAATCGAAAACCGAGCCGGGCCGTGTTCTGCTACGCCTCGCGATTCCCTGCGCGATCCTCTTGGCGGGCTGGTTGGGCTTTGTGCGCCTCGCTGGTAGCGTCGAGGTAGAGCCCCCTGCACAAGAAGAAGAGGTGATGCTCCGCACCCGAGTGGAGGAGCTCAAGGTCGTCGACTTCCCGGTGATCGTCCGCACCAATGCGGTCGTCCAGCCGCACAACCGCGTGACGCTTGCGGCGGAGATTGGCGGCGTCATCGTCAAGGTGAGCCCGTCGTTCGAGGTAGGGGCTTACTTCGAAGCGGGAGAGGTCCTGGTCGAGATCGACCCGCGGAACTACCAGACTCAGCTAGCAATCTCCAAAGCACAGCTAGCGGCGGCCCGCTCCGCGCTGGAGCTGACAAGGCTCACGGAGGAGCGAAAGCTTGAGCTGATCGAATCCAACGCCGTTTCCAAGGCCGAGGTCGACGCCGCCTCCGCCGCACGCGAGCAGGCCGAGGCCGATGTCGATCTCGCGCGGAGCCAGGTCAAGCAGGCCGAGCTCAACCTGACGCGGACCAAGGTGTTGGCGCCTTTCGACGGTCGGGTTCAGTCCAAATTGATCGGGCAAGGCCAGATGGCGGGCGCCAACTCGGCCTTGGGCGAGGTGTTTGCAATCGACTTCGCCGAGGTCCGGTTGCCGATCTCCGGCAGGCAACGGACGCACCTCCGGCTCCCGGAGTTTGCGGACGATCCCCCCGTCAACGTTACGTTGCGTGACGCGATCGTCGTATCTGACGACCAAGTCTGGCGCGGTATAATCGTTCGCACCGAGGGAGTGCTCGACGAGAACTCCCGGGACCTCTTCGCAATCGCTCGGATCGACGACCCCTTCGGCCGACGTACAGGCGCGCCGCCCTTACGCATCGGGCAGCCGGTCATCGCCGAGATCGAGGGGGAAGTTCTCAAGGACGTGGTCGCTTTACCGCGCGGGGCGGTCCGCCAGCTCGACAAGATCGTGTTGGTTGACTCGGTGGCGCACACGCTCCTGCCAATGAATGTTCAGCCGCTCTGGTCTGACGCCGACCATGTGCTGGTCCGGGCCGCGGCGATCCCGGAAGGGAACTGGCTCGCCACGACAGCCATGACCTACACGCCGATCGGGTCGAAGGTCGAAATCATCCCGGCGCCCGATTCGGGCCCGGCCATCGCCGACTCGGGTTCTGCCGAATCGACCGACAAAGTCGCCAACTGAGCGGGACCCATGATTCGCTGGTTTGCGACCAACGGCATCGCCGCCAACTTCTTGATGATCGCGATCGTCATCGCGGGCGCGTATACCGCGGCGACCAAGATCCCGCTCGAGGTTTCGCCCGAGCGGAGCTTCGAGACGGTCATGGTCGAGATGGTCTACCGGGGCGCGACGGCCAAAGACGTTGAACGCGCGATCCTGATCCCGATCGAAGAAGCGCTCGAGGGGGTCGAGGGGATCCGCGAGCTCAACGCCGATGGTTTTCGAGGACAAGCCCGCCTCTGGATCAACGCCGAGCCGGGGACGAATCTCCGCGCGCTAATGGACGACATCCAGGCGCGGATTGATACGATCACCACGTTCCCGGATGAGACCGAGCGGCCGCAGATATCAATTCCCGACTCCTCCAACTGGTGGGAGGTGCTGAGCGTCGCCGTCACCGGTGAGCTGAGCCCTAGGGAACTGGGGGAAGTCGCCCGCCGCGTCCAAGAGGACATCCTGGCGCTGCCTGGCGTGAGCCGCGCGCAGGTGCAGGGAGGCCGCCGCTACGAAATTAGTGTCGAGGCCGACCTCGAGAGGCTCGTCTCCTACGGGCTCAGCTTCCAAGACCTGTCGGACGCGATCCGCCAGTTCTCGATCGACCTGCCGGCCGGGGCGATCGACAGCCCAAGCGGGACCTTCATCGTCCGGACGCGCGGTCAAGCCTACTCAGAGCGAGAGTTCAGCGAGCTGCCGATAAGCCGGTCCAATGGGTCCGACGTCCTTCTCGGAGAGGTCGCCACCATCAACGATGGTTTTGAAGAAGGCGCCAAGATCGTTGAATTCAACGGCAAGCCGTCGCTCTTTGTCGAGGTGCTGCGAACGGGGAAAGAGAGTGCGATCGATATCTCTAACCAGGTCCGCGACTACGTGCGGACGTCGCGCAGCCGCTTCCCCGATGGCATCGAACTCTTTGTCTGGGACGATGAGTCGGTCTCGATCCGGGGCCGGCTGAGCACGCTGATCTATTCGCTGCTGCAGGGTTCCGTGCTGGTGCTGTTGTTACTGGGACTTTTTCTCCGTCCCGCGTTGGCTTTCTGGATCGTGGTCGGCATTCCGGTCGGCTTCGCCGGGGGCGTGTTGCTCATGCCGTGGTTCGGGATCACGGCCAATGTCATGAGCCTCTTCGGTTTCATCATCGTCGTCGGCATCGTCGTCGATGACGCAATCGTGACCGCCGAAAACATCTATCAAAAGCTGAACGAGGGCGTGCCTCCGCTTGAGGCGGCGATCGAGGGGACCCACGAGGTCGCCACGCCGGTCACGTTTGGCGCGCTGACGACAGTCGTCGCGTTTCTTCCGCTCGCCTTCTTCGAAGGGACTTGGGGCGACTTCGCGTCGCAGGTGCCGCCGATCGTCGCGCCGGTGCTGCTCTTCTCGCTCGTGGAGTCGAAACTCATCCTGCCGGCCCACTTGAAGCACCTCAAGCCGATCCGTGGCAACTCGCTCTTCACACGTTTTCAACGGTCGGTCGCCAACGGCCTCGAGGTCTTCATCGAGCGGATCTACCAACCAGCGCTAGAACGAGCCGTTCAACACCGGTCGTCGGTGCTCGCCCTGTTCGTCGCGTCGGGACTCCTGATGGCGGGTTACTGCCTCAGCGGCCGGATGGAGTTCGTCGCGTATCCCTCGGTTGATCGCCAGCGGATCTCCGCGTCGCTCGATATGCCGGACGACACGCCTCTGGACGTGACCGACCGGTACATGAGCCGGATCGAGACGGCGGTGCTAAAGCTGCAAGAGGAGTTTGTCGACCCAGGTAGCGGCGAATCGCTGGTCCAGAATATCTCGAAGATTGTCGGCGCGGCGCGGATCCACCGCGACTTCGACAAGTCACGCGGAGCCATTGCCTTCGAGGTGATGGCGCCATCCCTACGGAGTGAGCCCGGTCCGAAGAACAGCGAACTCGTCAAACGCTGGATCGAACTCGTCGGGCCGATCCCCGAGGCTTCCGAGTTCCGCGTCCGAGCCGACGCCAGCGTGCGGAACGACCGCGACATCGACACCGAGAACCTCAACATCGAGCTACGCGGGCCAATGTCGCCCGCGAAGGCCGAAGTCGCCCGCCAAATCCGCGCCCTCCTGCAAGAGTACGACGGATTCAGTTCGACCTGGTCCGGCGTCAACTACGGTCAGGACGAGTTGGAGCTGTCGCTCAAGCCGCTCGCGGCCGAACTCGGTCTGACCCAGCAGCAGCTCGCCCAGCAAATACGACAGGCGTTTTTCGGCGAAGAAGCGCAACGGGTGCAGCGTGGCGTCGATGACATCCGGGTGATGGTGCGACTGCCACGTGAGCAGCGCGAGTCGCTGCACACGCTCGACCGATTGCGGATCCGTACGCCGCGTGGGGCCGCGGTGCCGCTCTCCACGGTGGCCGAAATCAACTTTCAGAAAGCGTCTTCGATGGTGCGACGCAAGGACGGGGCGGAAGTCCTGCTCTGCGGCGCCCAGCCGGTCGATGAGACGGTCGATGTCCTTGGTATCGCGAAGGAACTCACGCCGAAGATTCGCGCGCTGTGCCGACCGCATGGCCTCTCGTTCCAGTATGTCGGCTACGTTGCCGAGGCGGAGGACGCCCAATGGACAACGATCATCGGCGCGTGCCTGCTGGCGTTCACGCTCTACGGTCTGCTGGCGGTCGCCCTGAAATCGATGGGACAGCCGTTCTTTGTCATGCTGGCGGTCCCCTTCGCGATCATCGGAGCCCTGCTCGGGCATATCTTGTTGGACATCACGCCGTCGTACCTTTCGGTCTTTGGAATGCTCGCTCTGGCCGGTGTCGCGGTGAACGACACGCTAGTGATGGTCGACTACGTCAACCGCCGCCGAGAGAAGGGCGCCACCCTCGAAGAGGCCGCGCTCCAAGCGGGGGCCCGACGTTTCCGGCCGATCATGTTGACCTCGGTGACCACCTTCGTGGGTCTCGTTCCGCTGCTGATGGATCGTTCTCTCCAAGCGCAATTCCTGATCCCGATGGCGGTGTCGCTCGCCTTCGGGGTCCTCTTTGCGACGCTCGTGACTCTATTCTTGATCCCCTGCTCGCTGCTGGCCGCCGACGACCTCCGGCGGGCGCTCGGGGCGGCGAAACGTTGGTACCTGAGGCCCTTCCGGTCCGCGCCTTCGACCGAGTAGTCAGGAAGCGTGCCGGTGCATTGAGCCCAGCCCGGCGCATTTCGTAGAGAACGCCCCGCCGGAGCGTCACCGTTGCGACGTCACACCGAACCCGCGGTGGTGCGAGTAATTCAAGTTAAACGAACGAAGATCGGCTACGTTCGCTGGCTTGTTCCGACGTCGATTCCCCGAGGAAGAGCGACGAGTTCGTCGGCTCCATCAGCAGATCGCCACGCCAGCCATGGTCGCCGGCAAACCAGTCGAAGCTTCGCTCTAACAGGTCGGTCAAGTCGGGGGTATTGAGTCCCGTGATCGAGGGGCAGAAGTACTCCGATGGCGGCTCAAGATTGATCGACCCGATCGAACGATCGCGTCCTACGACGATCCCCCGTTCGTAGCAGGCGCGGACCGACCCGATCGCCGCCGGGCAGGTCGTCGCAATAAATCCCGTCGCCTCGGACTCGCCTTCGTCGAGAAGACGCGACATGAGCCGGTACGCGGTTGCAGTCGGATCGGTGTAGATCGGGGCCGGATCGTCTCGCAGATCGCCCCGCCCCCCCTTGCGTGACAACCAGTTCTGCCAGATCGCGATGCGGCGATTGATTTCGGTGTTGCGATTCTGCGTGTTAAGACAATCGATGTGACGATGCCCAAGGTCCCAGAAGTGATCGAGGACTCGTTCGATACAAGCGTCCGAGAAGAGGCGGATCGACGGCAATCCCTCCGCAGAGAAGTCGCCGTCAAGCACGACGACCTTATTGGCGCGGAGGTGCTCGATCAGTCGTTGCGGGACGACGGGGCCGTAGGGGATGATCACGGTCCCCTTCGCCTGCTCGACGACGTCAACGACCGCTTTGTCGTCCCAGTGGACGAATTGGCCCGGCCGGATCGCCAGTCCTCGCTTCTCGGCCGCCTCGGTGACCACCACGCGGAGTTGGGTCAGATAGCTCGACGGATACGCCGGGTAGAGAAGCACGACTTCGGCCGGCTTCGCCGATCTCGCGAACGTCGGGTGGATCACCAGCGAGCCCGATCCGTCGCGCGCTAGCACCTCCTCGTCGAGCAGCTGACGCACCGCTCGCCGGGCCGTCATGTAGCTCACGCCGGTCTCTTCGGCGAGCCTCCGCTCGCCGGGGATGCTGTCAACGAGGTAGTCGCCAGCCTGGATCCGTCGCTTGATGATCGACATGACCTCGTTGTATTTCGTCGGCGCCGGCATCGTTTCTCTTACGGATAGCGGGATACGGCGAACGCCGACTTTCTTGAGCGTACGCGTAACAACGTTTCGCGCCCAATACGACGGCATTTAAGGAGCTTCGCGCGGCCATTGCGGCTCGGCGTCAGGGACTTCGGCGGCACGCTCGAGAGGCGTTTGGAAGCGATTCGTCCGACCCGTCGAGCATTTGCTTGACACCCAACCTAGCATAGCATAGCGTAGGTGCTATGGGTTTGGGTCCGGTTCCCGTCCTGCCAGTAGCGGCCACCCGTGGCTCAGCTGCGAGCAACTTTTCCATGACTTATCCAAGACACCGTTGGGCGTCGTGTTTCTAGCGGTGCGGAGATTATCGCAAGCGTTGACTTCTCAGCTGGTTTTTTTCGTGGTTGGCTAAGGATCGTCCCTACAGCGCGGATTGGGGAAGGATTCTGAACCGCCTGTCGCCGCGGATTCGATCGCTGAATCGAATCCGCGCACCGAGGTCTTCCTTTCTCATCACTCGTTTCGATCGACCCCTCTTGGAGAGCGTAATGAACGCCATGCTTCGTTTAATCCTCGGCCAGGCTGTGCTGGCGCTGGTTCTGGTTGCTACGACCGTGTCTGCCCAGACCGTCCTGATTGACTTCGGCAGCGACACGTCGTTCCGCGGCCTGAGTGTTGTGAACCCCGATGCGAATGGAAACAACTGGAACAACATCGCCCCCGGCGCCTTCTTCTCCGACCTGATCGATACGAACGGCGTGGCGACCACAATCGACTTTGGGTTCAGCACCCCGGTCGGCACGGACAGCTACAACGGCCCGGCGGGCGACACGAGCGCGGGCGCCGCCGCTAGCGTTGGCAACACGGATATCGACGCCGCCGCGCTCGGCGACTTGGGCGTCCTCAATGCGGCGTTCGACTTCGTAGCCGAGCGGGACACGCGTTTCGAGATCCAAGGCCTCGACCCGAGCAAGCAGTACGACCTGACCTTCTTCGGGTCGCACAAGTACAGCGGAAACGCCACGACCCTCTACTCGGTCTACACGGACAACACGTACAGCACCGTGGTCGGATCGGCCACGCTTGACATCCAAGACCTGGTCGACCCCTCTCTGCACAACCGTGATACGGTCGCGACGATCAGTGGACTGTCTCCCCAGACGGGTGACATTCTCTATGTCCAATTCACCGGGACGAATGGCGATTACGGCTACCTCAACTCGCTAAAGATCACGGCCGTTCCTGAGCCGGCGTCGGCGGTCGTCGCAATCGGGTTGGTCGGCATCGCGGCCGCTTCTCGGCGTTGTCGGGTCTAGGCCCTTTATCTATCCCTTCGCGCTTAGGTGACCTGTCATGTCCTCTCTTCAGCATAGCGCACGGAAGTTTCGTAGAAACCTCGTGCTCATAATGCTCGCTTGCGCGCCGGCGGTCCCCGCCGGCGCGCAGACGGTGCTGTTCGATTTCGGCAACGACGCATCGTTCCGGGGGGTCTCCTCGCCGAGCCCTGATATCAACGGCAACTATTGGAATAGCCTGCGGACCGGCGTGTTCTACCCCGGACTCTTGGGCGCGGATAACCAACCGACGACGATCGACTTCGGCTTTAGCACGCCCGTCGCGACCGACAGCTACAACGGCCCTGCCGGCGCAACCGACACGACGACCGTCGGTACCGACGTCTTCTTCACGGACATCGACGCTCCCGCGTTAGGAGACCTGGGTGTGCTCCAAGCGGCGTTCGATTTTGTCGCCGGACCGTCGCTCGCCGACAACGCGGTTCGGTTCGAGATCCAGTCGCTTGACCCTCTAAAAGTCTACGACCTGAGCTTCTTCGGGTCTCACAAGTACAGCACCGACGCGACCACCGTGTACTCGGTCTATACCGACAATACCTACACGACGCTTGTTGATACGGTGTCGCTCGACGTGCAAGACTCGCTCGATCCCTCACTGCACAATCGTGACACCGTCGCCACGCTCAGTGGGATCGCTCCGCAGGCCGACAACATTCTGTATGTCGAGTTCATCGGTTCGACGGGCGCCGAAGGCTATCTGAATGCTATGAAGTTGGTCGGCATCAACGCCCCCGCGGTCGACGGTGACTTCAACCGTGACGGAAGGGTCGACGCCGCCGACTACACGGTCTGGAGAGATAACCTCAACGGCGACGAGGCCCTTCTCGGCGGCGCCGGTGACGGAAGCGGCACGGTAGATGCGGGTGACTACACGCTCTGGAGCGGCAACTACGGCGTTAGCGCGGGGCTCGCCACGGCTACGCCCGAACCGGTGTCGTCGGTGTTGGTGTTGGCGGCGTCACTGGGGTGGTTCGCCGCTGCGGGACGCCGACCGTGACCGGGCAGGCAGGCGACGGTCTGACCGTGGCGGGGATGGTTTTTCTCCCCGCCACGCATCGACGCCCTACTCGATCGTCTGACGGGATGGGCCCGGCAAGCCTCGACGTCTTCTCTGCTAATCAAGGAGGCAACCATATGCAGTCGACAAATAGATCGCCGAACCGAGGCGCGTTCACGCTCGTCGAGCTTCTGGTCGTGATCGCGATCATCGGAATCCTGATCGCCCTCTTGCTACCGGCGGTGCAGGCGGCGCGTGAGGCGGCGCGACGCACGCAGTGCAAGAGCAACCTCAAGAACATCGGCTTGGCCCTGCAGAACCACCACGACACCCACGGGGCTTTCCCCGCCGGTGGCTGGGGGTATCGCTGGCTCCCCGAGCCAGATGGCGGCTACGGCCGCGATCAGCCCGGTAGCTGGCTCTACGGGATCCTCGCCTTTATGGAGGAGGGGTCGATCCGCGACATCGGCGCCGGCACCGCTGCGAGCAGCCCGGCGCGCGACCAAGCGATGGCCCGGCTCTTGGTGGCGAGCGTCTCGGTGATGAACTGCCCCAGCCGCCGGCCCGCGGAGCCCTACCCGCTTGTGAGCAACGCCAGCAACTCAAACTCGGACTACAACAACACGACGGCCGACTTCACGGTCGACCCCGCCGCCGCGTACCGAAGCGACTACGGCGGTTGCCGCGGGGGTGGCACTCAGCAAGCCTACGACGCGGCGACGTCAACTGGATCGGACCAGGAGAAAGCGGTGGCGATCCGCAGCTTCCAGCTCATCGATGGCCCGGGACCCGCCACCTTTGCGGAAGCGACGACCTGGGACGCCAAGAACCCGCAGTTGGGCATCAACAAATGGGTAAGCAATATGGGGGCCGGCGGGAACGGCGTGATCCTCGGTCGCGAACCGGTTCCGATGCGGAAGATCAGCGACGGGACCTCCAAGACCTATGTCGCTGGTGAGCGGATGCGTGAGTCGGACCTCTACACGACCGGCACCTCACTGTTCGACGACCAGTCGGCCTACAACGGGTTCGACCGCGATTCGATCGTTTCGGCCTGGGTCCCTCCGCTTGCCGACATGACGTCGACGGAATACGAAGCCTGGCAGACTTCTGTTGGCAACACCTACGCGCCCGCCAGCGGCGGCTCGCTCTCGTTCAACTTTGGAGCCGCGCACCCTTCGGTTTTCCAGGTGGTTTACTGCGATGGGTCGGTGGCGAGCGTCAGCTATGATATTGACCTTGAGGTTCACCGGGCTCGTGGAAGCCGCAACCTGGGCGAAACGAATCAGGAGTAGCGGCCTCGCCCCCCGAGGCGCCTCTCCGACGCCACGCCGATTACGATGCTCAACGGCCGGGACACACGCATGAGTCGCTGCTTAATCAGTCTCGCCTCGCTGCTAGCGGTGGTGATCGCGCCCGCTTCGGTCTTGGCGCAAGCGGCCGAGGTCGTGAAGACGAATCCGACGAAAGTCTTCATGCACTACATGCCCTGGTTTGAAACGCCGGACACGCTCGGCGGCAATAACTGGGGTTACCATTGGAAGTTCAACAACCGAAACCCCAACCTTGTCGACGAGACGGGGAAGCGGCAGATCGCGTCGCACTACTACCCGCTCATTGGGCCCTACGCTTCACGCGACGCGGACGTCATCGAGTACCACCTGCTGTTGATGAAGCTGTCGGGCGTCGATGGGCTGCTCATCGACTGGTACGGCCAGCAGGGGACGAACGGCGACATCAACAACCTGCTGACCAGCAGCAACGCCGTTGTCGATCGTGTCGATAACGTCGGGCTCGACTTCGGCGTTGTGATGGAAGATCGGTTCTCTGCCAACCTCAATCAGGGGAAGGCCAACGTCGCGTATCTCCGCGACCACTACTTCAATCAACCGAACTACATCCGACTGGGCGCCGAGCAGAAACCGCTCTTGCCGGTCTTCGGTCCGATCACGTTCCAGCAAGAGAGCGACTGGACACAGGTCCTCGCCCAGGCGGGCGAGCCGGTCGACCTACTGACGCTCTGGTACGAGTCGGCGGACGCCGGCTCCAACGCCGCGGGCGAGTACGCGTGGATCTATGAGGATGCGGCGCAGGACAACCACCTCACGCACCAGCGCAATTTTTACCGCATCCGCGCGCCACAGCAGGGGGTCGCGGGTGGCGTCGCCTACCCCGGTTTCGACGACTACTACGTCGAGGGGGGTGTCGGCAACGTGGTCCCCTTCGAGATCCCGCACGACGGTGGCCAGACCCTCGACGCGCTGCTGAGTCTGGCGACGACTTACGCCAACAACGTCGATTTCGTCCAGCTCGCCACCTTCAACGACTTTGGCGAGGGGACCATGTTCGAACCGACTATCGAGACCGGGTTCGAGTACCTCAAGAAGGTGCAGCAGTTCACGGGGGTCGCTTACGGCGAGGAGGAGTTGCGGCTCGTCCATCGCCTTTACCTTGCCCGCAAGAAGTACGCGGGTGACGCCGCCATCGAAGGCGAACTCGACACGGTCTCGGATCTGCTGACGAATCTCCAGATTGGTCAGGCCGAGGCCGCTCTCGAAGCCGTCGCCCCTCGGGGCGATTTTGACGGCGACGGCGACGTTGATCTCAATGACTACGGCGTGTGGTCGGCTTCACTTGGCTCGCAACTCGCCCTCTACGGCGGTGGCGCCGATGGCAATCAAGACGGACGCGTCGATGCGGCCGACTACACGGTCTGGCGAGACAGCCTCGCCCTGAGGAACGCCGCCTTGATAAGCGTCCCAGAGCCGGCGACCCCCGCGCTGGCGGCCCTAGCCACCGGCGCCGCGTTGTTCTCGCGGCGGTAGCCGACCGCCCTCGCTAGGCCGAGGCGCCGCGGCGTAGCCCGCTCGAAGGGGTATGCCCTACCCACTTCGGCGCCGGCTCGCCTTGACGTACATTGGGGCTTATGACGCCGTTGGCTGCGGTGAGTCGCATGCGTCACTAACGTTGACGTCGCCTGCCTCGGGACTCAGCCGCCTGTGAGTAAGACCCCGACCCTTTGGGCGAATCGATGAGCGACGCCGCTGACCCGATCGGCGACGCCGAGCACAGCACGCCGGCGCGTTTGTTGGCCAGCCTCTCGCTGATGATGTTCCTGCAATCGTGCCCGCTCGGCGTCTGGGGCGTCACGATCGGCACCTACCTTGCCGCCAACACCGGCGATCAAGGGTCGGGCGTTTACTCGGCCGGGTTCGTCGGTTACAGCACCGCGGCGGGCGCCATCGGAGGGCTCGTCTCGCCCTTTGTCATGGGGCTCCTCAGCGACCGTCTCTGGCCGGCTCAGCGATTGGTGTCGATGCTCCACTTCGGGTGCGCGGCCTCAGCGGTGGGGATGGCCACGAGTCAGAGCGAACTCGGGTTCTTTCTTTGTCTGGTCACGTACTTTCAGTGCTACGTCCCGACCGTCGCCCTGATGAACAAGGTCGCGCTGCGTCATCTTGCGAAAGCCGATGTCGAGTTCCCATTAGTGCGTCTGTTCGGCGCCTTTGGGTGGATTAGCGCCGGCATCTTCGTTGGCCTTGTCTGGCCGTGGACCACGGGAGAATCGATCGAAGCCACCCGCACGCCACTCTGGATTGGCGCCGTAGCGGATGTCTTGGTGGCGATCTATGCGATGACGCTCCCCGCGACGCCCGCCGAACGACAGGGGCCGATCCTGCTGCAAAGCGTGATCGGCGAGTGCCGCGAATTGCTTGCGAATCGACGTCTCGTTGCGTTTCTAGCGATTTCGCTTTTCGCTTGCGTCCCCAGCATGGCCTACAACAACTACGGCAACGCGTTCTTGAATCGCGAAGGGTACCCCAACCCGGCTGCGTTGATGACGTTCGGGCAGGTCTCCGAAATGATGGTGCTGCTCGTGATGCCACTGTTAATCCACCGCCTCGGACTGAAGGGGGTTCTCGTCGCCGGGATGGTGGCATGGACCCTCCGTTACGTTTGCCTCGCCGCCGGCGCGTCGTACGGGACGAGCCTGGCCGTCTACGCGGCGGTCTTGCTTCACGGCCCCTGCTTCGCCTTCATCTACGTGGCGGGTCCGATGTACACCGACCGATTGGTGGGCCCGCAGAGTCGCGGCGCCGCGCAGGGGCTCTACGCCTTGGCGGCCATCGGCTTAGGTCACTTGCTGGGAGCCTTGACGGTGGGCAAATGCCAAGAGCTCTTCTTGACTCCGGAAGGCGTCTCGCAGCCGCCCTACGACTGGACCACCTTCTGGCTCGTTCCGGCCGCGATCAGCTTTGCAACGGCGATCGCCTTCGTGTCCGTCATGCGGGGCGGACAAGTCGGCAAGCGGCAAGTCGACCCCGATTGATGGCGACAACACCCGGCGGTCCTATCGCAGCGAGAATCCAGGCAACGTATCTGCCCCTCACCGTTCGGTACGTAACTGACGCGACTCCAATTCCTACAAAGCGGGGTCCGTTGGAGTGGTCGACAGCTGATCGGTCGGTCCGTTGACGACCCGCTCCCCTTCCCTGCGGCCGAAGAGCCAGAACAACGCCGGGTGGACGAAGAAGTCGAGCAGCGTGCTGCTGATGACCCCACCGAGGATTACTGTCGCCACGGGATAGAGAATCTCCTTACCGGGCTCGCCGGCGGCGAGGACCAACGGCACCAAGGCGATTCCTGCCGTCAGGGCTGTCATCAGGACCGGCGCCAAGCGTTCGAGCCCGCCGCGGAGGATCATCTCGTGCGTCCACGACTCGCCCTCGTACTTCACGAGATGGAGGTAGTGCTGGAGCAGCAGAATGCCGTTCCGCGAGGCGATCCCCGCCAGCGAGATAAAGCCAACGATGCTAGCGATCGTCAGTGTCTGGCCCGTCAGGACGAGCGCAGCGACCGATCCGATAAACGCCATCGGCACCGCCGCCATGACCTGGAGGGCGAGGTTCACGGACTTGAACATCGTGTAGAGCACGAGGAATACGCCTAACAACGAGCCGGCGAAGAGCCATCCGATCAGCCGCGACGCGTTCTGTTGACTCTCGAACTGCCCGCTGTACTCGAAGTAGTAGCCCGCCGGCAGCCCTTGCTGGACCGGGATGAGTCGCTCCTTGATCTCTTGGACGACGTCCACTAATCCGCGGTCAGCGACGTTGCACTGCACGACGATACGGCGACGTACTTGTTCGCGTTTGACGACGTTGGGGCCGGCCGACGTATAAATCTTAGCCACCGCTTCGAGCGGCACGACGCCCCCGCCCGGGGTTTCGATCGGCAGGCGTCGTAGCACGTTGATGTCCTCCCGCGCGTCTTCTTCCAGTCGCACGATCAGGTCGAAGCTGCGTTGTCCAATAAGCACCTCCGACACGACATGGCCATTCATAGCCGTCTCGATCATCTGGTTCACCTGCTCGACCGAGAGGCCGTTCACCAGCAGTTTGTCGCGGTCGAGTTCGACACGCAGTTGCGGGATCAAGGTCTGCTGCTCAACCAGCAGGTCACGGACGCCCGGCACGCCGGCGATCGCTGCGCGCGTCTTCTCTGCCTCGCGCCGGAGCACGTCGAGATCGTCGCCGAACAGCTTGATGCCGACCTGCGCCTTGACCCCCGAGAGCATGTGCGAAATGAGGTGGGCGATCGGCTGCTCGGTGGCGGAGACGACCCCCGGAAACTCGTCCATCATCTGGCGGATCGTCGTCAACTGCTCCTCCCGCGAACGCGGCGACTCGGGGTCGAGGTCGATAACGTACTCGCTGGCGCTGACCGGCTCGGCGTGCTCGTCGAGCTCGGCGCGTCCGGTGCGGCGCACGAATCCCATCACGTCGGGGTTCTCGCACAGCCGCCGCTCGACCTGTCGATTGAGGCTGTTCGAGGTCGACAACGACGTCCCCGGGGGGAGGAGCACGTTGAGCTGAACGGACCCTTCGTTGAAGGGGGGGAGGAAGTCTCTCTCAAGCTGAAAGAGCGTCGCCATCGCGATAGCGACCGCCGCGGTCACCGCGGCGAGGTTCAGCCACGGCGAGTGGAGGCTGAAGCGGATCACGCCGCTTGCCAACCACTTTAAGAATCTCAGCAGCGGACCTTCATTCTCGTGTCCCCGCAAGCGGCTGTGACCAAGCATCAGGTAAGACAGCACCGGCGTCACGGTCAGGGAGACCAGCAGCGACGCCCCGATTGAGACGACGTAAGCAATTCCCAGCGGCGCAAAGAGGCGGCCCTCCATCCCCGACAGCGCGAAGAGGGGCAAGAACACGAGGCAGACAATGATCGTGCTAAAGACGATCGAGCTGCGGACTTCGAGGCTGGCGTCGTAGACGACGCGCAAGGCGGGCTTGGGGTTGGCCGCCCGTCGGTTCTCGTTGAGCCGACGGTAGATGTTCTCAACATCGACGATCGCATCGTCAACCAATTCGCCGATCGCCACGGCAAGACCGCCGAGCGTCATGGTGTTGATCGACAGGCCAAACCATCGGAAGACGAGCACCGTCATGGCGAGCGAGAGGGGAATCGCCGTTAACGAGATAAACGTCGTGCGGACGTTCAGCAGAAACGCAAAAAGGATGATGACGACCAACACGCAGCCGTCTCGCAGCGCCTCGGCGACGTTCGTCAGCGCCCGGTCGATAAAAGCCCGCTGCGCGTACAGCGGCTCGATACGGACATCGTCGCCCAGCGCGCCGCGTGTTTCGGCCACCGCGTCGAGAATGGTTTGATGGAGCTTGCGGGTGTCGGCGCCCGGCTGCTTGTTGATGGTCAGAATAACCGCCGGCCCCCCGGAGAAGTCGCCGTCGTCTTCACGCACGTAAGCGGACCCGTCGCCCCGCTTGATCTGGGGGCCTTCAATGATCTGAGCCACCTGGGCAAGGGTCACGGGTCGCCCGTCCCGGATCGTAACGGCGACCTTCTGGAGGTCCTCGATCGACTGGACCCGACCAATCGCCCTGACGAGCAGCTCGTTGGGCCCCTGCTGGTCCAGATAGCCGCCGGTGGCGTTCTGGTTCGATTTTGAGATCGCGTCGCGGACTTCTTCGAGCGTTACGCCGTAGCGTCGCTGCGCGGCCGGGTCGACGAGCACTTGGAACTGTTTGCGCCCGCCTCCCATCGTGAAGACCTGGGCGACCCCCGGAATGGTCAGCAGCCGTTGCCGAAGGACCCAGTCGGCCCGTGTCCGCAGCTCGATCGGGTCGGTGACGCCCCCTTCGCTCCACATCCCGAGCATGAGGATCTGGCCCATGATCGAAGAGATCGGAGCCAGTTGGGGGCTCACCCCCATGGGCATCCGGTCGGTCACTAAGGCGAGTCGTTCGGCGACGACCTGGCGGTCGACGTAGATGTCAGTGCCGTAGTCGAACTCGACGTAGATCACGGAGAGGCCAATGCCCGAAGCGCTCCGCACCGCCTGAACACCGTTGGCGCCGTTGAGCGCCGTCTCCAGCGGAAAGGTGATCAGCGACTCGACTTCTTCAGGGGCGAGGCCGGGCGCCTCGGTCATGACCACAACACGGGGCCGGTTGAGGTCGGGGAAGACATCGATCGGCGTGTGCAAGGCCGACCAGACCCCCCCCGCCATCACCGCGAGGGCGGCGCCGAGGACCAGGAGCTGATTGCGCAGCGAGAATCGGATAATCGCGTTGAGCATCGGCGGCGCCTTCTCAGTGGTTGTGGCCGGCATGGGGGTCGATCGCCCCGCCCGCCTTGTTCTTCAACGCAAGCTGCATTTGGTGCGCGCCGGTCAGGGCCACAGTGTCGCCAGGAAAGACCGCTCCGTCGTTGGCGACCACCACCGACTTCCGATCGCGATAACGTTCGTGGACCGCGATGCGGTCGAAGTGGTCGCCGTTCTGGACAAACACGAAGCTGTCCGGCCCCTCTTTGACGACGGCGTCGGTGGGCAGAACGATCTGATCCGTCCACTCTTCGACGGGCACCTGGAGCTGCATCCGCTGACCGGGACGGTAGCGCCACGTGACAAACCGTTGGCCTCGGTCGTTCTCAGTGTCGTCGGTCACCTCGTTCGGCAATTCGACATAGAACGGGAGCGTACGCGATTTGGGATCGATCTCGTTGGCCAGGTAGGCGATCGGCAAGCCCGTGACGTCGCGTTCCTTACCGGCGTTCTCGACAGTCGCAGTCGCCCGCCATCCGCGTCGCTTTGCCTCGGCGATCGCAGCGCCGTCGCTCTCGAACGCCTGCCCCTCGATGTAGAGCTGCGCATAGTCCGCCAACACACAGAGGACCTCGCCGATGTCGACGGTCTCGCCCTTGTGGACCGAGAGCGACTGAATCACCAAAGGAGGGCCGTGCCCGGCGTGTTCGAGCGGTTCCGGCGCCGCGAGCGGGCCCTCTTCAACGAAGGCGGCTTGGCTAACTGGCGCCACGCCGCTCAGCCGCATCTCATCCGGCGAATCCTCGTCATGGTCGTGATCGTCAATAATGGGGGCGTACAACCGAAGCTGGGTGAGCAACCGTCGCTCAGTTTCTATCCGCTGAATCTGCTCAACAGACAGACCGTGGAGCCGGAGGGCCTCGCGCTGCGACGCGAGCGAGGCAAGCAACTTGTCGCGGGCGTACTGCCGCTCCAGCAACACCTTGCCCGCGATGGCGCCGCTCGCGCTCACCCCCTCGACGCGGGCGACCTCCTTCTGCTCGACGTCCAGGTCGCCAAGCGTCTGCAAGAACTCCTTCTGCGAGTTGACGAGCTCTTCGTGCGTCAGCCGCAACTGAAACAGCAGGGTCCCGCTCGGGACCGCCTCTCCCGTGACGGCGTGGACGTGGGTCACGACGCCGGTCAGCGGCGCACTGACCGGCAGCCGGCTTCGTCCCGGCCGCTCGACAACCACCGCAGGAACGGAGACCGTGCGAACGAACGTCGACATATCGATCGGGCGGACCGTCTCGGGGCCGAGGCCAAGGTTCGCCATGGCGGCCTCGGACAGTTCGAGCGACGCCTCGTCGCTGTGGCCTACGTGGTCATGGCCTTCATGACCGGCCTCGCCTTCGTCATGGTCGTTATCATCGTGGTTTTCCTCGGCGGCATCCTGCGACGCGGTGAAATGCTTCGCCCACCGCGAGATCGGCGAGTCGAGCGAAGCGGTGACGACACCTCCCGCGAAAGCTAGGAATAAGAGGATCACACTCACCACAAGACCGAGCGACAACTTGCTTGGCGGGGAAGGTTTCATCGGTTCTCTCGGGGCGAGTGCGCGGGGCGGCGCGGGGGTGACGGATCACCCGCCGCGCCGCACCAACGCACGAGGATCGATCAGTGGTTGTGGCCGCTGTGGTCGTGATCGTGCTCAAGCGACGTCGAATACGGCTTGCCCGCGACACGGACCACCAACTTGGCGGAGGCGTCGTGCCGGTGCAGGTCGCCCATCAGCGGCTTGCTGACCAGCGCATACATGGCGGTTGGCCCCGACGCCGGCTTCCCCTGGGCATACAGCGGGGCAAGTCGATACTGCCGCGGCTTGCCCCCGCCACGGACATTCACCAGCAGGTAAGGCTCGCTAATCGCGACCTGCCGACTCGCGGCGCTGTCGAGCAGCACCACAGTCACTTGGTCCATCTTTTCGTCGAGCACCAGCTCCGCGTGGTATGCCTCGGCGCCGAGCTCGAAGAGCGCCCCGCCGTGAGGGCCCGCTTCGGCGTGATCGTGAGCGGCGTGGTCGTGGGCGGCGTGATCATGCCCCGCCTGAGCCTGACCGGGCGCCGCGGCGACCCGAGTCGGAAGAGCGTGAACGACCGCTGATAGTAGCGCAGCGGCGATGAATAATCGCATGGATATTCTCCAAAATTGCAATGGGACGGACCGAAGCCGACGTGCGCGCAGGCGCACCGGTAGCTTCGGGACTTCAACGTGGGACGGGCGTCACGCCGGTAAGGGGCATGACAGGGCAGAAAGCCCAGAGGGGCGCCTCAAATGCGCAGCAGCGTGCCCTGACTGAGCAGCGACTGTGGCGGACCCGGGCGGATCGCCACCGCGTTGGCCGATCGACGAGCCAACTGGGAAGCAAGCACGTGCGGCTCGGCATTCCAGAGGGCGATTCCCGACGAACCCGCCACTTCGGAGACGGCCTCGATCAGCAGGCCATCCGGGTCGGCTGCCGAGCAGGTCGGGCACCCGTCGCACGGGGTCGGAACTGGCTGGTGACGCAATGAGCTCGCTCCGTGATCTCCGCAGTCGTGGTGGTGGTCACCATCGCTGAAGAAAGAAGCGTGCTCACAGCCCGAAGGCTCGGCTTCGCAGCGGTCCGATCCATGCCTGTGCTGGCAATGGCAGCCCGCAGCCAACTGCGATTGCAGTAGCCCGGCGGCGAGCAGAATGGCGAGGAAGGAACGCATGCCGATAACTCTCCACCTATCCTATCGGTGAGTCAAGCTCGATGGCTTGACGCGATTGTGCAGCCGCGTTGGTCACGACGGCCACACAATTCTTCCTTGATGGCGTCACGGGGGCGTCCGCCGCCTGGACCGACCGGCGCCAGCCGAGATTTCAGACGAAGTCATCGCTCGCCTGCCGACAGTGCTGTGGTTCACGCTCGATCTGGATCGTCGTGTGCTCAATCGCAAAGCGATCGTGCAGTTGTTCCTGGATGAGCCGCAGCAAGCCGTCGTCGTTTTCAACGACCGGTCGAACGAGGTGGGCCGTCAGCGCCGTTTCGCGCGTGCTGATTGCCCAGATGTGCAAGTCATGGCAGGCCGTCACGCCGTCAAGCGATTCCAGGAAACGCCGAACAGCGTCGGAATCGATTCCTTCGGGAACACCCTAAACGGCGAGGTTGGAAGACTCCCTCAGCAGGTTCCAGGTGCTCACAAAGACGACCGCCGCAATCACCAAGCTGGTCACCGGGTCGATCCAGGCCCAGCCGGTGGCCCAGATGCCGAGCCCCGCGACGACCACCCCCACGGAGACCCCCGTGTCGGCCGCCATGTGGAGAAACGCGCCGCGAATGTTCAGGTCGTCCCGTCGATCGGACCAGAACAGCATCGCCGTGGCGGCGTTGATGACGACCCCCATGCCTGCGACCGCAACGATCGACAGCCCGCCGAGCTCGGCGGGCTCGCTAAATCGTCGAACGGCTTCCCAAGCGATTCCGCCAATCGCGGCCAGAAGCAACAGGGCGTTGAGAAGGGCGGCCAGCACGGTCGCGCCGCGCCATCCGTAGGTACGACGACGCGAGGGCGAGATCGACGCCAACGCGTGCCCTCCCCAAGCAAGGAGCAAGCCAAAGACATCGCTGAGGTTATGACCGGCGTCAGAAAGCAGCGCCAGTGAGCCCGTGGCGAATCCAAAACCCGCTTCGACGAGAACATAAGCGATATTCAGACCTACGCCGATCGCAAAGGCTCGACCATGATTGGTGGCGACATGGTCATGCGAATGCGGCATAGCGTCGTGCTCTCACTTACTTCTGGTTCATTGGGCTTGGCGGGCCCGACATCGGCATTATGGACGGTGTTATGGGGAAATGGCGAGTCTGATGGGAAGCTACTCGCGACCGGGTCTTCAGCCGTGCCGACTTGCACCCGCGCGACGCCGTGCACAGACGCGGTGGCTGCAAATCGGAGCTGGCTATTCGATGCGAATTGTCGAAGCCTGAGTTGCACGGAATTGGCGGGACGGTGACTAAGACCGGTTGCCGCCCTCGCTCGACACCGTTCTTCTGCTGCAAATTGCCCCGTCTTACGGGGAGGTATAGCATCGACCACGTGATTCACTCCAATCCTTCCATCGAGACTTCTGCCAGACCCGAGCGTTGCTAGTGGCTATTGCGCAAGACCCCGTTTGTGGGATGCAGGTCGATACCGACACCGCCCTCTCGATCGATGCGCACGGTCAACCCGTCTACTTCTGCAGCGCCGGGTGCCGTCGCCGTTTCGCTGACGAGCAAGGCTTGGAGGTCGCGGCAGGCGACGATCCCGCTCCCCCGGACGAGCTTCGAGAACAATCATCGCCTCCAACGAATCCTGGAGCGGGAGGCCGCCTCTACACGTGCCCTATGCATCCCGACGTAGAGCAGGTCGGCCCGGGCAGTTGCCCCAAGTGCGGGATGGACCTGGAACCGAAGGAAGCGTCCTTAGGAGACGAGAACGACGGCGAGTCCGCCATGGCGCGCCGATTCTGGGTCGGCGTCACGCTCAGCGTTCCGCTGCTCGTCCTCACGATGGGCCCGATGGTCGGTTTGCCGGTCGAGGATTGGTTGTCGTCCGACGTGGCGGCTTGGTTGCAGTTTGCCCTCGCCACGCCTGTCGTGTTCTGGTGTGGCTGGCCCCTCTTGGTGCGTGGTTGGCGATCGATCCAGAACGCGAGCCCGAACATGTTCACCCTGATCGCCATCGGAACGCTGACGGCGTATGTCTTCAGCTTGTTCGCGACTCTGGTTCCGAGCTGGATCCCGGAGGCGTTCTACGAGGCGGGTCGGGCGCCGCTCTACTACGAGGCGGCCGCGGTCATCATCACGCTGGTCCTGCTCGGTCAGGTGCTCGAACTGCGGGCCCGGAAAAAGACAAGCGGCGCGATACGCGAGCTTCTGAAGCTCGCGCCCGACACAGCGCACCGGGTCGTCGATGGCAAGGAAGAAGACGTCGCCTTGGACCAGATTGGCCTGGGCGACCGGCTCCGCGTCCGCCCCGGCGAGAAGATGCCGGTCGATGGCGTCGTTGTAGAGGGCGCGAGCGCCGTCGACGAGTCGATGCTCACCGGCGAGCCGATCCCCGCCGACAAAGCGGCCGGCGACCACGTGTCGGCCGGGACGCTCAATCAAACCGGGGCGCTCGTTGTCGAAGCGAAGCAGGTTGGCGCCGACACGGTGCTTAGCCGGATCGTCGACATGGTCGCCTCGGCGCAGCGCAGCCGGGCCCCGATCCAGGGGCTCGTCGATGTGGTGGCGGCGTGGTTCGTGCCGGCGGTGATTGGCGCCGCCATCCTTGCGTTTGTCGTCTGGGCGACCGTTGGGCCCGAGCCGCGATTCGCCCACGCCCTGCTGGCGGCGATCTCGGTGCTCATTATCGCCTGCCCCTGCGCGCTGGGCCTTGCGACACCGATGTCGGTCATGGTCGGCGTCGGCCGTGGGGCGAAAGAAGGGGTCCTCGTGAAGGATGCGCAGGCGTTGGAAACTCTCGAAAAGGTCGATACGGTCGTCGTCGATAAGACCGGCACCCTCACCGAAGGGAAGCCACGCGTCGTCGACGTCGCCATTGAGGACGGTTCGGACGAGGAGGAACTGCTCGGGTTGGCGGCCGCCGTCGAGGGCTCAAGCGAGCACCCCTTGGCACGCGCCATCGTCGACGGCGCCAAAGAACGCGGTGTCGCCACGAAGTCGGCCGAGCACTTCCAGAGCACTACCGGCGGCGGCGTCTCCGCGGAAGTAGCGACACGGACGGTGCGGGTCGGCAAGCTGGCGTTCTTGGCCGAACAAGGAATCGCTCCGTCGGACCAGCTCAAGTCCGCCGCTGATTCGGCGCAGTCCGAGGGGCGGACCGTCGTATTCGTCGCGGCCGATGACCGGCTCCTCGGCTTCCTCAGCATCGCCGATCCCGTCAAGAATAGCTCGGCAGAGACCATCCGGCGGCTCCACGAGCGAGGGCTCCGGGTCGTCATGCTGACCGGGGATTCCGAGGCGACCGCCGAATCCGTCGCGCGAGAACTAGGGATCGACGAGGTCCACGCCGGGGTGTCGCCCAAGGAGAAGCACGAGTTCGTCAAGCAGCTTCGCAAAGACGGCCGCGTCGTGGCGATGGCGGGCGACGGAATCAACGACGCGCCGGCCCTCGCCGCGGCGGACGTTGGCATCGCCATGGGGACCGGCAGCGACGTGGCGATCGAGTCGGCCGACGTGACCTTGCTAGGGGGCGATCTTCAAGGCGTCCTCAAGGCGGTCGCTCTCAGCCGCGCCACGATGCGAAATATCCGTCAGAACCTAGCGTTCGCCTTCGGCTACAACGCCCTGGGGATCCCCATCGCGGCGGGCGTTCTCTATCCCGTCTTCGGTTGGCTCCTCAGCCCGATGATCGCCGCCGCGGCGATGAGCCTCAGCAGCGTGTCGGTGATCGGCAACGCGCTGCGATTGCGGGCGACGAAGCTCTGAGGCCGCTGCGGGCAACGCCTTTATCACCGTCACCGACGCTTCCCGGATGCCGGATGGTTGAGGAGCGGAGCGACTAGTCTAGCGACAAGGAGCAACGCAGCCTCGGCCTGCGGTATCGCGGTTGGGCTCTGGAGTCCGATGGATTCTTACCCAGACTGCCTCGCGGAACGGCTCTGCCGCCCGCTCAGCGAGGACCGCGCGAAAGCCCGGCGCAATGGCGTGAGCGACGTAAGTCCCTACGCGACAACGCCTTCTGTACGACGCAGCCCCTAAGTGCAGTCATCGGGCCCAGGTTTTCTTCCTTTTTGTTAAATCTCTGCGTAGCCTCCACCCTTCGCCCCCCGTTGCTAGTGACGCAAGGGGATACCAACCGCCTGTAATCCAAACGGGCAGCCGAGTGGAGAAATCGCTTGTCGGGCTCGAAGATCGATCCAGACGATTTCGTGATGCTCGTGGCGCGTCACGGCCCGCGAGTTCGGGCCTTCGCCGCCACGCTGGTTGGGTTTGACACCGACGTGATCGATGAGGTGATGCAGGCGACGCTGCTGGTCGCTTGGAAGAAGATCGACATCTTTCGCTACACGGGCGACAACCCGGCCGAGGAGTTTGTCCGCTGGGTCTGCACGATCGCTCGGTTCGAGGTGCTCGGCTACCTACGAGACAAACAGCGGAGGCGGACTCTGGCTTTCGACGAAGCGATTGTCGGTGAGCTCGCCGAGTTACAAGAACAGCATTCCGACCTACTAGACGCCCGCCACTCCGCCCTACGCGGGTGTCTCAAGCAGCTCGAGCCTAAGCAACAAGAAGCCCTCCGCATGCGGTACGGCATCGGCCTGTCGATGTCCGAGATCGCAGCGCGGCAGAGCCGGACCGTCAAAGCCGCCACCGTGGCGATGTGCCGCGTCCGCAAGGCCCTAGAGCGGTGCATACGTCAGTCGCTCTCCCGCGAGGGGATCGCATGACCAGAATCCGCGTCAATCCGACCCGCCGCCGGTCACGAGGACCGGCCCGACTCGATCAACCATCGCTACCCGGAAGGAACGCCTGATGGCGAAGCCTGTCAACGACCCGATGTCGAGCGGCCCGCCCGCCGACGAACTCGAAACGCTCTTGGAGCGTTTGTGCTTGGGCGAATTGGCCCCCGCCGAATGGAGTCGTCTGGGGGATCTGATCCGTGGCGATCAAGACGCGGCGATGCGGTACGTTGAGACGGCTCACTACTGCGAGACGTTGCGGAACGAAACCGCCGGCGCCGAGCCGCTCCCCGCCATGCTGCGTAGCGCCGTGGCCCGCGATGGCGGCAAGGACTACGAGCCGTCGTCGTCACTCCGTTCACGGGGACCGCTCGCCTGGTTCGCGCCGTGGGCGGTCGCCGTCAGCGTCGCGTTCCTCTGTGGATGGCTGGCGTCGGGCGCCGGGTCGACGCCTTCGCCAGCGACGCCCGCGCCCCCTCAAGTCATGCCGAAGACGTTCGTCCTCAGCGAGGACGCGGGCCGGTCCGAGCCCATGGGACGCATCACCGGGCTGACACCGGTGGCGTCGTCCGATGGGCTGCTACGTTCGTTGAAGGTGGGATCGCAACTGGGGCGGGGCGAGGTCTTCCAACTCACCCGGGGCGCCGCCCGGCTGGAAATCGGCCGCGGCGAGGTGCTCATCCAGGGACCGGCCGAGGTTTCGCCGATCGGGGACAACACCCTTTTCGTCCGGAGCGGCCGCGTCACGGTCAGCCACGGCGACGCCATGACCATCCAGACCCCCTCCGCGGTGATCGTGGGGCAATCGGCCCGCTTTGCGGTCGTCGCCAACGCCGAGGTAGGCCTCGACCTGTCCGTGATCGAAGGAGAAGCCACGGTCCACAGTGCCCCGCGCCGTGGACGCGTCGGCGAGTCGCTCGGCAAAGTCGCTGCGGGAGAAAACGTCCAGGTCTTCGACGCGGGGTCGCGACGGTACCGCATCAGATCTGGGGCCGCTCTTCCCGAAGGGGTCCTGCTCGCCTGGAGCGACGCGACAGAGAAGCTGCACCCCTATGAACAGCTGGTCCTCGCTGACAAGCCGCTCGCCTACTGGCCGCTGTACCGGGTGCGACGCCACCGGGCGGTGCTCGACCTGACACAGAACGGTTTCGACGGCTACGCGATCGGGAACTGGCCCACCGAACTCACCGACGTGCATGCGAGTCAGCCCCGCGGGTCCTATTTCGATGGCGAGTCGTACGTCGAGTCGGACCGCAAGCCGCCGGTCGACCTCCGCACCGGCTTCACGATCGAGAGCTGGGCACGCGTCGCCGGCGGCCCGGAGTACCAATCGGTGTTTACGTCGCGGTGGGTGCTCGAATCGCATAGCGGGCAAGAGCAGTGCCTCGGGTTCACGCTTTACGCGGGGGAGAACGACCGCTGGCAGTTCTGGACCGGCTCGGGCGAGTACGGCAAGAACTGGGACAAGCTCGACTCGAACGAAGCGGTCCAGCGCAACCGATGGACCCACGTCGCGGCGAGCTTCCAGCCCGACGCGGGACAAGAGAACGCGACGGCGTCGATCGCCGGCGTCGTCCGGGTCTTTGTTGACGGCGCCCTCGCCGGTGAGGCGCGACACTCGATGTCGCTTGAAGATTTCGCTTGGCCGGCGCGGATCGGCGCCGCTGAGTTTGTGCCGAAGTCACTCACGTCGTGGCTCTTCGAGGGCGAGCTCCGCGACGTGGCTCTCTACGATCACGTGCTTCAGCCGGGCCAGGTCCGGACGCATGCCGAGCAAGGAAAATCGGCGACCTGAACCTCTACTTCGCCGTACACGACGGAGCCATCATGGACCCAACTGCTACTAAAACCCGGTCTCGCCTCGGCTTCACCCTGGTGGAGCTGTTGGTGGTGATCGCCATCATCGGCATCCTCGTGGCGCTGTTGCTCCCGGCGGTGCAGGCGGCGCGCGAGGCGGCCCGGCGGACGCAGTGCAAGAACCAGCTGAAGCAGCTCGGACTGGCGTTCCACCTTCACCACGACACGCACAAGCACCTGCCAACCGGCGGATGGCGATTTAACTGGCTGGGATATCCCGAGTACGGTTTTGGCAAAGAGCAGCCTGGCGGATGGCTCTATAACGTCCTGCCGTACATTGAGGAGCAGTCCCTGCATGATATAGGGGCCGGACTTACTGCCGCCGCACGAAATCAGGCGACCCTCAAACGAGTTCAGTCTCCCTTTGAGGGGATGACCTGCCCGAGTCGCCGAATCACCAACGTCTACCAGCTGGCAAGCACTTCTCTGCCGTATGCGTACTGCGAGACGCCAATAGAGGTTTGCAGCAAGACGGATTACGCCGCTAACGCGGGCGACATGTTTGTCGGTGAACCCGCAAGCGGCATCATCAGCGAAACCGTCGTCGACTATCAGATGGGACGTGACTTCGCTTGGAATCCAATCTACACAGCGCGAGACCCTTCCGAACCTACGATCGTGATAAACACGCCGGCAACCGGCGTCGTCTTCACGAGATCCGAAGTGTCATTCTCCAAGATTACGGATGGCACCTCAAAGGTGTATATGGTCGGAGAGAAGTACATGTCGACCGACCACTACACCGACGGCTTGGACAAGGGAGACAACGAGCCCGGCTTCTCTGGAGGGAATGCCGACACGCTCCGGGTAACGGTGGCGAAGGTACAACTGAATCGAGAGATTCGGCTCGAGCCCGATGGGGCCGGTGAAAAACTCGGCGACGAGCTTAAATTTGGGTCCGCCCATTCCGGCGGACTCAACATGGCGTTCTGCGACGGCTCCGTCGGCTTCGTGAGTTTCGACATCGACGCTGATGTGCACCGACTCTCTGGCAACCGCGCCGACGGAAACGTAACGACGAAATAGCGAACGGTGAACCATGCGACGGAACATGCGAGCGGCGGCGATTTCCACCCCCTTCCCCCGGATTTGACCCCTGGAGTAGTTCTGATGAAAGCTTGCCTTGCGGCCCTGGCCTGCCTTGGAGTAGCGGCGACGCTCACCCCGGCTAGTGCTTACTACAAAACCGTCACGATCGACGGTGACTTCAGCGACTGGGCCGACGTACCGGTCATCGACAGCGATCCGGCCGACAATCCGGGATCGGTTGATATCGGCGACATCAAGGTCGCCAATGACGAGAACTTTCTCTACATCTACTACACCTCCTACGACTCGCTAGCGCTGTCGACATTCATCTCGATCGACTACGACAGCGACGTCTCGACCGGGTACGACGTTTTCGGCATGGGCCTTATCGGCTCGGAAGCGGCTTGGCAGAACGACTTTCCGTTCCAGCAACAGGCCGGCGTGTTCAACAACGGTCTCGGCCTGACCGGCGAGTTCTTTGGATCGGGCGCTGCGTTGATTGCTCCCTACGGCGATTTTCCTGAGCATGAACTGGCGATCTCACTCGACATTGCTTTCGGCTTCACCGGCATTCCCGTGTTTGACGACGCCGACTTCGACCTGCTCTTGTGGACCGACGTCGGCGCAGGCGATGTCTCGTCGAAGATTAGCTACACGCTGAGCGTCCCCGAGCCGACCTCGGCGGCGATCGTCCTGCTTGGCGCGTTGGGCACTGCCACACGGCGACGCAATTGATTGTGAGCTGAGTTCGTTGAAGCATCGTTGCGATTCCGGGCCGGTGTCTCTGAGCCGACACCGGCCTGGATCGCAACGCCCCACTCACCCCATGCAAGGCGTCCCCCGCCCCGAGGCGATACCCAATGAAACACACTTACTCACTCGCCGCGTTGACATTTCTGGCGGCGTTCGGTTCTCAGACCGTCGCCCAGGTGATCGCGCCCAGCACCTTCACCACTTCAATCCAAGTCCGGGACGAGGCGGCAGGAACTGAATTCGACGACTGGGCCGACATCCCGATCACTTTGACCGACCCGTTGGACAATGAGGGAGGCTCACCCCTGCCCTTTGTCGATATCAACACTGTTCAGATCGCCAACGACCAGACCAGTCTTTATATCCGCGTGACAACGCACAGCTCGGTTATTTCGGCGCTGGGCAGCGGAATGTACCTTGCCTTCGACCTCGATCAAGACACCGGCACTGGCTTCGATGTCTTCGCGCTTGGAGAAATTGGGTCGGATTTAGGGTACATAACCGATTACCCGTACCAACAGGCCACCGGCACCTTCAATACCGGCGTCGAAGGGGTCGTCGACTATGGCGGAGCCTTCATCGGATTGGCGGTAACGTACCCATACTACGAGACCGGACCGCCCGTCGGCACGCAGATCGAATGGTCGATCCCGCTCAGCTTGGCGATCGGGCCCGACGGTCCTGGAACACCGGTCTTCACGAGCGACACGTTCGACCTGATGGTGTGGAACGATCAAGGCGCTGGCGACGTCACGGAGGTCATCACCTACACGCTCGCAACAGCCCCGGCCGTGACCGGCGACTACAACGGCGACGGCATGGTCGACGCCGCCGACTACACCGTCTGGCGTGACAGCAACGGCGACATCGGCGCCGATCTGCCCGCCGACGGCAACGGCGACATGGAAGTCAACGGCGACGACTACACGGTCTGGGCCAACAACTACGGCGGCCCCGCCCCGTCCAGCGCCGTCGCGGTGCCGGAGCCCGCCGCGCTGCTGCTGGTGGTCGCCGCCGTTGGGTTCGCGTTCCCTCGTTCGATGTTCAATCGCTGAGGCGCCGCGTACGTGAGACGATTTTCCGACATGCTTGGCACGTCCTGGGGTGGGACGATCGCCCGCCTGCTGACGCTTCTGACCACGCTGCCTCTGGTCGGAGCGTCAGTAGGCGAGGCGTTTGCTTTGGAGATCGTCGTGCCGGCTTACTTCTACCCGTCGGCGGGCGGCGATTGGGGACGGATGACTTCCGCCCTCAGCGAAGCCTCGATTACGGCGATCATGAACCCGGGGAACGGCCCCGGCAACCGGATCGACGCCAACTATACGAGCGCCACCACGTCGTTCACCACGGCGGGGGGGAAGCTGATCGGCTACGTCTACAGCGGCTACGGCTCGCGCCCCCTCGATCAGGTGCTCGCGGACATCGACGACTACGCCGAGTGGTATCCCGTGAGTGGGATTTTTGTCGATGAGTTTTCCAATAGCTCCGACACCGCGGCCCTCGACTACTACAACGCGATTTACGAACACGTAAAGTTGATCGACCCCAGCTGGGAAGTCATGGGCAACCCCGGAACCACGACGGTAGAAGACTACCTGACCCGCCCGGCGGCGGACCGACTGATGGTGTGGGAGAACTTCGGCTCGACCTACCCGAGCCACACGCCGTCGCCGTGGAACGCCGACTACGACAGCTCACGCTTCGTCAACCTCCTGCACACGCTTGCTTCGGGCGATGCGGCCGCCGATTACGTCGATCTCGCCGTGTCGCGGAACGTCGGAGGCGTCTACTTCACCGACGACGTGCTCAACAACCCCTGGGATCGACTGCCCTCGTACTGGGAGCAGTTCGTCACCAAGGTGGCGACTGTCAACAATCGAGTGATCGGGCCTTTGCAAACCCTCAGCAACCCAGTGAACGACGGCGGCATCCTCATCGACACGTCGCGCAACGACTGGGCCGGCGTCGTCCCTTTCACCGCTGACGCCGCCGCCGACACGATCTCGGCCCTCGACATCGACTCGGTCACCCTGGCGAACGATTCGGCAAACCTGTTCGTGCGGCTCACGCTCAACGATGAAAACGGCCCGCCGCCGGGGCTCGGCTCGACGCACCGCATCTATCTCGATGTCGACGGCGATCGCGACACCGGCTTCTATGGCGACGGGGGCGATTTCGCCATCGGGGCCGACTATCTGCTGCTAGACGACCGGCTGTTCGCCTTCCAAGGCGAGACGCAGCAGACCTTCTCGTGGAACTTTCTACAGAACGTCGCTGCCGACGACTCGACGACCGACGATATCGAGTGGTCGCTGCCGCTGGCCGCGATCGGCAGCCCCGCCAGCATCGATTTCTTGGTTCAGACCAACGCCAGCGGTGGCCCCGACTACCTGCCCGACGCGGCGGCGACGGGCCTCTTTGGCAACCCGTATCGTTACGAAATAGGCGTCGCGCCGATGGCGGGGGACTTCAACAGCGACGGCCTCGTTGACCCGCTCGACTACACCTACTGGGTAGATCAGTTCGGCTCGGACGACCCGTCAGCCGACAGCAACGACGACGGGGTCGTGGACGCCGCTGACTACACCGTGTGGCGTGACGCCTACGCGGCCACGACGGCCATCGCGGTTCCCGAGCCGTCTATCGCCGCCTGGTCGCTGTCGCTGTTCGCAATGCTCTGGCGGCGCGGCCGCCGACAGCCTCCTCACCAAGCGACCAACGCATGAGATCACTCCCCGCAATCAGCCGACGCCGATTCGGCGCGACGGTCGCAGCGACCGTCGCCGCTGCGGCGGCTCCGGCGCTGCTGCACGCCGAATCCTCGTCGTCCGTAACAGCCGCGACTGGCCCTCCGCGTAAGCTTCGCAAGGCCGTGAAGTGGGGCATGATCGAAGGCGAGGCGCCCCCCCTCGCAAAGTTCGGCCTCTGCAAAGAGTTGGGCTACGACGGCATGGAGCTCATCAGCCCCGGGCAGCCGCCGATCGATGAGTTGCGAGCCGCGTCGGCGGAAACCGGCATGCCGATCCACGGGGTCGTCAACGAACGCCATTGGCAGGTCCGTCTGTCGGCCCCCGACCAAGCGACTCGCGACGCCGCGACGGCGATCCTCGAGCAGGCAATCCGTGACTCGCACGCCATGGGCGGGCACACCGTCCTCTTGGTCCCGGGCGTCGTCAACGAAGAGGCGACCCACGACGAGGTCTGGAAACGTTCGATCGTCGAGATCAAAAAGACGCTGCCGATCGCCGCAACGCTCGGCGTCCGCGTCCTGATCGAAAACGTCTGGAACGGCTTCTGCGAAACGCCCGAACAGTTGCGCGACTACCTCGACGAGATCGACAGCCCGTGGGTCGGTTCGTACTACGACATCGGCAACGCCCAGAAGTTCGCTCCGAGCGAGAAGTGGATCCGCACGCTGGGGTCCCGAATCGTCAAACTCGACGTGAAGGACTGGGGCGTCACGGCCGGCTTCTGCAAGATCGGCGATGGCGAGGTGAACTGGCCCGCCGTTCGCGAAGCGCTTGCCGAGATCAATTACTCCGGATGGTGCACCGCCGAGGTCGCAGGAGGCGGTCGTGAACGACTCGCCGATATTTCTCGACGGATGGACGCGGCGCTGCTCAGCTGAGCGCGCCTAATAGGTCAACAAGGAACAACCCGATGCCAATCAATCCACCAGCCGACTCCAGCCGTCGCGCTTTCCTAAAGCAGTCCGCGGCGGTCGGATCGACGCTCGCGGCGGCGCTGGCGGCGAGCCCTCTCGCACGCGCCGCTCACACCGGCGCGGACGAGACCCTGCGAGTCGGTCTGGTCGGCTGCGGAGGCCGCGGCCGCGGCGCCGCGATCGACGCGCTGAACGCCGACCCGGGGGCCAAGCTCGTCGCGGTCGGCGACGCGTTCATGGACCGCGCCAAGAGTGGGCTCGCGGCAATCGAGTTCGAGGAGTCGATCGCCGACCGGGTCGCCGTCGACTCCGACCACACCTTCGACGGCTTCGACTGTTTTAAGAAGGTGATCGACTCCGAGGTCGACGTCATCCTGCTCGCAACGCCGCCTCACTTCCGCCCCGAGCACCTCGCCTACGCGGTCGAGAAGGGCAAGCACGTCTTTGTCGAGAAGCCGATCTCTGTCGACATGGCGGGCGCCGAACGCGTCGCTCAGACCTGTGAGGTCGCCGCGTCGAAGGGGCTGTCGATCGTCTCCGGCCTCTGCTGGCGCTACGACTTGGGGGTCCTTGAAACGATGAAGCGGATCGAGGACGGCGCGATCGGCGACATCGTCGCGATCGAGTCGTGCTACAACTCGGGCACGCTCTGGCACCGTGGCGACAAGCCCGACTGGAGCCGCATGGAGTACCAACTCCGCAACTGGCTCTACTACACCTGGCTGTCGGGCGACATCATCGCCGAACAGGCCATCCACTCGCTCGACAAGACGGCTTGGCTGCTCGGGGATCAGAGCCCCACCAAGGCGATGGCGATGGGGGGCCGCCAGCAGCGGACCGACCCGAAGTACGGCAACGTCTTCGATCACTTCACCGTCTTCTACGAGTACCCCACCGGCCAGAGCGTTTACTTCACCTGCCGGCAGCAGGACGGCTGCACGATGCGGGTCGACGAAGTTGTCCACGGCACGAAAGGGAAGGCCGAGATCCTAGCCGGACGCATCTGGACCCCCGGCGGCAGCGAGTGGCGGTACGACGGCCCCAAACCGAGCATGTACCTCAACGAGCATGTCGAGTTCTTCAAGAGCATCCGGGCGGGTGAGCCGATCAACAACGGCCACTACATGGTCAACAGCACGCGGATCGCGCATCTGGGACGGATGGCCGCCTACACCGGCAAGACGACCAGTTGGTCCGACGCCATCGCCGACCCGACTCACCTGGGCCCTCAGGATTACAGTTGGACCGACGTCCCCGAACCGTCCGTCGCGATCCCCGGGATCTTGGCAAAGGCATGAAACGCTGGCTCACCTTCCTAGCCATCGCAGCGGCGCCAGTGCTCGCTAGCGGCGAAACGCCCGGCGTCGCCACCGAGCGTCCCGCCGAGGGCCGCTACGTCGAGGTCGACGACGTCTTCCTCGTCCCCTACGAGGCGACAATCCCTGGGACCGATGTGTCGTTCTGGATGGAGCCGATCCCCGGCGACAAGACGCTCGCCCCGTACTGGATCGGCCGCACCGAGGTCACCTGGGCCGAGTACCGGCAGTACATGAATCTATGCGCCATCTTCGAGCGGTTCAACGACGCCGGCGTGCGACAAGTGACCGACGCCAACCGAGTCGATGCGATCACCGCGCCGTCGAAGCTCTACGACGCCAGCTTCACCTTTGGGTCGGGCGACAAGCCCGAACTGCCGGCCGTGTCGATGACGCAATACGCCGCCAAGCAGTACACGAAGTGGCTCAGCCTGTTGACGGGCTCCGTGTATCGGCTGCCGAGCGAGGCGGAGTGGGAGCACGCCTGCCGCGCCGACGGAGCCGAGCCGAGCGATCCGGATGCGGTCGCTTGGCACGAGGACAATTCCGATTTCGAGACCCACGCGGTCGCCCGAAAGGAGCCCAACGCTTGGGGCCTCTACGACATGCTCGGCAACTCGAGCGAATGGGTGCTCGACGCGCCCGACGCCGAGTTAGAAGACGCCGATGGCCCCAGAGGCGAGCCGCCCGTCGCGTGGCCGACAAAGCTCTTCCCACGGCTACTAAAGGGGGGCTCCGCCTTCTTGGCGGCGGACGAAGCCACGTGCGACGCGAGACGCGACTCGGACGACGACACCTGGCGTGACTACGACCCGAACACCCCCAAGAGCCCGTGGTGGTTCGCGAACGACGACGCGCAGGACGTCGGGTTCCGCGTGTTGCGGCCCTACCAGGCGACGTCGGACGCGATGCGACTCCGCTACTGGGACGCCGACATTCCGCGGATCCAGAAGGTGGCCGACTTCCGAATCGACGAAGAGGGCCGCGGCGAACGCGGATTGGTCGATCCAGGACTGCCAGCCGCCATCAAGCAGTACGGCCGCTAGATTGTTCCCCTCCCTTTCAGGGAGGGGTTAGGGGAGGGTCTCGGCGATCCCTACAGGAAAACTCTCCTGTGCAGGACAGTCCCACCCTCCCCTAGCCCCTCCCTGAAAGGGAGGGGGGAAGTAGAGTCGGTACCCGTTCAAACCCATCCCCCAACCCCTCGTTATCGAGGGGAGGGGAGTTTTCGCCATGGATGACTCAATGCACGCCAACGAGTCGCCGCCGACCCAACGGCTCGCTTCGCTCGACGTGTATCGCGGCGTCACGATGCTGCTGCTGGCGTTCACCGTCCCGAACTGGGGATGGCAAGAGCCGATCGCAGACGCCCACCCCTGGCTGCGCCCCTTGGCGGAGCAGTTCGAGCACGCCACGTGGCGCGGCATGACGCTGTGGGACCTAATCCAGCCTTCGTTCATGTTCATGGTGGGGGTGTCGTTGCCCTACTCGCTCGCCTCGCGCAAGCGCCGTGGCGCCATGCAGGCCTCGTTATGGAGACACGCCGCGACACGAGCCGTGGCGTTGATCCTGCTCGGCGTCTTCCTCCGCTCGATCGGCCGCGACGAAACCAATTGGACGCTCGAGGATGTCGTCTCGCAGATCGGGCTGGGATACTTGCCCCTCTTCTGGCTGGCGACACGTGGACCCCGTGAGCAAGGGATCGCTATCGCCTTGCTGCTGACGGCGACTTGGCTCCTTTACGCTCTCTGGCCAATCCCGACCGATGACGAGCTGGTCGTCGAGCACTTCAGCGGCTTTTGGGCCCACTGGAACGAGCACGTTGGTCCCGGCGTCGCGTTCGACCGGTGGCTGCTGAACCTGCCGCCCCGATCGACGCCCTTCGTCGTCAATGAAGGGGGCTACTACACGCTCAACTTCTTGCCATCGCTAGCGACGATGACGCTCGGCCTACTCGCCGGTCAGCAGATGAAGAGCGATCGGACGGCGGGGGCAAAGCTCGCTTGGCTCACCGCCTGGGGCGTGGGCTTGCTCGCGTTCGGACTCGCCCTCGACGCCGTCGGCGTATGCCCCCTCGTGAAAAAGGTCTGGACACCGAGTTTCGCGCTAGCGTCGGGTGGCTTGTGCCTCGTGATCCTGGCCGTCTTCTACGCGATCCTGGACGTTGGCGGCTGGCGGCGCGGGGCCGAGCCCGCCACGGTAGTGGGACGCAACCCGCTCGCCATGTATGTGATGACCTGGACCATCGCTTCGTGGGTGCTCATGAACCTGACAACACACTTGGGCGACGACCTTTTCTTCGTCTTCGGTGCCCCCTACGCCCCCCTGCTTGGCAATCTCGCCGTGGGGACGGTCCTGTGGCTGTTTTGCTGCTGGATGGACCGAAATCGGGTCTACGTCCGCCTCTAGAGAAGTTACGACGTCGATCAGAGACGCCTGTCAGTTGGACGCCGAAGCGATCGGCGCCGCCCCGTCGGAAGCGCTCGTCCGTGGCCAAACGCCCGTCAGATCTCCCGATTTTTTAGACGCGAGCCCCCGACAGTCGTCGAGGTCCTTCCAACAATTCGGGTTCCCGCACCGCACCAATCGGGTGCGATCAAGCCGCCTGCGCCACGGATCAAGATTTCAACGGCGGACGGTATTGGTTGCCGAGGCAGAGGCGTGCTGCTTTGAGTCCCGTCGCGATCGGCTGCGATTGTGATCCGGAAACGTCAGGGTCAAGCGAACATCCGCTCCAACGCCTCGTCGATCGATTCAACGTACGACTCTTCGGCGACGGCTTCGGGGCGGTCTCCCGTTAAGCCTTCATCCGACACGGAATCGGCGAAGTCGAAGTCCTGGCTCTGATTCAGAAGCAGCAGTGCGGTTTGTCGAGTTAGCGGCGTTGTTAAAGCGACGCTTGATTGGGCGACCGGTCGCGATAGGAACGGCTCGCGCTGGGGCGCGACAACGAACGATCGTTGCCTGACGCCGCTGTCGGCGTCGTTGGTTGGATCACTCTGCGCACTCGACGCGGCGGTCGAGGAATCCGCTACGAGTGGGACGGGGCTAGGTATCGCCACTGCGTTGGTCGCCACCGCGTCCGCCATTGCAGCGTCCTCAATCGGGTCGATCGGCTCGCTCGCTAGCGCAACGGATGGTGGGACCGACTCGAGACGGATCAGTTGGTCAGGCGTCGCCGTGCCGAGCGTGGCGCCGTAGCTGGCGACCCATACGTCGTAGTCGTTGCTGTCGATAACGGCGTCGCCGTTGGCGTCACCCGACGTGTAGGGGGCGCCGACAACGCTTCCGAGCGAATCGCGCCAGAGGCTGTAGTCGGCGGCGTTGACCTTTCCATCCCGGTTGAAGTCCGCGGCGAGTACGAAATCGGCCGGAGTCGTTCGGAGGACGTACTCCCCGGCGCCCGACTCCGCCGTGGCCTGGACGATATAGACGCCCGATACGTTCGCGACGAAGCCGAGCGACGCGTTCACCCCGTCGGCCGAATCCTGGTCCGTTCCGACCAGCACGCCAAAGGGGTCGTAGACGGTGATCTGCGGGTCGAGCGTGTTAGCCGGCGCCGACGGTCCGAGCCTTGGCAACGCCGTTTCGAGGAGGATCCCCTGGCCCGCCTCGAGCGTGATTTCGTAGTAGTCACCCCCGGATGGCAACTGGAGGACCACTTCAAACTCATGGATCGTCGCGGCGCCGAGGCCGGGGCCGTCGAGGGAGTTCAGCGGGTTGCCCTCCGGGTCGACAACCCCGTCATCGACCCGCAACCGATAGCGTCCCGTGCGGAGGGGCGTCGAGCCGTCGCCGACAGCCAGCGTGACGGTGGTCGCCCCGTCGTAGAGAGGCACCAGGGCGAGCACCACGTCGTCGCCGGCGCCGTCCTGGAAGACCCCATCAAAGCCGGCGCCAAGGAGCGAGAAATTAGCCGCGTTGGACGCGGCGGTCGCATCGAGGACTTCGCTGAACTCAAGCGTCAGCTCGGTGAGACTGAGGTCGGTGGTGACGCCGGCCGCGGGGCTGATCGCCGTGACCCGCGGCCCCTGGAGCGCCGGGTCGACCGACACGAGCGTGAGGGCGCCGACGGAGTCGATAAACCCGGGGCCGGTTGCGTCGTCGAAGCCGACGTCGAACCCCACGGTCGAGGGGTCGTCCATGTCGATCGCCGACAGGGCGAGGGCGTCGTAGACCTCTGCCGGCGTCGCCAGTGGTGAAAGTTGCTTCATCAGCGCCGCCACCGCCGCCGCATGCGGGGCCGCCGCCGAGGTGCCAAAGAAATTGGGGAACCCATCCCCGTCGACGTCGCTGCCGAAGAACGTCGTATTGGTCCCGTCGGGCGCGACCAGATTGGGTTTGCTCCGCAACTCGTTGATGCGATTGCCGGCGAGGTCGAACAGCGTCGGAATCCCCCCCGCCGAGGAGAAGCTCTCGAGCGACGGGGCCGATGCGCCAAACGCGGGCGTGGCGCGGTAGTCGGCCGCTCCGATCGCCATCGCGCCCGCCGCGTTGGCGTGGCCGTAGGCGGTCGCGCTGTTGCTGGCGTACTCGTCGACCGTGAGCGTGTCGAACGAGACCCACTTCATCAAGCCGGGCGCGGCTCCTCCCGCCAGGCCGATGGCGATGTTGAGCGAGGAGGAACCAGACGTGTTGGTGAAATTCATCACCTCCAGCGCGTCGCCCCCCAGGTTGCGGGTCGTGCTCGACGCAAGGACCGACGTGCCCGTCGAGTTGAGGACGTAGACATCGAGGTCGTTTTGCGTTCCGGCGCCGCCGCTAACCGAGAAGAAGGGCGAGTCCCACTGGAACGACAGGATGAAGGAGCTGCCGACGGGGACGGTGATTCCCTGCAGCGTATCGACGCCCGGGCCCGGGTCGAAGTCGTGCAACTCGGCGCCGAAGCGTGACTCGCCGCTGCCGCGGAAGGCGTCGTCCCACGAATCCCTGCCGTTGTTGCCCGCCGACGAGAAGTAAGTCGCTCCGTTGGCGACGACCGTGTCGATCGCTTGAGCGATCACGCCGTCCTGGAACATCGGCTCGGCGAAATAGATGACGTCGTCAACGATGACGTCGGCGCCCGCGACACTCTGTAGCTCGAGGATTCCGTTGGCGAAGTCGGCCTGCCCATTGAAAGCGGTGTGAAAGGCGAGGGCTGCGCCCGGCGCGACGTCGTGCACCAACTGCGCCATCGCCCTGCCCTCGCCCGTGCCGGAGGTGTCGGAAAGCACGTTAACGGGGGTCGTGTTCCCGAAGGGATTACCGACGCCCGGCAGATCGCCGAAGGCCACATCCGACGCGCCGGAACCGAAACTGTCGGAGAGGACGCCGATGGTCACGCCGGCGCCATCGACGCCAAACAGCGAGCGGGCGGCGTCCGACCCCATCGACCGATCGCCCTGGCTGGTGGTCCTGCCGACGTTCGTCATCGGTCGGTAGGAGGCCCGCGCGAATCGCATCGCAGTTAGTTCGGCCATTCCGCCGAGCGCCTCCACAGGCATCCAGCCCGAGACGGTCCGGCTGTAGACCGACCCCCCCTGCATGCCCAAATCCTCCAGCCGCGTCAGGAGCTCCAACCCGTCCTCTTCGGCAAAAGCGTCCACCAGCACCCAGCCATCCTGAATCTCGACCAAGTTGCGTGCGCCGCTTGATGACGCGTTGGCGTGGGCGGCGAGGTCCAAGCCGAGGGTCTCCCGATAGATCGCGGCGAGATCGGCGCCGATCTTCTTGCCGAGGTCGTCTTGATTCGCCGCCGCGCCGAGGAACTCCGCCTGGGGCGTCGCGGTGAGGTCGGGTATGAGGCCGGGCGTGGGGTCGTAGTAAGGCCCCGCGGCGCCGGTCTCTGGCGTCGCGCCGGGGCCCACGGCGATCGGAGGCACGAATCCAAACGGTGCGACCCCGGAGCCGTCGTCACCACCGAGCGCCGAAACCGCAAAGCCGACGGCAAAGGTGTCGAGCAAGGCTCCGGTGTCGGGGTCCAGCCGATAGATGACCCCTGACGAGTACGCCGAGACGTAGAGCGACCCCGCCACGTACGCCAACCCGTAGGCGCTCGAGCTGGGCGAACTGAACGAGTTAACGGCCGTCCCGGTCGCGACATCTACTTCGTAGATGAAGCCGTTCGACAGGAAGTCGTTGACGAAGATCGAACCACGCGTCGCAGCGCCAGCCGCTCCACCCCGCACCGAGACGGGTAGTAGAAAGCTCCCCACGACGGTGTCGGTCACGGTGTCGACGAAGTAGGCCCGCGCCTCGATCGTGTCGATCACCACCAGCCGCCCGCCGTAGTAGGCGAGGCTGTCAACCGTCGTCGGAAGGCCCATGCTCGCGAAAGAGTCGGTGTCGAGCACCTCGCCGGTCGCCGGGTCTATCTCGTAGAGCAGCGTGCTGCCGACGCCGAAATCGCCTTCCGAATAGAAGAGGGAGCCGCCGCCCATCGCGAGGCCGTCCGGCCCGCCGGTGGGCGCCTCGGGCAACGGGATCGTGGCGATCGGCTCACCCGTCTGTGGGTCGATCTCGACGACCGCCGACGAATTGACATTCACCGCATAGAGACGGTCGCCGCCGCTTGGTTCGAATCCCAAGAAGCCCAGACCCGAGCCGCCGACGGCAAGTTCTCGTACCGAGGGGCTGGCCGAAGAGCCGTTCGGCTCCGCCTCGAACACCGCGCCGGCTGTCACGACGACGCTGTACCGACCCGCCTGTTGCGAGACAACCCGCACGCCGATGACGCCATCTTGAGCAGGCGTGTACCCCAAGACCCCGAAGTCGTAGTTCTCCACCACCTCGCCGGATGGCGCCGCGACGCCGCTCGCCAAGACAACGCCGGACATCGGATCGACGATCTGGAGCGTCACGCCCGCGAAGTCGGCGTTCTCTTGCGACGCAAGAACGACGTCGATCGGCACGCCGCCAACCACCGGCAGGGTGAACTCGTCGAGGTCGGCAATCGACGCACCGGCCGCTTCGACCCGCAGGTCGTCAATGAACCAGCCTTCATAGTTATTAGCGACCGCGTCAACCGAGTCGAAGCGGAAGCGGAGCTGAATCGACCGGCCGGCGAACTGGCTGAGGTCCACTGAAACGGTCCGCCAATCGCCGGCCGTGTCGCTAGCGAGCGTGCCGTTGGTGGTGAGGAGGATCGGCGTCACGACGCCGCCCGACACAACCGCGACCTCGGCGACATCGTTCAACCGGTCGGTCTCGATCAAGTGATTGAACGTGAGCCAGGCGCCCCCCGTGTCGGGAATCGCGATCGTCGGCGAAGTCACGACGCCTTCCACCGGGACGCCGGAGTTGTAGTCGCCTCCGCCGAAGGGGCCCGTATTCTGGCCGAAGTAAAGGCTGTTGGGGGCGGAGTGATTCGGGAGGCCGTCGAGTTGCCGGCCCGTCGAAAGGTCCCACAATCCGGCGCCGGCGCCGAAGTTGTTGTTGACGATAAAACCGCCCCGACCCAGATTAAAATCCTCCGTGTAGATGGTCGAACGCGACGGCGTCGGCGCCGCCTGACCGAGGACGGCGTAGCGGCTCTCGGGCAGAGAGACCAGCGAGCCGTCAATCGCGAGCGGATTTGAGAGCCCCGAGTCGAGCGGTCCCAAGTCGAGCGACGTGTTGAGAAAAACGTCCAGTCGGTAGCTGGTCGGCTTGTCGCCCACGACTCGCAGCGTCAGCGGACTGTCGATCGGCATCGCGACGGCTTGCAACACCGCCGCCGCGCCGGCGACGGGCGCCGTGATCGGGCCGCTGAGGCCGACGGCCGAGACGTTGAGCGTGGCGGTCGGGTCGGTGGGCGTCACGGTGACGGCGATCACCTCGCCCGCCGCGAGCGACAAGACGAAGTCGTCGAAGTCACCCGGCCCATTGAGGATGCCGGCGTTGTTCTCGCTAGCGAAGACCAAACCGCCCAGCGGCTCGAGCCGCGTGAAGTCGGCGATTGTCCTGACGCCCGCCGAATCGATCTGAAAACCTAACGTGTAGTCGCCGCCAGGAATCCCGTCGCCGCTCGGCGCGCCGTCGAGCGGCGTCCCCAATGGCTCGCCATCGAGGACGTTCCCGACGGCGTCGACGAAGGAACCCGCCACGAGCGTGAACTCGTACGCTCCTTCGTCGAGCGCCGTGTAGTCGACGGTGAACGTCTGGCTCGCCGAATCGTACGAGAAGGCTTCCGCGGCGACGCTCGACCCCGAAACGGTCTCGACGAGACGGAACGAATCGAAGGTGAGTAGCGACTCGTCGATCGGCTCGCTGAACGTCGCCGAGATAGCATGGTCGCCGTTCAGATAGGTCACGCCCAGCGGCAGAGAGAGGCCGTCGATCCGGGCCGCTTGGACGATCGGTGGCGTGTTGTCGATCTCGAAGGTGAAGGTCTGGTCCGCGTTGGCCAGGCCTTGGAGGTCGGTAACAGCGCCGGCCGGGAGCGTAACGGTGAAGGCTCCATCGCCGAGCGCAGCCGAGGGATCGATCTCAAATCGATACGTGAGTGAATCGATCTGAATGACGCTCAACGCGCCGGCCACGCCGTTCAGTAACAGATCGCTGGCCTCGACCTCGCCCGCCAACAGGGGCTCCGAGAACACGAGATCAATCGCCGAGGGCAGCGCGTTGAGGAGTTCGCCGTCGGCGGGGGAGGTCGCAACGATCTCGGGCGCCCGGGCGCCGCCGGTGGCCCCGGTGAGGGACACGTAGTACTCGCCCGCCAATCCCAACGCGGAGACTCGTAAGCGGTAGGCGCCCGCCTCGGCGGCACTGTAGAGCAGGGACGTTCCGTCGCTTACGACTTGCGTCCCGCTAGGATCGAACAGGGCGACCCGCGCCAGCGGCGAGTCGCTGGGCACGAACTGATGCGCGCCGGGAGTTGTCTTGGCGAGCAGCAACGCGGCGGGGCTGTCGGACCCGTCGTCCAGAGCGCCGGGCGTCGCGACGTACCACTGGCCGACTTGGAACGCTTCCCCGGTCGGGGAAATCGCTCCCGGCAAGCGGTACGCGTAGGCGTCGGTGTATTCCCAGGGTGAGCCGGCGCCATCGACTCCGAACGGACCGTACAGGTCGAGGATCGACGACCCATCCGCCGCATCGGTGACGGCGTAGCGATCGTTGCCGTCGCCGATGAGCTCGTCGGCGTAAACGTCGGCGGCGAATCCGTAAACGCTCTCGAAAACGGCGCGGCCGCCGTTCGCCGACGACGCGATCATCAGCGAGGCGCCGGCGCCAATCGTCACTCCCGTCAGGTCGATATCGACCGTGCGGTCGGTGTTGGCGTTCGTCTGGACAATCAGTCCGCCGGCGGTGAAGGTGAACGGAGCGGAGTTCGTGTTCGTGATCTCGACAAACTTCGGGTTGCCGTCTGCGATCGCGCCGTCGACGACCTCGGAGATGATCACGCCGCCAGGAAGCCCCGTGGCGAGAGGATTGTTGAACTCCCCTGCCCCGCCGCCCGGCAGCGAGACCGACGCCGATAGCGTGTCGCCGGCATTGAGCGTCACGAGGTACCAGTCGTCGTCACCGCCGACGCCTTCCTGATCGGGACCCACAACCGCGCCGAGCACACCAGCAAGGCCGCCCACGTCTTGGGCCGTTTCAAACGAATCGTTCGACCCTCGATCGAGGGCGGCGTCGCGGGTCAAAACTATGTCGTATTGCCCGGTCCCGGCGACGCGCAAGAAGTAGTCTTCCAACGCCCCGTCAGACGTCCTATCGACGTAGTTTTCGAAAAACCATCCTCCGTCGACCGAGGGCGTGCCGGAGGCGATCAGCGTCACTCCGTCGGCGGCGTACAGTTCGGCCGTAACGCCCTCGGCCCCAACCAGAGCCGCCGTCGCCGCTTGGCCGTCCGCCAATTCGAACCGGTACCAGTCGTCGCCCAGGACACCCGCGACCGCGTACGCCACGTCGATGGTGACATTTCCAGGCCCGATCCCCGAATTGACGGCGGTCGAAGGAGTCACCGTCAGCGTGATCGTCCCGTCCGCCGCCAGCAGGGCCGCCGTGGCTGCAGGAATCGTGAATTGCGCTGTCGAAAGCCCCCCTTCCGAGCCACCCGACGCAAAAAGGACTTGTGAGAAGAGCCCCTCGGCATCGACCGTGAAGAACTCGGTCGTGGAACCCAGGTCGGCCTCCGTGTTCACCGTGACAACGACGTCACCAACCGGCGTCGGCGTCTGGACGAAGTCGAACGTCAAGATGTTGGGGGCGAAGGCCCGACCGAGGTCCGTCAGGCTCGCCATGTACGTTGGGCCGACGCTCGACACCAGGCCTGTCACCGCCGCGTGCTCGCTCAAGACACCAAAGCGCCCTGAAGCCAGAGGGGTAAAGTCGAGCGTCTCGGCCTGCGCTGGGGATGCGTTGTCGGCGCCGCCTAGTTCCTCGCGCTCGGGCTGGGCGTTCAGTAGCGCGTGCAAAGTGAAGCCACCGGTCGTGTCCGAGTCGCCGGCTACTTCGATGCGGTAGGTCCCGCTGACGCCGACCGGGAGACTCTGGAGGACCGCCGCCTCGCCGGCCGCCGCGGCGGTCGCGACGGCCAGTGACTCGCCGTTGGGTCCGAACAGCTCCACCAGCGCGCTGATTTCGCCGTCGATCACCACGCTGATCGCTTGCCCCACGTCGAGGTCGACCTCAAACGCGTCGATATCGCCCGCGGGGCTGATGTAGCCCGACGCACTGGCCTCGTAAACGAGCCCCCCCGCCAGGCCTCGCGGCGTGAAGTCCACCAGCGGCGACGTGACCGTATCGACCGAGAAATTGACGACGAAGTCGCCGCCCGGGACGCCGTCGCCCGAAGGGATCGTCGTCACAGGATCGGCCTCGCCGTCGAGCTCGAGCCCGAGGACATCGACGAAGGCGCTGTCGATCAAGCGGAGGACGAAGGCGTCCTCGGGAAGGTTGGCCGTTGTGGTCACCGTCAACGACAGCGTCGCGACGTCGAACGTCACGCTCTCGATCGGCTGCGACCCCGTCCTGCTCCCGACAAGCGACACGCCGCTGGGGGTGAGGGCCGACTGATCGAGCGGCTCATCAACGACAAAAGTAAACGTTCGGAAATCGGGCGGTCGACTCTCCCCCTCGACGACGGATGTGCCGACGATCCTGGGGCCTTGGCCATCGACGACGACGGCGATCGAGAACCCCTCGAGCGGCCGACCGTCCAAGGCGACAAGCGAGCCGGCTGCTAGCTCCAGAGTGTGGACGCCGTCGGCTAGCGCCGGGAGTGCGAAACTCAGAATGTTGGGGTCGACCACCGTCAGACCCGTCGCTGCGCCGAAGCCATCAATGAGCAAGTCGGACGTCGCCACCGAGTCGAGCCGCAGGTCGGCGTCCAGATCGACGGTGAACGTTGTCAGACCGCCCGGCAAGAACGTGTCGCCATCGACGGCCGACGACGCGACCACCTCGAACGGGTCCGGCGCCGCGGTCGTCCCGGTGACTTCGACGGCGTAGTCGCCGACCGTCTCGCTCTCGCCGAAGAGTCGCAGCGTGTAAGCGCCCGTTTGCGACGCGGCAAACGACAGGGTCTCGTCGCCAGCGGCGTTGACGTGCGGCACGACCGAGCCGTCGGGCGCGATGACCTCGACGGCGGCGTCGAGATCGTTGAGAAACTCGTACGGACCGGCGCCCGGCGTGTAGGTCCTTATCTGGACGGCGTCGCCAGCGATCGCCTTGAACGTGTAGACGTCGGGGCGCAGCTCCAATCGCGGGATTGGCGGCGCGCCGATCGTGGCGAAGAGCGACTCGACGTCGGACTGGCTCGACCCAAAGACGATCTGGAAATCGCGGGTGACGGCTGCGCCACTCGGGAGGTTGCCGATGTTAAAGGCGAGATTTATCGCGATGTCGTCGGACACGCCACCGGGGTCAGCGGGCGAGTCGATGACGACGAAGGGATTGGTAATCGTGAACCCCTCGGCCGACACCACGACATCGGGGTCGTTCGAACCCAGCCCGATCGACTTGCCCCCTGCCGACGCGACAACCAGCGTTCCCGCCGAAGTGACATCGTTGGACGTTGAAGACGTCGTTGAAGAAGGGTCCGGGTCGATGTTCTCCAAAAAGGCCAACCCGCTCAGCACGGCGCCCGACTGATTATCGATGGTGGTCGTGACGTGCATGAAGTCGTCACCATCGGTCCATTGGACGGTGCGTTGGAAGGTGACGCCGGGCGAGATTTCCCCTTGGATTCGATAGGCATGGTGGTTCGCCTGAGAGATGTCGTAGATGGCGACCGGGAACGATGGGCTAGAAACCGGCGAGTTGTTCGCGAACGTTTGGCCGTTGAACGCGACCGAATAGCCCGCCAGAAAGGTCCCCCGGTTAACGATCTCAACGCCGCCGTGAGAGATGCCGACGCCCGGCCCAGAGAACGAACCGTCGACCGCAAAGCCAACGCTCAGCGGCGAGCCCACGACATCAAAGGGGGCGACGAGGGGCGTCTCAAGCGAAACATCAGCGTCGACATAACCGAGGGCTGTCTCGCCGGACCGCAACGGCATGGGATCTGGCGCGAGGCCGCTGAAGGAATTCAGTTTTCCTTCTTTAAGGGCGACGAGCCGATACTCCCCCGAGGCGCCGGAAACGCGTAGGTAATAGCGATCGGCCGCGTTGTCGGAGGTCGTGTCGACGAAGCCGCTTATCGCAATCCCGACCGAGTCGCCGGACGGGCGCCCCGTTGCGAGGAGCGTTACGCCGTCGGCGGCGTAGAGTTCGAGGATGGCGCGGTGGGCCCCCGAGAGGGCGACCGTCGCCGCTTGGCCGTCCGCCAAATCGAAACCGTACCAGTCGTCCCCCGATGCGTCTGCGATCGGTTAATCAACGTCGATGGTGACGTCGCCCGAACCATAGCCCGAGTTGACCGAACTAGAAGGGGTGACGGTTAGTGTGATCTGGCCGTCGGCGGCTAATTGAGCGGCCACCGCCTGGGGGATCGTAAACTGGTCCGTTGAGAGCCCCCCTTGGGACCCTCCGGTCAAGAAAACGTTCTGCGTGAACAAGCCCTCGGCGTCGATCGTGAAGTACTCGGAGGCGGAGTCCAGGTCGGTTTGTGCGACCACCTTGAACACCACATCGTTCAGCGGTGCGGGAGTCCCCGTAAACGCGAACGTCAGGACGTTCGGGTTGAACGCCCGCCCGTAGTCAGTCAGGCTCGCCGTGAAAGTGGGGCCCGAGGCGGCGCCCTCGCCAACTATCGCCGCACGTTGCGCCGTGAGCGGGCCGACCGCGGCGAACGCTGGCTCGAGGTCTTCGGCCTCGGCGGGCGAGTCGTTCGAGGGTCCGCTATGGCTCTCGCCCTCCCAGGCCGCGTTCAGGACGGTGCTCAGAGTAATTGCGTCGAAGGGGACCCCGTCGCCGCTCGAGACGCTGATCGTATAAACTCCCGCCAAATCAATGGGCAGTGACGACACCGCCGCGGCGTCACCTGCGGCGGGAACGCTCGTAGCGGCAATGGTCGCGCCGAGCGGGTCGACGACGGTCAGATTAGCCGTCGAGAAACCGGTGGCCGACAACGAAAGCGACTGCCCCGCGTCCAGCGCAACCTCGTACGACTGGATCGGGTTGCCCGGGTCAACGACCGCGGCGAAAGTCGACGCGTAGATCAACCCACCAGCCGGGTCGAGCGGCGCTAACGCCGGTAGCGGCTGGACGGCGAGGAGGTCTCTCGCTTCGAGCCTCTCCGCACGCCGCACGCGGTGCCGGGACCTCCTTTTGTTAACGACCTGCGAGCTTCTCGATCGACGCATCTTGCGATTAGGCACAGGAGGTCCTCGTAAGCGTCAGTTCACAGATGAGTAGCAGGCATAGACGCAGGCTCAACTTCAACGCATGATCAACTCGGTTAACTTGGCCGCATAGTATATCGCGATCCCAAGCCCAACAAGCACCTCGAACCAGTCCCGCTCGTGAGGCACAGGCTGATCACTCGGTTCGACGAACGCGGCGACGACAAGCGTTCACGGATCGTCGGTCGGGATTCAGCCGCACGCTTCCCTTAACGCCTTCTTCGCGAATGAAGGCGAGTAAACGCGGTGCTTGTCGCAAGAGAGGGGCCCTAGCAGCAGCCAGACCTGGTAGTTTTCCACTAGCGCCTTGTCAAAGCTAGAAGATGGGGGTCGGCGCCATGAGCCGTTTTGGCGCTAGCCACGGTTCTTGGTGATTCAACCGAGGCTAGCGCCCAATCGGCTCATCCTAGGATTCAGCTTCGACAAAGCGCTAGCTGTGTCGAAGCTGAACGCGTTGGGCCCGCGGCCGACGTCGATGAAGACGCCGCCTCCGACTCACAACGATCGACGCAAAACGCCACGACTTCGAACTATTCCGGTGTGAGCCTCCAAGCGGCTCGAGCGACGGCCTGCGATGAGGTGCGCGATCTATTTCGAAGTCGACTGCCTACAAGTACTCGTTGATCACGTTCTCGAACAACTCCTGCCGCCCGCTGGCGTTGGGCGCCGCTTCGCCCTGATCGAGCATCCGCTTCTCAAGCGAGGCGAAGCTGTGGTCGCCCGCTTCGATCTCGGCGCCGAGGCCCGTGTCCCAGCTGGCGTAGCGGTCGCGGACCATTCCTTCGATCCGGCCGTCGGCCCGCATCGCCGCGGCGATCTTCAGGCCCCGCGCGTAGGCGTCCATCGAACCGATATGTGCGTAGAACAGATCGATCGGCTCGAAGCTCTCGCGGCGGACCTTGGCGTCGAAGTTCACGCCGCCGGTGGTTAGCCCGCCGTATTTGAGGATCGAGTACATGCACTGCGAAGTCATGTAGATGTCGGTGCCGAACTGGTCGGTGTCCCACCCGAGCAAGAGGTCGCCGGTGTTGGCGTCGATCGAGCCCAGCGCGCCGGCGGCGCCGGCCACCTCGAGCTCGTGCTGCATCGTGTGGCCTGCGAGCGTGGCGTGGTTCGTTTCGAGGTTGAGCTTGAAGTACGGCAGGAGGTCGTACTGCCTGAGGAAGTTGAGGCACGCCGCCGCGTCGGAGTCGTACTGGTGCTTGGTCGGCTCCTTCGGCTTCGGCTCGATGTAGAACGGACCGGTGTAGCCGATCGCTTTGGCGTGGTCGACCGCCAGATGCAGGAACCGCGCCAGGTGCTCCTGCTCGCGCTTCATGTCGGTGTTCCAGAGGCACTGGTAGCCTTCGCGACCGCCCCAGAACGTGTACCCCTCGCCGCCCAGCTCGTGCGTCACCTCGAGCGCCTTCTTCACCTGCGCCGCGGCGTAGGCGAAGACCTCGGCGTTGCAGCTCGTGGCGGCGCCGTGCAGGTAGCGCGGGTGGCTGAACAGGTTGGCGGTGCCCCAGAGCAGTTTGACGCCACTCCGCTGTTGCTCTTCCTTGAGGACGGCGGCCACCGCGTCGAGATTCTTGTGGCTCTCGGCGAGCGTTTTGCCCTCGGGCGCCACGTCCCGGTCATGGAACGCATAGAACGGCGCGCCGAGCTTCTCAAAGAACTCGAAGGCGACGCGGGCCCGCTTCTGGGCGTTCTCGACCGAGTCCGAGCCGTCGTCCCAGGGCCGCTGCATCGTGCCGGCGCCGAACGGGTCGGAGCCTGTCCCCCGAAACGTATGCCAGTAGACGACGCTGAACCGCAGGTGGTCCCGCATCGATTTGCCCTCGATCATCGCCTCGGCGTCGTAGTGCTTGAACGCCAGCGGATTGCGGCTCGTGGGGCCTTCGTAGGGGATCGCGGCGGCGACTTCGGAGAACGCGGGCATAGAACGGTGACGCAGTTAAAAGGAGGAGTCGAGGAAGACGCGGGACCGCCGAGGCTACCACTGACAGCGGCGTCCAATGCATATCAAACAGCATACGGCGGCGATTGACCACGCCCCCGGCTCGGGGACGCCGGCCAGCGGCGACGTCGTAGCAGTGGCGCCGTAACGCGACGCCCAAACAAGGCGGTCGGCTTCATCGACCACGCCGTCGTTGTCGCCATCGGCGGCGAGGTTCGCAGTGGACGCCCCGACGCTGTCACGCCAGACGGTGTAGTCCGCGGCGTCAACGGCGCCGTCTTGGTTGTAGTCACCGACGAGCAGGTTCAAGACGATTGAGAGCGACTCCCCGTCGTCCGAGAGGACCGCGGAGACGGTCTCGCTCTCGCCGCCGGCGGACGCCGTGACTTGGTAGTCTCCCTTGAAGCCGCGGACCGTGGCGTCGCCCGCGGCGTCGGCCGACGTTTCGACATCGGTCCACCAGTCATTGAAGACGAGGTCGAGGTACGCCTCGCCGCTCGGCTTGATCGACCAGTCGCTGCGGAACATGGCCGCATCGGGACGCCAGTGGGCGTCCTCAAAGAATCCCCACTGGATGAAGTCATCGACCCCTTCGTGGGCAAAGACGGCCATCATGAAGTCGCTCAGGTACTGGGCCTGGAGCTCTTCATTGGTGGTGTTGAAGTCGAACTCGGTGATCTGCATGTCGAGCCCTAGCTCGGCGAATCGGTCGAAGACTTCCCAGAGCTCCTCGGGGCCAACAATGTCTCCTTCGGTAAAGTGCCCTTGAAAGCCGACCCCCGTAACCGGCGCGCCGCCGTCTTGCAGGGCCTCGACGGTGTCGTAGTACTGGTTGCGGTTGGCGCCGCGGCCCCAAGTGTTGAGGATGCCAAAGTCGTTGATGTAGAGGCCGGTCCCTGGCGCCGTGGCGGCCGCGGCTTGCTGCATCCAGGTCACCGTCGCCTGGTCGCCTTCGGAGAGCTCCCGCATCAGGTCGTTGTTGGTGCGGGTCTCGTTGATCACGTCCCAAGCGACCACCTTGCCGGCGGTGGCGGCGCCAATCTCGGCGATGTGCTGCGCGATGCGTGTCCGCACCGTCTGCTGTTCGGCGGGGGTGAGGTTATTGTCGGAGAGCATCTGGCGGATATCGGCCGGCAGGTTGTCCGTGCCGGGCCAAACCATGACATGCCCGCGGCTGTCGATGCCGTTCTGGGCGAGCCAATCGAGGGCGTTCAGGGCGCCCTGCTGCGTGAAGGACCCGCCCCACTCCCCCTCCCAGGGCTGCCATTTTAGGTTGTTCTCGAGCGTCGCGACGTTGAACAACTCGGCGGTCTTCGCCTTGTAGGTGTTGTGCTGCGGGTTGCTGTCGCGTAGCCGGTAGGCCTGGACCGCTGTGCCGAAGCCGAACTCGTGCTGCTGCATCGCAACGTGAACCGCCGCGCCGGGAACCACCGCGCCCGACAGGTCGCGGACCGTCACCGAAAGATCCGCCTTACGGTTGGCCTCAATCCGGCTGGCGGCTTCGGTGCGCCACGGAGCGTCCGACTCGGCGCCAGGATACGCGGGGGGAGGCGGGGCGTCGTTCGAGACGACAATCCGATCGAACTCAATATCGAACAGGTCGGACGACCCGAACTGCCCCAGCACCTGCCACTGGTTGACTTGCGAGAGGTTGAGGTTCCCGTAGTCGCCAAGCCCGCTGGTCGGCTGCGAAAGCGTCGTCGCCGACGTCAACGAAACCGGGACCCCGGGCGTAAGGCCCGCGACGTTAAAGTCCCACTTGCCGCTCTTGGTGGTTTCGCCGCCGGTCGACTGTTCGATGAGTTCGATCGTAAACGTGTTGACTCGGTTGCCGGCGAGCGGCGTGAAGTCGATCACCAACCAGCTGTCTTCCCACCCACTGAAGTTGGGGGCTGAAGTGACGCCTGCCCCCCCCCAGCCGTTGATCGCATCACGGACCCGGACCGAAGTCGGACCGATCGTCTGCGTGAAGTCGTCGAATGTGTAGTCGAAGCCGGTCCCGTTGAATTCCGACAGGACCAGGTCCGCGGCCCGCAACGAGGGAGTCGCTAGCAGGGCGAAGGTTGTCAACGCGGTCCACAGAACGGGGCTGCGGAGCGAGGCGTCGAACGCCCGGCGGGGCGACGTGAGCGCTAAGAGCAGCATGGCGAAGAGGAGCGATTACGTAGGCAAGAAGAGATTGGTGAGGGGCGGCCCCTCCCAAGACGGCCTCGGACTTACTGTAGGCGAATGCGACAGGACTAGCCGGGGACGCGACGCACGAATCCTGACATAAATTGACACCGCTGTCAAAAAGGCCGAAACTTTTGTTGACAACGGAAGGTGCGCGTCATAGCTTGAGCGTTAGCGTTGGAAGGGATGCCGAGTCTGCCGAGGCCAAACTCGCCTCCATCATCGCTCAACCTCGTCCCAATGGAATCCGCTGTCACGTACCGACAGCGCTACCACTTAGTTCTTGCCACAGCGGCCCTTCACTCAGCTGCTTGGTCCACTGTCTATGGCTGTCACGATCGATCAGATCGCCGAACAAGCGGGCGTCTCCGCCTCGACCGTCGCTCGCGTACTCCGCGGCGACGTGAAGGGCGTTCAAGAACGCAGCGCGCGGAAGTCACGTGAAATCCTGCGGATCTCTGCCGAACTCGGCTACCAGCCCAACTGGCGCGCCCGCGCTCTCTCACGGGGGAAGACTCACACGATCGGACTCCTCTACTCCAACCCGCGGTGGATCTTCGAAGACCCGATGAACGAGATCGCAACCTCGTTCACGGAGACCCTTCAGGAAGAGAACTACGACATTCGCCTGGTCCCCGTCACCGAGACCAGCGACTGGAAAGAACTGGTGCTCGGCGGCGCCGTCGATGGCCTGGCGTTCCTGCTGCACGTGCCCGAACCGGCCCAGGCGATCGTCCTCGAGGGGCGGCTTCCCACCATCCTGATGGGCGAAAAGTTCGGCGGCCTGCAGCACGTGGTGACCGACGACATCTCCGGTGGCCGCTTGGCCGCGCGGCATCTGCTGGGCCTGGGCCACAAGCGGATCGCGCTCTACGTGAACGAGACGATCCGCGATCACGTGAGCGTCCACGAGCGGCGCCAAGGCTTCGAGCAGGCCATGCGTGAGGCGGGCTACGACAGCAAAGCCGAGGTCTGGCGCTGCAACGTGGACGACGTGATGCAGCGGCTCCTCGCGAGAGACGCCCCCACCGCGATCATCTGCTACTGCCACGTCGAGGCCTTGGAACTGATGCACGCCTGCTGGTCGCATGGCGTCTCGGTCCCGACCGACCTCAGCCTGATCGCCTTTAACGACATCGCGGCGACGCGGTACACGACCCCGCCGCTAACGGTCATCCGGTTCGACACGGCCGAGCTTGGCGCCATCGGCGCCAGACGCCTCGCCGCCCGGATCGCTTCGCCCGAAGAAGCGACGGACGAGAACACCGTGGTCCGTCAGCAACTCGTACTCCGCGGCACGACGGCCCCCCCGACAAAGCGGTAACAACAGCTGTTTTTCTTCCGGCTATTTCACACTTTTCCAACCCCCAGCCCGACGACGTTTTTGCGGCTTCTTCCGGCTGGTCATCCGACTCCGCCCAGCAAAGATACTTAGTGCCGGCGACGCGACTGGTTGCGGGTCGCCGGCTCTCCTTTTCAACGCTTCTTATCACCCCCCCGACGCGGAGACTCGCCATGTCTGATGGCTCTACACGCAGAGTGCTCGCTGCGCTGTTCGGCTTGTTCTTGACGACGGGAGCCTCGCTTGGCGCCACCTTCGCCACGCTCGACGTCCCGAGGTTTCAGTCGAACGGGTTCCGCTTCGGCGACTTTGCCGACAACTTCTTTGGCAACTTCGACGTCAGCAACGGCTACTTCGGCCTCGACTTGACCGAGGACGTCGATATCACCGACCCCTCGGCCGGGTTGTTTGGCGGCGTTGGTTCCGACATTTCCACCGACTTTGACGCGATGACGACACAACTCGAAATCCGCGTGCGGGTTGGATCCCTCAACGAGGCGACCAACTTCCGCGTCGTCCTGGCGGACAACGACGGCGAAGGCGTCGGCGACGAGTTCCAGTTCTATATCGACATCGCTAGCGTTACCCCGGGCGAATTCGTCACGATCATTCAGCCCCTCACCAATCCAGGCCCCGTCTTCGTGCAACCTGGATTTGAACTGAACCCAGGCGACACGATCCAGAACTACGGTCTGACCCAGATGCAGATTCAGAGTGAGTATGGCGGCACCGCCCGCCTTCAGGTCGACATTGAAAGTGTCAAGCTGGTTGACCCCGAAGCGCCTGAGAACCCCTTGCTCATCGAGTTGACGCCCGCCACCTACGCCACTCAGGGGCAGACCTTCACGTTCGGTAGTTTCAGCGACGCGGGGGTCGTCGATCAGACCAGCGGCAATTTCATCATCGACACGACTCAGAGCGCGACACCGGCCGGCACGGGCGGTATTGGCTTCAACGGGTTGAACATCGCGTTCGACGCCACCCAGTACCAGATCGAGGTCGAGGCGAAGCTCATGCCGAACAACACGGCCGACAGCTTCAATCTGATTATGGGCGACGTCGACGGTGACGACAGCGGTCCCGAGTTGGGCAGCGATGACTACATCTTCACGGTCCCGACTTCGGAGTTCAACACCACCGACTTCACCACCTTCACGCTGCCGCTCGGCACGGGGAGTGAGTCGGAGAGGGTCAACACGTTCGATTTCGTCAACGGCGGCGACGGCCTGCAGAACTTCGGCCTGACCCAACTCCAGATCCAAGCCAACGCCGACTTCACCAACAGCGGCCTGGGGATCGAGATCGTTCGCTTCTCGATCGTGAGGATCCCCGAGCTCGAAGGGGACTACAACGGCGACGGCATGGTCGACGCCGCTGATTACACCGTCTGGCGTGACGGCGACTCGGCCGACAGCACGCAGGCGGGCTACGACCTCTGGGCTGCCAACTACGGCGCGACGCCCGGCAGCGGCCCCGCCGAGGGCGCCACGGCGGCGGTCCCCGAGCCGACCACGCTGGTGGCGTTGTTGCTGGGACTAGCGACCATCGGCGTCGCCCGGCGGCGCTGATTTTAGATTCTGCGGGGTGCCCCCCCGGCGGCAGGCCTATCCTCTTCCTAACCGTCTGAGTGCAAACGGACTGGAGCCATGTCAGTAATCCATAAGAGCCGCGGGTTCACCCTCGTCGAGCTGCTGGTCGTGATCGCGATCATCGGCATCTTGGTCGCCCTGCTGCTGCCGGCGGTTCAGGCGGCGCGGGAGTCGGCCCGGCGGATGCAGTGTGTCTCCAACATGAAGAACATCGCCTTGGCGGCGATCAACTATCACGATCAGAACGGGCACTTCCCGGTCGATGAGAGTTACTACGATGGCGGCGACCGCGGCGCCAATCAGAACAATGTCCAAATTGTCGATCTAGGCGTGCCGAGTATTATCCGATGGCAGGATCGACTTCAGGTCAATTACCCTAGCGACGGCCTCGACGGAGGGGGGTGGATAGCTCGGGTATTGCCATTCATTGAAGAGTCGGCTCTTTACGACCAATTCGACTTGCCTGACACCGGCCTGAATGGGGATTGGAACCGTGTCGGTGGTAGAAATCTCGGCATGAATAACACCTTGGATCTTAACTCCACGTTTACTAAGGCGCTTGGGCAACAGCCTGCCGTACTTGCTTGCCCCTCTGATCCTAAAGCGGGCCCTGCCGTGGGCGAACAGTACCCTTATAATACTGGAACTGAGGCGCCAAAGGGTTCGCAAGTTCTTGTGGCGACGACCAGCTACAAAGGCAACGCCGGCGATGGTGTCTACGAAAACGAACCGACCCCCTTGGCCGACTGGAGTTACACGCCTCGGTTCTCTTGCTACGAAGGTGACAAGTGCGTCGGCGTCTTCTGGCGAGCTACGTACATTAGCGGCGGGGTCAAGATGCAGAGCATCACCGACGGCACCAGCCAGACCTTCTTGTTCGGTGAGACCTCCCCGGTCGACGGTAACAGCGCCGCTTGGTCGAGCGACGGCGACTGGGCCGTCACGTCGATCGAGATCAACTTCGACTATCTGAGCGACGGCGCCTGCATCGACGCTACCGGCCAGTCCAATCCGGGCCAGTGCTGGGGCTTGATGCGAGGTTTCCGCAGCCTCCATCCTGGCGGCGTCAACTTCGCGAAGTGCGACGGCTCGGTCGCCTTCGTCTCTGAAGGGATCGAACACCGCGTGTACCGGGCTGTTTCCACTCGTCAGGGTGGCGAGGTCATCCGTGAGTAAGCGCCGTCGCCGGGCGTGATCGAAACGCGGCTCTTGGTCAACGATCTTTACTCAGAACCAACGTCCCTAAGATGGCCCCGAAGATGGCTTTCAAGAACTGCTGGCTCGCTATGCTGATGCTGCCGTTGTGCATAGCTTGTAGCCGCAGCCCGTTTGACGCGGACGTCGCCGGGACGATCACACTCGACGGGTCGCCGGTGGCGCCCGGGGTAGTGATCTTCTCGCCGATGGAGCGTGGTAAAAACTCCTCGCGCGGTATGATCGACGCCCAAGGGGGGTACCACTTGGTGACGCAGCACGAACGGGGCGTCCATCCCGGTGAGTATCAGGTGGCGGTCCTCGTCTACGAGAAGGGCGACCCGCCGGGTCCCGGCGAGCGGGCCCCCGCCAACCTGCCGGCGCTGGTGCCCGAGAAGTACCTCGACGTAAAAACCTCTGAGCTGACCTTCGACGTGGCGCCGGGGCGCAACACGATCGACATTGAACTGACATCCAACTGACAGCGGCGGCAGCCGTTGATCGCTCTGCATGACGACCGAGAAGACACGACTGCCGCTCTCCGAGAAGATCGGCTACGGCCTTGGCGATTGCGCCGCGAACTTCGTCTTCCAGACGCAGCTCATCTTTTTGACGAACTTCTACACCGACGTGCTAGGCGTTGCCGCCACGGCGGTCGGGTGGATGTTCCTCTTCTCGCGGCTGTTCGACGCGGTCAACGACCCGCTGATGGGCGCCCTCGCCGATCGCACGAACACCCGCTGGGGAAAGTTCCGTCCCTGGCTGCTGTGGACGGCGATCCCGTTCGCGGTCTGCTTCGTGCTCGCCTACACGACGCCCGACCTCGACGCCCGCGGAAAAATCATCTGGGCGTACGTGACGTACAACCTGTTGATGATCGCCTACACGGCCAACAACATCCCCTACGCCTCGCTCTCGGGGGTGATGACGCCCGACCCGGTGGAACGGACGAGCCTGATGTCGTGGCGGTTCTTGTTGGCGATGACGGCCGCCTTCTTCGTGCAGACCTACACGCTCGACCTTGTGGAGTACTTCGGGCAAGGTGACGTCGCCACGGGCTATCAGCTAACGATGGCGATGTGGGCCGCGATTGCGACCCTCTTCTTCGTGATCACCTTCGTGACCACGAAGGAACGGGTCCAGCCGCCGCCGAGCCAGAAGTCGTCAATTGTCGCCGACATGGCGGGCCTCGTGGGCAATCGTTCGTGGGTTGTCCTGTCAGTGGCGACGCTCTTCTACTTCATTTACCTTTCGATGCGCGGCAGTATTGGACTCTACTACTTCAAGTATCTCGTGCAGCGAGAGGACCTCTTTGGCTGGTTCAACGGCCTCGGATTGCTCGCGTCGTTGGTGGGTATCCTGCTATCGAAGCCACTCTCGATTCGCTACGGCAAGCTGGCCGTCTTCAAGGTCAGCTTGTTGCTCACGGTGGCGTGTACCTGTGCATTCTATTGGCTGCCGACATCGGCTCCAGCGTCGCTGATCGCGATGCAGTGTCTGCTACAGTTCGTTTACGGGGTGGGCATCCCGCTGCTGTGGGCAATGATCGCCGACGTGGCGGACTTGTCGGAGCTCCGCACCGGGCGGCGAGCGACCGCGATGACGTTCGCCGCCACAGTTTTCGCGCTCAAGCTAGGATTGAGCATAGGCGGCGCACTCTCCTTATGGTTGCTGTCGGAGTACGGTTACGTCGCGAACGTCGAACAGACGGCCCAGTCGCTGGAGGGGATCCGATTGATGATGAGTCTGTTCCCCGCATTGGCGTTCGTCGTCGCCTGGGCGGTATTATGGTTCTACGAGATCGACCGCGACACCGAGTTCTCCCTGAACGACCAACTCGCGGCCCGCCGAGACGAAGAGCGTGGCCTAACGCCGTCCCTACCTTGAGCAAGCCATGACACACCACCCCGTTACTACCGCCCTCGCCGTCTTGAGCGCCCTCGTCGCTTGTGGGCCAGCGATCGGCGATGAGCCTGTCGGTTCGCTCGCCAAGGCGTTCGCCGGCAAGTACCGCATCGGCGTCGCGATTTCCACCGGACTGGTGACGAACCCCCGTCCGGCCGCCGACGCTCTCATCCGTCATCAGTTCAACTCGGCGACACCCGAGAACTTGCTGAAGTGGGAGAACGTGCATCCCGACAAGGACCGGTACGATTTCGGCCCAGCGGACCGCTTCGTCGCCTTCGGCAAGGAGAACGACCTGTTCTTGGTCGGTCACACGCTCGTGTGGCACAGCCAAACGCCCGCCTGGGTGTTCGAGTCGGCGCCCGGCGTGCCGGCGACGCGGGAGCAACTGCTGACGACGATGCGCGACCACATCTACAACGTGGCCGGTCGGTACGCCGGCCAAATCGGCGGCTGGGACGTGGTGAACGAAGCGCTGAACGACGACGGCACGCTCCGCGATTCACCGTGGCGCCGGATTATTGGCGACGATTACCTCGAGTTCGCCTTCAAGTACGCCCAAGAGGCCGACCCCGCCGCCGAGCTCTACTACAACGACTACAGCATGCACCTCGCGGCCAAGCGCGACGGCGCGGTCCGTTTGGTGGACAAGCTGAAGCAGGCCGGCTGCCGCGTTGACGCGATCGGCATGCAGTCGCATTACGGGATGGGCCATCCGCAAGCCAGCGAGGTCGAGGCGTCGATCGAGGCGCTCGCCGAGGCCGCCGGTAAGGTGGCGATCACGGAGCTCGACATCAACGTGCTGCCGTGGCCCTCCAACATCGCCGGCGCCGATGTCGGCCAGTCGGCCGCCGCGTCGCCCCGGCTCAATCCGTACCGCGACGGATTGCCGGCCGCCAAACAGGCGGAACTCGCGGAACGCTACGCGATGTTCTTCCGGCTGTACAATCACCACGCCGACGTGATCGACCGTGTCACGTTTTGGGGCCTCGACGATGGCCGCTCGTGGCACAACGGCTGGCCGGTCCGTGGTCGGACCGCGCACTCGCTGCTGTTTGACCGATCGCTGGCGCCGAAGCCGGCCTTCGACGCGGTCCTGCGGACGGCGACCGAAACGCCCTGAGACAATAATCCAACTGACCGAAGTCTTGTTCTTTCTCAACACCGATACGACCTGAAGCCGATGCCCGTAGCTCTCGCTAAAGCCGCCTACCTCGACGCCACCTTGCCGATCGCCGATCGCGTCGTCGATCTCCTCGGGCGGATGACGCTCGAAGAGAAGGCGGCGCAGATGGCGTGCGTCTGGAACGAAAAAGTCGACAAATTGCTCGGCCCCGACGGGGGCTTCTCCCCCGAGCGGGCGGCGGAGCACTTCGGCCACGGCGAAGGCCTCGGACAGGTGGGCCGACCGGGTGACGCCCACGGCGGCGCCTCGCCCGCGGAGTTTGCGAAGCTGACCAACGACATCCAGCGCTACTTTCTAGAGAACAGCCGGCTGGGGATCCCCGTGCTGTTCCATGACGAGTGCCTGCACGGTTTGGTGGCGCGCGACGCGACCAGCTTCGCCCAGCCGATCGGCCTCGCCGCGGCGTTCAACCCCGAGCTCGTCCGGCGGGTCTATGAGATCACGGCCCGCGAGTCGCGGGCGTGTGGCGTCCACCAAGCGCTGGCGCCGGTCGTCGATGTGGCGCGAGACCCGCGTTGGGGACGCGTCGAAGAGACCTTTGGCGAAGACCCTCACCTAGTGGCCGAGCTGGGCGTCGCCGCCGTCCGTGGCTTCCAAGGCGACCGTGAAGTCGGCGCAGCGGATCGTGTGATCTGCACGCTCAAGCACTTCGCCGCCCACGGCCAACCCGAGTCGGGCAATAACTGCGCGCCGGTCAGCGTCTCGGAGCGGCACCTCCGCGAGACGTTCCTGCACCCCTTCGAGCGAGCGATCCGCGAGGGCGGGGCCATGAGTGTCATGGCGTCCTACAACGAGATCGACGGCGTCCCGTCGCACGCCAGCCGTTGGCTCCTGCAAACCGTGCTCCGCGAAGAGTGGGATTTCGACGGCACAGTGGTCTCGGACTACTACGCGATCCGCGAGCTGTGGGACCGCCCCGATCTTTACGGGCACCACGTCGCCGCGAACCGCGAGGAAGCGGCCGCCCTGGCGATCCGCGCCGGGGTGAACATCGAGCTGCCCGAACCCGACTGCTACACCGTCGTCGCCGATCTGGTGCGTGACGGCGCCGTCGCCGAGGCGGAGATCGACGAGCTGGTCGGCAAACTGCTCGCCCACAAGTTCCAATTGGGCCTGTTCGAGAATCCCTACGTCGAGCCAGAGCACGCCAAGACAGTCGTCGGCTGTGAAGAGCACGCGGCGGTCGCGCTTGAATCGGCCCGCCAGGTGATCACTCTGCTGAAGAACGATGGCGGCGTGCTGCCGCTCGACACGGGCAAGGTCCGCACCGTCGCCGTCATCGGCCCGAACGCCCACCGCACCGTGCTGGGCGGCTATAGCGGCGTGCCGAAAGAGTTCGTCACGGTCTTCGACGGCCTCCGCGCGGCGTTTGGCGCCGAAGCGGAAGTGCTTTACGCCGAAGGCTGCCAGATCACGATCGGTGGCGGCTGGTTCGAGGACGAGGTGGTCCCGAGCAACGCCGAGGAAGACCGGCGCCTCATCGCCGAGGCGGTGGAGTTGGCGAAACGGGCCGACCTGGTGGTGCTCGTGGTTGGCGGGAACGAGCAGACCTCGCGCGAGGCTTGGATGGCCAATCACCTCGGCGACCGCACCGACCTCGATATGGTGGGGCGCCAGGACGAGCTGGTCGACGCTTTGCACGGCGTCGGCAAGCCGATCGTGTCGCTGCTGTTCAACGGCCGCCCGCTCGCTGTGAACAACCTGGCCGAGAAGTCGGCGGCGTTACTGGAGTGTTGGTACCTGGGCCAAGCGGCGGGGACGGCGGTCGCCGACGTGCTTCTCGGACGGCACAACCCAGGCGGCAAGCTGCCGATCACGATCCCCCGCTCGGTCGGCCACCTGCCGGCTTACTACAACCACCGCCCGTCGGCACGCCGCGGCTATCTGTTCGACGAGGTCACGCCGCTCTACCCGTTCGGCTATGGGCTCAGCTACACCACGTTCGAACTCGGCGCCCTGACGCTTGACGACGAGAGCATCGCCGTGGGCGAGTCGACACAGCTGAGAGTCACGGTCACGAACACGGGCCAACGCGCTGGCGCCCAAGTGGTGCAATTGTACATCCGCGACTTGGTCAGCTCGGTCACCCGGCCCGTCCGTGAGCTCAAGGGCTTCCAGCGTGTCGAACTCGAGCCAAACCAATCGCAGGAAGTTGTGTTCCCGATTACTGCCGATCGCCTCGCGTTCTGGAACCTCGACAAACAATTCGTCGTCGAGCCGGGTGATTTTGAACTCTTCGTCGGCTTCGACTGCGGAGCGAGTCAATCACAACGGCTGTCGGTCCTACCGTCGTTGTCGAATTAGAGTTGTCGAGTCGGGCGGCCGCGTCGAGCGGAGATCGCGAGCAACGCCACCAAGGCGATCGACCCCGTCGCCGGCTCTGGAATCGCAGCGGTGCTTCGCACGTACGAGAAGCCTCCGCCGCTCGAACTGCCTTCGCCCCAACTGGTGAAACGCAGGTCGAGATAGATCTGCTCGTCGACTAACTGCACGACGAAATCGAGCCCCACCGAGTTTGGTGGTCCATTGATGGCGCTGCCGGGCTCGATGAGCTCGAGCCAAGTCTTGAACTCGAGGCTCGGCAGGTCGGCGGTGGTGCCAACCGCCCAGAGCGTACCCGCGGGGCTTGTCGGCCCTTGCGATCCTTCGGAAGCCGCGTTGAACAGCCCGCGGGTGTTGGATCGCGTAATCCAAATGGAATCGGTCAAGCGATCTTGATTCTCCGCCAGCGTAGGGTCGGCAAACCCTGCTTTCGAGAACTCGATGGCGGGACCACCCCACACCAACGGTGCGGATAGCGCCTGAGAACCAACAGCAAGGGCGAAGGGAATCGCGAAGAGAAGGCTTCTTAGCATCAAGGAATCTCTTGGGGGGGCTTATCTCGGGGTGGTGTTCTCGGAGCTCAACTTGACAAACTCGATCAATGAAACGGCCTGTCGCGGAAGCTTCGTTGTGACGGTGGTTCCGTCTGAATCGGGTTGCAGTTCGGGGAGTTCCACCTCTTCCAGCTGAGCGGCACTCTTCAGACGCTCGAACTGTTCCTTACTGGGGGCGAGTGGCGAACCCATCCGCCGCCAAGCGGCGTAGCTGTTACTGTGCTGCTCGTCGATCGTCTGGTGGGAGACAAGACGGTAGGACGCGTCGCCGTCCAACCGGATCGCGACGCTCGCGTCGGGGCCTTCAACGTCGTCATCGTGATAATGCCATAGTAGTAGCCAGAGGCGGTCCTTTCCAACACTTGCGAGGCACCCGACGTCGGGCTTGTCGCGGACGCCGCTGCGAAGGATGGCGTCTAAATCGGCCTGGGCGGTGCTATGGACCGCGACCCGATCGCCGCTCATCTGGCTGAACATCCGGAAGACGTTCAGCACCGGCAGCGGGATCGAGTTGGAAGCCAACTGGCGGAAACCAGCGAAATAAGGCTGGTCCTCGAACTCGAACGCCCAGGTCAGGGCGCCCTCGAGATGGACGCCGTGCCGGTCGGCCAGTTCGTACTTCCTGGCGAAGCTCGCGGCGGTGTAGCTGGAATAGACCGACCCATTCCGGTAGCTAAACATCGACCCCTGGCAGGCGGCGCAGCCTTCGGGGTCCGATTCGCCAATCACAATCGGCGTTTTCCGGAGTTCCGGAAAGGACGCGACGATCCGAAATCCCCGATCGATCGTCGCTAGGTGGGCGGCGATCCCCATCCGGATGTGATCTCCCTCCCAGTGGGGAGCCCCTTTGGCATGGAAGGAGATGAAGTCCAAAGGCGTGCCGACGTCGCCCGTCGCTGAGTTCTCTTCTCGCAGGCAGTGTTCTAGGAAAGCTCGCGTAAAGTCACCGCCATCGCCGGCCGAGTGGGGCCCCCCGACGCGCGCGTCGGGCAGGGCCCGGCGCACGGCGGCGATCGTGTGGTCGTGAAGCGTGAAGAACTCTTCTCTCGTCCCGCCCCAATAGCCGTTGGGCAGGCTGTTGGCCTCGTTCCAGGTCTCCCAGTACCAGCTGGCGGCCTCGGCGGCGCCGTACCGCTCGGCGCAGTGCGACGCGAACTGGAAGACTAGTTCCTCCCACATCGAGTAATCCCGCGGCGGGTAGCGCCACCCCGTCATGATCTCGCCGTAAGGGAGCCCCGGACGCCACTCGTGCCGATAGGGCTCAGGCCTCTGTGACAGCGCCTCGGGCATGAAGCCGACTTCGACATACGGCTTGACCCCGCGGGCGATCAGCGTGTCAAAAATCCGGTCAGTGATGGTCCAGTCGTAGACCGGACGGCCCGCGTCGTCGAGCGTGAAGGCGTTGGTGCTCCCCCACTTCAGCGCCGGGGTTCCGTCGCCGGAAGTCAGGAGGTTGTGCGCGCGAAAGTAAACCTCGCCGGGCCGCAACTCGCCCAGTTCTTTGACGAGCTTGACGCCGTCTTTCATGTAGACGTAGTTGGGTTCGTCCGCCCCGAAGAATCGCCAGATCGGACGCAGCGGCCCGATCCGCTCCGTAGTCTGGACGGCGATCTCGACCGGGAACGGCTCATCGGCGCGTACCGCTGCGAAATCGCCCTCACCAGCCAGCAAGGCGGCGAGCGTAAGGGATAGCCGTAGCGTCTGACGAACCTGATTCATTACCGAGCGCTCCGATGATTGCGGCAGCCGAGGAGCAATGCCCCAAGAATCCACATTGTGCCGGCGACCGGCTCGGGAACGCCGGCGATTGCCCGGGCCAAAGCCCCCGCACCATTGGCGGCGTCAAAGTCGGCCTGGAACTGGCGGAAGTCTTCGAAGTCGTTGTCGCCATCGGCGTCGAGGTCTCCGAAGCCGTAGCTCTGCGCCGGGCTGAGGCCGCTCAGGTCCGCCAGGTGATTCGCATTGAAGACAACCCAATCGGAGTACGACACTTGGCCGTCAAAGTCGAGGTCGCCGAACGCGAAGGGGACGCCGTCGTTGCCGATGAATTCAACCGACGCGGGCACCACGGTCCCGTCGCCCAGGGTGACCATGAGAACGAGGTCCTCATTGGGTGAAGGGACCCAACCCCCCGCAGCGCTCAGCTGAAATCCCTGCTGGTCCGCCACGTTGGGAGTGGCGCCTGTCGCCTGCTCCTCGAAGGCAAAGTTGTCAGACGCTCCTGAGAGAACCTGCCAATCGCCGCTGGGGTCAAACGATCCGTCGCCGCCGGGAGGGGCGTCGTAATTGCCGGCTACGGGGGTGAGCGAGACGGGGTCGATCGCTCCGGTCGCCGAGGTTAGCTGATAGGACTTGATAGCGGCGGTGTCGCCGGTGAAGTTGCTGAAACTCATCGAGCCACTCTCGCGATTGACGGTGAGCGTCAGCGCCACGTTCGGTAGCAGCGCGTAGAGGGCGCCGGCGCCGTCAACGATTAGGAGATTGCCATTCTCGTCGAGGTCGAAAGAGGTGACCCCATAAATCTGCCCTTGGTCCGGCGTAAAGAGGCTGTTCATGTTTTGGATGGTCCCCGAGGGATCGGCGGGGTCGAACGACCAGATCTGCCCAGACACGTTGTCGGCAAACACGTACCGTCCATACAGCTCTTGCACCGGGCCGCGATACACGACGCCCCCCGTCACCGAGTTGCCGCTGAAGCCGGCGACTGCGCCCGCTCGACCTGGATGGAGGTACTCGTAGATCGGGTCCACGGTGTCGCGAACCATCCCACCGACGCCGCCGGTCGGAGTCGCGTGGAATCCTTCGCGGAGACGCCAACCGAAATTCTGTCCACTCGACCCCCCCGGGATTAAGTCGATCTCCTCGTACCAACCTTGCCCGACGTCGCCGATGTACATGTCGCCGTTCGTCGGATCGAAACTCGCCCGCCAGGGGTTCCGCAAACCCCAAGCCCACACCTCGGGGGCCCCTTCGACGCCGTCCGCGTAGGGATTGTCGGCGGGGACGGCGTAGTTGCGACTGGGGTCCGCTGCGAAATCATCGCCATCGACGTCGACGCGGAGAACGGATCCGAACCAGCTGTAGGGGTCCTGAGCGTAGTTCGCCGGATCGTGCTGATCGCCGCCATCGCCCAGCGTGATGTAGAGATTGCTTTCGCCGTTCGCCGTTTCGAGTGGATTGAAACCGATCCAACTCCCGTTGTGATTGGGGGCCGGCTGATTCAGTTCGAGAATTGTCTTCGAGCTCATGATCGGCAGGGCGGAGTTGTTGACGTCGACCGTATACTCACGCACCACCGTCTTGAAAGGCGAAACGCGGGTGTCAACGATCGGGGCGGGCCCGGTGTGCGTGACCGCGGCCTGCACATAGAACTTCCCGTTGTTCTGAAATTGGGGGTGAAACGCCATGGAGAAGAGCCCCACCTCGGGCACGCCGTACGGGTCCACCAAGCTGGTGTCGCCGATCGTCAAGAACGGGTTGTTGTAGTCAACGAGCCCCGTCGTCCGGTCGTAGACAACGATCCGCCCCTCCGACTTGGTGATCGGGTCGCCGTCGTTGCCGTCCGACGCAACGCCCCCCAGCTGCGCGATAAAGATCTTGTCTTCAAAGCCCGGAACCACTTCCGCATCGACCGGGATGTGCAGCTCCGAAGTTAGCTGCTCGACGTGATAAGTGGCCGCGTTGGAAGTCGTCGCCATCAGGGCGATGATCAGCGGGGCGAAGAGCGTTGAGGAGGTTAATCGCATCGTGTTCAACTCGAGGTGATAAGCGCGGAAGATCGCTGACTAATCGCGTGATCGCACGTCACGCTGAGGACGCGTTCCCGGCCCCGACAACCGCACATCGGCGGCGACGGGCCAACCGTCTTCGGTCCAGGTCCAGGAGGCAAGTGCGAGCTTCGACTTTCCTTGGTCGTTCCCGTCGTAGTAGTGAAAGGCGAACCGATTGGATTCGTCGCCAGCCACCGGCGCGATGTGGCCAGGTCCGATGCGAGAGTCGACGCTCTCAAGCACCACCGAGCCGCCTCCCTCCGACATCGCGAGCCCGTCGCGATCGAGGTAGGGTCCCGTGACGCAATCGCTCCGCCCGACAAGAACGCGATACGTGCTCTCGACGCCACGGCAGCATTGCCCGTGGTTGACGAAGAGGAAGTAGTTGTCGCCGTGTCGGAGAAGCGTCGCCGCCTCGATCGAATCCGCCGAAGCCAAGCGGCGGGGCGGCTGCTCAAGGTGGCGGCGTAGGCCGGTGGCCGGATCGAGTTCGACCAAGTGGATGCCGCGCCAGTACGAGCCGAACGCCATCCACTGACGTCCGTCGTCGTCTTGCAACACCGACGGGTCAATCGCGTTGTAGGCGTCGCCGTCGTGTGACTGAATCACGATCCCGACGTCGCGCCAACCGTAGAGGGGGTCGTCCGGGTCGAGAGTCGGACTGACCGCTAGGCCGATCGCCGACGTCTGTTTGCCAAATCGCGATACGGAGTAATAGAGCCGGTACTCCCCCCCCTGCTTGGCGATGTCGGGAGCCCAGAAATGGCCGCGAAATCCCGGCGCAACGCCGCCCGTCCACGCAGGCGTCTGATCCCGGTCGAAGACCGCTGGGCCCTCGTTCCAATGGACGAGATCGCTCGACCACTTGGACCGCAGGCCAACGCCCGTAGCGTAGACGTAGTACCGACCATTCTGCCGAACGATGGTCGAGGGATCGTGCGCCCGAACGCTGCCCTGTAGCACGTTCTCCGTGTCGGCCTCGGCGCACGTCGTCAGCGTTTGGAACGCCGTGGCGACAACGACAACCCTGAAAGCTAGTCGATGGTTCAAGGCGTCCCCCCTTCCGGCGAAATACGCAGCACGGTCAGCGAGTGGGGCGGAAAGACTCGCGACACGGCGGGCGCCGCGATCGTCTCGGTCGACTCGATGGGGCGGATCAGCATGGGCTGGTCGATCGAGTTCGCCGCCTCGGGGTCGCCCGCAATCTCCACGATACGGCAATCGTGTGAGCCACGGCCGAGGCCGTTGAGCTCGAGCCGGATGTCGGTCGACTCGTCGGTTGCGTTGACGATTTTGACGATCGTCTCTCCCGTGGCGTCGTCGCGAGACGAGGCGGCGAAGACCCGATCGATAGGGGGGTCCGGGGCGTCGACTTCGTGGATGAGTTCGTCGTCAAGATAGCAGCGAATGCGTGAGCCCTTCGTTTCGACACGCACGTCGTACCACCGGCCCTGCTCGATCTCGCCGGGGGTCCGCCCCAGGTCAACGGGCGTCGTGCTATGAGTAGCGAGTTCGCCTATCAAGCCGTGCTGACGATTACCCCAACCGCCGAGGTTCCACTCGATCCGCGACCCGCCCGGGCGACAACGGAAGAAGATCGTGAAGCCCTCGCGTCCTTTCAGCTTGCGCGCCTGGACTCGGAGAGTGGCGCCGCTCCAGTCAGGATCACCAAAGAGGACGCGCGACGACCCTCGATCGTTCTGGTTAGCGATGACCGCGTCACTTACTCGCCATTCTCCATCCTGCACGATCAAGTCATGCACTTCCGGCGTTGCGGACCAGACCTCGGCGCCGTCGCTGCTCGTCACGCTAACTTCGCGAAACTCAGCAATCGTCTCGTGAGTCCCCAAACCAAAACGGCCTCCGGGCGGAAGCGGTGGGCGGGCGTCTTCGACGGCGACTGGCAAAGCCGTGTCGCCGCGGTGGAGGCTGAAAGCCTGCTGGACGTAGTAGCTGGGCGTACCGTAACTCTTCAAGTTATCGAACCAAATCAAATCGGGGCGCCACTGCCACGCCTCCTCGTGGGCGAACAACGGCGCGTAAGCGCTCATGGTCACGATGTCGGAGTTACGCTCGATGCCCGTCAAGAAAGCCGCCTCGGCGATCGCGCAACGGAGGGTGTTGCGGTTCCGCGGTGACGCGATCTGAATCGACTGCGCCGCATACTCACCCATGAAGACTTCCGGGCCGTTCCGGTCGTAGTCGTCGTAACGATGCGCTTCGCGGAGGAACCAATCGGGCATGGCGTAGCAATGCTCGTCGACGATCGGCGCCTTCAGCTTGCGGAGTTGCGGCCAGGCGTAGTCGAATCGCTCTCCCGACGGGAACGGGCCCGAGGTCGATACGAGCTCGATCTCGGGATGCTCCCGCTGCAGCGCCTCGGCGAATCGCTCGTAGCGTTCGAAATACTCGGGGCCCCACTGTTCGTTCCCGACACCGAGCATCCGCAGATTAAACGGTTCGGTACGCCCCATCGCGGCCCGCGTAGCGCCCCATTCGCTCGTCACGGGGCCGTTGGCGAACTCGATGAGGTCCAGGGCGTCTTGGATATAGGGCTGCAGTTCTTCCAGCGGGACAAGCTCTCCCGTGTTGAACTGGCAAGCCATTCCGCAATTGATGATCGGCAACGGCTCGGCGCCGATGTCGTCGGCCAACTGGAAGTACTCAAAGAAGCCGAGCGCAAACGACTGGTAATAATCGGGCGCTGGTCGATGGGCGAATTCGGTGTTCCATCGGTTGACGATCAGCCGTCGTGTCTCACGGGGGCCGATCGTCGTTTTCCAATCGTAGCGATACTTAAGCTGCGACCCCTCGACGATGCATCCTCCCGGGAATCGGAAGAACGCCGGCTTGAGGTCGGCGAGAAGCTGCACCAGATCTCGCCGCAGACCGTGCGGCCGGTCGCGCCAAGTCGCAACTGGGCAGAGCGAGACCAAGTCGAGGTCGATCGTGCCGCCTTTCGGCAGGCTCAACTCGAGCCGGGCGCGCTTGTCGGTCTGCGAGGCGGCGATCTCCGTCTCGTAGAGTCGCCACGACGAGCCGGCCAGCTCGAAGGACTTGGTGGCCAGCGCTTCGCCGCTCTCGCCGACCAAACGGACCGCAAGCGGTACGGTCTTGCCGGCTTCTGCTCGGCCCCAGAAGGCGAGGCGCAGCGATTCGCTCTGATGGACTCCGATCCCGCGGAAGCCCTCATTGGCGAGCGCGCCGCTGCCGTCTCCGCGTAGGCGTATAAACGACGGGTTGCCGGCGCTGAACGGCGCCTCGTGTTCGACGGCCGCCGAGAGTCCCTCGCCAAGCCGGCGCCAGCCCAGCATCGCGCGCGGAACCTCGAAAGACCCGTTTTTGATCAGCTCAGCGTTCAGCCCGCCGTCGCCGCCAAAGTTGATGTCCTCGAAAAACGCGCCGACAAGTCGCGGGCTGATCGCGTGTCCCGGTTGGTCGCAATCGACATGAACCGTAACCTCCGTAGCGGCGATCGCGAGCGATCCCGCAGCGCCCAAGATGGCGCACAGAGTTATCGCGATCGTGAGATGACGACCGGCTCCGACTGACCTGGGTTGCGACATCTTGGGTGCTTATTCAAATGCCAATGGAGAGCACGCCGACTCCGTCGATCACGCCAAGGTCAAATCACGCCAAGCCAAGAGAAGGCCGCTCGCCTAGTAGGCTTCACCACCGGCGGCCGAAGTGAGGGCGTTCCAAACAAGCGGGTCCGTATCATCCGTGTAGAAAGCGACCGAGCCGTCGCACCTTGATGCGTTGACGCCGCCCGGGTGACGGCTGCGGACTGCGATGTGCTGCTGTTTGGTGCCATCGCGGTTATCGACGCTGGCGTCAGGTGGAATATTGCCGCCCCCCCCGCGGCTACTGGGAATCGCGGGGGGCCTGGCCGGGCCGACCGGGGGCAGACCTGGAGCCGCTCCCTCGCTGCCGGGCAGCTGGGCCATCACCCAAGCGCTCTGGACCTCGGGGTTAGAAAACCAGTTGTAACTCGGGACGATACCGTCGCGCTCCGAAGTGTTCGGCGTGTTGTAGCCGGTGAAAACCTGGCCGCCCAACGCGGTCTGGGCGTCGGAGTAGGGGCCTCCCCAGCCGAGCGTCTCCGGCAAGACCAGGACCTCCCCCATCATCAACGTGTTGGACGTGCCGTCGATGATCGTCGCTAACCGCCCGAGTTTCCTCGCTACAAAAGGGCCGCCAAAGAATTCACGGCACGTGGGGAAGACGCCGGGGCAGGTGCCGACGTTGTGCTGTCCGTACACGGTGTTGCCGGCGTTGACCACATAGCTGGACCGCACCCGGGCCCATTCGGGTCGGTCCCACTCGTTGCGCTGTAGCCCGATGTCCGAGGGGCACGCATGGAGCCCGACGTAGGCCTTGCGGACGTTGAGATTGACGGGGTGACTTAGCGGGGCCTTCGCATTGCCGAGATCGGTGAGGCTCGCCTCTTCGATGTAGGGCATCAGCGGGATATACCACCCGTGGTCGTCGTACCAACCACCGGGGGCCGCATAGCCGGTCCCCTCGTAGAGCGCATTCAATTCGGCGTTGGTCCACGACTTGGCCATTGGGGGCAAGCCGCCGAACGTGCTCTCGAAATTGAGCATCGCCACGCCAAGCTGGCGGAGCTGGTTCACGCACTGCGTGCGCCGGGCCGCCTCACGCGCCGCTTGGACGGCGGGCAGCAACAAGGCGACCAAGATGCCGATAATCGCGATGACGACGAGGAGCTCCACCAGAGTGAAACCACGATTCCTGCCTGTCTTGTTCATAGGATTCGTTCTTCCCCGGCTATGACGCCGTAAAGTAGTGGCGGATTCCGTTTCGCTGAGCCGTCGTCGCGGTGCGTGACGCGACCCGCAATCGTTACAAGTCAAAATCGAGCGTGGGGTTCTCTCCCGTGATCGTCGCGGCGATGCCGGTCGATCGTTGAGAGGGAACGAGGTCTTTCTGCTTCTGGTACTCTTGGCCGGTTCGCTCGCTGAATTGCTTGGGACCGACCGGCCGAGTTATCTGGAAGGTCACGTTCACCGGCCCCGTCGGGGCGTTCGGCGCCTCGTACTTCCCGCTGTTGATCGGCGCGGTTGCCGGCTTCACTTCGCCTCCCGACGCGGGCGAGATGGTGATCAACGCCGACGCGTCGTCGGGTATCGGCTTGCCTCCGATCGTGACGGTCCCGGTGACTCTCGCCGTATTGGACGAGCCAAAGCCGCAGCCGACAGCAAGGGTGCAAGCCAAACACAGCACGGCCACCCCGCTTGCCTTGCGTGTTGGGTTGGGTTGGTTGAAAGTGATCAAATATCGGTCTCCATTTTTTGGTCGATCACCGACGGGCGCGACCGAACGCAACGAGGCAGGCGAGCGCCGCAACCGCCAGAGCCGCAGGCTCGGGGATCGCGACCGAAGGGGGCATCGTGTTGCCGTAGTTCGCCGCCCAGATGTTGTAGTCGGCTTGGTCGACGCGTCCGTTGCCGCTGGCGTCGGCGGCGAGGTTCGACTCCGATCCTTGGTTGTCACGCCAGATGGTGTAGTCGGCCGCGTCGACGGAGCCATTTCCGTTGAAGTCGCCCGGCAGGCCCGTTGCGGTCGTGTAAACGACCTTGGCGCCAGTCAAGGCGCCGTCGGCGACAAAACCAACCTGGAACTCCAAGTCGCTCGAGACGCCACCCGTGTAGGCGTTTCCTAGTGAGACGGCATGACCGGGCGCCAGCGTGGTGTCGCCGAGCAAGAACTCCTCCACCAAACGGTTGACCGAGATCGCGTTGGTCGCCTCGTCCCAAGACTCGCCTGGATTGGGGCCAATCGAATCGACACCTTGGTCACTAAGCGAGTTCCATGCGCCGGGGCTGAGATCCCCATTGGTCGGACTGTCGACTCGGTAGTAGTCGAACGAGAGAACGTCATTCGAGTCGTTGCGGATGCTGACAACACCCGTGGCGGTGTTCACCACGAGCGATAGCGAGTCGATCGTATTGTTCAGCAACTCGCTGACGGTCAGAGCCGCGTTGCTAATACGGACATCGTCGATGTACCCGTTCACGCGGTCACCGTGGCCGTCGTTATACATGCCGCGGGCGACCGTCCAGGCGTAGGGTGAGTCAGAAGTCAGGTCGTCACCAGCGAAACCGGACTCGTCGAGCGCGACCATCCGTGTGTCGGCGGACGTTGCGGTTAGATCGAGACTCGTCTCTCCAATGCCGTTGACGTAGAGCCGCAGCGTGCTGCCGTCGTTGGTGGCGGCAAGGTTGTACCACTTGTTGGCTTGAGCGGTGGTGACGCTGTCGAGGATGTGAGCGTTGCCAAGGACGTCAACATAGTTAATACGAAACTGCTCGGTGCCGTCGCCCTTCTTCTGAAAGTAGAGCGGGGCTTGGTTGCCGTCTCCGTTGGTCGCTTGGCCGAAGCCGTCTTTTCCGACGATCGTTTGCCAGCCACCCGCGTCGAAGAAATTGACAGAGGCCTCGATTGTCCAGGCGGCGAGGGCGCCCACTGGGCTGCCGCCGAGATCGAGATCGCCTTGGCTATTGAGCACCTCACAGCAGTCGCCCGGGGCGCCGGTGATGCTGAGCGTTGAGCCGGTGCGGTTGCTCGGCGAGACAACGTCGCTGAACTGCATGACGGCGAAGCCGGACCCGTCGATCGAAAACGCCGATAGATCGTTGCCGTTGCCACTGATATCCGGGATCGCCGCGTCAAAAGCTCCATTGATGCTGGGGTGTGAGACATTCTGACCCGAGACGGCGGAGCCGGCGATTAGGTCGGTCTCGAAGTCCCAGTGGGCGATGGTTACTGCAAACGCCGCGTTCACCGACAAGGACAGTACAGCGATGGCTGCCGCCCCTCGCAGTGCACGCCACGCGGCGAAACTTGGCTTGATTATCGTCATCACTATTCTCCGCGAGAGGTCTGTGCAGAAGGTGCGTGAAATGAGAGAGGAGTAGCTATTGCGTTTCGCCTAGCGCCGTCACGGCGCCGCCCAGCTAGCGCATGTGGCGAAGAGCAGGCATAAGGAGCGGAGTGAACTCCTGCCCGGCGACTCCGTCTTCAAAGTCCCAGTAAGCAACCGTGGCGCCGGGCGCCCTTCCGACGAACGCTAAGAGCAGGGCGAGGGCAAGGTGGCAGCGGAAAGTGGCGATCATGAGGACAACTCCGGAACAGGATGCTGATCAATGGTGTGTGAGTCGAAAGCTGAGCGGGGACAATTCCTTCCTACCGACGACGCCGCGTTACCGCCGCCGCTGCCGCCGTCAGGCAGATCAATGCAGCCGACGACGGCTCGGGGACTGCGGCGGTCAAAGCGAGAAATGCCGGCAAACCGTTGGCGGCGATGTAGTCGGCTTTGAAGAGCCGGAAGTCGCCGAAGTCGTTGTCGCCATCGCCATCAATGTCGCCCTGCGAGAAGGTTTCGAAGGCGGTTGTTCCCGAGAGCGTGACAAGGTGATTAGTCAAAAGCGTGTCGTAGTCACTCGGATCGAGGACGCCGTCCAGGTTGAAGTCGCTCCGGCTGAACGATGTTCCGCCGTTACCCGTGTACCGAACCGGCACGTTGATCGAGATCTCGTTGAAGTTCGCGTCGAGAGTCGTCGCCGTCACGACCAGGTCTTCGTACGGCGACTTCGCCCAGAGGTTTCCGATACTGGCGGGCGAACCGACCTGGAAGCCATCGTCGGGACCGCCACCACCGATTGGGTCGGTCTCGGAGATCTCCAGGCTGCTGGGCGTGCCTTGCACCATCCAGATGTCGTCGGCGTCAATCGATCCGCCACTGTCCGCATCGCCATTGTCGGCGATCGACGCCCATCCCAGCGGGTCGATGCTTCCCGACGCCGAGGTGATGGTGTAGATGACTACGGTCTCGGCGGAGAGGTCATTGACGAAGGTAGCGGCTCCGGTGTCGCGGTTGACCTCCAACCGGAGCGGGTCGCCACAGAAGTCCGTACAGCCCGCCGAGTAGTTGGCTTGCACCTCAACGTCGGTCAAGGCGTTGTCGTAGATCCGGAACTCGTAGATAGAGCCCTGGAAAAAGGGATCGGGGTATAGCGAGCGACCGAGGTAGGCCAGGTCGTTGCTCACGTTTGCTAGACTGAAACCATTCAGGGGCGCCGTGCCGATTTGGGCGCCGTCGACGTAGTAGCCGACATCCGTCGAGTCGACCGTGAGCACAAGGTGGTGCAGGTTGCCGTCGTTGAGATCGCGAGCGCCGTCGGTGACGCCGACTTCCGCGTCGTACGTTCCGTTGGAGATGGCGCCGCGACTTCCTTGGTCACCAGGACCACGGCTTGGTTGGATCATTAGGTAGTCGTACCCAAGATTCGCCTGCTCCTCATTCGAACCATCGCTTGTACGACCAAGATGGGCTGCTGCCGTAAACCCGACGTTGCCGGCTCCGGGGACGAGCCACAATTCGAGGCTAACCTCGCCGTAGGTGTTGATTGCGATGTCCGGCCCCGGAAGCGCCACGTAGCCGGCGGTTCCGTCCAGAATCAAGCGGCTATCGGCGATGGCTACCGTGGCGCCATCGATGGCGGCGCCGTTCATGCCCCCTACCGAGTCGATGACGGTGAGGCCGTCACCCGAATTGAAGAGGTAGTTGTGCGTGACCGCTGCGCCGGCGCTGGTGGTGACGGCTACCGAGGCGAGGAACGCGACGACGGACGGGCATCCGCTCAGGCCAAGATTGAGACGAGACATACAGGGTCCCCTGTGACAGATTCAGGCGAAGCCAATGGTGGACGAGGACAACGCGTCGATTCGACGACAATCCGCAGTTCTCAGGACTCACCGGACGATCGACATCACGGATGAACGCGAGCGGACGCGGCAAGTCGCCGTGGCCCTTCGACGGCAGCCGAGCCGAACGAGCAGCGGGGTCGATTGAAAAGCAGAAAAATGTTTAGAAAAGCAACACGCTCAGACTATCCTCTACGAGGGGGGCGTGGCAAGCGGATTTCTTACAATTATTTAGCTTGCCCGCATATAATTGAAGTTTCGCTGCGTAGAAGGCCTGATATTGGGTCGGCCGTAGCGAGACGAAATGGACCGCGTTGGCATCCACGCCGATATCAGCTACGAGGCCTTCGCCGTCCCGTCATTTTGGACACCGATGCGTCACACGCCACAGGTCGCCCTACTGATCGAGACCTCGCGCGGCTACGGCCGCGACGTGGCGCTTGGCGTCGCGCGGTTCGCCCGCCTGCATGGCCCCTGGAGCTTCCATCTCACCCCGGGCGACTTCGAGCAGTCGTTCCCCTCGTCGCAGTACTGGAAAGGCGACGGAGTCTTCGCACGATTGGTGAGCGAAGAGATCGCGGACCAACTACTCGCCGCGGGCTTGCCGACGATCGCCCTCGACAAGAGCGAGGAGCAACTCAAGCCGACAAGCCCCCTCACGCAGTTCTCCGACCTGCGTGTTGATTCCGTCGCAGCGGCGCGGTTAGCTGCGGAGCACCTGCTCGAGCGCCGGTATCGGCACTACGCCTTCGTCGGCACGCCTGGCAAAGTCTGGTCGGATCACCGGCAGCAGACCTTCGGCGAAGTGATCCGCCAAGCGGGTTTCGAAGCGCAGGTCTTTGAACCCGTATCCACTGAGCTGGCGGGCCTTTGGGAACGTGAGATTTCGCGGCTTACCGATTGGGTGGCGTCGCTTCCCAAGCCGGTCGGCATTATGGCGTGCAACGACGAACACGGGCTGCATGTCCTGGATGCATGCCGCCGCGCCGGCGTCCGCGTGCCCGAACAAGTTGCCGTAATTGGCGTCGATAACGACTCGCTCCTCTGTGAGTTGTGCAGCCCAACCCTCTCAAGCGTCGTGTTGAACGGGGTCGAAGGAGGCTACCAAGCCGCCGCCCACCTCGACGCCATGATGCGAAAGGGCGGCAACGACCCGCGCGAGATCGTCGTCAACGCGTTACGCGTCGAGGCGCGTCAGTCGACTGATTTGCTCGGCGTCGACAACCGGCAGGTCGCCGCCGCCCTCGCCCTTATCAAGCGATCGAGAGGTCGCGACATCTCCGCCGACTCGGTCGCCGAACATGCCGAGTTGAATCGCCGTGAACTTGACGCGATGTTTCGTGACTCGGTTGGGCGATCTGTCTCCGCCGAGATCCAGCGAATCCGCCTCGAGCACGCCCGCCGTCTGCTGGAAGAGACCGATCACCCGATCCCTGCGATCGCCGAAGCGGCCGGGTACAGCTCCGCGAGCTACATGATTCAGGTCTTCCGACGCGAGCTAGATACCACGCCGTCGAAGTATCGATCAAGAGTGCGGTCCCTTAGCATCGCCGGCGTCGAACGATCGACCTGACGCGGCAGCGCGGTGTGATCAGCGTTCTCACGCAGCGCATCCGACTTGGAAGTCGGGTCAAGACGTGGCGTGCCGCCTTTGTCGCAAGGCGTGATTGCGCTGCAGCGTTCGATAGTCACCGGCGCCGCGCGGCGGCGCAAGGCGCTCGGATACAAACCTCCCGATCCGACCGACATCGGATACGCCCGGCTCAGCGGCGTCGCACGAACCTCGCCACGGCCGGAAAGGACGGGGCTAACTTCCGTTGCTCTCAAGCCGAATCGATTGGGGAGGAAGCCCCCGCGACTCGACGCGCAGCTGGATCTGGCCGGCCGTCCCCTCAAGGGCCCGAACGACAATCATGGCTTGCCCGTTGAAGAGCGGAACGCGGTCGTCGAGGAATGGATCGAGCGACAACGGATTGCCATTGTCGGCGCCGGCGAGCTCGCACGGTCCGGTGAGGCTGAACTGCAGGGCATTGTCGGCCAGCGGACAGGGGGTCCCGTTCTCGTCGACGGCAGTCGCCGTCACGAACGCGACATCTTCCCCGTCGGCGGCCAGCTCGGTACGATCCGCTTCGAGCAGGATCCGTTTGACCGGACCAGCGGTGCGCACAGCCGCCTTTCCGATCGGTCGGCCGTCCTTGTAGGCGACCGCTTCGAGCAGGCCAGGCTCGTAGACGACTTCGTTCCAGCGGATTCGGTCGTTGTAGGTCGGGCGAAAGTAATTCACCTCGTAAGGCGACGCAAATACCGAGAAGCCGACGATACCGGGGCCGACACCGTCGAGGCACTCCTGGAACGCAACCCGGAACCACCGACTCGTCACTGAGAGGCTGTGCACCGCCTCGTTGACGCCTCCCCAGCGGGGCGATTCGGAGGCTTGTTTCGTTGCAATCGTCCGCCATGCGACGCCGTCGTCTGACGCCTGCAGTTGGTAGCCGTAGTATTTCGACTCGCGGGGGAACTGGAGAGCGACCGACTCGATCGGTTGTTCGTCGCCAAGGTCGATCGCAACCCAGGCCTTCTTGTCCCCCGGATCGGCCGCCCAGTGAGAATCGCGTTGCGTTGAAGTGGCGGTGAGGAGTTCGGGCCCAGCGCCTTCCTGATGGCTGCTGGCCGTCGCGGCGGCTCCAAGGGCCAGATTGTGCGGGCGCGGCGGCGCCTCGCCCTTCCTCCGCACGCCCAGTGAACGGCCGTTGAGAAAGAGCTCTGCCGAGTCGCCGCTCGTATAGACCATCACGGGGACCTCTTTTCCAATACGCTCGGGCCAGTTCCAGTGCGGCGCGAGGTGAACAGTCGCCGCCTCGGGACGCCACACACTGCGGTAGAGATAGAAGCGGTCCTTGGGAAGCCCAATGAGATCGCATATGCCAAAGTAGGAACTTCGAGCGACTGCCGCGAACGGGGTCGGCTCGCCGAGGTAATCGAACCCCGTCCAAACGAACTCGCCGGCGACGAAACGATCTTCCCGCATCCGATCAAACTCGACCTCCGGCAGATCCGCCCAAGGCGCCGCGCACAGTTCGAACGCACTGACTTGATTCTCGGGCGAATAGTCGCACTTGGTGCTCGGGAGCGGCAGTTCGTAGAACCCGCGCGTGCTCACGGTCGACGCCGATTCGCTATACACGATCGGGGTCTCGGGGAAACGCTTGCGGAACAAGGCGTACCGTCGCTGGTAGTTCCAGCCGGTCAGGTCGAGGTCGGCGAGGATGTCGCTCTCCGCCGTCTGTGGGATGTGGCACCCCAGCCCCACGGGGCGGGTCGTATCGTGCTCGAGGAACGCGTCGCGAACCGTGCGGACACGCTCGCGGGACTTCCCCTCGAGGTCATGCGGTTGATTGAGGATTTCGTTGCCGATCGACCAGACGATCACCGACGGATGGTTACGGTCACGGCGCACGAAGGCGCTCGCGTGGCGTTGCAGATGGGCGACGAACGACGGCTCTCCATTGACGCGTCCCGCGGTGGCGTCCCATTTGTCAAAGAGCTCGTCCCACACCAGCAGCCCGAGCTGGTCGCAGAGGTCCAGGAACTCGGCCGCAGGCGGGTTGTGCGACGTGCGGATGGCGTTGACCCCCATGTCCTGCATAATCCGCAGCTGTCGCTCCGCCGCCTGGCGGTTGAACGCGCCGCCGAGGGGTCCCAAATCGTGGTGCAGGTTGACGCCGTGCAATTCAACACGCCGCCCGTTGAGCCAGAAGCCATCGTCCGCGGTGAACTCGAAGGAGCGGACGCCAAACGAAGTCGTGCGACGATCGACGACGGCGCCGTTAATCCGCAGTTCCGTCACGGCCGAATAGAGCGACGGGGCGTCGACTTCCCAGCGTTGAACGCCGGTGAGTTGGAATTCGTGCTTCGCTGCCGCGTCGCTCTTCGGGGCGATGGTCAAATCGCGGGTGGATTCGGCGACGGTGCTGCCATCGGGCGCGAGCAATCGCACGACCACGCTGAGCGGACTCACAATCGGCAAGTGATTCGCCACCTCGTTAGTGACGACCACCGTGGCCGTGTCGCCTGCAACCTCTGGCGTGGTGACGAACGTCCCACCGTGAGCCAGGTGCGTGGGGGGACTCACGACCAGCTTCACCTTCCGGTAGATCCCGGCGCCGGGGTACCAACGCGTCTCCATGCGCCGTGTGTTAAAACGGAGGGCGACAACATTCGCCCGCCCAAAACGGAGATGCTCGGTGATGTCGATCCTAAAGGGCGTGTAGCCGTAGTCCCACGACCCGGCCAGTTGGCCGTTGACGTAGATCTTCGGCGCCGCCATGACGCCGTCAAAGTCGAGGTAAACTCGAGAGCCCTCTTCGCGGCGATCGAGTGAGAGCCATTTGCGGTACCAGCCAACACCCCGCCAGGGGAGCTTGGCGGCGTGGCCGTCGACATCGGGATCGAAGGGGCCGGCAATCGCCGCGTCGTGCGGCGTGCGGACCGTTTGCCACGCAAGGTCGTCGAACGCCAGCTGCTCGGCCCCGGACGGGTCGCCCCAAGTGAACTTCCAGCCCCGGTTGAAGTCCGCCTCGCGCGCCAACGCCGTGTTTGCGAAGGAAAACGCGAGTGCGAACAGGGCAACCCGCAGGCGACCCCTCATTTGGCTCTGTTGGCGTGGGGTCATTCGTCTTCTCCGCGGTGATCGAATCCAGGTGTTGTTGTCCGCACCGCGTAGTCGCTGCCGCCGTCTGACTCTTGCGGTGACAGTCGCCAATCCCCCTGCCCCGAAAGGTGGGCGGTCAGAATGGTGTCGCGTCCCTCCGGGAAGAACACTCGTGTCGACGCGTCCGCCGTACTGTCGCCGTAGTGAACAAGCTCTAGCTGGTCCCAGGCAATGGCGCCGGTGTGCTGGGCGAGCGGCGCGTGCGGGACGAGCGACCCGTTGCGGACAAGCACGATGATCGGTAGCTCGGCTGCCGTCATCGTATGCCAGGCGCGTCCCTCAAAGGTCCCTCCCGTTTGGTAATCGATCCAATCACCGGGCGGTAGGTAGACGTCGCGCTGGAGGCCATCGTCGAGCAGTGGCGCGATCAGAAAGTCTTCGCCAAGCAGGTACTGGTCTTCGATCAGCCAACTGGTCGGGTCGTGGGGGTACGCGAAGAAGAGGGGACGGATCAGCGGCGCGCCGCGCTCGGCGGCGGTCCGCGATTGGGCCACCAAGTAAGGAATCAGGCGGTAGCGAGTTTCCATAATCTGGCGGAAGGTTCCGACGAACGCTTCGTCGTACTCCCACGGCTCGCGCGGCGGGGCGCCATGGCAACGTGTATGAGAGCCAAAGGCCGCCATCGCGAGCCAACGGACGTAGAGCTCGCGCGGCGCGCGCTCGACAAAGCCACCCGCGTCGTGGCTCCAGTAGGTGAACCCACATAGGCCTAGCGATAGCCCACCACGGAGGGTGGCGGCCATCGCGGAGTAGGTATTCTCCGCGTCACCGCCCCAATGCAAGGGGTAGCGTTGACTACCGGCCCAGGCGCTGCGGGCCCAGATGATCCGTTCGCCGGTGATGGCTTCGGTCAGGTCCGAGACAACGCGGTTGTAGAGTAACGGATAGAGGTTCCTCTCGTACCAACCGGTGCGGCCCGATGCGTAGACGCCTTCCAACGGGGCGTCTTCGCCGAAATCGACCTTGATGGCTCCGACTCCGAGCTTCAGCAACTCGGTGAGCTTGCCTTGGTACCAAGCCACCGTGTCGGGATTGGTGAAATCGAGCACGCCATCTTCGGCCGGCATCTTGCCGCCACGGTTCTTGACGAAGAGCCCGTCATCCTGGGCCTCGTCGAAGAGGCGATTCTTGGCGGTGAAGTAGGGGAGCTGCCAAAGGCAAACCCGAAAGCCGTCGTCGATGAGGTCCGCGATCATGCCTCGCGGGTCGTCGAAACGGCTCGCTGAGAACTGATAGTCGCACTGCCAATCGGTCTCGAACCAACCGGTGTCGAGGTGGATCACGTCGCACGGGATGGCGTGCTCGCGGAGCTTCGCCGCCACGTCGCGGACTTCCGCCTCGCTTTTATAGGTGATCCGGCTCATCCAGAGGCCGAAGGACCAGACCGGCGGCGCAGGGCTGCGGCCGGTCAACGCGGTGTACTCCTCGAGCACCTCCGCCGGGTCGCCGACAAAGAAGAACAGGTCCAGCTGCTCGTCACCGACGTAAGCGACGTTCGTGCCATCGAAGTCACGGCCAAAGTCGAAGGTCGTCGGCGTGCTGGTGTGGACGAAGACGCCGTAGCCGTTGCTGCTGAGGTAAAAGGGGATCGGTTTGTACATCCGTTGCGATTGCACGCCCATCGCGTCTCGTGTCATGGCGATAATCCGCTGGCCACGTTTGTCGAGGCGCGTGAAGGATTCGCCACAGCCGAAGAGACGCTCGCCGGGCGACAGCGACGTCGCAGCAGCAAACGACCGAGACAAGTCGGCGCCGTTCCGCACGAACGAGAACCCGGGTGGCGCCGAGAACGACGCGGGCTCGCCCAGCCGTCGGGTTGCGGTCAACACTCTCCCCTCGGCGTCTTCCAAGGTCACGCGCCACGGCCGCAGCGTCATCCGAAGCGTTGCCTTAGCGCTCTTCATGACAATCTCTTCGTCGTCGCTCTCGACGGTCCATTCCCCGCCCGCCGCAACGGGCCCGACGAGCATCAGCGAATCCCCAGCCGGGAGGGCGGCGTCACGCGCGTTGAACCTCAGCCGGATCGTGCGATCGCTAACGAGCGTCAACTCGAACGGCAGCACCGGATCGCGGTCGTACTCGGTATCGGGGAACTCGGTCGCGGCGCTGCGTGACAGCGGCGTGTCGACCTTGTTGAAATTCAAGCTCTGCCGCCGTTCATGACGCAACCAACGGATCGCCCCTTTGCCAGTTTCTTGGTCAAACCGCACCAAGTCCTCGGCGACAAAGTGGACCGACTGCTGCCCCTGGAAAGCGTCGGCGACATCGACCAAGTCGCCGAGGGATTCGCCGGCCAAGGCCGGAGCGCTCGTGATCGCGATTGTCGCCAGCCAGGCCGTAGCCCGCGATGCAAATGGAATAGGAAAGCTCATAGAAGCACGGGTATTCGAGGTGATAATCGAGATGAGAGCACGCCGCCCAGGTGGGCGATTAGCAGGCGGGGCAATTAGCGGACGGAGTCGTTGGTGTCGGGCAGTTGTGCGGCTAGCGCATAGACCAGGGCCGCATTCCAATTGATGGCGATCTCGTTGGTGCGGAAATCATCTTGGTCGTCCCGCCAATCGGTAGGGCCGCGATTCGGGCCGCCAACCAAGTAGCCCGGCCAAGGGGAGGCGACGCGGTCGGCACCACTCCGACGATCATGGGGATGCCGTGGCGGGTGATGACCCAATCCGGTTACCTGCGAGCGACCGAAGAGATTACGGCCGAACAAGTGGTGAACGGCGTCGAGCCCCGTGGCGGAGTACGCTTGCCGGGGCTCCACAAGGTTCGCCGCTTCGAGAAGCAGCACCTGCCGGGCGACGACACCGTTGCAACCCCAGCCGTAGCGTTCGCCGGCTGGCCGGCCGTAGGGATGTTCGGCGGCGGTTTCTACCAGTCGATCGGCGGTCCGCCGTAAGCCCGTCCTTAAGCGTTCAACCAACGCGGGTGAGCGTCCGGAACGAGACGATTCCAAGTAGGTCATCAGGCCCAGATTGGCGACGTTTCCCCAATCGAACGTGGTCTCAAAAGCCCCCTCCGAATGCGTGTCGCGACGTCTACGGCGTTGCGAGCCGTCGGCATGCCGGCTGATCGCCTCCTCGAGTCGCCGCAAGTCGTCGTCTTCGCCGGTTGTTTCCCAGACCTCGGCGAAGGCCCAAAGCCGGTCGTCGCGGTCGGCCGATTGATACGTCCCGGTGGAGAAGAGTTCGAGGTCGGGGGTCCGGTCCTCGGGATGTCGCAGCAGCTTGGCGTAGCTCTTCAGGCTCGCGTTCCGTAACCGTTGCGCGTACGCCGCGTCAGACAGCTCGAAGGTCCTGGACGCGGCAGCGGTCATGGCGACAAAGCTGGCGGTAGCGGCGGTTCCCCAGTCGGAGAAGTAGCGACGCTCCCGCTCCTCCTCGGGAAGTATAAACGGCCCAAAGTCCCGCGTGCTGACCTTGTGCGCCACCGAGCCATCGTCATTCTGCAATTTCAGCAGCCAGTCGAGCTCCCACCGCAACTCGTCCAGCAACGCCGTGTCAGTCGCAGCGGTGATCGCCGGGGCAAAGTCTCGCCAAGCCTTGAGCAGGCAGCCGACAGAGACTCCCGCGTTGACGACGTACTTGTTGTAGTCCCCCGCGTCGTGCCATCCGCCGGCGCCGTCGCGTCGAACGAGCGCCCCGTCGACCACGTGGTAGGCGTCGTGAAGATGGCAGGCCTCATGGGCGAAGGTCTCCCCGGCATGCGTTGCGGAGACGGCGCAGCCGCAACGCCAAAGCTTCATCGCCTGGAGCGTAAGACGGAACGCTTCGGAATAGACGCCCGAGTCGATTGCGAACGGCGGTGATCGTAACGCGTCTCCGGCGACTAAGGCGTATCGCCCTGGAGTGCTTACGGCCGAGAAGTCGGCCACCAAGGCGTCGCCCGCTGGAGACGCCTTGAGCTGTCCCTCGAAAACAACGGCTTGACTGTCGTACTCAGCGACTCGGAACAGGTCGCCAGGGTTAGCCGATGCAATGGCGAGCGTCGCGACTTTCGCAGCTCGTGGCGGGTAGCCCACCGTGTCGATCGACCAAACCGTCTCCGCCAGCGACACGCCGGCCGTCGCCCCAATGAGGACGACATAAGCCAGTGCGGAAGCCTTCGCTCGCAAGGGGACAGCCGTAAGGGCGAAGTTGGGCATCGAATCGCCATCGTGAAAAGGCCCTCGGCTAGTTGCCCGCCTGAGGGGGGAGCGGGAGCGTCTTGGCCAACGCCAATTACCTCGGGGTTGCGGCGATGCCGTACATCGCGCGAGCTTCCCGACCAACGCCCATCGATCCGAGTGTCACCACCTGACCCCTGCGGAACGGGCGCTTCCACACCGAAAAGACGTTGTCAATGCTCTCGCCAGGACCGGATGCGACGCTGAACTCGGGATTGCCGAACCAAGCGTCCTCGTCGAGGCCGATATCGACGCCCGTGTCTTCGTAGTCGGCAAGGAGCCAGTCGGGAATAGCGACCCGATTGTCGAAGAAAACATACAGTTCCGCGTCTTGGGCGAATTCGATCTGGATGGTTAGTTCGCCACGATAGCGGTAGTCGTTGACCGTGCGGACATAGTCGGCGCCGGCCAGGAAGTCCGGGAGGCCGTCGTGATCGAGGCCATTCCACTCGTGCGGATGGTCGACGTAAGACGGAGCGTCTTCACCGAAGCCGCCTGCCAGCACCTGGTAGTAGCTCACGCTCTTGCTAGCGCCGAGGTTGTCCCAGACCGCGGCAATCAAGGCGTCATTTTCCGGCCGTCGGGCGGTAGACCAGCCGTTGCCGGTCCACTCACCGTGGACTTGAAAGATCCGCTCCATCCCGCCGAGGCGGTCGACCCTTGCCGCCTCGCCTTGCGTCAGACGCCGCTCGAAAGACCGCTCCTCGCTCTGGAGCGACTTGAGATCCACCTCGCCCTCGAACACGACGACGTCGGTCTTCCCGTCGATCTCACGCGCGACGCCAAACCGGGTCCCAAGATCGACGACGCCGACATCGGGGGTCTCAATGGTGAAGCCACGCGCCCACCGCGGGACTTGGGCGGTCGCTTGGCCGTTGCGGAGTCGCACCAGCATGCCGGAGACCACTTCGCACTGGGCCGGCCCGGTGAGGTCCATCTCGACACCCGACGCAAACTCGATCGACAAAGACCCGGTCTCGATTTCTAGCAATCCCGACACGAGCTGATCAGCGCCGAGCAGCGCTGAGGTCGCCGACGCCAGTCGCAAGTCGGCCCCGGGGAGAACCCGGCCGATCGCAAAGTTACCAGTCCTGGCAGGAGCAGCCCGGGTGGGGCCAAGCCGGTCGGGACTCCAGAACCAGAGCGTCGCGAGCAGACAGGCCGCGGTCGCGATGAAGGCGGCGCCGGTGCTCCAGAGCCTAAAGCCTTGCGGGAGGGCCGTCGCCGGCGCCACTCGATGGGGCGGCTCGACGTTCTTTTTCTCATCCGTCGGTGATGAATCGTCCGGCTGGGCTGTCACCGATTCCGCCACGGCAGACGGAGACATCTCCCACGACAGCAAACTATGGACGCGCAATTGCTCGAAGACCGCGCGATGCAGGCCTGGATGATCGTCAAGCAGTCTTCGCAACTCGGCGCTCTCAACGTCGGTCTCAGAACCAGCAAGGACCGAGTCGAGTAGATCTCGCAGGCGGGATTCGGGGTCGGTCATGAGGCGTAGCCCCCGTCGGCGCCGACGAGGCGTGTTTCGATGCACTTGGCGAGCGCTTTGCGGAGTCGGTAGAGCTGCGCTGATACGCCGTTGGCCGTCACCCCGGTTCGAGACGCGATGGCTTTGACCGACAGCGAGCCCTGGTAGCGTTGGGTCACCAGCTGACGCTGGCCCGGCGGCAGCTGCCCGAGGCACTCTCGCAAGGCGGTGAGTCGATCGTCGGCTTTGACGGGGTCGTTAACGCAATCATCGCTGAGGGCCTGAACGAATTCGTCACTGAAGACGAGCCGCGAGCGGCCCCGCGCCTTGCGGTGCGCCAGCACCCGATTGAACGCAAACTTCATCGCCCACGGGAGAAACGGTCGGTCGAAGTCGAAACGGTCCATGTTCGACCAGAGGTCGACATTAGCGTCTTGGACCACATCGGCCGCGGCCGAGTCGCCGGCGAGCAGCATGGTCACGTAGGAGTACAAGTCGCGCTGATGCGCAGTGAGCATTTCCATGAAGCGTCGGCTGCGGTCGTCTGACATGGTTGAAGCGTTGTCGTTAACTGCCTTATCGGCTTCGAAGCAGCCGCGATGGTCCTCGGGGCGTCATTCGGTGGTTGCCCGACGGAGTGATTGCCCGACGAAAAGGCGTCCGCCATTCGCGGGGTGACAGTTCCACCAAGTTATGAGCCTGATTTGAAAAAATCTGACGGAAAAAAGCACCAAACCGCGTCAGAAACGCCTGGGCGCCGCTTAATTGTTCCTAGACGGGGCAGACTCACCTGCCCCGATCCTCGTCAGTTACCGCTTATCCGCTTCTACTTCCACTGCATCGGCTACAGCTGCCAGTTGGGGCGTCTGCCGCCGACGCGCCCGCGGGAAACGCCCCTTCGGCGCCTGCCGGGACTTATCGCTAACCGCTCGAGTTGCATCTAATGACTACGCCCTCTCACGTTTTTTGCATCGGCCGCGTCGCGCTGGCTCTCGCCATCGGGACCGCTGTGTCCGCGTCGGCCGCCGACACGACGCTCTTTACAACACAAGAGGACTTCACCGGCTGGAATGACTCCGTCCAGCAGGCTAGTCCCGACTTGGATGGCTCCTCGACCAATGGCCTCGCCGAGGGCGGTGGCCCCGGCACCCCCGGGTCCCTGCTGGTGATCCCCGGGTCCGGCTTTATGTACATCAGCTCGGATGGACAGCAAGACAACGTGGCCCTCGTCAGCGCCCTCGGCACAGGGGGCGTGATTCAGTTCGACCATCAGATTCCCGCCGAAGCGGCCGCTAGCTACTTCCAGCTTGGCGCTCTGTTTAACTACGACGGCCACTTCGACCAGTACTTCGGGACCACCGTCGATAACCTCGACGGGACCTTCACCACCTCGGTGCCCTTCGATTTTTCGCCCGGCGACCTCGCGAGCTACCTGCAGATCGGCCTGATTTATAACGCCGGATTTAGTGGCGTCTCGTTCACGGTCGACAACGTCCGCATCGCGGGACCGGCGATCCCTGAGCCCACATCGACCGCCATCGCAGCGATCGGGCTTGCGGGCCTCGGGATGATGCGTCGCCGGCGGCGCTAGCCGACTATTGGCGATTGGGTCAATGCCGCCCGCGCCAGCGCAAGAACAAACAATGAGTTTAAGATTCCGATCAGGTAGGAGCCGGCCTGCTGGGGGTGAGCCGGCCGGCTTCTAACTGATCACGCCGTGGAGCCAACGCTCCTCCCACTCTCTAAGTCAATCGCCCTCCGCGACCATCTACAGGCAGAAATAGTATGAGAGGCGCCTTGCAAGCGATCGCCGTCGTGGCCGCGAGCCTACTGTTCGTGGGCTACGCACCGGCCCAGTTTAAAATCGACTTCGATCTCGAGTTCGACGGTCCGATCCCCCCTGACCAAAATCCGGGCGGGACCACTGGCATGTACCAGTTCCACGGACCCACGGGGAACGTCAACTTCCCCACATATAACCTTGGGTTCAGCCACGCGATCGTCTCGGATGGCAACGGGGGTTTCGCGTACGAGCAGACGGTCGATTCGTCCGGATTGGCGACGCAAGTCGGGACGTTCCCACCGAACCCGCAACCGCCGGGCTACTTCTATACCGGCGGCGGCGGTGGCTTCTTTGTTCCCAACGACAGCGGCATGACCGGTCTTGGGGAAGACGATCCCGCGAACTACCGCTTCTCGTGGGACTTGAGCCTCGACGGCCAACTCTCCGAGGTTCCGCTGTACTTTAACTTTGGGCAGTTCGACGCGGACTACGAGGTGACCTACGGTATCGACGCCAATTCTGACGGCGACATGCTGGACGGTGCCAACACGTATGTCGTCAGCGATATTCCTGTGTCGCTCGCGATGACGGCCGGCTTTCAGCCCTGGTCCACCACGCTCAATGTCGGCGCCGCGACGGCGACCGGCGACACCGGCGTCCTGCCTGAACACATCGTTTTTGACAACGAGAACTCCATCTACTTTTCGTGGTACTTCGGCCACACGGAGTTTGGCTTCGACAACGACAACACCGTGCTCTTCGACAACATCGCCGTCGACTTCACGGCCGTCACGCCGATCCCGGGTGACTACAACCTCGACGGCAGCGTCGACGCCGCGGACTACACCGTCTGGCGCGACAATCTAAATGGATCGAACGACGTCCTGAGCGGCAACGGCGACGAGTCGGGCCCCAGCGCAGGCGTCGTCGACCAAGCGGACTACGACTACTGGGCCGCCAACTACGGGTCGACCGGCGGCGCCACGGCGATCGGGGTCCCCGAACCGGGTTCTCTTCTGCTTGCAGGCTTGGCGCTCGTCGGCGCGAGCCGCCGGCGGAATCGTACGGTCTGATCGACACGCTTGCCGTGATTCGTAGCGGCGCCGGTGGGACGGTCGAGGCGCCGTTCCACCGTGGTGTCGTCGTCGGACCAACTAGGAGGGAATGGAACATGAAGAGGGCGTTCACACTCGTCGAACTGCTGGTGGTGATCGCCATCATCGGCATCTTAGTGGCTTTGCTGCTGCCCGCCGTGCAGGCCGCCCGAGAGGCGGCGCGGCGTACGCAATGCAAGAGCCAGCTGAAGAACATCGCGTTGGCGATCGCCAACCACCACGATACGCAAGGACTGTTCCCGACCGGGGGCGTCTCCTACGGACAACCGTTGGAGTGGTTTGTCAGCGGCGGCAGCCCCTACCAAGCGCCGAAGCAGGGTTGGTCGTGGGCGTACCAGATCCTCTCGTTCCTCGAAGAGGGAGCTCTGGCCAATCTGGTCACCACCGAACAGGTGGCGGAGACCGCGGTGCCGCTCTACAACTGCCCCTCGCGCCGTGGCCCGACCTTCTTTGAGAATCCGGTGCAGGGCGCTTCGTACCTGATGGACTACGCGGGAACGCAGCCTCTCACAAAGAATACGAACGACCCGTTCTTTGCTACGAGTCCGTCGTTGTACTACGACGTCCCGGCTCACGTCGCCTCCGGGACGTACACCCGTGTGCATCAGGGGTTCTGGAGCCCACGCGGGAGTGGCTATCCGAACCCCGTCAACTACGGCGTGTTCGACGGCGTCATTATCCGCTCCCCTTACCGGGTCGTTTCGGGCCCGCCGAACCCGGTTCCGGCGAGTCCCCCGGCGGAGCTTGCCGAGCTAACGGGCGTTCCAAAGAAGGTCACCTACAGCAAGATCTCCGACGGCACCAGCAAAACCATGGTGATCGGCGAGAAGTGGGTGCCGACCGATCGGTACGAGCCGTCCGATACGAACTACTCCGCCTCGGACGACCACGGCTGGGTCGACGGCTGGGACCCCGACACGATGCGGACCACCGGCTGGCCGCCGCAGCCCGATTCGCAGGCCGACCCCGCGACCAGTGGAACCGGTTCCGACCAGGACTACTTCTTCGGCTCGGCGCACCCGGGCGGCTTCCAGACGACGTTTGCCGACGGATCGGTCCATTCGATCAGCTACGACATCGATATGACCGTCTTCAACAGCCTCGGCACGCGGAACGGCGAGGGGTTGAATGAGACGACCGACCTGACGGGCGTCCAGTAACTAACCGCCAGCTGGCGACGGGGAGAAGAGGCGTATGGCGGTTGTGCATTGGCGTGGCCTATTAAGCCACATCGTGTTGTTGGCGGGTAGTTGTTGCCTCGCCGCGCCGGCGCTGGGCCAGGTTTCAGCGATCGTCAATGTCGACTCCACGACGGTGCGGTCGGTCATGTCCCCGCTCGGCTTAGGGGTGCACACGTCGCCCTACTACAACAGCCTCAGCAACGCCGGCATGGACGAGCGACTGGAGGCGGCCGGCGTTACGACCATGCGATTCGGCGGCGGCGGTTATGCGGACGTGCTTCACTGGTCGATCGCGCGCCCGCAATGGGAGAGTGGCGTCGTCGGCGGCGGACTCTCTCCTTGGTTCGGCAACGCCAGTGACTTTGGCTACGTCGGCCCCGGTTCTGATTTCGGTAGCTTTGTCAAACTGCTCGACCAGACCGACAACAGTCGGGCCGTGGTGACGGTGAACTACGGCTCGGCGCTGAAGCTGGTGAATGGCCAGTCGGCGGTCCCTGACTTCGGCGGTCAGCCCAAAGAAGCCGCCGCCTGGGTCGCCTACGCCAACGCCGATCCGGCGATCTACGGCACGCCAAATGACATTCCCCTAGGCGTCGATCAGCAGGGCAACAACTGGAAGACCGCCGGCTACTGGGCGCGGCTCCGCGCATCGACCCCGGCAGAGTTCCAGTCTTGGGCGTCGTCGGACGGGGTCTACGAGCCGCTCAACCAGTTCCTCGCCATCGACCGCGACGCCCCCGTCGGTATCGAGCACTGGGAGATCGGCAACGAGACCTTCGGCACGGGCTACTACGACGGCAGCACCGGCTACAGCGTCGATTACGACCTCCCGTACGGCGCCAACCGTGAGCTGGCTCCCGAGCTCTCCCCGGCCCGATACGCCCAAGACCTGGTCGAGTACGCCCAGCTGATGCGTTCGGTCGATCCGACGATCAAGATCGGGGCGGTGCTCGCCACGCCGCCCGACGACACTTGGTCCTATGCGGACTTGAACGGCAACAATTCACGACAGTCGAACGAGCCCTACTGGAACGACGAAGTCCTCGCCAACGCGGCCAGCGAAATCGACTTCGTGATGGTTCATTGGTACCCGTATGTGGGCGAGAACAGCGACGGCGCCGCTTTGCTCGATGCGGTTGCCGACAAGATCGGCCCGATGATTAGCGGGCCGTCTTCGGCCGGCAGACTTCCGAGCCTACGCGACTCGCTCGCCACACACGGCATCCCCGACGCCGAGATCATGGTCACCGAGTTCAACTACTTCGGTTCCCTACAGAACTCGTTGGCGGACGCCGCCGAGTCGCTCTTCGTAGCGGACGCTTACGCGTCGTGGCTCGAGCAGGGGGTTACGAGCGTGCAGTACCTGGAATTGCTGACCAAGGACTTCTTATCGGATTCCAGCGGGCTCGACCCCGGCTCGGCGTACTGGGGCGTCTCTCTAGTCGACAAACTCGCCAAGCACGGCGACGCCTATGTCGACGCCCAGAGCAGCGAGTCGTCCGTTCGGATCCACGCCGCCGTGCAGGCCGACGGCAGCGTCGCGGTGATGTTGCTCAACACGGCCCTCTCCGGCGACGCGACCGTGGCCATCGACATCGAAGGCGTTTCACTCGGCGGAGACGGTGTCCGTTACACCCTCACGGGCGGCGACAGCCTCGTCGCTTCGCCGCTGTCGGGTGTCGCCAACGGCTTTTCGACAACCGTTGGACCGCGTAGCGCCCAGGTTCTGGTGCTGTCCGCCACCGCCGCCCTCGCAGGCGACTTCAACGGCGATGGCGTCGTCGACGCGGCCGACTACACGGTCTGGCGTGACGACCCTTCCTTCACCCCGGCCGACTACGCCGACTGGCAGGCGAACTACGGTTCGACAACGGTGACGGGGTCGTTTGCTGGGACGGAGTCGCCGGCTGGAACGGGCGTGCCCGAGCCGGCGTCGGCGCTGCTGGTTAGCCTGATCGTCGTGGGGGCCTGCTACTCGACACGAAGGCGTCACCTTTGAACTGGCAGAGTCGCCTTCTTCAAAGCGCTGATGCCCACATCGATATACTGGCCGCCCGATGTCTGCCGGCAGTGCACCGCCAACACGTTGCCGGTCGACTTTAGTGCGGCGATCGCATCGGGACGGATCGGTTGCTGATCGTACTGGGTCGTGTAGCCTTTGAATTCCCCGGCAAGCACGCCGTTGAGAAAGACTTGCGCCTTCTCGTCGTGATGGATGTGGAGGCGGAGCGATTCATTGATCTCGCCGGGGAGGTCGAACTGGCGACGGAGCCAGATGTCGCTGCCGGTCCATTTCGTCCCGACCGTCGAGTTGGGGGTTTGGCTCGTGCCGAATCCTGACTCGCCTTCGCTCCATTGCGAGTCGTCGTAGTCGCCGGCTTGCCAGTCGCCCTGGGGAGCCTGAGTCGTGTATCGCCACACCGCGGGAGCCTCGTCGGCGGCTTTGACCAAGAAATCAATCTCGGGCGGAACGGGCATCTGGGCGTAGTCGCGGCCCGCCTCGCCGCCACGGCGGGCCCACTTGTCCCAGACCTGGGGCTCGTAGAGCAGCCGCATAAAGACGCCACCGACCACCGGACGCGCGGTGAAACCCACCCGCTCGCCGCTGTGCGTGCGGTACCAGTCGGTCATCGGAACCTTGTTCGGCGTCTCGCGGAGGAAGCGGTGCACCGGCTGCACGAGCGCTTCGAAGTCCTCGCGATCTCCGGTCAGCGTGGCGGTCCACAAGATCCAGTCGAGCTTGGTGTAAGGCCGCCGATTGTCCAGCGGGAGTCCGAAACGGTTTTGCATCCGTCGATAGAAGTGCATCTCCTTCTCGCGGACGGCGTCCGGGAACAGGTCGAGGCCGAGGAGGCGGTCCCAGACGAGGTTGTACTTCTGACTCCAGGTGTCCGGCTTATCGAAGGCGAGCCGGAAGTGATTGCCGTCGTCGGCCGCCTCGATCCAGCGCGCGGCGAATTCTTTGGCGGTCGCACGGTACTTCGCCGCCATCGCCTCGTCGCCGCGTATTTCACACAGCTGGGCGAAAGCGCCGAGAACGCAGATCGCCTTGGCGGAAAGGTTGACGTTGTGCGCCAAGTGACCGGCGAAGTCGTCGGTGCAGAGTTGGTTGGCGGGGTCGAAGCCGCTCTGTTCGAGGTACTCCGCCCACTCGGTAAGCTGGGGCCAGTAGCGCTCGGCGAAGCTGGCGTCGCCATCGAGTTTCGCGATCGCCGCCATGAGGATGAGCAGATTTCCGCTCTCCTCGACCGGCATCTGGTTCTCTTCGCTGTGCTCACCGCCGCCGTAGACCTGCCCATTCGCGCGAGGATAGGTGCCGAGGTCGTGCGGGGCGAACGGGAACGTCCAGCGGTCGCTCGCCGCGTACTCCATGAAGGGGACGATAAAGGACTTCGCTAGCGACGGTCCGAACAGGAGAAACTGCGGCGCCATCGGGTAGAAGACGTCCGACGTGCCGATGCAGCCGTTGGAGTTATTCTCCTTGCAGAACTGGATCGGCAGACCATTCGCGTCGGCGACCAGCTTGCCCGCAGCGAAGCACTCCCGGTACGCGAGACAGGCGATGTCGGCGTACTCACGCCCCCCCGCCGCCTCGAGGTCGGCAATCAGCTCCTGGTCGAAGGCCTCGCAGCGCTCGATGACGCTACGATGGTCCGCCAGTGCTTCCGAAAGCAATCCCTTGGCGGTCAGGCCGTCCCGCCGCAAGTAGGGACGCAGCCGAGACCCCATGTAGGTGATCGAGTACAGGTCGTCGTAGGCGAGCACGACGCCGCGCGTCACCGGCTTGTCGCCGACTTTCAGTCCCTGGAACGTGACGGCGCCGGCTACTTCGTTGCCGGGGGCCGACTCGATCGAAGTTGGCGCCGAATCGCTCGACGCGCCATTCCGCAGAGCCGTGACCTGCTGAGCGCCCTCCGCCAACGAGAACTTGACGCCTTTGCCGCCAGCGGCCGCCAGGTAGAGGTGGCCCCAGTCGATGCGGATATCGTCTCCCTGATGCATCAGGACCGCTTGCGAAACCGATCCCATCTTCAGCGCGCGACCGCCCTTGATCTTAACCGCGGACGCTTTGACCAAGTCGGGGGCCAGGTTGACGCACAACTCTCCTGAGACATTGAACGCAACGGCGACGTCATGCGACTCGCCATCGATCGACTTCATCTCGTAATCGACATAGGTCACCGGCCGTGACATCAGGTCGAGGTCGTCGGGCAGCATCGGCGTCGTGAACGCCAACTCGAGCTCGACGCCCGCGCCCCGGAAGACATAAACGGTCCTCGTCGGCGCGACGCGTAGGCCGATCTGTTCCAGAGCCGGCGTCTCTTCGGGCTCCGCTCCGAGGACCCGGTACGTCTGCCCGTCGATCGTCACGACGCTGCCAATCGCGTGCCGTCGCCCGGTCCAGTGAGTGGTCTCGACTTCGGTCAGTTGCCGGCCGGTCGACCAGACGCTGAAGTACGGGTCGCACGTAACCAGCGGCGTCGCCGGCGGCGTCCACCCCAGGAAGTTTTGCTCGTTGGCGCTGGCGACTCTGTTGACAGAAGCCAGGTTGATAGAAGCCAGGATCAGCCAGGCGGTGAGCGATTTCAAAACAGGGTAGGTCATAGAGATTGCAGGCGAGGAAATCGTCGCGGTCGAAGTCGAATTGGGTGCGTCTCTAAAAATCGGGGGCCGGGCATCCAGAAGACGCCCGGCCCCGACTAAGTCTCTTCTCAGCGTGCCCGCACGGGGCAAAGCTGCCGACGCGGAAACAACGCCAACAAACCAACTAGCAGCGACGCCAGCGACGCCGGTTCGGGGACGCCGGCGGCCGTCGCGGTGCTGATGGCGCCGTAGTTGGACGACCAAATCGAGTAGTCGGCGCCGTTGACCGCGCCATCGCCGTTGGCGTCACCCTGAGCGAAAGTGGCGCCACTCGCGACGCCGTCGTTGTCACGCCACACCGTGTAGTCGGCCGCGTTGACGACGCCATCGTTGTTGAAGTCGGGGAGCACGCCCGAAAGGTACTCGACATACCCCTGCAGACGCTCCCCGGTCGGGGACTCGTAGTAGAACTCCAAGTCGCGCGTGTTGAGCGACGTGTTATAGACAGCGCCTAGCGAGACCGCCGCGCCGCCCGCGGCGAACGTCGATGCGTCCTGCAGATACGACTCGCTCAAGAGCGACGACGACTGCACGCCATTCAGTTCCCAGCCGTTGCCTGTTCCGTTGCCGACAGGGAAACCCGCCGCGCCGCCAAGACCGTCGAAGACGCCGACAACCAGACCGGATCCGGCGCTTTGCACCTCGTAGAAGTCGAGCGAGTTGGCGACGTCGCCCCCCGCGATCGACGCAACGCCGGTCGCCGTATTGACCTGCAAGCGGAGGGGGTTGATCGCCGCGTTGGTGACGGACTCAACCACAAAGTTGTCGAACTGGACGGCGGTCCCGTCACGCGAGTCGAGGCCAATGTAGTTCGACATGTCCTCGCTCCACTTGAACGCACCAAAGCCTTGCGACGCGCCGTCGAAGAACACCTCGTAAGCGACCGAGTCACCTTGGGCGAAGCCCGTGGTCGCGAAGGTCGCCGAGAGCGTCCCCGTTTTGGCGCCGACAGCGGCGGTGCGGTAGCCGGACGTGCCCGGCGCCACGGCTCCGGCCCCCCAGGCAAGCGTGCTGTTGCCCCGGATGCCGAACCAGAAGTCCGAGACGGCGTTGTTCGCGAAGAACGCGGGGTCATTGAAGACGTTGGTCATTTTGGCGTCGTTGGCGGCTCCGTTGACGGAATCCCCCGAGGCGTTGGCCTCCGCTTGCGACATGCCAATCGCAAAGGCGCCCCCCTGCCCCGTCCCCGTCCCGGCGAAGCCGGCGACTTGCACCGAAACTCGGAACCCGCCGTCGGCCAGGATCGATCCGTTCGTGAAGTTGTGGTTGACGTACGCGTTTGACGTGCCGGCCCCGACCGCTAGCTGAAGCTGGTTCGCCAGGATCTGTGTGCCGCCGCCGTTTGTCGCGTCGGCGTCAAGCGGCCCGGGATCGTTCGCCGGGTCAATGTGCGGCGTCGAGTAGACGCCATCCACCGGGAGCGCCGAGCCGGCGCCGTTGCTAATGCCCGAAAGGACGGCGTCGATGTTGCGGCTGTCCGGCCGGTCAAATGTGTCGCTGAACAGGTTGATCGCACTCGCTTCTTGCGAAGTCACGCCGAAGCAGCAGACGCCCAGCAACAGCGCGGCGAGGCAGCGGCCTAACGAACGCCGGCTCCCCAAGACAACGATCCCCGCGAGGACGAGGCACGCCGAGGTCGGCTCGGGGACCGCCAGCAGCGCGGCGAAACTGCCGAGGCCGTTGTCGGATTCGTAGAGCGTCTTGAACTGGCGGAAGTCCGTGCTATCGACGCGTCCGTCGGAGTTCAGGTCGCCGGCCAGGTAGGCCTGGATCGGCTGCAGCGCCGAGACGTCGGAAATCAGGCCGCTACGCACATTGGCCCAATCGGTTGAGTCGACGATGCCGTTGGCGTTGTAGTCGGCCAATCCCAGGGGCTGACCGCCGTTGCCGGTGTACCGAACGATGACGGGGATATCGTTGCCGGCGGCGTCACGGACCTCTACCAGCACATCCTCGAAGGGGCTGGGAATCCAGGCGTTCCCCAGGTTGATCTCGTCGCTCGCCGACCCGACCGCGCCGAGCGTGTACTCGCCGAGGGTCGCCTCGGACAGGTCGGTGGTGCTGCTCGGTGCGGTCAGCTTGATCCAGTCGTCGTTGGTGTCGAGATTCTGCGTCTCAATCGTCGACCAGCCGGCTTGGCTGAAACCGCCCGCCTAACTGGTGAGTGAGTAGATCGTCATCGAGAGTGGTTGATTGGTCTCGTTGAGTAGCGTGATGTTGCCGGTCTCTCGGTCGATCGTGATCGCGGGCGTCGCGGGGGGCGCCGAAGTCATCACGTTGAAGTTGTCGAACGAGACGGCGGCGCCGTCGCGGCCGTCGATGCCGATGTAGTTTTGGTTGGACTCGCTCCAGGCGAACGATCCGACGCCGCGGGAGACGCCGTCAAAGAAGACCTCGTAGTTGACGGTGGAGCCCGCGTTGAAGCTGCTCACGCCAAAGTTCGCGGAGATCGTGCCGGTCTTCGAGCCGACCGCCACGGCGTTGAAGCCCGGGTCTCCCGGCTGGACGGCGCCGTTGCCCCAAGTGAGCACGCCGTCGCCACGGACGCCGACCCAGAAGTCGGAGATGACGTCGAGGTAGTCGCCGAGGAAGGCGTTGGTGAACTTGGCGTTGTTCGGGTCGGCGCCGAAGGCGTCGCCCGCCAGCAGGGCGTCGGCCTGCGACATGCCGATCGCGAATCCACCGCCCTGTCCGTTGCCGTTCCCACCGTAACCGAGCACGTCGAGCGACACCGTGAAGGCGCCGTCGGACAGGATCGAGGCGTTCGTGAAGTTGTGATTCACAAAGGCGTTTGACGTTCCCGCGCCAACCGCAAGCAGCAGTTGATTGCTGAGGATCCGGGCGCCGCCGCCGTTAGTAGCCATGCCGTCTTGTGGGCCGGGGTCGTTGGCGGGGTCAAGAAACGGATGGGTATAGACCCCATCGGCCGGCAGCGCTGTCCCGGTGTTGTTCGTAATGCCGGTGAGATCGGCGTCGATGTTCCGACTATCCGCACGATTGAACGTGTCGGAGAACAGAACGACAGCGGGGGCGGTCGAGGCGCCGGTCACCAAGGCAAAGATCGCCGAGGCAAAGATCGCCGAGGCATGGGCAAGATTAGATCGGATTGAACGGTTCATTTGTGCGAAGTCCCTAGCGACGAGGTGGGCTCTCAGACGGTTATGGCAAATGTCAGCTACGCGGCCCGCCACCCACGGCGGGAGGCGAGGATCACAGACGCTCCGGCGATCAACACCAGCGCGGTTGGCTCGGGGATCGTCGTCACGGCAAAGTTGTCGAACGTGACAGCGGCGCCGTCACGCGAATCGATGCCGATGTAATTGGCGTTAGAGTCGCTCCATGTGAACGCTCCCGTTCCTTGGGAGACGCCGTTGTAGAAGACCTCGTAGCCGACGCTCGCGCCGGCGTCGAAGCTGTCGACCGTGAACGTGGCGGCGATCGTGCCGGTCTTCGCCTCGACGTCGGAGACAAAGAACGACGTGCCCAGATCGGCGATCCCTACGGGTCCGTGGCCCCAGGCGAGCTCCTGGTTGGCGTCGCCCCGCAGCCCGATCCAGAAGTCGGAGATCGTGTCGGCGAATTGCTGCGGGAAGGCGTTAGTAAACTTGGCGTTGCTCGGATCGCCGCTGAAGGCGTCGTCGGAGTCGGCCGCTTCTGTCAGCGACATGCCAATGGCGAAGGCGCCCCCCTGCCCCTCGCTCGTGCCGGAGTAGCCGAGCACGTCCAGCATGACGGTGAAGCCGCCGGCGGCGAGGATTTCGGGATTGATGAAGTTGTGATTCACGAAGGCGTTGGAGGTTCCTGGACCGACCGCAAGTTGGAGCTGATTGCTAAGAATCCGCGTGCCGCCGCCGTTGGTTGCGTCGCCGTCTTCAGGGCCGGGATCGTTCGCCGGGTCAACCCACGGGGTCGAGTAGACCGCGTCCGCCGGCAAGACGGTTCCGGTGTTGTTACGGATGCCGCTAAGCGACGCGTCGAGGTTACGAGAATCGGCTCGATCGAAGCTGTCCGCAAACAAAGTCAGGGCCGACACGTCGGCGACTTGGGCGGATAGCCCGAGCAAGAGACCGACAACCAAGCGTCGGAGTGTTTTCGTGGTCATCATTAGTCGTGTATCCAAGAGGTGCCGAGAAGAGAGTCGCGATAGAAGAGAGGCGGCGTCGGTGGCTTTGATCGAGCGTTGTCGACGCACTAACTAACGCTCCATAAAGACCTGCGGTGAGGGAGGGTTTTGTGGATTGAAGTTGGCGCCTCAGGCTCAGTGGGATCGGTGTTGGCGTCTCGACCTGCGTTGGCGTGTCGCGGCGCAGACCGCAGCGGCCGCCATTACCAACGACGAAGGCTCGGGCACGCCAAGCGACTTGACGAAGCTGTCGAACACAGCCTGCTGTCCGCCGAGTTGGAAAGCCCGGCGCGCTAGGACGAAGTCATCGACATTGGTGACGCCGTCGAGGTTGATGTCGCCACGTGCGAACGATCCGTTGCTGCCTAAGGCGTCCGATTCGAGCCAGCCTGCTTGGAAGGCGCCCAAGTCGGAGGCGTCGAGCACGCCGTCCTTGTTGAAATCGGCGGCCGACCAGGTGAGCACGCTCGAGACGTCGTTCTGATACGCCCAACGCTCGTACCCCGCCACCATCTTGGCGAACTGGGCGGCAAACACAGGGTCGTCGGAGAGGTCGTCAGACTCGGTAGGGTCTTCGCCCAGGTTGTAGAGCTCCCATTCGTTGGCGCCGGCGCCGCCCGGTTGGGTGCTGCCGAAGTTCGACGAGACGAGCTTCCAGTCCCCCAGCCGATAAGCCCGGTTCCCTTCGTGCTCCCAACCAAGCTCGCGATCGCCAAGCGGCTGGCCCGTGGTGAGGAATCCGGCGAGGCTCTCGCTCAGCGTGCCGGTGGTCTTGTAGGTGGCGCCCGAGAGGTCGGTCCACTCGGAAGGCATCTCCTCACCGGCGATCGCTAAGAGCGTCGGCATGAGATCGCGGATGTCCGAGACCTGGCTGCTGATCTGGCCGACGAGCGACTCGTCGAGACCGTCCTTCCACTGGATGATGGCGGGCGATCGGATGCCGCCCTCGTGCGTGTAGTGCTTGTAGTTCCGGAACGGCGTGGCGCCGACATTCGCCCAGCCCGTGCCGTAGAAAATGTGATCGTCGACCCCCGCCGTGGTGGTCCCCATGCTGTCGAGAGCCGCCCCGGTCCGGGGGGCCTCGTTTGCGTCGAAGCCGTACTCGTGCCACTCGCCGTCGGCTCCGTTGTCGCTCATGAACACAATCATCGTGTTGTCGAGCTCGCCGTTCACCTCGAGGTCAGACAGCACGCGGCCGATGCTGTAGTCGATCCGTTCCACCATCGCGGAATAGATCGCCATCCGCCTCGCCAGGTCGGCCTGTCGGGCCGGGTCAAGAGAATCCCACGCCCGTATCTGATGGAGCGCCTCGCCGTGTCCGGTGTTGGCGACATCGCCGCGGAGCGTCAAAGCAACGTCTTCGTCGATCAGGCCCAGCTGCTGCATCCGATCGAGCCGGTCGTCGCGGATCTGGTCCCAGCCGGCCTCGTACCGGCTCACTAGCGGATCGACCCACTCGTCTCGGACCTGCAGAGGAAAGTGGGGAGCGCCGTAGGCGACATAGGTGAAGAACGGCTCGTTCGTTCCCTCGGCGGCGTTGCGTTGCCGGTTGTTCTCTAGGAAATCGAGCGTGTAGTCGGTGATCGCGTCGGTCTGATAGAACGTGCCGGGCTGATCTCCACCCGAGCTCGTGGTGTATGACCGCTCGTCGACCTCATCCGAGAGCAACCGATAGCTGCCCTGGAAGTTGTCTTGGCTGTGGTTTTCGGTGAATCCCCAGAAGCTGTCGAAGCCGCGAACGCGGGGGTCACGGACGTGTCCGCCGGGGATCGACCCGAAGTTCTCGGTGTTGCCTAAGAGGCCCTAACAATAGTCCCAATCCAGGGCGCGGAAGCGGATGACGGCTTGAGCGAGCAAGAGGAAGGCTTCTTGGATGTCGTCGCGTCGGTCGTAGCGGGTCTTGAGGCGGCGGAACTGGTGCAGCCAACTGAGGGCCCGCTCGGCCACCCAGCGGTGGACGCCCAGCCCGCTGCCGTGCTCGATCTGGCGACGCGTCAAGTGGGGCTCGATCCCTGGCTCACGCAACGCCTGGCGGTGCTTGTCCGAATCGTAGCCCCGGTCGGCGTACACGAGGTCGGGCCGGTGACGCGGGTGGCCCGGCTTGCCGGCGATCGGCGGAGTCTCGTCCAACAGCGGCAGCAACTGCGTGATGTCGTTCCGATTCGCCGCGGTGAGCGTCGTGTTGAGCGGGAGACCGTTGCCGTCGGTCACGACGTGGCGCTTGCTGCCCGGCTTGCGTCGGTCGGTCGGGTTGGGGCCGGTCTTTTCGCCACCCCCCATAGCGCGAGACGACGCGCTGTCGATAGCCGCCCGCGAGAAGTCGATCCGATCCGCCCCACGCAGTTCGTCGAGTAAGACCCGCACCAACGCGTCCCAAACGCCTTCTTCTTGCCAGTCACGCAGGCGTCGCCAACACGTCATCCCCGAGCCGCACCCCATCTCGCAGGGGAGGTCTTCCCAAGCGATCCCGGTCTTCAGGACGAACAAGATGCCCGTCAACACGCTACGGTACTCCAAGCGGGGGCGTCCCCCGTCCGGTTGTGGCGGCGGCTCGGGCAGGAGCGGTTCGATTCGTTCCCAGAGTTCGTCTGGCAGCAGCGGCTTGGCCATGTCGGGCCCTCCTTGTTGCGGGTCCATCACCCGAACCTATCCTTCCCGATCCCAGCCGTCGTTCACGTCCCATCCCACAACTTCCAAAAGCCACGCCGTGCTGCTACCACATCTTCCGCCACGCTAAGCTAGCGGACAGTTCTGTTAGGGCCTCTAAGTACGCGGGACGTTACAAGGAGGGGTGGGATTCGCTCCGTGAGGAGCGTTTCCGTCGCCAAGAGGAACTAGGCGTCTTCGATGCCGAGACCCCACTAGGGCCCCTGCCTGCCAAGCGACCCGTCTGGGACAGCCTTTCGGCGAGCGACCAGGACTTTGAAGCGTCGAAGATGGCGGTCCACGCGGCGATGGTCGACCGCGTCGACCAGGGCCTCGGCAAGGTTGTCGACCAACTAAGGAAGAACGGACAGCTCGACAATACCGTGCTGGTCTTCATCTCCGACAACGGCGCCTCGCCGGAGATCCCTGGAGGGCCCGGGTACGACCGCAACAGCGGCACCCGCGACGGCCAAACGGCGCTGCGTGACCACGACCTACGCGAGCCGGAAAACCGCAGCAAGCTCGGCTCGGACGGTCATCCGCCTCGGTCGCTTCGGTGACGTAGCGGCACGCTTCGTCGGTAAAGGCGTCCGTGGCGTAGAAGTCGTCGCCGGGTACTTCCCGTTCATTCCCGCGGGTAAGCCCGCGATTGCCGCCGGGGTGGAAGTAGTTAAAGGCGCCACTCAAACCACCGTAGTAGCGATCAAAACCTCGTTGGAGCGGCCATGTCGATCGGTCCTCAACGCCAAGATGCCACTTGCCGGTCATAAACGTATGGTACCCGGCCGCCCGCAAGACCTCGGCAATCGTGACGCAGTTGTCGCTGAGATAACCCTGGTAGGCGCCTTGGACATCGAGCGGCTCATTCGGAGGCGCCGTCATGTGGCCGATGCCGACCTGGTGCGGGTGCAGACCCGTCATGAGGCTCGCCCGCGTGGGGCAGCAACGGCCGCTGTTGTAGAACTGCGTGAAGCGCAGGCCGTCGGCCGCAAGCCGGTCGAGGTTGGGCGTTTGGACCTCGCTGCCGTAGCAACCGATGTCTGAGTAGCCCATATCATCGACGAGGATGAGGACGATGTTGGGCCGCTGATCCGCCAAGGCCGACCAAGACGCCGACGCGCACCCGGCGGCGATCGCCAAGCAGCACAAGACATGGATTCCCACCAATCGGCGACGGCTCGGTTGCATGGAGAGATAGAGGGGTCGAGATTGCGGAACGATGAGGTATCTGGGGGCCGGCCTGTATCGTAGTCCCTAATTCCGTGCGCGGGCGGCGGCGCGGGCCGCTGGGTTGCCGTTGAGCATCCGGCTGAGGGCGGCCGCCTCGGTCGCCGGCCCCTCGTCCCCCTGGCTCTCCATCCACGCCGCGAGACGCTCTCGCAGCTCGGCGAGCCGCTCGGCTTGGCCTGGGTCGTCGGCCAAGTTTCGGAGCTCGTAGGGGTCCTCGTCGGTGTCGAAGAGTTCGAACTCGGGCGGTTGGTGGAATCGCTCAATGATTGCCGCGGCGTCATCGTCTCCTGCCTCCGCCGCGCGCCGCCAGTCGGCGAAGTAACGCGTCTTGCTGATGCCGTTGTCGAAGCGTGCCGACGGGCCAAGATTGTGGATAAGATGGTAACGCTCGGAACGGACCGACCGCCTGCCGTAGAGGCCGTCGAAGGCATAGATTCCGTTCGAGGTTTGGACGCCGAACACATGCTCCTTGTGGCGGTCCACTTCGCCTCGCAGCAGAGGGACCAAGCTTTTCCCTTCGAGTTCGGCGGGAAGAGTTCCTTCCGCCATTTCGATGAACGTCGGCGCCACGTCGACGTACTCGACGAGGGCGTCACTCTCGCTGCCAAGCTTCACGTGTCCGGGCCAGCGGACCATCATGGCCGACCTCAGCCCGGCGTCGTAGCACGTCCACTTCGCGAAGGGGAACCCGTTCCCCTGTTCGGAGAGCACCACGACGACCGTGTTCTCCACCAGCCCGTGCTTTTCAAGCAGAGTCAGTGTCCTCCCGACCTGGGAGTCGAAGTAGGTGATCTCGGCGAGGTACTTGGAGTAGGCCTTACGGAGCGCCGGGCTGTCCTGCCTGTAGGGAGGAAGCTCAAGACTTCGTGGTGGATACGCCGAGGCGTCTCCCTTGTTCCAAGGGCTATGGGGCTCGTTCGAACAAACGAAAAGACACAACGGTTGACCACCCGCAGAGCATTCGCTCATGAGGTTGTCGATAGCGGCGAAGTCCGGATTAGCGCCGCCAGAGTACTCGAACGGGAAGGCTTCTAGCGGGGCGATGTGCCGCTTGCCGGAGAGGGCGACCCGGTATCCTAGATCGCCGAGATAGTGACCGAGGCTCTTGACCCCGTCTCGGACAAAGGTGTGGTTCGGATAGGCGCCGCTCCGGACCGGGTAGAGGCCGGTCAAGAGGTTGTGCCTCGTCGGCGAGCACATCGGCGCCGCTTGAAAGCATCGCGTTAGCCGCATCCCTTCCGAACAGAAGCGGTCCAGATGCGGCGTGTGGGCCTGCCCGCCATAGCACCCGAGGTCGCGCCAGGTGCAGTCGTCGGCAAGGATGAGAACGAGGTTCGGCCGACCCACCGCCGTGCCCGCCAATCCCACGACAGCGAGGGCGGCAAAGAAACGGAGACGGGCCATACGACAACCGGAGGCGTGGGGGAGAAGACGAGCGGCGCTCTGCAAAGGCCGCGGGCCAGCCGCAACGCCGAGGGCGTCGCAGGGGGCATTCTCTATACCAATCGAGCATGAGAAATCTGAGCGGCAAATTGAAGGCCCTCGACGATCTGCCGCTAAAGCAGAGGCCGCCCCCCCCTGGCCGACTGGTTGTGCCGACTGGTTGTGCCGACTGGTTGTGCCGACTGGTTCCGGCGACGGACCGTCAACCGCTCCTGTGACCCCGCCCCAAGCGGAGGCGGCCGGACCATTACGCCTCTGAACCGGGTGGCGGCGTCTTAGCCAGAGAATCCTGCTTTTTGGTCTTTTTTCGAATCATATTACCGCCGCTACCGGGGTCCTATTCTACGGGTGGAGAGAGGCTGCGACGGCCATCCGACGTTAGGGGCGTCTTATCAGGCCTCCGGTCTCTCTTGTCGCGGCGTTCCACACGCTAGTTCCTTTTCCCACGACTTGTCGACGGATCGTAAGGGGGGCAAACGCCCCTGCGGTGCACCTGCAATCGGCTCCCTTTTGGCTGGTTCCAGGCTCCTGGCTCGCTGCGTGGCGGCTTTCTCTATGAGAAAACCTCGCCTCGGCAGCCTTGGGAGCGTACTGCGGGCGTCAATCACGTCCACCCATCGACTTCAGCGACACCGACAATCCTTTTCCCAACAGGCTTGGCGAGTAACTCGGGCGGCCACAACTGCGCTAGCAATCTGAGATCGAGTCGGGTGACGAGCCCGGCTCGCCGCTGCCAAGCCAACGACCGACAACGGGCCCATGCACCAACAACCGATGAGCAAGCTTTCCCTCCCCGTCATGCTCGGGGCCTTCGTGGTGTCGGGCGTTCTGCTGCCTTGCGACGACGCCGAGGGCGCCTACACGCTCGACCGCTGGTATCAGATGGGCGACGACTTCCTGTTCTCCGGCGGTGGGAATGCCGAGAACGCTTCGAACGGGGCGCTGGTCGGTTCGGGCAACAGCCAGACGGGCGTTGGTGGTGGGCCCGCCACCTACGACAGCGCCGCCACGAACAACGACACCTTCCAGCCCCTCGCCGCGTTCGGTGCGACGGGCTTGCCGACCTATGCCCAGTACGGGGTTGGTGGCAATCCGGCCGCCCCTGTACCCGGCGCCGCTTCGATGAATCAGTTCGGGATCCGCTTCGACGGCATTGACGATTACCTCGCGGCAGTGAACCTCAACGACCCGTCGGTCGCGGCGCCAGGGTCGCTGGTCAGCTACAGCACCATTGATCGCGGCATGCAGTTGTGGGTCATGCCAACCAACCTCGACGGGGTCGCCGAGTACGTCATCGACGACGCCGACCAGCATGGTTTCAACATCACCACCGCCGGGGCGTGGATCGCTGAGACCCGAGAAGACCGCATCACGACGAACGTACCCGTGCAGCCAAACACCTGGGCCCACGTGATGCTCGTGCACGATTCGGTGGGGCTCCAAGCGTCGGTCATGTACGTCAACGGGCTGGCCATTTCATCGCAGCTTCCGCTCTACGACTCGACCAGTCCGGTCAACCTGCTCGTTGGCGCCAACGCCGAGGTCGACACCGGCGAGACCCAGGACCCGAACCTGCAAACACCGCCGGCCTTCTTCTCGGGTCTAATCGACGAAATCGAGCTCTTCGTAACCGACGACGGCGCGCTCTATGGGCAGTTTGATTACGCCCGTGACAACGGCTACTTCACCGACGTCTTCTTGCCGGCCCAAAGCGGGTACGGATTCACGCTGAACGCCTCGACGGGCCACAACTCTCAGCAGTGGGTGGCGGGCGACATCGACTTCGACGGCGACTTCGACCAGACCGACATCAACACCTTCATCACCGGCTGGCTTTCGAAGAAGGACGACCTGCCCGGATCGGGCCCGCAAGTGGGCGACTACCTGTCTTTGGCGTTGGGAGACCTGGACCTGGATGGCGACACCGACGCGAGCGATTGGGTGGTCCTGCGTGGCTTGGCCGCGGCTTCGACCTCCCATCTGACCGTGCCGCCAATCGCCTCGGTCCCCAAGCCTGTGACGGTTTGCCCCGCTCTACTCGGGTGCGCCCTCACGCCACTCCGCCGCCGACGAACGATCCGCTAACGACGAGCATAAGAGTAACTCGGCGAGATTTGACGCGCCGGTCACTTGAGACCGTACCGCGTACCGAATTGCAACGGCTGACGAGAACCGGTAAGCGGGGCAGCTCCCCCGCTGAAACCTCATGATCAAGAAGGATTCAGGAATGGAAGACCCCAGCCGCAAAGAATGCCACAACGCGTTCACCCCCGTCGAATTGCTGGTCGTCATCGCGATTATCGGCATCCTCGTCGCCCTGTTGCTCCCGGCGGTGCAGGCAGTTCGCGAAGCAGTCCGTCGCACGCAATGCACGAACAACCTCAAGCAGCAGATGCTCGCGTCGTTGAACTACGAGTCGGCGCGGGGAGAACTTCCTGCGGGGATTAACGTCTTCCAGAACTCGAACACCGACAACCCGATTCAGGTTCCGGGCGACACCAACTTTGTGGCCGTCTGGGCGACTTGGTACGTTGAGATCCTTCCCTACATCGAGAACCAGTCGCTAGAGAATCAGTTCGACAGCACGAAGCGGCTCGACGAATTGCCCAACCGGAATCTCATCACCCTCGAGTTGCCCGAGTTCATCTGCCCCTCGGATAGCCAGCCGAGCGGCTACAACCCCGATCCGACGGGCGCAATTCCTTTCGGGAGGTCGTCCTATCGCGCCAATTGCGGCGTGGCGCAAGGCGGAGATATATGGGGCCGTGTGCTCAGCGTCATCAACGGCGCGGGGGCCCCTACCGCCCTCTCCAACAACGCCAACGGCAAGCTGAAGCGTGGGCCGTTTACGACGGTGTACGAACCGCGCAACATGAACCGCGTGTCCCTGCAGAAGGTAGCCGACGGAACGAACAAGACGCTCGCGATCGGCGAGTACCACACCGCCAACGTGTTCTCGTCGACCAACACGGCCCTCTGGAACTACTCCGCCTGGGGGAGCTGGCGGGCCTATCCCGCGATGGCGGCCATCTTCTCGCCCAACTACTCGTCGAGTGTCTACCTCAAAGCCTTCGGGATCGCCGACTACGACGAGTGCCTCAAGAAGGGGATCAACGACCGCGCCTGCACCCACTCGTTCGCGTCGACGCACAGCGGCGGCGGGATCCAAGCGGCCTTCCTCGACGGCCACGTCGAGTTGCTGTCGACGGACACCGATATCTTCGTGCTCGAAGCGCTCGCGACGATCGCGGCCGGCGAGGCCGGCGCCGCTGTTGATCAGAGCGCCAACACGGGCGGCCCCTTCTAGTAGGGGAACGACCATCACAGGTTCTGGCGTAACGGAGCGGTGGGCTCTTCAAGAGCGCCCGCTCTTTTTCATTAGGGCGACGACACAACTGCCTACCGAAGTATGATGACGGCCTGCAACCTAACGACACGAATTCGGCCCGAGCACCTCATGACGCGATCGATCGCATCGACTCTGTTCCTACTGGGAGCGTTGCTTGCCCACGCCGGGGATCGCCCGAACATCGTGGTGTTCCTCTCCGACGATCACACCCTGCTCGATTCTTCGCTGTACGGATCGGACGAGATCGCCACGCCGAACATGGATCGCGTCGCGGCACAGGGAATGACGTTTGATCAAGCGTTCGTCGTCTCGCCGGCGTGCGCGCCAAGCCGGGCTGCGTTACTCACGGGCCTGATGCCCGCCCGCAACGGCGCCGAGGCGAACCACGTCAGGCCACGCAAAGCGGTGAAGCGACTTCCCGCCTACTTCCAAGAACTTGGCTACGAAGTCGTCTCGTTTGGAAAAGTTGCCCACTACAAACAGGTCCTTGAGTACGGGTTCGACCTCGCCAAGCACTTCAACTACCACGAAGACATCGCGTTAGGCGAAGCCGTCAAATGGCTCGAGGCCCGCGACAGCGACCGGCCACTCTGCCTGTTCATCGGAACAAATTGGCCGCACGTCCCCTGGCCGAAGCCGACCACGATCGGGCCCGACGACGTGCAGGTCCCCGACTAGCAAGTCGATACCCCCAAGACACGCCAGGCGCGGGCTCGCTACCTGCAAGCCGTCCGGGCGATGGACGATGAACTCGGCATGGCGTACGACGCCGCGATCGCCAAGCTCGGCGACGATGCGCTTTTCGTCCACACCAGCGACCACGGCGCCCAATGGCCCTTTGGCAAATGGAACCTCTACGACGACGGCATCCGCACGCCGCTCGTCGTGGCTTGGAAAGGCCGTGTTGCCGAAGGCGTCCGCACTGACGCGTTGGTCTCTTGGGTCGATCTCCTCCCAACGCTCATTGATGCGGCCGGGGGCGCCCCCCCCGAATCGCTCGATGGCCGATCTTTCCTCGCGGTTCTCACCGGCAATGCGAAAGAACATCGCGACGTGATCTACACCACCCACAGCGGAGACGGCAACTTCAACGTCTACCCCTCACGCAGCATCCGCGCCGGACAATACAAGTACATCCTCAACCTCCACCCCGAGTACCGCTTCCAGTCGCACGTGACGCTCGTCAAGAAAGACGGCGGCTACTGGCGGAGTTGGCAGCGCAAAGCAGAGCACGACGACGCCGCTGCCGAAAAGGTGCGCCGCTACCAAGAGCGTCCCGCCGAGGAACTTTACGACCTTCAAGCCGACCCCCACGAGACGCATAATCTGGCGGACGACCCGCTACTGGCGGATCGCCTTCACCGACTCCGCGAGCGACTTGAAGAGTGGATGGCGGCACAGGGCGATAAGCAGACCGTCTTCGGAACCCCGAATCCCCTCTCCGAGCCGGCAGGACTACCGCCAAAGTAGAGGCGACACACGAAGGACGTGTTGTTGACGGTAGGCCGTCGGGGCAAGGGGACCAAGGTCATGGGGTTCGCCGATGGCAACGGCATCTCCTACCGGGGCGCCGATAGCACCCCGCTGTGCAAGCGGTTCGCCGAACGCGGGATTGAATTGGTCTACCCGCACCGCAATGGCCATGTCGGCAAGAATGCGCAAGACGGACGGAGACTCAGGCGATAGCGGCGTCGCTGGAAGATCGAACGCGCCATCGCTTGGCTGCACGACTTCCGCCACACCGTCACCCGCTACGATGTCGGCGCCCGTCTCTACCAGGGCTTCGTTAAGCTAGCTTGCTTGATGATCTGCCTCAGCCGGTTGTGAAACTGCCTCGGGGGGTGATCCTCCCCGGTCTGGAAACGCGACCGACCAGCCTGAGCCGTGTTTTTCTGTCAGACGCCATCTTGAGGCGCAGCGACGCGCCACCAAATCACTTGAAATAAAGGAGCCGTGACGGGAATTGCCCCTTCCGGCTAGGCGATCCCCGCCGACGGGGGTCTCGACCCGCTGGATGAGTACTCGGTCGGTTCAGGGATCGATGACCGCGAGCACCGTGACCAGAACCGTGTCGCTGTCACGGCCTCTTCCCACAGGGTTGGCAATCGAACGGGACTCGGGGGCCGCCCTCGAAATCTGTTAAGAAAATGAGTGACAGCGGTATTGGCGACGCCTATAGTTCGGGCTAGGCCGATGGTTTAGCTCAGGCGGGCACGCCACGGTCACGACGGCTGGCGATCGCCGGTCGTCGACTACCGCTCGACGGAACAGCACCTCAGTGTTTCCGCCCTCCATTGCCGTTCCCCACGCCACGCCGTCCTCTGCGGCCGTTTGTGAGCCTCCCAGACTGCCCGACGGCCCCCCACTAAGGCAGACGGCCCCACATTAAGGCTCGTTATTTCTGCACGGACTTAGCCGGACTGCTGGTGAGCGTCCTCGATCCCGCAGCTGCTGCCGCTGCTCCCCTTCAGCCCTCGAGAATTGACCTCATGAATTTCAATCCGCTGCGTTTTGTCACGCCCGCGCTGGCGATGTTCCTACTTGCCACCGGCGCCGCCCACGCTCAGTACTACTTCGTGGGAGCCCTCGGGGGCGACTTCTTCGACGAGTTGAACTGGAACACCGCTGTCGACGGAACGGGTATGAGCCCCATCGGCGACCTGATTCCCAACAGCACAACGGGGGCGATCGCCCTGGACCTCATCATCGACGGCGATACCGTCGAGGCGAATGGCGAGGTCGATTTCGGCACGGGATCGCTCACGCTTCTCAGCGGCTCCATCCTGAACGTCACGGGCGCTGGGAACGACATCGACATCAACTCCGGCTCGACCTTCTCGATGACCGACTCGACGCTGACGGCTGACGCTATCATCCACTTCGAGGGTGTCAGCCTGTTCAACGGAGGCTCCGTGACGTCGAATGGAGACGACATCGCCTTCCAGGACAACTTCGTCAACCTGTCGATCGTCGGCACTTCGTTTACCGCGTTCGACAACATCTACTTCGACGGTTTCAACGGATCGATCAGCGGGGCCTCGTTTGTCTCCGGCGACCGGCTCGGCGTTAGGCAGAACGTCAATATCACCATGACCGACACCTTCATCGAACTCGAAGGGGGTCAGGGCGACATCGACGACGTGTTCGCCCTAGCGGGCGCGGGGTCGCAGCTCACCCTCGACGGCGCGTCGCTCTTAGTCGTTGACAGCGTCGAGGAAGGCGCCGACCTCGTTCTGCTCGGCACGACCATCGCCAGGATGGGGGCTGGCGGCGAGCGGATCGTCTTCCCGGACGAGCTAGTCCCGAACGATGACTCGACGATCACCGTCGGCTCCTACGGTGTTCGGCTGGAAGTCGTCACCAATATCCTCAACGACGCGACTCCGTTCTTGATCAACGGGTTCACCGGTTTGTCGTACCTCGACGACCCCAGCGCATGGAATGTATCCGACTGGAATGGCACCGACGCCGTGACGCTCTGGCTCGTCCCCGAGCCGACCGCTGCGACCGTCGCGCTGCTAGGGATCGCCGCGGTGGCCACCGGCCGCCGCCATCGGGGCTAAAACCAAAGCGGGCAGCCGCCGTGGGACGGACCCTCGGCGGCTGTCTCGCGCGCCCGTGGTTTCGACCCTGGCATTCCTTTGATTCTGCTCCGAAAGGCAAACGATATGAGAGGCGACTTGTGGCTGGCAGCGACCCTCGCCACGACGTGCGTGGCGGTGGCGTCGCCGGCCTTGGCGGTGCGGATCAGCACGAGCCCGGCGACGACCACCGAGTTGGAGTTCTCCAACATCGCCATCACGCCCGACGGCGCTACGATCATCGCGAACGGGGTGTTCTCTTCGGCGCTAGCGGCGAATGGCCGAGACCGGCTCTACCGACTTACGGTTCCGACCGACCTCGTCACGGGGACGGCGAACGTCACCCAGATCACGACGACAAACGCCGGCATCGTGTACGACACGGACTTCACCCCGGTCCTCACACCCGGGGGATCGGTGCTCGCCACGCACGACGCGCTCGGACAAACCAACCGCCTCTACACGGTCCCGCTAGCGGGCGAGGGCGGCGGCGCCCCCAACGGGTTCTTCAACCCCAACCCTAACCTCGTCTCGCCCGGCAACGGGAACTTCGCGCCGAAGTTCAGCCCGGACGGGTCCACCCTGTACTTCCTCAACAGCAACGCCGGTTTCGACGGGTCGGTCCCGGCGTTCCCCGGGTCGCCGGTGCCGTTCATCCCCCGTCCCGACTGGGACGTGCTCTACCGCATCCCGGCGGGCGGAGGGGCCGCGACGGCGGTGACGTCGTCGGTGGATGGCGACCTCGACCTCGGTTTCTTCGATCTCACGCCGAACGGCGCCACCGTGATCTACGCGCCGGACAACCCGGTCGTGAACGCGTCGAGCCGCGACAACATCCGTCCGAAGCTGTTCACCGTTCCCGCGGCCGGCGGGGTATCGGTTGAGGTGCCGATCACCGCTCCGGGGCACGACTTCACGATCACCAACCACCTGGCCGCCGGGCCCGACGGGCAGTCCGTGCTGTTCATCGCCGACTACCTCGAAGTCGGCAAGCAAGAGCTGTTCTCCCTGCCACTCACCGGCGGCGTGCCGGTCCGCTTAAACGACCCGCTACCTTTCGCGGGCGACGTCACTAGCTTTGCGGTCTCGCCCGACGGGCTGTCGGTCGCCTACGCGGCCGGACAGAACACGAGCGCCACCACCGAGCTGTTCTACAAGCCGATCGCGGGGGGGCCGAGTGTCCGAATCAGTGAACCCCCGCCATCGAACTCGGGGCAGTTTGACGTGAACACCTCCTTGGGCGAAGGCGACCAGTCGGTCTACGAAGGGGGCCAGATCGTCTTCGACCCCGACGGCTCGCGGGTCTTCTACCTTGGCGCCATGACGACGCCGGGCGTGGTCGACTTGTTCGCCGTCGATACAACCGAGAAGGCGGGCCTAGTTCCCTCGGTCTATACCTACACGGGCCCCGCGGCGGGCGACTTCTTCGACGAGTCCAATTGGACCGACGCCGACGGTGCACCCGCCCCATCGGACACGATCAATGCCGGGTCTGCGATCTATCACTCGCTGCTTATCGACGGGGCCTCGGTGACAACCTCCGGTGGGGAGATCGATTTTGGCTTCGGCGGCAGCTTGGAACTCACCCCCGGCTCGTTGCTGACGCTGCCCGACTTCGGCGGCCAACTCGACTTCAACCCCGGCTCGGGGCTCAAGCTGACCGACGCCAGCATTATCGCCAACGCCGACGTGATCCTCGAAGGGACGACCGTCCTCAACGGCGGCCTCCTCGAGTCGCAGGGAGACGACATCGAGTTCCAAGACCGCGCCGAGGTGTCCATCGTTGGCACCACGCTGCGGGCGTTCGACATCCTGGTGGTCGAAAACTCGGTGACCTCGGTCCAGGGGGCCACCTTCGAGTCCGGCGACCGCCTTAGCATGCGCTACGAGGTGGACTATGCCGTCACCGACACGGCGATCGTCCTGGAAAGCGGGCGGGCCGACATTGAAGACGGCTTTGCCGGCAACCGCGGCGAGGGGTCGAGGCTGATCCTCAAGGGCACATCAACACTGTTGGCCGACACGATCGAGGACGGCGTCGATCTAATCCTGGAAGACTCGGCCTCGGCGAGCCTGATCGACTCTGGCCCCACCGGCGGGTCCTCCCAGATGATCGACCCCGCCAACGGCGAGTCGCTCATAATCTTTAACTCGTACAGCGCCGAGTTGGTGGTCCGGAACGACTCCGAGTTCGACCCGCGGCAATATATCATCAACGGCTTCACGGGCCTTAGCTACTTGGACGATCCCAACGTGTGGAACGAGGCCGGTTGGGACGGCCTCAGCCCGCTCGCGTCGCTCCGACTGGCCTTGGCCGTCGCCCTGCCGGGCGACTACAACGACGACGGGCGCGTCGACGCGGCGGACTACACCGTTTGGCGTGACGCGTTGGACACATCGATCACTCTTCCGAACGACCTGACGCCCGGCTCGGTGTCGCCATCGGACTACGACGTCTGGGTGAACAACTACGGCACGGTCGGCAGTGTGGCGATCCCCGAACCGACCACGCTCACCTGCGCCCTTGCCGCGGCAATGGCGGCGCTGCGTCCGCGGCGCGAGCCGCGGGGCGGCGCTAGGCCGTCGAACGCGGTCAGGGAGTTGATCTGACTCTCATCAGATCTCGCATGGTAACTACCGTTTCTGCAGGAGGCTTTCCGTGAGTCGATCCCCCGAGCGAGGCCGTGACTGTCGCGCCTTCACCCTCGTCGAGCTGTTGGTGGTCATCGCCATTATCGGGGTCCTCGTTGCGTTGTTGCTCCCGGCGGTACAGGCTGCGCGCGAGGCAGCGCGACGGACCTCCTGCCGGAACAACCTCAAGCAGATCGGCATCGGCATGCAGAACGTGCATGACACCGAAGGGGCCCTCCCGCAGGGGGTCTACTCCGATCCGCAGAACGACGCCTCGATGGGCCTGACTTGGTGCACCCGCCTCCTGCCGTACATTGAGGAGCAAGCACGCTTCGACCTGATCGCGGATCACTTCCCCCCCGCCGTGCCGCCGTTCACAAATCACGCGAACGCTTGGGAGTACTACGACCACTTCAACTACGCCGATTCTCTAGGGCCTCCGGGAATCATCCCGACGAGTGACCAGCAGATACCGGCTTTGGTCTGCCCGTCTTCCGCCCTCCCGACGGTCGTGCCGGAGACGGTCAATCCTGAGGTGGTGCGCGGTCTAGCGACCATGTCGTACAAGGGCTCCAAAGGGGTCGGCCGCGCCGGGGTGCTGGTGCGTCCCGACCCAAGCGACGTTGGCCGCGTTCGCACGTACAAGCTCGACGACGGAAGCACGTTTTCGGTCACTCAGCCGCGTCGAGTCCGCTACAAGTTCAAGGACGTGACCGACGGGTTGTCGAAGACCGTCGTCGTCTGCGAGGCCGCCTACGGCATTGACGACGGGTCATTCGGCCCCCGGTGGCCGGTCTGGGTCGCGTCGCCCGGGCTCGATTGGGACGAGGCCGCCCTCTACAAGACCGACTTCTTCATCCAATGCGAGCTGTCGGACACGCGTGCGTACTACGAAGCGAACGACCCCTCGAACGTGGCCACCCGCGGGAAGCTGGAGGCCTACAACGACAGCCGCCAACCGGCCGACGTGAACGACTGCGCCTACGGCTGGCACCCCGGCGGCGTCCTCGCGGTGCTGCTAGACGGCTCGGTGCAGTTCCTCAGCCGCGATCTCGACCTCCGCACGCATATCTACTTGGGCCACCCCGCGGACGGTGAATTTGCCTCCGACTCCGGCTCATGAGGCGCACGACGACACTGCTACTGGTGCTCAGCGTGCTGGCCGGGGAGCGGGCCGTGGCCGTCTCGATCGTCCTGGACTACGCGCTCGATGCGCATAACGAGAACTGGTTCGACCCCTCGACCCCCGACGGCCGGGCCCGCCGCCTCGCGGTGAACGCGGCGGCCGACCTGCTTTCGGTCATCATCACCAATGACGACTGGGCCCCTCTGTCAAACTTCCGAGAGTCGATCACTTTCACCGACATCGCGGCCGCGACGATCCGCGATCTCGACGGCGGTACGCTGATCGGAACTCCCGAATCGGACGGCCGCGGCTACTCGTACAGCTCCTCCACGAACGACGTTGACACGACGAATCGTGGGTCGGTCGACGCCAACGAGTACGTCATCTATGTCGGGGCGTTCGCCTTCGACTCGGCGGCCACTGCCAACGCGAAGGCCGGGTGGGATAGCAACGACCGCCGGAACGCGGCCGGCGACGAGTTCAACACTTGGGGAGGACGCGTATATTTCAACACCGCGTACAACTGGTACGCGGGTCAAAACCCTGGCGCCAACCCCGTCGATAGCTACGGCATCCAGGACCCTGACAAGACCCCGACCGCCGACTCGTCGGCGGACAACTGGGAGTGGTCTGCGGCCGACGCCGCGTGGAAGGGGTTCGACCTTGCTTCGGTGGACCCCTCCGCCGGCTCGGCCCGCGACCTTTATGGAACCGCGCTGCACGAACTGATGCACGCCCTGGGGGCGACCTCGACCGTGATCGAGGACTATGTGGGAGTCAATCTCGCCGGCGACTTCGTCGGAACGGCCCTCACGGCCGAGCACGGCGGCCCTGTCCCAGGTGATGGGGGTCATTTTGCGGAGGACACCCAGTCAGTGGTTTGGGCGTCGGAAGGTGTCGTCTCCGAAACGCTGCTCGACCCTAATTCCCGGCTGGGCGTCCGCAAGCACCTGACGCGCCTCGACGCGGCGTTGCTCACCGACCTGGGCTACCAGGTCGAAGGGGCGTACCCCGACGGCTTCCTTCACGGTGACTACAACGACGACGGCCTCGTCAATGCGGCCGACTACACCGTGTGGCGTGACGCCGAAGCTGGCTCCACGACGCTTGCGAACGACCCTTCTTTCACCGAAATCAATCTCGACGACCTGCTCGCCTGGCAGGATCGATACGGACACTCGGCCATAGCCTTGACCGTCCCGGTCCCTTCCGGGGCCCTCATCGCACTACCGCCACTCGCCGCGTTGATCCGCAGGCGTCGTTTCGACGGGAACAAGGCTTGCCACTAGCCGTGGCGGTTTGGCCCCAAAGCCCTCAAGGTAACAAGGCACACCCGCGAGCTTCTACAACGACGTGTCCCCCCAGACGCGCGCCAGCACTAGGTCGCGTTGACATTCCCACGGCGACGTAGTCGCGATCATCCCCCCCTTCTTCAGTGGGACGCCGCTTCACCGGATATGTGGTGGAGGGTGCTGAAGCGGGCCCAGCGACGCCAGATCATCCTCTACGACCGCCCGAGGTCGTCTTCATTCTTGGTACAGGAGCGACCACGCTTCAAGTTGAGCGGGCACCCGACAGACGTCGCGCCCATCAACCACCCCGCTATCAGGCCCCAACGGATGGGGTTCCAAGTAGCGGCGGATAAAGACGGTCTGGCGAAGAAAGAGGTTTGCTTGGCCGATTGACGACGATTCACCCGTCCATTCAGGCGTCGGCCGCTGCACCGTTTGGCAGACAGCCCGCGGGTTGGAAGCCGCCTACGGGCGCGCCGCTCGCCTGGAACGTCGTTTGCACACTTGTCTAGGGTCGCCGTGTTGGCGGCCTTACGCCCAAGCAATAACAGAATGATCCTAGCAAGAGGAGAAGATCATGCGCTCTATCACCGCGGTAAAGCTCGCCGAAATGCGGCAGAACAATCAAAAGTTCTTGCTGGTGAACACGCTCCCTAGCGAGAACTTCGAGGCGACCAAGATCGATGGGGCCGTCAACATTCCGCAGTACCATAGCGACTTCGCCAAACAGGTCGAAGAAAAGGCGGGCGGCAAATCGCAGCCCGTTGTCGTTTATTGCGCAAGCGCCTCGTGCGATTCTTCGGAAAAGGCCGCCGAGAAGCTAGACGACGCCGGCTTCGATCACGTGCTGGACTTCACGGACGGGGCCGAAGGATGGAAGGAACTCGAAACGGCGAGCACTCTGTGAGGTGAGCGTGAGCTGAGCTTCTCGACGCCGCGAGGTAGCCTCTATCCGGTAGCATGCCAGCCAGTGAGATCGGCGGTTGACCCCGCCGGTCTCTTACCTCTTACTTGGAGGTGTTCAGAAGGCAAAGGTAGCGAGGGCGTCGAACCGCTGGCCTAGCGATACGACGGCTGCAGTGCTCGTACTAAGTTGGAAACGGAGCCCACGATGGCCTTCGCAGAGATCCCCTCGTCCGTGCGAAGAACTTCCGGGTCGCCGCTACGTGGCCGGTGGCTGACGGCCAATTTGAAAACCGGGATGGGGTGGTCTGACAGAGCAGAAGCGACGGCCTCGCCGATGCCTCCCTCGGGGTAGTGATCCTCGATCGTGACGACAAATCCCGTCGCGTCCGCGGCTTCGTGAAGCGTTTGGCTGTCTAGCGGTTTGACGCTATATAGGTCGACCACACGCATGGTGACGCCTTGTTCGGCTAGTTCCTCGTACGCCTTAAGGGCCTCGTGGAGCGTCACTCCCGCGGACACAAGCACTCCATCGTCGTGCGGCGATTCACGGTGTGATCGGCAGTCGAAAAGTGCAGCGCCCGGCGGGCCCCGGTGGCGCCCGAATTGTGCAGCGCGCAGCTGTGCCGAGTGAGCCGTTAGCAGGAAGCTGAGAGGCCGTGGGGCGGGGGCGAAGC
>NZ_SJPR01000010.1 GCF_007859955.1 Botrimarina colliarenosi
GCGATCGACGCCTACCTAGAAGAGTACAACCAAAACCCCAAGCCCTTCCAATGGGTCGCCGACGCCGACTCCATCCTCCAACGCGTCGCCCGCGTCTGTGAACGTACTTCTAACTCGGGACACTAGCGCCGGCGGCTCAAGTGGAGTCCACTCCTTGAGCCGCAGGCGCTAGCCTCGGGCAGCGCGACGTAGAACGGCAACCACGCCTCAGAGGGTTCGCCGGCGTGTCCCGGACACGATGATCGTCACGGCCGAAACGCCAATCAGGCAGGCGGTTGGCTCCGGGATGGCGGTGGCGAACGAAGCGTTGGCCCCGTAGTTGCCGGCCCAGATCGTGTAGTCGGCGGCGTTGACGGTGAGGTCGCCGTTGCCGTCCGCGGCGAGGTTGGTCGTCGAGCCGTTGCTGTCACGCCAGACGGTGTAGTCCGCGGCGTTCACCATGCCGTCCCCGTTGTAGTCTCCCGGGATCGTGAGATTGTCGATGACGAGTGTGAACGTGCTACCGGCGCTGACCGCCCCGGAAGTGATCGGCGACGAACCGCTGGGCAAGAACAGGGCTTGGGTGAAGAGCGGCGTCCCCCCCGAGCTGTCCTGACCAAAGCTAGGCGTCATGCCGGCCGAGAACGTCCCCGATGCGAGCAACGAGTTACCCACGACGCCAACGCCGAACGCGACCGTGTTGCCGTTCGATTCCGATAGGTCCTGGCCATAGATCAAGTCGATGGTGCCATCGCCCAACAGGATCGCAGGCGGCCGCTCGTTGGCGCCCCCCGAGTTGATGGGGTCGAGCGCTCCGATGCCGCTGGACAGCGAGATCGCACTGCCATCGACGCCAAAATCGACGTCGTTCAGCAGCGCTCGGACGGCCGACAGTCCGAAGTCGCCATTGGCGCCGCCCGGCGTTGAATCGACCCGCCCGAACAGTTCCCAAATGCCTGCCGACCCGGCGCCTGAACCGTAGGTCAACTCAAGCGTAATCGTCGCGTCGTCGGCATTCGCCGCTCCGCTGAAGGGCAAACAGACCACAACGGCAAGTCCCAGCGCGCACCGACGCGCGAAGAGCTTACCGGTCGTTACTCGTGTTACCTGAGGCATGGGAGGGTGCTTCCTCATTGATGGGGCGGGACGCGTCTCGGGACGCTCAACAGGGGCGCCTAGGAGATACTGACTGACAGCTACGCGCGACTGGTCAGAAAACTCGAACAACCCCTTGCTCAAGCGAAGTCACGCCTCGTGAGAAGACGGAACAGGCTCGCTAGGTCGAGGAAGTCTTGGCTGGCCAGAAAACTATGCAGTAAGCGGATTGCATTCCGATTTACCTTCTGCATACAATATCGAACGCGGGGTGGATTTGGAAGTCTCAACCCGAGAGATTTCCGCGTTCCCGTCAGACGTTGCGGGCAGAAAGGTCGGGCAGGACGGCGGTGAGCAACGGTCACCATGGCGTGAAGGGAATGGCGTATCGTCGTCATCCGGCGCGATGGCTTCTCCTCCTCACCAGCCCGGACAGAGCGACTACGAGAGGCTTGATTGGAGCGGTTGGAAGACGAGGAACTGAGGCGGGCGGCGAGAGGCAGCCGGGCTCGGCATTTCGTCCCGCCTATGGCGAGCAGGAACGCAGCGACTCTGGAAAGGAAACCGAACGGAGCAGCAGGCGCGGCGGTTACGAGGCCGTGAGGTGTGGACTTCCACGCCGCTTCGGACTCGCCCATTCACCCGAGGGCGCTCGGTGAGCGTTCTCATGTCGATGACTCCCAAAGAACTAACCCGAGACACGACCTCCATGGAAAATCGCAACTCCTATCTCGCGTCGCTCGCCAAGCAATCGGGCTCCTACGCGGAGTTCTCGAAGCGCATTGCGTCGTACGCCGCTGCGGCCGGCGCCGGCGCCTTTGCGACAGCGCAATCCGCCGACGCTGAAATCATTCACGTCGATCTCGGCGCCGGCTTGGTGCAAGACACCGCGGCGTCGTTCACCAACCTCGACCTGGACGGCAACGGCACCACCGACTTCGTCTTTGGCCAGTCGAACCTGTCGTATTCGGGCGTCCGGCTGATCGTTTATGGGAACGACCTGTTCCAGCCGCCCGAAGAACGGCTCCCCGCTGCGGAGCAGTCGATCAACTTCACCAACACGGCGAAGGGGAACCCCTACTACATCCGTTCGTTCGAGTTCGGAGACGAGATCGCCGCGGGGCTGTCCGTCCCATTCAACAACGGCACGGGCTACCCCAATTTAAGCGGCATTGTTTCGACCAACCCGACGAACTTCCGGAACCCCGATGACCCGCAGTACTGGGGCTTTGGATTGAACATCGACGGCAATATCCACTACGGGTGGGCCCGGCTCTCAACGTTCAGCGACGGCGGGTCTCCGGCGGAGTACACCGCGACGCTCTACGAGTACGCCTACCAGAGTGAACCGAATGTGCCGATCCTCGCCGGCGCGGTTCCCGAGGCGACCTCGTTGGCGTTGCTTGCCGCGGGCGGCGGCGGTCTCGCCCTCACGGCGCGTCGGCGTCGTCGCGACGCTTAAGAAGAGGATGTTGGGCTGGTTCAGAGAAGAGGCGCTTTTAATCAGCCTTTCGTCGCGCGATCGGCGGCTCAGCCGCCGATCGCTTGCGGCGTCAAAGAAACTCATGCCGTTGTTTGATTTGCGTTCTCAGGAGCTTCCCCCTCGATCGTGACGCCGAAGCCGATCGGTCCGTCGTTGTCACCCTGCCGGATCTAAATGACGACCTGCGTCAGCGAAGACTACTGTCGAATCCTGCTCATCGGGTGGGACTCCGTCGATTGGCCGGCCGTCGATTCCCTGGTTGCGGAAGGGTCGATGCCGGCGGTTGGTAGGTTTTCGTCTGAGGGAACGCTGGGCAAGCTATCGCCGGTGCGCCCGCTCGTTTCGCCGATGCTCTGGACCTCGCTCGCGACCGGCGTCCGCGCGGACAAGCACGGCGTCCTTGGCCACTACGACCAGCCGCTATCGGAGGGGCGTTTGCGGCGGGTTTCTAGTGACAGCCGTCTCTGCACGGCGATCTGGAACTGGACCTCCGAGGCCGGGCTCTCGACGCACGTCATCGGCTGGCCCGCGACGGGATCGACCGAGTCGCTGTTAGGCGCCATGGTGAGCGGCGATTGTTTCGATCGCGGTCCCGTCGATGAATGGCTCGGGTCGTGCTTTCCAAATCACGATCCGTCGCCGGCCGAACGCGACCGACTTGAGCACGCCCTGGGCATCGCTTCCGAGGGGGTTCCTTCCGAGGCGTACAACCGCGGCCGCGCTCGGCTCTTAAGCGTCGCTGTAGCTAGTGGACTTCCGATCGCGTCGCTCGAGCCGCTGCTTGGCAGGCTAGACGCCCTCCACGCTGTTGCCTGCGCGATGGTGGGGCATCTGGCGGGGGCTCTGACCGCCGTCTGCTACCCAAGTGTCGCCAGCTGGTTCCCCGGGGCGGCGGAGAAGGAACTACGCGATGCGGCTTGGCGACTCCAGGACACAATGCTCGACGACCTCAGCCGGTTGGTCGACTCCAACACCACCATCGCTCTGGTGAGCCCCCAGTCGGCGCCACAGGTTGCGGAGGCCAAGGGACGCGACGCCGGTTCGAACCCTTCAAACAGCGGGCTAGGGTTGATCGGCCTTCTGGGTCCCGCCGTGAAGTCCGGCGCCCCGCTCGTCGGTGCAACGGTGCTCGACGTAGCGCCAACCATCGCTCAGCTGCTAGGCGTCCCAACCAGCGGCAACCTCGACGGACGCGCCTTGTCGGGCGTCACGGTGGAGCCCTTCAAGGGCCATTCCCACCAACCTAGTCCTGCCGCACAACCACCACAAACCGCCCGCTGCGACACCCCTGCCGACCGTCCGGAGGCGCCAACTGTTGCGGCGGACGACGCCACCTGTGATCTGGTGAGTCGGAACCGACGGGTCAACCTGGCGCTCGCCCTTTCCGATAGCATCCGGCTCGACCAAGCGTCGAAGGTCTGGAACTCGCTCCAGAGCGACTATCCGGACGAACCGATTTACGCCATCAAGCTGGTCGATTGCCTGCTCCGCGACGAGCAGTACGACGTCTGCCACGACGTGATCCAACGCCTGGCGCACCCGCTGAACGAGCACGAATCGATCCGCCTCGCCATCGCCCGCATCGCGCATGCCCGAGACGATCGTGACGGCGCCGCGAGCATTGCCCGCGAACTGTCGTCGCGTGCCCAGATCACGCCGAAGGTTCTCTTGAACGCCGCCAACCTGCTGCTGGCTTGCGACGCGGAAGCCGACGCCGTGACGGCGTTTACGCGTTGTCACGAGCTGGGCGGGGCCAACCCCATCGTGCTGTGCGGCTTGGCGTCGGCGCTCTGGAGCACCGAGCGGTACGACGCGTCGCTCCGGGCGGCTCAGGCCGCGGTGGCGATCGCCCCCGCTTACACCGAAGCGCGATTCGCCCTCGCCCTCGCGCTCCGCGGGTGCGGTCGAGATGACGACGCCATCGAACAGTTCGAACAGTGCCTCCGCGAAGGCTGGCTTCCCGACGACACCCACACGCAACTCGCTTCCCTCTACTGGGGCAAGGACCCCGGTCGAGCCTCGCACCATCGCGCGATGGCGGGCGTGAACTAAACCAACATGCCTACCGGCGGCGACGCCGAGCGGCCCCGACACTCCGATCACTATCCTCTCAAGAGATACCGACATGACCCGACTGCGAAACCAACCCGCCTGGGCGGCCCTCCTGATCGTGATCGGCCTGCTGTCCCCTTCCGCGGCGCAGAAGGAGCTTCTCTACGACTTCGAGACCCCCGAGCAGCACCGCGAGAACACCCCCGGGACATCGGTCCCTCCGGGCTGGGGGTCCTTTGGCACCATCACAACCGACCGCGGACCTACCACCGACGCTTCCGCGGGAGAAACGGCCCGGTTTCATTCCGGTGACTTTGACCTCCCCTCGGACCTTCCCGGCAACTACGGCTTGGTGGATGTCTCGGACCGTTTCGTGCCGTATCGCAAAGACTTCTCGAATTACGTTGGTCTGAGCCTGGATTTGAAGTTCAAGGTCTTCGAGGCGCTGCCGTACGAGGGGCCGATCGCGATCGAGGTGGGCATCGGCTTCATCGTGCCCGGCGTCGGCGAAGACGAGAGCCTCGCGGTCTACTCGGAGCCGATCACGTTGACCGAGAGCTACGACACCTACGATGTCTTTTTCTCCGACTACACGTTCGTCCAGTCGGGCGCCGCGTTGGAGAACGATCTGGCCAATAACGCCTTCATCAAGCTCCGCTTCTCCAACACGATGGAGAACTACGGTCGCGGCGCGTTCTACTACGACGAGATCTACGGCATCCTCGGCTCGGGCCCCGCGGGAGACGCCGACTTCGATAGCGACGGCGACGTCGACGGCAACGACTTCCTGGTTTGGCAGCAAGGTTTTGGCCTCGCGTCGCAGACCAACAAATCGGCCGGCGACTCGAACGGCGACGGCGTCGTCGACGGCGCCGACCTAGGAGTCTGGAGCGGCCAGTTTGGTTCGGTCGGATCGACGGCCTTGGGCGTTCCCGAGCCCGGCGCCCTGCTGCTGAGCGGCGTGGCCCTCATTGCGGCGGCGGGTCGGCGCAAGACCCAACGGCGCTAGTGCGAATCGCCCGAACTCCAACCAGGCTCTGCAAGTGAGCGATCGTCTCGCAAAAAAAGTCCTGCTGATCGGCTGGGACGCCGCCGACTGGAATCTGCTCCGACCGATGATCTCGGCCGGACAGATGCCGTCGCTAGCGCGATTGATCGAGACAGGGGTCAGCGGCAATCTGGCGACCCTCCAGCCGGTGCTGTCGCCGATGCTCTGGACCTCCATCGCCACCGGCAAGCGCGCCGACAAGCACGGGATCTGCGGCTTCGCCGAGCCGTTGCCGGACGGCAGCGGCATCCGCCCCGTCACCTGCGCCAGCCGCCGCACCAAGGCCGTCTGGAACATCCTGTCCCAGAACGGGCTGGCGTCGAACGTGGTGAGTTGGCTCGCCACGCACCCAGCGGAGACGGTCCGCGGCGCGGTGGTGTCGGACTACTTCCTGCACCCCGAGTCGCTGGGCGGCGGGACGGATGCGTTGGCGGAGGGCGTTTGCCACCCGAGCCGGCTGCGGCCGCTGCTTGCGAACCTGCTCGTTAACCCTCGTGACCTGGGGCCCGACGCCCTCTTGCCGTTCGTGCCACGGGCCGGCGAGGTCGACCGAAGCACCGACCGTCGCATCGAGCAGCTGGCGACGTTGCTCGCGCGGGCGTCGAGCACCCACGCGGTCGCCTGCGCCCTGATCGCCAACGAGCCGTGGGACTTCACCGCCGTCTACTACGACATGATTGATCAGGTAGGCCACCTGTTCATGCCGTTCCACCCGCCCCACATGGCGGGCGTGAGCGAGCACGACGCCCAGGTTTACGGCGAGGTCGTGCGCGGCTGCTATCGATTCCACGACATGATGCTCGGCGCGATGCTCGACCTGGCGGGCGACGACACAACCGTGATGCTCGTCAGCGATCACGGCTTTCACTGCGACGAGCGGCGGAGCGACGTCGATGGGTTTCTCAACCCGACCGCCTGGCACCGCCAGCAAGGCGTCGTCTGTGTCAGCGGGCCGGGGGTCCGACGCGGCGCCGAGATCCAGAGCGCCGGCCTACTCGACGTCACGCCGACGGTCCTCTCCCTGCTGGGGATTCCCGTCGGCCGCGACATGCAGGGCAGGCCGTGGCGAGAGATACTCGAATCGTCCGAAGAGCCTTCGTACGTCGACAGCTGGGATTCCATCGACGGCGACAGTGGCGCCCCTCCGTCGGCTAGCGACGACGACCCCGTCGCCTCGGCGACCGCGCTGCAGCTCCTCGTCGATTTGGGGTACGTCGAAGCCCCGTCCGAAGACTTTGCGACCACGGTCTTGAACACCACGGTGCAACTGAAGACCAATCTAGCGCTGGCGATGATGGACGGCGGGCAGCTCCAGCAGGCCGCGGACGTCTGGTCGGAGCTCCTCGCCTTTGAAGGGCTCCCCGCGGCGAGCCGTCGCGCTTTCCGCGCCGAGTTGGCGGACTGCGCCGGCCAACTCGGTCGATTCGACGAGAGCCGCGCCCTGCTAGAGCAAAACCTCGCCGACGCGCCCGACGATCCCGCAGCCCTGTTCAAGCTCGCTCAACTCCAGGTCCGCGCCAACGACACGGAGGGCGCCCTGGGCCTGCTCGATCGGCTGGAGGGGTCGGCTGCGCTGGCGATCCCGACCAAGGTCTTGCGGGCGCAATGCCTCGTGAAACTCCGCCAACTCGAATCGGCCGCCGGTGAGTTCCTCGCGATCCTGCAGCTGGACGACGAACACGCCACAGCGCTCTCCGGACTCGCCCGCGTCGCTTACCTCGAGCAGGACTGGCGGGGATCGGCCGAGATCGCCCTGCGGGCCATCGGCCTCGATCCCCGGCTCTCCGACGCCCATCAAACGCTTGGTTTGTCACTCGTCGAGCTGGGGCGCCGCCGCGAGGCGATCGAGGCGTTAGAAGTATCGCTGAAGCTCGACCCGCACCAACCCGCGCTCCGCAGCCGTCTGACGCGGCTCCGACAAGCGAACCTCGAGTCGGACGAAGCCCCGCCAGAATCCCCGTTCGACCCCGAGGTCGGCGCCCGGCGGGATCGACGTGGCACCAACGCGGTCAAGGACCGATAACTTCCGCTGCGTCCATCGAGGCGGACCAAGCAAGCGTTCAAAGTAAACAAGAAGCAGAATGGAACTTTCAATCTTCGAAGACAAACGACAGGCGGGCACGGCGGCTGCCGTCGAGGGGGCGCGGCTTATTCGCGAGGCGCTCGCCTCCAAGGGGCATGCGGCGATCGTTGTCGCAACCGGCGCCTCCCAATTCGACATGCTCGATCGTCTGGTCGCCGAGCCCGAGATCGATTGGTCGTGCGTCACGGTGTTCCACCTCGACGAGTATGTCGGCCTGCCGGTAACCCACCCGGCCTCGTTCCGGCTTTACCTGTGGCAGCGGTTCATCAGTCGGCTGCCGCTCCCACCCGCCGCGTACCACTTCCTTGACGGCCAGGCCGCCCCTAAGTCTGAGTGCGCCCGCGTCGCTTCGCTCATCCAACAGCACAGGATCGACGTCGCCTTCGTCGGCATAGGGGAAAACTCCCACCTCGCCTTCAATGACCCGCCCGCCGATTTCGACACAGAGGCGCCCTTCCTCGAAGTCGAACTCGACGAGGGATGCCGTCTGCAGCAGCTCAACGAGGGGTGGTTCCCAAGCCTCGCCCAAGTCCCTCGCCAGGCGCTGACGATGAGCATCCGCCAGATCATGAAGAGCGACGCCGTCATCTGTACGGTCCCCGACGCCCGCAAAGCCCGGGCGGTCCGAGCCGCATTCGAGGGAGAGGTCTCGCCCGACGCGCCGGCGTCGATCTTGCAAAAGCACCCCCACGTGCAGGTCTATCTCGACCGGTCGGCGGGGTCGCTCCTCAGCCCAGCGACCACCGTCATCCGCCGTCGAGACTCGTCGTCGGAGGCGCACGAGCCCCACTCCCCACAGCCCAACCCGCAACTCAAACCCCGCTCGGCCGGCTCAACTTCGATGACGAGCAACTAGATGACGTGCGGCGACCTCATCGATCTCCAGGTGAACGGGTACGCGGGCGTTGACTTCAACAGCGACGACCTGACCGAAGAGCAGTTCCTCGAAGCGTGCCGCCGACTCCACTCCGACGGGGTCAAGCGGTTCCTCCCGACGCTGATAACCGACCGACTCGAGACGCTCGCGGCGCGGGCCCAGAAGCTGGCGCGTTTCATCGAGCGGAACCGAGACGTCACGCGGGTGGTGGCGGGAATCCATCTCGAAGGGCCCTTCATCAGCCCCCAGCCCGGCTACGTGGGCGCTCACCCAGCGGGCGCCGTCCGGACCGCGACCGTCGACGAGGCGCTGCGTCTGGTCGACGCCTGCGACGGCCACGCCAAGCTGGTGACCCTCGCGCCCGAACACGACGACGGCTGCAAAACGATCCGCGCTCTGGTCGATCGGGGCGTGCGGGTGTCGGCGGGGCACTGCAACCCAACGCTTGACCAGTTGGATCAAGCGATCGACGCCGGTCTGTCGATGTTCACGCACCTCGGCAACGGCTGCCCGCTATCGCTTCCAAGGCACGACAACATCATTCAACGGGTGCTGAGCTGTTCGCAACGCCTCTGGGTTTGCTTCATCGCCGACGGCGTGCACGTCCCATTCTTCGCGCTGCAGAATTACCTCGACGCCGCAGGACTCGATCGCGCCATCGTCGTGAGTGACGCGATCTCCGCCGCGGGTGGCGGCGTCGGTGAGCACTGGCTCGCCGGACAGCGGGTCCACGTCGACGCCGACTACGCGACCTGGTCCGAAGACCGATCGCACCTCGTCGGGTCGGCGTTGAGCCTCCCGCAGGCCTACACGAATCTCCGCAACCGACTGGGGCTCTCCGACGAAGAGGCGATCCGCCTGACCCGCCTCAACCCCGCCGCCGCAATCGGCGAGGGGCTCTAAGAAGGTCGGCCGTCGCCCCGTGACGGCGCGTGCGGCCGGTAGTTGGGGCAATGGGCAAAGGTTCAAAAACGCCCCCATCACCCGGGGCGCCGCGAGCCAATCCCCGCGGACGGCATCCCTGTCACAAATCGGCACAAGTCCTTCGCTCGCCAGTACGCCCGGAGGGGCTCGAACCCCCAACCCCCGGTTCCGAAGACCGGTGCTCTATCCAATTGAGCTACGGGCGCGTGTCTTGTTTTGAAGCGTTTTTGGCAATCTCCGCGAATGGCCCTCGTACGTTGACACCCGTTTTGACACCCGCTAGCCTTTCCGCAGGTGTCAAATGACACCCGCCGGTTGCACCCGGCGGGCGTCGGGCACGTCCCCTGATTCCTAGCACGGAGGGAGACGCGATGGCTAAGTCTACCAATGCGGCAGCGGCGCAGAAGCCGAAAAAGCCATACCCTTCGTTCCCCCTCTTCCCGCACGCAACCAAGCGGTGGGCCAAGAAGATCCGCGGGAAGCTGGTCTACTTCGGGCCGTGGGACGATTGGGAAGGTGCTCTCGCCAGGTACGAGGAACAAGCCGGCGCCCTTCACGCTGGCCGGACCCCGCGGGTGTCAACGGGTGTCACGACGGTCGCGGACGTTGTGAACGCGTTCTTGTCGGCCAAGAAGTCGCGGGTCGAATCGGGCGAGGTGTCCCAACGTTTTTGGGACGAGCTGCACGACGTCGCCGAGCGGCTGGTAGATCACCTCGGTCGAGATCGCGCTGTTGATGATCTCGCCCCGGCGGACTTTGTTGACCTGCGAAGGAAGTTTGCCCAGGGGGTCGGGCTGATCGGCTTGTCGAAGAGGATTCAGGGGGTCCGGTCCGCCTTCAAGTACGCGTATGAGTCGGACTTGATCGACCGTCCTGTCAAGTTCGGGCCAGACTTCAAGAAGCCGTCAGCTAAGTCCCTGCGCAGTGAGAAGCAATCGAAGCCGGCCAAGGTGTTCTCGGCTGACGAGGTGAGATCGTTGCTAGCCGCGGCCACCGAGCCGTTGCGGACGATGATACTGCTCGGGATCAATGGCGGCTTCGGGAACCACGACGTCGGAAAGCTGCCCTGGTCCTCGTTCGATACGGATGCCGGCTGGATCGACTTCCCCCGCCCCAAAACTGCGGTCCCGCGGCGAATCCCTCTATGGCCTGAAACGATCACGGCGCTCGAGGCATGGAAGGATAATTGCCGGCTTACTAAGGACGGCAGCGGCGCCTTGGTGTTCGTCACCCGATGGGGGCAACCATACGCCAAAGAGGCTGGTTCCTACGACAGCACGTTATCGAAGGAGTTCGCCAAACTCACAAAAAAACTAGGCATCACCCGCAAGGGCCGCGGCTTCTATGGCCTACGTCACACATTCGAGACCGTCGCCGGCGACACGGCCGACCAGGTGGCCGTCAACGCGATCATGGGCCACGTTGATATGTCGATGGCGGCAAATTACCGCCACGGTGTTTCCGATGATCGGCTTCGGGCGGTTGTGGACGCGGTTCGGGGCTGGGTGTTTTGTGTAGGCGACGGGGTTACACACGCCCCGGGTCGCGATTAGATTGACGGCAAGGTCCTAGTAGGGTAGATTTAGTCGCACACCTTACAACTTCTGCTATCGCTTCTTAAGAACAAAAATGAATCCCCCAGAATGCTCAAACGGTCCGCGGAGCGTAGTGCGATAGCTGCGCAAGGTGCTGTTCAACAATCAAAGCCATCAGGTCAGGTGGTGGTGTCCTCCATGACGGAGACACCGAAGATGCGAAGGGAAGAAGCGGCGCACATTGCGCCGACTGTGGAAACGGGGCTGAGTCGCAAACTGACCCCCCCCGAGTTAGCTCGTTTGTGGCGAGTCTCGCCGCAAAAAGTTCTCGCCTGGATCTCTTCCGGCGAGCTTCGAGCGATCAACGCGGCCACCAATCCCAACGGTGAGCGGCCACGTTATCTGATCGACGCCGACGCTGTGACTGCGTTCGAGCGTTCCCGTGCCGTTGTGGAGCCGAAGCCGGCGCCACAGAAAAGGCGCGCGAAGAAGCCGACGACCGTCACGACGTATTTCTAGACCGCCCGGGCCACCTTTCCACCAAGGAAAAAGGCCCGGCGGCCCCTTTGTCTCGCAAACAAAAGGGGGGCTCGCGCGGGCCGATAGAGCTATGACCATCTTAAGCCATGCGGAGCCGACGGCACGCAAAAAAACCTACGCCGAACAACTCGATCTACACGAGATCGAGAACGCCCTCGACCTAATCGCCGGCGGCGCTGTCGTGGAGATTAGGGTACTTGAAGGGTGGGACGATAACCCGCGTTACACACGCACCTACTCCGGCTTTTTCGACGACTACGCAGCGGCGGCGGCGGACCTTACTAAGCTGCGCGGGGCGAAAGGTGTTTACTACACACTGAACCCGGTCCAGCCTGAACTACTCGCTCGAGCCGCCAACCGGCTGAAGACTCAGGAGAAGGGCGGCGCCACCAGCGACACCAACATCGTGTCCCGACGGTGGCTGCCGATCGACGCCGACCCGGTCCGCCCCGCGGGCATCAGCGCCAGCGACGCCGAGCATGATCAGGCGCTCGAGCGGATCAATCCGATAGCGGGCTACCTCAAGTCGTTAGGGTGGCCCGATCCAGTTGTCGCGGACTCTGGCAACGGCGGACACCTCCTCTACCGTATCGACCTTCCGGCGATCGACGACGGGCTTGTCGCTCGAGTGCTGCAAGCTTTGTCGGACCGATTCAGCGACGACACGGTCAGCATCGACACCAGCGTCGCCAACCCGGCGCGGATATGGAAGTGCTACGGCACCCCGGCTTGCAAGGGCGACAACGTCCCGGACCGGCCGCACCGGGTGGCCCGTATCCTCGAGACCCCCGCCGACCTGGGTGTCGTGAGTCAGGAACAACTCGAGGCGGTCGCGGTCGACAAGCCGGTCGTGACGCCGGCGACATCCTCCTCCTACACGATGGGTAGCGAGTTCAACGTCACGGACTTCATTCACCGGAACGGTTTCGAGGTTACCGGTCCGCAAGGCTGGCAGGGTGGCGGGCGAATGTGGGAGTTCGTGAGTTCGCCCATGTGCGACCACCACGACGGCGCCGCGTTCGTCGGACAACTCCCCAACGGCAAGTACACCGCCGGCTGCCGCCACAACTCCTGCACCTGGAATTGGCACGACCTACGCCAGCGAGTTGAACCGCGGGAAGTGAAAGAGCGACCGGCGACGAAGTACAAGGACCCCGGCCTCGAGTGGCTCGATCCTTCCGACCCGCCGCAACCGGCGCCGGAGTGGAAGCCGTTTCCGACGCACTTACTGCCGGCGCCGTTCCGCGATCTCGTTGTCGAGTCGGCTTCGGCAGTCGGCTGCGACGAGATTATGGTCGTGCTGCCCGGTCTGGCGGCTCTAGCGAGCGCCATAGGGGCGACACGCGTTGCCAAGATCAAAGACAGTTGGAAGCCGGCAAGTGTGTTGTGGTGCGTCCTCGTGGCTCCCAGCGGCGTTACCAAGAGTCAGGGCCGGACGTTTGTCCTCGCGCCCATCCTCGCGCGGCAACGACGGGCGATGAAAGAGTACGAGGATCGCATGAGTGCTTTCAGCGTGCTCGATTCGGAATACAAGAGGGACGTAAAGGCGTGGGAAAAGTCAAAAGACGGCGGCCCGCCCCCAGAGGCGCCCGAGAAGCCGGTCGTGGCTGAGTTCGTCATCTCTGACGCGACGGTCGAGTCGTTGATTCACACCTTGCAGAACAATCCCCGCGGCGTGCTGCTAGAGCGCGACGAGCTGGCGGCGTGGCTTGGTAGTTTCGACAAATACAACAGCGGGTCCGGCGACGCGCAAAATTGGATCAACTGTTTCGGCGCCGGCTACATGAAAGTGAACCGGTCCGGGCTCGCCAAACCGAAGTACGTCAACCGCGCGGCGGTGTCCGTTTCCGGGACGATCCAGCCGCAGATTCTGGAGAAGATGCTCGAGGGCGATAACACGGACAGCGGATTCGCGGCGAGGTTGTTGATGGCCCGGCCACCATTGCGAGCAAAACAGTGGACGGACACGGACGTCTCCCCGGCCACCGAAAAGCGTTTTGCGGATCGGGTGGCGGATCTCCTCGACCTCGAGTTCGCGGTTGACCAGGAGGGCGAGATCTACCCGCAATCAATCCCGCTGTCGTCAGCTGCAAGGGCTCGATTCGCGGCGTTCGTCAACAAGCACGGCATCGAAGGGCTTACCCGCGGCGACAGCGAGCGTGCCGCACACGCCAAGCTTGAAGAGTACGCCGTACGTCTGGCGCTTGTCCTCCAACTGACGGAGGACCCGGACGCTGCCGAGATCAGCGATCACTGGATCGAGGTCGGTATCGAGCTAGTCGGCTGGTTCGGTAATGAGGCGGCCCGGTTCTACCGCGGCGCCGGCGAGACCCCGGAAGAAAAAGCGGATCGGAAGCTCTACGCGTGGATCGTCAGTAAGGGCGGCGCCCTGACCGTCAGCGAGATCCAAACCGGCCGGAAGGAATTGAAAACCGCGTCCGACACCGAGGTTGCAATCAACCGGTTGGTTAAAGCGGGGCTCGGCTCCTGGCGGACATCCTCTACCGCCACCAATAAGCGCCGCGAGTTCGTAGCCGGTCTGCGGTCTGTAGATTCGCCTGAGACCGCAGAGATAGCTAAATCTACTGCCACAGACCAAGCAGACGAGCCCCCAGTTCACTACGGCCCGGTCAACGACTTCGCCGATTGGGAGGACGTCTGACCATGACAGTCACCCCTCCCGAAGCGACTCCAGCGTCGATGGGCGTGCTCGTTCGGATTCTCCGAGACCGTGGTGTTCACATCCGCGTCAACGGCGACCGGCTCCAGATTGCCGACCCGGCGAAGGCACTCACGGCGATCGACCGGGGCGTTTTGAAGTTCTACCGCGACGGTCTGATCGACTTCTTCATGGTCAAGCGGTGCATCGGCTGCGGCGCCGTCGTCGGTCCCGAGACCACGGTGTTCAGGACGGACAGCGACCACGACCTCCTCGAGCGGTGCATCGCATGCGGCTGCACCTGGGCCTGGGGCGATCCTGCCGACGTCGTGCTACCTGCTGGTGCCCGCGACACGATCGACGAGGACGGCTTCGCCTCGAGGGGCGTGGCATGAACGACACCTTCACCGCCGACGATTACCACCGACGAATCGAGCGAGCCTTCGCGGCCTGCGAGTGGGGCAACACCAACCCATACCGCGCCCAAATCGCCGAGCGGTTGGCATCGATGGGCGGCTTGCACTGTCCCTCCCGCGCCGCCGACCGGTTCACCGAACGGGAGCAACCTCGCGTCGATCACGCCCGTGAGACCGCCGAAGCCAAAGCCGAGCCCGCAACCCCGTTCTGAGAATCCGTAGGTACTACTTTCCAAATCGAAGATCGAGACCAAAGGGAAGTGCGGAATGACGCAAGTCCCTTACCCACCTAGCTTTACGTCGATTATCCAATCGGCATTTTTACCCCTGAGGAAAGAAGATGCTTCACACTAAAACGCTACCCATCGCCGAGATAACCCGCGGCCTAAGCCTTCCCGTCTACGAAGGCACCACGAAGGAGACAGTCGAGGCAATCGATCAGCACAACGACCGGGCCAGCCGCCTTGTGGAATCAGTCGCTCAAATCGACGCGGCGGTCGAGGCTGCGGCGAATGCCGTTGGCGACGACCCCGGCGAGGCGTTCGCCGACCTGAGCAACGAGCTAGAGAACCGCCGATTCGCGACGACAGACCTGCTGGCACAAGCGGCCCGGCTTTGGCGTCAACGGACTGAGTTGGCAACCAAGCAAGTCGAGGAGCTACGCCCGCGAATCGAGCTGGCTGAGACGACCCACGACAAGGCACTCGCCAAAACGATTGCCGGACTGGCGAAGCTCGGCATCGTCCCTGAGGCAATGCAGGCTGGCGGCTGGAATGCCGGCGGCGGGGTAAACCTCCCGGCGGCTCAACAACAGCTACGGCACCTGGCGAGTCACGCCCTCCCGGTCCGCGAGGCGTTCGCCGCAATGAATGATTGCAAAGCCCGCGTCTCGGCTGCGACCGAACAAGTCGCCGCGTCTAAGCGGGGCGAAGCCGTCGCCAAGGAAGCGGCGAAGTCGAGGGCCGCGAAGATGGCCGCGGCGTTCGCCTGATTCAACAGCTCGGCGGCGAGTGGGCGGCGTATCCGCGTCGAAAAACGAACCCCAACCCACCCGCCGAACGGTGCGACCGTCCGGGCTCACTTTCTTCCAGTCCCTCACTAGGAACCAGTCGTGCGTATCTTATTCGCAAAGCAATCAACCCTGAGCGGCAAAGCAAAGCCCCGCAGTCGATTCCCCTACCTCAAGCCGGCGGGGTTAGATCACACGCTCGGCGTGTTCATCTCGCAGCTAAACGTAGCCGTTGACGAATGGCTCAAGGTGGACGACGCCCATAGAAACGTCACCGGCGAGCCTGAGCCCCTCGGACGCTCTCAAGGCCGCTGTGTTGAATCGGCGGCGAAGTAGTCGCGTTGCCCATCGCCGTCGCGTCAGGCGACCTCTCTCGCGTCCGTTTTTTGCCGGCGCCGTTCTACAAGTTCGCGATGCCTGTTGAAGACCCACTCGATCGCCAACCGAACGACCCGACGGAGGACGAGATCGCCGAGCGATGCGCGGAGATCCGAGCGACTTGGACGGAGGCCGAACGACGACGGCGGATTGTCGGGCCGGCTGAGGAGATGACAGTCGAGGTTGTTTCGGTGCGTGAGCTGGCCGCCTGACACTGCTGGCTGAGCGTTGCTCTTGGCAATCTGACTTTGGCCCCGGTTCGGCTTTGCAGGCCGGATCGGGGCGGGAGCTAATCGCGTTGCAGGTAACTCACGGAGATAGCCGTTCGTCTCGTATTCTCTTCTGTGTCCATTGACACGTAGAGCATCTGTGACATCGCCTTGGCGAATAGGTAGGCGGAATAACCGGATATCAATAAGACTCCACTGATCAGCGTCACTGGCACCATAGCCATAAACGTGTTTCTCTCGATTGCAAATCCAATTCCGAACAGCATTGCGAGAACCGCGAGCACGATTGAAGCGATATAGGTTAGCCGCCCGGACCACTCAATACCGTCTGCATGTCGCCGGAGTTCGGGATACTTTTGCTCAATAGCGATGGCTTGGCCGGAATGTGGCAGCCGAGCCGCTCCGCTGCTGACGGCACCATCTCTCGCCCTTGTCCAATCCGGCAACGGTGGCGGCGTGGTAGGCTCTGCGACGATGTCCGGCTCGATATCTCGTCTGGCGGCTTCGATGCGTGCTGCCTCGTCCCTGATAGATGCTTCCAAAGCCGCTGCGTCGATGGTGGGCTCTCGTGCCCTCTTCGCTTGCGCAGCAGCCTCGTTGAGCGTACGCGGTGGCCTGGGCGGCGCCGGCTTCCGTCCGGTCGCCGGTGGAACGATCAAGAGTTCCCCGCACTCACACTTCGCTTGCTTGCCAGCAGCGGAATCAGGCAGCTGGTAGAGGCGGCTGCAATTGTCGCACTTGAACTGAATCGGCATCGTGGCGCTCTCGTGGCGTGGGTCTCTGCCAATGGTAATCACTGGCAAGCCACGTTTGAAATCGCCTCTGGCCGCACCCCCTCAAGAACAACCGCGATGGGAACGTATCGCAAATCCGATGTACGCTAAGAGCGATAGAGCAGTCGTCGGAGAGACCTCAGGAACAGCGGAAATTGAGAGCGTGTTGAAGAAAAGGTCTTGGTTGGACGAATTACCGGCCGACGCATTGAACACCTGAATCGACGCGATGTCTTTTATGAAGCTATTGAGCGTCCTCGAATCGAATGACAAGCCGTTTGCTTCAAAAGTGTAGTCGCCTGTCGAAGATGTCAGAGTCAGCTTGATCTCAAACCCATCGCCGGTAAATCCAATCCCCGTGTCGGTCGTTACGACATCGTCGAGCGAGTAATTCGCATTTCCCCCAGTGAAGCTAAATTGAGAGACCACCACTCCGAATGAGTCGAAGAATTGAACGCCGACAAAGCGACTCGCATCGATCCAGCCGTTGTCAAAATCGAGCGATACCGAATCACCAGCCAGCGACAGATTGCGACCCGCCAGTGCGGCAATGTCAGCCGTTGCTGTAACGAAGGCCCCACTATTGGCGTAGATGCCCCACGCGGGGTTACCAGCTCCGGCGCCGGAAGCACCCCCTGCGTTAGCAGCTGAGTTGCCAAGAAAGCTGCCTCCATTGACAGGCGAGGTCCCGCCAGCGTCAAAGGTCCAGACATTAACCGGCCCGGCTCCGACCTCGTTAGCGTCGGGCGCCTGACTCACGCCGTCTAGAGCCGTGAACGTTCGGACCAAGTCAGCTCTTGACTCGCCCGCGAGGATTGGGAGGCAGCAGACAATTGCTCCGCAAATTACGACAACTGGCGATCGAAGAGGCCGAATCATGTGGAGTAGTCAACGATGAGGGAGAGGAGTGTGCTCGTTCCGGTGGCAGAAACTGCACGCGAAAGAGTAGCGGAGTATGGCGTCGTTTTTCGGCCCATGTCAAGCAAAAGTCGACTGTAGTCGGTGCCCCCGAAGGTGCATTCGCAACAAAATGCCCGCTTATTGGACCGTCCCCAGCACCGGCGCCCCGTCCTCGTAAAACGCCATCCGCTCCACCGGCAACCACGTCACGGCGCCGACGCCCGCCAAGTCGATGATGGCCGTGACGACCACCAGTTCCGACAGCCCGACCCGGTGGGCGACCTTCTCGACCGGCGCCCCGCAGCCCCATTCGGATTCGAGATCGCGGATCACTTCGGCGATGTCGAAGTGCGTCTCGGTCAGGGCGGCGAATCGTTCGAGCGGCGTCATGCCGGCAGGGTACGCTTGAACACTTATGGTGGCGAGGGCGCCAAATACGGTGGCGCGCCGTGCCGCGGGCCCAAGAGATTGGGGGCGGGAAGTCTCGACCGCCGGTATTGAGCCCCTTGTTGCTTACCAATTGCCTCTATCTAAGATGTAGTCTCTCGTCGAAGGCAACACTTGATCGACCAGAGCCGATTTTGCAGCAAGGCGACGAGGAAACAGGGGCTGATGACGAGTGGCATACGATACCGTCCTGAGATCGATGGCCTGCGCGCAATCGCCGTACTCGCGGTTCTTGTCTTCCACTTGAACGCTAATTGGCTTCGGGGCGGATTCCTTGGCGTCGACATCTTCTTCGTCATCTCCGGCTACCTGATCTCGTCCATTGTCTTCCGGGAGTGCGATTCTGGTCGCTTTAGCTTCGCGGATTTCTGGCGACGGCGTATTCGGCGCATCCTTCCCGTCGTCTGCGTGACCGTCCTGGCGACCGTAGTTGCGTCTCAGACGCTGCTTTATCCGGACGACGCCGAGGACGCGGCATGGAAAGGACTTGCCGCGATTGGCAGTTTCGCCAATATGGCTTACTGGTGGGATGCAGGCGACTACTGGGGCGCAGCGGCAGAGAATTCCCCGCTTCTCCACACTTGGTCACTGTCACTGGAGGAACAATTCTATCTCGCTTTTCCTGCGATCCTTGTCCCGTTGTACCGAGCGCGACGGACCGCCGCGACAGTCGCATTGACGTCACTAGTTTTCGTCAGCGCGATCACTTTTGCTTTCTACTCATACCGCTATCTGGAGTCCGCCTTCTACCTACTCCCCTGCCGGGCGTGGGAATTGGGCCTTGGTTGTTTGCTGGCGACGGTACGAACCTCTTCAACGGCACCGGGGCTCGGCCGCTTTGCGAATCACATCAGTTCGCTAGGGGTTGCGATGATAGCGCTCGCCGTCTTCTGCGGCGGCCCAAGCAGCAATCGCTTCCTTGCCGGAGCTGCCGCATCAACTCTCGGCGCAGTCCTAATTCTGGTAGGAACCGATAGTGGCTCGGGAGTGGTCAAATCGGCACTGGAGTGGGGACCCGCCCGTTGGATCGGCCGGCTCTCTTACTCAATGTATATGTGGCACTGGCCAACCTTCTTACTGGTCGATGCTTGGTCACGAGGCCGGCACTCCGAGACAATGATCGTTGTGTTGAAAGTGGCGATCACCGTCGCACTCTCTATTGCGTCATTCCGAATGCTGGAAGCTCCGCTTCGCCGGTCACCGCGAGGCGTATCATGGGCAGGCGGACTATTCATCCTGGCGGTACTTGGTTGCTGGTTACTAGCCAGAGTTCCAGAGCGGGACTACACGGAATATCAGAGCCGGACCGTCAATGGCCCAGCCTACAGCAGTGCGCCAAAGCCCCTTGTGCGAGATGGACTGAGTCGCTTTCAGGGATTGAAGATTCTGCCTCGCGATTCACGGTGGAAAATAGCATATCGAGAGGAAGGCGTTCTCCTACAACACGGTTCTGGCGACCCGCAGATTGTCTTGCTCGGCGACTCGCATGGGACGTGCTGGGCGTACATCGTGGACAAGATTGCGGAATCGCTACAAGTGTCAGCCTCGATCTACGCCATTGAAGGGGACGACTGCGGCTTTCCTATTCCAATCGAACGACGAGAGAGCGGTGACCCGGACTTTCCGAGCGACCAAGTCTGGGAATACGATCAAGCGAGGTTTCGGTCACTTTCGCTTTGGCGGCCACCCGTCGTGCTACTGTCCAACCGCTGGGATCAGGTCCAGAGGGAGAGCCTAGTACCATTGCTTGGTTTCTTGCAGAGCATAGGTTCTCAGGTGTTACTAATCGAACAACCACCGATCCTCTATTTCGGCGACCGTAGCGCAATGATGTGCCTTGCGCACGACGGCGTGAAGCCCGATGGCGATACTCGGAAGTACGTCGCTGCTGCGAACTCGGTTGAGTATGAGGGAGGGCGCGAGATGCTGCGTTCCATTGCTGCGAAATTTGCCAACTGCGAGTTGGTGCCAACGCACGATGTCTATTCTTACGGCGACCAGGTTCTCGCGCTGGATGGCGCTTCGCTCGTTTACTTCGACGACGACCATCTCACGAGCTACGGCGCCAGCCTTTGCAGGCAGCGAATCCGAGACGCTATCGAGGCGGCTATGAGACGGGCTGAATAGTCGCGACCCGTTTGATGCTGAGGGGAGACGCGGAGAAGCTTTGCGTCGTCTGGCGATGGATCGCCAAGCGGATGGGGACGCCAGAGCCCGACGTGGCGTTGCCGTCCAACGCTCAGAAGGACCCCGAAACATGGGTTCCCGAAGAAGTCGCAAGAATGGACGCGGCCGCGCGGCGTGCATACTGGTGGGTCGGCGGCATCCCGGCCAATTCTCTACTGGCCCGCCCTGATCGGCATAGCGATCGAGACGGGCGAGCGTCACGCCGCAATCCACGCCCTGACGTGGGAAGACATCGACCTCGATCGACGGATCATCCGTTTCCGGGCCGAGACGCGGAAGGGAGGCGTCAAAGAGATGCGCAAGCCGATCACAGACGCCGTCGTTCACGACCTGCAACTGTTGCAGGTGGTGAGCCCCAAGACGCCGTTCAACGTGGTTCAGCTAGCGAGCCTCTACAAGCCGATGCAACGCGTCCTGGCTGAAGCGGGACTCGCCACCGGGCGTAACTCGATGTTCCATTCCTTCCGGCGGTACCACGCAACGCAGGTGCATCTGGCCGGCGGAGACGTTAGCGCGTCGCTAGGGCAAAGCGACCCGACAATCGCACGCAAGAGCTACATCGACCCTTCGCAGTTACTGAAGGTCATTCCCACGGTTGGGAAGCCGGCCGTCGTGCCAACGGTCGATAAGGACCGGAAGCGGAAGGGTGGATTGTTCCAAATCCTGCGGCGATGGGGGGCGGCGTCATGACCCCCATCCCATTGACGAGAGTGGTCGACAAGTACGTCGCCGAGAGGCGGTTGTCGGCGGCCCGAACGGTGCGATTCTTGCGAGCCATCACGACGCGATTGTCGGAGCACCTAGGGCGTGAACCGACGACCGATGACTTCACGATCGAGGTGGCCCGCCGGTGGCTTGCAGCGAGGGCCGAGACGGTCGGGAGGGCCACCGTGATCGACGACGCCAAGCGGTTCCTGACGCTCTGGCGATGGTGTGCTAGCCAAGGCTGGGTTGAGGGGACCTACATCACACCAAAACACCTCTACCCCAAAGAGCTGCGGCGATATCGGCTGGAAGGCCCGCCGGTGCGTCACGCCATCCCGCTACGCAAGCGGGCGCCCAGCGTCCGTAAGCCACGCGGGAAGGCGCCACCACGTCCGGACCGCCACTGGCTTGGCCGTCTCTTAGGCTGACCATTCGCCCGGCCGCTCCGGTTCGGGGCGGCTGGGGCTTTTACTAATTAATGACTGCCGCTTCGGCGCTTTCCGATGGTGTCGCCATCAAGCTTCCGAAGTGGTGGATTGGCAAAAGGATGGGAGGTAGCCCCATTCGACCGGCCGTCGATTGAACAGTTTCCCTTATATACGGCCACGCGACGAGCGCAGCATGATTCGCAAGATGTTCGGCGCTCTCTTTTAGCAGCGTCAAAACCGCGTCGTCCTGTTCTTCAGTGCCGTAAATAATCTCATACGCTATATGCATCGTCAGCTTTGACTGACCGCTCACCTGTTTGGCGGCTTTACCAGTAAGCTTACAGTCCACAACTACACGCGCCACGCTGTCGTCCGGCTCCACCCTGCACGAGGCCGTAACTTCGACATCTGTCTCGGTCGGAAGTCCCTCTTGCGCCACAACAATGCCGGCATTCAACTTCACCATTCGGACAAGGCGAAGTTGAACGCGTTGCAAAGGCCCAACGGTCTCAGCGCGCTTCTTCGAAGCCGCTGCCGCTTTAGTGCGGCCCGACTTCTTCACGGGGGCAGTTTTCTTCATGGACTATCCCTGGCACGGGATGAAATTGGGGACCGTTCCGCCCCATAGCTCTGTGGTTGGCTCAGCAGGCACACGCTGCCGACCTAGCTTTACGACCGTGTCCCAACTGCCCTTAGCTGTGGGAGTAATGACCTCGCAGAAGCTTCCGTCGAACTCCTTCTGCATCACCTCAACGAATGCGTCCGCGTGGCTCGGCGCTCTGTCGTCGCCGAATCTCGCCGCTTCGACTGCGTTGAGTTTTCCTGCGTAAAATTGAAGCGAGTGCCCCAGCGCAACAAACACGTCAGACAGTGTCGCCACGGTCTTGTTCTTCTCGCCATCTAAGAGTTGGGTAATCCACCCGGGAGTCTTTCGAAGCCGCTTGGCCAGCTCGACTCTGCTGACATCCTTCTCTTTCATTATTTTGCATATCAGACCAGTAACGGTCTCGACAGCTATCTCGCGAAAGAGTTCGGTCGTTTCGTCATCTCCGTCGTCGTAGTCTTCGGCGGTCATTGTGGTGTCTGGCGTGTGGCGAATGTTGCTTGATGTTCTGCTTGGATTCGATCTGCTCTATCTAATTCTTCGGTGGGCCATTTGCCTTTTCCTTTCTGCGCACCGGGCTTTACGAAGCCGTGCGTCAGAACCCATTTCTTTCCATCTTGGAAGCAAGCTATTCGGTACAAGCGTTTGTTCCAGGCAAACTTAAATGCGTGGATGTCGCCTCGCTCCCCGCTGAATCGAGACGGGTTCGGTATCTCTCCGTTGGCCGCCATCTGGTTGAAGAGAGCTTTGAACTTGTTCCTGACTTTCTTTGCTTCCTTGATGCCGATCTCTTTGTGCAAGCCATCAAGCCAATCTTGTACGGGGCTGTCGCCATTCGCGTCCACCGCGTATTCGATAGCCTCGCAGTCTGGAAGAGCATATCGGCGATCAGGAGCACGGCGTTCTACCATATTTTAGGTTTAACTAAAACGCCAGTCAAATAATCTCGGCCGAGCCGTGGCAGAGGGAAAAGAGACGATCCCTGAGCCTAGGGGTTTCGTGGCCATCCGCAATTGGTTTTTGGGCCTACTTTTCAGCGGTACTGGTCAGCCCCGCCCGCCAAACCTCCGCCAGCCGCCACCCCGCCTGACAGGCCCGCAGCGTCGCCATCCGCCCGGCGGTCTCCAGGTATTCGGGCGAGACCCTCATCTTCGGCACGCTATCCGCCTTCCCCTCAGCGACCGCCCGCACCGGTGCCAGTATCTCGGCGGTGTACGTCACCTTTGTCGAGGCGAGCCGGCTTTCGGCGAGCCAATCGAGTGGGTCCATCTTCTCGGCGGACTTCTCCCCCCTCGCCATCAACTCGGCATCGTTGACGATCTCGCCGAACCGTCGGTTCTCACTGGTCTCGTCATAGCGGGGACCGAGAAGCCCATCCCATAGCGAGTGGAGGTTCCGACTCTGCGCCGTCTTAACCTCGTTTCCGCCACGGTCGCCCCTGGGGAACGCTGTGGCCGCGTAGAGGCTTCCAGCGTGGCAGGGCTGGTGGCTGTCGCCAACCAAGTGGCCGAGCCAGCAGAGAGCGATAGCGCGTTCTCCGGCGGGCTGTTTGGCGTCGCCCATCACCCGTTGGCAAAGCTCGATTGCCTGCGAGCAATGGAGATCCCGAGTTTGGAGGTCGGCGCCACTTGGCGGGCGGGTGACATGCCGGGGCAGTCTGACATCGTCACGATCGCCGACGACCAGCGTGACGGCGTCTTCCCAATGCCAGTTCGGGCGGTTGTAGGCCGGTTGGCTGCGGGCGACATCGGGCCAGTACCCGGCGCGGCCTGGAAGCCATCGATCAGGCGTGGCGACGTTCGGCGGAGCCTTGAAGTCTTCAGCGAAGCGGGGATGCTCGGCGAGTAGTTCCTTGAACGCGACTTTCTGGTCGTCGTCCATCAGGTGGAACGCGATGAGACCGATTAGGTGGTGACCGCCCTCACTCCAAGCGTGCGCGGTCGAGGCAACTAGAAAGTAGAGGACGACGGTCGCGAGTCGTTGCATTGGGCACCGGTTCCGGGTGTCAGTGACACCCGTTAGGGGCGTTTACCGGGTCTAACTAAACCGATGCCCTACGCACAAAAACGCTTAAAAACAAGGTGTTTTCGCGTTTCCTTCGGTGTTTAGAGACACCCTTTTTTTGTTCCGAAGACCGGTGCTCTATCCAATTGAGCTACGGGCGCAAATCGTCGCCAAACGCCTTTGGCAGATGGTGTTGTAACTGCAAAAGGCCGGGACGCCAAACTCGGCGCGGCGCCGCGGTCGGCCCTTTTGAGTCGCCCCGCAATTCTAGCCGGGGAGAACCGGCGGGGCGAAGGGCCCGCGGTAGAGGAACGGAGGAACGGTCGCCCTCCACGACGGACCGTTCCGTCGTTCGCTGACCGTGCGGGATCAGTACCGCACCGTGACCCCAAAGTCGAGCGCGTGGGCGCTGAGCGAGCTTGTCACCGACGAGCCGGGCACGGCGATCGGGGGCGTGCTCGTCGGGGCGTTGGGGGGGAGCACGATCGAGCTGCTGATCTCTGACAACGGCGTGTACGAGTAGCTCGTGTGCAGAGCGATGCAGCGGGTCGGTTGGTAGGTTAGGCCGCCGCTGATCGTGTGCTGGTAGTGGAGCGGCGCCGCCAGGTTGAACTGCGTCTCGCTGTCGGGGATCGGGTTTTGGTTGTAGACGTATCCGGCCCGCAGGAAGGTGGTGTCGCTGATTTGACGCTGCACGCCCATCGCGACCGCCATGACGCTCCGCCATCCCAACCCCACTAAAGAACCGTCGGCGTTGAGCCCGCTGTCGCCAAAGCCGTTGGCGTTGTCGTAATCGATGTACCTGACGTCGAGCGCGACGACAGTCGACTCGAACCCGTTGTAGGATGTGCCGAGCGAGACAACCATCGGGAGTTCCCAGTTGAACTTCGCGACCTGGGGATTGCCGACCTCGTCCTCGGTATTGAAGCGGAAGCTCTCCATCCAGCGGGGCGTCTTCAGGCCGGCGCCGAAACGCCAGTTGCAGTCGTGGATGTAGTAGGCGCCGAAGTTGGCGCCGCCGCCCCACGAGTACCGCTCGCCCGCTCCTCGGGGGTAGGTCGAGATGGTGTCGCCATTCGCGTCGTCCAGCCCCGCGAACACCATCGGCTCGACGCTGAGCCTCGCCATCGTGAAGACCGGCGCCACTCCCACGGAGAACTGATCGGTGATCGCGTAGGCGATGGTCGGCGAGAAGTCGATGAAGCAGGCTTCCGAAGCGACGCGCCCGAACCCGCCGAGCGGGAACGTCCCGGCGGTCCGCTGCGGCGCCAGGATCGGGTTGGTCGGGTCGGCGTCGTAGTTGGTTGAGAAGCCCGCGACCGATAGAACCCCGAACCCGATCGTCAAACGGGGGTCAGCCGTCTTGTGAACCCACGCCATGTTGGGCAGCAGGGTGGCGCCCGATTCGGAGCTTGTCGAACCCGCCCCCAGGCCGGCGACCGACGACGACGCGTCGATGTTCGGGATCAGGAATTCGACCGAACAGCTGAGCTCCGATTGCTCGAAGGCGCTGAGCGTGGCGGGGTTCCAGTTGATCGCCCCCATGCCGTCGAGCGGGGCGGCGACCGCGGCGGACCCCATCGAGCGGTTCACCGGGCCGATCCCGGGGGCGTAAATGCCTTGAGCGCTTGCCCGCTCGGACCCCAACGCGACGAAGGCGAGGGCGGAGAGACCAAAAAAAAGGCCGGGGCGTGAGCGCAGCATCGCGACATCCTTGTCTCGAGGGCCCTGTCTTGAGGGCGTGTCAGAGCGAGCTCAGGCTTCCGTGTCTGAGCCCCGCTTCCCTTCGTAGACGGACTGAGACACGACGCGCCCAGTTCGGCCTACCGGACTCATCGGTTAGGGGGAGAACCCCTACGCACCCTTGTCATTCGAACCGGTAGACTCAACGCGAACGGACCATTCGGCATACGACGGCGACGGTTTAGCGCCGGGTGCTAGCAGCGCCGGGCCGATCTGCGAGTCGAATCGTCGGCGAGCCGATCAGTCCATCTTGGCGGCGAGCGAGTCTTCAACGACCAGCGCCGTTCCGCCCGCTTCGCTGAACGCCTCGGTGCGGTCCCAGCGGACCTGGCCCTCGACGAGCCGCGGCGCGCTGGTGCGGATTTCCCAGCACGGCTGGTCCGCCGAGCGGGCATCGGTTAAGAGCGGCAGCACGAGCCGGCCCATCCGCACCGGGACGTAGAGCTCGTCCGACCCCGGCTTCGCGTACATCGCGCCGACCCGCCAAGCCGAGTCGAGCAAGTACGTTGGGATCACCCCCGCGTTGCGATGCGCTGGGAGGGCGTGGTACACGGCGCGGCGGCCGCGCGGGCCCATCGAGATGTCCCGGACACAATCGAACGGGCCCGTCAGCGCGACGCGGCCTTGGTGCCCGTCGCAGTAGGGATCGCTCGCGACGAGAACCGAGTCGCTGCCGTTGTTCGGGCCGAGGCCTTGCGTCGGCGTTGCGAGGGGCGAGTCGCTGGCCTGCCAAGCGATCTGCGCTTCGGCAAAGACAACGTCGCGCGCCAAGGTGTCGCCACTGGGGTGGACGATGTCGCCAAGCAGCCAAGCGACCGCGCCGTCTCCCGATTGCTCAACGACGGTGCGGAACCGGACGTCGCGGCCCGCCATGAGCTTGACGAACCGGTGGAACGCGACGTTGGTCGCCACCGCCGCCGAGAGCCCCGTCGAGTCGCCTCGTAACATCAGCGCCGCGTAAACGAGGCGGTCGAGGATCCACGCCCCCGGCAGCGTCGGGACGTCGCGGACCAAGTGGTGCGGCAGGCACGGGATGCTCGAGAGGTCGATGTCAATCTCCAGCAACCGCCCCCCTGCCCCGGCCCGCGAAGCGGGAACCGTCGGCATCTCGTAGCGCACGTGCTCGGTCTGAGCCATTGGCAAGAAGTTGGTCCCCCGCGACGCGCCGGAGATCACACGGCGGAAGATCGCTTGGCCCGTCGCGGGCGTCACGCCCGAGAGGCCGCGTTCGGCCGCCAGGTGTTGGTACTCGCTGCCGCGGGTCATCCCGACGCCGTCCCAGGCGAGCCAGCCGATGCTCGACCAGGGCCGGCCGGACTCCGCGAGCCCGCAGAGCCGGTCGAGGGTCTCGTTGGCCGCGCCGTAGTCGTGCTGGCCGTCGTTGCCGAAGACGCTGTAAGCCGAGGTCAGCACGTGCGCCGGGACCACCGTCCCGAAACGCTCGTGACAGGCGTCGATAAGGTTCCGGAGCCCCGCGACCTTGACCGAATAGGTCCGGCGGAAGTCTTCGAGGGTGCGATGCTCCAACCGCTTGGAGGTCTGGACCCCCGCTCCGTGGACGAGCAAGTCGATCCGCCCGTGCTTGGCGACGATCGCCTCGATGGCGCGGGCCGCTCCGTCGCTATCGGTGATGTCCGCGGCGATGTACTCGACGCTTCCCTGGGCGCTGGTCCCTTGGCTGGCGGATAGTGAGCGGATCGTCTCGTACGCCTCCCACCGTGCGAACGCGCTGTTGTACGCGCGTTTCATGTCGGCGCCCGACGCGGTGTGGTTCGCTTCAGCGTACTGGTCGTAGAAAGCCGTTTCTAGATTTGGGTCGTTCAAATCGCCGGGCGGTGGTTCGAGCTCGCTCCGCCCGATGGCGATGATCTTGCAGCTGTAGTCCTTCACGAGCGCCTCAACCATCACGGCGGTGACGCCGCGCGCCCCGCCGGTCGCGACGACGACCGAATCGGCGTTCAGCGTCACCGGAGGCTTCGGGTCGCGGACGTTTTCCGTCGGCCGATAACGCCGAACTTTCCGCACGGCGCCGTCGTAGACCACCTCTTTGTCGCGGTCACCGAGGCGCCGCTCTTCTTCGAGACTCTCGAGCGCCTCGCCCAGGGTGCGGTCGCGGGTGCAGGCGATCTTGATTGTCGCTTTGGGGAGTTCGCGCTGGACCGCTTTGAGCAATCCCGCCGCCCCGCCCGAGGTGGCGTGGGGCGTGCCTCGCCACGCGTCGAGGAACAACGCGGCGATCTGTAGCGAACCGTTCTCCAAGAACTGCCGCCTCCGCTTGCAGACCAGGAAGAGCAGCTCCGCCAAATGATTCTCGTCGGCCGTCCGATGAAGTGCCGAGCGCAAATCCCACGTGTCAACCGACGCGACGCCCAGCAGCCAATCCGGCGCGAAATCGTCGATACGGTCCAGCACCGACTCGGCCTGGAGGCTGTCAACGGAATCAACCGCGAGCACGCGGCTATCGTTGCTCCGCATCGCGACGCCGCTCGCCCCGGGGCCGGCGACCACGATCAAGTAACGCTGGGTGCGTCGCTGCATCTGCGCGATGAGCTCGGCCACCTCGCCGTCGTCACCGGTGGAGATCACCACTGCCGAGGCAGGCGTCGCAACAGTGCTCTCGTTTCCTTGCGGCTGGGCCTCGACCCAGACCGATTCGTAGAGCGGGAACTCGGCGTCCGCCGGCGGAGCAGCCGGCGCCGCGTTCTCGCTGGGCTCAGCCGCGACGGAACCGTTCGGTTCGGCCGTCAGGGAATCGAGGAGCCGATCGACCCGTTGCTTGGCGGTCAACTCGGGCGCAGCGGCCGCCAGATCGAACGGCAGCTCCTGCGGCGTGGCGAGGATCGGCAGGCCGTGCTCCTCGGCGTAGCGTCGCGTCGTGACGGCGAAAGCGGCGGCGAACTCGTCCTCCGCCGGTTTGCCATCGAGGGGCGGGACACGCCAAGGACTCGCGGCGATTGTCGCGACCACCACGACCCGCGTCCCACCGCAGGGGCCTCCGCGGAGCAGCAGCGACGCGGAGTCCAACGACGCTTCCAACGACTCCTGTCCGGCGTCGATGACGAAGTTCGGCCCGTTCAGGTTGTAGTGCAGCGCGGCGCGCCCCGAGGAGACATTGGGCATCATCGCCTGCAGCGTGTACGCGCCCGAAGGACGCGAGCGCTCGCAGGCGTCGTCCAGACGGGCGATCTCGCTGTCGAGCCCCGCCAGGTCACGACGGAGTCGGCCCGCCAAGACCCGCATCGTCGCCTCGACGCCGCGCTCGGTCTTCCCGCTCAGCGCCAGCACGATGGCCGTCTCGCGGCTCGCGCCGTCGGGCAGCTGCGGGAGCCGGTTCTGCACCGCCTCCATCAGGTTCATCGTGAGGATCTGACTGATGTCCAGGTCGTCCTGCAGATCGGGCAGCATGACGCGGTCTTCGGGCGGCGTGGTCGTCTCACGGTCGAACCGTCGGACGCCGTCAACGGTCGCGGTGGGCCGGATCGAAGCCGCGGCGACGAACACCATCTCTTCGCCACTGTCGACAGCCGTAAGACGGGGGGCCGTGTGCTTACGGCTGTCGGGCCGATCGAGCACGACGTGGGCGTTGGCGCCGCCGAAGCCGAAGCCATCAACCGCAAGCCGGCAACGGCCGTCGCCGAGGGTCAGCGTTTGCTCCAACACCCGCAGGGTCTCTTGGGCCTTCGTTACGTTCGGCGCCGGCTGATTGAAGTAAGCCTGCCGAGGAAACAAGCCGGCCCGCAGGTACTGGCAAGCCGCGATCACCGACGCCGCTCCAGCGGCCCAGCCGGCGTGGCCCAGCAGCCCCTTGAGGCTGTGGATCGGCAGCGGCTGGTCGACGTGATCGGCGAAGAACCGTCGCAGCGTTTCGACCTCGGTGCCGTCGCCGACCCGCGTCGAGGTGCCGTGGGCTTCGACGGCGTCGACCGAAGCCGGGTCGAGACCGTACGCTTGGTAGCAGCGCTCGAGCGCGAGGATCTGCCCGTGCGTCTGTGGGACGTTCGCCGAAGAACTCTTGCCGTCGCTCGACAGGCCTTCGCCGGTGAGCGCCGCGGCGATCGGCAGGCCGAGCCGCTCGGCGTCGGACAGGCGTCGCAACGTCACGAGCGCGGCGCCCTCGGAGAAGACCACGCCGTCGGCGCCCGCGTCGAACGGACGGCAACCGGTCGAGGTGGTTCCGTTGAACTGCGAGAAGAGGCAGCTATTGCCGGGCCCCGGGCAGAACACCCCGCCGGCGATCACCGCGTCGGTCTCCCCCACCTCGAGCGATCGCATGCCCAGCGCGATGGCGTACAGCGACGAAGCGCACGCCGCATCGACCAGAACGACCCGCAGCCCCGGGCGGATCAAGTGATCGAACACCTCCTGGACGGTGTCGTGCGGCTCGCGGAAGGCGGCGGCGGCCGTGTGAAGACGCTCGTCAACGGGTCCGCTCGCCGGGTCGATCCCTGCGTAACGCAACGACGAGGCGACGTCTTGATCCTCGAAGCCGTCGGCGGTCGCCCCCACCAGACAGAGCACCCGGTCCGCGCCGCGGAGGCCTTCGACGCACGGCGCTAAGGCGACGCACAACAGTTTCTGAGTCCGCGAGAACGACGCGAACAACTGCGGGTCGACCCCGTCCGGAACGGCGATGTCCTCGTCGTTCACCCGGCCCGTCAGGTGCGAGGTCGAGCGGTCCGAGACCAGCTTCTCCGAGTAAAAGTCCTCCGACCAATAGGGGTCGAAGTGTCGTTGATCCACCAGCCCGGATCGTTGCTCGGTGATCGCCGAGAGCAACGCCTCGGGCGAGTCAGCCCCCCCCGGCAACAGGCAACCCTGCCCGACGATCGCGATCGGCACGCCCCCCAGCGCGTTGGGCTCTTCGACAGACGCTGACGACGACGCGGCGACTGCCGCCGCGGGTTCGTGCCTGTCGACGGGGGGAGCGGCCTGCGGTGAGGCGGGCGGTGAGGCGGGAGGAGTAGCGGGAGCGGCGCCGGTCGGCTCGGCCCGACGCACGTCGAAACCCTCGGGGCACGCCTTCTTGAGCAGGTTCGCCAGCGACCCGGTCGATCCACAATCAATGAAGCGGGTGACGCCCGACTCGATCAGATCGGCGACGGCGCCCTGCAGATCGAACGGCAGCAGCAGCTGTGAGGTGAGCGTCGCGGCGATGTCTTCGTTGGCGTCGATAAAGCGGCGACCGATCGGCGAATAGACCGGCAGGCTCGGGCCTGCGATCGGGAGACGCCGCAACTCCTCGAGCCAAGCCTCGGCGGCCGCGCGAAGGTGGGGGTGGTGGAACGACGTCGGCGTCGGCACCAGGGTGGACGCCACCCCGACGCCGCGGAAATGGCCGGCCAGCACTTCGAGCTGATCCAACGGGCCCGAGGCGATCGTCTGGCGATCGTGATTCCTTCCCGCGATGACGACCTGCGACAACCCGAGAAGCGACGCCTCGGTCGCCACGTTCAACCGGTCGGTAGAGATCGCCAGGAGGCCTCCTCCGGCGGGGGCGTTTTCGGCGACGGCGCGGACGCGCTCGCAGACGACGCGGACGCCGGTCGGCAAGTCGAAGCACCCGGCGACCGCCATCGCGGCAATCTCACCGAAGCTGTGGCCGAGCAGCACCGCGGGCCGCAGCCCGTGAGAACGCTGCAACCAGGCGCCGAGGTAGCTCTGAATGAAAATCGCCGGCTGCGACAGTTCCGGCGTCGCCTTGACCGCCGCGGCGCAGCGCTCGGCCGATCCGCTGAGGACCGGCTCGAGGTCGAGCTGGAGCGCCGCGCGGACCACCGCGACGCAACGGTCGAGTTCGCTCGAGGGGTCGATCTCTCGGTAAGCCGTCACGCGTGACGACAGCAGCGCGGCGTCGAAGGCGCCTTGGCCGGAGAAGACCCAAGCCTCGGACGCCGCCGGCGCCGGGGTTTCGCGCTCGGCCGGCTGCTCGACCTCCGCATCGGCTAGGGCGGGGCGATCGACCGCGACGACTTGCGGCTTCGGATAGCGCTCGCTGAGGAAACGCGCCGCGGCGTCGCGGGCGGACGCGTCGAACAGCGATTCGGTCTTCGAGCCTCCGGCGAGCGCCCGGTCGCGGAACGATAGCGCGGCCGCGGGCTCTTCGATCTCCGGCATCCGGTCCATCGCCGCACGGAGCGGCTCGGGGATCACGATCGGCTCGCTCGTCTTCGCGTCGGCGCAGACCAGGGTCTGGAAGCCGGCGGCGACGGGCTCGCCCTTCTCGCTGATGACCCGGTAGCAGAACCGGGCGCTCGCGCGGCCCCAGTCTTCGAGGGTCAGCAGGATCGCGACGCGGTCGCCGATCGTCGTCGGACTCAGGTTACGCGAGTACGCGTCGGATGTCAGCAGGTAGATCCCGTCGAGCGCTTCGCGGACCCCCGGCAGGTCGTAGATCGCCTCGCCAAAGAGGTACGACTCGCGTGACGCGCACTGGAACTTGAATCCCGTGAGAAAGTGATGACTCCCATACGCCATGGTGTCATCGAAATGAATCGTGTACTCAGTTGCGAAGTAGCACACGCTCGTTCTCCTACGGTAACAGATAAAATTAAACCATCGCCGGCGGCGCCGAAGCCAAGGCTGGTGCGACCCGACGCGCGCGCTGCCCATCGGCCGTGGCCGAGAAGCCGTGATCCACCATCCAGACGGCGCCGTTGATCCCGCGCGCCGCGTCGCTCACCAGGAACGCGATCGTCTCGGCGAGCTCGAGCGGGTTGCACAGCTGCCCATCGGGGATGATCGACTCCCAGTAGTCCTGCTTGGCGCGGGCCTCGGGGAACTTCTCGATCAGATCGCCGTAAACCGGGCCGCCGGAGACGCAGTTCACGCGGATCCCAAAACCGCCGAGCTCGCAGGCGAGGTAACGCGTGAGCGACTCGACGCTCGCCTTGACGATGCCTTGAGCGCCGAGGCCGTCGATGTACTGGTGGGCTCCCACGGCGGAGAGCGTCACCATCGACCCGCCGCCCCGCGCCCGCATCAGCCGGGCCGCCTTGACGGCGCAGTGATGGTGGCCCGACACATTGGTGCGGAAGGCCCGATCCCAATCCTCGGACGTCAGGTCCATGAAGGAGCCGATGCGGCCGTCCGACGCGTTGCAGACCAGGATGTCGAGCCCGCCGTAGGTCGCTTCAATCTGTTCGAACAACGACTCGACATGGGCCGGATTGGCGACCGAACCCCAGATGTGCGTCGCCGAGCCGCCGGCGGCGCGGATCTCTTCAGCGGTCGCGTCGCCCTGATCGCGTGAGTGGAACGAGTTGACGATCACCGTCGCGCCGCGCTGGGCCAGGAAGCGAGCGATCGTCTTGCCGACGCCACGTCCCGAGCCGGTCACCAAGGCGATCCGGCCGGCGAGCGGTTTCGTTTGGCCGCCATTCTGCGCGGGGGGCGGCGTTCCCCACGCCGGCGTCCCCGAGGTTTGGGCGACGGGACGCGGGGCCGACCCGCCGTTCACCGCCCCATCGTTCACCGACACGTGGGGGCGGCCGACGGCTGGCGCCGCGGAGTCGAATCGGTTTTGGGCTCCGTCATGTCCATTCGACCGCGCAACGGGCTGCACAGGCTCCGCCGGCGCCTTCGCCGGGGGAGCCGCCGGGGTTGGTGTGGTCGCTACGGGAGGGGCGGCCTCGGGGGGCGCCCCCTCGGCGCCGAGGAAGCCCTCGACCCAGTCGGCGAGCTGTTGAACGGTCCGCACCGACGCGTCGCGTTGCTCGTTCTGAATCGCAATCGAGAACTCATCCGCCAAGGCGATGATCACCTCGACGAGTTTCACCGAGTCGATACCGAGATCGGTCTCGAGATCGGCGTCGGGCGTGAGGAGCCGCTTGGGGTAGCGCGTTGTCGCTGCGAGGCAATCAACGACGCGTGAAAGAGTGTCCTGCATCATCGCTGCTCGGGGCTTGCGGTGGGGGGGCTTACAGAATCATCGGCGATCAATCCGCCGGGTTGTGTCGCCGAGGTGCAGAGCCATTTGGTATAGCCGATCTAGCGACGGTTCCGAGGATCATCCGCGATTTCGCGGATATCTTCATTCGCTACGACCGGCGCCACCTGATACTAGTCAGCCGGCAAGGCGACGACATAGACGATTGCGCAAGAGTTTCAACCGAAGCCGCCCCTGGCGCCTCAACGACCAGCGCTCTTGCGCGATGCGACGCAACGATCCGACGTTCGCGCGCAAGAGACTTCGCGTTGCGAAACAAAGTCGAACTAAGCGAACAAGAGGTCGCCGTAGTGGCCGCGAAAAGGGAACTCGGCGGCGCGCTCATCACGCCGCCTAGTGCGACGGAGTTGCTTCAAGTAGGCGCGCGACCGCCAATCAGTTCGACCCGCCGACGAAGACCTCGTCGTCAACCGACTCCCGTGGGGCGCCGCTGTTGTGCCGCTCAAGCAGCACGCTAATCTCTTCGGGCGAGACGGGCGGGCTCATGTAATAGCCTTGGTACTCGTCGCAGTCGTGGTGCTTGAGGAACTCGATCTGTTCGTCGGTCTCGACCCCCTCGGCGATGACATTCAACCCGAGCGCCTTGGAGAGCACGATGATGCTGGAGGCGATCGTGCCGTCATCGGCGTGAGGGATGTCCTTAATAAAGGCGCGGTCGATCTTCAGCGTATCGATCGGGAATTGCCGCAGGTAGGCGAGCGACGAGTAGCCGGTACCGAAGTCGTCGATGCTGATGCGGACCCCCATCTCCTTGATCTGGACGAGCTTGTCGACCGCCTCGGAGACGTTGTCGATCAGCAAGCCCTCGGTGATCTCGCACTCGAGACTTCGCGGGTCGATGCCAACCTCGTTGATCGCGGCCGCGATCATGTCGCAGAACTCGTCGTCCTTGAACTGCACGGCGCTGACGTTGATCGAGACGCCGACCTTGTAGCCCTGCAATTCCCACTCGGCGATCTGACGACACGCCTGCGTCGCGATCCAGTTGCTGACGGGGATGATCTCTCGGCTCTGCTCGAGGAGCGAGATGAACCGGTACGGCGGGATGACCTCGCCGTTGTAACGCCACCGCAGGAGGGCTTCGACGTCGCGGATGACGCCGGTTTGGAGATCGACCTTCGGCTGGTAGACGATGAAGAACTCGCCCCGCTCCAGCGCGCCCGACAGGCGTTCCTGGGTCGATCGATACTCGACCAACCGGTCGGTCATCTCCGACCGGTAGCAAGCGTGCCCAAGGCGCTTCGCCTTCGCGTGGAACATCGCCGTGTCGGCAAACGACAGCATCTCATGGTCGGAGCGAGTGTGATCGGGGAAGATCGCATAGCCGACGCTCGCCCCCATCGGGAACTCGGCGTCCTCCAGGACGTACCGGTGCGTCAAGAATGAGCAAATGTGCTCCGCTATCTTTTCGGATTGGTCCTCGCCCAAGACCCGTGGGTAGATGATGCAAAACTCGTCGCCACCCAAGCGGGCGACGTCGGCGTAGTCACCAAACTCGTTCCGCAGACGCGACGCGATCTCGATCAGCGCCTCGTCGCCGATCGGGTGGCCGAGGGTGTCGTTGATCTCCTTGAATCCGTCCATATCGATGAGGAACAACGCCACCCGATCGCCGCTCGGCGACGCGGCGTTCAGGGCGTCCTTCAGCCGCACCTGAAACTGAAATCGGTTGATGAGCCCCGTCAGGGCGTCGGTCGTGGCGAGCTTGTGGAGCGTTTCGCCCTTCTTGCGGAGCCGTTCGCTCAGGTTGAAGAGGTTGAGCGTCCGTTCCTTGTAGAACGCTTCTCCCTGGTGACAGCAGAAGAAGGTGCATGCGGCGACTCCCAACAGGAGCACCAGCTCATCGACATTGGAGGTCGTAAAGGTCTCCCAGAAGCCGTGCACCACCACCATGTACGACACGAACGCAACGATGTTGACAATCAGCCATGAGAACGCGTCGCGGACGCCTAGCAGCTGAGAGGCGACCAGGATCGACACGGGGAAGAAGAGCATCGTCGACCCCATCGCCGGGTCGGAGATCGACACCAAGAAGAGCCCGACCGCACTCGCGGCCAGGTTCAGATTCATGATCAGCTGATAATTCCGACTCCGCCAGCTCCCCACCAAGATGAGGAGGTGTAGCGCCGAATCCAAGAAGCAAACCCAGGCCGCGGTTTCGTAAGACCGGCTCCAGAGATAGCACGTGAAGAATAGCCACGTCATCCACAGCACAACGACGAGACGCCAGACACGCTGCGCGCGGAGCTCGCCTGCGTTGTTCGACTCGACATGGAGCCGACTGACCGTGTCGGCTTGTTCGATAGGGTTGGGCATAAAGCCGGCGAGGCGCTGCGATTCGGGTACCGGCGTTCCTCCAAGCTGAAATTAGCGGGAACGCCGCGAATTCTTCATGCAAGTCTAGGACGGCCTCGCCCGGCCCCGCCGTTAGGTTGAAAGCTCTACGCACTTGGTGGGGCTCCGCCGCACGCAAGGACATCGCAGTCGCTGCAACCGGATCGAGCGGTGTGCGCCGCGCCACACTCCCAATACGCACCCGCGTTGCGGGAAACCCCCACAGCCGGCGTGTTCGACTGCCCGTGGCGCGAGGGGGGGGAGCCTCGCCCAGCCGCGAACGAGATTAGCGTTCGCTGTCGAGACCCACCGCGGCCCACCGGACGCCCGACTCGATAAACCGGTGCGGCCCTTCGGCCTTCTCAGGGTGGGGGCTGAAGCACAAGACGCGGCCCCTGCCGTAGGCGCCCGCGGCGATCGCCGTGGTGCCGACCATGACGCCTTCGGGCGCCCCCTTCTCAGCGATCTCCGACTCGTACAACGCCAACGGCGTGTACGGCGCGAGGCCCGGCTCGATCGCCGGCGCGAGCAGCGGACCCTGGGCGTACATCACCTCGGCCGTTGCGTCATTGACGCCGAGCAAGGCTCGCCCTTCGTCGGAAAGCGACAACTGCACGATTCCCGAACCACGGGCCCAGTGCTTGCGATCGATGACGCGCGAGCGCATCAAGCGAAGCGACCAATCGTACTGCGACGAGGCGAGGTAGCTGCCGGCGCAGATGCCGACGTAGCCGCCTCCGTCACTTACAAAGCGGCACACAACATCGCGCCCCTCGGGACCAAGCCGCTTCGCCTGCGCGCTCCCCGAACCGCCGGGAAAGACAACGACGTCGGCCTTGCCAAGGCTGCCCTCGCGGATCTGTTCGGCGGACACGCGTCGCGTTTCAAAACCCGCGGCGGGCGTTAGCAGCCGCTCAAGGTTCGTAGGGCCCTTCGCGTCGGGACGCGGCGAGTGCTCGTAGATGGCGACCCGGATCGCCGTTGGATCGCCCGCCAGTTCAGCAGCGGCCGTCCAAGCGGCGCCGCTAAGCAGCCACGTCATCGCGACGACGGCAATCCACGCGTGCCGGTTGCTCATGCCGATTTCCCTCCGTCGGTGTCGGTCAACGTGGCGCCCGCGTCATGAAAACCAGTCGCGTCGGACGGAACGCCTTACTGAAATAACGCCATGACTTGAATCACCGCGGCGACCGCGACCATGAACGCCACCGTCCAGGCGCCGAAGCTGCCGGCGTGGCGGAGGATCGCGCCGAGGTCCTCGTGGCGCGTCCCGGCATAGACCAAGCTCACCGCCGCCAGCAAGAACGGGGCGTAGACGAAGCGGTTCACCTCGGCGAGCAGCGGCAGCAGTTCCATACCGATCGACTTCTTGGTTGGCGAGCGAAGGGTTTCTGTAAGGGTGGGGGCGGACCGACGCGCTAGCTGTCGGTCGGGGCGTCCTCTTCCTCCGGCTTCTCAGGGTCGGTGAGCATCGGCCCCGAGTGGGCGTCGTACACCACCAACAAGTTGAGCAGCCCGGCGATGACCGTGTAGACCATCCCCACCTCGAAGCGGAAGCCGAGGTCGTAACGTCGCTTGGCCGGGCCGTCGGGATGACGGACCGTCGCGCCTGACTGATCGATCGAAGAGAGCTCGGCCTCCGGGGCGCGGGCGGCGCGCTCACCGGTCGGCGGCGGGTAGAGCGCCGGGATCGCCAGCGGCCCTTCGCCCTCGAGATAACGCGAGCGTTCGATCCAGCCCGGGATCGCCACGACGCCGATGCCCGATTGGCAAATGAACGGCCAGCCGTCGTAGACGTACCCCGGCACGGGGCTCAGCGGCAGCGTCGAGGCGTACGCCACCTTGCCGCCGCCGATCACCATGCCGGCGACAAACAGGCCGACGATCGAGGCCATGAACAGTACGCCCTTGGCCCGCCGTCCCTGGTAGAGATGCCCCAGCCCCGGAAAAAGCCACGCGAGCAGCGCGGCCAGCTTCGGGTTGGGCAGGTGGATCGGCGTCGGTTCGGTCGATTCGGCCAAGGCGGTGGCGGTGTGCTAGCGGGGCGGGCGGCAGAAGGCTGTATTCTACGGCGGCAGAAGGTCCGGGGGCTAGCCGAGCCCCGAGCGGCTCAGGGCGAAGGAGGCCCCTTACCTGGGTCACCCGCGGATAGCGCCGACGGCTCAAGTCCCCACGTTTCTGAGCCGTCGGCGCTAGTGTCCTGAGTTAGAAATTCGTTCCCAAGCAGCTTGCGCGAAGAAGGGGGCGTCGGTAGAGTGGGGTGATTCCGTCCCCCCACCGCGGAGCGTCGTCATGGCCGGTCGTGTTGCCGAGGGAGA
>NZ_SJPR01000011.1 GCF_007859955.1 Botrimarina colliarenosi
TATCGTCCACTTCCCAGATCGTCTCCAGCGACGCCGCTACGGCCATCTCGCACCTCCATGGTTCGGGTTGCGAGAACCTCTACGAACTTCGCTCTACCCCGCCAAGACCAGTTCTGGGATAGTTACTAAGCCGCAACCGGCTCGCTCCGACCGAACCCAGCGCCATCGCTTTCGGTTGGTGAGGGGTTACGATTTTATCTATACTGCCATTGCCACTTTCAGCACCGCGGGAGTTGGCGCCGTAGTAAGCATATGGCCGCTAGAACGCGGTATAACTACTCTTCACTTGCAGTGGGTTCCGACCACCACAGAACTATTTCTTCTATCTATACGGCTAGGCCATTGGAGTCGCATGCACCGTGTTCTTTTTGCCCTGATCATCACCAGCCTTCTTATCACGTCGAATCGAGCCGACGCCGCGCCGCGCAAGCTTGTCCTTATCGGCGACTCAACGGTGAAGAACGGCCAGGGGCGTGGTGACGGCGGGCTATGGGGGTGGGGGCAGGTGCTGCAGCCCCACTTCGATGTCGATTGCCTCGTTGTCGAGAACCGGGCGCTCGGTGGCCGCAGCAGCCGCACCTACCTCACCGAAGGGCTCTGGCAGCGGTCGCTCGATTCGCTCCGCGCCGGCGACTACGTGCTGATGCAGTTCGGCCACAACGACGGCGGCCAGATGTTCGATGGCGACCGCCCCCGGGCCTCGATCAAGGGCAACGGCGACGAGTCGCAAGACGGCGTCGTTGAGGCGACCGGCGCCGAGGAAACCGTCCACAGTTATGGCTGGTACCTGCGGTGCTACATCGCCGACGCCAAGGCGAAGGGCGCCGTGCCGATCGTCCTCTCCCCGGCGCCACGCAACATCTGGCGTGACGGCAAAGTCGCCCGGGCGTCGGCCGACTATGGCAAGTGGGCCAAGGAGGCGGCCGAACAGGCCGGGGCGCCATTTATCGACCTCAACGAAATCGTGGCGAAGCGGTACGAAGAGGAGGGCCAGCAGAAGGTCGCCGGTGACTTCTTTACCGCCGCTGACCACACTCACACGACGCGGGCCGGCGCGCTGGTGAACGCCGAGTGCGTCGCAAAGGGAATCCGCGGCCTCGAAGCGAGCGACCTTAGTGATTGCCTGCTAGCCGAACTTGTGAAAGTCTCTTATTCCGTCGACTTCGGCGGACCAAGCGGCGACGCGATCCGGACGCCGGCGGTCTTCGACGCGGGTCGCGGCCACGGCTTCGAGCCCGGCGCCTCGGTTGAATTCGTCAACGCGTCGGCGGGGCACGCGTGCGTCGGTGACGGGGCCTTCGCTTATTCGTTCGTCGTCCCCGATGGCAATTGGTTGGTCGAGGCGACGCTCGGTTCACCCGAGGCGGCCACGAAGACGCGGGTCGAGGCGGAACTCCGCCGACAGATGACCGACGAGGTCGCGACCGAGCCGGGCGCCTTCGAGACGCGGCGTTTCGTCGTCAACACCCGCACCCCCGCGATCGAGGCGGGCGGGTCGGTCCGTCTCAAACCACGCGAACGCGGCAGCGAAGCCGCGGCCTGGGACCGGAAGTTGACGCTGCGATTCACCGGCGAGCGGCCCGCGGTCTCGCGCCTGTCGGTGACGCCCGCCCCCGACGTGCCGACCATCTACTTGCTGGGCGACTCCACCGTCGCCGACCAGCCCGAGGCCCCGTGGGCCAGCTGGGGTCAGAAGCTGCCGGTTCACTTCCGCGACGACATCGCGGTGGCGAACCACTCCGAGTCGGGCGAGACGGTCCGGGGCTTTTGGAATGCTCGGCGATTCGACAAAGTCCTCGAGCGGATGCGGCCGGGCGACTGGCTGCTGATTCAATTCGGCCACAACGATATGAAGAGCACCCGGCCCGACGCCTTGAAGGAATACCGTAACGGGTTAAAGCGAGCGGTCGAGGAGACGCGTCGTCGCGGCGCCACGCCGGTTCTTGTCACTTCGATGGAGCGGATGGCGGGCGTCGAGAAAGACACGCTCGGCGCGTACCCACAAACGGTCCGCGACCTGGCCGCCGAAATGGACGCCCCCGTGATCGACCTCCACGCCGCGAGCAAGGCGCTCTACCGCGATCTGGGCGAGCGCTTGCCCGAGGCGTTCCAGGACGCGACGCACCATACCGATTTCGGCGCCGAACGGCTCGCCCGCAGCGTGGCGAACGGGATCGGCCGGGCGGTGCCTGACCTCGCCTCCCACCTCAAGGCGACAACCGTCACCTCGCCGTAAGCCTCGGGATTTGTGGGCGGCGCGGCGCTAGCCGCCGGTGAATCACCGGAGGGGGCTACCGGCGGCTAGCGCCGCGCCGCTCACAAAAAGGGTCGCTCAGGCGAAACCCTGGGTCGGTCAACCGCTACGACCCAATCAGTGGGCTCCTCTTGTCGAAGCGCTACTCGCGATCGTGATCCGTATCAGTCGGTGGGCCCGTCGTACGGCTCGCCGTTGACGACAACGTCGCGGCAGGTCAGGCCGTCAACCTCTCCCACAGCGAAGCGGTTGCGAGCCGCGTCGATCTCGATCTCTTCGAGGGTGATCTGTTCAATCGCGTCGCCCGGGTTACCCCGCAACTCACCGAGCGATTGGACCGAGCCCCGGATGCGGCGGAGCGTGACGCCACGGACCACCGAGCGAGGCGGCTCGGCGCCTTGCAGGTCGAAGAATTGGGTCCAAGGCTTGACGTCGAACAAGGCCTGGGCGCCGTCGAGCGTCAGGTCCTCGAAGAGCAAGTTCTCGTAAGTCTGCGGCGTGTCGGGACGGAGCTTCAGACGGACGACGGGAATGGCGGCGCCGACGCGGCAACGTCGCACCACGACGTTGCGGACAATCGTCGCCTCGCTGCCACAGGTGAGCACGCCATGCCCGCTCTGAAAGTCGCAGTCTTCGACGAGGATTCCTTCTACCGGCGGGCTAGAAACATCGTCGAGGGCGTGGGGTCCCTTCGTCCCCTTCAGGGCGATGCAGTCGTCGCCGACCGAGATCATACAACGGCGGATCACAACGTCCTGGCAGCTATCGACATCAATGCCGTCGGAGCTCGGAGCCCGGTCAATGGAAACCTCGTCCCAAGGCTGAGAGTCGCCCGTGATCTTGGGAGGATCGCCGTGCGGCGCCGTGATCGACACCCCTTCGATCACGACGCCCACACAGCGATAGACGTGCAGGTTCCAGAAGCCCGAATCCTTCAGACGCACCCCGCTGACGGCGACGTCTTGGCATCCCTCGAAGTACATCAGTCGCGGGCGTTCGACTTCGAGGTTGGTGCATTTGCGGTTCTCGGCCCGTCGCTTCCAGAACGCGGTCCAGTAGGGTTTGCCGCCGCCATCGAGAACCCCGGAGCCCGTGACCTGCACGTTCGTTAATTCAACCGCGTTGATAAGCGCCGGTCGCCACGGCTGAACCTTCCCTTCGATCCGTGTTTGGCAGGTGGGGTAATCGGCGATATCGGCTGAGCCAAGGAGGACGGCACCCTCGGCGAGATGGAGTTCGACGCCCGCCTTGAGCCACAACGCCCCGGACCTAAAAACTCCTGCGGGGATGACGACGCGTCCGCCCCCGTCCGCCGACGCCCTGTCGATTACCGACTGGATCGCCCCGGTCTGGACCGCTTCGCTCTCCGGAAGCACTCCGTGATCGACAATCGAATAGTCCGTTGCTAGCGCTGTCGCGCCAACCGGCCAAGCCGCGACAACCAAGAGAAGAGCACGCACGGAAACGACCATCGCAGGAGGAGCCTGATGAGGAATCAAACGAAAAAGGGGGTGGTGATTGCTCACCACCCCCGAAGACTAACGGCGGTTGCAGGGATCGGTCGGTTCAGCGGCGACGCGACGCCAACCCGAGCAAGCTAAGAGCGGCGAGGCACGCCGTCGTTGGTTCGGGGACGAAATCCAGCGGGATAACGCCCAGCTTAGGAGCGAAGGGCGCGCCTTGCTCTTTCGTACGGATGTTGCCCGTCTGAGCCGAGTCCGATCCGTCGTGGAAGAGCAAGAAGCTAACCAGACCGTTGGTGTCGGCGTTGAGGACCGATTCGAGATCGAGCGTGGCGGTGTCCGACTGCAAAACGTAGCGTCCGCCGGGGAGCCCGCGGGTGTCGGCCGTCTGAATGATGCCGAGCTGGAACGGGTTCGGGGCCGGCGGCGGGGCGCCCGGATTGAACAACTGCGTCGGGTCGAGGAAGTTGTTCGCCGCCGAGTCGTAAGCGGCTCCTGTGGGCGGTTGAAGAATGCCCGGAGCGTTGGAGTAGCTGGTGGTCGACTCATCCCAGTTGTCGAGAGGGCCATCGGCGATCGCGTAGACGCGGAGCGTGCGACTTCGGTTCGTTTCGTTGTAGAACCAGAGTTCCGCATCCGCGTAAGCGGCGGTGTCGAGACTCGAAATGTCGAAGCGGACCAGCAGCATCTTTTGACGCACGTCGTCATAGCGGCGGTAGTCGGCCCCGGTTGCCGCGCCAAAGACCACAGCGCTGGTGCCGCCGCTTTGGCCGTCGTTTTGCAGCGACGTGTCGGCGCCGTTGCCGTCCGCCGTCGTCACAAACATGGCTGCTTGCGATGTGCTGCACGCCAGGAGCGAGGCGAGCACGGCCAAGCCGAGCAGGCGTCGCGTGAGGTGTTGTCTCATTGGGACTAGTCCTTATCAGAAGAAGAGAAACAAGAAGCCTGTTAATTAAACCTAGTTACGACGGCCTGACAGAGCGAACACAATGGCGCCGAAAGCGAGCAGGATTGTCGTCGGCTCGGGAACGGCCAAGGCCGTAGCCGAGCTGGGGCCAACGGCGCCATAGTTGTCCGACCAGGCGGCGTAGTCCGCGGCGTCCACGACGCCGGGCGAAGCGGTCTCGTTTTGCAGCGGTCCGCCGTCACGCCAGACCGTGTAGTCCGCGGCGTTGACGAGCCCGTCGTTGTTGTAGTCGCCGGCGAGGACGAACGGGACGAAGGTCGTCACATCCAAGAGGCCGGTCCCGGTGATGAGGGACGTTTGGTTGGCCGCCCCGGAGCCGATGGCGCCCCACGTCCCTGTGACCTGCGAAACATCGCCGAAGAACAGCGAGTCAATCGTGTCGGTGCCGATGAAGTCGAGGTTGAAGACCGTGCCGTCGGTGAGATAAACGTCGCCAATGTCCGACAAGGTTGCGGCGTTGATGCTGAGCGTCCCTCCCTCAACCGAGGTATCGCCGGTGTAGGTGTTATCGGCGGCGCCGGTGATCGTCAGCGAACCAGCGCCGACTTTCGTGAGGTTGGTCGTCGTTCCTCCCTCGGTGATCGCCCCTCCGAAAATCGACGAGGTTCCCAGGTTGCCGATCCGCCAAGTCTTCTCGGTCGCCGTGCCGCCGCCCGCAAATCCCGAGAGGACCGCGCCGGCGTCGCCATTGAGTTCCCCGACATCGACCGTCGAGACTGAGTTTTGGCGTTGATTGACCGTGACGCCGGCGCCAACGGTCAGCCGTCCATTCGGGATGCCTGCTCCGGCGCCGCCGAAGAAACGAACACCCATCGTTGTCGCCGCCCCACTGGGGGCGAGGGTCAGGTGGCCTGTGAACTGATCGTTCACGCCACCCATATCGACCAGCCGGCCTTCGACTTCGGTTGTCACCGTCAGATCGCCCGAGCCGGCGGCGTTGGGGAGAACCAGTTGGTTCGTCGCCGTGTTCGTCGGCTCGCCGTTGGCGACGATCGTGTTGGAGGTGCCGGCCGTGACGTTCAGCACCGAGTTGGTCATGCCGCCGGTCAAGGCGTTGGAGGCGCGGATTGTCGCGCCCGACATCGTGAGTTGCCCGGATCCGAAGGCCCCGACATTGACGCCGATATCAACGGTTCCACCCTCAAGCGTCGTGTTGCCCGAGTAAGTGTTGTTCACCGGTAGCGTTAGAGTGCTCGAACCCCGCTTCGTCAGCGAGGCGAAGCCGACGATCTTCCCGGCGCCCGTGAAGGTGTAGTCGGTCGTCGAATCGATCACGACGTTTAGCGGCTGGACGTCTTGCGACAGGTTGACCGTAAAGGTGGTGGCGGTGTCGTCGAACGTCACGTCGTCGCCGTTGAAGAACGTGTCAACCGACGAAGTGCTGTTATTGAAAAAGTTTTGAGTCGTCTGGACATCCCAATTGCTGCTCGCGGCGCCGCGCCAAACAATCGAGTCGCCGTCGGTGACCGTCGCATTGAAGACGAGGTTGTTGCCCGAGATGCTGACGGGCAACGAGCCCGAACGGCCGGGCCAGGCGACCGACCAATTGGTGGTCGCACCGGAGAAGCCGCCGGCGGAACTCAGGATGGTGTACTGTCCGCTAGTCGGCACCGACCCCGTCAAGAAGTTGGGGGTGACGACGCCGCCGCCGGCGAGGTTGGTGAGCCCATTGACCTGGATGAGGTCGTTGCCGGCGCCGGGCGTGGCCGCGACGTCGTAGAGGATTTCGCCGCCGTTGAAGGTCAGCGCGTTGGCGAACGTCAGCGTTCCGGCCGTCCGGACAAGTGTCGCCGAGTTGCCGACATTGTCGTCGCCCGGCGCGAGGCGTCCCTCGTCGTGATTGAAGTTGCCGACGATGGTTCCGCCGCCGATGATCTGCTGCAGAGCGGCCGTCGAGTAGCCGGGCGACGCCGAGACGTCGAGCGTCGCGCCCGGGCGGACATCGACGGTCGAGTAGAGGAGGCCGAGTGCGCCCGTGTCGTCCGTTCCGGCCGGCAACGTCGCAGCGCCTGAGAGGGCGAGCGTACCCGCATTGATCGTCGTGACGCCGCCGCGGCGGTCGGGATTGCCCGCTTGGCCGCCCGCGGCGGTGTTGACGGGCGAGTAGCTGAGGGCGCCCGAGAGGGTCAACTTGCCGGTCCCGTTCTTGATCAGATCAAGGCCGCCATTGCCAGGGGTGATCGTTCCCGCGTGGGACGAGTCGGCGTTGTTGGCGCCGATGGCCCAACGTGCGACGCCGCCCGGGTTCGACCCGCCCGAAATATCCGACGTGGCCGATCCGTGCAACTCGGCGATCGAAATCGTATTGCCGGTCGAGTTCGTGCGGACAAAGGTCGAGACGTTGTCGAGATTTACGACGGTCGCTGCGAAGCTGGCGCCGTCGAAAGACCCGCCGTTCGGGCGGAGGCGGAAAACGCTCAAAGCCTCACCAGGAGCGGAGATGCCAGAGACATTCAACGTGTCAAAGCCGGACCAGTTGCCGTGGGCGGAGAACTGTTCGCCCAAGACTGCAGCGTTGGTGTCCGAGACGATCACGTTAAGGGTCGATCCTGAACCCGCCGTCGAAGTCAGGTTATTGATGAAGGTGCCGCCCGCCCCTCTCACCGTTACATTCGCCCCGGCGGGCGCCGTCACGGTGTTAAAACCGATTCCGGTCTGTAGCTCGAGCGTCGCCCCGTCTTGCAGGTTGATTGAGTCGATCGTCTGCGCCTGAGGATCGACGAGGTTGAAGAAGTCGTAGTAACTAAAGCCCGTTGCGATCCGGAGGGTCCCCTCGGCGACGTCAACAACACCGCTGAGGTTATTGCCGACGAAGTTCGCGCTGTCGGCGATGCCGCCGAGCGTGAGGATGCCGGCGCCCTGTTTCGTGAAACCGCTCGTGCCGGAAAGATAGGGCGCGACGAAGACATCGTCGAAAGCGGTCGGTGTGAGGGCGTTAACCGTGATCGTCGGCGAGGCGCCGGCGAGGGTAATGGTCGGGACCGGAGTCATATCCGAGCGGAGCTCGACGGTCCCTCCCGTGGCGAGGTTCGTGTCCCCGAAGATCAGGTGGCCCAGTGTCCGGTTCGCGTTGAAGGTGACCGAGATGTCACCGTTGAGGTCGACTTGGCTGAAGTCGGCAGTCGCGCCAGCTCCTGTAGCGACGGTCGATCCCGCCCAGTTGCCGGCGTCGCTGTAGATTCCGCTCTGCGCGGTCCAGACGCCATTGGTCTGGGCGGTCGCCGCGGAAGCCGACAAGGCTGCCAGGGTAATGCCGACAAGTTTAATGCCGTTGCTGACGAAGCCATCCATAGGGTGCAAGTCCGAGTAGAGCTACGAGTAGTAATCGACCAAGGAAGCCTCCCAAATCCGCTAGGGAGAGTCGAATCGCCAGCGCAGCGTCGAGGATGAGACTGGTTGAGATGAGCTGATACGCCTGCGCACCGGTACGGTGGACCGGTTTGCACGCCTTGTATCAGGCTACTCGGAAGGACCGGTTATTCAATGCATCAGGGAGGGCATTGCGGCCATTGACCATCTGTTTGCAACCGGTGGACCAGCCAGGGCCTGTGAGATCCGCCCCCTCTCGCAGCGGGAGAGGACTCGTTTGACAAAGCGAAAGTGCGGTTTACCGCATGCTTCGCTGGCGTGAGGATGCTCCGCAGAATGGCTTTCCGAAGAGATGCCGCCACCGGCATTGGCAGTGGAAAGTGAGGCAAGTTGCGGAGAGACGCCGTTTTGCAATCGGTTGCAAGGACGTTGCTGGCGCCTCAGCCGGCGTGCTTGCCGACCGCGATGTGCCGTTCTTCGATCAGGTCGGTAACCTGCACCGCCTTGCGGCCTTTGAAAGACCCCGGCGACGCGTGGAACTTCTGGCGCCCCTCGACCGAGACGACGAGCGGCGAGTGGACGTCCTTCTCGGTCGTAATGATGTCGCCGACACGGAGGCCGATAAGGTCGTTCGTCGAGATCTGCGACGTCGCGAGATCGACCGCCAGTTCGACCACCGACTTGCTGAGCCGATCGCCGATCATCTGCAACGATTCAGGCGTCGAAGGCTTCTTGCTGTAGGTGACCCAGCTGTTGGCGCTGAGCTTGCCGCCGATCCGTTCGATGGAATTGAATGGGATGCACAGGTTCATCATTCCGCGGACTTCGCCGAGCGTCAGCTCGAAGCTGATGAGCACGACGACTTCGTTCGGCGGGACGATCTGCACCAGTTGAGGGTTGCTCTCGACATGGTCAACGACTGGCTTGAGCTCGATCACATTGAGCCAAGCCGCCTCCATCTCGGCGAGAAAGAGCGACGTGATCCGGCCGGCGAGTCGGAGCTCGATCTCGGTGAGCGGGCGTCGGGACGGGTTCGACGTGTCGGCTGTTCCACCGAGCAGCCGGTCGAGGATCGGGAAGAGCAGCGACGGATTGATGTCGAGGATCAGCTGCCCTTCGAGCGGAGGGGCGTTGATCAGGTTGAAGCAGGTCGGGTTCTCGAGGCTAAAGACGAACTCGCTGTAAGTGAGTTGATCGACGCTAGTGAGTTTCACCTCGACGATCGTCCGCAGCAGCGCAGAGAGGGCCGCGCCGTAGTTGCGGCTGAAGCCCTCGTGCATCGTCTGCAGGGCCCGCATCTGCTCCTTGCCGACACGCTCGGGGCGTTTGAAGTCGTAGGTCGTGACCTTCTCGTTCGGGGGCGGTAGCGGGTCGATGCTCGGGACGACGCCCGGTCCGCCGAACGCCACGGGTCGGGACGACGGCGCTGGTTGGGCGGCGGGCGCCTGACGTGGGGCCGCCGCCTTCGCTTTTTTCGGAGCGTCGGCGCCCCCCCCGGCCTTGCCGAGCAGGCTTTCGATCTCGTCTTGGCTGAGGACTTCGTCGGACACGGTCGCGGGGCGACAGAGGATGGGTGCGAGAGGCCGAATGCTAGTTTATTGCGGGGAATGACACACGATCACTTGATGGCGCGACCCCCGCCGGCGCCAGCGGCAGCACAGTGCTAGCGGTCCCGTCCCTTGCTCTCTAGCTGGCAGCCACTACCCCCTCACCTGCCCGGTGCCGGTCACGACGTACTTGTACGTGGTCAGCTCATCGACTCCGCAAGGGCCGCGGGCGTGGAACTTGTCGGTGCTGATCCCAATCTCGGCGCCCAGGCCGAGCTCGCCGCCGTCGTTGAAACGCGTGCTAGCGTTGATGACCACCGCGGCGCTGTCGACGCGGGCCGTGAACAAGCGGGCCGACTCAAGGTCGGCCGTCACGATGGCGTCGGTGTGGTGCGAGCCGTAGTGATTGATATGCCCGATCGCCTCTTCGAGCGAATCGACGATGACCGCCGAGATAATCGGCCCCAGGTACTCGGCGCCGAAGTCCTCGTCAGTGGCCGGTTTGGCGGCGGGCACGAGCCGGCGGAAACGCTCGTCGCCACGGACCTCGACGCCGGCGTCGAGCAACGCCTTGCCGACCCGAGGCGCCAGCCGCTCGGCGGCGGCGGCGTGGATCAGCAACGATTCGGCCGCATTGCAGACGCCGTAGCGGTGCGTCTTGCTGTTGACGGTGATCGCTTCGGCCAGTTCGGCGTTGGCCGACGCGTCGAGGTAGACGTGGCAGTTGCCGTCAAAATGCTTGATGACGGGCATCGTCGCTTCGGCGGCGACGCGACGGATCAGCCCCTCGCCGCCGCGGGGGATCGCCACGTCGATGCAGTCGTTCATGGTCAAGAAATGACCAACGGCTGCCCGGTCGGTCGTGCTCACGAGTTGCACCGCGTCTGCGGGTAGGCCGGTCTCGGTGGCCGCCTGGGCGAGCAGTTCGACGATCGCCTGCGACGAGTGGATCGCCTCCTTCCCGCCGCGGAGGATGACGGCGTTGCCCGCTTTGACACAGATCGCGGCGGCGTCGGCCGTGACATTCGGGCGGGACTCGTAGATGAAGAAGACAACGCCGAGCGGCGCCCGCACCTTATCGACACGCAGCCCATTAGGCCGCACCGTCGAATCGATAACCGCCCCGATCGGGTCGCGGAGCATCGCGACCTCTTCGAGCGCCGCCGCGATCGACTCGATCCGCTCGGGGGTGAGCTTCAGACGATCGACGGCGGCGTCGGTGAGGCCGTAGCCGGGGGCGGCGGCGAGGTCGACCTGGTTGGCCTTCTCGAGCTTGGCGCCGTTTTCACGCAGGAGCGCCGCGGTGCGCCGCAGCCACGCGATCTTCACGTCGCCCCTCACCGTGGCCAGGGCGGCCGAAGCCTGCTTGGCTCGTTCGGCGACGTCGCGACAGTAGGCGGCGAGGTCTTGGTCGGGGGGCGTCGTCACAGCGTTCCTAAGCGTTTGCGGTTCGGTAGGTCGAATCCTTGCATTATCGCCGCAGTCAGGGACAAATCCAACCGTCGAGCCAATGAGCAACGCGAACCAGCGAGCCGGGAAGCGTCGGCTCCCGGAGTTGCAGTGGGCGCCCGGCACCCTCCGGGAGCTGACGCTTCCCGGCTCGCTGGATGACCGTCTGGCTCGCTAGCGGACAGCCGTGAAGGCTTTGAGCGCGTCGATCGTTTGGCGGACGTCGTGGACGCGGATCACCTGCACCCCCTCGGCGGCGAGGTGCATGGCGACACCGAGCGTCGCCGCGGTGCGGTCGGCGGCGGGGTCTCCAAGAATCTCGCCGAGGAACCGCTTGCGGGAGTGCCCCACCAGGAGGGGACAGCCCAGGTCGTGAAACTCGCCGATGCGGCGCAGCAGCGTCACGTTGTGTTCAAAAGTCTTGCCGAAGCCGATCCCCGGGTCGAGCAGCAGCCGTTCGCGATCGACACCGGCAACTTCCAGAGCGTCGCGCCGCGAAGCGAGGTAAGTCTTCACCTCGGCGACGACGTCGTCGTAGTGCGGGTCCTCCTGCATCGTCCGCGGCACGCCCCGCATGTGCATCACGGCGACGCGGCAATCGCTATGGGCGACTACGGCGAGCATTTCCGGGTCGCCTTCGAGTCCCGTCACGTCGTTGACGAGTGACGCCCCCGCAGCGAGGGCCGCACGGGCGACGACCGCTTTGCTCGTGTCGATCGAGAGGGTGACCTCGGTTTGCGCCGCGAGTTGTTCAATAACCGGCACGACACGGCGGAGCTCTTCGTCGGCCGACACCCCCTCGGCGCCAGGCCGGGTGCTCTCGCCGCCGATGTCGAGGATCGACGCCCCGTCGGCGACGAGTCGGAGGCCGTGTGCGACGGCGCGGGCGGCTGCGAGGAATTGGCCCCCATCGGAGAACGAATCGGGCGTCACGTTGACGACGCCCATGACGGCGGGAAGTGCATTACGCACGCTCATTGGTCGGTCTCTCTCAGGTCACCGACACGATCCTGACCTGGGCCACGGATGTGGGTGATAAAGAGACGGCCACCGCGAATAATATAGAGGGCACGGTAGGTGCGGCCGCTCCGAGTCTTGAAGAAGGCGTTGCGAATGGTGTCGAGATGATCGGCGTTTTCGGGGGCCAAGGCGTTCGCTTCGGCCGAGTTGGGCAAAGCCGAGAGCATCGCCTCGAAGGCGTCGATCCAACGAGCGGCACCGGTCGGTGATCGTTTCAACAGATAGCGGACGATCGAGTCGAAGTCTCGCTCGGCTCGGGCCGATAGCTCCACCTCGAACATCACAGCGCGTCCAGGCCATACCGGGATCGCGTCTCTGCAACCACTTGGGTGGCGGGTCGCGTCCGGCCGGCGTCGACGTCTGCGACTCCCTCGCGGATCGCTTCGTTAATCGCGTCGTGATGCGACGCGGCGTCCCACTCGAAGAGCAGGTCGTCGAGCGACAGGTCGCCATCTTCGGCGAGCTTATTGCGCCCAAACGCGTAGAAGGCGTCGAGGTCGGTCAACGGTGCGGACACGTGGAACTCCTTACAGCCGGGGCTATCTCGCAAAGATTATAACCCCGCGCCGTCGGACTTCCACGAAGGCCTCACCAGGGCTCTTCCATCACCCCAACAATCTGCTCCGCCAAGCGGGCGATCGCCAACTGCTGCTGCGAGGCGACCGTCTGGCCCGATTCAGGGATCAGCGGGGTCGATTGGCCGACGCCAATCGCGCTGGTCGGCAGCGCCGTGCCGGTAAAGCCCTCGGGGAGGGGGAGCACCTGCACCGGGCCCAAGGGCAGGCGACGGCGGTTGAGCCACGTCACCTCGGCCCGCAGCTCGCCCGTAAAGACACGCGGGTTGTCGAACTGGTCCTCCGCCTGCACGCTCCGTCGGTCGCTGCGGAGCCGGACCTCCAGCACGCTGTCGGCGTTCGGAGAGTTGATGACCTTGTAGGGGGTCTTGAGCTCGATCTCTTTGACGAGCGCTTCGGTGAGCCGTTCGCCCAGGTCGCGGCGGAAGCTGTCCGACTCGACCATCGGCACGAAAATCGTTGCGACGTCCGGGGCGTAGAGCGATCGTGAGCCAGAGCGGTAGCCGGCGCAGCCCGCCGTCAGGCAGAGGGCGAGCAAGACAAGGCGGCGATGCGGGTGGCGGAGCAAGTTGAATCGCAGCACGGAGTGAGCCGGTCCACCGGGCGGTGACGCGTTAACGAGTGGTTGTTTCACCGCCGGGGGCGGGCCCTTCGGCGATCATGGTCTGCCCCCCGTCGGGCGACAGGGTCGCGGCGGGGATCTCTTGCACCGAGTTGATCGACTCGTACTGCTTGTTCTCCGGGAACAGATTGACGAGCCACTCCATCGGCACTTCAGGCGAGTCGGGTAACCCCTGAATCTCGGCGAGCTTAGTCCGCGCCTGCTCGGCGGCGGGGCTGTCGGGGTTCTTCTTCGCGACCCGGTTGAGGTAGTACTTCGCGGCGGCGATGTGCTCGGTCCCTTCGTAGTAGGCCGCCATCTGGAGGTCGCGTTCCTCAATCGCCCGGGCGATCTGGGCCCGCATCTCGGTGAGCTGGTTGCGCTGCTCGTCGGTGAGCCGGCCGGAGAAGTTGATCCGTGTTAGCTCTTCAAGCCGCTTCGCGTCGAGCAGCGGTGAGCTGTCGTACTCGGGGCCGTGGTAGAGCAGCATCTTCGCCTGCAGCCCGAGCAGATGCGCCTCGAACTGGTGCTCGCTCCGCGGATACTCGTGGCGGAGCAGCGAGTAGTGGTAGTCGGCGTCGGCGAAGCGGTTGCGTCGGCGGTAGACCTCGGCGGTCGCCATGATCGCGTCGTCGGCGCGGGGGCCGGTCGGGTCGTTCAAGCGGATCGCGTCGTAGAGCCGCACCGCGTGGCCGACCGTGTCGAGCGTCGGCACGGTCTGGGCGAACGGCCGGTAGTCGAGCGGCGCGTGCCACGACTCGCCGAAGTAGGTTTGCTCCCAGTACTGGGCGATCTTCCACAGCCGCTCGATGGTCGCGTCAAGCTTCGGCGTGCTGGGGTGCTTGTCGAGCAGCTGCACATAAGCGTCGGACGCGTCTTTGTACTTGTCGGCAAAGTAGTACGACTCGCCGAGGTTGAACAACGACTTGGAGGCGAGCTCGGTCCCCGGCCAACGATTGGCCGCGGCCTCGAATTTGACAGCGGCCGGGTCGTACTTGCCTTCCTCAAACAGGGCGACGCCTTCCTTGAACAGCGTTTCAGCGGTTTGTTGGTCGGGCCCGTAACCGGCGGCCGCGCGGACGCGGGTGACCGCCGTCTTGGGATCGAGCCCCGGCAGCAGGCCTTTTTCGCGCTCGAGTTTGTTGTCGAGATGGATCGTCTGCTCGTCGACCGACGCCGCGATCGGCACGCCGTTGCCGTCGAAGTAGCCGTCGAAGCCCGGCACCTCGTAGCCCTTCCCGGGGACGATAATCGCCTGCTTCTTGTGTTTGCGCCACCAATCACGACCACCGACACGATCGCCCTTGTCGGCGGCGGCTTCGTCCTCGGAGCCGCCGAAGAACGGAATCTCCCACGCAACGACGGGCGTCACGAGTGAAGTGAGAGCGAGTGCTAGCAGCGTCTTTCGTAGCATGGCGTTCAGTCGGCCGGGGGCGACGGGGGCGCAGCGGCGGCGCGGGTGGCGGACCGTAGGAGCCGACCGCGGGGCGCGTCAAGAGAAATGCCGCGGCGTGCTGGCGCCGGCCGGCCGCTATCCGAACCCTCCCCCTGCCGCGCCGAGGGGGTTAAAACGCCAACCCTCACGACCCCTCCCCTCCAGCCCGACGTCCCTCCTTTGGTCCACCTCTATACCGACGGCGGTTGCAGCGGAAATCCCGGCCCCGGCGGCTGGGCCTTCCTGCTGGTGCACCCCTCCACGGGCAAAAAGCTCGAAGGCTCCGGCGGCGAGCCCCACACCACCAACAACCGCATGGAGCTCCGCGGCGTCGTCGAGGGGCTCTCGACCCTCAACCGGCCGACCGACGTCGAGCTGTTCACCGACAGCGTCTACGTCGGCAAGGGGCTCAGCGAGTGGATGAAGGGTTGGAAAAAGAACGGCTGGAAACGGAAGGAGAAGGGCCGGTTGGTGGACGTGAAGAACGTCGACCTCTGGCAGCAGCTCGACGAGCTCGCCGCCAAGCACACGATCAAGTACACCCGCGTCGCCGGCCACAGCGGCCACCCGGAGAACGACCGCGTCGACGAGCTCGCCGTGGCGGCTTATCAGCAGTATTTGTGATTCGTGGGGGAACCACCGATGGACACGGATAATTACCGATGAAGTTGGAAGTCGTCGATGGCGACCTGCTCGATCAAGACGTTGACGTGATCGTCAACGCTTGGAATCGAAACATCATTCCTTGGTGGTTGCTTTTGCCTCAAGGCGTCTCGGGCGCCATCAAACGCCGTGGCGGACTCCAGCCGTTCCGCGAGATTGGCAGGACGGGGTCACTTCCTCTTGGTCAAGCGAGACTGACAACAGCCGGACGCCTTCCCTTTCGGGGCATAATCCACGTGGCCGGCATCAACCTCCTGTGGCGAGCCACGCGATTCTCGGTCCAAGAATCAGTCAAGAACGCTTTGATGATTGCCCGTGCAGAGCGCTACGAGTCGATCGCCTTTCCGCTGATCGGCGCCGGGTCCGGTGGTCGGAAAGAGGCGATCGTTTTGCAATGGATGCAGGAGGCGATGCACGACGATAGCTTCAACGGTCTCGTTCGTATCGTCCGCTGGAAGAAACGGAGCCGTGGGTGATCCGCGTTCATCCGTGTGCATCTGTGGTTCCCTCCCTTCGGCACGGTAGACTGCGGGCGTGGCTCCCGAACTCGGCACGCCGATCGCCCAACTACCGCGCGTGCCGCGGCGGGTGGCCGACGCGCTCGCTGGGATCGGCCTCCGACACGTTGCCGACCTGCTGTTCCACTTCCCCCGCGACTACGAGGATTTCCGCGACCGCCGCAAGATCGCCGACCTCGAAGCCGAGTTGCCGCAGACGGTCGTCGGCGAAGTGATCGATGTCGAGGCACGCGGCACCGGCTTCGGCAAGAGCCGGCTCGGCGTGGTCGTCGAGGACGACTCGGCCGCGATGCGGGCGATGTGGTTCAACCAGCTCTTCCTCAAGGACAAGTTTAAGATCGGCCGGCGCGTGCAGCTCTCGGGCAAGCCGAAGCTTGCCGGGCTGCGGTGGGAGATGGTCCACCCGCGTATCACCTGGCTAGGCGACGACCCCGCCGACGACCCCGCCAGCGAGAACCTCTCGCCCGTCTACCCGCTCACCGAGGGCGTGCCGCAGCACACGATGCGGCGCGTCGTGGCGGCGGCGGTCGATGGCTTCGCCGATCTGCCCGACGAGGTTTTTAGCGGCGCACTGCGGGCGAAGCACGGCCTGTTGCCGATCGGCGACGCCCTCCGCGCGATCCATCGTCCGAAGGACGAGGCGGAGCGCGACGCGGGCCGCCGGCGCTTCGTCTTCCAAGAGCTCTTCGTGCTGCAACTCGCCCTCGCGGCGCGGCGGCACCAGCAGAGCGTGTCGTTCAGCGCGCCAGAGATCGTGGTCGATACGCGGCTCGATGCGCGGATCGAGCGGCTGCTCCCCTTTGAGCTGACGCCGGGCCAGCAGGCGGCGATCGACGACGTGGTCGCCGACCTCGCCAGCGATCAACCGATGAACCGCTTGTTGCAGGGCGATGTCGGCTCGGGCAAGACCGTGGTGGCCCTCTACGCGATGCTTGCCTGCGTCGCCGTCGGATGGCAAGCGGTGCTGCTCGCGCCGACCGAGGTGCTCGCCCGACAGCACAACCAGACGCTCGCCGCGATGCTGCGGGCGAGCCGTGTGCGGTCGCGGCTGCTGGTCGGCGGCATGACCGAGAAGGAGAAAGCAGAGGTCCGCGCCGGGATCGCTGCGGGGGACGTTGATCTCGCTATCGGCACGCACGCCCTGCTGCAAGAGAAAGTCGAGTTCGCCAAGCTCGGCCTCGCCGTCATCGACGAACAGCATAAGTTCGGCGTCCGCCAGCGGGCCCTGCTGAGGCAGGGGAACCGCTCGCCGCATTACCTGGTGATGACCGCCACGCCGATCCCGCGGACGCTGTCGATGACTCAGTTTGGCGACCTCGAGGTGTCGAGCATCCGGGACATGCCGCCGGGGCGCCAGCCGGTGCGGACCTATCTTGTCGAACCAGCCGTTGAAGGGAAGTGGTGGGAGCACGTCCGCCAGCAGCTGTCGGAGGGTCGGCAGGCGTACGTCGTCGCGCCGCTGATCGACGACTCCGAGGCGATCGACGCCGCCAGCGCCGAACGCTCGTTCGCCGAGCTGACGCATGGCGAGCTAGCCGGCTATCGCCTTGGCCTGATGCACGGGCGACTCACGCCTGCGGAGAAGGACGCCGTCATGGAACGCTTCCGCGGCGGCGCGACGCAGGTCCTGGTAAGCACGACCGTCATCGAGGTTGGCGTCGATGTCCCCAACGCCACAGCGATGGTGATCGCCTCGCCGCAGCACTTTGGTTTGAGCCAACTGCACCAGCTCCGCGGCCGCGTCGGCCGGGGCCGGCACCCGGGCATCTGCGGCCTGCTCCTGCCACACGAGTTGTCCGACGCTGCGCTGTCACGGCTGCAGGCTTTCGAGCAGACGAGCGACGGGTTCGATCTGGCCGAGATCGATTTTCGATTGCGTGGCCCGGGCGATCTGTTCGGCGACCGTCAGACCGGTTTGCCGCCACTAAGGATCGCCGACTTGGTGCGCGACCGCGACGTGCTCATCGAAGCCCGCACCGCGGCGGCCGAGTTGTTCGCCACCGACCCCGGACTCAAGGCGTCCGAGCACAAGCTGCTCCGCAAGCAGATGCTGCGGCGCTACGGCGACTCGCTAGAGCTGGGCGACGTGGGGTGACAGCGGTTAGGCCGCCGTCAGCAGCCGTCGCCAGCCGTGGTACTGCAGACGCTTCCATCGGACCGAACGGGCGAAGCAGCCGCGCGCTCCTTTCACGTGGCCGAGCGCCAGAAGCTCTTTGCCGGCGATGTACCAGTAGCGGGCGATGAAGCGTCGCAGCGGCCGCTCGTCGATCGCCGGGTCACGCTGGCGGACGCGTTCGAACACCACCTCGTGGGCCCGCGCCCAGAGAAAGCTGTTGTAGGCGTACCGGCGGCTGAGGTTGTTCTCTTCGCCGCGGCTCTTCGCGTTGCCGAGATAGAAATCGACCGGCTCGCCAACGGCATGGACCCACGGTCCCTCCTGCGCAAGCTGCGAGAACAGCATCGTGTCTTCGCTGGTCTCGAGATCGGGCTGCCATCCTCCGACCGCCTCGTAGGCAGCGGCGCGCAGGAGCGTGCACGACGCCACGCCGGCGCCGTAGCGGAACAGGTGGGGGATCGGGTTGGCGACCAACGGCGTCGCATCGCGGAAGCCGCCGCTGGTCTCTTGCAGATCGGTGTAGCGGCGATCGACGATGGCAACCGACGTCTCGGGGTTGGCGTCGAGGGCGGCGATGGTCCGCTCCAAGAAGTCAGCCGGCCAGTGATCGTCCGAGTCGAGGAACGTTATGTAATCGACCGGCTCGAGCGATGCGTACGCCTGTTTGCGGGCGCTTGCGGCCGTGCGATGCGGCAGTCGTAGGACGCGCCACGACAAGGCGGGGTCCCTCTGCCGAAGCCAAGCCTCGACCGCTTCGGCCGTTCCATCGGTCGATCCGTCGTCGACGATAAGGAGTTGATCGGGCAACCGAGTTTGCTGCAGCACGAACGGTAGCGTCTCTAGCAGGATGGTCCTCCGGTTGTAGACCGGGATCACCACCCCGACGCGGGCCGTATCGCGCCGCGCCGTGTCGGAGACTTCGAGGAAGTGACGGATGCTCATGCCGCGAGGCCTTTGTGTCGTGTGAGAGTGAATCGAAGCATCCGTCGCTGCAGAGTTGATCATTTCAGGGCGTCGCCACCGGGCAGCGGCGCTAGCCAGTGGCGTTGCGGCCGTAGGTTCGTTCTGAGCAAGCACAAAATCGCGGCAACGAAGGAAACTCAGGCGACGGCCGCAACAGCGACGGCGTCGTGCAACACGGTCACTCGGGGCGGCGCCCGGAAGGCGAACTGCTCGAACGGGTAGGCGCGGCGGTTTGCCGAACGCTCGATCGGATCGACGATGCGCTTCTCGATTGATTTGGCCCACTTTCGCCCAATGAGGCGGCGGAGTTGACCCAGCGAATTGAGCCCCTGTCGGCGGTGCGAGACGACCCAAGCGCCCTCGGCGTTGCCGTCGTCCGCTGCGTCGAGGCCCCACTTCTCCGCCATCCGTTGGGAATTGGCCTGCAACCACGCCTCGCTCCAGCGGAGGAAGTAGAACTCACGGTCGGCCTCACTCAGCCGTTGCGGCGGCGTGTACGTCACCTTAGCCGCGGGCTCGAGCCAGATTTCGCGGCCCGCCTCACGCACCAACAGGCAGAGGTCGCCGTGCTCGGAGTTGCAGTGAAGCCCCTCGTCGAACGGTCCAATCGCCTCGTACGCCTCGCGAGTGACAAGGGCGGTGTGGAACTCGATCAACTCCGTCGGCTGGCGGACGAGGGGTTCGTCTATCTCCGTCTCCGGAACATGAGGCAAGTGGTGCTTTTCGTAGTAGGCGCGACGGCCCGCCTCGTCGGTCTCGATCCGACACTCGCCGCCGAACATGTGGAGTCGGTTCCGCTCCGGGAGCTGCTCGTAGTAAGCCGGTCCGACGACCCAGGCGCCGGTCTCGTCGGCGCAGTTCACCAGCGCGCCGAGCCACCCCTTAGAGACGATCACGTCGTTATCGACAAACACCAAGTGCCGCGGCGCGTGACGCTCGATCGCCCACCGGGCGGCGAGGTTACGCGACTCGTTTGGCGTCACGAAGCGGTCGGTGCGGAGCAGCGTAAAGCCGAGCCGCACCGCAGCGCGGCGCAGATACTCGGCCACGTCGGGCGGCGAAGCCCCATCCACACACACCAGCGAGAAGGGCTCGTGCGTGCGACGGTAGAGGGTTTCGAGCGATTGTCGCGTTTGGCTGAACACCTCGCGCGGCACAAAACAAACGGTCGCGTCGGCCCGATCCATGGCCATTCCTTCGTAAAGACACCCCCCTCCCAATACGCAGAGCCAGCCTCACCCCCGGCGGGAGTGGTTGGCGTAGCGGGAATTACAGGAACCCGCAGGGCGGGTCAACGGCGAGCCATGACGACGCTAGCAGGGAGCCGTTCGGTACGCCTGAGGGGAGAGGGTCGCCCAAACAAGATCGACTAAAAAAGATTGCTAGTCGGTCTCCAGCGAACTCGCACGAAAGGTCAGCGCCTCGGCCCCTCCGAACGCGACGGGGCCGTGCCCGCCGGCGGGCGGAACCCGCGCCCCCGACAGACCTATCCCGGTCGCAGGCATCAGGGCAGGGGGCTGCCGGCGTCCAAGACCGCTATGACCGGGGCTAGATCGGCCCGCGCTCGCCAAAACCAATAGCCAGGTGTGAACTCGCTCAGCTTCATCAGTGGCCTCCGATCGGGAAGAGCGTCCTTCTGAAGCAGCATTTGTATATCGAACAGCAGAGGACTCGCGTCCGCATAAGCGCTGTGTCCGAGGAAAGTCGTGTTAGCCTCGTTGCAATCAACACTGTCGAGTCCAATCAGGGGAACCGACGAGAGCCCTGCGCGGGCCTTCACGCCATGCTTGCCCGTAGACAGTTTCAATGCCCAGTCATCTTCACAATGATAGAAGGTGACGCTTTGTGCTTGGCGGACCGTAGCCGGCGCCCATTGGTTGAAGTCGTTCAGCCAAACGTCTGGCGCCGCGAGCACCACGTGCCCAAAGGGCTTTCGTCCCTCAGGAGAGGTGGGGAGCTCTGCCGCGGCGCGCTGCAACGCCTGCAGTGCGATGTAGTTACCCATGCTGTGGGCGATCAAGTGGACGCGACCTTCCCCCGAAGACTGCGCGAGGGTGACGAGCAGCTCCTTGAGCCGATCGATGCTAGCGTCGGCGTCGGCGAGGTCTTTGGAATACCCCAGTTTGCTGCCATCGGATGGCCAGACGAAGGCGCAAGACGTTCCGGCGAAGCCGACATCGAATGAAATCTGCGCCATCCGCAGCAGCGCAAACTTCATGGTCGTGTTGAAGCCGTGTACATAGAGGAGCACGTCGTTCCCGGTGCGGCTCTCGTCGGAGACGGTCTGGCCGAGGCGGTTCCGCATGACCGTGTAGAAATCACCTTGATCGAGTTCGTTGACGGTCTGGACTCGGAAGTGTTCCTCGGGATTGTCGAAGACGGTCCAATAGGGCGCCTTGGTCGTGTCGCCGTAACGGTGGGTAGGGGGAATCCGCACGACAGCAGACCCGTAATGCATCTCTCCGGAGAGGGTATTCCCGAATCGCTCGACGTTGTCGGATGCGGCGTTGGTGACAGATCGGTTTGTCGCGTAGTAGACGGTCCGAAGCCGTTCGCGTTCGCTTCCATGCAAGCTTCTGATGCGTCGGAGTTCATCGGCAATGTTGGGATCCGTGGTGTCGATCGGCGGGGCCGATACCGTGGAGTAAGTCGTCTTTCGAGAATACGACCCCGGTTCGATCTCGCTAACGGTTACGGTGCGAACCTCCGATACACGCTTCATCATGTAGTACTCCCTCTCCTCATTTCGCTGCGTTCCATCCGGAAGCGTTACGGTCACGATCTTCGTCAAGATCTGCGGGACATTCCGCGTTTCCGTCTGTTCCTCATTGCGAACGCCGGTGACTTCGGAAGGCTCAATGACGTTGACCCTAACCGGATCGGAAACGACGGAAGAGACTCTCCCCGTGGCGTCCGACATCCTCGCTTCAAAAAGAAGCCGATGCCCGCCGGGCTGCAGGGCCAGATCGTCGAGATTTACTGAAAACGTTGAGCGGTTCTTCGCGGTGTTGTGATCCAACCGGTAGAGCCCGCTGGCCTCGGCTGTCGCTTGCTGACGCGCCGCGACGCGTATCGACGTGTCCCCTTCGTCCGGAACTCGCCAGACCAGGATTTCGGCCTCGGCAATGGCGTGCTCGATGGGATCGTCAAATCGCACCGTCAATTCGAAGTGAAGCAGAAAGCCCGAGCCCGGCGCGTTCCCGTCCGGTGCTGGCTTTTCTGCAGCGAAAACTTCCTGGAGTTGAAGCACGCGCGCGGCATGGCACGATGTCGCTATTGCGGCGGTTAGCAAGGCGAGGCAACAGAACGGCGAAATTCGCGTCATGAATCCTCCAGGGCATGAGATTCGATCGGACGCTCCTCGGTGTAACGCATTTTTCTCAGAATGCAACAATTCGTCGATGTGGTGTGACAACTGCTTGTCGCACTCGTAGGTGCGCTATGAATATGAATCAGTCGTCATGTGCCTCCGCGTCATGTCCTGTCGACGGATGGCATTGCGAAGTCGCTTTCTGCCATGGCGGGTCCGCAGGGTGAGTGTGAGAGAGTGTGGAGCATGGCTTGGCGGTCCGACTCGTCTTCAGAATGCGGCTCGCCAGGCCAACCGGCCACCGGCGATCGGAAGCCAACCGGAGCCCGAATGCGTCGAAAAGCTCAAAAAAGCGTAGCGAACTAACCCGGTCTCGGGTTACGCTCAGGAGAGCGCCGGCTTGGAACGGCCGGAACGTTCGCGAGACGCTACCCCGCTCCCTGGCGGCATCCGATTCGCAGTGGGGACACGGACCGATCAGAAAGTAGGCAAACGATGGGTTTTTCTTGCGCCGACAACGGCGGCGGGCTTCGTGTCGCGCGGACAAGGCGGCTGTTTCTTCTCCTCGGCGTATCGGTTCTCGCGACGCCGGCGCCCGGTGCGCTCACCTTTACGGTGGGGGGCAGTTGGCCGAACGCGGCCCACCAGGCAGCGGCTGAGGCCGCGATGCAAGCGGTCGTCGCCCGCTACAACGCCTACTCTCCAACGGGGTTCGATAACCGGGACGTCTACGTCTATTACAACGCCGGGATCCCCACGGCGCAGGCTAGTTACGGTGGCTCGATCGGTTTCGGGGGGACCTATCCGAACGAACGAGTCACCGCCCACGAATTGGCGCACTACCTCGGCCTCCCGTCGAGCCAGTGGGGAAACGTCATGTCGGGAGGGACTTGGACCGGCGCCCTGGGTCTGGCGAAGGTGAAGCAGTTCGACGGCGAGCAGGCCACCATCAATGGCGACGGCGTCCACTTCTGGCCCTACGGCCTCAATTACGACAACGAGGGGAGCGAGGTCAACAAGCAGCGGCAGGTGGCGATTGTTTACGCGATGCGGGGTGACCTCGGGATCGGCTCGACAACCCACCCATCCACACTGAGCTCGCGTGTGACTGTCGCGCAGACGGCGGACGACCCAGTCGGCCAGAGCGGGTTCAATTACATGGGGCGGTGGAGCGACGGCTACTTCGCCCACCCGGGCTATCGTTACACCACCGCCGACTACAAGCTCCGCACGCCGGCCAGCTCCAACGCCTACAAGTTCTATGGCGACTCACTCACCGTCGAGAACACGAACGGCGCGTTGGGCGGGCTCTACTACAGCGGCCAGGGAGGCGGCGCCCTCGTGACGATCCCCGACCTGTTGCTCGACGGCGGCTGGGTGCAGCACCGCAGCGGGCTCGGCAGTCCGTTTCAACTCGACGGGGCGGTGAGCGTCGAATCCGACTCGGTGCTCTACGCCAAGCAGGGCGACATCGACCTGCTCGCCAGCGTGTCGGGATCGGGCGCGATCACGATCCCCGTGAGCGACTCACCGACGCAGAACGCCCGTTACGTCCGGTTCAAGTCTTCGAGCAATACGTTCGTGGGCGATGTGGTGAACCAGTCTCGGTTTGAGCTGGCCGAAGGCGCGAACTTCCGCTTTGCGATCGGTCCCGCGGGGGCGACGAACGCGATTACCGGATCGACCGCCCGGGCGACCGCCCTGAACGGCGTGTTCGACCTCGACCTGTCGCAGGCCACCTCGTCGCCGAGCGACTCTTGGACGCTCGTGACCGCGGCGAATACGAGCTACGGCAGCGGCTTCCAGGTCGCTGGATTCGAAGGCTACGCCGGCACGTGGAGTGACGGCGCCTACTCGTTCAACCAGGCGACCGGGGCGCTGACGACCGTCAACGCCTGGGGAGTCGACGGCGGCGGCGCGTGGAGCAACGCGGGCAGCTGGACCGCCGGCGTGCCGAACGCTGGCGGCGAAGCGACCTTTGGCCCCGCTCTCGGCGCCGCCAACGCGCCGGCGACCGTTGCGATCGACACGCCCGTGATGATGTCGCGGATCAATTTCAACAACGCCAATGCTTACAAGCTAAGCGGCGCGCAGCCGATCACGCTCTCGGGCGCCGCCTTGGTCGTCGCGATGAACGGCTCGCATGAGATCGCCGCCCCGGTGGCGGGCGTCGACGGACTGCGGCTACGGGGCGGGGGCGTGGTGGCGCTCTCGGCGGCGAACACCTACAGCGGCGACACGCAGATCGACGCCGGCACGCTCAAACTCGTCGGATCGGGGACTCTCGGCGCGGGGGACGTGCAGGTCGGTACCGGCGCCACCTTGGATGTTTCGGGCTTGAGCAGCCCGCTGCAGTTGGCGAGCGGCCAGACGCTCAACATGCTCAGCGGCTCGAACGTGGCCGGCGAAGTGGCCGCCGGCGCCGGCTCGGCCATCGTTGGCAGCGGCGTCTTCTCTGGCGGGGTCGTCGTCCGATCGGGCGGCACGCTGCGGGTCGGCGCCGAGGCGCTGCCGATCGTCGCGCAGGCGAGCCTGATCGACAACTTCAACAGCTACACAATCGGCAACGTCGGCGCCCACTCCAGCGGTGACGCCACCGGCGGCGTCTGGGACGGCGTGTTCGACGGCACCGCCAACGGCCAGATTGTCGGCGCTGGGCGGGGCAATTTGGCGCTGATGGCGGTCGGCGTGCCGTCGCAGGGGAATGGCGGTTGGCGTGGCGCCGCGACCGACCTGGCGAACGCCTTCGCGGCCGACCAGAGCCTCGCCGATGGCGACACCGCCACCTACTTCCTCCAAGTGAAGAACGAAGGCAACGCCTACACCGACACCGTCTTTGGGCTGACCGGCGGCCTCGCCAACGTGGGTATCAACAACGCCTGGCAAGACTACTCGGTCATGCCCTCGATCGTCGGGTCGCCCGGCGCCGCGGCCTTGCGGCTCAACGGGACCGACCTCGTCACGCTGACCGACGGTGAGTGGCAGAACGTCTGGCTCGTCGTCGACAACGGCGCCAAGACGATCGACATCTACACCTCGACCGGGGCCGATGGCGGCGTGCTGGCGGCGTCCGACGTCGGCTTCGGCCAGATTACCGACCCGGATGACCTCGCGGCGTTTGCGATCACGGGTCGCGAGGACGGCCGCGTTCAGGTCGACAATCTCTACCGGATCGCGGGCGAGTACACCGGCAACCCGCTCGCGCCGGGCGGGGGGGTTCTCTATGGGACCGAGGTGCTTGCCGTCGCGGGCGACGTTGACCTAGAGGCGGGCGCCAAGGTATCGCTGGGGATCGGCACGGCGGGCGCTAGCGATCGGCTCGACGTTGGTGGCCGCCTCACGGCGGGCGGCATTCTGGAGGTGCAGCTTGCCGACGGCGCGCCGGGCCTCGTTGCTGGCGATTCGTACGATCTGTTCGACTTCACCGAGGCCAGCGGTGCGTTCGACGCCTACGGCTTGCCGGCGTTGGGGGCCAACCTCAGCTGGGACCTCGCCAACCTCATGGTCGACGGCACGATCGCCGTCGTCGCGGGTCAGGCCGGCGACTTCAACAACGACGGCTTCGTCAATGCCGCCGACTACACGGTGTGGCGTGACGGTCTCGGCGGCGCTTACACCGAAGGCGATTACGACACGTGGCGCGCGAACTACGGCGCCTCGAGCGCCGCGGTGGCAGTTCCTGAACCGGCTTCGCTGCTCTTGGCGATTCTCTTGGCTGGCGCCGCCTCGCAAGGTTTCCGGCGGGCCTAGCACCGCCTTCCCCGGGCCATTGCGTCCGGGTGACTGGTGATGCGGGGCTGGCGTGAGGGGACGCCTCGGCGCGCGCACCGGGGTACAATGGGCGTCGCCGCTAGGCCACGCTCCATTGCTTCGCGCCCTTTCTGATGTTTCGCTGAGTTTCGATGCAGACCCATCCCCTCCACAGCCAGCACGAGCGCCGGTTCGCCACGAACCGCTTCGTCTATCCTGTCCTGAGCCGACGGTCGGGGGGGATCTCGGTGGGCGTGAACCTCAACCCCGACAAGGTCTGCAACTTCGACTGTGTCTATTGCCAGGTCGACCGCTCGACGCGGAGCGAGAGCCGCTTCGTCGAGACCGACCAGCTACTCACCGAGCTGCGCGACGTGCTGCGGACGGTCGCGTCGGGCGACCTCTACCAGACGCCCAAGTTCGCCGATACGCCGGCGGCCTTGCGGCGGCTCAACGACATCGCCTTCAGCGGCGATGGCGAGCCAACCACCTACAAGAACTTCGACGAGTTGATGCAACTCGCCGCGGACGTGAAGCAAGAGGTCGGCGCCGAGTTTCCCGCCGCAAACGAAGCGAAGATGGTGCTGATCACCAACGCCTCGATGTTCCACCGCCCGCATGTTGAGCGCGGCCTCGCGATCCTCGACGCGAACAACGGCGAGGTGTGGGCCAAGCTCGACGCCGGCACCGAGGCCTACTACCACACGATTGAGCGGACGAAGGTCCCGTTCAGCCAGGTGCTCAACAACCTGGCGAACGCGTCGCGAGTGCGGCCGCTCGTGATCCAGTCACTGTTCCTACGGCTCGCCGGCGAAGCGCCGTCACCCGGAGAAATCGACGCCTACTGCGACCGCCTCAACGAGACAACCGCCGCCGGCGGGGCGATCAAGCTGGTGCAGGTCTACACCGTCGCACGGAAACCGGCCGAGTCGATCGTCGGCGCCCTGTCGGACGAAGCGGTCGATGCGATCCGCGACCGCGTGCGCCGGCGGACGGGGCTGCGGGCGGAGAGCTTCTACGGGACGAGCGGTTACTGAGCCGTTTCGGCGAGCTTGTCCCGCAGTTCTTGAACTTCCGTCGCGGTCCGGTTCTCAGATTCCCACGCTGACCGGATCATTTGGGCCGACAGCGACGCCAATCCCGTTAGTGAAGACTTGGTAGAGAAGGTCCCGCCCGGCCCTGGCTTGGCGAACTGGTTACTCGCCTCAGCGATGGCTTCTTCAAAAAGGCGAAGACTAGAGCTTTGCCCCAACCACATCCGACCAGGAAATGGCAGCGTCTTGTACTTCTCCAGGAAGTACGCGCGCTCGGTACGGAAGCACTCTGCCAAGCCGCTCCGGTCTTCCAGCGGGGCGAGAGCGGCGTCGAGCCGTCCGGCGTCTGCCTTGGGGAGATGACCACTTTCGACGAGGCGCTTCCCAAGATCGATGGCGTAGTTCTGATACGCGCAGGCTTTCATTCGATTGATGACTACCGGCTCACTCTCGTAGAGCTTCCCAAGTCGGGCCAGCGCTGCGACTGCGTCCACCGCCTTGTCGGTCTTCCCATCGACGATGGCTAGCCGCCCTTCGAGCGACAAGAGTCTCGCCGCCGAACGCAAGTGGTTTCCGTAGTCGATGAGCTCTTGGTCCGCGCCTTGAGCGATCTTAAGCAGTGAGGCGTACCGTGGCCGCTCGATTGCGAGTCGCACCGCGGCAAGGGTTTCGGCGTTCTGCTCCAGCACCTGCCGAGCTTGTTCGACCTGTTTCTCTTTGAAGGGTCCCTTATCGAGAAGGTCGAGCGCATCGGCGACCGCGACTTCACCCTGCTTAAGTTTCGGCGCCAGGTCCCGCAGCCCCGCCGCGACGTTCGCCTCGCTGGGAATCGCTTCGGCGACGAGGTCGGCGTAGCAAGTCGGTTCGCCCGCCGCGCGAAGTCGTGCCACCGCCGCGTCTCTTGAAAGCAACCACCACAGCCCGATCGCCAGCAGCAGCCCCAGGTTCACCAGCAAAAACCAGCGGCGGTTCCAGAGCCGTATTCGGGTCAGCGGCGTCGTCATCGCGGTCTCGCAGAGGCGGGGTAGTGTCTTGCGGATTTGTTCGCTCGGCCCCGCGTCAGCTTGCCGACAATCGGCGCGAAATCTCCGCCCGCCGCTGGGCCTGCTCCGCTACGTCGAGGCCAACCACCCCGCTCCACGCCGCCAGCATCCGCTTGTACATCGGCCCGGGCGTTCCGGCGCCCATTGGTTGGCCGTCGCAGCGGACGATCGGCAGCAGGCAGATCGACGTGCTCGACATCCACGCCTCGTCCGCCGCGCGGAACTCCTCGATCGTCAGGTCGCGTTCGACGAACGGCACGCCTTCGGCTTCGGCCAGTTCCCGCAGCAGCGCGACACTGACGCCCGGCAGCACCTTGGACATGAGGGGCGAAACGATCCCCTCGCCGTCGCGGTAGATGACGACGTTCGCGGTGGAGGCCTCGCCGACGTAGCCATCCTGGTCGAGCAAGATTGCGCGGGCGCCCGGCTCGAGGCGGCGGGCCTGTTGATCGGCGAGGTAGTAGTGCATCCGGCTGCGGCACTTCAGCTCGGCGGGCCAGCAGTTGCCGGGCGTCTGGCGGTGATCGCTGGTCCAGACGCTCACCCCCGATTCGTACTGGCTCGCCCAGGTCGAGAAGGGGAGGGGGAAACCATGCACACAGCGTGTCGCGACGCCACCGACGCCCGGTGTCGCAAACGCGACAATCGCCCAATCGTCCTCAACTCCGTTGGCCGCCGCGGCGGCGCGTAGCGGCTCGTGGCGGCGCATGAACTCCGAGATTGCCGCGGCGATCTCATCCGCTACGGAGGGATCGATGCCAACGATCTGAGCCGAGCGGCGCAGCCGGCGGACGTGCTCGGCCTGCCGCCAGATCCGGCCCCCAAAGGTGCGGAGCCGTTCGGTCACCGTCACGCCGAGGGCGAAACCAGGGTCCTCGACGGGGATCGCGAGGGCGCGGTCGTCGATCCACTGTCCGTTGAGATACGCCTGCCGTTCCGCCATCCGACGCCTGTCTAGAAAAAATTAGGAGAGGCGTCACCGACGCCAACCCATACATCGTAGCCGGATGGTTTAGCTACGAGTACAAGGCGCGATTTTCCCCCTCCCTTGCAGGGAGGGGCTAGGGGAGGGTCTTCGCGTTCAGCACAGGACAACGCTCCTGTCCCGACCCACCAAACCCTCCCTGAAAGGGAGGGGAGAAAGAGGCTCACTCTCCAACGACGACGGCAAGGTCCTCGGCGGGCGTGTCCTCACCAGCGACCTGCGGCTCGAGCGACTCGTCAGCGAACGCCAGCCGCCGCCACGCCATCCGCATCACGCCCGGGGCCGCCAGGTAGTCGTAGAGGTTGTGGCTCTTCCCGACCGTGTTCGCCACCGGCAAGAGCCGGACACGCGACGCTTGCTCGCGCGTCAGACCCTTCGGGCCATCGCCACCAAGGGCCGGCGGATTCGCTTCGGTCGGCACCCATTTGTAGAACCGCATCGCGGGGTCGCGTGGGTTGATGGTCGTGAGCAGCGAGTCGATCCGCTCGAGCGCCATGCCGTGATACGATCGCGGCGAATTCCAGCAGGCGTCGTAGGCGGCCGCGAGGAAGACGGCCCGCACCGACTTGACCCGGCAGTCGGAGCAATCCGTGGCGTAACGCAGGCCGCTCAGCGAGCCGCCCGCCATCAAGTGGGCGGCGCCGCTGCTGACGCGGGCGCCGTAGCTATAACCCAGCAGGCCGACGTGCGAGCCGTACGGCAGGTGGTCGAACACCCACGCGAGTTGCCAAGCGACCGGGCGGGTGCGCGCCGCCTTCTCACGGTAGTCGCGGAGCAGGCCCGGCACCTTGTCCGAGCACCAAGAGAAGATGACGAACTGGATCGGCCGTTCGTCCTCGGCGCAACCGACCAGATGACGGTAGACGTCGAGGCCGCGCTGCCGGGCGGCGGACGCGGTGATCTGATTGCCGTGGACGTAGACGACGATCGGCCGCGTCGGGTCGAGCGATTCCATCAGGGAATCGAACGGGCTGGCGTTCCAGCGGCCATCGATCCGCTCGGAGGCTTCGACTCCCTGCGCGACGCGTGCGGCGTCGGTCGAGCAACCGGCGGGGCGGGTGCTCACGAGTAAAACGCGATCGGCCGGCCTAACGCAATCAGCCGTCGCAATCGATGCGACTAGGCAGACCGCAACGATGGCGAGCTGACGAACGGGTTGCGAGGCAGGACGACTCATCGGCGCAAGGAAATGGGGCGGCGTCGAGGGGGCGGACCGAGTAACTTACCCGCGCTTTGGGGGGTGCGCCGTAACGATGTTGAAAAAAATCAACGGTTTCATTTGCACACCACGCGGCGTGGGGTACTGTTTCGCAGCTTCAACGAGACCGCGTGTCTCGCCGGCCGCGTCACGGGATGTGACGCCTACGCCCTCCCCCCCCTCGAAGCCGCGACGGTGGCGTGTCGCGGCCCGTTCGCGAAGCCGCGCCTTAGCGTGTGCATCGCCCCGCCGTAAGGAAGCCGCCATGAAGAAACTGATCGCCCTTTGTATCGTTACTACCGTTGTTTCTAGCACGACCGGTTGCGGCTGCTGCCGCCGGCTGCGCGATTTCGTCTGCCGCGGCGCACAATGCGGCGGCTCGGCCCTCGCGGCGCCCGCGCCGATGGCCTACGCCCCGCCCCCGATGGCCGTCGCCCCGATGGCGTACGACCCGGGTTGCAGCTACGCCGGTTACGACCCCGGTTGCAACTACTCGGTGGGCTACGGTGGCCCGTCGTACGACAGCGGCTGGTCCCCCGGCGCAGCGGGCTGTGAGAGCTGCAGCGGTGGCTACGCCATGCCCTCGGACGGCGGCTACCTGGTCGATCCGAACGCCTCGTCGTCGATGCCCGGCCCGCAGCCGCTCAATGGCAACTGAGTCGATTCACAAGCTCACGAGACGCTAGGCGTCGCCGTCGCCCTCCCAAAGACGCCGCGGCCCGCCCCCCTTCTGGCCATCCCCCCGCTTTTTCGCCCGTCCTGAGCGAATCGGCGGGGGGATGGTTTTTTTGTTGGTTGCGGCCTTTTCGGCTGTGGCGGCGTAAACTGGAAGGACCCATCCTCCCTCCCGGCTCGTCTCCCGATCGGTTCCCCGGAGCCGATCGCGGCGCCTGAGAAGCCGCCGAGGGCGTTCCTTCGACGCCATTCGCCATGCCTTGTCGATTTCCCCTGCTCGGTCTCGCCTTGCTGGGCGCCACCGTGCCGGCCTTGTTCAGCCCGAACGCGTCGGCCCAGTTGCTCGACGCGCCCGTCCCCTACACCGCGGGCTACGCTTCTGAAACGCCCGAAGCGCCGGAAGAACCTGTCGAGACGACGGTGCGTTTCCGTGTCGGCACGGTCATCACCGCCAAGCGGGGGGCGTGTCGCGACATCCTGGCGATGGTCGCCGTCCCGATCGAGTGCGCCGAGCAGCACGTCCGCCTCGTCGAGGAGGATTTCTCCCCCGGCGTGAAGGCGACCTTCCGTGATTTGGCGGGCGGCAACGCGCGGCAGATGCTGGTCTCGATCCCGTTCCTCGACGCGGGCGCCGAGGGGCGGGCGATCCTCACCTACGAGGTGACGACCCGCACGACCCTCCCACCGAGCGAAGCCGACGAGGCGCAGTACGTCATCCCCCGCCGCGTGCCGCGCGGCCTGCGGGGCTACATCGGGCCGAGCCCGTTCATCGAGTCGAAGCACCCCAAGATCAAGCGCCTCGCTCGTGAGATCGAGGACGAATTGGAGGAGGCCGAAGCGGCGCCGAGCGACTGGCGCCGCGTCGAGGCGCTATACGATTATGTCATGGACCACGTCGAGTACCTCGAAGGTCCCGACACCAGCGCCCTGACGTCGCTCGAGGCCGGGTCGGCCGATTGCCATGGCCGCAGCGCGTTGTTCGCCGCCCTCTGCCGCGCGAGCGGCGTGCCGGCCCGCATGGTGTGGGTCAACGAGCACGCCTACCCCGAGTTCTACCTGCAGCGTGGCGAGGACGACGAAGAAGGCGTCTGGCTGCCCGCCGAGAGCGCCGGCACGCGCGCCTTCGGCGAGATGCCGATCGCCCGCCCGATCCTGCAGAAGGGGGACGACTTCCGGGTCCCCGAGAAGCGGGAAAGTCTGCGCTACGTGACCGACTACCTGATCGCGTACCCCGCGACCCGCGGCGCCGGCAAGCCGAGCGTGCAGTACTTGCGCGAGATCGTGCAGTAAAGGCCGCCGTCCCGATTCATGCGGCTGTAACCGCTAGAGCGTGCTGCTTGTGAGCGTAGTGGTTTGGTCGCCGCCGAGGTGAGCGGCGCCTCGGTGGCCTAGCGAACTCCGGAAACTGGCTCAGCGTTCCCCAGTCGGGGGCTGCTTATCCTCGGAGGTCGTCACGACCTCAGCAGATTTAGCCTTGCTCTTCGGCGCAGCGGATGAGGCACCCGCGGTGACTTCGCAAACCAACAAAATGCGGGCGGTGGTCAGGCCGCCGCAGGGAACTTTCGGGTGTCCGTGACGCACGATTTATTGCCTACGGGTCATTCTAGCGCGACGGTTACTT
>NZ_SJPR01000012.1 GCF_007859955.1 Botrimarina colliarenosi
CAGGACCTCCTGTCGCTCGGTGGTAGGATCGGCAGCCTACGCTAGCTGCACAGATGGCTCCAGATTAGTCCGCCGGCGGGCCAAGTGTGCAGTTCGGCGAGCGGCCAAACTCGCTGAGAGTGAGGCACCCGCTGTCTCGAACGAATCGTCCAGACGGCCGGCAGTCCGTCCGACCGACGTCGCCTTAACCGCTCAAGATCATCGACCGGGGCGGCCAACACGACTCGAGCCACTTAGGCCTATGCCCAGTATCGTAAGCAACGCTCCGATAGTCGGCTCGGGAACCTGTTGTTGTGCTGCTACGGGCGCAACATTCGTCGCCCCGTAGTTCGCCGCCCACACGTCGTAGTCGTTTTGGGTGGCGGTCAAATCGTTCACTCTTGCGTGATTCTCACACGCACGACGCGGCCCCGCCAGTCGCCAACTCGGCAAACCCGCATGCTGCTGAAATGTTCGTAGACTGGTTGGTTGTGAAGCGGGAGGCGGGTGTGGGTACGCACAACCAAAACCTCCCCCCCGACCCCTTGTCGCCTCGGCCTAGCGAGAACGGCTGACCCTCATACCGCTAGAGCCTCCGCCTGCAGGGTTGCGGCCTCTGGCTTGTGGAGCCCAACAACCAGCAGCACCGCCAGGCTATTGGCCCAGTAGTACCAAGCGTCGAGGCCGCTGAACCCCAGTGCCAACGGAGCGGCGAGAAACACCACCCCGACCAAAAAATCGACCGCCAGGTGCACCCGGTAGGGCAGCACTCGAAAGACCCCCAGCTTGTGATCGGTGAGCAGCGTGAGGATTAAAGCGGCGACGCCGGAACCTACCGCCAGCCAGCGGGCCATTGGGTGGGAGGCGCCGAGGTGGAGCAAGAACGGCGCCGTCATCAGGCTCAAGGCGACGGGGTAGTCGAGGTAGGCGTGCATTGTCTTGGTCACAAAGCGCGGATCCATAGCGAAACTCTCCTGTACAGAAAGCGGGGAGGTGAAGCGGCGGGGCCGCAGAGACTTGGGCAACTGGACGTCGGCAGACAGGCGCCGCCAGCTGGGCGGCGAAGACGCCCGGCGGTCAGCCTTTGGATGCCTCAGCGCGGGCGACTCTTACGATTCGGCCGTCGCACCACCGCGAATCAAGAACTCGCGTAAGACGATGGCATGGTTGTGCTTCGTGGTAGACGCCGCGTAGAGCAGGGTCACCATCGGATGCGCTAGGACTCGGCGCCGGTCTTCCTCGGCCGCTGGGTTGCTGAGTAGCTCTTCGATGTAGAAGCGACGAAACGCTTCGAACCTGGCTGGCTCATGCCCGAACCATCGGCGCAAGGACGCCGAAGGGGCTAGATTTTTAGCCCAATCGTCGATGCGCGCAGCCGCTCGGCTCACGCCCCGCGGCCAGAGCCGATCAACCAGGACTCGATAGCCGTCGGACGCTTGGTAGGCGTCGTAGACGCGGGCGATCCGCACGCCCGTAGTGTCACGCATCGCGACCGCCACGCAGACCATCCAGCGTTAGCCGCAGGGCTTCGTACTCCTCTAGGCACTCTCCGCAAACCGCAAGATGCTGTTCGATCGCTTGCAGGCCCGCAGGGATCGACTTGCCCGCCAAGTGCGATTCGGCGAACTCCGCCACCAGCGCGAGGCACTGCTCGCAATTGAGTTCCCGGTCCTCGGTCCGGCGAAGGAGCTTCAGGAGCTGTGCAATCTCGGTTTCGGATAGCGACATGGATTGGTGTTCTCACGCTACCGACGTGGCGATGAGGTCGTCCCCCGTAAAGCCGGCCGCCTCAAGACGGGCCTTCAGCTTCTTCCGCGCGTCGTGGGTCAACTTGTAGAGGGCGTTGCGACTGCAGCTGAGTTGCCTGGCGATCTCGTCCTGTGGCATGCCCCTTAGCTCCGCCAACAGGGCGGTCCGTTGTCGATCTGACAAGTCATTCTGGATCGAGGCGTTCAGCGCCACCAGCAGGTCACGCCGCTGCATCCGAACGTCCGGCGCCGGGGCGCCGGCAAGCTGGTTGCCGCCCTGGTTCACCGTCGCCGGGACGAGATCGGCGAGCGTTACATCTTTCCACTGGCTACGCCGAAGCTGTCCCAAGGCGACGCGAATAGCGATCGCCGTGGCCCATGTGACAAACCGACTGCGTCCGTCGAACTGGCCGAGCTTGTCCAGGACACGGAGTAAGGAGTCCTGCGTACAGTCCTCCAGGAACGATTCGTCGGCGCGAGGACGTCCCGACAGCCCCCGCCGCAGACCTCGCAGCAGGGCTTCGCGCAGCTCGACCAGGGCGGGCTCGCTCCGCTGCGTTAGGTCCTTCAACCAGGAATCGTTGGTTCGTTCCATGCGTCACGCCAACGAGGTATTGTCAGAAGAGGATAGCCGCTCGATCGGTTCGGCCGAGCTTGATCGAGCGGCCTCCTCGGTTCAAGCGACGGCTAGCTTGGGCGCCGCGGGGAAGTCAACCTCGGTCCCGGCCACGTGGTTGAAGTAGTTCGTGAACAGGTTCAGCGCGACGGCAGCGACGATCTCGGCAATCTCCCCATCGGTGTAGCCGACTTGACGCACACGCTCGACATTGCCGTCGGTTACCACGCCCCGGTCGGTCACGATCTGCTGGGCGAATTGAAGCGCGGCAGCTTCCTTCTCGTCAGTCGCCTCCGCTCGACGAGCGTCGCAGGTTTCCTGCTCGGTCAGACCGGCTTGCTTGGCGAGTGCGGTGTGGGCCGACACGCAGTAGTCGCACCCGTTGGCTTCGCCGACGGCCAGGGCGATTCGCTCCCGGAGTTGAGCCGACAGCGAGCCGGACGCTAGCGCCTGGCTGAAACCTAGGTACGCGGAAGCGACGGCTCTTGACTGAGCCATCGTGGCGATGAGGTTCGGCACGACGCCCATCTTCTTCTGCACACCGTCGAGCAGTTCGGCAGTGGCGGGAGGGGCGAGTGTACGATCGATGGGTTGGATCCGCGGCATGGGAGGCCTCGCACTTCCAAGGGAAACGGTGGGTTTCTCATGAGATGCCTCCAGATCGGCTTTCCTTACGTGATTTTTTCTACCCTTCGCGGCGAGAGAATCGGCCATCGGAATTCAATAGAAGCCTTCGAGCCGAGGACGGAGATGGTAATTCTGAAGTTAGTCGTTTTAAGCGGAGTCTGCTCGGAGTCGTTTCGACCTCGGCTGACAGGCGGAAATGACATTCCTCTGAGGACTGATTGACCGACGCGGCTCCGATCTCGACTGAACTGCGGTCGGGTGGACCACCACCGCTCAGTTCGCCATCCGCCGAACGCGCAGAGGTCTTGGCCGAGCTTGGACACCGCTGCGAGTTGGCGGAGCCGCAATCTGCGGCCGGGTGAGGCAACCTCAGCAAGTTGTACGAAAAGATGGCTGCGGTCGGTCTTGCTCCGCGGAAGCCCTAGGGGCAGGCGCAAGCGCTTAGGGCGGCAATTCGACTACTAGGTCGATTTACCCGCTTTCGAGCGGACCCATGGACCTACAGGGTTGACCCCGCTGACCCCTACAAGCCCCCGAGACCATATCCGCCTTACCCAGCCTCTTGATAATGCACTCCTCCTCCCTTCTATCGAAGGAGCTTCCTCCCCCGGATTTCACCTTGGTCAGAATCGCTCATCCGGAGTTGCCCAATTTCAAGACGGAAGAGCAGAATCACGCTTGGCGATAGGCCTTGGTGTCGGACCCTGCGGGGCATGGGCGCTTCGTCACTCCCGTTTGTCGATCAACAGCGTAACCGATGGGTCTCTCGAACCCTTGAACCGATAACCGACGTGGTCGCGGGGTTGGCCCCTTCTGCTGTAACCCTTTGTCGCTCGCTTCAGGCGCCCCTCCTCGAGCCACGGCTGGATCGTCACACGCTCTAGCGGGCTGCCTTCCACGGAGATGGACTTCTCGACACCTCGTTCGGTCACCTTGCGCCGGTAGGAGATCCGCGGCCAGTGCCTGACTCCGCCGCTGTCGACGGGGAAGCGAACCTCCATCGACTCCCACTCTTCGGGCATGTTGTCGCAAACCGTCAGCTCATCATCGGGAACCGAGTACTCGATCCCCGCCATCCCCTCCAAGAAAAGGAGTATCTTCCCGGCGTTGAAGTTGGAGTACTGATCGCCCCAAGGCTCCGGCCCTGCGCCCCAAGCCTCTGGCGCGATCGGGATCCCCCAATGCATGTTGTAGCCCCTCAGGTGAGCCAGGGCGCACTGATTCGCGATCCGGCCTACGCGGCTCTTGTACATGCCGAGCAGGGCGTAGTAGTTCGTGTCGGGAGTCGAGGAAAACTCCGGATCGAAGACATTCTCTAACGCGGGAATCGCACGTGACGACAGGGGGACTTTCCAGAAGAATCCCTTCTCGGTGTCAACGGCCCACTCGCGCGCCATCTCATGCGCCCAGGCTTCGGGGAAGTAGCTGTTGCGGAGGTAAGCGAAGCCGGACCAGTTCGGGTGCTCTCGCCCGCCTCCGAAGAAGCGAGGACGCTCCTTCTCCCACATGGACGAGAGCCAAGCTTCCCGGCCGTCGATCTGGACGAGCCGCAACCAGCGGTCGGGGTCCGCGTCGCCAGTGAGTGCGGCCATATCACGGAGGCGCTCGGCTGCGTCGTAGTGGCAGCCCCAATGACTGTGCATGCCGTCCTTGAACAGCTCGCGGAAGTAGTCGTCGTAGCAGTCATGCAGGAACTGCTCGTCTCCGGTGTGTTGGTAGATCTGCCAAGCGCCGATCACATGCTCGGTCGTCGTGCCCCAGACGGGCGAGTACCAAGCGATCCCCTTGTTGTCGGGCAAGCTCCCGCCGTCACGCGCGTAGGGGAGCAGCGGCTTCCAGTGCAGCACGTTCCCGTACGCGTAGTACCGCTTGTCCGCCGTCCACGCGCCGACTTTGATCTGGAAGTTAGCGTCGTAGCGGTGCATCCCCAGAAAGTTGTTGACCGCCGTTTGCGTGTGCGGGTGAGTCTCCCAGCCTTCTTGAACGTCGATGTAGTACATCAGGTAGATCGACCACAAGAAGTAATAGACCTTGACCAGGTCCTCGTCCGAGCATCGGAAGTAGGGGACCTGGCGGTTCAGCAGGTCGTTCATGGCTCCGGTCTTTGCCGCCAAGGCGGCTGGTGCGTCTGACAGTACCGCCTGCGCGGCGTCCCTTGCCTGGTCGTAGCGGTCGTCCATTGCCCAGGCGATCGCCGTCCCCTGTCGGTCGCAAGGAACCTGAAAGGAGTAGTGGCACTGCCCCATGTCATCGACGCGGGACGCGAATCGCTCGATAGGCTTGGAAGCCGATAAGACCGTGCTCATCCCATCGTAGATGAGCTTGCCGGCGGTTGTCTCATCTCGGACCGGATGAGTGATGACCTCACCACCTTCTGCGACGTGCACCGCGTTGCCGGCTTCGTCGAAGCGCACGGTCGCCGTTGATCGAAGACTCTGATTAGGGAAGTAGAGGCTGCGGCCTTCGAACTCGATCCGGATCGGCTTGTCCGATCGGATGATCGAACACCCCGCATCGTTGCCGGCGATGAACTTCTCCTCGTAGATGCGAACCCCACCAACCTTGTACTTGCAGATAACCTTGTCGGGTCGCCACGTCATCGACACGGGTGCCGGCGTGCGATAGCGCTTGCCATCGACGAGGACCGTGCCATACGCGACGCGTGTGTTTATATAGAACTCCCACCCACGGAAGTCGTGCCCGTATCCGCTCCCCTCGTGCCTAGCGAGCCCAAAGCCACGGCCACGCAGGTCGTGGAAGAAGGGATGCGTCAGGCCGAGCGTCTCGTCCTCGTGCGGTTGGTAGCAGTGGTAGGCGCCGCCAACGTAGTACGTCTTGTTGCCGGCCAAGAAGGCGTGCTTGCGGCCTTGGATCTCCTGGCTCAGCATCTCGCAGTAGTCAGTGTACGGCGGCGGGTCGCCCGCCTCCGCCTCGTGTGCGACGACGCAGGACGCACCAACCGATGCGCAAGCGATCACCAAGCGCCGACTCACGCGACGAGACAGGTTGATCACAGCGCTCACCTCCATTCGGTCTCCGCCCGAGCGCGATGTGTGCTCTCCAACGCATTGGCATGTCGTCGCAGTACGGCTTGGTCTGGCTCGGGACGCTCGCGCTCCCGCTGCACGTAGCGATTGAGTTCGCGGATTCTCGCGTCGAACATATCGTCAAGATCCTCGGCTTCGACCTCGTCAAGGTAGTCGAGTAGCCGTCCGCGAAGTCGTGCGGTCTGCTCGGGAAGCCGCTCGGACAGATCGGTCGTCTCGGCGAGGTCCTGCGCCAGGTCGTAGAGACGCACCTCGTCGGTATGCAGGTTCATGACGAGCTTAAGGTCCCCATCGCGGATGGCCGACATCGGCAGGGCGCCTCCGTACCAGGGGAAGTGAAAGATCAACTCGGGCGTGTTTCGTGAGATGACGCCCTCGTTCCCCTTCTCGAAGGCGTCGAGAAGGCTGCCGCCATCAAACTCCACCGGCAGGGCGTCGCCTCCGAGCAGATCGTTGATCGTGGGGTACAAGTCCCAGCCCGCGACCGGATGGTCGCAGGTAGCTCCGCTCATAACCCTTGGGCCTACCACAAGGGTCGAAACACGAATGCCCCCCTCCCAAAGCTGCGCCTTGCCACCTCGCAGGGTGCCCTTCGCCCGAAACATCTCGGCACCGTTGTCGGACGTGAAGATGACGTAGGTATCGTCGTCGATGCCGAGCCGCTCTAGGGCGTCGAGCAGCTCGCCAAGGCTCGAATCCAAGTCCTCGATCATCGCAGCGTAGGTAGGCAGATTCTTCTTGTCGATCTGCTTGGCGCGAGCGAGATCGCGGTACTTCTCGATCGTCTTCTCCCGTGCAGCGAGTCCCACGTGGACCGCGTAGTGGGAGACCTGCATGAAGAAGGGACGCCCCGCGGACGCCTGCTCCTCCAGGAAGTCGATGGCCCGCCGCGTGACGCTGAAGATCCGCTTTGGGTCTTCCGGTGGCAGCGGCGTCCTCGCTTGGACGTCGAGATAGTCGCCTTCACCGTTGTTGGTGTTGCCGTCGGAAACGTCGTATCCGGCGTGTTCCGGAGACCGTGGGTGGAATCCCCATTTGCCAAAGTGCGCCGTGACATACTCGGAGTCGATGCGCTTGATCCTCTCGGCGATCGACACCTCATCTTTGCAATCGATCCCACGTTCCGCTGCGAGCACGTCGTGAACGACCGTTTGCCGCAATCGGCAAGGCGTCTTGCCGAACTGGATGCCGGCCCGAGAGGGCGTGCACGTGGGAGCACATGCGTAGGCGTTGGAGAACACCATCCCCTTCCTGGCCATTCGCTCCAGCGTGGGGGTCTGAAAGAACTGGCTCCGGGAATCCGCAAGGTCTGGCATCATCGGGACCGAGGTGTCGGTCCATCCCAAGTCATCCGCAAAGACCAGGACGATGTTCGGCTTGCTCGACGCAACCCCGCATGAGCAGAGAAACCCCATCAGGCAGAACACGATGATGCGACGCATGATCCGACCCGTGGTTGAGTCTAAGGAAAAGCGGAAAGACCGGAGACGTTGATCGCTGTGCCGGAGGACCCCGGGTTGCTGCGCCCGATCACGGTCACCTCGATCGTGTGTTCACCCGGAGCAAGGTCCGTGGCCGACCACCGGAAGGGGACTTCGCGTTGGTCCATACGGCCGACATGTACTCCCGCGTAGGCGTACTGATCGACCTCGCCGAAGTCTTCGCCATCGATTGCCACGGCCGCGATCCCTCCGTCGTCGAATCGGCGCCCCTCCCAGGTGACCGCCGTCCCGTTGAACTTGGCTGAGAAGCTTGCTCCGCGCTCTTCGCTGCGTCTCGCCGCGCCCTCAGTTCGCCAGTCGCCGGCGAACTGCACACCGGTCAGAGCGATCCGCTTGCGGCCTTCGCGATTGAAGTACATGAGATAGAACTCACCCGCGTTGACGTCGTAGAACGGCCGGAGTTCTTGGTTCGTGTGGAGGTTGCGTGCGCGATTGATACGGACGTCGGCGCCAACCTCCAGGTAGTCCGCAGGGTATCGAAGCCCGCTATCGGCAGGCAGTGCGTCTTCCGTGTCGCGGGCGGTCGCCTGCACCATGACAACGGGGCCGCACATCACGGCAACCGGCGAGACGTACCCTGGCAGCGGTTCCGCCCGTGGCGTGATGTCGAAGGTAAGCGTGACGACATCCCCGGGGGACCACTCCCGCTTGAGCTCTGCCCAGGCGCCGGGCACGGTCTCGACGTCTTGAGTCTGCTCGTTGATGGCGACACCGACTCCGTCTGAGGCCCACAAGGGCACACGGATCTTGACGCCAAACTCGTTCGCTGTGTCAGTCTCGATGCGGAGGCGGACAACGTGGTCTTCCGGGAACCGGGTCTCCTGGACGACACGCACACGGCCCACCGGCCTCTGCCACTCGACCGCGGACGGGAGGAACAGATTGACGTAAAGGCTGTCGTCGTCGTGGAAGTAGATCAGGTTGTGGTAGTCCGCCACGGTCTGGGGTAGCGACCCCTGGCAGCAGAACCAGACCGTGCTGAGCGACTTCTGCGCGCCGTACGTGTTGTAGCTCGACCCGTACATGATCATGCCGTAGTCGTTCATCGGGAGCATGGCGCCGACACCGTTGTAGACGAGCCGCTCGATCCAATCGCCGTAGTGGGCGTCGCCGGTGAACTCCATCAGGTAGCGAGCGAGCTTGAAGCCGGCCCAAGAGCCGCACGAGGTCTCGAAGTGGAATCGTACATCGACGTTCGCCTCGCCGCGGCGGATGCCCACCAGCGTTTCTGGTAGGCCGTTTGGCACGATGAAGCTCTCCTCGGGGCCGAACCCGCCGGTGGCAAAGAGCTGTGTGTCCTTCAGGAAATCATACCCGTTGACGATCGCGTCGAGGTAGCGCTGCTCACCGTTCGCGCTGTACGCCATCGCGGCGCTGCTGAGAGAATTGACATGGCTGTACGCGTGGTAGCTTGGGTGTTGCTTGGCGTGCTTGAGCTCAGCAAAGACATCGCCGCGAGTCGCGAGCACGTCCCAGAAGTCGGAGTACTCCCAGACCTTCGCAAAGTCATCGTAGCGCTGCTCGCCGGTGAGCTCGTAGGCTCGGTAGAGATTCTCTGACAGCGTGTACCACTCTTTGGGGAGGGCGTACTCGTTGGATCGGTCGAGGTTGGCTTCCGCCCAGGTCGTTATCTTGTCGAGATAGCCGAGCGCGTCGTCGCAGCCGGCGTACTCGTACATGTCGACGAGGCCGCCCACGAACTTGTCGTAGTCGTAGTGCTCGCCTTGGCCGTGTTCGTAGCCGTAGGAGCCGTCTTCGCCGATGGTCTTTGCCCATTCGCGCATGAGGTAGACCGCGCGGTCGCGGACGGCGACGTCTCCGGTGACGCGGTAGATGCGGGCAAAGCCCGCCAGCCATTGACCGAAGGAAAGCGGCCGTTCGCTATAGGCGCCCCCCAGGTCCTTGCCGGGCGCCCAATCTCGGTCCTTGAGCCTGAATCCACGAAGAAGGTCGTTCGGGCGTAGCCGCATATAGAAGTCACGCACCTGACGGAACTGGGCTTCGTGCCGCGAAGGGAGCAACTCGACGTGGCGGTAGTTAAAGGAGCGGATCGCTCGGTCGCCTTGGCGCCCGGCGGCGTAGGCAGTCTGGGACAGCTCGTCGGCTGCGTGCAGATCGGGCGCGGCGACCGCCGCGAAGTTCAGAAGCAATAGCAGTCGCATCATGGGAGGAACGCGAGCGCGATTGGGTGGTGGCCGATTAGCTGACGACGTCACTCCGCTACAGCGCCGATCGACGACAAGTTGACGAGAAACTGGTCGATTTCGCCCGAGTTCTCACCGGCGTCCGAGGAATTGCGTGCAAACTCGTGGTCGTCTGGTTGTAGCCCTACAAGGGGCGTCCCGATCGAGCCGATGCCAGCGCACAATCTGCGGGGTTGGCAACGGCAGTTCCGCAACGCGCGAAGCGCCGCCGTGTGCTCCAAGTCAAGAAACGCCGCCGTCCGCGTCCCGGTCGGTGGGCGGCTCGCGACGACGCTCGTCGAGCTGCTGGTCGTCCTGGCGATCGTGGGGATCCTGATCTCCCTACTACTGCCAGCGGTGCAATCCGCGCGTGAGGCGGCCCGGCGCACACACTGCATGAACACGCTCAAGCAGCTAGCGATCGCCGCGCTGTTGCACGAGGGCACACACAAGGCCTTTCCGACCGCTGGATGGGGTTGGACATTCCCTCGGGAAGTTCGGCGAGGCGACAGCGGTGGGTACCTCGGCCCGGCCATCCTTGGCGATCAATCTTGGGGGTGGCGCTACCAGCTGCTCCCGTTCATCGAGCACGCCGACCTCTGGGCGCTTGAGAACGACTTCGCGATCCGCGCCGCAAAACCGCCGCTGATCAGCTGCCCAAGCCGTCGTCCGACGACGTTCTATGGAGGGGAAGAAGGCGGCATTAGCTCGACGGTGTTGGGCGACTACGTCGGCAACGGAGGAGACACCGGGGAGAACGGGCTTCGGACACTGGGCCTCACGCCCGACCCGTTTTGCCGATGCCGCTTCCAGACGGGAACCATCATCTGGTACGAGCCCAACGTTGTCGGGGCGACGACGAATCCGCTCAAGAATCCGCTCGTTCGCACGAATCTGATCACGGACGGGACGTCCCGCACGATGCTCTTCGGCGAAAAGTACGTGAACGGCCTGTGGACGCAGGGAGGCTCCTGGGGAGACAACGCGGGATGGTACGTGGGGCGTAGCTGGGACACGCAGCGGTTCGCCGTACTCCGCCCCAGGCCCGACACCTACCTGACCGACCGTCTGGCAAGTCGCGTCCAGGGCAACCAGCAGTACAACTTCTTCGGCTCTGCCCATCCGACTGCGTTCAACTGCGTCATGGTTGACGGGTCGGTGACCGCATTCGGCTACGACGTGGATGGCATCGCGTTCGCTCGGGTCTGCAACCGCAGGGACGGCGGCGTTGGGCCGTGACCGAGGCGATTCACATGCCAAGACTTCTATCGGAGGCGTCGCCTCTCTCGCCCAAGACCAGGTCGCTTAGGTTCGCGGTCACGGTGATCGCCATCGCCCTGACGTCGGTGTCATGTCGACCTAACGAAACGGTCACACGCATCCCCGCAGACCACGCGCGGCTGCGAGGGATCGCTACCATCTACGCCTACGCTGCCGCCGACCTGGGAAGGCCGCCGCGGTCCGTGGACGAACTCCTGCCGATCTTCGAGAAGGCGTCCATCACGGATCCGGATCAGACCCTCACTTCTACGCGAGACGGCCAGCCGTTCGTGATCGTCTGGGGCGTCGATGTCGCCGGGGTGTACGCGGGCTCCGCGGCGCCGCTCGCCTACGAGCGTCTCGGCGTTGACGGGCGGCGGCTTGCCATTACCTGTGGGCTGCGGATCAAAGAAGTAAACGAGAGTGAGTTCGCCGTTCTCTCCTGGCCGTACGGTTACCAGCCCGAGGAGTAATGCGTCGCCGTCGTATTCACACAGAGGGAGAGAAGGTGTGGTCCACGGCAATCTCTTAGAAGCGTCCTACTGCGGAACGGGAAACGGGTTGGGGCGCGAACTGCCGCGAGTTTCCGGGAACGGCACAACGTTCGAATGCTCCGCCCAGGTCCTCCAAGCTGTGCGGAGTTTGCTCGCGATCTGCGGATGCTCGCCGATCAAGTTTTCCGTCTCGCTCCGATCCGTCGAGAGGTCGTACAGCTCCCAGCTTCCCGGATCGCGGTCGTCTAGCGTCACCAGCTTCCAATCGCCCCGACGCACAGCCGAGTGGTTCAGGTGCTGCCAGAGGAGCGTACGGGTCTCGGGTTCTGAGGCCCGCTGAGTCCAGTAAGGCGCCATGCTGATCCCCGGAGCAGGCTTGATCTCTCGCCCGTTGTGCATCTTTGGGTACTCCGCGCCCGCGAGGTCACAGATGGTCGGCATCACGTCGATCAGGTGGAAGATCTGCTCATCTGCGATGTCGTCTGTGCGCTCGATGCCCGCGGGCCAATGCACGACGAAGGGTGAGGCGATGCCGCCTTCGTGGACAAACTGCTTGTACTTGCGGAGTGGCGTGTTGGAGAGGTGCGCCCAGCACTGCCCCTGCGAGATGCTCCAGCCGCCCGCCTTGCGCCACTGAGAGTAGGTCGACCGGGTGTGCTCCGGCCAGTTCATGCCGAACAGGTCGAGTTCCCCCGAGCATCCGTTGTCGGAGAAGAACATGATCACGGTGTTGTCGAGCGCGTCCTGGCGCCTCAGCTGCTCAACGATGCGCCCGATTCCCTGATCCATACGGTCGACTTGAGCGGCGTACAAAGCACGCCGGAAGTCTAACTCCTCTTGTTCGGAGGGCGACAGCTCGTCCCAAGCGGGCAGGGACTCGCGGTCGAGCAGGTCCTTGAACACCAGCCCCTCGACAGCGACCTCTTCGTGCCTTCGGCCTCGGGGCAGCTTTTGCCCCGAACGGAGTAGGCCCATGCGTTTCATACGCTGGAACTTCTCCTCGCGGAGCTGGTTCCACCCCTTCAGGTAGCGACCTCGGTACTTCTCGATCAGCTCGTCCGGCGCCTCGAGCGGGAAGTGCGGCGCGTTAAAGCAGACGTGGAGGAGAAACGGCTCGGCCGGACGCTCTGCTGCTTGCTGGAGGTAGTCGATCGCCGCGTCAGTAAAGAAGTCGGTGGTGTAGAACTCCTGTTCGGGGTGGTACGGGTTGGTAGGGTTCTCTTGCGCCTCGATCAGGAGTTCGCCGTCGCGATAAACGTCGCACCCCTTGAGCACCTTCCAATAGCTGTCGATGTGCAGGTAGACGCCGGTGAACTGGTCGAATCCTCGGACCTCGGGAAGCGCCTCCGGCGTGTGGCCCGCGTGCCACTTTCCGACCATATACGTGCGGTAGCCGGCTGACTTAGCGACGTCACCGAACGTGACGCACTCGTCGTTGAGGCGCCCACGATACCCCGCGCCGGGGTAGCTGCGGTAGACCATCAACCCGACGCCCGCTTGATGGGGATAGAGACCCGTGAGCAGGCTCGCCCGGGAAGGGCAGCACCTGCCCGTGTTGTAGAACTGTGTCAGCCGCAGACCTTTCTGCGCGAGCGAATCGAGGTTCGGAGTCTCGATCTCGCCTCCGAAACAGCCGATGTCGGAGTAGCCGAGGTCGTCGGCGAACAGGATGACGATGTTCGGGCGCGCCGCGACTCCCTCGCCGCATAGCACCGACGTCAACAGCACGAATGCGAGGAACCGTTCTGCGAAGGTCGCCATATAACGGGTTGCAGCCATCAGAAGACCGTTGGAAAGGCGCTGATGCGGAGAGTCGTGCAGCCGTACGGAACCAACGTGATCGGCTCTGGCTCGGACTTGGCCGGACGCTGCTGCGGGCTCCAAGGGATCGGCCCCGTATCTCCGTTGTACAGCTTCCAATGAGGAAGTCGCACGCCTGTCGTCTTGATCTCGAGCGGCGCCGACGAGAGCGTCCAGGGGTTGTCCGGCAGCGCGCCGGTCCGTTCCACGACCTGGTAGTGGTCCGGGAGCGATTCTAGCGACGGCTCCAGCAGGGCGTAGTTCCAGGGACTCGCCGGATGGACCTCCAAGTACTCCGCGTGTTGCTTCCACTGCTCGTCGATTCTCAATCCGTAAACGAGCGGGCCCCTCTGCAAGCTGGCGCTGTCCTCGTGCCAGCGATGCATCTTGAGTTCCATCGGCAGACGAACCGTCACGGTGTCGCCTGACCGCCAAAGTCGATCGAGTACCGCGATGTCCCCTGGCTCGCCCGGCGCTTGGGGTTCTCCATTGACGCTGATCTCTGGTTCAGCGCACCAATGAGGGATCCGCAAGTGGAAGGGGAACCGAACCTCTTGATCGGCCTCGATACGGAACTCGATGACCTCGCGGAACGGGTAGTCGGTCTTCTCGGTGATCGTCACCTCGCATCCCTTGGAGCCGACTCGAGCTTTGACGCGACTCGGGGCATAGACCATCGCCGCCAAACCGTCATCTGCGGAAGCCATCCACAAGTGCTGCGTAAACTTTGGCCACGCTTGATGCAGGTTGCACGTGCAACAGGGATACCCCGACAAGAGCCCGAAGACCATCCGATCGGACTCGTTGTTGTAGAAGTTGCGGATGCCGTGAGTCACCGTGACCTGATTCGCGAGCTGAAAGTACTGACGGGTCAGGCAGTCGTCGCTGACCTGCGAAGCCAGCGCGTTGAACGCCACGAGTTCAAGCCGATCGGCGAACTCGGTTTCGCCTGTGATCTCTAGCATCTTCTCCAGCGAGTACATCATCTCGACGGCAGTGCAGAGCTCAGACCCTCGGGTAGGCTCGCGGCCATGCAGTGCTTCATCGCCGCCAAACAGGCCGTGCGGCTGCCCGTGCAGTTTCTCGAGGTCATCCAGCGCTTTACAGACGGCACGGAGATGCTCTGGCGAGGTGTCCGCCTGTGAGCGGACGATCGGCGCCTTGAGCCCCTGGGCGAGGTTGACACAGTGAAACGGATAGGCGGCCGAGTCCTTGGCCGTCCACTGCCGCTCGTCGAAAGGGCCGTGCAGCGCGATGTCGTCCCGATGCAGGAAGATGTGCGTGTACGGGTGCGTCTGCCCGTGCACCAAATCGCCCAACTCCAGTAGAAACGGCTCACCGGTAACGTTGTACAGCCAGTAGACGACCAGCAAGTTGTCAGCGCCCCGCCGGTTACCCCAGAAGGTCCAATGCCCGAGAGGCGTCTTCGGCAGACGCTGGAGTTGGTAGCGAAAGTACCGCGTTAGCGCTTCGACGACCCGCTCATCGCCCGTGGCCATGTAGTGCTGTTGGAGCACCTTCAGCATGACCATCTTCGGCCACCAGTCGCGCCGCTTGTCACGCTGCAATCCAGGCTCGGCCGCTGGGGGTGAATCGAAGGGAACGGGACCGAGGTACCCGTCCGGCGCTTGGTTCTCGAGCGTCCACTCGACCCAGCGTTCCGCCTTCGCTAGGAGTTGCCGGTCGTCGAGGAGGTGGGCGAGCGGGAGCAAGCCGTCGATCCAGTACGGACCGCGTTCCCAGCCGTCTCCATCTCCCCCCAGCCAACCGTTCCTCGGTCCAACGACCTCCGGGTACAACTCGTCAAGCCGACCTGTCATCCCGGCGGCGAGGCGTTCCAACTGATCGTGGAGCCAACCCTGCGGCTTGATCGCGCCGAGTGGCAGCTCCGTATAGGGCTTCGCCGCCAACGGCGCACGATTCGTCAGGTAGTGAGAGTGCCGTCGCGGCTCGGCGTGCGCATCTCCCGTCGGCAATACGAGCAGGAGCACCGCCGCCAGTGCACGACGTAAGTCAGTCATTTGGCAAGGGCCTCTGACGCATCACCCTTCGTCGATCGAACAACGTCGTTCTCTTCGAAGACGACGTCGATTTCCAAGATCCCAACACTCGCATCTTGTTGCGGCGTCATGTTCACGCGGATGGCTTCGCAGGTCAGCCCCGCGGCGGGATGGACAACGTTGTATTGATTAACACGCGTCCCATACTCGTCGGTCACGTAGAGATCCATCGGAGACCAGCTTCCTTCCCGTTTGACCTCCAGCGACCACTCTTCGGGCGTCTTGACATCCTTGTTGTTGTCAAACCAATAGACGCCGACGCTGCGAATGCGTCGGGCGTTCGCAAACCGTCCCTCAACCCACTGCGGCTCGCCCGTGCGCGGCCGGCTCGACCAGCGTGTCGACTTGTTGCCACTCGACCATCGCGGTTCGTGGTTGTCTGCGATCGCGGAGAGAGCGTCCTCTTCGAACGTGTGTGAAGCGGCTATCTCAACGAACGGGCTGTCGTCCGGAAGCGCCAGTGGGTCAAACTGCGCCAGGTCGCGTGTCCGCGGGAACCACACACACATCGAGCTCACGCCCCGGTTGTTCCAGGCGTAGTACGGGGTGAGGTTGAGTGTTGCTTGGTCAACGCCGCCCTCGGCGGTCACCGTCTCGGCGGGTAAGGCGACCTGCAGGAAGCTCCCCGATGCGATTGTGGCTGTCGAGGTCGTCGCCGAAGTCGTGCGCGGAGGCTCTTTGAAGAAGAAGCGTTGCACCGGACCGCCGTTGTCGACTCCCTCGCCGCACAACACAAGCGGGCCACGGGTGAAAGCGATCCGCTGATCGTTCGCTAGGACAGACGAGTGGCATTCCGACACGCGAACCGGCATCGGCAGGCCCAGCTTCACGGTGTCACCGCGGCTCCAGACTCGATCGACCTTAGCGAATCCGCGTTCGACAGAGACCGGATACGGCTCGTCGTTAACGAGCAGGGTGATCTTGTCGTTGCAGTCGTCTGCGTAGTGATACAGATCGCCGGGAACGAATCGGTCGCTAGTCCAGGTGGGGATTCGGAGTAACAAGCAGAACCTGGTCGGCGTTTCAGGCGTTAGCTTGAACTCGATGTCGCCTTCGTTCGGGTACTCGGTGGTCTGTTCAATCGCGAGACGGCCGGAAGACAGTTCCAACGAGGTCCGGCTGGCGGCGTAGAAAGTAGCGTAGACCTCATCGCCGTTGTGGGCGTACGCCATCCCCGGAACTTGGGGCAAGAGCCGTGCAAGATTCGAGGGGCAGCAAGCGGTGCCAAACCACGGCGCTCTCCCCGGCGTTCCGTGATTGAACGGGTGCTTTCCGTCGGCTCCCAAAGGGTTCACGTAGAAGAACCGATTGCCCTCCAGGTTCACCGCCGCCAGCACGTTGTTCAGCAGCGCAACCTCGGCGACGTCAACGTACTTTGCATCGCGGTAGAGCAAGAACATCCGGTAGTTGAACATCACGTTGCCCACGGCGGCGCATGTCTCGTTGAACGCGTCGTCGTTCGGCAGCTCGTACTCGGGTCCGAAGCCTTCGATACCATGCACCGCTCCGAGCCCGCCCGTGATGTGCATTCGCGTATCGACGATATTGCCCCAGATCCTCTCAATCGCACGCTGAAGCTCGGGGTTCGCGGACAGCGCCCCAATGTCTGCCATTGCTGAGTACAAGTAGGTAGCGCGGACAGCGTGGCCGACAGCCTTGACTTGCTCCGCAACGGGCGCGTGCTGCTGCGCGTAAGTCGGCGCCATGACGCCCTCACCATCCGGGACGTAAGTCACGCCGCGGATCTCGAGGAAACGGCTAGCCATGTCGAGATACTTCTGCTCGCCCGTCACGCGGTAGAGCTTCACGAGTGCAAGCTCGATCTCTTGGTGACCGGGGGCCTGCAGGACGGGCTTGCCGCCATTGTACTTGGGGTCGCCATCAAAGAAGACCCGATAGACGTGGTCAGCGCTCTTCCTCGCAACGCCTAGGAACTTGTCTTTCCCGGTCGCGCGGTAGTAGGCGATCGCCGCCTCGTACATATGCCCTACGTTGTACAACTCGTGGCTGTGCACGACGAACTCGTAAGGAGCATCCCCCATCATCTGGCGAGACGTGGCGACCCCGGTCGTGTGCGACGGGTAGAGATAGCCGTCTGGATGCTGGGCTGCGGCGATCAGATCGACGAGCTCGTCCAACGACGCCTCTAGCTCGGGGTCGCGTCTCAACTGCAAGAGATAGGCGGCCCCCTCCATCACCTTGTATAGGTCGGAATCGATAAACCGATGCGGGCGATGATCGGGCGTCGGAGCGCCAGCAAGGTGATCACGCGCAGCTCGAAGATGTTCCACGCCCGGCTTCGTCCGCTCGAAGGCAAACGGCACCAAAGTCTCGCGTTGGGTGATGAGGCGAGGTCGCCAGAAGTCGCTTGTGATCTCCACTTCGTTGAACGGGACGGGCCGGATTGGGTAGTCGCCCTCGGCGTGCCCAGCGTCCGAGGTGGCGTCTGATCCGACGCAACACGATGCGACGAAGAAGATCGCTACTGCAACTCCCGCGACGAGCCACGCCGTGTTCAGTCCTTGGGTAACGATTGCCATAGAGAGCCGTCCAAGATGCGGTCTTAACGCGTTCGCGTGCATGCGCCGTGTGGTTGCTTGCTATAGATAAGCTCGGTTATAGACCGCCGCCAGCCTGCTGTGCGGCGCCGATGCACGGTCCGCCCTCGTCGTTTCGCGCGGCTAGTCGCTCCATCTCGCCACGATCCACGTCATATGTCAACGTCCGTACTGATCCGTCGCAGAAAGACGCAACGAAGACGCCGGGATGCGATGAGCCGAAGCTCCACATCTGCCCGTTTCCTAAATCGGGGTGCTGGTCCTCCGTGTCGGGTTTCGGCATCGCGAACATCCCGAACTGCTCGAAGCCAGGTCGAACGAAGCTCGATGCCCAACGAATCGTGTCCCAGTCGTAGCCTTGGTACATCGAGTTGTTGTTTGACGGGACTGGTGCACCGTCAGTCCCCTGGAGACTCACGTGCAGCCATCGCTCCGCAATAAGCATCGTCTTGCTTGTACCATCCACGATCTTCCGCAGCTCGATGGGCCAACGTGGCACGAAGACGCCGTCAAACTTACTTGCGGTCTCTCGATCTACCATTCCCGCGCACAACGACGTCCCTAGCGAGGCCGGGTATTTTTCGGCGCAGAATCTGTTTCCAGGGCCGGCAGGCCGTGGGGCCTTGTCAACGGTGGTCATAAAGGGGATTCCGCACCCGCCGTTTCCCGCATAGTCGGTCTTCGCAACGATACCACCTGGAACTGGATCGGAGTTGATTGAGCCCTCTGTGCCCGGACCCAGCCCTCCGCCATCGCGGCTAGGACACGTGAAGATCCCGATCGGTGTAAGCTTTTGCTGAAGCAACGCCGCATTCTTCTCAGCATCCGATAGTCCTTCTCCGATCGCGGCAACGGCGCCCTCTTCCAAGTAGGGAAGCAACGAGAACGTCCACCCTCCTGGTTGATGCTCTCCAACCCCAAGGTTGGGATCGCCCGTCCATCGGAACCCCCAACCCGATGAGGGAAGAAACTGATGCGTCGATTCGTGGTTCAGGCATCCGAGCGCCAACTGCTTCAGCTGGTTAGTGCACTGGGTGCGTCGCGCGGCCTCACGCGCCGCCTGCACAGCGGGCAGGAGCAACGCCACGAGGATCCCGATGATCGCGATGACCACGAGAAGCTCGACTAGCGTGAATCCATCCCGAGTCCTAGCGTATGACATAACCATGAAGACCTCCTAGAGAACGACTTACTCAGGTGTTCAACGCGTGTTACTGGGATCGCTTTCGCCGGCCTCGTCCCAGCGCTAGTCCTGGCAGAGCAAGCAAGACTGCGCCGGGCTCGGGTACGGCGGTCCCCGCGAGCGGCGGCAGTGGGGAGACGTCGGCGGCAGTGAGGCCGAAGTTGGCGGCCCAGAAGTCGTAGTCTTCCTGGTCGACGACGCCTGGCGTCGTGGCGTCGGCGTCTTCGCCGTTGAGTGTGATCGAGCCGCCCAGGTTGTCACGCCACACCGTGTAGTCGGCGACGTCAACAGCGCCATCGTTGTTGTAGTCCCCCGGCACCGTCGGCGCTTCGATCGTGATGAACGGCGCGGGGCCCGTCGTCGTGTCGAGCGTGATCACCGGCGCCGCCGTGCCGCCCCACGCGGTGAGCTCGTGCGTGTCCACATACCCTTCGTAGCGATCCACCTCTACCTGGTTGGGTGAGACGATGAACTCGCTGACGTGACCGAAGATCGAGATGACCGCGTTGTTGCTCAGGTCCATGTGGACGTCCCCCGATGAGGGGACGGGGAGTCCGTCAAGGAACCAATTGCGGTTGAAACTCAGGTGACCCCCGTTGGCCGGGTCGCCCGCAACGTTCGACGCGAGGTTGATCTCGGCGTCGCCCGAGAGCAACGCCGTGCCGTTCCCCTTGAGCTGGCCGAGGTTCATCCAACGGGCGTTGATCACGCCGCCGCTCATGACCAGCTCGCCGTTCAAGGGAGCCGAGTCCGTTGGGTCCGGCAGCGAGTCATCGACAAACTGCTCCGGGATCAAGAGGCCGTTGGTGATCACGGTCCCGCCCGACATATCGACACGCTGTGTCGAATCGGGGTCTCCGCTGTCGTTAAAGCCCCGACCGATGTCGAGGTGCCAGCCGACCGCGTTCGCATCGTCGGGCGCGTCCGGATCGACCCCGATACGCAGGGTTCCGCCCGTGATCTCGAGAGTCGAGGGGGCGCCACGGTCGCCACCGATTCGGACACCGTAGGCGTTCGCCGTTACCGACGAATCGATGAGAGTTGTCGCGTTGGGCGTGTCGAGAAAGACGTTGTTGTTGCCGACCGGGCCGTCGTCGGATGGGTCGGGGGTGAGCGGATAGAAAATCCCGTTGGGATCGTCCCAGCCAACGAGTGGATTTTGACTCGAACCGAGCGGCACGACGCCGATCGACCAGTTGCCGGCGTCCGACCACAGGTTGGAGGCTCCCCCGTCGATCCAGGAATTCACCTGGGCATCGGCGTCCAATGACGCGACAAGCAAGGCTGCCATGGCGGCCGTAGTGTAGGTGGTACGCACGAGTATTCTCCCTGCCTACGAAGTGAGTGGCTTTGTGGTTGGTATGGTCTTGCAGTTACTTGGGCTCCGCGGCGGGCGGTAACCAAATGCCCGCGCGAATGATGCGGCGAGACCAATCAGCAGGCAGCTCCCCGGTTCGGGTGCGGCGCCCAGCCCGAACGTGATCCCAGCCAAGGCCCCGAGGACGAGAGTGAACCCGCCGCGATCTTTGATGGCGTCTGTCGTACTCACTTGGTGAACCTGCCGTGGCCATCAAGAACTGCTGCACCCTCCAGCCGCAGCTCGCATTCGGGGCGGGTGGCTGTGCGTCGAGGAAGTGAAGTCTCGCCTTCGGCGCACTTCCCCTAGCTGTGCACCGCAAGACGCAAGGTCGAGGGTCTCCGGCCGCTGACCGGAGACCCTCGCCTATCATTGCGTGCAGCTACTCTCCCACCCCAACGTCACGAGCTAAGCCCGCCGACGCGCGAGCAGCAGCGGGCACGAAACCAGCAAGAGAGCGGCCGTAGCCGGCTCGGGCACCGCTCGAAGCGTGATGACACCGTTCGAGAAGCTGACCCCAATCGGACTGGCGCCGCCGTCGCCGACGATCCAACCCGAGTTGACGTAGTTGTCGCGGATATAGTCGGCTTCCGCTTTCGTGGCGGCGCCACGGATGCCATCGCCGTTCTCGTCGGTCCACCACTCGCCGTGAACGGTCAGGACGCCGTTGTCACGGATATCCAGTAGCGACGTCCCTACCGGTACGGCTTCGAACGCCTCGATCCACAAGACGCCCGGCGCGAAGCCGTTGTTGTCGTCGGTCAGGTTGACCTGAGCGTTGTCACTGATCGTGACCACGGAGTTGGCATCCTGGGCGCCGAGGCGAAGCAAGTCGGTGTTGACGATGCTGTCGCCGCTGACGTGCATCTCGGCGTTGATTCCGACGCTGCCCACACCGGGGCCGAACGCTTCGGGAACGGTGATGCCAGCGGCGTTCACGACCCCGCCCGACATGTTGAACTGCACCAGCTGGCCGGGCAGCACGTTCGTTCCACGGCCTACGTTGAACAGGAAGTTGCCCTGAGTGGTCAGCGAGCCGCCGGTCATCGTCAGCGTGTTGCTAGCCGCCTGCGAGCCGAAGGCACCTTCCTTCGGGTGCCCGATCTGCACGGCGAAGGCTTCGACGTTCATTCCGTCTTCGATAAGAATGTTGGTGCCATCGAGCAGATTCAGCGCGACGTTGCCGTCTGTCACCGCGTTGTCCCTGTCGGTGGGGCTGCTCGGCACGATGCCAGTATCCCAGTTGGCTGGGTCGTCGAAACGATCAGTAGCTCCCGCGCCCGTCCATCGGGCATCGGCTAGGGCCATCGAAGCGGAAGCCATAACGCCGATCGCAGCGGCGCAGCTCAGCAAGGTTCGCAGCTTCATGAGACTCTCCTTCTTGGTGTGAGAAGCACAGGTGAAATAGAGGAACGAGGAAGTGGAGACGAGGAGTCGTGGGGGCTGCCTCATGACACGCAGATGATCGTCTGGCCGCTGGTCCATTGCGGCCTTGCTGATACTCGCGTTGCTCGGAATCACGGCAAGCCATTGCTACCGAACCACTTACAGCTGCCCAGTCGAGCGACAAGGCTGTGCCTGCGTGTCTGACAAGAGCTGCGTCTGAACGCGAGCCGGCCGCCCTATGACTACAACTGCACCGCCCGCGATCCTTTGCACAAAAATCCGCTAACTTCGTCCCACGCTTGTTGCCGCAACACGACCGGGGCGAGTCGTCGCCGGCGTTGTCCTTTCGGGCCGGTGGGTCGCTCAGCCCTGGCCTGCGCGTGCTCTGCATGCGACTATTGACCGAGGGCTCCGCGGTCGTCAGGCCGCGCCTGCTGCTTCTCGTCTACGAACTGGAGGGATTTCTGTGCAGAAATCGGCTCATCACGCTGTCGCTAGTAGGACCGGGTTGCCTCCGCGAACTTCGTTCAAGCAGGATCTAGACGTGCCTAAGGGAGAACCGCCTGAAGGACGCCATCGACCGGAAGAACATCTTGATCCGGAGACCTTTGTCAGCTTGGTGGTGACCCACGAAACCCGTGTGCGTGCCTTCATCGCGTCGCTGATGCTGCCCGCGAGTGACGTAGATGACGTTTTTCAGACCGCATGCATGGCGGCGTTCCGCAAGATGCACGACTTCCGCTGCACGGATCAACCGCCAGACGAAGCGTTCGTCCGCTGGTTCTGCACGATCGCCAAGTTCGAAGTGCTTCTGTACTACCGAAAGCGTCGCAGTGCAAAGGTGACTTTCAGCACGGAGGTCGTTGAGGAGATAGCTGAGCTGCAGATCAACTCTTTGGACCGGCTGAACTACCGCCTGGAGGCCCTGCGAGCGTGCATTGACGCCCTCGGAGATAAGGAAAAGATGCTGATTCGGATGCGATACGGAAACGGCATTCCCGTGGCCGATATCGCTGAGAGAATAGGCCTGTCTGCCAACGGCATGTACAAAGCGCTCGAACGAGTGCGTGCGAGGTTGCTCAGCTGCGTCAAGGCAAAACTCCGAGCCGAGGGTCTGGGCTGATGGCTGAACGCAGCACGATCAAAGCTTTGTTGATGCGGTTCGTCGACGACGAGTTGTCCGAGGCGGACGTCGTTGCATTGAACGAGGCTTTGGCCGGCGACGAAGCGGTCCAACAAGAGTACGTCGACGCGGCGTACCTCCGCGAAGGCATGCGTAGGTGGGCACACTCTCGCGGTGCGGCAGATGAGTGGCAAGTCATCCGTTCGGCTGTCGGTATCGGGCCCCCGGATGAGGCTTCTAGCGCCGGGTCCGACGGAAGTGAGTGGTCGGTCGTAGCTGCGAATTCGATGCCAAGTGACGCACGCTATTCGCCTGTCGATCTGCGAGCCGCTAGACAACGAAAGAATCGAGTAGCAATCGCCACCACAGCTGCTGCCGTCCTCATATTGGCGATCGGCGGATGGTACTACAGGCTGTCGGCTACCGGTGGCTTCGTCGCCGCGGGCGACGCCTACGCGGGAGACCTCACGAAGAGCGAGGAAGATCTCGCGCTATCGGATTCAGATTCAGTCGTCGCGCGACTTACCGCGGCGACGCCGGACGTTCGGTGGAGTGGTGGGAAAGTTCCTTCGGACTTCTTGATGCGGTTCCGCCCCGGCGACATTCTGGGCATCGAGTCGGGTATTGCCCAGGTGGAGTTCAGCGGGGGGGCGAATCTTGTGCTTTGCTCACCGGCGTCGGTCCAATTCACCGGCGGCACGTCAGCGAGGCTGATGAGGGGCTGCGTCACGGGCCGGGCGGATGGCGCTAACTTCGTGCTGGTAACTCCTACCGCGACGGTCGTTGATATCGGGACCGAGTTTGGAGTCGGGGTCGGACCCAGCGGAACTGATGTAACCGTGTTTGAGGGTGAGATCCACGTTCACAGCTTGAAGGACAGCGGCGATGGCGGGCCAATGCGTCGGGTACGGGAAGGTATGTCGATGCGGATCGACTCGAATGGGTCTCCTACTGTGCTCCGCGGGCAACCTGATTACCCGTACCGCCGCGATCTCTTGCAACCAGCCGATCCCCGAGGCGCCGAGGGGACTGTGAGCCTGCTCGATCTGGTCGGTGGGAACGACTACTTTCGTGCGAGGATCGCTGGATCGATCGACCCACGCACCGGATACTGGGGCTCTCCTCCCTGGGTAGGACCGGATCGCCAGCGGGCGTTGCGGGGAGACACCCAGTTCACGGCGACTCCCTGGAATCCGATGGTGGATGGCGTCTTTATACCTCGCGCGAACGCGAGAGAGATGCAGATCGACTCCGATGGCCACATGGTTCACCTGCCGCCGAACAACGGGACATCATGGGGTCCCATCTGGGCGCGGCGCAGCTCCGAGATTGATCGTGACAATGAGTTCCGGACGGCGAACCGTCGTGACCTGTGGGGTAGCGGAACCCTCGAAGCGGTCCATCGGCGATTGCTAGACGCCAAAGATGGCGTGCTAGGGCTTCACGCCAACGTCGGAATCACGTTCGACCTCGGCTCGATCAGCGACGCCCAGCGAGCCGACGTCGTCGAGTTCTGTGCCCTACTGCATAACCTCGGAGCCGTCTCCGACGAGGAAGGGGTGCTCGAACAGTCAGTAGCGGATCTGCGTGTATTCGTAGACGGAAAGCTGAAGTACAGCCGGCTAGACTTCAACGCGGACGACGGCGAGGCGTCGATCGTCGTGCAGCTGAGCCCGAGCAATCGGTTCCTTACCCTCGTGGCGACCGACTCCGATGGCGATCCGAAGGTCGACCATGTCGTGCTGGTCGATCCTGTGCTGCGATTACAAGACAAGCCGCCGCTTGCGTGTCAGCCAGGAACGGACGGCCTCTGCTTGGCACGGCTGCTCGATCTGTCGCTGGTTCGTAGTCGGTAGGGCGTACGGCGATGGGGGACCCTCTGATCAAGCAATCGGTCGCTCGACCTCTCAGCGCAGCTCCGGCGATCTTCGTCCCGCGCAGTTGGTGGCCGACGGTCATCATCACCGTGAGTCTTGTGGTCGTCGTCGGCCCGCTCGCGAGTGGCGAGACCAGCATCTCGGCGTTAACGCGTCCACCGACGGACGTCCGCAATTCGCACTACCTGTCGAATAGGCCGCCGCTGCAGCCCGCCGCCTTTGTGAAGCTGCCGATCGGCAGTGTCAAACCACGGGGCTGGCTGTTGGAGACGCTTCGCCGCCAGCGAGCGGGGCTGGCGGGCCGACTTCAGGAAGTCAGCGCCTGGCTGCAAGAGGACGGCAACGCGTGGGTCGATCCACAGGGCAGGGGGAAGTGGGGCTGGGAGGAGGTGCCCTACTGGCTGCGCGGATCGATCCTGCTCGCGCAGCTTCTCGATGATGGAGACTTGAACGCCGAAACCGTCGGGTGGATAGAAGCGGTCCTCGCGAGCAAGCGACCCAATGGAGACTTCGGGCCCCGGCGGATCTTCGGCGACGACGATTCGCCCGACCTCTGGGCCAACATCCTGATGCTGTCTTGCCTCCAGTCCTACTACGAGTGCACGGCAGATCCCCGCGTCATAGAATTGATGCTCGGGTACTGCCGCTACGTGGCAACGATTCCCGATGAGAAGATGCTCACGCACTTCTGGCAATACTATCGGGGCGGCGATCTGCTTGAAGTCGTTTACTGGCTGTTCAATCACACGGAAGAAGAGTGGTTGCTAGGCCTCGCCGAGAAGGTGCATCGGAACACGGCCAACTGGCGTCTCAACGGTGACCTTCCTAGCTGGCACGGCGTCAACATCGCGCAGGCCTTCGGGGAGCCCGCGACGTACTACCTGCAGTCCGGAGACTCAAGTGACCTGCGCGCCGCGTACGACAACTTCCGGTTGGTTCGGAAGAGCTACGGCCGATTTCCGGGCGGGATGTTCGCCGCCGATGAAAATGCTCGCGTGGGCTATCGTGATCCGCGGCAGGCCATCGAGACCTGTGCGGTCGTCGAGCAGATCCGGTCCGATCAGCAGCTGCTGGTCATTACCGGAGATCCCCTCTGGGCTGACCACGTCGAGGATGTCGCCTTCAACACCTTCCCTGCGACGCTCGCGCCCGATTACCGGTCGCTCCGTTATCTGACGAGCCCCAATCTTGTCGTTAGCGATAGTCGCGACTATTCGCCCGGGATTGAGAACGTTGGGCCGATGTTCAACTTCAATCCGCTGAGCCACCGGTGCTGCCAACACAATCACACGCAGGGTTGGCCGCGGTTCATAGAGTATCTTTGGTTGGCCACGAACGACCACGGACTCTTGGCGGCATGCTACGGACCGAGCGTCGTCGAGGCAGTTGTCGGAGACGGTGTCGCCGTCCGCGTTGTTGAAACGACCCGCTACCCCTTCGAAGAGCAGGTCGTGTTCGACATCACGCCCGACTCACCCGCGAAGTTCCCTCTCTACCTGAGGATTCCCGCATGGTCCAAGCGGACCGAGGTCACCCTCAACGACGTCGTCGTGGCGGAGAACATTGCGCAGGGTGGCTATGTCCGGATTGAGCATAGGTGGAAGCACGGCGACACCGTCACGCTGCGGATGCCGATGGACGTGCGAGTCCATCGCTGGCGAGACAATCACAACAGCATCAGCGTCAGCCGCGGCCCAATTACCTACGCACTGCGAATCGGCAGCACGAAGGTAGTCGTCGATCCGACCGACACCGCCGCGGTCGATACGCAGTGGCGTCCCGACGTTGACCTCGAGGCGTGGCCGGCGTTCGAGCTTCATCCAACGACGCCTTGGAACTACGGTTTGGTGCTGGAAGAGCTACCGGTTGAGGACAACTTCCGCGTCGAGCACCGCGAATGGCCGCGGTCCAACTACCCGTTCGCTCCGGACTCATCACCCGTAGCAATCCGTTGCGAGGGGAAACGCATCCCTGAGTGGACCGTCGATCTCACCGGCATGTGCGGCCGGTTGCAGCAAAGCCCCGCCTACTCGGAGGCGCCCACGGAACCGCTCACGTTGCTGCCGATGGGCGCCGCGCCGCTGCGGATCAGTGTGTTTCCGGAAGCGGGCGACGACCGCGGCCTCAGGCGTTGGAGAGGCGTTGCCAGCACCGACTTGTCCTACACCCCCGCGGCCTCCTACTGCTCTGCGGATGACCGGCTCTCGGCGATGGCCGATGGTCTGCTCCCCTGCGCGTCCAGCGACCAAGCGATCCCGCGCCTGACCTTCCTGCCAAGGACCGGCACGACCGAGTGGCTCCAAGCCGACTTCGATCAGCCACGCGACCTCCGTAGCGTGAGCGTCTACTGGTGCGACGACTCGTCTCGGTACGACCACGCCCCCACCGGCCCCTTCGACAAGGCGATCAACGAAGCCGATTGCCGTGTGCCGGCTTCGTGGAGGCTGCTCTATCGGGATGGCCAAGACTGGAAGCCGGTGCAGACAGACGGTCCCTACGGGACCGACGTCAATCGATTCAACGTGACCAGTTTCGCCCCAGTTGTCACCACCGCGCTGAGGATCGAGGTGCAGCTCGCGCCCGAAGCTTCCGCCGGCGTGTTGGAATGGCGGATCGGCGGTTCGACACGAGAACCGCCGGCGGCAGCACAAGCCTCTGACAACTCACGCGATGCATCCCCATAGAGACGCCCCATGTCAATGAGATCCCTGCTTCTGTGCGGCATGTCCGTGTCAGCCGCAACCAGCTGCCACGCGCAGATCGTCGAGGAAGACTTCGACAGCATCCGACTGTTCACGCTGCGGAACGCCTCGGGCATCGAGGTCCGCATTACGAACTACGGGGCGATCATCACTTCGATCCGTACGCCGGACCGCGATGGCGAGCTGGCGGACATCGCACTCGGGTACACCCGTGTCGAAGACTACATCAACGCGGTGGACAAACCGTACTTCGGCGCCGTGGTGGGTCGCTACGGCAACCGAATCGCGGGCGGGCGATTCATCCTAGACGGAGAAACCTACGAGCTCGCCCGAAACAACGGCGAGAACCATCTCCACGGAGGCGTGATCGGCTTCGACAAGGTCGTGTGGGCTGCGGAGCCGCTGCCGGAGTCTAACGCGCTGCGGCTGACGTACCGCGCCAAGGATCTCGAAGAGGGATACCCGGGCAATCTCGATCTGGAAGTGGTCTATCGGCTCACCGACAAGGACGAGTTGGTCGTCTCCTACCGCGCGACAACCGACAAGGCGACGCCGGTCAACGTTACGCAGCACACGTACTTCAATCTGCGTGGCGAGGGGACCGGCTCGATCCTCGGCCATGAGCTGATGCTCAACGCTGACGGCTACACGCCCGTTGACGAAGGCCTTATCCCGCAGGGAACTATCGCACCCGTAACTGGCACACCGTTCGACTTCCGGCCTAGCAAGTCCATCGGAGAAGACATCGGCGCCGAGAACGAGCAGCTCCAATTCGGAGGAGGGTACGACCACAACTGGGTGCTGAACCGAGAGGGAGACACGGCGTCACTCGTCCTGGCAGCTCGCGTCTACGAACCCGAGTCAGGCCGGGCGATGGAGATCCGGACGACCGAGCCGGGGATCCAGTTCTACAGCGGTAACTTTTTGGACGGGCGGCTCGTCGGTAAGTCCGGCAGGAGGTACGTGCACCGCGGAGGGTTCTGCCTTGAGACGCAGCATTTTCCCGACAGCCCGAATCAGCCGCACTTCCCGAGCACCATCCTCCGGCCCGGTGAGCTCTACGAGAGCACCACGGTCTTGCGATTCTTCACCCAGTAAGAAGGGCACCGCGTCGCTCAATCCTGATCAGCAACCGGCGCCGAGGTCGGCGAGGCGACCATGCAGCGCACCGCACCGCAAAAACTATCGCTCGCTCGGCAGGCTCTGTGCCCGCGGATTGGCCACTCGCTTCGCCGGCTCGCGCGTGCTGTCAGATTGCCTAATCGGCGATGCAGAAGTAACGGTCGTGCCACCGTAACCGTCGCGCTGCATATCCTGCTATGCGTGAGCCCGTCTCATGCTGCAGAGTCAGAGCTCCGTGGAGCCGGGTTCGCGTTGGTATTCGACCAGGAACGCGGCAGCGTCACCAGCCTGAAGTGCGATCACGACCCGCACAGCGCCGAATTCATCAAGCCGGGTCACCTTCTCGGGGACGTCACGCTCAGTTATCGCCGCCCCGGCGAACCGTGGCGGACCGCGCGACTGCGAGATCCTGGCGCCCATTCCATTGTTGAGTCCGATTCGGACGGCGTTGAGGTGCGTTATCGGCTGCCCGGTGACCTCGAACTGGTCAAGACGTTCGCCCTAAGCGCCTCGCGTCTGGCCTGGATTCTGGAGCTACGCAACCTTGGCGAGCAAACGCTCGAGGTCGGGGACCTCGGCCTCCCGCTCCGGATGAACACGGACTACGTCGGCGGTGACCTGCAGGACGAGGACGCCGTCCGCAAGACGTACGAGAGCCGGCTAAACCGTCATCGCCTCGTCGCCGGTCACGGCTCATTCGTTTACTGGACGAAAGCGATCGGCTTTGGGCCCATCTTGGTGATGACGCCGAGCGGAGCCACGCGTTTGGAGTACTTCGACGCCGGTCACACCGCCTTCGTCCACTCGGCCCGTAGCGGTCCCGACGCGCCACAGGGCACGTGGCGCCAGCCCCACACCGGCGTCACCCTGGCGCCGAAGGGAGAGCCGAACGACGCCGCTCGCTACGGCTTCACCTTCGCTTGGGCCAACAACCTACGTGACGTCCGAGACATCCTCTACGACGACGGCCTCCTTGACGTGTACGTCGTTCCAGGCATGACGCTGCCGACTGACCTGACGGCTCGCGTTGCGCTGCGCACCCGGAGCCGAACTCTCACCCTTCAGCCGGAGCACCCCGAGGCGACGAGCATCGTCTACCTCGGGGAGGCCCAGCCGGACGTCCATGTCTACGAACTGGGCTTCTCGCGGCTGGGCGAGAACGCCGTCCGGGTGGATTACGACGGAGGCCGCTCACTGAAACTGGAGTTCTTCAGCACGGAGTCGTTAGAGACGCTCTACCGAAAGCGCGCCCGCTTCATCACGCAGAAGCAACAGCATCGAAACGGCAAGTGGTACAACGGCTTGTTCAGCCTCTGGGACATGCGAGAGAAGGCCTTGCGCGGTCCTGAGGACACCGGCGGCCTGCAGGACTACATGGTGGGCGGGTCGGACGACCCCTCCAACTCGAAGGCGGTGTTGGTCGCTGAGAAGAACGTTGTTCTGCCCGACGCCGACGAGATCGCCGCGCTCGAGTATTACCTGGAGCACTTCGTCTGGGGGAAGCTCCAGCGCACCAATCAAGAGCATCCCCATCCCTATGGGATCTACGGCAGCGAGAACTGGTACCTAAACCGCACGACCGCGTGGGGAACGACGCTGCCCGACCGTATCCGGTCGTACGAGAAGATGTTCGGCGTCCCCCAGGGAACCGGGTTGGGAGCAGAACGCTTGTGGAGGTCGTTCGACTACACGACCTTCATCATGCTCTACTACGACATGTACCGGATCGCCGACCAGTACCCCAACCTGGTGACCTACCTCGACGCCCAGGGGTACCTTGAGAGGGCGTACGGCACGGCTCAAGCGTACTTCCGGGTTCCCTACGCGATCCACTTGGTCGGGCGGCCGCTGTGGTCGCACAAAGGGTACAGCGACTGGGCTTACAAGCTCGGCAACTTCCATGAGCGGTACCTCATCGATCTCATCCGTGCGCTGCGGCAGGAGGGCATGGATCAAGAAGCCGGGTGGTTGCGGGGTGAGTGGGAGAAGAAAGTTAAGTACTTCCTGTACGACGAACCGCTCCCGTTCGGCTCGGAGTTCGTGTTTGACCGGACCGCCTTCGAATCGACGCACGCGATCGCGCGCTACGCGATCCAAAACCCGATGCAGCCCGACCGAAACCTTTGGTTCGATCGGAACCGCAACCGCTGGTACTCGCACCCGGACGTTCGGCCCGCACACGCCGAACTGTTCATGAAGAGGCAGATCGACGCCAACATCGCTATGCGTGGGTCGCTGGAAGCCACGTACTACTACCTGGGCTCAGCGCGGGTCGGAGCGAACACGCTCGACTACATGTCGCAGATGGCCGGCTGGGCCGTCTTGGACTACGGCCTGCATTACAGCGACGACCCCGCGCCGTATGTGCGGCTGGGGTACGCGTCCTTGTTGAGCTCTTGGGCCCTTGTGAACTCAGGAACCGCCGAATCAGGATACGGCTACTGGTATCCGGGCGAAGAGAACGACGGGGCGGCGGGCTGGTGCTTTCAGACGCTAAAGAACGGCGAGACCTGGGCTACCGGGACCTCGGCCCGGGGGATCTGGCCCTACGACGGAGAGATCGACCACGGCCTAGCAGGCGGCATCCGCGCGGCTGCCACCGTCGTGATGGACGACCCCCTCTTCGGCAGGATTGCGATCGGGGGTTCCTACGGCTCGCGCGACGGCTGGAACACCGTTGTGCCCCAAGACGGCGTACGCCGCCGCCTGCATCTGCTCGTGGGATCGGAACGTGTCCACCTGACGCTGCACACCGACGGCCTACAGAAGTCGGAAGAGGTGCTGTTTAACGACGACTTGACCTATCTCAAGTTCCAGCTTGAGAACCGTTCGGGCGTTGCTCACCAAGGCTCATTCGAAGTCAGTGGGTTGCCTGACGGAGAGTATGCCTTCGTGCTAAACGGCCAGCACATCCGTTCGTTTGACAGCGATCGGGGGCAGAAGATCCATCATTCGTTCGACGTGAGCGGGGTACGCCGGCACACGGCACTTGTACAGCGTCAGTAGTTCTCGAGAGACCTGTGGACTGAGTATGCGTTCGACTGGCCATTTTGAGAATCTCACGTGACAATCCGCCATCGTCGCTACCGTCCCACATCGACCAAAATCAGTTCTGATCACACGCTCTAAGGTATTGTGCCTCAGGCCAAAGTAGGCAAGCCGCTCGGTCCGAGGCTCAGCGGGTGGACCAACACCGCTCAGTTCGCCGTCCGCCGAACGCGCAGAGGTCCTGGCCGAGCTTGGACACCGCTGCGAGTTGGCGGATCCGCCATCTGCGGCCGGTTGAGGCAACCTCGGCGACTTAGCCGCGGGCGGAATTCCGCGAAGTTGAGGCGACCTCGGCGAATCCGAGCACTCCTGAGAATCGCCTTCTGGCAGTCACTGTCGAGAATCCCGGCGAGAGTTTAGGGCACTGCTATGAGAGCACTGGCAAGTCATTGGGGGC
>NZ_SJPR01000013.1 GCF_007859955.1 Botrimarina colliarenosi
AGACGCCGATCCAAGAACTAGCAAGCCCTCCGGGCCCACGCGGGGAGGCCCAATCCAAACTCCCCCAACCAACCAGCGCTGCACTTTCTCGGCGCCGGGCGCTGCACTTTTCGACTGCCGATCACAGCCAAGAAGAGTCGCTCACTCCCTCGGAGTTTCGCGAATCGACACGGCGACGCAATGGCTTGACGCATAACGACACATGATTTCCGCATTTGCGTATCGCGAGTCTCGTATGCCCGAATGAAAGTAGGGATAAGGACATGGCTTCCGCGAACGTACGCAGGGGCCGGGTTCTTCCTCGTCACCCTACCGAGAAGGACGTTCCTGCTAGACGACGGCTCATTCGAGCCGTGCCTCTGCCTCTCCCGCGGTAGAAGCACTTGTGGAGAGCAGAACGACGCGTCGGCTGGCGAGTCCGCCCCCTCTTCCTCGAATCCACCACTTCTCCCACGAACCTGACCGTAGCTGGCTGCCGCGTACCGCGGCGGCGATGAGCGATGCGAGACGCCCGGTTCCGTTGGCGACTCGGTCGGCGCCAACTCTTCACCACTTTTCTTCTCGACTCGGCTTCCATTGAAAAAGGAGAGACTAATGAGACTTGTTCCCCTTGCACTAATGTCTTGTGTGGTTGGCTTGGCGGCTGTAGGCGCCCAAGCGGCCTCTGTCAGCTACGTCGGCACGCAGTACGACATCGGTGGCACGTTCTTCCCCGGCGGCGGACCCGCCGACCAGAACGCCTACGTCGTCGCTGGCTGGCGTGCGAACGACGTCGCGAAGACGCTCGACCTGGACAACAACGACGTCTATGGCAGCGCCGGCTACGCGATGTTTGGCACTCGCTTCGATTACCCGAACGCCAACGCAACCGGCGGCAACGCATTCGTCGCCCCGACTGACAACAGCGTCTACCCGAACTTGATCGACTTGCCAAGCTTCGTCAGCAACTCGCAGATCCTCTCCAGCCGCAAGGCGGGAGGCTGGTCTTACGCGCTGATCGATGACCCGCAACTAACCAACGGGGGACGTGACTACAACTGGGGCGCCTCGCAAACTCCCGCGTCGGTCTTCCAGCCGCCGTATGTGAAGCTGGGTGTGCTCGATGGAACCGGCACGGTCTCGGGCGCCGACCCGACGGTAGCGCCTGCGGAACGTTGGGGTTTTGAGGTCGGAGCCAATGCGCCCTCACACATCCGCGTTGGCGTGATGACCGATGGGTTGGACAGCACCAATTGGGCGCCGAGTGAAGTCTTCATCCAGCAAGTCTCGGGGGGAGCGCCCGTCGGAGCGCCGGTTTCGACCGGAACGGTTTTGAAGAACCGCTTCATCGACATGCACTTCTTTGACATCGTCGGCGCCCAGGCGGGCGAAGAGTTTGTCTTCCTGGCGGCCAACCCCGGTGGTGGGTCGGCGGGAATCTCAGGCTTCGCGTTCGATGTCGTGCCCGAGCCGTCGAGCGCCCTCCTCGCCACGCTGATGGTGGTCGGCGGGTTGGCGGGTCGGCGTCGGGTCGCCTGAGCGAACTAAATTAATTTGCAAACGAGCCGTATGCCTGGAGAGCGGTGCAGGACACCGCTCTCCGGGTAACCGGTCATCGAAGGAACTGAGGACGGAGCGACACTGAGGCCATGTCAAATCAAAACAAAACAACTCGACGCGTCTATGCTGGCTCACAGGGCTTCACGCTCGTGGAGCTGCTGGTGGTCATTGCGATCATTGGGATCCTGGTAGCCCTCCTGTTGCCGGCGGTCCAAGCGGCGCGCGAGGCGGCTCGCCGCAACGCCTGCTTGAACAACATGAAGCAGTTGACGCTCGGCGTCATGAACCACGAGAGCGCCACGGGGCGCCTGCCTGCCGGGTTCACCACCTTGGACGGCAGCGGCGACCTCAACCATACGTGGGCGACCTACACCCTTCCGTACTTGGAAGAGGCGACGCTCTTTGGACAGATCGACTTTGAGAAGCCGGTTTTTGAACCCTGGGAAGATGCGGGACGTACTTGCCCAAATTCCGCTCCATGGACCTACACGCAACTCCCGATCTTTCTCTGCCCGTCTGATACGGGACCGGGTATCCATACCGGCGCAGCGGCGTGCTTTACGCACGGCAACTACGTAGGAAACACCGGCTGGTTCCCTTGGTGGCAGGCTATGCCCAAGACGCAGTACGAGTTCTTTCGCAACGACAATTTCAACTCCTCAGGAGTGGATAAGCGCGGCGTGTTCGAAAAAGTCTATAGCGAAGCGAACCTTGGCCTCCCTCTTCAAAAGATCTCCGACGGGACGAGCAACACCGTAATGCTCGGCGAATGCCGTCAGTTCCCCGGCGAAGACTCACGCGGTTTGATCTACCTGGCGAGTTGCTTGTACACGCACATTGATAGGCCAAACTCCAAGGCCACGGACAAGCTGGAGTACTGCCTGGACGGCCCCAACGGGACCGACGATCGCAACGGCGAAGTCTATCCCGAGGCCCCCTGCGACTCGCGAAGCATGTCGCTCCCGCGCGGCCCGATGGCGCAGACGTCCCGAAGCCAGCATCCTGGAGGCACGATTGTCTCATTCTGCGATGGCCGGGCCGTTTTTGTTACCGACGGTGTCGAAGAGGAGGTCTGGCGCGCCGTCTCGACACGCGCCAATGGCGAGGTCCAGTCACTCTAAGAATACAAGCCGAACGCAAACTCAAAGCAGTCCTCCCCTAACTTGGTTGGCGAGATGTTAAACGGAACAAAACTACTCTTGGCGATTGCCCTGGTGTTCGTCGTGGGACGCGGCCGAGAAGCTCGTGCTCTCGAATTGAACTACGCCGGAGCGCACCTTGATATCGGCGGCACTTTCTTCCCCGGCGCCGGGCCGGCTGACCAGAGTGCCTATGTCGTCGTGCCCTGGCGGACGTCCAGCGTGAACAACACTTTCGCTGCGGTCGATGAACCGGGCCAACGCTACTATGGACGGGATGGTTACGCCCTCTTCGGCACACGATTCGACTACCCAAACGCTAACGCGGCGCCCGGCAGCTCAGGCGCGCCCGGTGACACGTTCTTCGAATCGCTGTTTCCGAATCTGATTGATCTGCCCGACTTCATCGTCGACTCACAGATCCTCGCTAGCAAAGTGGTGGGTGGCTATGGCTACGTCCTTATCGACGACCCGCAGATCACCGCCGGCATCGTCGACTTTCAATGGGGCGAAAGCCAGTCACCCCAGTCATTCGGACAACGCCCCTACGTGAAGCTCGGCATCCTTGATGGCTGGGACCAGTTTGGCAACGATCCCGCGAACGTCGATGGCTTGCCCGCGGGTCGGTGGGGCTTCGAGGTCGGCGCCGACACACCGGCCTCCTTCCGCCTGGGCGTGATGGTCGATGGCACCGACAATGCGAATTTTGTCCCGGGTGAGATCTTCCTGGCCAACGTCACTGCGCTTGGTTCCGGATCGGTCAACGACTTCGTTAGTTCCGGCGCTATCCCCAGCAACCGCTTCGTCGATATGCACTTCTTTGACATCAGCGACGCCCAAGAAGGTGACCTCTTCGCGGTTGGCGTAAAGTCGCGGGACGGGGCGATCTCCTTTGGGAACTCGGGCATCTCCGGCTTCAGTTTCGATATCCTCCCCGAGGTTGCCGGCCTCGCCGGCGACTACACCGGTGACGGAAAGGTCGATGCGGCCGACTACACCATGTGGCGCGACACGTACGGCGACTCGGTCGCTGCTGGCGCAGGGGCAGACGGCGATGGCGACGGCGCCATTGGCGACGGAGACTACACTGTCTGGGCGGAGGGCTACGGCGGCGTGCCGTCGACGATCGCGGTTCCGGAGCCGGGCGCCGTCACGCTGTGCCTGGTATTGCTCGCGGGCCTGGCCTCGCGCCGCCAGTAGTCGGTCAATCGAGTAACGGCCCTATCGAACGACTGCCCCGCCAAGTGCGGTGTCGGCCTCTTGACGGTTCTCGACTTCAACTGGAAGCCGGTATGCTCTCCCTGCGCTGTGCTGTCGCTGTCGTTTGCCTGACCAACGCCCTCGCCGCGGCCGAGGACTTGCGACGGATCGCGGTGGCCGACTACGTCGACAAGATGAAGGCCGGCTGGGTCGGCCAGATGGTCGGCGTCGGGTGGGGCTTCCCAACCGAGTTTCAATACCTGGGCAAGGTGATTCCAGCCAACGAGGTCCCGGTTTGGCGACCGGAAACCGTCAATCAATTCAACCAGGACGACCTCTACGTCGAGATGACGTTCCTACGGACGCTCGAGCAGTACGGGCTCGACTGCCCGATCCGCCAGGCGGGGATCGACTTCGCCAACAGCCGCTACCAGCTCTGGCACGCTAACGAAGCCGGCCGCAACAACCTCAGGCGTGGAATCTCCCCGCCCGGCTCGGGGCACCCGAGGTACAATGAGCACGCCGACGACATCGACTACCAGATCGAGGCCGACTACAGCGGGCTGATCGCCCCCGGGGCGCCGCAGGTCCCGATCGATCTCGGCGAGCTCTTCGGGCGGTTGATGAACTACGGCGACGGCGTCTACGGCGGTCAATTCGTGGGCGCCCTCTACTCCGAGGCGTTCTTCGAGAGCGATGTCCGTCGGATCATCGATGCCGGTCTGCGTTGCCTCCCTCCCGAGTCGGCCTATGCCGTTATGGTCCGTGACGTCGTCGCGTGGAGCGACGAACACCCGGGCGACTGGCAAGCGGTTTGGCGTTTGGTCGAAGAGAAGTACCATAACAACGCCGAGCACTCGCCCCCGCTCTGCAGCGGGCACGGCGGCGAGGATCACTTCTCGATCGACGCTAAGCTCAATGGCGCCTACATCCTCCTCGGGCTGCTTTACGGCGACCACGACCCCGACCAGACTACCGTGATCGCGATGCGTTGCGGGCAGGACTCCGACTGCAACCCCTCGAACGCCGCTGGCGTGCTGTTCACCACCATTGGCTACGCTCAGTTACCTCCTCGCTACACGTCGGCCCTCGAGACGGACAGGCGTTTCAGCCACACCGAGTACGACTTCACAGCGTTGACTAACGTTTCACTCAAACTTGCTCGTCAGGCGGTCGAGCGGGTGGGGGGGCGTGTCGAACGCAACACGGCCGGCGACGAGGAATTCGTCATCCCGGTCGTGTCGCCTAGGCCGAGTCCCCTGATGGCGAGTCGCGTGCCTGAGCCAATCGGCCCGAGCCGATTCTCAGAAACCGAAATCAAGCAGATCGATCCCGAGGTGACGCCATGACGTTTATCGCCAATCCGATTCGACTCTCGATCGCGACGCTCGCTGCCTTGCTGGCTCCCGTTCTCGTTGCGGACGCCAAAACGCTTGTCGAATGCGGCGAGTTCACCAGGATCTACGACCCCGGAGTCGGTGAGGAGAAGGCTTGGTACATCAACGACCACTGCTTCATTCAAGGGCCTCGGGATCGGTGGCATCTGTTCGGCATCACGCACGAGGAGCCGCTCGACCCGGCGGACGAAGACAACCTGGCCCACGCCACCGCCGCGACGCTGCTGCAACAGCCTTGGGAGAAGCGGCCGTTCGCCCTCACGGTCGCCCCCGATGCGCCCTGGCTAGAGCAACACCTCTGGGCGCCGCACGTGATCCAACACGACGGGCTCTACTACATGTTCTATTGCGCCGGTGACGCCGATCACTCACGGTACAAGATCCATCTGGCCACCTCGTCCGACCTCAAAGATTGGGCGCGTCACCCGGCGAACCCGATGGTCATCGATGGCTACGACGCCCGGGACCCGTTCGTCCTCCGGCATGACGGGAAGTGGCTCATGTACTACACCGCCAACAGCCAACCCGAGGGTGGCAACCACTTGGTGGCGTGCGTCGAAAGTGACGACCTCCTGCATTGGGGCAATCGTCGAGTCGTGTTCACCGACCCCACCAGCGGCACCTTTGGGGGACCGACCGAGTCGCCGTTCGTCGTCCGCCGCGGAGCTAAGTACTACCTCTTTATCGGGCCTCGCGACGGCTACGACGGCACCGACGTGTTCGTCAGTGACTCGCCTTTTCTCTGGCGTGACGAGGACTTGGTTGGCCACTTCCCGGCGCACGCCGCCGAAGTAGTGCGGGACGAGCGAGGCGAGTGGTGGATCAGCCGTTGCGGCTGGGGTAAGGGCGGGGTCTACCTGGCGCCGCTCACTTGGAGTGACGCCCTCGACGACGCGGACACGAACGTCCCGGTCGCCGTTGGCGGCCCTCCGCCGGTAACGACCGGGACTCTGGTCCGCCAAATGGTCGACTTTGACCGCTTATGCGAGACCCCCGTTCACCCGTACAAGACGCTACAAGTCACCTCGACAGATCGCCGCAGCGACACGCCCGGCGGGCCCGATTGGTTCGCCAACTCCGATGGCTTTGGCGGCGCGCCAATCCCGCCTTTCGAGCGGGTGCTCAAGAAGCCGGGCGACGACGGTGTCGGTGAGTATTTGCTCGCGGACATCGAAGGCCCCGGCGCAATCGTCCGGACATGGACCGCCGATATCAACGGCAACCTGCGGGTCTACCTCGACGACGCCGACACGCCGATCTACGACGGCCCCGCTGAACGTTTTCTCCACCACCCGTGGGACACGTTCACCGAGGGGAGCGGTGTCTCAGCCGAGACGCTCGAAGGGGCGTACTACCAGCGAGACGCCGCCTACTGCCCGATGCCTTTCGCCAAGCGTTGCCGCATCGTGTGGACCGGTAAACGGGATCACGTCCACTTTTACTACGTGCAGTTCCGTAAGTACCTCGGCGACACGCCATTTGTAGAAACCTTCCAGCCCGATGATCTCGCCACCTATGCGGCCGATATCAAGCATGTCTCGGCGGTTCTCAAAGACCCCGACGCAAACCACTCTCTTGGCGGCGCGTCGACCGAGTCGATTGACGTGACGCTCGCGCCGGGACAAACGAGCGAAGCACTCCGGCTCGAAGGCCCGGCGGCGATTGAGCAACTACGACTCCGGGTCGAGGCGGCCGATGAGACCGCGGCGCTGCGACAAACTGTCATGCACGTTACGTTCGACGACTGGTCTGTCGCACAAGTGCAGTCACCCGTTGGCGACTTCTTCGCCGCCGCCCCAGGGGTGAATCCCTACGTGTCGTTGCCGTTCACCGTCGAATCGAACGGTCGCATGACCAGCCGGTACGTCATGCCTTACCGCCGATCGGCAAGGCTGGCGTTCCAGAATCTTGGTGACCAGCCGGTTCGAGTCACCGGCGAGGCAAGCAGCGCTCACCGCGACTGGGACGACGCCCGCTCGATGCACTTCTACGCCCGTTGGCGGATGCTGCACGACATCTCGACCCCGCCACAGTTTGACGTCCCGTTCCTGTTCGCGCACGGGTCGGGACGCTACGTCGGAACCGCCTCGCTAATGCGTAACACGGCCCGCGGCGTGCACATGGGCGGCACTTGGTGGGGCGAGGGAGATGAGAAGGTCTATGTCGATGACGACCGCATCCCCTCTTGGTTCGGCACCGGCTCGGAGGACTACTACAACTACGCTTGGAGCGCCGTTGATATTTTTTCTTACCCGTACGCCGGTCAGCCACGGAACGATGGCCCCGGCAACCGTGGCTTCGTAACCAACTACCGATTCCACTTCCTCGACGACCAACCGTTTACCGAGCGGATCGCGTTTACGATGGAATTGCTCTCGAATCATCCGGTCGACGACTTCAGCTACGGCTGCCAAGCGTACCACTACGGACGGCCCGGCATGATCGACGACCATCGCCCGATCACGTCGGAAGACGTACGCCGCCCCACCCTACCGACCCCCTGGAAGCCGCTGGCCATCTTCGCCTCCGCCGGCGCGACTTTCCTCGAGCCCGAGGCGCTTACCTCTGCCGAGCACGAAATCAAGACCGGCGACCTCTGGTCCGAGGGCAAGCTGTTCGTCTGGTCGCCAGACACTGAGGGTGAGACGCTCACCCTCAAGCTGCCCGTCAATCACGAGGGGACCTACGAGGTCCGGCTGGGCATGGCGATTGACCCCGACTCAGGCGTCGTAAGTGCGACACTCGACGGCAAGCCATTCGGGTTCGGCGGCAAGAGCGAGGCCATGCCTCTCCATTCCGACCGGCGAACCATGTTGCGCGCTTCAGAAAGCGAGGCCATCAAACTGACTCAAGGCGACCACGAATTGGTGCTGCGGTACGAAGGCGGTGCTCCACGCGTCGGCGTCGACTTCGTTTGGCTGCAGCCAAGCGGATAGAGGCAGTTTCAGATCTCGTGGCTCTAGCTGAACCGGTTGTCTTGTCGCTGTGCAGGGCTTCTCTAGAAGGAGCCCGTACGGCGCCATATTTCCACCGACCGAGAACGTCGTTTCTCGGCGGATGCACTCGATTCGAGTCGAAGAATGTCGGCCAGAGATTCAGGGTTCCGCGTCGGGTAGAGGGGGCGCCTTTGGCAAAGCTCGTAGGGAGGTTCGATTACCCTTTACCTGCAGCCGCGACGCTTTGCGTCGGCGCGGGCGTTGGTTGGGTCAACCGCCAACCGATGACACCTGGGGCGACCTGCCTTGTGAACCTCAGTTCGAGCAACGAATCATCGGCATGCGTAACAAGCTCCTATCTCTCCCCACTGGTCGCTGCTATGCGTCCTTCAGTCCGATCAAGTCAACCCGATTCGAGCGCACTACGAAGGTCCGTTTGCCTCTATCGACCTTAGTTCGACTTTTGCACATCAAGCGGCGTTGGCGTAGGCGTTCTCCAGGAGTTGTTGGACTTTCCGAGACCCCGGCCCGCGTAGCGCGAGTGATAAGACCTTCTGCCGGACGCTGAGCCTTCGTAGCGTGGCGAGCATGTCGGCGAGGGAGGGCTCGGCCTTGGACGTGTACCACGGGCATTCGAGCGGCTGGTAAGAACGGTAGCCTTTCTCGGCGAACCATAGCACGACCAGCGAGTACAGCAGCATCGCCACGGGCGCTGTCCGCTGGACTGACTTGCGGCTCCAGCCCTGCGGCTGCTCGAAGCCCAGGTGCTGCTTGCTGTCGTGGAACGCCACCTCGATACTCCAACGGCTGGCGTACCAAGCGATCACCCGTTCGGCCGAGGCGTCGTGACGCGTCGGGTAGAACGCCTGCGGCTTGCGTCCGCCGGTGAGCGGCTCAACTGCCACGATACGCAGCCGCTTATCTGGAGCTTTATGGACCCGGGCCTCGCAATCGGCAATCCGGGCCGTCTCGCTCCGACCGTAGATGGCGAACGTCAACCGCCGGCAACGCTCTTGGAGCATCGCCGCGGGTGTCGGCAAGAGCTGGCCCCGCTTACGGGGACGCCCCTGGGTCCTCGGCTGGCGTACGGGCGGCTCGCTGTACAGCCGCGCGTCCATGAGTAGGCGGCTGGTCAGGTCGCAGTTACTCGGCAGGTGATTCGGCACGCTCTGACTGCCGTAGGCGCTGTCGGCTACCACGTGAAAACGCCTGCCTTGATCGTGTTGGCACAGCACGCCAAGCATCTCGACCGCCAACTCGGGACGCGTGCGGTAAACACGGCGACGCTTGGACGCTTCTTTCTTGTTGAGGTACAAGCGGAACAAGACCGGCAGGCAGTAGAAGTGACCCGGGCGGAAGGGCAGTTCGACGATCACCCCCAGCACGACCCAGCTGTGGCCCCAGTTCATCACCGCCTTGTTGCGTGTCGAGATCAGCGGGTCGTGGTGCATGCCGCAGCCGAACATCTTCAAGCCCCGCTTGCGGGCCAGCGTGTCATCCAACGCCAGTAGCACGTCCCCCTCGACCCACCTCGTTACCAGGTCCAGCACGGCTAGGCCGACCCGTTCGAGCGACCACCGCGCGGCGCTAAACACCCGGTGGTACGACGAGTAGTGCTTGTCGGCCGAGTCACCCGCCGCGAGGATCATCCGCGTCACTGTTCGTCGGCTGGCCAGCACCCAACCGGTAGCGACCGTCGCGAAGCTCAGGAAGGTCGGCGTGGTCATCGACACCGCAAAGGGTTGCAACAGGGCCGCAAATCCGAGTACAAGCTCCATCGCGAGCCTCCTTGCTCAAGCGTGCGTGGATGTCAGAACCCAAGCATCTTGACGGAGGCTCACGCTATGTCGGGAGACCAATTCTCGAACCGCTAAACTGCAAAAGTCAAACTTAGAGGCTGTCCAATAACTGCTATTTGAGCAGCTGGGTAGAACAGTTGCCGTCCGTTGCATGAGCAGGACGCCCTTCCCGACCGATCTTACGGACCACCAGTGGCGGCGGATGAAGCCCTGGGTCCCCACCGACGCGGCCACCGGCCGCCCGTCGAAGTACAGCAAGCGTGAGATCGTCAACGCGATCCTGTACGTCACACGCAACGGCTGCACCTGGCGTGGTCTTCCGCACGACTTCCCGCCTTACCGGATCGTGTTCCACTGGTTCCGCAAGTGGCAGGCGGACGGCACGTGGGAGCGTCTGCACACGAAGCTCCGCGAGCGGGTCCGCGAGAAGGCGGGGCGATCGGCCAAGCCCACGGCGGCGGTCCTCGACAGCCAGACCATCAAGACGACCGAGCAAGGCGGGCCTCGCGGCTACGACGCCGGAAAAAAAAGTGCTCGGCCGCAAGCGGCACGTGGTCGTTGACACGCTGGGGCTGGTGTGGGCCCTCGTGGTCACGCCGGCCGACGTGCAGGACCGCGACGGGGCAAAACTCGCCCTGGCGGCGTTGCGCGAGTCGGTCAAGTTCCCCAAGGTCATCTGGGCGGACACGGCGTACCGCTCCGTGGTCGATTGGGCGTTCGTAAAATGGCTTTGGCTGGTCGAAATCGTCACGCGTCCCCGCGGCAAGTTCGTTCTGCAGAAGAAACGCTGGATCGTCGAACGCACCTTCGCCTGGCTCAACCGATCGCGACGGCTCGCCAAGTCGTTCGAGCGAACCACCGAGAGCGACACCGCCTTCGTCCAAGTCGCCATGATCCAACTGATGGTCAAACGGCTATAAAATGATGGTTATTGGACACGCTCTAAGACTTGCTAATCGTTTCTATGACTTGCAAGAGTCCAAAGGGGAAGTCGTTTCCCCAAGTCATGGCAGAGTAAGTAGTTGCGAGATTTGGGTTGGTAGCCTCATAACCTCGAGGTCGTCGGCCCGCGACGCTCAAGGCCGACGATAAGTGGGTTACCGCTCAAGCGGAGTCGATGCTGGAGCAGGCGCGCGGGATGGAGTTGCCGGTTCGCTACCTCGTGCGGGGCCTCGACTTCAAGCACTCCAATCGCTTCGACCAAGCCTTCGCTGATAACGGCGTCTCGGTTGAGCCCACGGCGCCGCGGGCGCCGAACCAGAACGCGTTCATCGAGCGCTGGATCGGTTCGATCCGTGGCGAATGCCTCAACCGGTTCATCGTCTTCGACTTGGGGCATCTCGATCACCTTGTTGCTTCCTACCTGGACTATTATCACCAAGCGCGTCCGCATCAGCGGAAGGAGAACAAACCGCTGCTTGGCGTCTGGCCCGAGGTCGATGACCCGCCGGAGAAGGGAGAGGAGATCGTCTGCCGCAAGTGGCTCGGCGGCGTGCTCAAGCACTACGAACGAAAGGCGGCCTGACGAGTTACGCAACGGCGCCTCGGCTCAACTCCGCGCTTGTGGCGATTCTCTGTCTTGCGCTGCTGACAAAGCCCGCGTGACTCGTGACAATCACCAACGCCAAGATCGCGGCTCAACCGCCGAATCAGCCTTCAATCGTCGGAGGTTCATCAAGTGACAACCTTGTTGAACGGGACGCGTGCGGTCAAATCAAGAAAAGAGGACCCTGCCGCGTCTGTGCCGACAAGCGCGACAGGGTCCGTATCATGGCCTAGCGGCCGCGTTGGCGGCTGGCTGCGAGGAGAACGACCATCCCGAGGACCGAGGTGGCGGTGAGAGGCTCAGGAACGATTTCTAGCCGAATGTCATCGACGCGGACGAGCCCCAAAGTGTTCTGTCCGGACATCAGCAGGAAGTTCTCTAGCGGAGCGCCGAACGCCCGGCGGAAGTCAGCGCTCGAGTAGGTCAAGGAGCCATCGACGTAGACGTCGAACCCGCCATTGCCCGCGTCTCCGCCGGCGGTGTCGATCTCAAGGGCGATCTCGTACCACTGCTGGGTGTTGAGCGCAAAGATGTCATCTACGAAGCCGCCGCCGTCACGCACGTCGAGACTGGCGACGCCCGGCACGTTGGCGGCGTCGGTGGTAACGCGTACATAGGGGCCGTAGTCGCCGTACCAATCGATGGTCTCCGAGCTGTCAGTCAGGCCGAACGCGTGGTCGATCTGTGCGTCGTCTTCGACATAGATACGGAACGAAAGAGTAGCCACGCCCGAGACCGAGACGCCGAGGGATCGATAGCTGTGAAGCCAATCCGCCGAGCCGGCGTTCACGATGTACTGGTTCCCGCCGTCGGTCGCGATCTGGCTGGTTGCGGGGGTCTCGATGGTCCAGGGGGGCGAGGCGACGGCGTCGACGTCGCCTACTGCGTAGCCCTCGAAGTCATCAACGAGGATCGCCGCTTGAACAGACGGCGCTAGAGAGAGAGCGATAGCCGCGGCGACAAGCCGCCGGCCAATTCGTGTGGCGTTCATTAGGTGCAACTCCAGGAAAAGGGTAGGGAACAGGTCAACAAGGGGGCCGCCGAGGCTAGCGACCCAAGAGGGCGTTATCGCTTCCGTCTCCGACGCGGACACGTGCGAATCGAGGCGAGAGTCATCAGAAGCAGGGCGCCCGGCTCCGGGACGGCGAGCGTCGCTACGTCAGCTAGCGAGGCGCCGTAGTGGGTTCGCCACAAGTCGTAGTCGAACTGATCGACGACGCCATCGGGTACGCCATTGGGTCCCGAACCGTCGGCGGCGCCGTCCTGCGCCACGACGCTGTCGCGCCAGACGGTGTAGTCGGCCGCGTCAACGACACCGTCTTGATTGTAGTCGCCCCTCAGTGCAAAACGGACAACGCCTGACTCCGAAACGGCGGCGTTTGCTTGAAGGAACTCCAGGGTCAGGTCTTGGGCCCCGCCGAGGGTGAACAAGGTCCCGAGGTGGTAGCTCTCCCCAGCCGCCAGGGTGACGGCGCCCTCGGGGGCAAGCTCGCTGAGAGAGAACGCATCGGGGCTCGCCTCGTCCCAACCCGCCTCGCCTTGATCGGCCAGGCTGGACCATTCGCCGTCGGAAGGACGCAGCGTGCCTGAGGCAGAGAGGATCGAGTAGCCATCGATGGCGACGCTAAACTCCGACGCATTGACGAGGATGGCTTCGCCCGTGGTGGGATCGACGGTGAGGAGAAGGTTGTTGACGGGTGCGTCACCGAGGTAGGTAACCTGTCCGGTGAGCAGCGACCCATTCGGACCGCTGTACTGGAAAACGAGGTCTTCGGCGTTCACGCCAAACGCGACCTGTGTGTTTCGGTACGCTGATCCCAAGCTGACCGACGCGCCACCAGTGAGGACGAGCGTGCCGGTGGGGTTCAGTTCGCTGAGCACTGTGGCCAGCGGTGCGGCCTCTTGCCAGCCGGGTTGGCCCTGGTCGGACAGGCTGCTCCATGAGCCGTCTGCAGGGGAGAGCGCCCCGAGGTCTGACAGCAACGAGTACCCGTCGATCTCGACCGCGGCGTCCGACCCGTTCAATAGTGAGATCGCCCCAGTGGCTCGATCGACAACCAGCTGCAACGCCGCGCCGCCGACGAGGCGGCGGATCATGCCATCGGTCTTGGTGAGGATGTAGATCTCGCCGGAGTTATCGACGCCGAACCGCAGATCGACCCGACCGGGCAGGATGTCGCCTTGTAGATCGACGTCGGTCTGTGCGCCGAAGTTGTCGGTTAGGTAGAGTTGGACCTCCTCGACGCCCACCGTGGTGGTCGGGTCGGTGAGGTCGATCGACTTCATCGCGTCGGCGTCGGCGGCGAAGATTCGTCCGTTGACGATGTCGCCAAAGATGAACTTCCCGTAGAGCTGCGGGATCGCCGAGCCCCGGTAGATGACGCCGCCCGCAATCGCATTCCCTTCGCCGTGGTCGTACTGAGCGACCGGGTAGAGGTACTCTTCGCCGCGAAAATCGACGTCAAGTGCGTCGGGTACGTTGTTCGGGAAAACCTGATCGGCGTCACCGTTGCCGCCGTTGGAGAGGTCGTTGCCGTTGACGAAGGTCCCCTCACGCAGTGCCCAGCCGTAGTTGCCGCCGGGCACAATGCGCTCGATTTCTTCGACATTGGCGTGACCGACGCTCGTTACGAACAGCGTGCCGTCGGTGTCCCAGACCATGCGGTGGCCGTTGCGGAAGCCGAACGCGTAGATCTCGTCGAGCGTGTTGGGGTCGCCGTCTACGAAGGGGTTGTCGCTGGGAATTGTGTAATCACCGATACCTGCTTGCCCGCCGGTGACGCTCGGGCTGCGCGGGTCGATCCTTATTAGGCTGCTGGCGAGAGAATCGAGTCGTTGCAACTGGCCGGGTTGACCCTCGGTCGGGCTCCCCTGCGGGGCGCCGGCGCCGTTGATATAGCCCCAGTCGCCGCCCGAAAGGTACATCATGCCGTAGTCGGCGTCCCCGGGTTGAGCGATCGGGTTGAAGGCGATGTCCCCGTAGGGGTGAAAGTACGAGTCGGCGGTGGTGCCGACGCGGAGAACTTCTCGGCGGGAACCGTTCGCCTCATTCCATGCCGAGGCCGTGGGGTCAGCCATCGACCATTCGGTAATGACCGTGTGCCAGTTGACGGGGTGCGAGCCGGTCCGCAGGTCCACGGTGCTAAAGTCGGGCGAGACGACAGCGTCGGACGCCCGCTCACCGTGGATCGTATAGAATTGGCCGTTGTTCTCGAAGTCGGGGTGGAACTGGAAGCTGATAAGCCCCGCGGCCAACCCGCCGGTTGTCGACATGGCGGGGAAGATCGACGAGCCGCCGCCGTTGGCGGCGTCGACATCAACAAACAGCTGCGGCTGGTTGGCGCCATCTAGTGTAAAAATCTGCCCCCGCAGATCGTTGACAAAGAGGCGGCCATCGGGGGACTCGCGCAGGAAGTTGATCCGCGCCCTGGCGGAACTAGAGTGGTCGCCCTTGCCGCCAACGGTGCCGAGCGTCGCGGGCATCTGGACAAGGTCCGAGATCTCGACCCGCAGGCCTTGCTTCACGACAGGCGTGGCAATCTGGGCGGGCGCAGCAGCGGCGCCGATCAAGATCGTCACTATCACCACGACGATACCAGCGGGCCTTCGGTAGCAAACGGCAGTCAATGTCACAGGGGGCGGGCTCAGCAGAGGGAGTCAATCAAGGTGGGGGTGAACTCAACAAGATGGGCGCTAAAGCCCCCTCGATGCGTCGTCGACAGCCGGGTAAAGAACCCGACTGCCGGCGACAACACTTCGCGGCTCGTGCTCTCGCAGCAAAGACGAAGGCTATCGGCGGCGAGCCAGGCCGATCAGACCCACCAAGGCCAGCAGTCCGCTGGTCGGCTCTGGCACGCTTAGGAAGCTGAAGCTGATGCCTTCAAGCGAATTGCCGGCGGCGACGTAGGCCGACTTCCATTCACGGAAATCAAGGAAATCGACGCGCCCACTCAGGTCCAAGTCGCCATCGAAACGGTTTGCGACCGCTTGCTGAAAGTTGTCACGGATAGGGTAGTAATCGTCCAACTCAACGGTTCCGTTGCCATCCGTGTCGCCGGGTAGTAACACCACCCCATCCACTTCGATGTCGTCAACACGGACGGTCTGGCCAACGCCACTGCCGGCCATCAGCAGAACATTAGCCAGCGGCCCATCGAACGCGCGGCGGAAATCGGAACTGGTGTAGATCTGGGTATTGTCCAGGAAAATGTTAAACCCGCCGAGGCCGGCGTCGCCTCCAGTGGTGTCGATGTCGAGGCGGACGTCGTACCACTGGTTCAGATTGAGCGTCGCGATGTCATCGACAAAGCTTCCGCCGTCGCGCGTATCGAGGCTCACGACGCCGGCGGCGCCGGCGGTGTCGTCGGTGACGCGGATATAGGGACCGTAGTCGCCGTACCAATCGATGATGCCGTTGGTCCCTTCGGGGGTGCCGACCAGGCCAATCGCATGGTCGGTCGCTTCGGCCTCAACGAAAAGGCGGAAGGAGATGGAGCCCGTGTCGAAGATCGCGGCACCCGATTCACGGTAGCTGTGGCGCCAGTCGCCTGTGCCGCCGTAGGTGAGGTACTGGTTGCTGCCGTCCGACACGACGGTCGAGTCGCCGGCGTTCTCAACCGTCCAGGCGGGGGCGCCGACCGTTTGGAGGTCACCCGGGCTGTAGGACTCGAAGTCGTCAACGACGACGGCGCTAGCGGCCACGGGAACGACAAGAACAGCCGCAGCAGCGAACACTCGCTGGAAAGTGAGCAGGGATAGCATTGGAAGATTCCTCAGAGGGGGTTGGCTTCTTAGTTTAATTCAAACTCGGCGCTGAGCCGAAAAAAGGGGCGGGTACGAGTCAGGTTCAATCCTGCCGGCGACCGCGAGCAACAAAACAAGAAATCGCCAAGCCGATCAAGCAAGCCGTGGTCGGCTCGGGAACGGCTAGCGCCGATGAAGTGGAAGCCGTGGCGCCGTAGTTGTTGGCCCACAGGTTGTAGCCAGCCGGCGAGCTGTCGGGGGAGTTGCCATCACGCCAGACCGTGTAATCGGCGGCGTTGACGAAGCCATCGTTGTTGTAGTCGCCGGGGATGCTCGCGGGGATAGCGCCGTAGACGACAACGCCTGTCGATGGCGCCGCGTCACCCGCCAGCAAGAACTCGAGCGCCAAGTCCAGCTCGCCCGCGGAATTGAAGAGGTCGCCGAGGTTGTAGGCGGCTCCGCTGGTGAGCGTGAGCGTGCCGACTGGCAGTAACTCGTTCAAAGCAGTTGCGGTTGGGTTCGACTCTTCCCAACCCGTCACGCCCTGATCGTCGAGGCTGCTCCACGAGCCGGTCAGTAGGGCGCCCGAGCCCGACAAGATCGAGTAGCCTTCCAATTCAATGGTGAACGTCGAGTCGTTTTTCAGCTGGGCCTCGCCCGTCGTCGGATCGACGGTGAGCAGGAGGTTGTTGTTCCTCCGGCTGCCTCCCGCGTAAACAACAATGCCCGCTGTGGTGTCGCCGCTCGGCGTCGAGTACTGGAACACCAATTCTTCTGGCGCAATTCCGAACGCGGTCGGTGGCGCCGGCGAGTAGGCGGCTCCCAACGAGTAGGACTGGCCCGCCCCGAGCGTCAAGCTGCCGGTGGGGCTAAGCTCACTAAGTGAGCTGGCGGTAAGGCCGGCTTCTTGCCACACATTGGCGCCTCCGACGTTCTGGTCGGCTAAGCCGTTGAAAGCGGCGGGGACGAGACCGCCGAGATTGGCGAGGATCGAGTAGCCGTCGATCTCGATCGGTGCGGTCCCTTGATTCGCTAGTGTGATCCCGCCGCCGCTGCCAACGGTGAGCGAGAGCACTTGATCGACACCGAACTGCAAAACCTCACCGTTCCCCCCGGCCGTTAGGAAGGTCCGGTAGACCTGGGCGGTGGGCAGGGAGGGTAGCGCCGAAAAATCGAGGGCGGAGAAGGAGCCGGTGATTGCGGCGGCGTCGATCAGATCCCAACGGTCGCCCGCTGTGGGAGCGTAGCCAGAAACCTGGGGGCGGAGCACGCCGCCGAGCGTCGCGTTCCCCACCACTTCAATTGGTGAGTGCATCGAGCTCGTGAAGATGGGAGCAAACTGCCCACCACCTTCGAGGGCGGCGTTGCCGGCGACTGAGAGGGCGTGTCCGGACCCGCGAATCTGGAGAAGACCCGCGCTGAACAAGCTGCCGGTCGATGACACCGTGGCGGCGCCAGCGCCGCTCGTCCCGATACGCACCGTGCCGGCTGGGTTGATATCTAGCGACGTTGTGCTGAACGTTCCGCCGCCGTGAACCTCGAGCAAGGCGTCGCCAGCAAGGCCGATGTTGGCGATGCCCAGTGGCGCTACCGCCGAAGCGGACCCATTGGTCTCGACCAAAGTGAGTGAGCCTCCCGACTGGACGATGAGCGTGCCGGAGTCGCCCGCCAGCTGACCAAGAACAAGTCCGGCCGCATCCGGAGCGGTGACGCTCAACGACGCAACGCCCCCGTTGTTGATAATGCCGACCTCTTCGAACGAAGCAGCCGGAGCAAATCCAGAATCCCAGTTCGCGTTGGGCGTGTTCGGGTCGGACGACGTCGCCCAGGCGCTGGCGCCGCCGGTCCAGAAGACGTCAAACGCCCATGAGTCGCTGGCCGGCAAGGCGACCCCGATCGTTAACAGGGTGGCGAGACGCCAACGCTGTCGGTAGGTGTTTATCGAATTCCGCATGAGTTGCTCCGCAATGGTGTGACAATATCGATAGCGGATATGGCTTATCGATCTCCGCTCAGGCGACAAGGACAAGTAAGTCGCTAACGGGGAAGACGAGTGGAAACGGGCGTTCTAAAGCAAGGCTTCGGCGCAGGAATCTGCACCAGAGTCAATTCGAGCATCAGCCATGATGATAATTGGGATTACAAGCAATCCAAATCTTGAGTAGCCGGATGAGTTGATTGGAGCAGTTTTCCGGGCCGAAAGCGGAGCTTCACTGGATGACTAGAGTTGATCGACCGACGCGACATTCCCGTCGGCCCGATTGCCCAGGTCGCGGTGGACTTCCCAGTCAATGTCGTACCCGATCGAGTGCACGCTTCCGTCGCACATCGCCGCGAGCCAAACGGAGGAATGCGACGATCCAAAGCGGTTCTGGACGGTTAAAGCGTTGATCTCGGCGTCCGTCATGCTGATTACCGAAGAGTCGGGCATCGGCAGCAGCGCGCTGGCGCCGTTGTTGCTCGCCGTGACACGGAAGTTGTCATTGTTGAAGCCGGTGCACCAAGTCTCGTTGTCGCCCGGGTTCAGTCCTGTTTCGTAATGCTGTGGCGGGACCATCTTCTCGCCAACAAGGTAGGTGTGCGAAGTGCCGTCGGTGATCTTGCGGATGCTAATCTGGCTTTGGCCGAACGAGACCCCCGAGTACTTGGGCGAGCCATCGGCGGCGAGCAGCTTCACTTCTCTTGCAACGGTGGCGGCCCATTGTGCTCGATCCGTCTCAGAGTACGAGGCGGGGCCTGCGAAGGCGTTGGCGGGGGGGGCGAGGCCTCCTGGCCACTCGGGAGAAACGTGCCCGGCGTTGATCGCGTAGTCCATACGGCCGGCGACATCCGGAGTCGTCGAGTTCCTGAGCGTCCCGAAGTTACCGCCCATCGGATAGGGGCGCACCGGACGGCGGGAGGGGCAGTTGGTGATCGTCACGGGAGAGGTGACAACCCGCTCGGCGCCGGCCAATTGGTCACGGTCCGCACGCCGACCGGTGGTGTCGGTCCGTTGTCCGTCGCCACTGCTATCGTGGAGCGCCTGCTCTTCGACGTAGGGAAGCGTGTTGAAGGCCCAGCCACCCGGCTGGTCGGTGCCGAAGCCCCAGTCGGGATCGCCGACGTAGCCCCATCCCCAGCCGCCGGTCTGGAAATGCTTATGGACATCGTGGTGGTTCAGCGAGCCAAGACCCACCTGCTTCAGCTGGCTCTTGCACTGGTTGCGCCGCGCCGCCTCGCGGGCCGCCTGCACCGCGGGGAGCAGCAGCGCCACCAAGATCCCGATGATCGCGATAACGACCAGCAACTCCACAAGGGTGAAGCCCGCAGAGATTGCCTTGCGGCGTACGGTGGGCACAGTCTCTCTACACAGCATACTGCCGTTAGCCCTGAAAGTGACTTCTCTGAAAAGTTCGGAGTAATCTAGGAAATCCAATCCACGCCGGGTGCTGCCAAGGCTGCCACAGACGCCTCCTATGGGTACTTGTCCGGGTCAGGCAAAAAGGTGTCGCTTTTCTTAGAGAATTCCGTTGGGTCGCTGGGAACGCCCCGTTCTGGGTCCGTATGCCGATGCCGAGCGGCGGGGGTAGCAATTCGTGCGGTCCGACGCAGAATCTACGACACCTTTTCGCTTGTTTTGGACAAGACTGGGTAGACCCTGGGACTCCGTCTAACGAGTCCGCTTGCGGCATCCATGGCAGCTCGACCGGAGGCGACGCCTCCACTACCAATGTCAGAAGACGATCAAAATGCCGATCCACCGCTCGATTCGCGAGAATTGTCAGCGGTTCCGGCGACATCGGACCTGGATGGCTTTATCGCCGAACTAACGCGACGACAATCAGGGCTCCAGGCGTATATCGTGGCGACGGTCGGCAATCACATCGACGCCGCCGACATCCTACAGAGAGCCAACCTGGTGCTCTGGAGGAATGCGACGAGCTTTCGACCTGGCGCTGACTTCATGCCCTGGGCAGTCACTATCGCTAAGTACGAGATCCTTTCGTACTATCGTGACCGCGGTCGAGATCGGCATGTCTTCTCCGAAGACGTGGCGTCCCTGATGCTCCAAACGGTACAGGAGGAGTGCGCCGACCCGACCGAAAGGCAGCTCGCTCTGAGAACCTGTTTAGCCGAACTCCCCGAGAAGAGCCGGCGTCTGATCCGCCTCCGCTACGAGTCGGAGAAGACAATGCTCCAGATCGCAGAGACGCTGCGACGCTCTGAGAACGCGGTAAAGTGCGCCTTTGTGAGGGTGCGGAAGCTGCTTGAAGCGTGCGTCAAACAACGGTTGGCGGCCGAGTCGGTCTCGGCCTCTCCGTAGGACTCGGCGTGACGACTACGAGCAAGATAGGAAAACGCTTTCGACTATTGGCGCACCCCAGCCCAGAAACCGAGCCATGACACGACGCGTAGAGGAAGCACGCCGGCTAGCCAGATGAACGAGAAACCTGCCAACGATCACGAACTCGAGTCTGTCCTGCTGCGCGTCCTTGACGAGACAGCCGACGCTAGCGAACGGTCTTGGCTGAACGAGTCGCTACGCCACGACCCGGACCTCCGTAAACGGGCGTGCCGCTTCCTTGTGGACGACTCGCTTCTGCGCGATGAGGAAGACGCGGCGCGGCAGACCAAGGCGCTCTTGCAGACGCTTGGCGAGCGGAACCCCGCTCACGGCCCGGTCGCGACGCCCCGCCACTGGCAGGGACTGCTCGGGTTTGTCAACCAACACGGGCTCGCCGTTTTATCGATCGCGGCCGTGATGGTTATCGCACTGGGTGTACAGAATTTAGTCACGGTCAAGGAGATTGGCCGCCTGCACGCGCTGGGGATCGCCGACCCGGGCCAAGAGGAGGGGTCGGCCGATCTAGCGTATGCCGACAAAGCCCCCAACGCCCGTATCGGTTGGGCGGGGATGGCCCCAGCCACAGTGGTCGGTCGGGTCACAGGGCTCGATCACGTCGTATGGGAGGAAGGGGACGCCGCTTTAGCCTTTGGCGACTCGCTCCTTAAAGGGCGCACGGTCCGGCTCGCAAGCGGGGTGCTCGAATTGTTGCTTGCAACCGGCGCGAAGGTGACGATCGAGGGGCCGGCCCACTTCGAGGCGAGCTCTCTCTCGGAGAGCTCACTGACCCGTGGAAAAATTGCCGCCGCGGTGCCGCGCGCCGCACGTGGCTATACGGTCCTGACGCCGACGTCCGAGGTGGTCGATATCGGAACGCAGTTCGGAGTCGTTGTTGAAGAGTCGGGCGACACCGAGCTGCACGTCTTTGATGGCGACGTCGTCGCCCGCTCTCGACTTGTGGGAGCGTCGCCCGAGCTGCTGCATGCCATGCAGGACGAGGCGATGCGCTTCGGCGGCGTAAGCGACAAGCCGAAGCGGTTCGCCGCCCGGACCAATGATTTTGTCCGACGGCTCGGGCCCAATCTCTTGGCGGGACAACTCCCGCCACTCCCGGTGACAGACGGCTTGGGGCTGTGGTATGCCGCCGACTTTATTCCAGAAGCCGAGATCGGCGGCCCCGTCGCTACCTGGCGAGATTTGCTTGTCGGCGACAACGATTTCGCCGACGACGCCTGGCAGTTCGACGCCCGACGTTGCCCGCAGAAGATCAACGACCACGCGGGCCGTCCCGCGATACGGTTCGATGGCTGGTCAACCTTCCTCGCCACCAGCCCGATGGAGACCAGCGACCGGCAAACCCTCATCGTCGCTTACGCTCCCGCGCCGACGAGCTTTGCCAACGACTACCACGGCGGGATCTTGCTCAAGTACCCCACTGGTGCTCCGTCGCTAGAGCTTGCGGTCTTTGATGACCACTCGACGCGGGGGTGGGTGTGGCCCGGGCCTGGCAGCAAAGAGAATGTCGGAATCATCCGAAGCGCCCCTGTCGAGGGGCTGGGGGTCTCGCTAGTCGTCTACACTTACGATTCAATAGCGGGACGGGCTGAGCTCTGGGCCAATGGCAAGAGCCAAGGCGTGACAGACGCCCCACTCAAGATCCGCCAACCGGGGCGCCGGTTCATCGGGAACCACCCAAATAGCGCAATTGAGGCTGGTTTTCTCGGCAATCTATACGAGGTGCTCGTCTACGACAACGCCCTCGACACGACGGCGCTGACCCAGTTGAACGCGTATTTTCAAGAGCGATATGAACTGGACCTGAATCGCTAGCCCTGCCGTCACGCTTCGACTCAGGCGCCCCGCGAGAAGCAAATCCCCAAGAGTCTCCTCAACTTGGCGACCGCTTCAGCGGTAGTTAAGATGATGGCGTCGCTTTTCTCATCTCATGCTCCGCGAGCCGCGCCGATGTCGCTCCCTCGCAATGGACAATACGCTCGACGACCCCCGTCGTTAGCGATCGAGGCGCGCGCTAGACGGCGCGCTCTTACGGTCGTTGAACTCCTGGTGACGATGGGCATTGTCGGTCTATTATTTGCACTTCTTGCGCCCGCCGTGCAATCCGCCCGTGAAGCGGCCCGCCGGGTGGAGTGTAAGAGCAATCTTAAGCAGCTGGCGTTGGCCTGTTTCGGCCATCACGACGTCCATGCCCATTACCCAACCGGCGGATGGGGGTACTTCTGGCTCGGCGACGCCGACCGGGGCTTTTCAAAGGACCAACCGGGCGGCTGGATCTTCAACCTGCTGCCGTACTTCGAAGCCTACGACCTCTACGATCAAGCCGGCGACGGAGACCCCGATCGACTGACTCGCGAGCAGCGAGTTGGATCGATGCGGATCACAATGACCCCGCTGGCGATTATCAACTGCCCCTCACGACGGGATAATGTTCTCTACCCCCTCAATTCCAACGAGGGCGGGAAGTGGGGCTTCTTCAATTCGAATACACCCTCCGCAGCCGGCCGAAGCGACTACGCGGTGAACTCGGGCCACATCTATAACGAATGGCCCAACCGGGCCCTCGGGCGCGGGCCCGGAAGCTACGGCGACGCCGAAGTCTGGACCGCTAACCGCTTCTGGGGCGGCGAGCAGACCGCCCTGATCCGGAGCGGCTCCGAGCCGATTCCGATGAGTGGCATTTCTTTTGAACGGAGTGCGGTCGCCATCAAGCATGTGACCGACGGGTTGTCCCACACCTATCTGATTGGTGAGCGGCACATCCCGACGATCGCCTACGAATCTGGCTACGATTCCGGTGACAACGAGACGTGGTGCACCGGTTTCAACAATGACAACTACCGAAAGACGGGACGTCTCGTTGGCGATCAGATCGTAGAAGCGACCCCGATCCCCGACAACGCCACCGGCTACGCCGAGCATTGGGGCCGCTTTGGTTCGGCGCACGCCGCGGGCTGGAATGTGGCTTTTTGTGACGGCAGCGTGCGGCAGGTCAGTTACGACATCGACTGGCGTATCCATGGCCACCTCGGCAACCGTCTTGACGGCGAAAGCGTCTCGGCGTCGAGCTACTAGCCACGGGCGGAACGAAGCCTGCGTCACTTGCCTCGACATAAGTGCATGGCCCAGTACTTTCGGATAGCGGCGGGGCTTGGGTTTACGCGGCTAGAGCCGGAGCGTGATCGGCCTCGAATTGATTGGGGGACTTGTAGCCGAGGGTCTGGTGACGGCGCCTCAGGTTGTAGAACGCATCGATGTAGCGGAAGAGGCTCCGCCCCTGCCCTGCTCCCCAAACCTTGATCCAGGTGTTATGAGAGTCTCAACGGCCCCATAGGGGCCTCAAGGAGACTCGCGATGTCAGAGAAGCGAAGGAAGCGTCACAGCGCGGAAGAAGTGGTGCGTAAGCTGCGGGATGCGGATGCGATGCTGAATGCGGGGAAGGACCTGGCGGTGGTGCTGCAGACGCTCGAGGTGAGCGAGGCGACGCTGCATCGTTGGCGTGCGCAGTACGGCGGGATGAAGGCGGAGGAGGCCAAGCGGCTGAAGCAGCTGGAGGAGGAGAACCGTCGGCTCAAGCAGTTGGTGGCCGACCTGTCGCTGGACAACCAGATGCTGAAGCACGTCGCGTCGGGAAACTGGTGAGCCCTTCTCGGAAGCGGGCGGCGGCCGAGGAGCTTCGCGAGAAGTTCTCGGTCTCCGAGCGGAGGGCGTGTCGGACGCTGGACCAGCCGCGGAGTAGCCAGCGTTACCGGGAGAAGCCGAGTGAGGATGAGGCGTCGTTGGTGAAGCGGATGCTGGAGTTGGTCGGCGAGCCGACGACCTCGAGGTTATGAGCCCCTCTCTCTAAGCGTCCCAACTGCTTTGCTGGAGCGTGTTTACGAAAGATAGCAAACTGGTTCCCGAGGTAAAAGTACCTCTTTTTGTAAGCAAGTGCTCGCAATCATTCGCAGAATTGCGACGCAAACGACGGTAAGCTCTCGAAACGTCGCGTAGTTGGAGTCCTTCCAACCACAAAACTTTCGCCAGTAAGCCATCCGTTAGTCTGGACGGCCGTGAGGTGAGTTCTGTAAGTACCGTTTGCTATCGAGTTCGTCCACGAAGTCCTGGACTCGTTTCAGGTAGATGGCGATCACCAGAAGGGCATGACCAGATCGTCTGACACAGCCGTCTGGGTAGACAGGGAGTCGAACTAGGAAGAGCCGGACCTGCGGCCGGCCAAGGTGGTCTAGAAACACGGCAATAGAAAAACGCTTGACTCATCATTCTCAACTGTGGCACTCAAGAGAAAAGTAACTGAGTAGCAAGGAACGGAACAATGCAAGCGATCATCACCATTGCCAACAGCGACGCCGCCCTGCGGGCAGGTTGATTTGGCCCGGGGCGATAGGAAAAGGAAGACAGGCAAACCGAGGCGGGACATCTACCAAGAGGTCACCAATCGCATCTTGGAAATGCTCGACGCGGGCACGGCCCCCTGGCGTCAGCCGATTAAACGCTCCGGACAATCCGATGGGATGCCCAAGAGCTTCTCGACCGGCAAGTACTATCGCGGCATCAACGTGTTCTTGCTGGCGATGACCAGCTGGGCCCACGGCTACGAATCGGACTACTGGTGTCCGTTCTGCGAACCTCAGCTCGCTACCTGATCTCCCTGAAGGCTACCATTATCGTACTGTTGGTGGGCAAACGCAGGTCGTGCGGAATTCGGGTCGCTCGGCAGACTTGCCGGCGATGCATTTGGCTAGAGCGCATCAACGATTGGCGTTCTGCTAGCACGCTCAAATAGTTTAGGCTCCGACGTTTTTGGAGGAGCCTGCGATGGGGAGCTACGCGTACTCGATGGACCTGTGTGAGCGGGTGCTCGCCGACCGCGACGCGGGGATCAGCAAGGCGGCGGTGGCGCGGAAGT
>NZ_SJPR01000014.1 GCF_007859955.1 Botrimarina colliarenosi
GGGGCTTCGCCCCCGCCCCACGGCCTCTCAGCTTCCTGCTAACGGCTCACTCGGCACAGCTGCGCGCTGCACAATTCGGGCGCCACCGGGGCCCGCCGGGCGCTGCACTTTTCGACTGCCGATCACACTCTCGAACACGCCCGCATTGGCAAAGGTGGTAGAAGCGATCGGACCGAGGTGGTCCTTGGTGAGTTCAAAGAGGGCCATGGTTGCAGGGTTGGGGTGGAGGAGCGGTCGCCCCGATAGTAGCTACCCGATCGATCGAGAACGATCCTCTGAGAGTGACCACCCACAGCATGACCGGCCGGATCCGATGGTGGCGGAAGACGGTCGAAAAACAACTCTTGCCGCGAATCGCTCCGACCCGTTCTTGGATCGTAGTTCCCTGCAAGTTACGATCGGCTCCGGAACACAAGACGACAGACGCTTTATGCCATCCCCAAGGCGCCGCCACGCCAGTTCCTACTTGCGTCGTCGCCAACGGATGAACTACTGGCGTCTCACAATCTCTCCGACGCCTGCGAGATACCGGCTCTTTTCGATTCCTTCCGCAGTCGACAACTGGCGATGCGATTCGCGTCTTCGTAAGATTCCCGGCGGCGACCGCCGTCGTACTTCTCGAGGCTCCGAGACTTTAGGTCCTCATGGAACGACGTACGACGGGCCTGATGCTCTCGGCGACCGACTTGGCGAATCACCTCGCTTGTCGGCACCTCACACAGCTAGAACGCGGGGTTGCGGAGGGCGAGTCGAAACGCCCCTTCCGCAGCAACGATCGCTTGGAGACCTTACGCACGCTGGGTAATGAGCATGAGCAGAAGTACGTCGAGCACCTCCGCATCGAGGGTAAGTCAGTCCTAGAAGTCGCGAGTTCATCGGAACTCTCTCCCAATGAACAAACGCTGGCCGCGATGCAGTCAGGAGTCGATGTCATCATCCAAGCCCCACTCGAAGCGCCGCCTTGGCGAGGTCGATCGGACCTACTGATCCGAGTCGAATCGCCAAGCGATCTGGGTCCTTGGTCGTACGAGGTCGCCGACACCAAGCTTTCGAACGAAACCCGTGGCGGAACGGCTCTTCAGCTTTGCTTGTACTCTGACTTGGTCGGCGTCCTGCAGGGGAAACCGCCTTTACAAACCCACGTGGTCAAGCCGGGTGACCCCTTTGCGATCGAGACGCTGTGGCTCGATCACTACTGGGCCTACTACCGCCGGGTGCGGCAACGGTTGATCGACGACGTCGGGGCCTCCCCTGCCCCGCTGACCTACCCCGATCCGGTCGCCTTCTGTGATGTGTGCCAGTGGAGTGGCGAGTGCCGACGGCGACGCTGCGACGACGATCACCTGAGCCTCGTCGCGGGTGTGACGAAGCTCCATATCGTCGAGCTGACGGAGCGAGCGATCACGACGTTGGAGGCGTTCGCCGAAGAACCCAACTTGGATGCGAAGCCACTCAAGCGGGGCTCGCTCGACTCCCTGCGAGTCGCCCAAGACCAGGCGAAGATTCAGCTCAAGGGGCGTAAGAGCGGCTCACCCGAGATTGAGTTTTTGCGAACGGAGGCGGGGCTTGGGCTGAATCGCTTGCCGGAACCTGCTGCGGGGGACGTGTTCTTTGACCTTGAGGGAGAACGTCTCTCACCGGACGGCGGAATGGAATACCTCTTCGGTTACGCGTACGAAAACGGTGACGTGGCGATGGAGAGCCGCTGGTCGATGAACGCCAGCGACGAGAAAGCAGCGTTCGAGGGCTTCATGGATTTCGTGGGGGAGCGATGGGCCAAATGCCCTGGCATGCACGTCTATCACTACGCCCCCTACGAAGAGATCGCCCTCAAACGGCTCGCGACGAAGTATGCGACGCGCGAGAGGGAGCTCGACCGAATGCTCCGCTCGGGCCGGCTCATCGATCTGCATGCGGTAGTGCGACAGAGCCTGCGGGCGAGTGTCGAACGGTACTCGATCAAGGACCTCGAAGCCTTCTACGGGTTTGGGCGGGCGACCGAATTGCCGATTGCGAACCGGGCCTTGGCTCGGGTTGAAGCCGCGTCGGCTTTACGTCTCCCCGATCGAATCACCGATGAAGATCGCGAATCAATTGCTTCCTACAACCGTGATGATTGCCTTTCAACGTGGGCGCTCCGAGACTGGCTCGAACGGCTTCGTGACGAGCGGCTGGCGGCTGGCGAGACACTCGTACGACCGGAAGACTCAGCGGGGGACGGATCGGACGAGATCCAGGCTACCGACGAGGAGCTCGATCGTGTCGCCAAACGCCTCACCGCAGGGCTACCGGAGGATGAATCGGGCGATCGACATCCGCATCGGCTGCTAGCCAATCTACTGCCCTACTACCGACGCGAAGAGAAATGCGTTTGGTGGGACTACTTCCACCTTCAAGGGCTTGAGACAGAGCCGCTACGGCAGCATCAAGACGCGATTGCCGGGTTGCGATTCGTCGGCGTCGTTGGTGACGATCGAAAGCAGCGCTTTCGCTACGCTCCTCAAGAGACAGCAATCGAGGTGGGGGACAGTCTCTTCGAGGTAGGAGGAGGCAGGATCGGAACGGTCGACTCGATCGATCGTCCTCGGGGAGAGCTGAACATCAAGAAGTCCGCCGCGGCCACCGCGACTCGACCCCAATCCGTCTTTCGCCACAACTACATCCCAGCAGGCATTCTTGCCGAATCGCTGCTTGATTTCGGCAAAATGGTCGCCGACGCCACGGCGCCTCTGAAAGACGCCCGCTACGAGCTGCTGTGCAGGAACCCTCCCAGGCTGCGATCGCTTGAGCTGCCCCTGGAATCAAACCGCTACGGCGAGACGGTCTATGAGCTGGTTTCGGACCTCGATCACAGCGTGTTGCCGATTCAGGGACCGCCGGGGACCGGCAAAACTCACACCACCGCCGAGGCCATCATCCGATTGGTCGCCGAGGGTAAACGGGTTGGCGTCGCCGCTGTCGGGCATAAGGTAATTCTCAACGTCCTCGCCAAGGTCGCCGAGCTATCCGACGGAAAAACGAAAACCGCCCACTTCTGCAGTAGCAAGATCGACCTGCCCTCTGGAGTCCGTCAGCTCCGTAAGTTTCCGGAGGTTGAGAAGGCCCTCGTGGCCGAGACCGTGGTTGGCGGAACCGCATGGCTCTGGTCGAAACCCGATTGGGACGAGAACCCACTCGATGTCCTTTTTATCGACGAGGCGGGGCAAGCGTCGCTGGCGATGACCATCTCGGCAGGTCGCGCCGCCACGAATCTTGTGCTGGTTGGCGACCCTCAGCAGCTCGACCAACCCCAGAAAGGTTCCCATCCAGAAGGCGCCGACGCCTCGGCGTTAAAGCACCTCTTGGGAGGGAACGCCACCGTGTCGCCCGAGCGGGGACTGCTTCTTGAAGAGACGTGGCGGCTGCACCCGGAGATCTGCCAGTTCACGTCGGAGCTCTACTACGACGGAAAACTCCGCAGCCGCAGCGGGCTCGAAGCCCAAGTCATTGAGGGTGATTCGCCGCTATCGGGATCGGGGCTGATTTACCTGCCTGTTCCTCACGAAGGGAACCAGAACGAGTCAATCGAAGAGATCGAGGCGGTCCGTCGTGCCTACGACCTCCTTCTCGACGGCGGTCACCACTGGATGCAGAACGCTGGTTGGCCAAGTCGCCGCTTGGGGACCGACGACATTCTCGTCGTGGCCCCTTACAACCGACAGGTGAACGGTTTGCTCAGGGCGTTGCCCGATGGGGCTCGGGTGGGGACGGTCGATAAGTTCCAGGGACAAGAAGCGCCAGTCGTAATCTATTCGATGACGACTTCGTCGGCGCACGACGCCCCGAGGGGGATGGAGTTTCTCTACAGCCCGAACCGCCTCAACGTCGCGACCAGCCGGGCCCAGGCGTTAGTGCTACTCGTCGGATCGCCGCAGCTTCTTGAAGCCGACTGCAAGTCGCCCGAGCAGATGCGATTGGCGAACGGGATCTGTCGATTCGTCGAGCGGGCGCAGAGCGTCATGCTGTAGGAACACGACTGCTACGGCTATTTGGCACAGCGGAAGGGCCTATTAGTTAACGCAGAGTCTCCCATCGGAGCTGGAGACATTCGTACGTAAATCCTCCGCTAGGTTGGTAGTCGATCTCGCCTCAAGCGCAAGTTCCTTACACCGCTTGCGTTCGTCGCACTTCTTGTCGGCCTGACGCCAAGTGATCCGGCCGGTCTTGGCCCCGATCGCCGCCAGGAGTCGCTCCCATAAGTCAACGTTCTGGAGGGCGCCACCTTTCGCCGAGCCTCGACGCCACCCGTTCTGACGCCAGGCCCGCCAGCCTCCCCGCTGGAAAGCCTCGACCAGATATTGCTGATCGCTGTGGATGGTGATGAGATCGGCGTCGGGGCAATGGCGGAGTCCTTCAATGACAGCGATCATCGCCAGTCGCACACAGGTCGAATGACGGTACCCGCCCGACACCCTGCCGTTTTGCTGATCAGACGACCATGTCGCCGCGTACCCCCCCTGCCCTGGATTGGGGCTGGCCGATCCGTAGGCGTACAGATTGAGCGAGCTTGTTGATTCGACCGACATGAGCATTGTCTCGAGAGGGTGAAGAAATCCGAAGTCTCACCTCTCTACCAAGAATCCTCGGCAGTCTCTGTGTCGATCAATATAAACAGCTTGAACGGGCGACTCGACGGCGTTCCGGTACAACGCCGAGATGACCTGCTTCATTACCGGAATCAATGCAAAAGCCGTCTTGGATATTGGGCTGTACCACCCGATTCAGATGACCAACTCTTACGTCGCTCATGATGGGAAGTTGTTCGATCCGGCACGGTGGCGTTGGATTCTCGGCTTCGCTCCGCGACGTTAGGTAGCTTTGGAGACGGCGCACCGATCGAGTTGAGAAGCCTGACAAAGTCTTCGTCGAAAGTGACTAGGCGCGGCCCGACTTTATCGTTTCTCTAGTCATGCCTGTGACGATTTCGAATGTGATTGCGACCAGCTTCAGGCGACGTGGTCTCTTCGGCGTCTCGCATGCGACAAACCGCTCCGCGATTCTAAACACCTACGATAAACTAAATCCATAAAAAGGAGATCGTCATGCATCCTGCGACACACAGCTACAAGGCCATTGCTCTTATGATCGATCGAGCCGAGCGCTTACGACCCGCAATGATGGCGGATACTAAAGCACGGATTGATCACTACATCCGTGACAAGGACAGCTTCACCTCGACCGATTGTGGGAGGGAAGTTTTGAAAGCATCACCTTACTCAAAAGACTTTCAAGAATTCTTCGAAGGCCCAGACGGCTCTCGCAAAGCATTCGGAATCGTCCTTGGCAACCACCTCGGCGCCGGTTGGGACAAGACGGAAGGGCCGTATGGCCGTGCCAAGACCTACACTCGGCGGTGACCCGTGCCCATCACGCGATCATGCGCTACGCCATCCTTCGAAGCACGTCGACGCGACGACTCTTCACAATCCTATAACGGCCCTTTCGCCGACCTACAACGCCTAGGGCGTTGATAGAGGGCCGTGGCGTGTTCTGGCAAAATTTTGATCGAGCCGGAAAGGCGAGCGTCTTAGAAGGGCTTGTAAGGATTCGTGGTAATATCGACGCTGGGATACTCGCCTACTGGGTTGTCCGGCGAGAGAATGCTCCGATCGATGGATTCGATCGTGTGCCGCTCCCTGGAATGGGCGTGCCCTGGAGTCGATCCCATACAAAATTGCAGGCGGTGGAATCAACCTGGCTGAGTCGGATTATCGACTGGAGGACATCGTCTGACCGGTCCTCCAAGCTTGGCCGCTTGGTGCCGATCCGCCTACGCTCACGCTGCGAACCGATCGTCGGCGCTCGCGCGGATCGCTAGGAGCTCTGCGATCTAGCGCCAGCCAGCAAACTCACTGAGCCGGGCTGAGCTAGGCTTGGCGGTCGGCGATGCCCCGAACGTACCAAGAACTGTCGGGGCCTCAGCAGGTTTGGCTTCGAGCCGAGTCGTGCTGACCGATCGATCTCCGGCCGTTTAGCGCCAACAGAACGCCGCGTCTGGCTCCCCTGGAAATGCGGTCGGGGAGGACGACCTCAGCAGATCCAACCTTGCCTTTCGGCGCCTCGGTTGAGGCAACCTCGGTTAGTTGACCAGAGGCCGAAGCGACGGAATTTGAGCTGCGCCGACGTGAGTTTGGGGATGGCTCGGGCCCCACGGTCTCGCTTGTTCAGCAGTGGACGCCAAGTACCCGCTCTAGCACTGCCACGCGATTAGAAGTAGGGCCCCGGCCTTCTTTCATTGAGATCACCGGGTCAGCTTGCCATACTGGACTCCCCCTCCGGGTTGGTGGGTCCGGCAAGGTAACTGCTCCTTTTTCGTTAGGTCACCGCGATGAGACTTCCCACAGCGCAGACCCCGTTTACCCCCAGCTTTAGCCGGTGGGTCGCTCGCCGGGGCCGTCGCGTCCCACTAGTCGCCTTTGCGGCAGCCGCGCTCGCTCTGGCTGCCGGTTCGGCCAAGGCTATTACGTTTGATCTGGTCTATCGGGGCCCGAACTCGGGCAACCCGCACCCTGATGCGCTGAATCACTTCGTTGACACCGACGGGTCGCAGTTGATCGCTCACGTGGCGGAGGCAGCGCGGCGGTGGTCCGAAATCGTCCGTGATCCGCACACAATGCGGATCGAGTACTACTACGCCAACGAAGCCAACACCCCCGGCACTACGGCCACGGGCCCTTCCTTCGAGTCGATCGCCTTCAACAATGGGGCGAAGAACCGGACCACATTTGGCGCAATCCGAGTCTACAACCAGTACGACCTCTGGTTTGACCCGACGCCCGAGGACGACTCGGAGTACGACCTGAGTCAGAAGGTCGTGGATGACCTAACGTTCGATGAGGAGAAAGCCGGCATTACGCGCGGCGCGGGCGTCGGCGGGGTCGAAGTTGGTTACGAGGGCCAACGGGCGGGTGGGGCTGGCGGTGACATGCTGCGTGTCATGATGCACGAGATCGGCCATATGATGGGGATCACCAACTGGCTCGAACAGGGGGTCATCGAGGCCGACACCGACGGCGACTGGGATCTCCGGCCCAATTTGATCAGCGGCCGTGTCCTCGCGCTAAAGAACGATCCGGGTCAGCAATCGATGAGCCGATTCCACCCCGAGTTGGACTACACCCTCATGGGGGCTGCCACCGCGAACAGGCGGAAGTTGATCTCGCAAGCCGACGTGCTCGCCGCAGCGAACGTCGGCCTGTGGAGCGACATCCACTTCCCGCGGAAAAACTTCCTCGGTTCTAACGGCGGATCGCAAGATTTCCATGACGGAGCGAATTGGGTCGGCAACCGGGCGCCCGAGGCCGACGATCAAGTCTTCATCCGCAACGGGACGCGGGCCGTAATGACCTCAGACCTCCGCATGGAGTCGTTGCAGGTTGATCACAACAGCAAATTGGCCGTCTTCACGCCGCTGGCGCGTGTTACCGATCGGCTGACTATCGGCGGGGAGGGAGTATTCGGCCCCCACGACGGCGAGGTCTCGATCGGGCAAGGGGCCGGCCTGTACGCACGGAGCGTGCTGATCGAGTCGGGCTTCGTGAAGCTCGACGATTCCACGCTGCGTGAGACAGCCGGCGGGATCGAGAACTACGGACTGATCTTCGGGCACGGTACCGTGGACGTCTCAACGGTGCTCAGCAACCACGGCACGCTCCGCGCCGACAACGGCGACTTGATCATCACGGGGCCCGCCATCGCGAGCCCGATGATCGAACTCAGCGGCACGGCGCCATCACGAGGCGTGATCGAGGCCTTTGAGGGGAACATTCGAATCTACATCCACAATTCATCCGTCTTTCGCGGACGGATGACCATCCGCGGCGGCTATTCGATCGATCTCCACTCTCCGTGGCAGCTGCAGCCTGGCGCCGAGCTCGAGCTCCATGGCAACGGGGCTGGCGCCGCCACTCTGAAGGGGGCGGGAGTGAACCTCCGTTCGGATGTCGATGTCACTGGCCGCGCGCGGTTCGAGGCCGCCGTCAATCTTTCCAACGGTGGTCAGATCGACTTGGACGCGGGAGAACGCGTCGAGTTCGCGCGGGCGACCGAAGTGAACGGCGGCCGTATTGAAGGTGTCGGCCGGGTCGTCACGGAATCGGATTTCGAGTTGAATGTAGGAGTAATCCGCGTCGCCGAGCTGACGCTTGGGTCCACGATGCTCGTTTCGGGCGGCATCCTCGAAGCGGGTCTAATTGACGCTACCGGAGGATCGACCAACCTCGACGGGGGTCGGATCGAGTTCGGCGAGTACCGCGGCAAGCTGGAGCAGAGCGGCGGGACTCTCGTCGCCGCCGAATCGATGCTCGACGGGTTCCTCGACCAGACGGGCGGCGAGATCGCCTTCGAAATCGCGAGCGCAACCGACTTCGACTGGCTCGAGGTGAGCGAGAACGCTGTCTTGGACGGCGCGTTCCGTGTCGAGTTGGCGGGGTCTTACCAGCCGACCCTCGGCGAACTGTTCCCGGTCTTCCGATCGAAGAGCTTCGACATCGAGTCGCTATCGCTCACGGGGCCGGACGCCGATCAGTTCGAGCTGGTCGTCCACGAGTTCGGGGTCGCCCTCCGAGCGTCGCTGTGGGGGGACTACAACGGCGACGGCGTGGTCGATGCGGCCGACTACACGGTCTGGCGTGACGGCGACCCCGCCGCCGACGTTGATGGCGATGGGTTTGTTGACGATTTCGACTACAAGGTCTGGAAAGAGAACTACGGACTCGCTTTGCAGCCGGCCGAGTTTGCGTTGACGGTCCCCGAACCGTCGGAGCTTCTCTTGGCTTGTTTGACGGCGGCCGCGTGGCGGAAGCCCCGGGGCTGCCAGCTATTGGGTTTCCAACGCCGCGGTGAAACCGGCACCATGGACTGCTAAAATCCAAGCTCGGCGGACCTGATTCTCTCACCCATCCAAGCCGGGCGACACCGATGGCGAGCCAGCAGTCGTACTTCAAATCGCTGTTCCCAGCTTCGTCGGTTGGACCACCCGTTCGGAGTTGGGCCCTCCGGTAAGTCTCTGAGGTCTTCCGCCGGCTGCGAGACCGCTGCGAGTTAGCTTGAGCCCTTCGGCGCCGCGGGTGAGGCATCCTCGGCGAGTTCGCGGGGCAAAACTGTGCGGTTCAGTATAGGTTTCACTCGGCCCGTCGATCGCGAAGTCCTAGCCCGACCAGCAGCCCGGCGACTAAGAAACCGGAAGTGGGCTCGGGGATAGCGACCGACGCGGCCGGCAACATGGCGCCGAAGTTCGCGACCCAGGCGTCGTACTGGCCTTGGCCGATCACCCCGCCGACGGTGTCGTTGGGAAGCGTTCCCGCGGGAGCGTTAAAGTTGTCTCGCCAGGCGGTGTAGTCGGCCGCATCGACGATGCCGTCGTTGTTGAAATCCCCGGCGAGGACCTCCACCTGCGCCAGCCTCGCGATCCGTATGCCGTGGTAGTTGCTCGACAGGCTCGATGACCCCGCGGCGAAGAACTGAGTGTTCCGGTAGGCTGCCCCGCTGCCATCAGCGCCATTGAACCACGATCCGCCTCGAAAGACGGGGAGATCTTGGGCTGTGTTGAATTGATTGGGCCGGGAATTTTCAAGCCATTGATAGGAGTTCCCATCGACATCGTACAAGCCGTAGTGGCTCGTTGCCGACGAGTATGAGCCTACGGGGGTCAGGTGTACTAAGTCGTCGTCGAACGCGCCACCATTCTGCCAATAGGTGTCGCCGTTCGGGCCATCAACACCGTCTGTCTGGGCGTAGTTTGCGCTTGTCGTTCCGCCCGAGGGGCCTTCGACAACTGGTGCCGCGTTGCCGACGCCGTACTCGGTGTAGCCGCCAGCGCCGCCGTTGAGCGTGGGGTTGTAGTAGGCCGCCTTGTAAAACTCGTCGTCCGTCGGCAGGAAGATGGTTGAGCCTGGTTCCCGAGCCGGCATGGGATCGGAAGTCGTTGCCGGCAAGTTGTTGTAGACACCGCTCTCGGTGTCGCCGGCTCCTTGCCCGTTGCTCAGCCAGTTGACGAATCTCGCTGCGCTGACCCAACTGACCCAGGTCGCCGGGAAGTTCTCCTGGCCGGCCTTCGCGCCATACTTATTGCCGACGGCCGATCCTGCGTTGAACGTCAGAGCGCCTGTGAAGGCGTCCTTGGGCAAGAAAGAAACCGGATGGAAGAACGTGTCCATTCGGCTGTCAAACAGACCCAGGCTGTTCGTACCGTCCGGATCGACCGTATTGAGGAACTCGGCATACTGCGTTGCCGTAACGTGTGTTGTGGTGATTTCGTATGCGTAATCGACCGACCCGTAGCCGCTGGTGCCGTCACCCGTGCAGAACGTGCTCGGGCACTTCGTCATTGCCAGTGTGTCAGCGGCGTTCCCCACGTCTCCGATCGACGCCCAATCGAACGAGATCTGGGCTTCGGCGGACCGCGATACGGCGCATGCCGCCGCTAAGACGATCAGCAGACAGGCCCAACTGCAGGCGGCGGGCTGTTCTTTCCGATTGTCCATCGCGAAGCCTCCAGCGAGGTGTTGGCCGCCAGCGAGGTACCAGCAGCGTTGAGCCTTACGAACATCGCGAACCCGTGCGATGTGGCACGGGCTCGCGATGAGTCAGCTTTCCCGGACCGAAGGTCAGCGTATCCGACGACGTACGCTGCCACACACGAGCGTGGCACCAACGATGGCGAGGCTAGACGGCTCGGGGATCGCCGTGCCGGTGATCCGCACCAAGTCGTAGCGGATCTGGTTTCCACCGGCCGAGGTGCTGCGGATGTAGCCGGAGACCGTATCGTTGACGCCGTCCGTACCGGCAAACGACGAGACAAAGTCGGAACCCTGGGGGTCCCAAACCGCCGCGATCCGGTAGCCGAAGTCGGGGTTGTCGTCGGCAGCCGTACCAGCCGGGAAGGCGTACGACAGGTCAGACATGTATCCTGTGCCCATGGCGTCATCGATCAAGCCGTCGATCGTGCGGATGTCAATCAGGCCAGCCGCGTCGATGCTGGCCGTCCCGAACGGGCCGGTGATGCTAGAACCAGTTCCACCGGCCGGAAGCGAGACGAAGTCGGTCCCGTTGTAGGTGACTTCCATCTGGTAATAGCGGCTCGCCCGATATCCCTGCATAAAGTCCCAGGTGAGCGTTGGTGCGAAGAATCCCTCGGTGCTGGTACGCCAGGTAGCGTTGCGTGTCCCGGAGGCTTCGCCGATTGCGGGCCCGGAACGGTCTCCCGACGCGTTATTCAGGCCCGTGTTGACGAAGATCGGATTACTATCGTTCGGCGAGCCGGTCTGAACCGGCAGGGCACTGGAGAACGGAAAGAAGAATCCGCTGGAAGAACCAACACCAGTGGTCGCGTTGCCGGGGCTGCTCCCGGCGTTGTAGTTGAACTCGGCCAGAGTGGTCGCCATCGTGGGCGCCGCGAAGACGGCGCTCATCGCAAAGAGGGCAATGAACAGGAAAAATCGTCGCATCAGATCTACTCCCAGGAAATCAAAGTGGAACACTCACGTGTTGAAATGCCTGTAACTCCTACTCGCCTCCGACTTCCGCCAACCGCTACCTAGCCACCGGTCTGATCGCCTGAGCCGGTGAACTCTTCCAGGAGAGACTCGATTGCCTCATCGAGTTCCTCCCCCTTAATGTTCTTGAACCGTATAACGCCCTTGGGGTCTAGCACCAGAATCGTCGGGAAGCTGCGGATGTTGAGTGACTCTTGCAGCTCGCTATCCGTGCCGACCCACCAGTGATCCCAGGGCATCTCCGTGGTCTCAAGGAAGCTCTCAAGGGTCTCGCGTTCGGCGTCGCAACTCACACTGACGAGTGCAAATGGCTTGTCTCGGTAGCGCTCAACCATTTCCCGTTGATGGGGGATCATCGCCGCGCATGGGCCGCACCAAGTTGTCCATACATCAAGAACAACGACCTTTCCACGGTAGTCGGTAATGCTCTCGGCATCACCGCCGAGTTTCGCGCCAGAGACGTCAGGAAGAACATTGCCAACCGACAGCAGCCGGATCTCACGCACTTTGCCCTCGGCCCAATCACGAGCTGTGGGGCCATTCGGACGGGGGGTGATGGGGATGCCGTCAAGGTATCGATCGGCGGCCATTATTTCGGCGAGTTGCACCGCGAGATCGGCTTTCTCGCTCCTCTGTAGGGTGTTTACCAGGTTGATACCCGCTGATGCACGAACCTCGGGGTTGTGCGACTTGTTAAATAGTGCCGCGAGGAACTTGTCCGTCTCGGGGCCCTTGGGCCACGTCCTCAAAGCCTTCGCCACTTTAGGGTTGTCGGCGTGGTGTTCGAGTATCAACGCGTTGATGTCTACTCCCTTCGCGCCATCCTGAAACACCACCTTACCAAGCGTCTCATCGATGATTGGCACCTCAACGTACTTGCTAATGAAGAGCAGCGCGTCGAGGGCCGGCTCGTCGGTGGGATCGACAGCGATAATCTCAGCCACCAACCGCACGATCGGCCTTAGTGCTTTGGCTGAGGGCTTATGAATCTCCGCCGCGGCGATCTCGTCCGGGGTCTCGGCGAGCACCATCCGGTCGTAGTAGCCGATCGCGATGCGGTGATAGGTATCGATCAGGCGTTTGACTTCGACGACTCGATCGGGAGCAGCGGCGCCGGCGCCACCCCCCCCCGACGTTTTCAGCGCGAACTTGGGCTTGCCCGGCTTCCCAAGCGTAGCGACGCTCGGCTTCGAAGCCTTACCCAGTGGAGCCATCTTCGCCGTGGCGGGCGTCCCGAGCGGCGCGACGACCGGCTTGTCAGGGGAACCGAGGGGTTTCACCTTCGCGCTATCGGATTGCTTGCTGGCAGAGCCCGACGGTGAAGACAAAGCCGCTGCTGGAGCGGGCGCCTGATCTTGCGACCAGCCCGGCATTGCGATGCATACGATGGACGCTGCAGAGAATACGATCAGTGACAGATGTCGGGTCAAGGTGCTGCTACCTATGAAAGCGTAAGAGTTTGATGCTATTCGAGTCTGGCGAAACGGGCTTCGGCACCGGCCGGCGTGACCGTCGCCCAGAGGACGTCCGGCTCAACCGAGTCGGATATTGACCTCGTGCTGCCGTCGAGCAGCACAACATTCAGGACACCTGGATGGATGCTTTGCAGCAACCGGCCATCCGCAGCCGCCGGATCGGGGCTGGATTGGATCGGGGGATCGACGGCATCCTCGAGTGCGTTTGGCGCCAGCGTATCGTAATCGCGACTCCAAACTCCCGGAACAGAACTCGCGGGCCGGTTGGTCCGGCCGATCTGTGCTTGCGAGCCAGGCTGGCCGATCCTGATGCCGTAACAAACGTCGGTGCCGTTGCACGGGTGGGCGAAAGTCGCCGCGGACGCGTTCCGGTTGGGGTAGGAGCTGACACGAGTGATCTCAGCGGAGTCGTTGACCGCGGTACGGGTGTAGCTCTCGACGAACGCGATCGTCTTGGACGTGCCATCGACAACCTTCCGGAGGCTCGGATCATTCGAGAAGAGGACCCCATTGGAGAGATAAGTCGTCTCAACATTGGCGCCCGCAGCCAAGTCAGCCGAGGGGTCGCTAGGGCAGTTGTAGAGTGGGACGTAGAAAAAATTGAGCGTTGAGGCGCTGCCGGTGTACAAGCTGCGAAGACTCTCGTCCTCGGTGTACGCCATCGTCTCTACGTGCAGTGACCGCGGAATTGTCTCGGCCTTTGTCTTGCCTGGTGGCGTCGGCGGGTAGTTGCTCAACGCATCGGGGAGCGCGTCACCCTGGGTTGTTGCAAAGTTCATCACGGCCAACGCCATCTGTCGCATCTTGTTGATGCAGGTCGTGCGCCTGGCGGATTCGCGAGCGGACTGGACCGCAGGCAATAGCAAGGCGACCAGGATTCCAATGATCGCGATGACGACCAGAAGCTCAACCAGCGTGAAGCCCGCAGAGACCTGAAGGCGTTTCGCGACCCGCGTGTCTCCCGGACCATGCGTTGAATCGAGCGTCGCCAGACGAAGAGCCTTCAGCCTCGGAGCCATTGCCCGACTGCAAGGCGGTATCCGGGTGCCGTTTGTCGTCTTGCTGACGTTTGCGGTTTGGCTCAAAGTCACAACTCACTCGTCTTAAGCGAATCGAATATCAACCACCTCAGCCGCGCCCAACGCCTCGGCCACTTCCGAAGCACCCCTCCGCATGGCCTGAGACGTCCAACCAGAGCACACGGCGTCGTTAGCGAGCGTACGCAGATCGAATGGGGTCAGCAATAAGAAGGCGATGCCTATTGAGTGTTTTCAGCGTTTCTGCCTCGCTCCGCGACCACTCGTCCCACAGGAGAGCCGCTCGTCACGCCGGAGGACAGGGGCACCGAATGTCGAGGCCATCGGACACGAACAAGCCCACCGCGAGTCGCCCGCTACGCGTCAATCTCGTCGTTGTTACGGCGTGCCCTGCTCGCTACCCTCAAGAGGTCACGCGAGAGAACAAGTGCCCGCTTGCTCCCCTCCCATTCCACTTCCACGGCCTTGCGATGATCGCGCATCGCGAACCCAGGGTGCTCTTGCTGAATTGCAACCGACTCCACTCGACTAGCGTTACCGCAGCCCCCCAGAGCATCTATGGCAGTCGGTGGCAACGGCTGCTCTCAGGTCATTTGGCGTCCACGTACTTAGAGAGCAAGCCTCCAAAGCGAAAGGCACACGGTCATGATTAGCTTTGCGCGAGCAGACCGGGACCTGGAAGATCAGCCCGACAACAAGCACTATCTCTTGGTTCTCGCTGCGATTGGACTTGTGCAGCTCGCTCGAGTTCTCGGCAACTCTTGCCGTTTATTCGTTTTCATGGTGGAGGAGACCGAAGGTAATTTCGTCCCCTCGCAGTGGTGGACCGCGTTAGATATCAGCTCGTGCTTCTGGCTGGGGATCGCCCCGTTGCTTGCCATGGGGATTGTCCGGCACAAAGCCCCGTTCCTAAGGAGCGTGTTGGTACACCTTGCCTTGGTCACCGCTGGACTGCTGATTGCTGGAACCGTCGTTCACCGAGTCGGCTATGCCCAATCCGTCGCTCGCGAGCAGATTCGGGGGCTAGCTCCGGTAAGCTCTGCTTCCGCGACTCGGGACCAGCAAGAGCCCTCGGTACGGACGAAACCGATCCGCGTTCGGCATCTTCAGGCGTACGAAGACGCGCCCGCTTTCCCGACCTATGGCGTCCGCTACTGGGTCGGTCAGTCGGTCATTGGGCTGACCGACTATACCATGATGGCTCTTCTCGGCTACGCGGTTGTCTTCTTCCGTCTGAGCGAGCAGCGGTCGCAACAGGCCGAGCGGCTGCGTGCGATGTTGGTTCAGACCCGCCACGATTCGCTATGCAACCGCCTGACGCATCACTTCCTCTTCAACACGCTCAACATGATCAGCGCTCAGACGCTGACCAACGGTCGTGGCGCCAGGACCTGCATCAGCCAACTTGGGGAGCTCCTCCGCGCCTCGATCGATTCCTTGCCCAAGGGGGAGGTCCGGCTCGATGAAGAGTTGCGGAACCTCGACATCTACTTGTCACTGCAGCAGTGCCGCTTCGGGGACAAGCTGGAGTACTCGATCGACGTCGAGCCAGGGTTGGAGCGGGCCTTTGTCCCGGCGTTCCTGCTGCAGCCGCTCGTTGAGAACTCGTTTGAGCATGGTTTCCGCGATCACAGCAGCGTCGCGAGAATCGGGGTTGCCGTTCGACGCGACGATCAGTTCTGCCGAATCGAGGTGCTCGACAACGGCGCCGACATGAACGCCGATCTGACGCTTCAAGAGAGATACGGCCTGGGAGTTACCCGAGAAAGACTCGACCTTCAGTATGACCGCGCGGCAAGCATTCGGTTCGAGCCAAACCAGCCAAGCGGGCTGCGGGTCTCGATTCTCATCCCCTATCGGACCGAAATGGAGCCCACCGCGTGTCGCAACTGAGGTTGTTCAAGGCCCTTATCGCCGATGACGAGCCACTCAGCAGAGGCTATCTGCGGGCGTTGGCCGAACTCGATGACCGATTTGAGGTAGTCGCTCTCTGTGACAGTGGGTTCGCAGCAATCGAGTACGCAGAAGATTCGCCGCTAGATGTCGCCTTCTTGGATATTCGTATGCCTGGGCTCGATGGCTTCCAGGCAATGGCAAAGATGCAAGGTGCCAATCCGCTTGTGGTCTTTGTCACGGCCTACAGCGATTATGCGGTAAAGGCCTACGACTGCGGCGCGTTCGATTACGTCACGAAGCCGATCGACCCTGCGCGATTCGCGGAAACTCTCAATCGCTTGAGCGACCGTCTGCTAGAGCGAGACGCTGCGCAGGCTGGCGCCGCGACCTACGCAGCTCGTCCCGCCCCCAACTTTCAAGCTTCGGAAGAGAAGCGTGTCCTTGCCGGGGTTCGCCAAGACGTGGTCTTCTCAGAATCCGAGATCGAGGTGATCGAAAGCCAAGGCAACTACGTCAGCGTGCGCATCAACGGCGAGTCGGTCCTTGTGCGGCAATCGCTCGACAGCTTCTGTCGTCTCTTGGATTCACCATCTTTTATGCAGGTGCATCGGTCATTCGTCGTGAACTTGGTATACGTTCGGGCGATCCGATACGAGAAATCCGGCACGGCAGAGCTCGATCTCGCAGGCGGTTTCGTCGTCCCCGTCAGTCGCCGTCATCGCAGCGCAGTCGCTGAATTACTTCGTTCGACGCTCTCGCGAGAGCCCTAGCCGCGACAGGTCGCTCTCGCGTTATCCCTGGCATGTGCCATGGGTTACGCCGTCTCCAGCCTCCTTCCTATATCGCTGACTCGACATGACAAGTGCCGGCCCGTTACTTGTTCCCCCCCCAACTACTGGCACGGGCGCGATGCACGCTCCAACCCTACGGCACTGCTATGCGACCGAGCAGATCGTCACGCCCCTGGTTCCCGTGCAACTGTCCCCGAGCGAACCGACGATCTGGTGCAAGCTGGAGTATCACAATCCAAGCGGGTCAACGAAGGACCGGATTGCACGGTTTATCTTGGGCAAGGCAGTCCGCTCTGGTCAGCTCCGGGCCGGCAGCGAAGTAGTCGAAGCGTCGAGCGGATCGACGAGCATCTCTCTAGCCCTGATGGCCGCGCAGTTCGATCTGCGTTTTCTAGCCGTGATGCCGGAAACCGTAAGCTCCGAGCGAATCAAGATGATCAAGGCCTTCGGCGCCGAGGTTCGACTCACCCCACCAGCCGAAGGTGTCGCCGGGGCAATCGCCGAAGCCGCCCGCCACACCGAGGAGCGGGGCGCCTTCGCGACGGATCAGTTTGCCAACCCGGATAACCCCGCGGCCCATCGACATCAGACCGCCGCGGAGATCATCGCCCAAGTCCCCGCTCGCACCGTCGATGTCGTCGTCAGCGGGGTCGGCACCGGCGGGACCCTTGTCGGTCTTTACCAAGGGTTTTGTGACTTCGGGTGCCGACCCGTCCCCGTCGTCGCGCGACCAACGCACTGCACCGGCGCCTACGAGGCCGAGTGCTCCAGTTTCAGCGCGAGGATACCCGGCGTGGTTGACTGCCTGTCAACGATCTTTCGGGAGGCGGACTTGGCGGATCGCGTAGCGATCGACATCGATGACGAGGAAGCCCTCGAAACGGCACGACGGTTGATCCGGCACGGATTCCCCGTAGGCCCGAGCTCAGGACTCAACTTCGCCGCAGCAACGCGGGCCGCCCGCGAATTACGCCCCGACGGCGTTGTCGTCACTGTGTTTCCAGATCGTATGGAAAGGTATTTTTCAACTCTACTCTTCGACTGACCCATCAAAGAATGACGAACTAGTTGCTAGGCCGCGTTGCTGCAAATACGGTTGCGTTGAGAGCTGCCTTACCCCGAGTTGTCCTTCCTATCTGGCGTCTGTATGCCTGATCGGCAATCCAACTTGAAGTCACGACCTCCGGAGAGATTCTTGAGCAAGTCGAATCGTCGCACAGCTCGTCGGTTGCTCGCGGGACTCCTGGGCATGGTGGGATCGCAGCCGTGCTGCGCTGTTCAGTTCGCCGACGTGACGATGTCAGCAGGTCTGACGCACACGCAATGGGACCTTCCAGCGACCGACACCGACGCAATCCAACACATGGCGGGCGGTGCGGCAGCGGCGGACTTCGATGGCGACGGCTGGGTCGATCTCTTCTTCACGCGGATCGATGCACCGGACGTCCTCTATCGCAACTTGGGTGGCGGGGTTTTCGAAGACGTCAGCACTGCGGCGGGTTTCACGCACGCCATGAATACGAACGGCGCGGTATGGGGCGACATCGACAACGACGGCGACGCCGACCTGTACGTGACGACGCTACTGGACGCCACCTTCCGCAACCATCTCTACATCAATGACGGGCTGGGGGGATTCTCCGAGGAGGCGGTCACTCGGGGAGCGGACCTGACGGACGCTCAGTTCGTCAACGGGTTCAGCGCTACGCTGGGGGACTACGATAGCGACGGCTACCTCGATCTCTACACCACGGAGTGGGGCACGGGCTTCGGCGCCGGCAACTCGCGGCTGCTGAGAAACTTGGGGGCGAATGCACCAGGACACTTTGTCGATCAAACGGTTGCGGCCGGCGTCGATGTCAGTGTTGGCCACCCGGCCAGCCAGTCTTTCGCTTTCGCTCCGTCGATCGTCGATGTGGACCGCGACGGCCATGCCGACTTGGTCGTTGCCGGCGACTTCGGCGGCAGCCGCTTGTTCTGGAACAATGGCGACGGGACTTTCAAGGACGGAACCGTCTCAGCCGGCGTGGGGACGGACGAGAACGGCATGGGATCGGCGCTCGGCGACTACGACGGCGACGGAGACCTCGACTGGTTCGTCTCGTCGATCTACGAGGAGGGAGGTGCCTGCGGCGGGCTGCCGGTCTGCGGGTGGGGTGATTCTGGCAACCGGCTCTTCAGCAACAACGGAGACCGCACCTTCACGGATGCGACCGACACCACCGGTGTCCGTCAGGGAGGATGGGGCTGGGGATCGGCGTTCCTCGACTACGACAACGACGGCGATCTTGATCTAACGCACACCAACGGCGTTGATTTTCCGTTCGAGTCGCGAGACGCTCCTTTCGTCAACGATCCGACCCGCTTCTGGGAGAACAACGACGGCGCGTTCACCGATGTTGCGACGCAAGTTGGCGTCAATGACGCAGATCAAGGGAAGGGGCTTCTTACACTGGACTACGATCGCGATGGCGACCTGGACCTGCTGATCGTGAACAACGCCGGTCTGCCGATCCTCTACGAGAATCAGGGAGGTAACCAGAACGACTGGGTTCGCGTCCGGGCGACGGGGACGGTCAGCAACGCCGATGGTATTGGCGCTCAGGTGACGGTGATCCGGGACGAATCCGACCCTGAGGACCTCCTCTACCACGAGATCAACGCCGGCAGCCACTACCTGGGGCAGAGCGAGGCGATCGCTCACTTCGGACTCGGAGACCACCCCGAAGCGATCGACCTGATCGTGATTGAGTGGCCTGCCAGTGGTGCCGTGCAGGTCCTCCGAGATCGATCACCGAATTTTCTCTTTTCGGTCGTCGAACCTCTTCCCGGCGACTTCAACGCCGATGGCAACATCGACGCCGCCGACTACGCAGTCTGGCGTGACGGCCTGGGAAGCATCTTCGACTATGGGCACTACGCGACATGGAGATCGCATTACGGAAGCCGATCGACGCTACCACCCGCAACTGGCAATGCCGTGGTTCCAGAACCGACAACGTTGCTTTTGGTGTGCCTCGTCCTGAGCTTTCATCGAGCCAGTTCGCGCGCGTTTACGCACGAACTGACAATCGACTCGCCATGCACCAATTCTTGACGACGATGTCCTATCGACTGCTTTGCCTCACCCTCGTAGCCGTCGGCAGTTGGCCATCGGAACTCACCGCGGAGTGTCCCATGCCAGGGAACCGACTTACCGACGAGCAAGTCGCTTCGTTTGCTCGCCTTGCGATCGAGGGGATCCCGCGCGAGTTCCCCAACAAGCCGTCGAATGTATTAACCGGACCCGAGTCGGTGCTCGAACCGCGGCAGATCCATCCGGTGTTCTACGGTAGCTTCGACTGGCACTCCTCGGTCCACGGCCACTGGATGCTGGTTCGCCTAGCCAAGACCTCCCCTGACGCGCCGGTCATCGAGGAGGTGCGTGAGTTGCTGCACCAGCAGTTCAAGGCATCCGACCTAGCGGCAGAGGCCGCCTACTTCGAGAAGCCATCCAACAAGAGCTTCGAGCGGATGTACGGCTGGGCATGGGTCTTGCGGTTAGCAACCGATCTGCGAACGTGGGACGATGCCGACGCACGTGGCTGGGCAGCGAATCTGAAGCCTCTAGAACAGCAGATTGTCTCGCTCACGAAGGACTACCTGCCGCGGCTTACCTATCCCATCCGAACCGGCGTGCATCCCGACACCGCGTTCGCTCTGGGCCAAACCCTGGACTACGCCCGGACCGTCGGCGACACCGATCTCGAAGCCACGGTCGTTGGTTACTGCCGCGAGAAGTACCTCGCCGACCTCGACTACCCACTCCGGTACGAGCCCTCGGGCGAGGACTTCTTTTCCGCCGGATGGAACGAAGCCGACTTGATGCGTCGCGTGCTTCCAGCTGAAAAGTTTGTCGAGTGGCTGACCGACTTCTTGCCGAGGCTGCCTGACGAAAAATCACTTGCGGCCAACGCGTTGGTGCCAGCAGTCGTCTCGGACGTGACGGACCCCAAGCTTGTCCATCTCGCCGGTCTCAACTTATCACGCGCCTGGGCACAGAACGGGGTCCTCGCCGCGTTGCCCGACGGCGATCCACGCCGCCCGCTGCTTAAGCGGTCGGTGGCGGCCCAAGCACGGGCAGGGCTCGACTACGTATTCAGCGGTCACTACGAGGGTGAGCATTGGCTCGCCACCTTCGCGGTTTACCTGCTAACGCAAGTGGGTGCGCCCCACTGACGACGTCGAGCGGTGACTTTGCCTCACCTGCTGGCGATTCAGCCCTCTGATGGGCAAGAATACCGGGAGGCGTAAGTGACGAACCGAGCCTCACACTGGCCAGGAACGGCACCTTGCCACCAATATTTGGTGGCTGCCAGCTGCAGATTGGCGGTTTCCGTAGCCGCCGAAGTTGGACCAGTTTCGGCGAGTTCCGGCCACGGCGAACCCGCGTCGGTCTAGCTTCAGCGACGACACCTCCGCAGCTGATCCAGGAGGTGCCGCCGCGGCCAGATGCTACGCCTGCGGGAACCTCCTCCGGCAACAGGGGCATTCTCCGTCGAACCCGTGCGTCAGGGCGGTGAACGCTGTCGGCTGTGGCAGCGACATGATCGCCTTGAAGGCGAGCGGATCCCTGTGAGCATAGTGCCGGTAGGTCACTCCGCCGACCGAGTGCCCGAGGATCTCGATCGACGACTCCGGCATGTGCTCGTCGTAGTAGGTCGCACAGGTCTTCCGGAGGTCCTTCAGAACCCACAGCTTCTCCTCACCGGTCTCGACGTCCTGCTTCGGCTTGACCCCGGCGAGCCGGCAGAGCCTTTGAAACTGCTCGTTCGGCCGCGAGCTACCGCAGCAGAAGACCGGCTGGTCCATCGTCACTTCGTCGGACCGTAGGCTCTTGAGGTGCGTCAGCACGACGCGGTTCATCGGGCGGTAGAACTGCTTCTTCGTCTTCACCCGGCGGTAGTACAGCCAGCCGTAACGACAGTCACGTCCCTGGCCATTCGGCGGCCCCGGCCGCCAGCAGACGTGACGCCAGAGGATCGGCTCGTGGAACGAGGCCAGCTTGAAGACCGTCCCCGTGTCGACGCCGTAGTTGAAGAAGACGACCAGAGCTGCCCGCCAGTAGTGGCCAACCGATAGCGATCGCTTCCAACCTCGGGGTCGCTTCAACGCGTAGGTCGCGAAGTAAAGCGCATTCAGGTCAGCTTTGGTCAGGTAGTGGCGTCCGGCGACGTCCCGCTGCGGCTTGGGCTTGGGCAACCGCGGGAGCTTGTCGAGGTAGTCTTGCTCCCAGGCCCACGACAGGATGGCCCGCAGATTCTCGCGAGCCTTGTTCGCCGTGCGTCCGGCGTTCGATCCGCCGTCTTCGGCGGCCTTCTCGTAGACCCAGTCGAAGAACTCGCGGAGGTCGGAGCGGCTAATCTGATCGACTTTGGGGCCTTGGCCCCAGGCCAACCACTTGGCGACGGTTCCTCGGTACTCCTTGCAGGTGCCCAAGGAGAGGGTCTTGGCGTTGAGGTATTTGACGGCGACTTTCTCGAAGCTGATCGACATGCTGACGGCTCCAGGCCGGCGGCGTCTGATTCCGTTCCTGGCTCCGCCCGCCGCTAGCCTCGCTCGGCTTCCTGCAGGACCTCCTGTCGCTCGGTGGTAGGATCGGCAGCCTACGCTAGCTGCACAGATGGCTCCAGATTAGTCCGCCGGCGGGCCAAGTGTGCAGTTCGGCGAGCGGCCAAACTCGCTGAGAGTGAGGCA
>NZ_SJPR01000015.1 GCF_007859955.1 Botrimarina colliarenosi
AGACGCCGATCCAAGAACTAGCAAGCCCTCCGGGCCCACGCGGGGAGGCCCAATCCAAACTCCCCCAACCAACCAGCGCTGCACTTTCTCGGCGCCGGGCGCTGCACTTTTCGACTGCCGATCACAGAGTCACGACTACCGCCTCTAACACGGTTGCCGTGGCTTAGTTCGACGGCATTGGGTGGCCAGTCTTCACGTAGCTGAGCAACTCAACGTACTGAACGATTGCCCATTGCCGATACGGATTTCGCAGATACAATATTGGTATCTGCACTGGGCTTTGCGTCGGATTCTCTCGGGACGCACCAATGCCAGCTGTTGCGCTGACACGTAATAACTGTGTCGAAGACCGTCAGTTTAGGATGCTTTCCGATGTCTTGAACGATGCCGACCCAGCGGTTGAAAGAGGTGTTGGCGTTCTTCTGTGACGGCAGGATAAGTGCCCTGTGTGTGGAGATGCCTCCTACTCACCGGGTAGCGTCCATCCTCAGTGCAACCGGAACCAAGCGGACAAGGCGCAGCGAGAGCGACGAGCCACGGAGGCTCTGACGGGTCTGCAGCTGCAGACCGGTCCCCCGAACCGACCGGTTTTCAGCAACGCCTCAAGGTTCCCTTCTTGACCCTCAATGCCTCTCGCCAGCGACTGTTAGGCCCTGACAGCCTGAAGCCCCTGAACGAGGGATTCGAGGTAATTGGGGCTTTCAACCCCGGCGCTGTCCGCGTTGACAAAGAGACGGTCCTGCTGGTGAGAGTTGCTGAAAAACCCCTCGCCGTACGGTCCGGATTTGTAGGTCTGCCAAGAGTCGTGAGCGGTGGGAGCGTGTCCGTCGATTGGACGCCCGAGGTAGAACTCGACCTTCGCGACAAGCGGGTCGTCCGCCGTAAGGCCGATGGAATCGCTAGGTTGACCTCCCTTTCGCACCTGCGTGTGTTCCGTCGTCGGGAAGGCGGATCGGGGTGGACGCCCGGCCCGGCGTTGCTGCCCGAGACCTCGGCCGAAGAGTACGGAATTGAAGACCCCCGCATCACCACGATCGACGGGTTGCACTGGATCACTTATGTGGCGGTCTCGCGACACGGAGCTGCGACAGCCCTTGCCTCGACGACAGACTTTGTGGCGTTCGAACGCCACGGAGTCATCTTCCCTCCGGAGAACAAGGATGTCGTCCTGTTCCCGCGTATGATCGAGGGAATGCACGTCGCGCTTCATCGGCCGACGACAAGGACTGATTTCTGTCGGCCAGAGATCTGGCTCGCCCGCTCCCCCGACTTGCTGCACTGGGGTCAGCACCAACCCATACTCTGTGGGCTCAACCCATGGGAGAGCGAACGCGTCGGGGCGGGACCACCGCCCATCCAAGTCGACGAAGGATGGTTGGTGATCTATCACGGCTGTGGACCCTCGCAAGGCAGCGAAGAGGTCGGCGCCTACTGCGCCGGCGCCGCCTTGCTCGACTTGAACGACCCGACACGCATCGTCAGTCGTTCCGTCCAACCGACAATGCGGCCCGCTGTCGAATTCGAGCGAAACGGATTCGTGCCCAACGTGGTTTTCCCGACTGGGCTGATTGATCACGGAGCAAGACTCTCCGTCTACTACGGCGCTGCGGACACCGCAGTTGGCTTGGCCGACCTCTCGCGCGACGAGTTGCTGTCCTCTCTCAACTGACGCCTCCTTGCGTCTCACCTTCCAGGAGGCCCTTCGTGGCCGAAACCGAGATCCAGAAGATCGCCTTTGTCGGCGACTATCCGCCACGGAAATGCGGCATCGCGACCTTCACACACGACCTCAGCAACGCCGTGGCGGAGGTCGCTGCGACCGACTGCCTCGTCGTGCCAGTCGATGACATTGAAGGGGGGTACGACTACGCACCGATCGTGCGGTTTCAGATTGCCGAGCAGGATCGCGACTCGTATCGTCGCGCCGCCGACTTCCTCAATTTCAGCAACATCGACGTCGTCTCTCTGCAGCACGAGTTTGGCATCTACGGCGGTCCCGGCGGCGCTCATATTCTAACGTTCATGCGTGACCTGCGGGTCCCGGTCGTCACGACGCTCCACACGGTGCTGCCGAAGCCCGACAAGACTCTTCGTCGGGTTATGGAGCAGTTGGTTGAGCTCTCGACGCGGGTAGTCGTCATGACCGATCGCAGCCGGACGACCCTCCTTGAGGAGTACAAGGTTCCCGAAGACAAGATCGACCTGATCGTGCACGGGATTCCCGATCGCCCCTTCTCCGATCCTAACTTCTATAAGGACCAATTCGATCTTGCCGGAAAGCAGGTCGGGCTAACGTTCGGACTCCTCTCTCCCAACAAAGGGATCGAGGTTGTTCTTAAAGCTTTGCCTGAGATCGTGCGAGAGGCGCCGAACTTCGTCTATTTGGTTCTGGGCGCCACGCACCCCAGCCTGCTCCGTAGTGAAGGGGAGACTTACCGAATCAGTCTCGAACGGATGGCGAAAGAACTGGGCGTTCAGAAGAATGTCGTTTTCTACAATCGCTTCGTCGATCTGGAAGAACTGACCGACTTCATCGGCGCAGCGGACGTGTACATCACGCCTTATCTGAACGCTGCGCAAGCCGTTTCAGGAACGCTTGCCTACTCGTTTGGTTGCGGTCAGGCCGTGATCTCGACGCCCTACTGGCACGCCGAAGAACTCCTTGCCAATGAACGGGGAGTCCTCGTCCCCTTCGGCGACTCGGCGGCGATTGCCCGTGCGACGATCGATCTTTTGAGTGACGAGCCCCGTCGGCACGCGATGCGGAAGCGAGCCTACTTGTTAGGCCGCGAGATGGTGTGGAGCCACGTCGCCGATCTCTACTCGAAGTCGTTCCAGAAAGCGAGGCGGGGCCGCTCCGACTCCCCCAAGCCGTTGGCGATTAAAACACTCGACGAGCAACCGCTCGCTCACCCTCGGATCCGGCTGGACCATATTCTGCGGATGACCGACTCGACGGGCATCTTTCAGCATGCGACGTACTCTCTCCCCAATTTCCAAGAAGGGTACTGCACGGACGACAATGCCCGCGCCTTAATCCTCACCGTTCTCTTAGAGGACTTGGGGCATGATTCGATCGAACTACACCAAGCCGCGTCGAGCTACGCGGCCTTCTTGAACCATGCTTTTGATCCGACGATCGGCCGTTTCCGCAACTTTATGAGTTTCGACCGGAAGTGGCTTGAGACCGACGGTTCCGACGACTCGCAAGGCCGCACCCTGTGGGCGTTGGGCACCTGCGCCGGGCGTTCGAGACGTAGGAGTTTCCAGTCGTGGGCCGTCCAGCTTTTCCAGCAAGCCTTGCCGGCATGCGCGCAGACTTCGTCCCCCCGGACATGGGCCCTCGCGCTGATTGGCATTCACGAGTATCTCCGCCGGTTCAGCGGCGACAGGCTTGTCGATCAAATGCGAGACACCCTTACCGACAAGTTGATCGATCTCTATGAGCGGACCGCGACCAACGACTGGTTCTGGTTCGAGGACGTCGCCTCCTATGCAAACGCCAAGCTGTCCCACGCGCTGATCCTGAGCGGGAGGTGGAGCGGCAACGAGCAAGCCTTGCAAATCGGCCTCCGATCACTGCGATGGCTGGCTGCCAAGCAGACTTCGCCGGAAGGTCGCTTCCGCCCCATCGGTAGCAACGGGTTCTGTCGACGTGGGGAGGTGATCGCCGCCTATGATCAGCAACCAATTGAAGCCCACGCGATGGTCTCAGCCGCCATCGAGGCGCACAACGCCGAGGACGATCCCTTCTGGATCGACCAGGCCCATCTCGCCTTTGACTGGTTTCTATGCCGTAACGATCTCGGCCAGCCCCTCTACGACTCCGGCACCGGGGGGTGCCACGATGGGCTGCAAGAAGGCCGCGTCAATGAGAACCAAGGGGCCGAGTCGACACTGGCTTTCCTGATGTCCCTCGTCGAAATGGAACAACTCGAGAATTCGTTAGCTATAAGTGCAACGCCGAAAGCCGTCGGAACGGCGACGGGTCAAACGAACAAGGAAGCCTTACGGCTCGTTCATGCAGATTAAGAGAACTGGTATCGTCCTCTCGCCGAACAGCAAACGGGTTGTTCTACGCCCTTTCATACCGTTCCCAGAGGAGCGGAAGCTGCGAATTATCGCTCGACTATCCGCCTTGCCAGAGGCCGAGGTCGACCGGCTGATTGACCAAGTGCTGGAAGAGTTTCACGGGCGTCATCAACGCCCCAAAGTCTTCCTGCTCGCACGGTTCGAGAAGGTGCGTGAGTACTTAATTACCGACGCCCCGTTGAGTGAGAACCGGCGACTTTTGATTGGTGCGTACTTTACACAGGAGTACGCTGTCGAATCGGCGGCGCTCTTCAACCCCTCGATAGTCTGGCATCCCGATCAATCAGGGATCCCTGAAGGCACACGCCGCTTTGTCATTAGCCTGCGGGCGACCGGTGAGGGACACCTGTCGTCGATCACTTTTCGGTCGGGTGTCGTTGACTCGCAATGCGCAATCACGGTCGATAAGCCGACACGCTTCACCACTCCTCCCGACGTCGTCCCCGACACGTGGTACAAGAAGGCGCTCTTCGTCCGGAAGCTGAACGAACTAGGGATGGCAGGTCTCTTCACTAACCATGTTATGGGTCGGCTCGAGGACGATTTTTCTCTTGAGCAGCTTGTCGCGGCCCTGCAGCTCACGGTTCGTGAGAACCGGACCCGACACCACGAGTTTGAAGCGGTGTTCGACGGGATCGTCACGCTCGCCAAGTCGAACTATGAGATCGTCTACCTCCCGGACACCAAGCTTTCCGAACGCCTTATCTTCCCTTATAGCCCAACCGAATCCGCCGGGATTGAAGACGCCCGCTTCGTTCGATTCCAAGAGGAAGACGGCGCCGTCCTGTACTACGCCACCTATAGCGCCTACGACGGGAAAGTCGTCCTGCCGCAGTTGCTAGAGACCAAAGACTTTCTCCGATTCAAGATGCACACCTTGAACGGACCCGCCATCGCCAATAAGGGGTTCGCGCTGTTCCCGCGGCGCATCAACGGCCGCTATACGATGCTTTCAAGGCAGGATGGCGAAAACCTCTTTCTGATGAGTTCTGACAACCTCTACTTCTGGCATTCAACGCAGGTCATCGTGAAGCCAACGTTTCCCTGGGAGTACGTGCAGGTCGGCAACTGCGGATCGCCGATCGAGACCGAGGCGGGTTGGCTTGTGCTGAGCCACGGAGTTGGGCCGATGCGTAAGTACTGCATCGGAGCGTTCGTCCTCGATCACGATGACCCAACGCGCGTCGTAGGCCGACTCCGCTCGCCTCTCGTCACACCGGACGAGAACGAGAGAGAGGGCTACGTCCCAAACGTCGTTTACAGCTGTGGTGCTGTCGTGCACAACGACACGCTAATCCTCCCTTACGCGATGTCGGATTACGCTTCAACCTTCGCGACCGTCGACATGGCTGAACTGCTCGCCGCGATGGAGCCCGTTTGAGACGCTTCGCAGAGTGCCTAAGGGCACTGATAACTTGGGAGAGGGCATCTGCGAATCGATTAGCCTTGGGCTGTGCAAGCACATCAGTCCGACGCGGCTGCAGCTAGATGCTAGATCCAGCCAGGCAAAAATGTAGGCGTCAAACTGCGTAATGCCGAATCACCCTCAGTGCCGAACGCAAGTTTTAGATCGCCGCCTAAGTTTGACTTTTACTTGCTCTCATTGAACTGAGGCGTTGGATACATCGCTCGAGGCAGCTGAGGAAGTCGGCGAACTACACGAGTTTTCCTCCCCTTAAGTAGACCGCTGTGACTTTACCTTCTGGCTAAGGCGCTAGTGCTGATCCAACCGATGGCGATTGGATGGACTCAAATTTTGCGGGGCGTGCACGCCATACAGATTGAGTCGCTGGAACTATGTCTTCCAGTTCGCCCAAGTGATCGCCAGCTGCAACACCGAGGCGATCGATACCCACACCAAGTACGGCGCCTGCGCCACGGCGATCGATTTGTAATAAGGCCAAATGACGATCATCATCCAGACGATGGTTGCGAGCACGACAAGAATGTCGACGGAGGCTAGCGGAAGGTTGCGCCAACCGAATTGGATGGGCGTAAAGGCCAGATTTGCCGCCAGGTTCACGACGAACGGCAGCGCGACCCACCCGGGGACCTAACCGCGCCACGCCTGCACGAACACAAAGCCGAACGTGACGAGGATCACCGGGTAAAGGATCTGCCAGATGAGCCCAATGGTCGAGGGCGGCGGGGTCCACGAGGGCTTCCAAAGGGTTTCGTACCATTCCAGCCAGGTCATCGGCTACTCGTTGCGTGGAAGCTTGTTGCCGCGGTGGGTGGCTCTCGGTTTGAGCGGAGAAGATCATCGTTCTGCGAAGCGGCTCCCAAGATCCGCTGACGCGTTCTATCATCGACGGCTAGCCATAACCGCCCCTCAAGCCCCCCAGCAGTAGGTCACACAATGACCGCTTCGGCCGTATGGTACCACCTCTTCCCGCTGGGCTTCCTGGAAGCTCAGGAGAGGAACCCCGATCCCGGCGGAGAGGCGGTTGCGGTGACGCATCGTTTGCCGATGCTCGTCGGTTGGCTCGACTACCTCGTCGATCTGGGCGTCACCGGCGTGCTGCTTGGGCCGGTCTTCGAGTCCGAGACGCATGGCTACGACACGGTCGACCCGCTAAGCATCGATCGCCGCCTGGGTGACGAGACGGATCTGGTCGCCCTGATCGAGGAGTGCCACCGGCGATCACTCGCGGTGGGTTTGGATGCGGTGCTGCACCATGTCGGGCGTGGTCACCCGTACTTCCAGGATGTGCTGGCTCGGGGCGAGCAGTCGCATTATCGCGACTGGTTTGAGATCGACTTCAGCCGCCCTGGTCACGATGGTTTTTCCTACGCCAACTTTGAGGGGCACGGCCAGCTTGTGAAACTGAACCACGGCAACCCACGAGTTCTAGATTGGGCGGTCGACTTCGCGAGCTACTGGATCGAACGCGGCATCGACGCGTACCGCCTCGACGCGGCGTACGCCCTGCCGACCGAGTTCGTATCGGCCTTCGCCAATCGAGTTCGTGGCTTTCGGTCCGATCTGTTCCTGGTTGGCGAGGTGATCCACGGCGACTATGGCCGGATCGCCAAGCGGGCGCGACTGCATTCTGTGACTCAGTACGAGTTGTGGAAGGCGATCTGGAGTTCGCTCAACGAGGGCAACTTCTTCGAGCTGGCCCACGCGTTGGAGAGGCACGCCGGCTTCTGCGAACACTTCCGGCCGTGGAATTTCCTTGGCAATCACGACACCACACGCATTGCTACTCAACTCCACGACCAACGTCTTGGCGACCACGCCCTTGTTCTCTTGCTGACACTGCCAGGCGTCCCCGCGGTGTACGCGGGCGACGAGCAGGTCGCCGAAGGGCGGAAGTACGACCGCGAGGGGGGCGATGCCGAAGTCAGGAGCCCGCCACCGCAGAAGCCCGGCGAACTTTTTGGCGAGCGGTTAGTCAAGTACCAGCGGCATCAACAGATGATTGCGTTGCGTCGGGAGCGGCCCTGGCTAGCGACGGGAACGGTCCGCGTCCTTGAGCTACAGAATCGACTGATGACCTACGAGGTTCGTAGTGAGGGGGCCAGCGTTTTCGTGGCGCTGAGCGCCGAGGACGGCCCAACCACCGTTAGGCTGCCTTCCGGCCTGAGCCCCGTCGCCGGCAACGCGGACCCGCACTTGCCACCTCACGGTTGGGGTGTGTGGGCGTCGGATTAGTGGAGGCGCAAGCATGCCGGCATGCTCAGCCGTCATCGCCTAGCGTGTCGAGTATATCAATGACGAAACTGAACGGGCTCGATCTGCCGCTAGTCCAAATTACGTAAGTTGCCTCACTCTCAGCGAGTTCGGCCGCAATCCGAACCGCACACTTGGCCCGCCCGCGGACTAATCTGGGGTCATGCGTGCAGCTAGCGTGGGCTGCCGATCCTACCACCGAGCGACAGGAGGTCCTGCAGGAAGCCGAGCGAGGCTATCGGCGGGCGGAGCCAGGGACGGAGTCAGACGCCGACGGCCTGGAGCCGTCAGCATGTCGATCAGCTTCGAGAAAGTCGCCGTCAAGTACCTCAACGCCAAGACCCTCTCCTTGGGCACCTGCAAGGAGTACCGAGGAACCGTCGCCAAGTGGTTGGCCTGGGGCCAAGGCCCCACTGTCGATCAAATCAGCCGCTCCGACCTCCGCGAATTCTTCGACTGGGTCTACGAGAAAGCGGCCGAAGACGGCGGATCAAACGCCGGACGCACGGCGAACAAGGCCCGCGAGAACCTCCGGGCCATCTTGTCGTGGGCCTGGGAGCAGGACTACCTCGAGAAGCTCCCGCGGTTGCCCAAGCCCAAGCCGCAGCGGGATGTCGCCGGCCGTCACTACCTGACCAAGTCGGACCTGAACGCGCTCTACTTCGCGACCTACGCGCTCGAGCGGCCCCGAGGCTGGAAGCGGACGCTGACGGTCGGCCACTACTGGCGCGCCGCGCTGGTCGTCTTCTTCAACTACGGCGTCGATACCGGCACGGTCTTCAAGCTGGCCTCGTTCCACGAGCCGATCCTCTGGCGACACGTCAGCTGGCGGCCCGAGCCGCCGAACGGCCAAGGGCGTGATTGTCGGTACGGCTGGCTGTACTACCGGCGGGTGAAGACCAAGAAGCAGTTCTACCGCCCGATGAACCGCGTCGTGCTGACACACCTCAAGAGCCTACGGGCCGACGAAGTGGCGTCGGACCAGCCGGTCTTCTCCTGCGGCAGCTCGCGGCCGAACGAGCAGTTCCAACGGCTCTGTCAGCTGGCCGGTGTCAAGCCGAAGCAGGATGTCGAGACTGGCGAGGAGAAGCCGTGGGTCCTGAAGGACCTCCGGAAGACGTGCGCGACCTACTACGACGAGCACATGCCCGAGTCGTCGGTCGAAATCCTCGGCCACTCGGTCGGCGGGGTGACCTACCGGCACTACGCCCACCGCGACCCGCTCGCCTTCAAGGCGATCATGTCGCTGCCCCAGCCGACGGCGTTCACCGCCCTGACGCACGGGTTCGACGGAGAATGCCCCTGTTGCCGGAGGAGGTTCCCGCAGGCGTAGCATCTGGCCGCGGCGGCGCCTCCCAGATCGGCTGCGGAGGTGTCGTCGCTGCCGCCAGACCGATGCGGGTTTGCCGTGGCTCGAACTCGCCGAAACTGGTCCATCCTCGGCGCCTTCGCTGCAGTCCAAGGTGAGCGAGGTGATGTCCACCGACCGCAGGTGCGAAACGGCCGGCTGGCCCCTCCTGCGTCTAGCGCAAGTGCAGGCGGTGTCCCTGCCGACCGAAGACCTCAGCGACTTAACGTCGCCACCGACGTGTCTGCGAGAGCGCGGCGCCAGCCAAGCCCAGCAGCACCAGCGACGTCGGCTCGGGGACATTCACTACCGGGATCGGGTCTGCCGACAAACCCGGGTACGGTGTGAGCGACTGGCCAATAATGCTCTCGAAATAGGCTTGCTGAATAGTCGAAGCGCTGGCGTAGCTGAGGGACTGCCCGTTGCCGACCACCTGCTGCGGGCCGACGCTGCCAGTCCCCCAATCGAGGATCAAGTCCGTCGCATTGTCGAACAGGCGAAGGCGCGTGAGTGCAAGGGCACTGGGCGTTGCCGTGGCGGATGTGGCATCGAACGAGGTCAAGGCGCCATAGCTCTCGCCGCCCGCATTCGACCACTGGGCGAAATCAGACTCGTCGCCGAAGAACGGCGTGAACGCGCTGGTCCCGGTCAATTGGTAGGTCTTCGCCACCGGGTCGATCGTGAGCACTAGCCCCGCCCGCGCATCGACCGCCGGTAGGGCAGACGCCAGCAGCATTGCGAGCATCGGCACAACACACTTCAAAATGCGTCTTGCGTTTTCCAACATCAACGGTCCTTCCTTCGCCGCAACAGCATCAACCCGCCCAGGCCCAGCAGCGCGAGCGACGAGGGCTCGGGCACGGGCACGACTTGCCACGTTCCCATCAGCTCTCTGAAGCCGTTGATGTCTCCGGTTGCGCCGGGGCCCGGCAGCGACAGGGCGCTGAGGTCAAGTGTGCCGGTGCCGTTGAAGGCGAGTTGGCCTGCGGTGAACTCGCCAAAATTGAAGCCGGCACCGGAGAACAGTTGCAGCGTCGTGCTCGTGTTGCGGTAAACGGTGAACAGTTCGCCGTTAGAGAACCGGCTTAGGTCGCCGCTCATCGGCGCCTCATGGAAGCCCGTGTCTGCGGTAAAGAAGTCGGCGAGGTCGACCGGCGAGCCGTTGCCGACGGTGTTCAGCACCAGGCCGTCGGTGGATTGGATCGTCACCGCGCTGGGGTTGGTGACATCGATCAGCAGCAGGACATCGGCATCGGCCGAATGGGCCACGCCCAAGCAGGCGAGCAGGCAACATGTTACTGCGTTTTTCAAGACGTTCATCGGGATTCCCGGTTGATTGCGGTGGCCAAGGCGTTCGGTCATCAGCGCGGGCTCATAACGAGCGGAAGATCTATAGAGACTTTCAATGCCGTCGGCGGCGTCCGACCATCAGCCCGCCCAGACCAAGCAGCGCGAGCGAGGTCGGCTCGGGGACGACTCGGAAATCGAATGGGTCTGAATTCCCGATAGAGAAATCTACGGTGCCGCCGGTGATCGTCACGCCCGGGTCATTGGGCAGATCGAAGCTGAGCGTCCCCCCGGTGATCTGTAAGCCATCCATCGCGCCCGCAACATACACGACACCGAATAGATTGTCGTTTAATACGACACCCGGGCCCGTCTCTTCATCGAAAATTAGCGGGCCGGTGCCCGGGACAAACAGAATCGATCCGGATGGGTTGTTCGGCAGGCTAGGCGTGCTCGTCACGTCAAATGTCACCTTGACATTGACACCCGTTGTGACTCCGCCTGTGCCGTCCCAGTCAAGTTCAAGCGCCACGCCGGGGGGCAGCTGGATGTCCAGCGAGATGGACGAACCATCAAGTGCCTGGCCATTGAAGTCGGCCAGGGGGTTCTCGACCTTCTGGTCGTAAACGGCGCCGATCGGGCCGGGGTCAAAGTTGATCACGGCCGCCGAGGCGTTCGAGGCGATGGCGGCGAGCAAGAGGCACGCTGTAGGGAGGGCGTAGTAGAACCTGCATCCGAAATAGGGTGTCGTCTTCATTAGTCACTCTGATTGGAAGAGTCTGTGCATAGCTGCAGCCGTGATTTTCTAAACGGCGCTGCCTCAAGCTGCAGGCAAAGCATTGTAGCTACGGGTTTAGCCGCTACGCCCCTTTGGGATAGTGTTTTTTGACTTTCTTGCCGTCTTGGCAAGCGGGAGCCCGCACGAGGTTCGATTACCGGTTTCGAACCAGCGAGCGGCGCGCAACCATTACTGAAATATGGGGTTACGTCGATGGATGGGGTGAGCAATGCCACCGCGATGGCCCCCTCGGCCAATTGGGAGTCGGGCTCACCCCAAGAGATAACCCCGAGCAGTTGCCCACCTGTTTCGGTTTTTGGTCGCACTTGATCAGCGTCCTTGAAAGCGATTGGGGGACACCACAATCGGCTTCCGATGATCTTGAACCCTGCTCGTCCTACTGCGTTTACCGCGGCAGCGGATGCCTCATCCGCGGCCTCGAAGACCCATGGCAAAGGCGCGGAGATGTCTAATCTCGGGCGAGACCTCAGCGAGTTTGGCCGACGCGCAACTCGCCGGTGCTGGTCCAACCTGTGCGGCTTTACCGTGGCGTAAATCGAGTCGGATACTGAAGCCTCCGCAGGTTCGCCGGTCACGCTTCGCCGGTCCTGACCCGCTTAACCGTGGCACTTTTTGGCAGACGCAGCAATGGCCCCGGACGGCTCGTCGTGGGTCGCCGCGTTCGAGCACCCTACGTGGAGCATTCGAGCCCCGGCTATTTGGGACGGTGGGATCTGTCGAGGTCGTGTGCAACAGAACTTTAGACGGTGCTAGCTGGCGTTACCTGATTACCAACCACCGTTTTGCCTTTTGCATATCCACTACCTTGCCCGAGCGTCGAAGCCGGCACAGACAGCAAGACTCAAACCAAGAAGCATCCAAGCAGTTGGCTCGGGGATATTTTGGAAAGAGAGCCTTCCTTGAATGTAGCTTCCGGCCGCGCTTTCATCGTCGATAGCAATCGAGAACTCGATCGACGATCCATCGGTCGCTGTGATCTGAGCGATCGCCGTTGGGTTCGGCAGGTTCAACTGATTCAAACCGGAGATGGCTCCCTTCAGGAAGCCATCCGATTCCTCGACTCCGATCGACAGAGCATCAGCCGATCGAAACAGGAACTGAGAATCATGGCTGACGAGTGTGCCCGTGGCAGCGAAGACCCCATTATTGTCGGTGAAAACTGTGCTTAAGCCGAACGGATTCACCTGATTCATTGTACCAACGAACGCAACGTCGAAACCACGAAGATTCAAGCTCGGCTCTGTCTCTACATAGACTGTCCAGGTCGTGTAGCCATCGAGTTCGGGGGTCGGCTTGGGCACGGCAAACACGGCGGTGGTGCCAAATCGTGGATCGACGGGGTCTACCGGATCGACGGGGTCTACCGGATCAACGGGGTCTACCGGATCAACGGGGTCTACCGGATCAACGGGGTCTACCGGATCAACGGGACCGGCACACCCAGTAAGCAAACAGTCCGAGAGGCTACCACTGAAGGACGGGAGGGGGCTGCCAGTACCGCCTGCACTTGGTCCCAAGTCAAACTGAAGATTCAAGTCAACCTGGTCCGGCTGATCGGTCACGATCTGTGCAAAGTCGGTTGGGTTGGTCTGAGGAAGTCGGTGAAATCCTGTGATCGCTCCTCGCAGCGAGCTGGTGGTTTCGTCGGTGCCGATCGAAAGAATGCCGCTACTAGCCGACACTAAGAAATGCGAGTCCTGCCTAAAATCAAATCCGGGCAGATCGAAAAGCTCAGACGGATCGTCATCAAAGATTGTCCGTGTGCCAAACGGGCTGAGCTGATTCATCGGACCACTGAACCTCGCATCGACCCCTCGGAACGACTCACTACTCTCAGTCAAAATCGCAAGCGTGTAAGTTGAGAATCCGTCCAAACCAGGCGTAGGATCCACTCGAATATCGAGCGTTCCTGCAGATGCACAACGAGTAATAAGGACGAGAAGGGTAAGAGCTGTTGGACGCAGCATAAGGTTCTCCTGTGGGCGTTCCCGACCTCGGACAGTCGCAGTCTATCACCTCTAATAACCAGTAGTCCATCATCTCTCTCCCGGCACCACGGCACACTCTGCTCAGCCTGCTAGGCCGCGGCGGTGCAGCTCACCTCGGCCGCATCGGTCACTGCCCAACAGACCGAGGTTGCCTCAACACGTGCAGGTTAGCCGTCGGGCAAACTCGCACAGATGCAGCCCAGCCGGGGTCGATTCTTGACATCTGTGCGAGTTGGCGAGCGTAGCTGCGGTTTCAGAAGCACGAGCCTCGCGTTCGCGCAGACCGAATCCGCCGGGATGGTAGTCGCGCTATCGGCGGTCAACGTGGCGGGGCGCGAAAGCGGCCAGACTCGCCGTCCGCCGCGGAGCGATGTCGATCTGATGGCCGATTTCCTGCCGATCGGGCCAGAACTCGCAACGGTGTCTTCGCCGGAGCGCGACCTCTGCGAGCTGGCAGCGATCGCTATCCTCAGCGACTGGTCCAGCCTCACTGGCGAAGCAGACTGCAATAGTCGCGCAGGTCTGGGCCACCGACTGCAGCTGGGTGAGGCTACTGACTGCTCTACCTCATCCAGCTTATCTGCTTAAGTCTTTCCACTGCGATGTCTTTTTCCACCATACGCAGACTGGCTTGAAGATAGGGCTAGGCGTGTTTAAGAAGTGTCGTCTTTTCTACTATTCCACCGATTGCTATTGCCATCTTTCATAGATGCTTTAATGCGTTTCGAACGCAATTCTTCAATTTCCTTGAGCGCTTGTTCAAGCGCCGGAACCAACGCTGGATTCTCTCTTTTAGCAATGAACAAGTTGATTCGATAGCTCCTAAGAACTTGTGCCTCGTGGGTTAATCCCGGATCCTTCACATCCAGAATGTTCTGGCCTTGCTGCCGTCTTCGGATCGACTCAATGTTCCCGAGTACCCAGAATGGATGCATCGCTAAATCGAGCTCTTCCCGAACTTCAGCAGCGAGGTTCTTTGAACGGACCGCTTCATATAACACACTCGCGGCGAATAAGTCGGCTTCTGTTTCTAGTTTCTTCTGCTCAGTCGGCTTCGTGTGTTGCGCCGAACCTGGCTCGGAGTGTGCAAACAATCCGAAGCTTCCGCCTCCTTGATGCTGGAGGTGCCCAACTTCGTGCAGCAAGATGATGGCGAGAAAACGTGGGTAGCTGAAGTCGTCAGTCGACAGTCTCTTCGCCTCTCCTTCGGCCAGCTCGGCTGTTCTTTCAGCTGAGCGTATCTTCTCTTCCGGCCAGTCAAGCCGTTGTGACGGTGGCATAGCACGAAGCTTGCGGACACTATCCCGAAATCGCGCAAGCTCCTCGCGATTGGCGGCACGTATCTGTGGCAGAGACTTAGCTGTCGCGGCGTATATCTCATCGTAAGATTTGCGGAGCAGATCTTCCCGTAAAAAAATAGCGTTCTGCGTGGACTTTGAAAACGCCGCGATACGCAGACCTCGTGGTCCAATCAAAACCACTGGGGTAGTGTTGTCGGGCAACTTGGGCCGCAAGCCGTAGACAAGAGATAGCTGAGTGTTCCGTTTCTTTAACGCGTTATTCGCCAGAAACACGCCGTGACCAAGCTCTTTTAAGGTGTCCGGTGCGACAGCGATGGTTGGAACGTACCCTGGCCGTCTGATCAGCTCGTCTAGCTGCTCCTGGCAGAAGGCTGAGTCGCAGAGCATCGCGATAAAAGCTATGACGGCAAGGCGAATTAGCTTCATCGGTTTTCATCCTTCTTGCAAAACTGCGAAGCAAACATGTGCTTCCGAAAGTCGGACGCTGCCTTAACAACAGCCGGGTGCCCGTCCGGTAGGCCGGCAGTTGACTCTTCCAAGACGACATACTCCTCTACGATTTCAGCTTCGCGTTGCTTCAAGCAGAATGCCTCGTTGGTCGCCTGGCTTGCTAAGCATGAGAAGATGATGGCGGCAAGGGCGCAGCCCCAGAGGAGCCACGCGCTGAACGAACTCTCCGCTCGACGATCTTCATTGCCATTCACTTCGCCTCGACGCCTTCTTAAGAGCGAACTTAGCCATGGTAGAAAGCAAACACGAAATGACTCGATCAAAGATAGGATGACCGAGATGGCAAGTGATATGCTACCGTTGGTGTTGGCCATTTTGATTTCTGAAGTGAAGCGTTCCTTTAGCGTCGTAGTCTGCTTGAAAGCTTCCGAGCGAAGTCCATCAATCTCATCAGGTACGCCGGCGGTCATAGCTTCAACGGCATCTCCTTCGAGGCTAACGGCCAGCCTTGGGAGCAAACGATTGCCGTCGATAGTCCTCTCGCTAGCTGAAGCAAAGAGAAAAATGGTGCTGGCAACGCTTACCGTGAGGAGCAATACTCTGTTCAAAGCTGCGGGCATAGAACTAGCATGAGGGGCTGGCGCTTCTTTGAGGCTGTAAAACCCTCGATTAGAAGCCCGTGAAAAAACAGCCGGGTCGGTGCCAAGTGGCACCGGCCCGACCTGCTTAGTACTTTAAAATCACTTCTTTCCTTGAAGCTTGTCCATCTGCGCCTTAGCAGCGTCCCGCTCCTGGGGCGTCATCTTGTTATAGTCCGGTGTTTGACCTTGCTTGTGGGCATTGTTAGCCTTGTTCACACCGTTCTCGTAAGCACCCATAACATATCTCTCCATATCAGGGGAATTTTCCGCAACTGCCGTCAAAGCAATTGACACTAAGCACCTAACGCCGGGCAGCTCAGAAGCGCACGCATCTTTTCGATTTATTTGAACTGAGGGAATGAAGTGCCGACTGAACGAAAAAGCTGTTGGGCAAAGACACCCAACTGCCTGCCCATGTCGGTTTGGCCCATCGGCCCACAGGGCGGAATGTACTGAATTCGGTTGAGCGATGTCAAAACTGGGTAGAAACACCCAATCGCCAGCTCACGTCGGTCGGGCCCACCGCTGACGGTTGCCGACCTACCCAATCTGCCGAGGTTGCCTCAACACGTGCAGGTTAGCCTCCGAGCAAACTCGCACAGATGCGGTTCAGCCGGGGTCGATTCTCGACATCTGTGCGAGTTAGCGAGCGTCGCTGCGAGTTCCGAAGTTCGAGCCTCGAGTTCGCGCAGACTCAATCGGCCGCGAGGGTAGTCGCGCTCCAGGCGCCGGACTTAGCGGCGCACGAAAGTGGCGAGACTCGACTCCAGCAACGGAGCGATGTCGATCTGATGGCCGTTTTCCGCTCGATCTGGCCAGGACTTGCAGCGGTGTCCTCGCCGGGGCGCGACCTCTGCGAGTTGGCAGCGATCGCTATCCTCAGCGAATGGTCCAACCGACCCCACTTCGGCGAACGCTCAAACCCGCCCAGGACGACGCCTCTTGTGCAGGTACTACCTCGGCTCGTACGGCTTGAAATCTCCTAGGTCGAGAGGCAAATCGTTCTCGCTCTGAGGCAGCATCGGAAAGCTGAACTGACGCCTGACACCATGCCGTTCGCGGTCGCCGTTCGCGGTGATTCGCCAGATGTCTACATGATAGAACTCCGGCGACACACGCTCGAATCGAAACGTACCGTCTGCTGCAACTTCTACTGGGGTTTGGCGATAGGCTTCGCCCACAGCCGATCGCATGAAACCAGCGAAGCGGCGGTTACTCTTGCCACCGTACCTCCAACTGGGGCCAGGCAGTTCGCAAGTGGCTATCAGTCCTTCGTAGTCATCTAGGCCGACGACACGGCCCACGACAGGTCGGCCGATTCCGCCATAAACCAGTTCCGTGACGCCGCCCGCCTTTACCAATCCATGGGTACGCGGGTGCGAGTCCATCTCTTTCGGGAGATCAGGAATGGTGCTGATGTTCACTAGGCCAGGAGTTGCGTGCTCGATGGCAAAGCGGCCTTCGTGATCAGTCGTCACGATGACCAGCTGCTCTAGGTAGTCGTCGATCATGAGACGTGTTCGCAGGTGCACTCGAAGGCGGACATCCGCTGCGGGTTCGCCCCCCAAGATCGCTTGACCATGGATCGTTCCCCAGGGTTCGAGCTGTAGCTGATTGTTCCCGTAGAATTCTTCGACCGGCACCAGAGCAAAGCCTGATTCGTGGGCTGCGACCACAACGGCTCGGTGAGCTATTTCTACGGGTAGACGAAAGTCACCGTGCTCGTCTGCAGTTGTCATCACCGGCTGCTCCCAAAGCTCGCCAGGCTTCGGTTTGGGAGGCAGGTCGCGCGTGTGCAGTCCGCGCCCTTCGATCCGCACCTCGCGTTGGTTCATCGCAATTGCCACTTGGCCACCGCTGGCAGGTGTACCGTCTGGTTGGAGCAGCCTGACCGTTGGCATCTGATCGGGGCTGAGCCGTGCTTCGAGGCAGATCGGCTCGCCGTTGACGACGCGGAGAGCATCTTCTGGGACATGGCGTTCCGAGTCCGCACGGGTAATCGGCACGGTGTGGTAAGGGACATACCCCGGCACCTCAACGCGAATCACCTGCAGCTGATAGCCCTTTTCGTCTGCCCGTGGCCAACGAACTACGCTCCCATCAACTTTGAACAGGGTGTGATCTTGCCAGTTCCAACCGCGAGATGACGAGAAGCTGGTACCCACGATCACCCTAGCGCCCTTCAATGGGGCTTCGGTCTGTGCGTCGATGACGTGCAATTCGACCAATGCATGTGGAGACCATTGCTCTGCCCTAGAGGGCGGCTCGGTTGGCTGTTCGTTAGCTGCCGACTCGATTCCCATGCTCAACAAAGCGAGCCAGGCCAATCCGGGCAAGGGTAGCGATACGCTCGACTTCATTGCACGCTCCAGAGTCAATGCAGGTATTCACGGCAAGAAGGCATCCTCCTCAGCGTATCCGATATGGCTTTAGTTCGTGCGTAAGGTGTGACCCACCGGAGCGATCTACTGCCTCATGCTCTTGAGGTAGTCCGATTCTGAGCCGTCCCAGCCGCACGTTCGGCACCGCCCGTCTACGAAATCGTGCTCGCAGTTCGGATAGCTATACAACCTATGGGCACACTCGGGGCAGAGCTGGTCCATACTCGAAGTCTCGGCGCGGTACTCGCTACCGCACTCGTCGCAATAGTGTCCGGCTTGGCCGTCCATGCTTCCGATCAGCTTATCCGCTACTGCGTAAGGTGTGACCCTCAGGAGCAGATTGGCCAAATCCGCTAGGTCAATGCATCCTTACGCAATCGGCAGGGATGTAGAGTTATTGACGATCGCGCGGCCAACGAACCCCCGCTCACGCTAGTGGCCTGCTCCCCAAAAGCGGATCCAGGTGTTATGAGAGTCTCAACCGCCCCGGAGGGGCCTCAAGGAGACTCGCGATGTCAGAGAAGCGAAGGAAGCGTCACAGCGCGGAAGAAGTGGTGCGTAAG
>NZ_SJPR01000016.1 GCF_007859955.1 Botrimarina colliarenosi
GGGGCTTCGCCCCCGCCCCACGGCCTCTCAGCTTCCTGCTAACGGCTCACTCGGCACAGCTGCGCGCTGCACAATTCGGGCGCCACCGGGGCCCGCCGGGCGCTGCACTTTTCGACTGCCGATCACAGGGCCGTAGTAGCGACGCAAGATCGCGGCGACCGCCGCCTTCACCGCCTCGTCGACAGCGGCGTCGATCGCCGCTTGCCGTTGCTCGCGCTCTTCGAGAAGCAGCCGCTTCAAGGCTTCAACATCGTTCGGCAGTTCATCGACAGCGGCCATGAAGATGATTCTACCGGGCGTCGAATCATCGCGCTACCGCAATCAAGCGGCTCGACGCGATACCTCCAGGCCCGAGAGCAGCCGCAGCAGCTGGTCGCACGTAATCTCGACCGCCACCTGGTTGCTACGCGGCCAACGGAACTCGCCCCGCTCCAGCCGCTTGTAGTAGATCGCCAGCCCGTCGCGGTCCCACCACAGCACCTTCACAAGGTGGCCGCCCTTGTTGCGGAACACGAACAGGCTGCCAGACAGCGGATCGTGGCCGAGGAACGAGCGGACCACCTCCGCCAGCCCGTCGAACGACTTCCGCATGTCGATCGGCGTGGTCGCCACCCATACCTGCGTGTTCGCCAGGTCCGCGGCAATCATCGCTCGGGCCTCGCTTCCAGAGCGAGCACCAACTCGGCAAGCCACGCCGCCGGAGTCGTCGAAGCCGGCAGCTTGATTACGTGGCCGCCGACCAACTCGATGGAGATCAACTCATCGTTCTCCGGCTGGTCGCTGACCACCATCGGCACGAACGACGGCGCCAACTCGCTGTCTCGCTCCCCGATGGTCCGTCGCCAAGCGTAGAACTGCGACTCCGTAAGCCGCTCACGCCTGCAGAACTCACGAACCGACAACCCGCTCGCAGCCTGCCGGTCGAGCACCTCACGCCACCGCCGCTCCTTCTCCGCATCCCGCTGCAACTTCGCCATGGACTTCCTCCAAGATCGAGAAAGCCAAAGCTTGACCCACTAGCGGACAGCCAAGAAGATGCACTCCGCGGAACGGACACCAGCGTGCTGGTTGGCTGTCTACTGAGCACCAACACGCCTTGCGAATCCAGATGAGACTGCCGCGACGATAAGCGAGAGCAATAACGCCGAACTCGGTTCGGGAATCGCCTGCGAAGCGGCGGCAAGCGACTCGTAGCTGGAACCGTAGTTGTTCGACCATTGATCGTACTGGGCGCTGCCGATTGTCCCACCGATCAGATCGTTCGCCAACGCGATGTCGGTACCGACATTGTCTCGCCAGACCGTGTAGTCTGCGGCGTTAACGAATCCGTCCGCGTTGTAGTCGCCCGGAAGTACGAGGGCCGATACGGCGAGTTCACCCGTAACGAGCAGGTTGCTCGTGTCCCACTCCAAGCCGAGGGCAAGAGCGGGCAGCTGAATGTCATCGAACGCACCGCTGACAGAGTCGAAAGCGAAGATATCGAAGACGTCGCCCGCCTCGGCTGCGAAGCCGTTGCCTGCTGCGTCGAGGGCGAGCACTCCATCCGCTGACAGGAGACCGCTGACGTTGAGCTGGTCGTGGACATTCGGCGAGCTGAGCAGCATGTTCAGCGTGGCACCGTCGGTCATCGTAAAGTCGCCGTTCACATCAAGGATGGAACCCGCTCCGGTGAACGTATCCTGGATCGTCGAGACTGACGAGGCAGCGGCAAGATCGGCGTCCGTCAGGGTGCCGAAGTTGGGATCGGTGCTGAAATCGGCATCGGCAACGAACGCGAACTTGTCGAGCGTCATGCCGCCCTCACGGGTACCGATCTTGAAGTTGAAGATGGTTCCCGCGTCCACATCCGACTGGGTGACATTGATGCGGTGGAACTCGCCCGCGTTGCTTTCCGAGTCGCCGTTGCGGTACCAATCGTAAGTCAGCGAGCCATCGCTATTGGGAATGACCCCCTCGGCTGCGATCCGCGCTGACCCAAAGTTGTCGACGCGGCTTCCCAGGCCAGCTGGGTCCGTGTTGCCGGAGTCCATGTCACCGGTAACGGTGTAGAAACTGTCGTCGTTGCCCGCATCGCCATCCGCCCCGGGCGCTGCGTTTCCGCCGTCGGTGGAGACCCCGTGGAAGAACCACATGTAAGAACCGGGCTCAGTGAACTTCATGTTATAGGTAACGAAGTTCTTGTTAGTGGTTGAAGTGTTTGTGTTCGTGGTAGTCTCCGTGGCGTAAAGGGCCTCGCCGTCAGCCCCTGCGCCAGAAGAGCCCGCGATGTCGTTGCGGACAATCCAGGTCGTGTCGCCAGGAGCGTTCTCAGTAAGTGACTGGAACTCCTCTGCTTCAAATGCGAAGACCTTGTAGCCGCCTGTCCCAACCGACTCCGTTCCGTTCTGGACCATTACGTTGATCGTCTGCGGCGTTCCCAGCGAGAGGGTGCCGGAGTTCGTGATGGATCCGGTGGACGCGGTCGTCATCCGCAGGCTGCTCCCCGCGTCGATGGTCGTCGTTCCGGTGAAGCTGTTGCCGGAGTTGCCCAGCGTCACTTCCCCCGTGCCAGTCACGTTGATGTCGCCGCTACCGACGATGCCGCCCGTCCCGGAGAACGTGTACGGTGCCGAGTTAGCGAACGTCATCGAGCCTGGGGCACGGTTTGCGGCGAGGTTCACGTTGGTTGTGCTCGCCGAGTCGTTGAAAGTGACATGGTCCAAATCGCGGAACTGCTGGTCGCCGCCTTGCCAGTTTGAAGTCGCGGTGTCCCAGGCACCCGATACGCCACCGCTCCAAGTGCGAGAGGCTTCTTCGCCGGTTACCACGACGTTCACCTGACCGGCGGTGCTTCCGTTAACGGCGACCGTTTGTCGGGTGTTGAGAACGTTGCCGTTGGAGTCGGTGATCTGGGCGGTGGCTGAGTTGAGACCCGAATTCGCTCCGCCGGTGTGAGAGATAATTGTCCGAGATCCGGCGTCTAAGTGGCCGTGGGCAGGAGTCACGTTGAATGTGATCCCAGTGGTGCTCGCGGTAAACGATCCGTTTTGCACATTCAGCAAGTCTCCAGAAGCGTCGGAGTCGTTGCCAACGTCGAAGCTCCATGCGCCGCCGCCGCCGAGGCCCAAGTCGGGGAGCGTGACGGTCCCAGAAGTGACGGTAAGTTCTCCGACTGCTCCGGGGGCGTCGCCAGGCGCGACATTGCTGACATCAATCAAACGCAGATTGCCGGAACCCGCATTGATCGATCCTGATCCGGTGATCGCTTGGCCGATTTGCTGTGTGTATTCCGTGTACGCTGACACATCGAGCGTGCCGCCTGATTGGACCGTGATGGATGAGCTCCGCAGCTCGCCGACCGTTCCGCCGCTGGCGTTCACGCTGAGCGTGCCCTCTTCAATCACGGTGGGGCCGAACCAGTAATCGTTTTCTTCTGCGCTGGCATAGCCGATCGTCAGCGTGCCGCTTCCGCGTTTCACGACGCCGACGTTGTCATTGGCTTTGACGGTAACGATGTCGGCGTCGATATCGATGTCGGCGTCGGAGATCCGACCCGTAATCGTAGTGTTGCCCGCTCCGGAGAACACATAGGAGAACTGCTCGTTAGAGTCTTCCGCATAGAGACGATTCAGAGTCAGCGTGCCGGAAGTCGATTCAATGTTCAGCTGCGAATCGACGCTGGTGCCTTCGCCACGGATGACGCCGTTCCAGGAGTTGGTTCCCGAACTCGTCAGTCCGGGGGCGTCGGTGCTGCGTCCTTCGAAGTCAAGAACTTCGCTGGTTATAGCAACGTTCCCTGACAGAGCGACCTTCGAGTCCGTCCCGGCCTGAACGACAGTACGGTCGTTCAGCTGGCCGCCGTCACCCAAGGCGTTGCTATTGCTCACAGAGAGGGTTCCGCCATCGACCCGAACCACACCGCCGAAGCCTGCGTTAGAACGGTTGATAGAGACGGCATCGTTGACTCGGAGCGTCGCGTCGCTATCTATCGTTGATGCACCTGTCAGCTGGGCAGCCAAAGTTCCGGTGGTACCGGGATCGAGGACGACGGTCGCACCTGCCTCAATGTTGAGGGCACTGCTTGATTGGTTGTCGATCGCGTCAAGGTCGCTGACCCGCAGCGTGCCTACTTGGACATCCGTTGTGCCGGTGTAGCTTTTTGCCCCTTCGAGCAAGAGCGTCCCATTGCCCAGCTTGGTCAGTCCCACACTGCCTGCCACATCCGCTGCAATCACGTGCGTGCCGCTGGTCGAGACCTGGGCCGAGGCGACTAGTGTCAGGGCGTTGGGGCCCGCGAGGGTGTATTGGTTGGACGTGTTATTGATAGTGACCGAGTTGAGCGAGGCCCCGGGGTTGTCCAGCGTGATCTCTGCGTTCTGAGTGATCGATGTTCCGAACAACGCGTCGAACGTGGGAACGACTCCGTCGGTCCAGTTGACGGCGGTGTTGAAATCGCCGCCGCCGGCCAGGCCCCACTCGTTCGGCGGGTTAAATGTATCCGTGACGGCTTCGTTCAATTGCTGATCGGTGAAGATGTCGGTCGATGTGCCGAACGCGAAAGCGTCGAAGTAGAGCCCGTCTTCGCGTCCTCCGAACTGGATCGTCTCAATCCCGGGGGTGTCTACGGTGAACGTCGTCGGTGTGCCCGAGGGAAACGCTCCGATATTTTCTGAGAGGTTGATCCAGAAGTACGTTGCGGCTGGGAACCCCTGGTCGGGTAGGCCGTTAGGTCGCACCCAGTCTGACGAGGTAGCAACGTCTTTGGCACCAAAACCATTGCCGTAGTAAAAGCTGTCGTCGGCTACGCCAACTTCGACCAGGAGCCGGGCGTAGAGGTCGTACTCGCCTGCCTCGGCAAAGTCGACATCGTAGCTGAGGACGTTCGTGAGCGACCCAGGAGAGGTAAGGCTGGCGTTGCCCGTCCGGGTAAGGTACGCACCACCCAGGGCAGAAAGGTCGCTTTCTGCGGGGGTGAAGTCGGTACCGAGCGTAGGCGTCACGCTCGTTGTCGTCGAAGAGCCGTCCTCTGCCTCAAAGCCGATAATGACGGCGTGCGCTGTGCTGGCTAAGAGTACCGCCGCGAACAGGGCCGTGCGACGAAGTAAGTCGTGCGTGATGTAGAACGTCATCTGAAGTAGGCTCCAAGACAAGACTTGTCGTATGTGAGTAGATCAATCGTGATGGCACCGCCGGCGAGTCCGCTACTCTCGCCATCTCTTGGCTCAATCTTCTGCCCTTTTTGCCTTCAATACGGCTTGCCCTCAGCTAAGAGCACAAAGGGGTACCAGAAGAAATCAGAGGGGACCGGGTCCCCCCGACGTCTGGCAAGTCGGTAGGTCGGAGTCGCTCCAATCGTACAGGTCTTCACCCGCTCGCGTAGCAGCTCGATCCAAGACGCGTGGGTAGATGTCACGTGTGATCGCTTCAACGTGGCCGTCTACGAACAAGAAGTTGGAGATTCCTGGATGAGCGCTGCCAAATCCTTCGTCACCGCCGGTGGTGTTCCCGTATGGGTCTTCGGGGTCGAAAGGGGTGACACATTTGTCACAGAACGCCTGAAGCTCACCGATCTGCAGCATCGCGTTGTGGTCGCCGTTGAATGCGTGTCCACGCTCCGAGGTGCCACGGCCGACTTCGCCCCCGAGGAAGGTCTTGCTCGTACCGTCAACGATGCTACGGAAGGCCGTCTTTCCACGGAAGCTGATCGCACCGCGGTTGCCAACGCCGCCTTTGACGTAGCTCTTTGCTTGTGGGATCGCACCATCAAGAAAGGGCTGGTACGTTTCGTTGAAGTCCCCAAAGGTGATCAAGTTGCCATTCACATCGATCGGACAAGTCGATCCACCAACCGCGCGGTAGTCGGACATCGAGCCACTCCAGCCACCACTTCCCGTGTCGGGTTCGGTATCGGAGTGACCGCCATGGGGGTCAGCAGGGGGGTTCTTGCTGATGAGGACCCGTCCGTCATGCGCCATCGAAGGGCAGTAGAACCCCCCCACTTGAGCGGTGCGAGTCGCGTACTCCTGGTCGTAAAAGCAGCCAAGCTGTGGGTCCCATAGATCCTTGATCTGCGAATCTTCCATGTAGTCGAGAATCAGCATCAGCCAAGTTTGCTGGCCATCGCCCACGCGGCAGGGCGGGAGCTCTCCGGTCGCGTCATGATAGTTGTGCGTAGCGATGCCGATTTGCCGCATCTGGTTGGTGCACTGCGTGCGGCGGGCTGCTTCGCGAGCCGCTTGGACCGCTGGGAGCAATAGTGCCACCAGGATGCCAATGATCGCGATGACGACCAAGAGCTCGACCAGCGTGAATCCTTCTGGCTTCGTGTCGAGTCGAGAGGCAGGCACAGGTTGAGACATGCGAATCGGTTTCCTGTGGAAGTTCTGAGTAGAAGTCGAAAGGAGACAATCGACGTCGGGCCGCGAATCCAAGCGGGCATAGCGGCTTTACGCCGCAGTCGCGCGTGGGGGGCCGAGTCGGATGGAAAACAGAGTCGCGATTAGTGAGCAGTCACCGCCAAACCACTAATTAGCCGACGCCCTCGGTCCTGCAGGAAGACCGTGGGATCGCACGGCCCAGTCAATGGCGGCGCAGTCTCTCGCAGATGTTCGCTGCAAGAGACGGTTTTTTGTCGCCTAATCGCAAAAGTTTCTCTAGAAAACCGACTTGCCTCGCGCGGGGGAGATCGGCTGCTAGCTGTCGTAAACCATTTGCAACAAGTGCTTTCCTGCCGATCGAGCCTGCCAAGTTGCTCTTTTTCAGGATTTCTCTAGGCAAAATTCGTGAGGTCGCCGCGATAGTTCTTGGTGAGTTCTCGTCTACGAGTCTAGATTCTTGTCCTTTAGCTCTACGTCTCGCGCTTCTCACTGGCGGTTGGTACGACCAGCGAGCGCGGCTCGCGTCGGCAAATGCGAATCATCCTCAACGCACTTTCTTTTTCGGAGAAGCTGAATGCTCAAAGGAGCAGCTAGTGCTTGAAGCAGATAACGATAGCTGCCCCGCTGACGATGCATTCGTTCAGCGCCTCACCGGGAGCCAGGGTGACCTGCGCGCCTTCATTATCGGCATGACCCCCAACAAAACGGACGCCGACGATTTGCTGCAGCAGGTCAACTTGGCGCTGTGGAGGAAGCGATCTGCGTACGACCCTGGCCAAGCCTTTCTGCGGTGGGCCTTTGCATTCGCGGCACTCGAGATTCGTAGCTATCGATCAAAGTCAGCCAACCGCCGCATGTGGTTCAACGACGGTCTTCTCGAGACGGTAGCCGAGTCCTGGCCGCATGAGTCCTTGTACAGCGAAGAGCGCCGTGATGCCCTCGCCGAGTGCGTCAGCTGCCTCAAGCCAGAAGAACGCCAGTTTGTCGCGGAATACTACAGTCACCGATCGACCGTTCAGGAATTGGCGACTCAGAGCGGTAAGCCATTGAGCACGGTCTACAAGACGATCGCCCGCGCTCGGGTGATGCTCCGCAATTGCGTTGAACGCAAACTCTCGCACACCAGCCATCCCGCTTAGACCATCGCGAGCTTGCTAGTGGCTTACCCACTCGAATTCAAAACGATCGCCCGCCTCCGACAGTTGGTGTCGGAGAAGTGCGAAGGCACGTTAACCGAGGATGGCATCCAGGAACTGTCAGAGCTGCTCGATTCGTCAGCAGAGGCACGCGACGAGTACTGGAAGCTGACACTGGTTCACGCCAATCTTGGCTGGCATTTCGCGGGGCAAGCTCGCTGTGAAGATGAACTCGGTCGCATCCTGCTGGACACATCAGCATGGGAGCAACCCGAACATCTCAATTCCCGAAGAACGCACGCCTACGCCTGGGCCATCGCAATAGCAGCAAGCCTTCTAATAGCAGGGTTTGGCGGTCAGTTCCTTGCTGCTCCCAACGAAGTCCCTCCGGCAGCGTCTGTCAGCGCAGAGGCCGATGCCGTATCAGTTCTCGGTCGCTTGATGGCAAGGGGACCGCAGAGTCGCTGGTCGCTCGGTCGGCCAGGAAATCATGACATCGACGCCGTCAGGCAGGGCGACACCCTCTGGCTAGAAGACGGCGAGGCGGAACTGCATTTGCTCAGCGACACCGTGGCCAAACTGCAAGCTCCCGTCATCTTGCAAGTGGTGTCGCTTGATCGACTTCGGCTTTTGCGAGGTCGCATCGAAGTGGATGTTGCGAAGGGGGCTGAAGGATTCGTTGTTGAGACCACCTCTGCCGAAGTGGTCGATCTAGGTACCGTTTTTTCAGTCGAAGTGACCCACGATGGTACGGATCTCGTTGTTTTTGACGGTGTCGTCGATCTCAAGGTGAGCAAAGCGCCCACCGAGAACCAGGACTATTCCGAGGCATCGGCCAGCCGCTTCCGAACTGGCGAGGCGGTTAGCGTCAGCAGTGATGGCACGTTGTCGCGTCTTGTCAATGTGAGTCGCGTCCTACCCCATTCCCAGCCAGTGGCCGAACCCGTCATCGCTTCGGTCGTCGATAACAACGAGCGAGAAGGCTTGTGGAGTTTCTACGAGGTGGTTGCCTCTGGGATGATAGAAGACGCTCGTGCGTTCGTTGATCGGCGCTATGAATGGAATGGTGCGACCGAAGCAGGAATGCCCTCCTACCTCTTGGGAGCTGACTACGTAAAGACGTTCAATAACGACAAGGTCACACCCGACCTGACAATGGAGCTGACACTGAATCAGCCCGCCAGAGTCTACGTGCTGCTCGACAAGCGAATCACTCCGCCTGCTTGGCTGGTTCGCGACTTTAGCGATACGGGAGACGTGATTGGCATTGACGAGGCATGGCACGATCCTTTGGACCACAAGCCGGGACTCGAAGACTTTGCCGGCGTGGGGCCTGGCATGAGCATCGAGCGGACCCATTCCATCTGGATGCAAGATGTGCCGAAAGGTGGCGTCGTGACACTTGGCCCCAACGGCCGGCTGCCTGGCCAGAAGTATCGCGACATCAGCGCCGGGGCCAACATGTACGGCATCGCAGCGACTCCACTTGAGACGGAGCTTTAGACGTTCCTGCCAACGGATTGGTTTAATACCCCTGGCGTGCTGAGGGAGGTTTCCTTTAACAAAAGTATGAAGCTAATTGAGTGACAAACGGCATCGGCTGGTTGTGACCCCTTTGGTACACCACCTAATCACCGATCCCTCCTTTTCTTCTTTTCATTGAGAGACATCCCATGACTATTAAATTCAATCGACAGCTGATTCTCGGGGCCGCTTTGCTCTGTACCGCCCCCGCTTTCGGCGCTCCGATCGCGATTGTTAACGGCGATTTTGAACTCGATGCGGCAGACAACGTGGCACCGCCCACTGGCTGGATTGATGAAAGCCCCGACGGCTTTTGGACTGGCGTTGCGGATGAAGTTGGCAATCCGACGGCGGCTCAGGCAGCGGCAGCGCCGGGATCAGGACTCGGAGATTACTTCCTCACCACGGCACGACAGTCCGCAGGGGTAGGATCGCAGTCAGAGAATGACTTGTTGACACAGACCGTCGACCTTTCTGCTTTCGGTGGCCTGATCGACGCAGGAGACCAAGTTCTCGAGGTTGATTTTGTCTGGTCAAGCAATGACGGCCGCGATACAGGGGCCTTTGATTTGAGTTTCTATAGCTCAACCGATGGCACCGGGGCACCGATTGGAGCTGGTTACAGCGTGGCGCTCGACGACGACAACGGCTTTGCTTTCACGGGTTGGTTCGAAGAAACCGTTGGCGGCGTTGTCCCAGTCTCGGCTCGAAGCGTTACGCTCTCGATCTCTACGGCCCGATCAGGTGGCTCGGAGACGAACATCTGGATCGACAACATCTCGGGATCGATCGGCCAGCCAGTTCCTGAGCCTGGCTCGGCTCTGCTCCTCGTCCTGGGGCTAACCGCCGTTGGCTTCTGTAAGTCGTCGCGGTCCTAGAGCATTAAGAGTTTTTGATCGCGGGCGTCGTCACTAGGTGGCGACGCCCGCGTCTTTTTAGGGACTTTGCTTTACTTGTTTTCTCCGGCGAGATAGATCAGCCGGCTGGAAGGAGAACCCGTGCGTTCTTCCTTCCTCAGATTTCAGCATCCTAGAGACTACCGACCATTACTATGCCTCTTCGGCTTTGTGCGTTGTCTGTCGTTGCCATCTTGCTCTGTGGAACGACTCTTTGGGCGACGCCCCTCCCCCTGCTTAATGCGGACTTTGAGTTGGACTCGCCTGGTGCGCCGGTCCCAACCGCTTGGACGTTGGGCCAGGGGGCCATGTACGTGACGTCGGGCGTCGGCCTGAGCCCGGTTGATCCGACTTCTGCCAACACAGGAAGCCAGTTTCTGACGGCGAACCGACTGGCTCCGAATCCTGACGCCTCGTTTCCGAGCAGTCAGCAGATGAACATCTTCCAGACGATCGATCTGTCGAGCTATTCGTCTGAGATCGACACGGGGTCGAACTATGTCGAACTTAACTTCTCCTACAATGCGGCCGACGCTGGCGATGGTGGCTTTGTCTCGATGGATTTTTTCGACGCCGCCGCTTCGCCTTTGGGCACTGGCTTGGTGTTCAGCACCGAATCCCAGCCGACAAGTTCGGGGATGTGGTCATCGGCATCGCTCTTTGGTGCCGCGCCGGCTGGTGCTAAGTCAGTTCGGTTTACGCTTGCTTCGGAACGAATCAGCGGCTCCGGCAGCGCTAGGAATGTCAGTTTCGACAGCCTCTCCGCTCAATTGTTGGACAGTCTACCTCCCACTCCACCGAAGGATGTCGTCCACGGCAACCTGGTTCAATTTGCCAACAACGGCGCTTGGAGTTGGTTCCAAGACGAGCGAGCGATTGTTGACGCCCAACGCGGTCAGCTTATCGTCGGTTCAATCGCCAACCGCGATGGCTATGGAGGCGAGTCGGTGGACGGCCATGTGCAGACGACGCACTTTAATTTGTCGACCGGTGTACGCACTCGGTACACGCATAATGATCTCGAGTCGTATGGTGCCGGCGATGACCACAACGTGCCGGCGCTGCTTAAGAAATCCGATGGCGACATCCTGGCGGTTTACGCGGCACACAACAGGCTGGACGGCGTTGAAGACGATCGCAGCTATTACCGTACTTATGACGCTGAGGCCCAGGCCTGGGGGGCCGAATCAGAGTACCACTGGTGGGACGTGATCCCCAGTAATGCCCCCGGTAACGGCGGCACCACCTACTCGAATGTCTTTCAGCTTTCTGCGGAGGATCCCGATGGCGACGGTGTCGGCAGGCTCTACAACATCGCCCGTACGAATCAGAGTCCGCACATCATGTACTCGGATGACAATGGCGGGACTTGGCAGTACGGTGGACAGCTGACGAAGCAAGCATCGGGCCCGCCTTCTTCGAGCTATGTGAACGGCTACTACAAGTACGTCAGTAACGGTGTCGATCGTATCGATCTGATTGCGACCGAGTTTCATCCCCGTGACTACAACAACAGCCTCTATCACGCCTATATCCAGAACGGAAAGCTCTACAACTCCGATGGCGTGGTGATCGACGACAACCTCTTCGACGCAGCCGAGTCGTTTGATCCCGGTAACGTATCCTCGACAGATGACTTCACCCAGGTCTTTCAGTCGGGGACTAGTTCGAACTCTCGAGTCTGGAACACTGATGTGCAGACCTATGAGGACGGATCAATCTCTGTCTTGTTCAAGGCGAGGGCCGGCGGATTCGGCAGCCATTCCTCGGGGGCGGGGGACCATCGAGTGTGGTTCGCTCGGTTTGATCCGCAAACCACTGAGTGGACGACCACCGAAATTGCAAAGGCAGGCGGCCAGCTCTTTCCGGGCAACGAGACCGACTACACCGGACTTGGTGCGTTGCATCCGCAAGACCCCAACACGATCTACCTTTCAACCGAGATCGATCCCACTACCGACGAGCAGCTCGCACACCATGAGATTTATCGTGGCGAGACGGCCGATGCAGGCCAGACCTGGACCTGGACCGCTGTGACGGAAAACTCTTCGTACGACAACCTCCGCCCGATCATCCCCTCCTGGGACGAGAACAGTACCGCTGTGCTGTGGTGGCGAGGATCAATGGACAACTCACACGACTACGACACCGCGGTCGTCGGAGTCATTGACCGAAACCAAGAGCAACTCGGTGAGGTCCGGTTCATCGATGCAACGATCGATAACACGACGTTAGCGAATGGAGCCCCTGCAAACTTCGGGGCTCCGTCGGCACAACCGGGGACCATCGATAATGCCTGGGGTCGCCGCACCGGTGTGGGGAATGGAGAAGGTGTCTTCACTGCCGACGATTCGGGGGGAGAAGAGGCACCAAGGCTCAAGACCACGATCACCGACCTTGAATCAGGCGAATACGAGGTCTTCGCCTTCTTCTGGAGCGATGGGAATCAAGATTGGCAAATCGAGGCCGGCTTCGATGCGGAGCATATGGAGCTCTACCGTACCCGCGGAGCCCAGCAGGCCGAGGCTGAGCAGTTCGAAATCGCACCAGTACTCGACGAAGGCCTGCGGTCGCTTTATCGGGCTTACGTTGGCCGTGCACAAGTTGACGAAGGCGGTTCGATCGAAGTACTCATCGACGATTCAACCGGTGGTGCCTTTCAGAGTGCATGGTACGACGGTTTGGGCATCGCCGCGGTACAGCCGACGGCGTCGCTCGCCGGAGACTTCAATCATGACGGCGTCGTGGATGCTGCCGACTACACCGTGTGGCGCGACGGCAATTCGCCCGACAGCAGCCAAACAGGCTACGACATCTGGAGCAGCAACTACAGGAGAACGGCGGCCGCCCCGACCCTCTCCGCCGAAGTGCCTGAGCCTTCTGCCTGCCTGCTGTTGCTCCGCGTAGCGATACTTATAGTGCTGCGGCGACCACTCCTCTAGAGCGCGTCCCTTTTAATCGTAGCGGTACCCGCAGTGTCGGATATAGTTTTGGCACTCGTCATTGGAGAAGCGTTCGAGGAGCTTTCCGCAGGTCTTCCAGAGGGCTTCGACGGTGCGTTCGGCGGCCGTTTGCAGCAGTCGTTTGAACTTGCTGAAGGCCTGCTCGATCGGGTTGAAGTCGGGGCTGTAGGGGGGCAGGTAAAGGAGCCTGGCGCCGACCGACTCGATCGCCTCACGGACGCCCACCTGGCCTGCCCCAAAAACCTGTACCAGTTGCTATGAGAGTACGGTTTGGGGAACGCCGCTGCCCTGCCGTAGCGGAGGAGACTGCTGAGGCGTAGCCGAAGCAGTCTCCGGAGCGGAGGGAGGGCAGCGGGCCGCGAACTCCACCGGGGTCACGTACCCCAGCGAGCTGTGCGGCCGGTGATGGTTGTACAACCCAACGAGACAAGACCCACAGCACCGATTGTCGTGAGGTGCATTACCGCTGGCATCCTTGGTTCGGCCAGCGAGTCGCGGTCGTGCAGGACTACGTCCGGGGCGGCCGACGGGTGTGCCGCTGTCGAGACGACTCGGGGCAGATCCGGGAGCTCCCATTCTGGATGCTCGATCACGCAGCCTGTTGTGGGATGGGGGTAGCGACGGATCCGGCAGTTGGTGTCGATGACCTCCGCCTGCTCCGTGACTTGCTGCGGAGCTGTGGGGCCGATGGGTTAGAAGAGCGGCATTTCCCCAACTCGCCACCGGGAGATGCCGATGCCCCGCCGCCGCCCAGGCTCCAAGATTCTCCAGCTCAACCTGTTCCGCCCAATGCCGAAACGACCGCGGTGGGACGAACTGCCGCTCGACACTCGGCGCAAGACACTTCCGCTGCTCGCGACGCTGCTCCGCTCAGCACTCCGCAGCAAGGAGGCGAGCGATGAGCGATAAGATCGGGGCTCAGCACCTGTCTCGCAAGGCGATGCTCTATGTCCGTCAGTCGTCGCCACACCAGGTGCTCCACAACCAAGAGAGCCAACGGCTGCAGTACGCGATGCGGCAGCGGTTGGAGCAACTCGGCTGGAACGAGATCGAAGTGATCGACGAGGACCTCGGCCAATCGGCGGCGGGGAACGCCCGACGTAGCGGCTTCGAGCGGATGGTGGCCGAGGTCAGCCTGGGCAAGGTAGGCGCCGTCGCAGCACGCGAGGTGTCTCGGTTCGCCCGGAACAGCCGCGAGTGGCAGCAGTTGGTCGAAGTCTGCCGGGTCGTCGATACGCTGCTGGTCGATCACGAGACGGTCTACGCACCGCGTCAGAGCAACGACCGGTTGTTGCTGGGCTTGAAGGGGAGCCTCAACGAGTACGAGCTCGATCTGCTGCGTCAACGTTCTGCCGAGGCGCGACTTGCGAAGGCCCAGCGTGGCGAATTGGTCATCACGGCGCCCGTCGGGTTCGTGAAGACCGACGACCAGCGTCTGGAGAAGGACCCCGACCTCCGTGTGCAGGAGGCGATCGGCTTGGTTTTCACGAAGTTCCAGCAGCTCGGCACGGCCCGTCAGGTCCTACTCTGGTTTCTTGAGGAAGACCTTCAACTCCCGGCACGCCACACGGACGGACGGGTCGCGTGGAAGCGCCCCAGCTACGCCACGATCCACAGCCTGCTGACGCATCCGGTCTACGGCGGCGCCTACACGTACGGCAAGACCGAGCAGTCGGCGAGCTTCGACGGCCTGGTGACTAAGAAGCGGGTCCGCCGCAAGCCACGACAAGAGTGGATCGCGTTGATCCCCGACTCGCACGAGGGCTACATTGGCTGGGAAGCGTTCCAGCAGATCGGCCGCCAACTGGCTGCCAACAGCAGCCGGGACCTCGGCGCCGCCAAGCGGGGCGCGGCGTTGCTGGCCGGGCTGCTCCGCTGTCGGCGGTGCGGTCGCAAGCTCACCGTCCGCTACACTGGTCGCGAGCACGACGTGCTGCGTTACAGTTGTGTTCGAGGGTGGATGGATCAGGGCGAGCCACGTTGTATCGCCTTCGGAGGGATTCCCGTGGATGAAGCAATCGGCCAGCAGGTGCTGCGAGTGGTGGCGCCCGCCGGTAGGGAGGCAGCCGTCTTGGCAAGCCTGCAGCAAGAGCGACAACGCGACGAAGTCCACGCCGCCCTCGAGCGAGACCTCGCGGCGGCGCAATACCAGGCGCGTCGAGCCGGCAAGCAGTTCGACGCCTGCGACCCCGACAACCGCCTCGTGGCCGACGAACTAGAGCGTCGCTGGAACACAGCGCTCACCGAGGTACGGGCTATTGAAGCGAGGTTGGCCGATCAATCGTCGGCCGGCGAAGGGGCCGCTTCGGTAGATGAATTCGCCGAGTTGGCCGCTGACCTTGATGCCGTGTGGAACTCCCTCGGCTGCGACGCCGCCCTCAAGAAGCGGATCGTGCGAACGCTGATCGAAGAAGTTGTTGCGGATTGCGAAGCCGAGGCCGGCGAGATCGTATTGACCGTCCATTGGAAGGGTGGCGTTCACACCGAGTTGCGGCTGCCTCGACGACGGCGAGGTCAGATGAACCACACCTCGGCGCCCGCGGTCGAAGCGGTTCGGAGCTTGGCTCGGCTCTGTTCGGACGACGTGATCGCCGGCGTGCTCAACCGCAACGGCATTCGGACTGGCCGCGGCAACCGTTGGACACGGGAGCGAGTTGTATCGCTCCGCAACTATCACAAAATCGCTTGCCACGACCGCCAACGCTGCGACGAAGAAGGCTGGCTGAAGCTCATCGAAGCGGCCGATCTCGTAGGCGTTAGCACCGCCACGCTGCGGCTGGCGATCGAACGAGGCGAAATACCGGGTGAACACCCGCTCCCGGACGGACCCTGGGTGATCAACCGAGCCGATCTTGAGACCGAGGCCGCGAAACGGCTACGCGAGCGAGCCCAACGCAGCACCCGAACCCCCGCGAAACCTGGCTCGTCGCAGAAGAATCTCGGTTTTTTAAGCACATCGAACAATGAGGCAGTATGAAGATCGGTTGTAATCCTCTCGCCAGGCGGCCCCGAGCTTCCTCGCCGCCGCCAGGCTCTCGAACTCCTCGGTCGCCAAGAACTCGTCGCGGAACTTGCTGTTNAAGCTCTCCGCGTAACCGTTCTGCCACGGGGCCCCAGGCNCGATGTACAGCGTCCCGACCCCCACCTTCGCCAGCCACGCCTGGAGCGCCTTGGCCACGAACTCCGGCCCGTTGTCGCTCCGCAGGTGAAGCGGCACGCCACGCATCGCCAGCTGCTCCGCCAACGCATCGATCGCGTCCTCGCTCGTGAGGCTCCGGTCGATCTTCAGCGTCAGACACTCGCGGGTGAACTCGTCAACGAGCGTCAGGCACTTGATCGCCGCGCCGCTGGTCGTGCGGTCGAATACGAAGTCCCACGCCCATACGTCGTTCTTGTGCCTCGCCTCGCGGCGGGCGCAGCCGTTCTCCTTCACGCCCAAGCGACGCTTTTTCCGCTTCTTCTGAGGCACTTTCAGACCCTCCTTCCGCCATAGCCTGTAGACCCGTTTGACGTTCACCCGCCACCCCTCGCGCTTGAGCAGCGCCGCGATCCGGCGGTAGCCGTACCGCACGTGCTCACGCACCAGCTCCAGCATCCGCTTCACCAAGGGACCCTCGTCCTCCCTCGGCTTCGCCCGGTAACGCTGGCTACTCCGCGGCTGGTCCAGCGTCCGACACGCCCTCCGCTCGGAGACCGAGAACTTCTCGCGAAGCTCCTCGGCCGCCGCCCGCTTCCGAGAAGGGCTCACCAGTTTCCCGAC
>NZ_SJPR01000017.1 GCF_007859955.1 Botrimarina colliarenosi
CCCTCCCATGCCTGCCGTTGAGTTGCCCGTGACCGTGCTGCTGGTTAGCGTCGCCTCGCCATGGTAGACGACTATCCCGCCGCCATGGCTATCGCTGCCCGCAGTGCTGTTGCCGCTGACCGTGCTGCCCGTCAGGGTGAGGCCGTAGCGCGAACTGATGCCGCCGCCACTCGCGTAGCTGCCTGCGGTGCTGTTGCCGCTGATCGTGCTACCGGTCACGGTCAGGCTGCCCGCCCGGATGCCGCCACCATCGGAACGATCCCCCGTCGTGTAGTTTCCGCTTACGGTGCTGTTGGTAATCGTCACGGTCCCGCTGGAAGCATAGATCCCGCCCCCGTCGGCCCCGTTGCCTGTGGTGCTGTTGCCGCTAATGGTGCTGCCCGTCAGGGTCACATCGCCGTACCGTGTGCGAAGGCCGCCTCCATAGGCGTAGTAGCCGGCGGTGCTGTTGCCGCTAACGGTGCTATTGGTCAGCGAGATGTCGCCCCTATGGGTGTGAATGCCTCCGCCATAGGCTTGCTGCCCCGTGGTGGTATTGTTGCTGACCGTGCTGTTCACCAGTGACACGTTGCCTGCAGAGGCGGAAATGCCGCCCCCCGAGGCTCCAAAGCCGGTCGTGCGATTGCCGCTGATCGTGCTGCTGGTGAGCGTGAGGGCGCCATCGGAATCGAAACGAATTCCGCCGCCGCCCGTCGACTCTCCGCCAGTGACAGTAAGCCCCTCAAGTGACAGGTCGCCGCTGGTGGTGGAGAAGTGCAAGACACGCGAGTTTTGCTGCGCGTCGATCACCACGTTCGACGTGAGCGCCGACGCGTCGATCGTGAGTGTGTCGGTGATTTCGAGTTCACCGCCGGTGAGCAAAATCGTCTGGCCGCTCATGCCCGCAGCGAAGGTAATGGTGTTGGGGCCGGCGTTCACGTTGGCCAGGAAAATCGCCTCGCGAAGCGAGAACTGGCCCGCCGAGTAGTCGGAGTCGATCAGGTCGCTGGTGGTGTCGACCACTAGGCCGCCGATGGGGATCGCGGGAGGTTCGGCTTCGAACGCCCCGATGTCGATTCGTCCCGCTTGCACTCGCACGTAGCCTGCGCCGCGCTGATCGAACTCGGCTGCATTAAAAACAATGGCGGGATCGCCCGCGTTGAGTGCAGGACTCCCAGAGAGCAGAGCGTGAGTCAAGGTCGGGCCGCCGTTATCGGCCAGCGGGCCGAGCAGTGGGTCGACGTCGAGCAGGTTGCCGACGCCGGTCGAAGGAGTGATGCCCGAGCCGGTGGTGTCGCCGATTAGGCTGTAGTCGATGGTTGCCGAGGGATTTGTCGCAAGGATGTCGGGAATCGTCCCGCTGTCGGAATTGACCGCGATAATCGAATTGCGGATTGTCAGCATCTCGATATGGTTGAGACGGAAGACACCGCCACCCGCTGAACTTAGAGCCGTGGCGTGATTGTCGACGACGGTGCTGCTGGTGAGGGTCACTTGGCCGTCAGTCCAAACGCCCCCTCCGTCGCCGCCGGAGCTATTGCCACTGATCGTGCTGTTCGTAGCCGACACCGCCCCGACGCCGCCAAAGACGCCCTCGCTCTGGACACCGCCACCATTTCCTGCGGCGCTGTTGCCACTGAGGGTGCTGTCGGTGAGTGTCAAGTTGATAGTAAAGACACCGCCGCCATCGGAATCGGTACCTATAGCACTGTTGCCATCGACGCTGCTGGCGATAAGCGTCACCGTACCAAATCCAGACGAAATCCCGCCACCGTGGGCGCTACTTCCTGCTGTGCTGTTTCCACTGAGCACGCTATCGGTGAGCATCACCGAGCCCAAGAAGTTGGAGAGGCCGCCGCCGCTGGAACTGTTGCCCGCGGTGCTGTTTCCACTGACCACACTATCGGTGAGCGTCACCGATCCGAAGGAGTTGGCGAGCCCGCCGCCGCTGGAACTGTTTCCCACAGTGCTGTTGTTACTAATCAAGCTGCCGCTAACTACAACCGACCCGAGTGTAAACAGGCCGCCACCATCGGCATCGACCCCGAGTGTGCTGTTGCCGCTGACGACCATGTCGGTCAGGGTGAGGGCTCCATCTCCGATGAAACGAATTCCTCCTCCTGAGGCATCGTCAGCAGTGGTTCTGCCGCCAGTGATCGTGAGGCCAGTAAGACCAAGTTCGCCCGTCATGCTGCTGAAATTCAGCACGCGTGATTGCTGCTGGGCGTCGATCGTCACATGGTTCGCCAAGGCCGCAGCGTCGATCGTGAGCGACTCGGTGATTTCAAGTTCGCTGCCAGTCAGCAAAATAGTTTGGTTACTCATTGAGAGAGCGAACGTGATCGTGTCCGCACCCGCTAGGTTGTTCGCCAAGTAGATCGCTTCGCGAAGCGAGAACTCACCCGGCGAAAAGTCATAGTCGATCGTGTCGGCAGTCGAGTCGACGACGAGCCCCCCCGCCGGAAGGTTGAGAATGTCGGACTCGAATGCCCCGATGTCGATCCGGCCCCATTGCACTCGCGCAAAACCCGCACCGCGCTGATCGAACTCGGCAGCATTGAAAACAATCGCCGGGTCGCCCGCACTCATTGCCGGACTGCCGGCGAGGAGTGCCTGCGTCTGCGTGCGGCCGCCGTTGTCGGCCAGCGGGCCGAGCAGCGGGTCGACATCCAGCAAGTTGCCGAGGCCGAATGACGGAGTGATTCCCGAGCCGGTCGCGTCGCCAATCAGGCTGTAGTCGACCGTAAAGGGGCGGGCGGGGTTCGTCGGTGCGAAGAGATCGGGGGAGGTCCCGTTGTCGGTGTTGCCCGCAATGATCGAATTGTGGATCGATAACTGCTCGTAGTGCGTCTGGGAATTTGGGTACAAGTTGAAGTCCGCGCGGCCAATGCCGCCACCAACAGCGCCCGCCGTATTGCCGGTGATCGTGCTGTTTTGAATGAGAACCGGTGCATCACTAGTCCAAATACCCCCTCCATCAACGGCAGCATGGTTGCCAGAGATTGTGCTGCCCGTAATGGTCACCGCGCCATAGACGCTCCAGATACCGCCGCCGTCGGCGTCGGACGCTTCGACACGATTACTGCTAACCGTGCTATCGGTGAGCGTTACCGAGCCACCGCGGGTGAAGATACCGCCACCGAACGCTGTGAGCCCTGTCGTTCGGTTGTTGCTGACCGTGCTACCGGTGAGTGTGAGGGCGCCGTAGGAGTCGAACTTGATGCCGGCGCCCGACTCGTAGTAGCTATTGCCAGTAGTCTTACCGCCGGTGATCGTCACGCCGACGAGATCAAGGTCGCCAGTCGTGCTGCTGAAGTGCAACACGCGCGACTGTTGCTGGGCGTCGATGACGATGTTCACCGAAAGCGCCGAGGCGTCGATCGTGAGCGACTCGGTGATTTCCAGCTCGGCGCCGGTCAAGAAAATCGTCTGTCCGTCGAGTGCAGCGGCGAACGTAATCGTGTCGGCACCTGTAAAACTATTCGCGATCAGAATTGCCTCGCGGAGCGACAGTTGACCTGCCAAGAAATCGTCGTCGACGACGTCGCTTGTCGAGTCGACGACGATGGACCCGCCCGCGACGCCGGGGAGTTGAAGCTCGTAGGCCCCCATGTCTCTTTGGCCGAAGCTAACCCGGGCAAAGCCAGGTCCACGTTGGTCGTTTCCGCCGGAGTTGACAGGATTGCCCGCATTGATCGCGGGGCTACCAAGCCGCAGGGCTTGAGTTGGCGTCGGGCCGCCATTGTCAGCCAAGGGACCCAACATCGGGTCGATGTCAATCAAGTTACCGGTGCCAGTGGCAATATCGAGAAGCTGACTAGCTGAAAGTCCACTACTCGTGTCGCCAATCAGGCTGTGGTCCACCGAGAAAACGGTGCCGGGAGCGAGGTGCAGGTCGAAATCGGCAGTGCTGGTTAAGCCGAAGTTGCCTGCCACGATTGAATTCTCGAGGGTGACGAGATTGGTTGGCACGTTCCCCGTAATAAAGATTCCCCCACCAGCATTGTTACTGACCGTGCTGTCTGTCACTGTCACGTTGGAGGTCGTAAAAATACCTCCACCATAGGCATAGCCATCCGTGTTATTCTTGGTAATGGTGCTATTCGCCACAGACACAGCACCACCATACGTAAAAATCCCCGCACCATTGGAGGTGCTGTGGAATAAGATGTTGCCGCTGAGCGTGCTGTTCGTTAGCGACACATTGCCGGTCATCGAATAAATGCCGCCACCGTTGGAGTGGGGGCCAGCGGTGCCGCTGTAGCTGACCGTGCTGTTGGTTAGAGTGACTTTACCAAAGGGTGTGAATATACCGCCGCCGCTGGCTAAGGCTCCGCCAGTGGCGCTGCCGGTGATGGTGCTGTTATTGAGCGTGAGGGTGCCGGTAGAGATGAATCGGATTCCAGCTCCGCTATTCGTATAATCACTGGCACTAATGTTGCTTCCAGTCGTCAATCCGTTCTTGATGGTCAGGCCATTAATCGTCAGGCCGCCAAAGCTATGGGAAAAGGAAATAACGCGAGAGCCGAGCAACGCGTCGATACTTAACTGGTTTTGTCCCGGACCAGTGATCGTCAGCGAGTCGGTGATCTCCAACTCGCCAGAGGTCAAGGCAATCGTGCCAGAAGTGGCCGCACCCAAAAATAGGATGGTGTCTTGCCCCGGCGAGCTATTCGCTTGGCTGATCGCCTCACGAAGGCTTCCTCCGCCGGAATCCGCAAGATTAATAACGCCAAATGTGGCCAGCATGCGCCGGTCTTCAAGCGGCTCGAACCGCAGAGTGTGAGTCAGCAGCGAACGGCCGGGGCGGAAAGCCTTAGAAGGCGAACGGCCCGACGCGCAGCGGCGCAGCCATTGCCAATGGGTAGATCGCGACATCGTCAGCGCCTCGGCCGTCGGGGGGTGCAAATTCGAGCAGAATGACCACATCAGCCGGCGACGCAGACCGGGCCAGCATAATCGCCAACCTCTCCGCAAACAACCAATTTGGGGGGGGCGAGGGGCGTCTTGGGGTAGGAGAAACGGATCCCCGCAGCTCAATGAAGCACAAAAAATAGTGCCTATAAGCAGACGTGTCGTTCGCTGCGGAGGCGACGGCCCTCCGGCCGACTCACCGACGCGACTTTGATTGGTCCTCAACCCGCCGAGGGTGGACCAACACCAGCGTCTGGGCACCCGGAGCTATCTGCAGAGGTCTAGGCCGAGCAGGGAGACCGCTGCGAGTTAGCGGAACCGGCAATCTGCTGAGGATGATGCAACCTCACTCAGTTCGGCAGCGAACGAGGCTGCTGAGGTGAGCTGCACCGCTGCAAGTTTGGCTGCCCAGGACGACGCCTCCTTTGCACTAACCGGTTTGGCCAAATCAGAGTCGACGTTTCACGCCGAGGCAGGTTTGCGGCACCAGGTTCGACGAAGACTATTCGTGCCGTTGCCGGAGTTCGACGCTGGCCCCGCGTTCGGTCAATGCCCTCCCAACAGGCAAAATCGAAGTTGTCGGACCAACAGCGATTACGCAAGGCAATTCACAAAGAGCTTTGCGAGTTTCCGTCGCCGTCCATCCCTTGTACTGACGCAAGAAGTGATACACATCATTAGATTCATCGTCGACATTAATTAAGTGCAACTCGATAATCGGCCACTGCTCAGCCTGCCAGCCCGCCCAAGATGAGCGCTGTATTTTGCCTGAGAACCTGTCCACGGATAGACACCAAGCTCCGCCACGCATGCACGGTTCACCATTTGTACGATATGGCTCCATAACAGGCTCGAAGACCCAGCCCCAAGGGTGCTCATAGACGTGGTCATCAACGATGACGTACGACTCATGACTAGAAAGGTGTTTCGCCTCGGCATCTGCCGCGTGCTGAGCGAGTTCTTTCGCCGTAGAGTAATCAAGCATTGGAGTCAGCTAGTTGTGGCACGTAGCAGGCGGCTAGGAAGGACTCAATCAAGCTTTCTAACGAGTCACCGAAAGGGTTCTCAAGCTCGACGATATACTGCCTCGGCATCATCGTTCGACGCATTCTAGCAGATGGTCGTAAGTGCAAAGGTGTGACCCCCCCTCATGGGCGTCGAAACGTCCCCGAAACTGCGGTCGGTGGACATCACTTCCTTCAGATTCGGCTCTAGCCAAGTCCCCGAGGGTGGACCAGTTTCGGCGAGTTCCGGCCACGGCGAACCCGCGTCGGTCTAGCTTCAGCGACGACACCTCCGCAGCTGATCCAGGAGGTGCCGCCGCGGCCAGATGCTACGCCTGCGGGAACCTCCT
>NZ_SJPR01000018.1 GCF_007859955.1 Botrimarina colliarenosi
CCGCCCTTCCGTTTCACAGGAGAGATCAGGCAGGTGGTCGTCGAGGTGGAATAAGTGGGCTGCGAACTCATGTCAGCCCCGTGGGTACAACAAAGAGGGAGTTGGGGATGTCGCCGAAGTTGGACCATCCGTTCGGAGTTGCGCTCCCCGGTAAGTCGCTGAGGTCTTCCGCCGGCTGGGACACCGCTGCGAGTTAGCCAGATCGCTTCGAGACCGCGGATGAGGCATCCGTCTGCTGGCAGGGCGGCATCTGCTACTAATCAGAGTGGGCGTGAAAACTTCTCGCTCCGTTTATGGGGAACTCTACGATCGCTTGCTTGCGAACTGTAGTGACCGCCCTTATGCTGCGGGCGCCCGTTAGGAGAAGCAAACTAAATCTCGTCGAGAGATCGCCAAGAGCAAGGCCTGCCGCAAACATACTGTTCCGCACCCGTCGTAACGACGGCCAGGAAGTGGTTTGCGGTAGATTTTTTTACGCACATTCTTTAACCGTAAAGTGGGAATAACTAGTGAAAACCACGACTAACACCTATCTGCCTTGCGTCATCCTGGCCTTATCTCTATCCAGCATTAGCAACTCAGATGCGTTGGGCGCCTGGACTCAACATCAAGGCAACGCTTGGCATAACGGGAACGTTGGCGAGGCGATCGGTGCAATTGGATTCAAGCAGGCGTGGAGCATACTGGCCACTGATCTTGGTGGTTCGATCGTTCCAGGCGTTGTATCAGACGGGGGTACGGTCTATTTCTCGGCTCGAACGAATGGTGCCGATCCGTACAGTGTGATCGCGGTTGACTCTGTAACCGCCGCCGAAGATTGGCGTAGGGGTTTCAAGCCATACAGTGGTGGCATATCTGCACCGTCAATTGGAAACGGCAAAGTGTACGTGCACCAATGGGGGCATTCCGGAATTTCAGGTGGTAACGCTTCCCAGTATCCTTATGTTTTTGGACTGGATGCTGCAAACGGGGATATCGATTTTGCCACCAATCACTCGGGACAATGGAGTAGTGGGAGTCGCCCCACGGTTATCGACGATCAGGTGTTTGCAGCCGGCGGATACTACGGCGGATTAGATGCCTACGATGGCGTTAATGGCGGCGTTGACTGGTTTGCGAAAGTCAACCAACAATATGGGTGGATTCCTGCCGCCGACGAAGATCATGTCTACGTGTACATGGGAGCTGCGTCGGCAAGTCCGGGCCCAAAGACTGGCCGCTTGTACGCTTTCGATAGAAGGACGGGGGCTAGTGCCTTTACTATCATCAACAGTGACGACACTTGGACCAGAAACAACGCTTCACCAATCGTAGGTAGCCAGGGGAATGTCTTGGCGTTTTCCAGTGCCCGCGATGGAAACAAGCTTGTGTCGTTCGATATCTCAACTGAATCTGTGGTCTGGCGATACCCTGTGCTTACCAACGGTTACGTCGCAGTTGATGATGGGCTTGTATTTGCTCCAAACGGTATCGAGCTGACAGTTCTTGATGAGGCTACAGGGACGCCGGTAGACAGGTGGTTTGCGCCTTCTGGAGAAGCTATAACGGGCAACTTAATTGTTGCGGATGACGCGCTAATCGTTCAGACAGATCAACGCACCTATCTGCTGGATCGTTCTTCGTTCGATGAGCTGTGGTCGACCGAACTGAAGGGTGAAGTTGCTTATACCGATGGCATGTTATTCATTAGTAACTCGTCTGGTGTGTATGCTCTTGCGACAGTGCCCGAGCCCTCAAGTGCAATCATGCTTGCCTCGGCTTGCATGGTGTTGCTACGTTCATGCCGCTGTAGAAGGCATACCGTGTGACGCCAACTGGAGTATAGGGTGGGTGCCCTGATGACCCGCGTTGGTAGCACCTGAGTTTTCACAGCAGCGATGAAACTGCTGCCCAGGTTGCGCTGTCAAATAAAGCGGGGCAGTGGTGCCGAACACTGTATGTTCTGCAATAACGGCGCAACTCCCAGTGAAGTTTGAGGCGAGCGAAAATCACGTCGGTTGGACCATTTTCGGCGAGTTCCGCGTGACGCCAACTCGCTGAGGTCTTGTCCAGCCGCGGACACCGCTGCGGGTTCGCGGAGGTCCTATCTGCGAACGGGCGATGCGTCTTCGCCCAGTTTGAGCAGTGGCGAGCAGAACGAGGTTGAGCTGACCTACGCAGATTCCGCGGTTCGCTAGCGCGCCGGAGCTGGCCCAGATTCAGGCACTTGATTGCGGTCTCGAGTAACCGACTTGATGGCTACTTCAGCCAGGTAGCCAGATGCACCACTAGGATAGCGGCGATTCAACTGATGGGTCCCGTGACACTAAATGCGTGTATATAACGCCGAATTGGCCGTCGTATGCGGAAGCTGTAGGCGATTGCTAACAATGGCGCGCATCTGCATTGTTGCCTTTCCCGACGCGATTCCCGTGAGCGAACAGGGAATACACTTTCGCTTCTTTCAAACACTCCACGAACTTCGGATACTCTTGCTGTAGAAGAGTGTGTTCAGACAGAGAGTGAGGGTGTGTGTGTATCGCCTCTTCCGCATCTACATACTCCGCAGTGATAGCTAACCATTTGTTAAGCGTGACTCCAATAACATCCCGCCATAAGTCGCGCATTGCATTACTAGGTATCCGACCTCCTCCCGCTTCGTATCCTCCAAGGAAAGCCGAAACGCTTTCTGCCAACTGCTCCGCAGGGTCTGGTCGACAGCCAGCCCCGACAACGCCGCTGCACTTTGCAACATACTCACGTGTAAATCGGTGTAGCGCGAATGCCAATGCCTCACTTACGCTCCAGCTAGTGCCGAATCCCTCGTAATCAAAAATGAGAACGCACTGGTGTGTAACACTATCTACAAATACATTGTGTGGGTGAAAGTCTTGCAAGACCACTGTGGGTCGCGCGCTCTTAAACCAAGTTGCTTTCTTGCGGTTTTGCTGACGATTGTATCTTTTTTTGACTCGATCCCAGCATTCACTTAACAGTAAGTCGTGATCAGTGAAAAGTTTGTACAGCGTGGATTTGTCATCACCGTCAGATGCGGTTCTTTCGATCATGCGTGCATGCTTAGCACTTAGCTCCCTGATTGTTTTGTAAGGCTCTCTGCGCATGGCCGTGTCGGCTCGTGCTGCCTCCAATCCGCGCAACGATAACCCCACATTGGCAATGTGACCACTCATGTGCTGGCTGAGCTGGGCATACTTCATGCCTACGCTTCGAACTTCATCAAGCGAACGCCCCTCATACCTTCGTATCTTCCCACTCGTGACTTCTTCCAGAAACCTTTGAACTGTCACGGCAACTGTCGGAGTATCGGGGAAGTCGATCCCTGCTTTACAGAATGCCTCTCTAACAGCCCGTTGATTTTCCCTCGCGGCGATCACGGGATGGCGCTAGATTGAGGGCCGGGTTGTTGATTGGGTTGCAGGAGGGCGAATGATGGGGATGGGGAAGCGGCGACGGAAGTCGCAGGAAGAGCTGTTCGTGGCGTCGGGCGAGCTGGCGAAGAGCCCGGGGCACGCGTTCTACAAGCGGCTGAACAAACTGCTCACCGAGTGCGACTTCGACGCGGCGATTGAACGGGCGTGCGAGCCGTACTACAAGGCGAACCGGGGCCGCGACTCGATCGCGCCTGGGACGTACTTCCGGATGCTGTTCGTCGGCTACTTCGAGGCGATCGAGAGCCAACGGGGCATCGCCTGGCGTTGTGCGGATAGCTTGAGCCTCCGCGAGTTCCTCGGCGTGAAGCTCACCGAAGCAACGCCCGACCACTCGACCTTGAGCAAGACCCGCGACCGGCTGCCGATTGGGGTCCACGAGTTGGCGTTCCGCTTGGTGCTGGCCGCGGCGGCCGAACGGGGCCTGCTGAAGGGCAAGACGCTGGGCGTCGATTCCACCACGCTCGAAGCGGATGCGGCGATGCGGAGCATCGTTCGCAAGGAGTCGGGAGAAGATTGGAAGGCGTACGTCAAGCGGTTGATGCAAGAAGCGGGAGAGGTCACCGAGGACGAAGAGCCGACCGACGAGGAAATCCGCCGGTTCGATAAGAAGCGGAAGAAGAAGAAGGTCAGCAACGCCGAGTGGGAGTCGCCGACCGACCCGGACGCGCGGATCGCGAAGCTTAAGGACAAGCGGACCCACCTGGCGTACAAGCTGGAGCACGCGATCGACCTGGACTCGGAACTCATCGTCGCCGCGGAGGTTTACCACGCGGATCACAGCGACTCGCAGACGCTGGCCGATACGACGATGTCGGCGAGGACGCACCTGGCCGAAGCGGGACGCGAGGAGGTTTACGAAGAGGTGGTAGCCGACAAGGGCTACCACGCGGCGGAGCAGCTAGAGTTGGTGCAGGGCTTGAACGTGCGGACCTACGTGCCGGAGCCGGAGCGGCGGGGCCAGTCGCGGCTGGGCGAGAAGCCGCCCGAGGTGCAGCGAGCGGTGAAGGGTAACCGGCGGCGGACGAAGACCGAAAAGAACAGCCGCCTGCAACGCTTGAGGTCGGAGCGGGTCGAACGCAGCTTCGCCCATGTCTGCGACACGGGCGGGGCGAGGCGGACGCGGCTGCGGGGGATCGAGAAGGTGCGGAAACAGACGCTGATCACCGCCGCGGCGAGGAACCTGGGCCTCTTGATGAGGAAGCTCTTCGGCATCGGCAAGCCACGGGCCCTGCAAGGCCTGCTCGGCTCGCTGCTCAACCAACTCGCCACCGCCCTCCAAGCTGTCATCAAGCTGATCCGACTCGTGGCGGCCCGTAGATCAACGGGCTGCTAAGGGATTCTGATGGCAATTCTAGAACCTTCCTTCCGTCTGAGTGTCGGCGTCGAATGGGACGCATGTATTCTGCATACTCGAATAGCGAGTGGCCAGCATCTGCTACGCTTTCTTGAAGCTGTAGTACTGTGGCTAGCGATGACTGCATGCTCCAGTCTCGAGTGGGCTGGAATCGCGTGTTGCTTAAGCGCTTATGATACCTAAGCAGCAGGGGTATGCCGCGTGGTGGGGTGACCTTGAAATTGACGGTCGCAGACTGCTCTTGAATATGCTGTACATGTAGGATGCTTTCACCACCATCGTGCCAGGCGGGATGGTTGGGCACATCCGGGTCGAACTGCTGAATTGTGTGCGACACCAATTCAAGCAAACGAGGCTGTGTCTCGGGAGTAACGTCGACAAGCGGTATGTTGCCATCGCTATGATTGAATGGGGGCCATTGGACGCTTTTCAGAGCGACGGCCCAGTCTGGCGGCCCATATCGCGCTAGGTGAGACTTGTTCCTGCTTGCCAAGAAGCGTGCGTAGGTGGTGATCGCAATAGTCAGGGCGAGCAATGTGCCAAAGATGGTTGCGAGATGATCAGATAGCTCTAGCGGCGGCACTTCGGCTTCGACACGGTCAGCGGCGGGGGGTTGGGCATCGAGTACGGAGGTTTCAATTTCACTACTAGCCACGTCTGGCGAACGCGCGGCACCCGATGGCGAGCTGGCCAGGCTGTGCGCAACGGAATCTGCTGGAGCATCGTGTGTTGACAGAGCAAGCAGTGCAGTAAGCAAATGCGATGTGACACGGCACATGGGAGAGGGTTCCAGCTTCTTGTAGGGTGGCTCGCAATGCGTGTAGCTGCAGCGTATGAGGGAATCTGTTCGTAGTGATCTTAGGTGTGCGAGGTGGCATAATCCAGCTGGGTGTTCGAAGTGAGAGTTTGCTCGCCACGGTCCAGCTTACCTCGTTCGGCTGAGTCGTTACCCAGCTAAGCGAGGTTGCCTCGACTGCGGCGGGTTCCAGCCGCGACTTAGTCGCTTCGGTGCGTGTCGCCTCGGCAGATCTCGACTTCGCCAAAGCCGCCGAAGGTAGACCACCACCGGCGAGTTACGCGTCGGCCAAACTCGCTGAGGTCTCGCCCGAAATTCGACACCTCCGCGCCTTCGCCATGGTTCTTCGAGGCCGCGGGTGAGGCACCCGCGGTGACTTCGCAAACCAACAAAATGCGGGCGGTGGTCAGGCCGCCGCAGGGAACTTTCGGGTGTCCGTGACGCACGATTTATTGCCTACGGGTCATTCTAGCGCGACGGTTACTT
>NZ_SJPR01000019.1 GCF_007859955.1 Botrimarina colliarenosi
AGACGCCGATCCAAGAACTAGCAAGCCCTCCGGGCCCACGCGGGGAGGCCCAATCCAAACTCCCCCAACCAACCAGCGCTGCACTTTCTCGGCGCCGGGCGCTGCACTTTTCGACTGCCGATCACAGCTTCACGAGAAGCCTTTATTGACCTCCTGGTGCTCGTGAAGAGTGATCCGAGTTGGCGGCTATTGCTCACCTGCAGAGATTACTCAACAGACTTAGTCCGCTCGGCTCTCCTAGACCATGCGGGTGTTGTGCATTCGCTAGTAGAGGTCCCGTGGCTAGATGACGCAGAGCTTTCGACTGTAACGGGCGCAATCCCGAAGTTAGCGACTCCATTGGAGAACAAACCTCTTAGAAAGCTCCTCAAATCTCTGTACATGCTCGACCTTGCCGTCCGGATGGATTGGCCAGAAGGCCAGTCGGTTCCGGAGACAGAACCCGCCTTCAGAGAACTCTTCTGGAAGCGGGTTGTTAGGAAGGAAGAGAACGCTGCTGGCGGAATGCCACGTCGGCGCAGCGCGGCCTTTGTGCAAATTGCGTTGCGGCGGGCCAAGGCGCTCTCACCTTTTGCGGATTGCAGGGATCTTGAATCCGACGTTCTCGATTCCCTGCACCACGATTCCTTGACCACCACCTGTGACGACAGCGACTCGCAAGTGGCGCCTGCTCACGATGTTCTCGAAGACTGGGCAATCTTGCGCTGGATAGAAGAAATGTATGCCCGGCATGAGAAGTCGCTCGTTGCAATGGCCAGTGAGTTGGGCACCGAGCCCGCCCTTCGTCGGTCCTACCGCAAATGGGTCTGTGAGCTGGTTGAGCAAAGTCCCGACGCGGCAGACAACATCTATAAGGCCGTCGTCGGCCAACAGGGCCTGTCAGCGCACTTCCATGACGACACACTGGTCTCGCTGCTTCGGTCTTCGGCGTCTGCCAGCTTTCTGAGCAGACACACCAGTTCCCTGCTCGCTGACGGCCGTCGTTTGCTCAAGCGAGTCATTCACTTACTTCGAGTTGGTTGCGTAACGACTCCTGCTTGGTTTGGCGGTGCTGGCGGAGTCGCATCGCTGATCCACGTCCCTGACGGCGATGCATGGGAAGCAGTTCTCCGGTTAGTCGCTTCCCGACTAGATGAGTTTGACGAAGACGATGTTCAACTTCTTCTGGGGCTCGCAGAGGATGCAGCACGCGGCGTCAGTTGGCGTACGCCATACCCGAAGGGCTCGAGTGACATCGTTAAGATTGCCTTTTGGCTTCTACCGAGATTCGACGACTATCGATCAGAAGACAGCAGAAAAAGAGTCTTACAGCTAATCGCAAAGCTCCCCAAATGCGAAGCAGACAAGACAGCTCAGATGCTCACTGCCGAGCAGCGAGAGGACCGGGACCGGATTGGTGAGGACTTCAGAGAACTAGTTTTGTCCGACATGGCCGGGTTCGCAGTCTGTCGCGACCTTCCTGAGGCGGTTCTTACGACGCTGCGGCGCGAGTTGCTGCTCACGGAAGACATTCTTAAGAATCGGAGCCGGGAGTTCTACGACACGCACACAGAGCCGCACTTCGGGCTCAGAGAGCGGATGGGGTTCAGGTACTTCCCGCCGAGCGCCTTCCATGGCCCGTTTCTCTTTTTACTGCGTCACCACCCGGACCATGCCATCGACTTTACTCTCGACGCATTCAATCATTCTGCAGAATGGAACTCGACAAATCGTGTCCCTATGGCATACATCGCTCCACCCTATGAAATAACGCTGCGCCTTTCTGATGGGGGAGAATCCACGCAATGGTGCAATGACCGTCTTTGGGGTTGGTACCGTGGAGCGACAGTGGGCCCCCACGTCCTTCAGTCGATGCTGATGGCCCTTGAACTGTGGTTGCTCGAAGCAGCCGGCGCGAGCCCGGATAAGATCGACGATATACTCCTAAGCTTGCTTCGTCGCAGTAAGTCGGCTGCGATTACCGCGGTGGTCGCAAGCGTCGCCACCGCCTATCCGCGCATTACACCAGAGACGCTTCTTGCCTTGCTGAGTTCACGTGAGTGCATCCTGCTCGACAAACAGCGACTCGTACAAGAGCACTCTGTCAGTGCGATGCAGAACATGCTGCCGACGCTCGACTCGACGAAGAAGATCTACGAGAACGAGCGCAAAGAGTCATCCAAACGAGCACATCGGGGAAACGACCTAGAAGTTGCGATTGCTAACCTTCAGCTTACTCCACATGCAGACCGGGTTCAGGAGCTAATCGACAAACTGAGAAGCAGTATGCCTCCTATCGATCAGCAGGACGAAGAAGACAGAATTTGGAGGCTCGCTCTGCATCGCATGGACTTGCGTCAATACTCCATGAGCGATCAACCGAAGAGCAGCGCACTAGAGCACAGCAAGAAACCTGAAGGGCATGCGGAGGCGAGCCGACTGATTCGTCTCGACCTCAAAGTACCGGAGGCGGACGTTCAGCAGATGGTCATAGCCACGGAGAAGAGACTCGGCTCAGCCGACGCCCGCCTTGCGCTCTTTATGTGGGGGTACAAAACGTTCTCCGGTGAGGAAGCCGGCCAGTACGACCCTAGCGTTTGGAAAGAGCGACTCGACGAGGCTCGGCAGTTACCGGACGCGAATGAGGAAGACTATCTCATGGGGCGAGGTGCGCCAGCATTCGTGGCGGCAGTCTGCATCAGAGACCATTTCGGAGAGCTTTCAGAGGAGGAGCGCGATTGGTGCGTTGATTCAGTTTGCAGCGCTGTCGAGCAGGACGCTGACAACTGGGATGGTTTGGCCAGGGTCCAACGAGGAAGCATGGAAGGGGACCGGCCCTCGGCGTATGTCCTCCCAAGCCTTCTTGGGAAATCACTCGACGCACCGCTAGCCGAACGTATCAGAAGAATGCTCGTGCTTGCCGTCACGCACCCAACGGAGGAGGTCAGGATGCACGCGGTGGCAGGCGCGGGCAAGTTCCTTTGGAGCACCCACGCCGAGTTGGCAAGACGCTGCGTCAATGCACTCGCTGCAGAGGCCGCCCTCGTCCAAGAGATGCGGAGCGCTGAACGAGAGAATCCCTACCCTGAACGGAAAGACTACGGTCTTATTGAGTATGAGGCCGCTCAGCGAGTAAGGACCGGCTTTTTTGAGACTGCCGAAGACAGTTATCCCAAGTTAAATATTAGCGATTGGACAGGCTCTGCCGCGAACCACCGCATCATTAGGCTACTATGTTATGCACCGAATGAAGAGATGGCAATTAGCGCGTTTGCTCGACTTGCTAAAATACTCGTACAGTGGTGGGATGAGGACGAAGACCATCGTCGCGGACGAGAGCGATCAGACGACGCTGTGATTGGCCTCACCAATTTGTTTGAGGAGTTTATTCTCCAAGTCCCACCCGAGCAGAGCGCTGCCATCCTTGAGCCGGTGGTAGCGGCAGTCGAACGACATCCAAGAGAAACCGCTTCCATTCTACGGGGAGTGATCGGTTTTGAAGATCGCCTGCAGCAAACTGATAGATTCTGGGCGATCTGGGTGATGTTTGCAGAGCAGGTTCGAAAGGCAAAATGGCTTTCGAGCTTGGATGCGGGGCACCCAAGGGGCAGAGATATCATGGCCACCATCTTTCTTACAGAGTATTGGAAAGCTGAGGTAACGCACTGGACGAGCCTTGAAGGCCATGCTCATCACATACATCAGCTGTTTAAGGACCTTCCGCCTACTGCTCTGGTGCTCGACAACTACGCCCGCTTCCTTTACCACATCGGCGAGCAATCTTTACCCGAAGCATTCAAACTTGTGGCGGAGCGCCTGAAAAAAGGCGATAGCACAGCGATGCTCCGAATGAGCAATACTGTCTATATGCTCGAATCTCTGCTTCGCAGATACGTCTACGGAAGCCCCATAGCGATGAAGTCTGATCGCTCATTACGCGACGCTGTGCTCTACCTGTTGGATACGCTGGTGGAAAGTGGTTCTTCATCTGCCTTCAGAATGCGCGACGACTTTGTGACGCCGTTAGGCCAATAGCGCAGAGCTTGTAGAACACGACAGTGTAGACCTAGATCGATCTAATGGCACTGCCGCCTATCGAACGTCTTGCAACCAATCAGGTGGCGTGCCTAGCAGCCCGTTGATTTTCTCACTCCCGATCGCGGCGAGATAGCGCTAGTCTGTGAGCGTCTAGGTTGACGCGACGGAGGGATCGCGATGGGGATGGGGAAGCGGCGGCGGGAGTCGCAGGGGGAGCTGTTCGTGCCGTCGGGCGAGCTGGCGGCGAGCCCGGGGCACGCGTTCTACCGG
>NZ_SJPR01000020.1 GCF_007859955.1 Botrimarina colliarenosi
TGGTCCAACTTCGGCGACATCCCCAACTCCCTCTTTGTTGTACCCACGGGGCTGACATGAGTTCGCAGCCCACTTATTCCACCTCGACGACCACCTGCCTGATCTCTCCTGTGAAACGGAAGGGCGGCTGGTAGGCGTTGGTCACGGGCTGGCCCGAGTCCTCTCCCACGCCGAAGGTATCGACGCCAAAGCGTCCGCCAACCGTGGCCTGCATCTTCCCATTAGCAACTGCCTCACCGTTCACCTTCAGCGATATCTTAGCCCCCTTACCGGCCCCGCCGCCGGCGTAATCGAAGGCGACTGCGATTGTGCTGTCACCCGGTGGAAGCGGCTCATCGCCGCGGACGACGGTGTGGTCGTCGAAGTAGTTGTAGTCGAAGACCGGCGTTCCCTTGTCGAGGTAGAGGACCAGACCGGCAGCCACACCGCCGAACCCAACGACGACGCCCTCGGTCTCGGTGCCCTGGGTCGTCACGTCCGCGGTCAGTGTCCACGAACGGTTCTTCATCGGGGGTGCCGCGGGTTCGGCAATGCGTGTCGCCCCGGCGTAGTAGGTGTAGGTCGTTGAGTTGGGGTCCGAGCCGGGAACAGGCGGCTTGGGCACCGCGATCCGTGCGGAGCCTCGGTCGTCGAGCGGGTAGATCTCGTTGCGTTCCGCTGCCTCTTTCCAAACTGATTTCAGCGCCGCGAGTTTTTCGGGATGTTCCTCGGCGAGATCCTTCGCTTCTGAGAAGTCCTCGGCGAGGTTGTAGAGCTCCCAGCGATCTTTATCCCAGTTCCCCGGAGCCAGGTCCTGACGCCAGGGACGCGTGTGCTGCGCATTCGCTTTCCAGCCGTCCTGGTACATCGACCGGTTGCTGAGTACCTCGAAGTACTGGGAGTCGCGCCCCGCGTAGCCGGGGTCAGTGAAGCTTGCCAGAAATGACTTCCCGACGAGCGGCTTCTGCTCGATGCCGTTCACCGTGCCTGGCATCGGGACCTTGGCAGCCTCAAGGATCGTCGGCACGACGTCCACGAGGTGCAGGAAGGCGTCACGCGGCTTGTCGTCGGGTTGAATCCTCGCCGGCCACGAGACGACCATCGGGTTCCGGGTGCCCCCCAAGTGCGAGGCAACCTGCTTCACCCACTGGAACGGCGTGTTGCCCGCCCAGGCCCAGCCGACCGGGTAGTGTGGTTCGGACTCGGGTCCGCCCAGCTTGTCGAGGTTTTCTACCACGTCGCTGAGGACGGTAGGGAGCCCGTTCAGATTCATGATCTCGTTGAGCGTGCCGTCGGGCCCACCCTCGGAGGAAGCGCCGTTATCGCCGACGATGTAGATCACCAGCGTGTTGTCGGCGTCCGGCAAGCCGTTTACGGCGTCGAGAAGCCGGCCGATCTCGTGATCGGTGAAGGCGAAGAAGCCCGCAAAGTTCTCGAACAGGGCCGTGTAGACCTCCTTCTGTTCGTCGCTCAGGCCATCCCAAGCCGGCACCCAATCGGGGCGAGGCGTGAGCTCGGTCCCCTTTGGGACGATCCCCATTTCGAGCTGGTTCTGGAAAACAATCTCGCGGTACTTCTCCCACCCCATATCGAACTGGCCGTCAAACTTATCTCGCCACTCGGCCGTCACGTGATGCGGCGCGTGCATCGCGCCGGGGGCGAAGTACATGAAGAACGGCTTCTTAGGTGCCACCGACTTGGCAAACTTCATTCGCGAGATCGCTCGGTCGGTCATGTCGGTCATGAAGTGGTAGCCCTCTTCGGGCGACTTGTTTGGCTCGACCGGCGTCGTGTTCTCAAAGATCACCGGGTAGTACTGGTGGGTCTCCCCGGCGTTGAAGCCGAAGAAGTACTCGAAGCCCATCCCGCTCGGCCAGCGGTCAAACGGCCCGGCGACCGTCGTCTCCCAGTCGGGCGTGTTGTGGTTCTTGCCGTACCACCACGTGTTGTACCCGTTGTCTTTGAGCACCTCAGCAATCGTCGCGGTGCTCTTGGGTAGCATCGTGGAGTAGTTGGGGAAGCCGGTCGCCCACTCCATTAGGAAGCCGTTGCCGCACTGGTGATGGTTGCGGCCGGTCAGCAGCGCGGCGCGCGACGGGCCACAGATGGCCGTCGTATGGAAGCGGTTGTACTTCAGCCCACGGCTGGCGAGCTTTTCAAGGTTCGGCGTGGGGATCAGTCCGCCGAACGTGGAGGTCTGGCCGAAGCCGACATCGTCCAGCAGAATCACCACGACGTTTGGAGCCCCCTCCGGCGCAGCGACCGATCCCTGCCAGTCCGATTCCGATCCCTTGTAGGTCTCGCCGATCTTCCCCTCGAAGGGCGTCAGCTCCATCGGCAGCTTAGAGCGGTCAGGCTCGGTGCCATGGGTGCGACTCTCAGCCGCGATCGCAAACCATGCCACAACGAATAGCAGATAAGATAGATGGCTCATGGGTTGTTCGTGAAAGTGCGAGATCAGTAGTGGGTCCCAATGTCCGTCAACTGCGGCCGCAAAACCGATAGTAAGGCAGGCCATAGCCGCAACGTGAGGGTGACTCTAAAAACGTATCATGCCCCCAATGACTTGCCAGTGCTCTCATAGCAGTGCCCTAAACTCTCGCCGGGATTCTCGACAGTGACTGCCAGAAGGCGATTCTCAGGAGTGCTCGGATTCGCCGAGGTCGCCTCAACTTCGCGGA
>NZ_SJPR01000021.1 GCF_007859955.1 Botrimarina colliarenosi
GGGGCTTCGCCCCCGCCCCACGGCCTCTCAGCTTCCTGCTAACGGCTCACTCGGCACAGCTGCGCGCTGCACAATTCGGGCGCCACCGGGGCCCGCCGGGCGCTGCACTTTTCGACTGCCGATCACAGCCGCGTCGGTGGGGACCCAGGGCTTCATCCGCCGCCACTGGTGGTCCGTCAGATCGGTCGGGTAGGGCGTCCTGCTCATGCAAGGGACGGTAACCGCTCTACCCACCTGCTCAAATAGCAGTTATTGGACAGCCTCTAAGTAGTTAAGGCGTCGGACTTTAGGCCGAACCTCTCGACGGTCGGGAGCGCTGCCAGCAGACCCAAGCACAGTTACACCGTAACTGTCTGGGAGAAATGCATGGCCGCTCAAGCATCCAAACCACGTCGTCTGCCCGCCTACGCCCACTTCAAGCCACGCGATTTGGCGTGCGTTTGGGTCCACGGCAAGCGGATCTACCTGGGCAAATACGGCAGCCCCGAGAGCCACGCCCGCTACGCCGAGGTCGTCAAGCGAATCCTGGCCGGGCAAGAGATCGACCCGGCCACCCTATCGGCCAGCCGTCCCGCACCAGCGGCCGTGCTGACCGTTGGCCAGCTGGCGGACCGCTACGGCCAGCACGCGGCCGTCGCCTACCGGAAGAACGGACGACCGACGAGCGAGGTGGCGCTGATGCAAAGGACCCTCATCGAGCTCAAAGCGGCCTTTGGCGACCCGAAGCGCCCGGTCGGTCGGTTCGTACGTCGGCCTGGTCCCCAAGTGTCGACAGTCAGGGACCTACGACTACTCGGGTCGGATTACCAAGCACGGCCCGAGCCTGCTGCGGAAGCTGCTGGTGGAGGTCGCGTGGATGATGCGTCAGCACAACCCGCATGCGGCGGAGTTGTACCGCAGGCTGAGCAAGGGCGAACGCACCCGCCGTAAGCAGGCGACGGTAGCGCTGGGCAGACGGTTGCTCGTCTGGTGTTGGGCGATGCTACGAGATGAGAAGGACTGGGATGCCGAACGGCTTGGGCTCGCGGCATAGGCCCTGCGTGAACCCCACCGGCGGGAAGCAAGCTCGGCGGCGAGCTGCCGGGCGCAGCGGAGAACGGAACGATCGCGGCGGCAGAGCTCGTGAATTCTGGTGAGCGAAAGCTCGGCAACGGAAATGAGCGCCGCCGCGTCGCAGAGTTGTATGGGACCGTGACCCGGTCACGGACACCCCGGATAGTGACCTGAGCCGATCTCGCTGACGTCCTCGTAGAAGCCGCTGAACGGAGGAGAATGGAACTTGACAGTCCCGGCTTCATAGTGCCCCGAGTTCGTCGCCAAGGAGTTGCAGGCTTGGCTGGCAAAGGTCGGCGTGACGACGCGTTACGTCGAGCCGGCGAGCCCGTGGCAGAACGGCTATGCCGAATCGTTCCATAGCCGACTGCGAGACGAGTTCTTGGCGGTTGAGGTGTTCGACAACTTGGCGGCGGCGAGGAAGCTCACCGCCGCTTGGCGAGAGGACTACAACCGATCTTCATACTGCCTCATTGTTCGATGTGCTTAAAAAACCGAGATTCTTCTGCGACGAGCCAGGTTTCGCGGGGGTTCGGGTGCTGCGTTGGGCTCGCTCGCGTAGCCGTTTCGCGGCC
>NZ_SJPR01000022.1 GCF_007859955.1 Botrimarina colliarenosi
CCTAGCAGTCCGTTGATTTCTGTTGGCTGATCGTTCGGATGAGCCAGTCGAGGGCGGCGGTGAGTAGTTGGGCGAGTTGATCGAGGAGGCCCGCCAGGGCCTTGGGCTTGCCGGCCCCCAGGAGGCTCCGCAGGAGGATCGCCAGGTTGTGGGCGGCGGCCACGATCAAGTGTCGCTTCCGCACCTTCTCGATCCCCCGCAGCCGCGTCCGCCTCGCCCCGCCCGTCTCGCACGTGTGGGCGAACGTGCGTTCGACTCGCTCCGATCTCAGCTTCTGCAAGCGGCTGTTCTTCTCGGTCTTCGTCCGCCGCCGGTTGGCGACCACCGCTTCCTTCAGCCCGCTCGGTTTATCGGTCCAACGCCGCTGGTGAGGCGAGTTGGGCTCGGGGATGTAAGTCCGCACGTTCAGGCTCTCGACCAACTCCAACTGCCCCGCTGAGTGGTACCCCTTGTCCGCCACCACCTCCTCGAAGACCTCGCCTCGGCCCGCTTCGGACACGTGGGTCCGGGCCGCCATCGCCGTGTCGGCCAGCGTTCGCGAGTCGCTCTGGTCGGCGTGGTAGACCTCCGCCGCGACCACCAACTCGGTCTCCAGGTCGATCGCGTGCTCCGCCTTGTACGCCAGACGCGTGCGGCCGTCCTTCATCCTCGCGATCCGCGCGTCCGGGTCGGTCGGGGACTCCCACTCGGCGTTGCTCGTCTTCTTGTTCTTCCGCTTCTTGTCGAACCGCCGCAGGTCCTCGTCCGTGGGCTCCTCGCCTTCTTCGATCTCACCCGCTTCTTGCATCAACCGCTTGACGTACGCCTTCCAGTCCTCGCCCGACTCCTTGCGAACGATGCTCCGCATCGCCGCGTCCGCTTCGAGTGTCGTGGAGTCGACGCCGAGCGTCTTGCCCTTCAAGAGGCCCTTCTCGGCCGCCGCGGCGAGCACCAAGCGGAACGCCAGCTCGTGGACCTCCAAGGGGAGCCGGTCGCGGGTCTTGCTCAAGGTCGAGTGGTCGGGGGTCCGTTCGGTGAGCTTCATCCCCAAGAACTCCCGCAGGCTGAGGCTGTCGGCGCACCGCCAGGCGATCCCACGCTGGCTGTCGATCGCTTCGAAGTACCCGACGAACAGCATCCGGAAGTACGTGCCCGGGGCGATCGAGTCGCGGCCGCCCTGGGCGTCGTAGTACGGCACGCACGCCGCCTCGACCGCGTCGTCGAAGCCGCACTCCCCCAGCAGCCGGTTCAGCCGCCGGTAGAACGCGTGCCCCGGGCTCGCCGCCAGCTCGCCCGACGGCACGAACAGCTCCCCCTGCGACTCCCGCCGCCGCTTCCCCATCCCCATCGCGATCCCTCCGTCGCGTCAACCTAGACGCTCA